>CAWCTL010000025.1:0-81675 GCA_963798575.1 uncultured Alphaproteobacteria bacterium | reverse complement strand
TCCTAATCTGGGGGTCACAGGTTCGAATCCTGTCGGGGACGCCAGTTAAATCAAGGGCTTAGGGCAAGAACAAACTCGGACATTTCCGCCCTTTTACAATTTGCAGCCCGATGTTTTACGAAGCCGGCACATTTTCGTTTTTTGTTTGTACAGACTGCGCTGCCATCTGCCATTTCAAAACGGCCGCCGCGGCGAGCTTTTTTGATTCAGCTGACGCGCATTATGCGCCATCACGCAGGCAATTCCGCATCCATGCAATCCGGCTGAATGCGGATGCCAGGAGCGCCGCAGGTGCAATCACAAAAGCGGGCTGGAACAGCGCCTGTGCGTTTGCCTTCATCCTCTATGCCGCTCGCGCCAACCTCAGAAAAAGCCGTTTCCTTTCCTCTCGATCCTGAAACGCCTCCAATGGAAGCGCACCAGACCGATGCTCTCCCTGACGGGAGGTGCTGGCAGTTTGAACCGAAATGGGATGGCTTCCGCTGCCTTGTTTTCCGCTCTTCAAATCTCATTGAAATGCGTGCCAAATCCGGGAAATCGCTCGCACGCTTCTTTCCGGAAGTGGTTGCGATGCTCAATAGTCTGAAGGCGCGCGAGTTCGTGCTCGACGGCGAGCTTGTGGTCAATGTGGACGGCGCGTCAAATTTCGATTTCCTGCAAATGCGCCTGCACCCAGCCGCAAGCCGGATCGCGCGGCTGGCTAAAGAGACGCCGGCCACGCTGATCCTGTTCGATTATTTGGCAGGGCCAGCGGGGAGCTGGCTTGATGCCCCACTTTCTGAGCGGCGCAGGGAGCTTGAGGCTTTTTATAACCTGAACGCCCATTCCCATTTGAAACTGTCCCCTTTCACGCTTTCCCGCGCAACCGCTTTAGGCTGGTTGGATGCGAGCGGCGGGGCCATTGACGGTGTGGTGGCTAAGCGGCTGGACCGCCCTTACAGACCTGGCCAGCGCAGTATGATCAAGGTGAAACGGCTCAGGACGGCCGACTGCGTGGTGGGCGGCTTCCGCTATCTCGAACGGGAGCGGCTTGCCGGGTCCTTGCTTCTCGGCCTGTATAACCGCAAGGGGGAACTCGACCATGTGGGCTTCACTTCGGCAATCAGCGCCAGCCATCGCGCTGCTTTGACGAAGGAGCTTGAGCAACTGGTTGAGCCGCCAGGATTTACGGGTAAGGCGCCGGGCGGCCCGAGCCGCTGGACCACGGAGAAATCAACGGAATGGGTGCCGCTTCGCCCGGTGCTTGTGGCCGAGGTCCAGTACGATCATGTGAGCGGCTGCCGCTTTCGCCACGGCACCAAGTTTTTGCGCTGGCGGCCCGATAAGGCGCCGCATCAGTGCACGCTCGAACAGCTATCCAGCGCCGGACCAGCTTCAGCGGATTTGCTGGGACGCGAGGTCAATTCGCGTCCATCTTCAGCGCGGCGATGAAGGCCTCCTGCGGGATCTCGACGCGGCCGAACTGGCGCATCTTCTTCTTGCCTTCCTTCTGCTTGTCGAGCAACTTGCGCTTGCGTGTGATGTCGCCGCCATAGCACTTTGCCGTCACATCTTTCCTGAGCGCCGACAACGTCTCGCGCGCAATCACCTTGCCGCCGATGGCCGCCTGGATCGGGATTTTGAACAGGTGCCGGGGGATCAGCTCCTTCAGCTTCTCGCACATCATGCGACCGCGCATTTCCGCGCGCCCGCGATGCACGATCATTGAGAGCGCATCCACCGGCTCGTCGTTGACGAGAACCTGCATTTTCACAAGGTCGCCCTCGCGGTGGCCGATAAGCTGATAGTCGAAGCTCGCGTAGCCGCGGCTTACGGATTTCAGCCGGTCGTAGAAGTCGAACACCACCTCGTTCAGCGGCAACTCATAGACCACCATGGCGCGGCTGCCGGCATAGGAGAGGTCGAGCTGGCGCCCGCGACGGTCTTCACAAAGCTTAAGGACGGCGCCGAGATATTCGTCGGGCACGAGGATCGTGGCTTTGATCCAGGGCTCCTCCATGCGGGCGATCTTGACGATATCGGGCATATCGGCCGGGTTATGCAACTCGATCATCTGCCCGTCGTTCATGTAGAGGTGATAGATCACACTCGGAGCGGTGGTGATGAGGTCGATGTTGAACTCGCGTTCGAGCCGCTCGCGGATAATTTCGAGGTGCAGGAGGCCGAGGAAGCCGCACCGGAAGCCGAAGCCGAGCGCGGCGCTAGTCTCCATCTCATATTGGAAGCTTGCATCGTTGAGCCGCAGCTTCGCCATCGCGTCGCGCAAATCCTCGAATTGCGAGGCATCCACGGGGAAGAGGCCGCAGAAAACCACCGGCTGCACGGGCTTGAAGCCCGGGAGCGCTTGCGCAGCCTGACGCTTTTCTTCCGTCACCGTGTCGCCAACGCGCGTGTCGGCGACCTCTTTGATCGCGGCAGTGAAGAAGCCCACCTCGCCCGGCCCCAGTGCGTCAAGCATTTCCTGCTTCGGCCGGAAAATGCCAACCCGGTCGATCAGATGCACGGCGCCCGTGGACATCAGTTTGACGCGCATGCCCTTTTTTAGGAACCCATCCACCACGCGCACCAGCACCACGACGCCCAGATAAGGGTCGTACCAGCTATCGATCAGCATGGCTTTGAGCGGGGCCTTGGGATCGCCCTTCGGCGGCGGGAGGCGGTGCACGATCGCCTCAAGCACCGCGCCGATATTGAGGCCGGTCTTGGCCGAAATCTCGACCGCGCCGCTGGCATCGAGGCCGATCACGTCCTCGATCTGCTGCTTGACGCGCCCGGGCTCTGCCGCGGGCAGGTCGATCTTGTTAAGGATGGGGACAATCTCGTGGTTGTTGTCGAGCGCCTGATAGACGTTGGCCAGCGTCTGTGCCTCGACCCCCTGGCTTGAATCCACGACAAGTAGCGACCCTTCGCACGCGGCAAGGCTGCGGCTTACCTCATAGGCGAAATCCACATGGCCGGGCGTGTCCATGAGGTTGAGCTGGTAGAACTCGCCATCCTTGGCGCGATAGTCCAGGCGCACGGTTTGCGCCTTGATCGTGATCCCGCGTTCCTTCTCGATCTCCATACTGTCGAGCACTTGCGCCTGGCCTGCCATCTCGCGGTCGGACATGCCGCCGCAAGCCTGGATGAGCCGGTCGGCGAGTGTCGACTTGCCGTGGTCGATGTGGGCGACGATGGAAAAATTGCGGATGTGCGAGAGCGGCGTCGCGCCCTTGGAGGTGGAGCCGCGCGCCGCTGTGTCGGACAATGCCGGTGTTGCTTCGGTCATGGCGCATACATAATGGAAAAGGTTTGCGCCTGGAAGCGCCGCCTGGGGCTGTGAGACCTCATGCGGTTGCCGCTGCGCCGGCGAGCTGCTCGGCGATCGCGTTGAGCGCGGCCTCGGCGCGCGCACCATCCGGGCCGCCGGCCTGGGCCATGTCCGGACGCCCGCCGCCGCCTTGGCCGCCAAGCGCTGCCGCGCCCGCCTTGACAAGATCCACTGCGCTATATTTTGCCGTCAAGTCGTCCGTCACGCCGACCACGAGTTCCGCCTTGCCTTCCTCTGTGACGCCGACAATCGCGACAACGCCCGACTTGATCTGGCGTTTCCCGTCATCGACAAGGCCGCGCAGATCCTTGGGCTGGATCCCATGGACGGTTCGCGCGAACATGGTCACCGGTCCCACTTGGCGCACCGGGTCCACTGCGCTCGCCTGCCCGTTTGAACCGGCGGCAGCTCCGAGTGCGATCTTTTTCTTTGCCTCCGAGAGCTCACGTTCGAGTTTCTTGCGCTCCTCTAGGAGATTGGCGACGCGCGCCGGAACCTCGGCCGGCTGCACCCGAAGCAGGTCGGCGGCCTGGCGGAGCGCTGCCTCCTGGGCAGCTAGATGCGCGCGAGCGGCGTGCCCTGTTAGCGCCTCGAGCCGCCGGACCCCGGCAGCGACGGCTGCCTCCTGAACGATCCTTACGAGCCCAATTTCTCCCGTCGCCCGCACATGCGTTCCACCGCAGAGCTCGACCGAGAAAGCGCGCCCGCCCTTATCGTCATCGATAGCTTCGCCCATCGTGACGACGCGCACTTCTTCCCCATATTTCTCGCCGAAGAGCGCCATGGCCCCGGACGCAATCGCGTCGTCAACGGCCATGAGCCGCGTCACCACCGGGCTGTCCTGAAGGATGACGGCATTTGCGATGTCCTCGACCTTTGCGACTTCCTCCTTGGAGAGCGGCTTCGGATGGGAGAAATCGAAGCGCAGCTTACCGGGATCGACGAGCGAACCCTTCTGGGTGACGTGCGTGCCGAGCGTTTCCCTCAGGGCCTCGTGCAAAAGGTGCGTTGCCGAATGATTGGCGCGCGTGGCAGTGCGGCGCGAGACGCCAACGTGAAGCTCTACTATGTCGCGGAGCTTCAGCGTGCCCTTTTGCACCGTGCCTATGTGGGTAAAAACCTTACCGAGCTTCTTCTGCGTGTCATGTACGTCGAAATGGACGCCGTTAGGCCCCATAATGACGCCCGTATCGCCGGTTTGGCCTCCCGACTCCCCGTAAAAAGGCGTCTGATTGACAATAACGATCCCTTCTTCGCCTTTCTTGAGCTGCTTGACTTGCTTGCCGCCTTTGAGCAGGGCTAGCACCTCCCCCTCGGCGGTCTCAGTCTCGTAGCCTAAGAACTCGGTGGCGCCCGCCTGATCCAGAAGGTCGAACCACAGCTTGTCGGTGGCTGCCTCGCCCGATCCTGCCCAAGCCTTACGGGCCTCGGCCTTTTGCTGGGCCATGGCCGTGTTGAATTGCTCAACGTCGACGACGATGTTGCGGGCTTTGAGCGCATCCTGTGTCAGATCCAGCGGGAAGCCATAGGTGTCGTAAAGCTTGAAAGCCACGTCTCCGGCCAGCGTGTCGCCGCTGTTGAGCGCGCCAGTGGCCTCGTCGAGCAGGCTGAGCCCCCGCGCCAGCGTTTTCCGGAACCGGATTTCTTCGAGTTTCAGGGTCTCGCCGATAAGAGCTTGGCCACGGATGAGTTCCGGGTAGGCTTGCCCCATCTCCCGCACGAGAACCGGAAGCAACCGGTACAGCATCGGCTCCTCCATGCCCAACAAATGCGCATGGCGCATTGCACGGCGCATGATACGCCTGAGCACGTAGCCGCGGCCCTCGTTCGAGGGCAGAACGCCGTCCGCGATGAGAAAGCTCGATGCCCGCAAATGATCGGCGATGACTCGGTGACTTGGAAGTGCAGAGCCTTCAGCAGGGACGCCGGTGATTTCGGCCGAAGCCCGGATCAGCGCCAGAAAGAGGTCCGTCTCGTAATTGTTGTGGACGCCTTGGAGAACGGCGGCGACGCGCTCAAGCCCCATGCCGGTGTCGATCGAAGGCTTCGGCAAGGCCAGCCGCTCCGATTTCGAAATCTGCTCATATTGCATGAACACGAGGTTCCAAATCTCGATAAAGCGGTCGCCGTCCGCGTCGGGGCTGCCGGGCGGGCCGCCTGGAATTGCGGGCCCATGATCGAAGAATATCTCCGAGCATGGTCCGCACGGCCCGGTTTCGCCCATCGACCAGAAATTATCGGAGGTTGGAATGCGCAGGATGCGGTCTTCGGGCAGGCCCGCGATCTTGCGCCATAGAACGAAGGCTTCGTCATCCTCGGAGTAGACTGTGACCAGCAGGCGATTCTTGTCGAATCCGAACTCCTTCGTAACCAGTGTCCAGGCCAGCTCGATGGCGGTATCCTTGAAGTAATCGCCGAACGAGAAATTGCCGAGCATCTCGAAGAAGGTGTGGTGCCGCGCGGTATAGCCGACATTATCGAGATCGTTGTGCTTGCCGCCCGCACGCACGCATTTTTGTGCCGTTACAGCGCGCTTGAACGGTAATGTCTCCATGCCTGTGAAGACGTTCTTGAATTGCACCATGCCCGCATTGGTGAACATCAGCGTCGGATCGTTCCGCGGCACGAGCGGGCTCGACGGCACATGTTCATGGCCGTTCTTCCGGAAGAAATCGATGAAGGTTCCGCGGATATCGTTCAGGCTGCTCATAACTAACTTCTTTTCCAGTGAGCCCGCGCGCTTCCTCAGGAAGCAAAATTATGCGGGAGGCAAAATAGCTTACCGGGCGAGAATACGGATACCGCATTGCCGTTGATTTGCAAACAACCAACACCCGCTGCATCGAACTCAGATGGAAGACGCTGGAACCGTTGGCCGAGATATACGGCTAGCGGCGCCCTTTGCGGGCGGGCGCGGCCTCAGCCGGCTCCGCGGCCATCTCTCCTTCGCTCACGTCCTCCCCGCCATCGGCGCCTTCGAGGATGCGCGCCGCGATAAGCCCGGCATTAGCACGGATCTCACGCTCAAGCGTTTGGGCCACCTGCGGATTATCGCGTAAATAACCCTTTGCGTTTTCGCGGCCCTGGCCGATGCGCTGGCTATCGTAAGTATACCAAGACCCCGACTTCTCAACAATGTTGGCCTTCACGCCAAGATCGATCAATTCGCCCGTCTTTGAAATTCCTTCGCCATACATGATGTCGAACTCGACCTGTTTGAACGGCGGCGCCACTTTGTTTTTGACGACTTTCACGCGCGTTTGATTGCCCACGACTTCGTCGCGTTCCTTGATTTGCCCGATGCGGCGGATATCGAGCCGCACGGAGGAGTAAAACTTGAGCGCATTGCCGCCCGTCGTCGTTTCCGGATTGCCGAACATGACGCCGATTTTCATGCGGATCTGGTTGATGAAGATCACCATGCAGCGCGATTTCGAGATCGAGCTTGTAAGCTTGCGCAGTGCCTGGCTCATGAGGCGCGCCTGCATCCCAGGCAGAACGTCGCCCATCTCGCCCTCGATTTCGGCCTTGGGCGTGAGCGCTGCGACGGAGTTGACGACAATTACATCGATGGCGCCGGAGCGGACCAGCGTGTCGGTGATCTCCAGCGCCTGCTCGCCCGTGTCCGGCTGCGAAATGATCAGCTCTTCCAAATCAACGCCGAGCTTCCTGGCGTAGCCCGCATCGAGCGCATGCTCAGCGTCGACGAACCCGCAAGCGCCGCCCTTTTTTTGCGCTTCGGCGATGACATGCAGCGCGAGCGTGGTTTTACCCGAGGACTCCGGCCCGAAAATCTCGACGACGCGGCCCCGAGGCAAGCCACCGATGCCCAGCGCGATATCGAGCCCTAAAGAACCTGTGGAAATCGCCTCCACCTCCACCGGATGCTCGTTTTTTCCGAGCCGCATGACGGAGCCTTTGCCGAAATTACGCTCAATCTGACTCAACGCGGCTTCAAGGGCTTTCTGCTTGTCCATATTATTGTAGTTCCCTTCGATCACCCGGAATGGCGACTGAGTCATGAATCGTTATCCTTTGTTATTCCATAGCGCCGGTGGACATGCAACGGCATGAATGTACACGATTTGTTCTCAAGCGCAAGAATTTGCTGCAACCTAAGGGCGAGGCGCGGCGCGATCTCGCAGCGGCTGCAAGGCGCACTAGAGGAAAAGTGAAGGCTCAAGCCGCCGCGGCTTTCACGGTTTCGGCCAGCTTTTTCAGCGTGAAGGGCTTGGGCAAGAAGATGAAATTCTCATCCGCGGCCAAGTTTTTCCGGAAAGCCTCCTCGGCATAACCCGACATGAACACGATCCGGATGTTGGGGTTGCGCTCGCGCAGGTGACGCAAAAGCGTTGGCCCGTCCATCTCGGGCATGACCACATCGGAAACGACGAGATCGACTTGGCCGTTCTCGCGGTCCATGATTTCGAGCGCCTCGACGCCGCTCCCGGCCTCAAGCACCGTATAGCCGCGCGTAGTGAGCGCCCGGGAAGCGAAGGAGCGCACCGCCTCCTCATCCTCGACGAGCAGAACGGTGCCGCTGCCGGTCAGATCGGCAATCTTGCCCGGCGCCTCGGCCTTGCTTTCGAGCGCTTTCAAATCCTCCTCGGTTTCGACATAGCGCGGCAAATAGATGCGGAAGGTGGTGCCAACCCCGATTTGGCTGTCGACGATGACCGTGCCGCCGGTCTGCTTGACGATGCCGTAGACGGTTGAAAGGCCAAGGCCGGTTCCCTTGCCGACTTCCTTGGTCGAGAAGAAAGGATCGAAAATCTTTTCAAGATGCTCGGGTTTGATGCCCGTGCCGGTATCGCGCACCTCGCAGAGCACGTATTCGCCGCGGGCGAGCCCCCGATCCTTGAGGCCAAGCGACTCGCGCTCCCTCACATTGGCGGTCTTGATCGTGATCTCGCCGCCCCCGGGCATCGCATCCCGCGCATTGACCGCGAGATTCATAACCACCTGAAAAATCTGGCCTTCATCCGCCTTCACGAACCAAAGATCACGGCCGTGCTGCACCGTGGCCTTCACCTTTTCGCCGAGCGTGCGGCCCATCGTGGCCTGGAATTCCTCAATCACGTCGGTGAGTTTCAAAATCGCGGGGCGCAGGGTTTGGCGGCGCGAATAGGCGAGGATTTGCTTGACGAGCTCGGCGGCACGCGTTGCGCTGCCCTTGATGTTCATCACGTCTTTGAAGGCCGGATCGGAGGCGCGGAACCGGCGCAAGAGCAGGTCGGAGTGACCGATGATGGCGGTCAGGAGGTTGTTGAAATCGTGGGCGATGCCGCCTGCAAGTTCGCCCACAGCCTGCAGCTTTTGGCTTTGCGCGGCGTCTTCGCCGGTAAGCGCTGCTGGTCCGCTTTCGATAGCCGAGACGATGAGATTGCTGCGGTCCGCCGCCGGATAAATCATGAGACGCACGCGGCGCCCATCGGGCCCCTTGAGCACCGCCTGCAACTCTATGGCACCGCGCTGCCTGCCCTCGCCAAGGCTTGCGATCCTGTCGCGGACGTCTCCGGAGGATGCGTCAGCGACGAGCAGCGCCAGCGATTTGCCGCATAGCTCCATTCCTGGGCTGTGGTCTTGCCCTAAAAAACGCTCGCGAAACGCGTCGTTTGCCGCTTGGATGACACCCTTCGAGTTGGTGAGCGCCATGGGCTGAGGCGCCCGCGCGAGCAGCGTTTCGAAGTGTTCGCTAAGGCTTCCGGGTGCAGCTACGGGGGCCGCCAGGCAGAGGCAGGCATCTCCGTTGCCGGTGAAATGAAGGGTGACAGGCCAAGATGAACCGTCCGCGCATGCGATTTGAGCGGTGACGGGCTCCTCGGCCTTCGCCATCAAATCCCTGAGCCAGGCACGGGTGAAAGGCTTGCCGCGCCGCGTCCGGAACAGGGTACAAGCTTGCGCTCCGCCGGCGGAGGCCCCGAGAAGCTTTTCGAAGCTTGCGCTTGCGCCTTGGACGCACAAATCTTTTCCAATCAGCAATGCCGGTACGGGAAGACTATCGATCGCGCCGCGCCAAGTCTCGCTTGCCGCCCGCCCCGTTTCGCCATCGATTTGCCAAACCAGATAGCCGGCACGGATACCATCCCCAAGAAAGGGAGAAACCTTGAGGCGGAAGGGTTCGCGGCCTGAATGGGGAAGCGCTACCATCTCCTCCCGGGAGTCGCCGCTTTGCGCCGCCGCGAACAGCCTGAATATCGCCGCCGCGGCCTCAGGCTCCCCGTCGCCCAGCCGTGAAAGATCTTGGCATCGCTCGCAGCCAAGCGCGGACTGAAAAGCTTCGCTTTTCCAGAGCACTTTCCCTCTGCGGTCGCTGACGGCAATAGAAGCGGGCAATGCGCTAAGAATTGACTGCAAACGTCCATCTATCTTGCTTTCCCGCTGGCCGAAATGAAGCTGCCCGGCAGTTATCAGCACCGCGCCCGCAGCCCCGGAGGCGGCAAGCAGCGTCAGTGCGGCCTGGCCTTGGCCTGCTAGCGCGAGCGCCGACAGACCGGCCGCGCCGGCGCCGGTCGCAGCCACTCCCCACTTTGGGCTCCAATGAGCGAAAGGCATGAACCGCACCGCCATCTGGTGGACCTCATTCGTGGCCGCGACTATGAAACGATTCTCCCGATACGGGGAATTGGCCGCGATAAGGCGATGACGGCACGGAAAAAGTTAAAAAAGGGTTGCACAGACGCCTGCACTCGCATCTTTGTGGGGGAACACACCGCCGCACGGCACCAGGGCCGCTGTTCAGCAAGAAGAGGTTAGCATGCAAATGGGCTCGCTCTTCATCGTTGTGGTATTCTTCGCGGTTCTCGTCATCGCTGCGGGCGGCTTTTATTTATACACGAGAACGCGCAGCGATACTCCATTATTTACGCCCCGAGTGCGGCGGCTTGCCTTTATCGAGCGCGCCCATTTGGATGGCGGGCGCAAGCTTCTGCTCGTCCGGCGGGACGATGTCGAACACCTCATCCTCGTTGGCGGCCCGATCGATCTCGTGGTCGAAACGGGTATCCGCCCCGAAAGTCTCAAGAGCCCCGCGGAGGCCGAAGACAATTTTGCGGACGCCCCCCAGGCCAGCGGCGAAGCGCCCCGAACCTGGGAGTGGCCTGACATCACTTTGGGGGCAGCCAAAACCGGCAACACCGCTGGCCCCAGCCTCTCGCTTTCTCCGGACGCCACAGTAGTCCCGGAAAAAAATGGGGAAGCCATGCTTGAGCTCACCCCGCTACAGGAGGCGAAGTCAGCTTCGTAGTGCCCAGCGTAGGGCCTTTGCGATGTTTACGATGTTGCATGCTCGCGGCCCCGTTTCAAAAGGCGATCTTTTAAGGCGCTATGGTAAGAGAAAGTACCTTGCGAAAGCTTTAATCGATCTAAGTACAAGAAGAAGCAAGGAAATTCCTCGCAATTCGAGGAATATAGCAGAAACGCGATGCGCCGCTTGTGGTTAACTTCCGGACCGCGAACATATTTAACGGACTTTCCGAATCGCGTTTTTGCAGGCGCAACCGCAAAAAAGCGCGATTTTTGCGGCGGCAAGATATGGAAATCCGCCCCCGTTTACCTTTCCCCAATTAACCATGCCGAGCCGCTACGGGGCATAGCGCTACGGCCCACCCGATGGAGCTTCCGTGACGGTTTCGCTGGTGCAAGGTCTTTCATCGGAAGAGGCCCAAAGGAAATTGGCCCAGATCGGGCCAAACGCCGTGACCGAGCCTCATGTCTCCCCATTCGCGAGAATCGCCCGCCGATTCTGGGAGCCGGTACCCTGGATGCTCGAAGCTTCGATCGTCTTGCAACTGAGCATCGGCGAGCATGTCGAGGCGCTCATTATTGCCGCGTTACTGATCTTCAATGTTGCCCTTGGCGTCTTCCAAGAGGGACGTGCGAATGCGGCCTTGGCCGCGCTCAAGTCGAAGCTTGCGTTGCGGGCTTTGGCGAAACGGGATGGCAAATGGATCGAAATCGCTGCGGCCGATCTGGTGCCAGGCGACGCGGTCCGGCTCGTTCTAGGCAGCGTTGTTCCGGCCGACGCCCGCATCCTCGACGGCTCGGTGCTCCTCGACCAGTCGATGCTCACCGGCGAATTGGTTGCCGTCGAGACCGGTTCGGGAAAAACGGCATATGCGGGTGCGCTGGTGCGGCGCGGCGCAGCCACGGCTGAGATCACGGCAACCGGTGAGCGCACCTATTTCGGAAAGACGGCGGAGCTCGTGCGTATCGCTCATGCGGAAAGCGGCGAGCAGAAAGCCGTTCTTGGCGTGGTCCGCAATCTTGCGGTTTTCAACGGCGGTGTCGTGGTGTTGCTGGTCGCCTATGCACGCGCCATCGATATGCCAGCCGATCGTATCATACCGCTCGTCTTGACGGCGCTGCTTGCTTCCATTCCCGTTGCACTGCCGGCGACCTTCACGCTTGCTGCCGCTTTAGGCGCTCAGGCGCTCACGAAAAGGGGCGTGCTTCTGACCCGGCTGTCCGCGATCCACGAGGCGGCCGCAGTGGATGTGCTGTGCGCAGACAAGACGGGGACGCTCACGCGGAACAAGCTTCTGGTCACAGCGGTTAAGCCGCTGAAGGACGGCCTTGGCGAGGCCGATATCCTTGCCTACGCTGCGCTCACGAGCTCGGACGCCGGACGCGATCCCGTCGACGCCGCCATCCGGGAGGCGGCTTCTGGCAAAGGCTCCCCGGTACTTCAAAGCAAAATAGTGCGGTTCACGCCATTCGATCCCGCGGCCAAGACCTCGGAGGCACTCATCGAGGGTATGCAAGGCAATGAGGAGCGCATCGTCAAGGGGGCGCCGGCGGCCATCGCATCGCTCGCACCGTTGGCGCCGGCAGCCTCGGCCAGCCTCGACGCGCTGACCAGCCAAGGATACCGGGTTTTGGCGGTGGCCGGCGGCCCGCCCCAACAGTTGACGCTTATTGGATTGGTCGCGCTTAGCGATCCACCGAGGCCAGACTCGAAAGCGCTGCTCGCGGAACTCCGGTCGATGGGCGTGCATACCGTGATGGTCACGGGCGACGCCGCGCCGACGGCAGCGGCGGTTGCCAAAGCGATCGGTCTTGAAGGGCCGGTATGCCCGCCCGGTGCCATACCTGACAGCGCCGGTCCCGAAGACTTTGCAGTTTATGCCGGCGTCTTTCCGGAAGACAAGTTCCGGCTGGTGAAAGCGTTCCAGCGCAAGGGACATACCGTCGGCATGTGCGGCGATGGAGCCAACGATGCACCTGCTCTGCGCCAGGCGCAGATGGGTATCGCCGTTTCCACGGCAACGGACGTAGCCAAATCGGCGGCGAGCATGGTTCTGACCGAGCCTGGGCTTGAGGGCATCGTCACGGCGATAAAGGAAGGCCGGTCCGCCTTCCAGCGCATCCTCAGCTACACGCTGAATGCGCTTGTGAAGAAATTCGAGCTTGTTCTCTTCTTAGGCGCCGGCCTCATCATGACCGGCCACGCAATCATGACGCCCATGCTGATGGCTTTGCTGCTGATTACTGGGGATTTCATCACGATGTCGTTGACAACGGACCGGGCGGCTCCGTCGCCGATGCCCGACGCTTGGCAAATCCGTTCAATCACCTTTGCGGCAGGGATTCTGGGACTGATCGGACTGACTTTCGCTTCCGGCATGATTGCGGCCGGAAAATATTTCTTCAGTTTCGGTATCGGAGAGTTACGGACGCTTGCCTTCGTCACGCTCGTGTTTGCGAGCCAGGCGACAATCTATGCCGTCCGCGACCGCAGGCGGATGTGGAGTTCCCGGCCCGGGAATTGGCTTGTGCTGTCTTCGCTGCTTGATGTTGGGATTGCTGCCTCCCTGGCGATCACCGGCACACTGATGGAGCCGCTGCCCGCTCTGGCGGTCGCGGCCGTCTTCGCGGCAGCGATTGCGTTCTCTGTGGTCTTGGACACGGTCAAGCACGCCGTGTTCAAGCGCCTCGAAATCGTCTAGCGCTGCCGCCCGGCTGAGCTCCGAGCGCAACATCGTCTTGCAATGCGCGCCGCTTGCCTCTATTTTGAGCGCGATCCCAACAATCGAGGTCCTATATGGCTCGCGTCACCGTCGAAGATTGCGTCGACAAGGTCCCAAACCGTTTTGAGCTTGTGCTCCTCGCCGCGCACCGCGCGCGCGCCGTATCTTCCGGAGCGCCGATCAGCATCGAACGCGATAACGACAAGAACCCCGTCGTGGCGCTGCGCGAGATTGCCGAGCAGACCGTCTCGCCCGAGGACCTGAAGGAAGACCTCATCCATTCGCTGCAGGCCCAGGTCGAGGTGGACGAGCCCGAGGCCGAGGCCGCTCCTGCTTTGCCCAGCGCCCGGCCGGTCAACGTGCTTGGGCCGGACGACCAGTTTTCCGACGCCATTATCGACCGGATCACAGAAGAGGAACTGTTGCAGGGCCTTGCGCGCAGCATTCCGGCAGAATCCGCAAGCGGCGGCCGCTCGAAGGGGTAGAGCATTTCCGTCATTCCAGCTGAAGCGGAGCGCCCAAGGCCGAACCTTCAACGCTGTCCCGGATAGGCGGGGCGGGAGTTCCAGCCCGGCTGGCGATGCTCGAAGCACATTGACGCTTGCCTGCGCCTGAGTTTGATTTATCTTACTCCAAGTTGTCAAAGGGCTGCTGGTCCGTGCAGGTTGAAACTCAGACGAGGTCGCAGCCGGTCATGCGGCAGTACGATCTCGTCGAAAAAGTTTTGAGCTATAATCCGAAGGCGAACGAGGCGCTGTTGAACCGCGCTTATGTCTACGCCATGAAGGCGCATGGCCAGCAGAAACGCGCCTCGGGCGACCCCTATATTTCCCATCCGCTTGAGGTTGCCTCGATCCTTACGACGCTCAAGCTTGATGACGAGACCATCGCGACGGCGCTGCTTCACGACACGATCGAAGATACTCCCGCCACGAAGGAAGAGATCGAGAAGCTGTTCGGCGCCAATATCGCAGCCCTTGTCGACGGCCTGACAAAGATAGAAAAACTCAATCTCGCCTCCAAGAAGACGGAGCAGGCGGAGAATTTCCGCAAACTCCTGATCGCGATCTCAAGCGATGTGCGCGTCCTGCTCGTGAAGCTCGCCGACCGGCTGCATAATATGCGCACGCTGGAGCACATGAAGCCCGAGAAACGGCGCATCATCGCCCAGGAGACGATGGACATTTATGCCCCGCTTGCCGGCCGCATGGGCATTCAGGAAATCCGCGACGAGTTGGAGGAGCTTTCCTTCCGCTGGCTGCACACCGCGGGCTATGAAACGCTCATGTCGCGGCTTAATGTGCTTCGCGATCGCAACCGGGGCTTGACGGAGGAAATCGCAACCGAGCTCAAGACCAAGCTCGAAGCGCAGTCCATCCACGCCGAGGTCTGTAGCCGCGAGAAGAAGCCCTATTCGATCTGGCTCAAAATGCAGAACAAGCAGATCGGCCTTGAGCAGCTTTCCGACGTTTACGGCTTCAGGATCATCGTGCCAACCATCCGCGACTGCTACGCGGCGCTTGGCGCGGTGCATACCACCTGGCGCGTCGTGCCGGGCCGGTTCAAGGACTACATCTCGACACCCAAATACAACGATTACCAATCCATTCACACCACGATCGTCGGCCCCAGGCATCAGCGCGTCGAGCTGCAAATCCGCACCTCGGAGATGCATCAGATCGCCGAGTATGGCGTCGCCGCGCACACGGGCTATAAGCTCTCATCGCGGGATAAGCCCCCCGGCAAAGCAGACGGCGATGACGGAGCGCCACCCGAAAGCACGGCCTATCAGTGGCTTCGCAAGCTCGTAGACAACCTTCTCGAAGGCGATAATCCGGAGGAGTTTCTGGAGCACACCAAGCTCGAACTCTTCCTCGATCAGGTATTTTGTTTCACGCCCAAAGGGCGCCTCATCGCTTTGCCGCGCGGCGCAAACGCCATCGATTTCGCTTACGCCGTTCACACCGATGTCGGCAATCGCTGCGTCGGGGTGAAGATCAATGGGCGGCATATGCCGCTTATGAACGAGCTCAAGAACGGGGACGAGGTCGAGATCGTTCTGTCGCAAGCCCAGACGCCGCCCGCGGCATGGGAAAGCGCGGTCATTACAGGCAAGGCGCGCTCGGCCATCCGGCGCGCCACGAAGGAGGCCGTTCGCAAGCAGTATCTGTCGCTCGGCCGCGACATTATGAAAGCGGCCTTCGAACGCATGGGCAAGCCTTACGGGGACAGCGCGCTCGCGGCTGTACTTCCCCGGCTGAACCAAAAAAACGTAGAAGATTTGCTCACCGCAACCGGCCGCGGCGAAATCACTGCCGACGAAGTCGTTGCCGCAATCGACCCGAATGCCGTCAAGGATGCAGCACCCAAGCGGCGCACCATCACCCGCAACGAAGAAGGCTGGTTCAATCTGCGCCGGGTGAAGAACTTCAAATTCCGCCTGCCCACGTTGATGGGCGGCTCCACGCCGGAGGATGGCCCCGGGGTTCCGATCCGGGGCGCAAATGGAACTTCTGTCATAAATTTCGCCGAGAGCGGCGCGGTGCCGGGCGAGCGCATCGTCGGCATTCTAGGGCCCGGCGGCGGGATTACGATCTATCCGATCCACTCGCCGCAATTGCGGGCCTTCGAAGAACAGCTCGACCGCTGGATCGACGTGACCTGGGACATCCGCGAAGGTGCCACGGAGCTTTTCCCGGCCCGCATCCGGGTTGTGGCGCTCAACGAGCCGGGAACCTTGGGCCGGATCGCAAGCATCATCGGCGCTGAAGGAGCCAACATCGACAAGCTTCAGATGGTCACTCGCGCCCGCGACTATACGGAGATGTCTATCGACATCGAGGTGCTCGACCTGAAGCATTTGACGGACATCTTGAACGGCATCAAAAACCTGAACGTCGTCAACGAGGCGAGCCGCGTGCTGGCGTGAGCCTGTCTGCGGGGTTCGGCCGCGGCTTCTCCCGTTTACGCGCTGGCGAAGTCTTCCATCTCCTACAGCGGCCGGATTTCACGGCGCCGGCGCTCTGTGCGGGTCCTGCAGCGGCGGCGGTGCACTGCCTCTTAAGCGCCGGGTATGGGCAGGACCGGCATGACCTCCACGGACTCGCCCGGAAAGATCGTGAAGTGCGGATGGTTTTCGAAGAGCTTCGCGGCGGCTTCGTGCGATTCCGCACGAACTACCATATAGGCTCCCATCGCGTTGCTTAAATCTTCGACGCCGCCTTCAGCGACCTTCTTGGTCTTGCCGAGCGGGCCGCCCATGCCGGCTATCGCGTCCTGGTGCTTTTCCGCCCATGCCTTCCATGCGGCAATTCCCTCGTGGCTCTTCGCTTGCCGCTCCGCTTCGGGAAGGGCGTTCCATGCCGTCATTTTGGGGCTACTCTTGCTGCCGAGGAAAACTGCGAGATAGGTGTTGTCTGTGCTCATGACTTTTCCTTGCTTTTGGTTTTTGCTGACTTAAACACGGGCTTGGCGTAGCGTCGCGTGACCGATGTATCCGCGGCTAAAGCGGCGTTGCTCTCTGCCTATGAAAAGCGCAGGCATTGCATATTTTTCAAGTGAGAATATAAGCGGACGCAAGCTCGGGGTTGCGAGGGTAAACGGCGGTCATGATAAAATTTGTTTATTTGCAGGTGGGCTCCAATCCAAAATATCGAACAGAGCTACGATACAGTATAGCAACGCTGCTTGCCGACATGCCGGAAGCTGCTGGCAACATCATTATTTACACAGACTCTCCATTGTCCTACGCCGCCGACAGTCATGTTGTGAGCACACACGACGTGACGGGCACGATGGAGGAAATGACCAATCGGGGCAGTTATTTCTTCAGAGCGAAGCCATGCGTAGCGCTTCACGCTTTGCGCACCAACGGCTGTCCTTGCGTTTTTCTCGATACAGACACATTCATGAACCGCGGTTTTGCGCGAGCGCTGAAGTCAAAGCTCTCGCGCGGAGCCGTCATGGACTCATATTTGCGCCGGAATCCTTTCCCGGAATGTGCTGGCTTACAGTTGGTTCTTCCGAGCGGTGTGCGCTACAGCTACGATCCCAAGACAGCAGTAATGTACAACAGCGGCGTGATCGGAGTCTGGCCCGAACATGCAGCCGCTATAGAAGATTCCATCGCCATTATCGACGCGACCCGGCCGCTATGCGCTGGCGCAAAAGATCAGGAGCAATACGCCATCAACACCGCGTTGAGCCTCCACAGCATCCCTATTAGCACGATTGACAGCGCGCTCAAGCACTACTGGTCGAGATGGCAGAAGCGGTATATGCACTGGCGGTTCTCAAGGGTTGCAGATATCGCTCCCACCCCAATATTACCCTGCCGCCCCCAAATCCTCGTCAACAAGCCTATCGGATGGTGCTACAAACAAGCTTCTAGATTCTTGTGAAGCGGGCGGCGAGGCAGCCATCCATTAATCAACTTGGTAAGAAGCCGTGTGGCGCGGCTTCTTGTTTTAGCGGGGGTGACATTTGGAATTCGGTTTTTACCGCAACGCGCCGTTGTTGAACGCGCTGTCGTCGAATAGGAACGTCCCAGGCCTCCTCCGCCAGGCAGTCAAAGCCGCCTTTCGTAACCGGACGGTCGATATCGAGCTAGAAGGCATTAAGTTCCGCTGTTATCCGAGCCAAAATGTTCACGACATGTCGATCGTGTGCGGTACCCTTTTCGAAGAGGAGCGAGTGGAACTTTCGTTCATGGCGAAATATCTCCACGACGGCGGTGTTCTCGTCGATGTCGGCGCGAACATCGGCGCACTTGGCATCCCGCTCGCGATAAAGGCCAAGGCGCCCCTGACGGTGGTTGCGATTGAGCCAAACCCGAAGAATGTGGGGCGTTTGCGCTATAATGCGCAGATCAATGGCCTAACAAATTTTATAGTTGTACCATATGCCGTAGGTCCTTCTGGGAAGGCGAAACTATTTCTGCACAGTCACGCCAATAGCGGCAAAGCATCGCTTGAAATGGTATCGAAATCTTACACTTCGGCGTCGCTTGACGTTGAATGCCGGCCGCTTCTCCAAATTCTTGAGGAAGCAGACGTTCCAAGCGTTACCGTACTAAAGATCGACATCGAAGGCTTCGAAGATAAGGCCTTGGTTCCATTTTTCAAAACAGCACCGCGGTCATTGTGGCCCAAGGCTGTCAATATCGAGCGCGCGCACCACGGGCTTTGGGCGGAAGACTGCATCGCTCTTATGGCTGGCTCCGGATACGTAATCGAAATAGAAAACAAGATGAATACAATGCTCAGGCTTAGTTAGTGTGGCGGATCTCCGCCTTCCGCAACCGCGAGCGTTGACCGGCCGCGCAGGCTTGCGTTAGAGAATCGATGGAAGGGTAGCCGGCCGTTTGAGGCGGCTTCCCCATTTACGGGTGAGCGCCGATGCTGACTGAAGAAGCCGCACTCCAGGAATTCCGCGATGCGGGCGCGCTGCTCGAAGGCCATTTCATCCTGACCTCGGGCTATCATTCGAGCGCCTATCTGCAATGCGCGCGCGTGCTGATGGACCCCCGCCGGGCGGAACGCTTGTGCTCGGCGCTTGCGGCAAAGCTTAACGGCGCGGGGCTCGTTAAGGATTTGAGCCTGGTCATCTCCCCCGCGATGGGCGGTGTAGTGGTGGGCTATGAGATGGGGCGTCAGCTCGGGGTGCCTGCGATTTTCTTCGAGCGTGTGGCCGGCAAGTTCGAATTGCGGCGCGGGTTCGAGATCGAGCCGGGCCAGCGCTGCCTTATGGTGGAAGACGTTGTAACCACTGGACTATCATCCAGGGAATGTATCGAGGCGGCGCAAGCGCTTGGCGCCAATGTCATAGCTGCGGCTGCGCTTGCCGACCGCTCAGGCGGGAAGGTCTCGCTGCCGGTGCCATTTGCCGCGCTCATCTCGCTTGACATTCCCCACTTTCCGCCCGATCAACTTCCTGCTTCTTTGATTAACGTACCCGCAATCAAACCTGGAAGCCGGGGCTTGAAGGTTTAAGCGCGGATGCCGATTCTTGTAGAAGCTTTAGGGGCCTGTGCTCTTGAGCGCAGTCCTTCGAAGTGGGCTGGGACAGATGCTTTTTAAACGCAAGAAACAGCTTTCCCCAGTTATGCGCTTGCGGAATGCGCTGTGGCCAACGCGCAGCTTCCGGCGCTCTTTCCGTTATATGACACTGCGGCTTTGGCGGATCGACGCCTCCTCCCACAGCATAGCACTTGGCTGCGCTGTGGGCGTGTTTGCGATTTTTACCCCTTTCCTTGGCTTCCAAATGATGCTCGCGGCGGTGCTCGCCCTGGCTTTTCGGGGTAGCGTTTTTGCCTCCGCTGTCGGCACTTTCGCCGGGAATCCGCTCACCTATCCCGTTATTTGGATATCGACCTTCACTGTCGGGAACTTGTTCACCGGCAGCTCCGCCAATGCCGAGATCAGCCAGTTTTCCGACCACGCAACCGCGCTTGGCCGCAGCTTGCGGGCAGCTTCCCCGGATGGCGTCGCTTCCGCAGTTCAAGGCCTCTGGCCGATCCTGAAGCCCATGGCGCTCGGTTCGCTGCCGCTTGGAGGGCTGACCGCCATTCTTATTTATTTCGCCGTCCGCCACCTTGCCGACGCCAGAAGAGGCGGGCGCATGAATAAGGCCCGGGACAAGCTGCTGCCCGCCTCCGGCATCTGAGGCCGTCGATGGACAGGGACCGTGCCGTTCGCCTGGGGTTGAATATCGATCATGTCGCAACGCTCAGGAACGCGAGAGGTGCCTTGCGTCCCGATCCCGTTCGTGCCGCGCAGATCGCTGTCGCGGCGGGCGCCGACGGCATAACCGCGCATCTGCGCGAAGACCGGCGTCATATCCGCGACGAAGACATCCGCAGGCTCATGGCAGAGGTCTCCGCGCCCCTCAATCTGGAGATGGCCGCCACGGAGGAGATGACCGCCATTGCGGTCCGCACCTTGCCGCACGCTTCCTGTATCGTGCCTGAACGGCGGGAGGAGATCACCACAGAGGGGGGGCTCGATGCGGCAGGCGGCCTAAACACGCTTGGCCGAATCGTACAGCGCCTGTCTGACGCCGGCATCCGGGTCTCACTGTTCATCGATCCCGATCCGAGGCAAGTGGATGCCGCCTCGAAGCTTAAGGCGCCGGTTGTGGAGTTTCACACCGGGCATTATTGCGAAGCCTGGCTTTCCGGCGATGCCGCCGTCGCCCGACGTGAATTGATGCGCTTGAGCGATGCTGCCGGGCTCGCCAGAGAAGCAGACATCGAGGTGCACGCCGGGCATGGCCTCGACTACGACACGGCCGGTCATCTTGCAGCTTTTCCCCAAGTCCGGGAGCTGAATATCGGCCACTTCATCATCGGCGAGGCTGTCTTCGCAGGCTTGCCGGACGTCATTGCCAAGATGCGGGAAGCAATCGAGAGGGCGGTTTCCCGCCAGCCTTTGCCGGAGCCGGGCCTGCGGCAGCAGCAGCAGCAGCAGCAATAAAGCGGCCTGAATGGAGGCCGGATGATTATCGGCATCGGCAGCGACATGATCGACATAAGGCGGATTGAACAGACCATAGGCCGCTATGGCGACCGTTTTCTCGACCGCATTTTTACCCCCGTCGAGCGCGCCAAGTCCGATCGCCGCGCAGCCCGCGCCGCATCCTACGCCAAGCGCTTTGCCGCGAAGGAAGCCTGCGCGAAAGCGCTCGGCACAGGCCTTAACCGGGGCGTGTATTGGCGCGATATGGGCGTCGTCAATTTGCCAAGCGGACAGCCCACCATGAAGCTGACCGGCGGAGCTGCAGAGCGGCTCAGGCAACTTACGCCTGCAAACCACGAAGCTCAAATCCACATCACCATTACGGATGATTATCCACTCGCGCAGGCCTTTGTCATGATATCCGCAGTGCCGTGGGCGCCGGCCGGCGGCGGCGCATGAGCAAGGCTGCGGCCGCTCCCGCTCCCAGCAAGGTCAGAGATAACGCCCGCTGACTAGATCGTGCTCGCCGCGCTCGTGGATAATGTTGGCGCGCCCAACGAGCAAATCGTCCACCGAGCCGATGCGCTCCGCATCCTTGCCAGCAAACGGCAGCGCATGGAGGACATAGCGCATGGCATTGAGCCGGGCTCGCTTCTTGTCGTCGGACTTCACCACCGTCCACGGGGAATCAGCGGTATCGGTGTGGAAGAACATCGCCTCTTTGGCGCGGGTGTAATCGTCCCATTTGTCAAGAGACGCTAGATCGACGGGTGAAAGCTTCCACTGCTTGAGCGGATGATTGCGGCGTTCCTTGAACCGCCGCCGCTGCTCGTCGCGGCTGACCGAGAACCAGAACTTGATGAGGTGAATACCGCTTCGGACCAAATTGCGCTCGAACTCCGGCGCCTGGCGCAGGAATTCTTCGTAATCGGCTTCCGAACAAAAGCCCATGACGCGTTCGACCCCGGCGCGATTGTACCAGCTACGGTCGAACAGCACGACCTCGCCAGCCGTGGGAAGGTGCTGCACATAGCGCTGGAAATACCACTGGCCGCGTTCGACATCGCTGGGCTTCTCCAGAGCCACGACGCGAGCGCCGCGGGGATTGAGATGTTCCATAAACCTCTTGATGGTGCCGCCCTTGCCGGCAGCGTCGCGCCCCTCGAATATAATGATGACGCGCTGACGCAATTCTTTCACCCAGGCTTGCAGCTTAAGCAGCTCGGTTTGCAGCTGAAACTTCTGCTGCTCGTAGTCGCGCCGCAGCATTTTATATTTATAAGGATAACCACCGCGGCGCCAGTCTTCGGCCAGCTCATCGCTGGTGCGGGACAGTTCCGGTTTTGGCAGCGGTTGGCCAAGCGAAGCCAGCATACGCGCCGCGTCGTCCGGAGCGTCTCCGGCGAGAATTGCCTGCACCGGCTCGGCGTTTACATCCTTCGGTGGTGGCCCATCCATGACAACCTTGAGCGCGGCCAGCTCCGCTTCCTGCGCTGCTTCGGTGGCCTCTCCGACATAAAAATTGCGCAATCCGGCAGGGGTGAGGCTCGGTGCGATGTCGCCCTGCTTGACCAAGAGGTGTGCCTTGCCTCCCTTACGCTCCGGCGACGGCGCCGCTTCGCTGCGTGTACGGGTGCTTCGGTTCTTTCTGGCCGTGCCGCTCATTTAGTGCTCCATGCAAACGATCGCCGCAATGCCCCCCGCCCCGCAACGGCAAAGGCCGGCAAGTTGTGCTGAACTGACTAGGCTAATCCCTTAAAAAGCGCGTTAATCTGATCTGGATCAAAGTGGCGGCCATTGTTACTTGGGATGCCTGCGCACGTTGAGCGAGCCCCGCCATGCAATGCCGCTCTTATTTCGGTTGCTTTTGTAAAGGTAATCAGCGGGCAGGCCCAATCGCAAGCAGGATTGCACGGCGGGGCTCGACTTCAGCACGATCCTATCGGCTGCGGCGCCCGCGCGCTTCACAAGGAGTTCCTGCCAAGCTCGCAAGCCGTAGCCATCCGGCAACCGCAATCTCTCCCGTATCCACTGAGGCGTTAAGCTCACCGCCGCTGCCACGAAAATGGGCTGCGCCAATCCGAGCGGCGGCGGAAGAATGGGAGCCTTGCGCACGAGGTCCAGGAATTCGAACACGATGGGCGACGGCTCCAGCCGGCTACGCGCGGCCTCGATGGCCGCAAAGGCTTCCGCTTCCGAGGCGGGCGTCCGGGTGACGCCGTAAAGACCGGCAGCCGTAGCGCCCTCGCGGTAATAGCGGTTGCGATCCTCTGCGCTCAAAGGCGCAACGTAGGAATGGTAGGCTTCAAGGAAGCCATATGCGGCGGTTACGTGCACCCAGTTCAAAAGCTCTGGATCGTTTGCCGAATAAGGCTCGCCCGAAGGGGTCTGCCCGCGAACGCGCGCATGCATTTCCCGGACGCCCGCGATCATCGTTTGCGCTACGCTCATCGGACCGTACACCGTCACCATCGCAGCGAGCCCCGTTCGCCGCACGCGCCGCACCGGATCGTGACGGAACCCGGTGTACTCCCACACGCCGGTCCGGACGCGGGGCTCGGCCAGTTCCAAAATCACAGCCGCGACCCCGCCAACGAACACTGCGACCGGGTTCTTGAAGATTTGCCAGGAAACCGACGCCGGGTTTGCCAACGCAGGCTCGCCAGCGGGCCCGCTGAAATCGATGGCTTGCCCATCGTCGGGCAGCAGCAGCGCTCGCGAGGCATTATCGAGCCAATTTATGAGCGGCCGCTGAAGCGAAAGGGATTTTCCGGCTGCGATTGCGGCCTTGCGAATAGCGAATACCCTCCTGAAAAAACCAAGCTATCTCCGCCTATGAGCTGGCTATTATAAAAACGGAAGTGTTTGTAGAAGGTTGCGGAATGCCGCAGCGCCTGCAAGCCCATTTACAGGACCTTATTCTGCACGAAATTTGTGAGTCAATTTTGTACATAGGATCCTTAAGCCCTTGTGGATTGCCGGCCAATGTGCAATCTCAGTGACACGGGCGGGGTGAAAACACCCGCGCCAGCGGCTATGTGCTGCTTGAAGCAAGATCGCCGCCAAGCGGCTAACGAGAAATCCGGTTTCAAAATGCAAGTTACAGAAACTGTTTCAGACGGGCTGAAACGTCAATTGAAGGTGACTGTACCAGCTGGCGAGCTTAAGGCTGCCGCTGAGACAAAGCTGGCCGATCTCAAGTCCAAGGTGCGCCTGAACGGCTTCAGGCCGGGCAAAGTGCCGCTTGCGCATGTGCGTCAGCTTTACGGCCGGTCTGTGATGGCGGAGGTTCTGGAGCAAGCTGTCGGCGAGACGAGCGCCAAGGCCCTGGCCGAGCGGAAAGAACGGCCGGCTTTTCAGCCCGACATCAAGCTGCCCGAGGATCAGGCCGAAGTCGAGCGCATCATCGAGGGTGCAACCGATCTCGAATACACCATGTCGTTTGAGGTTCTGCCGAAGATCGAGCTCGCGGATTTGAAGTCGATCGCGCTTGAGAAAGAAGTCGCGGAGCCCGCCGCGGAGGACGTTCAAAAGCAGATTGAGCGGCTTATGCAGGCGAACGCCCCCTATGAGGCAAAGGACGGACCCGCGGAGCCGGGCGACCGCTTGACGATCGATTTCAAGGGCAGCATCGGCGGCGAGCCGTTCGAAGGCGGTACTGGCGAGGACGCCTTCGTGGTTATCGGCTCTGGCCGGTTCATCCCAGGCTTCGAAGAAAAGCTTATCGGTGTTCGCGCGGGCGAGGAGCGCACCATGCAGGTGACGTTCCCCGAGGATTACCAAGCAAAGCATCTGGCGGGCAAAGAAGCCGATTTCGAGATCAAGGTGAAGGAGGTGGCCAAGCCCGTCGAAGCGGCGGCGGACGATGAGTTCGCCAAGTCGCTTGGTTTGGAGTTTTTCGCAAAGCTCGAAGAGGCGGTTCGCGGCCAGCTTCAACGGGAACTCGACAATGCGGCCAGGACCAAGCTCAAAAAGCTGCTCCTTGACGCGCTCGATGAACGGCATTCCTTCGAGCTTCCACCCTCCCTGACGGACGCCGAATTCGAGGGCGTGTGGCGGAACGTCACCCGTCAGCTCGAACAATCGAAGAGCAGCTTCGAAGCCGAGGGGACGACCGAGGAAAAGGCCCGGGAAGATTACCGCAAGCTGGCCGAGCGGCGCGTGCGCCTTGGCCTCGTGCTTTCGGAAATCGGCAACGAGAACCAGATCAAAATTTCTGAGGACGAGTTGCGCCGGGCGATGATCGACCGGGCTCGCCAGTTTCCCGGCCAGGAGCGCCAGGTGATCGAATTCTACCGGAAGAATCCGAACGCCATGAACGAACTGAGGGCGCCTGTTTATGAGGAGAAGGTCATCAACTTCACCTTGGAACTGGTCAAGGTCACTGAAAAGAAGGTGACCCCGGCCGAGCTCTTGGAATTTGCGGCCGGACTGGAACGCGAGCAGGCGCTGTTCGCGGACGACGGCGAGGATGAGCATCATCATGACCATGATCACGAGCATGAACACGAACATGTGCACGGCCCGGACTGCGATCATGACCATGATTGATTGTCACGGCCGGGCTTGACTGGGCCGTCTGCAGCTGCGGGCGCGCTGTGAAAAGAGGCGGCAGCCTGTAAGAGTTAGTTGCGCTCGCGCTCGAAGCGCACCATCTTATGCGGTGCGGAAGCTTGCAGGGTTTTCCGCAGCCGGATTTGTAGGCGTTCAAGCCGCCCGCGAAACTTCGCGAGCAATCACGCAAATTCATCACGCCGCGGCTCATTATGCCTGGGAGAAACGCATGCGCGATCCAGTACACTACTATACGAACCAGCTTGTGCCGATGGTTGTCGAGCAGACCAACCGCGGCGAGCGCGCCTACGATATCTATTCCCGGCTTCTGAAAGAGCGCATAATTTTCGTGACAGGGGTTGTTGAGGACATGATGGCCTCCCTGGTTACAGCCCAGCTCCTATTCCTTGAATCGGAAAATCCGAAGAAGGAAATCGCGATGTACATCAATTCTCCGGGCGGTCACGTCACCTCGGGCCTTGGGATGTACGACACGATGCAATTCGTCCGGCCGCCCGTGTCCACGCTGTGCGTCGGCCAGGCAGCCTCAATGGGCTCGCTGCTGCTTGCGGCCGGTGAGCCCGGCTTGCGCTGGTCTCTGCCCAATGCGCGCATCATGGTGCATCAGCCTTCGGCTGGGTTCCAAGGCCAGGCCAGCGACATTGAGCGGCACGCCGAAGATATCCTCAAAACCAAGCGCCGCCTTAATGAAATTTATGTAAAACACACCGGCCAACCCTACGAGATCATTGAACGGACGCTCGACCGCGACCACTTCATGTCCCCGGAACAAGCGAAAGCTTTTGGCCTTATCGACGAAGTGATTACGAAACGCGCCGCGACGGAAGAGACACAAATGGGGCGTTCATAAAAGCCAATGGCGCTACGGAATTCCGGCCATTAACGGCATTGAAAGCAACTCAGGTCCAACCTTTCCCGGCGATCGCGCGATTCTCCGGGAGGAGAGCGTGCGGCTCGAAGGTATGGACAATCGGCTCAGAAGCCGTAATCATAGGACTGCGTACAAGGAAGCGAAGGCGCAGAGGACAAAACTTGAGCGTGGCAAAAACGGAAAAGCCCGATTTTGGTCATCCCTCAGGCTTAATCAAAGGCCAGACTCTCGCGTATGTGGGTGCTAAGGTAGGTCTATGACGAAAGAAAGCAGGGGTCACGACTCCAAGAATACGCTCTACTGCTCGTTCTGCGGCAAGAGCCAGCATGAGGTGCGCAAGCTCATTGCAGGGCCAACGGTTTTCATTTGCGATGAATGCGTTGAGCTGTGCATGGACATCATCCGCGAGGAGAACAAGAACTCCTACGTGAAGTCGCGGGACGGCGTGCCGACCCCTCAGGAAATCTGCAACGTCCTTGACGATTATGTGATCGGCCAGGAGTACGCCAAGCGCGTGCTTTCCGTCGCGGTCCACAATCATTACAAACGCATTAACCATTCCGCCAAGAACAACGATGTGGAGCTGGCGAAGTCGAACATCCTTTTGATGGGTCCGACGGGGTGCGGCAAAACGTTGCTAGCCCAGACGCTGGCGCGCATCCTTGACGTTCCGTTCACCATGGCCGATGCCACGACGCTTACCGAAGCCGGCTATGTCGGCGAGGACGTCGAGAATATCATCCTGAAGCTTCTGCAGGCCGCCGACTATAACGTCGACCGCGCGCAGCGCGGCATCGTCTATATCGACGAGGTCGATAAGATCAGCCGGAAATCCGACAACCCATCGATCACCCGCGACGTTTCGGGCGAAGGCGTCCAGCAGGCGCTGCTCAAGATCATGGAAGGCACGGTCGCAAGCGTACCGCCTCAAGGCGGCCGCAAGCATCCGCAGCAGGAGTTCTTGCAGGTCGATACGACCAATATCCTGTTCATCTGCGGCGGCGCTTTCTCCGGCCTTGAAAAGATCATTGCCCAGCGCGGGCGTTCGACCTCAATCGGGTTCGGCGCGAAAGTCACCTCCGAGGACGATCGCCGCACCGGCGAGATCCTACGCGCCGTGGAGCCGGAAGACCTGTTGAGATTCGGGCTTATCCCCGAATTCATTGGCCGGTTGCCCGTGCTGGCGACCCTAGAAGACCTCGACGAAGTGGCGCTTGTAAAGATCCTCACCGAGCCCAAGAACGCGCTCGTGAAGCAATACCAGCGCCTTTTCGAGATGGAAGGGGTGCAGCTTACTCTATCAAGCGAAGCGCTCAAGGCAGTGTCCCGGAAAGCCATCGACCGGAAGACCGGCGCACGCGGCCTACGCTCCATCATGGAGTCGATCCTGCTCGATAGCATGTTCGAGCTGCCAAGCTTGAAAGGCGTCGAGGAGGTTGTGATCAGCCCCGAGGTGATCGAAGGCAACGCCAAGCCCTTGCGCATCTATGCCGAGCGCTTAGATGAATCGAGCGCATAATGGGTTGGTTTGTCCAGTACAAACCAAGTATTATGTTCCAGCGTCCTCCCCTGGATTTCCTCTCGCAACGAGCGCGGCATGGTAACGCCATCATGTCGCACCATCTTGAGCTTTTCTCCTTTTGGAGCATGATGCCGCTGTTTCAGCTATGCTAGACTGAAACTTGCCGGAAAAGCCGGAACGCAAAACGGCGACAGTACCCAGCGGCAAAACCGCTGCCCCGCTTACAGGAGACTGACATGACGAACCCATCCTCAGATCAATCGAAAACGTCCGGTCCCAGCGAGATCTTTCCGGTACTGCCGCTTCGCGATATTGTTGTATTTCCTTACATGATTGTGCCGCTATTCGTCGGGCGCGAAAAGTCGATCAACGCGCTGGACGAGGTGATGCGCACCGACCGGCAAATTCTGCTCGCCGCGCAGAAGAACGCGGGCGATGACGATCCGGAGCCGGCCGCGATCTACACGATGGGCACGCTTGCTACGGTCTTGCAGCTCCTGAAGCTGCCCGACGGCACGGTGAAGGTGCTGGTCGAGGGCACGGCGCGCGCAAAAATCAAAAAGTTTACCCCTAACGAGAATTACTTCGAAGCCGAGGCGGAGCGCGTCGAGGATACGCTCGGCAATCCGGACGAGATCGAGGCCTTCGCGCGTTCTGCGGTGAGCCAGTTCGAAAACTACGTGAAGCTCAACAAGAAGATCTCGCCCGAGGTGCTCAGCACGCTTTCGCAGATCGACGACTATTCCAAGCTCGCCGATACGATCGCTTCGCACTTGGCCATCAAGATTGGGGACAAGCAGGAAATTCTGGAGCAACTTTCGGTTTCCGAGCGCCTCGAACGCGTCTTCACGCTCATGGAGAGCGAAATCTCGGTGCTTCAGGTTGAGCGCAAAATCCGCAGCCGCGTGAAGCGCCAGATGGAGAAGACGCAGCGCGAATACTATCTGAATGAGCAAATGAAGGCCATTCAGAAGGAGCTGGGCGATTCCGACGAGCGCGACGACATCGCCGAGTTCGAGGAAAAGATCGAGAGCACCAAGCTTTCGAAAGAGGCCAAGGATAAGGCTGTCGCCGAGCTCAAGAAGCTCAAGCAGATGAGCCCTATGTCGGCCGAGGCGACGGTGGTGCGCAATTATCTCGACTGGGTGCTTTCCATCCCGTGGGGGATCAAGGGCAAGGTCAAGAAGGACCTCGATGAAGCGCAAGCCGTGCTGGACGAGGACCATTACGGTCTTGAAAAGGTAAAAGAACGGATCGTCGAATATTTGGCCGTGCAGAAGCGGACGAACATGCTCAAAGGCCCGATCCTTTGCCTCGTCGGGCCTCCCGGTGTCGGCAAGACCTCGCTCGGCAAGTCCATCGCGAAGGCCACGGGCCGCGAATTTGTGCGCATGTCGCTTGGCGGCGTGCGCGACGAGGCCGAAATCCGCGGGCACCGGCGCACCTATATCGGCTCGATGCCCGGCAAAGTCATTCAGTCGATGCGAAAGGCAAAGAAGACCAACCCGCTCTTCCTGCTCGACGAGATCGACAAGATGGGCATGGACTTCCGCGGCGACCCGGCTTCGGCGCTGCTTGAAGTGCTGGACCCGGAGCAGAACCACGAGTTCAACGATCATTACCTGGAGGTCGATTACGACCTGTCCAACGTGATGTTCGTTACAACCGCGAACACCCTCGATATCCCGCCGGCCCTCAAGGACCGCATGGAGATCATCCGGCTTGCCGGTTACACCGAGGATGAGAAGCTTGAGATCGCCAAGCGCCACTTGATGCGCGGCCAGATGGAGATGCACGGGCTTCAGCCGAACGAGTGGACGGTGTCGGACGATGCCATCACCGAAATCATCCGCCGTTATACCCGTGAGGCTGGAGTGCGTGCGCTTGAGCGTGAGATCGCGAAACTTGCCCGCAAGGCCGTGAAGGAGATCGAAAGCGGCAAAGCTACGGCCGTTCATGTTACGGGCGAAAACCTGCGCGACTTCCTCGGCGTCCAGAAATTCCGCTATGGGGAGGCCGAGCTGGAGGATCAGGTCGGTGTCGTCACGGGCTTGGCTTGGACCGAGGTCGGGGGCGAGCTTTTGACCGTCGAAGGCGTCATGATGCCCGGCCGCGGGCGGATGAGCGTCACAGGTAACCTGCGCGACGTGATGAAGGAATTGATCCAGGCCGCCAACGCCTATGTCCGCAGCCGCGCTGTCGCGTTCGGCATTGAACCGCCGATGTTTGAAAAGAAGGACATCCACGTGCACGTGCCGGAGGGTGCCACGCCGAAGGACGGGCCCTCGGCCGGCGTTGCCATGGTCACGGCGATCATCTCCGTGCTGACCGGAATCCCCGTTCGCCGCGATGTAGCCATGACGGGCGAGATTACGCTGCGCGGACGGGTGCTTCCCATCGGCGGGCTAAAGGAGAAGCTGCTTGCGGCGCTCCGCGGAGGTATCAAGCGCGTCATCATCCCCGACGAGAACGCGAAAGACCTCGCGGAAATACCGGATAATGTGAAGAACGCGCTCGAGATCATCCCGGCTGCGCGCATGGATGAGGTGCTTGCCATCGCGCTCGACCGCAAGCTCGAGCCCATCGAATGGGACGAGGCGGCGGCGCTGGCCGCGGCTCAGATGAAGGGGCTTGCCGCACCGCTGGCGGATGGCTCTGGCGGAACTACGCTGCCGCATTAAGAGGGTTAAGACCCCCTCACCCCGGGTCTCTCCCCAAGGGGAGAGGGAGAAGAAGCTGCGGCCCCTCCCCAAGCTGGAGGGGAGTTCGGGCGTTCTCTCTCCCCTTGGGGAGAGAGACAGAGTGAGGGGGTCTTCAAAGATTTAGTCGAGCAGGTTTTCGAACATGAATTTCAGAGCCGATCCAAATGACTTCACGGAGGCCTCCCAGCCCGAACCTCTTTTCAGCGCTTGGTTCGATGAGGCGGAAAAAACCGAGCTCAACGACCCCAACGCAATGACGCTCGCGACTGTCGATGCTTCGGGCATGCCGAATGCGCGCGTTGTCCTTTTGAAGGGCTTGGACGCGCGCGGCTTCGTGTTTTACGGCAATATTGAGAGCGCCAAGGGGCAGGAACTTTTGACAAACCCGAAGGCAGCGCTTTGCTTTCACTGGAAATCCCTTCGCCGGCAGGTCCGCATAAGGGGTGTTGCCGAGCAGGTCAGCGCTTTGGAAGCCGACGCTTATTACGCCACGCGGCCGCTTGGTAGCCGGATCGGCGCATGGGCCAGCCAGCAATCCCGGCCGCTTGAGAGCCGGGAAGTGCTGAAAGAGGCTGTCGCCTGCTTCGAAAAAGAGTTCGAGGGGTTGAACCCGGCGCGCCCGCGTTATTGGACCGGCTTCCGTATCATTCCGTTGCAAATCGAATTCTGGGCTGACCGGCCCTTCCGCCTCCACGACCGGATTCTCTTCTCACGTGAGACGCCCGAGGCGCCCTGGGCGAAGACAAGGCTCTATCCGTAATCGAATTCGTCGCGAGCTTCACCGGAAGTATTAGAAAATCCCCTCATCCTGTCCCTCTCCTGCAAGGGGAGAAGGGACGCCTGCGCAACCTGCTGCGACTTGCTCCCTTTCCCCTCGCGGGCGAGGGCACCCTCACGAACAGGCGCGACCTATTTGCTGGCATTATGGCTAGATTTTATTCATTAAAACACTTGCTGTAGCTCAAGCTCCGGGCATAAGCTTAAACACTAAGCACAGCTTATCCAAAAAGCTAGCAGTGAGGATCGTCCCATGAAGCTCATCACAGCCGTAATAAAACCGTTCAAGCTCGACGAAGTGCGCGAGGCGCTGACGGAGGCTGGTGCTGGGGGCATGACCATCAGCGAAGTCAAGGGTCACGGCCGGCAGAAAGGCCACAAGGAAATCTACCGGGGCGCGGAATACCAGATTTCCTTCGTGCCAAAGATCAAGATCGAGGTTGCCGTGCCGGTCGAACTTGTCAACCGGACCGTTGAGATCATTGCCGAGGCGGCGCGGACTGGAGAAATCGGCGACGGCAAGATCTTCGTGTCGCCAATCGACCATGCGGTGCGCATCCGGACGGGTGAAAGCGACAGCGACGCCCTTTAGAGCGCCGGCACACAGACCGGCTCATAGCACCTAATCGGGGAGTGTATGAAAGTGCCAGTTTACCGCGCACCGTTTTGCGCGCCGCTCCAGCTGCGGCCATTTTTGCGTTGAGCGCCACGCCAGTATTGGCCGAACCTGCGAAAATCGACGGTGCAGATACCGCATGGATGCTTGTGGCGACGGGCATCGTCCTGATGATGACCATACCGGGGCTCGCGCTGTTTTATTGCGGCATGGTTCGCAAGAAGAACTTGCTTGCCACGATGGCGCAAAGCTTTGCGGCAGTGGCGCTCGGCTCGCTCATTTGGATGGCTTTCGGCTACAACCTCGCCTTCACCGGTGAGGGGGCCTATATCGGCTCGTTCGGCAAGTGGTTCCTGACTGGCATCGGCATGAATTCCGTAAGTCCCTTCGCCAGCATAATCCCGGAAATCCTCTTTATGATCTACCAGATGACCTTCGCGGTCATAACGGTTGCGCTGGTGGCGGGATCGGTGGCTGAGCGGAAGAAGTTTTCGGCCTTTTTGCTGTTCTCGGCCCTCTGGCTCATCTTCGTTTATGCGCCCATCGCGCATTGGGTGTGGGGCGGCGGCTTCCTGGCCAAAGCCGGACTGCTTGATTTTGCCGGGGGCACCGTGGTGCATATCAACGCCGGCGTTGCCGGACTCGTGGCGGCGTTGGTGCTCGGAAAGCGGCGCGGCTACGGCCACGACAATCTTGCGCCCTACGATCTTTCCATGGCCGTAATCGGCACCGGCCTCTTATGGGTAGGCTGGTTCGCCTTGAATGGCGGATCGGCCTACAGTGCCGGACGCGCGCGGCAATGGCTATCGTTGCCACGCACCTAGCCGCCAGTTCCGGCGCGCTGACCTGGATGGGGATCGAATGGCGGCTCCGCGGGAAACCTCTGTCCTCGGCTTGATCTCGGGCGCCGTGGCTGGCCTTGGCACGGTTACGGCGGCCTCAGGCTACATACTGCCCTGGCACGGCGCTGTCATCGGCGTTCCGTCCGGCGCGGTGTGCTTCTTCGCCTCGACCGAGATCAAACGCATGCTGGGCTACGACGACACGCTTGACGTGTTCGGCGTGCACGGCGTGGGCGGCAACATGGGAACGCTCCTGACGGGCGTTTTTGCCACCGCGAGCGTTTCCATTAACGCGGATACGCCAGCGGGGCTGCCCGGCCTTCTCGAAGGCAATCCCGGCCAGTTGCTCACCCAGCTCTATGGCGTAGCAGTCACCATCCTTTGGTGCGGGGCGGTCACATTCGTTCTCTTGAGGCTGGTCAGCGTGTTCTCCCCACTAAGAGTGCCGCCTTCCTGTGAGATTGAAGGCCTCGACATTTCCCAGCACGGCGAATCGATCCACGCATAAGAGCAAGTTACTCCCTCTCCCCTTGGGGAGAGGGTTGGGGCGAGGGGGTCTTCTGCCGCCCCAGTCACGCCTATGTTCCGTATTCGTTCGAAGGAACGAATCAGCTACGTTTACCCGGAGCCGGGCCTCGAATCGAGTCAACCTAAAAAAGGTCCGGTTTGCACCCCTGTTCCGGGGAGCGAAATTTTCACAATCGTGCTCAGGGGCGGCGCATGATGGATTTTACATATTCGGAATGGTTGCGGCTCAAGGACGATCCGCTTGCCTTGCTCGCTGCCTTTGCTGCCGCGGCAATCCTCGCATTCCTGGTTTTGATCGCGCTTACGATCCGGCAAGGCGCGCTTAGGGCACGCGAGGCGCGCTTGCGCGAAGATCTGGCCCACGCCGCCGAATCGGAGCTCACCGAACTCAAGGGTCGACTCGCGCAGATGACCGAGATCACAGCACTGCGCCAGGAAGAGCTTACGCGGACGCTCAACGACCGGCTCGACCACGCCGCGCAACATCTCGGCTCAAGCGTTGCGCAAATAACCGAGCTTACTGCCCTGCGCCAGGAGGAACTTGCCCGGACGCTCAACGAACGGTTGGACCGCGCGACGCAACATCTCGGCACCAGCGTGGAGGAAACCGGGCGCCGCACCTCGGAGAATCTGGCTAAGCTTTACGAACGTTTGGCTGCAATCGACACTGCGCAAAGGACCATCACCGAGCTTTCGGGCCGGGTCGTGTCTCTGCAAGATGTGCTCGCCAATAAGCAGGCACGCGGCGCTTTCGGACAGATCCGCATGGAAGCGATCGTCGAGGATGGGCTGCCGAAAGGCGCCTATAGCTTCCAGCCTACCTTGTCGAACGGCCGGCGGCCGGATTGCATGATCCATCTTCCCTATGCGCCTGCAGGCATCGTCATCGATGCCAAGTTTCCGCTTGAAGCCTTTGAGGCGCTGCGCCAGGCTCACGAGGAAACCGCGCGCCGGGAAGCGCAAAGCCGCATCAAGCGCGACGTCGCAAAGCACGTCGAGGACATTTCGGAGAAATATTTCATCCCGGGCGAGACGCAGGATACGGCGATGATGTTCGTCCCTTCCGAGTCCGTCTATGCGGAACTGCACGAAAGCTTTCCCGATCTCATCCAGAAGGCGCACCGGGCCCGCATCGTGATCGTGTCGCCGAATATGCTGATGCTCGCGGTGCAGACCATGATGGCGATCCTGAAAGATGTGCGCATGCGCGAGCAGGCCGATGTCATTCAGCGGGAGGTGGGGCTCATGCTCAAGGATGTGTCGCAATTGCGCGGGCGCATTCTCGACTTTCAGCGCCACTATGCCCAGCTCGGCCCCGATCTGGAGAAGATTGTGGCGTCTGCCGACAAGATCGCAGGCCGCGCCGCCCGCATCGATGGCGTCGAGCTTGAGGCACGTAAAGAGCCGGGCGATGCGCTCATCGCCGCTGCGGAGTGATATTTCGTCAGCCACCATACCTCTGGCGCGACAACGCCCTAGATCGTCGTGGATAGTTCGGCGCTGGTCGCCATCTTTAAGTTGGAGCCCGACGCGGCGGTCTACGCCAAGGCTGTCCAAGATGCGGGCCGTTTGTTCATTTCGGCGCTAACTGTGCTCGAGACCGGGATGGTTATGCGTGCCGGCCGAGGCGAGATTGCGCTTGCCCGAATGTGGCAGTTTTTTGGAAGACACGATTACGAGATCGTGCCACTTAATGAAGCGCAGGCGCGCGAAGCGCTCCAGGCCTTCGGGCGCCACTTGGCCTTAGCACACCGCTTGCACTTGTTGCGACCCATCCTGGGGAACTCGGCTCACTTGCGCTTATGAAACGAACGCTCCCACTCGCGGTGCTTCTCATTTCCTTCTTGAACGTAGGGCGTAAACGCCGCGATGTTCAGAATAAGCCGGTTCACGAAATTGGCCGGGAATCGCAAAGGCTTCACGAAGTCCACGAACAAGATCACGCGCACCTTATCGGTCTTATTCCAGGCCTCATGCTCATAAGCATCGTCGAAGATGAGGGCGCGGCCCTCTTCCCAATGGCAGATCGTATTCCAAACCCGGATTGCAACCTGCTGCCTTGGTTCAGGCACGATAAGGCCGAGATGGAGGCGAAGCAGCCCGTTATAGGGGCCCCTATGCGGGGGTAAATGCTTGCCGGGATCGAAAATGGAGAACATCGCGGTCTTAAGGCCGGGTACCTTCTGAAGGATGCGCCAAGTTTCCGGGCAAAGCGCTATATTCTGTTTGGATTTGATCCCGTACCCGGCGAGCAGAAAAGTCTTCCAGCCCGGCTCGTTGCTGATGGCGGCGATTTCCGCGGCAATATCATGGAAGTCTGGCAGCTCGTCCTTTCGCTTGAGTACATTCTCCAGCTCGCAGCGGATTGTCCGCCACTCGCCCTCGATGCCGGCGGCCCAGGGAAAGCTCGAGACATCGTAAACAGCAGGATTGCCCACTTTCGAATAGCGCAGGTTGAGGCGCTCGGCAGCTTCGACCACCGCCACAAAGAAACGGACGAGCCAACTGCGCTTTGCATGCTCGATCCCTTCAGTGGCAAAGACTTGGGGCCCACTGTCGTTTTGAAGCGGCGATGCGAGCGAGCGCTGAACGCTCTCCGTCATGCGATTACCCTTTCCGCAGGCTTCTCTGCGCCGCAGGGCTCCCGCGTTTCAAAAAAGGCGAGAAGATACTGCATCTGTTATAGCCGATGAGCAAAGCCTGACTAGCGCGGTATTGTAAGCAACTATACCTGGTTAAAGCCGTTAACCAAAATAACTCGGGCTGTACGCTTGTTCCTATGAAGCTGCTTCCAGGGAAAAAAATGCCTGGCTCGTCCCGATTAAGCTCAGAACAACCTCTGCTGCCTTCCTGCTCGGGGTCCCTTCCGGCAAGAACATTTTCTCCCGAATCGTCCCGAGCGCGGCTAGCTGCGCAATTCGCTCGGGACTGTTCGTGAAAAGGGGCTGCAGGGCGGCGCTGAGCTTTTCCGGCGTGCAGTCCTCCTGGATGAATTCGGGAAAAGCGTTTTCGCCAAGCACCAGATTGGCCAGCACAATCGAATGGACCTTCATGAGAAAGCGAAGGCGTGCCGCCAGCCCATCCACTCGATAAGCCACCACCATGGGTGTGCCAGCCACGGCCAATTCGAGCGTAACCGTGCCCGATGCAGCAAGGGCAGCGTGGGCAAGCCTGAAAGCCGTGAATTTATCCTCATCCCCTTCGACAAGGTGAGGCTTTTGAGGCCAGCCACGCAACGCCTCCTCGATCAGTGGACCCACGGACGGCACCGCGGGCAAGATAAGCTCAAGCGGACCGGCCCGGCTTTTTAGCAGGCTAATAGTCTCACCGAATGGCCCCATCAGCCGGGAGACCTCGCTCGGCCGGCTCCCTGGCAACACTACCAGGACCGGAAGGCCCGGCGTCAGCCCGAGACGGGCGGCCAAGTTTTCCCTATCGAGCCCGTCGATCCAGGCGGCTTTTTCGATGAGCGGATGGCCTACATAGGTGCAATCCGGGCCGCCGAGCCGCGCGTGCGCTTCGGGCTCAAACGGTAAGAGTGCCAGCAAATGGTCCACATAAGGCCGCATCTTGCGCGCGCGGCCAGGGCGCCACGCCCAAACGCTCGGGCTGACATAATCGACGATTAGGATGCCCGGGCGACGCTTGCGCACCCGTTTCGCGATTGAATGAGTGAATTCGGGGCTGTCAACGATGATGAGCGCGTCCGGGTTGAAGGCAACGGCAGCATCGACGGTGCGGTAGACCCGCCGCACGAGCTTGGGAAGGCGCGCAAGGATCGCGGCCGGGCCCATGACGGCCACGTCGGAAAGTGGGAAAATCGATTGCAGCCCGGCGGCTTCCATGTGCTCGCCGCCCACGCCGGCGAAGGCGAAGGCTTCACCGCCGGCCTTTTCCTTCAGCGCCTCTAAAAGCTTGCCGCCAAGCACGTCGCCCGAGTGTTCGCCCGCCACGACAAAAATACGCTTCGTTTGCAACATGAGGCTATTCCCTCTTGCTCTAGCGCCCCACTGCTTCTGCCGCTGAAACGCCATAGAGAAAAAGCCCGGATTTGTTTGCCTTTTCCACGAGTTCTTCCACGTCGGCCAAAAGAACGGCGCCTGCCTCGACGGCTATTCCCGCGAGCTTTGCTTCGGCAGCCAGCTCAACGGTCAACGGACCGATCGCCGGCAGGTCGAGCCTGCGGTCCTGCCCGGGTTTTGGCCTCTTCACGATCACACCCTTCCGTGCCTTATGGCCCCAGCTGTTTAGATCGCGGCAGCGGCGCAGCATGGCGTCGGTCCCTTCCGCGGCTTCTACGGCAAGCACATACCTTCGGGCCACGACCGCGGCTTGACCGATGTCCATACGGCCGAGTTCATGCGTTACTTTGAAGCCCAGTTTTATATCTTCCATATCTTCAGCGCTGGGTGAAACCCTCGAGAATACACCCTCAGGCGCAAGCAGGCGCGGCGCAACCTCATGGGCAGCGAGAACCTCGAATCCGCGTTCCTCGAAAAAGCGGGCGACGCCCCTTAAAACCGTGTCGTCTCCACCTTTCAACAGGCGCAAGAGCCGCGGCAAATATTTGACGAAGCCTCCATCGATCCGGATTCTGAAGAGATTTGGCCGGCGTAAGCCCCCGGCGAACACAAGCTGGGTACAGCCCTCGCGGCGCAGCATGCGTAACATTCGCCCGATCTGGCCGATATGAACATAGGCGTGGGGGAAGCGCTCGATCGCCGGCCCGGCATTGCCCGCGAGGGCGATGATAAATGGGTGGTGGCCCGCCTTATGCGCATCCGCCGCGACGGCGATAGGAAGCGCCCCGCTGCCCGCAATGATCCCGATCCGGGGCAAAAGGCCTTGTCCGGCGCGTTCGGCTTCTCCGGCTTGATGCGCGTCCGCGCTCATCAGCCCGGACTTCTGGGCACGCAGAATGAACGGTCTGCTTTGGCCCGCATGAATGCAACGACCTGCCGGACCGGGCCGCTGGCCGGGAACATCCTGTCTACATCGTCGAGCCTCTCTTGCAGCGTCCCCTCTTGCGAAAATAGCAGCCGGTAGGCTTGTCTGAGCGCGTGGATCTGCTCCCGTTCAAAGCCGTGCCGCTTGAGACCCACGATATTAAGTCCGGCAAGCTCGGCGCGGTTTCCGAGCACCATTCCGAAAGGAATCACATCGTGTTCCACGCCAGACATTCCGCCGACGAAGGCATGCGCGCCGATGCGAACCCATTGATGCACAGCGGAAAGGCCGCCGAGAATGGCGTGATCCTCAACCGTGACGTGACCCGCAAGCGTCGCGTTGTTGACCAGGATGACGTGATTGCCGATTTGGCAATCGTGCGCTACATGAGCGCCGGCAAGAAAGAGGCCGTGGCTGCCCACGCGCGTGACGTGGCCGCCACCCTGGGTGCCGCCATTCATCGTGACGTGCTCGCGCACGGTCGTGTGCGGGCCGACCGTGAGCCTGCTTTCCTCACCGCTGTATTTCTTGTCCTGCGGCGGCCCGCCAAGGACCGCGAATGGATGGATCTCGCAGGCCTCGCCGATTTCCGTTTTGCCGGTAATGACGGCATGCGAGTGCACCTTGACGCCCGCCCCGATCGCGACCTCGGGCCCGATCACCGCAAACGGGCCAATCTCGACGCCAGCCCCAAGCTTTGCATTCGCGTCTACCGCCGCTAAAGGGTGCACCGCCGCTGCTGACATAGACCCTCTCACTCGTTGTCCGCGGCCTGAGCCGCCTGCTGTGTAGGATCGACAATCATGGCGCTGATCTCGGCTTCGGCAACGACCTGGCCGTTGACCTTTGCTTTACCTTCGAAACGCCAGACGCGGCCACGGTTGCGCCGCTTCACCATGTGATAGTGGACGGTGTCGCCGGGCAGAACGGGTTTACGGAATTGAGCGCGGTCGATGGCCATGAAGTAGACGACTTGCGGATCGTAATTCTCCTTCAGGCTGGCCACGCAGAGTGCGCCTGCAGTCTGCGCCATCCCCTCGATGAGGAGAACGCCGGGCATGACCGGAAAGTTGGGAAAATGGCCTTGAAAAAAAGGCTCGTTGATGCTGACATTTTTGATGCCGACAGCAGAGTTATCGCCGTCCATGTCGATAATCCTATCGACAAGCAGAAATGGATAGCGATGCGGCAAAAGCTTCATGATCCGGCCAATATCGGCCGAATCCAGCTCTTTTTGCTGAGGCTTTGTTTCACTCTCGCTACTGGTCACGGATTCCTTCCAAATCGCTACGTCTAATCGCCCGATCCATTTCAATCTTCGCTCGAAGCCTTGCGCTTGGTGAGCCGCTTAAGCAATGCAACTTCTCGAGCCCACGAGCTCATCGGCTTGGCGGGGTAGCCGCCCCACCGCTCCCCGCGGGGGATATCCGAGGCGACGCCGCTCTGCGCACCGACCTGGGCGCCGGCCCCGATCCGTATATGCCCCACAGTCCCAACCTGCCCGCCGATGGCGACGAAGTCTTCTAAAATCGTGCTGCCGGCAATTCCAGTCTGGGCAGCAATAACACAATGGCGGCCGATAACCACGTTATGCGCGATCTGAACAAGGTTGTCGATCTTCGTGCCCTCGCCAATGATGGTATCCTTGAGAGCGCCCCTATCGATGGTCGTGTTCGCTCCGATCTCGACGTCGTCCTGGATAATTACGCGCCCAGTCTGGCGGACCTTGTAGTGCCCGCCCGGGCCCATGGCAAACCCGAAGCCGTCTTGGCCGATGCGCGCTCCGGCGTGGACGATGACGCGGTTGCCGATAAGCGTATGTGTGATTGACGCGCTAGGCCCCACAAAGCAATCTCGGCCGATCGCGACCCTGAAACCGATCACCGCGCCTGCGGCGATTCGCGTGCCCCGCCCAATTTGCGCTTCCGGCCCGACGACGGCCCCCGCCTCGATAGCGGCACCCTCTTCGATTAGCGCGCTTGCGTCGATGAAGCTCGCGCTGCCCGCGCCAACGCTCGCAACTTTTGGATGCCCTGCATCTGGAAAGAAAAGCTCAAGCGACTTGGCGAAGGAGCGGTAAGGGTCATTGGTCAGAAGAGGGACGCAATCCGGAGGCGGCTGTCCCGCCCAGGCGGGAGCTATAAAGACAGCTCCGGCACGGGTTTCCTTGAGAGCTGCCAGATATTTACGGTTCTCGAAGAAGGATACGTCACGGCTTCCCGCGCCGTCGAGTGCCTTCACCGAGCTTATCGGCTTGGAAGCCTCGGCCAGAAAACGCTCGGGAATCTGGGCGCCTGCATAGGCGGCTAGCTCTGAGAGAGGGAAAGGCCCCGACGGAGCCCAAAAGCCTGGATGATCCATAAGCGTTGCACTGAAAATGCTAAGCGGGCATGTGCCCGCTTAGCATATCGTTAGAGTTTTGTAACGGTCTACTGCAACGGTTGGCAGCGCTTAGAACTTGGTTGCGGCACCGAACCTGAAGATTTGGGTTTGGTCGAACTGCTCCTTCAAGACCGCCCAGCCGAAGTCTGCCCGCAATGGACCGATCGGTGAGTTCCAAATCAGGCTCGCGCCGACGGATGCACGAACCGCATCGGAGTCCTCCACCTGCTGTGGACAGGTAGCACCAATGGGACAACCATTTTTGCTCAAGTACAGGTTACCCAATGCAGCTGCGTCCGTGCCCCAGAGCGAGCCGGCGTCGGCGAAAATGGCACCGCCGAAGCCTAAGTCATCAGGAACGAAGGGAAGCGGGAAGCGGATCTCGGCCGTGGCGCAGTAGAAGTTTTTGCCGCCAAGCGAGTCTCCAGTCGAAGGATCACGAGGTCCAAGACCTGCCGGCGCAAAGCCGCGCACGCATTCGCCGCCCTTGTAGAAGTCGTCCACGGTGCGAACATATCCGCCGTCCCAGTTGAAAATATTGCCGGCAAGGCCGCGGCCGACGAGGGTGAAGTCCCTAGTCAAGGGATAATAGCCCCTTACCTCACCCACGCTGCGGAGGTAGTCGACGTCACCGCCGACGCCGGCGAAGTCTTGGGCGAAAGAGACGTAGACACCGCGGGTTGGGTTCTTACGATTGTTGCGTGTATCCCAAATTAACGAGTAACCGACCGAAGATGTGAGGGACGACCCTTCAACCTCGTACACGGCCAACGGCGCGCCAGGGTCTAGGTCGTAGATGTTCTCGTAGATGAAGGTGTAGTTGGTATTGAGCCACACATTGTCGAGAAGCCCGAAGCCGAATCGCAGGCTTCCGCCGGTCTTGAAGTCTTCGTAACCAGCAACGGTATAACCGGTATCCGCCTTGTAGTCGGAGTTGCGCACGAATGCGTCGACACCGAGCGAGAGGTTCCGGTCGAGGAACCGCGGCTCTGTCCAGCTCGTGTCGAGCCCATAGCTCACCTGACTTCCGGATAGCTTCACCTGCACGAACTGCCCGGTGCCCATAAAATTGCGTTCGCTATAGGTGATGTCGCCGATAACGCCTTCGGCGGTGGAATAACCAGCGGAGAAGGAGAGTTCGCCGGTCGATTGTTCGGTGCAGTTGATGTTTAGGACAACGCGGTCGCCAGCCGAACCGGGATCTTTCGTGACCTTGACGTCCTTGAAGAAGCCAAGCCCCATAAGCCGCAGACGGGCCTGTTCGACCATAACCTTATTGTAGGCATCGCCTTCCGCAACACGGAACTCACGGCGGATAACGAAGTCCTCCGTCCGGTAGTTACCCACGACGTTGATGCGTTCGATATAGACGCGCGGCCCTTGCTCGACGACGTAAACCACGGAAATCGTGTGGGAAACAGGGTCGCGATTGATCCTTGTCCGCACCTGCCCGAAGGCGTAGCCCTGCTGGGCGACGACGACTGTCAAGGCCTCAACCGTCTTGTCGACCGCTTCGGCGTTGTAAATCTCGCTGGCCTTGGTCAGAAGCTTACCGTGGGCAGCCTCGGTGTTGAACTCCGGCAGCGTCGTCTCGACGTTGATTCCACCGAAGTTATATCTCTGCCCTTCGTCGACCGTGAAAGTCAGGAAGAAGCCTTTTCCTTCCCGGTCCACGTCGGCAACCGCGGAAACAACGCGCATGTCCGCATAGCCGTTCTTGATATAGTAGCGGCGCAGGAGCTCGCGATCTAGGTTGAACCGGTCGGGATCGTAGACAGAGGTCGGCTTGAGGAAATCCATAAAGCTGGACTCGGTCGTCGTGATGACGCCCCGCAGCTCGGTGTCGGAATAGGCCTGATTTCCTATGAAATTGATGCCGGCCACCTTGGTCTCGGGGCCTTCGCGAATCTCGAACACGAGGTCCACGCGATTATGGTCGAGCTGGATGATCTGAGCGTCCACCTGGGTCGCGTAATAACCCTGCCGGCGGTAAACGTCGAGGATGCGTTGAACGTCGGCTTGGACGCGGGCCCGCGAATAGAGCGAGCGCGCCTTAAGCTGCACCTCCTGGGACAGTGTGTCGGTCTTGACCTCACTGTTCCCCTCGAAAGCGACGCGGTTGATGATCGGGTTTTCGACGACCGTAACGACCACCGTGCTTCCTTGCAGATTGAGATGCACGTCTTGGAAGAGGCCGGTTCCGAATAAAGCTCGCAAGCTCTCATCGGCTTTATAGTTATCGTACTTCTCGCCCACCGTGAATTTCAGGTAGGAGCGGACAGCTTCAGGCTCTATGCGGCTATTGCCTACAACCCGGATATCGCGGATGACCGTGCCGCTTTGAGCGAACGCCTCCATCGGGTGTACCGTTGCAGCTGTGACTGTCACCGTCAGCACAGCCGCAAGAATTGTGAGGGCCGCATGAACCCTTCCGATTATGCTCTTGCGCAGCATCGATTTGATTGCCCCTCTAACGCCGGTTCGCCAACTCGGCATCTCACCATGCTAGTGACTAGCACTTTGTGACGCCAAGGTGGCTTCAACCCACCCCTTACCTCAATTAGTTTCCGCCTGTTGCCCCCCGGCATCACGCAGCCACTGAGGTACCCCAAAATCTACTACTTACGGCAGACACTTGCGATCTTACTCGCCTGCGGCTTGCCTCTCGAAAGCTCGGCAACGTTATTCCACGTCACGAAAACCATTAACATGAGAAGCAAGGCGAATCCAAACCGAAATCCAGCTTCTTGCGCTCTTTGGCTTAATGGGCGGCCGAGTATGGCTTCTGCGCCATAGAACAAAAGGTGGCCACCATCAAGCACCGGTATGGGAAAGAGGTTGAAAAGCCCGACGCTTACAGAGATGAAAGCAATAAGCGGAATCAGGTTAACAAATCCCTGTGTGGCAAAAGTCTTTGAAACCTCAGCGATTTTTACGGGACCGCCAAGCGAGCTTGCGCAGGCGTTGCCGCGGAAAAGCTGATCGAAAAACTGAAATGGCCCCTCAACAATTCGCCAAGTACGCCGCAGGCCGTCGCCGGCAGCAGTGAGAAGGCCCGCGCTTTCGACCTTTGCATTTGCGGGGTTGGTAGTGCCAAGGACGCCAAGCCTGCCAATGCATTCCCCTTCGTTGAGCTCTGGGGTCGCCCTTAAATCCACAACTTTCCCATCGCGATCAACCGCTACACTGATCGGGGAGCGGGCATTAAGGACCACGTAGGAGCTGAAATCCTCGAAACTTCTGACAGCGTGGCCGTCAACCGACACTATTCTGTCGCCGGCTTTTAGCCCGGCCTGAGCGGCGGGCGTACCCGGCTCGACGCAAAGGATTTGCGCCTGTTGATAAACAATTCCGGTCCACAGCACCATGCCTGTGAAAATGATCAGGCTTAGGAGGAAGTTCGAGAACGGTCCTGCGAGTACGATCAGGGTGCGCCGCCAAAGTGCCGAAGTGTGGAAATTGCCTTTGCGTTGGCTGGGAGTGAGGTTCTCAAGGTCTTCCGCCGACGGCAGGCTGGCGACGGTCTCATCACCTTTGAATTTCACGTAACCGCCGAGCGGAATCCAAGCCAGGCGCCAGCGGGTTCCGTGCCTGTCGTAAAAGCCTGCGATTTCAGGGCCAAAACCGACCGAGAATGCCTCAACCGTTATGCCGAGAGCCCGCGCGGCGAGAAAATGGCCAAGCTCGTGGACAATGACCACCACGCCGAGCACGAGCAGAAAGGGCACCGTCCACAAGAAAAGCTGGCTGATCGCAGAGGATAAAAGTTGAGGCATCATTTGGAGAAACCTTTTCGCGCGGCAGAGATCCGAGACCCGCCCAAGCGCGCCGCTGTGTCAACAAACCCATTTCGGTTTCGCAGACGCGGAGGCCTGCGCAGAAAGGCACTACATTGCATTGTCAAGAGCTGGAACGCGCAGTTGCAGCTTCAAGAGGCCGGCCGTGCGGCTTGCTAATGAGCGACCGGGTAATTTGCCTCGCACGGGCGTCGAGGTGCATGACCGAATCGAGATCATCGGGAGCGATGCCCGCGAGTTCCCCTGCCGCCCGGTCCAAGGCCTGCTCGACGGTGGCGGCAATGGCGGGAAACGCGATAGCGCGGTCGAGAAACGCCTCGACGGCAACTTCGTTCGCCGCATTAAGAACCGTGGGCGCAGCGCCGCCAGCCTTCAGGGCGTCCTTTGCCAGCCTCAAGGCGGGGAAGCGGACCTCGTCGGGCTCCTCGAAAGTCAAACTCGCCGCGGCGGCAAGATCCAGCCGTTTGATACTGCCGGCGGCAAGCCGTGCTGGCCAGGCGAGGCTATAGGCGATGGGCGTTCGCATATCTGGGAGGCTTGCTTGAGCGATGACGGAACCGTCGCAGTAATAGACAAGCGCGTGAATGATCGATTGCGGGTGGATGATCGCCGAAAGCTGATCGGCTCGAACCTTAAAAAGATGAAAGGCTTCAATCAGCTCGAGGCCCTTGTTCATCATCGTGGCGCTGTCGATCGTGATTTTCCGGCCCATGGCCCAGTTTGGGTGCTTGAGCGCGTCTTCCGGCCGGGCCGCCGCGATTTGTTCGAGCGTCCAGGTGCGGAACGGCCCGCCGGAAGCGGTGAGCACGATCCGTTCGACATGTTCGGAGCCAAGCTCATCCAACGCCTGGAAGACGGCCGAATGCTCGGAGTCGACCGGCAGAAGCGTGGTTCCATGCTTTGCCGCCTCGCTCATGAACAGCGAACCTGCCGAGACCAGGCATTCCTTGTTGGCAAGGGCAATGGTTGTTCCCTGGCGCAAGGCGGCCAAGGTTGGTGCAAGTCCGGCCGCGCCCACGATGGAGGCCATTACGAGGTCTGCAGGCCGGCTCGCCGCCTCGATCAGCGCTTGGGGCCCGGCGCCGCATTCGATGCCCGTGCCTTCGAGCCGCTGCCGGAGCTCGCCCTCCAGCCTCTCGTCCGCGAGTGCTGCATATTCTGCCCTTAGCGCGACGGCCAGTTCTGCCAGTTTTTCCGCGTTGCGGTTTGCGGCCAGAGCGACGGTTTGGAAGCGGTCCGGATTGAGCGCAAGAAGCTCATAGGTATTCAATCCAATCGTGCCGGTGGCGCCCAGCACGCTTACGCGTTTTTTCTTTTCAGTACGCTCCGCACTGCCGGAGGCCTGCCCATCTTTAAACATCTTAGCTCCAACGCCCCAAGCCAAGGGGCAGCCTTCTCACCAAATCAAAAGCGCCCGCCCCAGATGCGAGGGATCCGCCAGCACCGCAATAAGTCCCGCCCCCATAGCAGCGAACACAAGGCTATCAAGCCGGTCAAGCACTCCACCGTGCCCGGGGATGAGCCCGCTCGAATTCTTCACGCCAAAAACGCGTTTGACGAACGATTCCCCAAGATCGCCTGCCTGAGAGATTATCGCAAGGACAACGCTAACTCCGGCAAGGGCAGGCACCGATGTCCGCCCGAACCAGAGCGCGAATAACGTGCCCGCGCAGCAAGCGGCGCATGCGCCGCCGATTAAGCCCGACCAGGTCTTGTTCGGGGAAATTGATGGTGCAAGCTTTGGACCGCCAATGAGCCGGCCAGTGAAGAAGGCACCGGTATCTGCCGACCAGACAACGAGGAAGAGGTAAAGGATCGCGTAGAAGCCATAATCTGGGTCTTGGCGGATTGCGATCAAGGCTATTGCCGGAAAGCCTGCGTAGTAAAAGCCCGCCGCCGACCACCAGGGATCGTTTTTGAGCCCAGACCTCTCGTGAATTAAGAAGGATACCCAAGTTGCAACCAGGATTACCCCGACCGCGATGCCCGGATGGCTTACGAGAGTGAGAACACCGGCACAGACGATGGCTGCGAGCTGCAGGACGAAAATGCCGTCGAAGCTGCGCCCGCGCACGACGCGGCACCACTCCCAGCTCATCAAGGATGCAAAAAACAGAATAAGGCCCCCGAATATATCGGGCCCTGCATACGCGGCGGCCACGCTGACCGCCGCGAGAACGAGCGCAGAGTTAAATCTAAGCACCAGCTCTGAACTTATAGGCTTTGCCATCGTCTATTCGCCCAATAAGTCCGTCCTGGTGGCTGGCGCGGGCACTAGCCTGCAAGGCCGCCAAAACGGCGTTCGCGCTGCCGGTAAGCCGCTATCGCGCTTTCTAGCGTTTGTCTTGTAAAGTCCGGCCAAAAATTATCAACGAATAAGAACTCCGAATAGGCGCATTGCCAAAGCAGAAAATTGCTGATCCGCTGCTCCCCGCTGGTCCGGATTATAAGATCCGGGTCGGGAGTGCCTGCTGTATCGAAATGTGCCGCAAGACTTTCCTGTGTAATATCCTCAGGCCCAAGCTCCCCCATTTTCACGCGCTCGGCCAGACGCTTGGCCGCGCGGACGATTTCCTCGCGCGCTCCGTAGTTGAACGCGATAATGAGCTCGAGACCGGTATTTGCGCTTGTCAGGCTGACCGCCTCGCGAAGCATTGTCACGAGGTCGGGCGGCACTCTATCTTCGGACCCGATAAGTTTAAGCTTCACGTTGTTTTCGTGAAGCTCGGCGAGGTCCCGGCGTATAAATCGCCTTAAGAGCCCCATGAGATAGCCAACTTCAACAGGCGGCCTTTTCCAATTCTCCGAGGAGAAGCTGAAGAGGGTAAGATAAGAGATTCCAAGATCGGCGGCCGCGCGCACGCATTCTTTGGTGCTCTCCACACCCCTTCTATGGCCTTCCGTGCGAGGCAATCCCCGCTGCGCGGCCCAGCGCCCGTTACCGTCCATGATTATGGCAACGTGCTTTGGACAGGGGCGCTCTTTATCCAACGCGACCGCGTGTTCTTGCAATCTCACAGTTCAGCCACCTATACCTTCGCTGCCTGCCTCGCTTCGGGCCATCGGAAGAGGCAGGCACCCTGTTACAGGTCTTCCGCCTCCTTGACGCAGAGGTCAAGCCCCGTCTTGGGAGGATGGCACGATTTCCTATCAATCTACTATATCGAAGTAAATTTTTGGCCTACACTTGGATGATTTCGTGTTCTTTGGCGGCCAGCAGCCCGTCTATCTCTTTTATGGTGCGGTCCGTAAGATCCTGCACTTTTGTATGCAGGGATTCGCTATCGTCCTCGCTTATTTTTCCGTCCTTCTCGAGTTTCTTGATCTGGTCCATGCCGTCCTTACGCACATTGCGGACGGCCACGCGCGCTTGCTCGGTATATTTTCGGGCGATTTTTACCAGCTCCTGCCGCCTTTCCTGGTTAAGCTCAGGGATGGGCAAGCGCAGAGTGAGGCCATCGACCACGGGGTTGAGCCCAAGATCGGACTCACGGATCGCCTTCTCAACGGCGGAAAGATTGCTCTTGTCCCAGACCTGCACGGTTATCAAGCGAGGTTCGGGCGCGTTGATCGACGCGACTTGGTTGATCGGCATTTTCGTCCCGTAGGACGTATTGACCAGCAGGGGGTCGAGAAGGGTCGTGCTCGCACGTCCAGTGCGCAAGCCCCCAAACTCTGCCTTGAGCGCACTAACGGCGCCCTTCATGCGTTTTTCGATTTCTCGGTTGTCGAAGTTGCCGGCTGTCATCTCCGTCCCCTTTTATTTCTTGCAGTTGGATCGTTGATCTTCACAAGATTTATGCTGCAGCATCGCTTCCGACAACGCTGCAAACCGCATCGCCGCGCAATACTTTTGCGATAGCCCCAGTTTGGTGTAAGGAAAACACTACAATCGGGATTGCAACGTCGCGGGCGATTGCGATGGCGGCCGCATCCATGACTTTCAAGTTGCGGCTCAAGACCTCGGAGAAGGTCAGCCGTGCATAACGCTCAGCGTCAGGATTGGTCTTCGGGTCCTCGGAATAGATCCCGTCGACTTGCGTCGCCTTGAGGATCGCATCGCAGCCAAGCTCTGCTGCCCTAAGCGCGGCAGTAGTGTCGGTTGTGAAGAACGGGTTGCCGGTGCCGCCTGCAAGAACCACCAAACTACCCGCATCGAGGTCCTTGCGAGCCTCGTCGCGCGAAAAGGTTTTGCAAACGGTGGGCACGGGCAGGCCGGAATAGACCACGGCCGGCTGGCCCAGTCGGTTCAAGGTTTGCTCCAAGGCGAGGCCATTCATGACCGTAGCCAGCATTCCCATGAAATCGCCCTTGACGCGGTCCATGCCGGAGGCAACCCCCGCCAAGCCACGGAAGATATTGCCGCCGCCCACGACGACGGACGGGCTGATGCCTTGCCGGCACACGCCGGCGAGGTCGGCTGCTATGGCATCGAGCGTTGCGAGATCGATCCCATAACGGCCGCTTCCCATGAGAGCCTCGCCAGAGATCTTGATCAGGGGCCGGGTATAGGGCAGTGGCGGCATTGTCTCCTCCCCGGCGGAACGCTAAAGAACGATTCGCTGGATGGCTTCGCGGAGTTGACCCCGGCCTCTAGGCCGGGGTGCGTGAAGGCGGTTGCCTGCGGTTTAGCACATGCTACGGTGTCTACTGCTTGCCCGCCGCCGCCGCCACTTCGGCTGCGAAATCGCCTTTATTGGGCTTGATGCCTTCGCCGAGCTCATAGCGGACAAAAGCTTTGATCGCGATGGGGGCGCCTGCGGCCTTCTCAGCCTCTTTCAAGGCCTGTTCGACGGTTTGGTCTGGATTGATCACGAAAGCCTGTTTCAAGAGGACGACCTCTTGATAGAATTTCTTGATCCGGCCCTCGATCATCTGCTTGATCACCTTTTCAGGCTTGCCGCTTTCTTTGGCCTGCTCGGTGAAGATGGCGCGCTCCCGCTCCACTGTTTCAGGATCGACGTCCTCGTCCTTAAGGGCGAGCGGGTTGGTGGCGGCGACATGCATCGCCACCTGGCGGCCGATTTCGTTCAGCTTATCCTTATCGCCAGCCGATTCGAGAGCGACAAGTACGCCGATCTTGCCCATCCCCGGCGTTGCCTGATTGTGGACGTAAGTCGCGACCACGCCGTCTTTGACCTTGAGGGCTGCAGTTCGGCGAAGCGACATATTCTCGCCGATGGTTCCGACAAGCTCCTTCAGATAATCGCTCACGGTCACCTTTTTCTTTGGGTATTCCATGGCGGCGAGCTTCTCAACGTCGCCGCCTGCCTTCAGCGCGAGCTTGGCAATCTCGGCGACAACTTTCTGGAATTCCGCATTCCTCGCCACAAAGTCCGTCTCCGAGTTGACCTCGACGACAGCGCCCGCCTTCGCAGCAGAGGCGACGCCAATCAGGCCCTCGGCAGCGACCCTATCCGCTTTATTTGCAGCTTTCGAAAGCCCCTTGGCCCGGAGCCAATCGACAGCAGCATCCATCTCGCCATTGGACTCGGCCAGCGCCGTCTTGCAATCCATCATGCCGGCGCCGGTTTTGTCGCGGAGGCTCTTAACCATGCCGGCCGTAATTGCAGTCATGTGCTACCTCATAAGTTTGTGCCGCTAGCCGCGCGCTGGGGCGCGCGGCTTAAACTTCATTGCGTCAGTTCTCGGGCCTGGTCCACCCAATCGCCTTTCGCAATCTGACCGTTTCCATGCAGGAGGCGGTCGATTTCATCGAGGTTGTCCTGGGTGAAGGCGGCAACTTGCCAATAATGGAAAATGCCGCGCTCGTTGAGCTTCTTCTCGTGGGCTTTGGTGATGCCGCGAATCTTCTTGAGGTCATCCTTTTCGCCCTGAGGCTCGGCAAGCCCTTCGAGGGTTGTGGCGGCCTCCTCCTCATGCGCTTCCTTTTGAGCTTCGGGAGCGTCCTTGGCCTTGCTCTTGGCGGCTTTCGTAGGCTCCGCCGTATGCGTGTGCTCTCCATCCTTGCCATTGGCGGCAGGCGCTTCCGCTTCGGGCGCCTCTTCAAGCGCAGCCTCAGAAACCTCTTCCGCTTCTCCGATATCGATGCCGGCAACGCCTTGGGCGCGCTCGATGCCGTCGATTGCAGCCCGCGCGATCAAATCGCAGTAAAGCGTGATCGCCCGGCCCGCGTCGTCATTGCCGGGAATCGGATAGGTAACGCCGTCGGGATTGCTGTTGCTATCGATCACGGCGATGATCGGAATTTTGAGCTTCAGGGCTTCGGCAATGGCGATCGCCTCCTTGTTCGTGTCGATCACGAACAGAAGGTCGGGCACTCCGCCCATATCCTTGATGCCGCCCAGCTCTTGCTCGAGCCGGTCGCGCTCGCGGGTGAGATGCAGCAGCTCTTTCTTGGTGAAGCCCTGCGCTTCGCCCGAAACCAGGTCGTCCAGATAGCGCAAGCGCTTGATCGAATTGGTGATCGTCTTCCAGTTGGTGAGCATGCCGCCCAGCCAGCGGTGGTTGACGAAATATTGCGCGCAGCGCTTGGCGGCATCCGCGACCGGGTCGGAGGCTTGGCGCTTCGTCCCCACAAAAAGGATGCGGCCTCCTTGTGCGACCACGTCGCTCGCAACGACAACCGCTTGGTGCAAGAGCGGCACCGTTTTCGACAGGTCGATGACGTGGATCTTGTTGCGCGTCCCGAAGAGATAGTCTTGCATCTTCGGGTTCCAGCGATGCGTTTGGTGGCCGAAATGGACGCCAGCCTCAAGGAGCTGACGCATAGTAAATTGTGGCAGCATGGTAATCCTTCTTCCGGTTAGACCTCCGCGGGTGTGGATGGCGATGCCATCACCGGAATGTCAAAAAGGGCCGCGAACGGCCCATCCCAACATAATCCCGCGTGTGAGATACGTCGTGTATAGGGCGGAAAGCCTAAATTTGCAAGAGTTGGGCCACCGCCGCACCGGGAAAAGATCGGCGCGAGCAGCTTCTGCGTTTTCCCCTGTCTCGCTGGCAAGTACAGCCTCGCCGGGCTTCGAGCGCTCTACACGACGCCCGGGCCTGTACCGTGGCATCCTCCGCGAAACGCGCACGGCGCGAAAAGGAGGGTTCGCGCCGTTGCATCAGCCCGCATTTGCTCCGGCGAGAAGCAAGTCAACGAACCGCGACCAAGCCCGCCGGAATTGCGCGCCTTCGTCAGCCCGCATCACGAAGTTGATCATCAGGCCGTCCAGCGCTATCTCAGCGAGCCGAGCCATCGATTCGATTTCAGAATCCGCGACGTTCGCGGAAAGATGAGCGCGAAACGCCTCCACGACGAGGCGGTGCATGCCGGCAACGCCTTCGGATAATCGGGCGTTCATTTCGCGATCGAATATTGCTCTCGTGAAGAAGACCGCCTGGGCATTCAGCAGCGCGGGATCGTCCTGTCCCGCGCGGACGAGCTGTTCACCGAGGCCCTCAAGATATGCGCGAGCCGAGGCCGCTTGGCGCCCGTCGAACTCCAGAGACTGACGCCAATCGAACGCGGCGAGCAGGATTTCATCGACCGACGCGAAGTGATGAAAGATCGTCGCCTTGCTTACGTTTGCTTCGCGCGCCAACGCACCCGCGCTGAACGCTTCGGGGCCATCGCGCCCCAGCAACGTCAAGGCCGCGTCCAGGATTTCCTTGCGAGTCTCTTTGCCCGCCGCCGTGCGCTGCCCTTTGATCGCCATAGCCCACAAATACTATTGACCGATTGATCGGTCAATAGCTATGTTGTTCTTGGTTCCGGCTCCCGTCATCGGAGCTGGAGGAAATTCGCCGAATGCCGGAGAACGCAAATGATCGAGCAATTGCAAGGGTTTCCCGAAAATGTCGTTGCTTTCGCGGGCCGCGGACAGGTGACGAAGGCCGATTACGTTGCGACCGTCATTCCAGCGGTCGAGAAGGCTCTCGCCGCCCACGATCGCCTTCGTCTCTATTACGAGCTTGGAGCCGATTTTGCTGGCATTGACGCCGATGCGATGGTGGAAGATTTCAAGATTGGAATGCAACACCTCAGTCGTTGGGAACGGGCCGCGGTCGTCACCGACGTCCAGTGGATCGCCCATGCGATTTCACTTTTCAGCTTTCTGATGCCGGGCGCGATGAAGGTGTTTTCGACAAAAGATGCCGATCAGGCGCGTTCGTGGATCGTCTCGCCCGCATGAAGCACTGAAAGACCGGCCCTCGGCATCGGCCTTCGATGCCGATGCAGGACGCGCACTAGCGCAGCTGGTTTCGCCCGCGTCTCAGCTCACATGCACGATGCCGGGCAGCGTCTTCAAAGCCGAGAGCTGCCGCGCCGACACTGAGAAGTTGTTTCCCAGGCTGAACTCGATGGCCTTGGCCTGCTCTTTCAACTCGACCACAAGCTTGACCTCAAGCGAGCCTTCGCGGCTTAAATGCTTTATCAGGTCGGCGATCTGAAGCTTCTCCGTCGCGGTGATCGCGATTTGCTTTGTCCCTTTGCCGAGCACCTCGTCGAGGGTTTGCACGGTTTGCACGCGCACCTTGATCGCCTCGCCTTCAGCCTCGCCCTCCACATTGATGAGCACGTTCTTGCCGGCCTCAAGCTTATCGCCCGCCGCTGCCAGCGTGTCGGCGAAGATGACGGCCTCGAATTGGCCGGTGGGGTCGGAAAAGCCGGCAAAGGCGAAGCGGTTGCCTGATTTGGCCTTGCGGTCCTGGCGATAGGTGACGGTGGCGGCAAGGCGTGCCTCGGCGCGTCCGTGCGCCTGAGCGCGCGCGGCGAAATCGGTCCAGCGCATGACATTCAGGCGCGCGAGCTGGTCCGTGAAATCGTCCAACGGATGCCCGGATAAGTAGAAACCGGCCGCGGCAAGCTCAGCGTCGAGCGTTTCGAGCAGGCCCCAGGCAGGCGCGTCCGCTAGGACAAGCTGAGGTGCGGAGGCGCCACCGCCTAGCCCGAACATATCCGCCTGCCCGGCCTGGCGGTCTTGCGCAATTCGCGCGCCGAATTCGGCAAGGCGCTCGGCATTCCGGGCAACCTTGGCCCGGTTTTTCTCCAGATCCTCAAGCGCGCCGGAGGCATTTAGCGCTTCGATGGCGCGTTTGTTCACCGTTTTCGGATTGATGCGGGACATGAAATCGGCGAGATCGCGAAAGGGGGTGCTGCCGCGTTCGTCGACTATGTGCTCGGCAGCGGCCTGACCCATGTTCTTGAGCGCTGCCAGTGCATAGCGGATGGCGGCGCCTTCCGGCATGAACTCAGCCGCCGAACTGTTCACCGAGGGCGGCAGGACCGCAATACCAAGCCGCTTGGCCTCACGGGTGAAGGCGTAGAGCTTGTCCGTATTGCCCATGTCGAGCGTCATGGAGGCGGCGAGGAATTCTTGAGGGTGATTGGCTTTGAGATACGCGGTCTGATAGGCAATGAGCGCGTAGGCTGCGGCGTGGCTCTTGTTGAAGCCGTAGCCCGCGAATTTCGCGACCAGCTCGAAGATGTAGCGCGCGCGCGCTTCCTCGATGCCCTTCTCCAGCGCGCCCTTGACGAAGCGCGCTCCTTGCGCGTCCATCTCCGCCTTGATTTTCTTACCCATGGCGCGGCGCAGGAGATCGGCTTCTCCGAGGCTGTAGCCGGAGAGCACCTGCGCAAGCTGCATCACCTGTTCCTGGTAGATGATGACGCCGTAGGTCTCCTCCAGGATCGGCTGCGCGAGCGGGTGCAGATAATCGGGCTTTTCCAGGCCGTGCTTGCGGTTGACGAAGCTCTCGATGTTATCCATCGGGCCGGGCCGGTAGAGCGCATTCAGAGCGATGATGTCGCCGAAGCGGTCCGGTTTGAGTTTCCGCAGCGCCTCGCGCATGCCCGTACTTTCAAATTGGAACACGCCCCCTGTGTCGCCTCTTGCGAACAGCTCCCAAGTCGCGGGGTCGTCCAAAGCAAGCAAGCTCAGATCGAGAGGCTTTCCAGCCTTTTCGAGCAGTTTGCACGCCTTTTGCAGCACCGTTAGCGTCTTAAGTCCAAGAAAGTCGAACTTAACGAGGCCCGCCTGCTCGACCCACTTCATGTTGAACTGAGTGACGAGCATATCGGAGCGCGGATCGCGGTAAAGCGGCACGAGATCAACGAGTGGGCGGTCGCCGATCACGACGCCTGCCGCGTGCGTGGAGGCGTGGCGATAAAGCCCTTCCAGCTTTTGCGCCGTGCTCAATAGCTGCGCCACGATGGGCTCGCTGTCGCGCGCTTCCTTCAGCCGCGGCTCGCCCTCGATGGCCTCGGCGAGCGTTACCGGATTGGCCGGATTGTTCGGCACCATCTTGCAAAGCCGGTCGACCTGGCCGTAGGGCATTTGCAAGACGCGCCCCACATCGCGCAACACAGCACGCGCCTGAAGCTTACCGAAGGTAATGATCTGCGCCACACGGTCCGCACCGTACTTCTCGCGCACATAGGCGATAACCTCGTCGCGCCGGTCCTGGCAGAAGTCGATATCGAAGTCCGGCATCGACACGCGTTCGGGGTTGAGAAAGCGCTCGAACAGGAGCCCAAAGCGGATCGGATCGAGGTCGGTGATGGTGAGCGCCCAGGCGACCACCGAGCCTGCGCCCGAGCCGCGGCCCGGCCCGACGGGGATTCCTTGCGCCTTCGTCCATTTGATGAAGTCGGACACGATCAGGAAGTAGCCCGGAAACTTCATGCGCGTGATGACATCGAGCTCGAAATAGAGGCGCTTTTTGTAGTCTTCCTCGCTTGCGGGGCGCAAGTGCTCCGGGATCGCGGCGAGGCGGCGGGCTAGGCCGGCCTCCGCCTGCACGCGAAGCTCCGCCGCTTCCGCTTCCAACGCATCCTTCGCGTCGGGCACGAACTGCGGCAGGATGGGCTTGCGCGGGGAGGGACGGTAAGCGCAGCGTTTCGCTATCTCGATAGTGTTCGCTACCGCCTCAGGCAAATCGGCGAAAAGCGCCGCCATCTCGGCTTGGGGCTTAAGCCAATGATCCGGCGATAACCGCCGCCTATCATCCTCCGCGACGTAGCGGCCTTCCGCGATGCAAAGCAGGGCATCGTGCGCTTCAAAAGCGTCCCGCTTCGGAAAATAGGCTTCGTTTGTGGCAACGAGAGGCACGCCGTGTTCGTAAGCCCAGCGAAGGAGCTGCGGCTCAACGAGGCGTTCGCGGGGCAAAGCGTGGCGCTGAAGTTCGGCATAGAACCGGCCTTCGAAAAGACCGGCGAGCATATCGAGCCTTGCCTCGGCCACAGCCGCATTACCGGCGGCGAAAGCCCGGTCCACGGGACCATCCGGGCCACCGGAAAGCGCGATCAGGCCGCCAGCGCACTGCTCCAGCTCTGCGAAAGTGACGTGCGGCGCGCCGTTTTCCCCGTGATCGAGAAAAGCCTGGCTCGAAAGCCGCATGAGATTGGCATAGCCGCTCGCGTCCTTTGCGAGCAAAACGATCGGCCCGTGATGGGGGGCGGGGCGGGCACCAGGCCGGGAGGCTTCCTCGGCAGCAGCCGGAAATGCGACATTCAGCGCACAGCCGATAATCGGCTGAAGGCCTTCCCCCGCGAGCGCCTCGGAGAATTCGAGCGCGCCGAAGAGATTGTTGCGGTCGGTGATCGCCAATGCGGGCTGGACGTCCGCCGCTGCAAGCTTGGCAAGTGCCTTCACCGGCAGCGCGCCTTCCAGCAGCGAGTAGGCGGAATGGACGTGAAGGTGAATAAAGCCGGGCGTGGTCATAGGTTCCCCTGCGCAATACGGCAAGCGCCCGGCTAACATAGCGCAAGCGGGCCGATTTGCGAGAAGCCAGGTGGCATTATCCCAAAGGGCGTGGACTATTCAAGGAAAGCGCCATTTTCCCGGCGGCTGACGCTGTTACGCAGGCATGAAGCGCGGCTATGTGGGCTTCAGGTGATGACGTCCGGCTGAACGCGCCCCGTGAACTCGCGCAACCTCGCAAGCTCGCCCGCCGCGGCGATCAAATCCGCCAGCGCCTCCTGCGTGCCCTGCGCCATGAGTGCCGGGTCCGCCTCATAGCGCTCGATATACACGCGCAGCGTCGCGCCCGTCGTGCCGGTGCCCGACAGCCGGTAGACGATCCGCGCGCCGTCCTCGAAAATCACGCGCAAACCCTGGTTCTTTGACACGCTGCCGTCCACCGGATCGGTGTAGCTGAAATCGTCCGCCTGCGCGACCATCCGGCCGCCTACGGTGGTGCCGGCCAGGCCGGGAAGACGCTCGTTGAGCGCTTTCATCAACGCCTGTGCGGCGGGCGTGTCGATCCCTTCATAGTCGTGGCGCGTGTAGTAGTTGCGCCCGTAAGTTTTCCAGTGCTCGTGCGCAATCTCTGCCACGCTCTGCTGGCGCTCAGCGAGCACGCTCAGCCACAGCAGCACCGCCCAGATGCCGTCCTTCTCGCGGACATGATTGCTGCCCGTGCCGGCGCTCTCCTCGCCGCACAGCGTGATGCGCCCGGCATCAAGCAAATTGCCGAAAAACTTCCAGCCCGTCGGCGTCTCAAAGCACGGCACTCCGAGCTTGGCGGCGACGCGATCCACGGCGGCACTGGTAGGCATCGAGCGCGCCACGCCTGAAATGCCGCCCCGGTAGGCCGGGGCGAGATGAGCGTTCGCCGCCAGCATGGCGAGCGAATCCGAGGGCGAGACGAAAATACCGCGGCCGATGATGAGATTGCGGTCCCCGTCGCCATCCGAGGCCGCGCCGAGGTCCGGCGCGTCGGGGCCCATCATGAGGTCGAGCAATACCTTGGCATGGACGAGGTTGGGGTCGGGGTGATGGCCGCCGAAGTCCGGGAGTGGCGTGCCGTTGCGCACCGTGCCTGCGGGCGCACCAAGCTCTCGCTCGAAAATAGCATGGGCATAAGGGCCGGTGACCGCGTGCATGGCGTCGAAAGCGAGCCGCAGTCCGCCCGCGAGGGCTGCGCGCAGCGCCGGAAAGTCGAAGATCTCACGCATCAGCTCAACGTAATCGGCAACGGGGTCGATCACCTCGACCTGCATTTCGCCAACGCGGTGGCTGGCGATGCGGCTGAGATCCACGTCAGGCGTATCCAGGCTCAGGATTTCAGTAATTTTCAGCGTCTCGGCATAGATCGCATCCGTGATCTTCTCCGGCGCCGGGCCGCCATTAGCAGCGTTGAACTTGATGCCGAAATCGCCGTCCGGCCCGCCTGGGTTGTGGCTCGCCGACAGGATCAGGCCGCCGAAAGCCTTGTGCTTGCGGATGACGCAGGATGCGGCGGGCGTGGAAAGAATGCCCCCGGCGCCAACGAGCGCGCGCGAAAATCCGTTGGCCGCTGCGATGCGGATGACGGTCTGGATGGCTTCCGCGTTGTAAAAGCGGCCATCGCCGCCAACAACGAGCGTCAAGCCGCTGAGACCCTCTGCAGGCCGGACGGCGTTGAACACCGATTGGACGAAATTCGCCAGGTAATGGCCTTCTGCGAACTCGGTGACCTTCTTGCGCAGGCCGCTCGTGCCCGGCTTCATGCCAGCGATTGGTGTGGTCGCGATGCGGAGGAGGGCGGGGCGGGCAATTTCTGTCATGGCGGCTCCGGCGTTGGTTACATAGTGCATAACGGGGCCGCGCCCCGATGCCAAGCTGCCGCGCCAAAAAAAACAAAATTAAAGGGCCAATGAATTTCTTTCGAAATCGCCCTCCCAAATGCAACCCGGAGTCCGGCCGCCATGCGAACACCCGCGGTTCTTGCGATAAGCCTATTGCTGTCTGGAAATACTCTAGCAAAGGATGCGGCGGGGCTGTTCGACAAGCCTGCCAAGGTAACAAAGGTTCCGCTTGCCGCCGATCCGCAGAATCCGCAGTCCAAGCCAATGCTTTCGTGCTTCTATTTCGCTAATTTTGCCGTCAAACAGATCGACCGCGGCGAGGTTGGCGCCGAGCAGCTTTCCGTGGTTCCCCTTGGCGGCGCGGAGCCCTACCAGTGCCGCGAGGCGAACATTGCGGGCGAGAAGGTGGTGGATGTCAAGGAGTGGTCCGGCTACTTCAAGGGCGTCAAAGGCAACTATGTTTTCTTCGACGCTGACGACGGCCTGAATGGCGGCTTGGGGTTTGCCGTCTTCGATGCCTCGGATGGTAAGAAACTGTTCGAGGACACTACGAAAGGCTTGCACGCAATTAAGCTGACGCCTGCCGGGATGGTGCTGAAGTATACAAGAGTTTACGCACCCGGCTGCTCGCTTTTTGCGGATGCCGCCGGTTGCTGGGCCAAGGTCAAGCAAGGCACCGGACTGACGCAGGCATCGCCGCCCGATTGCGCTGCCGCCTACAAAGCGGAAGAGAAAAGAATGAAGGGGTCTTCCCATTCGGCCGCTTCGGTTCCAAGCGTCGTGCAATACGAAGTCGAAACGGTTTTGAATTCGGGACAGACGAAAGTCTCGGCTGCGCCAGGCCAAGTTTCCTGCCGGCTTTCCGATTGACCCCTTGGCTTAGCGGAAAAAGATGGCGGTCAGGAGAACGAACGGCGGGAGGAGAAAAATAGCGGACCAGACCATGAAGCCGAAAAAGCCCGGCATTTTCACGCCAAGATGCCCGGCGATCGACCTCACCATAAAGTTCGGCGCGTTGCCGATATAGGTGTTTGCGCCCATGAATACGGCGCCCGCGGAGATCGCGGTGAGCGTTTGCGCCATGGGCCCCATAAGCGTCTGCGGATCGCCGCCAGCCGCATTGAAAAACACCAGGTAGGTGGGCGCATTATCGAGAAAGCTGGATAAGATGCCCGTCAGCCAGAAATAGGCGGCGATGTTCGGTGCATCCGGCGTGCCCAGAAGGGCAAAAAGCGGCGCGAAGCCGCCCTTGGACCCGGCTCTCAAGATCGCAAGTGCCGGGACAATGGTGATGAAAATTGCGGCGAACAGCTTCGCCACCTCAAGGAGAGGCTCCCAACTGAACTCGTTATGCTCCCGGCAAGTGCGCGGCGTCAGCGCAAGGGAAGCAACCGCGAGACCAACGAGAATAAGGTCGCGCCAGAGGCTCATCCAGCTTACCGCCGTTCCGAATATCTCCACCTTCCCAAATAGGCTCGAGCCGCTAATCGCCACCGCAACCACTGCAAGCACGAGGAGCTGCACGTTCACAAGCCCGCGCACGAACGGCGCTGCGCTTTCCGGCGGACGCTGTTTGGGTACGCCTTCTTTCGCGAAGAAATAAGAGTCCAGTGCAAAAAACGCGGCGAGTTCGAATGCGGCTAGCAGGAGCGTTTGCGGCCAAAGGAATTTCAGCGGCCAGCAGAAGTCTACGCCTTCGAGATAGCCGATAAAAAGCGGCGGGTTGCCGAGGGGCGTAAGTGCGCCCCCGATGTTGCATACAAGGAAAATCAAGAAAACAACGATGTGGGTCTTATGCTCACGGTCTCTGTTAGCCCGGATGATGGGCCGGATTACAATCATGGCCGCGCCCATGGGGCCGGCAAATACCGCCAGGATCGTTCCGGCAAGCATGATGATGAAATTCAGCTTGGGCGATCCGCGAAAATCGCCGCCGACGTAGATGCCACCCGCGATGACGAATAGCGCGCCGATAAGTGCGATGAAGGGGATGTATTCCAGGACAAGCACATGGACGAGCTCATGAAACGCGGAACCCGCCCCGAAAAATGCCGCGAATGGCACAAGAAAGGCCAGGCTCCAAAACAAAGCCACAAGCCCATAATTGCGATGCCAGAAATGCGGCGCGGCAATCGGGAATAGCGCAAGAGAACCAAGAATGCCCGCGAAAGGCAGTACCCAGAACAGGCTCAATTTGGCGCCGTCTATTGCCGCATCCGAAGCGGCACAAGCGGTGCCGGGTGCCAGCGTGGCCATGAGTAGCGCGGCGCTGGCGAGCGTAAACTGCTTACCGCGGCGGCTAGAGAAAAGCATGAATTTCATGATGACGCCGATTTGAGCGTTGGGTACGCCGCTGCAGGCACTTAAAATCCGCGCGTGTCTTCCCAATAACTATGAAAGCGAGCAGAAGCCAAGAGGTTAACGCTTATGAAAGATCGCATTCACAAGAGCGATGCCGAGTGGCGCGCAGAACTGACGCCGGAGCAATACAAGGTCACACGCGAGCACGGCACCGAACGCGCTGGAACAAGCCCGCTCAATAAGGAAAAGCGCGAAGGTGTTTTCACCTGCGTGTGCTGCGGAGAGCCTTTGTTTGCATCGGATGCAAAATTCGAGTCGGGCACCGGCTGGCCGAGCTTCTACCGGCCGATCGAGGGTGAGGCCGTAACCCAGCACGAGGACCGGTCCTTCCTGATGCGGCGTACCGAGGTGCGATGTGCGCGCTGCGAGGCCCATCTCGGCCACGTATTCCCAGACGGGCCGCAGCCTACAGGCTTGCGCTATTGCATGAATGGGGCCGCGCTGCACTTCAAGCCTGGCCAGGTAGAAGAGGAACGCCAGAAGGCCGGGGCTTCCTAACTAACCGCGAGATCGCTACCCGCTAAGCAGGCAGCACCGGCGTTGCCAACGCATGGTGCTCCCGAGCTTTGCGCTAAAGCCGCGGATGGCCGCTGATCGCCGGCCAGCCAGGCAGCCGCCTATGACGTGACAAGCACTTCCACCGACATCCCCAAAAAGGCACTGGCAGTCCCCACGAAACTGCCAGTCACGGGCATTGCTTGCCGGATGTCGCGCGCGACGGCGACGGGGATCAGATTGAATCCTCCGACACTGCGGTTCGTCGGATCGAAAGTGATCCAGCCCGCTTCTGGCACCTAGACTTCCGCCCAGGCGTGGGTCGATCCTGCGCCATCCGGCCCGGCAGCGGCCTGATCCGGATTGTAGAGATAACCGGAGACGATCCTCGCGCCGAAGCCGAGACTTCGTGCCGCTTCGACGAATAGCACCGCAAAATCGCGGCAGGAGCCCCAGCCGCGATCCAAGGTCTGGATGGGCGACTGAGTGCCCTCGTCCTCGCGGCTCTGATAGCTGATCCATCCGGAGATCCCAGTGCCCAGGTCTTTGAGCAGGGCAAGCGTATCCGTAGGATCGCTGCGAACGAACGCCCGCGCCCAATCGCGCAACCGTCCTGCCGGGTCCGGGTATTGCAGGAGCGTCAACGCGCCGAGGTCGGTCCGCTCATCGCCGGAATAGTGGAAGGGGTAGCAAACGGCTGAGGCGGCAATATCGAACACAGGCCAGGGGGCCGCGCTGAGTTCGAGTTTCACGACGCTTTCGATGACCAATTCATCGGTCATGGTCTGGAAGGTGGCTCTGGCGACGGAATTGCCGAATACATCGTGCGACCAGGTGACCACCGCGGCGGGCGTGATCGTCACATCGCTCGATATCAGCCGGAGATCGCGGCTCTCACGCGGGCGAAGCATTAGCCGGTGCCGCCCGAGATGCACAGGCAGGCGGTAGCGATAGGCTGTCCTGTGACGGATGCAGAGCTTGCCGCTCATCGCAGGAGACCCTCATGTCCAAATGGTAGAATCGCAATCTGGAACGCCGAAAGCAGGAACCGAGAAAGCCGTGGGCCGCGGCGGCGGTCGCAAGCGGACCAACTGGTGGCTGACATTGTGTTGCTCCTGCGCAAGCCTTACTGGGCCGCTGTCGCAGACGCATCGGGCAGTGTTAAATGGCTCTGAGTAACAACACGTTCATGCCGCTCAGCAGTGCTCTTGATGCGGTAACGCGGCTCTTGCTGATAGTCGGATGACGGCATGATCCGGCAAACTTCATAACTTCCAGCAATGGCTCCAGGGCCTGTTGGCGTAAAACAAACTAGCTGGCCGACTGAGAATTTGTGCGTCAACAGTGCGCTCTCCATGTTTTATTTTGGATATTTGTTGATGGCATCGTAGAGATTTCCCTTTACACACGTGTCTTGCCAATAAGGGAGGAGGCAATATTATCGCATGCTAAATCGTCAAAATTTTGCTTGAGATACCTCGTTTGCATGATACTTAGCTGATACTTCAAATTATCATGAGAATACTTCTGGCCAACCATAACCTGAACTCTGAACGCCAGATCGTGAAACACGGCAGAACTTAAATCGCTTGGAATTTGCCAATGCTGGCGTAAGATTGCTTCTACCTTATCGGTATCAACGGTCATTGCGTGTTCCTCTCATTCATCTAAGGCATAACACTTTAAATCTGCAGAATAATTAAAGTGCAGCTTCTTAGCTTTCCTCTTCCTCATAGACACGTTCCGACCGGTACTCTTGTGTGTCTTTGACTACCTGTGTCCGATTTGTGTTGTATATAAATGCGATCGCGTCGAGAAAACCAAGCATGTAAACGTCGGCCTTATGCGGGACCCTGTCGTCATACTCTCTTATGCATTCCTGATATGTTTTCATGGTTCCCGCTTCTATTTCACCTCTAAACTGCCGCGTATCAGTCTTAGCAGCTAAACGCCCTTGATGTCAGAGAAACATTTTCCCACCCAGTTGGGAGGCCGGCTTTGGCCGTCGCCGAGGGGCGGCAAATGCTCTCCTTAAGGATCTTAATCGGCACCGCTCATCTCGCGAAGACTGGCAGAAAAGCAGCCACATGCGTTATGCCGATCAAGATGCTTTTCGCAAATCGCAGCGCGACCGTCCCCCCTCTGTCGGCCGGTAAATTCGAAAACCCGAGGCACGTCTCAACTCGTCTTCGCATACGGAATGCTCGCTTATAAGCCTTTGAACCGCTCCGCGCGACACATGGACATTGAACGCTCTGCCACTTTTATCATGCTGCACAACCGCGTAACCGGTCGCTTCTCTCAAAGTGATGTAGTCGTTTGCAAGCGTCTGAGGCTCCCACTCCCACTGGATATAGCGGCCTTCGACGGCGATTAACTCCTGCAGGAGATCGGTTGGAAGAATTTCGCGCATGCGGCCCTCGCTTTCTCGCCCTCTTATTATAGCACACCCGGCCCCTATCACGCCCTGCCCTCAAGGTGGCCGGAGTTACCGAAGCTGATCATGCCGCATGCCGTCAAGCCAAGGCGCCCACGTTCGCGTGCCGGGGCCCGAGCGCGCCAAGGTCCAGATGAATAGAAGCGGGGGCCGTCATGGCGCAGGGGCTATGCAAATCGCAAGCGGATTGGCGGGGCTTCGTGAACCTGTGCAGCGGAGGTGACGGTCTTCGGAAAAACTGGATCAGTTTCTTGAAGGTCTTCCACGCATGAATTTGTACGGGAGATTCTCCGCCACGCGCCGCTTATGATCTGCAATCCAAGCTTCGGCCGTTTGTTCTGTGGTGAAGCTCGTCACCATGGCTGGGGAACTCCCGGGCACGCTAACCTCCACTCCAAAGGTCAACTCCTTCTGAAGGACGACCCGATAGGTAGCTCCCGCATGCGGATGTTCTTTCGCCATGCCCCAAATATGGTGACTAGCTGCGCCAATGCAACACGCTACCCCGGGGAGCAGGCGGGGATAGGATCTTTTGGAAGTATCAAGCCGCGTCCTGTGGGACGCAGACAAGTTCCTCTAGCACTTAAGAATCAATCAACTTTTCCGCCTTCAACCGATCCATTAAAGGCGGGTTGTTCTAGTGCAACCCTCGCCATCGCTGGCGACGATAAGTAAGTTTGCTCAGGATTTCTTACCGCCCGGCGCCGCTTTCAGCGCATCCGCGCAGGCCTGGCCAAGCTCACCCGCGTGGCTTTCCAGGCATTTCAACATGGCGCCATGGCCCTTCTCAGTATCCCCGCAAAATTTACCGGCGTCGTCCTTGCAGTTCGCCCGGACGTTTTTCCACGCTTCGTGCCTATCTTTGCGCTCGGCCGCGCATTCGGGCGAAAGCTCGGCTTCATGCTGCTTCATGCACTCGCCGAACTTGCCGTCACCTGGCTTGAGATCTGGGCAGAACTTCTCGCGATCCGCCTTGCAGGGATGGGCGCTTTGCGCGGAAGCGATTTGCGGCGAAAACACAAGCAGCAGGCCCGCGAGCGGGGCGTAGAGCGCAATTTTCATCTGGGATCTCCTGGTTGGGAAATGCGTCCTTCGCGCTTAACCGGAAGAACCACCTACCACAACGGCAATCCCGCTGCTATTCAGCGCAAAATTGTAAGAGACTTTGCCCGCTTCGCCTACAGATCGACCTGCTAGATGCTAGTGCAACTTATCTGAGCCCCATAGCGCGGCTTGCTCTCGTGCCTACCGGCGGTTTTCGTCCGGCCGCCGCTCCGGTGTAATGCGCGCGAGGATGACTTCGCCGCGCCGGAGTACTCGAAGCTCCGCTTGCCGGCCAATGGAGTTCCGGTCGAGGATGCGATGGATCGCATCGACCGAGGGACTGTCCTTGCCGTCAACGGAAAGGATCACATCGCCGGGGCGCAAACCGGCCTTTTCCGCAGGCCCGCCCGGCACGATTTGAATGACCTGCACCCCAGCCGGCACAGCGATGCCATAGCGCGCCGCGGCGGCCTTCGGAAACGGCACGGTCTGTCCCGCCAGCCCCAGATAACCGCGCACCACGCGCCCTTCGCGCATGAGGTCGGGGATCACGCGCTTAGCCATATTGATGGGCACGGCGAAACCCGTTGCGTTGGCTCCGGCGATGATCGCGGTGTTGACGCCGATGACGCGGCCTCTGCTATCAAGAAGCGCTCCGCCCGAATTGCCGGGATTGAGCGCCGCGTCGGTTTGAATGATGTCCTCGATAAGCCGGCCGTCCGTCGCGCGCAGGGTTCGGCGCAAAGCGCTCACGACGCCGGCCGTGACCGTCGCATAGAGGCCGAATGGGTTTCCCATGGCGACGACCAGCTGACCCACGCGCAAGCTGTCTGAATCGCCAAGCTCAACAGCGCTCAGCCGCCCGCCGTGAATGCGTACAAGCGCGATGTCGGTGCTGGCATCGCCGCCAACCACGTCAGCGGGCGCGACGCTGCCGTCGGCCAGGAGAACCTCGATAGCGCCAGCGCCCTGGATGACATGGTTGTTGGTCAGCGCGTAACCATCCGGGGTGATGACGAACCCCGAGCCGGCTCCACCCTGCATGCGCGGATCGCCCTGCGCGGCGGCAGGCTTCGGCTTGCGCTGAATGCCGACCATCGCGGCCGCGACGCTTTCCACGACGCCGGTGACGATGCTGGAATAGGTGTCGAGGGCTTCCTGCTCGCGCTTTTCAGAGCCGCCATCCTGTGCGGTATTTCCGGTTAAGCCAAAACCGATGGGAATGATGTTCATCGATGCGTTCCGTTATGCAGCGTTCGCAAACGATCCCGGGCTATTTCCCGGGTTCGGCCGCTGCCTTTGTAAGAATGGCCGACATATATTCGGAAGGTGTTTTGCCCGCCTGGCCGGCTTTCGCCAGCAGCGCGCGGTAAGCATCGAGCGTAAGAGGGACCATAGCGACGATCGACGAGCCGGGCGCTAGGGTCTCCGACGCGAGACTTTTGCGGACGAGCGCTCCGAATGTGTTAAGGCGATCCGACTTCGCCTCCGTGCTGAGAGATGTGCCCGCAACAATGGGGCAATAAGCCGCCATGAGCTCGTTCGTTATCTCGTCAAACGATATTCCGCGGCGTTCGGCTTTAAGTCTCACGATCAGTTCGTTGACCTCATTGGCTTGGTCCGGTTCTCCTCCTTCGGCGAGAATCTTTGCCTCAACCGGAGATATCAGCGCCGGCACCGCGCCTTTGCCAATTTCAGGACATTCGAACGCCGCGCCCGCCGATGCCGGGCAGCCGAATACAAGAAGCGCGCTGACGAGTCCCAAGTACAAGGCCGGAACGGGGCCGCGGGGGCCCTTGCGTGCAGGTGCCGCCGGCACCCCCTTCGCGATGCCGGCGCTTGAGCCAAAACCGATGGGGATAATGTTCATTGATTCATTCCGCTGCGGCAAGCTGCCGCTGTACGGCGTCAAATTGGTTAATGGCAGAGGAATTTCAATTCCCGCCGAACTGCGGCGCAGCTATACGCGAAGTGCAACTTTCGGAAGGAACTGCTCATGCCCCTGGTCAAGCACGCCACCCTTGCCTTTCTGCTCTTGGCGTTCAGTCAATACGCGCCAGCACGAGCCGCGGAAGCGGCCCAGGAGACCGGGCTTCACATCGAAGTCACTGTGCCGCTCAAACCATCCAAGGTGGTTTTCAACATGGACCACCCTGCCTTTGCTGCCGATCAGCCGATCGGGCTGGCGCAGATGGAATTGATGGTGCAGCGCTACAAAGCCGAACAGGTTCCCATTCAAGTCGTTGCGGTCTTCCACGGCGCGATGGGTTACATGCTGTTGAACGATGCGGCCTACAACAACGGACCAAGATCGTGGAAAGGCAATCCCTTCAAAGATCAGATCCTGGCACTTCAGCAGGAAGGGGTGCAATTCGAGATATGCGTGAATACAGCCAAGAGAAACGGCTGGGTGAATAGCGATTTCCTTCCTGGCGTGAAGGTCGATGGCGGCGGCACGCTTCGCATTGTGCAGCTCATGCAGGATGGCTACGTTCAGATGCAGCCCTAGCTTGCATCTGGGGAGGCGGCTTGACAGGTAAGGCTATCCATCGTAGCCTTCATGGCTATTGAGTGTAGCTATGGAGCAATTCTATGAACCTAACGCTTCCGTTGGAGCAGCAAACAGATGCTCTCAACAGATTGGGATTCGTGCGCGGCGGCCTTCGCATTCTTCTCAGGTTCGAAGGTCTCGCGGCGCTGGGAGTAGCCTTGACCGCCTACTCGCAAGCTGGGGCCGGCTGGCGCCTATTCGCAATACTCTTTCTTGTCCCCGATCTTTCCATGGTGGGCTATCTGGCGGGCAAAAGCGCGGGTGCGGCCGCTTATAATGCCGCGCATAGTTTCATATTGCCGCTTGCGCTGCTCGCAGCGGCGCTGGCCGGACACCCTGAACTCGAACCGTACGCTCTGATCTGGATAGCCCATATTGGATTCGACCGGGCACTTGGCTTTGGCCTGAAATACGGATCGGGCTTCGGACATACCCATCTCGGCCTGGTAGGGCGCGCGAAAGCTTGACGGCTAGAAATGCCTGCAAGGCCTAAGACGTCCCGCGCGGAAATCGTTTCGGCGGCACTCGACCTTATTAACGAGGGGGGAGCCGATGGGCTTTCCATGCTCGCGGTCGCTCAAAAGGTTGGCGTTCGCGGCCCATCGCTGTACAAGCACTTTCCCGATCGGGCTACGCTGCTAAAGGCAGTTGAGAGCCACCTGTTCGAGAAACTTGGCGCTGCTTTGGCGGATGCGGCGCCCGGATGCGGCGACCGCGAAAATGCCAAGCAAATGGCCTCTGCATACCGGAACTTTGCCAAGCAAAATCCTCGGGGCTATGCCTTGATGTTCGCCTCCGGGCTACCCGATGCCGAAGCTGCCACGATCCGGCGGGCCGCAGCGCAGCCGGCTCTGGATCTTCTTTATGGCCTGCTGGGCGATGCTGACGCCGCCCTCTCTGCGGCAAGAGCGTTCACGGCCTTTTGCCACGGCTTCGTGAGCATGGAGCTTGCGGGGGCGTTCCGGCTGGGCGGAGACATTGAGCAGGCTTTCGCAGAAGGCGTCGAGGTGGTGCTTGCAGGCATAATCGTGCGGGCAAAGAAGGAAGCCTGGACGCCGGTTAAAGCCCTTGACGGAACCGAACGAAACGCCATTAGATGAAGCGCCAGTTGGCCGGGTGGCCGCTGCTTGAGGAGCGCGCTGTGGCCGTTCGCGGTTGAAGCGCTCTTCGAGTGGAGGAAAGTCCGGGCTCCACGGAAACACGGCGCCGGATAACGTCCGGCGGGGGCGACCCCAGGGAAAGTGCCACAGAAAGCAAACCGCTTTATTGTTGGCCTATCGCGCTTTGCGCTACTTGAGGCCGGAAGGCGTCGAGGATTGGGCCTTCGATACAGTAAGGGTGAAAGGGTGCGGTAAGAGCGCACCGCGCGGCTGGTAACAGACGCGGCATGGTAAACCCCGCCGGGAGCAAAACCGAATAGGGACGGCATAGGGGCGAGGGGCAACCCGCGCTCCGGAATGCGTTTCCGCATCGCCGTCCGGGTTGGTTGCTTGAGGCGCCTGGCAACAGGCGTCCCAGATGAATGGCCATCGCGGCGGCGAAAGCCGCCGGCACAGAACCCGGCTTACAGGCCAACTGGCGTATCTTTCCTGTGTCGTTTTCGCGGGCGGAGGACTGTGCGGCGCCATCCGCGGATCCTTGCGCTCCCCAGCCTCTGAGCGCATGTACCGGTAATCTCTTATCTGCAAGCGGTGAGGTCATGACGAGCCGTATCCTTGTGTTCTACGGGTCTTACCGGTCTGACCGGATGGGCATCCGGCTGGCGAACTATATCGTCGATCGGCTCAAAAAGCGTGGCGAGCAAGCCGCGCTGGTCGATGCCAAGGCGGCCGGGCTGCCGATGCTCGACCGCATGTATAAAGAATACCCGAAGGGTGAGGCCCCTCCCGCCATGGAGGAACTCGCACAGCAAATTCGCGCGGCCGATGCGTTTGTGTTTGTCGCCGGTGAATATAATTGGGGCGTGCAACCCGGCCTCAAGAACCTTACCGATCACTTCCTGGAGGAGTGGTTCTGGCGCCCGGCGGCCATTGCCAGCTATTCGGGCGGCCGGCTCGCTGGAACCAGGTCCAACGCGGCTTGGCATAACACGCTCGCTGAGATGGGCATGGTTGTCATCTCGAGCACGCTGAGTGTCGGCCCAATTGCACAGACGCTCGATCCGGAGGGTGAACCGATAAGCCAAGCAGGCAAGTTTTTGGAAGGCGCCTTCCCGCGTTTCGCGGACGATCTCGCCTGGTGGACGGAGGCCGCGAAGGCCCAACGCCAGCGCCGCGCCCCGCCCTATTGACGAGAAGTTAATGCGTAACCGGCCACCGTGGAGCTGCCACGCGCGTGAGCGAGGCATTCGACGCCTCCGGCAATGGCGCGCTGGAGGGGTTCGAGCATGTAACCTTGACCGTGTTCGGTACGACGATGAAAGGCGACCTTTTATAGGGGGGGCGCACTTAGAAGCTCCATACTTAAGATCGTGGCGTGAACTGCTTAAAGACCGAGGCTATAGCCCAGCCGCCGTCGTCGTCGTCATTGTGCTCCAACTCGACCCAGCCGTTATCCTCATAACTGCGCACAAACTTGGTGCCCGCAGCCACATGATGACAACCCAACTCGCCTACCTTGTCCGACAAACCCCTAACCCGGCTAAACAGCGTATAAGCCATAATCTCATTACGACTGTTACAAACCGGTGTGGGGTCTTTCGCAACAATCACAACCTTGCCAACTTTGACGGCATCCACTACCCATGGTTCGAGCGGCTTCCCGAAGATTGCGGTCTGCAACAAACCAATAACGATGAGCACTCCCATTAGCTTCCAGAATGTAGTCATTTCGAGCCTTCCGCCTTGTCAGGTCATTTCTCCAGCTTCTGCTGCGCCAACTCTACCAGCTTCATCAGCGCCTTTTCTTTGCCGCGCGGCGACCCGTGGGCGCCATTTTTGAACAGCGTTTCCATGAGGGCGTTGTACTCAGCCGGGCTGAAGTACAAGACAAGGGAGTGCGCGCTGTCTTCGACAGCTTCGTCCTTCACAAAGCGCTTCAACTCCGCGACCGTGTGCGTCTTGGCAAACTCGATTGCTACCGTGTAGTTAGCCATCGTGATGTACGGCTTGAGCACGGTCAACTTTGTCCAGCCCAGCTCAGTGAGGTCTTACGCGAAACCTTCGTGTTCTTGAACGCCTTGTGCAGCGCGATTAGGTAAAACGCCTTGCGCGAGCCGAGTGCCGAGTTTTTCGCGAAATCCCTGTACAGGTTCGTGTCAGTCTCTTTGAGATCGTGCAGCGTTTTCGCCAAGTCGAGGAAGCTTTCATCGAATGACTTAGACAACTGCATCGCGCGTACAAATAGCTTGTCTGCAATGGTTGACATTTTTCGAGGCTCCAGAGGTTATTTTTTTGTGTTTGTTGCTAAGGTGTGTCTCGCAATACCATCGGTAGCATTTGTGATTTAATCGACACGCAGCTTAAACTACGGTGGAGGTAATAGCAGAAACTGGTAAATTTTAGCTAAATTGTTCAGGGCTTTCCATGGGTGCGGGCTACTGCCTCCTTGCTTCAAAACTTGGGCCGCCATGGCGCCTGAATTAACCATCCATTTGGATTTCGAGGATTGCAAGCAGAGTGTAAAGCGGATACTTTTTGTAAAGCGATGCGGGAAAATAGCGCAATGCATAAGATATCCAAAATCTCAAGCAAAGGGCAGATCACTTTACCGAAGGCGGTCAGAGACCGGCTTGGGTCGGCGCTTGTGCGCCTGATTAGCGATGACGATGGCATCCGGATCGAGCCGGTCCGCGATGTGGCAGGCAGCCTCAAGCAATATGCAAAAAACTATGTAACGATCGAAGAGGCGCGGGAAGGTGCGGCGCGGGCGGCGGCGGGCGATGGCGATCCACGTTATTGACACCAACATCCTGCTGCGGTTCCTGCTGGCCGATCGACCGGAGCTTTTCGAGCGGGCTAAAGCGCTCATGGACGAAGTGCAGGCCGGAAAACGAAAAGCCTATCTGGCGGAAAGCGTGCTGGCGGAGTGCATCTTCGTCTTGACCAAGTTCTATAAAGTCCCAAAGGAAGAAGCCGCCGGAAAGCTCACTGAGCTGTTAGATTACAAGGGGTTCACGGGAGATTATTTGCACATCCTCAGGAGCGCTCTGGCAATTTTCATTTCCAATAAAATAGCGTTCGTTGACGCGATTATACTTGCGACGGCACGGCATAATGGATGGCATCTCGAAACATTCGACAAGGCTCTGTCGAAGCTCGCGGCGAAATAGGGCGTAAGCGTGAGGACGAGCCCGTACATGGAGGTGGCCTTGGCCGAGGCGCGAGAGGCCGCGCGGCTTGGCGAGACGCCCGTTGGCGCGGTTGTGGTTTCGCCGGATGGCGAGGTTGCCGGCCGCGGGCATAATCGCGTGATCGCGGCAAGCGATCCAACCGCGCATGCGGAAATTCTTGCGATCCGCCAAGCCTGCCTTGCGGCCAAAAGCGAGCGGCTGCCGGGCTACGATCTTTATGTCACACTTGAACCGTGCGCGATGTGCTCGGCGGCGATTTCCTTCGCGCGCATCCGCCGGCTTTATTTCGGCGCAGCCGACGAGAAGGGCGGCGCCGTAGAGCACGGGGTCCGGTTTTTCTCGGCCGCCACTTGCCACCATGCACCGGAAGTTTACGGCGGCATCGCCGAAGCGCCCTCCGCTGCCCTGCTCAAAGACTTTTTCCGCAAGCTCCGCCCGTGATAGGCGGCATGGCTCGCCCGTCATCGCGAGGCGGCTCTTGCCGCCGCGGCGATCCATGGCATCATCAGTGACTTATCCCTGAATTGCTTCGCTTCGCTCGCAATGACGGTTCAGCTCTTCATCTTCTCGAACAAGTCGATCGGAATAGGGAACACGATGGTCGAGGACCGCTCGCCTGCAATGTCATGCAGCGCGGCAAAGTAGCGAAGCTGCATCGCGCTCGGCACGGGCGCCAGCATTCTACCGGCCTCGACCAGCTTCTCCGCCGCCTGCTGCTCGCCTTCGGCATTGATGATCTTGGCGCGGCGCAGCCGCTCGGCCTCGGCTTGCTTCGCAATCGCGCGCACCATGTTGTCATTGAGATCGACGTCCTTGATCTCGACGTTGGAGACCTTGATCCCCCAGGGGTCCGTGTGCCGGTCAAGGATTGTCTGGATATCAACGTTGAGCTTGTCCCGCTCCGCCAGCAGTTCATCGAGCTCGTGCCTGCCCAGCACCGAACGCAACGTGGTCTGCGCGAGCTGGCTTGTGGCGTTCATGTAGTTCGCGACAGCGATCATGGCGCGCTCGGGATCGACCATCCGGTAGTAGATGACCGCGTTCACCCGCACGGGCACGTTGTCCCGGGTGATCACATCTTGGGGCGGGACGACATCGACAACGGTGCGCAAATCCATGCGCACCATCTGCTGCACAATGGGCACGAGCAGCACCAAGCCGGGACCCGCAACCCGGCTGAACCGGCCAAGCGTGAACACCACGCCGCGCTCATATTCGCGCAAGATACGGATTGAGATGGCGACAAGCCAAAGCACTATTAAGGCGGGAATAATCAAAAGGGCAAGGTCAGGGTTCATAGCTATCCTCAATCCGCAGCCGTTAGGCCCGCCGTTTGTGTTTTGCAGCAGACACGATAAGGGTCAGGCCATCGAGCCCTTCTACCGTCAGCTTGTCGCCTGTCGCGAATTCCTTGTCCCCGCGCGCGTGCCAGCGCTCGCCTTGGGCCCAAACATAGCCTTCGCCGTCGTTCCAGCTCATGACAACCGCCTCGCTGCCCCTTAATTGTTCCACGCCACTTACAGCCTTTCGCCTCTGGGAGCGCCAGACATAGCCCATGAGGAGAATCAGAAATGCGGCGCTGACCGCGGCCATGGTTGCGATCACGCTATAGGATACGCGATAGGCGGGGACGTTGGTGTTGACCAGCATCCCGGCCCCGATAACGAAGGCTGCAATTCCGCCGAAGCCCAGAATGCCGAAGGTTGGCATGAACGCCTCGGCGGCCATGAAGGCGATGCCAAGCATCACAAGCGCCAGCCCGGCATAGTCGAGCGGCAGCTCGGAAAGCGCGAAAAGCCCGAGAACCAGGCAAATTGCGCCGATGACGCCTGGGGCGATGGCACCCGGGCTCATCAGCTCGAAGATCAGCCCATAGGTGCCGATCAGCATCAGGATCAGCGCAACATTCGGGTTGGCGATGGCGCCAAGCGCCTTGGTCATGAAGCCCGGCTCCACGCTTATCACTTCGATGCCGGCCGTCGAAAGCGTGCGTTCCTGCCCTGCTACGGCAACCTTGCGGCCATTGACATCGCGCAGCAGGGCCGGAACGTCGGGCGCAATAAGATCAATCGCATGCTGCTCCAGCGCCTGCCTCGCATCCAGCGTCGCCGCCTCGCGCACGGCTTTTTCGGCCCATTCCGCATTTCGTCCTCTGAGTTCCGCGAGGCTGCGGATCAAGGCAATGGCATCGTTCGCCGCCTTGGTTTCCAAAGTCGGCAAGGGAGCTTGCGGCGGCTTTGTTTCTCCACCCTTTTCCTTATCCTGCTGCTTCCCAGCCGGCTGCTCCTGCGGCGAGGGAAAACCAGGTAAGCCGCCGATCTGGACGGGTGTGGCCGCTCCGATATTCGTGCCGGGAGCCATGGCCGCTATGTTGGTTGCGTAAAGAATATAGGTGCCTGCGCTCGCGGCATGGGCACCGGGCGGGGCGACAAAACCGATCACCGGCACGGGCGATGCGAGAATGGACTCGATAATCTCCCGCGTGCTGGAGAGAAGGCCGCCGGGCGTGTCGAGCCGCAGGACCAGCACTTCCGCGCTGCGCGAACGGGCTTCGCCGACGGCGTTCTGCACGAAAAGCGCTGTGGCCGGGCCGATTACACCTGTGATCTCAGCCAGCAATGCGACGCGCTGAGGCTCTTGGCCGCCGGTTTGGCCCAGCGCGCCTTGCGCCACCGTAAGCGTTAGAATAAGAGCGGCAAGAAAGCGATGAGCTGCAAGACATCTGCGCACGAGCCCTCTCTTTCAGCACCGCCCGGGCCGCGAACCCCGCATTTCTTCCCACATATTAAACAATTGCAAGCGATGCCGCAACGCTATTGGCGTTCACGCCGGCATGCTACTCAGGTCGCCCGCCGGCTGGAAGCAAGCCATGACAGGGCATCGCCGCAGGCCGCGATTAAGGCCGGGGCTGATGCAGCCGTGGCGGAGGGTTAACCGGTAATTTCTGCGGCCGCGCATTCGAGCCGCCAGGAGAGACCTTCGGGCAGGAAGTCAAAGTCAACCGCTGCATCGAGGTTCATCTCAGCCGCGTCCCGGATGACCGTCGATCCGAAGCCTCGCCTGGAAGGTGCTGCGACAGGCGGCCCGCCTTGCTCGCACCAGCTCATGGCGAACCTGTCTCCGGCCGCGCGGGCGGAGACGCCCCATTCGATCCTGATGCAGCCGTCGCCATTGGACAGTGCTCCGTATTTCCCGGCATTAGTGGCAAGCTCGTGCACAGCCATGCCAATGGTCTGGGCGGCAGACGCGGTAATAAACAGCGGCGGCCCTTTTAGCATGATGCGCCTGTCTACAAGGTCGCTCACATGCGCCATCTGGGACCGCACCAGTTCGCGAAGATCGGTGCCTTTCCATTGACTATCGACCAATAAATCCTGGGAGGCAGCCAAGCTTCGAATGCGCTCGCCGAACCGGTCGATAAAGTCGTTTGGATTGGCGGCGAGCGTCTGGCGGGCGATGGCCTGCACGAGCGCGAGCATGTTCTTGGCGCGATGGTTGACCTCATTTAGCAGGAGTTTGATCTGCTCCTCAGCACGCTTGCGCTCGGTGATGTCGTGGGCGATCTTCGAGGCGCCGATGATCTTGCCGGCCTCGTCGAGGATGGGAGAGACGGTGACCGAGACAGCGATCGTGCGGCCGTCCTTCCGGAGCCGCTCCGTCTCGTAGCTCTGGACCCGCTCGCCACGCGCGATGCATGCCAGGATGTCGTCCTCCTCCGCCTGCCGGCCGGCTGGCACGATGCGGCGGATCGAGGCGCCGGCCATCTCATGGGCGGGGTAGCCGAAGATGCGCTCGGCCGCCTCATTCCAGCTTGTGATTGTGCCTGCGAGCGTTTTTGAGATTATGGCTTCGCTCGAGGAAGTGACGATGGCGGCTAGACGCGCTCTCGTAGCCTCAGCCCCTGCTTGCCAGGGTGATTCAAAGAACCGCACCCCATCCTGGGTGACAAGGCGGGCAAATCAAATTCTTTGGCAAAGCCACCAACACTGGAGGTGGCTTTATGGTACGAACGCTTTGGGATGTTCTTGGCTCAATCGCGGACCGGCGGGGCCGCAAAGGACGGCAGTTTCCGTTGCAGGCGATCCTTGCCATCGCGGTTGCAGCGATGCTTGCTGGGGCCAACGATCTGCGCGCTATTTTCCGCTGGGGGCGGCGGCTGAAACCGGAGGCGCTAGCGCTGTTCGGCATTGAGCGTGCGCCGTGTCATGCCACTTATCACTATGTTTTTCAATCGCTTGATGGCAATGCCTTGGCCATGGCTCTTGGCGGGTTCGCCGGTGGCGGTACCGTGCCGGGACATATTGCCATTGACGGCAAGACGCTGAAAGGCAGCCGCCGGCTCGACGCCAAGGCGCTGCATGTCCTCTCCGCTTTCGCCACCGCGCTGTCCGCGGTCATCGGCGATATTGTGGTGGAGCCCGGCCAGAACGAAATCACCGCCGCGCTGGCGTTCTTGAAGGACTTACCGCTGGAGGGGGCGGTGATCACCGGCGATGCGATGTTTTGCCAGCGCGAAATCTGCCAGGCCATCGATGATGGCAAAGGCGATTATCTGTTTGTTGTTAAGGACAATCAGCCAGAACTGAAAGCCAGTATCGCCGAAAGCTTCGGCGACCTTTCCCCCCTCCGGCCCCGCCGTTCTGCCGCCTGATTTGAAGACGGCAGAAACAGTTGAGAAAGGGCATGGCCGCCTGGAAATACGCAAAATCGCGGTTAGCGCCGAGGTCGTCCCCCATCTCGAATGGCCTGGCTCCGCCCAGGTTGCGCGCGTCGAACGCATCCGCGAGATAAGCGGAAAAGTCAGCACGGAGACCGCCTATATCGTCACCAGCCTGACCGCCGCCGAGGCCGGTCCCGAACGCTTGCTGGACCTGTCCCGCACACATTGGGCCATAGAAAACCGGCTCCACTACGTGCGCGATGTATCGTTCAACGAGGATCGCTGCCGCGTCCGCTCAGGAGCACGCGCACTTGCCGCCATCCGCAACCTTGTCCTGTATCTCATCCGCTCCCGCGGCATGTCCGTGCCTGAGGCAAGAGAAAATTACCGGGAGGATCGCGCTCGGGCCATCGCCCTCGTCACGGGATGCATTCTTTGAATGGCCCTGCCTGCTTGCGCCCGGTGATATCGCTGGCGAGCGCAATCATGTAGGATGGACGGCCCTCGGCGCTGCGCATAAGCGAGACGTGCTGATGCACCCATAGCGGCGCGCCTTCCTTTTTGCGAAGATACCGGTTTACGATCTCGAACGAGGGGACCTCCCCGGCAAGCAGCCGCCTGACCGCAAGCATGTTTGCCTCCCGGTCGTCCGGATGCACAAGCTCAGCGAAGACGATCTTGCGAAGCTCCTCTTCGCTGTAGCCGAGCATGGCCGTGTAGGCCGGGTTGCAAGACTGGAACTGACCCTTCAGGTCGGAGATCGCAATGCCCGTCCCGGCGTGCAGGAAAATGCCACGGTAGCGATCCTCGCTCTCGCGCAAGGCGGCTGCGGTCTGCTCGGCCAGAAGGCGCGCGCTTTCGGCCTTCATAATGGCCGCCCGAAGCTCGGCGTTGCGCAGGCGCAGTTCCGCTTCGCTTTCGCGCAACGCGTTGATCGTCGTGTGCCGCAACGCGATCTCGCTCGTGACCGATTCCGCTAGGTTACCCATGAGGCCGATCTCGTCCGGCGTCCACGTCCTGGGCTTCGTGTCGATGGCGCAGAAACTCCCGACCGTCTGTGCGTCCGGCGTCAGGAGAGGGATGCCGAGGTAAGCGATCACATTCAGGTCGCGGATGGCGAGGTTGTCGCGTAGCAAAGGGTGCTCGCGGGCATCCTCGACCACGAGCGGGGCGCCCGTATGGACGACGTGCTGGCAAAACGAGTGCGAGAGGTGCGTCTCGCGCAGCGACGCCCATGGCTCAGGTAGGCCAACGCAGCTCTTGAAAAACTGGCGGTCGATCTCGACCAGCGAGACGAGGCACACCGGCACGCCCAGCATGCGCCGGGCGAGGTCGGTGAGCCGGTCGAAGACCTTTTCCGGCGGGCTGTCGAGCAAGCCCGTCGCGCGCAGCGCCGCGATGCGGGCGGGGTCGCAAAGGACGGCGGCGAGATTCTCGTTCGTTCCGGCAGTCATGCTGCTCTGCAACGCTTGCCGGATCCGCCCCCAAGTCCGCACGGGCACTTTAGCACGATCGGGGTTGAAGTCACCATCGGTGTCGTGCGGCTTGGCGCGTGCGTCAGCCGCGCGGCGCCGCATGCCCGGCGACCATCCAATAGACGCCGCCCGCCACGAACCCAGCCATCGCAAGCGCCGCAGCGGTTTGCGCGTTCCCAGCCGCATTGGCCTGCTGCCAGAGCCCCGCGGCGAGCACGGCGGTGAGTGCGCCGGTCGCTCCAGCATAGAACAGGAGCAAACGCGTTTTGAAAATCTCGCTTAAGAGCACGCCTGCGATGCCGGCAGCCAGGAACAGCGCGGACCCGCCTTCGATGTTGCGGATGGCTTGTTCGACGACCTGCGGGAGCCTGCCGAAATCGCCTTGCGGTGCGGTGGCTTCGAGCGCCTCAAGCTGCTGCATGATTTTGACGATGTTGAACGCAAAAAGAGAAATCCAGCCGATTGCCCCGGAAAGGACAATGGCAAACAGCACTCGTAAAATATGCGTGAAGCTCATGAGCCGGCCTCGCTTCTAACCGTTGATCAATACAGCCTCGCCAGATCGACCCGCTTTTAACCGGAATCGGTTAAAGGCGGAAATGTCGATCGATTCTTAAGTGCTAGAGCAACTTGTCTGCGTCCAATGGGACGCAGGTTGCTCTAGGCCCCCGTGACGCGCTCGCCCTAAGTTTCTCGCTTGCGGATTTGAGCTGGCCGCACGCCGCCATGATATCGCGCCCGCGAGGGGTGCGGATCGGGCTTGCATAGCCCGCGCGATTAACGATATCCGCAAACCGTTCGATCTGGGCCCAATCGGAGCACTCATAACGCGTTCCTGGCCATGGATTGAAGGGTATTAGATTGATTTTTGCAGGGATTTTTGCCAGGAGGCGAACAAGCTCTTTGGCCTCGGCAATGGAGTCGTTCACGCCCTTTAGCATGACGTATTCGAAGGTGATCCGGCGCGCATTGGAAAGCCCTGGATAGGCGCGGCAGGCATCCAGAAGCGCGGCAATCGGATGTTTGCGATTGATCGGCACCAGTTCGTCGCGAAGCTCGTCTCGCACGGCGTGCAGCGAGATCGCGAGCATGACGCCCATCTCGGCGCCTGCGCGCTCGATCGTCGGCACCACGCCGGAGGTCGAAAGCGTGATCCGGCGTTTTGAGAACGCGAGCGCATCCGGGTCCGCCGCAACCGCCATCGCGGCTTTCACATTATCGAAATTGTAAAGCGGCTCGCCCATCCCCATCAGCACGATATTGGTGATCTTCCGCTCGGCGTCCGGAATGCCGTGGCTGCTGGCGGGGCCGGTGGCTCCTGGCCAGTCGCCGATGCGGTCGCGGGCAATGAGGATTTGCCCGAGAATCTCGGAGGCCGTGAGGTTTCGGACCAGGCGCTGCGTGCCGGTATGGCAGAATGTGCAGGTGAGCGTGCAGCCGACTTGGCTTGAAATGCAGAGTGTGCCCCGGTCCGGCTCCGGGATATACACCGTCTCGATTTCAGGCGCCTGCTCTCCCGGCGCTTTCGGCTCCAGCCTTAGGAGCCATTTCCTTGTGCCGTCCTCAGAAATCTGCTCTGCGGCCATTTCCGGACGTCTCAGCGAAAAGCGCGCATCGAGTTCTGCCCGCAAGCCTTTAGCAATGTTCGTCAGTTCAAGAAAATCTTGCGCACCGCGCGCGTAGATCCAGTTCCAGAGTTGCGCCGCGCGCATCTTACGTTGCGCCGCAGGGACGCCTGCAGCTTCGAGCGCCGCGATTAGTTCCGGCCTCGTCATTCCGGCGAGAGAGGGCTTAGGCTGGCCGGGCGGGGGCGCGGCGCTGACTGGATTTTCGAGCAGAGTTGTCATCTCATGAGAAATAGAAGAACGCCGCGCCGTTCACAAGCGGCGCAACGCTTTTGAGCGCGTCTGCATTTTCCCAAGGATATCTCACAAAAGGAAGGCCGCCATGTCCCTGCCCATCGATCCAGCCGCTGGCAAAGTCATTCTCCTCACCGGGGCCAATCGCGGCATCGGCCTTGCGACGGCGCACGAATTGCGAAAGCGTGGCGCCAAGGTGGTGGCCGGCGTGCGCGACCCAAATCGCATGCCCGCAATCGAGGGCGTTACGGTTTTGCAGCTCGACACTGCCGATGCTGAAAGCTGCCGCGCCTTTGCCGGCCGCGCCGAAGAGGAGCACGGCCGCATCGATGGCCTCATCAATAACGCGGCGATCCTTTTGGATGGGAACACGCCCGTGCTAAGCCTACCGGAGAGCGACTTGCGGCAGGTAATCGAAGTAAACCTGATCGGTCCCTTCCGCCTCTGCCAGCTTGTTGTGCCAGGCATGGTGAAGCGTGGCTATGGCCGCGTCGTGAACATCTCCTCAGGCCTCGGCGCCATCGGCGAGATGGGCGGCGGCTACGCGTCCTACCGGATGACGAAACTTGCGCTCAACGGTTTCACCCGCACTCTTGCCGCGGAACTCGGTCGCGACAGCAACGTGAAAGTCAACAGCATCAGTCCCGGCTGGGTGCGCACCGATATGGGAGGTGCTGGCGCGAACCGCGATCCTTCGGAGGCGGCGCGCGAAATCGCCGATCTTGTATCCATCGCCGCAAACGGTCCAAGCGGCGGTTTCTTCTATCGGGGCGAGCCCACGGACTGGTAGCGAGCGCGCAGCCTTTTCCTATCGAAGTGTGAGCACAGCGGACCGTTTGACGATACTGCGCTCAGCCAACTGGGAAGCAACGTCCTTCTTGGCCGCCGGGCGATTGTGCGACGCACGGACAGGCTTCCCGCAATATTCACCGACCACCAGCGTCCAATCATCCTTGGGTGACGGTCCCAGCCTGCGAGCCAGCCATTTCTCCACTGCCGACTTCAACTGGCTCACCGGCAAGTCATGATTTTTCGAGAGCTGCTTCAGCAGCCGGCCCGGAAATTCGCCTGTCGCCGCAGACTGGCTGTCGATCCCGTCCGTGACAATCGCAAACTTATCGCCAGGCTTGAGCTGATACTTCACAACCGGGTGGACCGGGTTTGGGAGCAAGCCGGGAATTGGACCGCTGACCGGCAAAATATGACTCTGTCCGCTCGAGACGATCGCAACAGGGGGGTGGCCGGCGCTCGCCACTTCGATGCACCCATTCGCCCTAACGTCAACGGCAATGATTGTGCTGATGAGGTCTGCGAAAGCCGGCTCGTCAGCGATGATATGAGAGGTGCTCTGCAATAGCTTGCCCGCTGGCATCCCCGCCTGGCGGTGAAGGGTTCGTATGATGGAAGAAAGGGCGATGGCGCCTGCCTTGGCCTTCAGGCCATGCCCCATGATGTCGGCGAGGATCAGACGCGTAAAGCCTTTCCCTTCCAAAGCAAGGGCGAAATCGCCGCCGCCATTGGATGCGGTTCCGGAGAGGACTTCAAGCTTCAAGCCTGGAAACTGGGATGGAAGCTCGCCGGCAAGCAGGAGGCCGGCGCTGCGGCCGAAGTGATTGGCAAGATGGATAAGCCGCCTTGTATTGCTTGAAATGGCTATCTCGATGGCCGTGACGAGCGCGAAGGTGGAAACCGGCTTCTGAAGGCATTGATCGATGTAAAAGGGGAAGCGGCGGAACTCCTCGAACTCGTTCGGCCAAGCGGTCAGAATAACGGGAATCGGGCTCTCATCGAACTGTGCCTTGAAAATGTTGTGGTGGTGGTAGGCGGGGTCGTAGTCCGCCAGAATTGCGTCCGCTCTGAGGTTCGACAGGATGACCTGGGCTTCAGCCGCCGACTTGGCGCAGCTCGTCTCGTAGTTCTGTCTCAGCATGCTGCGAAGGCTGCTGCGGAGTTCTGCATCCCTGGCGATAATAAGCACGTGCGGCTGCGTTTTGCGCAGCTTCTGCCAGCCGATAAGCCGGTTCGGGGAACCTGGATAATATTCCATGTCGGTAAGGCTTTGGGAATATGACTGTCCGCCACTTTCGGGAACCTGGCCGCAATTCTTGAAGTGGCCGCCGTCGTGCCGGAACTCCACGCGCAAAGCCGAGCCAACAATTTGTACCTCAAGCGACAGGAAAGTGGGCTTCGGTGTGGTGTTCTGCACCATCCTGGCGGCGATTTCCGTGACCGCTTGGACGGCGCCGGAAAGCGAAAGGCTGTTTGCGCCAAGCTTTGGATCGATCGAGCGTAGGCAGGAATCTTCCAATCTCCGGCCAAGGTTCTGCCCAAGCCAGCGGACATCTTGGAGCGTAGCGGGCCGGGTTTCTTCGAACAGGATCATTGGCCGCCCCCATTTGCGCCGGTGCTATGGAGCGCGGCGCTCAGAAGGCTGACCGCAGTTTCATTCCCAAACCCCGGCTGGAAGAGGCCGCCGCGCGGCATGCGAGCTGGCGCAAATAAGATGGTGGGATTTCTAAGACAGCTTCGTGTGGCGATAACCACAGAACAGAAGAGACTTCGCATGGCCGCCCGTACACTTTAGCAACGTTGCAGGTTGTGCGACCATAGCAAGGGGGGGTTAAGCCAGCGGCATTGAAGCGCAATCGATTCAACTAAACTTGAGCGAAGCGGGCCTCCAGCAACGGCA
>CAWCTL010000024.1:0-59737 GCA_963798575.1 uncultured Alphaproteobacteria bacterium | reverse complement strand
AGAATTCCCCGACACTGGCGATTTCCGGGAGCTTCGCGGGCTTGAACGGCACGGTCGGATCGCCTTCAAAGTTTACGATGATATCCTCGTCGCGAACAAAGCACTGGCAGGCCAGCCTGTAGCGCGGAGGCATGTCGTTCACTTCCGCGGCGACGATCTCCTCGCGCGTGATCTTGCCGTGCTGCCGCAGAAGCTCCTTCTCCTTGTCGGTGAGGGCTATGCCATGGATCGCGCTGCGGGAGAGGTGCTTGACCTCCACAATGCAAGACCCGCATTCACCGTCCTGACAGTTGAAGGCGATCGGAATCTTGTGGGCCTTGGCGACCGCCAGAATAGTGCCGCGATGTCCGGCGACGGCGTAGACGGTTATGTCTCTCGCCATTACCGGGGACGAAAACGTTACGTTAGCCATTGTACTCTCCTTGTGACTTCCGGCCGTGGCGTTTCCGATCGAAACGCAGCTTAGCAGACGCGCTTTCGAAGCGCGCCTGTGAGGGCAATTTAAAACGTGCGGGCAAGCTTGCGTACCCGCTCAGCCAGAACGGACTGACGGGCATCCTCAAGCAAGGCTTGCGCCAATGGGCTAAGCTACAGATCATGCTGGCTTTTTTTGCTAGCGGGCTGGGCACCGTGTATGAAACCGCTCAAGCGGCCGGGGGATTTGCGACAATGACAGGGCGCAGTCTGGCCACCCCTTCCGGTCTGCGAAACTTGCTTGAGCGGATTTACCCGGGTACAGATTTGCCGCTATGACAGAGACGTGCAATGACATTTGAACTGGCCCTGAGCGCCGTGGGCCTGGCCCCGTGGGTTTACCTGCTTGCGGCGCGGGGCGGTTTTTGGCGCGCGAATGTCCGCGATGAAACGGATTTGGCGCCAGCTCCCGGCCATTGGCCAACGGTTGCCGCCGTCATTCCCGCGCGCGACGAAGCCGACGTCATCGGCGTGAGCCTATCGAGCTTGCTGGGGCAAGACTATCCGGAACCCTTGACGGTCATCCTCACCGACGATCAAAGCGACGATGGTACAGCGGACGCGGCGCGATCCGCGGCGCAAAGATTGGATGCCTCAGGGCGTTTGACCGTTCTTTCAGGCAAGCCCCTGCCGCCAGTATGGACCGGCAAGCTGTGGGCGCAGAAGCAAGGCGTCGACGCGGCCAAGTCCCTGCCCGAGCCGCCGCGCTATCTGCTTTTGACAGACGCGGACATTGCCTACGATAAGGGCGTGGTCCGGCGCCTGGTTGCGCGAGCGGAAGCGCAGAGCCTGGTGCTGACCTCGCTCATGGTCAAGCTCCGCTGCGAAAGCCTTGCGGAACGGGCGCTCATTCCGGCCTTCGTCTTCTTTTTTCAGATGCTCTACCCCTTCGCGTGGGTGAACCGTAAGGAGAGCGCCATTGCGGCGGCGGCGGGCGGTTGCATGCTTGTCCGCGCCGATGCGCTCGAAGCCGCCGGCGGCATCGAGGCTATCCGGTCTTCGCTTATCGACGATTGCGCGCTTGGCCGCAGCATGAAAAAACAAGGCCCGATCTGGCTTGGCCTGACCGAAAGCGCACATAGTCTCCGTCCTTATCCTAAATTCACCGATATCCGGCGCATGGTCGCGCGCTCCGCCTACGATCAGCTCGATTATTCGCCGCTGCTTCTGGCGGGAACTGTCATCGCCATGACACTAACCTACCTTATGCCGCCGCTGTTGGCGATTTGGGGCACGGGCTTGGCGCAGGCCGCAGGGCTTTTGACTTGGGGTCTGATGACAGTAGCTTTTTATCCAATAGTGCGCTTTTATGCGCTTTCGCCGCTATGGGCAGCGGCACTTCCCCTCATCGCTAGCTGTTATATGCTATTCACGCTCGATTCCGGGCTACAGCATTGGCGCGGCAAAGGCGGGTTCTGGAAAGGGCGTGTTCAGGGCGCCCGTGCGGAGGCATCATGACAACGGGGCCGGTTTGGGACCCAGGCGAGAAGACGCATCGCGACGAAAATTTTCCCGTCGCGTCGGGCCTTGTGTCCAAGAAGCACCGGGCCGTGATCCTCGCATTCTACCGCTTCGCACGCGCGGCCGACGACGTTGCGGACGATCCCGCACTTTCAGAGGGCGAGAAAATCCGCATCCTCGATGGATTCGAGGACACGCTGTTAGGGCGGAACGACAATTGTACCGATGCCCTGCCGCTACGCACGGCGATTGCGGAACGCGGCCTTGCGCCCAAGCACGCGCAGGATCTGCTCACCGCCTTCCGCATGGATGCGAGCAAGCACCGCTACGCCGATTGGGATGAACTCATTCATTATTGCACCTTTTCGGCAAATCCGGTCGGGCGCTTCGTGCTCGACGTCCACGGCGAAAGCCGCAGCATTTGGCCTGCGAACGACGCTTTATGCACCGCGCTTCAGATTATCAATCACTTGCAGGATTGCGGCGCCGATTACCGCCGTCTCGACCGCGTCTATGTTCCCCTCGATGCGCTGTCCGCGAGAAATGTTCCAGTTGAAGCGCTGGCGGCTGCCAAGGCATCGCCGGAACTTCTGGAGTGCATTCACGATCTGTCCGCAAAGACACGCGATCTGCTGGGCAAGGCGGACCTTTCGTGGCGCGTCAAAGACCTGCGCCTAAGCCTGGAAGTTGCCGCTATCGAGCGGCTTGCGCGCAAGCTTGTAGGCATGCTGATGAAACGGGACCCGCTGAGCCAGCCCGTTCATCTAACGAAGCCGGCCTTTGCCTTTACGTTGATCAATGCGGTTTGCGCAGGCCTCGGACAGCGCCTTTTTCCGCCATCGCAGACAAACGTGCTACAGGGAATGGATGACCAGCCAAGCCATTGAAATTGAGGCCACGAACGATCTTGCCGCCGAGCGCGCGCACGCCAGTTCTTTTTACGCCGCCATGCGTATCATGCCGCATGGGCAGCGCGAGGCGATGTACGAGATATATTCCTTCTGCCGCGCGGTCGACGACATCGCCGACGACCCTGGCCCGGCTGAAGGACGGTTGGCCAAGCTGGAAGAGTGGCGCAAAAATATAGACGCCATTTATCTGGGCGAAAGCCGCCCGGGTCTTACGGGGCTCACGGCAACCGTTCGCGAATTTAAGCTCGAAAGCGACGACTTCCGCGCCATCATCGACGGGATGGAAATGGATGTCAGGCATAACATCCAAGCCCCCACCTTTGTGGAACTCGATCTGTACTGCGACCGGGTTGCGAGTGCTGTCGGCCGGCTGTCGTCGCGCGTGTTCGGCCTACCCTCCGTGGAGGGAACGCAGCTCGCGGAGCATCTGGGCCGCGCGCTCCAGCTCACAAACATCTTGCGCGATTTGGATGAGGACGCGGCGATGGGCCGGCTTTACCTGCCCCGTGAATTCCTGAACGAGGCCGGGATAAACAGTACCGATCCGGCCGCCGTCCTTGCGCATCCGGCGCTGCCCGAGGTTTGCCGGCGGATGGCTTCGCTTGCGCGCTGGCGCTTCGCGGAAGCTGACACTATTATGAAAAATCAGTCGCGCAGAAAGGTGCGGACGCCGCGCGTCATGTCGGAGGCTTATAAAAGCATCCTGAGCGCGCTGTCCGCGCGTGGCTGGGCTGCGCCGCGTGCGCCGGTGAAGCTAAGCAAGCCGCGCCTTGTTCTGATCCTTATCCGTCATTTCATCTTCTAGCGATGAAAGACCCCCTCACCCCAGCCCTCTCCCCAAAGGGGAGAGGGAGTTCGGCCGCATCTGCGAGAGACGTTCAGACGTCCTCTCCCCCCTTGGGGAGAGAGACAGAGTGAGGGGGTCTAATGTCCCACCTCACCCACATTATCGGTGCGGGGCTTGCCGGTCTCTCCGCAGGAGTCCGGCTTGCAGAGCGGGGGCGGAAGGTGGCCCTTTACGAAGCCGCGGGCCAGGCTGGCGGCCGGTGCCGCTCCTACTACGATGCAGGGTTTGGCGCGGTTATCGACAACGGCAATCATCTTCTCCTGTCAGGCAACGATGCCGCCATGCGCTATCTGAAGCTCATCGGCGGCGCGGGGAAGCTCGAGGGACCGGCAACGGCCGAATTCCCCTTTGCGGACCTCGCCACGGGCGAGCGCTGGCAGCTCTCCATAGGGGAGAGCCTCTGGCCTGCTTGGCTATTCAATTCCGCGCGGCGCGTGCCGGGCACAAAGCCATACCATTACCTGGAAGCGGTTCCGTTGATGTGGGCGGGGCGCCGGAAAACGGTGACGGATGTCATTCCGAGTGAGGGAACGCTCTATAAACGGCTTTGGGAACCGCTGTTTCTTGCGGCGCTCAACACCGATCCTCGCGAAGGCTCAGCCAGACTGGCGGGCGCCATCTTGCGCAAGACACTGGCGAAGGGCGGGGCGGCGTGCCGGCCTCTCGTGGCGGAAGGACTTTCCGCGGCGTTCATCGAGCCTGCACTGGCCTATATCGAGGCACGAGGGGGCACCGTCGAATTTTCAGGCCGCCTACGTGCAATCGCTTTCGACGCCAGGCGGGCCGCGGCCCTCGATTTCGGCGACAGCAAGGTTGCCGTCGAGGAAGGCGATGCGGTCATCCTGGCCGTTCCGCCTTTGGCTGCCGCAGCGATTGTTCCGGGTCTTAATACCCCGGACGAATTCCGTGCAATCCTGAATGCTCATTTCCGCGTAGCGCTTCCGCCATCCTTCCCAAAGATTGTCGGGGTAATCGGCGGAACGGTCGAATGGATCTTTGCATTTCCGGGCAGATTGTCTATTACAATCAGCGGCGCGGACCGGTTGATAGGTCAGCCTCGTGAGGAACTCGCTGCCAAACTGTGGCGCGAGGTTTCTCTGGTAACGGGGCTTGCGCCAAACTTGCCGCCTTGGCAGATCGTAAACGAAAAGCGGGCTACAATCGCGGCGAGCCCGAGCCAAGACGCAAAACGCCCTGGCCCAAAGACCAGATGGCGCAACTTTTTTCTTGCGGGGGATTGGACGCAAACCGGCCTCCCCGCAACCATAGAGGGGGCGGTTCTTTCCGGCGAGCGGGCTGCCCTGCTTTCAGTGGCGTGAGGGGTGGTGAACGATGACGGCAATGGACAGTTTGCAAGGCCTGGAATTGCAGGACGGCGCGGGCTCCTTACAACCGGGCGAAGCCTGGAATGAAAACGAGCCTGCGGCAGAACAGCTCGAAAGCCGCATTCGGGCCGCAACATCGGCTCTTCTGAAGTCGCAGCGTGAAGATGGGCACTGGAGCTTCGAGTTCGAGGCCGATGCAACGATCCCCGCCGAATATATTCTGCTGGTGCATTATCTGGGCGAGAAGGCAGACCCCGTCCGCGAAGCCAAGATCGGGAATTATCTGCGGCGTATTCAGGGCAAGCACGGCGGGTGGCCACTCTTTCATGAAGGCGATTTCGACATGAGCGCCAGCGTGAAGGCCTATTTCGCGCTGAAAATGATTGGCGATAGCCCCAACGCCCCGCATATGAAGCGCGCCCGCGATGCGATTTTGGAGCGGGGCGGCGCCGAGATGTGCAACGTGTTTACGCGGTTCCTGCTGGCACTTTACGGGGTTTTGGGCTGGCAAGCGGCACCGGTGATGCCGGTCGAGATCGTGCTCCTGCCCAAGTGGTTCCCGTTCCACATGACGAAGGTGTCCTATTGGGCGCGCACGGTCATGGTGCCGCTGTTTGTGCTAGGGGCGCTCAAGCCGCGTGCCCGCAACAAGCGCGGCGTGACCATTGACGAGATTTTTCTGACTGCGCCGAAAAAAGTCGGCATGCGTGCGCGGGCCGGGCACCAAAAGCGCTCCTGGTTCTTATTTTTCGCAGCCGTCGATAAGGTTTTACGCGTTGCCGAGCCATTCTTTCCGGCTTTCACGCGACGGCGGGCAATCGCCAAGGCCGCGACCTTCGTGAAGGAGCGGCTGAACGGCGAGGATGGGCTCGGCGCGATTTTCCCGGCGATGGCGAACAGTGTCATGATGTTTGACGCGCTGGGCGTACCGGAGAGCGATCCGGATCGCGCCATCGCCCGCTACTCGATCGAAAAACTGCTGCTCGAGACCGAAAACGAAATCTATTGCCAGCCCTGCGTGTCCCCGGTTTGGGACACCGGGCTCGCCGCGCATAGTTTGATGGAAGTTGGCGGCGAGGCCGAACGCGAGGCTGCGAAAAGCGGCCTGGATTGGCTTTTGCCGAGGCAAGTGCTGGACGTCAAGGGTGATTGGGCCGAGCAGCGGCCCGGCGTGCGCCCGGGCGGCTGGGCGTTCCAATATGCAAATCCGCATTATCCCGATCTTGACGACACGGCGGTTGTCGTCATGGCCTTGGACCGGGCCGCAGAAAAAGGGAAGGGCAGCGCAGGCAATGCCCAGGCGATCGCCCGCGGCCGCGAATGGATCAAAGGTTTGCAGAGCAAGAACGGCGGCTGGGCTTCCTTCGATGCGGACAACACCAGCCTCTATTTAAATAACATTCCGTTCTCCGATCATGGCGCGCTGCTCGATCCGCCGACCGTCGATGTGAGCGCACGCTGCGTCTCAATGCTCGCGCAACTCGGCGAAAAGACCGAAACGAGCCCCATCCTCAAGCGCGGTGTGGATTACATCCTGAGCGAGCAGGAAAAGGATGGTTCCTGGTTCGGCCGCTGGGGCATGAACTATATCTATGGCACTTGGTCGGCACTGTGCGCGCTAAACGCCACGGGGGTGGATCCGGCATCGGAAAGCGTTCGCAAAGCTGTAGACTGGCTCGTCTCCATCCAAAACGAGGATGGCGGCTGGGGCGAGGACGGATCGAGCTACAAGCTAGACTATAAGGGCTTCGAAAAATCGCCGAGCACGCCTTCTCAGACTTCATGGGCGCTTTTGGGCCTCATGGCTGCGGGCGAAGCCGGCCATCCCGCCGTCAAGAAGGGCATCGCCTGGCTTATGGCCACCCAGGACGCGAGCGGCACCTGGCGCGAGGAGCGGCATAACGCCCCCGGGTTTCCCCGCGTCTTCTATCTCATCTACCACGGCTATGCGAAGTACTTCCCCCTGTGGGCGCTGGCGCGCTACCGGAATTTGCAGGAAGGCAATCGCGGCCCCGTGCTTTACGGCATGTAAGGAAGCGGGGGGGCCGGGCCTGCCCTGGAGCGGGGTTCCGCCTCATTTTCATCCTACCCGTGGCCTAGCTTGATCGTTCCACGATAGCTCATTCTTTGCGGCGGCTGGGGGGCTGTTCATGCGCAAGTCGAGGTTGGCATTCCTGATGCTGGCCATCCCGTCTCTCGGATTTGGGCTTTGCCTTTGCAATGCGCCGTGGCCGTTGAGCAACGCGCAAGCGGCCCCCAAGACTCCGAAAGGCCCGGCCTCCGTGGTCGAGGGCGAGGACATTCCCATCGAAGGGGAGGGCCCCAAGGCTCCGATGGCAGATAGCGGCGACGCCGAAGAACCTCAATCGAGGCCGGTGCCCCCAACATCCGGCCCGCCTGCTCCTGTGACGCTGACAGCCTATCTGAGCGAAGGCAGCGCGCCAATGACGGCTGGCATCGTTTGGCGTATCTTTGAAGGGCATCCCAGCAGCGGCGGCAATTACCGCCTTCTGAACACGGTTCGCGAGCCGCAGCCCACGGTGGAACTCGCCCCCGGAGAATATTTGATTAACATCGCCTACGGGCGGGCGAATCTCACCAAGAAAATCGGAGTCTGGCCGCAAAACCCGGTCAAGGAAGACTTCGTGGTGAACGCTGGCGGCCTTCGGCTCAACGCGACGCTCGCTCACGCGCCGATTGCGGCGGAGCACCTCCTCAAGTTTGAGATTTTTTCCGATACGCAGGACCAGTTCGGCAACCGCCAGAAGCTGTTCGGCGATCTGCGCCCCGGTATCGTCACCAGGCTCAACAGCGGAATCTACCATATCGTCAGCACCTATGGCGACGCGAACTCGGTCATTTCCGCCGATGTGGTCGTCGAGCCGGGCAAGATAACGGAGGCTGGAATCGACCATGACGCGGGCAAGGTCACTTTGAAACTCGTCCAACGCTCTGGCGGCGAAGCGGCCGCGGATACGCACTGGATTGTCTATAACGCGGCCGGCGAGGTGATAAAGGAAAGCGCCGGCGCATTCCCGACGCACATTCTCGCGGCCGGAGACTATCGCGTCGCGGCTCAGCATGGCGACCGTCAATATGCGGGTGCGTTCACCGTTGCGCCGGGAGAGACCAAACTCGTCGAAGTGCTTATGCAATAACCTCCGGTGCGATCAGCCCTGTACCAGCGGTGCCGCTGCGGAAAGGGCTTGTGCGCCGTCCTCACTGTGCTATGAAGACACTTGCGGATGCTGCTCGCAGCGCGCCGCAGTTCCCCGGTAGCTCAGTCGGTAGAGCAAGCGGCTGTTAACCGCTGGGTCGCTGGTTCGAGTCCGGCCCGGGGAGCCATCCTTCTTTTCTGGCGGTTTGTCACACACCATCACACCGCCTCTTATCCCCTCTCATTTCTCATGAAAATCAGCGACTTGGCTCGAATTTAAAGCCGAGGATTTTCGCGCGCTCCACTCACGCGCCATCACACCCCATCACTTGCCTTCGCACCACTCTGGCGGTATTCGCGACGGTATCCGGCGCTGTGACGGTATTGGGAGCCATCTCATGCAGCTTAACGACAAGGCAATTCGTGCGCTCAAACCGCGCCCAAAGCCCTACAAGGTGACTGACGGTCGGGGGCTTTACCTCTATGTAACGCCGCAAGGCTCGCGCCTGTGGCGCTTCGATTACAGGCAAAACGGCAAGCGATTGACCCTCAGCTTCGGTCCCTATCCCGATCTCGGGCTCGCCGCGGCCCGTGAGAAGCTTGGGGAAGCCCGCGCGGCTTTGGCCGAGGGCAGGGACCCCGCCGCCTCCAAAACTCGCCTGCGGGCCGCAAATGACAATTTCGGCCATCTGACGGATGAGTGGCTGGAGAAACGCAAGAAGGAAGGCTTGGCGCCCGCGACGATGACCAAACTGACCTGGTTTATCGATATGATCCGCGATGAACTGGGCAGGCTGCCCATTGAAGATGTCGGCACCGCTGAACTCCTGACGTTCCTACGCAAGTTCGAAGCCCGCGAGAAATACCATTTGGCGAAACGCCTGCGCGCGACTTTGAGCCGCATCTTCAAATACGGCATCGCTTCAGGCCGTGCGGGCAGGGATCCCGCCGCAGATCTCACAGACGCCCTCACCTCCGTCCCCGCCACGTCCCGCGCTGCAATCACGACAGAGAAGGAACTCGCCGGTCTTCTCCGCGCCGTTGCGGAATATGACGGCAGCAAGCACATCCGCATTGCGCTGCTCTTGCTTGTCCATCTCTTTTGCCGGCCCGGCGAGTTGCGCCAAATGGAGTGGGTCGAGATCGATGACGCCAAGAAGCTCTGGTTGATCCCAGCCTCCAGAATGAAAATGCGTAAAGCCCATGTAGTGCCGCTCAGCGCCCGGAGCCTCGCGCTTGTCGACGAGTTGCGGCCCATGACCGGGGCAGGGAGGTTCAGCTTCCCGAGCCTGCGCTCACCCGGCAAGCCCATCTCCGAGAACACACTGAACGCCACGCTTCGCCGCCTCGGTTACACGAAAGAGGAAGTGTGCAGCCACGGCTTCCGCTCAACGGCGTCCACGCTGCTGAACGAATCTGGACTTTTTAACCCGGATGCGATCGAGGCCCAGCTTGCGCACCGACCACAAGGAGGGGCAGTCCGGGCGGCTTATCTGCGCGGGGAGTTCTTCGAGGAGCGCGTGCAGATGATGACTTGGTGGTCGGACTATCTGGAGCAGCTTGCGTCAGCCGCCTGACGCAAGCCGATGAGGCTATTCCCTCAGGTTTCCGGGAAAAGACGAGGGAACAGAATATCCAGGGCTTCGACCGGAAACCGCAACGATACCGGCCCCTTTGGTGTTTCCGACGCAAGGAGACCTGCGGCGATAACGTCATTGAAAACGCGCCGCGCGGTTCGCTCGGGCAAGCCCGTAATCCGCGGCACGTCCCCACGTTCAAACTCACCTCGGATCAGGGCTTCTTCCAGCAGTCGAACCGCTTCCGGCTTCAGCCGTTCGCTCCGCTCAACATAAGCACGCAGTCGCCGCGCCAAGGTATCGAGCTCAAACAAACTCGACATGAAGATGATCTGGTCAAGACATACCTTTAAGAACCACTCGATGAATTCAACGAGCGCCCGTTGCGAGAGATTGCCTCGGCCGTCGAGATCGCCCTGACGCGGCATATCCGCATGATCCATATGCTGAGGATATTCCTTGCGGCTCTTGAGACCGCGCGCGAGCCCCCGCGAAACCGACCACAGCCCGTGCGCGCCGATACCCGCCGCATGCGCCATCGCATGGCTCATCAGACGGCTCACCCGGCCGTTGCCATCGGGAAAAGGGTGAATGTAATTCATGCGATGATGCGCAGCGGGGATGGCCATGATCCGCGCCGCTTTTCCCATCTGTTCGAAACGGTATCGTTCGGCAAAATAGATCATGAAATCCGCCACGCGATGACTCGACGGCGGCTGATGCCTGCCGATAGCAACATCATGTTCCGGCTGCGAGCGCCACTCGCCAGGCTCCATCACGATTTCGCGGGTTTCACCGCGCAGACACAACATCTCCGGCGCGGCGTCACGATAGAATTCCCGATGTAGCCAGCGCAGGAAATCGGAGGACGCCGGATCGGGAAGAGTCACGTTCGCCGCCATACGATCCACTTCCGCCTGGACACGTACATGCGCAGCCGCCTCGATTTGCAGATTGCGCCGCTCCCGATCCATGTCAAATTGCCCGGCCAGGGCCCGCTCGATGTCCTTCGGGCGCGTGTTATGGCCCTCGATGAGATTGCTGTAATAGGTATTCATGATGCGCACGAGGCCGGCGAGGTTTGCCGCTGTGCGCGGATGCAAGCTATGGCCGAGTTTTGCCGATGCCGCAGCGATCTCAGCAACCAGATCGGAAATCGCCTCGGGCGCTTCCTCCAGGCGAGCAGGTTCAATCCGCTGAACGCTTTCCAGCACAGATGCGTTTTTTGGCCGATCTTCGTTTTTCATAACTTCATGAGTATAAAGAGAGAATCTCTATCAATCCAGTCATTTTGGCCGATTTCTTGGCCGATCTTGATGCCTTGGCCTGAGGCGTGCATATGATGACTTGGTGGTCGGACTGTCTGGATCGGCTCGCGGGCGGCAACTTCAATTGTGCATCGAAGGACGCTTAGCCGGACTAGACTGGCCACGTCCAGGTTGAACCACAGATTTGATGGTCGTTATATTGGCTCCACGTATAGGCCTTCCACATAGAAGCTTTATCGGAAGTACGAACTTTCAAACTACTTTGCAACCTGTCGAATACATCCTTCGTAATCCAGGAGCGCTCGGTAAGGTTTAACCCAGTGAGCTTCGCAGCATAATTGGCAGCACGACCTACCCACACGATATCGTTACCGCCTCGAACACCGGTGCGTGCTGCTCTGATGGCGCTTGTATCGATGCCAACAACTTGTTTAAGCTGATATGTCCGTGAGCTATATTGCTGTTTCAACGCCGGGTTGACGATCTTTTGCACCGCATAATTTATCTTCAGCGCACAACGCGCCGCTGGGGTGCATTGTGCTTCGCCGACAAAGATTCCCATCACTCGATCGCCATCGTAGGAGGTAATCGCTCCGCCCTCTGCACGGATGAGTTTAGCCGAACAATGAAGATATGTTTTGTAGACCTATGCCGCGAAGGTCCAATCTTCCGCATCAACTAAGGCCGTTGAGCCCGAAATGTCGGCATATAAAACCGTGGCTTGCGCAAATTCGACGGCGTCATTCCCTAATTGAAGATCGGCGGGCTCCGGCACGACGCGGCCGTTGCGCTTGTTCCAGGCAGATTTGAAGATCGTTGCAATCTCTTTATTCAAATCATCTTGGAGAGCCATTTTATCAGCTTCTGATTAGTTGTTAGGGCCGAGCGCGATGATGTGGTCACGCAGCGCATTGCAAGCGGGAGCCATGAGAGCTGCGGCATCTCCGCCTTTTTCGAAGCGGTAGGATATAGTGGTAATGCCGCTCAAATCGCTTGGCAGCTTCACCTTTTCTTCCCGTGGCTCCATGAGAATGGCACGGGACCTGCCAAGACGGCCCATGAACAGGCCGAGTTCAAAAATCACATTGTCGCGCGGGCTTGGCCACTCTTTTCCCCTACATTCCGTGAGATCGTCCGAATGAGCAATCGCGATCGCAAAATCAGAATCATCGATTTGTGCCTCAAGACTCTCCAAAGCGTAGCTCGCAACCCGAAACACGCCGTCTGTCCAGAGCACAGTGGTGAAAGGATCATGCTGGAACGCATTCTGCACCGCACGGGCTATGTGTAACGCTTCGCTGGAAGAGATTATGAAGACTCTAATCTTTTCCCGTGCCACATTCACAAACGCGTTCCGCTGGAAAAGACGGCGTGAGAGCTCTCTTGCGATGTATCTAAGTATTTCCGGGTAGCGGTTTGAGATTTCCGAAAATTCTGGCTCGCTGAGCTTTGCAACTACCGCATCTTCATTCGCGATCACGCTTGCCGAACGTCTTTGGGTCGGCTCAATGGCGGCCATTTCACCTACGTGATCGTTCGGGCTCCGCTGACCAACGACACGTCCATTGACGACAATGTTGAATGTTCCCGCCAGTAACAGGTAGAGATCGTTATCACTGGCCCCTTGCTCGATAAGAATCTCGCCCCGAGTGACAGCGCGAAGTTCGACCTTATCCGCCAATTCCTCGGCCAAGAGCCTGTTGCCGCCGACGAGTTTCTGTCCCGCGAGCGCTTCAACACGCAGCCTTCGTCCCGAATCCCCCTCAAAGCGCTGAAGCATGTAACCACCTCTACCGGATTTGAGTCAAAGACGCGCGTGCACCCAGCTCAGCGATCAGATTGCTGATCCGGTCGATCGTAGGCCCCATAGCCTTCGCACGGCCCGAGCTGGAGTTCCCCTTGTTATAGGTGATCGGCGTCAAGCCTTTGAAATCTGACGGAAGCTTGACCTCTTCTTCCTGGGGAACAAGCAGCAACGTCCTATAGCGACCTAGGCGGGACATAAAGAAGCCCAGCTCGAAAATGACGTTGTCGCGCGGGGTCGACGATTTGCGATCCCGCGAAAGAAGCAGGTCGTCAGGTTCTGCAAGCGCAATTCCGAAGTCAGCTTCATTCACCTTCTTTTCTAAGGCTTCGAGGGGGTAGCCACCAGGTGGAAAGATATTTTCATCACTCCAAATCTCGACATCAGCGTCGTGGGAGAGCCCGATGCGGATCGTCTTAGCGATGGGCAGCGATTCAGCTGAACAGATCAGAAAGACGTTCGGTTTGGTGTTTATGCGGTTGATGAACTGATTGCGCTGTTCCAGGCGCGTGGCAAGATCGACCGCTATCAAGCGCCATAATTCAGAGTGCGCCTCCGCAATAGCATGGAGTTGCTCATGCGTGATCTTCCAGGCGACTGTGGGCTCGATAGCCTCAACGGTGGCTGCCCGGCTGATATTGCGATTAACGGCGGACATCTCCCCGACAGTAAACCCTGCCACTCTCGGATAAAGACGGACGCCATTGATGATGATCTGCCCTTTTCCCGCCAAGAGGAAGTAGAGGTCACGATCGGCGGCGCCCTGCTCGATGATGTTGCGGCCCGCCGGAAACTCTATCAGTTCCCCTTCTTGAGCAACGAGCTTGGCTAGGTCACGGCGACCAAAGATGATCTTCTGCTCACTTAGCGCGTCCACGAGATCAGTGGGGGATGAGAAGCGTGATTTGAGAGTCATGATGGTATTGTCCCTTCCTGGATGATACGAACGCGTGCAGGTCGGGCGCTGCCACACAGGCGACGCCACCAGCTTGGGGTTTCTTCGGCTGGATCGTCTCGCGGGCGGGTGGCCACTACAAGTTTGACGGGCTCCGGCGATTGCGTCGGCCGGAATGCTGTAGCGCTCAGCCGCAGGCAGCGATCATCTTGAAGGCGGAGCACCAGAAGGATCGCAAAGAAGGGAGCGTTCGGTTCCTCCTCGACGATCATCTGCATCTGTTGAACATCGACAGCGCTTGGGTCCACCTCAAAGCTTGGATGCGAGTGCCATTCCCCCAGGTAATTGAAGCGTTCATAGGCGTTGCCCGTTCGACGAAAGAACCGCTCGATGAAAGCGCTGTGGTTCTGCGGCTTTCTGACAAAGCAGGCATAATCGCCGCCAGAGCGCTGAATTGAAAGGTCGACAACGCGGAAAAGACCCGTGCTCAGGTGCTCGCCAACCAATACACCACCGATTTCGCGACGCCCCGCTCGGCGTAAAGCGATCACCAGCTTCTCGGTCAAATCAGGCGGCATCTGCAGCGTGATCATTACGGTCCCTCAGAAGTTGGATCACGGCTTCGATCGCCGCGGGGTCCGCGGGCGCCTTGGTGTCCTGAGCGAGGGCTGCGCCGAGATCAAGCGGAATGGTGTGAAAGGGTTGGGTGAAGAGCCACTCTTCCGCCAAACCAATTAAGTAGGCCGAGACTGGATAAGCAGATGGAGCGCGGCCGATCAGCGTATCGATGGCGAAGCGAGCCGCGTGTGCAGCGATCACTGATACGTCGGCATCGTCGGCGATCATTGGGGCAATGTCCGATCCAGTCGCGTAGCCGCGCGCGGCGATGGGCGTGGCAACCCCGCGCTCTGCACACCAACCTTCAATCCGCAGGCGGGCTTGTTGAGGGGCAGGATCGAGACCCGGCCGGCTGCGGGCAATAAGTCCGCCGAAGCCGCCAGCGAACACTTCAACCCAAATCAATGCCTTTTGCGCGGCATGGACAACAGCGGCGAGAAGATTGAAAACGCCGGGCTCAGCCGTAGCATCGATAATAAGATCGCAGCCCTGAAGCCGCGTCAGAAGCCAGTCAGCGGCTCCGCTCGCTTCTTGTCCGCCAAGCCGCAATCGACGAACCGTGACGATGACCCCAGGTGCGACCAATTCGAGGCGCCGGGCAAGAGCATCCGCTTTGTGCTCGCCCATGCCGCTCCAGTCGAGATCGTTGCGAACCAAGTTTTCCGGCAGCAACAAGTCGTCATCAACGAGCAAGAAATTCCGGACGCCTGATCGCGCTAAGCTTGTGGCTATCTTGCTGCCGAGGGAGCCACACCCCACAATCCCAACGTTCTTGCCGGTAAGCTTTTGGTGATCAACGCTAAGACGCTGACTGGCGCCACCCGTGATGACCGCGCATTCATATACATCATCGTCGTCCCAGAGCCAAAACAAGCGCGGGCTTGCTGCCCCCCAGATGAGGAGAAACTCGACCTTCGCGGCGGAATATCCGTCCGGAGCTGAGAATCCCAATTCCCCCAGATGTGCTCGCAGGGCTGCGACGCTTTTAAACTTCGGAAGCGCCTCGCTCGGCGGAAGTGTGAATGCCAAGCCGCTCCAATCGGTCCCATTCGGCAACTGAGCGATGGGCACGGAATCATCATCTTTGACGGCGCCCCCGTCGTCTGCCAGGCCCACGACGAGTATCACTCGCGTCTCGGGCCACTTAACCCACCAAAACTTCGCTAAGCGAGTGTGACCAGGGGGGAGCGCTGATAACCGCTCGGCCATTTCAGCCGTCACGAGCCCGCGTCCCCATTCTCCTCGATGCTCTTGACCTAGCGTAAGCTGGTGCCGTGAGGGCACCTCCGCAGGGCCGATCGGCGCTTTCGCCTCACTTGCCAGAAGCCGCTCCGCGCTGCGGATGAGTTCAGCACCGCAGGTCTCTGGAGTCCAATTATCTGGGCCACGTTCGAGGCAAAGCTCGCCCGTACCATATTGGTGCTCGGACAAACGCGCGGGGATTTTTGGGATTACCGAGGGTGGTGCGAAAGGAAATGCCTGCGGATATCGCAACGATGCCGCGAATATGTCGTTTCCAGTCGCAATCTCGAAATCCACGACCACGCGGAAGACGTCATCAAGCCGGGTGCCGGTGATGGTCAGCCAAGAGGCCTCTTCTTCAAGCGTTGCCAGAGTTGCTTGTTCTGATGCCCATCGATTCGGATCCGTCAGGTACCACATCATGCGAAGCCAGCCGGCTTGCTGGGGACGGCGCTGCGCGGCGGGAAGCGGTATTCAGAGGCAACTGCGGCCGCGGGCTGCAGAAGGCCGGCACCGGCTGTGCCGCTCTTTAATGCCTTCGTCAGCGCCAGTGAAGCCTTGGCGGTTTGGTCGTTCTTCGCCGCAAGTTCGCTGACGGCAGTATCGTAGTCGAGGTGAGCGCGCTTGCGTGCGGAATCGAAGATGTCTCTCGCTGCCACCGAGGCTTTTTTCTTTGCGGTCTCGCCGATGGCCGTTTGGTTGCCCGCGCACCTACGTTGTTCGGCTTCGGAGTTGATAACGCAACGACCGATGGCACAGCGCACCATCGCGCCCTTGACGCCGAGCCGCGTCAGAGAGAGCGGGCCGAACTCGAAGCCGATGGCCAAGCCCAGTCCGGCAACATCGATGCTGTTAGCTTCGAGTTTCTCTAGGGCCAGGTTGAAGCTACTGCGCAACGCGCCGGCGCATAGAATTCCCGTGCTAACGGTTTCGGACTCTTCTGTAGTTCGCGCGGTTCCTTCAACCAATCCGCCGTGGATGCAGTCTCCCACAAATCGCACCTTGCGACCGCCGAAGTCGCTCGTCAGAACGGCATCCATTTCGCTGCGGAGCACATGCAGGACCCTGACGACATCTTCCGCATCATTGTCGTCGTTGACGTGGGCTGCGACGTAAGATGTAAATCCGTCTATATCTGCGTAGATGGATAGGGCATCTTGCCGCCTTGAGTTCGCCGGAGACAGCGTTTCGAGATCGAGGTTCGCGTAGGGCGGCGTGTGCCCGGTAAAGACGAACTTGCCAATCGGATTTGCCTCGAGATCTTTCTCCCAGGAACGGACGATTTGGCTGGCCGTGACGCCCAACGCGGCAGCCAATCCGCTCTGGGATATCTGCGTTGCCGTAAGGGACACGGCATCTTCCGAGGTTACCGTGGGCCATCCCACGACATTGCGCGCATTGTTTGTCAGGTAGATCCCCTCAGCCGATCCACCTCCAGCACGCTTCGCCGCGTGGTTTGCGGGGATTCCGAGGAAAAGCGGTTCGCTATGACCGCGACGGCCATTGCGGACGGCCAAGGCCACGCCGCTGTCAATACCGACACGAACTTTTGCCGCCGGTATGATCTCGTCGCCGCTCTCGCCGGTCTGGGCCAAAACCTCGATAATGAGCTGTCCGGCCGCTACCGCACGATGAATGCGGGCCGCCTCGTCACCGTACGGCTTGGCAATTACGGCGTGCAGACGCTGGTTGTGAATATCCACTTCGATCGCGTCAATTTCGCCGAGGATGCGATGAATAGCCCGAAAGTGCAAATTTAGGAAACGGAGCGTCCGCTTGTGCGAGGTCTCGCCTTCGCTGGCCGTGGTCCCAAGCAAATCCTGCATATTGAGGATATCGACGTATAGATGGACGCCGTGGACCCGATATGCCTTGCCCTGGCCGAGGCCGTTAAGGTTGGTGTCGCGAACGTATTCTTTGATCTCAACGTCGACAACTTCGTTGAGACGCGCCTCGATGCGCTTTGCCGCTCGATCCGGGCTCCAGCTGCGAGCTGTCATTTTGTTTCTCCTTTCGGCTTCCCAGAAATTTGGGCCGCAGTGGGGTCTGAGGGCCGAAGCCCATTGCCAACAAATTTGTTGGGATGACGATTCACCCTATAGCCGAGTCCAAAGTTGTTGCCAACAGATTTGTTGTGATGCAAGTTGGCACCTGAATTTTGAGGAGTAAGCATGCGAACGTTAGTGCAATCCAAGGTAGCTACCGATGGCTAGGGCGCTTAAATTTAACCCTGGGTTCCAAACTGACGAGGAGGCAATTGCAAACTTCATCGTTCGTCAGCAAGAGTTCGAAACGGTGATTGGCGCCTTCCGCGGGGACGCGAACCGGGCACCCCGCGTTCTGGTTGTGGCGCCCCGTGGAGCTGGAAAGACAACGTTATGCCGGCGCGTTCTCGCTGAGATGCGCCACGCGCAGAGGTTCAGCGAACGATGGCAACCGATTTTCCTCGGTGAAGAGAGCTACACCGTGACCACGGCGGGCGAATTCTTTCTGGAATGCCTGTTCCAATTGCGCGATCAAGTGCCCAACGATGATGTTGGCAAATATTATGACTTCGCCAGCGCGGCCACGTCCGAAGACGATCTTTTCGAGCGCACTCTAAGCGTTCTGAGGACGTTCGCGAACGCCGAAAAGAAACGCCTGCTTATCATTGTCGAAAACTTTCATATTATCCTCCATGATCAGCTTTCCAACCAGAAGAGCGCCGGCGCGGAACAACTCCTTCGAGCTCTGAGAGACGATCGACTGTTCGGTGTTCTGGCGACATCGGTGGCACAAGCCTCGCTTGGTGAGGGATTAGAACTACCTGACGACTTTCTTCGTCTGTCCTTAAAGCCTTTAACACTCTCAGAATGCCACAACCTTTGGGTTGCTTTGACAGAGCGCGACGTGAAGCTTGAGCGAATCCGCCCACTTCAAATCTTGACTGGCGGCAGTCCACGCCTTTTGCACATCCTTGCGGAATTCATGAGGACGCCGTCGTTGCGTGACCTCATGGGCAATCTAAACCAGCTAATTGATCAGAACACGGAGTATTTCAAGAGCCAGCTTGATGCGTTACCCGCCCTGGAACGCAAGGTATTCGCGGCACTTCTCGATACATGGGATCCAAGTACGGCCAAGCGGATTGCTGAAGCCGCCCGCGTCAACATAAATACCGCCTCATCGATGCTCACGCGCCTCAGCGAACGCGGCTCAGTCATCAAAGAGCCAGGGGCCGGACGAACGGCGATTTATTATGCCGCGGAGCGTCTCTTCAACATCTATTACCTGATGCGCCGCCGTAGCCACCCTTCGACTCGGGTTAAAGCGCTCGTTTCGTTCATGATCGAATACTATGATCGCGAAGAGCTAGTCGACACGACGGCGATTCTCGTTCGTGAGGCATGCGGGGTGGAACCCGCTCGACGCAGTGAGTATCACTCAGCTTTCGATGCGATCATGTCTCGCTCGCCGGAATCCATACGCGACCGAATCCTTCAATTGACCCCGCCCGACTTTATCCGGTCGTTCCGCGCGGATAGTAAAACCCGCCGCACGCGCGATGACTATGCAATGACGGAGGTGGAAACTGGCAATAGCGCGCGTCGCAAGTTAATTGATGAAATCGAAGCGGCGGCCGATGATGGGCGGTTCGATGAGGCTCTCACGCGGCTTCAGCAAGCGATTGAGCTCGAGCCTAAATCCGTAGAGCTCAGGATCAGACTCGCGCTTCTACAACAAAGGCGTGGGGATTTTATAGCTTCCGTTGAAACTGCAAGGTGCGCACTAGAACTGGAACCGCACGATGCTTGGACCAACGCGGTCTTGGGATATGCGCTGGAATGCGCGGAGAAATTCGAAGACGCCGAAAAGTCCTACCTGGCAGCATTAGCGATCGATCCAGGGCAAATTATCGCTTTGACCGAACTGGTCGAAACACGAGAAGCTGCAGGCGACATTGACGGAGCTCTTGCGCTTCTTGAGCGAGCGGTGGCTGTCGATGGCTTGGTTGACACGACCCGAGCAAAGTACGGCCAGCTCCTGCATGAGAATGGTCGGAATGAGGAGGCGGAGAAGACTCTACGCGAAGGCGTAGAAGTGGTTGCCAACATTCACTCACGGCGTGCACTCGCAGGTCTTCTTAGTAATTTGGATCGTGCAGAAGAGGGGGAAGAACTTCTGCGCTCCGTTGCAGAACAGTCTGGTCAGTGGGAGGCTTGGGCCGATTTAGGGTCTTACCTCTTGGCGCAACGAACCAACAACGAGGAGGCCGCGCGTGCGTTGCGTGCCGCGATCCAAAAGGGCGGAGATGATCCATTATTGTATGACCAGCTGGCTAAAGCAAAACTTCGAAGCGGCGCGGAGCGCAGCGAGCTAGCGGCGATCGCTGACGAACTCGTTGATCGATTGTCCGAAAACTCGTCGATGTGGATAATCGCGGCATCAATCTATGACGCCGCCGGCGATCAAAGGCGCGCAGAAAGCGCCTACAGGTCTGCAATCGAGGACGACGAAGATGGCGTCGCACGAATCCTATTGGCCAAGCTCCTACAGTCAACCCCGAGTCGCAGGCCTGAAGCCGAAGCATTGCTCAGAGAAGCCATATCTCTTTCCCGTGGCAGAAGAATTTGTGGGCCCTCGAAAGAGCTGGCTGAGCTTCTGATTCACTGCGGGGAAGACGCTGCGGCCAGAGAGGTTCTCCTATCCGCGCTGAAGTCCAATGATGCCTGTGTTTGTTGCCGCGTCCTTCACGGCGAGGTATGCGCTCGCGGAGGGGAAATTGATGCGGCAAAGCTTGAATTCAAAGCCGCTCTTGAACTTGAGGATGATGAAATTCGGGCGTTGACCGGGCTGTCCCGAATTGTCGATCGCGTTGAGGCGGAACAACTGATTGAGCGGGCTATCGCGGCAGACCCCGATGACCCTCGCGTCCTCTTAGCACGGGCTCGGCTGCGGGTCGGCGACATCCAATCACAAATCCTGGACGGTGTTCGCGCCCTCGAACTTCAGCCAGATTTTGTTGAAGGTCATCTGTTTCTCGCACCGCTGCTGGTGGTCAACGGTAAACATGACGAGGCATTCAACCATCTCGAAGCAGCGCTGTCGCACTTACCTGCAGAGCGTGAGCTAATCCCCAATTTCGTGACCGCAGCGATGGCCGTCGCTCGAATGGGTGAGGGGGACCGCCTCAGCAAACTGTTGGCAGAACACCGATCGGGTGGCGCCGTTGAGCCTTTGGCTATTGCGCTTCAACTTGAACGTGGTGAACAGCCTTTGGTCGCCAAAGAGGTTCTCGAAGTTGCCAAAGACATTGTCAGTCGCCCACAATCAGGATAACAGCGTTGCCGCTACGTGGTTCACTCTACGCTGTCAATCGGCACCCAAATGGGCCCCCTGATCGGCGTACAAAAAGGACACCTGGGGAGCATCCATTCGTTTGGGCGACACGGCACTGATCCTCGCGGTGTCACTTGGTTACGCACTGAGGGGTAGCCGTTTTGAAGCCAGAATCGTTTAAGGTAGTGTCTACCTTATATGGTAGAAAGTTGACATCAGTTAACCGGTATCTAAGACTGTCTCGCATAAATTGATCTGCGTTGCCCCATGTGCCAAGCATCGGACCGATCCGCGAGACAATGGATGCCAGAAGCATCGAGCCAAGAGGCTCATGAAAATCGCAAACTGCTCCTCAGAATGCGCGACCTGCAAAGCAGGTATGGGCTCGTGCCGGCCACGGTCTATCGTTGGATCGCCGAGGGGAGCTTTCCGCTGCCGGTCAATATCGGGGAGAACAGCGTCGCCTGGCACATCGAGGAAATCGAGCAATGGCGCTGGAGCAGGCCGCGGGCCAAGGTCAAGCAGTCCAAACGGGCTTAGAACTGATGGACGAGGCAGGGCCAGGGACACGCTCCTGTACGTGGCGGACTGACAATGAGACTCATGCGGAAGGCCGGACCCTGACAGTAGCTAAACATTCCGAAAAAAGTTAAACTCATCCGGCATAATTCGTCACCGGCGGAGGTACTGCATGGCCCACGAAGTTATTGTTGAATCTGACATTGAAAAGGTTGAGCTGGCGCTGAAAGAAGCTCTGTCAGCCGACGAAATGAACCATATTTCTCTCAGCGCCGCGAAGCAGCCAGATCCGTTCGCGCCCGCCCCAAATCAGGACCTGCCCACTCTCGGCGTTGTCGTCGTTTCGATTGGCACCTCGCTTGCCGCAAACCTGATTTACGACCTTGTGAAGAAGGTAACCCACGTTCTGATCGCTCGCTTCCCCGGAAAAGTAAAATCGGACGATGACGGATCAACCAAATGATCCTTTTCAGCCTCAGCCGATAGGATCACGGCCAGCCCTGGCCGCGCTCTGGCCTGATACGCGTTTCGTCGAGTTCTATAACGCGAAACGCTACCTGGCCGATCTGCGCAAGGAAATGCCCTCGTTCGACGATATCGGAAGCGATCCGGCATACCAGCTCGTTCTATCCGTCCAACGCCATGAAACCATTCACTGGCAAATTCTGCATGGGCGCTCCTGGGGTCTGATGCGGGCGCTTATCGCAGCCTTTCAGCCATTGCTGGCGACGCGGTTTATACGAACGCTCCCGGTTCCGGACCGCGAGCGCGCGTTTGCGCGGCGGCGCGAGGGCCACGCAATCCTGGCAAGGAGCGGGGTCGATCTCATCATCAACGACGAGTGGAGTCCGGGCGCTCACAGCCTCGGTGAACATACCTGGGCGTGCACCGCCTTCACCAAGCTCATCGACGACAATCTCTTTGGCTTCTCGAAGGCGCGCCCGCCGGAGTTCCTCATGGGGGTTCTCGCCACCTATCTTTCGGGCAGGGGCACCGTCGAGGAGATTTTTGACGAGCCCGACGGCCAGTTTCAGAAGCGCGTGAAGTCGTTCAAGCTCAAGAAGGATTTCTCACTGTACCAGGAGCATGTGCTCTTTTCCGCCCTCGCTATCGAAGAGTGTCAGGCTGTCGTCGCGCAAATCCTATTTTACTCGACGCTGTTTCAGGAGGGAAATGCGCCTGGGGACGCCCTCATCCGCCGTTTCAATCGCGAACTCTGGGACACGGTGATCGCAGACCCGACAGGACGCTACCAAAGCTGCTTCGGGTGTTTCGCCGCGCTTGCCGAGATCGAGGACCTCCTCAGCGCCATCGATATTCTCGGCGTGATTTGTGATTTGTCCCTGAACCCGCCTTTCCCGTTCGACACTAATGGCGCGCCGACCAGGGACTGGTCGTGGGAGCAGTTTCATCCCACCCTTCGTTTCGGGCTGCTCGCGCAAGCCGCGATCAAAATCTACAAGAACAAATGGCCGCGCCTCAACGAGATGAGCCATGGCGATTACGCCTCTCTCTGCGAGAAACTCCTGCGCCAAAGCCGACTGCGCATCGCGGCCCCCGGCGCCTTCTTGAAACTGATCGAGCCAATCGGGGTGAAAGCGGCATCGGCCCAACCCTTCTTTCCTTTCTCTACAAATTTCCGGAACGTTTGCGAGACGGTGAAGCTCGGCGTCAGCCATCTCGATCGATCCCCGGCGCTCCTCATCGATCCGCTAGGACCGCTCGGTGAGCCCTCCCTTGAGAACCGCCCCAGAGATGCCTTCTTAGATCCTCCATTTGTACTTTCGGATGGAGAGATGATCCGTCCCAACGATCCGACCGAGGACCATGAGCGGGTGCTCGCGCATCAAGCCTTTTCCGCTTATCATGCGCGCCTGGCAAGCAACGCTGTGTTCGGATGTGGCGCGTTTCACCCGGAGGGATTGCCCCGCAGCGGGGACGATGACAGGTGGCACCCCTACGCTGCCGAAAGTCTGGAAGATTTCCTTGAAATTAAATTGTGAGATCGCAGTGATTGTCGCTCCGCTTTTGGCCTCTACTCTCGTCTCAGAACCGCTTTCGCGGATGGCCCCGGGCAAGCATGGCTCTGCCACGAATCTACTCAGAATGGCTCGAAGTGCTAGCCCCGAGCTCTGAGGGGCGCCAGCAGCCTTTATGGGGGCGCCTGGGCGTCAGTGCTTTGCGTTTCCGCCCGCGCGCCCTGCATCCGTCAGCCTCAATACGTCCCGCCGCTCTGCTGGGTAGTTGCCTTGCCGTCGCCGCCCTCCAGGATCGGAATCGTGCACACCATGCGCATCACCCCGGTGCCGGCGTTGCGGATCTGGTGAACCTCATGGGGCGCCACATAGAGAACGTCGCCACTAGCAAGGCGCGTCTCCTTGCCATCCGCGCCCACGACCGCCGGCTCGCCTTCGATGAAATAGAACTCGTGCTCCTCCGCATGCGAGTGCAGCGAGGTATGGCCGCCCGGCGCGAATTCCATGATGCGCAGGGCGTAGTTCGGCATGCCATCGTCCCGCGTCAGGGCAAAGCGCGCCGTCATGCCCTCGAAACCGGGCTTGTTCATCCGGACTGGCGGGATTTCAGCGCAAGTTTTTCTGATCATGATGCTCTCCATGTTAGAAGTTGAGGGCTGCCGTGCGCTCCAGTTCCGGATGCGCCGCCCAAATGTTGAACGCCAGGAAGCCGTCTTCGAAGCTGTAGGGACGGTGGCGGGTACCGGCCGGAATGCTGAGGAAAGTGCCCGTTTCGAGCAGGACTTCGCCGCGCCCCTCGATCCACATGCGCGCGCTGCCGCGGAGGACGTAAAGGATGTCGTCTTCGTGGGCGTGGATGTGCTCGGGGACTGCGGCTTCCGGTGGAATTTGCACCAGCGCGCAGGAAAGCGGCGGCGTTCCGGCTGAGCGCCGCATCAGCCAGGCGAGGCGCACGCTGGCGAATTCTGGATGGGGCGTCCAGGCGATATCCTTGTTCGCGATCAATGTCGGTTCTTGCATCCTGACCTCCTGGGTGGCAGGCCGTTAGAAGATGCTGCTATTTGCATCTCATCACATAAAACCCTATACTGCTAAACACAGGATACTGTCAATGACATCTAAACGCCAACAATCCCGCCACCTCCCAGCGTTCATTCTCCTGCTGCTGGCGGAAAACCCCATGCACGGAGGCGCTTTGCAATCCGCCCTGAAGGCCCGCCTGCCGGCTCTTAAGGCGGACTCGGCGGCCGTGTACCGCACTTTGCAGCAGTTGGAAAAAGACGGCGAATTGCAGTCGGAATGGAACACCGGCGGCAGCGGCCCGGCGATCCGAATTTACCAGCTGACCACGGCGGGCTGGCGAAAGCTGCAGTTCTGGGAGGAGGACATAAAAGGTCGGATGGACAGTCTTCAATATTTCGTGACGGCCTATGCCCGGCTCACCAAGCCTGGAGCGGATAAGGGCAAGAGCCGCATTCGCAAAAACTCTTGACGCCCGTGCGAAGTTCATGTGCCGCGCCATCCCAAATTGGTCGCAAGCTATTGAGGATGTTGCAGCCGGTTTCCAACTCCCCGCGTCTTCGCCAACTCTCAGAGATGATCCGGGATATCGCCTGACCCGGCGCGACCTCCGGGCGCGGCGGTCGGCACGCGCGTCGAGCGCGCGGGGGCGGGGGGGAGCCTATCGAGATACGCCTGCCGCTTCTGGATGAATTCCCGCGTCAGGATTTGGTGCAGCGCCTGGACAGAGACGGCATTGTAGGTGCTTCTCGAGACCTCGACCGGGAAATCCTCCGTCCCGAAATGCCCCCGTATAATCAATCTGCGAGCCTTTTCGTCGGCGAGGGGCTCGACTTCACGCAGCGAGCCATAAATCTCCATCGAAGAAGCTGCCCTCGGGATACAGGTGGGCGATGCGCATCTACAATTTCGTCGATCACGAACTCCGCTATCGGTTGTGAGGGTGCCCTTCGCTAACGCCGCCTTTGGTCAGGAAGCGCGCTTAGGATCATACTGCGGTACGATGGGCGGCCTCATGATGGCCGGTATGGGATATCCGACCGGCCGACTGGAAAGTCCACCTCGACGCCAAGCGACCGAATCATTGTGCTCACATCACGTTCAGCACCCTGCGGTGCCGCCGGCCCAACGACGATCTCCGCGATGTGATGCGGTTCTCGCAGCGGCATTGCATGTGCGATGTAAGGGACAATCTCGCTTCCCCTCAGCCGAGTCTTCACATGCGGTGACAACTTTTCTGGGGTTCCCATAATCACGAGTCGCACTTCCCGCTCGTGTGCATAAGCTGGATGTTTCGAGGTTAGGCAGTTCCAAATGAGCGGTGACGCCATGACATCACGCGCAAACGCTTGCATGAAAGGAAACCCGATAGCCTTGTCGCTGACAAGGTCGGCGTTTGCTTCCACTGTTTCAAGAAAAATGCGCGCTGCTTCCTCTAACGGCGCGGCGTGGCGAGCAAGAACCTCATCCACTTTGTAAACAATCGGACCGGCAAATTCGGGGAGCCTCCCTTCAGCCGGTTCGTTTACGACCCTAAACAATCGTGGCGAAAACCCAATCGCTAAGCCGCGTCCATTATCGGCATACGCCCGCCACTGTCCCAGATCATCGCGCTCGCGGCTGAAGCTGGCGATAAAGAATTCGAGGGTTTTCTCAAAATTTTGTTGCCGGAACATATCCGCGAACGTCTCGAGGAAAAGCCGCACTCGGCCGTCCGCGCCGTTCGCCATCCCACGCGCAACATCACGAGCCATGTCGATACCATGGAAGAGTTCGCTTGGATCATTCAGGTGGCGGTAACCAGTGAACCAGATTTGTCCGCTCTCGATAATGCCTTTTAGGCCGCGCCCATCGGTGTAGTGATAGAGCGCGTCTTCGATGGTACCCTTATCTTGCTCGGATTGGAGATGAGCCTCAGCCCACGTGTTAAATTTGTCGACGGCGTCTTGCAGTGCTGGGGGCAATGCTTCCGTAAGATTAGACATTTGCGGAGACTTCTCCAATCATCTCTCTGAGATGCGGCTTCGTGGTTTCCCTTGCCTGGGCGAACTCCGCGAGGCCGCGTTCGCTGGCCTCATAATCGCTTTGACCGAGCCGACCGCGAAACAGCTCATAGCGTAGCCAGACCCGGTAGGTGTTGACAACGTCCGTCTCGCAGTAATCCGCGATTTCCTTGATCTTGCCCTCGCGGAAGTATCTATGCACCTCACTGCCGTCGGCGAAGCGTTGGTGCGCGGGACATATGATCATTTTCGCGGCCCTCCACCAAGGCCAGGGTCTTTTTCTCCCGCCTTATGAGGTTCCGACCTTCAAGGCGGCGCAGCGCCGCGCTCAACGTGCTGAGCGGTATTTGCAGCTCCTCGGCCAGTACCCGCTGCGGCCCGATGAAATATCCCTTCTTCTTGCGCAGGTTCTCGATGATGAGGGCCTCGCTCGCGGCTAGGCCCCGTTTCCTGACGGCCTGTTTCGGTTTCTCTACCGGGACCTGGTTCGCGGGCTGTTGCAGGGTTTCCCGAATTCCTTCCTCCCAGGCCGCCGCAATACGTTGGCCGGTCTCCGGAAACTCGCTTTTGCGGAAATACCGCTTCATCTTGCCGAGCGTGTCCGATAGCGCATCCGCCGTGGCTTCCAGAATGCCCTCAATGTCTTTCTTCGGCAGGTTCGCTCGCACCTGCCCCAGTTCTATAAGCTTGCGCGCATCCGGCCAGCGCGTCGTGCCGTTCAGCGTCAGCGCCATCGCATCTTGCGGAAGGTAGGCCGTGGTTGTGACCAAGTCATAGACCGGCGCAAGCTCGGCTTCGCCGTTCACATCACTATAGAGGATGCCGAAATTCTTCAGATGCGCGTCGCCGTTGCGAAGCGCGCAATTGAGTACGAAGAGCCGGAACAGATGGCGCGCGGACTTGGCGCGGGTAGGTTGTTCCACATAATCGCCAAGCCGCTTGAAGAGCCGGGATTCGTAACTGCCGCTGTATTTGTCAGCTGTCTGCAAGCCGTTGAGGACGCAGAAATCCTCAAAGCCAAGATAGGCCCCGTCGCTCAAATCGAACCGGTCGAGGATGAGCGCCGCGCCGTCGTCGGAGAGCTGAAAGTTGGGCACCGTGAGCCCCGCCGCGCGTGCCGCCGACAGGCAGAAGAATTCATTGGCGGCAAGTTCCGGAAACTCCGCCGCATCCCATAATTTGACGATATGGGTGGCGCTGCGAAGGCTGCTCGATTCCCGCCCGCTCGCTTTCCCCTTCCTGCCCCCCTCTTTGGCCCTGATCATAACCTTGGGCTGAACGCCGGAGACGCCGGAGTAGGAGGCGAAGGTGTCGAGCAGATAATCGAACAGCGCCCCGCCCCGGCGGGCTCGAAGGATCTCGTCAATCGACTGGAACGGCACCTCTTCGTCAAGTTCCGCGTCAAGCGCGGAAAAGCGTAAGCGACCGATCTGCGTCCGGCCGACAACGCTTAGGAGATCGAGATCGTCGAACCGGCCGGTTGCCTTCGCAAAGCGCCGGATAAGCCGTTCACGCAAGGCTCCTTCAGGCAAGTTCATTTCAAAGATCGGCGCGAGCCCGAATTGAGTATTCCAGGATTGCACACGCACCGGCATCGTGACCGACACCGCGCGCTCTGGCAGGGCTTGCGGATCGTAAGCGAAGGTCGATCCCTTGGGGCCAAGGCGATCCAGCACGCCGGCCGCGCGATTGTCGGACCAGACCCGGATCACGAGGACTCTCCTTCATCTGCCTGCAACTCCTCAAGCGTCGGCCTTTTCCGGCTGAGGGGCACCACCCGCAAATCCAGATCGAGCGCGTGCAGGATGTTCAAGAGATTGCCGAAGGTGATATCGGTAATCCTGTCGCCCTCAAGTGCGGCGATGCGCGGACGGCTCACCCCAGACAGCTCCGCAAGCCGCTCCTGCGACAGCCGCTTTGCGCGTCTTGCCTGACGGACGGTTTGGCCAATGGAGCTAAGGGCTGACTGTATCATATAATTTTCAAAATGGGATATCCATGATATTTTGTATCATGTATTTGTCAGAATCTCAAGATTTCTCGTCGAAGGAGCGCTCGAGCCTTTACGTCACGTCTCTCCACGCAAAGGGACTAGCAAGGCCGCACGGATGGCCTATTCGATCGCGTCAGCCGCTTTGACGCCTGACGCGGGCGCGCCTTCTGCGACGGCATCGTCATCGCTTGCGCCCTGATTAAACGGCCTGTGCTTCTTTTTAAAAGATTTAAGCATCGCCAGCAACCTGTTAAGTATGACGATACTATAGATCATATTTGTATATAATTCAATAATTTTAGATTTCAGAAGAGCCAATACCTGCGACGATGCTTGGTCATTCTCACGGTAAGCTCATCTATAAAATATTGATTTCTGACACTTTTGGCGATGGTCCGGCTTTTTCTGTAATAGAATCGTGCCTGTCCGCTATTTTTTCGTGCGGCCTCCAGGTCTCCCAGATAGGCCAGGATTCTCATTTGCGGTTCAGTCGTCTCCAGCTCCTCGCTCCGAGAGAGAGCCGCTCGTAACTGGGCTTCGGCGATAGCGAACTCCTTAAGGTCGATGTAAATCGACGCAAGATCGCCGGCCGTAGAGATTTCTGCATGTGCCTCCTTGAGGGAGCGTTGAATATCGATAGCCCTTTCCAGCAATTCGATAGCTTCCCGGGATTGGCCCTTGAGGTGCGCCAGGTTGGCCTTGATCTTCAGGATATCCGGGATCTCGACCGTCAGTTCATGATCTATCGCCAGGCTGTAGGCCTGTTCGATGTAATGTTCGCAATCTTCATGGTTGTTGTCGTCGAGCGCGTACTGGCCAAGCCCTTGGTACGCAACAACCAGTTCATGGACAAACTGCCCATTCAGAGCGATCTCGAGCGCCTTGAGCAAATACTCTTTCTGCTGCGCGCGCTTGCCCTGTTGGTCATAAAAAGAAGCGAGAGAACTATAAACTTCGGCCAACGCGTTCTCACGCTTCAGCGTCCGATAGTGCCCTTCCGCTCTCTTAAAGAGTTCCTCGGCTCCCTCAAGCCTTCCCTCATCCCACAGGACGTACCCCAACGCGGCATAGACCCCGGCAAGGGAAAGAAGGTCATGACTATCTCTGAAGTAAGGGATCAGACGTTCAAACGCCCGCCTTTCAGCTTTACGGTGACCCTGAGACCCTTTCAACAGCGCAAGGGAGAAATAGGCTTGAGCTTCGAGCGGCTTTTGCTTCGCAGCGCGCGCGTTCTGGCGAGCAAGCACATATTGTTTTTCAGCAGCGTCTGGCTGGCCGGTGCGCCGGAGCCAGTCCCCATAGCCTAGCCGCGTCAGAATGTGACCCGGATCGTGCTTCAAGGCCTTTTCGAAAAGCGAAAGCGTTCTCTCCGGCGCGGCAAGGCTTGCCAGGGCCGCCATTTCGCGCAGGCACGCCGCGAGTTCGCCCTTCAATCCTCCGTAAAGCCCGGGATTAGCCCGTATTTGCGCTTCCAGCGTTTCGACATGGCGGCCGATATGGTCCAGCAGTTCCGCAGGATCGAAGTCTTCCGGGTTTTCCGCAATTTGATTGAGGTCGAAATTCTGGTTCGCCGCCGCCTGCTCGAAGGCTGAAGCCACCTGTGTTTCAAAGAAGCTGTTGCCTGATCCGTCCTCACCGCCGGCATAATATCCGGCGATCAGGTGAGCGAGAAGGTGGTTTTCCATCTCCAGGGCGAGTTGCTCCGGCGAGCCAAACCCCTTCGACGATACGATAACGCTCAGTCTTACGCGTTCCCGAAAAGCCTGCTGCCTCGCCATGAGTGCGTCCGCCTCGCGCGAACTGCCTGCGCCGACGAAATTGTCGGGGGTGAGCCAAACCATACGGGGGATTCCTCGCTCGCCCGCCCAGTCAAACTCCATTTCGGTGATCGAACGGCGCCCCTCGGGTTCGAAGCCACGCCGCAAACCGATGAGGCCCACATAGATATCCGATGATTGGATCGCCTCCCGGCAAAATTCGACAGCGGTCAAATCCGCGGGGCCGCTGTCCTCATGACGCAAGCACCGGAAGAAGCTGCTTGCCTCCAGCCGTTTCGCGAACGCATCGCGATAAGCGTACAGATCAAGAGCGGTCGAACTCATAAAAACGAGTTGGGCCCTGATTTTTGACCGATGCAGTTGGCGCTGGATGAGATTTTCGTTTGCCGTCGGCGGCATCCGCGACGGTATGGGTGCGGAGAATTCCATGCCGGCTTTAAGAGCCGTCTTTTGAGCAGGCATTGGCTTGGTCCTCGTAACGATCCACACGGAACAATCCGCATTGACGCTGCGGTTAGAAGTGGAGACGGATGGTCTCCTCGAGTGTAACTGCTTAAGAAACAAACAATGTATTTGCGGGAGCCCATGCCTTGACTGCCGAAGGCATGTAACAACCCGTTCTTTCAACGAAATGTACGGTAAAAAGACCGCGCGCACCGGGTGGTTGATGCAACACTATTGCTCATAGTGTTGCTGCCTGCCCAAATGCGTGGTATAACTGGCTAGTTCTTAGCGGTGAATACCGCGTAACGCATTTTATGAGCGCGCAAGTTGTTGATTTTGCGGGCGCTCATACTGTGAAACACTATGAGCAATAGTGTTGCGTGAACGAGGTCAGCAACCATGACGCGCGCGACTGCAGCAGTCCCTAACCTTTACACGAGCACCGGCGAACGCAAATATCTCAACCGAAGTGAACGCGCCCGCGCCCTGGCCGCTGCCGAGCATCTCTCGGCCGTTGAACATCTTTCGCCGGAGCGGATGCTCTTCTGTCTAACGCTGGCTTGGACAGGCGCGCGGATTAGCGAAGTCCTCGCTCTCACGCCCGCGCAATTTCAAGTGAACGAGTGCCTTGTTTCCATTCTAACCCTGAAACGCCGCCACCTGCATATCCGTGAGGTCCCGATCCCGCCCTTCCTTATGCACGCGCTGAATGGTCATTACCGGTTGTGCGACCGGCAGATGGATGTGAATTTGCGCGAACGACGCCTTTGGCTTTTTCACCGCACCACCGCGTGGCGTATCGTCAAACAAGTCATGACTGAAGCGGGTCTTCACGGAGCGATCAGCGCCCCGAAAGCCTTCCGCCACGGCTTTGGGGCGGGCGTCGTCCAGGCAGGTGTGCCCATCACGCAATTGCAGCGCTGGCTCGGACATGCGCGCCTTGAAACGACTGCAATCTATGCCAACCTCGCGGGACCTGAGGAGTTGAGCGTCGCACGGCGCTTTTGGCGCTGGTCTTCTGCGTCCAACGGACCATCGTGACAAGGCTGACCAAAAGCAACTTTGGCATCGCAACCGCGGGCCACACCGGATTAAGGCAGGTGGTCACTGTCGAGCCAAGAAGAGAGCATGATCAACCGAACTTCCTCACCAATTTCCGGAGCGGCGTCTGTGAGGCCATCGGCCGTTGCAACGCTCTTGTCGGCCCGCTCGCCAAGCGAGCACATTAATTCGCATTGAATTCAATGACTTCGATTGGCGCCAGTCCATCCGGGAGCCTGCTCCATAGCCTTCTGGACCTTCATCGGCAAATCCTATTTGTATTAAGGTTCCTTGTTTCTGTTCTGCGTCACTGCCGTGCAAAATCTCATTACTCTTAGCTATGCTGATGGCCGCCCGGTCAAACCCGGTGATGTGGTGACGGGAACCATCGACTGCGGCTCTTTCCCTGCCGAGCCCTTCCTGGCTCAACTCGTCGATATCTTCCCCTCCAATGGATGCGCCGAGATTGTCTTTCTCAAGCGCACGCCGGCTTTGTGCGCTGCGGCTCGTTTCTTTCAACGGCAGACCAATGTCGCCAAGGCCATTGTCGAGATTCATATCCCTCTCGAAAAGCTGACGCTTCGCTGCCGCGCTTCGCGGCCGATCAGCAGGGACGCCAGAGAGTACCAGCCCATTCCCCGTCCCGGTCGTATCGCCTGGGGTAGCCATCGCTCGTTTGGGTATCGTTTATGAGGGTATTCATCTAAGTATTTGAAATGTATAACATACGGAGCAGTTTTGATTCTAGTGTTTCGTCTGTTTCGAGTATTTCATCTAGTGAAGGGATGTGTTATAGTGTGAGGGTAACGATTGGAGCGACCCATGGCGACCCGCACCGAACCCACACTTCCATCGGCGGAGGAGGCAATTCTTGCGCGCGAGGTCTCCCGCGCCCTTGAACAGCATCCTGACGACCATAGCGTTCGTCTCCTCGTCGATGAGAAAACGGCCCTAGAACTGCCGCAGAGCGCTACCGGGCTCCTCCTTGAAATCCTCAAGCAGATGGCAGCCGGCAATGCTGTTACCTTGATCCCGACGGAAGCTGAGGTGACGACGCAACAAGCCGCCGACCTTTTGAACGTTTCGCGTCCCTACCTGGTAGGGCTGATCGACAACGGTACCCTTCCCGCGCGCATGGTTGGCAATCAGCGCCGCCTGCCCTTGAAGGCTGTGCTTCAATATAGAGTCGACACCCAGGCCAAGCGGCGCCCGGTGCTCGATGAAATGTCCGTGCTCCACCAAGAGATGGGTCTTGAGTGAGCGATGCCGTTTTACCTGTCGTCATTCTTGACGCGAGCGCGCTCTATCCGGCAGCGCTTCGTAATCTCTTGATGCGTCTTGCGGGCGCACATCTGTTCCGGCCCAAATGGACCGCGAGAATTCAAGAAGAATGGACGCAAGCCCTGCTGCGAACCCGGCCGGAACTTGCGCAACAAATCGCGCGCACCCGCACCCTCATGGAAGCCCATGTCCTCGATGCCGAAGTGACCGGCTATGAGCAGTTCATTGACGCGCTCGACCTGCCCGACCCCAATGACCGGCATGTCCTTGCCGCCGCGATCCATTGCGATGCGGATATCATCGTGACTGTCAATTTGAAGGATTTTCCCGAGGCCGCGCTCAGGCAGTTTGACATCAGCCCGAAGCATCCCGACAACCTCGTGCTTGGCCTTTTGAAGGCCTATCCCGCCCGCGTCCTCGCAACGATGCGCGAGCATCGCCTGAGCCTCAAGAATCCGCCTAAGACAATCGAGGACTATTTGGCGACCCTTAGGCTGCACGGTTTGGTCGAGACCGTCGAGGTGCTGGAGGGCATCACTGATCGTCTGTGAGTTCGGGGCGGGTCCTTTCCGTGCGAGCCGGAAAGGACCAGGCTCTAGTCGCCAAGGCGACCGGAGCCGGGCTCTGCCCGTCTCCGCCCCCTGGGTGACGATCCTTCCCGCGGCACCATCATGACCTTCGAGCTTTTTGCCGGCTGAAGTCTCACCGACGCATCTCTTGCATTCCTGGAACTGGAAATACAGATTATCTCCGCTTTCCCTCCTCGATTCGCTTTCCTTACCATCAATACTTCAGGAGTTTGCTATGACCGAACGCGATGAAGACCGCGAGTACGGCAATTTCACCATGAACTATGTGGAAGCCTCAGGCCGCTGGCGAGGCGTCATCAAGGTCCCCGTTCGAGACTCGGAAGGTAAGGTTCTCTCCTGGGTCGAGCGCCGCTACGAAGGCTTCGGACCCGCACGGGCCGACACCGGTACGGAATATATCACCCTTTATGTCAAAGGCCCCGACCCGATGAGCGCCGCACGCGAGCGGCGCATCTCGGTCGATCTCGCCGAGAACAAGCCTGCGAGCTACACAGCCAGAAGCGTCAACCGCGGAACGCTGTTTTTGCCCACCGAAGAGCGCCTTCAGAAAGCCGAGGCCGAAGGCAAGTCCCTGCCCGCTGCACAAGGCTATATCCTCATCATGATCGACGACAAACCGACTTATGTCGAAGTTGGCTCCTGGCCTCGCAGCCGTAGGGTGAAAAACAGTAAGACCGCCGACACCAATGGCAATGGCGCCCAAGATGCTGCTGATGACCAACCAGCAACCATTGATTTCTACAGCGGCCCCGCCGAGATCCACGACCCCGCCGTCGCTCTAGCGCGTAAGCTTGCCAAGCAGATGACCGGCCGCGGCGTTGCCTCAGCCGAGGGCGTCGACATCACGCCGGCCGGATTTGTCGACCCCTCGCCTGATCTCAATGGTGATCATGTCGCCGAAGCGGGCCCGGAAGAGTTAGCCCCTGGTCCGTCAGGCACGCGGCGGCGGCGAGTCCGCACCGAACCGGCAGCCTAAGCAAGCTTTCGCAACCTCCCCAACGGATGCGGTTCGCGAGGGACTTACTGCTGCAGGCCGAGGCTGTGTGAAAACGGCGTTTTGGACTAGCGGGATGCGGCACATGGCGTGCAGCCGGATTGTCCCCGCCGGAATCGCGCTCTTATATGCAGAAAATTGCGGACAGAGGCTATTTGAGAGCTGCTGTGCAAGCATAAATGAACAGTAGGCCCCTTTTTTAGGCGCAGGCCTGCATCGCTTGCAGCAATCCAGGCACGCCGAGGATGTTCATGGCACGTTTCATGTTGTAGGAGAGCACGTGGAGCGACATCTCTGTCTTCACGTTGTGCAGCGTTTTCATCAGGAAGTGCGCCGGACCCATCCAGAGCTTGAGGGTCCCGAATGGGTGCTCGGCTGTGCTGCGCCGCACAGTCATAATATCCGGTTTCCGGTCCAGCCGCTCCTGGGCGGCCTCCAGAACGGCCTCGTGCTCCCAGCGCGAAATACGTCGCTCTTTACCCGTTGTGCATTTCTCCTTTAGCGGACAGGCTGCACAAGCCGTTGTCCAGTAGCGCCGCAAGGTTTTGCCGTCTTCTTCGTTGCTGCAGCGATAGGTCAAGCGCTCGCCAGCGGGGCAAAGATAGACATCCTCGTCCGCCTTGTAGATAAAATCCTGCTTGCCGAAACGCCCTTCGGCCTTGGCGCCCGAGGTTGAAAACCTTGGCACATACGCCGTCACGCCAGCTTCCCCGCAAGCGAGAATTTCCTTGCCATCGTAATAGCCGCGATCGGCAAGCGCCTCGATGGCTCCGGCGCCAAGAGCCTCCTTGGCTTGCTGAGCCATGCTGGCAAGCTGGTGGCGGTCATTGACAGCGTTGGTGACTTCATGCGCTACAATGAGATGGTTCTCCGTCTCCACGGCGCTCTGTACGTTATAGCCAACGGTTCCGGTCGCTTTGCCCGTTCCCTGCATGGAGCGCGCGTCGGGATCGGTGAGCGAGATTTGCGTGTCTTCCGCCTTCTCAAGCTGCGCTTCGATCGCTTTCATGCGCTCGATTTCTTGTTTCAGCCTGCCAACTTTATCCTTGAGCCGGGTGCGCTTGATTTCTGGCGTCGAGGGCTGGCGGTCCGCGGTTTCAAGCTCGGACAAATACCGCTCGATACTCGCCTCGATCTGTTCCAGCCGCTTGGCCACCTTGGCTTTCGTGAAGTTCCGGTCGCGCGAGTTGACCGCTTTGAATTTGCTGCCGTCGATGGCAACCGTTGAGGCGGTGAGCAGTCCCACCCGCCCGCACACCGCGACGAACTCGCGGCAAACTTTGCGGATGGCTGCGCCATTATCTTTGCGGAAATCGGCGATGGTTTTGAAGTCGGGGGTGAGGCAGCCCGTCAGCCACATCGCCTCCACATTGCGCTGGCATTCCCGCTCAAGCCGCCGGCTCGACGGAACGCGGTTGACGTAGCCGTAAACGTAGACCTTCAGCATCACCGCGGGGTGGTAGCTTGGCCTTCCGGTTTCCTTGGGATTGACCCCGCTAAAGCCAAGCTTGGCGAGGTCAAGCTGATCCACGAAGAAATCGATGACCCGGACCGGATTGTCCTCGGCCACATAGTCTTCCAGCTGCGCGGGAAACATCGTTCCCTGGCTGCGATCTATACCGCTCACAAAGCCCGCCATCCAAATCCCCCGCTCCTGGCAGGGAAGATTTTGAGGCAGAATCACTTTCTTGGAAAGCTCGACTTTTCACACAGCCTCGGCCGATAGCCGAAGTGGCTGGGCTTGATAAACACTCGAACGGCGATGCCTGTTGTTGGATCTTATAACGGACGATTGCGGAGCGAACGGGAAATGTTAGCCTAACTGGTCAGACTATCGGTGGCGAAGTTAAATTACCGCCGCTAAACTTGTCAGTTGTGTGCGGTATCGTGCCGGGAGTGGAATCGGGTACCAAGTGACACTTGTAACAGTGTGACTTCGCGAGAGGTTACCGGCCGCACTGAAATGCGTGCTCTATGCAGAAGCAGCGCACATGGTCGGTGTCAATCCGGACAGATTTAGGGCGGGGAAGCAGTGATTGAGCTTTCGAAACAGCGGTTCGACTGTCTTGCGGGATATATTCGTCATCCTCGCATTCTCACTCTGATCGAGGAAGTCGGGTGGATTGCCACCGACGATGAGCGGGTCCTTGGATTGTTGACGCGAGACCGGATCGATGACGATTTCGGATGGGTGGCGCTGGGACGCGACGAGCGGATGCGCTACCGCGCGGTTGAAGTTAGGGCGAGTCTCACCCGGCGCGTTGCAGAGGCATCTCTGCGAGAGGCCTTGGCTAGCCTGGAATACGCCCCCGATGAGGAATTTCACCAAGGAGACACAGAGGGGCCTCCGGTTGATTTCTTCCGCCACGCCGTAGCCGAGGATCGCCTCCATCCGTCATTTCGTTTGCTGAGCGAAACCCAACGCTACACGCCTGCTCGCGGTGCCGTGGCGGCGATGATGCACTATCATACCGATGTCGACGGTAACTTTGTACAGCAGTTCCAGACGACAGGGTTCGACGCCCGCCTGTGGGAGCTCTACCTTTTCGCGACTATGACGGAACTCGGATACGCGCGCGATGAGACTGTGCAGGTACCGGATTTCGTTTTAACGAGTGCCTTCGGCAGCCTGGCCATGGAGGCGGTCACTTGCAATCCGGCGCATCGAACTGGCGTGCCTATGCCGAGGGACGTCGACGCGATGCTCGACTATCAACGTAATTACATACCGATCAAGCTCGGTCGCGCGCTTGGTCGCAAGTTGCGGCGAAATCCCCCTTATTGGTCGGCTCCGGAGGTCGCAGACTTGCCTTTCATGCTCGCGGTGCAGGATTTCCATGCACCGGGTGCGATGCAACACATTGTGATTGCTGCCACCGAATACGCATTCGGCATCCGACACGAGCGGCGGAACGGCGAACTGCACATCGAGGCCATCGTCGATCATCGCTACGATGGCCTCATTGAGCCGTCGGGGTTATTCAATCAGGCGAACGCTGAAAACGTGAGCGCGATCCTGCTCAATCCCCAAGGCACGATCACGAAGTTCAACAGGATGGGATATTTAGCCGGCTTCGGCGATCAGTCGATCCGGATGATCAAATCGGGCATTGCGCGAGGGGAACGGAATAGGGGCGACCCGCGTCCAAGGCCATTCCGGCTAGAGGTTCACGCGCCTGGGTATAGCGAAAGCTGGGTCGAAGGCGCGGTCGTCCTTCACAATCCACGCGCCAGAATTCCCCTAAACCCCGCTCTTATTCCAGGAGCTGCGCACGAGTTCCTGCTGGACGGTGGACGAATCATGTCCCTCCTTCCGGAATTCCATCCGCTATTCTCAGGAACCGAGATTTTAGTCGATGATGCGGGAACGGCGCCGATCGAAGTCGAAGGCCATGACTGACTGGGAAGCCACATTGTCAGGCGGTTTACCCGAGCCACAGCGCAGCGGACTTGGTCACAAGGTGTCGGTTTGTCGCCGTTTGATGTGATAAGACGTACACAACGCTAGGAGGCAAACGTGGAGCAGAACCAATTTGCTTTTCATCTGGAAGAATACAGAAGCTTAAAGCAGGAGTTGCTATCAACTATCAAAGACTCTTATCAAGCCGCATTGTTATCCATTGCTGGCAATGCGGCTTTGATCTCTTTCTGGTTGAATAGTCACGACATCGGCCAACGATTACCGGCCAGCAGGATTTTAATCCCGCTCCTAAGCGTTACTATTTGCATATTTGGGATCTTATTCTATCGACTTCGTCGACGCTCAGTGGGCAAGATAGTAGGTTATCTAAAGTTGCTTGAGCACAAACTTCGGGATCCCGATCTAGGATGGGAATCGTTTTACCAATCGGACATAGATAAGCGTTTTTTCTTTGTGAGAACCCCTTTCGTTATCTACTCACTTTTTGCCATGCACTTTATTCTGGTTACTCTATTCGCAACAACAGTCATCGCGGGCTAACGGGGACGTAGCGGTGCGCACTTGGCGGCAGAGGCGGGATTTTTTGGGGCTTGGAGAGGGCTGCATCAGGATCTGAAAGCAGACTCGGCGCCTATGGCGTCGCAAGAAAACCTCGACAGCCGCTCACGACCCAACCCTACCTATCGTCTTTAGATCAGCCACGCTTGGCCAGGGATGCTCCCAGGAACGTCGACGGGGAGCGCTATCCGCTGGCAAACCTGATGACATCTACTTGGCTGGTCAAACCCTCTTAAGGCTGAAGACCGCGCGCCCGCCGAAATCCCCTCACGGTGGATTCGACAGCAGCTTCTACCTCGCAGAATACTCGATCTAGCTCCGCGTGAGGATCGGGCGCATTCTGCCGCACGAGCAGGTCGGCGTAATAGGCCCGCATCGCGGCCACGACATGCCGCACCTCGGCGCGTTGCGTGCTTTCATTCTTCTCCAGGGCAACGGTTCTGGTTTTGAGGGTATGGCGCGCGCGCCGCGCCGCCAAACTGTCCCGATAAATGGATTGCCGCTCGTCGAGCCAAAGCCCGAGATAAATCGGCCCGAGCGCACCGACGATAGCGCTCAGGGCGAAGACAATCCCTGCGGCCACGTAGCGCGTCCAATCTGTGAGCACAGCCCCATGCCAAGCCTGTTCCGCCTCCGCGAGTTGATCTCGATCGGCTTTCAAAGTCAGGTCCTGCTGTTCAAGACGCGACTGCAAGGCTTTGACCGCTTCCTCGCGCTTCTTCTCCCCATCACGAAAATCCCGTCTCGGCTCATTGGCGTTCCGCCGCGCGCCGAGATAGCCGGCTTGCGCTGATTTTAGCTCCGCTTCGATGCTGCGTTTACGTTCTTCATCTGCATGAAGCTTGGAATGGGCATTTGTGAGCCGAAGTTCGGTGACGGGATCAATCTGGTGAAAAACCCTCATCTGTTCCTGAAGCGGCTCAACCAGTTGCGGGTTCTGCATGGTGAGCGCGGCGACGGCAATTGACCAGGCGACAGCGACCTTCATCACCAGCCGCCGTCCCTGCCCCTTGGTGATCGGCACCAGGCCGCCGCCGATGAGACCGACACCGGTCAGCGCATAGACAGCTCCTTCCCAGCCGCCTTTGAGCCAAGGGCCGAACCCAAAAGTGGCAGCCGCGATTTCCACGCCAAAAGCCACACGCGACACCGAACAGCTTGAGAGCCCCCTTCATACCCATGCCCGCGGCAGCGGCGCTGTTGCGGGCCTCGAGTTCCGCGCGCTGTTGCGTGACCATCAATTCCAGCACACGCTGCGCGTACGGCGCGATATCACCTGGCTGCAGGGCGCCGCGGCAGGCGAGGGCGAAATCCCGGTACAGCCCCTCAGCATTCTCAAATTCAGCACGCTCAGCATCAGTGAGGGACACCAAAGTTGGCCGGATCGTCGGGGCTGATCTTCTTGCCGTTGCGGGTTCATCCTCCTGTCGCTTCTCTACCGGCAGCGTGAAGACCTTGGCGTTTGGCGCTTGGGGATTAGCTACCTGCCTTGAGATTGCGGGAGGCTTGGGTTCCCACACCGCCACCTCGCGGGCTTCCTCTTCGGGCTGCTGCAGCTGCTTGACGAAAGACAGCAATCGTTCGCGCAAAAGGGCGATGACATCGCCTTCCGCGAGCGGCCCTTCACGCTGATCGGCAGTCGTATTTAGACCGCGCCCGCGGTTCCTGCCCCTTATCTTGGAGGCGCCATGAACCTCCTGCCCGCCGCGCCAGACAAGCCGTAGCAGTTCTTCCGAGCCTTCGTCGGTTTCGATATTGAGGACTAGGGTCCGTTCCTCGGCCTCTTCCTCGCAGCGGGCCACGAGACGGAGTACCGGCGCGCGATCCGCTGCGATCTTAATTGCGAGGATGACCTGCTCGTACTCTTCAGTGCTGGCAACGGTGACAGTTTCTGGAGTTCTAGCTGTTAATTCGCGCCGGAGCGCCTGAAACTGGTCAACAATCTCACGCCACCACGACGGCCGGTCCAGATGAGCAGCGTCAAGCATGAACCTCCTGCACCCGCATCATGCCGCTGGAAGCTTCGCAGACTGGACAACTCGCCCTGCTCACCCTCAATCCCCGAAGGTATCGTCAAGCGTTAGCCGTGACGTCATGATCTTGCGGATGGCCTGGCTTTATCAGATCGAAATCCCAAAGCCGCTTGAGGCCATCCTCTTGGTCGACCCGGCCATTGGCGCGCCAACTCTTGGCGGTCCGCAAAACCCCCTCGTCATCGAGGACGGTCGCGACCCACCCAAAACGCGCGCAGAAGATACCGTGGAACGTCTCCTCATCAGCATCCCAGGCATAGACGGAGTGACCAGCCTCGACCCTGCGAAGGTTCATCTGCAAGCTTGCAAAGGCCCTCTTTGCCTCCGGGCCAAAGCCGAGAATGGTCACATGGCCTCTCGTCAGAGTCGGCCACGACTTGCACAGGCTGGCAAGTTCAGCGTCCCAATCGACGGTCGAGACCGGTGGCGTTTCCCCCGACTTCAGCGCGCGGATGACCGAGAGAGCGGCACCGGCTCCGTGCGCTTTGTCGTAGAGCGTGAAATCGGGAGCATCCGGATCGAAGCTGCTTTGAATGACACGGCCGCGAAGGTCCCAGATGATCGCGCTGTTCGTCTCGGCGTACTGGTCCTGGAGAATTTCTTCCGCTTCCTCGGCCGTCAAATCATGCGGATCGGCGCTCAGAAACCCATAGCCGATTGGCGCCGCACGATTGTATAGCGCGGCGAGAAGAACGGCGGAATCAAGATCAGAAATATCGACAGTTGGAACCATGCAATATCTCGCGGCTACACGACCACGAGAGACAAGCATAGAGAGCTAGATTGTTCAATGATTCCTAATAAGAGTTCGCTTCTAATAAAACCGATAAATGACAAATTAGAAAGGGCAGAGGAGGCTATTCCTGACGCAGTGTCCCCTGACGCAATGCGCCCTTCGTTTTCGTCATTCGTCACGGCACGGTGTAGGTCACGATCACGATGCCCTGCGCTCCGGTGCCTTGATAATTGCCGATCGCGCTACCGCCGCCGCCGCCGCCATATTTCCCTCCATTTCCGCCGAGCCCGCTGCCGGTAGCGGCGCCGCCGCCGCCGCCGCCGCCATACGATCCGTCCCACTCAGTGCCGTTGCCGCCTGCGACCCCGCTGGCACCGCCGGTACCGGCGCTGCCGCCGGTGCCGGCATCGCCCGACCCGCCGGTTGTGCCGCTTGCGGGATTCCCCGCGCCATGGGGTCCAGCCGCGCCGCCCGCGCCATTGGCACCATTGCCGCCGGAATAGGCAACACTATTATAGAAGCAAGAAGAGGCCTGTCCTCCCGTCCCGCCACCTCCGTTGTGGCCGCCGCCGCCGGCGGCGGCGAGCACCCCTTGCGAACTGCTGGTAGGTGCCGAGTTTGCGGACACGTTGAACCAGGAATTGGTTGCCGCGCCGCCGACCCCTATATAGGCGGTGGCCCCCGCCGTCAGTGAAACGTTTACGCTCTTTGCGTAAGCGCCGCCGCCGCCGCCGCCGGCGGCATTGCCGTAACCGGAGCCGCCGCCGCCGATGACTTCAATTGTGTTATTCGCGTTATTCCAGTTCGAAGGAACGGTCCATGACGTGGAGGATGTGAACACTTGAACAACGACCGTTCCGGAGGGGCTGGAAGTATTCAGCGTAAGAGGATACCAGTTCGAGCCGTTGCACACATCGACGGAGTTGCCGCCCGCATACCTTATCGCCCCCGCATTAGAGCTGGTGCAGGATGCGCCGCTTGATCCGGGTTGAACCTCGCCAGCAACCTGCAACGCACTATTCGGCACCGTCGTCCCGATCCCGACGGAGCCGGATGTATTTGCCGAAATGACTTGCATCCAGTCAGTCCAGGTTCCTCCAGAGGATGTCCTGTAATGTATGAAATTATCGGAGCCTGACAGCGGCACTGCGATCTGTGCATTAAAGCCATTATCATCCTGATGGTGCATATTGATTACGTGCCACCAGCTGCCAAGCTGCGTTACGCCGCTGTGGTTATTCAAACCGGAACCATTGTTCTGATAAATTCCACTTCCTAGAGTGGTGTTATTATCAAAAAATGCCGCTGCCTGTCTCGCTGTATCTATTCCATAACCATTGTTACCGCCGTCTCCAGTAACATTGAGCTTGGATAAAGGCAACGTCGTCCCGATGCCCACGTTGCCACCGGTATTGAACCACGAGTTAGCGCCTGAATTGCCGTTGATTGTAATCCTGTTCGTGGCATCGCCGCTGGTGCCTGTTATTTCGACTTCGCCTGCTCCTCCTTGGCTGCCAACCTCAAAATAGCCCCCCTGCATCCTCAAAGAACTTGAGCCGAGCCAGATACCGCTGCTGAATGCACTGCCTTGGTTCAGGCGAAGGTAACTGTCCCCTGTATCAAATATATCTTTGTTATTACCATAGAATGTCGTCTGGAATCCTGCGGTGCCGTTGACATCGAGCTTGTAATTTGCACTCGTGCTGCCAATGCTGACGTTGCCGCCTTCGGGATTGAGAGTGAGGTTATAATTGGTTGTGCCAAGCGCTGAAGACGATCCGCCAGCTCTAACCTGGATGCTGCCTTGGTTATCGCTTCCGGCATGATTGCCGATGACGATCGCCACGTCAGCATTGGTCACAGCAAGGCCGGTCAAGTCGCTGGTGCTGGGAAGGACAAGACTCGTATAAGGGGCCGTATTTCTGATTCCGACGTTGCCGGAAGTCAGGATTGTTATGTCGTCATTTGCCCCCGCAGTTTTGTTGGAAGATATTCCAAGGGCACCGGAATGTACGGAAAAACCATCAAAATATGTGCCGTCATTGTAGAGCGCTAACTTTCTGCCTGCATCACCAGCCCCGGAGCTTGTGCCAAGATCGAGAAGATTGCGCGGATTTGTAGTCCCAATCCCGACGTTGCCGCCTTGCGCCAAAAACAACGGCTCAGATGCTCCGTTGTTGACTTTAAAGCCAAGGCCGCCACCTAACCATCCCATCTCCCAAACTTGCTGTCCGTTTTGTTGGTTAAAGGCAAGTTGCTGGTAACCCCAGCCGCCGCTTGAAAGCGGGTTATCAGCGGTATCGGTTATAACAATATTGGGAACTTGGCCGTAACTACCCCAACCCGTTGGATTATCGACCAATGCAATCTGATTTCCAGCACCAACGGTCAATTTTGCAGTCGGCCCCGTCGTCCCAATCCCCAGCCTCAGATTGGTGTTGTCCCAGACAAGGCTGCTGCTGCCAGCCAGAACGTTGTTGATGCCGTTGAACTGCACTTGCCCCGCGCTGCCGCCCGCTGTGGCCGCGCCACCCGCGCTTACGTTGTTCCATACCGAGTTCTGATAAACCTCCACCGCACTGCTGTCGCTGTTGTACCGTAACGTGCCGTTGACGGGCGATGCAGGGCGCTGGGTCGTCGAGCCGCCCGGCAAAAGCAAGCCGTCGGTTTTCTGTCCGATGTCCAGAGCCACGCCCGGATTCGTCGTCCCAATGCCGACGTTGCCGTCGGAGGTAATACGCATGCGTTCATTCATCGTGGATGTCGTCGATGACGTATCGCGGTTGGCAAATATAATATCGTAGGCGCCGTTGGCTCTGTTCTTGACGGCGATCTTGGCACCAACGTTGGTGCCAGCCTCTTGGAACGCGATGGCCTGTTCGCTGAAGGTGGAGCCGGATGCGGCAAACAAGCGCAAGAAATTCGTGCCCCCGCCATAGGTTCCCGAACCCAAGGCGGACACAGAGCTTATGTCCAGCGGTGCCGCTGGCCCCGTCGTCCCGATCCCGACGTAGCCGGTCGATTGCTGGATGCGCACACGCTCCGTATTATTGGTTCTTATCGTGAAATCGGTGGCTGCCTGCGAACCGACAAATCCGACGCCAGCCGTCGATCCTAAAATGGCGGTACCGCCAGCATCGCCTTGCAGCACGCTCAGATAGCCATCATTGACTCCGCTCGGACCGACAAAGTAACCCAACAAGTGGCTACTGGTGCTGAGAACGTGGAACGGCGCAGACCCGGAAATATCGAGATTATAGCTCGGGTTCGTAAGTCCAATCCCCACGCTGCCACTGCTGAGGATGCGCATCTGTTCGTGCTGGCTGCCGGTTAGGAAGGCGATATAGTCGCCCGATCCGGCAGCGCTGGTCGAACTCGAGCGTCAGCGCCGATCCCGCCGCCGTCCCACCAATCAGCAACGGCGTTGTCACCGAAGTGCCGATCACAGGGGCGGCGCTCCAGGCCGGAGCCCCCGCGCTCGCCGTCAAAACCGTGTTCGCCGCTCCCTGCCCCGTCACCTGAACCGCGCTCGTACTGTTGCCGTAAAGGACGCCGTTGGTTGTGAAGGTCCCTGCGCCCGTGCCGCCGCGGGCTACAGGCAACGTGCCGCTAGAGATGTTACCTGCGGACAAGCTCGTCAGTCCCGCCCCTGACCCCGTGACGGTCGTCGCCGCGACGGTGCCGATAACGGTGAGCGTGCTCGTGCCGTAATTCCATTCCAGACTGGTATCGCCATAGAGGGTGCCACCTCTGTTATATTGCACGGACGTGTCGGCCCCTGTAGCGGCGACGCTGCCTCCCGCGAGCGTGCTGCCGTTCGACAGCAACGAGACCCAGCTGTTGTTAATCAAGGCTTCGACCGATCCCGAGCCGCCGTTGTTATAACGGATCATGCCGTTCAATGCGCCCGTGCTCGGGCGTTGCGCCGAGGAACCGACAGGAAGCGCGATCGCATTCGTGGTCTTGCTGGCGTCGATTGCCGAAGCGGGCAAGGACGTGCCGATGCCCAGGCGCGTATCTGTATAGTCCCAGACAAAGGCGCTGGAGCCCGCGTACGCGCCGCTGTGGTTGTACATGATCTGCGTATCACCGCCCGCTGCCGTTTGCAGTGGTGGTACGCTCGTGCAGTTAATCAACGTGCCGTCCGTCGTGCACCAATCGCCCGAAGTGAGGCTGCCGACGCCAATGTTGGCGGACATATTGACCCAAACTTGGCCGTTGCAATATTGCATCATATTGTAGGTCAGGCTGTAGATCTGATCGCCCGCGACGCCGACGGGGCTCGTACAACCCGATGCCCATGCTGGTTTTGCCGAAATAAGGGCAACACCGCAAAGACCGACAAGAAGAGCGCGACGCAAAAACATGAGAACATCGAATCAGTTAAACGAGATAAGTGTAGATTAAGTTGTTTAATAATTGCTAAAAGGTTACGAGTATCCCGTCTACTCATAAATATACGTCTAACAGTGTTTAGGTGTTGCCCCGGGCCTCATGACGCGACCCAGTATTTCTTTTTCTGAGGCTGCGCTTTCCGACTACGCTTCCCGACTCTTCCTTGAGTTGGAGAAACACGGATGCGTTATTACGCCCGGAGACATCGATAAAGCTGTGCGGCGGCATTCGCGCCTGGCCGAACTACGACCGGAAACACTTGTCAGGAACATAATCAATATCGCCAAAGTCATTGGGCTATTGGAAGCAGATGCTGCTCGTATACTACAAATAACGCCACCGCTTCCGTACCAGCGACCGGAAAAAGTGGCTCAGCGCATCAAGCATCTTGCAGCTTATTTCGCGAAAGAGCCTCATGATCTTGCGAAGACCGTCATCAAGGCGCATATGGGGCAGCTTTTCGTGGCAAACCCTGAGCGGGTGGTCTCTCAAATCGAGGCCGTAGCCCGCCAGCTAGAAGTCCCTGTTTCCACGTATCAGCGGCGGGTGGCCAAAAACCTTCATCTGGCCAGGGTGAACGAAAGAGTGTTGCAGAAGCGGCTGGCGGAATGGCACGGGGTCGGGTTCTCTCAACGCGCTTGCCTAGCCATCATCACTAAGAGACCGGATACCCTGCTCAAAGCAAATATGCGGACATTCGTCGCCGAGTTGTCCCGATTGCTGTCTCATGACAGAGAGACGGTCATCGCGCTCTTGGTGCGATGTCCGGCGCTTATGCTGCAACGGCCAGCAACACTTAAGGCCAATCTGAAGGCTACAGCGGGCGAACTCGGTGTTACGCTCGAAGAGATTAAGACCATATCCTTGCACTTTCCGCCGCTGCACTATCTCGCCCCGGCAACGGTTCGTCGCTGGACGGAGAACTTTGCCTTAGCCCTGGATGCACCCTTTGAGGAAGCTGCTCGGGCCCTCTTGCGGGCACCCTCCCTGATCAGCCGCGATTTGAACAAGCTAAGCTGGCGTGCGCGCCTGATATGTCGGATTGCGGCACGGCGCGGGGAGAGTCTCACGCGGGCGGACATCATCCGCCGTTGGCCGAATGCGCTGATCTACGGTCCCGAACGGCTGCTCGGTTGCTATCTGATTGCCAAATGGGGCTTGGCCGATCGCTCATGGTCAAGCCTGCTTTTGCTTAACCGCGCCAAAATCACGCATTTGATCGACGCCTGGAGCGAAGGCTGTCACGTTCATCAGCGGGCGACAATTTGGCGCAAACGCTGGGTGAAGCGAGGCGTGCTGGACGAGCAAACCGCCGTATAGACGCAATCCTCGCCCCAGATCGGGTAAGAGATTGTGAGTGGCCTCAATAAGACATTGACGAAATTATATTTCCGCTTGTCAGGCAATCGCGAGCCTGGCTCGAGGGCGACAATCCGCTCCGAGTTCAAGTCCACTATCGCCGCAGACCTTCGGCCACTTGCTTGACAATGTAATGTTACCCTCTGGACCTTGAGCAGTTCCGCCATAGTGTCGTGCGAAATGAAAGAGGCAGCTTAGGTTAGCTCGTCATCGATAGCCGCAAGAACGATATTCCGCGCCTCGCTTTTTCAACACGATCAACGACAAGGACGTCGCCGTCGAATATCCCATCGACCTGATCCCCTGCGAAAGAGTAGAAGAATAAGCAACCAGCCATGTTAATCTATTGACGTTTTGTCATCGTACATGTTTTGCTGAGCGACAACATATTGGCCAAACTCGTTAAAAAGCTGCGAGGCCGATTACATCATCAACGTGTCCCAGGTACGCAATGAAAAGCCCGCGTGTGAATTATCAGTACGGTTTGCTTTGTCATCACTTATTCGTCTGTATTCTTCTGGGCGTTCTGGCTTATTGGTCTCGGCAAACAAACAGCACGATTTTGGCGCTTGTGTTGCTGGCCGACTATGTCTTCATTGCCACACAATTGCATAAGCTGCGAGACGCCAAACATTATGAAGCGCACGCCAGGATACTGGAATTCGTACTGCATTCCGCCAAGGAAGGAATTTACGGACTTGATCTGCAGGGCAAAACGACGTTCGCTAATGTTGCCTCACTGCAAATAACCGGTCACAGCGCCAGTGAAATGATTGGTATTCCCCAGCATGGCCTCATTCACCATACGAAACCCGATGGAACTCTCTATAAGAGAGAACAATGCCATATTTATGCTGCGCTTACCAAAGGGACCGTGCAGACGGTAGATAACGAAGTGTTCTGGCATAAGGACGGTCATCCAATCCCCGTAGAATACACCTCAACACCAATGATGGATGATCGGGGAAAAATTTCCGGTGCAGTTGTCGTTTTTAAAGACATCACGGAACAGAAAAAAGCCAAAGAAGATCAGCGCAGGGCAGTGCTGGCGTTGGCCGATCATTTCGAGCGCGATGTAAAGACTATTGTAGATGCCGTTTTTGTAGCGGCAACAGACATGAACACAACGGCGCAAACTCTGGCAACGACGGCTGAAGAGACAAGACAACAAGTTACTGCCGTCGCAACGGCTTCAGATGAGGCCTTCGCTGAGGCGCGTTCTGTCGTATTGGCGACAGAACACCTTAAGTCATCTATTTCTGAAATTGAGGAACAGGCGCTGCTGGCAACACAGATTGCCGATAGAGCAGGCGTGGAAGGACAAGAAACAAACACTACCATGCAAAACCTTGCTGATGTTGCGCAGAAGATTGGCCAGGTAACACAACTCATCAATGCGATAGCGAGTCAAACTAGCTTGTTAGCTCTTAACGCCACTATTGAAGCGGCGCGCGCCGGTGACGCCGGAAAAGGATTCGCGGTTGTGGCTTCTGAAGTTAAGGCTCTTGCCAACCAAACGGCAAAAGCAACTGACAACATCGAAACACAAATTTCCACCATTCAGAGCGAAACGATGCGTTCCGTTAAATCTATACGCAATATTTGTAAAACAATCAGTGAAACCAAGGATGTATCAACACTTATTGCTGTAGCAATCAACAAGCAATCCGCTACAACACTGGAAATGGGCCGTAATGTCCAGAAAGTCGTTGCCCGTACTGAGAAGTGGCTCCACAATTTCGGACGGTGCGGTAGGTGGAATTTCTGCCTGACAACGGGCACGCTGGTGCCCGCGAATCAGGAGCGGCAATGAGCAGAAGACCACGGCGGAACCACTCACCGGCCTTCAAGGCAAAGGTGGCGTTGGCGGCGATCAAGGGCGAGCGGACGATTGCACAGTTGGCGGATCAGTTCGACGTTCATCCGAACCAGATCACGGCCTGGAAGGCGCAGCTCGAAGGCGGTGCCCCGGACGTTTTCGGCGGCGGTGGCAGCGCGGCACCGGCGTCCCCCAGCGTCGACGTGAAGGCACTGCACGCGAAAATCGGCGAACTGACGCTGGAGAACGATTTTTTAGAAGGCGCGCTCAGCAAGGCGGGATTGCTGAACGCAAAGCGATGATCGACCGCAGTCATGCGTTAAGCGTCACGAAACAGGCCGAAGCTGCAGGCCTTGCGCGCAGCACGGTGTATTACCTGCCGCGCCCGGTTCCGGCGGCCGATCTCGAACTCATGCGCCAGATCGGCCGGCTGCATCTGGAGTTCCCCTTCGCGGGAGCGCGGATGTTGCGCCGTCTTTTGGCTGCCAATGGGAGCAAAGCCGGCCGGCGTCATATCAAGACGCTGATGCGGCGCATGGGGATCGAGGCGCTGTACCGGCGTCCGCGCACGACGAAGCCGGAGCCGGGGCACAGGGTCTACCCCTATCTGCTGAGCGGCATGGAGATCGCGCGGCCGAACCAGGTCTGGGCGATGGACATCACGTATATCCCCATGGCGAAGGGCTTCGTCTATCTCGCCGCAGTCCTCGACTGGTTCTCGCGGCGTGTGCTGTCGTGGCGGGTCTCCATCACGATGGAAGCCTCGTTCTGCATCGCGGCGCTGGAGGAGGCACTCGCCAGGCACGGGAAGCCGGAGATCTTCAACACGGATCAGGGCAGCCAGTTCACGGGTGCAGCCTTCACCGGCGTGCTCAGCAAGAATGAGATCGCGATCAGCATGGATGGAAAGGGCGCTTGGCGGGACAACGTGTTCGTCGAGCGGCTCTGGCGGACGGTGAAGTACGAGGAGGTCTATCTGCACGCCTACGGGAGCGTTCCGGACGCACGTGCCTCGATCAGACGGTATCTCGATCTTTACAATCGCCGCCGCCCGCACTCCAGCCTTGACGGCATGACGCCCGATCAAGCTTACTACGGAGCACACAGCTTGCCGCCAGTCCGCTTGGCGGCTTAACCCCGGCAGACGTTCCACTTATCGAAGCGGAAATTCTGTCCGAACAACCGGGGCCACCTCACAGACCAAGTTTCCGCTATTGTCAAGAGTGTAACCGAAGCTGCTAATGAAACACAGCAGGCGTCTAAAAGCGTTAACTATGCGACTGATGAACTCTTTGAAAAAACAGAAGCGTTGCGCGCGCAAATTGACGCATTTTTAGCCCACGTGCGCGCCGGGTAGACAATCGTTTTCGCAATAATGGTGATTCATATCCGCATCGGACGCAATCCGGCAATCGCACACGCCTGCGGATCAATCGCTTCACAAATGGTGCAAGCGTCGATCGGGGGGGTGACGGGCATCCCACAATCACGCTGGACGTCCGAAAGTAGCAAAAAAGAGGACATTTCAGGGGCTAGATGGGCAATAAGATTCCCATAACTTCATGATGCGTCAAGGATAATGGAAAGAATCAAAGCGGGCATTTCAACGGTCACGGATCGCGATAAACATTCGCCCCGCTTGCAAGCTCTTGCAGGTTGCGGCAAGGCAATCGCTCGCATAGTGTCCGCTGCACAAATAAGGGCCCGGATATGGTTCAGAAGAACAATTTTACGATGCGTCTCGACGACGCCAAACGGCAACGCGTCGATAGTCTGGCTTTGGAACTTGATCGCAGCCGTTCATACCTGATGCAGAAAGCGCTCGACGAATACCTCGACCGCCAGGACACGCTTCGCGCCGAGATGGAAAAAGCGGCGGGAATGCCGCACGACGAGCCGGCCGTCGATCATGACACCCTCATGGCCGCTCTCGAGAAGCTGATCGGACGAAAAAAATGACCGAATGGGGCCACAGCGCCGCCCGTGACATCGTCGCTGTCCTCGCAGCGCAACCTTCGCGCAATCGACAGCAGTTCATCCTCGACAGCTTGCGGGCGACCGTTGCTGACCTTTCACGGCCTCATCAAACCGTCGCCCCTGTCCGTCGCGAGGTGTCGGCGGTTAAAGTCGCCAAAACCCCCTACATCATGCTCTACCGGCAATCTCAGCATCGTCTAACCATTCTGCGCTTAATTGATCTTTCCCGCCCGTGAACACATAACGGGTCGGCTCATAGATAAAATACTTTTGACCAAACAAGGTGCAGCCGACCACATACGCCGGGCTCGTCTGTCTGTGAATCTCGCGCGCCATGGCCCATGCGTTGTGGAGTTTGTTAGGCCTAATCCCAACCTCGTAGCATCTTTTTGGAAATATGGCGGGCCATGCTCGATTGCGCAGCGCAACTACACGCTGCTCGAATTCCCGATCCTTCAAGAAAAGCCGTGGGGAGATTTTCAGGTCGGGATCGGCGAACAATGTCAGACCGACAACGCTCTCACGCGCAAATTTGAGCTCGGAGAGAGCAAGCCGGACCATCATTTCGGGCGTAAGGCCGCCATTGAGGCTGACAGAGAATTTATTCCCAATGGTGAGGCTCATATCCTTCCAGCCATCTGGCCCAGGCGGGCATGTCAGTGCCACCCCCAGACCGTCGCCAAGACCGTTTTCCACCCAGACGAGCGCGCAGCGCTCATTGTCGAAAACCCCTTTCACGTCATAGACAGAGGACACGATATCCTTGATGCCAACCAGCGGTATGTTGGTGGCCGAGCAGAAGCTGCGTCGCTGACCTGATAGCTTTCCCTCCCTCGTGGCAGCGTAGATTTTTTGTTTGAGGTCGCTGACGACGTCCATTCTTGAGTCCTCCGTTTTGTCCACCCTAGCGCTGCCGCGGCGTGACCATCTGGCATTGCCGCAGAAATAAATTGCAGCCGCGCAGAGCGCGATAATCGTTCACCAGGACTGGCTGCCCCGATCCCATCGCCCAGCCCAGGCAGGTATTGCGAGGGCGGTCTTCCTCATCCAGAAAATGATGACGCGGGAATATCATCGGCCAACTCTGCCCGCTTAGCGCTACAGCCCGCTGCGGGAATTTTGCGTCGAGGAGAACCAGCTTCGGGCTGAGTTGGAGCGCAGGATCGGCGAACAAGGTCAGGGAGACGACATTCTCTGCCCCGTGGTCCAATTCCGACAGCGCCAGCCGCACGATCGTCTCGGGGGTGATCCCGCCCTCCAATCCGATCTCGAATTCATCGCTGACGTTCAGGCAGAGGTTGCCGTCCGCCCCAACCAGAGCGATCCCCAGGGACGCTCCGCCGCCGTTCTCGACCCAGACCAGCGCTTGCGCTTCCGGCGTGAATATCCCCGCGATCTCAATCAACGATGAAACTACGTCCCGCACGCCTGCCAGAGCAACGCCGGTCGCCGCCGTCAGGCTGTGATAGGCGACCTGCACGTTTAACTGCTTAAGTCGTTCTCGAACCGCCTGCTTCAACTCACCGACCGACTTCACGACGCGTTCCTTGCAATCGAATGCCTTGCATTGCCGTGCACTTGAAAGAAGGCAGAATTCGGTCAAACCGCTCTTTCTCGGTGGTTGCATCAGCGGTTAAGAACGACTTAACTTTCCAGGAAACTAAACACTTGCGAAGTGTACGGCGATGCCGTACACTAAGGGACAGGCATGAAGATCATCTCGATCCGTCACAAGGGGCTTCGCCGCTTTCTTGAAAAGAACGACCCGAGCGGATTGCCTCAAGACCGGCTAGAGAGGATTCGGCGCATCGTGACCACACTGGTGGCTGCCGCCACTTTAGAGCAAGCGAGCACCATGCCCGGATGGAAAGTCCATCCTTTAAAGGGAGATCGGGCCGGTACCTATGCAATCGCCATTTCGGGCAACTGGCGACTGACGTTTTGGCTCAAGGAGGATGAGATTCTCGATCTTGACCTGGAGGACTATCACTGATGACCGAGGCACCCGTAGATATCGAGATGATGCCGAGCCATCCCGGCGCGATCGTGCGCGAGGACATTCTGGCTCCGCTCAATCTTAGCGTCTCCGCAGCCGCCAAGGTCCTCGGCGTTCGGCGCGCAACCTTGTCCGATCTCCTCAACGAAAAGGCCGCGCTTTCCCCGGAAATGGCGCTGCGCATCGAGCTTGCCTTCGGCGTCAGCATGGAGATGCTGCTTCGCATCCAGACAGCCTGGGATATTGCCGTTACTCGTAAGCGCCAGGACGAGTTCAACATCCCCCGCTTTGAGCCAGAACATTCGACTACGTGAGGCGAACGCCAACCGTAAGGCTTAAGCGGCACGACCTCACTTTTTGCGATTAGATTTGATGAGACCCAGTTCCCGGCACCGCGCGGCAATGGCGTCCTCGACCACCAGGCTTAGGTCCCATTTCATCTTCTCGGCGATCGCTTCCGCACCGGTCAAGGCAGCCTCGGACAGACCGAAGGGCGCTACCGACTTGTCGTGATCTTTCTCATAGCGCGCGAGGAGCAGCTCAAGAAAATAGGCCTGGGTCACCCGCTCGCCGAGTTCCTCCTCTTCCCGCGCCTGCGCCTCGGCAAAGCGCTCCATGAACTCAGGACGCACTTTCGGATTGAATTGTTTCGTGCGGCCCGTGGCCTGCGCCTTCCGCCCGTCATAAACGCCAAGGCGACGATCAAGCTTTAACGTCGAGCCTTCGGCTTTTGGTGGTTCCGGAAACCCGGCCTCAACCCCCTTTTTTACGTCATCCCAACTCATCTCTCGCGTTCTCCTCGCTCGCGGTCCTGTTCCTTATCGCGCCCAGGCTCTTGCTCCTGCGCTCTCATCGTGCGGGATCGGGTGAGCGCATCGGCCAGGCCGCTAAAAAACTGCCTTGCTTGCTCAGCGATGCTCTCCGGCCTCGTTTCGGTAACCGCCCGCCCTTCGTTGCCGACATCGTGCGTTGCCCGGTTGAACATTAGAGAGACCGGCAGCGCTTCGTAACCCGCCTGCCCCAGATAAGATCGCGCCTCGGCCTCGCGCTTGGCGTCCAGCACCCTGGTCAATGCGATCGCTACTCTTCCCTCGCCAATGCCGGCCGCTTTCAGCTCATGCAGCAGCATGACCGTCGGCTCCAATTCGAAGACATTGGTATCGGTCGTGATAATCATCAGGTCCGACGCCTTCGCCACATTGACCGTGGTCACGTCGGCCCGGCCCGGCATATCGATGACCAGCACATCGCATAACCGCCGCAATGCGCCGATCCCCGTCACCGTGCGCAACAGGCGTGTATCGATCCTCGGCTCGATCCCGGCCGCCTTGCGCCTTTCCGCCCAACGAACACTGGTTTGCTGGCTTTCATCCATATCGGCGAGAATTGCCCTCGCCCCGTTTCTCTCCGCTTCCACCGCTAAGCCCTGGGCTACAGTGCTCTTGCCGCTTCCGCCCTTCTGGCCCCCGACCGAGACCACCCAGCCTTGCATATCGATCCTTTCAGCGGCCCAATCTGTTCCTACCGTTGAGCCACCAGACTAGCGTCTACTCTTCTTTAGCACGCAAGACGCCATCTTTGCCAATTTGAAGGCGCATCGGTTTGGGATTTCCGTCCGACTTTTGCACCTCTTTCTTCTTCCGACCGCCTTTCCGGGGTATTGGCGGCACCTCCGTTACTGTCGGTTCCCGGGCGATCACCGCCATACTCGCGCGCCGTTTCGGAGACAGCGACACTGACTCGTCCGTGAGCATGGCCGGTGCTTCGGGTTCAAAAACGGGCCCAGACTGGTCCCTGCCCCGCGCCGGTGTCTCGGCGTGGCTCGCCGGCAACCAGCCCGTCGAAAGGTAGAGGCCGAAGGCAGCCCCAAGCTCGACCAGGAACGCAACCCCGAAGCTCAAAATATTCTTCACCGTATGTTCGCTGAAGCCGGTCATGGTGGCGATCAGCGCTGCCTGCGCGTCGTCGGGCTGACCGCCCCCGCGTTGTCTCAGATCAGCGATCTCTTTCTTCAGCGCTCCTGCCCGCACCTGCAGACGCTCGTCCTGCTGCGCATTGGCCAGTTCGATTTTGAGATCACCGTACTCCTTGCAGAAGACTCGAATTTGCGGCCAGGGATCGCCGCACTTATTCGAAGCTTTGTAGCGATTGTCCAACTCGGCCTTCTGGATCAGCGCCTGGAGGATATTGGCAAAGCGATGCGGCCCAATTTGCGCGCGGGAGCGTTCGCTTGCATCGAGTTCCGACTCCGCGTCCTGCAGGCGGTGGTTGACCGCCTCGTGCCCACCCGACACAACCGCCCGGTTTGAGGCTGCAAAACCGAGCGCCGACACGAAGGAGAACAAGAAGAAGATGCAAAACAGCGCCCGGCCCAGCATCGCGTAGACCTTGCGCCTATGATGGGCTGCGTAGCGCACGAAAATCGGGATCACGCAGACGAAGACATCCATGGCGACGGAGATGCTGGCGAGGACATGGGCCTCGAACTCATTCCGTCCCTGTTTAATCCAGAAGAACCAGTTCATGGCGCCGCACGCGGCGATAAAAATCAGGGAAGACAATAGGGCAAACCCTTGTGCAACATACCGCATGCACGCGATCTCCTGACGCTAGCGCTGCACTCATGAGCTATGAGGCAATGGACAGGCGCAAGAGCATTTATCGTAGGATACCTTCTACCGTATAGGATAGACTGTGGATAACTTTGTTCCGCAAATTGCTCAGCGAGGCTGTTCAGGAAGCGGCGCGCGACCCCTCCTCATCCCGCTTGTCTGGCAGACAATGGGCCTCGTAATAATCCGACATCGTCTCAAAAGCGCGGCGGGCTGCCTGTCGCACAGTCGTCGGAGGCGACGTGAGTTCTGAGGACAGGAGATCGGAAACAGCATTCACGAAAGGTATGGGCGGGCTGATTATGCGCTGCGGGAACGCCCTGCCCAGCCCATCCAACAAGTACTGAGCCGCGTTGACGGCAAAAGAGTTCGTCGGCCAAGCACTCGGCCAGGCCAAGGCCTTCGGCATCGCCGCAAGAGACTGCGCTACCGTATCGATATCTTCCTCCGAGGCCCGAAATGGGATCACCGTCAGATCGACATGCTTTGACACTTCGATATCGAAGTCAGGTCTGTTGCGGCAATTATAACCTTGACTCAGCAAGCGGTGGCGCTAGGGTGGCGCCGTTCCAGGCGTGTGCCACCCCGGTCGGAGGCGTGCTTTGAGCGCGCATCCAGATCAAGGGCCGAACGCAGACGGTGATTGCGTCACCATCTCGTTGAGCGAGCTTCAGGCGATTATCGTGGAAGAGGTTATGTCTTATCAGAAGGAGACGGCTGGCTATCCCCCAGGGGAGCCAGCGCTTCCTGAATCTTCGGTGCGCTACTTAGCAGGCTCCATTGTGCTTCGTTTGCGAAACGCCCATCGATCAGAGCAGCGCTCAAGTGCTGGGTAGTTTGCCAAACTGAACCTAAATCATGGATAATTTCGTGAAAATCGCGTTCTTTGTAAACAAGAACTTTGTCTAGATCCAAATCAGGCATCTCTTCCAAATTCATCGGCTGGTCTTTTGGAAGAGATGATACGTATTCTATAAGATTAACACTATGGTTTAGCATGGCCTCTGGGTCTATTAGAAGAACGGCATCTTTGATTTCAGGAGAAAAAGCCCACAACCAATGCGCCAATTTATGGCGTTGCGCCCCTGATTTAGAAATAACTCTAAGGATTGCCTCAAAAATAATTAGTTTGTCCTGTGGCAAGGAGGATTTAGCGGCAGCTCGCAAAACTGAGTTCCGAGCATTGGCGCTGTTCAGCGCCATGTACATCGCAATACCAGTTCTGGCATTGGTTTTGAGCATTCGAGAAAGACATACGCCCAGATTTGCCTCGATAGCCGACCAAAGCGATATAATATGAGCGACGAGTTGCCCGAATGCCGGCTGCCACTCAAGAGCAGCCGGATCTGCGACTATGTTTATTTTTCGTTTTTTACCTATCGAACTAAGTGGCTGAGGCGGCATGACAAAAGCTCCAAAGAAAGATCAACCAGCACCGGAGGACGTTGAACTCGTTCCCGATGCATGGCCACGTTTCGAGAAATTTGTGCGGGACATCGCGAAGGCCAAGCCGAAGCATAAGACAGGCGCTGTTTCAGCGCACGCGGCATCTAAAGAAAAACCGAAGCCGAAGGCCTAGCTTGAGGTCACGCTTGAAGCGTGATTAGGTGCCCCGCTTAATGGGGTGGCTACTTATGGCGAAACACGTTCTTAGAGCTTTAGCATTTGCGGCGGTAGTAATTGGCGTGATGCCTGCAATCGCAGAAGAAGCGCCAAGGCCGATCGATAGCCCTGAGTGCAAGGAAATCGTCGCCCGTTTAATGGAGATCGAGGGTACAGCATTTCACGGCACGGACGGCAAAATGGCCGTCTTTCTGCATCCTACTTTTTCGGATTTTACCCTTGTCTGTTATCGGCAAGATTTGACCGGCGTGCTTGTCAGGTTCGATGGCGTTCACCCGTCAAATACCTGGTATTCCCTAGCTGCCAAGGCTGGTATGGCCGTCACGGGCGTTGACGCCGCGATACTAGAAAATGCTATTCGGAAATGTCACCGCGATGCGCGGGGCGGGGACATTGCTCCTGTAATCAGAATGCCGAAAGCGAAAATCAGGTGTCACGTCTCTGCCGACGATACGGGAGTTGAGATTTTCATCAACGCGCCCTAGCTAGTAGCGATGAAGGATCAGAAAGATGCCTTTTGGGCCTGAGTGGTTTTGGGATCAAAATCGGCCGGAAGCCATTGCGGCTCACGCTCAAATGGCAAAAGACCGTAAGAAACTCCCGTTTGTTGCGCGGCGGCCAGTAACCGAGCCAGGGGCGCTGTTGCTTGAACCAGATTCAGCAGCCACACATTTTCGGCTAGCTGCGCGACACCTTCGGCTTGCCTTAACCTTGGGTCTAGCTGCATTTGGAATTGGGCCCATTCGGCGCGATTAGCGCTTGGAGCGGCGACAAAAAGAACGCTATGCATGAAAATTCCCTCCGGGTCGTTACTGTTTCCCGAACGTATCCTGAAACAGCCGGGCATTGGCGTAAACGCCGAGCGCCGCATCAAGAATAGTCTCCTTTGGGTGGGCACTGCAGTGCACGGCCATTCTATTCAGAACGCCGGACGTGGCACTGTTTGCCGGCCCTCTATCGTCGTTGATTTCGTTTATAAGCGCACGCTCACCCGTGAGGGCGTAATAACGGTCAAGCATGCGCACAATGCGAGAGCCGTAAGTGGCGATCTCTTCGGCTCTCTTGATCGCGGCGTTACCGGGCGCATTTCTCATGCTGTCCATGATCTCGGTGCAGTTGGCGCCGTCCTCGATTGATTGGGCATAGCTGGACCCCATGGCTGCGAGTAGCACCGCGCACGCGAAAAGTTTGGTTCTCATAAACATCGATGCCCCCCGTAAATCCCCTCTTAAAGGTTTGTAAATGACTGACATATCTAAAGCTGAGAACCAAAAGCCGCTCCCGGATTTGCCAGACATGATGAAGGCGGGCATGGGCCTCACTGAGGCCCTAGCCTTTTGGAACAAGATGATGAATGCACCGGGCAATTCATCGGAGAATTGGTGGGAACTGCTTACTTCTGGTTGCTGGCGCTCTCTTTTTGAGAGAGAAGCAGGTCCAATTTTGCATTGAGCTGCCCTAACTGGGCGGCAATGTATTCCAGCGCATGTACAGCTCTGCTTTCGCCGGTAACAGCTTGTGTTATCGGATCAAGCCGCTCGAATGGCTTTATGACCGCTTCGTTCCATTGCTCTTCCCGCTTTGAATTCATGAAAGGCCCCGTGTTTCAGAATGGCAAACTCGCAACCTATGCGAAGTCTCCGGTTCCTGGATGCTATTTCTTGGAAGTTTTAGATGGCTTGGTTCTGGTTAGGCCGCCGATAGGTAAGCCGCTTCCCGACGATGCCCTTGAGAAGCTTGCCAGCGCGCTCTTCATCGCCGATGCCAAGGCCGCTGCGGTTGCTATAGCGGAAATCGAATTCGGCCGTGTAGCGGTGCAGGTGCGCCTCTGAGACGTGATGATAGACGCCCGTGATGCCGCGCTTGAGGATAGAGAAGTAATTCTCAACCGTGTTTGTGTGCCAGAAATAGGCGCGAACATATTCGTTGGCGCTGTGGTTCACGCTGCCGTGCGTCATCTCAAGGCGCTTGGTGATGCCGGGATAGATCGGGCTATCGTCCGTCATCATCATCGTGGCCTTGTGCACTTGCTGTTCGATGATCGGGCCAAGGGTCTTAGAATTGACGCTGGCGACGTGGAAGGTGCGGACTTGGCCTTCGCGCTCGACTAGCGAGAAGACGGCTTTCTTGGGTGCGGGCTCGCGGAATGCGCGGTTCTTAGCCTTGCCGCCGATGAAGCTTTCATCAGCTTCCACAACCTTGTTCTCGCCGCCTATTGGGCAGGCGGGGAAGCTGCCGCCCGCCATCGCCTCGCGGATGCGGTGCATCATGAACCAAGTCGACTTGTAGCTAACGCCAAGCATGCGGTGGAGCTGATGTGCGCTCATGCCCTTCTTCGATGCGCAAATCAGGAAAGACGCCATCAGCCACTTGTTGAGGGGGATGTGGCTGCGCTCGAACACCGTTCCGACCATGACCGTGAACTGCTTGCGGCATTCCTTGGCGTTGCACTGGTAGTAGCCAGGGCGGGTCTTTATCGGCGTGGAGTTGTTCACGGTGCCGCAATAGCCGCATGCCCGGCCATCGGCCCAAAGATGAGCCTCAAGCCATTCGCGGGCCGTGTTCGCATCCTGGAAAATGGGGTTGTTTAGTGCAGACATCGCCGTTTCTCCTAACCTCTTGAGAAACAACGTAAGCTAAACGGTCTGCTGAGTCAAGGTTATAATTGCCT
>CAWCTL010000023.1:0-112134 GCA_963798575.1 uncultured Alphaproteobacteria bacterium | reverse complement strand
CGCGATCTCGCTGGATGCTTTATGACATCGATTTCAGCACGGTAGACAAGAGGCCGATGTTTTTCCGGGGCGGCTCGAGAATGGCGTGCTCGACCTTGCGAAAGCCCGCTGTGAGGGCCTTGTGCGATGACGATCTTGCAATCGCTTGCGGCTTTCTATGACCGGCTGGACAGGAGGGGGGATACGCCAAGGACGGGTTATGCACCCGTCCGAGTATCCTTTGCAATTCCAATTGCCAGGGATGGATCAGTCGACAAAGTGATCGATCTTCGCGACCACGGCGGCGGCAGGCCATTTGCTGTAGATCAATGTTGCCAAAGGTTCGCGACCACAATAACTCCGGCCAGGACCCATTCCTTTTGGGATAATACGGGCTACGCCCTGGGCCTCGTCAAGAAGGAAATGAGCGCGGCTCGCCTGACGGCCTTTTCAAATCCTACAAAGCCGCTAATCTCGCCGCCACCGAAGGCGCAACAAGTCCGGAGTTGATGGCCTTTCGCGCATTCCTTGTCAAATGGCGTCCCGAGCAGCAGGCCCTGCTGGGCATTTTGGACAACGATCTCGACACAAATATCGTCTTTCGATGTATCGAGACCGGCAGGTTGATTTACGATGTGGAAGAAGCAAGCAGCATTTGGCGCGGGATATTAAACCCGAACGACGGCCAAACCAGCTTTGCCTGTGTCTGGCGAGCTTCGGCCTCAAGCGCGATTACATCCAAAATTTCCATCGCTGGTGGCAGGGGGGAACAGGGCCCAATAGTCAGCTTCAACGAGAAATCTTTCGAAAGCTATGGCAAGGACCAGGGCGCGAATGCGCCTGTATCGGAAGAAGCCGCCTTCAAATATGGCGCAGCCCTGAACTGGCTGCTCGATCCTGTGAACAGCCGCCGCTTCCGTCTGGGCGAGACGACCGTGGTGTTTTGGGCCGACGAAAAGGAATATGGCGAAGAGGCCGCAGAAGCGGCCGAGGACCGGTTCTGGACCGATTTTGGCACAGACGATCGCGGCGAGACCGAAGATGAGGGGGGCGGCGGCGAAAAGCGCGACGGCGCCGATGCTAACGAAAGCGATATCGACGCCGAAGAGGCGGCGAAGATCGGGGCTCAGGCGCAAAATATCCGGCATCTCCGCAAACCGCCCGATCTTTCGAAGCTCAAGCCCGAAACCCGCTTGCAGTGCTCGGTCTCTCTCCCAACAGCGGCCGCATCGCCGTGCGCTTCTGGCTGGTGGACACTTGGGGGCATCTTGAGGAGAACCTCAAGCGCCACAAACGCGACACCGCTATTGAGCCCAGGCCCCAATCCCGATCAAAAAGCATACGCCTTGCTCTATGAGACGGCGGTGCAGCGCAAGCGCGAGAACATCCCGCCGCGGCTTGGCGGCGAGCTGGCGCGCGCTATCCTGACGGGCGGCCACTATCCGCGCACGCTGTACGCGGCGGTTATTGCGCGCATTCGCGCTGACAAGACCATCAACGCTGCGCGCGCAGGACTGTGCAAGGCCGTCATCAATCGCGACCACGATGAGGAGGAGATTCCGGTGGCACTCAACCCCGAAAGCGATGACGGCGCCTACAATCTCGGCCGCCTGTTCGCCGTTTACGAATATGCCGAGCGTAGCGTCGCCGACCGCAACGCGACGATCCGCGACAAGTTCATCGGCGCAGCCTCGGCCACGCCGCGGCGCGTCTTTCCCCTGCTCATGCGCGGCTATGAACACAACGCCTCGGCACTCGCCAAGGGGGAAGGCAATCAGCGCGGCGCCGGCACTAAAGCGGCCAAGGCCGTGTCGCAAATCCTGGACCGCTTTGGCGGCGAGATGCCGTTTCCAGCTGCCTTGCCGATTGAGGATCAAGGACGGTTCTTCGTGGGCTATTACCATCAGAGGGCCGCGCTATACACCAAATCCGATCGCTGCGCGCCTTCGGAGAACGGAGCTGGGGCAGAGGGAGAAGAGCAATGACCCACTCACGAACCGTTACGATTTTGTTCATTTCTTCGACGTCGCCAACGGCAATCCGAACGGCGATCCCGATGCTGGCAACCTGCCGCGCATGGATCCGGAAACCGGCCAGGGCCTCGTCTCCGACGTATCCATCAAGCGCAATATCCGGAACTATGTTGCCGATGCGTGCAACGGGATGGATGGCCACGCGATCTATGTGACCGAGAATCCAATTCTCAACGACCAGCATCGTAAAGCATACAAGGCCATCCGGCCGGAGGATAAGAAGGTCGAGACCGCCAAGGCGCTCTCGCCCCAAAATGATCCTGAGTCGGCGAAGCTGCGCGACTGGATGTGCGCGAATTTTTTCGATGTTCGCGCCTTCGGCGCCGTGATGAGCACCGGCATCAATTGCGGCCAGGTGCGGGGTCCCTTGCAATTCGTCTTCGGCCGCTCTGTTGAGGCCATCATGCCGCTCGAAATCTCCATCACGCGCATGGCTGCGACCAACGAGGCCGAGAAGAAAAAGCGTACCGAAGGGGCGGACGACGACAAGCGAGGCGACAACCGCACCATGGGACGCAAGCACATTGTTCCTTATGGCCTTTATCGTGTGCACGCCTTCGTCAACGCCAAGCTTGCGCAAAAAACGGGGTTCAGCGCCAAAGATCTGGAGCTGATCAAGCAAGCGCTCGGCTGGATGTACGAGCTCGACCGCTCCGCTGCGCGTGGCGAGATGGCGGCCCGCCGCTGCATCGCCTTCCGCCATGACAGCGATCTGGGCAACGAGCACGCCCACAAGCTATTCGAGCGTGTCACGGTGCATCGCGTATTCGAAGGCACTAGCGTCAGCGTTGGCGACAAGCGCTCCGATAACTGGCCGCCGGCGCGTTCCTTCCCGGATTACGATATTCGCGTCGACAGCGCCGGGCTGCCGTCCGGAATTCATGTCGAGGAATGGGTACAATGAAAGTGGTGAGCGCCGCGCGGGAAGACGATTTTATCCCGTTGTCCGCATTGCAGCATTACTTGTTCTGTCCACGGCAATGCGCGCTGATTCATGTCGAGCAGGCCTGGGCGGAAAATCGCTTCACGGCAGAGGGACGGGTGCTGCACGAGGCGACGGCCGAGCCGGGCAGAGAAAAGCGGCGCGGGGTGCGCGTGATCACCGCCATGCCCGTGGTGTCACGCCGACTCGGCGTCTGGGAATTGCCGATCTCGTCGAGATGCATCGTGGCGATCGCAGCTGGCGCCCCTTCCCGGTCGAATACAAGCGCGGCAAGCCGAAGACGCACAGCGCCGACGAGGTGCAGCTTTGCGCGCAAGCGATGGCGCTTGAAGAGATGTTCAGCGTCACGCTCGACGCTGGGGCGCTGTTCTATGGTGAGACGCGCCACCGTCTCGACGTCGCGCTGGACGAGGCATTGCGCGCGCTTACCACACAAGTGGCGCGAGACACTCGAGCCATGCTAGCCATCGGCGCGACGCCCGCACCGGTGTTCCAGAAGCGCAAATGCGGGAGCTGTTCCCTCGCCGAGCTGTGCCGACCCCAGGCGCTAGCGCGGCCGCGTTCAGCGGCGGCGTGGCTATCCCGCCAACTCGCGGGAGCGTAGCTGCATGCGCAGGCACCTAAACACGCTGTACGTGACGACGCAGGGTGCCTGGGTCAACAAGGACGGCGAGAATGTCGTTGTCTCTATGGAAAAGGAAGAGCGAGGCCGTGTGCCCCTACACGCGATCGGCGCCATCGTAGGCTTCGGACGAGTAATGCTGAGCCCGCCCTTGCTCGGCGCCTGCATGCGGGTCGGCATCGCGGTGAACTTCATGACGGAGGAGGGCCGGTACCTGGCCCGCGTCGAGGGCCCGGTGTCCGGCAACGTATATCTCCGTCGCACCCAATATCGCTGGGCGGACATGGACGAAAGGCGCAACGCGATCATCCGCTCCATCGTGGCCGGCAAGGTCCTGAACCAGCGTACGGTGCTGGCTCGTGCGCTGCGCGATCACGGCGAAACGGCTCCGGAGTCGGCACGCGCGGGGCTCGCCCATGCCGTCGAGCGGCTGGGCCATATTGTTCAGCGGCTGGAAAAGCGTCTCAATGCCGACGAACTGCGTGGCGCTGAGGGCGAGGCGGGTCAGGTGTATTTTGGCGTGTTTGATCATTTAGTGCGCGGCGGTCGGCCGCTCTTCGCTTTCCGGGGCCGCAGCCGTCGGCCGCCGCTCGACGCCACCAACGCGATGCTCTCCTTTGTCTATGCACTGCTCACTTCCGATGCGCGCGCCGCGCTCGAGAGCGTCGGTCTCGATCCGGCCGTGGGCTATTTGCACGCCGACCGGCCGGGCCGACCGAGTCTCGCCCTCGATCTGGTGGAGGAGTTTCGGCCCTTCTTCGCCGACCGCCTCGTGCTTTCCATGATCAATCGCCGGCAGCTGTCGGAGAGGGACTTTCGGAGTCTCGACGGCGGCGCAGTGCTGCTCACCGAAGAGGGGCGCAAGGCCGTGCTGGTAGCCTATCAAGAGCGCAAGCGTGATGAAATTCAGCACCCGTTCCTGGAGGAGAAGATCACGGTCGGCTTGTTGTGGTTCGTCCAGGCCCAGTTGCTCGCCCGCCATTTGCGTGGCGATCTTGACGCATATCCGCCTTTTATCTGGAAATAAGTGTGCGCGAGGGTCGGACCAATGATGGTGCTCATTACCTATGACGTGGCGACCGAGACCGGGGACGGTAAGGCGCGCTTACGCCGCGTGGCGCGCGCCTGCCGGGATTATGGTCAGCGCGTGCAGTATTCTGTATTCGAGTGCGAGGTCGACCCCGCGATGCTGGTGATGCTCCGGGCGCGCCTGTTGAAGCTGATCAATGCGGAGCACGATAGTCTGCGCTTCTACCACCTCGGCACTAACTGGAAGGGACGCGTCGAGCATATCGGCGCAAAGCCGTCACTTGATCTTGAAGGGCCGCTTGTGTTCTGATTGCGAGCGCGAACCGCAAGTGTCGCGCCAAAAGCCGGGCTGTTCGCGGGCGCCAAATGTTCAATGTTTTCCGGTGCCCTGGTTGCGCTGCCGATCCGCGGCATTTGGCCCACATTGGGGATCGCGCGAAGGTTCGCGCTACGAGCGGGATTTCATGTTCTTTGACATCGTGTTAGAAGGTCACAGTCGCCCGCTCGCACGCGGGCGCGGATTGAAACCCTCAAGCGCGATCTGCATCTCGATGCTGACCCATGCGCATCGATGTCGCCCGCTCGCACGCGGGCGCGGATTGAAACATCGCTGAACGGAAATCACGCAGCACTATTCATGGCGTCGCCCGCTCGCACGCGGGCGCGGATTGAAACACTATGACGTTGTTCCCGACTGCATGACCAGGTCGCCCGCTCGCACGCGGGCGCGGATTGAAACAGTTGTCGTGGCATTTGCGCTCATTTGCCACACTAGTGTCGCCCGCTCGCACGCGGGCGCGGATTGAAACTGATGCCGTAGCCGTACGAAGACGCCGCGCGGCCATGTTGGTCGCCCGCTCGCACGCGGGCGCGGATTGAAACATCTTGCTAGCCGTCCAGGCTCGTCGCCGAGCGTGCGGTCGCCCGCTCGCACGCGGGCGCGGATTGAAACATGCTTCCCTGCGACGCGTTAATCGTACTGTGAACGCGGTCGCCCGCTCGCACGCGGGCGCGGATTGAAACACTGCGGCGCTGATAGTGCCCGCCGCATGCCGTCCGGGTCGCCCGCTCGCACGCGGGCGCGGATTGAAACACGCCTTGTGTGCGCTGATTGCTCGCGCAGACGCGCGTGCAAGTCGCCCGCTCGCACGCGGGCGCGGATTGAAACACTTGCCAGTCGGCAGAGCTATCGATCGCTCGGGTCGCCCGCTCGCACGCGGGCGCGGATTGAAACAAGTACGGATGCACGAGCGACGAGGAGCGCCGCACGTCGCCCGCTCGCACGCGGGCGCGGATTGAAACAGTTATCATCCGTGCGGCCATTCCAAGCAGGTCGCCCGCTCGCACGCGGGCGCGGATTGAAACTACGTCTAATGGCCGAAGCTCCCGAGGCGCAGGTCGCCCGCTCGCACGCGGGCGCGGATTGAAACACTGCGTGTAGCGCCGTACGAGTCGAGGCTCCGCGAGCCGTCGCCCGCTCGCACGCGGGCGCGGATTGAAACTACACTTCGCATCAGATCGCGCGGTCGCCCGCTCGCACGCGGGCGCGGATTGAAACATGACCCTGCGCGCCAGTCGCGCGCGGTCGCCCGCTCGCACGCGGGCGCGGATTGAAACCTTCTCGAGATAGACGCGCGCGATCCGTCGCCGCTTCGAGGCGGCGGTCGCCCGCTCGCACGCGGGCGCGGATTGAAACACCGTTCGATGAGGCACTTCGAATGACCTATGACAACGTCGCCCGCTCGCACGCGGGCGCGGATTGAAACAACCATGCCGACTACGTCAAGCGAGGCCGCAATGGTCGCCCGCTCGCACGCGGGCGCGGATTGAAACATCCCAGAGCTCGGAAACGATTACATCGTTGTGGTGTCGCCCGCTCGCACGCGGGCGCGGATTGAAACGATCTTCTTGAAGGAACCTATATGGGACAAGCCTAAGGGCATACACTGGCGCACATTTGAGAGGCTAAAAGCCAGGATCGAAGATCAGGACGAAATCGCAACCTTTGCCTTCGTGCTGCGCGCCAACGAGATCATCGGCTGGCGATCAAGATGAGAACTGCGGCGAAACGCTCCGGACGTGTGAACTGCCGCACAGCAACGCTATTTCATCCACGGTGCGTCCACAGTGCGTATACAGGAAGAAATGGATAGAAAACTAAAAGGCTTAAGCCTTTGATTTAATTGGTGAGCCCAGATGGATTCGAACCATCGACCCTCTGATTAAAAGTCAGATGCTCTACCGGCTGAGCTATGGGCTCCCAAAGGGATTCGGACCGGAGCTTGCTCGCCGCGGTCACTTTCCAAGGGGACCATAGGTTGACGGACATATTTGGTCAATAGGCGTTGCCACGCCAATCCGCATCGCTGCGATTTTGCAGATCGCAGCAGCAAGCTTCACCAGCCGATGTGAGACAAGCATCGCCGCCCACTTTTCTTTTTTGTTTGCTGCTCGAATTCTGGCCTGCAAATTCCCGCGGCCCCTCCCAATTTCATGAGAAGGCGCTGCTGCTGTGAAAGCGCTTCTGCGGGTAGTGAGTTGTCTGCATAGGAGAATCAATGATGTATCCAAGCCATCTTCAGTACGCGCCTCATGCTTGGCCCTTCTACGCTCTGTTTTTCTTTATTCTTGCCGTTCTCGTGATTTTTATCCAAATCGGGCTTATTCGATATGTGTATGCCCGGCTCGGCATTTCGCCTGCCACAGCGATGTTCTTGCTGCTGGCAAGCCTGCTCGGAAGTTATGTCAATATCCCGGTCGCGCATTTTCCGAATGAGACCGTCCTTATGGGCGAGCGCGTCGATTTTTTCGGGATGGAATATGTCTTGCCAGAGGAGGTCGACTGGCCGGGAACCATCATCGCGATCAATCTCGGGGGAGCGGTAATCCCCATCGTCCTTTCTCTTTACTTACTGTTTAAGAACCGCATTTGGGTGCCCGGCATCATCGCAACCGCCGTTGTCAGTGCGGTGTGCTACGCGCTTGCGAGACCGGTGCCAGGTGCGGGCATCACCATTCCGATCTTCATTCCGCCACTCGCGGCCTGCGTGATCGCCTGCCTCGCCGCTTGGAGGCAGGCGCCTGCCGTAGCTTATGTAAGCGGCAGCCTCGGCACGCTAATCGGCGCCGATCTTATGAACCTCGGCAATATCCAAGGGTTGGGCACCCCGATCGCGTCGATCGGCGGAGCCGGAACGTTCGATGGGATATTCGTGACGGGTATTTTAGCGGTCGTGCTTGCGAGCGTTGTCGGCGCTATGAGCCCCAAAAACGCCCACGACGCCCACGATACCGCGTGAATAACCTCTGCCTTGGATTTTGACTAATCCTGCGGTGTTAGGGGCCGCACCACGCCCCATTCCTTGAGCACGGCCTGGATGTCGGCTGCGACGAAATGGCGGGCGCTTTCCTGATCGTATCCCTCTTCGAGAAGCAAATCGTATTCGGTCAGCGCGTGGCGCACGAAAGCCACCATGGAAAGCCATGCAGCCGCCGGCGCCGATGCGGTCCTGAGGCCGCAGCTGTCCATGGCGTGGTCCGCAATCGCTTCCGCCTCGTATTCCGGAATACGCGGCGCCAAGACATGCAAGGCGTTTTCGATCTCACTGCGTTTGGTCACCCAAACGGCCTCATTAACAATCGGGCAGGGGGATAAAACTATCATAGAGTAATAAGTGTGGCAAAGTTAGCCTTCACAGAAGTGACACGGGATTGTAGTATCCAAACGTTGTTAGAGCGACGTCGTGCGAGCGTAGCCCCCAACTTAACGGCAACCGTTGAGGAAAGGTAAACGTGACGGCATTGGCAGCGACTGCTGGGACCCCGCCGGAAAGCTTTCCGGCTCTGGTGCTCAACGCCGACTTTCAACCGTTGAGCTATTATCCTCTTTCCCTTTGGAATTGGCAGGAAACGATCAAGGCAGTGTTCCTTGACCGCGTGAATATCGTATCCTTTTACGATCGCGTTGTGCGTAGCCCCACATTTGAGATGAAGCTTCCAAGTGTGGTCTCGCTTAAGACTTTTGTGAAGCCGGCGCTCTACCCCGCCTTCACGCGTTTTAACGTTTTTCTGCGGGACCGGTTTCAGTGCCAGTATTGCGGATGTCCCCAAGATTTGACATTCGACCACGTCACTCCGCGCTCGCGCGGCGGGCAGACGCGCTGGGACAACGTGACAACGGCCTGCGCGCCCTGCAATCTGCGTAAGGGCGGCAAGATGCCTGCGAAGGCAAAAATGTTTCCTGCGCTGAAGCCTTACCGGCCAACGGTGCACGAGCTGCATCGCAATGGCAGGTTCTTCCCGCCGAACTACCTGCACGAAAGCTGGCTCGATTATCTCTATTGGGATACCGAGCTTGATCCATAGGCCGGACGCTTGAGCAAGGGCGCCGTATTCCCGTGCCCTTTCCTCTTCCCGCCGCACCGCGTTCGGAAGGCGCTAACGGCATTAGTGCAGATTCGTCTTCGCGATCCTGATCCACTCCCTGTCCGACGGCGTGATCGCGACAGGCCGCGCCCCCGACGCACGCACCACCTCTTGGAACAGCTCGCGCGCTTGCTGCACGCGGCCTAGCTTTAAAAGCAGGAGCGCATAACGCGACCGCGCCTCGAAGCCGGCGTAATAGCGCGAGACCGCCTCGTATTCCGCCAGGGCCTCGTCCGTGCATCCGGTGGCCTCGAGCGCACGCGCCAGCAGTAGATGCGCTTCCTGGGTTCGCAAGGCGGCCTGCACCTCATCGACTTTATGCAGAGTTTCAAGGCATGCAGGTGCGTCGCCGCTGCCAAGCTGGGCGCGTGCAAGACCTACGAGAACGGCTGGATCGTCGGCGAAAATTCCCGTTGCCGCGTCCTTGTAGAGCCGGATGGCGTCTTGCCACTGCCCTCGTTTTTCGTACTCCTCGGCAAGCGCGCGCTTTGCATCAACCGAATCAACCAGCTCGGCTTGGGCCACACGTTCGCGCCACTCCTTGTCCGGGTCGAGCATGGTGCCGATTTCGCTGCGGACCTTTCGGGCGCCGCGCGTACCAAACATTGCCGGAACAAGCTCGATGGCCACATAGGCGAGGGAGCCGACGAAGGGCAGGAGTAGCAAAATAAAAAGCCACCACGGCGAGCGGCCGGTCTTCATCGCGTGAACTGCGAGGCCGACAGCAATGATGAGATAGATGGAAACGGCGCCGAACATGCGTACTCTTTGGCTAGCGGGGAACGCGATGGTGCTAACGGGAAATATAGAGCCGGGCGAGGAAGCGGCAACCCGGCCCGCGGCTTCGCCTGCGCTTTGCTCTTAGCCAGCTGGAAGCACAGCAAGCTTTATCACCTTCTCAGAGGCACCGCTGACCTGAAGCGTGACAGGGCCAGGTTGCAGCTCGAACCGGACGCTTTTGCGTACACCCTTGCAATCGCGGTTGCCGGTATGTGCGGTGGAAGCAGCAGCCTTGCCGTCTTGGACAACGTCAATCCACGCCTCGCCGGAAGCAGTGACCTGCCATGTACCGGCTTTAGGCAAATTCGCGATCGTGATTACACCGCCATAGCTTTCCGCCTTGGGCCGCCGCGCTGGCGGCAACAGGAAGGACACTGCCCCGTTGGGCAGAAGCCCCAAGACTATACCGTTCTCGAGGCTTTCAACCACCGCTCCTGAGGAAGTGGTGTTCAAATGCAGAGCGCTAAATAGCGCCTGCTCGCGGTGTATAGACCAGGCGAACTGCTCGCAGGGCGGTTGTTCCTGGGCAGCTGCCGCCCCCGCGCAACCCAACCCTGCTAGCAAGGTCCAAAGCGCTGCGCATTGCGCCAGCCATAACACTCCAAGCTTTGACGATGGCATAGCTTCCGCGCCCCCTCATATACGCATCAACATATCAATTTGCACAATGGGAAGATGAATGCGGCTAATCTTTAACCTGCCGGGCCTCCTCATTCGAAAGCAACGCACCTGGCTTTTTGGACCTGAGAAGCTCGCGGGCGCGAGCATAACGGGCATCGTTCCAGAAATGAAGGCAGCCATTGCACCCGCGTCCGCAGCAGCCTTCGGCCCCTAAGCGGGGGGTGCGGAACGTCACGCCTTTATTCTGCACCGCAATCGCGTCAACGAGTTCCTGCCGCTTTTCTTGATAGGCGGTTTCTCCGGCTCGCCCAAGTTCGGTGGTCTGCGCTGCGCGGTCGAGACGGAGGCGCGCCCATGCGTCATCCCTAAGGGCCTGTTCCTTGCGCACAACCGTATAGACCGGAAACGCATGCCGCAACGCTTCGGCATCGTCCTCTTCATGAAACCAAGCAAAAGGAACGCGAATCAGAGGCTTCTGCCCTCCATTGACGCCCTCGGCGGACGTGATGCGCCCGTTGCGGACATCCTCGAATTGGTAAATGCGTAAGAGGAGCGGGGCGCGCGAGGTGTGCGGAACGAACTCCAGCACCTCGCCCATTTCCAGGCGGTTCTTCACGGCGAGCAAAAAGGCATCTTCCGTGATCCCCGTTATCATGCCTGCATATTCCCAAGCCGCGAGCGTGTGCGTGTCTTCGAAATTATGCGCATGATGCGTAAGCTTCCCATCGTGAAACCCCAGCGAATAGCCCCGGTTTGGGATGGTGCCAAGCTCGCGCATATAAGCATCGGGCCGCCAGCCCGCCGGATCCACCCGCCAATCGTCGATGGCCATGCGGTAGGCGCGCGCAGTCACCGCCACGTAATAGGCGCTGCGGTTGCGTCCTTCCACTTTGAGCGACTCGAGGCCTAGCGCCAGATACTCGTCAAGCCGAGGCATCAGGCACAAATCCTTGGCATTCAGAATATACGAGCCGCGATCGTCTTCTTCCAAAACCATCGCCTCTCCGGGCCGGTGCTCTTCCTCGATCAGGAACTCGAAAAGCTCCCTGGTCTCATCGTTCAGTTCCAGCTCATTCAGGCTCCCGTCTTTCAAACGTATCTTGAGCTTATAATTCCAGCGGCAGGAGTTCGCGCAATTGCCTTGGTTAGCGCCGCGCTCAGCCATATAGTTCGAAAGCAGGCAGCGCCCTGAATAGGTCATGCACATCGCGCCGTGAATAAAGGCTTCGAGCTTGATGTCCGGGCATTTGGCGCGGATTTCTTTCAGCTCTTCAAAGGATGCTTCACGGGCAAGCACGATCAAACTTGCGCCCAGCGCCTGCCAGAATTGCACGGAAAGCCACGAACAAACATTCGCTTGCGTGGAAATATGGATCTTCAATTCAGGTGCGGCATTCTTGACAAAATGAAACACGCCAGGATCGGCGACGATCACGCCATCGGGGCTAACCTTGCGTATGGTATTAATATACTCAGGCAGTTTCTCGATGTCGCGGTTATGGGAAAAGAGGTTGAGGGTCAGATAGGCGCGCTTGCCGTGGGCGCGGGCAAAGGCAACGCCCTCAAGGACTTCCTCAAGCGTGAGGTTGGAGCGCGAGCGCAAGGAGAGATCGGGCGTGCCCATATAGACGGCATCCGCACCGTAAAGGATCGCGACCTTGAGTTTTTCCAGCGAGCCGGCCGGCATGAGCAACTCGGCAGTATTTTGCATCGGGAAAGCCTCTCGGGGGGTTCTGCTTCTCACCTTAATCGCCAGGATTTCGAGTGCGGGTCAATGACTGCCGCAAGGCACAGGTGGACGCGGGGCGCGGTTTCGCCTAGAACATCGTTGAAGGCAGTTACGGGCACAGGCTTAAGTCATGGGTTTATTCAGCGATATTTTCACTTGGTGGAACGGCGCGACACTTTCGACGCGGCTTTACACGCGCGCGCACGGCAAGTTTGTGGGTGAGGACGATCGCGGCAACCGCTACTACCAGGACGCGGGCGGCAAGGGTACGGCCGGAAAGCCGCGCCGCTGGGTGATCTACAAGGGCTATGCCGAGGCAAGCAAGGTACCGCCGGATTGGTATGGCTGGCTTCACTACATGGTCGATACCCCGCCAAATGGCGAAGCCTATCACGCAAGGCCGTGGCAGAAACCGCATGTCGAGAATATGACGGGAACGCCCCTTGCCTACCGTCCCCCGGGAAGCCTCACGGGACAGATGCGCCGGCCGAAATCCGATGGCGATTATCAGCCCTGGAGCGCTGAATAAGACCCGGGCTATCCTCGCCCGGAGTTCTGCCAATGGGCAGCTGACGCAGAAACCATTTCCTTTGTTGGGGTTTTTTCCTTCACGCACCGAAGGAGAAACACATGTTTTCGCGCTTGCAGATCTGCGCTGTTGCAATTCTCACCGGCGTTTTCCTCGCCGCCAGTTACTCCCCTGTTTTTGCTATGGAGCCGGCCACTTGCGCCGCGATCGAGGGGATCGACACCAACAATGACGGAACCGTCGATCTCAACGAGGCCAAGCAAGCTGCCACCGCAACTTTCGACCGGCTCGACAAAAACAAGGATGGCACCCTCTCTCCCAAAGAGCTGCAAGGCCGCTTCTCCAAGCGCCAGCTCGGAGCGGCGGACACGAATCACGAAGGCACACTCAGCAAAGACGAGTACCTAGCCGCCGTCGAGGCGCGCTTCAAGGCTGCCGACGTCAATGGGGACGGCACGGTGAGCTGCCGCGAAGCCCACAGCGTAGCGGGTCACGCCTTGTTGCGCTTGTTGAAGTGAGATGTGCGGCGCAGAGCCGCGCCGGAGGGAGCGGTCCGGCACATCTGCGCCGGACCGCAACTCAGCTATTGTTTGGGAGCTCCGGACGCCTTGGCAACATGCGTCGCGATGTAGTCCATCAGCGCAGGCGAGAGCGCGTCATAGGGCTCCAGGTGAAGCTCCTTGAGCCTTGTGCGCACCGCTTCCATGTTTTTCGGATCCGCGCCCAACTCGATGATCGACGAGACGAAGGCCGCGAACTGCGGCGGCTGCCAGCCGCCTTCCGTAAAGAGCTCGGGATGGATGAAGTCGAGGCCATAGAACGGGTGGTTCTTGTTCTCGATGCGTCCATACATATGGACCCCGCATTCGCGGCAGGCGTGCCGCTGGATAGTTGCAGACGGATCGACGATATAGAGCTTATCGCCATTGGCGGTCACTGTCAGGTTTTCCCGCGGAACAACGGCGACGACCGAAAACAGCGCACCCTCCGGTTTCCAACACTTGGTGCAACCGCAAGCATGGTCGTGAGCTACCTGTCCCTTGATCGAGACCGTAACCGGATTGGTTGCGCATTTACACTTCAGTGTACCGCCGGAAAAGCTCGGAGACTCCGGCTTCAACCCTTGATCGACCGCCGGATGAATATGTACTGAGCTCACTTCACTCCTCCCACTGTCCTTTTTTTTCCAAAACATCGCTCTTCTACCTCAGATGACGCACAGTTGAGGTTAAGCTATGGCCACAGCCCGGGTATCTCCCAAATATTCAGCCTGCCACACTCGTAGTCTAGTAATAACATCGTTACCGGAATTTTGGCTAGCAACAAAGACAGTTTTTGGTCACAAGAAAAACTTTTACATACCCAAAATGGCGCAATGCACCTGTCTGTGGCTATGATAGCTTACGGTTAAGCTTACCAGTATCTGCATCACACGTAAGGAACGCTATTGTCTATCGCATTTACTCTTTGATCGCCTCTCCAAGATTCTTGGTTGATGCAAACTTAGACTGCGCAGCGTTTTTGTCGATGAGCGCGGAATTGACGTCCAGGCCGCTCAAATTGGCGCTGTCCACGATAGCGCCGCGAAAATCGGCTCCGGCAGCGTCGGCTTCGCTCAGGTTCGCGCCCGAAAGGTTCGCGTCGCGCATTTTGGCGAACTCCAGATCCGCCAAAAAGAGGTTGGCGTTCGAAAGGTTGGCGCCGGTAAGGTTCGCCGATCTGAACACGGCGCCGATCAGGCCCATGGACTGATTTTTCAGATCGGCGCTGCAGTTTGCTCCGGTCAAATTCGCGCCTTTCAAGCTTGCGCCGCTGAGGTTGGCGGCAATGCGCGCGCCGGCGAGATCCGCACCGTCAAAGTTGGCGCCTTGAAATTGCGCTGCGAATAGGCTGGCGCCCTTGAGATTTGCGCCGCTGAAATCGGCGTTGAGACCCCAAGCCTGGTCCAGAACGGCTCCGTCAAGCTTCGCGTCCTTAAGATTGGCTCTGTTCAGCCGCGCACTGCGGAGAATCGCGTGCGAAATGTCGAGGCCAGAAAGATCCAGGCCGTTCAGCGCCTTGCCAGAAAGATCCAACGGCTGCCCGGCAGGACGGCCCTTCAACTGCGCCTCGATATCCGCGCGGGTCATCTCGGCTTTCGTCATTGCCGGCGACTGCAGGTCGAGGTGCCGGAGCATATCGTCTTGCCCCCTAGCCGGAGAAACTGTGAAGCTGCATAGGATCGCAAAGGCGGCAGCCTGCCAGTTCCAGCGCATCCGTTGCTTCATGTATCCTCCCGCCAATGAGACGGCAATTCTGTCAGGCATGCAACCGCTGGGCATGCCAGCGCAGGTGGTCCTCTATGAAGGTCGAGATAAAGTAGTAAGAATGGTCATAACCCTCCTGGCGCCGGAGGGTGAGCGGAATCCCGGCTTTAGCGCAGGCCTGTTGTAACAGCTCGGGTTTGAGCTGTTCCTTGAGGAACGGGTCGGCTGTGCCTTGATCGAGCAGCAGCTCCTGCAAACGTGCTCCGTCTTCGATAAGCGCGCAAGCATCGTAAGCCCGCCAAGCCTGGCGATCCTCTCCTATGTAGCGCCTCAGAGCTTTCTGGCCCCAAGGGCAATTCATGGCGGAGGAGATCGGCGCGAACGCCGACACCGATTTAAAGCGGCCCGGATTGCGCAAAGCGATCGTTAAAGCGCCGTGCCCGCCCATCGAATGCCCGGTGATGCCTTGCCTTGACATATCGGCCGGGAAATCCACGGCGACCAGCTCGGACAGTTCCCGCTCGATATAAGACTTCATCCGGTAGTTCTTTGCCCAAGGCTGCTGGACGGCATCCACGTAGAAGCCGGCGCCCAGACCGAAATCGTAAGCGCCTTCGGGATCTCCCGGAACACCTTCTCCCCGAGGGCTTGTGTCGGGCGTCACCAACATGAGCCCGAGCGCCGAGGCCACGCGCTGGGCTCCCGCCTTGACGGTGAAGTTCTCCTCGGTGCAGGTCAAACCGGATAGATACCAAAGAACCGGCGGACGATGGCCGGCATTTGCGCCGGGCGGGATGTAGACCGCAAAACGCATGTCCGTTCCGGTCTCAGTAGAGTGATGGCGGTATATATATTGAATGCCACCGAAGCACTTGGATTGCGAAACGATCTGGGGCCGGGTCACGGCACACATCCTTCAGTAAATGACAACGGAGCGGATAGACTTGCCCTCGTGCATGAGGTCGAAGGCTTCGTTGATGTTTTCGAGCGGCATGGTGTGCGTGATGAGATCGTCGATATCGATCTTCTTCTCCATGTACCAATCGACGATCTTGGGCACATCGGTGCGGCCCCTGGCACCGCCAAAAGCCGAACCCTTCCAAACCCGTCCGGTGACGAGCTGGAAGGGACGGGTGGAAATTTCCTGACCGGAGGCGGCAACACCGATGATGACGCTTGTGCCCCAGCCGCGATGGCAGCATTCAAGCGCTTGGCGCATCGTGTGGACGTTGCCGATGCACTCGAAGGAGAAGTCCGCACCACCGTCCGTCACATCGACGATTGCCTGGACCACCTTGTCCCGGCCCACCTCGTCCGGGTTGATGAAATGCGTCATGCCAAATTTTTCGGCCATGCCCCGCTTCGCAGGGTTCAGATCGACACCAACGATCTTGTCCGCCCCGACCATCTTGGCGCCCTGGATCACGTTGAGACCAATGCCGCCGAGGCCGAAGATCACGACGTTCGCACCGGGCCAAACCTTAGCGGTGTAGATGACGGCTCCGATGCCGGTGGTGACACCGCAGCCGATATAGCAGATCTTGTCGAACGGTGCGTCCTCGCGGACTTTAGCGAGCGCAATCTCCGGAAGCACGGTGTAATTGGAAAATGTTGAGCAGCCCATGTAGTGGTGCAGCATCTGACCATCTTTTGAGAACCGCGAGGTGCCGTCGGGCATGACACCCTTGCCCTGCGTGGCCCGGATCGCCGTGCAGAGGTTGGAACGCTGGGAAAGGCAGGTTTTGCAATTGCGGCACTCGGGCGTGTAAAGCGGAATTACGTGGTCGCCAACTTTGAGAGTGCGGACGTCTGGCCCCACCTCGCGAACGATGCCGGCGCCTTCATGCCCAAGGATCGACGGGAACAGCCCTTCAGGGTCGGCACCGGATAATGTGTAGGCGTCTGTATGGCAAATGCCGGTCGCCTTTATCTCGATCAAGGCTTCGCCGGTCTTCGGTCCCTCGATGTCCACGGTCTCGATTGAAAGAGGTTGTCCAGCCTTCCAGGCCACAGCAGCGCGCGTCTTCATGGGTCGTCTCCACCTCCGCCCGAACGTGATTATCTCATTCAACCAAAGTAGCGCTGGCGTCACTCCTCGCCCCGTGCCCGTACCCGTGCCGGGACGTGATGGTGAACCATCCGAAGTTTGCATGGATAGTTCGAACGATGTCAATCCAATAACTGAGAAACCAACGGTAAGCATGGGTAATTTTAAAATAGCTGCCGCCGCGTTGCGGGACTGTTTTCACTGTCTGCTAAGGAAAGACTGACTTTAAAGCATAAACAAGCTACGCCGTTGCTGAATCATTGCGCACGGAGACTTGTTTCACGTAGTTTCACTTTTGCGTGATAGTCATAAATAGCACAATTGCGCAGCTTCAGACACCGCCTCAAACAAGCCTGTATCTCAAAGTGAGACTTACGGGTTTGAAAAAACTGTATTAATGGAACAACGCCGTTGCAATCAATTCTATGTTACGGTTCGTTATACATTATCCGTTCTCTACGTAATAGCCCTTGCGCATTATAGTAAGATTGACTACTCTTTCGCATACGAACAGTTGCGCTCACTCTTAGTGAAAGCAAGGGCGTATACGAATACAAGCAAGGAGGTTGAAGGTACAGGTAGAGCTGTTAGCCAAACTTATGCTGAGGAATTACCTGAAGCTTGGCGCGGATACGCTACCAAATGTAGAGATAGAAGAGTGAACGCAATAAATCATACCTTCGTCTGCTGCATTGCCAGCGGGCGCGTGCTTCGACTCTATGTATCTAGTATCTAGGGAGGAACCACAGTGCAGAAATTTCTTCTGACGGCATCGCTTTCAGCGCTGCTGGCAGGGCTGGCCGTACCTGCCTCTGCGAACGAAGACCTCATAAAGATGCAGCAGGACCCCAGCAATTGGGTCATGCAGGCCGGGGATTATTCCAATCACCGGTACTCCAAGCTGAAGCAGATCACAGATGAAAACGTCGGCAGACTTGAGCCCGCCTGGACCTTCTCGACCGGCGTGCTGCGCGGCCACGAGGGTGGACCTCTCGTCATCGGCGACGTCATGTATGTCCACGGTCCATTTCCGAACCCGGTTTTTGCCCTGGACCTGAACAACGCCGGCAAAATCCTCTGGAAGTATGAGCCGAAGCAAAATCCGGACGTCATTCCCGTCATGTGCTGCGACACGGTCAACCGCGGCGTGGCCTATGGTGACGGCAAGATCTTCCTCAATCAGGCCGACACCACCCTTGTTGCTCTCGATGCCAAGACCGGAAAGGTCGTTTGGTCTGTGAAGAATGGCGACCCGTCCAAGGGCGAGACCGGGACCTCTACACCGTTCGTCGTCAAGGACAAGGTGATCGTCGGTATGTCCGGCGCCGAGTTCGGCGTGCACGGCCGCCTTACGGCCTACGATATCAAGGATGGCAAGCGCGCATGGGTCGCATATTCTGCGGGACCGGATGAGGAATTGCTCGTCGACCCGGAGAAGACCACTCAATTGGGCAAGCCGATCGGTAAGGATTCCAGCCTGAAGACTTGGCAAGGCGACCAATGGAAAATTGGCGGCGGCTCAACCTGGGGCTGGTATTCCTACGATCCCAAGCTGAACCTGATCTATTACGGCTCGGCCAACCCTGGGACCTGGAACCCGGTGCAGCGTCCGGGCGACAACAAGTGGTCGTTGTCCATCTGGGCCCGCAATCCCGATACGGGCATGGCCAAGTGGGTCTACCAAATGACCCCGCACGACCAATGGGACTATGACGGCATCAACGAGATGGTCCTGTCTGACCAAACCATCAACGGCAAGGAGCACAAAGCGCTTACCCACTTCGACCGTAACGGCTTTGGCTATACGCTAGACCGCGAGACGGGTGAGTTGCTGGTAGCCGAGAAGTATGACCCGGCGGTCAATTGGGCGACCAAGATCGACATGGACAAGAGTTCGCCGAACTATGGCCGTCCTGAGGTCGTCGCCGAATATGCGCCAGGCTCCAAAGGCGAGGATGTCAACTACACGAACATCTGCCCGGCGGCCCTCGGCACAAAGGACGAGCAGCCCTCAAGCTACTCGCCTGATACAGGACTCTTCTACGTGCCGACAAATCACGTCTGCATGGATTACGAGCCCTATCGCGTCGCCTACACCGCCGGTCAGCCCTATGTCGGCGCGACGCTCTCGATGTTCCCCGCTCCAGGCGGAAACAACATGGGCACCTTCATCGCCTGGGACGGCAGCAAGGGTAAGATCGTGTGGTCGGATCCCGAGCAGTTCTCGGTCTGGTCAGGAGCGCTTACGACCGCTGGCGGCGTCGGCTTCTACGGCACGCTTGAAGGCTATCTCAAAGCCGTTGACCTGAAGTCGGGCAAGGAACTTTACAAGTTCAAGACCCCATCCGGCATCATCGGCAACGTCATGACGTACGAGCACAAGGGCAAGCAGTACGTTGCGGTGCTCTCGGGCGTTGGCGGCTGGGCCGGCATCGGTCTCGCAGCTGGCCTTACGAAGCCCCATGAAGGCCTCGGCGCGGTTGGCGGCTATGCGGCGCTATCGAACTATACGTCGCTCGGCGGTACGCTGACGGTATTCGCTCTGCCAAGCTCATAATTTCCAAAAACAGCAGTCCGGCGCGAAAGCGCGCCGGACTATCCCCGCCATCCCCCTTCCCGGTTAAGGTCACTGCCTTGAAAATCAAAGTCTATATTATGGGGCTGGCCATCTGCGCGTGTTCATTCCTGTCCGCAGCAGTGCTCGCCGACGGTTCGGGCGATCCGGCTGCCGTCAAGGAAGCCAACGGCGAATGGTACGACAAGGAAGGAAATCCAACCTATCACATCGGACCCGATAACGAGTGGGACTGGTATACCTACACCGGATACCTCCGTTACAATGGTATTTGTATCGTTTGTCATGGACCGGACGGCGGCGGATCGAGCTTTGCTCCGTCCCTGGTGGATGCCTTGAAGACGCTGAGCTACGGTCAGTTCATAGCTACCGTTGCGCAGGGCATCAAAAACGTCTCCGCATCTTCCGATTTAGTCATGCCGTCCTTTGCCAATAACAAGAACGTCATGTGCTATCTCGACAATATCTATGTTTACTTGCGCGCCAGGTCCGGTGGCGACCTGGGCCCGGTTAGGCCCGATAAACACGTGCCCAAACCGGCCGCCGTTTCTAAAGCCGAAGACGAATGCATGGGACCGCTATGAGGACACCCGCCACAATCCAGTTCGCTTCCCTCTTCACCGCTCTGATCTTCGGTCTTTCCGCCCAGGCCAATGCAGTGCCGCAAGAAGGCCCCGGAGCGGCGGTTGAGCTTGTCGATCCGAAGGTACTGCGGGTGTGCGCCGACCCCAGCAGCTTGCCTTTCTCCAACATGAAGGGCGAGGGATTCGAGAACAAGCTCGCCGAGCTTATAGCCAGCAAGCTCGGGAAATCTTTGAGCTACACATGGTATCCCAACTCCATGGGGTATGTGCGCAATACGTTGGGTTCCTACCGGTGCGATGTCATCATGGACTTCCCTCAAGGTGACGATATCGCCCAGGTCACGAACCCCTATTATACGACCAGCTATGCGCTGGTTTATAAGCCAGGCACGGGGCTCGATGGCCTGGATTCGCTTTCAGATCCGCGGCTTAAGGATAAACGCATTGGCATCGTGGCCGGCACGCCGCCTTCAGACCTCCTGGTGGCCAATGGGCTGATGGCCCGCGCCAAACCCTATCCACTTGTGATCGACACCCGCGTGGATTCCTCCGGCCGCGATATGATCAAGGACATCGAGGACGGAACAGTGGCCGCCGGAGTTCTATGGGGGCCGATGGCGGGATATTTCGCGATGCACGCCAATCCCAAACTAACCGCGGTGCCGCTCACAGGCCGGCATATGAGCTTCCGGATGAGTATGGCGGTGCGGCATCAAGATCAGGAGTTTAAGCGCCTGCTTAACCGGCTGATTAAAGATAATCAGGCGGATATCAACGCCATTCTCCTGAGCTACGGAGTGCCGCTGCTGAACGCACAAAACCATCCGCTTTCCGGCGACGCCACCGGGAAATTGCCCATCGCTGCCACTCCTCACGATTAACTGCCCCTTGACCCAAGTTCCCGTTTAATCCCGCCCTTTCGCTCGCGATTTTTGCGGCTTCCTTTAAGACGCCATTATAGGGAACGCCCCTTTTTTAAGGCTTAACGGGCGGCTACTGTATTGATAATACAAGAGAAACCGTCCAAGCCGCGCTCCACAGCGGAGCGCGGACGCACCGTAAACCGGTTAATTTCAAATCCGCAAATATATTTAACGGACTTTGTGGAATCCACTTTTGTAGGCAAAAATGAGAAAAATCGCGGTTCTTGCGGCGGAAAGTAATAGAAATGCACCTCCGTTTACCCTTCCGGCATTAATCATATCTCGGGACTAAAGGATGTTCACGTACAGGACTTTGTGCCATACGCTAATTAAGGCTGCTGGTTGCAAGAATATGACGTAGAGCGTAAGGTCGACCGTTATTGCGTGGGGAGAAGCTTCGAGTTCAGCTCGGCTTCAAAGTGGTAATGACCGTCTCGTTGGATCAGACCTATGAAGTGATTGAAAAGCTAAACCGGGCGGTCACGCCGCAAGCGATTTGTGACAGCCTGACGAGCTTTACGGGGCGCTATGGCCTCACTTCGGTGATGGCCTCGACCGTACCGTCCCCCCGCATCCGTACAAAAGATGGCCAGAGCGAGCATTTTCTCGTGCCGGCATTTCCAAAAGGCTGGATGGATCGTTATCTCGAGCAGGGCTACATGCATATCGATCCCGTTGTTCGCCGGATCCTGTGCGATCAGTCGCCATTCCTCTGGTCCGAGACCGCACCCTTCATGCAAGAGGAACATCGCGCACAAGTTCAAAGAATGTACGGCGAAGCCGGGGACTTCAAGCTCCACGCTGGATTCGCTGTGCCTATGATCACGCTTGAGGGAGCGATTGCAGCCGTGTCGCTAGGGGGCGATGCGGTCGATTTGCCTCCCGAAGCCCGGGGCATGATCAGCATGATCAGCACATTCGCAATCGCACGCGCAATCGACCTGCGCGACAAAGAGAGAAAACGCCCGGGCCCCAAGCTCACGCCGCGCGAGGTCGAATGCCTGAAGTGGGCTGCCGACGGCAAAAGCGAATGGGAAATCAGTGTCATCCTGATGGTTTCCGAGCACACGGCCGACAAGCATCTCGCCAATGCCCACCGCAAGCTTGGAGCAGCAAATCGTGCTCAGGCCGTGGCTAATGCCATCCGCTGGGGCCTAATTTCCTAGCCTTACGCTTCTCAAGACAGCTGCAGATGCCGCGCAACGCGCCAAGCTCGCTGCGGGCTGCAGCTTGCAGACTAAGTTCTGCCGGTTTCACGCGGGCCGGAAGCTGAAACGGCCCCATTGAGCAGCCCCTACGCTGGCCCTATTCTCAATTGTTTTTCCAAGTAAAACAAGTCTAGACTATTATGCGATCGCGTAATGGATCGCGCTATAATTTCATGTTGGATTACTGCTGAAATCAAATGGAGGCAGACATGATATATATTGTATCCGGCAACGACGCCGAGCGGTATCCGTCACTCATGAAACAAGTATACCGCCTGCGTCATGAAGTTTTTGTCAATGAAATGGGTTGGAAAGACCTTTACAGTCCTGACGGCTTGGAGCGCGATCAATTCGACCGGCCCGACGCCGTCCACTTTATTTGTGTTCGCGATGGCAAGGTAGTGGGTTACCAGCGGGGGTTGCCGACTGTTAAGCCGCATTTGCTTTCCGATGTCTTTCCAGAGTTATGCGAAGGCCCGGTTCCGCGCGGACTTGACACCTACGAATTGTCACGCCACTGCGTGGCCCCCGGCTATCGTGAGGGACGCCGCGGCGTCAGCAGCGTTGGCAGCGAGCTGATGGTTGGGGGTGTCGAATGGGGACTGGCCTGCGGGGCGAACAAGGCAGTCACTGAGGTCGAGACCATCTGGGTACTGCGCTGGCTGCAACTGAAGTTTCTTATCCGGCCGCTCGGCTACGCAACCCAGATCGGGGATCAGCTGATCGTCGCGCTTTTGATGGAGTTCAACCGCTCAACGCTCCAGGTCATCCGCGAATACAGGAAGCACTCGGCTCCGGTGGTCACCTATTTGGGCGAGCTCGAAGAACAGCACATGGCCATGGCCGTCTAACGACTCCAGCAATCACGCACGAGCATCGTTTTGTGGCGCGGCGCTTGCCCGTTGCTGCACTGGCATCACCCTGTCCGGAGTCCCGACATGGAAAATTTTATTATCGACCGCTGCGAAGGCTTTCAAGCGATCTTCATGAATTGGACGATCGAGCGCCCTGGATTCCAGCCGGCTTCGTTCCAAGCCGTCAGCGAAGCCTTGAGGGAAGCGGATCGCGATCCCAACATCGCCTGCAGCCTTTTCTTCGGAGTGCCGCGCTGCTTTTGCCTTGGCACAGACGTCAACGCTTTCGCTCATGCGAGCGCGCTTTCGAGGCTTTCCGAAACAGTGCTGACCTTTTTCCAGGCGCTTATCAATGCAAAGAAGCCAATGATCGCCGCGGTCGACGGTACGGCCGTTGGGCTGGGCATGACCATGCTCTGCCACTTCGATGCAATCTTTGCGACGCCTGAGAGCGTATTTAGAGCGCCGTTTGCGGATTGGGGGTTGTCTCCGGAGGCGGCCTCGAGCCTACTGCTGCCGGAGGAACTCGGTTATCGGAAGGCCTTCGAGATTTTCTGCCTCGGCGGGGAACTTTCCGCGGATGAAGCCGAACGCCGCGGCCTGATCACGCGTGTCGTCGAGCGAAAGGACTTGCGTGATACGGCTTTTGACGCAGCTGCCCGCCTTGCCCGGCTTCCAGCCCGCTCTCTCGCCACGACCCGCGAGCTCTTACGCCATCAGCGCGTAAGGCTCGTCCGTAGAGCGCGGACCGAGACAGCCATCTTTCAGGAGTTGCTCGGCGAGCCCTCGACCCAGCGGCGTCTCAAGGTAATGGCCCGCGCCAGCAAGATGACGCTGGCCGCTCAAGCATCCCAGGCTAGCTGACAGCCGACAAAACCCGCGCCGTCCAGCACAGATAGAAGAAGTGTTGATTGGAACAGCAACGGCACGAATAAGTAAAGAGAGCAGGAACCCATGAAAAAGCGCCCTTTTGCAATTGATGAGCTGTTTCCCAGCCCATCGCCTTCCGTTGATGACGCGGGCGCGGAAGCGCTACAATCGAAGCTTATCGATGCTTTCGAAAGCGCGGTTCATGTGGGGATGACTCCTCTGGACGCCCTCGCCGTAATTCTCGAATGGGTGTCGTCCGAGCTACATCGCGTTCGGGTAAGCAAAAATGGCGAATCCCGGCAATAGGCGCGGCGTCAGCCCGCCGCCGGCACCCGCCCAATCTTAAATCCCATGCCTTGCGGAAGCGGACGGATCGAACAAAGGAATCCACTTTGCCCTTGCCTCCAAAAAGTGCCAATTAACTGATGCTGTTGTTCATGGATAGCTAAAATCGTGCACTATGGCTGCAATCAGAATCCTCCCAGTTCTCAGAGATGTGCGTGAGCAGATTGATGCGCTGGAAATTGCTCTAGCGCAACTCGATGCCACTCCTCTGCCCGGAGGGGCCGCGGAAGCCGCTGATCTGGCAAGCGCGCACACTGTGGCACTAGATATTGCTGCAAAGCTCGCCAAAGCGGCAAGCGAGGCTCTTTCATTGTGCCGCCGCATTGACGGTGCTCAAAGAGACCATTTCTTTTCATTACCGCAAGAAAAGCACCTCGATAACTGACGAGAGGCCGCAACTCAAGCTTCGCCTGAACAGGGCCGCGGAGCGCCGCTGCAAGAAGAAAAGCGGCAAGTGCCAAGAAAACTCGCTTAGGACAGTCATTGAGCCCGCGCAAGCTTTAGCGGCGCTGCTCGAACTAAGTACCCGCTTTTTCTTGTTACGTTTGGAGGGATTGAATATGCGTTTTGCAAAGTTTCTCAGGTGTACGACCGCGCTGCTGACAACGGTGGCGCTCCTATTGAACTCCACAGTGTCGATGGCACAGCCGCAGCTGACGCTCGCGCAAAAGATTGCGTTGCTGCGCAGCAAGGTGAAGTATCTGTTCGTGATTTTTCACGAGAACGAATCCTTCGACCATTATTTCGGCACGTTCCCGGGCGCTAATGGCCTATTGAGCGCGCCCGCCGGCACGACGCCCGCCAACCAGACGGCCAGCTTCAAGCAAACATATCTCGATACCAATCTCAACGTTACGACAATCTCTCCCTTTCTGATGCCGCAAGCGGTCCAGGCCGGCGGCTACAACTCGGGTGGGACGATTGTGCCGATCTATCCCGCCGACATGATTTCGGTCAATCACGGCCACCAGGACATGGCGAACAGTATGCATGTCGTGAACGGCGTCGCGCTGAACGACCGTTACGCGATGGATGAAGAGAGCCTGACGACCGACGCATCCGGCCATATCGTAACCAAATCGGACGTGGCGGCCACCTCAATGCCACTCGCGTCAAAGCAAAAAGCTGAGGCGGACATCAGCCACATCGATTGCGACACGATCCCCTTCATGTGGTCGTGGGCCAAAAACTTCGTGCTGTTCGACAACTTCCGTCAGACAATCGTCGGACCGTCGACCCCGAATGCGATCGCCCTCATCGCCGGCCAGTCCGGTCAGACGCAATGGGCACTTCATCCTAATGAAGGCGCCGCTATAGCCTACGCGGCCACCCCCCTTGGTAACTCCTACGGCTCGACGATCACGCCGGCCGACAGCAATGCGTACGTCCCGGTTGTCGCGGACCCGGGCCCATTTCCAGGCTCAAACCTCGACACGAGCAAGGTCAAGCCCCCGTATAACGCCGGCGAAAATCCAGCCATCCCGAGCTTGAACCTGACCTTCGCTTCCCAGCCGCTCTCGTTCATGGGCCGGAACATCCTGAAGATCGTCGCGACCGACCCAAATCCCGCCGCAGACTTACTGGACGTCCAGCACGACATCCAAACCATCGCGGCCCTCGACCCGGCGGTCAACTGGGGCTGGTATCAGCAGGGCTTCAATGCCAACGATTCGTCTACCGTCACTAGCTATAACACGAGCTTGGCAGGCGCGAACGCAGGTTACGTCTTGCATCACAACGGCCCGCAATATTTCGCCTATCTCGCCGGCAATCCGCAGGTGCTGAACACCAACCTGCACGGCGCAAAGGACTTCTTAACTGCCGTTAATAACAAGGCGCTGCCGGGCGGTGGCGGCGTGTTCTATCTGCGCGGCGGCTACAACAACAACGATGGGCTGGTACCGGTCGATCCTACGCCCGCCATCCAGAAGTCATTTATCGGCAACGACGATCATCCGTCCTACTCGGATCAACAGATCTCCGAAGCCTTTGCCGCCGGCGCGATCAATGCCATTGCTGCCAGTCCTTACTGGTCGCAAAGCGCGATCATCATCACCTACGACGAGACCGACGGGTTCTACGACCACGTTTCACCGGAAGTGCGCAGCACGTTAGCCGACGGCACGCTGCTTTCGGCCGGTCCGCGTATTCCAACCATCCTGATCTCGCCCTATGCAGCGGCCGGCACGATCTCGCATCAATACAGCGAGCACAGCTCGGTGATCAAATTCATCAACGAGCTGTTCGGCCTCGTGCCGCTCGCCTCGTTGCCAGATGAGGTGCATGCGCGTGCGTTGGGCCAAACGAATTTGGGACAAGCAAACCTCGAACCTTCAGACGATCCGAACAACGGCGTAGGCGACCTGACGGAAGCCTTCGATTACAACATCTTGCAGGGGACTAAGTCGCCTATCCCCGCTTCCCAGGCAACCTTCTCGCAGACACAGGTCATGTCGCTGCCTCACTTGGCGCGGGCGAGCTATAATACGTCGAACGGCTATACCAACGGTGCATGCCAGGCAGTCGGCGTTTTGCCGACCGACTTCCCGTCTTGGGCCGCTTATAAAGCGGGTAATCCGGTCGATCCGTATCCGGTTGACGTAAATCCGCGTCCGAGCTCAAGCCAATCGCCCGGCACGCCGACCTCCGGCAACTGGACGCCGTAATTCATTCCCGGCTTGAGGCATGGCTGCGGGCTGAGATAGTCCGCGACGGGATGGAGGTCTTGACCACCATCCTTTTTCTTTCCTACTTAGTTGGGTTTGTAAGATGTCTCGCTTGCTTCTAAGCCTCTTCGCCGGCCTGCTGGTTCTTGCCAGCGTCGCGCACGCTCAAACTTTAAACTCCATCCGCGCAGCTCACCGCATGGAATGTGGCACGGTCCTAAGCGCCGGCGACTGGAATGCAGAGGAGGTTCACGGCAATCTTTCAGCGCTCGAAGCCGAGGTTTGCCGTGCCGTCGCAGTCGCTATCTTCGGTAACCCGGACAGCCTAACGATCCAGGTTTTTCCAGCCGAGCTGGAGGCGTTGAACGCGCTGAAGGCGGGCACCGTCCATCTTGTCGTTGGCATCTCGCCTTCCGCATTGATAGCGACGCGTTTCGGCGTTGGGTTCGGACCGCCGGTCTTCTACGACTCCCAGCGTATTCTAGTGTCTAAGCTAAACGGCATCACGGAACTGGCCGGCCTACGCGACAAACTTATCTGTGCATTTGACATGAGCCCGCCCGAACAGATGCTTCACGACGAAATGACCGCACGAGGCATTCCTTACGCGGGAATGTCTCACTCCGAACAGGGCGAGATGGACGCTGCCATAGCTGTTCGCCGGTGCGATGCCGGCACGGGCATGTAGTCTCGGCTCGCCCAGTCGCGCGCCAACTTTCATGCGATGACCAGCGATTTCGTATTCCTGCCTGAGCGGTTCGGGCTTGCCCCCATTGTCCCCGTCTATCGCTATGGCGATCAGAAGTTCGGACTGCTGATCGACTGGACGGTCGCCGCGCTGATCGAAGCGGAAGCGTTGGGGATCGCGCAGGGCAACGTGGCAGCAGCGATGAAACGCGATGACCTGCGGGCCGGGCAGCTGCTCGGGCACGACTTCGCCACTGCTCAGGCGCTAGGGCTGGCGCATGACTGGGCCGCCAAGGTTATCGCCGCGACCGGCAATTATGGTGAAATCTTCCAACGTACGACGGGTAAGCCCTATCATCTGGATCGGGGCCTGAATGCGCTTTGGACAGAAGGCGGGCTGATGCGCCCCCTGCCAATGAGATGACGGCGGCAAACAGCGAACTCCATCTTCCGGGGGTTAGCTTATCCCGCCGGCCTTCTGAATAGCCCGCGCCAGAGCGAAAATGCGCTGATCGATTTCCACTGGCACTTCGCAGGCATATTTCAGGGTTTGGCGGCGATCGTCGAAAACGCGGGTTTCCCACTGAACCTGCCCAACGAGTTCCTTCAGTTGGGGGCTATCGCCATCTGCGTCCTGGAGCCCGCGAAGCTTTTCCATGTCCGAACGGACTTTTTCCGCAAGATCCTTCTGCCTGCGATAAGCGCGCTCCAGGCCGTTCATGACCTGAAACCTTTGAGCGTTGAGCGCATCGAAAAGCCCAATGAACAACAGGTCTGCCTTCTCCTTCCTCTCCTCAGGAGTGCCGGTGATGAAGCTTGAGATTTGCTTCTCGGCCTCCTCCATCGGGGTCTTCCGCGCAGCAAGCTGAGCGACCATATCGTTCAGGCCCGGCAGCTGGCTTGCCGGCTTTGCGGACTGCTCTGGGATTGGTTCGGGCCAGATCGCCGCGACCGAAAGCTCTGGGACTTTAAGCTGCTGGCAGGGCCAATCCGGATAACGATTATCCATTGCGGCGGCTGGAAGGCCGGCCTGGACCAGCACAAAGAAAGCCGCCGCAGAAATTTGTCTTGCAATCATGCACTTCCTCCTATGCCACGCCGCAGCGCAATCAAGCCGCGAGCGGGATCGTACGCGCTAATAGCTCCCGCCATGAAGACTACGGTGCAGGAAACAACAACAGCCAGCGAGAGCGGATCGATCTTGCCGTAAAGGGCGAAGCGTATGAGTTCGGTCGCGTAGGTGAACGGGTTGAGCAAGCAGATGCGGTAAAGCAGGAGGCTCGATTCCTCCACGCGCCATAGCGGATAAAGCGCAGACGACGCGAAAAACATCGGGAAAATCACGAAGTTCATGATGCCGGCGAAATTCTCGAGCTGCTTTATGAGCGAGGAAAGCAGCATCCCGAGAGCACCGAACATTAGACCGGACAGAATAAGAGCGGGCAGTACGGTGAGATAGCCGATCGGCGGCGGCTCAACGTCCCAAAACCACGCCACCGCCAGGAAGGCATAAACCTGAAGGATCGAGACCAGGGTTCCCGCAACGAGTTTCGAAGACAAGAGAAACCAACGCGGGAACGGGCTCACGAGCAAGGTGCGCATATTCCCCATCTCGCGGTCGTAGACCATCGAGAGCGAGGATTGCATGCCGTTGAAAAGCTGGATCATCGCCAGCAGGCCCGGCACGATGTAGACCTCATAGGGGATATAGGTCTCGTAGGGAGGGATGATCGAAACCCCCAAGACCTGGCGAAAGCCGGCTGCAAAGATGAACAGCCACACCAGCGGCCGGACCAAGGCGGAAACGAAGCGTTCGCGCTGATGCAGGAAGCGCAGGCCTTCGCGCCATATAATGCCCTTGGCGCAAATGAGATATTGGCCGATTGAGAAGCCGCCGGCGCTTTGCACGGTTTTGTAGGCGAGGGCGGTCATGAGCCTGCCTCGCTCCCGCGCCCGGCGGAATGCGTGAGCACAGCAAAGGCTTCGGCAATGTTCTTCGCGCCCGCTGCGTTCGCAACCGCTGTAACGCGGCCTTGCCCGAGCACCGCGCCTTTATGCAAGACGATAACGTGATCGCTCTCTGAGACTTCATCGATCAAATGCGTAGCCCACAGGACGCTGATCCCCTCCGTTTCGACGAGAATTCTGACGTGGTGAAGGATATCTGCCCGGGCCTCGATATCGAGTCCCACCGTCGGCTCGTCGAGCAGGAGCAGCCTGGGGCGGTGCAGCAGAGCGCGTGCGATCTCCACCCGGCGCATCTGACCGCCCGAGAGGTTGCGTGCCTTCTCGTGCGCGCGTCCTTCAAGCGCCACTTGCGCAAGCACACGCTCCGCCCGTTGGCGCGCCGCGCTGCCGGTCATGCCATGGAGCGCTGCGTGGTAAAGCAGGTTCTGCCAGACCGAAAGATCGAGGTCCAGCGTCCGAGCCTGAAACACGACTCCGAGCTGCTTGAGGGCTTCGCCTGGCTTACGCCTAAGCTCCTGCCCGAAGATGCGGATGCTGCCCCGCTGCGCATTGAATAAGCGTGTAATAAGCGCGAACAAAGTGCTTTTTCCGGCCCCGTTCAGTCCGAGCAGCACAGTGAAGGTGGACGTCCCGATCCGGATGCTGACATCGTCGAGCGCTTTGCGGGAGCCGTATGAATGGGTCAAATGCTCTACTTCCAACGCTAATGCGCCCTCAGGGGCTAGCTCCGGCGCGGGCTGGGCGATCGAGCGGGATGCCTGCAGAGCCGGGCTCATTCTTTAGCCTCAATCGCAACGCCCCAGGGCTCGCGGCCAACCTGGATGGACTTGATCACCTTCAAATCTGCGACATCGATCACGGAAACGTCGTTCGATAAGCCATTGGTAACAAGAAGATATTTCTCGTCGGGCGTGAACGCGCCATGCCAAACCCGCTGGCCAACCAGGAGGTATTTGATGACCTCGTAAGTATTGCCATCGACCACGGCAACGCGGTTTGCCGGGCCCAAAGATATGAAGACGAGTTTGCCGTCCTTGGTGATATTGATACCGACGGGCTGAATAGCCTCGCGCCTGAGGCCGGGGATCTCGAAGGTGATCTTTTTCTTGACCGCGTGCTTCACGGGATCGATGACGCTCACCGTTCCGCCGACCTCGGAAGAGACCCAGAGCTCCAAGCCGTCGCGCTTGAAGACGGCGAAGCGCGGCCTTTGGCCGACAAGCACGTTAGCGGCGATCTCCTGGGTCTTTGTATCGATGAAATGAGCCATATTGCTCGTTTCCGAAGTGCAAACGACAGTCTTCCCGTCCGGACTGACGGCCATTCCTTCCGGCTCTACCCCAACCTGAATATCGCCTTCAGGCTGATGCGTTGCCATGTCGATGACAGTGACGGTGTTATCGTTCTCGTTCGCGACATAGAGAAGCTTGCCGCTCGGATCGAAGGTGAAGTATTCGGGATCGGCGCCGGACGGCAGGTTGCCGGTAACTTCCTTCGTCTTGGTGTCGATGGTCTGGATCGTGTCGTCATCGCCATCCGCCACGATTACCAATTTTCCGTCCTTCGTTACCGCGATACCCCGCGGCCGCTGGCCGACTTTGATGGTCTTGATGACTTCCAGCTTATCCGTGTCGATGACGCTGACCGTGTTGCTCTTCTCGTTGGAAACGTACGCTTCGTAGGCTCCGGCCGATCGGCCGGAGCGGCGAGCGCCAACGCCACGATAACGCCTAAGCGGTAACCCATTTTTGTGCGTTCTCCCGGCATTATTTTAGCACGCATTTCGTTTCCGGTTTGTCATAGCCAAGCGTATCGAGTTCAGACACCGGATGCAGAAAGCCCTGCTGGGGGGAAACCGACACCACGTTCTTGCCGTCACTCAAAAGTATCGGCTGGCGAAGCTGGAGGTCCCATGGCCGCACCGTTAGGGCTTGCCCTTTGAAGGCAGCCAGCTCGAAAGCCGGGCTTAGGATATAGGCGCGCAAGGCTTGTGCATCTGCCGATTTTGTCCGCGATACCGCCTCCCCGATCATGCGCACGGCCGTCCACGCCTGCATATCAAGTGCCGTCATGCGGCGCGAAAACCGCTTCATGAAGCGGTTTTGCAATTGCGTTGCACCCCACTGTTCCATCGAAGGATCCCAGCTTGTGGGGACAAGGCCCGCGGAGCCGGCAACCGGTCTCGCGGCTTTCGTCCGGTAAGGCAAATAGTCCGCAAAGACCGCGCTCTCGTCGGCTGCCACGAGAACGTCGTAATCCGGCAATCCTTGCGTAAACAGAGGAATCTGGAGCTGGATTTCTGCAATCCCGCTATCGGTCTGCCGGGCCCCGCCTTTATCCTCAAAAACCTTTTCGTCCGCGATCTTCGCGCCGAAACGGAGCGCAGCCCGCTTCAATGCATCTGCCCAAAGCTTGTCTTCAGGATGCGAGCCGGTTACGAGGACCCAGTTCCGCCATTGCTTCCAGATGAGATATTGGGCCAGCCCATCGGCCAGCATCGCGCGCGAGGGCGCGACGTGGATGACGTCTCCCCGGCAATCCTCTTCGCGGAGGCTGTCGCTGAGCGCTCCTGCATTTAAAAACAACATGCCCCGGCCGCGGCCGGCATCGGCGGCTTTCAGCAGAGCTGCCGCGGGCAGGTCTGTGACAACAAGAGAAATACCTTCGCCGGCCAGCTTCTCGATCGCTGCCGCGGGATCTTCACCCTGTCCCAATTTGACATGGGTAATTGCAAAGTTCTCGTTGAGAAACTTGCCGGTTGTGTTGTTGTCCGCGACCGCAAGCTCGGCGCCGGCGAGCGCGGCATTGGCGGCCGGTACGTCCAGCAGAGATATGGCAGGCTTTTGCTCCGACCGCTGAAGATAGCCAATCTTGATTGCTGTAGCTTCCTCCGCCGCGGAGCCCCCCGTCATTGCGAAGAGCAAACCAAAGACTGCGAGATGCCGCAAGAATGACCGCCTCAAGCTTCCCATGCCCTTATTTTGTTTGGAGTATATGATGGCCACCCTGTGGCCGCTCTGCAAGGTTTTCGCACGATTTAGCCCATAACCGGGCACCTTGCATATGGCATGTGCAAGAGTATATTTATACGGTGCGCTCAATTGTGGTGAAGGTAACTCTTCTGTTTTTAATCGTGGGCTTAACGCCCTATGCACAAGCTGCCGCTTTGCCCAGCGTTGCTGTCTTCGACTTTGAGATGATCAATTCAAGCTTGCAGCCGATGACCCCCGCGGAAGCGGCCCGGCTAAAGAACCTCGGGGAGACCTTGAGAAAAAAGCTTGGCGAGTCCGGCCTGGTTCAGGTGGTTGATACCGGTCCGGTAAACGAAGCTGCGCTGGAAAGCAATCTTCAAAATTGTGGCGGTTGCGACACCGATCTGGCCAAGAAGGTAGGAGCGCAGCTTTCGATCACTGGCACCGTTCAGAAAGTATCCGACCTGATCTTGAACGAGAATATCTACCTTCGCGATGCCGTAAGCGGAAAAATGCTCGCAGTTATGAGCGCGGATATGCGCGGCGATACAGACCAAAGCTGGTCGCGTACATTGGACTGGCTTATACGTTATCGTTTAATCCCCGACCTCAAACTGTATGATGCTAATCCGGGATTGTATGACGGTTCGAATTAGGCCGGCTGCGCGCAGGCGCCGCAACCTACATTAGTCTAGTTCGAGTTGATAGCGTAAACTCCACCGTATATTGTGCTGAGTGCTGTCTGCAAGGTCCGGCGACCTTGGGGGCCCACCAATGGCATTAAGATTGCATGAGGACCCCGCAGCAAAAGCAACGAGGGGCATTATGAAATGATAGAGCTTGTTTTGACAGTCTGCATCGTCTCGCAACCCAACACCTGCCGGGATCAGCGTCTCCTCTTTGAGGCGAACGCATCGCCCATGCAGTGCATGATGAACGCGCAGCCCACTATCGCCCAATGGGGCTCGGAACACCCTAAGTGGTTCGTCCAGCGCTGGAAGTGCCAATTCCCCAGGAAGGGCGATAAAGACATCTGACGCACCCAGCCTGACCGCCGAACCTGGCTAGAAGCATCGGACCTCAGCTTCTGCTTGCGCGCGGCGCAAATTTTCCACCGCAGCCTTTGCTGGCGGCGGCGAGCGGAACATTGCTCCGAAGAAGCCGGGCACCTGAGCGAGACTTAGGACGGTCTCGGCTTCGACATAGCGATCGTAGGGCAGAAGGCTCGCGATGACGTCGATCGAGCACGAGCACTGGTCCAGCGCAGTGTGCGTGTCTCCGTTTGACTTCATGCAGCCGAACACGTAGTCAGCGCGCGCGGAAGTCGGGTAATCGTTCAACCCAGCGGCCCCGGCGGCGCCATTGGCGGCCGGAGGAACGATTGCGAGGAGCGCAAACAGGCTCGCTGACCTCCATCCCAAGCGCGGTTTCATGCTTGCTAGGGTACTACGCATTGCCGGCGGTGCCTTCCCAGCAGGGATCTCCGGAAATCGCGCCCGGCATTACTTCTTGCAAGTCCGCCGTGCAGCAACGTCCAAGGTAGAAGGCAGGTAGCGAGTGACCTCAAAACCGGCGTCAACGGTAGAAACCGCGGGCTTTGTCCAGACTCTCATGGTACTACTCCTAACTCTTTTTACACTATTCATGGTTAGCGACAGAATATAACTTCGGCCAAATGCGCTGGCAAATGACATGTCTGTGTACTCTCGAATACGACATAGTTTAAATGTAGGACCCCAATAGTGCAGCTTATACTTGGTTCCTATCGAAATCCGCAGCGCCATGTGAGACGAGCGCAATGGTCAAGACGTCGACTCGACCTGCCCCGGCACCAAGCAGCGCGGAAGCACAGGCATTTGCCGTTGCTCCCGTTGTGATCACATCGTCGATAAGAAGAACTTTCTTACCCTGCAGCGCTTTTCGCCAATTGCTACTCACGCCGAAGGCGCGGGCGACATTTTCCTGGCGTGCCTCCTGGCTCAGCCCAACCTGCGCCGATGTCCGCCTGGTCCGCTTCAAAGCCGTAAGGGCGGCCGGAACACCGCTGGCCCGGCTCAGTCCCCTCGCAAGCAGGGCGGACTGGTTGAAGCGGCGCTGCAGCAAGCGCAGCCGGTGCAGGGGCACGGGCACGAGAACATCGGCATCCCTCAGAAGCTCCTGTCCTGCCTCCCGCATGAGCTTGATGAACAGCGGCAGTGGCTCATGCTTATCCTCGAATTTGAACCGGACGATAAGCCGCCGCACGATCCCGGTATAATGCGCGGCCGCCCGGGCGCGCAAAAAAACCGGCGGGTTGGCGAGGGCCTGCATTGAGATATGCGGTTCCTGGCCTTCATATCCAGGGAGTGGGATGCCAAGCCTGTTGCAGACGGGCGGACCGATCAGATGCAGGCTGCGCCAGCATTGCGGGCAAAGCAGGTTGTGATGGGTTATGAGGGTTCCGCACGAGACGCAAACTGCGGGCAGGATCAGGTCAGCGGAATAGCGCAAACCCGACGCTGCGAAACTGGCTAGACGTTGGAGCATTTATAACTTTGTAGAGAATGCGTTGTTCCTCCCATAAACCTAATCGAAGGCACAAAGCTTGACCAGTCCAAACATCTTCGACCGCCGGCAAATCCGCATCAATCTGGAGCGCGCAGCCCCGGCGCTGAAGGATGCCGATTTTTTGGTGCGTTACGCGTCGGAGGAACTGACGGGTCGCATCGGCGGGATCAAGCGAAGCTTTTCGTGCGCCGCAGATGTGGGCTCCTATCACGGCGCAATGGCTCGCATGCTTAAGCAGTGTATTGCAGGTATTAGCGTCGTCTCGCTAAGCGGCGCGTTCTCTGCGGCGGAGGTCTGTCCGTTCCACCGCGCCGTTGCAACGGAGGAAGCGCTTCCGCTCAAGGAGGGGGCGTTCGATCTCATCACTTCCGTGCTGTCCCTCCACCTTGTCAACGACTTGCCGGGCGCACTGATTCAAATCAGGCGCGCCCTTAAACCGGATGGCTTATTTCTTGGCGCGCTCCTCGGCGGCGACAGCCTTATGGAGCTGAGGCGGGCCTTCATGGAGGCCGAGACGGAAACGATTGGCGGCGTGACCCCGCGCGTATTCCCCACGGCCGATGTGCGCGACATGGGCGGGCTCCTGCTGCGCGCAGGCTTTGCCCTGCCGGTTGCCGACTCAGAGAAGCTAACGGCGACCTATGCCGATCCCCTGGCCCTGATGCGCGAGCTGAAGGCAATGGGCGCGGCGAATCCCCTTTCGGCGCGCTCCAAAAAGCCGCTCCGCCGCGACACGCTTGGCCGGGCTGGGACCATCTATTCCGAGTGTTTCAGCGAGCCGGACGGGAGAGTGCGCGCAACCTTTGAAATCCTGTACCTCTGCGGATGGGCACCTCATGAGAGCCAGCAAAAGCCTCTAAAGCCCGGCTCCGCTGCGGCGCGGCTAGCGGACGCACTTGGCACGGTGGAGATTTCGGCGGGCGATCAGACCGGCTTCGTGCCCCGCAAGCGCGATCCATAATTCGCGTTCGCCTCAAGCTTATCCACCGGCGCATTCGCAAATGGCGAGCAGAGGTCATCATTATAGGAGTAAGCGCTACGCGCCAGCCGAAGCGCTTCTTGCCCTCGCCCTTGAGAAAAGGGAGCGCAAACTTGGCAAAGACCATAAATTCACGCTCATTACAATGAACAGCTTGGCTTTGATCTATAAGTCTCAAGGCCGTTATCAGGAAGCCGAGACCCTCTACAAGCGCACCCTCGAATCGAGTGAGCGCACCCTTGGCAAACAGCATCCCTTCACGGTTTCTACTGTTAGAGCCCTCTACAAGGCACAAGGGCGGAAGGCAGAGGCTGAGCCGCTGTTTCAACGCGCGCAGGGCGCGAACGTCACGCGCCCTGCAAGGCCGATAATTAGGGCTTGCCGGGTGGGCTGGAGCGGGTGAAGGGAATCGAACCCTCGTATTCAGCTTGGAAGGCTGCTGCTCTACCATTGAGCTACACCCGCGGAGCGCCTACATTAGCAATATCGCGGCGCGGCTCAACGAAAAAAGCGAGCGGGCAGTTTTCCACTGCCTGTGAATTGCGCTTGACAAATGCAATTTTGTTTTGCGTTGCAGCGAAAAAGCGCTTGGCAGGCCGCCACTTCGCATGTTAGCTATCAATCCCCTAACTACTGGTGAGTTAACACGAGCGGGGCAGGAGCAGTTTTTGGATATTGATCCAGCGGCGGGCTGCCAGCTCGGAACCGGTTAGATGGAGGAGTGTAGCTCAATCGGCTAGAGCACCGGTCTCCAAAACCGGGGGTTGGGGGTTCGAGTCCCTCCACTCCTGCCACTTTCGAGCGGCAGGATACTAGGAATAATCGGGCGTCAAAAGCCTATAAACAGGATTCGGGGCGCAAGCTGGGCGGCTTCGCGTTGGCGTTGGAAAGAAATGGCAAGCATCAGTCCTTTTGAATTTCTGCAGCAGGTCCGGGCTGAAGGCTCGAAGGTTATCTGGCCGACCCGGCGCGAGACGCTGGTGACGACCATGATGGTGGTGGCCATGGCTGCGTTCACGTCGATCTTCTTCCTGCTGTCCGATCAAATTTTCAGCCGCCTTGTCGCTCTTATTTTAAGCCTTGGGCACTAGCCCTTTAAATTAAAACTTAACCAAAAGCAGTAAGACTGATGGCAAAGCGCTGGTATATCGTTCACGCCTATTCAAACTTCGAAAAAAAGGTGGCGGACGCTATCCGTGAACGTGCGGCTGCGGCGGGCATCGAAGAGTGCTTCGAGGAAATCGTCGTGCCGATGGAAGAGGTTGTCGAGGTTCGCCGTGGCAGGAAGGTGGCCACTGAGCGGAAGTTCTTTCCTGGTTATGTCCTCGTGAAGATGGACATGAACGACAGAGCGTTTCTGTTGATTAAGAATACGCCGAAGGTCACCGGTTTCCTTGGCGCGGACAACAAACCGCAGCCGATTTCGGATATTGAAGCTCAGCGTATTCTCAATCAAGTGAAAGAGGGTGTGGATAGACCAAAACCATCCATCACCTTCGAGATCGGGGAGCAGGTGCGCGTCGCCGACGGGCCGTTTGCATCGTTCAACGGGCATGTCGAAGAAGTCGACGAGGAGCGCGCGCGGCTCAAAGTTGCAGTTTCCATCTTCGGCAGGGCGACCCCTGTCGAGCTGGAGTATGGTCAGGTTGAGAAGGTCTAGCGCGGCAAGCGCTGCCGGCTCGGCCTGGTATTCGTTGTGGGAGGTTCGCGCTTGCGTGCCAGGCAGGCGCATAAGGGCCGTACCACATCCCTCAAACCAAAGGGCCTTGAGCCCGCGAGAGGATCAGGATGGCAAAGAAAGTAGTAGGCTATATCAAGCTGCAGGTGCCTGCGGGGCAGGCTAACCCGTCGCCGCCTATCGGGCCGGCGCTGGGCCAGCGCGGCTTGAACATCATGATGTTCTGCAAGGATTTTAACGCGGCTTCCAAAGAGATGGAGCCCGGCTCCCCTATCCCGGTTGTGATCACGTATTATCAGGATAAGTCTTTCGCGTTCAAGATGAACACGCCGCCCGCGTCTTTCTTCTTGAAGAAGGCTGCTGGCATCAAGAGCGGATCGAAAACGCCGGGCGTTGGCTCGGCAGGCACCGTGACGATGGATCAGGTGCGCGAGATCGCTCAGAAGAAAATGAAAGACCTGAACGCGACCGATCTCGATCAGGCCGCCAAGATCATTGCTGGTTCTGCCCGTTCCATGGGCCTTACGGTGAAGGAGTAAGCGCAATGGAAGGGAAACGTTTGCGCGAAGCCAAGAGTGGCATCGCACGCGAGAAGCTTTATCCCATCGAGCAGGCGGTGAAGCTCGTCAAAGAGCGCGCCAAAGCGAAGTTCGACGAGACGATCGAGATCGCGATGAATTTGGGCGTGGACCCGCGTCACGCCGATCAGATGGTGCGCGGCGTTTGCGCGCTTCCAAACGGCACGGGCCGGTCGGTGCGCGTGGCAGTGTTCGCCCGCGGCGCCAAGGCGGATGAGGCCAAGGCCGCGGGCGCAGACGTGGTCGGCGCTGAGGATCTGGTGACGCAGGTGCAGGGCGGCACGATCAACTTCGATAAGTGCATCGCAACGCCCGACATGATGCCCCTGGTAGGCCGGCTGGGTAAGATTCTGGGGCCGCGCGGCATGATGCCGAACCCGAAGGTCGGAACGGTGACGATGGACGTCGCCGAAGCCATCCGGGGTGCCAAGGGCGGCTCGGTAGAGTTTCGCGTCGAGAAGGCAGGCATTCTGCATGCGGGCATCGGCAAGGCAAGCTTCACCGAAGACGCGCTTGTGGAAAATGTCAAAGCATTCGCCGAGGCGGTGATGAAAGCCAAGCCGGCAGGGGCCAAAGGCACATTCGTCAAGCGTGTGGCCCTAAGCTCGACCATGGGGCCGGGCGTGAAGATCGAACCTGCGACGCTGTCAAGCGGCGCGGTGCATTAGCAGGTAGAGGCGTCGTGCCTTCGCGGGAATGACGCCGGAGGGTGGCGATCAGGCCACCTTATGAGTTTCGGGCGGTTCGCCGTCCGATTGGCCAAGAGCGGCGACGTTCTTGGCCGCTGTCTCCTGAATACCGGAGGCAGCCTGTCCAAGATTGCTGGCGCCAAAGAGTTCGCTCCGAGGCTTAATTCAGCCAGCATGAGACGGGAGACGGATAGCAGTGGATCTCGGCGGCCAGCCCCGGCTGGTTGGTGGATCGCGTCGCATCACGCCTCGGGACAGGTATGAGCTGTCGCTCGCCTTCTTGAGGCAGCGGCGTGATCGAAGCGGCGGTTCGCAAATATTTGCGCCCCGCCAGTTAACTGGAGAGAAGCGGTGGATAGAGCTGAAAAAAGGGAGGCTGTTGAGACCCTCAGCAGCATCTTTACGACAAGCGGCTCTGTCGTGGTGGCGCGCTACAAAGGCATGACCGTAGCGCAAATGAGTGACCTCCGCCGGAAAATGGGCGGCGCCGGGGCCACTTTCAAAGTCATCAAGAACCGTCTCGCCAAGATTGCACTTGTTGACGCAGCAGACGGCGCAGGTGCGGATCTCTTCCTTGAGCCAACGGGCATTGCGTTCTCGCAACACCCGACGGCGGCAGCGAAAGTGGCGGCCGATTATGCCAAGACCAATGACAAATTCGTCATTGTCGGCGGCTTGCTCGGGCGCCAGGCGCTGGATGCGGATGGTGTAAAGGCTTTGGCCGCCATCCCGTCGATGGAAGAGCTTCGCTCCAAGCTACTGGGCGTTTTGCTTGCACCCGGCTCCAAGTTTGCGCGGCAGCTTAATGCGCCTGCGCAAAGCCTTGCGAGAGTGCTGCAAGCCTACAAGGAAAAGCAAGAAGCGGCGTGACGGCTCAAGGCAGAGCCTCCAATCACCAACCGGTCTACAACATTCTAGAGGTCTAAATGTCTGAGAAACTCGATAAACTGTACAATGATCTGTCCGGCCTCACCGTGCTGGAAGTGGCCGAACTCGTGAAGGTCCTTGAAGACAAATGGGGCGTTTCCGCTGCGGCGGCGATGCCGGCGTTTGCTATGCCGATGGCCGGTGGCGCAGGCGCCCCGGTTGCTGAGGTCGAGGAGCAGACGGAGTTCGACGTCATTCTAGCCGACGCCGGCGCCCAGAAGATCAACGTCATCAAGGAAGTCCGGGCGATCACAGGCCTTGGCCTGAAAGAAGCTAAGGATCTGGTGGAAGCCGCTCCGAAGGCTATCAAGGAAGCCGTGTCGAAGTCGGAAGCCGAGGAAATCAAGAAGAAGGTCGAGGCGGCAGGCGCCAAGGTCGAGATTAAGTAGGTTGTCACAATGGCTGGGTTCGCGCCCAGCCAGCCCGCAAGGCACGGAACAGGCCCGTGACCGGTGAAGGTTCGATCCCTCAGAATTATGCTGGAGGGGAACGGTGACAAGAACAGGGCTTGTAAAATGATACTGGGATGCCATATGAGGTGGCTTCCCAGAATTAGGCCTTCTTTCAACGCCAAGTCGCGCGGGCGTTCGAGTGAGGCCGCCGCCGGTGAAAATAAGGAGATCAAATGGCGCAGACGTTTATCGGCCGTAAACGTATTCGCAAGCGCTTCGGGCACATTGCCGACGCTGCTGAGATGCCGAATTTGATCGAGGTGCAAAAGCAATCCTACGATCAATTTCTTATGGTTCAAGATCCGGTTGGCGGGCGCCCGAATACCGGCTTGCAAGCAGTCTTTGCCTCGATCTTTCCCATAAAGGATTTTTCGGACAAAGCGCAACTTGAATTTGTGCGCTACGACTTCGAGCCACCGAAATATGACGTTGATGAATGCCAGCAACGGAGCATGACTTACGCGGCGCCGCTAAAGGTCAAATTACGCCTTATCAGCTTCGACGTCAATGAGGAGACGGGTTCCCGCTCCGTCAGGGACATCAAGGAGCAGGACGTCTATATGGGCGACATCCCATTCATGACGTTGAACGGTACCTTTGTCATTAACGGTACAGAGCGCGTTATTGTTTCCCAGATGCACCGCTCGCCCGGCGTTTTTTTTCATCATGACGGCGGCAAGAGCCACTCGTCCGGGAAGCTGCTCTTTGCGGCCCGTATCATTCCCTATCGCGGCTCATGGCTCGACTTTGAGTTCGACGCCAAGGACATCGTCTATGCGCGCATCGACAGGAAGCGGAAGCTTCCTGCGACGACGCTGCTCTACGCGCTTGGAATGGACAACGAGGAGATCCTCGGCACGTTCTATAAGCGAGTTGTTTACCAGGCGACGCGTCAAGGCTGGCGCACGCCTTTTGTCGCCGAGCGTATGCGCGGCGTTAAGACGACCCAGGACATCTACGACGCTGACACCGGCGAGGTGGTCATCGAGGCGGGCAAGAAGCTCAATGCACGCGCGGTCCGCCAGCTTTCCGAGCGCGTGAAGGCGATCGCGGTTCCCGACGATGCTCTGCTGGGGCGGTATCTGGCCGAAGACGTCGTCAATATGTCAACGGGCGAGATCTATGCCGAAGCAGGCGGTGAGCTCGATGCCAAGGTGCTGGACAAGCTGCGCGCTGCCGGCATCGAGGAGCTGCCTGTGCTCGACATCGATCACGTGAGCACCGGCTCCTTCATTCGCAACACGCTGCACACCGACAAAAATCAGAACGGGCAGGACGCTCTGTTCGATATCTATCGCGTCATGCGTCCGGGCGAGCCGCCGACGGAGGACGCCGCTCGTGCCCTGTTCAAGAGCTTGTTCTTCGACGAGGAGCGCTACGACCTGTCCTCGGTCGGCCGCGTGAAGATGAACATACGCCTTGACATCGAGCAGTCCGATGAGATGCGCATCCTAACCAAGGAAGACATCATCTCAGTTATCCGCACGCTTGTCGATTTGCGCGACGGGCGCGGCGAGGTGGACGACATCGACAATCTCGGCAACCGCCGTGTGCGGTCCGTGGGCGAGCTGATGGAGAACCAGTATCGCTTGGGGCTCTTGCGCATGGAGCGGGCGATCCGCGAGCGCATGTCCTCGGTCGATATCGATACGGTCATGCCGCAGGATCTTATCAACGCGAAGCCGGCAAGTGCTGCCGTGCGCGAGTTCTTCGGTTCCTCGCAGCTCAGCCAGTTCATGGACCAGACCAACCCGCTTTCGGAAATCACCCATAAGCGGCGTTTGTCGGCGCTTGGGCCTGGCGGTTTGACCCGCGAGCGAGCGGGCTTCGAGGTTCGCGACGTGCATCCGACCCACTACGGCCGGATTTGCCCGATCGAGACGCCCGAAGGCCCGAATATCGGCCTCATTAACAGCTTGGCCACTTTCGCCCGCGTGAACAAATACGGCTTCATCGAGAGCCCGTACCGGCGCGTTGTTGACGGCAAGGTCACCGACAAGGTGGTCTACCTGTCCGCGATGGAGGAAGCCCGTTATCACATCGCGCAAGCGAACGTGAAGCTGAACCCGGACAATACCTTTGCCGAGGATCTGATCATCTGCCGGCACCAGGGCGACGTTTCTCTCGTGCCCCATGCCAAGGCGGACTTTATCGACGTCTCGCCGAAGCAGGTGGTCTCGGTGGCCGCGGCTCTGATCCCGTTCCTGGAGAACGACGACGCGAACCGCGCGCTCATGGGTTCGAACATGCAACGCCAAGCAGTGCCGCTGCTGCGGGCTGAGGCGCCGCTTGTCGGCACCGGTATGGAAAGCGTGGTTGCGCGCAACTCGGGCGCCGCCATCGGAGCAAAGCGCGCCGGCATCATCGACCAGGTCGACGCGACCCGTATCGTGATCCGCGCAACCGACGAAGCCGATCCGTCCAAGTCGGGCGTGGACATCTATAATCTGCGCAAATTCCAGCGCTCGAACCAAAACACCTGCATCAACCAGCGGCCGCTGGTTCGCGTGGGCGACAGGATCGAGCGGGGCGACATCATCGCGGACGGGCCTTCCACCGATCTGGGCGATTTGGCGCTCGGCAAGAACGTGCTCGTGGCGTTCATGCCGTGGCAGGGCTACAACTTCGAGGATTCTATCCTTCTCTCTGAGCGTATCGTCTCGACCGACGTGTTCACCTCGATCCACATCGAGGAATTCGAGGTTTCCGCCCGCGACACCAAGCTCGGACCGGAGGAGATAACGCGCGACATTCCGAACGTGTCGGAAGAGGCGCTGAAGAACCTCGACGAAGCGGGCATCGTCTATATCGGGGCCGAGGTCCAGCCGAGCGATATTCTGGTAGGCAAGATCACGCCGAAAGGCGAGAGCCCGATGACGCCGGAGGAGAAGCTGCTCCGCGCCATCTTCGGCGAGAAGGCCTCCGACGTTCGCGATACTTCGTTGCGCCTGCCACCGGGCGTCGCGGGCACCGTCGTGGAAGTGCGCGTCTTCAACCGGCATGGCGTCGAGAAAGACGAACGCGCCATGGCCATCGAGCGCGAGGAGATCGAGCGGCTCGCCAAGGACCGCGACGACGAATTGCACATCCTCGACAGGAACGTTTACGGTCGCTTGCGCGATATTCTCATGGGCAAGGAAGTTGCCCGGGGTCCGAAGGGCTTGAGGAAAGGCACGGATATCAACGAGGAACTTCTCGGCGATGTGCCCCGCAGCCAATGGTGGGATATCGCGCTCAAGGACGAGCAGGCGATGGGCGGCATCGAGGCGATCCGGCGTCAATACGACGACGCCAAAAAGCGCCTTGAGCAGCGTTTTGTCGACAAGATCGACAAGCTGAAGCGCGGCGACGAGCTGCCGCCGGGCGTCATGAAGATGGTCAAGGTCTTCGTTGCTGTGAAGCGCAAGATCCAGCCGGGCGACAAGATGGCCGGGCGGCACGGTAACAAAGGTGTGGTTAGCCATATCGTGCCCATCGAGGATATGCCCTATCTTGAGGACGGCACGCCGGTCGATATCGTTCTGAACCCGCTCGGCGTTCCAAGCCGCATGAATGTGGGACAGATCTTGGAAACCCATCTGGGCTGGGCTTCACGCGGCCTCGGGCGCATTATCAACCAGGCGCTTGAGGGGTACCGTCAGAAGCACCGGGCCGAGGAGCTTCGTGCGGTGGTGGCCAAGGCGTACCAGAACGATGAGGCCGTCATGTCCCTGGACGACAGCCAGCTGGTCGAGCTTGCCGAGAATCTCGGCAAAGGCGTGCCAGTGGCGACGCCGGTCTTCGACGGTGCGCGCGAGCCTGACATCGTGGAGATGCTGAAGGCCGCAGGGCTCGATACTTCGGGCCAGGTCACTCTTAACGATGGCCGGTCGGGCGAACCATTCGACCGCAAGGTTACCGTCGGCTACAAGTACCTCTTGAAGCTGCACCACCTTGTGGACGACAAGATCCACGCGCGCTCGATCGGCCCCTACAGCCTTGTTACCCAGCAGCCGCTGGGCGGTAAGGCGCAATTCGGCGGCCAACGCTTCGGAGAAATGGAAGTGTGGGCGCTTGAAGCATACGGGGCGGCCTACACGCTTCAGGAAATGCTGACGGTCAAGTCCGACGACGTCGCCGGCCGTACCAAGGTCTACGAAGCCATCGTCCGCGGCGACGATACGTTCGAAGCGGGCGTGCCCGAGAGCTTCAACGTTCTCGTCAAGGAAATGCGCGCGCTGGGTTTGAACGTGGAGCTGAAGCAGAGCCGGGTACCTGCCATCGAGGTACAGCCGGCGCAACCAGCGTCAAGGCAGCCGCAGTTCGCGTTGCCGAAGAGGCCGCGCCCTGCGCGCCAGGCCGCTGAGTAAAAAGTCTGCGGGCACCGGTTCGCCGGTGTCCGCGATTGCTGTTTTGAATGAGCTTTGCGAGGCGCCCATCGCGCTCGCGGTCCGCCAAGCGGACGGATACCACGCCGTAACACGCCGCGGGGGCGGCTGATAGGAGTGACGAATGAATCAAGAGATTACAAATCTCTTCAGCCCGCAGGTGCCGACTCAGGTATTCGACCAGATTCGCATCTCAATCGCAAGCCCGGAGAAGATCCTCTCCTGGTCATATGGCGAGATTAAGAAGCCAGAGACAATAAATTACCGCACGTTCAAGCCGGAGCGGGACGGCCTTTTCTGTGCGAGGATTTTCGGTCCTATCAAGGACTATGAATGTCTCTGCGGCAAATACAAGCGGATGAAGTATAAAGGCGTCATCTGCGAAAAATGCGGCGTGGAAGTGACGCTCACCAAGGTGCGGCGCGACCGGATGGGCCATATCGAATTGGCCTCACCTGTGGCGCACATCTGGTTCCTGAAGTCGCTGCCGTCGCGCATCGGCCTTCTGCTCGATATGGGGCTTAAGGACCTGGAGCGCGTGCTCTATTTCGAAAATTATGTCGTGACCGAGCCGGGGCTCACGCCGCTGAAGCCGGGGCAGCTTCTCTCCGAAGAGGACTACCTCAAATATCAGGAAGAGTACGGCGAGGATTTCCAGGCCGGCATCGGCGCGGAAGCCGTGCGCGATATGCTCATGGCGCTCAATCTGGAGCAGATGCGCGAGCAGATCCGCCAGGAGATCGCCGAGGCGACGACCGAGCTTAAACCCAAGAAGCTGGCGAAGCGCCTCAAGGTCATCGAGGCGTTCATCATGTCGGGCAACCGGCCCGAGTGGATGATCATGAAGGTGATCCCGGTCATTCCGCCGGAGCTGCGCCCGCTCGTTCCGCTCGACGGCGGCCGGTTCGCCACTTCAGACCTGAACGACCTCTACCGCCGTGTCATCAACCGCAACAACCGCCTGAAGCGCCTGATCGAGCTTCGCGCGCCGGATATCATCATCCGGAACGAGAAGCGCATGCTGCAAGAGGCGGTCGACGCGCTGTTCGACAATGGCCGCCGCGGCCGCGTCATCACGGGCGCCAACAAGCGTCCGCTGAAGTCGCTCGCCGACATGCTCAAGGGCAAGCAGGGCCGGTTCCGCCAGAACCTGCTCGGCAAGCGCGTGGACTATTCCGGCCGCTCGGTGATCGTGGTGGGCCCAGAGCTCAAGCTGCATCAATGCGGTTTGCCGAAGAAGATGGCGCTCGAGCTGTTCAAGCCGTTCATCTATTCGCGTCTCGATGCGCAAGGCTATTCCGCAACCGTGAAGCAGGCGAAGAAGCTTGTGGAGAAGGAGCGCCCTGAAGTTTGGGACATCCTCGATGAGGTGATCCGCGAGCATCCGGTGCTGTTGAACCGCGCTCCGACGCTGCACCGCCTTGGCATTCAAGCTTTCGAGCCCGTGCTGGTCGAAGGCAAGGCCATTCAGCTGCATCCGCTCGTTTGCGCGGCGTTCAACGCCGACTTCGACGGCGATCAAATGGCCGTTCACGTGCCGCTGAGCCTGGAAGCACAGCTTGAGGCGCGCGTGCTCATGATGTCGACGAACAACATCCTGCACCCCGCAAACGGCGGCCCGATCATCGTGCCGAGCCAAGACATTGTTCTGGGTCTCTACTACCTGTCCATCGTGATGGATAAGGAGCCCGGCGAAGGCCATATCTTCGGCAGCGTCGCCGAAATCCAACACGCGCTGACAGCGGGCACGGTCACGCTCCACGCCAAGGTCAAAGGCCGTTACAAGGGCGTGGACGAGAACGGCAAGCCCATGTCCAAGGTCTACGACACCACGCCGGGCCGGATGATCCTGGCCGAACATCTGCCCAAGATGCCGGGCATCGGCTTCGAGCTGGTGAACAGGCTTTTGACCAAGAAGAACATCGCGCGCGTGATCGACGCCGTCTACCGCTCTTGCGGCCAGAAGGAGACGGTCATCTTCTGCGACCGGATCATGAGCCTTGGCTTCCATCACGCCTATAAGGCCGGTATCTCGTTCGGCAAGGACGACATGCTCGTCCCGGACACCAAGAAGAAGATCATCGCCGACACCGAGGCGCTCGTTCTCGATTACGAGCAGCAATATAACGACGGCCTGATCACGCAGATGGAGAAGTACAACAAGGTCGTCGATACCTGGGCGAAATGCACCGACCGCATCGCCAAGGAGATGATGGACCGCATCTCGGCCATTCAGTACGATAAGGAAACGGGCCGGGAGAAGCCGATCAACTCGGTCTATATGATGGCGCATTCGGGCGCGCGCGGTTCCGAGAAGCAGATGCGGCAGCTCGCAGGAATGCGCGGGCTGATGGCAAAGCCGTCGGGCGAAATCATCGAGACGCCGATCATCTCCAACTTCAAGGAGGGCCTGTCGGTTCTCGAATACTTCAACTCGACCCATGGCGCGCGTAAGGGCCTTGCAGACACGGCGCTCAAAACCGCGAACTCGGGCTATCTCACCCGGCGTCTCGTGGACGTGGCGCAAGACTGCATCATAACCGCGGAAGACTGCGGTACCGATAAGGGCATCAAGCTCGGCGCCGTCATCGACTCCGGTGAGGTCCTTGTTTCCATTGGCGACCGCATTCTCGGCCGCGTGCCCGCCGACGACGTGACTCATCCGTCCACGGGTGAAGTTCTTGTCAAGGCTGGCGATCTCATCGATGAGGCCCAAGCCCGCCAGCTCGACGAAGCCCAAGTCCAGGAGATTCGGATCCGCTCGGCTCTGACCTGCGAGCTGAAGAACGGCATCTGCGGCAAATGCTACGGGCGCGACCTCGCGCGCGGAACGCCGGTTAATATCGGCGAAGCCGTGGGCGTGATCGCCGCGCAGTCCATCGGCGAACCGGGCACGCAGCTCACCATGCGCACCTTCCACATCGGTGGCACGGCGCAGGTTGCGGACAATTCGTTCGTCGAAAGCAACTTTGCCGGTAAGGTCAAGATTCGCAACCGCATCGCCGCGCGCGATAGCCAGGGCCGGCTCGTTGCCATGGGCCGCAACATGGCCGTCGTGATCCTGGACGAGGATGGGAGGGAGCGTGCGGTTCACAAGATCACGCAAGGCGCCCACCTCAGAGTGGACGACGGGGACGCGATCAAGCGGGGCCAGCGTCTGGCGGAGTGGGACCCCTATAGCCGTTCCATCATAACCGAGATCGACGGCGTGGTAGAGTTCGAGGACTTGCTGGAAGGCATTTCCGTGAACGAGCAGTCCGACGAGACGACCGGTATCACCAATCGCGTGATCGTCGACTGGCGCGCGAACCCCAGAGGTTCCGCGCTGCGTCCGGCGATCGTGATCAAGGACAAGCCCGGCGGCAAGGTGCTCAAGCTGTCGCGCGGCGGCGAAGCCCGGTACTTGTTGTCGGTCGAAGCAATTCTTTCGGTCGAGCCGAATCAGACGGTGAAAGCGGGCGACGTGCTCTCGCGTATCTCGCTCGAAAGCGCAAAAACTCGCGACATCACGGGCGGCCTGCCGCGCGTGGCCGAGCTGTTCGAGGCGCGCCGTCCCAAGGACCACGCGATCATCGCGGAGATCTCGGGCACGGTGCATTTCGGGCGCGACTACAAGAACAAGCGCCGCGTCGTGATCGAGCCTGACGATGAGGGGATCGATCCCGTCGAGTACCTGCTGCCGAAGGGCAAGCATCTGGCCGTGCAAGAGGGCGACCGCATCGAGAAGGGCGAGTTCATCCTCGACGGCAATCCTGCGCCGCACGACATCCTGGCCATCAAGGGCGTGGAGGAGCTCGCCTCCTTCCTCGTCAACGAGATCCAGGAGGTATACCGGCTTCAGGGCGTGACGATCAACGACAAGCACATCGAAGTGATCGTCCGGCAGATGCTACAGAAGGTCGAAGTGACCGATGCCGGCGACACCGAACTCTTGAAGAACGAGCAGATCGACAAGCTCGAGCTCGAGGAAATCAACGCCGCGATCGAATCGGCGGGCGGCCGTCCCGCGATGGCCGTGCCGGTCCTGCTCGGGATCACTAAAGCAAGCCTGCAGACCCGTTCCTTCATCTCGGCTGCATCCTTCCAGGAGACAACGCGCGTCCTGACCGAAGCAGCACTCAACGGCAAGGTCGATACGCTCGATGGACTGAAGGAAAACGTCATTGTCGGCAGGCTCATCCCTGCTGGCACGGGTGGCATGATCAGCCAGCTGCGGCGTGTAGCCTCCCACCGGGACGACCTGATCCTTAAGGAGCGGAGCAAGGCCGGCGCGAAGGCATTGCCTGCCGCTGGCGAAGGCGAATCACCTGTTGGCGCGGAATCTTCTCCGCCGTTGCAGGCGGCAGAATAATAATCTGCCTTAATTGCCATGAGAAAGCCCGGCTTCAGCCGGGCTTTTTGATTCAGATCATGCCGCAAGCGAAAAAAGAGGCGAAAAAGTGCCAGAGGGCGCTTGGATTATTTGAATCATTCCGTTAAAGTCGCATTTACCGACGAGTGATGCTGCTTTGCATCGGTTTAGGGAAAACCGCGAAAGCAGCGGATTCTTTCCTGCGGGGGAAGGGAGCCGAATTTCGTGACTGTGAAGTTTCGGTAGGCGCCTGCCTCTCAATATGCAGGACAGTGAACCTCGAACGCGGCGGGAGCTCTGAAATGACGGCGGGACATCTCAACCTGACTGTCTTCTCATCCGTTTTGTTTTGCTTTGGAACGATCTGCACAACGCCATCGGAAGCGGTACCGCAAAAACCGTGGTACCTCGTTGCGATCGATCACGTTTTGCACGCCGTCCACAATGAGGGACAGGCCGGGTTCGCCAGCCCAAACGAGGCAGACGGGAAGCTTGAGCATCCCTATGTCAGCCGCGTCACAAAAGACGAGAGTAGCATTACGCTCAAAGGGGACGTTCCCACGGACGGCGACCTGAAAATCTTGCAGGGTGTTGCCGCGGCAACCTCGCCCGGAACCGCTTTCACCGATAAGAGCCGGCTTAACGCCAGCGTTCCGGATCGCGACGCATGGCTGGCCGCCATGACCTATGCCTTGCGCCAGCTTGCAAAGCTCGAACATGGCACAGCACTTCTTCGGAACAGCTCGATAACAATCGAGGGGGTGACCAAGCCGGGCGACGATTTTGCAACCGTCCAGAAGAAGTTAAGGGAAGAAGCCCCGAAGGGGCTTAATATCCAGGCCGCGGTTAAACCGCATGGCGTTCATCCGTTTGTCTGGCTCGCCCAGATGCAGCCGGGTTCACTCAATCTCAGCGGCTATGTCCCGGATAAGCAGGATCAAGCGCTGTGCAGCTACGCCCAAAATCTTTTCCAGACTCTCAAAGTCAATAACAGCATGGAATTCGCTGAAGGTGAGCCGCACGATTGGCTTGAAGCAGCCAAATTGTCTCTGGATATGCTTTCGCTGCTCTACGCGGGCAATGTGGCCGTTAGCGATAATGTTATTAGGCTCGAAGGCATCTATTCTTCGCCTGCCGCGGCCGCTCTCTTGAAGACGTATAGTCAGAAAGTCCCGCGGGGTTTCCGACTTGAGATGCATATTTTGGAACCTGTAGTCAGGGGACCTACTGCCAGAGCCGAGGATATCAACGTCGCCGCACATACTGCGCCGGCATCTCTGAATCCATAAAAGAATTCGATCACCGCCACGGCGGCTCAAGCCGCCTCGCGGTCATCGCACTCTAAGCTTCAAGAACCTCTTTGTATTTAGGCATCGGCGAACGCACTGGCGCCTGCCAGTCCTTATCCGCTTCGGACAGAAAATCGGCAACGAGACGCTGGCTGAAGCGATCCATCAACAGCGGCGCGTGCCCTTCGTTTCTGATGAGAACCGCTGTCGCCTTCCGGTGCCGGGCTTGCATCTCCTGCACGGTGGCAGCTGACAAAATATCTGAGTTCTCGCCGCGCAAGACCATGAGCGGGGTCTCAAGCAAAGACTCGAAATGCTCCCACATCGCCGGGACCGGCTTTGCAATATCGACTTCGGACAGCGCCTTCCCAACACTGGGGTCGTAAGAGACAGCGGGCTTGCCGTCCTCTTCGTTGAAAAGCTGGTGCGTAAACGCCGCCCACCCCGCATCGTCCAGCGCTCTGAACTCGCGCCGGTGCATCTCGCGGACGAATTCGGCTGCCTCATCCCAATCGCGAGGCACGGGTATTTTACCGGCATAGCCCATGATGCGTGCGAGGCCAGCGGTTTCGATAACGGGGCCGATGTCGTTCATGACAAGGCAGCCCATCGCCGATGGCCTCATGACCGCAAGCATCATGGCGATGATGCCTCCGCGCGAAGTGCCCACAATCGCGATATCGTCCAGGCCGCGAAGCGTCAAAAACGAAACCACGTCCAGAAGCTCGACATACACCGAGTAGTTGTGCCAATCCTTATCCCACTCGGAGCGGCCACGGCCCCGGTAGTCCAGGCAATAGACCGTGCGCGGATTTGCCGGGTGTGTGGCAAGCGCCTTGGCCAGGCCCTGAAAATCGCGGCCGTTGCGGGTCAGGCCCGGCAGGCACAAAAGCGGCCGCCCAGGCAGATCACTGCTGCCATATTTGCGGACGTACAAAAGCAGATCGTCATGGGATCGGTAGAAGATGTCCTCTTCATCCAAACCCGCTTCGTTGCCAATCCCCGTCTCAGCAAAAGTCATGGCGTATCATCCGAACCGGCACTCCCGGCAATATCGTCGATGTCGGGTATCTTCCCTGGGCGCCCGCGATGCAAGTCTTCGACGATTTGAAACCCCTTTTGGCCGCTTTCGATGCGGCAGCGGTAAAGCTGCGTGCTTTCAAGAATTTTGTGTATGTATTGGCGCGTTTCGGTGAAAGGCACGCGCTCGATCCAGTCGATGGGGTCGATGTTCTTGTCGCGAGGGTCTCCAAAATCCTTTATCCACTCCGCGACACGCCCTGGCCCCGCATTATAAGCGGCCAGGGTAAGGATGTAAGACCCATCGTAGCCAGAGAGGAGCTGAGCCAAAAACACCGAGCCCAGCGTCACATTGTACGAGGGGTCCGACACCAGCCGGGCCAGCTCATATTTCATTTTGACGGACGCCGCTACGTTTTTGGCCGTTTGCGGCATGAGCTGCATCAGCCCGCGGGCGCCAACCCGGCTCACGGTGCCTGTATAGAACTCGCTTTCCTGGCGCGTCAAAGCATTCAAAAGGGCTGGCTCCAGCTTGGCATTTCCGCCCGCTTCCCCGTATTTCGGCAAAAGCGCCGGGTAAGCGTAAGCCTCGACGGGATAGCCTCGCAGGAGGGCGATTTTCGCAGCCCGCACCGCAACGTGAGGGCCGGCGACGCGCTCAGCCAGCTCCATGACGAGCGTCATCTGCTCCGGGTCGCGAATCTGGCGGGCGAGGTCCAGCAAGAAACCGTTCATTGCCGGCTCCAGGTCGAGCTGTTTCGCGATCATGACGGCCTTGAAGGCATCTTCATTCACGAATGCGGAAATCTCCCGGGCAGACGGCTGTGAGGGAGCCCGGAACTCGCACGTATTAGACCTGCGGAACGCCTGCCGAGCCAAGGCGCCGTAGAACGTGTAAAACCGGCCAGCGGCCTGCGCGAAGTAGAAGTGGGCCTCTCTCGCCGCTCCAACCTCCAGTTTGGCGCGGCCCAGCCAATAGGCGGCCCTGGCCTCGGTGCGGGCATATCCCGCGATCGCGGAGGCCTCGAAATGGGGAGCCGCACGCAGGGGGTCCTTCATGAAGCGAAGCGCGATCCACCCGGCAAGAAACTCAGCTTCGGACAGGCTTTCGCCCTCGAGGGGCCCGTGCGCCTTGGCAATCGCATAGGCGGTTATTGGGTGGTCCTCCCCCAGGGCGCGACGCACTTCGCTGCGGCGGAAATCCCACCAGCGCTCGGGGTCGGCCAGATCGGCCGAATCGGGGTCGATTGAACGAAGCAACGACCAAAGATCGTCATCCGCGCCTTCACGGCGCAGGGCTTTCAGCCGGGAAAGCAGCGTGCCTGGGCCGCCGGCAACCGCTTTGGCAAGCTTGAAGGCATTCTCAGCGGCTTTGGCTTGACGTGTACTGGCGCCAGCCTTGCTTTCCTTGTCCGCTGCTTTCTTTACATCCTCATCATGATCGCGGCCGCTTTTCCGGCTCGCCTTCCTTAACCGGACGGATTCGGCGAGCGTGGCAACGTGGAATACCCCGGCCTTGCCGCCAAGGGCAGCTTCACGGGAAAGACCGGCATCTTCGCCGGCGCTGTGCCGCCGTCTGCGGTGAAGAGCACCACCGTTGTGGCTCTTTTTTGCCTTAAGCTTTAGCGCGGCCCTCAGCCCTTTCCCACGGGAGTCCGAATCTTTTCCTGGATCGTCCCGGTAGGCGGCACGCACCGCAAGCATGCGCTCGCGATGCTGGTTGTCCTTTTCGGTCAGGAGCGCGCCAAAGCGGGAGCGAAACTTCTCCTCGACAACCGGATCGAGCGGATAGCGGCCCCAGGCGAATTTTATCATCGCGAGGCCGCGTTCGCGCTCGCCCGTTTCCATCAGGGCTCCGCCGAGGCTCCCATGACCTGCGCCTGTCAAAGGCATGCGGTTCGTGTAGAATTTCAGCACGCTTGCCGCAGGCGCATTGGATAGAAACAGGTTCTTTTCGTTGAGGGCATCCTGGGGCAGTTCGGGGTACAAGGGATGCGCGAGCCGGAACGCCATCGCTTCCTGGAAATCGGCCTGGGGCTGGCGCAATCGCTTCCATTCGGCGAATTTCTTCACCGCAGGCGCGTTGATCTTAGATATGGCCGCGCGCGCGTCACCGTCATCCTCCCTTGCAGCGGCCTCGAGAACCTCCTTGACCGCCTTACCGTCCTCTTCGCTGATCTTGAACGAGAGAAGCGGCTGCAAGGCAGCGGTCATCTCCTCTTCGGTGAAAAGCGTGGAAGGCCGCACATTGGCGGCTGGGATCAAAATTGGCGGAGGGGCAACTTCCTCCTTCTCCGGTCCCGAGGCCGCGGGCTGCGCAAGGGAGGCTGCCATTTTGACTGCGGGAGCGCCTTTGGTCAGCACCGGCCGCGTGAGCGGCGGTTGAGACGCCGCCTCCTGCTGACGGCAATACATAGAGCAACATTGCCGCTGCAACCGGGACCAAACCGGTCAGGACGGCGTTGAGGAGCCTGAAACGGGCGCGCGGTGCTGGCATTCTTCCTTGGGGCGTTGACATTTTTCCGGGGAGCCAAAAAATCGTTTGGCAGCACTACGCGTCGAACTTATGCTTTGGCCAAAGCGGCCGAGGCGGTATTGGTGCCGCAGTTCCGTAAGATGTTAGCCGCCATAATCCGGCAAGAGAATGACAACTTGGCCATTCGCCACGCTCTTTAGGAGGGTGAGTTGAGAAACTGGCTAAGTTTGCATTACTCGGCTTTAGAGAACTCAATCCGAACGTGAGGTTGGAACGGAATGTTCAAGGGCTCGTTTACAGCGCTTATAACTCCATTCGAGGGCGCCGGGGTTGATTACGATGCCTTTAGCAGGCTGGCGGAGTTTCAGATCGAGTCGGGGACACATGGGCTTGTCCCGGTAGGCACAACGGGCGAATCACCGACTTTGAGCCACGATGAGCATCGGAAGGTTGTCGAGACGTGTATCGCGGCCGCGAAAGGGCGGGTTCCGGTTATCGCCGGGGCGGGATCGAACAGCACCAAGGAAGCAATCGACCTTTCACGCCACGCTGAGAAGGCCGGTGCTGCAGCCGTATTGGTGGTGACGCCCTATTACAACAAGCCCACGCAAGAGGGGCTTTACCAGCACTTCAAGGCAATCAACGATGCGATCGGCATTCCGATCATCATCTACAACATTCCCGCCCGCAGCGTCGTCGACATGTCGGTGGCGACCATGACGCGCCTCTCAAAGCTTGCCAACATTGCGGGCGTCAAGGATGCGACCGCGTCGCCGGTTCGCACGAGCCAGCAGCGCCTAGCGATGGGCGAGGGCTTCAATCAGCTCTCAGGCGAGGACGGAACCGCGCTCGCTTTCATGGCGCATGGAGGCCATGGCTGCATTTCGGTCACGTCTAATGTCGCGCCCCAGCTCTGCGCAGAGTTCCAGAATGCTTGCCTCAGCGGCGATTACCGGCGGGCCCTCGAGCTGCATGACAAGCTTATGCCTTTGCATGACGCGCTGTTCGTCGAGACAAACCCCGGCCCCGTCAAGTACGCTGCCTCTCGTCTCGGGCTGTGTAAGCCGGATACGCGGCTGCCGCTTGCGCCCGTCTCCGAGCAGACCAAGGCTATTGTCGATGCCGCACTTCAGAAAGTGGGCCTCTTCCAGCGTGAGGCCGCATAACTGGAATGGCAGGCCCGGCTCCAACATCCGTTCGCAAAGTCGTCGCCGAGAACCGCAAGGCGCGCTTTTCCTATTTCATCGACGACACCTTTGAGGCCGGGATCGCCCTTGGCGGGTCCGAAGTCAAATCGCTGCGCCAGGGAAAGGCCAATATTGCCGACTCTTACGCCGCAGAGCAGGGCGGCGAAATCTTCCTCATCAACGCCTACATTCCCGAATATCTGCAGGCCAACCGCTTTCAACACGAGACGCGCAGGCCGCGCAAGCTGCTTCTGCACAAGCGAGAGGCCAGCAAGCTGATCGGGGCCGTGCACAAAGAGGGGATGACGCTGATCCCGCTTCGCATCTATTTTAACGATAAGGGCCGGGCCAAGCTTGAGCTGGCGCTGGCGCGCGGCAAGAAATTGCACGACAAGCGCGAGACCGAAAAGAACCGCGATTGGGAACGCCAGAAGGGCAGGCTCATGCGCGAGCGGGGCTAAGCGCCCGGTTACGATGAAGGAACCGCCTATAGCGTCTACTCCTCCCCATCCGGTTGTGCCGGGCCTGCGCTAGCCTCCGGCCTGCCGATGCTGACATAAGTGAGCCCGGCCTTGTGCGCGTGGCTCACGCGGTAGATGTTGCGAAGGTCGGCAAGCACGCTGCCGCGCATCCTCGCCTTCAGCGCTTCAAGGCTCACGGCGCGGAACTCGTTCCACTCCGTCAGCACCACGGCGGCATCGGCGCCTTCGGCGGCCTCAAGCACGCTTTCGCACCAAATAACCCCCGGCAAGAGCGGCTCAGCCTGCTTTCTCCCCTGCGGGTCGTGGGCGCGCACGGTGGCACCGCGCTCTTGCAGCATAGGCACGATAACAAGGCTCGGCGCGTCGCGCATGTCGTCGGTGTTCTGTTTGAAAGTCACGCCAAGCACGGCAATCGTCTTGCCGAAGACATCGCCGCCCGCAGCCCGGATTACCTTATGGGCCATGGCGATCTTGCGCTCGGTGTTTACCTTTTCCACCTGCTCGACGAGCGTCAGCGGAGCACGCGCCTCCCTTGCAGTGCGGGCCAGAGCCGCGACATCCTTGGGAAAGCAGGAGCCGCCATAGCCTGGCCCCGGATGCAGGAACTTGTCGCCGATGCGGCGGTCGGACCCGATCGCATGGGCCACCTCATGCACATTGGCGCCCACCTCCTCGCAAAGGTCGGCGATCTCGTTGATGAAGCTGATCTTCATGGCGAGGAATGCGTTCGCCGCATATTTGGCAAGCTCGGCACTCTCCCGGGACACAAAGATGACCGGCGCATCGCGGAGCCTAAGCGGTTCATAGACGCGCTCCATCACTTCCCGCCCGCGGCTGTCCTCCACGCCGACGAGCACACGGTCGGGATGGGTGAAGTCCTGGATCGCAGAGCCTTCGCGCAGGAATTCCGGGTTGGAGCCGACGCTGAAATCCGCATCGGGCCTGAGCTTCCTCAAGCGCCGCTCGATCTCGCGGCTCGTCCCGACGGGCACCGTAGACTTCGTCGTGACGACGGTGTAACCGCTCAGATACGGTGCGATCTCTTCGATTGCCTGATACACATAGGTGAGATCCGCATATCCGTCGCCGCGGCGCATGGGCGTTCCGACAGCCAGGAATATGAGATCGGCCTCTTGTACGGCGGAGGCAAGCTCACCGGTGAAATGAAGCCTGCCGGCGCGCACGTTCTTCGCCACCAAGGCGTCGAGGCCTGGCTCGTAGATCGGGATTTCGCCGCGGCCAAGCTGGGCGAGCTTGCCCGCGTCCTTCTCAACGCAAATCACGTTCCAGCCGAAATCCGAAAAACAAGCGGCGGATACCAGGCCCACATATCCGGCCCCGATCATGCAAATGTTCATGGTTTACATCCCTAAGAGCACTGGCGGAAGTCTTAGACCGCGACGCGGCCTACTGCAAGCGGGTTGGTCTCCAGCATCGGCTCCAGTTAAAATGCAAGGATAGGTAAGCTCACGCTGCGCGGCCTTCGTTACATCGGCGGTCATGTGCGCCGCTTGTAAGTTACCTCGCGAATATCCACCAGCTCCATCTCGCCCCGGTCCAGCGCGTCGAGGCGGCGCTCGAATTCGGCGGACCAATCGGGATCGAGATCGCAGCCGTCGAGAACCTCCACCAGCCGGTAAAGTAGCCTTCTCGCCGCCAGTCAGCTTCGCCTTTTAGGATGCGATCAGGCTTTTTCGTCAGCGTTAAGTCTCCGCCGTTCGAATTTCAGTTTCAAGATGGCGCAAATCACCCGCTTCCAGGGCGGGCGTTCGTCGAGCGAGCCAAGCCAAAAGCTTCGGGCGAGCCTCCGGCCAGAGCGAGACTGTAAAAACTCAGTGGCTGGATCTTGAATATTAAATTTGAGTTGCTGGTTCCCAATCAGTACAAAGAAAAGTCGTGTCAACGTTTGCCGGGACCCTGACACCGCTATATCCTGTTGCCGATTTGTAAACCCGAATGCGCAATTCCAACGCTCTCTCCCTTCCAAACGAATTCGCAAAGGCTTCTAGACGTCGTTCTCGCGAATCGGCGTCATGATACCTCGGCTTCCACGAAGGAGGTATGACGGCCTGGGCTCCGCGCTGGCGCAGAACCGAACCGAAGGCCTTGTCTTTCATCCGTCGCAGCCAAACGACGGCGCGGACAAGAATATTTGTGCTTCGGCGGTGATCTTGGGAACATTCCTGCCCGGCCCAGCCGGCTGCTGCTGCCTCGTCGATCTCGTCGAGGGTCGCAACTTTTTTGGTCTTGCCTGCGAGTAAACCAAGGAAGCCCTCGATTTTTCCCGCTGGCCGCGCGGCCCTTAGCATCACCCGCCCGTCCGGCAGCTTGTCCAATTCGATCTTTTCACCGGGCTCGATGCCGAGATGCTGCAACACATCCTTGCGGAACGTGACTTGCCCCCGCGCGGTGACTGTTAGAGTGGTCATGCCTAAATCCTCGTTTGAGGACTATATAGTAATGCAAAAACGCATTACAAACAAGGTGCCGGGCGCGCTATCCTCGCGCGCCCGCAATCTAAGCTACGGCTTTGGGCGCTGGGTAGAAGGTTTCGCCCTTCGCAGCCATCTCACGCAAGAGTTTCGGCGGCGCGAAGCGTTCGCCATATTTGTGCGCCAGCGCTTCGCATTCCTCGATGAACTTCGCGATGCCAACCGTATCGACGAGGCTGATCGGGCCGCCGGTGTAAGGCGCGAAGCCCAAGCCCATGATGCCGCCGACATCGCCATCCTCTGGCGCGGTCAGCACGCCCTCCTCCATGCAGCGCACCGCGTCAAGCGCTTGCGCGTAGAGCAGCCGCTTCTTCAGCTCCCCGATCGATGGCCACAGGCTTTCCGGCTTGGGCGGATAAAGATCGGCAAGGCCATGCCAAAGGCTCTTCTGCCCCTTTTCGGGATAATCGTAAAAGCCCTTGCCATTCTTCCGCCCGGCGCGCCCGTTCTTCACATACATGGTCTCCATTACCCATACCGCCGCGCTGGGCTTATAGACCGCCCCGAGGTCGTTCTCCGCGGCTTTGTGGATTTTCCAGCCAAGGTCGATGGCAGTTTCGTCCGCGAGTGCGAGCGGCCCGACCGGCATGCCCGCGAGCTTGCCCGCGTTCTCGATGAGCGGCGCGGGAATGCCTTCCGTCAGCATGATCTCGCCTTCGCTAATATAGCAGCCGCAGAAGCGGGAGGTGAAGAAGCCGCGGCCGTCATTGACGACGATGGGCGTCTTTTTGATCGCCTGCACGAAGTCGAGGGTGACGGCGAGCGCTTCATCGCTCGTTTCTTTCCCCATGATGATTTCTACCAGCGGCATCTTCTCGGCAGGCGAGAAGAAATGGATGCCGATGAATTTTTGCGGCCGGCTGGAGGCCTCGGCGAGACCCGTGATCGGCAGCGTGGAGGTGTTCGAGCCGAAGATAACGCCGGGACGGATGACGGCTTCAACGCGCTTGGTTACATCCGCCTTGATGGCGCGATCCTCGAAAACGGCCTCGATGATGTAGTCCACATCGGCAAGCGCGCTGAAGTCCGTGGCCGGATGGATGCGGCCCAGGAGCGCCTCGCCGTCAGCTTGGCTCATGCGCCGCTTACTCACCGCGCCTTCCACGAGCTTCTTGGCGTACCCCTTGCCACGTTCGGCGGACTCCACGTCGCGGTCGATCAACACCACTTCGATGCCGTTCGTGGCCGCGACATAGGCAATGGCTGCGCCCATCATGCCGGCGCCCAGCATGCCGATTTTCTTGAAATGCGCCTTTGGCACGCCTTGCGGCCGGCGGGCGAGCTTGTCTGCCCGGCCCTTATTGACGAAGAGGGTGCGGATCATGTTGGGCGCGACGCTGCCGCGGAGAAGCGACAGGAAGTGTTTTGCCTCGATCTTGAGGCCAAGATCGATCGGCACGGAGGTGCCTTCATAGACGCAGGACATGATCGCCTGCGCGGCGGGGTAATTGCCGTAGGTCTTGTCCCTCAGCATCGCGTTGCCCGCGATGAAGGTCTGGACCGCGTTCGGGTTCATGCCGCCCGCGCCGCCGGGAACTTTGAAGGACTTCTCGTCCCAAGGCTGGACCGCCTTCGCCTGCGGTGATGTGAGCCACTTCTTGGCTGTTGCAAGAAGCTCGCCGGCAGGCGCAACCTCATGAATGAGCCCATTCGATTTGGCTTGCTGCGGCGTCATGTTTCGCCCCTCCAGCAGCATCGGCAGCGACGGCATGATGCCGATCAGGCGGGGAATCCGCTGAGTGCCGCCGGCTCCCGGGCACAGCCCTACCTGCACCTCCGGCTGGCCGGTCTTGATGCTTTCGTCATTGGCGGCGACCCGATAATGGCAGGCGAGCGCCAGTTCGAAGCCGCCGCCAAGCGCTGTGCCATTGATGGCGCAGGCTACGGGCTTGCCGCAGGTTTCGAGCCGGCGCAGAACATGCGTGTAATGCGAAACCGCCTTCAGCGCCTCGGCCACAGGCGCGGTGCGGGCTTGCACGATCAAGCCCTCCATAGCGATCAGGTCCGCGCCCGCAATGAAGCTCGATTTGCCCGATGTGACGATGATGCCCTTCACGGAAGCATCGCTCGCGGCCCGTTCTATGGCAGCTTCGAGTTCGCCCACGAATTCCGGGCCGATGACATTCATCGATTTGCCGGGCTGGTCGATGGTGAGCGTTGCGATGCCGTCGCTATCGACGGCGTATGAAATGCTTGTGGTCATTGTTTTCTATCCCTTGGCGAAGTCCCCCCTCATCCTGTCCTTCTCCCCGAGGGGAGAAGGGACGCTATTGCATCCTCTCTCCGTAGGGGCAGGCGTCCTCTCTCCCCCAGGGGAGAGAGACAGAGTGAGGGGGTCTTGATCCCGTTAAACCCGCTCGATAATCGTTGCCGTGCCCATGCCTGCGCCGATGCACAGCGTGACAAGGCCGGTGCCGGCGCCGCGGCGCTCCATCTCATCGAGCAGCGTGCCGAACACCATCGCCCCCGTGGCGCCAAGAGGGTGGCCCATGGCGATGGCGCCGCCGCACACATTAATTTTGTCGTGCGGGATATTCAGGACATCCATGAAGCGCAGCACAACGGAAGCGAATGCCTCATTCAACTCCCAAAGGTCGAGGTCTTCCTTCTTCATGCCGGCCCTGGCTAGCGCGCGCTCGGCGGCAAAGCTTGGGCCGGTCAGCATGATGGTTGGCTCAGACCCGATGGAAGCGAAGCTCCGGATTCGGGCGCGGGGCTTCAAGCCAGCTTTCTCGCCGGCCTCCTTGGTACCGATGAGGACAGCTGCGGCGCCATCCACGATGCCAGACGAGTTGCCGGGCGTGTGCACGTGGTTGATACGCTCGATCTCGGGATATTTCTGGATCGCAACGCCGTCGAAGCCGTAATCCTTGCCCATGCCGGCAAAGGAGGGGTTGAGTGCGCCGAGCGATTGCATGCTTGCATCCGCGCGGATCATCTCGTCGCGGGTGAGGAGGGGAAGGCCCAGAATGTCCTGCACAGGAACGACCGACGACGCAAAGCGGCCTTCTTCCCAGGACTTCACGGCCCGCTTATGGCTTTCGACCGAATAGGCGTCTACGTCGTCCCGGCTGAAGCCGTATTTGGTTGCGATGAGATCGGCACTGATGCCCTGCGGCACGAAATAGGTGGGTATGGCGACGGCCGGATCGACGGGCCAAGCGCCGCCATCGGAGCCCATAGGCACCCGGCTCATCGCCTCGACGCCGCCGCCAATTGCCATGGCAGACTGGCCCGACATCACCTTCGCCGCCGCCATATTCACCGCTTCGAGGCCGGACGCGCAGAAGCGGTTCACTTGTACGCCGGGCACGCTTTCGTCATAGCCCGCTATCAGGACCGCGGTGCGCGCGATGTCCGCGCCCTGCTCGCCAACGGGCGTCACGCAGCCGAGGATAACGTCTTCGACTTGCCTAGTGTCGAGGCCCGCATTGCGGCCGTGTAGCGCTTGCAGCATTTGCGCGGCAAGCTGGACCGGTGTGGCCTCATGCAGCGAGCCGTCCTTCTTGCCCTTCCCGCGCGGCGTCCGCACGTGATCGAAAATATAGGCGTCTGCCATCGTTCACTCCTCCCTAACGTCCTTGCATCCTTAAGTCATGGCCGGGCTTAACCGGCCTTTCCCCGTCATTGCGAGCGTAGCGAAGCAATCCAGGAATTAAGTCTCTGATGTTGCTCTGGATCGCCCCGGCGGCTGAAGCCGCGTCGCGATGACGAACAAGTATTCATCCCGATCTCCTCGATGGCCGGATCAAGCCCCGCCATGACGGCTGCGGGCGCCTCCGCGCTAAAGCGATCGGGCAATCAGCTCTTTCATGATCTCGTTGGTGCCGCCGTAAATGCGCGTTACGCGCGCGTCCGCAAAGGCGCGCGCGATCGGATATTCCATCATATAGCCGTAGCCGCCGTGCAGCTGAAGGCAGGCATCCATCACTTTGCATTGAAGATCGGTGATCCAATATTTGGCCATCGCGGCGGTGGTGGCATCGAGTTCGGCTTCCATTATTTGCTGGATGCAACGGTCGACGAAGGTCCGGCCAATCTGGACCTCGGTCTTTAGCTCTGCGAGCTTGTGTTTTGTGGTCTGGAAATCGAAAATCGTGCGCCCAAAAGCTTTGCGCTCGCGCACATACGCGATGGTGCTCTCAAGCGCTGCCTCGGCGGCAGCAATGCCGGTTATCGCGATCTGCAGGCGCTCCCAGGCCAACTCCTGCATAAGCAATTTGAACCCGTCGCCCTCGGCGCCGAGCCGGGCATCGCCCGGAAGCTCTACATCCTGGAAGAACAGTTCCGACGTGTCCTGAGCGTGCAGCCCAAGCTTTTCGAGATTGCGGCCTTTCGAGAAGCCTGGAAGGCCGGCTTCGACCAGAAAAAGGGTGATGCCTTTGGAGCCAAGCGACGGATCGCTTTTTGCCACGGTGATGACCACATCGGCGTTCTGGCCGTTCGTGATGAAGGTCTTTTGGCCGTTCAGGATATAGCCGTTGCCGCGCGGCAGCGCGGTTGTCCGCACCCCTTGCAGGTCGGAGCCCGCACCGGGCTCCGTCATGGCGATGGCGCCGATCGCCTCGCCCTTCGCCATACTCGGAAGATAGCGCCGCTTCTGATCTTCGGTGCCATAGGCGAGGATGTAGGGCGCCACAATATCCGAATGAAGCGTGAACCCAGGCCCCGTCGCGCCGATGCGCGCAAGCTCCTCCATCACGATTGCGGAATGAAGCCGGTCGCCCCCGCCTCCGCCATACTCTTCGGGGATCGCAGGCAAGAGCAGCCCCGCCTCGCCTGCGGCATGCCAGACAGACTGCGGCACGATCGATTGTTTTTCCCATTGCGCATGATGGGGCGCGATTTCGCGTTCCATAAATTTGCGAACCTGATCGCGATAGAGCTCGTGCTCATGAGAAAATAAAGTCCTCGGCAACATGGGTAATCCTCACTGCTTCGCTTGTCTGCTCGCCTTATCGCGCCCGGTACTTGAACCGGAATCGGCTTGTTCGCATGCCGGGGGGCTCGCGCACAAATATCGAAGGCACTCTTTGCGGATATCCCTCAATTCACGCAGCGTCGCGGCGATGTCCGCCTGCTTCTGCTCAAGCTCCCGGATGATGGTAGCTGTGCGTTCCGCGACGAAATTCGCCTGCTTTGGCCTGCCCTCACCGCGATCGCCATAAAGATCGAGGAACTGCTTTATTTCTGCGAGCGAGAAGCCGATCGACTTCGCGCGCAGGATCAGCTTAAGGCGGACGCGCTCCCGCCGCGTGTAGACGCGGCCATGATTCACACGCGGCGGAGCAAGAAGATCCTTGGCTTCGTAGAAGCGAATCGCGCGCGCCGTGATGCCGAATTCGCTTGCGAGTTCAGCGATTCCGTAAAGCCTTTCCGAATCGGATTGGCTCGAAGAACCTTCTTTGGGTGCTGGTTTCAAAAGCCTGCCCTGGCTGACGCTGCGCGATTGCCGCAGAATGCCTTAAACGAGTTGCCCCAACTTCATAGCGAGGCCCATGTCGCCATCGACCCGCATCTTGCCCTGCATGAACGCCGCTGTGGGCTGAAGGCGGCCATGGATCATGTCGTCGAAGTCTTCGGCGCTCATTCCAATGGTGCAATCGGCGGGATCGTTTTTGTTGAGGGCAACGGTATTGTCCGCTCCGGTGCCGTCGATGAATAGGCAGCCATCGCTTCCCAAATCGAACTTTAGAGTGCCGCCAAGCGGGGTCTTGCCGCTAATCCGGCCCGTCATGGCGTTGGCCACCTCAGCTAAATCCATCTCGAGCTCCCTTGGTTGGTTTCCAGACGCCATACTTAACGTATCCTCTTAACTTCAACAAGAGGCTCTTTACGTATACGTCAACCTTGCTGACAGCCCCGGCTTACCCGCTTCCGCAGCAGCTGCGTCCCTTTGCAAGATGAGAAGCGGCTCTTGGCCGCCCCGGATTTCAATTAATCATATTAAATGTGTACGCTTTGAACTTCGCGGATAGAGTGTTTCAATCCTCAAAGAAAAGGGGAGAGAAGCGCCCGGCCAACTTCCCTCGACGCGGTTCGCGAAGGAGCCTGAGATGTTTTGCAAAGCATTGATGTTCGCTACGGCTTCTGTCTTGGCCGCACTCTCCCCGTTGACGGCAGCCAGCGCCGGGCCGGCTTTCAATGGCGTCGCCCTGCAACGCAGTGCCGCCTCGCTCACAGAAGTAGATTACTACTATCCCGGCTATGATTACGGTGAGCCTCCATATTACGGAGAGCCGCCGTATCGCGGTGGAGGCCTTGCCAACGGGGACGTGCTTGGCGGTGCTCTTGGCGCGGTAACCGGCGCGATCGGCGGCGCGCTCCACGGCAGCCGCGCCTACGCCCGCCCATACGATGGCCCCGGCTATCCATACTATGGCCCCGGCTACGATAGCGCACCCTACGATCGCGGTTACAACGGTGCTTACGAAGAGGGTCCCGCGCGAGGCTGCGAGCAAGAATGCTCGTCTTACGATCCGCGGACCGGAGCCTTCGCCACAGATAGCCGCGAGGAGCTTGCTCACCCTTATTCCGGCTGGTAACGGCGTCTCTCTCGCGAGGTTGTTTCTGCCCACTGCGCGGAGTGACGCGGTAGCGCTGATGCTTTATTAACTCATCGAAATCTCAGCCGTCAGCCTTTTGTTAACAATCGGCGGGCTATGGTGGTGGGCTTTAAGGCCACGGCGAAAAATGGTGAAAGTGCCAAAAACGGTTCAGGGGAGCGGCGGCAAGATAGAGCCCGCCGCAGCGCTGGAGAGGAAAAAACGGCTTGCCGATGCGCTTCGCCGCAACCTCGCCAAGCGAAAAGACAAAAAAGCGGCAAATCCTGAAAGCAAACCGAATGAGGACTAGCCGCTCAAAGCCTTGCGATGCGGGCCAGCGGCGTTTAAAGCTTAGGGAAAGCTTGAGCCGCTCCTTGTGCGGGCGCCGAGCCACTCTATCCCGGCGGAGAATATGGACAGAATTCGCATAACTGGCGGTGAGCGCCTCAATGGCACAATCCCGATAAGCGGAGCTAAGAACGCAGCTCTGCCTCTTATGATCGCAAGCGTGCTCACGCCGGACACAATCACGCTTAAGAACGTGCCCAATCTTGCGGATGTGAGCCTTCTGATACGCATTCTGCGCAATCATGGCGTGGATACCGCAGTCGATGGAAAGCGCGCGCACGCCAACGGCCATCAGGGCGACACCTTGCATCTTACCGCCCGCGACATCGTGGACACGACTGCGCCCTACGACATGGTGCGGCGCATGCGGGCGAGTTTCTGGGTGCTCGGGCCGCTGCTCGCGCGCGAGCGGCAGGCGCGTGTTTCACTGCCGGGCGGATGCGCCATCGGAACCAGGCCAGTTGACCTGCACCTTGCGGGTCTTCAGGCTTTGGGCGCCGATATCAGCCTCGACGGCGGCTATGTGGTGGCAAAGGCGCCGCCCGGGGGACTGCGAGGCGGCGTTGTCTCTTTCCCCAAGGTTTCGGTTGGCGCGACGCATAACGTCATGATGGCGGCCACGATGGCGAAAGGCGAAACGGTACTCCAAAATGCGGCCTGCGAGCCCGAGGTGGCCGATGTGGCAAGCTGCCTGAACAAGATGGGCGCAAAGATCGAAGGCGCGGGCACCCATACGATTACGATTCAGGGCGTGGACGAGCTCGAAGGGGCGACGCACACCGTGCTACCGGACCGGATCGAGACCGGAACCTACGCCATGGCCGTCGGGGCCACGGGCGGCGAGGTGCTTCTCGACGGCGCGCGTGCCGACCTTCTGCCTTCGGTGCTTGGAGTCTTGAGGCAGGCGGGCATCGAGATCGCGGAGACCAACCGCGGCTTGCACGTGGCGCGCAATGGCGCAGCGCTAAGGCCGGTGGACGTCTCGACCGCACCGTTTCCGGGCTTTCCGACCGATTTGCAGGCGCAGCTTATGGCGTTGATGTGCGGCGCAGACGGGGTATCTCACATCCGGGAGACGATTTTCGAGAACCGCTTCATGCATGTGCAGGAATTAGCCCGGCTTGGCGCCGACATCGCCGTGTCAGGCGATATGGCCAAAGTGCGCGGCGTTGGTTCTCTTCGGGGCGCCGAAGTGATGGCGACCGACCTGCGCGCGTCGGTTTCGCTTGTGATTGCCGGGCTCATGGCCGAGGGCGAGACCATAGTTAACCGCGTTTATCATCTGGATCGCGGCTTTGAACGGCTGGAAGAGAAGCTTGGGTCTTGCGGAGCGCGCATAGAACGCCTTCATTCATGAGAGAAATCGAACTACCTTCGAACTCCAATAATGAGGCGCTCGTCATGCGCTCCGGCACACCCGAACCGCTAAAGCTCTTGGCACTCGATCACGACGATCTCAAAATCCTGTCCGCGCATTTGCAGGATGCTGTGTTGCGATTGGCAGACATGGTGTATATGCCGTCCGAGCAGCATTTTGCCGCGATCTTGAGCCGTTTCGACTGGCTCGCCGCTGAAACCGGCGACGGCAAGCAGTCCAATTTGCGCCGATGCAAATGCGCGCTCCGTTTCGACCGCGTAAAACGTGCGCAGGTTCAAAAAATCCGCCCGGGCGAGCCCTTCGCGGTCGCTGAACTCTTGGCGATGACTTTCGAAGAGGTGGACGCCCCCGGCGGCTTCATCACCCTTCATTTCGCGGGAGGCGGAGGCTTGCGGCTTGAGGTCGAGTGCATAGAGGCGGCGCTGCACGATTTGGGGCCCGCATGGCGGGCTTGCGCCAAACCCGCGCATACAATTGTGGAAGCCGACGCCGTGCAGCCGCCGGCAACTGTCTTTCAAAACACCAAATAGGATCGTTTCCTTGGCACAATTTTTCCGCTCCTCCGATCCAGGCTTCGCAGGGCAGTTCAAGGCTCTTGTCCAGGCGAGGCGCGATCAGCCTCCGGATGTGCAGGATGCCGTACGCGTTATTATCGCCGCGGTGAGGGAGAGGGGCGACGCAGCGCTCATCGAGTTCACGGCGCGTTTCGATAAAGCTAACTTAGGCAATAGCGGCCTTCGCATCCGCCCGGAAGAGTTACAAAAGGCATATGAGGGGCTTGCCCCGGACTTGAAGCGCGCGCTTGCGCTCGCCTACGAGCGCATCGAAGCGCATCATCGGCGTCAGCTTCCGCAGGACGAGCGCTATGTCGACGCCATCGGGGCGGAGCTTGGCCATCGCTGGACGGCCCTCGATTCCGTTGGTCTCTATGTGCCGGGGGGAAAGGCAAGCTATCCGAGCTCGGTCTTGATGAACGCGATTCCGGCAAAGGTTGCCGGCGTTCCCCGGCTTGTGATGGTCGTGCCAGCGCCGGGCGGGGAGGTCAATCCCGCCGTGCTGGCCGCCGCGCACCTCGCGGGCATTTCCGAAGTCTATCGTATCGGCGGCGCCCAGGCCATTGCTGCGCTTGCCTACGGCACGGAAAGCATCGAGCCCGTCGCCAAAATCGTAGGCCCCGGAAATGCCTATGTGGCCGAGGCGAAGCGCCAGATTTTCGGCGTCGCGGGCATCGATATGATCGCCGGGCCGTCGGAAGTAGTTGTTGTTGCCGACAAAGCTGCAGACCCACGCTGGGTTGCTGCGGATTTGCTGGCGCAGGCCGAGCACGACGAGGCTGCGCAGTCGATCTTGATCACGGACGATCCGGCACTTGCCGAAGCAACGGCCTCGGCCGTGGAGAGCCAGATCCGGGTCATGGCCCGTGGAGAAATCGCGGGCAAGAGCTGGGCCGGTCATGGCGCCATCATGCTTGTCAGGAGCCTCATGGACGAGGCACCCGCTCTCGTCAACGCGCTGGCACCAGAGCATCTGGAGCTGGCGTTCCATGATGCGGAAGAGATGATCCCCGAAATCCGCAATGCGGGTGCGATTTTTGTAGGGCACTTCACACCGGAAGCCGTGGGCGATTACACCGGCGGTTCGAACCATGTTCTGCCCACCGCACGGGCGGCGCGGTTTTCCTCCGGGCTTGGGGTACTCGATTTCATGAAGCGCACATCGATTCTTAAGCTCAATGCAGAGAGCCTGGCCACGCTTGGAGCCGCTACGATGGCGCTGGCAGAGGCGGAAGGCCTTGGCGGTCATCGCCATTCCGTCGCGATCCGGCTTCACGGGGCAGGATAAAGCTGCACCATGTCCGGAGAGGAGAATTCAGCAAAGCCGTCGCGGCTTATTGAGATAGACTTGGACGAGTCGTCTATCGGATCGCACACCCTGGAGGTCGATCACGAGCGCAAGGTCGCGATCTTCGATCTGCTTGAAGAGAACCACTTCGAGCTCATTAACGGCCCCCCCGGCCCCTACAGGCTGCGCATCGGAATCGCGGAGCAGCGCCTGGCTTTCGCGGTGACAGCGGGCGAGGCCACCGAGCCGTGCGCGACGTTCCTGCTTTCGCTCAATCCCTTCCGCAGGGTCGTGAAAGATTATTTTCTCGTTTGCGAAAACTATTTCGACGCAATCAAAACCGCCCCGCCGAGCCGGATTGAAGCGCTCGATATGGGACGCCGCGCTTTACACGATGAAGGCAGCAAGCTCGTGCTCGAGCGGCTTCAGGGGAAGGTGAACATGGACGTGCCCACCTCCCGGCGCCTGTTCACGCTGCTTTGCGCGCTGCACTGGAAGGGGTGACGGGAGGTTTGCGTCAGAAGTCCCGCTGATTGGTTATACCAGCGCCGAAAGTCTTGACCGTTCCGAGTGTGGTCCCCGCGCCGGTGGGCCCAGTAAACGCTTCCTGCGCCTTTGAATTCGTAGAATCTTTGTCGTCTCGATTACTGGGTTTCCGCCTTCGCGGGAATGGCACTAAAAGGGGCCGCCACTAATGCCGTATCCCATAGACTGGCGGCAGCTCCGCGCGGGTGTATAAGAGGCCGGCGGCCGGAAGCTACTCGTGCTGCATATTTCCTGAGCCTTCGTTCGAGTCTTCGTTCATGCCTGCCTTCGCTTGCTTCTGGTTGTTCTTGGTGATCTCGGAAATTGCGAACACGCCACTTGGACTGAGCGTCATAATGGTGGGGTTGCCTTCCTTATCCTTGGCCTGCACCACAAATAAATCCGCGATAACACGAACATCGCTAAAGCCGGCCTTCTGCAGGTCTTGCTTCAGCTTATTGATCGACAAGACAGCGTTTTTGCCCGCGGACGAGGACGAATTGCCTTGCTCGGACGCATTCCCAGATGAGGTGTTCTGGGCAAAAGCGGGGCATGAAGCAGCAAGCGCGGCTGCGAGCACGGGTATGACGATGGAACGCATAGCTATCCTCCTTTTGGGTTTAGTGGATGACCAACATAGGAGCGAAAGGTCCGGTTCCACTTCGCAGAACCATGGCTGTCACTTAAGCGGTTCGTACCTTAAGCGGCAGCCGCACTCTCATGCATATCCACGCTTGATGGTTTAAGCGTTTCCAGAATTGCCTTTGCGCGCGCTGCCTCTTCTGAGGAGCCACGCATCATGACGAGGAACTGGTCCGCTTTGAGTGCGGTCTCGTAGGCAATGACACTGTTTTTTGGAATTCCAACGCTATAAAGCGCTGCGCCCAAGGCGCTGAGCCCGCCGGCGACAACGGCGCCTTCGATAGTCGAAAGCACGATACCGGCGAAATATCCAAGAACGACCACGCCGCCGGCGCCAGGAATGGTGATAAAAAGAGCGCCGATCAGCCAGCCCCAAAGCGCGCCCCAATATGCGCCCCGGCTGCCCCAAAATTTGACTCGGTCGCCGGCGTTGTAAAATCCTTCGACCTTTTCGTCGGTGTGGTAGCCTTTACCGATAACACTGAGATGTTTGATATCGAAGCCGGCACCGGCCAAGTTCTTGACCGCGCTCTCGGCCGCTTCGTGATCGGGGAAAACTGCGACCACCGTGTTCGTTTCTGCCATTTGATGTTCCTACCGGTTAAGTTGCGTTCAGCGGCCCCTTAACACCTCTCGTACGATCTTGTTGTTCCAAGATTGCATGTGTTTGACTTAATGGTTGCCAGAGCGTTGGCGCATCCCGATTTAGCGCTATCGGGATGCGCTGAAGGCTCGATACTACTGCTTGGCTTTCTTCGCGGGTTCAGCCGAGCCTTTTGCGGCAATGGCTTCGCTGACCTTTTCCATCGCGGCCCGCGCTTCGGCGGCCGTTTGCCGGATCGAGGTCTGCATGGCCTGGCCCGTACTCTTCAGACCCTCGTTGACGTGCTTCTGCGCCGCCTCGAGATGCGTGACGGCCTCTTTGAGATGCTTTTTTGCGGTCTCATTCTGTGCGTCCATGGAACGCTTGACAAACTCTGCCGCCGTCTTCGCTTTCTGCGCAAAAGCCTCAAGATCGGCCTTGGTGGCAGCGCCTTGTTTTGCTGCGGCATCGCTGATCGCTGCATGCAGTTCCTGCATGGAAGCACGAACGCGATCGAGCGCGTCTTTGACCTTGGTATCTGTCCCGGTGCTCATGGAGTCCTCCAATTGACGGGTTGAGTGAAACGCATCTCTTCCGGCGGAGCCGATCGTCTGGATCGAACTGGCGCGGCGACTTCGTTGACGCTCACGCCTTGCCGGAATAGGCCGGCAGGAATTTTCAGGTGCTAATCTGCCAGGCACTGCCTCAGGGGAGGCAGGGGGCTCAAGCTCGAACATAATCGCAAGGCTCTCAATTGAATTCCAAAGAATGTCTTTCCAATCCTATAATAATGGAAACAGCTTTGTATAAACGTTGCTAGCGCAGCGGCTGCGGCCAGGCACTTAAATCAATAGCAAATCTCCGCCGCGGAAGCCGCTTCGCCGCCGTCAACATCGCTTTTTCAGCGCTCTTCTAAAGTCCGCACCAATGCGAGATGGCCTCTAAATAAATTGCTTCGGCCTCTTCGATGCGGGAAATCAAACAATATTCATCGGTTTGGTGGGCAAGCGCCGGCTCGCCGGGTCCCAGTATGATTGTTGGCGGGTTGCCCGTAGCCGGCTTCAGAGCACCGGCATCGGTGAAGAATTTCGCTCCTCCAATTGTGGCGGCGCTTCCGGTAACGGAACGGGCGATGGCTGCAACATCCTCGATCCAAGGCTCGCTTGGCTCGCTCCAGACCGGTTCCGAGGTGCCTTTCACTTCGAATGTCACCTCGCCGGCGGCTGTTTCGTTGAAGCGTTCCAGCAGCCGCTCGCGGTCGATGCCCGGCACGAGCCGCACGTCGATGCCCATGCGCGCTTCGTCTGGCACAGAGTTGATGTTTATTCCGCCGCGGAGCCAGCCTACGTTAAGGGTGGGCCTTCCAAGCACCGGATGCTCATATTCGGCGAAATCGAAACGGGCCAGAGCAAGCGCGGCACGCGCAGCCTTGTAGATGGCGTTCTCGCCTTCTTCAGGCATCGATCCGTGCGCGGTGATCCCCTTGGCCGCGGCTTCCAGCCAAAAAACGCCCTTGTGGCCGGCAAGCAGCCTGTTCCCGGTAGGCTCCGCAACAATGAGTGCCCCCGCGGGCGGAACAAGCCCCCGCTCCACCATGAATTTCGCGCCTTCGCAGCCGCATTCCTCTCCCGCGGTGATCACAAGCAGAACGCCCGGCGTGCCCGCCAGCCTGGGCGCGAGTTTTACCGCAGCGGAAACGAAGGCTGCCACGCCTGACTTCATATCGGTGCTGCCCCGGCCGTATATCTTCCCGTTCGCAATTGCGCCGCCGAATGGCTCAACACTCCACGGGAGTGCGCCAAGCGGCACCACATCCACGTGCCCGGTAAAGGCAAGCGGCAGTTTCCCGCCGCCCCCGCCGATCCGTGCGATGAGGTTTTCCCGGTTGGGGCCCATTTCGAAATATTCCGTTTGGAACCCGGCTTCTTCCAGAATGCGTCCGAGATGCCGGGCGCAGGGCGCTTCGTTTCCCGGCGGGTTGATGGTGTGGAAACGGATCAGCTCTTGGGTAAGCTCGATTGGCGAGATCATGGGATGCTCGTATGAAGTCCCCCCTCATCCTCTCCTTCTCCCCGCAAGCTCTCTTGGCGAGCTTGCATTTCAGTGTGGCCGCATCCGCAAGCGGATGCGGCTGGGAGAAGGGACGATGTTGCTCCCTCTCCCCTCGGGGAGAGGGCTGGGATGAGGGGGTCTCCTAGCGGTGTAACTCGTCGAGATCTTTAAAGTAATCGAGTGCATGCGGATTGGCGAGCGCCTCTTTGTTCTTGACCTCCCGGCCAAGCACGGTGTCACGGACGGCTATCTCCGTTATCTTTCCAGACTTCGTGCGGGGAATGTCCGAAACTTGAAGGATGACGCTTGGCACATGCCGCGGGCTCGCGCCATTGCGGATTTTCAATTTTATCTTCTGGCGCAGCGCATCGTCGAGCGAGAGCCCATCGGCCAGCACAACGAAAAGGACAACGCGCACGTCGTTATCCCAGTCCTGGCCGATCACGATGGCTTCCTTGATTTCCTCAAGCTGCTCCACTTGACGGTAGATTTCGGCCGTCCCGATGCGCACCCCGCCCGGATTGAGCGTTGCGTCCGACCGGCCTTGCATGATGAGGCCGCCGTGCTCTGTCCATTCGGCGAAATCGCCATGATGCCAAACGCCTGGGAAACGCTCGAAATAGGCGCTGTGATATTTCAGCCCGCCGGGATCGTTCCAGAACCCCACGGGCATCGCTGTAAAGGGCTTGGTGCAGACCAGCTCGCCCTTTCCCGACCGCATGGGCTGGCCTGCGTCGTCGAAGACATCGACAGCCATGCCGAGGCCCGGGCCCTGAATCTCGCCCCGGTAAACAGGCGATAGGGGGTTGCCCAGCACAAAGCACGAGCAAAGGTCGGTCCCGCCGGCTATGGAGGCCAGATGCACATCGGGCTTGATTGCTTCGTAAACAAAATCGAAGCTTTCCGGTGCGAGCGGCGAGCCGGTTGAGGTGATCAGCCGCACCGATGAAAGCTTATGCGTGTTGCGCGGGCGCAAGCCGGCTTTCTTGACCGAATCGATCCACTTCGCGGAGGTGCCGAACACGTCGATCTGGGCCTCATCCGCATAATCGAACAAGATGTTGCCGTCCGGGTGGAACGGAGAGCCATCGTAAAGTACCAGGGTGGCGCCGCATGAAAGCCCGGCAACAAGCCAGTTCCACATCATCCATCCCAGGGTCGTGAAGTAGAAAACGCGCTCGCCTTCGCGCAAATCGCAATGAAGCTTATGCTCTTTCATGAGCTGGATCAGCACGCCGCCGGCCGAGTGAACGATGCACTTGGGCGTTCCGGTCGTTCCGGACGAAAAGAGAATGAAGACCGGGTGTGAAAAGGGAAGCCGGGTGTACTCGACAGGCTTCGCTTCAAAGGCGTCAAGTGCCTCTTCCCAGCCTAGCGCTTTGTTGCAGCGGTTCACGATCGCATCTGGGTCGCCGATATAGGGGACGATAAGCGCGCGCTCGATGCTTGGGATCTTTTCGACGATCTCCACGACCTTATCGGCGATGGGAAGCGTCTTGCCGTTATAGTAATAGCCGTCGCAGGCAATCAGGAGTTTGGGTTCGATTTGCCCGAAGCGGTCGAGAACGCCTGCCACGCCGAAATCGGGCGAGGCGCTTGACCAGATGGCGCCCAAAGAGGAGGCGGCGAGAAAGCCAACAATCGCCTCCGGCATGTTGGGCATGAGCGCTGCAACCCGGTCGCCTTCGCGAATCCCTTGTGTGCGTAAAGCTTGCTGGGCGCGGCTTACCGCGGCTATCAGAACGGCCCAGCTTATGGTTTTCTTGAGCTTGCTCTCGCCCCAGAATATAAGGGCGGGGCTGTCGTCGCTCTTGAGCAACAGGTTCTCTGCGTAGTTGAGGTGTGCGCCCTCGAAGAATCTTGCGTCCTCGAAGCGTTCACCCGGCTTGAAGGCCGGACCATCGCCACGTTCGCCGATAATGCCCAAGAAATCCCAAGCCTTCGACCAAAACCGCTCAGTTTCCCGAATTGAGAACGCGTGAAGATCGGCGTAAGTCTGCCAATTCGCGCCAAAGGCGGAATTGACCTCGGCCATGAACCGGGCCATTTGCGAGTCGCCTGCGGCCGGTGGGGAAGGCGACCAGAGTGGCATTGTTATCATGTGAAAGCTCCAGAGTAAGGACTCGCCACCGCTAAAAAAAGCTCCTAAACCTTGTGGATCACCTGTCCGGGCGATGCGGTAGGTTCCGTGCTATCGATTTTCGACGGCTAGCTTACCGCTGTCTACCCGGGAATCTTTCGGAATATGTACGAACTCACTTCAAAATTTCGATACGCACTGAGATGGACCGCTCGGGTTGCGGCCCTGCTGGCCTTTACCGGAGTGGTTTTCGTATCGGCTCTACCCTTCCTTGTTGAGGACCGGGCGGTCCATGATGCCCTGATCCGAAGTTTGTCCGAATGGAGCGGCGGGGCCGTGACTGTTGGAGGTCCGCTTCAGCTTGCAAGCTTCACTTCGCTTTCAGTGGAAGCGGACGGCGTAACCTTCGCAGCCACACCGCGGCTTTCGCCCGTTGTCCGCATCCAGGCAAAATCGGTGACCGCGATTCTTAAAGTCCCGGCCTTGCTTCGCGGGCGGATTGAATTCAAGAAGATGGTGGTTGAACAGCCCCACTTTGTCTTGGGCCGCCACCCAGCCCGCTCCAAGCCCGACTTTGTTGGACTTGAAACTGCGAGCCAAGCTTTTGCTTTCGCAGACTTAAGCCGCTTCGATAGGATTGAGCTGAAAGATTGCAGCTTTTTCACTCCACAGGGGGAGCATCGGCCATATTTACTCTTTGGTGCGGAGTTGATCAGCATTACCCGCAGCCCTGACGGATCGCTGTACAACCTTCATGTAAGGGACCGGGGCTTCGATGCCTTTTTCCGCGGCAATATCGGCGGCTCGGGTGAAACAGCCGATGGCTCGCTCAACCTCAAGGTTTCTCCTGAACATCCGGCCGCTGGAAGGATCGCCGCGGCAATCGCGCCTTGGGAAGAAGGCAACAGCATCTCTCTCGCAGGGGATCTAGCTTGGGCAGGCACGCGCGCAACCCTGGACGGGGCCACGATCGCTTTCGGCGATCATAGCGCCAAAGGTTCGCTCGCCTTTGGGGTCCGGCACGGCCGCGCCCTTATGGAAGGGACGCTCGCCTACGATAGGCTCGAATGGATGCCCTCCGCCGAAGAAGCCGGAGCCGGGAGCGGCCGTGGAATGGAGCCGCTTAAAACACTGATCTTGGCCCGCCCGGGTTACCAGCCGGGTGCCGATTTGGATATGCGAATTTCGGCCGAACATTTCCGGACAGGGCCATATGAAGCGGGGCCTTTGGCTTTGTCGCTTACATCCCGCCCGGGCGCTTTTAGTGTCGACGTTGCGGAATTGGCTCTATTCGGCGGAAAAATCTCGGGGAGGCTCGATTACGATTCGGCTCACCCGGCGGTACTGACGCTCAATGCAAGTGGAACGCGGCTTAACTCACAGTCGATGACCAGCGCATTGGGGTGGCCTTTCACGATGAGCGGTCCGCTCACACTTCGCCTCGCGCTTGAAATTCCCTTCAAAGAGGAACCGCTCGCGCAGGAGATCAAGGCCGCTACCGGCAGCTTCGGCATCGTATTTCCAGCCGGCGGCACACTCGATGGCGACGTCTTGAGCCGTCTGAGCGCGGCATTCGAGCGCCAGAACCTTTCTTGGGGATTGAGTTCAAGCTCATTCCCGTTCACTGAAGCGGCCATAGACGGAACTTTGATGCCTGCCGGTGTCACCCTCAAAATCAATGGGGAAAGCTCAGGCAGCCGCATTGCCGGATCGCTTCATGTTACGCTGCCCGGCAGCGAGGTCAGCGGCACGCTCACGTTGAACCCCGATGACCCGGCCGATGCATCGCAAGGAGCTGCCGCGTTACCCAACCCGGCAAGCGTGGTGTTCTCGGGCACGGTGGCGGCCTTGAATTTTTCCGCTTCCGGCAAGCCTAGCCTGTCGAATTGAGGACGAACATAAGTTTCTGTATAATTAAATATCATCCGGCATCCCACCCGCTTTTTGACGGCACCATCGTCGCCGAAAGCTCCTTGCGAATGCGTAAACGTAGCTAGTGCGCTGATATTGCAAAGCTTTTTCGCTAACGCGGCGAGACTGACCCAAGGTGCGCCAAGCTCTATTTCATTCTCAGATAGGGAATTGGCGTTAACGGGGGACCAAAAAGATAATTAACGGACTTGGTGGAATCCACTTTTGCAGGCAAAAACGCGAAAAATCGCGGGTTTTGAGCGGAAATGCCATTTAACGCCCGCCGCCTTTACCCTGCCAATATTAACTATGCCATGGCGCTACGAAACTGTACCAGGATATACTTGCCCGCATGCTGTTTCTGGGGGGTATGGCGAAACGCCGCACCTGTTGAGCCGTCCCCGGCGCGGCGCAGAGCAAAGCGCTGCGACGCCTCCTTCGTCATCCCGGAACCGCCATCGGCGGTATCCGGGATCGTTACGAACGCCGGCGCTCTTTACGATCCCGTGTCTGCACAGCAGCATTGGCATGCTGCAGCGCGCACGGGATGACGAGAGGACTACCGCGCGGCCGCGCCCTCGCCCACCAGCGCGAACGGCGCCCAAAAGGCCGGATGCGCCTCTTGCCGCTCGCCATGATCGATGAGGTCGAGCATGGATTGCCGCATGGCCTCGGCGCGGCCCATGGATTTGTCCGCCGCGAGCCGGCGCATGGCGCCCGTGATGAGCTTCACGGTCGCATCGGAGGCAACCTCCCAATGCGAGACGAGCAGCGCGCGGGCTTGGGCATAGAAGAAGGCGCGGGCAAGGCCCGATAGCGCTTCGGCGCCTTCCGCGCCGCCGGCCGCGGTGTTGCAGGCCGACAGGATCACCCAATCGGCGTCGAGCTTGAGCCCCGCGATCTCGGAAGCGGTGAGATAGCCGTCGTCCTCCTCGCTTGCTTCAGCGGGTGGCGTCAAGAGAAGACCGGGCTCGCTATTGCCCTCGATCTGGCCCGCCAGCGCGCCATGCGTGGCGAAATGCACGATACGGTATTGCGCGAGCTGGCCGCTTTCGCTCAAGCGCTCCACCTCGCGCTCGGTAGCGCGGGCGCCGAGATAGATTTCGCCCGGATCCGCGTTAAGGTCGCGGGCGACCGCGCAAAGCTCGTCCGCCGTCTCGGGCAGCGGCGCTTGCATGCGGAGGAAGTCAACGCTGGCGAGCCCGCCGCGCGTGGCAATCGCTGCAACGCCGCGGTGCGGGCCGGAAAGCGATGCAAGGCGTTGCGGGGCCGTCTCCGGGCAGCTCTTGAAATCGCGCGCGCGTTGAGCGCGCTCACGGTCGTCGGCATAGTCCGGGTCGCCGTCGAGCAGCGGATCGCCGAAGCCGATCATGGGCTGCCTCGCGGCGCTTGCCCGCCCCACGCGGCGAAGCGCCTTCAGCGAAGAGACCGCGGGCAAAACGGTCAGCGCGTGCTCGCGGATGAGCCAAGCCGCGGCTCTCTGATTACCGCTCTGGGGCGCCGCGGTCTCCAGCACCTGAAACGGCAATTGCGTGAGCGGGCCAGACGGCACAAGGATCAGCTCTTTACCCTTGATGAGGTCTTCCACCTGGCCGAACAGCGCTTGGTAGAGCCTATAGGCGCGGGCGTGGTCGAAGGGCAGCAGCCTGCCGGCATTCCGGTCGTCTTCGGTGTAGTTTTGGCCGGTAAGTTCCGCACAGGGTCGATCCGCCCATGCCTCTAAATCGAGACCGCAGCGCAGCGCTTGGACCTCGCGGGAAAGGGACTCCGTGCCCAAATCCGAGCGCACCCAGCGCATGTCCGCCTTGGTCACCACCCAGATGAACGTCTCTTCCGGTGTTGGCTCCCATTCCTTTGTATCGAGAAACAGCACCAGCGCTTCGCCGGGACGGAGTTCTGCCTGAACTTCCTCCACGGGAAGCGGCGCGCCGCTCGCGAGAGCAGCGTAATCCGGAAACTTGACCGCGAGTTCCTTATCGATCTCTCCGATGCGTGCGTCGATTGCAGCAAGCCTTGCGTTATTCTCCGCTTCCGCTTTCGGGTCGCGTTTGTTCGCTGCCCCGCCCAGCCACTCGTTGCGAAGCCTGTCGCGCTTTTGCCATTCGGATACGAGGTCCTGGCGCTCGCGCACCAACGGCGAAAGCTTGGGATCGCGTTTGGCGCCGCGCGCCGCCATCTCCGCCAAGGAGGCTGCCGCCGCCGAGCTTTGGGCCCATTGTGAGGTTCTAAAGGTCTCGCGCGAAACCTTCGCATCCGGTGCGCGGCCCTCCGGCGCGAGACGGAATGCTGCCCTGACCAGAAACCGGAATTGCCGGCTCCACTGCTCGGCTTCGCTTTTTTTCTTTCCCGTCAAAGCCTGGCCGGTATCCCGCACGCCACGCTGTGTGCGCCGGACAATAGCCCTCGTGCTGCGACGCCAGAGCTGCGCAGCCCGGCCCCAGTCCTGCTGACGGTAAAAAAGCCCAGCGAGGTTGTGCACGCTTAATATCGTATCGGGGTGTTCTGAGCCTAGCACCCGCTCGCGGGCCTCGATCGCGCGGCGATATAGCGGCTCGGCCTCGGCGTAGCGGCCCTGCTCATAATAGAGCCCAGCCAGGTTATTCACGCTCGTGAGTGTGTCGGGGTGATCCTTGCCCAGCACCCGCTCGCGGGCTTCCAGTAGGCGTTTACTGAGCGGCTCCGCCTCGACGTAGCGACGTTCGTCGATATAAAGCAGGGCCAGGTTGTTCACGCTTCTAAGCGTATCGGGGTGGTCCGGGCCAAGCACCCGCTCGTATGCCTCGATCGCTCGCTTATAGAGCGGCTCGGCCTCGTTCAAGCGGTTTTGGCCCCGATAGAGCTCGGCTAGATTATTCACGATTAAAAGCGTATCGGGATGCTCCTTGCCCAGCACCCGCTCAAAGGCATCGAGCGCGCGCTTATAGAGCGGCTCGGCCTCGGCGTAACGGCCTTGAGTTTTATAGAGGAAGGCCAGATTATTCACGCTTGCAAGCGTTTCGGGATGCTCCTTGCCCAGCACCCGCTCTTTGGCCTCGAGCGCGCGCTTGTAGAGCGGCTCGGCCTCGGGCGCGCGGCCTTCGGCCTGATAGAGAAAGGCCAAATTATTGAGGCTTTGAAGCGTATCGGGGTGCTCCGGGCCGAGCACCCGCCGCCTTGCCTCTAGCGTGCGCTTAAAGAGCGGCTCGGCCTCGGCGAAGCGGCCTTCGGCCTGATAGAGTACTGCCAAATTGTTCAGGCTGGTGAGCGTTTCTGAGTGCTCTTTGCCCAACACGCGCTCCGTAGCTGCCAAAGAACGCTTATAGAGAGGCTCGGCTTCGGTGTAGCGGCCCATGGATTTGTACACGAGCCCCAGACCGGCCATGCTTGCAAGCGTACCCGGATTATCCGGCCCGAGCACGCGCTCGCGGGCGGCCAGCGCCCGCTTAAACAGCGGTTCGGCTTCTGCGTAGCGGCCCTGGGCTTGATAGAAGAAGGCAAGATTGTGCAGACTTTGAAGCGTATCGGGATCGTTTTCGCCCTTCAGTCGCCGGACGATTTCGAGATATCTCTCGGCGAGAGGGATCACCTCGGCATATTTGCCAGCCTTGTAGAGCTGGGCCAGTTGCGCGTTGATCGCCTGGGCTTCTTTGGCATCGTCTTGCGCGGGAGACGGGGCCGTGGCGGGTGGCAGCCGCTCAAGCACTTGCCTTGCCTCGGCCTCACGGCCTTGCGACCGGTAGAGCTCCGCCAAATTCTTGGCGGTGTCCTTGGTGGCCTGATGCCCGGGCCCGAGCGTGCGCTCGAAGCCTTCCAGCGCACGCTTGTAGAGCGGCTCGGCCTCGCCGTAGCGGCCCTGGGCGCAGTAAAGCGTGGCCAGATTGCTCACGCTTCTGAGCGTGTCGGGATGCTCGCGTCCGAGCACGCGCTCAGCGAGAGCCAGGGCCTTCTCTGCGATGGCGTCCGCCTCCTTGTATTTGCCTTGGCCGTAGAGCTGGAAAACTTGCTTGTCGAGGGCGCCGATGTCCTCCGCACCCTGTGCTGCAACGATGGAGGGTGTGGCGGCGGCGAGCACCGCGACCATCAGGACTTTCGCAGCAATGCGCCCCAGCCATGCCCCCGGTATCGATCTCTCCAGCAACAGAGGAATGTACTTTCTAATATGTGCTTCTAAGCTCACGTGATGGTAGCATTTGCGGCTGCGCTCGATTGTAAATAGACCGTGAAGCTCGCGGCGCGATGGCGCCTGTTAACGCGAGCGTGGTTAATGGCAGCCGCGTGAGATTTTCTCCCGCCATTTTTGATGACTGCCAAAGCATCGACTGAGCTATGGCCGGCTACCACTTGTCCGCTCATTGAGATGGCTGCGATCCCAGAAATCGGCTTGAAATGTCGGGATCTGGACCAATCTCTCCGAAGCTGGCGCTCCCGCGAAATCGCCCGCTAAAAGGATCCAAAAGCAGGCATAGCCGCTTGAGCATTATTCGAGAGCCACCTTTTCCGCTCTCGGCCTCGCAACACTTACGATGTTGACCCTACTCACATCCCTCGGCGAAGATAAGAAAGTTTGCCTAGAACTGCCTGCCATAACTTATGGTCGCGTAGGGGCGGGCCACATCGCCGCTGGCCTCGGATATGCCGCCCGACAAACTTAGATCGTTCCTTCCATAGCGCAAGTTTAAGAGAGTGCCTTCCCTCGAATAGTTGTCGTAAAGATAGAGAGCCTTTCCCTCCGCGAAGTTGTCCGCGTTGTTGATCGAAACGCTCGCCTCAAAGCCTGCTGAAATCTTGACGCCGCCATCGCTACGAAAAATTTCATAGGCAGCGCGGGAGTAAAGCGACGTAGCGTTATCAGGTTGCAGCCACGACGCGTTCACGCTGGCCCAAACGCGATCGCTAACCCGCCAATAGCTCTGGATTGCGGCGGCCGCGCCTATGGCCTGCTCATTGGCGGTGTCACCTACGCTCCAAAAGAATCTTGTTTGCACTTGAAAGGCGGCGCCTGCATAAAGCTTTATCCACGCAGCGCCCCACTGGAACTGATAGCCTGCCATGAAATCGCTGACACTTTTAAGATCGGCGGCCATGAAAGAACTTGAGAAAACAGCGGCGTTCGAATTGCCGTAAACGTCCGCAAGTCCGTCGAGCTTGAGCCTGAAACCGGGCTGCGTTACAGGACCGAAGACGCCCCAAACGGTGTTTGAGACCAGGCTGGCGGCCCGGCCATCGTAATCGGCTCCGATATAGGTCTCGAAGCGAGGGCCGGGGCTTGGGTCGTCTGCCCAGCATGGCCCGGCGGCAAGGGCGGCAACGGCCAGGGATGTCTGAAAGGTGCGACGCATGACACTGTTACAATTAAACTCAAGTTTTGATTGTAGCCGCTGCCCGCGCCGCAAGCACGCTCCTTCAATGAATTTGCACAGGTGTTTTCCGGTTGCAGCGTAGCAAAATGTGCCACACAATTGCCCCGCTTGGCTCGCACACCCGCAACCGGCACGTTTTCCCGGCACATGGACTTATGCGGCAAATTTTCTTGCTTGGTTGGATAGTGGCTATGGGAGCGGCGTTAGGGTCTTGCGCGCCGCTTGCGGCGCATCACGAGTCCGAAGTTCAGCTAAGAACTGTGAAGACGCCGGCAGGAACGCTACGGCTCGCGGTCATCGACAAGGGCCAGGGACGCCCCATCCTTCTGCTCCACGGTTTTGCCACGTCGAGTTACACCTGGCATGCCATAGTCCCTGAGCTGGCAAAAAATCATCGCGTGATCGCGATGGACCTGCGCGGCTTTGGCGCTTCCGACAAGCCGATCGACGATCACTACTCCATTCAGGATCAGGCCGATGTTGTCCAAGCGTTCATTGAACAGGAAAATCTCCGCGATCTAACAATCATCGGACATTCCTTCGGCGGCGGCATCGCGCTTTCCCTTGCACTTGAGGCAGAACGGGAGCGCCAGCCTCGCATCCGCAACATCGTGCTCATCGACAGCATCGCTTACCGCCAGCCGATGCCGATTTTCTTCAAGCTTTTGCAGGTGCCGATGCTGGGCGAGGTCAGCATGACGCTCGTTCCGCCCGAGATCCAGGCAAGAGAAGGGTTGCGGCTCGCCTATTACGACCGGGAAAAAATTTCTTCGCAAGACGTCGCGGAATACGCGAACACGCTATACTCGCCAGCTGCTAAACACGCACTTACCAAAACCATAGAACAAATCATTCCGGACAATATCGACGAAATCGCCCTTCGCTATAAGACGATCAAAATGCCGGCACTTATCGTTTGGTGCCAGGAAGACAAGGTCGTCCCCGTGGTTTTGGGTTTGAGGCTGCATGAGGAAATGGGCTCTTCGGAACTCGCCCTCTTCACGCATTGCGGACACATGCCGCAAGAAGAAAAGCCAGAGGACACGGTTGCTGCGATTCAAGCATTCCTCAAGCGTAACGCAGGCTAGACTGGCGTTCTCCCGGAGTTCGACTGCGTCCTGCTGATCGCGCGACTCTCTCTTTCCGATCAAAAGCTTAGCGGTGAGCCGCCTCGCTCAGCGGAAAAGTGCGGCTGCTAAGCCTTTTACTCTAAAAATGGACATGCCTGGAGCGCTGCGGGGCTTGACGCCCATTCTTACCCATGTTATCCCATAAATGCCCGTTCGGAAGGGGGCGATTCGGAGGGAGTGAAAAGGCTTTTGCTGCGCACGGCCACTGCGCGCGAGGTTCTCCCTCCGATCCACTCCGAATTACGGAACGGCTCGCTGTTGTTATTGCGATTTTATTACGCGATTTGTATCGAAGCAATGAAGATAGCGCTTGAACTCGTACGATTTCGCTTTTGGGATTTCATGGGTATCGTTGGGATCGTGGCTACAGGCTAGGAACACAACAGCGGTGCGCAGCCGTCCGTGTGCGCGTTTGGCGGAAGCGTAGGCTAGGAGATGGATGAATTTGCCTCGCGCTTTGACAGCAAGATCGACCCAAGAGGCCGTGTCGCCATCCCGGCGCCTTTTCGCGCTGTGCTCGCCCAGGAAGGCGCTGACGAAATTCATTGCTACCCGCACCTCGACTACGGCACGATCGAGGGTGGCGGTGCGCGTTTGGTCGACGAGATTAAAGGTATCGTCGGACGCCAGCCCACGGGCTCTGCGCTTCGAGAAGCCCTTGAGCTTGTCTATTTCGGCGAGTGCGAAAAGCTTAAAGTGGACCCGGACGGAAGAACCATCCTGCCAAAACGGCTCCGTGAGCACGCAGGCATCGCGGACACAGCGGTTTTCGTCGGCCTTGGCAACAAGTTTCAAATCTGGGAGCCAAGCGCTTACGACAAGTTTCGCGAAAGTGCGCGAGAGCAAGCGCTTGCACTTCGCAAAGAGCTCGGCGCGGGGAGCCGCTGATGAAGCGGCGCAAACGAGGGGGCAAAAGGGAAGTGACGGACCGCGGGAGGCAGGTAGAGGGCCAGCCTCCCGATGGCGGACCGGTCCGTCACATCCCCGTCCTCCTTCAAGAGGTGCTGAGAGCGCTAAGCCCAAGGGCGGCAGAGCGCTACATTGACGGCACATTCGGTGCGGGCGGCTATGCACGTGCAATCCTCGATGCGGCGGATTGCGAGGTGCTGGCACTCGACCGCGATCCCGCGGCCATTGCGGCTGGCCGCGGGCTCGAAACTGCTTCAGCCGGCCGGCTGAAGCTTAAAGAGACAACTTTCTCGCGCATGCAAGAGGCAGCCCACGCGATAGGCTGGGAGCGCGTGGACGGGGTTGTCCTCGACCTTGGCGTCTCGTCCATGCAGCTCGACGAGGCGGGACGCGGCTTTTCCTTCATTCGCGACGGGCCCCTTGACATGCGCATGTCGGGGGAGGGCCTGAGTGCTGCCGATGTTGTCAATACATTCGAAAAAGACGACATCGCCAATATCCTCTACAAGCTTGGCGAAGAACGCCGATCCAGGGCCATTGCCGCCGCCATCGTGAGGGACCGGGAACAGGCACCGTTCGAGCGGACCGGCCAACTCGCGAGTCTCGTAGAGCGCGTGCTCGGCCGCAGTCCCGGCGACGCGAAACATCCCGCCACCCGGACTTTCCAGGCGTTGCGCCTCTATGTGAACGATGAGCTGGGCGAGTTGGAGCGCGCGCTTGCCGCGGCCGAACAAATCTTGAGGCCCGGCGGGAGGCTCGCGGTGGTGAGCTTCCACTCGCTCGAAGACCGCATCGTGAAGGTTTTTCTCACGGAGCGTTCCGGCAAGCGGCCCAGGGCCTCACGTTATGTGCCTGCCGAACCGGAAGGCGCGGCGCCCACCTTCGAGCTTAAAGACCGGCACGGCGTCGAGCCCTCGGAAGAGGAAACCGCCGCCAATCCGCGCGCCCGTTCTGCTCGGCTGCGCTCCGCCATCCGCACCGGCGCACCGGTTGGCGCCATTGGCCGGTAGGACAAGGCTTTACGTGGTATTGCTGGGGATCAGCCGGGCTTTCGACAGGCTGTTAGCAATTCCGGTGAAGATGTCGCTCAGCGCGGATTGTGCGTTAACCGACACGCAGGTTGACGGGGCATCGGAGAAGAACTTGGTTTGATCTGAGGCCATTTGCTGCATTGCCGAGCACGCGGAAATAGCCGGCGTGTCCGTTGAGCAACTGCCGGACGAACTTGTAGACGCACCATACGCAACAGCATAAACCCAGGTTCCCGCCTTCGCGGCCGCTTGCGCGGCGGTTATTCCTTCATGGCACTGGTTCGTGGCTTTCCCAGACGGCACGTCGCCAGAAGAGGCGCTCGCGTCTCCGTCCGTGAGGATGATGATCACATTCTGCTGGCCGGTTTGTTGGCTGGCCGAGAGCGCCGACTGGGCTGCCGTGATGATATCGGCGTAGTAGGTTCCGAAACCGCCGATGGCTTGCAGAGCCGGGCAACTGGCCCCTCCTCCGCCCACCGCTTTCGAGAGGTTCGAGCTGTTGTTTAGACCGGCAGCGGGCGGAGAACCGGTGCGGTAGTCTTTCGACGACGAAATGATGGGATACACCGGGCTCGCATTGTACGCCGCGGTCTTGGGTGAAGTTGATGTTGAGCAATCGTAGTCATATTGGGCCTGGCTTGTATTTGTCAGCCCTGGGAAAACCATCAAGCTCACTTGGTCGACCGACGGCCAGAGCTGGCCGAGCAGAATCTGGATCCCATTGAGCGCGCACTGTAGCCTCGATGGATTCGTTATGCCGGTGCCGGTGCACGAGGTGTCAGCATCGTTCATTGAGGCCGTTGTATCGAGGACGAGCGCCACATTGAGCGGGGCGGGCCGGCGCCCTGGGGAATCGCCATCGCTACGGCTGAAACCGTCACGCTCGGGATGCCAAGCACACCGGCAAAAAATGTCTTGACCGCTGCCGTTTGCGTCACCTGGACGGCGTTTGCGGCGGTTTGGGAACCATAGCTCAGGCAGGGAACCGCCCCGTTTGTCAGATTCGCCACGGTGGTGAGGCACTTGAGCGTAGCCGTCGCCGAAACTGTCAGCGATGATACGGCGTTCTTGCTTCCGGACTGGCCACTATAGGCGACCGCTGCCGCACTCGCGGTCCCGGCTGTCACCGACCGCGCTCCCGCCATCGCCGCCATATTGGCGGAGGATTGAAGTTTCGTGTGGACGTAGATCAGATAGCCGATGTCGACCGATATCGCCATAAACCCAAACAGCATGAGCATAGACAGCGCTGCGACGATCGCGACAACCCCACCCCGCCCGCCAAACCGGCGGAGAAAAAGTTCAATTTTACGTTTCATTGCACAACCGCCGTCATCGTTGACGACAGGGGACACACTTGGCTGGTGCTAATCCCCAACCACTTCAAAGTGCCCGCGGAGAAGACCAGCGGGCAAGGATAGGTCACGGTCACGGTTGCCGGCACTCCTCCTTGCCCAAACGCCGTCAGGCAAGCGGCATCGGTCGCGCAGGCCGCGCCATTGACCGATGTGGTGATCGTTAAATTCGCTGTGGTCAGCGATCCCGCCGCGCTCTTAACCGCGGTCACAGCCGAGCTATAAGGTGAGGTGAACGAACGGCCTTCTGAAAACAGCAGCGCGCCTGCGGACGTTGCGTTCGTCAAAACGGTGATGTTATTGAAAATGATTGCAAATTGAATCATGCCCAACAACATGACGAATAGAACAGGGGCAACGATCGCAAATTCTATGGCCGCGTTGCCGCCGCAGGCTCGAAAACCTCTCCGGCAATAAATGCTGACCTTGTCCATTTGGATTAATTCAATGATGCCGTTGAATGCCTCGCTTTAGTAAGCCAAAGTAACCTTGAGCCAGGCTGAATTGGCGATCCCCTCGACGTGCAGCGGCAGCCGAAAGACTCCCTTCCGTGATCGCGGCGTGCTACTGGCCTACTTTCCGCTTTGAGGAAGCCTCCATGCGCAACCTGTCTATTTTATTCGTCCTTTGCCTTTTGGGCGCGGTCCTTGCCTATCTCTTGCTCGCTCCGATCCGCGTCGAGCCGGTGGCGTGGCAGCCGCTGCCGCCGCCGGCGTCCGATTCGGGACCATACGCCCGCAACGAGCTGCTCAAGGCCGTGGAACGGATCGGCCGCGGCAAAGGCCCGGAATTGATCGCCCTCGACCGCCAAGGCCGGATTTACAGCGGGTTCGAGGATGGCCGTGTGGCGCGGTTCGAGCAGGATGGCAGCGGCTACACGCTGATCGCGAACACGGGCGGAAGGCCGCTCGGCGTCTTCGTCCATCCTGACGGCAGCGTGATCGTTTGCGATGCGAAGAAGGGGCTGCTCAAACTAAGCGAAGGCGGGCAGATCACCGTGCTTGCCACCGGGGTGAATGGCGTGCCGTTCGGTTTTGCCAACGATCTCGCGGTTACGTCGGACGGCTCCAAGGTTTACTTCACGGACTCCTCCACGAAATTCCACTTCCCGCACACCACCGAAGACATCGTCGAGCATGGCGGGCATGGCCATTTCTTGGTCTTCGACTTCGCCACGGGCAAAGCAACTGTGCTGCTTAGAAACCTGCAGTTTGCGAACGGGGTAGCTCTCGGGCCCGACGAGGCTTTCGTACTCGTGAACGAGACCGGCAGCTACCGCATCCTGCGCTACTGGCTCAAGGGGGAAAAAGCCGGAACCTCGGACATCTTCGCGGATAACCTGCCGGGTTTTCCCGACAACATCACTTTCAACGGCCGCGATCGCTTTTGGGTCGCGCTTTACGCGCCGCGAACGCCGGTCGCGGACAAGCTCGCGGCTTATCCGTTCGCGCGCAAAGTGGTGATGCGGGCGCTTCGCTATCTTCCGCCGCCCATAAAGCCGCAAGCCTTCGCGCTTGCTTTCGATCCCGAGGGCAAGCTTGTCGCCAACCTGCAATATGACGGGGCGGACGCTTATTTCCCCGTCACATCCGTACGCGAGCATCCAAACGGCAACCTCTATTTCGGCTCGCTGACGCAAGACGGCATTGGCCGGATGAAATTGCCGCCGCCTCCAGCGGGCGTTGGGCAATAATGGCTTAGTTGAGTTCGAGATCTGAAAGGGTCACCGCCAGCTCCGGCGCGAAGGCCGGCGCGAGCCGCTGGTCCGCCGGCAGATCGATCATCGACTGGTAGCCCGTAAGCGAGGGCTTGCGATGGACGCGCGTCTCCAGCCGGACCGCGTGAATGACCCACAGCTCCGGGATACCGAAGCTCGCATAAAGCGCGGCCTTGCGCCCGATGTCGTAGGAAAAGCTCGAATCGGCAATCTCGACGACGAGATGGGCGGTTTCCGCTTTAAGGCCTTTAATGCCGGTCGCCTTGTCGTAGAAGACAAAGTCCGGTTCGAGGTAGGTGTCAGGCGTAAGCCGGAAGGTTGTTTCGGTTAAGAAGGTCAGGCGGTCAGGGACACGCCTTGCCCAGTAATGCGTCAGCGCATGCTTTACAATCTCATGGTGATTGCCCTTGGGCGACATCGGCACGACCTCCCCGCCAATGAGCTCGATCCGCTCGTGCTCATCGAGGATTCCAGCCTCGACCATCGCCTCAAGCTCAGCCACGGTGAATCGGCGCCGAAGCATACCTTCGGCAGCCTGCGTCGTTCGATCCGGCGTCTTGTCGCGTAGTTCCATGATCGTCATAACGCCAGTGTAGCGGAATTACGCCGGCCCGCAAAGCCTGGAAGATGTTGCACAGTTCCAGCATATCGGCAAAAATGCCATCGCTGCCACGCCCGCAGGCGCGAATTTCGTGGTGCTGGACTCCGCCGCGACTTGATGGAGCGGCGGCGCCAGATCGAAGCGGACCTTACCTCGATCACACCGCGCGTCGCGAACGTGGCGGATGTTTCGCCCATTAGCTAGCCCAGTTCACATCGCCGTTCGCACCAAGTCTAGGCTTCGGTTGGTGTGAAGGCCGTTACGCCCAAGTTTTTAACCATGCCGCCAACCGAAAATTTACACCCTCGGTGCACACTCTCGCCTGTCGGTTTTGTAAACGGGGAAAAGCCCTGATGCGTTCGCTATGCCTATTGGCCTTCGGCTGCCTCGCGGGCCTGCTTCTTTACACCTACGACCTCAAGTTTAAAACACGCCAGCTCGAAGCCCGCGCGCAGGTGCTTAACGGCGAGCTTCTGGACGAGAGCGATTTTCTGGCGCTGATGCGCGCAGAGGACGGCTACTTGTCACGGCCCGAAAGGATCGAGGACATAGCCCGCAAGGAACTGAAGCTTGAGCCGATCGCACCCGCTCAGCTCGTGCCCTGGAAGGCGGTCCTTGCCGGGGACGATCAGGCTGCGCAGCCGCAGGCCCCCCGCAAGGACGGGATCGCGGCATTGATCGAAAAAGCCGCAGGTCCGGCCGCGCCGGCAACGGCTTCGCAGTAGGCTCAAATGCGGACGCTCGCGGGAGCTTTGCAAAGAATTGGGGGCGCTCCACTAAGGGAGCGCACGGCAAGCCGTGTGCGCCTGGCGCAGGTTCTATTGAGCCTGTGCTTCCTTGCAGGATTTACCGCCGTCTCCGGCAGAGCTGTCTTCTATGCCGAATTTCAAGCCGAGATGCCCATGCTCGCATCATCGGGCGCACCGCCGGCGCTGGCGAAAAGCCGGCCGGACATCGTGGACCGCAATGGCACAATCCTGGCAACCGATATCCGGGTCTATTGGCTTGGAGCAAACCCGAAGGAAATTCCCCACGCCGACGAAACCGCCGAGAAGCTGGTGGCTCTTTTTCCCGATCTCGATCAGGCCGCCCTGTCGCGGAGATTTCATGACAAGGCCGGCCGGTTCGAATGGGTGAAGCGCGGCCTGCCGCCGAACCAGGCCAGGGCCGTACACGCGCTCGGCATTCCGGGCTTGGCCATCGTGCCGACGGTCCAGCGCGCCTATCCAGCGGGCAATGACGCGGCGCAGATCCTTGGCATCACGGACGCCGATAATGAGGGGATAAGCGGCATCGAGTGGTACATCGACCAGAAGCTTTCCGGCCAGGTGACGCCGGCCTTGCTTGAACGCCGGCCGTTCGTGAAACTGGCGTTGGACATTGGCATCCAGCATGCTCTTGCGGAGGAGCTGTCGGAGGCGATGCAGCGCTATCGGGCCGACGCCGCTTTGGGCCTTGTGCTGAATGTCAAGAATGGCGAAGTGCTGGCCTCAATCTCGCTCCCCGGCTTCGACCCAAACCGGCGTGGCGAGGTGAAGGACGAAAACCGCAGGAACAGGGTTGTCACGGACGTTTACGAGCTCGGCTCGGTGTTCAAGACTTTCACCGTCGCTATGGCGCTCGATGGAGGCGTCGCGAACCGCTACAGCCTTTACGATACAGGCCCTCTGAGGATGGGCCATTTTCTGCTGCGCGACACCCACGCAGCGCGGGAACTCATGTCTGTCGAGGATATTTTCGTTCACTCCATCAATACCGGCGCCGCCCGCGTCGCTGAGGCGGCGGGAATGGAGCGCCAGCAGCGCTTTCTAGAGTTGCTTGGGCTGTTCGAAAAACTCGAAACTGAGGCCGGCACCGCGCCCAAGCCAAGGTTTCCCGCGATTTGGCGGCCCGCAAACGCGATGACCATCGCTTACGGCCACGGCATTGCAGTCCCGCCCATTATTTTCGCCTCGGCAATGGCAACCATTGTGAATGGCGGCGAACGCATCAAGCCGACTTTCCTGCTTTCGGACGGCTCTGCCGGCGAGAAGGCAGAAAGGGCAATCAGGGTCGAGACCAGTGCGCTCATGCGCGATCTGATGCGGCTCGTCGTGCAGCGCGGCACCGGCCATCGCGCCGCGGTCGCGGGCATGGACGTCGGCGGGAAAACCGGAACCGCGCTCAAGGCGAAGGAGGGGCATTACACGCACGATGTCGTCAACAGCTTCGTGGCGGTGCTGCCGGCCTCCGACCCGAAATATCTCGTCCTTGTGACGCTCGACGAGCCAAAACCTGAAACTCCAGGAAAACTCAACGAGGCTGCTTACAACGCCGCCCCAACGGCAGGCGCGCTGATCAAACGCATCGCACCCATGCTCGATGTACTGCCCGCGCCCCGGTTTGACGAGACGGCCGCAACCCCCTATGAACAGGCGGGTCCCCATGAGCCGCAGCGCGCCGTCCTCCGGAAGAACCCTTATGAAACTAGCGGATTTAATCCAGAATATTCCGCTTATAGAGAGCGGGAGCCCGCCCCCGGCATTGGATATCTCGGGGCTTACGGAAGATAGCCGCCTCGTTCGGCCGGGCATGCTTTTTGCCGCGCTGGCGGGTACGAAGGCCAACGGCATGGCCTATGCTGAAGAGGCAGCGCGGGCAGGCGCCGCTGCCATCCTGGCCGCCGCGGAGGCGGATACCGGTTCTCTTTCTCTCCCAGTTCTGCGGGCTCAGGAGCCGAGACGCGCATTGGCGTTGCTTGCAGCGCGTTTTTACGGCGGACAGCCCAAGACTGTGGCAGCCGTCACCGGCACGAATGGCAAAACCTCGGTTGCATCCTTCCTGCGGCAAATCTGGGCCGCTACCGGCTTCGAAGCTGCAAGCCTCGGTACGATCGGCATTGTGACCTCAAAGGGCGAAACGCCTTTGGCGCACACGACTCCCGATCCGGTTTCGCTGCATAAGCATCTCGCCAGGCTTGCGGCCGAAGGTGTGACACATCTCGCGCTCGAAGCCTCAAGCCACGGCTTAGACCAGCACCGCCTCGATGGCGTCCGCATTTCGGCAGGCGCCTTCACCAACATCACCCGCGATCATCTCGATTATCATCCGACATTCGGGCATTATCTGAACGCGAAGCTGAGGCTTTTCCGCGAATTGCTGGCGCCGGGTTCGCCTGCCGTGATCGACGCAGACAGTCCCGGGGCCGAAGCCGCGATCGGGGCCGCAAAATCCGCCAAGCTGAGCCTCTGGACGGTTGGCCAGCGGGGCGAAGGCATCGCGCTTAAGAGCATCGAACCGAATGGTTTCAAGCAGCGCCTTTTCCTTGATTACAATGGGCGCTCCTACAGCCTCGATTTGCCGCTCGCAGGGGCATTCCAGGTTTCCAATGCGCTTGTGGCGGCGGGGCTTGCGCTTGGCCTCGGTGCGGCTCCGGAGAGCGTTTTTTCCGCGATCTCCAAGCTCCAGGGTGCGAAAGGCCGCCTCGAACATATTGGCGAAACGGCAGCAGGCGCGCCCGCTTTCGTCGATTACGCCCATACGCCGGATGCGCTCACGAAGGCGCTGCAAGCCCTTCGCCCCTACGCCACCGGACGCCTGCATGTTGTTTTCGGTTGCGGCGGCGACCGCGACAAAGGCAAGCGGCCCGAAATGGGACGCGCCGCAGCTGCGAATGCCGATGCCGTCTATGTGACCGACGACAACCCCAGGAGCGAAGATCCGGCCGCGATCCGCAGCGCGATCCTAGCGGCAGCCCCCGGCGCAACCGAGATCGCGAGCCGCGCGGACGCGATTGCAGCAGCCGTAGCCGCCTTAAGACAAGGAGATGTCTTGCTTGTGGCTGGAAAAGGCCATGAAACCGGGCAGATTACCGGCAAAGTGGTGGTTCCCTTTTCAGATCATGAGGCCGTTGCCGCCGCTCTCGCCGCAGCACGGGGTCGCGCCAATGGATGAACCGCTCTGGACCTTCGAGGAGATTTCGGCCGCCGCCGGGGCGCCGCTTGAGGCTGGCGGGATCGCGAGCGGCGTTTCCATTGATAGCCGCACGCTCATGCCCGGCGATTTGTTCGTAGCCATCCGAGGGGAGAAATCGGACGGGCATAAATTCGTCGAAGCCGCATTCGAAAAGGGAGCGACAGCTGCAATTGTAGAGTCCGGTTACGATCCTTCTCCCGGCCGCGCCCTCTTCCGGGCGCCCGATACGCTCGAAGCGCTGAATGCCCTCGCTCGCGCGGCTCGTGGAAGGACGAACGCCCGGATCGCCGCAGTGACCGGCAGCGCCGGCAAGACCGGAACGAAAGAGATGCTGCGCGTCATGCTTTCCCAGACGGGCAAGACGCACGCCTCCGAGAAATCCTACAACAATCTTTGGGGTGTTCCGCTTTCGCTGGCGCGGATGGCCAAAAGCGCAAGGTTCGGAGTTTTTGAAATCGGCATGAACCACGCGGGCGAGATTACGCCCCTTACCCGTCTGGTGCGTCCCCACATCGCTATCGTCACCACGGTTGCTCCGGTTCATATCGAGTTCTTCAACTCAGCCGCAGAGATAGCGGACGCGAAGGCAGAGATCTTCGAAGGTTTGGAGCAAGGCGGCGCAGCTATCCTTCCCGCGGACAATGAGTATTTCGACAGGCTCGCGGCCCACGCCCGCAAGATGGGCGCTGCAGTTGTTCCGTTCGGTGTGCAAACGGAAGACGGCGCGCGGCTCTTGAGTTTCGAACCCCTGGCCGCGGGATCGAAGGTAACGGCCAGTATTCTTGGCTCGAAGATTGCGTTTGCGCTGGGCGTGCCGGGCCGGCATCTTGCGTTGAATGCGCTTGCAGCGCTTGCGGCGGTCAAGCTTATGGGTGCGGATCTCGAGGCGGCAGCCGAAGCGCTCGCAAACTTCGAAGCGCCCGAGGGACGTGGCCGGCGCGCCCGATTCGAAACGCCGGAAGGAGCGGTCCTGATTATCGACGAGACGTATAATGCCAATCCGGCGTCGATGGCCGCAGCGCTAGCGGTTCTGGGCTCCATCTCCAGGGCTGACCACCCGCGCCGCATCGCTGTGCTTGGCGACATGCTGGAGCTTGGTAAGGCTGGGCCGGAGTTTCACGCAGGGCTTGCAAGCGTCATTGACGTGAATGACATCGATCTCGTTTTCTGCGCCGGATCGCTCATGGCGCATCTTTACGAACGGCTGCCTGAGAAAAAGCGCGGCACGGTCGCGGCTACATCGCAGGAGCTGCTGCCAGCGCTTCTGAGTGCGGTGCGTGGAGGCGATGCGGTGACCGTTAAAGGATCGCTTGGCAGCCGGATGGGACTTTTGGCGGAGGCGCTTCGCGTGAACCTTTCGAAGCAGCCATCAGACAAAAATAGCCGGGACGCGGCATAGGGGTTGGATCTATCTAATGTTGTATTTGCTAGGTGTTTTCAGCGGACAGGCGACCATTTTCAACCTGTTCAGATACATCACATTCCGCACCGGCGGTGCGATCATGACCGCAATGCTCGTGGTTTTGGTGCTTGGGCCTTGGCTAATCGATGCGCTGCGCGTCCGCCAGGGGAAGGGCCAGCCGATCCGCGAGGACGGCCCTAAGACGCACTTGCTTACGAAAAAGGGCACGCCCACGATGGGTGGCCTGATGATTCTGCTCGGCCTCGCCGTCGCCACGGTCCTCTGGGCCAATCCTTACAACCCCTACGTTTGGATCGTCCTCGCCGTGACGCTCTCTTATGGCTTGATCGGATATTACGACGACTACCTCAAGGTTACGAGACGCACTTCTTCCGGTTTCTCCGGCAAGCTCAGGCTTTTTCTTGAACTCTTTATTGCGGGGCTGGCAACTTATGCCATGTCTGCTGCCGGAGGAAAGCAATTCGGGACGGTGTTGACTGTGCCGTTTCTTAAAGATTTCGTCCTCGATCTGGGGCCGGTTCTGTTCGTTTTCTTTGGTGTTTTTGTTATCGCCGGCGCCGGCAACGCGGTCAATCTCACAGACGGATTGGATGGGCTTGCCATCGTGCCCGTGATGATCGCGGCCTCCACGTTCGGCATTATCGCTTATGTGGTCGGTAACAAGGATTACGCGCATTATTTGCAGCTGCATCACGTCGTCGGCACGGGGGAGCTTTCCGTCGTATGCGGCGCACTGCTCGGCGCCGGGCTCGGCTTTCTTTGGTTCAATGCGCCGCCCGCCATGATTTTCATGGGCGATACCGGATCGCTGGCGCTCGGAGGCGCTCTCGGCACCATCGCGGTTGCCGTCAAGCATGAAATCGTGCTCGGGATTGTCGGCGGCCTGTTCGTACTGGAAACCGTGTCGGTCATCGTGCAGGTTATGTCGTTCAAAATGACCGGCAAGCGCGTATTCCGCATGGCGCCGCTCCATCATCATTTCGAGCAAAAAGGCTGGGCCGAGCCCACGGTGGTCGTACGGTTCTGGATCATCGCCGTTGTGCTGGCGCTTGTCGGCCTCTCCACGCTCAAATTGAGGTAACATGATCGAAGCCCGCACATTCGCTGGAAAGTCCGTTGCCGTCTTCGGCATGGGGATGTCGGGTCTGGCGGCGGCGCGCTCGCTGCTCGCTGGCGGGGCCGCGGTTTTGGTCTGGGACGATGGCGAGCGCGGCCGGGAGGCTGCGCAGGGAGCCGGATTGCCGCTTTGCGACCTCAAACAAGCGGACTGGAGCCGGATCGATGCGCTGGTGCTGGCTCCTGGCGTGCCGCTCACGCATCCCGAGCCGCATTGGACGGTAAAGCTGGCCCGCGCTCACGGTGCGGAGATCGTCGGCGATACCGAAATCTTCATGCGCGAGCGGCGAGCCTCGGGTGCAGACGCAAAAGTGATTGCGATCACAGGCACAAACGGCAAATCCACCACAACCGCGCTTACGCATCACATTCTGGCGGCTGCCGGCCTCGATGCGATTCTTGGCGGCAATATCGGCAAGGCGGTGCTCGATCTGCCTCAATTTGCGTACGAGCGGCATTACGTGATCGAGTTCTCAAGCTTTCAGCTCGATCTGACGCCAAGCCTCGATCCGGACGTTGCCATCCTTCTCAACATCACGCCCGACCACCTCGACCGGCACGGAACCCTCGAACACTACGCCGCCGTGAAGGCAACCATATTCCGGAATGCGGGCGCGGCGGTTATCGGCGCCGACGATGGCATTTGCGATGCTATCGCGGAGCGGGCAGCGGCGCGCGGTGGACGGATCGCCAGGATTTCGGCGCACCATCCCGTGAACGCAGGCGTCTACGCGGAAGCAAACGAGCTTTTCGAAGCCGCGGGCGGCGTCATCCAAAACCGAGCCAGCCTTATCGGCATCGGCTCCCTGCGCGGCGCTCACAATGCTCAGAATGCCTGTGCAGCCCTTGCTGCCGCCCGAAGCCTCGGCCTGCCATGGGGCGTGCTGGCCGAAGCGCTCCGCTCCTTCCCGGGCCTGGCTCACCGCATGGAAGAGGTCCGGCGCATCGGCCATGTGCTCTTCATCAACGATTCGAAGGCAACGAATGCCGATGCGGCCGAGCGGGCGCTGTTGAGCTTTTCCAACATCTATTGGATCGCGGGCGGCAAGCCAAAGGAAGGCGGCATTGCAAGCCTTGTCCCGCATTTTTCGCGGATCAAGAAGGCCTATCTGATTGGTGAAGCTTCGGAGGCCTTTGCCAAAACGCTTGGGGCGAGCGTACCATTCACCCTTTCGAAAACGCTTGACCGCGCCGTCGCCGAAGCCGCGGCCGATGCCAGCGCCGATGAAGCCGCAGGCGCGGCCGTTCTGCTGTCGCCAGCCTGCGCCTCCTACGATCAGTTCCCCAATTTTGAAGTCCGCGGCAACACTTTCCGATCCCTTGTCGAGGCGCTGCCTGCGATGCCGGTCAAGGATCGCGCGGCATGAGTTTCTCGCGCGCGGAACGCGCTTATGTCGTCGATTGGTGGCTTTCGGTCGACCGCACGCTGCTTACGCTGATCCTGACGCTCGCCGTTGCCGGCTTGGCGGCCTCGATAATCGCGAGCCCCACGGTCGCCATGCATCTCAAGGGCGAGCCCTTTTATTTCGTGAAGCGCCATGCGGTTGGCATGGTGTTCGCGCTTGCGGCCGTATTTGCCGTCTCGCTGCTCAATCCGTCCCAGATCAAACGGCTGGCTCTTGTTCTTTTCGTTGGCGGCGCCGTGCTTATGATTGCGGCGCTCGCTCAAGGCGCCGAACGAAACGGCGCTACACGCTGGCTAATAATGGCCGGCATGGTTATTCAGCCGTCCGAATTTGCAAAACCTGGCTTTGTCGTGCTTACCGCGTGGCTTTTTGCGGAGAGCCTCAAGCGCCCGGACATGCCCGCTCTAGAGCTTTCGCTGCTTACGCTCGCAATCTTCCTGTCGCTGCTCATCCTTCAACCAGATATCGGACAAACAATCATCGTTGCCTCAGTATGGTGCGGCATGCTTTTCCTGTCCGGCTATTCCCTTCGCCTGCTTCCGGTCTTCGCGATGCTTGGCGTAGGCGGGTTGATCGCGGCTTATTTCACGATGCCGCATTTTACAATCCGGCTGAACCACTTCCTGCAAGGTTCGGGCGAGAGCATGCAAACTACGGTCGCGGTCAATGCATTCCGCGAGGCCGGATGGCTCGGGCATGGGCTCGGTGAGGGGTTCATGAGAGCGCGGCTTCCCGATGCCCATAACGATTTCGTCTTCGCTGCGATTGCCGAGGAAACCGGCATTGCTGCTTGCCTTTTCTTAATTCTGATTTATGCCTTGATCGTCTGGAGGGTGTTGAGACGCGCCTTTCGCGAGGAGGACACTTTTGTGCGCCTCGCGGCTGCGGGCCTCGTCATGATTTTTGGGTTGCAGGCTTTGATCAACATGGCGGTGAACTTGAATTTGCTTCCAACGAAAGGGGTCACGCTCCCCTTTATATCTTACGGACGTTCTTCTTTGATCGCTTCCGCCATTACGCTCGGCATGATTGCCGGCTTGACGAGGCGCCCGGCATCCAGGCATGCATCGCGCTCCATGAGCCCCTTAGGCGGGCTAACACAGACTTCGGGTAGGGAGAGCCGGTTATGAGCCGCGGTTCAATTATGCTGTCCGCGGGCGGAACCGGCGGCCACCTTTTTCCGGCCCAGGCGCTCGGCGAGGAATTGATCCGCCGGGGCTGGGAGGTAGACCTTATAACGGACATGCGCGGCAACGTCTTTGGGGCCGAGTTTCCTGCCCGTAAAATCTACAAGGTGCCCGCTGCGACGTTCAAGGGCCGCTCGCCGATCGAGGCGATGGGCACGCTCGGCAGGCTCGGGAATGGTTTTCAGGCGTCCTATCGCATTATGGGGGAAGCGGCGCCGAGGGTCATAATCGGCTTTGGCGGCTATCCAACGCTCGCGCCTCTTCTGGCTGCAATCGGCCGTGGCATCCCCAGCGCGATCCACGAGCAGAATTCCGTGATGGGCCAAGCCAACCGTTTTCTAGGCCCAATGGTAAAAGCGATTGCCTGCTCGTTCGAAAATACCAAATATCTCGAAGGCAAACTTCTTTCTAAGGCCCGGCTTACCGGCACACCGCTTCGCGGTGCCGTTCATGCGCTTCGCAACGTCCCCTACCGTCCGCCCTCCAGCCAAGCTCAGGTCAGTCTGCTTGTTTTCGGGGGCAGCCAGGGTGCGAAATATTTCTCGGATATCGTGCCGCAGGCGCTTCAATTGCTGCCTGCACAGATGCGCGACCGGCTTTTCGTGATGCAGCAATGCCGCGAGGAAGATATCGACCGCGTTTTCGAATCCTACGAATCAGCCGGCGTAGCAGCGGAGCTTGCCACTTTCTTCGAAGATATGCCCAATCGGATGTCGAACTCGCATCTCGTCTTGGCGCGAAGCGGCGCTACGACGGTGGCCGAGCTTTGCGCGCTTGGACGCCCCGCGATCCTGGTCCCGCTGCCCCACGCAAAAGACAACGATCAGCAAGAGAACGCGAGCCGGCTCGAAGCCGCAGGCGGCGCTTGGTGCATGCCGCAAGCGACGCTCACTGCAGAAGCTCTTGCAACTGCGGCAAGGCGGCTTTTCGAGGATCCGACTGCACTTGTGAGAGCGGCGGCGAATGCGCATGCGCTTGCGAATTACCGGGCAGTCGAGAATTTAGCGGAACTAATCGAGGAGTTGGCCGATAAGCATGTTCTGGCCACAAACGAAGTGGCAACTGCTTAAGATTCCAATTATTATTGATCGGCTTGGCTGCAGTGGAAACATTCCGGCCCCGGGGGACGAGAGGAACCGAGCGATGACAGATCCGCTTTCCGGCGGCCGGGTTCATGTTATTGGCATAGGCGGCATTGGCATGAGCGCTATTGCCGAAATTATGACGTCACGCGGCCTCCCCGTACAGGGAAGCGACCAGAAAAACGGCGCGAATTTGCGCAGGCTCGCAGCCAAAGGTATCCCCGTATTTGCCGGCCATGACGCGGCGCACCTTGCGGGCGCTTCAGCCGTTGTAATCTCTACTGCCGTTAAAGAAACCAATCCCGAGCTCAAAGCGGCGCGCGAGCAGGGGCTTCCGGTCTTCAACCGCGCCGAAACGCTTGCCGCGCTCATGCGCGGATACCGCACAATCTCGATCACCGGCTCGCACGGCAAGACCACCACAACTGCGATGACCGGCTGGATGATGGAGAAAGCGGGCTTAGATCCCACGGTGCTTGTGGGCGGCGTGCTGGGCGCTTGGGGATCGAACGCGCGCATCGGATCGAGCCGGTGGATGGTCGTCGAAGCCGATGAGTTGGACGGCACTTTCATAAAACTGCCGACGGAAATCGGCGCCGTCACGAATATCGATGCCGAACACCTCGATTATTACGGTACGGAGGCCGCCCTTCAGGCAGCCTTTCTGACCTTTTTCCGCCAGATTCCAAAGGACGGCTTGGCCGTCGCAGGCATCGACCACCCGGTTGTCCGCAATCTGCTCAATCACCTGGCCATCGAGGGAGCGCTTCCTCCCGTCGCCTCGTACGGGCGCGCACCCGATGCCAATGTCAAAGTCGATAATATAGCTACGAATGGCGGCTCGGTGACTTTCGACGTGCGCTTCGCCGATGTGCCGGGATCTCCGCTTATGCGCAAGCGGGGCGTGAAACTCAAGATGCCGGGCATTCACAACGCGCTCAATGCGGCCGCTGCCGCCGCGATCGGCCAGCACATCGGACTGTCTGCCGATGTAATTTTCGATGCGCTTGCCTCATTCGAAGGCGTGGACCGCCGTTTCACCCGCACGGGGGAATGGAACGGCGTCGAGATTTACGACGATTACGCCCATCATCCCACGGAGATCGAGGCCGCTCTAAGTGCTGCGCGCGGCGCCGCCAAGGGGCAGCTCATCGCAGTCATGCAGCCCCACCGGTATTCGCGCCTGAAGTCGTTGTTCGATGGCTTCTGTCAATGCTTCCGGGATGCCGATACCGTGCTCATCGCTCCGGTTTATGCCGCTGGCGAAGCGCCCAACGGCATCGATCGCGATACGCTCATCGATGGTATCCGCGACACCGGCCATCCGCACGTCTATGCCATAGAGAACGAGGAGACGCTCACCCAAACAGTTGCCACGCTCGCAAGGCCAGGCGACCTCGTGATCGGCCTTGGAGCCGGAACGATCAGTGAATGGGCGCATGCGCTTCCCTCCCGCCTCAGCGTCTATTCTGCCTTTGCAGGTGCCGCGGAATAAGCGATGTTCCCCGATCTGACACCAAGCCTCAAGGCGGCGGCGCCGGAGATTCGCGGCAGGCTCCTGCCTAATGTTCAACTCAGCGAGCTGACATGGCTTAGAGCAGGCGGCCCGGCGCAACTCCTCTTCACCCCGGCCGATGTGGACGACCTCGCCTACTTCTTATCGCAGTGCCCGGCGGATATTCCGGTTACGGTAATCGGTGTCGGTTCGAATCTGCTCGTCCGCGACGGAGGTGTTGCTGGAGTGGTCATCCGCCTCGCGCGCGGCTTCAATGAAATCACGCCGCTGAGCAGCACCCGCATCCGCGCTGGCGCTGCCGTTCCAGATGTCAGGCTCGCCCAGGCAGCTGCGTCTGCTGGAATTGCCGGCCTCGCCTTCTATCGCGGTATTCCGGGCACTGTTGGCGGGGCGTTGCGCATGAATGCGGGCGCGCATGGCGGCGAGACGAAAGATTTCCTGGTCGAAGCGCGCGCTCTCGACCGGCCGGGAAAACTGCACGTCTACGGCAACGCGGAAATGGGCTTTACCTATCGTCACTGCGGGGCGCCGCTGGACTATATATTCACCGAGGCAACCTTCGAAGGAACGCCCGGCGATCCGGCTGAAATCGAAGCGGCCATGAAGGATGTGGCCGAGTACCGGGAAGCCAATCAGCCGATCAAAAGCCGCACGGGCGGCTCAACCTTCAAGAACCCGCCGGGCCATAGCGCGTGGAAGCTGATCGACGCCGCAGGCTGCCGGGGCTTGCGCGTAGGCGGCGCGCATATGTCGGAGATGCACTGCAATTTTCTCATCAACGACGGCAATGCGGCGGCCGCGGACATTGAGCGCCTAGGCGAACTCGTGCGCGAGCGCGTCCTCGTGCATAGCGGGATCGCGCTGGAGTGGGAAATCAAGCGCATCGGCATACCGGCCGGCGCCGATGGGAAGCTCGCCGCCGCGGAATGATAACAAGGGGGTACGCCCCTCACCCTGTCCTCCTCGCTGTGGGAGAGGGGACGCCTTCTCAACGGCTGCGAGCGAACTCCCTCTCCCGTTGGGAGAGGGTTGGGGTGAGGGGCGTAACCTCCCTCGCGGGTAACGCGTCACGGGACGAGACAGAGATTATGGCAAACAAATATCACCACGTTGCGGTTTTGATGGGAGGCTGGTCGGCGGAACGCGAGGTTTCGCTGAATTCGGGCGCTGCCTGCGCGAATGCCCTGGAACGGGCCGGCTATCGCGTCACCTCTATCGACGTGGACCGCGACATCGCTGCGAAGCTTGCCGCGCTCAGACCCGACGCCTGCTTCAACGCACTGCACGGCAAGGGCGGCGAGGACGGGTGCATTCCAGGCATCCTTGAAACGCTGCAAATACCGTACACGCATTCCGGCGTCCTCGCCTCCGCGCTGGCCATGGACAAGGCGCGCGCAAAGATCGCGTTCAAGGCGGCCGGCGTTCCGGTGGCGGGAGGCATCGTTGCGTCCCCCGCGCAAGCGGCGCGCGCGCACCTGATGCCGCCGCCTTATGTCATCAAGCCTGTGACGGAAGGATCGAGCGTCGGGGTCTACATTGTGCGCGAGGATCAAGCCCATCCGCCGCAAGAACTTACACGTCCCGATTGGGCCTATGGCGACGTGCTGGTCGAGCGCTATATCGGCGGCCGGGAACTTACCTGTGCCGTGATTGGGAACAGGTCTCTCGATATTATCGAGATTTTGCCGGCCGAAGGCTTGGGCTTTTACGATTACGAAGCCAAGTATGCAAAAGGCGGCTCACGCCACATTCTTCCTGCGCAAATTTCACCCGAAATTTACGAGTTTATCCAGAAACTGGCTCTTGATGCGCACAACGCATTGGGATGCCGCGGCGTAAGCCGGGCCGACTTCCGGCTCGACGACCGCGCGGAGGGAACCGGCGAACTCGTCTGCCTTGAGGTCAATACTCAGCCGGGCATGACGGCGACATCGCTGGTTCCTGAGCTGGCGGCCCATGCTGGATTAGGGTTCGGTGAGCTTGTGCAGTGGATTGTGGAGGATGCGTCTTGCGATCGTTAGCTGAGGATCGCTTCCGCTACGAGCGCGATAGCGATCGCGACTCGCAGTTGCTCGCCAGGAAGCCGGTTTCGAGCTCGTGGCTCTCCCGGGCAAACTCGTTTGCCGACAAGGCGGCAAGTGCAGGCTTCATTGCTAGCATGGTCTTCTTGGCTGCAACCGCGATCTATGCGTTTTCCTTGTCTGGCGCCGCGAGGCCGTACCTTGCCGAGGCGCTCGCCCTTGCTGACGAGGCAGCGTTCGAGGCGGGTTTCAAGTTGCAAGACCTTGCTGTAAGGGGCTCGCAGAACACCCCGCAAGCGGCAATCCTCGATGCCCTGAAGCTTCCTTACAAAGGCTCGTCCCTTTTCTACGATGCGGCCGAAGCGCGAGAGCGGCTCTTAAATCTCGGCTGGATACGATCTGCACAAGTGCGCCGTGTTCTGCCTTCGCGCCTTGAGGTGACCATTTCAGAGCGCGTGCCATTTGCGCTTTTTGAGGATGCGGAACACAAGCTGCAAGTGATCGATCGCGAGGGGCATCTCTTGGGTCGAGACGAAGAGGGGCGCTTCAAAGCGCTGCCCGTTTTCGCCGGTGAGGGCGCCGGCATGGAAGCGGCAGACTTCGAAGATGCTTTTCAGGACCGCGCGAGCTTGAGACGCGAGATGGACCGGATAGAGCTGGTTGCGGGCCGCTTCTGGACGGTCAAGCTCAACACGGGGCTTATGCTAAAACTTCCGCGCAAGGTGACGCCGCTAACCTTGGACCGGCTCGATTCGCTTCTCGCGAACCCCAAGATAGCTGGACTGGGCCTGGAAACGATCGATTTGCGTCTATCCAACCGCACGATACTGCAGTTGCTGGAACCTACTGTGGCAAACCGTGACAAAGCCATTGCCGTGTTAACTTCGGCGCCATCGCAAGGTCTGTCCCCGCTAAGAAGGGGCAGAGCTTATGATTGAGCCGATTGGCGCCCTTTACGTTGCCGTGTCTGTGCAGCAGCATTGCGTGCTGCAGCGCGCACGGGATGGCGTCGCCATAAGAAGGGGCAAGGCCTTATGACGGTTGCGCGGCGGCAAGCCTTGCGCGGTCCGTCGCGGCTATGGCCGTTCAAGGCGCGGGATGACATCGTTACCGTCGTGGATTTAGGCGCGCAAAAAGTCGCCTGCGCGATGGTGTGCCTTATCGTCCCGCGTTTTGGCCTGGACACCGGCCCAAGGAACATAAGGGTGCTGGGCAGCGCCACCGTCAGGTCGTCGGGTTTCGCCAGCGGGCGCATCGTCAACATAGCAGCGGCGGAGACAAGTGTCAGACGCGCGGTCGCACATGCGGAGGGCCAAGCCGGCGTGACGGCCGGGGACGTTATCGTGACCGGTCAATTCGAAGGCTTGTCCGCCCAGGTCTTCGAGGCGAAGCCCGGAGCGGGCGAAAATGCTGTCTCGAAGGAAGACGCGGCTGTGATTTCCGCCGCCGTTGAAGCGCAGTGCCGCTTGGCGCAGCGGAAACTTCTGCATATGTTCACCTTTTTGGCGGACGAACAGGAAACCCAGGCGGGCGCGGCCCCCGAGCCTGCAGCCGAGGAGCTGGACGTCGCTGCCATATCGATGCCGCTCAAGGGCGCGCGCCAGATCGCTGCTTGCCTCACAAGGAGCATGCTTACGCTCCGCGGCGCCATCGCAGGCCCTCTTGCGGCTGGCCTGGCCGTAACCGATTCGCTCGAAAGGCTTGCGGGCGTCCTGGTCATAGACATGGGCGCGCAGTCCACCGGCTATGCCCTTTTCCAGCGTGGCGTTCCCGTTGCACTCGAATGCATCGGCTCTGGCGGCCAGCAAATCACCGACGATATCGCCCGCACCTTCGCTTTGCGCAAATTCGAAGCGGAGCGCCTGAAAATCCGATTCGGCAGCATGTATGACGGCCTCGTTGCCGACATCGATCTGCCCGCGGCAAACGGCGAAACGGGCGAGGCCATTTCGAAATTCGCGCTCAATCACCTTCTTCGATCGAACGCATCGTTAATTTTCACTGCCATTAATGAACGGTTAAAGGGTGCTGGATATTCTGTTCCTTCAGGGGGCGCCGTGCTGACTGGCGGAGGAAGCTTGCTTCCAGGTACGCGGGAACTTGCATCGCAGGTTCTTCGCGCGGAAGTCAGGATGGCAAAGCCCACAGCATTGAACGGTCTCAGCGCCGGCAGCTCTCTCGCTGCGCTGGTTGGAGGGTGTCTCTATGCAAGCCGGCATCAGTCCCCGGACGAAATGGCTTATGCGCCGGGAATCGTGTCCCAAGATAGTAGCTACGCGTCTCGAATTGGCCAATGGCTACGGGCAAGCTTTTAGACGGCTTTTCCCGTGCGATTGCCGGCAGGCATAAGCGGGCAGGCAAAGCCCGGGAAGGAAGCTCACGAGGCCTGACATGGGAATCAACCTGCAACTTCCAGGCTTGACTGAGTTGCGGCCGCGCATCACCGTCATCGGCGTTGGCGGCGCGGGCGGTAACGCCGTGAACAATATGATCGAGAGCGGCCTCGAAGGGGTGGAATTCATCGTAGCCAACACCGATGCGCAGGCTCTTGCCGCGTCCAGCGCCGGTTGCGTCATTCAGATGGGTGTTGGCATTACCGAGGGGCTGGGTGCAGGCTCCAAGCCGGAAATCGGTGCTGCGGCAGCCGAAGAAGCGATCGAGGAAATCCGCTCGCATCTTGAAGGCGTGCATCTTCTCTTCATTACCGCTGGAATGGGCGGCGGCACCGGTACCGGGGCAGCGCCGGTTATTGCGCGCACAGCCAAAGAGCTTGGTGTGCTGACCGTGGCGGTGGTCACAAAGCCGTTCGAGTTCGAAGGCCAGCGGCGGATGCGCGCTGCAGAGGCCGGTATCGCCAACCTGACCAAGCATGTCGATACACTGATCGTCATTCCGAACCAGAACCTGTTTTTGGTTGCGAGCGAAAAAACGACCTTCGCCGACGCTTTCCTGCGCGCGGATGACGTGCTGCGCTCGGGCGTCGCCTGCATCACCGATCTCATGGTGAAAGAGGGCCTTATCAACCTCGATTTCGCAGACGTCCGCACCGTCATGCAGAACATGGGCACGGCGCTTATGGGAACCGGCGAGGCCGAAGGCGAGAAGCGCGCGCTCCAGGCTGCGGAGGCAGCGATCACCAATCCCCTGCTTGGCGAAGTCACGATGCGGGGAGCCAAGGGGCTGCTCGTGAGCATTACCGGCAGCTTCGATATGACGCTTTACGAGGTCGAGGAAGCTGCGTCACGCATCCGGCGGGAGGTCGATCCAGACGAGAATCCCGATGTGAACATCATTGTCGGTGCAACTTTCGAGCCCTCCCTTCAGCGCCGCATCCGCGTTTCCGTTGTTGCGACCGGAATTAAGCCTGGCTCCGAATACCCCGGCGCTTCCGGCACCCATACCCAGGACAGGCGCGGAGGACTTGGCGACCGGCTCCATGAAGCCGCGGCCGAAGCAGGCCGGTCCCGCGGCCCAACTGCGCCCGGCGGTCAGACCCCGGCCGGTGCACGGCCGGGCCAGGATCACAATGAAAATGGCCGCCGGATAGCGCTTGAGGGCAGGGGGAAAAAGGGTCCCGATCAAGGACCCGCAGGTTTCCCGGCGGCCGAACAGGCGCCGCGTTTTGAGCCCGTACCGCCCGCCAAAACGGTTAGGGCGCCTAAGCGGCCGCTGACCTATCAGGATTTTCCTGAGCTTCATCAGGGCGGTGGCGCTGGAGCTGATGTGCCGGCGAATCGAAATCCGGCCAAGCCGAGAGGCTTTTTCGATTGGATGGCCGGTAGAAACAAGAATGCAGGAAGGGCCGGCGCGGGTTCTTCTCCACAAAAAACTGTGACATTGCAGCCTCGTTTGCCGCAAGAAAAATTGTCCCTCGAACCAGAGTTTAATGGACATAGAAGCGGCTTCGGGGCACGCCTGCCGGAAGGCGGCGCTTTGGGCGAGGACAGCGCGTCTGGACGGTATCAGTCCGACGAAGTTGCTGATATACCAGAGTTTTTCAAGAAGCCAGTCTCTTAAATTCAGTAAGCCGTGCTGACGCTGTAGCCGCCTAGCTCTAGGCATGGGGGTGGCACAGGCCGCTCGCCTGGCCCATTTTATTAGAATGCAAGGCCGCCACGTAACACAATGTTAGAAACCGTGATTTGAAGCCGCCTGTCTCGCCCGCATAGTTTGCTGCCACGGATGAAGTTGAGCTTGAGTCCCAGCCGGCGCCAAGCCGGAAGTTCAAGAGTAGCGTGAGCTACCATGCAAGACCTCAAGGCTTGATAGCATTCGCTCACGCGGGGGCGCCTCCTTCGGCAAAGAAGGCGCAGTGGCAAAAAGAGCGGCGAGAACATGAGCTTTCGGAGCTATTCCACTAGGCAGACCACGGTTGATCGCGAAGTGATTATGAAAGGCATTGGCGTGCATAGCGGCGCCGAGGTCTCGTTGATCCTTCATCCCGCGGAAGCGAACACCGGATATAATTTCTACGTTCAAGGCGGCGAGCGCATTGGACACGTTCCCGGAGACTTCCGGGCCGTGAGCAACTTGACGCTCTGTACGGTGATCAGTGGAGCCGATGGAACCACTGTCGCAACCGTCGAGCACTTACTCGCTGCGTTGCGGGGCCTCGGTATCGATAATGCCAGCATCGAAGTCGACGGCAACGAAGTTCCGATCATGGACGGAAGCGCGGAACCTTTTGTCGACGCCGTCGAGGAGATAGGCCTGCGCGACCTGGACGAGCCGCGGCGCTATATCAAAGTGCTTCGCCCGGTCAAGGTAACGGACGGCGATTCGGTTGGAGAGATTTTTCCCTATAACGGTTTCCGGCTCGACATCGAGATCGACTTCAAGTCCGCCTTCATCGGCAGGCAGCGCCTCGACCTCGACATCAACGCCTCCTCGTTCAAGAAAATCTGCCGCGCGCGGACCTTCGGTTTCATGAAGGATGTGAAACAGCTTTGGGCGGCGGGAAGGGCGCTTGGTTCCTCGCTGGAAAACACAGTGGCCATCGGCGACGACCGTATCCTGAACCCCGAGGGCCTTCGCTATAGCGACGAGTTCGTGCGCCATAAGACGCTCGATGCGGTCGGCGACCTGGCCCTTGCCGGCGCCCCAATACTCGGCCTCTACCGCTCCTATCGCGGCGGGCATAAGCTCAATTCCAAGATGCTGCACGCGCTCTATGAGGTTAAGGACGCTTGGACAATCGTTGAGGTGGCGGAAAAACCCGCTCATCGTCATGTGGCCCCGCGCGCTGATTTCGGGATTGCGTTCGCCACGCCGAACTTCGCTCCCGAGACGGCTTGAGCAGCGAAAGCGGTTGCCCAAAATACACACCACGGTTCCCAACTGACCTGCGATTGTGTTCGGACTGAAAATCTCCGCAATTGACCATCATTTTGCGGCTTTTCGGCGTTGAAAAACGCTGGTAGCCGGACTGAGTCGCTTTGGGCGGCTCGCCGGGAACGGGCTTCGGAGCAAGGTGACATGAAATTGCGACTGATCGGGCAGCTTTGCGCGGCGCTTACACTTGCAGCCTTCGTCACAGGCTGTGGCTCGATGGGATCGATGTTCAGCGGCGAAAGCGACACGAAGCTGGATAACCGCCCTCCGGAAGCGATTTATAAAGAGGCGAACGAACTTCTCGAAAAAGGCAGCAGCGAGAAAGCCGCCGTCCTTTATGAGCGCGTTGATCAGCTTTATCCTTATTCGGACGAAGCCAAGAAGGCCGTACTGATGGCCGCCGTCGCCTACCAGAAGGCCGGCAAGGGGCCGGAAGCCGTGGCTGCCGCGCGGCGTTACCTCGCCGTTCACCCCGGCACCAAGGAAGCAGCGCAAGCGCAGGATATCATCGCCGCTTCCTACTTCGACCGTATTTCCACGCCGTCGCGCGATCAGGGCGAGACCAAGAAAGCGATCGCGGAGATGGAAACGCTCATCCGGCGCTATCCGGACAGCGATTACGCCGCCGAGACAAAGAAACGCATCAAGCTTGCCAAGGATACGCTCGCGGCCTCGGAGATGAATGTCGGGCGGTACTGGCAGAAGAAGGGCAATTATCTCGCGGCGGTGAACCGGTTCAAGACGGTCGTCACGGATTATCAGCAAACCGCCCACGTCGAGGAAGCGCTTATGCGGCTCACCGAATGCTATATGGCGCTTGGAATCACGAGCGAAGCGCAGACCGCCGCGGCCATCCTCGGTACCAACTTCCCGAACAGCCCCTGGTACAAAGACGCCTACGCGCTTTTGCAGGCCGGCGGCGCCGTACCGAACGAGGACACCGGCTCCTGGCTCAGCAAATCGTGGAAGAAAGTCACAAGCGTCGCAGGCTAGCGGGGCCGGTTGCAGCATGACCGCTGTTTCGGGGACGCGAATCGCTTAAGAGGGCGTCATGCTTGCCGCTCTGTCGATCCGCGATGTCGTCTTGATCGATAAGCTCGATTTGAGCTTCGCCGAAGGGCTGACTGTTTTCACCGGCGAGACCGGTGCGGGCAAATCCATAATCCTCGATAGCCTCAGCCTGGCACTGGGCGCGCGCGGCGATGGCGGGCTTGTGCGCAAGGGCGCGCAGTCTGCTAGCGTCACGGCATGCTTTGAGCTGCCGGCTGGACACGCTGTGGCTGGTTTGCTTGGCGAGCACGATCTGGAAGAGGGCGAGCCGCTGATTTTGCGGCGGGTTCAATTCGCCGACGGGCGCACCAAGGCATTCATCAACGATCGCCTGGTATCGACCGCATTCCTACGCGAGCTTGGCCGGAAACTTGTGGAAATCCACGGCCAGCACGACGAGCGCGCGCTCCTCGACCCGTCCACGCATCGCTACCTTCTCGATCAGTTCGGTGGCCTTCTGCCGGCCGTTAAGTCTGTATCGCAGCTTTGGGACCGCTGGCGCGAGCTTGACGTCGAGGCCAAGGCCCTGGCGCAAAAGCTGGAACTAGCGGAGCGCGAACGGGATTACCTGACGGCCGCTTGCGAAGAGCTGAACCTCCTCGCCCCGCAGCCAGGCGAGGAAGAGGCGCTGGCGACGCGCCGTCAAGCGATCCTCTCGTCGGGCAGGGTGCGTGAGGATCTCGAAGCGGCGGCCGATGCCTTGTCGCCGCCGAGCTTTCCGGCCAGCAAAATCAGCGGCGTCCTGCGCAGGCTCGAACGCCAGCCGAACCTGGCGGCCGGGCTTCGGCCTGTGCTGGCAGCACTTGAGCGCGTGATGATCGAAGCGGAAGAAGCGCGTTCGCTGCTCGAAGCTCAACTTCGCGCGAGCGGGCAGGACAACGCCGAGGCGATCGAGGAACGGCTTTTCATGCTAAGGGCGGTAGCGCGCAAGCACCGCGTGCCGGTGAGCGAACTCCCCCAAGTGCATCGGCGTTTTCTGGATGATTTGTCGAAACTTGAGACCGGCGAAGAGCACCTGGCCGCGGCACGTAAAGAAGCGGCGGCGGCCGCATCCGCTTATGCAAAAGCCGCGGGCAGCTTAAGCGAAAAGAGGCTGGCCGCCGCGAGCCTGCTCGACCGCGCCGTGCAGAAAGAGCTGAAGCCGCTCCGGCTTGAAAAGGCGCGTTTCGTTACGCATACTGAAACGCTTGCCGAAGCCAAAGAGGGCGTGACGGGCGGGCCATCTGGGCGCGAAACGGTTATGTTTTACGTTCAAACAAACCCTGGCGCTAAACCGGGGGCGCTGATGAAAGTCGCTTCGGGCGGAGAGCTTGCCCGCTTTCTGCTCGCGCTCAAAGTGGTGCTGGCGGAGAAGAACACGGCCCCTGTTCTCGTCTTCGACGAGATCGACACCGGCGTCGGCGGGGCGACCGCTTCGGCAATCGGAGAGCGCTTGATGCGCCTCGGGAAGAAAGCGCAGGTTCTCGCCGTCACCCATTCGCCGCAAGTGGCAGCCCACGCGGACGCGCATTTCCGGCTTTATAAGACCGCACGCGGGCAGGGCGAGAATATTTCGGTGGAGACTTGCGCAGAGGTGCTCGACGGCACCGGCCGGCGGGAGGAGATCGCCCGCATGCTGGCGGGGAAGAAGATTACGGAGGAAGCCAGGGCTGCCGCCGAGCAATTGATCGGAGCCAAGCATGAGGTTGGGTGAGTCCCCGCGAATGTTTCCGCCTGCATTCGGGAAGCGCCCCTCACCCCTGCCCCTCTCCCGCGAGGGGAGAGGGGTGCGTACCCTAATTCTAGCGTCCCTTCTCCCCTTGCGGGAGAAGGACAGGATGAGCGTCTATGATAAAAGTCAAGCGCATTTGGGTGCGTCGGCCTGCCAGAAGCGGTCCTGGGTTATGAGTGTGTTAGCGATGACAACGAGCTTTCGCATAACGGCGGTGAGAGCGACTTTGGGCAGCTTCCCGGCGGCAGTGAGACGGTCATAGAACGCCTTGAGGGACTTGTTGTGGCTGATAGCCGAAACGGCAGCCATGTAAATGCCGCGCCGGACACTGGCACGCCCGCCGCGGATATGGCGCGCGCCTTTGCTTTCGCCGCTTTCACAGGCGATCGGCGCCAGGCCTGCGAGCATCGCGGCCTGTTTGGCCGAGCAGCCGCCCAGCTCGCTGAGCCCGATAACAAGCGCTGCCGCGGCAACGGGTCCAACCCCCGGGATCGACAGCACGATCTTGTAGCGCCGCTCAAGGCCGGGATCGGTCTCGATGAGGCGGGCGATCTCTTTCTCGATACGGGCAATGCTGGCCGCCAAAGCGGCCTGCTGCCGGGTGAACTCGCGCTTGACGAAGGCCAAGGCGCAGGCAGCGATCCGGTTGAGGAATGCCGTCCGCTCGTCAACCAAAGCCTGGCGGGTGCGCAGGAGTTCGTGGAGGTTTTCCATCAGTTCCGGCCTCGGGGCGACGGCGGCGGGCTTCAAGCTTGCGGCCATCAAGGCCAGGCAGCCGGCATCGATCTTATCGGTCTTGGCCAATTTGCCCACGGCCTCGGCAAACAGGCGGGACCGCAACGGATTAACGATGGCGACGGCAAAACGCGCATTATGGAGCATCTCATGCGCCTTGCGATGCAGCTTGCCGGTGGCTTCCATGATAATCAACTCCACATCGTAAGAGGACAGCCAGCGCATAAGCTTCTTGATGCCCTTGCCGGTGTTCTCAAAACGCTCACAATGGCCATAAGGGTGGATGGCGATATCGAGCCACCTTTTGCAAACGTCGATTCCGGCGTAGGCTTCAATCGCAGCGCTGTCTTTCAACGTGACCTTGCCTTGCATGCGGGACTAGCTCCCTATCGTCTATCCAGGGCCAGCGCGAAACGGCGGACGGACCAAGCTCACCCACGGTTCCAGCCAAGGGGTCAACGGTCCCGTCCGCCGGCCCTTGGGGGATGGCCATCCCCCAAGGGCCGCCCTAGTCTCAACAATTCGGGCTGGGGCAATCATGCAAGGGGTAAGCAACACACTGTGCGGATTGGTCTGCGCAATGACGCCCATATCCGCGGAGGCGCCCGTGAAGCAATTTAGCGAGGACGTTGTGCAAAAGCCCGTCGAGGCGCTGACCGCAGCCCAGGCCAAGGCCGAACATGATTTTCTCGCCCGCGAGATCGAGCGCAACGACAAGCTCTATTACCAGGAAGACCAGCCGGAAATCTCCGACGCGGAATACGACCGGCTGCGGTTGCGCATTGAGGCCTTGGAGCAACGCTTTCCGAGGCTTGCCAGCAAAAAAAGCCCCACCCAAAGGGTTGGCGCGCCGCCTGCCGCGAAGTTTGCCAAGGTCCGGCACACGGTGCGGATGCTCTCGCTCGGAAACGTCTTCAGCGACGAGGAAGTACGCGATTTCGTAGCAAGGGTCCGGCGCTTCTTGAAGCTAGGCGCGGACGCTCCGCTCGATTTCACGGCAGAGATGAAAATCGACGGCCTTTCCGTGTCGCTCCGCTACGAGCGCGGCAGCCTCGCCGTCGCAGCCACACGCGGCGATGGCAGCGAGGGCGAGGACGTCACCGCCAACGTGCGCACCATCGCGGACATTCCGGAGGCACTGAAGGGCCGCAACGTGCCCGATGTCTTCGAGGTGCGCGGTGAAGTCTATATGCGCCATGCCGATTTCGCGGCGCTTAACAAGCGGCAGTTGGAAAAAGGCGGCAAGACGTTCGCCAATCCGCGCAATGCCGCTGCCGGCTCGCTGCGCCAGCTCGATCCTTCTATCACCGCCTCGCGGCCGTTGCGCTTCTTCACTTGGGGCTGGGGTGAGGCGAGCGCGTTACCCGCTGAAACATACCACGGGGTCATGGACGCCATCGCGGCATGGGGCTTTCCGCGCGCGCCAATCCGGCTTTGCAATACCGAGGATGAGATGCTCGCAGCC
>CAWCTL010000022.1:0-53519 GCA_963798575.1 uncultured Alphaproteobacteria bacterium | reverse complement strand
GGTGTCCATCGCGCTTAAACCTCAATGCAAGCTTGAACCGGAGCCGGTGTCTGGGGCCGCGATCTCCATCTCGGCGAGCGCCATGAGGATCTCCGCCCTGGTTTTGAGATCGCGGGCTTCGAGCAGCGCCTGCTTTTCTTCCGGCCCGTAAGGGCTGATCATCGAAAGCGTGTTGATGAGCAGCTCCGCGGGCGAGCGCTGGATGCTGTCCCAATCGGCGCTGAGCTTCCTCGCTTCGAGATAGGTCTTCAAAACGTGCAAGAACCGCGGCCAATCCACAGCGCTCTGGCCGTGGCCGCGCACGAGGTCCTTGAGATAGGGGGTGTAATTGGCGTCGCAAATCCGGTAGGGCTTCGGCGTCTGGGACTCGCCCGCGATGTCGAAGCGGCAAATGCCGGTGAGCGTAACCAAAAGCCTTCCGTCGTCGGTCTCCGAGAAGGCGGTAAGCCGGCCTGCGCAGCCCGTCTGCCGCAGCGGATGGCCCTTGGACTCCGGTGACTCCTCTTCGCTCCCGAGCGGCTGCACCATGCCCACAATGCGGTTCCCTGCGATGATATCGTCGATCATCGCGAGGTAGCGCGGCTCGAAGATGTTGAGGGGCAGGCTCGAACGCGGAAGCAAAATGCAGCCCTGGAGCGGGAATACGGGCAGGCTGGCCGGAAGGTCGGCCGCGGTTCTATACCTGTCGGTTATACCCAAGATTGCCTCCCCGGCCGAGCAGCGGCGTTCAAGCGAACAAGAGCGAAGACAGACGCTGCCGCCCCGCCTGTGTCAGCGGATCTTTCGCGCCCCAGGCCTCGAAAAACTCGACGAGCTGCTTGCGGGCTGCATCCTCGTTCCAAGCTCTGTCCTTGCGAACGATTTCAAAAAGCTGGTCCATGGCCTGCTGCCGCTGGCCCTTCGCGTTGAGCGCGATAGCAAGCTTGAAACGCGCGTCCCAGTCGCCCGGATTTGCGGCTACGGCTTTCTCGAGGCCGGCAATGTCGGGCTTGGGGCCGGCCTTTTTCGCAAGCTCCAGTGCCGCCTTCGCGCTGAGATAGGCTTCCGCCGTCTGTTTTGCGGGTGGAACAAGCGCGAGCGTTTGCTCGGCGCGGGCGTAATCGCCTGTTGCGATATAGCACTTCGCGAGCCCAGCCACCGCGTCTACATTTTCGGGGTCGGATTGCAGGATCGCCGCAAACCCCGCGGCGGCGCCGCTCACATCGCCTGCTTCGAACGCGGCCTTGGCTTCCTCGATTCCCGGCATCTCGCCTGCATCCGGACCCAAGAGGCGTTGAATAAAGGTCCGCACCTGGCTCTCGGGAAGTGCGCCCATGAAGCCGTCAACCGGCTGGCCGTTCTTGAAGGCAAACACGGCGGGGATCGACTGCACGCCCAATTGCCCGGCAACTTCGGGATGGTCGTCGATATTCATTTTAACGAGGCGTACCGCACCCTGCGCGGCCTTTACCACTTTTTCCAGAACGGGGGTGAGCTGGCGGCATGGCCCGCACCAGGGCGCCCAGAAGTCGACGATCACGGGAACTTTGCGCGACGCCTCGATAACGTCGGCGACGAAAGTGTGCGTCGTGGTTTCCTTAATGAGATCGCCGGCGTTTTCCGGTTTTTTGGCGGAAGCGCCGCCGAAGAGCGAGATAGCCATGTGCCTTATCACCTAGATTTTACAGTGAGGAAACGCGTGAGAGCAGTGCGCTTCCGAGAGTGCTAAAATTCCTGACGCAGAAATGGGTTTTATGCCGCGATCAGGCAAGCGGAAAATAATTTTCTTAAGGCTTTGGCGAAGAGGCTCTCGCCCCCCGGCATTAGGCGGAGCCGGCCCAACCCGGCTCATACGTCTCCTCGTCGTCCCGGAAGGGCGCGTGCGCCCTATCTACCGTCTTGCCGGTCAAGCAGTTTGTGCGTGTTTCCAAGGCTCGCCTGAGCGGAGCATGGCGTTGAGCGTGACGATGAGCTTGCGCATAACGGCGGTGATTGCCGCTTTGGCGCACTTACCGTTCCGCCTGAGTCTTTCGGCGAAGCTTTTCATAATGCGGTTATGCCGGATGGCGGTTAGCGCCGCCATGTAAAGCGCCTTGCGGACAATGGCCCGGCCTGCCTCGATATGGGAGGGAAGGCTTGATTTGCCGCTCTTATCGTCGAAGGGAGCGAGGCCTGCCATTGAGGCTGCCTGGCCCCTGCTAAATGTGCCAAGCTCCGGCATATAGGCAAGCAGGGCTGCGGCCGTCCCCGGGCCGATGCTCTTCAAACTGCGCATGAGGGCCGCCTTGCGGGCAAGCGTCCCGCTGGCTTGGATATGCGCCGCGATTTGAGCCTCAAGAGCCGCCAGGGATTTGCGCAAGCTTGCGATATGCTCCTTGAGGCTGCGGCTCACGCTTGGGTGGCGGACATGCTCGAGCCGGCTGGTTTCGGCAAGCAGCATGGCTTGGATCTGGTCCCGCCGGGCCTTCAAAGCGGCCAGGGCGGCAAGCTCGGGCGTGAGCGGAACATAAAGGCGCAAGCCCTCCGTCTGCAAGCCGTAGAGGGCGAGCGCACGCGCATCGATCGGATCGGTCTTGGCAATAAGGCCAAGATATTTGGCAAAGTGCCGGACGCGCGATCCATGGGCCTTGTGGGCGGGCAGGCCAAGCTCGATGCAAATCTCAAGCAGAGGGCGCTCATAGCCGCCGGTTGCCTCGCAGACAACGAGGAGGGGCCCGAGGCTTAAATTGGCATTGCGCCGCATCTGCGCCATGAGCAGCTTGCGGATCGCCTTGGGTTTGTTCGCAATGCTGTGGCGTTCATCGCCAGGCAGGATGCAGACGGCCAGGCTCTCCTTGCCAACATCGAAGGCGACGATATGGTTGAATGCATTGTGCGCCGGGTTCATAGTCATTGATGCGATTCCGTGTTCCTGGATTGTATGCGGCCGTGCAAGGCCCTTCTACCGTTCGGATGGACGCGGAACTTGAGCGGCGCGGGTCAAAGATTAGGCTGGACCGTGCAAGGTCTATCCGGGATACGGCCGCGCGCCGCCCATGAGACAGGGCGGCCGCCCTGTCTCATGGGCTAACCTTCGCCGATTCGCGGCGGGAAAGGTCAGCCTGCAGAAATATACAATCCGGGATCGCAAAGGGCGCCGGCGGCTGTAACGATCCCGGATAACGCCTTCGGCGCTTCCGGGATGACAAAAGAGTGCCTGTGGCGTTTCCGGGATGACGAGCGGCGCCGCTTTTCGTAGCACCGCAGCGTAGTTAACTTCGGCATCGTAAACGCGGCGGGATTTTATTGCGTATTCCGCGCAAACGCCGTGAATTTTCGCGATTTCACCCCAAAAACTGCGATTCACAAAGTCCGTTAAATATAAAAGCAGCGCGAAATTAACCGCGAAACGGTGCATCCGGGGCTTGGCAGGCGGGCGTGTCAAGCAACAACTTTGGGTTACATCGTTAACGCCAACCCGCCTTTTTGGGGCAAATAACGAAGCGCCGGCTGCATAATTTGGTGAGCTAGGCAGCCCGAAGCCGGCTGTGGCTCAAGACAATCGGAAAACGGCAAAACAACAGCTAGCCAAGCTCAAAAAGCCCATGTATATCTGGCGGGACAACCATCTCGCTTGGACCGTGCAGCTTTGGGGTTTGTGGCCCGGAGCGCGCGCGGCATTGCATTTTATCCGGAGTTTGACTGACATGGCAGTCCCGAAGAGAAAAGTGTCGCGCATGAAGCGCGGTTTCCGCCGTTCCGCCGACGCAATTGCCGCGCCGACTTACGTCGAGGACAAGGAATTGGGAGAGCTGCGCCGTCCGCACCATATCGACCTCAAATCCGGGAAATATGGCGGACGCCAGATTCTGAAACCCAAAGAGGAAATCTAACCGGCGCCGTTTTGGTTGGCGATCCTCAGCGTCATTGCGAGCGGAGCGAAGCAATCCAGGGGTCACAGACGCCAGCGTCGAGCAAGACATTCCTGGATCGCCACGGCGCTGAGGCGCCTCGCGATGACGAGGTTCAAATAGCCGCAGCGTAAGCCCCGGGAGCCTCTCATCTCCTCGATCGAACTTGACATACCATCGTTTGGCGCGCCGGCGGCAGATGACGTCGCCGTCGAGATCGGGTTGAACGCGGCTATCGTCTCAATGATCGCAGGCGAGCCGCAAATCCTCACCGTTTGCCCTGCCGGGGCCGGCACGTCCACTGCTGCGCCCGCGTTGCCATTTGGACTGTTCACGCCGCTCAAGCACCGCACACTGGAGATTGGCCTGCGGGATTGGGTGAAGGGCCAAACGGGCCTCGATCTTGGCTATGTCGAGCAGCTTTACACCTTCGGCGACCGGGGGCGGCACGCACGGCCTGGAGACGACGCTCTGCATGTCGTCTCCATCGGCTATCTGGCGCTGACGAGGACCGAGGAGGCACCGCTGACCCACGGTGTCGACTGGAGCGCCTGGTATGCCCATTTCCCGTGGGAGGATTGGCGCAACGGTAAGCCGCCGATCTTGAGCGAGGAGATTGAGCCGCGCCTGGAGGAATGGGCAAACCGCCCCGAGACCGCCGGCACGCCGCGCCGTCCGTTGGCGCGGATGGACCGGCTTCGCATGAGCTTCGGCCATTCGGTCCCGTGGGATGACGAGAGGGTGCTTGAGCGCTATGAGCTGCTATACGAGGCCGGTTTGGTGGCTGAAGCGGCGCGGGACGGACGGCCTGCCGCCAAAGCATGGGACAAATTGCCGCCGCTCGGGCGTCCGATGACGTTCGATCATCGCCGGATCCTGGCCACTGCGATGAGCAGGCTTCGCGGTAAGCTCAAGTACCGGCCGGTGATTTTTGAGGTGATGCCTGAAACCTTCACTTTATTTGACCTCCAGCGTGTGGTAGAAGCTATTCTTGGAAGTTATCTCCACAAGCAAAACTTTAGACGACTTGTGGAAAACGCTGGTTTGGTTGAACCGGCGGGAGGCGTCGCAGCGCGCACCGGGGGGCGTCCTGCACGGGTTTATCGATTCAGGCGCAGCGTGCTGTTAGAGCGGCCGGCGCCAGGATTTCGCGTGAAAGTTCACCATGTGGTTCGCACAACTTAGCCCCGTTAACCGTTGCACTGTTAACACTAACGATAAGAATCAACGCTTAATCCCCAGCTTTGAGCGTGCTAACCACTTTGCAACCTTCTCAAATTCGGCACATTTTGCTAATACTGTACAAGTCAGTGAGGCTAGCTTCACGCGCTTAAGTTGAGTCCATCGCTTCGGCAAGGACCATCGCAGGTGCGATAACCTGCTTGAAGATCATCATCCGGCATAGCGTGAACTGACCCGGCGGGGCGGGCAGATTAATTGACTTCCGGCAACTGATGCGGCGCGAGAGCTTCGGCGAATTGAGATGAGCAGCATTGAACCAAGTCAACGAAGAGTGAGAGCGAGTATGCCCGAAAAAAACAATTGTAAACAACGCTTCGGCTTCGAGACAAACGAATACGTGGTTTATCCGACGCATGGGGTTGGGCGTATTGTGGCGATCGAGGAGCAAGAGATCGCCGGGTGCAAACTCGAGCTTTTTGTCATCAGTTTCGAGAAAGATAAGATGACTTTGCGCGTGCCGACCTCCAAGACGCAAAGCGCTGGCATGCGTAAGCTCGCGGACGAGTTGGTTATGGCTCGCGCACTTGACACACTGCGCGGCCGTGCCCGTGTGAAGCGCACGATGTGGAGCAGGCGCGCTCAGGAATATGAGGCGAAGATCAATTCCGGCGATCTCATCACGATCGCCGAGGTGGTCCGCGATCTGTACCGCTCCGATGCGCAGCCCGAGCAATCCTACTCGGAGCGGCAGCTTTACGAAGCAGCTTTGGACCGGATGGCGCGCGAATTAGCCGCGGCCCAGGATGTGGACGAGTTGATCGCGATTCAAAAAGTGGCCGAAGCCCTGACCAAGGGCGGGCGGATGCAGCGCAAACAGGCTGAAAGCTCGGAAGCGGAGAAGAAGGCCGCGGCCTAGCCTTAGAGGCGAAGGAACGTCATCGTGGGGTGCTGTGGGCGCCTCACGATTGCTTGAGAGCCGGGGCCGGTTTGTTTACTGTAATTTTATTGTGCGCGCTGCTGCGCGCCCTTGGGGGCATTCCCATTTTGCGGGAGAAACTCAACCTGCTCGGCCAAGCTCACCGAGATTGCGGGTCCGCGCTTTCTGTCGATCCAGCCGCGGATGCGCAGCGGAAGGTTTTCCCAGCTTTCCGGGATTTGTTTGTCGCCGAACCGCTTGCGCACCGCGGGCTCCAAGGTGGCGGCGAAGCTGTATTTGCTCTCATTTCCGAAATGGAGCGTGATTCGACCCCCGCTTTCAGTGGCGTGGTCGGCCGTACCTTCGACGATCTGGTAAGTTTGAACCAGGTTCGAGATTGAGCGCGGATCGCTGGCCTTCAAAACTTTGAAATAGGCTAAGCCCCAATGGCCGCGCTTGGCATCTCGCGCTGCGGCCTCCAATGGGAGCAGCGCCTGCGAGCAGGCATGATTATCGGCCTGCGGGAGCACAATGGCAAAACCGGAGCCGACCAATCCTCCTTGCAGCCACACGGATGTTTCGCCTGTGACATAGATGTGCCCAGTATAAACACCGTAGCGATCCCGCTGCATGCCGCCGAACTTTACCTCAACTTTCCGCCCGAGCGCCGTCCGGCGCAAATAGGCTGATGCCGCCGCGGACGGATCGAACCCAGCCGGCACCGCCTCGGGCACCAGGATTTCGGCCAGCCGGACGAAACGGCCGTCGGCGAGGCGCAAGGTCTGAGGCCCGGCTATGGCGAGCACGGTGCTTTCACCGCCTGGCTGAAGCTGGCAGTTCAGGCTGCTGGCGCGATCCGCGGAAAGCATATGGCGGCTTTGAGCGAAGGCCGCACAGCCGGTGTCCAAGATAAGGGCAAGCATGCACGCCATGAAAAGGTTTGCTGATAGGAGGGGACGACTGTGAAACATTCCTCCATCTTTAGAGTATCCTGTACAGCTGGAAACCGGTTTTCCGCTCGATCAGACTGCGCGGCGCATAAGTTCGATGCAAGTATTTGATCCAAATAACACCTTTGGCCGGGAGAGAACCGTGAAGCTTTTCGAATGCCAAAATTGCGGTCAGCTTATCTACTTTGAAAACACTCAGTGTGAGCGATGCGGCTTCGCTTTGGGCTATCTCCCGGCGGCGGCCCTAATGACGGCGCTCAAGCCCGAAGGGGGCGGCGTCTATGCGCCTCTCGCAGATCCATCCAACAAGAAGGTTTACTGCGCCAATTATGAGCATGGCACTTGCAATTGGCTAATTGAAGCCGGCTCCGACGCGCTTTGCCGTGCGTGCAAGCTCAACCGGACGATCCCCGATCTCACCCGGCCGGAAAACTTGAGGCGCTGGCAGCGCATCGAAATCGCGAAGCATCGGCTCGTTTATAGCCTGATGCGTTTGAGGCTGCCGATCGAGAGCAAGACCGAAGCACCCGAAACAGGTCTTGCCTTCGACTTTTTGGCGCCGCCGCCCGGCCAGGACGGACAGGGCCATATACTTACCGGCCACGATAACGGAGAGATCACCCTTAACGTCGCGGAAGCCGACGATGCTGTCCGCGCGAAGATCCGCCAAAAGATGCACGAGCCCTACCGGACGCTGCTTGGCCATTTCCGCCATGAGATAGCGCATTATTACTGGCTGCGGCTCGTGCAGAATACCAAGTGCTACGCCCTATTTCGCAAGACTTTCGGCGATGAGAGCAGGGACTACAATCAAGCCCTGCAAGCCTATTACGCGAACGGCGCGCCCGCCGATTGGCGCATGCATCACATCAGCGCCTACGCCAGCTCTCACCCGCATGAGGACTGGGCCGAGACCTTTGCCCATTACCTCCATATGATCGACACGCTCGAGACCGCCTATGCGTTCGGGCTCAGGATCAGGCCCCGCGCGGGCCAGGACGGCAACCTAACAGCCAGCGTTTCCTTCGATGCCTATAATCAAGCTGATTTCGACTCGATCCTGGAAGCGTGGCTGCCCGTGACGTTTGCGGTGAACAGCATCAACCGGAGCATGGGCATCGACGATCTTTATCCCTTCGTCATCTCGCGTGATGTGACCGGAAAGCTACGGGCGGTCTATGAAGTTGTAAGAAGCTACGGCAAAGACCGGCGGCCCTTGGCGCAACGCCTCATGCGCCGGATTGCGTTTTAGAGCGGCGGCGCGTCTGGCATCACGAACCGAAGTATCGAACCAGCCTGGCGCTATTCTCCAGCTTCGCCTGCGGAGGCCTGCTGGTCGCGGGCAGCGCGCTGACGCTCGACGATTTTCACCGCGAAAATCGAAAGCTCATAGAGGAGCAGCGTTGGGATGGCGAGGCCGATCTGGCTGACCACATCGGGAGGCGCTAACACAGCGGCGACCGCGAAGATGATGACGACGGCATAGCGCCACTGCTGGCGAAGCCATTGCGACGACACCATCCCCACGCGCGCCAGAAGTGTCAGGAGCACCGGCAATTGGAAGCACAGCCCAACCGCCAGAATGAACGTCGTGATCAAATGCAGATATTCGCTGACCTTGGCGGTGAGCTGAATATGGACGGGGCCGGCTCCCGTCTGCTGCATAGACAGAAAGAATCGCATGGCCAGCGGCATAACGACGAAGAACACGAGTGCGGCGCCGAGCAGGAACAGGACCGGCGTGGCGATCAGGAAGGGCAGGAAGGCCCGGCGCTCTTTCCGGTAAAGCCCTGGGGCAACGAACATATAAAGCTGTGCCGCCAGCATCGGGAACGAAAGCACGATCGCGCCAAAAAACGCAACGCGCAGCTGCGTGAAGAAGAATTCCTGCGGGGCCGTGTATATCAGTTCGATCGGCGCGTCGCCGCCGACTGCAAGGCGCCAAGGGATGAGCAGGAAATTATAGATGTCCTGAGCGAAGGCGTAGCAAAAAACAAAGAAAACCAGGACTGTGACGATGCAATAGATGAGACGGCGGCGAAGCTCGATCAAATGCTCGATAAGCGGGGCCTTGGTCTGATCGATATCCTCTTCGCCGTTTGCCACTGCCATGAATCTTAGCTCAGGCTACCGGCGCGGCGTGGTCTTTGGAGGGCTCAACCACTGGGTTCTGTGCCCCCTCAGCCGCCGCTCCATGCTCCGCCGCCGCCGGAGTATCCCCGGCTTTTTCGCTCAATGCGACCCTGTCGCCAGACGAGGCCACAATTGTGTTTGCTTCCGCTGGCGCGGTCTCAGTACCCGTCTGCACAAAAGATGGCGGCGCAGAAGGCTGCGCCCCGGCCGGCGGCGGCTTTGGCACATAGCTTTGATTGATCGCGTTGCCGATGGTCGCCTTTAGTTGACTGGAAGGATTCAGCGACCGCAAATCGTTGATGTTCTTATGCAGGTCCTCATAACCCGCCTCACGCATGGATTCCTCGAAATGACGGCGGAAGTCGTCCGCCGAGCGGCGCAGCTTTGCGGCGCTCCGGCCCAGACTGTTCAACAGGGCGGGCAACTCCTTGGGGCCAATGAATATCAGCGCCACAACGGCGATCAAGAGGAGCTCGGACCAAGCAATATCAAACATCGTAAGACCGTCGCCTCACAATAAAGCAGCGGGACTGGCTTAATCCAACGCTCAAGCCTTCGTCCCGGTTTCGGTAGGCGCCTTCGCTTCAGTCCGCGCTGCTTCGTGCTCCAGCGGCGCCGGAGGGGCCTGGACCTGCGCAGGCGGGGGTGCGCTTTCCTCGTCGGACATGCCCTTCTTGAAGGCCTTGATGCCCTTCGCAACGTCTCCCATGAGGTCGGACACCTTGCCTTTGCCGAACAAGAGCACGACCACCAGCAACACCAGCATGAGCTGCAGCGGGCTCCACGCAGCTCCGAACATCAGATCTTGAGGCATGGCCTCCACCTTTACTCCATATTCGTGCCTTTGACAGGCTATTAGGCGCTTCCACCGACCCCGGCTGCACTGAACGTGGCCGCATGCGCAAGGCATGTCAAGCGCGGCGAACCTCGCAAAGCGTCTCAACGCGGAATTTGGTCAATATCGAGCGCGGCCTGCGCCTTAAGCGCTGACTTCGCGCAAGTGGAGCCGTCAGTGCACCCGATTACACATCTAACCTGCGGAGGCGGTTCTCACCGGCGTAACCGCGTGCTCATCCCCTGGCTCCTGCTCTTCCGGCTCCCCGGGATCGAGAGGCTCTTCCTCTTCCAGGGTGTGCTCGCCGGAGGGCTCGTCCTCCAGGGGTTCCTCATCCTCGCGCAGGATAATGCTATCGTCGGGTTCCGGCACGGCGAAGCCCGGGGGCAAATTGCTGTCGAGGAGACCAGCCCCTTTGAGCTCTGCCAGGCCGGGCAGGTCGCGAATGGAATCGAAACCGAAATGTTCGAGGAAGGCTTCGGTGGTCCCGTAAGTAACAGGCCGTCCCGGCGCACGCCTGCGCCCGCGCAACCGCACCCAGCCAATTTCAAGGAGCACGTCGAGCGAGCCTTTGGAAGTGCTCACACCGCGGATCTCCTCGATTTCGGCGCGTGTCACCGGCTGATGGTAGGCGATGATTGCAAGTGTCTCGAGCGCAGCCTTGGAGAGCTTACGCTGCTCGACCGAATAATGCTCCAGGAGAAACGATAGGTCTTCGGCGGTGCGGAAGGCCCATTTTCCCGCTACCCGGATGAGATTGACCCCCCGGCCGGAATAAAGCGTTTGAAGCTCGTCGAGAAGCTGGCGCACATCGTCCTTGGCGCCCAGATGCTTTGCGAGCGAGGCTTCGTCGAGCGGCTCGGCCGCGGCAAACAGGAGCGCTTCAAGGATACGCAGCTTCTCGCGCCGGTCGGCTGAAGGCAGCCGCGCAATGTTGGACGGCAGCGGCAGCGGCAAAATGGGAACGCGCCCGCCGCCGCTTGCGCCGCCCGGTTTATTGCCTTCCTTGGTTGCCATTGCAAACCTTCCGTTATCCCCAGCTTTCGCAATTGCTAGTTCGCCTGATTTGCGCAGGTTGCGCAAGAGCTGGGTTGCAGCAGTAAATTGGGCGAGGACCTCAAGCGCATTTAGCACCAATCGATACAATCCATTTGCGCTTCGGGTAGAGATCTGGCCGGCATGCTCCGCCAGTCAACTAAGCAGTGAGTAAGGCATTTCAAGAAACCGAACGCTGGAATTGATGCCGATATACAACGCTGGCGGGAAACGCGATTCGTATACTCCGCCACGATTGCCTGTGGCATGCGACTCTCTTTAAGGTTGCGCAGTTTCGCAATCAATAGCTGAACCATGCCTGCTTGCAGCTTTAGAAAGTAGCAGCGAATGGCGGTGCTTATCGAGAGACGGACAACATGCGCACAACCACCAAGTCCGCAGCATTCGTTCTGTTCCTGGCGAGTAGCGTTACAGCCGCGGCCGACGGCACGGGCGGCATGAAAGATCAGACGGCTGCGGCAGCAACCCCCACGTGGGATGTCGCCTTTGGCGGCTACACCGAGTCCGATTACATCTTCCGCGGTATCACGCAATCCGCTCATTGGCCCTCCGTCTCAAGCTATACTGAGCTGCGCTACAATCCGATCAAGGATGTGCAGCTTTACGCAGGATCGTCGGTGGAGAGCATCGACTATCCGAACCGGGCGGCGGCCGAGGTGGATTTCTACGGCGGCATCCGGCCCACCTTCGACAAGCTCGCCCTCGATTTCGGCGGCTGGTATTACTGGTATCCCGGCGGCCGGCTGTTCGATGGCCTGGGGCTCGATGGCCCTAATCCGAATTGCACAAATGGATTCAAGCCGTTTGCGACGGGCACCTGCAATGTCTACGAGGCGGACTTAAGCTTCTGGGAGGCCTACGCCAAGGCCACTTACACCGTCAACGATACGGTGACGCTCGGCGCGAGCGTCTTTTACTCGCCGTCTTGGCTAAGCGAGGGCGCGGACGGCCTGTGGGCGCAAGGCTCGGTGAAGCTGACGGCCCCGGCGAGCTGGATTCCAACTGTGCTCCCAACGGGGAGCGGCGCTTTCTTCCTGGGCGAAGCTGGGCATTACTCGTTTGGCCAAACGAATGCCTTTTACGGCAACGTCGACCTGCCAGCCTATACCGAGTGGGACCTCGGCATCACCTACACCTGGAAGGTTTTCAGCCTCGACTTCCGGTATTACGACACGGACCTCAGCAGAGCCAATTGCAATGCTCTGACCTCCGATTTCAGCGCGACGTACAGCCCCGGCAACGTTACTTCCACCAACCCGAGCGGGCTGGGATCGGACTGGTGCGGAGCCACCTTCGTGGTCAAGGCCGCGTTCGACCTAACTGTGGATACCAACTTGAAGTAGCCCATGGGCGCGGTGCTAAGCTGCGCTCTCCTCTTCCTCCCGGTTCAGCCATTTGAGGTACAGCGGGCCAAAAGGCCGACTCTGCCGGATTTCGAGATAGCCTTCACGCGCAAGTTCAAGCGTGGCGCCGAAGCTCGAGGCCGTCACCGTCTTGCCAAGCACGGGCTGGGGCTTAAACTCCTCCAGGAACTTGTCGAGGGCCGCCCAATCGGGCTCGCCGCCTAGAAGCGCCGCCAGCCGCTCGCGTGCCTGTTTGATGGACCAGACTTCGCGCCCGCCCCATTTCACCTCGGTGACGGCGTTGCGCTGGCGCTGTTCGGCGTAAGCCTTGAGCAGATCGAATATGCTGGCGGAATAGATGCTCGAACGCACAACGCGAATGCCCTCCGGCATGCCGCGGGCGAAAAGGTCGATGCCGAGCCGCTTGCGGCCCATCATCCGGGCCAATGCCTCGCGCATGGCATCGAGGCGTTTTAAGCGGAAAGCGAGCTGCGCGGCGAGTTCCTGCCCCGATGGTCCGTCCTGGATCTGTTCCTTCTCGGGAAGCAGGAGCTTCGATTTGAGATAAGCAAGCCACGCGGCCATCACGAGATAATCCGCGGCAACCTCAAGCCGGAGCTCGCGGGCCGCTTCGATATAATCGAGATATTGCTCGGCAAGACGCAGGATGGAGAGCTTGGTCAGATCGACCTTCTGGCTGCGCGCCAGCACAAGCAAGAGGTCGAGCGGGCCCTCGAACCCGTCAAGCTCAAGCAGCAGGACATCCTCATCGTCCTCCGCCGGCAGGCGCTCCGGAGCTTCCCAATCGCTGGCCGCCATTGCCGCTGCCTGCTTGCCGTCCCCGTCCTGGCTCACGTTCGATTCTCCGCTTGACACCAAAGACTGTCATCCCGTGCGCAGCGCAACGCGAAGCGGTGCGCTGCAGACACGGGATCGTCACGAATGCCGGCGCCCTTTGCGATCCCGGATACGGCGCAGGCGCCGTTCCGGGATGACAACCGGAAACACCTTGACACACTCGCGGCGTAGTTTGAGCGATTCACGCGAGCGCGGCTAGTGCTTCCGTGCGGGCTTCCTCCGCTTCCTCGCGGTCGAAGGGCTCCGGCTCCTTCAAATTGGCAAGCGCTGCCTCGAAACGCTGCAAGGCCCTGCCTTCCAGATAAGACGAGGCCATGGCGACGGCGGCCATCTCCTCCATCTTGCCGTTGCAATGCAGCGCGAGATCGCAACCCGCGGCAAGGCTGGCCAGCGTGCGCTCCTCAAGCGTTCCCGACAGAGCATACATGCTGAGATCGTCGGACATAAGCAGCCCATCGAAGCCGATGAAGCCGCGGATTGCGTCCCCGATGACTTTGGCCGAAACCGTCGCGGGCGCATTCGCATCGATCGCCGTGTAAACCACATGCGCGGTCATCGCCATGGGCAGGTGGTTCAGTGCGCGGAACGGCGCAAAGTCCGCGGCTCGCAGCTCGCCCAGCGGCGTGTCCACCACCGGCAGTGCGAGATGGCTGTCCGCCGTAGCGCGGCCATGCCCGGGAATGTGCTTCATAACGGGTAAGATGCCGCCGGCAAGCAAGCCCTCTGCCACGGCGCCGCCAAGCTCGGCGACGATCTCAACACTATCGCCATAAGCGCGGTCGCCGATGATATTGTCGGCCCCCGGCACGGGCACATCCAGCACCGGAGCGCAAGCCGTGTTGAAGCCGAGCGCGTGCAGATCGTGCGCCATAGCTTGGGCGCAAAGGCGGGCTGAGCGCTGCGCCCGTTCGCGATCGGCAGCTCGCAGCCGGCCAAAGGCGAAGGCCGCCGGATAGCGCGGCCAATGCGGCTCTGCCAGTCTCTGAACGCGCCCGCCTTCCTGATCCACCAGGACAAGAATCCGCCCGCCCGCAGCCTCACGGGCCTCTTGGATCAGGTGCCGGACCTGCTCCGGGTTCTCCACATTGCGCCCGAACAGGATGATCCCGGCAGGCTGTGCCGCGGCAAGAAAATCTGCCTCGCCAAGGGTGAGGGCGGGGCTGGATAACCCGCAAATGAAAGCACGCCGGTTCACGCGGCCTCCTTCATGTTGATTGTCTCAAGACTATCGTACAATGGAGAGCTGCCTTTGGCCCGAGTCAAAAATACTTGTTTACAAATTTCGTCGAAACCATGCTTGCGCTGCCCGCTCCGGTTAAGGCGCTATTCTAAGTAATAGCTCCTTGCGAAAGCGTAAATGGCGCTAAGGCACTGATATAGAAAGAGATTTTTCGCTATCCCCTGCAAGCCGGCCCAAGGTACATTAACGCTCGGCTGGATCGTAGATTAAGATTTACGGTTAAAGGGGACCCAAAAAGATAATTAACGGACTTCGAGGAATCCACTTTTGCAGGTGAAAACGCTAGAAATTCTTGCTTTTGCGCGAAAATGACATTTAACTCCCGCCGCCTTTACCATTCCGGCGTTAACTCTACTCCGGTGCTACGATAATACCTTACTTGATCTTGAACCTGTTCTTCACCGCGAGCAGGAACAGGAAGATCAGCGTGGCGCTCACCGGGATCTGCAAGAGCGTCTCCACGAACGTCACGCTGGCCGGGATGTGCGGCTGCTCCGGCGTGCCGCCGTAGAGGCAGAGATAGGCCTGGTTCACCCGCGCGTCGCGCGTGCCGCCGAACAGCACCAGCGCGTTCTTCACCGACAGATACAGCGCCTGCACGGCCGCGCCACCAGCTTCGCCTTGCCCCCGCGCCAAAAGCTGACAGGCGGAAACGTCACATCGTCGAGATCGGGCGCTTGTTTGAAATCCGCCTGGTTGAACGCAGGCACTTCCGCGAACGCTGCCCCCGTCATATCGAAGGCACGTTCCACTTTGATGCCCGTGAACTGTGTCACCTGAAAATATTTTGTACCAGCGAACTTTGCGGAATTCTGAAAGGCGGCACCCCCGAATTCGGCGGCGCCGGTGAAGGTGGCGCTCCGGAACGAGGCGTTGCCGGTGAAGGTGGCGCTCTCGAACCGGGCGTTGTCGGTGAAGGTGGCGCTCTCGAACCGGGCGTCGTCGGCGAAGGTGGCGCCCCGAAACCGGGTTTCGCCCTCGAAGGTAGCTCGCTCGAACCGGGCGGGACCTGTGAAGGCGGCGCTGTCGAACGTGGTGCGGCCTAAGAAGGCGGTGCTGTCGAACCAGACGCGGCCCGCGAAGGTAGCTCGCTCGAACCCAATGGCGCCGGTGAAAGCGGCTCGCTCGAACCACGCGCCGCCCGGAAAAATGAAGCCACTAAAATCGACGCAGATCGCATCGAGCTCAATCGATTTGATCTTGGCTTGAAGGGGCAGTTCGTTCTCATTAACTTCTTCAGTGGTCTCTTTGGCCCCCTCCGCCCCCGCTATAAGAAATAGACAGCGGGAGAAGTCGGCTGTCGCGGCTTCCATCCAGGCGCGGGTTTCTTCGTTCTTCGGTTCGAGGTCACCCAAGGGTTGCTATTCGGTAGACCAGCGGCCGGCCGTCTCAAGCGCCTTGCGCCCGGCGAGCATCTTCCGCGCCCAGGCGTTCCACGCCTCGCGGCCCTGCAAAAACAGCGCAACCGTCTCGTCCCGATCCATCCCGCCCCTCCGCAGCCGTCCCGCCGCAGCTTGTGCCGGAAATTGCTTGCTTTGGCAATCGGGATGGCTACTCGTCTTGCAGATAGCGAAGCCAATCCATGCGGGCTTGAAAGACACGCACGATAGCGACGCCATCCTCGGCCTTCTCGAACAGGATGATGTGCGAGCCGAAGGGAAAACGGTATAGGGGCCGGGAGAGCCCGCGCAACTGAGACCCGGCAATGCCCGGGAATTCTGCGAGAAGCTGAAACCGGCCATGAAGCTCGCGCTGATAGCGTTGCGCCTGGGGCGCGCCGAATTGGGTTAAGCCAGCGAAATAGATCTCTTCGAGATCGGCGGCGGCTTTTGGGTAAAGGACGTAGTCAGGCATCCGCCAAGCGCGCGTCCACCGCCGCGATAATGTCCTCGGCCGTGACCTTCCGGGGCACGCCGCGAAGACCGCTTTCGATTTCGGCCTCTAGAATCCGGCGCTTCTCCTCGTCAGGCAGGGCATCGAAAGCGGCGATATCGGCCTTCGACGGGGCGGCAAAGGAGGAGATTTGCGGCGCTTTGCGCTTCGAACTTTTCATCGCGTCACCATAGCAGACAGCCCGCACGAAATCGAGCCTTTGCGCGGTTGAGCGTTCCACGCCTCGCGGCCCTGCAAAAACAGCGCAACCGTCTCGTCGCGATCAATCCCGCCCCCGCGAAGTGTCCGGGCTCCGCTTATGGCGGAAACTGCTTGCTTTGGCAAGGCTTGCGCACGTTTCGCATACGAACAAATAGAGAACAAATGGCCGGTCTTGGAAATCCGCAGGGTGTTATGTGTGTCTTGTCTTTTATGTAAGCCGGAGGCAAAGTAGCGTCATGAGCGATAACGGGAACGTCGAAAACCACACGATCCGGCTGCTGCAGGAGATGCGCGCCGAGATGGATGCGCGCTTCAACAGCATAGATGAGCGCTTCAACGGCGTAGACGTGCGCTTCAACAGCTTGGAATTACGAGTCTATGCGCTGGATCAGCGTCTTGGGGGCCTAGAGCCAGCGATGCTGAAGGTGATCGATGCCGTGACTGCCATCGCCAAGACGCAGGAGCAGCACACTGCGCTCCTCATGACGCACACCGAAAAGCTAACCGAAATTCAGCGCGCGCAAAATGTGATGGAAAAGGACATGCGCGGCATTCGCGGGCGCGTTGAGCGCATCGAGGATCATATCGGCCTTGTCAAGGCCTGATCCGTTCCGGAGCGAAGCCACCTTTCGGTCAAGTCCAGCGGTAAATTCCTCGCCCGGTGTGACACTCGCCGCCGCCATCGGGCGCGGCGCGTGCCCGGTGTAACGCGTTTGCCCAGGAAAGATTGTCCTCTGCGATGACCTTTGATGCCGGCCCCCGCCACGCGTTGCCGGCGCCGGCAACGGAGGACGGTGATGTGCAATGAGCGCTGCTAGCGGATGGAGCGAAACAGCGGTTTTAGCCAAAATTAACGCGTGCTTAACATTCATTTAAGGTGTAGATTGGAGTTGTTAGTATTCCTACCCTGCACTCAGACTAAGCCGCCGGCCCCGGGCCGGCGGTTTTTTTGTTGGCGCGCAGGCATCGGCCTTTATGGTTCCTCCTTCCAGCCGGAAAACCGCCGCGTTCCGCCGATGCAACAATGCGCAATCGGCAACGGCTTCGCCGCTTTAGGATGCCGAAACCCTGTTGTGCTAATCTAACGCCTTCTTTACTACCTGGAACGTGAGCGGGTAGGGTGATGCTGGCCGCTTGTCAAAAACGGATGTCCGATGGTTCGAGTTCTTACGGCTCTCTTTTCTCTTGTGCTTCTGGCCTCAACAGCCGCCGCCCGGGAACAGCATCCCGCAACTGATACCCACAGCTTTCGCGACTGCCCCCAATGCCCTGAGATGGTGACGGTGCCGGCTGGAGAGTTCCTTATGGGCTCACCCGAAAGCGAGCGGGGCCGCGGCAAGGACGAGGGCCCGCAGCATAAGGTCACGTTCGCTGAGCCCTTCGCGGTAGGCAAGTTCGAGGTGACTTTCAGCGAGTGGGATGCGTGCGTGGCCGAGGGCGGCTGCACCAACAAGCCAAGCGATGAAGGCTGGGGCCGGGGCAGGCATCCCGTCATCAACGTGTCCTGGCATGACGCCACGCAATACACGGATTGGCTCTCGAAGAAGACCGGCAAACCCTATAGGCTTTTGTCCGAGGCGGAGTGGGAGTATGCCGCGCGCGGCGTGACCAAGGCCACCGAGCCGGCCACGCCCTTCTCAACGGGCGCCGTGATCAACTATAAGCAGGCCAATTACGACGCCAATTTCACCTATAACGGGAGCCCGCCGGGACTTTACCGGCAGAAGACGGTGGACGTTGGATCGCTCCCGCGCAACGCGTTCGGCCTGTACGAGATGCACGGCAATGTCTGGGAATGGATTCAGGATTGCTACAAGCCGTCCTACGAAGGCGCGCCTACCGACGGCTCGCCGGTTATCTCCAAAGATTGCAGCCTCCATATTCTTCGCGGCGGTGCCTGGAACTATTATCCGAAGCTTTTGCGTTCTGCATACCGCTATGCGACCGCGCCCGAAGTCAGGCTGAACAACGCCGGATTTCGGGTTGCCAGGGCGCTTTGACGGGCGGGCGGAAAGACTGAGTCATTGGCGGCTGATTTTGTACAGAGGTCCACATGAAATCCAAGCGTATCCTGCATCGCGCCATTGCCGCACTTTCTCTGGGCGCCCTTAGCGCGGCCCAAGGATTAGGAAGCCCGGCCGAGGCGCGCTCCCCTTATTACGAGGACAGCAACGACGACGCCCGCTACGACAGCCGTTTGTTCGGAAGAACGCCGCTTTTGGCCGTCGTGGCACTCAGGGAGCAGCGCGTCACGATCTACGACGCGAAGGGCAAGATCATCGAGTCCCCGGTGTCGACCGGCCAAACCGGGCTCGAAACGCCGTCCGGCATCTTCAGCGTGGTGCAGAAGGAAGAGGACCACCACTCAACTCTCTTCGACGATGCTTCCATGCCTTTCATGGAGCGCATCACCTGGACAGGAATTGCGCTCCATGCCGGCGTGCTGCCGGGCTATCCTGCATCGCATGGATGCATACGCATGCCCGAGCGCTTTGCCGAAGACCTCTATGAGGTCTCGAAAATTGGTATGCGGGTCCTGTTGGTGCGGCAGGATATCGCGCCGGGCGAAGTCCCGCAGCCTGCCATGTTCACCAGCGCTGCCAGCGAGGCTGGCGGCGATCCTTCGAGCAGGCTGAGAAGGTTGGCCAGCCAAAAGTCCGTGGAGGCCGAGGCAGCCACGCGGCGATACAAGGACGCGAAGCTCGCAGCTACGAAAAAGGCAGCGGAGGCTGCAATAGCGGAGAAGGCGTTGAAGGCCGCGGAAGCGGGCCTTGCGAGCGCGCAGACAGAGCTTGAAGCGGCCGGGCGTGCGGTTGAAACCGCAGGTTCCCCAGAGCGCAGCGAACAGAGGCAATCCGCGAAGTCTCAAGCCGCCGCCAAGTTGGAGGCCGCGCGGGCAAAGCTCGCCGCGGTCAAGCTTGAGGCGGACGCAAAGGCTGACGCTTTCGCAAAGGCTGAGCAAGAGCTGCAAGCCGCTACCGCGGCGACGGCCAAGGCTCACGATGCGGCGGAAGAGGCGCAGCTCGATGTCCACCCCACCTCGGTGTTCATCAGCCGGAAAACACAGCGCCTTTACGTTCGCAAGAACTACACGCCGGTTTTCGAAGCCCCGGTGACGATCCGCGATGCGGACAAGCCCATCGGCTCGTTCGTTTTCACCGCTTTGGATTATGGCGGGGCTTCGGCTGCGGCGCGTTGGAACGTGGTTTCAATGTACAAAAATGCGGCCGATGTAGCTCCCCCGGAGCCTGCGGCTAAGGGCAAGGGCAAAGTCTCTCACGCGGAGGCGGTGCCCGCCGATGTTTCTGGAGCGCAGGCTGCGCTTGCCCGGATTACCGTGACGAAGGAAGCGCAGGAGCGCATCTCGGCAGCGGTGTTGCCCGGCTCATCGCTCATTATCTCGGACGAAGGGATGCACGGCGAGACCGGCAAGGACACCGATTTTATCGTTGTGATGAGCGGCGAACCTCAAGGCGGACTTACGTCGCGGCATCATCCGCAACACCGGGACAACAACGAGTGGGGAGAGAGCTTTTTCGGCGGGTTCAACCACAGCCGGCGAGGCGATAGCGGCGGGGGCGGTTTTCCGTTCTTCTTCTCGGAGTGATTTAACCCTTCCCGTGAAGTGGAACGGGCAATCTGGCCCGGACCACGTTTCCCGCTTTGCATGAAAGGGGCACGTTTAAAGCCAAGGGCTCCGCTCCCGGAAGCCGGAAGGCCCCTACAACCACTCCGAAAGCAATAGGCCAGCACAAGCTCGCGCGCCAGCAAGAAACAAGTCATGTTGAGCAAGATAAAAAATGTACAATGCTTGGGTAACTCAATACTGTTGAGCCAATAGCTGAAGATATCACGAAAAGAACTCCATATATTTTTATATATTGGGCCGCACGTTGAACGCTGAGCCTTGGAATTAAGCTGACAGGCTGCGAGTGTCGCAAAATCGACACACGCTCAAAACCGGTATGCCTTGCGACCATTATTTGGCTTTAACTCATTCGAGTTGTAAGGCTCCTGTAAGGCGGGCGTCGGATCGAGAGACGCTGAATCATGCGTGGGGCATGAGGACTGGGTACTGGGGCACGGGCGAGTATGGCCAAGGGCAAATTCGCAGCCGCTTTTCGAAGCGCTGCGTGTAAAACGGGTTGTGCCGTGAGCCTCACCGGCTGCTTGATGCTGCAGTCTTGCGCCGGACCGGATTTTCAATTGCCGAAGGCTCCCGAGTTAGCAGCCTTCACGGCGGACCGTCAGCCGGCGAACAACACGGCGGCCGGAAAGACTCAGCGACTCGAAATCAGCAGCAAGCTCCCCGCGGACTGGTGGGCGCTTTTCCACTCGAATGCGCTGAACGCGCTTGTGGAGCGGGCGCTCCGCGACAACCCGAACGTCGAAGCTGCGCAAGCCGCGATGCGCGTGGCGCAAGCCAACGTTTACGCCGAAGTTGGCCAGCTGTTTCCTTTGGCAAGCGGCAACTATCAGGGGACAGGCGGATTAGTCGCCGCCCCAGTTTCATCGCCTTTGGCCAATCCCGCAAGCAACTATTACACGCTGCACACCGCGCAATTGAGTGTTTCCTATGTGCCCGATATCTGGGGCGGCACCAGGCGGCAGATCGAGAACCTTGAGGCGCTCAAGGATAACCAGCGCTTCGCGAATGAAGCGACGTTTCTGACACTGACATCGAGCGTCGCGCTCGGCGCGGTTCAGGAGGCATCGCTGCGGGCGCAGATCGGTGTGACGGAACGCCTGATCAAGATCTCGAAGGACATCCTCGAAAAGGTCAAACTGCAAAAGGATTTGGGGCAGCTTGCGGGGCTGGACCTCGCGGGCCAGGAGGCGCTTGTCGCCCAAACCGAGGCGAGCCTGCCGCCCTTGCGGAAGGCGCTCGACCAGAATCGCGACTCGCTGATTGTATTGTCCGGCCATCTGCCGGGCCAGGGCCTGCCAGAGCGCTTTGAGTTCGCAGGCCTCAAGCTGCCCCGCACGTTGCCGGTAAGCCTGCCGTCGGAACTGATCGCGCAGCGGCCCGATGTGCGCGCGGCCGAGGAGAATATGCACGCAGCCTGCGCGCTGGTTGGCGTTGCCATCGCCAACAGGCTGCCACAGTTCTCGATCAACGGCGACATCGGCCGGCAGGGCACGCAATTGTCGAATTTGCTCAGCGCCAGCCCGCAGTTCTTCTTCTACACCGGGCTTGCAAACGCATCGCAGACCATCTTTGACGGCTTCACCTTGCAGCAACGGCAGCGGGCGGCGGAAGCTGGCTTCGATCAGGCCGCCGCGCAATACCGCCTGGCGGTCTTGACGGCATTTCAAAATGTTGCGGACGCGCTTTATGCCATCCGCTACGACACGGTTGGCCTCGAAAAGGCGATTCTCGCCGAAGCCGCAGCAAAAAAATCGCTGGACCTGACGCGAGTTCAGCTCAACGAAGGGCAGGTCTCCTTCCCGCAGGTCTTGGCCGCGCAAACCACCTATCTGCAAGTGTCGCTGGCCGTCATTCAGGCACAGGCGAACCGGTACAGCGACACAGTGGCCCTATTCCAGGCCTTGGGCGGCGGCTGGTGGAATAGGCCAGCTCAACCGCATGTGGAACAGCCCAAGGCGTGGCTCACAAGCGTTACAGGTATAAAGTCAGACCCCATAGCAAAAGAGTATCCCGGAGCAACGCAGAATGAAGCGAGAGGCGCTGTGCTTCCGGCCGGCAATTAAGACCGGAGTTCCAGGAGCGATGACAGTTTTTCCGGCAGATTTCGGCCTAACTCATTGATTTTAATGGTGCCAAGGGCCGGAATCGAACCAGCGACACGCGGATTTTCAGTCAGCGTTTCAACTAAAGCAGAACAATGGCTTAGGTCAGAAATTTCAGTCTACATGCGGGATCTGAATCAATGCGTTAGCTTGATTTTGTCTACGCGCTATTGAGATCGCAACCGCAAATTTTGCACCCGATTTTTGCTGGCGCGAAGCCTGCAATCTTGTAAAGCAACCCACCAGCCGGTAGCTCTGTCCCGCAGTTCAGACATATGGCGCTGAGCGGGGCACATGACCTCATTCTCGAGCGGCTTTTTGACGGCCAAGTTTCGATGAGTTAGTCCGCGACGGCAAGTCAGGCAGCGGCGGGCGGTAATCGTCACGAGCGATTTGATGGGCATGGTGTGCCATAAGCTGGGGATTACCCGCTCTTTTCTCCTTTCTAATTCGTTACTCAAGGTAATTCGGCGTCTTGGCAATGGAAGCGTAAGAGACGCTTCCAGCGTGTAAGTTGTTGGAAAGTAGGGGGCTTGCCATGAGTGCCAAGCAGCGGAGGCTCATGGCCGCGCTTTTGCGCGAGCGAAAGAAAGGTTCAAGGAAAGAATTTTGGCAACGGCCAAATAGCGAAGAGCTTACGTTGGAGGCGGTACGGAACTCTAATCTTCCCGGTCACTTTGCCCTTGCTTACGAAAAAACGGGCTTGCTCATTACCGCTGAGAATGAGGGGAAAGCCTCCGCGGAGGATCTAAGGCGCTGGCACGCTGCACTGCTCGAATATTTCGATCGCGAGCAGGAAGCGAAAGTGGGCGCGGTCAGCCGTTTGTTGCACTAGCAAGCGGGGGCGGCTATGAGCGAGGTGATTTGCGCCGGGGTTTTCCCGCGGGAAGTCGTGATCGATACCGAGACCACGGGGCTCGATGCCCGCGCCGGGCATCGGGTGGTGGAGATCGGATGCGGCGTTACGGGTGCGATTTGGCATTGCTATTTCAATCCGGGAGCGTGAAGTGCCGATGGAGGCCGTGGCCATCCACGGGCTCATGGAAGCGTTTTTGGAGGGAATGCCGCTTTTTAAGGAAAAAGCTTCCGAGCTTCACGATTTTACTCGCGGAGCGTCGCTCGTCGCCCATAACGCGGTTTTCGATCTTTCTTTCCTTAACGCGGAAACGGGGCCGCTGTGTCTCGCCTCCTTTTATCGGTGCGCGCGATACGCTTGAGCTTGCGCGTGCAAAGCTGCCCGGGCGGCAGCACAGCCTCGACGCGCTTTGCGATCATTTCGGGGTTTCGCGCAGGTCTCGGGAAAAGCACGGGGCGCTTCGCGATGCGAAGCTGCTTGCCGAAGTTTATCTGCGTTTGTCGCGTCGGCGGCAGGCGTAGCTGGCATTCGATTTAGCGTTGCACCTGGAAGATGGGGCGGGGGTACGGCGCCAATGGTGCGGCCTTTTCCGCTTCCTTCGAGGCTTTCGGCCGAGGAGCTTGAGGCTCATCGGCGTTTGGACGAGGGGCTGGGGGCGCAAGCTTTATGGGACCCTTATCCGGCCTAGCCGGAAGCGTGGTTTAGTCTGGCGCGCTTAGGATTCCACCAGGCGGTAGCGAGGAAGGCGCTTGCCGCTTGGTTGTAGGCTCTGGCCTGGGCAGCTTTAGTGCGCGGCAATGCTAATTCGTTGATTCAGCTATCGGCAAGTCTTTGGGTTTGTCACAAACTCTCTTGCTTTTCTCAAGCATAGATGGTCCCGGTGCTTTCAGTATTATTTTAAGAAACACGGAAACACCCCGCTTCTTGCGAAGCGGGGTGCCGGGGCGAGGGTTGGCTAGCGGCTATTGGGCCGCTGCCAAAGAAGCGAATATTCGCTATCGGCGTCTTGGTCCTTGAACAGGGAGGCGTAGATGGCCGCGGGCAGCGCCGGGTCGTCGAGCTTGAGCGAGAGATACCAAGTGCCTTGCTCCGAGGTTTTCTCCCAGCCGGCCCCTACCTCGCTACCGTCCGAATAAACCCTGTAGCCGGGCGCCTTCTCGCCGTTCTGCTCGACGGGGGCGATTTCAAGCTTGGCGTTGAGTACCAGGGTCTTGACCGTGCCCATGTAGATGCCGTCGGTGTTCTTGGTGAAGGTGCCGATTTTCGCCATGTTAAGTTACTCCTCGTTTGACCGGGCCGCGGGGATTCGCGGCCTCGATGGCGATGGTCAGGGCCGGGAGGACTAGCCCGCAGCCCGCCCGCTTTAAGCAGGCGGGCCCGGAGCGCAAGCGGAGGATGACACAAGCGCCCGGCTTTTTTGCTTCGCGCTGCAAAGCCCGAAGGGCGGAGGAAAAAAGTCCGGGCGCGTCATTGCGGGCCCAAAGTCCAGGCGGGCGCCGCTCCCGGCCCAAATTCGCCCGAGAGCTAGGCCGCGCCGCAGGCCCGAAAGAGGAGACATTTGGCGAGGGGCGCCGGAAGAGCGCGAACGGCCATATGGGCCGGGCATTGCCTGTGTGGCAAGCATCGATGCGGCCCGGGGAGAAAGGGGAGACGCGCCGGTCTCGAGGGGTCGAGGGCTTGGAGCGCCAACGGAAAGAAGAAGCAAGCGGCAGGGTTTCGCGAAGATCCGCTCCGGGGTCAGCGCATTTCGATCCGTTCAAGGCGTGGGCCGGAAGCGTTCGCTTCTTGGTGCGGGGACCTTTATCGAAGGGCCTCGCGCTTCCGCAGGTTGAAGCGGGGTGCATTGGGTATTCGGGTATTGCCAAGTGTAACGGCGGCGCGGGCCGGCAAGATTGAGGGATGCTTTTGCGGGTGGCTAAAGCGTGCTTGTGCATGGGTGCGCGGTTCTTGTCCGGGCTGCGATGAAATCCCTAAAGTTTGAGCCGGTGCTGAACGTGTCGGCGGAGGGGACGCATGAAGCTGCCGGACTTTTCTTTAAATGAACGGTTTTTGGAGCTGATGCGTAAGATGGGTATCGCGAATTGCTCTGCTTTGGGCGAAGCGGCGCCGCCGTTGAGGGTGGAGGGCGCGGCGGCGTCTAACGCCGGGTTTTGCTGCCGTGCCGCCTTTGTTCGTCGGCATATTGGCAGAAAAATTGCCAATGGGCTTCAATGCGTTTGCTGTCAGTGTTGCCGAAGTCGAGGGAGTGGTGGCCGGTGAAGCCAGTCATCAGGACGAGATCTCCTGCTTTGCGCATCGTGGCGACCTGGAAACGGCCGTCAAAATGCTTAATGGTTTCGCCTGTGGCAAGCCGGTCTTTAAGCGTTTTTTCATAGCGCGGTGCTGGTGCCGCCAATGGACGGAAGGGCGGAATGAAAGCTTCGCGCATGGGTTGCTTTCTACTTAGATTGTATATATAAAAGCATAGTTAAGGCGAAGGTTCATGGCAGTATGGCTGATAAGTCTAGTGTGTGTGAGCAAAAAAGATGGCATATGCACAATTGGTCGCGTTAGGCCGAGCTTAGGGAGTTCCTCTCGCCGGAAGCGCCGTTCGAGGCGCGGTTTAGGCGCTGCCGGCCGCGCTGGGTGGCAGATCCAATTGATCGGTGCGGCCCAAGAGATGTTCAGCGGCGTGCCCAGCTTGCGGACGTGCTCGATGAAAGTCGTCCGGGCGACGAAGGAGCCGGTTAGATGCATCGTCAGATGAAGCGTCAGCTCCATCTGCTCGGCGATGATTTGAGCTTGTCGGGGCGTGTGGAAATCATGGGCGAACGGCCGGGCGCAAAGAGGGTTCCCTTCTCGTTAAGGGCTGGGCGAAGAGGATGATCACAAGAGCGTCGCTAACGGTGCGCATGCGAGCGGCTGGTGTGAGTTTGGTCTCTAACGACGCAATGCAGAGATAGCGGAAGTCGAAGAATGGCAATCACGACGGTTGGCTGTCATGTCCGCAGCAAGCCTCAAAGCGGGCAACAAAGATTTCCCCAGGAAACTCGATGTGGTGGTTGACACCCATAATTTGTTCCAGTAGCGAGCCGAAGAATCAGGCTAAACTTTGCGCGACTTTTGCCTTGGGAGCTTGTCGCGCGCCACTTTGTTGCTTTCACTGCCAGGGACCGTTTCCATGCGGAAACAATAACCCGTGCGGCTGAAATGGCTAGCTGTCCCGATCTCGAATACGTTGTCTGGTTGCGAGAGGATCAGTCGGGATCGCCTCTGCATCGTGTCGTCGATGGCTGGATCGACGATGCAGAAGGTTTCCTCGCCGACATCACTTTCGTTAATGACAACGTCACGTACGAGTTCGGCTACGCTATCGGTGCTGGAAAGAATATCCGCATCATCCGCAATGCCGGCATTGATTTGTCGGAGGTGAAGCAGATCGGGCTGTTCGACACGCTGTTGCGTGACGAATTTCGTACCCGAACGGAACTCGAGTCCATATTGCGTCGGCGGCAGGCACTGCGCAACAATTGGCTCGCCGCGGCGAGCAACGACCGGCAGCCGGTCTACCTGCTGTCGCCGCCGGCTCCAACCGAGTTCAGTACGAAGCTGTTTAGTGCGGTCAAGAAGAGGTCTCGGTTTAAGTTCCGGAGCTTCAGGCCGTGGGAGGTCGGACGGTTGACGGCACAGGAGGCCTGGGACCAAGTTTCGGCGTCGTTCGGAGTCATCGTCACATGGGCCGAGGGATCAAGTCCGGAGGCGCGACGCAACAACCAGCGCGCTGCCTTTCTTTTCGGGTTGGCGCGGGGCCGGTCTGTCCCAGCGGTCCTGCTAGCGCATGAACGCACCGAACTGCCGGCTGACCTGCAGGAACAGGCGACGCGTTTCTCGATCCCCGCCAACCTGGACAGGATCCTAACGGAATTCCGTGACGAGGTGCAGGACGAGTTGAACGACCGGGAGGTCGCGAGACCTCTGCCTATGGCGCTCCTCGATCAAATCCGCTGCGGTGATCCGGCAGCCGAGAATGAGCAGGAGGACCTGCGTGATTATTTCCTCGAAACCGAGGAGTTTAAGCGCACCCTAAATAATGCAGCCAACATCGTTATCGGCCGCAAGGGCAGCGGCAAAACGGCGATATTTTTACAAGTTCGCGACCGGGTGCGGGCCGACCGGCGCAACATCGTCATCGATCTAAATCCGGAAGGTTACCAGCTACTCAAGCTGAAAGAGATGATGCTGGAGCTGCAATCACAGGGATTACGCCGAGAGTTCATTGCCGCATTTTGGCAGTACGTGATGTGGCTGGAGATCGCCAGCGCTGCTGAGCGAGATTCCGGGCTGACGGATCGGTACGGCAAGCTGGCGGACGCGTTTGCGGCACGGGTCGATACCGGCAGCGGTGACTTCTCGGAACGCCTGCGAATCCTCACCGATACGATCAGCGAGCGGTTCCGAGAAACAACGGATAGTTGCGGCAAGCTCCAATCCTCGAGCGTGCTTCAGATCGTGTATGGCGAGGACATCGTGGTTATCCGCGAGCAGGTGATGTCCTACCTGAAGCTAAAAGGTGAGGTGCTTTTTCTGTTCGACAATCTTGATCGAATGAGGTCGCCGTCTGGTTTTGAGCGCGCCGATGGGGTGCTGCTCGTTGGCCTCATCGAGGCAATGCAGGACATCACGAAACAATTCCGTAAAAAGCAGTTCGTCTTCCGTTGGGCCCTGTTTATACGGAGCGATGTGTACGAGTTCGTAGTGCGCGACATGGCGGACTACGGCAAGCACATGCCACTGATGCTCGAATGGAGCGACACCGAGGTCCTAAAGCGCATCCTGCGCCGCCGAATTGAAGCCTCAGCGAACTCGCTTCAGCACTCGTGGGAAACATTGTGGCCGAGCCTTTCGGCCACGAGCGTCGGAGAACAGGAGACGTTCGATTTTCTCGTCGCGGCTAGCCTCATGCGCCCGCGTTATTTGATCCGCCTATTCGAGACTGCGCGACGCCGCGCGATCAATGTGGCGCACCAGCGCATCACGGAGGACGATTACCTTGTAGCGCTTGAGGATCTCGGATGGACCATCACCGAGGATCTCGATCTCGAGCTCAGGGACATCGTGCAGCAAACGGAGCGGCTTTTATTCGATCTTGCGCAACTGGATGGAGCATGCGGCATCCCGGAGCTTAAGGATGCCATTGCCGCCCGCGTGGGAGCAACAGATGTCGTAGAGCGTGTGATCGATGTCCTACTCTGGAGCGGTGCAATAGGCATCGCAGTCGATCGCGCGCCAACTTTCATTTATAATTGCGGCTACAAGCTTCAGGCGTTGCGGTCGCTTATGGATCGCAATCCACACGCCGAGGTTTGCCTGCACCCGACCCTCGGGCAACTCTTCTCGCCAGTCGCCACCCGCTCCAAGCAAGCAGCTTGATTCGACAAAATTCGCGCGAATTGGCCGAGGCCGCTGGTCCCCTCATAGCCGAAGGATTTATTGCAAATGCGAAAAACGTCGGTCAGGGACAGCAGCGGACCTCCCGGGAAAAAGCAGTATCTTGCAGAGCCGCTGCAAATATGTGCCGCTGCGGTTTGAATTTTGACGGCACTGACGCAGCTGGAAACCGCCACATAGCCCCCCATATGCTAGACAGTAAGCACGGAGCGGCAAATGACCGATGGGACCGTATTTTACAGTCGCGCAAGTGGCACATTAGGCAACAAAGAAGATTGGTATAGGCTTGTCGTACTACAGGATGGCGCCACCCCTTTTGTCCAGCATGCGTGGGCTGTTCATGACGCTGATGGTGCCACGGAATTTAACGGCGAATACAGTATATCGGTCTCAGATTTCCTCTCCAAAGCATACCCCGAGGATGCAAAGATGAGTTTGCGTTGGCTTTTGACTTCCGAGCCTTCAGGATAAACCACGAAGCTAGAGAAGCCCACGGCCGAAGAGCGCCGCAGGATCAGTTAGATCGTCGCGTTCATGATTGAAGACGCTCTGGCATCGTTCTTGCCGGCAGGCCGAGCAAAATCAAAGCCCGCCCGGACCAAGGCGGCTTGCCAGAGCGCCGCGAGCTCTGGTGCCATGGAAACGCAACATTGAACGGATCGGCTTTGGGCTCTCTCTTTGACGGCTTCCTGGCTCGCAAAGAACTGTACAACATGCCATCTTAGCTGTGGCTGGCAATCAGTCTGCTGATAAGGCCATCCAAGGACGTGTCATCATGGCAGAGTTGCCTTCGCCTATTCGCCCGCACGTTATCAGGGATCCCGGCCCAACTGGAGCGCCTGCTTACGGGAGCATTTCAGCCGGCCTTGATCGCTTCCTGCACAACTGGCAAAGCCACTTCACGGCCGGGCGATCGCCCAGCACTCTAAGTCTCGCGTTCTTGGATTGGGCCGCCCACGCAGCGAACTCGCCTTTTCAGACCGCCATATTCTGGCAAACAGCGCTGGTGCAGTGGCAGCGCTTGGCCCAAGCGGCGTTGGGTGGAGAAAAGGCGATCGCGCTGCAACCAGATGACCGCCGCTTCATCCATCCAGCCTGGCAGAGCCCTCCGTACGACCTGCTCACCCAGGCGGTACTCCTCGGGGAGGAATGGTGGGACAGCCTAGTGCGCAGTCCCGGCGGGGTCGGGCGGCACAATAAAAACATCGTCGCATTCACCGTGCGGCAATGGCTCGATTTGATGTCCCCGTCCAACTTGCCGTGGCTCAATCCGGAGGTGATCGAGGCTACTCGCACCACCGGCGGCGCCAACCTCGCAGCCGGGATGCGGAATTTCCTGCGCGACCAGACAGCAACCCAAGGCGGCGCAATAACCGACGGCTTCACGGTCGGGGGAAATCTCGCCGCCACGCCCGGCAAGATCGTGTTCCGTAATGCGCTCATGGAACTGATCCAGTACGCACCGGCTACCTCGACGGTGGATGCCGAGCCGGTATTGATCGTGCCTGCCTGGATTATGAAATACTACATTCTCGACCTCTCGCCGGGCAATTCTCTGGTGCGTTGGCTGGTAGCGCAGGGCCGCACGGTGTTCATGATCTCCTGGCGCAATCCCGGGGCGGACATGCGCGATACGTCGTTTGATGATTACCGCGCGAAAGGCGTGATGGCAGCGATTGACGCAGTGAGGGCGATCTGCTGCAACGCAAATATTCACGCCGCCGGTTACTGCCTCGGCGGGACATTGCTAGCCGTGGCGGCAGCCGCCATGGCGCGCGATGACGATCACCGGCTCGGCAGTCTATCGCTGTTCGCGGCTCAAACCGATTTCACCGAGGCTGGTGAGTTGCGATTGTTCGTCACCGAAGACCAAATCGATTTCCTTAACGATATCATGCAGACACAAGGGTTTCTGAGCAGCGCGCAAATGGGCGGCGCGTTCCAGATGCTCCGTTCCAACGACCTCGTCTGGTCCCACGCCATTCATGATTACCTGCTCGGCGAGCCAGCGGCTCCGTTCGACCTGATGGCTTGGAATCATGACGGAACGCGCCTGCCGGCACGCATGCACATCGAGTATTTGCGCGACTTGTTCCTCCATAATAACCTGGCGGAGGGCCGATTCCAGGTCGCTGGCCGTCCGGTGGAGCTAGGAGACATCAAGCTGCCGATATTTGCGGTAGGCACGGAAAACGACCATATCGCGCCCTGGCATTCGGTGTTCAAGCTGCACCAGCAGACCGATGGCGATCTGACCTTCGTGCTGACTTCCGGCGGCCACAACGCAGGCATCGTCAGCGATCCCGGTCACGCGCACCGCCACTTTCGTATCCGAGTCCGTGACGCCGGTGCCCGCACGCTCGGGCCGGATGAATGGAAACGCGCAACGGCTCCCAAGGACGGGTCATGGTGGCTGGAATGGAACGCATGGCTCGCCCGGCACTCGAGCCCAGCGATTGATCTGCCGCCGATGGGATCGCCCCGCTTCCCGGCGCTTGGCGATGCGCCAGGAACCTACGTCCTCGAAAGATAGGCAATCGGAATGGACGCAATTGCCGTAGCATTTATCGCTACCGGACCTTCGCCGGGCTGGTCGCCGGCAAGAAGGGCAGGCCTTTCCCCCACTGGAAGCGCCGCCTTGTCACGGCGCGCGCCAATAGGTGACATCAGCCAAGTAATCCTTGAGCGCAAAAAGAAAGGCCGCATTACGGCGGCCTCTCCGAAATTCAATGAGGTGTTTTGATCGGAATGTTGTGATTGAGGCGGATATTATTTTCTGCCATGTCCGCCATGGCTACCGCCATGTCCGCCACGGCTACCGCCATGTGCGGCACGTGCGGTATGACGACCGCCATGACCAACGCGAGGATGACCGGCGGCATGAACCGCGTGTCCGGCGGCGTGACCATGGTGGCCTGCATGCCCACCACGCCAATGATGCCAGCCATAGCCGCCGCCCCAACCAGTTCCGGGCACTAGGTACGAACCGCACCAATACCAGCCCGGGCCGTTCCAACCATCGTCGTACCAACAGTAATTACGACCATCCCAAATAAACTGGACGTTCTTGGTCATCTTCAAGCTGTCCACCGCTGTACGCATTGCTGCGGGCGTGCTCATCGAGGCCGCTTCGGCGTTTCCGAGCATCACTGCGGCTGTCGCGGCAAGTGCAACTACCAAATTACGGATCATGGGCTATCTCCTTGGGTCGAACCCGTTCAACATTTACTAGGGCGCTGCGCGCCCAAAAAGGGCCGGATTTTCTCCGGCCTTATGCTGCAACTCCGCTACTGCTTCGGCGTCATTGGCCCTTCGACCTTCTCCTTAGCCTCCTCGTAAGCCTTCGAGGTGCGACCCTTGATATCGGTCCAGCTTGCTTGCGCCTTCTCGCGCCATTCCTTCATGCGCTCAGCTTGAGCCTGGGCGTTCAACGTCTTGTAGACTGGGGCGGCTGTGAGCTGGGCTTTGGTCGCGTCGATAACGAAGACGTGCTGGCCGCCGACCACTTCGGATTTCACGGTATCGAAAGACACCGCGAGATCTTTCTCGCCGATGCCGAGGAAACCGCCAACGCCGATAACCGCAAGCTCGATTCGTCCGGTCTGGTCGAAAACGATATTGGCGATTTTGCCGATTTGCTGGCCGCTCTTGTCATTGACAGGCGTGCCGATGAAATCGGTGCCGAGAACCTCCGTATTATTCTGCATGTCCATGAAGGCGGGCGTTTGCGCTGCGGCGGGGCTTACAGCGATCATCAATGCGGCCACAGCCGCAAGAGCGGTTTTCATTGGAAAAACTCCCTGGTTCCGCCGTGTACCAAGAACACGGCCTGAAGATACGATGGTTGTGGAAATGTTCCCGTACGGGTGAATGGCGAGAGCGCCGCGGAATTTTATTGTGCCAGCCATCAAAATTACCAAGATGGGAGGATACTACCCCTGCGCGCCGCACCACAAAGTGAGGCTTTGCAGACAGGATATTTCGCATAAGACCCCGCTCCAGGAACAGAGTGCTATCTTAGGCGAGGGCGGAAGCGGCCCATAGACTCGGAATGTACTCAGACGAGCATCATTTAGTCGAGGTGGCGGCCGAAGCTGCATTTGCAGTCAACGCCAAGGCGCATGCGACTCTCGGTAAATTTGAGCTCACGCGAGCAATGCGGCTAGGCCAAGGGCGCCGCAGCGCACCGATTGACAGGCGATGGGCTTCGAGGCCAGCGCCCTTCATCGAAGTTACGATGGCGGCAGGCCACGATATTGCGCCGATCGCAAAGCTAGCCAAGGCAAAGACGAAGCGCATGGCATTACCCACAATAATCAGCCTCTCGCCTTCGCGTTTCGAACAGCTAGTGAACGAAGCCGCTCAGCGACGTCACGGTTGCGCTCCCAAAGAGAGCCTCGAAAATATATCGCGGGGTCAGAATCCAGCCGAAGAAGATAAGCATTCGTGATTTGCATATTCGTATTTCAGTCATGCTAGTGCCACAGGGTTACCAGATGGCTCTCGGACGAAGACCCTTCCGTCCAGGCCGCCCGAGCTTGGCCTGCATGCTGCCTTTGGTACGGGCGCTGTGAGTACTTTCCGATTCTATCAACTGAGCGAAAAACCAGTAGTGTCGATAGAAGTGCAGTAGGCTTCGGTGTATTTCGCATTTTGCGTTGCATCGGGGCTATGACACGGCGGCCCCTGCAGCATCCTGCCAACGGCCCGGGAGAACAGAGCTATGGCGTGGTTTGTCTCTTGTCGCTTTCCAAGTAATGCGCGTGGCTTTATGTCAACTGATCCCGTTCTCCGTGCTAGAACGCATGCCAGTGAAGCTACGGCAAAAGAGCATGCGCGGATCATTCTAAGGCTGCTCCCTCGGGCCCGTGTGGAAATTAAGGCATTAAACGCCTCCGATTCGCCGCAGCTAGTGCCACTGCAGACCATGCGAGCGTGGCACGCGACACCCTGACACCGTCACCGGATGAGTCGGGCCGCAGAGGAAAACCAAAGCTTTCGCTAAGCGTTTCCATGGCAGCGCGGTGCAGCCCTTTCGGCAATTTCGGGCGCTCCCGCGTCCTCTGCAAGTCGCCCCCGGGAGGCTAATGGGAATGTCCTCGCGATGGCTCGGGAAGGGCTTCGGTCTAACCTCCGCGCGGTGCTAGAAAATGCGCGCGAGACGGGTGAATTGGCTTCGAAGGCGGGCGCACGCGTTCATCGCGATGGCGCGGCGAATCGCGTCAAGATCGTTACTAGGCCCGTACCCTCAGAAGAGATGTTCCTCGTGAGTTTCATTGAGGAGCCAGCCCATCCGCGGCCTGCCAGTGAAAAGGAACCGCCCGCGGAAGATACAAGCCGGATCCTTCAACTTGAGCAGGAGCTCGACGCAACGCGCAATGACTTGTCCGCGACGATCCGCGATCTCGAAATCTCGAATGAAGAATTGCGGGCGGTCAACGAAGAAGCGCTTTCCATCAACGAGGAGTTCCAATCGGCCAACGAGGAGCTGGAGACCTCGAAGGAGGAACTGCAAGCGCTGAACGAGGAACTAACCGCGCCGGATCGGCACAATTTAGGTGGCAGTGGCGACTCGGCGTTACGAATTAAAGCCTTATCGACGAATATATGCTGAGTAAAGTGCGTGATAAATTGCAAAAACGAACTGTGCGATGTACAATTTTCCTCGTTATTCTTTATACGCATGCCCATATACGCAGATGACAAATCACCCAGAACATCAAATCGGCCTTCTCTCGGAAGGCACCGACACTTGGCAAAACGAGGGAGGCTCGGCGGAACCGGAGAGCATGCGCTTCACGGTTGACGAAAGCCCCCACAACAGGGACGGCTTGCTCCTTCATGGCTGGGATGGAGCAATGCCGGTGACCGCATTTATAAGCCGGCACGTTATGGACGATTGGGCAAGTCCCGGACGCTTGCCCACGGGCCGCCATAGTCTTTTTCGCGACCAGTACAACGCTCTTGGCTGCCGGAACCTGCCGACAATTCAGCGCATCGCGGCCCGCAAATACTGGCGAGGCCTCGCATTCAACCGTCAGCACCCCTTCGTTGATGTGTTGTTATCCGACATTACGGAAAGCGGCGGAGTGCTCAGCGCCGGCTAAATCGCATGAGCCTGGTACGGCCCATGCCGCAAACGCTGTGAAGACAGCTGGAGACTATCAATGGAGATCGGAACATTCCGCCGATGGCTTTCGGAGCGCGGCTGCCGCTTCGACACTCAGGCCCATTATCGCGGCGAGGGACACGGACATCTGACGATCCATCGCGAGGGCCGGGTCGCTGAGTTGCCGTTGACCGGATCGCATCATCAGCTCAATTCAGATTTGGTTCGCGCCGTCTGCGAGCAGCTGGGGCTGAACGCGGCGGACCTCCCGAAGGCCAACCCCTAGCCCGTAAAATTTCGCGATAACGGCCATCATGTGAGGATCCCCTCGCGATGGCCGCTTAAGAAATGATTTAAGAGCGGATGATCAAACGGCGTTCAAAAATCCCGCATCCCTAACTTCCAATACAGCGGCCGGAACCATTATTGGATTTAGATCACTGATAAATTCTACTCTTAGTATTTTGGCAAGCTGCGCACTTCCCCGGCGCACCCGGCCTCTGACCGTCTCGGGCGCGCTTCCGCATATTTCAGCGATCTCTAGATCGGAGAACTTTGCGACAGCCGACAGAATTATCGCTTCGCGGTCCTTGAAATCCAGACGTAAAAGCGTGGGACCGACCTCTTTCACGGTCTGCGCGTCGCTATTCGCGGCTCCTATTGCGGCATCGTAGCTACAAAAGCTGCCGTATGAGTGGGGCACATCCCGTTGAAGCATGGAGCGCTGATCGCGGGCGAGAAAGCCGCGCAGGATCTTAAACAGCGAGACGCGCAGTTGAGCCTTGTCGCTGCAGCCGATGTCGTCGCCCGACGCGCTTTCTATCGTTGCTTCGACCTCCCTTTCCGCTTCGGATCGATCGTTTGTCATCAGCCGGGCGTATGCCCGCAAGTGCGGTAATTCGGTGAGGATAGCGCTAGCGAGATCGGTTTGATCATGGGCAGCCATTGGCTTCTCTCTCTTGCGAGGTGCGCAGGAGCGGCATTACCGGGACATTGCCGGCGGTGCGCTCAGTTGAGGAATGGATCAGAGTATGAGGGGAGCCCGCAGGCGCCGCCGTTGTTTGTTGCGCCGAAACGAACATCGATGGAGCGAGCCCCGCCTCTGTGCCATTTGCAAATATTCTGCAGCTTCTCTGAAACATCTCCCAAGGTCGCGCCGCGCGGAATGCCAAAGGACATGGGGCCATCCTCGAACTCGATCTGCACCTTGGTCGCAACAAAACGTTCATTTGAGATAGTACGCATATTCATCACCTTAAATCTTTACCGTACCACCATCTTAAGAGTTGGAGGATAAAGCGCCTAAACTCGGAAAATACTCAGTGCACTCGCGCTGATTAGATGGGTAAGACGCCGCGCAAATGGGCGGCAATCGCCCGGGATTTGATGGGATTGACCCATGCTAGAGCCAGGAAAGCGCATGGATGCAATTGCTTAATCGAACGGCAATTGTTTAGCCCATAATCCCAAACTTGACTGACAATTAAGGTGCACGCTGGAGCGTCCATTGTTTCTCAGGATCAGTTTTATCTGCGGCACAACTTAAGTCATTGCGAACATCCGCCTTCCCCTTATTCCCACCGAGGCAACGGCCAGGATCTCCTACAAAATCGACGGCAAGCTTTTCGTTGTATTTGACATATGAGGAATCATCAGTTTTTACGAAAGTATTTAGTTGATATTGAAGTTTATCCATTGATTCTTCCAGCTTACTTATTTTCCGTTCTAAGCCGCGCGCGTAATCCATGACGCATAGCGCATAATTCAGAAGGGGGGTGGGGGACCCACAGGGGTCACGGCTCTGCCCAGATGCCACCCAAGGCGTTAGCATGCAGATCGCCAATGTATAGACTAATGTGAAACGGCGCATGAGTCACTCTCCCTACTATTTTATAGTGGGTGGATAAAACAATCTTCGAACTATCCACTCCCCTTGCTCTGCCTCTCTTGTGCGGTCTCGATCTTTAGAGGATCGTACCGAACACTTTGCCAATACCGGCCGTGATGGCCAAGGCCAACGCGCCCCAAAATGTCACGCGGACCGTGGCCCGCAGAACGTTGGCGCCACCGGTTCTCGCCCCGATCGCTCCGAGAAGAGCGAGAAAGACCAAAGACGTAATCGATACGACGGGCACAAGCGCGCTGGCGGGCGATACTACGGCCATGAGAAGAGGCATGGCTGCGCCTGCCGAAAACATTTCTGCCGAAGTGAGCGCAGCTTGCACAGGACACGCCGTCGTGATTTCCAACACGCCTAGCTTGTCGTGCGCATGGGCACCCAACGCATCTTTCGCCATCAGCTGCCGCGCAACCTGCACGGCAAGCCCCTTTTCAACGCCGCGCTTGACGTAGATTTCTGCAAGCTCATCGAGCTCAGCCTTGGGGCTCTCGCTCAGCTCCGCGCGTTCGCGCGTTAGATCGGCCTTCTCGGTGTCGGATTGCGAGCTGACGGATACATATTCGGCTGCAGCCATAGACGTGGCGCCCGCCACCAGCCCCGCAGTACCGGCGATCAAGACATCGCTCTGTTTTGTCCCTGCCGCGGCGACGCCGGCGATCAAGCTCGCGGTCGAGATGATGCCATCGTTGGCTCCGAGCACTGCAGCTCTCATCCAGCCGATGCGGCAAGGTGGTGCTCTAAATGCGTGCGTAGACGGCTCATCCCTTATCCGCCAATCGGATCAGACGCGCCCGATCACCATTAGAATGACAAGTACGATCAAAATTCCGCCGATGACGCCGACGCCGCCGTGACCGTAGCCGTAGCCGTAGCCGCCGAATTGGCCGCTGAAGCCGCCGAGCAGGAAAATAACGAGGATGATAACAAGAATTGTCCCTAATGACATGGAGTGTTCTCCTTTGGGGGGAATTGCAATGCCCCGGGCGCCATTAAGGCCCCGGAGCTTCTTTCGTGATGGCTAAAAACGCTGTTACGGCCGCTCAACTTATTGTGTGCGGGGCGATTTGATGCCCAGATGCCTCGGGGGTGGCTCTCACCGGAGAGATTTCGCTTTGGCCTCCAAGAAATTTCTCACGGGTTACGGGCAGACCCAGAGCGGACCGACCCAAGTACAAAACCCAGGGCCGCCCCAGCCGCCGCCATATCCGTAACCTCCCCCTGCATAACGTCCGCCACGTCCCCGGCCGCCGCGTCCGCGTGCCATGGCGTGTCCACGCCCGCCGCCGCCACGAACGCCGTGACCGCCGCCGCCTCTGTTGCCCTTAACTTGGACAACCTCGGAGGCAGCAGATGCCTTTAGTCCGGTATTGGATGAGGCGGATGAAATCGTATTTGCGCTCGCTGCCGAACATATCATGAGCGACATAAATGCCGCTGCTGCTACAGCTTTGATCATAGGTGAACCCTCGTCTATTATTCAGCTGGCCGATGCCGCATTGCATGGTAAAGGCATTGCTAACGTACTTTAGCTGATTGACAGGATGGCCCGTAGACTCGGAAACTACTCATGCGGCGCTTACGTCATGCAAAATGATCATACTGATGATTGTTATCATGATATAACGTGTTTTTGTTACGGGTCTGCCTGCCAGGGCGGGAGGGATTTGACATGCCGTCGCAGCGCGACGCAGTGCCGGATGAAAGCTACGCGGCTGTTGCGCCGATCGATCTGGCCGATGGTAGAGCTTGGTCTGCGGCGCGCCCGTTTCCCATTGTGGGCATTGGCGCGTCGGCTGGCGGCCTCGACGCGTTTAAGGCCTTCCTCGCGGCGCTTCCGCCCGACACGGGCATGGCCTTCGTGCTCATTCAGCATCTCGATCCTCTCCACGCCAGCTTAATGGCCGGGCTTCTGTCCAGCCACACAACGATGCCCGTGACCCCAGCGGCCGAAGGTATCGCGATCGAGCCCAACCATATCTATCTTATTCCCCCGGGCGTCTCGCTCGCGGTCGCCAAAGGTAAGCTGCATCTTTCCAAGCCCGCGGAACGTCACGGCGCCAGAATGGCTTTCGATTTTTTTCTGCAGTCTCTGGCGGAAGATTGCGGCGAGCGCGCTATTTGCGTGGTGCTGTCGGGCACGGGGACAGATGGAACCGAGGGTCTGAAAGCGGTGAAGACGAGGGGCGGGTTCGTCATCGTCCAGGACCCTTCGGAGGCAGCGTTCGATGGCATGCCGAAGAGCGCAATCCAGACCGGAGAGGCGGATCTTACCTTGCCTGTCGCCGGTATTCCGGGCGCGCTTATCACCCAGGCGAGCGCCATTGGCGTTCGTTCCTCCGGCGTAAAATCGGCTGCGAATGCGGAACTCGAAGGCTGGTTCCCGGAGATCCTCAATCTTGTGAGGCGGAAAACCCATCAGGATTTCTCTCTCTATAAGACCGGCACGTTGGGGCGGCGGATAGAGCGGCGTATGGCGATGGCAGGCATCGCGGATGCCGCACACTACGTGGAAAGGCTCCAATCCGATGCCGCCGAACTCGATAGCCTCGGTCACGATCTCCTCATTAATGTAACCGAGTTCTTTCGCGATGCCGCGGCCTTCGAGGCGCTCGCGGCCAGCGTGATCCCGGATATGGTTGCGCACCAGCCTCTCGACCGGCCGCTGCGCATTTGGGTTCCCGGCTGCAGCACCGGAGAGGAAGTCTATTCCCTCACGATTTTGTTTCAGGAAGCGGTCGAGGCCTCAAAGCGCAATATCAAGCTTCAGGTCTTCGCATCCGACGTGGACGCCCATTCCGTAGCATTCGCCCGGGCGGGCCTATATGTCCCCGAGACCTCGGCGCAAGTAAGTGAGAAGCGCTTAGCCCGGTTTTTCTTAAAAGAGGTCGATGGCTACCGCGTGGTCCGCGACTTGCGCGAAGCGGTGGTTTTCACGGTCCAGGATCTGCTCGCCGACCCGCCATTCTCGCGGGTCGATCTCATTTCCTGCCGTAATGTCTTGATCTATCTGCAGCCCAGCGCCCAAGATCAAATCCTTTCGCTGTTTCATTTTGCCCTACGGGGCGGAGGCGTGCTCTTTCTTGGACGGTCCGAGACCGCCGGTAGGTTCCAAACACATTTCGAACCTATCGATAAGAAGCAACGGATTTATCGCCATCTCGCTGCGGGGCAGGCAGGCGAGGGTAGTTTTCGGGCGCGCGGAGAAGCCATAGGCCGCCTGGCGCCCGCAATCGGTCAAGCGCTAAAAAGAAAGGTCCCACAAGTCAATTTAGAGGACCTCGCGTCCAAACTCCTGCTCCAAGCATTCGCGCCGCCTTCGGTTCTGATCGATAAAAAATATGAAACCTTGTTTTATACTGGGGCCATCGACCGCTATTTGCAGGTCGCTCCGGGCGAAGCCAACCGGAATATCCTTGTCATGGCCCGGGAGGGGCTTCGGCCAAAACTCCGGGCAGCACTTGAAGGCGCCCGGGAGACCGGAGAAGCCTGCTGGAAGACAGGGGGTCAAGTCCGCCGGGAGGGCAAAAACTTTGGCGTGAAAATCGGTGTTCAGCCGGCTTCCGCGAACGATATGTTCCTTGTCAGTTTTATCGAGGAGGGCGAGCCTGCCGCGCGCGCTTCTGAGGCTATTGCGCCTGCTGAAGACAGCTCGCGCATTGTGCAGTTGGAGCAAGAACTCGATGCAACGCGCAAAGAGCTGAACGCCGTTATCCGCGATCTCGAAGCCTCGAATGAAGACCTGCGGGCCGTTAACGACGAAGCCCTTTCCATAAACGAGGAGTTCCAGTCGACCAATGAGGAGCTGGAGACCTCCAAGGAGGAACTTCAGGCCCTCAACGAGGAATTGACGGCACTGAACGCCCAGCTCCAAGAAACCTTGGAGCAGCAGCGCGCCACGTCTGCCGACTTGGAAAACATTCTGAAAAGCTCGGACGTCGCTACACTGTTTCTCGATTCCGCGTTGAAGATCCGGTTTTTTACACCCGCGGCAAAGGCTTTCTTCGGCGTTTCCGCGGTCGACATCGGACGCCCCGTCGCCGATCTGGCGCAACGCTTCCATGACGAAGGTCTCCTCAAGGAGGCCCGCGCAGTGCTCTCCAATTTCGCCCCGATTCGGCGTGAGATCGAAAGCCATGACGGCAATTGGTATATCCGCAGCATCCTGCCTTACCGGGCCGCAGAAGGCGCTATCGAAGGCGTCGTCATCACCTTCGCACGCATATCGGAAATGAAGGCGGCCGAGCGGAAGATCGAAGCAGCGAAGGCCTATGCCGAAAGCATAATCGCAACCGTCAAGCAGCCGCTCGCCGTACTCGACGAGGATTTGCGCATGGTGTCGGCAAGCGCGTCCTTCTTCAAAGTTTTCGATGGGAAGCCGGAAGACCGCATCGGCAAGCCTTTTACGCTTGCAAGCCAGCCTCAGCCGGAATCCTTGGTGAATTTCCTTGCCGCCGCGAATGGGGGCAGCCCGATCGAGGATTATGAAGTTGGTATCGATCTGCCGAAGCTTGGGCCGCGCACATTTCTCCTGAGCGGCCGCCGGATCGTTGCTGGACCATCCGAACGTCCAAAAATACTCATTTCTATAGATGACATGACAGATGCGAAGATTAAGTCCGAAGCGCTTGCGGCCGCCAGGCAAGACGCTGAGCGCGCCAACCACGGAAAGTCCCGATTTCTCGCGGCCGCCAGCCACGATTTGCGCCAGCCGCTTCAGACGCTCAGTTTGCTGCAAGCCATGCTAGCCGATAGCGTTTCGGATCCCGGCGCCTCGCAGCTGATCGAACGGCTCGATAAGACGATCACGGCCATGTCGGGGTTGCTGGACAAGCTTCTCGACATCAACCAGCTCGAAGCGGGCGTTGTGCAGCCAAAGCCTTGCGAGTTCGTGATCGGCGATGTGCTCCAGCAAATGCGGACTGAATTCGAGATTCATGCCGCCGACGCCGGCTTGAGCTTGCGCGTGATTCCTTGCCACATAACGGTGCGTACCGATCAGCGACTCTTGGAACAGATCCTTCGGAACATGCTCTCCAACGCCACCAAATATACGAGCCACGGCAAAGTTCTGCTCGGTTGCCGGCGGCGCGGCGAGCGCTTAAGCATTGAAGTCTGGGATACTGGAACCGGCATACCGCAAACCGAACTGAGCGCGATCTTCAAGGAGTTTCATCAGCTCGATAATCCCGCCGGGAACCGTGCCAAGGGTCTTGGTCTCGGTCTTGCGATTGTTCAGCGCATCGCGGACCTGCTCGAGGTGCCTATCAGCGTCCGCTCGCGCCTCGGCCGGGGCTCGGTCTTTGCGGTGGAGGTGCCGCTGGTGCATGCACCCATGCCCATTGAACCCCCAGCCTCCTCCCCTGCAGAAGCTATTCGTGAGGAGCCACCGGCGCGCGCGCGGACCATTTTGGTCGTCGAAGACGATGTAGAAGTCCGGGAGACGCTCAAATTGCTTCTGGATCGCCGCGGCTATCGTGCGTTGGCAGCTCGCGATGGCGCCCAAGCGCTCACCGTTGCCGCCGAACGCGGCGTGAGCCTCGATTTGATCGTCGCCGATTATAATTTGCCCGGGCCAAACGGGTTAGAAATTGCCGGCAAGATCGAGGAAGCTTCGGCGCGGAAGATACCCGTGATTATGCTGACTGGCGACATCTCGGCGGCCACGCTGCTTGAGATTGCTAATAAAGGCTATGTCCACCTCTATAAACCGGCCGCCACGCGGACATTGATCGGCCATATCGAGGAAATGCTCGCCGCGAACCACCAGGACGCCAGTGCGCCAACAGTCTTCGTCGTCGAAGACGACCCGGAAATCTGCGAGGCTATGCGGGATATGTTGGAGATGCATGGCTACCGCACTGAGATTTTTGCCGGCGGCGCCTCCTTCTTGAATGCTTACACGCCCGGGCGAAGCGGATGTTTGCTCACCGACGCCCGGATGCCCGGCATGAGTGGGCTTGAACTGATCGAGCGCCTCAAAGAATTGCAGGCGTCCCTTCCCGTGATCATGATTACGGCCTATGGCGACATCGGCATGGCCGTCAGCGCGATGAAGGCTGGAGCCTTCGATTTTCTACAAAAGCCGGCCAAGGGCAAAAAACTTCTGGATTGCATTGAGCGTGCACTGACTTATTCCCCTGAGCACCCTGAGCACCCTGAGCACCCTGAGCACCCTGAGCACCCTGAGCACCCTGAGCACCCTGAGCACCCTTCAATCCGTCAAGCTGCGACGGAGAAAATCAAGAGCCTCACGGCTCGCCAGCATCAAATCCTCGACCTGGTTTTAGCCGGCAGCCCGAGCAAGAACATCGCGGCAGATTTGCGGATTAGCCAACGCACGGTGGACAATCATCGTGCTGCAATCATGCGGAAAACCGAAGCGAAGTCCTTGTCCGCGCTTATCAGAATCGCCCTCGCCGCCGGCTGGCTCGACGACCCTGTGGTTGCGCCGGTGCCGCATGAGTAGATTCCGAATCTTTCGTAAGCAAGCCTCATCCGGGCATAATTCTTAGCGAGCGGTATCGTGCGATGGACCCCTTTCGCATGCTGCCGATTCCTAGCCGTTCGGGCTGGGCCAATGCGGGCTTTGGCCAAAACGGGAAGAACGGCTGGGCTGGGCGAAAGCGGGGCGCACTGCCCAGCCAGATTTTTAGGCATTTCGTGCCGGCGAATAAAAAAGCGGTCTCCGGCGCAGAAGACCGCCTAATTAGGATTTGAAACGCATTTGAGTTATAATGGGCAGTTTTTGAAAAGATTGAGCAGAATTAGGGTAAACTTATTTAATGGAGCGTTTTGTGTTGGCGAAGATTAATCTCGCCGTCCCGCGATGGAGGTGATTATGACATATAGCGAAGAGTCTTTGGGTCAAAATGAAAAGCTCATTTACGAGGCGCATTTCCATCCTTTCTATTATGCTGCAGCCTGGGTTTCAGCGATCTTTTGTATGGCACTTGCCATTGGGGCCTTGATTTACACTGCGGGCATAGCGGAGCTGGGTTTGCTATGCATCAGCGCCGCCGGTCTTGCCGTAGTAGCGTACCTGATGAGACCGATCTGGACCACAGAGATCGCCGTCACCAACCACCGGGTGGTGATTAAGCGCGGGTGGCTTACGCGCTCGACCACTGAGCTCCAGTTAAAAAACATCGAGCAGGTCAATTTTCATCAAGGATTGCTTGGACGGATGTTCGACTTCGGGAAGATCGTCATCCATGGCACAGGGGTGGACGACCTGATACTCCCGAACATTGCCCGCCCCGTCGACCTGGTCAAAGCGATCGAGGATGCATCCATTCCCGTGAAACAGCCGCCGCTGGCACCTTCAGAAAAGCTCGCCGGATAAGTGCGGCCGCACACCAGCGATGTTTCACGGGGTTAGAAAGGCGGCGATCGCGTTAAGATGCTCGATGCGCTCGCAGATGATTTTGCAGCTTGCCAAAAGCGGGACGGCGAGAAGCGCGCCGGGGATGCCCCAAATCCAGCCTAAGAACATGATGGCGACGAAGACCGCCACCGGGTTGAGCAAGAGCCGGCGCCTGACGATAACCGGTACCGTGAGGTGAACGGAGCTCATCAAAAAAATATAAGCGGCCGGTGCAATCAGAGCTTTGCCGAACGTATCGAAGGTGACCATCGATATGATTAAGAGCGTGACCGTGATGGCCATCTCGCCGACGTAAGGCGCGAAACTCACGATGACGGTAAGGGTGCCCCACAATAGGGGATCGGGAATACCGAGGAGTGCCGTAATGAGAGCAACGCCGAGGCCAAGGCCGGTGTTGATGAGCAACAGCATCACAAGATAGAACGAAATATCACTTGCAATGCTCCTGATCACCTCAACGGTGCGCTTTTTGTCTTTGAGGGTTGGAATAACGGTCACCAGTTTTCGTAAAAAGTGGTCCCCCGACGATAAGAGAAAAAAAACGAGGACGAAGATGACCGAGACCGAAGCCGCAAACTGCGCCGCACCTCCCGCAAGGCGCTCGGTCAAGCTCGGGGGCGCCAACTGAACCCTTTGCGGCGTGCTCGCGTTCTGCCGCTCCGTGGCGGAAGATAGCTGATCTGTCGCTTGTTCAATTTGCGCGAAGGGCTTTTTGATGGAGCGCAGCATTTTATCGATTTTGCCGCCGCTTTGGGGCAGCTTTTGCAGCCACTCCTGAGCAGGGCCCGACAAGCCGTAAGCGCCGCCGCCGAGGATCCCCACCAGGATCGCTATCACGACGGCAGCGCTGACAGGGCGAGGCAGCTTAAGTCTGTCGAACAGGTTGATCGCCGGCGAAAGAGCCATGGTGATGAGCACCGCCAGCGTCAGAGGAATTAGAACGGGCGATGACACATAAAACGTATAAACCGACAGCAAAACCAATATGCCGGTCGCCACGTGAAGCAGCCGGCGTGCGATCTGGACCAGAGGTTCGGGTGTGCCGTTAGCCTCCTGTGTCTCTAGCGCGGGCGTGACTGCGTCGCTTTGAGGCTTAATTGCCAGGATTTCCAACGTCTCAACCCCCGGAATTCACGCTGCGGCTCGAGACGGTATAGGTACATTATTGATGACTAGCAAGAGTGGCACATATCCGGTTCCTAATGCCGAATCGGTAAAGGCTAGTGGCCCAATGACGGGGGCGGGCATAACCATCTCTTCGCGCCATAGGGATCTTAGAAAGCCCTATGGGGCGTGATGATGGTTATGCCCATCTCTTAGTATTCGCCTAAGAGCTCTTCTTTTGACCATGCGAAACGTGGGCCTTTGCGGCTTCGCCCGCATGATGAGTTGCATGAAGCGTATGGGCATGGGCGGTATGCGCGTGATGGGCCGCAGTCTCATGATGACCTGAGGCGTAGTGCGCGGCTGCTTCCTTGTGGTGCTTCATGGCCTGCTCGTGATGCTCGGCAGCCTTGGTATGATGGCCATGCGCCGGATGTTGCTCGTGAGATGGTTCCTTAGCCATGTATCTTCTCCTTTGTTGTAGGTAATTCCTGAAACACGCGATTTATCGTTCCATTCCCTGGCGATCAGAGTGCCTCGATTAAACTAGTCAAAGGAGGCTTCACGGGGATTTGGCCAAGCTCGCGAGGAGATCAGCTTGGTCAGCTTCCCCGCTTCGCCTTCTGCGCTGCCGCACTCATCATCGCGCCAAGCTCTTGCGCCTGAAGCATATAGGCGTGCATCTGCAATTGCGCATGCCTGCTCTGGATTTGCAGTGCCTCTTGTAGATCCATTGCCGTGGCAAGCTCGTTGGCCAATGCGAAACTCGCGTCGAGATTTTGCTGGGTGAACCGCATTGCCCGCTCTTGAACCTCGGTCAATCCAGCTGCCATTGGGTTTGATGGGACGATCGTTTTCATCATCTCCTGCGCTTTGCGCGCCGCCTCCATGAGCTGGTTATAAGCAGCTCGAGCTTGGTCGATGCTTTGCACTGCGAGGTCGCGGATCTCTTGCGGAACCTCCGGTTGCTTGTTCTCTGCCATGGGTTTCCTCCTCGGTGCGCTGTTCAATGGAAGTAGCAACTATGTAAGCTGATATATAAATCCCTTGTTTGCACGCCACATGTGAAGGTTAAGGCAGCACACCCAAGTGAGCGGAGCGCGTTAGACTTGACGGTACCTTAGAACCAGCGACGCCGGCCGTAATAACCACCGCCAAGCAACAGAATTACGATGACGATGAGCAAAAGTGTCGTGGTGTCCATAGCGTTCTCCTAACGGTTAGTTGGACGAGCCGGCTGCTCAAAAGGAACCGCGTACAAAGCGCCGGCTCATCGAATGGATTGTTTGCTTCGACCTGCGCCGGCGACGCCGGTTTCACGGACGCGAAGACATACGATTAATGATATGGATATCGTGAACCAAAAAGACAGTTTCGGAATATACTCATCATGTGTTGGCTACGCTTGCCTGGTATCACTCAAGTTAACGCTTTGAATAAATCAGGGCTGGGTACTTTCCGAGTCTGGTCAGCGGTGTCTCAGCGTGTGCACGATCGCAATCGTGGTTCATCCTGTTAGGAGTTAAAGTTATAATACGCACGCTCACGCTCGCTACCGCGCTTGCCGCCGCTATTGCGCTGCCGGCAATCGCTGAGGACGTCAAAGCTCCCGTCGCGGCAACGAACGCAGCCCTACCAGCCCAATCAGCCCAAAGTGCCGCTGGGCTGTCACTCACCTCGAAGGAGGCTGAAGCGTGGATCGGTAAGCCCGTTTACAGCAGCGACGGAAGGAAACTAGGGGATGTCGCGGCCTTTCAGCGTGCCTCTGACAACAAGGTTACCGAGATGCACGCCGATATCGGCGGCTTCCTGGGCCTGGGCGAGTATCGGATAAGACTCATGCCCGCGCAGATCAACCTGAAGAGTGACCGCGTTGTTCTTGACCTGACGGAGGCGCAGGCGAAGGAACTTGAGAAAATTCGGAATTAAGGCGCGGGCACCCGACATAGGGCGAGCGCCACGCAACCTAGACATAAGCACTCACCGTCGATCCCTTAATAACGAGGCCCAAGCGATCGCGCGCTGAGCGCGATCGCAGTATTGGCCGCATTAAGTTTGTTTGGAGATATTAAGATGCGCATACGTTCGATCTTCATTGGCTCGCTGGGAGTTGCGGCGATTATCCCGTCCATGGCTTCGGCAACAGATGGAGTCACCTGCAGGAGCGGCGCCTCCTATTTTTGCGCCAACTACTGCTCGCAATGCAGCCCGCTTGGCGGCTTTTCGTGTACAGGAGAGAAATGAGGTGGCCCCGGTTGTTCGGACAGAATTTCCGCTTCGATAAGTGGAACGTCTGCCGGGGTTAAGCCGCCAAGCGGACTGGCGGCAAGCTGTGTGCTCCGTAGTAAGCTTGATCGGGCGTCATGCCGTCAAGGCTGGAGTGCGGGCGGGGGCGATTGTAAAGATCGAGATACCGTCTGATCGAGGCACGTGCGTCCGGAACGCTCCCGTAGGCGTGCAGATAGACCTCCTCGTACTTCACCGTCCGCCAGAGCCGCTCGACGAACACGTTGTCCCGCCAAGCGCCCTTTCCATCCATGCTGATCGCGATCTCATTCTTGCTGAGCACGCCGGTGAAGGCTGCACCCGTGAACTGGCTGCCCTGATCCGTGTTGAAGATCTCCGGCTTCCCGTGCCTGGCGAGTGCCTCCTCCAGCGCCGCGATGCAGAACGAGGCTTCCATCGTGATGGAGACCCGCCACGACAGCACACGCCGCGAGAACCAGTCGAGGACTGCGGCGAGATAGACGAAGCCCTTCGCCATGGGGATATACGTGATGTCCATCGCCCAGACCTGGTTCGGCCGCGCGATCTCCATGCCGCTCAGCAGATAGGGGTAGACCCTGTGCCCCGGCTCCGGCTTCGTCGTGCGCGGACGCCGGTACAGCGCCTCGATCCCCATGCGCCGCATCAGCGTCTTGATATGACGCCGGCAGGCTTTGCTCCCATTGGCAGCCAAAAGACGGCGCAACATCCGCGCTCCCGCGAAGGGGAACTCCAGATGCAGCCGGCCGATCTGGCGCATGAGTTCGAGATCGGCCGCCGGAACCGGGCGCGGCAGGTAATACACCGTGCTGCGCGCAAGGCCTGCAGCTTCGGCCTGTTTCGTGACGCTTAACGCATGACTGCGGTCGATCATCGCTTTGCGTTCAGCAATCCCGCCTTGCTGAGCGCGCCTTCTAAAAAATCGTTCTCCAGCGTCAGTTCGCCGATTTTCGCGTGCAGTGCCTTCACGTCGACGCTGGGGGACGCCGGTGCCGCGCTGCCACCGCCGCCGAAAACGTCCGGGGCACCGCCTTCGAGCTGCGCCTTCCAGGCCGTGATCTGGTTCGGATGAACGTCGAACTGATCCGCCAACTGTGCAATCGTCCGCTCGCCCTTGATCGCCGCCAACGCCACCTTTGCCTTGAAGGCCGGTGAGTGGTTCCGCCGTGGTCTTCTGCTCATTGCCGCTCCTGATTCGCGGGCACCAGCGTGCCCGTTGTCAGGCAGAAATTCCACCTACCGCACCGTCCGAAATTGTGGAGCCACTTCTAAATGCTATTTGCCAAAGGGCGTTAAAAGCGGTGATCTTCATACGCTCCCGGGCGTAAAGAATTAAGTGGCCGTCCCCAGCCCAAAAAGCAGAAAATTGCGTTGTTTGCTTTGCAAGTTTTATCATGGGAAAGAGTTCGGCAGAGCGTGGCAGCAGCGGGGGCCGTACCGGTGACGTACCTGTTCGATCCGGATTAGGGTAGGGAAAAGCCAAACGCCTACGATTGGGGCTAAGATCACGATTGGCAATTGCACGAGGAGGACCTGTTTCCAGCCCAAAAGAACAGCGAGCCCCGAGAACATCATTGCGAGCGCAAGATTTGTGAAGTGAACGCCGCGGCGCTCCTTGTGCCACGTTCGCGGTGCGTCGAAGGGGACGCGAAACAAAAGCAGGAAAACAAGCGGCGGCAGGATGAACTGCGCCGCGGCCGGATGCCGGGCGATGCGATAGAACCATCGGCGGCGCGGCGAGAGATCCAGATACTCCTGGAGGGTAAGGCAGGCCGAATAGATGTCGGCCCCTCCATAGCGCTGGTCGAGATTATTCCACACCGCACGGTGGCCAGCATGCTGGCGCCGCCAATTGGAATATGGCGTCAGCGTTACGATGCTGCAAAGCCAGCCTACGATCTCGTTTGTGTGCGGCGAGCGGAAGTAGGAGCCGTGTCCGCAATCGTGTTGAATGATGAAGAGCCGCACGACGAGGCCGGCTGCAGGGATGGACATCGCCACCGCGAGCCAGACCGAGACGTTTAGCGCCGCATACACGGCGGCGACAGCCACCGCATAGGCGAGCACGGTGGATGCGAACTGCAGGACGCTGCGCCAAGCCGATGGGCCTTGGAACTTCGCAAGATTGGCAAGCAACTTCCGGCATTCTGTTCGATCCAATATGAGAAAGGCACCAAGTTCATTTTTGAAAAAGAAATGCACCCGGCTTGGGTGCATTTCTCATTGCAAGCAGGGAAACGGTCTAGCGGTTTTCTCTGTGCTCCTCGCGCCCTTCTTCGTCGCGATAGTAGCCATTGTCACGGCAAACAACACTCACTTGCCTTTCGGCTTCGTCGCGAGTGCCAAAGCGCAATGGGCCAACCCGGATAAAGTCGTGACCTTCCGGGATGCGCTCAACAACGCTGCAATGCCGGTCTTGGCCATGAACAATGTAATATTCGCCCGCCGTGGCAGGGGCCGCGAGGGCAACAAAAGCGCCAAGCGCTAAAATCGATCTGATCATCATAAGTCCTCTTTTTGGTATATTTGCGTACGGTCCAATACAAGGTGCACAAATTGCTGATTAAAAGGTTCGGAAACTACTCAGGCAAGGCTTAAGCCATTTTGGAACGAAAGCCCAATCCGGCTGAGTAGTTTCCGAGCCTAGCTTTGTGGGATCGCTCTTGAGTATTAGGATAGTGCGCTGGCAAGTTCGCAATGCAGGAGACTATCATGCCGCTGCACAAAATAACACGGTCCGGCGATTCAATGATCGAGGACGTTTACGCCACCGGATCATCGGACCGGTGCCTTCCGAAATATCGAATGCCTGAGCATTCCTCCTCCCCCCAATCAATCTACAACCTAGTGCATGACGAGTTGCTGCTGGACGGCAACTCACGTCAGAACCTCGCGACCTTCTGCACCACCTGGTCCGAGCCGGAAGCGCGCCGGCTGATGGGCGAGTCGATCGATAAGAACATGATCGACAAGGACGAATATCCGCAGACAGCGGAGATCGAAAATCGTTGCGTGCATATGATCGCCGATCTCTGGCACGCACCAAGGGCGAGCCAGACCGTTGGCTGCTCGACGACGGGATCGAGCGAGGCCTGCATGCTTGGCGGTCTGGCCCTGAAGTGGCAATGGCGCAAGCGGTGCATTGCCGCCGGCAAGTCCTACGCGAAGCCAAACTTCGTTTGCGGTCCGGTCCAGGTGTGCTGGGAGAAGTTTGCCCGGTATTTCGATGTCGAGATGCGTCAGGTTCCGCTGCAAGGCGATGCGCTTGGGCTACGCCCGGAGAATCTGCGGCAATATTGCGATGAGAACACGATCGGCGTGGTCGCAACGCTCGGCGTGACTTTTACTGGCATCTACGAACCGGTCGCGGCGCTTGCACTGGCGCTTGATGAGATCCAGCGCGATCATGGGCTGGACATACCGATCCACGTCGACGCGGCCAGTGGCGGCTTCATTGCGCCGTTCATCCAGCAAGAGCTGGAATGGGATTTCCGTGTCGAGCGCGTAAAGTCGATCAACGCGTCGGGTCACAAATATGGACTGGCGCCGCTTGGCGTGGGCTGGGTCATCTGGCGCGGCAAGGCCGAGCTGCCGGAAGAGCTGATCTTCGATGTGGACTATCTCGGCGGCGACATGCCGACTTTTGCCTTGAACTTCAGCAGGCCTGGCGGGCAAATCATCGCGCAATACTACAATTTTTTGCGGCTCGGCCGTGATGGGTATACGCGCATCCAGCAGGCCTGCGCCGATACCGCGCAATGGCTGAGCGGCGAGATCGGCGCGCTTGGTCCGCTCGAGCTCGTTTATGACGGCAAGGGCGCGCTGCCCTTGGTCTGCTACAAACTGAAAGACGGCCATAACCATGGCTTCACGTTGTACGACTTGTCTGAGCGTGTCCGTCTCCGTGGCTGGCTGATCGCCTCCTATCCGCTGCCGGCTCAACGCGAGTCCATCGTTGTGCAGCGAATCTTGATCCGCCATGGAGTCAGCCGCGATCTTGCGCAACTTCTCCTGGACGATCTCAGGCGCGCGCTCGATCATCTGAGGGCGAACCCGGTTCCGCATTCAACGGCGGGTCCGACCTTTCATCATTAAGGGAGCCAGGAACTTCACCTTCAGCAATGTCAATGATGACGGCTCTCGCCCGCTCTGGGGAATGGAACTATAATTGAAGTTGCGCTGACGTTGCTGCCAAAATGCCGTCCGGCTTGAAGCAAGTTCTGGCCTTGTGTGCGGCGAGAGATTTTTGTTTGGGGAGGCCCCGTTGATCACGCTCAGAATCCATCACAAGACAACTTATCGCTACCGTAGCCAAGTCAGCCTCGGGCCGCACCGCCTAATGCTCCGGCCACGGGAAAGCCGCGATCTTCTCCTGATAAAAGGTGAGGTGGTGCTGACGCCAACTGCAGCGCTGACCTGGGCGCAGGATGTCTTCGGCAATACGGTCGCGACCGCCTCGTTTCCGGCTATGACCGATAGTCTCGTAATCGACAGCGTGGCGGAGCTCCAACTCAACGCTGCCGCCTGGCCTGTCTTCGATATCGCCGCCTCCGCGATTGTTTATCCTTTCCAATATTCCGGCGACGATTCAATCGATCTTGGACCACTTGCGGTCCCGCAATACCCGGACCCCGCCGGGCGGCTGAGGGACTGGTCCCGGGCGTTCGTTCGCGGCACCTCGACAGACACGCTTTCGCTGCTGAAGGATCTGTGCGCCGGTATCTCAAAGTGTATACGCTATCAGAGCCGGGAGGACGAGGGCACGCAGTCGCCGCTCGAAACTCTAGACCGCGGCTGGGGATCCTGCCGGGATTTTGCGGTCCTGTTCGCCGAAGCGGCGCGCAGTCTCGGTTTTGGAGCGAGGATTGTGTCCGGTTATCTCTACGATCCGGGTCAGGACCTTGCAGGATCGGAAGGCGCGGGCTCGACGCACGCCTGGGCGGAAGTCTATGTGCCAGGCGCAGGCTGGATAACCTTCGATCCAACGAACCGCAATGTCGGCAGCTTCAACCTGATCCCTGTCGCCGTCGCTCGCGGCATCCGGCAGGTAATGCCAGTCGTGGGCAGTTTCGAGGGGGCGTCCGATGCATTCATGGAGATGAATGTGGAGGTCAGCGTCAAAGCTTAATGCGGCACGTTTAGGGAAGGCGGCGGCGTCCCAAAAAACACTTAGACGCACATCAATGGCCGAATGCGTTGGCCCACTGTGCCGGAGGTACTTAGAATGAAAGAAGAAACGATTGACCGCGCTGCCATGGAGCGTTTGGGGAAAGCTTTGGTGTTCATCTGCGGCCCAGCTCATCCGACGACGGTTGCTCTCCAGGCGGCAGCAGCGAGCGGTTCCGAGCGAGACATTAAGAACGCCCGCTCGCTGTTTTTGAAATTGAAACCGGGAGACCGCAAAGCCGCACTGACCATGCTCGCCGATTGATTGCGGCTCAACGGGCGGCGCGCCGTGAGAACATCACCGTTTCCACCCGGCCCGTTTGGATCCAAGCCGCGCCTCTCAGTTAAGGTGACACCACGCTGGAAGACGGCGTATGAGCGTCATTGGCCTGCGAGGGTGGCTGACGGTATACCGCAAACAATTGAATAAGCAGAAGAAAGGCCATTAAGATCGTCCCGACGACGATGCGCGAATGTATCAGCGGACGAATGCCGGACTCAAAGCGGGGCAATTTTGTAACAGCAGGCGGGGACGGCAAAAGGGAAATCAAACGCTTGGAAACTGTTCCCACGTCGAGGTAAGCCGTTGGGTCGCCGGGCATCGCAGCGATCAGCGACGCCAATCGCTCTGCGGCGTTGGGACGCGGCAATTTTGCCAGTCTGGCCGCCTCTTCCCAAGGATCGACGCCAAGCCGGGCAAGCACCGAAAGCACGCTGAGCGGCGTTTCCTCGGTATTTTTGTTGATCCGCGCAAATAGAAAGTCGTCAAACTCGAGCGTAAGATAAGAAACCGCATTAGAAGCAGTCATTTCAATCACCGGCTTTCGCGCTCTCGATCAATCACTAGAACCGCTAGCGGGGCGTTGACTTAATATATTGCGCCGCAGCTAACCGCGCTAGGCTCGGAAACTACCTAACTTGCGGAATTTCAACAACGCCGATGAGCGCCTCGTGGCGTTTGGGCTTCATCAACGAGACGCTCTCCGAGCGCGAGAAGCTAAGCACAGGCGTGCATAGCATCCTCGCCCGACCGGAACCTCGGAAACAAGGTCGGCTCTGCGTTCAATTCCTGCGCCTGTGA
>CAWCTL010000021.1:0-88688 GCA_963798575.1 uncultured Alphaproteobacteria bacterium | reverse complement strand
AGTGTGGCCGCTGGCGAGAAATCGCTTGACGATATCGTCGCGGCCAAATCTCGCCAAGCTTAAAGCATGGCATTCGCGGCGCCGTGACGGCGGCCTCAGCGGAGCCGATGCGAAACCGGTCGCCAACCTGCACGGTGTCCTCCCGCAGGACTTCGGTCGTCGAATTCTCGCCGAACATGCCCACGGCAACGCCAGATCGGGAAACTCGTGATGCCAAAACGCGTAGTGTTCCGCCGGATAGGCGTAGACTGCCTTGTTCTGGCCGCCATGCACCGAAAGGTCTGCCTGACGATCGCCGTCAAGATTGAGGAACCGCAGGGTAATCCGATCGGAAACGGGCGTTTTGAAGATCGCGGTCGAAACCGCCTTGCCCTTCCATTGTACGGTGCGAGGGAGCCCCAAATTGACAGAGATGACCTTCATTGACGGTGGCGTGCGGGACATGCTGGTTTTCCTCCAGGGCCTGGCCTTGCCGCTGCAGTCACGCCGCTTCCTCAATTTTGCCGCATCGCAAGTGAAAGCACGGCTGTCGCGAAGTCAGTGTAGAATTCACCATTTAGTTCAACTCTTTCCGCTCATGGCCCCAGGCGGCCCAACCAGAATTAGTTCTGGAAAAAAGAAGGCTGCGGTCCGAGCGATGGGCCGACGCCGGGCGGGAACGGCGGCTCATCCCTCAATAGCGGGCACTCTCCGAAATCGGCCCGGAGTCCGGAGTCGGCCTTTTGCAGTCATAACAGGGTGTACTCTGCCGCTACGCTCAATGTTACGCTGTTTTGCGTCACATCAGGGTAGACTTTCGCCTCTTGTTACGCTAAAGGTCGCAGGCATACCCTAATGGGACGAAAGCGTACGCGATGGCGCGCAAAATCGGTTATTGCCGGGTCTCAACCGGGGATCAGGACCTCACCATCCAAAAGGCCGCTCTGGAGCGCGATGGCTGTCACGTCATCTTCGAAGAAAAGGTCAGCGGGACGAAACGCGACGGCCGCGAGAAACTGAGCCTCGCCCTCAAAGTACTCACGCCTGGCGATAGCCTGGTCGTGACGCGTTTGGACAGGCTTGGGCGCTCGCTCCGCGATCTTGCCAATATCGCCCACGAGATCGAGAGTGCCGGAGCAGCGCTGCGCGTTCTCGATCAATCGGTCGATACCGCAACCTCAGCGGGCAAGGCCTTCTTCGGCATGCTGGCCGTGTTTGCCCAATTCGAAACCGACGTGCGCCGCGAGCGCCAGGCCGAAGGGATCGCCAAGGTCATGGCCGAACCGGCGCTGAGGCGTTCCCGCTACCGCGGCGGCACCGCCCGCATCGATCCGGATCGTGTCCAAATGCTCCGGCGCGAGGGTCTGGGCCGGCCGCAATTGCCGCCAGCCTTGGGATCAGCCGCATGTCCGTTTACCGGGTCTTGAAGTCGAGCGGGATCGAGAAATCGAGCTGACATCCCGCTCGAAGAGCTCTCCCGCAGGCGCGCTTTTGTCCAAATGGGCATTGGCAAAGCGTGATTTTTTACGCCCCCTCCCTTCGGGCTGCTCCCCGTCAACCCTTCCGGCAATTTGTCCAAATGACCTCAGCAACCTGGAGCTCGATGAGACAGCGTCCCGGTTATTTTGTCCAAACGTGCCCGGAGCGCTCTCAATTTGCGGGCGATGCGCCAGGCGTCGAGCTGGGCGTTCAGCACGCCAGCCCGTTCTCTCATTTTGTCCAAATGAACGCCCAAGGCCTCATTGCAAAGCGGGCAGTCCTCGCCCCTTGCCCACCAAGGGCGGCACCAATAATAAGCGATGGTGCCGTCCGCGAGTTTGCGCGTTTGGACATAACGGGGAAGCTTAGGGGCCGGAATAGCCGCCTTAGGCCTGACCAGATAGACGTTACGAAGTCCCGCCTTGTTCGGCGGCCCCAGCTCGTAGACGCCAATGGCAACACCCTGCCGGTGCATCTTCAAGCGCTTGCAGCAAGCAGGTCCTGAAGTTTATTGCGGAGTTCGGCGCTGGAGACTTTGGGCTGCCCCAGCTTCCAGATCAGCTCCGCCTGCCGGCTTTGCGGAACAAATCCATAGCTTCTGAACGTAGTCATCACCTGTTCATGGCCGAATTTTGGCTCCAAGCCTTGAACTCCTCAGGGGTGCTACAGAGCTGCTCGCCGAGTTGGACCAAGGTCTTCCGGATCGAATGCGGATTGTAATAGGGAAGGCCTGCCCCCCCGAAGGCCACCTTGAATATCTTGCGGATGGGAGCGGCATCGCTCCAAAACTCCCGTGACAGGCCCGCTGCCTCGAACTGATGATTGGGTCCCACCATGATCGCTGTTTTGGGAAAAAGCGGGTCCTCAGGCCCGAACAGTTTCTCTGTCCGCAAAAAGCCGACCCAATCAGTGATGATGGCAACGACCTCGCTGCCGGCGGGGAAAAACCAACTCGGAAAGCTCTTGCTAAATTTCGTCTGTACGTCGCGGGCGTCCTGGATCAGCCTTCGCTGAGCAAGATCGATATGTTTCAATTTCAGAGATGCGAGCGCCCGGTCGCGGGCTCCGGTCAGAAGGGTGAGCGCGATGACGGCCCGGTCGCGCTTTCCGATCTCGGTAGTAGCGGGCATGGACCGCAACACGTGGAGCACCTGCTCAAGGCTCGGGAAGGGCCGCTCACCTTCCGCCTTGGCGATGCGGATGTCCTTCTCGGAAAGCGAGAAATAGTCGGCGTCGGTATATAAGAGCTTCGAGCGGTAGCCCGGCTGATCTGCCAGCCAATGAAAAAACGCGCGAAGATAAGAGAGCGTGCCATAGACCGTCGCCTTGGCGAGCGGCTTCCCGGTTCGGACATTGCGGCTTTCCGCCAAATGTTTCTTGAACCCGTTCGCCTGCTCGATATGGAATTTGCGGAAATCACGAAATCTGGTATAAGTCTCGAAGCGGTGAAGTGCTTTTGCGGCCTCATCGACGGAGCCATCGCTATAGCGCTTCGCGGCTCTCAGATATCCGAAGTAACGGCGTTTCAACCGTTCGTTTTCTGCGCTGTATGTTAGAGCGGTCATCTCATCCTCGTCTAATGCACAATTCAGGCAGAGCGCAGGGCAGGCACTTATACGTGAGTGCGCCTGTGTTTTCCTTCGGAGATTAAATCAGGCTGCGGCGCTGATCTGAGCCTCGGAGACGCGGCGGTACATCAGGCTGTGACAGTCCGGACAATGGCCGCGAAGATTGCCCCCGCCCGAAGGAAAGCGGCTCAGCGCGATGTCATCGTTTGCCGGACGCTTGGGCTTGCGGCAGCGCAGACAGAAGAACTCGCCATCGGCGCATTTTTGTTTCCGGTCTTTGCACCGGCGTTCCAAAAAAGCGCGCAACACGCCCCCTTGGAACAGGACAGGGCGCCGGTCATCGATAGGTTTGAGGCCCTGGCGGCGCCATTGCGTGAGCGTGTTTTTGTGGTCGGAGGAGGCTCGCCGCCTCCTCGGTCGTATAGCTGTAGTGGATTTTGACAAGGCGCGAATTGTGGCGGCGTCCGGACATCAGGCCGCGCCTTTCTCAATGAGGGCGCGGATGTCCTCGACACGCCAAATGCAATCTCGATGAGGGCTCCAGGGGCTATGATGTAGCCACCGCACCTTTGACATCGATGTGCCGGTGCATGGCTCCTCTGCCGCAGCGGATAACAGGGAAACCTGGCGGCTGCCGGAGATAAACGTGGAGTCCGCTGCTTGGGGTTAGGACAACCGGAGCTGCGAGTGGCCCGTGCATCGCTACCAGGGCATTCCAGGCGTCGAGGCCCTTCTTGCCGTCTTTCACATCCGGATCGATGACGACGAGGCTGGTTCTGCCGCAATCGATTGCCGGCGCGGCGAAGCTGTGTCTCGCCCACATGCGGACGAGCTTCCCTCCTTCAGCGGTTGATGCGAATATCCAGGGAAGTCCCGGCAAAGGCCCCTTGGCTTTGGCGCCCGCTGCTTGACAAGAGAAGACGCAGAAGCCGAGTTTGGTGGGGTCGGAAGCGGTTCGGAAATTGGAGAGAACAGCAGGGCCCTCACAGCTGAAGCCGGTAAAGTTCGCGCAGGGCTTGATGATGGTCATAACTGACCTCAACTGCGCTTGCGTGTCTTAATTTCCGATGTGCTTTGTCTTAAATGCTGTTCAAGCCAAGTATTGAGATCGCACACCCGATACACGACCCTTCGGCCGAGTTTTGCGAAACGTGGCCCGCCGCCAACACATCGAAGCTTATCGAGATGCGGCTTCGAGAGGCCAACATAGGATGCCGCTTCTTGCACACTGACGGTATGCGTATCCCCAGCGAAACGATGTGTCGAAGAAGAAAAATTAGGTGTCATGGCGAACTCCAATCCTTTCAGCTAATGCTAACGAACTGGAAACTGCGCTGGAGTTTTCGGAAATGCGATGCTGTTAGGGCATGAACCCATGCTCATCGTGAAGGGTTAGACCCTTCTAGACGGCTTGCTAAGCATCCGAATTTTCATGCAAAAATGGGGCAACAAAAAAAGTCTTCAAAAATTCATTCGTGATCGCTCTAACCCTTCTTAGCTTTCCCTTTCTTTCTATCGGGATGGCGAACAAGGGTCGCTATCTGGCTGGCAGTGTTTTGCGACATGCCTTGTCCATACCCCCTCTCATTCCATAGCTGAATGGCCCGCTCTTCGATCACCTTTTTCATGGGCTGGTTCTCTTGCAGATCTGCAAATCAGCGACCAGTTCTTCCATGAAGCCCATAAATATAGACTTGTGTTGCAATTGCCGGGGGGATGTCTCGACCCCTTCCTTTTTGGTAACCCTTTTTGATACCAGCGACAGTTTCGCGTTCCAACAGGATCCAGTGACTCCCCCCGGGGATTGCCATTGTGGGGATCATCGTAGTCAAAACGATAAAGCCAAAATCTCTGCATCCATGTGAAGTATTCCACATGTCCGCCCTTATTGGCAGGATAGGTCCCCCTTCAAGTTTGCGAGCAAAAGATTTGATCTCACCTACCATGCAGAGCTTGGTTACGACGGCTCTGGCTATATCCCACGCACTTTGATAGGAATATTGCTTTCAGCTAAGCTCGTGCTTTTATCACAAACCAATTTCCATTCTTCATCTGTCCAGGATGGAGGGATATACTCGATTGATTTTTCTTTTTTACTGCATTTGTTTCTTTGAACGTAAGTGGCTCGACAAGCGCGAGCCGTAGCGACATCGGGGAAATGGATCTCAAGGATTTCTTCGGCCCAATCCAGGCGTAGTCCCAAAGGATTTGGTTTATCCGGCAGCGCCGAAATCTCTAAGGAAGCCGGGTTCATTTCACGCGAAGACCATATTAACGGAAATAACGCCTCTCCAATTTCAGAAAGCGCTGTGCGCAGGAACACAACATCATCCAGGCCGGACGGATGGTTCGAAATACGGCCAACTTCTTCCTGGCACAGTTGGAGATAGCAATTTTCGATGCCATCATGCGGCCACGGAATCCGCGGCAGAATTGACTGGATGGATGGATCAAGGACGCCACGAGGGGCGTGAGCGATTGTGGAAGCTAAACTCATGGACAGATTTTTTCGCGGCATCTGCTATCAACATTCGGCAAGCCCGAAATAACCGGGGAAGGTGAGAGGCTCGTTTGGCCTTGCCCTTCTTGCCGTCCGGCTGACGAACCAAGGTCGCCATTTGCTTTGCGGTCTGTTCGGACATTCCTTCACCGTATCCATTTTTATTCCAAAGTTCGATCGCACGGCACACGATTTCTTTGTGAAGGGGCTGGTTTTCGTCGGTAATGCCCATGTCCACAATCAGCTCATCCATGAACTGCATAAAGCGGGACCTGTAACCTTGTCGAAAAACCGCCTGTTCGGGGTCGGCGTTCTGCGTTGCAACGCTTTGATGAAGTTATCTAATCCAGCCTGATCAACCAAGAGCCAATGCGATCCCAGCGCATTACCATTGTGTGGTTCTTCGTAGTCAACGCGCCCCAGCCAAAATCGTCGCCACCAGTATTGAGTGTTCCATGCAGCTTTGTTTACAAATATGAGATCGCCGCCATCGATAGAACACGCGTAGGATTGACCTCGCCACTCATAAGCAACTTTGCAAGCGTTTGTCGTGTAATATGCGCCATGTGCCAATACCGCGCAGCGCTTGCTTGCAATTGACGATCGATCTCAAGAGCGACAGCCCATTCTTCGTTAGACCAGGGAGGGAAAACAAATCGCCTGTGAATTCTCTCGTCACGTCTCAATGGATCCCGGTGACTTCTAGGCATGACTATTTCTTCATAAGTGCCACGCGCAATCCGCTGCTCTGATAGCTCTTTTGCATATTTAGACAAGTGTTCCTCCGCCCGGTGGAGGCTGTCCGACGAGGCATGTTCCGCCTCTGGAGGTAATCGATCGAATGAAGTAGCTCGGGGCGCGTCTAGATAGTCCTTCCACTCTTCGGGAAACAAGGCTTTGCCGACCTGCTTCAGAGCAGCAAGTATGAAAACGACGTTTTCCAATCCGGAAGGCGGATGCCGTCGCTGTTTATTGACGCGATACTCGTCGCGTTCCCTCTCGCGCCATTTCTCCTCGTCCCAATCGCGATGCTCAACGGGCAGGCTCGCGTAAATTTCGGAATCCGAGACGCTGGGGTCGGCGATACGCAATCCAAGGTTCATGGCTAGCAATCGTGATTGAATTGGCAGACTGAGCTTGGGCTATGCATACTTTCAGTTGCAAGGTATTGCAATTGGGATCCTTAAATTATCCAGCGAGTAAGTCGAGGTAACTACTCCACCGATTTAAAATCTCCCTTTGCTCCAGCCGGTACTCATGACGCTGGTAGACCCCAACGAGTTCCGCCTTGTGCGCCTGAAACGTGATTTAGAACGCGCTCTATCACATGTGGCTGAAATCCAAGCGCCGCCATTCCCGAGGCGGCCGTGCGCCGTAAATCGTGAGTGCGCCACGGTTGTAGGCTCTCTCCTAAAATTGCGGCCATACCCTTGTCGAGGCGCGCCTTGGCCTTTGAAAAGCCGCTCGGGGCGCTGTGCCCCGTGGTGCTGAATACGAAAGGACATTCGAGCCTTTTCTCATCCGGGATGAGCGCAAGAGCTTGCGGGGAGAGGTCAACGGCGTGGGACTTCTTGTTTTTTGTCCGTTCCTTGCCAATCATCCAGACTTGCGTGTCGCGGTCAATTTCACGCCAGAGCACGCCGGCGACCTCTTCCCGTCTTTGTGCGGTGAGAGGAAGAAGTTTGAAGATATTTTCGAACGGCCAATACAGCTCTCCTGCTGCGATCCAAAACGCTTTCATCTTGGCATCAGAGAGAACCCGGTCGCGCGCTTGTAACGGTTGCGGACCGCGAAGGTCTGTAATCGGGTTCTGCTCGATGGCACCGCGTTCGAGAGACCAAGCAAAGAAGGGCCTCAACGCGGCAAAGAGAAGCCGTGCGGCGGACTTGGAACGCTCCTTCGTCTGATCGATCAACGCCGCAATCTGGCTTCGCGTAATCGTTGCGAAGGGCTGTGAGCCGAAGAACGGATAAGCATTTTGTTCAATCAAGCGGCGCGTCTCGCGCCAATAGCGGTTCTGCCGGTCGTTCGCGGCGAGGAACTTTTCGGGCATCACGGAACTTCCTGCCGCAAGCTTGCGCCGCTCGTCTTGGCGACGAATCGCGCATCATGGCCTTTCGCGACGTCGCCCAGTTTATCCCTGGCCATGAGGCGCGCCTGCTCCGAAGTAAGGACGCCGTGCTTGCCTATCGTCATGCGTTTGAAGGGGTCTCGTGGCCCCCAAGCCGGTACTGCACGAAATAGGCACATGAGCCCGTCGCTGTCCCGTATGCGCCGAAGCCTGCAACAACAGTGTCATAACAGTAGAGGGTCTTACCTACGCCGACCGCTTTTTCCCTCAAAGCATCGATTGTCCGCTTGGAGAGGCGTTCCTTCATGCTGTGCGTCCATAAATTGATTGTGGACGCACTATAGACGCACCAAAATGAAAACGCGAACTACATCAGCTACTCTGGATTACTAATTCACCGTTTCTTCTGGCTTTCTCCTTACGTCAGACAATTCTGGGTCATTCAAAAAAATCCAAAGCCGCATACTTTTAATCAGAGGGTCGATGGTTCGAAATCCATCTGGGCTCACCAATCAAATCAAAGACTTAAGGCCGGAACAAAGAAGAACGGCGGCCGCGTTTTACAATTTGCACCGCCGTGTTTTACAAATTAAGTTCCTCACCTGTTCCCTCATCAACCCCGGCCTCCCAGTTAAAAACCGCAGCGGCAACCAGCCGTTTCTGATTTACCTGCCGGGCATAGCGCCGCTCGACCATAGAGCGCGGTTGCCCGGTGAACGTTGCCACTCGGCGCCCTGCATGCCCCTTCTACCCACGACGCGATAAAAATTCCGGCCGCCAAGCAGTCGCCGACTCGTCAATTTCCTCGTTCCGTGCCCTCTGCGAACTTGCACACCCCATCCTCGAGGAAGCCAAGGGTGTGGCGCCTGCATCCCCATAGCGTCTTTTAAAAGGCGGGGCTCCCGGTGTTTTTACACAGCCTGGTGGCGTACACTGAACGCAAGGTTCACTTTCGCCGTCCGCCAAGCCAAACTATGAAACGATGCCACCACCCCGCTAGGCCAGCCACCCAGTTTGGGCGCTGCTCTTCTTGTGGCGCTTCCTCCGGCCTCGGCGGCTCCGGCTTGCGCTCACCTGTGTAGACTTGGCTCGCGTACTCGTCGAGCCAAACCGCTTGGGTGGTCTGCGCATCGGTCATTGGCGCGCACCACATCACTCGCCCCTGTCGAATCCAATAATGCGATCGGCAGGCAAAGGCACCGTTACCGATGGAGGGCGTGAGTGACACAGAACCGCCGTGGTCTTGCAGATGCCATTTCGCTGGATTGAGCGGGGTCACGACCTTGCCGCGACATCCGCAGCAGCAAAGATGCGATGCCGTTCGAAATCGCTCTGAAATGTAGAGGACCCCCTCGTCGAGGTCTTTTGGGATGAACTCAACGTAGCGGTGTGTGAGTTCTCGCTGCCTGGTCACAGGTGGTCCTCATTCACGATCTCTCCTGTCGAGATCTGATAGCTTGAGAAATGCTCTCGTCCAGCGTCGCGGTAGAAGCCCAAAAGCCGCTTCCACTTGATCACCGCCAAGGCTGCATTCAGCGCATTTAGCTCCGCAATTTGGATGTTGGTGTCGTATTCGTTGTCGTCTTCATCTTCGTCGGCGAACGACATCCGTGCGTTGATGTGATCCCGCTTCTCCGGCGTGCTGGTGACGACGCGGACGAGCCCTTGCAGGCCATTCGCAGTGCGGACTACCCCCATACCAACATCGACGAATAAAACGCCTTCGGCGATTAGCCAATCCACGATAGCCCGCTTGGGCCTGCCTTGATCGAGGCAAAGGAACACGAAATCAACCCCCCGCAACAGCTCGAGGTTGTCGGCCGTGAGATACCCCTTGTGAGGCACAATTCCCCTCCGACGGAGCTTGCCATAGACCTCCGCGAATGCCTCGACCTTACTTTTGCGCTCGCCGAGTTCGGCAAGCGACCACGCGCCCGGCGCGCGGTAAGCGTTGTGTGAGTTGAAACGATCGCCATCGAACAGGCGGATTTCCGCTACCTCCGTCTTGGCGACGAAATCGAGGACGTACGCCCCTGTTCCTCCGACGCCCACGATCGCCACCTTCTGACCGCGCAGCTTGTCATTGTCGGCGACCACCTTGTCTCGGCTCATAGACCAGTTGATGTAGTGAAAGAGATCGTCCTCGTCATCAGCTGCATAGACCGGGAACGTGCGCGCGCTAGCCTCAGGGTCCAACTTTTGCGCTTCGCCTTCGATCCAGCCAAGATAGGCAAGCATCTTCCGCTCGTAATTAGCGTAGTCCATCTTCGCTGAAAAGGTGTGGTCAACCTTGAGGTCATCGGCCAACTGGGTTGCCTGCGATGGATTTTCAAAGCTGCGAATCTTTGAACCGTTGGCGTGACAGGGGTGCTCCCCGATCCAATAAGCTACATGCTGCTGAGGCCGCCGAGTCACCTCCTGACCATCGACGACCTCCAGCTCCAAGCTCGATACAAGTACTCCATCGCGCCGAACTTGGCGCGCCGCCGTCACATAAGGCACGTCCTTGATAAGCAGATGCCCACGCCGAATCTCCAGATAAAAGCCAGCGCTGCGCAGCGCGCGAAGGTCGAAACTACGATCGATTAGTCGGTGTGACATCGAATTCCATGTTGTTCTTGAGTTCGACACTCTGGCCTTCAATGAGCGTACCGGTCGGCTTGTCCTTGGGACCCTTACTGTACTGAACCAAGTACCGCTTATCCTCGGCCAGCGGGGGCGCTTCGATCAGCTCAAGCAGGCCCTCGTAGGAGATTTTTTCCTTTTTTACCTGGTACTCCGTGCCGTTGACGAAGATGGTGATTTCCTTCTCGTGCTCCGCCAAGCGGTGCGCCTCGTCGCGCAGTTCGCGCGCCGCCTCCCGTTCGGCATCGGCCAGCTCTTCGACCTCGTGCGCCAGCTGCTCCTGCCGCTCGGCCATGTGCTCCAGACGTTTGGCGCCCTCTTCCAGGTCGTGCGGGGCGTTCTTCTCGGACTCTGACATCGATCACCTCTCTTTTCTGATATGGCTAGCACTTCGTTGTAGGTCTTGCGGCGGATAGAATGGTCTTCACCAGATTTGGGCGAAGGCAACCGGACCGTGCCTCAGGTACGCCACTTGTCGGGACCCGGACCGACGATCCGGACACGCTCGACGTGGATGGTGGCCTCGGGATTTAGTGCCTTTGCCTTCGAAACAGCCTCCGCCTGAGTGGAAGCGATAGCGCTCGCGCGTTCGGCATTTGGCTTCAATACTCTGTACTGCCCGTCGCTGCGCCTTTCGATAAAGAATTTACCCGACATAACATGTGCTCCTGATCCAATTGGGCGGGATCGATTCTCCCTGCCTCGCTAAGGCACCATCACCTATTGGGAGGAAAAAGTCAACCTTATTGGTTGATTTTTTGCCACTTAAGAATGATCTGGTGCACGACTGCGATTTAGGTTATGCTCGTGCCCGGAGGCACAGATGATCACACCTTTCGGAATCGCGACGCGAAAGTATCGCCTAGACAAAGGCTTACGGCTTCTCGACCTGGCGAAGCGACTAGGGCTCAGCTCCTCTTTCGTCTCCGCGGTTGAAACCGGGAAAAAGCCCATCCCTCCCGCGTATGTGGAATCCGTCAGCAAGGCACTCGGTCTCACCGGCGCTGAAGCTGAAGATTTGCAAAAGGCAGCGGACAGAAGCAAAAGCTTTGTAGACGTTGACGGACTTCGTGGTTCCCAGCGCGAACTTGTCGCGGCTTTTGCCCGAAAGTTGGATGATCTCCCGCCGGAACTTCTTGAACAAATCAAGAGAAAAGTCTTCAAATCCAGTGATGGAGACATCCCTTTCAAGCGGCGACGAAAGGGGCTGCTTGTTGCCCCGGCATCAACCAAAGTAATTTGGGATTTTGCCGATCAGGTGCGGGCTATATTTGTAGAGCCCAACGAAATTTTCTTTCCGATAATGGACGTCCTGGAGTTTAGGCTTTCAAAATTTTTTGATGGATTTTATTTGGATCCATGCAGCAAAGAAGAAATGGGATCGGAAGAAGGATTAGTTATCGCAGGTGAGAATTGTATAAAGCTTAGAGAAGACGTCTACGAAGGCGCCTGGAGCGATATAGGAAGACATAGATTCACGGCTTGCCATGAGTTCGGCCATTTTCTTTTGCATCGGCAGATTACATTGGCACGCACTAGGGAGGATACTTCTCCAATCTATTGCGACGCAGAATGGCAAGCAGACACCTTCGCCGGCGGACTGTTAATGTCGGCAAGTCATCTCGGGCAGCTAGTGAACCCTGACACCGCCGCGGCCAAGTGCGGAATGACTCCAATGGCGGCGAAAGTTATGTGGTCAAAATACCAAAAAGAGCATCGCACGCGGTAAGACAAGCTTGGCGCGACAGCAGGCGTCACGTTTTTAAGAATTCTTTCCCCTGGTCGGGGCGTCTTCCCCTACCGCCTCCCACTTGAGAACTGCGGCGGCGGCCAGCCGTTTCTGATTCACCTGCCGCGCATAATGCTCGACCATGGCGCGCGATTGCCCGGTGATCGCCGACACTTCGGCGTCGGTGCATCCGGCTTCCAATAAAAAGACAACGGCCGACTTTCTTAGACCGTGAAAGACAAGCCCCGCTTCGCGCAGCGGCAGCATGACATCGCGGTCAAGCTCTTTACCCCACGAAGTACGGAACCCATCGCCGGTCCAAGGACGGCCCCGGCTGTTTGTGAGGATGGTCGTCGCGCGGCGCGGGATCTCAGATAATACGTTGCGCAAATCCCGATGCATCGCGATCCGAAGCTTTTTCCCCGTCTTCTCCTGCACGACGGACATCAATCCATCGGCGCAATCGCTCCAGAGCATCGCGATATCGTCGCTCTGCCGCTGTCCCGAATAGAGCGCCAAGGCGGCCGCCCACCAAAGCTCTGGCTTCGAAACATGCTGGCAAAAATGGAGAATATGCTCCCAGCTCCAGGGCGCGTAGCCTTCGCCGCCTTTTAGCTTCCGCACATGCTTGCATGGGTTGTCGGAACGGTAGCTGCGCGGAATGCTCCAAGACAGCATCGCCGAGAGCGCCCGCACGAGGTAATTGGCCGCGGCGGGAGTGTCGGCCTTTGCATCTCGCAAAGCCAGGACGTGGCGCGCCTCGACGCCGGCAACGACCAGATCGCCCCAGACGCGCTTTACTTCTTTAAGGTAGTAGCCGTAGTCAGCCTTCGTTCTGGAACTCAGTTGCTTCCATTCCGGGCTATCCTGATAAGCCTCGATCAAGGCCGTGAATGTGCCAGCCGCAGCCTTCTTGGCTGGCTCACCTGCACATTTTCGGTAAGCGTCCCACCATTCGGCATTCGGTGTACCGTCGCTACTCGAAGGATAACCCGGCAGCTTCACGCGACCGGCTTCGCGGTCCGTGCCGCGATAGGGTTGAAAATAATAATAATTCTTACCGCGCGCCTTGACAGCATGCACATGCGGCGGGAGCTTAACGCTCGCCTTTCTTGGCCGAGCCACCTTTGAGCCCTTTCAGATACGCGTCTTCTTCACCGGATACCGAGCCGTGCAATTCATGTGTCGCAGCATTTTGCGCCTTGATGAAGGCTTTGACCTGCCCGAAATCCCAACGCTGCAAATTACCAATGGACTCAGGCTTCGGAAGCAGCCCGAGCCGGACATAGGCGTCAATGGTGGAGCGCGAGCAGTCGAGGCGGTAGGCGAGCGTTTCCGCCGACACATAGTCGGGCGGATAACACCAACGTTCCTCGCGCAATCCATCGCTCACGGCGGCCACCTCTCCCAGCTCCTAACGATCCGAAATCTTGAGCTCGAAGCCCTGCCGCTGCGCTGTTTCAAGGCGCTCGGCGACCATGTCCTCGAACAAAGCGGCCTTGCTTATGCCTTGCGCTTCGGCAAGCGCCGTAAAGGCAAACGAACAATCTTCGCTGACCTTGATGTTTTGCTGCCGGTTGCGCCTGGCCGGCTCCGGCGCCGGCCGCTCAATCTTTGCAGGTGGCTTCCGCTTCAAAAGAAACAGCACGGTTACTCTCCATATTTTTCGATATAGGCCGCTTTCATGTCGTCCAGCAGCGCCGCCATGCTCTTGTCCCGCTCGGCGGCCTTGGTCTTGACCCAGCGTTTGAACTCGGGCGAGACCACGGTCGCAAATTGCACCGTGCGGCCCGTTCGTCGCGCCGTGCGGCCGTCGGCGGCACGGACAGCGCCATAACCCACGACGGGGCTCGCATCCTCGTCCGCGCGCGGCGGCCGGGCAAATAACGGGAGCTTCGCTATCTTGTCGAAATTGCTCTTGGTCATCGCCCGCGCCCTCCTTTGTCGCGCTCACGGTCTTTGGATTTTGCTTCGGCCTCACGAGTCAGTTTTTTGCCGGCTTCGAGAACGGCACCGGCAATGCCGTTCACCAGCACAAAAGCCTCATCGTTGAGCTCTTTCTCAGCAGTTTCGGTAATGGCTTTGCCTTCCAGAAGCGCAATCTCGTAACCCTTCAGATCGCGCACAAAACCGGGCAAGGCCTTAAAGCCCACTTCCGCAAGATAGGCTCGGGCATCCTGGTCATCCTGGATGGCCGTCGCCGCGCGAAGCGCGTTGAGCGCCACCCCGAAGCGCCAATCGGCGATGCCTTCGGCTTTAAGCGCATGAAGAAGGCGCACGGTTTCCGAGAGATCGTCCATGCGATTGGCGCGAGAGGGGATTACGCAGAAGGTCGACCAGCGCGCCATTTTCAAGCTCTCGCCGTCCGTCCAGCCCGGCGCATCGATGACCAGAACGTCGGAGCGGTCCGCCATGTCATAGGCGACGCGCGGTGTTGCGACCTCGACGCGGATCTCAGGCTTGAGGCCGTTGGCCCTCCGGTGATCCGCCCAGTGTTTCGAGGTGCGCTGCACGTCGTCGAGATCGGCGATGAGAACCGAGGCTCCTGCCCGCGCTGCCTCGACCGCATAGGCTCGGGCCAGCACCGATTTTCCGGTTCCGCCTTTGCCATTCATAAAGGGCACCACATAGCCCATTGCTGTTTTTCCCTTGCTTCGTTCTGTTCGTTAACGCCACAGCTAAGTTTGCTTGAGACGCGGCACCCGCCTGGGAACCGGCCCGTTGATCTGTTTCATTGGAGCGCGTGTGAACTTGCCTTGGGAAATGTCCTGCAAGACATCGCCATCGATAATGGTCGCTCCCCTGCCCCGCTGCGTATGGGCGGAGCCCGTCGGCCGCATGTGTCCCGTCGCGAAATACAGCCCAAGAGCCGCGCCGATCTCGACCAACACCGCGAGAAAAAGCATGAGGGCGCGCTCGACCTTTGTCGCTGACGCACCGAGGAGACGCGCAAGCACGGCCGCTTGATTGTCCGCTTCGCGGCCCGCGCCTTGATCCTCGAGACGGCGCAGTTCGCCTTTGAGTTCAGAAACACGCTCGTCAATGCGAGCCGCTTCGCTCGCCCGCGCGGCTTCGGCCTTGAGTTCGAAATAACCCTTGCAGAAAGAGCGCGAAGAGTCCGCCGTTGCATCCTGGCAAGACTTCGAAGATTGCCAGCGGCGATCCTGTTCGAGACCGCGCAAGGATTCTTGAACGGCCGGAAAAGGATGAGGAGCGCCGAGGGTCTTTAGCCTGGTTTCCGCTTCTTCGATCTCGTGTCTCACGCCTGCGAGCTTCGCTGAGGCAAGCGCGCGGTCTTCGCTGATTCTGCCGCGGTTCTTCGCGGCGAAGCCGACGGCCGACGAAAGCGAGAATGCAGCAAAGGCGAGGAACACCGGCACGCCTAAAATGATGTAAAGCGTGCGGCGTTCGCGAAACGCCCAAAGCAGAAGCGTCGGTAAAAGAGCGAGGAAGGCCGAAACCGCGACGCTGACCGCTCCCAAAATGTGCTGTTCGAATTCGCTCTTGCCGAGCGAGGTCATGAAGACCCAATTCATCAGGCCCGACGCCACAATAAGCGTCAGCGCCGCGCCTGCACTCACCGCCACCACCAAAAACCGCATTCGCCAATCCTGACCTTTGGCTTTGCACCTTCCTTAAGGTAGCACGTAAACTCGTGGAATTCTATACTCTAGACACTACTTTTATCGCATCAAAGCCTCAACGGAAACCAAAGTCGCATAATGCGAAAAAAATTCACTTCAACGGGAGACTTCACGCCCACCCTCAAGCCTGATACCAAGCGCGGGGATAACCGGAGGACAATAGGCGATGCCGCGACTGGGCCCGATTGCAATCGTCTGTTCGATTCTGATGCTAGCCGCTTGCGGCGAAGCAACCACAAAACAACCCAGTAACGAGGGCGTGTCGAAATACGCGCCCGCCCTAGAGCTTGCTCAGAAAAAAGACTTCGACGCAGCCATCAAAGCGTTCGATGCCCTTATCGAAAAAAGCCCCTCCGATGCCTACGCCTACCGGCTAAGAGGGAATGTCTTCAATCAAAAAGGTGAGCTTGACCGCGCGCTTGCCGATTTCAACAAGTCGATCGAACTCGAACCCAAAGACGAAGTTACTCTGAGGATCAGAGGAGATACTTATTTATCCAAGGACAATTTTGAAAAAGCCATGGTCGATTATGCGTCCGCTATGGAGATCAATCCAAAATACGCACTCGCTTACTCCGGCCGAGCTAACGCTTATCTAAGCCAGGGCAAACCTGACCACGCGCTCGCCGACTTTTTCCACGCGATCGAACTCAGCAAAAAAGACGACTTGTGGTGGGTCCAAATCGCAGCCTTGGCTTTCAGCAAAAGTAAAGACCCCGCTCGCGCTATTGCCATTTTATCGCGCGCCATGGAAGCAGACCCACTGAATGGCAGATGGTTCGCGATCAGAGCCGAGCAATTCGCCAAGCAAATGCGTTTCGATCAAGAGATGGCTGATTACTATCGTGCTATTGAACTCAGCAAAAAGGATGGTCTGTGGTGGCTCAGCGAAGCTGTCAAATCGATCAGCGACCGCAATGATCTTGACCATGCCAAGGCAATTCTAGCGCGCGCCATGGAGGTTGATCCCCTGAACGCTAGGTGGGTGCTGCTGCGGGCGGAACTCTATTCCAAGCAATCACGCTTCGATCTGGCAAATGCCGATTATACCCGAGCCCTCGAACTCGATGCTTCGCAAGGTGTTCTTGAAATAACTGTGGTAGCCGATCGACTGTTCGAGAAGAAGACATATGATCCTGGGATATCGCTTCTTACCCGCGCTCTCGAAGTCAAGCCAGACGACACCGATCTCCTCCTAGCCCGAACCAAATTTTATCGAGCCAATGGACAGGCCAAAGCCGCCGAGAGCGACGCCTCCAGGGTTGTCGTCCTATGCTCAGGTCTCCTTCAGTCGAAACCCTCCGACGTCAACGCTTATTTTAATCGCGCATCCGCTTACGCTTTTAAGGAGTCCTGGGAACAGGTCATTGCCGACGCCAAGCACGGTCTTTCGCTTTTGACCACGGCTCAAGAACTTGAAGAGAAAGGCTCAAATCTCGACGCCATTTCTTCGGCCCATGACGCCAAGCAGTTTCAGTTGGTGGCGACCTGGTACAAAGAACTCGCTGATCAAGTGCAAAAATTGGAGGTTGCCGAGACAGGCAAGGCCGGTAAGGAGACCGCCGCAGCATTTGGCTCGCTTTCCTATCATCTCTTGTTCGTGAAGCAATTTAAGGAAGCGCTGGCGGCGGCTGACCAAGCGCTTGCCCTTACACCTGACAGAAAGTGGATTTCCGTCAACCGTGCGCACGCCCTGCTTTTCTTGGGCCGCGGCGACGAAGCAAAATCGCTTTATTCAGCACTCTGGAAAGAACGGCTAAGCGAATATAGCCCCCCTTTGGGAGACAGCATACTCGATGATTTCAATGAGCTAGAGAAGGTGGGCCTTTCGCATCCGGAGATTAGCGAAATCAAAGCCCTTCATCCGGCCGCCTCCCTCTAGATCGGCCATACTTGTCCGAGCAAACCGTCAGCCGATAGGACGCACACCTCATTCAAACCTCTCATCCGACGCCTTGTCCCGCTCCGTTTCATGGCGCCTTTCCTCTTCGATTTCCTGCCTAAGCCGGGCACTATCCTGCCGAGCAAACTCAGCAACAGCCGGATTAGGATGTCGTTGCAACTCCTCTATTATTGGTAATCGCGACGCCATAGCGCTCGCGCGCGAGCCCTGCCAGCTCGACGGCCGTAGGCTTGCCACAAGCTCCTTCAGAACGGAGACAGGATCGGCTGCGTGATTCAGCAGTTTGAGCGCATGCGAATTCCAACCTACAGTCGATCCTTTGTCATCGCTTTCAAACTGGGCGATGATCCTTACAACAAGAGGATAACGTCCTGCCGGTTCGCGTGCGCACCACTCAATAAGGACGTCATCAGAAACAGCATCGAGCGGATTTTTATCGTGACCCAACGTTCCGAGCAGGATTGTCCCTAAGCGTCCCTTACCATCAGCGAATGCGTCAAGCGCTTCAAGCGGACGGACTTCGAAGAGAGCCTGTAAAAAGTCATCATACTCAAAGGCGTGAACCTCATAATTCGTAACGGCAGCCTTAAAATTCTCGCAAACTGTTTGAAAAGCCTCGTTGCCGGCTTCGCTCCCCAGGCAAAGTTTCACAACCTGCGCAAGCCGATGATCCAACGTCTGCGCATTCTTCTTAAACTCGATCCTCTTTAGTACATCGCAACCGACTTGAATAAGTTCAGAAGACACGGCCTTTTTCTGCTGAGCATCCGACCACAGCCGCATATGAAGGATATCCAGGGCGACGAGCGCGCCGTCCGGCTTTGATGCTATACGTGAGAGCAGCGCCTGCAGGTCTTCACCCGAAATCGGATCCGTCGCCCTACCACCTGAGAGAGCCTCATATTCCGTAATTTGCGCCAACCCCAGCGTCAGGCATTGCTTCAGCCGTTCAACACCTCCCTGATCGATCAGTACTGCCGCTTGCAGCCTCGGAAACTTCTGCCCCAAACATTCGTCAGTGAGAGACTTATCGAGGAATTCGTCTACAACTTCCGGCGCTTTGCCATGCAAACCATTTAAGAAGCCCTCGAGAGCAAGGGTTCTCCTGTGTGAAGCAGGCGTGGCAGCGAGGGCGCTACCAAGGTCTTTCCACGTAACCCTTGGATCTTTCGAGCCCTCCCCCAGTCCTCTCCCAAAAGGCCACAGATTACCCTGATTGCTCACGAATTCGGGCAGCAATTCCCCGAACACTTGCTGATTTTGTGCAGTCTCGATACCTAATTCAAAGGCTGTGGCGTCCCTCTGTTTTAATGCCTTCTCAACATCGTCCAGCGCAAAGTCGTCAAGATCAAACCCCGCCGACGACCCGCCGAGAACGACCGCCCGCACCTTCTCTGCCAACCTTATGGGGCGTAAGGTTTTTTCCAATGTCTCTAGTCGCGCGCGCAAGTCATCGCGCATGCCATGGCGGTCAAACTTCCACGTCTGCCGCACAGCGAGCCATCCTTCGCGCCAGAAGCCCCTGCTCGCAATGAGATTGCAAACCCGCTCAAGATCGTCGGCGATAACGCCAAGACCCCATAAGCCGCGAAAATTTCCGGCAAGCACGCTGCCCAACTGAGAGACGTTTGCCCGTGGATCTACCAACAGCTTCTCAAGAAGGCGCAGAACCGAACCATACCAATGCCGCAAGTCCTCGTCGCCACGTGGCTCGTAACCGTAATCCCGCGGCCGGGCTCCAAATTCAAAGGAATGAGATGCGCTAAAGTGCGACGTTTCAAGCAGCGCATCCAAAGCTTGCAACCCGAGGCTTTGCCGAACGCTGCTCTTTGAAGACCAAAAGGACTCAATGGTGCGAAGGCGTTGCTCCAAAGGCGCGTGCGTACCCGACAGCACGATAGTAAACAGCGAAACCAAGCTTGAAGCCGCTTCCTTTCGATCTCCTTCAGGGCCACGAGCTTCAGCAAACCTTGTTAGCAGTTCCACACATTGATCGAACCTGGCCGCTTCATACGCTATCGACCGGACCACGCGGATGATGTCAACCCGGTCGGCTATCGGTTCAAAGGGGCAACGTGCGAGCGCCTCCAGGAAAGCGGCTGGCGCGACCGGAGCCACGTTGCCAAGCATCGTGCGGCCAAGATTGTTCAACCTCGCGAGATCGCAGAGCAAACCACCCTCCGCAAACCAGCCCTCGACGATCTGAACCGCCTGGTCGCTATCATGTAAATAGCCCAAACGCCGCGAAAATGACTTCAGCAACCGTTCCGAATTACCCTCGACCAATTGGCCTTCGATATCAGCGCGGGGAATATTTTGTAGCGCCAGCTTCGCCAGACGGTTGGCAATCGCATGGGGAAGAACGGCGCGCCAAACGCTTCGCTTTTGAACAAGATCACGACGTTTGAGCTCGGCCACGCCGCGATGGATTTCCTGAACCGTCTTCCCTGCCAGATCTCGCAAACACCAGCAGTTCCGAGTCCTGCTCCTTCGTACCCTCGGCCTGGAACGAGTAGACCAATGAGCATGCCTGCGCGATCAGAAGCAAACCGGCATCATGCTCATGGCGCTGCTGAAAAAGACGCCTAAACAAATCTTCGTCTTTGAGCCCCGCTAAGCTCTCGCTCTTCCGCACCGTATTGGCGAGGGCTATCGCCACACGGGCATTACCGCCTGAGAAATCCGCAATGGTCCTCGCATCAACCCGGGATACTTGTTGGAAGCGTTCCCGGATCAGCTTTTCAATGAGTTCGACGGAGGAAGGCTCGATCCGGAAAACCTCAGTCTCTTCCGGTTCGTCTTCCTGCACGTCGTATTCGACCGTCACAAGACTGAGCAAACTTTCCGGCTGGCGGCAAATCTCCGACAGACGGCGATGCAAATCCGGAGGACAATTGTCCACCACGATGATCGCGCGCGTGCGCAATGCGATCAGGTCCGAAACCAGACCTATCGGTTGCGGATCGGGATCATCTGCCAAGTTGGTATAGAAGGCGAAGGAAGGATCAAGACTGCCCTTGCCCAAACGCTCGTCGAAAAGAGCTTGCACAAACCGCGTTTTTCCGACGCCAGAAAGGCCGACTATCCGGGCCGCCTTCCGCGGGTCGCGCAAGCGATCGCGGATGCGCTCAATTCCTGCGACGACGGAAAACCCATCTCTGCTCTCGCTCGTCTGAATTCGGATTTGATCGTCAACAAGATAGACGCCATTCACGCCCTCGGCCGGATTCGCCCAGGCGCCATATGATTGCCACCCCTGTATTCGCCTGCCAATCCGATCGCGAACCCAAGGTATCCATCCAGGATGACTTCGCAGCCACGTCGCTACCCGGCCACGGTCGAAATAGTCCAGCGTCAAGTCGTCAACGTCCGGAAGGTCCTTCGCCGCCGCTGCCATAGCCGCGAGACGTTCTTTCCGCGCGCTATCACTAACCGAGCTACCCGAACTGACGATAATGTAGGCTCCGCCCTTCTCAGCTAATTCCCGGATTGCTGGCCTAAGCTTTCCCTTTGGCCGCATCTCCTTGGCTATCTCTGCGACCGGCATGTCCGGTTTTTTGACTTGGTATCCGGTCTCCGGCTTCGGCACGAAGCCGTCTATGGCCGCGCCCTTTGGCAGCGATACGCGAACATCGATACCTCCATCAGGGGCATCTTGGTTTCCACCCCACGCGATCGCTGAAGCGGAGAAGCCACGCCTTCGCATCTCCGCTTCGCAGAGGAGGCCAACCAGCGTCCGAAGATCGTCGTCTTTCAGCGCCGCGATGTGATCCGGGCTAATCTCCAACATAAGTACCTGCTTTTGACCAAAACGCCCCGCCGCAGCCATCCTTTGGAGGAATGCAATGAAGCTAAGACGAGCCTGTGAAATAACGAATCAGTGATGCGCTCTTGAATATACCCCTCCGCCAGTTGCGCTGAAAATCTTGGGACACCGTCGCAAACTGCCCCCGTCCATGATGAAAGAATGTTGCTTAAAGGCTACATTAAGTTCGATAAGGTAGCTTAAAGACAACTTTTAGGTCTTGCAAAACAGATCAATGTAGCTTATAAAATACCTTAAGTCGAATAAGGTAGCCTAAAACCGACACGGGTGCGCGCAATGAGTAAGAAAAGCCAACTCTTTCAGGCCCTGCCATTTACCGTGGAAGACACGCTGACGCGGCTTGGCGCCAATCTGCGCACCGCCCGGATTTGTAGAGGGCTGACCATTCAGACCGCAGCGGACAAAATCGGCGTCTCTCGCTTTGTCATTATGGACGCCGAACGCGGAAAGCCGTCGACAGGCATTGCTGTCTATCTCTCGCTTCTTTGGGCTTACGACCTTTTGGAAGATCTTGCCGGGTTGGCCGACCCAGCATCGGATCAAACGGGCCTTGCGCTCATGCGCGGCAATGAAAGACAGCGCGTGCGACAGACCGAAAGGCTGGACGATGACTTCTAAAAGCACCGTCAAACAATGTTTCGTTTATATAACCCTGCCCGGTCAGACGCAGGCGGTCACCGCCGCGAAATACGAACTCGCCAATCCCGACACCAATCCGGTTGGACGCTTCGTCTATGGCAAGAGCTATCTCGCGCGGCCAGACGCCGTTGAAATCGATCCCGTTGAACTCCGCCTCGGAGCGAAGATCGAGCCCACAACCAAGCTCAATGGCATTTATGGCGCGATCCGTGATGCATCGCCCGATTATTGGGGCCGTCTCATCATCGAACGCGCCAATCGCGTCGCCAAGCTCGATGAAATGGAATACCTGCTGCAATCGTCCGATGCTCGCTCAGGCGCGCTTTCTTTTGGCCATAACAACGCGCCGCCCGCCCCTGACCGGCACTTCAACACCATCCTTGACCTTGAAGAGCTGCAAGAGACAGCGCTTGCTCTCCTTGAAGACAAGAAGAAAACGGATGCCGCCAAGGCCGAGCAGGCACGCCGCTTATTGTTGGTCGGCACCGCCATGGGAGGTGCCCGCCCGAAAGCGGTCGTGCAAGATGACGAAGGTCTTTGGATCGCGAAATTCAACCGCCCCGAAGATCGATGGGATAGCGCCAAGGTCGAGCACACCATGCTTCAACTCGCCAAGGCATGCGGCATAGCCGTTGCGCGTAGCCGGGTGACCACGATCGGCAATCGCAATGTGCTGCTTGTGAAACGGTTTGACCGTGAAAAGGTCAAGGACGGCTATCTGCGCGCCCGTATGGTCAGCGCCCTGACCCTCCTTCGCTCCGAGGACAGTATGGAAGCGCGAGGCCGAGGCGAATGGTCGTATCTTGCGCTGGTCGAGGCCTTGCGCCGGGTTTCTTCGGAGCCCCGGCGCGACGCCAAAGAACTGTTTTGCCGGATGTGCTTCAACTCGGCCGCATCCAATATTGACGACCATGCACGTAACCATGCGGTCATTGCCATGGATAAGTCGTGGAGGCTCTCCCCTGCTTATGACCTGACCCCCTCCCCCTCCGTAGGTCTGGAGCGCTATCTTCAAATGATCGCCGGAGACCAGGGAACGCGCGCCAGCGCCGAAAACTTGCTGAGCCAGGCCGCGCGCTTTCTCGTCGAGCCTGACGAAGCCCAGGCCATCGTCGCCGAGGTTTCTAAATGCGTGAGAACCCAGTGGTATCGCATCGCCCGCAAAGAACATGTGACCGAGGCCGATTGCGAGACCATCCGTTCGGCCTTCGAAAACGAAGGCTTCTCATTCCAAACCCAGCCTGTGACAAAAAAATCCGATCCGCGCAAGGCCCCGGCGAAAAAGACGCCAGGCAAGACCGGCACAACCACTGCCAACTCCAAGAAGTCGTCGAAGAAAGGTCGCAGCTAAGCTACGGCTCAAGTCCTTGCGCCTCGACTTACTTCTTCTTAGGATTCGTTTTCCTTGGCGCTACAGCCATCACTTCCGCAGCCTCGTTGCGCGCTTCCTCTGTGTCCTTGGCCCGCTCGATATAGGCATGTTCGAGCATGCACTTGTCCCAGCCGGGCGCGATTTCATGCAAGCGCTCGATTGCCTTCGTCGTTACCAAGACCACCGCTCTGGCGCGTCGACATTCTCGCGCCTATCCCATCATACGGCCCGCCAACACCGACGAGCCGCCGCCCTGAAACCGGCGCCGCTACCACCCTTGCGACATCACTTGCACAATATCGCGCTTGGCCAACACTCTCTCACATTTTTCCCAGGCTTCGCCCTTGGGCGTGATCGTATCGGCGTAGCGAAGATCGAACGCGTTCGCTGCCTGGTTCCGGCGCGTTGTGTAATCCGCCAGTCTCTCGTTCAGTTTCTGGATATCCGTAATCCATTCGTCTTCGATCGTGTCCGGCAAAGAGCCGAAGATGTCGTAAACATCCGCCATGCGGGCCGACAGAGCGGCGTAAATCTGTTCGTCGCGAGTGCCTTGGTAGACAAGATTGAGCATTGCAACACGGTCCTGGGTTTGTCCGCGTCTCTTGATCCGCCCAAGCCGTTGCTCCAATCGTGACGGATTCCAAGGCAGATCGACATTTATCAATGTTCCCAAGGATTGTAAGTTGAGACCCTCGCACGCTGCATCGGTTGCCACGAGCAGCCGAAGCCGCCGCGCTCTGACTTTTTCCTTGAGAGCATCCCGCTCCGCCGAAACAAACTCCTCGCCGCTCCATAATCCAGATTTGCCAAGTCCGGCATAAATGCCAATCGGCTCCTTCGGTATCGCGGCGGCCAGTTTCTCGGCGACCCATGAAGCGGTATCAAAATATTGGCTGAAGATAATGCAGCCAAGCTCCAGCCATCCTTTTTCAAGCAAGAAAAATTTCACGGCATCGAGCTTTGGATCGCTGCGCTGAGGTTCCAGTAGGTCGATGATCCGTTGCAAATGCACCCGCTCCGCCGCAACCAAATCAGGTGCCTGCTCTTCATTCAGCAGGTCATCGGCATCAGCTTCCGCTTGCAACGGGCGCTTATTTAAAAGGGCCTTCGCAGTCGAGAAGTCCGCTCGCAAAACTTGAGCAAATCCTTTGTTGCATAAGCTTTTCGGTAATTCCTGCAGATTGAACCCGCTGCCGAAGCGCCGACCCAAAGGCGACCGCTGCCCTATAGGCCTCGTCAAAATCCGTTGATGTCACAGAGTCCACGGCCGTCGAAGACCGGCGGGAGGGTTGGTTGCGTCAGGATATATGTCAACCGCGATGCGCTTGAGGAGACCCATGTTTTCGAGCGTGCGCCGCTTCCTCAAAACCACGTGACGCACGAATGGATTATGCCTTTGGAAAAAAGTAACGCCTTTAGTTCGATCCTCGAGAGCTTCGCGAAGTTCGGCACGCAAGTCCTCGTTCAAATCGACGTGCGACTTATCCGTGAAATAGTCACGTTTCGGTACGCGAAGCTCGCTGCGTATGTGGTCGAAAAGCACATCCTCCCTGCCAGGCGGCAATGGATTTCTGATGAGCGCCCATCCTCCGCCTTCATCCGAGATCATTCTCTCGCCCGTTAGAAGGTCGCGCGAACGCTCCGGCCGTGCCCAATCGGTAATCATAGGGCCGCCGAGCACATGCCCGGCACCGGCGTTGAGCACATGCATTAAATCCCAAAGTTCACGAACATTCGTCTGGATAGGTGTTCCTGTGCCAAGCAGCACGTGGCGCGAGCGCTTCGAAAGTTCCGTCATGAAAAGGAGCAGATTGTTCGCTGTCCCCTCATCGTCATTCAGCGCCCAACTCTTCCGGGCCTTATGGGCCTCATCGAGAATAACCGTGCCGTATTTCATCTTGAGAAGCTCCGCGCACTCGCGATCGAGCACATGAACTCCCTGCTGGAAAATCAACCCGGTCGAGACGATACCGACGCGATACGGGCATCGAACGACATCTTTCGGCCCGTTCGTCTTGATGACCCGATCCTCCGGATCGAGCCACGACTTTTTTGCGGAAAGCCATACGGCGGAGGGTATGCCGAGCTTGTCTTTCAGCTCAACCTGCCACTGGCGGCAAAGCGTCGATGGGCAGAGGATCAAGACCGGCCCGTCACCGAGCAAAGCGGAAACAAGGCCAGCAGTGGCCAGAGACAGTGTCTTGCCGACGCCCACCTCGTCGGCGAGCAACATTCGGGCGCCGCGTTCGCCATAGGTCTCCCGATGCTGAAGGAACATTGACACGAATGCGCGTTGCCACGGATCAAGACCGTCGTCTCGGCGGAAGATCGGTGCTTCGACTAACGCGGCCGGTGCGATCTCATCAGGATCAAGGGTGCCAAGCTCCACTTCCCGTCGCTTTGCGGCTCGACCGATCTCTTCGATCACCGCCTCTGGCAGTGGTTTGCCGCGATCCCAGAGCCATTGGAATTCCGCCTCTACCCATGCGATCCCCTCCGCCGAAGCGTCCTCCCAGACGATCTCGTAGTGCCTCGCCCAGCCTTCGCGAATCTCATTAAGAGAGCCGATAAAGGCCGTTTTCCTGCCGTCGTGTCTCTCGACCACGCCAGCCTTGCCGTGCAGAAATGGAGCGTCTTCGCCAGCAACGACACGCACGGAAACCTTGTTCGACTTGAGCAGCTCATAAAGGCGCTTGTAACGGTCACGTTTCAGCAACCGCTCCAGGGGATCACTGCCCTCGTCGAGCTGTTCTTTGAGTCCGACCTCCAGCGCTTTTGCCGTTTGCAGGTCGCGCGGATCGAGGTCGCCGTTGCAGACAATCTCGATGCGCTCCACACTGTCGAGCTCTTCTCCGACAAGTTCGAAAATCGACGAACGGAAATAGCCAGCGATGCGGCGATAAGTCTTCGCCCCCCGCAGCCGCTCGACCAGCAGCGCGCGGTCAAGTCTTCCCGAGCGCGAAGAAAAACGTCTAAGCTTCGCATCTGACCAAACAGCCTCGGACATCTTTGTTACCCAAGACGCTCGTTAGCGATCAGATCGGCCAAGGTACGCGCTGCCGTGCGCTCATCTTCGTCACGTTTCAGGCCGAGATAGGTAGCGATGGCCTGCACGGCGTCGCGCCGCTCGTAATATCGCGGCAAGGTCCGCAGCTCCTCCAAGACGGCACGGCCGTCGGCATCCTCCTTTTGGAGTTGGTTCATGGCCCAGAGGATGTGCCGCGTGGGCGTCTCACCGAACCCTTCGCCAAAGACGGTTTTGCCGAGTTCGACGGAGCTTTTGAGACGCGTGGCATTAGGCGTGACGCTTGCCATGAGATTGTCCCAGGTCGCCCGGAATGCCTTGCCAAAATTCTGGTAATTGTCGAGCTTCCTGAGGCCTACGGCCTCCAGATCGACCATCTTCAAATAGAAACGTTCCTCCGACGTAAGGCCAGCCCAGATCTCGCGATCCAACCCTTCCGGCACCAATTCTCGGTTTGCCGCGTCGGCGGCAAAGTCGATAATTTCTTTGACCGTGTCCCTTCGTCCCCTGACGCGAGGCCGCGCGGCATAGTCCGCCATTTCCTCGCCATCGATCCGGCTGTAGGCGGTAAGCACACGCAAGGCAGCAGCGTACCCAGCCATCTGCAAGTCGGCATCCTCGAATAGGTTCTCGCTACGTCCGTGTGTGAGCGACCGATCGTTAAGGCCGGTTAGGCTTTCAATCTGCCGGGTGACCTCATCTCTGATCTCAAGGGTAATCTCGTCGCGGTATCCCGCCTTCTCTTCGGCGCGCTTTCGTAGAACGAGCAGTACGGTTCCCTGTACGTACCCGCCCTTCTTTAATTCCGATGTTGTCTCCGTCGCAACATACCAGGCCGCGGTCACATGGAGCCCTGCCCCCCACATAATCGCCGCCATGTCGGCCCACACGTTCGAGTCTTGGTGAGTAAACATCACGATTTGCATGCCGTTGTCGGGCATGTGGATCGCAAGATTCTTGTAGGCAGCCACCATCTGCGCTCTGAATTCGTCGCCCGAACCCTTTATGGCGAGCGCGCGCCTACTATCCCAAACCCAGTCCTTGAAGGGTTCCGGCGGATCTTCCGCAACCATGCGATGAAATATTCGGTTATCTCCTCGTAGCGGATCGCATCGGCATAGGGTGGATCGGTGATCCAAATATCTGACATCTTTTCTATAAGTTCGGCATGTGCAGTCTGCAGGACCGGGGTTGTCGTGATTTCATGCCGATCAGGGGACGACAGAAGCCTGGGTGCCAGCGTGGAAAAGGGGCGCAACCCCCAATTCATGAAGGTATTGAGTGCCTGATTATAGAAAACGTGATTGACCACGTCGGCAGGCATTTTAGGGGAAGCGACCGCGGCATCCACTGAGTCAACCGCGACATGTAATTGAGCACTTTTGCGAAGGAAAGATAGAACGCCGACGCCTCAGCTGGATACTCTTTGACACATGAACAGACAATAGACCCCAGCAAGAGATGACGCGGTCCAAATAAATGATGCCAATCAGTCCAGCCGCGCGTCCGAATTGGCTCGTCGGTCTTCGCCCCGGATTCAATCATTGTATCCGGCACTAAGCCTCGCTCCTGCCATCGGGTTAAGTTTGTCCGTACCAATGCCTCGACTATTCGCTCTCGAACTAAATCTTCCTCGGTAACGCCAGCGAAGTATGTTTCCTGCAGATGCCTGTAGAAGGTTTCCTTCGTGATCCACTGGATGGCGTAAAGGCGCTCCTGAAAAATGTCGGTTTCGCGCGGAACGAAGTCTTGCCTTTCCCATCGTCTCAATGCGTTAACGGTCTCGCCGTCTGAACCCTCACGATCACCGCGGATTGTCTTAATCGCTGTGCGAAAGGTGGCGCCGTCAATCGTGACAACCAAATCCTTGTCAATCACCGTGCCAAACTCGGCCCCGGCCATTTCCTCATCGGAAACGCCATTTGCAATGTGGATGTTGAAGCGCATCCGAGCCGCATCCGGCTCCAGCACCGCTATTGTCCGACGTGACCGGCTAATGATGCGGCTAGGCAGCATCGGAACCATGTAGCCTGTGGCGGGACAGCGCGCCTCAAGGCAATACAGGTAAGCCTTCGCGCGATCACCTCGCGCATTGTGCTCAATGCCAAGCTCGGTGATAGCAGCATCCACTTTTTCGACCAGCTCACGGTGAGCCGCATCGATCTTTTCGCGTGTCTCAGCATCCGCGCCCACAATGTTGAGCGCGCCCCAAGTGAGCATGCACGCGATCGGGTTCAGGTCTGAAGCGACAACATCGCACCCCAAGCGAGCCGCCTCGAAGGGAATTGACCCGCCGCCGCAAAAGGCATCTCCGACGATTGCACGCTTTCCGAAACGCGCAATTCCTAATTGATCCACAAGTTGCGGGATCGATTGCGCATCTGTGCCGAGATGAGCGTTAACCGCGGGCCAGATTGGTGCGTAAAGTCTGTCTTGATCGACCTGTTCCGCCCGATCGCCGAGATCGAGCCATTCCTTGAAGGCAAGGCCTTCCAGCGCATCGCCGTAGAGTTTGGCCCTGATTTCCCAGCTCGCTTCGCGGGACCAATGCAACTGTTTTGCCTCAACGAGGTCCACAAGTTGGCTTGCCGAAGTCGACGGAAAAGCATGGTGCCAACTCCTCAGGCTGCTGTCCAAGTTCCAGGAGCCTCCGAGCCACTTCCAACGCTTTGAATTTCGTTGATTTCGAAAGAGCGATACGACGGCCAAAACCGGCCTGATCCATCGCCATCAACTGCTCGAAGATGGCGATATCGGCTTCTACGTCATCGCTGGCCGGCAGAAGCGCGGCCAGCACGCATGCCTTGACCAGAACGAGCGGCTTTCGGCCTTTCCAATAGGACCCGAGCGCCGTCAGCGTTTGGCTTTGAACCGCCTTTCGTTCTTTTTGCGCTTCCGCGGATATCTTTTGAACCGGGATCGCCCGCTCGATCGGCGACGGCGCTGTCTTTAATGAAAACGGTTTCAGCATGCACTCCCTCTTGCGCGCCGTCACCGGCTATCACGCCTGGGCCGAACGGCAATGCTTCTTCCTTAAAACCTGGGAGCATAGGCGCGGCAGGATCAGGCTCTTTCTTCCGCCGAGTTTTGCGTCCCGACTGAGTTCACCGGACTCGCCTTGACGACCGCCTGCGACACCGCAAGAGCTTCGCGCACCGGATTTTCTGTCAGGGCAAATCGCAGCGCCTTGCGCCAGCCAATCTCGCTATGCTTGGTTTCCCCTGTCGATGCCGCAGTGACGGCAAAGAGCCACCATCGCTCTTCAGGCCGAAGAGCGAGCCAATTGCGTATGGCCACCGGGACCACATCGAGATCAGCCGCCTCAACCGCCCAAGCGAGCACCATAAGCTCATGCCCGAGAAGCCGCTCAACGCGGTTAAGCCCCGTAGACCAATTACCGATCGCGAGGCTCTTCTCCTTCAGACGTTCGTTAAAATGGCGCTTAACGTCATCGCGAATTGCAACCCAGGTCTTACGGGACAGAACGGAGCGTTCCACATCCGGCAGGCCGTAGGCACCCATGGCGACGCCAAAATGCTCGATAAGGCGTATCTTGCCTTGATTGCCACGCGGAACATGCACCTCAAAGCAGTGCGGATCGACGCCCATTGGCGCGCCAAAGCCTTCAGTCTGCGCGCAAATGTGGGAATGCACATTCACTGCTCAATTTCCTCCGAACTTGCGTCCAGTTTCTGCGCCCTTAAAAAGTCCTCCAGATCGGCGCCTGACGCAAATTTTATCGCACTTATGTCCACTGCAACGTTAGCCAAGTCGTTGTTGAGGGCGGTTCTGGAGACAGAAACCAAACTGTTAAGCACTTCAGACGAAAGCGCTACGCCTGAGCCAAATCTCATCTGCACATGGGCCTCGCCCTCACCTATAACAACTTTGGATATCTTGAGACTTGCTTCTTTCTCCTGCGCGATCTTTAGAACACTGAAAGAAGTCGCGGTGTCCGGGATGCCCCACCTCTTGTTAAGCGTTGCGGGCTTGGCGAGGTCAAGCTGAGGTCCTTCTCCATTCGCGGCAGGTACCACGAAGCTTTTGCTCGCCTCAACGCCGCTATGAGCAGCATACACCCAAATCCGCGTTTCCGAGGGCGAGGCAATGATGATTTCATCCTTGAAATCCTGGCCCTCCTTCGGGTTGGTGCCCTGGATATTCCATTTGAGCACGCCGCCCTCCCGCCGCGTCACGTCGGGCCGCACAGCAAGAGTAACACGGCGGCGGCCATCAGGAAGCGAATGAACGTCGTGCGTGATCGTGAGCTGATTTTTCCAGGGCGTGGCTGGCCCTGTTTCATGTTGCCCGTCGGGGTCTACAGCGACAAACCATAGAGCCGTAGCTTCGGTCTTTAAGCTATCGCCTTTGAGCAGTTCACCAGTCTCCCGTGAGACGTCCGGCTTCTCGGACCAGTAAACCTGCGGAGATTTGCCCGCGTGTTGGACCTGGACGGTTACCTCGGCCTGCCCCGTGGTTTGATCATAGTGCCCCGGAATGAGATTTACCTTCGTCCTGTCGGGTGGGAAGGGCCCCTTTTCGATCCAGCCGTCATTGCTATCACGCCAGCGTCCCCTGCCCTTGGCGCGCTCGCGCAAACGCACGAGGCCTCTTGGCTCGATCCAGGGCCAGCGCGGGTTGGTCTTTGCCCGATCTTCAATGTCCGCCCAGCGGGCTTTCCGATCTTTCGCCGGCCACAGGAGTTCCTCCGCACGCAAGATCAATTTGTCTGCTTCGGATTCCAAATCTCGAACGACTTTCTGGGCTCCGAGGGTAGAGAGCGCCGCGGCAACGTCTTCCTCACCACGGTCTTTCGCACCGGCGGGCGTGAGCTGCAAGGTCGCGACGGTAAGCCCCTGAAAGGATGGGTAGATCACTTTATTGAACAGACCGATGATCGTAGAATTCAAAGCCTGTTCAGCTTCGGCAAGGAGATCTTCAGCTTCGCGAAGCTTGTCGGGCTGGTTGTGAACCATTTGCTGTTGCGCAAGGTGGGTTCCGTAAACTTTCCTCACGGCGCTCTCGAGGTCGGCAAAGCGCGATCCATCCCCCGTAACCACGCAAAGATTGTTTTTCTCCGCAGCGGCCCCGAAAAAGCTTTTGAGGGCTTCGGTCGGCTGCTGCGCCTCCGGCTCGAGCACCACGCAGACCCGGGAACCACGTAAATCGACCTCGCTAATCTTGGGCAGCGCCTCGACCCGCTCATAGACCCCCGCGCCCCGAGGCCTAAACGCGTCGCGCAGACTCCGCCGCATCTCCTCATCGATCCTCGGCTGCGGTGCGCGAAGCGCGCGATCCTCAATCAGCTTATAAAGGTTCTCCGCAGGCGAGAAATACCAGGCGTCTGATTTGTTCCGGTGTAGATACCATGCGCCCTTCCGCAGCTTATCGAACGCGTCCCGATATTCACGGGCCCCGGTGGAGGGGCTGATGAGATATTCGATGAGCTGATCCTCGGTGAAGCCCTGCACCGCATCGACGGAACTCGATAAAGATGCCGCCAGCAGCGTCGACGCAGCTTGCCTCGCGCAGTCGCCGCCGAACTCGGCATCGATGCGTTCGGCGACGGCCTGACCGCTGCCAAATATGTCGTGCGCCACGGCAGCCTGAAGATCCCGAACCCGGTTCAGATCGTCCCGCACATCCTGGATTGAGAGGTCAAGATGCTGACAACCGATCAGCGTCACATCATCTGACGCTCTCTGCCATACGGAAAGCAGCATGCGAGATGCGATTTGCATGAGACCTCTGGTCTGACGAAAGGTCTCGTTGTTGCGAAACAACGCGATAATATGCTTGACCGAAGGATGAAAGGGATAGGTTTGCGGGATTTCTTCGACGATCTGGCGCGCGGTCGAAGGAACAGCTTGCGCTGTGATAGCTTGCGAGATCGTCTTGTTGTACGCGTCCGCAACCGCGTTTATGGCCGCTCCATCCGGCAGACTAGCGAACAGGCGCCGTTTCAAAATGCTATAAATCTCATCCGTAGCTAGATCCACCGGTGTCAGGGGTCTGGCTTGCCTCATCGCCTCATTGGCGAGATCGTGCAGATCGTTGCTTGAACTCTTGTAGGTGCCGGTCAGGCTTGAAATAACAATGCAGCACCGCGGCAACTCGATCGCGGCCGCAAAGAGATTGCTCAACGCGAACTTCGCAAGTTTTCCCAGAGTGGCCTCGCCAGCCGGAACCGCCAGCGCATGGTCTAGGTAGGGCGGGAGCTCGTCGAGAAGTATCAAAGTTGGCTCGGAACCGATCAGCGCGAGCCAGTCTTTCTTTGAAGGCGGCTTGGGCCCTTCTTTCCAGTAAACCGCTCCCTCTTCCGCTTTTCCTAATTGCGTTATTAGGTCACCCCAAATGTAGCGCGAACGGTCGATGCTGCGCCCATCCAAGGCGACCACGCGCGCGCTACCCAAAGCCTTCCCATGGGGAAACTCGGCGAAGTACTTGCCTCGCAAAATTGGGTTCCGGGCAAGAAGTCCCAGGGCAACCATAGAATGGGTCTTACCGCCGCCCATTGCCTGGCGCAATTCGTAGAGCGGTCTATCCGATCGGCCTGCCAGCCTCGAAAGTCCTTCGCTCAGCAATACCTTGAGCCCGGCCGTTACGTGATTTTTCGCGAAGAATTCTTCCGCCTGGGTTTCGGAGGAAGCCAACACCTGGTCTAAGCGGTCGATTTGATCTCCGACGCTGAGATCGAAAGCCCCTTCGCGCGGCGTGCACAATTGCCGAACTGTGGCGACCATGCCCATGTCCCCCTGGAATTCATTGGTATCAGCTCTGTACAATCAAAAGTTTTTTTACGCGAACCGAAAAATCAGCTTCAGTGAGGCTCATAAGGCTAAAGCCTAGCTTTTTCGTCGCCGAGGCTCTGTCTGATGAACGGTTTGCGATCATGATCCAACGCGCAAGCCCAATGCCGTCCTCGACGTGAAAACGGCGGATAGAAAGCGAAAGAGAAGGCCATCACGTTGCATTCCTGCTAAATGCCACCGCGAGCAATTCGGGAAGTGCTACTGCGATTCGCGTTGACGGCGTCTGTGGAATCTCCGGGATTCCGGGAACCGAGGAAGCCCAGTTGGAGGACTACGCCTGATGGATATCGGCAAGCTGATCGACATCGATCCCCGTCACGCATGGCAGAATGAGGCACGACACTTTACACCCTGGCTCGCAAGTCATCTCGACGAACTCGGCGAGTTCCTCGGCATCCAGCTCGAAATGACCGGCACGGAGGTCCCCGTCGAAGGCTTCGCAGCCGACATCCTCGCCCGAAATCTTCACGATGGCAGTCTGGTCCTGATCGAAAACCAGCTTGAAAAGACCGATCATAGCCATCTTGGTCAAATCCTCACCTATCTGGCCGGTCTCGAAGCAAAAACAATCGTTTGGATCGCGACCGACTTCCGCGAACCTCATTTGTCGGCCATCAAATGGCTCAACGATCACACGGCCGAAGACTTCAATTTCTTCGCAATCCGCCTCCGGGTCGTGCGCATTGGCGAAAGTCTCCCCGCGCCGATCTTTGAGGTGTTGATCCGCCCCAATCTCTGGGAAAAGCACTTGCAGGCCGCCGCAAAAAATTCTCAGGAAAACTCGGAGGTTGGTAACTTCCGCAGGGAGTTCTGGACGGCTTATCTCGCGCGTTTTCCCGAAGATAAATCTTTGGGAGTCGAGGTTACGGGCACCAGCAGCGTCTGGCTGCCCGTCGATGCCGAAAGTTCGACGATTGTTTCGCTCTGGGTAGGAAGAACCAAGGTCGGCCTTTTTGTTCGCGGGCCGCGCGGATCGGATGGTACCGAACTTGCTGATCGCCTCGATCCGTTGCGCCAACATCTGGAGCAAAAGCTTGGCGCAAAATATGGCCGCACGACCGGCGCCAATTTCTTTGATCGAAGCACTCGTTTCGACATGAGCAACCGCGCCAATTGGCCCACGGCAATCGACTGGCTGCACGAGATGGCAGCAAACTATCTTAGCACCTTAAGGGAAGTTATCCCGGAAGCCGCATAGGCTTGATGCGTCCACTTCAAGGCGTGGGCTTTCCCTTGGTGTAGCTGCCGACCCAGCTCAGGAACCTCGCATCCTCGTTATGAGCGGGGTCCTTATCGCTCGCCCAGGCGATATAGGCGTGCTCCAGCATGTATTTGTCCCAACCCGGCGCGATTTCATACAAGCGGTCGATCGCCTTCGACGACACCATGATGCGCCGCTCTGGCGCCGGTAGGGAGGGCGGAGCGGCAGGCGCCGCATCCCTGGAGGCATCCTCCTTCGGAAGCGGCGTAGGTCCCGGACGATTGACGTTGGCCCCCTCCCCTTCCCGCTTCAGAAACACGACCAAATCGTCATCAAGCATCAGCGCGTAATCCGGCAAATGATCGGCCTCGATCGTCTCGCGCAGATGCCGGACGAAGGACTTACGCTCCTGCTTCGATCCGCATTTTTTTTGCAGCTTATCGATACTGATCCGCCATTTGTCCTTGGCGCCGCAATGTTTCCTGGCAAGCTCATAGAGGCGCCGGTCGAGCGGACGCCGAAGCCGGAAATAATCCCGGCTAATCGGCAAGACGTCGGCCGCGTCGATCGCCCTGAAGAGCCAGTCGCAGAGCGTGATCTCAAGATATCGTAAGCGATCCGCGTGCATCGAGCCCTTGCGATTGTACTTGAACGAACTGATCAGCGAGAACCCTTCGACGGTCGCTTCTTCGGCCGTCTCAAGCGTCGTTTTGATCACCGTGCCCGCCATGCGCTCCAGGGCAAATTCGAGACGGTCGTAACCGAGATTGTTGGTCGGCCGGTTCGTCGCCACCAAAAGATCGTGCGTCGTCAGTCGCACTTTTGGGCCAATCGGGCGGCCGCTGTTCTTCATGTGCATCAGCTTCGAGATGCAATAAATCAGAATATCCTTGTCGAACACCGTCGGCAGGCCGCGCACGCTCGGAATGATCTCCAAGCGGTGTCCGTCATGCTCGTAGGTCAATTCACGCGTCTCAGGTTTCGTCGATAAGGAAAAAAGCGGGTGCTCCATCGACGCCATATCCGAACGCGGCACCACGTCGAGAATATCGAGAACGAAAAAATCGCGGACCGGATGGCGATCAGGGAGAAACAATTAACTCATAATCGAGGCCTACCAGCCTCAAACTAACTAATCAACCAATTCGCACTATCGCCAACCACTTCGCACTATCGACACCCGATTCGCACTATTAACTACCGCTTCGCACCTTCAGCCACCGTTTCGCACTTTTGGTCACCCCTTCGCACCTTCACTCACCGTTTCGCACTTTCGGTCACCGAATTTCGCACCTTTGATCTCCGCTCTTCGCACGTTCAATCACCTATCTTCGCACCTTTGGTAACCGAGCCATTCTCTATGGATTTGAATTACAACGGAGAATCAAGTTATCCACAGCCCGTAACTTATCTAACTAAGAGTCTAACTTATTTAACTCCCAGTGATTTTTTAAATGAAAATAAAAGGGAAAGGTACTTGGAACAAGTTTTTATGTCTGGGCAAAAGAATTTCGCATTCCAAGACCGATTGCAATAGCCAATGCCGAGATGCGGTTTCACAATCTCTCCGACTTTCAACTTGATCAGCCAAGTATTGTAATTCGGCTTTTGCTCTACTGCTCATCAGGCCAAGCGACCTAATGTGCAAATAGCCAAATGAACATGAGTTATTGCACTCATGCTCGTTTGGCCAAATAGACAACTGGCCAATTGGTTTGAGAATAAATGAATTGAATCAAGGCTTAATCGCTTATTTGGCAATTAGGCCACGAGGTCAGGAGAACAACAGACCAAATGAGCAAGTGAGCAAGAGTTACCGAGTTAAACTATTTAGTTGATTGTTCGGGACTGCATTGGCTAGAATCACTTTGTTCTTTTGCCGCTTTGACCAGATGGGCAAAGATGTACCTGTTCATTTGCCCTGTTTCCTCTGTCCGGGTTTCTTCATGATAATTTCCTTCGCATCTTCGAAAGGCGGTGTCGGCAAGTCGACCATCTGCGCCGCCATAGGCGCCCGCCTCGCGCAAAGGGGCGAAGAGGTTCTGATTCTCGATCTCGATCAGAACCGAACCGTCGAGCGCTGGGGGCGCAAGGCCAATATCAAAGGCCTCGAGGTCAAGGCCATCGAACGCGATAGCTTCACGACCATGATCCGTGAATCAGCGCTCGCCAATGTCGTCGATCACATCCTCATCGATCTTGCCGGCTCGCGCGAAGCGACGGTCTTGAAGGCCATCTCCCGGTCCGATCTCGTCGTCATCCCGGCGCAGGCGTCTGAGCCCGATCTCCGCGAAGCGCTGGTCGTCGTCTCCGACATCAAGGACGTCGCCGAAGAGAAGGGGGCTTCCATCCCTTACCGGCTGCTTCTGACCAAAATGCCGGCACTTCGCACACGCGTGACCGATTTCGCCTATCAGGAACTGGCTCGGCAGGGACTTCCCATCTTCCGCACCGTCATGGTCGAGCGCGTCGCCTATAGAGAAATGTTTCTGACCGGCTTCCCGCCCGACCCCACAAGCGGGGCAGGGCTCGAGGTCGCCGCGCTCGCGACCGAGATGGAAGAGATCGTCAAATCCTCGAAAAACCAGTCAGCTCCGCGTCTTACCGCAGGGCAGGGTGTGAATTCATGACCTCAGTAAAACCTACGCGTCCGCCATTCCAGGCAATCGAACTCGATCCGATCGACGCCCGCCTCGAGGCCAAGGCCGCTGAAAAGGGGATCCCGACGCTCGTCACGACGAAACCGAGCACGGCTCCGGACTCTGCGCTTCTCGTGGCCCCGCCAGATGAGTTACGCGCTCGAAGGCCGGGCAGGGGGGGCCTCAATGAGTTCGACCCCACGATCGCGCATGAAAGGACTCAAAATCGAGCTGCCCGACTACGCCTGGGTTGCGCTCAAAAAGAGAACCGCCGAGGAGATGGTCTCGCTGCGCTACTTCCTTATGGAGGCGCTGCGCGCCAAAGGCATTCCGATCAACGACGCCGATATGGTCGAGGACGGACGGCGTTTTCGCGACTGAGCATCAGGTCAATTGGGCAAATGGGAATTTGGTTGTTTGCCCTTAGAAAAGTTTCCAAGAATAGGATATCCGTGGCCAACGATCCCGTCCTTATCGCCTATGCCGCAAGGCGTAGCCCAAAGAGTAGGCGCGTGCAGTATGAACGCATCGGTCGCGCCTATCCGCACGATACCGGCGAAGGGCTGACCCTTATCCTCGACGCCATGCCGCTGAAGGGCAGGCACATAGTGCTTTTAGAACTCGACGACAGCGACGACCGGCGTCTTCTTGCCGAGGCCAAGCGCCGAGCGCGCGAGCATAAGGGCAGGGGACCGACCGAGGAACGAAAGAGCAAAGCGTCTCACGGCGGGGCATCGAACGCAGGCAGTGTCACGTATTTAGCGCTTCTCGAATCGCGGGTTGTCCGGTAAAAGCAAGAAATCGATAATTTCCGGACAACAGCATATATTTCCGAGCGTTAGGTGATATGGGCATTACCGCCGCCTCTAAGCGACCGCCCAAGCTCAAATTATTTATTCCAACCGAACAACTTTTGTAGCCAATTTCGGTCTCGCGACACAGCCTCCTCCCAAGCTCTTCGCATGCCCATTAAAGAAGTTTCTGTTAAGAGAGGCCCCTTATCCCAATCGTCCGGTACTTTGAACTCGCCCCCACAGAGGCTTTCCACCACCTGCCATCGCTCCGCGATAAAGGCGCGGTGAAGAGCGCCGTGCAAAGCGTTTATCTCCACTTGCGTACCTATTCCGCAATTGATGTGCACCGGCACGCTCGGATAATCATCGGCAAAGTCTGCCAGCATCACAACGGCGTCGTCAGGCAGCATAATCCGTAGAGCAGCCGACTTATTCATGAACTCTTGCCTAAGCCGATTTTCCACACCAGAATAATAAAGTTCCTTCGCAGGCATCGATCTGAAACCAACAAGCTTTTCCCAACGCCGCTGCCGGTAAATCGGTTGCGGCAGTACACCGCCATCTGCCGCAAACAATAACTCGCGGCTGCTCCCCTCCGCGATAAAGCAATTAACGATCTCCCGCTTGCCAGACGGCTTATCTTCCTCCCAAACCGCCCAAGGGAAGCCATCCGCCGAACTGATACCGCTATCATACTCAAACTTTATCACTATGTGCTCCGTCTTCTCCACGCCCAACTTTCGGGGAATGATGATCAAATACGGCAAGCGACGCCGTCTTGGGCTGCGTGCGCCGCCGCATCGGATATCCGCACGACACCGGCGGGAACTCTTAAAAAGCGAGAACCTCCTCCATCTTCGACATCACAACCCGAGCAATTTTGCTAACCAGCTTTCGTCGCGCTACTCGACGCTGTCATAATCTTTTTTCCCAGTTCAACAAATCTTCGGTCCAGAGCTGTTGGCGAGCCCGGTCCCAGCTTTCGGGCAGTCTGAACTCGCCGTCACACACTTTTTCGACAACCGCTCTCCGCTCATCGATAAATCGCCGGCGAAGTACATTGTGTAGGCCTACGAACTCCACGGCTGTACCCACCCCGTAATTCAGGTGCATCGGCACCGAACGGAAATCGTCATCGAAATCCGCCAGTATCACCACAGCGTCGTTCGGCAGCAAAAGCCGCAGCACGGGCGATAAATTCATAAACTCTTGGCGGAGCCGCTTTTCCATTCCCGAGTAATAAAGTTCCTCCGCTCGAGCTGTTCTAAAGCCCATAAGCTTCTCCCAAGGACGCCGGCGATATACCGCGTCAGGCAACAGCCCGCCGTTCGACGCGAATAATAATTCACCGTTATCGCCCTCGGTGATAAAACAATTGACGAACACCTTCTTGCCGAACGGCCTGTCTTCTTCCCACTTTATCCAAGGAAAACCGTGTGCTTTGACGTCGCAAAACAGCGGGTTAAACATTATTGCCATGTACTTCTCTTCCCGGCTTTGCTTACTCTTTCGAGTCAAAAAGCCCCTCGAACATCGGATCGGCGTAATACACGAAACGTTCGGCCACGGCCGGCAGACAGCCGATCTCCTGCTTGGCCAGAGCAAACAGCTACGACCCAAAGAGTTTTTCAAAAAAGCCCTTCTTGCGCTGCTCCTTCAATAATTGATTGGCTTTCACGAAATCGGCCTCCGTTGTAAGCCGGCAGTGCTCGAGATCGTTTGCATGCTCCTTTGGGACCTTGAATTCGCCGTCGCACAAGACATCGACGAATTGCCGCCGTTGCAGGATAAATCGCCGATGCAGCGCATCCTGCAACGCAACCAATTCAACCTGAGGCGCGATAGCGTAATTCAGATGCATCGGAACGCTCGGATGGTCATCCGCAAAATCAGCCAGAAAGACAACGCCATCGTCAGGCGCCAGCACCCTCAGCAAAGCATACTGGTTCATAAATTCCTGCCTGAGACGCTTCTCGACACCAGTGTAATAGAGCTCGACTGCCGGCACCGCTCTGAATGCGACGAGCTTTTCCCAACGTCTTCGCCGATAGATTGCGTCAGTAAGCAGGCCTCCGTTTGAGGCAAATAACAAATCTCCGTTTTCATCTCCTGAGATGAAACAAACCACGCTTTTGCTCGCGCCGTTCGGCCTCGTTTCATTCCAACGAAGCAGAGGAAAATCGTAAAAATCAGTGGCCAAGTGATCGACGCCCAACTCGTCAACGAGAGTCCCTATCTTTATCACCATGCATTTCCCTCCTTTTGTTTGTTTAGCTTTGAGCGTCAAACAGGCCTTTGAACATGGGATCTGTATAATAGATGAACCGTTCGGCCACGGCCGGCAGACAGCCGGCAGCGAGGATCAATAAGCGCTTCTCGTCACGGCCAAACACGCGGCCGATTTCATGTTCGGCCAGCAGCGGCACATCGTGATGTTCGTCCCTGAAGGAAGCCGCCCCCGAGAGCAACGCCTGTCCGACCGCGCCGGTCGAAACCTGCTCAGTCATCCGCATCCGGCCGAGCTTGTCCGACAGAACTTTGAGCGACTCCTGATCGACGACGCCAAACGCAGTCAGAGCGCCGGAATTGGCAACGAACGTCTCCCAGGCTTTTTCATAATGCTGCTTGAGCTGCCCGACATTCTGCACAATCACCCAGAGCTTCACGCCAAATCCGGCCATGAGTTCCGCCGCCGTCTCGATCGATTTAATGTGGCCGAGCACCGGAAACTCATCGAGCACGAACAGCACCGGGGCAGGGGGCTTCACCTTGGTCCGCTCCATCACCGACAACGCCAGCAGGATCATCAAGCGAAGCCAGCGCGCATGCGTGCCCATGCGCATTGCCGGCAAGCACAGATAGATCGTGGTGGGCTTCCGCTTCAAATCGGCCATGCGAAAGTCACTGCGGCTCAGAACATCCTTCATCCGCTTGTCATCGAGCCATTGCGTCTGAGTTTTAGCCGCAGATAGGACTGAACCGCGCTCGTTCTCTCCCATTCCCTCTAGATGTCCGGCAAGGCCAACGCAAATATCGAGGTGCGGCCCGATTTGCTCCCTCAGGATCTGAAGCAGCGCTTCTTGTGCCGTCATTTTGCCGAGCGACGGCGGGTGCTCGAACAGCTTCTCTTCAATCTTTTCGTCGGTCAGCATCAGAAGTCGGCGCACAGTAATGAGGTTGCGCCGGGCCGGGTCGGGGTCCGCCAGCACCACGAGGATCAAGGCGCGCAAAAGGGCCTGCGCCGAATTCTGTCCAATGTTTCTCGCCATGGTCCGGATGGGTGATAAGAGCATCGGCGAACATGCCGGCATCCTCGGCGCAGTCGTCCGAAGCCAGATCGAGTTCGGCCAGTGGATTGAACGACGCCGACGCTATGCCGCTTACTTCGAACGGATCGAGGATATGAACGTCCTGACCGAGCCCAGGGCCGCCAGCCTTCGCGCCCTTGCTGCGCCTGCCCGCGGTGATCCGCGCATTCTCGCCCTTCGGGTCGATGACGAGGGCCGAGCCTTCGTAAAACAAAAGGTTGGGAATAATGAGCGACACGCCCTTACCGGCGCGGCTTCCGGCGATCGTCATGATATGCCGATCGTCATTCCAGCCGATAAGACGCCCCCCGCGGCGGCCGAGCAGGAGCCCGCCTTCGTGACTCCATTGCCCGCCGGACATTTCCGCGGGCGTTAGCCAGCGCGCAAAGAGCGAACGCTCCCGCCCGGTTGATTTCGGCTGCAACGCATGACCGCGCGGCAGGTCCTGGCGCAAACGGTTTTCGAACTCGTCGGTCTGCATGGTGCCCCGCCATTTTTCTTCCGGCAAGACCATCATCACCGAAAGCGGCGCGCGCTGAAAGCAGGAATTGCTACGCCGCTGCTGTTTTCAGGCTTGCTATAAGAATGAACAGAATGGCTTTGGCGTTTTCGCTGTGACAGACCGAGGCGAGGAGGGGAGATTCGCTCATAGACTTCTTCCTTCTCCCGTTCAGTTGCGCAACACGGCCTCTCAAGTTGCCAAATCCCTGCCACTCGGGACGGCGCGCGGACGGTCCGAAGAGCGGACCTCAACGTAAAAGTTTTGGTTCCTCCCAGCTTTTGCGCTTGCGCACCTCGCGACGAGCGCGAGGGCTCCGCGCCGGCACATTTTTCTTTTTTGAAGCCTCAAGCGCAAAGCGCCGGGCCCCTCCAAAATTTTTCCGTTGCAGCGCGCCTAACCCCTCGTAGCGGACGGGAGGCAACGAGGCCGCGATTGGCGCAGCCTCACAAACAGAGAAGGAAACGTACCATGACCACCAACACTCCCGACTTCATCGTCTACGGCGTCACCACCCGCGACAAGGGCAAGAAAGACATCCTGACCCGCATCGGCGGCGCCTGGAAGCACCAGAAGGGCGACGGCATCAATCTCCAGGTTCAGGCGCTTCCGCTCAATTTCGAGGGAAAGATCGTGCTCTTCCCGCCGAAATCGCCCGAGGCGGCCGAAGCGCAGGCCGGTGGCGAAGAGATGCCGTTCTAGCGCCAGGCGAAGCCGCCCGCCCACCGGGGCGGGCGGCAAGCTTCTTCAACCAACCAACAGGAGATCCCCTATGTCCAAACTCGCCACCTATCGCGTCACCTACCGCGTCAGCCAGGTCTACGATATCGAAGTCGAAGCCTCCTCCGCCGATCACGCCGAAGCCTGGGCGAAAACGCTTCTCGACCGGACACGCAGCGCCCTTACCGGAAGCAAGGCTATCACCAGCGATATCCGCATCTGCGATGTCGCCGTGGCTGGATCGCTCTTGCAGCTACCGGCTTTCTGATCCGATCCCGGAACTGAATTGCTGCGCGGTCACGCCGGCGATGGCGATGACCGCGCCAGCTTAGCCACACTCCGGCAAAAGCTATCCCTGGCTATTCCCCTGGCTAACCATCGTTAGCGAGCAGGGGACCAGCCGCCACGCCTGCCGCTACCGACGCGCCTTTGCCGGAATGCCATTGCCACTACCGGCCCAGCTTTAAGGTTAAAACGGCCACGTTAGATTCATAGATAGAAAACTGTTCCAACATTTGCTAGAGTAGCTCTCAAGGCCGTTACGACACCTGCAAACACCATCCGCAAAGCCGATGCGCCTTCCTCCGCCTAAGCAACTCCTTAACTCATGCCCGCAGCTCCGGCCAAAGCCAAACTGACCAACGCGGCGTTACGTCCCGTCCTCGACATGCTCCGCTCTGGCCTGCCACGGCTTGTCATCGAGACGGGGCAGGAGCCCTTGATCCTCACCTACAGGAGGCGCGGCGAATTCATCTCCGATTCCGCTTGCCAGCAGAATTTCAGGATCGATGAGGATGGCATCTTTCGCTGCCGCGCCATTGAGCAGGGGGAACAGCGCGGTCATCGCTGGACCCATTACGCTTCGCCGCGTGATTTCGCGAGGAGGCTGAAAGAGGATTTGGGCCATTTCACTCAAGGCCAGCTTGACGACGTCCTGCGCGACGTGGCGTGGCAAGCGGAGCATCACCTTGGCGTCAAGACCTGCGCCGCTAAGCCAAATCCAGATCCGCCGTTAAGCTCGACCGTGGCGCGGCAAAAAAGACGCGCCCGGGAAACTCGCTGGCGTCCCAACAACGCACGCTTCATGCCGAGACTTCCAAGCGGCTGAACGCGAGGCGCGCTTCACAAGCAAGCATGGCCACCAGGCCTTCCGGCGTGCATCCCACCGCAGGGCAGGGGACCCCGGATCTGCCCCGAATTCCAGAGGGCACTCTTCGATACACACAAGTTTTTCATCATCGCGGGCAGGGCTTGATCGTGTATAGCCTCACATAAAAAGCTAGCCCACCCGTGCGGACGAGGGGACATCGCCATCTCACGTACGCGCGGTCGCTCATCCTCGCTTTACGAGCCAGTGACCGGCGCAAGAGTCCGCCATCCGCTCAGGCCTGACGGACTCTTGCGCTTCTGATCAGAATTGTAGACCCCGCTCAAAACCGGCCGACTTGTTGTGGCCGGGTGTCATCGGTGAGGAAAGGCCTGATGAACGCTATATACCATCCATCACCGGCGCCGATTTCCAACCGCGCAGCGCTGGCATGCCTGCCTGCACTACAAAGTAAGTTTAGCGGGCTTTTTCCAGCGCGTCCATCATCTGCCTGCGGCTATCCACCGGGGTGCTTGGGATCAGCGAGCCCTTTCACGACCCCGAAGCCAAAGAGATCAAAACCTTCGCGGTCATCGAACCGCGAGCCGGAGCAGGGGGGTAGCCCCAGGCTAGCCTTACAAATCGAAGAGGTCTCCAACGATGGAAAGGGGGTACTTCACCGTCATTGGGGCCACTGCCTAGCGGTGTGCACTAAAGCCAGCAACCAAACCGTTTTGCCGTCGATTTCGTACACCAGACGATAGCTTTCATGGAGGATGAGCTCCCGCGTGCCCGCTATTTTTCCGCCGTGCCCCAGCATGGGATATCGAGCCAGCTTGGCAGCGATCTCGCTAAATAACTCATCCATCTTAACCGCAGCTCGCGGGTTCTCGGCGGCGATGTGCTCCCATATATGGTCACGATCCCGTTCCGCCTCCGGTGTCCAGACGACGTTCACGCCTGGCTTTCCGCGCGAGCCCGGCGTTTTCTGAATTTGGCTTCAACCTCATCATTTGAGCGGCCCTTGCCCGCCCGCATCGAAGACCGCGCTGCCAGGACTTTTTGGCGCAGGAACGCCTCATATTCTCTTGCTTCACGCTGCCGTTGAATGAATTCGCGCATCAGGTCACGGACAATCTGGAGAGGCCGGCCGATGGCTTGCTTCGACCTCTGCCATGAATTCGGTGCGCAGCTTGGGCTCGAGCTTCATGGTGAACACAGCTTCTTTTGACATGAACGCATCCCTCCTCTCCAACAATTAGATACTAACAAAGTATATACTTTTTACTTACCCGAAGCCAGTCTATAAAATACGGCCTATAAGCACGCTGCAGGCACCGCCCAAAATGTCTGAGTTTCCCTATTTCTCACGGGGGAGCGGGGGCAGGGCCCCCGAAAATTTGCCTCTAGAATACTAGAAGCCATTCCTAACGCGTCTGTAATACCATTATGGAATAGGGCAGGGGACCATCTTCTTATATAACGGCTGGAGCGATCTAGCGTCTGTATCGCCTTAGTCTTCCCGCGAATTTCTGACGCCGCTATTTCCATCACAGAAGCCCTAACGGCAGAAATATTTTTTGCACCCTGATTCCCTGGCTTGCCGGACAGGAGCGAATCTGAAAATCTCTGTAGAAAGTCTGTCCTGAGAGTTAGGGCGCACTAATGGGGGTAAACCCCCGTGCGCCACACGTTATAGCTTTGCTCAGCCGATTTCGGCCTTCAGTCGATTTCGGTAAATCTGTAGAAAGCGCGCCCCTTAGCGGGTTTCGCTGGTCCGCTTTCGGCATACCTGTAGAAAATTTCGTTATATCTATAGAATCACAGCGGCACGTCACCGCCCCGCTCCGGGGCGTGGTTACGTTCCTACCCGTGCTTCAATATACAAAAATAGCTTGCAACTTGTACGGCAATACCGTACAGTACAATCAGGAATGAAAATCACCTCAATCCGCCACAAGGGGCTCCGCCGCTTTCTTGAGAAGAACGACCCGAGCGGATTGCCTCAAGACCGGCTTGAGAGACTAAGGCGTATTCTGACCGCGCTCATAGGTGCCGCCAACTTGGAACAAGCGAACACCATGCCGGGATGGAAACTGCACCCTCTGAAGGGAAACCGTGCCGGTACTTATGCCGTCTCCGTATCAGGTAACTGGCGGCTGACATTTTGGCTCAAGGACAATGAAATTTTCGATCTTGACCTGGAGGATTATCACTGATGACCGACGCACCTCTCTCCACAGGCATGATGCCGAGCCACCCCGGCGCGATCGTGCGCGAGGAAATTCTCGTACCGCTTAATCTCACGGTTTCCAAGGCGGCAAAAGCCCTTGGCGTGCGGCGAGCCACTTTGTCCGATCTCCTGAACGAGAAGGCGGCGCTGTCGCCGGAGATGGCGCTACGCATCGAGCTTGCCTTCGGTGTCAGCATGGAGATGATGCTTCGTATTCAGACCGCATGGGATATTGCGACGACCCGGCAGCGTGAATCCGCCTTGCATGTAACCCGCTATCAGCCAGAAGAGCGGCCATCGTGACCGCGAAATTGACCGAAGATACGCCCAGCGACTGGAGAACCGTCGAAGAAAGGGAGAACGACATCGCTCAAGCGAAGGCATTGCGCGAACAGGCAAGCAAAGGCGGCCTGCGCTTTGAGGTCTATTTGCCCTCGGGCCTCGCGGATTGGCTGCTTGATTTTGTCGAGCGCGGCGTATTCGCCGATCCGAGCGAAGCCGTCTTTGTGATTCTCGGCGAGCATAAAGATTTGGAACCGCATGCCGACCTCAGAGAAGAAAATCTAAGGCGCTTGCTGGAAGCCGCGAGGAACGATCCGCGCCCTTCCATTCCGGGCAAAGAGGCCATGGCCCAGATAGCTCGATCGATGGCCGAGCCACGTCCTGAGCCCGCCGTTTGGCCGCGGCGGCAAAAACCCTAACGACACGTCCGCATAGCAGCAGCTCTCCGCCGCTCCGCCGGCAACCGGCACGCAAGAGCGGCGGCAGGGAAATGCGATGTCTAAGAACCGCCCTGCTATGATATCTGGCGTCGCCTTCGACGATCTGGCCACAAGCCCGACGCGCCCCGGTTCACCACTGGCGTTTTAGAACGGCGTCAACCCAATATTCGATATCCTGGCGCGGTAGCGTGTAGCCGTTGAACGCAACGAACAGGTCCCGCGTCGCTTCCTGGACGTAAGGAGCGATCGCGGAAACTGCGGTATCCAGGGGGACATCCACGAACGTTTCGACCATGTCATCATGGGCAACATGGTTCCGCGGCACATGCGCCCTGGGATTTGCCCAGGGTGACAAGCGGCGCCCATGAAGTCTTGTCCAACGGAAGGCGAAGCCCAACCGAGCACCCTCATCCCATTTAAGGGCTTTGACGATGCTAAGACCGACGGCGATCGCTTCCGTAACCCGTCCAAGGGACAAAATCGGGTCAAGGACCGTGCCGCGCGGAACTCTTGGAGACAAGTCATCAGGCAAAACCCGCCAGAGGTAGAATTCGCCCTTAGGATCAAGCCGCATGAAGTCAGCATGATTCGACCATCCCTGAAGCGAAAGGATCAAAGCTTGCGAAGCCTTATCGACGACCTTCGGCGTCGATTTTTCGTCGAAATTGCGAGAATCCAGCCAGACCGGCCAGCCCGTATATTGAGGGTTCGCTGAGGCGACGGCGTTCAAGAAATTCGTGTCGGCCACCGCATTCGTTTTGGGCGGATCGACGACCATAGCGATGCTCCAGGCAAGGCCGCCGAGAATTGTTTCTTCGCCATCCGTTAGTTCTCGAGACGCCAGCGCCTCCTGCATGCGGCGAGCGCCATCCTCCAGCAGCGCTTGCGCGCGATCGCGCAACGTCGGTGCTGGCGGAATTCGAACTGCCGTAAGGGAATGCAAAAGCGTTTCAAGCTGATCTCCGGCCAAATGACGCCTGAAAAAGCGCCCAAGGTCGGCCTCCCGGTTTTGAAAGCAAATCTCCATAATCTCGGGCCAATCATTCGGCCTCGCCCTCGCCGTGCTGGGAGTCCCGTTAGCCTGCAGCGTTCGAAAATATACGTCTCCGAGCCGAATAAGATAATTGCCGGCAGCGCCTTGCAAATCGCGCGTGGCGGCTACCGGGTAGAGGACACCCTCGGGAATGCGAATGACGGGATAATCCTGCCCATCCCGAACAGCAAAGCCAACGGCAATCTCGAAAGGCTCAAACGAGAACCGCGACACAAGTGCCTGGATCTTATCGAGGTGAAATATGGCCCGAACCTGCCCAGGCCGACCGGGATCGGGCAGCAGCGTTTTATTATCGAAGCCGAGGAGGAGAAAACCGCCATTGCGATTGCGGATCGCCTGCGCGGCCTTAACGATCTTGGCCATCCCCTCGGGTTCATCGGGATTAATCCAGCATTTGATTTCAACATTCAGGCTTTCAGACGGGCGTGCGGCCAGATCGTCGATGCGGTCTTGATCAATCAACACGGGAGCGCCCCAGTTCTTCTGAATTAGCCCGCAGATTCTGTATCGCGATTCGCTCGCCCCTGTATCACAGCTCTGAACAGCGATCCTTGTTTCCACCGTTCGCGTCGAAACGCGACCCGCTAAAACTAGACTCTAGAATCTGTTATCTATTACTCTTGATTCTAGTCAATTGCGGAGGCTCGCATGGTCACAAAATCGCTTCCCACCTTCAAGCACACCAGCATCGGGGCCAAGACCCACAAGGCCCGGACGGCGACGGCGCATGTGAGCTACATCATGCGCTCGGAAGCGATGACAGAATTTCAGGCCGAGAACATGCCGGACGGAGGGCGCGGCACGCGGGTGTTTTTCGACAAGGTCTGGGAAAAAGCCGGCATGCCGGACAATGCGCGCATCGCCGACAAGCTGATGATCGCGCTACCGATCGAGCTGACTCAGGAGCAGCGCTACGCGCTTGTCCGGAGTTTCATGCAGGAACTCGGGCAAGGCCGGATCGCCTGGTGCGCTGCCCACCATGATAGCGGCCAAGACGCGCATAACCCGCACGCCCATATCATCTTCAAGGACGCCGATATCGACACCGGCCGCAAGGTGATCGGCACGACGACGAGCTCGCGCGATGTGCGCGAAGCCAAGGAGCATGGCTGGAAAATTCCTCCGCGCACGACCACAGCCGATATGCGGAAGATGTGGTGCGACCATCTCAATGATTTCATGGAGCGCGCCGGTATCGATGTCCGCTATGACGCGCGCACGCTCAAAGAGCAAGGCGTCGAGAGGGAGCCACAAATTCACATTGGGCCAAAGGCACAAGCGCTTGACGAAAAGGGCTATCAATTCGAGAGCCACGACCAGACACGCGGCGAGCGCAGCATTCCTTACACGATGTTCGACCAAGACAGCCGCGCCGCGCATAACAGCCACATCATTGAGGCCAATAAGCAAAAGGAGCGCGATCAAGCGGCCGGCACGAGCCCGAATGGTGCGCAAAGCCTCCGACCACACACCGCCACGCGCGAGGACCAGGAAAAGCGAGTGCTGCGCAAAGCGCAAGGACTGGCGCGCCGCGAAATGTACAAGGAACAGCAAGGCGACCGCGACGCGCTGCGACGAGCCCAGAACCCAGCGAAGATCGAGCATCAGAAATGGGCCAAGAAGCTCTACGCCGCCGCGCGCAAAACCGCCTATGAGAAGATCAAGGAACAGTACGCCGAGAAGTGGCGAGAGGTGCGCGGCATCAAGAACCTCGATGAACGACAAAAAGCGGCAGCCGCACTGAAACTCGCGCAAAAGAAATCCTACGAAGAAGAAGCCACGCGGCAGGTCAACCAATGCCGTCCCCAGAAAGACGCAGCTTGGAAGGCGTTGTGGACGCGCCAGGAAAAAGAACGGCTTGATCTCCGTTCGGCGCACCGCCAGGAGACCTCCGCGCTCGCGCGACAACACATCGCCGAACGTTTCGGTGTCCATGAAAAATGGCGCGCCTTGGGCCTCAACCGCCAGGCCAACCGCATCGACGCGCGCCTCACGGCCAAACAGGGCATGGCCGCGCAGCAAAGGGCCGCGCTCGACACGATCAAGCTCCATGCGCGGGCGAGCGAACCTCGCCGAGCGAATGGCGCAGGCGCTACACCCTCGAACCCACGCGAGGCTGCGCGGGGGCATTTCGAGACTGCTAGGGAGGAAGAGGCAAAGCACGGCGATATCCGTCAAAAGCTTATTGAAGACCGCACCAAGAATTTCGAACGCGCAGGCATTACCGCTGATAAAAGCCATGATCGATCGACGCAAAGACAGCCTGCGGGCCGCGCGATGGCGCATGACGGCGCAACCGGCAAAGGCTCGCCGCGCGAGATCATCGCGCCCGGCATCCATGCGACGAGAGGCAGCCAGGCCTCAAGCGTGCAGCAGCGTCTGAGCGAGATTGACCCGCAACAACAGATCCGTCAGACGGCAGCATCTGGGCAAACGCTCAACAGCGAGGAGCGCGCCAACACCTCCCCTGAAATCAACGCGCAACTCGCGCGGGAGGACCGGCAGGCCAAGGACCGCTCCTTTTTCACGGACGCCAACTCCCGGCAGGAGGATCGCGGCAAAGACGGACGCAACGGAGGTGGAAGGGGCCGATAACGGACGCGCTGCAACGGCCTTCTACGCCGCGCGTCCTGCTACCCCCGGGCCATACGCCGCGGTCTCCTTCCGGCCCGCGATTCTTAGCGTCCGCGGGCGAATCACCGGCTTCGTTCCATCCCCATCCTTTCCCGCAGGCAGCCCGTTATCACACCGCGCGCGCCAGGCGTGCATCTCCGCGTATGCGTCGAAGGATACCGGACTATTCCGGTCACCGTTTTCCCTTGACAACTCGCGCGCTTGCTGGCGACTATCTCGCTCTCTGCCGCAACCCGCTCAAGGACCTCAATCGCTGGGTGCTTGAAAGCGGCAAAAAGCATAAGGGGAGGAGCCCCTTCAGACCACCAATCTGGAGAAGCGCTCATGCACAAAGTTCATCCCCTCGCCTGGCAAGCCGAAGCCACGGATTTCGCGACCACGCATTGCATGCAATGCCAGGCCGGCTGGACGCGCTGCGGCGAGAACGGCGCCAAGATCATCGTCTGTCTTCTCGACCGGGAGCCGGTGCTCAGCACTATGACCAGTTGCGATCGCTACGAGCTGAGGTGGGAGGACCTGCCGCATCAGCAGAAGCCGACGCCGAAGGACAGGGGGAGCTAGCACCCTCCTCCGGGCTTGCGAGCGAAATTGCAGGGGTAAAGGGCCACTACGCGGCGCGCATCGCGGCAGCGCGGCAAAGCTTGTCCCCGGCGGCGCTGGCCGTAGCGATCCGCGCGATCCAAAATGAGAAGAACCTCGCGATCCGCGCCGTCATTGAACGCTGGCAGGGGTATTTTCAGAACAGCAAACGGAAGCCCGCACCCGAAAGGCCACGCAGCGCTCAACCGTTGCTGCGCTATCCGGGGCTTCTGAAGAGTTGATATTCAGTCCGCATTTCGTTCGCTCGACGATGTTGAACGCATCAGGCTCAGCTAGCGTGTTTTACAATCCGTTTTCCGAGGCGGCCCCGGAGAGAATATCCAGCAAGAACTGCGGCACCGGTTCCAAAAGAATCTCTGCGCCGATTTGCTGTAACGCTTGCTCGGTGCGCCTTATCGCATTCAGTTCCCGGCGACAGCCGGCATTTTCGGATAGAAGCGCTTCGAATGCTGCAAGCTCGCTACCTTGTAGTTCCCCGTGCAAATAGGCGGAAGCGTCGTATTGTAAGGCGCAGGCACCCTCATGTTCTAAATCACAGGTGCAACCGTGAATTGGAGGACGCGCCGCGTGAGCCGTCCGGGAAAGATTTTGCGCTGACATCATCGCCCCCATGATGCGAGTAGTGAATAGCCCCGCCTCCACTTAAGGCGAGTTGCGCGTGTCGTCCACAATCTACCTTGGGTAAAGGTTGAATTGTGCGCCTCGTGAAGGGATTTCAACGGGGATAAATTTCGAGTTGGTTAACCGCGTTATTGTAGCGGATGCGGCATATTTACACGGAACGTTTTTCACACATGGCGTAATTCCGGGCCCGTGCCACAGGCTGGTACGGCGAATCAGCTCTCCAGGACGGTCAAGGCTGCCGGTCGGGGCCTAGCAACGATGGAGACGGGCTATGCAGTACGTGGGATTGGACGTTTCTTTGAAGCAGACAGCCGTATGTGTTGTGGATCAGTCGGGCAAAATCAAGCGGGAAGGAATGGTCGCCTCCGATCCCGATGCGATCGCTGAGTTTATCTCCGCGCATGCGACGGATGCGGTCCGTATCGGCCTTGAGGCAGGACCGACATCGACGTGGCTTTGGACGGAGCTCCATCAGCGCGGACTTCCCGTTATTTGCATCGATGCCCGGCATGCGAAGGCTGCCTTGAAAATGCAAATCAACAAAAGCGATCGCAACGACGCGGCCGGCATCGCCCGCATCATGCAATGCGGCTGGTACAAGGAAGTCCGCGTCAGGTCTCTCGATGCTCATGCCATCAGGGCTCTTTTGAGCAGCCGCGCCTTGCTCGTCGGGCTCAAGCGCGATCTCGAAAATCAGATCCGGGGACTGCTCAAGAATTTTGGGCTTGTAATCGGGCGTGCCAAAATGAACACGTTTACAACAAAGGCTCTTGAAGCGATCGAACGCCAGCCTGTCCTTGCCGCTGCCATCGAGCCGCTGCTGAAGGCACGGGAGGCGCTTGCGCGTCAGATCGAGACTCTCGACCGCAAGCTATTGCGCCTGGCACGCAGCGAACCGCAGGTGCGCCGCTTCATGACCGTGCCAGGCGTCGGCCCGATCACGGCGCTTTGTTATCTCGCGACCATCGGTGATCCAGCCCGATTTAGGAAGTCGCGCAGTTTCATGACCGTGCCAGGCGTCGGCCCGATCACGGCGCTTTGTTATCTCGCGACCATCGGTGATCCAGCCCGATTTAGGAAGTCGCGCAGTGTGGGCGCCTATGTGGGGCTGACAACTCGACGATACGCGTCGGGCGAAACCGACGTCACCGGCCACATATCGAAATGGGGCGACGGTATGCTTCGATGCTATCTCTATGAAGCGGCCAATGTGCTGCTGACGCGGGTCGCGAGATGGTCCTCTCTTAAAGCCTGGGGCATGCGCATCGCAAAACGCAAAAGCCTGAGCAAGGCCCGGGTTGCGGTCGCCCGCAAACTCGCCGTGATCCTGCACCGGATGTGGGTCGACGGCACAGAGTTTTGCTGGTCAGCACAAGCATCTGCAGTAAAGGCGGTCTGACCGCCGCAAGAGTTTCCGCCGCGAGCGGGAAAAGACGTCCCTGCCGGGACGTGGCAATGGCGAGACCGCCGAGGCTGCTGCGAGGCCCGCAAGGGCAAAGCGCGTTTCACACATTGGCCCGCCAAAGTCACCATGCACCATCATGCGGAGGGCGAATGCCCGAACGCGGAGAGAACCGTGGGCCCGGCAAGGATTTCTTGAAGAGTTGACTTCAAGCCCGGAATTAGAGAACGGGCCTTGGCTCGGACGCGAGGAGGGGCATTTGATCCCCACCTCCGCGGGGACCAGTGATAGTTTATGATCTGTTGTAAACTCTGAAACGAGAGGGTGTGCCATGCTCAATAAATCGCGGAAGGATCACTCAGGCAAGCTGGCGGCGGTGACGGCGGTTCTGGATCAGCTTTCTCACGAAACGCTGAAAGGAAGCGATGCAGCTAGCTTGCGTAAATTCGTCCAGATCGCGGATCATTGGGCGAAGCTGGCTACGGCGGAACTTGCTACGCGTGGTGAAGAAGGTTGAGGAGATTGAGGCATGCGCGCACCTGACTGGAAGCTGGATGACGATCTAAAGACCGTAACGCTGACGTTTGATACCGAGCCCCGTGTTTCACTTAAACTAGGCGTGGACGCCGTTGAGGACATCCTGGCCAATCTGGGGGAATTTCGGGGCGGCATGAGCCCGGAGGTCAAGCGGGATTGGGCGGGTGGCCAAAAAGTCCGGGCCGTTCCCGATCCGCGATGGTACACCGAACCCGATTTGATGCGTGGCGATAGCCTGCTGCACATACGCGATCCGCGGTTTGGATGGCTAAGCTACCTGCTGCCCCGCGAAGAGGCTCGGAAACTTGGACAGTATTTAATCGAGCAAGCCAACGCCCCAGACCTTGCGCAACCTCAGGGCAAGGCGAACTAGCGGTCGCGAAAAGCGTGATAATAAGGCTACTTCTGTGAAGCTACGCCGGCCGGAGAGCAATAGGGATCAACCGGCTTGTATTGGTAACGCGTCTCGATGGGGTTGGCGGGATAGGTTATGGTATGGCCGCCCATGACCAGTCTACCCTTCTTACCGCCCGGCAAATCGCAAGCCTTGTCGTTCCTGTCGGTCAATGATGCAGGCCATGCCAGCGAAAATTCCGGCGTGCCGCTTTTCGCCAGCAGAAGCGCGGGCATATTGGCGCGTACGGCCTCCGCCTGGATCAACGGCATCGCTTCATAAATCGTGCCATGAAAGACATGCTCCGGCATCGGGCCGCCCAGCATGCGCAATTGTTTGAGGGACGGCGGAATTTCTTTCTGCACGAAGGCAGGCAAAATAGCGCGATCAACGGTTATGAAAGGCGTGTCGGCCGGCGGCTGAACCAGATCAATGAGCTGAACGCCCTGGGCCTTGGAAGGGAAAAGCTCGCCCATCGGCTCGGCAAAGACCATGCCCAGGTTCTTCACCACCAAGTGGCAGGCGTTGCAGGCCTCCGATGCTTTGTCCTGCGGCTCGGCGATCGCGACAAGTCCCTGACTATTGAAAACCGCATAACCCCATCCATCGGTGGCTTTATGCTTCTTGCGATCCTTCACCATAAATTGCACGCGCTTGCTGCCGGAGGGCACGGAGGAATTGACAAAGTTTGAATTCTTCGGTTGTCGCGACGGCGATCTTGGCGAACACCGCGCCTTCGGGATAATCCTTCCTGTGTTCGAGGAGAGCTTTCCACGCGATATCGTTGGCATAGACGAAGCGCTGTTCAGCTGTGTCACGCCGGAACCGCACCGTCACGAAATGCCATGTCTTCGTAAAATTTCCGAACTGGTTTATCCGGTAGCCGTTCATTTCGGTCGCCATTTGTGCTGGCGGCGCTAGCTGCGGCGCATCAAGAGCGGCCTGGGCATTGGAAGAGCGCCAGGCGAAAAGGATAATCGCGACAAGCAAAAAGTTATGTGTGAACTTCATTTGCACCAAATGACATCGGAATCGGGCTTGGCTTTCGGATCGTTGTAAGGGGCGCTGCCAGGTGGACATGCGGCATTCCCCGACGATTTTTGAACGATCTTGACCTTCTTGTCGAACCGGCAATAGACCGCGCCGCTTTCGGCGGCAAGCGCCTGTTCGGGGCCTTTGTATTTGACCGACCCGCCGGGGCATGTGCTGCCCGGATAGGCGAAGATGTAGGCATAATGAGGTGCCTGTGCCGGCGGGAGCGCCTGCGCAGGGGCGGAAACATATGGCATGAAGAGCAGCCCAAAGGAGAAAAAAGACAATTTTCTAAGCATATGCAATCTCCCTAGTAAGTCGTGATGATACATTCGCCAGCGCCGCCAGCGCCACTGTGAGCGCCGCTGTATGTCGAGCCTCCTCCGCCTCCGGGTTGAGAGCCTGCACCGCCATTGCTAGTGCTACAGTTGCTTGAAGCTCCACCGTTGCCGCCATACACAGAGGTGCCGGGGCCACTACCAGGACACTCGGAGGCGCCTCCGCCCCCTCCCCATACTGAACTGCCGGCGCTGCCGCCTACTACTCCCCCCCGCCGCCGTGATAAATCGCAGCATAGCCGGGTGATCCCATATAATAATCATTATAGCATGTTGTTGTGCCGCATGTGTAAGTACTATACGACATAAGTAAAAGCGGCGCTCCGGGCGTCGATCCGCTCGCCGCCCCCGCAGGCCCGCCGCCACCGCCGCCGTAGGTCGAAGTGATGCCCCCTCCGGCGCCGCCGTAAGCGGTAAGATAGCTGCCAAACGTGGTGTTTCCGCCGTTATTGCCGGCCGTGTTGGAGGCAGACACGGCGGCGCCTCCCGCCCCAATAGTAACCGTTACAGTTGAAGTGAGGCTTGACGTCGCAACCCAGCTTTCATTATAGCCGCCGCCACCACCACCCGCCTCCGTGTTATTGCTGGTGCCTTTACCCCCGCTTCCCCCGCCGCCCCAACATTGGATGCGCGTAATTGTGCCGCTGGCGGGTTTCGTCCATGTGCCGCTGGAGGTAAAAGTTTGAATGTTGCCCGCCGCTCCGCCGCTCACCGCCGCCCAAGTCTGATCGCCGCGCAGAAAGGTGCTGCTGCTCGCCGTGCCGGAGCCGAGATTGGCGGTCGGCACTGTGCCGCTCGATATGTTGCTGGCGTTCAGGCTCGTGAGGCCGGAGCCGTTACCGGTATGCGTGCCGGAGAAAGTTCCGCCGGTAATGGTGCCGGATAAAGTTGGCGAGGCCGATAACACCACGCTGCCCGAACCGGTCGAGCCCGTCGTGCAACTGACCGTCGTGCCGTTGGTGGTGCAGAAATCGCCGTTCGTCAGCGTGCCGAAGCTGACCGAATTGCCGCCCATGCTGACCCAATTGGTGCCGTTGCAATACACCATGATCGTGCTGGTCGAGCTGTACATGATGTCGCCCGCGTTGCCCCCTGGGCTCGCGCAGGCGGCAAAGACCGAAGGTGCGGCTAGAAGAAAAAGGGCGAAAACGCTGCCAGCAAGGGCTGGCCAAATGATGCTGCGCATCATTGCACCGAAACCGTGCTGGTGGGCGCGGTGAGCACGCGGTTGCCGTCGCCACGAACAGCCGCTGGGTTTTCGGCTTCGATCCTAGTCACCGCCTCGATGAGGCATCCGAGTGCGGCGCGCTCGGAACCTGCATCCTTTTTTGTGAGAGAAGCCCGTGCCTGTTTCAACTCATCGGCTATCGTCGCACCGCAGTTCGAGGCTGAATGAGAAGCAATGGCTGCGGACTGGTCAGATGTCGCATTCGCGGCGATCGCGCTGACAGGAAACACAAGAAAAAGGACGAGAAAAAAACAACGCATACGGACGATATTAGGGGCTGCGCCAATCACGTCAACAAGAACAAATCAGCCGAGCTGGCGGTGTTTCATGTATTTTAGAAAAACGCTGAGCAATGATCTAATATTCTCAGTTTTTTGGCAAATATTTCATGCGTGCGAAACACGTGATTCGTCAGTGCGAAGATTAGTCTTGACTGTAACGCTGGCCCTGCCAATCTCGAGCTACGACCAGACCTCAACAACAATAACAACAACAACAAACTGGAGGCCTTATGGAAAATACCATCAAAATTGACAGCCGACGGATGAACCGCCCTCTCGTCGCTTTCGTCACGCCAGCCGAACCCGATCCCTCACGCAGCGACCAATTCCATTCCTGGGTCAACCTCACGAACGGCAGATTCTTTGGCGCCAAGGGCACCCCCGAAGAGATCGCCAAGGAACATGGACTGGCTTATCTCGAGAACGACCGCGTCGCCATCAATCGCGGCGCCGACATCCGCGTCCGCTCCTACACGCCCGCCGACGCTTCCGCAAACGGGGGCCGGCCTCTCAAAACCGAAATCTCCACCGGCAAGGGCGACGACCGCCGATGGCATTATCTCTCCGCCGATCCGGATACGGTCGCAAGATCCGTCTTCCCCGACAATGAGATCATCACGATCCATCGCGACCGGATTCCAAAGAGCCAGATTGTCTTTTACGAGTTTTATGAACCCCGCAAGGACGACGCGATGCAAAATGCCCAAGGCTCGGCGCGGCTTCTGTCAGGCCGGTCGATCCGTTCCGAGCTCACGCCGGAAGAATTCGCCTTCGAACACAGCTTCAATCACCTGAAGACCGAACACGGCGACAACATCGCCTTCAATCCGTCACTGACCTACATCTCGGAAGCCGTTGATCCCGCATCCATTAATGCGAAAACCAACAGCGACAAAAAATGGCAATCACGCGTTTCCTGGGAGGGGCCCACCCGCCAAGAAAGCAAGCTCCTCCTCGCCCCCATCGAAGCCGCCGACCCGGTTGTGTTCAAGACCGCGCCCCAAGCCTCACGCCGTTCGGCGCCGAAAGCGGATAAACCGGCCAGCCCTGCAAGCAGTCCGGACCGCGGACCGCGCTGAGACTCTCGGTCTCTCGTCCCGTCGTTTGATTCCTTGCTCAGGCGTTCATGGCCTTGAAGAGACAGAAGTGGGGTGGGGGTATGGGCGATCCCTGTCCCGGAAAGGGATAGGGCGGGCTCTCGTGAACCGAGCCCCGCGCGAGCGCGGGGTCTCGGCCCTTCGGGCTTCGATCCCTATCGCGCCATCTTGCCTTGTCATACGGAATCCGGTTGATTAAGTCGCGGCGTGTTGGGGATTCCCATCGGGAATCGAAGCAGTTATATGGAGGGGTCATGATTCGTTTGCGGGGGCAAGATCATGACGGCGATGGCATCGCATTTGAGCGCAGCGGAGCTGGAAGCGGGCTATAAAGCTGCGGCCGATCCGGTGAGTAAGAGCCACTTCCATGCACTTTGGCTGTTGTCCATGGACTATAAGACCGGAGAGGTGGCGCAGATCCTCTCGTTCTCGCCGCGCTGGGTGCAGCGCCTCGTCAAACGCTATAACGCGCTGGGGCCGGACAGTCTAAGCGACCGGCGGCTCGGCAATGGCGCGGCGCCTGCCATCCTCACGGAGGAGGCGCTGGCCTCTTTGAGAGAACGGCTCAAGACGCCGCCCGATGACGGCGGCCTCTGGACGGGGCCGAAGGTGGCGTGCTGGCTTGCCAAGTTCCACGGCCGCAAGTCCGTGCACGATCAGCGCGGCTGGGATGCGCTTGTTGCCATCGAATATTCGATTCAGAGCCCCAGGCCCCGCCATCCTAAAGCCGCGGGCGAGGAGGAGCGCGCCGAGTTAAAAAAAACTGCAAGACGCTGCCGCTGAAGAAAAAGGCAAGCATCCCGATGCCGCCGTCGAAATCTGGGCAATGGACGAGCACAGGATCGGGCTGAAGCCCATTGTGCGAAGGATCTGGGCGCCCAAAGGTGAGCGCCCCATTGCGCTTGGCCATCATCGCTATGAATGGCTTTATGTCTGGGGCTTCGTCGAGCCGGCGACCGGAGCCACGGTGTGGAATGTCTCAAATGCGGTTTGCAAGGAGATGTTCGAGGCAATTCTTTTGGACTTCGCCAAAGCGGCCGGCGCTGGCAAGAACAAGCGCATCGTGCTGCAGCTCGATGGAGCCGGCTGGCACGGACCGGAAAACCTGGCCGTGCCGGATGGCATCCGGCTCGTATATCAGCCTTCGCACAGCCCCGAGCTGCAGCCCGCCGAGCATCTCTGGGAGTTCGTCGATGAGCCCCTGGTCAACACCCATTTCAAGACCATTGAAGACCTTGAAAAGGTGGTCAGCGAGCGCTGCCTCGTGCTCATCAAGCAGCGCAATGCGATCCGGGCAGACACACTGTTCCACTGGTGGCCGGAGCCCGGCAAAGCGAACTAATCAACCGGATTTGGTATCACTCCAACAAGGCTGGATTTACGAATTCTGTTTTTGCCGCCGGAAATTGTTTTATGACCTTGCCCAAAGCTCGAACAACCTATGCCAATGGCCGCGAAGCCAGACCGCTCGATATTGTCCAGGGCAGCATCGACTACGCGGAAAACCCGAAGAACCCTTTCATCGGGCAGATCGTTGGCATCATCCCTGAGATCGGCGCCGCCAAAATAGCCCTAATCCGTCGCCCTGATGCCATGGCACGGCGCTTGCCCTATTTCGCTTTACAGAACCTCGCCGCCGATGCCTGCGGCCTCGAATTCAGGCCGCTCGCCGAATTAACGCTCCGTTACCGCGCGAGCCGCCCGATCGCGAACTCTGTCAAACATGGTGCAATGAGTGAAAACACACGGCGGCAATACGGATCGCTAGCGGCGGAATTCGGAAAACGACAGTTGCCGCTTCAGGTTTGCCAGAGCGCAGCGGGCTTCTATCTCGGTACGAAAGAGGAAAACCAGCCGTTCAGCCGGGAATCCGTCGAATATTGGCGAACGCGTGAAGAAGCCAACGAAGCTTTGTTATCCCCAAGAAAGTGGTCGCAGCGGCGCGCGCCTTAAGTGCTCAGCGCTCAACGCAAGAACTCCGCGAAGCCGCGTTTGCAGTCAACACGTATGGCAATTGCGGGTGTATTGGCGGAACTTTCCAGCCAGTCGTCGTGGACTTCGCCTCATTCCAGGCATGCTCCCTTCCGTCAAGACTGGAGAGGAAAAGGAGGGGGAGGAAAAGCGTGAAGGGCCAAGGCCGAGAGAGAGTTAAACGGTCGCCGCAGTGGCAACTTTGCTCCCTTTACCATATACTTACCCAATTGACCCAACAGGAGATTTACACAATGGATAATCACAATCTCGAACAGCGCGTAGCGCTGCTCGAACAAGAGCTCGCATTCTGGAAACACAAATTCAAACAAGCGGGAGAAAACGACTCCATCCGGTTCGTCGAACTCGAACTCAAGGTCGAACGCCTGATCAGATGCCTCACCGATGTCGACAGGATCGAGAAGATCGCATCCGACGCCTATGTGAAGAGCCATCCCAGAGCCCAGGAAACGATCCTGGAAATCGATCGCACCGTCGCCATGGACATAACGGATATCTATTTTGAAAATCTTCCTTCCGTCAAAGACGCAAGATCAAAGTCCTGACTAGGCTATCCATCTGACTCTCTGTTAAGCTTCCTCCCAGGAACAAGTGCAGAGCGAAGTGCCTATGGCCGACGAAGACGAAGATCGTGCTCCCAATACGCCTGACGATGACGAACTTGCCAGCAAGCTCGCGCGCCTCACCGAAGAGCAACAAGCGCGTTATCAAAGAGAAGTTCAAAACACCATTGATCGCAATGTCGAAGCCTCCGAGGAGTATCGCTTAAAGCTTGCCGATACCCTCCTCAAGGATATGCCGGACCGCGAAAAGAATCTTGAAATCAGAGACCTGAATAGCCGCCAGGATCAGATCGCCTATTGGCGCGATCATGCGCGCGACCAGCAGGACCGGCCAGCACAAACGAAGTCCCCTCTTCAAGAGCCGCCTGCTCCCGAACGCGATGACGCCCGCGAGTCCGGCGCTGTCCAGCCAGGGCCCGGCAACTCGCTGGAAGGAAAGACTCCAAGCGCCCCCCCGCGCGACTATGCTGAGTTGCAACGCGAACACGAGCAGGCCGCCGAGCGGTCCAAACAAGGCGAGCGCCAGCCACCCGCACAATCCGCCGAGCCTGCAACGGCCATGCTGTCAAAAGAGCGCTTGGTGATTATGCTCGAACACTTTCCCGAAATTCGCCGCGAAAGCAATCTCCCTACCACTCAGGCCGAGATGAATGAGCGCGCCGAGCTTTCCCGCGCGCAAGATGCCGACCGGCTAAAACTCGAACAAGCGCACGGCCCCCAACCAAACCTGCAGCAGCACCATGAGCGGGATTTACTCGATCATCAACACCTCGCTGAACAGGCGGGCGTGCAAGCCAAATGGATCGCCCGGTATCTCAAAGCCCAAAACTCACCCGACGCCGACCGCTACAACAATGACGCCCGCCGCGCTTTTCACACGGCTCGCCAGACGCACGAGCAACGGCAAAATCCCGGCGTCGACGCCAACCGGTCTCGACAAACCGCGCGCGGTATCGAGCCGGATCAACCGCAAAAACAAGCTGATCCGGGACAACCGGTACGCGAGGGCAAGGAATTGACCTCCGAACAGCGGGCGAATCCGTCGCCGGAGGCAAGACAAATAATAGAACGCGAGGAACGCGCGACCGCCGCCCGAGAAGTGGGAGCCAAAGGCAAGGATCAAAACGCTCAGCCAGGGAACGCCAGGACTGGAAAAGGCCCGACCGGCGGCCGCTCACGGTAAGGAGCAGAACTGCGGTTCAAGGCCCGAAACCATCGCATTTGCGGCAGGAGATTAGAGTAAGAGGATTGAAGGAGGAGGGGTGAAGGGCTGAAGCCAAGAGAGAGTCTCAAGGCCCGCCCTGGAACCACAGCCCGGAGCACCTCCCATGACCAAGCCCTCGCCCGCGCAGAAACTTGCCCTTACGGCACCTCAGACCATCCCCCTCGATAAGCTCGACATCCACGAAGACAACGTGCGCAAAAGCGGCGAAGACCAGGCCGCAATCGAGGATCTTGCCGCCGACATCGCCGCGCGCGGCCTGCTGCAATCCTTAAGCGTCCGCCCGATCCTCGACGCCGATGGCATTGAGACCGGCGCCTACGGCATTCAGGCCGGCAGCCGCCGCTTCCGCGCGCTTAAACTCCTCGTCAAGCAGAAAAAGCTGCCCAAAAACGCGCCCATCCCCTGCATCGTCAAGACGGACGGTTATGCCGAAGCCGACAGCCTCGCCGAGAATGTCCAGCGCCAGGCGCTGACGCCTCTCGATGAATTCCGCGCGTTCAAGGCCATGGCGGACAAGGGCCACGGCGAAGCGACCATCGCCGCCGCCTTCCGCGTCTCGACCCTTGTCGTGCGCCAGCGCCTGCGGCTCGCCAATGCAAGCCCCGTCATCCTCAAGGCATACGGGGACGATGAGATCTCGCTCGAACAGCTGATGGCCTATTGCGTCACGGACGATCATGTCCGGCAGGAACAGGTCTTCGAAAGCATCAAGACCTCGTGGAACAACGGCGCCGAGCAAATCCGCCGCCTGCTGACCGAAAAATCCGTCTCCCTCCACGACAAGCGCGTGCGCTTCATCGGCGCCGATACCTATCAATCGGCGGGCGGCGCCATCGAGCGCGACCTCTTTTCCGAAGAGCATGACGGCTATCTAATCGACGTCGCCCTCGTCGACCGGCTCGTTTCAGAAATGCTCGCCGCCGAAGCGGAGAAAATCCGCGCCGAAGGCTGGGCCTGGGTGCAGCACGCCATCGATTTCCCCTGGAATCAGCGCCGCGAATTCCGCGCCATCACGCCGGTTACGCCCGCGCTCACCGATGAGGAAGACGAGGAGGCCAACCAACTTACGGAGGAACTCGACGAACTTGAATCCGTCACCGAGGAAGATCGTGTTCCCGAAGATGTCGAGCGCCTTGCAGCCATCAAAGCAAGGCTCGCCGAACTCGACGCCAAGAAAGCTGTCTATTCCGACGAGCAAAAAGCCAAGGCAGGCGCTTTCGTCAGCATCGGCAACGACGGCACGCTTTCTGTCGAGCGCGGCTACCGGCGCCATGCGGACATCCTGGCCGAAGCCAAAGCCCGGCCTGCTTCCGCTCCCGCTAGCGCCGATGAACGCGGTTCCGCGGAAAGCGATATGCCTTACGAAACTGGCGAGCCCGATGACGCCGCATACGGTCCGGCCGATCCTGCCGCGAACGATGACGACAGCGCCGAGCTTCCCGACAAGCTCATGACCGAACTCACCGCCTATCATTCGCTGGGCCTTCGCAACGCGCTCGCCGCCGATCACCGCATCGCCTATCTCGCGGTCTTGAACGCGCTTGTCCTCGATCTTTTTTATCGCGGCTACACGAACAACAACTGCCTGCAGATCGACGCCAAAGACACGCTCGTGACCGGCTTTCCGGGCCTTGCGGAATTCCTGGCCCGCAAGGAAATCGACGCGCGCCACGAAGCCTTCCAGAAACTGCTTCCCGAAAACGAATGGGAGGTGTGGGACGCCCTGCTCCGGCTCGATCACAATACGCAGCAGGCTTTGTTTGCCCATTGCGCCGGCCTGACGGTAAATGCCCTGCAGGAAGCCTTTGGCCGCTCGAACAAGCGCCGCCATGCGATCCAGCTTGCGCAAGCGCTTGAACTCGACATGGCCGGGCAAGGCTTCGTCACCATCGCCGCCAACTATCTCGGCCGCATCAAGAAGCAGCAGATCCTCGATACCGTCACGGAAGTGAAAGGCCAAGAGACCGCCGAGCTTCTTGCCGATCACAAGAAAAAGGACATGGCCGCCGAAGCCGAACGGCTGCTCGCCGATACCGGCTGGCTGCCCGAAGCACTGCGCACGCCGGTCTCGCTCGACAAGCAGGAAAGCGAAGCTTCTCCGCTTCCGGCCTTCCTGGATGAGGACGACCCCATGCTGCAGGCCGCGGAGTGAACGCAACGCTCCAAGAGGAAGAGAAACGTTCGAAGAAAGTGGAAAGCGGGACTTGAGAGAAAGTCCGCGGCTTTCAGCCCCGTAACCAGCACGGCCCGCCCTAACCGGCGGGCCGTTCGCGTTTTTGGAGACCGTTCATGCCCAAGCCAATGAATGAAGAACATGCCGGCAAGGCCCGCAAAGCTATCGCCGCTTGCGATTTCGATCCGCACCAGGATATCGCCACGTCTGTTTCGGATCTGCTCGTCGATCTTGCCCATCTTTGCGACGCCGAAGCCATCGACTTCGTCGAACGCGTGAAAAAAGCGATCAATGCCTGGCAGGTCGAGCGCATCGATCCCACCAGCATCGCCGACGGCCCTGTCGTCGAAATCTATATCGGCACTGAAGGCCTTCCGCCCAAACCGAAGCCGCTCAAACGGCCGGACAAGCGCAAGAAATCCCGCCCCGCATAACCGGCCTGCCCATCCTATCCACTCGCAACCAGGAGACGAACCATGGCCCAACGCCAAATCATCATCAACGCCCACCCTCTCAGCGAATGCGGCCCGCACTCTTTCACGGTCGCCCTCGACCTAACCGGAAAATCCCCCTCGAAAAGATTTCCTATCGAGACTGTTGCCGACTGCAAAGCCGCACTTAAAGCCTTCGCTGCCGAACTCGAGCCTAGCGCGAAACCCTGGCACCTCAGCGTGATGTTCGACAAACGATCCGGCCGCAAACCCGCAGGCTTCGACAAGGCCAGCGATGCTCGCGAGCTCCAGTGCCACGTCAACGCCCATCTCGCGCCGCAACGGGCGGCGTAGCCAGCTTCCAACACGCCCAACTTCACATTCCGGCCCGCGGCATCTCGCGGGCTTTTTCACATCTGGAGAGCCGCCATGACCCAATTCGATTGGTACAAGCCTTGCGCCTATGACGGCGAGCAGAAGCGCCGCTTTCACGCCCAAGCGAAAAAACGCCTCAAAGAGCTCGCCAGCCAGCTCGGTTTCATCCCTGCCGGCCATGACCTGCGGACAAATGCTGGAGGGGTCGCCGTTTCCGGCGAAATAACCCTGCATGCCTATACCCTTTACGTGCAGGTTTCTCAGCCCGCAACCGGCTGGGACAGCGGCATTCTGATCCGCAGCTGCGAAGGCCGCAAGGATTACACCGGCGGCCCCAATCACTTCGCGCCGCTGTCATGGCTCGACGACATTCCGCAATTAGCCCATCGCTGCCGCGCCGTCATGAACGAAGGAGCGCGGCCATGAAATGCCTCAACAATGAGCCGCGCGGAAAACGCGTCAAGAACGGCCGCGCCCGAGCAAAAAAGCAGCCTCCCCGTTTCCAAGAACGCGAGAGTCCACCGGCACCCGCGGACGGATTGAGGACCTGGACCATTCGCTGCGTCGCCCATCTTCCATCCGTCAACACGGTCGAAGTGGAAGCGGAAACCCTCGAGGAGGCTTGCGCGAAAGCGATTACAATCACCAATGACAGCCCTCATTGGCAAATTGCCGGCCAATCCGGGCGCACGTTCATCGATGGTTACTGCGAAGGCGTTCTCGATTCCCATCGCGGGAGCCCGGCCCGCCCGAAATCCGATGTGCCCTACGCCTTCAGCGAAGACGGCTTAAAGCAAAGACCCACGATCAAAATCTATTTGTCGGGTGGCGTTATCCAGGATGTGACCTGCGACGGCGCGGCAATCGTCATCGTGCATGACGCCGATAATGAAGCAGAAGCACCAGCCTTCGACCCCTACGAGCCCTCCGAATACCGGTTTCCGTCCTAGCCGCAGACGCCGGTCTTTAGAGGTAGAGGCTGGCGGGAGAAAAATGCCCGCAAAGGGCCGCGAGAGCGAGCAGCGACAGGCCCGCTAATCCCAAGCCACAAGGATCACCACCATGAAGCTCTTAACGAAAGAGCAGCGCGAACGGCTGCTCAAAAACGGCCGCGATCAGCGGAACGTCAAAGGCACCAAGGGCGAGAAGGATTTCTGGCCCGTGGTGAAGCTGTTCAATCCGGCCGGAGCCGCGACCTGGCTCCTTACCGAGCTCGATCCCGAGGATGAAGACGTCGCCTGGGGCCTCTGCGATCTAGGCCAGGGCTTTCCGGAATTTGGGACAGTCCGCATCAGCGAGATGCAAAACTTCCGCGGCCAGTTCGGACTCGGCATCGAACGCGACCGCTTCTTTGAAGCCAGCGCGCCGATCTCGCGCTACATCGACGCCGCCAGCGAAGCCGGCTGCATCGTCGAACAGGTGACGCCATGATCCGCCGCCTCTCAGACTTTGGCTTCCAATTGCGTTACCGCTACGAGCATTTGCGGCGGGCGTTCTCTTACGCAATGGGCTGTCTTTCGTGCGACGACGCGCAAACCATCATCCTCGATTGCCGCGACACAGCCGGCTGGTATCCGCTGTTGACGATTGCACCCGCAGATGTCCTCGACACCGCGATTGGCCGTTACGGCGATCCGGCGCTTGCGCTGAAACCCTACCTCCCGGCTGCCTGCGAGTATGTCGCGCGCAAATGGGACGCAGGCGACGATTGCTGGAATGCCCACGACTGGGCTCTCGATACCGCTCGCGAGTTCGCAGCTCACGACGGCATCGATCTCGACAAAGCCAAAGACGATCCCGCCCCTAACCCGGAAGGAGAACAAGATCATGCCTGAGTACCGCGCCACACGCTTCATCAACACCCGCGAAGCGGACACCTATCACTTCACCGCCGAGAACGACCAGGCCGCCCGCGAGACGCTTCTTTCCGGCGACAATCTCGAATGGAGCGGCGACGCCGATCTCACCGACTGCGATGTCTCCGATGAAGTCCTCGCCCTCGATCGGCGCAGAAAAGACGGCAGTTACGAAGCTATTGAAGACGAGATCGAACTCCCCGGAGAAATGCCCTATGGCCAGCCCTCCCGCCAATTTGTGCTGAACGTCGCGGCCCTTGCCGAAGAGGGCGCGTATGACGACGCGACCGAGATCTTGCAAAAGCTCATCGAAGAAGCGCGCGCGCTTTGCGCCGTTTCCCGCACGGCAACTTCCGATCCCCAATCCCTTCCCGCAGGAGAACCTCTATGACCGTCACCAAACGAACCCGCGCGCGCTCGTGGGATGTCTTCGAGCGCCGCTTTCGTCCGATCGTCAGGCCGGACAACACGCCGCTTTGGGAACTCTCCGAAGTGCGGGCAGCCGATGCGATCAACTGCCGCCAGTGGTGGACCGTCATCGATTGCGTTGGCGGCCTTTACCTGTCGGCCGGATTCCGCCTCATCAACCGGCTCTGCTACGTGCGCTGCGAGGTGCCGTGGACCGACGCCGATGCGCTTATCGACTATCGCTACGACTGAACCCGTATCCGTCCAACCAACCTTACCCGCCCGCGCCCTTCGCGGGCTTTTTCATTTTTGGAGACTAACATGGCCGATTATCACACCCTCATCGTCGTACAGCAGACGATCCCGCTGAAAGATATGACCCCGCTCGAAAAGCTTATTCTCGAGCAGCTCTTCGACACCGAAACCGTCGATGACGGGCTTTACTTCTTCAGCGACCATGGAACGAACGACGTTCTTTCCTTCGATCCCGCCGAGCTACAGGCAGCCCTCGAACAATCCCAGCATACTCCCTCCGGCACCTACGATACCGTCAAAGGCGAACTCGACGGCGCAGACCCGGACGCCGAGGACATCGAGCTCGATTTCAGCATCACGAGTTTCGAGTCCATTTTTCAGGACATCGTCAAGCGCTCTTCGACGCTGAACTACATCAGCGTCATAGCGTCCTTCATCTGCTCGAAAATGCGCCCCGACGCCTTCGGCGGCATGGTCACGCTCATCACGCCGGCAGAAATCCTCAGCGCGTCGACCAACGACATTCTCGAAAAATGGCTCGCCGATAAATTCCCGTAACGCCGTTCTTGCCCGCCAAAGAGCTCATCCGCCTCAACCCAAGCCCGCGAATCCTGCGGGCTTTTTTATGTTTGGAGAACTTCCATGTCCTGGACTGACGATCGCATCGACACGCTTAAAAAACTCTGGAATGACGGCGAAAGCGCCTCCGCCATAGCACACGCACTTGGCCAGGTGACCCGCAACGCCGTTATCGGCAAAGTGCATCGGCTTGGGCTTGCCGGGCGCGTGTCCCGATCGCGCGCGCGCAAAGCCACGCCAATCGCTTTCCTCTTTTCGCCGAAGCTGCGTTCCCGGAAAACTCAAAGGTTGCGCTCCTCCTCTCCTGCCCCGGCAACGACCCGCTTGCCGAGATGCAGCATCGCCTTTCAAAGACGGATTGCGCCTGAACTCGGGCCGCCGCCGGACCTGCCAGTCACGGTTCAAAGCCTGACGGAGTCGAACCTGCCGCTGGCCGGAAGGCGACCCGAAACGCGAAGGCTTCCATTTTTGCGGCCGGATCAAAGGCGAGACCGCCGGTCCCTATTGCGGCCATCACGCCGCAATCGCCTTCCGCTGACGCCGCACCTCCTTCCCCTTCCCCCATTTTCTGAAAGGTCCCACCATGACACCCCCTCCCCAAGAGGCGGCGGCAATCGCGCGCCCGCCGATCCATGAAAACACCAAAGCTGCCAACATCTTATTGGCGGCGTTTCATCTTCTTCCTTCACTTGAACAAGGCTTGGCACTCGACGCCCGCATACTGCGCGAAGCGATGACGTCCGCTTTCGAGGCGAGCGATCAGGACGGCGCCTGGCTCTGGAAGGACGCCTATGAAGCGTCCGAAGCCGCTGCCGTTCTGTTCCTGCGCAAATACGGCTCCGGCATGCTCAGGAAGGCCGGAAGCGCGGCCCGCACATTGCCGATGCTGGAAAAGCTTTCGGCGCTTCTGCCCTCGCACACGGGCCGCAGCGAGGAAAGCGACCAGTTCCAGCAATTCTCGACGCCGCTTGCCCTTGGCTTTTTGATGAGCCATGCCGCGCAGCTTTCGCCGGGCGCACTTGTGCTTGAACCCTCGGCGGGCACAGGCCTTCTTGCCATTCATGCCGAGATCGCCGGTGCATCGCTTGCACTCAACGAACTCGCCGAAACCCGGCGCGGCATCCTCTCAGGTCTCTTTCCGCAGACGCCCGTCACCAACTTCAACGCCGAACAGATCGACGATTATCTGGATGCGGGGTCCCAGCCGGCGACCGTGCTGATGAACCCGCCCTTTTCAGCTTCGCCCGGCATCGAGCGCACGATGCGCGATACGACCGCGCGCCATATCCGCTCCGCGCTGCGCCGGTTGCCGCGCGGCGGCCGCCTCGTCGTCTTGACCGCGGCGGCGCACGATCCAGCAAGCACAGAGATTCACTCGCTTTACGCCGATCTCCTCGATCACACCGTCTTCGTATTCACCGCAACGGTCAACGGCCGCATCTATGCGCGCCACGGCACAAACATCGATACGAGGCTCACGGTCATCGACCGCATTCCGGCCAATCCGGCCACTCCTCTTATTCCGGCGGGACACGCGAAGAACTTGCCCGAGCTTCTCGCGCTTATCGAGGCGAAGCTGCCTCCCCGCGCGCCATCCCTTTCGCTTCCAGCCATTTCGCAGCACGCGTCAGTCCTGCCCCGTTCCGCTCCAGCAAAACTGGCTCGCCCGGCAGCTCCTCACGTTCCAGCTCTTTCCAATCTTGCGCTGGACATCATGCAAGTTAACTACGAGCCGCGCGAAGCTTCGAGCACAGCGGCACAATTTAGCGACCGCATCTATGAACCTTATGAGGTTCAGCTGATTTCAATTGCCGCAGCGAAGCCGCATCCGACGAAGCTCGTGCAATCAGCGGCCATGGCCTCCGTCAGACCGCCCATTCCCTCCTACCGGCCGCTGCTGCCAAACCGATTGATCGCCGAGGGCATTCTGTCGGACGCGCAGCTCGAGACAATTATCTATACCGGCGAAGCCCATGCGGAGCTGCTCGCAGGGCGTTACCTGGTCGACGAAAGCCTCGACAATCTTGCGCTCGCCAAAGACGGCGATGAACAAGCGGTGCAGTTCCGCAAAGGCTTTTTTCTCGGCGACGGCACCGGCAGCGGCAAGGGCCGCCAGGCCGCGGGCATTATCCTCGACAATTGGTTGCGCGGACACCGCAAGGCGGTGTGGATTTCAAAATCCGACAAACTGCTTGAGGACGCGCAGCGCGACTGGTCGGCGCTCGGGCAAGAAAAACTCCTGATCGTGTCGCAATCGCGCTACCGGCAGGGCACGCCGATCCGGCTTGCCCAAGGTATCTTGTTCACGACCTACGCGACGCTGCGCTCGTCCGAACGCGAAGGCAAAAGCTCCCGGCTCAAACAGATCCTCGATTGGCTTGGCAAAGATTTCGACGGCGTGATCCTGTTCGACGAGGCGCATGCGATGGCGAACGCGGCGGGCGAGAAAGGCGAGCGCGGCGATAAATCAGCCTCGCAGCAAGGCCGGGCCGGACTTAGATTGCAGCACGCACTACCGCAAGCGCGCGTCGTCTATGTCTCGGCGACCGGCGCAACCGGCGTACAGAATCTCGCCTATGCGCAGCGCCTCGGCCTTTGGGGTAGCTCGGATTTTCCTTTCGCGAACCGCGCCGATTTTGTCGCGGCCGTCGAGGCCGGCGGCATCGCCACCATGGAAGTGCTGGCGCGCGACCTGAAAGCGCTCGGGCTCTATATCGCGCGCTCGCTGTCTTACGAGGGCGTCGAGGTCGAGATCGTCGAGCATGCGCTCACGCGTGAGCAGATCCGCATCTACGATGCTTACGCCGAAGCGTTCCAGATCATTCACCAGAATCTGGAAGCGGCGCTCAAAGCCGTGAACGTCACCGGCGACACCGGCACCTTGAACGGCCAAGCGAAAGCCGCGGCCAAAAGTGCCTTCGAGAGCAACAAGCAGCGCTTCTTCAATCACCTCATCACGGCGATGAAGACACCCACGCTTTTAAAATCGATTCAAAGAGATCTTGACGAGGGTGCCGCCTCCATAGTGCAGCTGGTCTCGACCGGCGAGAGCCTGATGGAACGCCGCCTTGCTGAAATCCCCACCTCAGAATGGGGCGATCTTTCCATTGACGTCACGCCGCGCGAATATGTACTCGATTATCTCGCCAAAGGCTTCCCCACCCAACTTTACGAGCGTTACGCGGACGAGGAAGGCCACCTGCAATCGCGTCCCGTGGTGCTCGACGGCCAGCCCGTGCAATCCAGAGAAGCGGTCGAAATCCGCGACAGGCTGATCGAGAGGCTCGCCTCGCTGCCGCCGGTGCAGACCGCGCTCGACCAAATCCTGCACCACTTCGGAACGGACCAGGTGGCCGAAGTCACGGGACGCAATCGCCGCATTGTCAAAAAAGCCGGCGCGGACGGCAGCGCTCGCCTCATGGCCGAGACGAGACCCGGCTCCGCGAACCTCGCCGAAACGCAAAGTTTCATGGACGACAAGAAACGTATCCTGGTGTTCTCGGATGCCGGCGGCACCGGACGCTCCTACCACGCCGATCTTTCGGCGCGGAACCAGAGAAAGCGTGTGCATTATCTGCTGGAGCCCGGCTGGAAAGCCGACACCGCCATTCAAGGCCTTGGCCGTTCGAACCGTACCAATCAGGCGCAGCCGCCCCTGTTCCGGCCCGTCGCCACCAACGTGAAAGGAGAAAAACGTTTTCTCTCGACCATCGCCAAACGCCTGGACAGCCTTGGCGCCATTACTCGCGGCCAGCGCCAGACCGGAGGCCAGGGCCTATTTCGGCCGGAGGATAATCTCGAAAGCCCTTACGCGCGCGCGGCGCTTCTTGAGCTCTATGCGCGCATCTATCGGGGACAGGTGGAGTTCTCGAGCCTTGAAGCTTTCGAAAACGCGACCGGCCTTCGAATCAAGTCGAGCGACGGAACGATGCTCGAAGAGCTGCCGCCGATCACGACGTTCTTGAATCGCGTACTCGCCTTACCGATCGTCCTGCAGAACCGTTTTTTCGAATTGTTCGAGGAGCTACTCGCCACGCGCGTCGAGGCTGCGATTGCATCCGGCACCTACGACATAGGCCTTGAAACGCTGATCGCCGAAAGTCTTACCGTCTCCGAGCGCCGCGTCCTGCATACCCACGAACGCACGGGAGCGACCACAACACTTGTCACCATCCGGCGCGAGGATAAGAACGAGCCGCTCGGCCTTGAGGAAGCGCTCGCGCTCGCCGGAAGCTCGAACTCGCCCTTTCTCGTCAATACGAGTTCGAACCGCGCCGCTCTTGGCGCGCCAGCCTCAAGTCTCACGCTCGATGACGGAAGCGTTGAAGAAAGAATTCGTTTGATCCGGCCGCTCTTACGCGACGCCGTTCCCAAAGCGCGTCTCGCCACCAGTCACTGGCAGGTGGCAAGCGAAGAAGAATTCACGGTCCTCTGGCTTAAGGAGCTTGGCGAGATTCCGCCGACGCGTTCGAGCAAGATTCACCTCGTCACAGGATTGCTCCTACCGGTCTGGAAACATCTGCCCCGCGCTGCAAGCAAGGTCTACCGGCTGCAAACCGACGACGGCGAGCGCATTGTCGGCCGCTTGATCACTACGACCGAAGTTCCGAACCTCCGAACTGCCTTCAATCTCGACGGCGGGCCCGCGCTGTCCGCCGAAGAGACACACCGCCTCCTTCTCTCCGGCTCGGCGCCTGTGTCCTTGCGCGGCGGATTGGCTTTGCGTGTCTCGACCGTGATGGGCGCAAAGCGCATCGAGCTGACCGGCTTCCGCGATACCGAGGTCGAACAGCTCAAATCCTTCGGATTCTTCAGCGAAATCATCGCCTGGCGCCTGCGCCTCTTTCTGCCTCTCAACTCCGAGACAGGCGCGGAAACCTTATCTCGCCTATTCTTGCTTTACCCGCCGCTCATGTCGCCTGCGAACGGGAACGCATAGGGCGGCGACGATGAGCTACGCATCCGAACTTTCCCGGCGCCTCGCGGACCGGGCCGAGGCGGTGTGCCGCGCCTATCTTCCGAACGGACGCCGATCAGGCCGCTACTGGATCGCCGGCGACGTTCAGGGCTCACGCGGGAAGAGCCTCTTCGTCAAGCTCACCGGCACAAGGGCGGGCAAATGGATGGACGCCGCAACCGGTGAGCATGGCGATCTGCTCGATCTCATTCGCCTCAACAAAGGCTGTGCCGAGTTTCGCGATACGCTTGAGGAGGCGAGGCTTTTCCTCCGCGAGCCCGAGCGTATCCGCGCGTCGCGCAAGATGAGAACGGCCGAGCCCCCGCACGACACTCTGGCCGCCGCCGAAAAGCTCTATAGCCTGTCGCGCCCCGTGCCCGGCACGCTCGCCGAGACGTATCTGCGCGCCCGCGGAATCACGGCCCGCCTCTCCTGGCCTTGTCTTCGTTTTCATCCCGCTTGCTATTACCGCCCGGACGGCGAAGCGCCGCGCCAGAGCTGGCCCGCGCTCCTTGGCATTGTCACCGACGCCGCCGGAAATCTCACCGGCCTTCAGCGCACCTATCTCGCCCGCGACGGCAGCGGCAAAGCCCCGCTTGCCGATCCAAGACGCGCCATGAGTCGTCTGCTCGGCAATGCGGTGCGCTTCGGCAAGCCGGCCGATATCATGGCGGCAGGCGAGGGCATCGAGACCATGCTTTCGCTTCTCTCCCTCTTTCCGGCTTTGCCCATGGCGGCGGGCCTGTCGGCAGCCCATCTCGCGGCCATCCTGTTTCCTGTCGGCCTTCGCCGCCTTTACGTTCTTCGCGATAATGACGCGGCAGGCGATTTTGCCGAAGAACGTCTGGGCGAGAGATGCTACGATTCGGGCATCGATTGCCGTGTCCTGAAGCCGGCCGCCAAGGATCTGAATGTCGATCTGCGCCAGGAACCCGTCCATGCCGTGAAGGCGAGGATGCTCTCGCAAATGGAGCCGCAAGACCGCTCCCGTTTCTTGCCCTGAGCCAGCGTCACTGCGCCGTTTCCGCAAGCGCCTGCGGCCGTGGCACTGTCGTCTGCGCGTTCTCCCCGCCGGAGCAAACCGCCCTCGCGCCTTTTAGGGTGGCGAGGAAGCCAGAGCCGGGGGCGGAGGGCAACGGCGGAGATCCGTTTATTTTCCGCCGCGGCCCCTCACGGGTCCGCTTTGCATCGCGAGACAAAATAAACGTCCTCCTGCCGTCCTCCGCTGCGCTACGGCCGCGCGCTTCGCGGCGCGGTGCAGCCCCCGCCCGCGCCTCCGGCAACGAGCCTCGCCATCAAGGCCGCGAAGGGCGGCTTATCACTCAAGGAGGACACATCATGACGACTCTTCACGACACCGGCACCGACGCTTTTGAGCCCGGACAGCACAGCTCAGCGACCGCGCGCGTACTCGACGAGTTGCAACTTTACGGCTACCAGCCATCCGCCGGCGAGCCCGACCCTCGCCCCCTTCCCGGCACCGACCTGTGCCAGGCGGCCGTCTCCGACATCTTCGACATCCTTGCGGGTACGTTTCAGGAAACGCGCCTTGAACCCGACCTCGACGATCTCCTTTGGTGCCTTACCGATCTCTTCCACAAAAAAGCTGCTCGCGTGCAGCGCCAGCTCGAAGACAATGAAGACCGGCAAAAGCGCAGCCAGCAGGAGCAGGACGGCTCCGAGGTGCGCTCGGTCGAACTTGAGCGCCTCATCGCCCAGGGCCTCGACCTTATCGAGCGCCGCGAAGCCTTCGAGCACATTCGCGACCTCGCCGCTGAGCGCTATGAGACCGAAACCGGCTCGGCCTGGCGTCCCCGCGCCGGAAGCCTTGTGAACCACAAGCACCTGACCGCTGCCATGATCGACAGCCGGGACTTCATCGCCGCGCGCCGCAAAGCGGACACCGAGCTGCTTCTCCCCAAAGGCCCGAAGATCGCTTTCTCCGGCGGCGTCGATTACACCGACCACAAGCGCATCTGGGCCGTGCTCGACAAGGTGTTCGCCAAGCATCCCGATATGGTGCTCCTCCATGGCGGCACGCCGAAAGGCGCCGAGAAAGCCGCCGCCTGCTGGGCCGACCGCCGCAGCGTCACGCAAATCGCCTTTAAGCCCGACTGGACCCGCGACGGCAAGGCCGCGCCCTTCAAGCGCAACGACCGCATGCTCGAGATCGTGCAGGCCGGCGTCATCGTCTTCCCGGGCTCCGGCATTACCGCCAATCTCGCCGACAAGGCGAAGAAGCTCCGCATCCCAGTACTCGATCACCGCGAGGGCGGCGCGTAAGCGCCGCTTTCCTTACCAGCTTCCATTGAACAGGCTTTGCCTAACTGTGAGGAAATGCCGCTAGCCTGCCCTATGCATCAAGGTACGGAACTCGTTGCAAAGGATTTCGCTGCGACGGGCTTATAATAAAGTAAAAACTTCTCCGTTGACCATAAACAAGTACCCCCTTCGACAGCAGTCGCATGCCAGATCGCAGGGCCTTTATCCACGCACAAAATTCCCAAAGGAAGCTTCTTCAATATTTCATCAGTTATTGATTCTATATAAATTGCCGAATGTAGCGACACAAGGTACTCCCTCTTGCTCGAAAAATTTGTCCGGGATTTACTTGCGCGATCACCGTTTTTCTTCCTGACTCTTTCAGCATATATAACTGTCCCCGTCTGGAGCCCACCAAAAAAATCGTCTGAAGGACTTTCCTTCAGGAAAATTCCCGTATGAAGGTATGCTTCAGGATTGAGAAGCTCGCTTTCCCTAAAGTTCCTGCTATTGAAGACAAGAAAATAATCCTGTAACGCCAGTCTGCAATTGCCCTCTTCTATCTCCTCCTCGGCTTCGGATTCAAATCTCGGGCCCTTTTGGTAATTATACCGGAATGACGACAGGCGCTCTTTCGGCATACATTAGCTAGGAGCTGCTCGCGGGGAGATTTTTCAGCATGTCCGCCAAGGCGGTTTGCACGGTCTCCCAGACGACGTCCAGGTTGATCTCAAAATAACCGTGGGCGATGCGATTGCGCATCCCGCGCATGCTGCGCCACGGCACTTCGGGATGTTTGGCCGCGAACTCAGCATGCTGGTCCATGATCTTCGTGGCCGCTTCGCCGATGATAATAAGGCTCATAATGACGGCTTGCTGCGTGCGCTTATCGGCGAGAAATTCTTCCTTACTCAAGCCCTCGACAAAACTGCACGCGTCTGTCGCCGCCCGCCTTATATGATCCAGATAATCGGATAGGCGGCTCTCGCTCATACGGGCTGCGCTTCCGCGAGAACCTCATCGCGAAACTTCTCCGGCAGATCGCCGGGCGTCAACAAATCGACAGGCACGCCAAGCAGCTCTTCCAATTCCATCTGCAAGCCGCCGAGATCGAAAAGCGTCGCCCCCGGCAGAACATCTACCAGCAGATCGAGATCGCTGCCTTCGCGGTCGCCGCCATGCAGCGCCGAACCGAAGACGCGCAGGTTCGTAGCGCGAAAGCGTCCAACCGCTTCGCGCGCGGCGCGGCGTTTCAAGGCGAGGATTTCGGACGGCTTCATGGATAAGACCGACAATTCGTTTGAGTTAGTATAACGGATCGCCCCTACGGGCTTAAGCTCAAAATTATGAACTTGTTCAAGTGCATAAACTATATAACTTTATTTATTAAGAAATCCACCTGCATATTGAACTCACAATAAATACCTGTGAAGCCATAGCTTTTCTTTTCCGGCTTCGCCTTAATCCAGCGCATTCCCTCGCGTGAACGCACGCTCCAGCCGCGCCCAGTTCGGCCAAACATGCGACCGAAATCCCTCGACCGCCTTGTCGACAATCGCCTTGGCACTGCCAAAAGCTCGCTTGACTCTCTCATCGACTTCCTCCGGCTTGAATTGTCCGCTTTGGGTAAGAGCGCTACGGTAATAGCCTTCCATGGCTGCCACGATCCTATCGGCTCCGTGCTCTTGAGCGCTGCGGCTCCTTCCGAACATACTCGCCTTTGTCCTTAAAACTCCTTCCATCAGCGAACCTCCTTTGATGCGCACGCCGCTTGGCCTCCTCCAACTCGGCCCCTCGAAAAACTGCTTCTCCACCAAATACATATCCAACAGAGCGCTTCGCGCAAAGACCGCCACCTGACGCTGGCGCAGCGACGCGAGACGCGCCGCCTGAATAAAGTCGGCAAACACCGCCTCCGTTTGCAGCACGCCGATCTCAACCATCACGCCGAGCGAAGTCCTCAACGGACCTAGATCGTTCCGTTCGAGCTCGGGCGCTGTAGTCGCCGGTTGCCTGCCGTGATGCGGTTTGTTTTCTGTCGCCGCGCGCAGCAGGCTTTGCGCGCTCAAACGAAACGTCATCGATGACGGGGACAAAGGTTTGCCGCGAGCGCGGCACCGACACACGCGAAACGGGGGGCGGTCCAAGTTTAAGGGTCGCCATGACATCGGCACGCAATCTCTGCGTCACCTTCCCCATCGCATACTCGCCTTCCGCATAATCTGCCGGAACTATCAAGCCCCCTTTCTGGGTCAGGCGCGCCGCCACTCCAACCGAGCAGCATCAATTGAGTTTTCGCGCCCTGCCATTCCTGCGTTGGATCGTCCTGCCACTCCGCCACCAGCCTTAGTTTCTGATCGCCGCTAGCGTCCTCATCGTCGAAGCGCGCCGTAAAACGCAGAACCGTATCCTCTTCTCCATCCCATTTTCGCCAGACGTGAAGCACGACTTGCCTTCCATCTTCTTCTTCCCAAGCCTTCGCCACGAAGGGCTCAACAACCATGTCCGCAATGTCTTCGAATTGCTCCAACACCTTCCACAAAAAGGCATCGCGATTGGCTCCTTCGCTTGGTTTGTCCATGCAGAAAATCCATAAGAGCAGGAAATTTTCGGAGTATGCGGCGGAGCGCCAATCATAGACTTGAATCTTCGCTATGCAAATACCAAGCCTTGGCAGAAAAACATTATAAGTATACTATGTAGCGCTATGCCTCGTACTCAACTCTCATTTAGAAGCCCATATTTAGCAGGGGTTTTAGGGGCTGTTTTGGCGAGAGGAGCTGCTGGAAGAAAACGATTATTTGATCGAGCGGCGCAGTTGCGAAGATTTTTCGCAAGGTATGCAGGCCGAGAGCAAACAACGACCAAGCCTTGCGCCCATGTTTTTTGATGGGGATCGGTTTTATTTTTGCCGTCGCCGCGCCTGTTTTGACGGCTATCGCCACGGCCAAAGCCAGCACGGCGCAAAGCGTGAAGAGTTTATCGCGATCCGTGATGCGCGTGTCCTCCATGTTGAAGCCTTTGGTTTTGAGATTGCCGAACATGGTTTCAATCGTCCATCGCCGGCTGTAATTGTCCAACGCGCGGCGTGGATTGTTGGAACAGGCCAGCGCCAAAAGGTCGCCGGTTTTCAAACGCATGATGACGAGACGCACGACGGGCGAGCGATCTCCGGCGGAAGCAGCCGAGCCGACACCAGCCTTTGACGATCATTTTCTGTCGGCGGCCAAGATGCTTGGCAATGTCGGCAATCGCCCATGTTTCATAGCCGTCGCGAACGACATGCTGGTTCTCGCGAAGCCGCAGAATGAAAGGGATTTTCTGACGTTGCAGATAGACCATCCATGCGTCGCCGATGAACTCGCGGTCGCCCATCAGCGAAGCAATCTTGAGATTGGGAAAGGTTTTCTTCAAGCGGTTTAACAAACAAACGCGCGTCGTCGTGTTCGAGTTTCCCGCCGACGGCAGCAACGTCCAGATCAGGGGAATGCCCATGCCGTTCCAAATCACCGAGATCATCAGGATGTTGATCGTCGTCTTGCCGAAGTCCCAGTTGGTTCGATCCATCGCCAACACCCACGGCTTGCCCGACAGCCCCAACAGATCGACCACCACCCGCGCCGCCATCGCGCCGTCCAGTTTTACAAACTGGAAAAACCGGTAAAATCGCCGCCGCACAAACTCCGTTTGCGCCGCCGTCGTCACATGCGCCGCCAATCGCCACAGGCAGATCGATCCATGTCGCATGACGAGCAGCGCCAGCCACGCCAGTGTTTCTCGTCTTGTCGATGATAGGCGGATGTGTTTGGATACCGCACTGGATAAGGCGGCTGAGAACTGTTTCTGCATGACGTGACCCTTTCTTGCCGGAAAGAAGTCACTTCTATAAATCATCTCAACGCTTTATCCAACCGCTTCTATTGCGCGTCTAGTACCAGGGCGCTATGAATAAATCCCCGCCTCCCTCACGCAGTAGCAATATAGAACCTCTGGCGCGCGCCATCTGCGAACGCGACCTGCGCCGCGCGGGAACAGCCGAAACCAACCTTGCTGCTGATGTCGATCACTACTGGCACTGCGTCGCGGCCCAAATTGAAGCCGGCCTCATCGACGACAACAGCAAACTTGTTCCGCATGAACTCGAAGACGGCCTCGCCGCCTATCGCGACTGGTGTGATCGCCATTAAGAACCGCGGCATCAAGTTCCTTCGAAAACGTCAATGCTTTCGCAAGCCGCTCGATTAAGCTACGAGCGGTTCGATGCAATCCGGCGCGTTATAGGCCGGTTTGTTCATGCGCGGCGATACCGGAAAAAGTTTGATCGCACCGTCGATGTTCTCGGCTAGTTGCGGGGGATTGCCCGGCAAGCCACGCTTCCATCCCGTACCATCCAGAACAAGCGGCATGCGCCCGTGCAGATCGCGCGTTGCGTGGCCGGCTTCGGTGGTGAGGATGCTAAAGGACAACAGCCCGTCCTTCCATTTTTCCCAAAGGCCGGCAAAGGTGAAGGGAAGCCCATCGGTCCGCGTGATGTAGAAAGGCTGTTTCAATGGCTTGGAAGTTCTAAGGCCCGGGATGCTTTTCCATTCGTAATAGCCTCGTCCCGGAACGAGGCAGCGGCGGCTCTTGAAAGCGGACCGGAAAGCGGGTTTGGTTTCAGCGGTTTCCACACGAGCGTTTATACATTGCGCGCCGATCTTTTCGTCCTTGGCCCGGGAGGGTATGAGCCCCCAGCGCATTGTTTTATAAACAAGCCCGCTGTCTTCCTTCCCTATCACGCCGACGTCTTGTGTCGGCGCAACGTTCCATGAGGTCTTAGATTCGGAATAAGGGGATTGGTTAGCCGGTATAGCCCCACCAGCTCTTCCCAGGTAAAATTTTGCGTAAAGCGCCCGCACATCCAATCACACTCCTCACAGCATCGCCGGAATTCTGTCCCGCCGCATTCAATCTCTACCGCCGACAATAACGCGTCTCAATATGGGTTTGGAATTATCTCCAATATGGCGATGATCCTCCACACTGATCTGAAAGCCGTCGCGGCTGTTGCAATGCGCGCATCGCAAGCGGAATTGCAGATCATAAATCAGCGTCAGTGAAGACAGCTTCGCGTGACGCTGCAGATACCCGTTCGGGTAGTGGACGATGCGACCGCATTTGCAGCGCACCGCCACCACCTCATAAGCCTTAAGATCGATCAGCCGCAGCGTTTTGTATTCAGGGTCAGCACCGGGAGCCATGGGAACATAATAAGAACACCCGCAACGCGAGTTTAGCCGCTTGGCAACGACATCCAACGACAAACTAAATCCCGATTTCGCCTGTCTCAATCTTCACTGCTGGGAATTTTCCTTTCACGCCGAACCACTTTTCGATCGTAGCCAGATCGCGAGAGGTCATTTCGCGCGCGCCGCGGGGCAAAAGATCGACCAGCATGGGATCGATCGAACTTTCCGGCAGCCATTCTACGGCGCCGAAATTCTTCGCCGTCCATGGTTTTGGTTCACGTCTGATGCGCGCGAGGCAAGCATGGCGTTCTTTCATCGTAACGCCCAACACAATACACCGCGTCTGGCTCGATGAGCTCGCTCGCGAGCGTAAATCCGAGCGCCTGTTTCCACGCCATGAACAGCGACAGATGGCGCAAAACCATCTCGCGGCCATAAGGATCGTGCGGCAGCGTAACCGCAATCCAGTAATCGCCCTCCGGCGTCGCGACGCGAATTTGCGGGTCGATTTCGTCCTGAATCTTGATAACCAGCTGGGCGCCACGCCGTAAATCGGCTTCGACGAGCTCGCGGAGGTTTCGAGGATCATGAGGGAGGCGATCCATATCTATACCCTGCGCTCCTCGATCCTGCGCCGAAGCGCTTTGACCCGTTGCGAGATTTTCCATCTCCTGCCACTGAAAGCTTCAGCCTGAGTTTCTTGGTTGCGCGATCGCGCCTCCTCAGCTTCGCGCGCGTCCGACAGCACCTGCCAGAGCGCGATGCCGTTGTCGACGTCCTCGGACCGGCCACAATGGCCGCAGCGATACGTCCGCATATCGCGTCCCGATGACGTGTCTTTCTCCTCGAGGCTCATTTCATTAGCGCAATTGGGACATTTCATTCGAGCGGCGTTTTCAAGTTGCGCTCTATGATCGGGGATTGCCCACATCTTTAGAGCAGTTTCGGTATGCGGTATCGGAAGCGCAGCGAGTTCGTCGATAACTCCTACGAGCCCGATAAGCTCGCAAGTGATACGAAAGGTCGGATATCCGAACCTAACATCCGACGTTTTCTATCAATCAAATAACAATGGAACTATTCGCGCTCCGCTGCCGGTTCGTTTTCACTGTTGCTATCCAGCCATGCCACTCAGATGAGGCTTGCTTTCTTGCCTTCTCAGGAATTCGGCCAGGCCATGTTCGCTTGCGGTGTAGTCGCTCGGATTGAGCCGCCCGCGAAACAGCTCATAGCGCAGCCAAACCCGGTAGGTATTGACGATGTCCGTCTCGCAATAATCGGCGATCTCCTTGATCCTGCCCTCGCGAAAGTACCGATGCACCTCGCCGCCGTCGATGCCGTCCGGCTTGCCCGGAAGCCCCATGATCTTGCTGAGTTCGTTCAGCGTCGCCTTGCCCTGGGCGCTGAAGGATGACAGCACGTCGCAAAGGTCGAGCGCGTCGTCGCTGTAGCGGTTGAAATAGGGCCGCGCCAATAGCCCCGGCGCTGAAACTTCGTTGATCATAGCCCGGTAACGGAGAACCGGCAGATCGAAGCTGTTGCCGTTGAAGGTCACGAGCTGCGGACAAAGCTCGGCGATCTTGTCGACGAACGCGGTTATCAACTGCTTTTCGGTTCGCTCGCCGACATGCGGGGCGCCAAGCGCATCCACGATCCAGGCCCCCTGCTCCCGATGCGCGACAAGGGCGCCGATGCAAACAATCGAATGGTAGATGTGCTTCGGAAACTTGTCGCCGATCGCGGCCAGCACATCGTCGTCGGTGCTGCCGGTCATGCCGTTCGCCGCAGCATAGCCGCGCAAATCAGGTACTGTCTCGAATATCCCAAACGATAACATTGCTGCTCATGGCCGAGAGCTTGGCACAGGACGAAGTTTACGAAAAGCCTGCTGCGACGTCCCGTCATACAAAGTCTCGAAACCGCGCGAGGAAGATTCTGCGGTCAAACGGGTGAGCGGCCAGAGTTATATCCCTATATTAGAGAGAAGCGTCAAAAACGCCTTCCGTAATGGCGCGAACCACCAAGGCCTGAATCCGCAACATGGACCCGGTATCTTCCGGCTGCGCCATAACAATCTGGAATCCACGCGTCATCGTTGCTAACGTTCCGCCACAGTCAACCGGAATTCTATAGAGCGTACCCCTCATCCATGAAAACCATCCTCATCATTGGCGCAAGCCGCGGCATTGGACTTGAGACCGTCCGTCAAGCTCTCGATCAAGGCTATCATGTGCGAGCCTTTGCGCGATCGGCGTCCCAAATTCCAATCACTCATGCCGAGCTTACGAAGGTGAATGGGGATGCGCTCAAAGCCGAGGATGTTGCGGCCGCTGTTAAGGGAGCCGACGCCGTCATCGAGACGCTCGGAGCCAAGACCAGCCTTGCTATGTTCACCAGCCACACTCAGCTCTTCTCCGACGCCACGCGCATTCTCATCGAACTCAATGGAAAGTGCTGGCGTGAAGCGTCTGATTTCTGTGACGGGCTTTGGGCCGGCGACAGCCGAGAGCATATGTCCTTCTTGCAGCGCGTGCCCTTCGAACTCCTGTTGGGCCGCGTCTATGCCGATAAGGCGGTGCAGGAGATGATGATCCGGCGCAGCGCTCTGTCCTGGGTGATAGCCCGGCCGGGCATCCTCACAACGGTCCCCGAACAGGCCGCTATAAAATCCTCGATAAGCCTGCCGACTGGCGAAACGGCACGATCTCGCGCGCCGACGTCGCAGATTTTCTTGTCAAGCAAGTCGAAGATGACGCCTATCTCGGCAAGACTCCCGCATTGATCACGTAACCTTATCGTCCGCGGCCAACGCCAGGACGAAGCGTTGTGCAAATGCCGGGCATGCTGACGGGCCGCAAAGGATTACTCAAAACTGGGAGGCGGAGTGTTGCCGGATCGGCTATTGTGCTGAATTCAAAGAAAGGAGTTTCCAATGCAAGCGACCTGGAAGCCTCATGAGAAACACGGGCAGCTCACGAAACGGAGCGATTTGCCCGACACCGTCCATGCCTTTCCAAAGCAGCGTAAGGAGCCGCTGACCGATGCACAGCACGTCCGCAACGCCGTTGCGCGATTGATCAAGTCATTGGCGCTCTCGGATAGGATCGTGCTTTGGCGTTCGCAAACATCGAGAAGGCTGCAAAGCATTTGTAATGTCGACCTCTCGGAGACCTCGTGGCACGACCTCGGCGTTCATCCGCAACGCAACCGAAAAGAGGCTGCCGCCAAAGGAGCGGCGACGCGCAAACGAGAGGAGAAAAGTTAGATTTCAGCGCTGCACCAGCAGGTCGGCTAGGCTTAGCTATTTGATGGCGCGAAAATCATTGTGCCGTAATTTTCGATATGCTCCCGCGGGTAAGGCATGTGCGTCCCGCATGTTTTACAAACGACTATGCCCGTCAGTGAATTCTCAAGACAATTTACGAAGTGGATGTAAAACAGTTGCGTAGTGAAATCATAGCGTTATGTGAAAAACAGCTAACTTTTAATCAGAGGGTCGATGGTTCGAATCCATCTGGGCTCGCCGATTAAATCAAAGGCTTAGCACGCTTTCTCTTTCTCTAGCTCTGGGCCGTATAGGCACTGTGAAGGCACGGGAATGAAGAGCGGCCCATTTTTGAGGGCGGCGGGCGGGAAACCGGCGAAGGGCGAACTTGATGCGGTTGGCGCCCTTTCGCGTTTACCGGAAGCGGCACGCCCGCGGCGAAGCTCTTGACCGGGCGGTCATCGGGGCGATACTAGGTTTCCCAATGCTAAGAGGGGGGCATTTCATATGCGCGGAATTATTTCGGCTGTGCTTTTCGGGGTGGCATTGGCGGGATGCATGTCTCAACAGGAACAGGCAATGCGGTTAGCCGCAAACGATGATGCGGTGTGTCAATCTTATGGATTGACTTACGGAACTCCGCAATATGCTGACTGCCGCATGAGAGTTGCCGAGCAGCGTAATGCACAGCAAGCTGCAACAGATGCCCAATTGTTAGCGTTAGCTGGGGCAATGAATGCTAATCGCGCGCCCGCCACTTTGCCGCCTCCGCCGATACAAACCAACTGTCAGCAGCTTGGTAATACGGTAAATTGCACGACGCATTAGCAGGGAATTCCATTATTCCTCGATCCGCGGTATTGCCCGGCGAATGCGGGAAGCGCTCAATCCTCGCCCTCTGCAAGCTCAGTTTCCTCAAGCCGCTTTCGCAAGCGCATCAGCTCAGCCAAAAATGCATCCGTGGCGCTGTGCTGCACCTGAACCGGCGTACCATCCCCGCCGCTCATTTCAACGGCTTGCGCGGCTTTGCCCATTCCGCGGTCAAGGATGGCGTTGGCGGCAGCCGCCGCCCCTCGCGGCAGCGGGCGCGTTATCGTCCTCCATGATTTTGGCCAGCGTGGCAATGGCCGGTTTAGAAGCGCCACCAAAAACACTCTCCGAACTTGGCGTTTCGAAGCAAAGGTGAGAGCCAGCCCAATGACGGCCTTCCTGATCCACAGATTCAATGCCCTGCTGCTCATATCCCCTCAGTGCGCCCCGCTCGAAAACGCGCTTCCATTTACCGCCTGTATGAAGTAAGGCGCTCATACAGCAAAATATTCGTGCGGCGAAGCCTAACGCAAGGATCGTGAAGTCTGCCAGAGAACTCATTCAATTCAAAGAATAATACGGCACCATCCTGCCGTATTATTCTTTGAATTGAATGAGTTCTCTGGCAGACTTCACGATCCTTGCGTTAGGCTTCGCCGCACGAATATTTTGCTGAATGAGCGCCTTACTTTGGATTACAGGCGGTAAATGGAAGCGCGTTTTCGAGCGGGGCGCACTGAGGGGATATAGGCACGCGCGGCATTGAATCTCTGGGTGAGGAAGGCCGTCATTGGGCTGGCTCTCACCTTTGCTTCGAAACGCCAAGTTCGGAGAGTGTTTTTGGCTGCGCTTCTAAACCGGCCATTGCCACGCTGCGGCAGAAAATCATGGAGGACGATAACGCGCCCCGCTTGCCGCAACCGTGGCCGCCGCCAACGCCATCATTGACCGCGGCTTTGGCAAGCCCGCGCAAGCCGTTGAAATGAGCGGCGGGGATGGTACGCCGGTTCAGGTGCAGCACAGCGCCACGGATGCATTTTTGGCTGAGCTGATGCGCTTGCGAAAGCGGCTTGAGGAAACTGAGCTTGCAGAGGGCGAGGATTGAGCGCTTCCCGCATTCGCCGGGCAATACCGCGGATCGAGGAATAATGGAATTCCCTGCTAATGCGTCGTGCAATTTACCGTATTACCGAGCTGCTGACAGTTGGTTGGTCCTCGGCGGAGGTGGCAAAGTGGCGGGCGCGCGATTCACATTCATTTGCAGCTAACGCTAACAATTGGGCATCTGTTGCAGCTTGCTGTGCATTACGCTGCTCGGCAACTCACATGCGGCAGTCAGCATATTGCGGAGTTCCGTAAGTCAATCCATTAGATTGACACACCGTATCATCGTTTGCGGCACCGCATTGCCTGTTTCTGTCGAGACTGCGTCCCGCGAATGCCACCCCGAAAAGCACAGCCGAAATTATTTCGCGCATATGAAATGCCCCCTCTTCATCGGGAAACCTAGTCTCGCCCCGATGACCGCCCGGTCGAGAGCTCGCCGCGGGCGCGCCGCTTCCGGTAAACGCGAAAGGGCGCCAACCGCATCAAGTTTGCCCTTCGCCGGTTTCCGCCGCCGCCTCAAAAATCGGGCCGCTCTTCATTCCCGTGCCTTCACAGTGCCTATACGGCCCAGAGCTAGAGAAAGAGAAAGCGTGCTAAGCCTTTGATTTAATTGGTGAGCCCAGATGATTTCGAACGATCGACCCTCTGATTAAAAGTTAGCTGTTTTTGACATAACGCTATGATTTCACTACGCAACTGTTTTACATCCACTTCGTTAATTGTCTTGAGAATTGACGGCATGGCATAGTCGTTTGTAAAACATGCGGGACGCATATGCCTTACCCGCGGGAGCATATGAAAAATTATGGCACAATGATTTTCGCGCCATCAAATAGCTAAGCCTAGCCGACCTGCTGGTGCAGCGCTGAAATCTAACTTTTCTTCTTTCGTTTGCGCGTCGCCGCTCCTTTTGGCGGCAGCCTCTTTTCGATTGTGTTGCGGATGAACGCCAGGTCTGCCACGAGGTCTCCGAGAGGTCGACACTAAATGCTTTGCAGCCTTCTCGATGTTTGCGAACGCGAAAGCACTATCGCTATCTGAGACGGCCAATACTTGATCCAATCGCGCAACGGCGTTGCGGACGTGCTGTACACGGTCAGCGGCTCCTTACGCTGCTTTGGGAAGGCATGGACGGTGTCGGGCAAATCGCTCCGTTTGGTGAGCTGCCCGTGTTCCTCATGAGGCTTCCAGGTCGCTTGCATTGGAAACTCCTTTCTTTTGAATTCAGCACAATAGCCGATCCGGCAACGCTCCGCCTCCCGGTCTTGAGTAATCCTTTGCGGCCCGTCAGCATACCAGGCATTTGCACAACGCTTCGTCCGAGTTGGCCGCGGACGATAAGGTTACGTGATCAATGCGGGAGTCTTGCCGAGATAGGCGTCATCTTCGATTTGCTTGACGAGAAAATCTGCGACGTCCGCGCGCGAGATCGTGCCGTTGCGCCAGTCGGCAGGCTTATCGAGGATTTTATAGCGGCCTGTTCGGGGACCGCTTGTGAGGATGCCCGGCCGGGCTATCACCCAGGACAGAGCGCTGCGCCGGATCATCATCTCCTGCACCGCCTTATCGGCATAGACGCGGCCCAACAGGAGTTCGAAGGGCATGCGCTGCAAGAGGGACATATGCTCTCGGCTGTCGCCGGCCCCAAAGCCCGTCACAGAAATCAGACGCTTTACGCCAGCTTTTTCCATTGCGTTGATGAGAATGCGTGTGGCGTCTGAGAAGAGCTGAGTGTGGCTGGTGAACATGGCAAGGCTGGTCTTGGCTCCGAGCGTCTCGATGACGGCGTCGGCTCCCTTAACAGCGGCCGCGACATCCTCGGCTTCGAGCGCATCGCCATTCACCTTCGTAAGCTCGGCATGAGTGATTGGAATTTGGGACGCCGATCGCGCAAAAGCTCGCACCTGATAGCCTTGATCGAGAGCTCGACGGACGGTCTCAAGTCCAATGCCGCGGCTTGCGCCGATGATGAGGATGGTTTTCATGGATGAGGGGTACGCTCTATAGAATTCGGTTGACTGTGGCGAACGTTAGCAACGATGACGCGTGGATTCCAGATTGTTATGGCGCAGCCGGAAGATACCCGGTCCATGTTGCGGATTCAGGCCTTGGTGGTTCGCGCCATTACGGAAGGCGTTTTTGACGCTTCTCTCTAATATAGGGATATAACTCTGGCAGCTCACCCGTTTGACCGCAGAATCTTCTCGCGCGGTTTCGAGACTTTGTATGACGGGACGTCGCAGCAGGCTTTTCGTAAACTTCGTCCTGTGCCAAGCTCTGGCCATGAGCAGCAATGTTATCGTTTGGGATCTAGACAGTACCTGATTGCGCGGCCATGCTGCGGCCAACGGACGACCGGGAACACCGACGACGATGTGCTGGCCGCGATCGGCGACAAGTTTCCGAAGCACATCTACCATTCGATTGTTTGCATCGGCGCCCTTGTGGCGCATAGGGAGCAGGGGGCTTGGATCGTGGATGCGCTCGGCGCCCCGCATGTTGGCGAGCGACCGAGAGCAATTAATAACCGCGTTCGTCGACAAGATCGCCGAGCTTTGTCCGCAGCTCGTGACCTTCAACGGCAATAGCTTCGACTGCCGGTCTCCGTTACCGGGCTATGATCAACGAAGTTTCAGCGCCGGGACTATTGGCAAGACCTATTTCAACCGCTACAGCGACGACGCGCTCGACCTTTGCGACGTGCTGTCATCCTTCAGCGCCCAGGGCAAGGCGACGCTAAACGAACTCAGCAAGATCATGGGGTTTCGGGGCAAGCTGGACGGCATCGACGGCGGCGAGGTGCATCGGTACTTTCGGAGGGCAGGATCAAGGAGATCGCCGATTATTGCGAGACGGACATCGTCAATACCTACCGGGTTTGGCTGCGCTATGAGCTGTTTCGCGGCGGCTCAATCCGAGCGACCACACCGCAAGCGAACATGGCCTGGCCGAATTCCTGAGAAGGCAAGAAAGCAAGCCTCATCTGAGTGGCATGGCTAGATAGCAACAGTGAAAACGAACCGGCAGCGGAGCGCGAATAGTTCCATTGTTATTTGATTGATCAAACGTCGGATGTTAGGTTCGGATATCCGACCTTTCCTATCACTTGCGAGCTTATCGGGCTCGTAGGAGTCATCGACAGAACTCGCTGCGCTTCCGATACCGCATACCGAAACTGCTCTAAAGGGGCTCCTGTGGGCAATCCCCCGATCATAGAGCGCAACTTGAAAACGCCGCTCGAATGAAATGTCCCAATTGCGCTAATGAAATGAGCCTCGAGGAGAAAGACACGTCATCGGGACGCGATATGCGGACGTATCGCTGCAGCCGTTGTGGCAGGTCCGAGGACGTCGACAACGGCGCGCGCTCTGGCAGGTGCTGTCGGACGCGCGCGAAGGTAAATAGACGCGATCGCGCAACCAAGAAACTCAGGCTGAAGCTTTCAGTGGCAGGAGATGGAAAGTGTTGCGCAACGGGTCGAGCGGTTCGGCGCAGGATCGAGGAGCGCAGGGATAGATTGAGTATGGATCGCCTCCCTCATGATCCTCGAAACCTCCGCGAGCTCGTCGAAGCCAACAGCATGGCGCCCAGCTGGTTATCAAATTT
>CAWCTL010000020.1:0-5957 GCA_963798575.1 uncultured Alphaproteobacteria bacterium | reverse complement strand
TTGCCTATCCCATCCGCAAGGGCATCCCGATCATGCTGCCCGAGGAGGCACGTAAGCTCAGCGACGGCGAGGCGCAATCCGGCTAGCGGCCAAGTCCCCAGGCCTGTGTCTAGTTGTCCCGCAAAGGGGGCGCAGTTCCTTGGGCGGTGGAGCGCATCGTAAATGGCGGACCTTCTCCTCGAACCGGATGCAATCCAGTGCGGCATTACGGTTGCGCTCACGCAGCATGCGCATCCTCTCCCCGCGCCGGAACGGGCAGAAGAGTTCGGCGCAAGCTTCGCGAGCTTGGGCGAGGCTTCGGTCGTTCTGCTGGGTGAAGCGACCCACGGCACGTTGGCTGAGCGGCGGGGTGCCATTGATCGTAATAGACGCCCCTGACGAGAATCGGAAGCTGGGCGCCGAGACGAACGGCCAAGCCTAAGGGCAGCCGGTCCCGCAACGTGCTTAGGACTGCGGCCAGGACGTGCCAAGCCGTATGCTTGTCATACACTGAGCCTCTTTTCGACTTCCTCAAGCCAGATATTCGTCGTTTGAAGCGTTTTGTCGAAGACATCGAGACCGGTGAAGCTCAATTAGTTTTACCTCCTCGCTGGCAGCTAATGGCGTTCCTTTAGCAACCAAATGCGGGAGCGGCGGTGCCTTTCCCCCAAGCGAGTTCGATGCCGGTAACGATTATATTTCCACCGGCTCAAGTTACGGAGCAGCCCAAGCTGGCTCATAGCTTCCCGCGCCTATGATCGGGTCAACTTTTGAAATTGATTAATGCAACCGCCAAGAAGAACCAGAGCAGAATGTTGATCAAAATTGTCAAATAGATCGTCTGTAGAGTTGGACGATGCACCTTCGCCTCCTTCCAAACCGGCAAAGCGCGATTTCAAATCTGCTTTGGTCCGATTTTTAGGGATGATTCGGTCTCCGCAACAGACAGCATCACCGACCGGAGGTTGTAATTGCGCTCAAGCCTTAACGCGTTCTTCAGCCGGGAGCGAAATGCCGGCCGGAAATGAGTTCCGCAACGTCATCGCGCGGAGGGGCTGAAGCCCCTCGCGATGACGGGCGCGGATGAAGCGGAGCAATCCGGCTTGGTGTGACGCGCGATGCCGTCAAGCCTAAAGCGGCTGGCCTTTGAGCAATTTTGGAACTTCGCCCGTCTGCCCCGCCGCCTCCTTCATGAAAAACGTCTTGAGCTGGCCCAAGCGGTCCACCGTGCGGAGCCCTGTGCTGCGCAGCATACGCAGCGCCATGCTGTCGTTCGAGAACAGCGTATTGATCGCGACCGCGGACATGGCGGAGGTAACGCTATCGAACCGGCGCCAGCGCTCATAGCGCTTGAGCACGCTCAAACTGCCGATGTCTAGCCCTAAGCGGCTCGCGTCGATCAGGGTCTCGGCCAGGGCGGCGACATCCTTGAGCCCGTGATTAAGCCCTTGACCCGCGATCCAATGCAGGCCGTGCGCCGCGTCGCCTATCAGCACGAAGCGCGGGCGCACAAAGTCCCGGGCAATGGACATGGTCAACGGATAGGCCTTGGGTTCCGAGATGAGCATCAGTTCGCCAAGCTCGTTGCCAAAGCGCAGTGAAAGTTCCCCCAGGATCGCCTCGCTGTCCTGGGCCAGAATCCGCTTGGCAACATCGGCGTGCTCGGTCCAGACGACGGAAACCCGGTTTCCCGTCATCGGCAGGATCGCGAATGGCCCGGCGGGCAGGAAATGCTGCCGCGCGGTGCCATGATGCGGCCGCTCGATGCCGGCGGTCGCGACGATGCCAACCTTCTTGGAGGGCCAAACCGTGGTTCGAATGCCGGCCATTTCCGCGAGCTTAGAGTTACGCCCATCGGCCGCCGCGAGCAGCTTTGCGGTAAGCGCGGCCCCTGAGCCAAGCGACACCGTCACCTCCGCTTCCCTGGTCTCGAACGAACTCACGCTGTCCGGCGCGAAGAAGCGAACCTCGGGCGTCCCTTCGAGCGAGGCTAAAAGCGCCGGCAGCAGATCGGCGTTCTCTATAATATAGGCGGTAGGCTCGCCGCCCGGCGCTTCGGCTGCGTCGAGGCCTATCAAGGCAGGCCGCACCGGAGCCTCAAGCGAAGAATCGGTGAGCTCGATGCGCAGGATTGGCTCGGCCTTGCCGGCAAGTGCGGGCCAAACGCCGATTGCTTCGAGCATTGCTTTCACCGAGGCGGTCAACGCCACCGTCCGTCCATCCCGGGTTTTTTCGCCCGCGTTCAGCAGCGGGCGCTGTTCCACAATGGCGATCCGGTAAACGCCCGGCGCCATGGCGCACAGCGCGCGCGCCAGTGCCAGCCCCACGAAGCTCCCGCCGCAGATGACAATGTCGAAGCGGTCTATCTCACTTGCGCTCACGGCAAAGCTCCCTTGGTCCTGTTCCAGCTTGACAGCATTCATTGTACGCCCGTTACTCTTATAAATAGCCTGAAGGAGCGCGCATGTCTGCCGTCGATCAACTGCTAGCTACCCTCGATCTCGAGCAGCTCGAACACAATCTGTTCCGTGGACGCAGCCCGCAAAACGGCTGGCAGCGCGTTTATGGCGGCCAGGTCGTTGGCCAGGCACTCGTCGCGGCGGACCGCACAGTCGAAACGAAGGAGCGGCTGACGCATTCGCTGCACGCTTATTTCCTTCGGCCGGGCGACCCGAAAGTGCCCATCATCTACGAGGTGGACCGCATCCGCGACGGCGGCAGCTTCACGACGCGGTGGGTGGTGGCCATCCAGCATGGCGAGCCCATCTTTTCCATGGGCGTGTCCTTCCACAAGGACGAGCCCGGCTTCGACCATCAAATCGCGATGCCGGTTGTGCCACCGCCGGAGGAGCTGGCCTCCGAGGAGGAGCTGAAAGCGCGGCTTCTGCCGAACCTGCCCGAGGTCATGCGCAAATATTGGGAGTATGAACGGCCTATCGAGCTGCGTCCAACCGACCTGTCGCGCTTCTTCTCGTCCGAGAAAGGCGAGCCGAAGCAATATATCTGGATCAAGGCGAGCGGGCCGTTGCCGGACGATTTCAGATTGCACCAATGCGTGCTGGCCTATGCCTCCGACTTCTCGCTTCTCGATACCGCGCTGGCCGCGCATGGCCGCTTGATGTTCGATCCGCGCATCATGATGGCGAGCCTCGACCATGCGGTATGGTTCCACCGTCCCTTCCGGGCCGATGAGTGGCTGCTTTACGCACAGGATAGCCCAAGCAGCCAAGGGGCGCGCGGTTTCTGCCGCGGCAGCATCTTTTCGCGCGACGGCCATCTGGTCGCGTCGGTGGCGCAGGAAGGGCTGATCCGGGAGCGCACGCCGCGATGACCGCTTATATCGATCCCACGAAGGAAACTTTCGCCGCCTTCCGCGAGAACGCCCGGGAAGGCCCCATCCACATGCTCAATCTGGTGCGGCTGCGGGCGGTTGCGGCCTATCCCGGCGGGCGCGCGGCCACGGGTGCCGAGGCCTACGCCGCTTACGGAGGCGAAAGCGCGCCCGTCTTCGCACGGCTCGGCGGCAGGATCGTCTGGCAGGGCAGGTTTGAGCTGATGCTGATCGGGCCGGGCGACGAGCGCTGGGACCTGTGCTTCATTGCGGAATATCCGTCCGTGGCGGCCTTCGTCGAGATGATCCGCGATCCGGCCTACCGCGAGGCGGTCAAACATCGTCAGGCGGCGGTTGCCGATTCCCGGCTGATTCGGCTGGCGCCGCTCGCGGTTGGAAAGGGCTTTGGCGAACTGCCGGAGTAGTCAATTCAACCGGAGCAGCAAAAACCCGCCTCCCTCAGGGGAGGCGGGCGCAGTGATCGGCAATGTCAGTGAGGCGACTGCTGAGACCCCTGCTGCTGAGACCCCTGCTGCTTCAACTCCGGCAGGTTCCGCACCTGGTCGCTGTTCATCTGCAGCATGATGCGATCTGCCGTCTCGCGCATTTGATCGGCAGGGATCGTCACCACCTTGTCGCCCAGCCCGAGAAACCGGCCGAACTGGATCTGGACGGCTTGAAGCTTGCCGTTCGGGCCGCGTACGGCCTCAACCACCCGGCCGAGGTCCTTGTTATCGGCGCTATAGACCGGCATGTCCCTCAGCTGGCCAATTTTCTGCCCAACCTGGTGCAGGGCTGCGACCACGGTTTGGCAGGTAGGCGAAAGCGAAGAGCTCTTCTGCACTGCGCATTCGCCAATGTTCTGCTCGTTTCCACATTGGGACTTGATGTTGTTCCAGCATTCGTCCGCTATCTTGTCGACGGCGCTTCGAATGTTATTAGCCGTGCGGAAGAGCGCGAACCGGCATCTGCGGCTCAACATGTCTGAATGGGCATGCACGCATGCGGCGATCCGGCCTTCGCCGGGTGTTATATCGCCGCAATATTCTTCGATATCGTCGCCGCAGGCATCCTCCACGCGCTCTATCGCCATCAACATGCGGTCTTTGAGGCCAGACTCAGCGATCCGATCGAGAAGATCGCTGCCGCTTTCGCCATATTCGGAGGCGCCAGAAGGGTTCTCCATCGCACTCGATTGAGTTCCCTGGTTCTGGTTTTGGTTCTGGTTCTGCGAGCTTGGCGTCTGCTGCTGAGATTGCTGCTGGCTCGCTGCGGGCAATGGCGCCAGCAGAAGCGCCGCCGCTAATAACAGGGCTCTATTCATAGTGACGTTCCTTCCCGTTTTTGGATTTATCAGAAGGTGCGCCATTAGCCCTTGCCGCCAAGACGATCGCGCAGACGATTCAGTGCCGAGTTGCTGCCGCCCTGCATGGCCTCATCGAGAATGAGGTCGCGGATGGCTTGGCGATCCATCCCTTGCTCCTCGGGTTCGTACCCGCGTTCGGACATCGTATCGCCAAACTCGCCGCGGTTTTCCAGCCGGTTCATGATCCGCTCGCGCAAGGCTTCGCGATTACCGAAGCGATTGGATATGCGGCCGTTTTGGTACTCGTTCGCCAACCGGTCCAGGATCTCTTCACGCAAGCGCTCGCGATTGCCGAAGCGGTTGGACATGCCACCGTATTCGCCGCGGTTTCCCAGCTCGTCGAGGAGTGCTTCTCTGACCGCGTGACGCCGCTCAAGCCGGTCCATAAGCAGGTCGCGCAGGGCGGCACGCCGTTCGAGCCGATCGATGATCAGGTCGCGAAGCGCCTCGCGGCCCTGCCCGCCCTCAAACATTTCGTCCGTGCCTCCGCGATTTTCCATGCGGTTGGCGATCAGATCGCGAATGGCTTCGCGGGCGTTCTCGCGTTCAGGGAATTGGCCGGCTGACTCTCCCTGGTTCGACAGCCGGTCCAAGATGCGGTCGCGAAGTTCCCTGCGCCGCTCCAAGCGGTTTAACAGAAGATCGCGCAGCGCAGCGCGCTCTTCGAGCCTATCCAGAATGCGCTCGCGAAGGGCGCCCTGGTTGCCCATGCGTTCCCCAAGCATATCACCATAGTTTCCGCCGCTATAGTTTCCGCTGTTCTCCATCCGGTCCGGCATCGACTCGCGCCATCCTTGTGCCGCGGCCGGGGAGGCTGAGGCTATCGTTAGGACGGAGGCTGAAGCTGCAAGCATAAACGCCACTGCTATTGCGGGTGCCCGCTTCATGGGTTACTCCTTTAAAGCTGGAGGCATGCCATAGACATGCGCTCGACTTAGACATGCGGAGAACAATCACAGCATCTGGCCTTCTTGGTTTGACAATTGTCAAATCTATCAAACACAAAAGCGACGGTGCCTAATATAGTCTTGCCTTTCATTACAAAACTATACTTACTGAATAACACAATATTAACCCCGTCAATCGTCTAAAGCTGCGTATCAGGCTAGGAATTCTGCCCACGCTCGTGGCTGTTCCTCATGCCTAAGTTGCTGCTAGCCTCGCCGAGAGGGCTTCGGCCGGTGTGCCGCGCGGCCAAAGGCACTCCCTTGTTGATTTTTCTTAAAAGCAGGCTCTAATGGGCTCTGTGTCCTCGTAGCTCAGCAGGATAGAGCACCAAAT
>CAWCTL010000019.1:0-125399 GCA_963798575.1 uncultured Alphaproteobacteria bacterium | reverse complement strand
AGAGGACCGGCAAGTTCAAAGGCTCACCAGGATAGCTTCGCGGCTTCCGCTCCGTTTCGACGGGCTTGCTCAGCACCTGCAGGCTGCAGATCAGGGATGAGAGCTCAGGCTCTGTTATTTTACCGGCCGCGTCCAAAACATGGAACCAGGCTCTCCGGCGCTCGTTTTTTTCAGGCCAGCGTTTCGACTGTTTCCGCACTGAAAGCAAAAAAACGGTCACGTCGATGGAGGTGTCACCCAGCTCAGGCTTAACATAGCGGTAGCTCCCAAATGCGGTTGGCATAATCTTCCCCGCGACGCCCGCCTCCTGCCTGGCTTCACGGGCCGCGGCCTTATGATCTTTGCCCCGCTTCGACGGCCAGCCCTTGGGAATGATCCAGCGGCCGGTATCGCGGGATGTGACAAGCAGGATTTCCACTGCACCACTCTTGGAGCGTCTCATCGGCAAGGCCGCTACCTGCCTGTATGCTGTCATCAACTCCTCGGCGTTTGTCTGTCCAAAACAATAACGATACAGCAAATTCCTCGTAAGAAAAGCCTGTATTTCGAGCATAAGTTTATCAGCTAATTAAGGATTGAAGTTGACCCAGCCTAGCCTGAGCCACCTGCCGAAATATTCAACCGATCCCGTCAAGAAGTTGAGGATTTTTGACCGCGTCTCCTGAAATCCGGACCGGCCCCCGCGCGGCGCAGCTTGCTTAGACTTTTCTTATGGTGACGCATCAGCTTTCGGATGTTAATTTGCGCAGCGATGCTCAATGCGAGGGGCCATGATTTTCGAGATTGCGGTGATCGAAGTGAAAGCTGGCGAGGAGGCCGCCTTCGAGGCCGGGGTGGCTAAAGCCGTGCCATTGTTCCAGCGCGCCAAAGGCTGCCACGGATTAGAGCTGCAACGCTCCGTCGAAATGCCTTCGAAATACCGGCTGATCGTCAAGTGGGAGACCGTTGACGACCATATGGTGCACTTCCGCGGCTCCGAAGACTTCCAGGAATGGCGTAGGCTTGCTGGACCGCATTTCGTATCGGCGCCCGTAGTCGAGCATACGCACACGGTACTGGCCGGCTTTTGAGCCAATTAGGTTTATCTGGACAGCTTAAGTTTTGGGAGCATACCATGATTCACTTTTTACCTCTTCTGTTCGCCAAGGCTATTGGAAAGCTGGCAGTGAAAAAGGTGGCCGTACATCACGGCGCGCATCATTCGGTTGGAAGGAAGATCGTTAAGGAGGGAGCGAAAAAGGCCGTCAATACCGCGGTTGACCAGGCTACGGCACCCCATGAGCCGGAGAGCGGGCAAAAAAGCTAAGCCCGGCTTTCAAACCGAGACGTTGGCCGCAATTTCGAGATTGCGGAAGGCTTCGGAACCGGCGTGCGACAGGTCTTTGCCGATCAGCTCGTCGCCCATTAGAGCGCGGATGCCACCCTTTGCAGCCCCCGAAATCATATTCATAGCAATGAACGCATAGCCGTTATCGGAGTTCGAAGCGGCGATACCGATGGCGGTACCCTTGATCATGTTATTCATCACGGTCAGCGTGCCAAGCCGCTCAACGCCGCCCAGCCGCAGGCCGAATTGACCCGGCCCGGTCACGGAATTGCCCGTCACCATCGCGTCGCCTTCCACCCAGATCGCCGCTTTGGCGCAAGAGGACGCCCTGTTGCCGGCGATGAATAATCCGTCGCCCGCGCAGACGATACCGTCGCCGGCGCTCGAAAGGACCTGGCAATCGCAAACGCTGAGGTTCCGGCACCCGCGCGCAACAAGCCCTGTGCCGGCGAATGCGATGCCCCGCAGGCTGATATCCTGCGCGTTCAGGCTTTCAAAGGCGGAGAGCCCCGGTTGTGCGATTAGAACCGTAAGACCCGGCACGCCAAGCACCGTAGACTTGGATGGAAGTTGGAGCCTGGCAACCCGATAGTGCCCAGCAGGGATCACGATAGGCTGCCCAGCCGCCGCCAGCGTGTCGATGGCTTCCTGCATTGCCGCCGATTGATCGAAGGAAGCGCCGGGTGTTACGCCGAAATCGATGACGCTCTTGCCGGCCACAGCCAAAGTCGCCGCTTCAGCAGCACTCGCAGCGGAAAAAGCGGCGGCCACACCGCCTAATCCCATGAATTGCCTGCGATCCACCGCTATACTCCAGGGCATGGCCGGGTTTGACCCGGCCAACCAATCAATTTTGAGGCCGTGCCATTTTTTCTGGATGTCCGCATGACGTGCGGCCATGACAGCTGAGCTTTTTGCCTCGCAAGTAGCACAGCTTGCGCGCTGGCGCGAATGAGAACATGCGCCCCTGCAATCGCATCCTTGAGCGAGAAGCGCTGCCCGGCTTTGGCATCTGGGGCGAGTGCGGGAATGTGGATGAAGCTTACGAGCCTGCCGCTGGAGCCAGCATCCGACAAGCTCCAGTAGAAGACCGCATTGCAAAGATAGCGGCCGGCATTTCTCGAAAGCTGGGCTGGAAAGCCGCCGCGCCTCAGCGCCCTTAACAAGATTGCGGGCGGCATGGTCGCGAACAGTACCCGCATCCCGGAGCGATCGAGCGGGCGGCTTGGCCGGACAACGCCGGCATGATCCTGCTTGGGACCGCTTGCGTTGAAAGCGCGGGTCTCGATTTCGAAGCCGGTTGCGCGCTTCGAGACCCCGAAATGTAGAACGGCATGCGGCTCGACCCTGGCGATTGCCTCGCGCGCGGCTTTTCCAGCGTCTGCCCACATGACCGGAATGACTTCTGCGAAGAGCTCAATTCCGTGAATTTGGGCAGACTGCGCGAGCGCCGTCACTAACGACGCGGAAGCATTGTGCGGCGCGCCAGGGAAAGGCCCGAATCCCGTCACCAGCACGCGCACCGATGGACCGGCCCTCAAAATCATGGAGTTCCGGCTAGAAACGAGACCACTTCGTCGGCCGCGACAGAAGGAGGGGTAACTCCTGAGCGCACCTTGCTCTCCAGCTCGCTGAGTTTTGCATACGCCGCTTCATGGGAAAGAAACATGTGGCGGATGCGCTCCTCTATCATGGCGTGCATCCAGCTCACATCCTGATTGCGGCGCTTGGCCTCGAACTCACCCGTCGCTTCGAGCGCGGCCCGGTGGCGCATTACATTGGCCCAGAGCTCGTCAAGCCCGCGCTCCTCGCGCGCCGAGATCGTGATCACCGGCGGCTTCCAGGCCGCGCTCGCGGGCGTGAGGATATGCAGCGCCGCTTTGTAATCGGCGGCCGCCGCGCGGGCCGGGCCTTCATTGGCGCCATCGGCCTTGGTGATGGCGATCATGTCGGCGAGTTCCATCACGCCTTTCTTGATGCCCTGAAGCTCGTCGCCGCCGCCCGCCAGCATCAGGACGAGGAAGAAATCAACCATTCCGGCGACGGCGATTTCCGATTGCCCGACGCCGACGGTTTCAACGAGCACGATGTCGAAACCCGCGGCCTCGCATAAAAGAATGGTTTCGTGCGTGGTTCGAGCGACGCCGCCGAGCGTGCCGGAGGATGGCGACGGGCGGATGAAGGCGTTGGGATCGGAGGCAAGACGCGCCATCCGAGTCTTGTCGCCGAGGATCGCCCCGCCGGAGCGGCTAGAGGAGGGGTCGACCGCCAGCACGGCGACGCGATGGCCCCGGCCGGTGAGATAACTTCCAAGACTATCGATCAAGGTCGATTTGCCGACCCCTGGAACGCCGGTGATGCCAACGCGCTCGGAGTGCCCGGCCGCTTCATGCAGGAGCGTCAATAGCTGGCGCGCCTGCGGCCGATGCTCCGGCTTGCGGCTCTCGATGAGCGTGATCGCGCGCGCAAGCGCGACGCGGTTGCCGGCGCGGACCTGCTCCGCCAGGGCTGTCACTTCCCTGCCTGCATCTTGTCTTGGAACGGAGTTCTCGATTCCCATGCGTAACGATTAAGAGAGGCCGGCCTCCAGCACAAGCACAAGTCATGGTCCGCCTGATCGTCAAATAGCGGCCGTGGCTGATTCGAGCCATTTCCCCTCGCCTTCCTTTAGAGAAGGGGATACCTGGCCCCAAACCCGCGCGTGATAGGCGTTGAGCCAGACAAGCTCTTCCGCGGTCAACAGCTCGGGCAGGATAAGCCGCCGGTCGAAGGGCGCGAGCGTTAAGGACTCGAAGCCCATCATGGGGATTTCGCCGCCCGCCATTACTTCCGGCTCCGTTACCGCGCAGAGGTTCTCCAGCCGGATGCCGTAGTGGCCTTCGCGGTAATAGCCGGGCTCGTTCGACACGATCATGCCGGGCTCCAGCGCCGCCGTGCCGTTACGCGAGATCGACTGCGGCCCCTCATGCACCGATAGGAAGCTGCCGACGCCGTGCCCCGTGCCGTGGCCGTAATCGAGCCCGGCTGCCCAAAGCGCGCGCCTGGCAAAGCCGTCGATATCCACCCCCCGCGTGCTCGCAGGAAACCGCGCCGTCGCGATGCCGATATGGCCCTTGAGCACGAGCGTATAGTGCTGGCGCATCTCTTCGCTTGGTTCGCCGATGGCGACGGTGCGCGTGACATCGGTGGTCCCGTCCCGGTATTGGCCGCCGGAATCGATGAGGTAGAGCGTGCCGGGCAAAAGCTGCCTGTTCGTCTCCGGCGTGGCGTGGTAGTGGACGATGGCGCCATTCGAGCCAGCGCCCGAGATCGTGTCGAAGCTCAAATCCACAAGCAGGCCGGTCTCGCGGCGGAATTCCTCAAGCCTGTCCGAAGCGGAAAGTTCATCTATTTTGCCAGGCGCTTCGGCGTCGAGCCAGGCAAGGAAGCGGCAGAGCGCGGCCCCATCGCGCAGATGAGCGTTACGGGCACCTTGCAGTTCGGCCGCGTTCTTCTTGGCCTTGAACAGCAAGCAGGGGTCGCTCGCTTCGATCGGCTTCGCCTTGCAGGCCTTTAGCGCTGACTCGATGGCGAGCGTCGTCCGGACGGGGTCGATCACCACTTTAGCGCCCGGCTCGATCAGGCTTGGCAGCTCTTTCGCTAGCGAAGCCAAATCCGCGATTTCCGCCAACTGCTCCAGGGCTTCCTCATTTTCCGGCGTGACATGGCCGGGCGAGGTGAAAATCACTGGATCGCCGATGGCGGGCACATATGCCCTGACCAGTGGCACCGGCGTATGAACCACATCGTGCCCGCGAATGTTGAAGAGCCAAGCCACGGAGTCGGGGGCGCTCACGAACAGGCCTGCGCCATCTTTTTCCTGGATGGCTCTTTGCACACGGCCCAGTTTCGATTCGGCACTTTCCCCTGCGAAGCGTTCCTCATGGACGAAGATTGGCGCGTGCTCCTCCGGCGGACGGTCATTCCAAATGCGATCCACAGGATCGCGCGCACAAGGCTTCAGTTTGAAGCCCTTCTTGGACGCTTCCTCGCGAAGAGGCTTCAAACCCGCGAGTGAGTGCAAGGCGGGATCGTAGCCGATGACTGCCCCTTCGGGCGCGTTCGCCTCGAGCCATGAGGACACGGTTGTCTCTGGCAAGAGCTTGACGGCATAAAGCGCCTCATTCACTTGCGCCCTGGCTTGCAGCGTATAGCGGCTATCGGCAAGCAGCACGGCCTTGTCTTCCAGGACCACGGCGCAGCCCGCCGAGCCTGTGAAGCCTGTGAGCCAGGCCAGCCGGTCCGCGTAAGGCGGCACAAACTCGTTTTGAAACGCATCGCTTTTCGGCACGATGAACCCGTTCAAGCCGGAAGACTTCAAAACGGCCCGCAATGCGCTCAAACGCCGGGCGGCTTCACGATCGCGATCTTGCATATTTCGTTCCTGGTTGCTGCGGGGCAGGTCGCTACGAGCGCCGCTTACATCAAGGGGCATCCGCTAAAAGCAAAGCCGCTTGAGCGTGAGTGTGGCCCAGCCTTCGAGGTCGCGGCGCTTAAGCAGGCAGAAGCCGGTTGCGCGATAGCGGGCTAGCATTTCGCGCGCCTGGCTGGAAAGCAGTCCCGACAAGATCAGAACGCCGCCGGGTGCGGTAAGCTCGCGCAAGCGCGGGGCGAGCTTGAGCAGGGGCTTCGCCAAGATGTTCGCCATCACGATATCGAAAGGTTGGGACTCGTAAGCGCGGGCTGGCTTTGACCCGTCTCCAACGAAAAGGCGTATGCTGCCGGCGGCCCCGTTCTTGCGGCAGTTTTCGCTTGCGACCGCGATTGCGACTGGATCGATATCCGCCGCCACGATACGGGGGCTGTGGCGGAAAGCTTTTGCCGCGGCGATTGCAAGCACGCCCGAACCTGTGCCGAGATCGAGCACCGAGCGCGGTTTCATCGCCGCTGGCAGTCCGGCGATCGCGAGCAGGCACCCTTTTGTCGTTCCATGATGCGCAGTCCCGAACGCCCGGCCAGCGTCGATCTCGATGGCCCATTGGGACATGGCGCGGCCACGGTCGTGACTGCCATGCACGATGAAGTGTCCCGTGCGAACCGGCGGCAGCGACCGCTGGGTCTCCGCAACCCAGTCCATGTCGGGGACTGTCACGGCGAGCCGGGAGCGTGGCGAGACGCCGGCATTTTCAAGCGCATCCGCAAGCGCACCGCCCAAGGCTCCATTATCGTAGCATTCGAGGAACCATTCGCCGTTGTCCTCAAGGACAACGAGAGGGAAGCTCTCAAAACCTGGTGTTTCGCTCAAAATGGCGCTTGCTTGTACGGCGTCGCGTTCGGAACCGAAGCTCAGGACTGTCTTGCGGGAGGCTGGCATGTGCTAAGCTGCGGCAGGCACGGCTTGCCACTCAGCGATAAGGTGTTCGCGCGCGTCTTCTAAATGGCGGTAATGCAGCTGACCGTGCGCGTCACTGACGATAAGCCCGAGCTTGCGTAGATGGTCGCATCCGTCCTCAATGTCGAAGACACAGTCGACGTCGAATTCGTCCTTCAGAAATTTTTCGGCCTCGTTTTTCACGGCGTCGAGGCCGCGATGGCCGTGCCCGAGCAGGAGCGCATAGGTGATGACAGCTTCGATGATGTCTTCCTCCTCCGCCTCGTCGGTGAGCAGGGTAAGCACGCTCTGATTGCTGCCGATATTGTGGAAGTAAAGGCTTTTTGCCAGCTTCGCCATGTAGCGTGTGCGCGTATTGAAGAAGCTCGTGACGGTCCGGAAGATCGCGCCGACGGCTCCCCCAACGGTGATGAGAATGACCAAGGGGCTGATGACAACCAGCGCAACGAACTTGAGTGCAGCCATGACAATTGCGACAACTGTGCTGCCGCCTGAACCGATCCAAAGCCAAAGCCGGTCGAAGAGCGTGAACCGGATACGGGCGTTCGGGAAGAGGATCTGAAGCTCACTTCGCGCGATACGGCGGAAAATCTTGAGATGCAGGGTATGTTCGGACACGCCTTCCAGCAATTGATGATTGCGTGCGCGCCGCACCGCGCGCTGTGCTTTCCGCTTGCTTAGTCCGGTTTGCATCAGCTCAGCGACGCGGGCCTCGAAAGGCTTAAGCTTCAAGCCTAAAAAAAGCCGCCGGTAGGCATCTACCTCGACAGGCCTCTCAAACAGCCAAAGCGTTTTCCAGGTTGCGGCAAGGATTTTGTCTTTGATTGCGCCGCGGTAATAGAGCAAATGAAAATCGTACTCCGAGAGATCGACCTCCGCCAGGAAGCCGACACCGGACGCTTTTTCCAGAATTTTCTCCAGCGCAGCTTTGTCGATTTCATTATAGTTTGCGCTGACAACGAGATCGACGACCCTGGCTTTGAGAGTCTCGAGCCGGAGCTTCCGTTCGGGGGCAGAGATCTCCGTCAAATTGACGGTTTCATCATCCGGGTTGAAGGCGTCGTACAGCTCTACCAGCGAATCGAGCGACTTCGCCGACTCGGCTTGCCGCAGCGCGCACATATAGCGCACGGCCTCGGTGGCGAGCGAACGCTGCGCAGGCTCGAAGAGCCTATCGAGCACGCGCTCGATGATGTCCTTCCGGTCCACTGGGATGAATTTCTCCGGGGCTAGCGATGGAATAGGCTGCGTGACGTCGAGGCCAGTCACGGTCTCGGCCTGGGCTGGCGTAGAAGACGGCAGAGATCTTTGATGACCGGCCACCGCTTGCTCACTCATCGCTGCCCCCTTGGTATTGCGAACGGGCAAAGGTGTAGCCGTTTTCCTGAGTGACGGCAACACCGGGCCTTGGCTGTTCCGCCGGACGAGCGTTGCGAAGGCGGATCGCTATTTGGCTTCGAGTGCCTTCTCATGCGCTGCTTTGGCCGAAGCCTTGTAGTCGTAGGTAAGATAAAATTCGGTGCGGAACGCGCCCCACGCCTTTTCCTCGATCATGCGATTGACCTCGCGCACCCTTTCGGGTGGCACTCTCAGCGTCACGACCTGGCCTATCCCCATCATGATGTACCAGGACTCGACCTCAACTCCCTTCGGGGGAAAGCTCCGCATCCCGTTCTTCCGCTCCAGATCTTTCTCGATCTCACCCAACGGCTTGGATTCGCCGTGCTTCAAAAAGATCGTAAGCAGGACATAGTCCTTCGGCAGAAGCGGGACCGCTTCCTGCGCGTTTTGTGCGAGCGCGCCGCCGTCCCCGGCGCTCATAATCGATGCTAGCACAGCACAAGCCAAACAGATAAAACGGCTCCTCATTAACTTCGATCGCTCCCGGCTTTGCTATTGTGTTCTTAGTTAACACGCGAGCATGAAATTCGGCGGGCGATCCCCATTTATCTCGCAGACGCCTCAAGCGGGGCAGATAGCGGCAGGATTTCAAATGCTTCCAACTCTCTTTTTATCTCATGGCGCGCCCGACATCGTTATTTCGGAGAGCCCGGCGCGCAGCTTCCTCCAGGGCTTAGGAAAAGCGTTCGAAAAGCCCAAGGCTATTCTTGTGGCCTCCGCCCATTGGGGAACGGCGGAACCATCTTTGAACGCCGTCGAAGAGAACGAGATTATTTACGACTTCGGCGGATTTCCGGCACCGCTCTACGCCATGCGCTATCCGGCTCCGGGCTCGCAGGCGCTCGCCGGGAGGGCCGCCGCGCTCATACGCCAGGCGGGGTTCCCGGCCACGCTAAACACTCGCCGCGGCCTCGACCACGGCGCATGGGTGCCGCTGATCCTGGCCTATCCGGGAGCGGATATTCCGGTGGTACAACTTTCGGTACAGCCCCATTTGAGCCCCGCGCACCATCTATCCATCGGGCGTGCGCTTGAACCTCTTCGAGAGGAGGGAATTCTCATTATCGGGTCCGGCGGTTTCACGCACAATCTCTATGAATTCTTTCGTGGTTCAACAGACACGGAGCGCGAACCGCAATGGGTGAGCGACTTCACGGAGTGGTTCGATCGCGCTTTGATGGAAGGCCGTGTGAACGATCTCGTGAATTACCGGCAGAAAGCGCCTTCCGCGGAACGGAACCACCCCACCGATGAGCATCTTTTGCCGCTTTACGTGGCCTTTGGTGCCGCCGGGGAAGAAGCCCGCGCGCAGCGGCTTCACTCGAGCCGTGCGGGTTCGGCTTTGCGGCTCGATGCGTACGCCTTTACAAGCGCTTAGACAAAGCTGCTAGAGATACGGGGCGATCACGGCAAGCGGCAAGAATTTTACGAATATATCTAGCCCCTCCCTCATGTCCGAGGTAGGCACAATAACGACGTCGCCGGACTGCAATTGCGGGTCCTCCGCCTTGCCGGCGCGAATATCGGAAATATCGTATTTCCCCGCGGATCGTTTTCCGTCCACGGTCCGGAAGACGACGGCAGTCTTATCCGCGTTTGAGTTGAGCCCGCCCGATTGAGCGACGGCTTGCAGAAGCGACACTCCACCGGCCATGGGGATGACACCCGGCTTGTTGACCGCGCCCTCGACGGTAACTCGCTGGCTATTGTGCTCCTTGACGAAGACGGTAACGGCGGGATTTTGCAAATATTTGGCGCCGAGCTTCTTGGTCAGCTCCAGCTCAATTTCTCGCGCCGTCTTGCCGCCTGCCATAAGCTCGCCGACGAGCGGATAGTTGATCGTACCCGCCTCGGAGACCTGGATTATCTTGGACAGGTCCGGTACCTCGAACACCGTGATATCCAAGACGTCTCGCGGTCCGATCTTATAGGCGCTACTGTGCGGGTCGCCAATCGCCGTATACTTGTCGGCGACCTTCTTGATTGTTTCCTCCTGGCTTTGGCTCGGGGTCCCCGTGTTGCCAGGCGCCTGCGATTGAGACCGATCGGCAAGTTGGGATTTGCTAGATGAGTAATCGCTAATTGAAGAGGCGCCGCACGCGCTGACCAAGGCTGCCGCCATCGCCACGGCTAGAAGTCTGGGCAGGGCCATCATTTGTCTGCAACTCCTTGGTCGCCCCGCCGGCGCGGGGCAGGGGCAAAGAATTTGGTGATTTGTTCAATAACGCACCACCTGGCCGTGTGACAACTAAATGCTGCGCTTCGGCCGCCCCGGAAAGCTGCTCTGCCCGGATACGCCCCTCCAAAAGGTCTGGCGGACGCCCCTTCATGTTGTGAGCGTCGGTTGCGAGAATATGCACGAGCCCTTCTTCCAGCATGCGCTCCGCCCAATAACGGGGCCGGCGGCCGAAGCTGCCGGTGAGCGAGCCCGAGGTGATTTGCATCCAGACGCCACGGGAAGCGAGCCTCTCCATGACGTCGTATTTGTTTTCGATCCAGGTAAGCCTTTCCGGATGGGTAAGCACCGGAACGTAGCCCGCCAGAAGAATAGCGAAAAACAGCTCCTCCACGCGGGCGGGTGCAACATGGTGCGGCGGTTCCACGAGCACATAGGCGGTGTCGGCAAGCGTCAGCAAATGCCCGCGTTTGAGCCCGTCCACAAAATCGGGAACGATGTGATTGTCAGCGCCGGTCACAAGCTTGAGCGGGATGCCGGCATCTTCAAGCCTCAATTGCAGCTCGGCTACGGCCTTCCTAATTTGCGGCCCCGTATTGTGGAAAAGGCCGGGCAAAATGTGCGGGGTGCAGGCTACACATTCGACGCCTTGATCCACGAAGGCGCGGGCCATCGCCAGAGACGTCTCTAAATCCGGCGCTCCATCGTCTATGCCGGGAAGCAGGTGACAATGCAGATCGAACATGCAGCATCCAATCGCAACAGAAAAATCCAATTGCAGACTTTATGGAACATATCCTTATTCATGGCCGATCTTTGACATAAACGGCTTCAACCCCATCAAAATTGATTTCAACTTCGGCACCGGCCGCTGCGATGCGATGCCGGCAGGCCGAGATGATGGATATGCTTCGCATTGGCGGGCTTAGAGCAAGTTTGGTCTAGCGCTACCTTTGCCGCACTTACACATGCAACAACCGTTGCCATTTTGCACCTTCGGTAGAAAAGATTTCCGATTCAACTTGGCGTTGGCCAGGGTTGGTGTAGCTGCATGCCAAATCTCTCCACCTCTAGTTGAGCAAGACCGAGGGACCGACCGGTTGCAAGATTTCGGGGGATTTTACCAATGAAGCGCAGATTACTACTGGGTGCCGTGAGTGCCATAGCCATGATCGGAGCAGCCCAGGCTGCCGATTTGGGCGGTATGAAAGAAGCTGAAGTTGCACCGCCGATCTGGAACTGGTCCGGATTTTACGCCGGTGTGAACGGCGGCTATATCTGGGGTAGCGGCGTCTTCGGCAATGACAATGAATGGTTCAATGGCTACACCCCGAATTCCTACACGGCCTTCGGTCAGAACTCATCTGAAGGCGGGTTCGGCGGCGGCCAGATCGGTTTCAATATCCAACGCGACCGGTTGGTGTATGGCATTGAGGCCGATATCCAGGGCGCAGGCTTGGATGCCAGCCGGGATGTTTCCCCATATGATTCTCCGGCAACTAAAAACGGCTACTTTTCAGATGCTCGCGTTGAGGAGCAGCTCGACTGGTTTGGCAGCGTTCGGGGCCGCGTCGGCCTGGTTCCTTGGCAGAACATTCTCGTCTATGTCACCGGCGGCGTTGCCTTTGGCGGCGTCCAAGACAGCTTGAAGCAGACCAACTACCAAAGCTACAACTACAATCCGAGCGGCACCCAAATCTGCACTTCCGCCAATAACAACGACGTCCATGCCGGATACGATTTGGGCGCAGGTGTCGAATACGGTTTGACACCCGCATGGTCGGTGAAGTTTGAGTATCAATTCATGGACCTTGGCGACCAAAAAGTTTTCGCAAATTATGCGGAGAAGGGTGGGTACTCTACTGTTTCCTCCGTAGCGGAGTCCAAGCTCTCCTTCAACACGGTGCGGGTCGGCATAAACTATCACTTCATTCCCGAATACGTGCCGCTCAAATAGCCTGCACTTCCTTTATAGCCAAAGGCGGCGCCCAGGGGCGCCGTTTTTGTTTCCCCGGGTAAGGCGTTATTCACCAAGAAGTGGTTTCTATGGCCCTGCCGGCGAAAAAAGCGGTGACTTGCAACTAGAGCTAGCCTTTGGTTTGTGTACAACCTGCGGTAAATCCAAGACACTCCCCCTTGGTGGCCGGTAGTAATTGTAATTACGGGGAAGTATTATGTATCGCAGAGTCTTGTTAGGCGCAGTCAGTAGCGTTGCGCTCATCTCATCGGCCTTTGCAGCCGATATCTATACGCCGTCGGTGCCTGCCTATGCGGTGGTGGCCCTGCCGCCAACATGGGGCGGCTTCTACATCGGCGTCAACGGCGGTTATGGCGGCGACAGCGGGCTGGGGTACAGGGAGGACGTCTACGACGTCACCAATAATTACACCTACGCTTCCGTCCCAGGCGCCACAACTATAACCGGCGGTTTCGGCGGCGGCCAGTTAGGGTATAACTGGCAGTTCGGCTCTTTGGTCGCTGGCCTTGAGACCGATATTGAAGGCTCAAATATTCAGGGCAGTGGTGAAACCAATTACTTCACTGCCCCCCTCTCGACCGCGAACTTCTGCGGGATGGGCGGAAACTCCGCATACCCCTGTGTGGGCAAAAACGACGTTGACGTGGACTGGTTCGGGACCGCGCGAGGCCGCCTTGGCTATGCCTTTGGCGGAACCCTTCTTTATGTCACCGGCGGTTTTGCTTATGGCGGCGTTACGTCCTCTACCGTATACAACGACTATAGTGCTGCGAACACCAGATACATAAACGGCAGGTCGTCTAGCTCGACTACTCAGACCGGCTGGGTTGCCGGCGCCGGTATCGAAGTCAAGCTCAGCCCGTCCTGGACCTTGAAGGGCGAATATCAGTACATCGATCTCGGCTCGGCCTCCACTGGATCCGAAACAGCGTACCAGAACACGGTCTTATCCTGTCCCACAGCAGCCACTCACGATTGCCTTACTCTCAGCGGCAAAAACAACGAAGTTGCCTTCAACACTGTCCGCGTTGGCGTGAACTATCTGTTCAACGCCCCCGAGCCGTTGCCGCTGAAATAGATTTACCGTTGCTGAAGAGGGACCAACGGCGCCTGCGGGCGCCGTTTTTTATCGCTGCACGTAACCGTCATCGCGAGGCGGCAGTGGCCGCCGTGGCGATCCAGGAGCTGCAAACGCTACACTGGTGTATGTTGGTCCCTGGATTGTTTCGGGGCCAAAGCCCCTCGCAATGACGAGGACAGATCTGCGATTCTGCTCTTTGGCTCCCCACATTTGCCCAAGCGGCGAAGGCACCGGCGGGAGCAACCCTTTCATGTACGATACCGGCGATACCGGCGATACCGGCGAAGAAAAGTTCGCTGCCTATCTCGCGAAAGCCCTTATCGCGAAAAAGGGTTACCGGCCCGGCACGGTGCCCGAGGCGCACGAGCTGTCCGCGCATTGCGACGCGGTTCTCACGCGCGCGGACGGGCTGACGGTGTCGATCGTTGCGATCGTCGACCGGGAAGCCGATCCAACGAGGCGGTTCGGGCTCGCCGGGGTGGCGGTGGAGGAGATCGGGAGAGCGTGTTTGCGTTACAGCGGCACGGCTGGCGGCCGGAAGCTCCCCGTCTCCATTACCGTCATAGAAACGGGCGCGGCATCGGTTCCGCCAGAAGACAAGGACCGGCTCAAATCCTTGAAAAGCCGCTCGCTCTTTTCGAAGGTTCATATCTCGGCCTTCGCGCTCGGGGTCTCCAAGCAGGAGCTTTGGACGAATACGCCGGTGCGGGGGCGCGCGATGCGCTCCTTTCTCAGGCGGCTGCTGACCGGGCCAAGACTTTCTAACGCGCAGCTGATGCCCAAACCGCCGGCGGCGATGCCGGAGCACCGGCCTCTCGTTCTAACTTATGGCCTGCTGGCCGTGCTGGCGGCGGTTTTCGCCTGCGAATATGCCTTTCGCGTCAGCCCTTCAAACGGCCTGCTCGATCCCGGCATCAGAACGCTGATAGCGCTTGGCGCGCTCGACAAAAGCCTGGTGGTGGAAGACGGGCAATGGTGGCGCCTCTTCTCCGCGCCGCTGCTGCACGGCGGCCCGCTTCACATCGCGCTTAATGGGGTCGCCCTCTTCTTTGCGGGCGCGGTTCTTGAAAACGTTACGGGCCGGGCCTGGTTTGCCGCCATTTTCGCGGTGAGTGCCATCGCTGGGGCCGCGATGTCGCTGCTGATCAATCCCGGCTCGCTCATATCCGTCGGCGCTTCCGGGGCGATTATGGGGCTATTCGCGGCGGCATTCGCGGCCGGCTACCGCTATCCCGCGGAATCCCGGATGCGCGGATTCCTGGTTTCCGGCTCCTTGCGCGTGCTCATTCCCTCGATGATCCCGCTGTTCGGCGGCCTGACGGGCGGCCCGATAGATTACGCCGCCCATCTGGGCGGTGCAGTGGGCGGCGTGGTCACTGGCGCGCTTTTGGTTCTCATCTGGCGGCGCGAAGAGCTGCTTCCGCCCTATCGAAAGCTCGCTTGGGCGGTGGCTGCCGCCGGCCTTTGCGGCGTGCTCTATAGCGGGGTTCAAGTTGCGAACGGCTACGAAGGTTTCGATCTCGCGGCAAGCCTCGTGCCGGAGCAGCAAATTCCGAAAGACCTGGGGGCTGCCGAAGCCAAATCCGCCGAGCTTGTCGAGGCGTACCCGCGCGACCCGCGTTCGCACATGTACCGCGCGATGGCCCTGATGGATGCCGGCGACAGTGCGGGCGCTGAGCGGGAGTGGAAGGCGGCGCTCGCCGAAGGCAAGATGTTGCAGACATTTTTCAAGCCGGAGCTCGAAGCCTTCATACGGGCAAACCTGGCCGCGGCGATGAAGAAAAACGGCAAAATCAGTGAGGCGCAGGAAACGGCAATGCCGGTTTGCGCGGCGAAGGGCGAACTCAGCGACGCATTGGCCAAGGAAGGGCTGTGTTTCTGAAGCGCCTAAAGACCCCCTCATCCTGTCCTTCTCCCCGATGAGAGAAGGGACGCCCAGGACTCCCTCTCCCCTTGGGGAGAGGGTTGGGGTGAGGGGGTCTTAAGCCGCTTCCGTGAAAATCAGCACACACGCTAAGCCTAAGCCACTTCATCCAGCTCAAGCCCGTCCTTCAGATTGCTCAAGATACCGGAGATCGAAGGCCCCGGCCCCTGGATCGAAGGCCTTGGATGTTCGATCGTAGCCCGCGCACCATCGAGTTTGACCTCGATATCCGGCCCGCTTTGCTTGAACTCCATGCCCCGTCCCTTCGGGGCCAGGATCTTGCTTGCCCTCGTTTCGCGAGCGGCGTCCATCTGCTCGGTATAGGCTCCGCACTGGAACAGCATCTCAATCGATTTCGCAACGAGGCGCGTGGCCCTTTGCGCTTCCTCTTCGTCCACAATGCTATGCGCCCTTTTTATACGCAGCACGAACCCTATGGCGAGCATCGCAAGTTCGATCTGGTAACGGAGGTTTTCCTCCGGGCAGTATTTGACCCTGTCCCAGATATTGACCAAGAGCGCGCCTATTTCCTCCATGATGTCGCTCGCGCCGAAGAAATCGAAGGATTTCGCGTTGCCGGAATCCATTGAGCCAATCGCAAGGCCGATGTTCTTCTCGCCGTGCAATATGGACAGCGCTTTATACAGCTTATCCATGGAACGTATGAGCGCGATAATAACGTTCGGATCGGTAAGCGACCGCTCTTTCTCAGCCACGAGCACGCGCAAGGAACTGATCTGCCGATCCCTGCCCCGGCCATCGGCTACGATGAACTGCGCCTTGTCCGTCTCGCGGGTCAGGATTTCGCTGAGCTTGGGCATCACGAAGATGACGTTATAAGCTGCGACTTCCATGTCGGAGAGAAGTTTGCGGTCTACGGCTGCGCCGCCGTCGATAAGCCCGCACCAAAAGGTGATTTCGAGTAATGGGCTTAGGCCAAGCGAAGCGGCAAGGCTTTTTTCCTGATCGCCGAACTGATGATAATGGCGCATGAATTCATGGTACGCGTGGAGAATGCGCTGTGTGCGGTTTTCGCCTTCGGCTGGCTGACCTGTCCGCACAACGCGCAACAGTTCGCGAATTTGGGCTGCCTGAAGCGCTTCTCTTAGGTCGTTCGCAGCCTTAGCAATCCGGTCCCGCCGCATTGGGTTCTCTCCTCGTATTCGCCCGAATGTCTTGCCCGAACCCGATTCGAACAAGAGAACAGAAAACACAAACTCGAGAACTTAAAGTGTTTTGACGCCGTGCAGGCCGGAAAAAATTCAAGAAATACTGCTACTGTCGCGAACTCAGCGAAAGACCCTGCAGTATTACTGCTACAGCCGCCTCACAGACGCCGATTCTCTGCTCTTCGTCCGAACTGGACGCAACAGCTCAAGTTCTCATAAAGCGATTCGCCTCGGTTATAAACAGCGTGGCCACATATGTTGTGGATGGCAATCGAAGATGCGTTGCCCCGCCCTTGCGGCGGCGAAAATGAAAACAGCAAGCTGGCCGGCGCTAGCTTGCTGTGAACATGACACTGCGGAAAGCCCGTGCTTTGGGCTCGCCTGCGGCCGGCGCTTAAGTCGACGGCTGCGGTTCCATGCCGCCAAGATCGGGATCCTTCCGGGGGGCGCGGCCTGTGGCCGGCACGGCGGAGCGGCGCTTAGGCTGATCCTCCTTCATGGTGAACTCGCGCACAGGCGGATGTCCATCGAGCAGGTCTTTGACCTCTTTACCGGACAGCGTCTCGTACTCTAGAAGCCCCTTCGCAACCGTGTGCAAGTCATCCATATGTTCGGTTAAAACCCTGCGGGCACACTGCTCGCCTTCATCGACGAGACGCCTGATCTCGGAATCGATCAACTGCGCCGTCTCGGGTGACATGTTTTGCGTGCGCGTCACGGAGTGGCCCAGGAAGACTTCCTCCTGATTATCGCGATAGCGGATCCGGCCAAGTTTATCGCTCATGCCGAATTCCATCACCATGGCACGCGCAATGCTTGTCGCCTTCTGGATGTCGCTCACGGCGCCGTTGGTCACGTTCTCCGGCCCGAAAATGAGTTCTTCCGCGACCCGGCCGCCAAAGACCGAGGCGAGGCGGGCCTCAAGCTCGCGCTTCTTCCAGTTCAGCCTGTCGTTTTCCGGCAAGTTGAAGGTCACGCCGAGCGCACGGCCGCGCGGGATAATCGTGACCTTATGAAGGGGATCGTTGCCCGGCACAAACATGCCGACCAGCGCATGGCCCGCCTCGTGATAAGCGGTGAGTCGCTTCTCTTCCTCGCTCATGACCATGGATCTGCGTTCCGCGCCCATCATAACCTTGTCCTTAGCGTCCTCGAACTCGTGCTGCGTGACGACCCGCTTGGACCGGCGGGCGGCCAGAAGCGCTGCCTCGTTGACGAGATTCGAAAGATCCGCGCCGGAGAAGCCGGGAGTGCCGCGCGCTATGACCTTGAGATCGACATCGGGAGCGAGCGGGACTTTGCGCACGTGCACTTTCAAGATCTTCTCGCGGCCGATGATATCGGGCGCAGGCACGACGACCTGCCGGTCGAAGCGGCCCGGACGCAACAGCGCGGGATCGAGCACGTCGGGGCGGTTCGTGGCCGCGATGAGGATGATGCCCTCGTTCGCTTCGAAGCCGTCCATCTCGACAAGGAGCTGGTTCAGCGTCTGCTCGCGCTCGTCGTTGCCGCCGCCGAGACCCGCACCGCGATGGCGGCCAACTGCGTCGATTTCGTCGATAAAGATGATGCAAGGCGCGTTCTTTTTCGCCTGCTCGAACATGTCGCGGACGCGGCTTGCGCCGACGCCGACGAACATTTCCACAAAGTCCGAGCCAGAGATCGTGAAGAAGGGCACGTTTGCCTCGCCGGCAATCGCGCGGGCCAGCAGCGTCTTACCGGTGCCGGGAGGGCCTACGAGCAGGGCGCCGCGCGGGATGCGGCCGCCCAGACGCTGGAATTTCTGCGGGTCGCGTAAGAACTCAACGATCTCCTGCAGATCGTCTTTAGCCTCATCCACACCGGCAACGTCGTCGAAGGTGACGCGGCCTTGCTTCTCGGTCAGCAACTTTGCCTTAGACTTGCCGAACCCTAGCGCACGGCCGCCGCCCGACTGCATCTGGCGCATGAAGAACACCCAAACCGCGATCAGGAGCAGCATGGGGAACCAGTTCACGAGAATGCCAAGCAGCGAGGGAACCTCGTCGGATGCTGGCTTCACATCGAAGCGCACGCCCTTTTGATGCAGCCGCTCGATGAGCTGCGGGTCGTTCGGCATGTAAGTCTGATAGGGCTGCCCGCTGGCCAGCGTGCCCGTAATCTGATTGCCGGAAATGGTCGCGGAACGTACGTTGCCGGCGTCAACATCGGTCAAGAATTGGGAGTACTCGATACCGGTCGAGTGGGAACTTTTCGGATTGTTCTGAACGAGGTTGAACAACGCGACCAGGAGAAGAGCGATAATGATCCAGATCGCCAAATTGCGGAAGTTCGAGTTCATGGAGACGGTGTCTTCCCCTAATGCTGCGCAGCACGGCGCTTTGAAGGCAGAGCAAGAATTAGCTTAAGCCTTCCATAAGTAGCCAATCCGTTGAAAGATAGGGTACGGGCAACGCTTTGCCAAGCATAGTTCTGAGCGCTGCTTAAGTTGGCTCGAGAAAATGGCTAAGCCGCGGCACGAGCTTGAGCATAACGGGCTCTGGATCGCCGCTGATTCCGGCGCCGGCAAATCCTAAGGCCGGGGCAAAAATCAGGCGGGCGCCGTCCCAAAGTGCTGGCGTTGTCACCGCTGCGAGACGGCCGGCACTGGAGGTCAGATGCCGCTCATGAAGTGCCTTGCGATAAAGCGCCCATCCCCGGGCCCCGAGCGGGGCCACCGACATATTGCCGCTTAATCCCATTGAAAAATTGAGCACAAACCTGCCATCCCAGGTGCAGGTGCCCGCTGGCCGGCAAGCAACCGGTGCCACCTTAAGACGGCCGGGCTCGCGGTAAAAATTGAGCGTCCCCGGCGCTGCGATGGCAAGGCAACCGCCAAGCGCCGCTTCGCGCTTGCCGGCACGCAAGCTTTCAAGCAAGCGCTCAGCCTTCTGCATGCGCGGCGCCTCTTCTTTTCCGCCGATCAGAGCGACAACCTGCGATAGGACGCGAAGCGCAATTTCGGAAGGCAGAGCAAGGAAGGCCTCGAGGCCGATTTTGCCTTGACCGAGATTTGTAACGCTGAAATTTCGCTCCAGAAACTCCTCCGCTGCGATTGAAAGGGCTTCCCGGCTCCGGCCAAGGCGCGCGGCACTTCGCGCCACGGCAGGCGCCGTAACGCCCGCGGACGCAAATGCTTTCATGGCATGGCGGAGCCTCACGCGCTCGAAGTGCAGGCTGGAGTTGCTCATGTCGTTCACGTAAGGAATGGCAAGGCTTCGCACATAAGCGATAAGGCGGGCTTTCGAGACGCCGAGGAGAGGCCGGACCAAAGGGACGCCGCCATGCGCCGACACTGCGGCCATAGCTGCAAGCCCGTCCAGCCCGCTACCACGGCGCAAGCGCATCAAGAACGTCTCGGCCTGATCGTCTTCGGTATGCGCCGTGACGAGGCAAGCAATGTTCCGGCTGACGCAATATGCGGTCATCAGGCTGTAGCGGGCGCGTCGTGCGGCTGCTTGGATGCCGGTCTTCGGCTTATCGCCCTCCCAGCGAAGCGTCGCATGGGCAAAGCCCAGTCGCTCCGCCTGTGCAGCCACGAATGCCGCCTCAGCCGCGCTTTCGGCTCTAAGTCCGTGATCTACTGTAAGGACTGCGACGGCGCCGGAGCTCCGCCTCTTGATAGCAAGCCAGCGGCTGGCGAGATGCATCAGAGCCATGCTGTCCGGTCCACCGGACACAGCGAGCGCAGCTGAGGGGAAGCCTTCTAGAGGAGCAAATGCGTGCAAAAGCGCTGCATCTGTAATGATGCGTCCCACGGCCGAACTCTCAATCGTCATTCCGGTGAATGATCAAATGACGTCACCGCCAGGCTTGGCCCGGACATCCAGCTAACATAGGGCTTGATGCTCGTTTCCCTGGATGGCCGCATCAAGTGACATCAAGTGCGGCCATGACAATAACAGCTCCTAGCTGCAATTCGCCCGTTTCTTCTCAGACTCGGCCCTTTGCAGCACGGACTGCGGCGCCCGGGGATAACGCTGCGACAGTTCCGCAAAAGTCGCACAGGCATCCGTGTTGTTTCCAAGCCGGCGCAGCGAAATCGCAAGCTTCAAGAGCGCTTCTGGCGCGTGCTCATTCGTTGCGTAATTCGTGAACGTCTTGAGGAAGCGGTCGGCGGCGGTCTTGTACTCCCCGCTTACGAACGCAGTCTCGCCCAGCCAATATTGCGCACTGCCTGCAAGTGCATCCGCGGGGTATTGCTCGAGGAACTGCTGGAAGTAGCTCTCAGCTGAGGAATATTCCCGGCGGTTGAGCGCAGCGAAGCCCTGATCGAAAAGCGCGCGTGGAGTTCCAGTGGAAGCCATTGCAGGTCCGGATGGCGCTGGAGGAGGATTGCTCGCGGGCGGGACGTAGCCATAGCCTCTCGGTGAGGCAGGCGGCGGCATCGCGGTTGCACTTTGCTGGGGCCTCGGTGCATAGGGAGAAACGGGCGGCGCGCCTAAAGGCGGCAGCTGCTGCTTATCCTCGAAACCGCTGGCGGGGGCGGCTCCGTAGCCCAGATCCTGCCTTGGCTGCTGTGGGGCTTGAGGCATAGGAGCGCTTTCGCCCATTCGGGCCTCAAGGCGTTCCAGCCGCTGCGTGAGATCGGCGATCTGCTCGGACAGCTGGCGAACCTGCTCAGGACTGGAGCCTCCGCTGGCCGCGGCCGCGTAGCCCGTTCCGCCACCTGCATTGTTTTTGGCGAGGGTCTCAACCGCTGCCACGACGCTTTGCAATTCGGCAACCTGCTGCTCAAGGCGCTCAAGCCGTCCGTCGCCGGGAGCTCGCGGTGCCGGCATCTGTGCCGCCGCAGGATTGAATGCGGCTGCCATGAAAAGACTAAACAAGGCTGCAACGAGGCTTCTCATGGATACGCCCTGATTGAACGGCTGCGTCCCCTTCTCGAACGGCTGCGCCCTGCTGTCAACCGCTTTGGTTGTCCACAGGGCGCTGGACGCTTTGTTAGAGGACTTAGTTATATGCGACTGCTCCGCCGCCTCCGAGAATCGTCACGGCCCGCCTGTTCTGCGACCAGCAAGAGATGTTGTCGCAAACCGCAACCGGGCGCTCCTTCCCAAAGGAAATCGTGTGCAAGCGCCGGGGGTCTACCCCTTGGGAAATAAGGAAACTCTTAACCGTTTCGGCTCGCCGCGCGCCAAGGGCGATGTTGTATTCGCGCGTGCCGCGCTCGTCGGCGTGCCCTTCGATGGTAACCGGATAGTTTGAATATTGGCGAAGCCAGACCGCCTGGCCATTCACGATTGAACGTCCTTCCGGTGTAAGCTCAGGGCTATCCGTCTCAAAATGAACGGTATCGCCAATCCGGTTGTTGAATTCGGCCACGCTGCCCGGAGGGTAGTTTCCAGCGCCAGCGCCACCGCCAAGTCCAAGACTTGCCCCCGGTGCGTTTTTTTCACAAGCCGCCAGAAGCAAAGTCATTAAAGCAGCGGCCAGGATTGGAAAGCTCTTGTGTAAGCGCATTCGAGTTTGCCTCCTGTTGCACGCAACACCAAGCGTGCACATTGACCAGGAAATCGTAACGGAATGCCTACCAACAAGCCGATTTCTCGGGCCGTTTTGTGGCTCTTAATGCGAAGCTTGGCCGGCCGCAACGATAAATGCTGTCTTTACGGTATTAATTTGTATCAGTTATGCCACATTTGCCACGGCACGCTTCCTTGGGCACACGGGATCTTTGTGGCTGGTGCCGCTAAAAGACCCCGTGGCCATCGCACACTACAAGGCATTGCCTGGATAGGCGCCGGCCGGATTGGCGAAAACCGGCTGAGCTGTGCGGCGGCATCCGGCGCCCGAAAAATCGCCCTCGGCATGTGCGCTCAGCAGAGCGAGATCGGGCACAATAACTTCCCGGCTGTCGCGGCTGGCTGGAAGCTCGATCACTGCAGTCTTTCTCAACAGCGTCATTTGCCGGCTGACGGTCTCGATGGTGATGCCGAGGAAGCCAGCGATTTCTGCCCGGGAAAGCGGCAGCGTAAACCGGACTGCCTGCTCTGGCCCTGCACTCCCGTCAGGCTGCGCGCGCTTTGCAAGAAGCCGCAAAAACCCCGCCACGCGCTGATAGGCCGAGCAACCTCGCAGCAGGAGCACCCAGTCGTGGCTTGCTTCGAGCTCGCACAAAGCCGCCCGGAAAAGAACGCGCTCGAGATTAGGGGCTTCATTGCAAAGACTTAAGACCGTTTCCAAAGGCATTGCGCAAAGCTCAAGATCCGTCGCCGCCTCCGCGGAGCAGGTGTGGTGAGCTTTGAATTTCCCGCTGAGAAGATCATCGGGGAACATAAGCCCGACCACATGCCGTTCGCCGTCTGGATGGAGCTTCGTGAGCTTGAGCGCCCCAGACATAACGATGAAAGAGTGTGTGGTCTTGCCGCCCTCTTCGAAGATTGGCTCGCCAGCATTAAAGGATTGCCAGCGCGAAGCGCCTTCAAGCTTGCGCAACTGTTCATCCGTTAGCACTGAGCGGATGCTCCCATGCCTGACATCGCAGGCATCGTAACGATTGTAATTCTGCACCTTTTTACCTTCCCGGAATAATACAAGCGCGTTTCACCCGGCAGCACCGTGCGCTGCTAAGGGGAGCCTTCGCGATAGGAGGAACGGCGGGGCGGGCGCAGATCTGGAGCTCGCACCGCGTTTCCTGCGGCTTCGCCGCTAAGCCGGGCAATCCCCGGCTATGCCACGCTTGTAAGGGGAGGATCGCGATTGCGGATCGTTGGCACCGCGGCGGCGTGCAGGTGCTGAACCCCGCTTGGCCGCAAAGTTTGGATAACCGAAAGTTTCAGCGGCGCCGGAGCCGGGGACTGCGGGGGCAGAACCGCACTCGCTTGCATCAAAAGGCAGCAAATGCATTCGTGCTGGTGCTGAGGCTCGCCGGGCGCGGCAGGGACAATCTTGCCATCCCTGTCGACGAAAACCATTCGCGCGCCGGAACAGATGGCGATCTTGCTGCCATCCTGCGAAAGCGCCAGCCCGCCCGCCGGGTGAAAATACGAATGGGAGAGCGTGCCTGCCAGGACATTAAGAAGGAGAACGAACACGCCAAAGGCTACGGCGGCTTCGCGCTCTCGCGCGCCCCAACCACATCGCCACAGCCTATATCTCGGCTTTGCCTTCAATGCGCGTTCCGCTGGCGTGAAAAGCATTCTATGAACTAAACCGTAGCTTGACACGGTGTCCTTGATTTACGTCAAGAGGCACTACACTGGAGGCATTCCGTTCGAAATTTTGAAACCAGTAATAAGCCTCGCTCAAGTCATTATAAAATCCGATTTAGCAAAACGTAATGATTGGCTCGGGCTCAGCGCCATGAAATCGCCGTAAGAATTGTGGCGGCTAGAGCGTTAAAGCCTATATCCGCACCTACGCTTCACTTTGCACGGTCCAATCCTCAATGCTCCAGCTCAAGTCCAAACCAACCACGCCCTGTTCAAGTCCGTTTCGATCGGGCACAATTCTCAAAATTCAACTTCTTGGTGCCTTGCTCATGACCCTCGCACTATCTCCAGCTAAAGCCGCTCAGCCGCCCTCACCTTCGAACCTCGCCTTTCACGGCAAGCTCGATAACGGTCTCGAAGTCGTCGTCGTGCCGGACCGGCGGGCACCTGTCGTGACCCATATGGTTTGGTACAAGGCCGGCGCGGCCGACGAGCCGCTGGGGAAAACCGGTATTGCGCATTTTCTTGAGCATCTGATGTTCAAGGGCACGGCGAAAATCCCGCCAGGCGAGTTCTCAAAGATCGTCGCTCGCCTTGGCGGCCAGGACAATGCGTTCACCTCGCAGGATATCACCTCCTATTTCCAGCGTGTCGCGAAGGAAAAGCTTCCGCAGGTCATGGAAATGGAGTCCGACCGCATGGCGAACCTTACGCTCGACGAGAAAAACGTCCTCACCGAGCGCAAGGTGATCCTGGAAGAGCGCCGCAGCCGTGTAGACAACGATCCGGGGTCGCTGCTGCAAGAGCAGATCATGGCGGCGCTCTATGTCGCCCACCCCTATCACAATCCCGTCATCGGCTGGGAAAATGAGATGCGCAAACTCAGCCGCGCCGATGCGCTCGCCTTTTATAAGCGGTTCTACGCGCCCAACAACGCGATCCTCGTCGTAACCGGCGACGTCGAGCCGGATGAGGTGATGGCGCTTGCGAAAGAAACCTACGGCAAGATTCCAGCCAATCCGGAAGCCGGAGCGCCGCGCGTGCGCCCCGCCGAGCCCGAGCCACTGGCCGAGCGCCGCGTGATCCTTCGCGATGGGCGCGCCGGCAAGGCAACCCTTGAGCGCTATTACATCACACCAAGCGCGACAACGGGAGCGGAAGGCGAAGCGGAGGCTCTGCAAATCCTCGGCCGGGTGATCGGCAGCAGCGCCACGAGCCGCGTTTACAACGCCCTCGTCCGCGACGAGAAGAAAGCTTCGAGCGCGAGCGCGTGGTATAGCGGCACTGCCCTCGATACAGGCCGTTTCGGCTTCTACGCCATCGCAGCCGGCGACACGAAACTGGAAGATATCGAGGCCTCGCTGGACCGGGTCATCGACGAGGTCATCCGCAACGGCATCACGCCCGAGGAGCTGGAGCGAGCCAAGACGGGTGAGATCGCCAATCTGATCTACGCCTCCGACAGCCAGCAAAGCCTGGCTCACACCTACGGCTGGAACCTGGCCACCGGCCGCACGATCGAGGATGTCGAAAGCCGGCAGCAACGGCTTAAGGCGGTCACGCGGGAACAGGTTCAAGCGGTGGCGGCGAAGTATCTGGACCGCAAACGGTCCGTGACCGGCTACCTCATTCCCGTCCCCTCGCAGCTCGCTAAAGTGCAAACTCATGCCGGGAGCGAAACCGGAACCTTCCACTAAGGATTGAATAAGATACCATGACGCACACTATCCTTGGGGCCAGGCTCCTCCGCCCCGGCGCCGCGCTCGCGGCTCTTTCCTTCCTCCTTTTGGCGGTACTCCCAGCAAACGCTATGAAAATACAAAAAGTCACAAGCAAACACGGCATCGAAGCCTGGCTCGTGGAAGATCACTCAAGGCCGATCATGAGCTTGCAGTTCGCCTTTGCCTCCGGCACGGCCCAGGACCCGGATGGGAAGCCGGGCGTTGCCACCTTCGTATCGGGGATGCTCGATGAAGGGGCCGGAAATCTCGACTCGGAAGCGTTTCAAAACCGGCTTGAAGACCTCGCCGCGAAGATGAGCGTGAGCGCATCTTACGATCATATGATGGCGTCGTTCCAAACTCTCACGGAGAACCGGGAGGAAGCGCTCAAGCTTTTGCAGATGGCGCTGACCTCTCCGCATTTCAAACCGGAGGACGTGGAGCGCATCCGCGAGCAGATCGTCGCCAATCTGCGGGTCGAGGAAAAAGACCCCAACAAGGCCGCATCGAACGAATGGTTCAAGCTCGCCTTCGGTTCACATCCCTATGGCCACCCCACGAATGGCACGCTCGAAAGCGTTGCAGCAATCACGCCCGCCGATCTGCACGATTATGTGAAAAAGAACTTCGCCCGGGACAATTTGAAGATCGCCGTTGTCGGCGATATCGACGCGGCGCAGCTCGGCGATACGCTCGACCGGATCTTCGGGGAACTGCCGGAGAAGTCGGTCCGCAAAGCTGTACCCGAGGTGGTCTGGGGCAGCGAGTCCAAGCAGCGCATTCTGCCCATGCCAAATCCGCAGTCGGTCGTGCAGTTCGGGTTCCAAGGGCTCAAGCGGAACGATCCCGATTTCATTCCGGCCTACATCTTGAACTATGTCGTGGGCGGCGGCGGCTTTTCCTCAAAGCTCATGCAAGAGGTTCGCGAGAAGCGCGGGCTTGCCTATTCAGTCTACACCTACCTCCACCCGCTCGAGCATGCAGGGATTTTTGCTGGAGGCGTGGCGACCGAGAACAAGACCGTCGGGCAATCGCTCGACTTGATCAAGGCGGAACTCGAGCGCGCAGCGAACGAGGGGCTTACCGAAAAGGAGCTTCGCACCGCCAAGGACTTTCTCATCGGATCGTTCGCGCTTCGCTTCGATACCAGCGGGAAAATCGCCTCGCAGCTTCTTGCCATCCAGCTCGATAATCTCGGCATCGATTATATCGAGCGGCGCAATGGGGAGATTGAAGCCATCACGGTCCAAGACATCAAGCGCGTTGCCAAGCGCATGATGGAGCCGAAAAACCTGATTGTGACGGTGGCGGGCGAGCCCGAAGGCATCCGGGACGCCGGGCTCTAGCCTTCATATGGCCGCACTTGATGCGGCCATCCAGGATAACGAACCAAGCCTGCAGTTAGTGGATGGCGGTCAAGTCCGGCCGTGACAACAGAGTGAACCTGCCAGCGGGGCCGTCGCTTCAGTAATAGCCGCAGAAAGCCGCTTAATCGCGGCTTTTTCTTTTTCAGCTTTTGCCGCCACTGATTTGTTGACAGGACGATTGGACTTCTTGCCTGGAGGCCCGGTAAGCGCCACTCAATAGAGGCTGAGCCAAAAGGATTCGCATCATGATGTATCGCCAATCGGTTGACGGCTGTCTTTCCGGGAAGATCGGTGAGGCGGGCCTCACAGAGGAGCGGCTTGCACAGTGGCTCTCCCTCGTCACGCCGCGTTTCAAGGCGCTTCAAGAAGAAGCCCAAGCCGGAAGCTTCGCCCACTTCAGGGTGCTGAGCGATAAGGAGGACATCGAGGAGGCAGCCGCGGCCTATCGGCTGCTTTCCGAAGGCGCGGAAACCATTCTTATCCTCGGGACCGGCGGATCGAGCCTTGGCGGCCAGGCGATTGCACAGGCCGGAGGCTGGTTCATACCGGGGGACGACGGCCCCGCAGGCCCAAGGCGTCCGCGCCTGCGCTTTTACGATAATCTCGATGCGCGCTCCTTCATGCGGGGCCTGGAGAGCCTCGACATACCGAAGACGCGATTCATCGCGATCTCGAAGTCGGGTACGACCGGCGAGACGCTGGCGCAGGTGCTGACGGCGTTCAAATATATCGAAGATCTGGGCCACGCAAACCTAATCCCGAAGCTGTTCCTTGGCGTCACCGAACCGGAAAAGCCCGGCGTTGCCAATGGCCTGCGCCACCTGTTTACGGCCCGCGGCATCCCCCTTCTGCCCCACAGCACCGAAATTGGCGGGCGGTACTCCGTCTTCACAACGGTCGGGCTGCTGCCTGCCATGGCGCGCGGCCTCGACGTTGCCGCCTTCCGCGCCGGCGGTCTCGATGTTGTCCAACAGCTTATGAATGCAACCATGCCGGAGGAGCACCCCGCCGCCGTGGGGGCCGCCATCGCCATCGGGCTTGCGAAGGACCTGGGCGTCACGAATTCCGTCATCATGCCCTACTCGGACAGGCTTGAGCGCTTTGGCGCCTGGTATGTCCAGCTCTGGGCCGAAAGCCTGGGCAAAGGCGGTCAAGGCACGACGCCTATCGCAACGCTGGGGCCTGTGGACCAGCATAGCCAGTTGCAGCTGTTCCTGGACGGCCCGCCGGTTCATTTCATGACCGTGCTGCGCGTAACCGGCGCGCCGGACGATGACGCCGCACTCGCGATCCCGCCAGCGCTTGCGGCCGAGGCGGGCGCGCCTTACCTTGCCGGCCGCGGCATCGGCGATCTCGTCCAAGCCCAGCAAAGGGCAATCGTGGATGCGTTCGCGGAAGCCAGGCGGCCGGCGCGCACCATCGACATGGACCGGGTAGACGAGCGAACGCTCGGCGCGCTGATGATGCATTTCTTCATCGAGACCATCCTTGCCGCCGATCTTCTTGGGCGTCGATCCCTTCGACCAACCCGCGGTCGAATTCGGCAAGCGGCTCACCCGCCAATATCTCGCCGGATAAAAGGTGGCAATCCGTCAACTCAGCCAAGTCGAGATCAACCGGATCGCCGCCGGCGAGGTGATCGAGCGGCCCGCCAGTGCGATCAAGGAGCTGGTTGAAAACGCCATCGATGCCGGTGCGTCCTCCATCGAGGCGATTGCGCAGGATGGCGGCCTGTCCTTCCTGCGCGTCAGCGACGACGGCTGCGGCATGAACGAGGCGGATCTGGCGCTCTCCGTCGAGCGCCATGCCACATCGAAGCTTTCGGCCGGCAATTTGCAGGATATCCGCACGCTGGGCTTCCGCGGCGAAGCATTGCCCTCGCTTGGAGCTGTGGGCCGTTTACGGATCGTGACGAAAGAGCCCGGCGCCGCACGGGGACATGAAATCTCCGTCGAGGCCGGGAGAACCTCCGCGATCAAGCCCGCGGCAGCCCGGACCGGCACGATTGTCGAGGTGCACGGCCTGTTTCCGGCAACCCCCGCACGCCTCAAATTCATGAAATCCGAGCGGGCCGAGAACGCGGCAATCGCCGATGTGGTGAAACGCCTGGCGCTTGCCTCGCCCCAAACCGGCTTTTCTCTCACGGTTGGAGAGCGCGCTTCGCTCTCTCTTGCCCGAGCCCAGCCGGGCGATGAGAACGCGAGTACGGCAGCGGCTATCCCGCATCATGGGGCGCGAGTTTGCTGAGGTTGCGGAACCGGTCCGGCTGCAGCGCGACGGGTTTTCGATTACGGGTTTCACGGGCAGGCCTACGCTCAACCGGCCGGACGCCTCGCTGCAATATCTGTTTGTGAACGGACGGCCGGTGAAAGACCGCCTGCTGCTCTCGGCCGTGCGCGGCGCCTATCAGGATCTCGTGCCGCGCGGCCGCTACCCGCTGGCTGCGCTGTTCCTGACCGTACCCGTAGAAGCCGTTGACGTGAACGTCCATCCGGCGAAGGCCGAGGTGCGCTTTCGCGAGGCAAGCCTCGTCCGCAGCCTTCTCTTTTCAGCTCTGACGGAGGCCCTGCGGCGCGGCGCATCCGTCACGGCCGCCTGGCCACTGCCCGGCATCCGTCTTCATTTCCCGCATCCGCCCCGGAGGATACGCAATACGTGGCCCCGCTACGCGCCGCACAACAACCGTTCGCGCCGGCAGCGAACGGGTTCGCCGAGGAGCAGCGCGCCATTCGCCAGTGCCGGCGGGGAGCGGGCTGACGAGCCTTTGGGCGTCGCGCGCGCCCAGCTTCACAAGACCTATATCGTCTCGGAGACCGCGGACGGGATCGTGCTGGTGGATCAGCACGCCGCTCATGAGCGGATCGTTTATGAGAAGCTCAAGAGTCGCCCTTGGCTGGCGGCCGCATCGCCCGGCAGCTCCTGCTCATTCCGGAAATCGTCGAGCTGCCGGAGGAAGACGCGGCCGCTCTGCTCGAATATCGCGGCAAGCTCGCCGATAGCGGGCTCGTCGTCGAAAGCTTCGGACCCGGCGCCGTGATCGTGCGCGAAACGCCGGCGCTCCTGGGCCATTGCGATCTGCAATCGCTGATCCGCGATCTCGTGCAGGAACTCGGCGAAAGCGAAGCCAGCAGCGTCGAGGCGCGGCTCAACTCGATTTGCGCGACCATGGCCTGCCACGGCAGCGTGCGTGCCGGGCGGCCCATGCGCCTGGATGAGATGAACGCACTGCTCCGGGAAATGGAGGCCACGCCCAACGCCGCCCAGTGCAATCACGGCCGGCCTACTTATGTGGCGCTCTCCCGTGCGGAACTGGAGCGGCTTTTCGAGCGGCGATAGGGTGCTGCGGGTCGATAAGAGAAAGTCTCACAGTGAGCATATGCAGGCGGCTCTACCTCCGGAAGCGGACTGGCAAAGACAAGCGAAATGCGGGCCTATAGTCTTGGGCAATAAGGGGACTGAACCGCCCAACTCGGGCTAACTATGAGCAACATGGCACGCCTCAAGCTTACTCTCTTGTTGGATTCGGGAGCCCGCATAGGCCCAGGCAAGGCGGCGCTCCTTGAAAGTGTGCGCGCCACCGGCTCGATCTCGGCGGCGGCGCGGTCGATGGGGATGGATTATAAGCGCGCTTGGCTGCTAATTGGCAGCCTGAACAGCGCCTTTCTAACGCCGGTCGTCGAGCGCACCACAGGTGGTGCCGGAGGCGGCGGAGCCGCATTGACCGCGTTTGGCGAAGACCTTCTCAAGCGTTACCGCCAACTCGAAGCCCAGGCCGCCAAATTCGCTGCGGATGATCTTGAAATGCTCGAACGCGAGGCTGCTCCCGATAGCGGGCCGAAGGTCTAACCGCTTTCCGGTCCATGTGCTTTTTGCTGCTGTTGTGTTGTCCTTGCCATAGCGGCCTCCCCAGCGTTCTGTTACCGTTATGGCAAAAGTACCATAACGGTTTATGATGACGGTTCGTAGCAACCATTGCGCAAATCCAAACCTCCGGCAAATCGCGGACATCTTCGCCCGCTATGCCAATTTCACGCTGGGAGGCGGCAGCGCGACCATTGCTGTCCTGCACCGTGAGATTCTTGAAAAGCGGGGCTGGCTCACCGAAGGCAATTTCGCCTTATGTTTCGCGCTTTGCCGCCTCACGCCGGGCACCAATCTCCTCGCTTTCTGTACGGGCGCCGGGTGGCTACAAGGACGTTTCTCCGGCGCAATTGTCGCGCTGCTTGCCGCATCCATCCCATGTGCGCTCATCGTGACGGTCATGACGGTTGCTTTCAGCTCTTGGCAGGAAAGCGCATTTGCCCAGGCCGCTATTCACGGCGCTATCGCCGCTGCCGTTGCCATCACGGTCAGGACCTGCTGGGTTATCGTCAGGCCCCACTTCAAAGGCAGCGCTCGCAGCCGGGTCGTCCTTATCGCCGCAACGGCATTTTCGCTCTACACATTGGCCGCAATCCCGGCGATTGACGTTTTGCTGCTTGCCGCCGCTGTAGGCGCAGCGGTGCCTCCGGCCCGCGCATGAAAATCCTGCTGTTGTATTTCCTCTTGCTCAAGGCCACGGCCACCGCCTTCGCGGGGCTAGCATCGTTGCCCGTGGTGCAAGACGAACTTGTCGTCAAGCGGCAATTGCTGACTGATAAACAGCTTAACGAAGCTATCGTTATCACGCGGAGCACACTTGGCCCCGTCGGCCTCTACGTTGTGAGCGTTGGCTACTTCGCGGCAGGCTGGCCGGGAGCGGTCGCCGGATGGCTTGCCATGATCACTCCTGCGCTGCTGATCATCCCGCTCGTGCATTTCGCCGGGCGGAATGCCGAACATCCAAGGGTCAAGACAGTCCTCCAAACGATCGTGGTCGCGAGCGCCGGCCTGCTCTTGGCCGCAGCCATTCCGCTGGCGCAAAGCGCGCTTACGGACCCTGTGACCATTGCAATTGCGCTTGTCAGTTTGGGACTACTCTTGTTGACGGAAATCGACACGCTTTGGATCATTCTTGGGGCTTCTGTCGTTTCGCTGTCGGCTTCGGCGTTTGGACTTGTTGCGAGCATCACTTAAGCTCCGGCGGCACCGCCGCTTCACCTCCAGCATCGGACGGCTGCACCTAAATAGTGAACTTCAGCTTTCGGCCTTAATGTTGCGAGCTATGTGCATCGTGTACCAAGCGCGACCGCCAAGCATTCACTTTTGCTCCCGCCGGCCCATGCGCCTTTATGAAATGAGCGCGCTCTTACGTGAGATGGAAGCGCACCCCAACGCCGCGCAGTGCAATCACGGCCGGCCCACATGGGGCTTTCCCGTGCCGGTCGGGAGCGTCTTTTCGAAAGGCGCCGATGTCAGCCCTTCCGCTGTTCCAACCGCTCCAGCACCCCGTCCCAAAGCGTGCGGCGCTCGCGCACCGCGTTCAGAGCCGCGTTCAACAGCTCCAGCTGCGACGCTTCATCTGTCACCAGTTCAGCAATGATGCCTTCGGCCAGCGGCCCGTGCCGCTCCGAGTTCGAGCTCTATATGCCGCTCAAGATAAAATACGAAGACAGGCGCCTTGCTGCCGTCGATCTTCCAGCGCTCCAGGAGGCGGCGGAACATCTGCGGAATGACATTTTCACGGCCATAGAAGAAGCTCCCGAGCACCTCCGGCAGTCTGCCTTTGAGAGCGGTGTCGATTGAAGCAGTAACGAAGCGGGCCACGGCAGGATCGGCGCCCGCCCTGTCCAGCGCGGCCTCGATCGTTTCGCCGTTCCGCAGCAGATCCATGAGTTTTTCGACCGCCGCCGGATCCGCGCCAACCTCGCGCATGGACTCTACATAAAGCTCGTAATGGCTCATATGCCGTCCGCCGGGCGCGTCGTCGGTCTCCTCGCCCAGCACGATTTCATTGATATGCCGCGCCGCAATCACGCTTGCCGGCGGCGTCCAGGGCAAATTCATGCCCGTCAGCTCGCGCTGGAGCCGTTTCAAGAGCGACATGAAATCCCAGACGGCGAAGACGTGCCGTTCCATGAAGAGGCGCAGGTCTTCGATGGTCTCAATCGCGTCGAAAACGGGGTGGCTGCTTACCGCCGCGTATTCCCCGGCAATCTGCGCTTTCAGGGACTCGATCGTGGCGGTCATGACGTCTCCTTTAAGTAGGCCAGTTAGCCAAACCGCTAAACATTCATCGGTGGCTCGAACAGCGGTATATCGAAGCGCCCCGGACCGTGCAAAGGCTACTTTGCCTAGAAAGGAATTGGATAGGAAGTTGCGATATCTTAAGCTAGGCCTTGCGAAATGAGGTTCCTATGCGGAAATTGGCTTTGCTTTCAACTGCAGCCCTATTTGCCTTTGCTTCTGGACGGGTCGCAGGGGAGGAGCTTCTGCTGACGTGTGTGTGGGATCGCGGCGGTCAATTCGATCTGCAAATAGGCAGCGGCGTGATCAGAAACGGGCACACGGTCTCTAAAGCGGTTAGCATGAGCGGTTACGCGATTGCCTGGCATGAGACCTCACCGGCCGCAACGGACTACGAATACAATATTGACCGCCGCACCGGCGTGTTCATTGCCAGCACATTCAGCAAACTGTTCGATCGCACGGTTGAAAACAGAGGCTTATGTGTAAAGGCAGGAAGCTCGGCGGAAGTGGGATTTTAAAGCGAACGCCTGCTCTTCCCTTTGCCATTTTTCGATCTTAGCTTAAAGCGCTTGACACGCTATAAGATAGGATCGCCCCAACGATCCCGCATAGGCTGCGCTAATGATTTTTACCTTCCAGGACATTGCGGACGATATTTCCGCTGTTCTCGCCGGAAAGGGCGAAAAAGCGATACCGATCCGCACCGTCAAGAGCGCCGAATTCCAGGAGAGCCCGGAGAAATTCGTGCCGCCAGAGCAAGCGGCTTGGATTAAGGCCACGGGCTGGGACGCCAAACCCGGCAGCTATGCGCTTCTGCCGGGCGCCGGCGGCATCGGCGCCGTCCTGTTTGCCCTCGGCGATAACGAGCTGGCGCCGGCCACGGCGTTGCAACTTGGCGCGCTTCCTCCGGCTCTTCCTGAAGGCGTTTATGCGCTCGATGGCTTTCCAGGCTCGCCCGGCGACGCGGTCCTCGCTTGGCTGCTGGGCGCCTACTCGTTCCGGCGCTACCTGACGGAGGAACCGGGCAAGATCCGCAAGCTCGCAGTTCCCAAAGGCTGCGACCGCTCCGCGGTTGTGGCAAAAGCTCAGGCCATCTGGTTTGCCCGCGAGCTCATCAATCTGCCGGCTAACGATTGCGGCCCGCGCGATCTTGCCGATGCGCTTGGCGATCTAGGCCGCACCTACGGAGCAAGCGTAAGCGTCATATCTGGTGAGGCGCTTCTGGCGAATAACTTCCCTTTGCTCCACGCCGTGGGCCGGGCCAGCGATCGCGAGCCCTGCCTTGCCGACCTCGTTTGGGGCGATGACGGCCAGCCCAAGGTTACGCTTGTGGGCAAGGGCATTTGCTTCGACACCGGCGGCCTGGATATCAAGCCCCCGCAGGCCATGGCGCTGATGAAAAAGGACATGGGCGGCGCGGCAAGCGTCATGGCGCTTGGGGCCATGATCATGGCGGCGAATCTGCCAGTCCGGCTTCGCATCCTCATTCCCGCAGCCGACAACTCCATCTCTGGAAATGCCTTCCGCCCGGGCGACATCATCAAGAGCCGGGCCGGATTGACCGTCGAAATCGCAAATACGGATGCCGAGGGCCGCCTGGTCCTCGCCGATGCGCTCGCGGCGGCCGATGAGGAGTCGCCGGATCTGCTCATCGACATGGCGACGCTGACGGGTGCAGCCCGGGTGGGACTGGGGCCTGACCTTCCGCCCTTCTATACAGACGACGATAGCCTCGCGCTGGCACTTTACGCGGCAGGAGTGCAGGCGGGAGATCCGCTTTGGCGCATGCCGTTCTGGATGCCTTACGATAGCTGCCTCAAGAGCAACGTCGCCGACGTCAATCACATCTCCAACGAGCCGCTCGCGGGCTCGATCACGGCTGCCCTGTTCCTGAAGCGTTTCGTGAAAAATTCGAGGCGGTACGTTCATCTCGATATTTTCGGCTGGGTGCCGCGAAGCCTGCCGGGCAAGCCGGCCGGTGGCGAACCCCAGGGTGTGCGGGCGTTATTCGAAGTAATTCGCAATGAATTTGGAAGGCAGGTCCCATGACGCAACTCGATCCGCGCCTCAATGCGTTCCGGGAGGACTTGGCGGCAGCCTCTCTGCAAGACCGGGTTCGCGCACCGCGTTACTCGGAAGGCGAACTTCGCCAGATTGCGGCGCCGTCAGCGCCCGTTCGCTCGGCACCGCGCTTTGACGCGCCGCTCCTAACCGAAGCCCTTTCGGGAGAACTTCTCACCGCCTACGAATTCCGCGAGGGCTGGGCCTGGGTGCAACTCCACGGGGATGGCTACGTAGGCTACATGCCGGTCGATTGCATCTCCGGCGTTGCCGAGGAAAACACCCATCGCGTCAGTGCCCGGCTCACCTATCTCTATCCCGCGCCAGACGTCAAAAGGCCTCCGGTTACGAAGCTCAGTTTTTCCTGCACGATTCTCCCAATCGGCAAGCTCGAGGGGCGCTTTGTCGAGTTGTCTCGCGGCGGCTTCATTTTCGTGGATCATATCGTAGGCATCCGCGAGCGGGCCAGGGACTTTGTCCGCGTAGCCGAGCGGTTCGTCGGCGTTCCCTATCTTTGGGGCGGAAAGACCGCGCTTGGGATAGACTGCTCGGGCCTTGTGCAGATTGCGCTGCAGGCGGCGGGCGTTCCCTGCCTTCGCGATACCGATATGCAGATGGCAAGCGCCGGCGAGCCCATCGATCCCGGTAATCTTGAGGCGATACAAAGGGGCGATCTCTTGTTTTGGAAGGGACACGTCGCCATTGCCCAATCCGCCGATTGGATGGTCCATGCGAGCGGCTATCACATGGAGGTGGTGGTGGAACCCGTGCGCCGCGCCATAGAGAGGACCGCCGAGAGCCACGGCCCGTTGCTGGCGGTCCTGCGCCCTATGCTGGAACAAAGGCCCGCGGCCCCGCAAAAAGCACCGGCGCCTCAACAAGCGGCCCCTCGCAAGAGCCCTCAACAACAGCAGCCGCAGCAGCCAGCCGCTCAGCCCGCCACTTCGGGCGAGGCGCAGGCACAGGCCAAGAGTGGAGCGCCTTCTGCGCCGCCAGCAGCGCCTGCCGCGGCTGCCGCAAACGCAAAGAACGTGGCCGAAATCGACTCTGCTGCCAAAACCGTCGCCGCCCAGATTCATGCGAGCATGGCAGGCGCGCCAAAGAAGCAGGACGAGCACCCCGCCGAGCCTGAGCAAAAGCACGCACCAAATCCGCGGCCTTGAAAGACCACAAGCTGCAGGCCTGATACCAAGCGTAAAGGGCAGCGCTGTTGTCCCCGCGCAGGCAAGGACCCAGTAAACGCGTGCTATATCGTTGCGTTCACAACCCTTTGTCATGGCCGCACTTGATGCGGCCATCCAGGATAAAAACTGTGCCTTGAGTGCGTTAGTGGATGGCCGGGTCAAGCCCGGCCATGACCAGGAGGTTGCCGATTTCTTCACAAGCTCCTACGCGGGAATGATACCACACGCGCCGGCGTTAACGCCCTATAAGATTAGGCGTCGTTCTCTTTCGCCTCCGCCTCGACCTCATGGAGGGCTGCGTCGATATAGTGCTGAGCGCGATCAAGTTCGGCCCAAGCGGCAATTGCGCTCAGCTCTCTGAGCATGTCGGCGAGGTATTCGCGCGTATCCTGTTTATGGAGGGCCAGGTTCTCTTGAGCGGCAGCGCTATGTACCTGGCTGTTTGGTGTACTCTCTGACAAAATCGGTGTTAAAACGCTCGTCATTGCGGGCTCCATCGTTATGTTGCTGAGCGCTCTTGGACTGCTTCTGCTTCAAAAGTAACTGCGAGTTGAGGCATCCGGCAAACGCATCTTTAAATTGAAACTGGTTTAAAAATGGTTTGTGATATTTTTGAAACAACCTGCTGCAATCTGGCGGCGCTTGTAGTTTGGATCGGGGCGCGGCATGATGCAGGCGGATGTTGAAAGGTGAGGAAAACGCCCATGGAGAGGGTCTCCCCGTCTCTGATTCGGCAGCAATGCATGGTTGACGGGCGCTGGATCGGCGAGCCTGAGACCGCCGTCTACAATCCCGCAACCGGTGCCGCCATCGCACGCGTTCCGAACTTCGGCGCGACCGAAACCAAGGCGGCCGTCGAGGCAGCGCATCGTGCCTTTCCGGGCTGGAGCGGCCGGCTCGCCAAGGAGCGCTCGGCGATCCTCAGGCGCTGGTTCGACTTGCAACTGCGCCACGCCGAGGAGCTGGCGCAACTCATGACCGCGGAGCAGGGAAAACCCTTGGCCGAGGCTCGCGGCGAGGTCGCTTATGGCGCATCCTTTGTCGAATTCTACGCCGAGGAAGCGAAGCGCATTTACGGTGAGACGATCCCAACCCACAAAAAGGGCGGACGCATCATCGTTCACAAGCAGCCCATCGGCGTCGTTGGCGCGATCACGCCCTGGAATTTCCCTTTCGCGATGATCACCCGCAAAGTCGCGCCAGCCATCGCAACCGGCTGCACGGTGGTCGTGAAACCCGCGCCGGATACACCGCTTACGGCCCTTGCGCTGGCCGCGCTGGCCGAGGAGGCGGGCCTTCCCGCTGGCGTCTTGAACGTCATTACCGGCGATGCGGAGGCAATCGGCAAGGAGTTGACCTCGAACCCGCTGGTGCGCGCGATCGCCTTCACAGGATCGACCCGGGTGGGCAAGATCCTGATGGAGCAATCCGCGTCGACGGTGAAAAAGGTTTCGCTCGAACTCGGCGGCAATGCGCCTTTCATCGTGTTCGACGACGCCGATCTCGATAGAGCGGTCGAAGGTGCCATTGCGTCCAAATTCCGCAATATGGGCCAAACCTGCGTCTGCGCGAACCGCATCCTCGTGCAAGACGGCATCTACGATGTGTTCGCCGCAAAGCTCGCCGAGGCCGTTTCGAAAATGAAGGTTGGGCCCGGCAACGAGGAAGGCGTCGTGCAGGGGCCGCTCATCAACGAGGCCGGGCTTGCTAAGGTAGAGGCCCATGTCGCCGACGCGCTTGCCAAGGGCGCCCAGGCGCTCACGGGCGGCAAGCGGCACGCGCTCGGCCATACATTCTTCGAGCCAACCGTCCTCATCAATGCGAATGCCGGCATGCGGGTTGCGGCCGAAGAGACGTTCGGCCCAGTCGCGCCGCTTTTCCGATTTAAGGAGGAAGAGGAGGCGGTAAGCTTCGCAAACAGCACACCCTATGGCCTCGCAGCCTATTTCTATTCCCGCGACGTGGGCCGCGTGTGGCGCGTGACGGAGAAGCTGGAATTTGGCATTGTGGGCGTTAATGAGGGGATCGTCGCGACCGAGTTGGCACCTTTTGGCGGGGTCAAGGAGTTGGGACTCGGCCGCGAGGGCTCCCGGCACGGCGTGGAGGAGTTCCTTGAAATGAAGTATATGTATTTGGGAGGGCTTTCGGATTGACGGGTAACTCGCAAAACTACAAGCGGCAAGCGGCGGAGTACGCGCTCAAGCTTGTCGAACCGGGCATGGTTCTGGGTCTCGGAACGGGCTCCACGGCCGCTGAATTCGTTGGTTTGCTTGCGGAACGCGTCAAGCAAGAGCGGCTCGATCTGCGCTGTGTCGCGACCTCCGAGCAAACGCGGCTTCTCGCAGAGCGGCTGGGGGTCCCGATCGCCGATTTCAACACCATCGCGGATGTCGACCTCACCGTCGATGGCGCAGACGAGATCGATCCGCAATTAAACCTCATCAAGGGCGGCGGCGGCGCCTTGTTGCGCGAGAAAATCGTCGCCATGGCCTCGGACCGCGTTTGCATCATCGCAGATGCCTCCAAGCATGTGGAGAGCCTTGGCGCTTTTCCGCTTCCCGTAGAAATTGTCGATTTCGGCCTTGCCGCCACGCTCGCCATGATCGAGGGCGCCGCGGCAGACGCGGAATGCGCGGGCAAGATTGCGCTCCGCCGTGGCTCCGATGGCGAGCTTTTCCGCACCGATGGCGGGCATTTGATCGTGGATTGCGCTTTTGGCAGCATTCCGGATGCGGAATTGCTCGCCGATTTGCTCGATATCGTTCCCGGCGTGGTCGAGCATGGGCTTTTTATCGGGATTGCGGACGAGGCTGTGCTCGCGGGCCCTTCGGGCCTAACCGTGCTTCGATCGGATGACGCCGCGCTGTGAAAGGCTGCGGTCCCATTGCTTATCTGACTAAGCCTTCTTAAGCGGAGATGGAGCCGCCGTCATTGCGAGCAAAGCGAACAATCCGGGGGACAAGAGCGCCTACCCGGTGAAGCTGCCCCTGGATCGCCACGGCCGCTGAAGCGGCCTCGCGATGACGAACAAATAGGAGAAACGGCATGCGCTTCAGATCGCTTTCACCGGCGCTGTTCATGGCACTGGCGGCGTTTATGGCTCCTTTGAGTGTGGCTCAAGACCGCCCCGCCACCGAACCTCAGGCCGCCGAGACTCAGGCCGATCCGCAGGTCAAACAGACAGCACGGGTCCTCATCGAGGAGGTGCTGCAGGTTTCCCACGTTGCGGATATCTTCAGCGATTTCCGCAGGATCTTGCGCGAAGTTTACATTCCTGCCGTTCGAGACCTGGTTGCCGGCGATACGCCCGGCGTTCCGCCGCCCGACCCCAAGACAGCCGAGGCCCTGGCAAAGCTGCTCACCGTATTGGACTATTCGCGTAAGGCCGGCGACGAACTCGACGTGGCTCTCTCGGAGAACCGGGAAGCCATGATTTCCGATGTGGCCGGGCAGATCGCCAAGACAGCCAAGGTTGCCGAGATCGAGGAGATCCGGGCCACGCTCAGGCTGCCCGCGGTCACCAAGGGCCTCGATGCGTTTTACGCGATTAGCAAGGTACTGACGGGGCTTTCTTACGAAGACAGCCGGACGTTCTCCGGTTTCTCCGCTTGGGCGAGCCATCAGGATTTCGATCTGCAACAGGCTTTGCCGGGATCGCAGCAATACGGCCTGGCCGTGCCTTCGAAACAAAAAATTGCGAAAGCGCAAGCTCTCGTGAACGATCTCGTCTCGATTTCCCATGTCGATGAAATAGTGGCGGACGCAAACCGTTTTGTCGGCGAGGTTTACGCCGAGACGGCGCCGATGCCCGAAGAGGACCGGCAGGAACTGCGCGAGCACGCGCAGCAATTCGAGTTCCTCTACAACGTACAAAAAGCGGTGGTGCTTGCGGCGGCTCCCTCGGTGATTGCCGCAAGCCTGAGCGATGAGCAGCTTGCCGTCCTGCATGGGTTCGTGCGCACGCCGGCCTTCGCGAAGCTGTTCGACTTGCTGCGTCATGCTGTGAAGGCAGGAACGGCCTTCACCAAAGAGGATATTCTCGAAGCCCAGAAATCATTCGAAGCCCTTGAGAACAGGGCCAAAACGCAGGAACGCAGCGCCGCGGATGAGGATAAGATCAAAGCGGAGTGGGACGCTCTGACCGAAAAGTGGACGGAAATCCTCAAGAATCGCATCTCACCGGAAACGCGAGATGGCTTTCAAAGGGCCATCGAGGACCTTCAGGACGAAAGCTCCCCAATTTGAGCGTAGAGCCCGCTTCAATTCCCCCCTCATCCTGTCCTTCTCCCCGGGGGGAGAAGGGACGCCTATTACAGGCCGGAGCAGACTCCCTCTCCCCTCGGGGAGAGGGCTGGGGTGAGGGGGGACTTTTTCTTCCATTTCCATCACGGTAGGTCATGGTTAAATTCGACTACGATTTGTTCGTTATTGGCGGGGGCTCGGGGGGCGTCCGGGCTGCCCGGCTTGCCGCGGGCCTTGGCGTACGCACGGCGATTGCCGAGGAATACCGCTTCGGCGGCACTTGCGTGATCCGCGGCTGCGTGCCCAAGAAGCTGTTCGTTTATGCGAGCGAATTTGGCCATGCCATCGATGACGCACGCGGCTATGGCTGGACAACCGGCGAAAAGCGCTTCGACTGGAAGACCCTAATCGCCAATAAAGACGCCGAAATCGAACGCCTCAGCAAAATCTACTCGAACGGCGTTGAGGCCGCGGGCGGCACGGTGATCCGAGACCGGGCTGAGGTTGTTGGCCCGCACAGCGTGAAGCTTGTGCGCGAAGACCGCACCGTCAGCGCCGAGCGCATTCTGATCGCAACCGGCGGTCATCCCTTCATTCCGGAAATACCCGGGCGGAAGCTTGCGATCACATCTAACGAAGCGTTTCATCTCAACGCGCTGCCGGAAAAGATCGTGATCGTGGGCGCGGGCTATATCGCAATCGAGTTTGCCGGCATCTTCCGGGGCTTGGGCGTCGAGGTCGAGCTGCTTTATCGCGGGGGCGAAATCCTGCGCGGCTTCGATCACGATCTGCGGCACGCGCTGGCGGAGATCATGACGGCTCAGGGCATCGCCATCACCTACAACACGGAGCCGGCCGCAATCGAGAAGGAAGGCCGCGGCCTTTCTGTCATAACCACCCGCGACACAAGGATCGCCTGTGGCGCGGTCATGTTTGCCACCGGCCGCAGGCCTAACGTCATTGGCCTCGGCCTTCAAACGCTTGGCGTGAAATGCGGCTGGAACGGGCGCATCATGGTCGACGACTGGTATCGAAGCTCGGTGCCCAGCATCTACGCCGTGGGCGATGTGACCGACCGGGTGAACCTGACGCCGGTTGCGATCCGCGATGGCGTCGCCTTTATCGAGGCGAACTACAAGAACAACCCGCAGCCCGTCGATCTCGCTTTTCTGCCCACTGCCGTGTTTTCGCAGCCCGAGATCGGGACCGTGGGCTACACCGAGGAGCACGCCCGGGAGATGTTCCGTGCCGTTGACATCTATAAGTCGAGCTTCCGGCCGCTGAAGAATACGCTGTCCGGCCGGCCTGAGCGCATGCTGATGAAGCTCGTTGTGGATGCAGAGACCGATAAAGTCGTGGGAGCGCATATTTTGGGGCCAGATGCGGCGGAGATGGCGCAGCTCATCGCGGTCTCGCTGAAACTTGGCGCTCGCAAGGCGGACTTCGACGCCACCATCGCGCTCCATCCAACGGCGGCGGAAGAGTTGGTCACCATGCGGGAGAAGTGGCAGCCGGCTGGCGCGTGATCTGGCGGCAGCCCCCAGGGCGCGAGAAACGATGCGGTTCCCCTCCCTTCGCCGGCGGCGTGCCCTCTTCGTTCTTGCCGGGACGATGGCTGCTGCTGCGGGCGTAGCAGCCGCGGTGTACGGCCGCGAGGGCACCGGCGCTCCCGATCTTTTAGTCTTGCAGCGCGCTTACGACCGGGGAAGCAGTTAGCGGAAATCCCGCGCACAACGTGAATCTTCTTATCATTGACGCCCTGTGCTACCCGCGCAAGCAGCGCGGTCTATTCTACTGCATTGTCCAATTCACAGACCGGCGCGATCCTCACCGGCGGACCTACGATGACATTGCGGAGGTCTCCGCCGAACGCGGCGGATGGCGGCTGAAATCGGGCCTATGCAAACGCTGAGCTAGCTTCACTTGTCCGTTCGCAAAAAGCCCTGTCCCCGTTCGAGCCGGCACAAGCCTTAGCGGCGCGGCTATCTGCGCCAGCAGATCCCAGATCGGCCGCCGGTTAAGTTCATCTAAACCTACTTAAACGCTTTTTAGGCAATCCTCATAATTTCCAAGATATTCCATGCTGCCGCACTGGCGCATAGGACAGAGCAATCCGATGTCCATTGATGCCTAAGGAGACACGGCATGGTCAAAAAAATCGATCACGTCACCATCGTAGTAAGCGATGTCGAAGCGGCCAAGCACTTCTTCGCATTGCTCGGATTCAAAGTGACCAAAGTTGCGGTGATCTCGGGCCCGGTCATGGAAGACTATATGGGCGTCAAAGGCATTGAGGCCGACCACGTCACGCTGGCTATCGAGAATCCCCACACCGAGGTGCAGCTCCTGCATTACCGCCACCCCGGCGCTCTCCCCGACCCTGTCATCGCCAAGCTCAACAAACTTGGCTTCAACCACGTCTGTTTCTCGGTCGATGATTTGGAAGCCGAAATCGCGAGGCTCACTGCGGGCGGCGTGAAGCTGCGCAACAAAATGATGGATTTCCACGATCGCAAGCTCGTCTTCCTGCAGGGACCGGAAGGTGTCACGATCGAGCTCGCCGAGTGGCATTGAGCCGCAGACCCGGAAAGCTGGAACGCGCCGGCCGTCACGCTAATTTTCGTAGAGCCAGGATGTGGTTAAAACTGCAATGGTAAACTCGGCGGGAGTTGAATGCCATTTTCACTCCGGGACGCGAATTTTTGCCGTTTTCACCCCCAAAAGCGGATTCCACAGAGTCCGTTAATTATCTTTTTGGTCCTCGGTTAGCCATAAATCTTAATCTGCAATTGCAATCGCTCTTCTGCGCTCCAGACACCAAGCGCAAAAGTTCCGGCCGCCCCCGTCGTCCGCGCGGAGGCGGGGACCCAGTAAACGCCCAACTAAGCCATTGAACGTGCAAAACCTTTCCGTCCAGATTGCTGGATTCCCGCCTTCGCGGGAATGAGAGCAAGCTCCGTTTACGCCTTCCTAAGGGGCTTTCGGTGATGATATCCGATCAAAAAGCGTGGAGAAAAAATGACTTTTGATCTGAGTTATATGGAAAGTTATGTTAAGAGCCGGCTTGATCCCCAACGTAGGATGGGCGCTAAGCGCCCATCGCGTGATCGTGAAACGGCCGGGTGCGCTCACGCAAGACGCGCGCTCCGCGATTGCGCATATCGCGCAAAACCACATAGATCATGGCGGTCATGAGTGCATCGTTGAGCGCGTTGTGCTGCCCGAGATTGGGCAGGCCCAAATCTTCAAGGATCGACGTGAAGTGCAGATCAATGGATGTGCCGGGCGGAGCGTTCCCGTATTTCCGCTCGTAATAAAGCTCTGAAACCTCGATCCTTTTATTCGGCAAACCGATCTGGATGAAGGGCAGGATGTGCTTGTCGAGCATCTTGATGTCGAATTCAAGATAGTAGCCAACGAGCGGCCTGGAGCCGATGAAATAGAGAAAATCTCGCAAAACCTTGCGGATCGGCTGCTCCTGTTCGACATCGGCTTCGCGCAGATGATGGATCTTCATAGCATCAGGCGCGATCTTCGTTTCGGGCCGGACCAGAACTTCGAATGCCTCGCTTGAAAGGATGCGGTCCCCTTTGATGCGAACCGCGGCGATAGTGATGATGTCATCCTTCGCGATGTTGAGGCCGGTGGTCTCGCAGTCGATGGAAACCGCTTCGCCGGTGGGCGGCGGCCTGAACAAAAAGCGATAGGACTGGTCGCCGATCGAGGCCTGGTAGAAGAGCCGGCGAAGAGTTTGGCCCAACATCAGAAATATCCAAGATTGAAGCGGTGACGGACGATCTCGCGGAACTCGCGGCCAACACGGATTGCGCTGCGCAGGATATCGCGATCTGCTGCGGAGAGCTCGTTCATGTGAACAATCGACTCGCCTTCCAGGTTGCCAAGCCGGCGCGCTTTGAGCTGTGAATGGAGCCGCAATGCCATGAACACATGCAGGGCGCTGATGAGGTTCCTAGCGAAATCGGCGTTGAATATGCGCGTTTGCACGAGCGCGTTGATCCGGTCCTCGGTCCGGGTTTCAAGAATGCCCTTCTCGATGGCAAGCGTGCGGGTTCCGTGAACGATGGGGAAGGTCCCCGCCTTTTTGATATCGACGGCATCGGAGCGCGCGCCCACCGAAACCATAAGACTGCCAAAAGTTCCGATATCGGAGGCGGCGAAAAGGTCGATCAGGTTCGCGAAGTGGGCGAGATGCGTCTTTTCTCCGCGCATCATTTCCATGAAGGCGGTCTTCGCCTGCAAGAGGAGATCGCTTTGCCCCGCAATGGGGGTGGCGTCGCAGAAAATCCCCAGGTTCATTGCGCTGTCGCCGCCGCCGGTGATGATCCAGCTCTTGAGCTGCTTGATGAAGCCGTCCACGGTCTGCGACCAGATCGGGTTTCGCACCATGACATTGCCGGGGCAGGGCGGGAAGCCGCACGTTTCGAGCGATTCCGTAAAGGTCCGCCGGAATTCAATCAGGTCGCTTTCGGGCACCTCGACAGCGAGAAGCAGGCCGTTGTCTTGATCGGTCCGGATGGTTTGCTCGCCGCGCCCCTCGGAGCCCATCATGAAAAGGCAGCCATTCTCCTTGATGGAGGCAGGCGCAGTTAATTCAAAAACTTTCGATATAAGATCGCGATTCAAGGTCGACGTTATCTCAGCGATGACCGCGACCTTGATGCCCTGCTCGTCCAGCCGCTGCACCTGCGCCTGGATATCGGTTGCGCAGGGTGCCAAGTCTGCAACCGTTCTTGCCCGGTCAATGCGGCCTGGAATGAGCTGCGAATTGCCGGCGAAAAGCTCGAGAATATTGATGTCTTCGAGCACGCAGGTATAGACGCCGTTGGAGCGGATGGCGATGCGCCTCTTCTTATGGCGAGTCATGGCGATGAGCGCCTCGAAAAGAAAATCGTCGCCATCTACCGCTGCGATCTCGAAATGGCAAACATCGCGCACCGGCGTTTCGAGCGGCAGGCGCCTCAGGATCACCGCCTTAGCCAAATTCATGCCGGTTACGATTCCGGTACGCTCCCCGTCGGTGACGAACAGCGTGTCGTTATTGCTCTCCCGCATGGCATGGCCGGCCTCTTCGATCGTGCGCGCACCGTCTATGAAAATAGCCTCTGCGCAACGGGCTTCCCGCACGCGCAAGCGCAAGACCGATTCAAGTCCGCTAGGGTTCCGATGCGACGCAAAGGCATCGAGCCGCCGTGAGAGCTCGGAATAAAAGAAAGCGGCAAACGCCTGATTTTTTTGGACAAGCTCCAAGATCAGGACACGCGGCAGCAGGTAGCACAGCGTCTCCTCGAGGGCGACGAAGCTGGCGCTCGCCGATCCGTGCACCGCGGCCTCGCTGTCGAAGGTGTCCTTGGAACCTAGCAACGCCTCGGTTTCTTCGCCGATCTTTTCAGCGACCGCACCTTTGATGATGACGTGAAAGAATTCTGAGCTTCCGCCGCGCTCGACGATGACGCTGCCCGGGGCAAAATAGCCGATGTCGACTGCGGCGCGAAGTGCCTCCGTTTCGGCGTGGGTCAGCCGGTCGAATGGCGGATTGAGCGCGTCGAACCCTTGCATGCGGTGCCTCGTTAGGAGAGTACCATACCGGCCACCCGGGCCTTGACCGGTGCTCAAACGCCGTCCCCGAAGGCTTTAGGGGCTGGTAAAGGCCTAGCCTCTGCGCTCAACTTCCAGCCAAAACCATGCCAATTACCGCAGGCCGCTTTCAGAACAGCAACAGCGCCGCGTCACATTATGCATACTGATATAACACATTCCCCGATTAGGACAGGGGGCGGGACAAAATGCCCGCCCCCCATGTCAGTTTAGTGTATGCTGGCGGTAGACGCGCCAATGCCGGTTTCGGAGCGCACGAATTGAGCGTCGAAGGCTTCCCGCTCCGCATCTGCACGCCGGGTCCTGTCGATCATCGAGAACAGCCAGATGCCGCCGAAGGCAATCGCCATCGAGTACAGGGCCGGGTTGTCGATGATGCCGTAGCCGAAGATCTTCAACGGTTCCGGGTTGCCGAGAGTTGCGACCCAGACCTTATCGCTCATCACCACGCCAACAGCCGAGGTGAGAAGCCCAAGGACACCGCCAACGAAGGCCCCGAAGGTCGTTGTGCCTCGCCAGAACATCGTCATGACGAGAACAGGGAAGTTGACGCTCGCCGCCACCGCGAAGGCGAGGCCCACCATGTAGGCGACGTTGATCTTCTCGAACATATAGCCAAGATATATGGCCAGGATGCCGATGGCTATTGCCGAGATTTTGGAGATATTAACCTCGCTGCGCTCGGAGGCGCGGCCACGCGCGATGACCGAGGCGTAGAGATCGTGGCTGACTGCTGAAGCCGCCGCGAGCGTCAAGCCTGCCACCACCGCAAGGATGGTTGCAAATGCCACGGCCGAGATGAAGCCGTAGAGCAGAGAGCCGCCCGTCGCCTTCGCCAGATTGATCGCTGCCATGTTCGTGCCGCCAAGCAGGCCGCTGGCTATAATCTTCCCGTCCTTGAAGAATGTGGGATCGTTCATCAGAAGTGCGATGGCGCCGAACCCGATGATGAAGGTCAGGATGTAGAAATAACCGATGAAGCCCGTCGCAAATAGCACCGACCTGCGGGCCTGCTTGGCATCGGGAACGGTGAAGAACCGCATCAGGATGTGCGGCAGTCCGGCCGTGCCGAACATGAGTGCCAAGCCGAGCGAGAACGCGGAGATGGGGTCTTTGATAAGCTTGCCAGGGCCCATGATGGTATCATGCCCGGGATGGACCTTGGTCGCTTCGGTGAACAGCTGTTCGGGGTTGAAGTGGAACTGGATCAGCACGAGGAGCGCGATGACCGTTGCTCCGAAGAGCAAGAGGCCGGCCTTGATGATCTGCACCCAGGTCGTCGCTTTCATGCCGCCGAAGGCGACGTAGACGATCATCAGCGTGCCAACGATAACGACAGCGTGCAAGTAATCGAGCCCGAACAGGAGCTGAATCAGTTTGCCCGCGCCCACCATCTGCGCGATGAGATAGAACGCAACCACGGTGAATGTGCCGATCGCGGCAAGGATGCGGATCCAGGTTTGATCGAGCCGGAAAGACGCAACGTCGGCGAAGGTGTATTTGCCGAGATTGCGCAGCCGCTCGGCGATCAGGAACAGGATGATCGGCCAGCCCACCAGCCAGCCGACGGAATAAATCAACCCATCGAAACCGCTTGAGAACACGAGGCCCGAAATGCCAAGAAACGACGCTGCCGACATATAGTCGCCCGCCATGGCGAGACCGTTCTGCATGCCGGTGATGCCGCCGCCAGCCGCGTAAAAGTCGGATGCCGATTTCGTCCGTTTAGCGGCAATGTAGGTGATGATCAGCGTCAGCCCCACGAACACAGCGAACATGACAATGGCTTCGACATTCAGAGCCTGCTTTACAACAGGGCCTGCAACTGCATCCGCGAAAGACGGAGATATGGAAGCGGCGCTGGCGGGAAGCGCGAGCGCGAGGGAAGCAATACCTCTCTTAAACATCATTTCGTGACCTCCTGAATGAGTTCGCGGGTCATTTCGTCGTAGTGGCTGTTCGCACGGACCACGTAAATACCAGTGAGGATAAAGGCCAAAACGATTACGCCGAGGCCAATTGGGATGCCGATCGTCGCGACGGCGCCCTCGTAGAGCGGCGTCGCGAGAAAGCCAGGGGCGAAGGCGATGAGAAGGATAAAGCCTTGATATACGGCGAGCATGATGAAGGAGAGCGTCCAAGCGAAGGCGGAGCGGCTTCTAACGAGCTCCTTGAACTTCGGATTCTCCATAATGGTTTGATAGGCCGGTTGCTGCATGGGTTTCCTCCAGGGAGTATGCAGTTAGCTCATTCTTAAGACAGGGGTCAGTTTTGGTTTTGATCGTGGCTAAAAGCAATCCGACTTAAGATACAGCCGGTTGCCAAGGAGCCTGACTTTCCAGGCGCCGTCCCGGCTCCAGGCCCGGATGGGGGTAAACTTTTGAAGTGACACCCTGAAGACAGTGCTAAGACACTGCTTCCGCGAACTTTCGTGCTTCCCGCGGCGGGATTTCGACGCCCGAGACGGCATTTGGAGGGCTGAGAGCGCGGCCTCAGCCCCTTATTTCACGATTTCGCCGGGATAGACGCCCCATAAATTCTTCTGCGGCACCCAACCCTTTTGCTGGCCGGCATAGACCTCGCAGGCTTCGCCGTCACAGGAGATAATGTCCACAATGGCGCCCGGCTCGATCCTGGCGACCTCCGAGGCGCCGCCACGCGATGACGTAAGTGTGAACACTGTGTGCGCCTTGACCCAGGGAGCCACTAATGCCGTGCGCCGCGCGCTGAGCAGCGACGATGCCGCCCAGCCGGTGACACCGTCGCTATCGCGCACTTGACGCCAGTTTTCGAATTCTGCGAGGATCTCCACCGGGAGACCGGCCCGCTTGAATACCCAGGCGATTTGGTACTCGGAACCTGGGCCCACGCGTGAGTTCACCTCGCTCGCTTTCAGGCTGACGAATTGCGGGATTGCCAGCCCCGTGACCGAGCCAACTTTCCGGCCAGGGCTCTCCTCAGCAGAGGCCGCGATCGCCCAAGCCAGTGTGATTGCGGCCAAAATACCGCAGCTAATGGGAGCCTTTGTCATCCTGACTCGTATCTGGTAGATAACTAGAGCGAAATTGCGTCTCTTAAGATCCATGAAGGCCGGAACGGCCGCTCCGGGCACCCAATGACAACACAAAACGTAAAAGTCGTCGTCACCCGCAAACTTCCCGAGCTTGTCGAAGCGCGCATGCGCGAGCTTTTCGACGTGACCTTCAACCAGGCTGATGCCCCGATGACGCGAGATCAGCTCGCGGCTGCGATGCGGACAGCGGCAGTGCTCGTTCCTACCGTAACCGATAGAATTGACAAAGCGCTTCTTTCGCTTGCGGGGCCGCAACTGAAACTGATCGCCAATTATGGCACGGGCGTCGACAATATCGATCTCGAAACGGCCCGCAACCGGGGCATCATCGTCACGAATACGCCGGGCATCCTGACCGAGGATACCGCCGATATGACCATGGCGCTGATACTTTCTGTGCCCCGGCGGCTGGTTGAAGGCGCCGATTATCTGGCCGGTGGCCACGAGTGGCATGGCTGGTCGCCGACCTGGATGCTCGGCCATCGCATTTGGGGAAAGAAGCTCGGCATCATCGGCATGGGCCGGATCGGCCGCGCCGTGGCGCGCCGGGCGAAAGCTTTCGGGCTTTCAATCAATTACCACAACCGCCGCCGCGTGCCTGCCGCGGTCGAGGAGGAACTGGGCGCCGCCTACTGGGAAAGCCTGGATCAGATGCTTGCCAATATGGACATCGTCTCGGTGAACTGCCCGCACACTCCCGCGACCTTCCATCTGCTTTCCTCGCGGCGGCTTAAGCTCATGAAGCCCATGAGCTACATCGTCAACACCGCGCGCGGCGAGGTGATCGACGAGAATGCTCTTGCGCGGATGGTCGAAGCGGGCGAAATCGCAGGCGCGGGCCTCGACGTGTTCGAGAACGAGCCGGCCATCAATCCGAAACTGTTGAAGAACCCGAAGGTGGTGGTGCTGCCGCATCTGGGCTCTGCGACCTTGGAGGGGCGCCTGGATATGGGTGAAAAGGTGATTATCAACATCCGCACTTTCCTCGACGGGCACAATCCGCCCGACCGCGTGCATGCCGCGATGTTTTAACGGGGGCGGCAGCGCCCGCCCTGCCCGGCGGAGTTAAAGCCGCTTTTCCAGCACGGCAAATTTGAGATCCGGCTGCTTCGGCAGACCGAACTTCTCATTGCCGTACGGGAATGGTTCCGTTCTTAGCGTGTTGACGTAACCGCGGCGCTCGTACCAGGCGATCAGTTCTAAACGCTGTTGGATGACCGTCATTTCGATCACGTGCAGGCGCCAGTTGTTACGCACCCAATCCTCCGCCACGGTCAGCAGGCGCCTGCCGATGCCGCGCGCCTGAAGATGCGGCCGGACGGTGAGCATGCCGAGATAGGCGCTTTCGGCCTTTCGCTGCAGAAAGACGCTGCCGATTAAATCGGCGTCTGCACGCATCAGCAAAATCGTGTTGTTCTTCTCTGAGATCAGGTCGCGAAGCATATCCGGATCGGTTCTTTGTCCTCCGAGCAGATCGGCTTCCGTCGTCCAGCCGCGCTTGCTGGACTCTCCCCGATAGGCGGTGTTTACGAACCAGGACAGATCTTCCGCGTCGCCGGCTTGCGCGACCGTAAGGAATTCGCTCATGCGGGTTCATACCGCTTCGGGGGACGAGTCTCAATGTCAGGCGTGAACGCGCCGAGGTCGAACTTTTTTGCGAGGCAGGCCATATAATGCGATGCAACCTTCGCATGACCTTCAATCGCGTAATGGCCGCACTATGACGATATGCCCGGTGTGTGGTGAATTTCATGAGCGGCATAGCTGCGCGTCTTGTGCGGCCTCAGCACCCGCTTTAGGCGATGGCTATGTATTGGCCGCCGGTCAATCGCTCGCATACCGGCTGGTGCGAAGCATTATTGTGGCTGCCGGTGGAGCGCTTGCCGGGACGGCTGCGTTCGCCGCCGCGCTAGGGGGCGCCGCCTTGCTTCCGCAGGTCCTCGGCGGACCGGTTCTACCGCTTATTCAGGCTGCGGCCGTACTTGCAGGAATTTTTGCGGCTGTGATCGGTTTTTCCGCGATTTTAGTCAGTTTCGCAGAGTTACAGAGGAATGCGAGCCTTGAGATTTCGAAAGACCTGCTGCGTTTCAACGATCTTCACGCGGAGGTAGAGATTGACTTGGCCGAGGTGCGTTATGTGCGCGTCGACCAGGGATGGTTTGGCCGGGTGTTCCGTTACGGTACTATAGAGATCTTTACCGGCAGCAGTTCAAAACCGGCAGCGGTCATGCCTGGCGTTAGCCACCCGCGTTCTTTCAAGGAAGTATTTGAAATGATTTTAGAGGACCGCGAAGCCAAGCCGTAGAACTCGTCGGGGCGCGGGGGCGAAGGCTTTTATTCGTCCCGGTGTACCGCGTTCGGCGGCGGGATTGCTGGCACGCTGGCGCGCTTTTCCGGGGCAATCTCCCACCCGGCCAGTTGAGGCGGCGCCACGGGGGCGCACCGGCTTGCCCTGGGCGCGTCCGATGGCAGCGCATCGAGCAGGCGAGCCGCCTCTGCGGCGGCGAACTGTTGTTGCGCCATCGACGCCCAGCTCTCGCGGCTCGCGTCCGCAGCCGGTGCGTTTACGGCGAAGCTTTGCGCCACATTGATGTTGGTGCCGCCGTACAGGTCCAAGACCTTCGCGAGCTTATCGAAAGCCGCAAGCCGGTCATAAAATTCAAGCTTCACCCCGCCGCCCGCGTCCACGCTTACGGACTTGATCGCCCGGGCCTGCCTTGGGGTCAACTCGCCGAGGCTGCGGATAGAGATCGCGTTGTCACTGGAATCCAAATAAGCAGAGACGCCGTCCGCGAAGGCAATCTCAGCGATGCCCTCAACTACACGTTCTTGATCGATGGAAAGTTTCCGGGAAAGGCCGGCACGCATTTCCATGATCTGAGGGAGTTTAATTTCTGCGAACTCGTTAGGATCACGCATACAGGCAAAAGTAACGAAGTTTTAAGATCTTGTCGAGACGGGTACGTGAACCAGGGTTAATATCTGAAAGCGCGCGCAATTAAAGGAGGACCAATTGCCTACTGGGATGCCGCTTGCGCTGCTGCAGCGTGGACGTGCGTATAAGGCGCCGTCGCAGCAGGTAGCACAGGCACTTTCTGCGTGACCGGGATGATTTCGGGATACCCAATCCGGCGCCAAACTCCCCCCAATCCTTTAGGCTCGATCAGGATCGTGGCAATGGAAACCATACCGAGAATGATGAGATACCAAGTCCCATAATCGGACAGGTATTCCCGCAGCAAGAAGAAGACGGCGGTTCCGATGATGGGGCCTTCAAGGCGGGCGAACGGCTCGAGCCGGGCGACATCGTTTTGGCGGGGGGAGCCACGGCCGCACATCCCCTTACTCCTGGAGAATATGTCCGCGCTTGGTTTCAGGACCTGGGCAGCGTATCCTTTAGCGTCGTTTAGCGAGGTTCAGAATGCCGATTATCGAGATCACGCTGATTGAGGGGCGCACCCAGGACCAGAAGCAAGCGCTTGCCGAGAAGGTCACCGATGCTGTGGAGGAATCTCTGGGCGCTCCAAGGGATACCGTGCGGATCATTTTGCGGGAAGTGCCCAAACATCACTTTGCCGTCGGGGGTGTTTTCAAGGGCACACCAGGGTCCTCTTAGGCCGTCAGCCCAACTTTCTGCTCCTTCTCAAGAAGCTGCTGTCCCCCGGGTACACGCTGTAAAACATAGGTCCCAGGGGCAGTTCGCAGCTCACCAGCTGTTACCGCCTTTCGGAAGCGCATCCGCTCCTTATGCCGCTTAAGCCAGTTGGATTCGTTCCCAGCCTTGCGCTGCAGAGTAGTCTAACGCCTGTTGTATCCAGCGAGATGCCTCTTCCGCAGCCGGACCATTTCGGTTAACCTTTTCAGCACTGAAAACAAAGCAATTCAGTTTTTGTTGTGGAGTTGGTGCCCAGATGGATCACATTTATCGCCTGTTTCCGGTTACGGTAATAACCGTTTTCCTGGTCTCTTCCGCGAGCGCCAACTTCATACCGTATGCGGTTCCATCAACCTCGGCCCTGCACGGGTCCGGGATATCTGCGAAAGGTTTCAATGCAGGCGGCATTTATTTCGGCGGTTTGCGCGGAGCAGGCGGAAATCGGCCGCAGAGTTTGCAGCCGAACAGCTCTGCTAAACGCGGCGCTTCGCCGTGGAGCATGAACTTTTCCGGTGAAGCTTCCACAGGCGGCGTGCCCTTTGCGGTCAGGCATATCTGGGGCGCCACTGTGCCAAGCCATATGCGCAGCCATTATAGGCAGGCGCCGCACGGTTCGGACTCTCAAACAGGCTCTTTTGGAATAAATGACGCTAAGGCCTTTGACGGCACTGGTCAATTGGACCGAGGCGCTCAATTGACACTTGCAAGTATCGGATCGTTCACCCGCGAAACGTATAACGGTCATACCCTGCGCCACAAAGTGCTGGGATACCGTCACAGCTTACTCGCTGGTTTCCACTTCACTAAACCCGGCGACCACCTTCACAACCGCCTTGCCCGGTTACGAGGTCACCGATGGCATAGGCCCTTCAAGCATTTGGTGATTACTGGCTTTGCCGGAGTGGCGTTTTGCGATCTATATTGCGAATTCGACGTGCCCGAAGATGTCTATGGTGATTTCCTCGTTGCTGCCAGCGAAGCCGGTCCAAAGGAAGCGGAAGCCGTTGCGGCAGCGGAAGAGGACGCCGCCTTGGCGAGTGTTCCCCGCGCAGAGCGCGCTCGCCAGCGGGTGGCTAGAGCGCACGGTTGGAATAAAGCCGTAGCCATTCTGGAGGCATCTGCTGCGGACGATGATAGGGAGGCGATAAACGCGAAAGGCACGGACGGCGAGCGCGTCGACGTTACCGGCGACCGCGGCAATGCGACAAAGGCTAGCCGGTAAGGTGCTGGTTTTAAAAATGGAAATTCTGAATATTGTGGATACAGAAACTTCTCAATCCGTAATAGAGATCATTTTTGCAGCAGCGCTCTGTTACGGTTTCTATTCCGATGTTAGGCGCCTCCAAATACCGAATGCAGTTTCGCTGATCGTGCTGGCGCTGTTCTTCTTCAATTATTGGTTAGTGCCCTCTGGAACCTTGACGCAGCACCTTTTGGCTGGAGGCATCGCCTTCGCCCTGACATTCGGCCTTTACGTCGCCAGCGCCATGGGGGCAGGAGACGTAAAGTTGATCAGCGCTCTCATGCTTTGGGGGGGCGTGAAAGACGGACCCGCCTTTCTTCTGATTATGACGCTTATTGGCGGCCTCTTCGCAGGGCTTCTTCTTGCCGTGCGAAAATCGATGGCCGTTTGGCCATCGATACATAGTTACATCCCTTCGCGCCGTCTCAAGGCGTGGGCTAGGCGCGGCATATTTCCTTACGGGGTAGCCATATGCATCGCTGGGCTGATATTGATGCCGTCCTTCTTTGCAGCGGCGCGTTGAACTAGCCTCAGCTGTGCTTGCCCGCGGCGTCCAAAGTGATCGCGGCGTTGAGGACCTTGGAGACTGGGCAATTCTTCTCAGCTTCGCCGGCCATGCTGGCAAACGCAGCTTCGTCCAGGTTCGGGACTTGGGCGCGGAGGGTCAGAGCCGAACGGCTTATGCGGAATCCCTCGCCCTCTGGCTCAAGAGTAACTGCGGCCTCAGTGCTGAGCTCTGTTGGCGTATAGCCCGCGCCCTGCAGCAGAAAAGCCAGCGCCATGGTGAAGCACCCGGCGTGGGCAGCCGCGATCAACTCTTCAGGATTGGTGCCCTTCCCGTTCTCGAAGCGGGTCCTGAACGAAAACGGGGTTTCTGCGAGCACGCCTGAATCGGTGGAAAGATTGCCGTCGCCAGCCCGGCCAGTCCCGCGCCAAACCGCTTTCGCCTTGCGTATCATGTGACGTCTCCTTGCTATTGTGGGTTCCGATCTCTCGCACGTGAAATGCTCCGCGGAGCTCCTTCGTGCCCCTGATCCCAATGCTCAGGGCGCCTACCGCGTAAAGACGAAATCGTGCCCTTTCGCAGCCTCGTGGCAGGGGAAGCAGGTGTTGTGCACCGCCGCGCTGGCGGGTTTGCCGCCGTCAAATTGAGCGAAGCCCCAGCCGCCGGTCGAGGCGTACTTTTTTGAATCCTTGACCATAAACTGAACCCCTTCCTTGGGTGGCCCGGCCACGAAAGATTGGATACGGCCAAAAACTACGTTGTTTTCGGCCGACGGGACGTAGCCCCAGGCGAGCCGGGCAATGATTGTGCCGTCCGGGAATGGAAGCCTCCCTTCCCGATAGGCCATGATCGCTACATCGTTGCCCAAAATTGCGCGCAGATCGTTGAGGTTGCCTGCTTCGTGGGCCACGGAGATCAACCTCCAATCGCGGTACCCCGGGGGCATTTTGACGCCGAAGATCGGGGCGGCCTCGTCATCGGCACCTCCGGCTGTGAACGGCACCAGGGCTATGATGCCCGCCGCGCTCGCAGCTGCTATCGGCAAGATAGGAATCCGTTTCATACAGCGCCCACTCATATGACCGCTGGGATGGTCGCCGACGTCGATGAACAATGCTGGGTGAACGGGCCTGGTTCCCTGCAAGAAAGGTCGCCGGCCGCGCCGGCAGCGGGGACCAGCCTGGGAGGATGGTCAGTGACGGGAGAACAAGTCGCGCAGCTTGCAGAGTGCCGTTGTGACGTCGAACCGCTGATCCGGCAGTGCTTCTCCAGCAAGAATGCGGGCTAGAGCCTCAGATGGGTCGGTTTCACCGGTAAGCAGCACCTCGGTTCCGCGCTTTTGCATGTGCCGGACGAACCCATCGCCGGCGCTGCCCGCCACCACGATATCCACGCCGTCCAGGGGATGAGGTCCATCGTCGCGGAAATGATGCAATACCTCTTGCTTGTCCAGCTCGACGCGAGCCGGCGCCGGTAAAGGCCGGTCCGCTTGCCCGGGCGCGAGATCGTAAACGAGCCAGCAACGCGCTTGGCCCGCATGTCCGCTGACCGTCAGCCAATTCTTCGTGGCTATAGCGACCCTCAAGACATTGCCGCAGCAATTGAAAGCTGGCGTGCGAGCCATTCGTTGACCGCAAGTTCAACGACCCCCTGCAAGTTTGTGCCCCGGGCCACCGCTATTTCGCTCAAGCGTGCGGCGGTGTCCCGCGGCATCGAGAATGTCATATTTGTGTCTGTAGTTTCGAGCCTGCCTCTGGGCTTTGTCAGAAAATGCCTCACGCTCCGCTTTCTCATGTCAACCTTATCGCCTTTCGGCCGCTTTTATCGGCCCTGGATCTTCTTGCAATTCTTGTGCCTCGATCATCCTGGAGTCTTGCCCCGATGTAAATGAAAACGAATCACGCTCCTCACGCAGATTCCGAAGCAGCCGTCTGATGGCAGCGTCACTCGCTTTCAAGCTGGTAAGTTTCTTTCAAGCCCGGATGAATGATGCCGGCGTGAAGCGCCAGCAAAATTAGGCTGGCGTCGGGGCCCTCCCCCATCTCAAGCGCGGCCTCAATCCGGCGCCGGGCTTCGGCCGCCGCCTGCTCGCCACTCGCAGCGGAAAACATTTCGCGTCCAAGCGTGCAATACGCCAGAAGCGCCGCGGTTTGACGATAGTCTTCGGCCGGCGGGTCTTCGCCCTTGGCGTCTTTCAAAACCGCGAGAACGGTCAGCTTCACGGCCTCAGGAACGAGGGAGGGATGGAGACCGGAGGCGCGAAGCGCTTCATCGAGCGTGCGCAGATCGCCGGATCGTCCGAAGACGCCGAACATTCCGAGGGAGGGCCAGCGGTGCGCCATATGCGTCCTGTGTTAAACGTGCGTACGATTTTGCAGGATTACCGGACGCTGCCACAAGAGCCATATTATGGGCCAGCGGGTTCGAACCTGCGGTTCGCAAGCTTGGAGTACATCATGCAGCAGCGCAAGCTCGGTACAAACGGCCCTACCGTGTCCGCCCTTGGGCTTGGGGCCATGGGCATGTCGGGAATGTATGGCCCCGCCGGCCGGGCGGAGAGCATCGCCACAATCCGCGCCGCCATCGACGCGAGCGTCACGCTGATCGATACCGGCGATTTCTACGGCATGGGGCACAATGAAATGCTCATCGCCGAAGCCTTAAAGGGCGTTCCCCGGGAGAAGTACATTCTCAGCGTGAAGTTTGGAGCGCTGCGCGATCCCGCCAATGCATGGATCGGCTACGATGCGCGGCCCGCAGCGATGAAGAACTTCCTCGCTTATTCACTTCAGCGGCTCGGCGTCGAGACAATCGACATTTACCGGCCTGCCCGGCTCGACCCGAATGTGCCCATCGAGGAGACTGTGGGCGCGATCGGGGACATGGTTAAGGCTGGCTATGTCCGTTATATCGGCCTTTCCGAGGTTGGTGCAGACACGATCCGCCGTGCCGCCGCCACGCACGCAATCAGCGATCTGCAGATCGAGTACTCGCTCGTCTCGCGCGGGATCGAAAGCGAAATCTTGCCCGCCTTGCGTGAGCTTGGCATCGGGCTTACCGCTTACGGTGTCCTATCCCGGGGCTTGATCAGCGGCCATTGGGCGCCGGGCCAGCCAGCTCCGGGCGACTACCGCAACATGAGCCCCCGTTTTCAGGGCGCTAATTTGGACGCGAACCTTGCCCTGGTGGAGGCACTTCGCAAGGTCGCGGCGGCCAAGGGAATCACGGTCGCGCAGGCGGCGATTGCCTGGGTCGGCGCACAAGGCAGCGATATCGTGCCGATTATCGGTGCGCGCCGCAGAGACCAGTTGGCGGAGGCGCTTGGAAGCGTGTCCGTGCAATTGAGCGGCGGCGATATCGCCATGATCGAGCAGGCGATCCCGAAGGGCGCCGCAGCGGGCGCGCGCTATCCTGAGGCACATATGGCTCAACTCGACAGCGAACGGTGAGGGCGGCCTCAGAACTTACTTGCCGCGAGCGCTCACTGAACCATAGGCCTTGAAGGTCAAGAAAAGTCCGGCCGCGAGCAGGACGATCTGGAATGCGAAGGCCGCGGAAGAGTTTCGAGCGGCCTCTAGTGCACTGAGGGGCGCGAACATACGATAGTGGCCGCCGAAAACGCCGAACCAGCCAACAAGCGTGATCGTCACCGGCCAGCCAATTGTCCAGCGATTATCCACGCGAGCGATAGAAAGGCCTGCAACGAGGGACAGCAGGCCTGCTTGGTAAATGACCGGCGCGGTGACGGGTGCCCAGATGTGAGGATTTACGATTTCAGATAGGGTGATCGCGACGAGAACGGGACCGGTGAGCCCAGCGAGTTGCCTTGAGTTCGTCGTACGTCCTCCTACTTGTGCGCCGGCCTGGCGGGCTACCCTTGCTTGCGCCCAGCGATGGCCCACTTTAGCGGTTAGGCTGGTAGCCCGGCTCCCCGGCTCAAAATGTCTAGCCTGCAACAGCGGTCTGCATTCATTGTGAAGCCCCACACCTTAAAGCCGCCCACACCCAGTGCCGCAGTCGACCGGCTCGAGGAGTTGTACGCCGAAGCTGCCATGGCACTGGCAGTTGCCCTTGACGATTATCTCGCCACGCGCATTGCGCCGCCTCCAGAGTTGCGCGCCCGGTTCCATTATCCATTCTTGCGGGTAATTTACCGCGATGAAAAGCACACGCGCTCACCCACGCGCCGCGCCTTCGCCAGAGTGCAGCGGCTGGGCGTCTATGAAACGACAATCACCCACCCCGGTCCCTTCCGCAGCTATCTGCTTGAGCAGCTCGATCCGCTTGTATCGGAATACGGCGTCGAAATCGAGGTAGGGGTCAGCGCTCAGGAGATCCCCTATCCCTACGTGATCGAGCGTACGGAGGAGATCACGAACGCTAATGTCACGGCAAGCGAGCTTGCGCGCTACTTCCCAACGCCACGGCTTTCGGCGGTGGGCGATGAAGTCGCAGATGGTCTGTGGGAGCGCAAGGATGGCGATCCGCTTCCTCTTGCCTTGTTCGATGCGGTCCGCACCGACTTCTCTCTGCGCAGGCTCGTCCACTATACCGGGAGCGACTGGCGCCATGTGCAGCGCTGGATCCTGCTGACAAATTATCACCGCTACGTCGATCAGTTCGTGCGCTGGGGTTGCCAGCAGCTCAATCGCGAAGGTGCATTCGACCGTTTTGTGCTGCCAGGGAATGTGATCGTTGGCCGGCAGCATACGCAGGACGAGGCAAACGCGCTTGTGACTAGCTCCCAATGGCATCGCTATCAAATGCCGGCTTATCATTTGACGAGCGCTGCCGGTTCGGGGGTAACGCTGATCAATATCGGCGTCGGTCCGTCGAACGCCAAGAATATCACCGACCATCTTGCCGTCATCCGCCCGGATTGCTGGCTGATGGTCGGTCATTGCGCAGGGCTGCGCGACACGCAGTCGATCGGCGATTATGTGCTCGCCCACGCCTATCTGCGCCAAGATCGTATCCTTGACAATTTGGTGCCGCCTGACGTTCCCATCCCGGCGCTCGCCGAAGTGCAAGTCGCCTTGCAGGAAGCCGCCGCTTCTGTCACCGGACTTGGCGGCGAAGCGTTGAAGCAGCGCCTGCGCACCGGGACCGTCGTTACCAACGGCGACCGCAATTGGGAATTGCGCTTTACGCAGGAACGCAAGCGCATCAACCTCTCACGCGCCGTTGCCGTTGACATGGAGAGCGGCACGATCGCAACCCAAGGATTTCGCCTGCGCGTCCCCTATGGCACGCTTCTCTGTGTCTCGGACAAGCCGCTGCACGGCGAGATCAAGCTGCCCGGGGCCGCCAGCGCCTTCTATGAGACCGCGATCGCCCAGCATTTGGAGATCGGCCTTGCCGCTCTCGACCTGCTCAAGGAGAGGCGCGACAGCCTGCATTCGCGGAAATTGCGGTCATTCGACGAACCTCCCTTCCGATGATTTGGGCGTTCCAATCCTGTCTGCGTGGGAAACGGGTCTTACAAGGTGATTACGATTTTCTGATAAAGGCCGCCGAAGAAGGTCCTTTTACGCAACCTCACTTTGGCGCTGGAAGGGAGCCATCCGGCTATCTCTTCGCGCCAAAGATCGAGAGCGAACGGTTCGAGCCTGGCCAAAAGCGGCGGCAAAAGATAGCGTAGCGGGTGCCAGGGACGGGGCCGGGCATAGTCTACGATCACGATCTTGCCGCCGGGCCTCACCACGCGAACAAGCTCGCTCAAGGTCTTTTCGCGATACGGCGCGGGTTGCTCATGCAGCAGGAAAAATACGAGCGCGCGATCGTAACTTGCAGGCAGCGCATCCAACTTCGCGGAATCCATGCACATCAGGCGCGCGGCCGGCCGTTCCGGCAGCTTCCGCGCAAGGTTTTTCAACTGTATCGGAAGTATGTCAATAACGTCGAGGAGCCCATCGCTTTGTGAGATTCGCTGAAGAAGCCTGGGGGTCAGATCGCCATAGACGCAGGCCACTTGCAACGTGCGGCCGGGCAGCGGCTTCTCGAAGTCTTCGAGTGCCGCGTCGCGCAAGCGGGCATAATTCCCCCAGAGAATGAGATTGATGAGCCATTGGCGTTCGAAAAACCGCACGGCATTGGGATGAATGTAGGCCCACCAATAGTATGCATTAAGATAATGCGGAACCGGAACCTCGTCAGATTGCGGATTGCCCTCTCGCATTTCGGAGAGGAGGGTCTCGTCACTGACACTGGCAGGCTTCACGGCGGATACACCTCGAACGGGCGCGTGCGCGGGATGCCGAAACCTCCGCAAACTCAAAAGCCGATGGAAAGGAGCAGCATCACGGCCGTTAACCAGCAGTGTGCCGGCCGGCCAATTCGATCTTCTCTGTAGGCGGGAAATCGCAAATGTTGTTTGATTCCGATCAAGCACTATTTGTGGATCGCAGGGCAGTCGCGGTTCCTTCGCGATAACTTATAGGGCAGAAGCGCCTCGCCTCACGATCCCGATAGCCGTTCGGCGAAGAGGAAGATGGTTTCGCGATAAATCGCGGCGCGGTTCCACTCGCGCATGACCTCGAAATTCGCCGTGCCTTCGCGGAAGGGGGCGCCCGCCCGCCAGCCGTTGGTCTTGAGCAGATTGGCGGTCGAGGCGAGTACATCCGGGACGCTGTGCCGGAGATCGACACGGCCGTCGCCGTCGAAATCGACGCCGTATTTGATATAGGAGGAGGGCAGGAACTGCGTCTGGCCGATCTCGCCCGCGTAGGCGCCAATCAGGTCGCGCGACGGCAGATCCCCGCGCTGGAGGATCTTGAGCGCGGCGAGTAGCTCGCCTTGAAACAGCTCGGTGCGCCGGCAGTCGTGAGCCAGCGTTGCAAGCGTGCGGATTACCGGCAATTTGCCCATGTCGCCAGCGCCGAAGTCGGTTTCCAGACCCCAGATCGCGACAAGCACCGGCCCCGGCACACCGAACCGCCGTTCAATCCGGGCGAGCAGCGCGGCATGGCGCTGCAGCATCTGCTTGCCGCGTCTGATGCGGGCCGGGGTGATCCGGGTCGCGGCGTAATGCTCGAAGCTCATCCGGAACGTGCCGTGCTGACGGCGATCGAAGTCGAGCACCGCCGGATTGGCAGTGACGCCGGCGAGCGCGTTGTCTATGACCGGGCGTGAGATGCCGGCGGCTGCGGCATCTCGGGACATCGCGGCGATGAAGGCGCTGAAGTCCCCGCCGCATCGCGCTGCGTGCGCGGACGCCGGGGACAAAAGTGAGAGAGTAAACACCGCAAGTAGACGCCTGGTCATAGTGAAACCCTCCTTCCCCGGCCCCGGCGATAATCACATGGGCACCGGAGCCAAAGCAACAGAATCGGCCGCAAACGAAAAGCTGAGGACCGCGGCCTGGAGCATGTTATGAAGCTCGGGCTTTGCATGAGGCGTCACGTTAGAATCCAGTTCCTCCTGGGATCCAATTGAAGGCAACACCGATGCTAAACTATACCGCAATTGTCACCCTGTTGGCCCTGCTGTTTTACTTATATACCGGCATCGCGGTGGCAAAGGCCAGGGCGAAGTATAATGTGAAGGCTCCGGCAACAACGGGGCACCCAGGTTTTGAACGCATGTTTCGCGTTCAAATGAACACCTTGGAGTGGTTGCCGATCTTTCTTCCCTCGCTTTGGCTCTTTGCTGCCTATATCAACGACATTGCTGCGGCAATTATTGGCATTTTTTGGATTCTTGGACGCATCCTTTATTTTCGGGGTTATTCGGCCGCGGCGGAAAAGCGCGGGAGGGGCTTTAGCATTCAGGCCGTTGCGGCCGGCATCTTATTTGTTGGCGCATTTGCCGGGGTTATCGCAAAGATAGCCGCTGCGGGCTGATTTTGCCTTGGTGCAACGCAAGAAGATATTTTCGCAGGCACGGTTAGCACGGTGGTTGCGCCAAACCTCATTTCACGCCTGGCGCTTTCATTTGGCCGTATCGATTATACCGCAAAAGCCGCGAAGCCGTGGCTAAGCAAGCGCTTGAAGCGGGCGCCGGAACGGGCTACTTCTCCGCCAAGATCTGGGAACGCATTTTCGGGTCGCGTGAAAATCTTCTTGTTAAGAGCACTGATCTTCTAAGGCATTGTTCTTCAAGTTCGGCAATGGAGCTCTTCGGTATGAAGAAACAGCTTGTTTGGGTAGGTAAAGTTTTTTCCAATCGTCTCTTTGCCGCCATCTGCCTTCTGTTCGCTCTTCACGCTTATGCGACGCCCTCCGCGCCAAAGTGCGATTGCCCTTGCGCAAAGGACAAGAAACAGGCAAGCGTTGCTGCGAGCCCAACAGGACAGGTCACCGTAGTGTGGACGCGCGATCAAACCTTCCTTGGCCGCACATTCCACTCTAAGATTGAAGTGCAGATTGACACGGCAACCGTTGGTACGGTCGATTTCGATGCGCCACTGACCGTTAGCGTTCCAAACGGCCCGCACAAACTTGTGGTGAAACAGAAGAACGGTTACCTCGATACTTTATCGAAAACGTACGAGTCCCAGATCACGGTTTCCGCGCAAAAACCGCTCTATTTCCAAGTCATCGATAAAGGACTGAATATATTCACCAGCGAACTTGACGCCGCCACAGCTCTAGCGTTGCTTTCAAGTGGTCCGAAGATACCAAGTGGGATAGGAACAATTTATTTTTATTGGCCAAAACCCGGACTCAACCTCGGTTTCCTCGATCAGCTTAATACCGATTTGCCCGTGTATCTGGACGGAAAACTCATAGGCGCTTTTACGATCGGCGACTATGTTGTGGTGAAGGCCCCTTCGGGCGAGCATGTCCTGTCGCTGGATATGAGCTTGTCATCCGGTCAAATGATCAAGCATGATATCATTTTAGAGGGTGGCTCGACGCACTATTTCCACGTCGAAAAGCGTTTGGATTTTCATATTTTAGAGGACTCGCCACAAGAAAGCGCTGAATTTGCCAAGAAGGGGTTGAGGCAGCGGGAAGTGTCCGCACAGTGACGCATCCATTCGTTTCAAAGGTGTGGCGGATGCATAATCCACAAGGCTGGTAGGAGCGGCGCTAGACACAACCGCCATGAAGTTTGCGACACCGCTTCCGATTGACGGCGTTCTGGACGACTTGCGTGCCGCCTTGGCCGCTCGAGCGTCGGCCGTCCTCGCGGCCCCGCCCGGCGCAGGCAAGACGACGCGCGTGCCGCTCGCATTTATGGACGAAGGCTGGCTTGCGGGCCGGAAGGTCCTGGTGCTGGAACCGCGCCGCATTGCCGCCCGGGCCGCCGCGGAGCGCATGGCGCACACCTTATCGGAGACCGTCGGGGAACGGATCGGATTGCGTGCGCGGATGGTCTCGAAATCGGGGCCGAAGACGCGCATCGAGGTCGTCACCGAAGGCGTCTTCACCCGCATGATCCTCGACAACCCTGAGCTTTCCGGCGTCGGCGCGGTGCTCTTCGACGAGTTTCATGAACGCTCGCTCGACGCGGATCTGGGGCTTGCGCTGGCACTCGACTGCCAGGCCGGCTTGCGGGACGATCTGCGGATCCTGCCTATGTCGGCGACGCTTGACGGCGCGCGGGTTGCGCAGCTGCTCGGCAATGCGCCCGTTATCGAAAGCAAAGGCCGCGCGTTCCCAGTCGAGACACGGTATCTTGGCCGCGATGATGCGCGCGTTGAAGACCGGATGGCAGACGCAGTGATGCGTGCGCTTCGGGCGGAATCCGGTTCGATCCTGGCGTTCCTGCCGGGGCAAGGCGAGATCCGGCGCGTAGAGGAGCGGCTGAAGGAGCGCGTCGCCGATCCGGCCATCCTGCTTGCCCCGCTATACGGCGCCATGGACCGGGAGGCGCAAGACCTCGCGCTGGAGCCGGCGCCGAAGGGTATCCGCAAGGTGGTGCTCGCGACTTCGATTGCGGAGACCTCGATCACCATCGAGGGCGTGCGCGTGGTCATTGACAGCGGTCTTGCGCGGGTTCCGCGTTTCGAGCCGGACGCGGGCGTGACGCGGCTTGAGACTGTGCGCGTGTCCCGGGCCGCCGCCGATCAGCGGAGGGGCCGCGCCGGCCGCACTGAGCCCGGCGTCTGCTTCCGGCTGTGGGACGAGCCGCAAACGCAGAGCCTGCCCGCTTATGCCGATCCCGAAATCCGCTCCGCCGATCTTTCCGCCTTGCTGCTCGACTGCGCAGAATGGGGAATAGCCGATCCGCTCTCGCTGTCCTGGCTCGATCCGCCGCCGGCAGCCGCCATCGCCGCCGCCCACGAGGAGTTGAAGGAGCTCCAAGCGCTCGACGCGAAAGGCGTCATCACGGCCATTGGAAAGCGGCTGAGGTCGCTGCCCTTGCCACCCCGCCTTGCCCGCATGGTGATTGTTGCAGCCGGGCTTGGCCATGCTGAGGAGGCTGCGGCCATCGCCGCGGTCACGGTGGAGCGCGGACTTGGCGGTAACGATGCCGATCTCGCTCACCGGCTGGAAAATTTTCGCCGCGACCGCTCGCGCCGGGCAAGCGACATGCGAAAGCTCGCCGCCGGCTGGGCGAAGATGGCAAGCGCTGGTTCCTCACGCCCCTCACCCCAACCCTCTCCCCATGGGAGAGGGAGTCCGCTCGCAGCCGTTGAGAAAGCGTCCCCTCTCCCAGTGGGAGAGGGACAGGGTGAGGGGCGGAGTCTCCGATCAAAGAGTTCGCCCGCTTGTCAAGCCTCTCGCGAGGATATTTCCATTGCAAGTCTGCTGGCGCTTGCCTTTCCGGAGCGCATCGGCAAAGCGCGTGGGAGCCCCGGCCAGTTCCTCCTGGCCAATGGCCGCGGTGCCAGCCTCGATCCGGCGCATCCTTTGGCTGGGTCGCCGTTTCTGGTGGCGGCGGAGCTATCGGGATCGGCCGCGTCGGCGCGCATCCTGCTGGCTGCCGCAGCCGATGAAGCGGACGTATTAGCCGCCGCGGGCCGTCGCATCCGCGAGACGGACGAAATCGATTTCGATCCAAGCGCGGGTGCGCTGAGGTCGCGCCGGGTCCGCCGGCTCGATGCCATTCTGCTTGCAAATGAGCCCCGGGCTTTGGCGCCGGGCGAAGAAACGGCGCGTCTTTTGGCGGAAGGCATCGCGAAGCTCGGACTTTCCCGCCTGCCGTGGAGCAAGGCGCAAACCCAGCTCCGCGCGCGCGTTGGTTTCTTGCGCGCCGCCGGGGAGGACGAATGGCCGGATCTCTCCGATGAGGCGCTTGCCAAGACGGCCGCGGAGTGGCTTGCGCCTTTCCTTGCGGGCAAGACGAAGCTCACTGAGATCGACGCCGGGACACTCGGCGAGGCGCTCGATGCTCTCTTGCCATGGAACTTGAAGCGGCGCTTGGAGGAAGAGGCGCCGGCGCATTTCGAAGCGCCCACCGGCAACCGGCACGCCATCGATTACGAGACAGCGGGCGCACCCGCGCTGCACATCCGCGTTCAGGAGTTGTTTGGGCTGACGCACCATCCTTCGATCGCGGGCGGGAAGCTGCCGCTCACACTGTATTTGCTCTCGCCCGCGCACCGGCCGATCCAGATCACGCGGGATCTTCCAGGCTTCTGGAAGGGATCGTGGGCCGCAGTTAGGGCCGAGATGAAAGGCCGCTATCCGCGGCACCCCTGGCCCGGCGATCCGGCTTCAGCAGTTCCGGTCTCGCGGGCCAAGCCGCGCGGGGCGTGATGCGCGGTATCCGGTCTTTCAGTTCAACCGCGCTGGCTGATGGGGACTGTCGAGCGAGAAAGCCGGAATCTCGATATCGAAACTCTCGCCTTGCTCGTTTTCCATTTGATAGCTGCCCGACATGATGCCCGACGGAGTCGAGAGTGGCGTGCCGCTGGTGTATTCGAAAGCTTCGCCGGGTTCGAGCCGCGGCTGCTCGCCAATCACGCCCGGGCCTCGCACTTCATGCAGGCCACCGCGTGCATCAGTAATGCGCCAATGGCGGCGCAGCAGTTGCACGGTCTCCGAGCCGCGATTTTCGATCGTCACGTGATAGGCCCAAACGTAGCGGCTATCTTCGGGCGCCGATTGCTCCGGCAAATAGGCCGGGGACACCGTCACGCAAATCCCCCGGGTAGTCGCGCTGTATTTAGCCTTGGATCCCATGCCGTACTCCCGGATTACCGCGAATTAAATCAATCCAAAATAGCATGATGTGCCATGGGGATGCGATGCCGTTGTAACGGACATCCGGTTCAGAGCCAATCCTGCAGGATCGGAACAAGCGGAATGTCGGCTGGCGGCATGGAATAGGACGGCAGCCGGTCCTTGCGTACCCAGGCGAGCGTCTGCCCCTCAAGAGGCTCCGGATCGCCATGCCAGTTGCGGCAGGCATAAAGCGGCATGAGCAGATGATAAGTTTCGTAGGAGTGGCTGGCGAAAGTAAGGGGTGCGAGGCACCGGGCGGGAACGTCGATGCCAAGCTCTTCCTTGAGCTCGCGGATAAGCGCGGCCTCCGGCGTTTCACCTGGATGCAGCTTGCCGCCGGGAAACTCCCAAAGGCCGCCATACTCCTTATGCGCGGGCCGCTGCGCGAGCAGAACGCGGCCGTCCGCGTCGATCAGGGCAGCTGCGGCGACGGTGACGATGGGAAGCAAGGCCGCCCCCTCAGCTTCGGTAATCGGCATTGATCGCGATATATTCATGGGTGAGATCGGAGGCCCATACCGTTGCCCGGCCTGGACCGCCGGTTCCCACGTCGGCGCGGATTTCGATCTCGCTGCGCTTGACGTATTCCGAGCCGGCGGCCTCCTGGTAATCGGGATGGCGAAGCCCCTCGCGCGCGACTTGGATATCGCCGAACCAGATCGACAGCCGGTCGCGGTCTGCCGCCTCGCCTGCCTTGCCGATAGCAGCAACAATCCGGCCCCAATTTGCGTCCTCGCCCGCGATGGCGGTCTTGACGAGGGGAGAATTTCCGATGGCCAGCCCGATCCTGCGGGCGGCGGCGTCGCTTTCCGCTCCCTCGATGTGGATCGCCATCAATTTCGAGATGCCTTCGCCGTCTTTCACGACTTGCATGGAAAGGTCGTGCATGAGGTGAAGCAGGGCGGCTGAAAAAGCGGCTGCCTCTGGATCGTCGGCGCTTGCGATGCGGGGAGCCCCGTGGCGCGCGGCTCCGCCTGTCGCGAAAATAAGCAGCGTGTCGCTCGTCGAGGTATCGCTATCCACGGTGATGGAATTGAAAGTTGGAACCGTGTGCCGTTGGCACAGCGCGGTGAGCGCGTGCGCTTCGATCGGGGCATCTGTGACGACGAAGGAAAGCATGGTCGCCATATCGGGGGCTATCATGCCCGAGCCCTTCGCGATGCCGTTCAGCGTCACGGGGACCTCGCCGATCAACGCGCGCTGCGTGGCGAGCTTGGGAAAGGTGTCTGTGGTCATGATGGCGCGCGCAGCATCCGCCCAGCGGTCTTCGGCCGCATCCGCCGCCATTTTTGTGAGCACGTTTTCGAACTTCGAGGCGTCGAGGGGCTCGCCGATCACGCCGGTCGAAGCGATGAAAACCTGTTCGGGCTCACAACCGGCCGCCGTCGAGGCGAACTTCGCCGTGGCGCTCAACGCGTCGCGGCCCCGCCAGCCGGTAAAGGCATTCGCATTGCCCGAATTCACCACAAGCGCCCTGGCTTGCCCGTGCTGCAGCTGGGCCCGGCACCAATCTACCGGCGCCGAGGCTGTTTTTGATCGCGTCAAAACGCCCCCCGCCTGTGTCCCTTCCGGAAGAAGGGCCAGCAGAACGTCCGCACGGTTCGCATATTTGATCCCAGCCTCAGCGATGGCAAGCCGCACTCCCACAATCGGCGGCAGCGCCGCCGGTGCTGCAGGCGCGAAGGGCGATACCTTGTGTATCTTCGCCATGACGAGGCTAGGCTCCTGCGACTATTGCTGTTTCTCTCCCGATGAGGCATCGATGGCGGCCGCGCGTGCATCGTCCTCGATCGCCTTCTTTAGCTCAGGGTCCACGACTTCGACCTTGGCCGCGGAGCGCAAGCCTTGCACGACGGTCTTTAGCTGATTTTGGATAAGCGATGCCATCAGCTGATCCTTCACCTCATCGAAGGGCGGGACCGGATGGTTGCGCTTGTCCTCCACCTTGATAACGTGCCAGCCGAACTCTGTCTGGACTGGACCCGAAACCTCGCCCGGCTTGAGCCGGAAGGCCGCGTCCTCGAAGGGCTTCACCATCTGGCCGCGCGAAAAATAGCCGAGATCGCCGCCGGAATCGGCGCTTGGCCCGGTGGAATTTTTTTTTGCAAGCTCGTTGAAATCGGCTCCGGCCTTGAGCTGTTTCACCAAATCTTTGGCTTCCTGCTCGGTTTTCACAAGAATGTGCCGCGCGCGAACCTCTGGCTCCGGCGCGAGCTTGGCGATCTGCTCATTATAGGCCGCCTTGGCCTGCGCCTCCGTGACAGCCTCGCGGACTTTCTTCTCATAGAAGGTGTCCCTGAGCGCGCGAAGCTTGTAATAGGCGAGGCGTTCCTCGAACTCCTTGCCAGTGCCGAGCTGGTTCTTTGCGGCAGCATCGGCAAAAAGATGCGCTTCCACAAGATATTCTAGGAGAACGCGGCGGCGGGCCTCAATCGGAAGGCCGGCGATTTCCGAGCCCACTTCCGCTTCCGCGAATGAAAGCTCGGCCTCCGTGATCTCGGAACCGTTCACACGGGCAACCGGCCCAGCGGCAAGAGCGAAATTTGCGCTAAATGCCAGCGAAAGCACAATCGCGCCAGTGCGTAAGGTCTTCAAAGTCACGTTTGGGAACTCCTCAAGCCTCGAAATTCGCGAAAACAGGCGTGCCTGGAAAGAGGGCGCGGACAGGTGAACCCGCTTTTTAGGACGGACCAGCCCCGATGGAAAGCAGGATCTTGGGAATATTATGGCTTTCGCTTGCTGAAAGCATCGCCCTCCGCAGACCGCTCCGAGCATGGGCGCGGTGGAACCGCGGAAAATTCCCTCGCGCAAGACACGCCGGGAAAGTTACGTAGCGGGCAATTCTGAGACCGGACACCAGCCTCGCGTTGACAGCGCAGGCCCGTCTCATTATTTCTGCTTTGCATGAGGAGAAGGACGCTTCTTTTCAGTTGATTTCTAAAAACGCCCGCAAGGAATGCCATCCCCCGCATGAGGCGATCTGGCATGCGGCCCTTTATTACGGGCCGCGCATTCATCGCGAGGCAGTGAGGCTCGGCTAACATGGTTTCTCTTGGCGTTCTCGCAACCAAGATTTTCGGCAGTTCCAATGACAGGCGCTTGAAAAGCTTTAATGCGAGGGTCGATCCGATCAACGCTCTTGAGCCTCAGTTCGAGGCGCTCTCCGATGAGGAGCTGCGCGGCAAGACGAAAGAGTTCCGAGAGCGGCTCACTGCCGGAGAGACCCTCGACGATCTTTTGCCGGAAGCTTTCGCCACGGTGCGGGAAGCGGCCAAGCGCACGCTAGGTCAGCGGCACTTCGATGTGCAGCTCGTTGGCGGCATGGTCCTGCATGCTGGCAGGATTTCGGAAATGAAGACGGGCGAAGGCAAGACGCTCGTTTCCACGCTCCCCTCCTATTTGAATGCGCTGAGGGGGCGCGGAGTGCATATCGTCACGGTGAACGACTATCTGGCGAAACGCAACTCCGAGTGGATGGGGCAGGTCCACCGGTTTTTAGGCCTGACCGTCGGCTGCATCCTTCACGACCTCGACGACGATCAGCGCCGCCAGGCTTACGGCTGCGACATCACCTACGGGACGAACAACGAGTTCGGCTTCGACTATTTGCGCGACAATATGAAATACGCCGTCGAGGAGATGGTGCAGTTCGGCGGCCGGCCGGAAGATTTGCAGGGGCACCATTACGCCGTCGTCGACGAGGTGGACTCGATCCTGATCGACGAAGCGCGCACGCCGCTCATCATCTCTGGCGCGATCGAGGACAAGTCCGGCCTCTATCAGACCATCGACAAGTTCATCCCCAGGCTCGGCAAGGAGCATTACGAGCTCGACGAAAAGATGCGCACGGTTGTCTTCAACGAGGAAGGCAATCAGCTCATGGAGGAGATGCTGGAAGAGGCAGGCCTTTTGAAGCCCGACACCACGCTCTACGACGTCGAGAATGTGACGCTCGTCCACCACGCGAACCAGGCTCTGCGTGCACACAAGCTGTTCATGCGCGACCGCGATTACATCGTGAAGAAGGACCAGGTCATCATCATCGACGAGTTCACCGGCCGCATGATGGAAGGCCGCCGCTATTCGGAAGGCTTGCACCAGGCTCTGGAGGCCAAGGAGGGCGTCGAAGTTCAGCCCGAGAACCAGACGCTCGCGTCGATCACGTTCCAGAATTATTTCCGCCTCTACGAGAAGCTTTCGGGCATGACCGGCACCGCGCTGACCGAGGCCTCCGAGTTCCAGGATATTTACAAACTTGAAGTTCTCGAAATCCCGACCAACCGCCCGATGTTGCGCATCGACAGCGACGACGAGGTGTACCGGACAGCGAAGGAAAAGTATAAAGCGATCATCGGCCTGATCGAGGAATGCAGCAAGAAAGGCCAGCCCATTCTTGTTGGCACCACGTCGATCGAGAAATCCGAGACGCTCTCGGACATGTTGAAGCCGCTAAACGTCCCGCATCAAGTCCTCAACGCCCGCTATCACGAACACGAAGCGCATATCGTTGCGCAGGCTGGCGTGCCCGGCGCCGTCACCATCGCGACCAACATGGCGGGCCGTGGCACCGACATTCAGCTCGGCGGCAACGCAGGCATGCTCTTTGACGATTGGATCGAGGCGCGCAAAGCCGCGGGGGAGGAGCCAACGGCGGAGGAGATCGCGGCCGAGCGCGCCAAAATTGCCCAAGACGTTGAGAAAAAGAAGCAGATCGCTTTACAGGCCGGCGGCCTTTACGTGCTCGGCACCGAACGGCATGAGAGCCGGCGTATCGACAACCAGCTTCGCGGCCGCTCGGGCCGTCAGGGCGACCCCGGCGCTTCCAAATTCTACCTTTCGCTCGAAGACGACCTCATGCGCATCTTCGGGTCCGAACGCATGGACTACATGCTGCGCAAGCTCGGCATCCAGGAGGACGAGGCCATCGCCCACCCCTGGATCAACCGCGCGCTGGAGAAGGCCCAGCAAAAGGTCGAGGCACGCAACTTCGACACGCGCAAAAACCTGCTCAAATTCGACGACGTGATGAACGATCAGCGCAAGGTGATCTTCGAGCAGCGCATCGACCTCATGCACGACGAAACCGTTGAGGAAACCGTCGCCGAAATGCGGCGTGAAGTCGTGGAAGACCTTGTTCCCACCTATATCCCAGAGAAGGCCTTTGCCGAGCAATGGGATGTGGCCGGCCTGCACAACGAATTTGAAGAAATCTTTGGCATGGATGTACCTGTCGCAGAATGGGCTGCCGAGGAAGGCATCGCCGAGCAGGAAATCCGGGAGCGGTTGCAGGATAAGGCCGATGCGGCGGCCGCGCGTAAAGCGGCCGACCTTGGCACCCCCACCATGCGGCACATCGAAAAAGCGGTGCTCCTTCAGACGCTGGACTACCTATGGCGCGAGCACCTCGTAACTCTCGAACATCTGCGCCAAGCCGTGAGCTTGCGCGGCTATGCCCAACGCGATCCGCTGAACGAGTATAAGAGCGAGGCGTTCCAGCTGTTCTCGCAACTGCTGACGCGCTTGCGCCGCGACGTTACCGGGCAGCTCATGCATGTCGTTCTGGCTCCGGCAGGCTTGCCGCCAGAGCTCGAAGATTTCGGCGAACTGCCGGAGATGCAGGCGCATCATTTGGATGCCACCACAGGCGAAGACGAATTCCAGGTGAGCGTGGAGCCTACGCCATTGTCGCGGCAGGAGCGCAGGGCTGCCGCGAAGCAGGGGGGCGGGGCCGGTCCTGCTCGCAAAGGGACGCCGGGAAGGGGGCAGCCGCAGCACGAGCGCGCGGTTAATCCCAACGACCCTTCTAGCTGGGGCAAAGTTGCACGCAATGCGCCCTGCCCCTGCGGCTCAGGTAAGAAGTTCAAGCATTGTCACGGCGCCATTGCTTCTGCCGCTGCGGAGTAGGCGTGCAGCCACTGCCCCTCCCCCGCGGAGGAGAGAGGGACGCCTTTTTAACCGCTGCGACCTGCTCCCTCTCCCCTTGAGGAGAGGGCGGGGGTGAGGGGGTCTTAAACTGCAACTCGTGAAATGTGCAGCAATCTAAGTGCGCGGCGGCCGGCGCCGCTCGTGGAACCACGGGCGGTACCCCATCATTCTCGTGCGCTGCGCCAAGGGCGCATGCCGCTTACAGGTGGACGCCTCCTCGCTGCCCTCCGCCGCACCCCAACGCAGCTCGACGCAATCGTTTAGGTTGTACGCCATCTCAAGGTAGCCTGCGCGGTGGATCACGTCTTCAAGTGCGAGCGTCCACTGGGAGCCATCGCTGCGTGTATACGAAAACTTCAGCGCTGAAAGCTCAGACGCAAGCACGCTCTGAAGCTCAGCCTTCACGTCCGCGACGCTCTTGCCGTGCGGCATCGCGTACCGCTCCGGGCGCCGCGCCACCCGGTCTGGAAACCCGCGCAACACGTCAATCGCGATCAACAGCCGCAGGTCGCGCGACGGCGTTGCGAAATCTTCCCAGGCGCCCGCCGCCTCAAAGATAGAGGGACCGTCCGGCATCTCCGCCTCGCCACGCCCAGCGACTTGATACTTCCGGCCGTTTTCGACCGAGGTCACGCGCGCTTTCACTTGCTCTTCCAGCGCTGCGATCACTTCCTTCATCGCGCTCATTGGATCGAGCGGCTCCGGGGACATCACGTCGTCCATCCGATCGTAGAAGTCTTCGACCCCAAGCTGCGACTGTTCGAGCGAAAAATCGGCGTATTGCGGGTTCTTCATGATTTCGGCATTTGTCAGCCGCCGCAAGCTGCCGTTTTTTTCGCGCACGATCGGCCGGAAATGCTTGAAGCCGGGGCCACCAAGCCCGGGATCCTGGGCGAACAAGAAATTACCGCGCCAAAAACGCTTTCTTGCGACCGTTCCATCGGGCTGCCCGTCTACCGCGAGGAACACTCCCGCCGCGCCCTCGGTCTGCGGCACGCGCTTCACCAGCATCAAAACGTGACCATAAGGGTCGGCATAGATGGTTCCGGGGCGCAGCGTCTCCTGCTTCAGCGGTATGGGATAATAATCGGTGTTCTCGTCGCTTAGCGCCGTTCGCGCCGAGCCGGAATGAACCCCATCGGCGAGGGTTGGCAAATAATGGCCGAACCCTGACGCTAGCCCCAGCGGCTTCGGCGTCACTCCAACACGCTTTGGCGCCGGAGTGCTGATTGGACGCGACATCGGCTCGGGATTCACCTCGGGCCGGCCAAACATCCCGAACAGGCTGGGCCTGCGAGATACGGTTTTCAGTTCGGGCGGGGACGGGGGCAGCGGAGGCGGTTCAAGGTTTTGAATATTCCACCATTCATGGCATCTCGGCGGCTGCCCGCCCCCGCCGCGAGAGCACTTTGAGTAACCGAATGGCAGCCCCATTTTGAAAGCGAAATACGCGCGCAAGAAGTACGGGAGGTCGGCGCAGTCGGGCCGGATAACGATCCCCATCTGGTCTTCACCGAGACCCAAGTGGTTGAACAGGATGTTGCGCGATTGGTCGCGCAGCACTTCATGGAGCGCTGTCCACGAAGGCGCCGCATCGAGCGGCGCGTCGAAGAGCTTCTCGATCCATGCGGAATACAAATCCTCCGTCGCCCGGTCCCAGGAATTGCGCAGCGGCCAGACACTTCCCGCGGCCGGAGCCGGGCGCGGCGGTTCGTGGCCGAGTACGGCGATTTCGCGGATGATGGTGCTGCAATCGCTTGCCGCATCAGCCCGCGCCAGTTTTGCATGCCAAGTGCCGGGCGCGGGCGAGGCTACCTCGGCGAACCAGAAATAGGGCGGCCCGCCATGCCGCTCATGCGACTTAGCCGCGACGCTTCCATCCGGCGCGATCAGCGAGAATTCTCCCTTGAGCGGCTTCTCGCCGGCGAAGACTACGCGAAGGGGCGCGCCCTTCCACGGCGCTATAGGGGAGGACAAAACCGCGAGCCCGGCTTTATCTTCGCAATTGCCGGGTAAATCCTTGGCTCTCGAGCTTACTGTTGAAAAAAGCAAGACGAAAAACGCGCCTGCGATCAGCAACAGAGCTGCCGGAGCCGCAGCAAATGGGCGTGTCAGAAACAAATTTTGCTCCCTTCCCTGGACCGTGATTGGACAATACTATGAAAGCTTTGACTGAATCGTGGCAAGAGTCCACCGTGCCCGGAAATTCGACGGTGGACGATACCCAGTTTTGTTGAAAGAACCATTCCTTGCGGCGGTCTAAGAGAACGCAGTTGAAGGTGGCGGAACAATTTGGTCTTGTATGGTGGCAAGCTGACGTGAACGCACCTCGCCCCGGGAATGAACATGACGCCGATAAAAGTGCCGCTCAACTCAAAACTGCGCCTTCTGAGCTACCTTCATGAAAGCGGAGCGCCGCGCTTCGGCTTTGCCCGCCCAGACGGGCATGTGGTGGATGTGGCCCAAGCCGCCCATCAGCTAAAGAAGCCGCTCGGCTTCGACGGAACCTCGATGATGGCGCTGATAGAAGCGGGGCCGCAAGCTTTGGCCGAAGTGCGGGAGCTCGCCGCGTCCGATGTCCATACCGGGCTTAAGCTTCAGGATCTAAGGCTCCTGCCGCCTATCCCGAAGCTCACGCGCAATATCACCTGCGTCGGCTGGAACTACGTTGAGCATTTCGCAGAAAGCGCCGGTTTCCGTAACCCCTCCCAGAAATTGCCGGAACACCCGGTTTTCTTCACGAAAGCGGTGAATACCCTGAACGGCCCTTTCGATCCGATCCCTTACGACCCGTCGGTCTCGAAAGAAATCGATTGGGAGGTCGAGTTGGCAGTTATCATGGGCAGGCGGGGCCGCAATATCGCGGAAGCGGAGGCCGATGACTATATCTTTGGCTACACTGTTTTAAACGATACCTCCGCGCGCGACCTGCAGCGAAGCCGGCATGGCGGCCAGTGGTTCAAGGGCAAGAGCCTTGACGGTCATGCACCGATGGGCCCATGGATTATACCCGCAAGCGATCTTGACCGCGACAATCTGCATCTCGTTTTGCGCGTCAACGGCGCGCTAAAGCAGGACGGCAATACAAAGGACATGTATTTCAAGGTGCCGCGGATCATCGCCGAACTATCGCGAGGCCTAACCCTCGATGCGGGGGATGTCATCGCGACAGGTACGCCTTCTGGTGTCGGCATCGGCCGTACACCGCCGGAATTCTTGAAGCCCGGCGATGCGATGGAGACGGAAATCGTGGAAATCGGCGCCATGCGCAACACGATCCACGCCGTTTAGCCGGCAACGTTTTAGGGTGTGTGCCGGGCTACGAAGTGGCCCAGGTTTATTTCGCGCAACGCCCCGGCGCCCCCAAACCGCTCGAAAAGCCAAAGCTTAACAGCCGGCTAAATATTCCCGTAGCACGGGCATCGCTCTTTGTGCGCTTTGCCGTCCCTCCTCGATCGCTTCCTTGGCGCGGTTGAATTCGAGAACGGACATGTGGCTAAGGTGCGGGCTGATTATGACGTGCGGCGGCTCGCCCGCCAGCCTGCTCCGCAATATCTGACTCGTCATGATGTCGATGGAGGTCGAAAGCACGTCGAAGTAGCCGGGGACGCCAGCCCGGGAGCCGAAAAAGTTAGGCGTAATAGTCTTCAGGCTTTGCTTGATCCCCTCGGGAACTGAATCCAACATCTTATCGAGAAAATCCCGGCTGACCGCAGGAGAATCCGCGGGCTTTGCGATGGCAGGGCGAGCATGCGGCCCCAAATTATGCGCGTTGGGGTTGATGGCGATGATAATATCCGCCCCCATCGCGCGGCACGCGGACACGGGAACAGGGTTGGTCATGCCCCCGTCCAGCAACCACTTTCCATTCAACTTCATAGGGCTGATGATCCCAGGTATGGCGATAGAGGCTCTAACCGCATCGATTATCGACCCCTTGTCGAGCCAGATCTCCCGGCCAGTCTGCAGATCGCTCGCGATTGCCGTGAAGGGCTTGGCAAAACTCTCGATGAGTGCATCCCCCTTCAGTGCACTGAGAAAGGCCACGATGCGTTTGCCTTCGATCAGTCCGCCGCTTGCCAGATTGACATCCAGAAAGCCCGCCACTTTGCGCCAGCTGACGGTGTAGGACCATTCCTCAAGGGCATCGAGTTCGCCGGCAATGTAGGCCGCTCCCACGAGCGCGCCCATGGAGCAGCCCGCGACGATGTCAGGTTCAATGCCTTCTTCGGCAAGAGCGCGCAGAGCGCCGATATGACACCATCCCCGTGCGCCGCCGCTGCCCAACGCTATTCCGATCTTGGGTTTCGTCATGGCCTTTTCTCCGGGCAGGTTTGCGTTCTCTGCATCGTCTAAGAATTTAGCCGGATGTTACCGCAGCCGCAGCAATCGCGGCCTGGTAACTGGGTAAAAAAGAAGCCCGCTAAAAGCGGGCTTCTCAAGTCCATGTATTTCAGCTGCTGGGCTTAGTAGTCCATGCCGCCGCCGGGCATCTGCGGCATCGGAGAGTCCTTCTTCGGCTTCTCGGCGATCATGGCCTCGGTCGTGATGAGAAGGCCCGCCACGGAAGCCGCATCCTGAAGGGCGATGCGAACCACCTTTACCGGATCGATAACGCCGGCAGCGACGAGATCGACATATTCGCCGGTCTGCGCGTTGTAGCCGAAGTTGTAATCCTTCTTCTCAAGGATCTTGCCGGCAACGACGGCGCCGTCTTCGCCAGCGTTCGCAGCAATGATCCGGGCCGGAGCCTGGATCGCGCGGCGGACGATGTTGATGCCGGCCTTCTGGTCCTCGTTCTCGGGCTTGAGATGATCGAGCGCGTGGATCGCGCGCAAAAGCGGCACGCCGCCACCCGGAAGGAAGCCTTCCTCAACGGCTGCGCGGGTCGCGTTCAGCGCATCGTCAACGCGATCCTTCTTCTCCTTCACCTCGACTTCCGTCGCGCCGCCGACGCGGATGACCGCAACGCCGCCCGCGAGCTTTGCGAGACGTTCCTGCAGCTTCTCCTTGTCGTAGTCCGACGTGGTGTCCTCGATCTGAGCCTTGATCTGGCTCACGCGGCCCTCGATCTCTTTGCGGTCGCCAGCGCCATCGACGATGGTCGTGTCGTCCTTTGTGATCGTGACCTTTTTCGCTTTGCCGAGCATCTGAACGGTGACGTTCTCAAGCTTGATGCCGAGGTCTTCGGCTATCATCGTGCCGCCGGTCAGGATTGCGATATCCTGCAACATGGCCTTGCGGCGGTCGCCGAAGCCGGGCGCCTTCACGGCAGCAACCTTCAGGCCGCCGCGCAGCTTATTGACGACGAGCGTGGCAAGAGCCTCGCCCTCGACGTCCTCTGCGATGACGAGGAGCGGACGGCCAGCCTGCACGACCGCCTCGAGCACGGGCAGAAGCGCCTGCAAGTTCGAGAGCTTCTTTTCGTAGATGAGGATATAGGGATCCTCGAGATCGACGCGCATCTTCTCCGCGTCGGTGATGAAGTAGGGCGAAATATAGCCGCGGTCGAACTGCATGCCTTCCACCGTTTCAAGCTCGGTCTCTAAGGACTTCGCTTCCTCAACGGTAATAACGCCCTCATTGCCGACCTTCTCCATCGCCTCGGCGATCAAGCGGCCAACCTCGGTGTCGCCATTCGCGGAAATGGTGCCGACTTGTGCAACCTCGGAGGACGAGGTCACCTTCTTGGACTTGCTTTGCAGGTCCTTCACAACGGCGGCTACGGCGAGGTCGATGCCGCGCTTCAGGTCCATGGGGTTCGCGCCGGCGGCAACGGACTTTGCGCCTTCGCGGACGATCGCTTGCGCGAGAACGGTCGCGGTGGTCGTCCCGTCGCCGGCGATGTCGTTGGTCTTGGACGCAACTTCGCGCACCATCTGTGCGCCCATGTTCTCGAACTTGTCCTCAAGCTCGATCTCTTTTGCAACGGTCACACCGTCCTTGGTGATGCGGGGCGCGCCGAACGACTTGTCGAGGACAACATTGCGGCCTTTCGGGCCGAGAGTGACCTTCACTGCGTCGGCTAGGATATCCACGCCGCGAAGCATGCGGTCGCGGGCTTCTTGACCAAAACGTACGTCTTTAGCAGCCATATTTCATGACTCCTTGAATTAGATTGGAAATGTAGGGGACTGGTTGCGTGGCTTAGGCGGCTTTCTTTTTGCCTTTGCCGCCGGCTTCGGCAGCGCCGTGGTTCTCGATGATGCCGAGAATATCGCTTTCCTTCATGATGAGGAGGTCTTCGCCGTCGATCTTCACTTCTGTGCCGGACCATTTGCCGAAGAGAACGCGGTCGCCTGCCTTCACATCGAGAGCGACAATGTGACCTTCTTCGTTGCGGGCTCCGGGGCCAACCGCAACAACTTCGCCCTGCTGAGGCTTTTCCTTGGCCGTATCTGGAATAATGATTCCGCCCTTTGTGCGCTCTTCCTCTTCGAGACGGCGCACTACCACGCGGTCATGCAGCGGCCTAAATTTCATGGGTTATCCTCCTGAAACGGATCGAATTGAGTGTTCGGGCGCGGCATTCTGCCGGGCCGCCCTGCCCCAGAAATATTTAGGCGTGTTAGCACTGTCAAGGGGCGAGTGCTAATCTTTTTCCATGCACTTCAAATTAACGAACATATTCCGTAAAATGCCGGAGAAGACGCCGCCGGCGTTGCCGCAGCGTCCTTCCGGAAATCCGCCTGGGCGCTAGCTCTGACGCGGTCCCCTTATTTGCATCAGGATCGCTTCAATGCGCCTCCAATGATCCGCCTGTTCGCGTTCGTGTTTCTTCTCGAACTCAAGCGCCCGTTGTGCGGCCTCGGCGATGGCTTTTTGGCCCCGGGCCTTCCATAATTGGCGCGCGTAAACGTGGACTTCGCTCTCTTGCATGGCATCCTCGCTGGGCGCGAACCGCAACGGCAAAACGCGCCCTGGAACGGCAGGCCGGACACCCGTCAGGCGTGCAGCTTACACCGCAAGCACCTTCGATGGCAAATTTCCCGCTGGATCGAATCAAGGTGCGGTGGGCAACACTGCAAAACCCAAAGGCGCCGTACCACCCTCGTCAACGACCCTAACCTCCGCAACCACAGCGGCGGGAGGTCCCTTGCGGCAACGCTTCAGCATTTCTTCCACGCCCCCGGCGGCGCCGGAGAAGAAAGCCTCGACCGCGCCATCGCGCCGGTTTCGGACCCAGCCGTGAAGACCCAAAGCCTTCGCGTTGCGTTCGGTCCAAAAGCGGTAGCCAACGCCTTGCACGCGTCCCGTAATAAGCACACGCACAGTACGCCATTCGTGGTCCTTTTCAGCATTCATAAGGTGCCGCTTCGACCGGGGCCTTCGTCGCTTCTGCCGTCAGAGCAACAAAATATAGCTTGATTGCCTATCGCGCCAGCGAGTGCGCGGGTATCCCGCCGGCCTCCAACGCAATGCCGGTAAAGGAATTTGCCATAGCGTGAAGCAGGGTTTGAACCTCGCGGCCAACGCCGTAGCGCCGCCCCAACCAAACCGGATCGTTATAGCTTATCCAAACTTTTCCCGCCTCGTCCTCCCACAGTGCGATCTTGCGCGGCAGATCCACGCCCATGAGCGGGCAGCGCGCCAGGATTGCCCCCTCGACCTCGGGGTAATTGAAAATGAAAAGCTGCGTGGGCCTGAGCTTCAGTGCGGCGGAAGCGGCATTGGCGGCGTGATCGATGCGGGCATGTATCGTCATCCCGCGCCGCTCCAGCGCTAAGAGAAGGCAGGCGGCGGTTTTCGCGAATGGAAGGGTCGAGCGAACGCTAATAACGCCGTCCGCATGCGAAGCTGTCGTGGTCATGAATCCCGCTCCTTGCCGCTGCCTTGACTTTAGCAGAAACCCGGCCATCCGGGCAATTGGGAGGAAGTCTCAAATCGATTGACGCCTTGAGCAAAAACCGTACATAGAAGGACGGTCTTTCCTGAACGCGGCTGGAGGCTATCCGGCTAGCGGCGGCGCTTTGTGAGCAACGGAGCAGTCAAAGGATCAAGACTTCGGAGAGGTGCTAGAGTGGTTGAATAGGCCGGTCTCGAAAACCGGAATACGCGTAAGCGTATCGAGGGTTCGAATCCCTCCCTCTCCGCCATCGGTGACGTGGGCATCAGAATATCACCAGACAGCTAGAGCAGGGTTCCACAGACTCCGCTGCCCTGCAATGCGGTCGCCTCTAGTGCGCGTTGGATCGCGCTTCGGCCGGTATTCACAAATTACAACTCAGCCTATGCTTAACCATAGGATGGTGCCCCCCGTTATAAGAGGTGACTTTTGAAGGACCAAAACGCACCACAGAATGATATCTGGCAGGACGATCTCCTCGGGCGCCAGCGAGATGCGCGGTTTCTGGCTGACTTTTTATCTCGACGTTCAAAAGAGTTGGTCGAGAAAGGTGAGGGTAAATCCTACGTTCTCAACATAAATTCACCGTGGGGCCAGGGAAAAACTTTTTTCCTCAGACGGCTAGCGAGCCAGCTGACAGTCGAAAATAACTTGTCCGTCTATATTAATGCTTGGACCGACGACCACGCTCAAGACCCTCTTTTAGCCGTTATTGCTGCCCTTGATGAGGCCCTTAAGCCGTTTACCAAGAAGAACAGCATCATCAAGAAAGCTTGGGAGGCCACAAAATCTAATGGCCTTCGCATCGCTAGCTCGCTCGTAGTACACGGAACCAAGCAAATAATCAAAAAGGCGATTGGCGAAAGTGGCGGGGAAGCCATTAGTGAGATTGTCAACGCTCCAACGCCGAAGAAATCAGAGGCACTTGAAATCGCGGAAGCCACAGTGCAGGCGACCGTCGACGAACTAGTGGATAATTATAGCAAGTCCCTAATTAAAGAATTCAATAAAAGCAAGAGTTCAATGCGATCTTTCAAGGATAATCTACAAAAATTGCTTGAGGCATGCGGGAGCAACGGAAAGAAGTTACCTCTATTCGTTATCGTCGACGAACTGGACAGATGCCGCCCGACCTACGCCATCCACCTTCTTGAAAGAATCAAACATCTCTTCGACGTCTCCAATGTCGTATTCATCATCGCCACGGATACAGAGCAGCTATGTTGTTCTGTGAATTCTGTATATGGTAACAATTTTGACAGCAAAAGATATCTATTACGCTTCTTTGACCAGTCATACTCATTTGCAGAGCCGAGCCTTGTCGAGTTTGTCGCCAACATATTAAGAATAAGGAAAATAAATACGGATCACTTGGAGGCTCCCATAGGTGATTCAGTGCCGTTCATTATTGAAATGTTTTCGGCTATGAGATTAAGCTTGAGAGACATTGAACAGTGCCTAGATACACTAGAGAATATTATAACAGTTTGGAACATTGGATGCCGAATTCAATTACTGTATTTGGTCCCCTTAATAGTAGCCTATCAGCAGGGCCGCAGAGACATATTTGATATGCTTTCTGAATTTGATATTGGGGATGAAATCTTCGATGGTTTTATCCCGAAAGGATGGAGATTAGATTTTGAAGGTTTCAATTTTCCGGATCGGCAATCGGAGACAATAAGCGTCGTCGACCTGCTCAAGAAGCTATGTGCCAAGTTGAAGGTATCTCTGCCTAAAGCGATGGAAAGCTCCGAGGGGCAAAATTATTCGCAACGGTGGCTAAGGCAGCAATTTCAAGCCGAGTTCGCATCCCTCCATCGAAGCACTTACAGGGTTGGGAAAGAACCTTTCAGCGTGATGACAGACTATCCGCGATTGGTGCAGCAGGCTGGTCGCTTGTCCCGCGACTGACTGCCGCTAGAAACCTGGCAAGCTCCTGAGACGCTAACTTTTTGCCTAATTATTTAATGGTTATGCGACCTATGCCTGAGCTGTTGTCAAAAAGTGTCTCTCGTGTAGATCGCTTTACCCTCCCTCTCCGCCATCAATGCCATACCACGTTGGTGTCTTGTTGGCCGGCACGGCTCGGTACTGAGATTCCGTGCGTGATCTACAAGTGTCGCCAAACGGCTGCCCCCCCGCGGCGCTTATTCGGGCAAGGGCCTGCCTGCCGTTTCCGGCAGGAACCAAGGTAGGATCAGCCCGACGGCATAAATGCTGGCCATAATCGTGGCCGCGTTGCTCACGCCGCCAAGCTGCGTTACCAGCGTGCCGGCAATGACCGGAAATATCCACGCGATGAGCCGGGCGCCGTTGAACACGAAGCTTGCGGCGGTGGCCCGGACTGTGGAGGTGAACAGCTCAACCAGGTAAATCGCCATCCAGCTATAGGCGAAGCCCAGCGTGAAGAAACCGTTCAAAAAGGCGATACCCATGAACGTGACCATGTCTCCGTGCCAGGAATAGGACACAAACGAGATGACAAAGCAGCCGGCAAAGGTCACAAGCAGGAATTTGCGCCTGCCAATCGAATCGGCCACGAAACCGGACAGCAGGTATCCTGAGATGGCGCCAACATTGTAAATAAGCCCCATGCGCGGTCCCCAGACCCCGCCCGGTAGCCCCAGCTCTTTTGCGAGCTGCTCTGTGTAAAGCTGGAGCCAGCTCGAAACAGCCCACCAGCCTACGGTCGTCGCGATAGACAGCGCGGTCAGAAGCAGCACACGCCGGCGGCTCTCACGCTCGCGAAAGATTTCAGCGAGCGAAAACGGCCGTTTGCTCGCGCGCGCGGCCACTCCCGCCTGGGCATCTTGCTCTGTTGCTGCCCATTTTCGATCCCTCACCGCGTTCATCCAGCGCTCCGACTCCTCAAGCGCCCGTCTGAGATAGAGCACTGCAAAAGCAGGCAATGCGCCAAGGCCAAACAGGATGCGCCAGCTCTCTGGACCCAAGGGATGGGTTTGGGAGAGGATGAACCAAGCGAGAGCGGCAAGGAGAGCGCCGCCTCCGAAGCCGGACTGAAGGAAGCCGCACCCTTTAGGCCGGGCGCGATCCGGCCAGGTCTCTGCGACGAGCGCGATGCCAGTGCTCCATTCGCTGCCTATTGCAAGTCCCGTGATGAAGCGTAAGGCCGCCAATGTTGAGAAACTATCGGCAAAAGCCGTTAACCCGCTGAATAGCGCATAGCAGAAAACGGAAAGCATCATCATCCGCTTGCGGCCGATATAATCGGCGGCGACGCCGCCTATCAACCCGCCGATGCCCCAGCCGAGCAGAGTAATGCCAAGAGCCGATCCTGCGTAGAAGGCAGGGGCCGTCAGCTGCGCGGGTGTCAGCACCGACTGCAACGCCGAGGGTAATGCTACGACGAGTGCATAGGCTTCATAGCCGTCGAAGATCCAACCAAGATAGCTTCCCCACAGGATCCGCCAGTGTCTTGCCGTCAGATCGGCATACCAGGGCGCGCGCGCATGCGGCGTTGCTATGGTCACAATTTTCTCCCCGGAGAGGTCCGCAATCTTGGCACCCTATTAGGCGCCCGGCAAAGAGACCCGGTACGCGTCAAATTTCTAAGCACAAAATGGCTGCACTCACTGCGATGTGACTGCGGCGCTCTAGCAGTGGAAAAGCATGGAAGCAAATTTGGCTTTGGATCTCGCTTGAGATCATCGCATTTTCCTGTGGCTGCGCGTTAGGACAAGCGTTCCACGGCAATCGCGGTTGCCTCCCCGCCGCCAATGCAGAGCGAGGCGACGCCCCGCTTCAAGCCGTATTTTTCCAGTGCGGCCAGCAGCGTCACCATCACCCGCGCGCCCGATGCGCCGATCGGATGCCCCAGCGCGCAGGCTCCTCCGTGAACGTTCACCTTGTCATGCGGCAGTCCTAGATCGCGCATTGCCGCCATGGGGACGACAGCGAATGCCTCGTTGACCTCGAACAGATCCACATGATCGAGATCCCAGCTGATGCGTTCGCTCAAGGCGCGGATCGCGCCAATCGGCGCGGTGGGGAACAGGTTCGGCGCTTGCGCATGCGTGGCGTGGCCGGCGATTAGCGCCAGCGGCTTCCGGCCCTGTTTCTCAGCCTGGGAGCGCCTCATCAGCACCAGCGCCGCAGCCCCATCGGAGATCGAGCTGGAATTGGCGGCCGTGACCGTGCCGCCCTCGCGGAACGCCGGTTTCAGGCTCGGAATCTTGTCCGGGCGGGCCTTGCCGGGCTGCTCATCCTGAGCCACCATGCGTTCAGTTTTGCCGGTCTTGACCGCGACCGGAGCGATTTCGGCCTCAAAGCTGCCATCCCCAATCGCTTTTTGGGCGCGGCCCAGCGACGCCATTGCGTAGGAGTCCTGGGCTTCGCGCGTGAACTGATAGGCCTCTGCGCAGTCCTCGGCGAAGGTCCCCATCAGCCGCCCTTTTTCATAGGCGTCTTCGAGCCCATCCAGGAACATATGGTCCATGACGCGGCCATGGCCGAGCCGGTAGCCGCTGCGGGCGCGGTCGAGCAAATAGGGCGCGTTGGTCATGCTCTCCATGCCGCCAGCCACGGCAATTTTGGCGCTTCCTGCCAGGATCAGATCATGCGCCAGCATCGCAGCCTTCATGCCCGATCCGCACATCTTGTTCACGGTCGTGGCGCCGCACGCATAGGGGAGGCCCGCCGCCAGCGCCGCTTGACGGGCGGGCGCCTGTCCCTGACCCGCAGGCAACACGCAACCGAAGATAACCTCATCGACCTCCTCTGCGCCGGCGCCGGAGCGGGCCAGAGCGGCGCGGATTGCGGCGGCGCCAAGGTCCGGAGCGGCCAGGTCTTTGAAATCGCCCTGAAATCCGCCCATCGGGGTCCGGGCGGCGCCAACGATGACCACGGGATCGGTCTTGTCCATTCTCTCCTCCCAATATCTCCTTTAACGCGGTGCCATGCGCAGCGCACCATCAAGGCGGATGACCTCGCCGTTCAGCATGGTATTTTCGAAGATATGCCGGACCAACGCGGCAAACTCCGCTGGGCGTCCCAGCCGCGGCGGAAACGGTACATTCTGTCCGAGCGAGGTCTGCACTTCCTGCGGTAATCCCGCCATCATCGGCGTCTCGAAAATGCCCGGAGCAATGGTGACGGCCCGCACCCCATAACGCGCCAATTCCCGGGCGACAGGCAAGGTCAGCCCCACGATACCGGACTTGGACGCGGCATAGGCCGCCTGTCCGATTTGTCCGTCGAACGCTGCGATAGAGGCGGTATTGACGATCACCCCGCGCTCGCCCTCTGCATCCGGCGCCTCGTTGACCATGGCAGCCGCAGCGAGGCGGATCATGTTGAACGTCCCGATCAAATTGATCCCAATCGCTCTTGCGAAACTGTCCAACCGGTGCGGTCCATCGCGTCCTACAACTTTCTCACCGGGCGCCACGCCTGCGCAATTCACGAGCCCGTGCAAATGCCCGAAACTTTCGATGGCCAATCGGACAGCCGCCGCACTATCCGCTTCGCTCGACACATCGGTGCGGATGAACCGCACCCGGGGGACCAGCTCCGAAGCGATTGCGTCGCCGGCTTCGCGGTTGATGTCCGCTCCGACGACCTGCCCGCCCTCGGCGGCGAGCATACGGGTCACGGCCGCTCCAAGACCGGAGCCCGCGCCGGTAACTAGAAAAACGTGATCTTTGATCTGCATGGTGTCTTTCCCGTTGCGCCTGAACTCAGGTAACCGGAGTGCCCCCGGCCTTTTCGTTATTGCGCAGAATGAAGCGTTGAAGTTTGCCGCTGGGTGTCTTCGGTAGTTTCGTCATGAATTCCACTTCACGCGGATAGGCGTGCGCGGAAAGCCGCCGCTTGACATGCTGACTCAACTCTTCCGCCAAAGCGTGAGAGGCCTCAAAACCGGCGTTCAGCACAACGTAAGCTTTGACGATTTCCGTGCGCTCCGGATCCGGCTTGCCGATCACGGCCGCCTCCATCACTGCCGGATGCTCGATCAATGCACTCTCCACATCGAAGGGACCGATGCGGGGAGTTCGCGACTCCCGGGATCGCAGGAGGTGCTCATTCTATTTCCTCTAACCGGCATTCTTTTCGTTGTTGGAAGAGCTACTGTCTTCGTGACGGTTAATAGAACACGATTGGAATGTGGCAATCTATGCCCCTTCTGTGATAATTTTTTTGCTGATTTTGCCATGTTGGAGGAATTTACGGTGGGAGCGGACGTCGAACGCCGCATGGTTTCGGTCTGTTTTGTCGAGGAGGCGCTGGATTGCCTGCGCCGGCGCGGCTTGGCCACTGAACCTCTGCTCGATGCAGCTGGGTTGCCGGCGGTTGTGGACAGGCCTGTGTCCGCCGAATGCTATGGCACCCTGTGGCTGGCGATCGCAGGCGCGACCGGGGACGAATATTTTGGCTTGGGTGCCCGGCCGATGCGCCCGGGAAGCTTCACTCTGCTTTGCCACTGCATCTTGCACACCGCCAATTTGGGGCAGGCGCTTCGCCGCGCCTTGCGCTTTCTCTCGATAGTTCTCGAAGATCCTCAAGGACATTTGGAGGTGCGGGACGGGCTGGCCCAGATCCTGCTCACCGACGCCGGCGGCCCACGCTCGGCCTTTGCCTACCGCACCTATTGGATCATTCTTCACGGTATTGCGTGCTGGCTGGTTGGGAGGCGCATGCTGCTGCGTTTGGTGGATTTCCGCTGCCCGGAACCCATCCACAGTGCGGATTACCGCCTGTTTTTTGGGGCGCCGGTGCGTTTCAATCAGCCGGTCAGCCGGCTCGCCTTCGATGCCGCCTTCCTGAAGCTCACCCCGATGCGTTCCGAACGCGCCTTGCGTCAGTTTCTTCGAGGCGCGCCGGCGAATATTCTGGTGCGATATCGCTACGATGCGGGCCAGATTGCTGCCGTTCGCGCCCGCTTGCGTAAGCTGGCTCCGGCAACTTGGCCCGGCTTCGAGGAAATGGCGCAGCAGATGAGGTTACCCGCTTCCACTTTGCGGCACAGGCTCCGGCAGGAAGGGCAGACCTACGCCGCAATCAAGGACGAGATTCGCCGGGAGCTCGCGATGGACTGGCTGATACATAGCACGCGCAGTGTCGGAGAGATTGCAGGCGATCTCGGCTTTGCCGAACCGAGCGCCTTCCATCGCGCTTTCCGTAAATGGACATCAACAAGCCCTGGCGTATTCCGCCGGCATGCAGGGCGGGTCTAGCCTTTCTGTTGAGGGCCGTTTGCTGCCTGGGCTTTGCACCGTCGAGGCGCTTCTGCCTCAATATTTCTGCCTCTCAGGTATTACACCGCCAACGCCGTGCTATAGGCGCAAAAATTACGATCCCAGAAGCGGGGCCGGATCGATGGGCTTCGAGTTCTTGCGGATCTCGAAATGGAGCTGCGGCTGGCTGGCATCGCCGGTGGTGCCGGCGGTCGCGACCGTCTGCCCGCGTCTCACCACATCGCATTTCTTGACCAGCACCGTGTCCGCATGGGCGTAGGCGGTCACATACTCGTCGGCATGCCGGATCAGGATCAAATTGCCGAAGCCCGGCAGCTCGTCGCCAACATAGGCAACCACCCCATTCTCGGCTGCCTTGACCGGCGTTCCCTTCGGAACCGAGATCGTGATGCCTTCGTTGACCGTGCCGTCTTTCTGAGGGCCGAATTGCGCGATGGTCTTGCCGTCGACAGGCTTGCGGAAGGTGCTGCCCATACGGGGCTGCGGATTGGCAAGGGCAGCTTCGCAGGATGGCTCGATCAGGGGTGTCAGCTCCGCGGTTTTGACGTCAGGCGCCGGCTGGAGCGGAACCGGGACGGGTCTTCCGCTCCTGTCCGCCAGCCGCGCTGAGCCGGCGGGGGCGCCTTCAGGTCTTGTGCGCTGCGGTACTGCCGATCCGCCCTTTCGGCCGAAGCAATGGCTTGCCGCGACTGGTCTTTTTCACCCGGAATGATGAGAGCTTGGCCGGGCCTCAAAGCACGATCCCGTAGATTGTTGGCTTCGGCTAGCTGCGCACTAGTAAGCCCATGTGCGCGTGCGATAGTCCAAAGCGTATCGCCGGGCTGCACCACATGGCAGTGCGGGCCGGAGCAGGCGGCCGTCTGCGAGCCGGGTGCATGAACCGGAGCCTGTGCGTAAGAGGTTGGATCGGCGCGTGGAATGAAGAGCTTGGTGCCGGGCCGGACATAAACGGTCGTAAGGCCGTTTGCGCGCGCGATCATGTCGACGGTCACGCCGTAGCGCCGTGCGAGCGTGTACACCGTATCTCCCGGCGCGACGGCAACCGTTTCACCCTCGGTGCGGCCTCTCCAGGGGCGGGTAGCGGGGCCAGGCTCGGGACCTCTGGCGTAAGCGGGCCTCCCATCTGCGGGGTAAGGCGGCTGGCCAGCATAGGCGTTGTCATTACCCGGCTGGTACCCACGCGCTTCCTCTGCCGGCGCATAGGCTGGCGGGGGCGGTGCGTCAGAAGGCCGGTAGTAGCTTGGGGGCGGAGGCGGCGCTCCGCGGTCGAAGCGGCGGGGATCGCCACTATCGGGTACATAAACTTGCGGAGGCGGCGCGTCACCTCTTGGCCCGTCATACGGGGTGTAGACGCGAGGCCCCGTATAAGTGCCGTCCGGGAGGGGAGGCTGGTTATAGGGGCCGTACCCGTCCGCTACCTTGGTTCCCTGAGGCGGCTGCTGCTGGGGAAGCGGAGGCAAATCCACCCGGGAGACTTGCAAATAGCCGCCGTTCTGGGTTGGGCTCGCGCTCGCGAGTTGGTAGCCGCCCGCAGGCTGGGTTCGATAGGGTGCCGGCTGGGGTTGTGCCGGCGCCGGTGCATTCGCCGCAACCTTCGGTGAGGATGCCGCGGCTTCGCCGGCGGGGGGTTGCGCGCCATAGCCGCTGCCGAAGGAAGCCGAAGAAAATCTGTCGCTGACGGAACTGCACCCGCTTAACAGCACGCAACTCAGGGTCAAATTCGCAGCCGCGCGAAAACGACTGGGCACGCGCGCGCCCTTCACAACATTACTCATCGCCGCACCTCTTTGGAGAAGAGTTTGCAGCGGAAGCCTTAAGATTGATTTAAGCCTGCTCGCCGCTTCGCTTTAGCAGCCCTTCCTGGCGTCGCAAACGGATGTGAGTAGGGTCAACCTCGCTAGGATCGTAATAGGCCGGTTGCGGTCTCCGCGAAGCGCGGACGTCGGGCACCGTCATCTGGCTAATCTATTGCGCACCTGGTTTTGGGCGACTATTCTCCAAGCGGTCAAGCGTCAGGCGCCACCTCAGGACTTCCCTAAGGCCCTTAATAGCATCGCTAGCGACGATACGGTTCATGTCGTGACTCCTGGGGTGGCCGTTTCGGGACCGTTCGCACCAAGCGCCAGGGACTCGCCTGTATGAACCGCACAATATTGCTCTCTCTGAATACAGGTTTCAAGGAGTTGCTGAAAACTATCGATGAGCCCTCTGATCTGCTTATCAATCGTCTCATATTGAGCTAAATCTACTGACACACGTTCTCCGTGAGCAATTTGGTTACGCATTTTTAAGAGATCTTCGTCGATTAGCTTTTCCTTGGTTTGAAAAGGACTGTAATCAAGATTAATTGTTGTTATTAAGCGTCTCAGCACCTGAGAGCTCAAATTAGATTCGGTATTAATGATGTCAGTAGGTAATAGTTCGTCAGGTGAGCATGGCCAAGCCGCGCGCATTTCAAGGAATGGAACTGCGTTCTTTAGGAATAGGTGATCACCCTTCTCGCGGAACATTTTCCACATTATGAGATCTGTGAAATGCTTGGACAGGGTAACTGACCGCCGACGAATAACTTCATTTATGTAGCTGAGATAAAGAGTCGAAGCTGTCTTTACGAATCCCTCCCAATGCGCGTAAAGCATGACCACCGCGGATCGGAGGAGCATTGCCTGATCGCCGTCGCTGCTGTTTGCAATGCGCCCCTTTAATGTGGCTATTTCCTTCTTTCTCCAGGCGCTGTCCGATTGGATCGCGCGCAGGCACTCTTCCCGGCTTCGCACCTTTGTCATCGCGCAAATAACGCTCTCCCCAGGGGTACGGTATGCAAAATTCGCGAAGCGCCTCCCACTCCTGACCCTTGGTGATTAGTAAAATCGGGATTTTGCCAAATCGATTGCGCGATTACTCGGATAGCTTCGAGATCGTTAGCACTATTTCCCCATTTCTCAATATTGTGTGAAAGTCCAATACCGATGACCTCAAAAACGGAGACGAGAAAGCCACCCATAAAACGCGCCTTTTCTACGTTGTAGCGGCGGAAACTTTCCTCGCATAAAGCTGCATTGAGAATATCAAACGCCTTTCTAAATATGTTTTCTTCCCCATCTAGGTTAAATTTCGCCTCAGAAAGCGCTATAATGCGATCAGTTAAGAAGGTGCCTACGTCGCCTATGCCACGAAGATCATTTTCGCGAGCGGCACGCAAGGTAATAAATCGAACAATAAGCTCCATATCATATCTTTCTTCTTTTGCCTTGTCCGATAGTGAAGTGCAGGCCGTGAACATAGGATAGGAAGCTAATTGCTCAATCCGCTTAAAGAATTCCTTGTTCGACATGAGCAGTAGGCAGTTGCGCATTTCTTGTTCAGATAGCTGTGTACCGCCAGTATTCAGTCTTTCGAATAAGTCGTATTTCGCATCAGGACTACTCTCACGAAGAATAATGTTTACGTCTAATTTTGATCTCTTTATATCAATACGCTGCTGAGCGCTGAGGGCGTCCGGACTCTCCGGATTATCGGCAATTTCCCATACTTTGCCTTCGAGCGACGGAAGGTATTTTGCCTTCGTTAGCTTGAGACTTGGCCACAGGGCCTCCTCGTCATTTCTTAGAATTCCGCCAAATTGGAATATGGCAGACAAGCGTTGCAGACCGTCAATGACATCCCAAACTCCATCCTTTCGTTGGGAAACGAAAATAGGCGGAAGGGGTATTCCCAAGAGAATTGACTCGATGAGTTTAGTCTTTTGCCGATCTGTCCAGCGGAAGAAGCGCTGGAAATCGGGATGAAGATCGAGTTCCTGCGATTGATACAAGTTCATTAACTCGCCCAGTGACATCGAATAACTATCTGTTTTTATCGCTCGACGGCGCGTCTCAATCTCTTCCTGAAGCGGCATTGTTTTCTCCCATGAGCCGTTTTGCGCCCGCCATGGGCGTTCAGCATCGCCTTGTCGGCGTAAGCTTGTGCTTGTATTCAGTGAGCTAGCATGGTCGTTGGTGGGGATCGAGTAGTGTCAAGGATCGCTCCATGGGCTGGATTGCGCGGAAGGTTGCTCTTTGGTCAAACCCCTCAAACGCAGTGGTGAGCCAAGCACTGCTACCGAAGACCGCTTAGCCGAGGTGATTCAGGTCAGCGACCTCAACCGCAGGCGGACTGTCCGTTGTTCGAGCGTGCTCTTCTAGTTTTGCGGTCTTCTAAGCTACATCACTCCAGCCCGAAAATCGAGCTGGAAAGACCGCTCCCGACCCCAAAGAGAAGTACCTATTTCGGCGGCTACAGGCAGAAGTGCCGCCCCCCGCTACATCTGAAATACCGATCATTAACACCTGGATGGTTAACAGCCGCCACCGATAATTTCTTGCCGCCGTGCTTTTGCGTTTCTTTTGGCGATTTTAGGCCGATTTCTTGATTCCTGGAATCCCGTTAATTATCTTTTTGTCACCGCGGTAAGCTTAGCAAAGCCTTAATATCGGGGTGCGATTTAAGCTTTCGCTAAGGTTGGAAAGCCCAAAGAAAATGTCCGGCTAAGCCTAATGGCTCATTACCCCGGAAGCTGCGGAGCGCCATCCGTTGGCAAAGCCGGCCGCGTCTGCTCAGCGGGGATTTTCCCGTACAAGGGGCACGAATTGCACCGGCAGCAGCGCCTGGAAGTCGAGGCGGCCATTGTTGCGTGTGATGAGCGTAATCCTTTGGTCTCCATGGGGACCGAGAGGAATGACCATAAACCCGCCAGGGGCCAGCTGATCGATCAATTCTTCCGGGACTTCCCGCGTGCCGGCCGTGACGATGATCCGGTCGAATAGGCGGTAATCCGGCCATCCTTTCGTACCGTCGCCGCAAATCGCCGTTATGTTCGGAAGGTTCAGCTCATCGAACCTCCGAACAGCCAGCCGGTGCAGCTCCGCATGGCTCTCGATGGTGTAGACGTGGCGTGCAAGCCTGGACAGGATCGCCGCCTGGTAGCCGGAGCCAGTCCCGATCTCGAGCACATCGTTCTCGCGTGTGGGATGAAGCCGTTCGCTCATGTAGGCGACCACGAAGGGCTGAGTAATCGTCTGCTCGCATTCGATCGGCAGCGCTTCATCGGCATAGGCGTGTGCCTGAAGCACGGGGTCGGATATAAATGCTTCTCTGGGGGTTTGGGCTATCGCATCAAGGACGCGGGGATCTGAAATCCCGTTGTGCCGGAGGCTCAGCAAAAGCTCCCGCAGCGTTGCATTTCTCATTAGAACCGTTCCCGAAGCGCCTGCCTCGCGAGCCCGTTTTCTACTTTTGCGTCAGAAGCTCCGATAGCTTCCGGCAGGTATCGGTGTGCGTCAGGTTCAGATAAAGCGGCGTTACCGATATCGCGCCGGTTTTGATCGCCCACATGTCCGTTCCAACGCTGGCGTGGACGGAGCGAGGCTTGAATCCGAACCAATAATAGGGATTGCCTCTCGTATCGAGCCGGTCCTCGACGTGCAAGTAATCCTGATCGCGCTTGCCCTGCTTCGTTATTTGAATACCCCGAACTTTACTTGGTTCCAGGTCCGGGAAATTGACGTTTATCAACACGTCGTTCGGCCAGCCGGCCTCCATCAATTTGCGTACCAGGGACGCACCATGCTCCATCGGGCTCTCCCAGTGGATCTTCTTTGGGTCCTCCCAATTCACGGCCAGGCTCATCGCAATGGAAGGGATGCCGAGCATCGTGCCTTCAATGGCGCCGGCGATGGTGCCGGAATAGGTTACGTCATCGGCGATATTCGAGCCGCGATTGACGCCCGACAGTACGAGGTCCGGCTCCTCGCCCTTGAGCACATGCCGCACGGCCATGATGACGCAATCGGTTGGCGTGCCTTTCACGGCGAAGGTGCGTTCCGAGAGCTTGCGCAAGCGCAAGGGTTCGTGCAGCGTCAGCGAATGCGCGGCCCCGCTCTGGTCCGTTTCGGGCGCGACGATCCAGACATCGTCCGAGAGATCCGAAGCAATCTTTTGAAGGACATCGAGGCCCGGCGCTTCGATGCCGTCGTCATTGGTGATGAGAATCCGCATGGAGCATGTATTACGGTAATGCGATGCTCATGCCTACCCCAAGTTTGCGCCTACCAGCCCGCGCGTCCCAAACCAGTGGCTTCTTGCAGGCACTTTAATGTAGGAATCCCGTGCAGTTTAGGTTTGATGCCATCATGAGCCCAACTGTTCTTCGGAAAGACGGATACCGCTTCTTTTTCTTTTCGCGCGAGGAAACCCGCATGCATGTCCATGTGCATACCGCGAATGGGGAGGCGAAATTCTGGCTTGAACCGCAAATCGAGCTTGCCCGGGGCCATCGCCTTACCCAAGTTCAGTTGCAAGAGATTCGCCAGATCATCGAGGAGCACCATGACAGCCTCATTGCCGCATGGCGGCGCCATTTCCCAGGGCATTGAAGTGACGCATATTTCCTCGCACGGCATTTGGCTTCTTGTGCGCGATGCAGAGTTGTTTCTGCCGTTCGAGCATTTCCCCTGGTTTAAAGAGGCGCCAGTAGGAAAAGTGCTCAATGTCGAGGAACCGGCACCTGGGCATTTCCACTGGCCAGATCTAGATGTAGACCTCTCAGAGAAGATCATCGCGGATCCGGGCAAATATCCGTTGCTAGATCAAGGATGACGGCCGCGCTGCCCTGGCGCAAAAGCCCAACCGGGCATCGCTGGCTTTGCCAATGGACGGCGCTGCACGGCTTCCACGCCAATGAGCCGACCATGCCGGCGGCGGCTCCGCGGCGCTAAAGTTCCTGGCATAGATGGCAGCGCGTGCAAAGTTAAGGATGTAATTAAGCTCACCGAAACCTACTGTTCGACGCTGTACCGTCCACTCTGGCGCATAGGAAAAAACGACGCGATATCCATTGATGCCAAAGGAGGCACACATGGTCAGAAAATTCGATCACGTCACCATCGTCGTGCGCGATGTCGAAGCCGCCAAGCACTTCTTCGCTTTGCTCGGCTTCAAGGAGACCAAAGCCGCGGTAATCTCGGGCCCGGTCATGGAAGACTATATGGGCGTCCAAGGCATCGAGGCCGACCACATCACGCTGGCTATCGAAAACCCCCACACCGAAGTGCAGATTCTGCATTACCGCCACCCCGGCGCTCTGCCCGACCCTGCCATCGCCAAGCTCAACAAGCTTGGCTTCAACCACATCTGCTTCTCGGTCGATGACTTGGAAGCCGAGATCGCGCGGCTTACGGGGGCTGGCGTGAAGCTGCGCAACAAGATGATGGATTTCCACGACCGCAAGCTCGTCTTCCTGCAGGGGCCGGAGGACATCACAATCGAGCTCGCTCAGTGGTATTGAGCTGGAAATAGAGAACAGGCCAGGGCCATGCCGGAAAGGGCGAATTAAGAGACGTTCCCCAGTTCACCCCTCGCGGCCCCGCCGATTAAGCCGCAATCCGCTCGATCCCGCCCATATAGGGCCGCAGCGCTTCGGGAACGCGGATGCTGCCGTCTTTCTCCTGATAGTTCTCGATGACCGCGATGAGCGTGCGGCCGACCGCGAGCCCGGAGCCGTTCAGCGTGTGGACGAACTGGATGTCCTTGCCCTCGGCCGGGCGGTAGCGCGCCTGCATGCGGCGGGCCTGGAAGTCGCCGCAGTTCGAGACGCTTGAAATCTCGCGGTAGGTGTTCTGGCCGGGCAGCCAGACCTCGATGTCGTGGGTTTTTCGCGAGGCGAAGCCCGTGTCGCCTGAGCAGAGCACGATGACCCGGTAGGGCAGGTCCAGGCGCCTAAGGATTTCCTCGGCGCAGCCCGTCATGCGCTCGTGCTCGGCCCCGGACTGACCGGCGGCCGTGATGGAGACCATCTCTACTTTGTAGAACTGGTGCTGGCGGATCATGCCGCGCGTGTCCCTGCCGGCCGCGCCCGCCTCTGCGCGGAAGCATGGCGTCAGCGCCGTGAAGCGGTAGGGCAGATCGGCCTCGGCGAGGATGCTTTCACGCACCAGATTCGTCAGCGGCACCTCAGAGGTTGGAATTAGTCTATGGCCAAGGACAAGAGAAGGATAATCTTTTCTTATTTCAGCTAAATTCGTCTCCGCTGATCTTAATTGCGCTTCCGATATTTCTAACCAACCTTTGAGCAACTGTCTGAAATTATTTGTAGACGTCTGGCATTCTGGCTCGGAGAGCAAATTATAGGATTCGATCTGCCCCTGATGAAATGCAATCTCGATCGAGAAGCGTAACGCCTTATCTTTGATCGCATTCGATGTTGAAAAAAGATCATCGGCAAATTTTGGCAGTTGCGCTGTCCCAAACATTGCATCGTCTTTAACGAGAAGCGGCGGGCTAACCTCGGTATAGCCGTGCTCGCCGGTTTGGACGTCGAGCATGAACTGGCCGATGGCGCGTTCGAGCCGCGCAAGTCCCCCCTTCAGCACCGTGAAGCGCGCGCCGGACATTTTCGCCGCCGCCTCGAAATCCATAAGGCCCAGCGCCTCGCCGATCTCGAAATGCTGCTTCGGCTCGAAGCCTTCCTTTTTGAAGTCGCGCGGGCTTCCCTCTTTGTGCAGCTCGACATTTTCGCTCTCGTCCTTGCCGTCCGGCACATCCGGCAGAAGCAGGTTCGGGATGCCGGCGAGCAAGCCCTTCAACTGCTCGTCCAACTCGCGCTCGCGCTTCTCGCCGGCCGCGATCTTCTCCTTCAGCTCCGCGACCTCGGCCATCAGCTCTGCCGCCTTCGCCGGATCGCCGCCTTTGCCCTTCGCCTTGCCGATCTCCTTCGAGGCCGCGTTGCGCCGCGCCTGCATATCCTGGAGCGCTGTCGTATTGGCGCGCCGGTCCTCGTCGAGCTTGAGAACGGCAGCTGACATTGGCTCAATTCCGCGCCGCTTCAGACCGGCGTCAAAATCGCTAGGGTTTTCCCGGATCCATTTGAGATCGAGCACCGATCGCCTCCAAAAAGATAAAGCTGGTTGCCGTCAGCTATAGAAGCCCCCTTCGCCCTCGTCCAGGCCGGGGGCTTCCGGGGCCGCATCCTCTTGTTGATTGGGGCCTGCTTCTAGTCGTCTCCGCCGTCGGTGCCGTAAATCGGCGTAACGCGCCTCTCCGCATAGTCGGCGAGGAGCACGACCGAGCCTGTGGTTGCCCGGCTTTCCAGATCGCGATGGGCCTGTGCCGCATCCGCCATCGGATAGGTTTTCGTCACCCGGATCTTGATGCGGCTCAGTTTGACCATATCCATGAGATCGTCCGCATTTTCAAGCAACGCCTGCCGCGAAGCGACATAAGTGTAGAGCGAAGGCCGCGTCGCATAAAGCGACCTCTTCTGCGCAAGGATGCCGAGCTCGAAGGGTGGCACCGGGCCTGAAGCATTGCCGAAGCTCGCCCAAAGCCCGCGCGGCTTGAGGCAATCGAGCGATTTGGGGAAGGTGTCCTTGCCGACGGAGTCATAGACCACGTCCACGCCCGCCCCGCCGGTGATCTCCTTCACACGCGCGACGAAGTCCTCCGTGCGATAGTTGATGACGTGCGTGCAGCCATTGTCCTTGGCGAGCGTGACTTTCTCGTCCGAGCCAGCGGTGCCGATGATGGTTGCGCCGATATAGGAAGCCCATTGACATGCGATGAGCCCAACTCCGCCTGCTGCGGCATGCCAGAGGATCACGCTTTCCTTTGTTACGGGATAGGTTTGCTTCAGAAGGTAGCGGACGGTCATGCCTTGCAGCATCATCGCTGCGGCGGTTTCGTAAGAGATCTCTTTCGGCAGCTTCACGAGCCTGTCTGCTGGGATCAGCCGCTCTTCGGCATAGCCGCCAAGGGGCCCGGCATAGGCCACGCGGTCGCCAACCTCGATATCGGTCACACCTTCGCCTATGGCCAGCACCTGACCGGCGCCTTCGCACCCCGGCGTGAACGGCCTCGATGGAACGGGGTAGAGGCCGGTGCGGTGATAAACGTCGATATAGTTCACCCCGGCAGCATGCTGTTTGATTTTCGCCTCGCCGGGCCCTGGCTCGCCAAGCTGGACCTCTTCCCACTTCATGACTTCCGGGCCGCCGAAAGCGTGAATGCGGATCGCATGGGGCATGGAGGACCTCTTAGGTTGAAGGCACCGTGGCGCGTGAGCAAATTGCCGCACTTATGCCCGTAATCGCGAAAGTTGTCGATTGCGTAATACGCAAGCCAGCCTTCTGTTGCAGAGGCGGCCGCAGTGCCACCGCAGCAGAGACCTAAGCCGCTGGAAATGCGAGCCTTATCCGCTCAATATGCGGTGAGATCGGGGAGGCGTCGTTCCCGAGTGCGCTGTAACTCTCGCTTAACAGCTTGTCCAGCCGGAGGATGCGGCCGTAAAGCCTGTGGCTCTCGGAAATTAGCCGCTTGAAGGTTTCAGGCAGATCGTCGAAGCCTTCCGGGCGCAAGCTGCTTTGTGCGGCGAGGGTCACCCTGTGCCGGTGCGTGTGCGCTTCGGCTGCGGTGATTTCCCCAATCGAGATCGCGCGGAACACGAGCAGCCAGGAAGCCAGCTGGGTCAGCCTTGTCGTCAATTTGATGCTTTCGGAGGTGTAGGCGATGCTCGCCGGCGGCAGAAGCCGCCTGGATTCGAGGCGCCCCCCCGGTCGAGATAGTCCGCCGTCTCCTCGACAAGGTCCATGCCTTCGCGGTAGAGATTGGCGAATTGCCTGGAAGAGGTGAACCTGTCCCGGAAAGAAAGAAGTTCGCCGCTTGAGCGATTTTCAGCCGCATTAAAGCTTTTCATACTGTACCGCCTCACGCATTACGAACCGGCAAAACCGGGACCGGCGCCAAAACTCGCATATCCCACGGCCGCATACCAGCTTGAGCCTTTCACAGAAGAGAAGGCGGAAGCTCGCGAAGTGAGAGCTTACCGCAAATTAAGGGCACATCAAGAACGCGGCGGGAAAAGTTTTGCCGAAGGCGCTTTTGGGGCCATCTTTTTCGCGTTCCATGCTTCGAAGGTAGCAAGCCCGGCTTAACTTGGGGTAAAATAAGGACGGCTGGAGTGAGCTTTGCTTGAACGCTGGAGAAATACCGTGAAAACAATCGTAATCCGCGAAGCCGGCGGCCCCGAAATGCTCACCCTTACTGAGGTTCCCATTCCCGAGCCTCGCCACGGTGAGGTGCTCATCAAGGTCGCGGCGGCCGGAGTGAACCGGCCGGATGTGCTCCAGCGCATGGGGCTTTACCCTGCGCCGCCCGGCGCCTCAAATATTCCGGGCCTTGAAGTGGCTGGCGAGATCGTTCGTTTGGGCGAGGGCGTTACGCTTTGGCAGCCTGGCGACAAAGTAGCGGCGCTGACGGCCGGCGGCGGCTACGCCGAATACGCGTTAGCGCTGGAGGGTTCATGCATGAGGGTGCCAAAGGGCTTGAGCATGGCCGAAGCGGCTTGCGTCCCCGAGACCTTCATGACGGTCTGGCACAACGTTTTCGAGCGCGGCGCGCTTAAGGCGGGCGAGACTTTTCTGGTGCATGGCGGCTCCAGCGGCATCGGTTCCACGGCGATCCAGCTTGCGGCGCATTTCGGCGCGACCGTTTTCGCAACCGCAGGCAGCGATGAGAAATGCGCCTATTGCGAAAGCCTCGGCGCCGAGCGCGCCATCAACTATAAGACGCAACCGTTCGCGGTTGCGATCAAAGCGGCGACGGCGGGGCGCGGCGTGGACGTCATCCTCGACATGGTTGGCGGCGACTATGTGAAGGACAACATTGCATGCGCGGCCGAAGATGGCAGGATCGTTCAAATCGCCTTCCTGAAGGGTTCCAGGGTTCAGATCGACCTTGTGCCCGTGATGCGCAAACGCCTGACCCTCACCGGCTCGACGCTGCGCCCGAGGAAGCCGGAATTCAAAGCCCATCTCGCGCGCGAGCTTGAGAATAAGGTCTGGCCGCTGCTCGAAAGCGGCGCGGTAAAGATCGTGATCGACAAGGCTTTTCCGCTGGCACAAGCCGCCGCCGCGCATCGCCACATGGAGGAGGGCACGCATATGGGGAAGATCGTTTTGACCGTGGAGTGAGCGAAGCCTACTACCCTACGGAAGTGCCTTCGGGCGATGTGCCGCTCGCTGAAGCTACCTCGTCGATCGCTTCCACGATGGCGTCGCGCGCCGCGTAATGGGTCATGTACCCAGCGCGGAAGGACACGCAGTTTGCTCTGCGTCCACCAGGACGCAGCTTGCGCTAATGCCGCCGCAGGTCGGCGAAATAGTGGTCCACTGGCTCGCCGTTGAGCGCGGCGGTGACGGCATCCAGCGCCTCGTTGATCTGTGACGCTTCTTCTTCTTCGAGCAAACGCACGGCATTGCCCAGATGGATCAGCACCCATGCGCCCGGATCTGCCTCTTCAACCAGCATGACGTTCACGCGCCTCTGCACGCCACGCCCTTCGCATAGGGCAGTGAAGCCGTCGCTTTCGATGACGCGCATGGGGATGCCGATGCACATACGCAGCTTTCTCCTATCCGGCGGGCACGCCGGCTTGCCTCAGTCAGGCCGGCAGCAAGGCCTTCTACCATTGCAGGCGGCTTGGCCGCAAGCTCGGGCGTTGACCCCAGACCAAAGCCAGCACACGTTTGCCACAGAAGCATGCGCCTTGAGCGGCACCGTTTACGAAACTCGTAATCTTATCCGGCTATAACAATTCTCTATGTTCCCATACCGCGATTGTTAGCCGTATGCTGAATAGGGGGAGTTTCGCTGTCCCCGGGGAGTAAGCAATGTTGTTGAGTGTTGACTTCAAGTCTTTTGCGTTAGCGCTGGCCCTTGTGCTGCTCGCGAGAGGCCCTTGCGCGGCCGAAGCATCTTCCGATCTTGACGAGGTGATGGCCGTCGAAGCGACGAAAACCGGCGTCACGCTCACGGTCCCAACGGGCGGCTGCACGCAAAAGGCCGATTTCGAAGTAAGTTCAAGCCCGGTCACGAATGGTCAGGCTGCGGTAGAATTCCGCCGCTTATTCCGCGACACCTGCAAGGGCTTTTTCCCGGAAGGCCTTAAACTGGATTTCACCTGGGCGGACCTGAAGCTTCCCGAAGGCACCAAGGTTGCCGTGAAGAACCCGATCGAGCCCCCGCTCGGCGTGCAAGTGCAACCGAAGAAAACAAAGCAGATGAGGCGGCATCATCACAGCCGCAAGCGCATGCACCGCCACCGGGGACATCATGCGAAAGTTCATGCCCGCGCTCACAGGCACGCCTCTATCCACTCACGCGGACGGAGCATGCAGTTTTGCCATGAATATCCGCACTCGCGGCACTGCCTATATCTCAAGCACGCCCGCATCCACCACCGGCGCCACCGCGCACATTGCCGCTAAGGCTTTTAGCTCACTGAATGCGCACCTGACTGATCCGGCTGACCTTCTCTCCGGAACAATTAATCCGCGTACCTTCGACATGCGAGCCTATGTGCGGGCAAACATTGACAAGATAGCAGCCTCTAGTCTTGTCCAGCACGAAATCCACTTCGCCCTGCACCAAAATGCCAACCAGTTTTTTACTCGCCTGGTCGTAAACGCCGGACCCTGAATTACCGCCGAAGGTATCGAGATCGGCCACGAACGATGCGTCGTTCGTATCGTCGTGTACATGCGCGTTGGGCGCGTATTTCAACGGCATGCCAGCCGGAAATCCTATGACGAAGACCCGCTCTCCGTTGGTTACGCGTGCGCTTTCCCATCCGGTCACGGGTTCGGCAATGGATGGAGGCACGGGCCTGTCGAGGTGGACCAAAGCCCAGTCGTGGTAATTGGGATCGTGGGGGTTGCCGTATTCGCCATCCAAAACCGCGCGTCCGGTAAAGACGTTGGCCGCCGGGATCGATCTCACATCGGCATCCGGGTTTTGCAAAGAGTAGCCAAATACGAATTTGGTGCCGGTGACATGTTCGGGAACACTCTTATCGCCTGATATTTCCCGGACGCAATGTCCAGCTGTCAGCACCACGTCCGGGCGCACCAATGTGCCCGAGCAGAACGCGCCTGAAGGCTGGTCCGCGAACTTCGGTTTAGGGGTCAGGCAGAGACTTTGCACTTCTTTGAAGGGGCTGGTCCTCAAGTGCACCATACCGTTCACAGGCGCATCGACTTGCGCCGCTTTGAAGAGCGCAGCCGACGCCCGGGTGAGGGATTGGACGCCATCGGCAGCCCTGATCTGCCACAAATCTTTGCGGTCGTCGTTACCGTAAATGGCCCGGCTCGTGACGTGCATCGCGGCCACCAGCTCTGCATCGCCAACCGATGCCAACACCCTATTTGGCGCCGCCGCGGGATTTGCCGAGCGGGGAACGGCCGTCAGCCCCCTCGTGTGAACGGCCTTATTCTTCGAGAAGCGGCGCTCGAACTCCATGCGCAGCTCTTCAACGCTCGCCCCCTTCACCGCTGCTACTGCCTTTTCCATATCGTCTGCGTGCGCAAATGGCATGCCCGCGAAATTCACGGAAAGGATCCAGGCGAAGGCGCACAATATGCCCCAGCGTTTCATTGTCACAATCTCCCCTGTCGCGCAGCTGCTAACGCAGAACTCTATCCGGCGGCGAACGAATGCAACGGTAGATAGACTCCAACTGACACTTTAGCTGCGAATCCCGATGCATCAATCCAAATTTGTAAAATACTTACTTCAAACCTGTGGCATTCGCCGGTTGTCCTGCTTTGTCAGTGCGTTGTCGAGTTCGTTCCACGCCACGAAACCGGAAATGCCGGCGGCGCGAAGTGTTCCTCGTGCCGGCGGACGGTGAAGGAGCTCACGCTGGCGTGCCTGAAAGATGCTTCGTAACGGCGCTCAGAAAAGCCTCGCCATACTGTTCGAGCTTGGCCGCCCCGACGCCATGCACCATCGCCATATGATCCCGCGTTTGAGGCTTGAGGTGCACCATGTCGAGCAGCGTCTTGTCGGGGAAGACAACATAAGCGGGGACCTTCTTTTCGGTCGCTATGGAACGCCGGACTGCTTTCAAGGCTTCAAACAGGGCAGCGTCCGCGCCCGATAGGGCCTGGATGCTCCCGCCGGCCGCCGATTGAGACCGTGCGGGCCGTTTGTCCCCGCGCTCCACAAGCGCTTCTTTCCTGAGTTCCACCGCGGCCTTCCCCCGCAAAACCTGCCGGCCATGCTCGGTGATGGTCCAAGAGCCAAATCCAGCGACATCGAGATTGATGACGCCAGCCGCGTATAGCTGGCGGAAAATCGCCCGCCACGCATTGGCGCTGACATCGCTGCCTACACCGAATGTGGGCAGTTGGTGATGGTTCAATTGCGTAATGCGGTCCGACATCTGGCCGCGAAGCAGGGCGATCAGATGCTCGGCCCCGAACCGCTCCCCAGTGCGGGCGATGGCGGAGAGCGCTTTTTGCGCCAGCACCGTGCCATCGACAAGCTCCACTCCCTCAATGCAGAGATCGCAATTGCCGCAAGGCCCGGCACTCTCCCCGAAATAAGCCAGAAGCGTCTGCCGCCGGCAGCGCGGCGCTTCGCACAAGGCTATCAGCGCATCGAGCCTCCGGCGCTCAACCCGCTTCTGCTCGTCCGGCGCCTCGCTTTCCTCGATCTGCTGGCGGCGCAGGCGCATATCGTCGAGGCCATAAAGCGTCAGCGTCGAAGCCGGCAGCCCGTCGCGTCCCGCGCGGCCGATTTCTTGATAATAGGCCTCGATGGATTTCGGCAGATTGGCATGCGCCACGAAGCGGACATCCGGCTTGTCGATGCCCATTCCGAACGCGACCGTCGCCACCATGACAAGGCCGTCATCCTGCAGGAAACGATCTTGATTTTGCGAGCGCTGGGCGCTGTCCATTCCGGCGTGATAGGGGAGGGCCGTAATGCCCTTCCCGCTAAAGAAGTCCGCCAGTTCTTCCGTCTGCCTGCGCGCGCTGCAATAGACGATGCCGCTCTCGCCCTTCTGCATTCTGATAAAGTCCATCAGCTGGCGCCGCGCATCGCTCTTTGCGCGCATGGCAAGGCGCAGGTTCGGCCTATCGAAGCCATGAACGAAGACCGCCGGCAGCCGGGCGAAGAGACGGCCAAGAATGTCCGCGCGCGTGGCTGCGTCGGCGGTCGCGGTGAGCGCCATGATCTGAACGCCTGAGAGCGAGGCCGCGACCTCGCCAAGTTTGAGGTATTCGGGGCGGAAATCGTGCCCCCACTGGGAAACGCAGTGCGCCTCGTCGATAGCAAGCAGACTGACGCCTGCCTGCTGCAACATCGCCTTCGTATCGCCGAGCGCCAGTCTCTCGGGCGCGACGTAAAGCAGGCGCAAGCGGCGTTTTGAAACAGCGTCGAGAAGGGCGGCTGTTTCCTCGCGGCTGTTCGAAGAATTGAGTGCCCCCGCCGCGATCCCGAAGGCCTGGAGTTGCGCGACCTGATTGCGCATCAGCGCGATCAGCGGCGAGACCACAATGGTGAGCCCATCCCTTAGAAGCGCGGGCAATTGATAGCAGAGCGACTTGCCGCCGCCGGTCGGCATCACGGCGAGGACGTCTCTCCCATCGAGGACCGCGCTGATAACATCGCCTTGGCCCGCCCGGAAATCCGCGAACCCAAAGGTCTTCCGCAGCGTTTCCCGCGCCCTGTTCAAATCTACCATGCTCGATTTATACGATGTTAACCGTCACCGGAAAGGGTGAAGAAGAGGGCGGAGGCTTTGGTTCATGGCTTGCTACAATAAGGCCGCCGTCTCGTGGTTAGCGAAATCGACCCTGTCGGCCAAAATCCTTATAACAAATTTGAGGAAGCTACTCGCGACAGTTGGGCTCTCAATCTCAAGCCGGGAGAAGCCTTCCCGCGTCAGCGAGTAAACGACGCCATCCTCGGCTGCCAAAATCGAGGCGGTCCTCAGCGCGTTTCTGAAGAAACCCATTTCACCGACAATCGTCTGCGTCTTCATCACCCTTAGCCAATAATCTCCAAGGCCTTCATGTTTGAGAACGACACCGATACTGCCTTCTACGACGAGGTCGATTGTTTCTGCTGCATCGTCTTGGCTATAAAGTATTTCTCCCTGTTTGAGCGCCTTGCACTCGAGATAAGGCATGATCTGTATCGCAAACTCTTGTCCGAGTTCCCGCGAAAGCCAGGTCTCCAGCTTTTCGCCGCTTGGCTGTGCTTGCACTCCTTGCATGGTGGCAAGAAGGCTGGCCTCGCACCACGCGAGCGCTTCGTTGCGGTCAGTGAAAACTACGTCCCAGCCTCCCTCCGTGAGTACGGCATCGGCCTCAAGCCTGACCATCATCGGCTTGCTGAGGCCGCAGAAGATGAGGCGAGTCCCCTTTTGGCCGCAAAAGTTCTTCAGCTTCAAGAGACTAAGTACGGCGGACGAATCCATACCGCTGACATCGGTCATGTCCAAAACGATATAGGCGATCTTGGGGTCGCGCTGCGTATCGGTCCCGCTCCTGATGTTTTCGAATAACCGGTCTGACGAACCAAAAAATAGATATCCAGAAATCCAGTAAATATGAATAGCATGGCCCTCACGGCGCAAAAAGGAGGTGTGCTCCTTTGAGCGCACGACATTGCTGGATATGGACGCAGCTGTGAGGTGACGCCTGACCGGTCCCAGCTTTGCGTAGCTATAGGAAAATAGGAGGCTGGCGAGGATAAGTCCCGCTGCTACGCCTGTCATATGCCCATAGCGAAGACAGATCGCCATTATACCCAATGCCGGTATGAGATCGAGCCACGCGCGCTGCAGCAAAGACTGCCGGAACGATTCAATAAGCAGGACACTACCCAAATAAAATGCCAGCCCTGCGAGTACCGGTATCGGCATCAGGGTCAATACATTGATTTTGAACAGTAACAGCGAGCCGGCCAATAAGCCCGCCACCATACCGCTGAGGCGGGTAGAGCCGGCTGTCCCTGCGATCGCGCTTGTGACCCCGGTCGATATGCTCGCCCCGATTCCGCCCAAGGCTGCACCCGCAAGAGTTCCCGCGCCGTTATAGCGAAATTCAGCGTCGAGATCGGCCGCTTCAGATCGCACTACCTCCACTGTTGAGATTTTCACCACGTTCGAGATCTGGACTACGATCACGGCGGCTAGCATCTGAGGCAGATGAAGAGCCAAAATGCCCCAGTGGATGCCGTGCCCCATCGCAAGCTGGAATGGGAACCAAGGCTGGATGTTTTGCACCGTACTGATGAACAAGGCGGGACCGGCAGCTTCCGGACTTGCCAACTGGATGAGCAGGAAAAGGAAGCAGAGGGCTAAGGATATTCCAACGGGAAATAGCAGGTGGTAGCGTTTCAGAGTGCGGAAAAGCAGGAGAAAGACGGCGAACACTGCGCTGGCAGCAACCAATCCCAGATTTGAAGCTGTCATGTCGCTCGCAAGCAGCCAGCCGTCAAATGGGCGCCTAATCGCGAGCGAAATGCCTGCTACGATAAGCATAAAACCTGTCGCGCCAAGGAAGCCGGCGACGACGCTGTATGGCACGAAGCGAAAAAGCCGTGCCACGCGCCAATATCCCAACATCCACATTATCGCGTAGGAAAATATGCCCGTTAGCCAGAGGGCAAAGAGCGCGTTAGCGATGCTCTCGCCGGTAGAGCCTCCATCAGCTTTCACACTCCCGGCGACACTTGCAGCGAGACCGATCAGAAGGGCAGTTACGGGGGAATCCGGCGCGTAACCAAGAGGCTTCAGCTTCGTAAGGCTTCCCGCAATTAAGCCGCCAGAGGCTGCCGAGAGCATGAAGCTGAAGATGGCCGGCGACGCTCCGCTCGCGAACTCCCCCTGGAAGATTAATGCCCCGTAAGACACACAATAGGCGAACAGGACGAGGGCGCCTGTTATCCCGGCAAGAGATCCGCGGAGTAGGTCCGCCAGCTCGTGCAGTATGAACTTTCGTACCTTGAGAACCGGAGATGTTGTGGAGCCGGCTTGGTGCAGCTCAATCGCTGGCGGATCGCCGGGGAATTTTACCAGTTCAGTTTCCATGTACCCGCATGTGCCACGTTCAAAAGACGCGAGCCTACAGATTGAATGCGAAGGTGAGATGACAATTTAGAAGCTGGCGGCCGGCTGCTGCGCTGGGCCTCAATGCGCGGCGAGCCTTAGTGTAAGGCAAGTGATGTCGTCGGATTGTTCGGCCCCGCTTGCGAAGCCTGCCACGCTTGAGAAGATTCTCGCCGCGAGATCTTTCGCCGGCAAATTCCTGGACGCCGCCAGAGTTGCTTGCAGCCGTTCCTCGCCAAATTCGCACAGCGAGTGATCTGTAGCCTCTGTAACCCCATCGGTATAGAGCAGAAGTGCATCGCCCGGACTGAGCATTGTACTAAAAACCTGAGGTTTGAGGTCCGGAAAAAGTGCCAGGGGCAGAGAGGCCGCGTCATCCAAGGCTCTAGGATCTGCATCGGCCGGCAAAATGAATGGCGGGTTGTGACCGCAATTGCCGTATTCGAGCAAGCCGGTGCGGATGTTCAAGATAGCAAGGATCACCGTCGCAAACATGGAGGAGGCGTTTTCCATGCAAAGTATGGCGTTTGCGCGCGCGATGGCGGATGCGACCGACCCTTCTTCTCTCGCCGCAGTCCTCAAGACCGTCACAACGATTGCCATGAAGAGGCTCGCAGGCATGCCTTTGCCGCAGACATCGCCAATTGCGAAGGCGAGTTTGTCCGGGTCCAGCATGAAGAAGTCGTAGAAATCGCCTCCCACATGCCGGGCCGGGCGGACCTCTGCATAGAGGTCCAGCACACCGCCGAGCGTTTCCAGCATGGAGGGATTGGGCAGAAGCGACTGCTGAATAAGGGCAGCACTTGCCATCTCGTCCTGCTGACGCCGCTTGTCGAGGATCTGATCGGCAAAACGGCGAAAAGTCGCGGCAAACTCCGTCAATTCCGGAGTGGGGTTCTTGAGGTCGGCAAGAATGCCGGAATCGAACTCCCGCTTCTCAAGCGCGGATAACGCGTTCGTATAAAGGCCGATCGCTTTGTTCACGCTATCGATCTGGCGTCCAAGCTGCGCTATAACGGACAGAAGCAACTCGGGCGCTTTCTCGCCTATCTCCAGAAGCGCGGCCTTGCTTACCGGAACTACGGCCGCGGTCTCGGTGACCCGGATGCTTGCGGTGCGCGGAAGGTTTGCGAGAACGCCGATTTCGCCGATCAACCGCGGCCCCTGGAGTGTCGCCAGTGGTACGTCGCCGTAGGAAGTTTCGGAATAGACGAGCACGCTTCCGTCTTCCAGCAAAAATGCTTGCTCGCTCGCCTCTCCCTGCCGCATTAGGATTTCACCGGGCGCACAGCTCAGAGGCTCAAACGGCGCCAATGCGTCTCTGACGGCGTTCAAGGCCTTGTTTCCGGGGACTGACACCTCCTTGGGCGATGGCTGGTTCTCGGGGGCCGCAATATCGGCGAGGGAAAACCCCAGCGTTACGCAATTGCGGGACCCGATGCGGCGGTAGCTCAAGCTGCTGGAGAAGTTTTGGATAAGGACGATGCCAAGGCCGCCCGGCTCGATCTCCTCAATCGATTGGGTTATCCGGCGCGAGGGCGCTTGCGCGATGTCGAAAGCTTCGCCTTCGTGCTCGACCGTCATGCGGGCGCAACCGCTATCGGCATCGATTTCGATTTTTATTTCAACTGCTTGGCTATCCGGGTCTCGAAGTGCGGCATGGCGGACGATATTGGCAAAGACTTCTTCGAGACAAACCTGCATAGCAAACGCAACCGTCCCCGAAAGCTGCGCTTCAGAGGTGATGGCATCGAGCCAGCGCTCAGCCTCGGCAATAGCGCCCAGGCTGCGGCCAAAACTCCTGCGGTACACCGCTTGAAGATCCATGGACGGGGCGAGGCCGTCTCAAGCGGCCAAGATACGCGATGCCTCATCGATGGTGGGAACGATAGGCATAATCGTGTCTACACCCGTCGTCCTGAGAACTTTCTCAACACTTGGCTGGGGATTGACAAGCACCATTTTTCCGCCCTTGTTCACCGCCGCTTTCGCGCTGAGCATGAGCGTGCGGATGCCCATCGAAGCCATAAAACTCACATCGGTGAGATCGACGGCGATTCTTTTTGGCGCCAGCGAGTACGCTGAATTTCAAATCGACGGCGGATGCACCTTCGATATCCATGCGGCCGGACAGCACAACCTTCGTTATTCCATTTTCCAATTCGACCGTATCGAAATTCATCATAGGTTCCTCTTGCTTTTGCTCGTGGATGCTCGCTGGAAGTTTTTGGGCATGCGAAGACGGAGCTTAGAATGGAAGGCCAGGCACTGGAATCACGCGCTGCAACTTCCCTCCGATTCCCCCAACCCCAGTCAAGAGCGCGCGAGGCGACAGCCTGCGCACGGGGTCGATCAATAGTTTCCTGCCAACGAAGGGAAATGCCGTTTGCACGCCGATTCCCTTCATAATGGAGCCATCCCATCGAAGGGGAAGGGAGAACGCTCCCCCAATGGCGACGTGGATGATACCTCCAACCTTGTTGTGGGCTTGGCAAGAATGAGCGGTATTGCACACATCGACCCCGCCTTCATGCAAAAGCACCGCAGTTTCACCATTATCGGCGACAAAGACGTCGAAGATGGTGCCCCTTACGCCAAGCGAGGCGGTAGGCGTCTTAATCTCATAGGAGGTTTTCGGAGCCAAGCCGGTGATGAACCGGAATGCGCCTTTCGATAAATTGATGGAGATCGAATTGGGCGAGGCGCCTGCGTCGTAGACGAATTTGTCGAGAACGATCCTTGCCTCGGGGCCGACGGCGAGCTTGGTCTTATCGAGAAGCTCAACCTCAGCACGCGCATCCGGTCCGGTGACGATGCTCTCGTCCTGATGGACGAAGTCTCCCTTAGCGAGAGTGATTTTCGAGGCGGCGCTTTCGAGGCTGACCTCGTTTTTCACCTCAACGGTTTTGCCGATTTCAGGAGCGGCCGCAGCCTCGTGCCAGCAGATGACCTGAATAAGGGAGGCTGCCAGCACCTTTTTCTTAAGCAATTCGAGCCTTCCGTTTTTTGTTATGATTGAACCTGCTGGGCTCACGCCGGGCCTAAGCGAAAGCAGACTATAATAGGGAAGCGCATAATGTCCATTGCCGAGGTGAGCCTTGAGCCGCTGTGTTTTCGGGGTCACGCCTTTAGGGCCTGAGCGCTGAAGACGCCATCCCACTCAGGGGGAGGAGGAGTTTCCGCGAATCTCACAATTCGTGAGGAATACAAGTCGAGTAACTTATTGAATTCGCTCCACCGGTTGATTTCGCGGCAGTGGCCAAGATGAATTAGAGCTTCCGGCCAGTCCCTTGAACGATAACAGGAAAGCATCGAACGAAATGAGCGTTGGAAGGCAAGAAAGTCGTCCTGCTCCGCCAGATTTCGGCCCCCGGCTAGGGTATAAACGGTTTCGGCATCTTTTTTGCCCTTCACGCGGACACGGTCTATCTCGATGATAGCCATTTTTCCGTGGGCCGAGCGCGCCGTTTCCGAGCTGAGAAGGACGCGCACACCGTACGCCGCCGTCAGAGCCTCGAGCCGGGAAGCCAGATTGACGCTATCGCCCAACACCGAATAATCGAACCGGATGTCCGATCCCATGTTTCCGACCACGCTAATCCCGGTACTGATGCCGATGCCAATCTGCATGTCTGTGAATTCCGCCCCGCTTTCCTGCGCCTCGGCTTTTCTTTCCGCGTTCAAATCGCCGAGACGCTGCAAAATATCGAGCGCTGCTTCGCAAGCATTCAGCGCATGATCCGCATCGTCGAGCGGGGCATTCCAGAACGCCATGATCGCATCGCCGATATATTTGTCGATGGTACCCCTTCGCCGGATGATGGGGTGAGACAGCGATGTCAGCATCCTGTTCATCAGCGCGGTCAAGCCGGCGGGGTTATTCTTGAAGCCTTCGGCAATCGAGGTGAAGCCCCTCACATCGCTGAAGAGGATCGTCATCTCGCGCGTTTCGCCGCCAAGAACGAGCCTGCCGGGCTCACGAATGAGCTGCTCCACGAGTTCGGGAGAAAGGTATTGACGGAAAGCCGTGCGGACCTGCGTGCGGCGTTTTTCCTCGCGCAGATAGTTCATGAATGTCATGAGCAAGAACACCATGAAACTCGATGCGAGCGGGTAGGATACGTCGATGAGAAATTTCTCTGCGGTGAACGAATACCAAGAGCCGGCAACAAACAGAACAGCAATTGCGCTGGCAATCAGAAGGCTTCCCAGCGCGCCCGCCAGCGGCGCAGCAACGACCAGTACTGCGCCTGCTGCAACGGCAAGAGAAATTTCAAGCCCGAGCGCGAAATTCGGCCTGGTCAGTGTTGCGCCATCGAGAATACTCTCGATGATTTGAGCATGAACCTCAACTCCTGGGATCGCCTTATCGATCGGGGTCGATTTCAGATCGAGCAAGCCTGCGGCCGAGGTGCCAACGATTACGATTTTGCCTTCGATCCGCTCGCGCGGCACCTTCCCCGCAAGCACATCGGTTGCTGAGACATAGCGGCCTGCGTCGTGAGCGGCAAAAGCGACCCAGAGGCGTCCATCGGCGTCCGAAGGGATTTGGGCGCCGGCCACCGCGATGCTTTTCACGCCGGCCGCGTCGCGTTTCACAATGAGGGACGAAGCACCCGACGCGACTCGCAGCAGTTCAACCGCGAACCCAGGCTGGATGAACATTCCAGCCCAAAGGAGCAGAGGCGCGCACCTCACGACGCTATCGCGTTCCGGCACGACCGTAAGCATACCCAATCCCGAAGCTGCGGCTTCGAGGCCAGGAAGGCTCCTTACGGGGCTAGGGATATGAAACAGATGGTCGCGCGGGTCGCCGCCAATCGTTGCAATCGAAACCTTGGGCGCGGCCTGCTCACCCCCTGGCGCCCCATCCTTTGCGGCGTGCCAAGCACTAGACCTTCCCAAAACAACGCGGGCCTTGCCGATGGCACCAGCAAACACGTCATCATTGTCTGGGAATGCGCTGAGCTTTTGTTCCAATTCGCCGTCGGCGGTTCCCAGGAGGTCCGCGAAGCGGCGCGGGGACAAGCGATCGCTTTCGGCAAAAATCATATCGAAGCCGATAACGGCGGCTCCTTCGTCGCTCAGGCGATCGACGAGTTTAGCCAAGCGCGTCCTCGGCCAGGGCCATTGACCCTCCGCCGCAAGGCTCTTGTCGTCGATGTCGACGATGGTGACCGGAAAGCCGCTAACAGTGCGCGGAAAGGCCTTTTGATAAAGGTCGAAAAATGAATTGCGGGCGATTTCCAAAGGTGCGGGATCCCAGAAGCGCAACAGCGCAAAAAGAGCTATGGCAACGAACCCGGTAAGGCGGCTGGAGCGCAAGATCCTTCCGAAGCTTGGAAGATTGATCCGTCTAGAACCGGCCTCGAACATTCGCGCACCTTTTGAACGTGGGACCGGCAAGAGCCTAGTCTTTGCTGCTGGAACGCGCGCAGATTATCGCTTTGCATAAATGATGCACACTGCAATTGAACGCGAATAAGCGTGAGAAGGGTGACGAAGCCAAATAGGCGATCCTTGGAGCCGCTCCAGGCAGCTTTCGCCGCCGGTTTCTGGCCGGGCGATTCAGGCAGACGTGGCCAAGCGAGCGAAAAAGTGAGTCGCGGCTGGCACACCCTCCGTCAGGTTTTCGCAGTGCTGCGACTTAGTTAGAGGGAATGGCGGGAGTGACGGGACTCGAACCCGCGGCCTCCGGCGTGACAGGCCGGCGCTCTAACCGACTGAGCTACACCCCCGCTGATAGGGCTGGCGCGCGAAAACTTGCGCGGCCATCCCTCTACATAACGCGCTGAGCCGTGGTACTCAAGCGCTAGTTTTTGAAATGGTGGGCCGCTTTAGAGCAGGCCATGGGCGCGGGCCGCTTCCAGGAGCGGGCGCCTCGGCCGCGGGCCGACATGGACGATCACCTCCGAAGCGGCAAGGCTGCCGAGGCGCCCGCAAATTTCGAGATCGCGGCCGGATGCAAGCGCGAACAGGAAGCCCGCCGCATAGAGGTCGCCGGCGCCCGTTGCGTCGACCAGCTTCTCGATGGGCGTGGCCGGCACGCTCACGGTGCGCTCACCCTCGACGATAACCGAGCCTTTCTCGCTGCGGGTGATTGCGGCGATACTGCACTCCGTCCTGATTGCGGCGCACGCCTCCTCGAAAGACGTGCCGGGATAGAGCGAAAGCAGCTCGCGCTCATTGGCAAAGACGATATCCACCCGGTCGCGGATGAAGGCGCGGAAGCCCTCGCGGTGACGGTCGACGCAGAATGGATCGGACAAGGTAAAGGCGACCTTCGTGCCTGCCGCGCGGGCAAGATCGGCCGCAGTGTGGAAGGCCGCGCGCGCCTCATCCGGATCGAACAAATAGCCCTCAAGATAGAGGATTTGGCTTGCCTCGATGAGGGCGCGGTCGAGATCGCTATCGGCGAATTCGGCCGCCGCGCCGAGGTTAGTGTTCATCGTCCGCTCGCCTTCCGGCGTTACCAGGATCAGGCAGCGGCCCGTGGGCGTTTCGCTTCTGGCTTCGCCATCGCTGAAGGCGACGCCGATGGACCGGATATCGTGGGCGAATACTCTCGCAAATTGATCGTGTCCAACCTTGCCCATGAAACCTACGCGGCCTCCGAGCGATGCGATACCGGCGCAGGTATTCGCCGCCGAGCCGCCGGATGTCTCTACCGCCGGCCCCATACGCTCATAGAGCGCTGCCGCCTCTTCCGGCGAGGTCAGGCGCATCGTGCCCTTGGTGAGCGAAAACTCGTTGAGCAGCTCTTCCTCGCAAGGTGCGATAATATCGACGAGCGCGTGACCGATGCCGGTTACTTGCAGGGATTTTGTCATGAGGGAAGCTTCCGTTTCTAGGCGGCGGGCGCCGGCGTTTTGGGTTCGAATTTGCAGAGATCCGCGATGATGCAACGCCAGCATTCCGGCTTGCGCGCCTTGCAAACATAGCGGCCGTGCAGAATGAGCCAGTGGTGAGCGTGTAATAGATATTCGGGCGGCACGATGCGCTCGAGCCCGAGTTCCACCGCGAGCGGCGTTTTTCCGTGCGCAAGGCCGGTCCGGTTCGCGACCCGGAAGATGTGCGTGTCGACCGCGATCGCGGGCTGGCCGAACGCGACGTTCAAGACGACGTTAGCGGATTTGCGCCCGACGCCGGGCAGCTCTTCAAGTGCTGCGCGATCTTGCGGCACCTTGCCGTGGTGGTTCTCCACAAGCGCTTTCGAAAGCGCGATCACATTCTTGGCCTTTGTGTTGAAGAGGCCGATTGTTTTGATGGCGTCGCGGAGCTTTTCCTCCCCGAGCGCCAGCATCTCCTGAGGCGTGTCCGCCTTGGCAAAGAGGCTTTTCGTCGCCTTGTTTACGCCCGCATCCGTCGCCTGGGCGGACAAAACCACCGCGACGAGCAGGGTAAACGGGTTCAGATGCTCAAGCTCCGTTTTCGGGTCTGGCATGGCCGCCGCGAGCCGGGCAAAAATCTCGCGCGCCTCCGCAAGCGTAAGACTCCCGGCCTCACACGTGCTTGCAGGCGCGGGCTTTGCTTTGCCCGGTTTTTGCCTTGCCGTGGCGCTGGCGCGCTTTTCCATGGTCTGCACCCTTAGTGGAGTATGGGTGACTTTTGAAAAGCTATTCCTCGATGCATCTGAGCGAGATATGAACGCCCGCATTCGTTATAGCGTCTGCCTTGTCGTGCTTGAGAGGCGGGGCGCCGTAAAAAAGCCCATAGCCATTCAAAAAGAGCAGGATTCCGAAAAGCCCCACCAGCCCGCTGGTCCCAAGCAGGAGCCTCGTCCCCACGATGATGGAAGCGGATGCCAGCACGATGGCGATCTGCAACATTGCCATGGAGTAATCGTAAAAGGGATGCTCGGCGAGTGCCAGGCTGCGCTCGTTCTCGCAGCTTTCCGCTTTGGCCAGCAGTTCCTTCTTGCCGTTCTTCGCGTTGGTTTCGAGCCGCGCGGCCTCTTTATCGTAATCGGCCTTTCTGGTTTGAAGGAGCTTGAGCGCCGGCTCGGGGAGATTTGGCGTCTCCAGCATCTTCAGCTCAAGTGCGTCGGACGCGAGCTTGATCTGCGACTGGCGGATCACCTTGGACTGGTAGAATGCATATTGGTCGTTGACCTGGAAGCCAGCCTGCTGGGCGAGTTTCATTGCATCGTTGCTGCCGGTCGCCGCGATTGCCAGCAGGACTGCGAGCACGGAGATGTAAATCGCTACCCATCTGTCGTGTTTGCGCTCGGAGTTTTCGTCAAACGCATCCGCAGGCGTTCCGCTGACGATGCCGACCTTCCGCTCCTTATGCTCATGTTCGATCTCGATGGCCGGCCCGTGCGCGGACGGCTCACCCCGGCGCGCAACCGGACTGGCTGCCGGCCTTTGAGGTGCTTTTGCTTTTGGCTTGCGCTGGCTGTGCTTTCTCATTCCCCCCGCCCGTCTATGCCGTGAGCGTCATCTTGGATGCAGCAGTTCCGTCCGCATTCAAGCGGTATACATAGGGTTCCCCGGTCCCGAGGTTGATCTTAACAATCTCCTCCGGGGAAAGCTTGTCGAGCTGCATGATGAGCGCGCGCAGCGAATTGCCATGCGCCGAGATAAGCACGTTCCGGCCGGCAAGAACCTCAGGCAAAATCTTCGCCTCATAGTACGGCAGAACGCGCGCGGCCGTGTCCTTCAGGCTTTCACCGCCGGGAGGAGCGATGTCGTAGGAGCGGCGCCAGATATGCACCTGCTCGTCGCCCCAGCGTTTGCGGGAGTCGTCCTTGTTCAGGCCGCAGAGGTCGCCATAATCGCGCTCGTTGAGGGCTTGATCCTTGATCGTCTCGAGGCCCTGCTGGCCAAGCTCTTCGAGCATGATATCGAGTGTAAGCTGCGCGCGCTTCAGAGCACTCGTAAACGCGATATCGAAAACAAAGCCCTGAGCCTTAATGAGCTCGCCAGCGCGATGGGCCTCAGCGACCCCTGTTTCGGTCAAGCCCACATCGCGCCAGCCGGTAAAGAGGTTGAGCTTGTTCCATTCGCTCTCGCCGTGGCGAACGAGCACCAATACGTTTTCCATTGTGTGGTCCTTTGCTAGAGGGCGAGTGCTGCGCCTTACCGTATGCCGAGCACGTCGCGCATCGAAAAGAGTCCTGGTCCGCGGCCTTGAGCCCAAAGAGCGGCAGCTACTGCGCCGCGCGCGAATATTTGGCGGTCCTGGGCGCGGTGGGTGAGTTCCAGGCGCTCGCCTGCGCCTGCAAAAATGACGGTGTGATCTCCGGCGACGCTTCCGCCCCTTAGCGTCGCAAAGCCTATCGCGCCATCCGGCCGTTCACCCGTGTGTCCATCCCTGCTCCTGACGCTATTTTCCGCAAGCGCTAAACCCCGTCCTTTCGCCGCCGACTCGCCAAGCAGAAGTGCAGTGCCCGAGGGGGCATCCACTTTGTGTTTGTGATGCATTTCCAGAATTTCTATGTCGAAGCTGCCGTCGAGGGCGCGCGCGGCTTGCTCAACGAGCGCGGCCAGCAAATTCACGCCAAGGCTCATATTTCCGGATTTGACGATAGTGGCATGCCTTGCCGCCGCTTCAAGCTTGGCTTGATCTTCCGCCGTAAATCCGGTCGTTCCGATCACGTGGACGATGCGCGCCTGTGCGGAAAGTGCGGCGGACTCAAGGCTTGCTGCGGGCGTGGTGAAATCGAGCACGCCTTCAATATGAGTGAAGAGGGGCAGAGCCTCGGCCGAGATGGGAACCCCAAGGTGCCCCACGCCAGCGACCTCGCCAGCGTCCTTGCCGAGAAAAGGTGAGCCAGGGCGCTCGATGGCGCCCGCGACCTCGCACCCTTGCGTTTCATGCACGGTGCGGATGAGTTCCCGGCCCATCCGGCCCGCGGCGCCCATGATCGCTAACAGCATAGCCTTCCTCGCTATCCACCGCTGCATATAATCGTATTTCTGGGCCGGAACATGCCGGGAAACCAAAATGGATCCCGGCATCTCGACTTGCCTGCCCCCAGCTAAGGCTAGGTCTGGCGATCAGTTGCCGTCGCCACCGCCTCCCAAGCCGATGGTGCGGCGATTAACCACGAAGCGGATCCAGATCGTGAGCAGGAACTCTGCCCCGCCTACGACGATCAACACCGCCAGGGCGCTATGCTGATAGCTTGAGAAGTGAAATGTCTTGCTGTCCACGATGTTCAGCGCAAGCAGCACGAGCCCTGAGACCAGCGGCAAAATGGCGAGAATAGAATTGAGCACGCCGAGCACCCGGATCGAGCTTGCCGACTGCAAGAGAAACGCCATCTGGATGATTAAGTAGAAAAGTCCAATCCAAAGGGGGACTGTCCAGTAAATGTGGTTTTCAGGCACCCAGTCCGCGCCATCGTGATTGGCGGGATTCCAGTTGGCGTACCGGATTAACACCGGGGCTATTATGGCAGCAGCAACCGCCATTATAATGCTGAACCATTCCTCGGGCATCGCCCGGGATGATGGATTTGCCACGACTTCCCCTCCTAATTCCCAGTTTGCGGTGAAAAGAGCCTCATGCCCAAGGTGTAGCGCAGAGAACAAACGCTCGCCCTCGGCGCGGACGCTAGCAGAGTTAGCGCACCGTGAAAACTACGTTGTATCGCGCCGCCGCCCTTTACGGTGCTTTAGGCTTGGTAGTTATTTGCTCGCTGCCGCGATAGCGCGCTCGATCATCGATCGCGCCTCTGCCTCGTCCCCCCAACGGTCGATCTTCACCCACTTACCCGCTTCAAGGTCCTTATAGTGCGCGTAAAAGTGCGCAATCCTTTGCAGCATCATGTCCGGCAAATCTGAATAGTTTTTTACTCTTCTATAGAGAGGTGAAATTTTATCCGAAGGTACAGCGATTATCTTTTCGTCGCTGCCCGCCTCATCCTTCATGTGCAGAACGCCCACCGGCCTGCAATTGCAAACCGCTCCCGGGACGATAGGCCTGGAATTGGCGATCAGCACGTCGATCGGGTCCCCATCGTCGGACAGGGTGTGCGGGACGAAGCCATAATTGCCCGGATAGTGCATGGCCGTATAAAGCATGCGGTCAACGAACATCGTTCCCGACGGTTTATCGAGCTCATATTTGATCGGCTCGCCACCGATGGGGACCTCGACGAGGACGTTAACGTCGAAGGGAGGGTTCGTTCCGATGGGGATGGCGTCTATGCGCATGGTACCGTCCTGTAAGGTTCTCTTGATTGCTAGCGCAACCGGCAGCGCTTTTCCATTCTTTTGCTGCAAACGTGCAGGAAATTGCGCTTGCAGGATCGGGTAACATCGTTAATGAAGCTAAATGTCTGCAGGATCCGCAGACCCATAACTACGGATCGGATTGATGACCATTCTTTTCCGTCTGGCAATCATCGCAGGCTTGAGCGTCTGGATTTCGCCACTGTCCCATGCAGCACAGCCGATGGACCTCAAGGATTTCGTAACGCAAGCGTTCCGGGAGCAAATCGAGGCCATCAAGAGCGGCATTTATTGCCAAGCGCTTTCCTGCGAGTTCGAAGTTGAAAGCTTTTTTGCAACGGAAACCAACCCAAAGACCTATGCGCTTTCCACAAGCGGCTGGCTTGAGGGGACAATTCCCGGCCTTCGAGGATCGGCGCGCCGTTCGTTGGGCCTGACCGGATCTTACACCCGCGGGACATGCATCGTTAGAGATCTGAAGCCGATCTTCGACACCTCGACCAACAACAACGGCTGGGGCGCATCCAAGATCGAGGCGGTTTTCAAGCGGATCGAAATCCCAGCTAACGTCGTGCTGACGCCAGAAGCTTGCGCAAAGGTCGATGCCTTTATTTTTAGGGCCTCCTCATGACCTTCGCAGTCGGCCTCAAGGTAATTCGCTAGCCAAGCCTCGAGCAAAAAGCTGTTTTGAGCAAAGATGTCACGCCTGTGCGGCAGGGCTTGTGGCAGAATATTGCAGCGATCTCGATAGTATTAAATTCCTTCATGCTTTGAGAAATGAATATATAAGCGCAAAAGCGGCGAGCGCTGCCTGACCAATTGGAACGCTCTTCTTGGTAATGGTTTTCTCCTGGAAAGACAGATAAGGGGCGAAGGCCGCAGGGGGCGGTGGAGCGTGAACTTTTATAGCCTACAGAAAGAGGCCGATTATGAGTTTTGAAACGCCCAACTTGGATCGCCCGCCGAACATGAACCGCCGGCCCTTGTACCGGAATCGTCAGCGCTGGAACTGGCAGGACGTGGCGAACCTTATCCTTGGGGCCTGGCTCTTTTTCTCCCCCTGGATACTCGATTTCGGCAGTAACGCCGCAACCCGGCCGCCGGTGGCCGGTGCCGTAGCAATCAACGAGGTCAGCACCGCAGCCTGGAACGCTTGGGTATTGGGCGCCATTGTGTTCCTTGTTGCGCTTTCGGCAATAGGCCGCATGGAACTTTGGCAGGAGTGGGTAAATCTGGTGTTGGGCGCTTGGATTCACCGGCCTCCCCTTCCGCACGGCGGACTGGGACCATTGGATCGTTGGGGCGCTTATCTTTCTTATATCGCTGAGTGCGATGATGAATCCCGAGCAAACGGAAGTAACGCGGCCCCCATTCGACAGGACTTAGGCGCGCATTCCAGCCGCCGGCCAACTCGAAGCGGGCGGGCTAAGCGCTCAACTTCTCCATGACCTCGCCGCTCATCTCGAAATTCGCGTAGACTGCCTGCACGTCGTCGGAATCTTCGAGCCCGTCGATCAGCTTCAAAATCTTCTCGCCCTTCTCTTCGTCGACGTCGACTGTGTTTTGCGGGCGCCACACGATGGAGGCCGATTTCGCGGGCCCGAACTTTGCCTCAAGGGCTGCCGAAACCTCATGAAAGGCTTCAACGCTGGTTGTAAGCCAATGCGCGTCCTGATCGGTTTCGCAATCGTCGGCACCTGCCTCGATGGCTGCCTCGAGCATCGCCTCGGCGCTTCCCGCGGACAGCGGGTATTCGATTTCGCCCACGCGGTTGAAGCCGAAGGAGACCGCGCCGGTTTCGCCTAAGTTCCCGCCGTGCTTCGCGAAGATGGAACGGACCTCGCCTGCGGTGCGGTTGCGGTTATCGGTCAGCGCCTCCACGATCACGCCGACGCCCCCCGGCCCGAAGCCCTCGTAGCGCACCTCCATGTACTCGGCGCCGCCGGCCTCCTGGCTCTTCTTGATGGCGCGCTCGATGTTGTCCTTCGGCATATTCTGCGCGCGCGCTGCGAGCACGGCAGAGCGGAGCCTTGGGTTAAAGGCCGGGTCGGGCATGCCAACTTTCGCCGCGGCGGTGATTTCGCGCGCAAGCTTCGAGAACATTTTCGAGCGCTTTTTGTCCTGCGCGCCCTTCCGGTACATGATGTTTTTAAATTGCGAATGCCCTGCCATGGGATGCCTTTTGCGTCGCCTTATCGAACTGGAATTGTGTGAGCGCAGGGCCCGGGCGGCCGCCAAGCTGTGAGCGCAGTAAACTAGGTTGTGCATGACCGCGGAGCACTTTGCAAGCGGGTGCTCAGCGCGTTGCAACGCCTGCCATCGCCTTGCTCAGCCGGTCATCGGCAAGCCGCGGCGCTTCCTGCGGTAACTTAAGAGACGAAGCAACCTATTCCATAGTCCGGACTTATCCCGGCCGGGGGCCAAACTTTGCAGAAGCTTGAGATTGCCCCGCTTGAAGGATCGCATAGTTTGCAGCAGGAAGTCCTACAGCCGAATGTGCCGCTCAGCGGGGCTCCGCTGTCGCGGCGGTTTTTGATCCTGCTTATTCCGGTGGGCATCGGCGCCGGCATCTGCGCCGGGCTCTTGATGTGGCTGCTTCGTTCGGTCCAGCACTTCTTTTGGTCTTATCGGGCGGGCGATTTTGTGGCAGCCGTTGAGCGCACTGGCGCCGCAGAACGGATCGGTATTTTGCTGCTGGCGGGATTGCTGGCGGGGGCTGCGGATTGGCTGATAAAACGGCAGCCGGGCGGCGGGACTGACCTTTCCGAGGCAGTCTGGTTCCGCTATGGTAGGCTCCCCTTTCTCCAAGCCATCGAGCGCGCCGTTCTATCCATCGTGATCGTAGGCATGGGCGCTTCGCTGGGGCGTGAAGCCGCGCCTAAGATGACCGGCGCAGCGATCGCGAATGTGTTCTCCTCCTGGGCCCGCTTATCGGATGCCGAGCGGCGGATTCTGGTAGCGTGCGGCGCGGGCGCCGGCATGGGCGCGGTTTATAATGTCCCTTTTGGCGGCGCTTTATTCGCGCTGGAGGTGCTGCTTGGAACGCTGGCTCTGCCGCTGGCTGTGCCGGCACTTCTGACTTCGCTGATCGCGACATGGGTAGCCTGGGCTTTCATTCCCGATCGGCCCACCTACGAAATTCCTTATTACAGTGTGTCTTCTGCGCAGATTGTGTGGGCCATCGCCGTCGGCCCGCTTGGGGGCCTGGCCGCGTCAGTCTATGTGCGCGCCATCGCGTGGGCGGATTCGCGTAAGCCGCAAGGATGGCGAGCGCTTTTTTTGCCGGTTGCGATTTTCACGGCTCTTGGCTTTTTAGCCCTGCCCTTTCCGCAGCTGCTTGGCAATGGCAGAGACGCTGTTTTGGGAGCTTTTCTCGGGCAATTTAGTCTTCCCCTTCTCTTGGCCCTATTTTTTCTCAAGCCTTTCGCAACCTCTGCCTGCCTCGCCAGCGGAGCCCCTGGCGGCTTGTTTACGCCCACGCTCGCATGCGGAGCGATGCTGGGCGGCGCGTTTGGCTGGGCGTGGACGTCGCTCTGGCCGGGGGCGCCAATGGGCAGCTATGCGATCATCGGTGCTGGCGCCTTTCTTGCCGCGGCAACACAGAGTCCAATCGCTGCCATCGTCTTGATGCTTGAGCTGGCGCCAGCAATAATCAGCCTCACTGTTCCTCTCATGCTTGCGGTCGCGGGCGCCGTCTTTGTGGCGGGGCTGCTTGAGACACGTTCCGTCTATTCGGGACGAGTGCATTATGTCCGACCGACGAAATAGGCCGGCGAGTTCAATGAATGCCCGCTCTCTGCCTGATTAAGCAATTCGTAAACAAAAAGTGTAAGCATAAGCCTGCGGCATCTTTTCAACCAAAGCGTGCAAGAGAGGGCATTCTTATGCGCAGCAAGAGTCCGGCTTCCGTTAAGGGCAACGGCAAGCCTACCGTTCACAATGGCATCGTTTTCAAGGCCGATGGGGCAGGAACCGAGCCCGGTCTTATCAGGGCAATCGAAACTAATATTCAGGAAAGCTTCGATGAGATCGATATTCTTCGCGGCACTGTCCAATATTGGGAGAGCCGGAGGACCGCTACCGATCCGAAGGAGCGCGTGATGCTGGCGGAGGCTTTCCGCATTATGCACGGCGAATTGCTGGGGCTGACCGCGCGGATGAAGGAGTTGCTCGAACGGGAACTCCACTCAGAAGTCTGAGACCTCGCACCTCTAGGGGCATTGCCCGCGGCAGGCCGGCCTTGCTTCGAAGCAGACGGCAGTTCCAGCATCATTGACCGGGGCTGCCTTCCTTGTTAGCTGCATAACGAGGGGCGGCTTGGGAGGCAATGGCGTTGAACGGGAATGATTTGTGGCTCGCAGCGGCTCCCGGGCGGCCGTGGCTCGGCTTGGCTTGCGCGTTCCTGTTGGGCTGCGCGCTGGGTTCCATTCCGTTTGGCTGGATTTATAGCCATCTTGGCGGCGCAGGAGATATCCGCAAAGTCGGTTCGGGCAATATCGGTGCGACCAACGTGCTTCGCACCGGGCGCAAGGGCCTAGCGCTTGCGACGCTCCTGAGCGATGCGGCCAAAGCCTTCGTGCCCGTACTCTTGTGCCGGCTCTATCTGGGGTTTGAGCCTGCGCTTTTCGCCGCGGCGGGCGCTTTCCTCGGGCATCTCTTCCCCGTGTGGCTCAAATTCCGGGGCGGCAAGGGGGTCGCGACCTATATCGGCGTTGTCACCGCGCTTTATTGGCCCGCCGGAGCCTTTTTTTGCGCCGCGTGGCTCTGCGTGGCCTTGCTTTTCCGCTACTCCTCGCTGTCGGCGCTGGTGGCGGCGGCGCTGACGCCCGTGTTTGTGCTGGCCTTTGACTCGCCAGCTCTTGCCGGTTTTCTCTTTGGCCTCTCAGCGCTTCTGATCGCGCGGCACCATCAAAATATAAGGAATTTGATCACGGGCGAAGAAAGTAAAATAAAACTTTCAAAAGCTAACGGTTAGCCCCAAATGTCCAAGCCCAAGGCAGAATTGGCCAAAGCGCGTGTCAAAAGTGCTGAAACGCCCGACACCGCGGCGGCCGCGCCAGTGCTCGACGAAACCACAAAGCGCGCATGGTTGCGTTTGATCCGAACCCCGCATGTTGGCGGTGTGACGTTCTGGGAGCTGCTCGGCCATTTCGGCTCGGCAGAGGCAGCCCTCGAAGCGCTGCCTGAACTTGCGAAACACGGCAGCCGGATTTCCGCCCGCAGCATTCCGGGCCAAGCCGTGATAGATGCGGAGCTTGAGAAAGCTGCTTCGTCCGCTATGACCCTTGTGGCGGCAGGCGAACCCGGATATCCTCCTCTGCTCGCACGCGTCGAGGTTCCGCCGCCTCTGCTTTATTTCAAAGGCGATGCAAGCGTTTGGAGCCGCCCGCCGGTTGCCATCGTGGGCTCACGGCAGGCATCGGGCGCGGGGCTTAAGTTTGCAGCCGAGATCGGCGCAGCGCTTGGCCGGCGGGGCTTCTTGATCGTGTCCGGCCTGGCCCGCGGCATCGACGCCGCAGCGCATCGCGCCGCCCTACCAATTGCGACATGCGCGGTGCTTCCGGGCGGCCTCGATGCCATCTACCCGCCGGAGCATGCTGACCTTGCCGCGGGGATTGCGCAGACGGGTGTGCTTATAACGGAATGCGCGCCGGGTTTCGTAGCGCGTTCGCAGGATTTTCCAAGGCGCAACCGGATCATTTCCGGATGCAGCTTGGGCGTTGTGGTCGTTGAGGCGGCAGAGCGCTCGGGAACGCTCATTACGGCACGCCTCGCGGGCGAGCAAAACCGGGAGGTCTTTGCCGTACCGGGGCATCCGTTCGAACCGCGCTCCGCGGGCACCAACCGGCTACTCAAGGAAGGCGCAATCTTCACCACTGGCCCAGACGATGTTGTGGAGGCTCTGCAGCCGATGCTCGCGAACTGGGAAGGCGCGATCCAAGCTGCCGCGCAAGCCGATTTAGACGGGTGGGCTGAAGTGATGCCTGCCGCCCCAGACGCCACAGACTTGCCCGCAAGTTTGGACTTCATCGGCGAAGCGGCGAAAGACGTCTTGAAGCTCCTAAGCTTGTCGCCGATTGGTATTGACGAACTCTGCCGGCTGAGCGGGTTGGACGCGCGCTACGTCAACGCCGCCCTTTTGTCACTCGATTTATCAGGGCGCATCGAGCGGCGAGGTCTCCGTCAAGTCGCTTTGCGGCCGTAGCGCTTGCGTGCTGCCTACGAGCCGCAATGAAGTTTAGCTTCTTCTTCCGCAACGTAAAGAAGATCGGAAAGCATGCGAAGCTTGGCATTCACCGCAATGCCGCGCAGGGATCCGAGGAGCGCGGCAATATATTCGGCTGCTTCTTCCGGCTCCATTTCAGCGACATAATCGCCGGCGCTGTTAGGCCCCGGACGATCTTTCGTTTGAGGGCGATTGTAAGCCAAATAGAGCCGGCTCGGGCGCGTATTCATGATCAGACAAACCCGGCATGGCAAAATCCACGCCTATCTTGGATTGAACAGACACGGAACTGTGTCTGCAGGTTGTAATATCGAACCGTTAACCATTGTGCAAGCTAGAGAATAAGATTTTCTCGTAAAGTGCACAATTCGGAGCGAATGGCCTTCATGGGAGCCCACAAAGTTACCTGCCGAAGCGCCTACCCGCTCGGAAAAACCGCTTCTGGATTATCCGCTTGCACCGGTAACAGCATCGCCGGCGTAGCATATGATTCGGAGATTTATCTGTGACAATAATCTCACAGCCATTGCGGAATACAGAGGCAAATTGCACAAAACTGTGGTTTCCGGACCTCGATCGCTTAACCCTCAAATTGTTTCAGCCTCCCTGCACGCTTGGGATCAAGCGGGGGGTGGGCCGGGCTCCGTTAGCGCAGCATTGGAGAACATTCTGAACCCGCCTGAGCCCTTGGCCCGGCGCATCACCGTTGTCTTCGACCTCGATGGGACGATCGCCGATACAGCCGCAGACTTGATCGACGCAGCGAATGCGGCCCTAGCTGCGGAGGGCTTCCGCCGGGCGCCGGCGGAGGCGATCAAGAAAGGCGTGGGTTACGGCGCGAAGGCGATGCTTGAATTTGCGCTCGCGGCCAGCGGCGCCGATGCCGGGCCCGAGCAGATGCAGCGCCTGAGTGCCAAGCTTGTCGCGCATTACGAGGAAAACATCGCCGCCAAAACGCAACTTTTTCCCGGCTTCCCCGAGGTGGCGGCGCGCCTCCAGCTTGATGGCGCCAGGCTGGCGCTCTGCACAAATAAGCAGGAGCGGCTAACGCAGCGACTGCTATCGGCGCTCGGGATCGGTGCCCTTTTCGATGCGGTGGCGGGCGGGGACACCTTTCCTTTCCGCAAACCCGATCCCCGCCACATATCGGAGCTTGTCCGGCTGGCGGGCGGGCAGCTTGCATCCGCCGTGATGGTCGGTGACAGCGAGGCCGACGTTGCTGCCGCAAGGGCGGCGGGCATTCCTGTCATAGCCGCGGGATTCGGCTACGCCTCCGCACCCGCGCAGGAACTCGGCGCGGATGCCGTCATGAACCGCTTTGAGGAGTTGCCCGCTTTGATAGGCGCCTTCCTTGAGCCCGGCTAAGCCCCAATAGCGGCGCGGACGGCATTTGGCACCTGCGGCGTTTGTCATTTTGCAACGGACTCCTGTTAAGGATTTGAGCGTCCGGAAGCACACCGGCGACCGTTTCTTACTGGCGCACCAGTCTGACGCCGGTGTTGCCTACTCGCGATTTACAGGTCCCGCGGCGAAGGGTAGGGTGCGAACGCCGGTCCCGTAGCTCAACAGGATAGAGCACCT
>CAWCTL010000018.1:0-695839 GCA_963798575.1 uncultured Alphaproteobacteria bacterium | reverse complement strand
AATACCATAGAGCCGTTGATGCCTTGATCGGGTGCTTCCGGCCACTGCTTCCTGCACCTGCTGCAAGCTTCAGTTTGGTAACTAAATTTGAAAAGCTGCTTGCCGGCCGGTGGCCCGTCCTCTAGGTAGGGGTATGCCCATCGTTCGCGGCAAGAAAATCGAGGTCTTGTTCCCGGCGGAGGCAATCGCCCGCCGGAACCTGGAACTCGCCAAGGAAATCGCCGAACGCGAGTTTCGCGGCCTGCTCGTGGTCTCCGTCCTTAAGGGCTCGTTCATCTTCGCCGCCGACCTCATTCGCGCCATGCACGGTGCGAACCTCTCGCCCGAGATCGAATTCATCCTGATCTCAAGCTACGGGACAGGCAGGTCCAGCGGCGAAGTGAGGATCCTTCGCGACATCGACGCTTCGGTCGAAGGCCGCGACGTGCTCTTGATCGACGACATCCTCGAGTCCGGCAAGACGCTTAAATTCACGCGGAATCTGATGCTCGGACGCGAAGCCAGGAGCGTACACATCGCCGTGCTTCTCGACAAAAGAGGGCGGCGGCAGACCGATCTTGAGGCGGATTTCGCCGGCTTCGAATGTCCCGACTGCTTCGTGGTGGGCTACGGAATGGATGCCAACCACTATTTCCGCGAGCTACCCTTTGTAGGCGTCATCGAAGAGGAGGTTTGACGCGCTGCGGCGGCTCTTGCCTCGACGGGGTTTCCGCTCCAAACTATGAGGCTGCCAGCATCTCTGCTAGGGAGGCTAAAATGGCCGAAAGCGTTTACAAAATCATCGAACTCGTCGGAACAAGCCCGGATTCGTGGGAGAAGGCTGCCGCGGCCGCTGTCGAAAGAGCGTCGCAAAGCCTGCGCGACATGCGCGTTGCCGAGGTCGCAGAACTCGACATGGTGATCTCAGACGGGAAAGTGGAAGCTTACCGCGCCAAGGTGAAAGTTTCCTTCAAATACGAAGATGATTAGGCGCGCGGCTGGGCGGCGTTTTTATAGCCGCCCAGCGGTGTCGCCTATTCCGCCGCCTTGAGCGCTTTGGCATCTTGCGGGATGGGGACGGCCGGGACAGCACTTTCAAAAGCGCCAAGCGCTTCGTCATAGCAAATCCGGGCAGCGTCCTTGAGCGAAGCCGCGGCGAAATCTGCACCCACGGCTTTTCCCCACTCCTCCAGCTTTGCCGAGTCAAATTCCAGGAGCCAGAAACATGCAACGAAGCATGTATCGGGCAGGATTCGTCTCCATCTGCGGATCAGGTAGCGGACAGGCGCTGGGTTTTGCGATGCGCCGACGAAGCAGGAAATGCAAGCAATCCGGGCCTGCGGGGCCAGAGGCTTATAATTCCTGCTGAGTCTTCCAGGAGCATATGGCTCGATAGCCGGAGCAAGCCCTCGCTTTTCCAATACATGCGCCAAAAGAATAGAGGCCGCCTGGTCGATCGCGCTTCGCGCCGGTATAAGCAATATAGGATAGGCTCCAGGCGCTAGAACAGGAGGATTTTTCTCCTCCGCGGGCGCGGCTTCGTCATCCTTAGCGGTGCCTGTCCCGTCGGAGTAATCGGCCAGATCCTCCACAATTTCTTCGATGGTGCTGAGGAGCTCTGCCTGCTTTTCCTTCGGAAGCTTGCCCTCTGCCGCGTCCGCCTGCGCCAGCGAAAGGGCTGCCATCGGCACGGCGTCGTAGTAGTCGGAAAGGGGCTCTGTGGCGAGCAGCTTCTCGGCCTGGAAAGTTGCCTCGGTTGCATCGCCGGCGAGCAAGCGCTGGTAAAATCCTTCGTGCGGAGCAAGCGGCGGTTCATCCCCCAGGATTACGCCGATGAAATCCAGGGCATGGATGTGACGCCCGAGCACAGCAATGCAAACCGTGACCGGCACAGCCAGAAGCAATCCGGGCACTCCCCAAATCAGTGTCCAAAATAGCTGGGACAGGACGATGGCAATCGGAGAGAGGCCGGTCTGCTGGCCTTGCACGATGGGTTCGATCGCCTGCCCGGTCACACCCTCTAGCCCCAGAAATAGTGCACCGGTCACAAGCACCTTTGTCCAACCCGGATCGATTGCGGCGGCCAGAAGCAGAGGCATCAATGCGGCAATTGGCGTGCCCACATAGGGTACAAACCGCAAAATCGCAGCCAATGCTCCCCAAAGCACGGGGTTGGGAACCCCAATCGCCCAAAGGCCCAGGAATATGCAGAAGCCGAACGAGGCGTTGATTGCCGATTGGATAAGGAAATACCGGCTAAGACGCCGGCCGGCATCGTCCATGGCAACGGTAGTTCGGTGCAGGTCCCCTGTTCCTCCGAGCCGCAACACACGGTCGCGAAGATCCTCCCGGTAAAATAGGATAAATATGAGAAACATGACCAGAAGCCCGGTCATAGTCAGCGGGACGACAAACGGACCGATTAGGTTCTGAAGGTATTGGAGTGCCGCCGGCTGAGGCGCTTGCACCTCGACCGGGATAGGCTGCCTGCCTCCCGCCACTCCAGGGGCGCTGGCGCTATTTGTGCTGCCGCCTTTGAGTTCGTCAGAAAGGTTATTCAGGGTGGCAGAAAAGCGCCGGAAAGCCCCAGACGCGGAAAGAGTCCTATTTAAAGAAATAATTTTCTCGCGTAAGTTATTTTGGTATTGGGGTATTTCCTGCGCGAGGCGAGTCACCTCCGATTCCATGACCACGCCAAACGCTCCGATTACAGCAAGAGCGAGGACCACTACAACGATCACGGATGTGTGCCGGCCAACATGGTGCCGGCGTAACCAACGGGTTGGCGGCGTTAAAACGAAAGCGAGCAGCACCGCGATGGTCAGCGGCTCGAAGACCACCCGGCCGAGATAAAGCAAGGCGAGAACGAAACTGACAATGATGACGGCGCTTGCAGCGCGAACCGCGCCTTGCCCCGGCATCGATTGCTGGAAGTTTTGCATGCGGCGGTCCCAGCCGGCGGAAGCGCCGCGGATCTAGGTTAGGCGGCGCTCAAGACTAAAACAACGCACGGTATTTCAATGCGTTCCCGGCGCGGGCCAAGGCCGGACGTTTCGCGTAAGGCTTTTCTGCGCTGTAAGGGGGGACAGCGCTGAGACGGCGGGTCCGGCCGAACCCAAGCTCAGCCGGACCCGCTATAGCTTTACTTCTTGCAAGACCTCCGAGCGGCAAGATCCAGCTCGGACGGGAGATAGCGGGTCACTTCAAAGCCAGCCTCGACAGCGGCTGCACCCGGCTTCGTCCATGTTTTCACTGTTTCCTCCTGTGAAAGGCTAACGCCTGGGCACGCCCAACGGCCCACGTTACGCAGCGTTCTAGGGCAAAGGCGCCGATAGTGGCTATTCAGGAAATCTAATCCAGCACAGCGGATATTCTGATTATGCCGCCGCCGGTATACGGACTCACCGATTTGCCGAACAACGCATTGCACACCCTTGTGATAGTAAGCTCTATTCGCGTTATCCGAAGTTGAGATAAGATGGCCTTATGACAAACATTTCGCTTCGCCAGCTCCGCTATTTCGATGCGCTTGCACGCTCCCTGCACTTTGGGCGCGCAGCCGAGCAATGCGCCGTGACTCAGCCGGCTTTGTCCATGCAAATTCAGGAGCTTGAGAAAGAGCTTGGCACCGTTCTCATCGAGCGGACGCGGGCAGGAACCAAGCTCACCGCGGAGGGTGAGGAAATCGCTCGCCGCGCCAGCCTGATCCTTGCCAGTGTCCGGGATTTGGCAGACTGTGCCCGGCATAGCGGGCGGCTTCTAACGGGTCCGCTCCGGCTGGGCGTCATTCCAACGATGGCCCCTTACGTCTTGCCAAAGTTCCTGCCCAAACTTCGCCGCGCCTATCCCGAACTCGACCTGCATCTGCGGGAAGCGCAAACGCAATATGTGCTAGCCGATCTGGCCGGGGGCAGGCTCGATGCGGTGCTGCTCTCCCTGCCAATCGCTGAGCCGGAGATCGAGACGCTTGAGCTGTTCGACGATGCCTTTGTGCTGGCCATGCCAGCGGGCCGCCCGGTTCCGGCGAAAGCGCTAGCCACGCCGGCACTATTCGAGAATGAACGGCTGCTGCTGCTTGAAGAGGGCCACTGCTTGCGCGATCAGGCGCTAAGCTTTTGCAGTCTGAAGCAGGTGCAAAATCTTGACACATTCGGAACCACGAGCCTATCGACGCTGGTGCAGATGGTCGCCAATGGCTTTGGCGTGACACTGCTTCCAGGAATGAGTTCTTGAGACCGAGGTGCGCCGCGGCGATATCCGGCTTCTGCCCTTCGAGCCGCCGGAGCCGTCGCGCAAAATTGGGCTCGCCTGGCGGCAATCGTCGCCCCGGAAGCGCGACTTCGTCGAGCTTGGCGCCATGGTGGCCGCTCTCGCCGGAGAGTTTCAGGGCCGTTCCATCTTTCGTGATGAGAGCCGATGCTGACAGTTCATCATCTCAACAATTCTCGATCGCAGCGGGTGCTATGGCTGCTTGAGGAATTGGGCGTCCCATACGACATCGTTCGCTACGAGCGCGACCCTAAGTCGATGTTGGCCCCGGCGGCATTGAAGCGCGTTCATCCGCTCGGAAAATCGCCGGTGGTCACCGATGACGGCCAGACCTTCGCCGAAACCGGTGCAATCATTGAATATTTGCTCGGCCGTTATGGCGAGGGGCGGTTCATGCCGGAACACGGGACTCCAGCGTATTTGCGCTATGTTTACTGGCTGCACTACGCGGAGGGGTCGGCGATGACGCCCTTGCTGCTGAAGCTCATCTTCACCCGGATCGCGGAACAGCCGGCGCCGCTCTTTGTCCGCCCAGTCCTTAAGCAAGTAGCACGGCGGCTGCAGCAAGTTCTCGCCGATCCGCAACTCGCGCTTCATATCGGCTATTGGGAGAGTGAGCTCGGTAAGAACGAGTGGTTCGCGGGGAATGACTTCACAGCAGCCGATATCCAAATGAGCTTTCCCGTGGAAGCGGCAGCGTCGCGGGCGCAGTTCGGCGGCAAATATCCAAAACTCCAAGGGTTTCTCAACCGCATCCATGCCCGCGCAGCTTACCAGCGCGCCCTGGAACGGGGTGGCCCCTACATCTATGCGAGCTAGAACCTAATGAAACGCTTCTCTCCGGGGTTGACTTGTCTGGCGGCTTTTGGCTGGTTCGCGCCCGTAAGTTCCTACGCGGTCGCTGGCAACGAAGGCGCCCTGCCCAAAGGCTTCGTCTACCTTCGCGAAGCGGACCCTTCGATCATCCAGGATATGCGCTACGCGACGCCGCACAACTTCACGGGAAAGCCCGTCCCCGGTTATAACGCTGGCGAATGCGTTCTGAGGCGTAGTGCTGCGGAGGCCTTGAAGCGAGCGCAGGAAAAGGCGGAAAAGCTCGGATACTCGCTGAAGGTCTACGATTGCTATCGCCCAGCCGACGCGGTCCGCGCGTTCGTCGCCTGGGCCGGGGCACCGGAGGATGGACGCACGAAGGGCTATTACCCTCACCTCAAGAAATCGAAGTTGGTCCCCAACTACATCGCGCCTCAATCGCAGCATTCAACCGGAACTGCGGTTGACCTTACGCTTGTGCCTGCGGGAGCAGCACCGCAAGCGCCGGCCGGCGAAGCGAAGGACTGCACCGCGCCGCAACGCGAAGGGGATGGCAGCCTTGACATGGGCACGGCGTTCGATTGCTTCGATCCCAAGGCCACCACAGCTTCGCACCTGATTACCCCCGAGGAGCGCAAAAACCGGGAGACTTTAAAAAAAATCCTGGAAGGCGCGGGCTTCAAGAACTACGCCGCCGAGTGGTGGCACTTCTCCTACAGCGGGGAAAAAAGCGCGCGACGCTACGATTTTCCCATCGAGCCGCGCCCGGAACATTAAGGCGGCCAGAATTTAATGACTGCTTTCATGATCGCCGTTCACGCGGTTGCCAACATGCTCGTGCACAGCGGTCTCAGGGTGAAACGGCGCCTCAAATCTCGTCAGTTGCGCGCCGGCGCGGACCAGCATCTCCTCGACGGCATGGTCCGGCAAAACCCGGATTGCAGCGGGCCAGATCTCGGCCGGCACATGCCGGTTGCCGAGATGCCAGGCAAGCCGCACGAATTGACGCGGGTCGCTATGATGCGCTTCTACGATGGGTTCTGGAGCGGCCCTGATAACGATCCAGCGCCCATCCCCGAGCCTCAGCCCGTCGCCATCGGCCATTACCGCCGGATGCGGCAGATCGAGAAGCACCGGCTCGCCATGATCGGTTGTCAGCGTCACACGGCGGCTGTGGCGCGCCTCGAAATTGAGCGTGACGCTGCCTTCGGCTTGTGATTCTGGCCATAGCCCTTTCCGGCGGTGAGCAAGCGCGCAATGCATGGAGCAATTCCCTGAACTATTTCCAGGTGCAATTTTATCCGTCCGTATAATCAAGGCCAAGCGGCAACTTAGGCATTGATGACGCAGCAATACACCAAAATACGGTTTGCAGCGTACGCTTGGCTGCACTACTTCAAGGGGATTCAATGTCCTGCGGAGGCCTCCATGCCAGCTCGCCTATCCAGCCGATTGAAAACATTCATCACTGTGATCGCTGCGGCCGTGTTTCTGTCCGGTTGCGGGGTGAACACGATCCCAACCTATGAGCAGGACGCCAAGGCCAAATGGTCCGAGGTGCTGAACCAGTATAAGCGCAGGGCGGATTTGATTCCGAACCTTGTCGAGTTGGTGCGCGGGTTCGCCGATCAGGAAAAATCGGTGCTAACCGGGGTCACGGAGGCGCGCGCAAAGGCGACTCAGGTGCAGGTTACGCTGCCGCCGGACGTCCTTACCAATCCGGACGCGATGAAGAAATTCGCGGATGCGCAGAATCAGCTGTCTGGTGCTCTTGGAAGGCTGCTCGCAGTGTCAGAGAAGTATCCCGATATCAAATCGGGTGCGAACTTCATGGCTTTGCAAAACCAGATCGAGGGAACGGAAAACCGCATCGCTATCGCGCGGCGCGACTACATCCAGTCCGTTCAGGCGTATAACACGGAACTTAACACCTTCCCTGGCCGCATCTGGAAAACGATTCTGTATCCCTCGTCCAAGGATATGGCCACGTTTGACATTACCCCGCAGGAAACACAGGTGCCCAAGGTCGATTTCGGACCGCATAAGACGCAATAGCCCGGCGCATGGCGTATTGGAAGAACTTGCCCCTCACCCTGTCCCTCTCCCGCGAAGGGGAGAGGGGACGCCCTATCGACGGGCACAGCCTACCCCCTCTCCCCTTGCGGGAGAGGGCTGGGGTGAGGGGGCTTTATCTGCTGCTGCCGCTTGTGCTGGCGGCCGCCCTTCTCATTGTCGCTGGCGCTTTTGCCGGACCTAAATTTCCGCCCCTCACGGGGCGCGTCGTGGATGACGCCCATCTGCTGACGCCCGCAGACAAGGCTGCGATCGAAGCCGACCTCAAGGCGTTGGAGGCGAAATCCAGCGACCAGCTCGTGGTCTTCACGACCGATTCCTTGCAGGGCTATCCGATCGAGGATTACGGCTACCAGCTCGGCCGCGCCTGGGGCATCGGGCAGAAGGGCACCAACAATGGCGTGCTGCTCATCGTGGCGCCGAACGAGCGGAAGGTCCGCATCGAGGTCGGGCGCGGGCTTGAGCCGCAACTGACCGATCTTATGACGTCCCTGATCATCAGGAACACGATCCTGCCGGAGTTCCGGCGCGGAAGCTTTTCTTCAGGTATCAAAGCTGGCGTCCGCGATATCAAGGATGTGATGCTGGGCGATGCCGAGGCGGTGAAACAGCGCGCCGCCGCCCGGCCGGCCGCCGCGCGAAAGGGTGAAGGCTGGGGAGAGGTTCTCCCACTGCTCTTTATCGTGGGCATTTTCCTCTTCGTGTTTTGGGCGCAATCGCAGCAGGCGCGGCAGCCGCTTTCGGGAGGGAGATACGGAAGGCCCGGCTATCGCGGCCCGGTCTTTTTCCCGGGCGGCTGGGGCGGGGGAGGAGGCGGAGGAGGCTCTGGTGGCGGAGACGGAGGCGGTTTTTCCGGCGGCGGCGGCGATTTCGGCGGCGGCGGGGCTTCGGGGAGTTGGTAGGGAGAGGCCTGAATGATCTCACATGCAGAGAGGCTTGCAGTCGAAAAGGCCATTGGGGAGGCCGAGCGAAACACGTCCGGCGAGATCGTCGCGGTTATCGCGAGGGCGAGCGGCGGCTACCACTACGTGCCCTATCTTTGGGGAGCGCTTGCCGCACTGATCGTACCTTGGCCGCTCATCTACTGGACGTGGATGCCCGTGCAGGAGATTTATCTCATTCAGCTTGCGGTGTTCGCGCTGCTCGCTCTTGTGCTCCACTACGAGCCGTTGCGCCTGGCGCTCGTGCCGCGCACGGTCATGCGCCAGCGCGCGCACGCCCGCGCCATGCAGCAATTTGTCGCTCAGGATATTTACACGACGCCCGGCCACACGGGTGTTCTTCTTTTCGTCTCGGTGGCGGAACACTACGCAGAGATTGTGGCCGATGCCGGCATCCACGCCAAAGTCCCGGATACAGAGTGGAAGGATATCATTGCGAAGCTCACTGCCAAGATCGGCAACGGCAATGCCGGCGAAGGCCTCGTTCAGGCGATCCAGCGCATCGGCGAGCATCTGGCTGCGCATTTCCCTCCCTCCGCGAGCAAGCAGAACCTCTTGCCCAACCACCTTGTGGTGTTGTACACGGACTAGAGTGCCGCCTCCGGGCTATGGGCATGGCCCGGCGCAGCGTTGGCGCATGGGGCAAACTGCCGCCTTGGCGCAGGGCCGGATTTCTGGCTCCAGTATCCAGCTACAAACGACGGGGTGTAGCTTATTTTCAATTCCCGGGGTGGGCAGCTTTCGGATGACAGAGAACGCTGAAGGTTACGGCCTTCACAAATGGTGGCGGCGGCTGTTGCAGCGCAACAATGGAACAGCAGCACCAGCTGTGGTATCGCCCATTCACGCAGAGCCTCCTGCCCCAAATGTGCATAAGGAAGAAGCCGTGTTGACGAAACTATCGCCGGTCCAGGCAGAGTGTCTCCCTACGATCGCAGCCAACGATAGCGTGCCGCCCAAGGTGACGCCGGTCAAGGCAGAGCGCTCCTATCTGAGCGCGTATAAGGAAGAAACCGTCCTGACTGTTAAGCACTGGAACGAGGACCTCTTCAGCTTCACTACCACCCGGGACCCCTCTTTCCGCTTCAAGAATGGCCAATTCGCCATGATCGGGCTCGAGGTGGACGGCCGTCCGCTGGTCCGCGCTTACAGCATGGCCAGCGCCAACTACGACGACACGCTCGAATTCTTCTCTATCAAGGTGCAGAACGGCCCGCTCACTTCGCGGCTCCAGCACATCAAACCCGGCGATCGCGTCCTGGTGGGCAAAAAGCCGACCGGCACACTCGTGCTCGACAACCTCCTGCCCGGCAAGCGGCTCTATTTCTTAAGCACCGGAACTGGCTTGGCACCATTCTTGAGCCTCACCCGCGATCCGGAGTGTTATGAGCATTTCGAAAAGGTCGTCGTCGCACATGGCTGCCGGTATATGTCCGACCTTGCCTATCACGAGCGCCTGTCTAACGAGCTGGCGGAAGACGAGTTCCTGGGCGAGATGGTGCGCGAGAAGCTCGTCTACTATCCGACCGTGACGCGCGAGCCCTACCGGCATCACGGGCGCATCACGGACCTGATCAAGAACGGAAGGTTTTTCCAGGACATCGGCATGCCGTCCTTCAACCGTGCGGAAGACCGCATCATGCTCTGCGGCAGCCCCGCGATGCTGGCCGAACTTCGCGAGATGCTGCACTCGAAAGGCTGGGTCGAAGGAAATATGGGCGAGCCCGGCGAGTTCGTGATCGAAAAGGCTTTCGTAGAGCGCTAATTTACGCCCGGACGTCATCGCGAGGCGGCATAGCCGCCTTGGCGATCCAGGCAGTTGGCTTTGCGTTCGTATTTGTGGCCCCCTGGATTGCCTCGCTTCGCTGGCAATGACGTTGTGCCTTTTGAAAAAGCTTTCGCTGACGCGGGCTAAGCAGGATTACCGATGACATCCCTATCGAGCACAGAATCAAAGCCGCAGGCGAACGTCGCCTACCAGGGGGAGCCGGGGGCCAACTCCCATATCGCCTGCGTCAATCTTGGCAAGGCGCTGAACCCTATTGCCTGCGCGACTTTTGAGGACGCAATCGCGGCCGTTCGCAGCGGGGCAACACGCTACGCCATGATCCCGGTCGAGAACTCGGTCGCGGGCCGCGTCGCCGACGTCCATCACCTCCTGCCCAATTCCAGCCTCCACATCGTTGGAGAGCATTTCGAACGCATCTACCATCAGCTTATGGCGCCACCCGCGGCCACACTTGAGACGATCAAGACGGTCCACAGCCACACCCATGCGCTGGGGCAATGCCGCACGGTAATACGCTCGCTCGGTCTCACGCCGGTAGTCGAGGCCGATACTGCCGGGGCCGCCCGAATGGTCGCTGAGGAAGGCGATCTCACCAAAGCGGCCATTGCATCGAAACTCGCCGCCGAGATTTACGGCCTTCGCATTTTGCAAAGCGGCATCGAGGACGCGGCGCACAACACCACCCGCTTCCTGCTGCTAGCCGCAGATTCCGAGATCCCGCCGGCCGGCAATGGGCCGGTGCTCACCTCTTTCATATTCCGTGTGCGCAACGTTCCCGCAGCACTCTTCAAGGCGCTAGGCGGCTTTGCGACCAACGGCGTGAATATGACGAAGCTCGAATCCTATCAACTCGAAGGCAGCTTCAATGCGACCATGTTTTACGCCGATGTGGAGGGCCACCCCGAGGACCGGCCTTTGCGGCTGGCGCTCGAAGAATTGGAGTTTCACACCGCGGAGCTGATCCTGCTCGGCACCTATCCCGCGAGTCCCTTCCGGCAAACACTCAAGCGGCAAAACGGAGAGGAAGACGAGGCGCCACGGGGGCGTGCATCGCACTGAGCGGCGGACACGTTTTTATGATCAGACCAACGCTGATTAGGAAGGCTACGGGGAGACGAAAGTAGCCCCTTTTGCGCCACAGTTTCTTCTCAATCGCCTCTCAGCTTCAAGGAGTTCAAATGTTCAGGAGGCCTTGTATGAAAACGATTGCATCCGTGTGTTTAGGTTTGGCATTTGCCGGGACAGCGTTCGCGCTGGCGAGTGCGCCGGCATCTGCCATTGAGGCGCCCGCGCTTGTTTCAAAAGCGCCGGGCATTATCACGAAGGTGGACGAGCGCGACCGCGAGCGCTGCGAGCGCGTGCGCCGTGACTGCCGCGAACGTCACCACGAACACGAAGGGGAATACCGCGAGTGCGTCAAACACGACGGCTGCGAACCTTGAGGCCAAGGCCGGCCGTCGCCGTCCCGGTTTTATTGCAAGCCCCGCCATTGGCGGGGCTTTTGCTTCCTTCGCATCCCGCTAAGCGCCAAGCGCGCCGTCTACAAAGCCTTGGATGAGCGTATGCGCGATCGAAATCGCGGGCGGGACTTCCAAACCATCGGGATGGCTTTTGGCAAGCATGCTCGCCGCTTCCTCGCGGGTAAACCAGCGCGCATCAGCAATCTCGGCCGTGTCCAGCACAAGCTCTTCGCTCAGCGCCTCGCCCCAGCAGCCGATCATCAGCGAGTGCGGGAACGGCCAGGGCTGGCTACCCACATAGCGGACCTGCCCGACATTGATGCCGGTCTCTTCCTCGATCTCGCGCCGGACCGCGTGCTCGATGTCATCGCCCGGTTCGATATAGCCCGCGAGCGTTGAATAAAGCTTTTCGGGAAAGCGATGCTCGCGCCCCATCAGGCAGCGATCGCTCCTCGTGATGAGCATGATCACGGCGGGGTCCATGCGTGGATAGGCGTCCAAGCTGCAAGCCCCGCAATGCCGCCGCCATCCCCCATCGTGAGAGCGGACGTGGCCTCCGCATCGTGTGCAGCAGCGATTGACCGCGTGCCATGCCAAGAGCGCGCGCGCCTGCGACGCTATCAGAAGCTCAGCCTCGCTCAGCACGCCTTGCACCGCAAGCGAGCGCAGGTCCACAAGCGGCTTCATCTCTTCGAGGGCCGCGGCCGCATTCACCGTCTGGATTGGCTGAAAATTGCAGGTGAAAACCGGCACGCCGGATTCCTCTTCTCCCAGGAACACGAACTCGCTGGGCTTGGCAATTGCCTGCACTTTATGAAAGGAAAGCCAGTGGAGTTGCGCCTCAGCCCGGTCAGCCGAAGACACAATGGGAACCCTAAGGTCGAAGAGCGCCAGCACTTTCGCATCCGGGTTCGCGCGCGCCTCCCCGATATAGGCGGCATCCGTGCGTTTGCCGCTACGGCGATCGAGGCCGGTTTGCGCGGTGAGCTTTGGTGGTACGAGTGGCTTGTGCATGAAAGCTCGGCGGAAAGTAACTTGGGGGAAGCCAGTCTATAATCAAAGCTTCCGCAAAGATACGGTCTCGACCCGATGCGCTTCACCTTTGCTCAAGATCAGGTTTGCGCGCTGCCGGGTGGGCAAAATATTTTTTCTTAGATTGACGAGGTTAATGGTGCGCCACAGCTTGAGCGCCTGCTCTATGGCTTGCTCCTTCGTGAGCTTCGAATAGCGGTAGAAATAGGCGTCCTTGTCGCGGAAGGACGTCTGGCAGAGGCGGATGAAGCGGGTTACATACCACTTTTCGATGACCCCGGGATCGGCATCGATATAGATCGAGAAGTCGAAGAAATCCGAAACGAACGGGACCGCTTCGCCATGCCTCGGCAGCTTGGCCGGCTGCAACACATTGAGCCCCTCGACGATCAAGATGTCGGGACGGTCGACAACGATCTTTTCGTCGGGGACGATGTCGTAGGAATTGTGGGAGTAGACCGGCGCCTCCACATGGGCGCGGCCGGCTTTAACGTCGGCGACAAAACGTAAAAGCCGCGCCTGATCGAAGCTTTCGGGAAAGCCCTTTTTTTGCATAAGGCCTCGCCGTTCAAGCTCCGCATTCGGCAGCAAAAAGCCATCGGTTGGAACCAAGTCAACCCGCTGATGCGAAGGCCAGCGCGCCAAAAGCTCGCGCAGCACGCGCGCCGACGTGCTCTTGCCCACGGCGACGCTGCCCGCAATGCCGACGATAAACGGTATTTTCTCCCCGCGCTTCTTGAAGAACTTCGCCGTAGCGCTGTGCAGTTCCTGCGCCGCGCTGACATAGTAGTTCACAAGTTTGGCGACCGGCAGGTAGATGTCCGTCACCTCGTCATGGCTAATGCGCTCAATGAGACCGGAGAGCCTTGCCAAATCCGCATCGGTAAGCGTCAGTTCGACGCCGTTGCGAAGCTCCGACCACTCCCGGCGCGAAAATTTGCGGAAGGGCGAAGGTTCCAGCGCCGGGACTGGATCGAATTCCGCCACCTCTTGCAAACTCATGACGCACTCCCGCTCTTCGGCCGCGAAGCTTTCTCGGCATGTCCGGATTGCGGCGTCCTTCGATCCAGTTCGCTCAACACGGACTCGAAGGCAATGTTGCGCGCTTCCAGCAGCACAAGCAGATGATAGATAAGATCGGCCGCTTCATTGCGCAGCCTCTCATCGCTCTCGCTCACCGCGGCGACAACGGTTTCGGTCGCCTCCTCGCCAAGCTTCTTGGCGCAGGCGGCGATGCCCTTATCCAAAAGCGATTTCGTGTAGGATGACGTGGCGGTGGCTGTGCGGCGCGCGGCGATTGTGGCGGCAAGCCGTACCAGAGTGTCGTCACTCATGCGATAGCCCCCTCGGGCACCCGTAAGCTGCCGCCATAATTATCGGCGGCCCATTTTCGATCAAGGCTAATCTCTAGTTCATGCGCAGGAGAAAAGTCTAAGAACGGTTGTGTAGCGCCTACTTCGGCACCGGTCAAAGATGCGTTTGAAACTAGCACTGTGCGTATTGCCGCGTCTGCACAAGCTCCCGTGACGTGCCCGCGCTCTCGGCCGGCGCCTGAGGGTTGCCGGGAAGCGCTTGAGCGGCCTAATGTCCAGATGAAGAACGGCAGGCGGGAAGGCAGTACTTATGTCCACAGGGTCTGGGGAAATGGGTAGGGCGATTTTTTTGTGAATTGGGCGCACGCGCTCGATCATTTTGTGCTTTTGATTTTTCCGACCGCAGTGATTGCCATCTCCGCCGATCTTCACCGCGATTACAGCAGCCTGATTTCGCTCTCCACCGGCGCATTCGTGGCATTCGGCCTGTTTGCGCTCCCGGTAGGCTGGCTGGCAGACCGCTTTGGCCGGCGGGCGCTGCTAGCCGCTTTTTTCTTTGGCTATGGCGCGGCCTGTCTCCTTGTTGGAGCTTCGCCAAGCGTGCCCGCGCTCGCCCTCTCTTTGTTCCTGGTTGGCGTCTTCAGCGCCATCTATCACCCTGTCGGCAGCGCGATGATCGTGGCAAGTGCCGCGCAGCTGGGCCGCGCGCTGGGCGTAAACGGCGTGTGGGGCAATATGGGCTCTGCATTTGCATCCGGCATCACCGCGGCACTCGCGGCGGCTTTCGGTTGGCGTGCCGCATTCTATGTTTCCGGCGCCGTACTGATCGCCTCGGGGTTAGCGTTCATACTGCTCGTGAAGGACGGTGAGCCGGGCCACGCAAGGCAGGCCATCAGCCACAGGCTGCACGCGAGCCGGCATCACCTGATTGCGCTGCTCGCAGTGTTCATGACTGCCATTCTCGCGGGCGGGCTTACTTTCAACATCGTTGCCGTAGCCATGCCAAAGATCATCGACGAGCGGCTCGGCTTCGCACTTCCGCTCACTGCCACGGGCTGGATAACCACCGCTATCTTCGTTTGCGGCGCGTTTACACAGATCGCGATGGGGCGGCTCATCGACCGCTTCGAACTGACGAGCCTGTTTATCTGGCTCTCGGTGCTGCAGCCGATAGGATTGCTGCTTGCCGCGGCCACAACCGGCGCGCCGATGGTGTTGGGCCTGATCCTAGTCACGTCGGCAATTTACGGCCAAGTCATCATCAACGACGCGATGGTGGGCCGCTATGCGCCTGCGGAGTATCGCAATCGCGTCTACTCGGTGCGCTTTTTTCTCACCTTCACAGTAGGCGGTCTTGCTGTTCCGATTATTGGCGAGTTGCATAGCTATGGAGGCTTCCAGGCGGTGCTCCTCGTTGCAGGGGGAATCGGTGCGGTGATTTTTGCCGGGGCGATTGCTACGTGGATGCTTACGCGCGGCAGGTTGCAAGTAATGCCGGCGGCCGCTGAGTAAAAGGCAGCCCGTTACCACCAGCATCGCAGTTTCATTGCGCTTGTGGCAGAAGAGGCACAGGCGGCCCGTCGCTGCAAAATCCGTCAATGCATTGATTTATAAGGAATTCAATTGAAATAGAGCCCTGCGAGCAGCCGCGGCTTGGTTCTACTCCGCTGCCCTGAGCTTCGTTGCACGGCGCGCATAAGCTGCTACTATGCAGCTGGGCACTAGCAGGTATTGCAGGGGGGGGATCTGCCAATGAAAAAACTTTATGCTGGCCTTTTTGGCTTGGCAGCCGTAAGCGCGGTGGCGCTTCAAGCGAATGCTGCCGATATGTATGCCGCGCCGGGCGGCTATAAAGATGTGCCCTATGCGGTGACGACTTGGACTGGCTTCTATGCCGGCGTCAACGTGGGCTACGGTTGGGAATCGGGCGATCAGCTTGCTTGTACCGGTTGCGGCACCAGCGGAGCCTCCTTTGGAGGCGTGTCGCCGGCTGGCTGGCTCGGGGGTATGCAATTCGGTTACAACTGGCAAGGCTTTGGATACAGCCCTCTCGTTGTCGGCATTGAGACCGATATTGAGGCTTCCACGATCTTGGGCCAGGGTTCAAACGCGGACGGCGATGCCTTCAAGTCGAGGCTTCAGGCGCTTGGCACCGTGCGCGGCCGTTTGGGCTATGCGATGGATCGCACGCTCGTCTATGCGACCGGCGGTCTGGCTTACGGCTCAGTCGACAATGAGGCCGTTAGTGCTGGCTATGTAAACAATCCCAATACCGTTGTCACCGGTTACGTCCTGGGAGGCGGCATCGAATATAAGATCAAGCACGATCTGTCGGTGAAGGTGGAATATCAATACGCCGACCTCGGGAAGAATGAGCCGGCAGGCTACTCAGCGACCGGCGGCGCGGTTCGCGACGATGCATTCAGCACTGTCCGCGTCGGCATTAACTTCTTCCCATCTGCCGTTATTAACTCTCTGAAGTGAACGGCGCATCCAGCTAGCAGAACGGCGCCCCTCGGCGCCGTTTTTGTTTGAGGCTTTTTCCCCGGAAGCCCCTAAGCAGCTTTCTTGGGGCAAGTCCAACCGTACCTCGGAAGCCATTGCAGTTATGCGTTTGCCGTGCTAGCTCGCATGGCAATGGCGCGCTTTGCGCAGCCGCGCTTGCGCAAGCGGATACCAATCACAGGAACGGCGGAGATCGAAACTATGGCCGAAAACATCGGAAAGAATGGCGGCAGCGCCCCTCAACCCGGGGACAGCTCTCTTCAGCCGCAGGTGAATGTGCTGGGTCAATATATCAAAGACCTTTCTTTTGAATCCCCGGATACGCACCGATTTTTCCAAGGGCCTGGCAAAAACCCGAACCTTCAGCTGAATTTCAACGTGCAGGTCGAGAAATTGCGAGAGGATGCCTATGAGGTCGCCCTTTCGCTGGAGGGCGAGGCCAAAAGCGATGAGGGAGTGCTCTACAACATCGAGCTCGTCTATGCAGGAGCCTTCCTTTTGAAAAACCTTCCTCAGGAAGCGATCCATCCGCTGCTGTTCATCGAATGCCCGGCCCTTCTCTTCCCGTTCGCCCGGCGCATTGTGGCCGATCTTTCGCGCGAAGGCGGCTTTCCGCCTCTGTTGCTCGATCCCATCGATTTTGGCGGCCTGTACAGGCGCCGCGTCGAGATGGGGCAGCAGCCAACGATCACGGAATAGAGGCTAAATGCTCCTCTGCATTTTCCTAAGTTGGGCTTAAGTCAGTCCCCATTCATTTATTGTGAAGACCGCTTCCCTGAAGGCCACCTAGCCCGCCCTTTCCCAGCAAGCGCGCCTTGGCGTGCTTGCAAGTCGACGTGTCCGCATCCACTAGCGGATGCGAAGAGGGCGTTTGGCGTTTTTCCTGCCTTCCCCCGAAAAAGAGCGAGTGTTTCTAGAAGTGCCTCCGCGCGGGGTGGCCCTGAGCCGTTGACGGTTGTCTTCTGCAAACTTATCCTTCTGTAAAGAACCTCCACAATTTTAGCGTGCCGGGAGGCAAGATGACCGCAAGCCCCGTCAGATACGAGACCAGAGAGGGCATTGGCATTATCACGGTCGACAACCCCCCGTTGAATGTGCTGTCCCAGGCCGTCCGCGATGGGCTCATGGCAGCGGTGCGCCAGGCGGCAGCGGATAACTCGGCACAGGCCGTCGTGCTGGCGGGCGCGGGCCGTAGCTTCACCGCCGGGGCCGATATCACCGAATTCGGGGCCGGATTCAAGGGCGCGGACATCAACGAGATCTGCGCCGCCATCGAAGACATGCCCAAGCCGGTGGTCGCTGCGCTCCACGGGACGCCGCTTGGCGGAGGCGTCGAGATCGCGCTTGCCTGCCACTATCGCGTCGCCGCAAAGGATGCCCGCCTTGGCCTTCCCGAGGTAAAGCTCGGGCTCCTGCCCGGCGGCGGGGGCACGCAACGCCTGCCACGGCTAACTGGCGCAAAGGCCGCGCTGGACATTATCGCGTCCGGCGAACAAGTTCCGGCGCCGCTGGCAAAAAGGGCCGGCTTCGTGGACGAGATCGCGGATGGCGATCACCTTGCCGCCGCAATCGCGTTTGCCAGGTCGAAAGCAGGCAACGGCCCGCCGCCAAAGACGCGCGACCGCCGTGAAAAACTCGAAGCCGAACGCGGCTCGCCGCTTTTCGATGAGAAGCGCGCCGAGATCAAGAAACGCCAGCGGGGCCAGCATGCGCCGCTCCGTTGCGTAGACGCGGTGGAAAACGCCTTCAATCTCTCCTTTGAGGAAGGCCTTAGGCGCGAGCGCGAGCTCTTTGGCGAGGCGCTTGGGGACGCCCAGGGCAAGGCGCTCATTCATCTGTTCTTCGCCGAACGTGAAGCCGCCAAGATCCCGGGCCTTTCGCCCGATGTGAAGCCGCGTGAGATCGGCAGCGTTGGAATAATCGGTGCAGGCACGATGGGCGGGGGCATCGCCATGTCCTTCGCGAATGCAGGCATCCCCGTTGTAATCCTGGACCGCGATCAGGCCGCGCTTAGCCGGGGCTTGAGCGTGGTGGCCAAGAATTACGAAAGGATGGTGCGCCGCGGGCGAATTGATCAGCCAGCCATGCAAAAGCGCATGGGCGCGATTACGGGCGCGTTGGATTTCGGGGCGCTTTCGGATACTGACCTCGTAATCGAGGCCGCATTCGAGGAGATGGATGTCAAGGAACGGCTATTCCGGGAGCTCGACCGGGTCTGCAGGAAGGGCGCCGTGCTCGCCTCGAATACCTCAACACTCGATATCGACAAGATCGCAAGCTTCACCTCCAGGCCCGCCGATGTGCTCGGCATGCATTTTTTCGCGCCGGCAAATGTAATGCGCCTCATTGAAATCGTCCGCGGCAAGGAAGTAGCCCCGGATGTGCTGGTCACCGCAATGGCAGCGGGGCGCAAAATCGGCAAGATCGGTGTCGCCGTCGGCAATTGCGACGGCTTCGCCGGTAACCGGATGCTGGAGAAGTACATCACCGAGGCGATCGTCCTGGTGGGAGATGGGGCTGCACCCGCCGACATCGACGCCGCGCTCACGCGCTGGGGCATGGCGATGGGGCCGTTTGCGATGCTGGACATGACGGGCATCGACGTGAGCTGGCATATCCGCCAGCGGCGGGTAAAGGAAGGCAAGCCTTACGGATCGGCTTTGCTGGACCGGCTTTACGAGGCTGGCCGCTACGGGCAGAAGACAGGCGCCGGCTTCTACCGCTATGAGCCGGGCAATTATGTGGCGCTTCCGGACCCGGAGGCCGGCGCAATCATAGAGAGCTACCGTGCGGAGCATGGTGGAAAGACGGCGCCGGTGCCAGACCAAGAAATTATCAAGCGGATGATCTACGCACTGGTGAACGAAGGCGCCAACATCCTCGATGAAGGAATCGTCTACCGCTCCGGCGACATCGACGTGATTTATATGTATGGGTACGGCTTTCCGGCCTGGCGCGGCGGTCCGATGAAATACGCCGAGCTGCGCGGATTAGCCGAAGTGCTGTCGGACATCGACATGTTCCACAGCCGCTTCGGCGAACGCTGGAAGCCAGCACCCCTTCTCGTCTCCCTGGTCACAGCGCGCAAATGGGAGTGGCCGGATCGGCAGTCGCATCTAGCCGGATAATTCAGGGGCGCAACAGCCCTCGCCCTATCCACCTTCTCATTGGAAAACCAAGGCGGGCCGAACCATGAAGGGCGGTTGACTATGGCCGCTGCATGACATTCTATCTGTCATACGAATGCCGTGCAGTGCGGGAGAACGCGATGAGCCTTTTCGACCTTTCAGGCCGTGTTGCGGTCATCACCGGCTCCTCAAGGGGCATCGGACGCGCCATCGCGCTGGAATGCGCCAAGATGGGCGCAAAAATCGTGGTCTCCTCCCGCAAGATCGCTGCCTGCGAGGCCGTCGTATCGGAGATCGAGGCCGCAGGCGGGAAAGCGACGCCGTTTGCCTGCAATGTGGGCGTCAAGTCTGACCTCGAAGCCCTCGTTGCCCACGCGACGCGAGAGTACGGGCGCATCGATATTCTGATTCCCAACGCCGCGATCAATCCGGTCTATGGCCCCTCTTCTGAGGTATCCGACGAGACCTGGAACAAGGTGCTGACCTCCAACCTCACTTCGACGCATTGGCTTTGCCAGATGGTTCTGCCGGGCATGGCTGAGCGGGGCGGCGGCTCGGTGATCCTGCTTTCTTCCATCGTTTCAACGGTCGGTGCAGCCAAGATCGGCATTTACGCCATCTCGAAGGCAGCCGAGGCGCAGCTCGCGCGCAATCTCGCGGTGGAATGGGGAGCCCACGGCATCCGGGTGAATTCGATTGCTCCCGGCGTTATAAAGACGGATTTTGCCAAAGCGCTCTATGAAAATCCAAAAGCCGCTGCTGCCATCGCGAGCCTGACTTGCTTGAAGCGCCTTGGCGAACCAGAGGATATTGCAGGTGTTGCGGTGTTTCTCGCCTCGGATGCCGCGCGCTACATAACGGGGCAGCTCATCCTCGTCGACGGCGGCACGTCCATCTTTTCACCGATCGGGTAACTATCATGCGCGACTCTCGAAGGGTTTCGCCCCTCACCCCGTCCCTCTCCCCACGGGAGAGGGGGCGGTGTTGCGAATGTTGCGCCCAAATCAAGGGTCCCTTCTCCCACGGGGAGAAGGACAGGATGAGGGGAGTGAGGGACCATGGTTGAGCTCATCGAAGTCCCGCCAAGCCATCGCTTCAACGAAAAGAAGCTCTGGCACTACTTGCGGGCTCATCTCGAAGATTTTGGCGTGCAGCCCACGGTGCAGCAATTTCAAGGCGGCCAGTCGAACCCGACTTACCTTCTCACCACGCCCGCCGGCAAATACGTGCTGCGCAAGCAGCCGCCGGGCAAGCTACTGCCGAGCGCCCACGCCATTGACCGCGAATTCAGGGTGCAATCTGCGCTGAAGGGCAGCCCGGTTCCTGTCGTGGCCATGCGGCTGTTCTGCGAGGACGCCTCGATCATCGGGACACCCTTCTATCTGATGGACTATATCCCGGGCCGCATCTTCACGAAGCCAGACCTGCCGGATCTCAATCATCTACAGCGGAAGACGGCTTACCGCGCCTTTGCCGATACGCTGGCAGCCTTGCACGAGGTCGATTTTCGCAAGCTGGGTCTTAGCGGCTTTGGACGGACCGAGGGATACGCACAGCGCCAGCTCAAACGCTGGTCCGAGCAGTACGAGGCCTCGAAAACAGGCCACATCGAGGCCATGGACAAGCTGATCGCCTGGCTGAAGTCCAGCGTGCCGGATCGCGACGAGGCGGCCATCACGCATGGCGACTACCGCATCGGCAACATCATGTTCGAGGTAGACGATCCGCATATCATCGCGGTGCTCGACTGGGAGCTTTCGACCTTGGGGCATCCCCTGGCCGATCTCGGCTATGTTTGCATGACTTACCGGATTCCGGCCAAGGCCGCCTTGCTGAGCGGGCTTCGCGGTCTCGACCTCACGGCGATTGGCATCCCAGCCGAGGAAGAGCTGGTCGCCGCCTATTGTCACCGCGCCGGGCGCGATAATGTGCCCGACCTCACCTTCTTCATCGCCCTATCGTTTTTCCGCTATGCCTCCATCGCGCAAGGGGTGTACGCGCGCTCGCTGCAAGGCAACGCCTGCGACAGGAACGCGAACCTCGCGGGCGAGGCTGCAATCGCGCTGGCCGCGGAAGGCTGGCGCATCGCGGAAGCGGCAGGCTGAGATCAGTCCTCCCACCGGTGCTCAAGGAGACGGAAATGATCTCCCATGACATCCACCTCCAAATCGGTTCGCTTCTTTTCGAAGGCGTGGATCAGATCGATTTAACAGGGCCGTTCGAGGTGCTGTCGCGCCTGCCGAATTCGTCTTACCGCATATACGGCAAGACCGCCGATCCCGTTCGCGACATCAGGGGCTTGCGCCTGACGCCGGATGCGGCACTGGCCGAAGCCCCGCAGCTCGATGTTCTTCATGTGCCGGGCGGCTTTGGGCAGGAAGCCTTGATGGAGGACACGGAGGTGCTCGGCTGGATCCGGCAGCAGGCGACGGGCGCGCGCAGCGTTTTGTCAGTATGCACCGGGGCGCTCTTGTGCGGCGCAGCCGGGCTTCTCATGGGACGCAGGGCTACGACGCACTGGTCTGCGTTTCACCTGCTGCCGTTCTTTGGAGCGATTCCCGTCAACGAACGGGTGGTCGTAGATGGAAACTGGGTGTTCGCCGCCGGCGTCACGGCCGGAATTGACGGCGCCTTGGTACTCGCCGCCAGTTGCGCGGCGCCGCTGCCGCCCAGACCATCCAGCTTCAAATGGCGTATGCACCGGAGCCGCCTTTTGACAGCGGTACGCCCGAAAGCGCCCCGGCTGCGATACTGGAGCATGCCCGGGAATCCGTGCGCGCGATCACAGCGCAGCGGGAGGAGACAGCGCGGCGCACCGCCGTTCGCCTTCGTATCGATGTACCGAGAAGTGACCCTACGCTTTGACGGAGTTACTGCCGGCCATCGCCAGGATTGCGGCAAGTCCATAAAATTGTACCAAATTAAAGTATTTGATGCCTTGTAAAAGGCTAATTCCAGGGCGACGACTGCCAGCAGCCGGAGAGTTGCTATGACTTGCGCCCGTCGGATCGTCCGTAAATAATCAATCTGGGGAAAATGTAATGCGCCGTTTGGCTGCTATACTTATATTCTTCTATTCAATCCCAGTCAATGCGGCACCCGCGCTTATCGAAAGCCAGCTCCAGGCACCCGGCCCCATAGGCGCGCTTAGGGGAACCATGCTCGCCGCGGAAAATTCGAAAGGCCCAGCCGTCATCATTATTCCCGGCTCAGGCCCGACCGACCGGGACGGTAACAACCCCCTTGGCATAAAGGGCTCTCCCTACAAGCTCCTTGCCACTGGCCTCGCTGCAAAGGGCATCACGACCGTCCGGATTGACAAGCGCGGCATGTTCGGCAGCAGGCGGGCAGCCGCAGATCCGAACGCGGTAACGATTGGGGATTACGCCGGCGACGTCCACAACTGGATCAAAGTGATCCGCAGCAAAACAGGCGGGTCCTGCGTATGGGTAGCCGGGCACAGCGAAGGCGGCCTCGTCGCCCTGGCCTCAAGCCGGAGCCCTGACGACATTTGCGGACTCATCCTGCTGGCTTCACCCGGCCGGCCGGTGGGCGAGGTCCTGCGTGAGCAGGCGAAGGCGAACCTTGCGCATACGCCCCTTCTCGCCCAAGCGCTATCGGGAATCAGCGCGCTCGAAAAAGGGCGCCACGTCGATGCGCGGGGGATGCATCCAGCGCTCTTGGAGCTTTTCCGCCCCGAGATCCAAGGTTTCCTGATCAGCATGCTCGCCACCGATCCGGGCCGGCTCGCTGCGAACTTTCATAAGCCCATACTTATCATGCAGGGGGAAAGGGATATTCAGGTGAGCCTCCTGGATGCACAAGCCCTCAAGCAGGCTGCGCCGTATGCCAAGCTCGTTCTGCTGCCGGACACGAACCATGTTCTGAAGACCGTGACCTCGCCGGACCGCGCTGCGAACCTTGTGGCGTATCAAAAAGCCAACCTTCCCTTGGCCCCCGGCATTGTCGACGGCATCGCGGAATTTATTTATACATCCGAGGCGAGCCGCTAAAGCTGGAGACCTTAGCAAAACTTGCTATTCTCATGGCTGGGCTTTGAGCGCCGTTAAGCCCCAGTGGGAGTAGCATGCACAGATTGATCGAGGGTGCCTTACGCTTCCAGGCCGAAATTCACGGGCTTCGCCGCCAAGTGGCGGGGGAGAACGTGGGCCAGGCGCCGTTTGCGATGTTCATCGCCTGTTCCGACAGCCGCGTTGCGCCGGAAATTCTTACCCAGCGTGAGCCCGGCGATATCTTCGTGGTGCGCAACGCGGGCAACATCATCCCATCCTATGGCCCCGCGGCGGGGGGCGTTTCGGCTAGTATCGAATATGCCGTAGCGGCGCTCGGCATCGAGGATGTGGTCGTCTGCGGGCACACCGATTGCGGCGCGATGAAAGCCATTCTGGCCGAAGCCAAGCTCGACAGGATGCCCGCGGTTGCAAGCTGGATCAAACATGCGGCGGCAGCGAAAGAGATCGTCAGCGCGACACTGCCCGAAGAAGCCGATGAGCACGCTCGGCTGCATGCGCTCGTGCATGAGAACGTGCTTTGCCAGATAAGAAATTTGCAAACCCATCCCATCGTGGCGGCGAAGCTCGCCACGGACCGGCTCAGGCTTTACGGCTGGGTATACAACATCGAGAATGGTGCGGTGGAAACATTCGATGCCGAGACCGGACGTTTTGTGCCGCTCGAGCTCGGAAAGCCGGTGCATGCCACGCCGAAGTCGCGGGTTGCGTATCCCGTGCTACATGGCAATCTCGAATAGACTGATATCGAATGGCGGTGGCGGCCGGACAAAAAACCAAACCCAAGCAGCTTTTCGGCCATCCGAGTGGGCTTGCGTTTTTGTTCGCGACCGAAATGTGGGAGCGCTTTTCCTATTACGGAATGCGGGCGCTGCTGATCCTCTACCTCGTTAAATATCTGCTTTTGCCAGAGCATTCCGGCCAGGTCATCGGGCTTGCCGCGCTTAAAGGCGGCCTCGAATTGGTTTTCGGCCCGCTCGATGCCCAGCCCTTCGCTTCGCAAATCTACGGCTTTTACACCGCATTGGTCTATCTGACGCCAATCGCAGGCGGCCTCCTCGCCGACCGTGTGCTCGGCCAGCGCCGCACGGTCGTCATCGGTGCGGTGTTGATGGCGCTCGGCCATTTCATGATGGCGTTCGAGCCGCTTTTGCTCTTTGCACTCCTGACCCTGATCCTGGGCAATGGCGCGTTCAAGCCCAACATCTCGACCCAAGTCGGCGAGCTTTACGCACCCGGGGATGCCCGCCGCGACCGTGCCTTTTCCATTTTCTACGTCGGCATCAACATCGGCGCTTTTTTCTCGCCCCTGGTTTGCGGAACGCTCGGCGAGGAATGGGGCTGGCACTATGGGTTTGCGGCGGCCGGCATCGGCATGCTTATCGGGCTTGCGATCTATCTGCGTGGATTGCGCGAGCTGCCGCCGGACGAGTTGCAGAAGGCCAAAGCCACCCATCATGAGCACGATCCTCTAAGCCACGAAGATTGGCGCGCCATCCTCGCGCTGCTTGTGCTTTTCATTCCGAACACGCTGTTCTGGGCAACCTATGAGCAGCAGGGCAACACCATCGCGCTTTGGGCGGACAACTACACGGACCGCAGCATTAATCTCCTGTTCTGGAACGCTGAAATTCCGGTGACGTGGTTCCAAGCCTTCAACCCGTTCATGATCTTCGCGTTCACGCCGTTTATCGTTGGCCTTTGGGCGCGGCAGGCTCGGGCCGGGCGCGAGCCTTCGTCTGTCACGAAAATGGCGATTGGCTGCTTCGGCGTGGCACTCGCCAATCTCCTGATGGCTTTCGCCGCGATCCACGTGAGCGAGGCGGCGAAAGCGAGCTGGCTCTGGCTGTTCTTCTATTTCGCGATTATCACCATCGGCGAGCTGTACCTTTCCCCGGTGGGGCTTTCGCTGGTCTCGAAAGTCGCTCCGGCCCGGATGCTTTCGCTGATGATGGGTGTCTGGCTCGCCACGAGTTTCGTGGGCAACCTCGCGGCCGGCTGGCTCGGCTCCTACTGGAGCAGCATGGCGAAGCCCGCCTTCTTCGTCATGATCGCGGGCGTGGCGGCGCTGGCTGGGATCGCGATCGCGCTGATGAACAAGCCGCTGCGCAGGACCTTGCAGCATTGACGTGGGGCTAAGGTCCCGGCGGTTTTCAGAACTGCTGCGCCGTTTACGTTTGCTGCAAAGAACCATGGACGCCCTGCGTGCTTCTTAAGAGGCAATTCAACTGCAAAGCGCCTTGCTAAAGCGTTAATCTGGGTAACGCCTTGATTCGGAATAGAAAGCGCGATGATTCTTGTAATCCTCCCCAGGCCCCATCCAGCGTCTTTCGGTTAATTCCGAAAGGAGAACGTATTTAACGGACTTTGAGGAATCCACTTTCGTAGGTAAAATCGCGAGAAATCACGGTTTTGCGCCGAAAATACATTTAATTCCGCCCGCATTTAGCATTTCAGCATTAACGATAGCGGCACTACGAAAATGCAGTATTGTCTAAGTTTTAAATTTTGGCAGCTTGACGGGGGCTAAAATAACGGTGGTCTAGATAGGGACCTTTTGGTGTTGAGTAACTATCCAAGGCGCAGCGAGCAGCGTTTCGCCATTTTCGTCAACGATGCTGGCCTTAATCTGCCCAGGCCTTAACGTCGGCTGTTGGAACAGCAACGGGGCTCTGATCATTAAACTCGTGCGCTGTACATGGGCTTGTTGATGATCAAACGCAAACGGGACCTCCGTCCGCAATGGGGCGCTATCTCCAGGTAACAATACCTCAAATGCGAGAGATTGCCACGGGTTGTCGATTTTAGTCTCGGCAGTAAATATAAATACCAACTGAGGGATTTGCTGCTCTTTAACTGCAATCCCAATGTCGTTTACGTAAATTCCTGATGCGGTCCATTTCCCATTAATGCCAAATTGTAAATCGTCACACACAAGGACGCTGCCTCGACGGCTCGAGCGACTCATTGGGCGATGACCTGATAAGGTGGAATATTTTGAGCTGGACAAGGCACATTCGAAGCCGAAGGAACCCGCAAGACATTTATCGGCGCGGCTAAACTTGACGGCGGGTGCGGCCTATCATTCGCTTCCCGCGAAGCTTTTTCCTTTTTTAGGCAGAACTCAATGTCGCAGTCCAACGCCCAAGCCAGTTCAGCAACTCTGCGCAGGGTCAGATTCTCCTCGCCAATCAATTGGCGATTGATAACGGATCTGTTTGTTTCAAGCATCTCTGCAATTCTCTGTTGCGTTAGCTTTCTCGGCGGCAACCTTTCCTCCGCGAAAGCCCTTTGGAGTTCTGAACGCACGAGACCTATAAACCTAGCTACCTTTCTTGCTCTCGCTCCAATATCAAATTCATATGAGCTCATCATAACCCCCAGTCACATACTTTGGCTCATCCAATTCCAGGAAATCTCGAGCCCGAATAACTTTCTTTCGAGCCGCCTCGTATGACTTTTTCGGACGGGAAAAGCGATCCTTGGGTTTGTATTCATCGGCGAAGTCCCCAAAGACAGCAATGAAAGTCTTGCTTCTATATATCCAACCAAATACCCTGAGATCGGCAGTTTTCATTTCCCAAACCTCGTCCGATCGAGGCATGAGATCTTTTAAAGCGCGATCAAACCTCATTTGTCTATCTGTTATCCACCTATATAACAGGTCATCAACTTGCTCCGCCGGCGTTAACGGCGCCCTTAATCTGCCACTTTTTAGAGTCGGGACCACCTTATCAAGCCAATCCTTGAATTCAGGAAAGCCGTAAATCAGCCGTTCGGGCTGCTCTCTACAGCTAAGAGGAACGGTCACATTCACCAGTTCCCCCTGCTGCACCAATTTATGAATTGTTGCCATTTAAGTCAACAAATGATACCCAAGGTAGTTAATCATCGAATGCAAGGCGACACAGGCCAACATTGCCGAGCTTTAGGCACTGGCGCAATGTGGCGATTATCGATGCCAATCAGGAAGTGCCGAAAAAGCGCGGTCTATACAAGAAGAAAGCGGGATGTTTGCTCAGAATCCGCTTTTGTTCTCGTTAAAACTTCGGTAGGGTTTGGCGCTAGTTTCCAGTCAGTTGCGTGAGTGCAAAACGGCCGAGCATTTCTGCCCGGCCGTGATGTAGCATGGACACGTAGCTCAGCTGGAGCCGTGAAAAGCCTTGAGAGCGCCGGTCTGGTACACCGGGGGTCGTGGGTTCGAGTCCCACTCGTGTCCACCACTACTCGAATCCTACACTACTCAAATTCGTAGCGTCAAATCCTACGTTTAAATTCTGCCTGGCGCATTGTGGTGTTCAAAACCTGGCGCTCTCAATTTGGTTTTCAAGAGTTGGCTGTCACATCGTGATGAGGGGGTTATATTTCCGCACGATTCAAGTGACGCGCTTGCGCCACCGCCCCCGCTGCAGCAGAGTACGGAAACCAGACGGGTATGCCAGCGGCGCGGGGCGGACATACGGTGTAGCATGCTCGCGCTTAGAGGCTCGGAGAACCAGTTGGAGACAGGGATGAAAACGACGGTATTCCGGATCGAGGGCATGAGCTGCGACGGATGCGCCGAAACCGTCAAGAACGCCATTGAGAAAGAACCGGGCGTGCGTACGGTTTCGGTGTCGTTTGCCGAAAAGCAGGCGCGCGTGCTGTTCGACCCGCAAGCCGTCGGAGAGGACCGCCTCGCCGCCGCGATCGAGAAACCCGGCTTTCGTGTCGTAGGCCGCGAAGCCGCGCAGTAAGCCGCGCCGGAACTGCGTAACCCGCCCTTGTGTCCGGTTATCGAATTTTGCGAAAAGCCCTCCCCCGTAAATTGCCTTGTCACTTGTGGGCGGGCGCCCCGGTCACCGCGACGGCTCGCGCAACTTGAAGGGGACCCGACATGACTCGCTGGTTTGCATACTTGTCCGGCCCGATCGCGGGCCTCGCGTTTTGCGCACCTGCGCAAGCGGACGAAGGCATGTGGCTGCTCAACAATTTCCCTTCGGCGCAGGTCGAAAAGCTATACGGCTTCAAGCCCAGCCAACAATGGCTCGATCATGTCCGTCTATCCGCCGTGCGGCTGGCGCAGGGCTGCTCGGCGGCCTTCGTGTCGGCGCACGGTCTCGTGCAAACGAACCACCATTGCGCGGAGCATTGCATCGAGCAGCTTTCGACCGGCGGCAAGGACCTCATCGCAGTGGGCTTCTATGCGAAGGAGGAAAAGGACGAGGTCAAATGCCCGGCGCTGGAGATCGATCAGCTCATAGAGATCGGCGACGTTACCGCGCGCGTTCAAGCGGCGATTGCCGCCAAGCAAGGCCCAGCATTTGAAGAAGCGAAACGCGCCGTGGATGCCGCAATCGCCCATGAATGCACCGGCGGGGATGCGGCGCTGCGCTGCGACGTGGTCGAGCTATACAATGGCGGCATCTATAATCTCTACAAATACCGGCGCTATCAGGATGTGCGCCTGGTTTTCGCCCCCGAGCAGGCCATCGCCTTTTTCGGCGGCGATCCCGACAATTTCGAGTTTCCGCGCTACGACCTCGATGTCAGCTATCTGCGGGTCTATGACGGCGGCAAGCCTCTCAATACCGCCGCGAACTATTTCCCCTATGCAAAGGCCGATGCGAAGCCCGGCGATCTGACCTTCACGGTTGGGCATCCGGGCTCCACGGCGCGGCTCGATACCGTAGCCGAGCTGCAATACGACCGGGACGTGAGCCTGCCGCGCTCGCTGTTCCGCATGTCGGAGCTGCGGGGCGAGCTCACGGAATTCTCCACGAAAGGCGCCGAGGAAGCCCGCATCGCAACCGGCAAGCTTTTCGGGATCGAGAACTCGCTCAAGGCCCGGAAGGGACAGTTCGAAGCGTTGGTCAATCCCGTGATTATCGCCGCCAAGGCCAGAGCCGAAAGCGAGCTTCGGGCGAAGGTTGACGCCGATCCGGCGCTCAAAGCCGAGGCCGGCGCGGCTTGGGACACGATCCGCGAGAGGCTGCAAGCCTGGCAGCCGAAAAGCGAGCGGTATGGCTTCCTGGAGGGCAGGGCGAGCTTCAGCTCGCATTTGTTCAGCGACGCTCTCGATCTGGTTCGCTATGCCGGAGAGACGGCCAAGCCGGACGAAAAAAGGCTGCCGGAATTTGCCGATGCGAATTTCCCGGCCTTGCGGCAAGCGTTGCTCGCCGATGAGCCGGTCTATCCCGAGCTTGAGAAGCTGACACTGACCTTCTCGCTCACCAAGCTGCGCGAGGTGCTGGGTCCTGACGACGCGTTCGTGAAGAAGGTGCTGGGCAAAAAATCGCCCGCGCAACTTGCGAGTGAGCTTATAGACGGCACCAAGCTGGCCGATGCCGCGCTGCGCAAGCTCTACCTTGAAAGCAGCGCCTCCGCCATCGCCGCCTCGGACGATCCCATGATCGCGCTCGCGAGTCTTGTAGACCCGGATTTCCGCGCCATCCGCAAGGATTACGAAGACAACATGTCCCCGCCGCTGGAGCGCGCTCACACCGCAATCGCCCGAGCACGCTTCAAGATTTACGGCACTTCGATCTATCCCGATGCAACCTTCACCTTGCGCATCTCCTACGGAACGGTGCGCAGCTATGTGCAGGACGGCAAGGAGATTGCGCCCGTCACGCGGATTTCGGGGCTGTTCGAGCGGGCCACCGGCGCGCCGCCCTTCGAGCTGCCGGAGACGTGGCTCGTCGGCCGGCCCGCCCTCAACATGGATCAGCCGATGAACTTCGTGACCGATAACGATATTATCGGCGGCAATTCCGGCTCGCCGGTCCTCAACAAAGACGGCGAGATCGTGGGGCTGATCTTCGACGGCAACATCCAGTCGCTCGGCGGCGATTTCGGCTTCGATCCCGCCGTCAACCGCGCCGTTGCGGTGAATGTGGGCGCGCTGCGCGAGGCGCTCGCAAAGGTTTACCACGCGGACCGGCTCGCAGCGGAGCTCACGGAATAACGAACCTGATCCAATGCGAGCGCGCTCATTGGATTTGCGGCCAGCAAAGCTCTAGCTTAAAATTGACGCATTCGCGGTAAAAGACATTTAAGCGCGTTCGTGCTAGCCTCCGGCCAATTGTTTTTTCCAGACAGGAGAGCACTCCCTTCACCCTGTCCTAGTCAAAGGGAGGACAGTCAGTGACACATGACATCGTCAATACTTCGGCCCCACCCAAGCGCAGCAAGCTTTGGCTTGTTCTTGCCGTGGCGCTAAGCTCAACCGCGGGTGCGGCTTACCTTGGCCTTCAGCAGATGGACAGGAAAGCGAGCGTTGCGCCTGTGCAAAGGGCCGCAATCAAGCCGCCGTCCGGGCAAGCTATCGCGCCGGCTCTCATCAAACCCAGCTTCGACGTTGTTTCCGCTGATGAAGCCGGGATGCTGGTTGCGGCCGGCAAAGCGCAGCCCAGCGCCGCCGTGCTCCTTCAGAATGGCGCGCAAACGCTCGGGGAGACGAAAGCGGATGCCAATGGCGAATGGGTTCTGACGCCGGAGCACGCGCTGCCTCCGGGCGCATACAAACTTTCGCTCCTGTCGGTGCACCCAAAGACACAGGAGCGCGTGCCAGGAGAGCATAGCTTCGCCTTGACGATTGCACCCCGGCGCAAGGAAGCGCCGGGGTCGGGCCAGACTTTGGCCGCGAGGCCGCCTGGCGCGGTGACTTCTGCGCCGGCCGCCGCGCCAGTTGCGACGCGGGGCCAGCCCAAAAGGCCCGGCAAGCTTGCGGACGTGAAGCGTGGCGACACTCTTTGGGCAATCGCTCATCACTTCTACGGCAACGGCCTGCGCTACAACGAGATCGCAGGCGCCAACAAAGAGCAGATCAAGGATCCGAATTTTATTTTTCCGAAACAGCAGCTCGCGGTCCCGGACGATAAGCGCTAAGGGCGCCGGAGGACGGCAATCGCTATTCGCGGCTCCGGGGACCAAAAGCCTCCCAGCTCAAGGCTGCGAGCAGGGCGAGGTTTCCAACGATCAAGAACATCGCAAGTGGTATGTCCATGCTCTTACTCCAAGACGCACGCTACTGGGCGTCAAGGTAGTAGGACTCTTCTTAGCTATGCTTAAATTTTCAGTTCAGTTTGTAGCTATAACGCAGGACTGAGCGGTAAAGACTACTCTTGCGGAAGAACTTCTTGCCGCGCCGCGCCAAGCGGCCGGCGGATAAAAAACACCAAGGGGGCCGCGGCCATGCAAGTGAGCAGCATCAGCTTGAAATCGTCCATATAGGCGATGATCGATGCCTGGCGTGTGATTTCGGCATTGAGCGCGGCAAGACCGCCTTGCGTGGCGCTGTTCCAGTAGAGGTAGGCCCCGGCCGTCTGCAGCATGCGATTGAAGGGCGTCACAAAGCTCGCGAGCCCGGCATGCACAATCTGCGTATTTTGCGCCAACAGGAAGGACGTCACCGATATGCCGATTGAGCTGCCCACGTTGCGTAGGAGGCTGAACAGCGCGGTGCCGTTGGTGCGAAGCTCAACAGGGAGCGTTGCGAAGGCGACGACCTGCAGCGGAGTGAAGACCAAGCCCAGCCCCGCGCCCTGAATGAGCGTGGTGATCGCCAGCGATTGGGCTCCGATATCGGGCGTCCAGCCCGTCATCCGCTGCATCGAAATACCGATCAAGGCGAAGCCGGACAGCATGATATAGCGCGGATCGATGCGGTTGACGGCCCGGCCTGCGATCAGCATTGCGGCCATGGTGCCGAAGCCTCGCGGTGCCATCAACAGCCCGGCCTCTTCGACCGGATAGCCTCCAAGCGTTTGCAGATAGGGCGCAAGCAGCGCAGAGCTTGCGAGCAGCACCATGCCCACGGTGAACATGATGGCAAGGCTGGTGCTGAAATTGACGTCCCGGAAAATGCGCGGCGGAATGAAGGGCTTTTCCGCCAGCACGATATGGACGAGGAAAAGGTAAAAGCCCAGGCCGGCCAAAGTTGCCTCGGTGACAATTTCCACCGATCCGAACCAGTCTTTCAACTCGCCCCGGTCGAGCATGAGCTGCAAAGCGCCGATGCCGAGGCTTAGCGCGCCGAAGCCCGCCCAATCGAATTTAGTGGCGGCGGTGCCCTCGCGGCTGTCTTCAAGGAAGAACATCAGGCCGGCAATGGCGAGAATGCCGAAGGGCAGGTTAATGTAGAAGACCCAGCGCCAATTGTAGACTTCGGTGAGATAGCCGCCAAGCGTAGGGCCAAGGATCGGCCCGACCATCACGCCCATGCCCCAGAGCGCCATTGCCGTTCCGCGCTGTTCGATCGGGTAAAGGTCAAGCAAGGTGGACTGAGACAACGGCACGAGGCCGGCGCCGAACATCCCTTGCAGGAGCCTGAACAGCACCATCTGCTCAAGGCTTTGTGCAGCACCGCAGAGCATTGAGGCAATCGTGAAGCCGCCGAGGCACGCCATGAACAGGGCTTTGCGGCCAAAGCGCGCCGCGAGCCAGCCGACAGGCGCGGTCATGATCGCCGCCGCCACAATGTAGGAGGTCAGCACCCAGGTAATTTGATCCGGCGTGGAGGCCAGCGATCCTTGCATATAGGGCAGCGCCACATTTGCGATGGTGCTGTCCAGGGCTTGCATCAGCGTAGCCAGCATCGTGCAGATTGTGATGATGGCGCGATGCTGCTGCGCTGGATTAGAGGGGGGCATGGGGAAACGCTTTCACAGCCGTCATACCGGATGCGGGCGATTGGACCGGAAAGTCCGCCTCACCCCAGCCCTCTCCCGCGCAAGCTCCCCTTGGCGAGCTTGCCACTTGGAATGTCCGCATCCGCAAGCGGATGCGGTGGGGAGAGGGCGCAGGACGTGCCCGTTGTGAAGGCGTTCCCTCTCCCCTCGCGGGAGAGGGACAGGGTGAGGGGGTTTTTTCCCGCAGCTCATGCGATGCAATCAAGTCCTCTGTCATAGAAGATCGGCCAAGCGGTTGCTATGTCCGGTATCGATATCGACCGTGACGCTCATCCCGGAACGGAGCGGCGGCTGGCCGGGCGCCGGATTGAGCTTCACGCGAACCGGGATGCGCTGCACAACCTTCACCCAATTGCCGCTTGCGTTTTGCGCAGGCAGAATCGAGAACTCCGAGCCGCTTGCCGGGGCGATGCTTTCCACGGTCCCTTTCCACACTTGTCCCGGATAAGCGTCGGCCTCGACATCGACAGGATCGCCGCGTTTCACATAAGTGAGGTCGGTTTCTTTCATATTGGCTTCGACCCACATATTGCCGCTGGAGACGAGCCCGACGGCGCCGGTGTTGGTCAGCGCCGCCGTCTGGGAGACGAGATAAGTGCCGGGCTGAAGCGCATCGACTTGTGTAACGCGGCCGTCGAAGGGCGCGCGGACGATGGTGTGATCGAGCAGCCTTTGGGCTTCATCGGCCATGGCTTTGGCCTGCCGGTACAGTGGATGTTGCGTCACCGGCAATTCGGAATTGCCCATGAGCCGGGCGAGTTGCACCTGCGCCTGCCGCTTGAGTGATTCGAGCGTGTTCTGGTCGGATTGCAGCGTAAAGCGGGCTTGGTCGAGGTTGGATTTGGACATGAAGTCCTTACTTGCCAGCGGTTCATACCGGTCGTAGGTCGCCTGATCGTATTCGACCTTTGACTGCTGGGCAGCCATCGCGCTCATCATCCGCTTGTAATCCAGTTTCATGGATTCGATGGTAAGCGCCGTCTGCTCAAGGTTTGCTTTGGCATTATCCAGAGCGATTTGAAACTGCGTGGGGTCGATCCGGAAAAGGATGTCCCCGGCCTTCACCGCTTGCCCCTCGCGCACATTTACGGAGCTCACGATCCCTGACACGTCGGTCGAGACCATGAGCTTTGCAGCACGTACATAGGCGTTGTCTGTCGAGGCATACCGGCCCCCGCGCAGCCAGAGCACCATCGCTACCGCCGCTACCAGCAAAATACCCCCGGCCATGAGTATGACGCGGAGGCTATTTTTGCGATTGCGGCCGGCCTTGCCTGCGAAAATTTCAGCGAGCGGCGTTGCCGCGCGGCGCGTGCCCGGCGAAGACTGCCGGCCCTTCGTTGGCGCTTCGAGCCGTTCATCCAGGAAAGCTTCGGACTCAATATCGATAGGATTGGCTCGGGACATGGAAACCCTTTATGCGCAGGCTTTGCTTAGCCGCGAAGCTGCATGGAGGTTGTCTTTCATTTTACGGAGGCCGAGCGTCAGAGTGCTGAGGACTTCCGGATCGAGATCCTTGGTCATCAGCGCGCGAAGATCGGCACGGTAACAGTCGATGTCGCGCAAATAAGGCGCCGCCTCCGCCGTCAGCCGCAAACGCCAAATCCTCCGGTCTTCCGGGTCCGGGCACCGCTCCACAAGGCCCCTCTCTTCCAAACGGTCGACGAGGCGCGCGATGGTGATCGGCGCCGCCTCCGCAATGGCGGCGAGCTCATTCTGCGAAAGGCCCGGCTGGCGCTCCAGCCGCGCCAAAATAACCCATTGAGCGCGCGTCATTCCTTGGACGCGAGCCATTTGGTCCGCGCGGGTCCGCATTTGCCGCGCGACGTCATAAACTAAAACGAGGAGATCGTTTTCGAGATCGGCTTGCATGGCATAATTCCTTAAGCAGGCTTAATATATCGAGGCTTACGTCCTACGCAAGGCTTCTTTGGGCCATAACGCTCCTGTTGACAGAATCTGACCCGCTCAAGCTCAGATGTTTACCAAAAGTTGCGGAGTGCGCCGCCCTGCGCTATGAACGGCGGCCAAGCAACATGCGCTGCCACTGCTCGGGGAGATGAAATGCTGAACTTAGCGGCATTGGAACAAACACCTGCTCATGTAAAGCCGTTTCCATTTGTTGTGGTATCCAATTTTATCGCCGAAAATGATTTGGACCGTATTGAGGAAGACTATCCGGCGATTTCCAAGCCGGGCAGTTTTCCGCCAGACACACTGCGATTCGGCCCTGCCTTTTCCGAGTTTATGACAGAGCTTCGCCAGCCCGCTTTCCGGGAAATCATGGGGGATAAGCTCGGCATCGACCTCAAAAGACGCCCAGCAACCATCACGGTTCGCGGGCGCGCGTGCGATCGCGACGGGCAAATCCATCTCGACAGTAAAAGCAAGCTCGTGACCGTTCTCATTTACATGAACGGCAAATGGGAGGCTGAAGGCGGCCGCCTGCGGCTCCTTAATTCGCCCGGCGATCTGGACGACATGGTAATGGAGTTGCCGCCAGCCCGAGGGACGCTGCTCGCTTTTCTCAACACGGCGAACGCATGGCACGGACACAAGCCCTTTATAGGCGAACGGCGAGTGATTCAGCTCAACTGGGTGCGCGACCGTTGGGTGGTCTGGCGGGAGATGACGCGCCACAGCGCTTCGGCCTTCGTCAAAAAGCTGAACGGCTAGCTTCTCGCTTTCGCCCTGTAAAACTGGCCCCCGCCCGCCTTCGTTTTGACGGATGCGGGAGATTGAATTGGCTAACCCGGATATATCAGGCCCAACAACAATAAGGGTTGCGCAAAATCATGCCGCTGCGGATCGAGACTTTCAGCAACGTGTCGGGCGGCAACGCCTTCTTCAAAGCCTTGACCCATCCGCTCGCGGCAGAGAAGGCTCAGGAGCTGTTCCGGACGCTTGAGGCCAAAGGTCCCGTCGCTATCTACGATCCGCTGAACCTGGCGGACATGCTGGGGCAAGCCTACGGCATCGCTGAGCTCGAACTGGGCGGCTACTACGTGCAAGACGTGGAGTACGAAAGACGGGTTTTCGCTGAGCATGCGGCGAAGCTCATCACCGCGCTGCCAGACTCGAAAGCCTCATCTCTATTCATAATCGCGTTCGACGCCTCGCGCCTCGCCGATCAGATCAAGCATCTTTTGAAGCCGGGCATTATGGTCCATAGCCTCGACGCGCTGCGCCTGCCGGATACCATGCTAAGCGACCGCGCGCGCTATCTGGCGCCGCTGAATTTCGCGACCAATTTCGTTTTCTTCCGCGACGCGAAAGGCGATCACACGCGCCTTGTCACCGCGAATTATTGGGGTGCGTATGGCGCCAAGAACGTTCGCTTCTGGTGCCGGCTTTACGATGAAGCCGGAAGAGAGCTCGCCCAATGGGAAGAGCGGGCGGGGGCGCCCAACAGCGCGTTGCTGATCGACAGCAGAGAAATCCGGACGCGTTTTGGGCTTCGCCGAGTTCACCGGGCAGCTTTTCATCCACGCCACCGGCATCGCCGGCCACGATGTGGTGAAATACGCCCTCGATACCTACGGCGACAGCAGCGAAGTGCTTTCCTGCACCCATGACGCGAATTCCTGGCCCGCGGATTTCTACGCCGGGCTGCCGGCGCCTGACGCTGGACGAGGATGTCGTTCTCTGGGTGCAGAATAGTCAGCCCTTCGAAATCCCGGCGGGCGAGATCACGCTGAACGTCATGGGGCATGACACCGCAGTGCCGCTGCCCGCCCCGCTCGGTCCATTTGCGACGCGCCGCTTGAGCGTTTCGGAGATGTTGCCGCAAGCCCGCTGGCCGCAACAGGTGGAAATTGCGGCGGGAAAATATGCGGTCCGGCCGCGCTATGAGGTGTTCTCGAAGTCCGGCCGGTCTCGCATCGCCCATGTGAATGTGGAGCGGACCGATCTTAAGCCCGATCCCAAGCTCGCCCAGCTAGGCCGGGTGCTTGGCAAAGGGCATATCTTGCCGGCGCCCGTCCTGCCGCTCAACCGGTTCGACTCGTTCATCCTGCCTACGCCGATGGTGCGCGGCGTTGAACATTTCCCGCTCAAAGCCGTGATTTACGATGCTACGGGCGCGCTGGCGGCCGAGCATCGCTTCGGAAACCTGCCACGCGATCACGCCAGCCTGCTCGATGTGAGCGGCCTGCTGGCCGAAAAGCGTAAGGCGCTGCCATCCGGGTACGGTCACGTTGAACTCACCTACGATTTCGAAGCGGGCGAGGAAGCCGACGGCTGGATGCACGGGCTGTTCCGTTACCGGGACCGGGAAAGCGGCCACTCCGCCGAAAGCTCTTTCGGCAGCCACATGTTTAACTCCGTGCTCGTCTACAAGAATGAGCCGCAAAGCTACTCCGGCCGGGCACCAGGGCTCACGACGCGGCTTTTCTTGCGTCTCGGGCAAAAGCCTTACGATACGCTGTGCCACCTCATCTATCCGGCCTCGGCGCCATGGCTGCCGAAATCGGACACGGCGCTGATCCTGACTTCGAACAACGGCGAGGAAATTGCGCGCGCGCACACCGCGATTGCCTGCAACGGCTCTTATCATTGGCGGGTGAGCGAAACCTTCGAACGCAAGGCCCTCGAAGCCGCGGGCGAAGGCTCTTACGTCACGATCCGCGACACGACCTGCCGGCTGTTCGGCTATCACGGCCTCGTCTCAGGCGAGACCGCCTTCAGCCTCGACCATATGTTCGGGTTTTAGGCCGCGGCTATCCGGCCTCTGAAAAGCGCACTCTGTACCGTTCTGCGACAATCTGCAGAACGCGTAACATGGCCTGCAGGCTGCCGGCACTTTGGCGCGGACGCAGATTGCGGTGGCGGAGCCGCTGCACGTTCGCTGGCTTTTCGCAGACCGGTCTGCCGGAACCGCGGCTCCGCTTAGGATTGGCAGAGGCGAAAGCAGTCCACCCCTCGTGGCTCTGCGGAGGCGGGTGCCGTTAACATGACATTAAAGGAGGATGCCATGTTTGAAGCACACCCCTGTTCAATTTACTGGCCCGGCCAATTCGCACAGCTCTACGCTATCTTGAAAAGCGATGGCTGGCATTTTGTCTTTGCCTTTTTAGCCGCGGCGAGAGCGATCGCTTATTACTGCGCAAAAAGCCGGTATTTGGAAGCGCGCGAAGTCGCCTCAGCTATGATAATGGCCTCGATCCTTGTGGTACTGATCGTCGCCGGGGAGTTGCAGGTTCCAACTTTGGTGAGGCAAATCCTCTCATGCAAAGCCCCTGAGACGCAGGAGAAGATCGCAGTAGTGAAGGTTGAACGCCACTGAGAACCGGTTCGAAACACCTAACGATGGGGCGAGGCCACCAGGTGCGCCCCTAACCCCGCCTCCGTCAAAATAGCGGCGCTCTCGTTCCAGTCTTCCGCGGCAATAAGCACCCGGCGCGGAAAAGCGCCGATCGAGCCCTCGACCGAGCTCACATGAACGTCCGCAACCAGCGCCGGAATACCGGCGTCGCTCAACAATGAGTTGACATAACTCAGGAGAACAATATCCGTCGTGCGCAGCAATTCTGCCATTCGGCAACCCCTTTAATCGGAAGCTGTTATGCAGGACATTAAGCCACCTGGCTTATCCGGCAAAGCGGTGTTTCACTGATTGACGGGCGAAGTGCGCACAGAACATAGTGGTTCCCCGCAACCACCAGGGGAGGAGATAATGAGCTTGGTCATGCAGGGAGAGGAGCGCCGCAGCTCGCCGGCGGCGTTGGAGCCTCTTCTGCGGCTCGTTGCCTCCGATATGGCCGAGGTCAACGCAATCATCCTCGCCCAGGCGCGCTCCGAAGTCGACCTCATCCCGGAACTCGCTAAGCATTTGATAAACTCAGGCGGAAAGCGGCTGAGGCCGATGCTCACAATCGCCGCGGCCAAGCTTTGCGGCTATCAGGGCGCGGGCCATATCAAGCTCGCCGCCAGCGTCGAATTCATGCACACCGCGACGCTGCTTCATGACGACGTGGTGGATGAAAGCGATATGCGGCGCGGCAAAAAAAGCGCGCGTATTCTCTGGGGCAATCAAGCAAGCGTGCTCGTGGGCGATTTCCTTTTGGGCCAAGCCTTCAAGATGATGGTCGATGTTGGTTCGCTGCCCGCGCTCAAGATCCTGTCCCAAGCGTCTGCGGTGATCGCCGAGGGCGAGGTTATGCAGCTTGCCGCTTCGAAGGATATGACTACCACTGAGGAAGAGTATCTTGCCGTCATCTTTTCAAAGACGGCTGCGCTCTTCGCCGCGGCGTCGGAGATCGGCGGAGTGATCGCGGGCAGAGGCGACGCTGAGCACGCGGCCCTGCGCGCCTATGGCACCAATATCGGGCTTGCTTTTCAGCTTATCGACGACGCGCTCGATTATTCCGGTGAGGCGGCGATGCTCGGAAAGCGCGTCGGCGACGATTTCCGTGAAGGGAAAATCACGCTTCCCGTTGTGTTGTCCTACCGCCGCGGCGGCGCCGAAGAGTGCGCATTCTGGCGGCGTACGCTTCAAGAGGGCGACATCCAGGAAGGCGACTTGAACCACGCAATCGCGCTGATGCGGCGTCATAATGCGATCGAGGAGACGATCGAGCGCGCACGCATTTATGGCCGGGAGGCGCAGAAGGCACTGGAAATCTTTCCCATGAGCGAGGCCAAGGCCGCGATGCTCGACGCGGTCGATTTCAGCGTCAGCCGCGCTTATTGAGGCTGGTCTAGGTCAAAAACAGTCATTCGTCCTGGCCGGGCTTGACCCATAGGCGCTTAGGTAGGCCGCGTTCATCGTCGCGAGCCGACGAACATAGGTTTTTATATAATTGAGATCGAAAATCATGGCTGCTCCGCACACTTGCGATGGGGCCATCATCGGCGAAAGCGCCTTACGAATGCGTAAACGTAGCTAAGATGCTGATATTTAGTAGGTTTCTCGCACAGACGCCCTAAGCTGACATGAGGTGCATTAACGCCCGGCTGGATCGCAGACTAAGATTTATAGTTAACGAGGGACCAAAAAGATAATTAACGGACTCTGGGGAATCCACTTTTGGGGGTGAAAACGCGAAAAATTCACGTTCGTGCGCGGAAACGGCATTTAACTCCCGCCGCGTTTACCATTCCAATCTTAACCACGCTGCGCCGCTTACGAAATTCGGTCGATCTTCATACGCAAGTAGGCCGAAGGCGGAAATCCACGCAAGGAACGACCGTGGGCCGCTTTCGAGGGTAAAGCTGCCCCCCGCTCCGCGTAACCTGCGCTTGAGGGGCGTGGCTGGTCTTCGGGACGATCGTCATGTTCCTGTTAACATGCAGGCCGCTGTGCCTCCCTTCGCTCACGGGCCGGGGATAGGTTGCCCCGCCCGCAAGCAGGAGCGCCGCAAGCAACCAGAGCGCCCGGCTGCCATACGAATAGTGCCGCACCGCGCGCGTAGCCTTGCCGCGGACCTTATCCTGCCGGTGCGGCTCGCCATCTGTCCGCATATCGCCGCCCAGAATGCGCGCCGCGATTTCCTTCGGCAGTGCGCGCCCGATGCTGCCCTTCTGGCTCGCCAGCAGCTCGGCTACGCCTTCGATATCCAACCCCTTTGCAATTTGCTCCCGCCTTAGAAACTCCAGGACCACAGGTGTCAGCAGCCCGAGCAGATGCTTTGCTGCCATCTGCCCAACACCGGAAAACTCGGCAACGGACGAGCTTAGCGTTTGAAGGAAACCGCTGCCCGCAAGCCGGGAAAGCATTGCCCATCCCAGCTTGGCAAGCTTCTGGTGGTTCGCGCCGAGCAGGTGCATGGTAATCTCATTGGATGGCATGCCATGGATTTGCGAGACCACCGCTCCAAGCCTTCGGGCGCCGCGAGGGGTAGCGGCTGAGTTCGCCAGCCCGGCTAAAATTCCGGGCACAGCGGCGCCGATTGCCTTTTCTGCCGCTGCCCCGTCCGATCCCAGCGAAGCAGCGATTTTCTCAATCGCTTCCGGCGAAAGCGATTGCGCGATCGTAGCGGCAAGATTGGTAATCATCGTTAGCCTCCGGAGAATAGTCTGAGGCTGAACAGTGGCCGCCGCAGCAAATTAATGCAACGCTAAGGAAAATTCGCTATTAAGGATTGGTAAATGGAAGAAATTGTCTTTGAATTGAAAGGAAGCGCGCTCCGCTTCCGGAATTGGCACTAGCACGAGCGAAGCAATGCTATTGAGTAGAAAGGCTGAAAGCCCTATCCGCTTACCGAAGGCTTACGCCGGATAACCAATTCCAGGCGATGGGAAGTATACGGTTGAGATACCACGATGGAAAATGTATCTAAGTCCGGTGACAGGCCGGCGATTTTAGACCCACAGGAAGGGGTGTTGCCTAAGAACGGCGCGCTTCCTTGTGTTGCCGTCACGCCTAGAATGATCGAAGCTGGGGTCTATGCGGCAAGAGAGCATCCTCTCGGTGCCGATTTGGCCGATCTGGTTTGGAGTGTATACATAGCGATGGAAGCGGAGCGCTATGATAGTGATTCGGCCTCTGATATCAGAGCCGCGAAATAGATTAGAGCCACCTCGCCTAGGCTATCCACAAAATCGGGACACTTAATTTCCTTACCTAAATGGGTTTTTGGGGGATCAAAATAGTCCCCATATTTCCTATCATAAGCCCTAATCGGCTTTAGAGTTGGGCCGGCGAGCACGGCCTCTCTCTTTCCTCCGATCGGCAGCTTAGTAACGCCGTCGAGAATGTCGATCATTAAAGAGTGTCTTTCATTAAATTTCAAAGGCCTTCCCAGTAGATCAAAATTGGGGGGAGTTGTTCCTACCACCCTCTCGATGCCGTGCTCGTTGGAGTTCCTTGCGTGATGTAGGTATTTTAGCAGACGGTCTTTCTTTCTTTCATTTTTCTTTCTGCCATACCACGGCTCTGATTTAGAATGACCTTTCACCCCCTGCTCAAGCTTTGAGTAAATGGCGGAAGCGGCTACAAGGAAATCTGTCCAAGCTTCTTCGGCTTCTTGGAAGGTTGTTGAAGCTCTGAAGGCGGCTAGGGCTTTCTGCGCCTTGATGAGGCGTAGCTTGGCTTGCTCGACGGCAGATGGGTTCATAGTGATTTCGTTCTCAGCAAACTTTGACGCTTGGCCTTGTATATTTGATTCCCGTACAATAAAACATCAGCGAGACAGAAGGCGTCGCAACAATGCAGACTAGTCGCGGCCATTCTCGTTGAGCTTAACATGCCGGCCGCGCCGATCTTTTGGATCTACGATGACCACAAGCAGTCCGCGCCGATCAAGCGGTTTCAAATTCGCGGTCAGGGTCGTGCGGTCCATCGCCAGCAGCGATGCGATTTCCCGATGCGAGGGGGATGCGGCCGGTTCAAGGCCATCAATAGAGAGAACTGTCATTGAGGGCGCGTTGACTAAGGCGCGGCAAGGTCCCGCGATTGCCGTATGTACCTAATCGACCGGACGGCCCTCGCCCGCCTCGGCGAAATCTGTTCCCGCGATGCCGGGCCGGCTTCTGCCGGAGGTTGGCGGGAGGCGCGCCGGCTGCGCCGATGCACCAATCGCCTTTTTTCAATGCGCCTCGTCCCAATTATGGGCGGCGCGGGCATCCACTTTGAGCGGCACGGAGAAGGCCACGGCGGGCTCGGCCGCACGTTCCATCACGCGGATCGCAGCCTTGATCGATGGCTCGACCTCCGCATCCAGCGCCTCGAACACAAGCTCGTCATGGACCTGCAAAAGCATCCGCGCTGAGACTTTGGCTTTGGCCAACGCGGCCGGCATGCGGATCATGGCGCGGCGCAGGATATCGGCGGCTGTCCCCTGTATCGTCGCGTTGATGGCCGCGCGCTCGAAGAACGCGCGCATATTGCGTTGCGGTGTATTGATCTCGGGGAAATGGATCTTGCGTCCGAACAGCGTCTCCACGTAGCCGTCCTCGCGCACCTTGGCGCGCATCGCGTCCATATAGGCGCGGATGCCCGGGAAGCGCTCGAAATACTTCGCGATATATTCGCCGGCTTCGCTGCGCGGGATGCTCAGCTGCTGCGATAGACCGAAAGCCGAGATGCCGTAGATGATGCCGAAATTGATGGCCTTGGCGCGCCGGCGCACCTCGCCGGGCATATCCTTAATGGGCACGCCGAACATCTCGGACGCCGTCATGGCGTGGATATCGAGCCCCTCCGCGAAAGCGTGTTTGAGTGCGGGGATATCGGCCATATGCGCGAGCACGCGCAGCTCGATCTGGCTGTAGTCGGCTGAAATAAGCTTCCTGCCCGGCTCCGCTATAAAGGCCGACCGGATTTGCCGGCCTTCCTTGGTGCGGATCGGGATGTTCTGCAAATTGGGCTCGGTCGAGGACAGCCGCCCCGTCGATGTCGAGGCCAGGGAATAGCAGGTATGGATGCGGCCAGTTTCCGCGTCGATGTGCTGGGGCAGCGAGTCCGTGTAGGTGCTCTTGAGCTTGGCGAGTTGGCGCCATTCCAGGAGCTTTCTGGGCAGGCCGCGCTGGTCTTCGGTCAGTTCCTCGCTTGAAACCAAATCTTCCAACACGCGCGCGCCGGTACTCCACTTGCCGGTTGCGGTCTTTTTGGCGCCCGGCAGGCCGAATTTGCCGAAGAGCAGATCCGAAACCTGCTGAGTCGAGCCAATGTTGAAGCGCTGACCCGCCAGCCGATAAATCTCGTCCTCGATGCGGGCGAGGCTTTGCGCGAATTCGCCCGACAGGCGTGAGAGCACGGCCCGGTCCACCATCACGCCCGCCAGCTCCATGTCGCCGAGAATAGCGGGCATGGGCCGCTCCAGCGTTTCATAGACGGCGGCCATTCCCTCCGCTGCAAGCCGTGCTTTGAACAGGTGCCAAAGGCGCAGGGTAACGTCCGCGTCCTCGGCGGAATATTCGGTGGCCTTGTCCACCGGCACGCAATCGAACGCGACCTGGGTTTTGCCTTTGCCGGCGACATCTGAAAATGCGATAGGCGTGTGGCCCAGATGGCGCTTTGAGAGTTCGTCCATGCCAAAGCCCGCGAGCCCGCCCCGGCCCTGATCGACGGAATAGGCCATCAGCATCGTGTCGTCGAAAGGTGAAAGCCGCACGCCATAGCGGCGCATGACGACCCGGTCGTATTTGATGTTCTGGCCGATTTTTAGCACGCTCTCGTCTTCGAGCAGCGCCTTGAGCCTTGGCAGGGCGTGCTCCATCGGCAGCTGGTTGATCTCGCCGGCGCCGGAAAAATCGAGGCCGTCGCCTGCGCGGTGGGCAAGCGGAATATAGCAGGCGCGGTTCGGTTCGAGCGCGAGTGCCACGCCGCAGAGCCGTGCCGCCACGGCGTCGAGGTCCGTCGTCTCGGTATCGAAGGCAACGAAACCCTGCTCGGTTGCCGCGGCGATCCAGTCTTCGAGCGTCTGAAGATCGCTGACTTGCACGTAGCAAGCGTGATTGAACGGGATCGGCCTCAACCAATCCATCACCCGGCGCAGTTCCGCCTGCGGACCGGACACCGGCTCGGCCTTTTCCGCCTCGGAGCCTGCCGGAGAAGGCACTTGCGGCGCAGGTTCAGGCCGGGGAGGCGTTTCGCCGGGCGGCGGCGGCTCGACGCCAAGGGCCTCCGAGATCCGCTTCGTGAGCGAATTGAATTCCATCGACCGCAGGAACGCCAGGAGCGCGTGCGGGTCCGGCTCCTCGACCGCGGTGAGATCCAGCGGCCGTTCCACCGGAACGTTCTTGTCCAGCTCCACAAGCCGCCGCGATAGCCGCGCTTGATCGGCGAACTCGATCAGCCGCTCGCGGCGCATTTTCTGCTTGATGAGCGGAGCCTTGGCGAGGAGCGTTTCGAGATCGCCATGTTCGCGGATCAGCTCGGCCGCGGTCTTGACGCCGATGCCCGGCACGCCCGGCACATTGTCGACGCTATCGCCGGCAAGCGCTTGCACTTCAACAACCTTGTCCGGCGTCACACCGAATTTTTCGATCACCTCCGGCTCGCCGATTACCTTGTTCTTCATGGTATCCAGCATCGAGACACCGGGCTCGATGAGCTGCATCAGATCCTTGTCGGAGGAGACGATCACGACCTCGCCGCCAGCTTCTGCGGCCTGGCGCGTATAGGTTGCGATGATGTCGTCGGCTTCGAAGCCCTCCTGCTCGATGCAGGCGACGTTGAAGGCGCGAACCGCGTCGCGGATAAGCGCGAACTGCGGCACAAGCTCTGCCGGCGGCTCGGGCCGGTGGGCTTTATAATCGGCGGAGATTGCATTGCGGAAGGTCGTGGCGCTGTGGTCGAAAATCACGGCGAGATGCGTCGGCCGCTTCTCGCCTTTCGTCTCGCGCAAAAGCTTCCACAGCATATTGCAGAAGCCATGGATTGCGCCAACCGGCAGCCCGTCCGATGGGCGCGTCAGCGGCGGCAGCGCGTGGAAGGCCCGGAAAATATAGCCCGAGCCGTCGATGAGATAAACGCGGCTGCCGGGGGGAATGGCAGCTTGGAGCTGCTCAGGCTGGTGCTGATCGAGGGCGAGATTCGTCATGCGTCAACTATAGGCATTCGCTTGAAGTGCGCAATGCAGAGCCATCGGCTATTGGACAACCTGCACAGGCGGGAGCACTACGCGAACCGAAAGTAGGGAAACGCCAACCAGACCTTTTCCGCGGCAGATAATGGTCCTATAATGATGGTGCAACCTTACGGCGAAGATGAGAATAGCAGAACGAGGAGCGCAAGTTTCAGGCATGGAGCAAGTCAGCTTCCCCTGATCGGGCACTCGGGCTAGCATAGGTAAGGAGGAATGGCATCATGAGGGAGAATGGCACACGCGCAAACGGCAATGCCGCCCCGCGCGACGATCTTGCCCGCGGCCTGGAAGATACCGGGCTCGTCCTCGACGACGAGCTAAGATCGGCGGCTTCCCCATTCCTTTATCTTCTGTCAATTCTTGTGATCGCGGTTGCGGCCTATTTGCTTTACTCGTTCCTGCACTAGCCGTGATCTGTCCGGTTCAAGACTAGTGGAGGTCCTGGCGGGGTCGCTGGCTCCCGAGAGGGCACCGATTGTGCCGCTCCCGGTCTAGAAGTCGCCGTTCCAAAAAATGTTACTTACTGGCACCGTTGTTTATTTGCCGGTATCGACCATTTGCGGGTCATGAGTGGACGCCCCGAAGAGAAAAGCAGTGCCCCGGACGATTCGCTTGTTGTGTACCGGCATCGTCTGGTTGTGCGCGCGACCCACTGGGTAGGCGTCCTATGCATTGCCATCCTTTTGATGAGCGGGCTGCAGATTTTCAATGCGCATCCCGCGTTATATACCGGGCAAGCATCCGATTTCGCGCATCCGGTTGCGTCGATTGGGACGGAGCAACGGAACGGCCGCGAGATCGGCTCGACCGATGTTTTAGGGCATAAATTCAATACGACCGGCTTCTTGGGCCTTTCCGGCGCGCACAACGACGATGAACATGCGTTCCCGGCTTGGCTCACCCTGCCAGGCTATCAGGATCTGGCACTTGGCCGGCGCTGGCATTTCTTCTTCGCTTGGCTTTTAGTCTTCGACGGGTTGTTTTATCTGATTTACAGCCTCGCCTCGGGGCATCTATGGCGCGATCTGATCCCGTCTCGCGGCCAGCTTCGGCAGATCGGAACCTCCATCCTCGATCACGCGCGTTTGCGCTATCCGCGAGGCGAGGAGGCTACGCACTACAATGTGCTTCAGAGGCTAACGTACCTTTTCATCCTGTTCATCGTGGTGCCGCTTCTGATCCTCGCCGGCCTGACGATGTCGCCGGGCCTTGACGCTGCGTTTCCATGGCTTACCGGACTTCTGGGCGGGCGCCAAACTGCCCGGACCATCCATTTCGTGTGCGCCTTTATTATTGTGGGCTTTGTCACCGTTCATCTCGTCGAGGTGCTGCTGTCCGGCGTTTGGAACAACTTCCGTTCGATGATTACCGGGTGGTACAAGATCAAACCGGAGGCGGGTTCTCATGGCTGAAGGGATCGGCCGGCGGGGAATCCTGGCAGGGGTCGCGGCGAGTGTGGCCGCGCTTCCGCTAGCCGGCTGCGATTTGTTTTCGAATAGCGCCACGGTGCACAAGGTGCTGGACAGCGCGAATGCGCTAACCCTGTACGCGCAACGGTTGCTTCTCTCCCGGCATTCGCTCGCGCAGGAGTTTACCGAGGCCGATATATCCCCCTATTTCAAGGCCAACGGGTCGACGAACCCTGGCGATCCCGACTATGTGAACTTGGCGCAATCGGGCTTTAAAGACTGGCGGCTTCAGGTTGGCGGACTGGTCGGCAATCCCCTGAGCCTGTCGCTCAGCGAACTGCGGGCAATGCCTTCGCGCACGCAGATAACACGCCACGATTGCGTTGAGGGCTGGAGCTGCATCGGGAAATGGACCGGGGTCACTTTGAGCACCGTATTAGTTAAGGCAGGGCTAAAGCCGGACGCCAAATATATCGTATTTCACTGCGCGGACAGCCTGGAGGACACGCTTGACCCCCGGGATAAGTATTATGAAAGCGTCGATCTTATCGACGCTTTCCACCCCCAGACCATCCTAGCCTACGACATGAATGGAGCACCGCTGGCTGTGCCCCATGGTGCGCCGCTTCGCCTGCGTGCCGAGCGCCAGCTTGGCTATAAGATGGCCAAATACATTATGAGAATCGAGGCGGTGGCGAGCTTCGGACAGATCGCCGGCGGCCGCGGCGGATACTGGGAAGACCGCGGCTATGAATGGTACGCCGGCATCTGATGAGGGGCCGGCGGTTGCTTCGCTTACCCTTGCAAAAGACCCCCTCACCCAGCCCTCTCCCCAAGGGGAGAGGGGGTTTGCAGGCGTCCTCTCTCACAAAAAAAAAGACTCTCAATAATGTTGAGACCCCAAGGGGAGAGGGGTTTGCAAGCGTCCTCTCTCCCCATCGCGTTTGCTTGCAAACGCGATAACGTTTAGTCGCAAGCTCGCCAAGGCGAGCTTGCGGGGAGAGAGACAGAGTGAGGCGGTCTTTGCGAGGCGGCGTCTCTATCCTGCAAGCACTCAGGAGCGCTTCTTAAATCCGCCCATGCGGCAGACCAATGCCCACTCTTCCGCAGTTACTGGCTGGACGGAGAGCCTTGAGTTCTTCACGAGCACCATTTCGGCTAGAAGCGGCTCGGCCTTGATATCAGCAAGCGTGACCGGTTTCGGGAATGCGCCAACGGCTTCAACATCGACGCAATTCCAGCGGCCCTCGGGATCGGTCGAGTCCGGGTGGATTTCCGCCACGACGCGGACCACACCCACGATGCGCCGTTCATCGCCCGAATGGTAGAAGAAACCCAGGTCGCCAAACTTCATCGCGCGCATATGCTTTTGGGCGAGGGCGTTCCGGACTCCGCTCCATTCCTCGCCTTTTGGCCCGGCCTTGAGCTGATCTTCCCAAGAAAAAGTCGCCGCTTCGGTCTTGAACAGCCAAAAAGCCATGCGGTCTCGCGAGCTTATCCTTGGATTCGTACCGCACCGACAATGGGGCCCAGGTTCGAGGCCTGCAAGAAAACAACGATCATGTCCCCATCTTTCGGGACGGAGCTCAGAGGCACCGCATAGGATGTGGGTGCGCCTTGCCAGTCGCCAGCCTCGGTGAGACCGAGCACCACATTTGTATAAGTCACCCGGTGGCCGCTGTTCTCGCCCGCTCCAATAGCCACATCGGACGAATGGCGGACAGAAGCGACCCAAACTTTTCCTGTCTTATGCTGCGACTCCGGCGGTGCGGCGCCTGTCTCGATGACGAGCTTCTCTCCTTCATGCCGGACGCTGACCGGAACGGCTTCCTTACGGATGATGGAGGCTGTCGCTTTCAGCGCAGTCTCGATCGCGTCAAGGTCGCTGCCGACGCATTCCTTCAGGCCGTTCACGACAGCCTCGGGCGTGTAGACTTCGCCGCCTTGGATGGCAGCGTAACGCCGCTGCCGCTGGGCATTTTCCGGGCGCGCGAGCGTGTCCTTCCAACCAAGGTAGTCCCAATAGGTGACAGGGAAGCTGAGCGCGATTACGCCGGGTCTTTCGGCGAGCTTTTTGAGCAGCCGGTCGGCCGGAGGGCACGATGAACAGCCTTGGCTCGTGAAGAGCTCGATGACGGAGAACTGTGCCGGAGCCCTGTCCTGCGCAAAACCCGGCTCAAAGCCCCACCCGGAAATACCCGCTATGGCGAGAACCCCAAGAGCGGAAAGTTTCAAATCACGCCTCCGGCAAGCAAGGTGAAAATTCCATCCATACTATGCTGAAGGCTAGCTTCAACTGCCAGTCACGTCTCCTTGTCCGATGCGGCGCTCTGGAGGTGCAACTTGGATAGCGCTTATCCGAATTGAGTGCCTTTGCCGAGGGGAAAGCCGCGTAAGAAATCGGCCCCGCCAATCGGCCTCTTGCCGGCGCGCTGCACCTGCGTCAGCCGCACGGCCTGAGAGCCGCATGCCACGGTGAGGTTTGTATCGAGAAGCTGCCCGGGGTCGCCTTTACCCGGCACAAGCACGGAGCGTAGCACCTTGATTCTTTCGGCCTTGCCGCCAAGCAGCGCTTCAAACCACGCGCCCGGATAGGGCGACAGCCCGCGAAGATGGTTGTGTACTTCTGGGCCTGACTTGGTCCAGTCGATTCGCGTCTCGTCTTTGGAGATCTTGGGCGCGTAGGTCACCCCTTTTTCGGGTTGCGGCGTGAAAAACAAGTCACGGTTTTCCAGCATTTGGAGTGCCGTCAGCATGAGGCTTGCGCCCATAAGCGAAAGCTGATCGTGGATTTCGCCTGCCGTTGCGTCGGGGGCGATAAGAAGACGGTCTGCAAGTGCCACGGGCCCCGTGTCGAGGCCTTGCTCCATTTTCATGACCATCACGCCGGTCTCTTTGTCGCCGGCCATGATGGCGCGCTGGATCGGTGCTGCGCCCCGCCAACGCGGGAGCAGGGATGCGTGGAGGTTCAGGCAGCCGAGCGGCGGCGTTTCCAAAACAGGGAGAGGCAGGATTAGCCCATAGGCGGCAACCACCGCTACATCGGGGGCCAAGCTCGCGAACTCCTCCTGGATTTCGGGCCGCCGCAAGGTTTTCGGGGTGAAAACCGGGATCGCCGCCTCGTCGGCGAAAGCATGAACCGGGGATTTTCTGTCCTCCATGCCGCGCCCCGCCGGCCGCGGGGGCTGAGTGTAAACGCCCACTACATCGTGCCCCGCGCCAACGATTTCGCTGAGTGCCGGGACGGAAAAATCTGGCGTGCCCATGAAGACAACGCGTAAGGCCATGGATCAGGGCCTCCTGCCCGCCTCATACGAGACGATGCGTTTGCGAATGTTGAGCTAGTGTTAAAGCGGCAGCGCGCGCGTTTTGCAAGCGTGAACGCTGCGCCAAGGCAGCCGCGAGCCCGCTTGCGCCTTGATCAGCATCAAGAGATCAAAAGCGCAGGCTTGAAGTTCGATAGCCAAGTAGCGGCGGAGAAGGGACACCATCTGCAACGTTGTCCAGTTTTACGGAAGCAGCATAAGACCCCCTCACCCCACCCTCTCCCCAAGGGGAGAGGGAGTTGGCTGCGGCCCTCTCTTCAAGGGAGAGGGCCTTTCTGGCGTCCTCTCTCCCCGCGGGGAGAGAGACAGAGTGAGGGGGGACTTTATCATTAGCGATTGGAGTGCAGACGATGCCTTATGTCAGCAATGAAGACTTACCCGATTCCGTCCGCAACCATCTTCCTCCGCATGCCCAGGACATTTACCGCGAGGCCTTCAATCACGCCTATGCAGCACATTGGAACGACCCGCGCCAGGAGGAGGCTGCGCACCGGATCGCTTGGGGCGCCGTAAAGCGCTCTTACGTAAAAGTTGGCAGCGAATGGGTACCGCGGGACGAGGCCTAGCCGCCGCCCGGGGTCTGCGCCGGGTCGCCGGTTTTTCCGGTTACAGGCTGCGCGTCCGCTCCCTCGGCCTTTTGGGCTTCGTCCGGCTTTGCTGGCGGGGGTGCCGGTTGAACAGCCTCGTCTTGCTCCCCTTTCGCCTCCTCCGCCTTGACCGGCTCTATTGCTGCCGCTAAATCTTCGGCTTTCTTGCTCTGCTCCGCCTTTTTGGGCGCTTCGATCAAAGCATCGTGCTTCGCCTTGGCAATCGGCTCGATAGCGGCCTCGGACGCGCGGAACAGGAAACCAGTGGCCGAGCTGGCAAAAACATAAGCGCCGCCGGCCGCCTCCTTCTTGTATTTCAAGATAATCGGCGCCCCGGAAGTGCGTTTGACCGTAACCTCGATGTTCGGTTCGTTCACCTTCGCGAGCGCTTCTGCGCCTTTGCCCACAACCGAATCGAAGACCGGATAAGTGAGCGCACCAACGAGCCTGTATATCGCTGTCTCGTCCGGCTTCTGACCTTCCGCCAACCCGCTCAAGACGAACTTTCCGTCTTTGCGGTCGAGCGTCACATCGCCGGTAGCGATGCTTGCGATCTGATCCTGAGGAATGTTGAGGAGGGCGCGGTCCATCCAGTCGTCGCCGCGTGTGCCAGCCTCGTATTCCGCAAAGGCGACACTATAAACATGGCTGTCATCCCCGGCACGGGCGCTGATTTGCTTGAAGGCGGGGGAAGTCCCAAGCAGAATCTCGCCTATCGCGTTGCCGCCGCTCTTAAGCACAATCTTGCGCTCATAAGCGTCGCCGGCCACTTTGAAACGCTTGGCGGCTTCGGCTGACGAGGCCACCGGCCACCCCTTTTTGAGCGCATTCAATTTTGTGAGAAAGCCCGTCACCTTAGCGCCATCGGCGGGGAAACTGGCGAAGGCGGGGATCGTCCATTTTCCATCTTCCTTCACCAGCGCCACCGAGCTCGCGCCGTTCTCGGCGATCTCGATCCGGTCCACTTTCGCGGGGTCGAACGCCAAAAGCGGGTCCTTCGCCCTGAAGGCTGTGTGGTCGCTGCTGAAAGACCAGAGAACGAGTGCCAGTGCGAGCTGAAAGCCCAGCACGGCGGCCAATTTAAAGCTGAGACGCTCCATGAGGGTCAGGCTCCCTTAGTCCCAAGCATTTCACGATATTTGCGGTTCGAAAGTTGCCGCATGCGGCGGCGGAGGAAGTAAACGATCCCAAGGCCAAGGAGGGCCAAGGCGTAGTTCAGATATTCCCACATCGGCTGCTCGCCTGCTTTCACGGGGCCGAGCGTGCGCGAGAACAGTCCGCCCCGGGCTCTGAGCGCTAGCAGCCCGCGATCCTCCAAGGACCAATCGACGAGGTTCTGCGCAAAGCTCAAGGGCACGAGATATTGCGTGCGGTCGACTTGGGACAGGAGCGAAAGGATGTCGTCCGACAGGAAACTGCTCGATCCAACCAAGATGATCCGCGCGCTTTCCGGGGAGTGGTCGATCACGCCGGTGATCGACGGTTTTTCCGCGTCCTTGTCCTTGCCCGCCTCACCAGCCTTGCTTTTTGCGTCACCCGGCTTGGCATCCTTCGCCAAAGGCGACGGCTTTCCTGCGAAGTAGGACTTGAACTGTCCCTCGACCATCGCGCCCAGCAGCTTCCGGCCCTTGTCGTGGCCTTCCTCGAAACCGGTATCTGGATGTGTGTCGAAGTCGGGGACAACGTTGATTGCGCTCGAAACCCAGGAATTGCCCGAGCTTTGGATCAGGCGAACCACCTTCAAGTCTTTCGCCTTATTCGCGTCAATCGTAATCGGGGCAGCCCATGACAGGGTAAGCTGACGCAGGCCGAGCGTAGGCGCCTCGCCCTTCGCCATTCCGTCCTCGCGAATGTCCGGAAAATACGGATAGTCGAGAAGCTGGATTTGGCGGACGGGGATGCCTGCCACCTCGCGCTCGACCGGGATCGGCAACGGCGAGTTTTGCGGGTCCAGGACCATTCCATCGCCCAAGCTCAGCCCGTAGGATTTGAGCCAATCCTCAAGGCCGGAAGGCGTTTTACTGGCGTTGAGATTTCCTTGCATCGACACATCGAAAGGCGATGCCGCGATCACCACCGTGCCGCCCTTCATCAGGAACTGGTCGATTGCGAACAGTTGCGTGTTGTCGATCTTGCTTGGGGCCGCCAGGAATAGGATATCGGCATCTTCGGCCACTCTGCCGGAATTGAGGTTTGCCTTCTCGACGGCTGCGGTCTCTTTGAGCTTGGCTTCAAGCGTCTGGAAAGTGGGGCCGCCGCTGCCCTCGATGCCAAATTGCGGCATCGGCGGCGTAACCGGCGGGGTGTAGAGTGCGACACTGCGCAGGGCGCCCGGACGGAAGCGCTTCAGCTCGGCCTCGATATTCTGTTTGAGGCCGGCTTTGTCCAGCGATTGCGGGAGGGCCACCTTCTCGACCTTGTTGCCGCTCTTGAGGACAAGGCCGAACCAGAATTGCTTCGGATCGAGAAGTCCGGCTTGCAGCGGATGCAACCCGTAGAGTTGATCGAGCTGCTTTGCAGCGGCCTCACCCCCTTCATCGGGATTGACGATCTTTGCTGAAAATTTGCCCCCGCTTGAGCCACGGTAATCCTGGATCAACTCCTTGAGGCCCGCGTGCAGCGCAGGGAGCGGGTCCGGAAGCTTATCGTCCGCTGAGATGAAGGCTTCGAGCTGGACGGGTTCGGGGATGGCGCTGAACAAATCGCCCGACCCGCGATAGCTTTCGAGCACTTTCTTGATCGCGCGCGTGATCTCGAATTCCGGGTCGCGCAGGTTGACGCTCAGGTTTGTCTCGCCCGCCTGCTTGACCTCGATGAGATCCCGGAACCCGAGCGTCTGGAATTCGCTTCCGTATTTCACGAGGATATTGAAATAGGAGTTCGTGACAGACGCCGAATACTTGTTCTCGGTCTGGAACGGCACCGGCTTGATATTGTACTGGCTGTTCGCCTCCGACTCGAGTGCCGGCTCTTTCTGGGGATCGATGAATTCGACCCTTACATTGCCCCCACCCGCAATCTCATATTCCTTGAGCAGATCCCGGAGGCGCGGCACCAGCGGCGCCAGCAATGGATGAGTTTGGGCGCTGAAATAGCCGCGGATCAGAAGCGGCTCCTGAACCTGCCGCAGGTAGGATTTTGTCTCGCTTGAGATGGAATAGACGCTGCCTTCGGTCAGATCGGCGCGCGCCCAGGTGAGCTGCCCCAGCCAGAAATTGCCGGCGATCAGATTGGCGGCGGCGAGCGCTGCGGCCAACCGCCATTGGGAGTGCCTCTTGTCCTGCCTCCCCTCCGGCCATCTGAGGCTTTCGAGCGAATAGAGATTTAGGACGAGGAAGACGCCGAAAATGCTGAGATAGTAATAGATGTCGCGAAGGTCGATGACGCCGCGTGCGATGGAATCGAACCGCGATCCGCTGCCAAGCAGGCGCAAGGTTTCGCCGCCGCTATTGCCGAAAAGCGAAGTGACCGCATCGGAGCCTGCGACGTAAAACGCCCCGCAAATCAGGGCCGAGACGATAAGGCTCACGATCTGATTGTCGGTGCGAGAGCTGACGAAGAGCCCGATCGAGATATAGGCCGAGGCGAGTGCCAGCGTGGCGATGTAGCCGCCCAGAACCGGGCCCCAATCGAGCGGTCCGAGGCTCGAGACCGTCACCGGCAGCGGCAGCGTCAGCGCGAGCGTGATCGCCACAAGCGCAAGGCAGGCCAGGAATTTGCCGATCACCAGGTCCAGCGGCCGCACCGGCGCCGTCAGCAGAAATTCGAGCGTGCCCGCGCGCCGCTCCTCGCTCCACATGCGCATGGTCATCGCCGAGACGAGGAAGATCAACAGAACGGGCATCCACTCGAACAGCGGGCGAACGTCGGCGATGTTACGCGCGAAGAAGCGGTCCACCCAGAAGAAGATGAAAAGCAGGGCCGCGAGGAAGACGCCGATGAAGATGAACGCTGCGGGCGAGGAGAAGTAGGCGGCAAGCTCCTTGCGGGCAATCCGGAAAACGGCAGAACTCGGCCCGGCGGGAAAGGAGGAGAAAAATCCGGAAATCTCCCGGCGCGCGCCGCCAAGCATCTTGAGAACGATCTCAAGCATGGGCCACCTCTAGAGCTTCAGCGCCGGCTGTTATTTCTGCGAACACGGTTTCGAGGTCACGGCTCTCGGGATGGAGCGCGAAGAGAGAAAGCCCGTTATCGTTGATGGCCTTGGCCACACGCGAGGCCGCTTCATCGGCTGCGTGACCGTTGAGGGTCAGACCGTACGTGCTGCCCTTCCCGCTCGAAGCCAAAGCTTCGACCCCCGTGACCACATTCAGAGCGGAAATAATCGGCTTCACGACTTCTGGCGCTCCGTCGGTAACGAGACGCAGCCGGCCGCCGCCGCTGAGTTCGCTCAAGCTCTTATCCAGCGCGATTTTGCCGCGATTGATGATAATCGCCCGCCCGCACACAGCGGCCACCTCCTGCAAGATGTGCGTCGAGAGCATCACCGTGGCGTTCTGGGCCAGCTGCTTGATGAGCGCGCGCATATGTTTGATCTGCGAGGGATCGAGGCCGTTCGTAGGCTCATCGAGGATCACGATCTTCGGATTGTGCAGAATGGCCTGGGCGACGCCTACACGCTGACGGTAACCGCGCGACAGGCTCGATATCGGGGCCATGATCTTGTCGCCGAGTTCGGTGGCGGCGATCGCTTCCTTGATCGCCTTCGCCTTCTCCCCGCCGGCAATGCCCTTGAGTTCCGCGGCGTAGTCGAGAAAGGCCGCAACCGTCATCTCGGGATAAAGCGGGCAGTTCTCCGGCAGATAGCCCACATAGGCTTGGGCGCGGCTCCGTTCGCTTTCGATATCGCAGCCGTTAATGGTGACGGTGCCCGCGGACGGCTCAAGAAAGCCGGTGAGCATTTTCATGATCGTGGTCTTGCCCGCGCCGTTGTGACCCAGGAGGCCAACGATCTCGCCGTCCCCGATGGTGAAGCTCACATTATCGACGGCGGTGAAAGATCCATAATTGCGAGTGAGATTTCTTGCGGCGATCATCGCTGCTTAAGCCTCAGCATTGAAGGGCGAACCAGCCGGAGGGATTCCGGTAGCTCTCAGGCCTATTGCGGGCGCATGAGGCGAAAAAATGGCTTCAAGATTACATTTGAGAAAGAATGAAAGCCCAAGTTCTGCCATGGGCTTGGCTACCCCGCAGGGAAAGGGGCGGCGTTCAAATTCTTTTGAAACGCCGCCCCGGTATTTGTCTATGGCTTCAACTTAACTTTTTCGCGGCTTCCTGAGATCAGGCAAGATCGAAGCGATCAAGGTTCATCACCTTGTTCCACGCCGCCACAAAGTCATTCACAAACTTCCCCTTCAACTCCGCGCACGCATAGACTTCCGAAAGGGCGCGCAGCTGTGAGTGCGAACCGAAGATCAGGTCGGCGCGGGTTCCGGTCCACTTGACTTCATTCGTCTTCCGGTCGCGCCCCTCGTACACGCCTTCGGAGCTTTCGGACGGCTGCCAATGCGTGCTCATGTCGAGCAGGTTCACGAAGAAGTCATTGGAAAGCGTCTCCGGAGTTTTGGTTAAGACGCCGTGCGGGGAGTCGCCCGCATTCGCCCCAAGCACGCGGAGGCCGCCTACGAGCACTGTCATCTCCGGCGCCGTTAGCGTCAGCAGTTGCGCCTTGTCCACCAACAGCTCCTCCGGCGACAAGTGCTGCTTGCCGCTGAGATAGTTGCGGAACCCGTCAGCCAACGGTTCCAGCGGCGCGAAGGAGTGAGCGTCGGTTTGCTCCTGCGACGCGTCCGTCCGTCCCGGCGTAAATGGGACTTTGACATCATGCCCGGCATCTTTCGCGGCTTTCTCGATTGCCGCGCAGCCGCCAAGGACCATCAGGTCGGCGAGCGAAACCTTCTTCCCGCCGGACTGCGACTTGTTGAAGTCGTTCTGGATCGCCTCCAGGTTCTCAAGGATCTTCGCCAGCTGGGCCGGCTGGTTCACTTCCCAATCCTTCTGGGGGCTAAGGCGAATGCGCGCCCCGTTTGCCCCGCCGCGCTTGTCCGAGCCGCGGAACGTTGCCGCCGAAGCCCAAGCCGCCGAGACCAGTTGCGAGATGGACAGTCCCGATGCGAGGATCTGGCCCTTGAGGGCGGCGATGTCTTGCTCATCGATTAAGGCATGATCGGCTGCGGGTACGGGGTCTTGCCAGAGAAGCTCTTCGGCAGGAACGAGCTTGCCGAGATACCGCGGGCGCGGGCCCATGTCACGGTGCGTCAGCTTAAACCACGCCCGGGCAAACGCGTCCGCGAACTGATCCGGATGCTCGTAGAAGCGCCGTGAGATCTTTTCGTATGCCGGATCGAACCGCAGCGAGAGGTCCGTGGTCAGCATTGTAGGCTCGTGCCGCTTCGACGGGTCGTAGGGGTCTGGAATGCTGGCCGCGCCGCCTTTCGCCTTCCACTGATAGGCGCCGGCCGGGCTCTTGGTCAGCTCCCATTCGTTGTTGAACAGGTTGTCGAAGAAGTGGTTGCTCCACTTCGTGGGCGATTGCGTCCAGGTGACTTCCGGGCCGCCGGTGATGGCGTCTGCGCCTTTGCCGGAGCCATAGCGGCTGATCCATCCAATGCCTTGCTCCTCTATCGGCGCCGCTTCGGGCTCGGGTCCCACCAATGTCGCATCGCCGGCGCCATGGGTCTTGCCGAAGGTGTGACCGCCAGCAATGAGCGCGACCGTCTCTTCGTCGTTCATCGCCATGCGCGCGAAGGTTTCGCGAATGTCGCGTGCTGCGGCGAGGGGGTCTGGGTTGCCGTTCGGCCCTTCCGGGTTCACGTAAATCAGGCCCATCTGCACAGCGGCGAGAGGATTCGAAAGATCGCGGTCGCCCGAGTAGCGTTCGTCCGCCAGCCACTTGCCCTCGGGACCCCAGTAGATGTCCTCTTCGGGTTCCCAGGTATCCTCGCGCCCGCCGCCGAAACCGAAGGTCTTGAAGGCCATCGAACTCGAGCGCGACGTTGCCGGCGAGAATCATAAGGTCGGCCCAGGAGATTTTCTGGCCGTATTTCTGCTTGATCGGCCAAAGCAGCCGGCGCGCCTTGTCGAGATTGGCGTTATCCGGCCAGCTGTTGAGCGGTGCGAAGCGCTGCTGGCCTCTGCCCGCGCCGCCGCGGCCGTCGCCGATGCGGTAAGTGCCTGCGGCGTGCCACGCCATCCGGATGAACAGCGGCCCGTAGTGGCCAAAATCCGCCGGCCACCATTCCTGCGAGTCCGTCATCAAGGCATGAAGGTCCTTGATCACGGCATCGAGGTCGAGGCTTTTGAACTCCTCAGCGTAGTTGAATGCCTCGCCCATCGGATCGCTCTGGGGAGAGTGCTGATGGAGGATCTTGAGATTCAGTTGATTCGGCCACCAGTCCCGGTTCGACCTGGATTGCCCGCTTGAAAACGGGCACTTGGTATCATCGGTCAATCTTGCCTCCTGTCGTGGTCTGAATTCTTTCCGCGCTATTCCGTGCACCAAGGTTCTACGCAACATAGGACATCAGGTAAAATCACTTTGGTAATTGGCGCAATAAGATTTTCTGATTGCTACGCTTAAGCAGGATCGCCATTTCGATGCGCTGGCGCGCGGACCGTCCGCTATCCGGCAACTCCTTGAGCGCAAGGAACCAATGTGTTTAACTATGAATTCCTCTGCTGCGCCTCTGCGCGCGAGCGAGGAGTGGATTTATGAGCAAAGGCATCGGCAACCCTTTTAAGCCGAATATCCAGCGGTCGCGCTCCCCTTACGCGTTTGGTTCCTATGCGAAACAGGCGGACGCGCTCCAAGCTGAGCGGCAGCGCCTCAAAGCTTGGCGCCGCAAATCCGGCCAATCCCGGCATACTTTGTGGCTGGAGATTTTGCTCCTTTTGGCGGTAGCCGTGGGGCTCTACCTGATTGCATCGTTCGCCTAGCGCCACAGACTTCCCGGAAAAAGCCCTCTACGGAAGGTGTGGTTGCCAGCGCGCCACCTAGCAACTATGCTTTTGCTCAAGCCGCTTGAACCGAAGCTTTCGAGGCAACGCCATGGACGCGAAAGTACAGAGCGCCCCGCCGGGCGTGCGCGAGGATGGCGGCGTCCCGCTTCTTGTTTGCGAGCGGATTTCGCGCAGCTTCGGCGGTCTTAAAGCGCTCAAGAGTGTGTCGCTCGATGTGCGCCGCGGCGAAATTTTCGGTCTCGTAGGCCCGAATGGCAGCGGAAAAACCACGCTTTTAAACGCCATCGCTGGCTTCTTCCCGCCCCAAGAGGGCAAGATCCTCTTCGAGGGCAAGGACATCACCGGCATGCGGCCGCATCGCGTGGCACGCCTCGGTATTGCCCGCACATTTCAAAATCTGGCGCTTTTCCGCGGGCTCTCCACGCTCGATAATATCCTCATGGGGCGGCACATCCACATGCACCCGCGCGCGCTGGCGACGGCCTTCTACTGGTGGTGGGCGCGACGCGACGAAGTTCGCGAGCGCCGGAAGGCCGAAGCGATCATTGACTTCCTCCAGTTGGAATCCATTCGCGACGAGCCCATCGATGTGGTCCCGCTCGGCCTGCAAAAGCGCGTCGAGCTTGCGCGCGCGCTCGCGGCCGAACCGAAGCTTTTGATCCTCGACGAACCGATGGCCGGCATGAACCAGGAGGAGAAGGAATATATGGCGCGGTTCATCCTCGACGTCCGCGAGGCAAGAGGCACAACCGTGCTTATGATCGAGCATCACATGGATGTCGTGGCGAGTTTGTGCGACCGGATGGTGGTGCTCAACTATGGTGAATTGATCGCAGCGGGCAAGCCCGCCGACGCCCTGGCGGAGCCTCGGGTGGTCGAAGCTTATCTTGGGAAGCGGCGCGCCGATGCTGCCTGAGGTTCAAGAGTGCGGAGTAGCAGCGAAGGCTGCTGCCGGAGAGGCGCGCAATGCCTCCGGCGACACGCTCATTTCGCTCCTCGCCCGGAACGCGAAGGAGGCCTCCTCGCGCATCGCAGTCCGCGAGCGCGAATTCGGCATTTGGCGGGAATATAGCTGGTCCGCCTATCTCCATGAAGTGACAGCGCTTGCGGCGGGCTTGGAGGCCCTGGGCTTGAGGCGGAACGAGCCAGCCGTCATTATCGGGGACAACCGGGCACGGCTTTATTTCGGGATGGCCGCGGCGGCGATGCTCGGCGCACACGCTATGCCACTCTATCCCGAGACGCCGGCAGATGAGCTCGCCCGTTTCATAGCACCGGGCGTCCGCATCGCTATCGTCGAAGATCAGGAGCAGGCCGATAAGCTCTTGGAGGTGCGGGCGCGGCAGGGATCGCCTCAAATCATCGTTTATGACGATCCGCGCGGCGTCTCTACCTACCACGCCAGCAATCTCCTTTCCTATGAAAGCGTCTTGGCGCAAGGCAAGGCGCGCCTCGCAGAGGCGCCGGAATTGCCGAAAGAGCTCACCGGGCGAGCAACCCCGGAGGACTGGGCCGTGATGCTCTATTCCTCGGGAACCACCGGCAAGCCGAAAGGCGTGCCGCTCAAGCACCGGCACTTGATCGCCGCAGTGCGCCAGGCTGCGGAGGCTGGCTACTTCGAAAAATACGACACCCTGATGGGCTATTTGCCCATGGCCTGGGTCGGCGATTATTCCTTCTCGATTGCAGCCACGATTGCGCTCCAAGGCACGCTTTGCATCCCCGAGCGGCAAGAAACCGCAATGCACGACATCCGGGAGATCGCGCCCACCTTCTTCTTCGCCTCAGCCCGGAGCTGGGACAATCTCTTGACGCGTCTGCAAGTACAAATTTCCGAGTCCACGCCGCTAAAACGCGCGACCGTGCGGCATTTCATGCAGTTTGCGATGGGGCTGGAAAGGAAGCGCCTGGCCGGCAAGCGCACTGCGCCACTATCGAGCCTTTGGCGAACTGCGGGCGAGGCTTTGGTCTATGGCCCGATCAAGGATCACATCGGCTTGAGCCGCGCGAGGCGCTGTTATACGGCAGGCGAGGCCGTGGGCGAAGACACGTTCCTTTATTTTCGCGGCCTTGGCCTCAACTTGAAGCAGTTCTATGGGCAAAGCGAGAATTGCGCGCTAACGGCCGCGCAGCGCGACGGTGCGGTCCGGCTGCACACCGTTGGGCATCCACTGCCGGGCATCGAAATCCATATCGCCGGGACGGGCGAGATCCTGATCCGCGCGCCAAGCGTGTTCGATGGCTATACGGGCGGCGACGCGGGCCCGGCGAGCGCGCTGGCCGATGGCTGGCTGCACACCGGCGATGCGGGCTATCTGGAGGAGGATGGCCAGCTCGTCGTCTTGGGGCGGGTGAGCGAGCTTCAGCACTCCGCTTCCGGCGAGCGGTTCATCCCGACCTATATCGAGAACCGGATCAAATTCAGCCCTTATGTCCGCGATGTGGCGATCGTGGGCGCGGGCCGGGAACATCTGGCGGCGCTGGTCTGCATCGACATCGAAGCTGCGGGCCATTGGGCGCAAGTCGCGGGCGTGGGCTATACCTCCTACGCCGATCTGTCGCAAAAGCCCGAAGTGCTCCGGCTTATTCAAGGCGTCCTTGCCCATACCAACGAGGTTCTGCCCGAAGCGCTCAAAATCCGCCGGTTTGTGAACCTGCCCAAAGAGTTCGATCCGGACGACGGCGAAGTCACGCGCACCCGCAAGCTTCGCCGCAACGCGATCGACGAAAACTACGCCCGGGTCATTGCGGCGCTGTTCGAGGCAGGGGACAGCGTGGATGTGTATGTGCCTATCGTTTATGAGACCGGCGAAAAGGGCGTCATGGAGCGCACGCTTTCTATCATGACTGTGGAGGGCGTGTGATGGATTGGCTTTTCCTGGGCGAGCTTGCCATCAATGGGGCGCTTACCGGCTTGATGTACGCGCTTTGCGCCCTGGGTATCGTTTTGATCTACAAGACATCCGGTGTGGCGAACCTCGCGCAGGGCGCGCTCATCATGACCGGCGGATATCTCGCCGCCTGGCTCACGACCGGCCTTGGCCTCTCCTTGCCGCTTGCAATTTCGATCGGCATCGGCTGCCTCTTCCTCATGGGCTTTTTGATCGAGCGCTTGGCTCTGCGCACGATGATCGGACAGCCGGTCATCATGATTATCATGCTGACGCTCGGGCTTGAGATCCTGCTTCGCGGGCTCGTCCCCGCCCTTGGCGGCACAAGCCTGCAACGGCTTGATCTTGGCATTTCCTCCGCGCCGCTAATCGTGGCGGATATGTTCATCAATCGCGCTTACCTGTTTGGCGGCGCCGTAGCGCTCATCGCCATCGCGCTTTCCACCCTGTTCTTCAACTCGCGTCGCGGCGTGATCTTGCGCGCCGTCTCGGACGATCAGCCCGCGTCCTGGGCGGTGGGCATCCGCGTCGAAAGCGCCATCGCGCTCTCCTGGGGACTTGCCGGGATGACCGCCTTCCTGGCAGGCGTGCTTTGGGGATCGGTCCAGGGCGTGGATTGGACGCTGTCGCTCTTGCTCATCAAAGCGCTCGCGGTCGCGATCCTTGGCGGCCTCGATAGCATCATGGGAGCGCTTGTTGCGGGGGTGGCGCTTGGCGTCGCGGAAAGCGTCATTCCAGGCTATCTCGACCCGATCGCCGGCGGAGGCACACGCGATGTCGTTGCTTCTATCGCCATCCTGCTCACCACAATTGTGCGCCCTTACGGTCTTTTCGGGCGCGAGCAGATCGAGAGGATATGACGCCATGTTCTACCGGCTCGCCGGAGTGTATCGCACGAGCTATGCGGCGGACCGGGCAATCCTAAAGATTCCGTCAGACCGCTGGCAGGTCTTATTTATTTTTGTGCTTGCGCTCGCCGCCCCCTTTCTCGTGTCGAGCCTTTACCTGTCCGGCTACCTGCTTCCCTGGCTCATCTGGAGCATGGCGGCGTTGAGCCTCAACCTTCTGGTGGGCTGGGCGGGCCAAATTCATCTCGGCTACGCAGCCGTGATGGCAATCGGCGCTTACGGCACGATCCATATTGTCCGGGCGGGCGTGCCGTTCGAGGCCGCGATCTTTGCGGGCGGCATCCTTTCTGCCAGCATTGGGCTTATTTTCGGCTTTGCGTCGCTTCGGGTGAAGGGGCTCTATCTGGCGATCAGTACGCTTGCCATGCAGTATGTGGTTGACTGGACGATCAACCATGTCCCGGCCATTTCCGGCGGCAGCCAAGCGACGCTGCAGGTGCCGCGCTTCACTTTCCTCGGCATCGCAATCGATAACGATCTGAGCCGTTACTACCTTTCCCTGTTGGCGTGCGCCGCGGTGGCAATCTTTCTCTTGAATGTGCGGCGAACCGCGTTCGGCAGGGCTCTCGCCGCCGTCCGCGAGAAGGACTACGCCGCGGCCGTCCTCGGCGTGAACACCTTCTATTTCAAGCTCATGGCTTTTTGGGTGAGCTCGCTCTTGGGCGGAATGGCGGGAGCATTGCTTGCCTTTTGCTATTACCGGGCTGTGACCCCGGAGCAATTCAACCTCGATGTGTCCGTGCAACTTCTGGCCATGGTCATCGTCGGCGGACTTGCGAGCGTCATCGGAAGCTTTCTTGGCGCAGCGCTCGTCTTTTTCGCGCCAATTCTACTGAACAATGCCGCAGGTTGGCTCACCGAAAGCCTTGGCCTTCAAATCAGCGGAGAGCTGCGCGCCCAAATCCCACTCATTCTCTATGGCGGCCTGATCGCGGGCTTCTTACTGTTCGAGCCCCTCGGTCTTGCCAAGATTTGGGATAATATTAGAAATTATTTTTTGGTTTGGCCTTTCCGCCATACCAGGCATATGTGACGGCATTAAACTGCCCTGCGGTCCCAACTGTTGGGGTTGGGCTGCAGGTTCTACGGAAGCAAAAGAAATAAAAGGGAGGGTTTATGAGACGACTTTCAAACTATTCCGCACTTGCCGCCTTGCTCCTGCTTGGCGCTGGAAGTGCGTATGCGGAGACCAAGCCGATCAAGGTCGGGACCGCGCTCGACTTCACGAAGGTGTATACGTTCGTTTCCAGCGAATATAGCCAAGGCCAGCGGGACTACATCTCGTACATCAACGGACGCGGCGGCATCAAGGGAACGCCGGTCGAGCTTGAGATCGTGGACACCGGAAATGAGCCGCAACGCGGCATCGAAGCCTACGAGCGCTTCAAGAACGATGGCTGCGTCCTGGTCGACTTTCTCTCAACGCCCGTCTCCCGCGCCGTCGTGCCGCGGGCGCTTGCGGATGGCATGAATGTGATCACGGCGTTTCACGGCCGCTCGGACGCAGCCGACGGCTCCGTGTTCCCAACCATCTTCCCGATGACGCCCGCTTATTGGTCGCAAGCCACCGATATCTTGAAATATATCGGCGATAAGGAAGGCAGCCTGAAGGGCAAGAAGATCGTCCTCGTTCATATCGACAGCCCGTTCGGCAAGGAGCCGATCCCCGTATTCCTGAAGCTCGCCGAGCAGCAGGGCTTCACCTTTGTAGACGTCGGCTACCCCTCGCCTGGCAACGAGCAGTCCGCGCAGTGGACGCAGGTGCGGCGCGAAAAGCCAGATTGGGTTGTGCTATGGGGCGCGGGCGGCGGCCAGCCCAACTCCGTGCGCGAAGCTTTGCAAAACGGGATTTCCCCGAACAAGATCGTTTCGGTGATCTGGCTTTCCGATACCGATATGGGGATCGTTGGCGCCGATCAAGCCAAAGGGATCTCGCGATTTGAAGGCGTCGCTTCCGGCAAAGACGTTCCGATTATCAAAGCGATCCAGGCCGAGGTGATCGCCAAGGGCAAAGGCGCTGGCGAGGCCTCCAAAGTGGGTAACGGCTATTACAATATCGGCGTTGCAACCATGGCTTTGTTCGCAGAAGGCGCACGCCTTGCTCTGGACAAGGAAGGGGCGCCGCTTACACCGGCAAAGCTCAAAAAGGGCCTTGAAAGCATCAAGAACTTCACCGCGGACGGGCTGCTTCCCCGCGTAACAATCACGCCCACGGACCACCAGGGCGGGGGTCAGGGTCGTATCGCAACCTGGGACGGCAAGGGTTGGAGGACAGATACAGGCTGGTTTGCGGCCTATCAGGATGTCGTTTGGGACCTCGTCAAGAAGTCCTCGGCAGAGTTCCAAACGGCTGCCAAATAGAGACGGCGATGCTGGTCCTCAACAATGTCGAGGTGATCTATGACAAGGTGTTCCTTGCCATCAAGGGCGTCTCGATTGAGGCGGGGGCCGGCAGCATGGCCGCTTTGCTCGGCGGCAACGGAGCGGGCAAGAGCACCACGCTGAAAGCGATCAGCGGGCTGCTTGCGCCCGAACGGGGCGAAGTCACGCGCGGAACGGTGAGTTGGGCGGGCCAGGACATCGCGCGCCTGCCCGCTCCCGAGCGCGTAAGGCTTGGCATCGCGCATGTGCTCGAAGGCCGCCGCGTCTTCGAACATCTAACGGCCGAAGAAAACCTGACAGCCGCAACCTCGATGCATGGAAGCGGCGCAAAGATCGCCGCGCTTAAGGCGCGCGTGTACGAGTATTTTCCGCGCCTGCATGTAAGGCGCAGCGCGAAGGCCGGCTACCTTTCGGGCGGCGAACAGCAAATGCTTGCCATCGGCAGGGCGCTGATGACGGAGCCGAAGCTGTTGCTGCTCGACGAGCCGAGCCTGGGCTTGGCACCCTCGCTGGTGGAAGAAATTTTTGCCATCATCGCGAGGCTGAACCGCGACGGGGTTGGAGTCTTGATCGTCGAACAGAACGCGGTCGCGACCCTCGATGTGGTAGAGCGCGCCTACCTGATCGAGAACGGGCGCGTGGTCATGAGCGGGACCGCCGCGGAACTCAAAAGCAATCCCGATATTCAGGCGTTCTACCTCGGCGGCGCCGGGACCAAGGACTATACGCAGGTAAAGCACTACCGCCGGCGCAAGCGCTGGCTGTCGTAGGAATGAGAGGAAGTCCCCCTCATCCTGTCCTTCTCCCCGCAAGCTCTCCTTGGCGAGCTTGCATTTCAGTGTGGCTGCATCCGCAAGCGGATGCGGCTGGGAGAAGGGACGCTGTTTCACCCTCTCCCCTTGGGAAGAGGGTTGGGGTGAGAGGGTCTTATGTTGTTTCCCCGAAACCAGGACAGACGCTAATCCGCCGTCTTCCTTGCCAGGGCTGCCATGGCGAGCTCGGCGGCGTCGGCGCCGGAGGCCATCGAGCCGGAAAATCCGCCGGTGCCGCCCCAGGACGACGCCAGGTAAAGGCCCGCGATTGGGGTTTTTGGCGAAAACGGCATTCCCTTCCAAATTGGCCCCGTTGGCGGGACGGGATCGAAGCCGTAAATCGCGCCGCCGGGCGTGCCCAAATAGCGCTCCATCGAGGCAGCGCTCATGAAGACCTTTTCCGTGACGGCGCCAGCAAACCCTGGATAATGCCGCTCAAGCTCGCCCAGGATCGCATCGAGCCAGGCGTTGCGGCGCGCCGTTTCCTCTTCTTTGGATAATCCGCGCCAGTTCGAAACCTCGTCGGTGCCCGCGACGGAGACGAGGATGGGGCCGCCATCGTCGAGCCCAAACTCGATAGCGCCGTAATTAGTGATCCCAAGCACAGGCATCTTGCCGTTCGGGCTCGTCCCAAGCATCGCCGCAGAACGCGGAAAATCCCCGAGTGCGGTCATCCAGGAAGGCAGAAGAATCGTCGAATAGCCCTTGAGCCCGAACTGCGCCGGGTTCACCTTGAGGCCAAAGTGCGCAGAGAAAAGCGAGGTCGAAAGCGGCCTTCCGGCGAAAGCGGAGGCGAAACGCCCCGCGGCTTCCTCCGGCAGCATGCCCGCAATCGCCTGCGGAGCCGCGTTCGCCAGCACAATTCGGGCCTCGAACCGCTGCGAGGGCTTCTCGCCTTTTGCCGCGGTGACAACGGCGCACGCCGCGCCCTCGCTGTTTACCTCAATCGAGCTAGCCGCGGTGCCGAGCAGCACCGTTCCCCCGGCCCGCTTAATCGCCCCGCCCAGCTTCACGCTGAGCTGACGCGACCCGCCTTGAACGTAGACACCGCCGGAGCCAAAAAAGCCGCCTTGCGCAACGGCATAGAACAGCCACCACAATTTCCTGGGATCGGCCGAATAATAGGGAAGGTTCGCAGCAAGCCCAAATTTGACCGCTTCGTTCTCCCCGAACTCTTGGGTAAAGACGTCATCGACCGAAGCGTGCCAGCCAGATACGATGGGATAGCTGCTCGCGACGCTCCCCAAAAGTCCACTGAGCGAATGATTTTCCTTTGCGGCCCTGAGATTGGCGATAGTTCCGTAAAGCCCCTCCATCTTGCCCAGAACGCGGGCAGTCGCGTCTTTGGTTCCGGGGAAGCGCTCGGAGAGGGCTTGCTGCGCCGCCTCAAAGCCATTCGGCAGTGAGAAAGGCTCGCCGATTGGCCCGCCCTGCACCGTATAAAGGTCCCCAACGGGCAACCAGGCGATCTTGTCGAGGAGATCGAGCCGCTTCAGGATGCTGTGCTTCACCTCGCGCGGGTCGCGCGGGTCGGCCGTTTGATCCAGCGCAGCTTCGATCGTGAGGGTTCCCACCTTGTAGCAGGAGGCGGCGCCGCCCAGGCTGGTGTTGCGTTCGAGAAGGCAAACGCTGTAGCCTTCCTTTGCAAGAAGCGCCCCAGCTGTCAATCCGCCAAGGCCAGAACCAATAACCACCGCATCGAACCGGGCCGTGCTCATGTGGCATCCTCTAGGTTTGAAAATCCCGCCGGGAAAAGGCTACGCCTTCACCCGAGAAATACCCCGCTTTGGGGGTGGCGTCTATTCACTTCCCTTGAGGGAAACCTTCAGCCGCGTGCCTATAGGGGCGGGCGTTTCGGCTGGCGCTCGCCGGGCCAAAGCCAGATGAGCGCCAGAAACAGGACGGTTAGCCCCATCCCGGCCAGATGCCACCAGGCAAAGCTCGTCTCTGCCGAAAAGTACCACGAAATCGCCACCCCAGCGGCAACAAGCACCGCCAGAACGAGCCAAACGGTTTGCATCGATCCACGCATTTGAAAAGCCTCCGCAACACGCCGCCCTTGGGTCATTCCTGCGGAACCGGGAATCTATATCTCCGTGTGCCCAGCAAGCTATTATATGGATACCCGCATACGCGGGTATGACGGTTTTGCCCTAGCAAGCGTACGATCCGGCTCTAACGCTTGAGCCGGCGAAATCGTTCAATCAACTCGTGGCGAGCGGAAGCGGCACGCCTGCTGCTGCAAATGCCTCGCATTGCCGCTCAGCAGTTTCGGAAAGTTTGAAGTCTTCGATTACGTCGTTGAAAAGTTGATAGAAATTGAGTTCAGCCGCCAAATGCAGGAACACGCCGCCGAGCCCGACCGCGGCGCGATCCATGAACACAAACTCGCGCGGCAGTTTCACCGGGCCCTTTTCCTTGAGCCCCATATGGACGCGATACACCTCTCGCCTGCCATACTCGCTGGGCTTGACGCCCTCGGCGACGGGGCGGACTCGGTCCTCCAGAAGCGGTCCGTAGATGAAGCCCGCCCAGATATTCAGGATGTCGATCAGATCGTTCGAAAGCCCTAAGAAGCCCCAAGTCTCGTAAGCGTGCACGATCAGATCGCGGTTCTTGGTGCGCAGCCCGTGATAGAGATCGATCACGCCCCCCACGAATTTCGGTTCGAAGGTACGGATACAGCCGTAATCGAGGAGATTGATGCCGGCGGCGCGGCCGTCCCTTTCAAAAATCGTATAATTGCCGAGATGCGGATCGCCGTGGATAACCGCATAGTGGCTCAAGGGATACCACCAGGCCCGGAACAGGGCGCGGGCGATGACGTTCCGCTCCTCAAGCGGCCGGGCCTTGTAGGCGAGAAGCTTCTGGCCGTTAAGCCAGGTCATCGTCAGCAGGCGCTTCGTGGAAAGCTCCGGCAAAAGTTCCGGTACTTGGATTGATGCGTCGCCGCGGAAGATCAGGCTATAAAGCGCCATGTGGCGGGCTTCGAGGCCATAGTCGAGTTCCTCGCGTAGCCGCGCCGCGATCTCGTGCACGATCTCGGAGGTGTCGATGGCAGTATCCATGCGCTTATAAATGCCCATGGCGATGCGAAGCTGGTTGAGGTCGGCCTCGACCGCGGACTGCATCTCCGGATATTGCAGCTTCACCGCGAGCGCGCGGCTGTCCCGGCTTTGCGCCTTATGCACTTGGCCAAGCGAGGCTGCCGCCGCCGCCTGCTCACCGAAGCTTAAAAACTTCGTGCGCCAATCCGGGCCGAGTTCCGCGGCCATGCGCCGCCGCACGAACGGCCAGCCCATGGCGGGCGCCTGGTTTTGCAGCTGCGCCAGCTCCGCGGCATATTCGGGCGGGATCGCATCGGGGATGGTCGAAAGAAGCTGGGCGACCTTCATCAAAGGGCCCTTCAGGCCGCCGAGAGCCGCAGCCAGCTGCGCCGCCTGCTTCTGGCGATCCTTCGTGCCGAACAGGTAATTGGCGCCGATCCTGGCAGCGACGCCGCCCACATTGGTGCCGACATGGGCGTACCGCTGCACGCGCCGCGAGAAGCGGTTGCCCTCGCGGTCCTGCTCGGTTTCGGGGGATTCGAACTCGCCATCCCGGCCGGAACTATCTGTCAAAACGTCTACTCCGCTTGAACTTTGCGCCTGGGATGGCGTCCGTTTAAAAGCATAGGGCGTAAATAAGATCGGTTTGCGGATTTCCCTCATATTTTAGAGAGCGTGAAGGGCGAGTTTTCGGGTTCCATCGTATAAAATGGCTACTTTCTCCAGCGTTAAGCCCCAGCCCTTATCAAAATCACCACTACCCCTGAGTGGAAATCGGTCGAGGAACTCTATTTTGGACGATAGGGAGCCGGTGCAAGCCGTTTGGATCGTGCGGGACAGGGCGTTTCTTGTTGCAAGGCCGTCATAATAAAAGGTTAGACAAATCTTGCCGAATGAGCGGCGCGTTTCAGGGAGAGACCAATGTCTAACGCTCACGAACAGCATTCCAAGGCGGCCGGGCACCACGAAGAAGCGGCCAAACACCACAGAGAAGCAGCAAAGCACAGCGAAGCCGGTCATCACGAAAAGGCCGCGCATCATGCACAGCTCGCACACGCTCACGTTCTGCACGCGGAGCACCATCACGAAGAAGCCGTGAAGGCCCACCACGCAGCTCACCACGACAAGGCATAGGACGCTGGCAACGGCGAGCCGGGCTGTTTAGACGGCTCGCTTCACTACCGTCATCACGCGCCCCTTGGAATTGGGCGCCGCGAACGGCAAACCGTCGCGCGCTTGCTTGAGAGCCGGCGCGACTCGGTGGCAGCTGTGTGCAAAAGTCCCAGTCAGCCGCCGAACCCGATAATTCGCTTTGAGAACGCCATACGGCCAAATTGCGTCAGCCCGCTTTCCGCTACTGCCGCAACCAGATTGCAGACCAAAACCATCGTTTGAAATGGCGATAGGCTTACGGTTGGAGAAAAAAGGGCCCAACAGGCCAAGACACCCATAACAACAGAAGATGCCCAGGAGACCGCAATGTCAGTAAAGCCAAATTGGTTGCTGCGCGCTCCCGATAAAATGAGACAGAAGGCTTGAACTGCGATGTAAAGCATGTCCAGAACAGGGACAATCGCCCACATCCAGCCTTGTGTTGGCTGGCCTCGAAGACCGAAGGCCTGTATGAGCAAGAAATAAGCGACATTGGAAGCAATGAATATCAGAGCTAGCCAAATACTAATAAATTCCTCTAATTTAGACCGTTTTTGGGGCGTCATATAAAGCGACTCGATTCTGGCCGGAGAAAAATGGCGACCAATTGACCCTTCAAAGACAGGGTGATGCACTTCGGCGGCTCAATCGTTACTCGGGCACAGAGCCGCAACGCCAACAGTGACGGCCAAGCGAGGTTCCGGTGAGGGGTTCGATACATCGGGGAATAAGCCCTGAGGTAGTTAATTCCGAGCTCCGCATTTTAGTGTTTCAACGGTGGACCCGGTTGCGATCCGTTTTCAAACGAAGCGAGGTCTTCCGGCGTATCGATATCGAGTATGAAGCGATTGTGGGCCGCCTCGAAGCGTTCGGTAAGCTGTGGGTTGTTGTCGATGAATTTGCGGCACGCGGCGTTGTGTCCGGCGGCACGCATTTCCGCGATAAGGCTCGCGGGAAACAACACGGGATTGCCTCTGTTCTCGCGGAAATAGGGGACGACGATGCGATTGCCGCCGCTCCGGACGAAGGCGTCAATCAGGCTCGCAATATCCGCTGGAATCAGCGCCGCTTGATCGGCAAGCGCTACGAGAATGGCATCGTAGCCGCCTCGCAGGCTGTCAATGCCTGCGCGCACGGAGGATTGCTGCCCCTCCTCGTACTGTGCGTTCGTCACAAACGAGACCGGCAAGCCTTCGAGCGCGGCGCGAACCTGTCCGGCGTCGTGCCCAAGCACAGCATGGACATCGGCGCCTGCCGCGAGATACACGCGCGCCGTACGGCGCACCAAAGGCTCTCCGCCGATTTCGATCAGGAGTTTGTTCCGTTCTCCCATGCGCCGGGACAAGCCCGCCGCGAGCAGCACCGCCGCAACCTTGAGATCTTCCGCTCTCATAGCTCCCTCCGGCCGGCTCTTGTGCGACGCAGGCTGACGATTTCGGCCAGAATTGCAAGCGCGATTTCGGCCGGAGTTTCGGACCCGATATCAAGCCCGGCCGGGGCGTGCAGGCGCGCGAGGCTCGCCTCATCGAAACCTTCCCTCGTGAGGCGTTCGCGCATCGCTTGCGCTTTCGCGGGGCTTGAGACGAAGGCGACGTAAGGGGCAGGCGTTGCCATCGCCGCGCTTAGCGCTGCATAATCGCCGGAGCCTTGCGTCGCGACCGCAATGAACGCGCGCTCCAGTCCCACCTGGTGCGCAAGCTCCACAAGCGGCAGCGCCTCATTGCTTCCCGGTACAGCCGCCACTTGTCTGAGCTCGAAGCCGAGCGGCGCAGCCAACTCGGCAAGGGCCTGAGCCACGTAGCTCGCGCCGATGACGATGAGCGCCGGTTTCGGCATGACCGGCTCGATGAACACGTCGGATGTGCCTTTGCTTGGGCAGCCGCTTGGATGAAGCTCGACGCCATCCGCGTCCGAACCGCTGGTGACTTGCTCTTTGGGGCGGACCCGAATCAGCCTCGGTTCGCCCGAACGGATCGCTTGTTGTGCCGCGCGCAAAACGGCTCCACGCAGGCAGCCGCCGCCAACGAAGCCAATCAGCTCGCCGTCTGCGGTCACGATTGCTTTAGAGCCCGCTTTTGCAGCAGTTGCGCCTTCGGTGCGAACGATGGTGGCGCGGGCATAAGGAGCAGCGCCGTTCCAATTGCGGCAAAAGCTTTCGACTATTTCTTCCGGGCCGGCGGACATGGCCGTTACCTTTGTCACAGCCGGGCGAGCTCATCTTCGAGAGCGGCCAGGCTTTCAAGATTATGGGCGGGGGCGAAGAGGTCAAGATAGCGAAGTGCTGCTGCCATGCCGGCCGCGCGCGGCTCGTAAGTTTCGCGGCCAAGAAGCGGGTTCAGCCAGACGATGCGCTTGACGCGCCGTTTCAGCTTGGCAAGCTCCAAGCCAAGTGCCTCGGCGGGGCCTGTGTCGAAGCCGTCGCTGATAATGATCGCGATGGTGTTTGAGCCCGCGAAGGAAGCCGCATACCGCCGATTGAACTCGCCGAGGCAAGCGCCGATCCGCGTTCCACCGGACCAGCCCTGGCTGATCAGCGCCATTTTCTCCATGTACTTCATGGAATTGGCTTCAGCCAACGTACCGGTTATATGTACCAGCCTTGTATGGAAGACGAAGGCTTCGGTTTTTGCCAGGTTGACGCTCAGCGCGTAGACGAAGCGCGTGAAGAACAGCGAATACAGATCCATCGAGCCGGAAACATCGGCGAAGACGGCGATCTTTGCGGGCTTGGGTTTGCGCTTGGCGCGATAAAGTCTCAATGGTGCTCCGCCAGACGAGACCGACCTCTGAAATGTCCGGCGCAGAGCAATGCGCCCGCCTTTCCGTGCCGCGCGGCATCTGCGCGAGAGGCGGGTACGGATGCGTTCTGCCCAGCGCTCCGCAAGATCGTGCAGGCGATCGAGCTCATCGGGATCGGTCACTTGCCCGAAATCGGCTTTGGCCAGGTTCTCCGTCGTGGACGCGCCGCCACTACGGCCGTATCCGGCGCCGCCGCCGGCTGCCTCCGTGCCCTTTGCGGCCCAATCGGCGAAATCGGCGAGCGTAACGCGCTTAGCCATGGCGGCATCGCCATCGCCCCGCCGTTGCCCGCTCAGAGCTTTCTGCATAATGGAGCGGCGGTGACGCATGTGCCCGAGCCAGAAAGCGTCGAACAATTCATCGAAGCGATGCCACTCACGCTCGCGCGACGCAAACAGCGTGCGCAGGACGTGACGCACCTGGGCCAACTCCGTCGCCTCGGCCTGGCCCAGCGCACGAAGGCCATCGGCGGCTTCTGAAACGCTTACTGAAAAGCCATTCTCCCGCAGAAGCCGCACGAAGCGGAGCATCTGCCGCTCGAAGGCCACTACCGCTGAAGAATGGGTCATATCCAAAGGTTACTCCCCTTACCCTGTCCCTCTCCCGCGCAAGCTCGCCTTGGCGAACTTGCCACTTTGGATGTCCGCGTCCGCAAGGCGGATGCGGATGGGAGAGGGGACGCCGCACAGCGGGCACAGCCGGACTCGCTCTCCCATGGGGAGAGGGTTGGGGTGAGGGGCGGGCGCGTTAGGAATGATGACATAACGCCGCCCTCAAGCCGCTGCACCCGCCAGCCTTTCGAAAACCGCAAGCGGGATCGCGTCACGATCCTCTCGCGTCTTCAGAAGGCAGAGCAGGCTCTGGTGCACGGTTTCAGGGCTGTCTTGCAGGCTCATAACGCCGAGGCCCGAGAGTGCGGCCACCCAGTCGAGCGTCTCGGCAACGCCGGGCTTCTTGCGCAGATCCTCGGCGCGCATTGCGCGCACGAAGCGCACAACCTGGCTCGCGAGAGCAAGGGGCGCGCCTGGATAGCGGACTTGAATGATCCTGAGTTCCGCGGCTTCGTCCGGGAAATCGACATAGTGATAAAGACAGCGGCGGCGCAGCGCGTTCGACAGTTCCCGGGTTGCGTTCGAGGTCAGGATGACTTGCGGCACGCTCTTCGCGCGGATCGTTCCAAGCTCGGGAATGGTGATCTGATAGTCCGACAGCACCTCTAATAGGAAAGCCTCGAACTCCTCGTCCGCCCGGTCGATCTCGTCGATCAAAAGCACGGGCGGCGTCTCCTGGGTGATCGCCTCCAATAGCGGCCGCTTCAACAAGAACTCCTCGGAGAAAATATGGCTTTCCTTGCTCCCGGTGCTTGCGTTTTCGCCTTCGAGGACTCGAATGGCGAGGATTTGGCGCTGATAGTTCCATTCATAGAGCGTGCTCGAGGCATCCAGCCCCTCATAGCACTGCAAGCGGATGAGCCTTTGGCCGGAGGCTGTGGCGAGCGCCTTGGCAAGCTCGCTCTTGCCGACGCCAGCCTCACCCTCGACAAGCAGCGGCCGGCCGAGAAGCTGCATCATCATGATCGCCGTCGCGAGCGGCGCAGCGGCGATGTAGCCCGCGCGCTCTAAGCCGGCTCGAATTTCAGAGGGAGTATTCATCCCATTGGCATCGTTAGCATTCAAATCCCCCTCACCCCCGCCCTCTCCCGCCAGGGGAGAGGGAGCAGGGCGCGGCCGTCGAGAAGGCGTCCCCTCTCCCCTCCGCGGGAGAGGGATAGGGTGAGGGGGGGCACCTTCGTAGCGCTCAAGCTGCGAGACCTAACCCCTTCGCATATTCCCAAATGCGCGGGGCGGTGTGGGGCATTTGCGTGTGCACCCCGCCGAACTTGACGAAGGCATCGTTCACGGCGTTGGAGAAGGCCGGCACGCCGCCGACATTGGGGCTCTCGCCGACGCCTTTGGCGCCGATGGGGTGATGCGGGCTCGGTGTCTCGGTGTAGTCCGTCTCCCAGCGCGGCGTCTCCACCGCTGTCGGGAGGAAATAGTCCATGAAGCTCGCGCCCTGGACATTGCCTTGCTCGTCGTAATCGATGATTTGGCCCATGGCGATGCCGAACGCCTCGGTCAGGCCGCCATGGATTTGGCCTTCGATGATCATCGGGTTGATGCGCGTGCCGCAATCGTCGAGCGCGTAGAAGCGGCGAATTTTGGCCTCGCCGGTATCGGCATCGATATCGGTCACGCAGATATAGGCCCCGAAGGGATAGGTGAAATTCGGCGGATCGTAATAGTCCACCGCCTCAAGGCCCATCTCCATGCCGGGCGGCACATTGTTGTAAGCCGCCCACGCCAGCTCCTTCATCGACTTGCGCTTTTCCGGCACGCCCTTGATTTGAAAGCCGTCGACGTCCCATTCGAGGTCGTTGTGGTGCACTTCGAGAAGATGCGCCGCGATCATCTGCGCTTTTTGACGGATCTTGCGGCCGGCGCGTGCACAAGCGGCACCCGCCACGGGCGTCGAGCGTGAGCCGTACGTGCCAAGGCCGTAGGGCGCTGTGTCCGTGTCGCCTTCCTCGATGGTAATCCGATCGGCGGGGATGCCCGTCTCGGTCGCGAGAATCTGCGCGTAGGTCGTTTCATGGCCCTGGCCTTGGCTCTTCGTGCCGAGCCTTGCGATGGCAGCGCCTGTGGGATGAACACGGATCTCGCAAGAATTGAACATGCCAATGCCGAGTATGTCGCAATTCTTGGCCGGCCCGGCGCCAACGATCTCGGTGAAGAACGAGACGCCGATGCCCATGAGGTCCCGGGTCCTGCCCGCCTTGAACTCGGCAAGCCGCTGGGCTTGCTCTGCGCGGAGGCTGGAGTAACCCACGGCTTCCATAGCCTTTCTCATGGCCGTGGGATAATTGCCGCTGTCATACTCCCAGCCGAGCGCCGATTTGTAGGGGAACTGGGCCGGCTGAATGAAGTTTTTGAGGCGCAGCTCGGCCGGGTCCATATTGAGCTTCTGCGCCAGGATATCCATGAGGCGCTCGATCATATAGGCCGCCTCGGTGACGCGGAACGAGCAGCGATAGGCGACGCCGCCCGGCGCCTTGTTGGTATAGACCCCGTCGACCTCGACATGCGCGACCGGGATGTCGTAGGACCCTGTGCAGACGCTGAAGAGGCCGGCCGGAAATTTGGTGGGATCGGCGCAGGCATCGAACGCGCCATGATTGGCGAGCACATGCGCCCTTAGGCCGGTGATCTTGCCGTCCTTCGTCGCGGCAAGCTCGCCCGTCATGTGGTAATCGCGCGCGAACGCAGTGGTGGAAAGGTTCTCGATCCGGTCCTCGACCCATTTGACTGGAACGCCAAGCACGATCGAGCCGACCACGCTCATGACATAGCCCGGATAGACGCCGACCTTGTTGCCGAAGCCGCCGCCAATATCGGGGGAGATCACGCGAATTTTGTGCTCGGGGATGCCTGCGATCAGCGAGGCCACGGTGCGGACCACATGCGGCGCCTGGAATGTGCCGTAAAGCGTCAGCTCGCCGCGGATTTTGTCCATGGATGCGAGCGATGCGCAGGTTTCGAGCGGACTCGGATGAACACGCTGATAGGAAATCAGCTCCTTGATCTTGACCTCTGCCCGGTCGAACGCCGCATCCGTGCCGCCCTTGTCGCCTACCTCCCAGGTGAAGATGTGGTTGGGGTGCTTTCGGGGCCCATGCGCTCCGCTCGCCTTGTCCTTGATGTCTTCACGGAGCACGGGAGCATCCGGCGCCATCGCTTTGAACGGATCGACGAGCGCGGGCAGTTCCTCGTACTCGACCTGCACCAGTTCCACCGCATCGGCGGCGATATAGCGGTCCTCGGCGATGACGAAAGCCACCTCCTGGTTCTGGAACAGCACTTTCTCATGCGCCAGCACGGCTTGGACGTCGCCCGCAAGCGTCGGCATATAGTGCAGGTTGAGCGGGATCAGGTCCTGGGCCGTCAGCACGGCCTTCACGCCGGGGAGGGCCAGAGCGGCGCTCTTGTCGATTTTCTTGATCCGCGCATGGGCGTAGGGGCTGCGCACGAAGTCGCCAAAAACCGTTCCCGGAAAGACGAAATCGTCGACATAGTTTCCTTTGCCTTGAACGAAGCGGATATCCTCGACGCGCTTCCGCTTGCAGCCGATACCTTCAAGCGAGGCTTCGCGCTCTTGAACGGTGCTCATTCCGCAGCCTCCTTAATTTGTGTTTGGTTCATTTTGTCAGCCGCGTAATGGATCGCTTTCACGATGTTCTGGTAACCCGTACACCGGCACAAATTGCCGGAGATGCCCATGCGGATCTCTTCGTCGCTGGGATTGGGGTTTTCCTGCAACAGCCGGTAGCTGCGCATGATCATGCCGGGCGTGCAGAAGCCGCATTGCAAGCCGTGCTGCATGCGGAAGCCCTCTTGTAGCGGGTGCAGCGATCCGTCCGCCTGCGCCATGCCTTCGATGGTGCGAATGTCCGAGCCTTCCGCTTGGACGGCGAAGACCGTGCAGGATTTTACGGATTTGCCGTCCATATCGACGGTGCAGGCGCCGCAATGGGAGGTCTCGCAGCCGATATGCGCGCCGGTGAGTTTTAGGTCCTCACGTAGAAGATGAATCAGGAGCCTGCGGTCTTCGACTTCACGCTGCACCTTGCTGCCGTTGACGGTCAGCGAAATTAGCCTTTTAGCCATCCGAAGAGGCCTCCTCCCTTGTGTCCTTTATTGTCTTGCGCAACGGACTGGGCCGGTGCCGCGGAAGTGCGGCCCGCGGCTTCAATCAAGGCCCGCCTGACCATAACGCCCGCCATTTTTGTGCGGTATTCTACAGAGCCGCGCCCATCGGCAGCAGGACGTGCAATCGCTTCGGCGGCCGCGACGGCGGCATCGATATCTGCGGGCTGCAAGGCCGTGCCGAGGATGCGGTCGCACGCGTCTTTCGCGTAAAGCGGCGTTTCGGCCACATTGGTTAGCGCGATGGAGGCTTTGCTCACCTTGCCGTCCGCTATTTGGAGGATGACGGCGGCGGCGGCGGTAGCGTAGTCGCCGACCTTCCGCTTTAGCTTTTTATAGGCGTAGCCGTGTCCCTTGGGAGGGGCTGTGAAACGGATCTTGGAGAGCAGCTCGCCGTCTTGAAGCTCCGTCGAGTAGGCACCCTTATAGAACGAACGCGCAGGCACAACGCGAACGCCTTTCGTGCTTTCGATCAGGTAAGTGGCGTTCAGGCATTGCATAAGGCCGGGCATGTCGTTACCCGGATCGCCATTGCCAACATTTCCGCCAATGGTGCCGCAGTAGCGCACTTGCGGGTCTGCGATGAGGTGCGCGGCTTCGCGTATGATGGGACAGGCTTCGGCGAGGCTGTCCGATGCGATCAGCTCGTGCTGCGTAGTCATCGCGCCAATCTCGATTTCAGACCCGCTGATGGCGATGCCCTTCAGCTCGCCGATCCGCGAGATGTCGATGAGCTGGGCAGGCGCCGCGATCCTCAATTTCATCATGGGGATTAGGCTGTGCCCGCCCGCTAGGACGCGGCCGTTGCCGCCGGCTTTGCCAAGCAGCTCCAGCGCCTGCCTCTTATTTTGGGGGCGATGGTAGTCGAAGCTCGCAGGAATCATGGTTTGCCTCCCGGCGTCATTTGCGCTTCCTCCTGGCGATCTTTATTTTTAATATAATTAGCAGCGGCTTCAGAACCGTGGTGAGTACGCAAGCCGGGTACCCATTATGGACCGGAGGCGCAGCCTAGCCCCGGTGTCAACACGCGAACGGCGGACATGTTGCACCAATGACGGCCGCGGCTCTTTTTTAGCAGCTCGGCCAACGCTTTAATTTCGCCAAAATTCCCAGTTTAGTCACCGCTTCCTGTCGAATGCCTTGTGTTCGGGCTTTGCGTCCCGGCTGGTGCGTACTGCATTGCAGTGGCGTATTCCGCAGGCGGCGGGTTCGGGGCCGTAGCTCAGTGGTAGAGCGCCTGTGAACCAGGAGGTCGGGGGTTCGATTCCCTTCAGCTTCACAATGCGACCAGCTCAGTGGTAGAGCACAGGACTGTTACTCCTGGGGTCGCGGGTTCGACTCCCGCGTCGCCATCCGCGCTAAACGGATGCTCGTTTTCCAAACGAGCGATAATTGGGGAAGCCGGCTGCTTTCCCGCTGGTAATTCGGGTCCTTAAGGCTTCGGCTGAAAGGGGCGGCAGACCGGCAAGCATCGATACGCTTTGCGCCTGCGCGGATACCGTCTCGCCGCAGAGCCCGCGCTCCAGCCACCGGCACCTCTGGCCTTTGGCCCGGCGTGGACGCAGCTTGGAGCAGACGGCCACGGGACGAGACTAAAGCGCGGGCCCGCGTCATTGAAGCTGGAAGGGGCCGGCAACCTTTTTATTTAGGGCAGCTTTTTGGAGTGCGTCATGCGTGGTGGTGGTTGGTGGTCGGACATAACTGTTAAGGACGACGAGCGAGCGTTTTTGGCTCGGGATGGCCGCTTCGCAGAGCTTCTCGGACCAGGGCGCCACCGGATTTTCGATTGGACCCGCCGGCTAACGGCCGACGTGGTGAAAGTCGTTCGAACAGAGATCGCAGCCGAAAAAGCACTGCTATTGGAGAAGACACAGCCAGAGGTGGCGAAAGAGCATTTTGAGATTGTACAGACCAGCCCCACGGAAGTTGCCATCATTTCCTTCGACGGGGAACCGAAGCACGTCGTGCTACCCAACAGCAGCCGCGCATTTTGGAAAACCCTGACAGATGTTCGGGTCGAACGCATCGATACCGCCGCCGAGGTGCGTGTCGCCAAGCACTATCTCGATAAACTCGACGCTGCACGTACCCCAATCGTCACTAACGCAATCATCGACGCTCATGAGGCAGGGCTATTATTTCTCGATGGAGAGTTCAAGGAGCGGCTCCGCCCTGGCCGTCATGCCTTCTGGGCGGTGGGCCGCACCGTAAGGATTGCAAAGGTCGATCTACGTCCGCAGCCTCTTGAAGTGACGGCACAAGAAATTCTGACAAAGGATCGCATCGGCATCCGCGTAACGCTGACAGCATTCACCAGGATCACCGATCCGGAGAAGGCGGCTCTCGCAGCTTCCGATGTGCAGAATACGCTTTACCGGCTCGTACAATTTGCGATCCGGGAGGCAGTGGCAACGCGCACTCTCGACGAGATCCTCGCCGCGCGCGATACGATCGACAACGAAGTGCGCGCATTCGTCTGTGAGCGGGCAAACACACTCGGCGCGGAGATCGGCGAAATCGGCGTTAAAGATGTGATCTTGCCGGGCGACATTCGTGACCTGTTGAACAAAGTGGTAGAGGCCGAGAGGGTTGCGAAGGCTAATTTAATTCGCCGGCAGGAAGAGACGGCAGCAACGCGATCGCTGCTTAACACCTCCAAACTCCTTGAAAACAATCCCCTTCTCATGCGGCTGAAGGAGCTTGAAGCCCTTGAGAAGCTCGTCGAAAAGGTCGGCCGCATCGACCTGCACACAGGGGCGGGCGCAGGTGGTTTTGACGCATTGTTATCGAACCTCTTTAAGTTGGGACCGGGCAAGGAGGACAAGGGGCCCTCGACAAGTTGAGCGGCGCCCGTGGCGATTGCTCGCCGGGGAGTAGCGCCTACACGAGCCGCTATCGCCACGAGACTTAGGCTGGAGCGTTGACCGGTAGGTTCGCAACGCGGCCTTCGAGCTCTCGCAAAACTAGATGGACGTTGGCTCTGCTTACCGGCACAGAGACGCAGCCGTCCTCGTCCAGCAAGAGAAGCCCGCCGTCGCCTTGCCGCCGGTAGCCCAGCACCTGTCCGATATTGACGAGATGGCTGCGATGGGATCGCATGAACTGTTCGCCCGCCAAGAGTTTGGCCAAATCCGAGATCGATCTCTCGCAGAAATACTCATCGATCGCGCCGCTTTTTGACCGGAGCGCGATCCACGAATAATGCCCTTCGGCCCTCACGGCCAGAATAGAACGGGGAGCGGCAAAATAGGTGGAATGATTGCGGCGCACGGGTACACGCACTGCCGGCGCGCCGTCCAGTGCCATGGCGGGATCGGGGGCCTGTTTTTCTTGTGCGGCCTCAGGCAGTGCCGCAAGCGTAACCCCGGCCAGCGCAGGCCGCTTTTCTTATCGGGAAGTGCCGTAATAAGAAACAGCCCGCAGATCAGGAACGTGGCGATTGCAACGACGAAGGCCAGGCCGTGCTGCGACAGCACAGGTCCATCCAATATGATGGCGTCTCCGGAGCGGACGAGCGTCGTCGCCAGCATCGCGGTGTAATGCATGGCCGAAATGGCAAGCCCGAGCGCTACCGCTGCCACTGCCGTTTCAAGCGGCCCGCGTTCACGGAATGCGAACCGGAGCGCCAGCGTCGAGGCTGCGATGCCGGCCAGGACGGAAGCGGCAACGCCAACGGAGTTGTAGCTTACGGTGCAGGCCGCACGAATGGCGCTCATGCCCATATAGTGCATGCCTGCGATCCCGCTGCCCATAAGCACGCCTCCGGCCGGCAGGGAAGCGCGGCCCAGATGACCGGAACTGGCAGCGTAAAGGCCGAGGCCTGTGAGCGAAATAGCGATGAAGACAGAAATGGTCGTGGTGAGACCGTCATAATCGATTGGGATGGGCGCGCTGAGTGCAAGCATGCCGATGAAGTGCATGGACCAAATACTCGACCCAATCGCCACGGCACCGGCAGCAATCTTCAGCTTGTAGGAATTGCCGGTAAGCCCCCCGAGCCGGGACGTAATCGTCAAGCCGGTGAACGATCCGGCGATCGCTACGGATATGGAGAGAACAACGAGAGTCGCATCGTAAGACACGATCATCTACGCGCGGCGGCGCACCGCTCCCTAATCTTATTATAATCTTTGATTCAGGATATCAGACCGCCCGTCGCTCAGGCAATATCCTGCCGTCTTGCGTGCGATCACATCTGCGCAATCTGTGGGCAATTAAAGAGAACTAAGCAAGTGCAACGTGGATCGTACAAAGTAACTAAGGTTAAGCTTAGGCCTGAGCGCCGCCAAGTTTGCCGTTACTCAAAATGGAACATATCTAAAAGATCGCCGATGGCTGGCATGTTCGACGGTACGTAGGCGCTGCGCTGATCCATCACCGGATTGGGCAGATTATCCCGGCTGCGGCCGGTAAGAGGCGCCAGCCCCCAGTTCCGCTCGATGAACTTAACAACGGATGCGTGGTCGCTGTAAGTGTGCACGACGCGGCCGCCTTTTGTGTAGGGCGAGACCACGATAAGAGGAATGCGCGGCCCGTCGCCGAAGAAATCGAGGGGCTGGATGAACCCTGAGTTGTAGTACCCGCCGCCCTCGTCGAAGGTGACGAAAATTGCCGTGTCTGAAAAAAGCTCCGGCTTAGACTGGACGCGTTCGATGATGTTACGCGCGAACGCCTCGAACAGGCTCAGCTTGGAGCTTCGCGGATGTCCATCGAGCCACCAGTCGGGCTTGACATAGGCAACGGCGGGCAACGTGTCCGCGGCGATGTCCGCAAACAGATCCTGCACATCCTTCAGGTGTTCGGTGCGCTTTTCCGGGTCCGCCATGATGGACGCCTGAAACTGAAACGGATTGCAGATGGCGCAATAATGGTTCGGCTTTCCGGCCTTCGCCTCGTTGAAAGTGCCGCCGTAATAGCGCCAGGAAATGTGCTTCTCAGAGAGCGCGTCGCCGATGCTGCGCACATTCGATGGCGGGATCGCCTTGGCATCGGTGCTGAGGGTGCCATCCGCCTTGTAGCCGGGTTCGAGATTGTTCAGCACATAATAGTGTCCAGGTTCGCAATTTGGCTTCGGCGCGTAGGGGAGCGTGGCGAGATAGCGGAGTATGGGCTGCACGCCGGGCTGCATTTCCTCCGCGCAGGCCGTGTACCAGCCGTCAACCGTATAGCGGTTAACCGTGCCGGCTGCGGGGTTGGGATTGGCGATAAAATCGTCAGGCGGCGTTACAGGCGCGCCCTTGCCGTCGCTGTAGAAGATCGTATCGGCCATGGCGATGTAGAGATGCTCGACCATGGTGCCGCCCATCTCGGCCTGATGGTAATTGTCGCTCATGGTGTATTCATCGGCGAGGCGCTTCAGATAGGGCGCATCGCCCACTACCATGTTGTAGAAGCCCATGGCGTTGCTGCCGCCGTTGTATTTGGCGGAATTCGTGGTGGCCACGAAGGGGTATAGATCGCTCAGGCAGCCGCTGGGGTTTTCCGTCGAAGCGCGGCTGACGTTGCAGTCCGATTCCTGCCACATCTGATAAAAGCGGTGCACCATGTCGCCGGTGTAGGCATCGTAAGCGAGCGATGGGCCGGTGAGCTGGAACGGGCCGTTGGGCAGCTCTAACGCATGGGCGGTGCGCGTATCCGGGCCGGTTGTCTTGGCCAGACCGCTGGCGCCGGTGGTCAGAAGGTAAATATCGGCCGGCGGCAAATCGTGCTCGGCGGCCGCGGCGGCTTCGACGCTGGCGAAGGGCGGTTCGGACCGGCGGGGCGCATTGGGCGCGCCGGTCAAGTCGGGCGCGGGCAAAATGGAGTATGGGGTCTTCGTGCCGGCGTTGATGTAATAGGCGGGTTGGGCGGGTACGGTGAATTGCGCCGTGGCGCCAAAATTTGCGCCGGGGGAGCCGTCTTCCTTCACAATGCCTTTGGAAAGCAGGTTCGAAACCGTTTGGCCGGACAGCGGTTTGTACACGCCGAACACATTATCGAAAGTGCGGTTTTCGCCGATGATGACGATGAGGTGCTTGATGGGCGTCGCCGTGTGCGGCTGTCCGCCGGCCTCCTGCGCCCGAACTGCACCAGCCGCCAGCAGGCTGAGGACAGCCGCTATCGCCCATGCCCATATTTCAGCTTTCGGCGGCATTTTTAGTCCCCCATCAAGACATCGTTGCTTACTCTAGCCACGGTCTATGACGAACTGATATCCGAACGGCCTCAACGGGGCTTAATGAAATTTCCCTCCTGCAGCTCGCGGACGGCCTGTGCGAGCTCCTCCTGTGTGTTCATCACAATCGGGCCGTACCACGCGACCGGCTCCTTGAGCGGCTTTCCCGAGACGAGCAGAAACCGCATTCCTTCTTCGCCTGCCTCGACGGTGATCTCATCTCCGCTGTCGAAAAGGACGAGCGAGCGATTGCCGGCCGGTTCACGGACGAGTGTTCCGGAGCCATCGGCGTCTTTTTCGGTGAGAACCCCAAAGGGCTGCGAGGCCCCGGCGAACGAACCGGACCCCTCGAATACATAGGCAAAAGCGTGCCGCTCCATCTCGACTGGCAACGTCTTACGTAAGGATGGCGGAACCCAAACGTCGAGGTAGCAAGGGTCCGCCGCGACCCCTTCGACTGGCCCCTTCTTACCCCGGTAGTTCCCGCAAACGATGCGCATGCGCGTGCCGTCGTCCTCGCCGATTTCTGGGATCTCGGCGGCTTTGACGTCCTGGTAGCGGGGCGCCGTCATCTTAAGGGAAGACGGCAGGTTGGCCCAAAGCTGGAAGCCGTGCATGCGTCCCTGCGGATCGCCCTCGGGCATTTCCTGATGAAGAATGCCGCTGCCGGCCGTCATCCACTGGACATCGCCCGCCCCAAGCACTCCCTTGTTGCCGAGGCTGTCGCGATGCTCGACCGTGCCCGCGAGGACATAAGTGATGGTCTCGATACCCCGATGCGGGTGCCAGGGAAACCCGGCACGGTAAGCATCCGGGTTATCGTTGCGAAAATCGTCCATGAGCAGAAACGGGTCAAACGGGGCGGTGTCCCCGAAGCCGAAGGCGCGGTGCAATCTCACCCCGGCTCCTTCGATCGCAGGCTTTGAACGAGTGATGCTCTTCACGGGTCTGAGGGACATGACTTTTTCCATCTTTTTAAATGAGGTCGTCATCCCGGAAGCCGCTTGCGGCTATCCGGGATCTTAAAGTATGCCGGCGTTCGTAATGATCCCAGATAAACGCCAAAGCGTTTTCCGGGATGACAATAAGGGTGTGCCGCGAGCCACCCGCGGGATGCCAGCCGGGGATTGCTCGCCGGGAGCCTTCATCAAGCTTCCAGGCCTTCCAGCTCGGCGATCATATCTTCGATCACCTTCAAGCCCATGGCCCAGAAGCCGGGGTCGGTGGCGTCGAGCCCGAACGGCGCAAGCAGCTCCTTGTGGTGCTTGGTGCCGCCCGCCCTCAGCATATCGAGATAGCGGCCCTCGAAGCCTTCGGGCGCACGCTCATAGGCCGCGTAAAGCGAGTTCACGAGGCAATCGCCGAACGCATAGGCGTAGACATAAAACGGCGAGTGGACGAAGTGCGAGACATAGGTCCAATAGTTCTCGTAGCCCTCGTTCAGCTTGATCGCTGGCCCTAAGCTTTCGCTTTGGACCGAGAGCCAGAATTCGCCGAGCCGATCGGAAGTCAGCTCGCCTTCGCGGCGCGCTTCATGCACCTGCCGCTCGAACTGATAGAACGCTATCTGGCGCACCACCGTGTTGATCTTGTCCTCGACCTTTTGTGCGAGCAGCGCCTTTTTTTCTTGGCGGTTTTGCGTTTGTGCAACCAGCGCCTTGAAGGTCAGCATCTCGCCGAATACGCTCGCGGTCTCCGCAAGCGTCAGCGGCGTGTAAGCCATCAGCGCCCCTTGCGCATTGGCAAGCACCTGATGGACGCCGTGGCCAAGCTCATGGGCGAGCGTCATCACGTCGCGCGGTTTCCCGAGGTAGTTCATCATGATGTAAGGGTGCGCCGAGGGCACGGTCGGATGCGAGAACGCACCCGGCGATTTGCCATCGCGCACCGGCGCGTCGATCCAGTTTTTGGCGAAAAAGCCATCCGCGATGTCGGCCATGCGCGGCGAAAATCGCCGATAGGCCTCGATTACTGTGGAGCGCGCATCGTGCCATTCAACGACGGGCTCGGGATCGCGGCTGATGGGCGCGTTCCGGTCCCAGTAATTGAGCTGGTCCACGCCAAGCCATTTGGCCTTGAGCGCATAATAGCGGTGGGAAAGCCGCGGGTAGCTCTCGCGTACGGCCTTCACCAGCGCATTGACGACCTCGGGCTCGACCCGGTTTGCGAGATGGCGCGATGACGCAACATCGGGGAAGCCCCGCCAGCGGTCGGAGATTTCCTTGTCCTTGGCAAGCGTGTTCATCACCAGGGTGAACAGGCGGACATTGGACTTGAACACCTTTGCAAGCGCTTCCGCCGCCGCCGCCCGCTTTTCCGCATTGGCGTCGCTTAGGAAATTCAGCGCGACTTCCAGCGTGTAGGTTTCGCCGTCGATATTGAACCGCAATCCCGTGAGCGTCTCGTTGAACAGGCGGCTCCAGGCGGCGGGGCCGGTCATGGCCTTTTCGTGGAACAGCTTTTCGAGCTCATCGGAGAGCTGATAAGGCCGCTCTTTCCTGAGATCGGTTAGCCAAGGCCGGTAGTGCGCGAGCGCTTCATTTTGCAAAGCCGCGTCCATGACCTCGTCGCCGATGCGGTTCAACTCCAGCTCAAAAAAGAGCAGCAGTGTGCTGATGGAAGTGAGCTTATCTTGCGCGTCGCCGAAGAGCTTGGCGCGCGCGGGGTCCGCGGTGTTGGTGACATAATTGAGGTAGGCAAAGGAGCCGATGCGTCCCATGCGGTCGGACTGCGCTTCGTAGGCCGCAATCGCCTTGGCGAGCCCGGGCGCATCTTGCCGTGCGAGGCCATCAAGCTTGCCAAGATAGGCTTCGCGGAAGTCCGCCGCACCTTGCGCGGCCTTTTCGATATCGGCCGCCAGCTGCCGGCCTTCGGGATAGAGATCGCCCAAGTTCCAGCCAGGCATTTCGCCGATAGGCTCAGGCGCCACGTCCAGAAATCCGCCGCTGGGCTGGGCCGCGTGGACCGGCAGGCCTGGAACGGCCGGGAAATGCCTTATCATGAGCGCTGTCCTTCTTTCCGGATTGTTTCGCTGGAATGCATTTGGCGATTTCGCTGACGGGGTCAACCGTTTCGCTTGGAATGACGCTTCCGCGTGATGTGCGCTTTCCGGGTTTTCGCTGGAAAACCCCGCGGTGGCTTGGCCTTAGCCTTGACGCAAATCAATTCCCTCGCCTAGCGTTTCTGCCAAGTTGAGGCGAGGTTACGCTTAAGAGGGCAGCTGGGCCAGGGGCCTGTGGCGAAAGGAGGGCACGATGGTGCATCGTGCCGGGTCCTGGTGTGTTGCCGTCGCGGCTCTGCTGATCACCGCCGGATGCACCAATCCGGGTGGAACGGTTTTTCAAGGGTGGGTCGAGGCGAACCAGATCTTCGTTGCTCCCGATGAAACCGGCCGTGTCCAGGAGCAGCCGGTGCGCGAAGGCGATGTTGTCACTGCCGGGCAGGAGCTTTTTACCGTCGATGACGACTTGCAACAGGCCGATCTGCGGCAAAACCAGGCTACCGTTACGAACGCCCAGATAGCCTTCGATCGCGCGGAAAAGCTACTTAAGACCGGCTCCGGCACGCAGATGGCCTTCGACAATGCCCAGGCAGCGCTTCGCGAGGCCCGGGCGCGCTTAGACACGTCGCAGACCAGGTTGAGCCGCCGCAAGGTTCTAAGCCCCGCCACGGGCACCGTAGAGCAGGTCTATTTCCGGACGGGTGAGATTGTGCCGGCGGGGCGGCCCGTGCTCTCGATGCTGCCCCCTGCCAACCTCAAGGTCCGTTTCTTCGTGCCGGAGACCGTGCTGCCAAAGCTCAGCTACGGCCAGCGCATCGAAATCCATTGCGACAGCTGCCCCAGCTCAAGCGAAGGCGCGATCAGTTTCATTTCGAGAAGCGCAGAGTACACGCCGCCGGTGATCTACAGCCTTGAGGAGCGCTCCAAGCTTGTTTTCCTGATCGAAGCGCTACCGGATCATCCCGAAACTCTTCGGGTGGGCCAGCCGTTGAGCGTCGCTGTGCCGGGCCTCTTGGGAGCGAACCGTTGAGTGCGAATGCGGACATGGCAATCGATGTCCAGGGCCTTACCAAAAGGTTCGGCGGCCGCGCCGTGGTACGAAACCTCTCGATGCAGGTTAAGCGCGGAACGATCTACGGTTTTCTCGGTCCCAACGGCTCTGGCAAGACGACGACAATCCGCATGATGTGCGGCCTCTTGACGCCCGACGAGGGGCACGGCACCTGCCTCGGCTACGATATCCGCACAGAGACCGCGAAGATCAAGCGCCACGCCGGCTACATGACCCAGCGCTTCAGCCTCTACAACGACCTGTCGGTGCGTGAAAACCTCGAGTTCGTCGCGCGGATTTACGGGATTCGGGATGCGTCCGGCGCCGCCCGTGCCATGATATCCCGGCTTGGCCTTGAGGGCCGCGGCGATCAATTGGCAGGTTCGCTGTCGGGCGGATGGAAACAGCGCCTGGCCCTTGGGGCCTGCACCTTGCCGAGCCCGAAACTGCTTCTGCTGGACGAGCCGACGGCCGGCGTCGATCCCAAGGCGCGCCGCGAGTTTTGGAGCGAAATTCACGGGTTCGCAGCCGAAGGGCTCACGGTGCTGGTATCGACCCATTACATGGACGAGGCCGAGCGTTGTCATGAAATTGCCTATATCGCCAACGGCGAGCTTTTGGTTCACGGCACGATCGATGAGGTCATGCAGAGTGCCGAGCAGACCACTTTCACGGTCACCGGCGAGGATTTGACAAAGCTTGCTACCGATCTCACCGGGCGCTCAGGCATCGACATGGTGGTGCCTTTTGGCACAAGCCTCCACGTTTCGGGGACCAATGCGCCGAAGCTGGAAGCTGCGATAGCGCCCTACCGCGCGGATCCGCGGTTTGTTTGGACCCAGTCGGCTCCGATGCTCGAAGATGTGTTCATCGCGCTGATGAACAAACCTAAGGCAGGTCCTCAATGAGCGAGCCAGGTCCGCAAGGTATGTGGGGGCGCATCGGCGCTGTGGTCATCAAGGAAATCCTGCAATTGAAGCGGGACCGCGTCACCTTCGCGACCATGGTCATGATCCCGCTTATTCAGCTTCTGCTGTTCGGCTACGCCATTAATACCACGCCAAGGAACCTCCCCACCGCGGTTCTGCTGCAGGAGACCAGCGATGTTGGCCGCTCCATCCTCGCGGCATTGGAAAATACCAAATATTTCAAGATAACCCATCGCGTCCGCACTGAGGCGGAGTTCGACCGCTTGCTGGCCGCAGGCACCGTGCTGTTTGGCGTGGAGATCCCGGCAGACTTTGAAAGGGCCTTGCGGCGCGGCGACCGCCCGGTGCTGCTCGTAGCGGCGGACGCGACCGATCCTGTCGCGGCGGGGTCCGCGTTAGCCGCGCTCCAAACGCTCACCCAGTCTGCGCTGCAAAATGACCGCTTCATTCCCGATATGGTGTTGCCGCCCTTCGAGATCCGCCAGCATTCGCGATACAATCCAGCTGCCGTAACGCAGCTCAATATCGTTCCCGGGTTGCTTGGAACGCTTTTGACGATGACGATGCTGATTTACACTGCGCTGTCGGTTACGCGGGAGATCGAGCGCGGCACGATGGAAAGCCTGCTCGCTATGCCGATCAGTCCGTTCGAGATCATGCTCGGCAAGATCGCGCCCTACATCCTAGTCGGATTTATTCAGGGAATCCTGATCTTCGGCGCCGGCGTCGGGCTGTTCGGCGTGCCGGTGGTGGGCAATGTTACAGTCCTCGCGATACTGACCACCCTCTTCATCGCCACCAACCTGTCGATCGGTTACACCTTCTCCACGATCGCCGGGAACCAGCTGCAGGCGGTGCAGATGTCGATCATGTTCTTCCTGCCGAATATCATGATGTCCGGGTTCGCATTCCCATTCGCGGGGATGCCGGTTTGGGCGCAATGGATCGGGCAGTGCCTGCCGCTCACCCATTTCATCCGGATCGTGCGCGGCATCTTGCTCAAAGGCGCGACCATCGGCGATCTGCGGGCCGAGACGATATGGCTCACCGCTTTGATGCTCCTCGCCATGACGCTGGCTGTCACCCGTTTCCGCCGCACGCTCGACTGATGCGAGGATCGCGTTGCGAGGCCCGGAAACGGCGAGCGGGAGAAGCATGGCGGGCGGCGTCCTGTCGGGCTGCCGCCGCAGCGGCCATGGATGCGAACATGGGCTAAGCGGTCATTGAAGCACAAGGGATTAGGTCAGCGCGTGCATATTGAGCGACCGGAGCAAATCTCCGATGCGCTCGAACACGACCTTCACATCGCCGTCCATTTGGCCGGCAAGCGTAATCAGTGCAACGCAGAATCCTGCCCCGATCAGACCGATCTCAATCGCTGCTGCGCCAGACTCACCGTGCAATAATTGTTGAAGCTTAAGACGCATAACATACCTCCAACGGAACCGGCTGCCGCCTTAGAGCGGCGCTTGCCAGCACGTTATCGGGGCTGCACTTAAAAACGATTTAATTCGAATTTGCCCAAAAAACTCAATCTGCGTTGTTGGTTATCGGCTGTTTAAGCGTATTGCACACCGCGCTTTGAACAGTCGCAAACTTCTGACGAACTGGGGCCGCTGAGAATCGCGGCCCGGTCCCAGCTCTGGCCTTATAGATCGCGGGAACGTACATCACCCGTGGAATTGGCCCGCGAATATAGTTGGGATTTCGTCGAAGCTATCGAGCATCTCGGCATGAATCCGGCTCTGAAGGGACGCAGGAGATTTTGAATTTTCGTTACTCATGGGCAACCTGGGCTCGGCTTTGCAATGTCCGCAGTGAGCCATAGATAAGTGGCCCCGATATGACAGTTGTGAACCGGCAGGGGCTTCCGCCACGGGCCAGTGCCCATAAGTTCTTTGTCGCCACGCCAGCCGGGTTTTATAATGGACCACAAAGAACAATTATAAGAGAGCCGGATGCGGTGCTTGGCGCGAGCTAAAGTACCGGGTTCCCGTTTCCCAGAGGTTTTGCGGAGAGGCCGATCGTGGGAGCGCAATTTTCACGGCGTGAAATCCTTACGGCGGCGTGCGCCCTGGCCTCGCTTGTGCCGTGCCGGGCAGTGGCGCAGGCCAAAAAGGTTCTGACAGCCGGAGCCGTTCAATTCGGGACGGTCCGCTGGCTATTCGATGTGATCGAAGGCAAGAAGCTTGACGCCGCAGAGGGATTTACGCTCTCGCAGCGCATGCTGGCCTCCAACAGTGCGGCACACATTGCCCTGCTCGGACAACAGGCCGATATTGCCGTCAGCGATTGGTTTTGGGTCATGCGTCAAAGGAGCCTTGGCGGCAATTATTTGTTCATGCCCTATTCGTCCGCGCTTGGGAGCGTCATTGTGCCGGGGGCGAGCCCCATAAAGGGCTTTCCCGATCTCGTGGCAAAAGATATTGGCGTCGCGGGAGGCCCCATCGACAAAAGCTGGGTCTTGTTACGCGCTTACGGCATCAGCCGCGGAGCGGGCGATCTTGCGGCCACGGCAAGACCGGTCTTTGGCGCGCCTCCCCTTTTGAATGCGCAAGCGGCCTTGGGACGGATTGGCGCTCTCTTGAACTTCTGGCCATTCGCGGTGAGGCTTGAGGCACAGGGCTGGCGCCGGCTCATCACCGTTTCGGAAATCATGCGCTCGTTCGGTATCGCCGGCGATCTTCCCTTGGTGGGCTTCGTGTTTTCGGAAAAGCTGGCCAGGGACGAGCCCGCTCTTTTGCAGGGGTTTGCCAGGGCGTTCCTCAAGGCTCAGCATATCCTGCTTGAATCCGATGCCGAATGGGAGCGCATTAGGCCACTTATGAAGGCAAGCAGCGACGAGGAATTCCAGTTGCTGCGCGGCCGCTATCGCGAAGGCGTGCTGCGCAGCTGGAACGAAGGCGATCGCGAGGACGCACGCAAATTGTTTGGAATTGTGCGCGACATTGGGGGGGACGCTGTAACGGGGGCCGGCGTCCGGTTCGATCCAAAGGCTTTCTGGGATGGCTTTATATTCTAGTGCGCTTTCGGGTGATGAGAAGCCGCCTCCGCGCCGCGCTTCCACAGCCCGCGCCGAAGGGCAGAAAGCCCGGATGGCTGCGGGAGCGCTCTCGCTTTTGGCCTTGCTGGCACTTTGGGCCTTGGCCGCCTGGATCGCAGGGTCCAGGCTTTTCCCGGGACCGGCCGCCGTCGGGGAAGCGATCGTCGCTGGCATCCGGTCTGGAGAGCTTCCCTATAACACCGGGATCACGCTGGGGCGTGTCGCCGCGAGCTTCGCGCTGGCCTTCGCCATCGGCTCGCCGATCGGCATTGCGCTCGGGCGCTTTCCGAAGCTCGACCTCTTCTTCGATAGCTGGCTGATCCTGTTCCTGAACCTTCCGGCGCTTATCATCATCATTCTGTGCTTCGTCTGGCTCGGCCAGAATGAAGCCGCGGCCGTTACGGCGGTTGCGCTCAACAAGATCCCTAATGTCGCGGTCATTTTGCGGGAGGGAACCCAAGCCATATCGCGCGATTATGACGAGATGGCAACAGTCTACGGTTTCAGCTGGTGGGCGCGGCTGCGCCATGTGCACCTTCCGCAGCTTGCCCCCTATTTTGCCGTGGCGGCACGGACCGGCCTTGCCATCGTTTGGAAGATCGTGCTCATCGTCGAGTTGCTGGGGCTTTCAAGCGGCGTAGGCTTTCAATTGAACGTCTACTTTCAGCTGTTTGATATCACCGGCATCCTTGCTTACGCCCTGAGCTTCATCGCTGTTATCTTCGTCATCGAGACCGTTTTGCTCCGCCCGTGGCAGAACGCGGCCAACAGGTGGCGCCAGTGAGAGCGCTGACTGCCGACATCCGGCGTAAGGTCTACGGCAGCGGTGAGGCCGGACGGGTCGCAATCGCCGGCCTCAAATTCGAAGTGTGCGAGGGCGAGCTTGTTTGCCTGCTCGGGCCGTCGGGCGCCGGCAAGACAACCACGCTTAATATCATCGCCGGGCTCGATACCAGCTTCGAGGGCGAGGTCCAGTTCAGCGATAAGGCGCACCGGCTTTCCTATGTTTTTCAAGAGCCGCGCCTCTTGCCTTGGCGAACCCTGCTAGAAAATGTTGCCCTCCCCTTGCGGGGAAGGCCGGAGGCCGCGCGGATTGCGGCCGCGTGGCTCGACCGGGTGGGCCTTAAGGGCTGCCACGGGCTCTATCCGGGCCAAGCCTCGGCTGGAATGCAACGCCGGGCCGCAATCGCCCGCGCCTTCGCCTTTGGCCCCACGATCCTTTTGATGGATGAGCCCTTCGTTTCGCTGGACGAAAAGGCTGCTGCCAGGTTGCGCGAGCTTTTTGCAGCACTTTGGAGGGCGGAGCACGTTACGACGCTGTTCGTGACCCACAACGTCGCCGAGGCGGCGGAGCTTGCCACAAGGGTGCTTATTTACAGCGCTTGTCCCGCCACCATCGCCGCCGATATCGAGATGCCCGCCGCGAGAGGCGGTGCGAGCGCCTGCGAAGCAGCGCAAAGGCTGCGCCAGGCGCTCGGCAGTCCATCTTTGCCGGATCTATCCATCAGCGAGCGGAACACTCTTACGCCTGGGCCGTTACGGACCGGACAAAACGGGGCGGAAAGAGGGGCGTGAGCTGAATGCCCAAATCCGCAGCTCCACCAAAGGCTAGAGAGGAAAGCCAGCCATGCTCAAACGGGAACTTTCAAAGCTTGCGATCGCGGCCGCGGTGCTGCTGGTGCCGGCAGGACTAAGTGCGCAAGTTGTTTTTACACCTGCCAAGGGCGGGTACTCGATTGCATTTCCGGAAAAGCCGCAGGAGCAGCAGGTTGCGCTGTCGCCAGACGTCAAGGAAACGGTCTACTCCCTCAATCGCGGCGACGACTCCTTCCTCGCGGGTTACACTGAATATCAAAAGGATATGGATATCGCGAAGGAGCTGGAGGCGGACGTCCAAAGTTTTGTCGTCCAGCTTCACGCGCAGATGGGGGGCCGGAAGCGCACAGTTGTAAAGCTGGCGAATGGGAAGAATGCCGAGCAGATCGAATTCACCTTTGCGGGCGAAAAGACCGCAGGCCACGGCATTGCCATCATGACGACGCCGCGTTCCTCGATCATGGTCGTGGGCTTAATCACGAAACCGGGCGGCAAGCCCGCCGATGTGGAGGCGTTCGTGAAGTCGTTCAAGCTTGAGGGCCAGGAATAGGGCGACGCCTGGGCGCTTCCTTAGTATTGGCCGGCGAGGGAAGCCTCCAGCAGCGCGATTTCCTCGGCCGTGAGATCGAACAGCTTGTAGACGGTGGCGTCGATTTCCCGCTCCGCCGCCTCTATCTCGCTCGTGAGACGCCGCACCTCCGCGCCGCTTTCCGCGATGTACGCCTCCCAATCGCGGCGCTCCTTCACGGGAATGTCCACACGGAAGGATTTCTTCACCTCCTCGCGGAAGCCGACGAAATCCAGCGCGTGGAAATTTTCGAGCTTGCCTGTAAGCTTCCTCAGCTCCGGCGGCGCGAGGTCGAGAATACGGTGGCGGGTCTCGGCTTGGATCGCAAACCTTTTATGCGCGGCCACCGTGCACAGCAGCCCAATTTTGTCGAGTTCCGCGGATATCTTTTGGCTCATTCCCGCAATAGGAAGTTGGGACATATACTGCTCGCGCAATTCAAGCCGCCATTGACCACCTCGCAGTGGGGAAGCCTCGCCAAAAAGCCAGAACCAACTAACACGAGAATTGAGTAGAGAGACAAGCAACGCATCGCTTTTGACGAAGAATGCCTTATCATTGAGAAAGTGGGCGCTGCTATCGAGCGCGAATTTTGGCCCCTGAGAAATTATTGGATAAACAATCTTTTCTAAACACATTCTCGGCTGGTATGCCAACTGCGCCTGTTGCAGCTCCCACCATTCTTGCTTCGTCGCGCGCTTTTCCAGATCGGGCTTGAACGGCAGAAGCCAGTTGCGGATGGAGGGATATCGCTCGATATCCACCTTGCCCTTCGGCGTGTTGATAAGCCAAAGGTCCTCGCTCTCCACACGCCAGCGCTTGATGTTCTCGCCGCGAAGGAAGGATTTGAGCAGGTCCGCCGATTTTGGATCTTGCGCAACGAGCCGGTCGCGGGTGGCACGGTCAATGACGAAGGCATCGTTCAGGCCGGTCTTGATGCCATAGAGGGGCGCGCCGTAGACCTCGCCAAGCGTCTTGCGGCCGACAACGATCTTATCGCGCAGGCGCGCTAACGCGTCGTCCTCGAAGCGCCAGGAGCCGCGGTCAAGACGCGCGCGTGGCATGGGCAGCGCCTCGCGGGAAAAAGCGTTTACCAAATCTTCCGGCAGCCGCTCCTTCACAGTTAGATAAGCTAGAGCGCCACTGCCGCTCGCTTCGCCCTTTTTCAAGGTCAGGATCGCCGGATAGGTGGTCACGCCCTCGAAAAGTTGGAGGTCGCCGAAATCCACCACGCTTTCGACGCCCACGCCATCGCTGAGAAATGTGCGCAGATTTTCGCCGGAGCCGGTACGGAAGAAGGTCGAGGAGGAGATATAGCCGAGCCGCCCGCCGTCCTTCAGCAGGCGCACGCCCTTCTCGAAGAAATAGGCGTAAAGATCGGTCCGGTCGGCGGCCACGGTGTAAGCCTTTTCCAGATAAGGTTTGAACGCCTTCAGATACTCCATCCTCACGTAAGGCGGGTTGCCGATGACGACATCGAAACCGCCGCGGGCGAACACCTCGGGGAATGCAGCGCGCCAATCGAAGGGCCGGTCCGTGAACGCCGCATCGCCTATCAGGCTGTTGCCCACCTTGATGGTGGCTTCGAGATTTTGCAGGCGGTGATCGCGGCGCGCCGTCTTGAGCCAAAGGGCGAGCCGGGTGATCTCGACCAACTCGGCGTTGAGATCGACGCCGTAAAGATTTTTCGTCACGATCTCGTCGAAGATGTCGAAGCCAGCTTCGATGCCAAGCTCGTGCAGCCGGTTCACCGTGGCGCGGTAGCGGCGCGCCAGCTCGTCGAAAGCCGCGACCAAAAACGCGCCCGAGCCGCAGGCCGGATCGGCGATGGTGAAATCGCGCAAAGCGGCGAGATAGTCCTGCCAGAACGCCGCCTCCTGCGCGGGCTCCGGCCCCGGCTCGTCCGCCGTTACTTCGCACATGCCGTGCTTTTCCCAGAGCCCGGCGCGGCGCTCGTCGAGCGTCAGCGCAATCGTTTTCTCCACGAGAAAGCGCGTGATCATGTCGGGCGTATAGACGACGCCCTCGCGCTTGCGCTTGGAAATGGCTGGCGGCGCCTCGCCCCGGCTTTCGGCCTTCAGCTTCTCGATATCGGTGATCGATTGCTCGAACAAATGGCCGAGCACCGTGACCGGCACATCCTGCTGATAGTCCCACCGGCCGAGCTGCGCGATATCCTCAGCAAGATGGTCGGGCAAAATCAGAGTGTCGGCCAATGGGTCTTGCGCAAATAGACCCCCGTTGTACTCGTGAACGCCCAGATGTTGATTTCCGCCGTCCACAGCCTTGAAAATCGCCAAAAAATTCTTCCAGATTGGCTGCGGCAGAAACTTGTTCCGATCCTTGGAAGCCTGTTCCAGTAGCCAATCCGGCAAAAGGGAAGTCCGTTGCGCGAAAGCTATAAAGAGGATGCGGTCGAGGATCTTTTGCGAGACCTCAATCGCTTGAAGGAGCGAAAGCTTTGGGCCTTCCCCAGAACTCGTCAGAAAATCCATAAGCTGTACGCGCAAGCCCTTGTATTGGCTGTACAGCTCGTCTGTGATTTCCTTATAGGCGCTGTCGGTTTCGCGCAGCAGCTTATCGGTTGCGCCGCCAAGGAACCGCTCCGCCGATAGCAGAAGCCACAGGCGCGCATGCTCCTCGGGCTCATGAAGCCTCGACAAATCGAACATCTCGTAGGCGTCGCGCCCCCGGCCGAACCCGTAAAGCCGGACCTCAACGCAATTCGAGACCAGCACCCATTTCGAGCCAGGCGCATCGATGGCGTAATCCCAGGCTTGCTGCACCGGGCTTCGCCCGCGCCCGGGCATGATTTGATCGAGATCGTGCGTGTCGGGGCCTTTCAATTCGAAAGGCGCAGCGATATCCTTGCTGCTCGCTGTCCCGCTGAAACGGCCCAGCGCCGCATCGACCGCGCCGCTACGGATCTGCTGCTCGATAGCCAAAGTGTAAGGGCTTGCGGGATCGAAAGGCGTGTAACCGAGAACGGTCTGCAACACGTCTTGAATGAAAAGACCGCGAACCGCGGTTTCCTTCTGCTTCAGGAATTTGGGATCGCTGACCTTCCGTGAATAGTCCGCCGCCTTGGCCAGTTGCTCCGGCGTTGGCGCAAACGCCACGCGGTCCCGCTCGGTCTTAATGACTTTGTAGTTGAAAAGCGGCACACGCAAAGTCCGCGCAATGCGCGGACGCTTCGCTCCCGGCCCTCCCGAAGGCGGCAATTCAACGCCTGCTGCTGCAAATAGCTCCATGGCAGCAAAGGTAACGTTAGGCCGCGAGTTGGTCCACTTCCGAACGGGACTCCATCAACCGGAAAATGCGGATGATCCGAACTGACTCAGGTTCGCGAGTAGGCATCCTCGATGCGAACGATGTCGTCCTCGCCGAGGTATGGGCCGGACTGAACCTCGATCAGCGTGAGGGGGATCAGCCCAGGATTCTCCAAACGGTGTACGGCTCCAAGCGGCACGTAGATCGACTGGTTCTCGGTGAGCAGCTTCGTATCCGCGTCGATCGTGACCCGCGCCGTGCCCTTCACCACGATCCAGTGCTCGGCCCGGTGATGGTGCCGCTGCAGCGATAGGCTTGCGCCGGGCTCGACGACGATCTGCTTCACCTGATAGCGCTCGCTCATGTGAAGGGTTTCATAACTTCCCCAAGGGCGATGCACGGTGAGGTGGTGCTCCGCCTCGTGGCGTCCGTTCCGTGCGAGCTCCTGCACGACTTCCTTCACCGCTGCGCTATCGCCACGCTTAGCGACGAGCGTGGCGTCTTTGGTGCTTACGACAATGATGTCGTCAACTCCGGCAACGGCCACCATGCCGCTTTCAGCGCGCACGTAGCAGCGGCTCGCATTTTTCAACAGAACGTCGCCGCGCGTTGCATTGGAGGCCTCGTCCTTATGGGCGGCTTCAAAAAGCGCATCCCATGTGCCGACATCGCTCCATCCCGCGTCGAGCGGCACAAGTGCTGCCTTCGCGGTTTTTTCCATGACCGCATAGTCGATGGAATCAGAGCGGCATTGCCGGAAATTAGCGGCAAGCCTGATGAAGTTGAGGTCCGAAGTGGCATTGGTGACGGCGGCGAGGGTTTCGCAGACCATCTCCGGTTCAAAGCGTTCGAGTTCCGCGAGATAGGCATTGGCTCCAAACAGGAATATACCCGAATTCCAATAATAGTTCGGGTCGGCGCAAAAGCGGGTTGCGGTTTGCATGTCCGGCTTTTCTACGAAACGATCGACCTGGGCCACGCCCGAAGGCCCGGGCTCGGCATGCGTCTTGATGTAGCCGTAGCCGGTTTCCGGCTTGTTGGGCTTGATGCCGAAGGTAACGAGCATGCCGCTCCGGGCAGCTTCAAGGCCGGCCTGCACGGCGCCAAGAAACGCACGCGGCTCCTCGATATGATGGTCCGAAGGCATAATCAGGAGGATCGCATCCGGGCCGGACTTTGCAATCGCCAGATGCGCGGCAACCGCCGCAGCAGGAGCCGTGGAACGGCCCTCGGGTTCAAGCACGATGCCTTGAAGCGGCAGGTTCGCCTTATTGAAGGCGGCAGCGACCCCGAAACGGTTTTGCTCGTTGGTAATGACAAGTGGCGGCGCGTAAGGGGGAGTGGAGGGCACGCGGCGCGCCGTATCGGCGAGCAGGGGCTCGGCGCTCACGAGCGCGTGGAACTGCTTTGGGTGCTGCGCCCGCGATAGGGGCCAAAGCCTCGAACCCGATCCTCCAGCGAGGATTATAGGAATTATCATCGGAAACCCCGAATAGCGCTAGAGCCTGACGCTGGCGTCCAATTTTGGCAAATTCAAGCGCTTCAGGGGTGCGGCGTCAACAAAGTGTGAAGCGCAGTATTTGCTTTGTAAACGCCTTTGCTCAATGCAGAAGGCCTTGAGTCACGTAGTATTTTACCATGTCATGGGGTGAAAGTTCACTTTCGGCTTTGCGGCCAAGGAAATAAAATCCCGAAGCGGCGTCGGCAACGGCGCGTTTGCGGCTGTTATTCCCCAAGAATCGCAACCAAAAGAACGGCAACGACGCCAAGATCGAAAGGTTTCTTCCTGCCCCAAGCGAGCGGACAAAATACCTGATTGCCCATACGAGCGCCACTCCAGAACCGGCTGAAGACCCAGCATCGATCTCATCGAAGCGGCGAAACAGCCAGCGGTGGCCGCTCAAAGTGAAGCGCGTAAAATCGTAGGCGCCTTCGTGCACCTGCTGCATGAAGGGTGTGTTCGCGAATACGATTCCGTCCGGTTTCAGAACGCGGTGGATCTCATCCGCGACGGTGTGAGGCTCAAGCACGTGCTCCAGAACGGCCTGGATCCAGACGCCTTCAAAGCTGCCGTCGCGGAACGGCAGCCGGTGACCGTCGCACACGAGGCAGGTGTGAGCGGTTGCGTACACGTCTGTGCCGTCAACAATAACGCTTCGGTCCTCGTAAAGCGCTTCAGCTCCAACGCCAACCGTACCGCCGCCGATCACGAGGATCCGGGGGTGAGGGTTACTTATCTTGGCAAGCTTCAGGAATTCGAGGCTCTTTGCTTGGACTACCGGGTTTCGGCCGTGAATGATTCTCTGTAGGAGAGAGCCTGTTTTGCGTGGAAGGACCGGAAGCCCGGCTTTTTCCCCTTCAAAATTCTCTCTGCTGAAGATGCTTTTGGTAAAATCTATCAGCACCGGCTGGCCGGCTACAGAGGGAAATGTCTCTGTATTGTACCTGCAGGCGCTGTTCGTGCATCTCAGTTCCGGCAAATCGAGATCGGACCGGCAGCTTGGGCAAACGGCTATCGCGCTAATATTGAGAGAAGCCGGCATCCAAATCTCCAAACGCGGCGATCAACGAGGGTGAGTAAGCAGCGATTTGATGGCATAGCGGCACCGGGCTCCTGCCCCTGAAGAGATGAGTTCAGCCAAGCGCCCGCCTTCGAGCCGGTAAATGGCGCCATCCACTTCGGATTCGGGACCTTCATTGGAGCCGATTGCCAGGAGCCCGCCTTCAACGAGGTTTGCCATGAGATTCCGGACGATCGAGTTAAACTGATCTTCCGAAAAATAGCTGGGATTGAGGATATTCATAGCACGGATGCAGTGGACCGGATCGCCCGGCCAATCGGTTGCGATGTTCCAGGCCTTGAAGGCAAGGCGGCTGTCCGCGGCAAGAAGATCGCGAAACGGCTTGCAGGCAAAGACCAGCTCACGAACTTCAAGCTCTGGTGCTTTTTCCTTCCATTGGGAGACAAGGCGTTGCGCACAACGCAAAGCGTATGGCCAAATCATAGTGTTGATTAGGAAAATGGTAGCATTGTCTCTTTTTCCGCCGCTAAAGACGAAAGGAGGCCACACCATTTGTACAATCTCGCCCGTGGCGGAAACGATCACTCGCCGGTCTGGAGATGCTTTCCTGTTCAAGATTAGAAAGCCGGCATCGCGATCGGTCGCGATGAACTGAAAATCTGCCGTGATCTGCGCGGCGATCTCATTGAAAAACTCGACTGAGGTCGAACCATCGGATACGGCAACATCGAGGATGCGTAAGGGCCGCGGGAAATGTCCGCTGGCCATGCAGGCGAGGATTTGTCTATCGAATGCGGGAAACCGGCCAGAATAAGTGCGCTTATAGACACCGGCTCCATCCGTGATGCTTTCTATAAACGCCTCTTTTATCGAGTTACTTCCAAGCCGGTCGACGTCCGCCATGAGATCGAGCGCGAATTTCCGGCGGCGCCCGAAAAAGGTGTCCGTCCGCAGCCGCCGGAACTGTTCCGGCCGGTAAATCCCTATCGAAACTACCATCGCCAACCCCGTCTGTTACATGGTGAAGTGCTTGCGTCCGCCGTTGCGCGGAGATCACGCCGCCCTATCGCATCCTCGATGGCTGCGAGGTAGCGGCCGACAACGATCTGTTCATCGAATTCAACCTCGGCCTTCCTGCGGCTCGCTAATCCCATCCGCTCTTGAGCGGGAGGATCGAGAGAGAGAAAATCTATGAGTTTCTGCGCGAGATCCTTGTGGTCACGCGCTGCGCAAAGAAGTCCATTGATACCGTCGCTCACCGCGTTCCTGCAGCCGGGCATGTCGGTCGCGATGAGTGGTTTGCCCATGGCTGCGGCCTCGAGCAGAGTTCGGGGCGTGCCTTCCGGATAATACGAGGGCAGCACAACGCAGCTTGCGCCTGCAATCGCAGGGCGGACGTCGTCGGTAACGCCTAGATATTCTATAATTCCTTCCTTTACCCACTCATCCATTTGAGCTTTCGAGATAGCGCCCCGGTTCGCGACGTCGAGAAAACCGAGAATTTGAAAGCGCGCCTCTGGAAAACGCTGCTTGACCAATCGCGCAGCCTCAACATATTCGCCTACTCCCTTTTCCCATATCAGCCGGGCGATCAGTAGGAAGCTAGGAGTTGCATCGCCTGAGGGCGGTGAAGCAGGCTGGGGACGGAACTTGTGGAGATCGACCCCGGAGCCGGGAAGCAGCATGGCTCGGCCGGGCCGCACCAATCCCAGGCGGACAAAAAGTTCACGGTCCTCTTCATTCTGGAAAAATACCGTGTTCGAGCTGCGGAGCGCCAGCCGGTATAAAAGCTTGACCAGCTTTGTAAGCCAGTTTTCACGGACGAAGACCGTTCCGAGCCCAGACACATTGTTGATGACCGGTATCCCGAGCCAGTGGGCGGCAAGCGAGCCATAGATGTTGGGCTTGACGGTGTAGCCGAGGAACGCGTCCGGCCGCAGGCGGCGTAACAGCCGGAGATAGCGCAGGAATAATATGGCGTCGTGGATGGGAGAGGAGCCTTTGCTATCCATTGGCAACGCCACATGGCAACAACCAAGCCCCGGGAGCCTTGCGGAATAGTCATCGAATGGAGCCGCGGCTACGACCTCATATCCGCTCTCGTTCAAGCCCCGAACAAGTCCCGCGCGGAAATTGAAAATATTCCAGGATGCGTTTATTGAAATCGTTACGCATTTTCTTACCATTCACGACACTCAATTAAAGCTTATTAAAACTTCGAAATTAAAGAGTTCAGGAAACCGGCGGGAATGCGGCGGACTGTGAGACTGTAGCCATCTTCGTTTGCGAGGTGCTACGTTTGCCGGCTTCATGCCAAGCCTGAAACATCAGCACATCCCACAAGTGATACTCCCAGTTTCGCGCACCGGACAGATGCTCAAGCCACTTCTGCCGGATCGGCCCCGGATTAAAATAGCCTTCATTCAAAAGGCGCGATTCATTGAGCAGGTCTTCTGCCCAGTCGCGCAATGGACCCCGCAACCAGGAGTCGATCGGGATACCGAAGCCCATCTTGGGGCGGTCGACCAAATGTCGCGGCACATGTCTGTACAATACCTGACGCAGCAGCCACTTTCCCACGCCGTCGCGTATTTTGTATTGCATCGGAAGGCGCCAAGAATATTCGAAAAGCCGATGATCGAGCAACGGCGTGCGGCTTTCCAGGCTGACCGCCATTGCAGCGCGGTCCACCTTCACTAAAATGTCGCCGGGCAGGTAGCTGATTGCATCGAGGAGCATCATGCGCTCTGCCATGCCGGGCAGGCCGGGCGCACCCTGGATCAGTTCCGTACCCCGTTCTCCCTCACCGCCAAGCACCACTTCTTCCGATTGCCAATGGCTGACGAGATTCCGGTAGAACTCAGAACCATTACCGCAATTGAGCATAGCGGCGCCTTTGTGAATCTTATTTCCAGGGGCCAGCCAGCGGCGCTCTTTGGGTATGAGCCCAGACACGGGACGGTAGAGCCTGTCCCATGCGGAAGGCCGCATAGAAAGAGCGCTCCAAGCAGCCGCACGGCGCAATCCTAGTGGGATTCGTTCTATTTTTTTCCAGACGCGTGCGCCGAGAAAATAACGCATGTAGCCGCCAAAAAGCTCATCACCGCCGTCTCCAGACAAGGACACGGTGACGTTCTGACGCGCGAGTTTGGCGACAAGGTAGGTCGGAATCTGCGACGAATCGGAAAATGGCTCGCAATAGATTTCCGGAAGCTTCGGGATTACGTTCAAAGCCTCTTGCGGAGAAACGTAGAGCTCGGTGTGTTCGGTGCCCAAATGGCGAGCGACCTCTTTGGCAAAGGCCGCTTCGTTGTAGGCATCCTCGCTGAATCCGATCGTAAAGGTCTTGACCGGCCGGCTTGATTGCCTTTGCATGAGGGCTACCACCGTGGATGAATCCACGCCACCCGAAAGAAAGGCTCCCACCGGGACGTCGGCCACCATCTGACCAGCGATCGCTTGCGCGAGCATGGATTCCAGCGAGTCCGCCGCCTCAGCATCCGAGGCAAACGCCAGCGGGCTCGCCACGCCCGCGATTGCAGCTTCCTTTGCCGACCAATAAGCCACGGGTTCGGGGCTTTCCTGCTGCCGCACCGCGTCAAGGGGAAACTTCACCAAAGTGGCGGGCGGCAACTTGGCCAAGCTCTCATAAATCGTGTAAGGCGCTGGGACGTAACTGTAGCGCAGCAATAGCGAAAGTGCCGTCCTATCAATCTTTGGAGCAAAGCCCGGCATCTGCAGCAGGGCTTTCAGTTCGGACCCGAACACCAGCGCGCCGGCTGCATATCCATAATAGAGCGGCTTTTCGCCCAGCCGGTCGCGGGCCAGGGTCAGGGTGCGTGTTTCCCGGTCCCAAACCGCAATCGCAAACATCCCCACCGATTGCCGTAACGTTTCTTCGATCCCCCAGGCATCGAACCCGGCTAGCAAGGTTTCCGTGTCGGAATGCCCCCGCCATCCACCCGCGAAATTCGAACTCTCGACTTTGCGCCTGACTTCAAGATGATTGTAAATCTCGCCATTGAAGGCAATGACGAAGCGGCCCGAGGCAGAGATCATAGGCTGATGTCCGGCAGGGCTGAGGTCGAGGATGGACAAGCGCCTGTGAACCAGCCCTGCGCCCGCTTCGCAGTCGAACCAGGTGCCCCAATCGTCGGGCCCGCGATGGGCGATAGCATCGCCCATGCGCCTAAGGACACTTTCGAAGCGATCCGAAGAAAAACTAACGCCAACTATACCGGCGAGTCCGCACATCCCTCAATGTCCTTGATTTTGCGCCCAATGCTCCAAATAACTTTTATATTCGATTTAGCGATCACGCAAATTTAGAGTCTAACTAAAGCTAACGAAAATGTCTCTGCAGCCTCTTTGCCGCGCACGGTAAAAAATAGGCTCACCCATAGCCTCCACAGAAGATAAAATGGAAAGAAGAAATCAAAATACGCACTTCTGTAATAATATTTTTCCTCTACAATCTTAAATCCATGTTTTTCAGCCAATTTTCTAAACTTACTTGGGACGCAGTTATTATAGTAACTTTTGAACCCCTGATTGTTCCGGGTCTCTGGTTGTATCGCGAATAGTATCGCCCGCTTTGCTGCCTCCGGAAGCAATAAGTTTAGGCGGGCAAATATTGCATTTCGGGAGGGAACGAAGACGCAGGCTGTGCCGCCGGGTTTCAAACAAGTGGCAATTGATGCGATCGCTGCGTCAACGTCATTTACGTGTTCCAAGACGGTGCAACATATCGCCAAATCTCCATCCGCGGCTCCCCGATATGCACAAATATCTTTGGCAATTGTCCGGTCGTAAAGCTCGGCGGGCGCAGCCTTCAGTTCCAATTCACTGATATCGATGCCAACAATATAAGCACTTAGGGCTTGTTTTTCGCTCAGAGATAGGAACGGTGTCTTGCCCCCGCCGATATCGTAGATAATCGCACCAGGAGTTAAATAAGTTGGGACGAAGCGGCTCTTAAAATCGGCATTCCCATCAATAGAAAAGCGCTTTGCAATCAGCCTGTCTGTTGCACCGGACCACCTAATATTTAGTCTAATAAAAGTTCTTATGAGCGACATCGAAACACTACCTCCTTCACTCAAATCTTGCACTTTGACCATGGTCAAAGTGCGCCTCAATCCGGCCGTCGCCGGATCGTTTGCCTCACAGCGCTTCCAAGTGATCTAAAGCATGTACCGGCAAGCTACGGCCGCGAGGGGGCATTTACCCGGGGCTTTCGGCATTGGGACCAAATATCCTCATAGGCCGCTACCATTCGCTCGATGCCAAAAAACTCTACGATGCGCTGCCGGCAGGCTTGGGAAACCTCTTCGCGGCGGCCCGATTGAATGGCCGTTATCGCCTCTTCTATGCGTTGGGAAAGCGCTTGCGGATCGCGCAGCGGCACGACCCAGCCGGTCTCCCCTGTAATTGCTGCCGCGTCGCCTACATCGGTAACAACGCAGGGCGTCCCGCACGCCATGGCTTCGCAAACGGCGTTGGGAAACGCCTCGCCATAAGCGGAACTGAGCACATGAACATCGATGGCGTTCATAATATCGGGAACATCGTCTCTAGGGCCGATGAGCAGGATTTTATCGTCGAGACTTCTTTCTGAGATCAACCGCGCCAAATCTGCGTTTGAGCGCTCCATTCCCGGCCCGGCCAGCACGCAATAAAAATCACGGTCGTTTCTTATCAAAAGAACGAGGGCGTCCAGGAGGGTGCGATGGTCCTTTTGCGGATCCCACCGCGCCACGGTGCCAAGCACCGGAACTTCGGGGGCAATGCCCCACTCGTTCCGCAGCGCGGCCGCGGCGCTCGGCTGCGGACAAAATCGCGATACGTCATAGCCATTGGGAATCACGATGAACTTGCTGGCCCGGTAACCCAGGCGCTGATGCACCCGCGCTGCCTCTTCCGAGCAGGAAACGATAGCACTCGGGACAAAGCCGGAAAGCCCTGCACACAACCGCGCCGCCCATCGAGCGGACCTGCTCGATGTCTCGGGGCTCAAATTGGAATTGCGAATTCCCCAGCAGATTGCCCGGGTCCCCCCTAAGCGGGCCATTACGCCGCCGACCAGATCGGCGTGATACATCCAGGTCTGAACGGCATCGGGCTTATAAGTGGCGATGAGACGCCATAAACGATGCAGCCCCTTCAACGTGATGCCACCCTGCGGAAATCCAAGTGCGTGTACGGTAACGCCCAATTGCCGCAGGCGCGGACCGTAGACGCCTTCATCCTTCATGGAAACGACGATGTGCTCGGCTTCGCCAGCCGAGGCAGTCACCAGCCGGTAAAGGACGGCTTCGGCGCCGCCCTGATCGAGACCGGTAATAACATGTAATACTTTCACAGGGTGCGCCGTATCGATTTGTTATTGCAGGATATTTTGCCACCTATATATCATGCTCGAAAGTGTGGAAGGATCGTATTGTAAGTCCGAGATTATGAAGAGAGTCAGGGTGAATACCCAGATAGCCAGCGCAATAATGCCGGTTTTAGAAGAGATATTTGAAGCGATCAAAATGCACACCATCGCCTCGGAAATATAAGTTAATCGTGCCGCGGCTTGATGTATGAATGTTGCGCCAAGCACAATGCAAGTAACAGTGAACGTTAGGTAATACCATTCACTTTTGTTACCGCTGCTCTTTGCTAACCGAATAAGGTAAAAAACCGCTCCATAGGCAGGTATAGCGACCACATAGTAATTTATATTCAGAAGCCCCACATTGGTGTAAAGGCCCTCTCGCCGCCCCGCATTTACCAGAGCATATATGTCGATATATTGTGATATTCCTAATATGGCCACGGCACCCGCTATGGCCGCTATCATCCGAAGATTCGGCTTAAGCAGATAAAATGGAATTATAGCAAATATAGCTATAAAAGATGAATGTATCAAAGCGGCGACGCCGGAAGCAACCGCAACACGAGCTGGCGTATTGGGTATCTTTAGTGCGGAAATCAATGTAAAGAAAATCGACAAGGCTACGCCTTGCCTTATCTGATTATAATACATCTGGCTGCCAATGTTAAAATCAAGGACGAATAATAATGTTACTATTGTCCAGTTGCCCGCCGCAAGCCGTGAACCGAAAAATAAGTATAAAAATGTGCTAAGGAAAAGAGTGAACCTAAAGGCTGTCTCGGGGCCAAGAGCTGAACCGGTCACTATGGTGTAGACGTTCCACAGAGGTTCATTGAGAATAAGCAGCCACCAATCTGTGGATTCGCTGACAAGATCTTGATACCAGTCGGTATCGGTTGAAAAGTATTGTATATAATTTGCATCGTCTGGGGCGGTATATAAGGTGCGGGCTGCAAGAATGAGCGACAGCAAACCTATAACAAGCACTGCGAGCTTACCGGGCTGCACAGACTGGAACGGGTCTGAAGAGGCGACTTTCCAGCTTCGGCCGCTAAGACCTGACTGCGCACCCGTCTGCCTTCGATCAGCAGCCATTCCTAAACCCCCGGCACACGCGCGCCGCTGATGAAAATACTTTCGTATTCCCGGGCGATTTTGCCGACTCGATAGTGTTCCACAGTGATTTGCGCGGCATTCGATCTGCCGGCGAACGCTAACAATGCAGTGCTGAGCGCCTCAGCGCTGACTGCCGCGGCCAAGTGCACGCCCCTTGTCGACCGGGCAATTTCACCGACGCCGCCGGGGGCCGGAGTGGCAATAACAGGGGTTCCGCAGGCTAATGCTTCCAGCACGGCGTTGGGAAATCCTTCGTAGCGCGACGACAACACTAATGCGTCCGCACGAGCCATGAACGCATAGGGATTTTCTTGGAAGCCGATGAACCGGATCTGGTTCTCGACGCCCTTTTCTTTTGCCAGTTCTTCCAGCGCGCCCCGCAGCGGACCGTCACCGAGTACGGTCACCCTCAGCTGTTTCAGGCCAGAAAGGGCTATGGCTTCGATTAGCAGATCGAAACCCTTCTGGTGCACCAGGCGGCCGGCAGCAACCAGACGAATGACGTCTTCGCTCTCAGGATTGCAATCGTAGCAAGCCCCGGTTGGGAGGGAAGCCAAACGCGCGATCTTTTCAATGTCCACCGGATTATTTATGAGTTTGAGTTTTTGCATTGGAATATTGTAATTCCTGGCGAGATCGTTGCGCATGTCTTCAGACTGGCAGATAACGTCATCAAAGCGGCCATAGAAAGTTCTGTAAGCCCAATCCCATGCCCTCGGAAAGTTGTAGGCCGGGTGCAGTTCGGAAACGACGATAGATTCCCTTGCGACGTACTGTGTCCGGCTTGGCAACATCGGCCGTATGATGGAAAGCGCGAGATTAAGATGGCCCAAAGCAGAAAACACAACATCCGGACGCATTCGCCATATCAGGCGGATAAGTCTTGGCAGAGCGTATCGCACTCTCGAAACCTGCAAATCGAGAAACTCAACATCGTCCGGAACTTCTTTCGAAAACACGGCCCCGCGAGCGTTCACGACAGCCAAGCTTAGCCGAAACTTCGAGCGGTCTATATGATTCAGCAAGGTAACGGCTACGCGCTCGGCTCCCCCGGCAGCAAGAGTTGGAATAAGGAAAAGAACATGCCGGCGCCGCTCCACGACTTCTCCCGCTTATGCCAGCCGGCCAGGGTAACGCGTTATCCGTTTTTGGTTCAGAAGTTCGTAGAACAGGTCTTCCCACATCTTTGCGACGGTCTCTAGCGAAAAACGGTTGCGCGTTTCCTGGGCCGCAGCCCCGAAGCGATGACGCAACTCCTCATCGCCCATGAGCCGGTCTAGGGCCGCCGTTAAGGCTGGCACATCCTCCGGCGGGACAAGTAGGCCGTCGCAGTCATGGCGAATAATGTCTTTGGGGCCCGTATCGCAATCGAAGCTGATGGCCGGAACACCATGCGCCATTGCTTCGGCCAAAGTGTTTGGAAACCCTTCGAAGCGGGAACTCATGACATAGAGATCCGCCCGCCGATACCAGTCTGCCAAATTTCCGGCCCAGCCTGGGAGCATTATCCGGCAGTCCAAGTTATTGGCCTTAATTTGCGACTGCAAACGCTCACGCTCTGGCCCTTCGCCTGTAATCACCAAGTCCCAATCGGGGTGGCGGTGCGCCAAATTGGTAAAGGCGCCGACCAGCAGATCGAAGCCCTTTTGCGGTACGAGCCTGCCTGCTGCTAGAAGCATTTTCCGGCCTGACACGCATATCGCATCCGGCTTTATTTCCGGCTCGCTGGATGGGAGAGGCAACTGGATCGGATTGGGTATCACCTCGATTCGCCGGGCCCACGTATGGGCGCCAAGCCACGCCCCGGTCACCCCGGTTTGAGCCACGACAGCCGACAACTGCCCATACGCGACGGAATGCAACCTCTTCCGTAGGGCTTTCGTGGGCAGGGCTGGCGGATGCGCGCGGGTCGATCCAGCCGTCACAATATTGGTCAGCCCCCGCGCTGCCAACGCCAGCGTCACGCAGGAGTTGTCGATCATGGCGACGGCAACATCCGGCTCGATATCGAGGAGCGCTTGCCTTAGGGCACTAGCACGCCTGAAATTCCGAACGAGTCCGCCAGCGATAGTCTTGCTGCGGCCAATCATGTTCAAAGAAATCCGGGTGATCGAAGGATGTAGCGCATAGGCATCTTGAGTAGCCGAAGCAATTGTGACTATTGTGACTTTCCAACCTTTTTCAGCCCAATAATTGGCAAGGTTTACGGTTACGCGCTCGGCACCCCCACCGCTTAAAGAGGATATGAAGTATAGGAGTTTCATCCATCTTCTCGTTTAAGCGAGCCCCTGCCTTAGGGTATTCTGCGCTTCAATTTCTTGCTCTAGCCGTTGCCAGCGCCTGGACATAAGCCGGCGGCAAGTTAGCTCCGGTCCACCAGTTCGGCTTTTCAGAATAGATCCACACGTACTCATCCGTAGATTCCAGAGCATAAGCAACTGACTTTCCGAATTCACTCGGATTGAAGAAATTCTTGGTTAAGTCGTCTTGGTGCCAGCCAACTTTGTTCCACTCAGCGTCGATCCAAATTCCGAATGCTACCTCAACTTTCGCCTTGTACAGCTCCGGTACCGCGGAATAGCGGCGCATATCCTGCGCGAGCTTCGAGTGCAGCCACTGGAAATCCTTCTGAGTTTTCGCTTCATAAGCGCTCTCCCCGGCGTCGACGAGCCTTAGTGTTTGCGGCGCCGCTTCGAAGATGCCGTCTAAAAAGGCGGGTAGTAGCGCGTAGCTTTGTTTGTTTTTATCGTAGGCATGGTAGGCCCATGGCAATAGGATTATAATATCCGGAAATTCCCTGGCGATCGCGGTGATGAATTCGCGTCCGCGTTGCCGGATTTTCACACGGTATTGCTCAGGCGCCGCCATATGCATGGCTGTGGCGAACGTCAAATCGAAGAGTTTGCCTTCGTATTGTTCAGCATCGAACATGAAGCCTTTGCAGTTTCCGTCCTTCGCAACTTTCGCCGCTAACGCGAAGTTATGCAGGACAATGCTCCAGGCCTGATCGTCGAACCAATCCACGTTGCCCGGGGTCACATTGGCCCGGATAAAGCGGTCGGTCAGCGACTTAAATGGCGTTTGCTTCAGATCCTCGACCATATATGCGAGGTCTGAGTACTCGAATTTGGTAGCTCCCCACATCTTCCAGGTGACGTTCGCACCATCCCGAAGTCTCAAGGGGAAGACAACCCCATCGAAGGGCATGCGCTCCACCTTGTCTATGTTCTCTTTTAGAAACGCCGTTGTTGGCTCATCCCATCCCCATTCGATGACCTTTTTCCTTTTCAGGCTACTGAACGGTTTGCCAAGCGGGCCGGAGGCGGATCTGCCGAGCGGGTTGATCGTAAGAAGGGCCGCCATGGCGATTATAAACACTACGCGGAACGAATTGAGCATTCTGCCGCCGGCGCTAATACGTTTATATTTTTAGCTTCGTGAAAACAAATTGGTTGCATCCAGTCCCGCCTCTAACGGTGGTAAGCCGGTCCAATCGAAAGCCGCGTTCCTTCAGAAAACGAAAGATCTCTTCCGGCTTGGCATATTCATAAGGATATCCGCCAATCCAATCTATTTGATCGTGCCACCAGCTCATGCCCCTGTTTTGCCTGTAATTGACAATATAACTGATAGAGGCTCCGGGTTTTCCTTGGGCGATACCTTTGATTAGGCCAACCATTTGTTGCGGCACAAGAATAGCGACGGCAAACGGCGCCTTCAAAACCCTCGGAAGGCGGCAATATTGGCGTTTAACCCATTTCCACGCCTTACTCTGGGCGCTGTCATTGTAAATCGCTATAAAAAGCTTGCCATTGTCCGCAACGAGTGCAGCCGCATTCTTAATGGCTTGATACATATTGCCGGTATGATGAAGCACGCCCCAGGAATAAACGATGTCAAATTCGCCCAAACTTTCCAAATAGCTTTTGTCGAGCACGGAACCTTCTTCAACGACCCAGCCGGGATCGGCAGGAAAAAACCTCCGTTTTAATTCGGCAGTGCAGGCAACCGATTTTGAGTCGTAATCGAAAGAATGGACGCGCGCTCCCAGTTTTTTTGCCGCTAGCGAGAACAACCCGCTTCCACTTCCCGCATCGAGAAAAGATTTTCCGGCAAGCGTGTCCAATTCCAGCATGGTGCGCAGAGAATCCTCCGCGGTTTGTATGCGCACTTCTGTCAGCCTGGACAGGAAGCCGGCCCAATTACGTCCAAATTCGAACCGCTGACCGGATGCGAGCTCTGCAGCGTGCGTCATTTGAAACTGCTCCCTGTCTTTCTGTTCTTGATCCATACCAGAACCCTTGAAAACCAGCGCAAGCGCAGCAGCGTTAGGCTTTATGTAATGAAACGACCTTTTTCCCGCCCCCGAGAGCTGCAAAATCGTTTCGGAAATAACTAATAACAATGGCCGTAACGAATAAGCCCACTGGAAGCTTCATGATCAGGCTTATTGCAGGCAGTTTCGCCCATGCAGGAAACATGAAGAGCGCCGCAATTACGATCGTCGTGACAACAAGAAGAAGCCGCGTCCATTTAATGTGAGCTGCAAGCATCCGTCTTGCACCCATTGAAAGACCCAGGGCGGTAACGGCAAAGCTTAGGAGCTGGCTCACTCCGGCGCCCATCATTCCAATCTCAGGAACCAGGAGTAGATTAAGCATGAGGTTTGCGGCTGCACCGCCAACCCACCAAATAATGGTGCGGTTAAGCCTCTTATCCAGAACAAAAGCGGTGTTGGCGAGATGGGAGATTCCGTGAAAAAAGACCCCACCGGCAATAAAAGGGATTACATTTGCGCCCCCATGAAAAGCGGGAGCAGTTAGAAGGCGGACCATGTCGCCTCCAGCGGCCGTTACGGCGAGCCAAACGCATGCCAAGACAGCGACCATACCTTCGGTAATCCTACCCAGCTGATGCATCGCGTCGGGCGGGCGGGCTTCGAAAAGCCGGGCGGCTTCGGGTGTCCATATGGCCAGGAGGGCGCTGTTGACGGTCATACCGGCGATGGCAACGCCGCAGCTGATAGAATAAACTCCGACAGCCGTGAGGTTCTGAAAGTGACTGAGGAACCAGCGGTCCGATGAGGACATCACCCAATAGGCCGGGGCGCTCACAATCGCAGCCAAGCCGATGCCGAGAATGTGCTTGCGGCTTTCGTAACTGAGGCCCGAGGAGTGCAGCAATTCAGGCAAAGGCGGCAGGCCGAGAACGAATTATAGGAATAAGGTAGGTCGCAAGTAACGCCAAAATGAGCGGAAATTCATTGCGCTGACCGGAATAGGCGACGGCGATGGCAATGCCGGTTGCCCCAAGACCGGAAGCGACGGTTGCAAGCGACATCGCGCGGTGACGGTCATGCAGCCTCGCGCGGGCCAACGCCATTGTCATGCCAACGCTGAGTACTATTCCGGCAGCGATCAACGGGCCGGTGTAACGCGGCAGCAAAAGGGCATCGGAGATGAGGCTCCAGCACGCAGCCAGCAAAATCGCGGCCAGCATCGAAGCGCCCAGCGAAAATCGCCAAGTGAGAGCTTCAACGGCCTGGCCACACGGAGGCTTTTCCGAGTGGTAGGCACGGATATAAGAGATGTCAGCGCCAGCTAGAGCGAAGACCGAAATGAGCGAGATCAAGGTCGTCGCCATTGCTGCCGTACCGTAGGCGCTCGGCGCCAGCAGACGCGTCAGCACGGGCATCGTCACAAGCGACAGCACGCGCACAAAGACATTGCTTAGCGTGAGCTGGGCAGTTCCGAAAGCGACGCGCCTGGCTATACTCAACGCTTGCGAACTCCGCACACGAGGTTACGTTTTTTCATTGCGAGTGACGGCAAGCTCCGGTCTCCCCAGGCGCTTGCTGTCCGCATGGCAAAGCCGCCCCACGCTTACACCTGGTAATATTCTCGATACCACTGAACGAAACGGGCGACGCCGGTGGCGACAGGCGTCGCGGGCTTATAGTTCACCGCGGCTGTCAGCTCGCTCACGTCGGCGTAGGTATCGGGCACGTCCCCCGTTTGCAAGGGGAGAAGTTCCTTCTCAGCTTTAACGCCGAGTTCGTGCTCGATGGCCTCTATATAGGTATTCAGCCTAATGGGAGAGTTGTTGCCGATGTTATAGATGCGGAAAGGAGCGTTCGACGTTGCGGGATCGGGTGCGGTCGGCTCCCAATTGCTATCCGGTTCGGCAATCTTATCGCTAACTCGCACCACGCCTTCGGTAATGTCGTCGATATAAGTGAAGTCGCGGCTGTGATTGCCGTAATTGAACACCCTGATCGGTTTGCGCTCCAACATGTTTTTCGTGAACTGGAAGAGCGCCATATCCGGGCGTCCCCAAGGGCCATAGACGGTAAAGAACCGGAGGCCCGTTGTGGGCAGGCCGAACATATGGCTATAGGAGTGGGCCATGAGCTCGTTCGCCCGCTTCGTCGCGGCGTAGAATTGCAGTGGGTGATTGACGCCATGGTGCTCTGAAAAGGGCATCCGCGTGTTGGCGCCATAAACGCTGGAAGTCGAGGCGTAGGTCAGGTGGGGCGTATTGTTATGCCGGCAAGCCTCCAAGATGTTTGTAAAGGCGATCAAGTTGGAGTGCACATAGTCGTGGGGGTGGTCGATGCTATGCCTGACCCCCGCCTGCGCGGCGACGTGAATCACCCGGTCGAAGCCGTGCTGGGCGAAACACGCGTTCACTTGCGCGCCGTCGGCGAGGTCGGCGCGTATGAAGGTGTAGCCGCTGTTCGTTTCGAGGGCGGTTTGCTTCAAAAGCTTCAGGCGTGCTTCCTTTAGAGTAGGGTCGTAATAAGAGTTCACCACATCGAAGCCAACCACGGAGTTGCCCCGCTGAAGCAGCGACTTGGCGACATGGAAGCCGATAAAGCCTGCAGTGCCGGTAACCAAAACTTTCATCTTAGAGCCGTCCTTCGATGGTATGTAGACGCTTCACACCGAAAACAACCGCGCCTGGCTTTAAGAGTGCGCGGCGGCGATGACGATGCCGTGGCAGGCTGCGCACGCGGAAATCGCCGGGTTGAAGAGTAGGCCCGTATCCGTGAGAGGTGCAAGGCTGCGGGCGAAGCGCGGAGAGATCGCCTATCCTGGGCTGCAGCGGGGTTCTGGCGGAACCATTCGGCTGGAAGGGCCGGAAACCCGGCTCCTCCTGTATCGTGTTGCTAATGCTTGATTTCGACGCCGACCTCTTTGCATTTGTCGGTGAGGAAGTTATTGATCTGCGTCACGACGCCGTTTGCAATTATGCTGAAATTGGCATCGGCGGCGGTAGCGGTCCAGATTGCGGACTTGGCGAGAATGGGGGCCTCGATCGAGCTCCAGTTCATCTCGGCTTTTGTCGCTTTTCCGCCTTCGAAGGTGACGGTTGGCTCGATCGAAAGCTTCAGGTCGTAGGCGGTGCCTTCTTTCGGGTCTTTATGGCCAAGCTTGCACGTGATGTCGTGCTTCTTGAGCTTGATGGTCGCCGAAGGCTTGGATGCTGCATCGGCGATTGCCGTGCGGTCGAGCTCGATTGCCGCGCTGCATTGCGCATTCCCCCAGGGCCAACCGACCTTGCCGCCCAGAAAACCTGCCGCAATCTCGGATTCGAGCCAAGTCTTAATAACGGCACAAGTGATCGGCGCGCCCGCTGCGGGCTGGGCAAACGCTTTACAGATCTCGATCTTGCAAGCTTTGCGGTCCTCTTTCTCTTTCGCCATGCGAGCGGCAAGCTCTGGGTTGACGCTGGCATCTTGCGCCAAGGCCGCACCCGCCATGAGCAGGCCGGCCGCAATACCTAAATATGTCACAGCAACGCTGACTCTAACGAAGTTGAACACTGTACTCTCCCTCGATTTCAATGCTACCGCACTTCGGGTGAAATGCGTCACCCGAACACAAAACTGGCCCGCATCTCAGAATCTATGTTGCAGGCATTTTTGAGGTGATCTCTTCGAACAGTCACAAGTTCGAAGAACAAGCTGTCTATGCGTAAGTAAACGTCTTACAAGAGCTGTTTTTCTCTTGTCCCCTAGCCGCTCCTCAGCACGCCAAACTCTCTAAGATCGCTCCATGCGCGCTCGATCAAAGGGGTAGAAATCCGCTCCCCGAACAAAACGATCGGGATAGTTCTTAATGCTATCTCCGTATCCAAGGCGATGCTTGCATTACGGACGTACCAGACATCGAGCGCGGCTTTGTCTTCGGAAGAGATGTCCCGGCCGCCGACGGCCTGCGCCCAGCCCGTGAGTCCGGGCCGTACCAGGAGGCGCGCCCGGTAGGCCGCCGACTGATCCCGTAGCAGGAGCGGCCTCGGCCCGACAAAGGACATATCGCCCCTTAAAATATTGAAAAGTTGCGGGAGTTCGTCCATCCGGAGCCGCCGCAGGAGGCGGCCGATGACCGGCGTGCGCTCGGCGTCCGTAAGGCGGCGCCCTCGAGCCGAATGCGCCGCTCGCATTGTGCGGAATTTATAAAGGCGGAAAGGCCTGCCGCCGAGCCCCGGCCGTTGCTGCCAAAACACAACGGGAAAGCCCATGTTAGCCGCAACAGCGAGCGCCGTGAGGAGCATTAAAGGGGTGCAAGCGACGAGAAGGGCAAAAGCGGCAAAGCTATCAAGTGCCCGCTTTACTCGCCAGTAGGGCCGGGCTGCAAGCAAAGCGAGTTCGCGCGCAGATATTTCAAAGCTGAGGTCCTCGTTCGGCCGCCGTTGGGCGGGGCCTTGCTGCGCGGAGGCCTCCCGTTCCTCGAAGCCTAAATTCTCCGCGAGAAGATGAAGCGTGATGTTGCGGCTTCGCTCCACGCGCAGCAGGGCCTCGCGTGCGTCAGGCGATAACGATTCGAAGAGGGTGCCGACGACGATGCGATCCGCATGGATGCCATGAACGTCAAGGCCATTCAGAATTTGCTCGATATCCTCTGGAACCCCCAAAACCGGGTGGGTCGCAACGAGCCGGCCCGCGTGGCGCTGATGCCGGCCGACAAGGCCGGCAATTCTTACGCGGCCCGGTGCAAGCTCGGCGGCAGCTTGGAGATAGGTCTCGGTTAGCCGGGAAATGCCGACGATTAATACGGTGAGCTGAGGCGGCCCATCCTTAAGCTCAAGAAGTCCCGTCGCGGTCTTCCGCTTCTCCCGCGCCGCATGGGTAAGCCTGTGCAACACACGCGCCCCGGTCATAAAGGCAGTCCCGGCCAAGAGTTGCAAGACGGGCAGCGACCGGGGGATGCCTTCCAGGCGGTTATAGGCGAATGACGTGGCGGCGGCGGCAAAAACTACCGCGGCTACCGCGGTTGTCACGCGCAAATAATCGGGAAGGCTGCTGAAACGCCAGACCGAGCGGTTGAGGCCAGCGGCCGGAAAAATCAGGAAAGAAGCGGCCGCGGTTGCAGCAAGATACGGGAGAAACTCTAAGAGCCGGCTTTGGACAACTTCGAAATTCTCACGTAAAATGAACGCCGCTGCCGTCGCCACAACCATCAAAGCGACATCGACAAACAATAGAATGGCCCTGCGCATGAAAACGCCTCTCCTGCCACACTTGTTCAGTTCCGGAAATAGCCTTGTATTAATTTTTCAAGAATAGCCCTACATAAACTGAGATGATTTTGCAATGACGCTTTTTATATTTATCCCCGATTATGTAGCAAAAAGCACAGCTCTAGCTAATTTATACACCAGCGCAGGATAAAAAGCGCTCCACGAGGGGCCGGTAAGAATTTCCGAAAAGCCGGAGGTGAACGAGGGCAGGCCAGAGCTGGTAGATGACTAGGCGTTCTTCGTGACCGGGTTCCATTCCGCCATAGGCTTCGTAGAAGGCGGAGGAGGGCGTATCGAAGAGGCTAAGCATTGCGATGTCCACTTCGGCATGGCCGTAATAGCAAGCCGGATCGATAAGCGCGCTTAATTTGTTGTCGCCGGCTACGAGAACGTTCCCGCCCCAAAGGTCGCCGTGCAGCAACGCGGGTGTGGGCTGCGCCGGCAGCCGGTTTGCAAGGTCCGCCGCAAGCATCTCAACACGGCGTGCGAGAGGAGCGGAAATATGGGCGCAGTGCGTGAGCAGTCTGTGCGCCGCCCAAAAGTCCCGCCAGCGATCCTCCCGATCATTGACGATAGCGACCGGGCCGAAGGCATAATTTTCTGCCCAGCCATAGGAGCGCCCTTTCGCGGCGTGGAGTGTGGCCGCAGCCTCACCGAGTGAAACCCACGCCCGGTTCAACGAACCGCCCGCTGGCATAAGCTCGATGACGAGCGCCTCTGTGCTCACGGCCAGCACAGCCGGAGCAGGCGCTCCGCTGGCTGCGATGGCGTAGAGCATCGCCGCTTCGGCTCGCGGTGCGGGGCCGCCTTTTACAATCGCTTCGCGACCATCTTGAAGCGCGATTTGTACGATTTGAGACAGGCTGCCGCCCTCTAACGGGCAGCTTTGGCGGAGCTCTCCGCCAAGGAGTGCTGCGCCTGACTCAGCGAGAGACTTCATCGCAGGCAGCTCAAATACCGCGCGAACGCCTGCGCTCCAACCGTCACATCGGACCAAGTCGCGTCAAAACCTTCCTCTCCGCCGTAATAGGGATCGGCAACCGCCTCGCCCTTCCGTCCTGGCACATGGTCTAGCAAGAGGCTGAGGTTCGCGGTTGCATCCCTCGGCTTCAACGCCTGAAGCGCGGCAAGGTTTTCCAGGTCAAGTGCGACGATGTGGCTAAAACGGCGGAAATCGTCCTGTCGCACTTGCCGGGCGCGATAATGGCCGATATCGATTCCGTGCCGTAGCGCGACCTCTCTGGCCCGCCGGTCAGGCGCCTCGCCAATATGCCAGTGACCGGTTCCGGCCGAGTCGATTTCCGCCTCGACGCCCATGCGCTCCGCTTCCCGGCGGAATGCGGCCTCCGCCAAGGGGGAGCGGCAAATGTTGCCGAGACACACGAATAAAACTGCGAGCTTGGCCGGCATTCCTCGATAAACTCCCCGGTGCGAGCCTTCTTTAGCATTTCGGCCCCAGCTTAACACCTCTCGCTTGGCGCGCGCGCGAGGATCTCGCAGAAGCTGCCGCAGAATGCGGCAAATGCGGTTTTGGCACAACGAGATGTGAATCCAAAAGGCCGAAGCGTTCGTTGCGGTTGACAGGCTCGCCTCCACAAGCGACTTATTAGGTGCTGATGGATGCGTGCGGGAGAGTCCAGCCAAGGCTGGCGCCGAAGGAGCAACCGCCCCGGAAACTCTCAGGCAGAAGGACCGCGCGCAGACAGCACTCTGGAAAGCAGCCGCCGCACTGGGGGCTCACCGAAGGGGTAGGCCCGCGAACAGCGGGCGAAATCTCTCAGGTTCCGTGACAGAGGGGGCGCAGAGCCGCGTTTGCGGAATGCCTTACTGTCACGGATGCAACGATGAGCGAGCCTCAATCCAAAGACCATTCTGCTGGCCACCCGGCCGGGACCAAACTGCGGCTGACGCCCCTGAATGCGTTGCATCGCGAGCTTGGGGCGAAGCTTGTGCCCTTCGCTGGATACGAGATGCCGCTTCAATACGCGGCGGGCATCGTGAAGGAGCACAATCATGTGCGCACCGGGGCCGGGCTTTTTGACGTTTCCCATATGGGCCAGGCGCGGCTTGATGGGCCGGATTTCCAAACGGTAGCAACCGCGCTTGAGGCGCTGATGCCGGCCGACATTGTTGGGCTGAAGCCCGGACGCATACGCTACACCCAGCTTCTGAACGCGCAGGGCGGCATCGTCGACGATCTGATGGTGACGCGCGATGGGGAAGGGCAGGGCCTCTCGCTCGTGGTCAACGCCTCGCGGAAAGAGATCGATTTTGCGCAGATCGCGGCTTTGCTGCCGGCGAACGTTTATCTCAGGCTGGAAACGGACCGGGCGTTGCTCGCCCTCCAGGGCCCCATAGCCGCCGAGGTCCTGTCGAGTTTAATACCGGGCGCCGCAGAGCTGAGCTTCATGTCGAGCGCGATGTTCCACGTGAATTCCGAAGCGGTTCAAGTATCTCGCTCTGGCTATACCGGCGAGGACGGGTTTGAGATCTCGGTGCCTGCAGCTGCCGCCGAAAGCCTCGCCCGCAGCATCCTTGCAGCGCCTGGAGTCCTGCCCATCGGGCTAGGCGCACGCGACACGCTGCGGCTCGAAGCGGGCCTCCCGCTTTACGGCCAGGACATGGACGAGGCAATCTCGCCGGTCGAGGCAGGGTTATCCTTTTCAATCGGCAAGCGAAGGCGCGCTCAAGGCGGATTTCCGGGTGCTGAACGCGTGTTCCGCGAGCTTTCCGAAGGCGCTGGCCGCCTTCGTGTTGGCCTTAAGCTCGAAGGCCGGGCCGCGGCCCGGACCGGGATGAAGGTTGCTGATGCTGCCGGAAACGCGATCGGCCAGGTCACGAGTGGAGCCTTCACGCCAACCGCAGCCGCTTCGATCGCAATGGCTTACGTTCCGCCAAGCTTCGCCGGACCAGGCACACAAATTGCTGTCGAAATCCGTGGCGCTCTTCTGCCGGGGCACGTTGTCCCCATGCCCTTCGTGCCGCACCGCTATGCCCGCCAGATTTAAGCAAAAGGTCAGACACCCATGAGCCACGTCAAATATACCAGGGATCATGAATATATCGCCGTGGAAGACGGCACCGGCACCGTTGGCATCACGAACCACGCGCAGGAAAAACTCGGGGACATCACCTTTGTCGAAGTGCCGCCTGCAGGCAAGGAACTGAAACAGGGGGATTCCGCCGGTGTTGTCGAATCCGTGAAAGCGGCAAGCGATGTCTATACGCCGGTGAGCGGCACTGTCGTGGAGGTCAACGCGGCACTGGAAGACAAGCCGGAACTTGTGAACGGAGACGCGGAGGGCGCCGGCTGGTTCTTCAAGATCAAGATCGCGGACGCCTCCGAGCTCGACGCGCTGATGGACCGGGATGCCTATCTCACTTACGCGCAGGAGCAAGGCTGATGCGCTACCTTCCTCATTCGGACGGCGACAGGCGGGAGATGCTGGACGCTATCGGCGTGCCGGACATTGGCGCCCTTTTTGCCGATGTCCCCGCTTCGAAGCTACTCGGTGAACTGCCAACTCTGCCGCGCAAGCAAAGCGAGATGGCTGTCGAGCGTGCGCTTTCCGCTCTTGCCGGGCGCAATGTTCCGGCCGGTTCCGTTCCGTTCTTTGCCGGCTGTGGCGCCTATAAGCATCACGTCCCGGCGACCGTCGACCATGTCATTCAGCGGTCCGAGTTCATGACGGCTTACACGCCCTATCAACCGGAGATCGCGCAAGGGACGCTGCAATACCTCTTCGAGTTCCAGAGCCAGGTTGCGATGCTCGCCGGCATGGAGGTTGCCAACGCCTCCATGTATGACGGCTCGACTGCAGCCGCCGAAGCCGTGCTGATGGCGCACCGGCTGACAAAACGCACGAAGGCCGTGCTGGCGGGCGGGCTGCATCCGCACTACCGCGCGGTGATCGAGACGATTTCGCATTATTCCGGCCACAGCGTTGAAGCCGGCGCAGCAGACCCCGCAAAGACCTTTGAGGCGGAATGCGATAACAGCACCTCCTGCATTGCAGTGCAGATGCCCGATGTCTTCGGGCGCGTGAGCGATCTTTCCGGCCTTGCGGCGAAGGCGCACGCGGCAGGGGCATTGCTGATCGTAGTTGTGACGGAGGCCGTCTCCTTCGGTGCGCTGAAGTCGCCCGGCGCGATGGGGGCCGATATCGTTGTGGCGGAGGGCCAGTCCATCGGCAACGGGCTCAATTTTGGCGGGCCATATCTCGGACTCTTCGCCACCCGCCAGAAGTTCGTGCGCCAGATGCCCGGCCGGCTTTGCGGGCAGACGGTTGACCGGGATGGCAGGCGCGGATTCGTGCTGACGCTTTCGACGCGCGAGCAGCATATCCGGCGCGAGAAAGCGACCAGCAACATTTGCACGAATTCAGGGCTTTGCGCGCTGGCCTTCACGGCGCATCTGACGCTTCTTGGCGAAGCGGGCTTGCGCAAGCTCGCGGCGCTGAACCATGCTGGCGCCGTGACTCTGGCGGATGCGCTGGCCCAAGTGCCCGGCGTCGAGGTGATCACTCCGCACTTCTTTAATGAGTTTACGATCGAGACGCCGAAGGCCGGCGCCGAGGTCATCGACCGGCTTGCAGACCGCGGCATTATCGGCGGCGTTCCCGCGAGCCGATTGTGGCCGGACGATGCGGCGCTTGCAAACCGGATCATCGTTGCAGCCACCGAAGTGACAACGAAAGACGACATCGCTGCTTACAAAGCTGCGCTTAACGAGGTTCTCCATGGTTGAGATGCCGAAGGAATTTGTCCCGGAAAGGGTGAAAGCCATGGAGGAACATCCAACCTTCACCGGCAATCGCGCCCTCGCCATCGAGGAGCCGCTCATTTTCGAAATCGGCTCGACTGAAACCTCGGGTGTGGACTTCGAAGACCCCCTCACCCCGACTCTCTCCCCAGGGGGAGAGGGAGAAAAAAGCTCAACCCTCTCGCCGGCGGGAGAGGGTAAAAAAGCTTCGACCCTCTCCACAAGTGGAGAGGAAGTTGCAGGCGTCCCTTCTCCCCTCGGGGAGAAGGACAGGATGAGCGGGGACTGGAGCCGCCTCGGCGGGTTGGAGCGCAGCGAACCCATCGAGTTGCCGGGCCTGTCCGAGCCAGAGGCAATCCGCCACTATGTGCGTTTGAGCCAGAAAAACTACGCCATCGACACCGGCATCTTTCCGCTCGGCTCATGCACAATGAAGCATAATCCGCGCCTCAACGAGAAAATGGCGCGGCTGCCTGGGTTCGGGGATATCCATCCGCTTCAACCGGAGAAAACGGTGCAGGGCGCCCTCGCTCTTATGGAGGAACTGAGCCGTTGGCTGCTTGAGCTGACAGGAATGCATGCGGTAGCGCTTTCGCCGAAAGCGGGCGCGCATGGTGAGCTGTGCGGCATGATCGCGATCCGGGCCGCACTGGAAGCACGCGGCGAGGCTGACACCCGGCGGGTTGTTCTCGTGCCCGATTCAGCTCATGGCACCAATCCGGCAACCGCCGCTCTTCTTGGCTTCAAAGTCCGTGCTGTGACATCGCGCGCGGATGGAACGGTGAACGCCGGGGCCGTGCGCGAGAAGCTCGGCCCGGATGCCGGCGCCATGATGCTGACGAACCCGAACACCTGCGGGCTGTTCGAGCGCGATATCGTGGAGATAGCCGCGGCACTTCACGAAGCTGGCGCCTATCTCTATTGCGACGGTGCAAATTTCAACGCGACGGCGTGCAAGGTTCGCCCCGGCGACCTCGGCGCCGATGCGATGCACATCAATCTTCACAAGACGTTCTCGACGCCTCATGGCGGCGGCGGACCGGGCTCCGGCCCAGTGGTGTTGAGCAAAGCGCTTGCCCCTTTCGCGCCTGTGCCGTTTATCGTGAAGGATGGCGAATGCTTACGGCTGGTGGAGCACACGCATTTGGCCGGGGAAGGAGCGCGGCCTTTCGGCAGGCTTGCCGCCTTTCATGGGCAAATGGGCATGTTCGTGCGCGCGCTCGCCTACATGATGAGCCACGGCGCAGACGGCATTCGGCAAGCCTCCGAGGACGCGGTCTTGAATGCAAATTATGTGCGGGCGCGTCTGCGCGATGTGCTTTCGCAGCCCTTCGGCGACCGTCCCTGCATGCACGAGGTGCTTTTCGACGACCGTTTTCTGAAAGGAACCGGGGTTTCGACCCTCGATTTTGCCAAGGCGCTCATCGATGAGGGATTTCATCCGATGACGGTTTATTTTCCGCTGGTGGCGTCCGGGGCGATGCTTGTGGAGCCGACCGAGTCGGAATCGAAACAGAGCCTCGATCTCTTTATCGATGCGATCCGCGATTTGGCGCAGGCCGCGAATCGAGGCGATGCCGGCCGCTTCACTGCAGCCCCACGTTTTGCGCCGCGCACGCGCTTAGACGAGACGCGCGCCGCCCGCGATCCCGTCCTCACCTACACCAAATCGGGGTGACCAGCGGCCTGCAGCCATGTTAGCGTGCGATGCTTTAGCGTATCTCAAAAAAATGGCAGCCAAAGCCTATGCTTTCTTTTAGGCGCCGTCCTTTTAGAAATAGGGTATGTTGCGGCGATTAAGTTGGACGCGGTGCGCGACGGTGTTTCCGAAGAGACCGGACCGCGCTTCCGTCCCCTGGCAAAAGGAGCCGCGCTTAGACACGCGGGCAAGGACCGTATGCAACAGCTTACAGCTCAAGGACGCCAGATCGTTGATGAGATGGCACAACGGCATGGTGTCAGCCCGGACGCCGTCATGAGCTTGCTCTTCGCCCTCATCTCTGGACAAGGCACGCAAGCGCAATTCAATCATCCCGACCTCGGCGGCATGGGCCAGTGGTCGCAGGGCGGCATGATCATGATTGGCGATATGTTCAACAATGCGCTGAAATACCGTGTCGATGCCTTGTGTTCAGACCTCGCCAACCTCTTGCAGAGGACCGAGTTCTTTGTCACGCAACGGCCTGCGCAATCTCAACAGCAAAGCCAATCGGGCGGTTTCGGTGTCAGCCTATTCGTGCCGGGATCAATTTCGTCCGGCAATTGGTGGCCGATGGACCTCGGCGTTCCCAGCTCGACTGGCGCGCAGAACAATTTGCGCTATGCCTTCTTCCCGGCCTCGCGGCGTCTTGCGATCGAGATTGGTGGCAAGATCACGATCTATGACACCGGCGACCATCAGATTTCAGGGTTCTCTCAACAGCAAAGCGGCGATCAGTCGCTCACTTTTACAAGTCAGTATGGGTTGGTTCGTGTTTCGGAACTTCCCATTGTTAGCGATCCCGCAAATTTGGCGGGCGCCAATGCTTACCCAGCAGAGAGCCCCATGGCTTCGGCCATACCCACCGCCGATTCAAACTTCGCGTCTAATGCACCGGCAGATATCGCTAGCCCCGGTTCGTCAGGGAACTTCCCGCCAGCGGCCGAACAGCCCGCGTTCACCTCAGGTGAGGATATATTTGTCAAGATCGAACGGCTCGCCGAGTTGCGTGGAAAGGGCATACTTACGGAGCAGGAATTCGAGGCCAAGAAAACGGACCTGTTAAACCGGCTTTAGCCGGAACACAACCTGCTTAACCGGATGCTGACCTAAGGCGAAGGCGCGTTCTTGGAAGCGCAGGACCAGGCGTCTACCACTGAGGTTTTGTGAGCGCAGTCGAGAAGCCCCTCTTTTGCGGGCTGGTCGGCAACTTGCAGCGGCGGGCCAGCGGGAGCTTGCGCTTGTTCAGCAGCGCAGGCGGCTAGCAAGATTAACGGCAACAACGCCGAAAAACATACACGGACCATGGCCGGCCTCCGTGCGAATCGCAGATATGCGCTCTTCACATAACAGCCAAGCTAGAACCGCGCAATTGTGGAATTGTATCCGAAATTGGCAACAACCCGGGCGCGTCCGCCGCTTTGCCGCCTAAATGCCGGCCTCCTCCAATGGCACCGGCGCCTGCCTGGGCTCGCCCGCAAACAAAGCCTTCATCCCCGGTTTCAGGAACTTCGCGAAGACGGTATAGGGTACCGTGACGTGGAAATCGCTGCCCGCATAAGGGCCGGAAGCGGAGGGTGGGAAGTGGATTGTCAGCCCCGCGGCATTGCCAAGCTTTGTCGAGGGGCAAAGTGTAAAGCGCTCGTAGACGCTGAGATCGGGTCTTGTGAGTTCGAGGAGGGCGTCGCTTTCCTCCTCGCCTTCCTCACCAGTCTTGTCCTTCAAGTCAGCGCGCGCGTAGGCGGCCAGCGCCTCCAAAGCCTTCGATTTATCGGCTGCCCCTTCGAGGATGTCGCCAAGGCTAAGCTCGCGGTGTCCTTCCTTATCGAAGTTCACCGTTTTGAAGTCGATCGACGGCTGGGCGTCTCCTTGAACCATACTGGCGGCTTCAAGATAGCTTACAAATCTAAGCGTCCTGAATTGCTCGATATAGCCGGAAGATTGCACGTAGGGTGTCCAGGCTGGTGCGTCTGCTTCCGTCTCCTGAGGCTTTGCGGCGGCGTCTTGCTCAGCGCCCTTAAGAAACTCGGCCATATCGCCCTTCGCGCGAGTGGTGAGGAGGTTGAACAGCGCCTCGTCCCAGCGCTTCATTTGGATCGGAAACGAGGTTTTCGCGTAGCCGAACTTGGTTTCTTGGCTGAGCGTCACGGTGCGGCTGGCGTTCGAGCCTGCGATGGAAAAGCCTACGCAGACGCAGATCGCCCAAATGCAGAGGGCGGCCGGAGAAACGAGCAGCTTAAGAACCTTCATCGCCCCATTATATCGGTTTCTGGACGACGGCGCGAATGACGGCTGCGGTGCCTTTATGGCGGTGGCCTTCATTGAGCCCAACGTCGGCTTCTTCGAGAAGCAGGAATTTGGTGGCGGCGAAATCCGATTCAAGCTTCGCCCTGGAGCAGAGCATGTCCGCTGTCCGCGGGCCGCCGGAACCATGGATCTTCTGATATTCAAGCTGCTCGGTGCGGAAAGCCTCAAAGATGATGAGCCCGCCGGGCTTCAGCGCGTCCAGCATTGCGCGGTGCATGCGGGGCCGGTCTGCGTCAAAGAAATGAATGTAAAGGGCTGCGACGATGTCGTAGCGCTCGCGCGGCCAGTCCCAATCGAGAAGGTCTGCTATTTGGGTGCTGATTTGAACGCCGCGCGCCCTCGCGAGCGCTTGCGCCTTCGCCACGCCAACGGATGAGGCGTCGACCGTATCAACAGCGAGCCCCTGCTTCGCCAGCCAGACGCCGTTCCGGCCTTCGCCGTCGCCTGGCACCAAGACGCGCATGCCCGGCTTCAGGTAATGAGCTTGAGACGCAAGAAACGCATTTGGCTCGGTGCCGAACGAGAAGTCTTCGCCGCGATAACGCTCGTCCCAAAATTCAGCCTGGCCGCTCACTCCGATCCCTCCACGATAGCCTTCCAACCCACGCGACACACCTCGATACTCGGCGCGCGGAAGCGAAGCGAGGATCTTATACAGAGTCTGCGCCCTTCTTTAAAAGGGCAAGTTCGCATACCGGGTATAATGCAACTCCGCAGTGAGTGCGAAGACATGCCAGTTTTGAGCGATGCGCAGCTACACTCCGTTGAAGCATCTCGCGCCGAATTCGGCCTTGCGGGCGGCTTCCGCCTGCTGCTGTTCTTCCTGGATAGCCATCTTTCCCGGGCGCTCGTCGTGCCGCCGGAAGGATTGCGCACGCCGCGCACCTGGTCGCTTTCGCCGGAACTTGGCAAAGAAGACCCCATTGGCGGCCGCGACCGGCTCGATCTAAGCGGCTTTCCGGGCAGCGAAATTCTGGCGGTCGAAGAAACGGAAGAAGCAATCGCAATCGAAACGGCGCTGGTGAAAGTTGAGGTCCGGCGCTCGCCGCTCGAGCTCACCTGGTCTTTCCGGCCGTGCAAGGAGGCGCCCTTTGAGCCCATCTTGCAAGACCGCCAAACCCGAGCTTATTGCTACAGCCGCCGCAGTTCGGGCTTCAAACATTATCTGGTGCGCGATCCGGCCGAGCATTATTACGGCTTCGGCGAGAAGAGCGGCAACGCAAATAAGGCCGGGCGCCGCTTGCGCATGCGCACAACTGACGCGCTGGGCTACGACGCCGAAACAACCGATCCGCTTTATAAGCACATTCCCTTCTATCTCACCGTCCGCCCAGACCTTGCAGGCCGCGCTTGGGGGCTCTTCTACGACAACCTCAGCCATGCCGCGTTTGATCTCGGCCAGGAAATCGACGCCTATCACGGGCCTTACCGGAGTTTCGAGGCAAGCGGCGGCGATCTCGATCTTTACATAATTGCCGGCCCCTCAATCCGCGAAGTGGTAGCGCGCTATACCGCGCTTACGGGCCGGACGGCTTTACCGCCACGCTGGAGCCTGAGCTATTCGGGCTCTGCAATGCAATACACCGAAGCACAGGACGCCGAAGCCCGGCTCGCCGGCTTCCTCATGCAGTTGCGCGAGCATGAAATTCCTTGCGGCTCGTTCCATCTCTCCTCGGGCTATACGAATGAGAACGGGAAACGATATGTCTTCACCTGGGACAAGAGCCGCTTTCCCGATCCTGCCCGGCTCTCCCGCCGCTTCGCGGAGGCTGGCATCCGGCTGATTGCCAATATCAAGCCCGCAATGCTTAACGATCACCCGCGCTTTGCTGAGGTCGAAGCCTTCCGCGGTTTCATCCGCGACAGCGAGGACGAAACCCGCCCGCACCTTGCGCAATTCTGGGGCGGAAAAGCTGCCTATCTCGATTTCACCAATCCGCAGACATCGGCCTGGTGGGGACGCGAAGTGAAGGCGCAGCTCCTCGATTTGGGCATCGCCGCGACATGGAACGACAATAACGAATTTGAAATCTGGGATGACGGCGCCCGCGCGAATGCGGGCGGGCACGGCGGCACGATCGCATGCTTGCGGCCGGTTCAGACGGGGCTGATGCTGCGCGCCTCAAAGCTTGCGCAGTGCGAGCGCGCGCCCTCGAAACGCTCCTTCCTAGTCTCGCGCTCGGGGGGCCCCGGCATGCAGCGCTACGCCCAAACCTGGACCGGGGACAATTTCACGAGCTGGAAAACGCTGCGCTACAATTTGCGCATGGGGCACGGCCTGAGCCTTTCCGGTATTTTCAACTTCGGTCACGACGTTGGCGGGTTCGCCGGGCCAAAGCCTGAGCCGGAGCTGTTCCTGCGCTGGATCGAGCAGGGCATCTACTGGCCGCGCTTTTCCATCCATTCCTGGAAGGCAGACGGCAGCGCCAACGAGCCTTGGATGTATCCTGAAATCCTTGGACCCGTGCGCGAAGCGTTGAATTGGCGCGAGCGGCTGGTGCCGCTGCTCTATTCGCTGTTGTGGCGCGCGCATACGCATCATGAGCCTGTGCTGCGGCCGCTGTTCTATGACTTCCCCGCCCAGCCCGCGAGCTACGAGGAAAACGACGTGTTCATGCTGGGCCGCGATCTGCTGGTGGCGCCCGTCGTGGAACGCGGTGCGGTGAGCCGGCACGTTTGGCTGCCCGAAGCGGAGGGCGGCTGGTATCGCATCGGGACGGGCGAGCACTTTCCTTGCGGGGATGCCGAGGTCTCCGCCCCGCTTGGAGCTGCGCCCGCTTTCATGCGCGCCGGCGCAATCCTGCCGCTTGGGCCATCCCCTTCATGGACGGATGGGCCCCTTACCTTGCGGCTGTTCCCGCTCCCAGGCGGAAAGGCGGAGGCCGAAATCTACGACGATGACGGCGAAAGCCCCGCCGATCGGCTCAACCCGCCCTGTCTCTTGCATTTCGCTGTTGAATGGGAGGGCACAAGACCCCCTCATCCTGTCCTTCTCCCCAAGGGGAGAAGGCACGCTCGAACCACCCTCCAACGCGGGGAGAGGGCCGCAGCCTCTTCTCCCTCTCCCCTTGGGGAGAGGCTTGGGGTGAGGGGGTCTTCGCCCCCAAAAGTGGAAATTTCCCGATACGGCTGGCATCCGCCTCGCTGGCAGGAAATCAGGTTTGAGGATGCGGCCGGCCGCCCCATCTCTGTTGCCCTTGCTGGCAGCGGCGGTTTTCGCCTTAGCGGCTCGTAGCCAGACAGGCAGGCCCCGAGGAGGCGCGGAAGTTTTTCTCGATGGTGGTGACGATTGGGTCGTACTCCCTCTTCTCAATACTCGGATAAGTCAAGGCGAATGCATTGATGATACGTCCGCCGCAGGAGAACACCACCTTTTGGTAGAAAATGCTATGACCGCGCACGCCGGAAAGTACAAACCAGCTGTTTCCTCTGGGTCCATACTCGATTGCCCGATAATTTGAAAGCTTTGCAACAACCTCAGCGCGGTATTCGCTGGGAGATACGTTATCTCTATTGACAACAGTCAATATTGTTAATCTGGTTTGCCCGTCGGCAGATGTGAATTCTAGGTTCTGACAATCTGGAGATTCAGAACTGAGCCTGAGCAGGTTCGCTGGAAAAACAAAGCTATAACCGAACCGGGCACTTCGGTAAGTTTGCCACGGCGCGCCCTGAGCCCACGCTTGAAATGGCCCCTCAGACGGGTAACAAGCGCAACTATAAAACATCTACCTGTCATTCGGCATGGAGTCCAAAGCTTTTTCGAACGCGAACCCGCCAACGGGGCAAGAGGTCCTGTTTTCTTAGAGTAAATATGCGCCCTACATCATCTAAGCAACTTCGGCTTTCCCCGGATGTTGCTCACCCTATGCCAGGATTTGCTGGCAACGCCGCTCTCCCGGTAACGCAGGCAGAACAATATCCGGTGTACCGATGTATAGACCTAATAAAGCTGTCCCTCCCCACAGCCGGTACCTCAGTCTTTATGCCAGGCTTGGGGTGTCTCCGAACGCCTCGACGGACGCGATTCGCCTTGCGTATCAGGTGCTTGAGGAGGCCTATTGCCCCGGTGGCGCCTATACCGACGATGCGATGCAGCTGTCTTTCTCAGAGATAAGAAATGCCGCGCAGCTGCTCGGCAATCCCAAGACACGTAAACTCTACGATTTGGGCTATATCGACGAGGCTGGCAGGCGAACGGACGCGGGTTTCGCTCATGCCGCCCGCTTCCGCAAATCTGCGATGGCCTGCGCATTACTCACTTTCGCCGGCGCGGCAGTTCTATTTTTCGGCTTTTGGAGCGATCCAAAGGATGCCCCGGCGCGCTCTACGGCTTCGGGATTGCAGAGTCATCGCGATGCCACTCCGGCCAAGGTAGCTGCAGCGCTACCGCAAGCGGCAGCCAATCCGTCTCTTGTCACTCCGCTAAAGCCCGTGACCGCTCCACCTCCTGCCGTTTCTCCAAAACCCGCAGCGGATAAAACTATCAGGCATCCCGAACATGCGTCCGCGCCGGTACAACTGGAGACCGCGTCCCCGCTAAAGAATACACCTAGAATCGCTCGTCCAAAAGCTCTCCGGTCACGCCCCCCGGCGCTCGCGAGAGACAGCAATCCGCCTGTGACGAGGCGAAGGTATGCTCAACGGCTTGAGCGGCGAAGGCACCCGGAATATTACGGCCAGGAGCCTTCTAGCCCCTGGGAGACAGACACTTGGTTCCCCAATCGTCCCGCTCCTTATCCTTACGACGCAGAAACCGCCTGGCCTCGTCCAACTTTGAGGTCAGCCCAGTGCCTAGCATGCCTGGCTGACGGGGCCGATTGTTCAGGAATCTGCCCATGATCGCGAGGCGGCTTTGGCCGCCGTGGCGATCCATAGCAGCATCGGAGACTTAAGTCTGGATTGCTTCGCCATGCTCGCAATGACGAAGAACCTAGCTCACGATCTCTTTGTCGCCTTTAAGCGCGAGTTCAAGGATCGTTGCGGGATGCCGCGCCGTCCGGCCAAGACCGTCATGGATTTGTTTGCGGCAGGAATGGCCGGTGGCCGCCACTAAGGCATCGCGTCCCGCCTTTCGGATTGCCGGAAGCAGCGCCAATTCCGCCATCGCAAGCGAGGCCTCGAAGGTCTCGGGCGTCATACCCGTGACGCCGTTCAGGCCGCAGCAGCCCGGCGGGCCAGCGCTGACGGACAGCTCAGGCACGAGCTTGAGCACCTTTTCCGCGGCAGCTTCGCAGCCTGCAGCGCGCTCATGGCAATGGCTGTGTAGAAGAATATCGGCTTCGATCGACTTCAGCGGCAGCGCGAATTTCCCTTCGGCTAGCCGCGCGGCGACGAATTCCTCGAAAAGCAGTACAGGCGGCTTTTCCTTCACGGGTAGCCCTAGTGCTGCATATTCGTCGCGCATCATCAGCACGCAGGAAGGCTCAAGCCCCACAACGGGAATGCCCTTTTCAGCATAAGCTTCGGCGGCAGCAGACATCCTCGCCGCGTGCAAGCGAGCCTCTTCGATGTAGCCGGCATCGTAGTAAGTCCGGCCGCAGCAGAGAGGCCGTTTCTTATCCTCATCCGCGAAAGCGACAACGGCGTAACCGGCCGCATTCAAGACGCTTGCCGCTGCGCGCAAATTCGCAGGCTCGAACGAGCGGTTGAAGGTATCCGCAAAAAGCGCCACCGTGCCGAGCGGCCCGGGCGCGGCCGTTTGCGGCGCTCGGAAGCGCCTTCCCGCCCATCGGGGCCAGGGCCTGTCTGCCGCCAGACCGAGCTTGCGCTCGGTCAGATGCGGCAGCCCCGGCAAAAGATCGCGCATGGCCAGGAGCGCGCGCCAGCGCCTCGCCCTGTCCGTATATTCGGGCAGCCGCGCGAACAGGTCCAAGGCCCTGGATGTCCGGCCTTGCACGCGCGCAGCGGCCAACGCTTCCACTTTCATCTTGGGAATGTCGATGCCGAAGGGACAGGCCGTCTTGCAGGCTTTGCATGAAACGCAAAGCTGCATGGTTTCCGCCATCGCTGGACTGGCCAAGGCTTCATCGCCAAGCTGGCCGGAAAGGGCGAGCCGCAGACTGTTCGCGCGCCCCCGCGGGCTGTCGCGCTCGTCACGCGTAAGAGAAAAGGAGGGGCAGGCAATGCCCGGCTCCGCCGTCCGGCACAGCGAAAGCCCGTTGCAGCGCCGTGCGTGATCGAGCGCGCGCGATGGCGATGCCGAGGCCCCCCAAAAGAGCGATACCGGCGCCTCCAGCGCGTTCGTCTCGCGTGGCGCGCGGAGCAGGGGCTCATCGTCGAAACGCGGCGCGCGAAGGATTTTCCCTGGGTTCAAAAGCCATTTTGGATCTAGCTGTGTCTTAATTTGTGAAAAGAGGCCGATAGCCTCAGGGCCAAGCCGGCGCTCCAGCGCCTCGCTGCGCGAAAGCCCGATCCCGTGCCCAGCGCTTAGAACGCCGCCATGCTCATTCAAAAGCCCGGCCATCCCCTCGCTGAGCGCGCGCATGCGCTTGCGGTCGTTGGCGTGGCGCAGGTTGAGAATGGGCGCGACGTGCAGCGACCCGCGGCCCACATGGCCATAGATCGCGGTGCGAACCCCGTGCTTATCGAACAACGCTTGCAGCGCCGCGCCGTACCCGGCGAGATTGTGGATCGGCACAGCTCCATCCTCCAGAAAGGATAGAGGCTGCGCCGCCGATTTTAGCGACCACGCTCGCGTAAGCGCTTCGCGGCGCAAGCGCCAAAGCGCGGCTCTCGCCTTTTCGCCGATGATCTCGATGACGCCGGAATCGGAGCCGCCGCCCTCGGCAAGATAGTCCCCGAGCGCCTTTAGAAGCCGCGTGTTCGCAACCGGATTTTCCTCGTCGAACTCGACGATCAAGACCGCTTCCGGTTCTCCCTGCAACAGCCGCGCCGCTTGGCTGTCGAAGCCCGCCTGAACCGCCAGGAATTCAAGCAGGGTGCGGTCGAGAAGCTCGATGGCGCTGGGGTTCAGCACCATGATTTTGGGCACAAGGCGTAATGCTGCCCCAAGATCGCCGAAGCGGCAAATGCCGAGCGCACGATTGGGTGGCCTTACGGCTAGCTTGAGCTCGATCTTCGTTGCGATCGCTAAGGTTCCCTCGGACCCCGCAAGGATGCGCGCCAAATTCTGATCCGCCGAGCTTGCCAGTAGCGTTCGAAGGTCATAGCCTTCCGGCTCCGGCGTCCCGGGAGCGCGCAAGGGCCAGAGCGTTGCGATGGCCTTCTCGTGCAGCTCACCGAATTGCAGGAGATCCAAAAGCCTGTCGCGCCCGGGGGATGCCTGCAGGCCGTCCGTCTCCGATACGGCTTTGAACAGTACGCGCTCACCGCCGGACAAAAACGCATCCACCGAGGCGACGTTATCGCGCATGGAGCCGTAGCGAAGGGCACGGATGCCGCTCGAATTGTTGCCGAGCATGCCGCCGATTGTAGCCTGGCGCGCCGAGCCGATCGTAATCGGGAAAACAAGATTGTACTGATCGAGCGCGGCGTCGATAGCGGCAGGCGTGCAGCCCGGTCCCGCCGTACATCTAAGGTTATCGGCGTCTACTTCGATGATACTGTTTAGGTATTTTGAGAAATCGATAACCACGCCTTCGCCGAGCGCCTGCCCGGCCGTCGAAGTGCCGCCGCCGCGTGCAATGACGGGCAGCCCCTCTTCGCGAGCCATTTCGAGGACGATTGCCACGTCGCCGGCCGTCTTGGGAGACACCACGCCGGCGGGAAAGCACTGATACATGGATGCGTCGGTGGAATAGCGGCCGCATGAAAACGGATCGAAGGCGGCGTCGCCTTCGATTTCATGCGCAAGCCTTTCCCAAAACGCCCGCCTGGCTCTCCGGATGGCCATTGTCCCTCAGATGCTTACCGTTATCGCGCGGCGTTTCTGGCGTCGCGGCGATCAGGAAAACTTCCGCAGTGCTTAATTTTCAGTCGCTGGATTGCTTCGCTTCGCTCGCAATAACGCCGCGGGACCATGACCCAGAGTCTGCGTTTGCGCAACGGTCCGTTAACGTGGTTGCGCTACATCGAGTAAACGTCTTTGGGTTGTAATGCGGGGCTGTCTGTCATGGGCCAAGTGGGGAAATTCCGGCGCCAGCGGGCGGAAGGCGCGCGAGGAACAAGATGCCTGAGAGGCAAGAACCTGTTGGACGATTTCGGGCTGCCCAGCATTTGCCCGAATCACGGCTTGGGTTGTGTAGTGCTGCCAGCCGAGTTTAGGTTCGCGCCCATCGTTAATGTCCCCGTAAGCCGGATCATGATTGTAACAGCTCTCGCCGTATCGCTCTGCGCGTGTTCCGTGTCCAGAAGTCCGCGCGCTCTCGATGATGAAACACAGCACCTGAGCCCAAGAGTCATCAAGGTGGGCGACCCGGTCCCGAAAGGCGGCGGCGTCTTCAAGCTTGGCGATCCCTACCTGGCGGGCGGAAAATGGTACATTCCCGTTGACGACCGCAAGTATGACCGCGTCGGCCTCGCCTCTTGGTATGGCGACTTTTTCCACGGCCGCCGCACCGCAAATGGCGAAATCTACGATATGAACGCACTCACGGGGGCTCATGCCACTTTGCCGCTGCCGACCTATGTAGCGGTTACGAATCTCGCCAATAACCGCACCGTTGTCGTCAGGATCAACGACCGCGGCCCCTATCACGATGGCCGGCTTATCGACCTATCGCACAAGGCGGCGGAACTCCTCGGCTTTTACGGACGCGGCACCGCCGCGGTGCGCGTTCGCTACCTCGGCCCGGCCCCCTTGAGCGGCGACGACAGCTACGAGCGCTCGGTTCTTGCCAGCCAGCCCTGGGCCACGCATGTCGTCGCACACTCAGCCACGCCCGCTTCACCGAAAAGCAATATGATCGCCGCCGCTGTGAAAGCAGAATGGCCTCTTGTTGTAAAGAAGAGCAACTTCGAAGGACGGCGGAACGCAGAAACCGGCAAATGGTTGACAGCGTCGGAGCCAACACTGACGAACTCAGCCCTATTCCTGGGTGGACGTTGAAATTATTTACCTGGCTCGATCATCTAAATCTTAGCCAACCGGCCCTTCAGTTGTTATATCATGCGTCTGTGTGAGCCGGGATCGATACCAATGCGCCTTGTCCTGCTTTGCCTAAGCCTCCTTGCGACCTTGCAGTTAGCTGCTGCGCAACCCTCGGCCACCTTCCAGACGGCGGCATCGGAGGCGATTTTGATCGACGCCGGCACCGGCGCCATTCTGTTCGAGAAGAATGCCGATAAGCCGTTTGCGCCAGCGAGCATGGCCAAAATCATGACGCTGGAGATCCTGTTCAAGAAGCTCAAATCGGGGGAGATTTCGCTCGAGACGGAGTTTCCGATGAGCGTCTACGCCTGGAGGACAGGTGGAGCACCGTCGCGCACGACCTCCATGTTCGTGCCGTTGAATCAAACTGCAAAGCTGGAGGATCTTATCCAGGGTATCACCGTTCAGAACGCGAACGATGCCTGCATCGCCGTGGCGGAAGGGCTTGCCGGAACCGACGAAGCATTCGGGGAAATGATGACGGAGGAAGCGCGAGCGCTCGGGCTTGAGAAATCGACCTTCGGGAATTCGTCCGGCTTGCCGAACCCGGCCAACGTTGTGACAGCGCGCGAGCTGGCGAAACTGTCCATGTATATAATTAAGGAATACCCGGAATATTACAAATATTTCGCCCAGAAGGAATTCAAGTACCGAACTTTCAATTTCAGGAATATCAACCCGCTTCTGAATGCGGCCATTCCCGTCGATGGCTTGAAACTCGGATTTACCGAAGGCGTTGGCTATGGAATAGCGGCATCCGGCGAAAAGGACGGACGGCGCCTTGTAGCGGTGATGGATGGCTTTGAGACCGATCGCGAGCGGCGGGAGGAAACCCTCAAGCTTTTGAGCTGGGGTTTTGTCAACTTCAAAGCCTATAAGGTATTCGACAAGGATGAAATTGTCGGCGCAGCCAGGGTTTGGGGCGGCGAAAAATGGAGCGTGCCGCTCAAGACGGATTCCGAGGTCAAGATCCTGCTTCCTGTGGCAGCCAAAGACCTGCGCATCAAGGCCCAGATTGTCTATCAGGGACCGCTGAAGCCACCGGTCAAGGAAGGCGACAAAGTCGCGGAGGTGCGGATCACTTCGGAGAGCACAGGCACATCGAACTCTGCGCCTCTCTATGCGGCGACGAGCCTTGAAGCGGGCGGCATCGTCCGCAAGGGGGTCGATTCCGTCCTGCTTGGCGTCAATTCTTATGTCGCGCAGGCCGTGGCCAAGCTCCTGAAAAAGCGTGAGCAGGAACAGCAGCAACAGCCTCCTTCAGCTGCCGCGGCGGCAAGCCCGCCGAAGTCCTGAGCAAACGTGGCACGCGGCAAGTTCATCACGCTTGAAGGGGGCGAGGGCGGCGGCAAAACCACGCAAGCCGAGCTGCTGGCCGAAAGGCTGCGGAAAGCCGGCATCGACGTCGTGAAGACACGCGAGCCGGGCGGCACCCCCCGCGCAGAAGCGATCCGCAATGTGCTGCTGTCGGGGAAAGCCAAGTGCTTCGGTGCGCTCGGTGAAGCAGTTCTCTTTTACGCAGCCCGCGAATCGCATCTTGAGCTTGCAATCAGGCCCGCGCTCGCGAAGGGCGCTTGGGTGGTCTGCGACCGCTTCAGCGATTCGACCCGCGCCTATCAAGGCGCCGCGGGCGGCGTGCCCATTTCCATTATCGACATTCTCGACAGCGCCGTTGTAGGCGCGACCCGGCCCGATCTGACGGTTGTGTTCGACCTTCCGCCGGAACTGGGTTTGAAAAGGGCCACAGATCGGAAGCCGAAAGGCGAGAAGGCCGGCTCCTCCGATCCAGAGCAGGATCGCTTCGAAACCATGAACGTGGCCTTCCATCAAGCCTTGCGCGAAGAATTCCTTGCAATCGCTAAGGCAGAGCCGGAACGGTGTGTGGTCGTCGATGCCTCTCGCAATATGCAGCTCGTCGCGGACGAGGTTTGGTCGATTGTCCGTAAGAAGTTCGATTTGTAGGCTATCCATATGCGAATTCGATAGTTCGCTCCCCCAGGTGCCGCACCCATGATCCCGTTTGACACCATCCGCGAACGCGCCGGGAAGCGAAAAGGCGGGGCCAAGGCATTGGCCCAGCTCTTGCTGCCTGTGCCCAATCCGGACGCGCTCAACAAGCTCGGAGATGACCGCGTGCTCGCAGAGATGACCAAGCGGGTGTTCTCCGCCGGTTTCGCGTGGAGCGTCATCGAAGCGAAATGGCCTGGCTTCGAGGACGCATTCCTGTACTTCGAGCCCGGCCGCCTCTCCGTCGAACCGGATGAGTTCTGGGATGGGCTGATGAAAGATACACGGATTGTCCGCAACGGCGCCAAGATCATGTCTGTGCGCTCGAACGCGAGCTTCGTCCGTGAAATAGCGAACGAGCATGGCAGCTTTGGCAGGCTGCTTGCGAAATGGCCGTCCTCAGACGAAGCCGGGTTGCTTGAACTGCTGTCGAAGCGGGGCAGCCGTCTCGGCGGGAACACCGGCCAAATGCTGCTGCGATATCTTGGCTGGGATGGTTTTGTGACGTCGAAAGATGTGGTTGCCTGCCTGCGCGACGCGGGTCTCGACGTGGGCGAGGAGATCAAATCGAAGCGCCACCTCGCCAAGGTGCAGGCGCAGTTCAACGCCTGGGCCGCGGAGACGGGCCTGCCCTATACGCATCTCTCCCGGATCTGCGCCATGTCAATTGGGGAAAATTACGCCGCGAATGAGCTTCCCCGCGGCGAATAGACTGAAGGCTAGGGCATTTGCCGGCGGCGCTTAGCGGCCGCCACCGCTTGTAAGCACAACGCCTGGAGACGCCCTCTGCATCCCGTTACCGCTGGCGGCGCCATTCGACGCGGGGTTCAGGGCGCTGGTAGCGGCACCGGTTATAAAGATCACAAACTCAGCAAACCGGTCCGGCTGATTTCCATCGACATACAATGCGTAGTGACCGTAGAGCCCGAGATAGACGTCCCGTTGATGATCGGGGGCCGGGATGGAAGAGGGCCGGCTCGCGCCTGGCAAGGCTTCCCACCGCAACCAACGCCCAAGGCTATCCCTTGGCAGCAATCTGCGATTGATCGTCAAGCAGACTTTGCCGTTTTTGTTCAGCAGCGAGGCCGCCGCGTTTCCGCTTTTACTGCTGGCAAGTTGTTTGCTGATCCCCTTCAACTCAAGCCGGTGCACCGCACGCGACCGCCGCCCGGTTGGTTTCATAGCTCCCGCCTCGCAAGTGCCTGGCGACGCCTCAATCGCGCTGACGGTCTCCGCACCATCGCTCCCATCGCAAACTTGCAGAGAGTTCGGGCTTGCGCTCGCGGTATTTGTTCCGCAAAGAACGCAATTGGCGCCTAGCATGCTGTTAGGGTCGATAGACAAGGCCGGCGCTGTAGCGCTCGTGGCCATCTCAGCATTCGGAGAATAAGTGAGAGGATAGTCGCGCAGCAAGGCCAGTTGCGCGTAGGGGCAGTCGTTCCCGTCGACGGCAAATCGATACAAGTCATACAAGCGGCGCAGCTGATCCGGATCGCCTATTGTATCGACACCCCAGCTTTGGGTTGCTGTATTTCCGCCCGTAACCCCAACGCTTTTATCGGCAGCTGTGGCCAACACGGAATGGGTTGTCGACCCACCTATCGCATTCGTTACCGCAAGGGTTTTCGAGAGCGGATCTGTAAGGGTTGAGCTAACCGAATTTTCAGTGCTGACCGAGCCTTGACCGAATACGACTTGAGCGGGAATCGCAGTCCTGTTATCGATAAATTGCGCCAGATTATGCAGCACCTGCTCTCTGGCTAATTGACTTGTGGAAGAGGCCACATCGAGCACATTGTACGTCAACTGCGTGCTGGCGCACCCGCACAGCAACAGGGAAAACACCCACCCCACGCGTTTCACAGATCGCCCCCACAAAAATACAACCGTTCTACGCAACACCGGGTATTTTAGGAGCCAAAAATGAAAGGCCACAAGTGAACAAAAGACACGGTTGTAAGTAATAGCGCTGCAGTTGCGCGAACGTTTGTGGAAAAACAAGCAAAGATTGCGGTAGAGCAGCGACAATGGCAAAACGCAGATCCACCGAAACAAAACACGCCGGCAGCGATGAGACCGCGGCAGAAAGTCTGGCACTGCACCCGCGCCTGACGGAAGCGCTGTTCGGGCAGTCTGCCGCCGAGGAAACATTTCTGCGCGGCTTCAACGCCGGAACGCTGCATCACGCATGGCTGGTGACCGGCGAGCGCGGCATCGGCAAGGCAGCCTTCGCCTATCGCGCCGCCCGCTTTCTCCTGAGCCGCGATGCGGGCAGCCCGGAGCGTGCGGGGACCCTTGCCGTTCCCGCCAGCCATCCGGCAGCGCGGCAAATTTCCGCGGGCGCGCATTCCTCGCTGTTTGTGCTGGGAGAGGCGCCCGGCGCGCCAGCAGGCTCCGCCTCGATCGGCGTCGAGGAAGTACGCAGGCTGCGCTCCTTCCTGAACCTCACCAGCCCCGGCGGCTGGCGCGCCATGATCGTCGACCCCGCGAACGATCTCACCATCGCCTCGGCCAATGCCCTGCTCAAAGCGATCGAGGAGCCACCGGCTCGCACGGTCTTCTTTCTTATCGGCCATGGCGCGGCAACCGTCATGCCGACCATCCGCTCGCGCTGCGTGAAGCTTGCCTTGCGCCCGCTTGAGCTGCCGGATTTCGCGGACGCCGTCTTGGCTGCCTGTAAAGCGGGCGATTTGGAAGCGCCGGATGCTCAAGCGCTCGAAAAGCTGCACGCGATATCTGCAGGCAGTCCGGGCCGGGCTTTGGAATTCATTGCCGGCGGCCTTCTCCCGCTTTCGCAATCTCTGGAAAAGATCGTCGCGAGCCTGCCCCGGACGGACCATGCGCTCGTGCACAGCCTCATCCAATCGGCAAGCGGAGCCCGGAACGCGCAAGCCTTTGCGAGGCTTTGCGATTTGATCGAGGAGCGGATCGAGAGCCTGGCAAGGAAGGCGCTGGCCGCAGCACCGGATACGGCAGAAGCGGCTGCCTGGGCGCAAGCCTGGCAGACCTTCCGGCAGCGCCGTGGCGAAATGGAAGTGTTCAATCTCGATAAAGGAGCCTTCCTCATGAGCGCATTTTCCGATATGGAACATGTGGTGCGCAAATTTGCGCAACGTTCCCCTGCCTGAAAACACGCTCACCCCAATTATTATGACCGAGACCGCAGCCAAAACGCATTTCACCATTTCAACCGCGATTTCCTATCCGAACGCCGAACCGCATATCGGACACGCCTATGAGGCTATCGCGACGGACGCCCTGGCGCGCTTCAAGCGGCTTGACGGCCATCCTGTGTTTTTCGTCACGGGCGTCGACGCTCACGGCCTCAAGATGAAGCAAACGGCCGAGAAGCTTGGGGTTACGCCGCTGGAGCTTGCGGAACAAAACACCGAAAAATTCAAGCAGATGCTGGCCGGGCTGAACGTCGCTTACGACGATTTCATCAGCACGCGGGAAGAGCGTCATTTCGATTCCGTCCCGGAAATCTGGCGGCGCATGGAGAAGGCCGGGGACATTTATCTCGCCGGCTATCAAGGCTGGTATTCCGTGCGCGACGAGGCCTTTTATGCCGAGAGCGAGACCGTGCTCGGCGCCAATGGCGTTCGCCTTGGGCCGCAGGGAACGCCCGTGGAATGGACGGAGGAGCAGACTTATTTCTTCCGCCTTTCGAAATATGAGAAAAAGCTGCTGAAGCTTTATGAGGAGAAGCCCGGCTTCCTCCTGCCGGCCGAGCGGCGCAACGAAATTGTGAGCTTCGTCAAAGGCGGCTTGCAGGACCTTTCCATCTCGCGCACCACGCTCGATTGGGGCATCCCGGTGCCGGGTGCGCCGGGGCATATCGTCTATGTCTGGGTCGACGCGCTGACCAATTACATCACGGCTGCCGGTTTTCCGAAGGTGCGTTCGAAGGCCTGGAAGGAGCGCTGGCCGGCTCAGCTTCACGTCATCGGCAAAGACATCACGCGCTTCCACGCAGTCTATTGGCCGGCATTTCTGATGTCGGCGAAGTTGCCCCTGCCGGAGCGCATTTTCAGCCACGGCTTTTTGTATAACAAGGGCGAGAAGATGTCGAAGTCGGTCGGCAACGTGGTTGCGCCGCTCGAAATGGCTCAGGCTTATGGCGCCGATCAGGTCCGTTATTTCTTCCTGCGCGAGGTGCCTTTCGGGCAGGATGGAAGCTTCTCTCACGAAGCCATTGTCAACCGCATCAATGCCGATCTTGCCAACGATCTGGGCAATCTCGCGCAGCGCTCGCTTTCGATGATCGCCAAGAACTGCGCGAGCCTCATCCCCGAGCCCGGCAGCTTTACCGGCGACGACGCCCCATTGCTCGAAGCCGCGCTTGGCCTCCTTTCAACGTGCCGGGACGCAATGGACCGGCAGGCGATCCACAAATCCATCGAGGCCATTTGGCAGGTGGTGGCCGCCGCGAATCGCTATTTTGCAGCCCAGGAGCCCTGGTCCTTGAAGAAGACGGACCCGCAGCGCATGGGCACCATTCTCTATGTCACGGCCGAGGTGGTGCGGCGCGTCGCAGTCTTGAGCCAGCCCTATATCCCGGGTTCGGCGGCGAAATTCCTCGATCAGCTGGGCGTCGAGCCCGGCGCGCGCGATTTCGCGAGCCTCGGCCCCGACGACGCGTTGAAGCCAGGAACGAAGATCGCCACTCCACAACCGATCTTCCCGCGCTATGTTGAGGATGAAACGCGCGCGGCGGAATGACAGGGCCGGCGGGATCGCTGCCGATGCGCATTGTGATTGATACGAATGTATTCGTTGCGGCTCGGCGTTCCGGCTTGCGCCACGGCGAATCGCGCTGGCTGGATCTCAAAATCCTGCCGGACGCCTGGAGACGTTGAAATGACGGCCCTTACGATCCAACTGGCCGACGGCGCCGCCCAACGTCTGAGGGCCTTGGCCAACTCGCGCGGCATCAGCCTCGACAGGGTCCTGGAGGAGGTGAGCGAGGCCGCGCTGACCGCTCACGACACCGAAGCCCGGTCCATGGCGACGGCGGCCGAGGGCGACCGGGAGGCTGCGTTGGAGATCCTGGCGCGCCTCGACCGCAACGAACTTTGCTGAGGACGCCAAAAAGGCAAGTGGTGCCGCGAGCTGATGTTCAATAGCTTTGGCAGATTAGTCGTCTCTATCTTTCTTTCCCTGATTGCAACGCAAACAGAGCGTTTGAAGATTGCCGGGTGTTGATTTCCCACCGCGAGCTACGGCGACGATGTGATCAACCTCAAGTGTTACGCGGCTATCGCTCTTTGGGTTAGCGCCGCACTTGACACAACGATATCCATCCCCCTTCAAGATGGCGGTTCTCAGTTTTAGCGGGATCGCACGCCGAATAAATGCCTCAGACTTACGCCTCTCGTGCAAGCGTGATTCCGCCAGCTGGCCTTTCTCGACTTGAACGATAAGTTTCGCAAGCTGGCCAAGCCCACCCCAACAATTCAGGTAGCTCTTATACCTGAATGGAAAATTCCCCTTTTCAAGAAAGACTTCTAGCTGACGCTGGGACGGGACAGAACGAACCTCTCTCCAGCAATCTTTGAATGCCGCAACCATGTCCCTCAGCTCCAGCTTATTCCCGCGTGCCGCGCGGAGGCCAGCTGCCTGCAATGCCTTGCCCCATGTGCCAAAGTATCGCCGGATAGTATCTGACGTAGCTCGACGCGCATGCCAAGCATCATACTCTCGCATTCCAAACGACTGTTCTCCGTTCACCCGGGAATATGCCCTAAGAGAATCCAACAGTTCGGCCCTTGAGAATTGGGAACGTACTCGATCTATCGTAAACTGAAATGCTTCTTCAGACATTGATCGCTCCGGCAGTAAGCGTGGCGGCAGAATCAACTTGAGGCTAAACTTTTTGTCTACATTTGTCATCAGCTCCAAGTGCCATGTTTCGGGCTGGTCAGCCGGCTTGCGCCGCAGAGCGTGAAAATGTAGCGTGCCGCCCTAAATCCCAGCTTTCGAGGCACCACTTATGGGCGGAGAGAGAGTGCGGGAGCTTCTGCGCGCCCCGCGCAGCATAGACATTGGACCCAAGGATGCTTGTCGACAGCCATTGCCATCTGGATTTCCCGGATTTCGCCGCCGGGCTGGACGAAACGGTAGCCCGCGCGAAGAACGCGAGCGTGGGCCATATGCTCACGATCTGCACGCTTGTGCGGAAATTCCCCGAAGTTCTGGCGGTCGCCGAACGCTTCCCGGAGGTGACGTGCTCCGTTGGCACACATCCGCATTCCGCGGGCGAGGAGCGCGATGTCACCGTGGAGGAGATCGCGGAGCTCACGGCGCACCCGCGCGTCGTGGCGATCGGCGAAGCAGGCCTCGATTACTTCTACCAAAAGAGCAGCCGAGAAGATCAGCAAGCGGTTTTCCGGCGGCACATCGCGGCCGCTCGCGAAACCGGCCTGCCGCTCGTCATACATACGCGCGACGCCGATGAGGATGCGGCCGCGATCTTGCGCGAGGAGATGGCCCGCGGCCCATTCAAAGCGCTGCTGCATTGCTACACAGGCGGGCGTGCTCTCGCAGAGACCAGCATCGAGCTTGGGCTTTATGTGTCGTTCTCCGGGATTTTGACTTTCCCGAAATCCGGCGCGCTGCGTGAGCTTGCCGCTGCCCTGCCATTGGATCGGCTGCTGGTAGAAACCGACGCACCATTCCTGGCCCCGGCGCCGCTTCGGGGTAAACGGAACGAGCCGGCCTTCGTGCGCCATACCGCCAAGGTTCTGGCAGGGGTGAAAGGGATCAGCGAAGCAGAGGTCGAAGAGGCCACGACCGCGAATTTCTTCACCCTTGTTGCGAAAGCGAAGGCCGTGGCAGGCGCTAAATAAATGTCTATATAATTCAAGTCAAAATTCACAATTGCCCCCGCTGCTTCGATGGCAATATCATCGCCGAAAGCGCCTTACGAAGGCGTAAACGGACGTAAGCATTTGATCCAGCATAGTGTTTTGCGAAAGCGCCGTAAGTTGACCCAAGATGCACCAAAGTTAGATCGCAATCGTAGATTAAGATTCAGGGTGAATGGGGACCCAAAAAGATAATTAGCGGACTTCCAGGAATCCACTTTCGGGGGTGAAAACGCGAAAAATTCCAGTTTTTCCGCGAAAATGGCATTTAACTCCCGCCGCGTTTACCATTCGGATTTTAACTAAACCCCGGCGCTACAGAAATCTATGAAACGAGTAAGGCCGCGCCGTTGGGGGCTGCGGCTGCGAGCCCGTTAGAGATCGAGCCAATTAGCTTAGCCCTGGACATCGACGCCGCAATCGCCCATCAGTTCCTCGCATTTATTATGCCCCGGTCAGGCAGTGGCTCTATCATCGGATGCGCCCTCAACTGTCCACGGTGCGAAGGTCAATTACGGAATTGTGGACGGCCTTTATTGGAAAAGAAAATCGCTTTCGAACAAGCCCTGAAATTACATCAAAGCGGTCGCCTTGCCGAGGCTGAAACCATCTATCGGGCGTTGCTAGAGAAGGACGCGATGGATGCGGAGGCACTGCATCTGCTCGGAGTGCTTGCCTGCCAGCGGGGCGATGTCGCCTCTGGGCGGCAGCTCATCGAGCGTTCCATCGGCCTCAATCCCTCACCCGAGTCCTACGCTAATCTGGCGAATGCTCTGCGTTTGCTCGGGCTTTTGCTAGAGGCGGAAGATGTATTACGCAAAGCCGTTCAGCTATTCCCCGGCGACATCAATATGCACGTGCTTCTTGCGGATGATCTGGCAAGACGCGGAGACTTTGCCGCGGCACTCACTGAATATCGGGCGGCGATCGATCTCAATCCGAAGCTCGCGCGCTCGCACCATGCGATTGGCGTGCTCTACCGTTTAATGGGGCGCCTTGAGGAAGCTGTAGGAGCTGCGAGCGTAGCTATCGACCTGGATCCCGCCGATCCCGAAGCCCACTTGGTTCTAGGCGACCACTTGAGTATTTTCTCAGTAGCGACCTGATGGAAGGTCCCGAGGCCGATGAACACTATACGGAGCGGCTGGTCCGGCTTTCAAATCTTGCCGTCTATTACGAGCCGCCGGCAGTCAACAAGATCGGCATGCGCCGCGCCGGGATAGGAGTGCCGGATGACGCGGCCGTTTACTGGTGCTGTCAGTTTCTATCCAAGTATCCGCCACAATACGACTCAATTTTTGCACGGATTGCAAAGCGAGTGAGGCAGGCGCGGTTCGTTTTTATCCGCTATCAACACGGGGCGTGTGTTGTTGAGATTTTGGAGGAGCGGCTGAAACGTGCCTTCGCCGAAGAGGGCCTGTCGTCGAGCGAGCACTGCATCTTCCTTCCGCCGATGGACTTCGGCCGGTTCAATGCGGTGGCGCAACTTTCAGACGTGTATCTGGACAGCATCGGCTGGTCGGGATGCGACTCTCTATTAGAGGCGATCGCTTGGAATCTTCCGCCCGTTATCCTGCCAAGTTCATTGATGCGGGGCCGTCACGCTGTAGCAATTATGGCCATGATGGGCGTTACAGAGACTATTGCCAGCAACCTCGACGATTACGTAGACATAGCCGTACGCCTTGGTCTTTCGAGCGGCGAACGCACCGCCGTCTCGGCTAGGATCGCGGAGAATAAACACAAGGTCTACAGAGATATTTCCGCCGTGCGCAGTCTTGAGACGTTCATCGCCACGGTAGTGGAGCACGGCATAGAAGCCTACACGCAGCCGGCTCGCTCGCCGCTAGCCTTATCTATCGACCAGTTGGCTAGCGCTTGAATTCTACGATCAACCTGGCGATTAAGCCACTTTTCAGGAAGCCAATCCTCGCCCGCGTTGCGAAACGCGACCTATTCGAATTCTTGATGGCATACGGCTTCTAGATTGTTACCATCGGGGTCGAGTACGAAGGCAGCATAATAAGTAGGCGAATAGTTTGCTCGAATCCCGGGCTCACCGTTATCGCGTCCGCCTGCGCTTAGCGCAGCAAGATAGAAAGACCGTACTTGAGCGCGGGTCTTAGCCGCGACGGCAACGTGAAATGGGCTCGTCGCCGGCCCGTAGGAGCCAATCCAAATGCGCCCGCTTTCATCGCCAATCATCGCCCAGCCCACCCCCTCTGCCAGCAGCCCGTGCCCAAGCGGCGCCAAGGCGGCGAGGTAAAAGCGCTTCGATTTCTGAAAGTCGCCAACGTTAAATCCTACGTGGTCGAACACGGCTTCTCCGCTCCTTGTGGGTCTCCTTATCTTAAGTGATGCTTTGGTGCCGAGGTCCGCAAGGCCCCGAAAGCGTCCATCGGGCGCCCGGAAAGAAAACTGATATGATTACAGCCTCGCTTTTTTGCGACGCATGTTCAAATGACGTAGGTGAAGGATTCACAGGTGCCTTCGGCGAGCGCCTGGTTCATACTTTCCGCGGGGTTTTCCGATCCCGCGCGCTCGATAATCCGGGCGGGAACTCCGACCGCTGTGCAGCGGGGCGGAACGGACTTAGTGACAAGCGAGCCGGCCGGCTGCCACATGGGATGTTCCTATTTTCATGGATCGGCGGAGAGCCGTGCGGTTTCCTCCTGGCGCGGTTGCGAAATGCTGCTGCGGGCCGGACGGTCAAGCGAACGGGCGCTTCCGGCTTAGGCGGCTTGAATGGTGCCGGAGCGCTGCTCGCGGACGAAGCGCAAAAAGCGCTCCACCCAGTGATTACCCGCAGCCGACCGCAGATGGCAGAAATTCGCAAGGAGATTGCCGAGCACGATGCCGTCGCGGCCGGCTCCAATCCCTGTGCCGCGCATGACCTTGTAGGCGAAGCGCAAGGATGGCTCGAGATTTTCGAGACTCGCATGGTGGAATTCATGCGCCGGGATTCGAGACGGCTCGGAAGTTCCGCCGGGCCATGGCGCATCGGCGGTTTCCTCCAGCACGGCAAGGCCTCTTCCTTGCGGCTTTGCATGCATCACGGCATCTGCGGGAATGACGCCGGCCATCGCATAGCAAGCCTCCCCCCAGCGGATCGAGCGGGCGAGATACATCATGCCGCCGCATTCGGCGTAGGCTGGCAGGCCGAGGCGTATTTTGCGGGAAATATCCGCGCGTAGGGAGGCGTTCGCCTCAAGTTGAGCAGCTTGAGTTTCAGGAAAACCGCCGCCGATGAAAAGACCGTCGGCGTCCGGGAGCCGGGTATCGGTCAGCGCGTCGAAAAAGCGAAGTTTTGCGCCAAGCCGCTCGAACGCTTCGAGATCGTCGGGATAGTAGAAGCCGAAGGCGCTGTCGCGCGCGATGGCGATGCGGACATCCTGCAGCGCCGCCTCGGGCGCGGGCCGCGCAGTGGCAGGGAGCGGTGGGGCGGACTTCGCGATGTCAAGCAAGCCATCGAGGCCGATGCCGCTTTCAATGGCGCGGCGAAGCTTTTCCACCGCAACGCGGGAGGCGGGCTGCTCCATGGGCGTCATCAGCCCGAGATGCCGCTCCTCGATGGCAAAGGCGCCGTCCCTGGGCAGCGCGCCGAGCACTGGGATAGGCGTGTAATGTTCGATGGCTTGGCGGACTTTGGCCTCCTGGCGTGGAGTTCCGACCTTGTTCAAAATGATGCCGGCAATTCTTATCGCGGGATCGAAGGCTTGATAGCCCAACACCAGCGGAGCCACGCCGCGGGTCATGCCGAGCGTGTCGATCACCAGAATGACCGGCGCCGCCACCAGCTTCGCGAGTGCGGCGCTGGAATCTTTGCCCTGAAGATCGACCCCGTCATGCAGCCCCTTATTGCCTTCGATCAGAGCGAGATCGGCGCCTGCGGCTCGCGACGCCATGCTTGCGGCGATTTCGGCATGCGTCTGTGTGTTGAAGTCGAGATTGAAACAGGGCCTGCCGCTCGCGCGCGCGAGCCACATGGGATCGATGTAGTCCGGCCCCTTTTTGAAGGTCTGGACGGCAAGGCCGCGGGCAGCAAACGCCGCGGCGATGCCGATCGAGACCGTGGTCTTTCCCGAGGACTTATGCGCCGCCGATAGGAAGAGACGCGGCGTCACTGTGTGCCCTCGTTCTTTGGCTCACAACCCCTCTCCCCATGGGAGAGGGAACTCGCTCGAAGGCGTTGATGAGGCGTCCCCTCTCCCATGGGGAGAGGGACAGGGTGAGGGGATACGGCGCTAGATATGTGCGCCTCAACCTGACCCCGCATCATCGCCTTACGCTGCCGCTTCCAGGCTGGAGCGGTCGCGGCCGGCCCACAGGTTTTGCGCAAGCGCCTGCGCCTCTTCTTGGCTCCGCGCGCGCCCAAGCGCTTTGAGCGCAATGGCCAGCGTGCCCGTGACCGATGCCTCGCCATATTCTTCCGTAATTTCGCCGCGCCAGAGAGCCAGCAAGCGGCCGAGGTCCATCTCTTCCTCCGGGGCTTGCCGCGGCTCTGGGAGGAGTGCAGGCCAGCGCTCTTCGGCCGTAGCGCCTTCGTGGACCGTCAGCACCTCGCAAGGCTTGTTGGGACGGCGCTCGATCTCGCCGCCTTCGCCGCGGAAAACCGCCATGTGAGGCTGGCCCAGCACAAGCGCCGCCCCTTGGTGGATCGCCATATAGCCGGGATGGAAGATGCCCTGCAGCATGACGGGCGCGGCAAAAGGATTGAGCATCCGCGAAAGCGTGTGCACGGGCGAGCGCAGCCCCAGAATTGGGCGCAGGCGGATCAGCCGCGCCAGCTCCGGGCTGATATGATCGAGAGGCAAGTAAGCGAAATTTCTTTGTCCAAGATACGCGCCCGCTTCGCCGAAGCTCGATGCAACCGGGATGCCGAGGCGGGCAAGAACCTCCCGCGTGTAGACCCGGCCAGCTGTATGCCCCTCCGTGCCGTGCATGAAGACGCGCACCCCATTGCGCGCAAGCAGCTTCGCCGCGAGGAGGAACCAAGGCAGCTGCCTGCGCTTGCCCGCATAGGAGGACCAATCGAGATCGGCCTGCGGCAGCGGGGAAGGAAGCGCCATCGCCGCGCGCGCTGCCAGCACGAAGCCGGCGATTTCTTCCGGGCTCTCCTCCTTCACGCGAAGCAGCATCAGGAATGCGCCAATCTGCTCGGGCAAGACCTTGCCTGCGAGGATCATGCCCATGGCTTCCTGAGCTTCCGCCACGTTCAACGAGCGCGTAAGCGACTTACCGCGTCCGAGGATCTGCACAAACCGGGCGAAGGGGTGGGGAGAGGGCATCATAAGCATAAACTCCTAGCTGGCACGCAACGGCCGCCCTCCTGCCGGAACCGGCAAGAATGGAAGCACCTTCAGCGCGAATCCCGTAAGCAGCATGGCGATCGAAATACCGCTCACGCCAAGTAAGACTTCCGGCAGCGACGGCGAATAGTGCGCTACCGCGCCATCTTGAAACGAGCTGGACACCTCCATGCCAGGAAATAGCCTCAGAGGGAAGGCCTGTCCGCCGATGATGGTCACGTACATATGCGCGACCCCGCCAATCAGAAACAGAATCGCAGCAACAGCGACCGCCTGCCAGGCATGACGCCCGCCGCCCCAAGTGAGGAGGATACCCAGCGGCAGGAGATTGCCCAGTCCGATCTGGCCGAGCCAGAATATAGCCGGATAAATTCCACCATCGCGGAGCAAGAATGCCTCGACGCCCCGATATTCGGCCGCATAGAGCTTGGTTACGTGATGCAGGGCGGTGAGATAGAGGACCGCGAGCGAAAACAGAATGAAAAGGCCGCGAAACTTCTGCAGCATTTCCTCGTCGATGAGCGCCAGCCTGACCTCACGGCTCATCATCAAGAGGACCAGCACCGTGAAGGCCAGGCCATAGAGGAAGGAAGCCGCAATGAACAGCGGCGCCATCACGGCGGCCGAATAGGCATCGCGTGCAATGAGGAAGCCGAAAATAGAGCCGGTGCCGGTCGTGAGTGCGAAGCGCCAGAAGAATGCGAACCCGCCCACAATTCTGGTTGGCAGCGCCGAGCGGGACACCTGCCTGTCCATCATAACGAAGAGATACGCAGCAACGACGCCCACGAACCCGGTGTAAAGGTAGATATTCCAGGCAAAAATCGATTTGAAATTATAGGTCGTCATCGCCACGATAAGGCGGTCTGGCCGCCCAAGGTCGAGCACCAGCACGGCAAGGCCCCCCGCAAGCAGCGCAATGGCGAGAAGGCCGGAGAGCCGGGCATAGGGCTTATAAGCGAGCCGGTTGAAGACGGATGAAAAGGAGGCGACGTTCAGCGCTCCGGAGGCGGCCACGATCAGGAAGACGGCAAACACGTGCGGCGTGCCCCAGACGATCTGGTTCGACATGCCGGTAACGATATGGCCGTAATGCTCCATATAGAGCGCCGCCCCTAACCCGGTGGCGACGACGAGAATATGCAGGCCAAGGAGCCCGGAGAAGAAAACGCTGTGCTGTGTGCACTTACGGTATTCGACCTTTGCCATGCTTATCTCCGCGCCCCGGCCGGCAGCCGCTTCGCTTTCTGGCTAAATGTTCGTGTAATAGACCCCGGTATCGCAGCCCAAATCCTCGCGGATGCGAGCAGTGCGGTAGGTGGCGATGCGCTTGGCGATCTCGCTTGAGGGATCGTTGAGGTCGCCGAACAGGATCGCTTCCTGCCCCGCCGCCTTGCAGGCTTCGACACAATGCGGGATTTCGCCTTTATCGATGCGGGTGGCACACAAGGTGCACGACTCGACGGTGCCTTTGCCGCGCGGCGCGTCCGGCAATTGATCCGTCACCGGCTCATGCACAAAAGACCGGGCCTTATAGGGGCAGGCCATCATGCAGTAGCGGCAGCCGATGCAAATGTGCCGGTCGACGAGCACAATGCCGTCGGCGCGCTTGAACGATGCGCCAGTTGGGCAGACGTCGACACAAGGCGGGTTGGCGCAATGCTGGCACATCATCGGCAGCGAGAAGCTCGAACCGCTCTTCGGGTCTTTCACGCTCAGCTTGCGGATCCATTGCGGATCGGTCTCTGGATGGCCGGTGCTTTTCCATCCGTAAGCCTTCGAGCAGGCATCGACGCAAGCGGCGCATCCGTCCTGGCATTTGCCGGCGTCGATGAGCAGGCCCCAGCGGACTTTAGAGGAAACCGGCGGCGTCGGGCCGGCCGCTTCCGCTCCGCCGCTCATGGCGTAAAGGGTCACGCCCGGCGCAAGCATCGTGGCGGCAAGTGCTGCGGTGCTTAAGAGAAAGTTGCGCCGGCTTGCGATCGCGGTCTCATCGCGCGGGGCCGGCTTGCATCCGCAGTTCCCGTTTTTATTGGAGCATCCTTCGGTCATGGATGGCTCTCCTGCAGATAGTTCGCCATTGCTGTCGAGCCGGGGGTGCCGGGTTCCGCAGCTGCGGCGAGCGGTTTGGATCCGGGCTTTGAAGCATGGCATTCGAAACAGTCGATCGAAACCGCCGCGTAGTCATGGCAGCTCCGGCAGAAATGCTTGGGATTATCGTAAGCGACGGGTTGGCCATCCGCGCCCTTTACAGCATGGCAGTCCACACAGCCTGCGATGCTGAAGTCATTGCCCCGCACACCCTCATGCACGGTCTCGTCGCGCTGATGCTTCAGCATCGTCATGTGATACCGGCGCATGAAGGCGTTGTCCCTGACGCAATGCTCGCCCCGGCCCTTGGGCGGGTGCGGGATCAGCTCATTTTCCGCCCAGGCCGAAGTCGCAGCAAAGGCGGCGAAGAACAGAATGGCGATGAGAGACTGAATGAGGGTTGCGCCCCTCAACCCAGCCCTCTCCCAATGGGAGAGGGAGCAGGCTGCGGCCCCTGCGACAACGTCCCCTCTCCCATCCGCATCCGCCTTGCGGACGCGGAGATCCAAAGCGGCAAGTTCGCCAAGGCGAGCTTGCGCGGGAGAGGGACAGGATGAGGGGTGGAAGCGTAGTTTTTGCCCAATTCCCCTCAACAGGGATACGCTAGACATTCTACCTACTCCCCGAGGCCCATTTGGATATAGCCCGTGGGGCAGACATCCTGGCAAATGTGGCAGCCGATGCACTTCCCGTAATCGGTTACGACGTAGCGGCCGACGGCGCGCTCTTTCTTTGGCACGCGGTCGATCGCTTTTTGCGGGCAGTAGACGAGGCAGGCGTCGCACTCAAAGCACATCCCGCAGCTCATGCAGCGCACGCCCTCGTTCTTTGCCTGAGCTTCCGAAAAGGCAACGATGCGCTCGCCAAAATCGCCCATCACCTCTTCAGCGGAGACGTGGCGCTCCTGCCGCCTGTTGCGCGCAACGTAGGGGAAATGCCCTTTGTATAACGCGGTATGCGGGATGACCTGAGTCGCCGAACGGTCCTCATAATTGTGAACGGCGAACTTGGCGCCGTCCGTGCCGCGCTTTTGCTCGTGATCGTAAGGCTGCGGATCGAGGTGGCGCGCATGCAGCTCATCGAGCAGATTGAACTGGTGCACGTCGACTTTGGGCCGCTTGTCCTGCGGGTTGCCGGCTAGGAAGTGGGTGATGGTCTCGGCAGCAACGCGGCCGTGCCCGATGGCAGTGGTGAGCAGATGCGGGCGCACGGCATCGCCGCCGGCGAAGTGCTTCTGCGTTCCCTTAACTTTATAGACGGCATCGATAGCGATTGCACTTTTGCCGCTGTCGAGCCGCTCAAGCCCTTCGGCGAGATCCGCCATTTGCCCGATTGCGGAAATGACCATGTCGCACGCCACGTGGAACTCGGTGCCGGTAATCGGCACGGGCGTCATCCCTTTCATGGTGCATTCGCACATCTTAAGAGACACCGCCCGGCCATCGGCATCGAGCATCACTTCCACGGGCATGACGCCGCCCTTGATATCGATGCCTTCGCGCAGCGCGTCCTCGCGTTCACGCTCCGCTGCCGTCATTTGGTTCATCGGGAAAAGCGAGGTCAGAACGGCCTGCACGCCTTCGCGGCGCAGCGCGCCTGCTACATCGTGTGCAGTGTGACCGAGCGTGGTCATCTCCGGCATATCGTGCGCCGCCTGATGGTTGATATGACCCAAGCGGCGAGCAACGGAGGCCACGTCGATGGAGGTGTCGCCCCCGCCGACGACGACGATGCGCTTCGCGGTCGAGAACACCCAGCCTCGGTTGAACACATCGAGGAATTCGATGCCGCTCAAGCAGTTCTCGGCGCCCCACCCGGGCACCGGCAGCCCGCGGCCTTTCTGCGCCCCGATGGCCCAGAAGATCGCGTTATAACCGGCCTCCAGTTCGTCGATGCCGATGTCGCGGCCAACCTTGGTGTTGAGCTTCACCTCGACCCCAAGGTTGAGGATGCGCGAAATCTCGGCGTCAAGCATATCGCGCGGCGTCCGGTAGCCGGGGATGCCGAAGCGCATCATACCGCCGAGTTGATCGTGTGCCTCGAACAGGGTGACGGCGTGCCCATTGCGGCGCAGGAAGTAGGCCGCAGCCAAACCGGCGGGGCCGCCGCCGATCACCGCAACTTTTTTGCCAGTGTCAGGGCCGGGGGCTGGAGCGCCGAGCTTATTCTCGATGGCCCAGTCGCCGACATATTGCTCGACGCCGTTGATGCCGACAAAGTCGTCGACCTCGTTGCGGTTGCATCCGTCCTCGCAAGGCGCAGGGCAAACGCGGCCCATGACGGACGGGAAGGGGTTCGCCTCCATCATGCGATCGAAGGCGTATTCCTGCCAGGTCATGCCCGCTACGGGCGGCTTCTCCATGCCGCGTGCGATGGCGAGCCAGCCGCGGATGTCATGGCCGGAGGGGCAGCTCCCCTGACAGGGCGGCGTGCGGTGCACGTAAGTCGGGCACTTATAGGAATGGTCCGCCTGGAAAATCTTTTCCGACAGCTCGGGGTAATTCCACACGCTTTCGCCGCTTTTGAACCGGCGGAAGGTGTGCTCTTTAGGGGCCGTCATTCCATCATCCATCGCCCGTCCTCCTTAGACCTGTGCGCCAGCCGCCTGTGCGGCAAGACCGGCTTTCTTGTTCCATTCTTCTTCTTGCGTTGAGCCCGTCAGCACGATGGCATTCGAAACCATCTGATGCACGCTGACGATCGCTTCCATGTCGAAGCCGAATTTCGGCAAGACTTTCGAGAACTGCGCTTTGCAGATGGCGCAGATCGCAGCCATGTGCGTGACGCCGTGCACATCCGCGACCTCTCTCAAGGCCTTCATGCGCGGGGCTGCCCCCTTGGTGCGGATGTCCATGAGCTCGTCCGTCAGGAGCCCGCCGCCGCCTCCGCAGCAGAGTGTTCCTTCGCGGATTGTCTCAGGGTCCATGTCGAAATAATGGTTGCAGGATGCGCGAAGGATCGCCCGCGGGATTTCGAACTGGCCGCCGGGCATGTTCCCCATGCGGGAAGCTCGCGCGACATTGCAGCTGTCGTGGAAGGTGAGCCGCATGTGGTCGTTTTTGGACTTATCGAGACGCAGCTTGCCCGCCTGGATGAGATCGTAGGTAAACTCGCAAATGTGCTGCGGCACCGGATAACGCGGGTCGAGAAAATCGAACGGGCCGGCCAGCGTGTTAAGGAAGTTATAGGCGACGCGCCAGGCATGGCCGCATTCGCCGAACACGAGCCGCTTCACCTTAAGGTCGCGCGCGGCCTTGCCGATGCGCTGCGCGACTTTTTGCATGTTGTCGTAGGACCCGATGAACATGCCGAAATTGGCCGCTTCGGAGGCGTGCGAGCTGAGCGTCCATGAGATGCCGGCCTCGTGCAGCACTTTGGCGTAGCCGATGAGGCCTTCCATGTGCGGGGAGGCGAAAAAGTCGGCGCTCGGCGTGACGAGCAGGATGTCGGCGCCCTCCTCGTCGAGGGGCAGGCGGACGGGCACGCCGGTTTCTTCCTCGATTTCCTCCTCAAGCCCTGCAAGCGTCGCTTTCAGCGCCTTGGGCGGCAGGCCGAGATTGTTGCCGACGGTAAAGACCTTGCCGATGATCTCGTTGTTGTATTTCGACCCCATGCCGATCGTGTCCATGATGTCGCGCGCGGCCATGGAAATTTCGGCGGTGTCTATGCCGAAGGGGCAGTAAACCGCACAGCGCCGGCACTGCGAGCACTGATGGAAATAGCTGTACCATTCGTCGAGCACCTCGCGGGTGAGGTCCTCCGCGCCGACAAGCCAGGGAACGACCTTTCCCGCCAGCGTGAAATGGCGGCGGTACACCTTGCGCAAGAGGTTCTGGCGCGCAACCGGCATGTTGTTTGGATCGCCGGTGCCGAGGAAGTAGTGGCATTTGTCGGTGCAGGCCCCGCAACGCACGCAGCCATCGAGATAGAAACGGAGCGCGCGGTTGTTCTTGACCAGATCGCCAAGCCTGAGGATCGCCTTTTCGTGCCAGTTCTCAACAAGTTCGCCTGGAAAGCCAAGCGCCTTTTGGTGCGCCGGCTGTGCAAGATAGGGCTTGCTCTTCGCCATCGCGCCGCAGGCGAGCGCCGGGATTTCCAGCGGATCGTCATGCAGGGCGTCTCCGTTCGGCTCAAGAGGTTCCATACGTTCCATGACCCGCCTCCTTACGCCTTGCTCGCCGCGGCGCGTGGCACATAACGGCGCTCGCGCGGATTATCGGCTTGGTTACGCGACGGGCTGAAGAAGACCCCAGGCGCGTGCAGCATCTTCGAGAATGGAAAAACGGCCATCAGCACAGCAACGAGCGCCAGATGCGTGAGCAGGATCGGATCGGCGGGGAGCGGCTGCCAGTCGAATGCCATGAGCCCCAGGAAGAAGCCCTTCACCGCCACGATGTCGGTTCGCGCGATGAACTTCATGAAGAGCCCGGTTGCTCCGATAGCGATGAGCAAGAGCAAAATGAGATAATCGAAAGCGTCGCTGATATAGCGCATGCGCGCCATCGAAACACGCCGCAGCCAAAGCGCCAGCAACGCGCCCACCATGGCGAATCCCGCATAGATGCCAAATGGCTGAACGAGCTGCACCGGCAGCCAGACGGGCTGAGTGAAATAGCGCAGATGGCGGAACAGGACGAGGAGGAGAGCGGCGTGGAACACCCAGCCGAACAGCCAGATCCATTTGTTGGACTTATAAAGGCTCTCGAAGACCGTCACTTCGCGGAGCACGCGAAGTGCGGCACCTGCCCGGGTCAGCGGGGCAGGCGTCGTGGGGATTTTCAGGGGAACGGGTGTCCTGACGTATTCGATAATACGCAAGAGAAGGCCGCCCGCAAACAGGGCTGTGGCCGCGTAGAAAATAACCGCGTAAATGGTAGTTTGCACGGTGATCCGTCCCTTTATCCCGAGTTTTTTAGGTGCCCGGTGATCGCGTTTCCTGTCTCTTAAAAGGCCTGGTCTTACACGAGGCGCCGGAAGCTTCGATCGGCTGCGGCTTTATCCCCGCGTGCGCAGGGATGCGGTGAGCACTTAGGTGTGACACCGATTTCGCCAATCTCAATCGTTCCGATTACGGAATTCCCGCTTTCGCAGGAATGTCCGCCGGTATCGCCTGGCTTTAGACGCAGCCTGTAGGCTTCGGCAGGCCGGCGATTTTGCAGGCTTGCTTTGCGGGTCCGTAGGGGAACAGCTCGTAAAGATGCTTCTGGTCGCCCTTTTCCGCACCGAACTTCTTCTTCATTTCCTTCACGAGGATGCGGATTGCCGGCGCGATCTGGTATTCCTCGTAATATTCGCGCAGAAAATCCACCACTTCCCAGTGTTCCGGCGTCATGTCGACGTTCTCGCTTTTAGCGATCAGCTGGGCGAGTTCTTTGTTCCACACGCCGATGTCTGTGAGGTAGCCTTCCTCATCGTGGTCCGCAACGATGTCGCCAACCTTATACTGCATGCTCATGCTAGTTCACTCCGTCATGTTAAATGCTTTTGCTTTTGCCTGTCAGAGCCAAGCTGCTGTCCGTGCGTGCTGCGTAACGAGATCGACAAATCCGCCGTAATCGACGAGTTCGATGCCATCGATCACATCCTGCGGCTTGATGCCTCGCGCAGCCAAGTCGGGCCCGAGCGCATAAACTTTACCGCTTTGCAGCGCAGCCTGCACCATGGGTGCCGCCGAAGACCCCCGGCGAGCGCCGAAAACACCGTCTTCGATCATTAGAACGGCATCGCCAGAGCAGAGGTGGCCGAGGCAGCTTTTAAGCGCGTTCTTCTCGAAGGGAGATTTGTTCACCGTATGAAGGGTGGACATGGCTTCAAAACTCCATTGGATTAAAAGCTCAGGACGACGTCTTGCCCGGCGATGATGTTCGCGAGCTCGGCGCGGCTGACAAGGTGAATTGAGGGCTTTTCGGCGTAGTCTTCGTTCTCGTCCTCATAGGTGACGGGCATGAGATCTTCGAGCGTGAGCCCGCGCTCTTCGAGGGCTTCGCGTTCGACGTAAAGCTTACGCACCTCGTAGTCCCCGAGCGCCTTGTAGGTGCGGGAGAAGTTCTTCATGCCCGCAGCCGCAGTATCCTGGCCAGCCATGAGCTGGAATACCCCGTCGTCGATAAAAGCGAGGCTCACATCTTGCTCGAAAGCGGCGCCGATCAGAACGACCTCAAGCGATTCGAGCGCGTAGATCGTGCCGTAGGGCGCTTTCCGGTTGATATAGAGAAATTTCTTTGCCATCTGGGCCTTCCTCCTTAGTCGCCGAAGACCACAAGCCGGTCGGCCTCAATGCCGGCCTCGATCAGCTGACCGAGACCGGAGATGCGGAAACCCGGCGCGATGTTGTTCACATCCTTGCCGTGCCGTTTGGCCTCGTCCGCGTCGAGGATGCCGCGCCGCTGCGCCGCCGCAACGCAGACCACGAGATCGAGTTTGTGCGCCTCCGCCAGCTCGGTCCAAAGTTTCTGTAGGTTTCGGTCGTCCGTGGGCGGCACGCCGAGCCGTGTGCCGTTGTAGACACCGTCGTGGTAGAAGAAGACCCGGAAGATCTTCAGCCCCTTCTCCAAGGCAGCCTTGGTGAAGTGATAGGCCGTATCGGACGCCTGATGGGTGTACGGCCCTTCGTTTACGACAATTGCTAACTGCACGGTCCCCCCCTCTCTGCGGCCCTAGAAATGAACGTGTGCCGACATGTTCATCGTCTTGCGAGCGCCTGTCCATGTGTCAAGGTGATGCTTCGTGAAGGCGAAGCCGGTCAGCTCGAAGAAACGCGGCCAGCCGATGCGCTCGATCCACTCGCCAACGCGCTCGAAGTCCTTCGCGTTGTCTTTATAGGCGTAAAGGATCTTGCGGACGACCTCTTCAACTTCTGGCCAGCGGGGCGGATTATTCGGCAGGTTCGCGACGACAAGCTTGTGGAAAGTGGGCTTCGAGCGGGCGTTGGAATGCTTGCCGCCAACCCAAACGGCGATCTTCGTCGAATCCCGGCCGTTGATCTGCATGGGCGGGCAAGGCGGATAGCATGCGCCGCAGCACACGCATTTCTGCTCATCGACCTCAAGCGAAGGCTTGCCATTGACCATTGCGGGCCGGATGGCGGCGACGGGGCAGCGTGCCACGACCGCCGGACGCTCGCAGACCTTCGAAACCAGATCGTGGTTGATCTTGGGCGGCTTCGTATATTGAACGTTGATGGAGATGTCGCCCTGTCCGCCGCAGTTGATCTGGCAGCATGAGGTCGTGATACGAACGCGGTTCGGCATCTCCTCCTTGATGAACTCCTCGTACATCATATCCATCAGGCTTTTGACGACGCCGGATGCGTCGGTGCCCGGGATATCGCAGTGCAGCCACCCTTGAGTGTGGGAAATCATCGATACCGAGTTGCCGGTCCCGCCGACGGGAAAGCCCTCGGCTGTCAGCTTATCGACCAGCGGCTGCACCTTGTCCTTGGAGGAGACCATAAACTCGATGTTGCTGCGCGTCGTGAAGCGCACATGGCCCTCGGCAAAGTGATCGGCGATGTCGCAAAGCTTGCGGATCGTGAAGACGTCCATCTGGCGTTGCGTGCCGGCGCGGACCGTCCAGATCTCATCACCGTTCTTGGCGACGTGATGAAGAACGCCTGGGCGCAGACGGTCGTGCCAGGCCCAATTGCCATAGTTCTTCCGCATGAGCGGATGCATGAGGGGGAAGGGATCGGGAACGCCACTTTCGGTAGCGCGGCGCGGGTGTGCGGCGGTGGCCGGTGCAGTGCTCATCAAGAAATTCTCCGCATATAAATCTGTGAATGACCGGGGAGGGCGGATGGGACGGCAGCCTGGGAGGAAGTGCCGCTCTATCCCATCCACCCAAGCTACTCGGCCGCTACCCTCAACCCGGCTTCTCTTGCCTTGCGTTCGAAATACTTCTCGGCTTCTTCCGTGAAGTCGTCGGTCCGGACGTAGCAAGAGGTGCGCGGGTGGTTCACCATGTTCGGGTCGGGATCGACGCCGATGGCATCGAGGAAGGCGGGCAGGCCAATCCTATCCAAGCACTCGCCGATGCGCTCGTGCTCCAGTGCGTTCTCCGCGAAGAAATCAAGGAGATTGCGGGCGAACTCCACGAGCTTCTCGAAGTCCTCGTCCGTCTCAAGCTTCATGAACGGAATGATCATCGTGCCCATGAGGTCGCCGACTTTGAGAGCGCGCTTGCCGCCGATCAGGATCGAAGCGCCACGGTCGTCGCCGGGAGACAGCGCCTTCGACATGACGTTGAGGCAGTGCATGCAGCGCACGCAGGACTTGTTGTCGACGTCGAGCGTATCGTCGTCGTTGAGGCTCAACGCGCGGGTCGGGCACATCGCGATGACGCTGTCGATGGTGTATTTGCGGCCGTGCGAAGCGACGTAGGCCTTCACCTCTTCCTGGTTGACCTTCATGCCGTCGCGCCAAGTGCCGATGACCGCAAAGTCCGCTCGGTGAATGGCATTGACGCAGTCGTTGGCGCAACCCGAGAACTTGAACTTGAACTTGTAGGGCAGGGCCGGCCGGTGGATCTCGTCCACGAACTCGTTGAGGACGGTGCGATGCGCCTTGACCTCGTCGTAGCAGGATTTCTCGCAGCGGGCATGGCCGACGCAGCTCATCGACGTCCGCATCGCGGGGCCTGCGCCGCCGAGATCGTAGCCCATCTCGTTCAGCTCATCGAACGCTTTTTGCGTGGCCTCGGTGGAGCAGCCCTGGAACATGATGTCGCCGCTCTGGCCGTGGAAGGCGATGAGGCCGGAGCCGTGTTTCTCCCAGATATCGCAGAACTTCCGCAAGGTCGACGTGTCGTAATGGTAGCCCGCCGGCGGCATGATGCGCAGCGTGTGAAATTCCTTCGACTCGGGAAATTTGTCAGCGACTTCGGAAAAGCGGGGGATGATACCGCCGCCATAGCCGAAGACCGAAACCGTGCCGCCCTTCCAGAAGCCCATGCGCTCCTCATAGGAGTGCTCCAGCTGTCCAAGGAGGTCATTCATCATCGGCGCGTAGGGTGCGCTTTCATTATCCCGCAGGCGCTTGAGGCCAGTTACGAAGCTCGGCCAAGGGCCGGATTCCAACTCGTCGAGCATTGGCGTTGCGTGTTTGCTGGGCTGACCGCCGCCGCTTTGAGCGGCCTTCATCACGTTGTCACTCGCCATGAATCCTCCTTAAAATTCTGTGAAATCCGCAATAAGCAGGCAGATCCCCAGCGCTCTTGTTTCCTGCCCTGAATAAGCAAGCGGCGAAGCCCCTTGCCATTCGTATCGTTGGTTTCTTGTTTCCAACGGCCCATCGCATGGCCGCATTAACGATACGCTAGCACGCAATTCGACTAATGACAATATTCAGATTTGTGAATAAGATGCACTATTCGTATTAGTTTGCACGGCGGTTCTGGAATGAAATGCCGCCGCGCAACGCGGGAAGGAAACAAATGTGCAGCGCTTACAATTCGCTGCCGGCGGAGGGGAAGGCCCAAGGGCTCTCGCCAAGCGAGGGGCCATTCAGCCTGGACGATGAGCAAAGCTACGCTACGTGGCGTGCGGCGAAACTAGCAGCCTACCCCAGGACTGCGGCAGAGCTTCGCGTTACGATAGAGAACCTCGCATCGCCAACTCCCGGGGAACGAGCCGCCCTGCTTAGTCTCTGCGGCAGGGCCAATATGGCAATCTACGACAACGGCCCGCCTGGCACCGACCCGGTCCGGGTCCGTCCCGCCTTGCGCGCTCTGGCAGACGCTCTGAAGCTCCGCCAGATGGAAGACCACCGCTCCGGCGAGGCGGACGGCATTGTCGCAATCGAGGTCGCGGCGGAGGGCGGGCGCGCGGGTTACATCCCCTATTCAAGCCGCCCTATTAGCTGGCACACGGACGGTTATTATAATTATCACGGCCCGTCCCGGTGCGTTCAGGCGATGCTGCTTCATTGCGTGCGGGATGCGGCAGAGGGCGGCGTCAATCAGCTCCTGGATCACGAGATCGCCTATATCCGCCTGCGCGATCGCGATCCTGCCCATATCGCAGCTCTTATGCATCCGGAGGCCATGACCATCCCTGCGGGCGAGGAAGCGCATGGCCGGCCGAGGCCGGACAATGCAGGGCCGGTGTTCTTTACCGATCCCGTTACAAACGCGCTTATTATGCGGTACACCGCGCGCAAGCGCTACGTATCGTGGCGGCAGGATGCGGCGACGCGCCGCGCCGTCGAGGCGCTCGAAGAAATTCTTAAGAGCGATCCCCTTGCCATCTCATACAAGATGCGGCCGGGCGAAGGGTTGATATGCAATAATGTACTCCACAACCGGTCCGGCTTTGACAATCAAGGTGCGAGCGAAGGCCGGCTTCTCTACCGCGTGCGCTATCATGACCGCGTATAGAACCGGCGTTAGATGCTTCAACGGTATTTTCCAAAGTTCAATTCTGAATGCAGGCTAGCGAATATATCGCTTTTGTGATATCTGGATATCAGTTGGAGATATACGGATGGCGCTTTTTATTCGAGATGCGGAGGTGGATGCTCTTGCGGAGGAGGTTCGCAAACTCACCAAGGCAAAAACCAAGACCGAGGCCGTCCGTCTTGCCCTGCGGGCGCAACTCATGGCAGCGCGCCGCGCTCTGCCGCTCAGGGAGCGTTTGGCGCGGTCGAAAGCGCTTGCCGGCGCGATCGGACAAGGCGACCCCCGCTTCGATATGAAGGCCTATACTGACGACATGTGGGGTGACGCTTGATGTTCATCGATGCCTCCGTCATCGTCGCAATTCTGGCCGGCGAACCAGGTTGCGATGAACTCGAAAAGCGCCTGGGAGACATCGGAAGTCCGTTTTTCGTTTCTCCGCTGGTGAAATTCGAGGCTTCAGCCGCGCTTGCGCGGCAAAAGGGAGCGAACCGGAAGCCGTCGCCCGAGATTTTGCGGCAAGCCCAGAAGGCCGTTGACGCATTCGTTGAGGATATTGGGGCGGAAGAGGTGCCCATCTCGCCGGAAGTTGGACGAATTGCGCTCGATGCGAGTGCGGCCTATGGCAAAGCCGTGGGCCATGCCGCCGATCTCAACTTTGGCGATTGCTTCGCCTATGCCTGCGCCAAGTTCCTCGGGGTGCCACTCCTATACAAAGGCAATGACTTCGCCCATACGGATCTTGCTTGAGGGGCAGGGCTGTCCGCCTCAATCCGGTACTGCGGATGGGATTGCTGAACATTCACCTGGATCTGGCATCGCGGCCGCATCGCATGATACGGGTTAGTGATTCCGGAGCCGTTAAGGAGCAATGGCATGGTCCAGATAAGCGAACTCATCATTGCGCACCCCGAGATCGCCTCGTTCGGAGAGCTCGAAGAGCTTGTGAAAGAGGCGGCACGCCAGGGTGCGATCCAACTTACTTTCGACCTCAAGCCGGAATATCCGGACACGCCGCGAAAATGGCAGGATCGTCTGGAGACCGTATTCACAGGGGTTATCCCGAGCGGCCGGTGACGGAAGGCAGGCTAAGATGCCGGAAGAGGAAAAGGAGCGCCTCGAAACGCTGATCGCCCCCTTTGGCCGCGAGGTGCGTTTGGATGAGGTGCGGTTCGAAAGCGGAATGCGGCTCTTGCGCGTGACGATCCGTGAAGGCAGGCGCATCACCGTTCTCGATGTGGATGCGGAGACGGCGCTCGCCTGGGCTAACGTCATGAAGCTTTGGGGTGAACGCGAAACAGAGCGCCAAAAGTAAGGACAGAGCGGTGGAGCAGCTTCCCGTTTTTTTTCAGATCAGAGGCAAATCTGTCGCTGTTGCCGGCGGCGGCACTGTTGCAGCCCGTAGAGCAGAATTGGCACTAAGGGCCGGCGCCAGCGTCCGTGTCTTCAGCGAAGCGCTCAGCGATGACTTCAAGGCGATCGAAAGCCATGACCGCTTCAATCAGGTGAAAAGCGCGCTCACGCTCACCGGCATCGAGGGCTGCGCACTCGTCTTCTGCGCAACCGGCGACGCGTCGCAAGACCGGGAGGCGTTCGAGCTCGCGCGCGAAGCGAAGGTTCCTATCAACGTCGCGGACGCCCCAGACCTCTGCGACTTCATCATGCCTTCCATCGTCGATCGCGATCCGCTCATTATTGCGATCTCGACCGGCGGAGTGTCGCCGGTTTTCGCGAGGATGATCCGCGCAAGGCTCGAAAGCGTGATCCCTGCCGCCTACGGACGCCTTGTCTCGTTTGCCGGCGCTTATCGCGAGCGGCTGAGTGCAAGCATCGGCAACACGGTCTTACGGCGGCGCTTCTGGGAAAGGGTGTTGGAAGGCCCGGTTGCCGACCGGTTCCTTGCTGGACATGAAGATGAAGCGAAAGCGGAGCTCGAGCGCGCCCTGGCCGCTGCCGGCAGCGAGACGGAAAAGCCCGCGCCCATGGGCGAAGTTTACCTCGTGGGCGCTGGGCCAGGCGATCCCGATCTTCTCACTTTCCGTGCCCTGCGTCTCATGCAGCGTGCGGACGTGGTGCTTTACGACCGTCTTCTGCCGCATGGCATTTTGAACCTCGTCCGCCGCGAGGCTGAGCATATCTATGTTGGCAAGCTTCCCGACGACCATATCCTCCCCCAGGAGGCGATTACCGCGCAGCTTGTAAAGCTCGCCAAGGAAGGCAAGCGCGTGCTGCGGCTCAAGGGCGGGGACCCGTTCATGTTCGGGCGGGGCGGCGAGGAGATCGAAGCGCTCGCGGCGGCCGGCATTCCGGTTCAAGTCGTTCCCGGCATCACCGCCGCGACGGGCTGCGCCGCCTATGCCGGCATCCCGCTCACCCATCGCGATCACGCTCAGGCCTGCGTCTTTGTTACCGGGCACGCCAAAACCGGCAAACTCAGCCTCGACTGGAATGCTCTGATCCAGCCGCGGCAAACTGTCGCAATTTTCATGGGGCTCGGGCATTTGCCAAGCTTGATGGAGGAGTTTATCGCGCATGGCGCCGATCCTCGAATGCCGGCCGCCATTATCGATAACGGCACGCGCCCGAACCAGCGCGTAATAACCGGAACTATCGAGACCCTTGCGGAACTGGCCGCCGCAGCGCGCCTGCAGGGCCCGGCAATTATCATAATCGGCACGGTCGTCAGCCTGCGCGGCAAGCTTCTGGCGCAAAACCTTGCCGGAAAAGAAGGGGGCGGCATCGTTGCTACAAAGTCGCCTCAGCTGGGCCTTAAGTCTCCTGTCTAAATCAAGCATCAACCTATAAGGCAAGACTTGATCTAGATCATTTGCAAGCGCCGGTTTTGCATCAGAATGTGTGAATATAAAGGGGCTGGCGCGCCTGCCAGACACCTGATACGAAACGGGCGCGAGGAAACCTAAAGGGAGACAATAAAGCATGGCACACATCGTGGTGCTTGGCGCCGGGCTGGGCGGCGTCATAATGGCTTATGAGATGCGCGACCAGTTGCGCAGAGGGGACAAGCTCACGGTCGTCACGAAGGAAGCAAAATATCACTTTGTTCCTTCGAATCCGTGGGTTGCGGTGAACTGGCGCAAACGGTCCGAAGTCGAAGTCGACCTCAAGCGCACCTTCGCCAAGCGCGGGATCAACTTCAAGCCTGTCGCAGCCACGCGCGTGCATGCGAAAGAGAACCGGCTCGAACTCGCGGACGGCTCGAGCTTGGAATACGACTTCCTGGTTATCGCTACAGGCCCCGAACTTGCCTTCGACGAGATCGAGGGGCTTGGGCCTCATGGCGGCCATACGCAGTCGGTCTGCCACATCGACCACGCGGTCCATGCCTCCGAGGCCTTCGAAGAATTTTGCAAGAAGCCTGGACCAATCATCACCGGCGCGGTTCAGGGCGCATCCTGCTTCGGCCCCGCATACGAATACACCTTCATTCTCGACACCGAGCTGCGGCGCAGAAAGATCCGCGACAAGGTGCCGATGACGTTCGTCACCGCGGAGCCGTACATCGGCCATCTCGGCCTTGATGGCGTGGGCGATACCAAGGGCATCCTCGAAAGCGGCATGCGCGACAAGCACATCAAGTGGATCACGAATGCGCGCGTGAAAAAAACCGAAGCCGGCAAAATGACGGTCGAAGAAGTGGCCGAGGATGGCTCGGTCCATAAGACGCATGAGCTGCCCTTCGGCTTTTCGATGATGCTTCCGGCGTTCCGCGGTATCGGAGCCGTGCGTGGCGTTGAAGGGCTGGTCAATCCGCGCGGGTTCATCCTGATCGACAAGCACCAGCAGAACCCCACCTTTAAGAATGTCTTCTCGGTAGGCGTTTGCGTGGCAATCCCGCCAATGGGGCCAACGCCCGTTCCATGCGGTGTGCCGAAGACCGGATTCATGATCGAATCCATGGTGACCGCGACGGCGCTCAACATCGGCCAGATCCTGCGCGGCAAAGATCCCACGCACCAGGCAAGCTGGAACGCGGTGTGCCTTGCGGACTTTGGAGACGGCGGCATCGCCTTCGTAGCGCAGCCGCAGATCCCGCCCCGTAACGTCAACTGGTCGTCAGAGGGCAAATGGGTTCATAGAGCCAAGATCGCCTTCGAAAAATACTTCATCCGGAAAATGCGCCGGGGCGAAAGTGAGCCGCTTTATGAGAAGTGGGCTATGAGCATGCTTGGCATCGGCAAGCTGAAGCGCGTTAACTAAACCGCAGTTCATCCGGCGGCGCTTTCGGGGCGCCGCCGCACTCATGCCGGCCTTTCGCTAGAAATTTTTTGCGGTTGTTGACATGAGCGTTACCAATAGAGATATTTGAATGTGTTAGCTCGCTTACCGCGACAGGCAGGGGAAGGAACAGGACATGACAGAAGGCAATGGTGCGTCCAACCAGAAGAGGATGACGATTATCGTCACCAAGGGCTCGCTCGACTGGGCTTATCCGCCCTTTATTCTTGCGACCACGGCTGCGGCCATGGGCGTCGATACCACGATGTTCTTCACTTTTTACGGCCTGCCGCTGCTTCTGAAGAAGCTCAATCTGAAGATTTCGCCGCTTGGCAACCCTGCGATGAAAATGCCGATGATGGGCATGCATATGGGTATGCCCAACTGGGTCGCGGCGATCCCGGGCGTGGACTCGATGGCGTCCGGCATGATGAAGGACATGATCAAGAAGAAGGGTGTCGCCAGCATCGAGGAATTGCGGGACATGGCAATCGAAGCGGACGTTAAGATGATCGCCTGCCAAATGACCATGGACCTCTTCGAATATAAGATGGAGGATATGATCAAGGGGCCGGTCCTCGGCGGAGCGGCGACCTGGATGGAGAATGCCCTCAAGTCGGACGTCAATCTCTACATCTAAGCGCGATCGCGCAAAACTCGGAAAACAACCTGCTCGTATGAGGGAGAAACTTCATGGCCGATAAAATGCTGGATGCGAAGGGGCTCAACTGCCCGCTGCCTATCCTGAAGACCAAGAAAATGCTCAACGACGTTCCGCGCGGCGGCACCCTTGAAGTGCTTGCCACCGACCCCGGCTCTGTTGCCGACATGGCTTCCTTCTGCCGGACGACCGGGAACGAGCTTGTCGAGTCGACCAAGGACGGCGACGTTTTCAGGTTTGTCATCAAGCATTTAGGCTAATTCCGGAAGGCCCTTCAATGCCCTCTCTTTCAGCAAGCACCCTTGGGAGACTTGCTGAAAGAAGGGCAGAGTTGAGGAAGGACCTCAATCGATCCCAATTGAAGGCGGGTTAATCTAGCGTGCGTGCCGGTTCAGGAAGCTCAAAGTCTTCTCGTTGAACTCGCTCACGTTCTCGTAGATCGGGGCATGCGCGCAGGTCTCGAACACGACGAGTTCGCTTCCCTCTATGGCGTCTTTCATCGCGCGGGCGAAGCGGGTTGAGGTCACGAGGTCGTGGCGGCCAAAAGTGATCTGAGCCGGCGCCCTGATATGGGCGAGCTGGGCAAGCGCATCGTGGGCAATGACGGCATTCGATTGCCGGATAAAGGCGTCGAGCGGCTGTTGGGGCCGGCTGCGCACAAAGGCGGCAAGCTGATCGATGTAATCCGGCTTGGCCGCATAGAGTTCCGGCGTGAAACACCAGGGAAAGATCCCTTGGATGATCATTTCCGTGACGCTGCCCAGGCCCTTCGCGATGGTCTGCCAGCCTTCCACCACAGTCTTGAGGAAGGGATCGGTCTTGGTCCAGCAGCTGTGCAGTGACAGCGTCTTGACCCGCTCAGGATATTTGGCGGCGAGCCAGAGTCCCGTCGCGGCACCCAGCGACAGGCCCATCACATGCGCTCGCTCCACGCCGATCGCATGCATAAAGGCAGCGATATCGTCCGCGAATAATTGGGTCGAATACGGGCTTTCCGGCTTATCGGTTTCGCCGGCACCGCGCGGATCGACGGAAATGCAGGTAAAATGCTTTGCGTAATCCGCGACCTGGAAGGCGTAGCATGCGTTGTCCGCCGCAAGATAGGGGATGAGGACGAGAGGCTCCCCCTCACCCTGGCGCTCATAGTTTATCGTAATGTCATTGACCTTAATCTTAGGCATTTAGAACCTCCCTATGCCTGCCGCTTCGCCCCCCTTAACGGAGGTGTGGATTACGCGGGACGTTCTATTTTATATTAAATTTGCATGAGGCCCACAGTTTTTACTTCGACAACATCTCCCCATAAAGCTGCACATACTCAGATCGGCAAAAGACCCCCTCATCCAGAACTATCGCCGAGGCCAATTCACGAGTCCTCAGCCCCCTTCGAGAGAGACAGAGTGAGGGCTCAGGCGATCTTCGTATTACAGGCTACTGGGCCACGCTGGCCTGCTGCATCAGCACCTCGCGGAATTCGTCGCGGAGCTGGCGCTTGAGGAGCTTACCCGTTGCGGTATGTGGGAGCGTTTTCACGAACAGCACCTCATCCGGCAGCCACCATTTCGCAACTTTGCCATCGAGGAACGCGATCAACTCCGCTTTCAGCAGATCCCGCCCTTCTTTCCTGACCACAAGCAGCACTGGCCGCTCGTCCCATTTCGGATGAGGCACGCCGATGACCGCGCATTCCGCCACGGCGGGATGGGAGATGGCCACATTCTCGAGCTCCACAGAGCTTATCCACTCGCCGCCCGATTTGATCACATCCTTCGAGCGGTCGACGATATTCATCGTGCCGGTTTCGTCGATGGTGGCGACATCGCCGGTATCGAACCAGCCGTTCGTCCAGGCGCTGCGATCGTCATCCTTGTAGTAGCCGCTGGCGACCCACGGGCCGCGCACGAGCAGCCGCCCGAACGCCTTGCCGTCGCGGGGCAGCTCTTTGCCATCCGGTCCGGCGATTTTCAGCTCGACCCCAAATACCGGGCGCCCCTGTTTGGACTGAAGCTTATATCGCTGCTCAAGCGGCAGGCTCGCCATGTGCGCGTTCATGCTGTTGACCGTGCCCAGGGGCGACATCTCCGTCATGCCCCAGGCGTGAATCACAAACACATCGTGCTTTTCCTGGAATTGCCGGATCATGGATTCTGGCGCCGCCGAGCCGCCGATCACGGTGCGTTCCATATATTCGAGTTTCAGATTTTCCTTATCGCAGTAGTGCAAAAGCCCGAGCCATACCGTTGGGACGCCGAGCGAAAGGGTGACCTTCTCCTGCATCATCAACTGATAGAGTGAGGCTCCGTCCATCGCCCCAGCTGGCAGGACAAGTTTCGCGCCGGCCATGGTCGCGGAATAGGGAATTCCCCACGCATTGACGTGAAACATCGGCACCACAGGCAAAATCGCGCCCTGGCTCGACACCCCTAGCGCATCCGTTGCCATGGAGGCATAGGCGTGCAGCACCGTTGAGCGGTGCCCGAAGAGCACGCCCTTGGGATGGCCGGTCGTGCCCGACGTGTAACAGAGCGCCGAAGCGAGGCCCTCATGGAGCACCGGCCAATCGAAGCTCTCGCTTTCGGCGGCGATCAGCTCTTCGTAGCAAAGAAGCGGCAGCGGCGATTGCGGCATGTGCTCCCGCGAGGTGAGCGCCACGAAATGCTTTACACTCGTCAGCTCCGGCCGGATTTTCTCGATGAGCGGCAGGAAGGCAACGTCGAAGAAGAGCACCTCGTCCCCGGCATGATTGAGAATGTAAACGATTTGCTCCGGAAACAGTCTCGGATTGACCGTATGGATGATCGCGCCGCTACCCGAGACGGCGTAGTAAAGTTCGTAATGCCGGTGCGTGTTCCAGGCGAGCGTCGCCACGCGGTCTTGATGCCGGACCCCAAGCCGAATCAGCGCATTGGCGAGACTCCGGGTGCGGGAGGCAGCCGCGGCATAGGTGTAACGCCAAATGCCGCCTTCGGGCAGCCTGCTGACAATCTCGTTGTTCCCGTAAACCGTTTCCGCGTGCCGCAAAATCGAGGACACGAGCAGCGGCATATTCATCATTTCGGCTTGCATAGGGCGCCTCCCAACACTCGGCAGTTCTTGCTCTGACTAAATTTTTCTGAGAATAACTCAGGATTTGGTGCAAGTCTGCTAATTATAAAGTTGGCCGCGGTCAACTCACCGTGGCCAGCTGGAGGCGCCCCGCCGGCAAAGCAAAAAGGCTTCAAAGCAATGAATGCTTCGAAGCCGCCGCCTTAATCGCAGGCCGTAAAAATCAGGCCATTATCTTCTTGCACTCGTCAGCGCAAGCGGCACAGCTGTCGGCGCAAGCCTTGCATATCACATGCTCTTTTTCGTGCTTGCGGCATTCCTTCTCGCAGTCGACGCAAGTTTCATGACAAGCCTTCGCGAGCAACGGCAGGTGCTCGGAACTTGCCGAAGCGAGCCGGGCGAGCGCTTCGCACATCGCGCTCATTTGATAGACGCTTTTTGCGCAGCCGGCGGTCGTGGTGTCGCCCATCGTAAACAAGGCAAGGCAGTGGCTCATGCAAAGATCGCCGGCGGAGACGCAATTGCGAGCCGCCTCGCTGAGCTTCGCATGCTCCAAATGAGCGTGGGCCGCGTGGTCCATATGCTCCATGTGCTCCATGTGATCTTGTTCGTCCGCCAGCGCATTATTCGCTGCGATCGCCAATGACGCGCCGCCGATGGCGACTCCTAGTAGTTCCCTGCGATTCATGGCTTCCTCCTGCTCCTTTGCCGTTTGACAACTTACCGGACATGACGCCGAAATTTCGCCGGAGACGCGATCTTAGCCGAAGTTTGTGTATTTTCTGCGCCACGGCTACTTCAGCGTCAAGCGCCTTTTAGCCCGCAGCGCGGCTGGACCTTGGGAGCCGCAGCATGGCGAAGAGGACCGGCAGCAGCGCGCACGGATTCGGTTCACATCCACCTGGGCATCAGCGATGCCGGCCAAAGGGAACATTTGCACGCTCTAACGGAAAACTGGAGCCGCCGGAAAGGGCTGCGGAGCTCTTCGCCGTGAGCATGCGCCAGCCGAACGGCACCTAAACTGTGGATAAGCTGTGGAAAATACCGATGGTAGCTTGCCGTCAGAGAGCTGCCGATTCGCTTCCGTCTAACGGAAGAGTTTCAACGGCAAGTTGAATGCTGCCAGCAGACATTAAAGGTTTTGCGACAGCTTAACATTCTGCTTTTTACAAGATTTATAAGTAATAGCTGACTCTTTCACCCAAAACGGAGGCGAATAAACCGCTTGAAGCAGAAGCGTACTTTCCTGTCTAGGTCGAGCCGCAAAGACCTCGGGCTACATTGATTGGTTAACAGTTTATTATTGCTTGGGCCCAACTTATTGGCTAGACAACATTCAGATGCGGACCACGATGCCGGCAGCAAAGCGGAGGTTGGCGGCAAAAGGGCCCAATGCATGACCACTGAAATGGTAGCAATTAGAGCGGCTGATTCTTCCGAGGCGCAGCCTGGAGGTCAGGGCCGTGTAAAGAACCCTGCGCAGGATAGACGTTTTGCAAGAAATCGGGCCGGACCCACGGGACAAGGCCGCGTGCAGGATAGATTTAGCGACGGGCGTCTGGCCCAGAACCGGGCTTTGAAAAGTACCGATAGCAGCCGTCGGTGGCTTCTCGACGACGGCGATATGGCGGCTACCGTTTCGGCCTACCTCGATGGCAATCTGACTGGTGCAAAACTGGCAGCGTTCGAGGCAATCTTGGATGAAGCCTTTTCGCAAGAACTGGCCCTGGTGCGCCTGATCAACGATCAGCTAAAAGAAATCGGCGCGGATATTCTGGCTGAACCGATACCCGCGTTTTTGCTGGAAGCGCTTTCGCCGCAGGCCCGTCTTTGAAGCTCGAAACAAGGCACGGAGCCCCGGAAGGCTGAGCCGCGCTAGGAGCTAGCGCCGTCCGGCTTGCGTGTCCGGAAATACCAAGACTTTCCAAGACCGATGACATACCACACCACGACGAGCGCCGTGAACCAGCGGATAACCAGCGCGCTCACCATCGTTATGCGCGCGCTCGTATCCGGCGCGCAGGTTCCAGCTGGCAGGGGCGCATAGCTCGCAACAAACTTGAGCGCCCCCTTGGCCATAGCCTCCCATACGAAGAGAGAGACGTCGCGCTCGCTGATTTTTTCGCATCCGCTTTGAAACACCGGCGCATTGAACTTCAGGACCATGATTTGCACGAAGGCGTCGAAGAACAGGAAAGTTATGAAGACGATGCCGGTCAGAATGAAGATATGCCAAGCGAGATTGCCGGCAACCGTCGATTGAACGAAGGCAAAGGGGGAAGCGCCGCGATACCTGCTCGCGGCGATGACGATGACGATGCCCAAGATTGCGATGAAGCCAAAGACAACAGCGAAACTGAGATTGAACTTGATGGGATCTTCATTGAGGCTTGTGCCGATCATGCCGGCCCACATGACGAAATACAAAGCCACAAACGGCCAGCGCGCGTCCTTCTCAGCCTTAGCGCCTTCGCCTTTTTCCCCGGAAGCCGTCATCGATCCCCTAAGAACGCATTGCTGAATCCGCGAAATCTTAGGGTAAGCTCAAGCTGAGGGCCAGTCCTAGCTTTTTTAGGAAGCCGGGCCGTAGGCGGCGAGAAACACCTTCACCGCGCTATCGAGATTGCGGTCCATCTCTGCGCGCGACGGCGGCTTGCTGTCGCCGAGCATCATGCGCAGATGGATGCCGGTCTTGCACAAATCGAGGAATTGGCGTGCCGCGAGCGGGGGATCGTCCACTCGCAATGCCCCTTGCAGGGTCTGGCGCTCAAGATAGCCGCCAAGCCGCGCGGAGCCATAACACGGGCCTGCATCGAAATACGCCTTGCCGATCTCGGGGAACTTAGCCGCCGCGCCTGCGACGATGCGCAGGAAGGCGAGCGAGTCCGGCTGCAAGAGCATGTCAAGAAAGGTCTGACCAAGCCGCCTCAAGACGCTTGCAACATCGCGATCGGTCTCGTCCAACGTGAACAGCACTTCGGCCTGTTTGCGCCGGTCCTCGATCATCAGTGCCTCGAATAGCTTCTCCTTGCTGGGGAAGTAGGCATAGAGCGTTCCCTTCGACACGCCGGCCGCGCGAACGATGTCGCCAATGCTGGCGCCGTCGAAGCCGTCTTGCAGAAAGATACGGCGGGCGCCCTCCAGGATCTGCTGGCGCTTGGCATTATCGAAGCAGTGCGTCCCAGCCAAATCCGCTTCGTTATCTAGCTTATGCATATGAGGCATCGGTCTTCACGGTCTCAAAAAAAAATTTGGCAGCCCTTGGTGAAGGCGCGTGAACGGTGCGTCCTCCGATTTCACAAAATCCGGCTCTTGACCTTGCCGGCATCTTCCCCTATTTCCGATCGAACCGAACGGTTCGGTTCAATCGAGATGTCCTTTTTCGGGCTCGCCGTCAAGAGTGAAGCACATGGATAGGCAAGAGATAGCCTCGCACAGCCAGGAAGCTTCCCCCTATTTGGAGGGTGACGTGCTTGATTTGCAAGATTTGCCATCCCATGCGGCCGAAATCAGGGGCAAGCACGATACGGCCGTCGCCGTTGCTTCGGGCGTTGAACTCAAACCGAAGCGATCGAAGCGCAGGCTTGTATGGGCGGCGGCCCTTCTCGCGGGAGCCGGCGGCGGTGCGTATTACGGCAATTATTGGTGGACCGAGGGCCGTTTCCTTGTCTCGACGGACGACGCCTATGTGAAGGCCGACCTGTCCGTCATCTCGGCCAAGGCTGCGGGGTTCATTACGGCCGTGCCCATCAAGGAAAACGCCGCCGTCCACGAAGGGGATGTCCTCGCCCAGATCGACGACCGCGACTACAAAAATGCTGTCGAAGCCGCGCGCAACAAGCTGGGCACGCAGGAAGCTACCATTCATAGGCTCAAGCAGCAGGCGGTCGCTCAGGATGCACTGATAGAGGAAGCCAAGGCACAGGTGCTTTCGGCCAAGGCGAGCCTGGTTCGCGCCTCCGCGGACTTCGAGCGCGCCCAAACCCTGGCGCGGCAGGAATTTGGCAGCATGCAGCGGCTCGATCAGGCGCGCGCCGAACACGATCAGGCTCAGGCAGCCGTAAAGTCGGCGGAAGCCGCACAGCTTTCCTCCGAGGCCAACCTCGCGGTGCTCAACGCGCAGGTGAAAGAAGCCGAGGGCGTGCGCGCGGAGTTAGAGACGAGCCTCGACAAGGCGCTGCTCGATTTAAGCTACACCACCGTAAAGGCGGCTTTTAGCGGGATCGTTGGCAATAAGGCAGTGCAGGTGGGCCAATACGTGCAGCCCGGCACCCGGCTGCTTTCGCTGGTGCCGCTCGACACGGTTTATGTCGAAGCGAACTACAAGGAAACGCAGCTCGATCGCATCCGGCCCGGCCAGCCCGCCGAGGTTGCCGTCGATGCCGCCGGCGGCCGCGTCTTCAAGGGTGTTGTCGATAGCATTGCGCCAGCATCCGGCTCGCAATACTCGCTGCTACCGCCAGAAAACGCGACCGGCAATTTCACGAAGATCGTGCAGCGCGTTCCCGTGCGCATCCGCGTAAACGGCGAAGCCATTCGCGAAGGGCTTCTGCGGCCCGGCCTTTCGGTTGTGACCTATGTCAATACCAAAGGCGCCGTTGAGCCAAATAGCGCTTCAGCCGCAACGGAGCCCGAGTAACCGGCGAGAGCCGCCAATTGCGGGCGGTCTCGCTGGATTGGCCTCCCTCCCCCCTGTTCCTCCCCGGGGGAGGGGGAGGCCGTAAACTTCCGACTTAGGAAAGCTAGGACCGGGTACAACCATGGCTGCATCCGCGCAAACCATCGCCGCTTCCCCTGCGGTTCCGTTGGCCGCGCCATTACCCGCAGCCGAGCCGCAAGTCAGCACGCGGCGGTTTGTTGCCTTCATCGTCATGGTGTTCGGAATGTTCATGGCGATCCTGGACATTCAGATCGTCTCGGCGTCGCTTTCCGAAATCCAAGCCGGCATCTCCGCCAGCGCCGACGAAATCCCATGGGTCCAGACGAGCTACCTGATCGCCGAGGTCATCATGATCCCGCTTTCGGGGTTCTTGTCGCGCGCGCTCTCGACCCGCTACCTATTCGTGATCTCGGCGGCAGGCTTCACGGTGATGAGCATCCTGTGCTCGACCTCGACCTCAATCGAAGAGATGATCGTCTGGCGCGCCCTGCAAGGCTTCATCGGCGGCGGCATGATCCCCACCGTGTTCGCGTCGGCCTTCTCGATCTTCCCCAAGAGCCAGCAGAATATAATCTCGCCGCTGATTGGGCTCGTGGCCACCCTGGCTCCAACCATCGGGCCGACGGTTGGCGGATATCTCACCGACCTTTATTCCTGGCACTGGCTGTTTCTCGTCAACGTGCTGCCCGGTATCGTGGTCACGACCGTTTCCTGGTTCCTGATCGATTTCGACAAGCCGAACTTCAAGCTGCTCAAAGATTTCGACTGGATGGGCTTTCTCACCATGGCGGGCTTTCTTGGCGCGCTCGAATATATCTTGGAGGAAGGGCCAACCGATAACTGGTTCGACAGCGACGCGATCACCGCCGGAACCGCCGTTTCCGCCATTTGCGCGGTACTGTTCTTCTGGCGGGTGCTCACCGCCGAGCTGCCGGTCGTGGACCTTTCGGCATTCAAGGACCGCAATTTCTGGACAGGCTCGCTGTTTGGCTTCGTGCTTGGCGTCGGCCTTTACGGGCTCACCTATCTTTACCCGGTCTATCTCGCACGGGTGCGCGGCTACTCCGCGCTGCAAATCGGCGAGACGATGTTCATTACCGGAATTTGCATGTTCTGTATGGCGCCCATCTCGGCCCAGCTCATGAAACGCGGCGCGGACCCCCGCTTGATGCTCGCCATAGGGTTCACAGGGTTTGCGGTCGGAACCTATCAGGCCTCGCTGATGACGAAGGATTGGGATTTCAACGAGCTGTTGATCCCGCAGATCCTTCGCGGCATTTCGCTGATGCTGATAATGATCCCGGTCACGAACACGGCGCTCGGCACGACGGCGCCGCAAAAGCTAAAGAACGCTTCCGGCCTGTTCAACCTCACGCGCAATCTCGGCGGTGCATTCGGGCTTGCCATCATCAACACGCTCCTGAACAAGCGCCTCGATCTGCACTTGGCCCGCCTGCACGAGCAGGTCGCGTGGGGACACGTCACGGCGGAAGAGACGCTTGCCAAGCTAACCGCGCAAATGGCGCGCTTCGGCTCCGATGCGCAGCTCGCCGCCACCAAGAAGCTCGCCGAGCTTGTGCGGCTTCATGCGACGGTGATGTCCATCGCCGATGTTTTCACGGCGCTGACCTTCCTGTTTGTTTCCATCGCGCTGCTCGCGCCGCTGATGCGCCGTCCGAACATGGGCGGAGGCGGCGGAGGGGGCGGGCATTAGCCCGTCGTCAGCGCAGTGCTTCGCCCGCCCGGTCGATCAGCTCCCCCAGAGTGGGGGCGGGGCGCGGTTTTCCTGGGCATTCGTCGCCGAATAGCTGCACGATGCGGAATACGTCCCTCCCGCCGTCGAATTTCCAGGCAGCAGCGCCGATGCCGACGTCATGGACGCGCTTTTCAAGAAGATTGGCGTTGTGGCCGGGAGATTTTTTCCAGCGTTCCATGGCTTTACGGGCCACCTCGTCCGATAGCATGGTGTCCGGCCTTCGCCATCCGCCCCAGACGTTCTCGGCGACGAAGCACCATTTATATCCTTGTGCGCTTGCGCGCTTGGCGGGCGTCCTCCCATCCGCCGTATGTCCCATCCCTTCGCTCTGCGCGAGGTAAGCCGCGTAGGCTGCCGCAGCCGCGTCCAACCTCCCGTTCGAGTTGGAGTTCGCGGCAATTTCTCGATGCCCGGTAAGCGTTGGTCTCCGATAGCACATCGCTTTCAGCGTGGCGATGTCGATGGGCACCTCCTGCGCCTTGGCAGGTACAAGGGACGCCAATAGGACAATGCCGTGCAGGCAGCATTTGCGGCCGCTGTTCGTAGCCATGAGCAAGATGTTCCCGGCTCCCATCGAAGAAAGTTTATCCGAGTCCTGTCGCGGACATTGGACTTTCTTGTGGCGGTGCACAGATAGTCCCCCTCACCCTGTCTCTCTCCCCGGGGAGAGAGGACGCCTGAACTCTTGCCCAATTTCGCTGAGAGGGGCGCAGCTTCTTCTCGCTCTCCCCTCGGGGACAGGGTCGGCGTGAAGGGGTCTTCTGCGCCAATCCTAAGAAGGCGGCGGCCCGAAAAGGGTGAGGTCGATTGCCTGACCCATGGCGAGATAACCAAGCCGGTTGGGGTGAAGCTTGTCGCCGGGGCCGCCGGTCGTCGAATCCGGCACGAATTCAGGCTGCATCTCGCCCGTGTCCGGGTTCGCAATCGTCTTGTCAAAATCGATCACGCCATCAAACACCCCGGACCCGCGGATGAAATCGTTCAAGGCTTGCCGCTTGATATCCTGTTCGGCGAAGCCGTGAGCCGGGCCTGCGTTGCCAAGCGCCGTCGTAACGGTCGCGCCGATCACGCGAACGCCTGGATGGCGTTTCCTGATGATGCCAACCCCTTCCCGCAGAGCATTCGCGGCGGCCTCGGCGCTGACATTTCCATTTTTGCTGAAATCGTTGATGCCTTCGAACCAGATCACCGCCGAAACGCCGGAGAGGCTTAAAACGTCGCGTTCGAGCCGCTGCAACGCCGCAGGGCCGCCGGGATAGGGCATTTGCGGGCTAAAGTCTGCGGGCCCGGTGATGAGGTTGCCTCCGATGCCTGCGTTCACGACGGCAAACCTGTTGCCGAATTTTGCGTGAAGCCGCCTGGAAAGTACGTCCGGCCATCGGTCGTCCCCATTCAGTGTCGACCCCGTGCCGTCGGTAAGCGAATCGCCCAGGGCAACGATGAGCTGCGTTTGCCCGGGCACCTTCATGTCGACGGCGTCGAGGAAATACCACGAGGTCGTGCCGTACGGAAACGCGGCCTCGTCTTCCTCAGCGCCGTGCGAGCCGGTGCCCGGCGCGGTTATATAGGATGTGGTTAATCCCTTCGCATGCCAGGTCATCGGGCCGCTTTCGCCCGCGATGTGGAAGCTGATCGCGAGTTTTCTGCCCTGAAGATCGCGCAGGTTCGCGGTGGCGGCGAATGGCAGCGTTACGGTATCGCTCCAAGCACTCGCGCCCGGCTCGACGGTTACGCTTGGGGAGCCTCCGAAGGTGACCGGTGTGTTCGTGCCCGCCACCAGAGCCGAGCTGCCCAGTTGCAGGCCGGCAAACACGCCGTCGAAGGTGATGGGTTTGGTGCCGAAGGCATTGGAAAGGCGAATGCGAGCCTCTCGGCCCCAGATATCCGGCCCAACGATCAGCCGGAAGCTTTGATCCCTTGCGCCGGTTTCCGGCGACGGGAAAACCCGGTGCAGATCGGGCTGCAGGATTACGTTTCCAACCGGGTAAGGACCCTGGGCGGAAGCCGCCCAGGCCGTAACCCACTTTTCAGGGCCCTGCTGAGCCTTTGATGCCAATGGCAGCAGGACACTGAAAAGCAACAAGAACGCGACTGTTACTGTTGCAAAGCGCATGGCCAAAACCACTATCGCTAAAGGTTGAGCCATAACAAGATCGTCATACCCCTCATCCTGTCCTTCTCCCCATGGGAGAAGGGACGCCTGCTCAACGGCTGCGAGCGAGTTCCCTCTCCCATTGGGAGAGGGTTAGGGTGAGGGGTATGACGCGTTTTCCAGAACACCGATTTTTGCGCATCAGGCCGCCGCTTACGCCGATGCCGACGGGAAGCCTCGCGCCCGCAATGCCGCGGTTATCTCTGCTAGAACCGCGGGATCGTCGATGGTCGCGGGCATTTTGTATTCTTCGCCGTCGGCGATCTTACGCATGGTGCCGCGCAAAATCTTACCCGAACGGGTCTTGGGCAGGCGGCTCACCGTAAGCACCGTCTTGAAGGCGGCGACGGGGCCAATCTGATCGCGCACCAGCTCCACGATCTCCTTCTCGATCACGCTGATGTCGCGCGTGACACCGGCCTTGAGAAGAACGAAGCCGGCCGGAACGTGCCCCTTGAGGCCGTCGGCCACGCCGATCACGGCGCATTCGGCGACATCGGGATGGTTGGAAACCACCTCCTCGATCCCGCCTGTGGAGAGCCTGTGGCCCGCGACGTTGATGATGTCGTCCGTGCGGGACATCACGAAAACATAGCCGTCCTCGTCGATGTATCCGGCATCGGCCGTTTTGTAATAGCCCGGAAACTCGGTGAGATAGCTTTCGATGAAGCCGCGGTCATTCTGCCAAAGCGTTGGCAGGCATCCGGGTGGCATGGGCAAGCGGATGGAAAGCGCGCCGGTCTGGCCAGGTTTCATCTCTTCGCTGCTTTCGTTCAGGACGCGCAGATCGTAGCCCGGCATCGGGAAGGTCGGCGATCCGTGTTTGACGGGGGCGACGCCAAGGCCGGCGCAGTTTCCGGCAATGGCCCACGCAGTTTCGGTTTGCCACCAATGGTCGATCACGGGAACTTTCAGCAGGTTCTCTGCCCATTCCACGGTGTTGGGATCGGCGCGCTCGCCCGCCAGGAATAGATACTTGAAGTGAGACAGGTCGTATTTCGCAAGCAGCGAGCCGTTGGGGTCTTCCTTCTTGATCGCGCGGAAGGCGGTCGGGGCGGTGAACAACGCTTTGACCTTGTACTCAGAGATCACGCGCCAGAATGCGCCGGCGTCCGGCGTGCCAACAGGTTTTCCTTCATAAAGGATCGTGGCCGCGCCCTGGAGCAGCGGGCCGTAGACGATGTAGGAGTGGCCCACCACCCAGCCGACGTCGGATGCAGCCCAGAAGACGTCGCCAGGGACGATCCCATAATGCTTATGCATCGTCCATTTGAGAGCCACCATGTGGCCGCCCGTGTCGCGGACAACGCCCTTTGGCTTGCCCGTGGTGCCGGACGTGTAAAGGATATAGAGCGGATCGGTAGCGGCCATCGGCTCGCAGCGCGCGTGCACCGAGCGGCTCTTGGCCGACGCCATGAGCGAGGCGTAATCGTAATCGCGCCCGGGAATAAGCGTGGCTTCCTGTTCGCGGCGCTGCACGACGATGCAGACTTCAGGCTTGACCGCGGAAAGCTCGATGGCCTGATCCAGCAGCGGCTTATAAGGCACGATCCGGTTCGGCTCGATGCCGCAGGATGCCGAGACGATCGCTTTCGGCCGCGTATCGTCGATGCGGATTGCAAGCTCGTTAGCCGCGAACCCGCCGAAGACGACGGAGTGGATTGCGCCGATGCGTGCGCACGCGAGCATCGCGACAAGCGCTTCGGGGATCATCGGCATGTAGACGATGACGCGATCGCCCTTTTGAATGCCCATCTCCAGCAGGACGCCAGCAAATCTCGCAACCTCGTCCAGCATCTCGGCATATGTGAATATTTTTTTCTGGCCGGTTACCGGACTATCGTAGATGACCGCCGGCTGCGCGCCGCGCCCGCGCTCCACATGGCGGTCGAGGCAATTATAGCAGGTATTGGCGACGCCGCCCGTAAACCAGCGGCCGTAAATGCCCTGCGCAGCGTCAAATATGCGCTTCGGTTGCTCGATCCAGTCGATGTCCCGCGCAGCGTCGGCCCAGAACCCCTCCGGGTCGCGTTTCCAGCTTTCGTAAACCTCAGCGTAACGGCCTGCGTTCTGCCCCTTCTCGCTCATGGCATCGTCCTCCCAATGCCCGCATGTTGAGCAAAACTGCGGCAGTTCCGCAAGGCCAGAAGTGACGCCAGAGCGAATTTAGTCGGCCAAGGTTTTGGCCGCCCCTCAGGGAGCTCCACTAACTTGTTATAAAGGAAAATGCCCGGCGTGCCCGCCAGACGTTGGCGCTGTGCCTATCTGTTATCGGCACCGAGCGATATCCGAACCGTCATAGCCATCGAGAAACGCGCCCTGTTCGGTGACGGTAAACCGCGTGCCGGCGCCCTCGGGCGTTAGCGGCAACGTGGCCAAGGACACGGAGCGTTCGTTCAGGTGCATTTCGTAAGCATAAATGAGCCTTTCACCGGGTATGTTTAAACGACCAGTTCTCTATGGGGACTTCGACAAGATTTATGAAAACGTCCTCGGGCCGGATGCCGGGGTTTTCGCCGAGAAGCTCCGCGATGCGCCGGTAAAGCGCCTTCTTCTGCTCCACGGTACGGGTATTGCTCACGGTGATCTGGATCAGGCACAGATCGTCGCTGCGCTCAATGCCGAGATAGGACGCGTCATAGCGGAAGCATGCGGCTTCATGCTCGGTGACGGTCATGAATTGATCGTGCTCTGGCACGTTAAAGGTTTCGCGCATGGCCCGGTAGAGACCATCGAAAATCGCCTGGCGGTAAGCACCAGATTTGCCGGCGCGAAGGGCGATACGGGTGAGCGGCATGGCTTGTCCCCTTGCTTGCGGTTCGACACAGAAAGAGGCCCAATGCCTTAAGCCGCCTTCGTCTCTATTCCGCGAACGGCTTAATGTTTGCGGCGGCGCGTTCCGCCTTTGCGGGCCGCTTCCGTTGCGCTGCCGTTTGCCTGCTCTTCGCCCTGCTGGCTCTGGCTGAAGACATGTTCGACATCGGCGAGAGAGCCGAACTCCCGGTCGGGCATGTGCCTGATCGTCTCCACGAGCTCGTCGGGGGCTCTGTTTTGGCGGGCGTGCTCCGCAAGCTGGCGGGTATTCATCGGGAACGTAGCGTCTTTGAGTCCGTGCGACAGGTCGGCCGCAGAGGTGCGCGCCATCGTTGCCTCCTTTTTCGGCTTTGCATGAAGAAAAAAGCGCGCTTCTTTTCCGCGCGCTCAACTGCATGTCAACGATTGCGGGCGCTAACGGTTCCAAGAAGGGCATTGGGCCGGAAAGGCGTCTACAGAAGCCGCACAGTCGCAGGAATAGTGCAGGCCGATAGTATCCATGGATGATCGGCGAAGTGATCGTACAGAGATTCCTGGATGCATGCTACGGCAGCATTGGCTATCCGGTTCGGGATATCGCCCAGCTCGCCTTGCCGGGCAATAACATAGAGCCGGCGGTTCAGGGCCGGTCCCGGCATTGGTACAAACTTGACTTTCGGCCAGAAACTACGCCCCAAAAGCGCGCATAACGGGGTCACGATGGCCCAGCCGAGGCCGCCCGCAACCATGGCCAGGATGGCGTCGGCGTTGTCGAACTCCACCCGGCCTCTCGCGTCCACCTTAAGGCGCCTAAGATGCCGTTCCACTTGCCTCCCGAGCATGGTGCGCGTGCTGAACCGGATAAGGTCGCGCTGTGCTGCCAGCGCAGAAAGGCTTTCGGCCTGGCCCGTAAAATCCTTCGGCACTGCGATAAAATAAGGCTCCTTCAGAATCTCGTGCCGCTCAACGCTTGTGTTGTCTTCAAGCGCATCGGGCGTGAGGACGATATCGGCCTCGCGCGAAAGCAGCGCACGGCTATGCTGGCTGTGCAAGCCGGTCTGCACGGACCAAAGATCGGCTAGCCCTTGGATTTTTTTTACGAATTCGGCTCCAATCATGCCCGTGATGGTCTCAACCAGGCAGAGATTGAGCTTGGGGAAGGCCACGGCAGCGGGCTCCCGCACCGTTGTTATTGCGTCCCGTGCGGCGAGAAGCAGCCCCCGCGCTTTGTTGAGGAGAATGATGCCGGACGGCGTCAGCGCAATCGGGCGCACCTGACGGTCGAAAAGCTGAACGCCAAGGGAATATTCGAGATTTTGGATCATCTGACTCACCGCGGATTGCGTGAGGCCCATGCGCCTCGCCGCGGGGCTCATGCCACCGTTTTCGGCAATTTGAACGAAGATGTGGAGGGAACGGAGGTTCAGGTCCAGAGCGTCCGTTGCCGGCCTCACTGGAGCCAAACGATGCCGCTGAAGTTCTTTCACTCTGAATCCGGCCTTTTGTGATTTTAGTTGCGGATTTGGGCATCCTCCCGGACTTGGCCTGGGAAATAGACGCGAACCGCGCAACATTATTGCACGCCGGCCTACAATGCAAATATTCTACGATAATTTAGCGTAACCAGCCGCGGGTGTGACGCGTAAGGCATAACCGCTCGCGGCTCCGCTTGGCTTCAAAGGACGCCTGCCTTGCGTAATGCGGCGGGAAGATCGCGAAGCGGGACGTAATAGAACCCGGCCTTATTGGCCTCGCTTTCCATGTCGATATGATAAAAAAGATTGCGTTTAAAAGACGCCAGCATCTTTTCCAGCGCTCTTTCCTCGACCTCTTGCATGATTTGCCGCTGCTCGCCCTCGAACTTGCTGCGCCGCTTTCTCAGGCGCAAAATCCGGGGCGATTCCGTCAAGGGATACACGATTGTGGGAATTTCGATGCAAACCGTGGAGCCGCGAGCGATCCCGCGTCTGTCGAACCAGCCGCCATAGTCGCGTTTGTCGAGCGTGCCGGCGGCTGCGATGGTTGCGCGTTCCAGCTCGACCCCCAGCTCCTTTAACGCCGCTTTGAGCGTGACATCGTCCTCAAAAAAGCTCTTCGCGAGTTGAGCGGGCGGTTCCACCGCGATGAGCGCGTTGACCGTGGCGGGAACCGCCCGTGTTGACGTGACCGTCTTGCCCCCGAAGCGCGCGGGCCGCTCCTCCTTGAACAGCAGCTCGCACCTTCTTCCGGCAAAACCGCCGGGCCGGATAAACCGCTTTACAGCGTTGGTGTAGTAGCTGGCCGCCATGCCCGCAGGCCCGGCAAGGTCGATGATCGGCAGGCCCTCGAAGTGGGACGTCAGGATATTTCCGGCCATTGCCGTTCTGGCGTCTGCGCCGCTTAGGAATGTCTTCAGCCTGCCGAACAGCTCGCCTTGGCTGGGGCCGGGATTTTGGGGATCGAAATCGGCCTGGATTTGCAAGCCCCGGACAACCCGAACGGAAGAGAAATAAAAGGAGGTTTCCTCGTCCTCCGTCACAAATATATGCGGAATGCCGAGCGCGTGGATGATGCCGGCCTCGTAGGCGACGCTCGGCCGGTTTCCCGTGAGGTCGAGCACCACCAAATCGGCTTGCTCGATCTCGCTCATGACGAGCTCGATAATCGCCGATTTCGTTCGGGTCCTCGGGCGTGACGACGCGGAAGGGGGGCATCCCGCCCACCGCGAGCGCTTGCGACATCTGCTCCAGGACTTCGCCAATGCGCTTGGTATTGGACTGGCGGATGACAGTGTCACCCACGCGATGCTGCATCGGCCCAAGCACAAGCAGATTGTAGGTCATGGCAGCCCCCCCAGCGCTAACGCATGCCGCGGTTATAGCTGAAGCTCCGGACGCTTTGAAGGGATTTGCCGGCAAGCGAATACGCCAGCATTTCCGCAGGGCCCCATGTGTAGAAGTCCCCCCTCACTCTGTCTCTCTCCCCGCAAGCTCGGCTTGGCGAGCTTGCAACTAAACGTTATCGCGTTTGCAAGCAAACGCGATGGGGAGAGAGGACGCTTATAACCCCCTCTCCCCTTGGGGAGAGGGTCGGGGTGAGGGGGTCTTTAGAGTTGGCTCACTCCTGCGCGGGGCGGATTTCCACGCTCTCGCCGCAGCCGCAGGCGCTCGTCTGGTTGGGGTTGTTGAACACGAAGCCGGAGGTGAGCTTATCGGTCCTATAATCCATCTCGGTGCCGAGCAGGAACAGGATCGCGGAAGGGTCGATGAGGAGGCGCACCCCCTTCTCCTCGATCACCTCGTCATTCGGCCCGGTCTCGGCGGCGTACTCCATGGTGTATTCCATGCCGGCGCAGCCGCCCTTTTTCACGCCAACGCGCAAGCCCGCAACCGGCTCCTGCGAGCGCGCCATAATGGCTTTCACGCGCTCGGCTGCGGCGTCCGTCAGTGTCACGACCTTCGGTCTGGCCCTTGCCATCAGCTTTGTTCCCTTTCCAACGTCGTGGCCTAGCTAGACTAAAACATATTCAAAGCGACGCGCGCCTCATCCGACATGCGCGACGGCTCCCACGGCGGGGAGAAAACCATCTTCACGCGCGCGGCGCTGACGCCAGGAACAGCGCCGACGGCGTTCTCGACCCAGGACGGCATGTCGCCTGCCACCGGGCAAGCGGGCGCCGTGAGCGTCATTTCAATGTCCACTTCCCGGTTGTCGTTGATGTCCACCTTATAAATGAGCCCCAGCTCGTAAACATCAACCGGGATTTCGGGATCGAAGACCGTCTTCATCGCCGCGACGATATCCTGGGTGAGCCGCTCAAGCTCCTCCTCCGGGATCGCGGTTTCGGCCTTGAAGTCCTTAGCCACCTCTACCGTGTGCGCACAGGGCTCCGGCAGATGGTGCTCATGATGCGCAGGCGGGTCTTGCGGCCCATCCCACGGCGCCGTCTCAACCGGCATTTTTCTCTCGTCCATCTCTGTCATTTGAAGAACCGCTCCGCTCTTTGCAGGGCTTCAGCTAAAGCGTCCACCTCCGCGCGCGTGTTGTAAAGACCGAAAGAAGCACGGCAGGTTGCCGTCAAACCGAAACGCGAAAGCAGCGGCTCGGCGCAATGCGACCCGGCCCTGACCGCGATGCCCGAACTGTCCAGGATCGTGGCGACATCGTGCGGATGTGCGCCTTCGAGCGCGAACGAGACGATCGGGCCTTTTTCCGCTGCCTCGCCGATAATCCTGATCGAGTTGATCGGCCTCAGGCGCTCCTCGGCGTAGCGGCGCAAGGAATTCTCATGGGCGCGGATACGCTCCTTGCCGATGCTGTCGATATAGTCGAGCGCCACCGTTAATGCAGCGGCTTCCGCGATCGGCGGAGTGCCGGCCTCGAAGCGGTAAGGCGGGTCGTTGTAGCGCACGGCGTCGACAGTCACCGTCTCGATCATCTCGCCGCCGCCCTGATACGGGGGCATGGCTTCGAGATGCTCCGCCTTCCCGTAAAGCGCGCCGATACCCGTCGGACCGTAAACCTTGTGCCCGGTGATGGCATAGAAATCGCAATCGATGTCCTGAACGTCGATGGGGAGGTGAACCGCGCCCTGGCTGCCGTCGACGAGAACATAGGCGCCGTGGGCATGGGCGATCTTGCACACCTCTTTAACAGGCGTGGGCGTGCCGAGAACGTTGGACATATGCGTGATGGCGACCATCTTGGTGCGCGGCGTGATCGCGGCCTCGAAGTCCTCCAGCCGGAACTCGCCGCGATCCGTCACGGGAACCCATTTGATGACCGCGCCGCGCCGTTCGCGATGGAAATGCCACGGGACGATATTCGAGTGGTGCTCCATGATCGTGAGCACGATCTCGTCGCCGGGGCCGATAACCATCCCGCCGAAAGATTGCGCCGCAAGGTTAATTGCCTCGGTCGCATTCTTAGTGAAGATGATCTGCTTGGAGCTTGGCGCGTTCAGGAATTTCGCAACGCGGTCTCGCGCGCCTTCGTAAGCCTCGGTCGCCGCGTTCGCGAGGTAATGCAGGCCGCGGTGCACATTCGCATACTCGTCCCGGTACGCCTTCGTCAGCGCATCGAGCACCGCTTGCGGCTTTTGCGCGCTCGCCGCGTTATCCAGGTACACCAGCGGCTTGCCGTGGACCTTAAGCGACAGCGCCGGGAAATCGCGCCGGATCGCTTCGATGTCGTAGGCCGAAGCTGGGATGTGTTTTTCCATCAGGGTCATGATCTTTCTCTGAGCCTTCCGCCCCTCACCCTGTCCCTCTCCCCTGGGGAGAGGGCACGTTGTTGCACGCTCTGTGCGCAATGCGGGGGTCCCTTCTCCCATGGGGAGAAGGACAGGATGAGGGGTGCTACCCTCGATTTAATTCGCGAGCCAGGCATCGGCCTTCTCCTGCAGCGCGCTGCGTAGCGCCTCATTTTCGATTTTATCCAGCGCCTCGCCGATGAAAGCGGCGATCAAAAGCGCTTTGGCTTCCGCTTCCGGAATGCCGCGCGCGCGCAAATAGAACATAAGATCGTCATCGAGCTGGCCCGCCGTCGAGCCGTGACCGCAAACGACGTCGTCCGCGAAGATCTCAAGCTCGGGCTTCGAGTTCGAACTCGGCTTCGTCCGACAGAAGCAGCGCATTCGACATCTGCTTGCCGTCGGTTTTTTGCGCCCCGCGCTCCACAATCACCTTGCCCTGGAAGACGCCGCGCGAGCGCCCGTCAACCACGGCTTTCACCAGCTCGCGGCTTTCGCAAGCCTCCGCCGCATGATCCACCACGAGGGTGAAATCGGCATGGGAATGCCCCCGCAGCATCATAGCGCCGGCATAATGGCAGCGGGCATGCGCGCCGCTGAAGAGAATACGCATCTGAGCGCGTGTCAGAACACCGTCTGGTGTGATCTGCACCGGCTCGTAATGCGCGCGCTCGCCAAGCGCCACGAGCGCGGACGATAATTGTTTGGCGCCTTCATTGAGGCGGATGTGGCTCACATGCGCGTCCGCGCCGACGGCAAGGCGCATGCAGGAGAGCGTCTGGGCGCCGGCTGCCGCCGCATGCGTCTCGATCAGTGTGACCTCTGCCCCCTCGCCGATGGCGATTGCGCTTTGCGTTGCCGCCAATTTCGCATTCTCGCCCGCCACGAAAATCAGATGGATCGGCTTTTCCAGGCGCGCCTTGGGCGGGATTGAAAGAATCGCGCCATCGGTTGCAAAGGCGGTAGCCAAGGCCGCGATTACGTCGCGCTCAACCGGAGGAAACTGCGCCATGACGCCGGCGGCGCCGGCGTCGTCTTCCAGGCTCGCACGCAACGGCTTGAATGTCACGCCCGCGGCTTCGTCCAGCGTCGAAAGGTCCGCGCGGAACATCCCGTCCACGAACACCGCGCGGTAAGCATCGAGATCGGCCAGCGCCTTGCCGGCCGCCGCCTCGACGCTGACATCCGCCGCCACTGCGGGCAAAAGCCCGGCCAGCGGCTGAACCTCGGGCATCAGCACGCGAAGATCGGTATATTTCCATTCCTCGACGCGGCGATGCGGCAGGCCAAGGCCAGCGAACCGCTCCAGTGCCGCCTCGCGCCACGCACGGACTTCCGGCCGGCGAGCCCCTGGAAGCCGATCGCTTGAGCTGTCGTAGAGGTCGAGGAAGCGCTGCTCATGAGGCGTGAGCGCCGCGCGGATTGTGGTTGGATGGATTGTCATCATCGCCCCTTAAGCCGCTTCCGCGCCATAGGCCGCGTAGCCGGACTCTTCAAGCTCCAGCGCCAGCTCCTTGCTGCCCGAGCGCAGGATCTGGCCGCGCGCCATGACATGCACCTTGTCTGGCACGATGTAGTTCAACAGCCGCTGATAATGCGTGATCACCAGCATGGCCCGGTCCGGGGAGCGCAAGCGGTTAACGCCCTCGGCCGCGACGCGGATCGCATCGATGTCGAGGCCGGAGTCGGTCTCGTCCAGGATGCACAGCGTGGGCTGCAACAGCGCCATCTGCAAAACCTCATGGCGCTTCTTCTCGCCGCCCGAAAAGCCCGTGTTGACGGGGCGCTTGAGCATGTCCATGGACATGCCTAGCTTTTCGGCCTCAGTCCGCACCGTGCGCATGAAGTCAGGGATCGACATTTCGCCCTCGCCGTGCGCTTTCCGGTGGGCGTTCATCGCCGTGCGCAGAAAGGTAAGCGAGGCGACGCCCGGGATTTCCATCGGGTATTGGAAGGCCAAGAACACGCCGGCATGGGAGCGCTGGTCCGGGCTCATCTGAAGGAGGTCCTTGCCCTCCCAGGTGATCGAGCCTTCCGTGACCTCATATTCTTCCTTGCCCGCGATAATGTAGGAAAGCGTGGACTTGCCGGAGCCGTTCGGCCCCATGATCGCGTGAACCTCGCCCTTTGGCACGGTGAGATTGAAGCCCTTGAGAATTTCCTTGCCGTCGATTTCGGCGTGCAGATCTTTGATTTCGAGCATTTCGATTACCTACTTCTCTTTCTCATCCGGGCCCCAGCGCCAGCGCCAGACTCCATCCGTTTTTTTCCAAACAATCCAACCGAACAGCGCGAGGAGCGCGCCGAAAATGGCGAAGTAGATTAGCGGCATTCCGCGGGCGAGTTCTAAGTTCACGGCCAAAATCACGGCGACAAAAACCCCTATCGCGACCCAGCCTTTCCAATTCGCTGGAGTCGCTCCCCAACCGTAACGCTTAGGCCTGAACCAGTAGCTCATGGCGTGCTCCATCACTTGCTCACCAGAACGAGGCCGAGGACCAGGGAGAACGGCAGGGTAATCAGATGCCGTTCCGCCGCCGCGTAGCCGAACGCTTTACCGGCAATCGCGAAATCGCCAACCGGCACGATTGAGCCGATCAGCAGCACCGCACCCAGCGCGCTCGTTTTACGCATCAAAGCCAAAGCGGCGATCGTCAGCCCAAGCGCCAGCTCGCGCACACCCATCGCTGGCGCCAGCTCCAGATCCGCCATGTGCGACGGGTCGATGCCGAACGCCTGCACAGCGTTGAACGGCGACACGATCAGCGCCACGCCAACGAGGCTCATGAACAGCCCAAGCAATCCCGCCAATATCAGCGCCATTTAGTTTCTCCGTCCGGCGTGAAGAGCCGCAGCCGGCTCCCTCTCCCGCGGGGAGAGGGCTGGGGTGAGGGGCGTTCCCTGTGTCTTCCTTCCACTTGCTTGCAATTCCTCAGTTACTGCCGATAAGACGCCGCCGGTGTTCGCCAGCACATCGCTGTTCCAAAAACGCAGGACCAGAAACCCTGCTTCCTTTAGTTCCTTCGTACGGCGCTCATCTGCTTCGCCCCGTTCCGAATGCTGTCCACCGTCTAGTTCCAAGATCAGTTTCGCCTCGTAACAAAGAAAATCGGCGACATAGCCGCAGACAGGAACCTGCCGCCGGAATTTGAGCCCAAGAAATTGCCTGTCCCGGATGCGGGACCACAATTTCCGCTCGGCGTCAGTTTCCTGGCGCCGGAGCTTCCGGGCTAAACCTGCTCGCGGGCCTTCATTCTCAACCACGGCGTTACGCCCCTCACCCTGTCCCTCTCCCCATGGGAGAGGGGACGCTAACTAACCCACGCTGCCTTCGAGGCTGATCGAGATCAGCTTCTGCGTCTCGGCCAGAAACTCCATTGGCAGCTGCTGCAGCACGTCGCGCACGAAGCCGTTCACGATCAGCGTTACCGCCTCCTCTTCCGAGAGCCCGCGCTGGAGGCAATAGAACATCTGGTCGTCGGAGATTTTCGAGGTCGTCGCCTCGTGTTCGAACTGCGCGCTCGCGTTCTTGGCCTCGATATAAGGTACCGTGTGCGCGCCGCACTTATCGCCGATCAAGAGGCTGTCGCATTGCGTGAAGTTCCGCGCTCCCGTAGCCCGCCGGTGCGCCGAGACAAGCCCGCGATAGGTGTTGTCGGAGCGGCCAGCGGCGATGCCCTTCGAGACGATACGGCTCGATGTATTCTTGCCGAGATGCACCATCTTGGTGCCGCTATCGACCTGCTGATAACCGTTCGAGACCGCGATGGAATAGAATTCGCCGCGGCTGCCGTCGCCGCGCAGAATGCAACTCGGATATTTCCAGGTGATGGCCGAGCCGGTCTCGACCTGGGTCCAGGAAATCTTCGAGTTGCGGCCGCGGCAATCCCCGCGCTTGGTCACGAAATTATAGATGCCGCCTCTGCCTTCCTTATCGCCCGGATACCAATTCTGCACGGTTGAGTATTTGATCTCGGCATCGTCGAGCGCGATCAGTTCGACCACGGCGGCGTGGAGCTGGTTCTCGTCGCGCATGGGCGCCGTGCAGCCTTCGAGGTAGCTCACATACGCGCCTTTATCCGCGATAATGAGCGTCCGTTCGAACTGGCCGGTATTCTTCTCGTTGATGCGGAAATAGGTGGAAAGCTCCATCGGGCAGCGCACGCCTTCCGGCACATAGACGAAGGAGCCGTCCGAATAGACCGCCGAGTTGAGCGTCGCGAAATAATTATCGGTCGAGGGAACGACTGAGCCCAGATATTTGCGCACGAGCTCCGGATGCTCGCGGACGGCCTCGGAAATCGAGCAGAAGATCACCCCGGCCTTGCTCAGCTCTTCCTTGAAGGTCGTAACCACCGAGACGCTGTCGAACACCGCATCGACCGCGATACGCGGCCCGGTTACTTGCGCCCCCTCGACCCCCGCGAGAACGGCCTGTTCCTTGAGTGGGATGCCGAGCTTTTCATACATGCGCAGGAGTTCGGGATCGACATCGGAGAGGCTCTTCGGCCCTTCGCTCGACTTCGGCGCGGAGTAGTAATAGAGGTCCTCGTAGTCGATCTTTGGGTAGTGGACGCGCGCCCATTTCGGCTCTTCCATGGTGCGCCAGCGGCGGTAAGCCTCCAGCCGCCAGTCGAGCAGCCACTCGGGCTCGCCCTTTTTGGCCGAGATGAAACGGACGATATCCTCGCTCAGTCCCTTCGGCGCCTTGACGCTCTCGATGTCCGTCGTGAAGCCATATTTGTACTTATCGACGTCGAGCTCGCGGACGCGCTCAATGGTTTCTGTTACTGGCGTGGCCATATTTGCTCCTTCGGCTCATCGCCGCATCTGCCGCGATGTCACAAACGTTACACGGCAGGCGCGGCTCGAGGGCTCTCTTCAGCGCTGCTGCAATTCCCGTGCCGGGCTGTCCGGCTCCCGCAAATCCTGGAAAGAACGGTCAAAAATCGCTCTATATCTGCTTCCGTTGTTGTCCAGCCAGTGGAGACACGGACCGCCCCCCGGCTCAACTCCGCCGGCACACCCATCGCGGCCAGCACATGCGAGCGCTCCACCTTTCCCGAAGAGCATGCCGAACCGGAACTCACCGCAACGCCTTCCAAGTCGAAAGCGATCAGGCAGAACTCGGCGCTCTTGCCGGGAATGGCAAAGCATGTGGTATTCGGAAGCCGCTTTGCACCTTCCGCGAAAATAACCGCGTCCAGGGCGATGGCGCGAAGGCCGCTTTCCAGCTGCCGCCGCAAAGCCTCCGCCCGAGCCGCGAAACTTGCTTGCTCCTCATCCGCAACCTCAAGGCCGGCGGCGAGCCCAGCAATGCCCGGCACGTTCTCGGTGCCTGACCGCTGGCGGCGCTCTTGACCCCCGCCCTTCAGAAGCGGCGCAGGCATGAATTGCGGATTGAGGAAAATAGCGGCGCCCGCACCCTTCGGTCCTCCGAACTTGTGCGCCGAGAAGAAAAGCGCGTCCACCTCTTTGAGGTCGCTAAGGGGCAAGCGGCCGACTGCTTGCACGGCGTCGCAAACAAGGAGCGCGCCCTTGGCATGAGCGACTTGCGCGACAGCGCGAATAGGCTGAGTCACGCCGGTCTCGTTATTTGCCGCCTGCACGGCGGCAATCGAACCGGCAGACAGGGACGCCCCAAGCGCGTCCAAATCGACGATGCCATCTTTCAAGACAGGAACTGCGCGAACATGCGCTGTCTCGAAGCGATGGCCCGACAAAACGCAAGGATGTTCCACCGCGGTATGCGCAAGCGTCTCATCGCCACGCGGCTGCAAGAGCCAATTCGCCGCCTCGGTTCCTCCGCAGGTGAAATAGACGCTGAAGGGCTCGACGCCGAATATGCCCGCAACCCGTTCCCGCGCGTCCTCGACGATCTCGCGGGCGGCGCGGCCTTCGCCGTGGACCGACGAAGGATTGCCGAAGCGATCGAGCGCCGCAACCATCGCAGCGCGCGCCTCGGGGCGTAGCGGGGAGGTTGCATTATGATCGAGATAGCTGCGCGGCTTCATTGACCGATCTCCGCTCCCGCAGCGAGCTTCGCGAGCAAGAGCTCCTCCTCTTGCGGCACGGCATAGCGGCCATAAAGCACGTCGCCCAGGGTCGCTGTCGCCAGGAACTGCTCAATCTGCGCCCCAAGCGCCTCCCATAGGAAGTGTGTGCTGCAGCGCTTCGTTGCCACGCACCCGTCGCCTTCCGCATCGCAACGCGTCATCTTGAGCGGCTCGTCGACCGCGCACATGATCTCGCAGATGCTGATAGCGTAGGCGTCGCGGCCGAGCACATAACCGCCGCCCGGACCCCTTACCGACTGGACCAGGCCATTGCGCCTAAGCTTCATGAACAGCTGCTCCAGATAGGCGAGCGAGAGATCGAGCCTGACGGCAACATCGCCAAGCGACCGCGGTTTCGAGCCGCTTTGCTTTGCGATCTCAACCATTGCCATTACGGCATACCGCCCTTTGGTGCTAAGCAGCATCGAAATGCCTCCCTCGTGCCCTGGGCGCGAAGGTCATGGAAATTTGCGCCTTTGATATGATATGCCTCTTTGAACGCCGCCGCCGCCCAAATCGGGCTTCAACGGACGGCTTCTCAGAGCTATTAGATATGATTTCCGAGTGCCGGAGTCAAGTATTCCGCCGCGAGTGCGCCGGCAATCACGGCTAAGAAGAGGTTTCAAAATATGCCCGAAGTCATCGTCAATGGGCCCGCCGGCCGCATCGAGGGACGCTATCATCATGAGGCCGCGGCAGGCGCACCGATTGCCATTATCCTGCACCCTCACCCGCAATTCGGCGGGACCATGAACAACCAGGTGGTCTACAGCCTTTATTACACCTTCGTTAAGCGCGGTTTTTCGGTGTTGCGCTTCAACTTCCGGGGTGTCGGGCGCAGCCAGGGCATTTTCGACCAGGGGCCCGGCGAGCTTTCCGACGCAGCGACCGCGCTCGACTGGCTGCAACTCGCTAATCCGGACGCCCGGTCTTGCTGGATCGCCGGCGTGTCCTTCGGCGCGTGGATCGCGATGCAGCTCCTGATGCGCAGGCCCGAAATCGACGGCTTCATTGCGGTGGCGCCGCCAGCCAATCTCTACGATTTCAGCTTCCTCGCGCCCTGCCCGTCGTCGGGTCTCATGATCAACGGCGACCGCGACCGCGTGGTGCCCGTTGCCGCCGTAAAGACGCTGGTCGACAAGCTCAAAACGCAAAAAGGCATCGTCGTGACCCACGAAGTTGTGCCCGGAGCGAACCATTTCTTCGAGGACAAGGTCGAGGACCTCACAGCATCGGTGGAACGCTATCTGGACAAGAGGTCGCTCGGCGCGGCAAAGCCGGCCCGCAAGGAAAAAGCGCCTCAGGTAGAGACGGATGATTGACGTGTCCAAAGCGGCATTCGTGCATCCCAGCGCGCTTCTCTATGGGGAAGTCGCGCTTGGGACTGGCGTATCAATCTGGCCCAACGCCGTGGCCCGCGCCGAGGTGCACTTCATAGAGATCGGCGATTACACCAATATCCAGGACTTCGTCATGCTGCATGTCGGCTATGACACACCGGCCGTGATCGGCTCCTACTGCTCTATCACCCACCACGCCACGCTGCATGGCTGCACCGTCGGCAACAATTGCCTCATCGGCATCGGCGTCACCATTATGGATGGCGCGGTGATCGGGGAGAACTCGATCGTGGGCGAGCATGCGCTGGTGCGGCCAGGCTTCGTTGCGCCGCCGAATTCCATCGTGGCCGGAGTGCCCGCCCGGATCATCCGCAGCCAGGACAATCGCGCGGCCAACCGCCAGAATGCCATGCTCTATCACGAAAACGCTCTGGGATATGCGCGCGGGGACTACCGCGTTTGGGCCGATCCCGCTTGCGCTGATCGGGTCGCGGCCCGGCTTGCGGCGGAGGGCTAGGCAAAGTTACGCCGGGTGCCAGCTCCGGCCCTTCTGCTTAAGGTTCACGGCGACCGTCGCTCTGAACGGCCCTCCCTATCCTCTAAGTCATGGCCGGGCTTTGCTCTGCCTGCTTCATCGCCAATAGGTTGCCTGATTGCAGGGCGATAGTTCACAGCAATGGACGCAACGGCGAGGATAAGAATCGCAGAGGCCTGGTAAATTATGTTAAGAGGCTCTTGGTCCTTTTGAAAAATTGTAGCTCGCGCTAAAGCCGTAATGGCTATGAAAATTGGCAGGGTTATGGGGACTTGTTTGCTCTCATAGTATGCCCCCACCATCGCGAGCACCTCGACATATAAGAACATAAGCAACAAGTCTTGCAAACCGATATCGCGCTTCAAGGCGATGAGATAAATCTCCTTACCAACCCCAATGACTGTGAAGAGCGCTATTATCAAGAGAAATACATCCTCCACTAGGTGGATTATTTTTTTGAATCCCAATTCGGCCTTCATCAGGTCGCTCCTGCTTTCCATAATCGCAGTTTCTCGTTTCACTTCCGGATAACGCCGGAAAGAGTTGCCACCCGCTTAGCAGATACGGGTAAACGGCGGAATGGAAATTGAGACGTTACCGGCCCGCAAGGTCCATTAGCGACGCCGCTTGAACCCCGTTGGCACAGTTTCTTTTATGGAATAACCAGAAGCCGCACGCCAGATCCCAACATCCTGGTTTTAATAGGATCGTAAAAGGTGACCTGAGTCTGTCTTGGGCGCCAAGACAAGACCATCTTGGATTTCCTAACTCAGGTCTCTCGTGCTTGCGTCTAGCGCCGTACCGCAGCCAGCCCCTTCCTATCCCGGGAAAGCCTAGCATTGGCGGATATTACTTATATTTTACGCAGATGTAGTTCACATACGGCTTTAGGTTGGGATTATCAATAGCGTTAAGCAGCCCTGAAGACGCTTTCACCGCATCGATACATGCGGGTGCAGTAGAGAACGTTCCCACCTGTGTTACGCTGATGGCGGCAACACTGGTGCCAGTCTCCGCGTGGGCGCTTACGATCAGATAGAGAATAAATTCCATTTCAAGTTCCTCCTGAGAAAGCATGAGGTAACTGCCAGAAGGATTGACCATAACATTTCCGGCCGCTCCTGCGATTTGTGCATTATCGCGACTGCAGCCGGGCAATCAGCTCCGGGCTTGGATAAGAATCGGCCGGCAGGCCGAATTTCTGCTGCGCCTTCTTCACGCTCTCGCGCGTGGCAAGGCCGAGCTTTCCATCGACGTCCCCGCTGTAAAAGCCGCGCCCGCGCAGGAGCACCTGCAACTCCTTCGTCGGCTCATAGCCGTAGGGCACCGCGTGGCCGCGCGAGACCGCCGGCGCGCCCTCAATTCGCGTAGCGAGATAGGCCACGGTGGTGGAATAGATGAGCGACTGGTTCCACTCCAGGAACACCTTGAAGTTTTGGAAGACAAGGAATGCCGGACCATTCTTACCCATCGGCAGGAGCAGGGCCGCCGTCAGGCTGCCCGGAACCTTGCTGCCGTCCGCGATCTGCACGCCCTTGCTCTCCCATTCACCAACCGTGTGCTCGATGGTGAGATCGGCTTCGGCCCAGTCCATGCTTTCAGGGACGCGCACCTCTTTGAGCCAGGGCTCGCCGCGGCGCCAGCCAAGGCCGCTCAAGTAGTTCGCCGTCGAGGCCAGCACGTCCGGGACATTGTTGATCAGATCGGCTTTGCCATCGCCCTCGTAGTCGAGCGCGTATTTCAGGTAAATCGAGGGTACGAACTGCGTCTGGCCAATCTCGCCCGCCCAAGAGCCGCGCATCTCATCGGACCTCAGATCGCCTTTCTGGATGATGCGCAGCGCGTCCAGAAGCTCCGCGCGAAACTTCTCAGGCCGCCGGCAATCGTAAGCCAGCGTCACAAGAGAAGTAAGCGTTGGCAGGTGACCGCTATCGTGGCCGAAATCGGTTTCGAGCCCCCAAAAGGCAACGATCACCGAAGCCGGCACGCCGAACTGCCGTTCGATTTTGTCGAATAAAGCTTTGTCCTTCGCGATGCGCGAGCGGCCGGTTGCAATCCGATTTTTGTTTGCCATGCGGTCGGAGAATTCGAGAAAGCTTTGGCTGAACACGCTTTGCCCGTGGTCGCGGCGGATGATGCCCTGATCGAGGGTTACCCCGTCCAGCGCCGCAATCGCGCGCGGCGAGATGCCCTTGGCGCGTGCTTCGGCCTTAAATTCCGAAAGCCAGCGCTCGAAACTGCCGGTGTTGGTGCATGCCGCGCCGCTTTCTACCGCCGCTGCGAGGAAGCAGGCGGCGAGGATCGCGCGGAGCAAGGACCTTCTCATGATGCCTCCAGCAATCTTTTGGAAGATGACTTTTCACCTCCGGATGACACCCGGCAATGGGGCAAAACCAAGGCGCTTGATGCGGCGTGGTTGCTGCTAGGCCTGGAGGCGCTGATGGATGGATAAATCCCGGATGGTTGGGTTGCGTCCTGTGAGCGGGTTCTCAGGGTCCCATTTGAGCGCAATCGTCTGGAAGCGGACCGAAAGCGCATCGTAGATCAGGAGCTTTCCCGCAAGACCTTCGCCGAGCCCAAGAATTTCCTTGATGACTTCAACGGCTTGAAGCGTGCCGATCACCCCGGCCACCGGCCCAAGCACGCCCGCCTCTTCGCAGTTGGCGACCGCACCCGGCGGCGGCGCCGCCGGAAAAACGCAGCGGTAGCTCGGAAGCGGCTGCCCGGCCTCATCCGTCTGATACGCCCGGAACGTGGAGAGATAGCCGTCGAACTGTCCCAGCGCCGCAAAGACCATGGGCCTTTTGGCGAAATAGCACGCATCGTTGACGAGATAGCGCGTCGCGAAATTATCCGATCCGTCTGCAACGATGTCATAGCGGGAGATGATTTCGAGCGCGTTGTCAGCGGTGAGCCGGAAGGGCATTGGTTCGGCGCAAACATGCGGATTGAGTTTTTGGCAAAACGCGGCAGCGCGCCCGGCCTTATCCGCGCCCGCGTCGGCGCTGGCAAAAATCACTTGGCGCTGCAGATTATCGGCCGACACCTGGTCGTCATCGATGATGCCGATGCGACCCACTCCTGCCGCAGCCAGGTACATGATGAGCGGCGAGCCAAGTCCGCCTGCCCCGACCACAAGCACACGGGCCGCCTTCAGCCGTTGCTGGCCCTGCCCGCCAATCTCTTTCAAAAGGAGGTGCCGTTTGTACCTGTTGATTTCATCGGGTGAGAGCACTGGCGTCTCCGTATGAGCGATTTTTTCATAAGGTAGCGCGACTTGCCCGGTTTGCATCGGCAGAGTCGAAACTATCAAAAGATTCACGGCAAGGGGTGCAGCCCATGCACATGGTCTCGATCACGCAGAAACTTTTGGCTCAGTGTCCGCTGCGGCGGATGTCCAGAAAAATGCCGCGCAGCGATTCGGCGTCGAGCGGTTTCGACAGCCGCCGGAAGGGGCGGAAACGTTCAGGCAAATCGGCGGCCGTGTACCCGGTTATGAAAACGAAAGGGACCTTTTGCGTAGTAAGCAGCTCGGCAAGCGGATAGACCATCTCGCCATTGAGATTGATGTCGAGGACCGCGCCGTCGACCGGCGTGGTGCGAGCGGCGTCCAACGCTTTCGAGAGCTTTGCGTAGGGCCCCACTACGGAACACCCAAACTCCTCGAGCGCAGCCTCCACCTCCAAGGCCACCAAGAACTCGTCTTCTACCACAAGAACCCGCAGACCTTTCAGGCTTGCATCGTTTGGGTTTTGGCTGCCTGGCTCCTGGCCGATGCATTCCGGACGGATCCGAGGTGTCATCGGCCTACTCCCTGCGTTTCATACGCCATCGCTCGCCTCACTCGTTTTGAGCCGGAGAGCCATCGAGTGGAAACACAATGATGCACTTCAACCCTTCGCGGGCGAAGTCCAGCTGCACTTTGCCCCTAAGCTCGTGTGCCAAACCGCGCTCCAAGAGCAGCCTGCCGAAGCCGCTGCGGCTTGGAGGCGGCACTACCGGGCCGTCCCGCTCAGTCCAGCGGATGCGAACCTGATTATGGCGGACGCAGTCCCAGGCGATTTCGACAGAGCCGCCGGCCTTCGATAGAGCGCCGTGCTTTGCCGCATTCGTAACAAGCTCGTGAAAAGCCATGCCCAGGGAGATCGCATTTCTCGGTTTCAGCATGAGATCGGCACCCTGCACGGCGATATTCGTTCCGTCCGCGTTCCGGTAAGGAGAGACCTCGTCCTCGACAACCGCCGCCAGCGATACTTCCATCCAACTGTGCTCAGCAAGGCGGCTGTGTGTGTGCGCCAATGCACGAATCCTGCCGTCAAACGAGGCGATTGCATCCGTAAAAGGTTGCTCGCGGGGAAATGTCTGCCGGGCGATCGAGATCACCGTCGCCAGCGTATTCTTGACGCGGTGACTCAGCTCCGCGACGAGGAGCGCCCGGTGCTGTTCGACCTGCTTGCGCTCGGTGATATCGCGAATGATGCCGGTGAAGAGAACCCTGTCGCCAAGGCGTACCTCGCTCACCGAAAGGTCCACCGGAAACTCGCTCCCGTCCTTGCGCCGTCCGACCACCTCACGTCCGATTCCTATGATTTTGCGCTGGCCTGTATGACGGTAGTTTCGCAAATACTGGTCGTGTTCGCGGGCATAGGAAGCGGGCATCAGCATCTTGATATTTTTCCCGAGCAATTCGCCTTGCTCGTAGCCGAAGATTTTCCGGGCCGCCGCGTTAACGCTTTCTATCATGCCGCGCTCGTTGATGGTGACGATGCCGTCGACGGCGCTGTCCAGAATTGCCTGCAGCCGTGCTTCGCTATCGCGCAAAGCTTGCTCATGGCGCATTTGATCTCTCATATCGCGAAGCGAAAATCCGATGGCGAAAGTTTCGCCTTTATGCGGTTCTGTGATCCCAAAGGTATTGCAATCGACGTCGATGGCTTCACCGGTCTTGAAGTTTTTGACTTTGCCGCGGAAACGGAAGGAGCCGCCTTTGACCTGGACCGGCAGGGCCTCCTTAAGCACAGCCGGCAGGCTGGCGGCATCCCAGAAATCCCGCACCTCCATCCCCTCGACTTGTTCGGGGGTTATCCCGACCAGCTCGCAGCCGGCCTTGTTGATATAAAGCAGCTCCCAGCTTAGGGACGCCATGGCCATGAAATCGCTGTTGTTCTCTACGAGCGAGACATATTTCTGGCGCTCGCTTTCCATGCGGTTGCGCTCGGAGATGTCGCGCACGATCCCGGTAAAAAGCCGCCGCCCGGCGCGAAGCACTTCACTTACCGAGAGCTCGATGGCGAAAGACCGAGCCATCCTTCCGCCTCCCGGTTACCTCCCGAGTTATGCCGATGATCTTTTGCTGGCCCGTCTCGCCGTAGGTTTTGAGGAAGGCGTCGTGCTCGCTGCTATAGGGCTCCGGCATCAAGATGCCGACATTCTGTCCGATCAACTCTTTGGGAGAATAGCCGAACAAGCGCTGAGCGGCGGGATTGATGTCGGTAATTACGCCATGGTCGTCGATGATGACGATGCCATCGAGGGCGTGATCCACGATCTCGCGGAGCTGGGCGTCGCTTTCGTTCTCGTGGGCGTACAAGTTACCGTGCGTAGCCGCTGTCGCCTGCCCGGCTATTGGCCACGCCACTAAGCGGCGTCACTGCCTTCCCAGCCATTGCGTAAGATCCCGAACTGCGGCCACGATCCAGATGGGCGCCAGGTAGAGTCCCACAAATAGCCGGCTCTGTCACTAGGCCTTTGGCTCACAATCGGTTGCACGCCGGCTCTGCTTCCGCATAGCTAGGCCGTTCTCCGCTAAAGGCGAAGTGGCTGAATTGCATCGGACTCCCGTTGAATTCGGCCGGGGAAAGTCCGCGAGGATTGCCCGCCCTTCGTGCATCGCTTAAGGATGCCAACCCAATACTCGACCTTAATAAGCACGGGGGGACGCTGAAACACTGCCCGCAATTTAGGTTCCACCCGCGTTGGCAATGTTTCTTTTTTTTGTGAGCGCTAACGCTTGCGCAAGCGCCGCGAGAAGCATAGTTTTGCGCCGCAATCGCATCTTGGAGTTTGACCATGGCCTTCCTATCGGACGCGCTTGCGCGCGTGAAGCCCTCGCCCACCATCGCCGTGTCTTCGAAGGCGCGCGATCTGAAAGCGGCTGGCAAGGATGTGATCAGCCTTGGCGCGGGCGAGCCCGATTTCGACACGCCGGACAACATCAAGGAAGCCGCCATCAAGGCGATCCGGGACGGCAAGACGAAATACACGAACGTCGACGGCATCCCCGAGCTGAAGCAGGCCATCTGCAAAAAGTTCAAGCGCGAGAATGGCTTGGACTATAAGCCGGCCCAGGCTTTCGTGGCCCCCGGCGGCAAGAAGGTCATCTTCAACGCGATGATGGCGACGCTGAACCCAGGCGACGAGGTTGTGATCCCGGCGCCCTATTGGGTCTCCTATCCCGACATCGTGCTCTTGGCCGGCGGTCAGCCCGTTTATGCGGAGGCCGGGATCGAGACGAAATTCAAGCTCAGCCCCGAGACGCTCGAAATGGCCATCACGCCCAAGACGAAGTGGCTGGTCTTCAACCACCCGTCGAACCCGACCGGGGCCGCTTACACCCGCGCCGAGCTTAAGGCGCTCACCGATGTGTTGATGCGGCATCCCCATGTGTGGGTGCTGACGGACGATATGTACGAGCATCTTGTCTATGACGGCTTCGAGTTCACCTCGCCCGCCCAAGTCGAGCCCGGCCTTTACGAGCGCACGCTGACCATGAACGGGGTGTCGAAGGCCTACGCCATGACCGGCTGGCGCATCGGCTATTGCGCGGGGCCGGAGCCCCTCATCAAGGCGATGACCAAGCTGCAATCGCAGACCACGTCCAACGCCACGAGCATCAGCCAATGGGCGAGCGTGGAGGCGCTGAACGGGCCGCAGGACTTCCTGAAGGAGCGCGCGCAGAGCTTCAAGGAGCGCCGCGACCTCGTGGTGTCGATGCTCAATCAGGCGAAGGGGATCGAATGCCCCACGCCGGAAGGAGCGTTCTATGTCTATCCGTCCTGCGCCGGGCTGATCGGCAAGCGGACCCGCGCCGGCAAGGTGCTGGGCAACGACGAGGACGTGGTGACGGCGCTGCTCGAAGATGAAGGCGTGGCCGTCGTGCATGGCGCGGCCTTCGGCCTTTCGCCCTATTTCCGCATCTCCTACGCCACTTCGACGCCCGAGCTGGAAGAGGCATGCCGCCGTATCCAGCGGTTCTGCGGAAGCTTGGATTGAAGTGTAATACGGACACAGACTTAGACTCGGTGGTCATGGCCGCCGCCACGATTGCGAGCCTGAACATAAGTGTCTATATAACTTCTATAAAAATTCATTGGTTGCCCCGCGCCCTTCCGATGGAGCTGTCGTCGCCGATAGCTCCTTAGGAATGCGTAAATGAAGCCAACGCACTGTTATTGCTGACTCTTCTTGCGCCGGTACCTTAAGCTGACCTTAGGCGCATTAACCCCTTGCTGAATTGGCGATTAAAATTTCTGATTAATTGGGACCCAAAACGATAATTAACGGACCCTGTGGAATCCACTTTTGGGGGTGAATACGCGAAAAATTCGCGTCTGGATGCAAAATCGGAATTTATCTCCGCCCGCGTTTACCATCCCGGTTTTAACCACGAGACGGGGCTACGAAAATCAGTACGGACATACTTCACAGTGCCTATCGTTGCTGTATGCCCCAGCACTCTCCCGCGAGGGGAGCGGCGGCAAGCTGTGCCCGTTGCAACGGCGTTCCTTCTCCCCTTGCGGCAGAATGACAGGATGAGAGGTTAGTCACGCGTTATGCGGGTTATTATCACGCCTCCACATAGGCAAGCGTACTTTGAGCGGGCGGGAGAGGCAGGCCGTCCTCAATCAGGCCGTCCAAGTGAAAACGGATTGCCTCGCGCATATTGTCTTCGGTCTCTTCTGGCGTATCGCCAGTTGCAACGCAGCCTGGCAAGTCTGGCGCATAGGCCGAGTAGTTTCCGTCCGCTTTCTCGATGACAATGGCGTAGCGCATTATTTCCGGCCCTTCAGTCCTGCTTGCTTCAATATGCTGGCAAACGTGCCTAGCGCCAAGTCATCGGACAATTTTCCCGCGATTGTCACCCGGCCAGCCTTTGTGGCATGCTTGAACTGGCGGTGACTACCGCGCGTTGCAACGAGGCGCCACCCGCCCTGTTCTATGATCGCGATGGCGTCTTTGACTTTTGTTGGCATATCGTTACGGCGGTGGTTGGGTCAGCGGCGGCGTCCACTCGGTCATGTCCCACGACCTTAGCGTGGTGCCAGCGCTGCCCGAAAGCGCCTTGCGACATCGGGCGAAATGGCACCCGAACTGACCCCGTATGGATGGCCAGGTCAAGCCCGGCCATGATAGGGGACGCGCTCTATTTCCCGAATTCGCGGACGTCGACGAAATGCCCGGCGATAGCCGCGGCGGCTGCCATGGCTGGCGACACGAGATGCGTGCGGCCCTTGAAGCCCTGCCGGCCTTCGAAATTGCGGTTCGAAGTGGAAGCGCAGCGCTCGCCCGGCGCAAGCTTGTCGGCGTTCATGGCAAGGCACATCGAGCAGCCCGGCTGGCGCCATTCGAATCCCGCCGCGAGGAAGATCTTGTCGAGCCCTTCGGCCTCTGCCTGTTCTTTCACGAGGCCAGAACCGGGCACCACCATCGCGCTTACGCTGGAAGACACGTGCTGGCCGTTCACGATTGCGGCGGCGGCGCGCAAGTCTTCAATCCGGCCATTCGTGCAGGAGCCGATGAAGACGCGGTCGATGGCGACACCGGTCATCTTCGTGCCCGGCGTGAGCCCCATATAGGCGAGCGAGCGCGCGATGGCGGCGCGCTTGCCTTCATCCGCGGCGTTCGCCGGGTCCGGCACGCTTCCTGTAATCGCAACAACGTCCTCCGGGCTCGTGCCCCAGGTGACGAGCGGAGGCAGGCTCGACGCGTCGAGCCGCACCTCGCGGTCGAAGGCAGCACCTTCGTCAGAGGGCAGGCTCTCCCAATAGCGCCGCGCCACCTCCCAAGCCCCGCCCTTTGGCGCACGGGGCCGGCCCTGGATATAGGCGTAGGTCTTTTCATCCGGCGCGATCATGCCGGCACGCGCTCCCGCTTCGATGGACATGTTGCAGACCGTCATGCGGCCCTCCATCGAAAGGGCGCGGATGGCCTCGCCCGCATATTCGATGACGTATCCCGTGCCGCCCGCCGTGCCGATCTCGCCGATGATCGCGAGCACGATGTCTTTGGCGGTGACGCCGTCAGAAAGCGCGCCGTCCACGGTCACGCGCATGTTTTTGGCTTTTTTCTGGATGAGCGTCTGCGTGGCGAGCACATGCTCGACCTCGCTTGTGCCGATGCCGTGCGCGAGCGCACCGAATGCACCATGCGTAGAGGTGTGGCTGTCGCCGCAAACGATGGTCGTGCCCGGGAGCGTGAAGCCCTGCTCCGGGCCGATGATGTGGACGATGCCTTGGCGGTGATCGAGCTCGTTATAATAGTCGATGCCGAATTCCGCGCAGTTTTCGCCTAATGTGCGCACCTGCAGCGCGGCTTCGGGATCGGCGATGCCGTGGCTGCGGTCGGTGGTGGGCACGTTGTGATCGACAACGGCAAGCGTCTTCTCCGGCGCACGGACTCGGCGGCGCGTCATCCGCAAACCCTCGAATGCCTGCGGGCTCGTCACCTCATGGATGAGATGGCGGTCGATATAGAGGAGGCTCGTGCCGCCGGGCTGCGTCTCGACGACGTGGTCATCCCAAATTTTATCGTACAGCGTTCTTTGCGCGCTCATTGATTTGCCTTCCGCTTCCATAAGCCGTTTTAGGAACGCCCCGGCGCGATTGCAAGATCGTTTAATTCAGGGCCCGATTTCCCGAACAAATTGCCAAGCTGCGGGCCTCTTGAAGAATCTACTGCTTAGCAAAATATAGTGCTGGCAGGGATTATAATGTCGAGGCAAGCATGGACGATATTGCAAAGAGCTTAAGCGATATGAACAAAATGATTAGTCTTTCTAGCGCGGCGTTGACGCCGCACGTGCCCAAGTCAAATCCAGCTAAGTGGACTTACCAACGGCTGGGTGAATACATAGAGCAGTTCGAAGCCGAATTAGATGACAATCAGGAAATCGGTGCGAGACTTGTTTCCTTCGGCCAAGCGATAACATTTCATATCGATGAAGTAAGCTATTACGGTCCTGACATTATCACATTTTACGGAGCAAATGAAGCTGGTGAGAAGCTTCAGTTAATACAGTGAGGTGGCCCCGGTTGTTCGGACAGAATTTCCGCTTCGATAAGTGGAACGTCTGCCGGGGTTAAGCCGCCAAGCGGACTGGCGGCAAGCTGTGTGCTCCGTAGTAAGCTTGATCGGGCGTCATGCCGTCAAGGCTGGAGTGCGGGCGGCGGCGATTGTAAAGATCGAGATACCGTCTGATCGAGGCACGTGCGTCCGGAACGCTCCCGTAGGCGTGCAGATAGACCTCCTCGTACTTCACCGTCCGCCAGAGCCGCTCGACGAACACGTTGTCCCGCCAAGCGCCCTTTCCATCCATGCTGATCGCGATCTCATTCTTGCTGAGCACGCCGGTGAAGGCTGCACCCGTGAACTGGCTGCCCTGATCCGTGTTGAAGATCTCCGGCTTCCCGTGCCTGGCGAGTGCCTCCTCCAGCGCCGCGATGCAGAACGAGGCTTCCATCGTGATGGAGACCCGCCACGACAGCACACGCCGCGAGAACCAGTCGAGGACTGCGGCGAGATAGACGAAGCCCTTCGCCATGGGGATATACGTGATGTCCATCGCCCAGACCTGGTTCGGCCGCGCGATCTCCATGCCGCTCAGCAGATAGGGGTAGACCCTGTGCCCCGGCTCCGGCTTCGTCGTGCGCGGACGCCGGTACAGCGCCTCGATCCCCATGCGCCGCATCAGCGTCTTGATATGACGCCGGCCGGCTTTGCTCCCATTGGCAGCCAAAAGACGGCGCAACATCCGCGCTCCCGCGAAGGGGAACTCCAGATGCAGCCGGCCGATCTGGCGCATGAGTTCGAGATCGGCCGCCGGAACCGGGCGCGGCAGGTAATACACCGTGCTGCGCGCAAGGCCTGCAGCTTCGGCCTGTTTCGTGACGCTTAACGCATGACTGCGGTCGATCATCGCTTTGCGTTCAGCAATCCCGCCTTGCTGAGCGCGCCTTCTAAAAAATCGTTCTCCAGCGTCAGTTCGCCGATTTTCGCGTGCAGTGCCTTCACGTCGACGCTGGGGGACGCCGGTGCCGCGCTGCCACCGCCGCCGAAAACGTCCGGGGCACCGCCTTCGAGCTGCGCCTTCCAGGCCGTGATCTGGTTCGGATGAACGTCGAACTGATCCGCCAACTGTGCAATCGTCCGCTCGCCCTTGATCGCCGCCAACGCCACCTTTGCCTTGAAGGCCGGTGAGTGGTTCCGCCGTGGTCTTCTGCTCATTGCCGCTCCTGATTCGCGGGCACCAGCGTGCCCGTTGTCAGGCAGAAATTCCACCTACCGCACCGTCCGAAATTGTGGAGCCACTTCTCAGCACGTGTCACAACTTAGCGTTTTGCTGATAGCTGTAAAAACAAAAAGAAGCGCCTCGCCGTATAGGCTACAAGTGGAAAGACGAGCAACCAGAGAAGTAACCCAGTTCCGCCTCGCCATCCGCGATTCAACCCGAGAAGGCACGGGAACCAAGGCATCGCATTTGAGTACCACTAAACGATAAGCCCTTGCATTGGCGCGACCTTTGAGCTGTCCGGAAAAATCTGTTCCGCTAGCAATGGTGCCGAAACACCATAAAGATCGTGCAGCACGCCCTTGGTCACGGCGCGCAGATCCGTTGTCGGCTTTAGATCGCGCCCTTGGAAGAGCTGCGAATCCTTCAGCCCCGGCCAATCGGCTATGACGCGCCCGCCTTTGACCGCGCCGCCGGCCAAGAACGCGACCGTGCCCGTGCCGTGATCGGTGCCGGCCGTGCCGTTGATGCGCGCGGTACGTCCGAACTCGGTGACAACGAGGATGGCGGTGTCCTTCCAATAAGGCTGCAAGTTCTGTTCGAACGCAGCGAGTGCCGCGTCGAGCCCGCCAAGCAGCGCTGCCAGCCTTCCGGTAGCCCCGCCCTCGCGCGCATGCGTGTCCCAGCCTTCGAAGGCAAGGGCGGCGATACGCGGGCCATCCTCGGCCGCGATGATGCGCGCGGCGCCCTCCGCGATCTGTTCCATGCCTTTGGGGTTGTCCGCGCCAGGCGCGCCTTTTGGCGCGGTCATTGCGCCGGACGCGACCGCCAATTTATCGGTATCGAGCCCCTGGTGAAGGGCGAGTGCAAGCGCGGGGTCGCGCGCCGCGTAAAGATCGAGCACGCGCATTGCGATATCCTCGCCTGCGCGCGGGATGACGGGCGGCGCCCAGCCCATGACCGGGGCAGGTCCCCGGGCGATCAGAGGCGCCACCGCGCCCACTCCCAGGCAGCCATGCCGTGAAACCGCTTCGCCTGCAGGCAGAGTTCCAGCGAAGCGGTTCAGCCAGCCGGTCGCATTGAGGCCTGGCCCGGGCTGGCCGCTTTCGAGCACATCCTGGCCATCGAAATGCGACCGCTCCCGGTAGGGCGTGGCAACGGCATGCACGGCAAGCGCCTGGCCTTCCTTGTAAAGCCGCGCAAAATTCGGCATCGCAGGGTTCAGCAGGAAAAACCCATCCAGTGGCAGGGCAGGTGCCGGGCCATCGAGAGAAAGCGCAAGCTCGCCGTGCAAGCCCGCGTAACCGGCGTCCCCGAAAGGCGCTACCGCTGAAAGCCCATCGAGCGCGCCACGCAACACGACGACGATGAAACGCGCGTCCCGGCGCGCGGCAGCGAACGCGAATTTGGGCAGATAGGCCCAGGCGAACAGCGTGCAAGCTCCGCGCAGCAATGCACGCCGGGAGACGGATGGCGTTTCACATAACATGCACTATCTCCTCTGAAATTCCGGCGACATGAGCAGTATCGCGAAGCCCTGGGCGCGGCTTTCTGCACGGGCGACGGCTGTGCGCGTGTGATCGGAGGCAATGGGGCCGATGGTCTCTTCGAGCACATCGGTGGGCTTTGCCGTGCCCGGCACGGACTGTGCGAAGCGCGCCGAGAAATCGAGACGCGCCTTGATCCCTTCGGGGGAAAGCCACGCGGCAGTTTGATCGGGAAATCCGTTCGGCCCCGGCGGGCTCCATAAGGGCTGTCCCATGCTCGTAAGTGCGCCATTGATTTGCGGCGTCTTCATTTCCACACCGGTCGCACGCACCGAGGCGGCCAGAAACTCGTAAGGCGTCCGCAGCTTCGCCGGCTCCCCGGCCCATGCCTCCGGCGCTTCGATAAGGGCGCGCGAAACCGCGGCAAGGTCTCCGCCGGTTTTCCGGAAAGTGATTTCCAGCCGGCCGATAAGCGCCGGCGCGGGTGAATCGGAGACAAAATGCGTTGCGAGCTTTCTCGCAATATGCCGGGCGGTCGAGGGGTGCCTTGCCAAGGCAAGCAGAGCCTGCTCGCCTTGTGCGCTGTTACTTTCGCGATAGACCACGCCCAGCAGCTTGTGATCCCCAGGCTCGTGCAAGTTGGGATTGAAGACGAAGCGGCCTTCCTCGCCAAATTGATTATCGTTCCTGGCGAAACGCCATCCCGTCAAAATCTTCGCAAGCGCCGTAACGTCCTCCTGCGTATAGCCGCCATCGGCGCCTAGCGTATGCAGCTCCATAATCTCGCGCGCCAAATTCTCGTTGAGCCCTTTCTGCTGGCGCAGCCCGCCACGCGAATGCGGCCCTATCGACTCCTGATTGTCGAGATAAACCAGCATCGCCGGGTGCTTCTCGGCCGCGAGCAGCATATCCTCGAAGCGCCCGAAGAGGTGGCCTCGGATGACCTCGCGTTCATAGGCGCCGGCCAGGATGCGTACGGCCCCGGCCTTGCGCGCTGAAACGCAGAAGTGATTGGACCAAAACAAAACAAGCCGCTCGCTGAAACCAGCGTTGGACGCCTTCGCGGCTTCAAGTCTCGCGAGCGTCTCGGCTTGGAACACTTCGCGCACGACATTGGGAAGCGCCGCTTTGGGACTGCCTGCATTGCGCATGCTGTCCCCGGCCGCAGGCTGCCCGGCCATGTTCCCGGCGGGGCTGACGGCCTGTTTCGCCTCCCGAAGCGCCTTGATTTCCTCCTGCTGCATGCGGAGGCGATGAAAAGCTTCCGAACTCGGAAGGAGTCCTGCTGCGGCGTTTGCGCCCGCTGCCCTCTCCGCAACCTCATCCAACAGAACCTCGCGAATGCCGCCGCCGATTTTTGCCAAATCGCCCGGGCGCGCGCCGAGGCCAAAACGGTTAAGACCCGTTACCGTGGCTTTTCGCACTTCGATAGATGCCATTGATCGATCCACGCCAGCGCTGAACAAGGATTGCTGAGGCTATAGTAGGCGTCAAGGCAGGCGGAAATATTTCTGCCTCGCATCAACTTGTAAGTAACTTTGCCGGCGCGTGAGCCGGTTACCGGGAGCGACCAAACTCTTATTCTACCCGGGGAGAGAACGCAAAACTAGATAGATGGCACTTTTCTCCGCATAGATACTTTATTGAGTTCTGGTTCCATGAACGAGGCAGTGGGCGCTTTCTGTAACGGTAATGTTGAATGTGTAGGAGAAACGCATGAAGAGCTTTGTGAAGGCCGCTGTGCTCGGCGCGGCCCTCGTCTGGTCCGCAAGTGCATATGCCCAAGAGGGCAACGCGGAGAAGGGAAAAGAAGTATTCGACCACAATTGCAAGGTCTGCCATGCGGTCGGACCTGGCGCGAGGGCCGGCGTAGGCCCGGAACAGAATAATCTGGTTGGCTCCGTAGCCGGTTCGCGTCCAGGCTATCACTACTCAACCGCCATGAAGGAGGCTGGTGAAAAGGGTCTTGTCTGGACTCCCGCAGACATCAACAAGTTCCTTGAAAACCCAAGAGCCATGGTTCCCGGCACGAAGATGGTGTTCCCGGGGCTGAAAAATGCGAAGGACCGGGAGGACGTCATCGCATATTTAGAAACACAAAAAGGTTAGTAATCCTTCCGGCCCGGCTGTCATCCTAATGCCGGAGTTGGCTTAGGATGACCCATCTTTTGAAAAAACGTAACGGCCCCTTGCACAAAATCGTAACCAATGCGTCTTTGCGCCGCAGAGTCTTGTTGAGTTTCAGCTCGTTTTCTGCTTGAAACAAGGGCCGCGTTCAAAAACCGGCGATCTTGAATGGGTAGGAGACAAGAATGACATCATTTATCAAAGCGGCAATGCTGGGCGCGGCCCTCGTTTGGTCTGCGAACGCATTTGCGCTAACCGGCGACGCAGCCAAAGGGGCAGTGGTCTTCAAGAAGTGCGCAATCTGCCACAAGGTTGGCCCGAACGCAAAGCCCGGCGTTGGCCCCGTGCAAAATAATCTCATCGGCGCAACAGCCGGCTCCCGGCCTGGCTTCAACTACTCCACCGCGATGAAAGAGGCTGGCGCCAAGGGCATCGTTTGGACTCCCGAAAACCTCGACAAGTACCTTACGAACCCGAAAGCCATGGTTCCTGGGAACAAGATGGCTTTCCCCGGCCTGCCGGTTGCTCAGGACCGCGCGGACGTCATCGCCTATCTTGCGACCCAAACCGGCCAATAAGCCGCTCAGACCATCTCTTGGTAATTTTTAGAACCCTGCCATCTGGCGGGGTTCTTCTTTTTGGCGCCCGCTTCACATGCTGCGATAGATTGCGCAGCGGTGCCGAAGTGCCACAGTTCCGCCCTGACAAAGGCGTTTCTTCCGCACTATCTGCCAAGCCATTAGAAGTCATAGAGGGCGGGCCATGCCTTTCCGGTTCATTGCCACGGTTACTGCCATCGCTGCCGCAAGCGCCCTTTTCGCCTGCAGCTCCGGCGAGAGGCCCGCGAACGCGGTTGCACCCACGGCGCAGGATGCTATGGCCGGCCCTGTTGAATTGGCCCCGCATAAGACGGCGTCGCAGCCAATTGCGATGGCGGTAGATCAAGACGCCTTAACGAAGGCTGTCGAGCGCCTGCGCATCACCAAGAAGAAAAAGGGCGACAGTCCTTTCGATCAGGCGGGCGCGGATTTGAACAGCAATGGCCGGGCAAAAGCGCTTGCGCTTTTAACGGGGCCTGAATGGTGTTCGCCGCAAGGGTGCACGCTTGTCGTATTTGAGCCGAGCGAGGTCGGATACCGGCCCATCTCCCAAACGATAGGCGTAAAAGCGCCGGTCGCTGCGGGGCCGGGCTCGAACGCGGGATGGCGCGACCTCATTGTGAAAACCGGCGCGAACAAGATTGTGCGCCTGCAGTTTACCGGCGGAGGCTACCCGGCGAACGCAGCGAACGCACCCGATGCGAGCGCAGATGTTGCGCAATCGGAGGTTTTGATCCAGCCTCAGACGAGCCAGACGGCGGCGGCGCCTCTGCCCGGGGGCGAGGCCACGCATTAGGCGGACGGCTTCAACCAGGTGAAGACCATGGACATCGACGATCTTGAGCCTCGCAAGCAACCCTCGAAGCCCAAAGATCTATCGGCCTATTCGATCGAAGATCTTCGCCGTTACGTCGAATTGTTGACGGCAGAGATTTCGCGCGCGGAAGCCATGATCGCGAAGAAAACCGCCGAGAAAGACGCCGCCAGCGCCATTTTCAAGAAATAGCGAGCCGGCACCTTAGCGGCTTCGACGTAAACCTCCCCGCCGTCTCATTTAGCTTCGCGACGTACTCCCGCACCAGCTGCGTGATCACCATCGAACAGATTGGCCGCGATCGTATAGGCGATTAATGCCGGCGCTGTCCCTGGGTTCGCACTATTGCGCGCGTCTTTGTATCATATGCAAGGCGGGATTGAACTGGTCCTCCTAGCAAAACTCGCGGCGCGTTCCCTGAGCCCGCCATCACCAAGCCGCCGGTCGCCGCCGCGTTATTGTGGGTCGCCCGCGTCTTGGTTTTCTTTGCCGCCGCAGCTATCTTAATGGCATGAGCCAAACGCCAAGACCATGCATGTCGGTAGACGAGTTCCTCGCTTGGGCGGCAGGCGAAGAAGGCCGCTATGAACTTTACCATGGCCAGGTTTATGCGATGTCCCCGGAGCGCTCCGCTCACGCGCTCGCCAAATTTGCCGTGCAGACCGCATTGGCGGGCGGGATCCGGAAGGCGGGCCTTGCGTGCATCATGTACCCGGACGGCATGACAGTGCGCATTACCGATACAACGGCGCATGAACCCGATGCGCTGGTATATTGCGGTCAAAGGCTTTCGGACGACGCTCTTGAGGTCCCCAATCCGATTATCGTTCTGGAAGTTTTATCCCCATCGACGCGCCGGATCGACGGCTCGGCGAAGCTAAAGGGCTATTTTAGCCTGCCTAGCGTGCATCATTACCTTATTGTCGACCCCGGCAAGCCGCCGCTGATCCATCATCAGCGGCAAGCCGATGGCACGATCCTCACCCGGCTCGTGAGCGAAAGCACCCTGCGCCTCGACCCGCCAGGTTTTGAGATCGCTCTCGATGAGATATTTCAGTGAGTGCGCCGCACGGAAGCCCTTCGCCAAGACGGCTTTCGTTAGCTTACCCGGCGCTTTCCTATCGGACCTCTACGATACCATAGCCTTCTTCCAGCTTCTCGATCACCGAAGGCCAAGCCGTGATAAGCCGCCGTATCAATGCGCGGCGGACCGCATTTCCAATTCGGATCCAAACAACTTTGGGGCCGCCGGCATTCGCGGCTTTGAGAAGCGCGAAATCCTCGTCTTTCGATATAACGATAGCCGCTGCTTGCCGCGTGCCGCCAAATCTCGATATCTTGCTCAGACGCAAGGCCGAGCGCCGTGGTATGCACGGCCTCGTGCCCCTGTTCGATTAACCAATTGGCGAGCGCGGGCGGCAAGTTCGTATCGACGAGGAAACGCATTATTCTGCTGCGGCGATGACCAGGTGATCGGTTGCGCGCGCCGCATATTCGAGCGCGGCCGTAATATCGGGGTCTTCCAGATACGGGTAATCGGCCAGAATCTCCTCACGGGTCGCTCCGCCTGCGAGCATGTCGAGGACATCCTTGACGCGGATGCGCAAACCGCGAATGCAGGGGCGCCCGCCGCAAACGCCGGGATTTATTGTGATCCGGTTTAGGGTGTCAGTCATGTACCGTCCTTTGTATGGCGCATAGGATCGCACATTTGTCGTATGAAATCACAACTCCCTCACACGGTCGTTATTTCCTATGGCGAACTTATCGTTTAATCAGTGCCACTCACGGCGATTTGCGACTGTTGATGTATGACGTTCCAAAATAGGTTTGCTTGCTTCAGGGCGTTGCGGAAAAACCTCTTACAGTTCCAATCAAAACCGTCGAAGACTATCAGAGTTGATCTCACCAGCTCAGCCACAAGCACGGTCGCAGCCCGTCGTCGCTTAACAAGAAACTTGCTCTCCGTGTTCAATTTCGCATGAGCTAATATTCCATTCCTGATTTCGTTCAAGTCACTACGATAATTACCAAGCGTTGGAGGATAACCCCGGGCCGGGCCCATTCTTAACTTGAGAAACGAAATGGCAGACGGAATATCTGATGGCTTCGCAGTGGCCTGGTGCAATCCGACCGACCAAAGATTCTTTGCTATAAGCTGCGGGTCTTCGTTACTTAGTGCGTTTATTGTTTTCTGAAGCCGGTAAAGAGAGACAAAATCCTTTTTCGGGTCTGATAGCCGCCAAAGGCCCATAATCACATCGCGCATGCACGCAAGACGGATATGCGACTTTATGGCTCCTAAACCATATGGTAGGTCTCCTCTTGTGGAAGGAAGGACGCCCTGACCGCTCTCCCAAATTGCCGTCGATTTTAAGAGCGAAATTGCTTCGGCCCGTAGATGCCAAGTGACATCGCGAGCTTGGCTGATTTCAGCTTCGCTCAACATACACTTTGCTCCCCATCTCCCTAAACTTCTCGCTCATCTCCGCCATGCCGTGCTCGGCCGCCATCTCCGGCGTCTCGTTCAGTTTCGCGGCGTAATCCCGCACCTGCTGCGTGATCTCCATCGAGCAGAATTTCGGCCCGCACATCGAGCAGAAATGCGCAACCTTATGCGCCTCCTTCGGCAGCGTCTCGTCGTGCATGGCGCGCGCGCCTTCGGGGTCGAGGCCGAGATTGAACTGATCCTCCCAGCGGAACTCGAAGCGGGCGCGGCTGAGCGCGTCGTCGCGAAGTTGCGCGGCGGGGTGGCCTTTGGCAAGATCGGCTGCGTGCGCCGCGATCTTATAGGCGATCACGCCGGCCTTCACGTCGTCGCGGTCCGGCAGGCCCAGATGCTCCTTCGGCGTGACGTAGCAAAGCATCGCCGTGCCGAACCAGCCGATCATGGCGGCACCGATGGCGCTCGTGATGTGGTCGTGTGCGGGCGCGATGTCGGTAACGAGCGGCCCGAGCGTATAGAACGGCGCCTCGCCGCAAAGCGCGAGCTGCTTCTCGACATTCACCTTGATCTTGTGCAGCGGCACATGGCCGGGGCCTTCGATCATGACCTGGCAGCCCTTGGCCCAGGCAACCTTCGTCAACTCACCCAGCGTCTCAAGCTCCGCGAACTGTGCGCGGTCGTTCGCGTCCGCAATCGAGCCGGGGCGTAAGCCGTCGCCGAGGCTGAACGAAACGTCGTAACGCCGCATGATGTCGCAAATTTCACCGAAGCGCTCATAAAGGAAGCTCTCGCGGTGATGGGCGAGGCACCATTTCGCCATGATGGAGCCGCCGCGCGACACGATGCCGGTCACGCGCCGCGCCGTCAGCGGCACGTAGCGCAAGCGCACGCCCGCGTGGATGGTGAAATAGTCCACGCCCTGCTCGCATTGCTCGATGAGCGTATCCTTGTAGACCTCCCAATCGAGCTTCACCGGATCGCCATCCACCTTTTCCAGAGCCTGATAGATCGGGACGGTGCCGATGGGCACGGGCGCGTTGCGGATGATCCATTCGCGCGTGGTGTGGATGTTGCGGCCCGTGGAAAGGTCCATCACGGTGTCCGCGCCCCAGCGGATCGCCCACACCATTTTCTCCACTTCCTCTTCCACCGAAGAGGTCACGGCGGAGTTGCCGATATTCGCGTTGACCTTGGTGAGGAAGTTGCGGCCGATGATCATCGGCTCGAGTTCGGCGTGATTGATGTTGGCGGGGATGATGGCCCGGCCGCGGGCAACCTCGCTGCGGACGAATTCGGGCGTGATGAATTCGGGGATGTCAGCGCCGAAGCTCTCGCCATCGGCGAGCGCTTCCTTGGCGCGGTCGAGAGCTACGGCGCGGCCCAAATTCTCCCGGTGCGCGATATAGGCCATTTCCTCGGTGACGATCCCGGCGCGCGCCGCCTCTAATTGAGTGATACGCCCCTCACCCCAGCCCTCTCCCAATGGGAGAGGGAGTCCGATCGCAGCCGTCGGGAAGGCGTCCCCTCTCTTAGCGGGAGAGGGACAGGGTGAGGGGAGCGACCTATAAACCTGATACCGCAGCGGGAATTCCCGCGCCTTATGCGCTGGCCCTACATTGCCGTCGTCCTCCGGCTTCACCTCACGGCCCGCATAGCCCTCAACGCCGCGCACCTGCACCCACGGCTCGCGGATACGCTTAAGCCCCGCGTTCACGTCGATGTTCGCCGCTTCATCCGAATAAGGGCCGCTTGTATCGTAAACGCGAAACGGCGGCTCGCCGCTCAATTCGTGGAGCGCGATTTCACGGAACGGCACTTTGACATCAGGATGCCCTTGCACCCCCGCATGTACCTTGCGCGATCCCGGTAAACTCCCTGTCGTGACATGCACCGGCTCAACGGTTTTCGGATCGATAGGCGCGTTCATCCCGCGACTCCTTTTGTGTTTTGTATGTTAAGCCTGACGGGTGGATTGCGTTGGGCTTTGCAGCGCCTGAAAGGACGTTCTCGAACGGCCCGTTCAACAATTCGCTTGCGAAACACCATCCCTCCGCCGGTCCTAACCGGATCAGGTTCAACGGGTTGCCGCGCGGCGCGTTCCCTGAGCGGATTGCCAGGGCCCCTTAGCGCGATCTCAGCCGCATGCCTGCGGCTCCCCAAGGTACCCTCTATACTGGGGCCGGAATGTCACGTTGACAAGAATTGAAGTTGGGGCCGGCAGAAAAGCCACAGAAGCGCCCAGAATCGCCCTGCACGCTTAGGTTACTGATTGCTGCCCCTACGCCGGGCGGGCTTGGAAACGCAACCGCTTCGAAAGTTGGTAAAAGAATGATAAAACATTTCGCCTTAGCCTGTACGGCAGCACTCACTCTCGCAGGCTGCGCTGGGACAAATATGGATCAGCCCGTCGCCCAAGCCAACGCTGTGGACGTATCGAAGATGCCGCAGGCCGGGATTTTTACGGTTAAGGACGTCGTCGTCACCGGCCAAGGCCCGGATACGATCCGCCTTGCCGCTGCATCTACGGGCAAGTTTACCTTTGCAGACCTGTCCGCGGTTGTCTGGTGCCGGGCGCGCGATGAAGCGGTGGAGCGGAAGTATGACGGCTGGTATCAAGACGGCATCCAGCAAATTTCTAATGGCGCCGGCCAGCCGCAGACGGCCATTGCAACAGCGCACTTCTTCAAGGGCAAGGCGCCGGAAGGCAAGAAGACGCTGAAGCATGATAAGAACCCCTGCCATGAGGTCCCCGTAGCGGCGAGGGCCCACCACGAGGTTCCCGCGGGGGCGAAGACCCAGGATGCTCCCCCGGCGAAGGCCAAGACTTAGCTGCGAATAAGCCGCATAGCCGGGTCAAGCCCGGCTATGAAGAGATTGCGAGCAGCAAAATCGCGCCGCTTGATAAACCGGTTACTCGGCCGCATCCGTGGCCGGCAGGGTGCGGCGATTGCCGGGCGCAGGGCCTTCCGCATTCGCAACATACAGCTTTACCGCATCGCGCAGCCAATCCATGTCTTGCAGCACGATGTCTTGCGGTGAGAAAATGACAATGCCTGCGGCTTTCAACGCGTCGAGGATCGCAATCCGCAGGTCTGTCCGGATACTCACGCTTTTCTCCAGATCGTAGACATACGCATACAGCTTGAAGTTCAGTTTGCCGGATTCGAAGTCCTCGAAGTCAACGAAAGGTTCCGGCGAGCGCATGACGCCTAGATGAGCTTGCGCCGCTTGCAAGAGAATTGCCTTCACCGCCCGCGGATCGCAGCCATATGCAACGCTTACGGGGACTGCCAGCCGGCCCGTATTGTTCCGCAGCGTCCAGTTCTTCACTTTGTCGCTGATAAACAGCGAATTAGGAATCAGAACGCTTGCCCGGTCGAAGGTCTCGATTTCGGTCGAGCGGACGCTGATCTTCCGGACATAGCCTTCCTCGCCTCCCACCACGATCCAATCGCCGACCTTGATGGGCCGCTCGGCGAGCAGGATCAGGCCCGAGACAAAGTTGCTCACCACCGTCTGGAGGCCGAAACCGATACCGACCGAGAAGGCGCCAGCCACGATGGCCAGGTTGGAAAGGTTGAGGCCTGCGTATGAGAGCGCGATGAGGGCGGCGGCGGAGACACCGATATACCCGACACCCGTGCGGATCGAGTTGCGCAAGCCCCCGGACAGGCCCGCGGGTTTCAGAACCTGGTTGTCTAGCCACTGCTGGAAGAACTTCGCGGCGAAATAGCCGAGAATGAAGACCGCGATTGAGGCCAGAAGTGCGGCGAGCGAAACCTGCGTGCTGCCGACCCGGAAGCCGAAGAAGAGTTGCCGGTACCACTCAAGAATATCGGTCCAGGCGAACTGCCATTGATTGAGAATAAGCGGAATTGCGGAGAGCAGCACCAGGAGTTTCAACAGCAAGCTCACCGGGACCGAGAGCCTTTGCCGGCTTCCCTGGTCAAGCTTGCCGGTCGTGGCTAGCCATGAGCCCAAGGTGGATGTTTCGTTGCCCATGGACTGCGCAATACCGTCCGCCCAGAGCAACATGAGGTAAACAATGGCAAGGATCGCGCCCGTGACGATCAGCTGTTGCGCAATGAAGCGCGACAACACGACATAGCCTGAAGCCGCCGTCGCAATAATGGCGATGGCGATGAGCCAAACCGGTAGCCTGAGAATACGCAGCCAGGAGGCCGATGGCAGGCCCTCGGCATGCTCTTTTCTAAGCGGCGTTTCGAGAACGGCAACGGCCAGCAATGCCAGTATCGCGTTCGGCACCAGGGTCAGCGCCAGTTTCGGCGAGTTGGGGGCCTTGAAGAGCGATGCAGCGGTCAGGACAAAAGTCGCGGCGCCGTAAACGATGGCCATGGTCAGCATCAGACCCGAAATGCGCAACGCGGCAGCATTCGAGCTAGCAATCAGGCGCCACCGGTGATCTCTTGGCGAGAGCGCTGCTGAGACCAACGCATTCACGACCGCGATAATGATGATAGAGCGGGCGCCGGAGTAAAAGAGCCAGCCGATATCGTTCGGCATTGGCTGGGCCTGATCCACGGCGTTGTAAAGAAAGATGAGCGGCAGAACCGCCGGTAACGATTTGAGCAGAATGACGTTGGCGGCATCCGACGCCCGCCGCCAAAATGGCGGCTCGCAGCCCTCTTCCCAGCGCCTAAGCCGCCGCGCCCCAATGAAGCTCAAGATGGTCAAGCCTAGCCAAAGCGCGAGCGCCTCACCCGCTAACGGCATTATTTGATCCTGATCTTGGACGCGCCACCAGCCCTTCACAGCGTCGCGCACCTTGGCTGCGAGCTCCGTGATTTGTCCTGGTGCGGCCTTCCATGTCCCCGGGAAGAATGCTCCCGTTTGGCGGTGGAAAAGGTTGTTGGTGACCCTTGAACGCCGGACATCGAGGATCGAGCCGAGAAGCTTGGCGACCCGGTTGTGTGTACCGTCCACGGCGCCATTCGCCTGCGTGAGATAACCAAGATAGGCGGTAGCGTCTGCACGCGTTATCGCGGCTTGCTCCAGCTCCGGCGGCTGGCCTTGAGCGGGCGGTGGCGGGAGTGCCTGCACGTCCTCGTTTGCTGAATTGAGAACCGGCTCCAGCTTCTTCGCGAAGTCCTCTGCATCGGCTCGCAGTTTGAAAAGCTCGCCGCGAAAAGTGTTAAGTCCTGTATAATTAATGGTGGTGTCGTGAATGCCTTGCTCGATCCGGTCAAGGTTCATCCGCCAGCTCTTGACTTGTGCGTCGATATCGAGGCCGACGGCAGAGTTGGCTTTCTTGGCGATGGCAGCCATGTCGGGCTGATACGCGGGTGCAGCTGCTTGAGGTGCTGGGGCTGCGGGAGCAGCGGTTGACGGCTGCGCCGCCGCAGACGCACCCGGCAAAGTCAGCGCGACTTGCGCCGTCGCGTTTGCGCTCAGGACAGCGAACATCGCGAAAAAGGAGCACAAAATCGCCCCGTGCCGCACAACCATAAGACACACCCTCAAATTCGAAGCTGAACCGCAGCCTACATTTATTAGAGGCGAATAGTGCGGGCAACAAGGCGATTGTGATCGCCGTTAGGTTGTACAAACGTGGGCGGAGAGGCTCAGTTTTGTGCGGCTTCCCCGGCAGGTTTGGCCTGGCCGTCGCCTTCAAGAGACTTCGAAAAGGACGGTTCGGGGTCGCCAGAGACCCTGAAAATTTTCTGGAAGAATAAATTGTTAGGTACCTGCAAGGTGCTGCCGCCTCCCTCCCGCATAGAGGTAAACATCATATTGCGGTCGATGACCTGCCCTTTAAGATTTTCGGGCAGTAGTTCTACTGTTTGGCCCAGGCGGAAGGGGCGCCAGATTGTCAGGAAAAAGCTCGCAGTGATGTTGCTGATCATGGCCCAGACTGCGAGGAAGGCCACCCCGATCACAGCGGCAGCGCTCACGAGCAGAGCCCACAACCCGCTCAAACTGATCCCCCAGAGGCTCAGAACGAACATGGCCGCTATGATCCATGAGATGGCCGAGGCAGTTCGCGTTAATGCCAGCGAAGTCTCATAGGAAACGCGCCGGTCAAGGCGCTCAAGCAGCTTCCATATGTAGCGATTGAATAGAGTTATAACGGCCGCGGCAGCAAGCAGGATGAGAACCGTGGCGATAACAGCGGCGAAGTTGACGTTGCTATGCCTAAGCCAGTTCAGGACCTCGTCCATCGCTTAATAGCCTTAAGGCGTTCGCACCCGCGTCAAACGAAATCGGCATTGATCGAGCGGGTTCGCAGGAAAGCTAGTTTCGGTTCAAGCTCGCCCCAAAGCTGCCGCGCCGCTTCGAGCTTCTTGGCGGTATCCTCTTCGCCAAAATGGCGTTCGAACAGCCCGTAGTGCTGCTTTTTCGAGTAGAAGCGAATATCGCGGGTGTGCATCACGTCGAGGAACTTGCCCGCGTTCCGTTTGGCCAAGCCTTCGTCCGGAAAGAAAAATATTTCCGTGTAGCCGCGCATGTCCGGGGAGTGCAGCGACTGTCCCTGTTCGTACCAGTATTGCAGGGTACGGTTGCGGTAGAGCGATTGCACGGAGTGGAAGGCCTGCGCGTGGTTGCCGTCTGGGTTCCAATCGTCGCCGGAAACGTAAAGCTGACCGTCGCAGAAATCGATATTGAGGAAGCCGTAATAAAGCGGCTCCCCCTTTTCCATATCGACGACGACCAAAGGCCAGTCGCCCTCTATGAAGTCTTTCCCGATGAGTGCCCTGCGTAATAACGAAGAAAAGAAGGGAATTTTCTCCACGATCATTGTGGACAGCGGGTAGCTCATCCGGAACAGGAGCGCGAGCCCGGCAAGGACCGCCGGCAGGGCATAATTTTTATATGCCGCGCTATGCGCCTGCAATTGCTCCCAATGCTGCAGAACCCACCATGTGAGTGCCGCCACCGACGCATGGACTGCGGAATGAACGCCCCGGAACAAGTGTCTGCCCACCCAATCTAATAATTTCCCGGGAGCACTTTCGCATACTCATCCGGCGCGTTGCAACCCCTCAGCAGGCTTATATGGAAAGCGGCACGCAGGCGTTGCCAGAAAGTTAGCCAGAAACGAGCACGCTCTTGATGTTCACGAACTCGCGAATGCCAAAATGCGAGCATTCGCGGCCGAAGCCGGAATGTTTGACGCCTCCGAAAGGCAGGCGCGGATCTGAGCGCACAGCGCTGTTTACGAAACCCATCCCGGCTTCCAGCTCTTCGGCGGCGATGCGTTCGCCGCGGCTCGCATCCGCGGTGATGACGCCGGAGCCCAGGCCGAATTGCGAGTTGTTGGCAATGCGGATCGCATCCTTCTCATCCTGCGCTTCGATGATCGCGGCGACCGGGCCGAACACTTCGTCATCGTGCGCGGGCTGGCCCGGCTTCACGTCAGTGAGCACTGTTGGCGGATACCAGGCGCCGGGCCGTTCCGGGATTGTCCCGCCGCAAAGAAGGGTCGCGCCCTTGGTGACGCTGTCCTGAACCTGCCGGTGGATTTCGTCGCGCGCCTTGATGCTTTGCATGGGGCCGAGCTTCGTGGTGACATCGTTTGGGTCGCCCATCGCAATGGCGCTCATCCTGCCGGCAAGGGCTCGCTCGAAGGCCTCCCGGAGCGAAGCCACCACGATGAAGCGCTTGCCCGCGATGCAGCTTTGCCCGCCGTTCACCATCCGGGCCGCCACGGAAACAGTTGCGGCGATCTCAACATCGGCGTCTTCGAGTATGAGATAGGCGTCGCTTCCGCCCAGCTCCAGCACACATTTTTTAAGGTTGCGGCCTGCGGCTTGGGCAACGCTCCGGCCGGCTGCCACGCTGCCGGTGAGCGTTACGGCAGCAATGGCTGGATGGCCGATGACCGATTTAACGTCGCGGCCCGGGATAAGGACGGTACGAAAGACATTCGCGGGAAAGCCTGCCTCGCGGAACACGTCCTGGATGGCAAGAGCGCAACCCGGCACGTTGCTCGCATGCTTTAAAACAGCCGTGTTCCCCGCCATCAGTGATGGGGCGGCGAAGCGAAACACCTGCCAGAAGGGGAAATTCCAGGGCATGATAGCGAGCACCGTGCCAAGCGGGTTGAAGGTCACGAAGGCTTTGGGGCCTCCCATGTCCACCGGCTCGGGGCTTAGGAACTGTTCCGCATGTGCGGCGAAGAAATCGCAATTGAAGGCGCATTTCTCGATCTCGGCCAGCCCCTCGGTGCGGGTCTTGCCCATCTCGGAGGTCATCAGCTCCGCGAACTCTTGCGCTCGCCGCTGCAGGGTTGACGCGGCAGCCTTCATAAATTGCGCCCGCTCGGCGAAGGAGCGCCGCCGCCAATCCGGGAAGGCCTGGCGGGCTTCATCCGCAATTGCATAAGCCTCCTCTAGCGTGTTCCCTTGATAAACTTCGCCAGGTTCGCCAGTCGCCGGATTCACCGTCTTGAACTCCGGCCGGCCTCCGGTTTTAGATGCCGAGGCCTCGGCCTGGGTATGCTCAGAACTTTGCACTGACATCTGCGCCTCGAATGCAATTGCGCTTATCCGTCATCGCGAGCGGCGCTCGCCGCCGTGGCGATCCTAAGCACCATCGACGGCTTAACCCTGGATTACTTCGCTTCGCTTGCAATGACGGCGTTCCTCGATATCAATCGTGCCCCGCGGCGATGGTTCCTGGCAAGAGGCCTCAACGCGCCGTGACGCCGCGAACGGTGTGTTCGGCCTCGCGAAAGAGCGCCGGGTCGACCTGCCGGCCGGAAGCGCCCGCGTTCTCCTCGATTTGTTCCGGCCTCGTCGCGCCGACGATTGCGGCTGCGACATTGTCCAGGCGCAACACCCAGGCGAGGGCGAACTGAGCCATCGTAAGGCCGGCCGCGGCCGCAAGCGGCTCAAGGTGCTGCACCGCTTCAAGCGTCCGCCGCTCAAGCCAAGCGTCCCGGAAAAAGGCGCCCATGGTACGGCTTGCCGCCCGGGTCCCGGCCTCAGGTGCCTGCCCAGGCTTATATTTGCCCGAAAGCGTGCCTTGCGCGAGCGGCGACCAGACAATCTGGGAGATCCCCTCGGCTTCGCAAAGCGGAAAAATCTCCGCCTCCGGCTTGCGCCAAAGCAGCGAATATTGCGGCTGGCTCGAAACAAAGCGCGCGGCGCGAGGCACTGCGAGCGCGGGGCGGATGGCTTCAGCCGGCCATTCGGAGAAGCCTACATAGCGGGCTTTCCCTGCTTTCACCACTTCGGTCAAAGCTTGCATCGTTTCATCGAGCGGGGTCTGCGGGTCGAACCGGTGACACTGATAGAGATCCACATGATCCGTTCTCAGCCGGGCCAGCGATGCGTCGATTTGCTTATGGATTTGCGCGCGCGAAAGCCCGCGATCGGCGTCGCTCATCGGAAAGTATAGCTTGGTTGCGAGTATGTATTGGTCTCTGGGCACTTCCGCGAGTATGTCGCCGAGGAAGGTCTCCGCCGCTCCCCTGCCGTAGACATTCGCCGTGTCGATGAAGTTGATGCCAAGGCCCAGCGCTTTATCAATGCAGGCCCGGGAAGTCGCGGCATCGACGCCGCCGGAATAAGTCAGCCAGGACCCCAGCGCGATTTCCGAAACCAGGAGATCGCTTTCGCCAAGCCTCCGATACTTCATGATGGTCTCCGTTTTTCCGCCTTGCCTCATTAATTTCGCTATTCTGTTGCAAAGGGCACACAATCCCAACCCTCTGTCCAACCAGCCGAACCGAAGCTCCCCTACACCTGCAAAACACCAGCACCCTCTAAGGATGCACATGACCTTCAAGAGACGAACCCCGGTTTTCGCCGCGATCGCGCTTTTGGCGCTCGTTTCCACGCCGGCGCAGCTTTTTGCGCAGAGGGCGAATGACCCCGCCGCCGCTGCCCTCATCGGAACCGACTCGCGCTTCCATCCCGTGGTAGGCGAGCATGGAATGGTGGCTGCGCAAGAAAAGATTGCGGCGCAGGTGGGCGTTGATATTTTGAAAGCGGGCGGCAACGCGGTGGACGCGGCGGTAGCAACCGGGTTTGCGCTCGCGGTGACGCATCCGCAGGCCGGCAACATCGGCGGCGGCGGTTTCATGCTGATCTCGCTCGCTGCCGCTAAGAAACTCACCGCGATCGACTACCGCGAAACGGCACCCGCCGCGGCTTCGAAAGATATGTTCCTCGATGAGGCCGGCAACGTCGACCGCAACCGCGCGCGCTATAGCCGCGCTTCGGCCGGTGTGCCTGGAACGGTTGCGGGCCTGCTGTATGCCCTTGAGCATTATGGCAGCATGCCCCGGGAACGCGTGATGGCGCCGGCCATCAAACTGGCGGAAGAGGGCTTTCCGGTGCCCTTTGGATTGGCGTTTGCGCTGGAAAAAAGCCAGGAGCATCTTGCGCGCGACCCTTCGAGCCGAGCCTATTTCGAACATCCAGGCGGTAAGCCTTACAAGGCGGGTGAGATCTTCCGCCAGCCCGATCTGGCAAAGACGCTTCGCGCCGTTGCCGCCGAGGGCACACGCGGGTTTTACGAAGGGCCGGCCGCCCGGGAAATCGAAGAGGAGATGAAGCAGGGCGGCGGGCTTATCACCGCGGAGGATCTCAAAAATTACCGGCCTATCGAGCGGGAGCCGGTTCGCGGCACCTACCGCGGATACGACATCGTTTCCATGCCACCGCCTTCGTCTGGCGGCGTTCACGTCATCGAAATGCTCAACATTCTCGAAGGCTACGATCTTGCAAAGCTTGGCCACGATACAGCAGACAGCATACACAGACTTGTCGAGGCCATGCGCCGCGCTTATGCCGACCGCGCCAAATATCTGGGCGATCCGGGCTTCGTCAAAGTGCCTGTGGCCGGCCTCGTAAGCAAGGAGTACGCGGCGACGCTTCGCGCCGGGATCGATCTCAGCCATGCTTCGAAATCGGAAGACATCTCCGCTGGTAAGCCGCCGGGCGCGGAAGGCACGCAAACGACGCATTTTTCCATCATCGACAAGGACGGGAATGCGGTTTCGAACACGTACACGCTCAATCTTGCGTTCGGGAGCGGATACTCGGTTGATGGCGCGGGCTTCTTGCTCAACAACGAGATGGACGACTTCTCGGCCAAGGCCGGCGCGCCGAACGCCTTCGGACTTGTTGGCGGCGAGGCCAACGCGATAGCCCCCGGCAAGCGCCCGCTGTCGTCCATGGCACCCACCATCGTGCTAAAGGACGGCGCGCCCTATCTGGTTACCGGCAGCCCCGGAGGAAGCACCATCATTACTGTGGTGTTGCAGGAGATTTTGAACGTGCTCGCCTACGACATGAATGTCGCCGAAGCCACGGCGGTACCGCGCATCCATCACCAATGGCAGCCCGATGTCGTCATCACCGAGAGAGGCGTTTCGGACGACACTTTGCGCATATTGGAATCCCGGGGGTTTGTCATTCCCAGGAACGCCGATGGCAGTTTTCAGCACCGCGTGCTGGGCAGAGCAAACTCCATTATGAAGTCTAACGGCTATTTCTTAGGAGCGGCCGACACGCGCGAAGAAGACGGCGCGGCAATCGGGTATTAGCGCATCGCCTCGATTTGATCCGTCATTGCGAGCGAAGCGAAGCAATCCAGGGACAGGTCACTGATTTTACCCTGGATCGCCACGGCGGCAAGCGCCGCCTCGCAATGACGCTTGAGTCTGGCGCGCGGCTTAGTTGGTGACGAAACAAGCCTTGCTGCCGCCCACGCCTTTGATCTTTTCGCAAAGTTCCAAGGCTTCCTGCCGCGTTCCAAGCGGGCCTGCAACAGCCCGGTAAGTAACGCCCTTTGCCCCGAGATCGGCAATCTTGGCTGCGAGCTGAACATCTCCGAGCACAGACTTATACTTTTCCGTGAGCGCCGGGAGATCCCTCTGGATCGCCCTCTCGTCGGGCGCCGACTTCAAAGATACATAAAAACCCCCGGCCGGTAACGCCGCCGCTTCCGCTGGCTGATGGGTACGAGACGCGGTGCGCACGGGCGCTGGCGCCATAGCGGTTGAGAACTGTGGCTGTGCGGGAGGCGGCGCAGGCCTCATAAAGGGCCCGGGCTGCGCCTGGGTTGCTGGGGCGGGTGCGGTCGCATTGCCGAAGGGGTAAGGAAGACCGTTTTCGACGCTCACAATACTCGGGGTAATCACAGGCCGGGAATCGACCCGCGTGCCATCCGGCCGGTAGCTCTCGCTGCGCACCACGGTCGGCTGGTCGGTTCCGGGACCCCCTGATTGAACGGAAGGAGCCGATGCGGCGGGGGCGTCGCCGGTGCTCTGCGCCTTTTTCAGCGCTTCATCGATGCGATCCTCCAGTGAAGTGCCGCCGGCGCTAGCTGTGAGGGCCGGAGCGACTGGCGGAGCGGCAGCAGGTGTAAAGGAAGCCACCTGGGTGCGGCCGTCTGGCGTCAAGCGCTCATAAATCGCCTTCTCGCCATGGGGAAACTGCCTGCCGCCTGGATTCCCCGGGATTTCCTTCGAGGGGGTTCTGTCGGCCTGGATAAGTGGAGTAGCCCTTTCGCCCTTCGGGCCTACCAGTGTCTTATAGGCATAGGCACCGCCAACGGCTACTACGACAGCGCTTGCGAACAAAGCCAAGACAAGCTTTTTGCGTCCGCCTGTTCGAGGGCTAGCATAATCGTCGCCGTCGAAATCCTCATCGGGGAACTCTTCGTCATACTCGTCGCCGTGAACGGCCTGGGGAAGGCGGCCGCCTCTCACCTCGTCATCGTGAAAGCCGTGCTCATCGCCGCGCCATTCGTCCTGGGCGGGAAAGTGGGAGTTGAAATGATCGCGCCCATAACTATTGTCCGGCGCCCCGTGCTGATCGTATCCGGGCGCGTTATATGGCTGAGAGGGGGCAAATCGCGGATCTGCCGGCGCCTGCGGGGGCAGGAAAGCACTGCTTCGCTCCGGCTGCGCGGGGCGCTGCGGCTGCTCATCGGACAAGTAAAAGCGTGAGGCTCCACCTTCCTGGGCAATCCGGGCTGCGAACAGACGCTCATCCTCACGCTGAGGATAATCCGGCTCTTCACGGCGTGGCGTGGCAGGCTGCATCATGGGCGGCCGCGCTTGTGCGGGCTCATAGGGGTCCGGCCGGTAGGATGACGGCACTCCGTAAGGGTTTTGTTCGTAGGCTTTTTGGTCATAGCCCTGAGAGCCCTGGCCGCCGCCGAAAAGGTCGGAGCCTGTGCCGCCGTAGGGCATGTGCTGAGCGCCGGACTCGTATGGTGCGGGCGGCGGAGAATAGGGAGTTACGGGCTCTACGTAAGAGCGGGGGAAATCCTGCCGCGGCTCCTGATGGTATGACTGGGGAGGCTGCTGCGGTTCGAGCGCCCGCGGGTGCTGAACCGGCTCCGGATAGTAATTTTGCGGAAGCTGAGGCGGCTCGAAGGGGCGCGGCTGTTGCGGCGGAGGCAGATCCTGAGGCGGCTGCGGATAGGATTGCTGAGAATAGGATTGTCTCGTATATCCAGAATAGGCGGCCTGCTGAGGCTGATTCTCGCGCGCTTTCTGACCGGGGTATGGATTTCCGCTATCCCGATTGCCCTGCGACTGTTGATCCCACCCGTCGCCGGGGTGCTGCCTGTTGGCTGTCCGCCAATCGGACTCGCCTTGGCCGGCACGACGTCCCCGGCGCGATGCCGAATTGTCATTCGTTGACATCGGAACCTTTCCCTCCATATGCACGTAACGGGACTTTGGCGAGCTAACGCATCTCAGAAATTGCTTCTACGCCAAGCAAACCTAAACAAGACCGCAAAACATGAGCCATTGCTGTGATTAGGGCGAGTCGCGCCTCTGTCATGTCCCAGCTTCCCTCGACCATGAACCGCAATTGTGGCGACTCTTTGCCTCTAGTCCAAAGACTGTGGAATACAGCCGCAAGGTCATGCGCGTAGAAAGCGATCCTATGCGGCTCATGTGCTTGGGCTGCCCCTTCAACCATTCTGGGAAATTGGGCGATTTTCTTAATAAGCGCTAGTTCAGCGTCATCGCTAAGTAAGTTGAGCTGTGCGTTCGCCAAAGAAGAAGACGCAAGGTTCAGGCCAGGAAAGCCTTCTTGAGCCTTGGAAATCACGGAGCAGGCGCGAGCGTGCGCGTATTGCACATAAAACACCGGGTTATCGTTCGATTGCTCAAGAACTTTCTCTAGATCGAAGTCGAGCTGCGCATCGATCTTGCGGAAAAGCATCATGAAGCGCACCGGCCCCGGCCCGACCTCGTCCACGAGGTCCCGGGCGGTGATGAAGGAGCCCGCCCGCTTCGACATCTTGTAAGGCTGGCCTCCCTTGAAGAGCCGGACGATTTGGCACAGCTTCACATCGACGTCCGCCTCGCCGCCTGAAAGCGCTTTCACCGCGGCAGAAAGCCGGCTGACATAATCCTTGTGGTCGGCGCCAAGCACGATGATCATGTGCTTGAAACCGCGCTGATATTTATTGCGATGATAGGCGATGTCGGGCGCGAAATAGGCATAGGAGCCGTCGGCCTTGAGAAGCGCGCGGTCCTCGTTGTCGCCGAACTCCGTTGAGCGGAACAAGGTCTGCTCGCGGTCCTCCCAATCTTCCGGCAGCTTGCCCTTGGGGGGCGGAAGGCGGCCCACATAAACGAGGCCCTTTGCGCGCAATTCCTCAATGGCGTCGCGCACCTGATCCGTCTCGCCTTCCGACAGCGAGCGCTCCGAGAAGAATGTCTCGTGCGTGATGCCCAGCGCGGCTAGGTCGTCGCGGATGAGGTCCATCATCATGGACACCGCCTTGGCGCGAACTTTGGGCAGCCAGGTTGCTTCTTTCATGCGCAGGAGCCGCTTGCCGTACTCCTTCGCCAGCGCGGCGCCAACGGGCTTCAGATAGTCGCCCGGATATAGACCTTCGGGGATCGCGCCGATGTCCTCGCCAAGCGCCTCGCGGTAGCGCAGGAATGCAGAGCGCGCAAGCACATCTACCTGAGCGCCGCCATCGTTGATGTAATATTCGCGCGCGGCTTTGTAGCCCATGAAATCGAGCAGGTTTGCCAGCGCGTCGCCGAACACAGCCCCGCGCGTATGGCCAACATGGATCGGCCCTGTCGGGTTTGCGGAAACATATTCTACGTTAACCGGCTCGCCCGCGCCGATGTTGCTGCGTCCGTAATCCTTGCCTTGCTGCAAAACCGCTTGCAAAACTTCGGGCCAGATATTTGGCTTGAGAGTGAGGTTGATGAAACCTGGTCCCGCGACTTCGGCTTTTGTCACGTCGCTGTTCCGCGAGAGCTTATCCGCGATCTGCACTGCAAGCTCCTTCGGGTTCATCCGGGCGGGCTTGGCAAGCACCATCGCAGCATTTGTGGCGAGGTCGCCATGCGCGGCTTCGCGCGGCGGCTCGACCACAAAGCTGGCAGTTTTTACGTCATTGGGCAGGATGCCCTCGCTGCGCAATTGGTCAAGGACGCCGCGAATGCGGTCTTCGAAAATCGCAAAAATGTTCATGCCTGTGTCATAAGCGTTTCAGCGGACGGGCGCAACGCTGAGCTGCCTAGGGCTTGCGCTTCAAATCGCCCGCAGAGACGCGGCGTCAGCACAGGCGCTTTCTGATCTTCGGGCTGAAGAATGACCTCCCCAAGGCAAGCCAGTTCGACACGAAAAAGCCCCCTGCCGGGGGCCTCGCTCGCCGCGCAGCGGATAAGCGCACTTTCGCTTATCCGCAAGATAACGGGGCAGCCCTAATGAGGAAGCCCGCGCGGGCGATCCCTTGGAATACGGCCGCCAGCCGTGCTTCTTGGACGATCCGCCTCGCGGTCGACGTCAAGCTCGGTTTCGCGTACCTTGTCCCGGACTTTTGCGGTGCGGTCTTGCGTTTCCTTCCGAATGACCGCTTCTTCACCGACGGTGCGTTTGTTGACGACGGGCTCCTCGTGGCGCTCCGCGACCTCGAAGTCGCGGTCCTCAAACTTACCGGGGCCTGACCTGGCCGGGCCTGTGCTGGGCCGGCGTTCCACAACGAAGCGTTCGTCCCTCAGATTTATGTCCCTCTCAACCGGGTGCTCCACCGTGTGAGCGCGAACCCGGTAGCGGTTCTCGGTAGCCCGTTTCCCGATGTCGAGTTCTTCGCGTTCGATAGGGATCACTTGCTCGCCCGAGGTTCTTTCGCGCCGGGTTTCCGTTCGCGGCGCAGCCCGCCGCTCCCGTATAGTGCCGGCGGTGAGCGTGTCATCTTCCTCGTCCTCCAGATCGAGGGCACCAGCGGCGATGAGCTGCTCCGCGACCCAGATATGGTCGTGATCATCGGGAACGAGCACTGAAACTGCCGTCCGGCCACCGGTCAGGTTGTTTCTGTACCACTCCTCATCACGCCTTGAGCTGCCGCCACCGAACATCCAGTCCCAAAAACCTTGAGCCTGAGGCCGGTCTTCCTCATAGGGGCTGTCGTGGCTTAGGTGGATGTTTTTCTCTGGAACGCCTGCCCGGATGATTCTCCAACTTGGCGTCCTCGGCAGCATCATACGTGGCGAAGATTCCTGCCACATGATATCCGTACATTGTTCATCCCTTTTGTTCCTGATCAAAGGGGAACCCCTGGGCTGCGCAGGGGTTCGATGACGGCGCGCATCATCTTCGACTAAAGACGAATTCTCGGGGCATTGAGCCGCGAGGGCGTCAGGAGCTGCTGGGTTCGCGCTTAAATTCTTTGATTATACTCGCCGATCTCGGGGTAAGCACTGAGATGGGCGTCGATTCCGGCGAAGATTGCGCGCATGTTGGCCTCGGACACCGGGCTTTCGACGACAACCACAAGCTCAGGCTTGTTGGACGAGGCGCGTACCAGTCCCCAGGTGCCGTCCTCCAGCACAATGCGGATGCCGTTCACGGTAATAAGCTCGCGAATAGGCTGGCCGGCGAGCTTTTCGCCGCGCTCGGCCATGGCTTTGAAATGTGCCGTGACCCGGTCCACCACGCCGTATTTCTTCTCGTCGGCGCAGTGCGGGGACATGGTCGGCGACTGCCAGGTCTTGGGAAGCTTCCGATAAAGCTCGGCCATGGTCTTCCCGGGGTTGTGGGAAAGCATGTCGCAAACCGCGATGGCGGCCACGAGCCCGTCGTCGTAACCGCGGCCGAGCGGCGGATTGAAGAAAAAGTGCCCGGATTTCTCGAAGCCCACCAGCGCGCCATTTTCGTAACTGTAGCGCTTGATATAGGAGTGGCCAGTCTTCCAATAGGCGGTGTGTGCGCCATTCCGCTGCAGCACGGGATCGGTGGTGAAGAGTCCCGTCGATTTCACGTCCACCACGAATTTCGCGTGTGGATGCGCGGCTGAGATGTCCCGCGCGAGCATAACGCCTATCTTGTCGGCAAAAATCTCGTTGCCCTCATTATCGACCACGCCGCAGCGGTCGCCGTCGCCGTCGAAGGCGAGGCCCACATCCGCGCCGCTTGCCTTCACGGCATCGCAGATCGCGTGCAGCATTTTCAGGTCTTCGGGGTTCGGATTGTGGTTCGGGAAATTGTAATCGAGCTCTGTATCGAGCGGCACCACATCTAGCCCGAGCCTTGCCAGCACCTGCGGCGCAAAGGCGCCGGCCGTGCCGTTTCCGCAGGCCACGACCGCTTTGATCTTGCGCTTGAAAGGGGCGCGATTCGCAAGATCGTCCATGTAGCGCTGAGCGATATCGCCGTGGAAATGGTATTCCCCGCCGGGATGCGTCTCATAGCGGCCTTCGAGCACCATTTCTTTCAGCGCTGCCATATCCTCCGGGCCGAAGGTGAGAGGCCGCGCCATGCCCATTTTGATGCCGGTCCAGCCATTATCGTTGTGGCTCGCCGTCACCATCGCCACGCCCTCGACCTCCAGCGCGAATTGCGCAAAATAGGCCACCGGCGACAGCGCGAGCCCGATATCGTGCACTTCCGCGCCGCCGGCCAGCATTCCAGAGATGAGCGCATATTTGATGCTGGACGAATAGGAGCGGTAATCGTGGCCCACCACGATGCGGGGCGTCACGCCGCGCTCGCGCATCAGCGTGGCCAGCGCCGCGCCGATGACCTGCATGCCCATCAGGTTAATCTCCTGCGGGAACAGCCAACGCGCGTCGTATTCGCGGAAGCCAGTGGGCTTCAAGAAGGGCAGCCGCTCAAACTCCGCCGTATTGGGTTTGAGGTCGGTGCGCGGGGCGGGAAGAGCCTCTGCGGGGCGTTCGAGGGCGGTCATGGCAACTCCGGCTTCGTTCGGATTTGCATAGCGCGGCTCCCGCGCGCTGCCAAGGCAGTTTCGTCCACACAGAGGGCGAAGGCCCAGCCGCACGCCTCTGAGCCGAACTCGAAAGCCCGCACATTGCCGGTAATGAAGCCAACGACCCGGCCATCGAGCTCGGCCAGGAGAAAGGTGAGATGGTGTTTATTGCCAGGGCCGCCGCTCAAAAGCTCGTGCCAATAGTCCCGCTTGGCAGAGCCGGTGACGGCTTCATGCAGCTTGACGATGGCCGGCGGATCCTCGCCGTTGCCAGCGCGAATGTGCGCATTTTCAGCCGCATGCGGCATTGTGGCTGCGCGTCGTTTCACCGCTCCCTCCTGCCATCAATAGGGCTGCTGCTAATATTATACTGGTCAGGGGAGAAACCGTCAGCAAGCGTCAAATAAAACAAAGGTGCTTTCGTTGACACAGGCGTTAATCCGTATCATGTTCCTAGTAGGGAAGAAACGTTTGAGCGAAAACGGCGTGCTCATTACAATATCTAAGTATTCGCTTCGCCATGTCCGGTGCGACGGCAATGGCTGAGCGCTTTTTTGAGCAGGAGGTGCAATCGCGGCCGCTTGGGGCGAGTCATGAGCCGCAACCGCGCGCGCTGGCCGCGCTTGTCGAGGAAGTCCGCAATTATGCTTGCGGCGGAGCCCAGCCCCTCGTCCTCGCCGGTTTGGAACGGACCGCCGATTATCAAGACCTTCGCTATGCTGAGCTTTATTGGCAGCGCTTGCTTCCGTTCGTGAAATTGGCGGCCATGAACGGGCAGAATGAATGCGAACTCCTTGCCACCGCCGCAAGCCAGCTTGCCTTGGCAATGACCTTCGCAGATTCAATTTGGGTGGCAGAGCTCAAGCTTCGCGCGCGGCGCTACGGCAAGCCCGGACTTGGCAAAGGCGAAGTTTTTGGGATCGCCGAGTTCATGCATCTGCGCAGCGAGGAAATCGTGGATACGATGCCGACGGAATTGGGCCGGCGGCTGCTTAAGAGCCAAATCGGGAGAGCCCTGCTGCGAAAGATCACGGCGCAGGGCCTGCTTGTCCGGAGCACCTCGCTGAGCGGCTTCTTGCTGCTCTACTTCGTGGCCTCTCTCAAGCCTTGGCGGCGCCGCTCGCTGCGGTTCGCAAGGGAGACCGAGGGTCTGGAGGAATGGCTTGACACGGTCTGGGCCGCCGCCAAGCACGACCTGCAGCTCGCAACAAATCTCGCCCGCGCACGCAGCCTCCTGCGCGGTTACGGGGCAACCTATGAGCGCGGCTTGAAGAAGTTCGACACGATCTGTGAATTCGTCAGGAATAACCATTTCTCCGTTGACGCGGACGGCATCAATACGCTCATTGCGGCCGCGCAGGCCGAAGAAGGAACGGACGCTCTCGAAGCAGCGATCGCGAAGCTTGGGAGCCAGCGGCGCCCGGTTAAACGGGCCATGGCGGGGAGCCGTTAGCAGCGGGGTGCGGTCTCTGAACGTCCATCGAAAATCGTTCGCTGTTCCACGCGCCTCCGATGGCGCCATCGTCGAAAGCGCCGGTATGCCCCAACTCTGGAATGCGATTTTTCAACCCAACCTTGCGCGCTGGGTCAAAATCGCTGCAGCCGTCCCGCGCCAGCGCTAAAATCCATGGCGCAAACAGCGGGGACGCCTGCGGAAAGCGCAAAGGTAATGCGTGCAAACGTCGATATAACCTTTGCCGCACGTGCATGTGTTGCACCCGTCGAACCATTCGGTGCAAAGGAGCGGGCATTCGCGGCGAGCCCTCACCAGTTCCGCCGTCCGGGAAAGGGTTTGTGAAAGCTCTGCTTGCGGGGCGCCTGCCTGGGCCTGTGCCTTTTGATTTGGCGCAAGCACGAACAGCGCTATGAGAATTGCGAGGCCGCGGATAAGGGTCATGCCAGTTTCCCTCTCGAAATAAGCTCCACCACGATGGAAGCCTAAGAATACAGCAAGCGTGCGGAAATGCCGTGGCGCGGGTGCATCGATAGCGTGCGAAACTGCAAATGCAGCGGCGCGCTCCTTTTAATTTGAGACAAAACGCGATAGCTTATTTCCTGCTTTGGAAAATATGCGTTTGAGTTTTGTATGAGCACCTCCGCGGAATTTGAAGCCGGGCCCAATGACGGCGAGCGCGTTATCGACCGCTCTGGGGATATCGACCAAAGGCCGCTTGAAGAGCGAACCGGCAAAGAGAGCGCAAACGCCATTTCACTAAGGCGCGCGGAGCCGGAGGTTCGAGAGCCTTCCTATGCTGTGGAACGCTATTCCGCCGTATCCCCGCCTAAAGGGCGCTTCGAGCATGCGCCCAGGGAGCTTTCTGAAATTGCACAGAGCTTGCAGAAGGATCTCGACAAGCAATACGCCAGAGCCAAATCGCAGCTCGACGCGCTCACGCAAAAAATCGAGGCTCAGGAAAAGCGCTGCCTGCCGCCCAAGCTCGATGGCGATCTGCAACAAATCCGCTTTCAACGTCAGAAGATCCTGATCGCCAACGGCCCCGCGCTCGCGGACTGTCTCAGGGAAGAAAAAAGCCGCCTTGCCGATCTCGAAACTTTCAAGGCGGAAAACGGCCTGGCGAGGGATGCGCATTACCCGTCGTCGCCGATACTTGCGTTTGGAATACTTTCAATTCTCGTACTGTTGGAAGCCGGCATCAACGGCGTTCTTTTTGCCGATAGCAGCGATCAGGGGCTTTTCGGCGGATGGCTCGAAGCGCTGGTGCTCTCGATCACGAACGTGGGGGCGGCTTTTCTGTTCGGGCGCATGGTTCTGCCGCAGTTGCACCGGCCGGGTTTAATTCCCAGAACTGGCGCCATCTTACTGTGCCTCGCCGGGGCCGCGGCTCTCACAGCCGTTAACCTCGTTGGCGCGCACTACCGGGACTATAAGGCAGCGATTGCGAGCCTTGAAACCGCGATGCCCGCAGCGCCGAAGGCAGACGCGCCCCTTGGCGCGCCGAAGCATCCTCACTCGGGAAAGTTGGAGAAACCCGTAGTTGCGGAGACCTCCGCGCCGTCACCGGGCCAAATCGCGGCCCGGGAGAAAGACAAGGAGCTTGAGGCAATCGGCAAGCTCTTCGCAAGCCCCTTCGCTTTCGATGGTTTTATGAGCTTTTTCCTGTTCGCGATCGGGATTTGCGGCGCGTCCATTGCAGCGCTCGACGGTTACAAGCTCGACGATCCGTTCCCCGGCTATGGCAGGCGGCACCGCAAATACGCCGCCGCGCGCGCGCAAACCGGCCAAGCCCTACGCCGGATCTTGAGCCAATCGAACGCCATCATGACGGGCAGCTTCCAAGCAATTGGCCGGAAGATCGACGATTTTGCGCATGAGATGTCGGTCCTTCTCACTCTCCACCATGCCTATGCCGGCTACCATAAGGCGTTTCAGGAAGGGTTGGAGGAAGGAGCGCGCGACGCCGAAGCCGAAATTGCGGCGCGTGAGCGGCTCATCAACAAGGTGCTTGGAAGGGACGGCCGCGAAATTTGCTCCGTCGCGGTCAAGCAGCTTCCGGCACTTGGCGAAAAGCAAATCAAGTTCTATGAGACCCAGGAAAAGAAGCTGAAGGCGTTGCAGAAAAGCGCCCAGAAAGAACAAAACGACGCGCTCGGCGTGTTCGAGGCCGCCTCTGCGGATTTCCAGAAACTCCTTGCAGACGCAAGTCAGGCAAGCTTGCAGGCCGCGCTTCCTAGCTGGCCCAAAGACCGCGGCGGTGAAGACACATGAACTGGAAGGCGATCCTGGGCGCTGCGCTGATCGTCATCGCCCTATCCCTCGCCGGCGGCGGGGTCTATGCCGTCCACAGTTTGAGACAGCCGAAGTTCGATCCCGAAACGCTGTGTCCGCTTGCGGGGGCGAAAGCGGTTACGCTGATCCTGATCGACAAGACCGATCCGTTGACGGCCACGGAACAGGCGCGCGTCCGCTCCCTTATTGCGGCTGAGGCGGAGGCCGTTCAGACCGGCGGCCGGATCATTGTGAAGCTGCTCCAGCAAAAGGAAGGCGCGAGCGAAGCTGCCCTTGCCACCGCGGCGGATCTCTGCAACCCCGGCGCTGAAGGCAATCCTTTCTTCGAAAATCCCGCGGCGCGTTGCCGCCCGCTACCAAAGCGCATTCCGGGAGCCGGTCGAGCAAGCGCTCGCGAGCGTAAAAAGCGCCGGTTCAGCGCCCGCCTCGCCGATCGCACGCACGGTCCAAACGAGCGTAGAGGCCGCCCCGGAAAGCCAGCGCCTCAAGCTCATCCTGGTCTCCGATTTGATGGAGCACACGCTGGAAGCCTCGGCCTATAACGGCTCGCTGAGCGAGGCGGCGCTGCGCAAGGCAATTCCGCCAAGCACACAAGCCCGGCTGAAGGGAACGGAAGTGCGTGTCTTGCTGCTTAACAGGCCGCGATATGCCAAGCAACAAACAGCCGCCATCGCAATCTGGCGCAGTTTCTTTGCGGCCGCGTCGGGGCGCGAGCCCGATTTCGAGCGGCCGTAGCGCCAACCTTGTCCGGCGATGCACGCATGCAGCGCCATGGAAAACCTTGGCGTCTACCGTCCGGCGGGCTACTACTCGCTCCGTCGCTGAAGAAGCGAGTCAAAATCAGGGAGCCATTTATGAGCGCTAAGTTCGTTGCCGCGATTGCGGTCATGACAGCGGTTACAGCCACCGCTGCGTTTGCACAGGGCCAAGCTGCACCAAAGGCAAGCAAGGCTGACGTGCAGAAGCTTGTTGACAGCATCAAAAGCGATAAAACAAGACTGGGTCAATATTGTGAGATAACTAAACTCGAGCTTCAAACAGGTGCATTGGCTCAAAAAAACCAGAACGATCCAAAGCTGGAGGGTCTTGAGAAGCAAATGGATGAGATTGCTGCGAAGCTTGGTCCAGACTTTGCCAGAATTACAAACTCAGAACTCGACGATGCTTCCTCAGCACTTCTTGATGACCTCTCAGTAAACTGCAATGTTGGATTTGCACCGGTGCGGGCTGCGCCAAAGGCAAGCAAGGCTGACGTGCTAAAGCTCGTTGACAATATTAAAAGCGATAAAACAAAGCTTGGTCAATACTGCCAGCTAACAAAACTGGCAAGTGAAGCTGGCGCCTTGGCTCAAAAAAACCAGGACGATCCAAAGCTCCAGGATCTTGGCAAGCAAATGGATGACATTGCTGCAAAGCTCGGTCCCGATTACGAAAAAGTCACAACTTCAGAGCTGGACGAAGCTTCCGCGGCCCCTCTCAATGACCTTTATAAAAGCTGCAAATAAGTCTGCGCAAGACGGGTAGCCGTCAAGTGTTCAGCGTTTCGACTAAGGGCGCCGGGCGGTGACGCAGGCGCCCTTTTCCAAGCTCGCGCGATTGGCTCAGGCGACACCGGCGCGCAGGAGATCGTGGATGTGGACTATGCCAACGGGTGCGCCGCCGCTGTCGACCACAAACAGCGCCGTGATCTTCGAAGAATTGATAATCTGAAGTGCCGCGCTTGCAAGCGTACCGGCCGCGACCGTCTTGGGTGAGTGCGTCATGATCTCCCCCGCGGTGCGGCTCAACAATCCGGGCCCCATATTCCGCCGCAAGTCGCCGTCGGTGAGGATGCCGGCGAGCTTGCCGTCTTCGCTGACGATGCCGAGGCAGCCGAAGCTCTTCTCGGTCATCACGACCAGCGCGGTGCTCATGGGCTCGCTGGCCGGCACGACCGGCAGCCTTTCGCCCTTGTGCATGATCTCGCCGACATGCTTGAGATTGGCGCCGAGCTGGCCTCCAGGATGAAAAATCTTGAAGTCGAGCGCGGTGAAACCCCGGCCTTCGAGGAGCGCGATCGCAAGGCAATCGCCGAGCGCAAGCTGCACCAGCGTCGAGGTAGTGGGCGCAAGCCCGTGCGGGCACGCCTCCTTCACTTGGGGCAAGGCGAGCACAACGTCCGCGGCTCTGCCGAGCGTGCTTTCGCGCCGGGATGTCAGGGCGACCAGCGGCACATTGAAGCGCCGGGAATAGGTTATCAGATTGGCGAGCTCGCCCGTCTCCCCGGACCAGGAGAGCGCCAGAACAAGGTCCTTCGCCGTGATCATGCCCAGGTCGCCGTGGCTCGCCTCCGCGGGATGCACGAACTGGGACGGCGTACCGGTGGAGGAAAGCGTGGCGGCGATCTTCTGCCCGATATGGCCGCTTTTGCCCATGCCGGTGACGATGACCCGGCCCTCGCAGCCCAGCATCAACTTGACCGCTTCTTCAAAGTCTGACGCAAGCCCATTCGCAAGCGCGGCTTGCAACGCCTTCAAGCCGTCGATGGCGCAGCTAAGGCTGCGGCCTGCCACGGTTGCGGGCTCAAACTCCATCGCCGGAGTGAGCCGCCCAATGCGCGCTAAAGGCTGTCCCATTTTGTCCCCCGGAAACCGCCGCGCCTTGCGTTAGACGCGTGGCTTCATCTGCTTAAGCGCCTAAAGGCTCTGCCATTGAGACGCCGGTCTCAATTTATCCTGCCGCCTTGGTGCTTTATTCGCCAGATTGCTTGGCCTGAAGCTCCGCCGCAAGCTTTTTCAGCTCTTCGCCGAATTTTGGGGCAAGGTCAGGGCGGGCCAGCGCGAAAGCGACATTTGCACTCAAAAAGCCGAGTTTTGAACCGCAGTCGTAGCTCTTGCCACGAAACTTATAGGCAAAGAACATCTGGTCCTGCATCAGCGTCTTCATGGCATCGGTGAGCTGGATCTCGTTGCCCGCGCCGCGCCCTTGATTCTTAAGTATGCCGAAGATTTCGGGCTGAAGGATATAGCGGCCCATGATGATGAGGTTCGACGGCTCCGTTCCAGGAGCGGGCTTCTCGACCATCGACTTGATGCGCCAAAGCCGCTCTTCTTCCTGGCTTTCCAAACCGACGACGCCGTAAGAGCTGATCTCCTGCGGCGCTGCCTCCTCAACTGCGATCATGTTGATCTTTGCCGCCGGCCCATATTTGTCGTTAAGCCTATTGTAGACCTTGATCATTTGCCCGAGGCAGCTTTCGCCCTCCTGCAACACAATCACGTCTGGCAGAAGCAGCGCAAACGGCTCCTCGCCTGCGATATCGTGAGCACACCAGACCGCATGCCCAAGACCGAGCGGCTCTTGCTGACGGGTAAAACTCGTGGCGCCGGGCTTCGGGAGATGAAGCTCCAGATTGAGAAGCTCATCTTCCTTGTGCCGCCGCCGCAAAACTTCCTCCAGCTCGAATTGCCGGTCGAAATGATCCTCGATGACACTCTTATTGCGGCCTGTCACGAAGATGAAATGCTCGATGCCGCCCTCGCGAGCCTCGTCGACGACGTGCTGGATGATGGGACGGTCTACCACCGTCAGCATTTCTTTTGGCATAGCCTTGGTGGCTGGGAGAAAGCGGGTGCCAAGGCCGGCGACTGGAAAAATGGCCTTGCGGATAGGCTTGTTCATGGCGGGTTCCTGATGGCGGCTTCTTGGGCACCGGACGATAGGTGAACATGCGATTTGCGTATAGCGGACAACGCGGCACATTTCAGCCAGAATTGCGACCGCCCAGGGGCAGCGTCTCTCCTTGGGCACAAACTTGAACTCAGAGCGTTAACAGCCTTTGCGCTGGCACGCTAGGGCCGCAAGCTGCGCTGAACGCGAGGGCGGCCGGTGGCGGGGCTTGATCCTGACACAATCCGCAATATAGGTAACGAAGGGGACAGGGAGGGCAGAGCTTGAGCTTCAGCATCGCTTGCGGGAGCAATGACAGGGCATATGAGCGCGGAGCGAGCCTTAAGCCGCTCGCGAGGTTCTTGTCCGCGTTGTTTTTTCTCCTCTGCGGCGCCGCCAGCGCTCAAGCACAAGTCGCGGCCCTTTCTTCCAGTTATATTACTCCGTTCCCCCAAGGCGACCGCTATCAGGTCCGAGTGATTGGCGACTGGTTGGGGGCTGGGCTCACGTCCGGGCTCCAAGATGCCTTCAAGAACGACGCGTCAGTAGAAATCGCCGATATCTCACGCTCCGGTTTCGGCTTGATACGCGCCGAGCAAAGCGGTCTTTCTGGCGAAGTGGATAAGATGCTTAGCGGGCCGCCCGTTCACGCCGTGGTCATCATGCTTGGCGCCAATGATCGTGCATCGCTGAAATCGGCAACAGGTCGTGCGCAACCTGGCTCTGAGGAATGGAAGGAGCTTTACGGCAAGGAAGCCGAGAGAGTTATTAAGAAGTTGCGGAATGCAAACATCGCCGTCTATTGGGTTGGGCTGCCTCCGATGGGCAGTCCGGGCTTCAACGATTTCGCCGGGACCTATAACGACACGGTCCGGCAAGCCGTCTATGCAAGCGGGGCGAAATTCATCGAGAGTTCCGCTGGCTTCACCGACCAGCAAGGCGCCTATAGCGCCTGGGGCACGGACATATCCGGGCAAACCAAGCGCTTACGCGAAGGCGACGGCATCGGTATGACGCCGGCAGGGTATCGCAAGCTCGCAAGTTTCATCGAGGTTTCCCTGCGCCGCGATTTGGCTCAGGCGCGGGCACAGCGCAACATCCCGCTGGCAGGGGATGAGGAGGAGCAAGCGCGTGTCGTGCCGGCCGGGCCGCGCGGCGCCCCAAAGAATCCAGCGTCTGCCTGGAAGCCCGATTCCGGGACCGCCAAAACGGACCCGGGCAAAACCGCGGAGGGCAAGCCGGAGCTTCCGCCGGCGCAGATCGCGGCACGGCGAGACCAGGCCGCTTTTGCTGAGTCAGGCGGCCAGCAGGGTGAGTTCATTTTGGGCGAACTCGGCAATGGCCTCACTTCAATTGCTGTGATTTCGCCCGTGACGGACTTATCGATCCGCGAGATACAAAGGCAAACTCCACTGGCGGATCGCCTCTATTTCAAGGTCCTGAGCAAAGGGGATGCCTTACCCGCGAAGGAAGGCCGCGCCGACGACTTCCGCTGGCGTGGGGATGAAGCCGGACAGTCTCAATAGTTGCAGTTCTTTTTAAGCGCGTGCGCCTGCGTTACGGGAGTTCATATGCAGTGCAGTGAGCCGGGTTTTTGGGAATGGCGCTCCATCGAACGAGCGGCCCGCGCGCGCATTCTCTTATTGCTGCTTCTCCCTCTGCTTTCGGGCTGCCTCCCCGGCTTCAAATGGGGAGACGATGAAGATAATATGCCTGTGGCTGGGACGCAGGGCGCGCCTGCGCTTAATCGGGACTACAAGTCAAACTTCCTGTCCCTACAGATGCCTTCGCTTGGCGTTTCAAGCGTCCAGGGCCAGCTTATGCCCGATATCGGGCCCTCGATCTTAAGCGCATTCTCGACAGTCGAGACCCGGAAGGCGGCCGCCCCCCGCGTACCGAGCCGTTTTGCTACCGGCACGGAAGCTAGCCCCGGGTTCGAACCGGCGGTGCTGCCTCCAGCAAAGTCCCTGGCAAACTTCTATGCCGCGCTCGCGGCGCTGGCTTCAGGAAGGCACCCCCAACCGGTCACAATTTTGCATTTCGGCGACGGTCATATCGCTTATGACCGCTTTGCCGGGGCCTTGCGCGATCATCTTATAGGCCGTTTCGGGTCTGCGGGCCGCGGAGTCATGATGCCTGGACTTTTCCCGGTCCGCGGCATGAAGGAGGACCGCTCCGGACAATGGAGCCTCCAAAGCGCCGCAGCAGGAGCGCCTGGACCATTCGGCATCACTGGCGTTAGGATGACCGCAACTTCAAGCGAAGCCTGGCTGCGGTTCACGGCAGCTCAAGGAAGTTTCGACTGGGCGGAAGTGTCATTCATGACCGGACCTGGTTTTGGAACCGCTGTTGTAGGCCTCGACGGCGATGCCAGGCTGGTTTCGACCAACGCAGCCGCAGCCAATGAAACTTCGATCCGCCTTCCCTTGAAATCGCGCGAGCTTTTGATCAAACCAAGGGGCGACGGCCCCATCTCAGTCCTCTCTGCCGCAACGGGAACGAATACTCCCGGCATCGCCTACAGCAATCTAGGCTTGCCCGAAGCGACAGCGGCGACCCCCGCAAAATGGACACCAGACTTCGCAGCCAATGAGCTCCAAAAGCTAAATCCCGATCTCATTCTGCTGGAATACGGCACGCGGGAAGTTTTCGACGACAAACTCGACATCCGGCAGTATGAAATGCGCCTGCGCCTTATCGCCGATCAGATCAAGCAATGGGCGCCGCAGGCCTCCATCCTCATTGTAGGCCCCCCAGATGCGGCGCGGCTCCCAGGGTTCGCCGGCTCGGCCGGAGCACAAGTCTGCCGTGCGCTCAATTTGCAGGAAATCGCGGTCTATGACCGTATGATGGAGCGCGCGGACGAGCGGCTGGCGCGGTGGCATACTCCGCCGATGTTCGACGCAGTGCGCACAGCCTTGCGCCGCGCGGCGGCTTCCACGGGTGCTTATTATTGGGACTGGGCCAAGTATATGGGAGGCCCCTGCTCGATCCACGCTTGGGCGTCGTACACGCCGCCGCTTGCTGAGCCGGATCACATAACCCTGACCGAGGCGGGCGACGACCGTTCGGCCCGCGCTCTGTTCGCAGAAATCATGGCTGGATACGACGCTTATCAGCGCGGGCTTCAGGCAAAAGCTCAAGCGCTTGTCGCGGCGGCGGAAATCAAGGCACAGCGGCCCCCGGCCGGCAAAAAGCGCAAAGCCAAGGCCCAGCAGTAGGAAACCTCGCTCCAGGCCTCCTCATAGAACCCACCCGGTGGCGTATCTTAGAAGCCCCAATATCCAAGGCATCAAGGAGAAGGCGGCTAAAAAGAGATGACGTTCAGCCGGTGCGGACATAATCCGCCAAGCTGATATCGGCACCCAGGCGTCACCCAAAACAATCGCCGCGCCCAGGACGGCTGTGACCGCGAAGCCGAAGCGAAGCGCCCGGCCAAATGCAGTTACCGCGCTTCTCAACGAAAAGGCTGTCAGCCCATATCCGATGAAAATCAAGGTTCCAGAGAGCCACAGTGACAGAGGTACGATCGCGGCTCCAAACATGCCGCACAGAATGCCGATGAAAAAAAAGGTCCTGCGATCCGGCCTCTCATCGGGACAGGGTAGGAACAGCGTTCCCTCCTCATGCGGCGAGCGATCCTCGATATAGTCGCCGAGATCGCTCTCGGAGTCAGAAGACATATGTGCCTCCACTCAAATATCGCGCCCGCTCGAGCCATAACGCCGCCGGTTTCGGGCAGATGCTTCGAATGTAATCGCCAAAGATAAAGGTTTAAGCCCGTCTTCGCTTCAGTCCGGCTTTTTTGCAGAAATATTTACTTTGCCCCTTTTGCAACTCGCTCTGACTGCCTAGATTGGCGGACTAGCCACCGCTAGCCCCGCAGATTTATCTGGCAAGCTCCTTAAGCGCCAGGCGGATCAGATTTTCGGTGCGGGGAGATTCGCCTGCCTTTTGCAGAGCGGCGGAGATAGCAGCGTTCGCTTGAGGCTGCGCATAGCCGAGATTGAAAAGTGCGGAGATCGCTTCAGCTACCGGAGAGATGGCAGCATCGGACTTGGTCCCGTTGAGAGGCGAGGCAAGCGCCCCCGCTGCGCCCGCGGCGTTGATCGCAAACGGCGGTGCCTTGTCCTTCAGCTCGTTGACAATGCGAAGCGCAACCTTCGGGCCGACGCCCGGCGCGCGCGTCACCATGGCGCGGTCTTGCAACGCGACTGCCTGAGCGAGCTGGCCAATATCAAGCGTGCTGAGGATCGAAAGTGCCACCTTCGCACCCACGCCCTGCACGCTTTGCAAAAGCCTGAACCAGCCGCGCTCGGACTCGGTTAAGAAGCCATAGAGCTTGATCGCGTCCTCGCGGACGTGGGTCTCGATGGAAAGCGTCACCGCTTCGCCGGGCGCTGGCAGGGCCGCCAGCGTCCGCGACGAGCAGGCGACCTCGTAGCCAACTCCGCCTACGTCGATAATGGCATGGTCTGCGCCGACAGCATCGACGGCACCGCGCAATTTTCCGATCATGCTTCGACTTTAGCGCGAGTCCCGGCTCATGCGCTTGCGCGACGTCTGAGTTTTACACAAGGGCGGCATACCGCGCCGCCAGTGCCCGGGCGCGCCGGTGATGGGCGTGGGTGATCGCGACCGCCAGTGCATCCGCTGAGTCCGCCGTTTCGGGTGCCGCTTTCGGCAAGAGGTAGCGGATCATGGCGCGGATCTGGGCCTTATCGGCGTGCCCGGCCCCGGTGACGGTCTTTTTGATGGAATTCGGCGCATACTCGGCGACGCTTAAGCCCGCTCGCGCCGGCGCGAGGAGAGCGATGCCGCGCGCCTGCCCCAATTTCAACGCCGAGCGCGCGTTTCCGTTCACAAAAGTCTCCTCGACGGCGGCTTCGGACGGATCCCAGGCCTTGAGCACGCCATCGAGCTCCAGAAAAAGGGAGGCAAGCCTTGCGCCCATGGGGTCTGCTGGGGCGGTCCTTATCGTGCCGCAGGCGACAAAGGTAAGGCGCGCCTCATCCCAATCGACCACGCCCCAGCCGAGATTGCAAAGGCCCGGGTCAAGGCCAAGAATGCGAACCGATATTTTTTGCATGCGGCTCCCGCTGTCCGAATCGGTACTGAACAGCGTCTTCCGCAGAAGGGGCTACGGTCAAGCCGGTTTCACGGGGGCAATAAAAGAGGATTTATTTGGGCGCGCGCTTCGCGAGAATGCGCTGCAAAGTGCGGCGGTGCATATGCAGCCTGCGCGCCGTCTCCGAGACATTGCGGTTGCATAGCTCGTAAACCCGCTGGATGTGCTCCCAACGGACCCGGTCCGCCGACATCGGATTTTCAGGCGGTTTGGGCTTCGCTTCAGCCGACGCGGTGAGCGCAGCGAGGATATCCTCAGCGTCCGCCGGCTTCGACAAATAGTCCACTGCACCGAACTTCACCGCCGTCACGGCTGTGGCGATGTTGCCGTAGCCGGTGAGCACGAGCGCCCGGCAGTCTGGGCGGATTTCCTGAAGCATACGGATAACTTCGAGGCCATTGCCATCGTCGAGGCGCATATCGACGACAGCATAAGCGGGCGCGGCCTGCCTGATGGCTGCCTTTCCAGCCTCCATCGAGTCGGCCGTGCGTACTTGATAGCCGCGCGCTTCCATCGCTTTCGCTAGTCTGTTGAGGAATGGCTTGTCATCGTCCACGATCAAGAGCGAATTATCGGCGCTTGCTTCCGGCGCGGCGGCGAGCGTGCTCATTACTGGTTCCATTACTTTTTTGTCGCACCCCCCATACATAGTGTCGCAGTTTCGTGCCCAAAACGGCGAAAGTCAAATATTATGCGGCAGATTCAATCCTGCCGCGCGGCCAGACGATCTGAATTGTTGCGCCGGTAGCGGGCGGTGTCCGGTTCTCCGCCGCAACTGAAGCGCCGGTCCGTTCCAAAAAAGTCTTCGCAATAAAGAAGCCGAGGCCCATTCCGGCCTCTTCGTTGCTGACGTAGCCAGCCGGCCTGCTTGTTATGTAAGGCTCACCGAGATGGCTAATGACATTCTGAGAAAATCCCGGCCCGTCATCGGCTATGCGAAGGCGGAGCTTGTCCTCATCGTAACTCGCATCGATCGTCACCGCATTGTTTGCGAAGTCGACGGCGTTCTCCACCAGGTTGACGAGTGCGTGGATGAGCCCGGGATTTCGAGGGATTACAGGCTCGCCCGATGGCTTGGACGATGGCGCCGCATCCGTGAGCCTGACCTTGATTTCGATCCCTGGCACCCGGAGCGGCGCTACCACCTCTTCGATAAAATGGCTAAGAGGTATCCGGGCAAAATAATCGTCCTCAAGCCCCGAGCCGCTTTTCGCCAGCTCGCTCAGTATATCGCGGCAGCGCGCCGCTTGCGTCTGCAACAGGGTGATGTCCTCGCGAATGGGGCTATCGCGGGGAACCTCGCGCTCAAGCTCTTTCGCGACGAGCGCTATGGTCGAGAGGGGCGTACCGAGTTGATGCGCGGCAGCCGCCGCCAGCCCATCGAGCGCTGAAAGGCGTTGTTCGCGTGCCAGCACCAGCTCGGCCGCATTGAGAGCCTGAGACATTTGCCGCGTTTCCTGCCCTATGCGCCACGCATAAATTGCGATGAACGCAATGCACGAAACGAGGCCTGACCAGAGCCCCAGAATATAATTGAGGGGCAGGAATGGCGGTGTCCCATAGGCCCAGGGCAGCGGCCAATGCAGCCAAGCCAGGAGTGTAGTCAGCGCTACGTCGAACGCCGTGAGCGTCACAGTAACCGCGAGCGGCTGCGTGGAAGCGGAAACGGCAACGGGCACCACGAGAAGAAACGCAAACGGGTTCTCAAGGCCGCCGGTGAGATAGAGCAGCGCCGCCAATTGCGACATGTCGAAGCCTAAGAAAAGCACGGCGTGACGGCTAGGGAGGAGCTGTGAATGAGGATTGGTTAGGCTCAACACAATGTTCAGCGCCGCGGAGAGCAGGATCACGGCAAGGCACAAATTCAGTGGGAGCGGGAACCGGAAACCGTAATAGACGGTAAGAACCGTCACGGTCTGCCCTGCAACCGCGAACCATCTGAGCCTGATTGTCGTGTTGAGCCTGAGGCGGCTGCCATCGGCTGCGATTTGCGGGCTTGGCATTATGTAACCCCGGAACGTATATGCACGGGTACAAATTATGAAGCGAATGCTAAAAGCGCCAGTATATTGATGCGCTGTGCTTAAAGAACCACGTCATCCCAGCAAATCCCGCCCAAGGCGGGAGCTGCTCGAAAGCCGGAAAAGTGAAGGAGAACCCATGAAGCGCGTGAACCCGGTCCTGTTTGTCATAGTCCTGTTTGTGGCGGGTTTTGCCGCGGCTTACTTCATGCGGCTCGCTCCGGAGGGTACGCGCAGCGAAGGCAAGGCGCTGATCGGCGGTCCATTTTCCCTTGTCGATACCGATGGCAAGCGTGTCACAGACCGGGATTTCCGTGGCAAGCTCATGCTCGTCTTTTTCGGCTACACACATTGCCCGGACGTCTGCCCCACGGAAATGCAGAATATGGCCGACGTCATGGATAAGCTCGGCGCTGACGCGAAGGAGGTCGCTCCGATATTCATTTCCGTGGACCCGGCGCGCGATACGCCGCAGACACTGTCGGTTTATGTCAAGAATTTTGGCCCGCGTATTATTGGCCTGACCGGAAGCGTGGATGAGGTCGCAAGCGCCGCGAAGGCTTACCGTGTTTATTTTAGGAAGGGAGAGGGTGGTTCGAACGATTACACCGTCGACCATTCGGTATTCGTTTATCTCATGGACCGGCAGGGCGAATATATAACCCACTTCATGTTCAACACGCCGGCGGACGCGATAGCGAGTGAGATAAAAAAACACATTTCAGACGATAAGAGCACATGATGCAGCCAGATGCCCAACGAAAGATCAATTTCCCGTGAGCGATTAGTGTGCCAGCCTAGCCTAGACGGCACTGCGTGCCATCGCCGTGATGGTCCTTCAGGGCGCCTGTAGCGTGGTCCTTTTATCGGGGGTCGTTTCAAAAAGGAGATCACTTGCTCTACCATCTCTATGAGCTGGGCCAAGCGGCCATATCTCCGGCTAGGGTAGCCGCTCAATCGACCCGGTTTCTCATGCGGAACCCGTTCAACCCTCTGTCCTATACGAATTTAGGCCGTAACGCCGCCGCTGCCGCAGAGCTTTTGGAGAGGACCACGCGGCGTTACAACAAGCCAACATTCGGCATTACCCGCACGATGGTGAAGGGGGTGCAAGCTTCCGTCACCGAGGAGACGGTTTGGCATAGGCCATTTTGCAATCTCATCCGCTTTAGGAAGCACTTTCCGGATGACACCGCGCCGGCCCAGCCGCGGCTTTTGATCTTTGCGCCACTCTCAGGGCATTTTGCTACGCTCCTTCGCGGCACGGTGGAGGCCATGCTTCCCTTCGCCGATGTGTATATCACCGACTGGAAGGACGCGCGTTTCGTCCACTTGAAAGAAGGCAGTTTCGATCTCGACGATTACATCGATTACGTGATCGCGATGATCGAGCTTTTCGAAGGCGACGTGCATCTCATGGCAGTTTGCCAGCCTTCGATCCCGGTGATTTCGGCTGTGGCCCTCATGGAGACGCGCGGCAGCCCGGCCGTGCCGCGCAGCCTTATTCTCAAGGGCGGCCCTATCGATACCCGCGTCAGCCAGACCGCTGTGAACAAGCTCGCAGAGGAGAAGGGCATTAACTGGTTCAGACGATCGGTGATTACGTCTGTCCCTTGGCCTCATCCAGGGCATGGCCGGCTTGTCTACCCGGGTTTCCTGCAGCTTTCCGGCTTCATGGCCATGAACCTCGACCGGCACGTGAATGCACACAAAGACCTGTTCGTGCATCTCGTTCGCGGCGACGGCGATTCCGTTGAGAAACACAAGGAATTCTACGACGAATACCTCGCGGTGATGGATCTGGCCGCTGAATATTATTTGCAAACCATTGAGCAGGTTTTCATCAAGCATCAGCTCCCCAAGGGCGAGATGTTCCATCGCGGGCAGCTTATCGACCTTACGGCCATAAGCCGCACTGCGCTCATGACCATCGAGGGCGAGAAGGACGACATCACCGGGCTTGGCCAGTGCGAGGCAGCCATTCACCTTTGCACCAATCTACCGCACTCGAAAAAGACGCATTACACCCAGCCAGGCGTCGGCCATTACGGCATTTTCAACGGAAGCCGCTACCGCAACGAAGTCGTGCCTCGCATCGTGAGCTTCATGGCCGATCACGACGTTCGCGGAAGCAGCTTGCATTGGCTTATGCACCGGCTTGCGGGTGAAAAGGACGTGGTCCCGGCCTCTCCCGTGCCCCTTAGGAACCTGCCAGCGAGTACGAAAACGGTGGCGCCTGGGGAAGAGGAGCAAGTGCGGCTATCGTCGCTTCCGGCAAAGCCGATGTTGAAGATGCGAAAGGGCCGTTCCGTTGCCAAGCTTTCGGCGGCGCATGGGAAGTCCCGGAGCGTGAAGCACCGCGGACGCTAGGGGCTGCAGGTACCACCTCGGAAAGGGTGCCGGCTTACCAGCTCGAACACGCGATTGTCAGCGCGCTCTCCCAAAAGCGAGAGGCAATCGATCGTGATCGCTTTGCGCAAAAATGGCGCGAGGTGAGGCTTCAACGCAGCGGCAACCTCGTTCAACTCCGGCTCGCCAAGTGGCCCCGCCAGCGTTACATGAAACTGGAACGCGGCTAACACATAAGGGTAGCCGAACTCTTTCGCGAAGGCTTCCTCTTGCTGCGAAAGCTCGCCATCGGCTGGCACGCCGCTCGTTCCCGCCGGCGCGCGGAAGCTATCGAAATGCGTCACGCATTCGGCTGCGAGCCAATCGATGTCCGCCGTCTGCCCTGAGAGCACAAGGCCCGAATATCCTTGAAAGAGCGCAGGCGTTAAAGCGCCCCCGGACGGCGCACACCGGATTGCACAGAATGCGTCGAGGGCTTGTTGCAAGTCTCGGGCGCTTGCTCCCGGCCTAAGCGGAAAAGGCGCCTTGAGCGTTGCATGCAGCCCGTACCGCGCCGGCGCCTTCACACAACGGCAAGCAAGGTCCGCCCTGAGCCCGGACATCTCCGCCGGTTCGCGAAACCAGCGCTCGCCGAAAAGAGCCAGATCGCTGCCCAGCTCCGGCGTCCAGTAAATGGCATAACGCTGAAAACGCGCGGTCATTGCATCGAGCCTCAAGGTTGGGGAACTTCTTTCGCCATGGTAGCGCTGGCAAACAAAAAGATGAACGTGAACGATTACATTTCGCCCCCCCCAGCGAGTTTATCAGTTCCTCTGCCTCGTACAGCTTGTCCCTTTACACCCGCGATGCTAAATTCTGCCTATGACAGCGCTCGCGCAAAAGCTGATGACGGCCGAAGAATTCGCGGACTGGGCTGAAAAGCGCCCGGAGAAGCACTGGGAGCTTTTCGACGGGGTACCGCAGATGCAGCAATCTCAGAGTTGGGGCCATGCGCGGCACGTTTACAGAATAGCAAGAGTTATCGAGGGCGCTATCGAGGCGTCTGGGCTGGCGCTATCCTTCGGGATTGAAGGCATTGTCGTGAAAGCTGGACCCGACACAGCCTTCGAGCCGGATATAGTGGTATTTTCGGGCCCCATGGACGATCACGAGATCATTGTGCGCGAACCCGTAATCGCGATTGAGGTCTTGTCGCCGTCAACGGAGCGCAAGGATTTGACTGTGAAGCTGGCGGGATACTTCAAAGTACCTTCGATCGAGCATTACGTCATCGCCGATTGGGAAGCGTGCGAGCTGTTCCATTACCGCCGCCAGGGAACCGCCATTGCGCCGCCGGTTATCCTGCGCGAGGGGGTACTCCTGCTCGACCCGCCTGGCATCGCCATCGCACTCGCCGATGTGTTCAAATAGCCTTTAATCCAGCCACTTCGCTAGGGCTCCCAACTCGTCCGCCTCGCGCGCGGGCTTGTCCCAGCGGATGCGGTTGATGCGCGGGAAGCGTAGCGCCACGCCGGATTTATGCCGCGCCGAGCGGTGCACCGCGTCGAACGCCACTTCGAACACCAGCGCCTTTTCGACCTCGCGCACCGGCCCGAAACGCGCGACCGTGTGATTGCGCACCCATTTGTCAAGTTCCTTCAACTCCTCATCGGTGAAGCCGAAATAGGCCTTGCCTATTGGCGACAGCGCACCGTTTTGCCATAGGCCGAAGGTGTAATCGGAATAGAATGAGGAGCGCTTGCCCGTGCCGCGCTGCGCGTACATCACCACCGCGTCGACGAGCTTCGGATCGCGCTTCCATTTGTACCACAGCCCTTTCGGCCGGCCGGGGACATAAGGGCTGTCGAGGCGCTTCAGCATCAGCCCTTCGATATGGGGCGAGACGAGGGTGGCGGCTTCAGCGCGAAGCGCCTGAAGGTCGCCCGGATTGCGGAAGGCGAGCGGCTGCGCAAGCTCCGCCCCGACGGGTTTTACGCCCTGGAACCAGCGCGCCATTTCCGCCTTCCGTTCGATCAGGGGCAACGGGCGCAGATCCCGGCCCTCAAGAGCGAGGATGTCGTAAAGGATAAGGTAGCCCGGATAGCTCGCGATTAACTTCGGATCGGGCGACTTACGGTTCAACCGCTGCTGCAGATGGTTGAAACTCGCAATTTCATCGCCGGACTTCACAATGAGCTCTCCATCAAGCATCGCCTCGAAATTCACCCGCGCGAGCACTTCCGGAAACGCGCCCGAAATATCGTCACCGGTGCGAGAGAACAGCGCCCTGCCGAACGGCGTCGAGACTAGCTGCACGCGGATGCCGTCATATTTCCACTCGGCCATGAATTCGGAAGGCGTTATCGTCGCGACCTCCGCCTCCTCGATCGCATGCGCCAGCATGACAGGGTGGAACGTCACCGCGTCTTTGCAGTCCGGCTTAGGCCCGCGCTTTTCGAGCCAGGCGAAGAGATCGAGATAGGGCGGCTCCTGCGCGTGCCACACTTCCTCGATCTCGCCAACGCTCACGCCGCCAAATCCGGCCAGCACATGCTTCACCGAGCGCGCGGACATCCCAATGCGCAGCGTCTGCATGCCGAGCTTCAGTAGCGCCCAGCGTTCGGGCGCGGTCATATTATCGAGGAGCAGCGCGAGATATTCGCGGATGGCAGGCTTATCCCGCGCTTGAAACTCGTGGATGACCTCATGCAACGGCGGCAGGCGGTCGAGAACGGGGGCACGCGGCTTTCGCGGCCAGATATGCGCCACCGTTTCCGACATCTCGCCCACATAATCGTAGGAGAGCGCCAGCAGCACTGGATCGACCCGCTCGGCCACCAGATCGCGCACGAGCGCACGCTTGAACAACTCGAAGGAAATCGTGCCCGCGATCACGCCAACGGCGAAGCCGCGATCGGGGTCCGGCCTGCGGCGCAGATAGTCGGTGAGGATCGCGGCTTTGGCGTTGTTGGAGTGTGTATAGTGGAGCCGGTCGAGAAGGGCGGCGAAGGCTTGCATGCGAGGAATGTAATCTTATCGCCGCCGCGTAAAAAGAACCTAGCCCACCGGCAAGAGAATTAAGTCCGCGACTCTTTGGCATTGGCCAAGCTTAACGCAGCGACTCCGCTGACGATAAGCAATAGGCCGGCGGCCGTTGTGGCGCTTAGCGGTTCGCGCAGGACCAGCGCCGAACTCAGCAAGCCGATCACTGGAACCAGCAGGAGCGTCAAAGAAACCGTCACCGCTGGCAAGATCCGGGCGGCGGTGACGGCGGCCCAGAACGGAAATGCTGTAACCAGCGGGCCGGCATATATCGCAAGTGCTAGTGTTCCGGCAGAGAAGGACACAGGTGGAGGAGGCCCCTCAACCTGCCAAGTCAAGAGTACCAGAGGAATAAGGCCGGTCAGCATTTGCCACGGCGCCACCGTGAGCGGAGAGCCAACCCAGCGATGCCTGCGGACATGGATGATCGCAACCGCCCATAAAGCGGCGGCAGCCAGAAGGTAAGCATTTCCGGCGATCGCCCTGCGGTCACTCCAGTCGAACCCAACCGGATTGAACATGAAGGCAACGCCTGCGAGCCCCAGGAGCAGGGCCAGCATTTTGGCGCCGCTCACCCGCTCGCCGAGGATCAGCATGGCTCCCGGAACCACCCAGAGGGGGGTCGTGTAAGCGAGGATGGCGGAGCGGCCGGCCGGCACGTTCATCAAAGCAAGATTGACCAATGCGAGAAAGGCGGCCATTTGCAGCAGTCCGACGCTCAATATGACCGGGAGATCGGCCCGCGCTGGCGCTTTGAAGCCCCGGGCCCAAATGGTTGTGACCAGGAACAGGCTTAGCGTGCCCAAGGCCATGCGCAGGCACGCGAACCAAAGCGGGCTTAAGTGGGCGAGGATGAGCTTCATCGCCGGCCAATTGCAGCCCCATATCAGCACGAGGCTTCCCAGCAGCATGATTGTCGAAAGCCGTACTGTCTGCGCCCCGCTTGCAGGCATGTCCCCTCTCTAGCAGCCACCGTTCGCTATGCAGTAGCAACCGGTGTGCCGCAAGCGCAACTTTATGCGCAAGAAGCGCGTGCCCGAAATAAAGCCCGTGGCGCTCCTACTTCTTGGCAGGCCGGAAGCGCCCATAGATGTAGAAGGCAGCCAGCACAGCCACGAAGCCGGCAACTGCCCAATCGAAGTTGCTCAGGATCGCCTTCACTTCCGGATTGGAGTTCCACTGCCGGCCGAGCACATAGCCAAGATAAGCAAAAACGAAACACCAGGGCAACGAGCCGGCAAAAGTGTAAATTTGGAAGCGCACGAAAGGCATGTGCGCGATGCCGGCCGGTAGCGATATAAAGCTGCGCACCCCCGGCAGCACGCGTCCGATGAAGGCCGCGGCCCAGGCGAAACGGTCGAAGAAGCGATCGAGCCTCTCCAATTCAGCGCTGGGGGCGCACGCTTCCAACGGGTACCGTCGATGAGGCCGAGAAGCTTTTGGCCAGGAGCCGCCTCGCCAACCCCGAACGTCCCGGGAAGCCCGAGAGCCGGCTGGAGCACGCCGCGAAGCGCATCGTGTTGCGCCAGCCGGTAGCAGCCGCCGCCGCGGCCGGCCTCCTTGTGGCAGACGCGATCTATTCCTTTTCCACTTCACGCCGGCGAGCCTATGCGCCGGGTAAGGCGGGTCCCGCCCAGGGATTGTTCCGGCACCGCAATCTGCATCCACGTTAAAGCGCTGGTCTATACAGAGACTGCAGGCCGTGTTATGCATTCTGCAGATTGTTGCAGTACGGTGCAGAGTGCTGCAGAGCGCAAACTGCGCAGGCTTTGATTGTTGAATTCCGTGGCTCGCCTCAAGGACAAACCGATGGCTACCCGGCATACTTTTCCATTGGCCGGCGGCAGCAGCTCCAGTCGCAAGAATGCTGCGGATGGGCGGGACATTGCGATTTTCGAGGGTTCCGCTGTACCTGCGCTTCACGCTCCTTCAGACGATCAGCTGTTTTATCTACGCATGCTGGCGAGATATCTTTGCAGCCGTAAGGGTGTCAAGACGCTGACGCTTGCCGATAGCGCGGGGATTGCGGGTGACCAAAAGCAAAAAGAAAATAAGACGCAAGCTTTTCTCAACCGCTACGCCCGTGGCGCTTCCGCGCTCGCGGATTATCGCGCGTTTTGGAAGGGCATTCTCAAACTCCATCAGGAGCATAGAAAAAGCGGCGTCGAGCTGTTCGACGATCCGGTCATACACCCAGCATTCGCGCTCGTGTTCCCGCAGCTGGTTCCGGATCACCCCAAAGACAACTCTTTCATCGACGAACCCCTCGTGAACTGGCTTTCGATCGATCCGCAGCGCAGCAAGGATGTTTGCCGCCATTATAGCGGTCTTTGGTGGATTATCCGACCGTCGACGAAACTCAAACCGGGACCGGAGCCGGAATTCAATCTTGCACTTCTCAACATCCAGCCCGAGGACGTGACCAACACACCGTTGCCATTCTTCAAATTTTATCAGGCCGCAAGCGGCACGAGCGGCGGCGCCGAGGTCAGCTCCCAAGGACGCGTGCTTGCATTCGATAGCGATCAGATTTTGCTGCTGGCCAAGCGCCGGGGAACTCAAACGCTCACGCAATTAAGCTGGAAATATGCCTGGGATCCCGACCGCCGCAAGCGTGAAAACCTCATTCAGGGCGCCATCTTTACCGTGAACACGCTCGGCGAACTGATCCAATCTTATTTTCACGGCTGCTTCATCGATGGTTCCGACTGCTTGCGCGCGGACGAGTTCGACGCCGTGGACGGCTTCCTCCGAAGCTTTATCGGCACCGGGACAGAGTCTGGAATGGCCGAACTCCCAACCAGCGTCAACGAGGTCCAGCAGCTCCTGCCGCTTCAAACGAGCGCCGATGGGCCACCCCCCGGAATATCGGCGCTGAACGGGAAACTTCCGGCGCACAAAGCAGCCGTTTCTGCAGCAGGGCTCGAACGCTTGAAAACTTGCCCGCTACAAGGCCCCATATTGACGATTATATAATCGTCCGCCACGACTCCACGCCGGCCGAATGGAAGCACCACTCGATACAACTTGCGATGCGTTTTTGGATGGCCGCATTCACGTGCGCCAGCCCCGCAAAGGCTTCCGGTCGGGCCTTGACGCGGTCTTCCTCGCCGCAGCTTGCCCGGCCGTCTCCGGCGACGCCATCCTCGAAGCGGGATGCGGCGCGGGTGCAGCGTCTCTGTGCTTGCTTGCGCGCGCCAGGGACACATCGGTCACCGGCGTAGAGGCCGATCCAGCGCTCGCGGCGCTTGCCCGGGAAAACGCAAGCGCCAACGGTTTCGGCGACAGGTTCGAGGTTGTGACAGCCGGTGTCGCGGACGCATGGGCAAGCCTGGAGGGCAGCCTTCGCCGCGGGGCCTACGACCATGTGATGGCCAATCCCCCCTTCTACGTGCACGGACGCGCAAGGCTCGCAAAAGACGCCCGCAACGCCCGTTCGCGCGCAATGCACGAGGACGGTCTCGACATTTGGCTGCGCTTTCTGGCCGCTGCCGCCAAGCCGGGCGGCACCGCGACGGTAATTCACACAGCCGAGGCCCTGCCGCAGCTGCTCGCCGCCCTTGAAGGACGGTTCGGAGGCTTACGCCTCATCCCTCTCCATCCCAAGGCCGGGGCACCTGCAATTCGCGTGATCCTGTGCGGCAAAAAGGGAAGCCGGGGCCCTCTTTCCTTGGCCCCAGGGATCGTGCTCCATGAAGAAGACGGGAGGCCCACGGGGGTTGCAAACGCGGTCCTCCGGGACGGAGCCGGGCTTTTTTGACACAGTGTCCTTCCGTTTTTGACACAGCCCGGCAAGGAGATATCGGCCGCGAAAGCCTTGTTAACGCTCGTGCCGTACACATCTGAAGCTCATTCGTAGGCTCCTTCGCAGCTCCGGCACGGGTTGATTATGCAGATCGATAGCGAGCGTCTCAAAGACTTCGGGTTTCAGACCGTTTGGAACACTGTCAACCCGTTCCATTCCAAGGGGACGATCATTCCCGTTATCCGCCTCAACGGGACGATCGGCGCCGCGACCCCCTTGAGGCAAGGCTTGACGATCGCAGCTTGCGCCAGCTCGATCGAACGCGCCTTTGCCGTAAAGAACGCACCCGCGGTCGCGATCCAAATCAATTCCCCGGGCGGATCGCCTGTGCAGTCGCGCCTGATCTACGAACGCATCCGGAGCCTTGCCACGGAGAAGTCCCGCAAGGTCTTCGCTTTCGCCGAGGATGTCGCCGCGTCCGGCGGTTACATGCTCGCTTGCGCCGCCGATGAAATCTATGCCGACGCTTCATCGCTGGTGGGATCGATCGGCGTTGTGTCGGCGGGTTTCGGCTTTGCGGATCTTATTAACAAGATCGGCATCGAGCGCCGAGTCTATACGGCGGGCGAGAACAAATTCCAGCTCGATCCTTTCAAGCCCGAAAATCCGGATGAAGTTACAAGGCTCAAAAGAATTCAGGAGATCGTCCACGAGGACTTCATAGCACTTGTGAAACAAAGCAGGGGCGCCCGTATCGCGGCAGCCGGCAACAACTTATTCACGGGCGAGTTCTGGTCTGGGAGGCAAGCACTTGAGTTTGGGCTCATCGACGGCATTATGGATATGAGAACGAAGATGCGCGCGCTGTACGGCGAGGATGTGCGGCTGAAGCTTATTTCGCCTGAGCGCGGCCTGCTTCGCCGGAGGTTGGGCTTTAGCGTTTCTGCTCCGCAGGCCGAATACAGCACCGGCCTTGCGCGCGGTTTTGCCGATGAGCTGATATCCGCACTGGAAGAACGTGCTCTTTGGGCTCGTTTTGGTTTGTAAGCCTGCAGGGGTGCCAGGCTGGTGATAGAGTTATCAGGAGGGGTTTTAATTATGCCGCAAGTTATTGTCATCGCCGCGGGCGCCGTTTCTGTCTTTTGTGCGCTCCGTTGGGTTCGCCGTGAGTTTGACCGTGTGGATGCCTTGTTGCGGCGCACGGATCGGCGGATTCGCCGGACTCAATCCACCGGAGCGCTTCTGGTGTTCGACGCCGCTGAGGGATTTTACCGGCCTGCCGAATAGAGCCAGGGCCTGCGCCTCACCCTTTGCCAAGCCAGCGCAAAAGCAGCGGCAAGTAAACTTTGGAACTCCTGCTTGCCGTAATGCGCATCGGCGTGTAGAGAGGGTGCTGCGGCTGTGCTGCCGCTTTTTTGACCAGCGGAGTAACGGCGAATACTAATGTTGGAGCAGTTGTGGAGGGTTGCCCATCGCCGCGAACCCGGCAAGGGGCTTAACCTATCCTCGCATAATCTTGCCCACCTAATCCGTGTGTCTTCGCCGCTCGCTTTGCTGCTGGCGATGGCGTCGGTTAGCGTCCTGGCCCTGCTACTCTTATTCTGGTTCTCTGTCAGCAACGACTACGAGGCCACCCTTGAACGAGGCTGGCAAGCGGCTGAGCGCGCAAGTGCGCTTACGGAAGATTACACCGCGCGCGCGTTCGAGATCAGCCGGCAGCTAACCCAACGCGCCGCCGGCCGCATCGAATCGCGTGGCATTGGTTACTTCCGGGGTGAGAACTTTGCCGAATTAGCCGAACTGGCCGGCGCAGCGCCGATGATTGGCTCTATCTGGATTTTCGATGATCAAGGCAGTGTAGTTGCAAACTCGATCGAGCCCGAGCCCGCCAAGGATAATTTCTCTGACCGCGAATTCTACCCTGTGCTTAGAGGTGGAGCTGCCGCCGATATCATGGGCTTGATACACGGCCGGGTCGTCAAGCGATGGTTCTTCAGCTACAACTTAGCAATCCGGCCCGCCGGCAAATTCACCGGAGTCGTGCAGGCGAAGCTATATTCAGACACTTTCGCTAAGTTTTTTACGAACCTTGGGCTCGGTCCAGGTGCCCAGTTAGGCATCTACCGTCACGACGGCACTTTGGTCATGAGCTGGTCCGGAATGGACGCGAGTGCGAACGCAGGTCCGGCCCAGCTTCTCGCACATCTCGCGCAAGGGAACCAGGGACGGTTCGAGGACGATACGGGCGGAGCCCGGTATCTTCGCGCCTACCGCGTTCTTCCCGCCTTCGATCTTGCCGTGAGCACTTCGATAAACCGCGATGCGGTATTGCAGCCATTTTGGCGGCGCCTCGGCCGGAACTCTGCGCTGTTAGGCTTAGCCTATTCTCTCATCGCAGGGTTCGCTGCTGCGGCCTACAGGGCAGTTCGGCGCGAGGAGATAGAAGCGAATGTGCGCGACATAGCCGAACATCGTCTGCGCGCCAGCGAGGCACGCTACCGGCTGCTCGTGGAACAATCGGCTGACGGCATCTTCGTCGCCGATGCGCAAGGGCGCTACATCGATGTTAATCCTGCCGGCTGCGCCATGTTCGGCTCCAGGCGCGACGAAATCCTAAGCCGGACTATCGGCGATTTCGTGGTCGCCGATGAAATACCTCGCTTCGAGCCCGAGGCGGCGAAGCTCGCCGGCGGCAAGGTCATGCTGAGCGAGTGGCGGTTCCGTCGCAAAGACGGATCTGTGTTTATTGGAGAAACCCTCGCCCGCCAGCTTCCGGACGGCCGCCTGCAAGGAATAGTCCGCGACATCACGGATCGCAAACGGGCTGAGGAGCGGCTGCGCGAAAGCGAGGAGCGGTTTCGCGGCATCTACGAATATGCGGCAACCGGCATTGCGATTACGAACCTCGAGGGTCAGTTCCAGTCCTGCAATCCGGCATTTTCCGCCATGCTGGGCCATACCGAGGATGAGCTTCATAAGCTCTTTTTCCCAGATCTGATTTACGTGGATGATCGCGAAGAGAATATGGTGCTGATCGCCCGGCTGCATGCGGGCCAGATTCCATCCATCGAGCTTGTCAACCGCTATGTTCGAAAGGACGGTAGGCTCGTTTGGGTGCACAAGCGGGTCTCGCTCCTTAAAGACGCTGCGGGAACGCCCACCCACCACATAGCACTTGTGACCGACATCACCGAACACAGGCGCGCGCAGGAGGCCCTGCGTGAAAGCGAAGAGCGGTTCCGCGGAATTTTCGAAAATGCTGGCACCGGCATCGCCATACTGGACATGGAAGGCGGGTTCCTGTCCTGTAATCCCGCCTATTCCGCCATCGTGGGCTATACCCCGGAGGAGCTCCGGGAACTCAATTTCCGTGATCTCATCTATTCCGAGGATCGCGAGACGAATCTCTTAAAGGTCAGGCGGCTCATCCAGCAAGAGATACCGTCGTACCAATTACTGGAACGGTATTTGCGCAAAGATGGCAAACCCGTATGGGTGCAAAAGTATGTTTCGCTTCTGCGCGACGCTTACGGGACACCCACAAACGCTATTGTGCTCGTGACCGATATGACGGAGCGCAAGCGTTACGAGGAGCACATCGATTTGCTTCTGCACGAGGTTAACCACCGCTCCAAGAACATGCTCGCCCTTGTGCAAGCCGTCGCCCGGCAGACGCTTGCGGCCAATCCCGATGAATTCATCGCCCGCTTCGGAGAACGAATCCAGGCGCTGGCAGCAAGCCAGGACCTGCTCGTTAAGAACGACTGGATCGGCGCCGATCTGGAAGAGCTTGTCCGTTCGCAGCTCGCTCACTTCAAGGACTTGATCGGCGCGCGGATCGGGATCAAGGGACCGCCGCTGCTCCTCTCGGCATCCGCGGCCCAAACGTTGGGCATGGCCCTGCACGAACTCGCGACCAACGCAGGCAAGTACGGCGCTCTCGCCACGGCTGAAGGCCGGGTGGACATCGAATGGAGCCTGAGCAGCACCGCAGCCGGCGAGCAGAACTTCGCGATAGAGTGGCGCGAGACCGGCGGCCCGCCAGTGTCCGAACCGCATAGACGGGGCTTCGGCTCAACCGTGCTTTGCCGGATGGCCGAAAGGAGTCTAGATGCCAACGCCGATCTTAAATTTGCACCGGCTGGACTTCAGTGGCGGCTTGAGTGTGCGGCTGCAGAAGTGGCGGAGAAAAGCGCTTTTCGCCACGCACAAATAACAAACCTTACTTCTTGACGGAAATCATACGGCGCGAGTGCCGCCTTCCTATAAGCTGGCAGAAAACGACATAAGGGAGCGGAAATGCTGATTGCCCTGCTGGCCGATGTGCACGCGAACCGGCAAGCGTTCAGCGCATGCCTTGAGCACGCCCGGGAGAGGGGTGCGGAGCGCTATGCGCTTCTTGGCGATTTTGTTGGCTACGGCGCCGATCCGGCCTGGACGGTCGCGAAGGTCATGGAACTCGCCGGGGACGGAGCAATTGCTGTGCTTGGCAACCACGACGCTGCGATCAGCACGCCAAGCGACCACATGCATCAGGCCGCCAACGCCGTGATCGATTGGACGCGCGGTGAGCTGGGCGCAGAGGAACGGCGTTTTCTTGCAAACTTGCCGCTTCGCGCAACCGGTCCCGGCCGGCTTTACGTTCATGCCGATGCGAGCGCGCCGGAAAAGTGGATTTATGTGCTGACCGTAGAAGAAGCGGCGCGCAGCCTGCGTGCGACCGAGGCAGAAGTCGCCTTTTGCGGCCACACCCATAAGCCCGCGATATTCAGCATCACGGCCCTATCCAAGATGACCGCTTTCGTTCCCGTAACCGATGTGCCCATCCCGTTGCACGGGCTCCGGCGATGGCAAGCAGTGCTGGGCTCTGTGGGTCAGCCGCGCGACGGCATCTCGGCCGCCTCTTACGCAATGTTCGATTCCGGCAAAAAAGAAATCACGTACCTTCGCGTTCCCTACGATATAGAGGGAGCCGCGGAGGCGATCCAGAAAGCCCGCCTGCCGCAATATTTCGCCGAAAGGCTTTTCGCTGGGAGATAAAGCGCAATGGCAAAGCCCGGCCTGGAACCAGGCAGCATCTTGGACGGCTTCGTTATCGAGGGATTGATCCACAGGGGCGGGATGGCCAGGCTTTGGAGTGTCTCGAAGCCCGGCATCGATTTGCCGCTCTTGATGAAAGTGCCGGTCCTTGGCGAGGGAGCCGACCCCGCAGCCATTGTCAGCTTCGAGATGGAGCAAATGATCATGGCGCGAATTTCCGGCCCGCATGTGCCGAAATTCGTAGCTGCCGGCGATTTCGCGGTCCATCCCTACATCGTCATGGAACGCTTGGCCGGAAAGTCTCTCCTGCCGCGGCTCAACGGCCTGCCGCTTCCTTATGAAGACGTCGCCGAAATCGGCTGGAAGGTCGCCACTGCGCTCGAAGATCTCCATCGCCAGCATGTCATTCACCTCGATGTCAAGCCGAGCAACATCCTGTTCAGGCCGTCAGGCGAGGCCGTGCTGATCGACTTCGGCCTTTCCCGCCACACCCAGTTGCCGGATTTGATGCAGGAAGAGTTCCGGCTTCCTTATGGGACAGCGCCCTATATGGCACCCGAGCAGCTTCTGGGCGCCCGCCACGATCCGCGCAGCGATCAATTCGCGCTCGGCGTCCTGCTCTATTTCTTTTCGACCGGCGTGCGCCCCTTTGGGGACAGCGAGCGGTTGAGTGCAATGAAAAAACGGCTTTGGCGCGACCCCAAGCCGCCGCGGCTCTTGCGGCGGGACTATCCGCCATGGCTTCAGGAAATTGTGTTGCGCTGCCTGGAAGTCGAGCCGGCATGGCGTTATCCGTCGGCAGCGCAGCTCGCGTTCGAGCTGGGCAACCACGATCAGATCAAGCTGACGGGCCGTTCCGAGCGCTTGAAGCGCGATTCCTTCGCGGCCGTTTTGAGGAGGCGTTTCAATCCGGATATCAAGAAAGACTGGACACCGCGGACCGTGGCAACCCCCCTACCCGCAGCGCCGATCGTCGCCGTCGCGCTCGACCTTTCCGGCGAGGCCAACGCTACGAACGAAGCCTTGCGCGACGCCGCGGCGCGGGCGCTGGCCACGCTGCCGGAAGCCCGGCTTGCTTGCCTCAACGTGCTGAAGCAAAGCTATATCGCCACGCGCGACTCAGCGCTCGACGATGCAGGGCACAACAAGCATGTGAACCGCCTTGTGGGGCTTCAGCATTGGGCGCAGCCTTTGAAGCTTCGCGAAGGCCGCATCACCTTCCATGTGCTTGAGGCAGTCGACCCTGCAGCCGCGATCTTGACCTATGCGGAGCAGAACCGGGTGGATCAAATACTGTTGGGCGCCCGGCAAAGCTCGCTGAGGCGCTCGCTGCTGGGCAGCGTCTCAGCAAAGGTTGCGGGCGAGGCGAATTGCACAGTAACGGTTGTGCGATCACCCCGCCAGCTTGAGGGCCGCTTCGAAGCGCGGGAAACCAGCGATACCGAGAGCGTGCGCTAGCTCTTGCGCCTCGCCGTCATTGCGAGCGAAGCCACGCAATCCAGGGATAGGGCACCGATGTTGATCCGGATCGCCATGGCGGCAAACGCCGCCCGCGATGACGGAAGGCGTCCGGTCGAGCGTCCGCCGGTCTAGCTGCCTACTTCAAGAAGCCTTCGAACTTCTTCTTGAACTTGCTGACGCGGCCGCCGCGATCCAGGATCTGCTGGTTGCCGCCGGTCCAGGCCGGGTGCGTCTTGGGATCGATATCGAGGTTGAGCTTCTGACCTTCCGTCCCATAGCAGGAATAGGTCTCGAACTGCGTGCCGTCCGTCATCACAACAGTGATCTTGTGATAATCGGGATGAATATCCTTTTTCATAACCGGTTCCTATCGCGCCGCGATGCCATGCGCCCTGTATTTGCTGGATTGCAGTTGCTATACAGGACGAACCGGCCCGATGACAAGATCAAGCGTCATCGCGCCCCGCGCAATTGGCGAATTTATCGCCAGGCGCGGGCGGCGAGAGTGAACTGAGCATAGACGGTGCTAAGCCGTATGCGAATGCTGACCGCATTCGTAGAGATTATCGATAACAGGTTCCAGCCGCGCCATGACAGCCTGACGGCGCACCTTCAACGTAGGCGTGAGGTCTCCGTTCTCGATCGAGAGCGGCTCCGGCAGGATGGCGAAACGCCGGATGCTTTCGGCGCGCGAATGACGTGCGTTAATAGCATCGATTCCCGCCTGCAACTCCTGGCGGATTGCCTCTTCCAGCAGCGGATCGCCCTGTTTCATCTCTCGGGACGCGGCGAACGCAGTCACCGCCGCGCCGTTCAAGGCGATAAGCGCGGACAGATAAGGCCGCTTATCGCCGCAGACGATGGCGTTCTCGATAAGCGGCAGAGATGCCAGGTCCATTTCGAGGTTGGCCGGCGAGATATTTTTGCCGCCGGAGGTGATGATGAGATCCTTCTTGCGCCCGGTGATGTACAGGAAGCCATCGGCGTCGAAATGGCCGGTGTCGCCGGTGTGAAGCCAGCCGCCGGCGAGAGCGCGAGCAGTCGCCTCCGGATCTTTGGCGTAACCCGAGAAAATTACTGGCCCTTTGACGAGGATCTCGCCGTCGGGGTTGATCTTTATGTCAATGCCAGGCGCCGGGCGTCCCACCGATCCGATTCTGGTCGCGCCCGGCAAATTCGCCGTGCCAGACGCGCAGGTTTCCGACATCCCCCACATTTCGCGAATGGGCAGATCGAGCCCCGTCAAGAACCGAAGCACATCTTCGGGAATAGGCGCCGCGCCGCAAGCCACGTAGCGCGCCCTGTCGAGACCCATCGCTTTCTTCGCCTTGTTGAGCACAAGCGCCGTGGCGATTTTTTTGGCGATGACCGTTTTGGCACCCGTGCGAAGGCCCTGCTGTTCCTTGCGGTGCCATTCCCGAGAAGTTCTGACCGCCCAGCGGGCGAGCGCGCCTTTAATTCCTTTCGCATTCGCAATCTTAAGCTGCACTGCCGAGGCGATTTTCTCGAACACTCGCGGCACGCCGCCGAAAAAATGAGGCCGGACTTCAACGAGATGCTGGCCGAGTTCCGGCAAGCTCCGCGCGAAATAGACCGCGTTACCGAAATTCAGCTGGAAATGCACCGTGACCATGCGTTCGACGATATGGGCGAGCGGCAAATAGGAAAGCGTGCAGTCCTTTTCCGACAGCCTGAAATGTCCTTCGATGATCTCGAAAGTAGCCGTTAGCGCGCCATGGCTGAGTTGCACGGCCTTTGGCGGCCCGGTGGTCCCGGAGGTATAGATCAGGCAGGCGGTATCGGCCGGCTGAATGGCCGCCAGGCGCCGCTCAACCTCCGGATCGAAGCGGCTTTCACCATGGGAGAGAAAGCGTTCCCATGTCATTTGCAGCGGATCGCTGGCAGGCGCTCCTTTCATCATAACGACGTGGCGAAGGCCTTTTAACCGGAAGCGTTCCTTTGCGATCGTCTCGAAGTTCTCCTGGCTACCCGCGAACGCGATCTCACATTGCGAATGGTCCACGACATAAGCGGCGTCCTGCGGCGACGCCGTAAAGTATATGCCCGCTACCGAAGCCCCGATCATCATGGCGGCTAAGTCTACGATCACCCATTCGGGCCGATTGTAGGCCATCACGGCTGTGGCGGCGCCCGGCTGCACCCCCAAAGCCACAAGTGCCCTGGCAGCTTGGCGGACCTCGTCGCGAAATAAATCCCAGCCCGTTGGCACCCAGCCTTTCTCTTCGCGCACGTAATAGGCTGGCGCATTGCCCAAACGCGCAGCCGTCTCAAGAAAGCGCTGCGGAGGAGAGATGAAAGGCCGGCCGCCGCCGGGGACAGGAGCAGTCAACGACGTTTCTCCTTCACACGATGAAGCGAGTTCCACGATCAAGACGCTGGAGAAAACAGCACTCACACAGGTGCGAGAGCCTACCAAATGCAGATGAAAGGAACAAGCTGGCCACCCGGTCTGCGGCCCGGAATTTGCCAAGCATTAGCCTGCCGCCCGCCCTTTTTTGCCGAATAAAGCCTTTCGCTAAAGCCGCACTGCGACTAAGTGTGTACAGCCACATGGGGGACGCGACGATGGAAAAGAAGCATCAGTTCAACCTCACTTACCTTCTCATTGCCTTCGGCCTTTTGCTTCTGTTTCAATCCTGGTGGGCAGGTTACAGCCAGGTGGAACCAATCCCCTACAGCCAATTCCAGGATCTCCTGAAGAACAAGGAAATCGAGAAGGTCGTTGTCGGCCCGTCGCAAATTGAGGGCGAGTTCAAAACACCACAGAACGGCAAAAAATACTTCACCACCACACAAGTCAATCCTGTTATCGCGGACGAGCTGCAGAAGTATGGCATCACCTACACTGGCAGTACAGGCCAAAGCTTTCTCCGGGACATCCTTTCTTGGGTCTTGCCGATCCTGATCTTTTTCGGGATTTGGGCCTTCTTTTTCCGGCGCATGGCCGAGCGTCAAGGAATGGGCGGGCTGATGAGCGTGGGGCGGTCGCGCGCCAAAATCTATGTGGAGACAAAAACGGGCGTCAAATTCGACGACGTAGCAGGCGCCGACGAAGCGAAGGACGAGTTGAAGGAGGTCGTGGATTTTCTGAAGAACCCCGAGCGCTATGGCAGGCTTGGCGCGCGTGTGCCCAAGGGCATTCTGCTTGTGGGCCCCCCCGGCATAGGCAAAACGCTGCTTGCGCGGGCCGTTGCCGGCGAGGCGGGGGTTCCGTTCTTTTCGATCTCCGGCTCCGAGTTCGTGGAAATGTTTGTGGGCGTCGGCGCGGCGCGGGTCCGGGACCTCTTCGAGCAAGCGCGCAAGATGAAGCCTTGCATCATTTTCATCGATGAGCTTGATAGCCTTGGCCGCTCACGCACCGCAGGCCTTATGGGTGGCGGCAACGATGAGAAGGAGCAGACGCTCAACCAGTTGCTTGCGGAACTGGATGGGTTCGACCCGCGCGAGGGGATCGTGCTGCTTGCGGCCACGAACCGTCCTGAAATTCTTGATCCGGCCCTGACGCGGGCGGGCCGTTTTGACCGGCAAATCGCGCTCGACCGGCCGGACCGGCCCGCGCGGGCGGCAATTCTCAAGGTGCATCTCAAGAAGATCAAGGCTGCTGCAAACATCGATGTCGACCGGATTGCCGCGATAACGCCCGGGTTCTCAGGGGCCGATCTTGCCAACCTTGTTAATGAGGCGGCGCTCGCGGCCACAAGGCGCAACGGCGATACGGTTACGATGGACGATTTTACCAGCGCAGTGGAACGGCAAGTGGCGGGAATCGAGAAACGATCGCGTATTTTGTCGCCCAAGGAGCGCAAGGTGGTTGCCTATCACGAAATGGGCCATGCGCTCGTCGCCTCCGCTTTGCCCGGTGCGGACCCGGTTCATAAGGTATCCATTATCCCCCGCGGCATCGGCGCTTTGGGCTACACCATGCAGCGTCCGACTGAAGACCGCTTCCTCATCGAACGAAGCGAGCTTATCAACCGCATGGCCGTGCTCATGGGCGGGCGCGCCTCGGAGGAAATCATCTTTGGCGAGGTCTCTACCGGCGCTGCGGACGATCTTGACCGCGCCACGGACATCGCCCGGCAAATGGTGACGCGCTTTGGCATGTCGAACGCACTTGGTCAGCGCGTTTACGAGCCGCAACGTCAGGCCTTTTTGGGCGAGGCTTTAGTAGGCACCCGGCCCAAAGACTATTCGGACGAGACCAACCGGGAGATCGATATCGCAGTGAGGAAGCTCATCGACGAAGCTTACGAGAAGGCAAAGACGACGCTGAACGCGCGCCGCAAGGAGCTCGATCAAGGTACAGCACTGCTGCTTGAGAAGGAGACCATCACGCCGGACGATTTCCCGCCGCTTGAAGGCAAAAAGCCTTCCGAAGAGTTGCTGGCCGCTGCGCGATGAACTTGTTTGCTTACCCAGGACTACGATCCGAGGTAAGCATCGGCGGTGGCGAAAGCGCGATGCTAGGCGGGCTGCGAGGCAACCGAGAGCAGCGCTTCCCCTGCTCCTAACACCGCATGGTCTTCCCCGGCGTGCTTGACGTTCACCCCAGTGAACGCGCCGCAGCACCCGCAGGTGATATAGCGCTGCACGCCCTTATCGTGGCCGAAGCCGTATTCCACGTCTCTCACGCTGAGAGAGGTGCTTCCGCAGCAAGGGCATGCGACGCTTTCCGGGGAATGATGGACAAATTGGTGGGCAGTCTCAACCCATTGCTCAAATGGAGCTGGTGAAGGCTGGGTCATTCAGCATTTCCTCCCGACGTATTTTTTTGGGCGGTGCTGGATCTTGGAGACGCCAAACGACCGCGCGCTTTCTCGCGAGCGTTGGTGCCTAGCTCCGCCTATTTTTTTGATGAGACTAGTGTTGCAAGAGCCAGATGCACAATCAAGAGTTTATTCTGGTCGGGCCTTACGTTTGATAAATATTTCAAATTCAGAGCGATATCCTTGCAACAGACCCTCCGGCGCCGTTTCAGGTGGCAATTTGTCCACAGTTTCAGCGGCCGCTCTGTGCAAAAGCCCGAAGCCGCATCCGCTTTCGAACGCGGCTGCGCTCAAGCTTTGTTATCGGCCTTCCGGTTGCTCAGGCTGCGGCGAGGTTCCGCAGAACGTAGTGCAGAATGCCGCCGCTCGTGAAATAGCTGAGCTCGTCAAGCGTATCGATCCGGCAAATAAGCGGCACATCTTTCGCGGCTCCATCCGCAAAAGCGATCCGGGCTGTAATTTTCGCCAGAGGCGACAGGGTGTCGATTCCTTTGATCGTTACCGTCTCGTCGCCCTTGAGGCCGAGATCCTTCCAGGACATGCCCTCCTCGAAAACCAGCGGAAGCACACCCATGCCCACGAGGTTCGACCTGTGGATGCGCTCGAAGCTTTGGGCGATCACCGCGCGAACGCCCAGGAGCCGGGTGCCCTTTGCGGCCCAGTCGCGGCTCGACCCCGTGCCGTACTCCCGTCCGGCGAAGACCACCAGCGGTGTATTCTCAGCCTTATAGCGCATTGCGGCGTCGTAGATCGGCATCTGCACGCCGTCCGAATAGTGGATCGTGACACCGCCTTCGACGCCTGGAACCATCTGGTTCTTGATGCGGATATTGGCGAACGTACCGCGCATCATGACCTCGTGGTTGCCGCGCCGCGCGCCATAGGAGTTGAAGTCCGCGGCACGTACTTTATGGGCAAGGAGGTAGGTTCCTGCGGGGCCGGATCTGGCAATGGAGCCTGCCGGGCTGATATGGTCCGTGGTAATCGAGTCGAGAAACAGCCCGAGCACCCGCGCATTTTCGATATCCGTAAGCGCGGCCGGCGCGTCCCCGGTTAGATCCTCGAAATAGGGCGGATTCTGCACATAGGTGGATTCCTTGTCCCAATCGTAGGTCTGGCCGGTCTTCGAGCCGCCCACCGCCTGCCAGCGTTCGTCGCCCTTGAAGACATCGGCATAGCGCGCCTTGAACATATCCGGCGTGACGTAGGTGCGGACATATTCGGCGATTTCCTGGGAGCTGGGCCAGATATCTTTTAGGAAGACCGGGGCGCCATTCCGATCCGTACCAAGCGGCTCGCTCACCAGGTTCAGTTTCATCGTGCCCGCCAGCGCATAGGCGACAACGAGCGGCGGCGAGGCGAGATAATTTGCGCGCACGTCTGGATTGACGCGGCCCTCGAAATTGCGGTTGCCGGACAGGACGGCCGCCGCGACGAGATCGCGCTCGTGGATGGTTTTCGAGATGGCCTCGGGCAGCGGCCCGGAATTGCCGATACAGGTCGTGCAACCATAACCGGCCAGTGCGAATCCAAGCGCGTCGAGATCGCTCTGCAAGCCGGACTTGGTGAGGTAGTCGGTGACGACTTGGCTGCCGGGCGCCAGCGAAGTCTTAACCCACGGCTTTGGCTTAAGACCTTTTTCGTTCGCTTTACGCGCGAGAAGCCCCGCGGCGATAAGCACGTTAGGGTTTGAGGTGTTGGTGCAAGAGGTGATGGCCGCAATGACCACGTCTCCGTCCGCAATCGAATAGCTCTCGCCCTCGACTGGCCCGGACCTTTCGAAGGGTTGAACCGTGCCGCCTTCGGCCACCATTTGAGCAGCTTCCCCGCCAGGCACTACGGTCCGCATCTCCAGCAGCGCATCGATAAAGCCGTCTGCCGCGCGGGTGAGCGGTACCCGGTCTTGCGGCCGGCGCGGCCCGGCAAGGCTCGGCTCGACAGTCGATAGATCGAGATCGAGCGTGGATGTGAATACCGGATCGGGGGTCGCGGCTTCGCGCCACATCCCTTGCGCCTTCGAATAGGCCTCCACGAGCGCAACGCGATGCGGGTCCCGGCCGGTAGCCTTCAAATAATTGATGGCATCCTTATCGACAGGGAAGAAGCCGCAGGTTGCACCATATTCAGGCGCCATGTTGGCCATCGTCGCCCGGTCCTCCAGCGACAGCGAGTCGAGACCGTGGCCGAAATACTCGACAAACTTGCCGACGACGCCTTTCTTGCGCAACATCTGCGTAACGGTCAGAACGAGGTCGGTCGCGGTCACGCCTTCGCGCAAGCGTCCGGTGAAGCGGAAACCGATAACTTCGGGGATGAGCATGGAGATTGGCTGCCCCAGCATGGCCGCCTCGGCCTCGATGCCGCCCACGCCCCAGCCAAGCACCGCGAGGCCGTTAACCATGGTCGTGTGGCTGTCGGTGCCGACAAGCGTATCCGGAAAAGCCTGGGTGACGCTCCCTGCTTGCTTCGTCCAAACCGTCTGTGCGAGGTATTCGAGATTGACCTGGTGGCAAATGCCGGTTCCCGGAGGAACGACGCGGAAATTCGCAAAAGCGCGGCTGCCCCAGCGCAGGAACTCGTAGCGCTCCTTATTGCGCTGATATTCGAGATCGGCGTTGATCTGGAGCGAGCGCGGGCTGCCAAAGCTATCGACCATCACAGAATGGTCGATGACGAGATCGACAGGCACGAGCGGATTGATCTTGGCAGTGTCGCCGTGAAGGGAGGTCATGGCGTCGCGCATGGCCGCCAGATCGACGACGGCGGGCACGCCGGTAAAGTCTTGCATCAATACGCGCGCTGGCCTAAACGCTATTTCACGCGAGGAACTCCTGCTGGTGAGCCATTGCGCCATTGCACGAATGTCATCAGCCGTGACCGTGCTCCCGTCCTCGAAGCGCAAAAGGTTCTCCAGAAGAACCTTCAACGAGTAGGGCAGAGCGGTAATCCCCGGCAAACCGTTTGCCTCCGCGTCCGGCAGCGAGAAATACTCATAAGCCTTGCCCTCAACGGTCAGGTTTTTGCGGGAGCGGAAGCTATCGAGGCAGCGCGGAGTCAGAGAGGGCACAGCGGATTCTCCATCAACATGCAAAAAAGCGGCTTGTGAGCGCAACCTACCCTAACATAAAGATAACCGGGCGCGCGCAAGCTGGACGAGAATCTTTCCTTGGCAAAAATTGGGCCTTTAGGCAATCTAAACTATGCGTTAAGAAGGGTTGAATCCGCAGAGGCGATCATTGCGGAGGGACTTGCCTGTCAGAGAGGCGGCCGTGCTATTATATCGGGCATCTCCTTTACCGTGAGCGCGGGAAGCGCCCTTGCACTGCGGGGGCCGAATGGGTCGGGCAAGACGACGCTCTTGCGCACGATCGCCGGATATTTGCAGCCCGCTGCTGGGAGCATCAGTGTGAGAAGACCCCCTCACTCTGTCTCTCTCCCCAAGGGGAGAGAGGACGCCCGAACTATCCTCCACCTTGGAGAGAGGGCCGCAGCTCCTTCTCCCTCTCCCCTTGGGGTGAGGGCCGGGGTGAGGGGGGACTCTGACGAAGGCGTCTATCATTACATCGGCCATGCGAATGGAATAAAGCCGCGCTTTTCTGTCATCGAGAATGTGAGCTTTTGGCAACGCTTTTATAGCGGCAGCGAGGATATCGCGCCGGCGGAGGAGGCGTTGGAAGCGTTCGGCCTGCTCAACCTCGCGAGCTTCTATGCGGGTCACCTTTCCCAAGGGCAGGCGCGAAGGCTTGGCTTGGCGCGGCTGCTCGCAGCGCATCGGCCGGTTTGGCTTCTCGACGAGCCGTCGGTATCACTCGATGCGGCATCGACCCGGCTTCTCGAACGCGCTATCGCAACTCACCTGTCCTCAGGGGGAATTGCGATCGTTTCAACCCATCTCGATTTGGCGCTGCCGGACGCTCAAATTCTTGAGCTTAGCGGACCTGCTTTTGCCCTATGAACGCCTTCCTCGCACTCATTAACCGGGACCTTCGCCTGGCGCTTCGCCAAGGCTCCGCTGTGGGAACGGCGCTTGGGTTTTATCTTATTGCGGTTTCCATTATCCCCCTCGGTCTCGGCCCGGACCTCAATCTCTTGAGCCGGATCGCGCCCGGTATCCTTTGGATTTCATTCTTGCTTTCCGCGGTTTTGTCGGTTGACGCGCTTTTTCAGGAAGATCGCGACGATGGATCGCTCGACGCGCTGGTACTGGGGCCGCTTCCTGCGGAACTCATCGCAGCCTCCAAGAGCCTGGCACACTGGGTCACGACCTGCCTGCCGCTGATCGTGATCACGCCGCTGGCCGGGCTCCTGCTTAATATCGAAGCCGCCGCGCTGCCGAAGCTTCTGGCGGCGCTGTCAGCAGGGACCATCGGGATCAGCTTCGTCGCAACTGCCGGTGCGGCGCTTACGCTTGGGCTGCGGAAAGGTGCGTTGCTTTTGCCGCTCCTTATTTTGCCGCTTTTTACGCCCTTTTTGATTTTTGGCGTAGGTGCGATGTCGGCCTCGCCCGGAGCCTTCGAGCAAAGCATTCTCTTGCTTTCCGCATTATCTTTGTTTTCAGTGGCGGCGATGCCTTTTGCCGCTGCACTTGCCCTTCGCTTGGGGTTAGAGTGAGCTTATATCTGCCTTAAATGCTGGGATGACACTGAATGTCCGGAGTTCTTGAATCGCGATCGCCCGGCCTGTGGCGCCTGAGCACACTGGCGAATCCCTCTACGTTCATGCGTCTGAGCGGAAAGATCCTGCCTTGGCTCTCAGCACTGACCGCCGTTGTTCTTGCCGCCGGGCTTGTCATGGCGTTCATGGCGCCGCCCGACTACCAGCAGGGCGAAACCGTGCGGATCATGTTTATCCACGTGCCCTCCGCATGGCTCTCGATGGCCTGTTACTCGCTCATCGCCATTTCTTCGGCGGGTTATCTGATTTGGCGGCATCCGCTCGCCGACGTCTCAGCCAAAGCCGCCGCACCCATCGGCGCTACCTTCACGCTGCTGGCGCTCTTAACGGGATCGCTCTGGGGCAAACCGATGTGGGGCGCTTATTGGGTTTGGGACGCGCGGCTGACCTCGGTTTTGATCCTGTTTTTCCTTTACCTCGGGCTGATTGCCCTGCGCGGCGCAGTCGACGATCCCGGCAAGGCAGGGCGCGCCGCTGCGATCCTAAGCCTGATCGGTGCCGTAAATATCCCCATCATAAAGTTCTCGGTGAACTGGTGGAACACCCTGCATCAACCCGCAAGCGTGTTCCGGGCCGGAGGGCCTTCGATAGACCCTTCCTTGCTGATCCCCCTTTTCGTTATGGCCATCGCGTTCACCCTGCTTTTCATCGCCCTGCATATGAAGGCCATGCGCACCGAGATCTTACGGCGCCGTTGCGAGGCGATGATAGCGATCCACGTGCGCGGCGGCGCGGACGGAGCGGAGATGTCCCATGTTTGATCTCGGCCCCCACGCAGGTTTCATCTGGGTATCGTATGGCGCTGCAGCCCTGTTGATTGCCGGCCTCATCTTGTGGGCCTGGGCCGGGGAACGCGAGCAAACGCGGCGCCTTGCCGATTTGGAACGCCGGGGAATCAAGCGCAGATCTTCGCGAGAGGAGCTTTAGTACCGGACATGACCGTAAGTGCTTCACCTGAGGAAACGCCGGGCAAGGCGAAGACGAAGACAACGCTCCTCCTGCCGTTTATTCTTGTTGCCCTGCTCCTGGCATTTCTGTTCTATCAACTTTACCGCGTGGGTATGGGGGACGAACCGTCGCGCCTGCCTTCCGCTTTGATCGGAAAACCAGTCCCCGACTTCGCACTACCCGCCATTCCCAACGTTCTTGCCGATAACGGCCCCGTTTCAGGGCTGTCATCGGCTGCGTTCAAGACCGGTAAGGTGAGCGTCCTGAATGTTTGGGCTTCGTGGTGCGCACCCTGTGCGGCTGAGCAACCGCAGCTCATTGAACTGGCCCAACAGGGCATTCCGATGTACGGCATGGACTATAAAGACAAGCCCGAGGCTGCCCGCAGGTTCCTTTCGAGCCACGGCAATCCTTTCCGCGCCATCGGTGCGGACGAGAGCGGCTTCACAGCCATCGATTTTGGCGTCTACGGCGTGCCGGAAACTTTCGTGATCACAGGCAGTGGCCAGATTGCTTATCGCTTTCCCGGTCCACTCAGCCCAGAAATCATCGCCGAAAAAATCCTGCCCGCGATCAAAAAGGCGGAGCGGGAAACGGGTGCACCGCGCTCTTAGGGCGGAACTGATTGAATGGCGCTAATCGCCAATGATTTCCGGCGGCGGCCTGCGATAACCCGCCAGGAATAACGCCGCGCCAAGCGCTCCCAAAACCGCCGACACCGGCAAATGGAGCAGAGGCTCAAGCACGTAGGTCCACATGAAAGCCGGGAAGTTGGCGAGGAAGAAACGCGCCAAGTTCTCACTGCCATTCGGGATGTAGTTGTTCAAATGCGTTGAAAGCGAAGTGAGAAGCATCCCTTGGTTCGGCGTGGCGATGGTGCGAGCACCATCATACGCCGCGCTGATGAATGCGGTGAACAAAAGTGTTTTGCCAAAAACGCGAAGAAAAAGCATGGCCGGTCCTTGAATCGCTTGGTCTACATAGCTGTCGCGGTTACTCAGCGCAAGATTTTGAGGCCAGGCGGCAAATTAGGATCGCCTCCAGGCTCCATCACGTTGACTCGCATCGAACTTCCGCTGATGATGGCATTCCGATCGCGCTCAAGTTGCTGTGGTAGTTGCAGGGCTTACGCGTACTCACGAAATACGCGTAGCTGCTTCAGTTCTCTCCTGTGGAGGGTCCGTTATGACTGCATCAGGCATCCCAGAGGCTGAGGCCTTACAAGGCTTGCGCGTTCTCGTAGTCGAGGACGAAACGCTCGTCGCCATGCTGATCGAAGAGTATCTCGTCGAGTTCGGCTGTTCCGTCGCCTGCTCGGCCCGGCGCGTTTCCAAGGGACTTCAGAGCTTGGAAGATTTGAAAATCGATGCCGCGGTGCTAGATGTAAACGTGGCGGGCGAAAGCGTTTCGCCGATTGCCGAGGTGCTGGACGAGCGGAACATTCCCTTTATCTTCGCGAGCGGCTACGGAGCCAGAGGCGTCGAGCCTCGGTGGACGGGCAGGCCAGTGCTTCAGAAGCCTTTTTCAGCAAGAGAATTGCGCTCGGCATTGCTCGCCTGCCTGCCCGGCGAAGGCCGCTGAACCGCTTCGGGCAACATTTCACAATAGACGTTGGTAGCCTGGCCGGAACGCAGGCACAGCAGCCGTGTTCCAGCAAACGAGCTGTCACTAAGGAGTGTGAAATGTTGGGCTGGGCATTACTCTTTCTCGTCGTAGCAATAATAGCCGGCGCATTCGGTTTTGGGGGCATAGCTGCCGCGTCTGCCGGCATCGCGCAGATAATTTTCTATATCTTCCTCGCGCTGCTGGTTGTTTCCCTCATCTACCATTTCGTAAGGGGCAGCAGCGTCTAGCGGAGGGGAGGCTGCACGCCAATGCGCTCGCGGCCTCCTGTTATCCGGCACTCCCCGGGGCCGTCCTTTTTACCCCCATTAAGCGCACAAACGCGCGCGAGCTCGTAGCCGAAGAAGCCCCTGTGACCACTGCGAGCTGCCGCCCGCCGCTGCTTCCGTCCCCGAACACGCCGTTGTCTTTGCTGGCGGTACTCATACCGTTATCTTGATCTGCCAGTGCTGAAACTCCTTCCGGAGTGCAATGGATGGAGGCCGGCCGTGTTCCGCCTTTTCGGTTAGAAAACGGCCCAGGGCGCTGCAGGGCCTGTGTATCATTCCGGCGCTAGTAACAGAAATTGTAGGCATAGGCTTGGCAATAGCCCGGTCCATATCCCGCATCGCGGCAGTTCCAGTAGCAGCTTCCGCCGCCATACAAATAGGGGTAACCGTAACCGTAGCCTAAACCGGAGAAGCGCCGCCCATTGTGAAAGTTGTGCGCGATTACTGCGCCGTGACCCATCGCGGGGCCATGCCCCAAGGCAAAGTTATGCCCAGCGCCGGGGTGCATGCTCATGCCATGGCTGACACCGCCCATGCTCATACCGCCGTGCGATCCCATGCCGCCGCCCATGGTCATGCCGCCATGCCCGCCCATCCCGCCGCCGCCGCCATGACCGGCAACTTGGATGATGGGATTGTTAGATCCTGCCTCTGCTGTATTGAGGTACGGCGAAACGGAGTTCGCGCTGGCTGCCTGGCTAGCGGCGAAAAGCCCCGCTGCCGCTAGGGCTGTAGTGAAACGTAACTTGCGCATGTAAAGCCTACTTTGTTGATCGAAGAGCAGGCCTCCTTCCCCTCATGTCCCGGCAAGGGAACGCGCTCAGCTGGGGGAAGGTCCATCAATAACCGGTTAAAATGTAACAGAATTTCAGCACGCTATGGCCGCGGCGAGTTTTTGCCTTCGCTTCCAGCGCGTTATTGCCTGAAGCCAAGGATGCCCCCGGCAACTTGCGTTACAGCGTGGAACCTCTCGCGCGCGGCATCGCCGAATTCTTCCTCAAGGGCGCCGCGCCCAAGGAGCGAGTTTGCGCCGCTGAGCCGCGTGGCCTCCAGATGCAAGAGCGCGGCGACTGCCAGCATCGCGTCGCGCAAGCAGGAAGGACATGGTTCGGCATTCACTTCCTGGTTGTACTTCTCGATCGTTCGCATCACCTTCCCGACGAGAGGCAACTCGTGCATCTCGCTGTAATCGCACTCCACAACGCCGCCTGGGCAATTTTCTCCGTCCGTCATGCGGTTCTAGTCCACGTTAGCGGCGCGCCATGTTACGACCAATAAGCAAGCTGCCTCGCGATTAGCATAATAATATTTCGCTTTCCAGCGCTAGCTTCGGAGCCGCCTAAAGTATGAAACGTGAAGCTATACAAAAAATTGCCTTTCTTGATCACGATGCAAATGCAGTCAGCATTGCGGGCGACGGCCCCAAAAGCGGCGGGCTTGTCCGCGCTTAGGAGCCGTCACATAACTAACCAACCGCAGCAGCATCAAGCCTTAGTGATGCCAACTAACTGAGACTTCAGCGAGTCCATGGCTGGCTTTGCCTCTCCGCCGAAGTCCGTCTGGCTGCCGAGCCGGTCGATCAGCCCATTGAGGTCCGGGACCCGGGTTGCGACCGCAGCCGCCAAGGTTTTCCTCGCTTCAGGCGGCAGCTGCTGTGCGATCCCTTTCAGCCGGCCAAACTGCGCTGAGATATCCTTCATCTCGGCCAATGCCGCTTTGGCCGTTGCCGGGTCCTTGATCGTTTGAAGCGAAGCGCGCAACCGGGCGATATTGGCCACGATGTCGTTCTCAAGGCTCACTCGTGTAGCCTCGGAGGCTGTTGTCACAGGCACCACCGGTGCCGGTGCCGGTTCCGTGGCTGCAGTGGTCTTGGAGACCGTCGAAGTCTTGTTATTGCTATCCTCAGCTGTGCGGGTTTCTTCTTTTATGGGCAGGAGATAGATCGCAAGACCCGCCAGGATCAGAGCCGGAACCAGCCAAAACAGCCGGCTGCCGGAGGACGGGCTTTGCGCGGGGCTGGTTGCTCTGCGGCGGAAAGCTTCCGGCGCAACCGGCTCGTTTGCCGGCTGGGGAGTGCTATCCAGAAGGCTTTGTGCAACGCCGGACGGCATGACGCGCCGGATATTGTCACGCTGGCTGGCGAGCATGCTCGCCAGGCCTCTGCTGTCCAGCCCTTGCGTCAGTTGCTCCCGCCTCAGGAAGCCCAAGACCAGCGGCGCTATCAGCCCGAGCAGAGTCTTTGCCATTCCTTGCCTGAAACCGGCGAACTGGGCGACGGCTGAAGCCAGCGTTTGCAGGGTGTTGCTTCCCATGAGCGATGAAATCATCGACCAGCCGGACTCGGCCACCTTAGCATGGTCCGCCTCCAGCAAATTCTTCACTATATCTTGGCTGGGCATGTCCTGGATTTGCGAGACTACCGATCCAAGCCTTTGCGCGCCGGCGGGATTCGACGCCGCATTGGCAAGTCCCGCCAACACGCCCGGAATACCAGCGCTGATACCTTTTTGTGCAGCCGTTTGGTCAATCCCCAGGGAAGAGGCGATTTTGCCGATCACTTCCGGAGAAAGCGCCTGCATAATCGCGGAAACAAGATTTGTGGACATCACAAGCCTCTCTAAGTTGCGTAAACAACAATTCCTGCAAAGTACAGGTCTGAGGCTAAGGTCACTTCGACAAAAGTTTAACGCAATACAAAATACCGAATGTAATTAGCACGTTCTAAATAAGATTTCAGCCTTTCAACGAAACAAGCTTGGCTTTATAGAGATATAACTCCACTCCGCGCCGGCATTTTTTCATGAAAAAAGCAGCCGAGATGGCTGCTTTTTCCAATGAGTTTGGGGAGTCGCCCCGCCGCTCTTCCCGCTCAGCTTACGGATGCTCAACTGCGGGCGGGTTCCGGCGCTCCGCCATAAACTGATCGAACTCGGCTTTGTCCTTGGCCCGGCGCAAGCGGTCGAGGAAGCCCGTAAATTCTTTCTGCTCGTCCTCTAGCCGCTTCAGCGTCTCATTCCGGTAATCGTCGAAGGCGGCATTGCCGCTGCTTCGCATTGCGCTGTAATCCCCGCGCTTCATGGCGCGCCACTCATCGCGCATTTCGCGCCACCGTTCGCGCCGCTCCTGCCAATTCATGTTTCCGTGACATCCGCATCCCATGCGTCCGCTCCATAGTAAGAAAGCCAAAGTGGCCAAGCCGATCGGCCACCAGATGATGAACGAGACGATCATCAGCGCGAACCAGGCGGGTTTGCCGATATCGTCGAGTCTCGCAGCTAAGTGCATAGCGTAACCTCGATGTAAATGTAAGTTACATTAACATAGGTGGCGCGGCGCCAAGGTCCTGTCAAGCCCTTCTTGATCACAGAAGGGGCGAGCGGCGGCTGAAATTGAGACGGTCGAGCGCACCTTGCAGGATATAGGCGGCGGCCATCTTATCGATAAGCTCTGCCCGGCGCTTACGGCTGGTGTCGGCTTCGAGGAGCGCGCGTTCTGCGGCAGCGGTCGAAAGGCGCTCGTCCCAAAAGGCCATCGGCAAAGCGGTGAGCTGCGCCAAATTGCGCGCGAAAGCCCGGGTGGACTGGGCGCGCGGCCCCTCGGAGCCGTCTAGATTGATCGGCAAGCCGATGACAAGCCCGCCCGCCCCGTGCTCACGGGCAAGCGTCAAAAGCTTAGCGGCGTCGGCCTGGAACTTCGTGCGGCGGATGGTTTCGAGTGGCGTCGCGATCTGGCGCATCACGTCGGAAAGGGCGAGCCCAATGGTTTTTGTGCCCAAATCTAGCCCAAGGAGCCGCTCGTCGCGCCGCAAGCGGGCGAAGAGCCCGGAAAGATCAAGAAGCTCCGATGGCATAAATATCCTTGGGTACCCCGAGACACGCGGTGCAGGACTCTCTCTATATATAATGTAAGCGTAGCGGCGGGTCATTCCCTGAAGCTTAGCGATACAGCTAAATGGCCCGATGGGCTATTCGCTATGGATCGCTTCGCGCATGGCGGCTTTTCCTTGCCCCATGATCTCCTGGGGGTGCGTATCACGGCTTCCCCCGTTCGTTTGGGGCAGGCCAACCGCGGCAGGCGAAAATTTCTGAACGGCGCGCGGCAGCTTCTCGGACCTGGCAGCAGGCAAGGAGGCCTCGATCTCTTTCCAAAGCTGCCGCAAGCGGTGAATGTGCAGATTATCCATAATGACCAGAACGAGGTGCTCGATCACCGCGGCGTTCACCCAAGAGGTCAGCGCTCTGTCGAAATCGCGGTGCGCCATGTCAAGCGGCCTCACGCTCAAATCCCGGAATAGGTTCGCCTTGCCGCCATCGCTGGCGAGCAGGACCGCTCCTGCAATTTGCTTGAGCCCAACCGGAGAGGCCGGGTCGAGGACGGCTCGCTCCAAATCGAAAATCGTACGTATGTTGATCTTCTTGAAGAGAAGGAAGCGTTCCGGGCCGGCCGCGGCGCAGAGCTGAGCCTGGGCGATCCAATCCATGATGAGGAACATGCAATAGGATGTCTCGATGTGCAGCATGATCGGATTTGCCGCGGCCAGATTCTGCACGCCCGCAATATTTGCCTCCCCCAAGCGGTATGCCTTGGCGAAATCGATGCCGTCTATAACGGTCAGCGGCGCCATTGGCGCGTGCTTCGCGGCCAGTCTGTAGCGCCGGCTGAGCGCCATCCGGGCTTCCTGTAGAAGCCAGGAAAATGAATAACCCGGCAGGAAGCCAATGACGAGGGCGAGCATCAGCCAGAGTTTCGGCATCTCTTCCGGCCTGGCTGGGGTTTGGGGAGCGCCGGGCGCAGCCTCGGGAGCAGGCCTGACCGTGACTTTATTGCCACCAACGATGCTATTTTGCACCTCCGCAACCGCGTTTACCAGCGGCCGAGTATCCGGTGCAATGCGCCAGATCATAACGGCAAGCATGACCGCGAACAGCATATGCGCAAAGGCGCGCAAAAAGGCGATCGCAAACAACTCGTACGCGATGAGCGATTTGAACAATAGCCTTAGGCTGTAAAGGTATGCGGAGACGAAAGCGAGCGAAGCTATAGCTAAAGCATTTTCATAGTCTTTTGAGACACTTGCATCAGTTCCGCTGGGGCTTATGCCGAGCGCACCGCTGAGCAGCTTAGTGAGTTCTCCGGCGGGAGTTAACAGGACAAAAACGCCGGCTGTGGTGAATATTATGAACGGAAAACTGGCACCGGATAGAAGCCAGGCGGATATCCTGGGGAAGCGGTATTTGCCCCCCGATCTGACGTCTAAAGCGGCCGCATTGGGGGCTTCAATACCCGGACGATATTTTCTGTCGAAGAATTCGAAGTACACACTACTGCTTAGCGATCCGTCGAAGATCCGCCGGAAGACGTCTGCCGCATGGATGCGATCCCTGCGAATCTGACTGCGCGCAAGAAGAAAGGCAGCGGGTATTAATACTGAAAAGAACAAGCTTGCCGCCAGTTTGGCGTAGATTGTGGAGGCGTATTCGAAGAATGCTAACATTATTACGACGCTTATAAGTGCAGACAAGAGTGGGATCGCTACATTGCCGGAATAATATCTCATACGGAACTTCCTTAAGCTACACCAGCGGCGGATGTTACTTTATAAATGCTATTTCACGCTTCAAGAGAGAGCAATTTCAAAATACGGCCAAGCTAAGCAAAAGACCGTGACCGAAGTCACCGGAACGCAACCGCAGACTGCCCGCCGCATTAACCAGATTTCAATATTCACGAACAACAAGCTGCGGCAGTATGCAGCATATCTAAAGTACAACTAAACTATAACGCTCGTGCACCGATGTGATAGGCTCACTTGGCGTTTCGTATCCGCCTTATACTATGAATATACCTTAACGGCTCATTCTGGGTTTTGGGCTGATTTGCTTTTTTGCTGCGCCATGCGAAAAACGCATACCTGTTATTCATAAAAGTGCTCTAATTTATGCCTTATTTACCTCCTTCATCACCGCCTTCATTGTTACAGCAAGGAAAGGTTGTGATGAAGAAAGTGAACGGTATCTATGCGGCTGTCGTGTTAGCAGCGGTATGGTTTGTTAGCTGCCAACAGGCGTCTGCCGAATGCGGTATCGCCTCCACCTATTCGTCGGGAACCCGTACGGCAAACGGCGAGCACTATAACCACATGGGCATATCGGCGGCCCACAAGTCGCTGCCCTTTGGCAGCCGGGTCGTTGTCCACAATCAGCGAACCGGGCGGAGCATCGAGGTTCGGATCAATGACCGCGGTCCCTTCGTCGCAGGCAGGATCATCGATTTGTCGACCGGCGCGAAGGATGCCCTGGGCATGGACGGGCTTGCTCCGGTCTGCCTGGAGGTCGTTAGCTATGGCAGCGGGAAACGCGGCTACCAGAAACCCAGCGCGGGCGAACGCCTGATTGAGGCTCTCAATCCCTTTGGCCATCATGGCGCCAAAGACGGCGCGGAGACGCGCAGCGCGCGGGCCATACATGAGCGGACTCGCTTGGCAAGCGCCAGTCACAGGCATAAGCACTACGCCGAGCGCCGGCACGGCAGGAAGCGCTACGCAAGCCTGCACCACCATCGGAAGCGGAGTTCGCACAGGCGGAGCCACAGACGGGAGTTCGCTTCTCGCGACGACGGCTAAACAATCGGCGAGCGGCATCGCACCACGCTGTGCCGCTTTTTTCACCTGAGGCCTAGCCGCCAATCCTAAGCGCTTGGCGGCTAGGCTGCTCGTATTGTTGAAAATATTTCATGTGCGATGTCGCGAAATTGCCAGGATTTACAACTTTGTGGATGCTGGAATGCGAGTTCTAGAGCGAAGTCAGCACCGGCCCAGTTCTGTCTCTTGGGCATTGAGGCCAATCAGTTAAGGAGACTTTCATGAAAACCAAGTTTGTAGCCGCGGTCGCGGTATTTGCAGTTTTAGCATCGGCTCCCGCATTTGCGCAGGACAAGGCCCCGGCGAAAGTAAGCAAGGCCGAGGTTCAAAAGGTCGTCGACGGCATCAAAGGCGACAAGACGAAAATGGCTGAGTTTTGCAATCTTATGAAGCTTCAGGACGAGTCCCAAGCGGCAGCTGACAAAAAAGACGATAAGAAGCTCCAAGATCTCGATACACAGATGGAGGCATCGGCCAAGAAAATTGGTCCAGACTTCGAAAAAGTCACCTCTGCCGATATGGACGAAGCATCGTCTGGCCTGCTCGATAACCTCTCCAAGTCCTGTAAGTAAGCCCCATCCGGCGCCGCATCGTGAAGGCTGTGGCTGGAAGCATTCCGGCCACAGCTTGATCTGTGGCCTTGGCTGCTGCCGCGCTCCTCGCGCAATTCAAGAGACTTGGCACCGGCAAAATGGCGCCGGGTCTGAAACGATATAGGCCGCTTTCGCACTTTCAGCTTAGCAGTTTATTAGCTTATCCGTTTGGCGATTGAGCCGAATCACCTACCCCTTTGAGGACTTGCACTTGCACAAGTCCGATTGGGGGAACGATCATGGCTCGACTCTCCTGTTTCAGTGCGTTTCTATTCGCAGTTTTTGTTTCATTCGTTCAACCGCTCCAGGCACAAGATGCCGGTTGCCAGTCCCAGCTCTATCTCGGCTCAGCGCCGTCCATCAAGAGTCCAAAGCTTGCGGCGCAGACCTACCCGGTCTGCTTTTCAGAAATCGCGCTGCTCTATTCCGGCATCGCACGTACACCGCTTTGGTCGGCGGAGCATCTTACCGCTGCCCGCATCCAGCGTGCAAGCACGCTACAGCGGCTTCGCTCCAACGCCTTCCACGAAGAGCCGGCGCTTCCCGCCGATCGGCGATCCGAGCTTGCAGACTACCGCCGGAGCGGCTTCGATCGCGGCCATATGGCGCCGAATGGGGATATGTCCACCGAAGCAGCGCAAGAAGAATCGTTCTCGCTCGCAAACATGATCCCCCAGGAGCCATGCAACAACGAAGTGCTCTGGGAGGGCATTGAATCGGCGGTGCGGGAACTGGCGCTTGCCGAGGGCGAGGTCTACGTCGTTACGGGCCCGGCATTCCTGGGCGGCGAACTGCAAAGCCTTAAAGGGCGCGTTCTGGTGCCGACCCACATTTTCAAAGCGGTCTACATCCCGGCGCGCAACTCGGCCGCAGCCTATTTTGCGCCGAATGACGGGAGCCAAAGCTGGGAACCCATTTCGATCTCAGAGCTTGAGAGCAGGGTCAGCGTCGATGTGTTTCCGCAGCTCACCGCGGCCGTAAAGCAGCATGCCGCGCGCTTGCCGGAGCCAACGCCGCATTTCGGATGCCGCCTCCAGACGACGGAGGCCCAACAGCAAGCTTCGAGGCCGGGCAGATGACGAGCTTTTCACCCTTTAAGAATGAGAGCGACGCAGTCGCTCTCGGCAATCTCAAGCTTGAGAATCGCGAAGATCACGTCGCGATTTACGGAATGCTCGCGATAACGCGAGACCGCGCTGGCCTCGACAATGCAAAAGCACTCAAAGAACTGCTTGAGAGAATAATCAAGGAACTGGAAGACGAGCACGATCTGCCGTTAACCGTTGCCTCGGCGGAACCGGCGGTGAAGGTCAAGAATCCATTCGGCCTAGCATAGGACATGGCTAAGCAGGCGTCGCCGGCTTTGCCAACAATGTCGCTAGCCGCGCGCCGTTTATCGTGTTCCTGCCTATCTCGAACCGGGATCCGCGCGTTGCTTCGGCTGAGACAAAAGCGAAATGCGCCCATAGCCTGAGCTGGCGGCACGGCCTAGAATCTCCATGACACTCCCATAGGGAACGCCCTTATCCGCGCGCACATAGGCGACCGCATCGCCTTCGGCCGTGCGAAGCGCGTGCAGCCGTTCCTCCAGTGCCTCCGGCGGGACCTCTTCATTGCGAACGTATAATTTGCCATCGGCAGCCAGGGTGATGACCAGCGGTTTCTGGGGCGGGTTCTGTTTCGCGGCTGCGGTTTGCGGCAGGCTTACCGGCACGCCTGCGATCATGAGCGGCGCTGCGACCATGAAAATGATCAGGAGCACGAGCATCACGTCCACCATCGGCGTGACGTTGATCTCCGCTATCGGCCCAAAATCGTCCTCGTCATCGAAATCTCCGCCGGAAAGCTTCGCGCCCATAGACTAAACCTCGGTTGGTGAGTTGGAAGCCCGCTGGACAAGGGTGTTTGCGAGCGAAGCGATGGCGAGATTGATCCGCTCGGAAGCGCGGGAAACGCTGCCGGAAATCTGGTTATAGGCGACAACGGCGGGAATGGCCGCGGCAAGGCCAAGGGCTGTTGCGAACAACGCTTCCGCTATGCCTGGGGCCACCACGGCAAGGCTTGTGTCATTCTGTTGGGCGATGGCCGAAAAGCTGTTCATGATGCCCCACACGGTGCCGAACAGGCCCACGAAGGGCGCCGTTGAGCCGACGGTCGCTAGAAACCGGATGCGGGGCTGAAGTTTGTTGAGCTCGATGCGCGCGGCCCGCCGCATGGCCTTTTCCAGCCCGGCCTCGATCTCGAACGGCCCTTCATAAGCGGAAAGTTTTTGGCTATGCGCAGCGTGTAAGACGGCTTCCGCCAACCATGCCCCGCGCCCCGCCCCATTCGCGGGCTCTCCGGCGGCGTGTTCGAGGCGGCGCACCTGTCCGCTAAATCCCAAAAGCCGGATCGCCTTCTCAAGCACGATTGCCCAGCAGATAATCGAGGCCGCCCCAAGGAGCAGCATGACGCCCTGCACGATAGGGCCGGCATTGTGGATGAGATCGGCGATATTCAAATGTACGGCAGATGCGCCAAGAACGGGTTGTTCCATGATGTCACACTCCTGACTTGCAATCCGGGACTACCGGAAAATGATTTCGATATTAAAGGCGAGCTGGTCCGCGCGAGCCCCGGGGGGCGGCGGCGGAAAACGCGAGGAGAGGGTCCGCACGAGTTCGACCATCCGCTTGTCCACTTCCGGATGGCTGCTCGGCTTGCTGACGCCAACAGCGCTGAGACCGCCTGAAGGCGCAATGCTGAAGGAAAGCCTAACTGACGTTTTGCGGATATTCCGGGGCGTATTCGACGAAATGAGCGCGCGGAGACTGGCACCGTAGTTCAGGACGGATCCTTGGCTCGCGGAGATGTGGCCCTGACTTTCCGCCGCTTCCGCGGTTCCCGCCGTACCAGCGCCACCGGCGGCGGCAGTTTGCTGAGCCTTTTCACGCTTCTTTTTTTCGATCGTTTCCGCTTCCGTGAGCTTGTCCTGTTTTGTCTCCTCGCGCTCGGATTCGGACTCGGGCAGCACCTTTCCGTCCTCATCAGCTTTCTCTTTTGTTTCCTTGACCGCTTCTACAGGCGCTCCAGCCGGGGAGGACGCGGCCTCCTTGGTGGCGGCGCTTTCCGTCGCGTCAATGATATCCGTCGTCTCCAGATTGACGCTTATCGCCGTTGTTGCGGTCTCGACAGAGCCAAGCTCCCGTGAGCGTGGCTGAAAAGCCGATGATACGGCCCAGACATGGGACAGGAACGACACGGCAAGGGCCGCGCCAAAAATGGCCTCGCCCGAAATCCCTCTCTTCCGCAACTTGATCCGCCCCGTGCAAACACCGGCCCACGTGAGTAGGACAGCCATTTCGATTTCATTCCTAAATAAAGCTTGACCCTGGCGCACCGAATAGGTATCCGGCGGCAGGAAGTCAAGAAAAACAACAGTTTATAATCATTCTAAATCAGAATTATAACAATTCTAAAGTTGCGGTATTTGGCAGTTCAAAGAAGGGGCGAAGCGTTGTGAGTGCAAGTACTGCGTTACGAAGTGTATCGGGCAATCTAATAAGGGCCGCATCAATTATAACTGCGCTTAGCGCAGGTGATGCACTCGCGCAGCAGCCTTCCGCTGGAGCCGAAGCGCCGCCTCCGGCTGCCACGAACACTGCGCCGAACTCCGGAATTGACTTGCCGCCCATCACGGTCGAGGCACCAAAGACGCCATCCGTGAAGCCTTCGTCCCACTCTGCGGTCCAGTCTACGGCGACCGCATCGGCGTCCACCCTCGCAACGCAGGCGCCCACAGCCGCGCAAGCGGCGTTGGACCAGAAAATGCAGGCGATGGACCAGGCGCGCGAGAACCTGCTGCCCAAGCTCGGAGCCACCTCATACACCCTTAATCACGATGCGATCGAAGCGCTCCCGCAAGGCGACAACACGCCGATCGATAAAGTGATTCTTCAAACGCCTGGCGTTTCCTACAATTCGGCCGTTTCCAATCCGAGTTTCCACGTCCGCAACGAGTATGCGAACGTCCAATACCGGATTAACGGCATCGTGCTGCCGGAAGGGGTTTCAGGTCTCGGGCCGGTAATCGACACCAATTTCGTGGGCAGCATGTCCCTCCTCACCGGTACGCTGCCGGCCCAGTACGGGCTTCGCACGGCAGGCGTGCTCGACATCACAAGCCGAACGTTTACCGCCCCGGAAGGGAATTTCAGCCTCTATGGCGGCAGCCACGGGACGTTCACGCCAAGCATCGATTACGGTGGCAGCACCGGCGATACGCAGTATTTCTTCACCGGCCGGGGCAATTGGAACAGTGTTGGAATTGAGAATCCCACGCCCGCGTACAACGCGAACCACGACGAGACGGAGCAGGGGAAGTTCTTTGGGTATATGTCGACCCTGCTCGACAGTTCGACCCGGTTCTCGGTGATTACCGGAGCTTCCTACAGCCAATTCCAGATCCCCAACAATCCGAACCAAACGCCATTCCCAGGAACCGGCCTCCCAAACTACAATTCGTCGAGCCTCAACGAAAATGAATACGACCGCTTCATCTACGATATCGCGGTGCTGCAGACGAAAAGCGGTGCGTGGGATTCCCAGCTTTCGGTTTTCTACCGCTACGCCAACGTGCATTTCGTTCCCGATCTCCTTGGCGACCTCGTGTTCAACGGTGTCGCCTCGGACGTCACGCGCGAAAGCAACCTCTACGGCACCCAATTCGACACTTCCTATCAGTTGAATAATGTGCACACGCTGCGCGCAGGCTTTGCGGTGAGTGCCGAGCAAACCAACGTCACCAACAGATCGACCGTCCTGCAAACAGATAGTAGCGGCAACCCTATCCCGGGGACGGAGGAAACGATAACCGACGCCAATTCGCTGCTCGGCTGGAACATCGGCACTTATGTGCAAGACGAGTGGAAGATTACCAACACACTTACGCTTAATTCCGGGCTTCGCTTCGATCAGCTCTATCAGTTCGTCGACGCCAATCAGCTCAGCCCGCGTGAGACGCTTGTATACAAACCATTTGACGGCACCACGCTTCATATAGGCTACGCCCGCTATTTCACGCCGCCGATGCAGGCGCAGGCGACCCAGTCGAACCTTGATCTGTGGAACGGCACTACGAACCAGCCCGACGTCCCCTATGACGATCCTGTGAAGCCGGAGCGCTCGAATTATTACGATGTGGGTATCGACCAAAAGGTGCTGCCCGGCCTCAATGTGGGTCTCGACGCCTACTACAAAGATGCCAAGGACCTGCTCGATGACGGCCAATTCGGCCAGGCCGTCGTCCTCACCCAGTTCAACTGGGCAGAAGGCTATGCCGAAGGGGCGGAGATCAAGGCCAAGTACCAGAACGGCGACTTCAAAGCCTATGGTAATTTCGCGTATGGCATCACGAGAGCAAAGGATGCGGTATCGAACCAGTACCTCCTCGATTCCGATGAATACACCTATCTCCTCACGCATTACCACAATACCGACGACATGCAGCTCATGACGGGTTCAGCCGGCGCGTCCTACAAGTGGGACAAGAATCTGGCCACGGTAGATGTGATCTACGGCAGCGGTCTAAGTGCGGGGGAGTATAATTGCTGCCACACCCCGCCCTACACCTCGGTTAATCTCGGCGTTTCACACGAATTCCAACTGTCTTCGGACCAAAAGCCGCTGACTGTGCGGTTCGACGCAGTGAACTTGTTCGATGAGGTCTATGAGCTTCGCGATGGCACCGGCATCGGCGTCTTCGCCCCGCAATATGGCCCCAGGCGCGGCTTTTTCGTCGGCCTGTCCCAAAAGTTTTGAGAGGTTAAGCGCGGGAATCCTTGTGCCCCGCTGCCAATGCAAACAGCCGTTAGCCCGACGCAGTTCGCGGCGTTCCGGGCGATGGGCTGCTGCCGGCTGGGAACGGCAGCTTAGCGAGCGGATGCGGCTGGAAGAGGGACCGTTTGCAAATCCCTCTCTTTTTGGGGTGAGGGGGTCTTTTGCCCGTTATCTAGCGGAACGGGATGCTTCTGTTCAAACATCATCTCAGCGTGCAGCGCATTGCGATGGGATCATAAGCAGCCCCGCGTCGAAGTGCGCGTTCTCGCCGTTTTTGCTGATTCTCTTTTTAAATCATGCATATGCACTGTCTTCTAGCTGTTACATATGGGGTCTAGCTTCGCGAGGCCATTTGCAGTGGTCTTAGCGGGGCTCAGCGCCCCAAGTATGGGAGCTAAAAGCGTGACATCATCCATTAAGGCGCTTCTCATTGGCGCCGCGGCGTCCGTCGCAATTGCGTCGGCCCCGGTGCAAGCAGCCGACATTTCCGGCGCCGGCGCCACTTTCCCCTACCCAATTTATGCGAAATGGGCGGATACCTATAAAAAGGATACCGGCAATGGCCTGAACTATCAGTCGATCGGCTCCGGCGGCGGCATCAAGCAAATCACCGCCCGTACCGTAACGTTCGGCGCTTCCGACAAGCCTCTCACCGAAAAAGAACGTGCTGCTGGCGGCGATCTGATGCAGTGGCCGATGGTCATGGGCGGCATCGTGCCGGTCGTGAACCTCGAAGGTATCAAGGCTAACGAGCTTACCCTCGACGGCACGACGCTGGCGAAAATCTACCTCGGCGATATCAAGACCTGGGACGACGCCGCGATCCAGAAGCTCAATCCGAGTGTCAAGCTGCCGTCCGCGGCAATTGTGGTCGTCCATCGCTCCGACGGATCGGGCACCACCTTCAACTTCACGAACTACCTCGACAAGATCAGCCCGGATTGGAAATCGAAGGTTGGATCGGCAACCTCGGTGGAATGGCCGGCCGGCATTGGCGCGAAGGGCAATGAAGGCGTCGCCAACAACGTTCAGCAAGCTAAGAATTCGATCGGCTATGTTGAGACCGCCTACGCCAAACAGAACAAGCTCACCACCACAAAGATGGTGAATAAGGACGGCAAGACCGTCGCAGCTAACGGCGAAACCGTTCAGGCTGCCGCTGCCAACGCCGATTGGGAGCACAGCGACGGCTTTTATCTCATCATCACGGATCAAGCCGGCGCGAACTCCTGGCCGATCTCGGCTTCGACCTTCATCCTGATGCCGAAAAAGGTCCCGGACGCTGCCGCCGCTAGCGAAGCGCTTAAGTTCTTCGCTTGGGCATACGCCAATGGCGCCAAAGCTGCAGAAGCGCTCGACTACGTTCCGATGCCCGCCAATGTTCAGAAACTGGTGGAATCCAAATGGAGCGAGATCGTGGGCCCAGACGGCAAGCCGGTTTGGCAGGCTATGCACTAAAACAAAGGAGAGGATTGGCAAATGCCAGTCCTCTCTTGTAAATCTTTGATGAAGACTTTGGGCAGCAGCAAATTGTGTAGGGTGGGGCCTTGGTTGACGTGGCATTGCACGAAACGGTCAGCACTATAACGAATGAAGCGCGTGCCCGAACTTTGAAGAGGCTGGGGTACGGCGATTCCGTTTTCAGGGCGATAACGAAGGCCGCCGCCATCGGCGTGCTGATCGTGCTGGGCGCGATCTTCGCTTCGCTCATCATGGGCTCTGCGGAGGCCTTTCAAACCTTCGGCCTCAACTTCTTCGTAACGGAATCTCTGGAATCCGGTTACCGAGAACTTTGGCGCGCGCGCGCCCATCGTTGGCACGCTGGTCACATCCTTCATCGCGATGCTGATAGCGGTTCCCATCGGGCTCGGTGCCGCGATCTTCTTGACGGAGCTATGCCCGCCGATCCTGCGCCGGCCGATCGGCATCGCCATCGAGCTGCTCGCAGGGGTTCCCAGCATCATCTACGGCATCTGGGGCTTGTTTATCTTCGCACCCTTTTTGCAGGCGCACGTGCAGCCCGCCCTTATCGGCGCCTTTGGCAGCGTGCCCATTCTTTCAAGTCTTTTCGCTGGGCCTCCCTACGGCATCGGCGTCTTAACGGCCAGCTTGATTTTGGCGATCATGGTGCTTCCCTTCATCACCGCTGTAAGCCGCGACGTATTCGAAACGGTGCCGGTTCTTCTAAAGGAATCCGCCTTCGGCATTGGCTGCACGACCTGGGAAGTCATCCGGTCCGTGGTTATACCTTATACAAGCACGGGTCTTCTCGGCGGCGTGATGCTTGGTCTCGGCCGCGCATTAGGCGAGACAATGGCTGTGACTTTCGTGATCGGCAACGCTCACCGCCTGAGCACCTCCCTGCTTGCGCCCGGCACCACCATCTCGGCTACGATTGCCAACGAGTTCACCGAGGCGACGGGAGACCTTTACACCTCCTCGCTCATCGCTCTGGGCTTGATCCTCTTCATCATCACCTTCATCGTCCTGGCGCTTGCGCGTCTTCTGCTAATGCGCCTTGAGAGATCGGCTGGTTCGTAATGGCAAAAGACTTGGGAAAATACCACCGCCGGCGCCGCGCGAGCATCTTCGTCATGGGGCTTTGCTGGCTCGCGTCCGCGATCGGAATCTCGGTTCTGTTCGTCATCCTTGGCACTCTCGTCTATCGGGGGGCAGGCAGCCTGTCGGCGTTTGTCTTCACCCAGGACGTCCCGCCTCCCGGCGCAACCGGCGGCGGCTTGAAAAATGCGATTGTTGGAAGCCTCATTCTCACCTTCCTCGGGACGGCGATTGGCACGCCTATCGGCATTCTCGCCGGAACCTATATGGCCGAGTATGGACGGCATACGCGGATCACCCACGTGGTGCGCTTCATCAACGACATTCTTCTCAGCGCTCCTTCGATCGTGATGGGCCTTTTCGTCTACGGGATCATGGTCCGCCCGATGGGTCACTTTTCCGGAATAGCCGGCGCCGTCTCGCTCGCCGTTCTTGTGATACCTATCGTGGTGCGCACAACCGAGAACATGCTGCTGCTTGTCCCGAACCAGTTGCGCGAGGCGGCTAGCGCGATTGGCATGCCGCGCTCGCTCGTGATCCGGCATGTGGCCTATAAGGCCGCAATGGCTGGGATGATCACGGGCGTCCTCCTCGCTGTGGCCCGCATCAGCGGCGAAACCGCGCCGCTTCTCTTCACGGCGTTGAACAATCAGTTCTTCAGCACAGACCTTAACGCGCCTATGTCAAGTCTCCCGGCGGTGATCTTCCAGTTCGCGCTCAGCCCCTACGAAAGATGGCAGGATCTCGCATGGACCGGCGCTCTTCTCATAACCGCTGCAGTCCTCACACTTAGCATCTTGGCGCGCTGGCTCGGCTCTTCCGGAGTGAAATCATGAACACCGACGTAAATGGCAAAGAGCGGATCAGCATCCGTAACCTCGACTTCTACTACGGGCAGTCCAAGGCGCTGAAAAACGTCAATATGCCGATTTACGACCGGACGGTGACGGCGTTCATCGGCCCGTCCGGCTGCGGCAAATCGACACTGCTTCGCGTTCTAAACCGGATGTACGACCTTTACCCGAACCAGCGTGCCGAAGGCGAGGTCATGTTCGATGGACAGAACGTCCTCGGCCCTAACGTAGACCTCAACCTGCTCCGTTCGCGCGTCGGCATGGTGTTCCAAAAGCCAACCCCATTTCCGATGACGATCTATGAGAACATCGCCTTCGGCGTCCGGCTTTACGAGAAGCTGCCCAAATCCGAGCTTGACGGCCGGGTGCAGTATGCCTTGGAGAAGTCCGCCTTGTGGCCAGAGGTCAAGGACAAGCTTCAGCAGAGCGGCCTCAGCCTCTCGGGCGGCCAGCAGCAGCGGCTTTGCATTGCGCGCACGGTTGCGCTGCAGCCCGAGGTCATTCTCCTCGACGAACCCGCCTCCGCGCTGGACCCTATCTCGACGGCGAAAGTCGAGGAGCTGATTGACGAGCTTCGCAGCGATTTCACCATTGCCATCGTGACGCACAACATGCAGCAAGCGGGGCGCGTGTCTCAGTACGTTGCATTCATGTATCTTGGCGAGCTGGTTGAATTCGGGACGACCGAGCAGCTCTTCACCAACCCGTCCGACAAGCGCACCCAAGACTATATCACCGGGCGCTTCGGCTAGGCCGGTATGGATTCGCGCGCAAGGCGGGAATCAATAGACCCCCAGACGCCAGGGCACAATCATGGCTCGTCTGGAAATGGCGGGGGGCCTCCAGCTGTTCCCGAGGTTCTCCAAATCGGAGACATCTCACTTGACGCGGCCAATTTCCGTGTGACGCGCGGCGTTCGCGAGGTCCATATGGGCCCAACCGAGCTTAGCCTTCTCGCCTTCATGATGCAGAATGCCGGCAAGCTCCTGACGAGGCAGCAACTCCGCCTGGCAGCGTGGGGCGAGGGTCAGATCAATCCGCGCACAGTGGACGTCTACGTTGGGCGCCTGCGAAAGTCACTCAATCGCGGCAGGGATCGCGATCCCATCCGCACTGTCCGGCACGCGGGATATATGTTCGCACTGAACTTAGAAAAAAGAAAATAGCTTGGCGCTGTCAGGTAGCGCAAACTCCTTTATCCTTCGCCGGCAAGCGCACCCGCCATTTCTGCCACGATCGCGCGGGCGGCTGCGGCTGGATCGCACGCCTGCGTAATCGGCCGGCCCACTACAATGTAATCCGCGCCCGCACGAAGCGCCTCGCCGGGGCTTGCCGTGCGCGCCTGATCGTCGCCTGCAACCGCTTGCCGGCTCCGGGGCCGGATTCCAGGACAGACCACGGCAAATTTCTCGCCGAAGCTCGCCTTCAGATCGCGTGCCTCCCAGGGCGAAGAGACCGCGCCATCGAAACCGGCCTCCGCGGCAATTCGGGCGCGCCGGAGCACCAGTTCGGCCGGCGATAGCGAAATACCTTGTGCGCCGAGACTTTCGGGTGCAGTGCTTGTGAGAAGCGTAATGCCCAGCAATTTGAGGTCCGAACGCCCGCGGCCGCGAACTGCCGCGGCAACGGTTTGGGCATCTTGCGCATGCACCGTCAAAAACGCCGCACCGAGCGCCGCGACCCGTGCCGTGGCCTGCTCGACCGTGTTGCCGATGTCGAACAGCTTCGCATCCACGAACACCCGCACGCCCTGGGCAGCGAGTTTTTGCGCAAGCTCCACGCCGCCCGAAAAAAGCAGCTCAAGGCCGATCTTAGCGACCGCCTCCGGTAACGCAAGGCGCTGCCAGAATTCGTAAGCCTCGCCCGCATCCGGCATATCCAGCGCAACGATCAGCTTGCGTCCGGCTTCGAGTTCAAACTGCGTCATTACTTACTCCCGACTGCAGCAATTGGCTTACGCTTGCACTCTGGGGCAAGAAACATTGGCTTAATTGCCCCCTCTACTCCTCGCTAAAGAAATCCTCATCCAATCGCTTGAACTCGATAACCCGGCTCGACCGCACTCCAACGGAATGCTCGATCATCAGCTCCGCCAAGCGCTTCCCATCGATTAGAATGATGCGCTGCGGAATGCGTGAGGCAAACTCAACGGCGGGCGCGGAAAACGTCGAGGTAGTTACAAAGACGCCCTTCATCGCTCCCAGGCCAACGAGGCTGCCGGTAAATGCCTGGATCTCTGGACGGCCTACTGACGATCCCGGAGAGTAGCATTTGGCCTGGACGTAAACGCGATCTAGTCCGAGCACATCTTCGTTTATCACCCCGTCAACGCCGCCATCCCCGGACCGGCCAAGCTGCCTGGACGCATTCTTATGTGAGCCGCCATAGCCCATGGCGACAAGGAGATCGACGATCAGATGCTCGAAAAAGCTCGGACTATTTTGCAAAATGCGGTCGAGCAGCTCAGCGCGCAAAACAGCTTGCGCATTATTGTAAGCTACCTCGACTGCCTCTTCAGGCGTCGCTTTGGATGGCGGCACCTGTTGAAGAGTCTCCGCCGGGGCATCCGATTGATCGGATCGATAAAACTCCCGGAAGGCCGGTATGGTCAGAAGATACTGGGTATCGAGTTTAGAGGGTGGCTTTGCCAACAATTGTGTTCCATCCGCGCTGATCGAAAAGCGCCCCCGCTTTGGACTTTCGAGAAGTCCTGCTTTGGTCAAATAAAACTTGGCCCAGTGAATGCGATTGTGAAGCACGCGTTGTCTGCCGCTCGGCAGCATCTCTTGGCGATCAGAACTCGCTCAAACCGAACCGAGCAGCCACTTCGACCTCCGCCAGCGGCACCGAAGTCTCGCCTTTTGCCGATATTTCCAGCACGGGAAGCATGAGAGATTGGTAGTCAGGAATAGTCATGCTGAGTCTCAGGTGTGGAGATAATCGGGTGTTTGGAGTTACAAAGTGCCGCGAATTGGTTCGGATCACTCCCACTCGATCGTTCCGGGCGGCTTCGAGGTCACGTCGTAGACGACGCGGTTGACCCCCTTCACCTCGTTCACGATGCGCGTGGCGATCTGCCCGAGCAAATCCAGCGGGAAGCGGTAGAAATCGGCCGTCATGCCGTCCACCGACGTCACCGCGCGCAGCGCCAGCACATACTGATAGGTGCGCGCGTCGCCCATTACGCCTACGCTTTGCACCGGCAACAGCACGGCGAAAGCCTGCCAGATTTCGTCGTAAAGGCCTGCATTGCGCAGCTCTTCCAAATAGATGGCGTCTGCCTTCCGCAGCACGGCGAGCTTCTCATCCGTGATCGCGCCGGGAATGCGGATCGCAAGCCCCGGCCCGGGGAACGGATGCCGCTTGACGAACACTTCCGGCAGCCCCAGCTCGCGGCCGAGCGCGCGCACCTCGTCCTTGAACAGCTCGCGCAGCGGTTCCACGAGCTTGAGCTTCATGCGCTCGGGCAGGCCGCCGACATTGTGATGCGATTTGATGGTCACCGAGGGGCCCCCGCGCGGTGCCACGCTCTCGATCACGTCCGGGTATAGCGTGCCTTGCGCGAGAAATTCCGCGCCGCCCACCCGATGCGCCGCTTCGTCGAAGACCTCGATAAACAGGCGCCCAATGGTTTTCCGCTTCTGTTCGGGGTCGGTTACGCCTTCAAGCGCGGAAAGAAAGCGTGGCGCTGCGTTCACATGAATCAGCGGGATATTGTAGGCGCCGCGGAACAGGCGCTCGACTTCCTCGCCCTCGCCTTGGCGCAAGAGGCCGTGATCAACGAAAATGCAGGTGAGCGCATCGCCAATTGCTTCGTGCAGCAGCACAGCGACCACGGCGGAGTCGACGCCACCGGAAAGGCCGCAAATCACCTTGGCGCTGCCAACCTGTTCGCGAACCCGCGCGATCTCAGCGTCCCGGAAGGCGGCCATTGTCCAGGAGCTGCCGCAGCCCGCGATCTTGTGCACAAAATTGCGCAGCATCGCAGCACCCCCCGGGGTGTGAACCACCTCGGGATGAAACTGCACGCCATAGAGCCGCCGGCTCTCATCCGCAATGGCAGCGAAAGGCGCGTTGCGCGTCGTTGCAATCGGCTCGAATCCTTGCGGAAGCGAGACAACGCGGTCGCCGTGGCTCATCCACACCGGCAGCTTATCGCCTGGCACGCCCACGCCTTCGAAGAGCGGCGATTCCGCTTTGACGTCTATGAGTGCCGAGCCGTATTCGCGCTCGCTCGCGGGCTGAACAATGCCGCCGAGCCCGGCGACCATGCCTTGCTGGCCATAGCAAATCCCAAGTACGGGCACGCCCGCCGCGAAGATCGCATCGGGAATTTGCGGCGCGCCTGGATCGAGTACGCTCGCCGGGCCGCCGGAAAGAATGATGCCTTTGGGGTGTAGCTCGGCCACGGCTTTTTCGGCGGCATGGAAGGGCACGATCTCGGAGTAGACGTTCGCCTCCCGCACGCGCCTTGCAATGAGCTGTGTAAACTGGCCGCCAAAATCGGCAATAAGAACTATGTCGGTGACTGGAAGACCGGACAAGGGACGCTCCTCTTTAGCCGGCCGCAATCCAATGGCCGACAGACGCGTAACATAGACCGGTTTTGCTAGGCGTAAAGCTCTACGGCGCCGTTTGTGCAGAGCAAGATGGGTTCATGTTATTAAAAACCGCCCGGGGTTTCGAAAAAGCCCCTCACCCCAAGCCTCGAGGGAGCTGGCTGCGGCCCTCTCCACAAGGCAGAGGGAATTTCCCGCGTCCTGTCTCCCCTTGGGGAGAGAGACAGAGTGAGGGGGTCTTTCGGCCCCTTCGGTCATATTGAATGGCAGGCTTATTGGCCTTCGCAGGTTTCAATCGGGCCCGTGGCCTGCCGCTGACGGATCTGCTCGCAGGAGAAACGGCGCATGGCACCGGGCAGATTACGATTGATCTCGGCCCAATAGGGGGCATTGGGCGCGGTCACGAAGGTAGCGTACAGCCAATAGCCTAAGACAACGAGACCGGCAAGAATGGCGAGATTTATGACGGCCCTGATAAAACCCATGGCTGAGCTCGCTTTTCTGGATCGATTGCCGTTGAGCGGTTAGGCGTATCTTGCATCTCACCGTATTCTATACCGAAATTATAACTTCTTCTTAAACTGGCTCGCCCTCGGTGGCTTCGCTGGCCAGCGACCGGAGAAGATAACTCGAACCTGACTGCATTTGATCCGTCAAGCGAACAAAAAACTCGATAGAAGCTTAGTGTGGCCCCCCTTTGGGCATTTTAAGGATAAGCCCCAATTTCTAGGAAGGTTACAAATCCAGGGACTTCAGGGCTTCGATCAGCAAGGCTCTTGGAATAACGACGGCCGCTTCGCCTTCTCCAATCTTTCTCTTTACATCCGGCGATGCCAGGAGCCCATTCAAGGCGTCTCCGACAATCACAATCTCCTGACTTTCCTGGCTCTCCATGATTGTCGGGCAGCAACTAGCCGTGTGGCAGCGCCCCGCTAACACTCGAAGTTCCTTTTTCTGCATAAGACCTCCTTTTCTTTGTTATTTAGTTTTAATATGTATGGAGCCGGCATGCAACTGCTTACATGCCGGCCATGTCTGCAATTTAGAACTTCTGCGAATAGCCGACGAAGAAGCCGCGCCGCGGGCCATATTGCGGGGCGAAGACGCCGACGCCGGTGCCGCTGCGAATCTCGTAGACATCGTCTAACAAGTTCACCACGTCGAACCGCAACGTAAATGGCTTCCAACCATCCAGAATGAATTCGTGGCTGAGGCCAAGGTTAACCTGATTGTAAGGGGACACGGTTGTTTGATTGAAATCGCCACTGCGAAGCCCGCTGCCGTAGAACCAGTCCACGCTCGCCTTTGTGTGATCCCAAATGGGGTAGGAAATACCTGCCGATGCGGTCAGCGTTTGGGAGTGGTCCGTTGCTACCAAATTTGTGAGGGCATACTCATAGAATGCGTAGTCGAACAAATATTGGTTAGAAACAACGTCTGTGGCGTATTGCCTTCCCCAAGCAAGATTTCCATAAATCAGCACACCACCGCTGTTAGTGTATTTCAGTTTGGCTTCGACCCCTTCATTGTTGCCTTTGGCGTAATTGAAAGCGGTTAGAGTGTAGGCTTGCCCGAACTGCCCGTCGTCGAGCAGATCCGTTGCGGTTTTATAATATACGTCCAGGCCGGCTTCGAGACCGGGCGCGATTATTTGCGTCACCCCTGTGTCGTAAACATTGGAGCGTTCCGGCAGCGCTGGCGAGATTTTCAGCCCAGGAACCGTGTCCGGCGATACTGCCGGGGCGGCGGTGGTGCCATAGAACAGCGCATAATTCTCCGGAGCGCCCACGGCTTGCGGCGGTGGCGTAAAATTGCGCGCGTAGCCGGCATGAAAAGTAGTTCCATCCAGCGGCTTGTACACTGCAGCGATGCGGGGGCTGAGCTGGTTCGCATCGACATATTGCCACATCTGATCGAAGCGCAGGCCAGAGTTAAGCGTCAGCTGGTTGGTGATTTTCCATTCGTCCTGCATGTAGACGCCGGCGATCCAGCCAAACTTGTCTTCTTGGTCGGTAATGTTCTCTGTTTGACCGCAATTCTGAACCCCGCCGGCGCCAGACGAGCATGAGCTTGAGACAAAAGTAGTAGCGTTGTTGGTCACATTGGTCTGCTCGCCGCTGGCAACCATGCCGACACGCACGGTATGATCCGTCGCGACCACAAACGCGGCGTCACCCTGAACGCCGTTGAGAAAGCTGGTCCGCGTCACATCGGTGGCAATTCCGTTGAACATGAGATCGCCGACGGGATCCGGTATGAAGTGCAGGCTGCTGTAGCGCGTGAAATACGAAAGCTGATAATCCGCGGATGCGGTCGACTGCTGAAAAGCAAGCACGTTATAATAGTTTTGTTCGAGCTGCGTTTCGTTGAGATTTGCGGAGTTAAATGTGGGTACCGTTGGCGTGATGTACGAAACTGCCTGCCCCGGATTATTCGGGATTTGATATTGACCGTCTGAGGCGCCGGTTATCATTGTCCAGCGCGAATTATTAGGAAGCACGGTCGAGACGTAGCTGAAGAACTTCTCCTGCTCGGTTTCATCGTGAATAGCGTTGACGCTGCTCGTTGGATTCTCAATCCCTACGTCGTTCTCGAGCCAGCGGCCGGTAAAATAGTACTGTGTATTCCCGTCTACGCCGCCATACTGGATATTTGTGTTGATCGTATCGTGGCTGCCGCCATAGACGCTGATCTCGCCTGAGGGATCGGGCGAACCCATGCGCGTCTGGATGTCAACAAGCCCGGCTGTCCTGAGCCCGTATTGCGCCGGAAGCGCGCCCGTAATAACGGTCATATTGCCAATGAGGCTTGTTTCGAGCTCGTTACCGAAACTACCGAAACCTGAAACCCCATCGGGGAGCTGAATTCCGTCGATGCGGTATTGCAGATTGGAATGCTCGTTTCGAATGTGCAGGTTCCCGCTCGCGGCGCTGTCCTGAGCGACGCCCGGCGTTTGGAGCAGCACCTTGTCAACCGGCAAATTATCGCCTTGCGGCAGTGAATCGATATCCTGCTGACTGAACTCGAAGCTGTTCACCCCGATCTTCGGCAGGATATTTTCGCGCGCTGCGTTTAAGGCATTCGCTTTTTGGGTAACGGCCGCGTTGGCTGCTTGCTCAGCAGACAGCGGCTGCCCTGGTGTTGGGGACAACGCGGTCGCGGCCGCCGTCCCTTTCTTAGGCTTTACCGCATTTGTGGCATGGGGCTTCGGCGGCTTCGCAGGCTCCTGGATGACCTTGACGGGCGGCAGTTTAGTTACCGGGCCCTCGTTTCCGCCGCTGCCCGCTGCCGGTGGCTGCGAGGCCGGCTGCCCTGCCTTCTGAGCGGTCCCCGGTTCGGTTGGACTTTGCTGCGCCAGGACCGGCGATGCCAATGCCAAAATTGGAAATACGCAATATAAGTACGAACGCACTTTCACAGCCCCACTCCCCATTTACTCGCCAGATAATGTTATAACATAACATAGATAGGGCTGGGCAAGCGTATTAGAGCATTTGTGTAAATTGCGAAAGGGGGGGCGCAATCCAGATTAAGTCTTTGATAGCGCACCGATTGTCATGATGGCCAAGACTGCGGCGCGCTGACCATGAGTGCACATATATTGAATAAAAATCTGGTACTGTCTCCTGAATACAACAGTTCGCGCGACGTCAAGAGCGAGCACGGTTGATCGCTTTATCCACTCCGCTATTTCGAGGCGCTTTGCCCCGAAGCAACCCAGGGGGCAAAATGAGACGAGCGTGGTGTTTGCGGCGCTGGATCGCGGCGAATTTGGCGCCTTGCAATGAGTCCGGATGGTCAATGCCGGATTTTAGGGTCATGCGCGTGGACTGCTGCCTCACGCCGCTTCAAAACCCAGTGGCTGCCAAACGGATCGGTGAAGATAACGATGTCTCCCGATTCGTGGGGTGCGCTGACTTGGGCGCCATTTTTCTCCGCCCGGTAGGCCATGCGATCGAGGTCTTCGACGTGAAGCATAATCGCTACGTAAGGAACGCCGAGGTCCGCTGCCAGCAATGAAAGCAAAGGCCGTTCCGCCTCTTCACCTTTCTCCGATGAAATCGTGAACCGTACGAGTCCAACTGCAAGTCCCAGCCGGACCAATTCGCCCTCTGCCGTTTCGTGCCGGGATGTCTCACGCGCCCCGAAAACTTTGCCATAGAACGATTGGGCCGCCACAACGTCGGGCACTTGGATTTCGAATGGCCGGCCTGGCCCCGCGCGTTCCCAATCTATCAGCAATGCTGCTACCCTTCGTTAACAGGCCATTTGGATTCCACGGTATGTTATAACGTAACACGTAACTCAATCCAGCCTATTCTTCGTTCTTTTCTAAGCAGGGGAGCCGGACGGTTGCAGGCGCATTTCGCTCGCCGCGTGCACAATGATCTTGGCTGCACCCCAGAGTGCCAGAGAGGCCATGAGCAACGTAACGATGGCATCCGGCCAGCCGCGTCCGGTGCCAAACACCCCTGCCGCCGCCAGTAAAACGGCCACGTTTCCCAACGCGTCATTGCAAGTGCAAATCCACAAGGAGCGGGTGTTGGAATCGCCGCGGCGATAAGCCATGAGCAATAGGAGCACCGTGCCGTTGGCCACCAGGGCCGCGAGCCCGACCGCTCCCATGACCGGTGCCACCGGCACGATCCCGGACAGGGCATGCCAGAGCATTGCTCCCAAGAGCCATAGGCCGAACAGCACCATCGTGCCGCCTTTCGCCAGCGCGGCAATCGCACGGCCCCGCAGCGTGACACCGAGCAGGAATAAGCTGATCGCGAAATTCGCGGCGTCGGCCAGGAAGTCGAGGGCGTCCGCCTGCAGCGCCACCGAGCGGGCCGTCAGCCCGGCGCCCGTTTCTATAAGGAACATGCCCAGATTGATCGCCAAAGCGGCCCAAATGATGCGCCGGAAGCGGGTGTCCGCTACTGGCGCCGCATGCCCATGACAGCAGCCTGCGCTCACGCTTTCTCCCATATAGCCAAGTGATGCGCGCGGGCTGGGGTGCAAGCCGCGCCAGGGCCAAGGGCATCGTCAACGCGGCCTAAATAAGGCGCGCACCGCGGCGAAATGGCATGTCCGCGGTGGCGCGACGGGCTAAGTTAACGGGCGCCGCCCTGATGGTCATGGCCAGAATGCCACGACAACAGTTAAGCCTGCGCGCAGCCGCCTACAGAGCGCCCAGCGGGAGCGTGGGCTTCCTGGCCGAGGCTATCAAATAAGTTTTGCAGACCGTGCGGAAATATTGGGCGACGGCGCGGCTGATTACCGATGCAACGATCGCCTTACCAAGCTTCATGCGACCGCGGCGGTGCTCATACAAAGGCCAGCGCCCGAGGTGCTTGCCGAAACCTTTCAGGCAAGATTGAGTTGCATCTTCCACGTCGACGCCTTCGAAGCCCGCGGCCTGCATTTCAGCGTGGTAGCTTGCAATGTCCGGAACAAAATTTGCCTGGGGTACTTGGCCATACTCGCCAATCGGCTTCATGAAACCGCGGAACAGCATATCGGTCAGCACCAGCGAACCGCCCGGTTTGAGCACCCGCAAGGCTTCCTGAAAGAATGTCGCGCGCGTATTGAAGTGAAAGGCAGCCTCCACGCACATCACCGCGTCGAAGTGCTCATCCGGAAAACGAAGCTTCGTTGCATCCATGCGCAGGAAAGTGCATCCGGGCGCGCGTTCGCGGGCGGAAGCAAGTTGAGCCTCCGAGATATTAATTGCCGTGATATTCGCAGGCGCGTAGCTCCGCGTCAGATGCCGCGTTGACGCGCCGGGGCCGCAGGCAACGTCGAGGATCCGCCCGCCCTTGTTTACGATCCTGCTTGTGAGTTCGTCGATGAGCGCTTCGCTGGCCTCCCGCTGGGTCTTGGCGTCGGTTTCCCAGTAGCCGAAATTATAAAAGCCGCTGTCCTCGAAATAGTGGCGGTAGTCCTTGCTGACCAGCGCGCGGTCATACATACGAATCATACGTTCCTGGGCCGTCATCAATACTCTCCTGGCCATGGGTACAACTAACTGCTGGGCAAGCGTTAGCAACTGCAACGCCGCAGAGTCAAATTTAGCTGCATAGGTTTTGCTTATCTACCGGAGCAAACGATGGTATCCGTGCCGGTTTATTATTGTTGTTTTTTACTTAGGAGGGCGATGTAAAAGCCATCGGTTTCGTGCCATGCCGGGGTCAGAAGCAATCCCGGCTTCCCTGGCGGCAGATGGTTCTTGATCGGGCGGCTGAGGATACGCGCGGCGCGATCGGCTAGGTTGAGCGCCGTAAAGGCGGGATTGCTTTCGAGAAAATCCTCGATCTGCTTTTCGTTTTCCTCCGGCAGGAGTGAGCAAGTGACGTAGGCGAGCGTGCCGCCCGGCTTTACGAGGGGCGCCGCAATGAAAAGCAGCCTGCTCTGTTCCGCCGTGCGCTCCATGAGCTGCGCCGGATTGAGCCGCCATTTCGCATCCGGCCGGCGCCGCCAAACGCCGGTCCCGCTGCATGGCGCGTCGATCAGAACGAGGTCCATCCGGCCTTCGAGCGCGGTGAGCGCGCCATCCTGGCCCGGCGGAAGCGTTTGAACATTGCGCGCTCCTGCCCGCTTCAGGCGCTCAAAAATGGGACGGAAGCGGATTGGGTCTGCGTCGTAGGCGTAGATTTGGCCTGTATTCTGCATTCGCGCGGCCATCGCGAGGGTCTTGCCGCCCGCGCCTGCGCAGATGTCGGCCACCTGCAAGCGCGGCCCTGCACCCGCAAGCAAGGCTGCGATCTGGCTGCCCTCGTCCTGGATCTCGAACCAGCCGCGGCCATGGGCCGGCTCCGCCTCCACATTCGGGCTGCGTGCGCCGGCTTCGCGAGGCGGCAACCGCACGCCAAGCGGCGAATAGGGAGTCTCCGCCGCGCCGTGTCGCAAGAGGGCTTTCATCACCTTGTCCCGGGTTGCCTTCAAGCTGTTCACGCGCAGGTCGGCAGGTGCTCGCGTCGCCAAGGCCCGGCCCTCGCGGATGGCGTCATCTCCGAACGCAGCTGCGAAAGATCCATGCAGCCATTCCGGATAATCGCCCTGCACCCACGGTGCGGCGCCGGACAGGTCTGCGTTCGCAAGCCCCCTCTCCTCGTCCGGCGTGAGCGGCTCCGGGCAAAACCCTTCACCCGTGCAAAGCGCCGCGATTTCAGCCGGCGCCATGGTCCAGGAATGGCGCAAGGCCGCCAGTGCAATAGCGCGCCATGTATCGCTTTGCATGAAATGCGATAAGGATTGCTTGCGCCGCAAGCTGTCATAGACAAGGTTGCCGATCCAGGCGCGGTCTGCCGATCCGGCGAAGCGGTGCGCACGCCCCCAATCGGCAAGCGCCACGGATGCTGCGCGCCCCCGGGCGCCGATTTCGCTTAATACCTCTATGGCCGCTTGAAGCCTCGCACCTGGCTGCATTTGTGATCACGATCCGCGCGCGAGTTGGTGATGGAAGGGGAAAACCCCCTCACTCTGTCTCTCTCCCCAAGGGGAGAGAGGACGCCTGAAACGCCTTCTCCCGTTGGGGAAAAGGCCGCAGCCAACTCCCTCAACCGTTGGGGAGAGGGCCGAAGGCTTCTTCTCCCTCTCCCCTTGGGGAGAGGGCTGGGGTGAGGGGGTCTATACTCTAACTATTATGCGTGGGATAGTTGGGGGACTCGCGCGTTATCGTGACGTCGTGCGTATGGCTTTCGCGAAGGCCGGCATTCGTGATCCGGATAAACTCGGCCTTCTCGTGCAGCTCCGTAATCGATCGCGCGCCGGTATAGCCCATGGCCGCCCGCAAGCCGCCGACCAGTTGATGAAGCACACCCGACACCGGCCCTTTGTATGGCACCTGTCCCTCGACGCCCTCCGGTACGAGCTTGAGTGCGTCCGCAACCTCGCCTTGGAAGTAGCGGTCGGCGGAGCCGCGCGCCATTGCACCGAGCGACCCCATGCCGCGGTAGGATTTATACGAGCGGCCCTGATAAAGATAAACTTCGCCCGGGCTTTCGTCGGTGCCCGCCAGAAGTGAGCCGATCATGACGCAAGACGCGCCGCCGGCGATCGCCTTTGCGATGTCGCCCGAATATTTGATGCCGCCATCGGCGATGATCGGCACGCCGTGCTGCGAAGCGGCCTCAGCAGCTTCCGAAACAGCGGTAAGCTGCGGCACCCCGACCCCGGCTACGACCCGGGTTGTGCAGATCGAGCCTGGCCCGATGCCGACCTTGATGGCGTCGGCGCCTGCGTCGATGAGCGCCTTTGTCGCGCCCGCGGTTGCAACGTTGCCCGCGATCACCTGAACCGAATTCGACAGGCGTTTGATGCGCCGCACGGCCTCAAGCACGCGCTCGGAATGTCCATGCGCGGTATCCACTACCACCAGGTCAACCCCAGCGGCGATCAGATGCTCGCTGCGCCGGAAACCCTCTTCACCGACGGACGTCGCCGCCGCCACCCGGAGCCTGCCTTGCTCGTCCTTGCAGGCGAGCGGATGCTGTTCTGCCTTTTCGATATCCTTGACCGTGATGAGCCCAACGCAGCGATAGCTGTCATCGACAACGACAAGCTTCTCGATCCTGTACTTGTGCAGAAGCCGCTTCGCCTCATCGCGGTTGATGTTCTCTCTAACCGTGATGAGATTTTCTTTCGTCATCAGTTCGAAAATGGGCTGGCCCGGATTGGTTGCGAAACGCACGTCGCGGTTCGTCACGATGCCAACCAGCCTTCCTTGGCCGCCGCCGTTCGAAGGCGGCTCGACCACGGGAATCCCTGAGATTTTGTAGGACTTCATAAGCGCAAGCGCGTCCTTGAGCGTCGCGCCGGGCGCAATGGTCACCGGATTGACCACCATGCCGGATTCGAATTTCTTGACCTGCTGTATGTGCTGGGCCTGCACCTCGGGCTCAAGGTTGCGATGGATCACGCCGATCCCGCCCGCCTGGGCCATAGCGATGGCAAGCGGACCCTCGGTGACGGTGTCCATTGCCGCCGACAGGATCGGAATGTTGAGCTTTATGGTCTTTGTGAGCTGCGTCGTGACGTCCACTTCGGATGGCAGCACATTCGAATGGCTCGGCTGCAAAAGTACGTCGTCGAAAGTAAGCCCCGTCTCTTGCCGGATGATGGCCATTGCGAACCCTTTCGCGCTCTGGGCGCGCTCGTGGTGGTGGGTTTTTTGGGGTTTATCACCCCTTTCCCGATCTGTAAAATGTGGCTTGGGTGTTATTCCGTCTACCCTTGGCCTAAAGCGCAACATCCAAAGCTTTCCCCGGGGCGGCTTCGAGCGTGCCGCTCATTCGACTGCAACGTTTCGCCTCTGGCCAACTTGTTGTAGCTTAGTTTAGGGTAGCCGGATCGTCGGCAGACTGGGAATTAGGGATGGAGCTGTACGAACTGACCGATGAATTGCTGGTAGCCGGCCAGATCGGCCCAGACACGATTCCGTCCCTTGCCGGACAAGGCATCCGCGCCATCATCTGCAACCGGTTCGACGGCGAGGAGCCAGGGCAGCCCAGCTTCCAGCCGGTCGGGAAAGCAGCGGCTACACATGGAATTACGGCCGTCAGCCAGCCCGTTCTTATGCCGCCCGCCGACATAACCGACGAGGAAGCGGCAGTGTTCGGAAAGCTGCTTGATGAGCTGCCGAAACCTGTGCTCGCCTATTGCAGGACGGGCTCGCGCTGTGCAATTTTATGGGCGCTGAGCGAGGCCAGAAGACGGCCCTTCAAAGAGGTCGTGCTGGCGGCGATGGGCGCAGGCTACGACCTCACGAAGTACGCGCCGCGTTTTCAAAGCCTGTACAGGCCCTGACCATGACGGGGGCTCCGGTGCCAGATTTCGACGAAGCGTTCCAGGCGAAGTTCACCGAACTTTTGGTTTGGCGCCGCGATGTCCGGCATTTTCTCACCCGCCCGCTTCCATCGGGCTGCATCGAACGCCTCCTGGGTCTTGCCTGCCTGGCGCCATCGGTCGGCCTCTCCCAGCCCTGGCGCTTCGTGCTCGTCGATGACCCCGCCAGGCGCAAGGCGGTCCGCGATAATTTCATGGCGGCGAACGCCGAAGCGCTTGCGTCGTACCAGGGCGAGCGCGCTGCGATTTATGCGAAACTGAAGCTCGCCGGCCTTGATGATTCGCCCGTGCAGCTTGCCGTCTTCGCCGAACCCGAACCCGAACAAGGTGCGCTTTTGGGCCGCCGCACGATGCCGGAGACGGTGGCTTATTCCGCCGTGACGGCGGTCCACACGCTCTGGCTTGCCTCGCGCGCCGAAGGGATCGGCGTGGGGTGGGTCTCCATTCTCGATCCAGCGCCGCTCAATCGCGATCTCGACGTGCCCCCCCATTGGCGCTTCATTGGCTATTTCTGTGTCGGATATCCCGCAGCCTCGCAAGACACGCCGGAGCTTGAGCAAATGCGCTGGGAAAAGCGCGCAGACCCCGCTTCGCTGATATTCCGGCGCTAGGGGCGGACACGGCTTAAGGTTCGGCCTATAATGCCAGGGATACACGAAGCTTCGTGTCAACCGGAGGAGGCTACGCTGCCATGCAAACGGCAACCGCAGACACCGTAGAGCGCGGGCTTGCGCCGGAATTCCGCATCGGCGCGCTTCGAGGAGCTAAGACGGCTGAAGTCCAGAAACTTTTGGCGGATTTTGCCGGGCGGCGCGCCCAGGAAGGATTACGCGTTGCCGGTGTGATCGAGGAACCAACCCCGGAGGAGCTTTGCGGCATTTGCGGATCGCTGGTCCTGCGGGACATGGCCGGCGGTTCGCTTATTCCAATCACTCAAAATCTGGGATCGGGGTCAACAGCTTGCAGCCTCGATTCCGCCGGGCTTGCGGCGGCCTGCCAGGCCGTCTTGGCCGCGATCGACCAGGGCGCCGATCTCGTGGTGCTCAGCAAATTCGGCAAGATTGAATCCGAGGGCGGCGGCCTCATCGATGCCTTCCGCGCCGCGGCCGAGGCCGGCATACCGTGCATCACCGGGGTGGCGCCTTCCTTTGCCGGGCCTTTCCTCGACTACGCCGGCGGCTTCTCGCAATGGATCGAGGCCAGCGGCGCAGCGCTTGAGCGCTGGTGGAATGGCTATGCGGATAGACCAGGCGTGTTATAAAGTTCCATTGATTGCATGCCTGGTAAGCAATACGAGGAACAGGCCAGTTATGGCTACGGCGCAGAATGTTGCCACACCCCGCATGAGCTTAAATTTGCTGCCGGATATCCAGGCGACGGCCACCAGGATGTCCAGTATCACGAAAAGAGCGATAATATCGTTACGCTCTAATCTTATCACATTAAAAAATACGTCTAAGATCGCGGCTGCGAAAAATCCAATGGCATAGAGGCCGGCTATCAGACCAAGATCGAAGGGCTCTGGACGCCACGAGGCGGTCGTTTGAGCCGCTTTGGCACCGGCCGTATTTTCTTTTTGAAAGAAGGAGATACCGGTGGCCTCCTCGCCGTCCGCCTGAAATTCAACCCGGTAGTTCCGCCGGGGAGAGCGGCTTTCACGCCAATCGGCTTTCCGGAACGAAAACTTTTGACCGTCCTTTGCGCGGATAGTGCCGGTTGCGCTTTTTGGATTGTAATTGACGATGATGCCATCCATGCGTGACGCTTTCGTGCATTGGGATTTCAATCCGCGGAATTTTTTTTCTACCTTATCAGCAGCAATGCTTCGGCTCAAGACGCCGGAATTTCTCCGCACGAATCACTAAAATCAAGAATTGGGCGGGCTACGGCGGAGAAATCGATGAGGTTTGAGCTTGGAAGCTTAGTTAAATGGAAGAATGCTGGCCTGATGCGCTTAGGCTACGCAGTGTGGGATGTTGGAAAGGTCGTAGGCGTTCATGACTATCTGGAGCAAAGCTTTGAAATCGACGTTGCGTTTAGCGATGGAGATGTTTTGCATGGAGCAGCCGGGGATTGGTTCGAGCCGGTGGAAGCTCCAAACAGCCAGAACTGAACATAGAGACAGCGGCTGGCGGCCTAGTCAATACCTAGACCGCCTCTGCTGAAGCCATATAATTCACCGACAGATCCGTTTCCGACAAGCCCCACGCTCCCCTTAATGGGTTGAACACGATCCCGCCGAGCGTCGTGCCCCTGAACCCGGCTTCTTCCAGGGCCCTATCCAGCTCTTCAGGCTTTATAAACTTCTTCCAATCATGAGTGCCGGGAGGGACGAGCCCGAGAACACGCTCTGCCGCCACGATTGCCAAGCCATAGGATTTGGCGGTTCGGTTCAAGGTGGAGAGGATGAGAAGGCCGCCCGGTTTGCAAAGGCTTCGGCACGTTTTCAGGAAAGAGCTAACGTCGGCCACATGTTCTACCACTTCCGAGGCTACGACCGCGTCGAACACGAGGCCTTCGCGCACAAGATCTTCCGCAGTGGCGCTGCGATAGGTAATGGAAAGGCCTATCGCTTCCGCATGCGCTTTAGCGACGCCCACAGACTCTTCGATTGGGTCGATACCGGTCACGCTGGCGCCAAGCCGGGTCAAGGGCTCCGACAGGATTCCTCCACCGCAGCCGATATCAATGGCTTTGACTCCTTCGAGGGGGCGGAAAGCCCGCCCCTGATCCGGACGCCACCGCTTGACTTCCTCCACGATAAACTTAAGGCGGGCGGGATTGATGGCATGGAGGGCGCGGAGCTTGCCCCGTTCGTCCCACCATTCGGTCGCAAGCCGTTCGAAGCGCCGCAACTCTTCTGCGTCCAAGGATGGACTTCGCCGTGTTTCTGCCTCAATCTCCATCGATGGCCTTTCTGTTTTTCCAGTGACGCCAAGGCTGTCAGCTCTGGCTTCTTAACCGCACTCTTGCCAGCATAGCTACGACAATGCTCCTCGTCATGAAGTTCGGCGGCACTTCCGTCGCCGATGTTGAACGTATCAGAAATTCTGCCCAGCATGTGAAGCGCGAGGTGGATGCTGGCAATCGCGTCGCGGTTGTGGTGTCGGCCATGGCCGGGCACACCAATCAGCTCGTGGCTTGGACGCGGGAAGCAGATTCGCGGCACGACCCCAGAGAATACGATGCCGTAGTGTCTTCGGGTGAGCAAATCACGGCCGGCCTCATGGCGATTATCCTGCAATCCATGGGCATCGCGGCGCGCTCATGGCAAGGCTGGCAGATACCGCTGATCACGGACGGCTCGCATGGCGTGGCCCGCATCGATCGCATCGAGGGAGCCGCGCTGTTCAAGCGCTTGAACGAAGGCGAAGTCGGCGTCGTGGCGGGTTTTCAGGGCGTCAGCCAGGATAACCGCATCACGACGCTCGGCCGCGGCGGATCGGATACGAGTGCGGTTGCGCTCGCGGCAGCGCTCAGTGCCGATCGCTGTGACATCTACACGGATGTCGACGGCGTTTACACCACCGATCCCCGGATCGTACAGGGCGCCCAGAGGCTTTCCCGTGTTTCCTATGAGGAAATGCTGGAAATGGCGTCGCTGGGGGCCAAAGTGCTTCAGACCCGCTCCGTGGAGCTTGCAATGGCTCGCGGCGTGCGTATACAAGTGCGTTCTAGCTTCGATACACCGGAGGTCTGCGAGCCCGCGCGAGCCGGGCGGGCCGAGAAGCGCGGAACGCTCGTTTGCGATGAGACGGAAATGTTAGAGCATCACATCGTTAGCGGTATCGCCTACGCTAAAGACGAAGCGAAAATTATGGTTCTCAAGATCGAGGACAAGCCAGGCGTCGCGGCGAGCATATTCATGCCGCTTGCGGAGGCGAATATCAACGTGGACATGATCGTTCAGAATATTTCGGAAGATGGCCGCACGACAGACCTTACCTTTACGGTCGCAGCCGCAGAGCTGCCGCGCGCTTTGCAGGTGTTGCGCGATCGCCGGGACTCGATACGCTTCAGCGACTTGCGCGGGGACACCGATGTGGTGAAAGTATCGGTGATTGGCGTCGGCATGCGCAGCCACGCGGGCGTCGCCGCCAAGATGTTCCACGCATTGGCGGAGAAGCAAATCAACATACAGGCCATATCGACGTCGGAAATCAAGATCAGCGTACTTGTGGGTGCCGCACATACGGAAGCGGCAGTCAAAACGCTTCACGGCCTCTTCGGATTGGACCGGACTTAGGCTAACATTTAGAATAGCTGGCGCTCGCCAAGAGCGCTTTGCCCTACAACTGCAGGGATGATGGGACCGGGGAGATGCCCTGGACAGAACGCGCACCTTGGGTGTTGATCCGGCAGCTGCGGGCCATCATGGCGAGTGCGTCAGAGCCCCAGGTCAAGCTGGACAGTGTTGTAAAAGTTATCGCCTCGAACATGATTGCCGAGGTGAGCTCGATCTATGTCCGGCTGCCGGATGATACGCTTGAGCTTTACGCAACGGAAGGGCTGCGAAAAGAGGCGGTTCATACCCTGCGCATGAAAAAGGGCGAGGGCCTTGTCGGCCTCATCGCCGACTGGGGCGAGCCGATCAATCTCTCCGACGCCCAGAAGCACCCGCACTTTTCTTACAAACCGGAAACGGGCGAAGAGATCTACCATTCGTTCCTTGGCGTGCCCATGGTACGGGATCGCCGCACGATCGGTGTCCTGACCGTTCAGAACAAGATCGAACGCCGCTATACCGACGAAGAGGTCGAGGCACTCGAAACGACCGCAATGGTACTCGCGGAGATGATCGCGTCCGGCATCTTCGCAGGCGCAGTCGTGCCCGGCCCCGACCGGCGGGAAGCCTCCATCACCCTCACCGGGACCCCGCTGAATGAAGGGCTGGCGCTTGGCCACATCGCCCTTCATGAGCCCAAGCCGCAGGTTCTCAAATTCTTTGCCGAGAATATACCGGCCGAGCTCAATCGCCTCGACGAAGCTCTTCTGCACCTTAGGGAGGATATCAACCGCCTTCTCGTCCATGACGAGACATCGAGCGATGAGCATAAGGAAATCATCGAGACCGTCCAGATGCTTGCCCATGACCGCGGCTGGGCGCGGCGCATGCGCGAAGCAGTCTCCGCGGGCCTCACAGCGGAAGCGGCAGTTGAGCGGGTTCAACAGAATACGCGAACGCAGCTTATGAAAAATGCCGACAGTTTCTGGCGCGAGCGCAGCCACGATCTCGACGACCTCGCCAACAGAATGTTGCGCATCCTGCATGGACACGACCACGCCGCCACCATTGGCAGGCTTCCGAACGACGCGATCCTTGTTGCTCGTAACATGGGCGCGGCGGAGCTTCTCGGCCACGACCCCAAAAAGCTGCGGGGCCTCGTGATCGAGGATGGAGGCGCTACCGCCCACGTTGCCATCGTTGCGCGATCGTTCAATCTGCCGGTACTTTATCAGGTGGCCGATGCCACAACGGCCGTCGATCACGGTAATCCCGCGATTTTAGACACCGGCACCGGCCAGCTGCATATACGCCCTTCCCTTGAGCTGATCCGGGCCTATGCCGATAAAGCCCGCTTCCGCGCGCGGCGGCAGGCGCGGTTCTCCAGGCTCAAGAACGTGCCGCCGGTCACGAAAGATGGCGAGCGCATTTCGCTGAATATGAACGCGGGCCTGCTGGTCGACCTGCCCCACCTCTATCAAAGCGGCGCCGATGGCGTTGGCCTCTACCGCACCGAGCTGCAATTCATGGTCGCGTCGAAGTTCCCCAAGATGGGCGAGCAGCAAGCGGCCTACTCCCGCGTTCTCGATGAGGCTCAAGGCCGCAGGGTGGTCTTTCGCTCGCTCGATGTCGGCGGCGATAAAGTTCTGCCTTATCTGAAGAAGATTAAAGAGGAGAACCCTGCGCTTGGCTGGCGCGCGATCCGGATGTCGCTCGACCGGCCCGGGCTTTTCCGCACGCAAACCCGCGCGCTCCTCAGGGCGGCGGCCGGGCGCGAGCTATCGCTGATGCTGCCTTTCATCGCCGATATTTCCGAATTTCTGGCCGCGAAGGAACTTATCGCCAAGGAGATCGCGCACGCAGAGCGGCACGGCCATCAGCTGCCTTCCTCGATCCGCATTGGCGTTATGGTCGAGGTTCCGGCCGTTGTGTATCAACTCGACGCCCTGTTGCCGCTGACCGATTTCATCTCGGTGGGCAGCAACGACCTGTTTCAATTCTTCTTTGCGGCCGACCGGGAAAACGACCGCGTCGCCCGCCGTTTCAACTCCTTGTGCCCGCCCGCGTTGCGCGTGCTCAAAGAGATTGTCGACAAGGCAAAGGCGCATAACGTCGATTGCGCATTATGCGGAGAAATGGCCGGGCGCCCTATCGAGGCGATGGCCTTGATTGCGCTCGGCTACCGCTCGATATCTATGGCGCCTGCATCGATCGGTCCGGTGAAAGCCATGGTGCTCTCGGCGAATGCGAAAAAGCTGCAGAAGGCCGTGCTTGAGCTGATGGACGGGAACAGCCGCAACATGCGGCGCGACCTTTCCGAACTCGCTCAGAAAGAAAAGATAGATATTTAGGGTAACGCGACCCTAGAGATAGCAGTGAGGAATTCGGAAGTTTGTAGCAACCCTCTGTAGCGATGGCCGGGCTCGACCCTTGCCATCCAGGGGTAGCTAGGGACATCAGCAAGTTAGCTGGATGGCTGGGTCAAGCCCGGCCATGACACAAGGGCAACGCCGTGGGCCAGGGCTCCCCCCACAGCGGAGAAGGTATCGATGACATCCATTCCCAGAGAGAAGCTTAATCGCCTCGTGAGCCGTTGGGAAACTTTGCAATCCCAGCTTTCGACGGGGACGGATCAAGAGACTTTTATTAAGCTCTCCAAAGAGTTCGCGGAGCTCAATCCGCTGGTGGAGTTGGTTAAGGCGCTGCAGGCCGCGGAGCAGGAGCGCGATAGCCTTCGTCAAATTGCCCAGGACCCGGCCTCGGAGCCTGAAATGGCGGAACTTGCCGGCGAAGAGCTGGAGACGCTTGAATCGCGCGTGGCGGAGCTTGAACATGCGTTGCAAATCCAACTCCTGCCGAAGGACGCGGCCGACGAAAAGAGCGCCATCCTCGAGGTTCGCGCCGGCACCGGCGGCGAGGAGGCCGCGCTGTTCGCGGCGGACCTCTACCGCATGTATCACCGTTACGCCGATCTCAAAGGCTGGAAAGTGCAAGTGCTTTCCGCGAGCGACGCCGATGCAGGCGGCTATAAGGAAGTCGTGGCGAGCATCACCGGCAAGGGCGTGTTCGCACGCATGAAATTTGAATTGGGGGTTCATCGGGTGCAGCGTGTGCCCGAGACTGAAAACCAGGGCCGCATTCACACGTCCGCAGCGACGGTTGCCGTTCTGCCCGAAGCCGAGGACATCGACATCGAAATCCGCGAACAGGACATCCGCATCGATACCATGCGCGCAAGCGGCGCGGGCGGCCAGCACGTCAACACCACCGATTCCGCGGTGCGTATTACCCACATCCCGACCGGTATGATTGTCACCTCCAGCGAAAAATCGCAGCATCAGAACCGCGCACGCGCCATGCAAGTGCTGCGGGCTAGGCTCTACGACATGGAGCGGACCAAGGCTGCCGAGGCGCGCGCTGCGGAGCGCAAGGACCAGATCGGTTCCGGCGATCGCTCCCAGCGAATCCGCACCTATAATTTCCCGCAAGGCCGCGTGACCGATCACCGGGTGAACGTGACATTGTACAATCTCCCCCAAATTATGGAAGGCGAGGGCCTCGACACGATCATCGACGCCCTGATTACCGAACACCAGGCGAGCCAGCTTGCGGCGGAGGACACCAAGGTTCATGCTTGATTTGAGCTTCCCGGAAGGCAAAAGTGCGGATCAGCCTAAGACGCTAGACGGCGCTGTACAGCAGCTGGCGGAGCGTTTCCGCCAGGCCGGTCTCAGCAGTCCAAGGCTGGACGCCAGCATCTTGACGGCAGAAGCGTGCGGACTCTCGCGTGAGGAGTTGATCCTCGAGCCGGACGCGGTTCTTTCTGCCGGGGAGGCTGCACGAATTGCGACTTTCGCCGCTCGGCGCCTGGCTCGCGAGCCCGTCTCGCGCATTATCGGCCGGCGCGAGTTTTGGGGCCTTTCCTTCCGCATATCGCCGGCCACGCTCGACCCCCGGCCCGAAACGGAACTTCTGGTCGAAACGGTGCTCAGCCATGTCAAGTCCGAGGGACTCAGCGGCGCGTCGCTCCGCATCCTGGACCTCGGCACGGGGTCCGGCTGCATCCTCGGGGCTATCCTCACCGAGCTGCCACGTGCTTGCGGCATCGGTCTCGACCGCTCAGAGGCTGCGCTCGCTGCCGCGCAGGATAATTTGTCGCGGCTGGGGTTGTTGGATCGCGTGTCGTTCCTATGTGCTAATTGGATGAGCGCAATCGGCGGCAGTGCGTTCGACGTCATCGTCTGTAACCCGCCCTATATCGCGCCCTCAGAAATTTGCGAGCTTGAGCCGGAGGTTAGGGCTTACGATCCTTACCTTGGGCTTAGTGGTGGCGAAGACGGACTGGAAGCTTATCGGATCATCATTCCGCAGGCGTTTGTGGCGCTTCGCCAGCAAGGATTGCTGGTTGTCGAGGTGGGATACCAGCAGGGCATGGCGGTGCTTGATTTGATGAAACATGCTGTTCCCAATCCGGGTTTCTCCGGGAGCCGGATATTAACGGATTTGGGCGCAACGGACAGGGCCGTTGCAGGAGTGCGACAGTGGTGAGAGGAGAAGCCCGATCTCAAAAAAAGGATTGGAAATTCGGCTCTTTCGAGATACGGTCTTTGGTGAAGCAGGTCTTGCAGATGCCCGCGAGTGGGGTAGAGAAGAACGCGAGGCCATTAGAGCGTAGGGCTACCAAAATTTTGTCCGGCCGGCGAAGTGCAGCGTTTGCGAGCACTGGCGGGGTAACATGGCAGCACGTTTCCCAGGCAGGATAGCCTTGATAATCTGCTTTTGAGCCCGCAACGCCGGGTAGGGTGGCTGGCAGAGCCACGAAGAGGTTGTTTGAGATTCGTAGGCGTTGGCAGGACATACACCTGTCACGTGTGCGTAAATCCAAGCGTTTGTGACCTTCGATCAAGATAGGACCCATGAGGCAAGGACAGCAAAGCCGCAGAGGCCGTAATCGCGGCCGTAAGCCCCAGAATTCAATCAGCCGGAACTACGAGTTGAGCGGCCCTGATGTGAAGATTCGCGGAACCGCGATGCACATCGCGGAGAAGTATGCATCGCTCGCAAGGGATTCTCACTCTTCCGGCGACTCAGTGGCGGCGGAGAACTATCTCCAGCACGCCGAGCATTATAATCGCATCATCCTAGCGGCGCAGGCGGCAATGCCACCAATGGACCAGCCAGGCGGCATGAACGGCGGCGGACGCTTCAATCAGGAGTCATTCCATCGCGATCACGATGATTCCGATGAGGAAGAAAGCGGGGAAGATTTCGTGACCCAGCCGCCGCCGCGCTTCCTTGAGCGCCCGGTCTACAATCAGAATCAGCCGCAGCCGTTCATTCCGCAGAACGCCTTCCCGCATGTCCAGCCGCAGCTGCAGCCGGCGGCGCCCGCACAAAATGGGCCGGCGCCATTCGCGGGAGAGAACTTCGGCTCTGCGCCAGAAGGGGCTGGGCCAAGGCGCCGCCGCCGGCGTCCTATTGGCGACAATCCAGGAAAGCCCTTCAATGCAAAGCAGGGCGGCCAAGGGACGCCGCAGGCGAATGGTTCCGCTGGAAGCGATCCAGTGCCGGATGAGGCAGCGTCGTAGCAATTAGCGTCATTCCCGCGAAAGCGGGTGTGCTCTTGTCAGGCCGGGCTTGTCCCGGCCATTCATTTACCCATTGAGATTCACGCTTTTTTCCTGGATGGCCGCATCAAGTGCGGCCATGACAACTGGGCTTGTTGCTGCGCCCGAATCTCTCAAACGCCGAAAACGGACAGGCTTCCTTAGCGAGCTACGCTAACACTCAACGCTAATTTCCGTCTAAATCGATCGGATCCCCGGCCGCCACCTTTCCGCCAGAAACTACCTTCGCGTAGAGGCCAAGGTTGTTGTGGCCCCAGGTGCGGAACAGCGCGGCGGGAATTGAAAGGCCGCGCCGCGCTGTCACAGGATCGACGCTCGTGGCTTCGCAGCGGCCTGTCTCCTCGAACACCCGAAGCGTTGCCGCGCCGCATACTATGGACTTGCCACACCACTGCCGCTCTTGCCAGGGGGGCAAACCCGCGAAATAGATGTTCGCGCGAAACCGGCGCGGATCGAGATCCAGACCCGTGATGCGGCTTAAGTCGCGGACGCTCTCCAGATTCACGATATGCAGCGCCTTCTCCGCGATATCCGTGAAGCCGTGGCCAGATGCGCAAACGATGCGCGGCGGCCCTTTGAGTTCCTCTTTCATGTAGGCGGCCAGGAACTGCTCGATCATCTGCCGCCCGAGCTTTGTTTGAAGCGCGCCTTTCGCGACCTGCTTTCCGTCACGGAACAAGGTAAGCACATGGGTCGCCTCATCGAAGGCGACCGAGAGGCTCGCAAGGCGCTCGTGCTTCATGAGCTGCAAAAAATTCGTCTTAGGCAGCCATTTCGGGTTCCGCGCATCGAACCTTTGCCCACCGTTTTCGATGGCATAGGCGCGGTCGAGCGGCATCCCTTCGCCTGCCGTGAGCATCGCCTTGGGGAGCGCGGCGCCCGTCAGTCCTTTGACAGGGTAATAGACAAGTTTAGCGATCTTTGGCGCGGCAGTTATGGCGATGGTCCTTTTCTTGTGCCCGGATGTTGCCATATATCAACAAATCCTAGCGCTCTTCCTCTTAATATTGGCGGCACGAGGCCGCAATCGCCGAGGCAGCATGAATTTCGAAAAACTCACCGACCGTTCAAAAGGTTTTTTCCAGTCGGCGCAATCGCTCGCTCTTCGTGAGGGCCACCAGCGGATGATGCCGGAGCACCTTCTCAAGGTGCTGCTGGACGATCCGGAAGGTCTTGCCGCCGGGCTAATCGCGCGTTCCGGCGGGCGGCCCGAAGACGCGCTTGCCCGGGTCGAGCAAGCTTTGGCCAAGATGCCCAAGGTTTCGGGCACAGGCGCGGGCCAGCTCTACATTGCGCCGCAATTGGCGAAAGTCATCGATCAAGCCGAGAAGATCGCCGAGAAGGCGGGCGACAGCTACGTCACCGTCGAGCGGCTTCTGCTTGCGCTCGCCATGGAGAAGGACGCCGAGACAGCGAAAATCCTTGCGGATGCCGGCGTCACGCCCGTTGGACTCAATGCTGCCATCAACGAGCTGCGGAAAGGGCGGACGGCGGATAGTGCTTCGGCCGAACAGGCTTACGACGCACTCAAGCGCTACGCACGCGACCTGACCGATGCGGCCGCAAAGGGCCAGCTCGATCCTGTGATCGGGCGCGACGAGGAAATCCGGCGCACGATCCAGGTGCTCTCGCGGCGCACCAAGAATAATCCGGTTTTGATCGGTGAGCCGGGCGTCGGCAAGACTGCCATCGCCGAAGGCTTGGCGATTCGCATTGTAAATGGCGACGTGCCCGAGAGCCTTCGCGACAAGAAGCTCCTGGCCCTCGACATGGGCTCGCTCATAGCGGGCGCGAAATATCGCGGCGAGTTCGAGGAAAGGCTCAAGGCGGTGTTGCAAGAGATCACCGCAGCCGAAGGCGGCGTTGTCCTGTTCATCGACGAGTTGCACACGCTCGTGGGCGCCGGCAAGGCCGAGGGCGCGATGGATGCGTCCAATCTTCTAAAGCCGGCCCTTTCCCGGGGCGAGCTTCATTGCGTTGGCGCGACCACACTCGATGAATACCGGAAATATATCGAAAAGGACGCGGCACTCGCCCGGCGTTTCCAGCCGGTGTTCATAGCCGAACCGACGGTCGAGGACACGATTTCGATCCTGCGCGGCCTGAAGGAGAAATACGAACTGCATCATGGCGTGCGCATCACCGACTCGGCGCTCGTTGCAGCCGCGACTCTTTCGAACCGCTATATCACGGACAGATTTCTCCCCGACAAGGCCATCGACCTCATGGATGAAGCCGCGAGCAGGCTTCGCATGCAGGTGGACTCCAAGCCCGAGGAGCTTGACGAACTCGACCGCCGGCTGATCCAGCTCAAGATCGAGCGCGAGGCCTTAAAGAAGGAAAACGATCAGGCCTCCAAGGACCGCCTTGCGCGGCTGCAAAAGGAGATCGCGGAGCTCGAAGAGCGGTCAAGCGCGCTTGCCCGCCGCTGGAAAGAGGAGAAGGAAAAGCTCGCGTCGGCCCAAAAGGTCAAAGAGGAGTTGGATGCTGCGCGCATCGAGCTTGACCAGGCCCAGCGCAAGGGCGACCTTGCCCGTGCGGGCGAGCTGTCCTACGGCGTCATTCCCGACCTTGAAAAACGGCTTAAGGCGATGGAAAACGCCGCCGATTTACGCCGGGGCATGGTGGAGGAGGCGGTTACGCCCGATCATATCGCGGGCGTCGTGTCGCGTTGGACCGGCATCCCCGTCGAAAAAATGCTCGAAGGCGAGAAGGACAAGCTTCTGCGGATGGAAGACGAGCTTGGCAAACGCGTCATCGGTCAATCCGAGGCGGTGCGCTCGGTTTCAACCGCGGTGCGCCGCGCCCGCGCCGGCCTCCAGGACCCGAACCGTCCCATCGGCTCGTTCATGTTCTTAGGCCCAACCGGCGTCGGCAAAACCGAGCTTTCCCGCGCGCTGGCTAGCTTCCTGTTCGATGACGATCAAGCGATGGTCCGCATCGATATGTCCGAGTTCATGGAGAAGCATTCCGTGGCCCGGCTCATCGGCGCGCCTCCCGGCTACGTCGGCTATGAAGAAGGCGGCGCGCTGACCGAGGCCGTGCGGCGGCGCCCCTATCAGGTTGTGCTGTTCGACGAGATCGAGAAAGCGCACCCGGATGTATTCAACGTGCTCTTGCAGGTGCTCGACGACGGGCGCTTGACGGATGGACAGGGCAGGACGGTCGATTTTCGCAATACGCTTATTATCATGACCTCCAATCTTGGCTCGGAATATCTCAGCAACCAGCCGCCCGGCGAGGACGTGAACGCGGTTCGCGCGCAAGTGATGGCGGTGGTGCGGGCGCATTTCCGGCCAGAATTCCTAAACCGCGTCGACGATATCCTGCTGTTCCACCGCTTGCAGCGCGATGAGATCGGGGCCATCGTCGAGATTCAGCTCAAGCGGCTGCAAAAGCTGCTTGAAGAGCGCAAGATCGTGCTCGATCTGGATAACAAGGCGAAGCAGTGGCTTGGCGATCGCGGCTACGACCCGGCCTACGGTGCGCGGCCTTTGAAGCGCGTTATTCAGCGCGCTCTTCAAGACCCGCTCGCCGAACTCATCCTCTCAGGCGGGGTCAAGGACGGCGACAAGGTTCGCGTCACCGCAGGTTCGGACGGCCTCATCATCAACGGCAGGGCTTTCAGCCTCGCGGCTTAAGGCAGAATTGTTCGGCCTGGCTTAGAGCCGGCCGTACCCCATACGTCTTTCTGCATGAAGCGAGGGATGTTAGACTTCGTACATGGCAGCGCTCGCAAAGCCCTCAAAGATGACCGTGAAGGAGTTTCTGGCTTGGGCCGAAGCCCAGCCGGGGGATGGCAAGTATGAGCTGATCGGCGGCATCGCTGTGCTTAAGAACGGCAGGGAAGGCGAGCCGCTGACAGCAATGGCACCGGAGCGGTTCGCGCACGCCGAGGCCAAATTCGTCATCACGGCCAAGCTTAAAGACGCGATTCGCAGCTCTGGCGTTCCTTGCCAGGCAGTGATCGACGGGCTTGGGATCGCGGTCGATAACATCACGTTCTACAGCCCCGATGTGGTCGTGAATTGCGGCGAGCCTCTCGCCGGCGAGGATCAGTTTGCGCCCAGCCCCATCATTGTGGTGGAGGTGCTCTCGCCGTCAACGAAAGGCCGCGATCTCGCCGAGAAATTGATCGATTACTTCCGCATGCTAAGCATACAGCACTATCTTCTCGTTGATTTGGAACGCCGTCTCGTGTTGCATCATAGGCGGGGTGAGGCAGCGACCATCGTGACCGCGATTGTGAGGGAAGGCGCACTTCTGCTCGACCCGCCGGGTATCGAGATGGGCCTCGACAGTATATTCGAGGCGAGCCCAACAACATCACAATAGCTAAGTTAAGCTCAAGCACATAGAGGCAAGGGCCAGGCTTGACGTGAGCAGTCTGTTTCATCTCATAACTCCAGCAATGACTTTTTCTCAATGAATTTCAAAAACTATTCGGGTCGCGCTTACATCGTGATAAATTAGCGGATCTGGGGGCTATTGAGGCCAGGTTATCCCCCCGGTAAAGCCATTATGAGCGGACTAAACATCGAGACCAGCCAGCCAGCTCAGAAGAACCGGTACGCCGGCGCTGCCCGTGACAAGGATTGGACGATCAGCCAGCACTGGGAGTCCTACACCGCGGAGGAGCATGAGCGCTGGAATCGCCTCTTTGCCCGCCAATCCGCGCTGCTGCCAGGCCGAGCGTGCAACGAAGCACTAGAGGCAATGAAGACGCTTGAGCTGTCGCGGTCCGGGATTCCGGATTTCAAGGACCTAAGCGCCCGGCTCGCCGCAATAACCGGCTGGCGCGTCGTGGCCGTCGCGGGTCTCATCCCGGACGACGCTTTCTTCGAGCATCTCGCGAACCGGCGCTTTCCCGCGGGCGCCTTCATCCGGCCCGAGCACGAGCTCGATTATCTTGAGGAGCCGGACATCTTCCACGACGTTTTCGGCCATGTGCCCCTGCTTGCCAATCCGGTCTATGCCACGTTCCTCGAAGCCTACGGCAAAGGAGGGCGCCGCGCGATTGAGCGCGGCCAGTTGCACAATCTCGCGCGCCTTTACTGGTACACGGTCGAATTCGGCCTCGTCCGTGCGCCCGAAGGCCTTCGCATCTTCGGGGCGGGCATCCTGTCATCGCCGGCCGAGACCCTATTCTCGCTCTGCGATAGCTCACCCAACCGCATTGCCTTCGATCTCGAACGCGTCATGCGCACCAAGTACATCATCGACGATTTCCAGCAGACCTACTTCGTGATCGATAGCTTCGAAAAACTGCTGGAAGACTGCTACCGGGATTTCGCGCCGGTCTACGACAGGCTTCGCGCAGCGCCAGACATCGAAGCCCTCGCGCTTGCCGAAGGCGACCGGATCGTCAGCAAAGGCGACTTCCATTACTTCCGCGCCAAGGCCGGGCGCATGCCAGAAAAAAGGGAGGAACTCGCGTGAACCTGAGACCCGATCCCACCTTCCACGCCTCGCCCAAACTTGCGATGGAGGCTCCGCCGGAGAACTTCGCCTACACCTTGCTGCTCAGCCCGGACTCCTCGAAGCCCGACGCGCTCGCGGTGATCGACGTGAAGCCGGGCTCGCCGGCGTTCAGCCAGATCGTCCACACCGTAACCATGCCCTGCAAAGGGGACGAGTTTCACCATTTCGGCTGGAATGCGTGCTCGTCGGCGCTATCGCCTCTCAGCGGCCACCCTTTCCTGGAGCGGCGCTATCTCATCATCCCCGGCATCCGCTCATCCCGGATCTACGTGGTGGATACGAAGCCACATCCTACTGAGGCCAGGATCCACAAAATCATCGATCCTGAAGAGGTCTTCAAGAAGACCGGCTACTCGCGGCCGCACACGGTCCATTGCGGGCCGGAAGGCATCTACATCAGCACGCTCGGCGGCGGCGGCAAGGATGGCACCGACGGCCCTCCCGGCGTCTTCATCATGGATTGCGAGACGTTCGAAGTCCTCGGACGCTGGGAGATCGATCGCGGCCCGCAGAACCTGCACTACGATTTCTGGTGGAACCTGCCGCGCGACTACATGGTGACGAGCGAGTGGGCGCTTCCGCCCCAGTTCGAAAACGGGATTGTGCCGGAGGACCTGCTTTCGAACAAATACGGCCACCGCGTCCACTTCTGGGATTTGAGAGAGCGGCGCAATGTCCAGACCATCGATCTCGGCGCCAATCATCAGATGGCGCTTGAAGTGCGCCCCGCGCACGATCCGATCCGCGAGCACGGTTTCCTCGGCGTCGTGGTCGACACTACCAACCTCGAAGGCTCGATCTGGACCTGGTGGCGCGAAGGCGGCACGTTCCACATCGAGAAGACCGCAACGATCCCGCCAGAGCCGGCGCCGAAGGAAAAGCTGCCGCCCCTGCTGCAAGGGTTCGGCGCGGTTCCTCCGCTTGTGACCGATATCGACCTCTCGATGGACGACCGTTTCCTTTACGTCTCCTGCTGGGGAACGGGCGAAATGCGCCAGTACGACGTCACCGAGCCGAGAAAGCCGAAACTTGCGGGCTCCGTTCGCATCGGCGGCATCGCCAATCGCGCGCCGCATCCGGGCGGCAAGGCCTACGCAGGCGGCCCGCAGATGGTCGAGATCAGCCGGGACGGCAAGCGCGTTTACTGGACCAACTCGCTCTATTCCACCTGGGACGATCAATTCTATCCCGAGGGAATGCCGGGCGCGATGGTCATGGCCAATGCAAATCCGGCCGGGGGCCTTGAGCTGGCAAGGGACTACTGGGTGAGCTTCCCGGATGGCTACCGCGCGCACCAGATCCGGCTCGAGGGCGGCGACTGCTCGACCGATTCTTTCTGCTATCCCTCGGCCTGAAATTGAGCGGGGAAGCGCCAGCGTGGCTCTGGCTTGCAGTGATTGCGAGCGGCGTCTATCACGGGGCCAACCCCGGAATGGGATGGCCGCTCGCCGTTTCTGCTGGGCTTATGGAAAAGAACGCGCGCGCGCTGCTTGCGGCGCTTTTGCTGCTGATGGCAGGCCATGTCGCGGCGATGCTTGTAGTGCTTCTTCCCTTCACGCTTTTGACCGCCCTTTTGGATTGGCGGCTGGCGATCCAGATTGGCGCCAGCATTGCCGTCATTGCCTTCGGGGCTTTCCAGCTCATCAAGGGCTGCCATCCGAGGGCGTTGGCGCGAATAAAGCCGGCTCAACTGGGGCTTTGGTCCTTCGCCGTGGCGGTCGCGCATGGCGCAGGGTTGATGCTGGTGCCCATCTATCTCGGCCTGTGCCGGGCCTCCGGCCCCGGCGATAGCCACGCGAGCCTCGATGCCCTCGTCAACGCGGATCTCGGCATGGCGATCCTGGTCTCCGCCGTCCATTCGGCCGCGATGATCGCGGCAGGCGGCAGCCTCGCATGGCTCGTCTACCGTTACCTGGGCCTCAAGTTTCTTTCGCGGAGCTGGTTCAATCTCGATGCCGGTTGGGCGGCGAGCCTCGTTTTTGTAGGCTGCCTCTCGCTCGCTTTCAGCCTAACCGGCTAGTTGAGGCGTCGCGATTCGAAGCTAACTCTTGACCCAGTCATTCTTTCTCAAACCGCTGGTCGTTCGTATTCGGTCTGGATTCAAGACCGGGCAGCCGCTGCCGGGCGCAAAGCTCGGTAAAGGAGACCCCGCGAACGGGCCAGACCCAGCGCGACAAAGGTATCACGCGAACAGAATGGCTGAAGTGGAACAGGTGCGCTTGGCGGCCATTTTGATCCTTATCGTAGGGCAATTTGCGGTCGCGAGCGGCGCGGCGGCGCCCTGGTTTCGTCAGTATGTCGAGCGTCACCACGCGCAAAGGAGCAAGATCATGACGGAATCCCAAAGGACCGACTTCCCCGCCTTCACCGAACATCGAGTTCAGCGCGATCGCGGCAGCCTGTACATCCGCGACTTTCCCGGCAGCGGGCCAGCCTTCGTGCTGCTCCACGGATTTCCGGACAACTCACACATTCTATGACGACCTCATTCCGCACCTGGCGCAGGCCGGTCGCAGAACCGTCTCGATAGACTTCCTGGGCTTCGGCGCGTCTGACAAACCCGAAGGCGCTCACTACAGCTTTGAACAGCAGCTTGGGGATCTGGAAGCGGTCGTGGAGGCCTTGGCGCTGGAGAAGATCATCCCCGCCGGCCACGATGCCGGTGGCCCGGCCGCCGTCAACTTCGCTCTGAAGCACCCGGAGCGCGCAGCCGCCGTCTGCTTGATGAACGCGTTCTACGGCGACGCCCCTGGACTACGAGTTCCCGAGCTTACTCTTCGCGAACAAAGGCCTGAGATCTCTCACCCGGCATTTCTTGGCGAGTCCGCAGGAGTTCGCGTGGCTGCTTGCCTTTCAGCGCGACCAAATGCAGGTGGGCCTAACGGAGGCACAGAAAGTCCGCTACCATGAGTTCCTTGGCCCAATTATCGACGACAACTTTAGGCAACGGCCAAGCGCCGCTCCTGCCTTCGCCCAAATGACCTATCAATATACGGATGAAATCGCTGCCAATACGGCCCGTCTGGCCGATTTCAGGCGCTCCAGCGTCCCTCTCTTACTCATTTGGGGAAAGTCCGACCCTTATCTTCATGTCACCGTCGCCGAGTACATGCGATCCCAGGCCAGGAATGCCGCTATTCATATTCTGGAGGCGGGGCATTGGTCCCAGATCGACGAGGCTGCTGACGCCGCCCGGATCATGCTTGCGAGCCAGTTCGCGTAGGGTTTCTACTTCGAGGAGAGCCACGGCCAGATATTATCGCGAGAAACATGGATGGCGATGTACATCGCGTTGAGGAGCTAATCTTGCGTCGCAGCTCAGCCAAAATAGTTTTTCAACAGTATCAAGCCATAGCGGCCTAATATACCGGGTTCCAAGCGTCAAATTCCAACCACCAGATCGAGCAGAGGATTGAAGGACCCGCGATCTAGACGATCGCGGGAGACGGCCTAAGATTCATCCGGAAGCGGCCGGCAGTCGTCCCGCAACACAATGTAGATCGCGGGGATGACCAGCACCGTGAGCAGCGTCGAGGAGGCGAGCCCGAACAGGAGCGAGATCGCAAGGCCCTGGAAGATCGGGTCGGCCAGGATGACGGCGGCGCCGATCATGGCAGCGAGCGCCGTCAGCAGGATCGGCTTGAACCGGATCGCGCCCGCTTCCAGCAGCACTTGCCGCAAGGGGATATCGGCGCCGCGCCTTTCCCGGATGAAATCGACCAAAAGGATCGAATTCCTGACGATGATGCCCGCGAGCGCGATGAAGCCGATCATCGAAGTCGCCGTGAACGGCGCGCCGAACATCCAGTGCCCCAGCATGATGCCGATCAGCGTGAGCGGAACAGGCGTCAAGATCACAAGCGGCAGCTTGAACGATTTGAACTGCCCGACCACGATGAAGTAGATGCCCAGAATGGCGACGGCGAAGGCAGCGCCCATATCGCGGAAGGTAACGTAGGTGACTTCCCACTCGCCGTCCCAGAGCAGCGTAGGCTTCGATTCGTCGTCGGGCTGGCCATGCAGCTTGATCTCAGGCTTTTGTCCGGGTCCCCAGTCCGCTTTGTCTATGGCATCGCGCACCGCAAGCATGCCGTAGATTGGGGCCTCGAAGCTGCCCGCAAGCTCGGCCGTTACCATTTCGGCAGCTCGGCCGTTGTGCCGGAATATCGGGAAGGAGGCCCGCTCCTTTTTGAGGCTCACCACATCGCCAAGCTCCACCACCGACCTGTTGCCGGGAATCGCATTGGCCGGGACCGGCGTCGATAGGGTGTGCTGCGAAACCGAAAGCTCGGACTTCGGCAGTGCGATGGCGATCTCCACCGGATGGTGGCCCTCGCCGCGGTAGGAATATCCAACCGTAACGCCCGAAAGATAAGCCTGAATCGTGTCGTAGACATCGCGCTGCTCGACGCCGAAATATTCGAGCTTATCTTGATCGATAGAGACGCGGAGCCTATCGGATGGCACGCCGTAGCTATCGTCCGTATCCACAATGAAGGGGATACTTTCGAAAATTTTCCTGAGCTTCGCCGCGGTCTCACGGCGCTCCTCCGGATTGGGGCCATAGACCTCAGCGAGCAGCGTCGATAGCACAGGAGGCCCGGGCGGAACTTCCACCACCTTCAACGCAGTGCGAGGCGGAAGCTCCAGGCCCTTCAGCCGTTGCCGCACTTCAAGGGCGATCTCGTGGCTTGTGCGGCTGCGCTCGGATTTCGGGCTGAGATTGAGCTGCAAATCTCCCTGCTCGGGATTGTCGCGCAAGTAGTAATGCCGGACGAGACCGTTGAAATTGAAGGGTGCGGCCGTGCCGGCATAGGACTGGATCGTGGCCAGCTCCGGCAAGGTCTTGATCCGTTCGGCAGCCATTTGCAGAATGCGGTCCGTCTCTTCAAGCGAGGAGCCCCTCGGCAAGTCGATGACGACTTGCATCTCGGACTTGTTGTCGAACGGAAGCAGCTTCACCGTTACCGCTTTGAAATAGAACAGCGTCAAAGACAGCAGCGTTGCAACGCCCACGCCTAAGAGAAATCTGAGCGCGCGCTTGCGGGTTTTCAGAATGGGCCGCGCGGCGGAGAGATAGGCTCGCGCCAGAAAACCGCCGCCCTCGTCGTGGCCGTGCGCTTTTCCCGCACCTTTACCGCCGCCGGACTGAATGGCGAACCAAAGCCGCACCAAATCTACGACCGTAGCGATTGCACTGCCGATGCGGATCACGAGCGGGGAAGCAGCAATCGCGGCAATCGCGGCATGAAGGCGATCTCTGATTGCGGCAGGCAGGGCCTTCCAAGCAGCGGAAATAAGCAAACGCAGAGCGTGGCTCAGTGCCCTGGCAATGGACGCAAAGGTGCGCAAAGCACTCGCAATAAAACCGCGCCCCTCGTTGACCGGCCCGGCGCTATGGCTGGTGCCGAAGCGCACCATGAGCCACGGCGTTACCATCACGGCTACGAAGAAGGAGAAAATCATCGCCGCGGAAGCGTTTGCCGGGATCGGGCTCATATACGGCCCCATCAGGCCGGACACGAACAGCATCGGCAGCAGGGCCACGACGACGGTGAGCGTTGCGATGATGGTGGGGTTGCCCACCTCGGCGACAGCCTCGATGGCAGCCTCTGTCCGGCTGCGCCCGTCCTGCATCCCCCAATGGCGGGCAATGTTCTCGATCACGACGATGGCGTCGTCGACCAGGATGCCGATTGCGAAGATCAGCGCGAACAGGCTAACCCGGTTGATGGTGTAACCCATGATATAGGAGGCGAAGAGCGTGAGAAGGATCGTGGTGGGGATCACGATCATCACGACGAAGCCTTCGCGCCAGCCTATCGCAAATACGATCAAGAGAACGATGGAGGCCGTTGCAAGCCCCAAATGAAAGAGCAGTTCGTTCGCTTTGTCGTTCGCTGTGGCGCCGTAATTGCGCGTGACCTCGATGTTGATCCCGTCAGGGATCGCCTTGCCGCGCAAAAGCTCAAGCCTCTGAATGAGCTTGTCCGCTATATCGACAGCGTTGGCTCCGGCCCGCTTGGCAATGGCAATGGAGACGGCTGGAACCCGGACGAGTTCTCCGCTTTTGCCCTTGGTAAAATTCCAGGCCTTTTGCTCCAGCGGCTTGCCGCCGACCACGACTTTAGCCACATCGCGCACATAAACGGGGCGTCCGTCGCGGGTGGTCAACAGCAATAGTCCGATGTCCGGGATTCCGTGCAGCGTCTGTCCAGCAACCACGGGCACCGCGCGGTCTTGATCGCGGATCTGGCCTGCGAGGAATGAACGGTTAGCCGACTTCACCTTGTCGACAAGTTGCGCAAGTGTGACCCCATAAAGCGAAAGCCGCTCCGGGTCGGGCTCGACGCGGATCTGGTCCGGCCTACCGCCCACGATATAAGTAAGGCCGGTGTTATCGGTCTTGGAGAGCTCAATCCGCAGGTTTTCCGCGAGGTGGTAGAGCGCGTTATCGGTCCACCGATCCGCGGCCTCGGGCTTCGGCGCGAGCGTCAAGACCAGGATCGCGACATCGTCAATCCCGCGCCCGACAATCAAGGGCTCCGGAATGCCGATTGGAAGGCGATCGAGATTGGCGCGGATTTTCTCGTGTACGCGCAAGATCGCTTCGTCGGACTTGGTGCCGACGAGAAAGCGGGCGGTCACGAGCACCCGGTCGTCTTGGGTGGTGCTGTAGACATGCTCGACGCCGTTGATCGCCTTAACGATGGTTTCAAGCGGCTCGGTCACAAGCCGCGCGGCATCCTGCGCCTTGAGCCCATCGGCTTGGACCCGGATGTCGACCATGGGCACCGAAATCTGCGGTTCCTCTTCGCGCGGCAGCATAACGAGCGCGATGCTGCCCAGCGCCAGAGCGGCAAGCAGGATAAGGGGCGTCAAGGGAGAAGCGATGAACGCCCTTGTGAGATTACCGGAAATGCCGAGCTTCATGGCTGCACCAGCCTGTCGCCGGCCCGCAAGCCGCTCAGCACTTCAACAAAGGCAGAACCATGGTTCTGGAAGCGCGCGGGCTGGCCGAGCTGGATAACCACATCGATGGTATTGCCGTCTTTTCCTTCGAGCCGGGCATAGTCGAGGCCGAACCGCCTGAAAAGATAGGCGCGCGGCACGACGATGGCCGGCCGTTTGCCTGCCGAAATCCAGACCAGAACCCGTTCGCCCACAAAGTACTTGCCGAGGCCGTCGGCTTGGGCGTCCGCAACCACGCGGCCATCCTGCAGCTCCGGATAGACAAGGGTGATTGTGCCCTTGCCGATGGGAGCATCGCTGCCGGAAAGCTCGCGGCCGCCAATCGCAACCGGATCGCCCTTTTGAATGAAGCGCGCATGGCGCTCGGGCACTTCCAGCCGCAAGACGTAAGCGTTTGCCGCGATTTTGGCGATGGGCTCGCCCGGCATGACGACGGAGCCAACCGTGACGGGAATAGCCAGAACCCGGCCAGAGGCAGGGGCGAGTACGTCGCCCTCCTCAACCTGCTGCGTGATCACCGAGCGCTCGGCTTCCGCCGATTTAAGCGCGTTCGCCGCTACCTCGGAAGCCGCCCGCGCTTCGTCGAGCTTGGCGCTGGCCGCAAAACCCTTCTTTGCAAGCTGCTCCTGGCGCTGCAGCTCGACATGCGCGGTCTCGGCGCGCGACTTGAGCCCGACGATCTGCGCATCGAGCGACCTCATCCGAAGGGCGAACTTTTGATCGGTGACGGTGGCGATGACGTCGCCCGCTTTCACTTCGCTTCCCTTGGCGATGTGAAGGGAGGCGACGGTGCCGCCTGTGCGCACCCGGGCGTTGATCTCATCGGTGCTGCGCACGGTGGCAAAGACCGCCTTGAGATCGTCGACGCTGCCCTCTTGAACCTCGAAGACGCCATCCGCCCGGGCAGCGGCGCCCGGCACGAAGCCGGCGGCCACGGCCACAGCAAACAGCAAGCCGCCAAGAGCGTTGCGCCAAAGAGGCGGCCTTGCGGCGGGGGCGCGCCTGGACCCCGGGTTCGCAGGCCATTCTAGGCCTGCAAGTAAGTATTGGAAAGTGCCCGCACTTTTTCTCACATCAATCTCCGATTGTGGAATTGGCGGACTTTTTGCACGGGGCCGCGTTGCCGTCTGTGACTTTGTCACGTCAGCGTTTTTTGCCGCGTGCGCTTTGCTTCAGGAGAGCAAACTCTAGCGGAGCAGACTTAACAGCAAGTTGTCATTATTGATGATAAGCAACTTAAAGTAATGCAAAAATGAAAGCGCCCTTATGGACACGACGCTAGCCACGTATTGATGACGGCGAGACGCTCACCCAGACTTGATATGATCTAATCCAAATCCGCCACGGCAGCCGGGCCGCCGCCATGGACGCGCTGCGCGAGGGCTGCTTCGATGAAGGGCGTTATGGCCCCGTCGAGCACTTCGGGCGGGTTCGTGCTGACGATGCCGGTGCGCAAATCCTTCACCATTTGATAGGGCTGGAGCACGTAGGAGCGGATTCTGATGCCCCCAGCCGATGTCGGTCTTGGACGCCGCCGCCGCTTGCGCCGCGTCCTCGCGCTTCTTGAGCTCCATCTCGTAGAGCCGCGCCTTTAGCATCGCCCAGGCGGTCGCGCGGTTCTTATGCTGGGAGCGTTCGTTCTGGCATTGCACGACGATGTTGGTTGGAATGTGGGTGATGCGCACCGCGCTGTCGGTGGTGTTCACATGCTGGCCGCCCGCGCCGCTGGCGCGATAGGTGTCGATGCGGCATTCGCTTTCGTTCACGGCGATGTCGATGGCCTCATCGACAACAGGGTAAACCCACACCGAGGCAAAGCTCGTATGCCGGCGCGCGTTGGAATTGTAGGGCGAGATGCGGACAAGGCGATGCACCCCGGACTCGGTCTTGAGCCAGCCATACGCGTTCTGACCCTTGATTTGGATGGTCGCCGATTTGAGGCCGGCCTCTTCGCCCGCGTTGCTTTCGATCAGTTCTACCTTATAGCCCTGCTCGTCGGCCCAGCGCATGTACATGCGCAAGAGCATTTCTGTCCAGTCCTGGCTTTCGGTGCCGCCTGCGCCCGCATGAACCTCCAGGAAGGTGTCGTTGGCGTCGGCCTCGCCGGAAAGCAACGCCTCAACCTCACGGCGCTGCACCTCTGTCCTAAGTGCGGCAAGTGAGGTTTCGGCATCTCTCACAACCTCCTCGTCATGCTCCTCTTCACCAAGTTCGATCAGCGCCGTGGCGTCGTTAAGCCGCGAGTTGAGCTGGGAATAGGCGGTGAGCGCGGTGTCCAGATGCTGGCGTTCTCGCAGAAGCTTTTGAGCGCGCTGAGGATTGTCCCAGAGGGCAGGGTTCTCGACGACTGCGTTCAGCTCTTTGAGCCGGACTTGCGCCTTATCCCAGTCAAAGATACCTCCGCAAAAGCGATAGGGATTGCTTGATTTCGTCGACGATAGCGAGCGTTTCGGGGCGCATTATTAAGGTCCATTCCGTTCATAATCCGGCGTGCAACGCGAAGGCCGCTCCGGTATGCCGATGAATTGCGTAAAGATGAGATCGGCGAGCGTCAGTACAAGCCTCCCGCGCGCGGTTCGCGGCCGTAGGGAGGCGGATACGCATTTCCGCTGCTTGGCCCGCTCCTCGGCGGATAGGTTTGCGAGCCTCCGTCCGGCGCCCAGCCTCCCGGTGCTGGTGCAGGAGCACCCCAACCGGTTGGCGTTGCCCCGGACTCGCCTTGCGCCACCGGATAGCCTTCCGCAGGCTCTGTCCCCGGCTTGAAATATTCCTCGATAGCATCGGGATCGTTGGGATCGGTTCTAAGCCCTGTCTTCTTGTCGACCATCACCATCCTGATGTCCGGCGGGGTGCGGAAGGGAACGTCGGGCTTGCCCTTCAAGGCTTGCTTGAAAAAGTCCGCGAAGATCGGCGCTGACGCTCCGCCGCCCGTCTCTCCGTGGCCCATCGGCTTCGGGTTGTCGTAGCCGATGAACACGCCCATGGCTATGTCCGGCGAGAAGCCAATGAACCAAGCGTCTTTTTCTTCGTTGGTGGTTCCGGTCTTGCCGCCGAGCGTCTTGCCCACGGTCTTATGAACGATGGCGCCGGTACCGCGAAGCGCCACGCCTTCCAGCATCGACGTGATTTGATATGCAGTCATCGGGTCGACGATCTGCTGGCGGTCATCGGGTAGCTGAGGCACTTCTTGCCCGCGCCAGGCATCGGCGCTGCAACCGGTGCACTGCCTGCCGTCTGAGCGCCAAACAGTGTGGCCATAGCGGTCCTGGATGCGGTCGATGAAGGTCCATTTGATCTTCTTGCCGCCGTTCACAAACATGCAATATGCCGTGGTCAAGCGCATGAGCGTCGTTTCGCCAGCCCCAAGCGCCATCGAAAGCAGCGGCGGCAAGTCGTCATAGACGCCGAAGCGGCGCGCATATTCGCTCACGATCGGCATGCCTACGTCTTGCGCGAGCCGGATGGTCATCAGGTTCCGGGACTTTTCGATGCCGATGCGCAAAGGTGAGGGACCGTGTACCTGCTTATCGTAGTTCTCGGGGCGCCACAAACCTTGTCCGTTGCCTTGATCTATGGCAATGACGGCGTCGTTCACGATTGTAGTTGGCGTATAGCCGTTATCGAGCGCAGCCGCATAAACGACGGGCTTGAACGCAGACCCTGGCTGCCGGCGGGCCTGCACCGCGCGGTCGAACTGGCTTTCCGCGAAACTGAAGCCCCCCACAAGGCCGAGAACGCGCCCGTTATGCGGATCCATGACGACCGCGGCGCCGGCGATTTGTGGAACCTGCATCAATTGCCAGGGCGGAGGGATGAGCTTCACCTCGCCCTTGGTCTGCTTGCCGGTGGGCGGCATCACCACCCTGATGGGCGGATCGGACTCATCGGGTGGCGAAACATAAACCACGTCGCCCACAGCCAGAACATCGCTGACGCCGGCACCGTTCTTTGCCTTGCCCCTCAAGCTTTCGTAAGCCCACTTCACGCCTTGGGCAGGCAGCTCTGCGGTCTTACGCTCTGCCTCCACGCTTCCGTTCGGCAAGCGGCCTGGCTGCAAGCCAATAACGGCCTTGTCCTTCGAAGATTGCAACACGACCCCAAGGCGCCAGGGTTCGACATCCCCCAAGCCTTGCACTTCTGCAAGCTTGGTGCCCCAGTCGCCGCCCGAGATTTCGATATGGGTCACGGGACCGCGCCAGCCGCCATGCTTGCGGTCGAACCTTACGAGCCCTGCCCGGAGAGCGGCGCGCGCCATAAGTTGCAACTCAGGGTCCAGCGTCGAGCGGACGGAATAGCCCCCAGTGTAGAGACTGGAATTGGTCGGATCGTTGTCGTCTTGACCGTAGAGGTCCACGAGTGAGCGCCGCACTTCCTCCGCGAAATATTCGGCGGCGAAGGTAGAGGGCCCAATTTGCCTGCTGCTCATCTCGAGCGGCATTTTCTTGGCGCGTTCGGCATCGGCAACGCTAATGAATTTGAAGCGCGCCATGTTGTCGATCGTCGAGTTACGGCGGGCCAGCGCTTCTTGGAAATTCTTGCCCCTCGCCGTGGTGAGCTGAAGCTTCGATGGCTCTTTTGGCAGCGAGGCAAGATAGGCAGCCTCATGGATGTCCAGCTCATGGAGTTCCTTGCCAAAATACCGCAGGCCGGCCGCTGCAACGCCATAAGCCCCAGCGCCAAGATAGATTTGATTGAGATAAAGGTCGAGAATCTGGTCTTTCGTAAACGCGCGGTCGATGCGGATCGCAAGGATTGCTTCCTTCGCCTTGCGCATGAAAGTCTGCTCGTTCGACAAGAGGAAGTTTTTCGCGACCTGCTGCGTGATCGTGGATGCACCTTCCCGCTTTTTCCTGATCAGGTTGTTGAAAACCGCGCGCGCGACACCCCGGAAATCGATGCCGTTGTGCTCGTAGAAATTTTGGTCCTCGGCGGCAAGAAAGGCGTTGATAACCAATTTCGGCATGACCTGGACCGGGACATAGATGCGGCGCTCTTTCGCGAATTCAGCGATGAGCCTGCCATCTCCCGCGTGCACGCGCGTGATAACCGGCGGCTTGTAGTTGGACAGCTTTTCGTAGTCCGGCAAATCCCGGGAAATTTGCCATAGAAAGTAAGCTGCGCCTGCCGCGCCGGCGAGAAACACAAAAACGCCTGCTGTGAATGCAAAGCCAAGAAAATGCAAGAACCAGCTCTTGCGGCGCTTTTTCTTAGCGGGCGGCCTCACAGACAAATTGATTTGCATCAGTTCCTAGCCTGTTTATGCGATAGGTAAATGCGGCTGGGCCAATCCGCGGCCGCAGACATGCTATGCCGGCATCACGACCATAATCGCATAGCCAAATTGTGACAGCATACAGTGCTTTTAGGTTAGGGCTAACCACAAGATCGAAGCATCGGCAATCGCAAGTTAACGAAAGCGGTCAAGCTCCATCTATCTAACGCAGTGCCGCACCCCGCTCACAAGGGTATCCGATCCTGCCGGTCCGACATGAAATCGTTCACCGCGGCGGCAAACGCCGACGCTGTCGCCGCGCGCCATTCCGGTGAGATGAGCAATTTCTCGTCCTCGGAGTTGCTCAGATAGCCGAGCTCGATCAGTACGGCCGGCACGCCCGCTGCCTTTAACACCCGCAAGTTGGCGCTCCTTTGCGGCCTGATATTGAATTTCATCTTCTCTTTCATATGCTCGATCAGGTAGTGGGCCAAGGCGAGAGACCTGTTCTGTTTGCCCCGGCTTTCGAGATCGCTTAAAATGTTGTTTATTTCTGCCGTAATAGCGGGGGCGAGCGTCTGCTCGTTTCCGACGCCTGCCTTCAAATCCGCTTTGTTCTCGTTCATCGCAAGGATCCGCGCCTGCTCGTCCGAAGCGGTTTCCGAAAGGGTGTAGATCGTTCCGCCGCGCACTTCCTGAACGCTCTTTATGCCAAGCCGCTTGGCGTCCAGCGCATCGGCGTGAATCGAGATGAGAAAATCTGCCGTCGATTCCGAGGCCATCCGGGCCCGGTCATCCAACGGCACGAACACGTCGTCGCTCCTCGTCGCCAACACGCGGTATTTGCCAGTTTTTTCGAGCTTTTCCTTGAGCGTTTTGGAAAAGTCGAGCGTGACATCCTTCTCGGGCGTCCCCGTCACGCGCCCGAGCGCGCCTGCATCGATCCCTCCGTGGCCTGGATCGATGACGATGAGCGGCCTCTTGTCTCCCGGCTCTTTTTGGGGCCGGGTTTTTTCCGCAAAGGGGGGCGGCGGAGCGTTGGATTGCGCCATGAAGGCTTTATGCGTCGCTTTTACAAGCTCAATGACAAGCCGCGCGGGCAGCCCGTTTTGTGGCGGAAGCAGCGCAGATCTTTCCACCAGCGCCGGCTCTGCCAAGTCTATGACGATTCGCGACTTTCCAGGAGCGACTAGTCCCGACCGGGAGGAAAGCACGAGGCCGCGCCTGCCTGCCGGGACCTGGATTCCTGCTTCTGGAAGGTCGACTACAATTCTGTAGGGATCGCTGATCGAGAAAATCCGGTAATCGGCCTCTTTCGACAGGAAGGCTACATACCTGGTGTGCTGATCGTCGCCGCCGATCTCTGGGCGCAACCCCGCCTGACCTGCCGCCAGCAGCGCCGGGATCGGGATCAACAGGGCCAAAAGCGCTAGCCGCTTTAGCACCGGCGTTCCAACCTTGCCTTGCTTCCCTCTCAATTCCCGCTCTCTGACCGCCACCTCAAGCCTGCGCTTATAGCACGGCGCAGCATCGCGTCCAGCGCCGCTGGTGTCCCTTATGGCTCCGGATTGCCGTGCGAACGTGCGTCAAATAAGGCGGCAATCCGGAGACGGGACACTAGCTTTAGCAACTATTTTTCACATTTCGCACTGCGCCGTTTAGGTCTTGCTTGCGGGCGGGGCGAACACAACGTATTAGTGATATCTCAACCCTCCCCGGGTTATTCGTGGTTCTACGCTGAGCCTAATGAATGATTCGGGACCAGCGGGGCGAAAGTGACAATCGCTAGGCATCCACGATCTTGCGTCGGGGGAAGTGGCGATTGACGTAATGCAACCGGGATGCGAAATCCCGAAAGTTAAGAACAACGGGTAACGCCGCCTCAACGGCCAATGGCCAGTGAGCTGCCGGCGAACCGAGATCAAAAGAATGTCAACCTCGCGCCACAACTCGCTTTGTTTGAAGAGTGCCAGACGCGGCCCTGCTCATCTGCCGGGCAACGCGAAGGGCTTTTCCAGCACTGCGCTGGACAAACGCGGCGAGTGCGCGATCAACAAAAATGGCGCCCGGCAAGCCGGTCCGTTCGATCATGGGATCATGATCGCGAGACTTGATTTTGCCCATGGCGCCCCAGGAAAAATTCGCTATGGCCAACAAGATGTTAATAGACGCCACCCACCCGGAAGAAACCAGGGTGGTGGTGACGCGCGGCAATCGGGTTGAGGAGTTCGATTACGAATTGGCGTCGCGCAAACAGCTCAGAGGAAATATCTATCTAGCCAAGGTGGCTCGCATCGAGCCTTCGCTGCAGGCGGCCTTCATAAACTACGGCGGCAATCGCCACGGCTTTCTGGCCTTCGCTGAAATCCATCCCGATTATTACCAAATCCCGGTGGCGGTCCGCGAAGCGATCATGAAAGAGGACGCGCTGGACCGTCAGCGCGGCGGCCCCAACGGCGATAACGGCCATCCAGTCGAGGCGGAGCCAAAACCGGAGGCAACCACTGGCGGCCGGCAGGAAACCCCGCCGGATTCGGCCTTTCCAGCGTCTGCTGAGGCGCAGCCGGCTTCGACTGAGCAAGGTAACGAAGCGCCTTCTTTAGATGAGGGAGCGGAAGCCCCTGCCGAAGCGCCGGTGGCATCGGATCAGGGCCCGGCTCGCAAATCCCGTGAGGCTCACATTCCGCTCGAAGCCGCCCTGCCCGCGGTGATCTATGAGGAATTCACCGCCGCGGTGGCGCGCGCGGAAGAAGCGCGTGACGAAATCCCAGCTCACCCAGACGATGTGGCGCTTCCAAACGAGCAGGAAGGCGCCCAGCCCACCGCAGAGCAATCGGCAGAGGAAGAAGCGCCCGTCTCTCAGATTGAGGGGGCACCGGAAACGTCCGCCGAGACAGCGTTGGATGGCGAAGAGCAAGGGACTTGGCATAACCACGGCCACGCGCACAGCCACGGCGGCGGGGTAATCTCTGTCCCCGAAGCACCAACCCCGGCGCCCGTCGAGGTCGTGGGTTCTGAAGATGCGCTCGAAGAGCTTCCGCAACGGCACAAGCGGCGCTGGCGGCATTATAAGATTCAGGAAGTCATCAAGCGCAACCAGATCGTGCTGATCCAAGTTGTGAAGGAGGAGCGCGGCACCAAAGGCGCGGCGCTTACCACTTACCTTTCGCTTGCCGGGCGCTACACCGTGCTGATGCCGAATACGCCGAGCGGCGGCGGCATCTCGCGCAAAATCACCGTTCCCGCCGACCGCAAGCGGCTCAAGGAGATCGCCCAGGAACTCGAAGTGCCGGAGGGGATGGGGCTTATCATTCGCACCGCCGGTGCATCGCGCACCAAGGCCGAGATCAAGCGCGACTTCGAATATCTGCTGCGCCTTTGGGAAAATGTGCGCGATCTCACGCTGAAATCGACGGCGCCCTGCCTCGTTTACGAGGAAGGCAACCTGATCAAGCGGTCCATCCGCGACCTTTATAATAAAGATATCGATGAAATTCTTGTCGCCGGTGACGAAGCCCACCGCGAGGCAAAGGAGTTCATGCGCATGCTCACGCCGAGCCATGCGAAGAACGTTATCCAATACAAGGAACCGGAACCGCTTTTCATCAAATACGAGGTCGAGCGGCAGTTGAACCAGATGTTCAGCCCGGTGGTTACGCTACGCTCGGGCGGATACATCGTCCTCAACCAGACTGAAGCGCTCGTTGCGATCGACGTGAACTCGGGCCGTGCGACGCGCGAATATTCCATCGAGGACACGGCGCTCAAGACAAACCTCGAAGCGGCAGAGGAAGTTGCGCGGCAAGTCCGCCTCCGCGACCTTGCCGGTTTGATCGTCATCGACTTCATCGACATGGACGAGCGGCGCAATAACCGCGCTGTTGAACGCAAGCTAAAGGACGCACTGCGCAACGACCGGGCGCGCATTCAGGTCAGCCATATCAGCCATTTCGGGCTGCTGGAGATGTCACGCCAGCGTCTGCGCCAGGGCGTGGTCGAAGTTTCGACGATGCCATGCCCCGTCTGCCAAGGTGTGGGGCATATCCGCTCGACGGAATCGGTTGCGCTCATGATCCTGCGCTCGATTGAGGACAACCTCCGCACTCAGGGTGCCGTTGACCTTACGGCCAGCGCCTCGACAGAGTCCGCGCTTTATATCCTCAATCACAAGCGCGCCTATCTGCGTGATATCGAGATGCGCTACGGCGTGTCCATTGTCATCCAGCTGGATGAAAACGCCCATGGCGGCACCTTCACGCTGACGCGCGGCTCTGCTGCGAACGCGCCCGCGGTCGCCGAGTCAAAAGCGATCCATATGGAGCCATCGCAGGCGGGTGCTAGCGAAGAGGAAGAGGACATCGTTGCGGAAGGTGACGACAAGCGTCCGCAGCGCCGCAAACGCCGGCGCTGGCGCGGCCGGGGCGACGGGGACGCTGCATTCCAAAATGGCGCCACGCCTGCGGTCACCGATGCCGGAAGTATCGACGAAGGCGGCGAAGAAGGCGAAGAAGGCGAAGAAGGCGAAGAAGAAGAGGAGGTATTGGCCAGCGCAGCGAGCCAGCCCGGCTCTTCGGAAGCGGCCGCGCCTAAGAATGGCGAAAGCGATCAGGAATTCCGGCGCAACCGCCGCCGGGGCAGGCGCGGCGGCAGGCGTCACCGGGAAGAATTGGCTGGCGGAGCCGAAGCTGCGAAGCAGCCCGGCGAGCATATACCGGGCCTGGGCGAGCAGCCTATTCTCGATTTCGATGTTCATTTTCCGAAGAGCGGAGCGTTTGGGCCGGCGAGCCTTCAACCCGCGGTGCAAGAGAAGCCGGCGATGGCGCAGGAACCTGCGCTTACCGGAAGCGCGCCACAGCCCGTTCCAGAGCCGGCGCTCCCGGAACCGGCAATGAAAGCCGCACCTCAGCCCGGCCCCGCAAGCGCGGCCGCCAGCGCAGCAGCCGGGCCTGCCGCTGAGGCAGCTCCTGAGCCCGCCCCGGAGGCAGCGCCGGAACCCGCTCCGGTAGCGGAAGCCCCCGTGATCGCCGAGCCGGTCCAGGCGCCAAAGCCCAAGCCCGTAAAAGCGGGTCCGCCCCGCAAGGGCTGGTGGCAGCGGCGCACCGGCTAGCAATTGTTCGGGCCGCCTGAAGGGCGGCCTTAACGTTTTTCCTCAGGAGACCCCTCGCGCTCTAGGGTATACGTCTCCGCTGCCTCCCGTCGTCTTGGTGTCACAGGATTCGGACAGACTAGGGCGAGAGCACGGTCTCGAACCAGCTCCCGCTAAAGCGCGCCCGCCGGCCTTAAGGCCAGATGGAGGTCTGAAATGGAAAATGACACTGCAAACCTCGACGAAATGCAAAACGCCTATAAGGCTGCGGTCGAGAAATGGATTGCCGCGATCAGGGAGGAAGAGGCGCTTGCCTCGGTTAATCACTCGATAGCCGAAGTCGATAAATGGGAGGCGGCACACTTCAAGGAAGACGACATTCGCAACGAGGTCAAGGCTGCAAAGAAGGAATATGAAGACGCGTTGCGCGAAAAGTTTTTTGGCTTTTAATCTAAACATCATACTAGATAATCGATAGGGCAGCCGCTGCCTCGGCTACCTCACCGGTGGCCGAAAATCGCCGTGCCTACCCGCACCATCGTGGCGCCGGCGGCGATGGCGGTTTCGAAATCGGCGCTCATGCCCATGCTCAGCTCTGTGAGCCCCAGCCGGTCGCGCAAGGCGGCCAATACCTCGAAATGCGGCAGCGGGTCATCCTCCAGCGGCGGGATGCACATGAGTCCGCTCACGGTGAGGCCGTACTCCTGCTGGCATCGCTGTAGAAACTTCTGAGCATCGGCGGGCGCGACGCCTGCCTTTTGCGGCTCTAGCCCGGTATTCACCTGCATAAGCAGCTTTGGGTGCCGGCCCTGCCGCTGGATCTCGGCCGCCAGCGCTGCAGCCAGCTTGGGCCGGTCGAGCGTTTCGATGCAGTCGAAGAGGGCCACGGCCTCGCCTACCTTGTTCGACTGCAGCGGCCCGATCAAATGCAGTTCGATGGCGGGGAACTGCTCTCGCAAGGGCGGCCACTTATGCATGGCTTCCTGCACGCGGTTCTCCCCGAAATAGCGGTGCCCTTGGCGAAGCACCGGCAAAATCTCCGCCTCCGCAAAGGTCTTGGTCACGGCCACAAGCTTCACTGAAGCGGGCTCGCGCCCCCTGGCCTGCGCCGCGCGCCAAACGCGCTCCTTGATGGCCAGGTAGCGCTCCTCGATTGCACAGGGATCGAACGGTTGATCGTCGTTGCTCATTGTGCGGCCTTCTCTTGACCCGCGCTCCGTTTCAACTTCATATCGGACAATTCTTTTTGCAGCGCTTGGCGCACAGGACCCCCGGACATGGCTACAGAACGCTACAACGCACCCGAGCGCGAGAAACATTGGCAGAGGATCTGGGAAGAGCAAAAGACATTTCTCACCGCATCCGGGCAGGACAAGCCAAAATATTATGTGCTCGAGATGTTCCCCTATCCGTCGGGGCGCATCCATGTGGGTCACGTCCGCAATTATGTGATGGGCGATGCCGTTGCGCGCTACAAGCGTGCGAAGGGTTTCAACGTGCTGCACCCGTTCGGGTGGGATGCCTTCGGCTTGCCTGCCGAAAACGCGGCGATGCAACAGGGCATCAATCCGGGCGAATGGACCTACGAAAATATCGAGATCATGCGGGCGCAATTGAAGCGCATCGGGCTTTCGCTCGATTGGTCTCGCGAATTCGCCACCTGCGATCCCGAATATTATCATCAGCAGCAGCGCCTTTTCCTGGCCTTTTACAAAGCCGGCCTCGTCTACCGCAAAAAGAGCAAGGTGAACTGGGACCCAGTGGACCATACCGTGCTTGCCAACGAGCAAGTCATCGATGGCCGCGGCTGGCGTTCCGGGGCCATCGTCGAGCAGAAAGAGCTCGCGCAATGGTTCTTCAAGATCACCCATTACGGCGAGGAACTGCTGGCGGGCCTCGACACGCTTGAGAAATGGCCGGACAAAGTACGCACGATGCAGCGCAACTGGATCGGCAAGAGCCAGGGACTGTTGATGCGCTTCCGCCTGTCCGGCGAAAAGCTGCCGGCCGGATTCCCGGAGGTGGAGGTGTTCACGACCCGGCCGGACACGATCTTCGGCGCTAGCTTCATCGGCATTTCGCCCGAGCACCCGCTGGCCCAGGCGCTGGCGAAAAATGACCCCGAGCTGGCCGCCTTCATCGAGGAATGCCGCAAGATCGGTACGGCACAGGAAGAGATCGACCGCGCAGAGAAGAAGGGTTATGCCACCGGCGTTTTCGCCGCCCATCCATTCCGCTCGACCACAAAACTGCCCGTTTACGTCGCCAACTTCATCCTGATGGATTATGGCACCGGCGCAATTTTTGGCTGTCCCGCCCACGACCAGCGCGACCTCGATTTCGCACGGAAATATAAGCTCAAGGTGAAGGCCGTGGTCATCCCGGAGGGCGGGGACCCGGCTACGTTCAAGGTTGACAATGAGGCCTATCTGGGGCCCGGCCGCCTCGCCAACTCCTCGTTCTTGAACGGCATGCCGGTGGAAGAGGCCAAGGAGGAGGTGGCGCAAAGGCTCGGCAAGCGGAATATGGCTGAGAAGCGCACAACCTTCCGCCTGCGCGATTGGGGCGTCTCCCGCCAGCGTTATTGGGGCTGCCCGATCCCTATGATCCATTGCGAGAAATGCGGAATTGTCCCCGTGCCTGACGAAGATTTGCCCGTGCGGCTGCCGGAGGATGTCTCCTTCGACAAGCCGGGAAATCCGCTCGACAGGCATCCAACCTGGAAACACGTCAAGTGCCCGTCCTGCGGCGGCTCAGCGACCCGCGAAACCGACACCTGCGATACCTTCGTCGACAGCTCCTGGTACTTTGCGCGTTTCTGCTCGCCGCACGCGGCTGAGCCGGTGGAGCGCACCTCAGCCGATTATTGGCTGCCCGTCGATCAGTATATTGGAGGCGTCGAGCACGCCATCCTGCACCTGCTTTATGCGCGCTTTTTCACCCGCGCCATGAAGGACAGCGGCTATCTGGGGGTTTCCGAGCCTTTTGCGGCGTTGTTCACGCAGGGCATGGTGCTGCATGAGACCTATTTCGACGACAAGCAAAATTGGATCAACCCTGCCGATGTGGTGATCGAAACGGCGGACGGCGTCCGCAAAGCGTTCAAGGCGGATGCCGCGAGGGCGCCGGTCCAAATCGGCTCCATCGAGAAGATGTCGAAGTCCAAGAAGAACACCATCGACCCCGACATTTTCACGGAGCATTACGGGGCCGATACCGCGCGCTGGTTCATGCTCTCCGATAGCCCGCCCGAGCGCGATGTGCTTTGGACTGAGGAAGGCGCGCAAGGGGCATGGCGCTTCGTCCAGCGCGCTTGGCGATTGATAAGTGAGAGCCTGCCGCTTTTGCCGGAGCCAAACGCGAAAGCGCCGGCAAGCTTTTCTGCGCTCGCGCAAGCGTTACGGCGCGCGGCGCACAAGGGCTTGAACGCCGTCGCCGAGGAAATCGAGGGCTTGCGCTTCAATCGCGCCATCGCCGCCGTGTACGAATTTGCGAATGCTTTGAGCGCAGCACTGCAGGACAAGGGTGCGAATAGCGATGCTTCCTTCGGCTTCGCGCTCCGGGAGGCGCTGACGTTCTTCGTCCAAGCCATCAATCCCATCATGCCGCATCTGGCGGAGGAGGGCTGGTCGCTGTTGGGCTACAACACCCTTATTGCAAATGAGAGCTGGCCCCAGGTTGAGCGAAGCTTGCTCATTGACGATACCGTAACCATTGCCGTACAGGTAAACGGGAAGCGGCGGGACGAAATCGTAGTTGCGCGCAATGCCGGCCGGGCAGACGTTGAGGCGGCAGCGCTGAGCTTGGAGAGCGTTGCCCGTGCGGTTGATGGGCGGCCGATTAAAAAGGTGATCGTGGTTCCCGAAAGGATCGTCAATGTGGTGGCGTGAGCTCTCGAAAAACGTCCGGCCCTTGAAGGGAGGAGCCGCGGTTCTATTTGCGGGCCTCTTAAGCTTGGGCGCTGGCGGATGCGGACTTCATCCGCTTTATGGGCCTACGGCTTCGGGTGCGAACCTCAGCGATGTTATGAAGACGGTCGATGTGGCAACGATTCCTAGCCGTCCCGGCCAGCGCCTGCGCAACGAGCTTATTTTCGGCACGACCGGCGGAGGCGCGGCTTCGGCTTCGATTTACAGGCTTGACGTGGCGCTCCGGGAAGGGACGCGAAACACGTTGGTCACGCAACAGGGAGCTGCAACAGGACAGGTCATAGAGCTTAATGCGGAATACCGCCTGGTGCGCATTAAAGACAACGAAATCGTGTTCAAAGGCTACAGCAGCGCCCAGGCAACCTACACCGTGGTCGGCTCAACCGGCCTCGCCGGTTCTAGCTATGGCGACACAAGGGCGGCAATCGACGCGGAAAACCGCGCCGCGCGAAGCTTAGCCGACGAAATCAAAACGAGGATGGCCGCCTTCCTGTCCAGGGCCGCCTAAGCGAAGGCAATGGTTGCGCCAAGCACGGCGGCGGCTACGAAATTCCTATCGGCCCCTCCCGGCGCCGTCCGTGGATTTTTATTCTACGGTTCCGATAGCTTGCAGAGTGCCGCACGGGCCGAAGCCTTGGTGCGCATGCTATCGCAGAAGCTCGGGCCGGAAGCGGAGATCATCCGGCTTCACGATAGCGAGCTTGCGGCCGATCCCGGCCGCATCACCGTCGAGTTGACAACAAACTCTCTGTTCGGCGGCACCAAGATCATTTGGCTCACCTCTAGCCCGTTGAAGGCGCACGGGCCGCTTGCCGCCATCGCCGCAAACCCGCTCGAAGGGGCCTATTTGATGGTGCAAGCGCCGGATATGAAAAAGAGCCACAAGCTTGTGCAGGCTTTCGAGGCAGCCCCCTACCTCGCCGCCATCGCCTCTTATGGTGAGGACGAGCAGAGTTTAAGTGCGATCATCCGGCAAAAGGCCCAATCAGCCGGTTACGAAATCGCCGCCGATGCCGCCGCGCTCATCGCGGTTCGCTGCGACTTTTCCGCATTGCTGGCCCAAAGCGAAATCGAAAAGCTGATGACCTATGCCGGGCCTTCGCGCCGTATCGCGCTCGAGGATGTGGTAGCTTGCCTCGCCGATCAGCAAACGGCCGGGCTTTCGGAGATTGTTGATTGTGCGCTGAACGGCGAGGGGCGGAAAGCGCTCTTGGCTTTCGAGCGTTTCATGGCCGCGGAGCAAAATGTTACGCCGGTGCTCGTCGTGCTTTCGCAGGCGCTGCTGCGGTTGCATGCGGTAAGAAGCGCCGGAGATGCCGGCACGCCTCTGCCGCAGGCGATCAAGGAGCTGCGCCCCCCGGTATTCTTCAAGCAGCAGGATGTGCTTGCAGCACAGGCTCGGCGCTGGACCGCCCCGGCGCTGTCGGCGCAGATCGGCCGGCTCAATACAGTTCTGAAGGAAACGCGCCTTCGCCCCGCGCTCGCGGAGGATATCGCGGCGGACTTCCTCATCGCCATCGCGAAGGAAGGCCGGGGCACCCGCGATCGCTAGCCGCCTTTGCTTAGAAGTGGCTCCACAATTTCGGACGGTGCGGTAGGTGGAATTTCTGCCTGACAACGGGCACGCTGGTGCCCGCGAATCAGGAGCGGCAATGAGCAGAAGACCACGGCGGAACCACTCACCGGCCTTCAAGGCAAAGGTGGCGTTGGCGGCGATCAAGGGCGAGCGGACGATTGCACAGTTGGCGGATCAGTTCGACGTTCATCCGAACCAGATCACGGCCTGGAAGGCGCAGCTCGAAGGCGGTGCCCCGGACGTTTTCGGCGGCGGTGGCAGCGCGGCACCGGCGTCCCCCAGCGTCGACGTGAAGGCACTGCACGCGAAAATCGGCGAACTGACGCTGGAGAACGATTTTTTAGAAGGCGCGCTCAGCAAGGCGGGATTGCTGAACGCAAAGCGATGATCGACCGCAGTCATGCGTTAAGCGTCACGAAACAGGCCGAAGCTGCAGGCCTTGCGCGCAGCACGGTGTATTACCTGCCGCGCCCGGTTCCGGCGGCCGATCTCGAACTCATGCGCCAGATCGGCCGGCTGCATCTGGAGTTCCCCTTCGCGGGAGCGCGGATGTTGCGCCGTCTTTTGGCTGCCAATGGGAGCAAAGCCGGCCGGCGTCATATCAAGACGCTGATGCGGCGCATGGGGATCGAGGCGCTGTACCGGCGTCCGCGCACGACGAAGCCGGAGCCGGGGCACAGGGTCTACCCCTATCTGCTGAGCGGCATGGAGATCGCGCGGCCGAACCAGGTCTGGGCGATGGACATCACGTATATCCCCATGGCGAAGGGCTTCGTCTATCTCGCCGCAGTCCTCGACTGGTTCTCGCGGCGTGTGCTGTCGTGGCGGGTCTCCATCACGATGGAAGCCTCGTTCTGCATCGCGGCGCTGGAGGAGGCACTCGCCAGGCACGGGAAGCCGGAGATCTTCAACACGGATCAGGGCAGCCAGTTCACGGGTGCAGCCTTCACCGGCGTGCTCAGCAAGAATGAGATCGCGATCAGCATGGATGGAAAGGGCGCTTGGCGGGACAACGTGTTCGTCGAGCGGCTCTGGCGGACGGTGAAGTACGAGGAGGTCTATCTGCACGCCTACGGGAGCGTTCCGGACGCACGTGCCTCGATCAGACGGTATCTCGATCTTTACAATCGCCCCCGCCCGCACTCCAGCCTTGACGGCATGACGCCCGATCAAGCTTACTACGGAGCACACAGCTTGCCGCCAGTCCGCTTGGCGGCTTAACCCCGGCAGACGTTCCACTTATCGAAGCGGAAATTCTGTCCGAACAACCGGGGCCACCTCATTAAACTCCCCCTTCTCCCTTTGCGCATACCCATAAAGCATATCTGATGCGCTGAAAGATGCGCCAGACGAAGCTGGTAACTGCGTACTGTTTGGCTTGGCGTGGCCACCCATGTAACATTCTGCGGCAACCGCACGAAAGCCCAGTCATGGAAGACGCCCCCATCTCCCGCGGCTTCAAATCGCGCCGCAATACGGACCTTTCCAGCCGCGTGCCGCCTGGCCAGCATGTGACAACCGATTTCCCGGTGCTGAGTTACGGCCCCACGCCGGACATCAAGATAGCGGATTGGACGCTGGCGCTGCAGCTTGGCGGGCGCCTGCTCGGCAAATGGAGCTGGGCCGAGTTCGAGGCGCTGCCGCAAACCACGGTCAAGACCGACATTCACTGTGTGACTACCTGGTCGAAGCTTGACACCACCTGGTCCGGCGTGAGCTTCGACGATCTACTCGCAGCCGTTGGCTTGAGCGAACCGCCTGCCCCTTACATCATGGCTCATTGCGACGGCGCCTACACCACCAACGCGCCGGTGGCCGATCTCATCGGCGGCAAGGGCATGATTGCCACGCGCTACGAAGGCTTGCCCATCCTGCCCTCCCATGGCGGCCCGGCGCGGCTTCTGGTCCCGCATCTCTATTTCTGGAAGAGCGGGAAATGGGTGCGCCGGCTGCGCTTCATGAAAAAGGATATGCCGGGCTTTTGGGAAAGCCACGGCTATCACATGTATGGCGATCCGTGGCGCGAGCAGCGCTATGACAACGATTGAGCCGAAAGCCAACCGGCCGCAGAAATGGCTGATCGCGACCGCGCGCAAGATCGTGGTGGAGACGCCGCGCGTTAAGACGCTGGTGCTCGATGTGCCGGACTGGCCGGGGCACCTGCCGGGGCAGCATGTCGATGTCCGGCTCACCGCGGAAGATGGTTATCAGGCCAAGAGGAGCTATTCCATCGCCTCTCCGCCGGAGGATGGGGGGCTGACGCTCACTGTGGAGCTGGCCGATGGCGGCGAGGTTTCGGACTACCTCGTCAACGAGCTCAAGCCTGGCGACAAATTCGGCGTGCGCGGTCCAATTGGCCGGCACTTTGTATGGACGGTAGCAGAGGGAGGTCCTCTATTCCTCATCGGCGGGGGCTCGGGCATCGTGCCGCTGATGTCCATGCTGCGTCACCGCAAGCGGCAGGCGAGCAAGGTGCCGGCCGCCCTCCTATATTCTTCGCGCAGCTTCGAAGACATCATCTACCGCAGCGAACTGGAAGCGCTCGCGGCCGATCCATCGCTCAATGTCACGATAACGCTTACGCGAAGCGCGCCGCATGGATGGTTAGGTCCGGTTCGCCGGATTAGCAAGGCGATGCTTGAAGAGGCAGGGTTCGGGCCGCAAACGATGCCTCAAATCTTCATTTGCGGGTCCAATTCGTTGGTCGAAACCGTCTCAAAATTTCTCATCGAACTTGGCCACGCGCCGGCCCTTATCAAGACCGAACGCTTCGGTCCCTCCAGCTAGCCGCGGCCCCGGGCGACCCTGTTTTTGCTGATGCCGAGATAGGGGCACAGAAACTTCTGGCCACTGTTGGCCGTATAAGTGCCGGTGGTGTGATTGAAAGACCGGAAACGCCGTTCGCAGGCCGCAATGCCAGCCTGGGAGCGCGGGCCCCCGTAAGGCGCGGCCTTAACCCCAGGCATTTGGGAAACGCTGGGCGGAAGGCCTTCTCTTCCTGGGAGCACAGCGTTTGCAGAAACAAGCGGGTACGGAGCTTCATCGGCTGAATGACGGGTGTACCACTCCTTTGAGACTGTGCCCGTGTTGCCTTGCGAAGCAGCCTCGGGTGGAAGGCCCGCTCTTCCTGGGAGAACGGTGTTCGCAGAAACGAGCGGGTACGGGGCCTCATCGGCAGAATGACGGGTATACCACTCCTTCGAGACCGTGCCCGCATTGCCTTGCGATGCAGCCTCGGGCGAAACGGGCTGTGCGGCAGCTGGAGTGAGCACTGGGAGCACCACAAGTGCAGCTGCAGCGGCGAACAAAGCTCCCTTGTATCGCATCTTCTACTCCATCGTTTACCGGGACGGAGGAAACCCACCGGAGAGCTAACGTGGCGGCGCAGCCCATGTTCCAAGCAAGAATTAATCAAATAGCACTGGTAAGCCCCAGAAGCAGCCTGGAATCGCTGCTAATGAAGGCCGGCTGGCTGCTTCTTTTCCGCGTCCTCCACTTTCTCGCCGGCTTCATGCTCGGCATCCGCGGCGCTTGCGATTGTGTCTCTAGTCCAGCGGACGACGTTCGTGGCGATCGTTCCGAAAGCCGCATTGAGCGCGCGCGCGGCTTCGGCCTCCTCTTTGGATGAAACCGGCTCTTTGGCGTTGAACACGCGGGCAGCAACTACATGTCCGTCGCCGCTGGCAAGTTTGGCGCTGATCTCAGCCTCGGCGGCAGCTTCGGGTGCCGGGACGATCTGGAAACGGCGAACTTCCATCATAAGCTGATAATCTGGTGTCACACCGTCGATAGGGCGGTTAACCTCGCCAAGCGAGCCATTGTTCTCGAAGCTTTGCAACATCTTCGCCTGTATCAGCTTCGGAACGGTGTCGCTCCATTTCGCATTTCCAAGCGCTTCAAGCTGACCAGCTTGGCCCTGCGACAGGATTTTCTCCGAGTCGTAGGCGAGCAGCGCCGTTGGATCGGCTATGGCAAGCTGCTTCCCAAGCGGCGCTGCGGGCGTGGCAGGCGCTGGAACTGCGTTCAAGCTGTAGAAAACGCCGGACCCCTTGCCGCCGCCGGTCATCCGGTCAAGCCCTGCAACGATGCCATCGACCTTTCCGGAATTGCGCCCCAATGCCTCCGAGAAGGTAGAAATATTTGTGATTATGTTACGGAAATCGTTCGAGTTTTCGGCGAGGATCTTGTCAAGTCGGCCCAGCACGCGGCGTGCAGCCTCACTCATCGATTCCCCTGCGGCCTCGCTAGCCACAAGCCGCGGAATTCCGTCCGGAGTCGCGGCAGGCAGCGGCGCGTTGGGGGAACCGCCGGCGAGGGTTACGACCGCCACTCCCGTCAAACCCTGAAATTCGAGGGAGACAAGAGTATCCGCGCGGACCGGCGTATTTGCGTTGATGGAGATGGTCGCATCAACAAGGCGTGGCTCCTCGGGCACGAGCCTCAGTCCCGTGACGTCGCCCACGCGAATGCCGTTGAACAACACAGGGGAGCCGGTCAGAAGGCCGGAAACGGTGTTGCTGAACCGCACGTCATAGCTTGTCCTCTTGCCGAGGCTACCCTGGGTTTGGAGCCAGTAAACGAAGGCGAACCCGCCGATGGCCACAGCCAGAAGGAAAAGCCCCACCAAAACATAACGCGCCCTGATTTCCATTGGATCTAGCCCTGTATCTTTGTATGCGCGGTCTGAACCAATCCCTGGCCTCGCTGGCCCCGAAAATAGGCTTTCACCCAGGGATGATCTGAAAGAAGCATCGTGGAGATGGCGCCTTCCGCAACGACTCTGCCATCGGCCAAGGCGGCGACCCTGTCGCAAGCGCGATAGAGGCTGTCCAAGTCGTGGGTCACCATGAACACCGTGAGCCCGAGCGTGTGTTTGAGCGTCAGAATGAGGTCGTCGAACTCGGCCGCTGCAATTGGATCGAGGCCGGAAGTCGGCTCGTCCAGGAAAACGATCTCGGGGTCAAGGGCCAGCGCCCGGGCCAAGGCGACGCGCTTCGTCATGCCGCCCGACAGCTCGGCAGGAAATTTGTCGCCGTCCGCCCAGGTAAGGCCCACCATCTCAAGTTTTGCGGAAGCTATCTCGTCCATGAGCCGCTCCGACACGCTGAGATATTCCCGCATCGGGAACTGGACGTTCTGGCGCGCGGTAAGCGACGAGAAAAGGGCGCCCTGCTGAAACAGAATGCCCCATCGCCGTTCAATAGCGCGCAGCTCGGCATCGCTCGATGTATCCCGGTCTTTTCCGAATACGGAGATTGTGCCGGAGCGCTTGGGCAGAAGCCCCAAGATGGTCCGCATCAGGACGGTTTTGCCGCCGCCCGAGCCGCCGACAAGGCCCAAAATTTCGCCCCGGTAAACATCGAGCGAAAGCCCCTTGAGAACCGTGACTTCCTCGAAGCCTACAATGAGATCCCGTATAGAAATGACCGCCTCGCCGTTCGCGCTCATCCTCACATCCCGATGCTGGCGAAGAAAATAGCGAAAAGACCATCCAAGACGATGACGAGGAAGATCGATTTTACCACGGAGGTGGTCGTCTGCTGGCCAAGCAACTCCGAGCTGCCCTTCGTCTGAAGCCCTTCCGCACAGGCGACGACGCCGATGACGAGGGCCATGAATGGCGCTTTTATTATGCCGACCTTGAAGTGGGTGACGGACACAGCCTGGTGCAGGCGCTCAATGAAAATGGCCGGGCTCATCCCGTCGTAAGCCCAAGCAACGACGCCGCCGCCGTAAAGTGCAGCCATCGAGCCAAGGAAGGTCAGCACGGGTACCGCGATAATAAGCGCGAGCACCCGCGGAAGGATGAGCACTTCCACGGGATCGAGGCCCATGGTGCGCAGCGCGTCGACCTCTTCGCGCATCTTCATGGAGCCGAGCTCGGCCGTGTACGAGCTGCCGGACCGGCCCGCCACCATTATGGTCACGAGCAGCACGCCGATTTCGCGCAGGATAAGGATGCCGACCATGTCGACGACATAGTTTTCGGCGCCGAATTTGCGGAAATGGAAGAAGCCTTGCTGAGCGATGATGCAGCCGATCAGAAATGTAATCAGCAAGATAATGGGCGCGGCCTGCCATCCCACCCGGTCGAGCTGATGCACGGCCGAGGTGAGCCGGAAGCGCTTTGGGTGCCTGAGGACCCGGAGCGCCGCAAGAACTATCGCGCCCAGCATATGAAGGAAGGGGAGCATGCTCCCCGCCGCATCGATCAAAGCATCGGCGTACCGCTTTAACAGACCAATAACCCCGGCGTGGGGGTGCGCCGAGCGGCCCGCCCGGTTGACTTCGTGCAGGTCTCGCAAAAGCCGCTGAAACTCGGTGCGCAAGCCCACAACGCCAGTGCTTATGCCCGCTTTCGATCTTTCACGGATCAAGCGTTCAAGCAGCCAGGCGCCGTAGGTGTCGAATGCGCCGACATTGCTCATGTCGATGGAAACGTCGCTCGCTTTTGCGGCTTCCTCCGACGCGTGCCCAATCAAGGCCTCGAGGTCACCCGCGTAAACGGCCGTCCATGAGCCTGAGGCGGAAAGCTCGCACCTTCCGCCTTTAAGCTGTGCGCTGACCGAAGGCGCCCCGTCCATTTGCTGCTCCCGCTTAGCCGCGTGAGAAAGCAATGGAAACGCTGTTGAAGCCGGGGCCTCCGCTCGTAATGTGTACGTGGTGCGACGCGCCGGTGACCGTGACTGTCATCGAACCTTGGAGCTGGCCGGATATCTGGACAGTGAACTTGTTTGCTGCCGACCTGCCATTGACATCGCCTTCAAGACCAAAATTCCGCTCACTCCAATGACCGCTCAGGTTGCCGCCTTCGTAGGAGATGTTACTCTTCATATCGATCTTGTTGTTCTCGGATTGGCAGCGGATCGCGAGCGTCAGCTCAGTGCCTCCCGATCTCTGGCTGTAAGTTCCCTTGCAGGAAAGGCGCTCGGCATGCCCGTCGGTAAGCCGCACTTGGCCCGAGCCATGCCAGGTCCCGGCAAGCTGACTGAAGGGAGTAGCCGCTTGCGCGAACACGGCACCGGGAGCCGCGACGATAAAAAGGAGTGCGGCGGCAAATTTAACAATTTTGGGGAATTTCGAGGTACGCATAGACTTCACCCTCTGATGATTGGATCGGGCAGTGGCCAAAAAGCGGCTTCATTCCTAACGATGCAAATACACGTCGCACTCTGAGAAAGTTGAAATGCTCATACAGCATTTGGACTTTCATGGATAGGGTCAACGCGGGCGCACCGATTGCTCCACACCGCTTATTGATTTGGCTCAAAGAATGACAGGAAAGCGGCTTCTATAAGGAAGTGTTAAATCGGCGTGAGCCTCACTTATGACTGCCAAGGTTCAAATCGTTGAGCAGCTCGGAGAGGCGCAAGTCCTGCTTCCCGAGCTTTTGGCGGCAGCGCTCGCAGCCAACGACCGGGCGAAAGTGCGCATGACGCTGCTGCAAGAGGCGGTGGCGCACGCACAAAATCCTGCCGCACCGGCGCAAACGCTTGAGGCAGAACGCCGGGAAGCTGGGCTCGATCAGGCAATTTTCGCGTCCACAGTGAAGGACGCACGCGCCTTGAGTGCCGGCGGCTTCGCCATTCCTGGCGCCGGAATGTTGCTTGCTGGTCTCTGTGCCGACATTGAAGCGATGATGGCGCCGATTCTGCTCGCAGATGCGGCAAGGGCGGAGGAGTTTGAGAAGCGCTTTGCAGCGTTGAGGTCAGCTTTACCGCGAGCGGAGAGCGATGTGATGACGCAACCCGCGGTTAACGCCATTACCTCTGCTCGCGCCGGCGGCGATGACAGCGAGCATTTGCTAGTCATGGACTTGCACAAGGCGCTCAACCGGCTTGAAGCGGAGGCCGCCGTTGAAACGGTGGCTGGCGCGCGGGTGCACGGGCTTGGTCCGTTGGAAAAGCGCAGGGTCGAAGCCTTCATGTCCGGCCTGAACAGAACGCGCGGGCTTGCATTCGGACATCCGGGTCTTGGAACAACGGCAGCGCGATCGGGCAACCGCCTAATTATCCAGAACGATATCGGGACCACCGATGCGCATGTGCTTGTCATCCATGCCGAAGCGCTGGCTGTGAGCATCACCTACACCGACATCCACCGCAGACGGGCGAAGTTTTTCATGCACCTTTTCGCCGGCCAGGATGTCGAATGGAGCGGCCTCACCGAAAAGACTGCGCAAAACCTTGGTAATAATGGGCAATTCCTCCTGGTGACGGGCCGCTATGTATCAAAGGATGCGGCTCAGGTTGAGGATTTTTTGCAGTTTATCGGTTCCCGGCTGGTCTTCATGATCGACTGGAACAAGGCCCGGAAGGCGTTGCGCAATTTTGTCGACGACGATAGCGCAATCGGCGTGTTGTGCTGGGCCGCCGCTCAGGACTACGGCCACCGGGCGTTCTTGGAGCTTGGCGGCGCGGAGCTGATCTATGAGGCCGTGCGGAGCGGTGACACCGGCCGCGTTCCTTATGGCAGGCGGCTCGATCAGGCACTCGGCGTCAATGAGACGGCCGATTTCCTGAAGCACACGCTAAGAGTTGCGAGCGAAGGCCTCGCCGCCGGCCGGTCTGTGCGCCTTTTGAAAGATGAGATCCAGGCCCGGTTCGCCTCTCAATTCGAGTCGATGGAAGCGTCGCTCTTGACGGTTATCGGGCGTCATCTCGGCCTATCTAGGATGATGGCCGGCCTTATACTGGACGCGATCCGGAACAATCTCGAAGCCGTGGGACGGGATGCACTGGCCTGCCAGGCCCGGCGCCTGGAACATAAGGCCGATACCTTGACCGTGGAAGCGCGTGCTATCGCCGCCCGCTTGGCGGCGCCGGGCGGAGTGATGGCCTTCACCAATAGTGTTGAGGACGCCAACGACGCCCTTGAGGAGGCGGCCTTTCTCTTGAGCCTCGCGCCCGAAGGCGAGCAGGACAGGGGACACGTCCAGCCCCTTGCGGCGCTTGCGGAAATCGCGGTCGAAAGCTTCGCGCAAATGATTCGGGCTGTGGAAGCTGCGCATAATTTGCCGGAAGGTTTGCAAGCCGATGTCACGGACGCGCTTCGGGCAATCGACGCCGTCATGCTCGAAGAAAGGAAGGCCGACGAGGCTCTAAGAACGGCCATGGCCGCCTTCATTTCAAGCGAGTCCGAGCCGCGCACGCTTGTCCTAAGGATGGAAATCGCCAAGGCGCTCGAAACCGCAACCGACTATCTGGCCCATGCTGCCTTTGCGCTTCGCGACCGGGTGCTTGGGGAGTTGCCGGGATGACCGCACTTTCAGCCGGGAACGATTTATTCATCATCGGCGCCGGCGGCGAGCACGGAGCGCTCGCGGCCGAGCTTGCCGGCTCCAAAGCCGCGAACCTTTGGCAGATGGCAAAGCTTGGGCTGAAGGTTCCTCCGGCCTTCGTTCTATCGACTCGCCTTTGCCAGCCTATCAATGCTGGCGATAGCCGCGCTGAAGAGCTGGTCCGGCGAATGCTTGCCAAGGGCATTGGCGAGCTGGAACGCGCAACGGGTCGCATTTTCGGCGATGCTCGGCTTCCGCTCTTCGTTTCGGTGCGTTCGGGGGCTGCCCGTTCCATGCCGGGGATGCTCGACACGATTCTGAATACTGGAATGACCGCCAAAACAGTGCATGGCTTGATTCGGCTTACGGGCAATCCTCGGCTCGCCTGGGATAGCTACCGCCGTTTTGTGCAATCCTATACCGAGGTGACCCGCAATAAGGGTGGCGAAGCCTTCGCGAACAAGGTTGCAGCTGCCATGCGCGCGGAGGGCATCGAAAGCGAAGCGGAACTCGATCCTGAAGCGCTGGAGCGTCTGACGGCAAATTTTCTGGATGAAGCGGCGAATCTGCTTGGCCAGCCGGTGCCCGCCGATCCGTACGATCAGCTCGAAACGGCCGCCAAGGCCGTCTACCGCTCTTGGGAAAGCGAAAGAGCGCGCGAGTACCGCAGGCTCAACGGCCTTGAAGGGCTGGCAGGGACCGCAGTAACGGTTCAAGCGATGGTGTTTGGCAATGGCGGCGGCAGGTCCGGTGCAGGCGTTGCCTTCACCCGCAATCCGGCAACGGGAGTAAAAAGCCTCTACATCGATTTTCTGTTCGACGCGCAAGGCGAGGATGTGGTCTCGGGGCGTAGGGTCTTGAGCCATCCGGAGTATTTCAAGGAGCGGCTGCCAGCGGCGGCGAGCGCGCTCGAGGAAGGGGCCGAGGGCCTTGAGAACCATTTCCGCGACATGCAGGACATCGAGTTCACTGTCGAGGACGGAACCCTTTACTTTTTGCAAACGCGCCCGGCAAAGCGGACGCCGCGCGCGGCGCTTCGCGTCTTGATCGAACTCGGTGCACGAGGGCGCGATCAGCGAAAGCGAAGGCGTCGAGCGCGCCGCTGCAATAGACCTTGATGCCGCTTCCTTGACGCGCTTCGAGGGGGAAGCCGCCGCGATCGCAATTGGAACGCCGGCGTCGGCGGGTGTTGCCAGCGGCCAAGCCGTTTTCGACAGCGCGCGGGCCACCGACCTTTCTGCGCGGCACGCCGGGCCGGTCATTCTGGTGCGCCCCGACACTTCGACCGCCGACGTTGCAGGATTTGCGGTTTCCGCTGGAATTCTGACGGCAAGCGGCGGACGGACTGCTCACGCGGCCGTGGTCGCCCGTCAGCTCGGCAAGGCTTGCGTTGTCGGCTGCGCGGCGCTTTCGGTAGATGAAACTGCGCGGCAGGCAGAAATCTCAGGCCAGGCGATCAAAGAAGGCGATTGGCTTTCCATCGATGGCGAAAGCGGCGAAGTTTTCCTCGGCAAGCGCCGCATCGTCACCAGAAGGCCGGAAGCGGAGATCGCCGAGATCGAAAGCTGGAAGCGCCGTGCACGATCATGATCCAGAACTGAACTAACGCCCCTCACCCTGCCCCTCTCCCCCCGGGAGAGGGGACGATATTGCAGCCGCCGCGCATCTTCAGGCGTCCCTTCTCCCGTGGGGAGAAGGACAGGATGAGTGGAGCCAGCCCACATCTCTATGCCGCGTCTTGCGTAGCCTCGTTCTTCTGCAAAAAGCGGTGCCAAACGGCTTTTGGCCCGAGCGAAGCAACAAACGCGGTATGGGCCGCCTCTTCTTCTGGGGATAGTAGCGGCGGCAATGGCTTGGGCCGGACTTGAACGGCAGCGGTGCCATCGACTTCGGCGCCAGCGCCCTCGGAAGCAAAATTAAGCCCCGCCTGCTCGGCTCCAATCAGGCGGAGATAAACATCGGCAAGCAGTTCGCTGTCGAGGAGGGCACCATGCTTCGTGCGGGTGGAGTTGTCGATCCCATAGCGCCGGCATAAAGCATCGAGATTGTTCGGGCTGCCGGGGTGTTTGCGCCGGGCCAGTGCCAAAGTGTCGGTCACCCGGTCAAAGCTGAGCGGGGGATGCCCGAGACGGCCAAACTCGTGATTGAGAAAGCCGATATCGAAAGCCGCATTGTGGATGATGAGGCGGGCGTCACCGAGCACGCCAATGATTTCTTCCGCCGAGTCTCCGAAAAGCGGCTTATCCGCCAGGAATGCCGCGGTCAATCCGTGCACTTCGGTTGCGGCCTTCGGTACATCCCGCTCGGGATTGAAATACCAATGCCATGATGTGCCGGTTGGGATGTAATTCATGAGCTCGACACAAGCGAGCTCGATGATGCGGTGATTGTCTTTGGGGTCAAGCCCGGTCGTCTCGGTGTCGAGCACAAGTTCGCGCATTGGCCCCCAAATCGATGCGTCTAGCTGCTGTAGAGGTCGGCCCAGCGCTGATAAGCGAGCGGCTGCCTCTTCTTGATCTCCTCTACAACTGCATCGATTTGGCGGTACGTGTCTTCGAGCGGAACGCCGGTATCCACAACGAAATCGGCGCGCTCGCGTTTCCGGGCGTCGGGCCACTGGCGAGCGATGATGGCTTCAATCTTCTCAGGCGTCATGCCGGGCCTGGCGGCTATCCGATCGCGCTGAATAGCAGCAGGAGCGCTGACGACGATGACAGCATCGTAAAGAGGATGAGCTTCGGTCTCGAAGAGGAGCGGCACCTCGACGATAACAAGTTCGGCGCCCTTATCCTGCTCCGCGAGGAGATGCCGCCATTCGGTCCGCCGGACGAGCGGGTGAACCAGGGCCTCGAGCTTTTTCAGCGCTTCCTCCGAAGGGAGCACCTTTTGGGCAAGGAGCTGGCGATCGACGGCTCCACCGTGCGTGGTGCCGGGGAACACAGCCTCGATGAGCGGCACCGCCTCGCCTGTGTAGAGTTCGTGAACGATACGATCCGCATCGAGCACAGCAATCCGCTTGCTTCGAAGGTACTGCGCAACCGTGCTCTTTCCCATTCCGATCGAGCCTGTAAGCCCGGCGACGATCATGTCGCAGAATTCTCCCGTGCTTCTATAACGGCGAGAACTTTGCCGCGAAGGCCAGGTGAGACCGTGGGCCTCAGACCGAACCACTTCTCGAAGCCCGGCGCTGCTTGATGCAGAAGCATGCCTAGCCCGTCTATTGCCTTCCATCCTCCCTCCTTCGCCTGCTTGAGCAGGCTTGTTTCAAGAGGATGATAAACAATATCGCAGACCGCCGCACTTATACCGATGGCTGACAGATCGATGTCGAGCGGGGATGCCCCGGCCATGCCAAGGGTTGAGGCGTTGACGACGAGTGACGCGCCCTCAAGCGCCCGGCCCAAGTGGCCAAGACCGAAAGCCCGCGCCGGCGGAAATGAAGCCGCAAGCTCAGCGCCCCGGGCTTCGGTCCGGTTTACGATCCGGACGTCTTCGAAGCCACGCTGGATCAGCGCCCACACGATGGCCCGCGCCGCGCCGCCGGCGCCTATGACAACAGCCGGTCCCCCGCGATCCCAACCGGGGCTTTCACTGTCGAGATTTGCGGTAAACCCGTAGGCGTCGGTGTTGGAGCCGGCGAGTCTGCCGCCATCGAGCCAGACCGTGTTCACCGCCCCAATCGCCTCCGCGGCGGCGTCGCGTACCTCGCATAAGCGATAAGCCTCTATCTTGTGAGGTACGGTGATATTGGCGCCAATGAACCCATGCGCGGAAAGGTTCTTGAAAAAGCTCTCGAAATTCTGAGGCTCGACCGGCTGCTTGATGTAGTCGCCCTCAAGCCCATGTTCTTTGAGCCAATAGCCATGGATCACCGGCGATAGTGAGTGAGAAACCGGCCAGCCAATGACACAGGCGCGTTTCATGACCGCTGCCTATCTGCAAACGATGGAACGGCTGCGCAGCTCCTCAAGCACCGGCAGAATCGGCAGGCCCAGGATGGTGAAGTAATCGCCCCTTATTTCAGAGAAAAGGTGGATACCCAATCCTTCGATATGGTAGGCACCGACAGAATTAAGGACGCCTTCGCCCGACATTTCTAGATAGCAATCGAGAAATTTCTCGGAGAAATCCCGCACCTTCAACGTAGCGATATCGACGAAGCTTGCCGCATGCGACTTGCTGACCACCACCGCTGCCGTATGCAACTCATGCGTCCGGCCTCGAAGCTTTCGCAGCTGCTCGCGCGCCTCCTCCTGACTGGCCGGCTTCTGGAGAATTTCATTGCCGATCGCCAAAACCTGATCGCCGCCAATCACGATCGCGCCTGGCTCCCTCGCCAGTACGTCATCGGCCTTCAGCCTGGCCAGGTAGCGCGCGACATCGCTGGGCGGCGTCCCGCTTGCAATCTGCCTATGCTCCGCCTCTTCGTCGATCATGGACGATTGCTGACGGAAGCGAATACCCGCGCTCGCAAGGATCGCTGCGCGCGCGGCGCTCCCCGACGCGAGGATGACTTCAGGATACTCGGATTGAATATGCTCCATTATGACCCTTCTGGGCGGTAAGGCATTGATTCATCTACCGGCGGCGATCCTCGTAGAAGGCGATAATCGACGCCGCGGTTTCTTCGATCGACTTCCGGGTGACATCAACGACCTGCCACCGGTTCTGCGCGCAAAGCTTCTTCGTGAAGGCCATCTCCTCCTTGATGAGGTCTGCGTCGATGTAATCGTCGAATTCGTTGCTATTCAGTGAAAGCAGGCGGTTGCGGCGGATTTCAGATATCCGCTCCGGGGCGGCGATCAAGCCGGCGACGAACGGCCCTTTCAAATCCTTAAGGCTCGGCGGCGGCGGGATGCCAGGGATAAGAGACACGTTTGCCGTTTTATATCCCCTGTTCGCAAGGTAGATGCTTGTCGGAGTCTTGGAAGTGCGGCTTGCGCCTACGAGCACGATGTCCGCCTTGGCGAGGTCTTCGGCATGCTGGCTGTCGTCATGGCTCAGCGTAAAATTCATCGCCTCGATCCGCCGGAAATAATCGGCATCGAGGGTATGCTGACCGGCCACAACGGCGCGCGACGGCATTTTCAAATAGCTCTCAAAGGCCTGAATGACGGGCTGTAACACAGCGACACAGGGCAGGTCGAGCTCAGCGCACCGGCTTTCAAGGATGTCGCAGAGTTGAGGATTCATGAGCGTGTAAAGCACGATCCCGGGTGCTGCCTCGATGTGGCGCATTACGGTGGCAAGCTGCCTTTGATTGCGTACCAGGGGATGCATATGCCGGTTTGGCTTGGCGCCGGAAAGCTGAACGATGGCGGCCTTCGCCATGGTGGTCAAGGTCTCGCCCGACGCGTCGGAAACCAAATGAAGATGGAAGTGCTTCGGGGTGGGGATAGCTGTGGATTCAGTGGAGAGCTGTGCATCTCCGCCGCTTCCGCCCGCTCTGCCTCCATCGCCGCTCATTGAGTCCTCCACGCCAATTAAAAAAGAACGCACAGCCAAGACCGCGGTGGAAAGAAAGCTCTTGGTTCAGAACCCGGCACCGGCGCAGCCCGAGTCTCCACATTTTATCCTCAACTTATTCATTGCGGGAAGAGGCAAAGCAAGACTAAACAGCAAGGGTCGAACTCGGTGCACCCTGGATTTTCCACAAAGCTGTGCTCCAGCTTAGGTGCGCAAACCGCAACCAGGGGATAGCAAAGGAAAACCGTAGGCTTTCCCCGCGTTGCACCGCCCTAAATAAACAGCAGATCCTAAATGGACTTATTTTTCCTATGAAGAAAAGATTGCCAGCCGCTGAGGAAAACACGCGATCCAAGCACGCAGGAAGGGAGCGAACCATGCCTGCGTTCCTAGAGGCATTAGCAGGCAAGTCGCCCCCCATCCCACCGATCTGGCTTATGCGCCAAGCGGGGCGCTACCTTCCGGAATACCGGGAAGTGCGCGGTAGGGCAGGCTCGTTTCTAAGTCTTTGCTACAATCCGGAACTTGCGGCAGAGGTGACGCTCCAGCCCATCCGCCGTTTCGATTTTGATGCCGCCATCGTGTTTTCAGACATCCTCGTCGTGCCGCACGCGCTTGGCCAGCAGGTCGAGTTCCTGGAAGGCGAGGGCCCCAAGCTTGCGCCCGTTACAGATGCCCCAGCGCTTTCGAAGCTGTCTGCCAAAGAGGCAAGCAAGCGGTTCGATTTGGTTTACGAGGCGATTGAGCGGATAGTAGCCGGTCTTGGGGAGCAAACGCCTTTGATCGGTTTTTGCGGCGCTCCTTGGACCGTGGCGAGCTACATGGTGGAGGGCGGCGGCTCCACCGATCAGCGCGCGGCAAAGCTTATGGCTTACCGGGATCCGCATACTTTCAAGGCTCTGCTCGATCTTCTCGTCGAGACGTCGAGCGCCTATCTCATTGGCCAGGCCAAGGCTGGCGCCCGAGCGCTGAAAATCTTCGATAGCTGGGCCGGCAGCCTTGCGGACAACGACTTCGCGGCCTTCGTGATAGAGCCCACCGCGGAAATCGTCAGGCGCGTGAAATCGGCTTACCCCGCCATTCCCATCATCGGTTTCCCAAGGGGAAGCTCCGCCCATTACGAACGGTATGTCACAGGGACCGGCATCGATGCGCTGGGCTGCGATACCGCCGCCCCTCTCGATCTGATGGCTCAGATGCAATCGCGGCTGCCTGTTCAGGGCAACCTCGATCCCTTGTTGCTGCTGGCGGGCGGGGATGCTATGGAGCGGAGGGTGAAAGCGATTCTAGAGCGCCTTTCACAGAGGTCCTTCGTATTCAATCTTGGCCACGGCATTCTGCCCGAGACGCCGATTGAGAATGTCGAACGGCTCGTCAGCCTTGTCCGCACCGGACACTAGATTTCCAAGCTCGTTGAGTGGCCTATGATCAGCCTGATGGACAGCATGTTTCTGTATTTGAAAGCGATCCATTTGATTGCTGCCTTCGCCTGGATGGCTGGCATGTTCTATTTGCCACGGCTGTACGTATACCACGCTGAAGCCGGCGCAGACAGTCCGCAGGCCAAAACGTTCAAGGTAATGGAGCGGAAATTGCTGAAGGTCATCATGAACCCGGCGATGATCGTCACCATAGCGATAGGGCTATGGCTGGTTTTCGGCGCTGCTGCGGTTGATTGGAAAGCGGGCTGGCTCCATGTAAAGATCGGGCTCGTTGCGTTGATGGTTGTCCTCCACGGCTTACTGGCCAAATGGCGCAGGGATTTCGAGGCAGACCTCATTCCACATAGTCCCCGGTTCTTTCGGATCATCAATGAAGTACCGACGGTGCTTCTCATTGGCATCGTGATCATGGTCGTGGTTCGGCCATTTTGATGTTCTACCCACGGGAAAAGGGAGCCCATCGCACGCTCGTGTCTTTTCGAAATCAAAAAACCTGCTATAGTTGGTCTGTCGTACTATTCCGGCGGGCGCGTATCGTGGTCTGATTTCCGGTTCACCAATTTCAGTGAAGCGCCGCACTTACCCTCCAAGACACGCGGCGGAGCGACAGTCCTACCTGATCTCATCCGGCTTGCGGGTTCGCCTGCGCTATTTACAATACCCAAAAAAGTCCCCAAAAATGCAAGAAATGAAACTGCAAGACCTTAAAGTTAAGTCTCCGACTGAACTCTTGAGCGTAGCTGAGGAGTTCGCAGTTGAGAATGCGAGCGCTCTGCGCAAGCAAGAGCTGATGTTTGCGATATTGAAGCAACTTGCGGCACGCGAAATCGAGATTACTGGCAATGGCGTCGTAGAAATCCTTCAGGACGGCTTCGGATTTCTTCGCTCGCCCGACTCGAATTACTTGCCAGGCCCTGACGATATCTATGTGAGCCCCAGCCAAATCCGGCGCTTTGGGCTGCGCACCGGCGACACAGTCGAAGGCCAGATACGGGGCCCCAAGGAAGGCGAGCGCTATTTTGCGCTGCTCAAGGTCAACAAGATCAATTTCGACGATCCCGAAAAGATCCGGCACAAGGTGCATTTCGATAATTTGACGCCGCTCTATCCCAATAAGTGGCTGAAAATGGAGACCGAGAGGGCGGATTCGAAGGATCTGAGCCCGCGCGTCATCGATATTGTCGCTCCGCTCGGCAAGGGTCAGCGCGGCCTGATCGTGGCGCCTCCGCGGACCGGCAAGACGGTTCTGTTACAGAATATCGCCCATTCAATCACTGCCAATCACCCCGAATGCTACTTGATCGTGCTTTTGATCGATGAGCGCCCGGAAGAAGTCACCGATATGCAGCGCTCCGTTCGTGGAGAGGTCATCAGCTCGACTTTCGACGAGCCGGCATCGCGGCATGTGCAAGTGGCGGAAATGGTGATCGAGAAGGCGAAGCGCCTTGTCGAGCACAAGCTCGATGTCGTGATTCTGCTCAATTCGATCACCCGGCTGGGCCGGGCCTACAATACCGTTGTTCCGTCTTCGGGCAAGGTTCTGACCGGCGGTGTCGACGCCAACGCACTGCAACGCCCCAAACGCTTCTTCGGTGCGGCCCGCAACATCGAGGAAGGCGGCTCGCTTACCATCATCGCCACGGCGCTCGTTGAAACCGGCAGCCGCATGGATGAGGTGATCTTCGAAGAATTCAAAGGCACCGGCAACTCCGAGCTCGTTCTCGACCGCAAGGTCGCGGACAAACGCGTCTTCCCGGCCATGGATATCGCGAAATCCGGCACCCGCAAGGAGGAGTTGCTTGTTCCGCAAGCGCAGCTCCGCAAGATGTATGTGCTGCGCCGGATTCTCAATCCGATGGGTCCGATGGATGGGATCGAGTTCCTGCTCGACAAGCTGCGCCAGACCAAGAGGAACGGCGATTTCTTCGATTCGATGAACACCTAGCCCGCTCCTGACGGCGGAGCTTTTCAGGCACTCGCGGCTCACAGCTTATAGTGAGCCGTGCCGCCTTTGAGGCCGTCCACAAAGGCGGCGCCTCCGCCCCTGCCGGAAATGCGCTCCTAGCGTTTCAGTCATTCTCAAGCAATATTAACGTAGCCTGAGAATCGATTCGGCATATGTTCGAATTGCTATGGCTGTCAGGCAGGAGAATGCGATGAAAGCTGTGCGAGGGTTGTTGCGGCTCGCCTTCGCGGCCGGGTTTACAATAGTCTCGCTTGCTCTCGCGGCTGCTCCCGTGAGAGCCGCCGGCGGCTGGTTTGCTTCGTCCTGCGCGTTCGCAGAAGCTAATAGCGCGCTCATTTTCGCAGTGTTGGCTGGGATTGCTGCGGCCTTTGCAACGCTGGCTTTCATTTTCAGGGAAAGGGCTTGTGGCTTCGCCCAGGCGTCGCTTCGGGAAGCGACGCGCCTTGACACACTTGCAACCGTCGAAGCCAACTATCGCGCTCTGGCGTCGCTGGAGCCGCAAGCGTGCGTTATCTGGAGTGAAGGCCAACCGCGGCTGGCGTTGTTTTCGCTACAAAGCGCTTTCGGCGTGCCTGCAAAGCTCACTCAGCTTTTGCGGTTCGCATCCTGGCTTCATCCAGACGACGCGGGAGGGGCCGCCGCCAGCCTCAATCGGCTGCAGGTCAGCGGCGAGGCTTTCGCATCGAATGCCAGCACCCTAGATGGCCATGTCATTGAGATAGCGGGCGCGGTGTGCGGCGCTGAGACCGTGCTGAGGATTAGGCCATTCTCTCCGGTAAACAAGGAACTCGTGCGCTTGATCGGTGAGAACAAGCGGCTAAAGCAAGCCGTTCAGGAGCGCGAAAAGCTTCTCGACAGCCTGCCCGTGCCCGTTTGGCTACGCGACGCGAAGACTGCTTTGAGCTGGGTCAACACGGCCTACGTGACCGCGACAGGCTCGGCGTCCCGGGAAGTAGCGCTCGCCAAGCAGATCGAGCTTTTCGAGACACGGCAGAGGGCGGAACTCCATAGGCTAAGCCAGACCAATAAGTCTGGCAGGGTGAAGTTACAGACGGTCGTCAACGGGGGGGTCCAGATTTATGAAGCGATTGCGACCCCGCTGGAGCGCGGCAGCGGAGGAGCTGCCTTCGACGTGGCGCCGCTCACCATAGCAAGGGACGAACTTGAGCGGCAGATGGCCGCCCACAGCCGGACGCTCAGCAAGGTTTCGACGGGCGTTGCCGTGTTCGGTGCTGACCGCAAGCTCGTTTACAGCAACGATGCCTTCGCGCGCATCTGGGCGCTGGAAAATTCCTGGCTGCAAGACAAGCCCGCGGCTTCGGAGTTTTTCGACCTGCTACGCCAGCGCAGGCTGCTTCCGGAGCAAACGAACTACCGTAAATGGCGTGATGATAGAGTGCTGACCTGGGACCGGAATCGCACGCTCGACGAGCTTTGGCACCGGCCGGATGGCAGAACGGTGCATGTCGTCACGGATTGCCGGAGCGACGGCGGCGTCACCTTCCTTTTCGACGATGTGACAGAGAAACTTTCCGCTGAGCGCCAGTACCAAAGCCTGATCGAAGGTCAGCGTGAAACTCTCGATCATTTAAGCGAGGGCATCGCCGTGTTCGGCGCCGACGGACGCTTGCAGCTCTTCAACCCGGCCTTTCAAACCATCTGGAAATTGCCGGACGCAGCGCTTCAGGATTCGCCCCACCTTGAGGCCATCATCGCCCAAAGCGAACACCTCGCGCCCGACCCGCAATTTTGGCGGACGCTGCGTGACGCCATCACGGGGATGCCGGACGAGAGGGATACCTTCGGAGCAACGATCGGACGGCAGGACGGTGTCCATCTCGCCTACACGATCACGCCGCTCCCTGATGGAGGCACTCTCGTCACTTTCGCCGATGTCACCGACAGCAAGCGCTTTGAGGACGTTCTTTTAGAGCGCAATGAAGCGCTCGAAGCCTCCGACAGGCTTAAGACGACGTTTCTCTCTCATGTGTCCTACGAGCTTCGCACGCCGCTCACGACCATTATCGGCTTCACGGACCTTCTGGCTGAGCCTGCAATCGGCCCTCTAAAGGCTAAGCAGCGCGAGTATTTGAACGACATCAAAACATCGAGCCAGGCGCTTTTAAACATCATCAACGACATCCTCGATCTTGCCGTCATCGACGCCGGGGCACTCGATTTGAAACTGTCGCCCGTCGATCTCCAGCAGGCCATCGAAGCGGCCGAGCTTGGCGTACGGGAGCGTCTGGCAGCGCGCCAAGGTCCATCTTCAGGTGCATGTCGCCAAAGAGGCTGCAACGGTGATGGCGGATGAAAACCGGCTCATTCAGGTGCTATACAATCTTCTATCGAACGCCATCGGCTTTTCGCCCGAAGACGGCACCATCACGCTTTCTTGCCGGAGCGAGAAGAACGGCATCTCGATCAGCGTGCAGGATACCGGCCTTGGCATACCGGAGGAGGAGCAGGCGACGGTGTTCGAGCGGTTCGAGTTGCGCAGCAAGGGCTCGCGCCATCGCGGCGCCGGCCTCGGCCTGTCGCTTGTAAAGAGCATCGTCGAGCTACACAACGGCCGCATCGATTTGCGCTCGACGCCCGGCGCCGGGACGACCGTTACCATCATCCTGCCCCGCAGCCACCCCGCCTTGCAGCAAAAGACGACGGTTGCTTTGGAAAAATCCGATTCAAATGCAACGGCGCAATCATAACGCGTCTCTCCCTTTGACTGGGGGAGGAATGGGCTCAGTCCTTCAGATGGAATATAGATTTCTATACAATTTTTATCAAAACTAATAATTGCCCCACCCCCTTTTCGATGGCGCCATCATCACCGATAGCTCCTTAGTAATGCGTAAATAGAGCTAACTATTTGATATAAAAGACGATTTTGCGCTGCACCGTGAAGCTGACCCAAGGTGCACCAAAGCTCGATTGCAGGTGTAGATTAAGATATACGGTTAATCGGGGCCCAAAATGATAATTAACGGGATTCCAGGAATCCACTTTTGGGGGTGAAAACGCGAAAAATTCGCATGTTTGCGCGAAAATGCCATTTAACAGCCGCCGCGTTTACCAAGCCGGTCTTAACCACGGGACGGCGCTACGAAACTCCTGCGGCCCTACGCAACGTGCATAGCGTGCCTATGAAAGTACTCTCCTGCGCCTGCCCGCCGCAGCGCTGCGGAAGACCGGATGCGAAGCGGACCACCTGCCCTCAATCTCGCGATCTCGGCTTGCCACCCAGAGCAGGCTTCATCCTCCCGTTACTCCAGTAGGAAGGTCGGGGTCGGGAGCTGCCATTCAGGATTTTCGAACCAAATTCCGCTCAGCCTCAGCAAGCAGAACCGGGCTTCTCGCGTTAGCAACGCGTGTGCCGGTGATATCGAAGCCGCGGTGCTTACGCCTCGATTTGCGCGGCCGCGCGTGATATCAATAGGTCGATGCGGGACGTGGCGGATAGTCTGGAAGTTTGCCAAGGGCGGCTGAATTGCCGCGCCACACTAAGGTGACGGACTAAGCCGGAAGGGCTAGCCAACGGCGACAGGTTTATCTGGGTGGCGAGATGAAAAGTATGCTCAAGTGGGCCATGTTCTTCGTTCTAATAGTCCTTGGTGCGGCTATTGTAGTGGCCGTGTCTGCCGTACTGTCTGCTTATTATTCGGAAGCGGAGGTAAAGTTTGCAGGGAAGCTCTTAATGGGTTTCTGGGCTATCGGGTCTTGGGTTCTGACCATCACGACGGGGAAGTCTTTGGAGAGTCGTTTTTGACAAATTCTGGGACAGTCTGTGACGTGGAGAAGGGGTGTTCTGGGTACGAATTGCAAAAGGCGGGAGACGCTCTGAGGAAGATAGGAAATCCGGCGAGGTTCTCCGCCTGCTTCAAAGCGGCGCCCGCGCAACCGACGTTGCAAAGCAGCTTTGCATCGGGCGGCGCTCAGTTTACCGCATCATTGAAGCTGCAAAAGGCGAGTCAGAAGAGCACTTCAGTATCCGGCAAGCCAGACACCCGAGGATTCGCAGGTGGGCAGAGATTTCACTTACCGCCTTGTTCAAATTTGCGGAACAGGCTCCTTAGCTAGATACGTCGTCACCTGAACAGCTTCCTTCGGCGGCCACGCAACCATTTTCTTGCGCCACATCTTTTCAACTTTCGCGAAAGCTTTCTTTTGGCGATTATCGGCTTGACAAACCCAACAGCCTAGCTTAGATTTCGTATCAACGGGATACGGGATCACTGCCATGTCTGTACTAAGCAAAGCTCATTTTCACGATGAAGAAGCCGCCTTCAAGAAGGTCGAGGCTCTTCTTTGGCCGGAAGGCCCGGTTTGCCCGCACTGCGGCGCGAACGACCGTATCTATGCGCTTGAAGGTGTCCGCTCAAAGCCCAGCAAGAAGAACCCGGAAGGCGTTGTCCGCCACGGATTGAAGAAGTGCGGCCACTGCCGGAAGCAGTTCACTGTGCGCGTTGGTACGATCTTCGAAAGCTCGCATATTCCGTTGCATCAATGGTTGCAGGCTATCCATCTTCTTTGCTCCAGCAAGAAGGGTATCAGCTCGCACCAGCTACACCGCATTCTTGAGATCACCTATGAGGCGGCGTGGTTCATGAGCCATCGCATTCGCGAAGCAATGCGGACCGGCAGCTTGGCCCCGATGGGCGGCGCTGGCAGCATCTTCGAAAGCGACGAAACCTTCATCGGCAAGAAGGATGGCGCGGTGAAGCCGAAAGGCGCACGCGGTTACGCTCACAAGCAGGCGGCTCTAGCCCTTATCGAGCGCGGCGGCGAAGTCCGCAGCTTTGCCATCGACAAGGCGGACACGGCCAACATCAAGCCCATCATCGATGCCAACCTCGCCAAGGAAGGCATGCTGATGACCGACGAAGCGGCGCTTTACGGCAAGATCGGTTCCGAGTTTAAGCATCACTTCACGGTGGAGCACGGCACCGGCGAATATGTGCGCGGTTCCGTTCACACCAACACGCTTGAGGGGTATTTCTCGATCTTCAAGCGCGGGATGAAGGGGACCTATCAGCACTGCGCAGAGAAGCACCTGCATCGTTACCTTGCGGAATTTGACTTCCGGTATAACAACCGGATCGCAAACGGCATCGGCGACGAAGAACGGGCGGAGAAAGCGCTTAAGGGTGTGGCTGGGAAGCGGCTCACCTACGCCGCCTAAACCAGCAAGGCCGTTCACAAGCCATGAACAGGTTTTGTCAATTGAAACTTTATGATTCGCGCCGTACATGCTAAACATGTTTAGCGGGATGAGATTCAAATTCCCTAGCCCGGAGCCGGAAACGGCGCGTCTCATTCCAAAAGGCGGACCAAGTATCGGCTTGGTCCGCCTTTTTATTTCTAGTTAGTAGCGTCAGGCCGCCACGTCTCGGCCGACACGCTCATACTGTTTTAGCCGGTAGCGTTCACCGTCAAAGATTGCTACGCCCTCTTTTTTGAATTTACTTAGCCTCGAACTGACAGAGCCACGGTCAAGCCTAACGCCGCGCCTAGCCGCCTTCTGCAGGGCTAAGGACGTGCTCAACCCGCATGCACCTGCCTCATTTAGAAGTTCAAGTAGCGTGTCCTTAACACTATGCCGCTGCGCCCCATCGTCCCCCTCATTTTCGTGCCCATGTAATGCCCCAATAATCATCTCTAATGATGCGACTTTGTCATGGAGCGCCCCTATCTCCTCCAGAAGCCGATTGTAATTCAGCTGCCAGACATTTGGTTTCAGGGTTCCCATATCTGTACTCCCTAAGGTGGTGCCTAAGATGGGACTCGAACCCACACTCCCTAGCCCGGAAACCGGTTTTAAAGACCGGCGCGTCTACCCATTTCGCCACTTAGGCCCATGTCTACCATGGGCCGATTTGGCACCTAGCCGCCAGACGGGCGCACGTTATCCACAGGAAGACGCGGCGCCTTGACTTCGAGCGGCATGCCCGTCACCCTGCCCACATACCGTCGCGAGTTGCGGCGATGTGGGTGCCGCATCCAGCGTATCGCGCCGATTTTGTGAGTTCTTGCCCTGCGCCATTGCCCCGACGCCCCACAATTTGGAGGCGAGAACTAATGACTACCCAGAAGACCGAAATCGCAAAACTATTCAGTTCATTTGAAGAATGCCGCTTTGAACATGATGGCACTGAGGCATGGCGGGCTCGCGTTATGATGCCGCTCCTGGGATACCCTCAGTGGCGCGAGTTTCGTCCGGTTATTGAACGTGCATGGAACGCTTGTAAGGCGGCTGAAATTGATCCGGCACGGCAATTTCTAACCTGGAACGGGCTTGACGCGTGGGAGGCAGGGGAGAAGGTTTTTGGGGTTGACCCCAAAAACCTAGAAGGTGGAAGACCAAGCGAAGACGTAATTCTTACGCGCCGTGCCGCCTATCTCGTTGCCATGAACGGTGATCCGCGCAAGACTGAAGTTGCCTTTGCGCAGCATTATTTTGCAGCGGCCACCCGGACTCTCGAAGTCATTCAGCAGCGCATGATTGAAACTGAGCGCCTTGTCGCGCGCGGCGAGCTAACGGAGACTGAAGCGCGGTTTCAGGGCGTTTTATATGACCATGGCGTTGACGGAGCGGGTATCGGCAGAATACGGAGCCGGGGTGACCAAGCCCTGTTTGGCAAAGATACACAGGCAATGAAGCGGCAATTGGATGTCCCAGCTAAAGGGAACCGGCCGCTAGCTGATTTCGCACCAGAAGTCGTTATTAGCGCCAAGCGGCTTGGCGCGGCCATGACAACGCACAACGTGAAGGAGCATGATCTCCGTGGCGAACGTGCCGTTAGTGCAGAGCATGTCGAGAATAACCTGAGCGTGCGAAAAATGGCCGCATCGCGCGGCATTGACCTTGGAAACGTGAAGCCAGAAGAGGACATTAAAAAGGTGGAGCGTCGGCACGCGGCAGAGGTCAAGAAGTTGCAACAACCAGATAAGCCGAAGTCGGCGGCAAAAGCCACCGGCAAAGGCAAGAATGCTCAGTCAGAAAAGTTCATCGAAGCCGCCCGCGATCTCGGCTGCACCGAAGATGAATCCGCCTTTGATGAGATCGTAAAGAAGGTGGCGAAAGCGCCGGTGCCCCGGCAAGAGAGTGGACCTGTAAAGAAAAAGAAAAAATAGGTGTGAAGCGATTCACTTACCTACATGTTGGGTTTGTCAAGCCGATAATCGCCTTTCTTTTTGGCCTCTTCGTAGTCGGATGCGTCCACCCGCACACGCTTCTTGCTGCCGCCCGAGAGTTCGATTGTAACTATCCTGCGATATTCGATCATTTTCGCCTCCTGCATTATATAACGCTACCTGATTTGTTAGGCCGCGTTAACTGCTCTTATTTCTTGGCCGCCTATCAGGGTGGGACTGGGCGACGGGCGATCCCTATGCGCGATACCGTTACTCGAACCTGTATGGCGAACTTGAGCGGCCAGCATCGGGGCTGCACTTCGAATCGTGAGGCTGTAGTCGGAGTTTGCTCTACCTCACATCGCACCATAAAGTTCAAATATCTTGCATGGCAGCTTTCGGCCTCAACCGGCCGGAGGCATTGCGTCTGAGGTGACCTAACCGCAATTCCGGTTCCAACCCAATGCGACGTTTTTGCGTTTTTTCAAGCACTTCCGCAATTAGGGTAAAGCAGCGGCCCTAAAAAGCGGGCAGCGCACTTTTAGGCGTCCCGCTTAATTAGGGGGCATGCATGCAGAATCCTGACGCGCCGGAGCGCGGCGTCCGGCACGGGAAATCTCAAAGTTGTTTAATCCCGCCTTCGCGCAAGCAAGGCCTTATGGATAGTCTCGAACTGCTCCATGCTCTTGTAGCGCACAACGACCTCCCCGGCTTCGCCGCTACCGGGATTGATCAGCACCGAAAGGCCGAGCGCGTCGGACATCTCCCGCTCCGCAGCGCGGGTGTCGGGGTCTTTCTGTGCCGCGGGTTTTGGCGAGACCGAAGCACCGCCGGGCTTGCGGCCCATCACCAGTGCCTCGACGTCGCGAACGTTCAGCCCCTTCTTCACAATCTCGACGGCGACGGCCTCGGCATCATCGCGCCCGATCAGTGCGCGCGCGTGCCCTGCGCTAAGCGAGCCGTCGCGGACGAGCAACTGCACGCTTTCAGGTAGCTTCAAAAGCCGCATCGTATTGGCGAGATGGCTGCGGCTCTTGCCAATGATCTGGCCCAGTTCCTCTTGCGTATAGCCAAAGCGCTCGACGAGTTCGCGGTAGCCGCCGGCTTCCTCGATCGCGTTCAGGTCGGAGCGCTGAACGTTTTCGATGATCGCAAGCTCAAGCGCCTCCTGATCGGACAGGGAGCGAACGATAACGGGCACGAGATGCAGGGACGCCTTTTGCGCCGCACGCCAGCGCCGCTCTCCTGCAACGATTTCGTAATAGGTGCTGGAAGCGTCGGCGGGCCGTACCACAATCGGCTGCACCAACCCCTTTTCACGAATCGAAGCCGCCAATTCCTCCAACTCGGCTTTGGCCCGCTCCGTCTGCTCAAAATTCTTACGCGGATTAAGCGCGCTTGGCCTGACGCGATCGATTGGCACCATGCGGCTTTCGCCATTGGCTGGCAGCACCCTGCCATTCACCGGTACGTTCTCGCCGATGAGCGAGGCGAGGCCCCGGCCGAGGCGGTTCTTTTGGACGGGGGATGGCCCCAAAGCGACGGCGCCCGATCGTGATTCCATGAAATTCTCCAATCGTAGTGTCATGGCCGCGCGCGAGGCGGCGATCCAGACCAAGCTGAACGCAGATTACTGGATGACCGGGTCAAGCCCGGCTATGACAAGGTACTTACGCTGCCGCGGCGGCTGCGGCCCGCTCACGGTTGATCATTTCCGCGGCAAGATCCATGTAGGCGCGGCTGCCCGCACTCTTGTGATTGTAAAGCAGCAGCGGCTTTCCGTGCGATGGAGCCTCGGCAACGGCCACATTGCGCGGGATCACCGTCTCGTAAACCTTCTGTCCGAAAAAGCTCCGCACCTCGGTGGCAACCTCGTCGGCAAGCTTGGTGCGTGCGTCGTGCATGGTCAAAACCACGCCGTGGATCTCAAGCGATGGATTGAGGCTCGACCGCACAAAGTCGATGGTTTCCTTGAGCTGGGTGATACCTTCAAGTGCGAAGAACTCGCACTGCACGGGCACCAGGGCTGCATCGGCCGCGGCGAGAGCGTTCAGCGTCAGGATGCTGAGCGAGGGCGGGCAGTCGATCAGCACATAGCCGAGCTGCTCGCTGGGAGGGCGATCCCGCTCTGAGGCCCGCAAGGAGGCAATTGCATCCCGAAGGAAATAGGCCCTGTTCGGCGCGGCCGAAATCTCCGGCTCAAGACCGGCTAGGTCGCGGGTTGAGGGGGCGACGAATAGTCCTGGCACCGCGGCCGGAGTCATAGCCTGCTCAAGCGCTGCCGCTCCCGCTAGAACATCGTAAGTGGAAACGTGGCGTGCCTCTTCGGGCACGCCAAGCCCTGTGCTGGCATTGCCCTGCGGATCGAGGTCGATAATGAGCACGCGCTCGCCCACCGCCGCCAAGGCCGTGCCAAGATTGATCGCTGTCGTCGTCTTGCCCACGCCGCCCTTTTGATTGGCGACCGCGAACACACGAAGTTTTTTGCCGTTTCTGTTTGTCACTGCTCGCCACCCCGTATGAGCACCGGTTTCCCGATCTCCAAAATCTGTCCTTGCGCATCGCTAATGCTGGGGTGGATTTTCAAATTGAAAACCCAGCGTTTCCGGGCCTCAGCGATTTCTACTCCGGCCTCTCGGCCTTTCAAAAACAACGCAGCTGACGCATTACCGAAAAACGGCAGGGCTAGCTCTAGGAGCGCATCGAGAGGTGCCAGCGCCCTGGCTGTCACCACGCCCGCGGCCGGAACCGCGCCAGAGGCGGCAACGTCCGCGATGCGGGCGTTATGCACGCGCGCGGGAGCCCCTGTTTGCCGTGCTGCCTCGGAGAGAAAAGCGCATTTGCGGGCGTTGCTCTCGATAAGGTGCACGCAGCACTCTTCCTGATTCGCAAGCATAATAGCAATTACGAGCGCTGGGAATCCCCCTCCTGAGCCCAGGTCCACCCATATTTTTGCGCGGGGCGCTAGCCTCAGGAGTTGCGCAGAGTTGGCGAAGTGCCTTTGCCAGAGTTGAGGAATTGTTGCCGGAGCGACAAGGTTCACTGCCTTCTGCCATTGGATCAGCAGCCGCCCATAGAGCTCAAGCTTTTCCACTGTTTCATGTGAAACGGAAAAGGCGCGGGCGAACTCCGCTGCATTGCCGACCGGCATGTGGCTGCTCCTGATCAATTGGCCTGCCTGGCTGCGCCTTTACGGGGAAAAATATGGGGGCGGATGGAGCCGCCGCTAATTGGTATCGCCAAAATGAAAATCGCCGGAGCGGCTGGCGCCCCGGCGATGAGATCGCATCAAATAGACAGGGCGGAGCGCATTATGCTCCGCGGCAATTTACTGGCCGTAATGTCTGCGCTCAGCGTGGGCGAGCTTCTCCAGATCCCGATGGGAGGGAGGTCCTTCCATCGAAAGGCCTGCGCTGCGCCGGAAATCCCTAAGCGCCTGCATCGATGAAGGTCCAAAATCGCCGTCCGGCGTGACGCCCAGCAGTTCCTGCAGGTGCATGATTTCTCGCTGGTCAAGATCGCTTTCCTCCGCGGGGCGGTGATACCCATAGGCACTCCGCAGGTCCTCCGATTGGCCTGGACCATAGGCGGGAGCCACGGGTGCGGCCACATCCAGCTGCCTGATCTGAGCCATGTCTTGCTCAGTCAGGTCGGCCCTGCACGGAAAGCCGGATATCGTACAGCGCCTCGAGCCGGCTAATGCTCCCTTCACGCACAAAACCCTCCTGCAGGCCATGAATTTGACTTCGGCCCATTGCTCACCGTATTTTGTGACAACAGTATCCCGCCAATCCCTGTTCGCAAGAGACTCCGCGCTGCGAATAACACCCAAGCTCGAATTACCGGAAACCTCGATCCGCTCCCTTTTGCATTTGCCTTCCGGCAAAGCTTGGCGAAGTGCCTCCTCCTGCTCCCTGCCGGCTGGATCGCAGAGCGTCTGAGCCTGGGAGAGGGTAGGGATGATACTGATTACTGCGATAGGTAGCAGCCGAAACCATTTAAACGCCATATTTGCAAACCTCCAACCGAACGCCTGTGCTGGCGCGTTGTCCCAAAGTAGATGCCCATCCGCCAAGCTGGCAAGCCTAGACCTTCACCGCCCTGCCAGGCGGCGACATCTAGACAAAAATCTCAACGGAAAATCAAGCGAATTGGAGGCGGACCGGCGGCGGAACACAAACTCGTGTGAAGCGAAAAGAGGGCGCTTCCGGGACGCTTTTGGCCATTATTCCTCTGAACGGGAAACGGGTGTTAGGCTTGTTGCCGGATGCGGGCGCCTGATTTACGGCATATAAGGCTTAGGCCGCGCGGGTGGACTTGCGGATATGCGCAAGCACCAGCATGAGCGCCGCAGGCGTGATGCCGTCGATGCGCGAGGCTTGAGCGAGCGAGGAGGGCCGGTGGCGTTCGAGCTTCTGGCGGATTTCGTTCGAGAGGCCCGCAATTGCCGCAAAATCCAGTGCCGCAGGAATGGCGACGGCTTCATCCTTCTTGAACGCCAGAATGCTCGCCTCTTGCCGGTCCAAATAGACGGCGTAGCGGGCATCAACCTGTAATCGTTCGGCGGCTGGCGCAGGGATGCCCGCGAGTTCCGGCCAAACGCCGCAGAGCCTGGTTACGCTCATGTCCGGGAATGCCAGCAAATCGAAAGCGGAGCGGCGGCGGCCGTCGCGATTGAGTGCGATGCCGTAGCCTGCGGCCTCATCGGGCGTTAGCGTCAAGCTTTCCAGAAGTCCGCGCGCCGCAGCCAAGGCCTCCGCCTTCCGCTCAAATGCCGCTGAGCGCTTTGCCCCAACGCATCCCGCGCTCAGCCCAAGCGGCGTCAGCCGCTCATCGGCATTGTCGGCGCGAAGCCTGAGCCGGTACTCGGCTCGGCTGGTAAACATGCGGTAGGGCTCGGAGACGCCCCGGGTCACGAGGTCGTCGATCATGACGCCGATATAGGCTTCGGTGCGCGAGACTACGAAACCTGCCGGCAGCCCACCTGCCTTCAGTGCCGCGTTGATGCCGGCGGCAACGCCCTGGCCTCCTGCCTCCTCATACCCCGTCGTGCCGTTGATCTGCCCGGCGAGGTACAGTCCAGGCAGCCGCTTCACCTCGAGGGTGGGCAAGAGCTCTCTTGGATCGACGTAATCGTATTCGATGGCATAGCCGGGCCGGATCACGGCGGCGTTCTCAAGGCCGGGAATGGTTTTCAGGAAGGCGCGCTGAACCTCCTCCGGCAGGGAGGTGGAGATGCCGTTCGGGTAAACGGTGTGATCGTCGAGGCCTTCGGGCTCCAAGAAGATTTGGTGGCTGCCGCGGTCCTTGAACCGGACGATCTTGTCCTCGATAGAGGGGCAATAGCGGGGACCCACGCTTGCGATCTGGCCGGAGTACATCGGCGCGCGATGGATATTCGCCGCGATGATCGCGTGCGTCTCCTTCGTGGTGGCGGTGATGTGGCACGGAATTTGGGGTGTCGAGATGCGCTCGCTCAAAAAGGAGAACGGCACCGGCGGCTCGTCGCCGGGCTGCGCTTCGAGCCTCGAATAATCGATGGTGCGGCCGTCGAGGCGCGCTGGCGTGCCGGTCTTGAGCCGGCCCATTTGCAGGCCCGAGGCATAGAGGCGGCGGCTGAGCGCGATCGAGGGTTCCTCGCCAACTCGCCCTGCCGGAATGCGCGTCTCGCCCATATGAATGAGGCCGTTTAGGAATGTGCCGGTAGTGATGACCACGGCGCCGGCCCTAATCTCGAGCCCGCTGCCCGTGACGACGCCCGCCGCTGCGCCATTCGACACGAGCAAATCCTCGACCGGTGCGGCGATCACTTCAAGATTGGACTGCTCGCGAAGGGCGGCCTGCATATGCCGGCGGTAGAGCTTGCGGTCGGCTTGCGCGCGAGGGCCTTGCACCGCCGGCCCCTTGGAGCGGTTCAGCATGCGGAATTGGATGCCCGCCTGATCGATAACGCGGCCCATCAGCCCATCGAGTGCATCGATCTCGCGTACGAGATGACCCTTGCCGAGGCCGCCGATGGCCGGGTTGCACGACATCTCGCCGATGGTCTCGAATTTATGCGTGACAAGCGCTGTGCGCGCACCCATGCGTGCGGCCGCTGCGGCTGCCTCGCAGCCGGCGTGCCCGCCTCCAACAACGATGACGTCGAACGAAACTCGCTCCGGTTCCATAGGTTCACAATATGCGTGCGAGCGTCTTTGGTGTCAAAGCGAGCGGTTAACCGGCGAGCCCTTGCCGCTTTCAGAAGCCCGCTAAGGGTTTTTTTCGAACATAAGCTTTATGAGATCGGTATCGCATTTAGGGCAAATCAGCTTTGTAACTTCCATCTTGCATTTTGGGCATTCGATGAGTTTTTTCGCTGGGTCCGTCTTGACGATTTTCAGCTCTTTGCTTCGGCAATTCGTGCAAGCGGTGTCTTTGAGGCTGCTCTCGGTGGAGCATCTCGGACACTTCACCGAACGCTCCGATTCGGGCTTCTTGGGTTTGACCCTTAAGGCGAACAACCCGAAGATACTGACGATCAAAAAGATGAAAGCGGCAATCAGTACGTCCATGATTTTTCACAAATAGGCGGTTAGGCTGCCAGGATTTAACAATCCACTCATTGAGCTAACATTGGGCGAATTGATGTCCGATTGGGGTGTAAGGTGAGTAGCAAGAGCGTCGCCGCAAGCCCGCCAAAAACAACTACCATGGTTGACTTGAACAGCGGCTGAGCGATCATGACGAGCCAACAGTGAGTTCAGCCCGGCACGGGTTATTTCACCCATTTCTACGCCGCACAATGCTTGAAGGGGCACGAAGATGGACGCTTTCGACGTAATGACGACCTCCGTCGTCACGGCCGGCCCGGAAACGCCCCTGCGCAAGATCGCCAAGCTACTGCTTGAGCATAACATCAGTGCGGTTCCGGTGGTGGACGGGGATGGCGCGGTGATCGGCATGGTGAGCGAAGGCGATCTGCTGAGGCACAACGACGAGGATCGCAGAGCCCGGCGCGATTGGTGGCTCGACTTGCTGGCTCAGGGCGAAAGCTTGAGCCCCCAGTTCATTGAAAGCTTGCGCATGCCAGACAGGCAGGCTCGCGAGATCATGTCGGCGCCCGTTGTGACCGTGAGCGATCACACGGATGTGGTCGAGATCGGCAGGCTGCTTTCCGCGCACCGGATCAAACGGGTGCCGGTTCTCCGGGACGGGCGCGTCGTTGGGATCGTAAGCCGGGCCGATCTCATCCGTGCGCTCGCAGCGCAAGAGCCGGCCTCCGGTCCTCCTCACACTTCGCGCGGGCTGTTTCGCTGGCGTAATCGTCGCGAACTCGAGGAGTACAACGAGCCGAAGGCGCCGCCCACCGAAGCCGCGCCTCCCGAGGAGAATGGCTTCACCGCATCGGACTTCCGTTCGCTTGTAAGCGGCGCGGAATCGAAAAAGGCTGCCGAAATGGAAGCGGCGCGGAGGGCTTCCGCCGGCCAGAGGGAGCAGCAGGTCAAGCAAGCCATCGACCACCACGTCACGGACGAACATTGGCGCGGGCTGTTGCATGAGGCGCGGCGCGCGGCGCAGCGCGGCGAAACGGAGCTTCAAGTGCTGCGGTTTCCTGGAGCGCTTTGCAGCGATGGGGGCCGCGCGATCAACGTGCCGGAGCCCGATTGGCCGGCGACACTTCGGGGCGAAGCGGCGGAGAGCTTTCTACGCTTCGAGAGCGAACTGAAGCCGCTCGGCTTTCATCTGATCGCCCGCGTTCTGGACTTCCCCGGCGGTTTCATCGGCGACATCGGCCTCTTCCTCCATTGGGGCGGCGCCGCTTGAGCCGCGCCCGCGTTTCATGTGAAACAGGAGCGCTCACCCCAGCCCTCTCCCGCTAGGGGAGAGGGGGCATGGCGTGCCCGTTGCAACGGCGTACCCTCTCCCCTTGCGGGAGAGGGGCAGGGTGAGGGGGCGTCACGGCTACGGGATGACGATGTGGGCAGCGCGAGGGGAGCTGCGGATTGCATAGTTATGTGCTAACCTCCGCGAAATGTTGTGCGGGGGGATTGTCATGCGGCGGATTGCGGTTTTGCTGATTTGGCTGGCTCTGGGATGCGGGGCGGCGGGCGCGGAGGAACAGGCCAAGGGCTTCCTCGGCGCGCAGCTCGCCGATGTCACCCAGGAGGAGGCGGCCAAGCTCGGCTGGGAGGCGCCGCGCGGGGCGAAGGTGGTGAAGCCGGTGGAGGGTTCGCCTGCCGCGGCCGCGGGGCTCCAGCCGGGGGATATCGCCGTCACGCTGGACGGGGTGGAAATCGAGAACATGGCCGGGTTCATTGCGGCCATCGGAGGCAAGGGGCCGGGAGCGGCGGTGAAGCTGCGGCTGTTGCGCGGCGGCAAGGAGAAGACGGTCAGCGTGACGCTCGCCGCAAGGCCCGCCGAACCGAAGAATGCGGCGGATGCGCCGCTGCCCATGCTCGACACCGGCGGGCATATGGCGAGGATCAACGGCATCGCGTTTACGCCGGACGGCAGGCAGCTCGTCTCGGCCTCCGAGGACAAGACCATCCGCGTGTGGGATCTGGCGAGCGGCAAGACCGTGCGCACGATCCGGGGCGAGAGCGCGCCGGGCCATGCGGGCAAGGTCTACGCCATGGCGCTGTCGCCGGACGGCAAATGGCTGGCGGCGGGGGGGTGGTTTCTTGGCACCCGGCGAGGAAAGCGATGCCATCCGCCTCTACGAGTTCGCGAGCGGCAAGCTCGTGGCGCTGTTGAAGGGGCATGCGGATGTGGTCTATGGCCTCGCCTTCTCGCCCGATGGCAGCAGGCTGATTTCGGGCAGCGAGGACAAGCACCGCCATCCTCTGGGACACCGGGATACGCGCCGGCGCCCGCGCGGCGGAGCCGAAGCTGCTGCACCGGCTCGAAGGGCATAAGGACTTCATCTATGCCGTTGGCTTCAGCCCCGATGGCAGCCGCGCGGTGACGGGCTCCTTCGATCATGATCTGAGGCTCTGGCGCGTGGCCGATGGCAAGGAGATCGCGCGCATGCCCGGCCATGGCGATAAGGTGCGAAGCCTTGCCGTGGCCCCGGATGGCACCATCGCCAGCGGCGATCACTCCGGCGAAATCCGGCTGTGGGACGGACGCGACGGGCGGCTTTCTGCGCATACTGGCTCAAGCAGAGGACGAGGCGTCGGCTCCTTGAGCTTCAGCCCAGATGGCAAGCTCTTGCTGTCGAGCTGCGGCAGAGGGTACGGCAGCGCGTATCAACAATGTCTACGACATCTGTCAGCGGCAAGGAGATCGTCACCTATACCGGCCACGACAATGTCGTGCTCGCCACGGCCTTCAGCCCGGACGGGCGCTGGGCGGCGACCGGCGGCGGCAACAACAAGGAGATCCACCTCTGGGACCCGCATTCGGGCAAGCCCCGGCCCGGACCCGATGGCAAGCCGTTGCGGCTCGCCGGCCAGGGGCAGCCGGTCTGGGCGGCGGGGTTCTCGGCCGATGGGCGGCGCATCGGCTGGGGGAACACCTGGCGCAAGCAAGCGCGGTCAATCAGGCGACCCGCTTGAGCAGGCATTGACCCTGCCGCTGGGCGAGGGCGCGCTTGGCGCGCCTGTTGCGCTTGGCGAGGCCGAGGCCGGCGCCTTCCGCCGCGCGCAGGCCAGCTTTGGCGGCTTCTCGCTTAGCCATAGAAAGGGCGGCGACTATGGCTACGACGCCATTCTCGACATCTCGAAGGACGGGCGCGCGGTTGCCTCCATCGCCCGCGACGCCACGAATGGCTACGACCACCGGTCCTATAGTTTCACGCCCGATGGCGAAACCGTCGTCTCGGGCGGCAGCAATGGCTGTGCTCACCGCCTATGACCGCGCGGGCAACAAGCTCGGCGATTTCGTGGGCCATGAGGGCGATGTCTGGGCCGTCGCGCCCTCGCCCGATGGCCGCTTTCTCGTCTCGGGCTCGGACGACCAGACGGTGCGGCTGTGGAACCTCAAGACGCGCGAGCTGCTCGTCACCCTGTTCCGCGGCACGGACGGCGAATGGGTGATGTGGACGCCGCAGGGCTATTACGCCGCCTCCGGTCCCGGCAGCGAGCTGATCGGCTGGCAGATCAACCATGGCCCGGAGCATGAGGCCGAATATGTCACCGCCGCCCAGCTGCGCAAGACCTTGAACCGGCCCGATATCGTCGCCCGCGCCATCCAGCTCGCCTCCGCCGAGCAAGCGGTGAAGGAGGCTTACGGCACGAACTTCAAGCTTTCCGATCTGCTGACCAAGCCCGTGCCGCACTTCCGCATCATCTCGCCCGCGCCAAACGCCGCGTTGAGCGGCGGCAGCGCCACCCTCGAGATCGCGCTGGAGGCGACGCCCGATCCGGTGAAGGCGATCCGCATCCAGGTGAACGGCCGCCAGATCGCCGAGGAGCAGCCCGAGGAGGGCGGCGGGTTTAAGCCGGGCACGCTGACCTTCCCCGTGCCGCTCGCCAAGGGCCGCAACACCATCCGCGTGGTCGCCGTCAACGACACCGGCGAAACCCCCGCCGAGGTCATCGTGACCCATGACGGCGAAGGCGATCTCGACAAGCGCGGCGTGCTCTACATCCTCGCCATCGGCGTCGATAAATATCCGAACCTCGGCATGGCCTGCCGCGAACTCGATGGCGTCACGCCCAGAGACTGCAACCTCGACGTGGCGGGCGCCGACGCCAAGGCCTTCGCCAAGACCATGGCCGCCCGCCTCGGCCCCTTGCATGAGGGCGTGGTTTCGCGCGTCCTCGTCAATGGCGCTGACGCCGCCGATGCGCCCACCGTCGCCAACATCCGCGATGCGCTCGGCGATCTCCGCCAAAGCCAGCCCAACGACACGATCCTAATGTTCGTTTCGGGCCATGGCTTCAACGAGGGGCAGAGCTACCGGTTCCTTGCCACCGAGGCCGCGTTCCACAATGGCGCGCTGCGGGAATTGACCATCGTGCCCTGGGTGGATTTCCAGGAGACCGTCGAGGCCGCCAATGGCCGCCGCATCCTGTTCCTCGACACCTGCCATTCCGGCAACAGCTACAATCAGCGGCTCAGCAACGACAGCTACGCGGCCAATATCGTCGTCTATTCCGCCGCGCGCTGGGATCAGGAGGCGCTGGAACGCAGCGATTTGGGCCATGGGCTTTTCACCTATGCCGTGGTCGAGGGGGTGAATGGCGCAGCCAGAAATCCGGCCGGCGAGGTCAAGACCGAGGGGCTTCGCGATTTTCTGGGCAAGCGCGTGCCCGAAATGGCGAAGGCCATGAACCGCGACCAGGAGCCGCAATATTTCCGCGGCCGCGATGCGCAGGATTACCTGCTGGCGGCGGGGAAATAATATCAGCCCGCATTACGCGTGGCTTACCCCTCATCCTGTCCTTCTCCCGCAAGGGGAGAAGGAACGCTGTTGCAAGCGCGAGCTACTCCCTCTCCCCTCGCGGGAGAGGGCTGGGGTGAGGGGGCCTTGCTACGTGTTTCACATGAAACGGCGGGCCAGCTATTTCCCGATACAGAACTCGGAGAAGATCTGGCCGAGCACGTCCTCCACATCGAGGCGCCCGGTGAGCCGGCCGAGCGCATCGGCGGCTTCGCGCAAGTGTTCGGCGGCCAGCTCGGCGTGATCGCCCGCTTCGGCGCAGGCTAGGAATGCGGCAAGCGCTGTGCGTGCGCGCTCGATTTCCTGCCGGTGGCGGGCGCGGGTGATGAGCGGGGTTTCGGCGGCGCCGTAATTATCGCGGGCGAAGGATACGAGCGCGGCCTTTAGGGTGTCGAGCCCCTCCCGGGTTTTGGCGGAGATTGGGATGACTCCCCCCTCTGCATCCTTCGCTGGCGCGAGATCGATCTTGTTCAGAACGGCGATGGTGAGAGTGTTTTTGACGTGGCCCCCCCTCACCCCAGCCCTCTCCCGCGAGGGGAGAGGGAGCAGGTCGCAGCCGTTATGAAGGCGTCCCTTCTCCCCTTGCGGGAGAAGGACAGGATGAGGGGTACTCTTTGAACTCGCATCCTCTATGAGCAGCACAACGTCCGCAGCTTCCGCCGTTGCGACCGCGCGCCGGATGCCTTCCTGCTCGACGGCGTTTGCGGCTTCGCGCAAGCCCGCCGTGTCGCGCAAGACAAAGGGGAAGCCGTCGAGATCGAGGGCGACCTCGATAATGTCGCGCGTGGTGCCCGGCTCGTCGAAGACGATGGCGGCCTCGCGCCCGGCGAGCGCATTCAAGAGGCTCGATTTGCCGACGTTGGGCGCGCCCACGATCGCCACCTGAATGCCTTCGCGAACGATTTCGCCGCGGCGCCCATCGGCGAGCGCGCGGTCGAGCGCTGCGATGAGTGCGCGCGCTTCCGGGACTGCCGCGTTGAAGGCGCCTTCCGCGATATCGCCCTCGTCCGAAAAATCGAGGCTCGCTTCCACATAGGCCATCGCCCGGAGAAGCGAAGCCCGCCAGGCTTCATACCGCTCGCGCAACGCGCCCGCCGATTGCTGAAGCGCCTGGGAGCGCTGGGCGGCCGTCTCGGCGTTGATCAGGTCCGCGAGGCCCTCCGCTTCCGTCAGATCGAGCTTGCCGTTTTCGAAAGCGCGCCTCGTGAATTCGCCAGGCTCGGCCATTCGCAGGCCGGCGGCCGAAAGCGCATCGAGCACGCCCGCGACCACGGCGCGGCCGCCGTGGAGATGGAGTTCCGCCATGTCTTCGCCCGTGAAGCTCGAAGGGCCTGGAAACCAAAGCGCAAGCCCGCGGTCCAAGACCTCGCCGGTACGGGGGTCTCGCAGGGCGCGGAGGGCAGCAATCCGCGGCTCAGGCACCTTGCCCCCGCACAAAGCCTCAAGCGACGTGCGCGCGGCCTTGCCCGAGATCCTTACAACAGCGATGCCCGCCCGTCCGTGCGCGGTGGAAAGGGCAAAGATGGTCACAGTGTTGTTTCCCAATTCGAAAAACTTGTACGATAAGCTACAGGCCACATATGCCTAAAAAAGCCTATAATAAGACCGGTTGTTTCCGTGCCGCCGGCGTTTCTCATTCTTAAGCACGGGATTGAAGGTTGCCTCATGGCGTTAAATCGTTTGAGCGAAGAAACAAGCCCTTACCTCCAGCAGCACAAGGACAACCCCGTGCATTGGTGGCCGTGGTGCCAGGAGGCTTTCGGGGAAGCTCAGCGGCTCGACAAGCCGGTGCTGCTTTCCATCGGCTATGCGGCTTGCCACTGGTGCCATGTGATGGCGCATGAGAGCTTTGAGAAGGAGGACACGGCAGCGCTCATGAACGAGCTGTTCGTCAACATCAAGGTCGACCGCGAAGAGCGGCCCGATGTCGACACTCTCTACATGACCGCGCTTCAGGAATTGGGCGAACAAGGCGGCTGGCCCTTGACCATGTTCTTGACACCCGACGCCATGCCGTTTTTCGGGGGCACCTATTTCCCCGATACGCCGCGCTATGGCCGGCCCAGTTTCAAGCAGGTGCTCGAAAACGTCGCGCGCGTCTACGCTGAGGAAAAAGAGACCATCGAGCAGAATACGGCCTATCTCAAATCCCGGCTCATGCCGCGGCTCAATTACGGTGCGGCGCCGGAGTTCTCCGAGGAGCAGCTCGCCGCAGTCGCCAGCAAATTCATCGGCGCAATCGATCCGGCCAATGGCGGCCTTCGGGGTGCGCCCAAATTTCCGAACACCGCCATTTTCCATTTTTTGTGGAAGGCGGGGCTCCGGTATGGGCTCAAGACCTGCATCGAAGAGGTGAAGAACACACTCCTGCACATCTGCCAGGGCGGCATCTACGACCACATCGGCGGCGGCTTCTCCCGCTACTCGGTGGATGAGCGCTGGCTCGTTCCGCATTTCGAGAAGATGCTCTATGACAACGCGCTTCTGATCGAGTTGATGACCGAGGTCTGGAAGGAAACCAATTCCGACAGGTTGAAGGCCCGCGTTGCCGAAACGATCGCGTGGATTGCGCGCGACATGCGCGTGCCAGGCGGTGGGTTCGCCGCTTCTTACGATGCGGACTCCGAAGGCGAAGAAGGCAAATTCTACGTATGGACGGCGGCTGAAATCACTAACGTGCTCGGCAATGGCGAGCGGGCGGCAATCTTCTCCCAGGTCTACGACGTAACCGAGGGCGGAAATTGGGAAGGCAAGACCATCCTCAATCGGCTTAACGCGCTGGCGCTTCACAATTGGGAAGAGGAGCAAGCGCTCGATGAATGCCGCAAGAAGCTGTTCGAGGTACGGGAGAAGCGCACCAAACCGGGCTGGGACGACAAGGTTCTTGCAGATTGGAACGGCCTAGCCATACGCGCGATTGCCAAGGCCGGAGATGCCTTCCGGCAGCCTGAATGGATCGGGCTGGCAAGGGAGGGCTACGAGTTCGTCTCGAACCGGATGTTCGCGAATGGGCGCCTTTTCCACTCCTTCCGTCAGGGCAAGCTCAAAGCGCCAGCGACCTCGGCGGACTATGCCAATATGATTTCCGCGGGGCTAACCCTGTACCAGGTCACAGGCGAGAAGCGCTATCTGGACGATGCGATCGGCTGGACCGCGCTCATGAACGCGCATTACGGTGCGGAGAGCGGCGGCTATTACCTCGCCGCGGACGATACAAGCGATCTGATCTTGCGCCCGCTCTCGGCAAGCGACGATTCCGTCCCGAACCCGAACGCCACGATGCTGCAAAACCTGGCCGCTCTTTATAGCTTTACCGGCGATACCGCCTATTTGAAGCGTGCCGACAGCCTTCTCGGCGCGTTCCAGGGCGCTGCGCAAACGATGGCGATCGCCTACACGGGCCTACTCTCCGGCGCTCTGACCTTAATCGCCCCGCAGCATGTCGTCATCGCGGGCGATAAGACATCCGCAGAGGCCGCCCCCTGGCGCAAGGCCTTGTCCGAAGTATCGCTCCCCGATGCGATCGAGCAATGGGTGGCGGACGGCGAGGCGATCCCGCCTGCTTCACTCGGCGCGGGAAAAAGCCGCATCGACGGAAAGATCGCCGCTTATGTTTGCATCGGCCAGCGCTGCTCGCTGCCCGTGACCGAGCCCGAACTGCTCAAGGAAAAGCTGAAGGAAGAGCGCTACGTGGCCGTGCAGGTGGCAGCGTCGCCGATTTAAGGCGCCGGTCTTTCAGAAAGGCGCGTAAGCATCGACTCAACCGCTTCGATCTGCGGCGCATTGCGGGTGAGGAAATCGAGGCCGGTATAGCCCCACCAATCCCAGCAGGTCAGCGGGTTGAGTGCAGAAGCCGCCGCCTGCGGAAACAAGACGATGATCTTGTTCGTTTCCGCCCAATCGGCAAAGCCGGTCTCGCGGATGACCGCATCCCCCACCTGGGCGCGCGACTGGTCGCAGCCGTGGAAGACGATGTGCACGCGGCAATGACCTTCTGAGCGGCAAGCGGAGGGGACATAGACAACGCCATCACTTGCAAGCGTGGCGTTCGAGGAAGCGTAGTCCCCTTGCGCGAAGGTGATGAAGTTCTCTGCCCGAGCTGACGCTTTGGGTGCCAGCGCTCCATAAAAAAGGCGCAGAATCGCTTCGGCCTGATCGTAGCGGCAGTCGTCGATATAGGGGGACGCGCTACTAGCGCAGGCGTTGCCTTCATCGGCCGTCAGAAAGGCGTGCCCACCTGGATTCCTAAATACGAAGCTGACATTTTCGGGGGATAAGCCGGCCGCAAGGTAAAAGTTGCGCGCAGCCTCAACCACGGCTTTGGCAACAGTGCGGTCGTCAGCTCCGGTGTAGAGATAAACCTTGGCACGCTTCAAGCCCGGGAGAGGATCGATCTTGCCGTCCCTTGCAAATGACGTAGCGAGCTTAACCAGCCTTCCAGGACTCAAAACGCCCACCGCCGATAGGCGGTCCGCCATGCAGCCATTCTGCGCCTGAGCCGCATTATAAGCCGTCGCGGCAGGGAAATAAGGAAACGCTTCCGCAGCCGCACTTTCCGCGCAGCCATAAGGTCCAGCCGCCAAGATCGCGGCTCCGATTACGGTAGCGGAATGTGCGACATGAAATTGCCCGGCCATGTAGCCGCCCGAAGAGAGCCCGGATACCGATGTCTGCGAAAGGTCCGCGCCGAGCGCGGGCAACTTTTGCGCGCTGGGACCGCAACCGGGAGTCAGCGCGAAAATGCATAGCGCAAGGAAACCGTAAAGCGGCTTTCCTCCCCCGGTTGAACAGTTCCGGAACGTCATCGCGAGGGGCCAATGGCGCCGCGGCGATCCCGGAGCCACAAACACTGCGCTTGTATGTGTAGATTCTGGATTGCTTCGCTACGCTCGCAATGACGGGGCATGAAGCAATCAAGCGGACTCGGCATCATTGAAAGAACCAGCCGAAAATTCCTGGGCCTCCCCTTCCGCGGCCGAAGAACGGATTATCGTTGCGCCGTGTTGGCGTTTCCTTCGGCTTACGAAGCTCGTAGTAGCTCGGCAAGCCTTCGATGTCTGTCACCGTGACCGAGTTTTGGGTCCAAGCCCATTTCGATTTCGCACCGCCCGTGATGTAGGGTTCAATGCCCGCGACGAGGGCGCGGGAAAGATCGATGATTGCCACATACTCAAAAGCGCCGCCCTTGTTGCCGGGAGCGCGGTAGCGAAGCAGCCCGATGCCGGCCAAGCTGTCCCTGAGCGGTGTCCATTCAACGATCTCGGCTGGGCCCTCGCCTTGTACTTCAAGCAGGACCGGCATTTTCGGATAGCGCTCGTTGACTGCGGTGAACTGGCCGGATGCGGAGCGGAAGACCTCCCAGCCATCCACGGCCGGGGCCAACGCTTTGACAACGCTGTCGGGCGTGTCCCCGCTCGCCGTTCTGTAGACGTCGCGCGCTTCGCGTGAAAATGGGTCGCACTCCAGAGCGCGGCGATAATCTGCAAGAGCTTCGTCGTGTTTGCCTGCATGGTCCCGGATGCTGCCCCGAATGCGGTAGGCATCGGAATTATTGGCGTCGAGCTCTATCGCCTGGCTCAAATCGGCTTCCGCGCCTGCGACATCGTTGGTGCCCTGGCGGATTTGGCCTCGCCAGAAATAGGCTTCCGCTGCCTTGGGATCGAGGGATATCGCGTGGTTGAGGTCTTCGAGGGCGAGGTCGGCGCGCCCCAGTGCGGCGTATTGGGAGGCCCGGCCTATGAGCGCCTGCACATTAGCGGGAGCCAGCTCCAGCGCTTTTGCGAAATCGCGGAAGGCCTGCTGGGTATGTTTGTCGCGCGCGAACATCTTCCCGCGCGCGACGTATAACTCCGCGTTATCGGGAGCGAGCGCTATCACCTTATCCCAATCCTGGATGGCGTCCTCGTTCCGGCTCAAGAAGCCGTAGACGGCTGCCCGGTTTTGAAAGGCCGAGGCGTATTGGCCGTTCAGCGTGATCGCGCGATTGAGATAGCGCAGCGCGGTGTAATACCGGCCGAGTTCCCTCGCGATTTTTCCACGGCCGTTCAAGGGAACGGCGCTTGCCGGCATGAGCGCGATTGCTTTGCGGAGGTCGTTCTCCGCCGCATCGAGCTTTTGAAGCTTCTCGCTGGCGTTCGCTCTATTGCTGTAGGCGGGGCCAAAGGCCGGCGACAGGGCGATGGCCTTGTCGAAGTCCCGGTAAGCGTCGTCCACCCGGTTCATTTCCATGTAGACGTTCCCGCGGTTATTGTAGGCGGGGGCGTAGTCGGGATTGAGGGAAACCGCCTTCGTGAAATCGGCCACCGCGGGATCGAGCTGCTTCAGCCGCCATTTGGCCACACCGCGGTCGCTTAAGATGGGCGCCTGCCTGGCCGGCGAAAGGTTCGTGTCTTTGAGCGCATCGTCGTAGGCCGCAATGGCCAAATCGAAGCGTCCGCGAAGAAGGGCTGAGCTTCCTTCCTGGGACTTTATGATGGATCTGTCGACGGCGGCCTCTGCCGGAATGGCGAAGCTCACGCCGCTTAAAATGACGAGAACTGAAAAGGCGGCCCGGAACTTCTGTTGACCCCAAGCGCAGCGGCAGGCTGCAAAGGCTCCTTTACCCGCAGTCCGCATTCCGGTAACACATCGAAAAAACCAGCGACCTTCCAGCCCATGGTGCATCGAAAACATCCTATTCTGCGCGGCCTTGCTTTTGGCCTTGCGTTTCTTGCGCCGCTGGCAGCGGCCGCACAGAGCGGCAACGCGCTGGAGTATAGCGGCGCCGGCGCAAGCGGGCTAGCATCGCGTGACCCTTCAGAAAGTTCCCCCACTGCAGATTCCAGGCTGATTACAGCACAAGCCAATGGCTCGTTTGAAAGCGATGCCGGCGGGGAGGCGCGGAGGGAGCTCAGATCGGAGCTCGATCGCATTCGGAGGGAAAATGCTGGCGAAACCGGAGCGGCAACCTTCAATCCGCCGTTACCGGTGAGGAAAAGGGCGGGCGCAGCCGTCGCGGAGGCGTTACGTCCCCCGGGCCAGCAAGCACAAGCGGCTCCTGATCCAAAGATTGACCGTTTGACCGGGCAACTGCTGCTATTTAATTTCAAAGGCACGGAGCCCTCCGATCCCGGGCCGCGGGCGGTCCGCGCGCTGCTTCAGTCGGGATTGATAGCAGGGGCGGTGTTCGGCAAGGACAATATTCAGTCCAAGGCTCAGCTTAAGGAGCTAATGAAGTTCTTTTGGCCTGCGGGCGCTGCAAACCGGCCCTTATTCGCAATTCGGGAAATCGGAGGCGCTTCCGATGCACTGCCGCTCGTAAAGGATTTCGAGCAATGGCCTTCGGAGCAAGATGTCGCCGCGAAGGGCGATCCCCAATACGCTTATTCCACCTACCGCTCCATGGGGGCGAAACTTGCGTCGCTTGGCTTTAACATGAACTTTGGACCTGCGCTTGCCGTAGCCGGGGGTGGTCCGGATCCGGCTGCGAGTTTTGGCAGCAATCCGCTTCAAACCGGGGTTTTTGCCAAGACTTTTGTGCTTGGCCACCGTGAGGAGAACGTTATCGCCGTTCCAATCGTCGATGGGAGCGCGCATTCCGTTCAGGCGCTAAAGACGCTCCTCGTTTCCGATCCTGCTGTTCCGATAATTACTGCCACCGGCAGCGCAAGCGGAACTTCGCCGTTTTCGGCTTATATCGGCCTTGGGAGGGGAGCCCGGTTTTGTTTTGCGTCGTTTAGTACTGCGAGCGCTGGTGCGGACATCGTGAACGATTTCCAGCGCGGCTGCGATGTTTTCGTTGTGGATGCTGGCACGGACGGCCCTGCGGCCGTTAGGGAACAGATCGCGCTTGGCTTGTCTCAGGCTATCCGCAACGGCGAGTTGAGCTTAGAGGCATTGGACGCTGCCGCGGAGCGCCTCGGCGAGCTTCGCTCCCCTTCTCAAAGCGACTGGGCAGCCACCGCTGCCCGGTCTCGATAGTCAGGGTTAGCTTTTCGGAAATCGCGACACTCGAAGACCCCCTCACCCTAGCCCTGTCCCCAAGGGGAGAGGGAGTTTCAAGCGTCCTCTCTCCCCTCGGGGAGAGAGACAGAGTGAGGGGGGACTTGAGGGGGCTTTAGGCGACCGCTTCGGAAAGCCAAGCCTTCAATTGGTGTTTAGGAAGTGCACCGATTTTCTGGCCGGCGACCTGGCCGTTCTTGAAAAGCAGAAGAGCGGGAATGCCCCGGATATTATAGGCCTGTGCGATCCTCGGATTGCTCTCGACGTCAAGCTTGACCACCTTGAGCTGACCGTCAAACTCTCTGGACAGCTCTTCAAGGATTGGCGCTACCGTACGGCAGGGGCCGCACCACTCTGCCCAAAAGTCCACAAGCACCGGCTTGTCGGCCTTCTTGACCTCGTTTTCGAATGTCGCCTCTGTTACGGCAGTGACCATGGGAAACCCCTTCATTGTGCGCGGCGCGGGCGGCCGCTTGGTGTCAGTGCAAAATAAGGAAGCGCAAGCGCAGGCGTCAAGATGCGGCACTTTCGCGCTTCAGGCCCGTACGCAAGCAATCGCCCAACCAAGGGAAGGGCGTAATCTTGCCGCCACTATCGGCTCTCGCCGCCTAGTTCCAGTCCTCGAAGGGGTTCCAAGGCCGCCGCTCGGCGTAAGGGCGGCGCGGGTGGCTACGTGCGCGCGGTGCATCCTCGTCTCTCGCCATGCCATCCTCTTCTGCCACTATGGCGTCCGATGCAAAATGCACGGGCTGGCCTCTAAGCGCGCTCGCTACGCGGCCGTCGAGGCCGTAGATGTCGGAGAAATAGCGAACCTGGCCTTTTTCATCGGCTTCAGCGGTAAAGTACGCGACGTGAACGGGGATTTCCCTTGTCAGCTTGATTTCCGTGGTTTGGCCCGATGCGACCATTTCGCGGATTTGCGCGGGATTGTAACCCTTATCGTGGGCAAGCAGCACCTCGGCCAGATGGAGAGGGTTCTGAGTGCGCATGCAGCCATGGCTGAACGCACGCAGCCCATCGCCGAAGAGATGCCGGTCTGGCGTATCGTGCATGTAAACGTCGTGCTTGTTTGGGAAGCGGAATTTCACAACGCCCAACACATTCTTCCCCCCCGCACCTTGCGTGAACTGGTAGCGGCGGATGTCCACGCTCGACCAATCGATCGAGTCGGGATCGACCGGGTGGCCGTTCATGCTCACGCGGAGCCCCCCAAGCCGCTGCAGGATTTCGCTGCTCCCGCCGCCGCCGAAGAAGAGGAAACCGCCGCCTCCGCCGCCTGAGTTTCTGAAGTCTTGGAGCAATTTCGTTGACTTTGATGCCGTCCGGCACGCCCCATTCCGGGTTGAAAACGACGAACTGCATATTCGCGGAGAAGGTTGGCGTCGGCGTCGAGGGCTTTCCGACCACGATCTTCTCTTGCAGCACCATTTTGCCGTGATCGAACACGCGGGTATATTGCTCGGGAACGCTGTCCCAGACGTAGAACTCGCCGAGATTCTCCGGCATCCAGCGCCAGCGCTCCATGTTTATCAGGATGCGCTGCCTTTTCTCGTCGATGCTGCCGCCGCCGCCGCCGCCGGCCGTCTCGTTCAGCGAGGCTCTAAACCTCCGGTCGATGATGCCGGTAACTGCGAGCCCATGCTCTTTCTGGTAGAGGTTCACCGCCTCCAGCAAAGCGGTATCGTATGCCGTCTCTTTGGCTCCCTGCCCGCTCACCCCCAAACGCTTGCGAATAAGCGCGATCTGGCGGTTGTCGTCGCCGGGCCTAAAATCGGGACCCGCCGGTATGCGTGCGGAAGAACTGCCGCCCGTACCTTTGCCGAGGGCGAGAAGCGCCTGGCGGAGCCGCCTGAACTGCTCGTGCTTCGGATGCAATCCGCGCAAATAGGCGTCCGCGGATTCCGCGGCGGATATGCCTTGGAGCACGGATTTAGGCTCAAAGATGTGGGGGCGCCGGTCGATGATGTCGCTGATCGAGGGCGGGTCCAGCCGGCCGCCTCTTGCATATCGCGCATATTTCAGCACGGCGAGGCTCAGCTTGATCTCCGCTTCGGCCAGCGCCTCGGGCGTTGCGGTTGCGCTTGGCGCGGCGGGAAGCTGGAAGGCGGATGCGTCCAGGCCCCAATCGTTCGCATTGCGAATTTCATGCTCGGCTTTGAGGGCTCTGGGGTTGAAGCCTTCCTTGGTGACCCAAATGGGCTGCCCCTTGTTCTCGGTATAGAAGGCTTTGGCCCCATTCACATCTTCGCGGTGATCCGATTTTCCACCGGCCTTGGCGGCGTCCGCGAGGATTTGCGCGGCAATGGGATCGGGTTCTGGCACCGGTGCCTGCGCGGTTTCGGCAGGCTTTGCCTGCTCGGCGCCAGGCGCTTTTGGAGGCGGGCCATTCGGCTCGGGCGGCGTCAGCGGATCGGGCGCTGCGGCATTCGGCGCCGCATCCAAGGCTACGGCCGCAGCCGGTTTTACAGCTTCGCCCGCATTATTCTGTGCAGGAACGGCAGTAGCGCCAGTGGCGGCTGCTGCATTCAAAGTTGCGCCCGGCCGCGCTTCCGGCTTGCCCGCATCTTGCGCCATCGCCAGCGGCACCGCGCCAGCGAAGCAAGCCGCGACGCCTACGCGAAACACTGTCCTTGCAATCATACCGATCCTCTATTGCCCCTCGCGAGGTATGCTATTAGAAAGATGTTGGGCTTTTTCTTCCCCTAGCTACAGTAACTTAGAGAAGATTCTGCCTAAAAAGGCGTTAAGCGCGCGCGCCTGCTCGCCGTCCTCAGGCAACACCCCAGCTTCCGCACGTTAGGGGGTAAACGGCCAAGACGCAAGCCTCGTTAAGGCTCACCTCTTCTCCCGCAACCTGGCCAAAACCTTGCTAGGAGCGCCCGGCGGCATAAATTATGCCCAATCCCGTATTGCGCGCCGGCTTGACCTGGCCCTGCGGGAATGCTTTGGCTTCCCCGGACGATGCCGGCAGCTTTCTTGGAGACCTGAATGCGATCCTTCTTCCGCGCAAAAATTCATCGCGCAACGGTCACGCAGGCGGACCTCGATTATGAGGGCAGCCTGTCGATCGACCGCGATCTCATGGACGCGGCAGATATCGCCGAATTCGAGGAGGTGCACGTCTGGAATGTGACGCGCGGCACGCGGCTCACAACCTACGCGATCGCGGGGGACCGCAGCAGCGGCGTCATCTGCGTCAATGGCGCGGCCGCGCACCTGGTGCATGTGGGCGACCTCGTTATTATAACGACCTACCATCTGGTGGCGCGCGCCGAGGATGCCCCGCCGCCGGTCGTGGTGCGGGTCGACGCGAATAATCGCATCACCGGCACGCATCCCGAGATCGCGGGGCCGAAGGTTGCGCCGAAGCGCTGAGGGCGGTACCGCTTGCGGTTGCGCTGGAGGCGGGATGCACCCTGTCGAACGGACCTTCCGTTAACCTCCTCTTGTGCGATACCGCCGAATCCAGTTTACATGATTCATGGCACTATCATCTCAGATAGCGCCTTACTAATGCTTTAAGAGCCGCTCAAGCTATTGAAAATGCAAGGGAAAAACCAGAACGCGGCGCGCCGCGTTGTGCCGGCTTTGCACCGGAAAACGGTTAATTCCCGATCTTGCACTATATTTAACGGATTTTGTTGAATCCACTTTTGTAGGTGAAATCGCGAAAAATCGCGATTTTTGCGGGGGGTAGATACAAAAATGCACCCCCATTTACCACGCCCGCATTAACTATGCAGCACGCTACGGCGGCCTTCACGCTTTGTTAGTAATTAGGAATCCCCCCAGTGGCAAAGCCACCGGGGGTGTCCCCTCAATGGCGAGGCCATCGAGGGTAATCCTTCGATGGAAAACCATCTTGCCGTGGTTTTCCTACCGACTTCCCATCGGAACCAGTTGCACATCGTCGCTAGTAAATCAATAATCTTTCAACGGCCGTGCACAAGTTTGTTGAACGATGGGGGGGACGGTGGCCCAAGAACCGGAAACAATTCTCGGAATTGATCTCGGCATCGCTAGCTGCGGTTGGGCGGTAATTAGGTCCGATAAAGACGGTGGTGAGATCGTGGCCGCCGGCGTCCGCTGCTGGGAGGCGCCGGAAGTTCCAAAGACACGCGAGCCTAAGAACCAGCAGCGCCGCCTCAGCCGGGGTCAGCGGCGTGTTATTCGCAGGCGCCGGCAGCGCATGGTTTGCGTTCGCCGTCTGTTCGAAGAGCGGGGACTGCTGCACAGCTCTGACGTGAACGCACTGAAAATACCAAGTCTCGACCCATGGTGCCTGCGCGCGCAGGCCTTGGACCGGCGGCTTGAGCCGGCCGAGCTGGCCGTGGCGCTCGGGCATATTGCGCGGCATCGGGGTTTCCGGTCGAACAGCAAACGCGACCGCGGGGCGAACGCGCCGAGCGACACTTCGAAAATGCTCAACTCCATGGAGACGACCCGCGACAAGCTCAGCAAGTATCGGAGCGTGGGCGAGATGTTTCACGTCGATCCCGCGTTTGAGAACATGAAGCGCAACCGCGATGGCGGCTATTCCCATTCCGTTTTGCGCAGCGACCTGGAGAGCGAGGTTTCTCAAATCTTTGCTCGCCAACGCGAGCTTGGGAGCGCCGTAGCCGGGACTGTTTTCGAGGAGGTCTACCGGATTGTAGCGTTCAGTCAGCGGCCGCTGGCGGATAGCTGGGACAAGGTCGGCCCCTGTCCGTTCGAGCCGGCGGAAAAGCGCGCGGCGAAGCATTCCCGGTCGTTCGAGCTGTTCCGCTTTCTTGCAAGACTGACGAGCCTCCGGGTCGGGAGCGGGCGCAGCTACCGCGCGCTCACTGAAGACGAGATCCGGGCCGCGGCCTCGGACTTCGGAGCCACCAAGGGAATGACTTTTGCGCGGCTCCGCAAGGTCGCTTCGATCAGCGAGGATCGCTTTCAAGGAGTGTCGCGCGCCGACGAGGGGAAACGCGATGTGGTTTCCCGCTCGGGAGACGCGGCGGAGGGCACGTGGATTTTAAAAAAATGCGTTGGAGACGCCGCATGGGCAAGTCTCGCGCGGCGCCCCGAAGTGCTCGACCGCCTCGCGGCCGTTTTTGCCTTCTACGAGTTGCCGGAAAGCATTCGAACCGAGCTGCGAACACTGGATATTGAGCCGGCCATCTTGGCGGCAATTGAGGCGGGTGTCGCCGATGGGACATTCGGCAAGTTTAGCAAAGCCGGTCACATCTCGGCGAAGGCGGCGCGGAACATCATTCCCCATCTCATGCGAGGATTGACCTACGACAAGGCTTGTGAAGCGGCGGGATACCGGCACACAGACCGCGTGGAGACGGAAATCTCTAACCCGGTTGCGCGCAAGGCCGTGTTGGAGGCAGAAAAGCAAGTTCGAGTCATTGTGCGGGAATATGGCGTTCCACAACGCATTCATGTTGAACTTGCGAGAGCCGTCGGCAAGAGCGCGGACGAGCGCAAGAAGATCGAGGACGGCATAGAGAAGCGGAACAAGGAGAAGGATAAGCTTCGCGATACAGAGTTTCCGGCGGCTGTAGGCCGGTCGCCGCACAACGGTCAGGAGCTTCAACGCTTCGAGTTATGGAAAGAACAGGCTGGCCGCTCCTTCTACTCCGATGCCATCATTCACCCGTCCCAGATAGCTGCCTCCGACAACTCGATCCAGGTGGATCACATACTGCCGTGGAGCAGGTTCGGCGACGACAGCTTTCACAATAAGACGCTATGCTTGGCGGGCGAAAACCAACAGAAAAAAGACCGCACGCCCTTCGAGTGGTTCAGGGACGAGAAAACGGAAGCCGAGTGGGAGCTGTACCGGGCTCGCGTCGAGGCCGGCAAACTCCTCCGCGGCATGAAAAAACGGAACTACCTTCTGCAGAATGCCGAGGAGGTCGAGGAGGGTTTCAAAGAGCGCAACCTCAATGACACAAAGTACGCCGCAAAAGCGCTTTCGGCCCGTCTCGACCGGCTTTACCCGCCGGAACCCGGCAGGCGGCGGATTTTTGCGCGGCCGGGGCAATTGACGCAGAAATTGCGCCGGGCCTGGGGCGTAGATCATCTGAAAAAAGACCCAATAACCGGCGCGCGGGTTGAGGACGACCGGCACCATGCGCTCGACGCGATTGTGCTCGCAGCCACAACCGAAAGCGCGCTCCAGAGATTGACCCGCGCTTTTCAAGCGGCCGAGGCGCTCGGCCTCGCGCGCGAATTTGCAGGCTTTGGCCTGCCTTGGCCGAGTTTCATCGACGATGCGCGCAAGGCCCACCAAGGCGTGTTCGTGTCCCGTGCGGAACGCCGGCGCGCGCGGGGAAAGGCTCACGACGCCACCATCAAGCAGGTCCGCGAAGAGGACGGCGCGCCCGTTGTGTATATCCGAAAGTCTGTCGAAGACCTGAAACTCAGCGACCTCGACCTGATCCCCACACCGGAACCGTATGGAAACGTCGCCGAGCCGCAGAAACTGCGCGATGCCACGGTGGCGGCGCTGCGAGCCTGGATCGAGGCCAAGAAGCCAAAAGACGCTCCGCCCTGCTCGCCGCGGGGGGACATAATTAAGAAGGTGCGCGTAGCCACCAGAGATAACGTAGGCGTCTGCGTGAGGGATGGCACGGCGGATCGCGGCGAAATGGTCCGAATTGATGTGTTCGCCAAATCGAACTCAAAAGGTGCACGCCAATTCTTTCTTGTGCCTATCTATCCGCACGAAATCGCGACACTGGACAAACCGCCGGAGAGAGGGGTGCAAGCCGGCGGAGATGCGAGTAAGTGGCCACTTATTGACCATAGCTACGAATTCCTCTGGTCAATATATCCTATGTCGCTGATAGAGTTGACAAAACCGGATGGCGAAGTAATCACCGGCTATCACAGGAGCCTCAGTAGGAATACCGGCGCGTTCACGGTCTCGGATGTAAACTCGTCTGCCTCGATCAGAGACGGTATCGGCGCAAGAACCCTGCTGAATTTCCGCAAGCTGACGGTGGATCGGCTCGGCCGTGTGTTTGAAGTACCGCGTGAGGCAAGAACATGGCGTGGCGAGGTGTGCATCTGACGCGTCCGTCGCGTCTGAGTTTCGCGGACAGGCAAATCGTGGTCGCCCAGGACGATGGCGAGGTTCGCCTGCCGATTGAGGACGTTGCCTGGGTGATCCTCGACACGCAACAAGTGTCCATCACCGGCACGCTGCTCGCAGCATGCATGGAGGCCGGCATCGTGATGGTCTCGTGCGATGCCAAGCATACGCCGTGCGGCCTCGCGATGCCGTTCCACACGCACTTCCGCCAGCCGGCCATCGCGGAAGCGCAAATCGCAATGAGCGAGCCGCTGAAGAAACGGCTCTGGCAGGCGATTGTCCGGCGCAAGATCGAGAACCAGGCCTCAGTGCTGGAGCTTAGAGCTCCGGACGAAGCCCCGGCGATGCGGGAGATGATGCGCCGGGTGCGCTCCGGCGATCCGGACAATGTCGAGGCGCGCGCGGCACGTCACTACTGGCCGCGGCTGTTCGCGGATTTCACCCGCGGGAACGATGCCGACCGGCGTAACAAGCTGCTTAATTACGGGTATGCGGTTGTGCGCGCGGCGATTGCCCGGGCGCTCGTTGCTTCGGGCTTTCTGCCGGCGCTGGGGCTCAATCACGCGAGCGCGGCCAACGGTTTCAACCTGGCCGACGATATTGTCGAGCCATTCCGTCCGTTCGTCGATCGGATTGTCGCGGGGCTGGCAGGTCCGGAGACGGCATGGCGGGACGAATTGACCGTCGAGGACCGCAGAGCGTTAGCCGCGGTGTTGCTCGAAAATGCCAAGCTCGCTGGTGAGCGGGTCTCGCTCCTTGTCGCTTCTGAGAAGACTGCGGCGGCGCTGGCGCGGGCCGTCGAGCAGAAATCGGCCGAAGCGCTTCTGCTGCCCGAAGTATTCGCAGTCGAGGAGATCCCCCTCGATGAAGACTGAGGATGTACGTATCATGTGGCTGTTCGTGTTCTTCGATCTCCCGGTTGGGACAAAAATCGAGCGCGGCGAGGCGACTCGTTTCCGCAATTTCCTCAAGGGCGACGGCTACATGATGATTCAGTTCTCGGTCTATGCTCGCGTCTGCCGGGGCGAGGAGGCTGTTGATAAACACCTCTCGCGCGTGACGAAGAATCTGCCTAAGAAAGGCAGCGTGCGGACGCTCCACGTTACGGAGCGTCAGTATGCCCGGATGAAGCTGATGATTGGCGAGTACAAAAAAAATGAAAAAGTCGCGTCTAAACAACTGGTACTGCTCTGAATTCCGCTTGGCAAGAAGGCGGAATTCAGAGCAGATTCAGCAGCTTAAGGAGGCGGCAGCCTACCATGGGGAAGTCGGTAGGGAAACCACGGCCTGCACGATGCAGCACGGCGCTGCGCCGTGCGAAGCCTACCATGGGGAAGTCGGTAGGGAAACCACGGCCGTCGATCAGCGATCATGGATCGGTAGCCACGGCGACGTCGCGTAAGCCTACCATGGGGAAGTCGGTAGGGAAACCACGGCGCGCTGCGCGATCGGCCAGCCTACCATGGGGAAGTCGGTAGGGAAACCACGGCTAGTCGCTGCGGCGTCAGCCTACCATGGGGAAGTCGGTAGGGAAACCACGGCCCAGCGCCGATCATGCGCAGCGCGTAGCCTACCATGGGGAAGTCGGTAGGGAAACCACGGCGATGAGCGGACGTGGTCAATGAACTGCCGAGCCTACCATGGGGAAGTCGGTAGGGAAACCACGGCCGACATGAGTCGAAGAGCTAGTCGATCCTGCCAAAGCCTACCATGGGGAAGTCGGTAGGGAAACCACGGCGCAAAAAGGGGAGCGGCATATCGCGCGGCGGCATTGGCAGCACTGAAGCTTGCTCCCCAGCATGGCCACTAGGCGGCGGGGCGCTTCGGGCCGCTCAGGCGGGGGGCATCTCGATGCTGGTGAAATCGGCCTTGGGGCGTTCCCCCGGCAGCGATGTGCCGGTCACCATGTAATTGACGGTCTCAGCAATATTCGTCGCGTGGTCGCCCATGCGCTCGATGTTCTTGGCGCAGAACAGCAGATGGATACACGCCGAAATATTGCGTGGGTTTTCCATCATGTAGGTCAAAAGCTCCCTGAACAGCGAGTTGTTGAGGGCATCGACCTCCTGGTCCTTGCGCCAAACCTTCAAGGCTGTTTCGGGGTCCCGGCCTGCGTAGCTTTGAACGACGTCTTGCAACTGTCCAAGCACGAGTTCGGCCATCTGCTGGAGCCGGAGCGTAACGCCGCCAATCGCATGGAACTCCGGCCCTGATGCCATCGCCCGTTTCGCCACGTTCTGGGTCAGGTCGCCAATGCGCTCGAGGTCGTTGGCAATGCGCAACGCTGCAACGACTTCGCGCAGATCGATTGCGACGGGCTGGCGGCGTGCAAGGGTTATGACGGCTTTTTCTTCGATCTCGCGCTGGAGCGCGTCGACCTGAGTGTCTGCCGCGATGATTTGCTCGGTCAGGGCCGCGTCAGCGCTGGCGAGAAGTCCGCTCATGCCTCTCGATCTGCTGCTCGACGATGTGAGCCATCGCTTTGATCTTGCCGGAAATTTCTTTGAGATCCACGTCAAACGCTTTGGCGGTGTGGTCGTCCATTCTTCCCTCCCGTAATTCAGCTGCGGCGTTATCTGCCGTGTGCGATCGGTGACGCAATCACACCTTCAAGACGATCCGATGACAAAAGCGGCGCCAGCGCTTGCATATCGCGCGCAGGCCGCTATCCCGATAGCTGGCGGCTGCGCCCTAAGACCCCGTAACCGCGGTTTCCGCCCGGTCCACGGTCACCGTCCCAACCGGCGTCGGCAGCGACAGCCGGTGCAGCAGCCAGACATTCGGCTTGGCGAGCCGCACGAACACGGCTTCCGGCGCGGGAAATTGTCCGCCCTCGCCCGCGTGCGCGGCATCGCCGATCGGGATATATTGCGCCTGGCAGACGGCAACGCCCGGCTCCCTTTGCGCTTGGGCCGCGGGGCTTTGATGCATGTGGATGTCGAAGCGCATCTGACCCATGAAAATGGGCAGCACGCTGGTGCAAGGGTTGCTGGAAGGCGCGAGCTTCAAGGAAGCGGTGAGCAACGCCGACAACGGGTCGAGAACGCCGCGCAGATCCGCGGCTTTGAGCGGGGGCGGGCGGTCAGCCAGCTCTTCCAGCGGCGGTGAAAATTTCATGCTTGGCGGCGCCGAGCCTTTGAATTGGATTTCGACGGCGCGGTCCTCGCCGCCGGACATCACCATCACGAAATGCTCCGGCGTGAGTTTCGAGCCCAGCCGTGAGCCCGTTACCTCGCTCTGTATCCGCTCGTTGATGAACAGCGCCCCGACATCGGCCGAAACGGCCACCTTGTAACGCTTCGCGCCGAGCGCGGTGTGGATGATGGCTTCGCCCATGTGCATCCCGGCCAGCCGCACATCGTAGCGCGAGACGAAGACTTCGGCTTTCGCGGGCGACAAGAAAGCCGGCGGCGCGAAGAGGGCGGCCAAGGCAAGTGCGATGCGGAAAAACTTATGTTTGATTTCAGGCTCGCGAGCGAGGCCTTGATACTTACTCAATTCTTGACCCTGTTCTTAGGCGATCTTCCCCTAGACCGTAAGGCGCAGGTTTCGTTGTCCGAAATATGAAGAAGTTCGAGCTTTGCTGTGGCAGGGCTGGCGCTTGTTACCAATAGCGGCCGCCCGCGGCGATGAGCACGGTCGCGATGCCGAGCGCGAGGTTGATGGTGACGAGCCGGCGGATGCTTGCGAGTTTCGCTGCCGCAAGCGGCCAATCTGGGGCGTCCACCGCGCGGCGGAAGCGCGGCCATGCTGCGAAGTAAAGATGGCCGAAGATCGCCACCATCGCGAGGCCCAGCCCCGTCATGAGATGAATGTAGAGCCTGGCCGCTGCGAACCCGCCGAAGCCAAAGAACACCATGCCGAAGCCGGTTGCCAGCAGCGTGGCGATGAACAGCCACACCCACGGGAAGAAGCGTGAGAAGGCGCGCTGCCAGAGCTTGAGGCGAATGGGGGGTTCGAGCGGGAGCGCGCTCGGCCGCAAGACCATGTGCGCGAAGAAGATGCCGCCCACCCAGAGGACGGCGGCCAGAGTGTGGAATGCGAGCCCGAGTGCCATGTTTTTCTCCTCCTGCGCTGGCGCCCGCCGCGGCAATCTGCGCCAGCGGCGGACCTTGTGCGCGGCTATTTACTAACCCATTTCTATCGCCGATCCACCACCCGAGGGAACATGCCATGCCAATTTACGGCTATGAATGCAACAAATGCGGTAAAGAGTTCGAGAAACTGGTGCGCGCCTCCGATGACGCGCCCGTGTGCCCCGCTTGCGAGAGCGAGGACCTGACGCGGCAGCTTTCGCTCATCGCCTCGCCGGCCAAGGGCGGCAGCAGCGACGGGCCTTCCTGCGAGGGCGGCGGCTGCAGCTCAGGCGTCTGTCCTTTCAACTGAGCGAATTGCCATTCCTCGCATCTTCGTTATGATCTAACGCCGAGGTGAAGTTCGGAGCAAAGGAAAAGTACGCCTATGAAAACGGCAAAGTCCGCATTTTTTGGAGCAGCGCTTGCGCTTTCGGCCTTCGCAATGGCGAGCGCGCCCGCATCCGCCGTGGAGACCTCGGCTTCCGCCCCGGCCGTTTCGGGCAGCGTCATCCCGGCCGCCACCCGCTGCGCCTATTGGTGCACCATTTGCGCGCATCGCTGGCCGGCCTTGGGCTGGCGCTTTCACCGTTGCGCCAACATTCACGCCTGCTTCGGCCGCTGCCTCTAATTAAGGCTGCGGCAATGCAGGGGCTCAAAGGCCCCTGTTCGCTCACTCCTCCTTGAAGCCGTAATCGGGGACGCCCTCGCCGTTTCCATAATACCTGTACGGCAGGAACTTGCCGCTCATCGTCAGTTTCACCCGGTCGCCCTTCGGATTGGGGAGCCGCTCGATTTGCATGTCGAGGTCGATAGCCGACATGATGCCGTCGCCGAATTCCTCCTCGATGAGCGCTTTCCACGCGGGGCCATTGACCATCACAAGCTCGTAGAAGCGGTACATCAGCGGGTCGGTTGGCGGCATCGGCATGCCGCGAACGGGCACCTCGTTGAGCATGCGCTCTTCGCTTTCCGTAAGCCCGAAGAGTTGCGCCGCTTTGCGCGCCTGAGGCTTCACGAGTTTCATTTGGCCGAGCAGCGCGCCCACGATGAGGATCGGGGAAAGCCCGCCGATCTCGCCGCAGATGTGCTTCCAGCTCCAGCCCTTGCTGCGCTTGATGTCTAACAGTTTTTCGGTTAGCTGCTCGCGTGTCATTCGCTTTCCTTTCCTTTTGCGCCAAGAAATTGGGCCACCTCTCTGCGCACGAAGATGCATATTTTGGGCCGGAAAGGCACGAGACAATCCGCGCCCGCGTGCACCGCGTCCGCAACCAAGGCGTGCGGCGGAGGAAGCGCGCCGCCTTTGGCTGTTTCGTTGCCGGAGGGCGCGAGATGAATTAAAACAAAGTAAGGGTTCTTTCGGCACACGGGGCGGCCTCATGCTCGGCATCGGCACTATTCTGTCTATCGCCGGCGGCGTTTCCGAAGCGGTCAACATCTACAAATTCGGCAGCACGCTCGCCAAGGGGGACGACGCCGAACGTGTGCTCGGCGCGCTGGATCGCATCCATGCCACGGTCGAGCGGCTCTCCGACAACATCCTCTACGCGCCGGGCATCGAGGGCTTGAGCCCCGCGGCCGGCACGGCCCATTGGCTCAACGGCTTGCGCGAGGCGCGGGCGCTTTTGAAGCCGGTGCAAGCGGCGCTGGGCGGAGAGACTCTTCGGGTCTCATCGAGACGCCGGACAAGATGGAACGGGCGATGATCGAAAACCCCTGGGCGGTGCTGGATGACGTACGCCCGCAGGCATTTGCCGGTGCGACAGGCCAACCCCGACAAGGTACCGGTGCTGTTCGTGTATCAAGGGGTGCGCTACATCGGCTGGCAGATGCGCGGGGCTTTGCCGGTCTTGTTCAATTGCGAATTGCGCGATCTGCCGGGGTTAGGGGCTTCGCTGATGCCGGAGGTTTTGGACGAACCGCGTGTTCCTTCTATTCCGGCGAACCGGCCGTTATCCCCTGCCATCGGAACACTGATTGTAAGAAAAAACACACAATGGATTGGGATAAAGGTAATTGTATTTCTTGGAGATAACAAGGAAATCGGACGTTTGGGAACCAGTTTCACTAAGGAATTTATTTTGCAAGCCGGTCACGTTCGACTTGAGGCAAAAGGGTTTAGTTGCTGCAGGAGTGCCCCATTAGACTTAGACATTGCACCTAATAGCCAAACATTAATCGAGGTCCAGCTAGATTTTTGGACAAACACACTTAGATTGGTTAAGGTGTAACGCTACACCCTGCTTCGCCTTCTTGATCGTCGGCATGATCTTATCCGCCACGACTTCGGGGCTTTTCCCCGGCTCCGCCGGCCTCGGAGGCCAGGCGCCGGACGCCGCACAGGCAGCCTTCAATCCTGCCTGCAATTCCTATATTATATCGGGATCGGATTAGGAGCGGCCCATGGCAGCGTGGCAAATTCAGGATGCGAAGGCGCGGCTTGGCGAGGTGATCGAGCGTGCGCGCCGGGAAGGGCCGCAGACCATCGCGGGCGAGGGAAGTGAGCGTGCCGTTGTGCTGTCGATTGAGGATTACCGCGCGCTCACCGCAGGGAAGCCCGATTTCAAAGCCTGGCTGCTCGGCGGGCCGAAGGTGGAAGAGTTTGAGATCCCGCGCGATCCGGACCTTGGCCGTAGCGTCGAGTTATAGGAGATGGCGGGCTATCTGCTCGACACGAACGTGATTTCCGAAACGCGGCGGGTCAAGGCGAACCCCAAGGTCACGGCGTTTATAACATCCGCGTCCGAGAACGAGCTGTTTGTGAGCGCGCTGACGGTTGGCGAACTCTGGAAAGGCGTGGCGTTGAAGCGGCGGACGGATAGACTGGCCGGGGATCAGCTCGCCGGATGGGTTCAGGGCATCGAAACGCTGTTCGCCAATCAAGTGCTTCCGTTGGATGCGGCGGTTGCCCGCATTTGGGGTGAATTATGCGCCGCCAAAAGCCTTCCCGTCATCGACGCCGCCATCGCCGCAACCGCTTCCGCCCATGGTTTGACACTCGTGACGAGAAACACCAAGGATTTCGCCGCGGCCAACGTGCCTATCCTCAATCCTTGGCAGATATAGCGAACCTTTGCTCCGGTGGCCGCACCGCGCTTTCCGGCGGGACGCGGAAGAGCTGTTCGTCTCTGCTGTGACGGTGCCTGAGACGGGCAGCCGCGCGGGACGCGCGCAACACGAACATTGCGGCGAAACTTTGCGGCGACTAAATTACCCCCATGGACCGGGATGCGATCGTCGCCTTACTGCAAAGCCGCCAGGCTGAATTTAAAGCGCTTGTCGCTGTTCGGATCGGCGGCGCGGGGGGAGGCAACCCGCCGTTCGGACATCGACTTGGCCGTAACGCTCGATCCCGCAACCACGCCGCGCGGATTTTACCATATCGGCCGGCTCGAAGAATTGCGCGAGCGCCTTGAGGCTGCGCTCGGGCAGCCCGTCGATCTCGTTCCCGAACGTGTAGAAAAGCAGCGTTTCCAGCAAGAAATCGACCGGGACCGTGTGCGTGCCTTCTAAAGCTCCCGCGCGGCGCCTGCTGGATATCGTTGAAAAAAGCCTGGTCAATGGAAGGTTCCAGCCTCGCAAGCTGTACGAACATTTTATGAACGCCGCCGTGGCTTTTGTGCGTTGCGTGCAGCATCCTCGGCTTTCAGCGGTTCATGCGCGGCCACCGCAACGTCGATGCGAGCTTTGATGAGGAAAGTCCCTGCGCGGTCCAGATGGGCTTTCGCCTCGGGCTTCATAAGTCGCGGCCTTCGCGGCGGAGCGCGTGCATAAAGGTTGTTCGCTCGGCCCAGGCGCCGGCGGGGAACGGGATGGCATCGATAAATGGATCGGTGTCGGCCATGACCCGGTCTTGCAACTCAGCCAAGCGGTCCACCTCCCGGTCGCGGTTGGCGAGGTCGCGGAGGAATATTGCGATGTCGTAGTCGGAGTCCGGATGGGCGTCGCCGCGAGCGCGCGACCCGAACAGCACGACGCGCTCGCCGTAAAGATCGTCCAGCGCATGGCAAAACTTAACGAGTACCGGATCTGCTGGGGTCATGGCTTCTCCGTGCATGAGGAAACATATCACAAGGCTTCTAGCTAACAAAGCCGGCGGCCGCCGCCGCGGATAGGCACGAGCTTTGCATCCCTCGCATAGCGGACATTCGCGCCGCTTGTTGTTTGGCTTGGCCGCGAATTGAGCTAAGACTGAACGCCCGCCGCCCGAACACCCTCGCGAGGAACAATGGCCCTTCACGTCGCGCTCACCCATCGCACGGAATACACCTATGACCGCCCAACGAGCCTCGGGCCGCAGATCGTGCGCTTACGCCCCGCGGCACACAGCCGCACGCCGGTCCTGAGCTACTCGCTCGGCATCACGCCCAAGGATCATTTCATCAATTGGCAGCAGGACCCGTTCGGGAATTACCTGGCGCGGCTCGTGTTCCACGAGAAGACGCGCGAATTCAAGGTCGTGGTCGATCTTGTGGCGGACATGGCCACGATCAACCCGTTCGACTTTTTCGTGGACGAAGCGGCGGGCGATTGGCCCTTCAAATACGATGCGGAGCTGAAAGAGGAGCTGACGCCCTATCTCAAGGCGTCCGAGGCGGGGCCGCTGCTCAAAGCCTATCTCCGCGATTTACGCATCGAGGGTAAGACCTCGCTCGACTTCATCTGGGCGATCAATCAGCAGCTTCAGCACGACATCGGCTATTTGATCCGCATGGAGCCCGGCGTGCAGACGCCCGAGGAAACGCTCAAAAAGCGCTCAGGCTCATGCCGCGATTCTGGCTGGCTGCTCGTGCATATGCTGCGGCAGTACGGGCTGGCGGCGCGCTTCGTGTCGGGCTATCTGATCCAGCTCAAGCCCGATGTTAAGTCGCTGGACGGGCCATCGGGCACGGACCACGATTTCACCGATTTGCACGCCTGGGCCGAAGTTTACCTTCCGGGCGCAGGCTGGATCGGGCTCGACCCGACCTCCGGCCTGTTCGCGGGGGAGGGCCACATCCCGCTCGCGGCCACTCCGTCGCCGCAAAGCGCCGCGCCCATCACCGGCATGCACGACGAAGCCGAGGTCGCGTTCTCCCACGAAATGAAGGTGACGCGCATCCTCGAATCCCCGCGCGTGACACTGCCCTATACGGACAAACAATGGCAGGCGATCGCAAAAGCGGGCCATGACGTGGACCGTCGGCTCCATGCGGGTGATGTCCGGCTCTCCATGGGCGGCGAGCCGACCTTCGTCTCGATCGACGATGTGGATGGCGGGGAGTGGAACACCGAAGCGGTTGGCCCTTCCAAGCGCCGTTACGCCGAAAACCTCATCCGGCGCCTGCGCGATAAGTTCGCACCGGGCGGCCTTCTGCATTACGGGCAGGGCAAATGGTATCCGGGCGAGCAGCTGCCGCGCTGGTCCTTCTCCGTCTATTGGCGCAAGGATGGGCAGCCGCTTTGGGAGAATGACCGGCTGGTCGATAGCGAGGTCCCGGTCAAGCCCGCGACCCAAGCCACAGCGGAGCAGTTCGCGCAAGCGCTGACACAGCAGCTTGAGCTGCCTGCCGATTGCGCGGTGCCCGCCTACGAAGACCCGGCGCATTTTCTGCTCATCGAGCAGAAGCTTCCGATCAATCTCGATCCCGCCACCAACAAGCTCGACGATCCCCAGGAGCGCGCCCGGGTCATCAAGGTATTCGAGCGCGGCCTCGGCAAGCCCGCCGGCTATGTGTTGCCCATCCAGGTCTGGCATAGCCAGGCGCGCGGCCGGCGCTGGGTAACGGAGCGCTGGGGCTTGCGGCGCAACAAGCTGTTCCTCATTCCGGGCGACTCGCCCGTGGGCTATCGATTGCCGCTGGGCTCGCTCTCCTATATCACGCCTGCGAACTACCCCAATGTCTGGCCCATCGATCCCTTCCAGGCGCGCACCCAGATGCCGCCGCGCGAAGTGCTGCTCCGGGACCGGCGCGAACCGGTGACGCTCGCTCCGCCGCCCGAGGCGCCAATTTTCCCGAACGAGGTGTTCGGTACGGTGCGCACCGCTTTGGTGATCGAGCCACGCGACGGGCATCTTTGCGTGTTCATGCCGCCGGTCTACGACGCGGAAGACTATGCAGCGCTGGCGGCAGCAGTCGAGGAAACGGCGAAGAACACCGGACAGCCCGTCCACATCGAGGGGTATCAGCCGCCCAACGATTGGCGCTTCAACCTCATTAAGGTCACGCCCGATCCCGGCGTGATCGAGGTGAACATCCATCCCGCCACGAATTGGGACGACGCGGTGAACATCACCGAGACGCTGTACGAGGAAGCGCGGCTGACCCGGCTCGCCACCGAGAAGTTCATGATCGACGGCCGTCATAGCGGCACCGGCGGGGGCAACCATATCGTGCTCGGCGCGCCCAGCCCTGCCGACAGCCCGTTCCTGCGCAGGCCGGATCTGCTTGCGAGCATCATAGCCTATTGGCAGAACCACCCCTCGCTGTCCTATCTCTTCTCCGGCCTATTCATTGGCCCAACCAGCCAGGCGCCGCGCATCGACGAAGCGCGCAACGACTCGCTCTACGAGATGGAAATCGCCATCAGCCAGGTTCCGGATAAGGAGTTCGGCTGGATACCCTCCTGGCTCGTGGACCGCATCTTCCGCAATCTGCTTATCGATTCCAGCGGCAACACCCACCGCGCCGAGATCTGCATCGACAAGCTCTACTCGCCCGACAGCTCCACTGGGCGGCTTGGCCTCGTCGAGTTCCGCTCCTTCGAGATGCCGCCGCATGCGCAGATGAGCCTGGCGCAGCAGCTTTTCCTGCGGGCACTGGTCGCGTGGTTCTGGGAGAAACCCTACAAGCGCAAGCTCATTCCGTGGGGTACGGAGATCCATGACCGGTTCATGCTGCCCGAATTCATCTGGCAGGACTTCAAGGACGTGATCGCCGATTTGCGCGATGCGGGCTTCCCGGTTGAACTTGAATGGTTCGCGCCGCATTTCGAATTCCGCTTCCCGGTCTATGGCAGTGTGACCTATGACGGCATTGAGCTTGAGCTGCGTCAGGCGTTGGAACCGTGGCATGTGTTGGGCGAGGAAGGCGCGCCCGGAGGCACGGCGCGCTACGTCGACTCCTCGCTCGAACGGCTACAGGTGAAGGTGAAGGGCAATCTCGGCACGCGCTATCAGGTGAGTTGCAACGGCATTCGCGTTCCGCTCAAACCGGCGGCGGCGCTTGGCGAAGCCGTGGCGGGCGTGCGCTTCCGGGCCTGGCAGCCCCCGCAATGCTTGCAGCCCACCATCCCGGTGCATTCGCCGCTGGTATTCGATCTGATCGACGGCTGGGCGGGGCGGTCGATCGGAGGCTGCCGCTATCACGTGGCGCATCCCGGCGGGCGCTCGCATGAGACGTTCCCCGTCAATGCGCTGGAGGCGGAGACGCGCAGGCTGACGCGCTTCGAGATGATCGGGCATACCCCAGGGCCGATGAAGCCGCGCGATCCGGGGACGAACCCCTATTTCCCGCACACGCTCGATTTGCGGCGGGTGGGGTTTTGAGATTGGAGCGGGTGCGTATCTCCGCACGCACCCGCCGCCGCTTTCATCGTGCGACGGCAGTCCCGCTATCAGTTCCCTCAGCGGGCCACACCATAAATGCAGACTCGAAGCCTCGCTAAACCATGGCGAAGCGAAATCCGAAATAGCTTTTTTTGCCTAACAGGGCTCTGGGCAGAAAGCGCCATTGCTTTCCACTGTAACAAAGCGGATTAGAACCAAATTGACAATGCTGCGCATCAGACGAGCGAACGATCGGCGGTATTCAGCTTCGAAACGTCTCCCACAGCCCAAGCCAGCGCCTTCGGATCCATCACCCGGAACCAGAGTGGCGGGAACGCAGCGAGCACGAACATGCCCGGATAGCCGCTTGGCAGTCGCGGCAAATCGTCGAAATCGCGCAGCGATTGCGGGCGTACCACCTCCCGCCTCCGGCCCTTCAACCGCTTCAGGCCGATAAACTTGTTCGGCACTCTGGCGGCATTCTCTTCGATGGGTCGATCAAGGAAGGCGCCGTAACTTTCATTCCATGGCAAGCCGCATTGATTGGTGGTGCACTGCCTATTGCAGTTCTTGGCAGCAATGCCGCGGGCCTTGCACTCTTCATAGCAGTTTGAGAGTTGTGTGTGGCACCTGTCCAGGCGAGCGCCATCGTTTGCCCAGGCTGGCGTCCCGATCGCGAGAATGACCGCTATCCATCCCCCGCGGCCAAACCTTGCCATGTTTCAGTCCCTCCTGGCAGGCTTGTAAATCCCCTTTACTCATATAAAACCCAATAAAATCAGGTTTTTTCGTGTTTCGTGGCAGAGCTGGCCGCAAGCCCTTACCGCTCCAGAGCCGGCGTGCTGATTAAATGTTGGGGCCGCCAAGGCAGGTTTCAGCCGCGCGTACAGAGTACGGGCCCGTTTTCATTGCCGGTTGATTGCTTTGCCAAGCGGCCGCTGTGTCCGCGGCTTTGCCTTGCTTCTAGCGCGCGATCATCGTCTGCGATTGCGTTTGGGTCATCGCGGGCGGAGGCGCCGCTATCCCGGCCGGGGGCGGATAGCCGAAAAATGCCTGGCCCAGCTCATCGGTGAGCTGTATCAGGCTCAGCTGCACCCAGTCGTTGAAGCGGTGCAAGCTTTCGAGCAAATGATCGTCCTTGCTCGCGGTTTGGAGGCCAAGGATTACGGTTTCCGCTTGCTCAGCCGCAGCCGCGGCGTTGCGCAGCCCGAAATTGCGGCGCAGAAGCTCGATCATTGCCTGGATTTCGACAAGGCAATAAGCGAGGGAACGCGGTAGCCGCGCGTCGAAAATCAGGAAGCGCGCAACCTGTCCCGGGTCTATGTGACGCGGGAAGATGCGGCGGTAGGCGTGGTAGGCCGAGGCCGCGCGCAGGAGGATGGTCCAGAAGGTAAAATCGTCCCGCCCGGCATCGCTCGCCAGACCGGTCTGCTGCTGCGCAAAGCGTACGTCGAGCAGCCTGCTCGTTTGGTCGGCGCGCTCCACAAACTGCCCGATCCGGAAAAACGGCCAGGTCTCGTCGCGATACAACGTGTTCTCGGCAACGCCGAGCTGCGCATAACAGCCGCGTTTGATCGCGGCGCAGGTGCGTGACAGGCGCACCTCGGAAAAGTCGCCCGGACCGAACGCCGATAGCCGGTTGTAGAAGTCGTTGAGCTGGTACCACATGTCGGTGGAGAGCATCGGCCTCAGCGCCCGTGCATTCTCCCGGGCCGAGCGGATCGACGATTGGACTGAGCCGGGATTATCCGCATAAGACATGTAGAAGTGGATGACATTATCCGCAGTGGGCTCCTCGAATGCTTTCGCGAATGCCTCTTCGTCCGAATAAAGCGCCACGATCCAGGCCCAGGAATTGTCGTCGCGGCCGCGCTGAAACGAGGTCTGCGTTTCAAGGATGCGGGCCAGGCTCTCGGCCCGCTCAAAATAGCGAGCCATCCAGTAAACGCTCTCGGCGTAACGGGAAAGGAGGCTGCTCACATCAATCCTCCCTTAGGACCCAGGTATCTTTAGTGCCTCCGCCCTGGCTCGAATTCACGACAATCGAGCCCTTGCGCAGCGCCACGCGTGAAAGGCCCCCCGGCAAAAGCCAGGTTTCCTTGCCGGTGACGGCGTAGGGGCGCAAGTCCACATGACGCGGCTCGACTCCGTCCGGGGTGAGCGTTGGGCAAACCGAAAGCTCGATCATCGGTTGGCTGATATAGTTCGAGGGGTTTGCCTTCAACTGCTCGCGCGCGATCTCGATCTCGGCCTTGGTGGCTTTCGGCCCGACGCAAATGCCATAGCCGCCGGACTCGCCCACGGGCTTAACGACCAGCTTGTCCATATTTTCGAGCGTGTGGGCCAGCGCATCCGCCTCCCGGCAGATATGGGTTTCCACGTTGGGCAGGACCGGCTCCTCGTCCAGGTAATAACGGATGATGCGCGGCAAGTATGCGTAAACGGCCTTGTCGTCGCAGACGCCGGTGCCCACGGCGTTAGCAAGCGTCACCGCCCCGCTCTTGACTGCCCGCATGAGCCCCTTCACGCCGAGAACGCTCTCGGGGTTGAAAACTTCGGGGTCGAGGAAGTCGTCGTCGATCCGCCGGTAGATGACGTGAACCGGCGTAGGGCCGGACACCGTCTTCATGAAGACCTTGTCATCGTCCACGAACAGGTCGCGGCCTTCGAGGAGGGGAACGCCCATCTCCCGAGCCAGGAAAACATGCTCGAAATAGGCCGAATTGAACACGCCCGGCGACAAGAGCACGATCTGGGGATTGGACACGCTAGGCGGCGCAACTTCGATAAGCTTGTCGCAGAGCTGGGCGCCATATTCCGACACGCTTTCGATGGCGAAGCCCTGCATCAGGTCAGGGAACGCGCGCTGCATCAAATGGCGGTTCTCGACAACGTAGGACACGCCGGAGGGCGTCCGCGCGTTATCTTCCAGGACGTAGAAATCGCCGTGCTGATCGCGGATGATATCGGTTCCGGCGATATGCACATAGGTGCCGCAAGGCGGGTCGTAGCCTACCATTTCGGGCCGGTAATTGGAGTTCCCCAGCACCAGATCGGCGGGAAGGATGCCGTCCTTCAGGATCTTCCGCCCGTGATAGACGTCCCAGAGGAAAAGATTGAGCGCCTTTACACGCTGCTTGATGCCGCGGTCGAGCTTCTGCCAATCCGAAGCGGTGATCACTCTCGGGATCACGTCGAAGGGCAGGATGCGGTCGATGGCGGTCCTGTCGCTATAGACGGTGAAGGTAATTCCAAGCGTGAAGAGCTCGCGTTCGGCGTCCTCGGCGCGCTCCCGGAGCCTCGTCAGCTCAAGCTTTTGAAGATGGTTCCAGAGTGCCGCGAGGTGCCGGTTTTTGGACTCTTTCGAGCCGATCAGCTCGCAATAAAAAGGCCCGGGATCGTACTTATCGAGAGGCGCTGCGATTGCCGGATTCCTGAACGCTGTGATCGCCGCCATGCTAAACCCTTCGAGTGCAGCAGCCGTCCTTCCAATGCCGGAGGAAGACGATGAAAGACGATGATAAATTAGCACAAACACTAGCACAGCAAAGCACTGCGCCGGAACATAAATCTGGGCTGAAATATTGCGCAGTTTGCCGCAGAATGTGCCCAAGTTTTGTGCACAATTCCGCTAGACTTCGGCGATGTTAGAGAAACGAACCGGACAGGCTCTAAGCCCCCTGCACGAAGGGTTCGAGCCCCGCAAGCCGCAAGCGCGGCTCGATCACGGGGATGGGCCGCGGCGGGAATGGCGCGACTGCCTCGGCGATGGCCTCGATATGCGCGGGGGTGGTTCCGCAACAGCCGCCCACAATATTGAGAAGCCCGTCAGCCGCCCAAGCTCCCATGCTGGCCGCCATCGAGGCAGGCGTCTCGTCATATTCGCCCATGGCGTTCGGCAGTCCTGCATTCGCGTAGACGCTTATGCGGGTATCCGCCGCTTTCGCAAGCTGAGCAACGGGCGGGCGAAGCTGGCCCGCTCCAAAGGCGCAATTCATGCCAATGGAGAAAGGCTTCAGGTGCCGCAGCGAATACCAGAAGGCTTCCGGCGTCTGGCCTGAGAGGTTGCGCCCCGAAAGATCGGTGATCGTGCCCGAAATCATGAGCGGCAGCTCAACGCCCATTGCGTCGAACGTTTCTTTGACCGCAAATCCTGCCGCCTTCGCATTCAGAGTGTCGAAAACCGTTTCGATGAGGATGGCGTCCACGCCGCCCTCGATCAGGCCGCGCGATTGCTCTTTGTACGCCGCAACAAGCTCGTCAAAGGATATGTTGCGGAAGCCCGGATCGTTCACATCCGGAGAAAGCGACGCCGTGCGGTTCGTAGGCCCTATGGCCCCCGTGGCGAAACGCGGCTTTTGCGGGGTCAGCGCGGTATATTTGTCCGCCGCTTCACGCGCAAGCTTCGCGGCCGTTACGTTAATCTCGAAAGCCAACGCCTCCATGCCGTAGTCGGCCATCGAGACGGTTTGCGCGTTGAAGGTGTTGGTTTCGACGATATCGGCGCCGGCATCGAGATAGGCTTCGTGGATACCGCGAATGATTTCCGGCTGCGTGAGCACGAGGAGATCGTTGTTGCCTTTGATGTCGCTCGGCCAATCCTTGAACCGCTCGCCGCGATAATCGGCTTCCACGAGCTTATGGCGCTGGATCATGGTCCCCATCGCGCCATCGAGAATAAGAATCCGTTCGCCGGCGGCTTTGGCCAGGGCAGCGATGCGTTCGTCACGGTTCATTGGTTTGTCCTCAAGCCGCAGCATGGGCTGCCGGGCGCAGGCCGAGCAGATGGCAGATGGCATAAACGAGATTGGCGCGGTTCAGTGTGTAGAAGTGGAATTCGTTGACGCCGCCCGCAACGAGGTCCAAGGCCTGTTCGGCTGCAACTGTGGCCGCGATGAGCTGCGCCGTTTCCGGGTCTTCCCCCAATCCATCGAAACGCTCCGCGAGCGCTGCCGGCATGGAGGCGCCGCATCGGGCGGCAAAGCTTGAAACTTGCTTGAAATTGTGGATCGGGATCTGCCCCGGAATGACGGGTATCGAAATTCCGCGTGCGCGAACCCGGTCGAGATAACGCCAATAATGATCGTTGTCGAAGAAGAATTGCGAAATCGCGCGCGTGGCACCCGCATCGACTTTCGCCTGAAGCATGTCGAGGTCGGCTTCGACGCTTGGCGATTCCGGATGCTTCTCGGGGTAGGCCGCGACCGAAACCTCGAAATCGGCGATGCGCTTGATCCCGGCTGTGAGATCCGCGGCGTTCACATAGCCGCCCGGATGGGGAACATAGGCGCTGCCCGCGCCGGCAGACGGGTCGCCACGAAGGGCTACGATATGCCGTACGCCGCTTTCCCAATAGGCGCGGACGACGCTGTCCACCTCATCCTTTGTGGCGGCCACGCACGTCAAATGCGCCGCCGGCTTTAACGCAGTCTCTTGGATAATCCGGGCGACGGTTGCGTGCGTGCGTTCCCGGGTAGATCCGCCCGCCCCGTAAGTTACCGAGACAAAAGCGGGTGCCAGCGGCTCGAGTTTGCGGATGGCTGCCCAAAGCGAAGCCTCCATCGCGGCGGTCTTTGGAGGAAAGAACTCGAAGCTTGCAGTGACGGGCGCGCCCTGCCCCTTACGCACGCTGATGTCCGTCACGATGCAGCCCTCCAATGTTTTGTTACGGCTTCCGGCTTTTGGCCGGTCCAGATAGCAACTGTCAGCGCCTTTTCTTTGGCATTTCCGGCCGGCAATTCGCGGTAGGCGCATCGATCGATGCCGCATTCGCCAAACCAGGCTGCGATCTCGCCAGGCGCGAACCCCAGGCGGAGGTGCGCATGCTCATTGCGCAAGAATTCGAGATTATGCGGCGCGAAATCGATGATGGCCAAGCGTCCTTCCGGTTTCAAGACACGCGCAGCTTCGGCGAGCGCCGCCTTGGGATTATCCAAGAAATGCAGCACCTGATGGATCAGCACCGCGCCGGCGCTGCCTTCGGGAAAGGGCAAATTATAAATGTCGGCGAGGCGGACGCTGCAATTCGTGAGCTCAGCCCTGTCCAGGCGGACACGCGCGCATTTCAACATTTCGCGGTTGGTATCGATCCCGATCAACTGTTTTGCGCGCGTTGCGGCAAGCTCCAAGATCCGGCCGGTTCCGGTTCCGAGGTCGAGGAGCAGATCGTAAGGCCCCCCGGCCAGCGCTTCGAGGATCGCTTCCTCAACATCTCGCTCGGCAATATGCAGCGAGCGGAGGCGATCCCACCCCGCCGCGTTTTCATCGAAATAGGCTTGGGCGAGGCTCGCGCGCTTGGCGCGGATTTGATCGGTGCGCTCGCGATCGCGAAGGATTTGGGGGTCGTCGCTCGCGATCATCTCCAAGGCGCTGTTCACGAATTCGCGGATCGCCGGGTCGGCCGAACCCCGGACGAAAACCCAGCTTCCTTCCTGATGACGCTCGATCAATCCGGCCTCGGCCAAAAGCCTGATGTGCCGGCTGACGCGCGGCTGGCTTTGTCCGAGCAGCAAAGTGAGATCCTTCACGTTGAATTCGCCGCTCTGAAGCAGGCGCAAGATGCGCAGCCTTGTCGGCTCTGCCGCGGCCTTCAAAAGCGCTACGATGCCGTCGAAGCTTTCCATAATCCCTCCTAGAGCAACCTGCGTTCTGTGGGAGGCAGACAAGTTGCTCTAGCACTCTAGAGTTGATCAACTTTTCCGCATTCAATCGCATCGATTAAAGGCGAGTTGATCTAGGCGAAGGCTTATAAAGATATGTTTATGTCTTTTCAAGCTCGCTTCGCGAACGTGATCGCATTTTGCCCTGCAACGTTATCCCCGAACGTCATCGCGAGGCGGCCTTAGCCGCCGTGGCGATCCAGGAAAACTTGCACCGGCCTGCATTCGGCACCTGGATTGCTTCGCCACGCTCGCAATGACGGTGACTTGCGCTTTCCTCGAAATTATCAAGCAAGAAAAAGCAGAAAAATCGCGGCGACCAGCAGCATATTAAGCTCCTCGGAAATCGAAACGGTGCCGAAGGGCTTGCGGCGCCGTACTGCGGCGGCCTGCAACTGCTTCTCCCGCGGCGGCGGTGGCATTGCGCCGGGCGCACCGCGCAGCCAGCGCCAGAAAAGTTTCAGCCCATAGGTGCCATAGCGCAGCAGCGCCAGCGCTCCCAGAGAAAAGCTCCGGTAGCGCACGCTGAGGATGAGCCACGCAACGATAAGACCCCAAAGCGCCGTGGAGACAAGGTCGCGCAGGACAAACCAGGCCAGCTGCCATGCTAGGCCGAGCACGAAGGCAAGAATTTCCCAAAGGAGGTGAAGGATATCCATGGCTCCTCCGGTAAAAAAAGCGGGCCAGATCAACCCGCCTTTAACCGGAACCGGTTAAAGGCGGGTTGATCGTTTCTAAGGTGCTAGAGCAGCTTATCCGCGTCCAATCGGACGCGGGCTGCTCTAGGAGCCCGCTTTTTCGATGATGGTTATCGAGGCCCTGGGTCTCCGGGGCCGTCCTCGCTGGCGCTTTGGTCCTCGCCGGTCTGGAGCAGCGGTGTGATCCGCCTGATAACCACGCGCCGGTTACGTCGTTCCGGCTCGGGCGTCGGAACTAGCAGGAACTGCTTGCCATAGCCTTGCGTAACGAGGTTCTCCGCCGGAATGCCGAATTGAGTCGACAGCACCTCGGCGATGGCTTGAGCGCGGCGATCCGACAAGCTCAGATTATCGATGTCGGAGCCCACGGCGTCGGTGTGTCCTTCGATGAGGAAGACCTCGCCTGGGTTCTGGTTTGCCATATCGCGAATGACGGCGGCAACGGGTTCCAGCATCTGAGCCTGATCGGGTCCGACTTCCCAAGATCCGAAGTCGAAATTGATCGAGTTTATGCTGATGCTGCGCATGCGCTCGCGTAAGGACACGCTCGCAAGGATTTCGTCCAGGGAAAAGAGGCGGTCGACCGGCATGACCGGCCCGGCATAAAGAGCGGCCTGAATGTCGTTTTCAGAGGCAACATCAGCGTCGACGATGTACGCCTCCGGCGGGATATCGTAGTGCACGGGAGGCAGGCTCACGATGAAAGCCGCGAGCGCAAAGCCAACGCCCACCGCGATGGCGCGATTTTCGAATAGCACGAAGCGCCGTCCATCGGGCATCCAGCGCACGCGTCGCATCGGCCGGCCGTAGGAATCGACCTCGACCTCGATGCGAACGCCGCCAGGCCGTGTGAAAGTCGAAACGATGTTTCCGTTGGCCGCGCGGTGCGTCTGCGGGTTTCCGCCAAAGAGCCGGAAATTCGCGGACTCGTCGTGCCGGATGAAGGCATGGCCATTCGCCTGAACGATGGTCCGGTTGCCTGGCTCGGTGATGAGTTTTTGGCCATGCTGGTCCATCGTTTCGTGGCGCTGGCTGCTGATCGCACGCAGCCGCTCGTTCTGAAGGCGGAGGCGCTCGTTAATCGCTGCCGGGCTCTTCTCCTGCGCTGCCATCTGCTTTTGTTTCTCGATCGAATGCATCCGGTCAGCCTGATGGGCATCGCGCGCGCCCTTGGCCTTCTGATCCGCGGCCGAAAGCTCGTGATGCATCGTATTTAGCTGCTGATGCTCTTGGTGAAGCTGCTGATCGGCATGGTGCAGCTGCTGTTTCTGCTGCTGGATCTTGAGCTGATCGGCGTGGAGCTTGGCTGCGTCCTGCGCGCGCTTCTGAGCGTCGGCTGCTCCCTTGGCTTTCAGCTCCTGAGCCTTGCGCTGCTCGTCTTGGAGCTTCTGCTGCTGAGCATGCTGCTGTTGAGCCTGGTTCGGATGCTGCTGCTGTTGCTGAACCTGGTTCGGATGCGGCTGGGGTTTATTGTTGTTGTGCTGCTGCTGTTTCTGCTGCTGCTTGTGTTCTTCTTCTTTTTGCTGGGACGCCTGCGCAAGGACGATCGGCGTTTCGGAGGCGCGCGCTAAGCCCGCCGTTACAACGAAGGAAGTTATAACGGTCAGGAGAAGCGGCATGACCTTTGTGGGTGACATGACGTTTCCTTATAATGGGAGCTAAGAGGTTTGCTCCAAAGTCTGTAACGAAGGCTGATGCGCAGTTTCTGGCGGAATTTCGGCAGGTATAAGGGCTTCTAAGCGCGCCAAGCTTTCTGGATCGGAAAGTAGAGCGGCTTTCTCGCCAGGCTTCAATAAATTCAGCAATTCAGTCAAATTTGAGGAAACTTCTAGCTTGGCTCGCCCTATTGCTAGATTTGGCGAGATTCGGGACTCCAGCGATATCGGTTGCATTTGAATAAGCTCGCGATGCAGCCGGCGCAGTTTGAAGCTTTCTGCCAGTCGTGTGATCGCTTCGCGCTGCAAAACGGTTTCTTCGAGCTTCTTTTGGACCTCCGCCGCTTCGCCGGCAATCGCAGGCGGCGACTTTTCTTCCTCGATCTGAAGCAGTCCCATGCGCCGGAACCGCTCACCGGCCGACCTCTTGGCCGACCAGGCCGAAAGCGGGCCGGAGAAAAAGAGGCCAAGCGAAGCCGGCAGCATCCAGAGAAACAGAATGTACGAAGAATAAAGAGTGAGAGCCGCAAGACAGGCGCCAATCACCATATGCCCCAAATGAAACTGCATGATCTCTTTGGCGGGTAAGGACCCGTCGTCGCGGCGCTGTGGCTTCCATCCGCTGTCGCGGCCGCTAAAGACGGCGGCGACCGCAGAGGACTGCAACAGCATCATGATATGCGCGAACAGCGATGAGAGGATTATCTCGATCAGCACGCCCGCCAGCAAGGTGAGTGCGCCGCCAAATCCCCGCCGCTTCCTTGAATCCATGATGGCAAGCAGATAACCGAAGAGCTTCGGCAACAGCAGGATGCCGAGTGTCAGCATCAAGAGCTCGAAGGATCGCGCGCTGTCCTGCATGGGCCAATTTGGAAACAGCGAGAAATTGTCCGTAAAATATTGCGGTACGCTGTAGATGGACTGAAGCGTCAGCGACAGGGCTATAATAAGGAAAAGAAGCCATACAAGTGCTGAGACATAAGCCATGATGCCCATGGCCATGTGCACCCGGCTGACCCAATGCAGCCCGCTGGCAAAGACCACGCGGGAATGCTGAAGATTGCCCTGAGTCCAGCGCCGGTCGCGCATCGCGAAATCGATCAGGCTCGGCGGGATCTCCTCGTAAGAGCCCTCAAGGTCGGGCACGATGCAAACACGCCAGCCGGCGCGATTGAGAAGCGCTGCTTCGACGAAATCGTGGCTGAGGATTTGCCCGCCAAAAGGCGGCTTGCCCGGAAGCATCGGCAGGCCTGCGCTTTCGATGAAGGCGCGCGTGCGGATGATGGCGTTATGCCCCCAGAAATTGCTGTTGCCCCGATGCCAGAACGATAGTCCCGTCGCCAGCATCGGTCCATAAAGCCGGCCCGCGAACTGCTGAAGCCTCGCGAACAGCGTGTTTCGGCCGATGGAAATCGGCACCGTTTGAACGAGGCCGAAGTCCGGGTTCTTCTCGATGATAGCGGCGAGCTTCACGACCGACTCGCCCGTCATGAGGCTGTCGGCGTCAAGGACCAGCATGTAATCGTAATTGGCACCCCAGCGGCGGCACCAGTCCGCGACGTTTCCGGCCTTCTTGCCCGTGTTTGCGGAGCGCCGGCGGTAGAAAATCCGCGATCCTTGCGCCTCGCTTTCGCGAATGGCTTGGAACGCGGCCTCCTCATGGACCCAGATGTCGGGGTCGGTCGTATCGCTCAAGATGAAGAGATCGAAGTGCTCCTGCTGGCCAAGCTTGGCGACCGAGCGGATGGTGGCCACAGCCGTCCCGAATACACGTTCCGGCGCCTCATTATAGGTGCAGACGATGATCGCGGTCTTGCCCGAGAGAGGGGCTCCCGGATCGTAATCCTTAGGGCGGACAAGGGAGGCGGGGATGCCAAGCGAGATGACCACGAAGCCGGCGAGCGCGGTCATGAAGGAGAGCGCGAGCCAGAAAATATTGATGGCAAACAAAACCATCAGCGCCACTTCGAGCCCCGCGATGCTGCCGACGCTCAGGACGAAATAGAGTTCACGGACAAGGTAGAAGGTAATCGCCAATGAGCCGCCGAAAATAAGGGCGCGCCGCCACGGCGCGGCCTGATCGGGGCGCGGCTGCCGGCGCGTACTCCGGTCGAAGCGATCGAGGCTTTGCGGCGCAAAAACCGACTGAGCCCGCGAAACCGGGATGGGAGGCGTTTCCGAAGGAGGATAAGTGTCGTGCATCCTAACCTCGCGCCGCCCAACGGTAGAGCCAAACTTCAGAAACCGGCTTCCCGTTCACAGCAAGCACGCAACGCCGATCGGCCTGGAAAGAGCCCGGCGCGGGCTGATACTCGAAGCCAACCCGATGTCCCATAGCTATCTGATTCCGGCGGATTGCAACGTTCACGAAAGTACCCGCGCTTGCACTCAGTTCCACATTGGAAGATATATCGGAGCAAAAATCGTCAAAATCATCGCAGAGCCTAAGTTTTTCTGTCCCGGCGAAGTCGACATAGAAAACCTGCATCCTTTGCCGGTGGGTGGATGCGACAGTAAGCGTCTGCGTCACCGTTGCGAGGTCCCGTCCCACCGGCGGTTCCTGACACCAGGTCAGCCGGTAGCGGTAGGCACAGGCATCGTCCGCCCGAAGAGCCTCCTTCGGGCGCCAAAACGCAACGATATTATCGAAATACTCCGTCTCCGCCGCTAATTCAACCAGGTGGGAACCTTCGCCCCAGTTATCGTTGGGTTCCGCCCGGACGCCTGGACGCTTTTCGCGGCGGGCATCTAAATCCCGGTAGCGGTCCACCCGGCGCTCGCGGTGCAAAGGTACGCCCTTGCCATTCAAAATGGAAAGGGTGTCTGCATCGTGCACGCTAAGCCGCGCGTTGTCCGCGCGGTGGCCGCTTCTTGGTGCGAAATAAAACATGTTCGTCAAAGGTGCAATCCCCGCAAAAGGCATGGCGGCGCGCGAAGAGAGCGTGCACTCTACCTATGACGTATTCTGGCCGGCGGAGATGACAAATTTATAGGCTCCAGAGGCGCTTATGCTATCAAGAAGCGCAAAAACCCTTGCTGTCTCGATAACTGGATTCCCGCCTCCGCGGGAATGACAATAAATGCGTGAGCGCTAACGCCTCGGTTCTTCTTCAATGCGAGCCGCCGGCGGTTATCGGGCCCACCGGAATATCCATGCGTCCGAAACCGGCTTTCCGTTCACGAGAAGCTGCGCGCGTAAATCGACGGGGTCGCTGCCCGCTGGCATGTATTCAAAGCGGAGGCGCTGCGTTGCTCCCGCTTCTGGCAATGGAGCAAGCCGCACGTTGCGGACTTCGCCCGCGGAGGCTGTCACATTTGCGGTAAGCGGGCCGCCGCTGCAGTCGGGGCAGGCTTCTGCGTTGAAAAAGTCGACGATGAAGACGGCTTCCCCCGTTTTCGACTCGCCTACCCGCGTTTGCGCCACTACGGCTTTTCTGTTTGCAAAAGGCGGGCTCCAGCACCAATGCATGCGATAGCGGAATCGATGTCCAATGCCAGGGCCAAGCCCTTCCTTCGGCCGCCAGAAGCACACGATGTTCTCGTTGATCTCATCGGGGGCAGGCAGCTCGATGAGATCGATGGAGCCCTCGCCCCAATCTCCGATCGGTTCGATCCATAGGGATGGCCTCTTTTCATATTGCTGATCCGCATCCTGATAGCTCGCGAAGTAGCGTTCCCTTTGAATGAGGCCGAACCCTTTCGGCCCCTTGTCGACGAAAACCGAGAATTGCAGCCGCTCGGGGTTCAATAGCGGCCGCCAGATCTGCTCGCCCGCTCCGTTAACGATATAAAGCGCCTCGGAATCGTGCACGCGGGGGCGGTAATCGCGCCGCTTCGGCGCAACGCCAGGTCCGAAGAAAAAGCGGCTGGCGATGGGTGCGATGCCGGCATAGGGGATCCGGCGCCGCGGATAGATAACCGCATCGGTGTCGATAACCGTGGCATAACCGGGCGTTACAACGAATTTGAGCCGCCCGACGGCATTCACGCTGTCGATCAGGCAGTGAACGGTAAGAGATTGATCGGTCGGTTTGGGCTTCTCGATCCAGAAGCCCCGGAACAGGGGGAAGTCTTCGCCTCCTGGCTGGCCGGTGTTGATCGCCAGCGCGCGTGCGCGGACGCCTAAGACCATGCCCGAGCCGATCGCGCGGAAGTTCGTTCCTCCGACAAAACTCAAAAAATCCGTGAACACGCCGAGCTTGTCGATCTGCGCCAGCGCGTGAACCCCGGCGAAATCGGATTGTGCCGGCGTTTGCGGTTGTTTGGCTGGCGGATTAAACTCGAAAGCCTGCGCCGAATAGGGGATTTTGACCGCCTCCACCCCTTCGACGGAGTACAGTCCGGCTGGATAAGCGAAATAGGAGCCGGCCGTATGGTAGGGTTCGAGCCAGAAGGGAACTCCATCCTTGCGCCAGATGGCTTGATCTTCTTTGTAGACGATAGCGCGGCTGTATTGTTCGTAAGGGACGTTGGCCAGCGCGTCGTCTACGCGCTTTTCGAATGGTTTAAAAGGCTTGCCGGATAGATCGCGGGCCAGCGCATCGAGCCAATCCTCGGAAAAAGGTTGCCAGGGGGCCGAACCGCCATCGGAAAAAGCTGGAAGCGGTAATGCCGCCGCGGCGGTGGCGGCGGTGGCAAGCTTGAGCCATGTGCGACGGTCCATCTCGAACTCCCGAAAATTGTGCCGTTGCACTGCGGGTTATGAACAAGACAAGTTGCTTCCAGTAAACCGCACTGCAAGATGGGCGGGGGGAGACTGGATACAAAATTTTAGTTGTTCACCTAGTGCTTGACCGTTTGGAATTTTTTGGGGCGATTTTGAGGCGGTTTTCGCATTCGCAAAAAAGAGCGCCCAGATGTTGCTAAGCTATGACGCAAAGGATGTCAAAAGCGCGTGAAGGCGAGGCCAAGTTTATGCGATACAAGCTTTTCTAGACGTTTACCGCCTAAACGTCTTACATGCGGCACTTGATCTTCCGCGCCAGGCAAGCCTATCTGAGCTGGCCGGCCCCCGCACGTGTTACGATTGGAGAGCAGAGCCTGATGGCAAATCGGCAGATTGCGTCCGCCTTGGCGTTCATATTAACCGCCTTTGGCTGGGGAAATGTCATGGCTGCGAGCCAACCGCATCGTCACGTGACGGCCGATCTCATTGCCGGGACATCCGCAGCTGTGCCGGGCAAGACGCTCACTGTCGCCGTTCGCGAGCGTATGGAGCCGGGCTGGCATACCTATTGGGCAAATCCAGGAGACTCGGGCGAGCCAACCTCGATCGAGTGGAGTTTGCCCGAAGGGCTTAAGGCGGGTCCCATCCTCTGGCCGCTTCCGCATATCATTCCGGTCGGCCCGCTCGTCGAATACGGCTACGACGATGAAGTCATTCTGCTGACCGAAATCCAGGTGCCGGAGAATGCGGCGGGTAGCATAAAGCTGGCGGCGAAGGTCTCCTATCTGGTCTGCCGGGACATCTGCGTTCCCGAAGACAGCCATGTCGAACTGACGCTGCCCGTCGCGAATGAGAGCGCGCCTTCTGAATTCGCCGCTGAAATCGCGAAAGCCAAAGCCGCGCTCCCAAAACCGCTGCCGAGCACGGCAGCCTACGCGGCCAATCCCGGCAAGGGGGCGCTGCGGCTCACGGTCACGGCAGAGCCCGCGCTTTTCGAGGGCATCGCGGATGCCCGCTTCTACCCGCTCACCTGGGGCGCGGTCTCCAATACCGCGGCGCAGCCTAGAACAGTGTCGGGCGGAGAACTTGTCCTCGATTTGCAGCAGGGCGATACGAAAGAAACGCCGGAAAAGCTCGAAGGCGTGCTGGTGCTGACCAGGGGCAGCGGTGAAGGCTCGCGCACTGGTTACACAATCGCTGCGGCGCGCGGGCCGGATTCCGCGAGCGCAGGCGGGCTTTTCGACCACACCGATGGCGCTGGGCAGGTGAATTCGGGCACGTACGCTGCTGCCTCGGGTGGCGTTTCGGGCAGCGCTGGAATCGCGGTGCTGTTCGCGTTCATGGGCGGCATGATTTTGAACCTCATGCCCTGCGTTTTTCCGGTGCTTGCGCTCAAGGCGCTTAGTTTTGCCAAAGCGGCCGATGGCGGCCACAGGCAACAGGGCATGGCCTATCTTGGCGGGGTGCTGGCCAGCTTCACAGCGCTCGCGGCGGTGATCGCCATCCTGCGACAAGGCACTGCCGCGCTGGGCTGGGGCTTTCAATTTCAGTCTCCGGCTTTTGTGCTGGCGCTTGCGCTTCTGTTTTTCTTGATGGGGCTTAGTCTTTCCGGCGTGGTCTCATTCGGCGGGGGGCTGATGTCCGCTGGCGATAGTTTGTCGCGCAAGCCGGGCAACACGGGCTATTTCTTTACCGGCGTGCTTGCGGCGATCGCGGCTACCCCTTGCACCGCACCCTTCATGGGGGCTGCCATCGGCTTCGCCATGACCCAGCCCACAGCGATCCTCGTCGCGGTGATGCTGGGCCTGGGCCTCGGCTTTGCGGCGCCCGTCGTTGCGCTGAGCTTCAGCCCGGCCATACAAAGAATCCTGCCGAAGCCCGGCGCATGGATGGAAACGCTGAAGCAGGTGCTGGCCTTTCCACTCTACGCCACAGCGGCGTGGCTTGTTTGGGTGCTCAGCATCCAATCCGGGAGCGATGGCGTTATGGCCGCAGCTTTGGCCATTGTCGGCGTAGGCTTCGCGGCTTGGCTTGGCGGCAAAACCGAGTCCTCTGCGTTGCCGCTCAAACTGGTAGCGCCAGCGCTTGGCATTGCAGCCGTTGCCTTTGGCCTTTCGATGGCGACGGCGGCGCAAACCGAAAATTCCGCCCCCGGCGTTGAGGCTTCCGCCTTGCAGGAGGAGCCCTTCACGCAAGCCAGGCTTGATGCGCTTAAAGCGCAGGGCCGGCCGGTGTTCGTGAACCTGACAGCGGCCTGGTGCATTACCTGCAAGGTGAACGAGCGCCTGGCGCTTAAATCGAGCGAAGTCGCCGAAGCCTTCAAAGCGGCCGGCATCACTTATCTGAAGGGCGACTGGACGAAGGGCAATCCGGAGATCACCGCTCTGTTGGAGCATTTCGGCCGCGCGGGCGTGCCCCTTTACCTGTTTTATCCGGGGCATGGCGCGGGCCCGCATGTTCTGCCTCAAATTTTAACGGCAGGCGTCGTGCTGGACGAGATCAAGACGGAGGCGGCCCTTCTCGCCGCGCCGCACAAAGGAGCTTAGAATGCCCCTGTTGAAACTCGCCGCATTTATCCTTGCAGGAGTTCTCATGACCGCAACCGCTCATGCTGCCCCCGAAGCGGGCAGGCCCGCGCCCGATTTTTCCGCCGTCGATTCCAACGGCAAGACCCTGAAGCTCAGCGATTTTCGCGGCAAGATCGTCGTGCTCGAATGGACCAACGACGGCTGCCCCTACGTGAAAAAGCACTATGGCTCCGGCAACATGCAGAGCCTGCAAAAGGACGCGGCCGCTAAGGGCGCCGTGTGGCTCACCATCATATCGTCCGCACCGGGTAAGCAGGGCTATGTGGACGGCCCGGCTGCGAACGAGCTGACGAAATCGCGCGGCGCGGAGCCCACGGCTGTGCTCCTCGACCCCGAAGGCGCGATTGGCCACCTCTACGACGCGCGCACTACGCCGCATATGTTCATCGTGAATAAGGACGGCACGCTCGTTTATATGGGCGGCATCGACGACAAGCCGACCTCGAACCTGGACGATATTCAAGGTGCCAAGAATTACGTGCGCGCTGCGCTGGACGAGGTCTTGGCCGGTAAGCCCGTAACCGAGGCGATCACGCGGCCCTATGGCTGCTCGGTGAAGTACGGCTCTTAGGCGAGCCGGACGTGGCAACATTCAATAGTGAACATCTAGAAGCAGAATATGAGCTGGCCATTGAAGCCAAGCGAAAACTGACCGGCACAAATAACATCCCTTCCCAAAAGAACATCAAAATTGCAGCCCTCATTATTGAAGCTAGTCCCAAATACAGGGAAAAGAGTTACATTTCCAAGCATCAGCCCTGTTGGTGCCTGTTGTTGACTAATCATAAAGCCAACATTGAATTGGTAAGTATTTGTGTCAGTCGTTCCGTGAACCCCGATTACGGGAATCTTCCCTGTAGGATTCAAGGATAAGTCCGAAATGAGGTGGCCCCGGTTGTTCGGACAGAATTTCCGCTTCGATAAGTGGAACGTCTGCCGGGGTTAAGCCGCCAAGCGGACTGGCGGCAAGCTGTGTGCTCCGTAGTAAGCTTGATCGGGCGTCATGCCGTCAAGGCTGGAGTGCGGGCGGGGGCGATTGTAAAGATCGAGATACCGTCTGATCGAGGCACGTGCGTCCGGAACGCTCCCGTAGGCGTGCAGATAGACCTCCTCGTACTTCACCGTCCGCCAGAGCCGCTCGACGAACACGTTGTCCCGCCAAGCGCCCTTTCCATCCATGCTGATCGCGATCTCATTCTTGCTGAGCACGCCGGTGAAGGCTGCACCCGTGAACTGGCTGCCCTGATCCGTGTTGAAGATCTCCGGCTTCCCGTGCCTGGCGAGTGCCTCCTCCAGCGCCGCGATGCAGAACGAGGCTTCCATCGTGATGGAGACCCGCCACGACAGCACACGCCGCGAGAACCAGTCGAGGACTGCGGCGAGATAGACGAAGCCCTTCGCCATGGGGATATACGTGATGTCCATCGCCCAGACCTGGTTCGGCCGCGCGATCTCCATGCCGCTCAGCAGATAGGGGTAGACCCTGTGCCCCGGCTCCGGCTTCGTCGTGCGCGGACGCCGGTACAGCGCCTCGATCCCCATGCGCCGCATCAGCGTCTTGATATGACGCCGGCCGCTTTGCTCCCATTGGCAGCCAAAAGACGGCGCAACATCCGCGCTCCCGCGAAGGGGAACTCCAGATGCAGCCGGCCGATCTGGCGCATGAGTTCGAGATCGGCCGCCGGAACCGGGCGCGGCAGGTAATACACCGTGCTGCGCGCAAGGCCTGCAGCTTCGGCCTGTTTCGTGACGCTTAACGCATGACTGCGGTCGATCATCGCTTTGCGTTCAGCAATCCCGCCTTGCTGAGCCAGACCGGGAAGCGTATTCGAGCGCAGCTGTTATGTCGCCGTCCTCCAGATACGGGTAATCCGCCAGGATTTCTGCTCGATCCGCTCCTGCGGCAAGGAGGTCCAGAACATCGCTTACGCTTATCCTAAGACCTCGAATAGTCGGCTTCCCAGCAAGAACTGCTGGATTGGATGTGATCCGATGGAGTTCGCTCATGATGCCGGTTCCTATGGGAACTTGTGAATATCTATCAACAGTATATCATTTAAGGGCTCACAAACGTGAAGGCACTCTTTCAGCTGTTACCGATTAAACGTGTGCAATCGCCGTGGCGCCGATGGTGCATGCGATAGGTGGCGCGGGCCTATCCGCCATGCTAGACATGCGCCGCAAAATTCAGCCGGAAAAGCGCCATGACACAAACGGATCAAGCCCTCCCCGCCACCCGCATCGAGACCGACACTTTCGGCCCCATCGAAGTCCCGGCCAACCACCATTGGGGCGCGCAGACGCAGCGCAGCCTCGGCAATTTCAAGATCGGCGGCGAACGCATGCCGCTTCCCTTGATCCGGGCGCTCGGCATCATCAAGAAATGCGCGGCGAAGACGAACCTGGCGCTGGGCGATCTCGATCCCAAGCTCGCGGATGCGATTGTCAAGGCGGCGCAAGAGGTGATCGACGGCAAGCACGATGGCGAATTTCCGCTCGTGGTTTGGCAGACCGGTTCGGGAACGCAATCGAACATGAACGCCAACGAGGTGATCTCCAACCGGGCCATTGAGCTTTTGGGTGGCGAGAAGGGTTCCAAAAAGCCCGTTCATCCGAACGACCATGTGAACCGTGGGCAATCCTCGAACGATACCTTCCCGACTGCGATGCACATCGCAGCAGCGATGACCGTGCACGAAAGCTTGCTGCCGGCCCTGGATCATCTGGCGCGGGCGCTGGAGGATAAGTCGCGCGCGTTCGAGAGCATTATCAAGATCGGGCGCACGCATTTGCAGGATGCGACGCCGGTTACGCTCGGGCAGGAATTCTCGGGCTACGCCACGCAGGTGCGCTACGGCATCGAGCGCGTGAAGGCCGCTCTTCCGCGCATTTATATGCTCGCCCAAGGCGGCACGGCGGTCGGCACCGGTCTCAACTCCCCGGTTGGCTTTGCCGAGAAATTCGCCGATGAGGCTGCGCGCGAGACCGGCCTGCCCTTCATAACCGCCCCGAACAAATTCGAGGCGCTGGCTTCGAACGATGCCGAGGTCGAGCTGTCGGGCGCGCTCAACACGCTCGCCGCAAGCCTGTTCAAGATCGCAAGCGACATCAGGCTGATGGGCTCCGGCCCGCGCTCGGGCATCTCCGAACTGTCACTGCCCGAGAACGAGCCCGGCTCTTCGATCATGCCGGGAAAGGTCAATCCGACGCAAGCCGAGGCGCTGACCATGGTTTGCTGCCAGGTCATGGGCAACCACGTCACAATCACGGTGGCGGGCAGTCAGGGGCATTTCGAGCTGAACGTCTATAAGCCCGTTATCATCTATAATCTGCTCCAATCCATCCGTCTCATTTCGGACGCGGCGGTGAGCTTCACCGATAACTGCGTCGCTGGGATCATTCCGAACGAGAAGCGCATCCGGGAGCTTCTGGAACGCTCGCTTATGCTCGTCACGGCGCTGGCGCCGAAGATCGGCTACGACAAGGCGGCGCAAATCGCTAAAACCGCGCATAAGCACGGCACCACGCTGCGCGAGGAGGCGCTGGCCTTGGGCTTCGTCTCCGAGGAGGATTTCAATACGCTGGTCCGGCCGGAGCTGATGCTCAAGCCAGGCGCGTAAGCCCCGTGTCACCGAACCAACCCAGGGACGGGGACCGCTTGCGGCTGTCTTTCGATCCCGGCTTGGCTTTGCCGAAAAAGCGCTCGCTGACTGTTGCCGGGCACCGCACCTCCATTACGCTCGAAGATGCGTTTTGGCGCGAGCTTAAGACCGCAGCCGGCGAGGCGGACGCAAGCGTTACCGCGCTTGCTTCCGCCATCGATTCTGCCCGCGGGCAAGCTAGCCTTTCCGCCGCCATCCGTGTTTACCTCCTCACAAGGCAGAAGCGAACCTTGAGCGAGCGCTAGCGCTGGCGCATATTTTCTCTTATGTAACGGAAACGGACAGCCGATCCCTGGAGAGATGAGCGAATGACCGATATGCGTGAGCCAAGGCACATCACAACCCCGGTGGATGTCGGCGGCGTTAAAGCCGGCGGTGGCGCGCCAGTTGTCGTGCAGTCCATGACCAACACCGATACTGCGGATGTTGACTCGACCGTCCAACAGGTTGCTGAGCTTGCCCGGGCCGGCTCCGAGCTTGTCCGCATCACCGTCGACCGTGAGGAAGCTGCAGCTGCGGTCCCGCATATCCGCGACAAGCTCGCGAAGATGGGCATCTTTGTCCCGCTCATCGGGGATTTCCACTATATCGGCCACAAGCTATTGTCCGAATATCCGGCTTGCGCGGAGGCACTTGCAAAATACCGCATCAATCCCGGCAATGTCGGCTTCCGCGACAAGCGCGACAAACAATTCTCCGATATCATCGAGATTGCGCTTAAATACGATAAGCCGGTGCGCATCGGCGTGAACTGGGGCAGCCTCGATCAAGAACTCCTGACGCGTCTCATGGACGAGAACGCGGCGAGCGCCGAGCCCAAGGATGCGCGCGACATCCTGCATGAGGCGATCGTGCAGTCTGCGGTGCTTTCGGCGGGACTGGCCGGGCGGCTTGGCATGAGTGCAAGCAAGATCATCCTCTCGGTCAAAGTTAGCGCCGTTCAGGATCTCATCAGCGTCTACACCATGCTTGCTTCGCGCTGTACCTACGCACTCCACCTCGGACTGACTGAGGCTGGCATGGGATCCAAAGGTATCGTGGCGTCGTCGGCGGCCATGGGCATTCTCTTGCAGCAGGGCATCGGCGATACGATCCGCGTCTCGCTCACGCCAGAGCCAGGCGGCGCGCGCACCAAAGAGGTCGAGGTAGCGCAGCAGATCCTGCAAACCATGGGCTTCCGCACCTTCGTCCCTATCGTTGCTGCCTGCCCCGGTTGCGGGCGAACCACGTCCTCGCTGTTCCAGGAGATGGCGCAAAATATTCAAGGCCATCTCATTGCCAAGATGCCGGAATGGCGCAAGACCTATCCGGGCGTTGAAACGCTGAACGTCGCGGTAATGGGCTGCATCGTGAACGGTCCGGGCGAGTCGAAGCACGCCGATATCGGCATTTCGCTTCCAGGCACAGGGGAGTCGCCCGCAGCGCCGGTGTTCATCGACGGGCGCAAGGCGGCTACTTTGCGCGGCCCGACGCTGGCCCAGGATTTCATGGCCATGGTCGAGGACTACATAGAGAAGCGCTTCGGCCACGCGCAACGGAAAGACAGCGTTCTCGAGTCCGCGCAGTAGTACGGCGCGCTCCGGAATCCGATCGCGGGCTATAGCCGCCAGCGAGAGTAAATTGACAAGGTAGCGATTGCGGCTAGCCGCGCGATGCGCAATACAATCGCGCGGTTATTGCCACATGAGAAGTTAGTTTCAAAAAGGGACTTTGCGGCGGCAACCGGAACCTGTACAGGTAGCGGCAAATTCAGCGGTTTGCAACAAGCTCAAGCTGTGCTGTTTTAGGTCTAGGGGGGATCCAGTGACTCCGGAACAAGCCAAGCTCGTCGCTGACAGCTTTTCTCAGCTCGAAGCCCGGTTGCCCGAACTCGGCGCCGCGGTTTACAATGCGCTTTTCAATATCGCGCCCGATACCCGGGCGATGTTCAAAGGCGATATGGTAAGCCAGCACAGGAAGCTTGTTAATGTCCTCGTCGAGTTCGTGAAACTCAGGAGGAGATCCCAGCATTTTCTGCCGGCTACCGCTCATGGCGGGCAAGCGGTCGTCCCGGGCATCGAGCGCCTGCGCGCGGGCCACCGGGTCGCTGGCGTACAGCCACGGCATTATGGGTTGATGCGGCAGGCGATCCTGAACTCGGTGGGAGCCATGCTTGGCGATAAGTTCGACGAACGGACCGCCGAAGCCTGGGGCGCAGCCTTCGACACGCTTGCCGAAACCATGCAAAAGCCCGAAAGCGCAACCCCCGAAGAGGTGCAGCTACTTTCGAGCATGTTTGGGCGCAGGCTTGAAAGCACTAGCTCCAGCGATGCGGGCGGCGTAACCCTGGACGAATTTTTCGAGAAGAAATGAACGGGCCGATACTCGCAGCTTAAGCCAAATCATCTTAACTGAAAACATAGCCAGCGTTCCTGAAGAGGCCGGCCGTAGCGGCATGGCTCGCCAATTCCGGTGCGACGGAAGCAGAATGAAGGGGATGCGCGGCACGCGCGCTTGCTTTCGGAGCGCTATCGTCTATATCAGGCGCAGAGCGGGCTAACCCAATCCAAGCAATTTGGCGTCCGGACGCTCGTCTGTGTTTCTTTGCCGGTGCTTGGCGGCGGCGATAGATTTTCTCCAACTGGACCGGGAACGATGAGCGTGAATAGCGGCGTCAAACAAAATAAAGAGGAGAACAGCGTTTTCGATCTGGCGGTCGTGCTGCTTGAAGCTGTCGCTATCGCGATCGTTATCAGGATTTTCCTGTTCCAGCCCTTCAATATCCCATCGGGATCGATGATTCCGACGCTGCTTGTCGGCGATTATCTCTTCGTTTCCAAATACAGCTATGGCTACAGCCGGTATTCCTTCCCTTTTGGCTTGGACCTCTTCGACGGGCGCATCCTTTTTTCGGATCCGCACCGGGGCGACGTGATCGTTTTCAAGACGCCGACCGACAACTCGACGGACTTCATTAAGCGGCTTGTGGGCTTGCCAGGCGACCGGATTCAAATGATCAACGGGGTGCTCAACATCAACGGCGTGCCCGTCAAGCGTGAGCGCTTAGAGGACAAAATCGAGGATACCAAGTGCGGGCCGCACATGCCCGTGCATGTTTACCGCGAGACCCTGCCCAACGGCCGGTCCTACTTAACGCAAAAGCTTTCAGAGACCTGCCCCATGAGCCGGCTGGGCGCAGCAGACAACACCGAGGTGTTCGTTGTGCCGCCTAAGCATTATTTCATGATGGGCGACAATCGCGACGACTCCGCCGATAGCCGCTTCGCCATCGGCAATGGCGTGGGCTACGTGCCGGAGGAAAACCTTGTCGGCCGCGCTCGTATCCTGTTCTTCTCCATCGACGAGGCCAATGCGAGCTGGTTCGCGCCCTGGCGTTGGCCCTTTGAGATCCGGTGGTCCCGCATCGGAGAAGTGATCGACTGAGTGTCGCCAAAAAAACCGCATATCCAAGAGCTTGAGACTGGTCTCGGCTATCGTTTCAAAGACAAGACCCTGTTGGCCGAGGCGCTGACGCATGCGAGCGCGCGCAGCGCCCGTGGCGGCCTGGATAACGAGCGGCTGGAATTTCTGGGCGACCGCGTTCTTGGCCTCTCCATCGCAGCACTTCTCTATGAACAATTTCCCGAAGCTCGCGAGGTAGAATTCGCCCGTCATTACAATGCTCTGGTGTGCAAGGGATGCTGTGCTGAGGTCGCGAATGCGCTCGATCTCGGTCCGCACCTCATCATGGCGCCAAGCGAGGCGCGTTCTGGCGGACGGAAGAAGGCCGTGATCCTGGCCGATGCGTGCGAGGCGCTTTTGGGCGCTATCCATATTGACGGAGACTTCGCGGCTGCCGAGGCCGCGGTCCGGAAATTATGGGGGCCGCTCGTAGCAACGGCCGCGACGCCGGCGCCCGATGCCAAGACGGCGTTGCAGGAATATGCTCAAAGCCAGAAGCGCGGTCTTCCGGAATATCGCGAGACGGGGCGGAGCGGCTTGGACCACGCGCCCAGTTTCACGGTGCAGGTTACTGTACACGGTTTGCAGCCGGCGCTTGGAGAGGGGCCGTCGCTGAAAAAGGCGCAGCAGGCTGCGGCGGAGGCGCTTCTCGTCCGCGAAGGGGTTTGGCCAACGGAGCGCGAGCTTGCCTAAGGAAGTGGCATCGGAAACGGGCACACGTTGCGGTTTTGCCGCTGTCATCGGCGCGCCGAACGCGGGGAAATCCACGCTCGTGAATGCGCTTGTGGGTGCGAAGGTCTCGATTGTAACGCACAAAGCGCAGACCACAAGAGCGCGCGTGCGCGGCATCGCCCTGGAAGGCCAGAGCCAAATCATCCTTGTAGACACGCCCGGGATTTTCGCGCCCAAACGGCGCCTCGACCGCGCCATGGTGGAGACGGCGTGGACCGAAGCGCGGGAAGCCGATATCGTTGTCCTCGTTGCAGATGCCGCCCGCGGCTTCGACGATGTTGCAGACCCGGTTTTCGACCAGGCACGAGAGCTGAACATACCTCTTGTTCTGGCGCTGAACAAAATCGACAAGATCAAGAAGGAGAAGCTGCTGACGCTCGCCGCGGAAGCCTCCGAGCGCTTGAAGCTCGAGGAACTGTTCATGATCTCAGCCCTGTCGGGTGATGGGGTGGATGGCCTAAGAACCTGTCTCGCGAGCCGGATGCCTCCGAGCGTTTGGCTCTTCCCCGAGGATCAAATCGCCGACGCGCCACTCCGGCAATGGGCAGCCGAGATCACCCGCGAAAAAATGTTTCTCCGGCTGCATGAGGAAATCCCGTATTCATCGACGGTTGAAACGACCGGTTGGAAGCAGCTCCGGGACGGCTCGGTCCGCATCGATCAGACCATTTTTGTCGAGCGCGAAAGCCAGCGCAAGATTGTCCTGGGCGCCAAGGGCCAGGCGATCAAGCAGATCTCGATGGAGGCGCGCAAGGAGATCGCGGAAGGCGTCGAAGCGCCGGTGCATTTGTTTTTATTCGTGAAAGTGCGCGAGAATTGGGCCGACGATCCCGAACGCTACCGCGAGATGGGCCTCGAATTTCCTAAAGCGTGAGTTTGGGCGCCTGTGCGGGCGCAAGCGCCAAAGCTGTGCCTCGGCCATCTTTGTGCTAGCTGCTATGTGATTAAATTAGGGCTTATTTCTCGGGTTCGCGTGTATCTTGCGCGCATAAAAACCCGCCAGTTTAAATCAAGCGGGTCGCAGCTTGTTTCGTGGTCCCAAAAGTTGTCAATCTGCGTGTGGTCCAGCTGGGCTTCAGGTAGGCCCCGGTACCAGGCGCTTCCATCGTAAGTTCAGTGGCGTTGGGCAATGCGGCGAAGGGCAGAGCCCTGCATGCTGCTGGCATTTCGATCCCATCAAGGTGCCAAAGGAGGCTACCGTGGAAACCTGGATGATTTTATGGCTCGTTTCTGGACCTGTGATCGCGGCGTTATGGTTGCGGTGCAACCATAATCACATGACCTGCAGCGGGCCGCAATGTAGCTTCTTCATCGCCGTTGTATTCATCTTGTCCGTTTTTCTGGGCCCTCTCATGGGACTTATGGCATTTTGGATCTGCAACAACGACCGGCGCGCGGCTGACTGATGACCTGCTTCTGGTGCGCGTGGCGGAACTAGCTCGTCGAGCGAAGAAGGGGCGGCGAAGGCCTATTTGCAGAACTCAACTTCGGCATGCCAAGCCGAGGCCTATGGAATAGGACGCTGGTCCACCGCAGAAGCCAGTGAATCTTCGCGCGAGCGATGAACCCATTTGCGAGCAGGCGGCGAATTTTCGCGCCGAGTGTGGCTAACAACCGATTTCGGTGAATGGTTACTTCGGACAAACGCGATTTTTATAGCCCGGATAGCTTCGTACGTCTCGATGGCCGTGTCGGCAACGGTTAAGCTTCCCTGGGTGCGGCAGCGATCTGTGACCAGAAGAGCCAACGCAGACCGGCCATCCTCCGTCAATTGCGGGAGAATTTCGGTTTTACCATGGCGCCCATGGACGCGGTCTAGTGCACGCATGGTTTCGACGATATAGGTTACAACCTCCTTCTGCTGATCCGGTGCCGAAGTCTGAGTAATACTTTCGATAACAGCGCATTTCGTATCGTCATCGACGACTTGCGCAAATAAGTGCGACCCAGAAGACACGAAGACGGCACATGCAATAATACTTCTTAATACTCTCATAACTCGACCCGCTCGCTTTACGATTACAAGCAACGTCGCGAAGCCTAACAAAGCTTAAGACCTTGGGAAACCAACCACACGCTAACGTTGGGTGTAAACACGGCATGGACACTTTTGAGCTGTGGACAACCAGCCGGAATGGCAGGCGGGGAAAGCACCGGCACTAACTGAGAATTAATGCGCACGGCCCGGCCTGCGATGCTAAATTCGTGGAACAATTCACGGATTCCAGCCGGGAGCGGGGTGACTTCGGTTCGCCATGAGATGGTCTGACGATGGCATTTTCTTGAGCGGGCGCCCGCACGGCGAGACCAGCGTGATCGCCAATATCTTCACACGGGCGAACGGGCGCACGCATGGGCTCGTGAAGGGGGGCCGGTCGCGGCGTATACGGCCTATCTTGCAAACAGGCAACGCGCTTACGGTGGAATGGCGCGCCCGCCTCGACGATCAGCTTGGCGTTTACACCGTTGAGCTGGCCAGCCCTACCGCAGCGAAAGTGCTCGACGATCAGCTTGCGCTCGCTGGGGTCAGCGCGATTGCCGCGCTTCTCCAGGTTCTGCCCGAGCGCGACCCCCATCCCAAGCTATTCGACGCCGCACAGGACTGCCTCGCATCGGCAGGCGAAGCTGCCTTCCCGGCCTCGATCGTGCGTTTCGAGCTGAAATTGCTGGATGAGCTCGGTTTCGGGCTCGACCTTACGAAATGCGCGGCGACCGGCAGCGCTGAAAGCCTGACCTATGTCTCGCCGAAATCTGGCCAAGCCGTAAGCGGGCCGGCTGGCGAACCCTATCGCGACAAACTTTTGCCACTGCCGGGCTTCTTACTAGAGGGTTCTATGTCCGGTTCGCCGGATGGGCACGATGTGGTGCGGGGCCTTGCTATGACTGGTTATTTCCTCAACGCTCATGTGTTCGCGGAAACGGGCCGGGCGATGCCGAAGGCGCGCGAGGAATATGCTAAGGCTCCTTGAGCGGAGCGGGACTTGACATCCGTACGCAGTTTAAGCGGAAAGTGAAGCTATGCGAGCGTATTATCGTTCAAGCGAAGCCGTTTTCGATTGCAAATATGCACCGATTTCGCCATTTAGCGAGCACCCGCTGGGAGGGAGTGCCCCTTAGGGGCGGCAAGGCAATACGAGATGCGCTGGCAAACGCGCCAATGCATCTTCAAACAAAGGTCTTGCCTATTGTATGGGAAGGGTTGCCGTGACTCTATTTGAAGCTATTGGAACACTTGATCCCGTAACCATAAAGTCGTATGTGCTCCATCACAAAGACTTGGCTGGCCCCATACTTGCCGGTCTCGCTTTCGGCGAATCGTTAGTCCTTATAGGGCTGTTCTTTCCGGCGACCTTCATCATGGTATTTGCGGGCCTGGCCATCCAGCAAGGCAAGCTCGACGGCGCAACCGTCGTAGGCTGGTCCATTGCAGGAGCCGTGCTGGGCGACATCGTAACCTATTGGATCGGGCGCTGGATCGGGCCGAGCGTGGTGCATCACTGGCCGCTTAATCGTCACAAGGAGGCGGCAGCGCGAGCGCGTTTGTTCTTCCGCAAATACGGGTTCCTATCCATCTTCATCGGCCGCTTCCTTGGACCGGTACGGCCCACAATCCCGCTGGTGGCGGGCATTATGCGAATGCGCCATCTGACTTTTCAGGCCGCTAATGTTTCGTCTGCGGTCGTTTGGGTGCCATTCATGCTGTTCTGGGGTTATATTTTTTCGAAAGCCGTCGGGGATCTCAGCACGCTGACGGCGGGACATTGGATTGCCTTAGCCGCGCTTGTCGTGGCCGTGATGGTGGGCGTGACCGCCGCAACGGTTAAAATGCAAGGCAAGAGCGCCAAGGATAGGCGGCTTGAGGAACAGCAGCGCCGGACGACATGGCACACCCAGCATCCAAAGCCGGCCGCCGCACCTTTGAAGGAAGCATGAGCGCCAAGACCGCAGAAGGCACCGTAATCGATACCAGGGGGCTTAGATGCCCCCTTCCAGTTTTGAGAGTCCGCAAACTGATGCGCGGAGTCGCCGCGGGCACCGAAGTGCCTGTCCTTGCTACCGATCCGGGCGCCGAGCAGGACTTCAGGGATTATTGCGAGGCTTCGGGGTGCACGTTCGTTTCAGCCGAATACCTTGAAGGCGGCGTGCTTCGCGCTGCTCATCCGGAAAAATTGACGTCCGGCGGTAAGCGGGCGACGAGATCGGCCTTTGCTTCCGCGACGCGCGCAGCATCTGTAGAGCGCAAGACGAGGTTCGTGCCATAACGCCCCTCCACAAAGAACGGATAACTGCCCATCGCCACATCGGGAAAGGCGCGCTGGCATTCCGCGAGCGGAATGGCAACCCTGCCTTCGGCGGCGTTGACCCGGATGGTGTCTGAAAGCAGCTTGGCTCCGGTTCTAAGGTTTGGCGTTACTGCGTGCAGCATGGCCTGCATGATGGGAGGGACACCGGCCATGACAATCACGTTTCCGATCATGAAGCCCGGAGCCTTGGAAACGGAGTTTTCAATCAGCTCCGCCCCCTCCGGTATCCGCGCCATGCGTAGCCGCGTTGGAGTGAGATCGGTCTCGGCGTAGCGCTCGCGCATGAGCGCCACGGCGCGCGAGTCGATATCGATCGGAACGCCGAAAGCGCGCGCGATGGAATCGGCTGTGATATCGTCATGCGTTGGGCCTATGCCGCCTGTCGTGAAGACATAGGTGTAAGCTGCCCGCAAGGCGTTCACGCCGGCGATGATGGCGCCTTCATCGTCGGGCACAATCCGCACCTCCTTAAGCCGGATGCCGATTTCGGTACACTGAGCCGCGATGAATCCGATATTTGTGTCCTTCGTCCGGCCGGAAAGAATTTCATCGCCTATTACGAGGAGGGCGGCCGTAACTTCCTGCGGCGCAGCGGTGACGGTCATTCTTGCCTCTCTTGGCGGGAGTTGAGACTTTGCACGATAGCTGCCATATTCAAGCTCTAGGAATATTGCCGCGCTAGCCGATAATACCACGTCAACGCGCGCATAAGGCCAAGTGACAACCCAAAAATAGCGCGCTGGGCGCTCATCTCAACAATATGCACGGATCGGAAGACGGCGCGCCGCTCAGGCTCGCGAACGAGGGTAAGATCAGGCTCTACGGGCCGGAGGGCTTTGAAGGCATGCGCCGCGCCGGCCATCTGGCGGCCGAGGCGTTGGATCTCGTGGCGGAGCATGTGCGCCCTGGGATTACGACAGGGTACATCGACGAGCTCGTATTCGAACTCACCCTGAGGCACGGCGCCGTCCCGGCGACGCTCAACTACCGCGGATACCCCAAATCCTGCTGCACTTCCCTCAACCATGTGGTCTGCCACGGCATTCCTGGGGCGCGTGTGCTCGTGGAGGGCGATATCCTCAACGTGGATGTCACCTTCATTCTCAACGGGTGGCACGGCGATTCGAGCCGCATGTACAGCGTGGGCCGCGTCTCGCGCAGGGCCGAGCGCCTGATCGAGGTAACGCATGAATCCATGATGCGTGGGATCGCTGTCATCAAACCCGGCGCGACCGTTGGCGATATCGGCTACGCGATCCAAACCTACGCGGAAGGCGAGCGCTGCAGCGTGGTGCGAGACTTTTGCGGCCACGGCGTCGGCCTTGTTTTTCACGATAAGCCGAACATCCTGCATTATGGGACGCCTGGCGAAGGGCCCGTGCTTGAGGCAGGGATGATCTTCACGGTGGAACCGATGATCAATCTCGGCAAAGCGCATGTGAAGATGCTTTCGGACGGCTGGACGGCGGTAACGCGGGACCGCTCGCTATCGGCGCAGTTCGAGCATACGGTAGGCGTCACCCCCACCGGTGTCGAGGTCTTCACCTTTAGCCCGCGGGGATGGCACAAGCCCCCTTACCCGCCTCAGTTATAGCTTTTCTTTTCAAAGATATTGTCCTAAATTTTAAAAATCCGGCTATTCCGCCGGGTTTGGTGTATGCGTTGACCGGTTCGGCCATGGCGGATAGCTTTGAAGAGAGCCCTTTGTTCGAGTTGCTGGCGCTTGAGGCCGCGGCCGATATTCCGCTCCCGCAGCCGCCCCGGCCCATCCCGCATTATTGGGGGCATCGCGACCGGCTTCGCAAGCGCTTCCGCGAGGGGGGTTCCGAGGCGATTCCGGACTACGAGTTGCTGGAGCTGATCCTGTTCCGGGCGATTGCCCGCCGCGACGTAAAGCCATTGGCCAAGGAGATTTTGGCGAGGTTCGGCTCCTTCGCGGAGACGGTGACTGCCAGCCCCGAGCGGTTGATGGAAATCGAGGGCGTGACCGACGCGGTGGTGACCGAGATCAAGATCGTGCAGGCGGCGGCTTTGAGGACATCGCAAAGCGAAGTGAAAAAGCGCCCTGTGCTGGCCGCAATGTCGACGGTGCTTGCTTATCTTCGCTCGGCCATGGCCTTCGAAGACCGGGAGCAGTTCCGCATCCTGTTCCTAGACCGGCGCAACAAGTTGATCTCGGACGAGGTCCAAACGCGCGGCACCATCGATCACACGCCGGTCTATACGCGTGAGGTGCTGAAGCGCGCGCTCGAACTTTCCGCCTCCGCGATCGTCCTTGCGCATAATCACCCCTCTGGCGATCCGACGCCGTCCAAGGCCGATATCGACATGACAAAGCAGATCGTCGATGTGGCGACTAAGCTTGGCGTCACCGTGCACGACCACATCATACTGGGCCGCGACGGCCATCTCAGCATGAAATCGGCCGGCATTTTTTGAGTGCGGCTCCGCGGCACCCTATTTTCGAAGCTTCCTCAGCTCAAAAAGCCCAGGTAAATGCCGCAGACCAGCAGGGTGCCCATAAGCGCGCGGTAAATCACGAACGGCCAGGCCGAAAACCGTTCCAGAATGTGCAGCAGCCCCCATATGGCCCCGAAGGCTGAAATGCTGGCAACAACGAGGCCTACGGCGAGCACACTCCAGCCATGCGCATCGAGACCGGCATGACGCAATTCGAACAGTTCCTTCAGTCCCGCAAGCGTGATGGCAGGCAGGCCGAGCAGAAAGGAAAAGCGTGCCGCTTCAGCCCGCTCGAAATTAAGGAACAGCGCCGCCGTGAGCGTCGAACCGGAGCGCGAAACACCAGGAATGAGCGCTCCGGCCTGGGCGATGCCCACTAGGATCGCATCGAGCAAGGTCCGGTCTTCCATGGTCCGCTTGTGGCGGCAGGTCAGCTCCGACACGGCCAGCAAAAAGGACATCACCAGGCTGGCCCAGCCGATCACCAGCAGGCCGCGCAGCGGCGAGTTGCAGGCATTAAGGACCGGCGACAGCAGCAGCCCAAAAACAACGACAGGGATCGTCGCCAGTACGAGAGCCAGAGCGAACTGAAATTCCCGGTCTCGCCAGTCACGCCGGACGGCGGCGGACAACGATCCGGTCACCAGGCAGCGGACATCGTACCAGAAATAGCTGATCACGGCGGCAAGTGCTGCGAGTTGCATGGCCGCCGAAAATGCAGAACCGGGGTCGCGCCAGCCCAGCAATGCCGGCACAAGGCGCATATGGGCGGTCGAGGAAATCGGCATCAGCTCAGTAATGCCCTGCACCACGCCCAAAACCGCAACCTTTGCGTAGCCAAGGCTTACGAAGCCCGTATCGAGACCATTCATGCACTCGGCGGCCATAGTCCCTCACTCCAGCAACGCTGCCTGCGGCATCCAAACAAAAACTCGAAACCCAGCCGGCGAATGCTTCCCCGGGTTCACGCGTAACAGCGGCATCCAGAAAGCGGTGCCTTTTCGAAGAATGCTGCCTTAGCAGCCCGCATGCGCCCCGGCAAGCCTGCGCAGCGTCCCCATCCGGAACGTTTCTACCCGCTGCTGCTTCTTAGTGCGCAGTAGCAAACCTTTTCAATGGGTGTCCCATGGGCATGAAAACCTCATCCAAATCGTCATCGAAGACCATCGTCCGCGCGGTAGAAGCGCAGCCGCACCTTGACCTTGACAAAGGCCAAGAAACCCAGCCTTGGGGAACGCTGACCGATCTTCCCATCGCGCTCGGCGAACAGGCGCGTTTACAAAGCATCGAAGCGCTCAATCAGCTGCTGGCCGACACGATGACGCTGCGGGATATGTACAAGAAGCACCATTGGCAGGTGAGCGGCCCCACCTTCTATCAGCTTCACCTCCTGTTCGACGCCCATTACGAAAAGCAGTCGGAACTTGTCGACAATATCGCGGAACGGATCATGTCGCTTGGTGGCGTTTCGGTCGCAATGTCGCACGATGTGGCTGAGATGACCATGCTTCGCAGACCCCCGAAAGGCCGCGAGGTGCCCGCAATGCAGCTTAGCAGGCTTCTTGAAGCGCACCGGCACATTCTAGCGTTCAGCCATCAAGCGGCGAAGGCTGCGGACGAGGTTGGCGACGACGGCACCAACGACCTCCTGGTGAGCGAGGTGATCCGCACCAACGAAATGCAGACGTGGTTCCTCGCTGAGCACCTTGTAGCGGCGCGCCTGGAATAGCAGACTTTCCGCGGCGATCAACCCGGCCTCAAAGCCGCGCCGGCCCGTGCCAGGGCATCTCCTTATCGGAGGGATTAAGGCTATCCTCCCATTCTGGCGCGGCCCGCAAGGGTTCGCCGGCGCTTTTGGCTGCAGGCTGGCCGTTTGCTGGCGCCGTCTCCTCAGTAACTGTTCCGCCGGCTCTGCCCTTCGACCCATTTTGCGCGAGCCAGTACTGCATCAGTTCCGCCCCGCTTTTCAACTTCGTCAGCATCGAGGTCATTATGACGCTCGCATCGTCGCACACTTCCGGATTGCGCTCGCAAAAGCCCCTGACATCGTGCACGGTCCGCTCCGCCGAAGACAGCAGGCGCTGATTGTCCGCGGGTTGGAGGAGCAAGCAAATTACCAGGATCCAGAAAGCGAACCGCAACAAAAACATCATTTTCCGATACTCCCCACATGCACCTCAGGTTGTATCGTAACGGCCACACACCAAAAAATAGAAAAGGCTAACCCTACTGTTTTTGCTAATTTATAGATAACTGAATAGCATGACATTGCTGAGGCGATTGCGCGCTGCCATCCCCTTATCGTTTCCGCTCCATCTTCTGAAGGCTCTAATCTTTATTTAATTTGTGGATTATGCAATTATGGCGCATGACGCCGGCACGCGCGCGCCTCGCACTGTTCGCCATTATGGCCATTTTTCTTGCGACAGCGGGTAATGCGCTGTTTTTGCAGGAGCGCACCCGGCTACCTAACGCGGTGTGGGCCAATCGGATTCCGCTGGATAAGCCTGCGGGAGGCCCCCCGGCGGAGGCGGCTTTCGCACCCGCTGCTTCGCCGCCTGCCCAGACACCAGAGTCGCGAGCTCAGCGCCTTTTGTCGGCTATTCAGCGTGAACTCGCCCGGCATGGCTACGCCGATCAGCTTCAGGGCCAAGGAAACGGGCTCAGGCGCGCGATTCTGGCCTATGAGTTCGACAATAATATGCCGCTGACGGGGGAGCCAACCGAAGCGCTTTTGAAACAGGTCCTGTTCGATATCAACCAGGCACCTCGCGGCGCTTTCGCCGACCGCGCCGAAGTCAATCAACGGCTTGTCATGGAAATTCAGAAGACTCTTCTGGGGCTGGGCTTCTTCCGCGGCGCCCTATCGGGGCGGATGGACGTTTTGACCGCCGCGGCCGTCAAGGATTTTGAAAGGAACCGCGGGCTGCCTCTCACCGGCCGGTTGACCGAGGCGACCCTGCTTGAGCTTATCTCCTATTCCGGCCAGCCGCTGCAGCTTTCGTCCAACTAAATTCCCCATTTCCCTACATCGCGATGCAGAGCACCATCGGAAACCGGGGCCCCGCAGCACTTCGCGCCAGCATTGTGGAAATGATGCGAAAATGGCACGTCTCCCATCGAAGAATCAGCCAAGTCTAGGGTGCTTACAAATTCCGGCTGGAAATCGCCATACAACCGCTTAACAGTCCCGGTTTGCAAGATGGATGTAGGGCGGGTCCCGTTATGTGGGGTAGGGATGCGTCAAACGAGAAACTTTTCTCCGATGGGCGGGCATGCTGAGCGCATTCGTGAGGGACTCGAAAACGGGGCCGGCAAGAGGCCTCCGCGTGGCGGGGGCAATTGCGGTGTTCGCCTGCTTGACGGGCTGCACATTACTCGACCCCCATGTGCCGGCGCCTGAGATCGAAGTCCCAAATCTATACACCAATCAAAAGGGCGAGGCTCCGAGCACCGCGACGCCCTACGATTTTGTCTCCTTCAAATCCAAGTACCTCAACGAGCTGATAGCGCTGGGCCGCGGCTTCAACTTCGATATCGGCGCCGCGATTGCCCGCATTCAGGAGGCGGAGGCCCAGGTCCGGCAGGCTGAGCAGCAGCTCATCCCAATAATCAACACTTCTGGAACCGGCGTAAGTCAAAGCCTGGAACCTCCCGCAAGGCAAGGCGGCCACGTGACGACGACGGTTACCGCGCAGTTGTCCGGAACGTACACCGTCGATATTTGGGGCCAATACAAAGCGCTCGTATTCGCCGCCATAGCGAACCAATACAGTGCGAGCTTCACCGCCGCCCTGACGACGATCACAACCGATGCCAGCATCGGCACCACTTATTTCGAGGCGATCGGCACGCAGGAGCAGATCGACATTGAGAAAAGAAACCTGGTGGCGGCCAAGCGTATCCTGAAAGCGATCCAAGACCGCTTCAAACAAGGCACCGCGAGCGGCCTCGATGTCGCGCAACAGGAAACCCTTGTCGACAATGTCGCGGTCACCATTCCGCCGCTCGAGCGTTATCTGGCGCAATATAAATATGCATTGGCCGTGCTCGTGGGTCAGGCGCCTGAGACGTTCCGCTACAAAGCGGACAAGCTTTTCTCGGTCGCAGTGCCGGTCATCCCATCGGGCTTGCCATCCGACCTCTTGTGCAGGCGCCCCGATATAGCGCAGGCCGAAGCTGTACTCGCCGCAGATAAATTCAACGTTTCATCGGCGCGGGCAGCGATGTTTCCGGCCATCCAGCTCACGGGCCAGGGGGGCTTTCAAAGCGCTGCTCTGGCTTCTCTTTTTCAGCCGCAAAACACCTTCTACAACCTCGCCGCCGGTATAACCCAGCCCATCACGAATGAGTTTGGGCTGCAGGCTACGCTCGACCTCAACAAAGCCACCTACGGCGCAGACCTTCAGACTTATAGAAAAACCATTGTCACGGCATTTCAAAATGTCGAAAGCGCGCTAATAGCTTATAAAAAAGACGCCGAACAAGAGCGCCTGCAGCATGAAGCCGTGGTCTCAGCAAGACGCGCTTTCGATTTGTCCGAGCAGCAACTGCGGGGGGGTATAATCGACGTAACGACCCTGCTTCAAGTCGAGCAGACGTTGTTTACCGCGGAAATTGCTTACGCTCAGATCAGAGAGACGCGACTTTTGGATGCAGTTTCCCTCTACCAGAATTTGGGTGGGGGATGGTATAAGCCGGGTGACGCTGGGATTGCGGAAGTTGCGTCAGTAATAGAAGTGAAAGCAAAGGCTCCATGAAACGGCTCGCGCCCTATCTTATTTTTGTCCTGCTTACTGGCGGTTTGGTTGCTTTCATCTACAAGGACACACTCCTCCCTTCAGCGGCTACAGACACGGCGCAGAGCGCAGCCGCCGGCGGTCAGGGCGGCGGCAGGCACGGCGGACATCACCGTGGAGCGCAGATCGTGCCGGTGGTCGCCGAGAAGGTTAGCACCGCCAACGTGCCGGTTTATCTAAATGGCGTCGGCACCGTTCAAGCCTTTAATACCGCAACAGTTCGCACCCAGGTGAGCGGCCGCCTCATCGATGTCCCCTACACCGAGGGCCAGGATGTCAAAGAAGGCGACATTCTCGCCAAGGTGGACCCTTCCCTCTACCAGGCCGCATACGACCAGGCAGTTGCGCAAAAGGCAAAAGACGAGTCGCTGCTCGCGAACGCGCGGCTGGATCAAAAACGCTATACAGACCTCGTGAAGACAACGGCAGCCACCCAGCAGCAAGCCGATACCGCGATATGGACCGTTCGCCAAGACGAGGCCCAGGTGAAACTCGACCAGGCATTGGTCGATAACGCCGCGGCCAACCTGCAATGGACCACGATCAAAGCGCCGTTTGCCGGGAAGACTGGCATCCGGCTCGTCGATAAGGGCAATCTTGTCAGCTCGGCGGATGCGACCGGCATTGTCATTATCACGCAGCTCCAGCCGATTGCAGTTGTCTTCACGCTGCCGGAAAACACCGTAACCGATGTGCTTGACGCCTCCGTGGGCGGGCCGGTTCAGCTCCAAGCCGTTACCGGCGGCAAGGCAATCGGCGACGGTACGCTTCTCGTCGTCGACAACCAGATCGACCAGACTACGGGCACCTACAAAATCAAGGGCACTTTCCCGAACGAGAAAAACCGGCTTTGGCCCGGTCAATTCGTCAATGTGAAGCTGAAGCTCAAGGTTCTTCCAGATGCCATCGTTATTCCATCGATTGCCGTGCAAGAGGGAGCGAACGGGAGTTACGTGTATCTCGTCACGCCCGAAAACACGGTGAAAATTACTTCGGTTAGCGTTGTGCAGGAAGGCGAGCGGCAAACGGTCATCGGTAGCGGCGTGGTGCCGGGCGATCTGGTGGTGACCGCCGGTTTTGCCAGCATTCAGGATGGCTCCAAGGTTAAAGTCGAGACCCCAGCGGTGGCCTCAGCGCCCGCCGAAGGCCCGCAAGTCGCATCGGAAAACCCGCCTGTCGCAGCTGGTTCGCAGCCGGGAGCATCGACCGAAGGCAGCGGCAATCAAGTTCCTCATCACCAGCAAGGCAACACAGCCGGCGGAGCCAACGGCGCTGCGGGAGAGCATCGCCATCACAGGAGGCAGAGCCAAGCCGGGGAACAAGCCGGAGTGGCCGAGGCCGCCCCCGCGGCCCAAGGCTCCGCTAGGCCATGAGCATTTCAGCGCCTTTCATCGCGCGCCCGATTGCGACGTCGCTTCTGGCGGTGGCCGTATTGCTCAGCAGCGTGCTCGCCTATAGCTTCCTGCCGATCTCGTCACTGCCCCAGGTGGATTTTCCTGTCATCCAAGTGACGACGCAGTTGCCGGGCGCCAATGCCGACACGATGGCGCGGCTCATAACTGCGCCGCTCGAACGGCAGCTTGGCCAGATCCCTTCGCTTCAGAATATGAGCTCAGCGAGCTCGCAGGGCCTGAGCCAAATCACGCTGCAATTCAACCTGGACCGGGATATAAACGCCGCCGGGCAAGACGTTCAGTCCGCGATCAGCGCGGCGGGCGGGCAGTTGCCGCAAAATCTGCCCTACCCGCCTGTCTACGCAAAGGTGAACCCGTCCGATCCGCCGATCCTGACCCTGGCACTTACTTCCACCGGACTTTCGATGGAGAAAATGAGCGACCTGGCGGACACCTTCTTGAGCCCGCGGCTCAGCCAGGTGACAGGCGTCGGCCGCGTCACGGTGCAAGGGAATATCCGGCCCGCCGTGCGGATTCAGGCCGATCCAACCCAGCTTTCTTCGTACGGCCTTGCGCTGGAAACGGTGCGCGCGGCCATCGCGAACGCCAATGTGACCGGCTCGAAAGGCCTTCTCAGCGGGCCGGAGAAGGCTTTCCTGATTGGCGCGAACGATCAACTCGAAACGGCCAAGGCTTACGAGGAGGTGGTGGTCGCCTATAGCAATGGCGCGCCCGTCCTCCTCAAGAATGTCGCCAAAATCATTGCCGGGCTGGAAAACGATAAGGTGGCTGCGCGCTATAATGGCGTTCCCGCCGTTATCATCGATGTGCAGCGCCAGCCTGGCGCCAATATTGTTGGCACCGTGGATCTGTTGAAGCATCGCTTGCCGCAACTTCTGGCAGGCCTTCCCCCTGGCGTGAAGGTCGATGTGGCCGCGGACCGGACGGGCACGATCCGCGCCTCGGTTGCTGAAGTGCAGTTCACGCTGGTACTTGCCGTGGTCCTGGTTGTGCTTGTGGTGCTCCTCTTCCTGCGTACTTTCAGCGCAACCATTGTCGCAGGCGTCACGCTGCCGCTTTCACTCATCGCCTCCTTCGGCATCATGTATTTCGCGGGCTTCAGCCTCGACAATCTTTCGCTGATGGCGCTGACCATTGCGACCGGCTTCGTCGTCGACGACGCGATCGTCATGATCGAGAACATCATGCGCCACATCGAGCATGGCGATAAGCCGATGGAAGCGGCCTACAAAGGCGCGGGCGAGATCGGCTTTACGATCGTATCTCTCACCGTGTCGCTGATTGCAGTGTTCATCCCCCTCTTGTTCATGACCGGGATCGTGGGCCGGCTCTTCCGCGAATTCGCCCTGACGCTCACGATCGCGGTCCTAACCTCGATGGTCATCGCGCTCACGCTCACACCCATGATGAGCGGGCGCTTGTTGCGTTTACCCCGGCATGGCGGGAGGGCGCCGTGGTATGCACGGCTGACCGAAGCGCCGCTAAACGCGCTTACCGCCTTTTACCGTGTAACGCTCGACGTCGTGCTGAGGTTCAGGAGGTTGACGCTGATCGTGGCGGCTCTCACGCTCGTGTTCACGATTACGCTTTACCTTGCCATCCCAAAAGGCTTCCTCCCGGATCAAGATACCGGGTTTCTCACCGCCGATACGGTGACCGCGCCCGACGTATCCTTCGGGCGCATGAGCGGGCTGCAAAAATCGGTCGAGGATGTGATCCGCAAAGATCCGGACGTGCTCGGCATCGTGTCTGTAGTGGGCGTCGGAACCACGAATGCAACCCCGAATGTTGCCCATTTCGCACTTACGTTAAAGCCCAAGAACGACAGGCGGTCCACTGCAACCGAAATCATGGATCGCCTGACGCAGGCAGCACGTGAGATCCCTGGTATCTTCACTACCTTCCAGATCGTTCAAGATATTCAAATCGGCACAGCCCGCAGCAGCACACAATATCAATACGTCTTGGTAGGCCTGGATCGCCAAGGCTTCTCGGATTGGGCGAAGAAGCTAACCGCCGAGCTGAAACAAGACACCCGCCTGAGCCATGTCTCTTCCGATATCCAGGAGGACGGCAACGCAGTGATGATCAAGACCGACCGAGTTATCGCCGGGCGCCTGGGCGTCACCATGCAGGCCCTTAACGATACGCTCTACGATGCATTCGGGCAGCGGCAGGTATCGACGATCTACGGTCAATCCAATCAGTATCGCGTGGTGCTGGAGGTCGACCCAAAATATCAAACCGACATCGAAACGCTGGGCCGCATCTACGTTCCTGGTAACGCCATCAGCAACTCGACAAGCGGAAATTCTACAACGGGCCTTGCAAGCAGCAGCTCAGGCGGGGCTACGAGTTCGGCCATCAGCGCGGTTCCCGTGGTGGGTCAGGGACGGGGCTCGCAGGTTCCATTCTCTGCGTTCGCCGTGATCGAGCGCACCATAGCACCCCTTGCAGTCAACCATGTGCAGCAATATCCGGCAGCCACGATCAGCTTCGACGTCGGCTCCGGCGTCTCGCTCGACGCGGCCGTGCAGGCGGTCGCCGAGGCGAGTGCACGTGTTGGGATACCCAGCTCGATCGTCGGGAGCTTCACTGGCGCGGCCGCCGAGTTCAACTCATCGCTGAAAAGCCAGCCGCTTTTGATCCTGGCCGCCGTCGTCGCCATCTACATCATCCTTGGCGTTCTCTATGAAAGCTTTATCCACCCCTTGACAATCCTGAGCACCCTGCCTTCGGCCGGTATAGGTGCCCTCGTGGCACTTGAACTCTTCGGGATGGAGTTTTCTTTCATTGCCTTGATCGGCGTCGTTCTTCTGATGGGCATCGTGAAGAAGAACGCGATCATCATGATCGACTTCGCCATCGATGCGCAGCGCCATCGCGGCATGGCACCGCTGGACGCAATCCGGGAAGCCTGCCTCCTGCGCTTCCGTCCGATCATGATGACTACCGTTGCGGCGCTGTTGGGCGCGCTGCCTCTCGTAGTGGGGCATGGCCCAGGCTCTGAGCTTCGTATTCCACTCGGCGTGACCATCATCGGCGGCCTGCTCTTGAGCCAGCTTCTTACGCTCTACACCACGCCGGTGATCTATCTGGCGATGGAGGGCTTGAAGACACGGGTCGAGAATCTGATGGGGTGGACGGAAGAGACACCGGGCGAGCCCTCCGCGGAGCCGGGAGGCGCTGGATGATAGGGGCTGCCGCGCCGTCGAAGGCCGATCAACGGTCTTTCTCCTTACCCTGCCCCTCTCCCCTTGGGAGAGGGCGCGCCTTTTCAACGACTGCGACGGCCTCCATCTCCCGGGCTGGGGAGAGGGGCGCGAGCGCAGTTAGGACCGTGCCGCGATGAACCCTTCTGCGCCATTCATCCGGCGTCCCATCGGAACTATACTCCTTTCGATAGGGCTCTTCCTCTCGGGCGTTGTCGCATATTTCAACCTGCCGGTCTCAAGCCTTCCGAATGCAGACCTGCCCGCCGTCCGCGTGAGTGCGGCGCTTCCTGGCGCCGACCCCGAAACCGTTGCCGCCACAATTGCCGCTCCGCTCGAACGCCACCTCGGTGAAATCGCGGGCGTTAACGAGCTGACCTCAACGAGCCAGCTCGGGTCGACCAGCATTCAGGTGCAGTTCGACTTGTCGCGCAACGCCGACGACGCCGCGCGCGACGTCCAAGCCGCGATCAACGCCGCCCAAGCCGATCTCCCCACCACACTCACGCGCAGGCCGACGATCCGGAAGTCGAACACCGCCGGATCGCCCATCATGATTATGGTGATGACTTCGCCGAACCGGCGGGCGACAGACCTTTACGATCTTGGCGACCTCATCGTGAACACCCGCATCAGCCAAGTGAACGGAGTGGCCGAGGTTCTGCTCGGTGGCGCCCAAACCCCGGCCGTGCGCGTGGTGGCCGATCCAGCCGCACTGCAGACGCGCGGCCTTGGGCTGGAAGATATTAGAACCGCCATCACGCAGGCCAATTCACTCGTGCCTATCGGAAATCTGGACGGTCCCGACAAGTCCACCCTCGTCACGGTCAACGGCCAGATTGACAAGCCTTCGGACTACGCATCGCTCGTCGTGAAAGTTAACAATGGCAACGTCGTTCGCATCGCCGATGTGGCTCAGGTTTCCACGGGCACGAGCAACCGCCTCGCAGGAGGATATTACAACAGCTCTCCCGCAGTCATATTCATCATCTTCAAGACGTCCGACGCGAACGTCATCCAGACGGTCGATCAGATCTACAACCTCATGCCCGAGCTGCAACGGCTGCTTCCGGCCGACGTCACGCTCACGGTCCTGAACGACCGCACAAAGACCATCCGCCAGAGCATCTTCGATATTCAAAAGACGCTAATCGCAAGCATCCTGCTCGTGATGGTCGTGGTGTTCGTGTTCTTGAGGCGGGGCGTGCCCACGCTGGCAGCCGGCGTTGCCGTGCCGCTTTCTCTCGCGGGCACGGTAGGCCTCATGTGGCTATCGGGATATAGCCTTAACAATATGTCGCTGCTCGCGCTGACAATTTGTGTCGGCTTCGTGGTCGACGATGCCATTGTGGTCATCGAGAACTGCTACCGGAACATGGAGGCGGGCCTAAAGCCGCTGCAGGCCGCACTCGAAGGCTCCCGCCAGATCGGCTTTACCATCATCTCCATCAGCATCTCGCTCTGCGCCGCCTTCATCCCGCTCCTGTTCATGGGAGGCGTCATCGGGCGCCTGTTCCGGGAATTCGCCTGGACCTTGACCTACGCCATTTTGCTCTCCGCCGTCATATCCTTGACGCTGACCCCGATGATTTGCGGCCGGCTCATACGCCGCCTTCCGCACCCCCGCGAAACCTGGCTCGACAGGCGGATCGAACCTTTTTTCGAAGGATTGCTCCGGCGCTACGAACGATCGCTCGTTTTCGCGCTGCATCATCGTTATTTGATGGTGATGATTACGATCACTTCGATCGTTCTCACCGTCCTCCTCTTCAGAACCCTTCCAGGCGCGCTTGTCCCCCAAGGTGACACAGGCCTCGTTATCGGGAACGCGCGCGCGGCCCCAGAAATCTCCTACGATGCACTGGAGGAACTGCAGAAGAAGATCAACACGATTGTCGATAAGGACCCCGATGTCGACGGCGTTGCGGTTTCGATCGGGGGCACCTCCGGCTACGGAGCTGCCAATCAGGCCCGTTTTTACATGGCGCTGAAGCCATTTCCCGAGCGGAAGGTGCCAGCACTCGCCGTCATCGCACGCCTGCGCAAAAAACTTGCCGCACTCAAAGGCGTAGATATTACCATGTTCCCAGGCTCAGAACTTCAGTTCGGAGCGAGGCAATCGAGGTCGCAATACCAAGTCACCATTTGGAGCCCTGACCTCCCGGACATTGTCGAATGGCTTCCGAAAATCCAGAATCGCGTCAAGCGCATACCCGGGGTTGTGGACGTGAACACGGACCGCGAGGCGGGCGGCCCGCAGGTGACGCTTACAATCGACCGGCTAAAGGCGGCTAAGTACGGCGTCGCTGTGAAGGACATCGACAACGCTTTGAACGATGCGTTCTCGCAGCGCGCGATCTCGACGATTTACGATTTCCGCAATCAGTACAACGTCGTCCTCGAAGCCGACCTTGACGTGCAGAGAAACCTGGAGGGGCTCGACCGTATTTTCATAAACGGCAACGGCGGTCAGCAAGTGCCGCTTTCGGCCGTTACGACGAAAAGTCTTACCGGCGTACCGCTTTCGGTCAACCACACGGGCCAATTCCCGGCCGTCACCATCAGCTTCAACACCGCTCAGAATGTCAGCATCGGCCAGGTTTTGCCGCAAATCCTGCAAATCCGGCAGGATCTCCATATACCCAGTTCTGTTCACGTGGAGCTTGCCGGCGAGACGCTTGCCCTTCAGCAGCAGCAATCCTCGACGGCGCTTCTCATCCTCACGGCTCTTATCGCCGTCTATCTCGTGCTGGGTATCCTCTATGAGGACTTGGTACACCCGCTCACGATCCTCTCGACGCTGCCCTCGGCCGGGTTCGGCGCGCTGCTCACGCTCATGATAACGGGTCAGCAGCTCTCCGTCATCGCGCTGATTGGCATCATCCTCTTGATCGGCATCGTGAAGAAGAATGGCATCATGCTCGTCGATTTCGCGCTGGAAGCGGAACGCGTGCGCGGGCTTTCGAGCGAGGACGCCATTCACCAGGCTTGCATGGAGCGTTTCCGGCCTATCCTCATGACAACGCTTGCGGCGATGTTTGGAGCGCTGCCCTTGATTCTCGCGGCAGGCCCTGGATCGGAATTGCGGACGCCGCTCGGCTATACGGTCTTCGGCGGCTTGGCCGTCTCACAGCTATTCACGATTTACACCACTCCCGTGATCTACCTTTGGCTCGACCGCCTACGGCGCAAGCCAAGCGAGGCAGTCTCGGCTGGGGACGCGCAACCAGCTTCGCCGTGATGCGCCTTGCGGCTTTGTTGCCGATCGCCACTGCCGCAAATCCTGGCGCTATCAGTTGTCGTCTTCGTCCTGTTTGCGCCGGCGCTTGGCATCCGCTTTCGCCGCCGCGTCACGCGACGCGATCACGCGTTCCATGTGCTCGGCGCGCTCGATGCCGGCCAAGCGCTCTTTGACCTCGGATATGAAACGCCGGATGCGCTGAGCATTTCTGCCAAGATCGTGCTGCCCGAACCGCGATGACGAGCGGATATCGATCCGCGCCACCCTGGCCGAGCCCGTAATGCGGATGGCCACATCGTCGGTGAAGCCGAATATCCATGTCCGGTCTACTGCCTCGATATAGCCCGTTTTCGTAATATCCGGCGACTGCTCGTCGATGACCTTCCAGTTCAAAGCCTTAACGGTTTCCCGAACGGCGGAGTAAACGTCGGCAACCGGGCGTGGCACCAGTAGCGGCTTGATGTCCGGATAGGCCGCTATCTGCAGGGGGCCGAAAGCCGCCTCGTAATGCACCGGGTTGGCCTGTCCTTGCCTGATTTTCGCAATCCTGTCGAAAGCAGGGGGATTGGCTGGATCTGTCGTAACTTCGTAGAGGCGCGGCAGACGCAAAAGATTGGGCAGAGACCAGAGCGGAACCGCAAGCAGAAGTATGCTCAGAAACATCGCGAAGGACGCGCGCCCAGCCCCGGCAGTGCCTTCGTTCCAGATGTTCACCAAAGCTGCTGCGGAAAGGGTGAGGCTGATGACGGCGACAACGGCTGTGCTGCCGAAAAGCTTCAACGCCAGGGGTGTCGGAAGGCCGAAGAACCGGTGCCATATGAAGGTTCCCGCGAACACGAGAACGCTCGCCACCGCGATGCGGTAGCTCCAGCTGGCTTTCAGGGAACGGCGCTCATAATACCGCAATTGGGTTCACTCCACCGATGAAGCCGCGACAGCAGTGGCCGGAAAGTTTATGCATTTGCATATTTTCCAAAACTTCTACAAATTATGCTTGCGGTGTCGCAATTGAGCCACCGAATCACCTGATCCTTACACTTGGATCGAGCTTATGGGTTCGGCCGCAGTTAGTAAATAATGGAGTGGACCGTGAGTGAAGATAATCAATGGCGGCAGCTTGGTTCCATCGTCAATGCGGTACTGCTGGAAACAAGGGCGAAGGCGATGCGCAGAGGAACGGTTTCCAAACCTGCGCCGCATGCGTTTTCTCCAAAGGTCACTCAGCCAGCGGGCAGGCACACCGGCATGGGTTTTCTAGGTAAAGAGGCCCCGGCTTCGTCTCCCCCTGCGCAACTTGAACTTCCATTTGGAATCGGTGTCACGCCGCAACCGGCATTTGGAACTCCTAGCTGGCCGCGGCGGGCGCGTATGATGTGATTCAGCACCCATTGTCATGGCCGGGATTGACCTGGCCATTCAGCTAACATCGAATTACGCGGAATTAGCGCTGGGGCGCGGGCTGCCCGTCCCCGATGGCTAAGGCGCTGGTTTGCTGATCGTAGCCGCTGGGAAGCATGTTGCCCTTACCGGAACGGTTCAGCTTTTGAAGCGCACCATCAGCGTCCAGCTCATAAGTCTGCCCTCCCGGTGCGGCACCCACGGGCGGCGCGGCCTTAGCAGGAGAAGCAAGCGCTGAACCAATCTGGTAGCTAACAGGTTGCGACACAGTGCCCGTAGCGCGCGCCTGCGCTGAGGCCGAGGGCGTGGCATAAACGGGGGATGCAGGTGCTTTCGGTGTCTGCGTGCTTGCAATCAGGCTTGGCTTGGGAGCCGGCCGGGTTATTACGGCTGACGCAGACATATCCACCAAAGGTGCGGGCGCAGCCAGTGAATTCCCGGGCGCAGCCTGGACGCTTGCGGCCATCATCACAGGTGGTTGCGCAGGCGCACGAGCGCCCTGTTCGGACTTGCTCAGGCTAGCCAGAACCGTCGGCGGCACTCCATCGATTCCTTGGATCGATTTAGGATCGAGTTTCGCGTAGGCGGGGCACATCTCGTTGGGCGCCGGGTCCGAAGTGCGGCCAGGAAAGCTGACATTCACGAGATATTGCTTGGAGCACACCTTCACGATGGGCGGTTTGCCGGTTGCCTCGAATGCATCATACCCTTCCTTGAGTTTGAGCCAGAAGGGATACCAGGGGCTGTCCCTGTGCCGCCGCATGTTCTCCGCAGTCATGTGGAAGGGAAGCGCCTGAACGTGGAATTTCGTCTGGCCAGCATTGAAGGCTTCACGAGCCAAAATGTAGATTTCCTCGATATAGGCATCGGTCATGGCGTAGCAGCCGGCAGACTTGCAATCGCCATGCACCATAAGCGACGAGCCGCTGTGGCCGTTGGCTGCGTCATAGGCGTTCGGGAAGCCGATATTGAACGCGAGGTGGTAGAGGCTATGCGGGTTCATTTGCGCGCGGCTTACCGTGTAAAAGCCCTCCGGCGCCTGCCGGTCGCCCTGCTGAACCTTTGGTCCCAAACCGCCGGACCAGGCACAAATCGGATAGGTGCGGAAATGCTGGAACCGGCCGTCCTTGAATTTCCAAACTTCGAACTCGGATTCTTCCTTGAAAATCCGGACGAAGATCGGCGATTCCTGCTTCATACCCTTGATGGCTAGAAGCGCTTGGGTGGAGGCTGGAAGCTGCCGCTCCGCTGGGGGAACTGAGTCTTCGACGTTGCCGAAACCCAAGAAGCTGAAGCATCCCCCCAACGTGAGGAGGAACGGCGCCAACAGCGCGAAACGCAAAACAACCCGCATCGATTTCATCCCGTGCCCGCTTGCACTGGCAAAAGAAGATCGACGGTTCGGGTTAAGCTCCCGTTGCAATCGGGGTGCGGATCTTAAGAATCCCATTCCTAAGTTTCAAGCTCCTGATTCGCCGTGGCCCCACGGGGAGAGCTTGGCCGTTGTATTTGGGCCAAAATAGGACCGTCAGGTTAAGTTGCATCGTGTTAGCGGTAAGCCGGAAGCGATTTTCCAATCGACAAGAACTTTTCGCGCCTCAATTTACGAATGCCAACGCCATCAATACTGTCGAATTCGAGAAGAGCAAGCTCAAGGGCTTCGCCTACCCTTTGGATGGCGCTGTCCGGATCGCGGTGAGCGCCCCCGACCGGCTCGGCGATGATGCCGTCGATCACGCCAAGCTGAAGCAGATCCTGTGCCGTGATTTTCATGCCCGTCGCGGCGTCGCGGGCCTTCGTGCTGTCGTGCCAAAGGATAGAGGCCGCGCCCTCCGGGGAGATGACGCTGTAAATCGCGTGCTCCAGCATCAGCACCCGGTTTGCAGAGGCCACGGCAACAGCGCCGCCGGAGCCGCCCTCGCCGATTATGACCGCGATCATGGGAACGGTGAGCGAGAGGCAGCAATCCGTCGAGCGCGCGATGGCCTCAGCCTGGCCGCGTTCCTCGGCTTCGATGCCGGGGTAGGCGCCAGCGGTGTCCACGAGGCTTACGATGGGCAAGCCAAAGCGGTCCGCCATCTCCATCAGCCGGACGGCTTTGCGGTAGCCCTCGGGCTTGGCCATGCCGAAATTGTGCCGCAGCCGGCCTTGGGTATCGGCGCCCTTCTCATGGCCGAGCATCATCACCGTGCGGCCATGGAACTGGCCAAGCCCGCCCATGATGGCGAGATCCTCGCCGAAATAGCGATCCCCGCCCAGCGGTGTGAAGTCCACGATCAGCTCGCGGATATAGTCGATCGTATGCGGGCGCTCCGGGTGCCTCGCAACTTGCGTCTTTTGCCACGGATCGAGGTTCGCATACGTCTCTTCAAGCGCCGCTTGCGCTTTCTCGCGCAAGGTCGCGATCTCTTCGTTGATCGAGACCGCTGCTCTTTCGTCTTCGCCGAGCGCGCTCAACTCCTCGATCTTGCTTTCCAGTTCGGCGATCGGCTTTTCAAAATCCAGATATGTCCGCATGAACAAGCACTTGCTATGTGATAAGCTCACTGTCCCTAACACGCATCGCAGCTATCGCATAGCCCGATCTATCCTTAATCATGCGCCAGCCCCTGCAAAAATGGTTGCCATTGCCATAATTTAATCCTAGCGGCACCCCGGTGCCAATATCCTGCTAAGGAGAAGCCATGATCCGCGTGCAAGCCCAGGATTTCGACATCGGCGCCGAGATTGCGGCTTTGCGCAAAGACCGCACAGATGCCGGCGCCATAGTCGCGTTTGCGGGAACGGTGCGGGAGCAGGCGAAGGGCGGCGCCATAAGCGCCATGACGCTCGAACACTATCCGGGCATGACTGAGAAGGAACTTGAGCGCCTCGAGGCAGAGGCACGCATGCGCTGGCCGCTTCTGGATAGTCTCATCGTGCATCGCGTCGGCAGGCTCCTTCCGGGCGAGAACATCGTTCTGGTGGTCACATTTTCCGCGCACCGGCAGGCGGCATTCGAGGCCGCGCAATTCCTGATGGACTACCTCAAAACGAGCGCGCCGTTCTGGAAGACCGAAGAGACCAGCGAAGGCAGTTCTTGGGTCGCCGCGAAGGAAAGCGACGAGGAAGGTGCCGCGCGCTGGGTGCGATGAGCGGCCGGGGTATCGTTCCCCTTCTCCCAGTTCAGAATACTTTGATAAACATAGGCTTAAGCTGTCTTCAAGCGGTAACATAGCCGTGGTTAAACTGATTCGAACCAACAGGTAGGATCAGGCCCTTAATGCGAGGCCGCATTGTTGTCTGCGTGGGGCTCGCTGCCGCTTTTTCCGGACTGTTTCGCTCGGGAAGTGCTGCGCAGCCTGAAAGCGCGGAGTGCGAGCCTTCGATTGCGGTTGAACCTATGAGTGCCGGATCGGCCCGGCTTAGCCTGTCCGCGCCCTGCCTCCCGCGGCACAAAGTTCGCTTTCACTACGACGCGATCGAACTCGTCCGCCAGCTGGACGCAAGCGGCCGGCTGGTTATGACGTTCGACTGCTTTTTGGGGGAGAAGATACCGCTCACCGTGTCCTTCCAGGACGGCCCTTCAATTCCCGTTCAGCTTCGGGCCCTCGATCTCGACCGGGTTACGATGGTCGCGGTCGCGTGGAAGGGCGGCGTCAACCTCGACCTCCATGCTTTCGAATATGCGGCCAGCTTGACCGATGAGAACCATATCTGGGCTGGCGCTCCATCCAGCCGCCTGCAAGCAGGGGAGCGCAGGCATCGCGACAGCCGCGGCCACGGCTTTATCAGTTTTGCAAGCGACGGCACCGGCGAAGGCGACCAACTCGAGGTCTATACATTCCTGCATGAGGCTAATCAAACCGCTGGCGCCGTAACCCTGGCGCTCGATTACGAAAGCAGAGCCCGAAGCCCTCGCGATCCCGACACCTGCGGCACAGGTCTCTATGCCGATCTCGAATATAAGGTGTTCGTTTGGCATCCCGAGGGCAAAATTTCGCGTTCCCGCGGCATGTTTTCGTCGATCGGATGCAATCAGCTTATCGATGAAGCCGGCCGCTACAACGCGAAGGCCCTTCCACAAATTTTCCTAACGCGATGAAGGCTAAGCCTCTCATGCTTTGGGGTTTGGACAATGCCTTGTCATAGGAGGTTAACCATGATCTTCCAGCCGATCCTGAGGCTTGCCGCCTCTTTCGCTTTTGCTGGTGCGTTCGCCGTTAGCGCCGCGGAAGGCGCAGATGTCACTCTAACTTCGCGAAGCGGCGGGCTTACTATAGCAGGCGAGCTTCTGCCCTCCAAAGCGGGCTCCTTCGTGATCAAGTCGGGATTCGGCGTTATCACTGTTGAGGCGTCCAAGTTCGACTGCACAGGCGCAGCTTGCCCCAAACCGGCGGCCGGCACGCTAGCCATCCACGGCTCGAACACCATCGGCGCCCAATTGATGCCGGACACGATTGAAGCCTTTGGCGAGAAGGAAGGGTACACGCTCGAAAAAATCGTGGGCGCCGATCCCGAGCAAGTCACTTACAAGCTGTACGGCAGCGATGGCAAGGAAGCAGGCACTATCGATTTGCAATCGCACGGCAGCAACACCGCGCCTCCGGACTTGCTGCAGGGCAAAGCTCAGATTGGCGCGATGTCGAGGCCGATCAAACCCGAAGAAGTTAAGGCTATCACCGATAGCGGCACCGAGCTCAAAACCCACGTCTTCGCTTTGGACGGCGTTGTTGTTTTGGTCTCCCCGCAAAATACTATTAACGCGCTCTCCCTCGATCAGATCGCCAAGATTTTCGCAGGCGCCACCGGCGATTGGAGCGAGGTTGGCGGTCGCCCTGGTAAGATCAAGCTGTATGGAAGAGACTCAAAGTCGGGGACGTACGACACCTTCAACAATCTGGTGCTGAAGCCGGGAAATTTGAAAATCTCCGCGGAAGCCAAGCGGTTCGAGTTCGAGCCCTGAACTTTCCGATGAGACCGCGCATGATCCCAATGGGATCGGCTTCGTAGGCTTCGCCTATGTGCGCAATGCTAAGGCGTTAGCGATTTCATCGGCTTGCGGAATTGTATCGCCACCTCAGGTGTTCTCGGTCAAAACCGAAGAATATCCGCTCTCCCGGCGACTCTTCCTCCACAGTACCGGGTTTCTGTCTCCCCTCGGTTCCCGGCTCTTGGACTATGCACTTTCAGACGGCGTGCAGGATACGGTTTCCGGAGCGGGCTTCGTGAACCAGCGCATCGATCTCCAAAGCTTCGAACAGCAAGCGGCCCGGCTGGCGCCAGCCCTGCTTGTTCCCGATAAGGAGTTTAAATACGCTTACATGCGCGATCTGGTGAACGACCTCAGGAATGCGCGCCGCCTCTCGGTCAACTTCCACTTTCCTAAGAATTCGGCCGCCCTCGACGACAAGGCACGGCAGGACATCCCCCGCCTCGCGACTTTCTTGAAAAACGATGGCGCAAAATTCAAGGAAATCTTGCTTGCAGGGTTCACCGATAATACCGGAACCTTCGATGGAAATCGTGCCGTAGCCTTTGCGCGCGCAACGGCGTTCAAGAACGCTTTGACCGCCGAAGGCGTCCCCGCCGGGCAAATCATCGTGAAGTCCTACGGCAGTTTGCTGCCCGCCGGCTGCAACGCCACAGAGGCCGGAAAAGAAAAGAACCGCCGCGTTGAGGTATGGGTCAAAGAGTAGCACCCCCTCCCTTCGCACTTGCCAAAATTAATGCTGTGTTGATATCTCAGAGAAAATTGCAGCCTTGTTCGAAGCTGTTGCCGAAAAGCCAGAACGTAGCCGGAAGGAATGTGTTATATCTTGTGGGTGCGTAGGGTTTAGTGGTGGCCTTGGCGCCAAGGTGCCGGTATGGTGAGCGTTTCTTTATCAATCTGTTGCCTAAAAACCGCAGATTGTAGCGAGCGCTCCTGCTAAGCTTTACCGTGAGTTGCTTGCGATCTAAACCGTGTTGAAGCATTGACGAAAGTCTCATGCGAGCAAGAACTGTCCCTCTTGAACATACTCCGATCCTCCGGGTGCCCGGCGTGGGATGCAATGTTGAGCTGCGCCGGTCTACGCGGGCGAAGCGGTTCTCGCTTAAGGTCAGCCACACGGAACGTTCTGCGATCCTGACGCTCCCGAACCGGGGGCGGCTCGAAGATGCAAATGCCTTTCTGGCGAGGCATGCGGACTGGCTCAAGAGGCAACTCGAGCGTCTGCCCGATCCGATTCCGTTCACCGATGGCGCTATCGTTCCTGTAAGGGGAGCATTTCATCGCCTTAAATTTGTCGGTGCGCAACGCAATTGCGGTATCGTGTCCATCCTGCACGACAGTTTGCAGCCCGCGGAGACCCCCGGCTTTTCCCTGTCGCCAAGTTTGCGAGGCCCCTGCTGCGTGAGCCCGGGCGTTGCACTACCTCAGATCTGTATCAGCGGCGATCTGGATCACGCTCCCCGGCGGTTTTCGGATTGGCTACGCTCGGAAGTGCGGCGGGATATAGCGGTGAGCGTGGCCAAACATGCCAAAATGCTTGCCTGTACCCCCAAACGGATCGCAGTACGCGATCAAGCAACGCGATGGGGATCCTGCTCGACAAGCGGTACACTCTCTTTTTCATGGCGGCTCATCTTTGCGCCGCCATTTGTTTTGGATTACGTGGCCGCTCATGAAGTTGCTCACATGCGGGAGATGAACCACAGCCCGCGCTTCTGGCGGCTGGTGAAAGAGGCAGCGCCTGCCACGCAAAACGCGCGGATCTGGCTAAAGACCCACGGGGCGGAACTCCATCGTTTCGGCAGCGATTACTAGAGCCCCAGTCCTTTGGGACGCAGATAAATTGCTGCGAGACGGTAGAATCGACCGGCTTTTCCGCCTTTAACCGATTCCGGTCAAATGCGGGTTGATTCTAAGATTGTGCAGTGCACGTCTACACTCTCGCTTAACAGCGGATTTTTTGGCACACTATGATTCCGAAACGTGCCACTCATGGACCGCTGTGGATCAGAAAAGACGCTTCCCCGAGTTTTACGTGACTGCGCCTCAGCCCTGCCCTTATTTGCCAGGGCGGCACGAGCGCAAGATATTCACCCATCTGTCGCCCGATAGACCGCGCGCGCTTATCGATAACTTGCTGAAGGGCGGCTTCCGGCGCAGTCAGAATATCGCGTACATGCCCTACTGCGACCATTGCGCGGCCTGCGTTCCAGTTCGCATCGTGGCCGCGGAGTTCGAGCCAAGGCGGACTCTCGCGAAGATCTGGAAACTGAACGCCGATTTAGAGGCACGCCGCGTTCCGGGACGGCCGACGATCGAGCAATTTGCGCTGTTCAGGGCTTATATCGAGGCGCGCCACGCGCAAGGCGGCATGGCCGATATGTCTCTGCTTGATTATTCCATGATGATCCAGGACAGCACAGTCGATACCTCGCTGACGGAGTACCGCTTGGCGGGCCCCGGCGGTGGCAGTCCTAAGGATGGTCCGCTGGTGGCAACCGTATTGTGCGATAGTCTGAGCGATGGGATTTCGCTCGTCTATAGCTTCTACGACCCCGAGTTGCCCGAGAGAGGACTCGGCAATTATATCATTATGGAGCAAGTCGCTCACGCCCGCTCGCGGGGGCTGCCGTATGTGTATCTCGGCTATTGGATCGCAGGCTCGCGCAAGATGGCTTATAAAACGCGTTTCACTCCCCAGGAGCATCTGACGTCGGCTGGATGGATGCGGCGCGGATGAAAGCGAGCGAAAGCGGGAATAAGCGTTTACTGGGTCCCCGCTTGCGCGGGACGAAATTCTGAGCGGTCAAGACTTCTGACGTTATGGCCTAAAGCCAGCCTGGATAGGTCGAGCGGAGGCGCGGGCCAGCTTATCGAGCATGTGCTCCCATTTAGACACCGTGTTCGCAACGACTTGTTGCATAACAAGCTTCACCTCGCTCAGCATGGCGCAACGGCCCGGCTCGGTATTGGCGCCGGCTGCATCGAGGGTTTGCATCTTCGCGAGAAGCGCCTGATTTGCGGCGTCGAGGGTGGCGGTGGTCTCATCCTTAACAAAAGGGGTGGCGTTTGCGACGTAATCCGCTTCTTGCCAATTGTTGAGAGCACGCAGCTTTTGCAGGTTCTCCTGGAAAATCTTGCCATTCTTCTTGTGCAGCTGCGTGATGGTTGCGCTCGCAGCAGCGATGGCTTCACGGAAGGCCGCTGAATTGCACTGCCCTTGCTGGGCGAACGTTGCCGGGCACGCTGCACTCAGAAGAAGGACGGCAAGGACTCTTAGCACCATGATAAATTAGTTATCTCTGCTCCAAATTAACAAGTGTTAATAATATCGATCTGGTGCGAAATTAAGGCAGACTGACCCAGGGTTGAGGCGTTTGCTGCTCCTTAAATGCAAAATGGCCGGGCGGGGCCCGGCCATAGCGCGATTTTCTTGCGGCTCTCGCACAGGCGACAGGAAGGTCACCAAGCGTAATTGAACTTGTAAGCGGCTCCGAGCCCAACCTCAATTTGGTCCGCTGAACCCCTCTGTTTGACGATCGGACTGTCCGCTGCGTCACCGAGCAAGCGATCCCATTCCCCGAAAGCGCGGATCGAGAAACACTCAGTCAGATTGTAACGGGCCGTAGCGTCCACACCGGCTGAATTGAGACCGCCTGATGCATGGAATTGCGTAAGCGGCGGCGTCCCTGAGTTTGCTGCCTCAGCAGCGCTAACGGAGAAGAATGCGGACTGGTACTGCTCATTCACGATTTGCAGGCGCGGCCCCACCGTGAGCATCCATCTGGGGTCCGGGCTGTAGATGTAGTCCGCCATCAGGTTTGCAGCTAACCCGTCCGCACCCGTAATGCCTTGCAGGAGTTCCGCCCGGGTCCGGAGAAACGGCACAGGGTAGTATTCAGCGAATGCGCCAGCTTCCAAGGTGTAGTCGATGTCGTTTAGGCCGCGCGTTGCCTTGGGGTCGTCATAATGAGTGCGATCATTCAAATAATCGCCCGCCGCGCCCACCCGGAAATTGCCCGTTTGATAGAGGGTTAAGCTGAACGCATCGTTGGGAAGAGTGAGCCATTCCCTTGCGCCCGCGGCATGGATATCGATGATGGGCCGGCCTGAAAAGGTATAGTCCTTTGAACCCAAAAATTCAGGCTCCACCATGCCGTAAGCGCCCAAAGTAACGACCCAGTAGTTGCCTGGCGTGTCTTTCATAGACAGCCCTGTGCCATCGGAAAGATCGGCTCCATGCGCGCAGCCTATGCTCAGGCCGAGAAACGCAACAACAAACGCCAAAGACTTAGGTGCAAGCATCGTGCCCCCCGGCTTGAGATACATCCGTCGGCACTTTGCCTGAAACATCCTAATCTGGCGTGCATTTTCTTGCCCCCAGCGCAGGAAACCCAGCAAGAGTTGCACTTTAGCACCTCCTAGACCGCCGGTGACGCGAGTTAGGGCTGGACGGCGAATTTGTAACTGCCGCCGATGCCGAAAATGAACTGCTCCGAGGTGCCCCTCAGGCTCACGCGGGGATTATCTGCCGCGTCGCCAATGAGCTGATTGTAATCGAGAAAGAGCTTCGAGGAGAGTTGGGCGGTCCACTCGTACTTGCCCGTTAGCTCCGCTCCGGAAGACAAAACCCCGCCTTCTGCGTGAAACGGAACGTAGACGCCTGTCTTCTGTGCATTTTGCGCGGAAAAATAGTCGGAGGCATACTCGCTACTGGCAATCTGCATACGGGGACCAAGCGTTAGCGTCCAATCTTGATAGAGCTTCCAGATGTAATCCGCAGAAAGGTTGGCGGCTAAACCAGTGTTTCCGGTGACGCCCTGCAATAGGTCTATGCGTGTGCGTATAAAAGCTAGGGGATAATATTCGGCGAACGCTCCCCCAGCTAGATCGGCTTCGGCCTTGCCAAGGCGCAGGTCGATATCCTCGCCATGATAAGGGCTCTGGAGGGTGAGGGTGCCGGCGGGGCCAGCCCTGAAATTGTCTGTCTCATAAAGGCTGTAGACAACCGCGTCATTCGGGAAGGACAGCCATTCCCGGCCGCCGGCCTCCCAGACATCGATCTGAGGCTTGAATCCCAGGATGTAGTGTTTCGAGCCTTCGTAGATGGGTTCCACAACCCCGTAGCCGCCGAAATCGACGATCCAAGCGGAAGGCGGAGCATTGTCGAGGGAGGTCACATCAAAGGCGTGCGCACCACCGCCTGCGCAAGCGAGCGCGCAAACCAGCGTCAAAATTCCAGCACGCCCCCTGCCGATCATATCTTACTCTTCCCCTCTGCCCATAGAGGTAGCCACACAACACGTTAGATTCTACACATTTTGCGAGCCCTAAAGCTCAATTCCGGCCAAGCGTGCCCATTTTGCCCCTGCTGGCAGGTGAACCGCGCTTAGGCTTGCTCGAAGCCTGTAACGCCAAAACGGTTGTTTTTTGGCAAACCTCTAAGCCCGGCCGTCCCAGCCTGCGCACGCGACCCACGGTAGTCCGCGAGCTCGCTCACAGTCCGGACGCGGCCAGCTACGTCGCCCATCCGCAAGCCTGCTGCGCTGTCGAACACCTGCACATCCGAAAGCCCGCCGTCTTTGTATTTCTGCAGGCGCACGCCGCGTCCCCTCGTCATCTCGTTCAACTCGGCCAGCGGAAAGACAAGCAAACGCCGGTTCTCGCCCAGCACCGCGATGCTATCGCCTGCAACCGGCCGGCACAACGCCGCACGCTCGCCCTCGGCCAAGTTCAAGATTTGCTTGCCCTTCCGAGTTTGCGCGACGACCTCGTCCTCGGCGACGATAAAGCCGTTGCCGATATTGGAAGCCACGAGGAGCTTGCGGCCGGGAGTGTGTACGAATCCTTCGAGAATTTCGTCTGCCTCGTCGAGATCGATCATAAGGCGCACAGGCTCGCCCTGGCCGCGCCCGCCGGGGAGGTCATTCACGTCCAGGGTGTAGAATTTACCGTTCGTCGCGAACAGCACCAGCTTATCGGTTGTCTGCGCCTTGATCGCATATTTGAGGCTGTCGTCTGTCTTGAAGGCCAGCTTCGAAAGATCGGAGTCCTGCCCTTTTAGCGTGCGGATCCACCCCTTTTCCGAAAGCACGATGGTGACCGCCTCCTTCTCGATCAGCGCGTCCTCGATGGAAGCGTCGATCTGCGGCAGCGCCGCGGTTGCCGTCTTGCGCTTGCCAAGCGGCGTGGATTTCCCGAACTGCTTCTTGATATCCTTGATTTCGCTCGAGATCCTGTCCCACTGCTTCTCGTCCGAGGCTAAAAGCTCCATCAGGCCTTTCCGCTCTTCCGTCAGTTGCGCATGCTCGGTCTTGATCTCCATCTCTTCGAGCTTGCGCAAAGACCGGAGCCGCATATTGAGGATCGCCTCGGCCTGCACATCCGAAAGGCTGAACCGCGCCATCAGCACCGGCTTCGGCTCGTCTTCGCTACGGATGATGCGGATCACCTCGTCAAGGTTGAGATAGGCGATCAGGAAGCCGTCGAGCACTTCGAGCCGGTGCTCGATCTGCTTCAAGCGATGCTCGGAACGCCGCCGCAGCACCACCTTGCGGTGATCGAGCCACTCCTGCAGCACCTGGGTAAGCCCCAGCACTTGCGGAACCAGCCCCTTCGACAGCACCGTCATGTTGAGCGGCACGCGCACTTCGAGCTCCGAGAGGCGGAACAGCTGCTCCATCAGCAGCGCCGGATCGACGTTGCGCGATTTCGGCTCGATGACGATGCGGATGTCTTCGGCGGATTCGTCGTCGACGTCGCCCAAGAGCGGCAGCTTCTTGGCCTGCAGCAAGTCGGCCATTTTCTCGATCAGCCGGGACTTCTGCACGCCATAGGGAACTTCGGTGACGATGATCTGATAGGTGCCGCGGCCGGTTTCCTCGGTGTGCCAGCGCGCGCGAAGCCGGAAAGAGCCGCGCCCGGTCTTATAGGCTTCGATGAGGCCGGCCTGATCGTCCACCAGCACGCCGCCGGTCGGGAAATCCGGCCCCGGGAGGTAGCTCAAAAGCGTTTCAACGCTTGCGCGCGGGTGCCTGATGAGATGCAGCGCCGCATCGCAGACCTCGTCCACATTATGCGGGGGAATACTAGTGGCCATGCCGACCGCGATGCCGGACGAGCCGTTCGCCAGCAGGTTCGGAAAGGCGGCGGGCAGGACGACCGGCTCTTCCTCCTCGCCATCGTACGTCTCGCGGAAATCGACCGTATCCTGGTCGATGCCGTCGAGCAGCGCCGCCGCAATCGCCGTCATCCGCGCCTCGGTGTAGCGCATGGCCGCCGCGTTATCGCCGTCGATATTGCCGAAATTGCCCTGGCCGTCGACCAGCGGATAGCGCTGCGCGAAGCTCTGCGCGAGCCGCACCAAGCGCGTCGTAGACCGATTGATCGCCATGCGGATGGTATTTACCGATGACGTCGCCCACGACGCGCGCGCATTTCTTGAAGCCCGTGTTGGGGTCGAGCCGGAGCTGGCGCATGGCGAAGAGCACGCGCCGGTGCACGGGCTTGAGCCCGTCGCGCACGTCGGGCAGCGCGCGCGCTGTGATGGTGGACAGGGCGTAAGCCAAGTAGCGCTCTTCGAGCGCGTCCTTCAGCTTGATGGGCTCCACGGGCGGAGGGAGGAGAATTGTTTCGTCAGCCATGGGCTAGACGTAGCCGCTGCGATGCGGCGCGCCAAGATGCGATTGCGCGAGGTGAACAGGTTCGTGGATTGCCAAGCGTTCGCCATCGCTTGGCTTCGCGCTGCTGCAATGGTACTTTGGGCGTATGAGCGAAGCAAGCAAAGCGCCCGATGCAGCGCCAATGACGGTTGACGAATTCCTTGCTTGGGCAGAAGGCCAGGAGGGCCGCCATGAGCTGTTCAGGGGACGGGTCTATGCGATGGCGCCGGAACGGGCGGGACACGCGAAGGTGAAACTTGCTATCCACAGAGCCCTCTTCGAAGCCATCCACAAGGCAGGATTGCCGTGCCATGTGCTTCCCGATGGCATGACGGTACGGATCGGCGAGCGGACCGCGCACGAACCGGATGCGCTCGTCTATTGCGGACCGGAACTGCCCGCCGATGCGCTCGAAGTGCCCAACCCTGTCATCGTCGTTGAGGTGCTTTCGCCGTCCACGCGGCGGATCGATGCCGTCCGCAAACTCGCCGGTTACTTCAGCCTGGAAAGCGTGCATCATTACCTGATCGTCGACCCCGAGACGCTGCCGGTCATCCATCACCAGCGGCAGGACGGCGGCACGATCCTGACGCGCCTCCTCTCCGAAGGCATGCTGCGCTTCGATCCCCCCGGCTTCGAAATCGCAGTGGGCCAGTTGCTGGGGTGATGCGAGGCTCTGTTGTTCTAGCGGCATTCGATTGCAGCCGATGGCTTTGCACCAAGGTTCTATTCGCAAATCGGTCTAGTCTCAGGCCGCACCAATCCCAAGGGCGCCATGACGGTCACTGCAACCGAGAGCGATTTAGATAAATTTATTGCTCGCTGGACCGCTTCTAGCGGCGCGGAGCGAGCCAATTTCCAGCTTTTTGCCTCCCAGCTTTGCCGGATTATCGGGGTTGAGGAACCCGAGCCTGCCAAAGAAGACGGCAGCCTTAACGATTACACCTTCGAGCGGACTGTCGAGTTTTCCCACATCAGCAGCGACAAATCGACGGGCCGGATAGACCTCTACAAAAAGAATTGCTTTCTCATGGAGGCCAAGCAAAGCCGGGAGAAAGGGCGGCCGAAAGCGCTCAACCTCCCAGGCCAGCTAGACCTGCTGGAACCGGAGTATTCGCCGCGCGGTCAACGCAGCGCGAACCGGGCGTGGGATCAGCTCATGATCGCGGCGCGCCGGCAGGCAGAGGACTATGCGCGGGCTATTTCACGGGACCACGCCTGGCCGCCCTTCGTGCTGGTTTGCGATGTGGGGCATTGCATCGAGGTCTATTCCGATTTCTCCGGGCAGGGCCGGAACTATGCGCAGTTCCCCGACCGGCAGGGCTTTCGCATTTATATGCAAGACCTGCGCGACGAGAAAATCCGTCACCGTCTACGCCTGATTTGGGAAAAGCCAACCGAACTCGATCCGTCACGGCACTCCGCCCGCGTCACGCGGCAGATCGCAGCAAGGCTGGCGGAGGTCTCAAAAGCGCTTGAGAAACGCGGCCAGCACAATGCGGAAGACGTGGCGATGTTTCTGATGCGCTGCCTCTTCACGATGTTCGCCGAGGATGTTGAGCTGCTGCCGAAAGATAGCTTCCAGCAGCTTCTCGCCAAGTGCGCCGTGGACCCCTCGAAGTTCGTCCGCATGGTGACACAGCTCTGGGAGGCAATGGACACCGGCGATTTCGCCTATGCCATCGAGCAGAAGGTTGTCCGCTTCAATGGCAAGCTGTTCAAAGATGCCAAAGTGATCCCGCTGGAGAAAGAGGACATCGGCGAGCTTCTAGCGGCGGCCAAGGCGGACTGGCGCGAGGTGGAACCTGCCATTTTCGGTACGCTTCTGGAGCAAGCGCTTGATGTAAAGGAGCGGGCGCGCCTCGGCGCGCATTACACGCCGCGCGCCTATGTCGAGCGGCTCGTGGTGGTCACGGTGATGGAGCCGCTGCGGCAGGAATGGTCTCGGGTGCAGGCGACGGCTGAACGCATTCGAGAAGAGGCCAAAGCGCTTTCGAGTTTGGGCGATAGGAATGCAGCGCTAAAAAGGGGCGAGGAAGCAATCGCGGTCATCCGCGCTTTTCATTCCAAGCTTTGCGCGACCCGGGTTCTCGATCCCGCGTGCGGAACCGGCAACTTCCTTTACGTCGCCCTCGAACTCATGAAGCGGCTCGAGGGCGAGGTTCTCGAAGCCTTGCTCGAAATCGGCGGACAGGAAAGCATGGGCTGGCTCGACAGGCAGTCCGTCGATCCGCATCAATTTCTTGGCTTGGAATTGAACCCGCGCGCCGCAGCGATTGCAGAGCTGGTTATTTGGCTCGGCTATCTGCAATGGCATTTCAGGACGAAGGGCGCGGCACCGCCTGAGCCTATCTTGCGGGAATTCCAAAATATCAAGGTGATGAATGCCGTACTGACCTGGGACGGCTACCCGGTGCCCAAAGTTGAAGAAATAGACGGCAAGCGCATTCTAACTTATCCCAACGCGCGAAGGCCGGACTGGCCCGAGGCAGACTATATCGTCGGCAATCCGCCCTTTATCGGTGGCAAAGACATTCGCGCCGCGCTGGGCGATGAGGAGACGAAGGCGCTTTGGCGCGTGCATCCTCACATCAACGATAGCGCCGATTTCGTGATGTATTGGTGGGACCACGCCGCCGAGATTGTGGCGCATCGCAAGGCCCAGCGCTTCGGGTTTGTGACCACCAACTCCATCACGCAAGTATTCAGCCGCCGCGTCGTTGCCCGGCATTTGGAGGCAAAAAAGCCGGTATCACTTTTGATGGCGATCCCGGACCACCCCTGGACGAAAGCGACGGATAACGCTGCTGCCGTCCGCATCGCGATGACGGTTGCGGCGGCAGGCCGGCACGAAGGTGTTCTCCGCGAGGTTGTGCGCGAAACGAAGCTCGATACGGACCAACCCGACATCGAGCTTTCTGCGAAGGCTGGCCGCATCAACGCGGATTTGACCATTGGCGCCGATGTCACCTCCGCTGAAGCGCTGCGCGCTAATGAGGGACTATCCTCTCCTGGCGTTAAGCTTCATGGGGATGGCTTTATAGTGACGCCGCAAGAAGCTGAGCATCTTGGCCTTGGCAAGCGGTCCGGTCTTGATCGCCATATTCGAAACTACCGCAATGGGCGCGATCTTACGAGTGCGCCTCGCGGCGTGATGGTTATCGATTTGCTCGGGCTCGAAGCCGATGAAGTACGGAGGAAGTTCCCGGAGGTGTACCAGCACATCCTCGGCAGAGTAAAACCAGAGCGCGATGCAAACCGCCGTGCGAGCTATGCGTCAAATTGGTGGATATTCGGAGAGCCCCGCCGGGAGCTTCGGCCCGCGCTTGAAGGCCTGCCGCGATATATCGCAACGGTGGAGACTGCAAAACATCGAGTTCTTGTGTTTCTCGATGGCTCGATCCTGCCAGACAATATGCTGATAGCAATTGGCAGCGACGACGCTTTTCACCTCGGCGTACTTTCGTGCCGCGTGCATGTTACTTGGGCGCTTGTTGCCGGGGGCACATTGGAAGACAGGCCGCGCTACAATAAATCTCGCTGTTTCGATCCCTTCCCTTGCCCTGATTGCGACGATGGGCTGAAATCCCGAATCCGCTCCGTAGCGGAAGAGCTGGACGCTCACCGTAAGGAAAGGCAATCGGCGCATCCCGGCCTCACGCTCACGCAAATGTACAATGTCCTCGAAAAGCTGAAAGCGGGCGAGGCGCTAACGGATGAGGACGAGCGCATCAAGGATCGGGGCCTCGTTCTGATTTTGAAGGAGCTGCACGAGAGGCTCGATGCGCTGGTGTTCGAGGCTTATGGCTGGCCCGCAACGTTTTCGGACGAGGAGATTCTCGAAAGGCTCGTCGCGCTCAACAAGGAGCGCTCCATCGAGGAGAAGACCGGCAAGGTCCGCTGGCTGCGCCCGGATTATCAAATCCCGCGCTTCGGCTCGGACGCGGAGAAAGCGCGCCTTGAGGAAGAGCGCCGCCGCGCGAAAGAAGCGAAAGACCTGCTCGCGCCAAAGCAAGGCTCGCTTTCCTTCGAGGACGATTTGCAGGAGATGAAGAAGAAGTTCCCGACCGGCGAGGAGCTGAAGGAGACCGTGGAGGTCATGCGCGTGCTCGAAGCGGCGGCGGAGCCAATGAGCGTCGAAGACATCGCGCGGCATTTCGCGCAAGGCAAGGCGGTCGAGAAGCGCGTCGGCCTTGTGGTCGCGGCGCTGGCGCGGCTGGGGCACCTCACCTCGGCGGACGGCGGGAAAAGCGTCTCGCTCGGTAGCGGAGCGTAGCCGGGAAGTTACTCGCCGGCTCCGTCTGAGGAAAAGCTTTTATTCAAAATTGACGCAAAAGCCATTTTCCACTGCTCCGCTTCGAACCTTCTGCTCCTCTATTCGTTAGCGACTCATCAACTTCCACAGAGGAGGAGCTATGTTGAAGTCATCCCTGCTGGCGGCGGGAGCGTTTGTGTTCTTCGCGACGCCCGCGCTCGCCGACTGGTACATCGTTCACGGGCCCGACCGGCATTGCCGCGTCGTTGAGCGCTATGTCCCCGGCGAAGACCGCACCATCGTGCGCGTCGGCCCGCTCCGCTTCGGCACGCGCGACGAAGCGGAACACGAAATCTCCACCGTCTGCCACGACAATGGCTATTACCGCGAGGAGCACGGGATGCGCGAAGAGCACAAAGCGCCGGGCGGCTATTAGCCTGTAAACGCTCGATCATTGTGCCGCAGCGGGGCTACCGCTGCGGCAGCCGTTTGCGAAACGCCATCGTGAATTTCCGGCGGTCCGGCGGCGTGTTAAACTCCATTCCGAGTTTATCCACCTGCATCGGAGACACAAGAAAGTGAGCTGGCGGCCTGCAGAGGACCCTGTTCCCGGCGACCGCCGGTCCTGCAACGCGCTCGACATGGTGATCGTGCCGCGCGTGCGCGATTTGGGCGGCTTCAATGTCCGCCGTGCGCTGCCTTCCGCGAGGCGTCAGATGGTTGGCCCCTTCATCTTCTGGGATCAGATGGGCCCGGCCGAATTCGCCATAGGCGAAGGGATAGACGTGCGGCCGCATCCCCATATCGGGCTGGCGACGGTGACCTACCTTTTCGAGGGGGAAATCGTACACCGCGATAGCCTTGGCTCGCAGCAGATTATCGCGCCCGGCGATGTGAACTGGATGACCGCAGGCAAGGGCATTGCCCATTCGGAGCGCACGGCGCCCGAATGGAAAGCGCGGCCGGGCCGGAAACTGTCCGGCATCCAAAGCTGGGTCGCGCTGCCGAAAGCCGCCGAGGAGGCACCCCCTGAATTCTTCCACCACCGCGCGGAATCGCTGCCCGTGATCGAGGCCGAGGGCAAGCGCGTGCGCATCATCGCAGGCTCGCTGTTCGGCCAAAGCTCGCCGGTCCACACCTTCTCTGGCATGTTCTATGCCGACGCCCAACTGGAGGCCGGCGCCAGCGTGCCCCTGCCGGCGGAGCACGAGGAACGTGGCATCTACGTCGCCGCCGGCACAATCGAGATCGCGAGCGACCGGTTCGAAAGCGGCCGGCTCCTCGTTTTCCGCCCCGGTGATGCGATCACGGTCAAGGCGCTGGAACCGAGCCGCGTTCTCTTTCTCGGCGGCGAGCCCATGGACGGCCCGCGCCACATCTGGTGGAATTTCGTGTCCTCCTCGCGGGAGCGGATCGAGCAGGCGAAAGAGGATTGGGCGCAGCGGCGGTTCGATATTGTGCCGGGCGACGATATCGAATTTACTCCGTTGCCGGCCTAGCCGGGATCATAAGCGGCAAACGGGGGAGCGGGATGTATCAGCCGCGCAGAGTTTCAAGAACTTTGTTCCTCCCCGTCCGCGGGCTTCGCTATCACCTCCGCTGCTGGGGGCCGGAAGCGGGCGAGCCGTTAATACTGCTGCACGGCGGCCGCGACGCTTCGGCCACGTTTCAGTTCGTGGTGGATTGCTTCGAGCGCGATTGGCGCATTGTGGCTCCGGACTGGCGCGGGCACGGCAAGAGCGAACGCGCGCCGCAGGGCTACTGGTTCCCCGATTATCTGGCCGATCTCGACGCCATTCTGGGAGCGCTGTTCCCCGGCCGGCCCGTGCCGCTTGTGGGGCATAGCCTTGGCGGCAACGCCGCTTGCACCTATGCCGGATTGCGCTCCGAGCGCGTTTCGCGGCTCGTTTCGCTGGACGGATTCGGCCTGCCGGACCTTGGGCCCCAGGCCGCACCCGCGCAACTTAAACGCTGGCTTTCGGGCTGGCGCGAGCCACCGCCCCCGCATAAAACCTTTGCGAGTATCGCCGAAATGGCGGCGCGGTTGCGCGAGGCCAACAAGCGGCTCGACGAAGCGAAGTCGCTCTTCCTCGCGTCTGCGCTGAGCGAACGCTTGGAGGATGGAAGCTTCACCTGGGATTTCGATCCGCGCCACCGCGCGCCGTTCGCCACGTTGCACCGCAAGGCCGAATGGGCCGCCTGCTTGGCACTCGTTCGTGCGCCGGCGCTGTTCATCGGTTCTGACCGGCCCCTCCCTCCCGCACTCCGCGATGAGCCGGAGGGCCTTGCGGCGCGTGCTGCGGCCATTCCGGGCGCGCGCTTCGAGCGCATCGCGGGCGCCGGCCACAATCTGCATCACGACGAGCCCGAAGCCGCCGCCGCCCTGGTCGAGGGCTTCCTCACCAAGGTTTAAGGCGGCGGCGTTGCCGGAACCGGAAACGCCTGCCTACGAGCGGGGGCTGCTCGCGGCCGGCGTCACCGAGATGCGAAGCCGCGTGCTTGGGGGCGCGACAATTGCGCAACACCGAGACGGGGAAACCGCGGCGATTTGCGAGCTGACCGGCGTGAAAAAGGATCTCTAATCGAAAAACGGCTCGTCCTCATCGCTCTCGCCGGAAACGCCGAGCACGCAATACGCCACGCCACGCTCCCGGGCGGCGCGCGCGCGAAGCCGCTCCGCCAGCGCGAACACCCGAGGGCCGGGGCGGCCGGCGTTGCGGCGTCTGGGGTTCGGTAGCGCGGCTGCGAGCTGTGCCGCCTCTTGCGGGGTGAGCTGGCTCGCGGACTTGTGGAAATGATGCTGTGCTGCGGCTTCGGCGCCATAGATGCCCGGCGCCCATTCGACGATGTTGAGGTAGATTTCCATGAGCCGCCTCTTGCCGAGCACGAAATCCATGTAATAGGCGAGCGGCAGCTCGAACGGCTTGCGCAGGAACGCAGGCTTGTTCCAGAGGAAGAGGTTCTTCGCGGTTTGCATCGGGATCGTGCTGCCTCCGCCCTTCGGCCGGCCTTCCGCGAACGCGTCCGCAGCTCTGTCGAGCGAGCTCCAATCCACGCCCCAATGTTTGCAGTAGCGCCCGTCCTCGGCGGCGATCACCTGTTTGACAAGGTTCGGCGAGATGCGGCCGAGATCGCGCCATTCGTAATCGATGCGGTGCCCCGAAAGCGCGTGCCGAAGCATGAAGGCGGAGACGGGAGGATCAACGAAAATGTAGAGGCAGGTGAGGTAATAGGGCGCGAAGAAGAAAACGGTGAAGGCAATGCCGGCCCAACGCAAAGTGCGGCCCGCGGTGAGGCTCGCCTTGGCCCGGACGTTAGGCGGGCCGGAAATCCTGGTGGCTGCTTCGGTCATGGCGCGTTCACAAAACTCACTTGAGCATATAACTCACTTGGTCCATGGTGCGGGCGCAATTTTGTCCGGCCCCTTAAGGTTCCCTCTATACGCCATGATCTTTACCGAACGCCTGGAAGCCCATGCAAGCCGTCTCGAACGCCATCTTGACGAATGGCTTACCCCTGCGCGGCTTGGCCCTGCCGCCCCGCGTCTTCTCGAAGCCATGCGCTATGGTACGCTTGGCGGGGGAAAACGGTTCCGCCCCTTTCTCGTCATCGAAAGCGCGGCTTTGTTCGGCATCGATTGCGAGCAGGCGCTGAATGCGGCGGCGGCGCTTGAATGCGTGCATTGCTATTCGCTCATTCACGACGATTTGCCGGCCATGGACGACGACGATTTGCGGCGCGGGCGGCCAACGGTGCATAAGGCCTTCGATGAGGCGACCGCGATTTTGGCAGGCGACGGGCTCTTGACGCTTGCCTTCGAGATCCTGGCGGCGCCGGATACGCATCCCAACCCCGCGGTCCGGGCGGGCCTGGGGCTTGCGCTCGCGCGGGCCAGCGGCGTGGCCGGCATGGCTGGCGGCCAAATGTACGACCTAGAAGCGCCCGGCAAAAACTTGAGCGAGGCGGATATCAGGCTCTTGCAGCGGATGAAGACCGGCGCGCTCATCACCTTCGGCTGTGTCGCGGGTGGCATCCTGGGCGAGGCATCGGAATCAAACATCGCGGCTTTGCGCGCCTATGGCGATGCCCTCGGCGCCGCATTCCAGCTTGCGGACGACCTGCTCGACGCCGAGGGCGATGCTGCCCTTGTAGGCAAGGCGACCGGCAAGGACAGCGAGGCCGGCAAAGGCACGCTCGTCTCCCTCTTCGGGATCGAGGCCGCGCACACCAAGCTCGAAGAGATCAAGGCCGAGGCGCTCGCGGCGCTTGTACCCTTCAAGCCGCGCGACGAAATATTGGCCGAGGCCGCGGAATTCGTTGTGGCGCGGAAGTTTTAGAAGACCCCCTCATCCCGTCCTTCTCGCATGGGGAGAAGGAACGCTGTTGCTCCCTCTCCCCTTGAGGAGAGGGTTGGGGTGAGGGGGGACTTTTCCGGAGGAAGAACATGAACATCGGCGGCGTTCACTACCGGACCATTTGGCCCGACAGCGGCGGGACCGCCGTTTGCATCATCGACCAGACGAAGCTGCCGCATGCGTTCGACATCGTGTGGCTCGAAACGCTCGCCGATGCCGCACAAGCGATCGAGACCATGCAGGTGCGGGGCGCGCCGCTGATCGGCGTAACCGCGGCCTATGGCGTTTGCCTCGCGCTGAAAGCCGATGCCTCCGATAATTCTTTGCACCAGGCTTGCGAAACGCTGGCCGCGACCCGGCCCACAGCCGTCAACTTGAGATGGGCGTTGGACGAGATGAAGCAGGCGCTGAAAGAACTTCTGCCCTCGCAAAGGGTTGCCGCGGCTTATGCGAAGGCCGGGCAGATGGCGGACGAGGACGTGAAGACCTGCCGGCTGATCGGGCGGCACGGGCAGAAGATTATTGCCGATATTGCAGCCCGCAAAAACGGGCGGGTGAATATCCTGACCCATTGCAACGCGGGCTGGCTCGCTTGCGTCGATTGGGGCACCGCTCTCTCGCCCATTTACCAAGCACACATTGCAGGGCTTCCGGTGCATGTGTGGGTGGATGAGACGCGCCCGCGGAACCAAGGCGCCGCGCTCACCGCGTTCGAGCTTGGCGCCCAGGGCGTCGATCACACGGTCATCGCCGACAATGCGGGCGGCCATCTGATGCAGGGCGGCCACGTCGATATTTGCATTGTCGGCTGCGACCGGCTTACCGCGGCAGGCGATGCCGCAAACAAGATCGGCACCTATCTGAAGGCGCTGGCGGCGAAGGACAACGGCGTGCCGTTTTATGTTGCGCTGCCGCGCTCGACGGTGGATTGGACCATCTCGGACGGCGTGCGCGATATTCCGATAGAGGAGCGAAGCGCGAGCGAGGTAACGCATATGACCGGGCTTGCCGAAAGCGGCGAGATTGTTACCGTGCAGGTGACGGCGCCAGGCAGCCACGCCGCGAATCCGGCCTTCGATGTGACCCCCTCGCGCCTCATCACCGGCCTCATGACCGAGCGCGGCACGGCCCCTGCCACGCGCGATGGCCTGGCTAAGCTCTATCCTGAGATGGCCGGCAATGCCGCCGCAGCGTAAGCGCGATGCGAAGGCCGCCGTCGTAGCAGCGGCGCGCAAAATGCAGACCCTCGGCTTGAGCCCTGGCCGTTCGGGCAACGTGTCCGTGCGGTGGAAGGAGGGCATGCTGATTACCGCTTCCGGCGTCCGCCCCGAGGATATGGAGGCGGAGGAGGATGCTGTTTTCGTCGACGCCACAGGCAAATGCGCAGGCGCCGGAAGAGTGGCATCAAGCGAGTGGCGATTCCACCAGGTGGTCTACGACACCCGGCCTGGCATCGACGCTGTGGTGCATTGCCATTCGCGCTTCGCGACGGCGCTTGCCTGCGCCCATCTGCCAATCCCTTCGTTTCACTACATGGTCGCCAAAGCGGGCGGCGCCGATATTCCGCTGGCGCCGTACGCAACCTATGGCACGCCCAAGCTTGCGAAACACGTTGCGGCGGCACTCACATCGCGCAGCGCCTGCCTCCTCGCCAATCACGGGCAAATCGCGATTGGCCCGACCCTTGAGGATGCGCTGGAATTGGCCGAAGAGGTCGAGGTGCTGGCCGCGCAATACGTGGCCACGCGCTCGCTGGGGGAGCCTGTGCTGCTATCGGCGGATGAGATGGCGCTTGTCGTCGAGAAGTTCAAAACCTACGGCAAGGCTGCGAATCCGCCAAAAACGCGTAAGGCAACGCCGGCAGTTTAGACCATCGCGGGCCTGATCGAAGAGGCCCCACCCCTGGCTGTGCCGCAGGTTGTTCCAAGCAATGCCGATGGCATTGCCAACGCCAACAGAAATCACAATCGTTAAGACCGCAGCGCGCACGAACCTGCCAAGGCCAGATCCCGGCCCAGGCCGGTTACGGAACTTGCGATCTACGTTCCATCGTCGCGCAAATGGGAGGCAGCCAACGTTTTTCAGCGGCTCCAATTCATCAAAACTGTTGCGGCCTGGCGACAGACCACCGCTATTCAAGATGATATTAAAGATATAAGCCACTGAGTAATATTTGTTAGCAGGGTGTCCTCTATGCGTAGTTTGCTTACAGGCGTAGTCCTGTGGATCGCTTCTTCCGCTTCGATTGCCCTCGCACAAAACTATAATCAATTTGTAGCGTTTGGGGACAGCACAACCGATTCCGGCTGGCTTGCGAACCCGGCCTATAAGCTGGGAGTATCCGGGTTCGATAATGCCACCGCGGCTGCCGTAGCTGCGGGCGGCAATGCGCACTGGACAGGCCCCGGCCCCAATAACTCACAAATTCTCGCCGGTTTCTTCGGCTTGACGGCCAACCCCGCAAATACTCCCGGCGGAACGAACTACGCAATTGGCGGTTCCTTCGACAGCTCGGGTCCAGCACCCCTCTATACGCAATACACAAATTTTAATCAGATCGCGTTGAGCGCCCCGGTTCCAAACCCAGAGTTACCCAGCACTAGCCAGCAGATCGATAACTACCTAGCGTCGGTGGGCGGCCACGCCAATCCCGATGCCCTGTATCTGATCAGCAGCTTTGGGAACGATGGCCTCGCCGCAACCTACCTCGTAGCTCACGGACTCCTATCTCCAGCGGACGTGCTGCCTTACTTTCTGACCGACCAGCAAGCACTTGCGAATAGCGTAGCGGCGCTGCAAGACGCTGGCGCGCGCTACATCATCGTAGCGAATCAATATGGCAGCTTCGCTGGCAAATTGATCGAGGACAATCTCTGGACGGACCTTGCGGCCCTCAACGTCAAATTCATTCCAGCGGATACGAATGCCGTTATCGCAGCGGTGGCGGCAAATCCTGCTCCGTTCGGAATTACCTATACAAGTCCACTCCAACCGGCTTGCTCAACTTTACTCGCGCTTTGGTGCACCACGGCAGATCTCGTCGCCCCGAATGCCCTGCAGACCCATTTATTCGCGGATAGCGCGCATCTGACCGAAGCCGGCCAAATCATAATCGCGGATTACTATTACAGCCTGCTGACCGCCCCAAGCGAGATCTCCTTCCTCGCCGAAAGCGCGGTGAAGACGAGGCTTGGACTGGTATCCACCATCCAGAATCAGATCGAGCTTTCCCAGTCCCATCGCGGCCCAACGGGCATCAATGCTTGGATCACGGGTGACGTGACCGCCATCTCCATGGAAAACTATCACGGCTTTCCCGGCGATCCAGACCGTGTCGTATCGGGCTCGGCGGGTGCGGACCTTGCCGTGGCGCCGGGCTTGATAGCCGGCTTCGCCTTCTCCCAGGGCTACCTCACATCGGATCTCGGCGCGAATGGTTACTTCAATCAGAATGAGACCACCGCGAGCCTATACGCGGCTGTGCAAGGCGGGCCGCTTTGGGCCAACGCCATCGCCACCTATGGCCACCTCAACTACGATGTGAACCGCGTCGTTCCCATCGGCCTTACGCTTCAGAACAACACAGGCTCCACATCGGGAGACAACTGGTCGGCGGCATTCCAAGGAGGGTATAAGTTCTGGAATAGCGGCTTTACGCACGGTCCCATCGCGGGCTTTATCTATCAGAATGTCAACGCCGGAAGCTTTACCGAGACGGGTAGTTTCACGAGCCTCGGCTTTGGTAGCCAGACACGCGACTCGGCGGTTGGACAGTTCGGATATATGGCGAGCTTCGATTGGGCTCAGTTCGAGCCGTTCGCACAGCTCACCTGGAACCATGAGTTCGCCAATACGAACCGCGATGTCACCGCATCGCTAACAACCGCGATAGCACCAAGCTATAGTCTGCCCGCCGTGCTCCTTGGCAAGGACTGGGGCGAGGTCAAGGGCGGCGTCCGCATCGACGCTGGTGGCGGTGTCAAGGTTCTTTTGTCTGGAAGCGCCGATTTTAGCCAGTCTGCTGCCACCGTATTTGGTGGCCAAATCGGCTTCAATTTTGCCTTTTAAGCAAACAGCCGTTTTTCCTCAGACGATGTTTGCTCAGCGAGCCAGTCGCTAGACGGTAGTGCGCGTTGGCCGTGCGTTAAGGACGGGTGTCCGCAGCGGGGAAAGCGGCCCTATCGACGCATTTCCGGTTTCCCTAACTTTTTGGCTTGGGGTTGATTTGCGCCGTTGGAGTCAACGCAAATGGGCAGTAGCACGTCGCTGCCAGTCTAGCACGAGCATCTTGCTCAGGCCCGTGGCAATCCTTAATCCCCCGCGCCGGGGTTCGGCGAGAAATACTTCTCGAGCTTGCCGAGTTCTTTCTCATATTGGCTCGCGTCCGCCGGGGCGGGCTTCTTCACCGTGATATTCGGCCAAGTCTCCGAATACTGCCGGTTCAACTCAAGCCACTGTTCGAGGCCCGGCTCGGTATCCGGCTTGATGGCGTCGACGGGGCATTCGGGCTCGCACACGCCGCAATCGATGCATTCATCGGGATGGATGACGAGCATGTTCTCGCCCTCGTAGAAGCAATCGACGGGGCAGACTTCCACGCAATCCGTGAATTTGCATTTGATGCAGGCATCCAGAACGACGTAGGTCATAGGATTCTCCAGGGCGCGCCAAGCGTCCTTTCTAGGGAACCGCTTAACTAGCGCAATCGAAAACCGTTCACAAGCGGACGGAGGCTTGAAACACATGGCAAATCGCCACGCTTCTACCTCCGCCCGATTGGGTCTAGCGGGAATAGAACTCGACGACGAGGTTGGGTTCCATCACGACAGGATATGGTACATCCGAGAGTTGTGGAATGCGAGCGAAGCGTACGGTCATCTTATTGTGATCCGCTTCGAGATAGTCTGGCACATCGCGCTCGGTGCTCTGCACGGCTTCCAGCACGAGGACGAGGCCGCGCGACTTTTCGCGCACTTCGACGACATCGCCCTGGCGCACGCGGTAGCTCGGAATGTTCACGCGCCGGCCGTTGACCGCTATGTGGCCATGGCTGACGAATTGGCGCGCCGCGAAAGGCGTCGGCACGAACTTGGCCCGGTATATTACTGCATCGAGACGGCGCTCCAAAAGGGAGATCAGGTTCTCGGAGGTGTCGCCTCTGAGCCGCGTCGCTTCGTCATAGATGCGCCGGAACTGGCGCTCGGTAATATTCGCGTAATAGCCCTTGAGCTTCTGCTTGGCTTTCAACTGTGTGCCAAAGTCAGAGGTCTTGCCGCGGCGGCGCTGGCCGTGCTGGCCGGGGCCGTATTCGCGCTTGTTGAAGGGACTCTTGGGACGGCCCCAAAGGTTTTCGCCGAGACGGCGGTCGATTTTATGCTTGGCGCTTATGCGCTTTGTCATTCCGGTGCTCCAGATTAGGATGGTGTGGAGCACGCCCTCCTTTGCGGAAAATCCTGCTGACAGACGGCGTATGCCGTCACGGGCATGCAAAAAGGCGGCAAACGCCGCCATCCGGAAGAATTAGCGTTTTTGTGCCATCGAAGCAAGCGCATTTCTGGCGGCCCGTCGCCGATTTTTCTATCTGCCCGCTGCTGAAAGCCCTTCTGTTAATAAAGCTTTGGCGAGGGCGAGCTATGCTTTACTTAGCACGCAGCACAGAAATAACTCAATAATAGCAAAAATGTATACATCGGCACCTTTTTTTTCACAAGGCTGACGCTTAATGTGGATGCAATGCCCAGCCGCCGTTTTTGTTCGCGTAGAAGCCGCACCTGCCGGGGACTGGTTCGCCCACTTGAAATGAGAGGTTGCAGATGAAACTAACGCAGCTGATTGGAGCCGCGATCGCGACATTCGGTCTGTCCCTTGCGGTGCAAGCGGCGCCGGCAGGACTTTTGCACCCGGATGGCGCCGCACTAACAGGGCCCATCCAAAGCGGCGTGACATTGATTCATGGCGGCGGCGGCGGCGGGGGCGGCGGCGGCGGTCATAGCAGCGGCGGCGGCTGGGGCGGCCACGGCGGTTGGAGCGGCAACTCCGGCAGCGGAAGAAGCTACGGCAGTTCGCACATCTCCAGCGGCAAAAACTACGGCAGTTCGCACACCTACATCGGCGGGAAACGCTACGGCGTCACGCACATCTACAGCGGGGAACGCCACCACGTCCTTGGCGGTTACGCCGGCGGGCGGCATCGCCGGGTCTATCGGGGCGGTGGCTGGTACGGCTATGGCTGGGGCGACCAAAGCTGCTTTGCCGAGTGCCTCACTTCCGGATACAGTCCCGCTTATTGCACTGCCAACTCTTGGGAATTTTGCTACTGATTCTGAAAGCCGACGGGATATAGAGGGCCGCGAAAGCGGCCCTTTGCATGTCCGCCTCGAAGATAAAGCCCGGGTCTATCGAGGGGTGCCGCTAAATTGCACTGCAGTATATTGAAACCGGAATGTGCGATGTCGCGATACAATTGCCTGCATGGTATTTGCTGGGCCAAGCACAACATTAACTTCATGCTAGCTGTAACCTAGCAAGAATGCCCGTGGCATCTTCAGGCCGCGGGATGAAGGCCGAGAAAGGTATCGTAAACCCGGAAGAGGTTTTAAGATGCAACTCAAATATATGGTAATCGGCGCTGCGGCAGCGCTTGCCTTGTCCGTGTACGGACAAGCGGCCAAGGCCGGCGCAGTGTCCCCGAGCGGAGCGGCCAGGGTAGAGACGCAAGCTGCAACTCAGCAATCGGGGTCTCTGACCCTCGTTCACGGCGGCTGGGGCCACGGCGGCGGTTGGGGGCGCGGTGGCTGGGGCCGCGGCGGTTGGGGTTGGGGCTGGGGCGGCCCATTCTTCTGGGGCGCTCCGTACTGCTACCCCTACGGTCCCTACTGCGGTTACGGCTACGGCTACTATGGCGGCCCCGGTTTGTACGGCTACAGGCGCGGCTGGTACGGTCATCACGGCGTGCATATGCACCACCACCACAAATAGCCGGACTGACGTTATTTTCGAGGAGCGGCCCCAGCAGGCCGCTCTTTTATTTTGCGGTGCTACCGCACTTGCCCTGCCGCCGATGCTCGCTTTTCAGGCAAGGATCCCAGCTCATGAACGGCTTCGGCGATCATCTGATCGAGCCTTGCGCCGCAGGCTGCATCCTCTACCCAGCCCTCGTGGATCGCTTTTTCCGGGATGAACACTGCGGTGGCGAGGGTCTTTGCGCCGAAGAATGTGAAGAGCGGCCGGAGCTGATATTCGACCACGAGCGCATGGCGGTCGCTTCCGCCCGTTGCCAGGAGCCCGACCGGCGTCCCGAGGCAGCATGGGTAGTTCAGCAGGTCGATAAAGTGCTTGAGCAGCCCCGGATAGGAACCCTTGTAGACGGGTGAGCCAACGATAAGCAGATCGGCGCTTTCGATAGAGCGAAGCGCGTCCTCGACGCGCGGCGACGCCTCCGCCCGCGAGCGTATCCCAAGGTCAGGCACGAGCTCTGCCAAGTCGACGAGCCGGGTTTGCGCGCTGGATTGAGCGCCAATGCGGTCTATCGCCGTTTGAACGATAAGCCGCGTCCGCGAGGGGACCGATGGGCTGCCGGCCAATCCGGCGATTATGGGCACGCAAATTCTCCGCTACCAAGGATCTCAACTCACCGAGGCGATCTCTGCGTCCCGCGCAGCGGTTGTCGCCGGCCGGTGGTCCGCCCCAATATAGGTATAGACCATCGGCAGGACGAAGAGCGTGAAAAGCGTCCCGATCGTGAGCCCGCAAACGATGACAAGGCCGATGCTGAACCGGCTCGCAGCTCCGGCCCCGGTTGCCAGCACCATCGGGATGAGCCCCACCACCATTGCGGCGGTTGTCATCAGGATGGGCCGCAAGCGCACCGACGCTGCCCGCACAATCGCCTCGCGGCGCTCCATATTTTCATGGCGCTGCTGCTCTTTGGCAAACTCCACCATCAAGATGCCGTGCTTCGAGATAAGCCCGATGAGCGTGACGAGTCCCACCTGAGAATAGATGTTCACGGTCGCGATGCCCATGAACAAGGGCAGGAGCGCGCCGCAGATCGACATGGGCACGCTTACGAGAATAACGACCGGGTCGCGCAAGCTCTCAAACTGGGCGGCGAGTACAAGGAAGATGACGATCAAGGCGAAGATGAAGGTGTAGACGAGCTTGTTGCCTTCCTCGACATATTGCCTGGAGTCCGCAAGGTAAGCGTGGCTAAAATTCTCCGGGAAGAGTTCCTGGGCCTTCTGTTCCAGGAATCCGACGGCCTGGCCGACCGTGACGCCGGGCCACGGCACGGCCTGGAAGGTCGCGGAATTGAGCTGGTTATACTGGGTCAGCGCGTTCGGGTCGGTCGCCTCGGTCACCTTGACAAGGGTCGAGAGTGGAACCTCGGTCCCGCTGGTAGTTTGCACATAGTAGTTGACGAGATTATCGGGCGTGAGCCGCTCCGCGCGCGGAACCTGGGGAATGACCTCGTAGGAACGCCCCTGCAAGTCGAAGCGGTTCACGTAGTTGCCGCCCACCATGAGCGCGAGCGTATTTCCGATGCTTTCCATTGTAACGCCGAGCTCGTTTGCCTTGGACCGGTTGACCTCGACTTTGACCGTTGGCGTATTGAACGCAAGATCGCTGTCCACGACGAGGAACAGCCCGCTCTTTCGCGCGGCGTCCTTCAGCTTCTCCACCACATTATAGATGATGCTGTAACCGTCCGTCGAATAGACGACCATCTGCACCGGCAGCCCTCCGACCGAGCCGGGCAAAGGCGGCGGAGAGAACGCGAACACTTGCAGGCCAGGCACCTTTGAGAGCCGGGCTTGCAGCTCGGGCTGTATCTTCTGTGCATTGTTCTTGCGCTCGTCCCAGGGCTTGAGCCGCGCGCCCACGAAGCCTTGATTGACAACGGGCCGCCCGAAAATGATGAAAGTGCCATCGGCGTCGGGAACGGAGAGTGCGTCCTCAAGCTGCTTCCTGTAGGCCTCCATATAGTCGAGATTGGCGTATTGCGGCGCTTTGGCGAGGCCCAGGACAATGCCCTGGTCTTCCGGCGGGGCAAGTTCCTTGGTGGCGTTGGAGTAGAGGAAGAAGAGGCTCGCGATGACGCCAAAGGCCACGATTGCCGTAGCTGGCCGGTAATTCAAGCTCGATGCAAGCCGTCGCTCATACCAGCGCTCCACTGCTGTGAAGGTGTTGGTTACCGCCTGCGCAAAGGGCGAATGGAGCACCTTTTGCGATAGCAGCGCTGACGACATCACCGGCGATAGCGTCAAGGCGACGACGCCCGAGACGATCACGGCGCTGGCAAGGGTGAAGGCGAATTCCTTGAAGAGAATGCCGGTAACGCCGCCGAGAAGACCGATTGGCGCATAGACCGCGGCCAGTGTGATCGTCATGGCGATGACGGGGCCGGCAATCTCCCGCGCGCCGATCAGCGCAGCCTGGATCGGCGATTTGCCTTCCTCGATATGCCGGAACACGTTTTCGACCACCACGATGGCGTCATCGACCACGAGGCCGATGGCCAGCACCATCGCCAGCAGCGTCAAGAGGTTAATACTGAATCCGAACGCATACATCAACGTGCCCGCTCCGATCAGCGAAAGCGGAATCGTCACCACCGGGATCAGCACCGTGCGCATGGAGCCCAGGAACAGGAAGATCACCACGACCACGACGCCGACGGCCATGCCAAGGGTCCAGACCACGTCGTCGATCGAGGCCTGGATGAACCTGCTGGCGTCGTAAGCCACGTCCATCTTGAGCGTTGGCGGCAGCGTGTTCCGTATGCTCTCAAGCTTGTTGCGCACCCCGCTCACCATCGTCAGCGGATTGCCGCTGGGCGTTGGCTGCACGCCGATGAAGACGGCGTTCTGCCCATCCATAGACACGCTGGCGTCGAAGCTTTGCGCGTCGAGCGAGACGGTCGCGATATCGCGCAGCCGGATGAGGGCGCCCTCGCTGGCCTTCACAACCATGTCCCGGAAGGCGTCGACGCTTTGCAGGTCCGTGTTGGCGGTGATGTTCGCGATGGTGAAGTAGCCCTTCTGCTGTCCGGGCGCGGTTTGAAAGTTGTTGCTGCGAATGGCAGTGGAAACGTCGCTGGCGCTGATACCGCGGGCAGCCATGCGGGCGGGATCGAGCCAGACCCGCATTGCGAAGGTCTGGCCGCCGATGATGTCCGCCGAGGCAACGCCTTCGACAGTCGCGAGCACGGGCTGCACGACGCGATTGAGGTAATCCGAGATGGCGGGCAGCGCGAGCGAGGGGCTCGAGAAGCCGATATACATGATCGCCGTCGTCTGCCCGGTGCTTTTGGTGATGATCGGATCGTTGGAGCCCGGCGGCATGAGGTAGCGCACCTGCTGCACCTTGGACATGATCTCGGTCACCGCGGCGTCGGGATCGAAATTCAGCCGCACATAGGCGGTGATCGTGCTGGAGCCCAGCACCGAAGAGGAGGTGATGTAATCGATCCCGTCGGCCGTCGCGATCGCCTGCTGCAGAGGGGTCGTGATGAACCCCTGCATCAGTTCCGCCGTGGCCCCGGGGTAGATCGTGGTCACGGTGACGACCGTGTTCGTGAGCAGCGGGAATTGCCTGACCGGAAGCGTCGTGAGCGACCGCAAGCCCATCAGCAGGATAAGCGCGCTGATCACAAAGGCCAGAACCGGCCGCCGGATGAAAATGTCGGTGAAACGCATTGGACCTGGCTGACTGTTACGGAAGTGCGACTTTGGCGGGCGGTATCAGAGCGGTCGTATCTATGGGAGTTACGAGAGCCCCCGTTTGCAGCTTCGTCTGGCCAGAAGCAACGACGGTCTCGCCTCCCTTGAGGCCGTTGGCGATCTCAACCTGATTGCCGAAATAAAGCCCTGCGGTTACAGGCTCCCGCCGCAGCTTGAAGACCTTATCGCTGGGGTTGCCCTCGGGTTCGAGCACGAGCACGCTCGAACCGTAAAGGGTGGCATCAAGTGCCGTGACCGGAATTGTGATGGCGTCCGATTTTGGCGGCAGCACCACCGAAACGTCCGCGAACATTCCAGGCCTTAGCGTTTCACCGGGGTTTGAGAGCGTCCCCTGAACGCTAAGCGTGCGGGTCGACTCGCTAACCCGCGGTTCGATCGCTGTGATCTTGGCCTTGAACGACTTGCCGGGCATGGCATCCGCGGCGATATCGATCTCCTGGCCGATCGTGAGCTTCGAGGCATTTTGCTCCGGCAGCCTGAAGTCTACGTGAAGCGTATCAAGATTGATGAGGCCGACGATGTTCGTTCCTGCGCCGATATATTGTCCCAGGTTGACTTGGCGGATGCCGAGCACGCCATCGAAGGGGGCCCGGATCAGCTTCTGATCGATAATCGCCTGCGTTCTTTGGATTTGCGCTTTGGCCTGATCCAAGACGGAACGATTTTGATCCATGGTCTGGCGGGCAACGAAATCGCTTTTTAGGAGCGTCATGGTGCGCTCCATATTGGCTTCAGCGAGATGCGCCTGCGCTTCGAAGTTCGCGAGGTCGGCGCGCTCGGGCGCGTCATCGAGCTGCACGAGCTTGTCGCCCTTCTTCACGCGCTGCCCGGATACGAAATGGATCTCGCGCACCTGGCCCGCAATCTGCGTCGTCACATTAACCTGCTGATCCGCGGTCAAAGTGCCGATGGCTGAGAGTGATTGTGGAACGTTAGCGCGCGTGGCGACCGCTACTTCCACCGGGGCCGGTGGCGGCCTGTGCGACGCGAAATAGGTCTTGATCGCCGCGTTCTTGAAGCCAACAAAGAAGTACAACCCATATCCAGCGCCGCCTACAAACAGCAACGCAAGCAAAACTCGTAAACGCACCGCTCTATCCATCCAAGGCTTCACCGGAGCGGGGACAATAGCCGCCAGTTCCGATAAATTCTAGTACTACTTCGCGCGGAGGCATGTGGCCGCGCCATTCCGCCATCCGGTGTCGCTTCATCAGCCCCGTCATTGCGAGGGGCTTTAGCGCCGAAGCAAGCTCCTGGATCGCCACAGCGCCCGCTGGCGCCTCGCGATGACGTCCAAGTGCGGCAGAACTAAGCCTGTACGGGGGAAGATTCGTAAGCAGCCGCTTGTAAAACCCGGACATCCGGAATGAGGATCTCGCGGTAGTTGACGAGCTCGATGACGCCCTTGGTCTTCAGCCGGGTAATCTGCCGGCTTACCGTTTCAATCGTAAGTCCAAGGCAGTCCGATATTTCCGAACGCGATAATGGCAGTTGGAAACGGATTCCGTTCTGTGAAGATCCCGTGTTCGGAACGCGTTTGGCGATCATCAGCAGAAAGCTGGCGACGCGCTCCTCGGCCTTCTTGCGCGCCAGCAGAAGCATCCACTCCTGGCAGGCATCCAATTCTGTGAGGGTGTATTCGAAAAGCCGGTGCTCCAGCCCGGGATGATCCGGCAGGAGCTTTTCGAATCCGCTCGCCGGAAACACGCAAAGCTCAACATCGGTCGCAGCTTCGGCGAAGTAGGGGTTATCCTTGCGGAAGGCTCTGCCCAGAAAATCCGAAGGGAAAAGCAGCCCGATTATATGCTGGCGGCCATCGTCCAGCGTCTTGGTGAGTTTCACGACCCCGGTAACGATATTGGCGAAAATGGTATGCGACTCGCCCTCGCCGAGTATTGTTTGCCCCGCCGGAACCACGCGGCGCCTCGCAATCCGGCTCAGGGCCTTGATCTCTTCCGCGCTGAGGGCGTCGCAAATCGCCATGTGCCGGACGGAACAGGTGCCGCAGCGCGTCCCATTTTCAACGTAAGACAAACAGCTCTCCTCAAAGGGCATTCGTGCAAGCCGGGCAGCGTCACGCCATATTGTGCCAATTGTGAAGAGCGGGCAAGGAGATTTGATCTATATCAAGCGAGTAAGCGATTCGCGCTGATACAATCCGAAAGGATGCTTTTATGTCTGCTGAAACTGGCAATTTGACCGGTGTTTCCAGGTCGTCATCCGTTAACGCCTTGACCGAAGAAGCGCCGGCAATCCGGCGAGTGGCATTCGATGCGCCCTGGCATTGGCTCGCCGCGGGCTGGAACGACCTATGGTCCGCTCCACAAATAAGCCTGGTCTACGGAGCCGCGTTCTCAGTGGCGGCATATTTGCTCACTCTTGGATTGATGAATGCCGGCACTTTGCCGCTAATTCTGCCGCTGGCGGGAATGTTTCTGCTGGTGGGCCCGTTGCTGGCAATAGGCCTTTACGAGATCAGCCGGAAGCGGGAAAGCGGCGAAGCGGCGAATTTTGCTGGCATTGCTCACGCTGCGTGGGCGGCTCGCCGGCGGCTGGCGCTTTTCGGCATGCTGCTTCTCATCATCAACCTGACATGGGTTCTCGTAGCCCTCTTGCTGTTCATGCTTTTCTTTGGGGCGGCAGATATCCCGCCGATGGACGCGTTCATACCTGTGCTTCTTTTTGCCCCGCATGGCGTGGGCCTGCTCGTAACCGGCACTTTGGCCGGGGCGGTCCTGGCCGCAATAACTTATGCCGTATCGGTCATTTCGGTGCCCATGATCCTCGACCGCAAAATCGACGCGATCAGTGCCGCGGCCGCAAGCGTGCGGGCGGTACGGCTGAACCTGCCCGCGATGGCGCTTTGGGCGGCCTTGATCGCCGGGCTTTCGGCGCTGGGCCTTGTCACGCTGTTCGTTGGTCTCGCCATCGCGTTTCCGCTCATCGGACATGCAACCTGGCATGCCTATCGAGACTTAACGCACTAGCTCCCGGCGGCGTCCCGGCCCCACTCCGGGGCTAAACTCCCGAACCAACTCCAGAAGGAACTTGCGGTCATGGCCGGGCTTCGACAGTCCGGCATGCCGCCAAGCCAGCCCGGAACAACGAAACTTCGAATGCGTTGTTTTCTGCGATGCGCTTTCCTTGCATTGCACAACAAAGCCGCGCGCGTCGAACTCCATGGCGGTAGAGCAGGCGTGCCGCATCATCGAAAGCTGGCGTCTTGACTACAACACCGGACGCCCGCACACGAGCCTTCGCGGGCTCACCCCAGCCGAGTTTGCAACCCGCCCCGGAAAGGGGCATAACCAGAATGGACTCTACTTATGAACGGCGGCACGTTGGGGAGCAGGTCAGACCCTCCGATTTCGCGGCCCTGTGTGGTCAGAGCACCTAAGTTTTGAATAAGGGACCGCCGATCAGATACCATGCGCCCGCAACCAAAACATACGCCGTGGCGACAATGAGTACCTTGGCGATGAGGCTACCTGGGAAGCGCCCCTGAGCCAGAACAAGACCAGCCTCCGTTGCAATCGACAACATGCAAACGCCTATTGCGACCATGAAATGCATCTCTGGATGCATGTAATCCAGTAGGAACGCAGCTACTATTGCGCCGATGTAGGCCGGCCGTATTTGGAATTTTGGATAACGCCGTTTGACGGGTTCCCCTTGCATAGCACCTCTCCCTCATGCTTTGCCCTAAAGCATACTGAAGTCAGGTACGCGCACCACTTGCTGTCAGGCGACCCGGCGCCGGTGGTTCGTGCCACTTCCGCTCAACCTCTATCACGAGAAAGTCCCGTCGATCACCCAAATACCCGCCAACGTCCTAAAGCGTGTATGAAAATATTGAGACTAAGGGCAGCTCATGCCCATCGCGGGCAATCGCCCGCTTCCGGGAGGCCGCCGCCCGGCGAGCGGGCCCATTTTTCGTAGCCCCGGTATGCGCGTCTCGTAGCGCTGACCCTGGTTTTCGTAGCACCGGCGCGTGGTTAAAATTGGCGTGGTAAATGCGGTGGGAGTTGGTGCCATTTTCGCGCAAAACTCGAATTTTTTTGCGTTTTCACCTCCAAAAATGGATTCCGCGCAGTCCGTTAATTATCCTTTTGGTCCCCCGATTACCATGAATCCCCCTTTACGATTGCAGCCGGGCTTCGGTGCGCCTTGGGTAAGCCTTGAGCGCAAACAAAAAATCTTTTGCAATATCATCGTCTTAGCTCTGTTTACGCTTTCGGAAGGTGCTTTCGCCGATGATGACGTCCTCGAAGAGCGCGTGGAGCAACCGGTGAATTTTGCCTTGAATTATCTAGAAAGATATCTTCAGGACCGCCACCGCTGAGGCGGCGAGGGCACCGTGACGATGGAAGCACTCTGCTGCCGCTTGTCCCCGCTTCGAACCCGGAGCCGCCTCGCGGCGATGTCTAGAGCCCTTCGAACAAGGCGGTCGATAGATAGCGCTCGGCAAAGGACGGGACGATGATGACGATGTTCTTGCCATCGTTTTCAGGACGTGAGCCGACCTCAATTGCCGCAGCAATCGCTGCCCCTGAGGAGATCCCAACCGGAACGCCTTCTAGCCGTGCCACCTGGCGGGCCATTTCGATGGCGCTTTGGCTGTGAACTCTTATAACCTCGTCGATCACTTTGCGGTCGAGCACGCGCGGGAAGAAAGCCCGTGCCAATGCCCTGGATCCTGTGGGCGCCTGGGCCGTCCTCCCGACAACACCGGCGACTCGGCCGGCTCCACGGCGATCATTTTCAAGCCGGGCTTGCGCGGCTTCAGCGCCCATCCGATGCCCGTGATCGTGCCGCCTGTCCCGACGCCGCATACCACCATATCGACGCTGCCTTCGGTATCGTTCCAGATTTCTTCCCCCGTCGTGCGACGGTGGATCTCGGGATTGGCCGGGTTCTCGAATTGCTGGGGCATAACGGCGTGAGGGATGGTCGTAAGCAGCTCCGTCGCTTTGTCGATTGTGCCCTTCATGCCGAGCGCGGCGGGCGTCAACACCACCTTGGCCCCGAGCAGCGCCAGCATTTTCCGCCGCTCGACCGACATGGATTCCGGCATGACGAGAATGAGCCGGTAGCCAAGTGCTGCGGCCACGAAAGCAAGTGCAATGCCTGTATTACCCGAGGTCGGCTCGATAAGAACCGTTTTCCCGGGCTGGATCTTTCCTTCCCGCTGCATCGCTTCGATCATGAAAAGACCTATACGGTCTTTCACGCTGGCGATCGGATTGAAAAACTCAAGCTTCGCCAGCAAATTGGCCCCGACGCGATACATGCGGGCAAGCTTTTCCAGGCGCACAATAGGCGTATCGCCAATTGTGTCCGCGATGGAATCGTAAATACGGCCCCTGCCTGGAGCGCGATTGCTCCCGCCATTTAGGGCTTTATCAATCATGCGGCCTCCCGTTCCTTTGTTCTTCAAATATCACGAACGTAAACGGAAGCGCTAGCGTAGAAGCTTCAAGGGCATGAAAAAAGCGATGCCAATCCTCGAAAGGCGAAACCTATCGCTTACAGGCCCTCAAAAAGCGCCGTCGAGAGGTAACGCTCGGCGAAGGAGGGGATGATGACGACAATATTCTTGCCTTCGGATTCCGGCCGGGCGCCCACCTCAAGTGCAGCCGCAATCGCGGCGCCTGAAGAGATGCCAACCGGAATGCCTTCAAGGCGGGCCACCTTCCGCGCCATGTCGATGGCCGTTTGGCTTGAGACTTTGACGACCTCGTCGATGACGCCGCGGTCCAATACACCGGGCACAAAGCCAGCGCCGATGCCTTGAATCTTGTGCGGGCCCGCGTTGCCGCCCGACAAGACCGGAGACTCTTCCGGCTCCACGGCAATCATTTTCAGGCCCGGTTTTCGCGGCTTCAACACCTGCCCGACGCCTGTTATCGTTCCGCCCGTGCCAACGCCCGAAACCACAATGTCCACCATGCCCCTTGTGTCGTTCCAGATTTCCTCCGCCGTTGTCTTGCGATGGATTTCCGGATTGGCTGGGTTATCGAATTGCTGGGGCATAACGGCAAAAGGTATCGACTCGAGCAGCTCCTCGGCCTTCTGGATGGCACCTTTCATACCGAGTGCGCCGGGCGTCAAGACCAGCTCGGCGCCAAGCAGCGCCAGCATCTTGCGCCGCTCGGCCGACATGGATTCAGGCATGACGAGGATCAGCCGGTAGCCATGCGCGGCGGCAACAAAAGCAAGCGCGATCCCTGTGTTACCCGAGGTGGGCTCGATGAGAACGCTCTTCCCGGGCTCGATCTTCCCCGCTTGCTCCAGCGCCCCGATCATCGCAACGCCAATGCGATCCTTGACGCTGGAAATCGGGTTGAAGAATTCAAGCTTCGCAAGCAAATTGGCCTCAACGCCATTTACCCGCGCCAGCTTGTCGAGCCGCACGATAGGGGTGTCTCCGATTGTCTCGGCGATGGAAGCATAAATGCGGCCCCGGCCTGGAGCGTAATCCCATTCGTCGTTTGCTGCTTTAAAGCTCATGGCGGCCTCCCGTTCCTATTCGTTCCGATTATAGGCTACTCAATCGAACCTGCGCTATGGTAGATGGCGTCGACGCAATCCCAAACACAGCAAAATAGGAGGACGCCATGGACAAAGATGCTCTGAGGGCGATGCAGGCTCCGATTAAAGAAAAATACAAGGCCAATCCCGGGGCTGCGCTCATCACCCTCAAGGCGCAGGGCGCCGTCGACGGCCAAGCGATTGCCTGCAAGGTCGAAACCGGGCGCGCCCTTGCGGTCGCCGGGCTTCACCCAGCAACCGGCGGCAGCGGCCTTGAGCTTTGCTCAGGCGACATGCTGCTCGAGGCGCTCGTTGCCTGCGCCGGCGTAACGCTCAAGGCGGTTGCAACGGCGTTAGGCGTCACGCTTTCGAAAGCCATCGTCCGGGCGGAAGGCGACCTTGATTTTCGCGGCACGCTTGGCGTCGAAAAGGAGGCGCCCGTTGGCTTCCGTTCGATCCGGCTTGCTTTCGATCTCGAAACAGATGCGCCTGAGGATGCGATCGCTCAGCTCATAAAGCTGACCGAGCGCTATTGCGTGGTCTACCAGACCATCAACAATCGCCCCGATCTCAAGGTGAGCGTGAACAGAATTGGATAGTGAGAAAGAGGGCCGCCATAGAGTTGCTTATGAATACAAATCCCCATTATTGGGAAAACGCGTGAGAAATGGGTCACTCTTTGTGGGATCGAGTAATGGAGCTAACACCGATGAAGTGAAGAGGGACCCGGAAGACTGCGTGCTCAGCCGGACAATACACGGCTGAGGATTAATTTTCGTGCAAGTCTGAGAAATTCGAGAACCGTTTCAGCATCTCGTCGTTACGGGTGGGCTCAAGATAAAGCAGCGCCCGCTTCATGATAAAATTGACGGCAGGTAACGTATGCCGCACATAGAGATCCAGCGGGTCGAGCTGGTGCCTGAAGTGATATTTTGGCTCGTAGTTGAGACTGGTCGAGCAATACCATTGATAGCCATGGGCGATCGCCCATTCCATGATGCTCTTGGTCATAACATTGTATAGATGGAGATCGAACGCTACGTCATAATCGAAGCCAACGTATTCTGAGCACAGCTCTTTGCCGTTTTTCATGCATAGATTGAAGGAGACAATTTTTTCGTCCTTAACCATCAAAAAAAATAACGTCTTGTCCGGCATTGCTTGCCCGATCCGGCAAAAGTATTCTGGCGTCAGCTTTTCAAATTTGAGGTGGGAGCGCTCATACACCGGGATGTAAAGCCGGTAAATCTCCTCGATATAGGGCGTGATGTCGGTCACTACGCGCATCTCGAGTTTTGCGCGTTCCGCCGATTTCCTGCAATTCCGGCGCAGTTGAGCGCGGAATTTCTGGCTGAGCACATCGCGCATATACTCCTCAAAGCTCGTGAAATTGAGCATCCGCCTCGTCATAGGCATGCTGGGGATGCGGGTGAAGCCCCGCTCTTTGAGGCACGCCAGGGCAGCCCTGTCCTCGACCGTGAATTCCTTGAATACAATCAGTGCAGCTTTGAGCCGGCGGGCTCGTTGCGCGATCGCTGCGCCGAGGCTCGAGGCAATTTCAAAACGCATTGCTTCGTCGCAGGCATCCAAGTGCCCTTCGCCCGCAGCGCAACCGATCATCAAGGTTCGCATGCGCAGAAAGCGCGGCCAGATGCGCCGGATTGCGCCCGCCGCTTTAGCGATCTGTCGCCCGCTTCCTGCGAGAAGATCCTGATCCAATATGAAGAACGGTTGAATCGCCCGAATCTCACCGCTTTCTGCGGTCAGCACAAAATAGCGGTAATCGAAGCCCTGCCGGATGGTTTCTTCCACCAATTCATAATACCGGCTGTCCTTCCGCTGGTTCGCGAAAGCTGCCTTCCAGGCCCGGCTGCTTTGAATCTCCGCCCTTGACTTGACCTCAACCCGCAACCGGGCCTTGGCCTTAAGTCCGGCTGCGCTGGGCGTCCATTCAACGGGCAGCACGGCTTCGCTTGGCGCACTACGGGCGTATGTATCCATTGAAACCCGTCCTCCAACCAGTTCTTGTCCATCGGCGTCATTGAACCCGCATCCGCTTGCCCGAAGGCTGTATGCTCAAGCGAATGTCCCGCGCCGTTTAGCGATTTCAGCTTTTCCGCACGGTTCCCTCGTGCTCGACGCCGTAAAGCCAATCGGCCAACTTAAGCAGCATCGATCCCGATGACGCTCGAAGAACGAGGTCGCGCGCGATATCGAAAGGCTGCGGACAGTTGTAGATCCGTCCCATCTGGGCCGAGGCTTGCGCCACTCGCCAAACCCGCCGCCCGCGATGCCTGCGGAAAAGCTTGAAACCTTCAACAATGTCACCCTGCGATTCTGTCAAGGATGCGGCAAGTGCTCCGCCATCCTCTATGGCCATCACAGCGCCCGAGGCAAGGTAGGGGCGCATTGCATGCCAGGCATCGCCAATAAACTGGACGCGGCCCGCGCCGCCAGGCCATTTTTCGACGCCGGACATGCGCCATTGTAGCCACGCTTGCGCCAAGGGAATGATGGAGCGGGGCAATTCAGCCCAGCCGTTGAGCCTGCCTTGAAGATAGGCGGCGGGATTGTCGCCTGCATCGGCGACATCGCTTTGGTAGATATCATCGATAACAAGCACCGCGTTGGTGGCCGCGCCGCCGGAAACGGGATAGTGCACAAGGTGGGCGCCTGGGGCCATCCAAACCACGATCACGTTTCGCATCGGGGCCGGGATCGCACTCGGCGGCATCAATCCGCGCCAGGCTACGGCTTGTGCTGAAAAGCGGCGGGGATGATATCCGGCAAGACCGCGTACGGCGGATTTGACGCCGTCGGCGCCAATGAGGGCCGCTGCGGCTGAGGATGCGCCGCCGGCCTTGATGGCAACACCCTTGCCTTCATCGCTTGCGAGCGAAACCGGCGCACCGTATCGGATCGGAATTTCCAGTTCATTGGCACGATTCACAAGCCCCTTTTGCAGATCGGCACGCAGGAGGGTGACATAAGGGGCGCCGTACCGGGCGCGGGCTGCGCGCTTAAGCGGGATGGTGTTGAGGAGCGCGCCGCTGATCGCATTCCGAAGCTCTATGCCGTCCGGCTCGACAGAGCTCCTCAGGAAATCCAGGTCCCAGCTCTCCATAATGCGGGTCGCATTAGGACCCATCTGGATGCCCGCACCCACTTCTTTCAGCACCTGTTCGCGCTCGAAGATAGCGACGGAGTAGCCCGCAAGCTTGAGCGCTATGGCTGCGCTCAGGCCGGCGATTCCAGCGCCAGCGATTGCGATCGTGCCGTTGCCGGGCCTCATTGCACTCCAGCGTCCTGATCTTCAAAGAGGCAGTAAGGCGGGTCGGTCTGCTCGGCACGCAAATTGCCATCATAAATATAAAGCGTCGAGCAATAGGGGCACACGATCTGAACGCCGGCGCCCATGTCCAGGTAGACGTGGGGATGGTCCATGGGAGGCCGCGCTCCCATGCATTGGAACTCCTTGACGCCGATGTGAATCTTTTCGACGCCGATGTCGTTATGAAAGTGGGGCACGCCGATTTTTGCCATAGGAACTTGCCTCGTTTGCGCAGGCGGACGTTACCCGATTGAGCGGCAGGCGCAAGCCCTGTGTTGGCATGGTTCATTGTCTTTGCAAGGCGCAAAGGAAGCCGCTGGCTTGCGCAGGAGCTGATGGGGTGGGCAGGCTTTTTCCGGCAATCCAGCCAGCGCGCCTCTTCTCTTTGCTACAACACGTTATGGCTGCCATCGCAGAACGGTGGGTCCATTGTCTGCTTGCAGCCGCAAAGATTGATCGCTTCCGTCCGCTCCGCCTTGAACGCCTTTGGCATCTTGTCGGTGCCGGCGTGCGATCCATCGCAAAATGGCTGATTCTGCGACCGGCCGCATGAACACCAGAAGTAGGTTTTGCCTGCCTCGACTTCGACGAGGTACGGGTTCATGTCTGCGATAAAGCCTTCGTCTGCCATCGGTTCGTCCCCTTTGTTGCCGTGCTTGGAGGAGGCTTAATCTTGAAATGGATCGTGCACAAGGATCGTGTCCTCGCGCTTGGGGCTTGTGGAAAGAAGGGCAACCGGGGCCTCGATCAGCTCTTCCAGCCGCTTCACATATTTGATCGCCTGAGCGGGAAGATCTGCCCAGGAGCGCGCGCCTTGCGTCGACTCATCCCAGCCCTTCAGTACCTCGTAAATAGGCTGAACCTTCGCCTGCTCGTCATGGGCCGCCGGCAGATGGTCCAGTTCCTTCCCATTGAGCCGGTATCCCACGCAAACCTTCAGCTCGTCGAAGCCGTCGAGAACGTCGAGCTTGGTCAGGGCGATGCCATCCATGCCCGAAATCTTGCTTGTCTGCCTGACCAGGCAGGCGTCAAACCAGCCGCAACGGCGTGGCCGGCCCGTCACCGTGCCGAATTCGTGGCCGCGCTCGCCCAGAAGGCGGCCGGCTTCATCGTGAAGCTCGGTGGGGAAAGGACCGCCGCCCACGCGCGTTGTGTACGCTTTGGTAATGCCAAGCACGTAGTTGACAGAACGCGGGCCTAGCCCCGAACCCGTAGCAGCCTGCGCCGCCACCGTGTTCGATGACGTGACGAAAGGATAGGTGCCGTGGTCGATATCGAGGAGAGCACCCTGTGCGCCTTCGAAGAGAATGCGTTTTCCCTCGCGCTTGTGCCGGTCGAGCAACTGCCAGACGGTATCGAGGTAAGGCGTAACTTTCGGCGCGATGGCGATGAGCTCCTGCAAGAGCGCATCCCGGTCGATAACGGGCTGGGACAAGCCGCGCCGCAAGGCATTGTGATGCACGAGTGCGCGGTCGACCTTTGCGGGCAGCGTCTTGAGGTTCGCAAGGTCGGCAGCATGGATGGCCCTGCGCCCGACCTTATCCTCATAAGCGGGACCGATACCGCGCTTGGTCGTCCCAATCTGGCCGGCTCCGGCCGCTTCTTCGCGCAAAGCGTCCAGCTCGCGGTGAAGAGGCAGGATCAAGGTAGCATTCTCCGCGATACGGAGCTTATCAGGGGTGACGTCAATGCCGAGCTTAGAGATTGCCGTGATTTCGGAATCAAGTGCCCAGGGGTCGATCACAACGCCATTGCCGATCACCGACAGCTTGCCGCGTACAATACCCGACGGCAGCAGAGAGAGCTTGTAGGTCTGCCCGTCCACTACGAGCGTATGCCCGGCATTATGTCCGCCCTGGAAGCGCACTACGATATCGGCGCGTTCGGACAGCCAATCGACGATCTTGCCCTTACCCTCGTCGCCCCATTGCGAGCCGACCACCACAACATTTGCCATTTCAGTCCCCGGATGCTTCTTATGCAGCAACCTTAAAGCACGGCATGGCATTTATCCATGCCGGGAAATCAAATTCTTGCTGGAACGGTTTGCCGCAGCTCATTTAACAAAAAATAATACCCCTACGCCGGTATTCTTCTGCGTCGGAATAAGTAATCACTATCTCTGAGTTTGCATTGATATCGGTTAACGCAATAAGGCTGGCGATAGCAGTTGTAGAGGTCAGCCGCGTCCAGGAAACGGTGGCGTTTGGCGTGTCGGCATGATTGCAAAATGAAATATCGCCAAAAACGATCGCGCATTGCCCGCCTAATGCAAACCTATAGACCCAAAGGCTCGTCTCAGCCAACTTTCTACAGTCGTCCTCAGTCAGTAAAACGGCCTGGGATTGTAAAATGACCGCGTGTTTGATGATGTTCGTGAGCGCAAAAATCGCTCTTCCCTTAGCGGCTGCCTGGCGCACGGCGTGAAGCGGCAGCTGAAATCCATCAGCATGGGTTACTTTTATGGCGTTCACTTCAAAAGTTTCCTCAGACTGCCGCAATCTCCGGGGTCTCCCCAAACCAAGCCTTGCATGCCGCGGCTCTTATCAGCCGGGCCGGTCGCATTTGCTGAATGCTCCGTCTCAGCTATTCTGCGCCATATTGCAGACGCGGCACTTATTGTCAAAGGTTGGGGACCATCTCGAAACGCCGCACGCTTCCCTCCTTGGCTATTCTCTATCCCGCCTAATGGCTATCCCGGGGGATGCCGTAACTCTCCGCGATGCGCTGGTACTTGACCGCATTTTCCAACACAGCTCCGGCATCGAGTTGGCCAACTTGCGTGCGATAAAGTTCCTGCCACGGCGTCTGGCTCACGAACTCTGGCAGCTTCAGATCGCGCCGCCGCTGCGCCAGCTCCTCCGCCGCCACGAGCATGCCGGCGGTGCGCTTGTTGAGATCGATGCGGACGCGGTCGCCTGTTCTCAAGAGTGCGAGCCCCCCGCCGGCGGCCGCTTCCGGCGAAGCGTTTAGGATGGAGGGGCTGCCTGAGGTGCCGCTCTGCCTGCCGTCGCCCATGCAGGGTAGCTCCGCCAGCCCTTGCTTCACCAGCGCATCCGGCGGCAGCATATTCACAACCTCGGCCGCGCCCGGATAGCCGATGGGGCCGCAATACCGGATCACGAGAATGCAATCGGCGTCTATGGCGAGGGCTGGATCGTTGATGCGCGCGTGATAATCCTCGCGGCCGTCGAATACGATGGCTCGGCCCTCGAAGGCGCCTTCATCGCCGGGACGTTCGAGATAGCGCTGGCGGAAGGCATCTGAGATGACCGAAGTCTTCATGATCGCGCTGTCGAAAAGGTTGCCTTTGAGGTTCGCGAAACCGGCCTTCTCTTTCAGCGGCCGCGAATAGGGCCGGATCACGTCTTCGTTCAGGATTACCGCCGTTGCGATATTTTCCCTTACGGTCTTCCCGGTGACGGTAAGCGCATTTTCCTGGAGCCTGCCGTGGCGCAAAAGCTCACCCATCACGGCGGGAAGCCCGCCCGCCCGGTAATAATCTTCGCCAAGATAGGCGCCGGCCGGCATCATGTTCACGAGCAATGGGACGTCATAGCCGATGCGATCCCAATCCTCATTATCGAGGCGCTCGCCGGTGTGCCGCGCGATCGCGTTGAGATGAGGCGGGCAGTTCGTCGATGCCCCGATTGCGGACGCGCAGACGATGGCATTCTCGAAGGCCTCGCGGGTAAGGATTTTCGACGGGCGAAGATCTTCATGCACCAGCTCCACGGCGCGCCGCCCCGTGGCATAGGCCATCTGGGCACGCTCGCGGTAAGGAGCCGGGATCGCCGCACAGCCTGGCAGCGACATGCCAAGCGCTTCGGCCATCGCGTTCATCGAGCTCGCGGTGCCCATGGTATTGCAGTGCCCGGCGCTTGGAGCCGAGGCCACGACAAGGTCCATGTAACCTTCATAATCTATCTCGCCGGCGGCATAGCGCCGGCGCGCCTCCCATTTGACCGTGCCGGAGCCGGCGCGTTTGCCCTCGAAATAGCCGTTGAGCATGGGTCCGCCCGAAAGGACGATGGCGGGCAAGTCCACGGTGGCAGCCGCCATAAGGGCCGCGGGCGTGGTCTTGTCGCAGCCCGTGGTGAGCACAACGCCGTCGAGCGGATAGCCGAATAGGATTTCGACGAGACCGAGGTAGGCAAGGTTGCGCTCAAGCGCGGCGGTGGGGCGGAAGCCCGTTTCTTGCAACGGAAATACTGGAAATTCGAGTGGGATGCCGCCTGCGTCGCGGATGCCGTCGCGCACCCTCCCCGCCAGTTCAAGGTGGTGACGGTTGCAAGGGACGAGGTCGCTTCCGGACTGCGCGATGCCGATGATGGGCCGGTTGCCCTGCAGCTCGCCGCGGGTCAGGCCGTAATTCAGATAGCGCTCGAGATAGAGCGCCGTCATGCCGGGGCTATCGGGGTTGTCGAACCAGGCGCAGCTACGAAGTTGCTTTCCCTCGTCGTTGACCATGGAACTCCTCCCAAAGCTGGCGCCTAACGCCCTCGGCTGAATAATGGTGCAAAGTCAAGCGTTTCAATGGAAGCCCGTGTCCAACTCTCCTGGAATGGACGCTCGGTTGGTTGACTGCCCAAGTGTTACCCGCCAAGCAACCACCGTGGGATCGGCTGCGCAAAAAAATCATCACCGCTGAGGGGAGACGGGATGCGCAGCGCCACGCTAGAACACCAGGCACCGGCCTGGAACCGAAGTTTAACTAAGAAGATTGCCCACGCACAATCCTGGCCTGCAAACTGGGTTGCGGCCGCCGGGTTGGTCTTATTCATCGCGGACTGGACAGTCCATGGGGCCGTCGTCAGCGCGGGCGCATCTCTACATTTCGATGTGCTGGAAGCTTATGCCTGGGGCAGAGAGTTTCAGCTTGGCTACAACCAGCACGGGCCTTTTTGGGCGTGGATCGCGGGCGCATGGTTTCTGCTGTTTCCGAAAACCAATGCGTCGTTCGTCCTGCTCGAAGCCATAAACGCAGGCTTAGGTCTCTTGGGCGCGTGGAAGCTCATCGGGCTTTTCGCCAGAGGCAGGACGCGGCACGCCGCGGCACTGATGCTGCTTGCCACACCGCTTTATACCGTCATGGCGTTCAAGTATAACGCCAATACCATCTTCGTTTCGCTGTGGCCGTGGACGCTCTTCTTTTTTGTGAGATCGCTGGACGGCATGAAAATGCGCGATGCCGCCTTGTTCGGCGCCTTCGCCGCCGCGTGCATACTCTCCAAATATTATGCAGCGATCTTGCTGATGACTTGCGGCTTATCGCTTTTCTTTCACCCCAATGGCCGCAAATATGTTTTTTCCCCGCTGCCATGGCTGGCGGCGGCCGTTTTCGGCGCGCTCGTTTTGCCGCATGTGCTTTGGGCGCTAAGGACGAATGCTCCTCCCATTGCCTACGCCATGAGCATAACCGGGAAGGGCTGGCTGTTCGCCATCGAGCATGCCGGCCGCTATATTTTCGATAGCGTGGTGGATTTGGGCGGCATGCTGGGCATCATTTTGCTTGCTTGGCGCATGTCAAGAGCCGGCGCGATCACGGAGCCGGCGGAAAGGCTTCCGCAATCGCGGCGGCGGTTCCTCGCCGTTCTAGTCCTCGCACCGCCCCTGCTTACCATCGTTTTTGGCCTAGCCTTTCAGCTCGAGCTCAAGGCTGTCATGGCGGTTGGAGTTTTTCCCCTCATGCCGCTCTTCTTGATGCAGTTCATTTCTCCCCTCAACAGGCGGCTCTGCTTCCGGCTATCGGCGGCGGTGGCGCTTGCAGTGACGCTTGGGGCTGTGCCGGGCGCTCCTATTCAAAGGGCGATCGGGGGCAAAACGAGCCCTGAGCCGCGGCGCGAGCTTGCCGCTCGCGTTACGGAGCTTTGGCGTGCCGAGACCCACACGCCGCTTCGCTACGCCGGAGCCTTCAGGCACTACGCCGACAGCATCAGTTTCTATAGCGATGACCATCCATCGAGCTTTATCGATCTCTCATATGCGAAATCGCCCTGGGTGACGCCGGAGAAAATAAGGGAATATGGGCTGCTTATCGCATGCGCGCATAAGGATGCGGACTGCCTCGGCAAGGCAGCGGGGCTTCTTTCGGGGAGCTGGAAACAATTTTCTGTAACCTTCGCCCGCGCGATCGGAAACAAGGGCACTTCGGAGATCGCGTTCGACATCTTCATCGTGCCTCCGCAACCCGCCTAGCCCGCTTGTCCTTTCGAGCGTTGCACGCATCGAGCAGGGCTGATAAAGAGCGGCAAAAGGGGACGGTCTCGCCGATGGTTGAACCAACTCAAGCCTTTGCAATTTCTGGGAAAGAAGAAGTTTCTCGAAGCGCCACAGGCGAGCGCGCGATGCCGGTAAGGGCCATTTTGGCCTTCGTGGCGGCCTGCGCGGTCGGCAAGCTGTTCGCCGCGTGGGCCACGGGGTTCGCTGGCGACGAAGCATATACCGCCGTCATCTCCCGCACGCTGGCGCTGTCCTATTTCGATCACCCGCCGCTCCATCAATGGATTGTGCATGCTTTCGCGGCGGTGGCAGGTGAGGGCTGGTGGCTGAGGCTGCCGTTCGTCCTGATAATCGCGGGCATCAATGTGCCGCTTTATGGCCTGACTCGCAGGCTGTTCGGTCCGGCGGCGGCGCTGTGGACGCTATTCGGGTTCAACGCCGCAATCTATTTCGTGGTTTGGCCCGATGGGCTGATCCTGCCCGACGGGCCGTTGTTTCTCTTTCTTATCAGCGCCATGTGGGCGGTTGCGGAAGTACTGTTCGGCCCGCCGCGCAGTAAGCTCTGCGCCGCAGCGCTTTGGCTCGCCGCGGGGCTCGCATTCGGGCTCGCGGGCCTCGCGAAATATTCAGCGGTCTTCGCACCCTTAAGTTTATTTGGATTCTTGGCCTTCTCCCCGCGGCATCGCTCATGGCTTTGGCGGCCCTATCCCTATTTGGGGGCGGCGCTCGCGTTCGTGGTTTTCGCGCCGGCGCCGATCTGGAACGTTCAGCACCATTGGGTTTCGTTCGCTTTCCAGTCCGGCCGCACGGGAGGCGCTTTCACCTTTGACGCAACTGCGTTCGCCCGTTTCGCCGCAGCACTTGGCGCGCAGGCCGCACTACTCTCGCCATGGGTCGGCGCGCCGCTCGTGATCGCGCTGTGGCGCGCGGCACGCTCTCGCGATCCCGATAGCGCAGTTAGGTTCCTGTTGTGGCTCGTCGCGGTTCCGCTCGCGCTCTTCACACTCATGTTTTTTCGCGGGCAGAACCCGATCCCGCATTGGTTCAATTCGGCTTGGCTGTTCGCCTTCCCCCTGCTTGGATACTACTTGGGCGGTAAGAAACCGGGGTGGCTGCTTTCCTGGGCAGTCAGCAGCGCCGCGCTCGCGGCCGTTAGTTTCGCGGTCTATGTTTCTTACGACCGTGCCGGCCCGTTTTGGTCGCCGGCGGACGCGCCAGTGAAAATCAACGATCCGACGCTCTGGCACTTCAATTGGCATGGGCTCAAAGAATCGGCGGCTTGGCAAACTTCAGGCGAGGAGCCGCCCTCCTTTGCCGTAGTCAATACTTGGGGGGTCGGCGGCAAGGCCGGAATCGCGCTCGGACCTGCGGTCCCGGTCTGTGCCTTCGCGCAAGACCCGCGTGAATTCGCGTTCCTATGTGACACCAGGGCGCTCTTAGGCAAAGATGCGCTGATCGTGATCCCGAAGGAACAGGAGCGCGCCCTGCCCAACATCGCCGCCTATTTCGAGCGGCTTGGCCCCACCGTTGAGGTTGGGGAAGGCCGCGGCGGCCGTACCGAGCGCTTCGTGACGCTCACACGCGGCTATAAGCTGCTGCGTCCCTATGAGACGCCCTATGGCATTGTTGCAGAACCGGCAAGCGGTCACTAAAGCCTGCCTTCGCTTGCCGTACGGCGGCGAAAGCGTTCTCACTTTCCTCGCGCGGCTCGCCAAGCGTGAAAACGCGCCTCCTTGCCGGCCTCGTCGGCAACCTCGAATTCTTCGCGCAAGGTGTGCTCCTCCTCCGCTCGCGCCGCCTCGGCCTGCTGCGCCTCAAGCTGTGCCCGCATTTCAGCTTCGGCACGGGCCTCCTGTGCCTGCTGCGCTTCAATTCGCGCCTGTGCTTCGATCTCCGCTGCCTCCAGAAGAGCCACAAGATTGCGCGCCTCTGCGGCAAGCTGCGATTCCTTCAGCAGGCGCTCGCGGCTCTCGGGGTTGAGCTCTCCCAGAAGCCAGGCGATTTCGTCAGGCTCGGGCTGCCGCGCCTCGTCCGGCATCTGCCCCCAAACGAGCCTGTTGCAGGCGAGCACCCATCGTTGCAGCTCGTTTTTGGCATGCAGTTTCGCATTGGCAAGCTTGCCGGGCATAAACATCGCACGCTCGATCTCGGCCGCGTGCGCCGCCTGAACGTCCTCCCCGATCGGTCCGGTGTAAGAGAAGCTAGCGTCGAACTGGCTCGTCATGCTGGTGCATCCTTCGCGGCAAGGCGGAATAGGGTTAACGGCAACTGAGCTTGCACAGCATCATGCTGGCCTCAAGTCAACCCCCGCGCGGGCGGCCATGCGTTAAACAAGCCTTAATCATGCGAAATGCTTGGCCGCCGGCGCCGTCTCAGGTGCGATTGGAAATGCCTAAAAAGATTGCGGTTTTTTTGCCCCTTCCGCGGCGGCTCTATCTTGGCAGAAAACGCCTTGCAAAAGCGTAAACCGCGATAAGCCGCTGATATCGCTAAGTTATTTTCGCTCGCGCTGCGAGCTTGCTTAAGGCGCACCGAAGCGCGGATGCAACCGTAGCTAGGGATTCAGCGTTAACGGGGGACCAAAAAGATAATTAACGGACTCTCAGGAATCCACTTTTGCAGGCAAAAACGCGAAAAATCGCGGCTCTTGCGCGGAATTGCCATTTAATACCTGCCGCGTTTACCACGCCAATCTTAACCACGCCGCGGCACTACGAAATGCGCAAGCCTCCTATCGCAAGCGAGGCGGGAATTACGCTCCGCCGCATACGGCATCGCGTCACCAAACACCATCAGGCGGCAGCCCTGCGCCGGCCCCGGACAGAAGCATGACCCCGGCAGTGGACCGGCACAAGAAAAGGGACTGACGGCAAGGGGCCGTTACAGAAGCGCCGCGCTGTGGTTGGTGTCGCCGTTCGCTGCCAGGGCGAGGGATCGCGGTAAGGCTCCAAATACAAACAACCTAGTCGTGAAAATCTGACGCTTGGTACTCCCTTGCGGATAAAACCGCAGGGCCAGAAGGCCGATTCCTGAAGTTCGAACTTATTGAACCATAGTACGCAATTGAGGGTATATCGGACGCCGATCTTGTCGGCTTAGTCCGGGTTCGACGGCGCGCGGCTAAGCGGTGCTCTGGGCCAGGAGCAGAAGTTTGGAGGGCGCGCAGATAACCGCGCCGATCGTCTTCTTCACTACAGGCACCTCACAAACGCCAGCGCTCCGCTCACGCCAGACTTCGATTAATTTTGAGCGAATTCAGGAAAACCAGCGCAGGAAAGCGGCCGCACTGAGTGCGACAGCACCCAATGCAAAGGAGGCACCCCAGAAGAAATGGCATTTTTGGGCGCTCCAGCTGGAACCCCATTTCGCATAAGAGACGGCCAGGACAAAGCCGAGGACGGCGCAGATTATTTTGATCACGAGCGCATCCACGGCCACACCGTGGATGTCCGGAAGCTGACCGTCATAATAGTAGGTCACGATTCCGAAGAAAACACCGCTCGACGCCTGAAGCGCCCAAACAATGGCCAGGAGCGAGGCAAAACGGCGCTCCGGGCTGCCGCGGACGAGCCAAGTTTCATATGCTCCTATGCCTACAATGGCCGCGGCGCCGAAGTTGTGAATGACCTGGATTAAGGCATAAATCAGGTTTTGCACGCGCGCTTATTTTACATTGACCGTCACGGTGCTTTGCACCCCAGTCAGGGCGTGGGCCGCCGTTGCCTCCTTCACAGCAATCACATGTTTGCCCGCGGCCAGGGCCGGCAAGCCGATGCTGCAAGGACAATTGCTCACGTTCTTGCTTATGATGGGGTCTTGATTGTCGATGTAAATATGCAGATGATTGCCGTTCGGACTCAGATGAACATCATACTTGAGCTTGTTTCCGCCGCCGCCAAGGACTGCCCCATCTTTCGGGGAAATGATGGTAATGGAACCCGAATCGGCAGCGGAGGCCGTATTCGCCAACGGCATCGCTGCTACAGCGAAGCACAGCAAAAACACTTTCATGCCAGCCCTCCTCTGGAGAGAGACCTTCTTGCTCTAAGTTCGCTTATAGCACATCAATCAACTATGTTGAAGGGCCATTTAGGCGGCAGGCCGCTGCTCGAGACCGCCGATGAGTTGTGTGCCGTCGCGCGCGACCTCAACGCCGATCCAGGCGAAACGTACCTCGGCGGCCGCGCTACTGAGCGCGAGGTCGAACATTTGAGCGACACCGGCCAGCCCGCGCAATATCGGCGATTTAAGGATAAGCCTAAGAAGGTTAAGCGCTTGCCGAATCCACATTTATCGCTCAATTCAAAGCAGCGGCATTTGAATCGGAAGACCATTTGCAAATGGCTTCAGGAAAAATCCGCACTTGCGGAAAATTATCACCCGCCGCTGATTGCGCTTTGATAGATGCTGAACTGTGTCTATACTGTATTTCCTGTTGATAGTCAGGGGTCAGAGCGCCTTTGATGCGCTCGCATAATTAGCCGGGGTGCGCGCGCAAGGCACTGAGAATGCCCGCCGTAAACCCTTATAGCTTGAAGAGCTGTAGAAGCTTATCGAGAAAGGTCGATCATGAAATACGTCATCACTTGGCACGAACGCGGACCGGCTTCGTCAGAATATGAGGCCCTGCATAAGCGTATATTAGAGATATTCGAAGGCTTCAAAATGCCCCTAGGGGGTACGATTCGCGAGTGCCTGCTTCGGGTTGGCGAGTTCGGCGGCTACATGGTCTTTGAGACAGACGGCCCTCAGACAGACACCTTAGGACGCTTTCTTGATCCGATACACGATCGCTTGGACGACCACCTCCGTTCGGCTTTCCAAATCAAGGTAGAGCCCGTAGTCGATGTGACGGCCTCGGTCGTTGCGTCCGTCACATAATGAATGTCGATTGGCGCGGTCAAAAGCTAGACGGTTGGCCGCGCTGCCTCGGGCGCGGCAACGGCGTCAGCCGGCAAGTCCGCGATATAGGGATAGCCGCTTTGGGTCAACAGTGAGCCTGGTGAATGCAAGGAGGTGCTATCATCTCGCGTCTGATGGAGATTTCCACAGCTGGGGAGCAAGCTTCCGCACTCATTTTTGGGTGACATGTCTCTTCTCGACCCTTCACGACCTTTAGGAACCGGGGAGCCCAACGAACCAGGACGGCCCTTTGTTTATCTCGCCGGACCGGACGTCTTCTATCCCGACGCCATCCTGAGGGGCGCAAGGATGAAAGCGGCGCTTGCCGCGCGTGGCATGACCGGCCTTTTCCCCCTGGACGGCGAGCTACATCCCGGCGATTACCCCAGCGGAACCGAGCTTGCGCTGGCGATCGCTGAAGCTTGCGAGGCCCAGATACGAAAGGCCGATCTGGGCATCTTCAACATCGAGCCTTGGCGGGGACCCGAAGCCGACGATGGCACCGCCTACGAGCTCGGCTTCATGGCAGCGCTCGGGAAGCCGGTCGTCCTTTACACCAGCGACCCGCGTCCCTTCGCAGAGCGGATCGCTGCCGATATCTACCAGGGCGAAGTTTACCGGGACGGTCATCTCACGCGGGGAAAGCGCGATGGAATGACGATCGAGGCGTTCGACGGCTTTGCCGATAATCTCATGTTGATCAACGCCGCCGTCAGATCGGCCCGGGTCCTTCTGGGCGAAGGCGCGTCCCCCAGCATGGCAGTCCAACGGGATTTTGAGGCTGCGGCGGACTTCGCGAGCAAGCTATGGGAGCGGCAAAAGGCCCAGCTTAAGTAATTGTGTCATCTTGGCGCTTGCCAAGTCTCCCGCCGCGCGCGACGATAGGCTCTTCGCCGCCCGCCGCGGCGTGCGGCCCAAAAAGAACAATTCCGGCTGAGGATGATCAAAATGGGCGATGATGGAAATAACAACGGCAGAAGTCCCCGCTGCATTGCACTCATCGGGCCGCATGACAGCGGTAAGACGGCGCTTTTCGAAGCGCTTCTCGCAAGGACAGGCGCCACGGGGCACGAAGGCTCCGACATCCGTAAGACGGTAGGCGATCACTCGCCGGAAGCGCAGGTACACGGCATGAGCGTTGAGCTCAACGTGGCAAACATAGAATATTTAGGCGACACGTTCACGCTTCTCGACTGTCCAGGCTCGGTCGAGTTTCAATATGACGGCATGTCAGCGCTGCCCGCCTGCGATGCCGCCGTTGTCGTTTGCGAGGCTGACGATAAAAAGCTCTTCGCGCTTCAGATGGTTTTGAAGAGCCTCGAAGTTACCGGCATTCCGCACCTGCTCTTTATCAATAAGATCGACAAGGTGAGCCACGGGCTGGGCGACGTTTTGAAGATGATGCAGTCCGCGAGCCGGATCCCGCTTCTCTTGCGGCAAATTCCGATTTGGGAAAATAACGCAGTGAGCGGCTTCGTGGACTTAGCTCTTGAGCGCGCCTACGTCTATCGAGAGCATACCCATAGCGAGGTGATCGATATCCCGTCGGATCTGGCGAAATTCGAGGAGGAGCAGCGCTTCACCATGCTCGAAAAGCTCGCCGATTACGACGATGAGCTTATGGAGCAGCTATTAAGCGACGTCATGCCGAGCCGTAGCAAGATCTTCGACGATCTTATCGTGGAATTCAAGCGCGGCCAGATCTGTCCCATCCTCTTCGGGTCCGCGGAGCACGGCAATGGCCTGGGCCGGCTTTTGAAGGCGCTAAGGCATGAGGCTCCCTTTGTAGAGGAAACCGCCAAGCGGCTGGGCCTCGGTTCCGCGAAATCCGCCGCTTACATCATGAAGACTTATCACACCGCCCATGCTGGGAAGCTTTCGCTCGCCCGGGTGTTGGCCGGACAATTTGCGGATGGCGCTTCGGTGTACAGCGTGAGCGGCGAGGAGCGGATTTCCGGCGTCTTCCAGGTCACCGGCACCGATGTGAAAAAACGAGGCCCCGCTTTGGCAGGCGAGACAGTCGCTTTCGGGCGGCTAGAAAGCCTGCCCACGGGTGCAACGCTCACGGCGGAAAAAAATGGAACAATATCCATTCAAGCGGCGATGCCGCCAAAGCCTGCTTACGGGCTCGCCATCGCGGTATCGGAGCGCAAGGACGAGATCAAGCTCACCGCAGCGCTTGCGAAGCTCATCGACGAGGATCCCTCGCTGTCGCTTGTTCAGGATCGCGAAGTAAACCAGATGATCCTGTGGGGACAGGGCGAGATGCACCTGCGGGTGGCGCTGGAGCGGCTTCAACGGCGATTCGGTATCAAGGCGCAAACGAGCAAGCGGCAGATTCCCTATAAGGAGACGATCCGCAAGAGCATCGAGATCCGCGGCCGCCACAAGAAGCAAAGCGGGGGGCATGGGCAGTTCGGCGACGTCGTCGTGGAGATTTCGCCGCAGCCGCGCGGCGAAGGTTTTGCCTTCTCCGAGGTGATCGCGGGAGGCTCCGTGCCACGCAACTACTTTCCGGCGGTGGAAGCGGGCGTCCGCGATTATCTGAGCGCTGGGCCGCTCGGCTTTCCGGTTGTCGATGTTAGCGTCTGCTTGAAGGACGGGTCCTATCACACCGTCGACTCGTCCGAAATGGCGTTCCGCACAGCGGGGCGCATTGCCATGTCCGAAGGCATGCCAAAATGCTCGCCCGTGCTGCTCGAGCCAATCATGGCGGTGAAGATCGCGGTGCCTTCGGAGGCGACGCCGAAAATCAACGGCATGATCTCGTCGCGGCGCGGCCAGATCTTGGGCTTCGACGGACGTCCAGGCTGGGACGGTTGGGATGTGATCGAAGCGCACATCCCCGAAGCCGAAATGCAAGACCTTATCATCGAGCTCAGATCGGCGACCGCGGGCGCGGGAAGCTTCGAAGCTAAGTTCGATCATCTCGTCGACCTAACTGGGAAACTGGCCGAGCAGATTACAGCCGATCACGCAGCGTCGCGGGCGGCTTAGCTGCTACCCCTCACCCCAGCCCTCTCCCGCAAGGGGAGAGGGAGCAGGTTGCGGTCCTTGATCGGGCGTCCCTTCTCCCAGCAAGCTCGCCTTGGCGAGCTTGCCACTCAAAGTGCCCGCATCCGCGAGCGGATGCGGGACGGGAGAAGGACGGGATGAGGGGTGCTTTTACGCCCGTTGCTTCTTAGCCGCTTTCCGTGGATGCTCAACAGCATCGCTTGTGACACAAGCGATGCCTGCGGCTGCAAAGCTCCTCTGCGCGGCCTCAAGCGAGCCGTTCATATTTATGGCGCGGCAGGCGTCCTCCAAAATCACAGCGGCAAAGCCGCTTCGCACAGCATCCTCCGCCGAGTAGCGGACACAAAAATCGAGCGCCAGGCCAACCAGAAAGACACGGCCCAAGCCGCGCTCGTGCAAATAACCGCCGAGTCCGGTCGCGGTCGTGCGGTCGTTCTCGAAAAATGCGGAGTAGGAATTGATGTCCGGTTGCAATCCCTTGCGCAAGACCAGAGCGGCGTGAGGGATATCGAGATCGGGATGAAAGGCGGCGCTTGGGCTGCCTTGAACGCAGTGATCGGGCCAAAGCACTTGCGGGCCGTAGGTAAGCTCGATGGTCTCGAACGGCTTGCGGCCTGGATGAGCGGATGCGAAGGAGCGATGCCCGGCCGGATGCCAATCCTGGGTGAGCACCACATGGGCAAACCGCTTCGCGATGCGGTTGACGAGCGGGACGATTTCATCGCCGCCGGGCACTTCCAGCGAGCCGCCCGCGCAGAAGCCGTTTTGGACGTCGATCACAAGCAGCACATCCGCTGGGCCTATCTGGAGCGTCTTTTTCATACTCCCGCCGACACCGCAAGCTTGCGATCCGCCTCGGCGGCAAGCTTAAGAAGCGGCTCCGCGATAGTGACCGGGTAAGTTGCAGCGGGATCGAGGCTGCACAACGCTTCCGGCAGGCATGCGAGGTTTTTCGCCGCGCGCGCTCTAATTTCGGGCAGCGCAGGGGATTGCCCGATGCTTCGCCCTGCTCGCATCACGGGCTCGAGCAATGCCTCACCCTCAAGGTCATCGCATTCCAATGAAAGCACGTCGCCCGCCATTCGCCCCTCCGGCCCAAATCGCCGCCAAACCTGCTTTCTTCCCGGCCAAGTCTCCTTGCCCGGGGAATGCTTTCGCCGCGGCAAACCATCGTATTCCTGAAGCTTGTAGGCGCAATCCAGCGCCGGACGGTCGGAGGAGGTTGTCAGGCTTGTGCCAATGCCGAAGCCGTCGATGGGCGCACCGGCCTGCCCGAAGGCCCTGAGTTCGTCCTCATCTAGTCCGCCGCTGGCAAAAATGGCGATGCCCGGGAAGCCGCCCTCATCGAGAATGCGCCGGACAGCTTTGGAAAGCGCGATCAGATCGCCGCTATCGAGACGGACTGCGCCAACCTTAATTCCTTCCGGCTCCAGCCGCTTAGCGAGCGCCACAACCTTTCTGGCCCCGGCCCGGGTGTCATAGGTGTCGATCAGAATCGTCAGATGTTGCGGCCGGGAGTGCGCAAAAGCCTCGAATGCGGCGGCCTCGCTGTCAAACGCTTCGATAAAAGAGTGTGCCATCGTGCCGTAGAGCGGAATGCCGAACAGCTCGCCAGCCAGCACAGTGGCCGTGCCCGAAAAGCCTGCGATGGCGCTCGCGCGGGCGGCAAGGAGTCCGGCCTCGCCGCCATGCGCGCGCCTGAGCCCGAAATCGACTAGCTCTTTGCCCGGTGCGAGTAAGACGTGGCGCGCCGCCTTCGAGGCGATAAGCGTTTCGAAATGCAAAAGATTGATCAGCCGCGTTTCCACGAGTTGCGCCTCGGGGAGTGGCGCGGTTACGCGAAGGATGGGCTCGTCAGCGAAAAAAACGGTCCCTTCCGGCATCGCGTGCACGTCGCCGGTGAAGCGGAAGGCGGAGAGATACTCTAACAGGTTCTTCCGGAAGCGGCCGGTTTGGGCAAGCCACTCGATTTCACGGGCGGAAAAACGCAGAGATTCCAGAAATTGCAGCGCCTGCTCAAGGCCGGCGGCCATCAAGAACCTCCGGTCGGGCGGAAGCCTGCGCACAAAGAACTCGAACACGGCCGTTCCTGTTTTGCCGTGATCGAGATAGGCTTGCATCATGTTGAGCTGGTAAAGATCGGTCAGAAGCACGCTTCCGCACGACGCCGGTGCGAAGGACTGAGCCGCCCCTGTTAGCCCACTGATCAAAGCCTGCCGATCTCAACTGACTCGCAGGATTGGCCAAACATCGACAGCCCCTCTTCGAGGTAGTCGCCCAAGAGCGGCGTCCCCAGGAGATAACGCGCGGTCCCGCCCGCTCGCCCGCGATGGTGGCTGGCGGCTTCCTCCCGGATCGAAGGCCAGTCCTCTATCGTGTTGTCATCGTCCCGTCCGAGCCAAGCCAGCGCAACCAGGTCGATCTGTTCGTCCTCCGTCATCGTCTCGATGAACGAGGCAAGCTCCTGCTGCACGGGATCGTCACGGCGATCCTCGAGCACGGAAATCATCTGATCGTCCGATGCGTTGGAGCCCGACTCCAATTCGCTATCGGAGTCTTTGACATCGAACTCGCGGGCTTTGATGATAATGAAACAAACCTGTTCCGGCGTGATTGTCAGCGCATCGGAATAGATTTCATCGGGTTCCGTCTGATTGCTTCGCATTAGAGCCTCCAAGACTCGATGCCATCTTTTTCTAATAGCACGATTTTTTGCCGGAGCGAATTGACCATCGTCAACGCGGCCGGGCTACAGTTCGATGCACAGGCTGCCGTGCCGGTCCAACAAAAGCCGCACACCGAAGTCTTGACTTTGACGGTTTAAGGTCGCCTGAAACCATCTCACGTCCCGCATTGAGGCATGGCGCAACCGGAAGCGATGCATCTGAAACAAGACAACGGTCAGGGCTTCAAAAGTTCCAGCTTTATCAATTTCTGCGAGATACATGGCGGAGAGATCGCCTCGATATTCCTCGTGGCCTGAGATGCCTTCATAATCGTTGATGAAGTCGCTCGAGGAAGAAAACCGGAAACTCAAGAAGCTCTTGGCAGAATCGATGCTGGACGTCGCGACTCTGAAAGAGCTGATCGGAAAAAACTTCTAACGCCCGGTACAAGGAGGAACGCCGTGAGCTGGGCGATCGAAGAGAAGCACTATTCGCAGGCCCATGCCTGCGCGCTGGTTGGGCTTGCGCCAAAGACCTACCGTTATGTGTCCAAGCGCGGCAGCGATGAAGCGATCCGTAACCGCCTTCGCGAACTGGCGCATGAGCGCCGGAGGTTTGGCTACCGGCGTCTGCATCTGTTGCTTGGCCGGGAAGGGATGAGGCTGAACCGCAAGAAGCTCTACCGGCTTTACAAGGAAGAGCGGCTGACTGTCCGCAAACGCAACGGGCGCAAGCGGGCCTTGGGAACGCGGGCACCGATGACGGTCCCGCAAGGGATCAACCAGCGCTGGTCTCTGGACTTCGTTTCCGATGCACTCGCCTGCAGCCGCCGCTTCCGCATTCTGGCGCGCCGCATCATCGAAAGCTGGCGTCTTGACTACAACACCGGACGCCCGCACACGAGCCTTCGCCGGCTCACCCCAGCCGAGTTTGCAACCCGCCCCGGAAAGGGGCATAACCAGAACGGACTCTACTTATGAGCGGGGGCACGTTGGGGAGCAGGTCGCTGAGGGCCGAGTTTAGGTAGTCTTCGTAAATCTCGGGGGCAGACGGATGGGGAAGGATTTGGTCGATCCCCCTACCGGTCATGACGTCTCCCGCGAGAAATAACGTCACCATATCTTAATTGCGCTCAAGCCTTTCTCTACAATGGCAAACTCATGGCCGGGCAATTCGATGCCGGTCCATAGTTGCCGCTCTTTGATGGGTGTCAATTGCAAGCGGCGCATTCTGGACAATGCTAAAGCCGCCGGAAACACGAAAGACCGGAGGCTGGACCATGAATAAATCGCAACCCGTCAAGCAAGGCGCGCACCTTGCCGGAAGCGAAGACGTGAGGCGGCTTTACCGGCACATTGACGACCACAGCGTCGCGGCAGTCCTGGCGCTGAAGCCCACGATCGCTCAGCTTGAAGAAGCAGTCGCCAGAGCCTCGGGGGCCGGGGATATGTTTGCTGAGCTTGGGCCCGAACATGGCGTCGTGGCGCGCATCATCGATCTTACCAGGGAACTGGATGAGCTTGACGACCCCGGCGAATAGCAAAGGGGCGGGGGTGACATGGACGAGCTGCCCCTTCACAGGGTTTATCAGTTGCTTGAGCCCGGCCCCGTGGTTCTGTTGACGACAGCTTCCAAAGGCCGTTCCAACGTCATGACGATGTCCTGGCATATGATGGTGGACTTCACCCCGCCTCTTGTGGCGTGCGTTGTCAGCAGCGCCAACCATAGTTTTGCTGCGCTGAAAGCAAGCGGGGAATGCGCGATCGCCATTCCAACGCACGATATGGCCTCCACCGTCGTGGCAGTTGGGAACGCGACCGGCCGGGAGATCGATAAGTTCAAGGCCTTCGGACTGACGCCCCTGGCGGCCTCTCGCGTGGCCCCGCCTTTGATCGCGGAGTGTTTCGCAAATCTCGAATGCCGCGTTGCCGAGACGAGGCTCGTGAGCAAGTACAATCTATTCATCCTTGAAGTTCTTAAGGCCTGGATAGATCCCGCAAAAAAAGACCGGAAAACCATCCATCATCAGGGCTACGGCAAGTTTGCGATCGATGGAGACATAATCGAGCTGGCATCAAAGATGCTCTAGCGTGCTCTCATGTGAAGTGACTTGTAAGGTTTTTCTGGACCGGGCGAACGCACCGGCTGGCTGACTGCCCTCTTTTTGAAGCGCGATATTTCGGGCGCGACATTTTCCGCGTCCCCGCCAGCATTCCTCACGGCTGCAGTATCTCCGTCCGGTACTTGGGCGCAAGCGCCAAGGCGCGCTTCATTCGCTCCTCCTGCTCCTCCTCGCTAAGCTTCGGTGGAGGGGCGTAGGGGCTGTCAACGGGGTCACCAACCGCCATGAAGAACGCCTCTTGCCCTGGGGGCGTGCACATGCAAAGCATACGCGCGGCTTCACCGGATTTGTTTCGAAAGAAGTGCGGCGCGTTCGCCGGGATGTTGACGGTCGAACCCGCACGGATCGTGGTTGTCTTGCCGCGAAAGGTGAAGTCAAGCTCGCCCTCGAGCAGAGTAAACATCTCCTCAAAGTCATGGCGGTGAGGCGGAGGACCCCCATCGGCAGGTACGCGCATTTCGATCAGGCAATAGCGCCCTCCGCTCTCCTCGCCGGTAACCAGGATGGTATAGGTGCCGCCCGCGACCGCAACGTGCCGCATTTTCGGGCTTTCTGGATTTGCCACGGTAATTTGGCGCTGCAGGTCATCCGGCGGGATCGCCGAACTGGGCAACCGCGAATAAGTGGGCATATCGGCCATGTTTTACTGCTCCTTCGCTGCCAATCTTCGACAGGTATGTTCGTGGCTATGCAAAGCCAATAGCCGTGGTCAGTTTTGACTATTGAACGTGGGAGCCGAAATTTTCCTCTGGGTCGAGGCCGTGGCAGCAAATGGGCCTTCGCGGCAGACATGGAACGCGAACCAAATTTCATTGGGGGCGTTTATCGCTAGCCGCAGGCAGCAGCCCGGCAAGCTTGCAGGAACGAAGCCATGGCAGCACCCAAGAAAAACCGTTGGTCGCAACACGTCACCGAGACGAGCGACGCACTGTCTCTTGAGCCGGAGGTATTCAAGCACGACGATCCGGCGGACATTGCCCGTTCGCTAAAGGAGTTGGCGGAAGCCAGCAACCGCCGCAAGTCCGGCCCCTTCCGTTCGGCGATGTCGATGCTCACCTTCTACATCAACCGCGCAGGCAAAAACCTGCCCGAGCGCCGCAAGCGCATACTGGAGAAGGCGAAAAACGAGCTGCGCCGTCTTTACGGCAGGCGCCCGCGCTAAAAAGCCTGATTTTTCGGCGGAACGCATCCGGCCCACCGCTGTTTGCAGGGAAAAGTAGCGGGCGTCAGCAAATGACGGCTTTGAAGACGTGTTTTTATGCGGTTCTGCTGGGCTCTTTCAGCGGCAGCGCCCTGTTGGCGGCTAATGCAGCGGATGAGTTCCACCCGGATGCCAGCCTGCCGGCCTCCGTCACCGTAGTGCACAACCCGGAAAGCATTCTCGGCAAGCGCCTGATCGGCGCCGAGGGCGAAAACGCGGGCCGAATTGTCGACGTCCTAGCTGACGAGACCGGCAGGGTGCGGGCCGTCATTGTCGATTATGGCGGTTTCCTTGGGATAGGCGTCCGCAAGATCGCCGTCGCTTGGTCCGATCTGCGCTTCGCACCGGCCGGTCATCCCGATGCAGTTGCAGTCGACCTTTCGAGCGGCTACCTTGCCCGCGCGCCCGAGGTACGGGCGGGCCAGCCCGTGATTGCGGTCACTGCGCGCCGGCAGTTGTGGCACAGGGCGGCTCAAGAGTAGCGTGAGTAGCGTGGTTCCCGCGCTGAGACGGCTCCGGCGCTGGAGTAAGCATTGCAGCAACACCCCTCGGAGCGCAGTCTTCGCGGCTTGGACTGGTTCACATTCTTTCTCGGCGACATCCAAACCGGCTTCGGACCCTTCATCTCGGTCTATCTCGTCACCCAGAAATGGAACCAGACCGACATCGGGCTCGTCCTCTCAATCGGGGCTCTCGCAAGCCTTTTGAGCCAAATCCCTGCCGGGGCCCTTATCGACGCGGTCCGTTCTGAGCGCTCGGCTGCCGCCACCGCCGTCCTTGCCATAGGGCTCAGCGCCTTCATTATCGCAATGATGCCGATCTTTCTCGCTGTAGCGGCCGCGCGCGCTCTTCAGGCGATAGCGAGCGCCCTGCTGGGACCGGCGATTGCAGCGATAAGCCTTGGCTTGGTCGGGCGCAGCGCGCTCCCAACGCGCCTGGGCCGCAACGCCCGTTTTGCATCCGCTGGAAATGGCGCGGCGGCGGCCATCATGGGAGCATTTGGACATTTCGTCTCCGCGCAGGCCGTCTTTTTCGTGACTGCGGGGTTTGCGTTCCCGGCGCTCGCAGCGCTCTTTCACATAAGGGACAGCGAGGTTAGCCCTGCCAGCGCCCATGGCGGCGTTAGCGATGAACGTTCTGCCGGCATAATTCCCGGTCTGGCGATGCTTTTGCGCAGGCGTGCCCTTTGGGTGTTTATCGGCGGCGTCGTCCTTTTTCAAATGGCGAATGCGCCCATGCTGCCGCTCGCCGCAAGCGAGCTTACTATGAAAGCGGCCAGCTGGGCGGTTGCGTTGGTCGCGGCCTGCATCGTTCTGCCTCAAATCGTCGTCGCGCTGTTTTCGCCTACAGTTGGGCGGCTGGCGCGAAGTGTGGGCCGGCGCCCGCTCTTGCTCGTCGCACTGGGGGTGCTGCCGGTGCGCGGTCTTCTGTTCGTGTTTCTTACAGGGCCAACTTCGATCGTGGCCGTTCAGATGCTGGACGGCGTGTCGGCTGCGGTACTCGGCGTCCTGGTGCCACTCGTGATCGCGGATATTTCCTACGGAACCGGCCACTTCAATCTCGCCCAAGGGGTGACCGGAATGGCGGTTGGCCTCGCTGCCGCGATCAGCACGTCTGCGGCCGGATTTGTGGCCGACCGCTTCGGCCCGCATGCGGCGTTCGTGAGCCTAGCGGGCGCTGCCGGATGCGGCTTCCTGCTGCTTCTACTGCTCATGCCGGAGACACGCCCAGCGGACGAATGACCGCGGCCGGCCCAGGGCCCGGCTTTAAAGCCCCAGCGCTTCCAGGATCAGCGTATTCACACTGTTTGTATCGCAGAACCGCAAGGCAAGGCGCCTGCTCTCCTGAGCCATCGCGGGCATAAGATCGGGCCGCTGCAGGATTTGCGTCATTGCGCGAACGAGTGAGCCTGTGTCGCAAACCGCCACGCGATAACCGTTCAATCCCTGCTGCACGAAATCGCGGCAGCTTCGGGTGTCGGTGGTGATTACCGGCCGTCCCGCCGCCAAAGCCTGGTAAAGCGAACGAGGTGCCCCGTTGCCGTAAGAAGGCGCAACCACGGCATGGCAGCGCGCAATCACCGAAGCTGCATCGTCGACGGGTCCGAGATATTGTACGCAATCGCGGTATCGCTTGAGCTCTGCGGGGCGGATCGGGGAAGCCGCTTCGCCCGGCGTGCTTGCCAGGAAGAAGCGGGCGCGGCGCGATTTGAGGCGCATCGCTTTTGCCGCCTCGCAATATTCGATAACGCCTTGAAACCGGTCGAGAGGTGCTGCCATGATGAACAGCACACCCTGGTTGAGCGCCGGCAGCGGGCGGAGCACATTCCGTCTCAGATCTTCTCCCCAGCCGCCAACGGTGAAGTGGATCTTCGACTTCGAAAGAAGATTGCGGTCCTGGACATATTTACGGTCGTGCGGGCTATGAAAAATAACCGCGTCGCTCCACGCGAAAATAGCCCGGTAGACGCCCTTCAAAGCCTGGCGCTCACCCCAAGCAGAAGCGCCCGCCGCTTCCATGAAGGCAGGGCCCAGCTCGGGCACCACGGTGACGACCTTGGGAACGCGCGCGATCCTGGCAGCGGCAACGCTTGAGGCCCCGTTCCGGGCCGACTGCACCAGCACAGCGTCGGCATTGGCATCCGCGAAAATAGTGCTCAGCTCGCGCATGCGGCGATATTTGTCCAGGAATGCGAGCTGAGGCGGAAGCGAATAAGCCTCCGCACCAATATGCGCAAGGAGCCGCAGATCTTTGCTCGAAAGCGCAGGCGCAAACGCGAGCACGCGGTGGCCACGGTGAACCATGTCGCGAATAAGGCCGCCGCACGCGCCCGTAAGAGCAGCTGCCGACGGCGCGGTAACCGCTGCGCGCTTTCTGTGCGCAGGCATCGGCAAATATTCTTGGTATGCGTCAAGCTCAGCACCGGTATAGCCGGCATCCGGGATCGCATCTAAGATAGCCCGCATCGGGAACGAAGCACCCCAGCGTAGAGCAGAGAACCTTTGTACCGCCGCATTCTTAGCCCGATTGACAGCCGCGGTCAAAGCTTTCGCTCAAGCTTGCTGGCCTACCGGTAACGCAAAGTTGAAGTGCGGGCTCTTTGCTGGCCCTTTGCTCTTCGACTTTGGTCGTGCATCCTGAAACTCGAAACACAGCGATTTGCAATAAATCGAGGAATACCGCCCTGGTAATGGCCTTGATGGAGTGGGATTCGCGAAAAAATAAAAAAGTCAATCAGGGGAAATGCCTAGAATGAGTAAAGAAACAGCGACCGTAGCAGAGGCCAGGCAGGGCTTCTCTTACGGCGGGTTGCCAGTATTCGATGAAATTGCACAGGTATTTCTGGGGACGCTGACCAGCCATAGCGGAAGCGGTGACTTGTTTGCCTGCTTGGATTACTTGGATGGCGCGGTGGTCATCGACGGGGCTTCTTACAAGCGGCGGGATGTGGTGCTGGCAATTGAAGACTTGGGCCAGCAACTAGAGGCGCCGTTGGCGCTTAGAAGTGAAACCTGTTCCATTATGCAGCTTCTTAAGCTTGACCCAGTCCCTGAGTTGAAGCTGTACCGCGAGATCGCGACGGCCATTCTGAGGATCGATGCGGCCCTGCACCTCACCAAAATGAATAAGGCCCGCGGTCCCGTCTATCATTAGCTAAACTCTATCTTCGCCGGTTCGATCACTGGGTCGCCGGCGCCGCACCGGAGGCCGCAGAGGCGTCGGCCTTGATGCGCGCAACCATCGACGCGAGCCCGTTCGAGCGCTGGGGTGTCAAGTGACTGTTCAGCCCAAGCTGGCCGAACGCGGCCCTCTCGTCAATGGCAAGGATTTCGCCGGCCTTTTTTCCAGAATAGAGCGCGAAGAGAACTGCGATGAGCCCGCGAACGATATGGGCGTCGCTGTCGCCGCGAAACTTGAGCACCGCCTCCGGTCCCCGCCCCGAGAGCAGAGTGATCAGCCACACCTGGCTTGCGCACCCGCGAACCTTTGTTTCCGGGGTTCGCTCGTTATCCGCGAGCGGCTCAAGCTCGCGGCCCAGCTCGATGAGATACCGATACCGGTCCTCCCAGTCGTCGAGCACGCTGAAATTTTCGACGATCTCCTCGATCTGCATCCTGCCCACCCAAAAAGCGCTTCTACGCCTTAGCTCATAGTTTTTTGACAATTGTCAAGGTGCAATCGGGCTTTCAGAAGCATCCAGCCAAAGCGTTGCCTAGATCGAGAAGCAGCACGGGGCCGCGTGCAACCATGAGATAAGCCGCTCCCGCGCAAACGATCGCGATGCCGCCAAGAAGGCTCCATTTCACACGCTGCGGCATTTTTTCACTCCTATTCAGCCGGAAGCCGCCGCTGCAGCGAGCCTTGGAGCGGGATGCTCACGTATCGCTAGGTGGAGCGCCGCCGCGAGCGCCGCGACTGCAACAGAGGCCCACCACAAAAGGTCGTAGGAACGGCAGGTATCGTAAAACCAGCCGCCGAGCCAAGCGCCCATGAAGCTGCCTGTTTGATGAGAAAGAAACACGATACCGTATAGGGTGGAAAGCCATCGCGGCCCAAAGAAGGTCACGATAAGCCCGGTTGTCAGAGGCATCGTTCCAAGCCAGAGCAGCCCGAGAAGAAACGAGTAGATAAGAACATTGATCTGCGTTAGCGGCAGCCAGATGAGCGCGAGGAAGATTGCCCCCCGTGCGAGATAGAGAATGGCGAGCGCCACATGTTTTGGCGCTATGTCGCCGATGCGGCCGCACGCATAGGTGCCGAAGATGTTGGCCGCCCCAACAACCATGAGCGCGATGGCTCCAAAGCCGGCCCCGAACCCTTTATCGGCAAGGAACGCGGGCAGGTGAATCGCCACCGCCGCGATATGAAAACCGCAAACGAAGAACCCGGCCGTTAAGAGAAGGAAGCTTGGATAGTTGAGCGCCTCACGAAGAGCGCTTCCGAGACCCTGTGCCGTCACCCAGTTCGATGTGGGGGAAGCTGCGCAACCGCGGCCAAGCAGGAACGCGAGTGGCGCCATAAAAGCCGCCGTCGCGCCCATGATATAAAGGGAGGTCGCCCAGCCTGTGGCGTCGATCATGGCATCGGTGTAGGGCAGCGACACGAATTGCCCGATCGCGCTGCCCATGGTGGTTAGCCCGAGGGCGGAGGCACGTTTCTCCGGAGGTGCGGCCCGGGCGACGACGCCGAAGACGGCGGTAAAACCCGTTCCGCTGATGCCGAGCCCAATAAGTGCCCCGGCAAGCATAAGCTGCTGTCCGCCCGCCGCGGTAGCCATTAGGACGAGCCCCAGCACATAAAGGGCTGTGCCGCCAAGCGCCACGCGAACCGCGCCAATCTTATCGCTAACCGCACCCGCAAAGGGCGCGCCGAACCCCCAGACCAGGTTCAAAATCGCCATCGACATTGAGAAGACCTGGCGGTCGAGGCCGAGGTCCTGACTTATGGGCTTGAGGTAAAGACCGAAGGCTTGACGGATGCCCATGTTGATCGCAAGCATCGTCGCGGCGCTGAGAACGAGCGTCCACGCCGGGTGGATTCTACGCATATGGGCTCCTGGAAGAGTTCGGAACTTTCGTACTTTGCTCTGCCGCCGGCACATCTGCCAGTAAAATGTGGGTTAAAATCCTAAGGTTTGCCGTTAAATGTATCAAGGGTGACGCAGGTTTCTTCTCAGCAAAAGGGTCGCATGTTCCTTCGCCTTCCCATCAGAGTGGTTGCGGCCTATTGGCGGCTTACGCGCGGGGCGACGCTTGGCGCTCAGGGCGTTGTCATTGCCGAAGACGATAGCGTGCTGCTTGTCCGCCATTCCTACCGCCCTGGCTGGCACTTTCCTGGCGGGGGCATCGAATGGGGCGAAACCGCGGAAACCGCGCTTGGCCGGGAGCTTTTGGAGGAAGCAGGCGTGATCGTGAAAGGACAGCCGCAACTCCATGGTTTATTTGCGAATTTCGCTTGGCTTCCGAGCGATCACGTGGCCCTGTTTGTGGTGCGGGAGTGGGAGCGCCCTATTGCGCCGGCGCCGAATAATGAAATCTTGGAAAGCCGGTTCTTCTCGCGCTCTGAGTTGCCTGCCGATGCAGCAGACGCGGTCCCACGGCGCCTCAAGGAAATCCTCGATGGTGTGCCCAAAGTACCATATTGGTAGGTCGCTGCGCTAGAGACTGAGGTGGCCCCGGTTGTTCGGACAGAATTTCCGCTTCGATAAGTGGAACGTCTGCCGGGGTTAAGCCGCCAAGCGGACTGGCGGCAAGCTGTGTGCTCCGTAGTAAGCTTGATCGGGCGTCATGCCGTCAAGGCTGGAGTGCGGGCGGGGGCGATTGTAAAGATCGAGATACCGTCTGATCGAGGCACGTGCGTCCGGAACGCTCCCGTAGGCGTGCAGATAGACCTCCTCGTACTTCACCGTCCGCCAGAGCCGCTCGACGAACACGTTGTCCCGCCAAGCGCCCTTTCCATCCATGCTGATCGCGATCTCATTCTTGCTGAGCACGCCGGTGAAGGCTGCACCCGTGAACTGGCTGCCCTGATCCGTGTTGAAGATCTCCGGCTTCCCGTGCCTGGCGAGTGCCTCCTCCAGCGCCGCGATGCAGAACGAGGCTTCCATCGTGATGGAGACCCGCCACGACAGCACACGCCGCGAGAACCAGTCGAGGACTGCGGCGAGATAGACGAAGCCCTTCGCCATGGGGATATACGTGATGTCCATCGCCCAGACCTGGTTCGGCCGCGCGATCTCCATGCCGCTCAGCAGATAGGGGTAGACCCTGTGCCCCGGCTCCGGCTTCGTCGTGCGCGGACGCCGGTACAGCGCCTCGATCCCCATGCGCCGCATCAGCGTCTTGATATGACGCCGGCCGGCTTTGCTCCCATTGGCAGCCAAAAGACGGCGCAACATCCGCGCTCCCGCGAAGGGGAACTCCAGATGCAGCCGGCCGATCTGGCGCATGAGTTCGAGATCGGCCGCCGGAACCGGGCGCGGCAGGTAATACACCGTGCTGCGCGCAAGGCCTGCAGCTTCGGCCTGTTTCGTGACGCTTAACGCATGACTGCGGTCGATCATCGCTTTGCGTTCAGCAATCCCGCCTTGCTGAGCGCGCCTTCTAAAAAATCGTTCTCCAGCGTCAGTTCGCCGATTTTCGCGTGCAGTGCCTTCACGTCGACGCTGGGGGACGCCGGTGCCGCGCTGCCACCGCCGCCGAAAACGTCCGGGGCACCGCCTTCGAGCTGCGCCTTCCAGGCCGTGATCTGGTTCGGATGAACGTCGAACTGATCCGCCAACTGTGCAATCGTCCGCTCGCCCTTGATCGCCGCCAACGCCACCTTTGCCTTGAAGGCCGGTGAGTGGTTCCGCCGTGGTCTTCTGCTCATTGCCGCTCCTGATTCGCGGGCACCAGCGTGCCCGTTGTCAGGCAGAAATTCCACCTACCGCACCGTCCGAAATTGTGGAGCCACTTCTGTCAGACCCCTTTGCGGGCTATAACGGATTGCGCCTCAAACGACGAATGTGGGCCAGTTCGGATGGTGAGCGTGCCGTCAACATTGGTTAGAAGACAGGCTTCTGTATCCAGCGAACGCGGGCTAATGGAGGCTTGCAACGTGGAATACCCTGGAGGAGAGTGAATTCGCGCTTTAAGCGCGCGATACCTCAATTGGAAAGGCGACCGCCGTGCTACTCCAGCAACCGATGCCAGACGATTGCCATGTCAAGGTCCTAATACCTAACATGGCATTCGGGCCACTCGGAGGCGAGATCAATGTTAAATTCATTCAGTTCGGGCTGATTGTCGAAAACATCAGGTTCGATTCGGTTTCGGCCCATTACATCGGCTGGCCCAACGACGAGGCCCTGCACGCGCATCGACTGTGGGGACGCGGCTTGACGTATTACGCCATGCACGAGGTCGCCAACTCAGACTGGCTTGCGGAACTGGAACGACGAAATAGCGTCCATCCCCGCCATATCCCGGGCTTGTTTCTCAGGTGTCGGCATTTCATCGGCACATACAAGGATGGCACATTCGAATGCGTTGCTCGCGGCATCGAATGGGCCGGGAAGAAATACTGAGAGCGGCGAAGACTGGCAGCTGCGCCTTCTGGAACTCTCGCCGATTTAGCTTGCAGCGCTGCGGATGGCGGGTTTGTGGATACGGAAGTAGATTTTGGAGGCAGGGCGTATGGCGACTCCCATCGCCGGCGTGCGATCTAGAAAACTTGAGCGGCGATTTGTTTTGGATCGTCGATGTGGCGGGAGAATTGAAGGCCGTGTAGCAATGTTTATAGGTCCTTACGACCACAGTGCTTCAGGAAAAACAGTTTAAGAGACTGTCTGTTCTGCAATGAGTTGTCTTTGCAAAGAAGGCTATTCTTAAATGTGCTACTATCGTTTGCCGCATAACTAGGTGATACATCTATGAGCTACCCAAAGAATGGCGTTGCACTCGGACTTATGAAGTTTATATTGTGCACATTTATAATTTTTCTAGCGCTAATTTGGGTGATTCCAGGAGGGAGCTTCTTTAAGGCAAAAGTTTATCAAATAGTTAGTGGGGACTTAGGAAAGCGCGGGGCAGAACTTCGGGGCGCGCTTCAGCCGGCCTACAAAAGGGTGGTCGCCGGCGGCGGCTTTGGACCTCTACATGGGGCAGATGTCACCGAAGACATCCTTCCCTTTATTCCGACAGGAACGCCGTTCAACGATGCAGTGGTAATACTGAAAAGCGCTGGGTTCGATATCCTGCCCTATCCGAACGTGAATGCTCCACCTAACCGTAACCGGGCCAAAAACTGGTACGCGCTGATAGCAAGAATATCACCGTTCGCAAATGGAATCTTCGACCGGTATGAACTTTATGTGTCGTTGTTGCCGCCATCGCCCGGCGAATACACAACCGTATCAAAGGTAGCTGCCACCTTCTATCGAACTTCGCTATAAAGGGGAGGTCTAGTCGCGATGGAAACCATTAGCGTCACCTATCAATGATGATTTTTCGGAAGCGGACAAAGCGTGGCTGAACGTGTCATGGCGGCCCACTTCCCATAAGGGTTAAGGGCGGGATTGTTTTGGCCTTTTCGGAGAAGTCCGCATTGGGATCACGGAGCAGCCTTTGCGCGCATGCGATTGAGAAAAATCCGCCACGACCGCTCCCGAACCCGACCTACCTACTGGAGCAACGGCCGGATGAAGTCAGCTTCGGGCGGAAAACCGGCGCCGGGGCAGCGCCCGGAGCGGGGCGTGAAAGCCTCGGATTTTGACCATTAGACGGGTCTGCGCGCCCAGCCAACGCTTCCGGCCGCTGAAATAGGCAGTATGCAACTCCTGCAGCGGATCGCGCCATACACTGGAACTGAGCGGTGTTCCGCGCATTGAATCCTGTCCGGGCATCTACGATGTCACTCTCGCGATCACCCTTGGCTTAGAACCGCCGCTCACGATTTCCCCGCAACCTTGTAGCCAACAGGAGCCCATTATGCATCTCAATGGAAAAGTCGCCATCGTGACCGGCGCCGCAAGCGGAATCGGACACGGCATCGCCAAGCGTTTCGCTGAGGCAGGCGGGCGCGTGGTCATCGCCGATATCAAGCTCGACGCGGCGGAGAAGGCCGCGCGCGAGATTGGCGGGCCGGACAAGGCTATCGCCGTCGAAATGGACGTAACCAGCGAGGACGCGGTCAACCGGGGTGTCGAGAAAGCCGTGAGCGCCTACGGTACGGTCGATATTCTCGTCTCCAATGCAGGTGTGCAGATCGTTTATCCCGTCGAGGCGTTCCCATTTTCGGATTGGAAGAAGATGCTCGCCATCCATCTTGACGGAGCCTTTCTCACCTCGAAGGCCTGCATCCCGCATATGTACAAGCAGAAGTCCGGCTCGATCATTTTCATGGGCTCGGTCCATTCGAAGGAAGCCTCGCCGCTCAAATCGGCCTATGTGACAGCGAAACACGGCCTCTTGGGCCTTGCCCGCGTAATCGCCAAGGAGGGGGCTGCGCATGGCGTGCGGTCGAACGTCATCTGTCCAGGCTTCGTAAAGACGCCGCTCGTCGAAAAACAGATCCCGGAACAGGCGAAGGAGCTTGGCATCTCCGAGAAGGAAGTCATCGAAAACGTCATGCTCGGGGAGACCGTGGACAAGGAGTTCACCACCATCGAAGACGTGGCCGAAATCGCGCTCCTCTTTGCGGCGTTTCCGACCAATGCGCTCACGGGGCAGTCGCTGGTGGTCAGCCATGGCTGGTATATGAATTAGCCGCTCGCTCATGGCGGATCGCTTATCGATCGAGGGTCCCACCCCTCACCCTGTCCCTCTCCCGCTGGGAGAGGGGACGCTGCGGTAACCGTTGTGCAGGCGTCTCTTCTCCCATTGGGAGAAGGACAGGATGAGGGGTGTTGCCGTTGTTTCGCGCCTGCGCGGGAATGGCGCTCGTAACGGCATGGGGAGGGCGCCAATGCGCGCAAATGGACAGTTGCAACACGCGGATTTCCTTCTCGTAGGCGGGGGGCTTGCCTGCGCTACCGCGGCGGAGACATTGAGGACTGCGAGTGCAGACGGCTCGATCGTGATGCTATCGGCCGAGCCGCTGCCGCCCTAATCCGTCGCCCATCAAAGCCTTGATTACAAATTACGTGGACTTCGCCGCTCTTAAGTCGAGCCCGGTCCGCCTGTTGATCGGCGCCGTCAACGTGACAACGGCGGAACCTGAGATCTTCGACAGCTATGTCGACGACCTCACACCCGATCACCTCCTGGCCAGCGGCAGTCTGCCGCCCGGCCTTCCCTGGACCGTCGTCGGCGGCAAGCCTTATTGGGACGGCGGGATCGTCAGCAATTCTCCGCTCGACCTTCTAAACGCCCGCAGCGGCCCGGATGGCAAGCGCATCTTCGTCGTCGACTTGTTCGTGGGCCACAGGATGCTGCCTTCGAATATGATGGAGGTCTTGGCCCGCCGGGACGAGATCGTCTACGCGGAGCGGATAAGAAGCGATCTCCGCCACCGGCAGATGGCCAACGCTTATCGCGCGCTTGCCGATTACATCCTTGGGCACCTTGAACCGAAAGAGGCCGAAAGAATTAAGCAGCGGCCGGAATACATCCAGCTTATGGGCGACGGAGCGTCTACGAGCATCGTAAGGCTCGTCCGTCCAGCGCAGGAGGGGGAGCAAGCCTCGCGGGACTACGACTTCTCGGACAGCGCGATTGAAGCCTACAAGTCCGAGGGGTACAAAGTCGCCAAGGGCGCCATTGGACGCGCCTGATTTTTCGCGAAACATGCCGGGCTAGTGGAGCGAATTTGACATTTGAGTCCCGGCTGCAGCGAGCTCGCGTTCAAATGTCAAATTCAAAAGCTCCACTAGAATCATAGAGTTGCTAGAGGTCCTTTGATTCCGGCATTTGCTTTCGAGCGTGCTGCAAGCGGATGCAAATGCCGGAATCGGACCACTAGCGATCGAAGCCGTCCGCCGCCTCTTGCATCTTAAACCTGAGCAATTACGATGTGCCTCACTTACAAGGCGTGCGCCGGCTTTTTGCGGTCTCCAACGGAAAGACAAATATGGGCGATTCTAATGGCCGCTTCGTTTGGTACGAGCTCGCGGCGGCTGATATAGAAGCCGCCAAGTCGTTTTATGCCGGCGTTGTGGGCTGGGGCACGCGAGAGGCCTCGATGCCCGGATCCGACTATAGCCTGTTCACCGCAGGGGACACTCCCGTAGCAGGGCTGACGAAACTGCCCGAGGATGCGAGGAAAGCCGGCGTGGCGCCGCAATGGAGAGGATATGTTGAAGCCGCCGGCTTGGACGATGTCGCAGGCCGGGTCAAACAGCTTGGTGGAACGGTGTACGTTCCGCCAGGGAACGTCCGCAATGTCGCCCGCATGTCCGTCATAGCCGATCCGGAAATGGCAACGCTTGCTTTGATCGAAGCGAGCGAGCGCGGCCCCGCGCGGCCGAAGCCGGGCACACCGGGGCATGTGGGCTGGCATGAGTTGCTTGCCTCCGATGTGGATAAGGCGTTCGCTTTCTACAGCGGGTTGCTTGGCTGGCAAAAAACGGAAGCCGACGTCAGCTCAATGGGCACGTACCTTCAATTTTCCGCCGGAGCGGAGACGGCCGGCAGCGTGTGCAGCAAGCCCGAGACGTCGCTGTCGTCCCTCTGGCTTTACTATTTCAACGTCAGCGACGTCGAGGCGGCGGCGAAACGCGTGGAGAGCGGCGGCGGCCGAATCCTTTATGGCCCGGCTGCGGTGCCGGGCGGCGCCCGGATCGTCCACTGCACGGACCCTCAGGGCGCCATGTTCGCGCTGATCCACTGGCGCGTCCAGGTAGTTGTCGGATGTTACTCGCCTCGCGAGGCCTCGAACAAACCGGGCGGCCAATAACGCGGATAGAGGGCGACCGTCACTCGGAACCCCTCGATGCAGGGCGGCCGAGGGCAAACTGGCCGACCGGGCCCTCGACATGGCATTCAATCCCCGTCAGCTTCGCGAACTGCTCGATATTCGCAATCCCGATCGCGCATGCGCCCAGCCCCATCCCGGCCGCCATCAGGTAGAGCGTTTGAGTGAGGACGCCCACGTCCTTGAGAACGAGCGAATAGGCGACCGAGCTGTATTTCCACGAAATCCGGCCGAAACGCGCGGCGATCATCATCAGGACCTGGGGCGCAGCGGACGCACCCATCATTTGCGAGGAGCGCTCCAAGAGCGCTTTGAGCTCATTCGCGGGAAACTTGACCGGGACCAGCCCATGTGCGCGGGCATCGTAATGATAAAAACCTCGAGGAAGCCCCTCGCAAATGTTGACCGCCAGATAGAGTTCCAGCTCGTAGCTTGCTCCTGCCGACGGATATGGCGGGACTGGGCCGCTTGGGCCCCGGTCACCGGAGCCAGCCGCGCTGTCCGGCCGCGGCAGAGCGCGTGCAGCGCCGTCGAGAAATTGTGAGAGCTCGGGGAGCGTGATCGGCTGCCGGTCATTGAAGTTGCGCGTGGAATGACGTTCCCGCAGAAGCTTGGCAACGGGCATGGCTTCCGGGCGCGGTGCGGGGAAGGTGCAAAGATCGATTTTCTCTCCCGGCCATGGGGGCCGCATCTCCGGCAGCGGAGGGATGAGACCCCGATGCGGATAAGTTCCGCCTAACGGGTTGGCGTGCCGCCCTTCCGTGCTGCGCGTGTGGAACAGAAAATCGTGGAAGTCCCAAAGAGCTAAATCCTGATCGCCCTCGATCAGGCGAAGGTTGCTTTCCCCAGGGGTCTCGATCGTGAAAAGGATTTGGCAATCCAGCAAAAGCGCGAGAAACTCCTCGCCCGGAAAATCATCCTCCCGCCGGAGTTCTCCGAGCCGATGCGGGGTTGACAGCATCGCGACGAAGCTCACGAGCTTCGGGTCGCAGATCCTAAACAGGGCACCGGCGCGGGGCGACTCCAGTACCATCTCTTTGTCACGGCGCCGCAAATACGCGAACCGCGACAGCACGAAAGTGCCGTCCTCATCCAGTTTCGGCGTCTGCGGCCAATAGCCGGGAACTTGCGGCTCGATAACGATGAGGTCGTCCGCGCCGTTCTGCGGGCGCCCGATGCGGTATTCCACCAGGCCTTGAGCAGCCAGCCGCCTTACCAGCAGATCGATCTCTTTGCCGATGCTTTGGCTCGCCGAGGCAAACGAGCTGAGCGGGAGGCCCGTCCGCAATTCCTCCGCCCGGCCGGCTACCGCCGCCGCAAACGTCCCCAAGCCGATCCAATCGCCGCCGGCGTTCGCGACGATGGTCCCGTTCGAATGCGCCTCGAGGGTGACGCCATTGCTGAGCCGGGCGGAAATGCCCGAAGGCGGCACCTTTGCCTGTGACTTCGTTCCAGGAGACCTCACGGCAAAACCCTCATGTATGCGGGAAAATCGGGTTGAGTTCGTCTTCCTTGAGCGCCCGGTCAAGCCACCCAAGCTTTACCGGAACGTCGTAAAGCCGCCCGGGCGCGAAACGGCGATAGAAGTGCCGCAACCCTGGAACGATCACTCTAACGACCGGCGTTTCGATGTCTGGGCGCGTTTGGTCGAGGACGAGGAAATCGAGGCCCTCCCGCTCTGCGACCCGCACGCAGGCGGCCACCTGCTCGCGCGTTTCGAGATGGCTGAACTTCGAATCGAATTCCGCTTCCAGCACCTCGCCCTTGCCCGGCAACAAGAAGGGATGGTCCGCGAGCCGCAATGGCACCGTTCCATCGAGGCTCTCTTGTTGTCTGGACCCGTTTCCCATCAGTTCCATCGACATGAACTGGTTCAGCTCCGTCAGCGTCCGCAGCATGGCGATTCGCGCATCGAAGTGCGACCCGGACCCGAATTCGATATATTCCGCCCCGTCGTTCACCCAGTGGGCTATCGCTACGAAGCTCGGAATCTTCGAGATCGCTGGTGATGTCGAGCACCCAAAGACGTTTTCCGGCTTCGGCCAGCTGGATTTGCAGATCGCGCACGTAGGAATCGTCGAATTTGGAGAGATCGACGGCGGGCCGCTGCAACCGGTTGTACCACCAGATCGCGTAGGCATCCCGTTCAACCAGCTCAAGAAACCCTTGCACGATGGCTTCCTCTCGCGTGTTGCCCGCCGCGCAGCCGTTGGAATCCGCGTGGAAGGCCACGGAGCCGCTGTAGTAGAAATACAAGAGGCTGGTGGGAATATATCGGAAACATTTGTCGCGCAGGGACCAGACCGGCGACCATTCCATTTCGGCCGATCCATCGAAAAGGGTAGGGCTAAGCGGCTCGTCGTCCTCGCCGGGCATTGGCGACACGCCCCGCTCGTATTGGGCGTCGCTGAACAGCAAGACATCGTTCGCAGGAACGGCATCGCCCTTCGGGAAATCCTCGAACCGCCGTGTTGCCCTAATCTCGTCGCCTTGAAAAACCCCGGAATAGCGCTCGATTGCCTCCATCAGGGCACTGGCTTCCCCTTGCTCTGCGGTGCTGCCCTTGCCGAAGCTGAAGCCGGCCAGTCCTGCCCTCAGCTCGTTTACGGTGCGAGCGGGCGCCGAAAAATTATGCTTGGCATAGAAGGAGTTGTTCAGTGGCAGATCCACGTCAACGCGCTCCAGGCGTGATACGACGCCAGTGAGCGGGCTTACATGCTTACGAAAACGCGCAACGGTGGCGCGCGAGGAGACTGTCCGGTAGCCGCCGCTGGTCATGACCGGCCGGCCGCTGGCCGCCAATTCGATCGGTGCGGGTGCGCGGCTAGGGTCGTGCAGATCGGAGCTTCCGCATGCTGGACATTGCGGGCGCATTGCCACGTAATGTTTCACGACGGTCGCGCCCGAAAGGTCGAGACTAATGATGTGATGCCTCAAATCCGTTCGGAAGCCGGTGGCAATTGCCTTCGCGATCTCGACGGCCGCAAGTTGGATGCCGCTCTGTCCGAGCGTGTGCCGGGCCAATGGCGAGACGGACAGGCAGTGGGCCTGGCTCCTGCCGAGCATCGCCCTGACCTCACGGTTGCGTTGCATCCGGTCCGCAAGGCACTGCCAGCACGGGCCCTTGCCAGGGCTGAGCACCGGTCCCACCAGGGGATAAACGCCGGAAGGCTGAACAAGCGCCCAGGGGGCGCCGTCCGCAAGGTGCCGCCGGTTCAAATCGGACAGCCGCTCATCGAGGTAATCGTTCACCAGCATGACGGTCAGATCGGGGGAGCGCTTGACCAGCCGGACGCCAAGCTCGCTTAGCGCTGCGCCGAGTTCCGCTTCCCCTTGTACATCGATGGCTTGAACGCGGACGCGGCAGTGCTGCAGATTTTTCTCCGCTGTCTCCGGCGGAAGGCCCAAGCTTGCCCAATAGGCAGCTGCGGTGCCATTCGAAGAGCCTGACTTAGTAATGATGTAGCGGCGTTCGGCCAGCCCCTTCAAAGCTTCTTGCACTTGTTCGGATGGAAAATCCCGCTCCAGCTCGCGAACCAACTCCCGGAAGCTCTTCTCACCCTTCGCTATCGCGTGCGCGATCGCACAGTAGATCTTGCCGTGAAGCAGGAACTTTCTGTCCTCGGAATAAAAGCACAGAGCTTCGGATGGCAGTTCGTAGACCGTAAAATTCGGCGCGAACTGCGGAACCTCGTCGCCGTCATGCAGCGCAAAGCTGTCTTGGTGTTCGGCTTCCATGAAAAAACTATATCCCTCTCCGGCGCCAGTGAAAGGCGAATGCCCCGGCCGCTAGAACCATGTATCTAGCTCGTACGCCAGAGCTTCCGGACCACGCGGTTCCCGTTGGCCCCATGGCTGGTTTTTGCATGCTCAGCATTAACGTCTGCTTCAGCCGGAAACAAGCCACAAAAGAGGGCCGGATCGACACTGATCAATCCGGCCCTAAAATTCGCGTCTGTCACGCCGTCAAAGCGGCGAAACCGCTTAGCACCACGGGCGGCAGCCACCCCACGATAGGCACCAGCCCCATCCGCATCCGCCGCATCCGCCCCAGCCGCCTCCGCATCCGCGGCCACCGCATCCACGGCCACATCCACGACCGCATCCACGGCCGCCGCGGCATCCGCGTCCGCATCCGTGGCCACATCCGTGACCGCCGCCACAACCGTGGACTTCTATTAAGGACCGCGATACTCCGAGATTTTCGTGATCGGAAAGGTGGAACGTCGCCAGGGTGACGTCGGAGATCTCCTCCTCAGCCAAAAATGCCGGTGCCGTAGCCGGCGATACCATGCCCGCTTGCGATCCGGTGGCCGTTGCTGTCAAGGACAGCGCGGCAACGCCCAGCACTGGCGCGGCAGCGCTTAGGGCAGATAAAGCCTTCCCTGCTCTCTTCCCCTTAGGGGCTTTCTTCGTCTGCGACATAATGCGGGGCTCCTCCTGAACCATTAACCTAATAAGAGGTAGCAGATTTCGCAGGCTGTGAACAGCGCTCACCGCTACTTCTCAACTTTTTTTGTTGAACAGAACTCGCAGGGGTACACGTCTCTTCCCGCGTCTAGCCTAAGCAGCGGCAGCATCCTCCAGAGCCTTTACATCGATCTTTTTCATCTGCATCGTCGCGGCCATCACACGCCCGGCTTTTTCGGGATCGCCGCTCATCAGCCCCGGCAGGCCGGCATAATTGATCTGCCAGGAAAGGCCGAAGCGGTCCTTTAGCCAGCCGCAGACATTGTAGGAGCCATCTTCGCCGAGCGCCTCCCACAGCCGGTCGATTTCGGCCTGATCTGTGCATTCGACGAGCAGCGAAAAGGCTTCAGTGAGCTTGTGAGCGGGGCCGCCATTGACTGCGGCGAAGGGGCGCCCCTCAAGCTCGAAGGCCACCACCATCGCCGAGCCTTTCGGGCCTGGGCCTGCGTCGCCGTAGCGCGACACATGGGTAATGCGGGAGTCCTCGAACAGCGAGACGTAGAATTTGGCGGCGTCCTCGGCGTTGCTGTCAAACCACAAGAAAGGGGTGATGTTCTTGATGCCCATTGTCGAACCTTTCACGCGCATGAGCCCCAGCCCTCATGAAAGCCCATGTTCCTATGAATGTCACAGCAAAAGAGTTTGCCATCGCAGCTGGCATAGGCGCTGGCTGTGCATGTGCGAACCTCGGCTCATCCTTGGGAGCGGGTCGGGGTGAGGGGGCTTTTGCTTCCGTGAAAAGCGGGACTTAGACCTCTTCCGGCACCTTGAGCTTTTGGCGCAGGATGGCGTTGACGGCATCGGGGTTTGCCTTGCCGCCAGTCGCGCGCATCACCTGGCCCACGAACCATCCGAGCGTCTTGGGCTTGGTCTGCACCTGCTCTACCTGCTTCGGGTTCGCGGCAATGATCTCGTCCACCACCTTCTCGATGGCACCGGTGTCGGTGACTTGCTTCAGGCCGCGTTCCTCCACGATCTGGCCGGGCGCATGTCCCGACTGAAGCATGATTTCGAACACTTCCTTGGCGATACGGCCCGAGATTACATTGGTGGAAATCAGATCGACGAGCTCGCCAAGATGCGCCGCGGGTACCGGGCTGTTGGAGAGGTCCTTGCCTGTCTTGTTCAGCGCGGCAAAAAGGTCGCCCATGATCCAATTCGCCGTCAGTTTCGCATCTCTTTCCTTGGCCGCCGCCTCGAAGAAATCGGCCGAAGCGCGGTCGGCGATCAGCACGCCTGCGTCATAGGGCGAAAGCCCGTAATCCTTGATGAAGCGCGCGCGCTTTTCGTCCGGCAGCTCAGGCAGCCCCTTCTTCAGCTTCTTGACGAAGGCATCGGAAAGGACGAGGGGCAGGAGATCGGGATCGGGGAAATAGCGGTAATCGTGCGCCTCTTCCTTGGAGCGCATCGGCGCGGTTTTGCCGGTTTTCGTATCGAACAGCAGCGTTTGCTGATGAATCGTTCCGCCATCCTCGAGAACGTCGACCTGGCGGCGCGCCTCGTACTCGATGGCTTGGCCTATGAAGCGGATCGAGTTCATGTTCTTGATTTCGCAGCGCGTGCCGAGCTTTTCGCCGGGCCGGCGCACCGAGACGTTCACATCGGCGCGAAGCGATCCTTCTTCCATATTGCCGTCGCAGGTGCCGAGATAGCGCATGATCGTGCGCAGCTTGCTGATGTAAGCCTTGGCCTCCTCGGAGGAGCGGATGTCTGGCTTCGACACGATCTCCATAAGGCCCACGCCGGAGCGGTTCAGGTCTACATAAGAATATTCTGCATGCTGGTCGTGCAGGCTCTTGCCGGCGTCCTGTTCCAGATGCAGCCGCTCGATGCCGACCTCAAACGAGTATTCCTTGAGATCGACCGTAACCACGCCCTCGCCCACGATTGGGTACTTGTATTGCGAGATTTGATAGCCTTGGGGCAGGTCGGGGTAGAAATAGTTCTTCCGGTCGAACACCGAGCGATGGTTGATCTGGGCTTTGAGGCCAAGGCCGGTTCGCACCGCCTGGGCCACGCATTCCTCGTTGATGACGGGGAGCATTCCAGGCATTCCGGCATCGACAACGCTGACATGCGAGTTTGGCTCGCCGCCGAACGCCGCCGAAGCTCCCGAAAAAAGCTTCGCATTGGAAAGCACCTGGGCATGCACTTCCAGGCCCACGATGAGTTCCCATGCACCGGTTGCACCGTCAATCAGGTTTTCCCGTCTTATCTGCGTCATGCGTTTAAATCCTTTAGGCTCTTCGTCATCGCGAGGCGGCAATGCCGCCGCGGCGATCCAGGGGCGGCTTGCTCAGCGCTTGAGTTGGTGGCTCTGGATTGCTTCGCGTCGCTCGCAATGACGGTGGTTCTCATCGTTTTTGATGGCTAGAAGCGGGGTGGATATCTGAGCCCGACGGTGATGGTCTTCGGCCCGCTCAACGTAAAGCGCGCCTGATCGAATTTTATCTTGCTCGTGACGGGGCTCACATCTTCCGGCAGCACCCCGCTGTAGCCGCGGGCCTCCAGGGGCCGTCTCATCAACCCGGTGTCGAGAATGCCATTGTTGTTTTCGTCGTGGAACACGAAAATGGCGTAATCGCCCGGCGGCAGCGATTTGAACGTGTAGGATACCGTCAGATTCTGGAGGCTCTCGATCACCCTGCGGCAGATCGCAGCGTTGGGAAAATCGCAAGTCTGATCGCCCGCGCGCTCGTCGCGGTATTGCACCTTTGACGCGTCGGGAAACTTTGAGCTTTCCCCCGAGTCCGGCCACAGCATAAGCACCGCATGGCCTTTGTAATTGCGCAAGCCACTTACCTCGACCGTCAGGTCCGAGCTCTGCGCCTTCGCCTCGAAACTTATGCCGGCCACGGCGGAAGCCGCAGCGCACAGCGCTAGCAAACTGAGCCTCATCGCCTTAATCTTTCGCTTGATCCGATGATTGTCCGGCCCGTTTGGCGAGCTTCTCTTCCTCATACTGAATAAACCAGCCGATCATTTGACGCCAGAGCGCAACCGCGAGTTCCGGCGGCAGGCCGCGCAGTTTTGCACGGGCCTCGACCTTGTCGATCACCTGTCGGATGCGCCACGGCACGCTTGCATCCTCGGGATTGTTTTTCAGTTGCCAGGCGCGGTCGACATAGGAGAAGCGCTCGGCAACGAGATCGAGCAGGGCCTCGTCTATGCGGTCGATCTCGACGCGCACTTGATCCATGTTTACGCATTCTTCCGCTTTACGATGCGCCATTGCTCTTTTTTCCCGATTTGGCTTTTGAAGCCGGCTTCTTCGGCGATCCAGCGGACTGCGCCGCTGCTTTTGTCTTTTTCGCTGCCGGCTTCTTAGCGGCGGGGGCTTTTACTGCGCCGTTCCCGATGGCTGGGGCAGCACTATCGTGCCACCAGGGCTCTGGAATCGGCATGCGGCCAACCGCGTCCTCGATCACTTGCCCAGCGCGCAATACAAGGCCCTCGTCGAAGGGCTTGCCGATGATCTGCAGGCCAAGCGGAAGGCCGTCCGCCGAGCGGCCCGCCGGAACCGATAGCCCTGGCAGTCCGGCCATATTAACGGTCACGGTGAATATGTCGTTCAAATACATGGCGATTGGATCGGCGCCGCCTTGGCTTCCAAGCGGGAAGGCCGGCGTCGGCGTGGCGGGAGTCAGGATCACGTCCACCTTCTCGAAAGCTTGGTCGAAGTCCTGCTTGATGAGGCTGCGAACTTTCTGCGCCTTCAGATAATAAGCGTCGTAATAGCCGGCCGACAGCACATAGGTGCCAATCAGGATGCGGCGCTTCACCTCGGCGCCAAAGCCCTCCGCGCGCGTCTCCTCGTACATGCCGGTGATATCTTTGCCGTTGGCGCGCAGCCCATAGCGGACGCCGTCGTAGCGGGCGAGGTTCGAGGATGCTTCGGCTGGTGCCACGATGTAATAAGCGGGAAGGGCCGCCTTGGTGTGGGGCAGGCTCACATCCACGATCTTCGCGCCGGCCTGTCGGAAAATTTCAATGCCCTTTTGCCAAAGCGCATCGATTTCGGCCGCCATGCCGTCGACCCGGTATTCCTTCGGAATGCCGATCCTAAGCCCCTTCACGGGCTGGCCAAGCGCCTTCTCCAAATCCGGCACCGGAAGATTCGTGCTGGTCGAGTCCTTCGGGTCATGGCTCGCCATGGCTTGAAGCAGCAGCGCTGCGTCTTTGATCGAACGGGCGATGGGGCCTGCCTGGTCGAGCGACGACGCGAAGGCGACCATGCCCCAGCGCGAGCAGCGGCCATAGGTAGGCTTGATGCCGACCGTGCCGGTGAAAGCGGCCGGCTGGCGGATCGAGCCGCCGGTATCGGAAGCCGTCGCACCGAGGCAGAGCCCGGCCGCCACCGCGGCCGCTGACCCGCCCGATGAGCCGCCAGGCACGAGCTTTTCCATGCTGCCCTTGGCGCGCCAGGGGCTTATGCACGGCCCGAAATAGCTGGTCTCGTTGGAGGAGCCCATCGCGAACTCGTCCATATTGAGCTTGCCCAGCATGATCGCGCCCGCGTCCCACAGGTTTTGAGTGACGGTCGATTCATAAGTGGGTTCGAAATTGTGCAGGATGTGCGAGCAGGCGGTGGTGCGCACGCCCTTGGTGCAGTAGAGATCTTTGATACCGAGCGGGATTCCTTCGAGTGCCCGGATGCCCGATTTCGATTTCGCGCCGAGCCGTTTGTCCAACTCCTTGGCCGCTTCGATCGCCTTTTCAGCGGTCACAAGCAGAAACGCGTTGAGCGCCTTGTTGCCGGCCTCGATGGCGGAGAGGCAAGCTTCGGTCAACTCGGTGGCCTTGATCTCTTTTGCGCGCAGCTTCTCGCTTGCTTGCGCAATCGTCAGTTCGTTCAAAGACATGGGTTATTCGATAACCTTGGGGACGAGGAAAAAACCATCTTCGGATTTCGGCGCGTTTTTGAGGATATCCTCCGGATAGCCGCCATCGGTCACGGCGTCGGTCCGCATCCTGAGCTGCGCCGCGCCGGCGTGCGTGAGCGGCTCCACATCATCGGTCGGGATCGCTTGCAGCTCCTCGACCCAGGCTAGGATGCCGTTAAGCTCGCGCTTGAGACTGTGCGCTTCCTGCGCCGAAATCCTGAGCCGCGACAGATGCGCGATCCGCTTTACCGTCGCCTCGTCAATTTGTGTTTTTGCCATGATTGTCTCTTTAGTGAGTGCACCATGTCTAAGTTCACCGCCGAAAGCCCGCAACGGTTTATTTTAGTCAATGCCCTCACTTGATTTGGACCATATCAGCCCGCGGCACGGATCGTGCCCCATTAAAAAGGCACTCGAGCGGCAGTCGCGCCGCGCCGTGATCGAAGCCCTGCGTAACCGATCGCCGTTGACACCTCGGCGCTCGTGGCGATCCTGCTACCCCTGAAAAGCTTGCCGGTCCTCATGGGCCGGCGCCGGACTGGCCACCTGTCAAACGGGATGAAACTCCAGAACCGTAATCTGGATGGCAGTCAACGGAGCGCGGCCGGCTGAATTATGCTTAAACCTTTGGAAGGACTCTAAGTTTTGATCGCGGTCAAAAGCCGGCATGTGGCAGGTTGTCGTGGTCCCGCCTCGGCGGCGGCTGGCCCCTGAGGCGTTACGGCGAGGTGAAGGCCCGCGGCGTATTCTAGTAGGCCGCTGAAGCTAATCGCCCAAAATAGTGTCAATGAAGCCGCCGCTTGCGGGACGGACGTAACGGCGGGGGTGCCTGGGCTGCTCGTTTGCCTCATCTTCAGCGTAATGCCGATGGCGGGCACTGGCCAAGTCTAGCTCTACCGGCGCTAGGTGATTGCGCCCCTTCACGATCCGGTCCCATTTGCCTTCCAGCGCCAGGGTTATGCGGCGCTCATGCCCGTAGACGTCGGGGAAAGTGTGCAACTCGCCGTCATCGTCAACCATCGCCGTGAAATAGGTCATATGCACCGGGATTTTGTGATCGATGGCGATCTCGTTGTTGAGCGGCCCCTTGTTCAGCGCGGCGTCTACTTGCGCGGAATCCCAGCCCTTGTCCTCGCGCAGAACAATTTTCGCGAGGCCTATCGGATCGGCAACGCGCATGCAGCCATGACTATAGGTGCGCTGAGAAACGTGGAACATCCATTTGTCTTCGGCGCGGGTGTCGTGCATGAAGACGGTGTGCTGGCTGGGGAATGAGAACTTCACGCGGCCTAGCACGGTCTTCGGCCCGTTTGGTTGGATTACGTCGTATTCCAGGATATTGGTTCTGGACCAGTTGATCCTGCGCCAATCGACCGGCTTGCCGTCCTTGGTGCGGACTTCGAGCTGCCATTCCCGCATCAAGTGACCGCCCTTAAGCAAGCTTGGCCACAGTTCACGCGCCTTGATGGAATCGGGGACGATCCAAGTCGGCCTGAAGGTGATCTTCTTAAGCGAGCGGGTGAAGATTGGCGTTTGCTTATCCGTCTCTCCGGCTACGATGCGGACTTCGCGCACGATCTTGCCGTCTTTGACTACCCGCTGCGTAAAATCCGGGAGGTTGTTCCAGATATAGAGTTCGCCCATATCGGCGGGCATCCAGCGCCACTCTTCCATGTTGGCGAGCAGCTTCTTTGCCTCGGCACTTTTCTGCTTGTTTCGGTTTAGCAGGGCCAGGTACTTTTGGCGCAGCTTCTCGAATTGCGGCTGGGCCGGATGCAGGCCGCGAAGGTACGCATCGGGCTGATCCGCCGCTGCGATGCCATCCAGAACCGATTTCGGGTTGAGAAGCTGGGGCCGGCGGTCGAGATAGGAACTTAGTTGCTCGGAAGGGTTCATGATGCGCCCGCCGCGGGCGTACCGGCCGTATTTCAGGACCGCCATGGAGATTTGGATCTCGTCCGCAGCCGCCTTTTCAGGCGACGCTGGCGCGGCCTGGGCGGTCAATCTGGCAGGAAGAGGAAAATCGTGCGGTTCCAGTCCCCACTGATCGGCCTGTTGGATCTCGGCCATAAGCGCCGCGGCTTTGGGAGTGGAGCCACCTGCGGGCGTCAGCCAGAGCGGCGCATAATTGCGTGCTTCATAGAAGGATTCCAAAGCCGCGCGTTCGTTGCGCTCCTCGTCCGTATCTCCGGCGGCGAGACCCGAAAGCGCCTTGTGCAGCGCTTGCGCTTCGGGGCTCGCCGGGGCTTCGGTTACGGCCCTTGCTGCGGGCGCCACGCTCGCGGAATTCGCAGGCGTGTCGGCGGACAAAGGCGAAGCAACGCTTTGCTCCCTAACTTGCGGCTCCTGTGCACGCAACGATCCTAGTGGCGCGAACGCAACCGTCAGAGCTCCGGCCGCGAAGATAAGCCTGCGAATCATCTTAATTCTCCTTTAGCAGACACAGTCTTAGCAAGGAAAAGCAAAGAAAATCCTAGCAACCATGCCCGCGTCTTTCACCTGAGACGCTAACTTCCGGAGAGCTTCGACGGATGCGCTGGCGGCGGTCAGGGCGGAACGCGTAGTTCCTCTGGCCGCCGCACAGCAATTTTACTGGAAGAGCCTCATGGCGTTCATGACTGTCTCTGCCACACCCCAGGCAAGCGGTATGCCGACGAAGCCCCAAGCAAGCATGAGCTCAAATGCCGTAGTGCCGTTTTTCATCTATTTCCTCCCTTATGCACCGGCGGGATCGCCAGCGGCGTCCACTTCCATCTGCGCGCGCACGGATTCATGATCCGGCTGCATATGAAAGCGGTGATGAACAGCCTTGATCATGGCGTTGCAGAGAAAGCCAATGACCAAGAGCCCGGCCATGACATACATGGTGGTGTTGTAGGCCTGCGCCTTTGGCACCCCCTGATCGATCTGGTATTGGCGGATATAGTTTACCAAAACCGGGCCGAACACGCCCGCCGCGGACCAGGCGGTGATCAGCCAGCCGTGGATAGCGCCCACATAGCGAGTCCCAAACATATCCTTGAGATAAGCGGGCACCGTAGCAAAGCCCCCGCCATACATGCTGATGATCACCAGGAAGCACAGTACGAAAGCCGTGATGTTGTTGATCTCGCCGGTCCAAGGCACCGCCGCGTAAAGGCCGGTTCCGAGCGCAAAGAAGCAGTAATAGGTATATTTGCGCCCGATGAAGTCCGATATGGAAGCCCAGAAGAACCGGCCGGCCATGTTGAACAGGCTTAAGAGGCCGACAAAGCCTGCGGCTGCTATCGGCGTGACCCGGAACATTTCCTGGCTCATGGCAGAGGCCTGCCCGAGCACGCCGATGCCCGCGGTGACGTTCAGGCACAAAACCCACCAGATCAGCCAGAACTGAGAGGTCTTCAACGCATCGTAGACGTAGACGTCGTTCCTGGTGACGAGTTTGCGGGGTTGCGCCGGCTCGACATAGTTCGCGGGCCTCCAATTGGCGGGCGGGACGCGCACAATGGCAGCACCCACCCACATGAAAAAGAGATAGACAAGGCCCAGGACAACGAAAGCCTCCCACACACCGATATGGGCCGGAGTCGAAAATCGACCCATCAGCCACACCGACAGCGGAGAAGCGATAAAGGCTCCGCCGCCGAAGCCCATGATCGCCATGCCCGTGGCCATGCCAGGACGGTCAGGAAACCATTTGATCAGCGTTGAGACTGGCGAAATGTAGCCGATGCCAAGGCCGCAGCCGCCGAGCACGCCATAGCCGAAATAGACGATCCAAAGGTTGTGCAGATAGACGCCAAGCGCTGAAACGAGGAACCCGGAAGACCAGAATAGGCCAGCGGTGAACATGGCGCGGCGGGGTCCGCCTTCCTCGACCCAGCGGCCGAATAGTGCCGCCGACGTGCCAAGGACGAATATCGCGATCGAAAAAATCCAGCCCAGCTCAGTGAGTTTCCAGTCCCCTGGGGCCGGTTGCGTGACGCCGATCAATTTGGTCATCGGCAGGTTGAAGACACTGAATGCGTAGACTTGGCCGATGCACAAGTGCACGCACAATGCAGCGGGTGGCACCATCCAACGGCTGAAGCCAGGCTTGGCGATGGTCGCTTCCCGGCTGAGCCAGCCGAAACCCGATCCTGAGTTCCCCCGGGTCGTACTCGCTGTTACCACGAACTCCTCCTTCTTTGATTTGCCTCCGCTTTTGCTTCTGAGCGGACGAAAACTCGGCGGAGACCTGAGCGATCATTTTATAGGACGGAACCCGTATCAGATATATGACGAAAGGTTAGCGCAGATTCGATTCAAAAAGTTACCAGGTCTTAAGACGCTTTCTCTTACCAGCGAAGCACAGGCTTTTTAAGCGTGAGGTGAGTTGTGGCGTTAAATCATGCAAAGATAGACCCCGGAAGCGATAGACGGTGCCAGGAACTGATGCAGCTCCTTGGAATTCGCGAGGCGGAGGCGGCCGACAGGACTTTGAGCGGGCGGCTGAAGATCATCGGGAAGCTGAAAGCAGCGCGCCGGGTTGAGATCGCGCGTGGCCGCGCCGGGTCGTGGCTCTACGATGTGAACCGGCACTTGAATTTGTGCGCGACACTCCGCCAGCAATACGATGCGCTGGCCGAATATTTTGCGGGGAACGCCGGGCAAAGCCCAGCATCGGTAGCAGAAGCTGTTGAGGAAGTTCGTAAATGAAGAGTTTTACGGAGGCGGCCTGCTGGCGATTAAGCTGCACCGCCGCCGTTCGTGAGCGGCGGAGGCAAGTCTTCGCCATTGGCTATCCGTGGCAATGCATGTTCAGGGAGAGACCGCGATACCCTCTCCGGGCTTGCTAGCTACAAATATTAGACCGCCTAATTTTCTCGTAATAAGAGAGCGGATCACCGGAGGAACCGGCCTAACCCTTGAGCCGAGACGTGCCTCCATCCACTCGCTTTCCAGATGAAGCGGCCGACTCAGATGTCTAGAAAATGCGGCCTTAATCTCGGCACGGGAGCGGTAGTAGGTCCATCTGTCCAGCCAAACACAAAAATCCTTCGCCCATTGCCTTCGGGATTTGTTTTTCTTGAAGGATCCGCCCCCGCAGATGCGAACAAGCTGGGCATAGTTGACGCGGAACCGGCTTCCCTTTGGAAACCAATGCAGAAACGGGACATGCGAGTGCCCCTCCCACCAGACCCCCTTGTCTGGAAAGAGGCTCAGCACGGTTCCGCCGGGCTTCAAAACGCGGGCGATTTCGGAGACAACGGCATCTAAATCAGCCACATGTTCCAAAACCTGGTTATTGATAACGAAATCAAAATAGCTGTCCCGGAAAGGGATCTCGTCCCCTTCCATTCTGAAGATGCTCTTCCCTACCTCTCCCGGCGCAATCTCCGCAGAGGCGTCGCCGCCTTCGAAAAAGACATCGCACCCCACCGCTTCGAAGCCGCGCGCTCTTAGAAGCGTGACAATTCTGCCTCCACCGCATCCGTAATCCAGCACCCGAGCGCCGGGAGGTAAATGCGAGGCTGCATAGTTTGCGCAAAATTCATAGTTGTCCATGGCCGGTCCCGCACGCTTGATCAACCAAGGTTGTATAACAAAGACTAATCAACCTTGGAAGTGTCATATTTCAACGTGCTTAGATCCCGGCTCCGGCTCAGCCCGGCGCTAGGTGAGGCTCCAGCCATGGCGCAGCAACTGTCTGCGCTTCGTCACAATTCTGCGGAAATTGACCAATACCGCCCACATCTCTTGTTAGGCTGCGTGAGGCAATAATGACGCTGCCTGAAGAAGAAATTTTGCGGAGGCGGGGCTGTGTGGGAACTTCAAACTCCCGAGGCGATGAAGGCGCTGGCGAGCCGGCTTGCGGCATTCGTCTCGCCGGTCGATTTCATCGCTCTTTACGGCGAGTTGGGTGCCGGCAAGACCACCTTCGCGCAAGGGCTGCTGCCCGCGCTCGGCGTGACCGAAGCGGTGACCAGCCCGACCTACGGGCTAGTGCACGGCTACACGGCGGCCGGCCGGAAGATCAATCACTGCGATTTTTATAGGCTTGGCCCCGGCGAAGAAGAGGAGACTGGCTTTCGCGAGATGTGCGCCGCAGGCATCGTCATCGCCGAATGGCCCGAAATCGTCGAGGCCGCGCTGCCCGCCAGCCGGCTCGAGGTGCGCATCGAAGGCGACGGAAAAACGCGAAGCGTTTCTCTGACAGGGTTCGGGGCCTGGCAGCAGAAGCTGGCACGTTTCCGCGAGATCGATGCCTTCTTGGTCAAGCATGGCTGGGGCGATGCGCGATGCACTGCGGTTCGGGGTGACGCCTCCGCGCGGCTGTTCTCCCGGCTGGAGCGCAACGGTGAAACCGTCATGCTGATGGATTGGCCACCACAGACAGATGGCCCGCCAATCCGCAACGGACTCCCATACTGCGCGATTGCGCATCTCGCGCGCGAGGGCAGCTCCTTCATCGCCATTTCCGATTGGCTGCGCTCAAAAGCGGGGATCAGCGCGCCCGCCATTCTCGCAGGCGATCTGCGCGCTGGCCTCTATCTTGTCGAGGATTTGGGCGATGCCGTTTTCGGCCAGCTGATCGCAGAAGGCGAGGAGCTAGATCCACTGTATGCGCTGGCCGTTGACGGTCTGCTTGCGCTTCGCACTTCAAACCCGCCGCAGGCTTTAGCTTCGCCAACCGGCTTGCATTACCGCGTGCCGGACTATGACCGCGAAGCGCTCGAAGTCGAGCTTGACCTGCTTTTGCAATGGTATTTCAAGCTATTGACCGGCGCACCCGCCCCGCAGGAACTCACGGCCTCATTTTTTGAGGCGTGGTCGCCATACGTCGAATGGCTGGCTGCGCAGCCCAAAACCCTCGTCTTGCGCGACTATCATTCGCCGAACCTGCTTCTGTGCCCGGGCAGGAGCGGGCTTCGCCAGCTCGGGGCCATCGATTTTCAGGACGCAGTTTGGGGGCATCCGGCCTACGATCTCGTTTCGCTGCTGCAAGACGCGCGGCTTGAAGTGCCGGCGGACGACGAGCGCGCGCTGTTCGAACGCTATTGCGCGGGCGCAGCGAAGACCGATCCGGCCTTCGACCGCACCGCTTTCGCGAAGGCCTATGCCATCCTCGGCGCGCAGCGGAACACCAAGATTACCGGCATCTTCGCGCGGCTTTCCTTGCGCGACGGCAAGCACGGCTATCTGGCACATTTGCCACGCATTGCACGCTATCTGTTCCGCAACCTCTCTCACCCCGATCTCAAAGCGCTCAGCACGTGGTATGAAACCCATCTGCGCCCCTTGGCGGATACGAGGCTGGAGCAGGGCGCGATCAGATAGAGGGAACCGGATGGCTCAGATCAAGACCGCGATGGTGCTTGCCGCAGGTCTCGGCACGCGCATGCGGCCGCTGACCGACCGCGTACCAAAGCCGCTCATCACGCTTGGCGGCAGGCTCCTCCTCGATCACGTCCTCGACCGGCTGGCAGCCGCCGGCGTCGAGCGTGCAGCGGTAAACGTCCATCATTTCGCGGACCAGATCGAAGCCCATCTTAAAACGCGCGCCGCACCCGAAATCGTGATTTCCGACGAGCGCGAGGCCATTCTGGAAACCGGCGGCGGCGTCCTGAAAGCCCTCCCGCTTTTCGGAGGCGACCCCTTCATGGTTCACAACTCCGACTCGGTTTGGACCGAGGGCACGCGCTCCAACCTCCGCCTCGTGATGGATGCCTGGCAGCCGGAGCGCATGTCAGCGCTGCTCTTGCTGGCCCGCCGCGACTCAAGCATCGGATATGAGGGCCGGGGCGATTTCAGCCTGGATGCGTCCGGCCGGCTGACCCGGAGGCGGGCTGGCGAAGAAGAGCCTTACGTGTTCGCCGGTGTATCGATTTTGAAGCCGGAGCTTTTCGATGGCGTCACGGAGCGCGCTTTTTCGCTCAACAAGATTTTCGACCGGGCAATTGCAGAACACGGCCTATATGGTGTCACCCTCGACGGAACGTGGATGCATGTGGGCACGCCGCAAGCGCTGATCGAGGCGGAGAGCCATTTGAATGAAGGGCAGCGCCGAAGGGCTTAACTTCACGGGGAGCTGGCAAGGGGTGATTTTGAAGTGTCCCCTTTACTCACCCTTCATCCCCACTCTCGCGGCGGCCATCCTCGACGGCTCGATATGGAATCGCGGCCGGCCAGAGCCTCACGAGCTTCCCAAGCTCACAATCTACCTTCCCGCACGTGCGCCGGTGGAAGCCCTGAAGCTCGCGTTTCTGGCGCTTGCACCGAACGGCGCGACGTTTCTGCCGCGCATCCGGGTATTGGGCGAAGCCGATCCCTTGGACCTCTTTGCCGCATACGGCCCGCGCATGGCTTCCACGCCGGCAGCGCTTGCTCTGCTCGAGAAAGCGCTCGCCATTCCACCGGCCTTCAGCGAGCTCGAGCGGCAAGTCCAGCTTGCGGCGCTGGTCATGCGTGCATCGCAATCTTTGCTCGGAAGAAGGCTCGCGCATGAGCCGGTATTCACCGCGATCCCAGCGGCGAGCGCCTTCACCATCGCGGGGCAGATCGCGGCTCTCATCGGCGAGGCGCATACGGAAGGAGCGGATTTCTCGCGCATAGCATTCTTGGACCGGAGCCGCGCCTCGGGCAGCGAGCAGCTTTCATCGCAGCTTCTGCGCGGCGTCTTGCGGGACTGGGACGCGCGGAAGGCAAGCGCGGCCAAGCTCGACAGCGAGGAACGCCGCAACCGCCTTATGGCAATCGAGGCCGAATACATCCGGCAGAGCGATTCACCCGTCATCATCGCCGGCTCGACGGGCAGCGTTGCCGCAACCATCGGCCTCATGGAGGGGGCGCTTGGCCGGCCGCAATCGGCGCTTGTCCTTTATGGGCTCGATGACACCGCCGCAACGGTTGAGGCACATCCAGAGCATCCCCAATATGGATTGCAGCAGCTGCTCGCCCGGTTGAATGTACGGAGGGAGGATGTTCGCACTCTTACCCCTCATCCTGTCCTTCTCCCGCAAGGGGAGAAGGGACGCCCACACAACCGTCGCGACCTGCTCCCTCTCCCCTTGTGGGAGAGGGCTGGGGTGAGGGGGGACTTCACTGCCCTCGCTCGCCGCGCGCGTTTCCTCAGCGAAGCGCTTCGTCCCCCGCCGGAAACCGCGGAATGGCCTGCTTTCATCCAGGCTTTGGGGCGGGAAGCAGCGAGCCCCGCCCCGGGCCTGTCGCTCATTGAGGCAGACACCATTCAGGACGAGGCGGCCGCGATTGCTCTCATCTTGCGCCATAGCCTTGAAGTGCCGGGGCAAACCGCCGCTGTTGTGACGCCTAGCGACAGCCTGCTTTCCCGTGTGCGCCACGCGCTTGGCCAGTGGACAATCACCGCGGACGCGCCTTCGGAGGCTTACAGCGCAGATACGATCGCGATACGCGCTGCATCCTGTGCTGCGAGCGACAAACCCGAGGAATTCGTAGAGCTGCTCAGGCAGGCGCAAGGCCCGGCCGCCGCGCAAATCTGGCGCGTAGCGGAGATTATCGATCTCGGCGTCTTGCGGCAGATGTGGCGGCCCGCTTCGCTCGCGGGCATTCCTTCAGCGTTGGCGCGCGCAGAACATGCGACCCAATCGGGCGAAGCGCGGCACACATCCATGAAGCGGATCGGCGCCCCGCAGTGGGAAGCGGCCCGCAGCCTTGCGGTTCAGGTCATCGAAACACTGTCGCCATTTACGGCGCGGGCGAATCAACGGCTGACGTTGCCCGAGTGGGTCGCCGCCCACCGCGCCGTTCTCTCTCATCTTGAGCCCCTTGGGCTTTTGAGCGCGAAGAGCTCAATGGTCAGCTTGCTGGAGCAAGCGGCCGTGCGCGGTTTCACGCTTAATCTGGCGGATTACTCGGACCTGTTCGCGCGCATTGCTTCTGAGAGGCCTGAGAGGACGCCGGAAAACCCGCACCCCCGGCTTTTCCTTCTGAAGCCGCTCGATGCGCGCCTTCTATCGGCCGATACGATTGTCCTCGCCGGCCTCAACGAAGGCTGCTGGCCCCAGACCCCTGGCCCCGACCCCTGGCTTAACCGGGCGGATCGCGCTTTTGTAGGCTTGCCGCCGCAGGAGCGCCGCATCGGGCGTTCGGCGCATGATTTTTTTTCGCTTGCCGCTTCCGCCCCGCAGGTGATCCTTACGCGATCAAAAAAGGAAAATGGGAGCCTCACCCGGCCAAGCCGGTGGGTCTCGCGTATCAAAGCGCTGGCAGAAGCAGGTAAAACGGCCGCGCTTAATACGGATCGGCCCTGGCTTGATTGGGTGGCCGGCCATGGGGCGCCCGGTGCCGCCGCTCCAGCGACCCGCCCCCGGCCCCGGCCTCCGCTCGCTTTCCGCCCACGGCGCTTGAGCGTAACCGCTATCGAAAACTGGTTTGCCAACCCTTACGCCATATACGCGCGCCGGATTCTCGATCTTGAACCGCTCCGCCGCCTCGATGAAACGAGCGACGCGCGCGACAAAGGCATTCTTTATCACGCGGCGCTGCATGCCTTCTTCCAGGACCATCCAGGGGAGCTGCCGCAAAACGCCGCCGAGGCACTGACCGCGAAGCTCGACAAAGCAGCGGAAGAGCTGGGCTTCAATCTCGCCAACGCACCGTTTTGGAGGCCGCGTTTCGTCCGCTTTGCGGAGTGGTTCGCCGCGACGGAGGGCGGCAGGCGGGAAGGCGTGCAGCTTCTCAAGAGCGAGGTAGGCGGCAAGCTCGTCCTGCCGGCGCCCGCTGGGCCTTTCGAGATCACCGCGCGCGCCGACCGGATCGACAGGCTGAGCGATGGAAGCTTACGCATCTACGATTTCAAGACGAGCGCCAACACGGCCAAGGTTTCAGCGGGTCGCGGCGCGCCGCAGCTTGCCCTCGAAGGGCTTCTTGCCAAGGAAGGTGCCTTCGCCGGCATTCCTGCCGGAGCGGCGGCGGACTTCTGCTATATCGTAGCAACGGGCGGCGAACCTCCTGGCGAGATCGTCCCGCCCAAAGTACCCGCCGCGGAAGCGATCGAGGCCGCCCGCAAAGGCACGCTCCGTCAGATCGATCGCTTCGACGACGAGGCAACTCCCTACACGTACGAGACGCGTGCGGTTTTCCGCGATAAAGCGGAAAACGATCCTTACGCCCACCTCGCCCGCGTTCGCGAATGGGCCGCCGATGCCGATGATAGCGAGGCGGACGATGAGTGAGACGCTTGCCGCCCAAGCGATGCTGCTAGCCGATGCCGAGAAAAAGCAGCGCCGCGCGGCCGATCCTTCGGTCTCCGCCTGGGTTCGTGCCAATGCCGGCACCGGCAAGACCCATGTGCTCGTGCAGCGCATCTTGCGGCTCTTGCTTGCGGGCGCGAGTGCGCGTTCGATCCTTTGCCTGACGTTCACGAAGAACGCGGCCGTTGAAATGGAAGCGCGCGTCCTCGCCAAGCTTGGCGAGTGGGCCACATCCAGCGATGCGGACCTCAAACCGCTGCTTGCCAAGCTCCTGGATCACCCTCCCACCGAAGCCCAGATGGCGCAGGCGCGCTGCCTGTTTGCAACCGTCATCGATGCGCCGGGCGGGCTCGCCATCATGACAATTCATAGCTTTTGCGAGCGCGTTCTGCGCCGCTATAGCCTTGAGGCAAATGTTCCCCCCGGGTTCACTGTGCTGACCGAAGAAGAGGCGCGGGACGCCTTGCAGGAAGCGTGCGCCGGCGCGTTTTCAGCCATCTCAGCAGGACCTGGGCGCGAAGCGTTTGAGCGTGTTGCCGCTCATGCGAGTGAGCGCGACTTTGCCGGCGTGCTGCAGGCTATGTTGGGCAAGCGTGCTGAAATCACGCGCCTGTTCGCCCTTACCGCTGCGGAGCAGCCTCTACCCGAGATCGAGGCGAGGCTGCGCCGGCTTTTCAATCTCTCCTTAGCGGACACAAGGGAAGCACTCCTGGCGCGTGCCGCGCCGGCGCTTGATTTGCACACGCTCGAGGAGGCCATTGCCGCGCTCAAAGGCGGCTTGAAAAGCGATTGCGAAAGCGCGGCAAGGTTCGAGGCAGTTCGGCAAGCGGCCAGCAGCGAGGCGAAATGCACGGCACTCAAGGCCGCCTTCGCCACAAAGGATGGCGAGCCGAGAAAGTCGCTGATGACAACCCAGGTCAGGAAGCGCGCCGAGGCGCTGAGTGAGGCGCTCGTGGCGGCTCAAAGCGCATTCCTCGCCCTCGATGAAAAGATTTGCGGCCTCAAGCTGGTCGAGGCGAGCGTTGCCCTGCTTCACCTGACAGACGCGATTTTCGAGCGCTACGAGGCTGCAAAGCGCGCCCGCACCGCGCTCGATTTCGACGATCTTATCGCCCAAACCCGCCGCTTGCTCTCCCGGCAGGAAGCCACGGAATGGGTGCTCTATGAACTCGACGCCCGGGTCGACCATATTCTCATCGATGAGGCCCAGGATACGAGCCCGGAGCAATGGGAAATCGTCGCAAAGCTGACTTCCGACTTTTTTGCCGGGCAGGGCGCCCGCGATTGCGTGCCCACCCTCTTCGCCGTGGGCGACGAGAAGCAATCGATCTACGGTTTTCAAGGTGCCAGGCCGGAGCTGCTGCAGGCTTACGGCACTGTCTACGAGGCGAGTGTCAACCAAGCCGGATTCTCCTGGTGCACGGCCGATCTCAATCTCTCGTTCCGCACGCTGGCTCCGATCCTCGCTGCCGTCGATCATGTGTCGGACGCGCTGTCCGGCCTGCAACAGGGCAATTCCGTGCGGCATCTGGCCTACCGCCCCGAAAATGGCGGGCTCGTCGAGCTATGGGAGCCTGAGCGGGGCGAAAAACAGGAAAAGGGTAGCGTCTGGGAGCCCGATGCCGCAACCGCGCCAGCGCCCAAGCCTGCGGAAGCTCTAGCAGAACGCATCGCCGGGCAGATAAAGCACTGGCTCGAAAGCGGCGAAGGGCTTGCTTCGCGCGGTCGCGCCATTGAGCCGGGCGACATCCTAATCCTACTCCGCAAGCGCGAGCCGATGGCCAGGTTGCTGCAGGCTGCATTGAAACGCGAGGGCATCCCTGTCGCTGGGGCCGACCGGATCGCGCTCACCGATGAGCTTGCGGTTATGGATCTGCTCGTGCTTGCCGATGCTCTGCTGCAGCCCGAGGACGATCTTTCGGTTGCCACGGTTCTGAAAGGCCCGTTATTCGGGCTTAGCGAGGACGATCTTTTCAAACTGGCCTACGGGCGGGAAGTCTCGCTTTGGCAGGTTTTGGAGCGCGATCCAGACTACGGCGCGCACTGTAAGCGGCTTACCGCGTGGCGTGCACTGGCCGGAAGGCTCAGCCCCTTCGACTTTTTCGCTCACATCCTGGAAGCCGAGGGGGGCCGGAGGGCGTTTGGCGCGAGGCTTGGGCCGGCGTGTTTCGATGCGCTCGACGAGTTCCTGGGCCTCGCCGAAACGTTCAGTGCCCGGTCGCAAGCAAGCTTGGCTGAGTTCGTAGCCTTCGCGCGGAAAAGTGCCTCCGAGGTGAAGCGCGAAACGGACCAGGCGGCGCGCGAGGTCCGCATCATGACCGTCCATGGCGCCAAGGGCCTCGAAGCCAACATCGTCATTCTGGCCGATACCTGCGGCAATAAAGGACCGCGGCCCGCTCCTATTTTTCTTCTCGATGACAACAGCGGCGCGCCCAGCATTCCGGTCTGGGCAGTTAAAGGCACCGGCAATCTGCCTCCCATTAGCGGCGCGAAGGATGAGATCAAGGCGAGCGAGCAGCGCGAGCAGGGGCGGCTGCTTTACGTGGCGATGACGCGGGCTCGCGACCGCCTCTACATCACCGGTTTCCACAATGGCACTCTTCCAGCGGGGAGCTGGTACGACACGATCCAAAAAGCGCTGGCGCCCACGCTCGAAGAAGCGCAGGATTTCCAAGGGCGTACGATATTTCGCACCGAGCCGGGACAGGCTTTCCGCCCGCCGGCCGGGCCAGTTTCCAAACCGGAAGAACGCACGCCGCCGCTCTGGCTTGCTGCACCAGCCCCGAAGGAAGAGACCCTTCGGAGCCTTTCTCCCTCCCAGCTCATGCAGAGGGCAGGTTTCGATGCCGCGGCAGGGCAGTACTCGCAGACGGACCGCGAGACGGCCCAAGCCCGCGGCTCGCTCATCCATAGGCTGCTCGAAATCTTGCCTGCAATACCGGCCGCACACCGCGCCACCGCGGCGGCGCTTATAGCGTCAGCCTTCTCCGCCAAGCTCGGCGAGCCGGAAAGGCAAGGCGCCATAGTGGGCGTACTCTCGCTTTTGTCCGGGGAAGCTTTGCTGGAACCCGGCAGCCACGATCTTTCCGAGGTTGGCCTTGGCGTGACCGTGACAGGCGCCAGCGGAGAGGCCATTGGCAGCATTTTCGGCCAGGCCGATCGCATTCGCTGGAACGCGGCCGGCGCCGCCGTTCTCGACTTCAAGTCCGGCGCGCAGCCGACGGATGGAATCCGCCGCAATCATCTTGTGCAGCTTGCCTGTTATAGATTGGCGTTGCGGGGCATTTACCCGGATGCAGCCATAAGCGCGCAGCTTTTCGACACCGGCTCTGGGATCGCCAAAGAAGCGGCAGAGGAAGACCTCGATGCGGCTCTGAAGGAAGCCTTGGGCGCGTTTCAAGCCACGCTCTAGGACGCGCTAATGCGCCCGTTTACAGCCCTCGGCCGCGCAGCTATGGATAGTGTTCGATATGAACAGCGATAGAAAATGGACTTCGTCAGCTTGCGGCCTTCGCGCTCGCCCTATGCTTCAGCCCGGAGCCCCTGCGTGATACAATCAGGCGAGGGCTCTGAAGCTCAAAACACAGCCACACTCCCAAAGAAAAAGCGAAGTCCGGGTGCCTTAGAGCAACTTATCCGGCGTTACGAGCGAGCGATTGCCGGGAGCTACCGGAAAAGCAGGCACGCAATTGCGCGGGTAAGCCCAAATTGGGTACGCCGCAGTTTCAGTCCCATACTGGAGCGGTTCGACCTCTACGGTGTAGATCATGGCATTTTCCGTTCCATATATTCAAACGCCCACCAAGTAACGCCTTGCCTGTGGCGATCGAGCCAGCCCGCGCCCTATCAAATCCGGCGATGGGCGAGGAAGGGCATCCGGACCGTCGTCAATCTGCGCGGCGAGCGCGATTGCGGCAGCTACCGGCTGGAAGCAGCCGCTTGCGCCCGGCATGGCGTCAAGCTCATCGACTTTCCTTTGTTACGATCACGCACGCCCCCCAGCAGAGAAGCCGTCCGGCTTGCCAAAGAGCTTCTGGAAAAAATTGCATATCCTGCCCTCATTCACTGCAAATCCGGCGCCGACCGGGTTGGCCTTTTGAGCGGATTGTACTTGGTATTTCAGGAGGGCCTGCCGGTTGAGCAAGCTATGCGCCAGCTCGACATTCGCTATGGCCATATCAAGCAGGCTCACACGGGTGTGCTCGATCGTTTCTTTGAGCAGTACAGCGCCTATAACAGTATAACGCCGATACCGTTCTTGGACTGGGTGGAGACAGTCTACGATCCCGTTGAGCTGAAACGGTCCTTTCGCGCCAGGTCTTGGGCCGTTGTAGCGGTGGATTGGATTTTGCAAAGGGAATGACGCCGGCCGCGCCATTTGCGGCGCCAAATCCTGTGCGGCGGTGTGGCGAAAAGGCGCTGGCGTTACTTAGCTGTGGAAAGCCTGCGGCTCCAATTGTTTAGGGGACGCGAATTGGGCTTTCGATGAATTTGTCAATAATGAAAAGCTAGGGGCAATACCATGGCAGACAAGAAACCAGCAGCCAAACCCGCAACGAAGGCAGCTCCGAAGGCTGCCGCGGCGGCTCCTGCGAAAGCGGCGCCGAAACCAAAGGCAAAGGGCAAGTAAGTCCCGTTTTGATCGTATCTGATGCGAGGCGCGATATCCGCGCCTCGTTTCGTTTTAGGGCCAGGCCGAATCGCGGCAGCGACACTGCATTTCTAGCCTTGGGTACACTTGAGTTTGTGCTTTGGAGCGCATTGTGGCCTTCATAGCCGGCATCGCGGGTAAACAGGATAGATGCTAATTCGCGCTGGAGCTTCTTATGCGGTAACCGCCGTTCTCGAGCTCGTCGAAGATCTCGCCCAGCTGCGGGTGCCTAAGCGGCTCTCCGCTGTTGTCCGGCACCAAATTTTGCTCGGAAACATAGGCGACATATTCTGTGTCTTCGTTCTCGGCGAGAAGGTGATAATAAGGCTGTTCCTTGGCCGGCCTTATCTCCTCGGGGATCGACAGCCACCATTCTTCGGAATTGGCGAATTCCGGGTCGACGTCGAAAATAATGCCGCGAAAAGGGAAGAAGCGGTGTTTAACCACCTCCCCTATGGCATACTTCGCGCGCAGTTCCTTCGCCATGACGTTCCGCGTATCTTTTCGTATTTTTTGCAACAACTCTTACTCTCAAAGCCGCCTCGGCGCCACGAGCGCCAGCGCTTAGGACGCAGGCCCATCCTTTGCCGCGACTAAATCGCTCAAATCAACGATGACCTTCGCTTGCTTCCAGGTTGCATCGTCCTGCATTTTGCCGTCCACCATGACCGCTCCAGTGCCATCGGGCATCGCCGCCAGAATCCGCCTTGCGAAGGCGGCTTCGGCCGGATCGGGCGTGAATACGCGCCTCGCGATTTCGATCTGGGATGGATGCAGCGTCCAGGCTCCCGCGCAGCCCTGAAGAAAGGCATTCCGGAACTGTGCCTCGCAAGCGGCGGGGTCCGAAAAATCCCCGAACGGGCCGTAAAATGGCTTGATGCCGTGCGTTGCGCAAGCATCGACCATGCGCCCGACAGTATAATGCCAAAGGTCCTGCTGGTAGAAGGGCCGGGCCGCGCCATCAGCGCCACCATCGGCGAGGATGCCGTAGGACGGGTGGCCGCCGCCGACGCGCGTTGTCTTCATCGCCCTGCTTGCGGCCAAATCCGCGGGGCCGAGGCTCATGCCATGCATTCGCGGGCTCGCTGCCGCAATCTCCGCGACATTGTTCACACCCTCGGCCGTCTCCAGCAATGCATGGATCATCACAGGCTTCTTGATGCCATGCTTCGCTTCAAGCTGAGCAAGCAACTGATCGAGATAGTGAATATCCCAGGGTCCCTCGACCTTCGGCAGCATGATGACGTCGAGCTTATCGCCCACTGCGGCCATGATCTCCACAATGTCGTCAAGAACCCATGGGCTGTTCAGCGCGTTGATACGAGTCCAAAGGCCGGTGCGCCCAAAGTCGTTTGCGCGCGCCAAGTCGATGAATCCTTTCCGTGCCGCTTCCTTGTCGGAAGCTGGGATCGCATCTTCCAAATTGCCCAAGATGACGTCGACCTGTTTGATGAGATCCGGGATTTTTGCGCGAATCTTTTCAACCTGCGGCGCAACGAAATGGATCATGCGCTCCAGGCGGACCGGCTTCTCGACAAAAGGGGCTGGCGCGCCCGCGGCGAGTGCCTTGAAAAATTTAAAAGGGGGCCTTGTCGCTGCCATAGGTTTTCTCCGCTGCTTGAAGCGTTATTTGCCTTCGCCCGCCGTCCGGGTCAAGTTGCTGAGCACGCGGCTAAGAAAAGGCTCAAGGCTCGCGCAATTGCCGATGCCGGACCGGATCGCTTTCGGGCTTTGCTCGAAGGGTCCACCGCCGATTTCGCCTGCTGCGTTTTCGACCAGACCCATCACACTCGCGGGCGTAGCTTCGATGTGGAATTGCAAGCCAAGGACGCGCCCGCCCACAGCAAAAGCTTGGTTCGGTGTCGCAGCCGTTTCCGCCAGGCGCTCCGCGCCAGCGGGAAGATCGAAGGTTTCGCCGTGCCAGTGAAACGCCATGAACTCCGCAGGCAGGCCCTCGAAAATAGCGTGCGCGGCCTCTGTCCTTTTCACCGTGAACCAGCCAATTTCCTTTTGCGCTGCCGCATATACCCTCGCTCCGAGTGCCTTCGCTATGATCTGGCCACCCAGGCAGACACCGAAGACGGTTTTGCCAGCACCGATCGCAGCATGCACCAAAGCAATTTCCGGGCCGAGCCAGGGATAAAGCCCCTCGTCATTCGCGCTCATTGGCCCGCCCATAACGCTCAGTATGTCAAATTCGGAAAGCGGCGGCAGAGGGTCGCCCCGGTACAGGTGCGCGACCGCTATCTCAATGCCGCGCGACGCGGCCCAATCCGCAATTGCCGCAGGCCCTTCGAACGGCACATGCTGTAAGACCGCCATTCTCATCAATCTTGTGTCCCGCCCGGCATTTCGTGGTTCTTCCAGCGCTTGTTCGACCACATCCATTGCTCGGGATGTTCGCGAATCCAAGCCTCGAATTGGCTTTGTATGCTTGCCGTTATTACCCTGATGTCCTCTTCGGGTTTGTCTGTCCTTGGAACTTTGAGTTCCTTGAAGGCGATTTTGAATCGCGACTGCTTGCCGATGCGGATCACCCGCCCGACCCACAAACTCGCTCCGGCGCGGCGGGCGAGCCAGGCGGGGGCCGTGGTTGCCCACATCATTTGCCCGAAAAAAGGAACCTGAACGCCATTCCAATCGGGAAGATCGGCCAAAAGGCCTAGCGCTCCCCCAGAGCGGACCCAAGAGGCAATGCGCATGACCGTGGCGAAGCCTTCCTCGCTTTTGCTCGCGAACAGGCCGCCGGGATACACCGGCGCCCGCTGCCGGCGAATAAAGCGATCGACATAAGGGTTTTCCACCAGGCGGTAGACACCGGCCACCCGCGCGTTGACCGCCTGCGCAAGCACCATCCCGACTTCCCAATTGCCCATGTGAGGGGCGGCGATGACAATCGGACCAATCTTGTCCTTGTAGCGTTTGACGAATGCTTGGTTCTCGAACTCGATACGCGACGGGTCTCTAAGAACGCGGTCCAACAGGATGGTCTCGGCCATGACGCGCCCAAGATTGTCCCACATGGCGAGCGCAATAGCCTGACGCTCCGCCGGCGTTTTCTCAGGCATCGCCTTCTCAAGATTTTTGAGCGCGCGCCGGTGGCGCCTCGTTTTCGGAGCGATGAAACGCCAAGCGCGCGCAGATAAGGCCGTGGCCGCGCCGAGGGGCATCGCCCGCACGAACAGGACTATTGCCAGCAGTAGGCCATATTCAAGCCGTTGGCGGAGATCCAGAAGCATCGGTCCAGGTGTAAGCGTTTGCACGTGAGGTGTGTTGCAAGCGCTCGCGGCAAGGTCAAGGAATTAAAGCAGGCCGGCCGGCGCGATACCCCGCCGCATGAACGACCGGCGTAGCGGGCCGATCGTTCCGAGTGCGTAAAGGCCCAAGCCGCGCGCAGCCTGGACGGGGAGGAACCCGGAGAGCAGGCTCCGATTGAGCAGATCCAAACCGAGGGTGCGGCTCAAAATGTCGCCCCGCCTCGCCGCTGAATAAGCGCGCAACAGCTTATCCCCTCCAATATCCTCGCCGCGGCTCCTCGCTTCGCCGGCGAGCGCCGCAAGAACCTCTGCATCCCTGAAGCCCAGATTGAGCCCCTGCGCGCCAATTGGAGGGGCGGCGTGGGCTGCCTCTCCCGCAAGGGCGGCGCGGCCGCGCCCATATTCGCGCACCAGCACCGAGGAAAGCGGGAAGGCCGCTCTTTCGGTGAGATTGAAAATGCGGCCCAAGGCAAAGCGGGACGCTTTTTCGGCCTCCGCTGCAAACTCCGCTTCTCCGAGAGCAAGCAAGCGCTCCGCGCTGGCGCTTCGTTCGCTCCAGACAAAACTCGAACGATTGCCCGGGAGCGGTATAAGTGTGAAGGGTCCGGCCGCGCGATGAAACTCGATGCAGACCCCCTTGTGCGGGCGCTCATGCGAAAACGCGCCGGCAAGCGCGATCTGATCGTAAGACCAAGAATAGGAGCGGATGCCGGCGGCTTCCCGCATGGCGGAATTGCGTCCGTCAGCACCGACGGCAAGGGCTGCGCAAAATTCAGTACCGTCCTCAAAGGTGACGCGGGCTCCGGTGCTGTTGGCGTTGAGGTCGACGAGCCTGCCAGGCGAAATCAAGGGAAGGCCGCGGCGCTCCGCTTCGGCGCGCAAGGCGCGTACAAGATCGGCGTTGCTGATATTGTAGCCGAAAGCGCTCTCGCCGATTTCTGCAGCGTCGAAAGCGCAATCCGGTGCGCGGAAGATCCGTCCCGTGTCGTCAATGAATTGCAGCGTCCGGAGCGGTTCCGCCGTACTCTGACACGCCTCCCAAACGCCAAGCCTTTGAAGAAACGAGACCGTCTTGTTGAAGAGGGCAGCGCTTCTCCCCTTGGCTGCATCGGCAGACGCGATCTTGGATGTGTCTGCGACAACCGGCTTCAGGCCATTGTCTTGAAAGGCGAATGCAGCCGCCAAGCCAACCGGCCCGGCTCCGGCGATGATGACATCTATATCGGTGGAGTTGTTCATGTTCATTGCGCCGGCAACATTATCGCGGAATGGGATCCATTTCGAGTTGAAACAACTTGAAACGGGACTTCGGCACATCCACCGGCGGAAAAAGGGCAGAAAAGCAGGGAAAATTCCCTGCTCGCGAGTGTCTCACCGATCGCGGTCCATGGCGAATGGAGAGATCATGAAGAAATTCTCCGCGATTTTCTTATTCTGTTCGAGGTCCGAAACCTCGATGCGAGTGTCGAGCCCCTGAGCGTCGGTGATGATCCATTCCTTCAAGCTCATGTCGGCTTTGTTGAAGAACAAACGAATCCGGCCCGATCCGTTGGCGTCCTTTTCCGCAACGGAAAGAATGATGGCATCGGGTCCCTGCTCGACACCGAGAATCTCGGCGTCCTTAGCGAGATCCACCGTATCGGACAGAAGAAGCTTGAATGGCGTTACATCCAGAGGATAGCGCTCGGACGTATTCATATCGCGATCTTCGATCACGAGGTTCCTGCCGTCGGATATGATCCGCAAGCCGCTTGGCGAGGCATAGTCGAACCGTGCTTTGCCTGGGCGCTGGAAATAGAACCTGCCGTGCTTTTGTTTGCTGTCGGGATCGGTCTGGACGAAGGTGCCCTGCAAATCCGTTAGCTTGTTGAAATAGTCGTTGACCTTGGACACGACCTCTTGATCGCTTTCCTGCACCGGAACTGGAGCCGCAGCCGGCGCGGCTTGCTGGGGCTTTGCAACGTTCGTTTGCCAGGATGCGCCGGCGCCGATTGGGCTCACCGGCTTTGCCGCAGGCGCAGGCGCTGCAATAGGCGGCGGATTGGATGGGGTGGTCTTGGAAACCTGGGTCTCGCCGCCCTCGGCCAACGCAAGAGAGACCGAGCAAGCCCCAATCACGGCACCCATTGCGCATCGCTTAAGCAGCCGGGTGCTTCTGGAAGACCTCAAAGCTTTGCGTTCATGGACCATGGTTCGGCCGCCCCTTTGTGCGTTTAACTCTCGTCGATTTTGCGGTCATGAATTTGCAGGAAAACGTCAAATTCGCGGCGGCCTGCCCTTGCCATCGTAACTTTTTGAAATTTGAGAGACCTGCATAAGCAATTGTCTAAGCCAGGCCGGAGTCCTCATGCCGCGCAGATAGCGGCGCTACCGCGTACGTCCACGCATTCGAATGTATGCCCTCATGTGATTCTATGCCGCGGTTTAAGCGCTCGCTGCGGGCATCTTATTGCCCAGATTGTGCTGTGAGTGTGAGGGCTTCCATCTTCACCGCAAATCCGCATTCTTCGCTAAGCATCGAAAAACAAGGAGGTTTTATGATCCGTCATCTTATCATCGCGTCCGCCATTCTCTGTGCGGGTACGGGTGCATCGCTAGCGCAGGACGCAGCCGCAGGCGAGAAAGTCTTCGCACAATGCAAAATCTGCCATCAGATCGGCGCGACCGCGAAGAACTCCGTGGGACCCATTCTCAACGGTGTGGTCGGACGCCCGGCGGGCTCCGTTGCGGGCTATGCTTATTCCGCGGCCAACAAAGGCTCTGGCCTTACCTGGGACGAGGCGACACTGAAGGAGTATCTCATGGACCCGAAGGCCAAGGTTCCCGGCACGAAAATGGCATTCGCGGGTATCAAAGACCAGCAAAAGCTTAACGATCTCATTGCTTACCTGAAGCAATTTGGCGTAGACGGCAAAAAGCTATAAACAGCCGCTTCTTTTGTCTGTCTTCCCGCAAGCTCGCCGAGGCGAGCTTGCGCAGTTGCCCCGAGCGATGCAGCGGCAAGCGAAGCTCCGAAGCTCTCGAAATCGCAAAGTTCGTCTTGCTTACTAAATGAAGCCGAGGCCGCCCGTTTCAGTGGCCGCCCGGAACCTTCAGCATGACGTCAGCGAACCCGATTTTGCGATTTGCCCCAAGCCCAAATGGACGCTTGCATCTGGGCCATGCCTTCTCAGCCCTGTTCACGGCGCGCGCGGCAGCAGTATCCGGCGGTACTTTTCTATTGCGCATCGAAGACATCGATCCGGTGCGCAGCAAGCCCGAATTCGACGCAGGCATCGTCGAGGATCTGGCTTGGCTAGGCCTCCATTGGCCCGAGCCCGCCCTAAGGCAATCGGCCCGGATGCCGGTTTATGCTGCAGCGGCTCAAGCCCTAAAAAAGAGGGGCCTCCTCTATCCCTGCTTCTGCACGCGGCGCAGCATTACGGCAGTTGCGGCTGGACGCGATCCCGATGGCGCGCCGCTCTATCCGGGGATCTGCCGGGGCCTGCCGCAAGGCGAAGTTGAGGGGAGGTTCGCACGCGGCGAGCAGGCCCAATGGCGCCTCAAAATGGATCGGGCCACAGCCGAAGCTGGCCCCTTGACGATCTCGGAGGCTCCTGCTCCCGGCCGGGATGCGCTATGGGGCGAAATGGTTCAGCGCCCGGCCGATCCTATGCGCTGGGGCGATGCCGTTCTCATCCGGAAGGATGTCCCCGCAAGCTACCATTTAAGCGTCGTCGCGGACGATGCTGCGCAATGTATCACCCATGTCACCCGCGGCATGGACCTATTCGCGGCCACGGACTTGCATGTCCTGCTGCAGCGCCTTCTGGGCCTGCCGTCCCCTCGCTATTGCCACCATCGGCTGCTGCGCGACGAGGAGGGACAGAAACTTGCCAAATCGAAGGGATCGGTGAGCCTAAAGAGTTTAAGGGATGGAGGAGCCACTGCTGCGGACGTCCGGCATAGTCTCGGCTTCGATTAGTGCCAAGTTGCTGGCGCGACAGCAAGTATGCTGGACGGGCGGCCCGAAATGCTGCCGGGCAGACCCAAAACAGTTGCAAAACATCGCAAAACCCCCCAAAACACGGGACCGATGGGGTGTAGCCAAGCGGTAAGGCAGCGGATTTTGATTCCGCCATTCCCAGGTTCGATCCCTGGCACCCCAGCCAGCCAGTCCGGTCTCTGCGGCGTGATTTCCGAGTGTGTGAGAACCGCCGGCATTCCCGCGGGTTAGGCTTCTAAGCAGAAGTCTCTGGCCGGCTTCAAAATTCTGGCCCGCCGGCCGCCAGCTTTAAAGCCGCTGTCTCTGCCCGCCATTTTCCAATTTCCGTGTTGGTGCGCCGGAGACGGGTTCGAGATGTGCCAGAGAACGGTTCGGAAAACTTCCCGCGCACCCCGCGCTCTACTCATTGGCGCGAGCTTTATCGGGCTCGAGGTGGGGGCAGCGTTGCGCGCACGCGGGCTAGAGGTTCACGTCGTAGCACCGGAGAAGCGGCCAATCGAGCGGATCCTTGGGCCCGAGATGGGTGATTTCATTCGAGGCTTGCACGAAGAGCACGGGGTTCAATTTCATCTCGAGGATGCCGTCGCCGCCATCGACGGCCAGCGCGCCATCCTCAAGAGCGGCCAAATGGTTGAAGCGGAACTTGTGGTTGCGGGTATCGGTGTGCAGCCGCGTTTGGCGCTGGCGGAGCAAGCCGGCCTCGCAATCGACCGCGGCGTTCTCGTGAATGAATTTCTCGAAACAAGTGCCGCCCGCATCTATGCGGCAGGCGATATCGCGCGCTGGCCCGACCCGCATTCTGGCGAGAATATCCGCGTCGAACATTGGGCCGTTGCGGAGCGGCAGGCCCAGACGGCAGCGCTCAATATGCTGGGGGAACGTCAGAAATTCGACGCGGTGCCGTACTTCTGGAGCCAGCATTACGACGTGCCGGTCAATTACATCGGCCACGCCACGCACTGGGATGAGATCGAGATCGAAGGCGATATCAGCGCGAGAGATTGTTTGCTCAAATATAAACAAAAGGGGCTGCTTCCCGCCGTTGCTTCCATAGGAAAGCGGTTGGTCATAACAGCAACCGTCCTGCGGTGGTTGCGCGGGATCCGGAAAGCGCTACTTGGCCGGAACCGCAATCTGCTCGCGGGCGTCCTTTGCCCGTTTCAATCTAGCAAGCCAGTCACGAAGCCCATCCAGATAAAGATAGACGACCGGGGTCGTGTAAAGCGTGAGCAGCTGGGACACCATCAACCCGCCTACGATGGCATAGAGCAGCCATCGTGGTCATCAGGATCGGCCGAAACCGCAGGATGCAGGCCCGGTAAATCGCTTGCTCTGCACTGGTGCGAGCGCGTAGGTCATCGTTAGAGCTTTTTCCATTGTCGCCGTCATCATCGTGGCTGTTTTGCCGCGAGCGCGTTGTATGTCTTTTTTAGGCAGGCAGCCCTCGCAGATTCCTCTCAAGGGCGCGAAGCTTCGAGGCTGCCGTGAATGTCATCGCCTTCCATCATGTGCCCGGCACGCGCCTCGTGGAGGATAAAGCCCTCGGTTCTTTCGAATTCCTGGTTCCATGGCATTTCTGCAAGAGCGCGCTGCGTATCGGCAAAGCCCGCTTCAAAGCGCGCGTGGATGCTGCGGGCGCTGAAATCGATGTCTTTCGAATGATCTTCTCCGGCAAGGGGCGGCGCCAGCAAACGGACGACATGCATCTGGGTCGTACAACCGTAGGCCGCCATCGCGGCTATCTCAGGATCGGCGCGCGCTTCGGCGGGCAGCATTTGCGCAAGTTCCGCAATGATATGACGAAGCTGATGGATCTGTTTTTGCCGCCGGATGTGACTCACTGCCCGGCTCGCATATTGGAGGTCCTTCTGCCGGCCCAGAACATTCCAGATACTTTCGGGTTCAGGGCCGTGCGGTCCCCACATATGAACTGCGAAGATCAAACCGCTGCGGCGAGGGTTATCGTCGAACACGGCTTCAACGGGAGTATTCGAGAGCACGCCGCCGTCCCAGTAAAGTTCGCCGTCGATCCTCACGGCTGGGAAGGCGGGTGGAAGCGCGCCTGAGGCCATAATATGCCGCACGGTCAAGGCGGTATGGCGGCTGTCGAAATAGCGCATCTCGCCGGTTTGCACATTTGCGGCGCCGACGGTCAAACGGGGGCTTCCGGCATTTAGAAGCTTTGGATCGATGAGAGCGCTGAGGGTCCTGTACAGGGGTTCGGTCGAGTAATACCCCGCCTGTTCTGGGCCGAGCCGGGTTTTGGCGCCAAGCCACGCGCCCGGATTGGGCTCAAAGAAGCCCGGCACGCCGGCCGCGATGGTGCTGGCGTTGGGTGCGAAGGCGGCTAGGAACGGGTTGGCATTCGCGGCGGCAAGAAGGGAGCCTTGGGTGACACGCGACCAAAATTCCTGAAGCCTGCCGAGCCGCTGACCCAGGGCATTGCCGGCGATAAGGCTGGCGTTGATGGCGCCGATAGAGGTCCCGATTACCCAGTCCGGTTCGATTTCCGCCTCGTGCAGCGCTTTATAAACGCCCGCCTGATAGGCTCCGAGCGCGCCGCCGCCCTGAAGCACCAGGACGGTCTGCCCGAGCTTCTCGCGGTCAATTCCGATCCCCATCGCCGTACCTTTCCACCCAATACTCGATGATTATCATACGGAAGATGCCGCCTGCAGAGCCGGAATTGCAGCGGGATAAAGCTCATTCATCGGGACGGAGCGGCCATTGGCCTGCACGATGCGGCAATGATAGCGTTTGAGCGCACGGGGATGAGGCACGCCGCAGGAATGGGCTATAGTTCCCACTTCGGCGCGCATCTTCTCCACGAAGTTTCTCACTCGTACGGATTTTTCTTCGGGGTTTAGCCCGCGTTGCAACCGCCGGTCGTGCGTTGTGATCCCTGTGGGACACGTGTTCTTGTTGCATTTCAGCGATTGAATGCAGCCAAGGGCGAACATGAAGCCGCGCGCCGAATTCACGGTGTCGGCGCCCGCGCAATAAGCCCAGGCAACCTCGGCCGGTGTGATGAGCTTGCCCGATGCGATCACTTTGATGCGCTGGCGCAGATCGTATTTGCTCAAAATATCGATCACCATCGGAAGGGCTTCCTTGATGGGCAAGCCGACATTGTCCATCAGCGGCAAAGGTGCAGCACCTGTGCCGCCGTCGCCGGAATCGACGGTGATGAAATCGGGCGCGCTTTCGATACCGCGGCTGTGAATTTGCTTGCACAGGGTCTCGATCCAGCCGTAAGCCCCGATCACGGCTTTGAAGCCCGTGGGTTTGCCTGCGATGTCCCGGATCCGCGCGATTTGATCGAGGAGATCGGGGACGCTGTCGATTTCAGGATGCCGGTTTGGCGAGATCGAATTGGCGTGGACAGGAATACCCCGGATTTTTGCGATTTCCGGAGTCACCTTGATGCCGGGGAGTATGCCACCTTTGCCGGGTTTTGCGCCCTGGCTGAGCTTCAATTCGAACATTCTCACTTGCGGGAGGCTTGCGATCTCGCGAAGCCGGGCTTCGTCGAGCTGGCCGCCTGGTGTTCGCACGCCATATTTCGCTGTACCGATCTGAAAAATAACGTCGCATCCTCCTTCTAGATGATAGGGAGCCAATCCTCCTTCGCCGGTATTGAGCCAGCAGCCGGCCATAGCGGCACCCTTCGAAAGCGCGCGCACAGCCGGTGCGGAAAGGGCACCGAAGCTCATGGCGGAAATGTTGATGATCGATGAAAAGAGGTAGGGCGTTCGCGTGTAGGGGCCAGCGGTGATCTCCGGCGCGTCGAACGCATGCTCCTCCAGGGTCGGGAATGGGCAGTTAACAAAAATGACGGTGCCAACCGGGGTTAGATTACGTGTCGAGCCAAACGCGACCGTGTTGTCGGCACCAATCGATGAGCGGTAGACCCAATCGCGTTCGGCCCGGTTGAAAGGCAGCTCTTCGCGGTCGAGGGCGAAGAAATATTGCCGGAAGAACTCGCCGAGCCGGGTGAACAGGTAGCGAAATCGCCCGATTACGGGATAGTTGCGCCGGACCGCATCCTTGGTTTGGGCGATGTCCGTTACGAAAAGAAAACTTACAAATAATACGAAAACCCCGACGGCGAACACAAACAAGGCCGCGAGAAAACTCAAACCCTCCATCACGATGTGACCGAGAATACCCATGGGGCCGGTCCTCTCTTTCAGTATTAGACAGCATGCACTACTGGCAACTAAGTCTGCGCGGGGAGCGCGTTACCGGCGAAGAATTTGCTAGAGCCCGCTGAACCAATTATATCCGCCGTCCTCCCAATAGCCGCCGGGATAGGTGTTTGTCACTTCGATGGCGTAGATCCATTTCGGCTGCTTGAAGCCGAGCTTCACCGGCGTTTTGAGCCGCATTGGGAAGCCGTAAGCATCGCCGATGGGCTGGCCCGCGTAATGGGTGGCGAGGATGGTTTGCGGATGCAGCGCGCTCGCCATATCGATGCTGCCCCAATATTTGTCCGCGCATTTGAAGGCGACATATTTCGCGTTTTTGTCGGCGCCTATCAGGTCGAAAAAGTGGGCTAAGCGCACGCCCGACCATTTGCCGATATAGTCCCAGCCCTCGACGCAGACATGCTGTGTGATTTGCGTCTCCCGCGGCAGAGCGTAGAGCGCCTCCTTGGTCCAGGGCGCCTTGTTCCCGATCTTGCCCGCAAGCTCCAGCTTCCAAGTGGTGCCATCGACGGGCTTCACCTCATTGATGGAATAGTAGGCGTTAAAGCGCGGCGGCATCATCACATCGGCATCCGAATAAGTGCGCGCGAGCCGGTGCGGATTGAACAGAAGGGCCTGCACGCGGTCGTTCCAGCCGGACATAGCGCGCAGCACGCCATGCAGCGCGCTTTCATTGCTGATGTCGCAGCCGGTGAGCAGCGTCAGCGCGCCAAGGCTGACCGTGCCGCGCAGGAACGCGCGCCGCTCGATGCCGGCGATGAGCTTGCGGTGCTCTGTGAGCTGGGACTGATCCACCCCGCCTTGCGGCCGGTTGAGCGATCTTTTGGGCAGGATAAGTGTCATCGCTATTCTCCTGCATGTACGGGCGCACTGGCCGGTTCTTTCGCCCGTATCGAGCCCCTGGTCATTGCAACAAGGGTTTGCGGAACGAGAATGGCCAATACTACGTGCACGACGAGGAACAGGACGATGGCCGACATGCCGAGGAAATGCACGAGCCGCGCGCCCTGGAAATCGTAGAACAGCCAGGTAAGCCAGCTCAACTGCACCGGCTTCCAGATCGCGAGCCCCGAGGCCAGCATCAAAACCATCGCGCAGGCCACGCCGATATAAAGCAGCTTCTGGACCGCGTTGTAGACCGTGATGTCGTCATGCGCGAGCTTGAGGGAGAGTGCAGCGCGTATGTCGTGGATGAGTTCGTGCAGGCTGATTGGCAGCCATTTCCGCCGAAGCCGCCCGCTCAAGATCCCAACGGATAGCGCGACAAAGCCATTAACAAAGAACAGCCACATGAACGCAAAATGCCAAAGCAGCGCGTTCGAGAAGCCGACATCCTTGTTGAGTTTGTAGGTGATCTCCGGATCGCCGCCGAGCGTTGCCCATATGGGAAACGTAAGCCAGTGGATGACCGGGTAATTATTGTAGATGCGCCAGCCGCTGCCGATCATGACAAGGATCGCGATGGCATTGAGCCAGTGCGTGATGCGCACAAAGCGCGAATGCGCCACAACCTTGCGTTCGCTCCTATGCCCGTTTTGTGCCGCCATAGACCAAACCTTCGCAGCAAGAAACAATATTGCGCGCCAAGCTTATAATTCCATACGACGCCCAGTGAGCAACTTGAGAGCAATATTCACGCTGGCAAGTGGCGTTCTGCTAAAGATTTCGTCAACACCGGAGATTATCCGGACACAACCTCGTGAAGGCACGTAAACGTTGGTAATAACATTATCCGGGCTGGCGTATTTATCCTCATGATTATGATTTCGAGAGAGGCGGGGACGCCAGATGAAAGCAAGGCGTGATGTAGCATTTTGCGGCATCGCGGTGATGGCCAAAGCCTCCTTTCCAGGTAGGGCGAAGACGCGGCTTTGCCCGCCCTTGACATTCGAGGAGGGGGCCGCAATCAACACCGCCTTTTTGAAGGATGTTGCCACGAACCTGATCGCCGCATCCGCAGAAGCGAGCATCGCGGGCTCGCTGGCGTACGGCCCGCCCGGCAGCGAGGGTTTCTTCCGGGCGCACATGCCGGCCGCCATCGCCTTGCACGAGGTGTGGCATGCCGGCTTTGACGAGTGCCTCCTGGAGGCGCTAAGGCTTCAATTCGCGGCCGGGCACGAGGCAGCTTGCGTTTTGAATTCGGACAGCCCGACCTTGCCGGCCGGCCTGCTTTCCGAGATGGCGAATGTTTTAAAGGAACCGGGAGACCGGGCTGTGCTCGGCCCTTCGACCGATGGGGGATATTATCTCCTTGCAGTCAAAGCGATACACCCGCGCCTTTTCGAGGGCATCGCCTGGAGCACCGGCATAGTTGCTGAGCAAACCCTCCACCGGGCAGCCGAAATCGGCCTTCCTGTGCATGTCTTGCCTGAGTGGTACGATGTCGACGATAGCGAAGGCCTCCAAATGCTGATTGGAGAGCTGCTGGAAGGCCGTCCCTTCTCGAAGGCTTTCCGCTCAAGCGAAGCGCGAAACTCCTTGGCCCTTTTGCAGTCCATGGTCTCTGACGCAGATTTTATGGAGCGCATGGGCCGCACCGTGAGGCCCAATTTCGCGGAGGCCGCGGCGTGAAGAGGCTGGGCGCAATTCCAGGCTTCATGATCGCGGCAGGAGTTCTTGTTTGCATCGGCGATCCCAAGCGCGATCCTCTTTTTCAAGATCGGGGATGACGCCGCTGTATACGGCCCGCTTGCCCAGTGCCCGATATACGCGGCCTTTGCGTGGCTGCTTTTGCGAAGCCGGCATGGACTGTCTGGCGAGCAAAGCCGGCGGTACTTCCTCTATCTGCTAGGCTTCGGCGTCTTGATGCGGGCGATGATCCTCTTCGCGCCGCCGAACTCCTCAGACGTTTATCGCTATGTCTGGGACGGACGCGTACAGGCACATGGCATCAGCCCTTACCGGTACGTTCCAGCCGATCCAGCGCTGGCGCAGTTTCGCGACCGGGACATTTACCCGGAAATCAACCGGAAAGAGTACGCACCGACGATCTACCCGCCGGCGGCGCAGGTGGTTTACTTCGCGGTCAGCCGCTTGAGCGAAACGGTCACGATGATGAAGGCGGCGATGCTTGCCTTCGAAGCGCTGGCCGTGTGGGCGCTGATCCAGCTTCTCGCGACGCGCGGGCTGCCTATCGTGCTTGCATCGCTCTACTTTCTCCATCCGCTGGCGGTGTGGGAAATTGCCGGAAGCGGCCATGTGGATATAGTGGCCGTCGCGTTCCTCCTGCTGGGGTTGCTCGCGGCGGAAAAAGGTAAGCGCTTTGCTTCGGGGGCAGCGCTGGCGGCAGGAGTTCTTACGAAATACTTCCCGCTCGCCTTGGCGCCAGCGCTATACCGCCGCTGGGATTGGCGGATGCCGGTCGCTTTCGCCGTCACCGCGCTCGCGCTTTATCTGCCATACGTTGGGGCAGGGAGGAAAGTTTTCGGCTTCCTCGGCGGCTATGCCGGAGAGGAATTTGGAGCGGGCGACGGCATTTATATCGTGGCGGTCTTAAATCAACTTGGGTTCGGCGCGGCGGCGCTGCCGGTCTTCGCCGCTTTGGCGGCGCTCGCTCTGTTCACGCTCGCGTGGCGGACAGGTTTTCGAGCCGATCCGGAGAAGCTGGACCTTCGGGGCGCCTTCGCCATTGCCGTCACCTCTACGGTTCTGTTCTCTCCTCACTACGCTTGGTATTTCCTGTGGCTCGTGCCGTTCCTGTGCTTCTTCCCAAGGCCTTCCGTGTTCTGGCTGACGCTTTCGGCTCCGGCCCTGTACCGCACCAATTTTTGGCCTCCAAGCGTCGCGGAGTTCAGCCTTGAATACGTGCCGTTTGCGATTCTACTCGTGGCAGAGAACCTAAGACTCTTCGTCCCCAAGGAGGTGCACGATGAACGCGCCGCCGCCTGACGTAAAGCCCATCGAGGGTGCGAAATTGGATCCACGCCGCTATTTCGAGCGCGTTGGCGAACAGCGGACCCCTATCGCGGCGGAAGATCCGGTTTGCCTCTATTTGGAGACGACCAACCGCTGCAATCTCCTTTGCACCACCTGCCCGCGCACTTTTGAGGAGCTGGAGCCGCCCTCGGACATGAGCTGGGAGCTGTTTACCTCGATTGTGGATCAATACCCGAACATTCAGCGCGTTGTCCTGCATGGGGTTGGAGAGCCCATGATGGTCGCTGAACTGCCCAGGATGGTGAAATACCTCAAGGATCGCGGCGTATACGCGCTGTTCAACACGAACGGCACGCTGATGCGCGAGAAAAAAAGCCGGGAACTGATCGAAGCAGGGCTCGACGAAATGCGCATCTCGCTGGATGCGGCGGAGCCGAAGGCGTTCGAAGCCGTGCGCGGCCGCGACCTTTTCCAGCGAATTTTACGCAATATCAAGAACTTCGTTGCGCTCAAAAAACGGATGGGGGCGGCAAAACCGAGGCTTTCACTATGGCTCACGGGACTGCGCGAAACTCTTGAGCAGCTTCCGGCGTTTATTCGGCTCGCGCATGATATTGGAGTGCCTGAGGTTCATCTGCAGCGGCTCGTTTACTTTGAAAATAACCCAATCGGATTGGCGCGGCCGGAATCTTCGCTGTTCGAGAACAGCGAAGCCTTCGAAGGCAAATATCTGCTGGAGGCCGAGAAGATCGCGGCGCGGCTCGGCGTGCTGTTCGATGCGTCGGGAGCGGGCGAGCCCGAGGCAAGCCTGCGCCGGCTCGATGCCGGCACGCCCTGGTCGCTTTGCCGCCGCCCCTGGTCGCTCATGTACTTCACAGCCCACGGCCGCGCGCTGCCCTGCTGCATCGCGCCGTTCTCCATGCATGGCTACGAGAATTTCACCCTTGGCGATGCCAAGACCACGCCGCTCCCCGGCATCTGGAACGGCGCCGGATATCGCAGCTTCCGCGAGGCGCTACTAAGCGAGAGTCCGCCGCAAGCGTGCGCTGGCTGTGGCCTGCGCTGGAGCCTGTAATGAGCGCGAACCCGCCTGGCGACCTCTTCCGGCTTCAAGGGGAGAAGGGCAGGATGACCGGAGTGTGCGTTGTCATTCCGGTCCTGAACGAGGAGGAAGCGATCGGCGCTGTCATCGGGCGGATTCCTCGTGCCGTGGTGGACGAGGTTATTGCCGCCGATGGCGGCTCGAAGGATCGGACGGTAGAAATCGCACTGAAAAATGGCGCGCGCGTCCTGAACGCGGGCAAGGGTTATGGCCTAGCCTGCATCGAGGGTGCCCGAGCCGCCGGCGATGGCTGCCAAATCCTGGTCTATATGGACGGCGACGGCAGCGACTACCCGGAGGAGCTGCCGAAGCTCGTTGCTCCGCTGCTCGCCGGAACCCATGATTTGGTGCTGGCCACACGGGCGCTTGGCGAGCGGGAGCCGGGATCGATGGCCTGGCATCAGCTAGCCGCCGGCTGGCTCATCGGCGCGCTTGCGGGCCTGCTTTACGGCGTGCGTTACACCGATATGTGCGCCTTCCGTGCAATCCGCCGCGATGCCTTGCTGGCGCTTGGCATGCGCGAGACCGGCTATGGCTGGAACCTGGAAATGCAGATGAGGGCGGCCCGCGCAGGCCTGCGTATCCTGGAGATCCCGATGCCTTACGCCCGCCGGGCTGGGGGCCGGTCCAAGGTTGCAGGCTCTCTGCGCGGCACGCTCCGCGCCGGCAGCCGCATCCTCCTGACCTTTGCGCGGGTGGCGCTACAGCCGGGGCGCCCGGGCTTTCATCCGACAGGATTGCCTCATGACCGCTGACCGTCGCCAAACAGAGTTTAGGTCTTGGCGAGGGGCACCCTGCTAAAATCGCGGCCCGGAGGCGAAGAGTCTTGTAGTGGCCCCAAGCACCGGCTCTCGCAGTTGCGAAGGCTGGCGCCTGATCAACGGGCGCTATGATGACGGCGCGTTTTCGGGCGCGTCGCTTGACCGTCCGGCCTTGCAAAAGCTTCTCACAGAGGTCCGGGCCGGCGAAGCCGATATCATCGTCGTCTACAAGGTCGACCGGCTGACCCGGTCGCTTGCCGATTTCGCCAAGCTGGTGGAACTCTTCGACGCGCATTCGGTGTCGTTCGTCTCAGTCACACAGTCGTTCGACACCACGAGCAGCATGGGGCGCCTGACGCTCAATGTGCTGCTCTCCTTTGCGCAGTTCGGGCGCGAGGTGATCGGCGAGCGCGTGCGCGACAAGATTGCGGCCTCCAAGCGCAAAGGTATCTGGGCCGGCGGCTCGGTCCCGCTCGGCTACCGCTGTACCGGCAAGAAGCGCGGCGCTTGTCTGCGGGCCACGCGCCCGCAGATGCCCCAGCATTAACCTACGCGCGTGAAGTAGTCCGCGAAAGTCATAGGAAACATAATGATCAGCCAGAAGAAGCCTGCGGCCGCCGCGAGCCTTAGGAGGACCGTGTCCTGGATTAGGTCCATGAAAAACAGGAGACCAATCAGGGCCATGACACCCGCAATGGCCAGGTTGACCGCGGTGTTGTAGTTGTGCATCGGTATAAAGGCCGCCGTAATCGAGATCGCGAGCAGCGCAAACTCGACCAGCAGGATTGAGCCGTTCCTGATCCAGAGGTGTCTTATTACGTTCGAAGCGTGATCGTTCATCCTGCCCGTCCCGGTAGATACAAGATGGGATAGAGAAATATCCAAACGGTATCGACGAAGTGCCAGTAAAGGGCGATGGTCACAAGGTCTGGGAGAGCGAGCGGTGTCAGCCGGCTCATAAACCAGGCGAGCCTTGCGACAAGCACCACACCCACGGTCAAGTGAATGGCGTGGACACTGGTCATGACCCAGTAAATGCCCCAAAATGACGCAGCACCCCTTAGCGCGATCGGAAAATGCGCACCAGGGTAGAGGCCCTCCTTTAGGTCTCCATAATACTCAAATCCCTTGACGGCTAGAAATAGCGCACCTAGCGCCGCTGTTGCCGCAAGGCATTTCCAGACAAGGCTGCGCCTGCCTGCCGCCGCGCCCTGAACAGCCATAATCATGGTCAGGCTGCTTAAGAGCAGGACCACGGCATTAACTGTACCCAGAGAGATTGCCGTCGCCTTTGCGCCGGCAAGAAAGCCTTCCGGATTGTTCACCCGGTTGACGGCGTAGACGAGGAACATGCCCCCAAAAAAGAGGATCTCGGTGACGAGGAACAGCCACATCCCGAAGTTTGCGGCGTCCTGCTCTTCCTCCAGGGTTTCCCAAGGCTCGGACGGCGCTGGTTCCGTGGCGATAAACGCCTCTCTGGTGTGCGCGGTATTCATGACGAAGAACCTGCAATTTGGGGAAATGCGCGGCCAGCGTCTTCTTCGGTTTCGCCGTATTCATAGGGCCCTTTGTCGACGACTGGCGGCCTAAGGAAGTTGTGCGTTGGCGGCGGGGAAGTTGTCTGCCACTCAAGTCCCGTTGCGCCCCAGGGGTTATTCGGAGCCTGCCGGTTCGTGAACAGCGACCAGGTGAGGTAGAAGATCGGCAGCAGGTAAGCCGCCGCCAGAACGGTCGCGCCCGTGGATGACATTACATTCAGCGCCTGAAATTCCGGCGGATAGACGTGATACCGCCGCGGCATGCCGGCATAGCCAAGGATGAACTGCGGGAAGAAGGTGAAGTTGAAGCCGAAGAACATCATAACGGCAGCGAAACGCGCCCAAGCCTCCGGGTACATCTTGCCCGTTATTTTAGGCCACCAAAAATGGACCGCAGCGTAGAGCCCGGAGACCGCGCCCCCAACCATGATGTAATGGAAGTGCGCGATGACGAAGTAGGTATCGTGGATGTGCACATCGAGAGGGATCGAGGCTACAAAAAGCCCGGTCAGCCCACCGATCGTGAAAAGCCAAAGGAAACCGAACGCATAGAGCATCGGCGATTCGAAAGAGATCTGCCCCCTGTAGAGGGTCGCGGTCCAGTTGAACACTTTGATGGCGGAAGGCACAGCAACCACGAAAGTGAGGAAGGAGAACATCAGCCCGGCATACCAGGACATGCCGGACACGAACATGTGGTGCCCCCACACGAAGAAACCGACAAGTACAATCGCAAAGAGCGCGTAGATCATGAACGAGTAGCCAAAAAGCTTCCGCCGGGAGAAGCAGGCAATCACTTCAGAAATGACACCCATAGCGGGCAAGATCATGATGTAGACGGCGGGATGGCTATAAAACCAGAAGAGATGCTGGAAGAGGAGAGGATCGCCGCCATTCGCCGCGTCGAAGATCGGCAGGCCGAAATAGCGCTCAGCGGTAAGGAGTATAAGGGTGATGGCGAGCACAGGCGTTGCAAGAATGAACACAAGGCTCGTTGTATACATCGACCAGACGAACAGAGGCAGCCGGAACCAGGTCATGCCCTTGGTGCGCAACATGTGCGTAGTTGCAACGAAGTTTATTCCCGTGGCGATGCTGGAAAAACCTGCAAGGAAGACACCGCCTAAAGCAGCGTAGATTGGGCCAGTGGCGTAGTTCGTGGAATAGGGAGGATAAAAGGTCCACCCCGTGTCCAAGCCGCCCGCGAAAAGAGCGTAGAGCACAAGCAGGCCGCCGAGAAGATTGAGATACCAGCTTGCAAGGTTCAGCCGGGGAAACGCCACATCTTTCGTTCCGATCATAAGCGGCAGCAGAAAGTTTCCGAATATCGCAGGAATGGACGGGATTAAAAAAAACCAGACCATCACGATGCCATGCAAGGTGAAAAGCCTGTTATAGGCCTCGTCGCTGATAAGCCCTCCGTCCGGCGTCATCAGCTGAAGCCGGATTATGGCCATGGCAAAGCTGCCGATAAGGAAGAAGATCGTAACGGTAATGGCGTACAGGATCGCGATGCGCTTGTGGTCGGTTGTGGCGAGCCAGGACCAAAGACTGTCCGTCTCAAGATAACTATGCGCGGGCGCGGGGATGGGCGCAGGTGCACGTTCCGTTTGACCAATCGTGATGTCGGCCATTAGGTTCTCCCCTTGTCTTTGAGCGAGCGGATGTAGGCCGTCAGGCGCAATATCTCGCCGTCGTCAATGAGCCCTTGGAAACTTGGCATCTTGTTCTCAAAGCCGGCAACGATGTCTTTGCCGGGCTGAAGAATAGAGTCGCGGATGTAAGCGTCATCGGCGGTAACAGTGCGCCCGTCGCTTAGCTGAACCGGCCCGCCGTAGACACCGTTGAGATGCGGTGCGTGGACGGCAGAACTGCCCTCATGGCATCCCGCGCAGCCAAGCGAGACGAACAGCGCCGCCCCTTCCTTGGCTATGTCGTCGGCTTGCGGCTGAGCGCGTAGCCACCTGGCGAACTCCTCCTGGGGCAGGACCACGACGCTCCCCACCATTCGCGAATGCTGCGTTCCGCAGAATTGCGTGCAGAAAAGGTGGAAGGTTCCGGTTTTTGTCGCCGTGAACCAGGTCTCCAAATAGCGGCCGGGAAGCACATCCCGTTTGATGCGGAAGGCCGGCACGAAGAAAGAATGAATGACATCTTCCGAGGTCAGAACGAGCCGGACCGGCACGTTTACGGGGACATGAAGCGCGTTGATTTCGCGCGCGCCATTTGCGTGCTGCGTCTTCCACATCCATTGCTTGCCGGTTACATGCACCTGCATCGCGTTCTTGGGCGGCACGAGCGTAGTGAACTGCGCGCTGGCGGTGAACCAAAAGATGAAAAAGAAAAGAAAGAAAGTCGCTGAGGTCCAGCCGATCTCAAATTCGCGGCTTGTGAGTTCCTGGATAGGGCCGCGCTTAACCGCTGTTCCCTTGCGGTAGCGAAGGGAAAATATGAGAACCAGCGCAACGACAAGAAATAAGATTGCCACCGAAACGCCGACCAGGAGCAGGTAGACGGCATCTACATGAGGGGCCTGCGCCGAGGCCTGTTCGGGAAGAAGGTCCAGCCAATTCATGATTGTGCGCCTTTCCGTCTGGCCAGGAACGCAACTGTGCCGCCAATTCCCAAGAGCGTCAGCACCCCGACTGCCTCAATCAACGCTTGAACGGCGGATTTGTAGCGGCCGCTTAGCGGCGCATGCCCATAGCAAAGCAGCCTTATGCCTTCCACTAAGGCAGATAACCGGCTTTCCCGGGCGTCGAGGACGGCCGTCCTAAGCAGGGCAGCGTCAAGGCCGAGCCCTCCAATGACGCGGGAGACGCGGCCAGCACCTGTAAGGATCACCACGCCGAGCGGATGCGCGAATTCTCCCCGTTCGGGATCGTAAACCGGCGTATAGCCAAGAGCGCTTGTCACAGCCGCGATGGAGCCGGCGCTGCCGTTAAGAAACTTCGCCTGCGCAAGCAGAGCAGGGAAGGGCGCGAGATAATTCGCCTTCATCGCCCCGGCATCCGCCAGGCTGTCCTTCGGATCGATCCCCATGACCAGGAAATTGTAGTCCCGGCCGGCTTCAAGCCCCGTCCCGGACAATCCAGCCGCGGCTACGGCGAGCGCCGTTCCGCAAGTGAAGCGGCACTTGAAGTCCACTAGGATCAGTACCGCCGGCTTCCCGCCGAGGGCGTCACCGAGGCTAAGCTGTTCACCCGGGGAGGATTTAAATTCGGCATCAAGCGGAACGGCAGCACCAGGGCTCGGGTTCAGCGCTACTTCCTTGAGCTGGTTCGGCGAAAGCTCCGCTCCGCACGGCGCGCAAAAGGCAAACATAAAACCGAGAAGTGCAAAGGCGCGTATCACTGCTCGCCTCCCTTCGGCGCTCCGCTCGCTTTCTCCATCGCTTGGCCTGCCAGCCCGGCTGCCGATTGGGGCGCGCTTGGTGCCTGCTCTAAAGGCGCCAACCCTGATGCACCCTTCGAAGCGACAATTTCCATCGCCCGCCCGATAGGGATCCGCAGCAGGCCCTTGCTTTCATCGATCCAGCCGTACCGCTCGATCCGAGCGCGCTGGACGTTCTGAAGCTTCTCCAGGTCGGCTAGGGGCGAGGTTTGAAGCTGCGGCGCCGGGAACGGCCTCGGAGGCACATAGAGCCCAGGCCCCACAAGCGCGTGGTAGTAAGCCAGTAGCGCAGCTATGCATATGGCGGTGAAGATAACGAAGCCGATGGTAGTAGCCAGCACTGGAAAAACGCGGATCTTATCCGGCTCCGTGTGCGCCGCATGCACCGCGTGATTATCGGGCATAGATAGGTCTCCTTTCGGAGAGGAGATTTTCGCCTATGGGTGAGAATGCGATGAGACCGGCGGCCATGGCGACGCCTGAAACCACTGCCAAGGCCAGCGCTATTGGCGTGGCAATCGGCGCAAAAAGCCAGACGTTGTGGAGCGTCACCCCGAAGAGAACCGAAATACCGATCAGCCGCAAAGCGCTCCCGCTTGCCCGGACAGAACTCCAAAAGAGCGAGACGATAGGGATTGCGGCGCCGAAAAGCGCAGCAGCGGCAGCGACGGCGGCCCAGGGGCCGGCCCGGTCGAGATACCACTCAGCCTGCTCCGGCAGATCGCCATACCAGTTGATGAGGAAGGCCATGAGCGCGAAGTAAAAGACCGCAGCCGAACCGGCTATGATGAAGGCGCCGAGGTCCGATTTTGCCGTGTTATTTTCGACTGCCGGAGCAAACAACGCGGCCGCCGCCAATGCAGCCAGCATCGCCTGGATCGCCATTTCTCCGAAGAAGGAACTCGATATGAACGGCGCGCCAACGGACATAATCCAGTCGTAGCCGAGCACATACCCCGATACGCCATAGAAGGTGAGGCCAAGGGCTGCGGTCAGCCGCGAGATGCTGCCTCTGAGGAGAAGGGCCGCAAACAGAACCCAGCCAGCGAGCGCCACCGCGGACCGGACCCAGAATGAAAGGGGATTGAGATAGATGCGCGCGACATCATGCGGAATCGACGCTGGCGAAGCGGCCCAGGGGTAAAGCTCGCGCAGGTTGACGGCGATGGGCACGAAGAAGATTACCAAGAGCGGCACGCCCCACAACAGCCGTCTGAACACCGGCCCGAAGGCCTCGCCCCAGCAGGTTGCCGTGAGATTATGAATCAACAGCAGCGCCAAGCTGCCCAAGGCCACCTGACTGAACACCGAGAAGGCGATGAGCCAGCCGCGCGCCGCGTCTTGCGGGAAAATGAAAAACAGCACAACGATGGCAATCGCGGCCGCAAAGAAGACTCTTGCCGCAAGATCGCGCGCCGGGCGCGGTGCAACGCCGTTCATCTGACCTTCTCCGCTGCTTCCGGCGCCATGGCGATCGTCGCATGCTGGGATACCTGTAGCGCGCGGATGTACGCTGCGATGGCCCAGCGGTCGTCCTCGGTCAGGCGGTCCGCGTAGGAATACATCACGCCAAACCCTTTGGTCTGGACGGTATAGAACTGCCGCACATCCACGGCGAGGAGCCGCTGGTTGTAAAACGATGGCGGATGCGGGAAGCCGCGCTGAACTACCATCCCGTCGCCATATCCAGAGACGCCGTGGCAAGGCGAGCAAATCATATCGAAGCGCTCTTGGCCGCGCTGGAGCAGGGCAAGCGTCACCTCCGGAGGCTTCTTCGCGGCCTCGTCCCGGGCAATGTCGCCTTGCGCGACGGTGAAGGCAGGGATCGGCCTGGCTGAAGTGCCGTTGGCCCAGAAGTGCGACGGCGAATAGGGCGTATATTTGGGTTGCTCGCTCATCGACAGATCGCAGCCGGCAAGGAGCAGCACTGCAAAGAGCACTATCCGCTTCATTCCTTCATCTCCTCGATGAAGATGGCGCCTTCGCTGTCGAGAGCTTCGCGCACGCGCCTTTCAACGCCTTCGTCCGTTGTGGGATTGACGACCAGGAAAAACCGGTCGCAGGTGGCGCGCTCGACGCCGCGTGCATCGAAGACCGGGTGGTAAAGGCTCGGCAGCCCGCACGTATAAAGAAAGGTTATGAAACCTGCGATGCCTGCGGCGAGGACGCCTGCCTCGAAAGGAACGAGCATGAACACTTGCCAGCTAAAGAACGGCCGGCCGCCAGAGTTGATGGGGTACGCGCTCGCCGAGCTGAACCACTCCAGGAAGTACGCGAAAGCGGCCACTGAGAACCCCGCAATGGCCATTGCCCGGCGGATCGGAGGCCTTTTCACTACGAGCGCCTTTTCGAGTCCGTGCACCTGGAACGGCGTCAGCGCGTCCTCTGCCGGGCAACCTTCCGCTTTCAGCTTTTCCGCCCCGCTCATCAGCGCTTCGGGGGATTCGAATGCAGCGATAAGGCGTTTCATGCCTCGGCCTCCTTGCGCCGCAGCTCCTGAACCTCGTGGATGGCGACCGTTGGCAGAAACTTGGCGAAGATCAGGAAAAGGAGCGCAAAGAAAGCCAGCGGGAAGAAGATGAAAATCCAGTCCGCGGGCTTCATGATGAAAACCCTCTCCATACTCGGCAAATGCGTGTGGCTGAGTGTCACCCAAATAATGAGAATGCGTTCCAGCCACATGCCAATATTGACGAAGATCGAGACGATGCAGATGAGAAGGATGTTCTGCCGCGCAGCCGGGAACCAGAAGATCTGAGCGAGGACCACGTTGCAGATCAGCATCGCAAAAAAGATTGGCGCGTAATGGCCGGTGAATAGGAAGACAATGTAGCTCCGGTCGTCCGGTCTTCCGTTGTACCAAGCCGCAAACCATTCGGTGGCATAGGATATGCCCATGATGAGCGCGGAGGCTGCCAGGATTTGCGCCATGATGTCGAAATGCTTGACCGTGACCACGGCCTGAAGGCCATACCCCCAGCGCACAAGCGCAGCGAGCACGATGACCATGGCGAAGCCCGAATACATGGCGCCGAGAACGAAATAGGGCGGGAAGATCGGCTCCTGCCAGCCGGGCATAAGGCTCGCCGCGAAGTCGAGGCCCACGATAGAATGCACCGAGCAAACGAGGGGAATCGCCAGCGCCGCCATCGTCACCGTCAACATGCGGTAGGCAGTCCAGTGGCGGGCCGAGCCGCGCCAGCCAAGCGCGAGGCAGCCGTAGAATAGTTTCGTGGGCCGGGTTTTAGCCCGGTCGCGAAGCGCCGCCAGATCGGGGATCATGCCAGTGTACCAGAACATGATCGAGAACAGCAGATAGCTCAGGATTGCCCAGAAATCCCAGACCAGAGCGCTTCGCCATTGCGGCCAAAGGGTCATCGTGTTCGGATACGGCGCCAGCCAATAGAAATACATCGGCCGCCCAAGGTGGAGTATGGGAAATATGCCCGCAATCGAGACCGCGAAGATCGTCATGGCCTCGGCAAACCGGTTCATCGAAGCGCGCCAGGGCTGCCGCATGATGAGCAGCATGGCGGAAATGAGCGTGCCGGCGTTACCGATACCGATCCACCAGACGTAGCTGGCGATGGCGACGCCCCAGACCACGCTGGTATTGAGGCCCCAAATCCCGATGCCTTCCTCGAGAAGCCAAATAGCGCTGGCAGCGATAACGAGAGTGCCGATTGACGCGACCAGGAAGCCGATCAGCCACCCGCGCCCCGGCCCGCCAAAAACCGGGGCGGCGACGAGATCGACAACGGTGGCGTCCTTGAAGGAAGGCGGCACAAGTTTCCCGCCGGTAGGCTTCACGGAAGTGTCCGCTCGCAGATCGATGCCGGTAGCCGTCATCCTTCACCCCTCTCGAATCCAGGGTTGGGGTTGGTAACTTTGGCGAGATAGGTAGTTCGCGGCTGAGTGCCCAAATGACCAAGAAGGGCGAAATGCTGCGGCTCCGTCCGCAACGCGGAGACCGCGGACCCGCTTCCCTTAAGGTTTCCGAATGAGATGGCCCGTGTTGGACACGCGGCCTGGCAGGCCGTCACAACCCCACCTTCGAGAATCTCCTGATTTTCAATCGCCGCTGTGTGCGTGGCGCGCTCTATACGCTGAATGCAATAGGTGCATTTCTCCATGACTCCGCGAGCGCGGACGGTAACTTCCGGATTCTTTTGAGCGTGGAGAACATCGGCGCCAAGGTTCTTGTACTCTTGCCCGCTCGCATAGCCGAAAAAGTTGAACCGCCGCACCTTGTAAGGGCAGTTCGCCTCGCAAAAACGCGTGCCGATGCAGCGATTGTAGACCTGCAGGTTCAGCCCCTCGCTATTGTGTACGGAAGCCTCGACCGGACAGACCGGTTCGCAAGGCGCTTTCTCGCAATGCATGCACGGCACCGGCTCGAAGCCGCGCGCAGACTTGCCCTCGTAGTAGTCGATGCGAAGCCAGTGCATGACCCGGCCTTCCAGGATCTCGTCAGGGCCGACCACGGGCACATTGTTTTCCGCCTGGCACGCGATCACACAGGCGTTACAGCCAATGCAGGCGCCATTATCGATAACCATCGCCCAAGCGGGTTCGGCCTCCACGACTTCAGGTAGAAGAGAGGGGTAATGTTCCCCGGACCCCGCAAAATTCGCCGCCGGCAACCCCTCCAGGCTCAGGATCGGGTAAAGCTCCGCGGTGGCTGAATTGAGCTTCGTTACCGCGGTCGCAATCGCAGGGCCATTTCCTGGGGGGAGCGGTTCGATCTTGACCCCTTCAACGATCCACGGCGCTGAAGTTGACCTCAAGGCAAAGCCGTTTGCGCCCAAATCGCTGCCGATGGTGCCGGCCGCCCACCTGCCATAGCCAAGCGTAAGGCTTGCGACATTATCCGCGTGGCCCGGCTGTATGAAGACTGGGGCCTCGATGCTCGTTGCGCCCAGCACTATCCGGGCGCGACCTCCATCAGTCAGGCCAGCCTTGCGCGCCGTGGCCTCATTCAGGCCGAGCGCGTTGCCCCAGACCTGTTTTGTGAAAGGCTTCGGCAATTCCTGAAGCCAAGGGTTGGCCGCATAACGGCCGTCCCAGACCGTTGGGTCTGGAAGCAAAACAACCGCCACAGTCTCGGTGGCAGGCCGGAGCGTTATTTCTGGGAGGCCCGGCTCTCCCGGATTCACGGGCTTGGCAGCGGTGCCGGCTATAACGCCGTCCTCGAGACTCTTCCGCCATAGGTCCTCGAAGCCGGCTGCGTCGCCTTGCCCGCGCCACGTCTCTCGCACGATTTGGTAAGAGGATGGCGCGATTATTTCCACCAAGGATAGCAAGCAGTTCATGGGCCGTTCGCGTATCGTAAAGCGGCTCGATGAGCGGTTGCACGATGCTGGCCGTGCCGTCGGGCCCGCGCAAATCCGACCAGCTTTCCAGGGAATGGGAGGCTGGCAACTGCCACTCGCAAAGCGCCGAGGTTTCATTCTCGCACAGCCCGAAATTCAACCGGAACGGCGCTTTCTCTAACGCTGCCGCAAAATGAAGGTCAGCAGGGGCGTCGTAAACGGGGTTGCATTCGATTGCTATAAGCGACTTGACCTGCCCCGCATTCAGCTTTTGCACTAGCTCCGGCAGGCCTGGCTGGGAGTCGCTGCCCGCCACCGGATCGATATATGTGATCGGCGCGCCGAGCTTCGCGTTGATCCAATGGACGAGCGCCTGCGCGTTAGGCGAAAGCGTAGGCCCGCCAAGAATAATTGCGCGTCCCGGATGGTCTTTAAGATCCGCGAGGACGGCATCCGCAAAATGCGCTAGCCGCGGGCTGAGGTTAGGATTTGGCAGGCCGCTCGCCCCGTAACGGAGCGCAATCGCGCAGGCGAGGTGCTCGATTTCGGGAGGCGTAACCGCCAGCGCATGATCCGCGTTCGCGCCCGTCAGCGTGGGCGCCGCCTCGACGGCGTAAAGCCGCAGCATCTCCTTGGTGCCCCGCCGCACCCGGCGCCTGTCAGCAAAAGCCCGGCCCAGCATGATCTGCTGAGGACCCGCATCCAGGAAGCGCGAGTCGAGGCTCAAGATGACATCGGCATTGGCGATTTGCGGAATGATATCGACGGGCCGCCCGAAGGCGAGTTTCGCTGCCGTTGAGCGGCCCTCATCGAGCGGCTCATAGGCATGCCATGCCACGGCCGGATAGGCCGCTTGCAGCGCTTTGATTTGCCTGAGCAAAGTTGGCGACGTCACTCGCCCCGTCAAAAGGACAAGCCCCGCACCCTTATCCTTACGGTGGCCGTCTGCGACCGCCTGCCATGCGCTGAAGAAATCCTCCCAGGCGTGGATCTCGCCGCCTTGTGACGGCGCTTGCGCACGGGAGGGATCGTAGAGATTGAAGATGTCCGCTTCGGCAAAAACGTCGGTGGAACCGAGGCTGGCGGGGTGAAGCGGGTTTCCTTCTATCTTGGTGGGGCGGCCTTCATAAGAGGTTACGATCGCGCCGCGGCCATATCCGGCGACAGGCAGCGTGGTCGCAAATTTGAGCGGTATGCCAGGAACCAGTCGCTCCGGCATCGTCACATAGGGCACAATCTCTTCGGAAGGCTTGGAGCAGCCCGAGGCGATCAGCGCCATGTTCGCGGCCAACAGCTTCAACGCCTCGCGCCGGCCTATCCCAGAACCATCGGCGGCGGACGTCCGTTTGCGGCGCGGATGCTCAATATTCAGCGATGGCATGTGGAGCACTCAATCAAGCGGTTCGTATCGATATGATTGACCTTCAACAGCTCGTTGCCCACACGGTTCTGATCGCCGGGCGGTTCCCACTTCATGTTGAAGATCTGATCGTGCGGCCTGAGATTGGGGACAGGATTGCTGTGGCAATCGACGCACCATTGCATGGTCAACGGGGCGGCTTGGCTCGTGAGCGCCATCTCGTCGACGCGCCCGTGGCAGGTGCTACAGCCCACGCCCTTGGCGATGTGAACGCTATGATTGAAATAGACATAGGCGGGTAGAATGTTCACACGGTTCCAGCGGATGGGCCGGTTATTGGCAAGGCTCTCGCGGACCGGCGCGAGCATGGCGGCATTCGTCCAAATCTGGGAATGGCACGACATGCAGACATGGGTAGCGGGGAGCCCTGCAAACGCGGACTTCTCCACGCCTGTGTGGCAATAAAGGCAGCCAATGCCGAGCTCGCCAAAGTGATGCTTGTGGCTGAATGGAATAGGCTGTTCCCGGATGACATCTTGCCCGGTCACGTAAGCCGAATGCATAACGCCGTAAGTCACGCCTATGGCAGCGAAGGGCATGAGTGCCCCAGCGACCAAAATAGTGCGGGCAATGACGTTCGCGCTTGGCCGGAATAGCTGCATAGGGGCCAGTTTAGCTAGAGCAGAACAGTGGAATACCAGAGGCTTTGCTGTAGGAAGTTTCGAGGGCTGATTATGTTCCTGCACCTTAACGAGCAATGCTTCGGTTTTACAGTCACAGCTTTGTTATTTTAGATGATTGGAAATGTGAGTAGGCAACAACCATGCGAGGCAGTTTGAGGTAAGCCACAGGAGAGACTTGGCTGTTAAGTTCGCGCTGGTGTGCACCTGGAGGAGGCGATGAGCCGCGCGCGGGCCGAACCGGCCAATGAAGTTTCAAAACCGGACATCGAGCGCGTCCTAGCGCAAGCGCTAGGTTTTCTGCGCGCGGGCCAGACCAAGCGTGCACTCGACTGCCTCGCCGCCCGCACCGATCTGGCCTGGGATCACAGCTTCGCTTGCTATCTGGCCGGTCTTATTCGGGTCAATCTTGGCCAGGACGCTGCGGCTCTTCCATTCTACGACCGTTCTCTCGCGCTAAATCCTGAGTACGCGGAAGCGATCGAAGCGCGGGCGCGCCTTTTACAGCGCGCTGAAAAATGGGAAGAAGCGATCGCGGCTTACGATGCCCTCCTGCGGTTTCAGCCGGCGAAGGCACTCACCGCGAAGGCGGCAATCTTGCACGGACTTGGCCGCAACGAGGAAGCTCTTCAGACCTACCGTCAACTCATCGCGACTAGCCCGGACGACGCGGCAGCCTGGTACAATTGCGGAGCGATCCTGGCCACGCGCGGCGAGCAGGCCGATGCCTACGATCATTTCCAGAAAGCGCTGGAATGCGACCCCGGCTATGGCTTGGCGCTCTATGGGGCCGCTACTGCTTTACAAAAACTCGGCCGGCTTGAAGAAGCCCTCGCGATCTGCATCAAGCTCCTCACCCAAGCGCCTGTCGAGTTCAAAGCCTGGTTTCTTCGCGGCAATATTCTCTACGCGCTGGGACGCGCCGCGGGAGCGCTTGCGGCCTTTGACGAAGCGCTCGCCCTCGATCCAAAAGACCTTGGCGCTCTGTGCAACAGAGGGGAATTGCTGCGTCAGCTTGGACGGCTTCCCGAGGCAGCGGCGATGTTTGGTGAGGCGCTGGCAGCGAACCCGCGTTTCGTTGAAGCGCTGCTCGGCCAGGGCATTGTGGAGTTCAAAAGCGCCCGGACGGAAGAGGCGCTCGGTTCTTTCACGGCCGCGCTCGAAGTCGATCCTGCCTCAGCGACGGCGCATTGCGGGAGAGGCTTGGCGTTGCAAGAGCTTGGCCGGTTTGGCGAGGCCATGGACGACTTCAAGCGCTCGCTGGCCTTGGACCCTAGTCTTGTGGAGGGCCATTCCAATCTCGGCGCTTTGCAGCTCCTGCTGGGCGATTTCAAGCGCGGCTGGGAGGGTTACGAATATCGCAAGCTGTGGGGAGGCGAATGTAAGGTAGACGCGAAGGCGCTTTGGCCCGTGTGGAACGGCGAACTCATTGCGGGCAAGAAGCTGCTTGTTCTCGACGAGGCAGCGCATGGCGATATCATCCTGCTTGCCCGCTACTTCCCTATTCTCGCCGCGCTCGGCGCAGACGCAACTTTTCTATGCCGCCCGCGTATGCTTGAGCTTCTTAAGAAAGTGCCCGGCGTCCGGCTCACTGCTGAGATCGGCCCCAGCGAACGCTTCGACTATCAGGTGCATCTTTTCAGCCTCCCGCGAGTCCTCAAAACCCGCCTGCAAACTATTCCACCGCGTGTTCCCTATATCGAGGCCGAACCCGCCCTGGCAGCGAAATGGGCGGAAAGGCTCGGAAGCCATGGCTTCAAGATTGGCATAGCTTGGCAGGGCAATCCGGACCCCAAGGTCGATATGGCGCGCGCTGCTCCGCTTGGCGCTTTCGCGCCGCTGGCCGCGCTGCCCGAAGTACGGCTCATCAGCCTGCAGAAGGGGTTCGGCACGGATCAGATCGAGAGTTCCGCGGTGAAGGTTGAAACCCTCGGCAAGGATTTCGATTCCGGACCCCATGCCTTTCTGGACACGGCCGCCGTCATGGCCAATCTCGACCTCATTATATCCGTCGACACTTCGGTTGCGCATTTGGCCGGTGCCATGGGCCGCCCCGTCTTCGTTGCTTTGAAGCACGTTCCTGAGTGGCGCTGGATGCTCAATCGCAACGATTCCCCATGGTATCCGGCCATGCGGCTCTTCCGGCAGAGTGCCAGGGGCGATTGGAACGGCGTCTTCGCAGAGATGGCACGGGCTGTGGAAGCCATGGCCGCTGAAAAGGCGGCGCAACCCTTTCCGGCTGCACTTCACATCCCGGCAGCGGTGGGCGAGCTGCTCGACAAAATCGCTATTCTCGAAATCAAGGCCGAGCGCATACCCGATCAGCGCCAACGCATAAATGTGGAGCGCGAACTCAAGCTGCTGCGCGAGCTACGGCAGAGCCGGGGAATTTGTGGCGCGCGTCTCGACAGTATCGCCGCGGACCTCAAGCGGACCAACCTCGCGCTATGGGACATCGAAGATGCCATTCGCAGATGCGAGCGATTGGGCGATTTCGGTCCAGGCTTTATCGAGTTGGCACGCAGCGTATATAAAGAGAATGACAAGCGGGCCGCGCTCAAGCGCGAGATCAACTTGCTGTGCGCCTCCGCCATTGTGGAGGAGAAATATTTCCCGGGCGAGTGAAAACAAAGCGGCGTTCAAGCCGCCGCGCCTCCGCAAAGTTCTTCGTCTACGATTTCGTCGAAGGTTTTCCCGGAAACGGCACCGGCAGAGCTTTCGGCGATCCTCTGCACGACGAGGGCTTGCAAATCCGCCCACGCTTGTTCTTCGTCCAATGCGGGCGGGAATAATTTCTCAAGGGCATATTGCTTGATGGTTTTGCCCTGAAGCGCGGCTTTGAGGGTCTTGTGCTGTTGTTCGGTGATATCAATGGTCAGACGGCTCATAGCGATCCTCTTTCGGGAGCTACGCCCACATCATTACAAATGTGGGAGAGCGTCCATCCAGTCCATGAAAGCCAATCGTTCGAGAAGCGCTTGACGGAGAGATTTTCCGCCGGGATTCCTGCAGCAAGGCTCGCCATTCTCGGATCGTCGTGTCTCAACCGAATATTGCACTACGTCTTTTCGATCAATCGAAAGCGAACGCGAGGAAACACGCCATTTTCAAGCGCAGCGTTTAGGAGCATTTGTAATCCGTTAAGGAACGCAGCCTCTTCGGGCAACTTGAGTGTCCATATGTGGAGCTGGGTATAGTCCATGACGAGGCACCGAACGCCTGTGTCGTCACCCAATTGGAAAGTTGGCCTCGCGTAAGCGGCCGCATCTGCGTCAAACATTTCTTTGAGTACAATAAGCCCAATAATAATTCTGGACTGCAAATCAATCGTATGTGTGACGCCGCCGGTCGTGATGGTAAAAGGCTCTTTGGATCGCGTGTATTTAATTGCGCCACCAAGCTGGCTCACAGCCTTCTTCAGATGGGCGATCGCGACTGAGCGCTTGCGTTCCATCGTTCGGCGAAGCATGGCTTCGGTATTGGGACTGTCCTTCGCCTGGATAATGTAAAGATAGTTTTCTGTCGCAACCACCACGTCTGCGAATTCGAGATGGGGATAGTCGGTACGCATAGGATTCAAATAGATACGCTCGCGAGGAAAAACCCGCCGCAACAAGGCGAAGATGTCCATCTCTTGCATCGGGCCGGCATGTTGGCGCTCAAGGGTTTTAACGACCAGTCCATTATGGCCATGGATCGTCTTTAAGGTTTCCGTCAAATCCAAAAGAACGATATCATCCGGAAACAGCGGCTCGACAAACTCTATGGGGAATGCCTCAACGTCATCGGCGCGAGTTCTGAGTGCAAACCACTCGGCCATATGACTAAGTAGGGCCGTTATGTTCTCATCCGAGAAACGAGCAAAGCTGGATTGCTCGGCCAAAGCCCTAAATCGCTCACAGGCGGGATTGCGTGCGCGATAGCCGAGCAATTCGTGATTGTTCTCATCAAACAAATGCACATCGAATGACCTACTGCTTAATAACGCGAAGAGCTCCCTAGTGAAAGAATCCCCTTCGAATAAAGGCGAAGTCAGGATGAGTGGCTCATCACTGTCGTCGAAGAACCCGGTTATCACGCCTGCGAAACGATAGGTGTCTACTGGCGCGGGCACTACATAAAGTCGGATGTTGCCAGTCATCTTAGCCGCAAGGATGGCTTCCTTTGTATATTTTATGATGAGCGCCATCGACCCGTCGGAGAAATTACACGGCCAGAGACCCGCATGGAAGTCCTTCAGCTCGTGAATCACCTCGGGATAACGGACGGTCAACATGGAAGCGGCCCTCGCGGAAAGCTGTTCGAAGGGGAAAACAAGATAGCCTCGGTCGTAAACCTCCCGTTCGTAGCTTGTAATTGCTTCCCGCCCATCTCATCACTCCGCCGCTTCCCGGTTCGCATAGCCGACATGGGCGTTAAGCTTGGCAAGAAGGTCGGCCGCCGCGTCTGCGATGTTCGTGCCCGGACCGAAGATCGCGACCGCACCTGCCTTATACAGCGCGCTGTAATCGTCCGGCGGGATCACACCGCCCACAACGATCAAAATATCCGGGTCGGCCCTGCTGCGCGAGTTCGTGCTTCAGCTCCGGCACAAGCGTGAGATGGCCGGCAGCAAGCGAGGACACGCCGATAATATGCACGTCGTTTTCCACGGCCTGCCGCGCGACCTCGGCTGGTGTCGCAAAAAGCGCGCCGATATCCACGTCGAAGCCGAGATCGGCGAAGGCCGACGCGATCACCTTTTGCCCGCGGTCGTGGCCGTCCTGGCCGACCTTGGCGACAAGAATGCGCGGGCGGCGGCCATCGTTTTTCTCGAAAGCCTCGCACATGGAAATTACGCCGCGCACCTTTTCATCCATTTGCCCGATCTCCTGGCGGTAAACGCCTGAAATAGCGCGTGTTTCCGCACGATGGCGGCCATAGACTTTCTCCAGCGCCTCTGAAATCTCGCCGACAGTCGCCTTCGCCCGGGCCGCATGTACCGAAAGCTCCAAGAGGTTGCCCGTTCCGCTCGCAGCCGCATTCGTGAGCGCTGCAAGAGCCGACTCCACCGCGGCAGGATCGCGTTCCGCCTTGAGCCGTTCGAGCTTCTCGATTTGGCGCGCACGGACCGCAGAATTGTCGACTTTCAACACTTCGACGGGGGCTTCGTCCTTCACCTGATATTTGTTGACGCCCGCGATCACCTGCTTGCCGCTGTCGATCCGCGCCTGAGTGCGCGCGGCAGCTTCCTCGATCCGCAGCTTGGGCAAGCCCGCGCCTATGGCTTTTGCCATGCCGCCGAGCTTTTCGACCTCCTGGATGTGCTCCCAAGCCTTTTGGGCAAGCTCGCTAGTCAGGCGCTCGACATAGTAGCTGCCGCCCCACGGGATCGATGACGCGTGTGGTGCCCGTCTCGTATTCGATGAAAAGCTGGGTGTTGCGGGCGATACGCGCGGAAAAATCCGTCGGCAGGGCCAGCGCTTCGTCGAGCGCGTTGGTATGCAGCGACTGCGTGCCGCCATGGGTCGCGGCGAAGGCCTCCACACAGGTGCGCATGACATTGTTGAACACATCCTGCGCGGTGAGCGACCAGCCGCTCGTTTGGCAATGGGCGCGCAGGCTCATCGATTTCGGACTTTTCGCGCCAAGGTCCTTCGTGAGCCGCGCCCAGAGAGCGCGCGCTGCCCGCATTTTCGCGACTTCCATGAAGTAGTTCATGCCGATCGCCCAGAAGAACGACAAGCGCGGCGCGAACGCATCGGCGTCGAGGCCGGCCGCCATGCCTGCGCGCACATATTCGACGCCATCGGCAAGCGTATAGGCGAGTTCGAGGTCCGCCGTAGCGCCGGCCTCCTGCATGTGGTAGCCGGAGATCGAAATCGAGTTGAACTTCGGCATCTTGGCGCTCGTGTAGGCGAAGATGTCGGAGATGATGCGCATTGAAGGCTGGGGCGGATAAATGTAGGTGTTCCGCACCATGAACTCTTTCAGGATGTCGTTCTGGATCGTGCCCGAGAGCTGAGCGGGCGGAACTCCTTGCTCTTCGCCCGCCACGATGAAGAGCGCCAGCACCGGCAGCACGGCGCCGTTCATGGTCATGGATACGCTCATCTCCGACAGCGGAATGCTATCGAACAGCGTGCGCATATCGTAGATAGAGTTGATGGCGACCCCTGCCATGCCGACATCCCCGCGGACGCGGGGGTGGTCGCTATCGTAGCCGCGATGCGTTGCGAGATCGAAAGCGACCGAAAGCCCCTTTTGCCCGGCCGCAAGGTTGCGCCGGTAGAAGGCGTTCGAATCTTCCGCCGTGGAGAAGCCCGCATACTGCCGGACGGTCCAGGGCTGCTGGACATACATTGTGGGATAGGGCCCGCGTAAGAATGGCGGCAGCCCCGGATAGGTGTTCAAAAAATCGAGGCCGGCAACGTCGCTTGGACCGTATGCGGGTTTCAGCGCGATTCCCTCGGGCGTTTCGAACGGAAAGCCGCTAGCTTCCGCGCCAAGAGACGGCGCCTGCCACTCGATTTTTGAAAAATCCGGCAGCAAAGTCTTGGTCATCGTCGCCTCCCCTCGCCGCTAACAACAACCGCAATCTGGGCTGTGAACGTGAGTGTGAACCTCAAAGCCTTCTTCCGCGGCCTCTTCGCCGGCAGCTTCGGAAATCTCGTCTACCCGCAAGACAGCTTGCGCCTCTTTCAAAATTGCAAGCGCGTTGCAACCCTCATAGATGATGCGGTCGATGGCGATGGCATCCTCCGGCGCAACCGTTTTCAAGACGGACGCGGGGCCTGCTAGGTAAACCGCCACCGCTCCAGCTTTTTTCAACGCCGATGCCGCACCCGTCAGAGATGTATAACCCCCGTTCGAGGAGCATAGGCATGCGGCGGGCGCCGGGCTTTCCTTGAATGCGGCTGCGAGTGTCTCGATGTTGTCGAAGCCCTCATCCGGCACGATTGCTTCAATACCGCCCGCAGTGAAGAAGCCTTGCACCCAGCTTGCGCGCGCCCGGTAGTCGCTGGCCTTCCCCAGCAATGCCAGGAAAATGGGCGGCCGGGACCCAATCATTTCGAGGGCGGTGTCCGCGCGCTGGCGAAGCGCCTCGAAGGGTTCGGCGTCGCGTTTCGGCGCGGGAATGGGCGCAGCCGCGAAGCTCGCAACCCTGCGGGATGTCAGGCGCAGTTCGCGAAGCGGATAACCTGCGCGGGCCGCTGCCACGAGCGCGGCGAAGCGCTCGCCACGTGCCGGAGCCGGCAGCCCGGGCAATTTCCCCGCAAAGGGGTGGCGGCCTTCGTCCTCTGGCTCTTCAGATTGTCCCCTGAAAGCAGGATTTTCTGCCAGGTTCGGAAAAACCGAAACGCCGGTGATTTTGTCCTCCCGGCAAGCGACGGCACGTTCAAGCTCGCCAGCCTTCCGGCACAACTCGCTCTGGACGAAGCCGCTTTCGAGCGCCGCGGCCAGCCCGCCCTTCCCTTCCACCTCGCGGAACAGCTCCCAGGCAGCCGCCGCAAGCTCATCCGTGAGCGCTTCGACATAGGCAGATCCCGCAGCGGCGTCGGCTACGGCCGAAAGATAGCTTTCCTGTTGCAGAATGAGGCTCGTATTGCGCGCCATGCGCCGGGAGAGAGCCGTGGCGCCGCCCGCAAGGCTGTCGAACGGCAGAACCTCGATGCCGGTTGCGCCTCCGATAGCCGCGCCGAATGCGACAGCGGTTCCTCGCAGCAAATTCACATGCGGATCGTAAGCGGTCAGAATCCGTTGTGACATTTTCGCGAGAAGCAGCAAATCTGCCCGAGGCGCCTCTCCAGCAGCCTCAAGTGCGCGAGCCCAAAGCAGGCGCATCGCGCGAAACTTCGCGATGGTGAGGAAGATGTCCGCCGAAGCCGCGAGTTGAAAACCAATACAGGCCGCGCCTTCGGCAAGAGGCATGCCCGCCCCGGCGAGCGCCCGCCAATAACTCGTCCCCGCGGCCAGCGTAAAGGCCAGCTCCTGCACAGCGGAACCGCCAGCACATTCCCAGGCCAGGCCACTCGCAAGGAAGGGAACAAACGAGGGGGAATGCTCGCGGATATAAAAAGCCGCATCCAGGTAATCGGCGAAAAGTGCTGACTCCTCTGCCGGGCGTTCGCCCCTCACCGCAAAGGTGGTCAACGGATCGAAGCCGGCAGAACCGGCGATCCCGCTCTTTCGGTTCGCCGCGACCACCAGTGCAGCGTCTGCGAGCGCCGATCCCGGCTGAAGATAATATGGGATATCGGAGCCAAGCAAATATTTGAGATTTTCCGCATTCTTGAGGGCCAAGCCTGCATCGAAATCGACGGAAAATGCGCCTGCCCCGTTGCCAAGATCGTCAGCAAGCTGCGCTCCGGAGCCGGTAAGAGGCTGTACCACATGCCAACCGCGTGAACTGGAAAGCGGTGGCCTTCGCGTACCTTGGGTGTAAAGAGGCTCGGTTATGAGCCCTTCGTGGAGCTTGGTTCGCAACGTGTTGAAGGGCGCGCTGCCCAAGGCCTTGCCAACGAGGGCAAGCCATTCGGCCTCAGACGCGGGAGGAAAGCCGGCGGCAAGCGAGATGTGTTCCATGGGGCAAATGATAGTTGAGCTGAGGGAAGGCGTCCACAACCGGGCGAATATTTGGCGCTATGTTAGACGTACTCTTACTGTGACAGCCAAGTCCGCGCCAGAGTTTTTGCTGGCGAATAGCAACCTGGTTCCAGCGGCGTTTGGAACGGTGTGCCTTTTCGAACCTTTCTATGGCGCGGCATTTGTTGAGGAGGAAGAAATGGGTCTTTTGGACGGTCTTCTCGGCGGCGCGGTCGGCGCCGAAATGGTCACTGTGGTCAACGGCTTGATCGAAAAGCACGGCGGCGTGAAGGGTATTGTCTCCGAGTTTCAGCAAAATGGCTTTGGTCCAACCATCCAATCTTGGGTCGGAAACGGGGAGAATCTGCCGATCTCGCCAGATCAGGTTAAGCAGGCCTTGGGGTCCGATACAGTCCAGCAGTTCGCCGCGAAGCTAGGCATACCGCCAGACCAGCTGGCGCAGAAATTATCGCAGTTCCTGCCGCAGGCCATCGACAAGATGACGCCCGAAGGAAAGGTTTCCTAAGCTCCGCGCCCGGTAGTCTCAACGGTAAACGGGATCGCGCCGGAAACGGCGCGATCTGCCGAGGTTTTACGACCGGCGGCAGGGAATCGCGGCACGGCCGCTATCTCAAGTACCGCCGCTCCCGGTCAAAGCCCCGCCACAGTTTGCGCGCCTATGGGCATATGCCGCCAAATGGCGGGGTTCCGGCAAGCTGTTGTTGAAACCTTGGCCGCTTCCTTTATAACGCCTCGAAACCCGAGCGCCCAAGAATGCCCAAACGCACCGATATTGACTCCATCCTCATCATAGGGGCTGGCCCGATCGTGATCGGCCAGGCTAGCGAATTCGATTATTCCGGCACCCAAGCGTGCAAGGCACTGAAGGCGGAGGGATACCGGATCGTCCTCATCAATTCCAATCCGGCGACAATCATGACGGACCCGGATCTCGCCGACGCCACCTATATCGAACCGATCACGCCCGAGATCGTCACCAAGATAATCGAGCGCGAGCGGCAAGCCTTCCCGGACGAACGTATGGCGCTCTTGCCTACGATGGGCGGCCAGACCGCGCTCAACATCTCGCTCAAGCTGTTCCGCGACGGGGTGCTGGACCGCTTCGGCATCGAGATGATCGGGGCCAAGGCCCATGCCATCGACAAAGCTGAAGACCGTCACCTGTTCCGGGAGGCGATGACGAAAATCGGGCTCGCGACGCCGCGCTCAAAGCTTGCGCATAACCTCCCCGAGGCGATCCAAGCGATAGATTACGTGCAGCTTCCCGCCATCATCCGGCCTTCGTTCACGCTTGGCGGAACGGGCGGCGGCATCGCCTATAACCGCGAGGAATATTTGCATATCGCCGAGCGAGGGCTAGAAGCCTCGCCGGCAACGCAGATCCTGATCGAGGAATCCGTAATCGGCTGGAAAGAATACGAGATGGAGGTGGTCCGCGACACGAAGGACAACTGCATCATCGTCTGCTCCATCGAGAATGTCGACCCGATGGGCGTGCACACGGGCGACAGCATCACGGTGGCACCCGCGCTGACGCTGACCGACCGTGAATATCAGATGATGCGCAACGCCTCCATCGCGGTGCTCCGCGAGATCGGCGTGGAGACTGGGGGCTCCAATGTGCAGTTCGCCGTGAACCCCGCGAACGGCAAGCTGGTCGTCATCGAGATGAACCCGCGCGTGTCCCGCTCATCGGCCTTGGCGTCGAAAGCGACTGGTTTCCCCATCGCCAAAGTCGCCGCCAAACTCGCAGTCGGCTACACGCTCGACGAGATCGACAACGACATCACCAAGGGAGCAACGCCAGCGTCCTTCGAGCCCACTATCGACTACATCGTGACCAAGATCCCGCGCTTTGCCTTTGAGAAGTTCCCGGGCGCGCCTGCAACGCTTACCACGTCGATGAAATCGGTAGGCGAGGTCATGGCGATTGGGCGCACCTTCGAGGAGAGTTTGCAGAAAGCGCTGAGGTCCATGGAGACGGGGCTCACCGGCCTCGACGACTATCCGCTGGAGGGGCTTGGGCAAGGCGACGACAAGAACGTCATTCGCGCCGCGCTCGGCACACCTTCGCCGGACCGCATTTTGAAGGTGGCCCAGGCTTTGCGCCTCGGCTTCGACCAGGAGCAGATTTATTCCTTTTGCCACATCGATCCATGGTTTGTGTCGAGGATAAAAGCGATCGTGGATATGGAGGCCAAAGTGCGTAAGCACGGGCTTCCCGATACCGAACGGGCTTTCCGCAGCTTGAAATCGATGGGCTTCTCCGATGCAAGGCTCGCCAATCTCGCTGGGTTTACCGAAGCCGAGGTAACGGCCAGGCGCAATAGCCTCGGCGTGGTTCCGGTCTATAAGCGCATCGATACGTGCGCCGCGGAGTTCCCGTCGCCGACAGCCTATATGTACTCGACTTACGAGAGCCCGCTCGGCGGCCAGGCCATGTGCGAGGCCAACCCCTCGGACCGGGAAAAAATCATCATATTGGGCAGCGGCCCCAACCGCATCGGGCAGGGCATCGAATTCGATTATTGCTGCTGCCACGCAGCCTTCGCGCTGTCGAAGGCGGGCTTCGAGACCATCATGGTCAATTGCAACCCCGAGACGGTTTCTACGGACTACGACACCTCCGACCGGCTTTATTTCGAACCGCTGACGCCCGAGGATGTGCTTGCCATCGTTGAGAAGGAAGCCTCCCGCGGCAAGCTCAAGGGCGTGATCGTCCAATTCGGCGGCCAGACGCCGCTCAAACTTGCCCAGGCGCTGGACGCGCAGAACGTGCCGATTCTCGGCACGTCTCCGGATGCCATCGACCTCGCCGAGGACCGCGACCGGTTCAAGACATTGGTAGAGAAGCTGAAGCTTCGCCAGCCTCGGAACGGCATTGCCTACTCCATCGAGCAGGCGCTGATCGCGAGCGAGGAGATCGGTTTCCCGATCGTTGTGCGGCCCTCCTATGTGCTTGGCGGCCGCGCCATGGCGATCCTGCCGGATCAGTCCACACTGAAGGAATATTTCGACACGACGCTTGCGGCGTTCGTCTCGCCGGACATCCAGCACCGCTTTGCCGGTAATAGGCACGCGCAGGTCAACGCGGTACTGGGCAAGAATGCATTGCTGCTCGACTCCTATGTTCACGATGCCATCGAAGCCGACGTCGATGCCATCTGCGATGGGAAGGATGTCTTCATCGCCGGTGTGATGGAACATATCGAGGAGGCGGGGGTCCATTCCGGCGACAGTGCGTGCTCGCTTCCACCGCATTCTCTTTGTCCGGAGACCCTGGCCGAACTGGAGCGCCAGACCACCGAAATTGCGCGTGCGCTGAACGTGGTCGGCCTTATGAATGTCCAATATGCGATCAAGAGCAAAGATATTTATGTGCTGGAGGTCAATCCGCGCGCAAGCAGGACGGTGCCATTCGTCGCAAAGGTCATCGGCTATCCGGTCGCCGCGATAGCCGCGCGGGTCATGGCTGGGGAGAAGCTTTCGAGCTTCGCCCTGACGCGGCCAACGCTCCAGCATGTAGGGGTCAAGGAAGCTGTCTTCCCGTTCGAGCGTTTTCCCGAGATCGATCCCGTTCTGGGCCCCGAAATGCGGTCGACAGGCGAAGTGATGGGGATCGATCGCAGCTACGCCGTCGCGTTCGCCAAGAGTCAGCTGGGGAGCGGCAGCCGGGTTCCGGTGTCGGGAACCTTGTTCGTTTCGGTGAAAGAGGCCGATAAAGACCGGATTATCCAGCCCGTGAAGGAGCTTGCAAATCTGGGCTTCAAAGTGCTCGCGACCCGTGGCACGCTAAGACACCTAGAAGCGAACGGCATTGCCTGCACCAAGGTAAATAAGGTGCTGGAAGGGCGGCCCAACATCGTCGATTTTATGAAAAACCGCGAAGTGGACATTGTGTTCAACACGACCGAAGGGGCAAAAGCGCTTGCCGATAGCTCTACGATCCGGCGCACGGCTTTGATGTACAAAATACCGTATTACACCACCATCGCCGGCGCGCTTGCGGTGACGAAAGCAATTCAAGCAATGCGTGCAGGTATCCTTGAAGTTCAGCCGTTGCAGAAATATATCGCCTGAAATGTGCGAGCCGGTGCCGGATTTGGCCCCAGGCGCGTAATGCTATTGTGACCCCCGCTTAAAATCGCATTGACAAGTTCCAGAATTAGAACTGGACAAGGGAGATTGGTATGACCGAGAAAGTGCCGATGACCGCTCAAGGCCATGCTGCGCTTGAGGCCGAGCTTAAGCAATTGAGATCGGTCGAGCGGCAGCGCATCATCAAGGCCATCGCGGAAGCCCGGTCTCATGGGGACCTCTCGGAGAACGCTGAGTATCATGCAGCGAAGGAAGCGCAGGGCATGAACGAGGCGAAAGTCGCGGATCTGGAGGACAAGCTTTCCCGCGCCGACATCATCGATATTTCCAAGCTTTCCGGAGACACGGTGAAGTTCGGCGCCACCGTCACGCTTGTGGACGAGGACACCGAGGAAAAGGTGAAATATCAAATCGTCGGCGATTTCGAGGCCGACGTGCGTCAGGGAAGGGTCTCCATTGGGTCGCCGATTGCGCGCGCGCTCATCGGCAAGAAGGCCGGCGATTCCGTCGAGGTGAATACGCCGCGCGGCGCAAGGTCCTACGAGATTTTGAAGGTCGCGTTCAAAGGCTGACGGCAAGGAAGGCGCCGCCGCGTTGCCATGTTGAGTGGAGACAAGGACCCCCTCATCCTGTCCTTCTCCCGCAAGCTCGCCTTGGCGAGCTTGCCACTTAGAGTGACCGCATCCGCTCGCGGATGCGGATGGGGAGAAGGGACGCCCGAATTACCCTCCACCAAGGGGAGAGGGCCGCAGAGGACTCCCTCTCCCCTTGGGGAGAGGGCCGAAGCTTCTTCTCCCTCTCCCCTTGGGGAGAGGGTGGGGTGAGGGGGTCTATGCCGGCATTAAATGAAGCAATCGAGCGGATTTGGCATCATTCGCTGAGCGGGAGCAGCTTGTCCTCCTCGACATAGCCGAGCGCTTTGCCATCGTTGGCGATATAGGCCCAGCCCTCCTCCGCCTTGATCTCAGTGACCTGCTCACCGCGCTTAAGCTGGCGTTTCATGGCCGCCCCCCGGTTTGCCGCCTCGAACAAATCCGTGGCGGCGAGCACCGCGTGCGTCGGCTTGCCGCTAATCTGCGGCGCATCGGCGCCGAGCTTGGCGAGGATCGCCGGATAGCGCGGCACGATGGGGAAATTCGCGCTGCCGATGGGTATGATGGGCTTCTGGCAATATTCCCCGGCCCCCTGGCCTCGCAGGCATCAAGCTGCCGGCTCAGCTCGGCACGCGGTTTTCCACATAATCGGCCAGATCGAACAGCTGCACGTTGCCGCCGCTGCCCGCCTTGGCAAGGCCCTCCAAGAGCGCATAGGTGAAGACGCCGTGATTATGGTAGCCCTCGATGGCGCTTTGCTGCGCCTGCGAGGCCATGAACAGCGTGCGCCCGGCCGAACCGGATTCGCAGGTGTCGGGGCGCGGTCGTTTGCTCCTCTTTCTCCGTAGGACGCGAACACGCGCCGGCATTGAAGGTTCGGTGGCGCAATCGCGGCCAGTGCCGGCTCTAACCTTCAATACGAGCCCATGAATTAGCCAGTCCCGGCTACCACATAAAGTTCACGACGGTTTAATCCGAAACTCGCTTAGCGTTTCGTGTGAGCCGTCTGCGCCCAAAGGAAATAAAAAACGGTATGGCGGAAGAAGTTAATCTCGAACCCAGGCGTTTCGCGGCGGCGGCCAGCCACTACCTCGCGGGCCGGCCTGCTTATGCTGAAAGGCTCATCTTAAGAATTGTTCAGAAACTCCCCCTTGGCGCGGCAGATGCCGTGATGGACCTTGGCTGCGGGCCCGGACAACTCGCGATCCTATTCGCGCCATATGTGGGGTCCGTGCTGGCGATCGATCCATCGGCTGAGATGCTTGAAATAGCCCGGCATGCTGCGGGTGAAGCGGCCAAGATACGCTTCAAGCCCGGAAGCTCCTTCGATATCGGACCTGAGCTTGGCACCTTTAAACTGGTGACCATTGGGCGTGCTTTTCACTGGATGGACCGTTCAGACACCTTGCAGCGCCTCGATGGCATGGTTGCCAAAGGCGGAGCGGTGGCGCTGTTCGCCGATTCTCATCCAAAGCATCGCGCCAACTCTTGGGTCGAGCCATACAGGCAGATCATCGACGGCTATGCTGCCGTTGACGTTCAAAGAGCGAAGCGGCACTCCGCCGATTGGCCTTCTAACGAGGAAATCTTGCTTGCTTCCCCGTTCGCTCAGCTGGAACGGTGGTCGGTCATAGAGAGGCGCACATTGCCTGCGGCACAGCTCGTTGAACGCGCGCTTTCCATGTCCAGTATAAACGAGGCCCGTCTTGGCGGCGGGATCAAGCAGTTGGTTCACGATATCGCTGAGTTAGCCTCGCGCTTAAGCGATGGAGGCAGTCTAACCGAAGTGATCGAAACTAGTGCGCTCATAGCGCGCCGGGCGCAGGAAAGCTAAGGCTCAATGCCCCCACGATTTGGGCTAATCCGCAGCCGAGTGGAGCATATCGAGCGAGCGTTTGAACGCGGCGCGGGCTCCGCTGCGTTTCTCCTTTTTGCGCGATTGCGCCCTTATGCTAAAGATAGATGGACCACCGGGCGATCCCACCCATAACAACGCCGGATATTCTTATAAGCGAGGAAGCCATGCCGCTGCGCGATATTCTCGTCCATCTCGACACGGGCCCAAGGACAGCCGAAAGGCTCGCTCTGGGGGTCCATCTAGCGCAGCAGGATAATGCGAGGCTTGTTGGTATCTTCGCTAAATGCGCGCAGGCTCATCAAGTTGGAGTCGTCGCGGTTTGGCCGCCGGAAAGCTATACTGAAGCGGCCAATGCGAGCCGCGAGCAGTTCGAAGCGGCGGTTAAGGGGCTCGCGAACGCGCAGTGGATCGACGTCAACCGCGGCAGCGACCACGAGATCGTGCATCATTTGACCGAAGCTGCCCGGCATTTCGATCTCACCATCCTCGGCCAGGAGGAGGAGGGCACGCCCAGGATTGTGCCGCGCGAGCTTATCGAACAGCTCATTCTCGAGTTGGGCCGTCCCATTCTGGTGGTACCCTATGCAGGCCATTTCAGCGACACCGGCTCCCGCCCGCTGATCGCTTGGGCCGAGGCCGCGGCCGCCGCGCGCGCCTTGAACGATGGCTTGGCGCTGATAAAGCCCGATGCGAAAGTGACCCTGGTGTCTATGGCGGCGCGGGCCGAGCGGCAGAACCTAGCTGCAGAGCGCGCCGCAGAGCACCTGAAGGCGCATCATCTCGATGTCCAAGTTGAGCATATGCAGGTGACCGAGATCGGGCTGATGGACACCTTGCTCAATCTCGCCGCCGATAAGGCCGCCGATCTGATAATCATGGGTGCGTTCGGGGGGTATGGGTTTCCGATCTTAAGCCGCGGCAGCGGAACGCGCTACATGCTGCGCCATATGACGGCGCCGTGTCTGTTTTCGCATTGAGTGTCGAAGCCCCCTCATCCTGTCCTTCTCCCGCAAGGGGTGAAGGGACGCTGTTGCGAGCGCGAGCTACTCCCTCTCCCCATGCGGGAGAGGGCTGGGGTGAGGGCTTCTTGTTAGCTTGTGGCCCAGCGCTCCGCATCCGTTCCAACAAGCCCCGCGAGCGAAGAGGAACTCCTCGTCATTTCTGCCCGAAACGCAGCCTTTATGTCCGATAGCAGGTTAGGCCCCTCGTAGATGAGGCCAGTGTAGAGCTGGACCAGCGATGCGCCGGCGCGGATCTTGTCGAGGGCGGCTTGGGGCGAGTTGATGCCGCCAACGCCTAAGAGCGGCAATTTGCCTTCCGTCGCGAGATAGCATTTCGCCAGAAACCGCGTCGAGCGAGCAAAAAGCGGCCGGCCGGAAAGGCCGCCACCTTCGCCGCGCTGGGAGCTTGGCGGAACACCGTCGCGCGACAGCGTCGTGTTGCAAAGGATTGCGCCGTCCACCTTTTGCGCGAGAAGGCAAGCCATGACCGGCTCGATATCCTCGCCCTGGAGATCGGGGGCGAGCTTCACCAAGACCGGCACCGCACGCGGGAGACTTGCCCGCGCTTCCATGACGGCCTCGAGCAGCGCGTTAAGCCGGTCCGGGGCTTGCAGGCCGCGCAGACCCGGCGTGTTTGGCGATGAGATGTTGACTGCGAGATAGGATGCTTGCGCACCTAACGCGCGAACCCCGGCCGCGTAATCCGCAATTGGGTCCGCGCTTTCCCGGTTCGCGCCGATGTTGATGCCGAGAATGCCCTTCGGGGGCTGGGCCTTTAAGCGCGCTTTCGCCGCCGCGTGACCTGCATTGTTGAAACCCAGCCGATTGACGATAGCGCGCTCGCGTATGAGCCGGAACACGCGCGGGCGCGGATTGCCGGACTGCGGCTCAGGCGTGATCGTGCCTGCCTCAGCAAAGCCGAACCCCATCGAAAACAACGCATTATAGACGCGGGCGTTCTTGTCGTATCCCGCCGCCACGCCGATTGGGTTGGGGAAGGTCAGGCCGAACAGCGCTTGGCTGAGGCGTGGATCGTCCGGCCGGCACTGGCGCGGGTAAATGCCGGCCTCAAGCCCCAGGAGCGACGCCTCGTGCGCGGTCTCCGGATCGAGAAGGAAGAGGCCGGTCTGAGCGGCAGACCATAAGCGGTTCATGATGCAACATTGCCCGGCAGAATTGGAATGCCGTCTTCGGCGAGCGGGAGCGCGGTTACGCTTTTCACCGCGGCAATAGGCAAGTCCCCGTAAAGATGCGGAAATAGGTCGCCGCCGCGCGAAAGTTCCCAGCGGAGAAGGGCACACCCCTCATCCTGTCCTTCTCCCCATGGGAGACGGGACGCCTGAACAACACCTGGTGCAAGCGTCCCCTCTCCCAGAGGGAGAGGGACAGGGTGAGGGGAGCGAGGTTGATTTAGCACCGCAACATCCACCGCCAGAAGCACCAAACCGGGTACGCCGCTGAAATACTTCCGCGCCGTGCCGGCGAGTTGCGCAGCGGTTGAGAAATGAATGAAGCCATCGCGAAGATCGTGCGCCGAGCCGCGATAGACGCCCGAGGCCCGTGCCGCCTCCCACTCCGCCTTCGTCATGATTTTATGAATGGTGCGCTCCGGCATTAGTCCGCTCATGCCGCTGCCGGCTGGCTCAACCGTTCCGCGATCAGCGCGCGTGTATTCTCAATACCATAGGCCTTGATGAACGAGCCGAAACGTGGGCCTTGATGCTCTCCGAACAGCACCTCGTAAAGCGCCTTGAACCAATCGCGCAAATTTTCGAATGGGTGCGCCTTGCCGACTTCATAGACGATCGCTTGCAGTTCCTCCGCGCTCATGCCCGCACCCGCTTTCGAAAGCCGGCCGCTCAGATCGAGCATGGCCTCGTGCTCCAACGCGGACGGCGCGCGATAGACCTTGAACGGCTTCTCACGCTCCTCGAAATAGCGGATGGCAAAGCCGATCAGCCGGTCGAGCTCGGGAAAATCTTGGGCGTTGGTCTCGGGCGCGTAGTTCTTCACGAACTGCCACAGAATATCCTTCGTGTGCGCGTTCGAGGCACTGACGAGGTTCAAAAGCAGGCTGAAGCTCACCGGCACGTGGTGCTGCGGCGGCTTGCCGCTATGAATGTGCCAAACCGGATTTTCGAGGTGCTTTTCCGCGCCTTCCTTGTGATAGCTTTCGAGATAGCCGAAATACTCGTCCACCGCCCTCGGGATCACGTCTAAATAAAGCCGCTTCGCCGTCTTTGGCTTCTGGAACATGTAAAGGCTCAAGCTTTCCGGCGTGGCGTAAGCGAGCCATTCCTCCACCGCTATGCCGTTGCCCTTCGACTTCGAGATCTTCTGTCCGGAATTGTCGAGGAAAAGCTCGTAATTGAAGCCCTCAGGGGGCACGCCGCCCAGCGCGCGGCAAATTTTGGAAGAAAGCGTCACACTGTCGATGAGGTCCTTGCCCGCCATCTCGTAATCGACGCCCAGCGCGACCCAGCGCATGGCCCAGTCCGCCTTCCACTGGCACTTCACATGGCCACCCGTGACTGGCGTCTCGACCTTCTTCTTAGTGTCCGGGTCGATGTAAGTGACAGTGCCCGCCTTCAGATTGCGCTGGTGGATGGGCACCTGCAGCACCTTGCCGCTGGTTGGCGAGAGCGGCAGGAACGGCGAATAGGTCGCGCGGCGGTCCGGCCCCAACGTGGGCAGGATGATTTCCATCACCTTGTCGTAGGCTTCGAGCATCCGCAGCAGCGTCTCGTCGAACTGGCCCGAACGGTAGCATTCAGTCGAGGACAGAAACTCGTATTCGAAGCCGAAGCTGTCGAGGAAGACGCGCAGCCGCGCATTGTTGTGCGCGCCGAAACTTGGGTGCGTGCCGAAGGGGTCGGGCACCGAAGTTAGCGGCTTTTCCAGCGCAGCTTGCAGCAGCTCCTGGTTCGGCACGTTGGTGGGCACCTTGCGTAGGCCGTCCATGTCGTCGGAGAAGCAGACGAGCCGGGTCTTTACGACCGGACGCAGCACTTCGAACGCGTGCCGCACCATGGAAGTGCGCGCGACCTCGCCGAACGTGCCGATATGCGGCAGCCCGGATGGGCCATAGCCCGTTTCGAACAGCACCTCGCGCGCGGGATCGCGCTTCTCCAGCCGTTTCAAGAGCTTGCGAGCCTCTTCGAAGGGCCAAGCCTTGGAGGTTGCGGCAAGATCTGCAGGCGTTTGCGCAGCGGCGGCGGTCATGGTGGGGGTGTTTCATGTTCCAGGGTTACGATTGCGGCGACTATGTGGAGGCGCCGCGCGCGCGTCAACCCTATCCGCCCGCCCGGCAAAACGGAAACGCGCGCCCTCAGTAGGCAGCATCCGGCGTCACTTCTTCGACTTCCGCGCGGCATAACGCGCATCGCGCGCCGCTTTCTGCTCTTTTTCGAGGGCGGCTTTCCGCTCAGCTTCCCGCCCTGCCTCAAGCTCTGCCTCGACAGCGAGCTTTGCCGCTTCTTCGGCAAGACGCGCTTTTTCTTCGAGCTTTTTCGCCTCACGTTCCGCCGCTCGCGCCTCGCGCGCTTTGGCTGCGTCCAGCCGCGCCGACTTCCGCGCAACCGCCGCAGGATCGTCCTCCGCTTTTCGTTCCGCGAATTTCCGCAACGCGGCTTCCTTGGCCTTCGCCGCCGATTTAAGGCGCTCGCTAAAGCCTTTCTCTTTAAAACTTCTCATTTTCCACCATTGGGCCGTTTGAGGTCTGGGGGCGGCCGATTGCGGCGACTATGTGGAAGCGCCGCGCGCGCGTCAACCCCGCCTAGCTCCGCGGTGTTGATATCCGCGTCCTTATGAAGCTCTTCACTCCGGGAAAGGCTTTTCCGCTTGTGTAGAAAATAGCGGCGGCGACGGTATTGCCGGCTTGTTTTCCTCGATCCAGGCCTTGAGATTAGGCCTTGGCAATGGCGCACCGGCACGCAGGAAAATCGCCGCAACCGCGATCAATGCCAGCACGGGGATGGCGAGCGTAATCCACGTCGCGTCCTGGATTGCCGCGGCCTTGAGCTTTGTCCCTCCCGAAAGCACATGCGCCACCTGGGTCATTACCGGCGCAAGCATGAAATCGGCACCGACCTGACAAGCTCGACAAGCGCGAAAATCCGCCCAATGAGTTGCGAGGGCAGGGACAAGCTTGCCATGAACAGGCCGGGCGAGACAGTGGCGCCGGCCCCGACACCCAAAAGCCCCGAGACCCCGAGCCAAACATCGGGCTTCGCGCCGTGAGCAGCCAAAAGCGCACCGCCTGCGATCACGAGCAACATCCCCCCGAAGGCGAGCACTGGCAGGAAGCGCGTTGAGAACAGGAGCCCGAGCAGTGTCGCGCTCACAACGACGCCTGCTATCTGTGGGCATAGGCTCAAGCCGGCCGCAAGCGGGGAAAGGTGCCCGGCGTGCAGCATGTACTGTAACGCGAGTTCCACGAAGCTGACGAAGGCACTGCCGCCGAACATTGCGATCACGGTGCCTACGATGGGGAAAACTGAGACCATCCTTTTCACAGGTGCAAGCGGCTCTTCCTTGGCATATTCGACGATCAAAAGAGCGGCATGCGATCCCGATGGCCATGAGCACGGTGAACAAGAAGGAGGCAAATCCGGCCGCGCTTAGCGCACCGCTAGCAGCGAAAGGCAGGAACGTCGCCCCGAAACCCAAGGCCAAGCCCGTCCAGTCCAGCCGGAGGTTGGGGTTGAACGGTTCCCGCCACGGAAGGGTGAAGAACGCGAGCAGCCAGTCAAGCGCGCTAAGGCCAGCCAGCGCGGCGAAAAAGATGCGCCACGCATGGCCATCGGCAACGAGACCGCATATCAATGGCCCCGCCGCGACCCCGCCGAAGAAAGCGATGTCGATGAAGGCGGCGGTTAAAGGCGTGCGGGTTGGGGGAAATTGCCGCACGGTCAGCGGCAGGGCGGTGACGAGTTGCAAGCCCGTTGCAAAACCTGCGGCCACTCGCCCAATGCCATAAACCGCCGCGTCCGGGGCTTCTGCGGAAATTACCCAGACTGCGATCAGCACGATTTGCCAGATAAGAAACAGCCTCCGCTGATGGAAACGCTGCACGATGTCCCCGCCGAGGAGCGCACCGAAGGCGTATCCCGCCGTGGCAAGTCCCGAAATTATGGAGATCGCACCTTGGCTAGAGCCAAGATCGGACACGACTTGGGGCCTGAACAGTGTGCTCCCGCCTACAACCAGAATGTACGGAATGAGCGCCGCAAGCGCGATCGCAAGTGTGGGGATGTAGCGTCCCCGGAGGGGCGGGTTCATGTTCGCATGGACGCCTTTTCGCCGGTCAAGCGCGAAGCGCACGTCACTTCTCAGACACAAGGCTAACGGTCACTTAACGCCACACGCGCGCGATTGTTTCAGGACGGGATTCCCGCAAGGAGCCTGTGCTTTCGGCCCGCAAACATTGCCATATTTTAACCTTTTTCGGCCCTATGCTCGCGCGCATAGATGGGCAGCGGCCTTGCTTATTTCTTGCTTGGCATCCGCGCGGCGGGTTTTGCCCAATTCACTCATGAACAAAGCGAGTTCACGATAAATGAAGCGCACGCTTATCGCATTCCTATTGGCCGTGGCGCCGTTCAGCCTAGCCCATGCCCAGCAGCAGCTCGCCGGGGACGACCTTCAGAAGGCGGTCGCAGGCAAGACGGTCTATATTGACACGCCGTTGGGTGAGGTTCCGATCCGCTACTCGAAGAATGGGCATGTGAGCGGCAGCACTGAACTCGCGCTGCTCGACGGCGAGTCGACCACAGCCGATCGCGGCCGCTGGTGGGTTTCGGAGTTGAAGCTTTGCCTGCAATGGCGCAGCTGGATGGGCGGCAGGGCGCATTGCTTCACGATGCACCGGTTGAGCCCAACGCACGTGCTTTGGCGCCGCGACGACGGAAAGAGTGGCACAGCCCGGCTCGGCTAACAACAGAGCGAAAAACGATGACCGCCGTCCGGGAGAAAGGCGGCGGTCATAGGCAGCAACAAGGTTAAGTGTGGTGCTGCCAGTCGCCGTGGTGATGATGCCCGTGATGCATCATCATGCCCACCAGAACGTGCAGCCGCTTCTTCTGATCGTCAGATAGCTTGCGATAAAGCGGCTCTGCAGCATCGGCCACCTTCTTGAGTTCTGCGGCGGTTTGCGTCATGGCGTCGGCCCGTGCCCTAAGCCGGGCGATGGCATCCTCCGTCTTGGCGTGCTCCCGAAATTCCGCCCAGCGCGTGCGCCTGGCTTCGAAGAAGGAGCGAAGGGCAAGATCGACCGGCGCCCAATCCTTCTCCTGATCGGGGGTCAGCTCCAGGCCCGCCTTCAGCGCCGCGATGCGCGCATCGGTGAAGGCCTTCATATCCGCTTGACTGAAGTGATGATGCTCGTGCATTTGAGCCTCGGGCGCGGGCGCTTGAGCGAAGCTCATCGATGCACCAATGAGCGAGAGCGCCGTTACCCCTGCGATAAGTGTCCTTTTCATAAGTTCCTCCGTTTTTCGCATATCGGGACCGAATACAATCAAGCGCTTCGATGCCGGCGAGGCAAGCGGACGAGCGATTAAATCTTCGATATATTTGTATGTTCCTGTGCCGCCCGGGTTTCCTGCAATAAGCCGGCAAACTCTCAGCATGCCGGCCTCGTAAGCCCGGGCCCTAGGCCCGTTAGCGAGGGGCGTCCCGCAGGCTACTCCATTTAAATTAAAAATGTTGGTGTTAACCATGCAGTTGCTTTCGTAAATTTAACGTTTACCTCGAAAGAACAATCTGCATTCACGCCTTAATCTTAAGGGAAGCATTTCGGTAAATGTGATTTCTTTGACTAGATGGAAGGTTTATGCCGAACACTTCTCAGAACGATCTCCCGGCGAAACTGGGCACCGAAAGCTTCCGGCTGCTCTTTTCCGCAGCCCGCTCCCGCTTTAGCGTCTCTGCGCTGGCTATCCTGGCCGTGCTAGCGGCTGGCGTTTGCGACATGCGCATCGCAGCGGCCGCACCCGATCACCCCCAAAGCCAGACGATGCAGCCTGTACTTCCAAGCTTCTCGGCACTGGTCGAGCGTGTTGCCCCCGCTGTGGTTTCCATTCGCGTCAAGGCCAATCCGGCCGCCATGACCACGCGCGAGGACGCCGAAGACGAGGGGGCTCAGTCCTCCGAGAAAGACAATCGCAAGGACAATCCATTCGAGGGAACGCCTCTGGAACGCTTCTTCGATGGGCCGAACGCCCCTGGGCCCCAGCAGCGAAATTCGAGAAGGAGCGCCGTTCCGCCTCCACCCGTGCAGGGTCAGGGATCGGGCTTCTTCATTTCTGCCGACGGCTATATCGTCACCAACCATCATGTCGTCGATGGCGCGATCAAGGTAGAGATCGTCTCCGAGAGCGGTGAAATCCTCGAAGCTAAGATCATCGGCACCGACCCCGGCGCGGATTTGGCGCTCCTCAAGGTCGAGGGCAGCACGCCCTTTCCCTTCGTTCCGCTCGGACATTCGGAGGCGAAGCCTGGAGATTGGGTGATTGCGATCGGCAATCCGTTCGGCCTCGGCGGCACCGTGACCGCGGGCATCGTGTCCGCGCGCGGGCGCGATATTGGCCTCGGCGCCTACGACAATTTCCTCCAGATCGACGCGCCCGTGAACAAGGGCAATTCCGGCGGGCCGGCGTTCAACCAAGCAGGCGAAGTCATTGGCGTGAACACCGCCATATTCTCGCCCTCAGGCGGCTCGGCAGGCATTGCCTTTGCGATCCCTGCCAAAACGGTCGAAAACGTCGTCTCTCAGCTCAAGTCGAAAGGCCGGGTGACGCGCTCCTGGCTGGGGGTCCAGGTTCAGGCGGTTACGCCGGAACTCGCCGACAGCCTTGGGCTCAAAGCAGCCCAAGGCGCTCTCGTCTCCGTTCCAACGCCAGGCAGTCCTGCGGACGCAGCTGGCATTAGGCGCGGCGACGTCATCCTTAGAATCGGCGGCGAGGACATAAAGGATGGCCGCGATCTCGCGCGAAAGGTTGCTTCTGCCGCTCCCGGTGTGCCGGTAAAGATTGCGATCGAGCGCACAGGCAAGCGCGAAATCCTCGAAGCAAAGCTGACCGAGCTTGGGGCTGAAGCCAAACCGGAGCTTCCACCTCACGATCTGTCGCAGCAAACCGAGATCACCTCAATCGGCGTTAACGTGGTGCCAGCGGAAGACGGCAAAGGCGGCGCGGCTAAGGGGCTTGCCGTGCTGGATGTCAACCCCAATGGCAAAGGTGCCGATGCGGGGCTGCTTCAGGGCGATATCATCCTCAACGCCAACGGCGCGGACATTTCGAAAGCCGCAGACCTTGAAGCTGCGCTGAAGTCCGCCGCCGCGTCGGGCAAAAAACACGCTCTCGCGTTCGTCCAGAGGGGGACGACGCAGGTCTATCTGGCTTTGCCCGCCGGGGAAGGCTAAGCGTCAAGCTTCGCGCCTTTGGGGGCCGCGCGCCCCCAAATTTTTCTGCATGTACTCATTTCTCCGGCCGCGCTAAGTTGCGTTAGCGTCGCATTGCGAAGCGAAGCCCTAGAATTCCTGCCGGAGCGATGAGGCCGATACCGATGCCGAAGATCACACCCCACGAAGCGCTGATTTACGTCATGATCACCATGTCGGCCGTGGACCGGCAAATCTCCGACCACGAGCTAGAGCGGATTGCGCAAATCGTGCGGCAGCTCCCCGTCTTCATGGGCTTCGACATCAACAACCTCGCCAGCACAGCGGAGCGATGCGGAGACCTCCTCAGCGACGAGGAGGGCCTTGAGGAATTGCTGCAGACGATTGCCGGCGCCTTGCCGCGAAAGCTCCATGAGACGGCCTATGCGCTAGCTGTGGAAGTCGCAGCAGCTGACCTCAAGGTTCCCGACGAAGAAATCAGGCTGCTGGAGCTTCTGCGGGACGCGCTGCATCTCGATAAGCTCGTGACGGCCGCAATCGAGCGCAGCGCGCGGGCTCGTCATCAGACTATCTAGCGGGCTGCTTACCTTAAGGTCCCCCTATTCTTGCCGTACTCTAAGGATAGGCGGAGGTTAACCTACCATCTTCCCTTTGCGCCCGGGATTTACCAGGACATGAGCTACCACCAATATCCAAACCGGCCCGCGAAAGGGCCATTCCAGCTTCCCTTTGTTTGCACGTTGTTTTCGCTACTGCTGAGCTGGCCCTGTGCTGCCGCACCCGTGTCGCAGGAAGGGTTCAAGGCCTTTATTGCCTCTTTTCGTGCGACCGCGCTCGAAAACGGCATCCGGCCCAAAGTCTACGACGGCGTAACACGCGGCCTTACGCCGGATTTCTCGCTGCCGGACCTCGACATTCCCTCGCGCGCCGGCAAACAGCCAAGCCAGGCCGAGTTTGTGCGCACACCCGCGCAATATCTAAATCCAAAGTATCTGACAGACTTGGCTGCCCAGGGCCGCAACGTCTACTCCACGCATAAGGCTACGCTCACCGCAATCGCGAAGACTTACGGCATCGACCCGTTTATTCTGCTTGCCCTATGGGGGCGCGAAACCGCGTTCGGCACCTCGAACGATTCGACGCATAACGCGCTGCAGGTGCTGGCTACCCTCTCCTACGCGGGTAACCGCAAGGAGCTGTTCCAGAAGAATTTCATCTACGCGATCCGCATGGTGCAGGACGGCGTGATTGCGCCCAAGGATATGAAAAGCTCCTGGGCCGGCGCCATGGGCCTCGTGCAATCTATGCCGGAGGATTACTATAAATATGCGGTCGATCAGGACGGCGACGGCAGGAAAGACATTTGGCATTCGGTGCCCGATGCGCTTGCCACACTTGCTAATAACCTTTCGCAGCATGGCTGGGACAGGAGGCAGCCCTGGGGCATTGAGGTGCGCGCGCCGGAAACAGTCGACTGCTCGCTCGGATATCTCGACATTCGCAAGCCTGTTGGCGAATGGGCGGCGATGGGGATCGCTCCGGTCAAGGGAGAAGCTTTCCCGCGGACGACATCGGGCTGGCAGGCCTCGCTTCTGCAACCGGCCGGGATCTATGGCCCGGCCTTCCTCACCTTCCAGAATTTCCAGGTGATCCGGGAATATAACAAATCTGACCTCTACGCGCTGTTTGTAGGCGATCTCGCGGACCGTATCCGGGGAAGCGGCGGCTTCGCTCACCACTGGGACGCCATTATGCAAATCCCAACCGCCGATGTCGAATTCATGCAGACGCGCCTCACCGCGCTGGGCCTTTACAGCGACACCATCGATGGCAAAGCGGGCGGGCGGACCCGGAGCGCAGCCGGGGCGTACCAAAAGCGCGTTGGGATGCCGCAAACGTGCTGGCCAACCCAAGCGCTCATCGCCCATCTTCGAGCGCATGCGGCGGATCGTGCGGAAAGTGTTGGCGGGAGATAACCGAAGCGTCTCCAAAAGGGATGCAATGATCCAACTATTATGATATGATTAAATTGTTGCTATCTTTCGGAGATGTAATTGCATGTCTGACGAGTTTCGAGTTTTGGCGACCCGTTGCGGCAGTTGTGGATGCGGTTGCCCAACCATCATGGAAACCGCTGACGATTTAATCGTAGTCGTGGGCTCAATCGCGAACTCGCTTATTCACGCCGCCGCAGTCAGAGAAAAAACCGGCGCCGGAGAAGCGGCGGTCGTGATACCCAAAAGCCTGCTCATTGAGGCGCTGCGATCGCTGCAAAGCTAGGGATTGGGTTTCGCATTCTGGTAAGGCCGCCAACGAAGGCGGGCGGTTCAAGAGAGCGCATGGGGGCCTGCCGCCACGCGTCTGTCCGTTTGCAAACTTGCTCGAAAGTGGCCCGATGAGCTTTGCCGCAACGCCGATCTTTCTTCTGATGGCCTTCGTCACCTATTTCCAGGGGCCGGCATTATGCACGGTTACCGGCGATTTCGGGTTTCTAAGCAGCATGTGGCTGATGTACGCCATCATGGGCGCCGTGCATTCTGGGCCATGGTTTGCGAAGGCGTGGGCGGTGGCAAAAAGCATGCGGCCGAGGCAGCAGCCAGCCAGCCGGTCCGCTTGTCCTGAGGCATACGAGCCTAGTGAGCATTTGGCACCCGCGGCGGAAGCTCCGTTCCGCCGCGAGCGTTCCTTTTAGAACTTCAGTGTTACGCCGGCATAAACGTTGCGGCCCATGCCCGCAAGCGGGGTTAGCTCCATGCTGCCGACCGCGCCGTTGCCCAGATAAGCCCCGGCGAGCGGCGAGTAGTATTGCTGGTTGAACAGGTTCTCGACGCCGAGGTCGAAGCGGACCTGGCCCCACTGGTAGCTGCTGCGCAGATTGGCGAGCGCATAGCCGGGCGTTTGTAGCTCATTGCGGACCGACTCGACGTCGTCCTTGGCGTCCACAAGCACAAGCTCGGCGGAGTTGCTCCAATTACCCAGATTGTGCTGCAGGGTCAATTTCGCGTTGAGCGGCATCATGTGGTAGAGGCCGCCGCCGGTAACGAGATCGATGCCGCGGTCGTAGCCGGCAACGCCCACCAGCGAGAACTTGCCGTACTCGTCGCTGTAGAGCAGCGGCATGCGGCCGTAAAGGTCGGCGCCGAATATTTCCGCGTCCTGGTTTACGTATATCAGCTCCACTGGACCCGATGTCGCAGTTAGATTGGCTGCCGTACACCCCGTCATCATCGGCATAAGGTGCGTGTCGGCCGGCCCGCATCGCCTTACGTCGATGTAATCGGCCACGTAGGAGTAATAGGGTGTGATTTTCAGCTCCCAGTCCCTGTTGCTGGGACTGTCCTTGAAGGACGCGCCATCATGCGCATCATAGCTGAAGCTCAGCGTGTAAGCCGTCTCAGGCTTGAGGTCGATATTGCCAACGTAGTAGTTGCCGTCGCCAGCCCAGCCGTTCATCATGGCCGCCATCATGTTGGTGGACCAATCGTAACGCTCGTATAAGCTTGGCGAGCGCGTCTTCATCGAGAAGCCGGCTTCGTAGGTGCTCCACAAATCGGCCTCATAGCGCGCGAGCGCGGTTGCGTCGAAATTGATGTCGGTGCGCGCATGGTCCAGAGCGTTGAATGCGTTTGCGTCTGGATAATACATGGGCATTCCCATCATCGAGCCATTGTTATACCCCTGAACATTGCCCGTATTCATCCACACGACGTCGTTGCGCACACCCAGCAGCGTCGTCCACTGCGGGTCCAACTTCCTCTCCCATTCGGCAAAAGTGCCGATATCGTAACGCTGTCCGCCGTTGATGTTCCAGAAGGTGTTCGGCCCCATCATCATGGTGCCGGGCACTGGCGGCCACCAGTCGTCCAGCAGGAAGGCGTGGAGCTCGTTTCCAACGCGCAGCATATCCTGCGGAGACTCCAGAATTTCGGCCTTCGCCGAGTAGCCGAAGTTCTGGCCATGCGTATACATGGGCATGGGGTAACCGCCCATATAGTATAGGGACTTTTCGCCTTCGCTGGTGAGGTTCATCTCGTGCCATGTTTCCTGATAATAGGCACGCAGGTCGAGTTTGCCCCAGTCGAACTGCCCCGCATAGTGAGCGTTCAAGAACCAGGCCGTATTGTTGACCATGTCCATGTACTCGTTGGGAAAACCCTCGTACGAGATGTGCTGCACGCCGGCCTCGATGACGAGCAAATCCGTGTTGTCGCGCACGGCCACCGACAGCTTGTGGTTTTGAGTATCGTAGAGCGACGCGTCTATCGTGGTGCCGTTGCCATCCTTGTAATCGCCCGATTTGGCCCAAGAGCCGGTATAGGTGACGTTAACATTGCTTGTTGCCGCCGACACCGAGCCGCTGGTGGTGATGCCATCGCCATTGCTGCGCCCGAAAACGGAGATGCTGCCGTAGGTGATCACGCCGTCGCCGGCAGCGAAAACTGGCGCGGCGCTATCCACCCGGATTGTGCCGCCGATGCTGTCTCCGCCGGCGCTTACCGGCGTAATGCCCGCGTACACTTTGACTTGGCTGACCGCTGCGGGATCTACATACGATAGCACGGGGTTCATGTGGTTGGGGCATGCCGCGGTGATGAGCATACCGTCGAGCTCGGTTTTAACGCGTTCGTCAGCCATGCCATGGATCTCGGGCCAGCTGGAGACGCCGCCATTCGTGGCTAAGTTCACGCCGGGCGTGCCGTCAAGCAATTGTGCGGTGTCGCTTGTGGCCGGCTTCTTGCCTGCGATAGCTTCGCCCGTAACCGTGGTGCTGCTTGCGGGCGCGGCTGAAAGCGGCGGTTCGCTTTCTTGCTGCGCAGGCTGCGCGGCTTGTGCAGCCTGCGCCGGCACCTGATTTTCCGCCGGTCTTTTTGCGAGTTTTGGTTTTTTCTGCTCAACCACCACTGGAGGCAGAGATTGGCGTGGCGTTTGCGGACTGGATTGCGCGAAGGCCGGCGAAGCGAACAGCCCCGCGGCTGCGGTGCATCCGAGCACCGCGACGATCAATTTCGACATGAAAAATTACCCCTCAAGCACGGTGAGTTGGGACACGCCGGGCTACTGCCCTGTTACGCGTCACGATTGCCCAAACATTCGATCAGGCGATGCTTGGAGGGCCGCGATTGGAGGGAAGGCGAACCGCCACGGGCCAGAACGGCGCCCGATTATGCGGAACGAAGGCAAGCGCGATGACCGTTTGCGGAATACGCAACACCGGCGCCTCGCTTGCAGGCATCGCATGCGCGGAGGCAAGGCCGAGGCAGATTGGACAGTGAGTTACCCCGCCACCTGAACCCTTGCCAGCCTTACCGCCGTTCGGCGCCTCCCCGCTTGCGTCGCAAGTGACGCCGGGCTCGATACCGAAGGATGCGGCCAACTCTGCGGGGATGCTCTGCTGAAACAGGATTACGTTATGACGGGCAATGGTCGCGGCATGCAGCAACATGCCTGCGATAGCTATCCAGCTAATCCACCGCCGCGAACGCATACCACTCCTTCAGTGCGCAGATTGTGCGCACTTTTTGCTATGTACGTTTTTGGCTCGTCACACAGCAAACGAACAAGCGTAGACTGAGCTACGGCAAATTGCCGCACGCTGAACTTCTCGACATTGGATCTGGGCATAAAGCAGAGTCCGCGATGCAGATCGCCCTGCATCAGGAAGATGGCCGACACTGCAGCACGACGCGCAATCGCCGGGAAGACGCGCTTACAGCAATCCTGGCCGTGCAACATCGAGGAGGTTGACGCGGACTTCATGGAGAGAACGGATGTGGTTCAGGAGCGCATTAGCGTACGTTCTGTGGAACGCAAGGCTCCTTGGGATCGGCTTATAGCTCAGGGCTGCATCACGCGACTCTTAAGAGCTGCTTTTATCGCATTAATGCTCGGTGCGTCGATGATCGCCGCGGGTCCGGCCCGCGCTCAGGGCATCGCCTACTCAGACCCGGAGCTGCTTGCCGCACTCGAAAATTCATATTGGATCGCGTTATCCGAGTCGCACCCCAAGAAGATCTACGTGCTTGCCGCGCCCTGGTGCCCGATTTGCCGACAATTGCACAAGACCCTGCGGGAGGAACCGTCCGATATCGAGTATCGCTTTATTCTGACCGCGCCCAGGTCGCAATCGGATCGGGTGAAGATTGGACACGCGGCCTTCTCGCGGACAGCAGCAGCCCTCGATGAGGTCTATGGCCGGGGAGTGGATGTCCAACGGATAGCCACGCCAGCCGAAACTTTCGCCGATGGCCTCAATGACGCGCTCTGGACGGCCCTCAACCCAGCGCTGCAAGCGCGCTCGGCTCAGCCCATCGGACTGCCTCTGCTCGTGTTCCCCAGCGCGGGGCGGGTGCGCGTAGTGGCCGGGATCCCGCCCAATTTTGCTGCGCTGTCCGCGGCCGCCGATGCCACCGGCCCAGTGGCCGATCAGCCTCACCGATTATCGTCTTTACTTGCGGCTCCCCCGCAATTGAAACCCATCGCCGCTAAGATCGCCTTCGCCCGGCGCGATGGCGCTGCCCTTTACATCGCTCCCCATTCCGCCGCGACGAAGCTCGCTAAGCTGAAGGCTGGCACAGGGTTCATGGCTGCCGCGGCGACAGAACAAAATGGAGAGCGCTGGTACGCTTTCCAGTTTGTGGTGAACGGCCCTGCAGCTGCCTTTGGCATAGCGAAGGACTTTCGCTGAGCTTTGCCCTTGGAGGCCGGTAACGGCATCGGCATTAGGTTCGGGGGGGCAGTGTCGGCGGCGTGCGCCGTTACGCTATTCTTAAGCGTATCTCTGCCATCATATTGGCACATTGCCGGTAGGCATGGAGTAAGTGACCAAATAATTTAGGCGCTTATCGCTACCGCAGCTAAGTCTTAGGTTCCTATTAGAGGCTTGCGCGCATGACCCTTGATCTGACGATCATTCAGCCTTCGCATTATCATTCGAAAACAGACCGCCGGGTGTTCAAGTCGCGGCGCCGCGCTGTAGTCCCTCTAACGCTTCCCTACCTCGCGGCGCTGACGCCGACTGAGTGGCGCGTGACGCTGGTCGATGAGCAAGTCCAAGAAATCGATTTCGACCGCCCTACCGATCTTGTAGCGATCACGGCCTGGACGCTGCACTCGCTGCGCGCCTATGACGTCGCGGCCGAATTCCGGCGGCGCGGCGTGAAGGTGATCATGGGCGGCCCGCACGTCTTCTTTTATCCCGAGGAATTGGCCGGGCACTGCGACGCGATCGGCATCGGCGAGGCCGAGCCGGTATGGGCAAACATGCTGGCGGACGCCGCGGCGGGGCGGCTTGAAAAGGAATACCGGGCGCTGCCGCTCACCCAGGCCCAACTCGCGGGCTTGCCCAAGCCGGACTACAGCCGCCTCGACATGACGCGTTACGGGCCGTTCCGTACCTATACGCTGCAATCCTCCCGCGGCTGCCCGCTCATGTGCGACTTCTGCTCGGAGCGCCTTTATCTAAGCACGCGCTACCGCTGGCGTCCGCCTGAGGAGGTCGCCGATGAGGTCCGCTATACCGGCAGCCGGAGTATCTTCTTCGGAGAAAGCAATTTCGGCGGAAAGCGCACCCGCGCCATGGAGCTGATGGAAGAGCTCATCCCGCTCAAGACGCGCTGGTCGACCCTGTGGACGTCCAATTTCTGCTCCGACGATGAGTTTTTGGACCTCGCCTGCCAGAGCGGGCTTTTGCATGTCAATATTGGCATCGAAAGCATCGACGCGGAAACGATCAGCAATATGCGCAAAGGGGTGAACAAGACAGACCGCTATGCGGAAATGTTCACCAAAATGCGAAAGCGCGGGATCAGCTTCTCGCTCAACTTCATTTTCGGCTGGGACTGCGAAGACCCGAGCGTGTTCGACGCCACCTTGCAGTTTCTGGAGCGCCACAGAGTGCCGGCGGCCTATTTCAATGTGCTGATGCCGACACCGGGGACCGCGCTCTATTCGAAGCTGAAGGCCGAGGACCGCATCCTCAACGAGGAAGAGATGGGCCGCTGGCCCCGGCCACCTCTGCCATGTTCAACCGCTCTGGTGCACCCCGGAAGAGCTCGAGCATAACGTGCAGCGGATGTACCGCCAGTTCTACAGGCTCCCCTCGATGGCGCGCCGCCTGCCGCTGCCCACATCCAAGGCCACCATCGCAAATTGGGTGGTCAACATGTCCGAGCGGCGCATGGCACGCTCCGCGACCGGCAACAACGACTTCGACGGATACTGAGCCGCACGCCCAGGAAGCAGTGTCACCGCGGAAAAGGCCCCCTCATCCTGTCCTTCTCTGCAAGGGGAGAAGGAACGCGCAAATTCTCGCCGAGGGCAGTTCAAGCGTCCTCTCTCCCCTTGGGGAGAAAGGCAGAGTGAGGGGGTTTTTGCGAACTACAGGGTGCGCGTCTCGATGTGCGTGCGGAAGCACTCGATCGTGTCGCCCTGCTTGAGGTCGTGGTAGTTCTCGAAAGCCATGCCACATTCCTGGCCAACGGGAACCTCGCGCACCTCATCCTTGAAGCGCTTGAGCGTCGACAGCTTGCCCTCGTGGATAACCACATGGTCGCGAATGAGCCGGACGCCCGCTCCCCGCTCCACCTTGCCTTCGGTGACGCGGCAGCCTGCGACCTTGCCGACCTTGGAGATATTGAACACTTCGAGGATCTCGGCATTGCCGAGGAACTCTTCGCGCACAACCGGCGCGAGAAGGCCGGACATCGCCTTTTTCACATCGTCCACGAGGTCGTAGATGATGTTATAGTAGCGGATTTCGATGCCGTCGCGCTCAGCCTGTTGTTTGGCTTGCGCGTCGGCGCGAACATTGAATGCGATGATGACAGCGCCTGAGGCTTCCGCGAGGGCCACGTCCGAGGAGGCGATACCGCCCACGCCCCAATGGATGATTCGGGCCCCGACTTCGTCCGTGCCGAGCTTTTCGAGCGCGGAATTGATCGCCTCGATGGAACCTTGCACGTCGCCCTTGATGATGAGAAGGAACTCCTTCTTGCCGTCCTTGCCGGCCTGCTTCATCATTTGTTCGAGCGTCCGCGCGCCAGCACCAGCCGACCGCAAGTCGCGAAGCTTGCGGACGCGATGCTCGGTCAATTCCCGGGCACGGGCTTCGCTCTCGACCACGGCCAATTGATCGCCTGCATCGGGTGCGCTATCGAAGCCAAGCACCTCTACAGGGGTTGAAGGACCGGCAGTGACGACGTTCTCACCCTTATCGTCGATAAGCGCGCGCACACGGCCCCAGGCCCGGCCGGCCACAACGAGCTGGCCGACCTTGAGCGTGCCGCGCTGCACGAGTACCGTGCCGACGGGGCCGCGGCCACGCTCGAGTTTTGCCTCGATGACGATACCCTCCGCGGGGCGGTCCGGATTAGCCGATAGCTCCAAAACTTCGGCTTGGAGTTGGATCGCGGCCAGGAGCTTGTCGAGGTTGAGCTTCTGCTTTGCGGAGACCTCGACTTCGAGGGTGTCGCCGCCCATGCTTTCAACGACGATATCGTGCGACAGCAGATCGGTGCGGACGCGCAAAGGTTCGGCGTCCGGCTTGTCGATCTTGTTGATGGCGACAATTATGGGAACGCCCGCTGCCTTGGCATGATTGATCGCTTCCACCGTTTGCGGCATCACGCCATCGTCGGCGGCAACGACCAGCACCACAATGTCCGTCACCTTGGCGCCGCGGGCGCGCATCGCGGTGAAGGCGGCGTGGCCTGGCGTATCGATGAAGGTGACCGGATCGCCATCGGGTGTGGTGACCTGGTAAGCGCCGATATGCTGCGTAATTCCGCCGGCCTCGCCGGCAACCACATTGGCTTGACGGATCGCGTCAAGGAGCGACGTCTTGCCGTGGTCAACGTGACCCATAATGGTGACAACCGGGGCGCGAGGCTGCAATGTCTCCTGGGCATCGGTCTCGCCGATAAAGCCCTCCTCGACGTCCTCCTCGGAAACGCGCTTCACCGTGTGCCCAAACTCCGTTGCGATCAGCTCCGCGGTATCGGCGTCGATCACATCGTTGATTTTCAGCATTTGTCCCTGCTTCATCAGGAACTTGATGATGTCCACGGCGCGCTCGGCCATGCGATTGGCGAGCTCTTGGATTGTGATCGCCTCTGGCAGCTGAACCTGACGCTGGATCTTCACGCGTTCTTGCTGGGTGCCAAGGGCCTGCAGTTTCTGACGCTCGCGCTGGCGCTTGAGCGAAGCGAGGCTGCGCTCCTTTTGCTCCTCGTTCAAGGCATTGGAGAGGGTCAAGCGCTGACGGCCTGGGCGTTCGGGGGTGGTTTTCTTGACAGGCGCTGCACGCTCCGCCGTCTTCCCGGGTATTCCACGCTTGGCGCGGCGTTCGTCCTCGTCGCTTTCGGGGGCACGGGGGCGAAGCCCGCCGTCTGCCCGTTCGGGGCGGCCTGTAATATCCAAAACAGGAGCGGCCGCCGGCCTCGGCCCTGCTCCGGCACCCGGCCTTGAGCCAAAACCTGGCCGCGGCGAAGCACCGGCTGCACCGCCACCTGGACGCGGAGCGCCTCCGCCGGGACGGCCACCCTCTCCGCGCGTGCCTTCGCGATTTGGACCCCGGGGCGCTTCGCGTCCCGCTCCATCCCGTGAAGGCACCCTCTGGCCGTCACGAGCCGTCGCAGCTCCGTCGTTCGGCGCGACGCGCACTGCGGCCGGTTGCGCGAGCGGTTCTGTCTGCTGAGGCGCCAGATTGCGGCGGCTGTCAGGCCCTACGCGGCGGACAAGCTCCGGCGCTGCGCGCTGAACAGGCTCTTCCTGTTTCTGTGCCTTGTCAGCTTCCGCGGCTTCGGAAGCTTTCACTCTTTCCGCTTCCTCCGCCACCTTACGCTGCGCTTCCTCTTCGACGCGGCGATGCCGTTCCTCAATTTCGCGCTGCTTCGCTTCCTCGCGCAGCCGGGCGTCCTCGATCTCGCGCTCGCGCTTCTCGACGTCCTCGCGTTTTCTCGCCTCGATCAGCGCGCGGGCACGGGCGTCCATCTCGCCTGCGGACAGCTCACGGAGCACCTTTTGCGGGCGCTTATCTGCACGATCGGGAGCAGGTTTTTGGAAGGCGCGATGCTCCGGTCTCGCCGGTGCGGGTTCCACTCTCTGCTGCGGCTCTTCCGTCAAGCCATGGACGGGCAGCCGCTTGCGCTTCGTCTCAACAAGAACAGATTTGGAGCGCCCATGGCTGAAGTTCTGGCGGATATGGCCTTGTTCCACCGTCCGCTTCACATTCAAAGACATGGTCTTCCGGCCAGCAGCCGTTTTGTTGTCCGTTTCTTTCGTTTCGGTCATTCTTTACCCTGGCGCAGGGAACTGTTCGCGATTTCCCCTGAGCAATAACAGCTAAGACGGTCGAGAGCTTCAAAGAGTGCGCGAGACGCCCCGCCATCTTTAACTCCCGCATGTATTACATTCGTGCTCCCCGCCGCCAAGCTAATTTCAGCGGATGTGAAGCAGTTTATGGGTCCGATGTGGTCTTTTCCCGAATAAAGGGCTGTAAACTTTCTGTCTAGCTTTGCCTTGCCCCCTTCGGCGGCATCGCTCGCGTGAAGCAGGCCGGCGATTTCCCCCCGGCCTAGCGCTTCGCCGACCTTTGTAAACCCCACAACCACAAGCCCAGCCTTATTACAGATGGATAACCGTTCTAAAGCAGATCGCTTAAAAAGCTGTTCCACTTCTAACGGAAGATCCCCGCCCGCCGAAACAGGTTTCCGGAATGCCCGCTGGAACGCCCGGCGCCTTAAAGCCTCCGCGACGATCTCTTTCTTTGCTGTCACCCATACACCGCGGCCCGGGAGACTGCCCTTGATATCAGGAACCACGGCATCTTGCGGCGATAGCACGAAGCGGAGGAGAAAGGGCCTTTCCTTTCTCGCGCGTTCTACGATGCAAGTCCTGACCGGGATGCTTTCGATGCCGCTTTCTTCGCCTTCCGTTAGATGAGAGCCACCACTGAAGAATTCCAGTATGGGTTCTTCCTCAGAGCGCTTTTTCTTCGCTTTCCCCATGTCCGGCCTCTTCGCCTTCGCCCGATTCGGCCAAGCCGCTGCCGAAGCTGCCGTCCTCCTCGCCTTCCGCTTCATCCTGCACTTCCGGAGCGGGGAGCTCGATCCAGCCGGCCTTGACCCGGGCATTGAGAATCAGCTGCTCGACGGCTTGCTTGGAGAGGTTGAAACTCTGGAGAATACCCGGATGCTGTTTCGTCTGACCATGCGCACGCTCCTGCCATCCGGCGAGGTCATCGGTAGCACAGTCGGCGAGATCCTCCACCGTTTTAATCCCGTTTTCGCCAAAGGCAACAAGCATCGCTGTTGTTACGCCCTCAATCCCGCCGAGTTCGTCGTCCACGCCAAGCGCCCGGCGCTTTTCAGTGAGCTCTGCTTCCTGCCGTTCCAGGAACTCACGCGCGCGCTCTTGGATCTCCTGAGCGGTGTTCTCGTCAAAGCCCTCGATGCTCGCAACCTCGGAAGCATCGACAAAGGCAAGCTCTTCGACCGAGGTAAATCCCTCCGCCACCAAAAGCTGCGCAATCATTTCGTCCACGTCGAGGGCGTTTACGAAGGCCGCTGTGCGCTCGCCAAATTCCTTCTGGCGCCGCCCCGACTCCTCGGCTTCGGTCAGGATGTCGATGTCCCAGCCGGTGAGCTGGGAGGCAAGCCTTACGTTCTGCCCTTTGCGGCCGATGGCAAGGCTCAATTGTTCATCGGGCACTACCACCTCGATGCGCTCGGACTCCTCATCGAGCACCACCTTGGCGACTTCAGCCGGCGCGAGTGCGTTCACGACAAAGGTCGCGGCATCGGGCGACCATTGGATGATATCGATTTTCTCGCCTTGCAGCTCATTGACCACCGCTTGCACCCGGCTGCCGCGCATGCCCACGCAGGCTCCCACGGGGTCGATCGAGCTATCCTTCGAGACCACCGCGATTTTCGCGCGGCTGCCCGGATCGCGGGCCACGGATTTGATTTCGACGATGCCGTCGTAAATTTCGGGCACCTCCTGCGCGAACAGCTTAGCCATAAATTCGGGCCGCGTGCGCGAAAGAAAAATTTGCGGGCCGCGGGCCTCACGGCGCACGTCGTAAACATAGGCGCGCACGCGATCGCCAAGCTTGTAATTCTCTCGCGGCAGCGTTTCGTCGCGGCGGATGATTGCTTCCGCGCGGCCAAGGTCGATCATGACGTTGCCATACTCGGCGCGCTTGACGATGCCGCTCACGATCTCGCCCACGCGGTCCTTGTATTCCTCGAATTGGCGTTCGCGCTCGGCATCGCGCACCTTCTGCACGATAACCTGCTTGGCGTTCTGCGCTGCGACGCGGCCGAAGTCCAACGGCGGCAGCGGCTCGGCGATGAAGTCGCCCACCTCGGCTTCCGGGTTGCGCTTTTTCGCATCCTTCAGGCTGATTTCGGTCGCATCGAGCGTTACCCGTTCGACCACCTCCAAGAGCCGCGACAGCTTGATCTCACCCGTGCGCGGGTCGATCTCGGCGCGGATCTCGTTCTCGCTGCCATAGCGCGACTTGGCCGCTTTCTGGATCGCGTCTTCCATCGCGGACAGCACGAGCGTCCGGTCGATGGATTTCTCGCGCGCGACCGCGTCTGCGATTTGCAACAATTCCAGGCGGTTTGCGCTAATCCCGGCTTGGGCCATCGTTTAACTCCGAATCTTTCAAGTCTGGTTCTTCTAGTTCGCCGCCCTCGGCCCATTTCTGGCCCTGAGCTTTTGCCTTTGCGAGCGAGGCCCGGATCAGCTCCTCGGTGAGCACGAGCTTTGCATCCTGAATGAGATCGACGGGAAGGCCGATAACTTCCGGCTCGCTCTTCTCGTCAAGCTGAACCTGGAGCCGCATCTCGCCGTCTTCGTAACCTTCGAGGATGCCGCGAAAGCGCTTGCGGCCATCGATCAGCTCTTTCAGCTCGACCTTAACCTCATATCCGGCCCAATCCTCGAAATCCGACGGACGGACCAGGATGCGGTCGATCCCCGGCGAAGAGACTTCCAAGTAGTAGCGGCCCTCGATCGGATCGTGGGCGTCGAGCAGCGGCGAAAGGCGCCGGCTTATCTGTGCGCAATCGTCCACATTGATCGCGCCCCCTGCCTTGTCGGCCATGATCTGGATCGTTCCGCCGTCGCGCTTGGACATTGCGACGCGCACAAGCCTGAAGCCCATGTCCTCTAACACGGGCTCCACAAGCTCCGCGAGATCGGCAGCCGGGCCGGTTTCGCGGACGAAGCGCTCCGTCGGCACTTCCGCTGCGCCTGCCTCTCTATGTGCGGTTTCCGGGTCTTGTTCCATACGCTCCGGTTCACCGGCGCTCCCTGCGCCAGATAAAGAAAAAGAGCGGACCGGGCGGACCACTCTTTGTCAGAGATTGATTTGAGCTACCCGCAAAATAGGCGAAATGCGCGCCCGGTTCAAGGGGTTTGAAGGGGCAGAGTTGCTAGCCCATCCGTTCTCGTGTTCACCGTAGGCGCGAAGGGCGATGCTTGGCTTCGAATGGGGGCGATGATAAGTTAGGTTTATGAGCGAAGCAAAAGAAGCGCCGCCGCCGATGACGGTTGACGAGTTCCTCGCCTGGGCCGAAGAGCAGGAAGGGCGGTATGAGCTGTTCCATGGGCAAGTCTATGCAATGGCGCCCGAGCGCTCGGCGCACGCGCTCACCAAACTCGCAATTCATGCAGCGCTGCTGGAGGGAGTCCGGCTCGCCGGGTTGCCTTATATCGTGTACCCGGATGGCATGACCGTGCGCATTAGCAAGGATACGGCACACGAGCCGGACGCGCTTGTCCGTTGCGGCCCGAAACTTGCCGCCGACGCTGTCGAAGTTCCCGATCCCGTCATCGTCGTGGAGGTCCTTTCGCCGTCCACGCGGCGGATCGATGCCGTCCGCAAACTTGCCGGCTATTTCAGCCTGTCCAGCGTGCATCATTATGTAATTGCCGATCCCGAAAGGCTGCCCGTTATTCATCACCAGCGGCAACAGGATGGCACGATTTTGACTCGCCTTTTGTCCGAGGGCGGCCTTCGCTTTGACCCGCCTGGCTTCGAGATCGCGATCGGCCAATTGCTGGGTTGAAGCGCCGCTCGGCGGTGACGGATCATTTCTTCTAAAGCGCTCCGCTTCTATCTGGATGGCCGCATCGAAAGCGCCCATGACAATCAAGTTGGAGCGTTCAAGAAACTTACTTGCGTTTCAGCACGATAAATGTTGAAGACCGCCCCGCTTTGCAGGCCTTCGTCTCGTAGCGGGTGACGGGCCAATCCGGCAGCGCGGCGCGGTTCGCGGAGGTGAAGGTCAGGGCGAGATCGAAATCCGGGTGCGCCGTGGCATGTTCGATGGCGGCTTCGGCGTAATCGGCGATGTCGGAGGCGAAGCGGAGTTCCGCGGCCGGGCAGGAGGATGCGCGCCATCTTGTCGAGTAAGGAAGGGGAAAAGAGGCGGCGTTCGCGGTGGCGCTTTTTCGGCCAGGGGTCGGGGAAGAGCATGAAGGCGCGCGACAGGCTCTTGGGCGGAAGCCATTCGAGCAAGGGATGTACGTCGTCGGCGTGAAGACGGATGCGCCCTTCATACTTTCTGGCCTCGATTGCCGAAAGTGCGGCCACGACGCCGTTCACGTATGGCTCGGCGCCGATGAGGCCGGCATGGACGTTGTTCTCCGCTTGCCAGATCATATGCTCGCCTGCGCCGAAGCCGATTTCGAGCCAGATTTCGTCAACAGGAGCGGTGAAGAGCGAACCCAGCCCGCCCTCGGCTGGCGGCTGGCGTAAATCCAGATGCAAGCGCTCAATGCTGCCCGTCAGCAGCGAAGACTGACGCGGAGAAAGCTTGCGGCCGCGCCTGCGCCCGAAGGAGCGGAGCGGGCTTCCATGCTCCCGGCGATGCGGGTCCGGCAGTTTCTCGTCACGGGTCATAGTAAGCGCGGGTGCGTATTGATAGAGCGCAACACCCTTCACCCTGTCCCTCTCCCACCGGGAGAGGGACGTTGTTGCGGGTGCCGCGGCCTGCTCCCTCTCCACATGGGGAGAGGGCTGAGGTGAGGGGTGATGCGTTAAGACTTAGGACCGATTGCTACCGGCCCAGTGCATCTTTCAGCACATCCACGAGATCGAGGCGCTCCCACGAGAAACCGCCATCGGGTTCGGGGTCGCGGCCGAAATGGCCGTAGGAAGCGGTGCGGCGGTAGATGGGCCGGCTGAGACCCAAGCGCTCGCGAATGCCGCGCGGGCTCAAGTCGATCATTTCCATTATCGCCGCCTCGAGCTTATTCTCGTCAACGCGCCCAGTGCCATAGAGATCGGCATAGATCGACAGCGGCTTCGCCACGCCGATGGCGTAGGAAAGCTGCAGGCAGCATTTGTCCGCGAGCCCCGCTGCAACGACGTTCTTGGCGACATAGCGCGCCGCATAGGCAGCGGACCGGTCAACCTTTGTCGGGTCCTTGCCCGAGAACGCGCCGCCGCCGTGAGGCGCCGCACCGCCATAGGTGTCGACGATTATTTTGCGCCCGGTGAGACCGGCGTCGCCATCGGGGCCGCCGACGACGAAGCGCCCGGTCGGATTGATATAGAATTCGTCCTTCGGGCACATCCAGCCCTTCGGCAAAACCTCGCTCACGACGCCGCTGACGATCTCGTGCACGCGCTCCTGGCTGACATCCTCCCGATGCTGCGTCGAAACCACGATGGAAGTGGTGCGCACCGGCTGCCCGTCTTGATAGAGCAGCGTGATCTGGCTCTTAGCATCCGGCCCGAGTTCAGGGAGCTGGCCGGAATGGCGGAGCCGGGACATCTCGAAAAGAATGCGGTGCGCGAAAAAGATCGGCGCCGGCATATAGCCTTCGGTCTCGCGGCAGGCGTAGCCGAACATGATGCCCTGGTCGCCTGCACCCTCATCTTTGTTGCCGGCTGCATCCACGCCGCGCGCGATGTCTTCGGACTGCGAATGCACGTAGCAATCGATCTCGGCCTTCCGCCAGTCGAAGCCTTCCTGCTCGTAGCCGATGTCGCGAATAACGTCACGCGCGGTTGCGATCATATTTTCGGGGCCGACGGCGGAAGGGCCGCGCACCTCGCCTGCGAGTACGACCCGGTTCGTGGTGGCCAGCGCTTCCAATGCAACGCGTGAATGAGGCTCTGCTCCGAGGTATAAATCGACAATGGCGTCGGAGATTTGATCGCAAACCTTATCGGGATGCCCCTCCGACACAGATTCGCTGGTAAAAAGATAATTTTTTCGCGACACAGCCCCGTCCAGTCTTCGTTATGATTTGTGCGCGGCTCCCAGGCCGCCTTAACCGAGATCGTCTTCAATCGCGGTTTGGCCTTCCTTAGCGTCAGGTTTTTCTTCTGACAAGGCCCTTACGAGATCGATAACGCGCCGCCGGACTTTCGAATCGTAAATCTTGGCAAAAGCTCTGTTGAGATCAAGGCCCTCGCGCGAGTTCAGGAAATCCAGAAGATAGGTCTCCTGCTCGGGCTCGTGCATACCCTGCAGGGCGTGGGCGGGCGCGCTATTCGCAAAAGCATCCTCGAAAAAGTAGCCGACCGGAACCTCGAGGATCTTCGATAGCTGGAAGAGCCGGCTTGCGCCGATGCGGTTCGTTCCCTTTTCATATTTCTGGATCTGCTGGAATGTGAGGTTCATTTTCTCACCCAGCTTTTCCTGGCTCATGCCTATGATCATGCGCCGGTAGCGTACGCGGCTCCCGACATGGACATCCACCGGATTCGGCTTGCGGCCTTGTGTCTCATAAATCTCACCGTTTTCGCCTAAGATCGACACTGACGACTCCACCATGCCCATATTCCGCCCCCTTTTCTTCCTGCCATCTTTAAGTTGAGCGCACTTAGCAGAATGATCAATTTCCACTACCCATAAGTTGTAGTTACCCACGTTAAAGCCGTCAAGTTGCTTCTTATGTTAAATGTGCATCAGCACCCAAACTATAGCTAAACTATTTGCGAATTTTGGCCAAGATGCGTTCGCGGCAAAAATTAAACTCACGCAGTTTTTTTGAGCGCGACCAAAACAAAATAAAACTCAAGGGGAAATATCAATAAAAAAATGAATGCAGGTAGCCTAGTTTTTTCATAAAATGTTGCCGGTAATGCCTTCGGCAGTCCATGATCGATTACCCCGGTTTTACCTAAGTCCAGTTTCGCCAGCACCCGGCCGAACGGATCTATAACTGCGGAGATCCCTGTGTTGGCGGCACGCATCACCGGCAAGCCCTCCTCTGTTGCCCGGATGCGGGCTTGATGAAGATGCTGATGCGGCCCTGTTGAATCGCCGAACCACGCGTCGTTCGTCACATTCACGAGCCAGCCCGGCCGCGCTCCAAGGTCAGGGATGCGGCCGGGAAAAATGATTTCGTAGCATATTAAAGGAAGAAAATCAGGGGCTTGTGGCGTGCTCACCAGCGAAGCCTGCTCCTTGCCTGAATTAAAGCCGCTCAGCCGATGCGAAAAGGCGTGTAATCCCGCCGCTGCCAGAACTTCTCCGAATGGGACATATTCGCCAAACGGAACGAGATGGGTCTTGTCATAAATGTGATCGATTTTGGCACCTGCGCTCAAAACGAAGAGGCTGTTATACACGCGGTTGAAGGTATAGGTTGAATCAACCCCAAGTATTCCCTCCGCCCGCTCGGCGCCCATGATCAGAGTGGTATGAGGAGGAATCAGCTCCGCGAGAATCCTGCGCGCCTCTGGGATGAAAATGTCGCGGTTGAGGCCGAAATGGAATGGCACCGACGATTCGGGCCAAATCACGTGGGTGAAGGCGCTGATGTCTTCCCCGCCGGTTCCGTTCCTGCTCAGAGAGAGAATGCGGTCGAATATCCATCTCTGGTTCTCCGGCTTCCACTTTTCCTGCTGAGGAATATTCGGCTGCACGATCCGGATGCGGACACCCTCAACTTCGCCGGCCGCTTCACGAAGCCGGATGCTGCCGAAAGGCATAGCTTCCTGACGAGCGCGAGTACGGCCACGATAAGCGGCGGCCAATGGCGTCTGAAGCGCGCGGGGGGCGCTGCGATCAACGCGGCGGGAGCGGGAAAGATGAACAGCGCCGCAAGTGTCAGGCCATAGACGCCAATATAGGCCGCGAGCTGCATGTGCGGGGCGTTGGCAGCAAGCGCTTCCCCAAACAGGTTCCAAGGAAATCCCGTCAAGAGATACCCCCGCGCTGCCTCCGCGCAGAAAAATGCAAAGGCGAAGGCCACGAGCCGCGCGTAGCCCCGCTGCCACATCGCTGCCGCGAGCGCGGACGCGGCGGCGTAAAAGAGCGCAAGCCCTGCCGGAAGGGCTGCGACCGCAAACGGCATCAAAGCGGCGTAGCGGTCGGCGTCCACATAGAAAGCGTAGCCGATCCAATAAATGCTGGCGAGGAAATAACCAAAGCCGAAAGCCCAGCCAACGGCGGCTGCGCGCACCAGCTTCTTGCGGAAAGACACCGCCGGTTCCTCCGTTTCACCCTCACGGAAGCAAACCCCGTCGAACGCCCAGATCAGGACCGGGAATGTGGCGAACAGAATGGGCCACAGGAAAAAAGGCGCCATCGCAAGCACGGAAAGTGCGCCCGACACAAAAGCGATGAGCGCCAATTTCCAAGTCTTGAGTCGCGCGATATAGCTTCGGCAGTGCGTCCATAAGCCTACTTTGAGGTCGTTGCCGGAAAAGACGCGAACAGGGCTACATTCGTGCAAAAGCGAAAGTGTGGCGCGAGTAGGCGGATGGAGGAAGGGTGCAGATAATCGATTAACGCAGCAACACCCCTCACCCTCTCCCTCTCCCCATGGGGAGAGGGGACGATGTTGCTGGCTCAGCCGCTATGCAGCCCTGGCGCCATGGCCATTCTGCCGGCCAGCGCTATGCTCGCCGTCACGATCCGTCTCGGGGGCTGGAAGCAGGAGAGGCGTATCCGGCCCCGCGAGGGCAAGCTGCTTCGAAATACGCACCGTATGGAGGCGCCGCGGCCCCGCTTCCAGAATTTCAAAGATCACACCGGATGGATGCTGGATGAGCTGTCCCCGCTTCGGCATGCTGCCCGCTATAGCCATGATCAAGCCGCCTAAAGTATCGACATCCCCGGCGCCCTCATGGGTCAGCGAGATGCCGAGCACCTGCTCGACCACCTCGATGGGCGTGCGCGCGCTAGCCACAAAGGCTTCGTTTTCATAGCCAATGGAAGGCGCCTCGCCGGTATCGTGCTCGTCGTCGATATCGCCGACAATCGCCTCGACCAGGTCTCCGAATGTGGCCAGCCCATCGGTGCCCCCGAACTCGTCCACGACAAGCGCCAGATGGATTTTCCTTGCTTTCATCTTGGCAAGCAAAGTAAGCGCCGGCATGGAGGGCGGGACGAAAAGCACCTCGCGAACGAGGCCCGTCCCGGCGATAGGGCTGTTCAGCTTGGCGCTGCCGAAGTCCAGGTTGGCGATCGGTTCCCCTGAAGCCTGTGCGCTCTTTGCAGCGTGTCCCGAACCGTTCCGCGTCGCCCACGCCATCGCATCCTTGATGTGGACCATGCCGGTCGGATTATCGAGGCTATCCCGGAAGACCGGCACACGCGAGTGGCCCGCCTTTGCGAATAGGGCGAAGAGGGAAGCGACCGGCCGGGACTCTTCGATTGCCACGATATCGGCCCTGGGGATCATGACTTCCGCGACGCGCGTCTCGCCAAAGCCAAGCACATTAAGCAGCATGGCCTGCTCTTGCGGCGAGAGGGATTTGTCTTCCTCTGCGTCCGTCTCGTTTATCGCGGTTTCTAAGGTTTCGCGCAAGGTTGGCGGGGTTGCGAACCCCAAGTTAGCTGCCATCCGCTGCAGCCAGCTTGGCGATGCTTTCGATTTCCCAGTATCAAGCCCAGGTTGTGTAGACATAGCTTCTTGATTGAGTGTGTTTGATTTCAAACTGCGGTTGAAGGCGCGAGCGCGCCGTCCCCATAGGGGTCTGGAATGCCAAACTTGCCGAGAATGAGGCGCTCGGCCGCTTCCATGCGCTCGGCATCTGCGCCGATGCCATGATCGAAGCCTGCAAGGTGCAAGACGCCATGCACCACAAGATGGGCCGCGTGGTGAAGCACCGGCTTCTCTTGTTCTGAGGCCTCGTTGATAACGGTTTCGTAGGCAAGGGCCACGTCCCCGAGAAACACCGGCTCAGCCCGGTTTTTCACGGTTTGCGGTTTCGGCGCCGCTGGAAAGGCGAGCACATTCGTCGCCGCATCCTTCCCCCGGAAGGCTTTGTTGAGCGAGCGCACTTCGGCATCGGATAGGAGCGCGATGCTCACGGCGTGACTCTGCGGCGCGAAGTGCACCTCTTCGAGGGTTGCACTAACGAGGCTGGGGATAAGTTTGGAAAAGCCATCGGCCGAGAGCCAGCGGTCATCCTCGACCGTAATATCGGCACACGTTCGGGGCCGCTCGCTTTCGGAGCCGCTTCCATCAACTCCGGCAGGGGGAGGCTCAGCGTTCTTGGTCAATTCTGTTGTCATAATGGGCTAAACTTACCGCTTTGTTTCATACGCTTCAACAATGCGGCCGACAAGGGGATGGCGAACGACATCGGCGCGCGTGAACGCAACGTGCGCGATCCCTTCGACACCATCAAGGATATTGAGGGCATCGGCAAGGCCCGAGGATTGTCCGGCGGGCAAATCCACCTGCGATGGGTCGCCGGTAATGATCATCTTGCTCCCCTCGCCGAGACGCGTAAGAAACATCTTCATTTGCATTGCAGTGCAGTTCTGGCCCTCGTCAAGTATTATAATGGAATGGCTGAGGGTCCTGCCGCGCATGAATGCCAGCGGGGCGATTTCGATTGCCTTCGTTTCGAGCCCGCGTTCGACCCGTTCCGGCGCAAGCACATCGTAGAGCGCATCATACAGGGGACGCAAGTAAGGATCCACTTTTTCTTTCATGTCTCCAGGCAGAAAGCCGAGCCGCTCACCTGCTTCTACAGCCGGCCGCGACAGAATCAAGCGATCGACCTCGCCTCTTTCCAGGCAGCCCGCCGCATAGGCGACGGCCAAATATGTCTTGCCCGTGCCGGCGGGGCCGGTTCCGAAGACCAGCTCGCAGCTTTGCAAGGCCTTTATATAGGCGGATTGGACCGGTGTGCGGGCGATGACAACACGCTTGCGCGTTTTGAGCTCGCCGAAGGCCGGTAAAGGCTCCGGAGATTTGAGGCCGGGCAGCGCGCCGGAGTTTCCGCTTATCAAATGCCGCATCGTGCCGTCGACATCCCCTTGCGCGATTGCCGTGCCCGATTTTGCCCTCTGATAGAGCGTGTCCAGCACGGCCTTGCCCAGAAGGCAGCTCTCCTGATCGCCGTCGAGAACGACGACGTTGCCGTGAACGACCGCTCTTAAGCCGAGCTTATTCTCGATGAAAGCGAGGTTGGCGTCGAACTCCCCGAGCACATCGGCGAGTTTGCGGTTATCGTCGTATGTGATTTCGATCCGGGACAAAGTTTGTCCTGGCTGCGGCTTGGCGCTGCGCCATGCTTGCGACCGCGAACTAGCGCTCATTGTCCGCCGGGGTGATGGTGCCGTGACACCGGGCAAAAGTTATCTCTAGCATCCCTTGCTTTGCGCAGATTGCACTGCATACCTTACCATATAGCGTGTGCGCCTCAACTTTTTATGACACCGCGAAGACTATTTTGGCTAGCACTTACGATTTCGACGGCGGTGATCCTTCCCTGCAACGCCAGATCGCCCTCCGCATGCACGGCCTGAAGGTAAGGCGAGCGTCCCGATAGCTGGCCCAGCTTCTTGCCCGGAGCCTCCCAAAGCACATCGAGGGTGCTGCCTACCATGCTCCTGTTGAACTGGGCCTGCTGCGCGGACAAAAGCGCCTGCAAACGGGCGAGCCGATCCGCTTTGGCGCTCTCATCGACCTGGCCGGGGCGCTCGGCGGCAGGGGTGCCCGGACGCGGGCTGTACTTGAAGGAATAAGCTTGCGCGAACCCCACGGTTTCCACCGCACGCAGGGTCTCTTCGAAGTCCTCTTCCGTCTCGCCGGGGAAGCCCACGATAATATCGGTGGATAAGGCGATGTCTGGCCGCGCGGCGCGAAGCATTTCGACGATGCGGAAATAATCCTGCATCGAATGCTTGCGGTTCATGCGCTTCAGGACCCTGTCAGAGCCGGCCTGGAAGGGGAGATGAAGATAGGGCATGAGCTTGGGTAGATCGCGATGCGCAGCGATCTGCCTCGCAGTCACGTCGTTGGGATGGCTGGTCGTATAGCGCAGCCGCATCAGCTCCGGGATTTCGCAGAGCGCGCTCAAAAGGTCCGGCAGCTCACATTGGCCTCCGGATGGCGCAGCGCCGCGATAAGCATTCACGTTTTGCCCGAGTAGCGTAATCTCTGCGGTGCCGCGTTCAACCAGCCTGCGGGCTTCGGCGAGGATTTCTAAAGCTGGACGGGAATATTCGCCGCCCCTGGTATAGGGCACAACGCAAAACGTACAGAATTTGTCGCAGCCTTCCTGGACGGTCAGAAACGCGGAAGGCCCGGAATGGCGTTGGGGAGCAGGAAGCGATCCGAACTTTCCCGCAGCCTGGAACTCTGTCTCGACGATTGTCTCACCGCTAGCAGCGTGCCGTTCGAGCAGCGACGGCAGCCGGTGATAGCTTTGCGGCCCAACCACGATGCCGATTGCCGGCGCCCGGAGCGCCATCTCCTGTCCCTCGGCCTGAGCGACGCAACCCGCGACGGCGATCACGCAGTCGCGTCCGGCCCGCCTGCGTGCCTCTTGCACAAGGCGGATGCGGCCCAGCTCGGAATAGACCTTTTCGGCAGCCTTTTCGCGGATGTTGCAGGTATTGAGGATGACAAGGCCAGCATCGCGCAGATCATCGGTGACGGCATAGCCGGCGGCGCTCAGCGCATCGGCCATGCGTTCCGAATCGTAGACGTTCATCTGACAGCCGAAGGTCTTGATGAACACCTTCTTTTGGCCGCCGCTGCCGCCTTCCACTTCTTGTGCGGGGTCCAGATCAAGCTGCATGAGCGCTGCTTCTGCCTCTTGCATCCTTCTTCGCTTCCGGTCAGGCCGCGCGCTGGCGTGAGGTCAAGTGCTCTATGAAGTCACGGCGCACGCGCGCTTCTGAAAATGCCGCAAGTTCCTTGCGGCCGGCCAGCGCAGTGAGCGGCACCGGTTCGCCTATGGAGATCATAACGTCGAGCGGACCGCTCTTCAAAACATTCCAGACGTGGCCCAGCATGTCCATTTCGCCATACCAGGCGACGAGCGGACGTTCATGCCGCAGGATTGGCAGGCCGTGAAGGTGCGTGTAGGCGATCGCAATCGTTTGGACGACAGCGGCATTGCCGTTATCGTTTGCGGCAGCGGGGGCGAAGGAAGCGGCGGAAAAGAGCGAGCTTCTGAAGGGAAGGACGCGATTGCCGTCGCTGCTCGTTCCTTCGGCGAACAGCACGATGTTATCTCCCTTGGCCAGCCGCTCGGCGATCTCGCCCGCCTTGTTCTTCACCAGCGAACGCCGTGTGCGGTCCACGAAAACGCTGCGCTGCAGCTTGGCCAGCAGACTGAAAAATGGCCACGTCCCGACTTCCGCCTTCGCCACAAAGGAAACGGGCGCGATGGTACTTAACGTCAGGATGTCGAGCCAGGAAACATGGTTCGAAATAAGCAAAACGGGCTTGCATGCGTCGAGGCAGCCTGTGACGTGAACACGGATACCGAGCACCCGGCAGACAAGCTTGTGATAGGATTGGGGCAGCGTTCTGGCCTGCGGGAGATTGAGCCGGACCAGCACATACTGAACCAGCATCAACGGCAGCGTTATCGCAAGAAAAACCACAAGAAGAACCGACGCCCGCAAATTACCGAGCATTCTCATCGTCCGTCCGTGAAACACTAAGGCGTCCATGCCCCGCTCAAATTCTGCCGTGTTCTCCGATCGCCTCATTAATTCCTGCTTGTTTTCTGGTCAATGGGGGACAACCCGCGCTGGATGTCAAGCCTCATAATGAGAGCTGTAACCGGCGCGGACCCTGCGGCTTGATAGTAGTTCTTGCGATGGGCAAGCAACCTAAATCCAAATTTTGCATACAGCTTCTGCGCCGGCCCATTGCCTTCCGCCACTTCGAGATAGAGGTGAGAGATCAGCTTCTGCTCACAAGCCGCGGCGCAAGCCTTCATCATAGCCGATGCTACGCCCCGCCGCCGCGCTTCCTCTGCCACAGCAATGGATAAAATTTCGGCCTCGTCCGCCGCAAATTGCAGGACAGCAAGGCCAGCCAAACTTTCCCCGTCCGAGGCTTTCAGCACGATCCGGTTCGCGTTGTTGCAAGAGGCCGCAAAATCGGCGGCAGGCCACCCGGGCGGAAGCGCTTGCGCATGGAGCGATGCTAGATCGGGAGCGTCTGAGGCAATCGCCCGCGTTATATTAAGCTGCATAGTGGCGAACTCAATCGGCCTTGCGGGCTATCACGTGGCCGGCTTGGGGCCGGGCATCGGCGGGACGGACGTAGTAAGGCGAAGGGAGATCGCGCGTTGGATCAAGACCCGGCGCGATTGCGGCCAGCACCTCGGCATCGGGCACGATGCCCGCCCCCCTAACCGGCACGGAAACGCTGCCGCCCTCGGAAAGCATGTTTGCTGCCGGTCCGGCAATCATTTCGGCCCTGCCCTCGAAAAAACTCGCAACCTCCCCATGAGGCAGCGCCAAGATTTCGCTCAGCGCCTTACAGCCGCGAGCCACGATCTGACAGAAAACAGCGCTCAAGCCCGCGGGCGCTGCCAGGCCGTAAGCGGCCGGCGCGTTGACCTCGCTCTCGAAAGCTGCGGCCATGATCTTAAAGCTCGTTGCACCCACGACGGGGACGTCCGCCGCAAGGCCAAGCCCCCGGGCGGCGGCGACACCGGTCCTTATGCCGGAAAAACCGCCTGGTCCAATCGAGACGGCAATCCGGTCGAGCGACGGGAACGCCACCCCCGCCGCCTCCATCAGCTCCCCAATCAGCGGAATTAGCCCCTCCGCTTGCGGCTTGCCCTCTGGCAGGCGCCGGACGAGCATCGGCGCTCCAGGCTCCAGCGAAAGGGCCGCTGAAGTGCGGCCCATGCTTGTTTCTATTGCCAGAATTTTCACAGACGCGTTCTAACTAAATAATTCTAGCCATCTCTTCAAAAGCGAAACGCGGCGAGCGCGGGAATATTGCCGACGGGTCGCCATAGCCGAGACTGCACAGAAAGTTCGATTTTACACTCGTGCCGGCGAAGAACTCGCGGTCGACGGCTGCATTGTCGAAGCCGGACATTGGCCCGGTGTCGAGGCCAAGAGCCCGCGCGGCTACGATGAAATACGCACCCTGCAGCGTGCCGTTGCGGAAAGCCTGGGTCTCAATAACCTGATCCGGCTTGCCCTCGAACCAGCTTTTTGCATCCGCGTGCGGAAAAAGCTTGGGCAGATGCTCATAGAATTTGAGGTCGTAGCCGATGATTGCGCAGACGGGCGCGCTCATGGTCTTGGCGCGATTGCCCTCCGACAGATGCGGCTCAAGTCGCTTCTTCGCCTCCGGCGTTCGCACGAACACGATTCGCGCCGGAGACTGGTTGGCGCTGGTCGGTCCAAGTTTCATGATATCGACGAGCTGCCGAAGCTGCTCGTCCGAAACCGGCTTGTCCTGCCATTTGTTGTGGGTGCGGGCTTGAAGGAAGATTTGATCCAAGCAGTCTTTAGCCACGGGCTGTCCCATAAGCACCTCAAGCTGTTATCTGACGGGAAGATGACACAACATCTGGCAAGGCGCTAGCACGCGCTAAACGGGTTGAACAGCCTCAACCTCAGGCACAAAGTGTTTCAACAGGTTTTCGATCCCGTGACGGAGCGTCGCGGTTGAGGAGGGGCAGCCGGAGCAGGCGCCCTGCATCTTGAGATAAACGGTTCCAGCGCGATAACCCCGGAAGATGATATCCCCCCCATCGTTGGCTACGGCTGGGCGCACCCGCGTTTCGATCAATTCCTTTATCATCTCGACCACCTCGGCGTCCTTTGGATCGAAATCTTCATCTGCTGCGCCGCCCGCGCCATTGCCGGCAAACAAGACCGGCTCGCCGGAAAGAAAATGCTCCATGATGGCCCCGAGCACGGCGGGCTTCAGATGCTGCCATTCCCCGTCGCCCTTGGTGACCGAAACGAAGTCGGAGCCCAGAAATACGCCGGTCACACCCTCGACCTCGAAGAGCCGCCCTGCAAGCGGCGAAGCGGCTGCCGCCTGGCCAGCGTCGCGAAAATCGCGCGTGCCTGTGTTAAGCACGGCGCGCCCCGGAAGAAATTTCAAGGTTGCCGGATTCGGCGTTGTTTCTGTTTGGATGAACATTATTCTCTCGCTGTCAGCTCCACGGCCGTCATTCCCTCACGAGCGCGAATCCATTTCTCAACACGAACAAGCTGTTAAACGGACCCCGCGGGGATGACGCTATTTCCCACTCTTGGCAATTTGCTCACATTCGCCGCAATGAGACGGCGGGCCTTCGCAAATGCCGATTGTAATAATGCAGCTCGCGGCGCACGTTTCAAGAGAAAACCTGACTTCTGTAGTCAGGCTAATCCGGCGACCTCCTCGAGAGTGAGGTTTCCGGGCACAATAGTGACGGGAATAGGGAAGCTGCCTGCTTTTGCGCCAGCCGCCAGCGACGAAACCAGCGGCCCAGGCCCCGCGGGATCGGTGGAAGCGCCAAGGACGAGGATGCCGAAATCCTGATCCTCCTCGATAACCTTCACGATCTCCTCGGCCAAATGACCTTCCCGGATGATTTCCTCCGGCACCATGTCCTCGAAACCCCAATTCTTGAGCTTGCGGCTGCGCAGCCGGAACACCGCGCGCGCCTTGTTATGCTGCTCCTCGCGGAATGCCTGCTCAACTCCGAGCCAGTGGCCCATGGAGGCGGGCTGGATTACGAACAAAAGCGCCAATCCGCCGCCGGTGCGCTCGGCGCGGCGCGCTGCATAATAGAGAGCGGTCTCGCCCTCGGGCGATTCGTCCACGATCACGAGGAATTTGCGCTTGTGTCCTGGGGTGAAAAGGTCGCGCGGCTTGTGGTTCGCCATCGGCTTCAGGTCATTCCATTAGCGGTGCGCCAGCTTAGCATGTTTTTCACCAGACTTCCCGGCCCGCACAAAACCCACAATGTCGCAGACATGGTTCAGCGTCTCATCCGCGATAACACGAGCCCGCGCCGCTCCGTCCGCAAGCACGCCGTCGATATAACCGGCATCGGCCGAAATCCGTTTCATTTCAGCACCGATAGGCCCAAGTTTTTCGACCGCGAGGTCCACCAGCGCATTCTTGAACTTGGAGAATTGCGCGCCGCCAAATTCGGCCAGAACTTGATCCATGCTTTGCCCGCTCAGCGCGGCGTAAATGCCCGCCAAATTCTCGGCCTCGGGCCTGCCTTCGAAGCCCTTCGAGTCGCTTGGCAACGGTTCCGGATCGGTCTTGGCTTTCTTGATTTTCTTCGCGATGGTCTCAGCATCGTCGGCGACATTGATGCGCGACAAATCGGAAGGGTCAGATTTCGACATCTTTTTCGTGCCATCCCGCAGCGACATCACGCGGGTCGCCGGGCCTGAGATGAGCGGCTCCGGCAGCGGGAAGAAGCCATCCTTGAAGCCGGCCGCGGCAATGGTTTCCGCGAAATCGACGTTAAACTTCTGCGCGATGTCGCGGGAAAGCTCCAAATGCTGCTTCTGGTCGTCGCCAACGGGCACATGCGTCGCCCGGTAGGCGAGAATGTCCGCGGCCATCAACACCGGATACACGTAAAGCCCAACGCTCGCATTCTCGCGGTCCTTGCCAGCCTTCTCCTTGAACTGCGTCATGCGGTTCAGCCAGCCGATCCGCGCCACGCAGCTCAAGATCCACGCCAGCTCCGAATGCACGCTCACCTGGCTCTGATTGAAGATAATGTGCTTCTTCGGGTTCACGCCCGCTGCGATGAACGCGGCTGTGACCTCGCGCGTCGAGCGGCGCAGATCCGCGGGGTCCTGCCTGACCGTGATCGCGTGCAAATCCACGACGCAGTAGATGCAATCGTATGTCTCCTGCAACGCCACGAACTTAGTGATCGCGCCAAGATAGTTGCCAAGATGAAGATTGCCCGTCGGCTGGACGCCGGAGAAAACGCGCTGCGCAGTGGTCATTGAATCGCCCTCATGGCCGGAGCGCAGATATGAACCGCGCCGCGGGAAAATTGCAAGCCATCGCGAACGAATTACGGGGATTCATGGGCAGCGCCGCTGAACAGATCGCGGCGGCAGCGATATCGTGCGCGTCTATCGATATTCCCGTGTAAAGTGAACCTAGATCCTAACACAGTAAATAAATTTGGCCATAACCATGCCTCGCAACCTAAAATATCACTGGGTTATCTGGAGTGTTCTGGTTATTCTTGTTTCGATAGGTTTTTTAGCGGCTTACTTATCTTCTTCAGCGATTTTAGTTGCACTGCCACTAACACCAGACGCATCCGTGCATGTTTCGGTCTTCCGCCTTTTTCCGGACAAGCTTCGGTTCTCTCTCCAATTTAATATAGCTGGACATCCTGACAAAAGGCCGTTCGAAAGGCCGAGGCCGGAACTAGGCATTTACGGATCGGATAATCCGGGTGAACCGATTACAATTCTGGTGCAAAGCGCAGAGAAGGAAGCCGCTTTTCAGGCGTTGCCAGCAAGCGGTTACGGGCAAACAACAATTGAACGTGAGCTTCGCCCCATTGCCTCTAACGACACCCCATTAGTGCACTGGCGACCGGATTATAATGCTTTACGCCAAAATCTTCCGCCAGGAATCACGGATTTGAAGTTTTCCGTCGTAGAGGTTGGGAAACAAATTTCCGGCGAGAATGTAACGCTAGTTATTGAGCCTCCGCTTCAACTTAAGAGTTGTGTACCCGGATACTGCTTCCTTTGGGTGTTTATGTTCTGGCCGATTTTTGCATCTCTTTTTGCAATATACGGAGCTATATTGCTAATAAAAACGGTGAAAGCTAGCCCATCGAGAGATTGATTTCCCTGCGCCCAGAATTATCCAGTATCGCTGGCTGAAGCCAGCGCTGCTTGCCGCCGTGTCCGGGATCACAACAGCGGCCGGCATTCGAGAGCTTTCCGTGCCTGTGGCCCCTTACAAAAGCTGCCGCCGCCGCGAGCCGTAGAGCAGCCCTAGAATTACCCCAAAAATCACCACTCCAGCGATAAAGATCGTGGTCTGCTCTTCGCCGATCGAGGCCGATATCGGCCTATTTAGATACGCGTTGTGGGCGAGTGCAATCGCTAGAAGTGCTGCCGCGGCAATGAGGCCTCCGGCTACGGCGCTCCAAATCCTCCGGCTGAGCGGCGGTTTGTCCCATAGAAGCTGGCCTGGCTCGAGGTCCAGGACCTTCCGGGCGATGCGATCGGCATCCGCGTCGAAGCTTTCGAAACGAAGAGGCGGGGCGTTGAGCATCGAGATGCCGCGGATGTCTTCGGGCAGAAGTTCCGGGCTGGGCATGGGCGCGCCATCGACGAGCAGCGGCATGGTGAGCGTTTTGCGCTGCAGGGCCGTCTTGACCTCCGCGCGGACATGGTCATTTTCATCGAAGAGCCGGGGTCTATCGCCACCGGGCGCCGGCTCCATCCAGCTCTTGCCGATCAGAACCAGAATCGCGGTCGCCTTGCCGATCTCGTTCCGGATCTTCGCCTCGAAGTTTTCGCCCGCATCGATAGCGTCCACATCCAGGAATACGTTGCGCGGCCCGAGCAGACGGCAGAACCGGTCGTAAAGCCGTCCTGCGGCAGGCGCGGTATCGATGCGCCGGTAGCTGATAAAGACTTTCTTAGTCATTTTACTTTCCGTTGATCAATTGGGCGCCTCGATGGCAGCCAGTAAGCCGGCTTTCTGAAGGTGCTGCTTCCCGGTGAGGTTGCTTACGACACCTTTCACGGCAGTTCCATCGCTCTCAAATTCATAGATCAAGGCGGTGCAGGTACTGTCCTTTCCGAATGGGCGGCTGCCCAGCCACGGTGGAAGCTTGTTAGCGCCCTCGGCCAGCCACGTCTCCGCGTCCTTCCCTGTTGCCTTTCGCTCCGACGGAGTAAATGACGTGTCCTGCAAGACGAAGACGATCACGCGGTAATGCCCAGGCTTTGCATAGAACAAGCCGCGCACAAAATCGATAAAGCCTGAAGGATTGTTATCGAACCCGGCCGGCCATCGCTCTTCTTCTGGCGCGGGCGAGCCGTCGCCTCCGATCCTTTCGAGCCGGGTGACCAAAGCCACGCCCCCCGGCTCCGTCTGGAAAAAGCCGCGTTCGACGTAGCCCGAGTGCTCAAGCGCGGAAAGAATGGCAGAGCTGACTTCGCCAACCGTTGCATAGCGCTTGAATGTCTCCGGAAGGAACACATACCGCGCCGAAGGGGCTGGCGGCGGCCAGGGGAAGAAGGGAACAGTATCCGCCTGGGCGCGGGCGGCACGCAGCGCTGGCGGAGTAATGCCCCTGGTGAGGGAGCGCGTATGCACAGCCCTGGCCCCAGACTGTTGCGCCATTTGCGGCGCGCCAAGCGGGGCCGCGTTCGCGCGTCTCGCCGCGATAAGCGCGAGATCGGCCTTCAACTCCGCGATCTCCTTGCTGTCAGCGCTGGCAGACCGCTCAAGAATAGCCAGGGCGCGCTGATATTGGGCCTCCGCCTTAGCATCCTGGCCCTGCCGCTGATAAAGCCGCGCGAGTGTTTTCAGCGCTTTCACGATCCGGGGATCGCTGGCCCCGAACGCATGCTCCGCCGACGCCAGAGCCGTTTGACCGGCGGCGATGGCCTGATCGTATTTGCCTTGGCTCGAAAGCTCCTCGGCTTGGGCGAGCAGCGCATCGGGCGGAGGCGTTTGAGCGGAGGCTGCACCGGCGAGAACGCCGATGGCAGCAGAAAGGAAGAGTCGGGCAATCGATCTTGACATGGCATCCCCGCAAAATCTTAGGCTAGAGCGGCGTGGTGCATTCGCAATCGCCGCCGCTGCGAGCGAAGCAATCCCGGGCCAAGTCGCCGATGCTGCCCTGAATCGCCACGGCGGCAGGTGCCGCCTCGCGATGACGATATACACGATTTAACACACAAGGCTCGGACGAAGAATGCAACGCCCTTTTGACGAGAGCAAGACGGATCGATCCCATTTTGTTTAGGACGAAATAAATCTGCGCGCCACCCGGGGGTAGCGCGCCTCCATGAAGTCAAAAAGCCGCTGTTGAGTTCGTGCGCTCTAGCGGCGTGCTGTCAAATTACGGGTCCTTAGACCTTCCGCCAATTTGAGGTGCTCCTTGAGGATCGGCAAGGTCTTGGCCGCCAGTTCCTTCAAAGCCGGATTGGTGCCAGCCTTAGCGTAGCCTCCAACCAGATTCACGGCCTGGATGTGGCCCTTGATCTGATCAGCGGTATAGGTCCGGTCGAAGAGGGCTTCCTTTTCGTTCTTCAACTTCGTCAGAAGAGCCTGGTCCTGCTCACTGAGCTGATCGCTCGGTTGAGGAAGATTGGCCTGCTGAAGCGTGGCCTTTAACTCATCGCCGATCTTGGTATGATCGTCGATCATCCGCTGCGCGAAGCGGCGGATTGCGTCGTTTTTGGATTTGTCGAGGGCGAGCTTGCTCGAGTCGATCTCGAACTGATTGGCGTTCGCTACCTTTTGGATGAACTGCTCCGGCGTCGCGGGCTTCATCGCCTGCATTCTCATGCGTGCTTCCGAAGGGCCAGTGAGCCAGCCAAGTGCTAAAACCGCCACCACGGCGGGCAGAAGGTATTTCATGGGGCGTCTCCATGTTCATTGCCGCAACCTGCGGCAGCGCTAGGATGGAAACATCGAGCTTCGGCACAGGTTCCGGGGCGCCTGCCCCAGCCGCCGCTTTTGCCGGTGCCGCGCCCTCAAGCCTGCGGTAGAATGTCCGGCCTTATTTCAGCATCAAACGCCTGCACCTATGTTCCTCGCGGCCAACCCAGCGCTTATCCATCTCTCGAAGGAGAAACTGCATGACACGTCCCGCTCCCGCCGCCCCTGCTTGCGGAAGCTGCGCATCATGACTGCGGCCAACATCGCCGTCATCGGCGCAGGCTTCGCTGGACTTACCGCGATCCGCCGTTTGCGGACGCTGGACCCCAAGGCCCGGATCACGCTTATCGCGCCCAAGGCCGAGCTGCATTATCTGCCGGGCATAATTTGGATTCCGTCCGGCTTGCGCAAACGCGAAGACCTTATCGTCCCGCTGGGTAATTTCTTCCGGCGCATGAATGTGACGTTCCACCAGGCCAATGTGACCGGGCTCAAGAACGGCGGACGCATTGTCGAGACCGATGCCGGCGAAGTGGCCAACGGCGCGCTGATCATCGCGTCCGGCGGCCGCTTCATTAAGAAACTCCCCGGCATCGAACATTCGATTACCCCTTGCGAGGGCATTGCCGCCGCCGAGAAAATCCGCGACCGCCTAGCGGCCATGACCGGAGGCACGATTGCCATTGGCTTCGCCTCGAACCCCAACGAGCAAACCGCGATGCGCGGCGGTCCGATGTTCGAATTTCTGTTCGGCATCGACCGCCAGCTTCGCCGCGAAGGCCGCCGCGAGCGCTTCAAGCTGATTTTCTTCAGCCCCGCCGCCCAGCCCGGCAACCGCCTCGGCCCGCGCGCGGTGGAGGGCCTCCTCAAGGAGATGAAAAAGCGCGGCATCGAAACGCATCTCGGCCACAAGCTCAAGAGCTTCGACGATAGCAGGGTTGTCACCGAAGGCGGCGAGTTCGGCGCGGACCTCATCCTGTTCATGCCTGGCATGACGGGAAACCTCTGGTTCGACAATACGGATTTGCCGCGCTCCCCTGGCGGCATGATCCGCGCGGACCGGCATTGCCGCGTGGAAGGCTTCGAGCATACCTATGTGGCGGGCGATGCGGGCAGCTATCCGGGTCCGGACTGGATGCCCAAACAGGCGCACATGGCGGATTTGCAAGCGGAGGCGGCGGCGGAGAACCTTCTCAACGGGCTCGCCGGCAAGCCGGTCACGGCGCAATTCAAGGCCGAGATCGTCTGCATCGTGGACTCGCTCGACAAAGGCATGCTTGTCGCGCGCAACGAGCGCCGCTCGATCGCCTTGCCGCCGTCGAAGGTTTGGCATTTGGCGAAGCGGGTCTTCGAAGGAAGGTATCTGCGGAAATACCGCTGATCAAGGCGCGCAAAAAGAAAAGCGAGCGGCAAGCGTTCCTTTGCCGTTCACTCAAGTCTTCCGGTGACAAAGCCTAGAACACGTTCATCTTTGCTTCTTTAACCGAAGGCACCGACCCGGCGATATCCCAGAATTTCTTCAAGTCGTCACGATTGCGGGGGCTGTCGCCTACGCCGATGTCGCCACAAATGCACGCATAAAACGGATCATGATTTGATCCATGTTTAAAGCCGTCATAGCATCGCGGGAAATCGCTTCCTCCAAGAACCCAGCCTGTGGACGGAACCGGCTCGGGCTAGACGGCTCAGAAGCGCGCTTTATGCGGAGTTTTCGTAACAGGAGTGAGACAAGCTCATGGCGGCGCCCGCCGCGGGAACGCCACATTCACTTTCGCCGTTTAGCCGTCGCTGATATGCCGTAGCGGCATGCGGCTGCCCGCCGCATCTCAGGCAGGCAAGGAGCTTGGGAATGCACAAGACACAACGGCCACAACCGGCTAAGAAGGCAGCGGTTGCGTGCCGGACCCGGCGCGTGCCAACCCCCTCATGAGCGTTATCTTGACTGTCGAACATAATCTGCACCGTCCAATGAGCGGCGCGCGCCGCTGGACACAAATTCTCAGCCGCTATCGTGAGCCGGACCACGCGCGCAGCATCGCTGAAATCGCGATGACCGCGTTGCCGTTCGGCGGGCTGTGGCTCCTCAGCTGGTTTGCTTTCTCGCAAGGGTTTGCGTGGGCTTGCCTGCTCATCGCCATCCCCACCGCCCTTTTTCTCGGGCGCCTGTTCATGATCCAGCATGACTGCGGTCATGGCGCTTTTTTTTCACTTCGATGGGCGAACGATTGGACCGGCCGCGTCATCGGCGTGCTCACGCTGACACCCTATGGCCTCTGGCGCCAGACGCATGCCATCCACCACGCCACCACCGGCAATCTGGCCCGTCGCGGCATGGGCGATGTGGCGACGCTGACGGTGCGGGAATATCGGGCGCGGTCGCGCTGGGGCCGGCTGAAATACCGGCTATATCGCCATCCGTTGGTACTTTTCGGTCTTGGGCAGGCTTATCTGTTTCTTCTGCAGCACCGTCTGCCCTTTGGGCTGATGCGCGAAGGCTGGCGTCCCTGGGCCAGCACCATGGCAACCAATCTCGCAATCGCGCTGATCACGGCCATGGTCATCTGGCTGATCGGCATCAGGGCATTCCTGTTCGTTCAAATTCCGATCGCGCTGTTCGCGGCCACGCTCGGCGTTTGGCTGTTCTATGTCCAGCACCAGTTTGAGCACACGGCTTGGGAACAGGATGAGGAGTGGAATTTGCACGAAGCGGCCTTGCACGGCAGCTCTTACTATGATCTGCCCCCCGTCCTGAGCTGGCTCACCGCCAATATCGGCGTGCATCACGTGCACCACCTCTCAAGCCGCATCCCCTATTACCGGCTGCCGCACGTGCTGCGCGACCATCCGCAACTTCGCGAGGTTGGCCGGCTGACGCTTTTCGCAAGCTTTCGCTGCGTGCGCCTTGTGCTGTGGGACGAGACGCATCGCCGCCTGGTGTCGTTCCGCGAGGCCGAGGCAGGATGAGATCCGTCATTCGCGCTGAAAGTTAGAGCCTGCCTCCGTCGCAGGACGCTAAAGCCATCGCGAAGCTTATCGGCGATAGGGGCTCCGCCGTCGTAGCGGCCAGCGGAACCTCAGGCGACCCTCAGGGCTACGGTCAGACCCGACGTGCTTGCCTACGTGGTAGGCACGCCGGCCTTATACGGCTTTGCTACCCGCAACGGGCGGGCTGTGGCCGGCAATGCACCCGAAGCAATGCATTTCCTCGTCTCCGGCATGGCCGTGCCTTCCGGATTGAAGCCCTCCGTCGCCGAGAACCATCGGTCAGGCAAGTTCCCATACGTCGTGCCGGCATAACCAGTTGTGGCGCCAGTATCACAGACGCGCCGTTTCCTGGTTAAAATGGGGATGGTAAACGCGGTGAGAGTTAAATGCGATTTCCGCACAAAACACGAATTTTTCGCGTTTTCACCCCCCAAAAGTGGACTCCGCAAAGTCTGTTAATTATCTTTTTGGGCCCCCGTTAATCATCAATCTCAATCTAGAGCTTCCGAACACCTTAGGTCCGTCTTGCAGTGTTAGCGCAGAAGCTTCGCAAAATCAACGCGTTAGCTCCGTTTACGCTTTCGCAAGGGGCTTTCGGCGACGATGGTGCCATCGGAAACGCTTGGAGCAAAAAATAATTCTTGAGGCAAATTATATAGAAATCTACGTTGCTCTAGCGCGAACGGCCGCCCGTTTAAAATAAAAGTAAAGCAGGGAGCTGCCGGCGGCGGCAAAGAAACACCAAACCGAGATGAAGGTCGCGAAATAGGTGTAAGCGGAGACCGCGAAGCCTGCCAGTACGATGGCACCGAAGTTCTGGATGGCGCCGCTCGAAGAAAGCAGGAGCGGGACGCAGGCGCACAGGAGATAGACGAAACTCTGATAGGACAATGCGTTTTCATCGCCCCCGTAGTCGATGCTGTGCCCGTAGATTGCGGCAGCGGGCGGATTATGGATAAGCCGGTTGAAGACATAGATCGAAAGCGCGCAGCCGGCCACGGCGATTGCGGAAAGCGCTTGCCGCCGGCGCAAATCGGGCTCGATCAGAAGCACAGCAAGCGGGGTGTAGGCCGGCCACAGGACTTTGGCGAACACCACAAAGCTCAGTGAAAGCGCAGCTGCCGCACCGCCGTTTCCGCCCGGCAATTGCAGCCAAAGGGCGCCTTCGATGGCCTGCTGGAGTGCGAATAATAGGGGCATGGCAGCCAGCAGCAGTTCATGCGGCTCTTTGACCTGCCTGAGGGTAGCGATGCCGATCACCGCGGTAATCGAGGCAGCCGAAAAACTGGCAGTCGCCGAAAAACACATGCCCGCCACGCGCCCCACGCTCCCGGGTAGCCCCGAGCCAGCGAAATGCTGTCACTGACCCATATCACAGATTGGCGATCCCGGAAGTAAATCGCTGCGTCTAAGCTGCATCAGCCGCCGCGCTGCCCGACCTTTAGAAATTCCGCCATGAACTCGCGCAAGCGCGGTTTCTTCGCTTCGATATAGGGCAAAGGCCGCAGCAGCTCGACCGCAGCTATGCCGATCCGGATGGTGAAGCCGCCATTGACCAGCCCCTCCCCGAGCCGTTGCGAAAGGCGCGCGGTGAGCCCGTGCCCGATAAATTGCTGGACGATATCGTCCGTGAAGGCGAGCCCCCCGGTGACGGCCAAATGGCCGGCGATCAAACGCAAAAGCCTCAGAATGGCAAAGAAACCGGGCCTGCCGCCATAGACTTGCGCGAGGCTGCGCAGCATCCGGAAATTCTCATAAGCCACGAAAGCGATGGGGATAATTGCGGCGGGGCTAAGCGAGGTCACGACCGAAACGCGCCGGCCCGATGTGCCGATGGTGGTGCGGGCCAGACGGTCCAGCGGCAGCAGTAGTTCGCGCTCCGCAAGCGTCAATATTTGGCTCGCATCCAGGATGTCGCGCTGATGGCGCTTGAGGCGGGCGGCGCCTTCGGCAAGCTCGCGGCGATCCTTGAACATCGCCCCCAATTCCAGCGCGGCGGCGCGCGCCTCGCGGATGTCTTCTGCGCTCAGCGCTGCCTCGGCCCGTCTTCGAAGGGATGTGATCGCTGAAAGCCTCAAAAGCCCCGCGATTTCCCGCCCCGCAATCATGATGAACGCGAGGCCCGCGAGCGCAAACAGCACAGTTGCGGCCCAGCCGAGCCAATCGCTGCGCGCAAGTAACGACAGAACCGTTTGCTGCACCCAGAGTAGCAGCCACAAAACGGCCAGCCCCGAAACCGCACTCCAGAAAATCGCGCCCCAGGCACGGCGGCCTTTGGGAGCCGGCGCCGGCAACGCCAGCGGCTCGGAGGCGAGCGCTTGCTCGATCGGTGTATCGTCGATCTTGAGGCCGGGATCGTCCAGGCTGAAGGCTGCGGGAGCGCGGTTTTGGGTAATGCCGCTCATGTCAATTTGTCGCCGATTAGGAAGTTCAAAGCGCGGTCGAGCCTGATATGGGGAAGGACTGCGGCGCGGCCAAATTCAAGCGCCGGCTGCTTCGGTGGCCGGAAGCGGACGAAATGCGCCGGCGCACGGCCCGAGGTCAGCCATTCGGGAGAGACCGCGAGCGCCGGGTCTTCCGGCAGATCGCCCGGGAAAATCGCAAGCTCCTCGGAGCCGCCGAACACGCGCTCGCCGAGCCGTTCACCCTCGAGAGGCGTTCCAACAATGCAGGGCAAGGTCTCGTTGCCGGCCCGCGCTTGGCCTTCACGGGTGGCGCGAAGACTTGCCAGAGCAAAGGCGCGCACTTCGGCGCCAACAAAGGAGGCGCGCTCAATGCTCTTGCCTGCGATCAGGCGCAGGATCGCTTCCAACCGGTCATGATTGGCGTGATGCAGATGATCCGCCTTGGTGGCCGCGAACACGATCCGGTCGATCCTCCGCCCGCCGAGCATAGACAGCCATCCGTTCTGTCCCTGGCGGAAGCAGCGCAGGATTTCGGTCAGCGCGCGTTCCAGATCGGCGACCGCGTCCGGCCCGGCATTGATCGCGGTCAAGACATCGGCGAGCACAATCTGCCGGTCGAGCCGGGCAAAATGGTCACGGAAGAAGGGCTGCACCACATGCGTTTTGTAGGATTTATAGCGGCGCGCCATCATAGCCCAAAGGCTTTCGCCAGGCGCTGCCACGCCATCCGGTATATCGAGCGGGAAGAATGTGAAGGCGGGCGAGCCCGCCAGATCGCCCGGCATCAGAAAGCGCCCTGGCGGCAGGCTTGAAAGCGAAAGCTCTTCCTCCCGGCATTTACGGAGATATTGCGTGAACAGCTCGGCGCCCTTTTGCGCAGTCTGCTCGTCGCGCGTGCAAAGCGCGTCCGTTGCGGCCAGAAAGCCGAGCCAGTCCCGGGCGGCGTTCGCGCGCGGCGCTTCCCGGGCGAGCGCGATGGCCTGCCTCGACCATGCTTCGTAGCTCAAATCGAGGAGAGGCACGTCCAGCAGCCATTCGCCCGGGTAATCGACGATGTCGAGATGCATCGTCCCCGTGCCGAGCGCCCGTCGCATGGTGGTTGCGGGCTCGTATTCGATGGTGAGGCGCAGCTCGCTGATCTGCCGGGTGCCCTCGGGCCATTGCGGCTCGGCGGCGGTGAGTTTTTCGAGATTGCCCTCATAATCGAAGCGCGGAACCGCATCGTCCGGCTGCGGCTCCAGATAGACCCGGACGATGCGCCTCTGCGCGAGCGGCTCGAAAAAAGGCAGCGCGTTTCCCGCCAGGATATTGTGGACGAGAGAGGTGATGAACACCGTCTTGCCCGAGCGCGAGAGCCCGGTCACGCCGAGCCGGACGGCGGGCGTCAGTACGCGCGCCGCGGCATCCTGCGCCCGCGCCCAAGTTTCAAGCGCCGTATTCGATATGCGTTCCAGCAAGTCCGGCCCATCCGCGAATTCGCACTATACGAGTGAGAGGCGTTTTTAGCAGGCGGCGCAGTCGGAACGATAGAAGGATGATGGGGGCGGATGGATGTTGCTAACGACGCGACGCTGAAGTTTTATTCGGCGAATGGCCTAAGAGGAAGTTCAGTTCGGCACAACTGCAATCAAAAACTTGGCTCGCCGCCGAATGTCCGGTAGGGTGAGTGGTCAACTTTTCAAGTATATAACTAGTATTTGGTGATGCATGGCGTACCACAAGACTTGACGGCCCTTAGATTAGAAAGCTCGCAGCCGGGTCCAAATCATTTCGCCTGGATTCCGTTGCCTGTCCTGCTCGCGGCTGAGATCGGGCTGTGGTTCAACGGCACTCAAACGCCGTATGAGTCCCGGGATTACTGATCGCACTCAATCTCCCCCTTGCCACCTTGCCGGCGCTCATCATCGCATTTCTGTTCGCGCGCAGTTTTACGTCCAATGGAACGCCGGGCATAGCGCTGTCTGGCTGCGGCGCTTTGCTTTGGAGCGTTTCAGGCCTTTCGCCGCTTCTTGCCGCCCTCGCTCCCAGCCCGTGGCTTAACGTCAACGCCTTTGTCATGGATGTCCGCCTGCCTTCCGCGCAGATTTTCGCAATGCCGACGCCGGCCTTAAATGCCCGCATCCGTTGGATGTAAAAAGCAAGCTCGCTCAAGCAAGAATAATATTACAATGGCCGCCTAGACTTCCACCATAAGCATGCCTGAGGCGAGGGCCTGTCTTGACTTCCAATGTGAATCAACTCATCCGAGGCGCGTTGACCGTGCCGCCGCGCTCTTGGGCGCGCGATCTGTCTTTGGCTTTGCTTTTTCTTACCTTAGCTATTCTCAGCCGATATATGCTTGATCCATTTTTGCCTGACAGCTTGCCTTACATCACGTTTTTTCCCGCCCTGCTCCTTACGGCTCTCCTATGCAGGTTGCCGTGCACCATCGCCTTTGCCGCAGCGTCGGCCCTGGTTGGCGCAATATGGATGCGCGGTGAAGATTTTGTCTTTCGCGCCCCCGCGATCATTGTCTATAGCCTCGCGGCGGCGGTTGTTATCGCGCTCACCGAAGGCCTCAAAGATGCCTACAAGCAAATCGAGGCGCGCGACGTTCAGCTTGAGCTTGTCAATGGCGAGCTCGTACATCGAATGCGCAACCTCTTTCAAATAGCGAACGCCGTCGTCCAGCAATCGATCAAAACCAATGGTAATCAGCCAGACTTGGAACGCTCTGTGGCAGGCCGCCTGCAAGCGTTGAGCGGCGCGCAATCGCTTATCGCCTTCGGCGCGGCGGAAGTTCCGCTGCGTAGCTTGATCGATATTACGCTTTTGCCGCTCGCCCCGGAGAACGGCCGGCTGTCGATCAAGGGGCCGAGGGCGGCCCTGCCCGCACGGGCCGTTACGATGTTGGGCCTGGTGCTCTATGAGCTCGGATCGAATGCGGTCAAATATGGAGCCTGGTCGGAGCAAAGCGGAACGGTTTGCCTTCGTTGGCGTTTGGAGGCCCTCAAGCTGATCCTCGATTGGGAGGAGCATGATGGGCCACTGGTGGCAGTGCCCGCCAAGCTCGGGGCGGGGAACAAGCTGATCAGGAACGCCATCCCGGATGCCGCCGTCGATTACCGCCTCGAGAAGGATGGAGCACGGTGCCGCATCGAGCTGCCGGTGTAGAGCGGTGCATCCGGACCGTTCGCGATTTGGTAACGTGCCGCATAGACGCAGCAATCGATGCAAAGCGGAACAAAAGGCGCGCCCTGCTCAATATTGGTTGCACCACCGCATGCAAATGCGTGGCGTCACCCAGTAGAGGAATCGTGCCATGTCAGCCATAAAGACGAAGGACGGGACGCGGATTTACTACAAGGATTGGGGAACGGGTCAGCCCATCGTCTTCAGCCATGGCTGGCCGCTTTCATCGGACGCGTTCGAGGACCAGATGTTCTTCCTGGCGTCGAAAGGCTATCGCTGCATCGCTCACGATAGGCGTGGACATGGACGGTCGGGCCAGCCCTGGACCGGCAACGACATGGATACCTACGCCGACGACCTCGCCGCGCTGACCGAGGCGCTGAGCCTCAAGGACGCAATCCATGTCGGCCATTCGACCGGCGGCGGCGAAGTTGCGCGCTATATCGGGCGCCACGGCACCCGGCGCGTCGCCAAAGCCGTGCTGATCGGCGCGGTTCCGCCCCTGATGCTGAAGACAAAGACCAACCCCGGCGGAACGCCCATCGAGGCCTTCGACAAGCTTCGCGCCGCCGTACAGGCGGATCGCGCGCAACTCTTCAAGGATTTGAGCCTGCCCTTCTATGGCTATAACCGCCCGGGCGCGAAGGTTTCCGAGGGCGTGCGCGAGTCCTTCTGGCTGCAGGGCATGCTTTGCGGCTTCCCGGCTGCGTATTTCTGCATCAAGGCATTCTCGGAGACGGACATGACCGAGGATCTCAAGAAAATCGATGTACCAACGCTCATCCTGCACGGCGACGACGACCAGATCGTCCCGTTTACGGATGCGGCGCCTTTGTCGGCGAAGCTGGTGAAGGGAGCCAAGCTGAAAGTCTATAAAGGGGCGCCGCACGGCATGTGCACGACCCGTAAAGACGAAGTGAACGAAGACCTGTTGGCGTTTATCCAAGGATAGACGCGCCGGGTGCTGCATCCCGGCGCGGGCAACTGTTAGCGCGAAACGTAGCGAGCCGGTATGGTGCCGCCTTTGACTTCGAGCGTGGCGCCGCCCGTACCGCACTTCATTTCGAGGGCTTCGCCTTCGGGTGTATTGAATATAACGTTCTCGCCCGGCGTCACCTTGAATTGCAGGTGCGATGCAGAAGGGCGATCGCCGGTGTTTTCAGCAACGAAAAGGTTCAGCAAGCATGCGCCATCCTGCTGAGTGAAGTAACCAACCGCGAGCTTCGAACCGACACTGTAGCTCAAACCTTGGATCGGGTGGTAAACGCTCATATTCTTATCGCCAGCGTGCGCACCCGCGAGACCTGCACCCGCGAATACGACACCGGCAATCAGCATTTTCCCGGTATTTTTCATATGTCCTCCAATCGAGCTACAGTGAGAGAGCCTTTACGCTGCAACCGAAGACCGAGAGGATTCCTGGGCTCCCTTTTAGCGAACCTGTAGTGTGAGGAACATTATATTGCGCCGCACAATAATCCAGCCTTTACGCTGCAATGCAGCAATGAGGTGGCCGCATATCGTTCAGTTTTCTTTATGGGAGGCTTAAGACCTAGCAGATGTGCGGCCCGCAGCTATTACTCCTATGCTTCCGGCACAGGCACATCGAAGCCATTTAACGTCACGGAAACCATGCAATAAAGCCCTACAAGATAGATCAACTCGGCAGCCGATTCCTCGCCGAAAGCGGCCACGGCCTGCTTGTAGCAAACCTCGGGCAGCGTGCCTCCGTTCACGAGGGCCGATGCCACATCATAAGCAAGAGCCTCTTCGCGCGTGAGATCGCCGGGGCGCTGGCCTGCGACGATCGTAGAAATCTTCTCATCGGAGAGTTGGCGCAGCTCGGCGACGATCACGTGAGCATAAATCTCGTAGCCCGCATGAAACTTCGCGCCGGTGACGAGGATAGCGACCTCCCGCACTGGACGCGGCAGGCTCGGCGATGTTGACAGCGCCTTGGTGAGCTCCCAAACCGGACCCCCGAATTTGGAAAAGTGAAGCCAAGGGTTCCACGGACCGATCAGCCTGCCGTCATCGCAAATCGCTTTGAAGCCTTTGAAGTTGGTTTCGATACCCTTTTTCATGTCCTCATAAAGTGCGCGTTGTGCAGGGTTGAGCTTCTCGGGGGGGATCAGAGGCAGGCGCATGGGGTCTCCTTTCAAGGCGGAACGCAACTGCGCGGGAAGGCGCGCGTAGGTTTATTCGCGGCAGGCGCGAAGCGTTCCCTCCTGGAACAGCGCCCAAGATTCGGCGTTGCTCCGTTAACCTAGTTGCAGGAGAACCCAAGCTGGCAGAAGACGAAAACTTAAAAGCGCGCTCGGTATTCGTAACCGGCCTGAAGAATGCCCACGCGATGGAAAATCAAGCGCTTGAGCTTCACCTGGGTATCCTATACCGGGTCCGGGATGCTGGTTGCAGCCATCGTTTCAGGTTTCCTGATGGGGTTTTCGCCCTGGCGATTGGCCTTCATCTCCTCAAGACGATCCCTAAGCGCCAAGGCGCGCCCACGCCTCGCCCTCTTTGGCTCTCCTTGCCTGGAGGGCGCTGGCGGAAAATCTAATTCTTCTTATCTGCGCCTTGCTGTGCGGCGGTATCTTCTTCTTTCGGCGCGTCCTTGACGGTCGCCTCTCCTTTGGAGTCGATGGTGACGAGCGCGCTGATGTCTGCATTCGAATTGCTATCGTAAGTGGTAACGCGCCACGTCACCTCGTTCTCGGTTCCATCCTCTTCGACGGCGAGAAAGGCATTCGGCAGCTTCTTGTCGTCGATTTTCTTAACAGTGACCGTCTTATAGACCTTGTTTGGGCTTCCGTCTGTGCCAAGCGTCAGCAACTGCAAAACCAAATGAGCTTGCGTAGCCTCACCCGCCGGGGCGGTCAGAACGATAGCACGGAACACCCCGCTGGCGTCGCCGTCTGCCCAGGAGCCCGCAGTAGCGACTTCGGTCACTTCTGCGGGGATCGAGAGCGCCAGCTTCGTGGCATCCTCGGCCCTCGCCGTTGAAAGCGTTGCAAACGCAACGATAAGAGTTGCTGCCATCTTCCGGAACATTAAGAACTCTCCTTGGTAAGCGATGCGCCCAGCTTGCTGGGTATGGACCGGTTTTGTTATTGACATAACGGCGTCAATTTCGTGACACATTAGGCCCGCGCAGTGCCTTGCACAAACGGCAAGTGCCTGTGACTCGGTGTTTTTCTACAGTAGCAAAGGGGAATATAGTGTCCGAACCGAACGCCCTTTCACAAGCCCTCGCAATATTCTCTCCCATCCATAAAGATGGTTACAAGTTCGTTGCGATTGCGGCAGCGGCGACGGTCGTTGCGTTTCTGCTTTCCTCCACTTTGGGGCTGCTCTTCGCTATCGCTACGGCGGCACTCATATTTTTCTTCCGCGATCCCGAGCGGATGGTTCCATTGCAGGATGGACTTGCCGTCGCTCCAGCCGACGGGACGATCATAAGCGTCGGCAGCGCCGTGCCTCCCGCAGAACTTGGCCTTGGCAGCGATCCCAAGACGCGCGTCTCCATATTTCTGTCACTGCTCGATGTTCACGTCATCAGAACGCCGGTATCCGGGCGCGTCGAGACTTCCGTTTACCGGCCCGGCCAATACCTCAACGCAGCTTCGCCGCAAGCTCCAGCTTTGAACGAGTGTCATGGATTCGTGTTCGAGACAAAGGATGCTTTGCCAATCGGCACCGTTCTCGTTGCTGGCACTGTTGCCCGGCGGATCGTGACCACGACGGGACAGGGCGATAACGTAACGGCAGGCCAGCGGATTGGGATCATCCGGTTTGGCAGCCGGGTCGACCTGTATTTTCCGCCTTCCATTTCCGTGCTGGCCGGAGAAGGACAACGAACGATCGCAGGTGAAACGATCATTGCGGATTTGGACTCGCAGGAGCCCCGCCGCATATTCCATCGAATTTAGCGCTCTAGTATGGTTTCTTTTTGGAACGGAAATAGAGCAAAGCGGAAACAAAGGCAGCTGGTAATCCCGGCAAACCGGTTTAGATTAACGCAGAAGCCTCAGCACGCCCGATGAACGCCATGTTCCAGATGAAATGCTCCCTTTGCCGCGACGCTTTCCTTTATGAGTGAAGACTCTGACCCGCTTCCGGACCTCTCCTCGGCGCGCGCTGCGAGGGTGAACCGCGCGATATTTTTGCTTCCCAATTTTCTCACGCTTTGCGCGGTCATTTTCGGCCTGACCGCACTCCGTTTGTCCGGGGAAGGCAAGCCGGAATTGGCGATGGCCGCCATCTTCGCGGCAGTGGTGCTGGACACCGCCGATGGTTATGCGGCGCGCCTGCTTGGCGCGGAAAGCCCCATCGGCGCCGAGCTCGACTCCCTTGCCGATTTCGTGAATTTTGGCGTAGCGCCTGGGATGCTGCTTTATCAGCGCGACTTGCATCTGCTTGGCTGGACGGGCTGGATTATCTCCGGGATCTATGTCCTGGCCACCGGCATAAGGCTCGCCCGCTTCAACGTGGAGTTGAAAAACGCTGAAGAAACTAAGCAAAGCAAATGGTTCTCCGGCTTGCCCTCGACCGGAGCCGCAGTAGCAGTCTTAATCGCCGATGGCGCCGCCAATATTATCTTCAGGCCGGAAAACGCTGCCTTGCTCACCGCCGGCGCTGCCATTGCGGCAAGCGCACTTATGTTGAGCACACTGCGCGTTCCCGCCCCATTCAAAGGACAAGGAGCCCGATCGCAGGACCGGTAGCGGATCGGGTCGCTCACGGCGGAAACACTCGGTCGTTATCCGCAATCTTTCATGGTAAGCCGCAAAATGCCAGAAGCCGGAACCGGTTCTGCGCAAAAAAAACGGGCTGCTTAGGGACGGTCTTTCATAGTTGGTACAAAAACGTACCGGACCTCCGCCGGAAGAAACAACTCAAGCGCTTCCAGGTAGCGGCCAATCAGCATGAAAACTGCGATTCGCCGGGGTTTACGTCGCCCTGCCTTCGATCACAAATTTCTTGACCGGTCATGCACTATTTTTCTTTTCCGCCGCCCCGTCTGTGCACTATAATGCCAGCTATGAAGCAAGAAGGAGGTCGAATGACCCAGCGGATCGACTTCCAGACGGAGCCGCAGCACTACAGGCATTGGCGCGCGGCTTATGAGGGCAATGTTGCAACGCTTTTCATGAACGTCGATGAGAAGGGCGGCCTGTTCGAAGGCTACGATCTGAAGCTCAACTCCTATGATCTCGGCGTCGATATCGAGCTTGCCGATGCGGTGCAGCGCATGCGCTTCGAGCACCCTGAGGTGAAGGCTGTGGTGCTTCGTTCTGGCAAGGACAACGTCTTCTGCGCGGGCGCGAACATCCGCATGCTGGCAGGCGCCACCCATGCGCATAAGGTCAATTTCTGCAAGTTCACCAACGAGACCCGCAACACGTTGGAGGCGGCGGGCGCCGAGTCCGGGCAATACTATCTCTGCGCCGTGAAGGGAGCCTGCGCCGGCGGCGGCTACGAGCTGGCGCTGGCCTGCGATCACATCATCCTAGCCGATGACGGCTCGTCCAGTGTCGCACTGCCGGAGGTCCCGCTCCTGGCCGTGCTGCCGGGCACGGGCGGCCTCACCCGCGTCACCGATAAGCGCAAAGTCCGGCGCGACCTGGCCGATGTGTTCTGCACGGTCGAGGAGGGGGTGAAGGGCAAGCGTGCGGCCGAATGGCGGCTGGTGGATGAGGTGGTGCCGAGGTCGAAGTTCGACGCAATCGTCTCGGGTAGGGCGAAGACGTTTGCCGCGCGCACGCCAGCCAAAATGGGCCAAGGCATCGCGCTCACTCCGTTAACCCGGACATTTGGCCACGACGGTTCGGTGACCTATTCCACCGTCGAGGTGAGCATCGACAGGAAGCTTGGCGTTGCGGCGCTCACGATCTCAGGCCCCGCCGAGCCGCCGCCAGCCGATGCGAATGTGCTCCACTCCGAAGGCGCGAAAAGCTGGATGCTTCGCTGCGCCCGCGAGCTGGACGACGCGATCCTGCACTTGCGTAACAATGAGTTCGAGGCAGGGGTCATAAAATTCCGAACGCAGGGCGATGCCGCACTGGTCATCGCGCATGAGCGCCTGCTGCTGGACAATTCTGAGGATTGGCTCGCCAAGGAGACACTGCTTTATTGGAAGCGCGTCTTGAAGCGGATTGACCTCACCTCGCGCTCGCTGATGGCGCTTGCCGAGCCCGGCTCCTGCTTCGCCGGAACTCTGGCCGAGATTTTGTTCGCCGCGGACCGTTCCTACATGGCCGAAGGCGAATTCGGAGGCGATAACCGCGCACAAGCGGCGGTTACGCTCACGGAGGCGAATTTCGGACTTTATCCGATGTCCAACGGCCTCAGCCGGCTTGAGACCCGCTTTCTCGGCGAACCCGAAAGCGTGGAGCAGGCGAAAGCGGAGATGGGCACCGCACTTGACGCGCGCAAAGCTCACAGTATGGGCCTCGTCACCTTCGCCTTCGACGATGCCGATTGGGACGATGAAATCCGCGTCTTTCTGGAGGAGCGCGCGAGCTTTTCTCCGGACGCAATGACCGGCATGGAAGCGAACTTGCGCTTCGCCGGGCCGGAAACCATGGAGACCAAGATATTCGGGCGGCTGACCGCCTGGCAGAACTGGATCTTCCAAAGGCCGAATGCAGTAGGTGAGAAAGGCGCGCTCAAGCGTTATGGCACCGGCCTGCGCGGCGAATACGACATGCGCCGCGTGTGATGGTTATGTAGCGCGCCTCTTTCGTCATCCCGGAACCGCCAAGGGCGGTATCCGGGATCGTTACGGACGCCGGCGCCCTTGAAGATCCCGGATTGTATATTTCTGCAGGCTGACCTTTCCCGCCGCGAATCGGCGAAGGTTAGCCCATGAGACAGGGCGGCCGCCCTGTCTCATGGGCGGCGCGCGGCCGTATCCCGGATAGACCTTGCACGGTCCAGCCTAATCTTTGACCCGCGCCGCTCAAGTTCCGCGTCCATCCGAACGGTAGAAGGGCCTTGCACGGCCGCATACAATCCAGGAACACGGAATCGCATCAATGACTATGAACCCGGCGCACAATGCATTCAACCATATCGTCGCCTTCGATGTTGGCAAGGAGAGCCTGGCCGTCTGCATCCTGCCTGGCGATGAACGCCACAGCATTGCGAACAAACCCAAGGCGATCCGCAAGCTGCTCATGGCGCAGATGCGGCGCAATGCCAATTTAAGCCTCGGGCCCCTCCTCGTTGTCTGCGAGGCAACCGGCGGCTATGAGCGCCCTCTGCTTGAGATTTGCATCGAGCTTGGCCTGCCCGCCCACAAGGCCCATGGATCGCGCGTCCGGCACTTTGCCAAATATCTTGGCCTTATTGCCAAGACCGATCCGATCGATGCGCGTGCGCTCGCCCTCTACGGCTTGCAGACGGAGGGCTTGCGCCTTTATGTTCCGCTCACGCCCGAGCTTGCCGCCCTGGCCGCTTTGAAGGCCCGGCGGGACCAGATCCAAGCCATGCTGCTTGCCGAAACCAGCCGGCTCGAGCATGTCCGCCACCCAAGCGTGAGCCGCAGCCTCAAGGAGCATATCGCAAGCTTGCGCAAATCCCTGGCGGCTCTTGAGGCTCAAATCGCGGCGCATATCCAAGCCAGCGGGACGCTTGCCCGCAAGGCGGCCCTCATGCGCAGTTTGAAGAGCATCGGCCCGGGGACGGCCGCAGCCCTGCTTGCCTATATGCCGGAGCTTGGCACATTTAGCAGGGGCCAGGCAGCCTCAATGGCAGGCCTCGCTCCCTTCGACGATAAGAGCGGCAAATCAAGCCTTCCCTCCCATATCGAGGCAGGCCGGGCCATTGTCCGCAAGGCGCTTTACATGGCGGCGCTAACCGCCATCCGGCATAACCGCATTATGAAAAGCTTCGCCGAAAGACTCAGGCGGAACGGTAAGTGCGCCAAAGCGGCAATCACCGCCGTTATGCGCAAGCTCATCGTCACGCTCAACGCCATGCTCCGCTCAGGCGAGCCTTGGAAACACGCACAAACTGCTTGACCGGCAAGACGGTAGATAGGGCGCAAGCGCCCTTCCGGGATGACGAAGAAGGATTGCACGAGGAACACCAAAGGAACGGGACTATGACTGACTTAATGAACGTCGCTTACGATACTCAAATCCCAAACAATGTCGGGCTTTCGGGCGACGCGCGCATCCTGAAAGCCCTTGAGAAGTGGCACCCTGGCTATCTCAAATGGTGGAATGACCTTGGGCCGGAAGGCTTCCGGGACAGCATGGTCTATCTGCGCACCGCCGTCAGCGTCGATCCCAAGGGTTGGGCCAAGTTCGACTATGTGAGGATGCCCGCATACCGTTGGGGCGTGCTGCTGGCGCCGAAAGTGGAGGGCCGGCGATCCCGTGCGGCGAGCATTACGGCGAACCGGCCTGGCAGGAGGTTCCGGGCGAATACCGCGCCATTCTACGGCGCCTGATCGTAATCCAGGGCGATACCGAGCCTGCCTCCGTGGAGCAGCAGCGGCATCTGGGCAAGACGGCGCCTTCGCTCTACGACCTGCGCAACCTGTTCCAGGTGAATGTCGAAGAAGGCCGGCGTCTCTGGGCGATGGTCTATCTCCTGCACAAATATTTCGGCGCTGATGGGCGCGAGGAAGCCCATGAGCTACTCAGGCGCCAATCGGGATCGCAGGAAGCGCCGCGGATGCTGGGCGCGTTCAACGAGGAAACGCCGGACTGGCTATCGTTCTTCATGTTCACCTATTTCACCGACCGCGACGGCAAAATGCAGCTCGAAAGCCTGGCGCAATCGGGCTTCGATCCGCTTTCACGGACCTGCCGCTTCATGCTGACCGAAGAGGCGCACCATATGTTCGTGGGCGAGACGGCGTCGGCCGCACCATTCAGCGGACATGCGAGGCGATGGCAGCGGCGGGCATCACCGGCCCTTACGACATCGCGAAGGTGCGCGCGCTGGGCGTCATCGACCTGCCAACGATTCAGAAGAAGCTCAATCTCCATTATTCGCTTTCGCTCGACCTGTTTGGGCAGGAAGTCTCCACCAACGCCGCCAACGCCTTTAATGCCGGCATCAAGGGCCGCTATCAGGAAACCAAGATCGAGGACGATCACAAGCTGCAGGGCGCGATATCCTGTGGTGGAATGGAAGAACGGCCGCATCGTCTCAGAGGAAATGCCGGCGCTATCGGCAATCAACATGCGTCTGCGCGACGACTACACCAAGGATGCCGCAGGCGGGGTTGGCCGCTGGAACGGCATCATCGCCAAGACGGGGATCGGCTTCGAGATGAAGCTGCCGCATCAGGGCTTCCACCGCCAGATCGGCTCATTCGACGGAGCGCCGATCACCCCGGACGGCGCCGTTGTCTCGAACGAGGAATGGCAGGCCAGGTGTGACGATTGGTTGCCGAGTGCAGCGGATGGCGAGTTCATTCAGTCCCTGATGAAGCCCGAATGCCAGCCGGGCAAGTATGCGGGCTGGATCGCGCCTCCGAAGGTCGGCATCGACAACAAGCCGGGCGATTTCGAATATGTGAAGTTGCATATGGCCTAGCGTCCGCGGCGCTTACTGAGGTCTTAGGACATCTGAAGTCCCCCCTCACCCCAGCCCTCTCCCCGAGGGGAGAGGGAGTTTCTGGCGTTCCTTCTCCCCTTGGGGAGAAGGACAGGATGAGGGGGTCTTAACCAGGTCGTGCCAATGAGCGAATTCATCAAACAGCATGTAATCGACCCGGAAATCTGCATTCGCTACTACACCTGCGAAGAGATGTGCCCGGTCGGTGCGATAACGCATAACGATTTAAACGTCGTGGTGGAGGCGTCCAAGTGCAACTATTGCATGGACTGCATTTCGCCCTGCCCGACCGGATCGATCGACAATTGGCGCGTGGTCAGGAGGCCTTACGCAGTCGCAGAGCAGCTCGATTGGTCCGAGCTTCCCGCGCAAGAGGAGCTGGGCGGCGGAGCCGGCGCGAACTCTGAGGACACCGCCATCGAAGCGCTGGACGACGCTGTAGCCGCGCTTTTGGCCGAAGCGCACGAAGGCACTCAGGGGCATGCAAAGGCGCCGGCCTCGGCATCGAAGCCCGCTGTCAATCTCTACACGCTTGGCAACCCGCTGGAAGCCACGGTGCAGGGCAATTACCGACTTACCGCGCCAGATGCCGATTCCGATGTCCGCCACATCATTCTCGATTTGGGCAGCGCGCGCTTTCCGGTGCTCGAAGGGCAAAGCATCGGCATCATCCCGCCCCGGACCGATAGAAGCGGCAAGCCGCATCTACCGCGGCTCTACTCGGTTTCAAGCCCGCGCGACGGGGAGCGGCCGAATACGAACAATCTGTCGCTCACCGTCAAACGGAAGCCGCGTGGCGTGTGCTCGAACTATATTTGCGATCTGAAGAAGGGCGATAAGGTCCAACTCACCGGCCCATTCGGGGCGACCTTTCTGATGCCTGAAGACCCGCGGGCGAAGCTCATCATGGTCTGCACCGGCACCGGCTCGGCCCCCTTCCGCGCCTTCACCATGCGGCGCCAGCGGACCATGCCCGGCGCGAACGCATCGCTCCTGCTATTCTTTGGCGCGCGCACGCCCGACTCACTGCCCTATTTCGGACCGCTGAAGAAAGTGCCCGATCATTTCCTTGCCAAGCACTTCGCCTTCAGCCGCGTTCCGGGTCAGCCAAAGACCTATGTCCAAGACAAGCTTCGAGCGGCGGCCACGACCATCGCGCCGCTGCTGGAAGATGACGCCACCTACATCTATGTCTGCGGGCTCAAGCAGATGGAGGGCGGTGTCGAAAGCGCCTTCGCCGCTATCGCTAGGGACGCAGGCTTGAACTGGGAACGCATCCGCGATCGCATGCGGGAGACGGGGCGGTATCATGTCGAAACCTACTGATGAGCGCGGCGAAGTACGGCAGGCAAAGCCCTTTGTGCACCATATCCGGGTGCGATGGGGCGCATGAATACCCATCCCGTGTGGGAGGATTGGGTAGGTTTCGGGCTTGGGGTGCTGATTGTCTTGAGCCCGTACTTCACCGCCGATGCAACAAGCCAAACTGTGCAGCCGGCCGACTATAATTTTCCATTGACCCCTTTATACACCGCCCCTGTAGCAACCCAAACCGTGCAGATGGCCACCACCTTCATCGGCCTCATGGTCCTGTTCGCGGCATTCATAGAACGCCTGCAAATTAGCCAAAGAGCGGGAGAGCCGGCGCGTGAATGGGGGGAGGTTTTGGAAGCGGGCCTCGGCGCGGCGCTGATAGCCCTTCCCTTCGTCCTTGGCTACGCCAACAGCGGCACGCTGCGCTACTGGCATTTTGGCTTGGGCGCGATCGTTTTCCTCCTCGCCATAGTCGAGCTGCGGCGGGACTACATGGGCGAGATGCAACGGCGCGGAGAGCCGCAGACGATCAACTTCTCGGCCTGGGGGGAGCAGGCGGCAATTATGGCGATTTCATTTGCGTTCTTGGTCGGAATCCTTTTGGCGGTGTAAGGCCTCGCACAGAAACGCGGCGGCCCCTAGCCGCCGCCAATCCTGTCCCGCAGGGCTAGTGCCACTGGCTGGATCTGCCTTAGAAGGGCCGCGAAAAGCTCCCTCCCTTCCGGAGGCGCGCGAGCAATAACGGGGCCCGGGGGTCTTACTACCGGTTAACCCCAAACAGGAGACTTCCTTGAAGACAGCCTGGGAGTTTGCAATCGGCCTAACCGTGAGTTGGCATCGGGTCTAAGATGGACTAACCGCGATTCCGCTTACAACCCGTTGCAGAAATTCAAACTGGGACATTACCAGCAAAGGCATTGCCGAATCGAACCAATATGAAATATAATGCATATTCCGGCTTTGAAATGGCATGCATGGACGAAATTGTAAGCTTCAGCGGGCAGATAAAATCCTCGCGCCACGAAGGCGGCGCCGATGATGCGGAAGCCGCGCGCCTGCTTGCCATGGTTGGCGAACGGGTCAAGAGCGGGCGAGCGCGTATGGGTATCTCGCGCCGGATGCTCGGCGAAAAATCGGGGGTTTCTCAACGCTATCTCGCCCAGCTGGAAAGCGGCCAGGGCAATATTTCTATCGGCCTGCTGCTCAGGATCTCGAGTGCGCTCAATTTACGGATCGAATGGCTCGTAAGCGAGGAAGACCCCTGGACCTCGGAGAATGTGATGATCTCCTCGCTTTTGCGCAGCGCGACAAGGGCGCAGCGCGAGGGCGTTTTAGGAATCCTCATGCCGGTGAATTCGAGCCTCAAGCGCGCCGGCCGCATCGCCTTTATCGGACTGAGAGGCGCCGGAAAGTCCACCTTGGGGCGTATGGCAGCGGCCGCGCTGAACTTGCCGTTCAAGGAGCTTAACGAGGATATCGCAGAAGCGAGCGGCATGGCCGCCTCCGAGGTCATGGCGCTCTATGGACCCGAGGGCTACCGGCATCTTGAGCGGCAATCGCTCGAGCGCATCGTGGCCATGCATGACCGGCTCGTGCTGGCGGTCGCCGGCGGGATCGTCTCGCAGCCGGAGACTTTCAATTTCCTGCTGAGCAATTTTCACACGATTTGGCTGAAGGCCGAGCCCGAAGAGCACATGGCACGCGTGCGGGGCCAAGGGGACGAGCGTCCAATGGCAGGCAACCCGGACGCAATGGGCGAGCTTCGCAGCATTCTGACAAGCCGCGAGGCGCTGTATTCCAGGGCAGAGGCTCATATCGATACGTCGAAGGCAAGCCTGGACGAGACGCTTGCGGCTGTGCTTGAGGTTGTGGAAAAACAGCGTTTTCTTTCGGCGTGATGGGGAAGCAGCGGAAGACCCCCTCATCTTGTCCTTCTCCCCCAAGGGGAGAAGGGACGCCCGAACTCCCTCTCCCCTCGGGGAGAGGGCCGGGGTGAGGGGGGACTTCGTGCATCCGCGTAACCAGGACAGACGCTAGAATGAAAAAGTACATTGCACCTTTGCGGAAAGCGCTGGGCTCCGCATGGCGCGTCTTGCTAGGCTACGACAATGTAATCTTAGGTGTTGTTTTGATTCCGGTAGCTTTGAACATCTGGATACAGCTGTACAAAGGGACGATGCAAGTTTGGCCGTATATTTCTGCCGGATTTTACTGGAAGCCGATCTTCAGCCTCTTGCCTGCCGCTTTCTCAGCCATCTACGTTACCGGTACATCACTCTTATTATTGACGTCGGGCAAGCCAGTAGCGCGCGACGAAGCACTCTTGCCTAACTTGCTTGCCGTGTTAGGCGCGTTCAGCGCTTATCTCTTTGGATTTCTTTCTCCAACGGAAACGCCGCTCATAAATATTTGGGTGCCGCTGATATTGTTATTGCTGGGTGCAGCCCTGGGCCTGCTCTCGCTCGTTTACCTGCAGAGGTCCTTCTCGGTCACGCCGCAAGCGCACTCCTTGAAGCAGGGCGGCCCATACGCGTTCATACGTCATCCGATGTATGCCGGGAGTATACTCAGCGCGTTCGGCGTCGGGCTTTTGCTCGGTACGCCGGAAAGCCTTCTGCTAGCCTTCGCTATAGCCGGATTCCAGATCGGCCGGGCTTACTTTGAAGAACGCATCCTTCTTTGCGCTTTTCCGGACTACGGTGCGTACGTGAGGAAGGCCGGTGCGTTCCTTCCCCGCTTGCACCTCCGGCGCGCGCGCGTCGCGCCTTAACCGGTAACGCTCCATGCGCCGGGTGTCTATCTGAGCGTCTGGAGATAGGCGATAACATCCTCACGGTCTTTGTGATCCGGCAGCCCTTTGAAGAACATCTTGACGCCGTGAACAACTTGACGCGGGTTGGTGAGATACATATCGAGCTGCTTCGGATCCCACGCCTTCCACTCGCCGCGCATGCTGAGCAGCTTATCCGAGTAAGCGAAATCGGGAACGCTGCCTATGGGCCGCCCAATCACATTCCAAAGCGATGGGCCGATCTTGTTCATGCCAATTTGAGTCGCGTGGCAATTGGTGCAGGTCCGGTCGAATATAGCCTTACCCGCGGCGATATCGCCTTCTGCGAGCGCGTTTCCACTCATGGCAATCGTTGCTGCCGCAGCCAGCAAAGCGATCGATTTCTTCATAATGCCCGTTCCTCTAAATCGCCGCGCTCGATTAAGCGCTTTGTTTAACTCAGGCTTTGCCTAGTGGCGCTTGGTTGCCGCCAGCATTGACCTCGATCAAGCTTGGCAGTTTGAGCGAAAGCAAAATGCCGCACCCTTAGAGATGCGGCCATGCATTCGAAGCTCCTGACCGGTTCCGGCGCCTTCTGGCCCTTCGGGGGCACTAAAGTCCGGCACGCCGGTCAGCGCTAATCCGCGTTTATTATTTCTTGCAGACCCGCTTTGCCGCGACGTCGAGCGTGGACGGCAAATAGCGCGTTACCTCAAATCCTGCATCGGTCGTAGACGCCAAAGGCTTTGTCCAAGTCTTCATGGTTATCCTCCAAGCTACTTAAGTTCGCGGTTTGGCTCCTTTGAGCCACCGGAAGCTACTCTATTGTAGATTGCCGTGCAAGTCTAAATCGAGCCTAACACAGTTGTACCTTAGGGTTATTCTTAAATATTACGATGCTACACATGCAAACACAGAAAATGCCCGGCATCGGCTAATGTTTCTACCGATGCCAAGGCGTACCACCAAGAAAATACTTGGTACTGGCGTTATTCTGTTTGCAAGGTCTTCAAAAACGCGAAAATAGCGGTGAACTGATCCGGAGTAAAAACGTCCTTCCAGCTCGGCATGCCTTTTGAAGGCCGCCCGTTATTCACCGTCTTGAAGAACATCGCTTCCATCCCGTCGCCGTAGCGATGATGCAACAAACGCAGATTGATCTTTCGCTCGGACTGGATCGCATCGGGACCGTGACAATGGGCGCAAGTGCCGTTGAAGACCTCTTTTCCTTCGGCGACCAGCGTAGCGCTATCGGCCGCAGGCTTCGCCGGCTCGGCAGGCCTGTCCGCTTGCGCCGTGACCACGGATTGCGGGGCAGGCTCCGTCGAGGCAACCTTAATGAGCTTCGCATAAGGGACTTCCACCGGCTCGCTCTTGGCGAGCTTCACCGGGGCTTCGGTTGGAAACCCATATTTGGCCTCAAGCTCTTTTATCGTGCCGCCGATACGATCGAGCACGGCGTTGACCTCGTCCCTCAGTGCCGCATCTCGCTTGGCGAAAGCAATCGCGACCGGCCATTGCATGCCAGGACCGTCCACCGGCACGATATTGAAGGCACCGGCATACTGGGTCTTGTTAAGATAACCCGCGGTTGGAGCCCAGACAAAGGCGGCATCGGCTTCACCGTCTGCCAGCGCTTTGATCCCGTCTTCCGGGCTCATGCGCGTCACCATGCGGATGCCGTCATAAGCGGCGAGAAAATTCTGCGGCGACGTGCCGAATTGCACCGCAATGGCATGACCGTTCATTTGGCTAAGGGCCGGAACAGCCGCCGGCTTTTTCGTAACGAGCGCGTAACCCGCGCTCATGAAAGGCTTCGAGAAGATCAGGGCAGGTCCCATAAAATCCGGGTCCGGCGGAAGCCCAATGGCGAGATCGCATTGTTTTGCCAAGAGCGTCACCCGCATGGCCCGCTTCCCGAAATTCGTGCGATACCACACCTCCGTCACCGGGCGATTGAGTTCGCGCCCGATAACGGCACGGATTTCACCGTAAAGTCCCGGATTGTCCGCTTTATCGCTACTGTAGGGGAGGTTGTCGGGATCTGCGCAAAACCTGAGCGGCGAAACGCCCTCAGCTCGGGGCGCCTGCGCCGACAGTAGCAGACAAAGCGCGGGAAACATTGCTTTGAAGATCGCTTGCTTAGGATTGAGCTTGGCTATGCCATTGATGTCCAACCCCTTAACGTCCCGATTATTGGATTTCCGCTTTCGCGCCGATGACACCGCGTGCCCTTTCATTTCCTTGCCCAGTTCCTGGCCTGTTCCCTTGCAGGGAACTTTTTAGTTACTACTAGGACGGCCGCCTGCCGGCGGCCGTCCATTTCATGTGGAACAGCAGTCTCTAATCGACCGAGAAGACGAACAGCGAGCCGCCCTCAGGTGTGGCTGCGACCATCTGCTTGCCGATCGCGCCCAGGAACGCCGGAAGCGCGGCAGTCCTCCCAACCACGACGGCGATGTACTGCTTGCCGTTGACGGTGTAGGTAATCGGGCCTGCGCCAATGCCGCTGCCAAGCTGCGCCTTCCAAAGCTCATCGCCGTTCTTTGCATCGAAGGCGCGGAAATAGCCATGCAGATCGCCCCAGAATACCAGGCCGCCGCCGGTCGTCAGAGTTCCGCCGTTGAACGGAAGGTCGGTCTTAACGCCCCAAACTTCCTTATTCGCAATCGGATCCCAGGCGATCAGCTTGCCCAAATAGCCTCCAGGCCCAGGCAAGGTCGGGAACTCGGCGCCGAGATAGAACACGCCGCGCTTGTAGGACACGTCGCTGACGCCCCAATCCATGCAGACATTGTTCGTGGGGATGTAGACAAGGCCCGTCTCAGGATTGAACGACATGGGTTGCCAATTCTTGCCGCCGATGAGGTTGGGGCAAGCGTTCTTGATTGGATGGCCGGGGCCGGCACGCTTCTCGGGGTCTTCGACCGGCCGTGAGGTGGCGATATCCCACTTCGTGGCCCAGTTCGTCGGCACGAATTTCTCGGCGGAGATAACTTTTCCGTCTTTGCGGTTTGCGACAAAGAAGAAGCCGTTGCGGTCAGCCTTGAGCATAACCGGCGTCTTCTTGCCGCCAATGGTGAGGTCGGTAAGCACGGCTTCGTTCACGCCGTCATAGTCCCACGCATCCTCCGGCGTGCCCTGCAAATGCCACTTGATTTCTCCGGTGTCGGCATCGAGAGCGACCGTGGAGGCCGAGTAGAGATTGCTCAGCTTGCCGTAATCGCCATTGCCGGTGCTCCGAACTACGGAGTTCCAAGGCGACGGATTGCTGGTGCCCCACATAACAAGGTTGGTTTCGGGGTCATAGGAGCCCACAAGCCACGGTGCGGCGCCGCCATGCTGCCAGCTGTCGCCTTTCCAGCTGTCGTTGCCAGGCTCGCCGGGACCGGGAACCATCCAAGTTTTCCAGAGCTCCTTGCCGGTGGTTGCGTCATAGGCTTGCAAGCTGCCGCGCGCGCCATATTCGCCGCCGCCAAAGCCCGTAATGACCTTGTTCTTGACCACGAGCGGCGGGGACGTGATGACAGAGCCTTGCTTGTAGTCGACCACCTGCGTGGTCCAAAGCTCCTTGCCGGTCGCCGCATCGAGCGCGGTGAGCTTGCCGTCGAGGCGGCCAACGAAGAGTTTGCCGTCCGAATAGGCCACGCCGCGGCTGTTCACGTCGCAGCAAGCCTCTTGCAGCACGTCGTCGGGAATTTCCGGCTCGTAGGTCCACTTGCGTTCGCCGGTAGCCGCATTCAAAGCGTAGACATATTTGGGGCCCCAGGAGGTCGAAACGTACATCGTGTCGCCGATAACGAGCGGGGTAGACTCGTTCGAGCGCAATGAAGCAAGCGAGAACGAATAGGCGAGCTTCAGCTTGCCCACATTCTTCGTGTCGATCTGCTTCAACGGGCTGTAACGGGTATTGCTGTAATTCTGCCCGTACATGGGCCAGCCTTCGTCCGCGCAGAAGGCTACCGCCGGCAGCATAGCCACCACGCCCAGCGCGACCAGCGTCTGGGTAAGCGGTTTTCGTTTAGAATACATGGACATTTCTCCCTTTTCGGTCAGCTTAAGGAGCAACCTTGGAGATGCGATGCTATGACGTGGCGGTCGGATGTCCCATAGTACTTTCGGTCGAAAAGCCAATAAGGCTGATTAATTCGCAACTACAAAAACACTCCAATTTTTGCACCAAAGTATATTTGACTTTTACACGCCGCTAGCTAGCAGATAGCTTAAGCTCAGCGGATTCTGCTTCGGTAAACAGCCGGCTCCGCGTAAGAAACCTCATGCCCTCCGGCGCTTCGAGCGAGAAGCCTGCGCCCCGGCCAGGCACGGCGTCGATAATAAGCTGGGTGTGCTGCCAATAGTCGAATTGGGCGCGGCTCATATAGAAGGGGCAGCCGCCTATTTCGCCCAGTTGCACATCCGCATCGCCGGTGCGGAACTCGCCCAACTGATAACACATCGGAGCGGAGCCGTCGCAGCACCCGCCCGACTGGTGAAACATCAATGGGCCGTGCTTCTTTTGCAGCTGCGCGATTAGCGAGAGCGCCGCCTCCGTCACCAGGACACGTTCGACCATCATGCGCCTCCGAAAAAAAAGCGGGCGCCCAAGAGACGCCCGCCAGGGGAGGGTCCGGTTAAAAGAAGCCCAAAGCCTTCGGGCTGTAGCTCACCAGCAGGTTCTTGGTCTGCTGATAGTGGTCGAGCATCATCTTGTGGTTCTCACGCCCGATTCCCGACTGCTTGTAGCCGCCGAAGGCCGCATGCGCGGGATATAGGTGATAGCAGTTGGTCCAGACGCGGCCGGCCTGAATGGCTCGGCCGAAGTGGTATGCGCGATTGATGTCCCGAGTCCATACACCTGAGCCAAGCCCATAAAGCGTGTCATTCGCGATTGCGAGCGCATCCTCGGCCGTGTCGAACGGGGTCACCGACAGCACCGGGCCGAAGATCTCTTCCTGGAAGATGCGCATCTTGTTATGGCCTTCGAGGACGGTCGGCTTCACGTAATAGCCATCGCTCGTCTCACCGGAGGTCACGTTACGCTCGCCGCCGGCCAGCACCCGCGCCCCTTCCTTCTTACCGATGTCGATATAGGAGAGGATTTTTTCGAGCTGGTCGTTCGAAGCCTGCGCGCCGATCATCGTTGTGGGGTCTAGCGGATGGCCCTGCTTGATCTTGGCGACACGGTCGAGCGCGCGCTCCATGAAGCGGTCGTAGATCGAGCGCTGGACGAGGGCGCGGCTGGGGCAGGTGCAGACTTCGCCTTGATTCAAAGCGAACATGGTGAAGCCTTCGAGCGCCTTGTCGAAGAAATCGTCGTCTTCGGCCATGACGTCGGCGAAGAAGATGTTTGGAGACTTACCGCCAAGCTCGAGCGTCACCGGAATGATGTTCTCCGACGCATATTGCATGATGAGGCGGCCGGTCGTGGTCTCGCCGGTGAACGCGATCTTCGCGATGCGCTTGCTCGTTGCCAGCGGTTTACCGGCCTCGATGCCAAAGCCGTTCACGATATTGAGAACGCCAGGAGGCAGCAGATCCTTAATGAGATCGGCCAGGACCATGATGCTCATCGGCGTCTGCTCGGCGGGCTTGAGCACAACGCAGTTGCCCGCGGCAATCGCAGGCGCGAGCTTCCAGACGGCCATCAGGATCGGGAAGTTCCAAGGAATAATCTGCCCGACGACGCCAAGCGGTTCATGGAAATGGTAGGCGATCGTGTCGTGATCGACCTCGCCGATCGAGCCTTCCTGCGCCCTGATGCAGCCGGCGAAATACCGGAAGTGGTCGACAGCAAGAGGGAGATCGGCGTGGGTCGTTTCGCGGATGGGCTTGCCGTTGTCGATGGACTCGACCAGCGCCAGGATGTTGAGGTTCTGCTCCATCCGGTCCGCGATCTTGTTGAGGATATTGGAGCGCTCGGCCGGCGAGGTACGTCCCCAAGCGTCCTTGGCCTTGTGCGCGGCATCGAGCGCAAGCTCAATATCAGCCGCCTGCCCGCGCGCGATCTCGGCAACGGGTTTGCCTGTGATGGGGCTGACGTTGATAAAATATTCACCGCTGGTTGGAGGCACCCAACCGCCCCCAATGAAATTATCGTAGCGTGAGCGCCAGAGAACTTTTCCCTTAATCGCGTCGATTGCTTGCTGAAGCACGTCGAATCCTTCCCTAATGGTGAAACGCTATTTGATTGTCGCGTCAGCTTGGCCAAACGTCCGGCATAAGCTGCACCGCGGCGGGGCAGCCGTCATTTTTTCTTAGCTTACCTTCTCGCTTGCCCAATAACCATAGATTGACACTTGGAATATGCGGTATTGTACTTTCGGTCGCGATCCGAGGCCGGGTTTATAGATGAAAGCTAAGAGCAGGGAGGTGCTCAAGCCTGGGCTACTCACCTCCCCGCGACCGGCTTCACCGGACGGGCGGCTAGTCTGGGGGGAATGGCAAGGCAGGGGTGGGGGGCGCCAGCCTTGCCGCCGCCGTTAGCCCTTTGAAACCGGAACCGCCACATAGATTTCGTTTTGGCCGTGCTTCAGCAGGACCAAAGCAAACTTCCGCCCTGCGGATTTCGCAGCTTTAATAGCGTCTTTGAACTCCGGCGGTGTGGACACATTCTTCCCGCCCGCCTTGAGAATCACGTCGCCGGCCGATATGCCGAGGCCCGCGCCTTCGCCGCCGGGCTGAACCCCTACGACCGCCACGCCTTGGTTCCCTTCGCCTTCCACATCGCGGGCCGGCGCGAGTTCGAGGCCGAGCTTCTCGTCCTGCTGTTGATCATCCTGCTCATTCGATGCCCGCTGGATCTGTTGCTTCATCCGGCCGATTTTCACCGTGACATTCTCCGGCTTGCCATCGCGGTCGATCGCGAGTGTTACGTCCGTGCCAGGGGCTATCCCCGCAATCTTACGGGCGAGTCCGCGTGCGTCGGTGATGTTCTCGTTGTCGACGGCAGTAATCACGTCGCCCGACTTGAGCCCGGCCTTAACCGCGGGGCTATCCGGCTGCGGCTCCGTGATGAGGGCACCTTCGCCGGCCTTAATGCCGAGACTCTCGGCGATGTCCTTGGTTACGGGCTGGATTTGCACGCCAAGCCAGCCGCGCGTCACATGGCCGTACTTTTGCAATTGCGGGATCACGCTCTCAACGGTCGTGGACGGGATATCGAAGGCAATGCCCACCGAGCCGCCCGAGGGCGAGAAGATGGCGGTGTTCACGCCCACGACCTCGCCCTTCAAGTCGAAAGTCGGGCCTCCTGAGTTGCCCCGGTTGATCGGCGCGTCGATCTGAATGAAATTGTCGTAGGGGCCTTCACCAATGTCGCGGCCCTCTGCGGAAACAATCCCGGCAGTGACGGTGCCGCCAAGGCCGAACGGATTGCCCATCGCGACAACCCATTGACCGATCTTAGGCTTTTCCTTCGAAAGGGTCACAAACGGAAACTTTTTGTCCGAGTTGACCTTGAGAAGCGCAAGGTCTGTCTGCTTGTCTGTCCCGACCACTTTGGCCGTGTAGGTTTGACTGTCGTCGGTGATGACCTGGACCTCGGAGGCATTGTCGACAACGTGGTTGTTTGTCACGAGGTAGCCGTCGGCCGAAATAAAGAATCCCGAACCCTGTGCTTCCACTGGCACCTTCGCGGTGCTGTTGTCGTGATCGTGGAAAAACTTCTCAAAGGGCGTCCCTTTGAATGGGTTGCCAGGGATCTCCTCCGACATTGCCTCAGCCGAGGCTTCTTCCTTCACGCGGACAGACACGACCGCGGGCTTAACGTGCTGCACAAGCTCCGTGAAGTCTGGAAGGCCTATCGCCTTTTGATTAAGCGTGAGCGAACCGGGCGCTTCGTTCTTTTGCAGGACAGGCGCTTCGGCGTTCGCATTGTATACAGCAGGGACGGCTGCAATCAGCGCAGCTGCAGCCACACCTGAAAGCAAATATTGCCGGATCGGCAGGCGCGTGCCTCCACCGCTTCCGCTTGATTTTGCTTCTTCCTTTTCCTCTAACATCTTCATTCCCTTACTCCGGAGCAGACGAGCTCTTCGGACAAACACATATGTAGTGAGTAGAGCTTCATCGAAACCCGGATGAAAACATTAAGTTTTCTCAATCTGCGCGTGAAGCGGCAGTCCGGAGCGTGCGCTAGGCGTTTTGCGCTCTAGGGGGCCTGCGTGTTAGCATTGAAAGTGCGCAAGCGAAATGAGGAACCGATGCAGCACCCCAGGATTAAACGCGACCCGAAAGTGATGTTCGGCAAACCGGTCATTGCTGGCACGCGCATCACCGTCGAGCATATTCTGCGCCTCCTTGGCGCTGGCGATAGCGTTGAGGATATCGTAGCCGATTACCCCCCGCTCACCGTGGACGACATCCGCGCTGCGCAGAATTACGCGGCCGATTACTTAGCTCATGAGTCGTTGATCGCAGCTGAGTGATGCTTGCATACATCGCCGATGAATGTTTTTACGGGCGCATCTTGCGATCACTTCGCGATGCAGGCTTGGATGTCATCCGGTCTGCCGACATGAAACCCGCTGCTGACGATATTGAGGTGCTCGCGCTGGCGTTTTCTGAAAATCGCGTCCTTTTGACTGAGGACACTGATTTCGGGGACCTGATCGTGCGATTTGGATTGGCAACGCATGGAGTTGTGCGCCTCGACTTAAACTCTTTGGGCCGCGAAGCGAGAGCGCAACGAGCGTTGCACGCTCTGCTGCAACTTGGCGAAAGCGTTCGCGGCGCGGTTGTTTCCATTGAACCATCCCGCACACGCATTCGAAGAGTGAACGATCTTTGAGCAGCTAATGGTAAAGACTTGCGCAGGGCCGCGATCGCGGACATTTTGCGCCCATGCTGCATATCAACGATCTTTCATACCGCATCGATGGCCGGCCGCTGTTTGAGCACGCCACGGCGGCTATTGCCGATGGGCACAAGGTTGGGCTTGTAGGCCGAAACGGCACCGGCAAGACCACGCTGTTGCGCCTGATTGCGGGGGAGGTCCATCCGGACGGTGGCACGGTCGGCTTTCCCAAAAACGCAACGATCGCGCATGTCTTGCAAGAGGCCCCGGGCGGGCAGGAGAGCTTGCTCGAAACCGTGCTTGCCGCGCATTCGGAGCTTGCAGCGCTAAGTGCTGAGGCCGAAACCGCCGACGATCCGCACCGGATCGGGGAAATTCACACACGGCTTTCGGACATCGACGCGCATTCGGCGCCCGCCCGGGCGGCGCGCATCCTTTCCGGCCTGGGCTTTGGCGAGGCGGACCAGCAGCGGCCCTGCGCCGAATTCTCGGGCGGGTGGCGCATGCGGGTTGCGCTCGCCGGCGCGCTGTTTGCCGCGCCGGACATCCTGCTCCTTGACGAGCCCACCAATTACCTCGACCTCGAAGGCACGCTCTGGCTCGAAGATTTCATTCAGAACTATCCTCACACCGTGCTGATCGTGAGCCACGACCGCGACCTTCTCAACAATTCGGTCGATAGCATTCTGCATCTTACCGACAGCCGGCTTGCCTTCTATGCCGGCGGCTACGACAGGTTCGAGGAGACACGCCGGGAGCAGCAGCGGCTGCAACTGAAATTGAAGAAAAGCCAGGACGACGCGCGCCGCAAGATGGAGGCGTTCGTGGAGCGCTTCCGCGCCAAGGCGACCAAAGCGCGGCAGGCGCAGAGCCGGCTCAAGGCGCTCGCCAGGATGCAGCCCATCGCCGCGGAAATCGATTCCGAGGTGGTGCCCTTCCGCTTTCCGTCGCCGGATCGCGCCCTTGGCAATCCACTGATCCGGATCGAGAACGCGAGCATCGGCTACGACCCTGAAAAGCCAGTGCTGCGCAACGTCAATTTGCGGCTCGATTGCGACGACCGGGTCGGCCTGCTCGGCGCGAACGGCAACGGTAAATCGACGCTCGCGAAGCTCCTCTGCGGCAAGCTCGAACCGCTCAGCGGCCAGCGCCGGGCCTCGAAGAAGCTTGAATACGGCTATTTCGCACAACACCAGCTCGATGAGCTCAGGCCGAAGCTTACCGCCTACGATCACATTGCGGAGCTGATGCCGGACGCAACCGAAGCGCAGAAGCGGGCAAAGGTAGCCGGCATAGGCTTTGGCGCCGAGAAGGCCAACACCGCATCCGAGAAGCTTTCGGGCGGCGAAAAGGCCCGGCTCCTGTTCGCGCTCGCGACCTTTCACGCGCCGCATCTGCTCATCCTCGACGAGCCAACGAACCACCTCGATGTCGATAGCCGGGAGGCGCTGATCCATGCGCTGAACGACTATGAAGGCGCAGTGATCCTGATCAGCCACGACCGGCACTTGCTGGAGGCGACCGTCGACCGGCTTTGGATCGTGCGCAGCGGAACCGTCACCCTCTACGACGGCGACCTCGAAAGCTACCGGCAGGAAAGCCTTGCCGCCGCCAGGCAAGCCGTCAAAAGCGGCGGCGCCGCGCCCGCGCCCGGCGACAAGCGGAACCGCGAGGAGGATCGCCGCCAAGCCGCGCAGCGTAGGGCTGAGCTTGCGCCGCTGCGCAAACAGATGACCGATCACGAGAAGCGCATCGAGACGCTGCAAAAAAAAATCGCGGCCATCGATGCCGCCCTTGCCGACCCGGCTCTTTACGAAAAGCAGGCCTCGAAGGCGCAAACGCTCACGCTGGAGCGCGGAGGGCTCGCCAAAGATTTGAAAGCCGCCGAGGACGCCTGGTTCGAGGCATCGCTGGCTTACGAGGAGGCGGCTAGCGCAGCCACCATCGCATGATTTGTATAGCTTAGAATTGTTATAAGTTCGGCACCGAACTTTTATACTGGGAGTTATTGCCTTAATCGGGATCAAGGAGCTTAGAATAGTTATAATAAGTTGATTTTTATTGCCTTTGCAGCCAAACTACCCTATCTGATTTTCACGGGATGAATAGTCTGGGTCCGGCTGCATGATCATATGCTCTTGTAATGTGTTAAGCGAGACTGCGGTGCGCGAAGCGGTTGATAATCTACACCCGCCCCGCACGCCCGGCCGGGTGCACCGGCATTTCGGCTGCAAGCCTCAATGCGGGCGCTGCGCAATCTCCATTCGCGAAGTGATCGACGAAGCGGTCAGCACACCCGAGGCGGCCACGGAGCCGGAGGCGAAAGTGGCTTGAGCCCCGTTCGCGATTTTGTGAAAGGCCATTTTAACATTGCCCGGCAATAATTACTTCCGAACGATAGCGGCGCTCATGGGGCTGAAGCTGCGCCGGCGCAACGGAGAAAAATATTATGAAGGGCGAGCCGAAAGTTGTCGAATACCTCAATACGGGCCTGCGTCACGAACTGAGCGCCATCAATCAATATTGGCTGCATTACCGCCTGCTCGACAATTGGGGCTATAAGGAGCTGGCCAAAGTTTGGCGCAAAGAGTCCATCGAGGAGATGGAGCACGCCGACAAGGTGATCTATCGCATCATCTTCCTAGAAGGCTTTCCCAACCTGCAGGTGCTCGATCCGTTGCATATCGGGCAGACGGTGAAAGAGGTTCTCGATTGCGATCTTAAACTCGAATATGCAGCGCGCGCGCTTTACGAGGAGGCCGCGACCCACTGCCATGCCGTGAAGGATTATGTGAGCCGCGACCTGTTCGAAGAACTCATGCACGACGAGGAGGAGCATATCGACTTCCTCGAAACGCAGCTCGACCTCGTGGATAAGCTCGGCCTCCAGCTTTACGCCCAAGCTCATATCGGGAAGTTGAAAGACGATTGAGCGCCGCCCTTGTCATGGCCGGGTTCGCCCCGGCCATTAACATGTTTGTATGTAATTCTAATAAAAATCACCGATCGCCCCAGCGCTTTCAATGACGCTATCATCGCCGAAAGCTCCTTGCGAATGCGTAAACTGAGCTAATACACTGAAAAAGCTATGGTTTTTCACCAGCGCCCCTAAGGCTGAGCAAAGGTGCATTAAGGTTCTGCCATAGCCTTAGATGGCCGTTGATGATTAACGGGGGCCCAAAAAAATAATTAACGGACTTTGCGGAGGGCGATATTATACTTGTCAAACCCACTTGTCCGTGCTATGTATAATCCCAGAAAGAGGGATTATGGCTATGTCATTGCTAAACCAGGAACATCTGCAAAACGAGGAAGCGGCCTATGCGTGGTTTGAAGCCCGCATTTGGCCAGAAGGCCCCGTTTGCGCTCATTGCAAGGGCACCGAACGCATAAGCAAGATGAAAGGGACCGCTACCCGGATCGGACTCTACAAGTGCTACGCATGCCGGAAGCAGTTCAACGTGAAGGTTGGCACCATTTTCGAAAAAAGTCACGTGCCCATGCACGTTTGGCTTCAGGCATTCTATCTGATCGCAGGCAGCAAGAAGGGTGTCAGCTCGAACCAGCTTCACCGCACCCTCGGCGTCACCCTCAAGACCGCTTGGTTCATGGGCCATCGCATCCGCGAGGCCATGCGCACCGGCAGCTTTGCTGCTCCGCTCGGCGGCGAAGTTCGCAGCTTCGTAATCGACAAAGCAAACGCGGCAAATGTCTGGCCGATCATCGATAAGAACCTGAGCTGGGAATCTACTTTGATGACCGACGAAGCCGCGCTTTACGGCACTATCGGCCGCGAGTTCAAAGCGCACTTCACCGTGGAGCACGGCAAGGACGAATACGTTCGCGGCACCTGCCATACCAATACGCTTGAAGGCTTCTTCTCGATCTTCAAGCGCGGCATGAAAGGCGTTTACCAGCATTGCGATGAAAAGCACCTGCACCGCTATCTTGCCGAGTTCGATTTCCGCTACAACAACCGGATCGCCCGCGGCGTGAACGACGAAGACCGCGCCGGCCGCATGATCGAAGGTGCCAAAGGGAAGCGCCTCACCTATAGGACGCCTAACTAAGGAGATAGGGGCTTGGCACGGCCCCTTGCTTCCTCGCAGACGGAAGCGCAAAGTGCCTAAATTATCTGGGACGACTTCGAATGAGCGGTGATCTAACGACTTCTGCCGTTGCCAGGCAGAATATCCTCAATAACCCCTATGCCATCGCCGAAATAGAAAAGGCGGTAGGTATCAGAGGCATTCCTTTCGAAGGCACATATGTCGTCCTTAAGGAACAGGTCGCTGACTTCTTCGAAGTGACGGTGCGGACCATCGAAACGTACTGCGCAGATAACGCTTTAGAACTGTCAAAAAACGGCTATGCGGTTTTGACCGGTAACCGCCTGAAATCGTTTAAGAAGGCCGTTTCTGACGCCGATGGTCCCGAAGATAATTTCGGGACCATCGATAAAACTTCGCAGCTAGCTATCTTCACTTTTCGAGCATTTTTAAATTTGGCGATGCTTCTTGCTGACAGTGATCGTGCGCGGTTGCTGCGGCAACTCATCCTTGATATCGCTATAGATGCGGTAAACCGCCGGGTCGGCGGTCCGACAAAATACATCAATCAGCGTGACGATGAGTATTTGCAAGCGGCTTTCGCTGGTGAAAGTTATAGAAAGCAATTTACAGACGCCCTTAAAGATTGCCTTGCCATGGGTAACTTTAAGTATGCGGTGTACACCGACAAGGTGTATCAGGCAATTTTTCGTGAAAAGGCAAAAGAATACCGTAGAATACTGAACTTAGACTCTTGCGACAAGACACGGAGTGCTTTTTATTCAGAGGTTCTTAACTTGATAGCCTCTTTTGAGTATGGTTTTGCGGACGCGCTTTGGGATGGATACAGGAAGAAAAATCGCAAGCTAAGCCCAAGGGAGGCTGACCTTATTTTAGACGGCTTAGCTAGTCTCCCTTTATATAAGCCCCTTATGGAAACAGCGCGGGCCAAGATGGCGAGCCGCGATTTTGCGCTACGGGACGCGTACCATGATAAATTGAAAGAATATATAACATCCGTGCCCCGTGAGGATTTCGAGCGCTTTCTTGGTGCGCAAAGTAAGGAGCTTGCCGACCGCCTTGAAGAGGCCAAGGATGTGCTAAAGCGTCTAAAAGACCGCTGAAATGCCAATTACTTATTTAACTCTTGAGGATGTTGTCTTTCTTCATGCACGGGCTGTCGAGCTAAGCGGAGACGGTCCATTTGCCATCCGCGAGTCCGGGATTTTGGATAGCGTGCTTCAACACATACAGAACGATGATTATTATCCGACCGTCGAAGAAAAGGTTACACACCTTTTCCATTGTCTTGCCTGTTTTCATTGTTTTGTGAATGGGAACAAGAGGGCGGCTTTGGCTGCATCAGCACTGTTTTTGCTGAATAACGGCTATATTTTTCGGATGGCTACCTTCCTCCGGGCCATGGAAAACATTGTTGTGCATGTTGCAGATAGGCGCATAGATAAGCCCCTTCTACGGGACATCATCACCGCCCATATGTGCGGCAACGAAGACGATGAAGACCTTAAGCTAAGAGTTCTGATCGCAATATCTGCCGATGAAATCAATCAACAATAATCGGACGCCAGCCACGATGCCCAAGCGCAAAGAACCAGAATTAACACCGGAAGAACAGTTCAAGCGCTTCCAGGAAGCTGCCAAAGAACACGAAATCGAAAAATGCCTGCCGGAGATCGAGCGGGCGTTTGATGCGCTGGCTAAAGCCCCAAAAAGCAAGCTTGGGCTTGGAGGGAAAAAGCACCGCGAAGATCACTCCTAGCTAGGCATCACGTCATATTCGCCATGATCGGATGCCCCGTTGTAGGCTGAATTACAGGCAATCCAGGTAGCATGCTGCTGATGGCACTCTGAGAAGCACCTAAAATCGCGGTTGTCTCATCTAAAGTTAAAACCACTTCGGGGTGCGCGAGCGGATTTCTATGCAGCGTATTAAGTTGCCTCAGTGCGGCGACTACCTTCGAATCGCCGATGTTATTTTTCTCCATCGCCGCAATGTAAACGCCGAGGCTCCTGACTTTTGGCGCGGAGCTTCCTCCGGATTTATATGCCCAATAACGCCTGACAACGCTCTCAACGGCGCGGAAGACATGAAAACCGGCTGCGGTAAAGCGCTCGAAGGCCAAAGAACGTCCAGCTTCCTGAATATCGTAAATCGCTTCGGGAACCTTCACGTGCAATTCATCCGGAAACAAAATATCTGCATGCGCGATCAAGCTAAGGGTGTCGTAGCCCCTTTTCTGCGTTACAAAATATGAATAAAAAGAATCAATTTCGGCAAGCAATGCAATTTTATAATTTGCGTATATTGCTTTTAAGCGTCCTGGGTATATCTTTTTGTCTGGTTGTTCAAAGTCGAATTCAGCAGATACCTTCTTAACGGCACCAAGAAGATTTACGCCAAGTCCGCGAGAACTTCTAAAATGGCCTGAAAAAACACTTTGGTTAAGTAGTCCTTCCAAGCCAGCTTCGATATCCCAGACCTGGAACATCATTTCAGAACTAGTGCCAACATCCGGCAATCTATCAATCTCTTCCAGAGAGCGTGATAAATTGAATATATAGGCCAGCGAGATTTGTTGCACGGGTCCTCCAAAGCGGAGCCTTCGCCTACTAGGAGACGGGTCATGCGCGTTCATAGCGCACCTCCAGCTTGGCGAAAAGCCCTAGCTGATTCCCCTTGGGTTTGACAAGTACAATACCGCCTTGCGGAGTCCACTTTTGGGGGTGAAAACGCTAGAAATCCCTGTGTTGGCGCAAGAATCGCAATTAACTCCCGCCGCGTTCACCATGCCAAATTTAACCACGCCCCGGCGATACAAAAATCAGCGTCAGCCCAAGAACGGGGCATCGGGCGCCTTCGAAAAGCCAAAGCCAATTTCACTGAACTTCATCAGCCCAAACCCGGAAACCTGACAGGGTACTGGGACCGAACGTCTGAGTTAAGGGAACATCGGCAGCGTCTCTGCCTTGCGCGATGAGAATGCGCCCGAACCTGACAGAGTTGTTGCGCGGATCGAACGTGAACCAGCGTCCGCCAAGATAGACCTCCATCCATGCAGCGAAGTCCATTGGTGCATAGGGCGGAGGGAGACCGACATCGCTTACATACCCGGTGCAATAGCGCGCCGGGATATTGAGGCAGCGGCAAAACGCGATAGCCAGGTGAGCGAAATCCCTGCAAACGCCGAAGCCCTCTGCATAGGCTTGTGCGGCCGTGCGGGTTGGGCGGGCGTGTTCATAACCGAAAGTAAGATGGTTATGCACGAAGTCGCAAATGGCTTGAACGCGCGGCCAGCCGAGCGGAGTAAGTTTGAACCGGCGCCAGGCTTCTTCCGACAAGACGTCGGTCTCGCAATAGCGGCTGCCCAGGAGGAACTGAAGCGTTTCCGCAGGCAAATGCTGAACTTGATGTTGCACCGCATTCACATCCACAGGATCGGACGCGCCGGCATCGCGGACGACAGTGCTGGTGCCGAGGGTAAAGCGCCCCGCGGGAGCCACGAGCCTATTGCACCAATTGCCGAAACTGTCGCGGTAGCCTTCGACCGGCACGCTGGGCCTCGTTACTAGGTGATCGGGACGCTCAAGGTCGGAAAACCGCGAAAAATGCACATTAAGAGCCGCGATCATCGGTGTTGTTTGGGGGAGATCGAACGCAAGCTCACACCCTACATGTATTCGCATGATCGCTCCTTTGGCCTTAGCATGAGGCCAACATAACATAGGGGCTCGGCTTTCCGGGGTCAGTGGGCGCGGTTGCTTTCTTAATCGTGCCCATGCGGATTGTGAGAGCCTATGCCCGCCTCCGGTTTGGCATCTTCCGAGCGCCGGCGGACAACGCGGAAAGTGTCGCGGGCCCCATTCCCGCTACCCGGCCGCCCTTTGCTTCGCCAAGTCCAAAAGCGCTTCGCGACCTGCGGTGAATCCGCCCGCGATCCATTGCTCCTCAAGGTCTTTCAGCAGCGCGCCCAAGGCAGGCCCTGGTTTCAGGCCCAGCGCGATCAAGTCTGCGCCGCCGAGTGGAAAGCTTGGCCGCTGCCACTTGGCTGCAAGGCTGGCGGCGGAATGCCAATCCTTATCATCGGGAGCGGCCTCGCTAGCCGCCCAGGCAAGCAGAAGCCGCCCGAGATAACCCCTCGCGCCGAGCTTATAGAGCAAGACTTCCAACGCCGCCTTGCCAAGCTGGGCTGAAACGCGGGGCGAGATCGCGGACAGGCCCTCCAGCTCCTTTGCCTCTTGCGAAGATAGCCGGAGCCTGTCCGTAAGGCGGACGGCATCCTCCTCCACAAAAACTCCAAGCGCCGCAAGCCGAAGAATAGGGTCCGGCTCAAGTTCAAGCGCGGCCTCGATCTTGCACAGCCGCTCGAAGCGCACGCGACGCGCCACGCCGCCAAGAAGCAGCAGCAGAAGCCCGGTCTCATCCATGATCTTGATGGCCTCGCCAGCGCGGCGTGGGATCAAGATGCGCAGAAGCTCCATCCGCACCCGCTCACGCGAGAGCCGCATCAGGCCCATCCGCTCGCGGGTGGCGGCGGCAAGGCCGTCGCGGTCGAAGCCGCCCTGCGCATATTCCGCGCTGAACCTGAAAAAGCGCAAGATCCGCAAATAGTCCTCGCGGATGCGCTGGACGGGATCGCCCACAAAACGCACGCGGCCGGCGCGCAGGTCGCTCAAGCCGCCAAGCGGATCGTGCACCTTGCCTTGGGCATCGGCGTAGAGCGCGTTCATGGTGAAATCGCGCCGGCGCGCATCCTCGGCCCAATCGCTGCCGAAGGCGACGGTCGCGTGGCGGCCATCGGTCTCGATGTCGCGGCGAAGGGAGGTTACTTCGAAGGGGGCGCCGTTGACGATCAATGTCACGGTGCCGTGCGCGATGCCCGTGGGCACGGACTTGATGCCGGCATCCGCCGCAAGCCGGAGGGTATCTTCCGGCGTCGCGGCCGTGGCAAAATCCACCTCCGTCACCGGCCGGCCAAGCAGCGCGTTGCGTACGGCGCCGCCAACGGCCCGCACCTCGAAGCCCTCGCGGTTCAGGCATGCGAAGATGGCTTGCGTTTCCGGGCGCAAGAACCAATCGGCATTGGTAACGCTGGGCTGGTCCGCGGGCGGGTTCATGGGATGACGTGCCGGAGTGCAATGTAATTAGGCGCAACACCCCTCACCCTGTCCCTCTCCCACTGGGAGAGGGAACGTTGTTGCACGCTCGGCGGGTCATTCAGGCGTCCCTTCTCCCATGGGGGGAAGGACAGGATGAGGGGCGTGACGGTTGAGAATTGCGCAGGCTCCATCAGACCGCCTCCGGTGCGTAAAGCCGCTCATAGAGATTGCGCAAGATAGCGGCGGTTGCTCCCCAGATGAAGCGCTGTTCGAATTGGATGGCGTAAAACAGGATATTCCTGCCGTTCCATTCGCGAAGGTGCCTCCGATGATTCTGCTCCTCCATAAGAAAAGATAGGGGCACCTCAAAGACTTCCGCCACCTCCTCCGGATGGGGAACCGGGTCGAAGCCGGGGTCCACCAGCGACAGCACCGGAATAATGCGGAAACCGGTGCCGGTGTTGTGCAGATCGAGCAGGCTTAGGGGCGTAACCAGCTGAGGAGGAATGCCAACTTCTTCCTGCGCCTCCCGGATCGCGGCCTCGACGGGCGTCAGGTCGCCCTCCTCGATCTTGCCGCCCGGAAAAGAGATTTGCCCGCTATGCGCGGCAAGGTGAGAAGTACGCAGCGTAAAGAGCACGGTGACCTCGGGCTCCCGCGCCATCACCGGCACAAGCACCGCCGCGGTCTTCCACGAACCGGCCGGAACCAGGTGTTCCAGCTTTAAATTTTCGTTAGGATTGCCGCTCTCGTCCAACCTCCGGCCCGCGTCTACGCCGTATGAAATGGGCTGCTTGGCCATCCAGGCGGCCTTGCCGAGCTCAATTCCCCGAAGGCGCGCCCGTTCGGCAAAACCCGTTGCAGTAAATGGATTCGATGCGGTCTCCGCTTTGATCTCGGGAAGTCCGGGCATGGGCGGGCGCTCCTTAATGCTGACAAAATAATGCTGCGGATCGCATCAACGGCTCTCCAGCCTTGTGGCACGATGCTTGCCTTGCCAAGCGTTGTAACCCCGCAATGCGTCAGCATATACTCTGGATTAGAGACGCCGCAGCCAAACCGCAACAGTCATCGAGCAGGTTTCTCATCGCATGCACCATCCATCCGAACTGAGCATCGTAGCCCGCGCCGACGACATCCGATCCAAAGTTGCTCGCGCCAGGGAATCGATCTCGCGCGTTATTTTTGGACAGGATACCGTTATCGAGCTTGTTCTCGTTAACATTCTTTCCGGCGGCCATGCGCTCTTGATCGGGGTGCCAGGCTTGGCGAAAACCTTGCTTGTCGAAGCGCTCGGCTCAGCGCTTGGGCTCAATGCCAAGCGGATTCAATTCACGCCCGACCTTATGCCGTCCGACATCGTGGGCACGGAAGTGCTCGAAGAAAAGGCAGGTTCGCGTTCCTTCCGCTTTGTCGAAGGGCCAGTGTTTACGCAGCTTCTCATGGCGGATGAGATCAACCGCGCCAGCCCCAAGACGCAATCGGCGCTTTTGCAGGCAATGCAGGAGCGGCAGGTGACGTTCGCTGGCCAAACCTACACGCTGCCGTTGCCCTTTTTCGTGCTCGCGACCCAGAATCCGCTGGAGCAGGAAGGCACCTATCCGTTGCCCGAGGCGCAGCTGGACCGCTTTCTCATGCAGATCGACGTGACCTATCCGGATGCCGCGGCTGAGCGCCGCATGCTGTTCTCAACGACTGGGCTCGAAGACCGCCGCGTCCAGCAGGTGCTGAATGCAGAGGAAGTCATGGCCGCACAGCGCTTCGTGCGCCAGATCCCCGCGGGCGACAGCGTTGCGGACGCGATTTTGAAACTCGTACGCGCAGCCCGTCCGCAAACCGAAAGTGCCGCCCCGCGTATCAACGATCTTGTAGCTTGGGGTCCTGGCCCCCGGGCGAGCCAGGCGTTGATGATGACGGTGAGGGCGCGCGCGCTGGTTGAAGGCCGGCTCGCGCCATCAATCGACGATGTGATCGCGCTCGCGAAGCCTGTGCTGAGGCACCGCATGGCACTCACCTTCACCGCCCGGACCGAAAACATCACCGTCGATCAGGTTATCGACGGCCTTCTCCAACAGCTTTAGAGCCGCCGCCGCTGATGTCATCTGACCTGAAAGCCCGGACGCCTACCCTGGCCCTTGAGGAGGCCGCCCAGGAACTCGCAGGAAAGCTGCCGGCCCTGCTGGTGGAGGCGCGCCGGGTGGCAACGACAGTGGCGCAAGGAACGCATGGCAGGCGCCGGGCGGGACCCGGTGAAACCTTCTGGCAATACCGGGGATTCGAGCACGGCGACTCCGCCTCGCTCATCGATTGGCGGCGCTCGGCCGGATCAAGCCATCTTTTCGTGCGCGAGCGCGAATGGGAAGCCGCGCATACAGTCTGGATTTGGATCGATCTGTCGCCGTCGATGTATTTCCGGTCGCATCTTTCTACGGCTTCCAAGGCCGAGCGCGCCATTGTGCTTGCACTTGCGCTTGCGTCGCTGCTCTCCGATGCCGGCGAGCGCATAGGGATACCGGGCTTGATGGAAGCCAAGGCGGGGCGCAACGCCGCGTCGCTGATGATCGAGACGCTGGCGCGTTCCCTCGCCGGGTCCGGCCCCAAGAGCTTACCCGATACCCGAAGCCGCTTTGGCCGCTTTTCGGAGCTTGTCATTTTCAGCGATTTTCTGGAGCCCGAAGACAAGCTTGGGGCAGCGTTTGCCGGCATCGCGCGCCAGGGCGTCCGCGGCCACATCGTTCAGGTGCTCGACCCCGCGGAGGAAAGCCTGCCTTATCACGGGCGAGTCGAGTTCTTCGACGAGGAGACCCAGGCGCGCTACGTGGCCGAACGGGCCGAAACTCTTCGCGAAAGTTACCAGCAAAGGCTCGCGGCGCATAAAGGCGCCATCGCCTCCCACGCCGCCGGCATTGGCTGGACGCCAATTCTCCATCACACGAACCGTCCCGCGGTGGAAGCGCTGCTGCCGCTGCATATGCATCTTTCCGGGCTCGAAAAGGCTTACCGGGCCAAGGGAACGCTCAAAGGCCAGCTTGCCGGGGAGAACAGCTCTTCATGACAAGCGGCCTCATCGGAACTCTGAGCTTTGTTTCTCCTTGGATGCTCGCAGGTTTGGCGGTGCTGCCGGTGATGTGGCTTTTGCTGCGCTTGATGCCGCCGCGCCCCAGGACCGTCGCGTTTCCGCCGTCTTCGCTTCTGCTTGGCCTGCGTGGGAAGGAGAAGACCCCTATTCGCAGCCCTTGGTGGTTAACTCTTTTGCGGATGGTTATTGCCGCATCGGTCATCGCGGCCCTTGCCGGCCCCTCATCAAACCGCAATCCGCGGCAACGGCGGCGATTTCAGTGCCCCTGGCGGTGGTTGTTGACAATGGCTGGACATCCGCCAGCCGCTGGCCCAAGAGGCAGTCATTCGCCGAACAGCTCGCCACCATTGCCGATGAAAGCGGGCAAGCGCTTTATCTGATCCCAACCGCGGGGCCGTCATCCCCGCTTTCGCCCCTTTCCCCGGCCGAGTTCCGCCAGCGCTTTGCATCGCTAATGCCGGAACCCTTCCCAGGCGACCGCGCTGCGGCTGCCCAGCAAATCGAGAAAGAGCTTGCCCCGCAGCGCGGAAAGTTGCACGTGGCCTGGCTGTCGGACGGCGTTGAAGATGCCGGGGCCGCCGCCTTGGGTAAGGCTTTGAGCGCTCTCGCAGCCAGCGGCACCATCGACATTTATAGCGATGCCCCAGGAACTGGCGCCCTTGCCATCACACGGACCTCCGCCGCCGGCGGTCTTATTCGAGCCCGTATCTTAAGGGCCGAACCCGCCGCGCGCACCGGGCAAGTTACGGCCGTCACGGCGCGCGGGGACATCTTGGCTGCCGCTCCATTCAATACCGCCGGCAGCAGCTCGAATGCCGAGGTGGCCCTCGATCTTCCGCTCGATTTACGCAATCAGGTGGCCCGGCTCGAAATCGCAGGCGAAGGCTCGGCGGGCGCCGTTTATCTGCTGGACAGCCAGTCGCAGCGGCGGCGCGTGGGCATTGTCGCAAGCGAGGGCAGCGAGGAAGCGCAACCGCTCCTTTCGCCAGCCTACTACCTTGAACGCGCGCTCACGCCCTTTGCCGAAGTTGCGCGCGCCCGCACTGCCAACCTTGACCAAGCCACCCAGGATCTCGTCTCGGGATCGCCGTCCATCATCATTCTCAGCGACGTAGGCCGCCTTGCCGGCCACACCCGCGAAAGGCTCGCCGCCTTCGTTGAAAAAGGCGGAATGCTGATTCGCTTTGCAGGACCGAGGCTCGAGCAGGGCGGCGACCCGCTTTTGCCCGCGCCCTTGCGCGAGGGCGAGCGCACGCTGGGTGGAACGATGACATGGGCATCGCCGCAAAAGCCGGCTCCGTTCGAAACCGATTCGCCTTTCAATGGACTCGTCATTCCCGGAGATGTGACTGTTTCGCAGCAGGTTCTTTCCGATCCTTCAACCATGCCGCGAGAAACTAAGGTCTGGGCACGCCTGATGGATGGCACCCCGCTTGTGACCGCTGCAAGACGCGGGGCGGGCATGCTGGTATTTTTCCATATTACTGCGAACCCTGATTGGTCTAATTTACCCATATCGGGCTTATTCGTGGAGATGATGCAAAAGATTCTCGAGCTGTCGCCTTTGCAGCTTGCTCAGGCAAGCGGCGGCGCTGAAAAGCCAGCCGAAACCGCCGCCGCTTCAGGCCAGGACTCTTTGTTGAAGCCTTGGCGCGTTCTGGACGGCTTCGGTAAGCTTGGTGAGCCCTCGGGGCGGGCGAAAGCGATTGCCCCCGCGGAGATCGGCAATGCACTCAGCAGCGCAGCAAACCCGCCCGGACTTTACGGGCCGGAAAATGCGCTCAGGGCCGTCAATACCGTGAGGGATGGCGACGCTCTACAGCCACTGAAATTGCCAGCCAACGCCCATGTCAGCGCCTTCACGGACGCCAAGACCGTTGCTCTGGCTCCGTGGCTTTATCTTCTGGCATTGCTGCTTTTTTTGGCCGATGGCACAGTTTGCGCGCTGTTTCTCGGCAGCGGAGCGATCCGCTGGCGCAAAGCCGTCACCGCCGCGACAGGTTTCGTCCTTCTCGCCGGATTGGCCGTCCCGCATGCGCGCGCGGAGGCAGCCCGGGAAAGCGCTGCCGCCACCGACTTCGCGCTGCAGGCATCCCTCGAAACGCGGCTCGCATACGTGGTGACCGGGAACGAAGAAGCGGACCGGATCAGCAAAGCCGGTCTTTCGGGCTTATCCAAGGTCTTGAACGCTCGCACCGCGGTCGAGCCGGGAGAGCCCATGGGCATCGATCCCGCTCGCGACGAGCTTGTTTTTTTCCCCTTGATCTATTGGCCTGTCCTCCCGGATGCGGAACCCTTGTCCGACCGCGTTCTTGCGAAAGTAGACGCCTATATGAAGCAAGGCGGACTTATCATCTTCGATACCAAGAATGACGGCACCTTCAGCGGGAGCCTGAACGGAGGCACGACGACGCCCCTGGGACAGCTTTTGGGCAAGCTCGATCTTCCTCCCTTGCAACGCCTGCCGGAAGGCCATGTGCTGACCAAGGCGTTCTATCTGTTGCAATCCTTTCCAGGCCGCTGGGACAATGGCGATCCATGGGTGCAAGCACAGGCGGACCCGGCAGATGCCGCAAAGCGCGGCGTCAAAACTGACGGCGTCAGCTCGATTATCGTGACCTCGAACGATCTCGCAGCCGCTTGGGCACTCGACGACGATGACCGGCCAATGTTTGCGGCTGTGCCCGGCGGTGAGGATCAAAGAGAAATGTCCTATCGCACCGGCATCAACATTGTGATGTATGCGCTGACCGGGAACTACAAAGCCGACCAGGTCCATGTGCCGGCAATCCTCGAACGGCTGGGGCACTGATCGCAATGTTTCGTGGGAATTGGAAAGACCCCCTCACCCCAGCCCTCTCCCCAAGGGGAGAGGGAGTTAACTGCGGCCCTCTCCGCAAGGGGAAGGGAGTTAGCTGCGGCCCTCTCCGCAAGGGGAAGGGAGTTAGCTGCGGCCCTCTCCGCAAGGGGAAGGGAGTTAGCTGCGGCCCTCTCCGCAAGGGAGAGGATATTACAGGCGTTCTCTCTCCCCTTGAGGAGCGAGACAGAGTGAGGGGGTCTAGCCTCTCATGAACTGGTCCGTAGAGTTCTTCCCCTTCTTCTCGCGCGAGCTGCTCGCGGCATTGGCGGTGCTGTGCGTTGCCGCGGTTGTCTTGTTCGCTTGGCGCAGCCTGCGCGGCCTTTTGCTTCGAACGCTAAGCCTTGCCTGCCTTCTCGCCGCGCTCGCAAACCCGAACTTGAAAAACGAGGACCGGCAGCCCCTGTCCAATATCGCGGTCGTCGCCGTCGATAACAGTTCGAGCATGGAGCTTGCGGGCCGGGCGCAGCGTGCTCGCCAAATCGAGGCGGACCTTAAGGACCAACTCGCAAAAATCCCCAATCTGGAAGTGCGCTTCGTGCATGTGCCGGGCTCGGAGCAAGCGGGCGGAGAGACAACCAACCTTTTCACAGCGCTCGATAAGGCAATGACGGATATTCCGGCAAACCGCATGGCCGGAGCGATATTTGTCACTGATGGGCAGATCCACGACGCGCCGAAGGATAGAGGCCGGCTTGGCTTCGATGCGCCACTGCATGCGCTCATAACAGGGTCGCGCGGGGAGAAGGACACCCGTATTCAGGTCGTCTCAGCACCGCGCTTCGGCCTGGCCGGTACGGTGGAGACCGCAGAGATCAAGGCCGAGCGCAGCGGCCCCGGCGAAGGGGGCTTGGCGACATTTGAAATACGCCATGCGAATGGACCCATTGAGACTATTCAAGCCCCCTATGGTAAGACCGTTCCCATTCCGCTGCGTTTCGAGCATGCCGGGCCGAACATCGTTGAGGTTGAGCTGAAGCCAGAGCCTGGCGAGCTTACGGCGATCAACAACCGGGCTGTCATCGAGGCCCAGGGGGTGAGAGAGAATTTGCGCGTGCTACTCGTATCTGGCGAGCCGCATGCCGGGGAGCGCACATGGCGCAATCTGCTCCGGTCGGACGCCGCGGTCGACCTCGTGCATTTTACAATTCTGCGCCCCCCTGAAAAGCACGACGGCACGCCCATCGATCAGCTTTCGCTCATCGCCTTCCCGACGCGGGAGCTGTTTTCCGAGAAGCTCAACCAGTTCGATCTGATCATCTTCGACCGTTACCAAAGAAGAGCGGTCCTGCCGATGCTCTATCTCGACAACGTCGCCCGCTATGTCGAGCAGGGCGGCGCGGTGCTTGTCGCCGCTGGGGCCGATTTTGCTGGCCAGTCGAGCCTTGCCCGCACACCGCTTGGCAGTGTGCTGCCCGCGCGCCCGACGGGCCGCGTTGTCGAGGAGCCGTTCCAGCCCACGATCACCAAAGAGGGCGAGAAGCATCCGGTAACGGCGGGGCTTCCTGGCGCACCCACACGGGAGGGCCAGAAGCCCAGTTGGGGTCATTGGTTTCGAATCGTTGACGCGCAAGCGGACCGGGGCGAGGTGGTAATGAGCGGCGCTGAGGACAAGCCGTTGCTCGTTCTCGACCGGCGCGGCAAGGGGCGCGTGGCGCTGCTACTCTCCGATCACGCATGGCTTTGGGCGCGCGGCTATGAGGGCGGCGGCCCGCACGTCGATCTTTTGCGCAGGCTCGCGCACTGGCTCATGAAGGAGCCCGACCTTGAGGAAGAGGCGCTTTCCGCGAAGTCCCGCAAGCGCGAGATCACCATCCAGCGCCGCACCGTGCAGGACCAGGTTGGCGAAGCCACGGTCACGACGCCCTCTGGCAAAGAGACAAAGGTCACGCTGGACAAGAAGGCGCCGGGCCGTTTTACCAAGACCATCGCAGCCGAAGAGCCGGGCGTTCATCGCATCACGATGGACGGGCTGACCGCGCTTACCGTAGCGGGAGAGATGAATTCCCCGGAATTCCAGCGCGTGGTGGCGACCGATGAGCCGTTGCGGCCGGTGCTGGACAACTCCGGCGGCGGTGCGTTCTTCCTTGGCGGCACCGCTGGGGCAGCCCCCGTGTCAACGCCGTCGATTTCCATGATGCGCTCGGCCCACCGCTTTTACGGGAGCAGTTGGCTTGGGCTCAAAGCGCGCGACGCCTATGAGGTGAAGGCAATATCCTATACGCCGCTCATCTCTGGCTTTGCGGCGCTCGGCATCGCACTTGGGCTCTTGTCGCTGACTTGGTATAGGGAAGGCAGGTAAGCTGGCGGGCACTCTCGCGTCATCCCGTGCGCGCCGCGGCACAAAGTGACGCTGCGCTGAAACGGGATCTTAAAGGAGACGGCGTTTGTGGCGATCCCGTGTCAGCAGCGCACCGCTTCGCGCTGCGCCGCGCACGGGATGACGGCCATTAAACCCGTTCCGCGCCCGTATCCTGCTCTTGAACGTCCACCAGCGCCCTGAGCGCCGACCTTGCCCGCGACAGGCGCGATTTGACCGTGCCCACTGAGATGTTGAGAACGCTCGCAGCCTCTTCGTAGCGCAGGCCTTCGACCGCGATCAGCATAAGCACCTCGCGGTGGTCCTCGGTGAGCCGCATGAACGCATCCTGAACCTCCGACAAGACGAGGTGATGATGCTGATCGGCTCCGCTATAGAGCGGGCTGTCCTTTTCAAGCCGGTTGCGATAGGCGATATCGTGCTGGGCGCGGCGTTTGTCGTTTCTGAAAACGTTCTTCAAAATGACAAATAGCCAAGCCCGCAGGTTCGTGCCCGGCTGCCAGGAGGCGATGTTGGCAATGGCGCGGGTCAGACATTCCTGGACAAGATCGTCTGCATAATCCACATCGCGCGTCATATAGCGTGCAAAACGCCTCAAGCGAGGAATCTCTGCCCGCATAGCAGAAATTGTTTCGCGATGGTCCTGCGGCATACTCACTACGCTCTCACGCCTTGCCCGCAATATATAGGCGATCTACTCAGGAAGGAAGGCCAGCAGAAACTTATATCGTGGATAATAAACAGATACTTCCTCTGTACACTGATAGCTTCTAGCCAAAATTACAAGCAAACGAGTAGCTTGGTTGTATCCGTATGCGGTGGATTCACTTGATAATTTTCAATGCCGGGGGAGTTGAATTCGCCCAAGCTCACGTCCATTTCGGGGATCGATCGAAAGCACAGTGTCGCCTGTCTCGTTTTTCCAGTGGAGAACGAGGACATCCCCGCCGCCCGTGACGCTTTCGAGCTTGCCTGGACCCAAATCCAGCTGTTGCGTGTAGGGTGCATGCGCTGCTGACGTTACAGCCGGTTTTGCAGTGCTGCCAAGCTTCGAAACCTGCCTCGCAACGCCGTACACGAGCGCCACGATCCCAGCTATCATAAGCGCGGTCAGGACCGCAACGGCGATCTTAAGCGCGCGGACATAGCGGGGGGGAATTGTACTGCCTACGGGCTGGCCTGAAACATTTGTCATGGAAACCGCGTAATTGAGGGTATGCTAGGTTGTATTATGGCGAGCGATGTTTCACCTCCTGCCGGCAGCCATACCGTTCAGGAAAGCGATGCCGGTACCAGGCTCGATCGTTTTCTGGCGAGCCGCATTGAGACACTAAGCCGGGCAAGGTTGCAAGAGCTCATTCGCGCGGGAAGGGTTACGGCTGCGGGACGGTCCATTACCGATCCGGCCGTCAAGGTGCGCCAGGGCGATAGCTTCGATGTCGAGGTGCCCGCCGCGGAGCCTTACGCGCTCGCGGGCGAACCGATCGCCCTCCAGGTGGTTTATGAGGATGATAGCCTCATCGTGATCGACAAGCCGGCCGGGTTGGTGGTTCACCCCGGCGCGGGCAACTTGAACGGAACGCTCGTGAACGCGCTCATTGCTCATTGCGGAAAAAGTCTCTCCGGCATTGGCGGCATTGCCCGGCCTGGGATTGTTCACCGGCTGGATAAGGACACAAGCGGGCTGATGGTTGCAGCGAAGACCGACGCCGCGCATCGCGGCTTGGCCAAGCAGTTTGCCGATCATGGGCGGACGGGCGAGCTTCGCCGGCAATATATTGCGCTGGTCTGGGGCGAGCCCTCGCCGCGCGCTGGAAGGATCGAGACGCAGATCGCGCGCCATCCTGCCTCCCGCGTGAAAATGGCAGCCGTTCGAACCGGCGGCCGCACAGCGATTACGAACTATGAGACCATACGCACCTACCGGCCGGAAGGGGGCAAGACAAAAGGCAAAGGGAACAACTCGCTTGCTCTAAGCGTCGTTCGATGCAGCCTCGAAACCGGCCGCACGCATCAAGTTCGTGTGCACATGGCCCATATCGGCACGCCAATTGCAGGAGACAGCCTGTATGGCGCTGGATTTGTAACAAAAATGCATGCGCTTCCGCCAGAGGCAGCCGAAGCGCTAAAGCGGCTGAGAAGGCAGGCTCTTCATGCGGCAGGACTGCGTTTCCGCCACCCCGTGACCGGTAAAATCCTGGCGTTCGAGAGCGATCTGCCGGGGGATATCGCGAATCTGTGTAGCAGTTTTGAAAGATCGGTTACGAAACTGTCGAAGAATTAAGATGCGGATTTTTGGCCGCAGGCGTAAGGTAGGGCCATCGTTCCAAAAATGTGAACGAGTTCTCCAAGGACAGCGGTTCTCCCGCTGAGGAGGGTATAGCATGAGTTCATTGCCTTCAGTCGCAGCAAGTGGCGGCCTCGCCCGGTATCTCGAAGAGATCCGGCGCTTCCCGATGCTTGAGCCTCAGCAGGAGTACATGCTTGCCAAACGCTGGCAGGAGCATGAGGATGCTGCTGCCGCACAAAAACTCGTTACCTCTCACCTCCGCCTCGTTGCGCGCATCGCCATGGGATACCGGGGCTATGGCCTTCCCATTGGGGAAGTGATCTCCGAAGGCAATGTCGGCCTTATGCAGGCTGTAAAGCGCTTCGACCCCGATAAGGGGTTCCGCCTTGCTACCTACGCTATGTGGTGGATCAGGGCCGCCATTCAAGAATATATTCTGCGGTCTTGGAGCCTTGTGAAGATGGGCACCACCGCAAGCCAGAAGAAGCTGTTCTTCAACCTGCGCAAGGCAAAAAGTCAGTTGCAGGCCCTGGAGGAAGGCGATCTCCGCCCCGATCAGGTCAAGCAAATCGCGACCAATCTGGGCGTGCCCGAGGAAGACGTCATTTCGATGAACCGGCGGCTTGGCGGAGACGCGTCGCTGAACGCACCGCTGCGCGCCGACTCAGAGAGCGGCGAATGGCAGGATTGGCTTGTAGACGACAGTCCCGATCAGGAGACCACGCTCGTGGAGAGCGAGGAACTGGACAGGCGCCGCGAATATCTCGGAGCGGCGATGGAGAGCTTGAACGAGCGCGAGCGCCGCATCTTTACGGCCCGCCGCCTCTCGGACGACCCGCTGACGCTGGAAGAGCTTTCATCCGAGTTTGGCGTAAGCCGCGAACGCATCCGGCAGATTGAGGTGCGCGCGTTCGAGAAGGTGCAAAAGGCCGTCCAGCGGGCAGCGACAAAGGCTGAAACGCCACGCGCTTCGGCCGGGACGAGCGCTCCCGCCTTCTCAGCCGCGCGCTGAACTACGATTATCATGGCCGGGCTTGACCCGGCCATCCCAGATGCAAGCGTTACTTGCTCTTAATTCCCTTACCGCATTGCCATCCATAAGGCATCACAGCAAGTCCTCCGCCGATCGACAGGCCCCAATTTCCGCCAAAATAGACAACCGGCTTGCCTATGGCGAGTGCTGCCACTGCGGCGATAAGGGGAATGGGGCCGTAAGCGAACAAGGCAAACCGGCGAGAATAATGAATACACCGACAATCCTTGTCATGCCTATTCCTTGGATGGCCAAGTCGAATCCCGGCCATGACAGCAGGAGTGTGTCCGAGTGCAGCGCTCGCTTCTATCCCCCAAAAATAGCGGCGCCTACTGGGTCGTGCGGCGCGTCGCCTGGATAGGCTATCACCCCCGCCACAACCGGGCTGGAGACACCTGTCGTGCCCGCGAAGGTGGACGGTAGCTCCTTGAGCCTGCGCACCGCGAGATAGGCAAAAGCCTGAGCTTCCATGAAATCGGCGCTGAAGCCCGCGGCATCCGCCGTCAACGTTTGCGCGCCTAGCACGCGGCGCAGGCCCTGTAAGATGTGCGGGTTGTGAGTGCCCCCTCCGGCGATGACCCAGATTTGTGGCTGCGCAGGCAGGAGCCGCGCCGCGGCCGCAATGCCGGCGACGGTGAATGCCGTTAGCGTCGCCGCTCCGTCCGCCGGGCTTAAACCTTCGATCATATCCAAGGTGAACGTCCCGCGATCCAGCGATTTCGGCGCGGGCGCCTTGAAGTAGGGGTGAGCAAGCAAGGCCGCCAGCACTTCCCGGCTGGGATGGCCGGATAGGGCAAGGTGGGCATCGCGGTCTAGCGGCTCGCCGGTGTGCCTCAGCGCCCAATCGTCGATCAGGCAGTTTCCCGGCCCCGCGTCGAAGGCGATCAGCCCTTCGGCCGGCCCTTCAGGCACAAAGGTGATGTTCGAGATGCCGCCTATATTGACGAACGCGGCGGGGAGCGGCAGCCTCCCATGCAACGCATGCGCGCGATGGAAAATCGGCACCAGCGGCGCTCCCTGCCCGCCACATTCCATATCCGCGGCCCGGAAATCGTAGACCACCGGAACGCCAAGCGCCGCGCTCAAGCCCTGCCCGTCGCCCAACTGCACTGTAAGCCACCGCTCCGGCCGGTGAAGGACAGTCTGCCCGTGAAATCCCACCACGCCAACACTGGAAAGCGCGATCCCATACATCCCGGCAAACGCCCTGACACTTTCAGCATGTTTCGACGTGAGCATGCTTTCCGCTAGCGCCAGCACCCCGCTGCGGTCCTCGCGCACCTTCACGCCTCGCGCGGAAACCATTGCCTCGTTTAGCAAATGGCGTTCGGGCGCGGTGTAAGGGAACGCACAAGCCGGCCCAACGGAGTGGATTGCCTCGCCATCCGTTTCGATCAGCGCGACATCGATGCCGTCCATCGAAGTGCCGCTCATAAGCCCGATCGCCTTCATGAACCCTCGCTTGACGCAAAACGCGAATGCCGTACATGGTGCCGTTTCTGCTACACGCTCCTCGTTTATCTGTCGAGGTGCTGGAATGACGGAGGATCTGATGCACGCCGCGGGAAAAAATCAATTGGATTTTATCCAGGTTCTTCGAGAGCGCGGCTATATGCATCAGATTTCGGACGAGGAGGGGCTCAAGGCCGCGGCGGCGAAGGGCATTATCACCGCCTATGCCGGCTACGATTGCACGGCACCTAGCCTGCACGTGGGAAATCTCATCAGCATTATGATGCTGAGGGTCTTCCAAAGGGCCGGGCATAAGCCGATCGTGCTCGTGGGCGGCGGCACAACCAAGGTTGGCGATCCTTCCGGCAAGGACGAGACGCGCAAGCTCCTCACCCAGAAGGACATCGACGCGAACAAGGCAAGCATCAAGACGGCGTTCACGAAGCTCTTAAGCTTCGGAGACAGCGAGACGGACGCCATCCTCGTGGACAACGACGAGTGGCTGAAAAACCTGCGTTACATCAAGTTCCTGCGCGAGTATGGGCGGCATTTCACCATCAACCGCATGCTCACATTCGATTCGGTCAAGCTCCGGCTGGAGCGCGAGCAGCCCCTGACCTTCCTCGAATTCAACTACATGCTCTTGCAGGCCTACGATTACCTGGAGCTTGCCCGCCGCTACAATTGCGTTTTGCAGATGGGCGGGTCCGACCAATGGGGCAACATCGTGAACGGGATCGAGCTTGCGCGGCGCGTCGAAGGGCGCGAGCTGTTCGGCCTCACCACGCCGCTGCTCACCACGGCGTCCGGCGCAAAGATGGGAAAATCGGTCAAGGGCGCGGTTTGGCTTAACGCCGATATGCTGAGCCCCTACGACTATTGGCAGTACTGGCGCAACACCGAGGATGCCGACGTGGCGCGGTTCCTGCGCCTGTTCACGGATCTGCCGCTCAGCGAAATCGCGCGCCTTGAAGCGCTTTCCGGCTCCGAAATCAACGAAGCCAAGAAGGTTCTCGCAACCGAGGCAGCCGCGCTCCTGCACGGGCGTGCAGCAGCCGAGGCAGCGGCCGAGACCGCGCGCCAGGCTTTCGAGGAGGGCGCTTCGGCGGAAGGCCTGCCGACAATCGAGCTCAATTTGGCCAATGGAATAGGCATTTTGAATGCAAACGTAGCGGCGGGTCTTGCAGCCTCGACGAGCGAGGCTCGACGCCTGATAAAGGGCGGCGCTCTGCGTGTGAACGATGAGGTAGTCACTGACGAGCGCCGGACCCTAAGCCTGGACGACCTCAATAAGGACGGCGTGATCAAGCTTTCGCTCGGAAAAAAGCGCCACGTGCTGGCGCAGCCGGCACCGTAACCGAACTCGCTCCCCTTCACCCTGACCCTTGCGCCAGCGCGCATGGCAAGCCCGGAATGACCGTGGAGTAGTGTGCGGCGGAAGACCATATTGCTCCGGCTGACGGGCCCGGCCATCATCGCGGGGTCGAGCTGGAACGGCGGGAGGGCCGGTGCATGCGGATTTCCGTCGAGCCTCTGCGGCGCTGGTGGCAGACGGTTCCGCGCCTGATACGCTTCCTCCTGGTCAACTGTGCGATCGGTGTCGCCGGCGGTTGGACCTTGCTCGCTGCTCTGCTTGCGACCGACACCGCGCACCTCAGAACCTTGATCTTGAACGAGGCCTCTCCCGCAATTCCCGTCCTCTTATTGGCCACCGGCTTCGCCGTCACCTTCGGTAGCGCGGCCATGGGCGCGGCGGTCATGGCGTTGCGGCCTGGGGATGAGGATGATAAATAGGCTGCTTCTATCCCGGTTCAGCGGGCGCCTATTTTCAGTTTGGGGACCGATGTTGGAACACGAATCCGCTGCGAGTCATTCTTGAAGCGCGGGGGGTGACCGTGGAGGCAAAATATGCGCTGGTTTGCTGTCATTATCGCTGCCTGTTTACTGCCGCTACCTTTGGTTGCGCCAGCGCATGGCTGCGAGCGTCACAGGGCTTATCCTTGCCACGCAACGGAGGAGCTTGGCAACCTTGGCGCAGCCATCCTTGCTGGGAATGCCGAGGACCCGCCAATCCCTGGCACTACGTGGGGCCTTTCGCCCCAGGGCCGTATTGTTCCAGTGCCGATAGCGCGATGCTCTTGGCATCGGCGCGGGCGCTGCTGGGGCTGGTGAGTTTCTTCACTTCTTGTGCCGCGCTCCGGTGACGTCCTTTCCGGGTAAGCGGCCGCGGCTGTTTGTCATTGTCATTTTCCCCCGCTTGCGCCAAATTCACGGACGAACCAATTCACCGGAACCGGGGCACCATGTTTGCACGCATTTACAAGCCAGCGAGGACCGCCATGCAATCGGGCCTGGCGAAAACCAAAGAGTGGCTCTTGGACTACGAGCCCGCGACGCCGCGCGAGAACGAGCCGCTGATGGGCTGGACCAGCTCGAACGACATGCTTTCGCAGGTCAAGCTCTTCTTCGAGACCAAGGAAGAGGCGATCGCATACGCGGAGAAGAATGGAATTCCCTACCGCGTGTTTCAGCCGAACCCGCGCGGGTTTTCCAAAAAATCCTACGCCGATAATTTCAAATACGGCCGGATCGGAAGCTGGACGCATTAGCGAGTGCCTCTGTCCCAGTCTTCCCCCATGGACATTAGGATAGGCCATCTGCAAACGCTTTCGGTCTGATCATGCGAATACTGGCCGCCGGCTGGCATGGACAAATTGCACGCGCCTTCATGCAAACGGCGCCGATGCGCAACGACATTACAGCATTCGCGATCGGCCGCCCCGGTCTCGACATTTGCGATCCCCGCGGCATTGAGCGGGCATTGGGCGATTTTCAACCTGATGTTTTGATCAACTTGGCAGGCTATACTGATGTGGACGGGGCCGAAAGCGAGCCGGAGCTGGCTTTCGCACTCAATTCCATCGGAGCGCGGTTGTTAGCCGAGGCTGCAGCCAGAAGACAGGTTCCGATCATACATCTCTCGACAAGCTATGTGTTCGATGGGCAGAAACCGACCGCCTACCTTGAGACCGATTTCACGCAACCGGCAACCACTTACGGAAAATCGAGGCTCGCCGGCGAGCTCGCGGTGCAAACGGCCAACCCGAAGCACGTCATCCTGCGGACCGAATGGATCTTCAGTCCCTTTGGCCGCTGCTTCGTCAGCAACATTCTACAGCGCGCGCAATTGGGAATGCCGCTGAAAGTCGTTGATGACCAATACGGCAATCCAACGTATGCGCCTCACCTCGTCGATGCCATTCTTGCAGTTGCCCTGCAATTGACGGCACAGCCCGAAGCAGAAAAACCCTGGGGCATCTATCACGCCGCCGGTACCGGAACGGCGACTTGGTATGAGGTAGCCCAGGAGGTGCTTTCCGCATCTCAACGGCTAATCAAGCCTTCGGTTAGCCTTGAGCCTATACCGTCAGCGGAGTATGCAACGCGAGCCGCGCGCCCGGCAAACTCCAAGCTCGATTGCTCGAAATTGGAGCGGACTTTCGGCGTCAAGTTGCCCGCGTGGCCAACGGGCGTTCATGAATGCGTCGAACGCCTTCTCGAGCCTTCTCCGGCGGCAGGCGCAGCGATGCGCTGACCACGGGGACAGGCGTTTGCGGATGGTGCGAGCACGAAGTTTCGCGCGGCCCCATAAGGAGACGGTCTACGCCCCTACGGCAGGCCGCAATTTTGCCGCCTTCAACTGGCCTCTTCCCGTCCGTGCGCTGGCATGATAAAAGTGCAGCTCCACTCGATAATCGAAGTGACATGGAGATCCAAAAGCGATGACGGTTACTCTCTCCGGTAATTAACTGCGCGAGCACACCCCGCGAAGTCATCCGCTTCGCTTCGCCGCGCGATTTCCAACCCAATACGCGAGCGAAGCCATGTTATCCTGGTTCGAAAGACTTATCGACCCCTATAAAGACGTTCCCATTGTCCAGCCGCCAGACAAACTCGGCGCGTTTTACTGGCATTATCTGCGCCCGGTCTGGTGGGTCTATGCGCTCATCATGCTGTTCGGCCTCGTGGGATCGCTGATCGAGGTCTCGCTTTACGCCTTTGTCGGCAAGCTCGTCGATTTGGCCAAGTCCGCGGCGAACCCGGCTGAATTCTTCGAGGTGCATGGCTGGCTCTTATTTTGGATGGCGTTCGTCGCGATGGTGGCCCGGCCGTTGGCGTTTGGGATGCACACGCTGCTCATCAACCAGACTGCCAACCCCAATGTGATGAACATGGTGCGCTGGCAGCAGCATCGTTACATCCTCCGGCAGAGCCTGTCCTTTTTCCAGAACGACTTCGCCGGCCGGATCGCGAACAAGATCATGCAGACCGGCGGCGCGCTGCGGCAAACCGTGGCCGAGGCCGTGGATGCGCTTTGGTACGTCGCGATCTATTGGACGAGCGCTGCGGTGATCTTCTTCGAGCTGGACGCGCGCCTGCTCGTGCCGCTCTTGGGATGGCTCTTGGGCTTCCTCGCCATGATCTGGTATTTCGTGCCGAGGCTGATCGAGCGCGCGACGGCGGTTTCGGAGGCGCGCTCGCTGCTGATAGGGCGGATTGTCGATAGCTACACCAATATCTTGACCGTTAAGCTTTTCGCTCACACCGAAGGCGAGGACGCCTACGCCAAGGAGGCTATTGCCGATCATCTGCACAAGTTCAGGACTCAGCTTCGAATGATTACCGGGCTCGAGATGACTCAATGGATTCTGACCGGCATGCTGATCACGGGGACGAGCGGCCTTGCGCTTTGGCTATGGAGCCGCGGCGCGATTTCGCTTGGCGCCATCGCGGTGACGACGGGGCTCGCGATCCGCATCAATAACATGGCCGGCTGGATCATGTGGGTCATCACCTCGATTTTCGAGAATGTCGGCACCGTGCAGGAGGGCATGGAAGCCCTGTCGAAGCCGTGGACCGTGCTCGATGCGCCGGGCGCGAAACCAATTTGCGTCGCGCGCGGCGAGATCCGCTTCGACAAGGTCCACTTCCACTACGGACGGGACAGCGGCCTGATCGATAATCTGAACCTGACCATCAAGCCGGGCGAGAAGGTCGGGCTGGTTGGCCCATCCGGCGCTGGCAAATCCACGCTGGTCAACATCCTCCTGCGCTTCCACGATCTTGAAGGCGGGCGTATTCTGGTCGACGGGCAGGACATCGCTTCCGTCACGCAGGACAGCCTGCGGGCGCAAATTGGGCTTGTGACCCAGGACACCTCGCTCCTGCACCGCTCCGTGCTGGACAATATCCGCTATGGAAAACCCGACGCCTTGCAAGAAGAGGCGATCGCTGCTGCAATGAAGGCGCACGCCCATGAATTCATCCTCGAACTTGAGGATCACAAAGGGCGCCGCGGTTACCAAGCCCATGTGGGCGAGCGCGGCGTGAAGCTCTCCGGCGGCCAGCGGCAGCGAATCGCCATCGCGCGCGTGCTTCTGAAGGATGCCCCGATCCTGATCCTCGACGAGGCCACATCGGCGCTCGACTCCGAAGTGGAGGCCGCGATCCAGGAGCAGCTCTATAATCTAATGGTGAACAAGACCGTGATCGCAATCGCCCACCGGCTCTCGACCATCTCCGCCATGGACCGGCTCATCATCATGGAAAGGGGCAGCATTGTTGAGGACGGCAACCATGAAGAGCTTTTGAGCCAAGGCGGTCTCTATGCGAGCCTTTGGGCGCGGCAGTCGGGAGGGTTCCTGTTCGAGGAGCGCAGATCGTCCGATCCGATCATGGAGGCCGAGCCCTACGGCGAAGTATACGGGGCCGCGGAATA
>CAWCTL010000017.1:0-238800 GCA_963798575.1 uncultured Alphaproteobacteria bacterium | reverse complement strand
AAGGGGGATCTCCCCTTGGAGCGGCGGTTTTATTACGCGCTCCAGGCCCTAATTGTCCTGAAATGATGCTTTTGAGCGGTCTCAGGGTTCTGCCTTCCAGCTCTCAATCAGCGCATCAATGCTCGCGCTCATCTTAGGAAACTCGCGCAATAATCGAGAGTGAAAAAGAAGACTTTCCGCGCCGCTGCACAAAATGGTGCGGCATTCGCCACCGCGGCAAGAAACTTCGTGGCAACAACGCCTTGCCAAACAATAATCGTGGCTCCCGCAGGAGACCGTGTAACCTGAATTGCTGCTGGGCGCAAACTCTGCAACCCCAGGCCCGCAAAGGCTATCAAAAAAAACAATAATTTCTTCGCTCCGTTTTGACTTTGCAGACAGGGCACGCGGCAGTAACTCCGGATATTCAATTGAAATCATTAAGCTTCCAGGCAATTGGCCGGCGCGTTCGTTCGGACCGGACAGAAAGGCCGCCGGCACGTGGAGCGTGACCTGCTTATTGTTCCAACTCATTTTTCTGGTCAGCCGCTCCTCGCTGGTCGCGAGCCCCTCAATGCGAGCAATTTCTTTTAGTTGGAACAGCTTCACGCCGATCACAGCGACGGTGATACCTATCAAAAATATGCCTAAAGTCGCCGGCAGTGAACGGCGGCGTAAACGGGATCTCACCAATATAGTGAGTAGGAAGGCGCTTAATACGCACAGCATGGATAGAAATGGCGTTGGCTGTGCACCACCGAGATATGCCGGCATAAAGAATAGATAAAATGCGGCTCCTGTGAAACCAATGCCAGCCAAGAAACCAGCCGGTATCGAGAGCCAACGAGGCAAGCTGCTTAAGATAAATACGGACAAAAACAGAGCCGAATTAATGATGGCTGCGAAAACGAGAAACGCGGGAGTCATTATGTCTGCAACCATAGCTTCCTCGATCTCCAATAGAAAATCCTGATTGAGGCAGACTAATAATCGACCTTCATGAAATAAAGCCCGCAGGCAGGTGCTACGGGGCCGCAAGCAGCGCGGTCTCGGGCTTCGAGCGCGCGGCGCATATCCTCCGGCAGCCATTTGCGCTCGCCCACGAGCTTCAGGCTTCCTGCCATGGAGCGTACCTGATGATGCAGGAACGACCGGGCGCTCGCGGCGATCAAAACATCCTCGCCGTCCCGCGTTATTTCGAGCCTGTCGAGCGTGCGCAGCGGCGATTTCCCTTGGCATTGCGACGAGCGGAAGGTTGTGAAATCGTGGCGGCCGATGAGATGCCGCGCCGCCCCCTGCATCGCTGCCGCGTCGAGCGGCACTGGAACCTGCCAGGCCCGGTCGCGGTCGAGGGCGAGCCGCGCGCGCCGGTTCACGATGCGATAGAGATAATGCCGCGCCTTTGCAGAGAAGCGTGCGTCGAAGGTTTCGCTTACGTACTCGCAGGCGAGGACGGAGATGGCCGAGGGCCGCAAATGGAAGTTCAGCGCATCGCGCACCGTTTCGGGCGGAAAATCGCGCTCAAAATCGAAATGCGCGACCTGCCCCCGCGCATGCACCCCGGCATCGGTGCGGCCCGCTCCTCTGGGCACAACGCGAACGCCGCTTAAGGCCTCGATGGCCCGCGCCAGCTCGCCTTGAATCGAAGGGCCGGTCGCCTGGATTTGCCAGCCGGCAAACGGCGTGCCGTCATATTCGATGGTGAGCTTGTAGCGGGGCACGTGTGTTAGCCTAGATCCCAACTGCCAATTAGGTCATCGACCATTTGCAAACGCAGGACGACGCTTTCGGACAGTCGTTCCAAGATAAGGATATCCCATGCAACCTAAAATAGCGGAAGATTATTTATGTAGGAGCCGCTTCTAACCCACGCCCAGTAGAAAATGCCAACACAACAAAGCAAAAATGTCAGCACCAAGACTGTGAATTTCTTTGATTTATTGGTAATATTATATTCGTTTAGAAGCTCGGTCAAAACTATGCTTAATATAAGTGTAAAAACCGGAATGACTGGAATATATCTGTCCAAGTATAAGGGAAACCTATCCCAATGCACAAATCTTATGCAAGCTAATGCATAGGTTGCGCCAAAGGCGGTGCTTAAGAACGCGCGCTGGCCTAAGGTTGGAACTCTGCTCCTAATCGCTATTTCGATATACAAAGTACTGAACAAAATTGGAAGAATGAATGAGTAACTTAATATAGACAAAATCCAGAGTGTGTACGTACTATCTCCAAACGCCGGGTGCGTACCGTTGAAAAGTAACAATAGATAATTTATTGCGACGTAAATAATAGTGAGAATGAAAAAGGTACGCCGAGGCATGGACCGTTTCCCGGACAAATGGCCTCCGCCTCGGTTAGTTCCAAAGCGAAGGCCGTGTTTAGGTCAATGCTAATACTTATACAGGTCCGACTTATACGGCCCCTCGACAGGCACTCCGATATAATTCGCCTGCTCTGGCGTCAGCTCGGTCAGCTTTACGCCAAGCTTGGCGAGATGAAGCCGGGCCACCCGCTCGTCGAGGTGCTTCGGCAGCGTGTAGACCTTGTTCTCGTACTTGCCCTTGCCGGCATTGGTCCAAAGCTCGATTTGCGCGAGCACCTGGTTCGAGAACGACGCGCTCATCACGAAGCTCGGATGCCCGGTCGCATTGCCAAGGTTCACGAGACGGCCCTCGGACAACAGCAGAATGCGCTTGCCGTCGGGAAACTCGATCATATCGACCTGCGGCTTCACGTTGATCCATTTGAGGTTGCGAAGGCTCGCGACCTGGATCTCGTTGTCGAAGTGCCCGATGTTGCAGACGATCGCCATGTCCTTCATCGCCCGCATGTGGTCGATGGTGATGACATCCTTGTTGCCGGTGGCGGTGACGAAAATGTCCGCCTTATCGGCCCAGTCTTCAAGCGTCACCACCTCGTGCCCGTCCATCGCGGCCTGCAGCGCGCAAATCGGGTCGATCTCGGTCACGGACACCCGCGCGCCCGCGCCGCGCAAAGACTGCGCCGAGCCCTTGCCCACATCGCCATAGCCGCAAACCAACGCAACCTTGCCGGCCATCATCACGTCGGTGGCGCGGCGGATGCCATCGACGAGGCTTTCGCGGCAGCCATAGCGGTTATCGAATTTCGATTTGGTCACGCTATCGTTCACGTTAATGGCCGGGAAGGACAGCACGCCCTTCTTTTCCATCTGATAGAGGCGCAGCACACCCGTGGTCGTTTCCTCGGATACGCCTTTGATGTTCGCCTTCACCTTCGAGTACCAGCCGGGCGTCCGGGCGAGCCTCGCCTTGATCGTCTTGAACAGGCTTGCCTCCTCCTCGCTGTGCGGATTGGAAAGCACGGCGGGATTAGTCTCCGCCTCGGCGCCGAGCTGCACGATCAGCGTGGCGTCGCCGCCATCGTCGAGGATCATGTTTGCCGTCTGGCCGCCGGGCCATTCCAGAATGCGATCGACGTACTCCCAATATTCGTCAAGCGTCTCGCCCTTCACCGCGAAAACCGGGGTGCCCCTGGCCGCGATGGCGGCGGCGGCATGATCCTGGGTCGAGAAGATATTGCAGGATGCCCAGCGCACCTCAGCGCCCAGCGCTTGCAGGCTTTCGATTAGCACCGCGGTCTGGATCGTCATATGCAGACAGCCCGCGACGCGCGCGCCCTTGAGCGGCTGCTCCTTGCCGTATTCTTCGCGGACTGCCATAAGACCGGGCATCTCGGTCTCGGCGATATCCATTTCCTTGCGGCCCCACTCAGCCAGGCTCATGTCCTTGACGTGGAAATCCTTCGAGGAAGATGCGGTTTCATAAGCTCTAGCTGACACAGAATTCTCCTTGGTCCGTTCACTCTAGGACGATAAAGCTGCCGAGTGGTAGCCTGCGCCGATTTGAAATGCAATAAAGACATAAACATCGCTTTATGTCCGCCCTCCCATCTTCTATGGAGAACTCACAATGCCTTCCTTTGTCCGCCTTCTCTGTCTCGTCCTGTGCGTCGGTTGCACGCTGCCCGCTTTCGCAATGGAGGACACCCCGCAAAATCGCGAGCAGGAGGCTAATCGCTATCTGCAAGCTGTCCCGCCGGAGGCCGTTGTGTCGGATATCTCCAAAAGGATGGCTGCAAGCTTGCCCCACGATCAGCAGGCCGCGTTCCTGGCGGCTATGCATAAAGACGTAAACCTGGGCGCTATCAACGATGCGTCGCGAGCTGCGCTGGTAAAGGTGTTCACGCCGGATGAGCTGAAAGCGCTCGCGGATTTTTATAGCCAGCCGGTGACGAAGGGCGCGATGGAGAAAATGGGGACGTATATGGCGGATGTCATGCCCACGGTCGCCAAAGAGGTGCGCGCAGCGGCCACGAAAGCGGCGCAGGAGGTCGCTCCGCAGACAAGTCAGCAGAAGTAAGCTTTCGCATAGCGGCTGACGAAGTCACGTACCACCCCTCATCCTGTCCTTCTCCTCGCGGGAGAAGGGACGCTCGAGTATTGTAGGCGTGACCATCAGCGCTTCCCTCTCCCAACGGGAGAGGGACGGCGTGAGGGGTGGAACCCTTGCTATGCAATCAGCTTATAGGCGGGGAGGGTTAAAAACGCTTCGAGCCTATCGCTCAGCACGAGCTGTTTGAAGAGCGCGATGGCCTCCTCGAACCGGCCATGGGTATACGCATCGCCTAGCGCGGATTTGAGCTTTGCCATCTCGTCCGCCAGGCATTCTTCGACAAGCTCTGCCGTGACGCGCCGGCCGTCTGCAAGCGTGGCATTATAGCGGAGCCATTGCCAAATCTGCGTGCGCGAGATTTCGGCTGTGGCGGCGTCCTCCATAAGATTATAGAGCGGAACGGCGCCATTCCCGCGCAGCCAGGCTTCGATATATTGCACGCCCACACGGATATTTACGCGCAAGCCTTCCTCGGTGCGGGTGCCATCGTGCGGCTGCAGCAGCTCCTTCTGCCCCGCGTGCACGTCCTCGCGCAGCCTGTCGAGCTGGTTCTTTTGCGGCATGTGCTCGTTGAACACTTCAAGCGCCGTGGGCACGAGGTCGGGATGGGCGACCCAGGTGCCGTCATGCCCGTACTTCACCTCGCGCAGCTTGTCCTCGCGCACCGCCGCGAGCGCCTTCTCCGTTACCTCAGAGTCGCGCCGGTTTGGGATGAAGGCCGCCATGCCGCCCATGGCAAAGGCGCCCCGCCTATGGCAGGTCTGGATCAATAGCTCGGCATAGGCTTTGAGGAATGCCTTGCTCATCACCACCTGGCTCCGGTCCGGCAGCACGTATTCGGGCTTGGCCCGGAGCGTCTTGATGTAGGAGAAGATGTAATCCCAGCGGCCGCAATTGAGCCCCGCTATGTGCTCGCGAAGCTCGTGGAGAATTTCGTTCATTTCGAAGACCGCGGGCAAGGTCTCGATCAGCACGGTGGCCTTGATGGTCCCGGCCGGGATGTGCAGCTGCTCTTGCGCGAACAGGAACACTTCGTTCCATAGCCGCGCTTCAAGATGGCTTTCCATCTTTGGCAGATAGAAATAAGGGCCGGTGCCGTGGTCGAGGATGCGGCGCGCATTGTGGAAAAAGTAGAGGCCGAAATCGGTGAAGGCGCCTGCGATGCTGTCGCCGTCGACCGCGATGTGGTCCTCGGGCAGGTGCCAGCCGCGGGGCCGGATCATCAGGATGGCGGGTTTCGGGCCGACGTCGTAGCGCTTGCCCGTATCCTCCTCGATAAAGCCAATCTGCCCCAGCCAATAATCCTTCACATTGATCTGGCCTTCGATCACATTCGCCCAGCTTGGCGAAAGCGCGTCCTCGAAGTCGGCCATGAACACGCTCGCGCCTGAGTTCAGCGCATTGATGACCATCTTGCGCGATGTTGGCCCGGTAATCTCAACGCGACGTTCGAGCAGATCGTTCGGTATTGGCGCAACTTTCCAATCGCCCTCCCGGATCGCCTTGGTTTCGGGCAGGAAGCCCGGCAGGGTGCCCGCGTCCCAGGCCGCCTGCCGCTCCGTCCGGGCCTGCATCAGGCGGCGCCGCTGCGGCTCGAAGCGGCGCGCGATCGCGGCCAGAAATTCGAGCGCCTCTGGCGTTAGGACGCGCTCATAGCCGGGCTTCAACGCGCCCTGGACTTGAACGCCGCTGGGAAGGGTAAGTGAACTTGCTTGATCCGGCATGATTGTCCTCGCGGCCGATTCTTAACGCATGCTTATTGAGACTTAGGCAGCCAGCGCTGTCTATCCGCAACCAGTCTTAGAGGCTACAAAACATTTGGTGACGGCGATGGCAATGCCTATGCGATTGCCGCTGCGGTGACGGCAAATGATGTTTCAGCCCCTCCGGCAGTGAGGGGTAAACAACCTGAACCAACTGGCCACGAAATAGAAGCCGGGATTCAAGGCTCCCCTCAACCGGCTGCGAAGCAAACCGCGCGGGCCGAAACTTTAATGCTCCTCGGGAATTGGAGTTGATGGCCGTATCGCCATCAAGAAGCGCCGTGCATTATGAAGCAGCGAGGCCCGCGTCAGGGGTTAGATCGAAATGAATAGTCGCGCTTCGAATCGGCTGCTCTTCCGCGCCTTTGTGTTGAGCGGTTGTCTCCTCGCGGGTTCGGCGGCGGCCGGTAATTTGTGCGAAGCCGATCGCGAGCGAAGCCTTGATCTGCTCCCATCGCTCCGGGAACCTTTGGCGCACCCTTTGATCGGTCAGGTTTACGATCTACGGTCGCCGGGCGCGGCGCCCGATATGTGCCCCGGCCGCGGTCTCAAGCGGCTGGTTCAATCCTTGCGAACTGAATTCACACAGCCCTACCGGTCCGAGGATGGCCCGCGCTTGCTTATCCTGGGTGAAATGCACGACAATCCAGCCCATCACATTTTGCAGGCCGAACTCATGCGATCGATCTTTTTCCCGTCTGGCAATACTCCATCTCTTAAGGCGCCCGCTGCTGTTTTCGAGCACATCGAAGCCGATCAGCAAGAAGCGGTAGACGCCGTAACGGCGGGAGCTGAATTAAAGCCTTCGCCAGTAGTGGCGAATGAGCTTTTTGCCGCGTTGTCATGGAATACGTCCGGTTGGCCAGACCAGGAGATTTTCAAGCCGCTATTTTCGATGGTCTTGGAAACTCATATGCCGATTTTTGCCGGCGATGCGCCCTTGGCAATCGTCAACAATATTTCGGCGGAGGGGGTAGACGCTTTGCCTATGGCAGAGCGCGCGCGGTTCCGGGCCGCCGGGGCGCTCTCGCCGGCGCTACAAGACGCACTCCTGACCGACCTTGAAGCGTCGCATTGTGGCCTAATGCCAAAGGCTCGATTTGCAAACATGGCCGTTGCACAGCGATATCGCGACAGCCGCTTAGCCTTGGCGCTTTCGGCCGCCGGCGCGCGGACCGGATCGGCCGTGCTGCTGGCGGGAAATGGCCACGCGCGGACCGACCGCGGCGTGCCAAGTTTTTTTGGTCCCAAAGGTCTTCCGGGTAAGCCCACCTCAATTATGCTGATCGAGGCCGTAGATGGCCGGAATGATGCCCGGGATTATGTGCCGCGGGATCCCAATGGAAAACCGGCCGCTGACATAATCATTTTTACCCCGGGCGGGGAACGCACCGATCCATGCGTCGAGATGAAGGCGAACTTTTCGAAGTCCAAGGAGTGAGCAGGCTAGCCGGAACGTAATGTTCAGCCTACGGGCCCCTGTATAGGTTCGCTTTCCGGCCCGAGGTTGATCGCTAGATTTCCGCCAGCCTGGGCAACCGATTGCATGGCCTTGACGAACGCAGGCCATTCAGCCTTCCGTATCGCTAAACAGCCAGCGGAAGCCTTGTGTCCGGGATGAATGAATAAGCCTCTCCGCGTATCTTTGACAAAAGGATCGTAGGCGTCGCTTAAACGATAACCTGGAACCCATGTTCCCCTCGGAGCCTTGAAGCCGCTAAGCGTTCCAACTCGATAGGTCCCGAAAGGTGCGGAGCCGCGGCCTCGCCCGCCAGAAACAAAATCAAAGCTTTTGCCGCTGATCTTGATCTTGCCGTGTACCTGGGCGCCGTAGCCCTGCTTTGTCTTGGTCCGGACGTGCTCGAATGTTTGAGCGGGCAGGATGGATTTAAAAAAGTCCAGAAGTCCTTGCGGAGCGGCTGGTGTCGTGAAGGCTACGCAGAAAGCGATAGCAAGAGTGATAGGCAAAGTGCGGGCTACCAAAGAATTGGTTCCTTTCTATCGAGGTCGTAGTTTTGGGGTTAAGAAGCGGTCGGGGGACGTGAGCAGGGCAGGCGATTGGGTGCCGAACCTGCGCCGGCGATCACCGGCAGCCGCTCCCGGGTCAGAAGTAAGCTCACCAGTCGCGTAACATCACGTGCCGCTCACTGGCCTTTCGCCATTGCTTCTGCTCATGCTTCTGAGCGGCTGGGTTCTCAGACTTGCTGGGGGTGATGGCTGTCAAGGCTACGATGTCATTGAAGCTCTCCTGCTCCACAAGGCAATCCAAAACCCTCCGTAAACGGGTGTCCATTTGTATTCTCCCAGTTTTCAAGTTGGATGCGGCTTAAAGGCCCAAGAAGCGGGGCGTGCTAAGCCTGCAAATCCAAAGACCCCACAAAAAACAGACCACCCAGGACACGGAAGTGTCTTGTGGGGGCGCGGGGAAGACCCTTGGTCCGTTCCACGACGGAGCCAGTGGAGGCGGCGCGTCCGAGCGACACCTTCACATTGGACGCGATCTGTACCTCAGGCGTGAGATTTCGCAAGTAACGGTTTGTTAACCCTTTGATCTTGAATAACAAACTTGGGCTTGAGCGTTGAGGCCGTCCCAGAGAGACCTCCCTGCTGAACAGGGCCGCCCGCATTTCACTCGCGCCCGCTGATATCTAGACTGGGGGACGTGCTGGCCGCTGCCATTGCAAAGGGCGGGTGGCGTTGGAGTTGGACTAAGGGCAAGGCTGCGAAGACATCGCGGCCATTTGGAGATGGTCGAGGAAGGAGTTGCCTGCGCAAAAAGCCGGTTCGAGAGCCCGAGGCGATCACGGCCAAAGGTCTGTCAGGCAAACACTTTATTTACCCAAAGCAGTTCATGACCAAAGCCGGGACTCCCCGCACGCTAAGCGGAATCGCAGCAATAACTGCGCGGTAGGCGCTTAATTTGTGATTTGCCGCAAAGGGCTTGCTAGCTGGAAAGAACTATCTTGGAAGGCATAATCAGATGCTTACATTCGCCATAGACACGACATCCTTCGGGCTCGGCTTCATTTTGGGAACATCCGTGTATGTCGTCGCGAGCGGCGCGGCCTATATGCTTTTCTGCGCTGGAAAGCGGATCGTTTCGCTATTTCAGCGCGGACCGAGCCGAGCTTCCGCCACTGCTGGCACTTAGGCAGCCGCGTGAGCCCGCCCAAGCGGCAATCGTTGGCCACGCGCTCGGGGAAATAATGAACTCATGCTGGCTGAAGGCCCGTCCGGCCAGTGTTCGGGTGAATCGCAATTATTTTGGAGTGGCGAAGACGGCGGCTTCATTGCTGTTGCTCCGGACCTTCCGGGCTGCTCCGCGTTTGGCGAGACAGAGAATACCGGAACCGTCGCCGCTGCCATTGTACAGGAGGTATAGCGGCAAGCTTTTGGTGCGCATGCCGCAAACGCTACATGGTTAGGCTGGCTGGGGAACCTGGACTCGAACCAAGACTAGCGGAGTCAGAGTCCGCTGTTCTACCATTAAACTATTCCCCAAGTCCTTGAAGCCGAGTTGTTTTTTCGCGTTTCCGGTTCAAAGCATGGCTTGCACCCGCGAGGAATGCCCGCGGCCAGACTATGCTGCAATTTTTATATCGCGGCAAGGGCTGTTCGTAGCTGCTCACATATCCATGCCGGCGCCCATCGCGGGATTGGGCATGCTCTCGGCCTTTGGCTTCTCCGCCACCATCGCCTCGGTGGTGATAAGCAGCCCCGCGATCGAGGCGGCGTTCTGAAGCGCGCTCCGCACCACCTTGGCGGGGTCGATGATGCCTTTGCCGGCCAGATCGCCCCACTCGCCGGTCTGCGCGTCGAAACCCCAGCCATACTTGCCTTTGTCGAGAATTTTGGCGGCAACCACGGCTCCGTCCTCTCCGGCATTGATCGCAATTTGACGCGCGGGCCATTGCAGGGCCCTTTTGACGATCTGAATCCCGGCCTTTTGATCCTCGTTCCCGGCTTCAAGGCCATCCAGCGCCCGGCTCGCGTGCAGCAGAGGCAGGCCGCCGCCCGGCAGAATCCCCTCCTCGACCGCGGCGCGCGTCGCATGCACCGCGTCCTCGACCCGGTCCTTGCGCTCCTTCACCTCGGTCTCGGTTGCACCGCCAACCTTGATGATCGCGACCCCGCCCGTGAGCTTGGCAAGCCGCTCTTGCAGTTTTTCGCGGTCGTAATCGGAGGTTGTCTCCTCGATTTGCGCCTTGATCTGGGCGATCCGCCCCTTGATGTCCGCCTTAAATCCCGCGCCATCGATGACGGTCGTGGCATCCTTATCGATCCTCACCTTCTTTGCGCGGCCGAGCATGGCGAGAGTCACATTCTCAAGCTTGATCCCCAAATCCTCGGAAATGACCGTTCCGCCGGTCAAAATGGCGATGTCTTCGAGCATGGCCTTGCGCCTGTCGCCGAAGCCCGGCGCTTTCACGGCCGCGACCTTTAAGCCGCCCCGAAGCTTGTTCACAACGAGCGTTGCGAGCGCCTCGCCCTCCACGTCCTCCGCGATAACGAGCAGCGGCCTTCCAGACTGCACAACGCTTTCCAGGAGCGGCAACATCGGCTGCAGCACCGACAGCTTCTTCTCGTGAATGAGGATGAGGCAATTTTCAAGCTCGGCGAACATCTTCTCGGCGTTGGTGACGAAGTAGGGCGAGATATAGCCGCGGTCGAACTGCATGCCCTCGACGATCTCAAGCTCGGTCGTCATGCTTTTCGCTTCTTCGACCGTAATCACGCCTTCATGGCCAACCTTCTCCATCGCCTCCGCGATGATCTGCCCGATCTCGGCGTCGCCATTTGCGGAAATGGAGGCGACCTGCGCGATTTCGCCGTTGGAAGTGACTTTTTTGGCCTTGGCCCTGATTTCCTCGACGGCATGCTGCACAGCCAGATCGATGCCGCGCTTGAGATCCATCGGGTTGGCGCCCGCCGCGGCCAGCTTGTCCGCCTCCTTGATAATGGCGTGGGCGAGGATCGTTGCGGTGGTCGTGCCGTCGCCGGCGCTGTCGGAGGTCTTGGAAGCGACCTCCCGCACGAGCGCTGCGCCCATATTTTCGAACTTGTCCTCGAGTTCGATCTCCTTGGCCACGGAAACCCCATCCTTCGTTACTCGCGGCGCGCCGAAGGGCCGTTCGATGAGGGCATTGCGGCCTTTGGGGCCAAGCGTGATCCGCACCGCATGGGCAAGGATTTCGATCCCGCGCAGCATTTTGTCGCGCGCTTCGCGTGAATATTTAACTTCTTTTGCAGCCATGGGGTTTTCTCCCGCCCTTCGATGAGCCTCTACGGCGAGGCGTTCTCGTCTAGCTAGTTTGTGTGACGGAGGACTTGCGTCAAGCGCTGGCGAGAGCGGTCTTGCTCCGGTCCGGCTGCGGGACCATTTCAGGGAGCGGCAAAAAGATCCTTGCAACGGGGAAAAGATGCAAACATTAGGATTGCAGAACAAAAAGGAAGGTTCATGCCGCAAGTCACGATTTATACCACGCCTTATTGCCCTTATTGCATGCGCGCCAAGCACCTGCTCAAGCGCAAGGGCGTCAAATTCGACGAAATCGATGTCAGCGCGTCGGCCGGGTTGCGCGAAGCGATGATCGAGCGCGCGCGCGGAAGCTATACGGTTCCGCAAATTTTCATCGGCGACTACCACGCCGGCGGTTGCGACGACCTCCACGCTCTCGATGCCAAAGGAGAACTTGATCGCCTGCTGCAAAGCTGAGCAAAATAGAGACTCTTTCAGGAGAGCAGGCGCAGCGATGGCGGACAGCAAGGATAAATTTCGTATAGGCCTCGTTCAAATGCGAACGGGCAAGAACGCAGAGGATAACCTCCGGCAGGCCGAGGCCTTCATTCGCGATGCCGCGGCCCGCGGCGCGCAGTATGTGCAGACCCCTGAAAACACGCTTATTATGGAAGCGGACGCCCCGCGCCTTCTCGAGAAAATTTCGCCCGAGGACCAGACGGAAGGGGTGCCCCACTTTTCGCATTTGGCGCGCGAGCTGCGCATCTGGCTGCACATCGGCTCGCTCGCCGTGAAGGCCGGGAAGGGCCGCGCCGCCAACCGGGCCTTCCTCTTCGCTCCCAACGGCGAAGCCGTATGCCGGTACGATAAGATCCACATGTTCGATGTCGATCTTCCCTCCGGCGAGAGCTACAGGGAATCGGCCACATTCGTGCCTGGCAAGCGCGCCTTCGTTGCAACGCTTCCCTGGGGCGGCCTGGGGATCGCGACCTGCTACGACATTCGCTTTCCGGAGCAGTATAAAGCGCTAGCACGTGCCGGCGCCAAGTTTCTGACCGCGCCCTCCGCCTTCACCAAGGTCACCGGGGAAGCGCATTGGCATGTGCTGCTTAGAGCCCGCGCCATCGAAAACGGCTGCTTCGTTTTCGCGGCGGCGCAAGGCGGGAGGCACGCAAATGGACGCACCACCTATGGCCACAGCATTGCAATATCACCCTGGGGCGAGATCCTGGCCGAAGCAGGCACTGAGCCGGGCGTCACCGTCGCCGACATCGATGCCGGCGAGGTAGACCGGGTGCGCACCCGCATTCCCGCCCTCGATCATGCCCGGGACTTCAAGGTCGAGGTTGTGCTGCTTCCGCGATACGCGCTTGAAGCGGCTGGGTGATCGGGCGGGTCAGCGCGAAACTCTTAGAACGCGCCTTCCATCCCATAAAAGACGATCACGCTCTACCAACCGTTGTATCCACCCCCATAGCCGCCGCAGCATGGCGGCGGGACGCAGCATGGCGGCGGAGGCGGTGCGCAGCATGCAGAGACGCCGGCGCCATAATACGGATACCCGTATCCATAGCCCGCGCCCCAGCCTCCATAGCCGCCTCCATAGCCGCCTCCATAGCCGCCGCCCCAGCCGCCGCCCCAGCGGCCGTAGCCGCCACGCCAGCCACGCCCCCAGCGTCCGTAGCCAACGCCCCCGCGCCACCAAACCTTCTTTACGAGGGTATGCTGCGCGGCACTCGCTGCTTCTACAGTTGAAACGGGTCCCACGGGCGCGGCGCTTGAAGTCTGCGCGCCCGCAAGTAAGGCCAGAGAGACCACCGCAGCGGCCATTAAGCCAACTCTTCTCATACTACTTCTCCCCCTTCTAAAAGGAAGCGAACATTTACTATCACGTCGCAGATTTGTTGCCATTACGGGACATAGTGCAAATCCGCAACAGTTGCACATGATAATAATACACGAGAACTATTATTTTACAATTAACACCAAAAGACCAATGAGTATCGACGTTTTGCGCCTTATTACTCGTTATCTGTGGAGTAAGTTGTAGCTTTTACCATGGCCCGCACGGGTTTCACATACCAATCTATCACGGATACTGCGCCGCGCCTTATTCACGCTGGCCGTAGGGCATGCCTAAAGTTTACGGAACTTACCTCTGCATGTTTCATAAGTGTTAAGCATTGTGACAACCTTCGCCCGATGCCGTCCCAATCTACCCAAAAACATACGGATGCAGCTGTTGAATTAGCCTCATGCAGCTTGACCGTTTGGCTGCGCCTGTTATTCTCAAAATGGCAAACATTCAAACATCGTGGTGTTTAGATGTTTTTCAGGCTCCAGAACAAGGACGAATTCAACAATCGCCCGGCCGGAGTTCTGCGGGAGGTAAACGGTTTTACAAGGAATGCTAGCCGGGCCGCCGCGCGTTGTGCGGCAGTGGTGCAGCAGTCTGAAGGCGGGAGGGCGTAACGGCGTTGGGCCTACGCGGCGGCTGAACAAATCAGCCTTAGGCGTGGCTCCCAAATGCGCTCACTAAGGAAGCAAAGTCCATGGGCGACGACCAGCCAAAAACCGAAAAGGGCGTGATTTACGGCCCAAGGGGCGAAGCCGTCCCAATTCTGTGCGCGCATGCGGTGGACGCGGCGAATTCCGTGGTGCCGATCGAAGCTTTGGAGGGCTTGTGTAACTCCTTTCAGCGAAGTGCCCGCCGTTGGGAGATCATCGTCTACCCATCCATCGTCGCTCTGATAGCCATGACGGGCGGTGCCTTTTTCTTCATTTACACGCTCACGCGCGACATGCGCGACTTGGCGTTGCAGATGGAGCCGCAGTTGGGCCTAAGCATCATTAAAGTTGCGGACTCGGTTTCCCAGTTGTCAGCCAGCCTCGATCAAATGAGCCGGAACGTCGATACGATGCGCACCCGGATGGATACCATGTCCGCAGATGTAAGCACGATGTCAAAGCAAATGCGCAGTCTTGAGACCATGACCGCACAGATGGCACAGATGAATGCGTCCATGTACGCCATGAATGCGCAAGCCGACGCCATGCGCTTGAACATGAATTCGATGAACCAGTCGATCGGCAGGCCGATGTCGATGTTCAACAGCTTCATGCCCTGGTAGAAGCGGGCTCGGGCTGCCCGGCTCGCGCTAAACCTTTCCTATGTCTTGCGTTAAGAGTTAAAAAAGCAACAACTCTGCGTTGAACCGCGCGCCTAACAGCTGCGCCAGCTTGCGCTGGGCAGTGCATAGCTGCTATGCTCCCAGGGTCGCATTGCAATATTCATATGCGGCCATACATGCATACAATGCCCGGATTAACCGGGTCCCGCTGCTGGAACTCGACCTGGGAGCCATACTAGCCCCCCTAGCCAGCACTTTACCGCATCGCATCAGCCGGATGGAGGACCGGTCAGGCAAAACCTACAATTTGCGTTTCACGGCTTGGCCGCAACCGCAGCCCAGCCGATGGCAGCGCAAATAACAGAAAGGAAGACTTAACATGTCACGTTATTGCAATGCTATGCCCTGCGCCCAATGCAGCGAGCTGCTTTTTGAAGCTTTTGTGCTGGTGAGCATATTCGGATTGGCCACCTTCGCCAAAGTGATGCCCCTCATCGCGCACTGACATAGGATATACTCGCATTTAGGTTGATCTTGTTCCCGGCGGCCGTTTCACGCAGCGCATTGTTGTAAGCGGCCGCCGTCCATTTCGCTACTCTGGCCAAGACTATTTTGCCTTATAAGGGCAAGGCTGAGCGATCTTCTCCCGAAGTATTCCGCCGAGCGCGGGATCCAGGCGCGCGATAACCTCCTCCATGCAGGCGCCAAGCTCAGGCTGAGGGCCTTTGAGCTGCTGTAAAGCGGCTTCGTAATATTGCTCTGCCGCTTCCTTCGAGCGTCCCAACGCATAGAGCACATTCCCGTATTCGCCCCGCAGGCTGGCATTGTCCGGGTACTTTGCAACGAGCTCCCGATATATATCGGGAGCTTCCGGCTTATGCGCGGAATAAGCTTGGCGCGCTGCCTGCCATTCCGATACGAGCGTGTCCGGGCTGACCGGCGGGCTGGCCGAGGCAACCGTCGCAGTAACAGGGCTGGCGGCTCCGCTGCCGGCCGGCACCGGCGCGGGCGGGACCGGCGCGGGCGTCACCGGTGCCGCGGTCGTGGAGACATTCTCTGCGGCGGGTTCGGGTTCAGCTCCCGGCTGAGGGGCGCTGACGGAAGCGTGCTGCTCCAAAACGGGCTGCGGTGCAGGCTCGGATTGTGCGGGGGGTTGCGGTTGCGACAGCGTGATGGCAGGCGCTGCAGCGACGGGGACGGAGGGAGCCGCAGTTTGCTCGCCGCCAGATGGAAGCAAGGCAGATGGCCGGGCCGCCTTGGTCATGTAGCCGCCCAACCGGTCCTCCGTGCAAAGCGTATCGCCAACCCGGTTCAGTATTTCACGCTGGTAAAGATATCCGACTACCGCCGTGGTCACGATGGCGGCGAACACTAAGTGGCTAGCAACCGAGCGGATGAACCGCCGGACCGGTCCACGCACGGGCTTGGCTGGACGGTTCTGCCCGGCAGCTGGCCCCGGCGCCTCGGCAGGCGCAGCGGCGGGCTGAGACGGCGCTTCTGCCGCCGGCTCTAAAACTGACTGAGGCGAAAGCGCTGCTATGCCGGAACCGTTGTCCAAAGGCGCCGGGGTCCCTTCTTGACCGGCATTCATTTCGATTTCGTTGCTCATGGCTTCAAATTGGGTTGGCTAGCCGGCGCTTGCCGGTCCGGGCGTTGAAACTGCGGCGCTGGTCCAAATTGCCAGCCGTAGGGGCCGAAGGGAGGCATGGGACTGGGCGAAGCTCCAGCCGCGGCCGGATGCGTGACGCCTGCCTCATTCAGCTGGGGTGCGGGCGCAGGCTGGGCCTGGGCAACGATACCGCCGCCGCTAGGCTTTGGGGGTTCGCTCCGGGGCGCCCATGACGATCCGAACGCTCGAGGAAAGGAAGGCACCGGCTGCATCATTGGCTGCTGCGCCTGAGCGGCTTGCGGCGTTGACGGAGCTGACGCCTGCGGCTGAAGCATTGGCGGCATCGCCATCGCCGGTGCGGCCTGCTGCATCATCGGCGCCCGCGAAGCGTCCGCGGAAGACATGTTATATTGCGGGTTATATTGAGGCGGCATCGGCATGACGCCCTGCGGCTGGCCTTGCATTTGTGGAGGGAACGCGGGCTGCTGCAGCGCCGCATATGGTGCCATCTCCGGCCGCGGCAGTACGCCTCCGCTAGAAGTCTGTTGCGTTACCGCCGGCGCGGCTGCGGGCGTGGCACCGATCCGCTTATAGTTCTCCGGAACTTCGAACAGCTTCGCGTCCGGTGCGCCGGGTTGAATGTTGCGCAACTCACGCACAACCCCGCCTGGCTGCCGCTCGGCAACGGCAATGCCAAGGTCGGGCGCGAACAGCGAGAAGCCGCGCTTATACATACCATTGGGCATCATGTAGAGGATTTCCCAGTTCTCGACGAGGCGGTTCTCGAACGGCATGGTGCCGCGCATTGTCGCCTGCATCTCGCGCCCATCGGCATATTCCTGCCGGACCGCCATCTTGCGCTGGGTGTCCCACCACACGCGCTCCTCTTCCGGCACACCCTTATGCACAATAACCCAGCGCTCAAGACCGGCCGGCCCGGCTGCCGCTCCCTCGGCTTCCTTTTTGCACTCCGCCCCTTCCGGCTGCGGCTGGCAGGGCGAACTGGCTTGGCTATCGGCGAACGGCACGCCAATCGCGGTCTGTCCTTCCAGATAGGTATGGTCCAGAGGGAACAAGGTGAGTACCTTGCCCTCGGCTGGGAGCACGATCTCGACGACCGGCTGGCCTCCCATCTGGAACTCAAACCGGGAGCCCTTTTCGCCGGCGAGCAGGCGGACATATCGCATCTCGCGTCCCGGCGCGGTCTCGACGGCATCGGCGGTAAATTGAGGCCCCGCGCAGGCGGCGCCAATTCCAGCAACGGATAAGAACACCGCTGTGATTGCAGCTGCTCTCATGCACCTCTCCTATAGTTCGTGCGCGCGGCCGCCGCGGTCCTAATGTCCGCCTCAAGCCTTGCAATTCTCACTGAAGCCGGGTCAGTCGAAGCCAGCCGCCTCGCGGCTCGCCTCCTATCCCAGCAGTTAAGTTCAAAATCCCCACGGCCTTGGCCACGGGTAATAGGGGTAAGGCCGAGGCCCGTATCCCTGGTACGGCGGGGGCGGATAAAAGCCCCCAACTCCTGGACGATACCCGCCTGCCCAAGGCCCCGGACCGAATGCGGAAGGATAGCCTCCGCTGTAACAGAACTGGGCTTGCATCCACATGCGAGCATTATAGGCACCCTCGCGGCTCCACATGCCGACATAGCAACGGCTGCCGTCCGGCCGGTCATACGTCCCGATCCACGGGCCGGCCGTCTGAGCCTGCACGGCACTAGCCCATGCAGCAGCTACCGCAAATACCACCACACCAGCTAACGCCACCTTACGGAAGTGTGTTGTCATGGTCCGTGCTCCGCACAATTTGCTGCCGCTGCCAGCGGTGGAAGTCATGGCGAAAGCCTGTGGAGCACGCGCACTTTTCGGCACCGGCTCTTGAGACACCGGCGCACCCGCGCTATCCTTTGGTGTTGACCCAAAAACGATAGGCGCGGGGGCCGTGTCGCGGCTCCCGCCATTTCTGTTTAGACTACTTCGCCTGGACAGGCGCCTGAGGTGCCATCGGCGCCGGAGGAGCGTAGGCGTATGGGCCAGCCGGATATCCGCCATTTGGGCCGTAACCGGCGCCCGGATAGCTGGGGCCGTAATTGGGGCCGTAACCGCCACCCGGATAGCCGGGGCCGTAACCGGTTGGCGCCGCCGGATAGCTAGGCCCGTAACTGCCGCCGGGATAGCCGAAACCAGGGCCGTTGCCATAGCCCGGATAACCGCCGCCCCAAGGGCCACCGCCCCAGCCGTTGTTGCCCCAGCCGTTGTTCCAGCCATTGTTGCCCCAGCCGCCGCCATTGCCGCCCATGCTGAAGTTCATGCTGCCACTGCCGTTGCCGGTGCCGTTGCCATTGCCCCAGCCATTGTTACCCCAGCCGCCGTTGTCCCATGGACCCCAGCCCCAGGCGCTGGCGCTGCCGGAAGTAAGTGCTGCGGCGCTGATGCCGAGAAGGCACGCGACCGCTGCGCCTTTGATAAACTTATTCATATTATTTACTCCGTTGAGTGGGAGACGCACTCCCGTGCGCCAGATTTGGTTAGTTCAAAACTCCCGCGCCAACGTTTGGCGTTGACCCAAAAACGATGGGCGCGGGCCGCGAGGACCTGGCTTCCGCCAGAGCCCGTCACTACTTCGTGGCCTGAGCGGGTGCCTGCGGACCCGCTGGTGCAACAGGAGCGTAGCCGTATGGGCCCGGATATCCGCCGTATGGGCCGTAGCCGCCGGCCGGACCGCCGTAGCCGTAACCCGGACCGTAGCCGCCCCAACCAGGATTGCCGCCCCAGCCGCCCGGATAACCACCCCAGCCACTCGGATAGCCGCCCCATGGGCCGCCCCAGCCGTTGTTGCCCCAGCCGTTGTTGCCCCAGCCGTTACCACCGCCGTTGCCGCTCATGCCGAAATTGAAGCTGCCGGTGCCATTGCCCCAGCCGTTGCCGTTGCCGTTGCCGTTGCCCCAGCCATTGTTTCCCCAGCCGCCGTTGTCCCAAGGACCCCAGCCCCAGGCGCTGGCGGTGCCGGAGGTGAGCGCAACAGCGCTGATGCCGAGAAGGCATGCAACTGCTGCACCTTTGATAAGCTTACGCATTTTTTAGGCTCCCTTATGGCCTCGCTTGGAGGCCGTTCGACTTCATTTTTGCCCTCGCACCCAGTTCCAGGAGGCATTGCGGCGGAAGGCAACGCCGCGATGCTCCATCCCTTTTTCCCCCGCTACCACCCGTAAGGACCGGGCGCGCCGATCCCATAGGGCGATACGTAACCGCCCCAGGGATTGCCAAGCGTGCTTGGCCCGCCGAGAGCCGGGTCGGGGTAAGCCCCATTACCGTAGCCCTGGCCGTAGTTAGGGCTGCCGTATCCTGAGCCGCTATAATTCTGTCCGGAGCCAGAATTGGCGTAGTTTGGACCGCCGTAGCCCTGGCCATAACCGTACGCTTGCGGTGGCGGAGGCGGCGCAGGCTGCACTTGCAGACGTTCAGCGCTGTGCTTGCGTTCTGCGCCCTCGAGCGGTGGAAATTCTCCGTATTGCCGTCCGTACAAATAGACCTGAGGCTGAGCCGGTGGCATGTTGTACCCCTGATTGGCACGGCCGCCCCCGGGGTAATCCTGGGCGTAACCACTGTATCCGCGGTTCTGCCCGTAGCCTTCGGCAGGCGCGCCATAACCGCGTGCCTGCCGCTGCGGGCGCTGCTCCGGCTCCCATGATCTCTGAGGAGACCCTTGGGACTCCGGGGCAGGCCACGTTGAGCCGCGGCCGCCGGCTCCCTGGCTATCCGCATACCCGTTTCCTGAATATCCATTTTGCGCGTAACCGTTACCTGCGTATCCGCCAGCCCAGCTATCGCTGTGAGGCTGGCTCTGCGACCAGCCTCCGCTGTTGGCTTGGGGGGCATAATCGCGATTTTGCCAACCGTTGCCCTGATATTGCGGCACGCGCCACGGGTTGTCCTGCGCAAGGGCTGGCAGCGGCCCCAGGCAGACCAAAAACGCGAGCACGCACTGCGCGTATGGGAGGTTGGCCATTTCACCATCGTTTCCTAGTAGGGCCTCGGAGCGCCGCCTCCCTGATTGCCGCCTTGCACCACGCCACCCCACCAGGGAGGGGTCTGGCCATAGGGGTTACCAGGGTTGCCTGACCAGCCCCAGGGCGCGCCACGCGGCGGCATACCGCCATAGGGGCCATAAGCGGGCGTGGGCGGGGTTTGCAAAACCGGAGTAGCAGGCTGGGCTGACGTCGACGGAGCCGGCTGAGCCTTATCGGCTGCTGCCGGTTGCGGCGCCTGACGCGGATGAGGCTGTTCAGAAGCGCTTGGCTGAGGCGCGGGTTGCGGCGCAGCCTGCGGCATGCTTCGAGGCATCCAGGCGGGCGCATTCCCAGCGGGCTGCCAAGGCGCTTGTCCGTAGGGCTGAGGCGGCTGCATCGGGCCTGGCTGGGCGGACGCCTGCGACGGCTGCTGAGCAGCGGGCGCCTGCTGAACAGGCCACGCCGGCGCCTGGTTAGGCGCGGCGTTTACCGGCTGCTGCGGAGGCTGCCATGCTGGCGGCTGGCTCCAGCCGCCTTGAGCGGCCGGTTGCGGGGGCTGCTGGCCAGGAGCCTGCCATTGCGGCTGATAACCGTATGGCGGGTAGTTCGTGGGAGCGGCAGGCATTTGCGCGCCTGCCGGCTGACCGGGTCCAGCCATCTGACCGCCTTGAGCCGGATACGCCGGCTGCTGCGGGGCCGCATTTGCAGGTTGCTGCCCGGGCCGGGGACCCCATTGCGGCTGGAAGCCGTAAGGGGGGTAATTCGAAGGAGAGGAGGGAGCCTGGCCGGCCGCCGCTTGAGCTGGACGCGCCATCTGGCTGGCTGGCCCTTGCGCTTCGAGGGGAGGCTGCTGCGGCGCGTTCATGGGAGCCCGCGGGGGCTGATATTGGGGCTGCTGCTGCCCTGCGTTCCCTTGCTGTCCCCATTGCGCCTGGAAGCCGTAAGGCGGGTAATTCGAAGGAGCGGCCGGCATTTGCCCGGTCTCTTGAGGAACAGGCGCTGTTCCTGCCATATGCTCGGGAGCCGGCGCTTGGCCCGGAAATGCCTGGGATTGGCCCTGTAGCGCCGGCGGCGTCATGACCGGAAACGGGGCTGGGGCTTGCGGCTGCGGGTGGGCTTGCGCTTCTGCCGGTGCGGGCTGAGGACCGCCGGGAAAGCCACCGAAAGGTCCGGGAGGCGGTGGCGCCCATGCGCTATTGCTGCCAGGGTTTGCGGCTGGCGTATTCTCAGGGGCTTGTGCGTGCGGAGGCTGACCCGGCGCCGACGGATCGTAACCCATCGGCGGAAACATATTGGCTGGCCCGCCGCTCCATGGCGGCGTTGCTTGCGCAAACTGAAGTCCCCGGTCTGAACGCCAGGCTAACTCCGGCGATTGCGCGCCGTTGTAAGCACCAGGCGCCTCGCCGGCCGCGCGCGCCGCAGCCGCCCCGATGATGGTGCCGGCCGCGGCGGCTAGCAGCGCGAAATGCAAACGACGCATAGACATCAATTGTCTCCCTTTGAATCAATGGTGATCTGGTCCCGTCCCGGCTGAGCCAGGCTGAGCGATTTTCTTGCGGCTGCGATTCTCCTGCGCCGCCGGGCAAGAGCCTCGATTTCGTGGCGGCTCTTTCCCGCTCTGCTTAGTTCAAGGGCGGCCAGCGTTGCCTGCGGTTGAGGAGGCGGCAATGCATTGACAGGGGTCTCGCAGGTCGCTTCCAGCGCTGTGGTATTGCCCTGCGTGCTTGCCCCGGTGTCAGCAGGAGTGGCATGCGTGACTGGCGTGGTGGAAGCTAGCGCCGTGGCTTGGGCCGCATCGGCCCGCTGAACCTCGGCCGTCTGAACCGGTGCGGAAGCTGCGGCTTCGGCACGGACAGGTGGGCTCGCCGCCATGTGTTCTGCGGGAGCAGGAGGCGCGGCTTCCGGTTTCGCGGCCTCCGGTGCGGCCGCCGGTTGTGGCGATGCGGTATTTGATGGCGCGGCCCCGCTGGCTGAGCCCCTAACCACTGGCAGCGGCGAGGGCATAAACACGGCCGGCAGCCGTACCGGCCGAGCCGAGAAAAGCGTGCACCAGCCTGTGACGGCGAAGGCCCAGGCTGCCAGCAAGACGCTTTGCACGGCCAGGAACGGCTTCAATGCGCCTTCGCCGAACAGGGCGCGGACCAATTCCCCGGCCCAGGAAAGCGGTTTGCTTGCCCCAAGCCGGACGGCGCCGATCGCTGCGGCAGCACGCTCTTTGAATGAAACCTGTGGTGCGCACACCGGAGGTTCATGCTCATATCCGCCCGCTGCGGGTGCATGGCTCGCCGCCCCAATCGCCTCATCCATGTCCGCATGGCCAGTGGAATAGGCGCCTTGTGCGCGTGCGCAGGCTAGTGGGATGACGACCAGGGTCAAAGCGGTCGAGACTGCCGCACCGAAGAGGAGCGAAATCGCCATGCCCTGGAAGATCGGATCCGTGATGATTGAAGCCGAGCCGCCCATTAGGGCCAGCGAAGTGATGACGATCGGTCGCGTCCTTGCGCGGCAGGATTGGATCACCGCTTCCCGGATCGGGACGCCGGCCATGATCGCGTGCTTCGAGAAGTCGACGAGCAGGATCGAGTTGCGCACGATGATGCCCGCGAGCGCGATCCAGCCGATCATGGAAGTCGCAGTGAACTCGGCTCCCAGAGATCCAGTGGCCGGGAATGATGCCGATCAGGGTGAGCGGAATCGGCGCCATGATGATGCCGGGAAGCCGGAAGTTGCCGAACTCCAAGACCACCAGCATGTAAATGAGCACAATGGCGGCCGCGAAAGCGAGACCCATGTCGCGGAATGTCTCGTAGGTAACGGTCCACTCGCCGGTCCATTCGAACCCGGAGCTGTTGCTCTCCGCCGGCGGGCCAATGAGCGTGCCGGTCATCGTCACTCCGTCTGGCGTCTTGTAGTCGTGGAGCAGGCGCGCGACCTCGATCATGGCATAGACCGGTGCCGCAAGGTTTCCCACTGCCTCGCCCGTCACGTACTCGATGGCGCGTAAGTCCTTGTGGTACACGGCTTCGTCTTGCGGCTGATGCACGAAGGAGCCGAGTTCCGACAGCGGTACGAAGCTATTCGTGCCGGTCTTGATCGGAACTTCGCCGAGCCTTGCTAGATTGCTGCGCAGATCGAGCGGAGCCTGCAGCACAATTGGGCGCGGCTCGAGCTCGTAGCCAAGCTTCGCATCGCCGAGTCGTGCGCCGCCCATGACGAAACCGAGCTGGCGGGAAATATCGCCCAGCGTCACATTGTAGTGCTCTGCCTTCATCTGATCGATGGCGAAGACCAGCGTATCGTGCGGGCGCTGCAAGTAATTGTCGACGTCGCCGATGTTCTCGGCCTTCTCGAAGATCTTGGTGAGATCGGCGGCCACCTTCCGGCGCGTGATTGCGTCGGGACCATAGACCTCTGCCACGACCGTTTGCAGAACAGGCGGTCCAGGGGGCATTTCCACGACGGCGATGCGTGCGCCGAGCGATTTGGCTAAAGGCGTGAGAAGAGCGCGTGCGGCGCTCGCGATCTGGTGGCTTGAACGCTTGCGTTCGGACTTGTCGAGAAGCTGCACCTGGATGTCGCCCTGCCATGGCTTTTCGCGCAAGTAATAGTGGCGGACTAACCCATTGAAGTTGTAAGGCGAGGCCGTTCCGGCGTAGGTCTGAAGCGCAGCAACCTCAGGGATTTCCTTGATCTTGGCGACAAACTGCTGGATCGCATTGGCAGTTTCGGGAAGCGCTGTGCCCTCGGGCATGTTGACGACGACGTTGAACTCCGGCTTGTTGTCCATCGGCAGCATTTTGACGGACACGTTCTCCGTGTAGAACAGGGCGCAGCAAGCCAGGAACGCCGCCCAGATGCCCCAGCGAAACGCCTTCGCCTTCCAGGGCTGGTCGATCATCGGACCAAGCAGGCCACGGTAGAACCGGTCGAGGCGATTCACCGTACGGTGCTCACGTTTTTCCATCTCGTGGAGCTGCTTCATGCTCGGGCGGATGCGCATGGCGAGCCACGGCGTGAACATGAAGGCAGCGAACAGCGAAAGCAGCATGGCGATGGAGCCAAGCACCGGGATGGGCCGCATATACGGTCCCATCATGCCGGAGACGAAGCCCATCGGAAGCAGCGCGGCGATGACGGTGAAGGTGGCAAGGATCGTCGGGTTGCCGACCTCGCGCACCGCGTCGATGGTGGTGGGCGTGTCGATGCGTCCTTGCATCAGCCAGCGCCGGTAAATGTTCTCGATGACGACGGTTGCGTCGTCGACCAGGATACCGATGGAAAAGATGAGCGCGAAAAGGCTGACGCGGTCGATAGTGTAGCCTGTAAGCAGCGCGCCGAAAACCGTCAGCAGGATAACGACCGGAATGATGATGGCGACGACGATGGTCGGCCGCAGCCCAAGGAACAGATAGATCAGCCCCGAGACCGCCACTGTCGCCACGGTGAGCTTGAAGAATAGCTCGTTGACCTTATCGTTGGCGGTCTTGCCATAGTTGCGTGTGACGGCGACGTGCACATTATCGGGAATAATGCGGCCTTTGAGGCTTTCGACCTTGTCGAGAATTGCCTGCGCTACCGTAACGCCGTTGGTGCCGGCTTTCTTGGCGATGGCAATGGTGACGCCCGGTGCGCCTTCGGCCTTGGCGACCGTACCGTGCGCGGACTCATCGGCGGCAGGCCCAGTGAAATATTGCACAATGCTGGAGGCCTCGCCGGGCCCCTCGATCACCCGGGCCACATCGCGGATGTAAACCGGGGCGCCATTGCGGACGCCAACCACGATCCGCTCCACGTCCGATGCATGGTGCAGGAAGCTGCCCGTATAAACCTGCATCTCGCGTCCGGACGTCTCGACATTACCGATGTCGCGCCGTTCGTTGGCGGCTTGAATGACGCCCGCAAGCTGATCGAGGCCGATACCGAAACCGCGCAACCGCTCGGGCGATATTTCGACGCGGAGCTGTTCCTGCCGGCCGCCAACGATGAAGCTCTGGCTCGTGCCGGGCACCTCCTTGAGGTGTTGCATCACCTCAAGCGCGACGAGACGCAAGCCGGCGTCGTCGACGCTGTCCGACCAGAGGGTCAAGGCAACCACCGGCACGTCGTCAACGGCTTTCGGCTTCACCAACGGATGCGAAACGCCCGGCGGTATCTTGTCCATATTGGAGTTGATCTTGTCGTAGAGGCGGACAAGTGAAGGCTCCATCTTCTGGCCGACGTCGAACTCCACCGTCACCATGCCGCCCCCCCGCTGAGAAGCGGAGTAGACATGCTTGACGCCCTGGATTTCGCTCATCATCCGTTCGAGCGGATCGGTGGCAAGGGAGGCCACCTGTTCGGCCGAAGCGCCCGGGAACTGGAAGAACACATCGACCATCGGCACGTCGATCTGCGGATCTTCCTGCCGGGGCGTGTAGACGAACCCGATGACCCCGAGCACCAGGCAAGCGATCAAGAAAAGAAGCGTCAGAGGTGAGTGGATGAACGCCTTTGTCATCCCCCCGGCCAGGCCGAGACTCTCTCCGCTTCCGTGTGCTGGCGCACCGTTTGGCGTGTTGTCAGAATTTGACACCGCTCTCACCTTGCTTGTTCGTTTTGAGTAAGGACCTGCAAGGCAATATTCATACTACGGATGGTTAACCGACGGTTTCCGAAGCAGAATTTATCTTAGCCCAATCCCGTACTCGTCCCAGTTGCTCAGCTCTACGGCAACGCGACACCAATCGGCATCGTTGCCAATGTACTCGGATCGGCTACGACGACCCGCTCGACATCGTCGAGGCCCGACAAGACGCCCAGCCGCCCATTGCCCACAGGACCGCCAACACGCACAAGGCGGAGCGAAGTTCTTCCATCCTTGACTGCAATCACCGCCGGCAAGCTGCCCTTTTGAAATACCGCCGCGGCCGGCACGCTGGTCAGCCTTACCGCTTGCGCGCCCGGATCGGGGAGCTGTACCTCAGCGTACATGCCAGGGCCGCCCGGAACGCCCTTTTGGAGATCGAACTTGACCGTGACAGTATGCCGCTGCTCGTCGGCGACCGGGAAGATTTGCGCAACCCGCGCCGAAATGTCGACGCCTCCGCCGACGTCGATATGCGCGGGAACGATCATGCCCTTGGAGAGCGTCGAGACGAGCCTTACCGGCACCTCGGACTGGATGCGCAGGAATTCGACATAAGAGAATTTCATCAGCGGCTGGCCGGGCTGCACAGGTGTGCCGATCTCGACAAGGCGCTGCGAAATAACGCCATCGAACGGCGCAGTCAGCTGTGCATCGCGGATCTTCGTGTCGATCTCTTGAATTTGCGCGCGCGCGGCCATGAGCTGGCTTCTCGCCTCGTCGATCTGGCGTGCTTGCGCATAAAGATTGGCGCTGCGATCGATCCAGGGATTGTTTTGGCCCGCATATTGCCCGCTGAACGGGCTCATGAACTGGTCCATCATGCCTGGCAACGCCATTCCGGTCGGTTTTCCGGTTTGCGGCGAGAACATTTCCCGCGAATATTGGACGTTGGCGTTACGCAGCATCGCTTCGGCAGACATCGCCGCCGCTACGGCGGCTTCGCGCTTCGCCCGGATCGCAGTGTCGTCGATTGCAACCAGCGGCTGCCCCGGTTGGAAAGACTTGCCTTCGCGCCCTGCGAGGAACGTTATTTCGCCCGGAATTTGAGCCGAGAGCACCACTTCTTTAAAAGGAACCACCGTCCCCGATACTGTCGCCGTCGAGCCGCTCTGCTCAATCGTAACAGGCGCCACTTCGTAGCCGGCCGCATACGCCGCCCCTGGAGCCGTAAGCCCGAGCAAAACCCCTGCCATCAATGCACGTGATCTCATCGAACTCATTGCCCCCCCAGGGGCTGCTGCGTTATCGCAGGCAAGGTCCCCAGCTTATTGTTCTCTCAATTCGCTCCCTTAACCGGAGCCATAGGTAGTCCCTTCGAAAAGAGCCTCGTGAGAAGCTTCTCTTCGCGAAAAAAGCGCAATTTGTGCTGCCGATGCCCGAACTTTATTGCAGCACCCTGCTACCCAGGAAACGATCCTGGACCTGAGCAGCGGGACAGGCAAGAACGAGCTATGCTCATATTCGAATATGATTAACAGATTGATGTCAAGGAGTTAATTTAGCTTTTTATCAGGTGCGGCAACTTGAGCCGGTCTTACAGGAGACTTAGAGAGGGCGCAAGCAGAGGCGTAGCAATACAATTACCAGACAGCTTCGCAGGCTTTGCGGCCGCTCAACACCCGATGTAAAGCAGCGGCGTTCGCACACACACGAAGCCGCGGCATCTCAATATCGTTCTTTATGGTAAAAAAACTGCGAAGTTTAAGCTAGCGCGCTGTTTCGTGCATGGGCCAGGATATTGCCAATGAGCAGCCCTAAAGCGAGCAGCATCGCACCCACTTGCCAGAACGGCACCATGTAGAACTCGAACTTGTTCGGATCGCCAAGGTTGAACTGGGGCGCGGCGCCGAGGAATCCGCCCATTACTTCGCAGGCTAAGAAGAACAAGCCCAGGCCCGCGGCAATCCGCCCGCTCCACAACAGGCCCTTGAGCCTGGTTTCACTCGACACCACCGCCTTCGCGGCCGCAAGTCCGAGGCCGCCCACCGCCGCCAGGAGGCCAATGTAAAGCAGCGGCTTCATCCACGGCATCATCATGACCATCATGTCGAGCATAAAGCCAGTCATCGTTATTCTCCTGGGGAATGGCGCGATTTTGTTCTGCCATTCCTTGGCAGCGCTGGCAAGCTCGCGCTTGTGCAGCTTTGACGCATGGTCAAGGCCCGCGAATTGCTTTGGCGCGGCAACCTCGTTCTGCGGAAGAAAGCGAACGTGCTTGGCGCTGGAGTGGCGACAGACCCGCTAAACTTTGGTATGGCTATTGGCGCGCTACGTTTGTTCCTTGGTTTTCACTCTCTTCACCATGGTGCACTGTGCATAAAAAGCTTTTCTTTCTGCTGTATGTAACGTGTTATTTGTGCTGGCCCGCACACGCGGATGATAACAAGAAATATTATACTATGGAGGACTTGAGGGCAGGGCGAGCACCGTTGACAACGGTCTCCCCGATTTTTGGTGAGCTTGTGGCATTCCGCATGCCAGGCAATTTCAAGATTGTGACTGAAGAAGTAAAGGGAGCTTTTTACATTCGCGAGGCGGTCTTAAAAAACGAAACCGCTTTCCATTGGTCGCAAATGATCACAGTCACTGGGGCGAAAGGTCTTGCGGGCAATCCGAATCTGAATCCGCGAAAAATGGCTGAGCAGATTGTAACAGGCTTCAAACCCGCTTGCCCAACAACGTTTTCGGAACAAAGCCTCGGGGCCTTGACGATCAGCGGGCACGACGGGTACGCCACTTTGGCCAGTTGCGGCACCGTTCAAAATGGCGGCTATACTCATAGCGAGGCCGCCCTCCTCATATTCATCAAAGGCGCTCAAGACTATTACACTCTTCAATGGGCAGAGCGCGGCGCCGCCACAGAAGCGTCTGCCGATTTGAGTGACGCCAGGTGGCAAGATCGATTGAAAACGCTGAATCCGATCCTGATTTGTAACCGAGTGGCTGGAGAACCTCCGCCTTATCCAAGCTGCATCCAGCAACAATAGAGCCGATGCGTCGGTTAAACACTCTCTCCGGTCAATCCAAGCCTCTGAGCGAGGCCGATCCGCCGCAATTTTCCGGTCGCCCCTTTCGGGATCTCGGTGAGGAAAACAACCTTACGCGGCACTTTGAAACCGGCTAGGCGGGAAGCGGCAAAATCCCGGATTTCCCGCTCGGTGGCGGAGAAGCCTTCGCGCAGAACAACGGCCGCGGCCACCTCTTCGCCAAGCTTGTCATGCGGCATAGCGAAGGTGAGTGCTTGCCGCACGGCGGGGTGATCCATCAAGACATCGTCGACCTCGGCCGGTGAGATCTTCTCGCCGCCCCGGTTGATGATCTCCTTGAGACGTCCGGTGATGATGAGGTAGCCGTCGTCATCGAGCATGCCCTGGTCTCCGGTGTGGAACCAGCCATGGGCGAACGCTTCCGCGTTCGCTTTTGGATTGTTCTCGTAACCGGCTGTAACGTTATCGCCGCGAATTACAACTTCTCCAGCCGCATTCGGGGGCAGTAGACCCCCAGCCCCGTCCATAATCCCAACCTCGGGACCAGCCGCGACACCCACTTTTCCGGGTTTACGCATGCCTGGCGGCAGGAGATTGCTCGTCATTTGATGGCAAGCCTCCGTCATCCCGTAGGACTCGATGACGGGCGCATTGAACACAGCTTCCAATTCACTCAGAACCTGCCGTGGCAGCGACGCCGACGACGAACGGATAAAGCGCAAGGGATTACCGCGAATCGCCGCCTCGTTGTGAGCGGCGCGCGAGAGGATAGCTTGGTGCATGGTCGGCACCGCGCTGTACCAGGTGGTCTTCGCTTCGCCCAGCCACGTGAAGAAATGAAAAACGTTGAAACCCGGCGTGCAGAAAACGCTGCCGCCCGCCGCCACAGAGGCGAGCACGGTCGCGATGAGACCATGAATATGAAACAGCGGCATGATGGCTAAGCAGCGGTCAACCGGCGTGAGGCTCAATGTTTGCGCGATGTTCGAGGCCGACGCGGACAAGTTCCTCTGGCTAAGGGGGACGATCTTGGGCCGCGCGGTGGTTCCGGAGGTGTGCAGCACAAGTGCTACGTCGTCCGCGCTTGCCCGGTCCTCGGCAGCAGGTTGACCATTTACTTCACCGTTCAGGGTAAAGCTGCCCGCGCCCCGATCCGGTTCGGGCGTCAAGGTCACGATCTTGATCCCGAGCTTCTGAGCAGCCTCTATGGAAGGCGAAGTGCTGTCCCTGCCCACGATCAAAAGCTTCGCGCCCAGGTCCGATAGGTAGAACTCAAATTCTTCGGCTTTGTAGGACGGGTTTAGCGGAGCGGAAGCGGCATGGCTTGCCACGCTCAGGAAAGCTGCTGCCATCTCCGGCCCGTTCGGAAGCACAATGGCAACGCGGTCCTTTTTGCCGGCGCCGAAACGCGAAAGCGCAACCGCTGTGTCCGCGATCTGGTCGCGAAGCCTTTTGAAGGTGGCTGGCTTCGCGGAAGGCGCAGCCAGTGCGATCGCATCATCGGAGCCGAAGGCCAAAACATCGTGCAAGGTCGTGTGTCTCTGCATCGCCGGTCCTCAGTTTCCTCCGGTGCCGCCGCAATTAGCTCACACCCGTGTTGGCGCTCCTGTCAAGTCAGGGCTATCTGTTCCGCGTCACGTATCGCTTGCGCAGCGGCTTCAGTACGGCAATTGCCAGAAATGCCGTCGCTATATTGAGGCTCGCGGCTGCGTAGAATACGCCTGCCCATCCGTACGCCGCCGCCAAGGCGCTGGTGTAAGGGACAAGCAAAGCGGCAGTCCCTTTCGCGGTGTATAAAATACCGGCGTTGGTGCTGACATACCGGGAACCGAAGATGTCACCGCACAAAGCGGGAAATAGGCTGTAAATCTCGCCCCAAGCAAAGAAGACGAGCCCGCTCAGAATAACGAAAAGCACGGGATCGCGTCCATATTCGCCGAGACAAATAATCCCTGCGCCCTCGATGGCAAAGGCAATGAACATTGTGTTCTCCCGGCCGATGCGATCCGACATCCAGCCGAAGAACGGGCGCGAGAAGCCGTTGAATACGCGGTCGAGAGTGAGCGCAAACGGCTAGGCCGCAAGTGTCACACCGGCAATCGTAACCGGCGTGCCGGCGATTTTGAAATCGGCCGCGATTGGCCCAAGCTGCGCAATAGCCATAAGGCCGCCCGCAGCCATCATGACGAACATGAGATACATGATCCAGAACACAGGCGCCGTGACCACATCGCCAGGGCCGAGTTGCGGGCGCGCCGACTCCGGCTCGGCGGGATATTCGGCCGCGATGACCGAAGGATCGGGACTGCGAAAGAGCCAGCCGAGGAAGAAGACGATCGCGCCTTGCCCGATGCCGAAATAGAGAAAAGCGGCTTCATAGCCGTAAGCCGGGGACTGGATCATATTATAGATGGGAGTGATGCTTAGGGCCGAGCCTACGCCGAATCCCATAGCGGTTAGGCCGGCCGCGAAGCCGCGCATGTCGGGGAACCATTTCAAAGCGTTGCCTACGCAGGTTCCGTAGACTGCGGCCGCCCCAATTCCGCCGATGACTGCGGCAAGGTAAAATTGCTCCAAGCTTGTGGCATAAGAATTCATCACCCAGGATGCGCCCACAAGCACGCCGCCTATCCCAATGAGAAAGCGCGGCCCAAACTTATCGACGGCGTATCCCTTGAAGGGGACGAGCCAAGTTTCAAAGATCACAAAGAGCGTGAAAGCGAATTGCAGTGCTTTCTTGTCGAAATGATACTTGGCGGCAATCGGATTGACAAAAAGCGTCCAGCCGTATTGCAAATTAGCGATCATCGCCATGCAGACGATGCCGATGACAAGCTGAAACCAGCGGGATCGTTGTCCAGCGGTCGCGCGGTTCACATGCACTATGCTGTCCACGGCCGGTCCCCGCTGTTTTCTTGACTTCCTAGCTCAACGCTTGCGTTAATGATTTTTTGTTTCCGGCAAGGATGCAAATAGACTTAAGGAGCAGAAAATGACTTTCGCGATTGCCGGCGCAGGAGCGATTGGCGGATTTCTTGGAGCACGCTTGGCGCTGGCCGGAGAGAAGGTCACGTTCATCGCCCGCGGCGCTAACTTGGACGCAATCCGGAAGAACGGATTCACGCTGATCGAAGAGGACGGAACCGAGCGCAACGCCGCCTGCGCCGCGGCAGCGATCGGAGAAGCGGAGCCGCACGATTTCGTTCTTCTCGCGCTCAAAGCTCACCAAGTCACGGCAATTGCGAAGGAGCTGCCGCGCCTCTTCCATGACCGCACCGCAGTCGTCACCCTGCAGAACGGGTTGCCCTGGTGGTATTTCCACAAGCTTGAAGGTCCATTCAACGGCCGCCCGGTACTTTCTGCCGACCCGGACGGACAGATAGCCGCAAATATCGGTGCCGATAGGGTCATCGGCACTGTGGTCTACCCCGCTTCAGAGCTGATCGCGCCCGGCGTCGTGAAAGTCGTGGAGGGGAACCGCTTCACACTAGGCGAACCGGATGGATCGAAGTCCGAACGCATCCAACGGCTATCTGAAGCGCTCAACAAAGCTGGCTTCAAGGCTCCCATCAGCACCGATATTCGCGCCGAGATATGGCTCAAGCTTTGGGGAAACGCCACGTTCAATCCTATCAGCGCGCTGACCCACGCCACGCTTGCTGACATTTGCCAGTTTCCGGAGACGCGGGCGCTCGCTTCCGCCGTCATGACGGAGGTGCAAACCGTAGCAGAAAAGCTTGGGGCTAGAAGCCGCATCAGCATCGAAAAGCGGATTGCGGGGGCGGAGGCTGTTGGCGCGCATAAAACTTCAATGCTGCAGGACGTGGAGGCGGGGCGTCCGCTTGAGCTTGAAGCGCTGACGGGTTCTGTGATCGAGTTCGCCCGGCTGACGGAAACGCCGACGCCGCATCTCGATGCAATCCACGCCTGCGCGCGACTCCTTGCCAAAACCCTGGCGGACCGGAAAGGGAAGCTTCGCATCGAGCCATGATAAAAGCGTAGGGACTTCATGTTACCGTTGCGCAAGGGCTCCGCTTTCGGAAGTCGCGACACCTCTACAAGACAATGAGGCGGCCTATTACGGGCTGACCGTCACGCAAGCTTTTTTACAGCGGTGCATGCATGAGCACGCGCAACGCCGTGAATGTCGCTGGGTTCCAGGTCAGGAATCAATTACGATCGAATCTTCGGCTAGTCCCAACGTCGGCGCGGCAATGAAGACGAATCTGAATATAAGCTGAGTTGGAGCAACTGCGTTGGAACGGCTTGCATAGCCCAAATACGGCTCCATGCCATGCGATTGAAACTGCGCTCGGGAACTCGCACTTCGGCCGAAACGTTCGCCCTTTGAGTTCCCGTGATTGCCGGCGCGCCTAGAGGCACATCTCGTGGCGCTGAAGCCGGCAGCAATCAGAATAGGCGGCAAGGAGATGACAGTCGCCTCCGGTGACAGCATCCGCACCGACGTTTCTTGGAAGTACGATCCAAAGCGCTTCGAGCGTGTTCTTTCCGCAGCAGGATGGGCAACAAAGTGCACGTGTAGCTTTCATCCAATGCGTGCGGTCATGCGGGGACACGGCGAAAGAGGAACTTGGGCTGCAGCGGGTCAACCTCGGGAGTGTGGACCGTCAAGAAATTACGGCAGCTGAAAACCCTATTGCGGACCGAACCCGGAAACGAGGTGAACTCGAAGTCTTGGCCGCGAACGGACATGCCGCTTGCCGGACGGCATGCCCATATCGGAAGGATGTGGTGCGTGAGCGGCAGTTAGTAGTCCATCCCGCCCATACCGCCTGGCATGGCCCCCTGAGCTGCCTCTTTCCTCGGCAGCTCGGCGGCCATCGCCTCGGTCGTAACCAGAAGTCCCGCGGTCGAACTGCATGCCTTCGACCACGTCGAGCTCGATTGTTATGGACTTGGCTTCCTCGACCGTGATCACGCCTTCCTTGCCAACCTTCTGCATAGCTTCGGCGATCATCTTGCCGATCTCGGCATCGCCATTGGCCGAGACAGTGCCGACCTGGGCAATTTCGTCGTTGTTGGTCACCTTTTTCGATTTCGATTTGAGCTCGGCAATAACCGTCTGCACGGCGAGGTCTATCCCGCGCTTCAAGTCCATCGGGTTCGCGCCGGCCGCATTTGCGCGCCCATGTTCTCGAACTTGTCCTCAAGCTCGACCTCTTTGGCAACCGTCACGCCGTCCTTCGTGATGCGGGGGGCGCCGTAGTTCTTGTCCAGGACGACATTCCGGCCCTTTGGGCCGAGGCTTACCTTGACAGCGTTGGCGAGGACGTCGACGCCGCGCATCATGCGGTCGCGGGCGTCTTGAGAAAATTTTACATCTTTGGCTGCCATGGATCGTTACTCCAGAATTTGAGGGCCTTTAATTGTTGGTAACGCGGCTTCAGCACGCGGTGGATTTAAGAGAAGTGTCTAAAGGGGCTTTTCCTTAGTCAGGCTGACTTGCCGGCGGACGTTGCCCGTTTGGGGAGCTTGGCGATCCGGCGGCCGCCGGACGGGTTATTTTCCCTCGATCACCCCGAAGATATCGCTCTCTTTCATGATGGCGAGCTCTTCGCCATCGATCTTGACCTCGGAGCCCGCCCATTTGCCGAACAAAACGCGGTCGCCTTTCTTGACGTCTAGCGCCACGAGCTTGCCGTTCTCGCCGCGCAGCCCTGGGCCCGCAGCGATGACTTCACCCTGCATCGGCTTCTCTTTGGCCGTGTCGGGGATGATAATCCCGCCAGCGGTCTTTGTGTCCTCCTCAAGGCGGCGCACGACGACCCGGTCGTGCAGAGGGCGAAATTTCATGGCCTTTACCTCAGTGTTTAAGAAATAAACTCTCAACGCACGCCGCAGCACCCACACCAGTGCCCGCACGCGCTCTTCAACGGCCTGCGGAGCTGCTAGATGCCGCGCAGTTTTCTACAATTAGGAGAGTACTAGAATAACTATTTCCTGCCACCCGTGTTCGGGGCAAACTTTGTCTTAGCCTGATTGGCTGAAAATGACGCAACTACTGGTTCTTTCGGTTTCACAGCTTTAGGCTTTTTTGCTTCGCGGTTACTTCGCTTTTGACCTTTTGACATGGTGTTTCCCTTATTGGTGAGATTGTTTCGAATTTCGCTCTAAAAATCTTTCAGTTGATAATCAGAAATCTGCAGCATCCAAAGCGTACGACCCTTTTCGTCCTTTTGCGTAAACTTTGGCTGCAGCGGCATAGATGAGCTCTCGATTTGCATCGAATACACTGAGTAAACCAGATTCATCAAGACGCGCCGCTGGCCGGACCCGCTTAAGTGCCTCTTCCGTTATAAGAAATGCGTACTCCATTACGCTATCATGGCCCCAAAATCGGACTGCGCTGCGAGTTGCATCGTAACTACGGCTGCGATTTGGAAAACTAAGCGCCATTTTCAGCTCCAATACAGCTGGTGGTTGAAGGCTGGACCGCGCAAATTTTGTCCCACAACGATCCGATCGAGTGCAGGTAGATTTCGTTTGCCGGCTCGGTAGTATGTGCGTGCAAAACTTGCGCGTGTTGGGAATGATCTTCATTCTCCCCGCGTCCTGCAAATTCAACCCGATACTCGATCTGAATTTCATTTGAACTTGTCACCAATGGGATATGGGTATGCGGTGCGGCAATAGCGAGGTTAGCTTGGATTGATTAGCGCACGCGGCAGCGGTTTGGATTGATCATTCCCGATAAGGCCTCAACGGAGCCAAAAAAATCCCCCAGGAACGGCTTTTCATGCGATGATTGGATTCACTGTAGTCATGGCGTTTGAATATTGGAGGATGGCATGATCACAATCGAACCCCGGATTAATGCGGAAGATTACCGAGCCTTTCAAACGATGATGCCGATGGAGCCGGCATTTAAGGACGCTCCCACCGGGGTTTATATTGACTTTGCCACGTTTTCCAGCCGCGAATACATACGCATTCAAAGCGGCACGAGGCTTAACAAAACCATCGTGATGGTGAGCGTTCAACCCAATAAATTTGAGCAATATTGCGAGAACTTTGACAAAGACCGCAATTGGCAAGCCCTTAGAAATTTCGCTGAAGCGAAATTCGACATGGGGCTCGATACGGCCGATAATGAATAAGCAGGACTGCCGTTTTTCAAATATCCGCGGCTTTGCGCCTAGCTTGAGGGCGGTAGGAGCACAGCGCGTGCCTCAAAGTCGCTGGGTGCAGCCGCTTTCTGGGATTAGGCGGCGTTCATACGCATGACCCCGCCGGTCACCGGCGGCCATTTGAACGCGCCGTTCTCGAGCCGCTTCCAATACAGCACGACGCCGCTGCCGTCCCAGACCAGGATTTTTACGCGGTCCGCACACTTGGCCCGGAAAACCAGTGCGACCCCCGAAAGTGGATCCTGCCCCAGCACTTCCTGGGCGAGCGCAGCCAATCCATCCGCCCCTTTGCGGAAATCCACGGGCTTAGTCGCGACTAGCACCCTCAGGCCCGCCGGCGGCGTCAGCATCAGCGGCTCCGCCGCAGGGCGGAAAAAACGTCAAGAAGCGCCTCGGCACCTGGGCGGCCGCGAACATGCACCGTTGCGCCCGCGATCTCGATATCAAGGCAGAACTCCTGAGCAACCACCCCAGCGGGCACCGGCGAGGCTGTCTCTGGCAGCAACGGCACAAACGCGGGGATGGCTTCGCCGGCGGCAGAAGCAGGCAGCGCTAACTTGCCGGTCCGTGCCAGCCGCCGCCAGTCGTGAATTTGCTGCGGACGGCAACCATGCCGCTGCGCAAGCTGCGTGACCACCGTGCCCGGAACAAGGCTCTCCAGCACAATGCGTGCCTTCGTCTCGTCCGGCCAGCGCCGCTGGCCCGGAACGCCCGTGTAGACCTCCAACCGCCTTGGCGCGACCGGCTTTGGGTCGTCAGATCTGACGTCAGAAAGGTGTACTGTCCGTTGCATAGGACCGAGGTAAACCAATCCGCGTTCACCAAGCTTCTGTAACGGGCCCCTTGCAGTCAATCCCTTTTTTGCGCCTATCCACTGCCGGGGTCATGCTTCTGTCGGGGGTCAGCGCAGGGCTGCCGCCTGATGGTGTTTGAAGAGGAAAGGGCCGGCCCAATCTACGAAGCGGGTTGCTTGGTTTGTTTCCAAGCACCTCATGCGCCGTTACACGGCCTGACCCAATCCATCGTCCCGGCAGGGACGCCGCTCCCGGGAAGGGGTGTTTATCCCACCCGGAAACCCTTTCTTGCCTCTTCCCTCATGCCGCCGCCCTCGCCGCATCGAAGGGCATTCCGTCCGCCAGCATGCGATGCAGGATCACCGCAAGCTTCCTGGCCAGCGCGACCTTTGCTTTTTGCATCCCGGCCCGCTTGGCGAGCCTTGCCGCCCAGGCCTTCAGCACCCCGCCCCGCACCACTCGGGTCAAAATGACATGCGCGGCCTCGAAAAGCGCCGTGCGCACGCTTTTGTCTCCCATCTTCGAGATCCGGCCCGTAAAGTCCGTTTGCCCAGATTGATACCGCTTTGGCGTCAGTCCGAAATGGGCGCCAGCCGTTTTCGATGAGGTAAACCGCCCCGGATCGTCGATCGCCGAAACATAGCTTAGCCCCACAATGGGCCCCACGCCCGGCGCCGTCATCAAAAGCCTGACCCGGCTGTCACTCTTTGCCTGCTTGCGTACCTGCCTCTCAAAGCCGTTCAGTTCCCTCAGCAGCACCGCATGCACGGCCAAAAGCGCCTTGGCGATTGCCTCCAAGACCGGATGATGCTCCACAAGCTCTCCGATCCGGCTAGCAAAGCCCGTCTTCGTGGTCCACCCTACCTTGAGCCCGAAGCCTCGCAAGATGCCGCGCAAGCTCATCTCGATATCGTAGAGCTTGCCCTGCACAAGCTTGCGCGCGGTCAAAAGCGCCCGCGTCTCCTGCGACGCCACCGTTTTGCAATGCACCGGCCGGAACCAGCCGAGCCGCATGAGCTGTGCGATGCATAAGCTGCGCCTCGGCGCGAGCGCCAGGCGATGGGCATCGTTCCGGTCCGTCTTCGCCGGCATCGTCTTGAGGGCCGCGCACACATGCCGGGTCTCCAAAAGCTCCACTGCCAAGCCTGCTTTCTTCAGCCCGGCATAAAGCCATTGCGACAAGGGCCCCGCCTCAAGCCCGATCCGCGCGAGCGCAAAGGGCAATGCCTTGAACCAGGCGATTAAATCCGCCGGCTCGCTCAAAACCTTCGCCTCCTTCACGATCTTGCCGGCTCCATCCACAACGCACACGCTCGACGCTTCCAAAGACACGTCAATCCCTGCATAATACTCCATGGTCATCCCTCGCTATGCTTGGAGCTGCCAGCGCAGACTCCGCTTCACACCATCAGTCTGAGGGATGACCGCCAAGATGCCTATGGCCTTGGACGCGGCCCGTTACACCATCTACGTAATCCGATATGGTGCTGGAGCACCGCTTGCCTTGCGTCGTTCAATCGCGGAGGTGCGTTAGACGTGCTCTATAAAGTAGTTCGCCACCGGCAACGGCATATTACCAAAAAACCCGTTGTTGACGGCGCGACATGCCGGTGAGTTCCGTTTAGGCTCATGAACGGTAAGGCTCAATTTGAGCGAAAGTAGTCCGCTTCAGATCTCTATGGCAGAACAAGCAGTTAGAGCGACCGAGGACGGGTCGTGACCCTACGGAGACCTCACGCTCTTCGAAAAAATTTGCGCACCCTGCGCCATGCAGTTCTGTAGAGTGATCGTCTGTCCAAACGGAAGGGAACACTATGGGTATCCTGAGAATCTCATTACTTGCGGCCGGATTTCTCTCAGTTTTGCTCGGCTTGGTTTGGATTGGACAGGGGAGCGGCTATTTCCCCTATCCTGCTTCCAGCTTCATGATCCATCAATCGCCGTGGATTTGGCGCGGAGCGATCCTGGCGATCGCAGGCCTCGTTGCAATCGCCGGATCGCGTCGAATTTGAGTGGACCTCGACGCCCCAGGAGAGTGCCGAGGTGCGGAACATCAGCTCGCGAACACCAATGGCGGTGCCGTAGAACGCATTCTCATCGGTTGTTGCCGGAACGTGGGGCTGGAACGGCGTCGACATTCGGAGCGATGCCCTTCAGAAACTTGAAGAGGTCACTGTCTGTGGAGAGGACAAGCGTCGTGTTTTCGGCGATGATGGACTTGTAGGCCTGCATGGTGCGTGTGAATTCATAGAACGCCACTGAGTCAGGGCTTTGGTTGTAAGCCTTCGCATAAATCTCGGTGGCTTTCGCGTCCGCCGCGCCGCGGATCTCCTCGACCTGACGGTAGGCTTCAGACTGAATCTTATTGAGGTCACGCACGCGATTGCCGCGAATTCTGGCGGCCTCGCCGTTGCCTTCCGACAGGAAGCGCTCCGCGATCTGCCGCCGTTCGCTAATCATTCGATCGTAGATCTTGGGGCGTACGCTCTGATTGTAGTTGATCCGCTTGAACCGGATATCGAGCAATTCGATACCAAACACTCGAACCTTTTCGGCAGCCTCTGAAAGGATCTCTTGTTCGACTTGATTGCGTCCCTTCTGGATAGGCACGAGCGACCCGACATGCTGCTCCCCCTCCGCGCCGACCACGAGGGTGTCGCGCAGCGGCACACGATCCTTGGTGGTGCGGATGATCTCGATCAGCTCATGCTTGGCGACCGCGTTACGGGTTTCGCTGCCTAGAACATCGTCGAGGCGCGACTGAGCGCTCCGCTCATCGTGCAACCTCAGAAAGTATTGCAAAGGGTCTATAATCCGCCAGCGCGCGAAGAGGTCGACCGAGATATAAAGCTTGTCCTTGGTTGGCATGTCGGTGGGACTTCCGTCCCACTCGAGAACCCGCTTGTCGATCACGTTGACGTCCTGGATGAAGGGGACCTTGAGCTTCAGGCCGGCGGTGGTCACGGGAGCGCCAACGGGCTCCCCGAACTGGGTGATGATGGCTTGCTCGACTTCGCTCACCGTATAAACCGCACTCATCAAAACGAACGTTCCGATGCCAAAAACAGCCAAGATCGCGACTAGCCTCATGGTCCTCATGGCCGGTCTCCCTTCTGGGAGTCGAGATTTAGCAACGGCAGAATGCTGCGTGTCCGCTCGTCAATAATAATTTTGGAGTGTATGCCCGGCAGGACCTCCTGCAGCGTCTCGATATAGATCCGGCGGCGGGTAACCTCTGGGGCCTTGCTGTATTCCGCCAACAAGGCGCTGAACCGGGCCACATCGCCTTCCGCTTCATTGACCCTTTTGAGCCGGTAGCCGTCGGCTTCACGGATTTGCTGATCCTTCTCGCCCTCAGCCAACGGGATTACTTTGTTGTAATCGCGCCTCGCTTCGTTGATCAGCTTCTCCTTCTCCTGTTGGGCCTGGTTGACCTCGTTGAACGACGCCTGCACCGGCTCGGGCGGATTGATGTTCTTCAATTGCACTTGATCGATGCTAATGCCCATTGCGTATTTGGTCGAGAGCGCCTGCATTTTGGACAGCGCTTCCGCTTCGATCTCCTGCCGGCCGATGGTAATCACCTCGTCCACGGTGCGATCGCCGACGACCTCCCGCATGACGGATTCCGCTACATCGCGGAGGGTCCTCCTCGGTTCACGAGCGTCGAAAAGAAACTTCACGGGATCCGAGATCCGGTATTGAACCACCCATTCCACCAACGCAGCATTGAGGTCACCCGTCACCATCTCCGTTTCCCGCTTTGCGTCGCGAGAAATCTGATAGGGATCTGTGGCGCCTGGGGTCCCGAACCCAAATTCCTGCTTCAACTGCCGTTTGACGGGAACGATTGTCGCGGCATCGATGCCGAGCGGCAGCTTGAAATGCAGTCCCGGCGGAACGTCCTTGAGATACTTACCGAAACGTTGCACGACAGCGACAGAGTCGCTCGGCACAGTGTAATAGGTGGTCCATGCGACTATGCCGAGCAGCGCGAGGCCGGCGAGGAGAACTACGAGACGAGGGCCACCACCCGGCATGGACTGCGTGAGCCGATCCTGCCCCTGCCGCACCAGATCTCCAATATCGGGACCAGGTTTGACCCCGCTACCCCAAGGGCCGCGCTGGCCGCCGTTGCCGTTCTGCGATGACATTTAAATGTCCTCTGTTGTGCGCATTTGAGGTCACGTTTTGACTCTTCGCACCCTAACGTTCACGGGGCAATCATTTGCTCGCTCCGCGGTTAACCCTGGACTCTTTCCACGGGTTGACCCTCCCTTCAGACCGACAGTTTTCAGTGGACTGCCGCGCGGTCACACATTTTGCCCGACGGAGGTTCGATGTCTCTCAATGGCCAAACTTCTATTTTTCGCTGTTGCAACATTTCCTTCGGCCTCGAGAGATTGAGAGGGCCTGATGGATCATTAACGAATCCGCCGTCCTTGGCCCCTGCCCCGCGAGCATACGAGATTGCCAAGTCGGCGGCCGGGATCTGCGAGTTGCTCGCTTCGGTGAGGTGTTTAGCCCGAGCGCGCAATCCCAACGACTGGCGCCGTAATGAGTTGGAACGTCTGCAGCGGGATGGCGTTCGACGCGGCTCCGAGCGACGGGTAACCATTCGAGCAACTCGCCTTCCTGCGCTTCATCGGCTTTCATCGGCCAGAAACGAAGCTTGTTGTGCCGGCGTACTGCGCCGGTTGAGCTCGTCCGGGGGCCTGCCCCATGCCAAAATCTGGCGACCCTGTAGGAGGCGTTGCCTTGGCCAGCAAGGCAGGTCTTGGAAAACTCATCCAACCTCAAAGCATGAAGCTTTCTTAAGCCGAACTTCCGGCACGATTTTTGGGCAAGCATTTGATTTTGCGTCAGGAGCGGCGATTTTGCCTGATTTTTGTAGGCATGTAAACTGTGTATTTGTACTTGCGAACCGGCGCAAATCGTGACATGCGTATCTCATGTACGTGACCCGGGTGCCCAACCGCTCCTCCCCGCCTGCCGTTTTGCTGCGCGAGAGCTATCGCGACGGCGGCAAGGTGAAGACGCGTACGCTCGCCAACCTTACGGACTGGCCGGACGCCAAGGTGGAGGCGCTCCGGCGGGTGCTGAAGGGCGAGACGGCCATTGTATTCAGGGATGAGCTTCGGATCGAGCGCTCGCTGCCGCACGGCCACGTGGCCGCCGTGCTCGGATTGGCGAGGAAGCTCGGCCTGCACAAGCTGTTGCCTCCCTCGCCGCCCCGGCTCGCGAAGCTTGCACTGGCTATGATCGTGGCCCGGGTGATCGAGCCTGCGGCCAAGCTCGCGACGGCGCGCCAGCTCAGCGAGGCAACCGCTGCTCATTCGCTGGGGACGGTGCTGGAGCTGGGCGCTGTGGATGAGGACGAGCTTTACGCCGCACTCGATCTGCTTGGCGAGGCGCAGCCCAAGATTGAACAGGCTTTGGCCAAGCGTCATTTGCGCGATGGCTGCCTGGTTCTTTACGATCTAACCTCGAGCTATCTCGAAGGCCGCCACTGCGAGCTGGGCCGGTTCGGTTATAGCCGCGACGGCCAGCGGGACAAGCTGCAGATCGTCTTCGGTTTGCTGTGCGCCGCCGATGGCTGTCCGGTCGCGGTGGAGGTGTTCGAAGGCAACACGGGCGATCCATCCACCTTGGCGGTGCAGGTCACCAAACTGAAGGAGCGCTTCGGCCTGTCCCGCGTGGTGCTGGTGGGCGATCGGGGCATGGTCACCGAGGCCAGGATCGAGAAAGACCTAGCCCCTGCCGGCCTCGACTGGCTGACGGCGCTGCGTGCACCTGCCATCCAGGCTCTGGCAGCGGACGATGGCCCCTTGCAGCTCTCGCTCTTCGACGAGCGGGACATGGCGGAAATCGCCTCGCCGGACTATCCCGGCGAGCGGCTGATCGTCTGCCGCAACAAGGCCCTGGCCGCCGAACGCGCCCGCAAGCGCGAAGAGCTGCTTGCCGCCACGGAGGCGGAGCTGGCCCGCATCGAGGCCAGCCTAAAGCGCCAGCGCGCGCCGTTGCAGGGCGCGGACAAGATCGGCCTGAAGGCTGGCGCCGTACTTGGCAAGCGCAAGATGGCCAAGCACTTCGAGCTGGCCATTGCCGATACGTCCTTCTCCTTCGCGAGAAACGAGGCCTCGATCCAAAAGGAGGCGGCCCTCGACGGCTTTTATGTGCTGAGGACCAGCGTCCCGGCTGAAACGCTCGATACCGCCGCCGCCGTCTCCGCCTATAAAAGCCTCGCCCAAGTCGAGCGCGCCTTCCGCTCCATCAAGACCGTGGACCTTGAGGTCCGCCCCATCCACCACCGCCTGGCCGGGCGCGTGCGCGCCCATGTGTTCCTGTGCATGCTCGCCTATTATGTCGCCTGGCACATGCGCCAGGCCTTGGCGCCGCTGCTGTTCGACGATCACGATAAGGAAAATGCCGGCAAGGGACGGCCATCCCCCGTGGCGCCCGCCAAGGTCTCCGCCGCGGCCAAAGCCAAGGCCGCCTCGCGCAGAACCGGCGATGGCCTCCCCGCGCACAGCTTCCGCACCCTGCTGCAGGACCTTGGCACCCTCACCCGCAACACGGTCCGCATGGGGGATGCCCCGCAGGCCATCATGCTCGCCAAGCCTACCCCGCTGCAGCAGGCGGTCTTCGACAAACTGGAGGTTCCGCTCACATTGTAGGCAGACCCGATAAGCCATTCATCCATCTTCTCCCGATGGATCAATGGCTTACGCATTCACTGCCTCGGAAGTTCGGCTTAAGGTTGCGGCCGCTGACGCCTTGCGGGAAAGCGTTCCGTATCCTCGATACCGTCAGCCGCGAAAATACCGTCGCAAATACCGTCAAACGGTAAGCGCTATCATGGGAAAAGTACGCGTCAAACTCGATAAGTGTTCATCTGCGAAACAGAACTAACGCATTGCTATTCACGGGTTTATAGGAGTTGTGGCGTGTCGTGAGATGATGTGCGAAATTGGGCAAAGACCGTGGTTTAGCTCCAGAACGGACTCACATTTATCGACTAACCTCTTGTTATTACAAGATATATATTATTGAACTGGCGCCCCGTAGGAGAATCGAACTCCTGTTTCAGCCGTGAGAGGGCCGCGTCCTGACCGCTAGACGAACGGGGCATGCGATTTGCGAAGATAGTTCGCGTGGCGGCGCCGATCAAGCGTTATTCCAGCCGCACCGCAGGTTTGAACCTGCGTAGTTTTGGCAATCAAGATTTTTCCCGGCGGACGAAGGGGAAAAAGGCGGAGCGGGAAGACTCCGCCCCCGAAACACGGGGAGGCCCTTCGCCGGGTACCGGACGCGCAGGTTCGGGAACCCGCATCCGTTCCGGGGGTCCGCCCGCTTTGGGTCCAGGCCCATTTCCCTGGCCAAAACGCGGGCGCCGCTTTCCGTTGCCTTTTCGCTTCTTCTCGGCCGCAGGGGGTGCCTGGGCACTGCTGTTCGCCTCGGCTTCGGCAAGGGCGAGCGCCTTTTCTTTCTCCTCGCGCTCCTTTTCTTGCTTCTCCCTTTCCTTTTCGGCCCTACGCTCGGCACGCTGTGCCTCTTTTTCCTGCTCCCGGTCATCGCGGCGGGTGGTGCGCGCTATGGAGTTCAAAAGATGCACGACCTCGCGTTCCGTCATCAGCTCGCTGTAGAAGAAACCCTGCCCGAAATCGCAGCCGACGGCCCGGACGTAGGCGAGGTCTTCCTCGCTATCGACGCCGACGGCGATGACATCCTTGCCTAGTTCGTGGGCAATCGTCAGCACGGCTTTGAGGACCATGGCGCTCGACCGCTCCTTATCGCTCAACGTAACGAGCGAGCGGTCGATCTTGATGGCGTCGATCGAAAGCCGGTGCCAATAGGATAAGGAAGAAAAGCTGACGCCGAACTCATCGAGCGCCACGCTCACATTCAAGCTCTTGAGCCAGTCGAGGATCTCGATCGCTTGCTCGGGGTTGGAATTGATAAGGCTTTCCGCAATCTCCAGCCGGAGGGCCCCTTTCGGCAAAGTCTCCCGTCCGATGATGAGCCTCAGGTTCTGCACCAGATCGTGGTGGAAGAGCTGCTGGCTCGACATGTTGATGCTGACGTAAAGCGGATCGTCGCGCTGCAAAATCCGGTGCCACCGCGCGCCCTGCCGGATGCAGCGCTCGAAGATATAGGCCCAAAGCTCACCCGATAAGTCCGCTGCCTCGGCAGACGCCTCGAACTCCGGCAGGGTGAGCCGCCCGAGCGTTGGATGGTCCCAGAGGACGAATGCTTCCATGCCCGCAAGGCGCTCGCCCTCGATGCGGATGACCGGCTGATAGAGGATGCGGATCTGGCGCCGCTCGATTGCATGTTTGAGGTCGGCTTGAACGACGGAGCGTTCGTCGGTGGCGCCTCTCATTTCCGGCTTGAAGAGTTCAATCCTGTCCGCGCCGGCGCGCTTGGCGCGATACATCGCGCTCTCGCCCTCGCGGAGCAGATCCTCGGCACTCTCCTGCGTGCCGTCATACATGGCAATGCCGATGCTGCCGGTAATCACGAGATCGCGCCCGCCCACCTTCATGGGCGTGCGGAGCGACCTTCTGACCCGCTCTGCAAGCATCGCGATATGCCGGGGCTCCGTATCCTCGGAAATCAGGATCGCGAATTGCAAGGCGCTCACCCGTGCGAGCGTATCTTGCGGGGAAATATGGCGGGTCAGCCTCCGCGCGATGGTCAAAAGCACGCCGTCATTGGTGGCAAAGTCCGGCGAGCGCGCCTGATTTTTGAGGGCGTCGAGATCGATAAAAAAGATCGTGGGCTTTATGTTCTCGTCTTTTGCGCGGGCAAGCGCGGTTTGAAGCCTATCGAGGAACAGCTCCCTGTTGGGAAGCCCCGTAAGCCCGTCGCGGATCGCGTTATGCAAAAGCCGCTCCTGCGCGCGCTTTTGCGCCGTGACATTGCGCAGAAGCCCCACACCTCGGAGAGCTCGCGTCGTCCGCTGTTGCGTCACCGTGGCTCGCAGCTCGTACCAGAGATAACCGCCGTCGGGACGCTTCATCCTAAATTCGACGTTGATGTCCCCGCCTTGGCGCTCGCGAACGGTCCACAAGGTCAAGCGCATGCGCTCGCGGTCGGAGGCATGAAGGAATTGCAGCCAATTATCCACGGAGCATCGAAGCGAGTTGGCGGGAACGCCAAGCGCTGCCTCAACCTCCGGCCCCGTATTCACTTCATTGCGGCGGCCGTCCCATTCCCAAATGCTGGCACCGGAAGCTTCAAGCGCCATTACCCGCAGCTTGAATTGGCCCGCATCTTCTCCAATCGCTCCGGGCTCGGCAGACTGAAATGCGTATTGGGTGACGGTAAAGCCGATCAAGGCCAGGAACAGCACGAGCCCCGCCGAGAGCGCCGAAACCACGATATCCCCTGACACCTTGCCGAGGACGGTGACAGCCGCAGCGAACAGCCAAACCATGAACAGCATCCAGGAAGGCACGAGCGCCAGCGCCCGCTCCTGGCCGCGAAGAGCGAGAAAGGCAATCAGCGCGCTTCCCGCGACAGCAATGGGAATGAAGGAGAGCCGGGCGAGGCTTGCCGTTACCTGGGCATCGACAAGAGCGAACACGATCAAGCCGAGCTGCGCGGCGATCCAGCCGAAAAAGGCCAGGCTGATCCAATTGTGCCAAAGCCGCAGGTTGAGAAAGGTATAAAGAAAAATGACGAGGCTTGCGGCAAAGGCGGCCTCGGAGGCCGCGCGGTAGGTGCCATTGTCTTCGGAGGTGAGCTGAAAGAGCTTATGCCAAAAGCCGAAATCCACGCAAAGATAGGCGAGCGCTGCCCATGCGACGAGGGCGGCTGCCGGGAAGATGGCCTTATGATTGACTGCGAAAATCGCGGTTAGGAAGATCGCAAGCAGACCTGTGATCCCAAGCAGGATGCCATGAAAAAGGCTGCTGTCGCGCTGCCGCTTGCCAAAGCTTGCAGGCGAGGAGAGGAACAGCCTCGGAACCGACGCCGAGGCCAGCTCTACGATGAACGTCACCGTCGTGCCAGGCTCGATAGAGAGGTGGTAGATGTCGAGATAATCGTAGTCGTCATCGCGTTCGGGACGGAAGCCCAGAGAGGGCGTAACATTCGTGATGCGCGGGGCGTCGAGGTCGGGCTTGAGCACGCGCGAGCCCACGATGTCGTACTTCTGAGCGGTCAGCCAGCGGTGGATCGTCTTGTCGGTGGGGTTGGAAAGCGCGAACACCACCCAGCTTGGATTGGTGCCCGGTGTCTTTGCCGAAACCGTCATGCGGCCCACGATGCCGTCGGCACTGGGCGCGGTTTCGACGCTCAGCTTGTCGCCCCTGCGCTCGTAATACTCGCCAAGCAGTGTGATATCGATCTTCTCGTCGCTGGGACCGATCACGATCGGCTCTACGGCCAGCGCGTGTGAGCCAAGGCACGCCAGCGACAGAAACAAGGCGGCAACAAACGCAAAGAGCACCCCAAAGGAGCCTTGCCTGGCGCAAGCCCCGCGTGCTCGCGTCCCTGTCATCTGGCTATTTCCTGTCCCGCGGCGAAGCGGATGGAATGCGATCGTCATTGAGAAGCGCAAAAAGCCAATGGTCCTGCCATGTGCCATTAATTTTCAGATACCGCCGGGCTAAGCCCTCATATTGGAAACCTGTCCGGGTTAGAAGCGCGGCCGACGCCTTGTTCTCAGGCAAGCAAGCTGCCTCCAACCGGTGAAGACGCAAAACATCGAAAACGAACCAGGTAACTGCCCGGACCCCTCTGCTCATATAGCCTTGCCGGGCATAGGGTTCTCCGATCCAATATCCGAGAGAGCAGCTTTGGCTTACTCCACGGCGTATATTGCTCAACGTTATTCCCCCGATTAAAGCGTTATCAGAGGTTCTGAACAGAAAAAAGGCATAACCGAGATCTTGGCGGGCATCCCGGTAATAATAGCGGATGCGCCGGCGATAGGTGTCCCTCTCCAGCTCGTCGCGGGCCCACCGCGGCTCCCAGAGCTCGAGGAAATCCCGGCTTGCGCCCCGCAGCTTGGCCCACTCCGCGTAATCGGACATCTGCGGCTCGCGCAGATAAACCCCATCGCCCTCCACACGGGACTTTGTTTCCGGAAAGAACAACCGCGCTCCGCCTAGCATCTCAGATTTTATGCCGCTGCCAGAGTGCCCGAAAGGAAAGCCTCCGCCGCCTCGGCCACCGCCGGGGACGAGCCTCTCGCGCCCACGGCAACGGAGACCATTTCGGGCTTTTCCCGCAACCGGCGGCCTACGGCTTGGACATCCTCCCGGGTCACGCTTTCGATCTTATCGATCAGTTCCTCGTTCGAGACTGGCCGCCCAAACACGGTGAGATCCCAGGCAAGCTGGCCCGCGCGCGCCTCGCAGCTTTCGAGGCTCATGAACAGGCCGGCCTTGAGCTGCGCCTTCGCGCGCGCGAGCTCGTGCGCTGCGGGGCCTTGTTCAGCGAGATCGGCGAATATACCGAGCGCTAGCGCAGTCAGCTCCCGGAGCTGCTGCGGGCTTGTTGCAGCATGAAGGCCGATAATGCCGCTATCGGAGTAGCCCCAGTCGAAGGCATGAATATCGTAGCAAAGCCCGCGCTGTTCCCGGACCTCCTGGAAGAGCCGGGAGGCCATGCCTCCGCCCGCGATCCCCGCGAATATGCGCCCGGCAAACGCCGATTCGTGCCCGTTCGGAAAGCCCTCGAAGGCGTAGATGACGTGGCATTGCTCGAAGCGCTTATCGGATACGGCGTGGCCGCCTTCGAACCTTGCGTGTTTGATCGGGCGCGCTGCCTCAGTAGGCATGGTGCCGAAAAGCTCGTCCGCGACGCGGTGCAATGTGTCGTGATCGACAGCGCCGGCCGCGCTCAGGATCATGCGCGATGCGGCATAATTTTCATTGCGGAAGCGCTTGAGGTCGGCGGCCGCGTGGCGAGAGATGGTGCGCGAGGTGCCAAGGATCGAGCGTCCGAGCGGCTGGTTTGGATAGGCCTCGTCAAGAGCTAGGTCGAAGGCGATATCGTCCGGGCTGTCCTGCGTGGCTGCGATCTCCTGAAGGATGACCTCCCGCTCGCGGTCCATCTCGTCGTCCGAAAAGGCCGGGTTGAGCAGCAGGTCGGCGATCAGCCTCAAGCCCAGCTCGACATCGCTCTTGAGCACCCGGGCGTAATAGTTCGTCGCCTCCGACGAGGTGACGGCGTTCAGCGCGCCGCCCGCGCTCTCGATCTCTTCCGCGATTTGCATGGGCGTGCGCGTTGCCGTGCCCTTGAACGCCATATGCTCGAGAAAATGAGCGACGCCGTGCTCGTTGTCCGTTTCGGCCCGAGCTCCGGCGTTGACGAAGACTCCGACGGTTGCGGTTTCAAGTCCCGCCATGCGGTGCGATACGACGCGAAGGCCGTTGCTGAGCTGGCTTGTCCGGACTGTCATGGTATGAACCTCAGAGAAAACTGGTGACGCCGCCGGCATGGGTCGCGCGCGCATCGATATAGGCCGCGATGGCCGCCGCCGAATTCGGCATGATGTCAAAATGTTCGCGTCCCGCCAAGCACCTCTGAAGGGCGGCCGGGATTTCCGGGTCGCGCCCGGTTGCCCGCTTCACGGCGTCAGGGAATTTTGCGGGATGCGCGGTGCCCAGTACCACCATCGGCCCGCCATTGCGAGACTGCTCGCGCTCTGCCGCGGCAAGGCCAACCGCGGTATGCGGATCGATGACGATGCCGGTGTCCTCGTATAGCCGGCTCATGGTGGCCGAAGCCTCCTCGCTGCTGACACGCTGGGCGGAGAAGCGCTCGCGGATGGGTTCAATCGTCGCGGCGGGAATGCTGAAGCTGCCACGCTCGCGCAAGTTCTCCATTGCGCCGGTTACGAAGGCGGCGTTCCGCCCGCTTGCCTCGAACAGCAGCCGCTCGAAATTGCTTGAAATCTGAATGTCCATGCTCGGGCTATCGGTCGGCATCACGTCGCGCGGCTCGTAACGGCCCGTTTCCAGCGTGCGCGCAAGGATGTCGTTCTCGTTGGTCGCGATCACTAGCTTGCCCAACGGCAGGCCCATTTTCAAGGCGGCGAAGCCCGCAAAGATATCGCCGAAATTCCCGGTCGGGACAGTGAAGTTGGGCTTGGATTCGGGCCCGAGCTTTTCAGTCGCCGTGTAATAGTAAACAGTCTGCGCCACAATCCGCGCCCAGTTGATGGAATTGATCGCGGAAAGCGCGTGCCGGGTGCGGAAGTCTTTATCGCCCAGCAGCGTCTTCACGATGTTTTGGGCGTCGTCGAAGGTGCCTTCAACCGCGATGGCGTGAATATTGTCTTCGGCGGCGGTGGTCATCTGCTTGCGCTGGACATCGCTGATGCGCCCATGCGGAAATAAAATGAAAAGCTCGATATCCTGCCGGCCGCGAAAGGCTTCGACCGCCGCAGCCCCTGTGTCGCCAGAGGTCGCACCGAGAATTGTGGTTCGCGAACCCGTGCGCTTCAGCGCGCGTTCCATGAGGCGCGACAGCACCTGCATCGCGAAATCCTTGAATGCGCAGGTCGGCCCATGGAAAAGCTCCAGAAGGAAAAGATCGCGGCCGATTTGCGTCAAGGGCGCGGTATCTGGATGGCTCCATCCGGCATAGGCGCCGGAGACGAGAGCGAAAAGCTCGTCATGTCCCGGATTGCCGCCCATATAGGGCGCCATAACAAAAGCCGCGGCGGCCGCGTAATGACCGGGAACGAGTGCTGGCAGGGACGCAAGGGCCGGCCAAGCTTCCGGCATATAGAGGCCGCCATCGCGTGCGAGCCCGGCCAGCAGGACCTCTTCGAAACCGGCAGGTGCGGCTTTTCCGCGCGTCGAGACATACATCATATCGAATCCACTTCTCGTCATCCCGTGCAAGACACGGGATCTTGCAATACGAAGGTGCCCGCGAAGATCCCGGATACGGCGCAGGCTCCGTTCCGGGATGCTGGCACCGAGCAATCGGCGAAGCGTCGAGGCGGAGACGGTATCATATCGCGAATTTTAGAACTAAATGGCCTAACCGCTGCACATTAAGACGCGTTTGATGCAGTGTCATCTCCACACTCGTCAAGCCCTCACGATATAAAAGCCGAAAACGCCTGCGGCGGCTGCAAGGCCGAACCAGGTGATGGCGTATTCGAGGTGATCGTTGGGGATGGAGGCGAGAAGCTCCTTCGGGTCGCGGGCTTCAGGCCATCGGGGCGCCCCCGCCATGGGTTCTGCCTGGATATATTCGCTTTCGATGGCCTTATCGCCTGCTAAACCTGCGGCGTCTGCCATGGCCGGAATGTCCGCTACATAAAACTGGCGTTTGGCGGCGTTGGCTGGAGGCGAGAGCCAGCCTGGCTTCTGCGAGAGCCGCACGATGCCGGTCACTTCCGTTTCCCCCTTGGGGACAAGATCCGGCGATCCGGCCAGGCTCAGGGGAACGAAGCCCCGGTTCACGAAAACGATGCCGCCCTGAAACTTCAGCGGAACGAAAAGCAGATAGCCGAAATCCTCACCCAATTGCGCCCTTTGCTCTTCCGGCGCCGCGCTCATGATCCGGGCCGTATCCGCGCTCATGAACTCGCCTTTGACGCGGACGCGCATGAACTCCCGTTTCTTGGGGCTCGCAGGCTGTACCGGATTGTAGGCGGCGGGCGGTTTTACGAGCGCGGTCTCGAAGCGCGTGAGGAGACTGTTCTTCCAATCGCGCCGCTGCAATTGCCAGACGCCGAGCCAAACCAGGATGGCGATGGCTCCGAGCGCGGCCAGGGCTGGAAAGATTCGGCTTTTCATTCGATCGCATCCCTTAGCGTGTGCCCATTCATATGGGAATGGCTGACCGCTGGCCCAGCGCCAAGGAACTGTTCGAAGATGAAGTTGAGGCACGCCACGCTTCTCGCGCAAACGCGGCAGCCTGCAAAGACTTCAGAGCGGTTCAGTGTGCCCTACTCATACGTAATGGTGGATAGCTCGCCGCGAATCGCCCGCAGCCGCCGGAGAGTCCAAGAACCTCCCCGGGAAGCCATAGGGCCACCTTTTGCCCGATAACAAGATTTAATTACGGGCTGGCTGGACTGGAGGTGCTGGAATTGCTGCTTAGTGCAACTGCCACTCCAATTCCTACCGCTAACGCAGGCACCAATAGCCAAGCCGCATCGCCTGTCACATCTGGCGGTGCACATCCGCCGCAGGCCGGGACCGGTTGCGGTTCCGATCGCGGTTGTTGGGGCACTTCTGACACGACTACCGCCATCTGCCCATCGCATAGCTTCGAGAGGTTACCGCCATCGTAAACAACGAGCACGCAACCTTTTTTGGCACGGACACGATCGCCCGGCTTCAACTGCATATTGTTCACGGCGGGCACGAAGCCGCTACCGCCGTCGACAGATGCAACTCCCTCAACCCGCAGAACTGCGGCTTCAACCTGAGTTGAGAGAAGCGCGAATATAGACACGATCAAGACTAAGCTCCGTGCCATCATGATTCTCCAATTATAGGTAATTCTCCTTTTTCCGCTATCATCTATGCTGAGTTGTCACAACTCTGAACAAACAAGGTTTGTACACGGCAACGCACGTGTGACATAACAGCTACAAGTTATTGACGTGATAGTACAACCCAAAACAAGTAATCTTTGCAGCAGCTGCTACGCCAAAATCGTCCGCGATATGACGCTTTCCTACACGTTCTACAAAGGACCTGGATTCCCAAGGGTGCTGAACGGCGGATAGAGCGTCCACCCGCCGCCAAAGCCCTTTGTCCCCGGCGCCCCGTCAGCGAAAAGCGACAGGATCAGGAGCGTGAACGAAGCCGGCAAAAGCCAGAACGAAATATTGTTCATGCGCGGGAACGCCATGTCCGGCGCCCCGATCATCAGCGGTACAAGCCAATTGCCGAAGCCGCCGATCAAGGCCGGCATGAGCACGAAGAAGATCATGACCAGGCCATGCGTGGTCACCACCACGTTATATTGCCCCACGCTGGCAAAAACCTGTAAGCCGGGATTTTGCAGCTCAGCGCGTATCAAGATCGATAGAGCGGCGCCAAAAACACCGGCGAACAGAGCGAAGATCAGATAGAGGGTACCGATGTCCTTGTGGTTGGTGGAGAACAGCCACCGGGCTATGAAACCCGGCCGGTGGTATTCATGTTCGGCAGCCGCGGCTGTGGATGCCATGTACAATGCCCTCGTAGCTTGAGTTTGCTGCTCAGCGTTTACTTCCGGCGTCTGCCTCCGCGAACGTCAAACGGCCAGGCTGCGCATTCGCCTGTTGCTTCTTCATGGTCACAAGCCACTTCTCATAATCGGGCTCGCTAACAGCTTTAACAGCGATGGGCATGTAAGGGTGCCCCTGACCGCATAATTCTGAGCATTCGCCGTAATAGGTGCCGGGTTCGGTGGCTATGAACCAGGTGCGGTTGACGCGGCCCGGTATCGCGTCCACGCGTGTGCCGAAGGCAGGGACCATCCATTCGTGAATGACGTCCGCGCCGGTTACCAGAACCTGCACGACCTTGTTCACGGGCACGACCATGGGGTTGTCGACGGAAAGCATCCTGAGCTGGCCTGGCTTCAGATCGCTGTCGGCGATAGGCTCCGAGTAGAAGGTGAGCTTCTCGTCCGGGTACTCGTAAGACCAGAGCCATTGCTGACCGGTGGCCTTCACAACCACATCGGCTTTTGGAAATTCGTACTGGTAGAACAAAAGCCTGAAGGACGGGATCGCGATCACGATCAGGATCAGAACCGGGACGATCGTCCAAATCAGCTCGACCATGGTATTGTGCTCAAGCCTGGAAGGCACCGGGTTGGCACTTTCGCGGTAGCGGTAAATGACCCATGCGAGCAGCGCCACCACCAGCAGGACCACTGCAATCAGAAAGCCGTGCATGTACCAGTTGAAATGCCGCATCAGATGCATCACAGGGGATGCGGGCCGCTGAAGCAGGATTTCCCAAGGGTGCGGCACTCCCTCGAAGGCGAAAGCCCCTTGAACGGTTGTCAGCGTCGCCAGACCGGATAAGGCCGTCAGCGCACCAATTCGCGGCTTCATGTTCAGACCTTTAGCGTTCCTCCCTCTTAGTTTTACCGGGAGAACTACGGTTTGAACAGAAAAACTTGAATTACATCAATGCTGTAGAGCTCAAGTCCGGCTGGTTTACAGCGGCTTAAGCCGACCTGCCGCGCGCTAGTTTGCTTTGCTCCCGAGCCGCGCCAGTCTCACTTTAGCCCCATTCCTTGGCGGAGTTGCGATGCTCAATGTCCCGCAGCCCATATACGGAACCCGCCTATGTTACGATCGACGAAGCTCATCGCCGCTTCCGTTGTCCTCGCCTTGGCGTCAGCACAGGCTTTCGCTCAGTCGGAAGTAGGCTCAGGCCAGGTGAAAGCCATCTATGGCGCCTGGAAGCTCAAATGCGGTCAGTTGCCTGGTGCGAAGAACGAAAAATGCGTGCTGGTGCAGGACCTGGCTCTTGAAGATCAGAAAAGCATGTTCTTGACCGTCATTGTCCTCCGCGCCTTCGACGGAGATAAGAAATATCTGCGCGTCGTTGCACCGCTGGCAATGCTCATTCCGGCCGGCCTCGGCTTGAAAGTGGATGGCGCCGAAGTCGGTCATGTACCCTTTGTCAAGTGTTATCATCAGGGCTGCGTTGCCGAAGTCACAATGGACGACCAGCTCTTGGCGAAGTTTTCAACGGGGACAACCGCGAGCTTTATCGTGTTCCCAACCCCAGAAAAGGGCATCGGGTTTCCGGCGCCGCTGGCCGGTTTCTCCGAGGGCTTGAAGGGACTGAACTAGGCACTGAAATGAGTGAGCGGCGGTATGAGAGCGCCAGCGTCCTGATTTCAGGCGCGGCCAGAGGTTTCGGCAGGCTGGCAGCCGAAAGATTCGCCAGCGAAGGGGCCCGGCTGATTCTAACCGATATCCTTGAGAAAGAGCTTGAGGAAACCGCCGGGGCGGCGCGCTCGCTGGGAGCTGAGACAATAGCTTTGCCAGGCGACATCGCCGGAGAATCGCTTCCGCAAGAGCTGGTAGAGGCCGCCGTCTCCCGTTTCGGCCGGCTCGACGTCGCGATTAACAATGCGGGGATCGTTCACCCTTTCCGCAAGTTCACCGATATCGACGGGGCCACGGTCGATCGTATCGTCCGCACAGATCTTATCGCGGTCTTCCATGCCATGAAGCACCAGCTCCTGCAGATGGAGCGGCAGCGGAGCGGGGTCATACTCAACGTATCCTCCATCGCCGGAATGGCAGGGGCGCCGCTGTTAAGCGCCTATTCTGCGGCGAAGCATGGCGTTATCGGTCTCACAAGGAGTGCGGCCCTCGAATATGCGCGGTTCGGCATTCGAATCAATGCGATCTGTCCCTCGTTTGCGGCCACGCCCATGCTCACTGAAGGCTTAGGCGCGGCACGCTCTGTGGAGGAGGCTGCGGCGCGGATGACGGCTGGGATACCGATGCGAAGGCTGGCTGAGCCCGGGGAGGTGGTGCAGGCCATGCTCTGGATATGCAGCCCCGCCAACAGTTTCATGACGGGGCATGCACTCGCGATCGATGGGGGCCTCAGCGCACTTTGACGCCGGAAAGTCCACACGCCCACAGCCGCGCTCATCCAATAATCGACATTTCCCGCTCTTTGGTTCGTGCAGAAAATCATCGCATCTCTGTAGCGGTATTATAACACCGCGATTTTATCACGCTGTTTCAGCAATGGAATTTTCCGTTAGAGAGCATTTTATGCCGTTGACAGCACACCGGCCTTCGCGTATTCATTCCACAAATGGGCCTTGCGGCCCTTTTTTCATTGGAGCGGCGCTTCCGCTTCTCAACGGACACACCCATGAAAACCTATTCCGCAAAACCATCCGACATTGAGAAAAAGTGGGTTTTGATCGATGCCGAGGGCCTGATCGTCGGCCGCGTCGCAACGATCATCGCCATGCGCCTTCGCGGCAAACATAAACCCACGTTCACCCCGCATATGGACGACGGCGACAACGTGATCGTCATCAATGCGAAGAAGATCGTCTTCACCGGCAACAAGGTGCAGGACAAGATCTATTACCGCCATACGAACCACCCCGGCGGCATCAAGGAACGGCGCCCATTCGAAGTGCTCGGCGGCAAGTTCCCCGAGCGCGTCCTGATGAAAGCCGTCGAGCGCATGGTACCGCGCGGGCCGCTGGGCCGCCGGCAGATGACGCACTTGCTCGTTTATGGCGGGCCGGAGCATCCTCACGCGGCACAAAGTCCGGAAACACTCGATATTCGCGCGTTGAACCCCAAAAATGCAGTGAGGGCCCGCTAATGCCTGAGGCAACCAAGTCTTTTGCAGGCCTTGAGAAGAGTGCTGGCGCTTCGGCGCCCGTGGCCGAGGACCGGTCCCGTCCGGTTCACGTTCAAAAGCTCGACGCGCATGGGCGCGCTTACGCTACCGGGAAGCGTAAAAACGCCGTCGCCCGCGTTTGGGTGAAACCCGGCCACGGCAAGATCACCATCAACGACCGGGATCACGAGACGTATTTCGCCAGGCCCGTGCTGCAGATGATCCTGAAGCAGCCCCTCATCACGGCGAACCGCGCGACCCAATACGATATCGTCGCCACCGTCTCGGGCGGGGGGCTCTCAGGACAGGCGGGCGCGGTGCGTCACGGCCTTTCCAAAGCGCTGACCTATTACGAGCCCGAGCTGCGCCCGGTCCTCAAGAAAGAGGGCTTCCTCACACGCGACCCGCGCGTGGTCGAACGCAAGAAGTACGGCAAGGCGAAAGCCCGCCGCAGCTTCCAGTTCTCGAAGCGCTAACAGGAGTGTCATTCCCGCCCGGGCGGGAATCCATTTTTGCCGTAGGCACAATAGGGTAGCGTGGGTCGCCGCCTCCTCGGGGGGCGGCGCCGCGGCGGAGACGAAGCATGCCGGGTCAGGCAAAGGTCAAAATCGGGGTCATCGGCGCCAGCGGTTATACGGGCGCCGACCTCATCCGCTTGGCGGCTTGCCATCCTGGCATGGAGATCGCCTTGCTTGTGGCGAACACGCACGCAGGCAAGCCCTTGGGCGAGGTTTTCCCCCATCTCGGCTTCATCGGCGCACCGCCGCTCCTCAAAGCAGAAGAGGCCGATTGGAGCACATGCGATGCCGTATTCTGCGGGCTGCCGCATGGAACGGCGCAGGATATTATCGCGACGCTGCCAGAAAGCGTCAAAGTCATCGATATGTCGGCCGATTTCCGTCTGAAGAATACGGATACCTACGCACAGTGGTACGGGCGCGATCACGCCGCCGCCCATCTCCTCGAGCAGGCCGTCTACGGTTTGACCGAGTTCTATGGCGAGGTCATCGCGAAGGCTCGCCTCGTCGCGTGCCCCGGATGCTATCCGACGGCGGCGCTTTTGGCCCTTCTCCCGCTCGTGCATGCGAAACTCATCGATGCGTCCGATATTGTCATCGACGCCAAGTCGGGCGTTTCGGGCGCAGGCCGCTCGCTCAAGCAGAACATCCTGTTTTCGGAAGCGGGCGAGGGACTTTCACCTTATTCGATCGCAAGCCACAGGCATGCGCCCGAGATCGAGCAGGAAATTTCTGCGGCCGCCGGCGAGCAGGTCGTTGTGAATTTCACCCCGCATCTGGTGCCCATGAGCCGCGGCGAGCTTGTCACGGCTTACGTGCGCCTAACGGCTGGAATGAGCGCAGGCGACTTGGCCGCCGCGCTTGGAGAGCGCTACCGCGCTGCGCAGTTCGTCAAGCTCGCACCCAAAGGCACCCTCCCGTCGACCCAGTTCGTGCGGGGTTCCAATTATTGCATGATTGGGGTTTATGCGGATCGCATCCCCGGTCGGGCCATCGTGGTTTCGGCCATCGACAACCTTGTGAAGGGATCGGCGGGGCAGGCAATTCAGAACTTCAATCTCATGCACGGTTTCGCTGAAACAGCAGGCCTTGAGCAGCTTCCGCTTTTCCCCTAGAGCATCTGCGTTCCACAGGATGCAGATAAGTTGCTCCAACACATCAAATGGCGCTGGCTCGGCCGTGCAGGGAAACCACATTGTGCCAAAAATTAATTCGTCTGCGGAAATGCCATAATCGCTTTCAAGGCATTATGGTATGAGCGCCTCTGCCATAGAATGAATCGCCGCTAGGGTGGCCCCGCCGGGAGGAGCACAGTGATCCGAAATATTCTTATCGCCGTGTTCGCCGTTATAGCGGTCATTTTCGGATACGGGTATTATCAGCTCTCTGCGGATTTGGTGAAGCAGGCGCAACAGCTGGCGGATACACGCGACAAGGCTGCCAAAGATTTGCAGGCCGCGAACGAGAAGCTAGCAAATGAAGGCCGTGCCCGGCAGGTAGCGGAAAAAGATGCAAAATCCGCATCCGAGAAACTAGCCGAGGAGCAGGCGCTTCGAGACAAGGCGGAACTGGCGCTCAAGTCCTCGAACGACCGCTTTGCCGATATCCAAAACGCGTTAGCGAACGCCCAGCAAATTGCCCGCGACGCCAAGGAAGCCCAGGCCAAAGCGGATAAAGACAAGGAAGCTGCTCAGCAGGCAGCAATAGAGGCCCAGGAGGCATTGGCGAAGGAGCGTGAGGCGCATTCCCGGGAGCGTCCAAGGCAGAGGCCGGCTGGGGGCTAGCTTCACATCCAGCCCAGTGTCCGGAGTAACTGATGCGTGTATGCATCAGTGCGGCTCCTTGCGGGCATAAGTTTCTGAAAAGTTACTGCGCGGTCTTTACGAAAGGGTGTTGTTCGCGCATAATCGCGCTCAACCGGGCAAACTATCGGAACCCGCGGAACTACGCGTTGCATTTCAAACCGCGAGAGCGGTCACGGTACGCATGTCCTCCCCCCCGATACCTGTCTTGCCTGTATAAGTCAAAACATGGTCCATCGGCCATGTTTTTTTCGTTGGGGAAGAGGAGTGAACATCCCATGCGCCAGACGGGCACGGTTAAGTTCTTCAACCAGGCCAAGGGCTTCGGCTTCATAACACCGGACGAGGGCGGAAAGGATGTGTTCGTGCACATCTCGGCCGTGGAGCGTTCTGGGGTTGGGATGCTCGACGAAGGCATGCGCGTCTCTTACGAGACGCAGCCGGACCCGAAGGGCAAGGGTCCGAAAGCGGTGAATCTCGAACGCTCCGAATAGGACGGACGGGGTCCGGCCTAATTTCGCCAAGCTAACCTTTGAAGATACGCTTGCTTCGGAGCGCAACTCTCCTTAATTCGGCTTATGCGCTTCCTGGATCAAGCAAAGGTTTACATTCGCTCGGGAGACGGCGGCAATGGCTGCCTCTCGTTCCGGCGCGAGAAGTTTATTGAATTTGGCGGCCCCGATGGCGGCGACGGCGGGCGCGGCGGAAGCGTTTGGGTCGAATGCGTCGAAAACCACAACACCCTGATCGACTTCCGCTATCAGCAGCACTACAAAGCCGGCAACGGAAGGCACGGCATGGGCGCCAACAGAGCGGGCGCCTCGGGTGAGGACGCGGTCCTGAAGGTCCCGCCTGGAACGCAGGTTTTCGCGGAAGACAACGAGACGCCGTTGGCCGACCTTGTGTACCCCGGCGAACGCGCCCTCATCGCAGCGGGCGGCAATGGCGGGTTCGGCAACGCCCGGTTCAAATCTTCGACCAACCGCGCTCCGCGCCGGGTAAACCCGGGCCAGCCCGGCATCGAAATGACGATCTGGCTGCGGCTCAAGCTCATCGCCGATGCCGGCATCATCGGGCTGCCCAATGCAGGCAAGTCCACGTTCCTGGCCACGGTGAGCGCGGCCAAGCCAAAAATCGCCGATTATCCCTTCACGACGCTCCATCCCAATCTCGGCGTGGTGAAAGCGGGCGACATGGATTTCGTTCTTGCCGATATCCCTGGCCTCATCGAAGGGGCACACGAAGGCCTGGGCCTCGGCGACCGCTTCCTCGGCCATGTGGAGCGCTGCCGGGTGCTGCTTCACCTCGTGGACGTGACCGAGCCCGACGTCGCCCAAGCCTACCGGACCATCCGCGGCGAGCTTAAGGCCTATGGAGCGGACCTGCACCGGAAACGCGAAATCGTGGCGCTGTCCAAATGCGATGCGGTGACGGCGGAGGTGGCCGCGGAAAAGGCCGCTGAGCTGCAGCGCGTGGCGCGAAAGAAGCCGCTCCTGCTGTCTGCCGTGGCGGGCTTGGGCGTTCGCGAAGCGCTTCTCAAGGTCGGGAAGATCGCGCGCCCGCCGAAGAAGCAGGAGGAGGCAAAGCCTCCGGCCCCCTGGGAACCTGAGCTGGCCGGTTAGGCGTCATTCCGCGAGCCCGGCTTGATTATCGGCGCGGGCGCAAGTACCGTGCCGCAATCCACCCGGCTCCGGAAACCATCCATGACGCATGTCAAGCCCGCGGCAACGCTCAATTCCGCGAAATCCTTCCAAGATTTGATCATGACGCTCCAGCATTTCTGGGCGGAGCAGGGTTGCGTGATCTTGCAGCCCTACGACATGGAGGTGGGCGCGGGTACGTTCCACCCGGCGACGACGCTGAGGGCGCTTGGGCCCCGGCCGTGGCGTGCGGCCTTCGTGCAGCCTTCGCGGCGGCCAAAGGACGGGCGTTATGGCGAAAACCCGAACCGGCTTCAGCATTATTATCAGTTCCAGGTCATCTTGAAGCCGTCGCCGCTCAACATTCAGGAGCTTTACCTCGAAAGCCTGGTGCGGCTCGGCATCGATCCGCTGCTGCACGACATCCGCTTCGTCGAAGATGATTGGGAAAGCCCAACGCTCGGCGCCTGGGGGCTCGGCTGGGAGGTTTGGTGCGACGGCATGGAGGTGTCGCAATTCACTTATTTCCAGCAGGTCGGCGGCTTCGATTGCGATCCCGTTTCGGGCGAGCTGACCTATGGCCTTGAGCGGCTCGCCATGTACATCCAGGGCGTCGATAGCATCTATGAGTTGAACTATAACGGCCGCGACGGCGAAAAGCGCGTGCTCTATGGCGATGTGTTCCGCCAAGCGGAGGAGGAATATTCGCGGCACAATTTCGAATATGCGGACACGGCCATGCTGCTGCAGCGCTTCCGCGACGCGGAGAAGGAGTGCAAGGCCCTGCTCGCGGCGGGCGAGCCGAAGCCCGGAGCGAACAGCGAGCGCCATCTGCAAGTGCTGCCGGCCTACGACCAGTGCATCAAGGCGAGCCACATCTTCAATCTGCTCGACGCGCGCGGCGTGATTTCCGTCACGGAGCGGCAGAGCTACATCCTACGCGTGCGCGACTTGGCCAAGGCCTGCTGCGCGGCATGGCTTAAGACCGAGGCCGGCGGCGCAGCCGCTTAGCTCGAAGTGCAGGCGGAGGCAGGCTTATGACACCATATACGGTGCGGGCTTCCGTGGCGCTGCCGCGGCAACCGCTAGCGCGGCCGGCCCGGCAGCCGGACACCGCTTGCCTCTTGAAGGCAGTTTTTTAAGCCAGTTTACGCCTCGACCGCTTCACGCCACACCCATGAGGGGTGCTCCGCCGTGTGACTATGCGTGAAGGGCATGTTAAGGAGAGCTTATATGCTGGAACGAACTGTATCGAATTGTGTTTACGTAAGCGAAACGGTTTTCCAGCAGAATGAGTTGCTAAGCAGAGGTGTGTGCCATGGCATTTGAGCCATATCTCCGTCCAGCCGGGGATGGAACCTACGAACTCTTGGTCCCCTCGTCGGGTGATGGCTTCCACGTCCTTCCTTATTGTTTCCACAGCGAGGAGGACGCCGCGAATTGGCTCGCTAGCCGGAAGGGCCGGGAGCTGATCAGGAAAATCCGCAGCCGCTACGAGAGAACCAAGCGAGCTGCCCGCCGCTACACGCTTCATACGGCAGCCTAGAATCCGCCACTGCCCATAGCTGCAGGGTGATTCAAAGAACCGCACCCCATCCTGGGTGACAAGGCGGGCAAATCAAATTCTTTGGCAAAGCCACCAACACTGGAGGTGGCTTTATGGTACGAACGCTTTGGGATGTTCTTGGCTCAATCGCGGACCGGCGGGGCCGCAAAGGACGGCAGTTTCCGTTGCAGGCGATCCTTGCCATCGCGGTTGCAGCGATGCTTGCTGGGGCCAACGATCTGCGCGCTATTTTCCGCTGGGGGCGGCGGCTGAAACCGGAGGCGCTAGCGCTGTTCGGCATTGAGCGTGCGCCGTGTCATGCCACTTATCACTATGTTTTTCAATCGCTTGATGGCAATGCCTTGGCCATGGCTCTTGGCGGGTTCGCCGGTGGCGGTACCGTGCCGGGACATATTGCCATTGACGGCAAGACGCTGAAAGGCAGCCGCCGGCTCGACGCCAAGGCGCTGCATGTCCTCTCCGCTTTCGCCACCGCGCTGTCCGCGGTCATCGGCGATATTGTGGTGGAGCCCGGCCAGAACGAAATCACCGCCGCGCTGGCGTTCTTGAAGGACTTACCGCTGGAGGGGGCGGTGATCACCGGCGATGCGATGTTCTGCCAGCGCGAAATCTGCCAGGCCATCGATGATGGCAAAGGCGATTATCTGTTTGTTGTTAAGGACAATCAGCCAGAACTGAAAGCCAGTATCGCCGAAAGCTTCGGCGACCTTTCCCCCCTCCGGCCCCGCCGTTCTGCCGCCTGATTTGAAGACGGCAGAAACAGTTGAGAAAGGGCATGGCCGCCTGGAAATACGCAAAATCGCGGTTAGCGCCGAGGTCGTCCCCCATCTCGAATGGCCTGGCTCCGCCCAGGTTGCGCGCGTCGAACGCATCCGCGAGATAAGCGGAAAAGTCAGCACGGAGACCGCCTATATCGTCACCAGCCTGACCGCCGCCGAGGCCGGTCCCGAACGCTTGCTGGACCTGTCCCGCACACATTGGGCCATAGAAAACCGGCTCCACTACGTGCGCGATGTATCGTTCAACGAGGATCGCTGCCGCGTCCGCTCAGGAGCACGCGCACTTGCCGCCATCCGCAACCTTGTCCTGTATCTCATCCGCTCCCGCGGCATGTCCGTGCCTGAGGCAAGAGAAAATTACCGGGAGGATCGCGCTCGGGCCATCGCCCTCGTCACGGGATGCATTCTTTGAATGGCCCTGCATAGCTGCGCGGGGTATTTACGTGCCACCCAGCACGTGCTATGGGCAGACCATGCTCAAATTTGCACCCAACACAGCAAAAAGCATTTCAAGCCGACGATGCGGCCGCCATCGCTGAGGGCTCCGCACGTGCATTGATATCGCTGCCGCGAGCCGTCTTCATTTCCGCCAGTTGAAGCATAAGGTTCGCGTGATGACAGCGCCCGCTGTAGAAATCAGGCTGCAAAGGCCGGACGACTTCCCTGCATTGAAGCAAATGAACGAGGAAAGCTTCGGGCCCGGCCGGTTTACCCGAACCGCATTCAGGGTCCGCGAGGGAGCGGCGGCAGAGCCGAGGTTGAACCTTTGCGCGGCGCAGAATGGTGCCATCATAGGCGCGGTTCAATTCACACCGGTTTCCATCGGCGGCGTTTCCGGGGCCCTGCTCTTGGGGCCGCTCATCATCGAAAAGGCGCATAGCAACCAGGGACACGGCCTCAGGCTGATGCTTGAGGGTCTCAGGCGCGCACGCGAGCTTGGCTATCAACTTGTCATTCTCGTTGGCGATCTGCCCTATTACGCGCGCGCCGGTTTCGCCACAGTGCCGCCTGGGCGCATTTTGTTGCCCGGGCCGGTTGATCCGGCGCGGCTACTTTATGCCGAACTTGTTCCCGGTGCGCTTGAGGCCTATCGCGGCCTGGTGCGCGGCCTGATGGAATAGGCTTGGCTTCGCACAGTAAAAATGGGCTACCTTGTACCTAGCAGAAAAGGCCGCTATGGATGGACCGTTCAACGGGGCCGCGCAAGGTCCCACTTCGCGAGTGTAGCATATATGAAATTTACTGGAATTGTGGTTTGCATTCTTACAATGCTGGTGGCAACGGCGGACTGCCGGGCCCAAGACGCGGCGCCGAAGAAGACAGGGTCGCCCTCGAAGGCCAAGCCCGCCAAAAAGGCTGCTGAACCGGTGCAGCAAAGCTTCATCACATTTTACTGGCCGAAAGAAACGGACTGGGTGCCCTTTGAGGTGCTCGAGGAGCGCGTTACGATCTCTGTCGATGGTCAGCCCGCCGGCAAGGTGACCCAGGGCGAATACATAAGCTTCCCCGCTCAGCCCGGACCTCACGCCTACAGCTACACAAGGTCGACGCAAACAAGTGAAGGCGAAAAGACGGGCAGCGTAGACGTTACGCGGGGGCAAACCGTCTATATCGAGGTTGTTAAGGCAGATCACGGTATGGTGACTGTTGTGTCCCTCAAGCAGGTGCCGGCGGACGAAGCTCAGCAAGCATTGCCCCAGCTTAAGACACCAATCCAGCTCGCGCCAAAAGAGGCAGTCGTCGCGCCGAATACGGTAGTAACGGAAGCATTGGCGTCAAATCCCAAAACTGCCGGTAAAGCTTCCAAGAAGCACGGTGAGCCGCAAATTGCTCCCCGGTCTTACGTCACGTTCTACTGGCCGAAAGCTGGGTTCGTCGCATTCGAGTCTCTGCAGGATCATTATTCGATCTTTATCGACGGCCAGCTCGCCGGCCGTTTCTGCGAGGGAGAGTTCATTAGCGTCGAAGTTCAGCCCGGGTCGCACACGTACGGCTATAAGCAGTCGTCCCAATTCATCGGGGGTAGAGAGCACAGCGTAGATATTTCGCCGGGGCAAAGCATCTATTTCGAGATCGTTAGGAAGGATCACGGAATGGTGTCCCTTACGTCCCCGCAACAGGTGTCTGCAGAGCAGGCTCAGCAAGAGCTGCCCAAACTCAAACAACCCGAGAAAGATGAATAGACGGGAATGAACTAATTTTCACCAGGCGCGTAGCCGCGTTTGAACACCAAATTCTTGGATGTCAGGATCTGTACGGTCTCGCCGTTCTGATTTCTCGTGACCGCGCGCAGCGTGGCCACCCCCTGGGTAGGCTTCGAGCGCGAAGGAATGATCTCAATAATCTCGCATTCGACAGAAAGCTCGTCCCCAGGCCGCACTGGCCGTTGCCAGGAGATCTCACCGCCAAAGCCGATGATGCCGCCCGCTAACGGCGCGCCCTCAACCAGCATGCGCATCGTGAGCGCCATAGTGTGCCAGCCGCTCGCGGCCAGGCCCTTGAAGACGGTTGCCTCCGCGGCTTCGGGGTCGATGTGAAAAGGCTGCGGATCGTACTCTTTCCCGAAGGCGATGATGTCCGCCTCGCTTATTCCCACGGGGCCGGCGGTAAAAGTCATGCCCGCAGACAAGTCCTCGAAATAAAGAGGTTTCATTGGCATCGGAATTCCCCTTGCCCAGCCGCACGCTTAAGAGGAATAGCAGTTATCGCTCTTAGCACAACCGGGCGAGCAGCAAAGCTTGTTGATCGGGGCATTAGCCCCGTTCACTTTACCGTGCCAGTTTTGAAATGATCGAGGGCGCTTGCCGAAGCAAACGCCCATGAGAGCCGTTCAAGCGGCCAGTTCGAGCTGCACGGCCGCTTCTTGGCCGCGCAGTTCCTCCTTGACGATAATTTCATCCGGTTCGAACGCCTGCCGGATCACATCGATCGCTAGATGAGGCTTGGCATGGCCGCACATGAAGATATCGATGGCAGCATAGCCGTATTCGGGCCAACTATGGATCGAGATATGCGATTCCGACAGCACCGCCACCCCAGACACTCCGCCATTTGGCGTAAAGTGATGCAAGTGGATATGCAGGAGCGTCGCCCCTGACACCTCGATGCATTTTCTGAAAGTTCGTTCGATGTGGCCGATGTCGTCAAGCCGCGTGCCGTTCAGCACGTCGACCAAGAGATGCGTCCCGGCGAATCTCACGCCGTTACGCTGACAGAAGTAGTCCTTCCGTACCTCGCCGTCCGAATGCGTAACTGCGAGGGTATGCTTTTCTTCCGTTTGGGCGGTGCTTGAACCTCGATCCAAGTCCATCCCCAATTGGAAGAGGCCGTCATGGAATGCCATATGGCGTCCTCCCCAACCAGTAGATGTCCAGATGTGAACAGGGGGGGTATTTGCCCCCCTTTGCCCCCCATTACAAGAGAAAAAATGCATTCCAGCCTAAAATATTTGCAGGTGCCAGATTTTCGGGGCGTAAGCGAAGGCACGGGCATGAGGGAGCCGCTCTAAGCTACGGAATGCATTGGCCTTTTTAGGAGGTGCCGAAAAACGCGCTATACTGGCGCATCGGCCGCTTTAGCTAGCAAAAATCAGCGGAACACTACGGTCCGGCTACCGTTGAGAAGAACGCGGTGTTCGGCGTGCCATTTCACGGCGCGGGCAAGCACCACGCATTCCACGTCGCGCCCTATCGTGACAAGCTCCTCGGGCGGCATCGAGTGGTCGACGCGGGCAACGTCCTGCTCGACGATGGGCCCCTCGTCGAGCGCAGGCGTCACATAATGCGCGGTGGCGCCGATCAGCTTCACGCCGCGCGCATTCGCCTGGTGGTAGGGCTTTGCACCCTTGAAGCTCGGCAGAAATGAATGATGGATGTTGATCGCGCGCCCAGCCAGCTTCTCGCAAAGCGTTTCCGAGAGCACCTGCATGTAGCGCGCCAGCACGACAAGCTCGATCTTTTCCTCGTCCACGATTTCGAGCAGCCTACGCTCCTGCTTCTCCCTTGTCTCTTGGGTGACGGGCAAATAGTGGAAGGGAATGTCATGGCTTGCCGCGAGCTGATAGAAGGTGCGGTGGTTGGACACGATGGCCGGGATCTCGATGGGAAGCGCCCCGATGGCATGACGGTAAAGCAGATCGTTCAGGCAATGGCCGAATTTCGAAACAAGGATCAGAACGCGCATCTTTTCCGAATGCGCGTAAACCTCTGCCGTCATCTCGAACTGCTCGATAGCCGGCAGAAGCAAGTTCCAAGCACCTTCGCGGGTAAGGCCGTCCGGCGCCGAGAACGAAACCCGCATGAAAAAGCGGCCGCTTTTCACATCGCCGAACTGAGCGCTATCGGTGATGTTGCAGCCGCTTTCCGCGAGCCTGGTGGCGATGGCGGCCACGATGCCGGGCCGGTCTGCGCAGGAGAGGGTCAGGACGAACGATGGGTTTGGCAAGGACATGGTTTCGCGCTCAAAGCGTTGCGCGGCGCTAAACCGCAATAAATCGGGGCTTCACCCCTCACGCTGTCCCTCTCCTACTTGGGGGAGAGAACGCTGCCTCACGCTCAGCGCCTGATTCGGGTGCCCCTTCTCCCGTGGGGAGAAGGACAGGATGAGGGGTGTTGCACCTAGTTACCTTATATCCGAGTCCACATAATGGGCACAGCGCAATTACATCGCCTCAGGACCGCGGGAGATTGCGGCAGCGCCCGTGCGCGCAGTCTCGACGAGGCCCAGGGGTTTCATCAAATTGATGAACGTGTCGATTTTCGAAATCCGGCCCGTGATTTCGAAGATGAAGTGCTCCGTGGTGGCATCGACCACCTGCGCACGGAAGGCCTCGGCGAGCCTCAGGCTTTCGACGCGCTTCTCGCCCTTTCCCGCCACCTTCACCAGGGCAAGCTCGCGCTCGATTGGATCGCCTTTGGTTGTAAGGTCCGTGACGGCGTGCACAGGCACGAGCCTGCCTAGCTGGCTCTTGATCTGCTCGATGATGGCGGGGGAGCCTCGCGTAACGATGGTAATGCGCGACTCGCTCGCCTCATGGCTGACCTCGGTAACGGTCAGGCTGTCGATATTGTATCCGCGGCCCGAGAAAAGCCCGATCACGCGCGCGAGCACGCCTGGCTCGTTGTCCACGAGCACAGCGATGGCACGCCTCTCGATCCGTTCCGGTTGTGGCTGTTCTGGCATAGCAGGCCCCCATTCCATCTTGCTCATCGATTGACCGCCCTAAACCATGACTTTCCCGGCTTCCGAAATTTCGAAGCTCAGGTCGTCGCTTTCGGCATCGCCCAAAATCATACTGTTATGGGCTTCGCCGGATGGGATCATCGGGAAGCAGTTGGCGAGCTTGGAAACCCGGCAGTCGAAAATCACAGGCTTGGGCGTCTCGATCATTTGAATGATGAGATCGTCGAGCTGATCCGGCTTGTCCGCCCGCAGGCCAACGCCGCGATAGGCTTCCGCAAGCTTGACGAAGTCCGGGAGCGCCTCGGCATAGGAGTTCGAATAGCGGCCGCCATGCAGGAGTTCCTGCCATTGCCGCACCATGCCCATATACTCGTTGTTCAGGATGAAAATCTTGATGGGCAGGTCGTACTGCGCCGCCGTGGACATCTCCTGCATCGTCATCATGACTGACGATTCGCCCGCGATGTCGATGACAAGGCTTTCGGGATGCGCAACCTGCACGCCAACCGCGGCGGGAAGGCCATAGCCCATGGTACCGAGGCCGCCGCTTGTCATCCAGCGATTCGGCTCTTCGAATTTATAGTATTGCGCGGCCCACATTTGATGCTGGCCGACCTCGGTCGTGATGTAGGTGTCGCGGTTCTTCGTCAGCTCGTAAAGCCGTTGGATCGCGTATTGCGGCATGATGACGTCGTCGCGGTTCTTGTACTTCAGGCAATCGCGCTCGCGCCAAGCGCCGATTTGCGCCAACCAGGCTTTGAGAGCGCGCTTATCGACCTGAGGAGCGCGTGCCCGCCAAACGCGAACCATCTCTTCAAGCACATAGCCGCAATCGCCGACGATCGGGATATCGACCTTTACGTTTTTGTTGATCGAAGAAGGGTCGATGTCGATATGGATTTTTTTCGAGCCGGGCGAGAAGGCGTTCAACCGCCCGGTGATACGGTCGTCGAAGCGGGCGCCAACGCAGATCATCACATCGCAATCGTGCATCGCGAGGTTGGCCTCGTAGGTGCCGTGCATGCCGAGCATGCCGAGCCATTGCTTTGACGAGGCGGGGAAAGCGCCAAGGCCCATCAGCGTCGAGGTGATGGGAAAGCCGGTGAGGTCCACGAGCTCGCGCAGGAGCTTGGAAGCGCTCGGCCCCGCGTTGACGACCCCGCCGCCGGTATAGAAAATCGGCCGCTTCGCAGCGCCCATCACGTCGACCGCATCCCGGATCGCCTGCGGGCTGCCCTTGATCTGAGGGCGGTAGGTTTTGTGGGAGGTCTTGTTGGGGCCGGAATAGGTGCCCTTGGCGAACTGCACATCCTTGGGGATATCGACCAGCACCGGCCCAGGGCGCCCGTTCTGCGCCACATAGAATGCCTCGTGCAGGATGCGGCCGAGGTCGTTCACATCCTTCACCAGGTAGTTGTGCTTGGTGCAGGGCCGGGTAATGCCGACAGTATCGCATTCCTGGAAAGCGTCTGAGCCGATCAGCGCCGTCGAAACCTGGCCCGAGATGCAAACGAGCGGGATCGAATCCATCAGGGCGTCGGTCAGGCCCGTGACCGCATTCGTTGCACCCGGCCCCGAAGTAACGAGAACCACGCCCACCTTGCCGCTGGAGCGCGCGTAACCTTCCGCGGCGTGGGTCGCACCCTGCTCATGGCGCACGAGAATGTGCTTGATCCCGCTCTGCTTGAAAATTTCGTCGTAGATCGGAAGGACGGCTCCGCCAGGATAACCGAAAATCACCTCCACGCCTTGATCGGCAAGCGCCTGCATAACAATCTCGGCGCCTGACATTGCGCGTGCCATGGGGAAACTCCAAAAAATGCGGCGGCCTGACTCAGCCGCCCGCCAGTTCGACGATAGATGCTTTTCTATGCAGGATTGCGCTAAGCCTTTAGCATCGCTAGGTCAAGCGCTTTCGTAGTAAACTATTGATTTCGTCTTTTGTTCTTTGCATTACTTGCGTGTCAAACGTTATCCAAGATCGAAAATTACCACGTATCCAAGTGAGTTGCCGCTTGGCATAATTGCGCGTGGCCGTTTTTGCCGCGGCCGCCGCTTCATCGAGAGACAGTTCCCCGCGCAGATGAGCAAGCAATGGCGGCAGCCCCACGGCGCGCATCGCAGGCAGTGCAGGATCGAGCCCGAGCGCCGCAACCGCCCGCGCCTCCTCAATGGCTCCGTTTGCGAGCATGGTTTCGAAGCGCGCATCGCAGCGGCGATAGAGCTCTTCGCGGCTAAGCGCTTGCGTGAAGGGATAAGTTTGCGCGAGCGGCAGAAAGGGCGGCTGCTTCTTGCCCTGCCAGTCCGCGAGCGGCCGGCCTGTGGCTTCGAGCACTTCAAGGGCCCGGACAATGCGTTGCGGATCGCTGGGGCGGAGGCGCGCGGCCGTGGCGGGGTCACGCCGCGCAAGTTCAGCGTGAAGCGTTTCCGCGGGCTGCGATTGCGCTGCAAGCCGGTAGCATTCCCGGATCTCGGGAGGGATTTCCGGGATATCGGATAAACCCTCGGTCAGCGCTTTGAAATAAAGCCCTGTCCCGCCCACGATGATAGGCAGCCACCCCTGCCGCTCCGCCTCGGCCAGAGCTTCCTTCACATCTGCAAGCCAGAGCGCCGTGGAATAGGGTTCGGAGAGGCTCCGGAACCCATAGAGCCGGTGCGGCACCGCAGCCTCTTCCTCAGGCACTGGCCGGTTGGTGAGAATGCGCAAGCCCGCGTAGACCTGCATGGAATCCGCGTTGATCACTACGCCGCGGGCTTCTCTTGCAAGCTCCAGCGCAAGCGCCGATTTGCCGCTGGCCGTCGGCCCGCAGATTAGAACCGCGCCTCTTTCTGTGCCCGCCATCGCGGTAATTCCGGCCTCTCTGCGAGATTCGATGCCTTCTATATCGCAAGGCGAAGCCGGCCTTAAAACCGGTGCACCGCCTTGCGCCGGCCCTTCGGATCAGAGCAGGTGGGAAACCAGGCCGTCGGCGAGCTTGGGTTCGAACCAGGTGGACTTCGGCGGCATGACCTCGCCCGCATCGGCCACAGCCATCAGCTGCGCCATGGAGGTGGCGTAAAGCGCGAAGCCCACCGCCATCTCACCCGAGTTAACGCGCCGCTCCAGCTCGGAGAGGCCCCGGATGCCACCCACGAAATCGATGCGCTTGTCCGTCCTCTGATCCGCGATGCCGAGGATCGGACCGATCAGGTTGTCCTGAAGCAGGCTCACATCCAGGCGCTTCACCGGATCGCCTTGCGGGATCAGGTTCGGCTTGATCGTGAGCCGGTACCACTGGCGGCCGAGATACATGCCGAATTCGCCGGTTTTGCCCGGCTTGCATTGGCCCGCCACCTTTTCCACCGCGAAGGCGTTCTCAAGTTTCGCCAGAAGCTGCTCAGGGCTGTTGCCATTCAGATCCTTGAGCACGCGGTTGTAGTCGAGGATCTGCATTTGGTTGTCGGGGAAGATCACCGACAGGAAATAATTGTAGGCCTCGTCTCCCGTGTGGTGGGGGTTGGCGGCCCTGCGCGCCGCGGCCACGCGCGAGGCGGCGGCCGAGCGGTGGTGGCCGTCTGCGATGTAGAGGCAATCCATGGCGTCGAAGGTGCGGGTGATGAAATCGATGTGCGCCGTATCCCGGACCAGCCAAAGGGAGTGGCGCACGCCGGTGTCGGCGACGATGTCGATCCCCGGTGCTGCCGCGGTAGCGCTGGCCACCAGCTCATCGATCGCGGCATTGTGCTTGTAGGTGAGGAACACCGGCCCGGTCTGGGCGTTGAGCGCGTCCACCTGGCGCACGCGGTCGTCCTCCTTGTCGGGGCGGGTGAACTCGTGCTTGCGGATGCGGTTGGTGTCGTAGTCCGCCACGCTGGCGGCGGCCACAAGGCCCGTCTGCTGGTGTTCGCCCATGATCAGCCGGTAGAGGTAGTAGCACGGCGCACTGTCCTGCTTCAGCACCCCTTCCTCGATCATACGATCGAAGTTTTCCTTGCCCTTGGCGTAGACCTGCGGGCTGTAGGGATCGGTGCCGGGTGGCAGATCGATTTCCGGCTTGGAGATGTGGAGGAAGCTCCAGGGCTTGCCTCTGGCGCGTTCGCGGGCCTCGCTGCTGTCGAGGACGTCATAGGGGGGCGCGGCCACTTCTGCGGCTTTGCTAGGAAGGGGGCGCAGGCCCGGGAAAGGGGCGAATCAGCGGCATCGGGCAGGTTCCCTGGTTGAGGAGCTATGAGCAGGGTATTAGAGCCTGAGCCCCGCCCGGGTCAAACGAAACCCCCCTTTCCTGAGCCGCGAGCCGGCGCATAACTAACCTTCAGCAATCCAAACTTTGGGCTTCCTTCGATAGGCAGTTGAAGGCCGATTTCGTGGGCGTGCCGTTTCAAAATCGGCCTGGAGTAGTTTAGGCGTTCGGTGTTGGCTGCTCACCGGTGAGGCCGGTGTGCGACGAGGGCGGCACCGGAACGATGAAGGACGGGTCAGCCGCCGGGGATTGGGCCTCCTCGCCTGTAACCTCAGCAGCGCCCTCCTCAACCGCAGCCTCGGTGTGCGCCTCCGTTGCCGCAACCTCGGCCGGGGCCTCTTCAGCCGTAACCTCGGAAGGACCCGCCTCAACCACAGCCTCGGTGTGCGCCTCCATTTCCGCAACCTCGACCGGGGCCTCCTCAACCGTAACCTCGGAAGGACCCTCCTCAACCACAGCCTCGGCGTGCGCCTCCGTTGCCGCAGCCTCGGCCGGGGCCTCAGCAACAGGCACAGCCTCGGTGCTTAACACGGCTTCGGTCAAGCTTCCGCTCTCCGGCATCACCAGGGCCGTGCCGCATGCTGCGATGGGGTCAGCGGCGAGGGGCTCGATGGGCGCAGTCTCGGCGATTGCGCCTGCCCCTGCGGCGACTTCCGCCAGAGGTTCTGCGGCCGCTACAGGCTCGGGTGGGCTGTTGGCGGCAGGCGAGGCCGGCTCGGCGCCTTCGACGAAATTGAGCATGCGTTGCGCTGCGTCCATGACAGCATCAACGTCGCCGCCCAGCCCGGCAGCCATACGCAAGCACTGCATGCGCTTGTCCAGTAGGTCCATGGTGTTTCCTCGATAGAATTTTTTGGGGAGTTTGGCGCCGCACACAATCCGCTTTTCGGCGCGAGTAACACTATAAACGCTTTTTTTACTTTTGTCCCGGCTCGAATGACTTCATCCAGCAATACTTTCAGGTAAAAATGCGCCCCTTCTCAGATGATCGTTCCGGCTGATCCGCTCGTAACCGCACACCCAAATTGCGCTTAATGGCGCGCGGGAACCCTCGCCATCGCGGGATCGGCGACGTCAGGCGCCAGTTGAGAAGCGGCGACGGCGGAGTGAACTCAAGTTTCGTGCCAATCTCCTGCTATTGGAAATTATAAATTACACTACCGTACGAGATTCGCATTGCAACAATCGCTTCTAAGCGTAGACTAGACTTGTAGGAGTTATAGGATAAGCTATCGTACTGCGCTCTTTTGCCACCTCTGTTAACCCTTTATTGAGGATGACAGAAACGCAACTGAGACATAGCTTCCTGACCGGCGCACGGAATGATCGGCTGAGAGCCGCATCGATCGAACGTCAAAATGATCGCAATGTGGAGTGAATGAGTGAGCAAGGTAAGCTACGTTACGGCTTCAACGGGGCAGCGCGCTTGGTGGGACGATCTTTATCAGCTCGACCGCACACCGATAGGATTTGATCGGATTCAGGTTCATGAGGCCGGAAATAAATCCCGGCGAACGGGGTTGCTGGATGCGCGAGGAAACGAACTATACCGGGTGATAAAAAAGCGCCCAATCGGCTTTACCGTCCCAAAGGAAGATTTGTGAGCCTAGACATCGGTTCTGGTCCAAGCGGCTTATAATGGAGCTGGGCGTTGATCGCGGAAACCTTTCTGCGATGCTGGCGGTGAGGAGAAGACTGCTGGTGCGCTACCGCCCTTCGGGTTATTTGAGCGCAAGGTCATCACCGGATTCAAGCCTGCCATGGACATCGCCATCACTGTTACCGCCGCTCCGGCGTCCGAAGATTTGCTGCTCGATACCGCGGCGGCGCTGCAACGCGATTTTGGCGGGGCGCTAGAATTTCGCTGGCTCGCGGCGGGCGAGGCTATGGATTTGATCTTGGCGGAAGAGAAGGCCCCCTCACCCCCGCTCTCTCCCCAAGGTGAGAGGGAGAAGGCTGCGGCCCTCTCCACAGGGGAAGAGGGAGTTTCGAGCGTCCCCTCGCCCCCACGGGGAGAGAGACAGGGTGAGGGGGGACTCGCCGCCCTCAAGGCGCTGGTTGCGGAGGCGGTGGGGGAGCGCCCCCTCGATTGGTGCGTGCAACAGGCGGAGGGGCGCCAAAAGCGCATGCTCATCGCCGATATGGATTCCACCATCATCGGCCAGGAAAGCCTTGACGAGATGGCGGAGTTGAAAGGCATCAGGGCGGAGGTGGCGGCGCTCACGGAGCGTGCCATGTGCGGCGAACTTCCATTCGAGACGTCGCTGCGCGCGCGCACGCACATGCTGCGCGGCCTTAGGGCCGATGAGCTGCAGCAAGTGCTGCACGAGCGTATCACGCTGAATTTCGGAGCGCGGACGCTGGTACAAACCATGAAGGCGCATGGCGCGCATACAGTTCTGGTGTCCGGTGGCTTTACCCTGTTCACGCATGCGGTCGCCGCGCGTGCTGGGTTCGCGAAAGACCGGGCCAATGTTCTAGTCTGGGAAGACGGCCACCTGGCGGGCGTGGCTGAGCCGGTTTTGGGCCGGGAGGCGAAGCTCGCTGCGCTTCATGAGGAGGCCGCCGCGTATGGCATTGCGCCTTCGGAGGTGATTGCGGTGGGCGACGGCGCCAACGACGCCGGCATGCTGAGGGCGGCGGGACTTGGCGTCGCCTACCATGCCAAGCCGGTGGCTGCGGTGGCAGCGGACGCCCAGGTGAACCACACCGATCTCGCCGCGTTGCTCTATTTCCAGGGCTACACCCGCGACAGCTTTGTCGATTGAGGCCGGGCCATGCCAGCATACACCTACACCGTCATTCTCGAACCCATCGCGGCAGGCGGGTACATCGCACATTGTCCATCGCTGCCGGGTGTTAGCGCGGATGGCCAAACGCCTGCGGAGGCCCATAAGAAGGCGCGCGAGGCCATTGCGAAAGAGCTTGAGAGCCTGAAACAAGCCGGGCGGCCCATCCCCGAAGACCACGGCGCGATCTTGAGCTTGGAGCGCGTGACCTTGCCGGACGATCTTTAGCGTTTGTTTTTGTTTTGGGGGATCGCGAAGAAAAGCCCCCCCTCGCCGCACCTGTGTGGCTTATATGGAAACTCTGCTTATCCGCCTGACGCGCCGGCGCCCCATTCCTGCATCTCCGGCATGGCAAGCAGCGTCTGCGCATACCCCGCCGCCGTTCCGTCGTCGCCGAAAACGGCAAGATCGATGCCATAGGTCCTGAAGCGCGTCGCGACCGGCGCATACATCGCATCCGCGATTGTGAAACCGCCGAACAGGAATGGGCCGTGCGCGCCGTAACTGCGGCGGGTCTCGCGCCAGATTTGCACCACGCGTGCGATATCTGCCTTGGCCTGTTCCGTGGGAACGCGGCGTTCAATGCGCGCGTGGAAATCCATCGGGAACTCCTTGCGAAGCGCTTGAAAGCCGGAGTGCATCTCGGCGGAAATCGAGCGCGCAACGGCCCGCGCTTGCGCGCTGGACGGCCAAAGTCCCGCTTCGGGTCTAAGCTCCGCCAGATATTCGCAGATCGCGAGGCTGTCCCAAACGGTCAACTCGCCGCGTTTCAGCACAGGGATGCGGCCGGAAGGCGAATACCGCGCAATTTCGCTTGCCGTGTCCGGTTGCCGCAGCCGCACCGGCGCCTCCCGGAATGGGATGCCTGCCACTTTGGCGGCAAGCCATGGGCGAAGGGTCCACGACGACCAGGCTTTGTCGCCAATAACAAGAACGATTTCTTCTTCCATGGTCTGTGCTCCCATGCGGATGAAAAGCCTATCCGGCAGTTTAAGGGCTTTCTCATAGCCGCTTAGCGGGTGCCGGCCAAGGACCAAAGATTCTCTTTCCGTGGTAACCGTATCTTAAGCGAGAGCGTCTAATTCTCTAAAAGTCGTGCAGGACCGTGCAGTCTGCACGGGGCATTTGTGAGGCGTTGCGTGGGCTTGTCGCGTGCGAGGAGGGGCGCAGAGATCGTCTCGCGTTTCTGGGCGGCGAATGCCAGCCCACTGCGCTTTCCCGCCCTCCACCTCCGGCTGCTTCTGAACCGGTTGATATACCCGCTTTTCCGTTCGGGTTGGCGCCTCCTAAAGAGGTGGATCGTCTGGCTCGTCACCGAGTCTCCGCTTTCAGAGCCCCGGCGCAGCGCGCATCGCCCCCTTTTGCGCCTCATCCCCTGGGTGGTATTTGCAATCTGCTGGGTCACGGTGACGTTTGTGACCGTTGCCTCCTATTATGCCTCGATCATGCCCGATCCGCGGGAGGCCATGATCCTGAACGTGCCGCCAAACCTGACCATTCTCGCCCGAGGCGGGGAGTTCATCGCCGAGCGCGGCATGCGGCGCGCTTATGTCCCTTACAAGGATTTTCCGCCCCACCTCGTGAAAGCTGTGCTGGCAGCCGAGGATCGCCGCTTCTTTTATCACTTCGGCGTCGACCCCATCGGGCTAGTCAGGGCGGCAATTGCTAATTTGCGGTCTCACTCGGTGGAACAGGGCGGCTCGACGATCACGCAGCAGCTTGCCAAGAACCTGTTTCTGCAACCGAAGCGGACATGGGCGCGCAAGGCGGACGAGTTTTTTCTGGCGCTCTGGCTGGAGCACCGGTTCACAAAGCAGGAAATTCTGGAGCTTTATCTCAACCGGATCTATTTCGGCGGAGGCAATTACGGGATCGGGGCCGCGGCCCGCTCCTATTTCGGAAAGGCGCCGCAGGATATTAACCTGGCGGAGGCTGCCTTTCTCGCAGGCTTGATCAAGGCGCCCTCCTATTACTCGCCAGCCTCGAACATGGGCCGCGCCAGGGCGCGCGCCAAGGAAATCCTTCGGGTTCTGGCCGAAACCGCGCAAATCAGCCAAGAACAATATGCGGAAGCGGCTGCAAGTCCGCTGGAAATCAAAGCCCCGCCGTCGAAGCCGGGCTTCGGCTTCGTCGCCGATTGGGTGGCCGAGGTGGTGCCGATGCTGACGAGCGAGGCCAATGGCAACCTCACGGTCGAGACGACTGTCGATGCAAGCTTGCAACTTGCCGCCCGCAGCGCTGTCGAGAAAACGATGCGCACGAAAGGCCGCACCGCGCACGCTTCCGAGGCCGCGGTGCTGCTGCTCACCCCGGACGGCGCCGTGAGGGCGATGATCGGCGGACGCAACCACGCCGAAAGCCAGTTCAACCGCGCGGTCCGTGCCATGCGCCAGCCGGGATCTGCGTTCAAACCCTTCATTTATCTGGCGGCAATCGAGAACGGCTTCTCGCCGAACACGGCGATCGACGATAGCCCCATCGATATCGAAGGCTGGCGGCCGGAGAATTTCGGCAAGGATTACCGTGGAACCATAAGCTTGAGAACGGCGCTGACCCATTCCAGCAACATCGCCGCGGTGCGGCTGATGGAGGCCGTGGGCGCCGATCGGGTCGTGGAAGCCGCCAACCGGCTCGGTGTTTTATCGGTGCGCAATGTCGGCCCAACGCTTGCGCTTGGAACATCGGAGACGACACTTCTTGAAATGACGTCCGCGTTTGCGGTTTTTGCCAATGGCGGGCTTGCCGTCGTCCCGGAGGTGGTTGAGCGCATCGAGGATTCGAGCGGGCGCGTGCTTTTCGAGCGCTCGAAATCGCCGCCGTCGCGCGTCGTGAGCGCGCGCGCGGTGAGCGCCATGAACGATATGATGAACGCGGTCGTTGCCGGGGGCACTGGGCGCGCCGCTTCCTTGGACTTATTTCCGGCAGCCGGAAAGACGGGCACGAGCCAGCGTTTCAAGGATGCCTGGTTTATCGGCTATACGGCGCAGTGGGTAGGCGGCGTCTGGATGGGCAACGATAATGCAAGCCCCATGCGCGGCGTGACCGGAGGCTCCTTGCCGGCCGAGATTTGGAAGGCGGTCATGCTGAAGGCTCACGAAGGAATGATGCCGAAACCGCTTCCGGGCACGGTTATTGACCCAGCGCTGCTACAGCGCGCGGCGGAAGCCATCGGCATCGCCGATGTTCCAACTCGCAATCCCAACCGTAAGCGCGAGTTCGCCAACGGCGAAGAGGCCGGCCTGGCCCCAGCGCGCGCGTTGATGGTGCGCTGATGCTGCCGCAGCGGCCGGTTAGAAAGATTCAACTGGCTCGCCCATCGAGGAGCGCACGGACCTTCTGGCCGAGGTCCCGTTGCGTATAGGGCTTGCTTAGCAAATGCACGTTTGCGTCCAGCCGTCCTTGATGCACGATGGCGTTGCGGGAATAGCCGGTTGTAAACAAAACGGGCAATTTTGGGCGGGCGGCCAGCATCGCGTCCGCCAGCTGCCGGCCGGTCATTCCATTGGGCAAGACAACGTCGGTGAAGAGCAAATCGATGGCGGGCTCACTTGCCAGGATTGCCAGCGCTTCCGGGCCATCTTTCGCACTCAGCACGCGATAGCCAAGGTCTTCCAAAACAGAGACCGCGAAGTCCAAAACTCCCTCGCCGTCTTCTACAACCAAAACGGTTTCCCCTACTTTTGCGCCCACCACGGGCTTCAGATCGGGATCGGCCGCCGCAGGTACGGACGCAGCGTCCGTTGCTTGTGCAAGCCTTGGCAAATAGACTTTTACGGTCGTGCCTTGGCCAACCTCGCTATAGATGCGAATATGTCCGCCGGACTGCTTGACAAAGCCGTAAACCATCGACAATCCAAGCCCTGTACCGGCGCCGGTCTGTTTCGTTGTGAAGAATGGCTCGAAAACGCGCTCCAGAACCGCCGGGGCTATTCCGCAGCCTGAATCGCTAACGCTAAGAACGACATACTGCCCCGGCTTAACGTCGCCAAAGCAAGCCGCATAGGCCTCGTCCAAATAGGCATTTGCCGTCTCGATGGTAATGCTGCCTCCTTCCGGCATGGCATCGCGCGCATTCACGACGAGATTGAGCAGGGCATTCTCTACTTGATTGGCGTCGGCGAAAGTCAGCCACAAGCCCCCCATCAATACGGTTTCCAGCTTGATGGGCGCGCCCACCGTTCTGCAAAGGAAATCCGACATGCCGCTCAAGAGCTTATTGAGGTCCATGGCGATCGGCTGCAAAGGCTGCTGGCGAGAGAAGGCGAGGAGGCGATGGGTCAGCTTGGCAGCGTTTCTTGTACCTTGCAGAGCGAGGTCTATCTGGCGCAACAGCGGAGCGGCCGCGGCCGTATCGGTATTTTCCATGCGGCGGCGGACGGTGTCGAGATTGCCCAAAATCACCGTCAGCAGATTATTGAAGTCGTGCGCGATCCCGCCCGTCAGCTGACCGACCGCTTCCATCTTGTGCGTTTGCCGCAACGTCGCTTCGGCCGTTTCCCTCTTCTTGGCTTCATCGCGGAGTTGCGTCACAAGTATTCTTTGCGAATTGACAGCGAAAACCGCGACTGCGGCCGCGGCCGCGAGAGTGCTGAGAATAAGCGCGAGCAGAATGGCCCGTGTTCTTTCAGCCTCATCTTCGCGGGTCTGGAGAAGTCTAAGCTCGTTTTCAGAGAATTGCCCGATCAGCGTCCGGATATCGTTCGAGAGCGCTTCACCACGGCGCGCTTTAGCCAGCTCGATTGCCTGATCGAAATGCCCGCTTTGCCCCAAGGTGAGCATCTCTTGCAGGAATTGCAGCTTCGAAGAGATTACAGGCCATAGTTTGTCCAGCACGTGCTGTCGCGCCGGGTTATCGAGGGTCAGTGTTCGCAGCTTGTCGAAGGCGGGGCGGATATGCCGGACGGCATCCTCATAGGGTCCCAGAAAATTGCCGTCGTGCGTCAAGAGATAACCGCGCTGGCCGGCTTCAACCTCGTTCAGCCGGCTCAGCAGCTCCGGGGCAACTGCTCGGACTTCGAGAGTATGAGTCACCCAGCGCCGCGATTCGGACATGCGAAAGAACATGAGAACGGCGGAGACGCCTGTTATCGCTACAAGAGCGATCCCAATAGCAAACAGCAGCTGTTGATGCGATATCCCCAAGCGTTTAACCAAAGCTTGACGCCAACTCTCCAAAGTCATTGCAACGTACCTAGCAACCTGCCGTGGATAGTGATATTTCTATCTAAAGTATGGACAGAGCGGGTCAATAGGGTAAATTCATGTCGCGAATCCTGGTCGTGGACGATGAGCCTATGATTACGCTGCTTCTTGCTGACTGGCTCGATGAGCTCGGTCATGAAATGGCAGGGCCAACCCATAATGCCGCGTCCGCATTGGCTTTGATTGAGGCTTCGCCTCCCGATGCCGCAATCGTCGATGTTTCGCTTGGCGCTGAAACCGGCTATCCGGTAGCGGAGTCTTTGGCGAAACGCAATATCCCCTTCGTTTTCGCAACAGGTCATTCAGCGACGGACCTCCCGCCCGGCTTTGCGGGGAGGAATGTTCTCACCAAGCCGTTCGACTTTGCTTGCGTCCGCGCTGCCGTTAGCGAGCTGATCGGCGAAATAGTAAAAAAATCGTGATTCCTTGTTTTGCAGTTTTTGAAACTGCAACGCGAAGAACCTTCGCGGGACGGCGGCCTAATCGTCGCGATAGATGCGCTCGCGGCGCTCGTGACGCTCCTGGGCTTCGAGGCTTAACGTGGCGACCGGCCGTGCATCCAGGCGCTTCACACCGATGGGTTCGCCCGTTTCCTCGCAATAGCCGTAGGTGCCGTCGTCGATCCGGCCAAGGGCCGCCTCGATTTTCGCGATCAGCTTACGCTGCCGGTCGCGCGCGCGAAGCTCGATGCCGCGGTCGGATTCATAGCTAGCGCGATCGGTTATATCGGGATGTTGTTCCGAATCCTGCAAATAGTCGAGAGTTTCTTTGCTTTCTCGAAGGATCTCGTCTCGCCAGGCAAGAAGTTTTTTTCTAAAGTAAGCGCGTTGGCGCTCATTCATAAATGGTTCGTCTTCCGAGGGCCTGTAATCTGGAGGCAGATCGCCACCGCCCATGTCGCCTCCTGCTAGCGAAACGCCCCAGCGATTGTAGTATAACCGGGAATGACGCGGAGAGCTCACAATCGCGGTAATTGGAAGCGTTATGACCTTCAAAGCGCATGAAGTCAAGAAGTGTCAAATTCTGCACATTGGCACCGCTTAAGCCTCAGCTTGAAAGTTGCGTAATTCAATTGACCTTGGGCCGCTAGCTGCTTAAGCCGGAACTCGAATTTCAGAGCGTACCCGCGTCCCTGGCCCATGCCGCGCAGCGCCCGCGCCCTGATTGTCGCCAAAAAACTTTCAAAAAGGGGAACTTACCATGCGCGTCTATTACGATCGCGATGCCGACATAAACCTCATCAAAGGCAAGAAAGTCGCCATCGTAGGCTACGGCAGCCAGGGCCACGCTCACGCGCTGAATTTGAGGGATTCGGGCGTGGCGGAAGTTGCCGTTGCACTGCGCAAGGGGTCAGCATCCGCCAAGAAGGCCGAGAGGGAAAACCTGAAAGTGCTAGAGGTGGCGGAAGCGGCGAAATGGGCCGATGTGGTCATGATGCTGACCCCGGACGAACTGCAGGCCGATATCTACCGCGATCACTTGCACGGCAACATGAAAGAAGGCGCCGCCCTCCTTTTCGCGCACGGCCTCAATGTTCATTTCAACCTGATCGAGCCGCGCGCCGATCTCGACGTGGGCATGGTGGCGCCCAAGGGCCCTGGACACACGGTGCGCGGCGAATATTTGCGCGGCGCTGGCGTCCCCTGCCTGATCGCGGTTGCAAAGAACGCGAGCGGAAACGCGCATGAGCTTTGCCTCTCTTATGCGAGTGCCATCGGCGGCGGGCGCGCGGGAATCATCGAGACGAATTTCCGCGAGGAATGCGAGACCGACCTATTCGGCGAGCAGACGGTGCTTTGCGGCGGGTTGGTCGAGCTGATGCGCGCCGGCTACGAGACGCTGGTCGAGGCGGGCTATGCGCCGGAAATGGCCTATTTCGAATGCGTGCATGAGGTGAAGCTGATCGTCGACCTCATTTACGAGGGCGGCATTGCGAATATGAACTACTCCGTCTCGAACACGGCGGAGTACGGCGAATACGTGACCGGCCCCAGGATCGTGGATGCCCGCGTAAGAGAGGCTATGAAGGCGGTTCTGGCGGATATTCAGTCGGGCCGGTTTACGCGCGATTGGATGCTTGAAAACCGGGTCCATCAGACGAGCTTCAAGGCGATGCGCGCGAAATGCGATGCACACCCCATCGAGGAGACGGGCCGGAAGCTGCGCGCGATGATGCCCTGGATCGCGGAGCGCGCGCTGGTCGATAAGTCGAAGAATTAGAGTGTAGACCCCCTCACCCTGCCCTCTCCCCAAGGGGAGAGGGTGAAGCAGCGTCCCTTCTCCCAGCCGCATCCGCTGGCGGATGCGGCCACACTGAAATGCAAGCTCGCCAAGGAGAGCTTGCGGGGAGAAGGACAGGATGAGGGGGAACTTTTCAAGCTAGTGGCGGAGCGCCTGTGCTGTCATCCGCACCCGGCTATCGAACGCCGCAAGCACGAAGCCGTTCGAATTGTCCAAGGCTTCTTGCCATAGCGACAGGTAAGTTAGCAGCGCCGGAAGCACCCGGCCCACAACCTCGCCGTGATCGAAATGCAGCTCCGCATCGAACTTGCGGGAGATGCGCTGCATCTTATGGTTTTCGGCGAGGCAGTTCATGTAGAGCCGCGTGACGCCTCGATTTCGGGCCGCGCGAATGATCCGGCCAAGCAGCTCAGTGCCAAGCCCGCGGTTTTGATGCTCACGCTCGACCGAGAATGCGCCTTCGGCATCCGCGTGCCAATCGTCGCCCATCTGCCTCATCTCCGCTGCGGCGCACATCTCGCCTCCAACAAAGTAGCCATAAACGAGGCATTTGACGCCCCCGGCGGTCAATGCGTAATCCTTGATAAACCCGTCGCTGACAGCCATGCCGAACCGTGTCCGGCGACTCTCGCGATCGAGCCTCAATAGGTGGTCGCGGAACTTGTCGTTCTCTGACGCCCACATCCTTCTAATCGTTCCTCCCCAGAGTTGAGATTCAAACATGAGAACCCCTTTCTGGGATGTTGACACTTGCCCTAGCGTAAGCTCGGGCACTTCATACAGGCACGTCGATGACATTCAAATGTGGCATAACGCGCGCTTATCCAGGGCGGCCGGCCCTCATAGGACATATGAGGAGTGGTCATGGAACGCCTCAGCGGGCGCCCGTGGAGCCGAACCCGCCGGTGTTACGCCCTGTAATAGTAAGCTTTTCCGCTTGCTCAAACGTTACGGTCACGACAGCAGATATCACGAGCTGAGCAATTCTGTCGCCGCGCGCGATGCTGAATGTTTCCTTACCGTGGTTTATAAGCAGCACCTGAATCTCGCCGCGGTAATCGGCGTCGATGGTGCCGGGCGTATTCAGCACCGTAACGCCATGGCGATGGGCAAGCCCCGATCGCGGGCGCACTTGCGCTTCAAGCCCTGCAGGCAGCTCGATCACGATCCCAGCCGGCACCAGGGCGCGCTCTCCAGGTGCAAGCCGCAGCGTCCTGCCTTCCTCTAGGGCGGCCGCAAGATCGAGCCCCGCGGCAAGGCCGCTCCGGTAAGAGGGAGGGGGCAAACCCTCCCCATGCGGCAACACTCTGTAGCGGACGGCGGTCATGATTGGGGCGCCCCCTGCGCTTCTTGCGGCGCCGGCGGCCCTCAGCTTGCCTAAGCCATCCGGCCGCCGCCTGCATCAGGCGGCCGGCCACTTCCTCTTTGCTCATTTCGGGCCAGCTCTGCACGTTCGAACGGCTAATCAGATGGACGGTGTTCTTGTTGCCGCCAAACACGCCGCCTTCTGGCGAAACGTCGTTGGCGACAATCCAATCGCAGCCCTTGCTCTCTAGTTTTTTGACCGCCTGCGCAACGACGTTCTCCGTTTCCGCGGCGAAGCCGATGACGAGGGCAGGCCTGCTCGCCGTCAGCTTCGAGATGGTTCTGAGGATATCCGGGTTTTCGACCAGGCGGAGCTCAGGCGCTGAAGATCCCTTCTTGATTTTCCCCGGCTGCACCGAGGCGGCGCGCCAATCTGCCACGGCTGCGCTGAAAACGGCAATGTCCGCCGGCAGCGCCGCCTCTACGGCCTCTAACATTTTTTGCGCGGTCTCTACATGCACGACCGATACACCGGGAGGCTCTGTCAAAGCGCTTGGGCCCGCTACGAGCGTAACCCGCGCCCCTAACCTCGCTGCTGCGGCTGCGATAGCATAGCCTTGCTTGCCGCTGGAGCGATTTCCGATATAGCGCACCGGGTCGATGGGCTCGAAGGTCGGACCAGCCGTAATCAGGACATGGCGGCCTTCGAGCAGCCTTGCACCCCCGTCCGCAAGGATCCGTTCCGCCGCGGCGATGATCTCGTCCACTTCGGCCATGCGGCCCGTGCCCCACTCGCCGCAAGCCATTGCGCCTTCATTCGGGCCAACAAAATGAACGCCATCCGCCTTGAGCTGCGATAGATTTCGCCGCGTTGCCGGGCTTTCCCACATGCGCCAGTTCATGGCGGGCGCTGCGAGCACCGGCTTGTCCGCGGCCAAAAGAACCGTGCTTGCGAGATCGCCGCAAAGCCCGTGAGCCATTTTCGCGAGCAAGTCCGCCGTCGCTGGCGCCACCAAAATGAGGTCCGCCTCCCGGGAAAGCCGGATATGGCCGATTTCGGTCTCGTTCTTCAGGTCGAACAAATCGGTGAAGGCCGGCTCTTCGGAAAGCACGGCGGCCGAAAGCGGGGTCACAAAATGCTGCGCCGCTTCCGTCAAGATACAGCGCACTTTCGCCCCACGCTCTTTGGCGCGGCGCACGAAATCCAAGCATTTGTAGGCTGCGATGCCGCCCCCGATTATGAGAAGGATAGACTTTCCCTGCATAATTGCTCCCTGCCTTTCTGCGATCATATCGCGGCGGCAGGTAAACGTCATCCGCGGTTCAAGACCCCCGTCATTATGTCTGAGGACGGCGATAGATGCGATGGGAGCTGGTTGGCCTGCCGTTATCCCCCTTCCGGCCGCAGAGATGGACTGCAACGGTGTTCGTTGTTATGCGGCCCATGCGGCCGCTTCGCGGATTACCAAGAGTGCATGGCCCCGACGAACGGATCGGGGTGTGTCGGCTATCGCGGGGTAGCAGCCCGGGACGGCCGAAATGTTGCTGTCGAGTAGATGGATAGGGGTGTCAGGTGCGGCAAAGTATCCAGCGGCGCCGGTGCTGCTACCTGGTGAGGAAAGCCACCTCTTCATAAGGGCACGAGGGATTACCATCGGCCCTGGTGCACGCTTTCCGCTTGCGACCGCCGTCAAGCGGTCGAGGTAATCGGTGATAGCGCCGAGCGCGTCCTTGGTACTCTGAGACGGCGCTTCGACTTCATACCGTATGTGCACGGCAAAACTCTAAAAAACCAAAAAAAAAACATAATCACATAACCATAAAATTGACACACAACGACAAAAAAGATAAAAAAAAAACTATTAAATTAACACCCCGTTTTTTCCTCACTTAACGTTATCATATTGAATTTATATATCAATTTAATGATTGTTTTCACTCTTTCTCTTTATATCTCGAAAAAAAAACACTTAAATATACAATATTTTCGACTCCCACACTTTCACTCTCACTGAAAATTTACCGTTTCTCTCGATATAACTCTCCCTATGAACATCTTAGTTCCTTTCTCCTAAATTTATTTATTTATGTAAAAAATATAAAAATTTTCCGAACTACCCCCGATAATACTATCCCAAATTTCACCCAATTTTTTCTCATCTTTTCTCTCTTCGCGTATGTGCACGAGGACTGCCCTTCCGTTTCACGCAAATACTCAATCAGTATCGTCATCTTTTTGAGATAGGCGCCGTTGGAATTGCCGCCGCGAATCCTTTTCGCTTCGATGAGCGTCCGGTTGGGTGAAGCCTGCGTTCCATCGGCGACTGTCGCGATCCACTCGACCGGCCACTGAGCCGACATGCAGAAAATATGTCTATGACGGGCATTATAGGTGATCACCCGGTGGAAAAGTTCATTCTGGCCATGAGCAGGTTTGGCCGCCGTCCCGTCAAGGCGGGTCACGCCTCTGAAGGTCATCACGTTCACATCGCCTGCCGCGCGCAAAAGCGTTTCGATAGGGAAGTTCACGCATTCGCCGGCTTCGGCCCACGCTGTCGAGTTCGACCAAGTTCCACTTGCCGCCGGATAGCGGGTTTACGGGGCGAAATTCGCCGGCCCTGCAGTGGTCCTTGTGCGCTTGGAAATCCATGGCAAAGGCCGCACTGAGTAACGCCGCTTGGTATGACAAAGCGGCAACAATGACGATCACGATTCTCATGCTTCAAAACGGCCGAAGCGTCCCACTCAAATTGGTCCCAACCCGCCACGCATTTCTTCGCTGGCTTAACAAGCGATCATAAAGCAGAGCTTCAGGCAATCATGGCGCAGCCTACAATTACAATTGCGGCGGGAGAGATGCGGCCTGGTCACATCTGCCTAACCCGGAAGCGAATAGGTTGCGGTCGCGTGCGCCGCGAGGTCCGCCTCGCCCTCCGAGTGCAGGGCGATCTCTCCCACCGCAAGCCGCTTGCCTAGCTTCAGGATGCGCGCTTCGCCGATCATGTCGCGCTGGCCGGGCTTGCGCAGGAAGTTGATGTTGAGGTTCGTGGTCACGGCGTGGGCCACGGGGCCGATGGAGGAGAGAACCGCCGCATACATTGCAACATCCGCGAGCGCGAACATGGCGGGCCCGGATATAGTGCCGCCCGGGCGCAGCAGGTGATCGCCGTAGCACATGCGCATTCGCGCGAAGCCGTGCCGGACTTCTTCGACCTTGAACGCGCGGCCGATCGCAATCTGCGGGAATTCCTCGGCCAGGAACAAATTCACTTCCGCTGTGGAGAGCTTCGGCGCTTTAAGTTGCGGCAGCGCGCTATCGTTTGACATTGCCTCTTCCGTTATTTGACCAAGATTACGCGTAAAAAGACGCCCATGTAACTGGGATACGCATTGAAGAATGGGAGCGTCAAGCATGGGCGGACTTAGAAACCTCGCGGGTGGAATTATACTGGGGCTGACCCTCACGGTGATGGCCGCCAGCGGCTCGGCCGTGGCGAAGCAGCAACTCCTGACCGAGGACAGCGTTTCCCGCTTCCTCGCCTCCTTCGGCGAAATGCGCGATATCGCCATTGCCGAAGGGCTCAAGACCGGCATGGATTCGGAGGCTGCGAAAAATCCGCTCGGCGCGGTGCTCAAGGCAGTCAAATCCAGCAAGCTCAAGACCGAGGCGGAGAAAATCGCCGTCGCCCACGGCTTTGCGGATTTGAAAGACTGGGGCGGAACGGGCCGCTCCATTGCGCATGCGTATCTTTTCATCACGACGGGGCCGGCGCGCGGCATCGCCAGGGAAACGCTCAATCAAAACAAGGACGCCGCGATTGCGCAACTTGAGAAGCTTGGCCTTTTGAACGAGAGCAGCAAGCAGAAGCTGAAAGAGAACCTCGACAGCCTGGAGGACCAGCTTGCGAGGGAGCCGCCGCCTGAGAATGTCGCCGTTGTGAAGAAGATGATGCCCGATATCGACGCGGCGGTGAAATTTGGCGTGAACTGAGGTAAGCTTTCCTCAAGAGCGCTCAAGTAGCGAGCCGTGCGGTAGCGCGCCGCTTAGAAGGAGAGATCGCCATGGATACGCTCGCGCAGCCTAACACGAATCAGAGCGTCGAAATTCTTCTGACCGAACGGCAGGGCGCCACAGCGGTCCTAACGCTCAACCGGCCGTCCGCCCGCAACAGCCTGTCGCTCGACCTCATTGCGGCGTTGCGCGTGGCGATCGAGCGCGAAGGCGCGGCGAAAGACGTGGCCGCCATTGTCATTCGCGGCGCGCCCCCGGCCTTTTGCGCGGGCCACGACCTGCGCGAGATGACTGCGCGCCGGAAGGACGCCGGCCGGGGCCGCGCGTTCTTCGAGGAGACCATGCGATCTTGCGCGGCCGCTATGCAGGCCATTGTTGCCTGTCCGAAGCCCGTTATCGCGGCGGTGAATGGGATCGCGACCGCAGCCGGCTGCCAGCTCGTGGCAAGCTGCGATCTTGCCGTGGCCGGCGAAAGCGCGCAATTCGCAACGCCCGGCGTTAATATCGGGCTGTTTTGCTCGACCCCGATGGTTGCGCTTTCACGCAATGTGCCGCGGAAAGCCGCGATGGAGATGCTGCTCCTGGGCGAAATGGTGCCAGCGGCGAAGGCGCGAGAGCTTGGTCTCGTGAACCGTGTCGTGCCGGATGCGGAGGTCTTTAGCGCTGCGATGGAACTGGCGCAGAAAATCGCCGCGAAATCGCCGCTCACCCTGGCTATCGGCAAGAGGGCCTTCTACCAGCAGATCGAGATGCCGCTGGCCGAAGCGTATGACCATGCAGCCAACGTCATGGTCGAGAATATGCTTGTCCGCGATGCCGAGGAAGGTATCGGCGCATTCCTAGAAAAGCGCAAACCCGAATGGACCGGCTCCTAGGCGCGGAAATAAGCAATTATTCCGGCGTGCTTAATGAACCCTATAGGAAATCATGGTAACTTTTTTCCTAAAAATGCGAACCTGCACCCGCCGGTCATAGACAGAGGCAGCGATGTACAAGGCGCTTATTGCGGCCATTGCTATCTTGGTTGCTGTATCTTCAGCACCGGTCGCGGCGAAGGACATCGTGCTCCGCTGCAAATTGCGGTCCGGAAACCAAATGCCATTGGTGATAAGCGGCAATGATGTACTTAAAGACGGCCGCTCCATAAAAAATCTTGACCAAAACTCGCTAAAAGTCGAGGCCGGTCAGATAGCATTCAAACAGGCGTTCGGCAGTTACGAAAATGCCTGGCACATCAATCGCAGCAACCTTCAATTTACTTTCAAGACAATTCTGACAGCGGATTCGCGCGTCGTTCTCGAAGAAAAGGGATCGTGCGCGAGCGCCCAAACGGCCCCCCGCGGCGCGCCGAGAAGACCCGCTACTCCAGCCAGCCTCTCGGACAGAATAGCGGCCATGCTGCAACGGTAAGCGGATCGCTCTATTGTTTGACTTTTACATCGATTGCGTACTTGCCCGTTTGAATCGTCATGTAGCACGGGGTCTCGGGGCTTGCCCCGCAAAGGCTACCATAAGCTTGAGCGTGGGTAGAAGCGTTGTACCCGCGCAAGGCGATCATGGATAGAGCGAGCGCAATGACGGTGAAGACGGCCTTCGAATACCAATCGAGCATAAGCAGCACCTTTCGAAAAGCCAAAGCATAGCCTCGCTCTCCGCCTTTGGCGAGGGGTGCCGCTAAAGTCAAAGTTTTTGTTTATTTGGTGGAGCCAATGAGATTCGAACTCACGACCTCTGCAGTGCGATTGCAGCGCTCTCCCAACTGAGCTATGGCCCCTTCGTCAATCATTTAGGCTTATGCGGCAAGTCCTGTCAAGGCAACCCGCCGCGGCCGTCACGCCGATTTCTTCCAAGCCCCGCTTGCGTCCTGCCGCCAGTAGCTGGCCTCGAACCCGGCAGCCTTTGCGGCTTTCCATTCCGAGCGCGCGATCTCCTTGGCCTCCGCACCGGCGCTATCGAACAGGCGGATAACGCGCGCGAAGCGTTCCGGTTCGCTTTCGATTGCGGCCTCAAGCAGAAACAGAGCGTGCGCGCCATTCGGGTTGCCGCCCTCCAGGGTGAGAAAAACGGGCTGGCGTTCGGGGTTCCCATCGCGAGCCGTGCCATGCGGCAGGAAGGCGTCGTCGCGATAGGTCCAAAGCGCGCTGTCGATGGTTTCCAGCCACTCCGGCGTCGAAAACCTTAAGCACGCCCGCCAGCCGCGGCTCAGCGTCTTTTCAAGCAGCACCGGCAGGACGGCCTGAAGCGGCTGGCGCTCAAGATGGTAGAACCAGAATTCAGGCGCCGTCATCGCTTGCCGCCATCCTCGCTGGCGTAGGGGTTTTTCGTCTTGCGCAGATGCATGCGGATCGGCGACGGGCCAAGGCCGAAGGATTTTTTCAAATCGTTCACCAGATAGCGCAGGTAGGACTCCGGCAGCGCCTCAGGCCGCGACGAGAAGATTATGAAGGCGGGCGGGCGCGCATTGGCTTGGGTGATGTAGCGAAGCTTGATGCGCCGGCCCGAGACGGCGGGCGGCTGGTGCCGCTCAAGCGCGGAGGCGAACCAGCGGTTGAGTTCCGCCGTGGAGATGCGCTTGTTCCAGGCGTCGTAGACCGTGAAGGCGGCCTTCATCAGCTTATCGAGGCCCTGGCCGGAAAGCGCGCTCACCGGCACAACGGGCGCGCCCGCAAGCTGCGGCAGCATCGCCTCCGCGGATTTCTTGAGCTGGGCGAGCCGACTCTGCGGGTCGGTCACAAGGTCCCATTTATTGATGGCGAAGACGAGACCGCGCCCCTCCCGCTCGACGAGATCCGCGATGGTGAGGTCCTGCTTCTCGAATGGCGCCTCGGCGTCGAGCAGAAGCACGACCACCTCCGCGAACCGGATCGCGCGCAGCGCATCGCCAACCGCCAGCGTTTCCGGCCGTTCCGTGATCCGCGCCTTGCGCCTGAGCCCTGCCGTGTCGAACAGCCGGACCGGTTTCCCATGCCAGGCAAATTCGGCGGCGATGGCGTCGCGGGTGAGGCCCGCTTCGGGGCCGGTGATCATGCGTTCCTCGCCCAGGAGCGCGTTCGCAAGCGTCGATTTGCCCGAATTCGGCCGGCCCGCGATGGCGAGCTTCAGCGGCCGGTTTGGGCCGCCTTCCGATGCTGTCTCTTCTTCGTCTGCCTCGATGCCCTCGCGTTCGCTCAGCGCATCGAGGCGATCCGAAACCTCAGACAAAAGATCCGAAAACCCAAGCGCATGCTCGGCCGAAACTGCCAGCGGCTCTCCGAGTCCCAGCTCATAAGCGCTATAATAGCCGGGTTCGGCCGCGCGGCCTTCGCTTTTGTTCGCCACCAGCACGAAGGGCTTGCCGGAAGAACGCACCAATTGCGCGATGCCGCTGTCTGCGGCGGTGGGGCCGGTTCGCGCGTCGATCATGAACACAATGAGGTCGGCTTCGGCGATGGCTTGGGCGGTTTGCTCGCTCATCCGTGCAGCGATGCTCCCCGGTTCCGCGTCCTCAAACCCCGCGGTGTCCGTAAGAACAACCGCGTGTTTGCCAATGCGGATGCGGGTTTCCTTGCGGTCGCGGGTGAGACCCGGCATGTCGTCGACAAGCGCAAGCCTTTTGCCGGCGAACCTATTGAACAAGGTCGACTTGCCGACATTCGGGCGGCCAATGATGGCGACAGTGTAGGCCATCGGTCAAACGCAAACCAGAAAAGCGTTGCATGAAGCCGGAGCGATCCGGCTGCGGATCAGTTCATTGCTATAAGTTTGGCCTCGTCGGTCAAAACATACATCCTGCCCTCGGCAACAACCGGGGCTATCATGACCGGAGTCCCGAGATCGGTCTGCGATCCAATGGTGCCCGAGACGGCGTCCACCGCTACAAGTTGCCCTTTCGAGGAGGCGAGCCAGAGCCGCCCACCGGCCAGCACCGGCCCGCTCCAGCGCCCGTCCCCAGGCAGCGCTGTTACCCAGCGCACCTTGCCGTCCTTGCGGTTTATGGCAGCGAGCTTGCCGGTCATGTCCACCACGAACAGCGTGTCGCCGGCAACCCAAGGCATTTGCGAGCCTTTGATTTCGCGGGTCCAAAGCCTGTCGCCTTTCTCGCGTGAGGTCGCAATCAATTGCCCGCCGCGGCTCATTGCGAAGACCGCGTCGCGATCGACAACCGGACGGGCTGCCTCGCCAATCGCCGTGGCGGACGTATTGATGGCCACTTTCGATAGCGAATTGGTCCATTTCGGCTGGCCGGTCTTGATGTCGACAGCGGTTATCTCGCCCGATGGGTACGGCACAAACACGAGATTTCCCGCCACAGCAGGGCTCGCGCTCGTCAAGAGAGCGGCGTTTTCGGGAAGGCCCTTCTGCATCCAAAGCTGCGAGCCGTCGGCGGCATTCAGGCACGAGAGTTCGCTTTCGGAGTTCACGACGAAAACGCGGCCCTCTGCGGCGGCCGGCGCCTCGCGGATCGGGATTTCGAAATTCTTGGTCCAAATCACTTGGCCGGACCCCGCATCGAGCGCGAACACCGAACCGAAGCCGGTCGCGGCGAAAATTTTCCCGCCATCGGCAGCAAGGCCGCCGCCGAAACCGTTCCTGGACACGTTATTGCTGTTGAATGGATGTAAATAATCGAAACTGGTCTTTTGCGACGGCACCGTCTTGACGGCCCAGAGCGTAGCACCGTTCGCCGAGGAGATGGCGCGAATGGTGGCTTCCGAATCCATCGTGTAGATCTTGTCGTTGTACACGATCGGGGTGGCGGTCAGCCGCGTGCGCTTGGACGAGCCTTCGCCCGCACTTGCGGTCCAGATGACGTGCAATGCCTCGCCGATTGCGAGGTGTCCGGGCGCGTTCGTGGGCACGCCGCCAGGCTGGCTCCAGGACGCATTCGCGATGGCGGGAGGAAGCACGATCGGTGCCGTCGTCTCGGGCCCTGAAATCGCGCCGGTTTCATCGGCTTTCAAAACCGAGATCCGCCGGCCGGGGAGCGGCTCCTGCTTCTTATCGAACATCGAAGTAACCGAGGAGACGCTCGGCATGCTCGGCTCGCCCAGTCCGATGGACTCGCATCCGCCAAGGCCGATAGCTAACGCAGCGATGAGCGGGACCGATTGTAACAGCAAGATCGGGGCCGCCGCCCCCCGGCTACTGCGTTTTGGTATCATTCGCCGTGTCCTTTTTCCCCGTTAACCCGGCTGGCGCGGCCTTCTGCTTCTCAAGAAGCAGCGTGAGCATGACATCCGCCTGCTGGCGCATAGCTTGCGGCGCTTCGCCGTCGCTTGCGATTTCCCCGAATAGTCTTTCGGCGTCGGCAAATTTGCCTTCCTTGTAGGCTGAAAGGCCAAGAATTTCCTTTGCGGAAAACCGCCAGCGGCTGTTCCCGGACCGCAGGCTTTCCAAATCGCGCGCTAAAGTATCGTAGCTCTCATTGTCCATGGATATGGAAGCAAGCTGAACCCGTGCAAAATTGCGTAAGCCCTCGGGTGCAGCTTCATCGTTAGCCACGCCCGCATATTCCGTTTTGGCAGCATCGAGCTTGTTTTTAGCAACCGATTCGGCCGCCGCATGCAAGCGGGCCATGATCTTGTAAAACCCGGGCCCGTTTTCAGCCAGCGCAGCCAGAGCCTTCTGCGCCTCATCCTGCTTTCCGGCCTCGGAGAGGAGAATCGCGTTCGAAAGCGCGTCGCCACCCGCCGCCGCCTGATGAGCGCGCCGGTTCTGCTGAAAGGTGTAGCCCCCAACCAGAGCCAGGATTACGAAAGCGCCGGCAATGAAATAGGCGCCGTAAGCCTGAAAGAATTTAATGGTCTGGTCGCGGCGATAGTCTTCCTCGACCTCGCGGAAAAAGCTTTCGTCGTTGTGGCTCATAGTGCTGCTGCCTTAGATTTTGTGACGCTTCTGCAACAAATAGGGCGCTGGCTGTTGCAAGTTAAGAAGACCGTTTTGCCGGCAGGGCTTTTTCCCGCTTTGAGCCACACTCTTGTCCCGTCTCCGAATTGCCGCCCAGTTTGCCGCACGCTCGAACGGCAATTCGGAGACATAAGGGACACGAGCAGGTCTAAAATGCTAGTGTGGCTTATATCCCGCAATTGCCTATGAGCGCCCAGCCGCAAGTGGTGCAGGCAATTGCGGGACGCCAGACTTGTCAACTGGCCTTTGTTTTGGACATTTTCGTGACTCGGGCTGGCGGCTCCTCGTCTTTCATCATGCCATAAACATGATCAGAGCCTGGGAACTCGGCCGTCCGAACTGCGGCTGCATAGCTGATCACCGCCTCTTCGATCGCGCTGCCCAGCTCCGCGAACCGCTTCACGAAACGCGGCGGCGACGGCGAGAGGCCCAGCATGTCTTCGAGGACGAGGATTTGGCCATCGCATTCCGCCGAAGCGCCAATGCCAATGGTGGGAATGTCTATTGCATGCGTGATCCTGGCCGCAAGCGCTTCGGCCATGCCTTCGAGCACCACGGCGAAGGCTCCTGCCTCAGCGACCGCCCTAGCGTCCGCCTCGATCGCCGCCCATTCCTCAAGGCGGCGGCCTTGCGTCTTGAAGCCGCCCATGACATTCACGGATTGGGGCGTGAGCCCAATGTGGCCCATCACGGGAATCCCGCGCTCGGTGAGGAAGCGGATGGTTTCGGCCATGCGCTGCCCGCCTTCGAGCTTTATGGCGCCGCATCCGGTCTCCTTCATCACCCGCGCGGCATTCCTGAAGGCGGCAGCCGGCGATTCCTCATAAGCGCCGAACGGCATATCCACGACCACGAGCGCGCGTTTGGAACCGCGTACGACAGCCGCGCCATGCATGATCATCAACTCGAGAGGGACCGGCACCGTGGTCTCATACCCATGCATCACCATTCCAAGCGAATTGCCCACCAAGAGAAAATCCACATGGGGATCGATAAGCCGCGCCGTATGCGCGTGATAGGCAGTCAGTGAAACGATCTTCTCGCGCCCCTTCCGGCGCCGGATGCCGGGCGCGGTCAGCCGGCGCATTTCCAGGTGCTGTGACATAAACGGTCCTTGCCCAAAGATGAGCCTTCTCATAGCGAATTTCTGGCTCGGAGGAAATAAGCCTTCTTCTTGGCCGGAGAGAGGGGACAAATATTAACCACAAAGGCAAAACGCGCCTGCGCAAGTCCGTTATTTAAGAAAATGCGAATAAATTCGGAGGAAGTTTCGTAACCGGAGGTTCCGGATGCAACTTCGCCCAATTCGTGTGCTGTTTTTCTACGCCCTATTTGCGATCTTTGGAACAGCCTTTGCGGCACAGCCTGCCCTGCAAGCGTTCGGGGTCCGCACTCCGCCGCTGCTGCTGAAAGCCGGTCAAGGCTGCGGCTGGGACTATTCTTGCCCGCCTGAACCCGATTTTGGGCGGCGGCGGGACAGCCAAGTCATTATCCACAACAACTATGGGCCAGTTAACATCTACCCTGGCGGTGCGCGGCCACCTCGGCGCCACGGAGGCGCGGAGGAAAGAGATTGCCGCGATGGCGAATACCGCTGGGGCTGCGGAGATCCTGCAAGCGCAGAAGATTGCGGGCCGCTTTGCTGGATGCAGCGCTTCCGGGAGGGCTATTGCGGCCATGGCTGCCTCGCTTATCGCGAACAGGCGCGGGCCGAGGCAGAGGCACGGGCAGAGGACGCGGAAAGATGGGAGTGCAAACGCGAGGAAAGGCTTGAGAATTGCGAAAGGGATGAGGGCTTCGAACAGCGCGCCGGGTGCGGGGGGCCGCACTGCCCAAGGGACTACCCTCCTCCTCCGCCGCCCTACTATCAATACCGTCCCGAGCGTGCCTACGCACCCCCGCGCCGCCACGAAGGGCCCAGGTCCGGCGGTCCTCATCCGCTCGAGCGATTCGATGGCCCGCGGTATCCTGCGGATTGCAAGAACGGCGGGTGTTGAGCAACCCCCGGCTGCCGCTGCAAGAACAGCGGCCGTACTACTGGCAATTCCGGCTGGAATGCCTGCTCAAAAATGATATCATTGCTATCAAGAACAGCTTATGAGGAGGCACGATGGCTGATCTGCTTGTACGCGGTGTCGATGACGAGCTTGTGCAGGCGCTAAAGGAGCGGGCCGGGGCTCACGGCCGCAGCGCAGAGGCCGAACACCGGGCGATCTTGGCGGCCGCACTGGCTCGGCCTCGCAAACGCAGCTTCGCCGAGGTTCTGGCATCGATGCCGCAGGCCGGCCATGACGCGGACTTCGAGCGCTTGGAAAGCAGCCGGGAAGCGCCCAGTGTATTTGATTGACACGAATGTCGTGAGCGAAGCCCGGAAAAGGAAAAAAGCGAATCCGGGGGTCGTCCGCTTCTTCAAGGATCTCGCCGCTTCCGGCGAGCCAGCTTATCTATCCGCGATTTCGGTGGGCGAGTTCCGCCGCGGTGTCGAACTCATTCGCCATAGGGGAGACGCAGACCAAGCGAAACTGCTTGAGTCATGGCTGACGGACGTCCTCGACGAATTCGGCGAGCGTGTTCTTCCTTTCGACGCGGATGCCGCCCAAGTGTGGGGGCGTTTGAGGGTTCCGGACCCCGCACACGGGCTTGACAAGCAGATCGCCGCCATTGCCCTGGTGAACGGTTTGACGCTCGTGACGCGTAACATGGCCGATTTCGCAGGCACGGGCGTTAGGCTAAAGAACCCGTTCACCTATATGCGGCCGTCAACGTGATCTCGAAGCCGCCCGGCAACCATTGAGCGGAGGCTAGGAAGGACGCCTCATGCTGACGATCCGGCTCCGCCCTCCGGCAACAGGTCATCGACCGTAAGCGTAAGAGCGATCGCCAGTTTGCGATAGGCATCCAAGGAGCCCGGCTTCTTGCGTCCTTCGATTTCGGCCAGGTAGCTCCGGGCAATGCTAGCCTTGCCTGCAAGGTCTTCCTGTGAGAGCCCGCGGTGCTCGCGCCAGATCCGAACTGGATGCTCGCCCGCCAGGAGGCGCGATACGAGCTCGGCGGACAGGTAATCCGCGTGCGCGGCTTCCTGGCCAAGCGCTTGCTCGCGAGCGGCGGCAGCTTCAAGCGCCGCGATATCCTCTGCGCCTTCAAGAGCTTCAAGCAGCCGCTCGTAATCCGCACGGCTCAAGGTAACGGTATCGGCGGTTTGCGCGATTGGGCGGATAACGTTCACTTGTACACCTCGTCACGTTTGGCGATCTTTTCCACGGTCATTTTATCAGCGTCAAATTCAGGTTGTAGATCGCGCGCCAGTCTCCCTGGCGGATGCGAAAGCCTTGACGGCCGCTCAACCTTTTCGCCCAGAGGAATTGTCCCGCAGGGTCCGCAGCAATCTGTTTAAGCTTGGACAGTAACGCCGAACCTTCCTTCGCGGGAAGCTTGAATTCGATGGTCAGCCCGCCGAGCGAAAGGGATTAAGGATTGCGGAGGCCTTCGTCGAGCGACATGCCGTGCTGCATGTCCTCCGACCACAATGTATCGCATCCGGCGTGGAGCGCGGAGGCAGCGATCATGGCGTCGCAGGTGGAGAAGCCGTACCTTTGGGCGAGCCTCAGTCCTGTTTCGTGGGCCTCAATGGTGAGAGGATGAACCATAAGCAGGCCGCGCAGCACATCCAGAAACTCGTGCGTTTCGGCCCAGGACATTTGCATCTTCCGGCGGGCGACATTGGTGAGTTCGTTGAGCACTTGCACACTGATAGCGCCGCCAAGGGCGATAGCGGCCTCTACCTGCCCGGCTTTCTCCGCATCCCCGGACGCGATGTAGACGAGGACATTGGTTTCGAAGAAATTAGCGGGCATTCGCCTCGTCTCTGTCGAATTTGAAATCGGCGGGAAGACGGCCTCGGAAGGCGCGAAGGCGCCTCAACAATTCTTCACGCCCAGGTTTCCGGGCAATGCCGAACTGCCGGGCGTCAGCGACATGGATTTCAATCTCGTCGCCTTCCTTGAGCTCAAGCGCTTCGACCACAGCGGCAGGAAGGCGGACGGCGAGGCTATTTCCCCATTTCGAAACCTGCATGCAGACCTCCCCATTTGATATACGTCTGAGCGTATGTATATCCCGAAGGCGCCGCGGTCAAGGATCGCTTGAAATCGCCATAGGTCACGAATAGGGGATAAATTGGCGGCGTTAGCCTGACAGCTTTGTAAAATAAGTTTATGCGTGGCGGCTGAGGGAGGAAGCAATGAAACCTTCAAAGCCGAAACGGGAATGGGTGTGGGCGAAAAGTCTGACGCCGCAAGATAAAGCAGGCATCGCCGCAACATGCGAGCGGCTTATCGCCGAGGTTTTGAAACCCAATTACCTCCCGGAGATCAAGCCCACGCAGTTCAATTATCCGGTGGACATTTTTGGCAAATGGCGCGGGAGCAAGTACAGCTTCATCGTGCGCTTCCGTTCGGGCTTTCCCCAAAATGCCGGCGAGGAATTCGATTCCGGCTTTGCGCGCCTGGATCATGTACCGGGAGGTCCGGAGCACCGGTTCGATGTGATGTGGCACAGGCATACGGGGCAATGGTGGCCTGTCCATTCCTCCGTCACGCTGGAGGAAGCCCTGCGCGTGATCGAAACCGACGGCGTGCTGCGGCCGCCCATATGAAAACCGGAAAGCTGAAATCAGCCGGACGAACCCGCTTTGGCGTTGACGCGTTGCGGGAGCTTGCTGGGCCGAAGGTATTCGCACGCGGCAAGGACTATTTTGGCGATGGCCTGGTGCAGATCCTTGCCATCGAGCCGGGACGGGTGCGAGCCATAGTCGCTGGCACCGCGGACTATACAGTCGCGCTGACAGGACGCGGCGAGGCGATCGATGGCGAGTGCTCTTGCCCCGCGTTCGAGGACTGGGGCTTTTGCAAACACATGGTTGCGACCGCGCTGGCGGCGAACGCGTCGGGCAGCGATGCTGAAGCTGAAGGCGCCGGTGCCCTCGTGCGCATTCGTGAACACCTCCAAGAAATGCGCGCCGAAGCGCTTGTCCAAATGATCGTGGAATTGGCAGAGCGCGATCCAGCCTTGTTCCGAAAGCTCGATATGGCCGCCGCAGCCAGGCACGCCGATGACAAGACTCTCGAAGCACGACTGCGCAAGGCCATCGACGGCGCGACGCGCACGAGTGGCTTTGTGGATTGGCGCGAGGCGGCGGGCTGGGCGGCGGGCGTGGATGAGGCGCTGGACGCCATCGCCAGTCTCTCATCGGATACCCGTGCGGGTCTCGTGCTGAAGCTCGCGGAGCGGGCCATCGCGCGGATTGAAAAGGCCGTGGAGAGCATCGACGATTCCGATGGCTATTGCAGCAGCTTGCTCGACCGAGCGCGCGACATACATCTTGCCGCGGCCCAAAAGGTGCGGCCCGACCCCGTGCAACTCGCCCGCGACCTTTTTACTCGCGAGATGGAGGACGAGTACGATACGTTCCACGGCGCAGCGGTGTATTACGCGGAGGCGCTTGGTGAGAAGGGCCTTGCCGAATATCGCCGCCTCGCCGCAAAGGCCTGGGAGAAACTGCCTCCCCGCGCGGGCAAGTTCGAAGAGGCGCGCGAGCCTTTGGGCAATTACGGTCAGTTGATGGAAATCCTAGACTTCTTCGAGGAGCGCGACGGCGGCACCGATGCCCGCATCGCACTGCGCGCCAAGGATCTCTCCTCGACATGGAGCTATTTTCAACTCGCTCAGTTCTGCGTCTCGCAAGGCCGGGAGGAGGAAGCCCTGCACCGGGCCGAAGAAGGGCTGTGGCTATTTGAGGACGAGCAGACGGACGAGCGCCTCTTGTTCCTGACTGTCGGGCTTTTATGCGAGGCCGGCCGGATGGCGGACGCGGAGGCGCATCTATGGCGCGCGTTCGAGAAGGCGCCGGGCCTTGAGCTGTTTCGGCGTCTAAGCGAATTGGGAGGCAAGGCCGCGCGTGAACGCGCGGTGAAATTCCTGGAAGCCCGGCTGGCCGGTGAGCAGCCCACGCGGCGGCGCTATCCGGCCGATCTCCTTATCCGTGTACTGATGGAGGAAAAGCGGTTCGATGCAGCCTGGACCGCGGTGCGCGAGCACGGCGCTTCGGCGGGCGTGAAGGAAACCCTCGCGATGGCGAGCGAGCCGGCGCATCCGGGCGAGGCCATTGAAGTCTACGCCGAACGCGTTAGCCAGCTTGCCAAGGCTGGCGGCAATCCCGCCTATGAGGAGGCGGCGCAGCTTGTTGGCCGCATGGCAACTTTGCGAAGCAAGGCCGGTCAAGCGGCTTATGTCGCGGATCTCAAGGCGCGTTTTGGCCGCAAACGCAACTTCATGAAGCTCTTAGGCTGAAGCGGTGAGCCAGGGGCCCGGCCCGGCTGTATCGCGGTTGCTTTTCCAGCTTTCGCTACTAATGGCTTTCGCGCGGCGGAGCGCGGAGCGGCGGCATTACGTTAGCTGGCCTGCTTTTGCACGCGAACCGCAAAGCCTCGTAGACATCGATGCAGGCGAAGGCTTATAGGTAGGAGGGCGCTTCGCGTACGCGAGAGCGGCCTTTTTTCTATGGGAAGCACTCTAATCATGGCTGAAGATTTTCACCGCATCAAACGCCTGCCGCCCTACGTCTTCGAGCAAGTGAACAAGCTCAAGGCAGCGGCCCGCGCGCGCGGTGAGGACATCATCGACTTCGGCATGGGAAACCCGGATTTGCCTACGCCGGAGCACATCGTCGAGAAGCTGGTGGAGACGGTTTCCAAGCCGCGGACGAACCGCTATTCCGCCTCGCGCGGCATTCCAGGCTTGAGGCGCGCTCAGGCGGCCTATTATGCGCGGCGCTTCGGCGTGAAGGTCAATCCGGAAACGCAGGTTGTGGCGACCCTGGGCTCCAAGGAAGGCTTCGCCAATATGGCGCAAGCCATCACGGCGCCGGGCGATGTCATCCTCGTGCCGAATCCCACCTATCCGATCCACGAATTCGGCTTCATCATATCCGGCGCGGCCATGCGCCATATCCCGGCAAGCGTGGATCACGAGTTCCTCGTCGCCGTGGACAAGGCTGTCCGGCACAGCCTGCCGAAGCCGCTCGCGCTTGTGCTGAGCTATCCGTCCAATCCGACCGCGCTCATGGCGAGCCTCGATTTCTATCGCGAGATGGTAGACTACGCGCGTAAACACGAACTCATCCTGCTTTCGGATGTCGCCTACGCTGAAATTTATTTCGACACCGAGCCGCCCCCTTCCATTCTTCAGGTTCCAGGCGCCATGGATGTCGCGGTCGAGTTTACGTCGCTGTCGAAGACCTACTCGATGCCGGGCTGGCGTATGGGATTTGCAGTGGGGAACGAGCGGCTGGTCGCAGCCCTTGCGCGCGTCAAGTCGTACCTTGACTACGGCGCCTATACGCCAATCCAAGTTGCGGCAGCGGCAGCTCTTAATGGTCCCCAGGAGTGCATCGAGGAGATGCGGCAAACCTATAAACGCCGGCGCGATTGCCTTGTGGAGTCGCTCGGCCGCGCCGGGTGGGACATCCCTTCGCCTCCCGGCACGATGTTCGCCTGGGCTCCGCTGCCGCCTAAGATGGCGCATGTTGGCTCGCTTGAGTTTTCCAAGCTCTTGCTCGAGAAGGCCGGTGTCGCGGTTTCGCCCGGCGTCGGATTTGGAGAGTACGGGGAAGGGTTCGTCCGCATCGCGCTTGTCGAGAACGAGCACCGCATCCGGCAGGCCGCGCGCGCGATCAAGAAATTCCTTACCTCAGCGGATGTTACGCTGCATAATGTTCTACCCTTTGCACAAGGCCAAGCCCGCTAGCGGGCTCATGGCGGGAAAGCTCCATGAAGGCGCATAAACCGCTCCGGCTCGGCATTGCCGGGCTCGGAACCGTAGGGTCCGGCCTACTTTCGCTTTTGGCCGAACATAGCGAGGCAATTGCCAGCAGGTGCGACCGCTCCATTGAGGTCGTGGGCGTGTGCGCCCGCTCGCGCGAGAAGAGCCGCGCCATCGACCTCAGCGGCGTGCCCTGGTTCGACACCCCCGCAGCGCTTGCTGTGGACCCCTCAATCGATGTTTTCATCGAGTTGATTGGCGGCGATGGCGGGCCGGCGCTGGAAAGCGTTGAGGCGGCGCTCAGGGCGGGCAAGCACGTGATCACGGCGAATAAGGCCTTGCTCGCGCGCCACGGCCCGGAGCTTGCTGCGCTTGCCGAAAAAAGCGGGGTTGCGCTCAATTTCGAAGCCGCGGTCGCTGGCGGCATCCCCATTGTGAAGGCTCTGCGGGAAAGCCTGCTCGGCAATTCGATCTCGCGCGTCTATGGGATTTTGAACGGCACAAGTAATTATATCCTAACCCGCATGCAGCGCGAGGGCTTGCCTTTCGATGAGGTTCTGGCCGAGGCGCAGGCGCTCGGTTACGCCGAGGCAGACCCCACCTTCGACATTGATGGCCAGGATGCTGGGCATAAGCTCTCTCTGCTGGCGGCACTGGCTTTCGGCGTGCGGCCCAATTCTGGCGCGGTTTATCTGGAGGGCATCCGCGGGATAACCCCGGCCGACTTCCGCGCGGCGGAAGAACTCGGCTACCGCATCAAGCTTCTTGCCGTGGCGGTCAAGACCGGCGGCGGCATAGAGGCGCGGGTCTCGCCTACGATGATCCCCAAGTCGAGCGCGCTTGCCGGCGTTGACGGCGTCTTGAATTGCGTCGCGGTCGAAGGCGACTTCGCGGGCCTCATTATCCTGGCCGGACCGGGGGCAGGAGCGAACCCTACCGCTTCTTCCGTTGCAAGCGACATTATCGATATCGCGCGCGGTCATATGCGGCCGCCGTTCATCCTGCCGGCGGCGAAGCTTGAAAGTCACAGCCGCGCACAGATGCGGACGCATGAAGGCGGATATTACATCCGGCTTTCCGTTTACGACCGGCCAGGCGCAATCGCAGCCATAGCCACTCGGATGGCGGAGCAGCGCATCTCGCTCGAAAGCGTCGTCCAGAAGCGCGAAGCACCCGACTTGCCTGGGTTCGGCCGGCCTGGCCAGGAAGGGGACGCGACGCCGGTCATTATGATTACGCACCGCACGCGCGAAGATGCGCTGCGCACCGCGCTCGACTTGATCGCCAAGGACGGGCATGTCCAGGGCTCGCCTCAAATGATCCGTATTGAAGCGCTTTGATTATGGCTGTCGCGAAAGTCATCGGGGAACTCATGGAAAAGCAATCGGGACCGGCAGACGAACTCATGCGCACGCTTTCGTTCGACATCGCGCGCGTTACCGAAGCAGCGGCGGTGGCCGGGGCGCAATTCCGGGGCCGCGGCGATGAAATTCAGGCGGATATAGCAGCTGCACGCGCCATGCGCCGCGAGCTGGACGATTTGCCCATCTCCGGCCGCGTCGTGATCGGTGAGGGCGAGCAGGATGTCGTGCCGGTGCTCTATATCGGGGAGGAGATCGGCCGGGGAGGCTCCGAAGTCGATATAGCTGTCGATCCTCTCGAGGGCATTAGCCTTTGCGCGAAATCGTTGCCGGGTGCGCTCTCGGTACTGGCGATGGCGGAGCGTGGCGCACTTCTCCACGCGCCGGACATGTATATGGAGAAGATCGCAATCGGCCCGGGTTTCGAGGCTGGAATCGTGAGCTTGGATCGGCCCGTGGCGGAGAATCTTCAGAGGCTTGCGGAAGCGAAAGGCGTTCACATCCGGGAAATAACCGCCTGCGTGCTGGACCGGCCGAGGCATGCGAAACTGATCGAGGAAATCCGGGCTGCCGGCGCAGCCGTCGCCCTGATCGGCGACGGCGATATTGCAGGGGTCATCCAAACCTGCGAGCCGGAAGAAACGGGCATCGATATATATCTGGGCACAGGCGGCGCGCCTGAAGGCGTGCTCGCGGCAGCAGCGCTTCGCTGCATTGGCGGCCAAATCGAAGGCCGCCTGAGTGCGCTGAATGCCGAGCATGTCAAGCGCGCGAAACAGCTTGGGATCGAAGATCTCGGCCGCAAATATTCCACAGCAGATATGGCCTCCGGAGACATTATTTTCGCGGCGACCGGCGTTACCGACGGCCCGCTATTGACGGGCGTGAAGTTTTACGACGGCCAAATCGAAACCCATACCGTCATTATGCGGTCGGCAACGCGAACGGTTCGCTGGATCTATGCCGAGCACTTGGACGTTCAGAAGTTTGCGCTTGAAGGGAACGACCGAACATTGGCCATAAAGCACGGCGTATTGTAGCCTGGAACTAGATCGATAGTTTCCGGTTGTGCAATTTGCAAAACACATACTGTGGTTGTTGCCTTGTGGGTGCTGCTATGTTCTTCCGGCTGTTATGCGTTTTTGTATTCGCCCTCTACTGTAGCGTGGCCTATTCCGCCGAATGCGACTTTGACGCGAAGGAGGCCTTTCTTTCGCGAGTTGTTGCTATCGATTCCGCCAATGGGCTTATTTATCCCGTTCCGAAGAAGGAAGAAGGCGGCCTGAGCGGGAATTCTTTTGAATTGAACAGCAATGAGATTATTCTTACCTTCGATCAAGGTCCTCACCCGGTCTACACGCGATATATTTTAGACATACTAGACCACCATTGCGCTAAGGCCACTTTTTTCTTCTCGGGGGCGGCTGCATTGGCAGACCCGGCCGCGGTTCGCGAAACCGCCCGCCGCGGGCATACGTTGGCCGCAGGCCCCTGGTCCTCTTCCGCCAATTTCGCGACGATGCCGATTGAGCGCGCCCAGGCGCAAATTGAGAAAGGATTCGCGGCGATAGCCAAAGCCTCTGGCGCGCCGGTTGCGCCATTCTTTCGCGTAGCCTCGCCAATCATGCCCTCGGCAGCGTTCGATTATCTTAAAGAGCGCGGAATCAGCTTGTGGTACGCCGATATCGATGCCGGGCCCGGCCTCACCGCGACGCAGCTCGCGAACCAAACACTGCTGCGCATCCGCAAAGCTGGAAAGGGCGTCGTACGATTTCACGGCACAAGCAAAGTGACGGTCGATGCACTCGATAGCATTCTCACCGGGCTGAAACATGATGGATTTAGGGTGGTCCATATCGTGCCAACAGCGCCCTACACGCCAAACGGCGAGTTCATGACCCAGCTTGCGCTGCTCCCAGATAGCGCGCCCTCTTCCAATCGCATAAGCCGGAGGCTTGAGAATGCGGCCAAAGGGCCGCTTTTGCCAAGCGAACGCGATCGCAGGGAGAGACAGACGGCCGAGCAGCGGCGCGCAGATTTGGCGAAGCGGCGGATACCGGCAACCGGGACCGCTGAACAGGAGTAAAGCTGCCCAGTAAGCGCAGGATTTTGCGCGTAATGGCCGCTCAGGCTTCGCCGCCGGCGCCGTGCCAACTCTGAATGCCATCCCAGATTTCCTGGGCCGTTTCGGCAAAAAAGAAAAGCTCGCGGTCCTCTTCGTCGATGACGCCTTCATCGGCGAGAAAATCGAAATCGACCGCCCGCCGCCAATAGCTTTCGCCCGCCAGTACGACCGGGATCGGCTTGATCTTGCGCGTCTGCACCAGTGTCAGCACCTCGAACAATTCGTCGAGCGTGCCGAACCCGCCCGGGAACGCAACAAGCGCCTTCGCCCGCATCAGGAAGTGAAGCTTGCGCATCGCGAAATAATGAAAGCTGAAGCAAAGGCCCGGCGTGACGTAAGGGTTCGGATATTGTTCGTGAGGCAGGCTGATGTTGAGGCCGGCGGACTTGACGCCTGCATCGAATGCGCCGCGATTGGCGGCCTCCATAATGCCTGGGCCGCCCCCGGTCATGATGACATTGTGCGGCTCGCCGCCGCTCCCATTTGCGACGCTCACCAGGTGAGCGAACTCCCGGGCAATCTCATAATAATGGCTCTTCTCAAGAATGCGCCTGGCAACGGCAAGCCGCCGCGCGAGGTCTTTATTGCCGGAGTTTGCTGCCAATTCCGCGGCCAACGCCTCTACTTTGCGGCGCGCGGCTTGAGGCTCGCAAATCCGCGTGCTTCCAAAGACAACTATAGCGTGCTGGACGCGGTGTTCTTCGAGCAGCAATTCGGGCTTCAGATAATCGATTTGCAGGCGCACCCCGCGCATGCCGTCTCTGGCGAGGAAGCCAACATCCTCATCCGCGCGGCGATAGCTCGGGCTATTGAGGATCGCTTCCACGCGTTCCAGGGCCTTCGGGTCTTCGTCCGGCGATTTCGGGCGATGCCAGGGAAGAGGCTCGCGCCGGTGCAGGGGATGGGCGGGTTGCGGGATGCCTTCTTTTGTCTTGGCCAAAGGGGTGACTCCGTGGCAGGCCCGGGCCGGGGTTACGGCGATGCTAGCCGAAAGGTTGGCCGCCGTACATAAAATGCAAAATGATTATGCCGGTGGGCGGGCGTCATTGGGTTTAGAACCTCAATCGCAAGCCAGTTGCCACTGTGGTCTGATTATCGTTCAGATAGCCGGAGGCGAGGCCGCCATCGAGCGTCGAATAGTTCACCCCGGCGTAGACGTCGAAGTGCTTGTTGAATTGATAGTCCGCGACAAATGAACCATCATTGTAGCTGCCGGCGCAGTTGGAATTTATTTGGATTCCCGTAGTAGGAAGCGTCGCGGTGACGCATGTCTTGCCCTTTGAGACATAGGCATTTTGATCCACATGATAGTAGGCGGCAGTGAAGCTCCAGCCTGATGGTAGCTCGTATTTCGCGCCGGTCCAAAACAGCTGCAGTACTCTATCCGTGGTGTAGTCATTCGTGGTGATGGAAGACAAAATATATCCGCCAACGGTCGTGCTACCTATAGGGACGGACTCGGACGGGTCGGCGAAGGAGATATTTTCGTAGCCGCCATAGAAGGTCAGCTTCGGTCCGGCGCCTTCGTCCTTGAGGCCGCTCGCGAATTCATAGGTGTATTTGCCCTGGATGGACCAGGATGTGTTGTCGGAAATCACCCCAGCCAGGGTAGTGGGACTGGCCGCTGACGCGGAAACAACCGCGTTCACCTTCTGGTAGATAGCATCGAGCGAAAACCCGCGGTAGGCGCCTCCAACGTTGAACCCGTAAGCGCTGCCAAATATCCCGGTATCCGGGCCTCCGTCCGTATATTCGGCTGCCGCGTGGACAGGCCCATATTGATAGACATACTTGACCGAGTTATCCCAGCGCCCGGCTTCGGTGTCGCCCGAGCCGGAGAAGCTGGCAGAATAGCCGATGAGCCCGAAGGCGTAGGAGAGGCCCTGTGGATCGTATTCGTCGAACGCTTCGTATTGGAGGGATCGCTGCCTTCCGGCGGTTAGCGTGCCGTAGCTGAGATTGCTGACGCCTGCATAGACCTCGCCGTTAAAAGCCTGACCTGCCCGGTTTGAGTCTCCGTTGGCGGTCTGCTTGGCCAAGGGGATGCCGTAATTACTGAGAAGAGACGCCGGACCATCGGCAAGCTCTCCGGAAAGCGGGCTGAAGTCCGTCGCCGCCTTTCCGACCGCCACCCAGCCATCGCCGATCCCTTCTTCGATCTTCACCCCTATATTCGAGCGGGAGAGAGCATCCGCCGCCAGAGTTGAGATCTCCTTGTTGGCATTCTTTGCCGACCAGATGTTGTATTCGAGCGTTTGGGGGAAAGACGCGCCAACCGGAACGCCATGGGTTTGGTACGCATAGTCAAGGTCGATGGTCCCGTAGAGGGTCACACCATTCCACGTCAAACTATCGGGGATTGGGTCCTTAATGCTGCCGGGATCAAGATCTGCCGCGTGCGCTGAGGCGGCGAAACCGGCAAGTGCGAATGCAAATGAAATGACTTTACTCACGTGACACCCCGAGTTGAAGCGGGGATGGATGGCCCCGCGTTTTGTTGACTAAATCTATCGACAATACAGGGTTACAACGCAAGCACGAGATCACGCTAGTGCAAAATGGCCACAGTCCGGCTTGAACATGCACGCAAGCTGCTGTTTTAGTTCAGTTTATCCGGTAAGAGCGCAAACTTAGACAGGGATTTCGTAAAGATGCTCCACGGTGATTTTGTTTTTTCCTTGATCTTTAATCACGGAAAATGCGATTGCTGTTAAGTCTCAGTCTGAACGCCACGGGCAGTTGCAAAGACGAGAGGCCGCAAGTCAAAACGATGATTATGATGCTAGCAAATTTCCAGTAAATGCCGCGACCTGGACAAAGTCTCTGATCGGAGCATCGATACAGTTCGCCCCCCCGGTTGCGGACTCGGATGGTCCCAGTGGCGATGTCTCTTCTCGGGCTAAAGCGGCTACGAAGAGGGCCAAGCTCCTCTTCTTCGGCAGCCCGGTAAGCGCGCGCATTTTCGTATCGCCGGAGCGTGGTTAAAATCGGAGTGGTAAACGCGGCGGGAGCTAAATGCGATTTTTCCGTAAAATCCGGAATTTATCGCGTTTTCACCCCCAAAAGTGGATTCCTCGCAGTCCGTTAATTATCTTTTTGGTCACCCGTTAACCGGAAGTCCCAATCCAGAATTGGTGTTGGGCTTCGGTGCACCTTGGGTCAGCTGTACGGTTGCCAGAAAAGAACCCAGCATTATCATTGCCTTAGCTCCGTTTACGCATTCGCAAGGCGCTTTCGCCGATGATGGCGCCAACGGAAGTACGCGGGGCAGCCAATGAATTCGCTGAATTTTCTAGAAACCTATGTCCAAGCTCTTCAAGAAGAACAGCACGTGTCGCACTGCGCTTCAGCTGCGGGCTCTTCCGGCTTATTTGCGGCCTCAAGCACTGCGGCGCGCCATTCGCGCTTGATGGGCAGAATAGGCGGCATGGGAGCAACATCCGGCTCCGCAGTTGGCTCTGCGATCGCCTCTATCTTCTCCGTCGCCGAGGCCTTGCGCATGAAAAGATTGTATATGGCCCATTGGGTGCGATGCCGCTTGCCGCGCAGGGGGAAGCGGCTAGCTATGGAGGATGCCGAATAAAACCGCTCATAGGTGCGGTCGATGCCGATGCGCAGATCGTCGCCGGACATTTGAGCGGGACGGTAAACGACGTGGCCTTGATCGTACTTGGTCCAATCGAAGGAGACGATGCGGTTTGCCTTTTTCATCTCGTACCAGGTGAGCGTCCCCGGGTAAGGTGTCAGCGCCGAATAAGCGCAGGCGTCGTATTTGGCTGCGATAGTGAAGGAAACCGTATCGTCAAAAACCGAACCATCGTCACCGTCGAAGCCGAACATGAACAAGCCGAACACCGAGATCCCGTATGAATGCACCTTCTCCACCAAGGCCGCGAATGTCTCCGGCCGGTTGACGTGCTTGTGCACGCTCTTGAGGGTTTCGCGCGAAATGGATTCGAAACCGATGCTCAGCATGGTGCAGCCGCTTTCGGCCGCAAGCTCCAGCATGCTGTCCTCCTGCGCCAGCTTGGAGGTAACGCCGGCCTGCCATTTGAAGCCGCGCCCCTTGAGCGCGCGCATGACTTCCTTCGGGCGCTCGGGCGTGCCGAAAAAGTCGGCGTCGTTGATCGATATTGTGCGCGATCCGCAGTTTTCCATCTCACGGATTACCTCGTCCACCGGACGGTAGCGGAATTTGAGGCCGTTCATGAGCGGCTCGGCACAGAACGTGCAGCCTTGATGGCATCCACGCGAGGTTTGAACGAAGGTGCAGTTCACATAGCGGTTCTTTTTCAGGAGATCGTAACGCGGCATCGCCATTCCTGCCATCGGATGCAGCTTGTCCGATTTGTAAAGACCGCGCATCGATCCCTGTTTCAGATCGTCGAGCAGCTTGCCGATCACGAGTTCCACTTCGCCGATAACGACGGCGTCGCAATGCTTGAGCGCCTCCTGGGGCATGAAGCTTGGATGCACACCGCCCATCACGACGGGAACACCGCGGGCGCGGAATGCGCCGGCGATTTCGTAGCCGCGGTTGACATAGCTCGTCATCGCGGAAATCCCCACGAGGTCCGCTTTCAGCGCGAAGTCGATGGATTCGATATTCTCATCGGTCAGTACAACCTCGTACCGGTCGCGCGGAATGCAGGCGGCGACGGCAAGCAAGCCGGCGAGTGGAGAGTATAAGGCCCGGTTCAAGTAAATCGGGCGGGTCGTAAGCGAGTTTGTTTTTGGGTTTATAAGGTGAATGATTCGTGAATTCACAGATATCTCCTCAGCTTGGCCGGTAGATACTATAAATTACAAGCTCGTCCAGAAGTTCCCGAACGAGAAAGAAGAACAGTTCCTAGCTTGCTGCGTCCAAGATTGCCGCGATTCTTTTTCGCGCTCGGAGCCAGGGGGCGGGAGCGTGACCAGTCCATCGGCGGCGAGGCTGGCCAGGCCGTGGACAATGGCCCAAAGCGCGATTGCTGCGTCCGGCACCTCATCTCCACCAGTGCCCGCCCCCTTTGCCCGGCTCGCTTCAACGCATCGCTGGAACGCTTGCGCGCCTGCTGCAACAAGCCCGGGAAACCGGTGAGGCGACGCCAGCCCGGTGCCAAACATAAGTTTGTATAGCGCGGGGTTCTCCAGCGCAAAGCTCACATAGGCGACCCCGCCCGCAAGAGGAGTGCCGTGCAGGGCCACCGCGCGGTCCATGAACTCTGTCAGTTCGCGGAAACCTTGCTCCGCGACCGCGGCCAGAAGGTCATCCTTGTCCGTGAAATGCCGGTAGGGCGCCATGTGGGAGACGCCGGCCTTTCGCGCTGCCGCCCGCAGCGTTAGTGCGGCTATACCGTCGCGCTCGAGCAGGTCGCGCGCCTCTGTAATGAGCCGAGTCTTGAGGCCCGGCCCATCTTTCAGGAGCGGCGATGCGGGGGGAGTCACTTTCGGGACCACGCCGGGAACCTTTCATTCGAGATGTTGACACTGTAAACAAGGAATAGTATACGGTGTAAACAACATTGAAACAACCTGCGAGCTCCTCAATGGATGCGTACACGGCTTTCAAGATCGTTCATATGCTCGGGATTGTTCTCTTTCTCGGCAATATCATCGTCACGGGCGTCTGGAAGGTGGCCGCGGACCGCACCAAAAATCCCCAGGTAATCGCTTTCGCTCAGCGGCTCGTTACCCTGACGGATTGGGTCTTTACCGTCGGTGGTGTGATTTTGATCCTGATCGGCGGGAACGGCATGGCGTTCGTGGCCGGATACGGCTTAACGTCGACGTCGTGGCTGGTGTGGGGGCAGGCCCTTTTCGCCGCATCCGGAGTGATCTGGCTCGCGATCCTAATTCCCGTTCAAATCTGGCAAGCCCGCATCGCCCGCCGCTTCGAGAACGGTACCGAAATTCCCCCGCTTTACTGGCGGTTGAACCGGCAATGGTATATTTGGGGGACCCTCGCAACCGTGATCCCGCTCGCTAACCTCTATGTGATGGTCGCGAAGCCTTAACCAAAAGACCCGCACAAGGCGAATCAGATAAGCTTGGGCTCCACTCAATCATGGAGCCCCGGTTTGCGTTCTCATTCCTTGCCCCTGCAGCAGCCGCCGCGAACGCACGCGGCGTTCCTTGGCGTCGAACGTTCCGTGCGCGGCCTGAAATGGGTCGAGCGGTTGCAGCCCTCCCAGGCCTACCTCGGCGCGGCCATTGCCCAGCGGCATAATCTGCCGGAAATCATTGGCCGCCTGCTCGCCGCCCGCGACGTCTCGCTGGAAGAAGTCCCGAATGTGCTCAATCCCACCATTCGCGCACTTTGCCCCGATCCCGTAACGCTCACCGATATGCAGAAAGCGGCGGAGCGGCTCGCGCGCGCCATTGCCGCGGGCGAGAAGATCGCAATCTTCGGCGACTACGACGTGGACGGCGCCTCCTCATCAGCGCTCCTCTATCGCTTTCTGGCATGGCACGGCGTTGCCGCCCGCATCTATATTCCGGATCGCATCTCGGAAGGCTACGGGCCGAACCCCGCGGCGATCGCCTCGCTCATTGACGATGGCGCCAGCCTCATCGTCACCGTCGATTGCGGGTCGACGAGCTTCGAGGCGCTTGAGGTGGCGGCAGAACGCACTGTCGATGTGATCGTCGTGGATCATCACCAGGTGGGTGCCGAGCTGCCGGCCGCGCATGCCATCGTCAACCCGAACCGCCAGGATTGCCTGAGCGGGCAAGGCCACCTTTGCGCCGCGGGAGTGACTTTCCTCTTATGCGTTGCCCTGCAAAGCGCCTTGCGCGCAAAATGCTTTTACGCCAAGGCAAAGGCGCCGGACCTCCTCGGATGGCTCGACATCGTGGCGCTGGCCACGGTCTGCGATGTGGTGCCGCTCAAAGGCATCAACCGGGCGTTTGTCGTCCAAGGGCTCAAGGTTCTGAGCAGCCGTCAAAATCCGGGCCTGAAAGCGCTATGCGACGCAGCCGGGCTCAACAAGCCGCCAACGCCTTATACGTTCGGTTTCGTACTGGGCCCCAGGATTAACGCAGGCGGCCGCATTGGCGATGCCGGACTCGGCGCGCGTCTTCTTGCTACCGCCGATAACGCCGAAGCCCAGCGCATCGCGCAAACTCTCGACAGGCTAAACCGCGAGCGGCGGGAGATCGAGATCAAGACGGTGGAGGAGGCGGCTGCCTGGGCGGATCGCACGCTTCTCGAAGACCCGCACTGCCCGATCATCATCGCTGGATCGCCCGAGTGGCATAAGGGGCTTGTCGGCCTTGCGGCAAGCCGGCTGACCGACCGCTTTCAACGTCCAAGCTTGATCTTCTCCCAAGACGAGAGCAGCGGCGAGGCCACGGGGTCGGCGCGCTCGATTACCGGCGTCGATATCGGGGCCGCAGTGCGCGGCGCGGTAGAGGCAGGTGTGGCGAAAAAAGGCGGCGGGCACACCATGGCTGCCGGCGTTACCGTCATGCAAGCCGAACTGCGCGAATTTGCGGCCTATATGCGCGAGGCGCTCGGGCCTTCCTACCGGGCAGCATCGGCTGTGGCTACGCTCGCCGTGGATGGCGCTCTAACGCCCCGCGCCGCAACGCTCGAATTCGCGGAGCAGCTCGAACATGCGGGCCCGTTCGGCCAGGGAAATCCGGCGCCGCGCTTCTGCTTGCCGTCGGTGCGGCTTACCATGATGAAGGAGTTTTCAGGCGGCCATCTTCGTTGCGCCCTGCAATCGGCCGACGGAAGCCAAATCAGCGCGGTCGCTTTTAGGGCCGCGCAATCGGAACTCGGCGCGGGCCTGGAGCAGGGGCGCGATCTGGCCTGCCATGTGGCCGGACGCCTCACGCGCGACGAATGGGGCGGCCGCAATCGCGTGGAGTTTCAAATCGAGGATGTTGCCCCGTCGCGATGAAATCGCATGCGCGCGAAAGCGTTCTTGCCAAGCGCAGCAATCCGGCTTTATATCCTGCGCTTGCCATCCAGCACGGCTGCGCTCCCTTCGTCTATCGGTTAGGACACGAGATTTTCAATCTTGAAAGAGGGGTTCGACTCCCCTAGGGAGCGCCAATAACTGACAAGATTGATGCATGCGCATTCTGCATCCGCAGAGCAGAACTTTCAGTAGCCATAGAGCACAAACGGCGCCCAGTAGACCGGGGCCTGGAACCGGGACCCGGCGATGAATTCGCGCTTGGTCTCGCTGATCGCCGCCGATTGTGTCATGCCCGCTTTGAGCTTGGTAAAAAACGCTGTCATAAACTCTGCGGTGCTGTCGTCCACAACTGGCCAAAGGCTCAGCAACGTATTTCTATTGCCGGCCACATAGAGGGCGTAGGGGAGACCCATGACGCCTTCGCCCTGCACAATCTTTCCAAGGCCTGTTTCGCAAGCCGAGAGCACCACCAAATCGCTGTCGAGCTCGTAGCCTGGCCATTTTGCGGCCGTGATGTAGCCGTCGGTTCCCGCCGCCTTATTCACCTGGCCGAGCACCAAGGCGCTGAGCGCGGGTTCCTCCATGCTAAGGAAGCCGTGCGCCGAGAATAAAAGATAGCGAAATCCGGTGAGTGCATGCGAGCGGTTGAGTTCGCGAAGCTTTGCCTCGGTGGCATCTTGACGGGTGAAGATCGCCGATTGCCCTGTGCCGAAAATCTGCGTTACCGAATCAATTTCCTTTTCCGTCCCCGGAAGATTGGGCCAGGTTGCGTGCATAAGCTTGAAGATGCGTTCAACGCCGCGGTGATCGCCTCTACTGCGGCCCAGCATCTTTCCTAGATCGAGGCCAACCCCTGCGCTGCCTTGAATGGTCGCGCCGCGTGGGCCGGCTCCTTCCGCATCCGCCTCGTAGATCGCGTTCCCCATCGCGAACAGCTCTTTACGCTCCTTAAGCTCCCCGCGCTTGCGATAACTCTCATCTCGGCTCTTAAGCAAACCGAGCATGGAAAGCGACTGGACATAGCTCACATCATGAGCCTCGATCAGCAGTTTCCCGCCGACAGGGAGGGTCTCAAAAGGCAGCATGGCCAGCACGCCGTCCGCCGATACGATCAGCTGCCTATAACCGGACAAGCGCTGGGCAATGGGCTCCAGCAGCCTTTGGGACAGGGTGCGTCCAATCTCCTCCGCATCCTGAACCGGAACGGCGTCAGGCTCCGGGGAACCGCTGGCTGTTATGTAACTCCCGTCCGGCAGCCGCCATACGCTTTCTTTCGGATCCAAGCCGCCGGGTGGCGCCGCAATGAGCAGGCGGTAGGCGTCGATGGTTTGCGCCAGAGCTGGAACCGGTGGCAGCGCCTGCGCTTCCAAGCCGTCTAAGCTCAGAGTGAATACGATGGGCCGCGAGCCATCCAGCAAATAGCTCACAAACAAGGTGCCATACGGCAGCAGGCCTGGTGCCGCGGCTGCATCCAGAACCTTCACGTCGTTCAGGAGGGCATATTTCGGATGCTTTGCCGCTAGCCCGCGGCGATAGGCGGCAAATTCAGCGATGGCCTCGTCTTTGTCCGCTTCTAGCACAAGCCTGTTTGAGCCACGCGCGCCAACAGCGGTAATCGCATCGCTAAGCTGGGCTATGCGGCGTTCAAAAGCCTCAGCCTTGTTCCGTTCTTCGTTGTTGAGCGCGGACGATTGATTGGCGTAGCGCACAGCCGTGGACTCGAGCAGCGTGCGCGCTTTGGAGAGCTCGCCAAGCCGGAACGCGTCTGAGGGCCTTCCCGCGGCAACGAGGAGGCGCGCATACGCCTTATAGGCTCCAACCCACTGAGCAAAAAGCGCCTGGCGATTTTCGGGCGACAGATCCCCGCTGGCGCGCAGAGCTTCGACGGCAGGGACGGCCCTTTCATAGAGCTTGCGTGCTTCCGCCTCGTGCCCGAGTTTGCCCTCCATGCGCGCGAGATTGACAAGGCCGAGGATCGTATCCGGATGCTTGGCGCCCTGCACCTCCGTTCGCAGCTCAAGCACGCGCCGGTATATTTTCCGGGCCTCTTCCATATTGCCGAGGAGTTCCTGGCAGCCCGCGAGTTTGTCCATGGCGCGCAAGGTGACAAAGCTCCGTTCCCCGGCATCGGCGGCATTGAGCTTTATTGCCTCGGCAAAGAGCGGCAGCGCTTCCGCCGGCGGCCAAGGTTCATATAAATTCCAGCCAGGATCTCGAAGAAATGAATTGTTTCACGATCCTTCGGGGGAAAGACCTCCTGACGCAATTGCATCGCCCGTTGCATCAGCTTGAGCGCCTCGGCGCTGCGGTCCAGCCGGGCGTATGAAGCCGCTAGCCACACCATGCTGAACACAGTTTCCCGGCTCTTCTCGCCGTTTTGGGCCCGGAAGCTGTGCCAATTTTTTTCGAATATAGGCAGCGCTTCGGCCTCACGCCCCAAGTTGCTATAGGCAAAAGCGAGAACACGCTGCGCATTCTGAGTGCGCCCGTCGTTTGGTCCATAGGCCTTGCTGGTTAGGCGCAGCTCCTTTTCGTAAAGCGAGAGCGCATCGGCGGCGCGGCCGGTAAAGTTATACGCATTCGCAACGTCGGTCATGACAGCCAGCGTGTCTTTGTGCAACTCGCCCAGCACTTCGGTCCGAAGCCGGAGCGCCCTTTCCAGCAGGGGCAGCGACCTTGCATAACCGTCCGCGTAGGCATTCTGGTAAGCGACCCCTACGTCGCGCAGCGCCGAAATCGAATCGGGATGCCTTTCGCCGAGCGCTTTCACGCTCACGCGCAGCCGAAGCTCCTCGATGGGAAGGGCGTCTTGATAGTTCGCGAGCTTATAGTAGGTGTAGGCGAGCAGATGCAGCCCGTCGAGACGGCGGGCATCGTCCTCGCCATAGGCTTCGCGCTCCAGATCGACGGCTTTTTTGATCAGCGGCAACGCTTCCGCGTAATGCTGCTTTTCATTGAGGGCGCTTGCCTCACGCTTCAACCGCGCTGAATCTTGCGAGCTGTCGAAGGGCCACACAAGCTGCGCCCAACACGGCAGGGCTACACAAACAAGCGCAACAACAAGAAAGGCCTTGATTGCAGCATAGTGCAAGCTCGCGGCCGTGAACGCTTCTGGACCGGTCGAGCGTGATGTTGGGCGGACGGTCATGGGCGGCGAGCCTGTGGCGAAATCCGGCGGTTCGAGGGCCCCTGCACCCTTTACGCTGCAAAGTCAAGCTCGTGGCGTTACGAGAACACACCGCCCCGAAAGCGGAATACGAAACCGCTTTCCAATTTTCCCAATCCCGATCTAGACATAGGCGTCGCAGCCCGAAACTGCGCGGCTACACCCGCCGGTTTCACCGAAGAGGCAGTCTCTTTCATGTACCGCCGCAGCCTCCCTCTCTTTCCCGATTTGAGCTCGTTTCTCGCCTATCTCGAGGGCAACGGTGGCGTTCGGACGATCGAGGCGCCGGTCGGCATGAACCTCGAGATCACTGAGGTGCACCGGCGCGTCATCGCGGCCGGAGGCCCGGTGCTGCGTTTCGAACGCTCTGTCAACTGTGGGCGCACCTGCAGTTTGCCTGTGGTCGCCAATCTATTCGGCACGCAGGAGCGCGTGGCCGCGGGCCTGGGCACCACGCCCGCCAATTTGGAGCGGCTCGGAGCGTTTATGGCATGGATGCGCTCGCCGCAGCCCCCCAAGTCCATCGCCGAGGCCGGCCGGCTTTATCCCGCGGCGCGGGCTGCCTTGCGTTCGCGCCCGAAAATCGTTTCCGAGCCAAGGAGCTGGAACGCGGTTTCGCCGGATTTTTCCCTGCTGCCGGTGCAGACCTGCTGGCCGGGCGACGCGGGGCCGCTCATTACTTGGCCCATTGTCATAACCCGGCCTCCCGGCAACGATGACGCTTCTGCCTATAATCTGGGCGTCTACCGCATGCAGGTTTTGGACAAGGATGCCGCGATTGTACGCTGGCTCCCGATGCGCGGCGGCGCGGGCCATCACCGTTTATGGGCGGAGCGCGGACTCGACATGCCGATGGCGGTTGTGATCGGCGCCGATCCCGCTACGATTCTAGCGGCGGTCATGCCGGCGCCGGAAGGTGTCAGTGAGCTTGTGCTTGCAGGCCTGCTTGGCGGGCGCCGGCCCGAGCTTACACCCTGCCGGACGATCCCAATCCATGTGCCGGCCAGCGCTGAAATCGTGCTTGAAGGCACTGTTTCCCCCACCGAAACCGCGCTCGAAGGCCCGTTCGGCGACCACACGGGCTATTATAACCCGCCGGAGCCTTTCCCCGTCTTCCGGCTCAAGGCGATGCGAATCCGCGAGCAGGGCGTTTATCTCACCACATTTACGGGCCGCGCCCCCGATGAGCCATCGGTCATGGCCAGCGCCATGCTGGAGATTTTCAAGCCTCTTTTGAGGCAACAGCTACCTGAAATCCTTGACGTTTGGCTTCCGCCCGAAGCCTGCTCCTATCGCATCGCTGTCCTCGCCATCGGCAAGCGTTATCCGGGACAGGCCCGGCGCGCGATGATGGGTTTCTGGTCGCTATTGCCGCAGTTCAGCATGACCAAAATCCTGATCGCGGTTGACGCGGACATCGACATCCACTCCTGGAGCGACGTCATGTGGGCAGTTGCAACCCGGATGGACCCGTCACGGGACCTCATGACCGTAGACCGGACGCCCATCGACCACCTGGATTTCGCTTCCCCGCTGCCGGGCCTCGGCGGCAAACTTGGCATCGATGCTACCCGAAAAATCGGCAGCGAAACCGCGCGCGGCTGGGGCGAGACTATGCGCATGAGCCCCGATATCGAGCGCCAGGTGACCGCGCGCTGGCGCGAGCTCTTTCCGGAGCCGCCGCGCGCCGTCTGACACGAGGCTACGAAGGAGCCTTCACATCCAAAAGCTCGATGTCGAAAATCAGAGTAGCGTTCGGCGGTATGGTGGCGGAACCTTTTGAGCCGTAAGCCAGCTCCGGCGGGATGATAAGCGTGCGCTTGCCGCCCACTTTCATGGTGCGGACGCCATCTTCCCAGCCCTCTATCACGCCATGCTCGCCAAGCACGAAGGAAAACGGCTTTTTGCGATCCAAAGAGCTGTCGAACTTCGCCCCCTTGGCGCCATTCACATAGAGCCAGCCCGTATAATGGACGACACAGCGCTGTCCGGGGTGCGGGCTCACGCCCGTTCCAACCTTCGTGTCGGTGATTTGCACGCCCGATGCTGGGGTAACGGCGGCTAGTTGGGTAGCGTTTGTGCCGGATGTGCCGCCGCTGCAGCCGGCCACCGCGGCGGCGATGGCGAGCGCGATACACGCGGCAGCGCTGGGGAAAGCGGAAGCTCGCAAATTCTTGCTCCTTGATAACTTCCATGCAGGCGAGACGCCTTGCTTAGTCTAACTAAGCCGAGGCACCAAGACTTTTTTGGCACGGCGTGGGGTGAATGCACTACCCTGGCCCCAGTCTTCCGATAAGCCTGCGGACTTGCGTTGGAGGGTCGTTCATGAAGATCGTCATCGGCGTCACCGGGGCTTCTGGGGCAGCGCTCGCCGCAGAAACCTTGCGCCAGCTCAAGCAGGCGGGCGTGGAAACCCATCTTGTGCTGACGACCGGCGCCCTTATCACCATCGCCCATGAGCTAGGGCCTCCGGGTCTTTCCGCTATGCAGGAAATCGCCTCTTTCACCTACCAGGCGCAGGATCTAGGAGCGCGAATTGCTAGCGGCTCCTATGGAGCGGATGCGATGGCCGTGGTTCCCTGCTCGATGCGGTCGCTGGCGGCGATTGCGCATGGATTTGGCGATAACCTCCTGACCCGCGCTGCCGATGTGATGCTCAAGGAACGGCGCAGGCTTGTGCTCGTGCCGCGCGAGGCGCCACTGCATGAAGGCCACCTCACATCGATGCTTGCGCTCACGCGCATGGGCGCCATCGTTGCACCTCCGGTGCCGCATTTTTATACCAAGCCGAAGTCGGTTGAGGACATCGTGCGGGAGATCGCCGCGCGCGTGCTTGTTTGGCTGGGGCTCGAGCCAGGCGAGGCCATGACACGATGGCAGGGAGTTTCCCGCATGAGTCACGACGGCGATTGACCGCAATTTGACCTTCGTCAAGCTGCCGCCTGGTTCAAGCGATTATTGTGTGCACCGGGCAGTGGCGATTTGCTCTATCATTTTCGACTGGAATTGAAATGGCCGAAGGCTTCAAGGGCGAGCTGCCTTATCTTATGCGTCTTCTAGCCACGCCATCGGGCATGCTGCCGCTCGGCTTCTTCCTGACCCGCTCTTTGCGCGATCTTGCCAGGCGGAAGCCTCAGCTGTTCGAAAGGCTCGGCGATCACCGCCGGACTTTATTTTTCATCGATCCCACCGATCTCGGCTACGGCTTTCTCATTGTGCCGGACGGCACAGCCGCCGAAGTCAAAATGGAGAGCAAGAAGGCACCCAAGGCAGCCGACGTGATCGTGCGCGGGCCCCTACTTTCCTTGCTCGGCCTGCTCGACGGCACTTTCGACGGCGACGCCCTTTTCTTCAGCCGCAGCATCAGCATCAGCGGCAAGGTTGACGCGCTGCTCGCGCTGCGCAACGCCATCGAGGACGCCGATCTCAAACCTTCGGATTTCATTGGCCTCGGCAGCACCATAGGCACCGTAGCCGACAGCCTCGTCCTCAACGCCGTCTCGATAGCGCGGCGACTAGCCGGATCGCCAACAGGGTCCTCTCAATGAGCATTGAACTTGTATGCCCGGCCGGGACGCCGGCGGCACTGCGCGCGGCGGTCGAGGCAGGAGCGCACGCCGTCTATTGCGGTTTTCGCGACGAGACCAACGCGCGCAATTTTCCCGGCCTTAATTTTTCGCCGCAAGAGCTGCGCGAAGGCGTGCGTTTTGCGCATCAGCGCGGAGCCAAGGTGCTGGTCGCGATCAACACCTTCGCCCGCGCCGGAGCGTTCGAGCCGTGGGCGCAGGCACTCGCAAACGCGGAGGAAGCCAAGGCCGATGCCGTGATCCTGGCCGACATCGCCGTGCTCGCTTATGCCGCTCAAAACCATCCCAATCTGCGCATCCATCTGTCGGTCCAAGCCGCGGCTGCGACGCCCGAAGCAATCGGTTTTTATGCGGAAGCTTTCGGCGTGAAACGCGTAGTGCTTCCGCGCGTGCTTTCGGTGGAAGAGATCGGGGCCTTGAACCGTGCAATCAGCGTCGAGACCGAAGTCTTCGTGTTCGGCGGCTTGTGCCCCATGGCCGAGGGACGCTGCGCTCTTTCTTCTTACGCGACGGGGCGATCCCCGAACATCTCGGGCGTTTGTTCTCCGCCCGAAGCGGTAGCCTATTCCGAAGAGCGGGGCGGCACGGCGGCAAGGCTCGGCGGCTTCACTATCAATCGCTTCCAACCGGACGAGGCGGCGGGATATCCGACGCTATGCAAGGGCCGGTTCGTGGCGGGCGGGAAGACCTCCTACCTGTTCGAAGACCCCACAAGCCTGAACGCGGCGGGGCTGATCGCCAATTTGAAAAAGGCCGGGGTTACAGCGCTGAAGATCGAAGGCCGGCAGCGCGGCAAAGGCTATGTGGCCGAAGTGGTCAAGATGTTCCGCAGCGTCGTGGATGCCATCGAGGCAGGCCGCCCGCCCCTTGAGGCCGAACGCATGCTGCATGCCTTCGTCGAAGGCGGCCGCCAGACGTCCGGCGCTTACAAGAAAACGTGGAGGTGAGGGCGTGCACAAAATCGGCCTGACGCTCGGACCGGTCCTGTTCAATTGGGACGCGGATCGGCTTCGCTCCTTCTATAGCGGCATCGCGGAAGAGTCGAAATTCGACCGCGTGCACCTTGGCGAAGTCGTGTGCGGCAAGCGCACGCCTTTTACCGATGCTGTGTGGCCGGATGTGATCGGACGCCTCGAAGCTGCGGGAAAGCAAGTGGTGCTTTCGACGCTGGCAATGCCGGCCACTCCGCGCGAGCGGAAATCCGTTGCGGAACTATGCCGGGACAAGCGCCTCGTTGAGGTGAACGATGTGACCGCGCTGCCATCGCGTTTGGGCGCGCCATTTGTGGTTGGGCCTCTCGTCAACATCTACAACGAGCGAGCCGCGCAATTCCTGGCCGCGCGCGGTGCTGTAACGCTATGCACGCCCGTGGAATTGCCGCTCGCATCCGTTGCTGCGATTGCACGCGCTTGCCCAAATTTGGAGATTGAGGCGTTCGCTTTCGGCCGGCTTCCGCTCGCGCTGTCGAGCCGCTGCTATCACGCGCGCCTGCACGGGTTGCACAAGGATTCCTGCCAGTTCGTCTGCGCTCAAGACCCGGACGGGCTCGCGGTCGACACCATCGACGGCCAGCCTTTCCTTGCGGTGAACGGCGTTCAGACGCTTTCCCAGGGCGTGCAGGCTTTTTGCCCAACAGCGGACGAGGCCGCCTCTTCCGGAATTGGCCGCTTGAGACTTTCGCCCCACGCCACAGATATGGTTGCGGTGAGCGCGATCTATCGCGATCTTCTCGATGGCCTTATCGAACCGGTCGAGGCGCGCTTCGCGCCTCTCCGGCCTGAGTTTACCCGGAGCGCTCATCGACGGTTATGTGCGCGGAGTTGCTGGATGCGCTCCCGCAGCGGTTGCTTGAGTTATGTTGTTGGGCAAAGGCCCCCTCACTCTGTCTCTCTCCCCGCAAGCTCGCTTTGGCGAGCTTGCAACTCAACGTTATCGCGTTTGCTTGCAAACGCGATGGGGAGAGAGGACGCCAAAAACTTCCCTCTCCCCTGGAGAAAGGGCCGCAGCCAACTCCCTCTCCCCTTGGGGAGAGGGCGGGGTGAGGGGGTCTTTATCACCTGCCAGAGCCGGAAAGATCGAATGAAAATCACGCAAGCGTTCACCTTTGAAGCGGCGCATGTGCTGCCGAATGTCCCCCCCGCCCATCGCTGCCGGCGGATGCACGGTCATTCGTATCGCGTCGAACTTAAGCTCGAAGGGCCTATTGATCCCGTGACCGGATTCGTGATCGACTTCTTCGATGTCGAGGCGGGATTCGCTCCGCTCTTAGCTAAACTCGACAAGCATTGCCTCAACGAAGTTGAGGGGCTCGAAAATCCAACGGCCGAGAACATCGCGATCTGGGTCTGGGAACGCAGCAAAGCCTCCCTTCCGCAACTTGCGAGCGTCACCGTTTACGAAACGCCCGACTGCTGGGCCGAATATGACGGCACTTAAGGCCGCCGCCTTCTCGCCTAGCTCTGCCAGCCTTTCGCCGTCTCCGCCGCAAAGTCGCGGTAGGAGCGGGGCGCGTGTCCGAGAAGACCGGTTAGCTGTTCGACATCCGCCGGTTGGGCTGCCATTCCGTTCTTGTGGAAGCGGCGGTACATGAGAAGTATGTCGCGGGCCATCCAGCCCGGCACGAAAGCTGCGATCCGCTTCTCGAACTCCGCCAGATCGTCGCCGCCATAGCGGATTTCCCGGCCCAGCACTTGCGCCCAGATGCCCGCGATGGCTGCGCCGGTGAGGGCATCGGGACCGGCCAGTTCGATCGTCTCGCGCGGCAGCGGCTCGGTGGAGTTTTCCCGCTTGAGCAGGCAGAGAGCGGCCGCCTCGGCGATGTCGCGCGTGTCGATCATGGAGGTGCCCTTGCTGCCGATAGGCTGCGGGTAGACGCCGTTCCCGATCAGCGCGTCCTTCAGGGCGAGGTCGTTTTGCATGAAATAGTTTGGCCGAAGGATGTCCGCGGGCAGATTGCAGTCCTCGATCATGCGTTCCACAGTGTATTTACCAGTGAAATGCGGGACGTCCGTGAAGAGGCCGCTATTGAACACCGAAAAGTAGACGATGCGCTCGATACCTGCTTCCCGGGCGAGGCTGAGCGTGAGCAGCGCCTGCGTGAGCTCATCGGGCGTTACGGTATTCAATAGAAAGAGGGTGCTTGCCTGAGAGATGGCCGATCGGACTGCACCAATGTCCATGAGATCGCCCTTCACAGGGGTCACCCCTTGCGGAAACTTCGCCTTTTCCGGCGAGCGGGCGAGGGCGTGAACTTTGGCGCCTTTCTCAGCCAGCCGCGCCACCACTTGCGACCCGATAACCCCAGTGCTGCCTGTTACGAGAATAGTCATGGTGATGCTCCTAGTTTAGGACAATCGGACGCCCAGCACCTTTAATGTAGGAACGTCCGGACGGCGGTGCGAACCTCCTGTTCGTGTCCAACCAAGAGATGGCCGCCTGTATCGTACACAATCAGCTTGGCGCCGGGGATCTTGCTTGCTGCAAACTCGGCTGCCGGCAATGTGTTGAACAAGTCGTCGCGCGCCGAAATGATGAGTGTTGGCGACGTGATTTTCTCCAGCGGCAGTTCATGCAAGTCAGCGGTGCTATCCACATTGATGCCGGGGAAGCGCAGGGAAAGCGGCTCGATGCTTCTGACAATGCTCATGACGCGCTCCCGGCCGGCCTGGGGAGCTGTCTCCACTATGGCCGGTTGCACGCCGAGAAAGCGTATCAGCGTAGCGGGCGCAATATTTTCGGCCGCCCACCACACGAAATCGCCGCCAGTATTGACAGCCCAGAATGCGAGTTTGCTGCCGCGGCTTGCCTCGATTGAAACAGGACTTCTGGGCGCGTAAAGAGCCGGAGAGATAAGAATGAGGGCGGTGACTGCGTCCGGGCGGCGGAGCGCCAGCTCGACCGCTGAGCGCGCCCCCGCAGAAACTCCCAGGACCACCGCCTTGGGAATATTCAGCGCCGAAAGCAATGCCGCATGCGCATGTGCCTGAGCGGCGGGAGAGGCATCTGCCGGAACGGGCGTGCCCAGATAACCGAAGCGGGATGGCGCGATGACCCGAAGGCCGTCGCCTGCAAGTCCGGCTGCATTGGCGAGGCCCTGGTCGAAGCCGCCGCCGGCACCATGGATCGAGAGCAATGGGATCGCCAGTGCCCTCTATCGGCGTATTCGATCGGTCCCGCTGTGGTGACCGCGATCAAGCTGCCGAGGGTGGCAGCATCGCGCGCTTGGCGCAAGCTCGCTCTTGTAATGAACGAAGACAGCGCCGGCCGCTGCTGCGACGGCAATGGCTATAGCCAACAGCATGTGACTAGTTCGCATTATCGCAGCCGGTCCCCTTACGGTAAGTCGAAGACCGGAGAATCGGAGCGCCCTGTTTCAAGATAAGTCCGCGACGAGAGCCGCCATCGCGGGGGCCAGCATATAACCGTGCCGGTAAGCCCCGTTCACGCTGATTATGCGATTTCGCATAATGATTTTCGGTATGTTGTCCGCGAAGGAAGGCCGCACCCCCGCCGACAATTCGAGAATGTGCGCCTCGCCGAAGGCCGGCGTGAGCGCATAGGCCGTGGCAAAGAGATCGAGCGCGGAGCGCAGGCGCACCGGGCCGCCATCCTGGCTTTCGAGCGAGGTTGCGCCGATCATGTAAACGCCATCGCCCCAGGGCACCGCATAAAGACGGAAGCGCGGGTGTAAGAGCCGGATGGGGCGCGAAATGCGTACATTGGGCGCGCTCAAAATCGCCATCTCGCCGCGAACGCCCCTAAGCCCTGGAAGCTGATCTTGCGCCGCGAGCCCGCGGCAGTCGATAACCGCTTCACCCGCACTTGCGGCGAGCCAAAGCGGAGCGGCGACGGGGCTTCCAAAGTGTAGAGCCGAGCCCATGCGTCGCAGCTCGCTCACAAGGAAATCGAGCGCCCGCCTTGGCGCCAAATGCGCCTCGCCCGGAAAATAAAGCCCGCGCGAAAAGCGGCCTTCAAGCTCGGGTTCGAGTGCAGCGATCCGCTCTTCGCCCGCAGGTTCATGCCCGGAGGTAAGCCGCGCGAAATGAGCGAGGTCGGCTTCATCCCGCGGCGCTGCAACGACAAGCGTTCCCGCCTGGACAACTTCGGGATAGGCTTCGAGCCACATCGCGAGGCTCATCATGCCCAGCTCGCGGATAATGGGCTCCGCACCTTCCGACTCGCAATCAGGCGCGAGCATAGCGCCGGCGAACCGGCTCGCCCCTCCGGTCTCTGCTTCAGGCATGGCCTCCCTTAGCGTGACGTCATGCCCGCGGCGGGCCAGCTCGAAGGCTTGCCAAAGCCCGAATATTCCCGCCCCGACCACGAGCACGCTAAGTTTGGTCATGCCTTTGACCCTGTTGCGCGGATCTTTGCCGTTACCATAATTTCTCCATGAAGCAGGCAGAATTGTACTTGTGCCCGATTGGCCACAGGCAAAGAAGTTAGGGATGAAGATTGACTGAGGTCAAGGGACGCCGGCCAAGAACTCCTAAGAGACCGCGATGACATAACGCGGCGCGCTGCCTCAGCGGAACGGGGCGGCGGAAAGGTCTATGCAATGTCCGAACGAAAGCCCCGCGCTCGCGAGGGCGCTTCATCTACGTCCAAGGGCACGGTGAGGCCAGAGGCCATTCTCCTGAAGAAGGACGGGAGTTTGCGCCAAGTGCGCGCGGTAGGCCACACCGAAGCGGGAAGCAGCGAAGGGACGGCCTGGCGCAGCTTCAAAGGTTCCAATGCCTGCACCGAACACTTCTTCATGATCGATGCCCCGAAGGGGGGCAGCTTTGCGGATCAGATTGCAGGCCTGCAAGAGCGCTATGCTGCGGCGCTGAAACAGCACGGCCTCGCGCGGGAGACCGCGATCTTTAGGCGCATCTTTCTGAGCGATATCCTCAATCAGGCCGACGCCTTGTGCGACAGCGCTTTGGTTGAAGAGATCGCGGAAAACCCGGTTTCGACCTCGATCATTCAGCAGGTCCCGCTATCCGGGTCGAAAATCGCGCTTTTCGCTTACCACATCGACAGCCCCGAGCGGTTTGAGAAGGAATTCATCGGGCCAAGGCACATGCTCTTAAAGAAGAACGGCATGCGCCATCTCTGGAGCGCCGGCCCCTGGGTGGACGGAAAGCCAACCCTCCCCGCGCCCGCGGCAGAGACCCGCGCCGTTTTCGAAGAGCTTATCCAGGTGCTCGCCAGCCAAGGTGCAACGCTAGCCGATCACTGCGTGCGGACCTGGCTTTTCATCAAGGATGTGGACATCTTCTATCAGGACATGGTCGACAGCCGGCACGAGCTCTTCGACGAGAACGGCCTGACGCAGCAGACGCATTACATCGCCAGTACCGGCATCGAAGGTACAAGCGCGGACCGGTTCGATACGGTGTGCATGGATGCCCTGTCGCTCTTGGATCTTCAGCCCAGCCAGATCTCTTATCTGAACGATTTCAGCCGGCTTTGCCTCACAAAGGACTACGGCGTGCATTTCGAGCGGGGGACGCGTACCGCCTTTGCCGACCGCATGCACTATTACATCTCGGGAACGGCGAGTATCGACAATCGCGGGAATGTATTGCACATCGGCGATGTCCAAAAGCAAACCGAGCGTGCAATCGAGAACGTCGATGCGCTTCTGAAATCCGGCGGCGCTTCTATGGACGACATGATGTATTTGATCGCCTATTTGCGCGATCCAGCCGATTTCCCCTGCGTGAGCCGCTATCTGCGCGATACTTTCCCGAGCCTGCCAAGTATTGTCGTCCAAGGGCGCGTTTGCAGGCCGGAGTGGCTCGTGGAAGTGGAGGGTATCGCAGTGGCGCCCAACAGCGATCCCGAATTGCCGTCATTTTAGATTGAGGAGGAGCTCCCATGAGCATGTTGAACGCCGCAGCCGGAACGACGCAGAAGGGCAAACGAGAGGCCGAAGAGAAGCCTTTTGCCTATCTGAACGAGGACGCCATCAGGGCCTCGGTGCTTAGCCACACTCCTTATGATTATACGTTCGTGCCAAATGCGATCGAGGAGCGCTTCAAGCAAGAGGTTCTGGTTGATGCGCCGGTTATCCCGCATCGCGGCAGCTACGGTTTGCCGTCGCTCCGGCGCGGGCCAAAATTCGAAGCCGTGATCCAAGACCTGCTGAGCGACCGCTTCCGCCACCTCGTCGAAGAAAAGTTCAACACCGACCTAAGCAAGAACCCGCCGGTGATCGTGATGATGGGCCAAACGAGCGGCGCCTATAACGAGGGCTACGCTCACCCCGATTCCAAGCACAAGATCATTACCGTGCTTCTCGGCTTTTCCTGGGAGTGGCCCCATGAGCGCGGCAAGCTGCGGATTTTGAACAGCCCGGACCGCGACGATTTCGCCTTTGAGTATCCGCCGGAGTTCGGCAAGATGCTCATGTTCCGCGTCAGCGATAAATCCTGGCACGGCTTTCTGCCGCAGAAAGGGCAGCGAATGAGCTTGCAGCTTTGCTACTGCGACTCCGAAAGCTATGTGCGCAGCGAGTATTTGCGGCATAGGATCAGCGCCTACGCAAAATCCATCCCTGCCTTGCGCAAGGTCATCGGCTTGGTGCCGCGGCATAACCCGGCGGCCGAGGTTCTTGAGAAAAAAGAGGGCTAGCGTGCCCGCATAAGGGATTTGGCCTTCCAGCGCCTTGTCATTCGCGGAGGCGGGAATCCAGTAATCGGGAGGGCGAAACTCTTGGACAACGCGAAGATGTTTACTGGGTCCTCGCCTTGGCGGGGACGACGTCAGAGTTTGTAAAAAAGTCGAGGCAATACCATGAGTTTCCCGCACGTCCCTGAACCGGCGCAGATCGCGGATCATTTCTGCAACGCGCTCCGGTCCTGCACCGTCAAAGAGGATTATTACCGGCGCTGGGTCTTGAAGGACACCTTGCCCGAGAGCCTGTGCGCGGGAGTGCTTGTACTGCCAATTCAACCGCCGTTCATCGACGAGTGCGGCGGGGTGCGAGACCTCAACAATAACAACCAGAAGCGGTCGTTTTTCACGCCAAAGCTTCAGGGGGATTTCCCGGCGGTCAAGGCTTTCGCGGAAGCGTTTCAGCGGCCGGAGGTCGCGCGGCTGTTCTCGGAGACGCTCGGCATACCCGAGATCGAGGGCAGCTATCTGCGTATTGAATATATTCAGGACACCGATGGCGCCTGGCTTGAGCCGCATCGGGATATTCACGAAAAACTCTGCTCCATGGTCATTTATCTGTGCACCGGCCCAGAAGCGAAGAACTGGGGCACCGACATCTACGGCCACGATAAGAAATGGGTTGGCCGGTCTTCGGCCGAATTCAACTCGGCGGTGATCTTTACCCCAGGTCCCCATAGCTGGCACGGCTTCGACAAGCGGCCCATCCTCGGCGTGCGCCGCCTGATGGAGGTCAATTACGTCCGTCCCAGCTGGCGCGACCGCGATCAGCTTTGCTTTCCGGACCGGCCCATAACGCTCGCCTGACCTTAGTGACCGGACGCCTTGTATTGGGTGTTTCGGGAATCCCTATCGCGATTGACATCCTGCCGAAGCCCGCATAGATGCCCTTAGAATTATTCTAAGGAGTCTCCGATGGCTTTCGCCGGACTGACGCATCCGCCTAAAAAGTTTTCCGACTTGACCGAGCGTGAAATCCTGGCCGTTGCGATATCCGCCGAGGAAGAGGATTCCCGCATCTATTTAACCTTCGCGGAAGATTTGGACGAACGTTATCCGGCCTCGGCGCGGGTCTTCAGGGAGATGGCAGAGGAGGAAAACGGTCATCGCCGCCGCCTCCTCGACCTTTACCAGAAAAGGTTTGGCGAGCACTTGCCCCCAATCCGCCGCGAGGACGTTAAGGGGTTTCTGAGGCGGCGGCCCATATGGCTGACGCGCAATTTGAGCATCGACACCATCCGGGAGCAAACGGAGACGATGGAGTACGAGGCTCATCGCTTTTACGAAAAGGCTGCTCAGCAGGCTACCGACGTCAACATCCGCAAGCTGCTCGGCGACCTGGCCACGGCTGAGATGAAGCATGAGAGCCTCGCTAACAAGCTTTCCGACAAGATCCTCACCCCAGGCGTCAAAAGGGAGGAGGATGAAACCCAAAGGCGCATGTTCGTTCTCCAATACGTCCAGCCTGGGCTTGCGGGACTGATGGACGGCTCGGTTTCGACGCTTGCGCCGTTGTTTGCGGCCGCCTTCGCTACGCACCAAAACTGGCCAACATTTCTGGTGGGGCTGGCCGCCTCCATTGGCGCAGGCATCAGCATGGGCTTCGCCGAAGCCCTATCCGACGATGGCTCGCTTACCGGCCGGGGATCGCCCCTCATTCGGGGCGGCATTTGCGGCGTCATGACCGCCATAGGCGGCCTCGGCCACAGTATGCCCTATCTCGTACCCAACTCATGGGCTAACGCCTTTTGGATCGCTACCGCCATCGCCGGATTCATCGTTATGATTGAACTATGGGCGATCGCCTACATCCGCTCCCGTTACATGGATACGCCGTTCCTGCAGGCGGTCTTTCAAATCGTTGTCGGCGGTCTCATCGTGCTTAGTGCAGGTATTGTTATTGGAGGCGCCTAGTCAAAGGTGAAGGGTAACTCTTGGGTACAAGTTGTGGCAATGTAACACTTGCCCACCCCGCAGTGTGAACCTGTGTGTATTTCTGATCTATAGCTTAAGATGGAACTGGTTGCTCGCCCTCAAGTTTTTCTGAAAAGGAAATCTAGAGGAGGAGATCATGAAAATTTACTAGCGTTCGGCGTTTCCACTATAGCGCTTCTCGCTGCATTTTCTCTTGCGCAAGCGCTGCTCAGGGCAACGAATCCAGGCAAAGAGAGAGTAACGCCGGTGCCGCCGCAAGAAACGAGAACACCGGCAACGAAGAAAGCAAGCTCCGCGAAACAGGCAAGCATTCATGTCTCCGATCAGCAAAAGACAGAGATTCACAAAGCCATTTTCAGCGACGCGTCAATCCACCGCTATAGCCGCAGCGAGGTTAACTTCAATATCGCTGTAGGTACACGCATCCAGTCTAGTGCACAATTCTCCACTGCCGGAAGTAATTCACATCGATCCCGCGTTCCGTGACTGCGAGATTGTGGTGGCCGGCAACGATATCTTGGTTGTCAATCCAGCGACGCGCGTAATCGTGGACGTGAACCCGGTATAGACCCCTCTACCAGCAGCGAGGCCCGAGACTGCGGGCCTCGTGTTTTTGCGAGTGGCAACGCACATCCAACATAGCGGTAAGGTTGCAGAAAGGCACATGATGCAATGTCGGGCTGTACTCAGCAAAAACGATAGAGCCCGCAATGCCTCAGAAATACAATATCGACGATGACTTCGATGCCTCCTGCGTCTCGCGCATCCGGCCCCAAATCGATCGCCTTGCCGATGCCGGAGAGGATGTCGTGCTAGACCTGTCGAAGGTTGGATTTGTCGATAGCTCAGGACTAGGCGCCCTTGTTTTTCTGCACAAGCGGCTCTTGGCGAAGGGGCATAAGCTCAAGATTGTAGGGCTTAAGGGCCAGCCTTTGCAGCTTTTCACAAACCTGCATCTGGTTCCCGTGTTCTGCGAGTAATATTGGAAGGCGGAGCCTTCAGGCACGCCGGCCAAACGTGCAGTCTGGCGTCAAAGGATAACGATAAAGGCCGGGGCGCACATCGTAAGTAGGAAGACCAATGCGTGGAAATTGCGCCAGCAATTCAAACCGGCTTTCGAGGCCAAGGTGATATTTGAGAGCTTGATTTATGCCGAACTCCCGCAATCCGTCATCGATGATGAATTCGACATCGAGGGCGGCTTCTTCGGAAAGCTTATAGCTTGGCATTGGCATGCCGGGCCGCAACTTTGGCCCAAATTTCGTCCATGCTGAGTTTGCTGGCCCCGGAATCGATGCCGCGCTGAATGGCGGAGCGTAACCGCGCAAGCTGCTCTTCCGGGGGAAGGGCATTCCAGCGGGCTTCCTCGGCGGCGGTCATCACAGCCTTCGGCTGAATATCATCAAGCGTGGCGGTCATCGTCATATAGCCATCATACCACAATTTAGACCGCTAGTTGAAGGGCTCTTCCAAGCGTCAGATTTTGACCACTAGAACCGCGAAAGCGAGGGCAGATGCTGAAACAGCCATGTTTCGCTCAAAACCTCATTGCCCCTATGCAGGTACAATTTGATGTCCACGGGGTTCTCAGACCCCGCGGTGAAATCGAACATGGCACGCCAAATGTCCGTATCCACAACCGGATAGATGGACTGCCGCTCGATGAAGCCCAAAGGAGCGCTCACAACCAATTCGATATCGCCCCGCCGCGTGAACTGGCTGAGCTTACCGCCTTCAAAATCGACCACGTATTTGGCCGTGTTTTTCGGGCGCGGCTGCCCAGGTATGCCGCCTTGGCCTAGCCTTGTCGCGAGGACGCGCGCGAGCGGCGACGGATACGGTTCGTTCAGACGCCAGTGAAGCTTGTAGCGCATTTCCCGCTGGCTGCCGCCCCGGAAAGGTTCCTTCGCCAGCCAATAGGCGACGATGTTATCGTGGATTTCGTCGCCTGTCGGGATCTCCACGAGCTGAACCGCGCCTTCGCCCCAATCGCCAACCGGCTCGACCCAGACGCTGGGCCGCTTGTTGTAAAACGCGCCGTCGTCCTCGTATGCGCTGAAATGGCGTTCGCGCTGGAGCAGCCCAAAGCCCTTGGGCTTCGCGTCGAAGAACGTGCTCGTTTGAACGCCTACCGGGTCGTTCAGCGGCCGCCAAATTCTTTCGCCCATTCCCGTCCAGATGCTGAGACCATCGCTATCGTGGATCTCGGGGCGCCAATCGGTAGCGAGCTTCCGATTGTGCTTCGCATACCAGAACATGCTCGTCAGCGGCGCAATACCGACGCGGGCGATATCCGTGCGCGGGAAGAGGCGCGCTTCGATATCCATAAGCGTCCCCTGCTCGTGCACCGTCTCCATGCGAAAGGCGCCGGCGATGCGCGGCGAGTTGAGCAGCGCATTGATTACGATGCCGCGCTTGCCGGCCAAAGGTTCAAGCCAAAAGCTCGTAAATCGCGGGAACTCTTCCGGCGTGGGCATGGCGACATCGATGGCAAGCCCCCGCGAGGAGAGCCCGTATTGGCCAGTTTCCGCCGGCGATCTGAAATAGGAAGCGCCCAAGAATGCGAGCCAGTCGGTTTCTCCCGGCGCGGCCATCACCCTAAACCCTGCGAAGCCCGCATCCGGCGGCAGCGTTTTGGCGAAGCCGCTCTTGCCGTAAGTGAAGAGATCGGGGCTGTAGAGCACCTCCTTCGCGACACCCTGCGCGGAGACTACGAAAATGCGGACCGGCTCTTTGAAATAGCGGCCGAGGTGAAACAGCTCGATGGGGTAAGGGCCGTCGCCATGGGACCAGATCGCCAGTTCCGGGACGGAACCGGATCTCCTGGTAAGCGTCGAAATCCAGCCGCTCCAAGAGATCGAAATCGGGAATAACGGGCTTCTGATACGGGCGCTGGCTGAGTTCCTTGGCTCGGCCGGTGAGCGCGTCGAAGGAGAAAGGCACCTCGGGGCCGAAGACCATCGGGCGATCTGGCGGCGCTGCCAGGGCCGGTGCAAACGATAACGCGGCCGATCCAATCAACAAAGTACGGCGATCGATCATAGCTTCGCTTTCGCAGAAAGTACTTACGAGTGGGTTTAAGCTGCAGAATGAGTTGGCCGGGTTAAGGGTCCCCTTATTCGCCAGCGCTAATAAGCACTTTCGGCGAACACGGGCCGTACATCGCCGCCCCATTCGCCATGGTAGCGCTCGAGCAGGCGCTCGGCGTCGGTCCGCCCGCTCTTGGCGATCTCGAGCAAGGGCTCCAAAAAGACGCTTTCATCGCCGGACACCAGATCGGAGTGCCCGCGCGCCTTGAGCCCGGCGGCTGCGAAGTTCAGCACGGTCCGCGCCAGATCGAGGGCGGTGCCTTGGCGGAACGGCGTCTTGAGAGCTAGGCGGGGCACATCATTACGAAGCTGCTGGCGCTCCTCGGCCGTCCAACCCTTGATAAAATCGTAGGCGGCATCGAGGCTCGGCTGGTGGTAAAGCAGTCCCGTCCAGAAAGCTGGCAGAGCGCACAGGCTGCGCCATGAGCCGCTATCGGCGCCACGCATTTCCAGAAAGCGCTTCAGCCTGACCTCGGGAAAAAGCGTGGTCAGGTGATCGGCCCAATCGGATAGCGTAGGCTTCTCGCCCGGGAGCTGCGCGAGCCTGCCCGCCATGAAGTCGCGAAAGTAGGCGCCCGCAACGTCGATATACTCCCCGTTTCTGCGGACGAAGTACATGGGCACATCTAGCGCGTAATCCACATAGCGCTCATAACCCATACCGTCCTCGAAGGCGAAAGGCAGCATCCCGGTCCGCCCAGCGTCGGTGTCGAGCCAAATGGCGCTCCGGAAGGTCAGAAAGCCGTTGGGCTTGCCTTCGGTGAAGGGCGAATTGGCGAAAAGCGCCGCGGCAATGGGCTGCAAAGCCAGCGACACGCGAAGCTTCTTCACCATATCGGCCTCATCGCCGAAATCGAGGTTAACCTGCACCGTCGCCGAGCGATACATCATGTCGAGGCCCAGCTTGCCGACCTTCGGCATATAGGCGGTCATGATCTTATAACGGCTCTTGGGCATGCTAGGCGTTTCGGCGAGCGTCCATAGCGGCGAAAAACCGAGGCCAAGAAAGGAGATGCCGAGCGGGCCGGCAATTTCGTTCACCTGTTTCAGATGCCTGCCGACTTCCTCGCAGGTCTGGAAAATTGTGTGGACCGGCGCGCCGGAAAGCTCGAACTGCCCGCCAGGCTCAAGCGTGATCGATCCGCCCATCGCACAATGCGGGTCTTCGAGCGCAATGATATTCCCTTTATCGTAGACCGGGCGCCATCCGAACCGGCTGGCCATGCCTTCAAGCAACGCCTTGATGCCTGCCGGCCCTTCATAGGGAACAGGCCTCAGTCCCTTCCGGTAGAACGGAAACTTCTCGTGTTCCGTACCGATGCGCCACTGCGCCTTGGGTTTTTCACCTTGCGCGATATAAGCCACAAGCTCGTCGCGGCTTTCGATCGGGGCAATTTCAGTTTCGCCGGAGGCTGCCATCGTGATTCCGCTCTGTTTCAACTAAAAGCTAGTTTGTTTGAAGGGCTTGTAGCGCTCTGCTTATAGCTTCTCAATCAGCGCCAGTCTCCTAAAACTGCGTTGACCAGAGCAAGGATGGCGACCGCCGCGGTATCCGCGCGCATGATGCGCGGCCCAAGCGACACAGCACAAACGTTACTTTTGGAAAGCAGCAGCTCACGCTCGCTTTCCGAAAACCCCCCTTCCGGGCCGACCAGCGCTGTAACTTTGCGGCCTTTGAGCTTACCTAATATTTCAAGCGGCGGAGCCTTCTCAGCACGCTCGTCGCAGAAAACAATGACGCGGCTGCCTTCGCAAGCCTTGAGCAAGCTCTCAAGTTTAACCGTTGGGTTAATGCTTGGAACTGCTAAAATTCCGCATTGTTCCGCAGCCTCGATGGCGTTTGCGCGCATTCTTTCGGAATTGAGCCTGGAGACGGCCGTGTGCGCCGTAATCACCGGCTGCAGCAGGGAAGCCCCCATCTCGGCGGCCTTTTGAACCATATAATCGAGCCGCGCATGTTTTAGAGGAGCGAACGCATAATGAATATCTTGAGGTGCGGTCTGCTCGCGGACTTTAAGCTTCGGCCTTATGCAGCAACACGCCTTCCTGGCATTGACGATCTCTGCGCGCCATTCTCCATTCTTGCCATCGAAGGCCAGAATCTCTGAGCCTTCCGAAAGCCTCAGGACGTTCAACAGATAATGGGACTGCGCCGCGCCTAACGCGATCTCCGCGCCAGCCTCGCCGAGACTGTTTGAGACAAATAATCTAGGTACGGTCATTGCGCGGCAATGCTTTTTGTGCTGAGGACATAAGACGATCTCAATCTTGGCATACTATTTGATGGTTTCGGTTATCGGAAGGGTAGTCCTACGGAAGAGAAGCTATGCAAGCAATTTCCGCCGAAGCACATGCCAAAACTGAGACCGAAGGAGGGACGCCTGGCCGTGTGGCGGATGCCCCTGCAGAGAATTGGGCTGATCGCCTTGCCCCCGATAACCTCAAACCCTGGCTGAGGCTGGTCCGCGCCGACCGCCCCATAGGCGCGTGGCTGCTCACTTGGCCCTGCTGGTGGTCTGTAGCGCTTGCCGCCCGCGCAGAAGATGATTTCCCTGCCATTTGGTTCGATATCAGATTGCTCCTTCTTTTCATAGCCGGCGCTTTCGTTATGAGGAGCGCAGGCTGCGTTTACAACGATATCATCGACCGCGACATCGACGCAAAAGTCGCCCGTACGAAAGGACGGCCGCTTGCGAGCGGGCAAATTTCTCTCGCTTCGGCAATCGCCTGTGCGCTGGCACTCTGCCTCGCAGGGCTTGCAGTCCTGCTTCAATTCAACCCCTTCGCAATCGCCTTAGGCTTTGGCTCGGTAGGCATCGTGTTAATCTATCCGTTGATGAAGAGGGTTACGTTCTGGCCGCAAGCCGTGCTTGGGCTCGCATTTTCCTACGGCGCCCTTATGGGCTGGGCAGCCTATTGGGGAGATTTGGGGGTCGCACCGATCATCCTTTACGGCGCTTCGATCGCCTGGACAATCGGTTACGATACGATCTACGCCCACCAAGACAAGGAGGACGACCTTCTCATTGGCTTGAAGTCCACCGCGCTGCGCTTCGGGAGCAGCACCCCCGCTTGGCTCTGCCTGTTCTACGGTATCACCATCGGTGGTCTGGCCTTTGCAGGCTGGACCGCCGGAGCCGGCATCTGGTTTTTCTGCGGGCTCGCCCTCGCTGCAGGCCAGCTCGTTTGGCAAATTGCCACGCTTGACACGGACGATCCGCAAAACTGCCTTGAGCGCTTCCGCAGCAATCATCGTTTCGGTGCTATCGTATTCCTGGCTATCGTGGCCGATATCGTTCCCCTCGCCTTGCAATAGGGCGCTGTAGCCGCTGCCGTATGAGTGACCTCGCCCAAGATTTCGATCTGATCCGGGAAACAGCACGAGAGGCGGCGAGCCTTGCGTTGAGCTTTCGGAATCGCCCGCTTTTCCGCGAGCGCAAAGCGGACGGCACAATCGTGAGCGAAGCCGATTTGGAGGTCGATAGGCTTCTGGCTGCGCGGCTTGGAAATGCCCGGCCTGGCTATGGCTGGCTCTCCGAAGAGAGCGCCGAACACGCCACGCGCCTCGCCGCGCGCCGCGTTTGGGTTCTCGATCCCATTGACGGCACGCGCGATTTCCTTCAAGGCGGCGACGGCTGGACCGTTGCCCTGTGCCTGATCGAGGATGGTTCCCCAGTGCTTTCAGCCGTCGTCAATCCGGTCCGGGGCGAGTTCTTCGAGGCGCGTGCGGGCGCCGGCGCGTTTCTGAATGGCCATCGCATTCATGTAAGCAAGCAAAAGGAACTTTCCGGAGCGCGGATAGCCGTGCCCGCAAACCCCTTGGCGAAGGGGACGTGGCGCGCGCCTTGGCCGGGCGCCATTCCGGTGGGTGCCAATTCAAGCATCTATCGCCTGGCTCTTGTCGCTTCCGGCCGCGTGGACGCTTCTTTCGCGTTGAACCCAAAATGGGAGTGGGATATCGCTGCGGGAGCGCTCCTCATCTCTGAGGCGGGAGGCACGGTTACAGCCTTCTCCGGTGCGCCGCTGACCTTCAACTCCGCGGAAGCCAAAGTTGCCGGAATTGTTGCAAGCGTGCCGGAATTGCATCAGTTGTTGATCGAACGCTTACACGAAGTGAGATGAGCACGCCGCTGTTATCGAGGCTTGAGGACTGCACATGAGTGAATTTCAAAACCGCCAGCTCTTGCATTTAGTCTTCGGGGGCGAGCTTGCGTCCGTGAATAGTACCGAGTTCCGCGACCCGGCCGCGCTGCATGTCGTGGGCATTTATCCGAGCTACAAGGCCGCTTACGATGCCTGGAAGGCTGCCGCTCAGCACACAGTCGACAACGCGCTGATGCGCTATTTCATCGTTCATATGCACCGCTTGCTTGACCCCACGGACGGCCCCGTCCCCACCGCTGACACCTCTGGAAATCCCGCCGCATGAACCAACCCGCTGCGAAGAAGCGCGTGGCAGGCTTCGGCCGCAGGCTGCAACAATCCGAGTTTTTCTTGAACGCGGCCGGTAAGCTGGCTGCGCGCCACATCCGCACCGTTTATGCCACCTCCGAGGTGATCCGCGAGCCTGCCGATACCGATTCTTACCTCGAAAAGCTCAATCCGATGATCGTGGCCATGTGGCATGGCCAGTTTCTCCTGCTTCCGCTGATCAAGCCGAAATCGGTGCCCGTCCACAATATGGTGGCCAAACACAGCGACGGCGAAATGATCGGCAGGACCCTCCTCAATTTCGATATGGGGCTTATCCGCGGCGCCGGCGCGAGCGACAAAGGTAAGGACCGCGGCGGTGCGGGTGCGCTCAGGGCAGCGCTCAAAGCCTTGCGCGCCAACATTACCGTGGCGATGACAACCGACATTCCGCCGGGGCCTGCCCGGGTGGCGGGGATGGGTATTGTGACGCTTGCGCGGATGTCCGGCCGGCCGTTCGTCCCGCTGGCCATTGCCACCGGACGGTTCTTTACACTGCCCACTTGGAGCCGCTTTACCATCAACCTGCCCTTTACGAAGCTTGCCATGGTGGCGGGCGACCCGATCTATGTGCCCCGCGATGCCGATGAAGAGCAAATGGAGGCTTTCCGCCAACAGGTGGAAGCGGCCATGAACGCGGCGACTGCACGGGCCTATGAGCTTGCCGGCGGCGACGCGGCTAGGGCCGCGCCGGCAAGTGCACGGCCCCCCCGGCGCTCAGGGTTCTTGCTCTCGCTTTACCGCGGGCTGACCTGGGCGGCGCGTCCGGCCGCCATGCCTCTTCTGCGCCGGCGCGTGGCGCGCGGCAAAGAGGTGCCTGAGCGCCTGCCCGAACGCCTCGGCATATCTAGGGTGCCCCGTCCGGAGGGGCCGCTCTTTTGGTTTCACGCGGCCAGTGTGGGCGAGACCAACGCCGTACTGCCGCTCATCCAGGAGCTGAAGCGGCGTTATCCGGCGCTCAATATTCTCCTCACAACGGTCACGGTGACTTCCGCCCAGATCGCCGCCGAGCGCCTTCCGGCGGGCGCAATCCATCAATTCATGCCGCTCGACAGCCCTCGCTTTTGCAAAAGGTTCATCAAGCATTGGCGCCCGGATCTCGGTATCTTCACTGAATCGGAAATCTGGCCGAACCTGATTGTCGAGGCGAGCGAACGCAAGGTGCCCCTGGTTCTTGTGAACGCGAGAATGTCCCACCAATCCTGCAAGCGATGGGCGCGCATCCCGAGCCTTTCGAAGCCCGTCTTTTCGCGCTTCGATCTTGTGCTCACACAGAACTGGCGGTTTGCCAAGCGTTTGGCCGGGCTTGGCGCGCGCAAGACCGCCATCACGGGAAACCTGAAATACGATGCCCCGCCGCCGCCGGTTAATCTTAGAGCTGCCGATGAGCTGCGCCGCGCCTTCGAAGGCCGTCCCGTTTTTCTTGCCGCAAGCACCCATCCGGGCGAAGACGAGGCCATCGCGCGCGCGGTTGAAATCCTGCAAAGCTCCATGCCGTCGCTTTTGACGGTGATCGTCCCGCGCCACCCCAACCGCGGCGAGGCCATCGCTTCGCTTTTGAACGGGCGCCATTTTTCAATCGCGCGGCGTTCGGCAGGCGAGCCCATCGGCCCGAAAACGCAAATTTACCTTGCGGACACGATTGGCGAGCTGGGCTTGTTCTATAAGCTGGCGCCGCTCTCTTTTATCGGGGGCTCGCTCATCAGGCATGGGGGACAGAACCCCATCGAAGCGATCAAGCTCGGCTCCGGCATCTTAAGCGGCCCTCATACGTTCAATTTCGCCGAGACCTACACCGCTTTGCAGCGCTACCAAGGGTTCAGGCTCGTTTCAGGCCCGGAGGAACTCGCGGCTGCGCTCAAATGGCTTTTCGAAAATCCGCAAGAAGTTGAGGCAATGAAGCTTCAGGCGGCGGCGGCTATCGACACGTTAGGCGGGGCGCTTGAAAAGACGCTGGAGGCGCTCAAGCCTTACTTGCCGGCCGTTGAGGCTTTGCCCGGGACGCGAGCGGAACACACGGCAGAGCATGCGGCTTGAGCCGCCCTCTTGGTGGTATGGGGGCCGGATTCCCGCCGCCGCCTGGGGGCTTCTGCCCGTTTCTGCGATTTACGGCGCGCTTGTGCAAAGGCGGTTCCGGAAAACTTCGCCTTACAGGAGCAAAGTTCCCGTCATCTGCGTGGGCAACTTCACCGTGGGCGGCGCGGGCAAGACGCCGGTTGCGCTGAAACTCGCTTCGATGCTCCGCGATGAAGGCCGCAAACCCGGTTTCCTAACGCGCGGCTTTGGCGGGAATGAACGCGGCCCGCATCTCGTTGATCCCGTCCTGGACGATGCCGCGCGCGCGGGCGATGAACCGCTGCTTTTGGCACAGGCCGCCGCCGCGGTTGTCAGCCGCGACCGGCCGCTTGGCGCCCGCCTCCTCGAAACGCTTGGGCCCGATACCATCATCATGGATGACGGCTTCCAGAATCCCTCGCTCAAGAAGGATTTCAGCCTCATCGTCATCGACGCCGGGGCGGGAATTGGATCGGGGCGCGTTTTTCCGCTGGGACCCCTTCGCGCGCCGCTCGGCTTTCAGGCCAGCATGGCGGACGCCATCATTGTACTTGGAGCGAAACGGCGGCGATGGACACAGCGACGAGGTTCTTGGGCAAATGAACCTGAGTTTGGGAAAAAGATACCCCCTCACCCCAGCCCTTCTCCCGCAAGGGGAGAGAGGGACGCTGTTGCAGAGGCCGCAGCCTGCTCCCTCTCCCCTTGCGGGAGAGGGCTGGGGTGAGGGGGTCTTTTTCATCCGCGGTAAGAATGTATTCGAAGCAAGCATTGTCCGCTATCATCACAGAAGAAATACGAACGCGGCGCTTCCTCGCCTTCTGCGGCATCGGCCGACCCGCCAAATTCTTCGATACGCTTCGCGATGCCGGCGTTACCGCCGTGAAAGCCCGCGCCTTCCCCGACCACCATCCTTACACGGAAGCGGACGCACGATCCCTGCTTGCCGAGGCTAAGGCGCTTCAGGCGGGACTGCTCACGACGGGCAAGGATCTTGTCCGTCTCAAGGGCGCGGCGGGTGCGCGTGCAGAACTTTACCGCGCCGCGCTCGCACTCCCGATTACGGTAGAATTTTCAGGCAATGATGAAGCATTGTTGCTGAAGGCGATTTATTCGTGCATCAGCGGCCAGTCATGCCGGTCCGTTCCAGGTGACGCTTGAGCGAGGCTTCCGCGTTCACGTAGGGCTCCTGGTAGGCCACGCTCCAATACCGTAAGTCCTCAATGCGGATGGGCTCTCGCGTCACCGCGCAGCGCACATAAGCGCCGTTTTTGAGCACCTGGAATTCCCCGTCGAGATAACGGATTTTCGCCTCTTGACCGAATGCGAACGGACGCTCGATACGATTCATGCTTTTCCACGCCTCACAGCAGACTGCCCTGGCTGCCGTCGTCTTTGTTCGCCGGGGCCAGCCGGCGGGGGCTTAAAAGGCTCTTGCGCTCAAAAGCGCGGCGATCCTCTGCGTCTCCACCAGATTTTACTGGAACGTGACCATCCGCAAACTCAATGTCAAGCCGGGTTGCGGCTCTTGCCGCTTCGACGCGGCAGACAATTTGGCCGTCCTCGCCTCGCACAAGCGCAAACCCCCGGTCGAGCACGCTCTTGTGGCTTAGGCTTCTCAAGAGCTGCGAAAGCGAGCCTGCCTCGGCTGCCTTGCGCTTCAGCGTGTTGCGTACCCCCTGTTCGGCCCGCGCCGCAAAGGAATGGAGCCGTTCGCGCTGCCTGGCCGCGGGCACCCCGAGCAAGCCGGGATGGAGCCGGCCGGAACGGTCTGAAAGCCGGTCCCGTTTCTTGGCGGCATTCAGACGGAAGGCTCGGAAAGCCGCGTCGCCTGCGCGGGCCAGCCTTTCGCTAAACCGCTCCAGGGGCGCGGAAACGAGGCGCGGATGGAGGCGGACGGCGCAGCGCTCGAACTTTCCGCGCGAGCGCTCGCTGAAATGACGGAGCGATTGGCCGAGCCGGACGCCCGCCGTGTCCAGCCGCTGACGCGGAATGGCGAGAAGGTTCTGCGGCCTCGGCAACCCGCGTTCGGCGCCGCGAAATTCAGCGCGAAGCCTTTCCAGATAACGGTGCACGCACTGCCGCGCCCGCCCGGCGCATTCGTCAAGGCGTATCGCGAGTTCCGAGTGCTTCGGCACGGCCCATTCCGCGGCTTTGGTTGGCGTCGGGGCCCGCGCATCGGCCACCAGATCGATGAGGGTCCAATCCGTCTCGTGACCGACCGCCGAGATAAGCGGAATAGCGCTTTCGGCTGCGGCGCGGACCACCGACTCTTCGTTGAACCCCCAAAGGTCTTCAAGGCTGCCGCCGCCGCGAGCGACGATAAGCAGCTCCGGCCTTCGCAGCGGGCTCGCGGCGTCGAGCGCGTTGAAGCCCCGGATGGCGGCTGCGACCTCGGCGCTGCAGGTGTCGCCTTGAACGCGCACGGGCCAAACGATGACATGGGTGGGGCAGCGTTCCTCGAAGCCGTGCAGCATGTCGCGGATCACCGCGCCCGTCGGCGAGGTGACGATCCCAACCACCTGCGGCCAGAAGGGCAGCGGGCGCTTTCGGGCCTCGTCGAACAGCCCCTCGGCGGCGAACCGCTTCTTGCGTTCCTCAAGCAGCGCCATGAGCGCGCCGGCGCCGGCGGGTTCAAGCTGCTCGATGACGATTTGATAGCTCGATTTGCCCGGAAAGGTCGTGATCCGGCCGGTAACGATGACCTCGAGCCCCTCCTCGGGCTTGAATCTCAGGCCAGCGAATGTGGTTCGCCAGATCACCGCATCGATGCGGGCGCGCTCGTCCTTGAGCGAAAGATAGGCGTGGCCGGAGCTATGGGGACCGCGATAGCCCGAAATCTCGCCGCGCAGCCGGACAAGGCCGAACGCATCCTCCACCGTCCGCTTGATGGCGGAGGAAAGCTCGGACACGGTAAATTCCGCGATATTCGAAAGCGGCGCCGCCTGCATCTTTGCTAACATGCCCCTGCCGGCTCCTTATGTCCATGGCCGGCAAGCATGGGCCGATTCGCGAACGCAATGCGAGATGGCTGTATTCCGCATGAGCAAAGCAAAACGCAACGCGGCCGTCTTGGCGATTGCGAAGACGGCCGCGATGACAATGGTTAGTACGGTTTTGCGCCGGTTGGAACCTATCGCTGCTCTTTCTGGTCCTTTGGCACTTCCAAAGTGGCGCGCTGGCCTGTGCCCGCGGCGGCAGCAGCTACGGCCGGCGAAGACGGAGGGCTGGCCTCAGCGCGCTGCAAACCTTTTTTGTCTCCCGCGGGCTTTTCCGCGGGCGGCATTTTTCCATGCAGCAAATCGATTGCGGCTTTGAGCTGGTTATCCTTGTCCTTCTCACGGGGCACATAGGAGATGCTTCCGCGGGCTTCGGGAGCGTTGCCGTTCTTGAGGTGTCCCGGCAACTCAGCCTCAGCTTCGAGCGGCGCAGAAGAGAGCTGCAATTTAACGTCTGCGGGCAGATCCGGTTCGACAACGTAATCCGGTTCGATGCCGGTTGCCTGGATGGAGCGGCCCGAAGGCGTATAGTACCGTGCCGTCGTGAGCCGCAATGCACCATGGTCGGCAAGCGGGATCAATGTCTGTACGGAGCCTTTCCCGAAGGAGCGTGTGCCGACGAGCAGTGCACGCTTGTGGTCCTGCAAGGCGCCTGCCACGATTTCCGACGCGGAAGCCGATCCGCCATTGATCAGGATCACAATCGGCTTGCCGAGGGTGAGATCGCCCGGTTTTGCGGAAGCGCGTTCCACATCGTTTGCGCCGCGGCCTTTGGTGATGACGATAACGCCGCGATCGAGGAAAGCATCGGAAACCGCTATGGCCTGGTCGAGCAATCCGCCGGGATTATTGCGCAGATCGATGACATATCCGGCGAGCGATGGCCCTACCGTCTTTTGAATGTCCTCGATGGCCTGCTGCAGATAATCGGAGGTATGCTCGTTCTCGAAGCTCTTGATCCTGATCCAGCCAACATCGCCTTCGACGCTGTATTTGACGGGATTGATCCGGATGATATCGCGGACGATTTTCATCGCGATCGGCTGCGCTACACCCTTCCTGGCGATGGAGAGCGTTATGGGAGAGCCCGTTGGCCCGCGCATCCGGTCTACCGCCTGATCCATGCTCAGGCCCTTGATCGTTTGACCATCGAGCGCGGTGATGGCATCGCCCGCGAGCACACCTGCCTTTTCCGCGGGCATGTTCTCGATGGGGGCGATCACTTTGAGAACGCCGTCTTCCATCGTGACATCGATGCCGAGACCACCGAATTCGCCGTGCGTCTCGACCTGTTCCTCTTGAAACTCCTTCGGGCTCATATAGCTCGAATGCGGATCGAGTTTCATCAGCATGCCGTTGAGGGCGGAGGTGATGAGCTTTTTGTCATCGGGCTTTTCGACATACTCCTCGCGGACATGCTGGAGTACTTCTCCAAAAAGCTCGAGATCTTTATAAACTTGCGCGGTCGCCGCGAGGGCCTGGTCTTGCACCGGCTGCTGATGAATGAAGACTCCGCTAGCGCTGGCAGCGACTAAGAGGAGGGCGCCAAGCGCAAGTCGACGTATGCGCATTACTTTCTAACCTTCCGTTAATTTCAGCACGTATTGAGCTTTGTGTACCTCAATTCGGGCGGAGAAGTGGTGAAGCCGCAATTTCTTGCGCGGATTTCAAAGTCTTTCCTTAACCATAGGCAAGAATGGGGCCAAACCGCGGCTTGGCGCGGGCAGCGGCGCGAAGGATTGGGGAGGGTAACGGAGTTTTGCGGCGATGTGCCGCAAGGGATCGAGGTTAGAGAGGGAAGATCAAACAATTCAATAGATGCGGCTACCGTTTCTATTAAATCCCCATAGGTCACGGACGCTGCCCGCGGTTTCGTTCTTCGAGGGCTTTCAGACGCCGGCCGGTTGGAGAAGACCCGCGCGCGCTCATCGGCCGCCATCTGAAACCCATTACGAAACCGGCCATGGGCTCGATTTCAGGGCACAGCCGCTTACCCTCCAGCTCCGGAATTTTATGTCTTTGGCTGTGCTACCTCCATTCCCCGGTTGTTGGTTTCGGGCGATGTTGCTTGAGGATGGCGAACAAAAAGCTTTGCCCACTGTTGTGATCTGCATCCAAATGCAGATGCAGGAGGCAGCCGCGTGGATTTAGAAAAGCTGACTCTCGACGAGTTTCTGTGCGGAAACGCCGAGATTAGGAAAGACAGCTTACCGCTTGCGTTTCAGGGACTGAAAGATGAGCTTCTCCACGATATTGGGGAGAAGGTTCGAGATGTCGAGCAATTCGCTCTCCACAGGATGAAGTCCGACCAGGGCGATGTGGTCCTGCTGTACCAAGGCGAGGTCGCTGGCTACTACGTCGGTGAGGCGCTAGCGATCGACGACAAGTTCCGTTGTCGGGGCCTCTCAATCCCACTTATCCTGGAGGCCGTAAAACACCGCCCCCCGCCCACAAAACGGCAAATGACAGAGGCAGGCAAAGCTGCCCTTACAAAAGCTTGGCGCGTTGCCAACGGCGAACTGCCCAACCCTTGGCCTTGAGATGCCTTCGCTCCATCTCTGGTAAACTTGCCGTAATGTCGCGAGAGGGGCCCCACCAATCGAGAGACCCGGAGGTCCTGTTCAATTGCCTGATTTGCCTTCTGCGAGCCAGCTCCATAACCTCCTCGTCCAACTCATTCCCTACCTCGTCGGGGCTGGCGTTTTGGCCCTGTTCGGCTACCTGCTATGGGGTGCCTGGAGGGACGCCCAACTCGCGGAAAGGGAGCGAGAACGCCAGCAGAGAGAATACCAGCAAGCGCTCCTCGACTTTCGCTGGGACGAAGATATGTCGCCCATCGAGTTTGAACAGTGCTGCGCTAATTATCTCGGCCTAAAGGGCTGGGAAGCCAGGACAACAAAAGGATCGGGCGATCAGGGGGCGGATGTTGTCGCACGGAAGGCTACCCATGTTCTCGTTGTGCAATGCAAGAAGTGGGTAAGGCCGATTGGCAACAAAGCGGTGCAGGAGGTGTGGGCCGCGAAAGCGCATTTGGGAGCCACAGCCGCTGCTGTGGTTAGCAACCAGACCTTTACGCCTGCCGCGTGGGAGCTAGCCGAGAGCACTGGCGTTTTCTTGTTGCACTTCACCGAGCTAAGAAATCTCGACCGTCTGCTCGGAATCCCCGAATTAGCGCAGGACGACGCCGAAACGGTGCGCTGGTACCGCAAGGCCGCCGGCGCGGGAGACGCCGGTGCCATGTACAATCTCGGCTCGATGTACCAGGAAGGGCGCGGCGTGGCGCAGGACGACGCCGAAGCGGTGCGCTGGTACCGCAAGGCCGCCGACGCAGGACGCAAGGCCGCCGACGCGGGAGATGCCGATGCCATGTACATGCTCGGCTGGATGTACCAGGAGGGGCGCGGCGTGGCGCAGGACGACGCCGCGGCGGTGCGCTGGTACCGCAAGGCCGCCGACGCAGGAAATGCCGATACCATGGTCAATCTCGGCTCGATGTACAAACACGGCCGCGGCGCGGCGCAGGACGACGCCGCGGCGGTGCGCTGGTACCGCAAGGCCGCCGACGCGGGAAATGCCGGTGCCATGGTCAATCTCGGCTCGATGTACCAGGAGGGCCGCGGCGTAGCGCAGGACGACGCCGAAGCGGTGCGCTGGTACCGCAAGGCCGCCGACGCAGGAGATGCCGATGCCATGGTCAATCTCGGCTTCAGGTACCAGGAGGGCTGCGGCGTAGCGCAGGACGATGCCGAAGCGGTGCGCTGGTACCGCAAGGCCGCCGACGCAGGAAATGCCGGTGCCATGAACAATCTCGGCTCGATGTACCGGGAGGGCCGCGGCGCGGCGCAGGACGACGCCGAAGCGGTGCGCTGGTACCGCAAGGCCGCCGACGCGGGAGATGCCGATGCCATGTGCAATCTCGGCTGGATGCACCAGGAGGGCCGCGGCGCGGCGCAGGACGACGCCGAAGCGGTGCGCTGGTACCGCAAGGCCGCTGACGCGGGAAATGCCCTTGCCATGTACAATCTCGGCTCGATGTACGAAGAGGGCCGCGGCGCGGCGCAGGACGACGCCGAGGCAGTGCGTTGGTGCCGCAAGGCCGCCGAAGCAGGAGATGCCGATGCCATGTACAATCTCAGCTCCAGGTACCACGAGGGCCGTGGCGCAGCGCAGAACGACGCCGAAGCGCTGCGCTGGTGCCGCAAGGCCGCCGGCGCAGGAGATGCCAATTGCATGTACAATCTCGGCTGGATGTATCAGGAGGGCCGCGGCGTGGCGCAGGACGACGCCGAAGCGTTGCGCTGGTACCGCAAGGCCGCCGACGCAGGAGATGCCGGTGCCATGAACAATCTCGGCTCCATGTACAAACACGGCCGCGGCGCGGCGCAGGACGACGCCGAAGCGATGCGCTGGTACCGCAAGGCCGCCGACGAGGGAGACGCCGATGCCATGTACAGTCTCGGCTGGATGTACGAACACGGCCGCGGCGTGAGCAAAAACGTAGGCGAGGCGGTCTGCTGGTACCAAAGGGCAGAGGCGGCCGGGGATAGGCTCGCGTCCGGCGCGCTCAAACGGCTGGGGTGGGGGATCGATATTCCGGGTCTGCCGCCAACAGATCGCGCTCGGTGATGGAAAGGTGGTGGCGCAGCACGGGAGTCATAGCTGGCCGCGTGATCGCAACGATGCTAGGCTTTGAAGTTCCACTTGTGGCCACAGGTCGAAGAAGTGCGCTATTGCCGAAGACGCATTGGCTCAGCGGGCTTAGCCACCAGGCCGCCCCTCCTGCTTCACACCAAGCAGCAGAAGTTCCAACCAATAACACAAATGTCAGCAACCGGCCTATACCGACCCTCGGGCGCACTTTTCGTAACGCCGGGGCGTGGTTAAAATCGGAGTGGTAAACGCGGCGGGAGTTAAAGGCCATTTTCGCGCAAAAACGCGAATTTTTCGCGTTTTCACCCCCAAAAGTGAATTCCTCGCAGTCCGTTAATTATCTTTTTGGGTACCCGTTTACCATAAATACCCAGTCCGAGATTGCAATCGAGCTTTAGTGCGCCTTAGTTCAGCTTTGTAGCGCTGGCACAAAAGCTTTTGTAATATCAGCCTATTAGCGCCGTTTACGCATTCGCAAGGAGCTTTCGGCGATGATGGTCCCATCGGAAGCGCGTGGGGCACTCAACGATTTTTTATGGAAATTGGATAGAAAGATTCCATCAAAAGCGATAACGCTCTAGCGCCAAAGGTACCGTACCGTGTTGCTATTCCTGTCCGGGCTTCCCCTATGGGCCGCGATCTCGCTGCTTGTGGTGCTTCCCACGATCCTTGCCATGCTCGGGACGATACTCGTCCGCCGCTGTGTCAGCCTCGATCGCTTGACCACCAACAATGAGATTGCCGGCTTCAAATTCGCAACGGTCGGTGTGATCTACGCGGTGGTGGTTGCGTTCGCCGTAATCGTGGTGTGGGAAAAGTTCAGCGACGCCCAGGCCGCAGTGGTGCAAGAAGCCGGGGCGTCGGAAACCCTTTATCAACTCGCTGCCGGCAACGATCCCAAGATGGCCGCCACAAGAGCAGCCTTGATCGATTACCTTAAGGTCGCGATCGAACGGGATTGGCCGCGGATGGCGGCAGGAAAGGAAAGCGATGAGGCGACGGGGGCGCTGAACGCTCTCTATGCAACCACCCTGCGCCTGACCGAGGGCGAGCCAAGATCGCAAGCCCTTTTGATCGAAATGTTCAACCAGCTCGACGCCATCACGAAGGCCCGGCGCACCCGGCTTCATCTTGCAACGGGTGTGGTACCCAATGTCGTTTGGTTGGTGCTGTTTTCCGGCGCCGTGCTGACCGTAGGGTTCACGTTCTTTTTCGGCACAGAGAGCTTGCGCGCGCAAGCGCTGATGACCGGCATCCTAGCGGTGCTAGTCTTCATAGCTCTGTTCGCAATTGTGGAGATCGATCACCCCTTCACCGGCCCCACGCATGTCAGTAACGAGGCGCTTAAGGCCGTGCTCGATAAGTCCGGGTAAATCGACAGCCCAAGCACGTTCACGAATCCTGCTTCCGGAAGACGAGGAAATATTGCCGCGGCAGGATTTGATAGGACTTCACGAGCGAGTATCCGGCCGCGTCAAGCTCTCCGGTGACCTTTTCCGGCGGAATGCGATGCTGGGGAGGCGGGCCGTTGGGCGAATCGGCTTTGAAGTCGACAATGGCAAGCAGGCCCCCCGGATGCAGCGACGCTTTCAACCTGGCAAAATATTGGGTCCGGTTCCCGATGTGATGATAAGTGTCGGCAACCAGTATAAAGTCAACTGGCTCAGGCAGATTGGCGGCCTCCGCGCTGGCCTGAACCGGCACGATGTTGGACAGATGTTCACGCTGCGCTCTCTCGCCGAGATAACGCACCATGTCCGGCTCGACATCGGCGGCGAACACTTTTCCCTGCGAAACGCGCTTGGCGATCCTTACGCTGAAATAACCCGTGCCCGCGCCGATGTCGGCGACGCTCGAATCCGGCTTCAGATTCAAGGCGTCTAAAATCGCTTCGGGCTTTTGCCACGCATCGCGAGCCGGATCGTCAAACTTTTTGGCCCACTTTTCCGCGTCATCGAAGCGGCGATGGAAGCCGCCACCGGCGGGGCCGTCCATATGTCCGCCCATATGATTGTGTTCCGCAGGCATCTCGGAAGCCGTCTGCGCAAAGGTTGCGCCGCCTCCCAGTATTAGACCGGCCAAGATGTACGCCATCCAGTTTTTCACTTTTGCCCCTTCGCCCAAAATCTGAGCTGTATCGCAACGCCTAACCGTAGTGGCTGGCAGCATATTCCTCTACTAAAAACGGACAGCAAGAACAGCGTTCAGCTGCCAATCTTGCCCGGTCTGCGGGCCGTTCAGGTTCTGGTAGAGCGGCGCGCCGGCTTTCGATTGCCAGCTTGGTGCTACCAAGCCCGAACCGCAAGGAGGCAGAAGTGAGCGCCATGAGACTCGATTTGCCATTCTGGTTCTGGTTCATCTACTTCGATGTAAAACTCTGGTTCGTGACAATTCCCGGAGCGGTTCTGGCGGAACGCTTGCTGGGGACCAGCGCATCGATGACTGGCCCTGCCGTAGCCCGCGGCAACCCCAGCCTTGCGTTTGCCGCCCGATGCCGGGCTTGCCGTTTCGGAACTTGCCACCGAGGCGCCCGCGGGCGTCACTTTCTATGTCGCGGAAAATGGCCGGCTTCTACGGATCGACTCCGGCCATGAACAGACGATCATGATCCGTTTCCACTTAACAGTATGAACTTCTATGTTCGCGGAGAGGACGCGGTGGCTCCCCTGGCCGAACCTTTCCCAGTTGCCGGTGAAATACAGCCGGCCAGGCACGGGAGTTCGGGTCGGTTTGACCTCGGGTGCCATCTCGTTGGCGGGCGAAAGTTGGTTGTTGCCGGAGTGAGGAGACGGCCTCATTGTACAAGGGCTAAGGGAGATCATGCGCAACGCTTATATCTGTGATTTCGTGCGGACGCCCATCGGCCGCTATGCCGGAGCGCTTAAAGATGTGCGAGCCGATGACCTTGCGGCTCACCCTTTGCGCGTTCTGAAGGAGCGGAATCCTGGCATCGACTGGGAGGCTGTCGACGACGTGATTCTCGGCTGTGCCAATCAGGCCGGCGAGGATAACCGCAACGTCGCGAGGATGGCCGTCCTGCTTTCGGGCCTGCCTCAGAGCGTTCCCGCCACAACCGTCAACCGGCTTTGCGGATCGGGCCTGGATGCGGTGGCGGCCGGGGCGCGGGCAATCGCAACCGGCGATGCTGATCTTGTGATCGCGGGCGGCGTCGAGAGCATGACGCGCGCGCCCTTTGTGATGGGCAAGGCGAATGAGGCGTTCTCGCGGCGCGCCGAGATTTTCGACACCACCATCGGCTGGCGCTTCGTCAATCCGATAATGCAGGCGCAATATGGCGTCGATTCCATGCCGGAGACTGCGGAGAACTTGGCTGAGGAGTTCGCCATCTCACGGCAGGATCAGGACCTCTTCGCGTTGCGCTCGCAGCAGCGGACCAAGGCCGCGCAAGATGCAGGCTTTTTCGCGCGCGAGATCGCGCCCATTAGCGTTCCGGCCAAGAAGGGAGCGGGGGCCCTGATTTTAATCGATGAACATCCGCGCTGCGACACAACGCTGGAGCAACTGGCAGCGCTCAAAACGCCATTCAAGGCTGGCGGGTCTGTCACCGCGGGCAATGCTTCAGGGGTAAACGATGGCGCCGCTGCGCTCATCCTCGCCTCGGACGCCGCTGCCAAGCAGTATGGGCTGACGCCTCGCGCGCGCTTTATCTCTGCCGTTGCGGCAGGCGTTCCGCCCCGCATCATGGGCATCGGCCCCGCGCCGGCGATGCAAAAGCTTTTGGCCAGGAACGGCCTTACGCTCAAGGACATCGATCTTATCGAACTCAACGAGGCGTTCGCCGCCCAAGCCCTGGCGGTGCTGCGCAAGCTTGGGCTCCCGGACGATTGTGAACATGTGAACCCGCACGGGGGTGCTATTTCGCTTGGCCATCCTTTGGGCATGTCCGGCGCGCGGCTTGCGATGACCGCGGTCAATGGTCTGGAAACCCTCGGCGGAAAGCGCGCCGCCGCCGCAATGTGCATCGGCGTTGGCCAGGGCATCGCCGCGTTGATCGAACGGGTGTGATGTTGTAGCGCACAACAGCAAAAAAACCCCTAGCAGCGCGGGGAGCCACTAGGGGTTTGTGCATTCGCGGGATGCAACTAAAATCTATGTTCGATGGTAATTTCTGTCAAGTAGTAGCGGGGGTTGTAACTGCGCATGTGGATAAGAAGTGGAAAGCCTTGCAACCGGCCGGGCTAACCCCTTCTTGTTAATAGCAAAGCTTCAGCACCGGGCCGCCGGATCGTTGGGCGGCTAAGTGCATTAAGATTGATGGAGCTGGCAAAAACGCCGCGCGCTACCTTGCCTCAAGAAAACGCCTTTCGGCTAAGTTGCGCGAGGATGAAAAAAGCGTCATGCTGCACCGCAAACAAAGCTGATGATTGCTATGGTGGCAAGGAGCGAATCTCATGAGTGAAGTAGTCGCCTTTAAGCAACCAGGGTCCGGCGCCGGTGCTGGGGAGCTCAAGGATCTCTACGAGGTTGGCGAGATTCCTCCGCTTGGCCATGTGCCTGAGAAGATGTACGGCTGGGTTATCCGCAAAGAGCGTCATGGCCCGCCGGATCAGGCCATGCAGATGGAGGTCGTGCCCACGTGGAAAATCGACAGCCACGATGTGCTTCTGCTCACCATGGCGGCCGGCGTGAATTATAACGGCGTATGGGCTGCGCTCGGGACGCCAATCTCGCCGCTCGATGGGCATAAGCAGCCCTATCACATCGCGGGCTCGGATGCGGCGGGCATCGTCTGGGCCGTGGGCTCCAAGGTGAAGCGCTGGAAGGTGGGCGACGAGGTCGTGGTGCACTGCAACCAGGACGACGGCGACGACGAAGAATGCAATGGCGGCGATCCAATGTTCTCCCCTTCGCAACGCATTTGGGGATATGAGACGCCGGACGGTTCCTTTTCCCAGTTCACCCGCGTGCAGGCCCGCCAGCTCATGCCGCGGCCGCAGCACCTGACCTGGGAGGAGAGCGCCTGCTACACGCTCACCATGGCGACCGCCTACCGGATGCTGTTCGGCCACCGGCCCCACGTGCTGCGCCCCGGTCATAATGTGCTCGTTTGGGGCGCTTCGGGCGGCCTTGGATCGTTCGCCGTGCAGCTTTGCGCGACAGCCGGCGCTAATGCCATCGGCGTTGTCTCCGAAGATGACAAACGCGACTTCGTGATGCAACTCGGCGCCAAGGGCACCATCAACCGCAAGGACTTCAAATGCTGGGGGCAGATGCCCAAGGTCAACACCCCCGAATACGCGGAATGGTTCAAGGAAGTCCGCAAATTCGGCGCCGCGATCTGGGAACATACCGGCAAAGGTAACAACGTCGATTTCGTGTTCGAGCACCCTGGCGAGGCCACCATTCCGGTGTCGATCTTCGTCGTAAAGCGCGGCGGCATGGTCGTGATCTGCGCCGGCACCACCGGCTACAACCTGACGCTAGACGCCCGCTATCTTTGGATGCACCAGAAGCGCTTGCAAGGCTCGCATTTTGCGAATCTGCTGCAGGCGAGCCAGGCGAACCGTCTCATGGTGGACCGCCGCATCGACCCGTGCATGAGCGAAGTTTTCCCCTGGACCGACATCCCGAAAGCGCATATGCGCATGTGGAAGAATGAGCATCGTCCGGGGAACATGGCGGTTCTCGTCAGTGCGCCTCATACTGGCTTGCGCACCTTCGAGGACGCGATCGAAGCCTCGAAAGCCCGTTTCGGCTGACCAGGCGGTTTCGTTCTTCGATCCGCGGGGCGCGAAAAGGACGTAAGGGCACACATGCCGGGAGCATCGGAAGACTTATTAGGGGCAGTCTACGGTTTGCGTAAGGCCGCCGAAGCTGACTTTACGGGCAACGCCTACTATCAGGTTACGAACCGGATAGATGGCTTGATCGAGCACTTGGGCTGGGGCGATGGCGGCATCCGCGCGGGCAAAGGCGCAGCCTATGGCTTCGCGTCCATGCTCGCCGAGGCCCGCAGGATTGCGGAAGCCAGCACCTCCGGCAACCAGTATCACATGATTGCCCGTGAGCTCGATCAGCTTGGGTCATATCTAACGCCTTCAGCAACGGCGGCGCCGAAGGCCGAAGCAATGAGCGAAAAGCGCATCGCGGCTATCGCTGCAAACGCGCCCGTAGCTGCCCCCGCCCCCGCGCCCGTAAGTATATCCTGGGGAGCGAGGCCAACCTTCGACGCCCTCGCTGCCGCTTCCAAAGCGCGCGTTGAGGAGATGGCCGCGAGCTTTGGGATCGCCACCGCCCATCACCCGGATACATTGCACCACGAGACACCGCACCATGAAGCGGAGCCAATTCTTGCCGATGGAGAGTTGGAAAGGCGAAGCTCAGAGCCCTGTTCCATGGAGGAGCTGGCTCCAGTTATCCTGGAGCCGGTGGCGGCCGCCGCCTTTTCTGCCGAAGCCGCTGCCGTGTCGCAGCTCGACGGTGGCGCGCACCATCTGGGATCACCGTCCGCTCCGGCCGGGGACGGCGCCACTCAAGGGACCGCAGCAGCGCAGGCCCCTGAAACGGCCCCGCACCCGGCGGCGGAGCCTTCCGCGCCAGCGCATGATCGTGCAGCCGATGCAGCCCGCGAAAAGATAGAAAGCTTCGATGACCTTGCCGCAGCGTCCAAAGCTCAGGTTGAGCATATGGCTGCGGCCCTCGGCGTGCATGAGCTGCCGCCGGTGGATACCGAACGGAGGTTAGAAAGTCGAAGCTCCGAAGCCGTTACGCAAAGCTTGGAGACCTTGGAGCCCGCCGCCATTCCCGGCGAAATCGCTGCCGAGCCTCACCCTGCAGAAGCTGCGCTTCATTTGGGATCACCGGCCGCTGAAGGCGAACCCGCCGTTGTCGAAGAAGCCGTTTTCGTAGAGATCGCGACTGTAGAAATCGCTGCGGAGCAGGCTCCGGCCAGTGCTGCGGTACCGATGGGGGATGCGCAGGCCGTGCCGCCAGGGCAAGAGAAGGCTGGGGAAGAGCTTAAGCCCAAGAAAACGCTTTTCCGGCTTTGGCTCGATCTCGCATTCGGCCGGAAGGACTAAAGACGCCCATCTGCGCGGGTGTTTTATTCGAAAGGAAATAGTATGAGCCTTGCCGCAGGATCGAGCCCTTCTGCCGGCTCCGTAGTGGTGCCCAACCTCGTTGAGCTATGCGCAGAAGCCGCCGGCAACGCTGGGCGTCTCTTGGGCCGGGCCTCGGCGGCCGTTCGCGCGAAAATCTCGGAAAACGGGGTCCTTAACGCCGATTGGATCGAGCGCGAGCAGCACGCTTGTCACGGTTTGGCTTGGCTCGCCACCTACACCGAGGCCATCAAGCAGATGACCGCCTATGCGGAGCGCCTAAGCCAGGACGCCCGCTTCGGCGAGATGGAAGCGCTGCTCACGCAGATCGGCATCGGCGAATATGTAACGCAGATCCTCGGCGGCATACCCATGAGCCAATCCGAGATGGTGCGCTTTCATGAGCTGGACTTGACGCCGGAGGATCGTGACGCATTTGCGAGCGCGGGGGTGGTGACGCTTATCAAGGCCAATTCTCCGCAAGCGCGCGCCCGGCTCGTCGAATTGGTGCGGCAGGCCGAAGGGTCGGGCCATTTCGGCGAGAGCGGCGTCGACGAGACGCTTGAGGCGATGCGCGGTGAAATGCGCCGTTTCGTGGAAGCGGAGGTCAAGCCGCATGCGCATGAATGGCATTTACAGAACGTTTATATTCCGCTCGATGTCATCGGCAAGATGAACGAGCTTGGCGTATTCGGCCTTACGATCCCCGAGGAATTCGGCGGTCTCGGCCTTGGCAAGGAAGCCATGTGCGTTGTCTCTGAGGAGCTGAGCCGCGGTTATATCGGTGTGGGCTCGCTCGGCACGCGCTCGGAGATCGCGGCGGAGCTGATCCTTGGCGGCGGCACGCAAGAGCAGAAGCAACACTGGCTGCCGAAGCTGGCAAGCGGCGAGGTCCTGCCGACGGCGGTGTTCACCGAGCCTAACACCGGCTCGGATTTGGCATCGCTCAAGACGCGCGCCGTCCGGGATGGCGATGTCTACAAGATCACAGGGCAGAAGACCTGGATCACCCATCCGGTTCGCGCCGACCTCATGACTGTGCTCGCGCGCACAAACCCGGCAGAACCCGGCTACCGGGGGCTTTCGATGTTCCTGGCGGAGAAACCCCGTGGCACGGACGAAAACCCGTTTCCCGCGGCTGGCATGACCGGCGGCGAAATCGAGGTGCTCGGCTATCGCGGCATGAAGGAGTATGAAATCTCCTTCGATGGCTTCGAAGTTCCGGTCTCGGGATTGTTGGGCGGCGAAGAGGGTCAGGGCTTCAAGCAGCTCATGCAGACTTTCGAGTCGGCGCGCGTGCAGACCGCGGCGCGTGCCGTGGGCGTCGCGCAGTCCGCGATGGATCTTGCACTTCGCTATGCGCAAGAACGCCAGCAATTCGGCAAGCCGATCGTGAATTTCCCGCGCGTGTCGGACAAAATCGCGATGATGGCCGCAGAAACCATGATCGCGCGCCAGCTCACCTATTTCGCCGCCCGGGAGAAGGATGGCGGCCGGCGGTGCGACCTCGAAGGCCGGCATGGCGAAGCTGCTCGCCGCGCGCGTCGCGTGGGCGGCGGCGGATAGCGCTCTGCAGATCCACGGGGGAAACGGCTTCGCGCTCGAATACCAGATCAGCCGCGTGCTTTGCGATGCTCGCATCCTGAACATCTTCGAAGGCGCGGCCGAAATCCAGGCGCAGGTGATTGCGCGGCGGTTGCTGGAAGTAAGGAACTAGCGGTCAAAGTGTAAGGCTTGGTACCCGGTGCATTGCTCCGCAAATGCGGCGAAAGGGCCGCGGCACGCCACGAGGGCAAGAGCATTTCCAAGAAAACAACTGTTGGGGAGTCATCGCGGCTCGCGATCTCCGAAGCATCTGTTTAGTGGTTGATTCCCGCGTCATCGATTGTGGCTTCGCCCGAGCGCCCAAAGGTAGGCCGACACCGCGTCTACATCGTCAGGCGTTAGATCGCCGTCCCGGCCCGGCACGACCTCCATGTTGTGAAAGATCGTTTTCTTGATCGCCTTCACCGAACCATCGCCCCAAATAAAAAATCCCAGCGAGAGGTCGTTTCCATTCGCCGTGCCCCTCGCATCCATGCCGTGGCAGACATAACAAGTTCCGCCCGCGGCCTCTCCGTGAAATACGCGGTCGCCGAGAACGATCTGTTCTCTGGTGTAACCAAGCGGGACCGGCAAGTCTTCAGGCGGCGGGCGCAGCTGAGCCCGTTGTCCGGACATTGGCGCGTCGTAAGACCAAGCAGGAGGCGCTTCATTTGCCTTTGACGCGGGCGCCAGCAGATAGAGCCCGGCAAGGGCTGCCCCTGCCAGAATAATTGAACGCGGCATCATCGCTGCCCCTCGGGATAATGAACGCAGGCCTATTGTACCAGTTTTCATGTGGGACGCTAGACGCGAAGGCTCTGCTTCAGGCGGCGTCACGCCGGTAAGCGCGATGATCGACTGGTGCTTTGTCCGCGGCCCGATGCCCGCAGCCTTTAGCCAGGATGATTACGATTTCCCCTTCTGAAACCGTCCACGAAATTGATAAGCTCGATAGCGGGCTCGTATTCCTTCTGGCTGACAGGCTCCCAGGGCAGCAGCTTGCCACCCGCAAATGCATCGAAGGCAGCCTTGTTGTTCATTTCGATAGTGAAGAAGGCTTCCCGGATCGCCTTTTTGAGATCGCCCGGGAGGTTCGAGAGGTACGCAATCGGGGAATTTACGATCTGACCGGACACATAGATGATGCGGTAGTCGTTGTACCTGATGCCAGGAACACCCCTATCGTCCATGCGCCTCAAAATGGAGTCCCCCTCATGACTCCACCAATTGGCGCAAACGTCCGCCGAACCGTCCTTTAGGGCAAGGATCGCGTTCTCGTGGTTGCCGGTATAAATGACTTTCCCAAAGAATGTGTCTGCATCGATCCCCATGCCGTGCAGCGCGAACCGGGGAACCACGTTTCCGGCCATGGAATCGGGATCGACAAGCGCCAGCGTTTTGCCTCTCAGATCCGCGATTTTCTCAAACGGGCTTTCTCGCTTCACATAGAAGACCGAGTGATGCGAATGACTTCCGTCAGCATTCACTTCCACGGCGAACGGCTCGATCTTGACGCCGGTCATGTAAGCGCGGGCGTAGGATCCAGCATCGTGATAGGCGATGTGGATCTGCCCGCTGCGTTGTCCCTCGATCACGCTGGCATAATCGGTGGTGAGCTTCAGCCTTACCGGCACGCCGAGCTGACCCGTCAGGTACTCTGTCAGGGGGATGAAGCGTTCAGCGGTACCGCTTGCGCTTTCAATGGGGACAACGCCGAATACAAGCTCGGGATAGGTTGTTTTCCAGCTGTCCGCAAAGGCCCGGCAGCATGCGAGCGAGAGCAGCGCACACGCCGCGGAGCCCAGTATCAGACGGCGGTTGATCATGGCCCCCTCTTTATGCGCCCGATAATGCCGAAAACCACTTCCATACAAATAGGACAAACTCTAAATTGAGACGGCTACTACCACGCCCTCCTACCCGGTGAAAAGCGGCGATCATGGCCGACCCCTATCAGACGCTTGGACTTCCCAAAACCGCGACGGACGAGGAAATCCGCAAGGCGTACCGCAAGCTTGCCAAGGAGCACCATCCGGACTTGAACCCTGGCAATAAAGAGGCGGAAGCGCGCTTCAAGGACATCTCCGCCGCTTACACCTTTCTAAGCGACCCCGAGAAACGCCGTGCTTACGATGCCGGCGAGATCGACGCCTCGGGCCAGCCCCAGGCCGAGCGCCGCTTCTATCGCGACTACGCGGGCGCCAATGCCGGCTTCCGCTACGAGCGTCCGGAAGATGTGGGCGGCTTCGAGGATTTGGGCGATGTATTCGCCGATTTAATGCGGAGCCGGCGCGGAGGCGGCCGCGGCGGCGCCGAAACGCAATTCCGCATGCGCGGCGGAGATGTGCATTACACCCTGCCGGTGGAGTTCCTTGAAGCGGTGACGGGCGCCAAGAAGCGGGTGGACATGCCGGACGGCAAGACACTCGACATCGCCATCCCCGCTGGTGTGCAGGACGGCCAGACCTTGCGCCTCAAAGGCCAGGGCACTGCAGGCATGGGCGGGGGCCCAGCCGGCGATGCGCTCATTACGGTCACCGTGCTTCCGCATCCAATCTTCCGGCGCGAGGGCAACGACATCAAATCCGTGCTGCCGGTCACGTTGAGCGAGGCGTTAAACGGCGGCAGCGTAACCGTTGACACCGTCACCGGCCCGGTCAGCCTAAAAATCCCGAGGCATTCCAATTCCGGGAGAATTTTGCGCCTGCGCGGCAAGGGCGTTCAGGGCAAAGTGAAGGGCGATCACCTCCTGGAACTGCAAGTCATGATACCGCCGCATCCCGATGAGGCGCTTGAAAAATTTGTCTCCGAATGGGAGAGCCGGCACCCCTACAATCCGCGTGGAGGCGGGCGATGATGTTCACCGAAACCGAAATCGTGGCGCGCTTCACCCGGCTTGAGACGCACGTGCTCCAGCGCTGGATCGCGGCCGGCTGGGTGAAGCCTCGGGAGAGCGGCGCGGGATTTCTATTCGACGACGCCGACGTGGCCCGCACTCATCTCCTCTGCGACCTTTCTTTCGAAATGGAGCTGCGCGACGACGAGCTCGCGATCGTGCTGTCGCTGGTCGACCGGCTCTACGGCACGCGGACCATGCTCGCAGCATTGACCTCGGCCGTTCACAACCAGCCGGCCGCAGTGCGCGACGCAATCCTGGCGGAGATGCGCGCACGGCTGCAGGGCGATGCTTCAGCGCCATAAGGCTCTAAGGCCGGACTGGCTCGCGATCCTCTTGCTTTGGACTACCTGGGGAGTTACCCTCTCAGCGAACTGGACCGCTGCGCACTTGAAAAACCCGGTGACACTCATCCTTGGAGGCGCGCGCTCCGGCAAAAGCGGCTATGCCGAGCGGATGGTAACGGCGCTGCCGCCGCCCTGGGTGTATTGCGCGACCGCGCAAGCCCTCGATGACGAAATGCGCGAGCGGATCGTGCATCATAAGCGGTGCCGGGGGGATGGGTGGCGCACCATCGAGGAGCCGCTCGATATTGCCCCGCTGCTCGAGTCCGGAACTCGGCCCATCCTTGTCGATTGCCTCACACTTTGGCTCACGAATGTCATGCTGGCGGGACGCGATGCCGAGCGGGAGATCGCGAGGCTGATGGAAGCCGCGCGAGCCTCGATCGCGCCAATCGTGTTCGTCTCGAACGAGGTGGGCCTTGGCATCGTACCCGATAATGCGCTAGCGAGAGAGTTCCGCGACCGCGCCGGCCGGCTCAATCAGGCGGTGGCCGCCATGGCGAACCGGGTGGTGTTCATGGTTGCCGGCCTGCCCATGGTGTTGAAAGATGAGTGATCCGGCCAAGCCTCAAGACGATCCTTCGCGCCACAAAGCGAAGATGGAAAAGCGCAAAGCGGTGCAGGATGCAGAAGTCGCGTCCAAGACCATCGAGCGCGGCGTCCTGATCGTGCATACTGGCCCCGGAAAGGGCAAGTCAACCGCTGCCTGGGGGCTAGCGCTGCGCGCGCTTGGCAACGGCTGGCGGGTGGGCGTGGTGCAATTCATCAAGGGTGGGTGGCAGACGGGTGAGCGCGCGGCATTCGAGCGCTTCGGCGATCGAGTGTCCTGGCATACGATGGGCGAGGGCTTCACTTGGGAGACCCAAGACAAAGGGCGCGACATTGCGGCCGCGAAGGCTGCCTGGGCGAAGGCGCGTGAGCTGATGGCGGACCCGCAAATCCGCCTTCTGATCCTCGATGAGCTCAACATCGCGCTGCGCTACGATTATTTGCCGCTCGATGATGTGATCGCGGAATTGAAAGCCCGCCTGCCCGATCTGACGGTGGTGGTGACGGGCCGCAACGCCAAGCCCGGCCTCATAGCCGCGGCCGATTGCGTAACAGAGATGGGCGCGGTGAAGCATCATTTCGCAGCGGGCTTCAAGGCGCAGGCCGGCATCGAATATTAACATGATCTGCAAAAAAGCAAGGCGGCCAAAACGGGACAGGCCTTGCCCGCCCGGAAATTTCTAGCAGCATCGATGACTTGTCCGTGGATGGCTTGCCGCTATTTTGAGCCGGACCGGTCTCCAAGTACTGAAATCTTGAGACAATTCTGCGATGGCTGATCCAACTGCTTCGCTATAGACTGGCCGTTAAGTTGACGGTGGGTACGGGCTCGTTTTGTATCTTTAGGGGCTTCAATGCGCTTGGACGCCAGAACGCATTGAAGGTAGACTATGACAAAATTTTCTTCCGGCTGCTGGCTGATTTTGGGTTGTTTTCTTGCTCTGCCGCCCGCGCTTTGTCATGCGCATGGATGCAAAATCGAGATGGTCAGCGCCGCCGTGCATGCTGTCGTCGGCGCTGGACAAGGCTGCTCGCAAAAAGTCGAGGTGAAGGTCTGCGCGCCGGCTGGTAAAGCAATAAAATCCTCGTCCGTAAAGGGGTTGAGCGCCTCGCCGAATATCGACTTCAATAGCGAGGTTAAAGACGCCGGCGGCGGCTGCGTCGAGGCTAAGGTCATGGTGTGGTCGCGGAGCACTATCGGGCCCGCGTTCTTGGCATATTGCCCGGAGGGATCCTATGACGGCCGGGTAGAGCTTACCTATTGCCGCTAATGCCCCCGATTTTGGGAGCGCGAGTCCGATGAACCAGCCGAGGAGCGCATAATTGGCAAGGGTGGCCGGCGCGCTCATAATGCGCACGCCGAAATAGGCTGCCGTGGCCGTCTGCACCTGCGGGCTGCCGCCCATGAGCCTCAGCGTCAGCAGGATCGCCGGCACATGCAGAGTGTAGAGGAAGTCGCCGCCCGTCGCAGCAATAAGGAGAGGGCGGTAGAGGTTTGCGGCAATCTCGCCGCGATTTCCGCCGCCTGCGGCCTTGGCGGTGAGCCCGGTGGTGCCCATCCGCAAAAAGCCAAAGGCCCAGAACAGCATCGCGAAGATAGTCGAGCCGAGCGAGACACCGCCGATGAGGGCAGGATCGTTGAGTTGCCCAACAACGGCGGTATCGGCGATGCCCGCGAGCAGCACGCTAGCGTTCGAAAGGATCATCGGGATGGCGATGGCGAGCACGTCACCGCTCTTTACGCCGCCCGCTTGCGGTCCCTGATTCTGCAACGCTCCCTTAATCCTGCTTTTGCCGCCGGCCTGGGGCTGAAATAGCTGAAGATGCGCGACAAGAGCCACAGCGGCACGACGATGATCGCGCCGAGCAGCAGGTAACGCATCACTTTCTTGACCGCGTCCAGGCCAAGCGAAGAGACCCAGTCCCAGAGCCGCATGATTGCATCGTAAAGATTTTCTGGATTGAACCCGAAGACAGATAGCACCACCCCGATGATGACCGAGGCGATTACAAGCTGCAAAACAACGGCGGCGGGGCTGCCGCCGAAAAAGCGTTCCATCGTCACATCCCGTCCGTTACTGACCCCATAACGCATAGCCGCGTCACCGGGACTAGCAAAGCGGAAATTGGCTTTGGAACACAGCCCCGGCGCTGGCGCCTTTGTGCGGCTTGTTTTCTTGTTGCCGCCGGGGCTGGCTTGGACGCCGTGAGGCGTTTCCTCCTAGAGCCGGGACCGCGCGAAACCCCCTCACCTAAAACTGTGGCAAGCAGGCCTCGCATGCACCGTTCTAGACCGGGCGATGCTCCCGGGATTTACCGCCGTGGCTCGCCTGTCCGCCCTTGCGTCCAGCCTGCGCGGCCAGATCGCGATTGCGCGAGAAGCTGCGGTTCTCATCGGAGACGTTCTGTCCGCCCTTGCGGCCGGCCTGAGCAGCAAGCTCGCGATTTTGGCTGAAGCTCCGTTTTTCGTTCGGAACGCTTTGGCCGCCCTTCGAGGCAATCGCACGCTGCTTTTCGGCGTCCATCGAGGCGAAACCGCGATTTGAGGTCGAGCCAGATTTCTTCTGATGTTGGGAGGCCATTTATACTCCTGTCCTGCGTTTTGTGCCTAAGCCTCCGGCTGAGGCTTTACGGTGTAACAGTTGCGTGCCGCCATGGTTCCGCTCTGGGGCAGGAATTTTTGCAGGTTTTTCGCTTTTTTCTTCCGCGGCTTGTAAGGAAAAGCCTGCGGGGCCGCCCAAGGCTAAGCCGGTCCGGGCCCTGGGTGGATTAAACTCTCGATCACATTTTTGAGAAGGCGCGGCCTTAGGCCGGCGATTGCCCGGCGGCTGCGAGCAATCTGCAACGGCGAAGGTTGTCTTGCGCACGATTTATGCGCCAGCCTCGATCCGGGCCATATCTGCGTCGGAAAAACCGAAATGGTGGCCGATCTCGTGGATGAGCACGTGGCGGATGACGCGCTCCGTGGGCTGCCTGTTGCGATTGGCGTAATCGAGGATGGGAATGCGGTAAAGGTAGATCCGGTCCGGTAGCCTGACAGGGTCCCATACGCTTCGCGAAGGCAATCCGGCGCCGTGATACAGCCCGAGCAGATTGTGGCGGTCACGGATGCGCAGGGCCGCAAGCGTTTCCGCATCGGCAAAATCGGCCACGTGGAGCGCCACATTGTCCAGAGCCGCGCGAAATTGTTCAGGCAGGCCGTCCCAGACTGCCTGGGCGGCGATCTCGAAGTCTTCGTGCGTGCTTGGTTGACCTGCAGGCATTTCAAACGGGAAATGGGGCCGGATGCGCCGCCGAACCATAGACTCTTCAACCCGGTGAGCGTCTTAGCATCCGGAAATTCGAAGCGATCCCGATTACCTGCACCTTCGGGGCATGCCGCGGTGCCAACCGTGTTCCGCTCAGGGTCTGCCTCTCCCGCAAATGTACTCTCGCGCTTGACGAATCATAACCTGTTGGTTATTTGTTATCCATAACTATGGAGTTATTAGTTTTCATGCAAATTACACACGACGAGGTTTTTAGGACCCTTGCTGATCCAACCCGGCGCGCGATCTTCGAGCGCCTCTGCCGCGAAGGAGAGCAGACGGTGGCGGTTCTGACCGCTAAGTCCGGGGTCTCACAACCAGCCGTGTCAAAGCATCTCTGCGTTCTGAAGCAGGCCGGGCTGGTACGCGACCGGCATCAAGGCCGTCAGACCCACTATAGCGCACAGCCCGGCGCCCTTGCCCCGCTGATCGACTGGACAAACCAGATGGCGGGGTTCTGGCAAAACCGGTTAGACCACCTCGAAGACTTGCTGAAAAGGATGGACCAATGAAAGAAACGCCAGCCGAAGCGCTCTCCGTCGTTTTCGAACGTGAGATACCTTATCCGCCGGAAAAGGTCTGGCGCGCGCTCACCCAGCCACACCTGATCGAGGAATGGCTGATGAAGAACGATTTCAAGCCTGTCGTGGAACACCGTTTCAATCTTCGCGCAGACTGGGGCGCTGTCGACTGTAAGGTCCTGGCAATCGAGCCGGAAAAGATGCTCTCTTATACTTGGGCGGCCTACGGTCTCGAAAGTATCGTCACCTGGACTCTAACCCAAACGGGCACGGGGACACACCTGCGTATGGAGCAGTCGGGCTTCCGGCCGGATCAGCAGCAGGCATACCAGGGCGCCAAGGGCGGGTGGCAGCGGTTCCTTGCCAGCCTGGAACGTGTTGTGGACGGTCTCGATTGAGCGAACAAGTTTGTCGAACTGAACCGGCAACGCGAACTCGATGCGCCGGCGAGAAGATCGAGGGATTCAGGTTCCGGGCCGGCCGGTCTTGACCGGCCGCCGCCGCTTACCGCGGCGCTCGGGTTCGCCCTCCTCCGCCACCACGATTGTCTTGCCGGGCTTGAATGTCCGCAGATCGGGTGCGGCGCGCGACGGCTTCGGCTTGCCGCCCGGCATGGGCCGCTCGGCGTGGGGGCCCATCTCATCGAGCGTCGGCTTATGGGGGCGCGCAAGGTGTCGCGAAAGCGAGGCTGCTTTGGTGGTAACGCTCCACTCGCCGATTTTGCGCTCCTTGCTGGTCTCCGCCGGCGGAGCGATCCGGGAACCTGAAACCTCGGCGTTACTGCCGGCCGCAATATCCCATTCAACGGGATTGTCCGAGCCTTCGCCGGTGTTGAACAGCGGGCTTTCCGCAAGCGCACCCTTCGACTTGCTCTTGTTCTTGGGCGAAGCCCGCCTAGTCTTGCCGCCTGCGTTCGGGCCGCTGGTTGCAACTGCATCCACCCCGAGCTGCGGCACATAGGACGTGCGGCGCTCACCCTCATAGCGGCCGGCGCGATCCTCGATCTGGGACTGCCGCGCCAACGGATCGTCCATGATGGTCATTTCGACCTCGCGCAGCCGCTTCACCTCGTCCCGCAGCCGCGCCGCCTCCTCGAATTCCAGATTGCCCGCCGCCTCGCGCATGCGCTTCTCCAAATCCGCAATCACGGCCTGCAGATTATGCCCCACGAGTGGCGTTTGCGCGCCTTCCGCAAAGCCCGCGTCAACGGTCACGTGATCGCGCTCATAGACGCTCGCGAGAATATCGCCGATGTTCTTTTTGATCGATTGCGGCGTGATGCCGTTTGCCTCGTTGTACGCCCGCTGCTTCTCCCGGCGGCGGTCGGTCTCGGCAATGGCGCGTTCCATCGAGCCGGTGATGCCGTCGGCGTAGAGGATCACGCGGCCGTCCACATTGCGGGCCGCGCGGCCGATGGTCTGGATGAGCGAGGTCTCCGAACGCAGGAAGCCTTCCTTGTCGGCGTCAAGGATGGCGACCAGCGCGACTTCGGGGATATCGAGCCCCTCGCGCAGGAGATTGATGCCGATCAGCACGTCGAAGGCGCCGAGCCGCAGGTCGCGGATGATCTCGATCCGCTCCAAGGTGTCCACGTCGGAGTGCATGTAGCGCACCTTGAGGCCCTGCTCGTGCGCATATTCGGTGAGGTCCTCGGACATGCGCTTCGTCAGCGTCGTCACGAGCACGCGATAGCCTTGGCGGATCACCTTGCGGCATTCGTCGATGAGGTCGTCGACCTGGGTCTTCACCGGGCGGATTTCCACCGGCGGATCGATCAGGCCCGTCGGGCGGATAACCTGCTCCACGAACACGCCGCCGGTTTGCGTCACCTCCCATTTGCCGGGCGTAGCCGAGACGAACGCCGATTGCGGCCGCATCGCGTCCCATTCCTCGAATTTGAGCGGGCGGTTGTCGATGCAGGAGGGCAGCCGGAAGCCGAACTCGGCCAGCGTCGATTTTCGCCGGAAGTCGCCCCAAAACATGCCGCCGATTTGCGGCACGGTGACGTGGCTCTCGTCCACGAAGACGAGCGCGTTCTCAGGCAGATATTCGAACAGAGTGGGCGGCGGCTGGCCGGGAGCGCGGCCCGTGAGCCAGCGCGAATAATTCTCAATGCCGTGGCAGGAGCCGGTCGCCTCGATCATTTCGATGTCGAATTGCGTGCGCTGCTCCAGCCGCTGAGCTTCCAGCAGCCGGCCGGTGGCGTTGAAGCGTTGAAGCTGCTCTTGCAGCTCCTGCTGGATGCCTTTGATCGCCTGGTGCAGCGTCGGTTTAGGCGTCACGTAGTGCGAGTTCGCGTAAATCTTCACCAGCGCGAGGTCTTGCGTCTTCTCACCCGTCAGCGGATCGAACTCCGCGATGCTTTCCACCTCGTCGCCGAACATGCAAATGCGCCAGGCGCGGTCCTCCTGGTGAGCCGGAAAGATCTCAATGGTGTCGCCCCGCACGCGGAAATCGCCGCGGGCAAAGGCTATGTTGTTGCGGCGATACTGAAGCGCCACCAGATCGGCCAGCAATTGCCGCTGTGAGACGCGGTCACCGGCCTGGATCGAGAACGTCATCGCCGAATAGGTCTCTACGGAACCGATACCGTAGATGCAGGAGACCGAGGCCACGATGATAACGTCGTCGCGTTCCAAGAGCGCGCGCGTCGCGGCGTGGCGCATCCGGTCGATCTGCTCGTTGATCGAGCTGTCCTTCTCGATATAGGTGTCGGTGCGCGGGATATAGGCTTCCGGCTGGTAATAATCGTAATAAGAGACGAAATACTCGACCGCGTTCTCCGGGAAGAACGACTTGAACTCGCCGTAAAGCTGAGCCGCGAGCGTCTTATTGGGCGCGAGAATGAGCGCGGGCCGCTGGGTTTCCTCGATCACCTTCGCCATGGTGAAGGTCTTGCCCGAGCCGGTCACGCCAAGCAGCACCTGCTCGCGTTCGAGCGCGCGCATGCCTGCGACAAGCTCGCGGATTGCGCTTGGCTGATCGCCGCGCGGCTCGAAATCCGATTTGATTACGAGCGGCCTGCCGCCCTCGCTCTTTTCGGGCCGCGGCGGCCGGTGCGGCACGAACAGCGGCATATCGGTGCCGGTCAGCAGCGGGTGGTCGCCAATGGGCGGCAGCTTGCCAAGCTTATGCGACGGCTGCGGCATCGCACCGGAGGGCTTCAGATTGCGCAGCGCCGGAATGAGATGCGCCGTGCTTTCGGAGGTGTAAGCCTCGCCCTCGAATGCGGCTTGCGGGCCTTCAGCGAATCCGGCCGCGGCGGCTTCGCTCGCTTGCTCGAAATTCGTTGGTTTTCTTCCAGCCGCTTTGGCCGTGCGCTCTTTCCCCATACCTCTTATATGCCACCCACTACCGGATTCGGCTACAGGTTACACAAAGATCAAGGCGGCAGAGCGCAATTCCGCCTCAATCCCAATCGAGAGCAAGGGCTTAACAAAACGCCCCAACCCGCCTTCGGATTCATAACCATGCCGGCCATCCACAGCAAACCAGCCTACCGGCCGGATATCGACGGCCTGAGAGCTATCGCGGTCCTGGCTGTCGTCTTCTACCACGCCGGGCTTCCCGGTTTTTCCGGCGGCTTTGTGGGCGTCGATGTGTTTTTTGTGATTTCCGGATTTCTCATCACCCAGATTGTTTGGTCCGAGATTGAGGGTGAAAGATTTTCCCTTACGGGATTTTACCTCCGCCGCGTCAAGCGCATTTTTCCCGCGCTGTTTGCGGTCTTATTTGTATGCTCCATCGCTGCGTTCATACTGCTTGTTCCCGGGGATTTGACGTCCTTCGGCGAGTCCCTCAATGCGACGGTTCTTTTCTTTTCGAATTTCCACTGGCTTAAACACGCTAATTATTTCGATGGACCCGCGATCGATAAGCCGCTGCTGCACATGTGGTCCCTATCGGTCGAAGAACAGTTTTATGCGGTGTGGCCTTTGCTGCTGCTCCTTTTCAGGAAGACCGTCCCCGCAAAAAGCCTCGCTTACCTTATCCTCGCTCTTGCGCTTGTTTCGCTTGTGTTGGCGGAAGCGAGGTTATTTGCCGATCATCAGAAGGATGCTTTTTATTTTCCCTGGTGCAGAATGTGGGAGCTTATGCTCGGCGCGCTGCTCGCCGTTTCCCCCGTCATATCTGCGCGAAGGGCGGCTATCGATTGGTTTGGGTGTTGCCGGGCTTTGCCGCAATCGCTCTGGCCACCGCTCTCTATGACCCCTCGACGAGCTTCCCAGGGGTAAATGCGTTGCTGCCTTGCGGAGGCGCGGCGCTCATTATCGCTGCTGGCAGCGCTCCCAACCCTGTAGGGAAACTGCTCTCCTTTGGAACCTGTTCGCCGGATCGGGCTGATCTCCTATTCGCTTTATCTGATCCATTGGCCGTTGTTTAGCTTCGCCCATCTCTATTTGAACCAGCGGCTGCCGCTTCAGCTGAGCCTGCTGCTCGTGCTCGCGAGCCTTGTTCTGGCCTACGCCTCCTGGCGCTTCATCGAGACCCCATTCCGCACCGGGCAGTTTTCGACGGCTGAAAGTCTTCGGGTCCGCGGCTGCGGTCATGAGCGTTCTCTACCTTGACCGGAGGCGTCTTCTCCTGGAGCCACGGATTTCCCTTCCGGACCACAGAGCAGGTCTTGGCGGCACAGCCCTTCGATGCGTATGCCGAGACCGCTCCATACTGCACGAAGCCCGTAAAAGTCCCCGGTTTAAAAGGCGGGCAAACTTGCGTCCTCGGCGAGGACCATGGCGGCGCCTACGATTTCATCCTATGGGGCGATTCTCACGCTCATCATTTCGTTCCGGCCGTTAGCACGCTGGCCGCCAACCGCAAGTTGTCGGGGGTAATGTTTTCCTCGCCTGGCTGCCTCCCCTTCCTCGAAGACACACACCTCGCCACACATTGCCGCGAATTGAACGCGGGAGTGGCCCGGTGGGTCAGCGAAAATCACATTAAGGTTGCGATTCTCGGAGGGCGCTGGAAAAACCACATCAAAGACTTCCGGCGCTTTGTCAAGGACGGCGATCCTTCCAAGAACAGGGGCGGCTTTGCCAAAACCCTTGCTTTTCTTACAAGCAGAGGCGTCCAGGTTTCGATTTTGGATCAAACGCCGGAATTTTCGCAAAACGTCCAGCTCTGCGTCGCTCGCGCCCTATTTTATGGGCGCGCCAGCGATGACTGCGTAAGCGAGCCGGCCTCTCGCGCACTCTGGTGGCATAAGGAGCTAGAAGGCTATTTCGATTTTCTTCGCAAGGACTACAGCTTTTCGGTCACGAGTGGAGCCGCGGCCCTTTGCGACGCCGAGTTCTGTCACGCGAGGAAGGGAAACGCGATCTTGATGCTGGACGATAATCATCTGAACGCAGCAGGCGCTCTCGCGGAAATGCCCTATCTCAAAATTCCGCTTCTCTCCGCGCCTCTCAATACCGAGCCCGGAAGGGAAAAGCCGTTAGCCGCGAGTACCGAGCGCCTACCAGCCGCCGGAATGGCCCCGCTATGATGCAAAGCGTTTTGCCCGATCACGGCCGGCTGCTTTGCACCTAAAACGTCGCCAGGAATTCCTTATAATTCGGGTTCTGCCGCAGCAGGCTGCCGGCCGAAGTGATCAGCAGGTCGACATCGTCCTTCGGCAATTTGAACCGCGTCGGGATCCTATCGAGCCGCGCCTTGACGCTCGGCTCGCGCATTCCCTCAAAGCTTACCTTCGCAACCTGGAGCGAAAGCGCATGGCAATCCCAGCCATCCGTTGAGCCGCGCAGGGCTACGACCTCGGGTGGCGTCAGCCCGCAGCGGTAGTCGATGAGCCGGTCGCGCCACTTCTCCATCTCGGTCACGAACGCGTCATAGGCCGCGCGCACATTGGCGTCCACGGCCGTGTCGGAGACGGCCTCGATCAGCTCCATGATCTCGGGTTGCTCGGCGTTCTTGGCAAGGTCGCCTCCAGGCGGCAGGCCCGCATCGACCACTACGAACAGAAAGCGCTTCAGGTTCACGGCCTGGCGCGGCGTTAGCGGCTGGTAGGGCTTTGTCGCGGCCGCCAGCTCTAGCACGAAGCCGCTAAGCCCAAGATTGTCTGTCATGCCGCCGTCGAGCAGCTTCACGAACTTGACGTCGGTTTTTTCACGGTAGCGCTGGATTGCCGCCGCCGAGGCGCGCAGTATCGCGGGCGCGCCGGGCCTGTCCGCGGAATAGACCCAGTCCGGCGCGTTGAACTGGCATCTATCCGCGTAGTTCTCGATCACGATGGGCGCGAAGATGAACGGCACGGCGGCCGAGGCGGCAACGGCTTCAGACAGAGGATAGCGGCGCAAATCGCTGCAGAGAGCGCCGAAATTCACCGTGTTGTAGATAAACGTCGTGCGGTTGTAGATATCGGAGGCGTTGATCCAAAGCTGGGGATGGCCGGGCTTCAGCACGTCGGCATAGGTTGCGCCGCGAAAGAGGTTCTTGTCGAGCCAGGTTGGCAACCCGGTGCGGTCGTTCACGCCGCCTTTCGCCATCAGCATCAGGTTCGTGACATTGACGGAAGTGCTGAGCGAGGACTCGACATCCTGAATCAGGAAGCGCCTGCGGAAATCGGTGAGCGTGCCGGGGCCGTTAAGCGCGAAGTAAGCGGCCGTGACCGATCCGCCCGAGACGCCGGACACGAGCGAGACCCGGTCGAGGAGCGGGGCGCGGACCCCGCGCCAGGTCTCTTCGGTCTTTGCCAGCTCCTGCAAGACGCCGAAGGCAAACGCGCTCGCCCGCGTGCCGCCGCCGGAAAAGCTGAGCCCGATGGCCGTCTCGGCGGTCTCTTGGGCAAGCGGATCGCCTGCCGCTGCTTCTGCGGCCGGAGATGGCGCATCGGCGAGTGCGGAGTTTATAGGGGCGTTGCGCAAGCTCATGCCGCAGCCAGCAACCACGATCGCAATCGTGGCACAAGCCGCCGCCCCGCGCACGCGGGCAAGCCCCGGCTTCGCAGGTTCCATAAGCGCCGGAATACTGGCTATACGCCCAAGCAGGCGTTTCAAAAGTCTCATGCCCCAAAGCTTGCGAAGATTACGCGTATAGAGCGCATTGAATACTCAATTTGCAGGCTGCGCCGGAAAAGAGTGTCCCGGAAAGGGAGTTGCCTTAGCGCCGCGTCAGAAATGTGGCGGTGCCTTCGCAGATGCGGGAATAAGCGTGCGCGTAGGCTTGGGCTGGCCGCTCCTAAGATATCCTAGCCCACAGAAAGTGTGACTCACCCTTCACCCATCCCTCTCCCGCAAGGGGAGAGGGGGCAGGCTGCGATCTTCGCAACGTCGTCACTTCTCCCCTTGCGGGAGAAGGACGGGATGAGGGGTGGGTGGCGCTTTGGGGGCGTTGTTCCAGAGCTGCGGCTTTATCGGGCCCTGTGGTGGTTCCGTGCGCGCCCGACTCTGTGCTAATGAATGGTATAATTACAGTGTATCATGCGGCGAGGGCAGACCATGCGTATCATCGCGATTGCATTCTTATGGCTGACGCTGCTCGCCGGGATGGCGCGCGCGCAAGAAGCGGGCGCGGGCTGGCTTGGAGTTGAGCTCAAGGACCTCAGCAAAGAGGAAGCGGACGCGCTCGGCTGGGAGACCCCTCGCGGCGCGAAGCTGGTGAAGCCCGTCCCCGGTGGCCCGGCGCAGGGGGCGGGGCTCGTGCCGGACGATATTCTCGTCTCGCTCGACGGCGTCGAGATCGAAAACGTCAAGGCCCTCATCGAAGCGCTGGGAAAGAAAGCGGCGGGCACGGATATCAGGCTCGCGATTCTGCGGGCCGGGCGCGAGAAGCGGCTGAGCCTCAAGCTCGTCGCGCGGCCGGCGCAATTTGCTGCGGCAAAGCCAGCGGCGGACGCGCTGCTGCCGATGCTCGATACCGGGGGACATATGGCGTCAGTCACCGCTCTGACCTTTACGCCAGACGGAAAGCAGCTCATTTCAGCCTCGGAAGATAAGACCGTCAGAGTGTGGGATTCCGGTTCCGGCAAGGTGCTGCGCACGATCCGCGGGGAAGCCGGGGCCGGGTACATCGGCCAAATCGAAACAATGGCGCTGTCGCCGGACGGCAGATGGCTTGCTGTTGCCGGATATATGGGGCCATTTACCGTGGCCGCCCGCAAGCAACTCGGAACGATCCGCCTGTACGATTTCGCGTCTGGGACACTGGTAGCGTTGCTCAAAGGGCATGAGGACGTCGTCCATAGGCTCGCCTTCTCCCGCGATAGCCGCCGGCTGATTTCCGGGAGTTTCGATCGCACCGCGATCATTTGGGACACCGGAGATGTTCCGCACGCGCTGTACAAGCTGCAGGGGCACCGCGATCCCGTATATGCCGTTGGCTTTACTCCCGATGGCACACGCGTTGTCACCGGCGCCTTCGATCATGATTTGCGGATTTGGCGCGCCGCCGACGGCACGCTGCTTAAGACAATGACGGGCCACACGGATAAAGTCCTGAGCTTGGCCATCGCTCCGAATGGATTGATAGCCTCGGGGGACTTGTCTGGGGATATTCTGCTCTGGGACGGCTTGACGGGGGCCTTATTGATCAAAATCCCCGGACAACAGACTTGGATAACCAGCCTGAACTTTAGTCCTGATAGCCGCCTATTACTATCGGCGACGGCACGCCCCAGCGGTGGCGGCCATGATTGCCACGTCTACGACACCGCCAGCGGCCGCGAGATTGCAACTTACCGGGGCCATGACGGCAACATCTTCTCAACTGCCATTAGCCCCGATGGCAAATTGGTGGCAAGCGGCGGATTTTCCGGCGACATTCATTTTTGGGACTTGCGAACTGCTGCCCCTCGCGCGGGAGCGGCCATCCGTGGAACCGGCCGGACGATCTGGGGGGCGGGCTTCTCACCTGATGGCCGCGAAATCGGCTGGGGGTATGCCGGTTTAACAGCGGTGAATCAATCGCCCGCGCTCGAATATGGCCTGGTGTTGCCAGTAAACGCCTCAATTATCGGGCCGCATGCCCTTGATCGGAAGACCCGCGCGAGCTTCCGGCGCGCCGAGACTGTCCATGACAATTGGTCTCTCAGCACCAGAAAGGGCGGTGATTTTGGTTTGGATGCTTTCCTGGAAATTCGCCAGGATGGCAAGCTAAAGGCTTCTATTGAGCGCGGCAGCCCCAACGGCGTTCGCCACAGCGCGTACAGCTTCGCCGCCAACGGCGAGATTGTCGTCTCAGGCGGTGCGGGAGGTGCGCTCAGCGCCTACAGCAGTGACGGCAAGAAGCTTGGCGATTTTGTCGGGCATGAAAGCGATCTCTGGGCCGTCGTACCTTCGCCCGATGGACGCTATCTCGTCTCGGGCTCCGGCGATCAAACTGTGCGGCTCTGGAACCTCAAAAGCCGGGAGCTGCTCGTGACGATCTTCCCCGGCGTGGACGGCGAATGGGTGATGTGGACGCCGCAGGGCTTCTACGCCGCCTCCGGCCCTGGCGCAGAGCTGATCGGCTGGCAGATCAATCACGGCGCGGAGCACGAGGCGGAGTACGTCACCGCCGCCCAGCTCCGCCAGCATCTGAACCGGCCGGACATCGTTTCCCGCGCAATCCAGCTCGCCTCGGCCGAGGCAGCGGTGAGGGAGGCCCATGGCGCCGATTTCAAGCTCGCGGATTTGCTCAAAAAGCCAGTGCCGCGCTTGCGCATCCTCTCCCCCGAGGCGGACTCCACGCTGAAGGGCGGCTTTGCTCAAGTGACGCTTGAGCTGGAGGCCACGCCCGATCCCGTGAAGCTTATCCGCATCCAGGTCAACGGCCGCCAGATCGCCGAAAAGCTACCGGAGGAAGGCGCCGGTTTCGCGCCGGGCAAGCTGACTTTCGAAGTGCCGCTGGCCAAGGGTGCAAACAAGATCGCCATCGCAGCCGTCAACAACACCGGCGAGACGCCTGTCTCCGTGAGCGTGAGCCATGAGGGCGAAGGCGATCTCGACCGGCGCGGCACGCTCTTCATCATTGCCATCGGCGTGGACAAATATCAAAGTCTCGGCAATGTTTGCGGCGCGGACGGCACCCAAAGCTGCGATTTGCAGTTCGCGGGCGCCGACGCCAGGGCGTTTGCCGAGGCGATGGAGAAGAGCGGCGCGCCACTGCACAGCCAAATAGTGAAGCGCGTGCTGGTCAACGGCGCAGACGCCGGCAGCGCCCCCACCGCCGGGAATGTCCGCGATGCCCTGGGGCTGTTGCGGCGCACCACTGAAAACGACACTGTGATGCTGTTCGTTTCCGGCCACGGTCTCAATGAGGGGCCGAACTACCGCTTTGTGCCAACCGACGCTGCTTTCGACGAGACCGGCCTCTTGCGCGAGTCGAGCGTGGTGTCTTGGTATGCCTTCCAGGAAGCGCTGACGGCCGCCAAGGGCCGGCGCATACTGTTCCTCGACACCTGCCATTCGGGAAACGCCATCGACCCCAAGCTCATTGGCGACAGCTTTCAGGCCAATATCGTGGTCTATTCGTCGGCGCGCTGGGACCAGGAGGCGCTTGAGGATCCGGCGCTGGGCGGCGGGCATGGGCTGTTCACCTACTCGCTGGTGGAAGGCGTGAGCGGCAAGGCGCGCGATGCCACGGGCGAGGTTAGGGCCGAGGGCTTGCGCGATTTCATGCGCGCGCGAGTGACCGCGCTCGCCGCGAAATTCCTGCACGACCAGGAGCCGCAATATTTTCGCGCGCGCGATGCGGAGAATTACGTGCTGGCGCGGCCATGAAAGCCCCCCTCATCCTGTCCCGCCTCACAAACGCCGCATCCTGCCCCCTTTCCCCTCGCGGGAAAGGGTTGGGGTAAACCTTTTGGCAGGCGAAATCGGCCATACAGACCAAACTACAACTTTTGGGATGTGCCGGAATCCCCTTTCGGTTAGAGTGCGCGCATGTTGAAACGCCTTGTCATCTGCCTGCCGGCGATCTGCCTTCTGGCAATCGCGCCCGCCGCCTACGAAGCGCGCGCCGATGTACTGCAGGACGCTATTGCAAGGCTTACGCCGGAGCAGCAGTCTCGGCTTAAGGCCTACGAAGCGGCTCACATCGCGTTCGCGCACCGCGCCGATCAATATTGGCGGCTGATCGAGCTCAAGCGCAGGAAGCGCAAAGCGAAGTTTGCGGCAGGACTGGATGTCACCCCGGCGGACTATGTCGCCGAGCAGCCGCCCGTTTACAAAGGCCCTGCCCGGCCCGATGACGTCATGAAGCTTCTGCCGAAGCCGCCAGCGCCGCCGGTGGAACTGCGCGAGCCCGTGCCCGTCGTTGCAGATTTTCTCCGTCAGGCGGACGAGGTGTACGGTTTCAGGCCGGACCGGGTCAGCGAAGACGATTTCATGATCTTCTACGCGATGGAAGCGATCAGGCTTGGCCTCACCAGGGATCAGGTAGTCCGGCTTTACGCGCTTGAGACGGGTGGAATGGGCACGCAGGACCTGCAATCGGGCTACAATCCCAGAACGGGTCACGCAGCCTCAACTGCGCTTGGCTATGCACAACTGCTCGCAGCCAACACCATCGAGCAGCTCCGCAAGGAAGGCCCGGAATTCGTCGCAAGGCTTGAGCGTGAGGCCAGTGACGGCAGCGTTCCCGAAGGCAAGGCGGCCTCGCTTCGCCTGAAGGCGGCGATCCTGCGCCGGATGATTGCGGACGCACGCAAGGTCCGCGAGAACTGGCCAGCGCATGTCGCCTACGCCAAGACGTCCAGGGGCATCGCCATGCACGCGCTGAACCTCGACGGCGATATCGGGCCTTGGATGCAGGTGGTGAAGCTCAAGGGCATAAAGGAGTACGCCGCGAAGAAAGGGATGGGAACACTGACCGGCGCGCAGCTTGAGCTGATGAACCTCGCCGGCCCCGCTCATGGCTTCGAGATGATGGAGCCGGTTGGCCGCACCATGCCAACGTCGAATTTCTTCGAGCGCAAAGGCTACGAGCGCAATCCAGTCGCGGCAGGCAAGACCGGCGCTCAGCTTCTGGCCAAGCTCGACGAGATCATGGACCGGAATGTGCAAAGGCAAGGCGCGCAAAGGTTCGCGAGCATTTTCGATAGTATCTCGAGGCGCCTTGCTTCGGGACAGCGCGGCCACTCATCGGCTCAAGCCGCGCCGCAAACGTTTGGTCTTTTCAACCAGAGATAGTTGCGCACCCGCCGCGCTTTTATTACAAGGCGGCACTCGCGCCTGAGCCAAAATGCACATATTCACGCTAAAGCTCTAGTCAAGCCTGGCGCTTTAGGTCAAAGATACTCCTAGCGCAAAAGCCTTAGCTTGCCGGGCGGTGCAGCGTGTTGCGTTAACCCGATTTTATCCGCCGTTGTAGGAGGCTGAATGCTCCACCGTACTAAAACGGCAGCAATGCCGGCCATCCTTGCCGCGGCTTTGCTTCTACCCCCGCTCGCGATCGCTGCCCCGGAAGGCGCGGCGCCAGAGGCACCGCCGGCCCAGGTACAGCCGGACGACCATTCCTATTTGCCCCCTTGGATGGAGCCCCAAGCGAACGCCGGGCCCGCGGGCATTGAGGCGCAATACCTTAATGCGCTGGATGACCCGGCCTTGAAGCAAAAGACACAAGCGCAGAAGCCGCGGCGGCGCCACAGCGAGGGTCTGCTGGGGCTGCTTTTCGGCCGCTGATAGATCAAAAATCGGAGACGATGCCCTTTTTTTCCCAGTCGCCATAGCGCGTAGGCTCAGGGCCTTTGCGGTTGGCTACCTCTTTCGGCAGCGGTTTGGCGTGTGCCTCGCGGCGTCGCGCTTCTGCCTCCGCAAGCGCGCGTTTGGCTGCATCTTTGCGCCGGCGCCCGATCTCCGCTTCGCTTGGCTCTGTCATCCCCTCGTTCTTTCGCCGCTCAAATCTGCTGCGGTTCGCCTCCAGGGGCGGGCGCTTCCGGCGCCGCCGGCTCTTGCACGGCCTCCCTCCGGCCGCAAACGGCGCGCGCGAAACCTTCGAACCCCTCGCGGATTCGCTCCATCCCGCGCAGCACCGATTCGCCGCGGCGCAAGCGGCGGTCAAGCGCGGCCATCGTGCGGGCGAGCCCAGGATCGTCATCGTCAAGCCAGACCTGGAAAACGCGGGTATAGACCCCGAGCAGGCCCTGCACGCGGAGCAGCCCCCTTCCGCCCTCACCGCTGATGCCCGCCGCGGCCAGCATCCAATATTGCGATTTTAGCGCCGGGCGGAGCTGCGCCAGCGCCTCGCCGAAGCTCCGGCCGAGATCGTCCCGGATGTGCCGGATGGCGCCCTTATAGGGCTGCATCGCCTCGAAGCGGGTGATGAGTACGTCGAACAGCCGGTCGCGCGGGGCATCGGCGCCGGGGGCGGGGAATTTTTCGAGCACGGCTTGGTCTAATGCGCGCGAAAACGCTGCCAGCATTTGCCCTTTGCTTTGGAACTCGCGGCGCAACTCGATGAGCGGAATGCCGGCCTCGCGCGCGATCTCGCCCAAGCTCAGCTCGCGCCAGCGACGGCCCTCAGCAAGCCGCAGCGCGGCTGCAATAATGCGATCGCGAGGTTTTGTGCTGTCGAGCATGGCAGGCACTCCAGTTCTAACATTGCATCCGTTATATGCGGCAAAGCGGAAAGGCGTTCAACCGTGTCCGTTGTATTTCGCCTTGACGGGGCCGTGCCCCAGCACCGTCATCAACGGCTCAAGCCGGCCGTCATGAACGCCGAGCGAACGCAAATGCTCGACGGTGTTGACGACGTAGTCGATGTTCGCCCCCGATGCGCCCATGCTGCGCCGGACCAGATGCGCCTGCTTTTCGATGGGAAGATCGCCCGCATATTGGCGATGGTTGCGGTTCACAAGGAAGCACAGCGCGGTCACGGTACGATGGCTGCCGTCGAGCAGCTTTACCGGCTTCATGAGGGCCGAATAGGTATTGGTCACGTTTTCGCGCCGATGCAGATACGCCCGCGTGTCCTTCACGAGCTGCGCCGGGACCCGGAATGCCATGCCTTCGCAGTGCCCGCCCTTATCGAGCCCAAGCACCAGCCCTGGCGCAGATGGAACGCCGCGATGCACGACGGAATAGACGCAAAGCGCCCGGTGCGCGCCCTCGAGCAGCGCGTGGGATGTTTCCTCGTAATGGAAATTTGGCCGCCACATGAGCGAGCCGTAAGCGAAAACCCAGAGATCCACTTAACACCCGCTGTCATGGCCGGGCTTGACCCGCCAACCATCCAATTTATTCATCGAAAACATAGTTCGTGTCCTGGTTGGCCGGATCAAGCCGCATCAAGTGCTGCCATGACAAATCAGGACTGCACCGGCTTTGCACCCGCAAGCTTGCGGCCGAAATCGGGCGCGGGCGTTTCCTGGCCCGCCTCGATGATACCCCGCCTTATAGCGCGCGTCCTGGTGAAAAGGTCGAACAGCTTGTCGCCGTCGCCCCAGCGGATGGCTTTCTGCAGGCTGGCGAGGTCTTCGGTGAAGCGGCCGAGGATTTCGAGCACGGCCTCCTTGTTGTTCATGAAGATATCGCGCCACATGGTCGGATCGGAGGCCGCGATGCGGGTGAAATCGCGAAAGCCCGAGGCCGAGAATTTGATGACCTCCTTCTCGGTGACACGCTCCAGATCGTGGACCGTGCCGACGATATTGTAGGCTATCAAGTGCGGTACATGGGAGGTGACGGCCAGCACCAAATCATGATGCGCGGGGTCCATAATCTCGACTTGAGCACCGCAGGCTTCCCAAAACGCCTTCAGCTTTTCGACGGCGCGCTCGTCGGCGCCAGGAAGCGGCGTCAGGATGGTCCAGCGCCCATCGAACAGCTCGGCGAAACCGGATTCTGGGCCTGAAAACTCTGTGCCAGCAATGGGATGGCCGGGAATGAAGTGTACACCTTCCGGGACATGCGGACAGATGTCGCGCACGGCGGCGGTCTTCACCGAACCGGCATCGCTAAGAATGGCGCCCGTTTCAAGGTGTGGCGCGATCTCGGCCGCGAGCGCGCCGAAGGTGCCAACCGGCGTGCAGAGGATCACAAGATCGGCGCCGCGGACGGCATCGGCCGCGTGCTCGAACACCTCATCGGCGAGCCCAGCCGGCGGGCGGTTGCGCGCGTGGCCCCGGTGCGGGCGCTGGCCGTAATCGTGGCCGCAAGGTTTGCCCGGCGCATCGCATGGCTCAACGATGAGCCGATCAGGCCGATGCCGATCAGCGCGGCCTTCTGAAACATAGGTTTGGTCATCCTAGCGTCTTTGTAAACTCGCGCAGCGCGTCGAGCACCGCGCGGTTCTCCTGTTCGAGGCCGATGGTCATACGCAGCGCGTTGGGCAGTTTGTAAGCGCTAAGCTGCCTGGTGATGATGCGCTTGCCGATGAGATACTCGTCGGCGTCCTGCGCGGTGCGGCCAGGCTCCGTGCCAAACGGGATCAGCACAAAATTCGCAGCGCTTTCCGGTACATCGTAGCCCATTTCGCGAAGCTCGCGCGTGACCTTTTCGCGCCAGAGCACATTATGCACCCGCGCGTGTTCGATATGCGCCTGATCGGCAAGCGCTGCCACCGCCGCCGCCATGGAAGGCCCTGCCAGATTGAACGGGCTGCGGATGCGGTTCATCGCGTCCGCCACCGCCGCCGGCGCATAGCCCCAGCCGATGCGCGCCGCCGCCAGCCCATAGATCTTGGAGAAGGTGCGCGTCATGATCGTGTTTTGTGTCGACGCGGCCAGCTCGATGCCGGCCTCGTAATCGGCATTGCTCACATATTCGGCATAAGCGCCATCGAGAACGAGCAGCACATGATCGGGCAGCGCATTCCGCAAGAACCGCACTTCTTCCGCACTTAGATAGGTTCCTGTCGGATTGTTCGGGTTCGCGATAAAGATGGCGCGCGTGCGCGGTGTGACGCGCTGTAGGATGGCGTGCACATCGGCGGTCAGATTGCGCTCGGGCGCAATCACAGGCGTTGCACCCGCCGCGAGGATCGCGATGCGGTAGACGAGAAAGCCATGCTCGGTGTAGATCGCCTCGTCGCCCGGCGCCAAAAACGCCTGCGCCAGCACGTGGAAAAGCTCGTCCGAGCCGTTGCCGCACACGATCTGCGCCGGGTCGAGGCCATGCGCCGCACCAAGCGCCTCGCGAAGTGCCGAGTGGCTGCCGTCGGGATAACGGTCGAGATGGGCCGCCGCCTCGCGATAGGCCTCAACCGCGCGCGGGCTTGGCCCGAGCGGCGTCTCGTTCGACGACAGTTTAATGACCGGCCCGGTGCCCTTGAGCTTCGACCGGCCCGGAACGTAGGGGTCGACCGCGAGCACGCCGGGCCTGGGGCTTGGAGCCTCTCCGCGCAACGATGATGTCTCCATGGAAGTGAAACAACGAGCGGCTGTTATAGACCTAAGATGGCGCGCGGGACAATATGCTCGCGGAACATAACGAAAGTGGCTCCCCTCACCCCACTCTCGCATTATTATTCCCCGGTTTGCTAGCGGGCATTTTCGGCTCGCCGGCTTAGATGGCCCGGCGCGCAGGCAGGCGGCCTCGCCCGCCAAGGCAGCCGCCGCGCGCAGCAACGTTGAAGGGCGGGCGTCCCCCGCAAGAGCCTGGCTATAAAACGGCTACTCGATCACGATCTTCGGCGCGGGCGGAAGCGCCTTTTCGCCCTTGAGCTGGCTCCACAGCGCCGCAGCCATCGACTTATAAAGCCCTGCATGCACGGAGGCCGGTTCCGATACGACAATCGGCCGGCCTGAGTCCGACGTCTCCCGGATCGACATATGCAGCGGCAACTCCCCGAGGAAAGGCACGCTCAGCCGCTCCGCCTCGGCCTTGGCACCGCCGTGGCTGAAAATGTCCGAGCGCTCGCCGCATTTGGGGCAAAGAAAGTAGCTCATATTTTCGATGATGCCGAGCACCGGCACGTCCACACGCTTGAACATGTTGAGGCCGCGGCGCGCGTCGATCAGCGAGAGGTCCTGTGGCGTCGAGACGATCACCGCGCCTGCTAGCGGCACCTGCTGCGCCATGGTGAGCTGTGCGTCGCCCGTTCCAGGAGGCATATCGACGACCATGACATCGAGCTCGCCCCAGGAAACATCCTTCAGCATTTGCGTAATCGCCGAGATAACCATCGGCCCGCGCCAGATCATCGGCGTCTCTTCGTCCACCAGGAAGCCCATCGACATGACTTCCAAGCCATATTTTTGAACGGGCTTGAGGACATTGTCGCCCTCCAGCTCCGGCCGGTCTTTGATGGCCAGGAGCCTCGGCATGGAGGGGCCGTAAATATCGGCGTCGAGTATGCCAACGCGAAGCCCATTTTGCTGGAAGCCAAGGGCCAAATTGACGGCAGTGGTCGATTTGCCCACGCCGCCTTTGCCGGAAGCAACCGCGATAATGTACTTGACCCGGCCAATGCCTGCTGCTTGAGCGCCTTGTTGCGAAGGATGGGCCGCGCCGCCGCTTTCCTTGGCGTCGGCAGTGAGCGTGACGATGGCGCCTCCTACGCCGGGAATCGACTTCACCGTAGCTTCGGCAGCGCGCCGCAACGGTTCGTAAGCCTTTGCGTCGGCTTGCGGAACGTTGAGCGCGAAATAGACCTTATCTTTATTGATCACGATATCCGAGAGCATCCCTGAGGAGGGAAGATCGGTGCCGCCCGGTACGGTGACGGTTCTAAGTGCGTTCAGAACGCTTTCTTTTGTCAGGGGATGGGCCATATATCTGCCGTTGTAAAAGGTTGAGAAGCCAAGTCAAGAATTTCAAGCTGGCCTTATCTAGGTGTTAACCCGTAAATGCAAAAGCCTGAATGTGTTAAATCGTCCGCTTCATGAGGAGAGTGTGACCGGTCTGCCTGTTTCGCAAGAGCTTCGTGAGTTCGAGATCGCGCCGGATACCGAGAACCCAGCGCTTTCGGTTCCCGTCTCGGGGCGCGATCACTTGGGCGCGCACGTTGACGTTCACGTCGTCACCGAGAAGCCGCTCACCGTATTCCTGAACGCGCAGGAGATCGTCACGCTGATGACCATCGGAGATTATCCCGATCTTCTGGCGGCCGGCTACCTCCTCAATCAGGGCATGCTGCAATCGGGCAAAGACGTCGCTGCGATCGAGCACGATCCCGAGCTCGAGACCGTTGTGGTTCGAACGGCAGCGCCGACAAATTTCGAAGAAAAGCTTAAGAAGAAAGTTCGTACCTCCGGCTGTGCCCAAGGCACTGTCTTTGGCGATCTGATGGATGAGATCGAAGGTATCGAGCTTAGCAAGACTGCGCGGCTCAGGACCTCTTGGCTCTACGCCTTACAAAAAAAGATCAATACCCAGCCAAGCCTTTATCTCAAGGCCGGCGCGATCCATGGCTGCGTGCTGTGCCAGGAGGACCGGCCTTTGATTTACATGGAGGATGTCGGCCGGCACAACGCCGCCGATAAGATCGCCGGCTATATGGCGCTGAACGGCGTCCGGCCGGACGATAAAATCTTCTACACGACGGGCCGGCTCACGAGCGAGATGATTATCAAGACCGTGAAAATGAGGATACCGATCCTCGCCTCGCGCTCGGGCTTTACCGCTTGGGGCGTGGACCTGGCGCGGCGTTCCGGGCTGACCTTGATCGGGCGGATGCGCGGCAAGCGCTTCGTTGTGCTATCGGGCGAGGAGCGTATCGTCTACGACCAGGATGTGAGCGCCGTCGAAGAAGAGGATGCGCGCCACCGCCGCAAGGGCAGTTTCAAGGATGAGGAATGATGGGGGCTTTGCAATTCAACGTTGGCGTTCCACCCCTCACCCCAGCCCTCTCCCCATGGGAGAGGGGGCAGGCTGCGCCTCTCCCACGGGGAGAGGGACAGGGTGAGGGGCGATGAGCGGCGGCATGGAGCGCGCCGCTGGGGTTGTGCTGGCGGGCGGGTTGTCGCGGCGGATGGGCGGCGGTGACAAGGGTTTGCGCGAGCTGGGCGGCAAGCCGCTGATGTTTCACGTTATCGAGCGTCTGGCGGCTCAGGCATCGCCGCTTGCGATCAACGCCAATGGCGATGCCTCGCGCTTCTCTACCTTCGGCTTGCCGGTAATTCCCGACGCCACAGCCGATTTCTCCGGTCCGCTCGCAGGCGTGCTCGCAGGGCTTCGCTGGGCGATGCAAGCTGCACCCGGCGCGCGCTTTATTGTCACGGCGGCCTGCGATACGCCGTTCTTTCCCGAAGATTTGGCCGCTAAATTTCTAACCGCGGCCGGCGGCACCTATCCTGCCATCGTCCTTGCCAGGTCCGGCGAACAAGTCCATCCAGTTTTCGGCCTTTGGCCGGTTGCACTCGCCGATGATTTGGCAAACGCTTTGGCCGCCGGCACCCGGAAAGTTCTGCACTGGACAGACCGGCATCCGAATTTTATTGCAGAGTTTCCAATGACAAACGTTGCCGGCAAGCTCGCCGATCCCTTCTTCAACGCGAACACCCCCGAAGAGCTGGCAGAGGCTGAGGCGCTGCTTCTGGCAAAGGAGACGCCGTGATACCGCCCCTGTTTGGCGTCGTGGGCTGGAAAAATTCCGGCAAGACCACCTTGATGGCCAAGCTCATCGCGAACTTCGCGGCGCGCGGACTGGAAGTCGCTGCGGTCAAGCATGCGCACCACGGCTTCGATGTCGATCACGAAGGCCGCGATTCCTTTCGCTACCGGGAGGCGGGTGCCCGGACGGTCGCGGTGTCCTCGGCGAAACGCTTTGCCGTGATGACGGAACTCGATGGAAGGCCGGAGCCAACGCTGGCGGAGCTCGTCCGGCGTATCGGCCACGCGGATATCGTTCTGGTCGAGGGCTTCAAGCGCGAACCGCATCAAAAGCTCGAAGTCAGGCGGCGGGAGGCTCTACAGAGAACTCCGCTTGCGCCGCAAGATCCGTCTATCGTCGCGGTCGCCGCGGACTTCGAGATCGAGGAGGCTGGCCTACCGGGTTTCTCCCTTGACAGCATCGATGCCATTGCGGAATTTATCCTCGCCCGAATTGCGCCGCAGGAGCAACGGCCGTGAGTGCGCTTGACGATTGCTTGGCTTTCTCCGGGCGCCGATTGCTTCACGCGGAGGCAATCGCACTTCTCAAGGACCTTGCCTCCCCCATTGGCGAAAGCGAGCGCGTAGATATTCACCGCGCATCAGGCCGCGTCAGCGCCGAAATTGTGCTGGCACCCCGCCCCATTCCCGCGCACACGAATGCCGCCGTGGACGGCTACGCCTTCGCCTTCGAGAGCTATGACGCAAAGGAAGGCACGGCCTTCTCCACGGCGGGCCGCGCCGCCGCTGGGCAGGCTTTGGAAGGCCCCATCCCCGCTGGAAGTGCCGCGCGCATCTTCACCGGCGCGATCGTGCCCAAGGGCTGCGACACGGTTGCGATGCAAGAAGATTGCCGCGTTGAGAATGGCACCGTGCTCATTCCAGGGGAACTCAAGAAAGGCGCAAACCGCAGGCTTGCGGGCGAGGACGTGGCCGAAGGCGCAACCCTGATTCTGCCGGGCCAACGCCTGCGCCCGCAAGACGCGGCTGCGCTGGCGGCGAGGGGAAAAGGCGAAATCGCCTGCGCGAGGCAGCCTCGAGTTTGCATTTTTTCGAGTGGCAACGAAGTGCTGGCACCGGGCTCGGCCTTTGAGCAGGGCAAAGTCTATGACGCGAATGGCCCGATGCTCGCTGGCCTGTTCGCGCCGCTTGGCCTGTCCGTAAGCTATGGCGGGATCTTGCCAGACCGGCGGGAGGCGGTGGACGAAGCGCTGCATAAGGCTGCCCGCGAAGCCGACCTTATTGTCACCTCTGGCGGGGCGAGCCTCGGCGAGGAGGATCACATCGTCGCCGCGCTCAAGGGGGCGGACGCTCTGAGTCTTTGGCAGCTCGCAATCAAGCCGGGCCGCCCGATGGGCGTGGGCAAAATCGGCTCCAGCCTTTGCTTCGCCTTGCCGGGGAACCCGGTCGCTGTGATGGTCTGCGCTTTGCTCTATGTCTGGCCGGTTGCGAGGCGTCTTTCGGGGGAGCCCTGGATCGAGCCGCAGCGGCTATTTTTTCCGGCGGGCTTTGAGATCCGCTCCCGCAAGCAAGGGCGCCGCGAATTTTTCAGGGGGTGGCTTGAGCGCGATGGCGAGCGGCTCGTCGTGAAAAAATACCCGCGCGACGGATCGGGGCTGATTTCCTCGCTCCGCGCGGCAAGCGGCCTGATCGAGATCCCCGAAGATGTGAATGCGATCCGGGAGGGCGATAGCGTCGCGTTCATCCCTTTCACAGACTTCGGCATTTTCGGCAGCGGATCGCTTTGATTTTCATTAAGCCGGCTTTGAACATAGGTTTCTATATAATTCAGATCAAAACTCAGAGCAAAAATCATTTTTTCTCTACGCTTTTCGATGCCGCTATCATCGCCGATAGCTCCTTACGAAGGCGTAAACTTGGCTAAGACCATGATAGTGCTTACTGTTTTTTGCGACAGCTCCCCGCCCTGGCATAAGGTGCATTGAAGCCCGGCCTGATCGCAGATTAAGATTTATGGCTAACAAGGACCCAAAAAGATAATTAACGGATTTTGTGGAATCCACTTTTAGGGGTGAAAACGCGAAAAATTCGCGCTTTGGCGTAAAAATGCCATTTAACTCCCGCCGCATTTACCTTTCCGATTTTAACCACGCCCCGGCGCTCCGAAAATAGTACGCATCGGGCGTTAACTATGCTGCGGCGTTACAAAAATCGCATACGCCGCCGTAGGGCTCCGGATGCGGACTTTGGCCACGGCGCGGCGGCCAGCCTGAGGGCAGGCGCTTGCGCCGGGGTCAGGCTATTTGCGGATAACGCTCTAGCGGTCAAAATCGTAATTGCAGCCGGGCCGTCCTGGTCGCAATGCCACCGCCGGTTGAGACGGAACCGGAAATCCCGCGGTACGGGTTTACCACCGCGAGCGCAGTACGTCGCAGTATTCGACTTCCATATCGAAGATGGCGGCGTCCAAGTCTGCGAAAGCCTTTTCGGAGCGGAACGCCTCCTTTCGTGCTGCGGCAAGATCGGCGTCGAGCTTCGCGGCAACGGTCTTGAAAGCATCCAGACGCATTTGGGCGGCAACCAGCGGCCGGTTATCCGGGACGCCGCTATCGCTTTCCATAGGCGGAATGTCACCGCCGCTTTCAATGCCCGCAAGAATTGCACAGCTATAGTCTTTGGCGCAGCGTTCCTGAAATTCATGCTGCGAAGCTTGGAGAGCCGCAAGCTCAGCCTCAGCCTGTTTCAGAAGCGCCGTTCCGCGCTCGGCCTTCGCTTTGGTTTCGGCAACCTTAACGTCTGCGGCGTCTATGGCATCGCGCAACTTGCTGCGGAGATCGGCTACCGCCTGTTGGCCGTGAGCCTTCCATAGCTCACGCGCGTGGACGTGGATTTCGGACTCTTGCATGGGATCATCCTCCTCTTTTTACACGCAATGGAACGCGGCAATCGTGCACAACAAAACGGTAGGCTCTGAAACCCGTCGTGCATGTTGCCGCGATGAAGGGTTTACTGCGTTTGCCGCCACCAGCCATGCCGTTGCATTTCGCCTACGTAGTCGCGCCGCAGCTCGACTATCGCGAGAAGGAAAACGATCGCGCCCAAGGCAAAATGCCAGTAGCGCAGCGTGCCGCTGTTAGCGTAGCCAAGGAGGAAGGGAAGGGCTATCAGCGCCGCACCGAGGCCCGCTTCCAAAACCTCTCCCCATTCACTCGCCGGCTCTCCCGCTCCTTCGCTGATTTGCAGGCGTTCTATGAATGCCGCGAACAGGACCAAGAGGCCGATGAAAGTGGTGGCCAACTGCACGGTTTGGGTTGCAGCAGGGGCGGTGTATATAGGGGTCAACGGAAAATTATAATCGGCCGGCTGCACAGTTTGGCTAATTGCATCGGCCGTCAAGTACGGGGTCAAGATAATCAGCGCCCCAAGCCCGAAGCCTACCCAATCCTCCCACGCGGGATGGGTATTCATGCCATTATTTTCTGCCATGACGATCTCCTAAATGCTTGATCATGGCATAAGCCGCATAATCCCCCTCGAGGATCGCATGGCCGGGATGCGGTGCTCTAGCTATATGCGGTGATATGCCGCTAATTAAAAACAATATGCCTCTTGACACGCTTAATCAAGCAATGCCTGCGCATCTCACGATGGCTTGATCGGAAGGGTTCAAGCTGTGGCGGCCAAGCGCTAGAGCCATCGGAACATCCGTTTTTTTTCATTCCACCGCTCTCAGAGGCCCGGGAATGTCAACGGTAGCTTTCCACTGCGCCAATCGACATTCATCATGTCACGGACGCATTCCAATTCTTTGTGCCGCCGGTCTTCGTCTGGAGCTGGAATACGAAAGCGGTCTTAACTGTCCGGCTTTCCAGGCATTCCCGTTTCGTCTGCCTTGGGTGGAAACCGTCGCCGGGGCGGCGCCCGGAACGGGCACCAAACCTTTTTCGACCGCTAGTATCGGCTACGCCTCGCCCATCGTCTGTAATGGCGGCATCCACTCAATCCCCATGAGCAGGAAATCGCAGGCCCCGCGGCGAAACCGACAACCCCACCCGCAACCGCGCCCACCGGCCCAAGAACAACCGCTCCCGATAATGCGCCTAGGGCTGCGTCAGTTACGCGCTCTCCAGCTTGCGCACCGAATGGGGCAAGGCAGACAGCGATTGCCCCGCATGCAAGTAATTTCTTCATGACGCACCTCCCGTAAGCTTTCGACGTTGCATTGAATACTTGGAATGCGGCGGCAGCGGGGTAAATCTATGTTTTCGTGCGGAAACAAAGCGGCGGCAATTTATTTGAAATCGCGCCTCCGCTGCATTCGCCTTGAAAAAGAGCCGTGACCGGGACGGCTCGCTACATTAAAATTAATTAAAGTGCAAATACGTTCTGCCGCTCCCACATTCTTTCTCGCGCTGCGATCGCCTTCCGCGAGCCGCGCAAACATTCGAACCAGCGTTCCCCTCCAAAGAACGAATGTCACATCCGCCTATTAGGGATATTGTTTAGCGCGCCGGAGCCCAACAGGCGCGATACTGGGCTGGAGTTTCATATGGCGGTTCCGATAAAGCACGGCAGCTCGTCCTATTCATTGCTGATGGTCCTGCTCCTTACGGGGCTGAGCGCGCTGGCGTGGATCTCGACTTATTCCGGCATGCTGCAGCTTATCTCGGCAAGCTCGGGCAACATCGGCCTTCCCGCAGAAATCGCCATCGGCTTTGCCGTGCTCATGCTGCAAGGCATGATTATCTACATTCTCGATTCCATGTTTTCCGGGCAGCTCCGGATCGTGCTTTATCCACTCTACATTGCCGGCTACATCGTATTGGTTTTGATTTCCGTAGCCTTCGCTTTCGGCTTTTATTGGCGGTTCCTTGAGGCCGGAGCGCAAACGACGCAAGCAGCTGGCGCGTCCATTTTCGAGGTAGAGCGCGCGCTTGAGACCGGCGAGAGCCGGCTTGAGCTTTTGCAGAGCACCTTCACGACGCTCGCCACCATATCGTCCCAGAAGGCCGCCACAGAGAGCACTTCGGGTGGTACTTGCCCGCGTAGCCGCGCTGGCGATGGCCCGAGGCGGCGCATGCGCGAAACCGATGCGCAGCGGTTCCAATTCGCGAACGATCTGATTGCCGCGCGCGTCAATGCTGTCAAAGCCGATATCGGCGATCTCAACACCGACCTGCAGCGGGTCTTGAAAAAAGACCCCACAACCATCGATCCCGCGACCGGGACGAGGACCACGTTTATTGAAGGGCTCGACCGTAAGCTCGGCCTGGTCGTCACCCGCTTCAATGCGCTGCGCAGCGATCCGCAGATCCGGGAGATCCGCGATGAGTTCGCCGCTCGCGCCAAGCAGAAGACCTTTCCCGACGACCGCGGCGGAACCTTCGCCTGCCCCGACGGACAGCTGCAAACCGCGCTTGACGGCGTTGTGCGCTCTATCGACGAACTTCCCGAACTGCAAAAGCCGGAACTCCGTTCCGTCGAGGGATCGGAAGCGGTCATCGAAGCGTTCCGGCGCCTGTCGAATACGGCGATCGGGCTTGTGGTTCATGGCAAAGCGCCTCCTTCGCCGGAGCGCATTCGGAGGGAGCAGGGCGCCCTTGAACACCCTGGGAGCCTCGAAAGCGCGTTCACCCAGGACAAAGCCGGCTTGAGCGACCGCGACTACATCCCGCTCATGATCGCGATCTTTGTCGACATTTGCATCCTGCTCGTCTCGGTCAACCGCCCCTTCGGCCCCTTCTTCAACCTCGGCCAGGATTTGTCGCGCGCGAGAGAGCGCGGACCAATGCAAGGGGTACTCGAAACCTTCTTCCGCGTTTTTCAAACCCAGTTTCACTTGCAGCGTGGCGAAGGCCCCGCCCCAGGAGAGCTGATCGCGCCCTTGCAGGATGTGGTTTTCGACTACAAGGGCGACTATTACGCCGCCGTACCGCTCGACTTCCGGGAGGAGAATTACGAACAATGGGCCGCGAACCGCACCAACCCGCCGAAGTTTGAATCCACCCAGGCGCTTGAGCGTTCTCGTTATCTTGCTGCGGTGTTTGCGATTCTCGAAGGCCAGGGGCTTGTCCGCTTACTTGGCGAGGAGCGGAAAAGCCGGTTTCGGGGAGGCGGGCTGAACGGGCTTGACGAGAAAATCATCCGGGAAAAGCTCGATAAGCAAGGAAGTATGTACGCCCAGGCGGACGCATTTCGCATTTACCGCTTCCGTGCAGGCACGTGGGCTGGGCTATTGATCGAAACGGTCGGAAGCGCCGCGGCAAGGCAGGACGCAGAACGGCGCTGGCGCGAAGGGCCGGGCGAAATCTATGCGGGTTGGCTGGGGACCCATTGGCTTCAGCGCGCATTCCCCAGGCGCGAAGACCGGCGCAGCTACTTGATTGAAGCTGACCGCCAGGAGCCTGTCCGCGAGGATACTCCGGCCAAGCTGCGGGACCCGTCCCATTCCGATTAGGACTGTGCCGTCTGCAGCGTGACTAACTTGCTGCGGCTCATGCAATTCTGCCTCCGTCATCTTTCCAATCCGTTGCGGAGCAGCTATATTATAAAGCGCTGGTTAGCCAGCTATGGCGATAAATGGATATCGTAATAAACCTTTCGGACCCGGGGGCGGTACCCGGCGCCTCCACCACAAGCTGCCAGCTGGTCCGGTTGAGACCAGGAAACCAGAATCCGGCGGCTTCTGATGGGGGCGAAATAGGATCGACGAGGGTGTAAAGGGTACTCTTTCACTCGGCATGGTACCGCCGTATCGGGCCATTCTAATAGTTGCAAACGACAACTATGCTCCGGTTGCTCTCGCTGCGTAATGCGGCGCGACACTGGGAATCCAAAGTCCTAACGGCGTAGCTGCTGTTAGGCGCGGCTGGCGGGCGCCGGGCAACAGAAGCCCGTCACTTTTTTAATTTGGGCGATATTGGGCCTTTGTCTTAGAAGCGAAAATGCCTGAGGATCTGATCCGGTACGAGGCTCTCGTCTTGGACGCGCTGCGCGGGGTCGTGCGCGCGGTGCTGTTGCGCGTCTTGAAACGCGGCATCCCTGGCGATCATCACTTCTTCATCACCTTCGATACCAGGGCGCCCGGCGTTGGCCTGTCGAAAAGGCTTAAAGACCAATATCCGCACGAGATGACCATTGTGCTGCAACATCAGTTCTGGGATCTTGCCGTTACTGACGACCGGTTCGAGGTCCGCCTCTCGTTCAACAACATTCCGGAACGTCTTGTGATCCCCTTCAGCGCCGTGCGGATTTTCCAGGATCCCACCGTCCATTTCGCTCTTGCCCTGCGCCCGCCCGAAGGCGAGGAAGGCGATAAGGGCGGCCTCACCGCCGATTTGGCGCTCCTGCCCGCACCGAAAGGCGACTTCGGCGGCATTTCCTTCCCCGGCCAAGGCCATGAGCTGGAGGGGCACGAAGCCGCGGCCGCCCAGCAGCCGGAGAATGAAGACGGGCCGCGCGAAGGCAAGCGCAGTGCCGATGTCGTAAGCCTGGACAAGTTCCGCAAGAAATAACCTCCACGCAGCCTGAGTTGTTCTCGGCTCTTGCCTTGCGATGCTTGTTTACTGGGCAGTCATAAAGCCGTGTCATCCTAGCAACATAGCCGCAAAAAGCGGCCGGACACTGATGTTTCGGGGGCTGACGCGGGGATTATGCTCAGCTATGTTCTCCTGGAACCGATAAGGCGCGCTAGCAAGGCACGCGGCCGGGAAGCTGGCCTCGCGAACACGGCGTTCATTGTCAGGCGGAAATGCCGGCGCTGAGGTAATTTGGATACCGGTGAGACATTGGAGGGATTAATGTCACGGCTCATCAAACAATTCGCGATTGCCAGCCTTTTGCTGACAATGGCGGCAACGAGTGCAAATGCAAATTTCCTCGACAGCTTCTTCAGCGACCTGTTCGGCCCCATGGGTGGTGGTCCGCGCCAGAACATTAAGATAAAACCCGGTCTTTATACACCGGGCGAGATCGTTGTAAGCTTCGGTGACCGGCGTTTATACTATATCGAGTCGAAATCGGCTGCGATCAGCTACTCCATCGCCATTCCGAAGGCCGAGGCAAAGTGGTCCGGCGTGAGCTATGTCAGCCAGAAGAAAGAAAATCCGGTTTGGACGCCCACAGCGGATATGCGCCGTGAAAATCCGAAGCTCCCCGCATATGTTGCCGGCGGCGACCCGCGCAACCCGCTCGGCACCCGCGCGCTCTATCTGGGCGACTCGATGTATCGCATCCACGGCACGGACGCTGAGCAGTTGATCGGGCAGCAGGTGTCGCATGGCTGCATCCGCATGTATAACCGGGATGTGCTCGACCTCTATCACCGGGCGAAAGTCGGTGCGAAAGTCACCGTGACCTGGAACCATTTCAACAGGATGTAGCAATATCGGATCGCAGGGCTTCATTCAAAAGGCCGGGCACTCCCGGCCTTTTATCGGTCAAGCGGACTTCGCGGTACCGGCGCGTTTAAAGACGGGCCGGTCCTGCTTCAACGGCAGCGCCCAGCTTCTGTCACGAAGCAGCCTGATCTATGCGCATTCGAAATTATGCAGGCAGATCAGAGCGCTGGCACCGTTGCAACACCGCCTCGCGATCTCCATTGCCGGAAGCCGGTGCCAGCCAACGTTGCTAGACATGCAGTCCAAAAAGATGCACGGTTCAGGAATATTGGACAATGCCCGGAACGCGGCAGGGTGCCGTTTGTTGCCGGAAAGCGGCGGAAGAAACGCGTGGAACTGGAGCCTCGTCTTAAACCTGGGGTACTGTAATGCGAAATAACGGCCGCGAGGGTCATGCGACGCGAGTTGTGCTCGCCCAGCCGCGCGGATTTTGCGCCGGGGTTGTTCGCGCAATTTCGATCGTGGAGCGCGCGCTAGAGAAGTACGAAGCACCCGTCTTCGTCCGGCACGAAATCGTGCACAACAAGCATGTCGTCGAAGATTTGAAGGCGAAAGGCGCGCGCTTCGTTGACGAAATCGACGAAATCCGGCCAGGGGCGGTCACCATCTTTAGCGCTCATGGAGTGTCGAAGTCTGTACAGTCTGCTGCGGAATCGCGGAATTTGCCCGTAATCGATGCGACATGCCCGCTCGTGACCAAGGTACACCTTCAAGGGAAGAAGTACCTCGCCCAAGGCCGCATCATTATCCTCGTCGGTCATGCCGGTCATCCGGAGGTCGAAGGCACGATGGGGCAAATTCCGGGGCCGGTGCATCTCGTTCAGACGGAGGAGGATGTGAAGTCGCTGCCGCTCGCGGACCACACTCCAGTCGCCTATGTTACGCAGACAACGCTCAGCATCGACGATACGCGCGGGATCATCGAAGCGATCAAGCGGCGCTTCAAGGATGTGGTGGGGCCCGAGACGAACGATATCTGCTATGCGACGCAGAACCGCCAGACCGCGGTGCGCGAGCTTACGAAGATCGCAGACGTCATCTTGGTCGTTGGCGCGAAAAACAGCTCGAACTCGAACCGCCTGCGTGAAATCGGAGAGGAGGCGGGTGTGCCAAGCTATCTTCTCGCCGATGGCAGCGAACTTGACGCTGCATGGGTCAAGGGAGCTGGCGTGATCGGACTGACCGCCGGAGCTTCCGCGCCGGAGGCCATGGTGCAAGACGTGATCGAAAGCTTGCGCGCGCTTGGCCCAATCGAAGTGACAAATTTACCAGGAGTTCAAGAAAACGTCGAATTCAGGCTGCCCGTCGAGCTGCACTCCGTTTGACATTAGCGAATTCGCGTTTAAGTCCATCAAGATAGAGGGCCGTGCCGCCTTGATCGTGGCGCGCTTTTCATGAACTGGAGTACACCTATGGTCTTGCCGTTTTTTCAAGAGAGGCGGATCGGTGCCTACCTTCTCAAACAGAAGCTTAAGGGCCGCAAACGCTATCCTTTGGTTCTTATGCTGGAACCGCTGTTTCGTTGCAATTTAGGGTGCGCGGGTTGCGGCAAGATCGACTATCCAGATCCGATCCTCAATCGCAGGCTTTCGGTGCAGGAATGCCTCGACGCCGCCGAGGAATGCGGCGCACCCATGGTTGCGATTCCAGGCGGCGAGCCGCTGATCCACCGGGAAATCGGCGAGATCGTGAAGGGGCTGATCGCACAAAAACGGTTCGTCTCGCTCTGCACGAACGCGCTTCTGCTTGAAAAGAAGCTGCACCTTTTCGAGCCGTCGCCCTACCTGTTTTTCTCCGTGCATCTCGATGGCTTGAAAGAGCATCACGACAAATCGGTTTGTCAGGAAGGGGTGTTCGACAAAGCGCTCAAGGCAATTCTCGCGGCAAAGGCGAAGGGCTTTGCAGTGAACGTCAACGCAACCGTATTCGACGGCTACAAGGCGGAGGATGTTGCAAAATTCCTCGACTTCAGCCGGGATCTGGGCGTGGGCGTTTCAATCTCCCCAGGCTATGCCTATGAGCGCGCGCCCGATCAGGAACACTTCCTCAACCGCCGCAAGACCAAGGAGCTTTTCCGCCAGGTTTTCGCGCTTGGCGAAGGCAAGCATTGGACGCTAGCTCATTCGCCTTTGTTCCTGGACTTCCTCGCCGGCAATCAGGAATATCACTGCACGCCTTGGGGCATGCCCACGCGCAATATCTTCGGCTGGCAGAAACCCTGCTACCTTTTCGGCGAAGGCTACGCCAGCACTTTCAAGGAGCTGATGGAGACAACCGATTGGGATAGCTACGGCACGGGCCGCTATGAGAAATGCGCAAACTGCATGGCGCATTGCGGTTACGAACCCACGGCTGCCGATGCTGCGATAACGAATCCGTTCAAGCTTATTGCACTAGCTGTGCGTGGCATACGGACGGAAGGACCCATGGCGCCCGAGATCGCTCTCGACAAGCAGCGGCCCGCCGTCCACGTCCACTCACTCCATGTGGAGCGCGAGCTCAACCTTATTAAGCGAGAAGAAGCTGAGGAAAGGCCCCAGCGCCTGTCGGCTGCGGAGTAAAGCCCGGCTCGCCTTGCGGGTATCGTCCGCAAGGCGAAGCAAACCGGCTAAATCCCCCGGACGCCTCGTCAACGATTTTATAACGGCCATGGGATCGGTGTTGCCGTCCTCGCGTGCGCCTGCAAGCGCGCTTGGCGGAAGTGCACGATGCGCCGGATCCAGTACGACTCGCAAAACCGTAAAGGGTAATCCGTAATGCGCTGCGACCTCGGCTACGGGGCCGGACTCCATGTCCACGGCCCCCGCCCCCGTCGCTTTCCATAACGCCTCTTTCTCAAGAACGGACATGGCGGGAGCTTCCGCGCCGAAGACTGGCATATGGTGGGCGCCGGGCACAGCCTTCAGGATCGACTGAGACCAATTGGGGCATGTGCGTGAAGTGGCGCCGGCGGTGATCACAGCGCTCGCGACGACGACATCTCCCGGCCGCAACCTGGGCGACAGGCCGCCCGCTACGCCAAAGCTGATGAATCCGCATACCCCGGATTGCGCATAGCTATGCAGAAACTGCCTGTATTTATCGCGGCTCTGGCCGAAAACTACTTTAACACCGGGACCTTCAGCAATCCGCGCCTCAAAACCCAATCCCGCAGCCGCCACCACGGGCTTTTCGTTTACGATTGCATCCATTTCAAGCCCGCTTTGCCGAGTTGCAAAAACCCCCCCATTGAGCCCGCGCAAGCGCTGGCATCACTGGACGGCTCCCATTCGCGAGGTTCAAGAACGCCGGATAGGGAAAAAAGAAGTGATGCTCAAGATAAACGGCTACATCTCAGCGGTGCAAGCCGTTGATAATGCAGATGACAATTTTTGTTCAGGCTGTTGCGAAGTTAAGACAGGTAGGCTCTTCGCGAGGCTCTGCCCGGCACTGGCTGCCACTTGTGATCGCCATCGAGAATGCGCTTCGCTCGCGTCTCGTGCACAGACGATTGAAAATGCGCTACAGGTTCCCAGCGGCGGCCGGATAACCTGTGCCGTATGTTGTTCCGAATGCGGTTACGCTGCCAAACGCTCCCGGCTCGCTTCACGTTTGGACCATAGGACAGGCTCAATGTCGTATTGGCGCAGAGCGTCAAACACGGGACCAGAAATACTCTTTTCTTGATCGTTAAGCATTGCGACGGCGATTAAATCCGAAGGGCGCACTTCTCTGGTATCAAGCCAAGAGAAGATGAAGCTTTCTGTTGTGTCCTTCGTTGGATTACTGACTGCGCGCATGATGCGTTCAGGCGCACGGCCTGATGGGGGAATAGCGAAATCGAAATTGTGCAGATAACCTGTCTTGCCCACGAAAGGCACGTTCAGCAAAAAGCGAATTTCTGACAGCCGCAGCCAAACCTCAACGTCTTCCTTGAACAAACTGCGAACAGTAGAACTCGCTGTATAAAATAGGTCGTTAACAGCGAGAATTGCTTGTATCAGCGCGTGTTTTCTAAGTGCAAAGTTCTCGGCGGTCGCGCGTACGCTTAAAATATCGTCGGATGCATCTACTGCGAATCCTCTGGCAGCCATTTCTAAAAGGCTTTTTCGCTTGGGTGTATTGAGGTTGCAACCTGAAATTTCTAAGTCGCTTATAGTGTGGCCATCGTCGGTTAATCGGTAACCGCCATTCTCTTTCTTTACGTAAAGCTGAATGTAGTCATTATGCCGATCCAAGAATGGCGTTGTGATCTCTACCCAGTCAGAATGAACAGACTTGAGCTTGGTCCGGTCTTTCAGCCAGGAGCGGTAGCGATCCACCAGTCGCTCAATTTCTGCGACATCAGTCATGAGAACAGCCCTCGGTCAAATTCAGGCGGCTCGGTGATGTTAGTATATTTCATGAAGTCTTGTAAGGCCGTCCAACGGCTCGATAGGTCTTTGAAGGCGCCAGACGGCACCGGAAAAGCCCACTTATCTCCATAGCCCTCCCTAAACAGATGCAAATGTGTGCCGGGAATCTCACCATCGTCAGGGTTGCGATGAGGCGCACCATCGATATCTAGCCTAGCTAGAATAATGGTTTGACGGGCACGGTTCTGGAAGGTGAACTTAGATAATTTTATGTGACTGCTCGTCATATCCAACTGAAATCGCTCGCGTTTGTCCACGGAAACTAAGTCGACGGTCAACTTTCTTCCGAGATCCGGCAACGGAAATCGATGCTCGCTGATCCGATGTTTTTGCATCGCGAGCAGCGCGTCAGCCTCTGCTTGCGTAAGCTCGTCGCTGCTCACGAAGGGTCCCCCCAATTCAAGATGGCACTCGCTGAGATCACTTCCCTCCGTTAAGCCCCGCCCGCCGGAAGGCGTCGGCGAAGGCGCCGCCGCTGGCTTCGGGGCGATTGCCTTTCGGCGCGGCACTCATCTTTTTCGGCGGCGTCTGCCCCTTCGCCGCGCCTGCCTGGACTTTCCCATCCACGCCCGGCTGATCGTCAAGCCGCAGGCTCAGCGAAATGCGTTTGCGGGCAGGATCGACCTCCATGACCTTCACGCGCACGACATCGCCAGGCTTTGCCACCTCGCGCGGGTCTTTTATAAAGGTCCTCGACATGGCGGACACATGGACGAGCCCGTCCTGGTGCACGCCAATATCCACAAAGGCGCCGAACGCAGCCACATTCGTCACCACGCCTTCCAGCACCATGCCGGGCTTGAGATCCGAGATTTTCTCGACGCCTTCCTGGAAGGTCGCGGTCTTGAAGGCTGGGCGCGGGTCGCGGCCGGGCTTCTCCAACTCGCGCAAGATGTCGGTCACGGTCGGAAGCCCAAAAGTCTGGTCCACGAACTCCTTAGGCGCGAGGCCGCGCAGGATGGGCGCGTTGCCGATAAGTTTTTTGATATCGGTCTTGGCTGCTTTCACAATCTTGCGCACCACCGGATAGGCTTCCGGATGAACGGAAGAGGCGTCAAGGGGATCGTCGCCATTGGGGATACGCAGGAAGCCCGCCGCCTGCTCGAAGGCTTTGGGGCCAAGCCGCGGCACTTCCTGAAGCTCGGAGCGCTTCTTGAAAGCACCCTTGCTGTCGCGATGGGCGACGATGTTCTTGGCAAGGCTTTCGCTGATGCCGGACACGCGCGCGAGCAGCGGCGCCGACGCCGTATTCACATCCACGCCAACCGCGTTCACGCAATCCTCCACCACGGCGTCGAGCGAGCGCGAGAGCTTGGTGTCGGACACATCATGCTGATATTGGCCGACGCCGATGGATTTGGGGTCGATCTTCACGAGTTCGGCGAGCGGGTCTTGAAGGCGCCGCGCGATGGAGACTGCGCCGCGCAAGCTGACGTCGAGTTCGGGCAATTCCGCGCTTGCATAGGCGCTGGCGGAATAGACCGACGCGCCTGCTTCCGATACGACGATTTTCGTGAGCTTCAGCTCCGGCGCCAGTGCGATAAGCTCGGCTGCGAGCTTGTCCGTTTCCCGCGACGCGGTGCCGTTGCCGATGGCAATCAGCTCGACCTTATACTCCTTGCAGAGCCGGCCGAGAATGGCGAGCGATTCCGTCCATTGCCGCTTCGGCTCGTGCGGATAGATCGCGGTCGTCGCTGCGACCTTGCCAGTGGCGTCCACCACCGCGACCTTCACACCCGTGCGGAAGCCCGGGTCGAGGCCCATGGTCGCGCGCGTGCCGGCCGGTGCGGCGAGCAGAAGATCGCGCAAATTGCTGGCGAACACGCGCACAGCCTCGTCCTCCGCGGTCTGCCAGAGCCGCATGCGCAGATCGACCGCAAGATGACCTTGCACGCGGGTGCGCCAAGCCCAGCGCACGGTATCGTTTAGCCATTTGTCGGCGGGCCGGCCGCGATCGGCGATGTTGAATTTTCGCGCGATGCGCTGCTCGTAGAGGCTCGGGCCGCTTGCGGGCGCCTGCGCCGGGTCTTCGGGCTCGAAATTGAGGTCGAGCACGCCTTCCTTCTCGCCGCGGAACATCGCCAGAATGCGGTGCGCGGGCATTTTCGATAGCAGCTCAGCTGTGTCGAAATAATCGGCGAATTTTGCGCCCTCGGCCTTCTTCTCTTCCTTCACCTTCGCCGCAAGCCTGCCGCGTCCCCACATTTCCTCGCGCAGATTGCCGATGAGGTCTGCGTCCTCGGCGAAGCGTTCGACCAGGATTGAGCGCGCGCCCTCAAGCGCGGCGGGCGCGTCGGCCACGCCTTTCTCCGCGTCGATGAAGGTGGCCGCGAGCGCGTCTGGCAGCTTCGTTGGATCGGTGAGCAGCGCGAGCGCAAGCGGCTCGAGGCCGGCCTCTCTGGCGATCTGCGCCTTGGTGCGGCGCTTCGGCTTATAAGGCAGATAAATGTCCTCAAGCCGCGCCTTCGAATCCGCCGCCATGATCTGCGCTTCGAGCGCCGCGTCGAGCTTGCCCTGTTCGCGGATGCTGGAGAGGATCGCGGTACGCCGCTCCTCCAGCTCGCGCAAATAGCCGAGACGCTCCTCCAGCGTGCGAAGTTGCGCGTCATCGAGCATGCCGGTGGCTTCCTTGCGGTAGCGCGCGATGAAGGGCACTGTCGAGCCGGCGTCCAAAAGCTCAATCGCCGCGTGGACTTGGGCTGCCCGCACGCCAAGTTCTTCCGCAATTCGCTGTTCGATGGGTTTCATCAGTGCCGCTCCGCTAACTGTCAGCCGCCTCGAATAGGACGGCGCGAATCGGAGCATCATACAGGGCAACGGCGAAGCGATTCAACGCCAAGCAATGCCCCCGCCAGGGCCATTCAAAGAATGCATCCCGTGACGAGGGCGATGGCCCGAGCGCGATCCTCCCGGTAATTTTCTCTTGCCTCAGGCACGGACATGCCGCGGGAGCGGATGAGATACAGGACAAGGTTGCGGATGGCGGCAAGTGCGCGTGCTCCTGAGCGGACGCGGCAGCGATCCTCGTTGAACGATACATCGCGCACGTAGTGGAGCCGGTTTTCTATGGCCCAATGTGTGCGGGACAGGTCCAGCAAGCGTTCGGGACCGGCCTCGGCGGCGGTCAGGCTGGTGACGATATAGGCGGTCTCCGTGCTGACTTTTCCGCTTATCTCGCGGATGCGTTCGACGCGCGCAACCTGGGCGGAGCCAGGCCATTCGAGATGGGGGACGACCTCGGCGCTAACCGCGATTTTGCGTATTTCCAGGCGGCCATGCCCTTTCTCAACTGTTTCTGCCGTCTTCAAATCAGGCGGCAGAACGGCGGGGCCGGAGGGGGGAAAGGTCGCCGAAGCTTTCGGCGATACTGGCTTTCAGTTCTGGCTGATTGTCCTTAACAACAAACAGATAATCGCCTTTGCCATCATCGATGGCCTGGCAGATTTCGCGCTGGCAAAACATCGCATCGCCGGTGATCACCGCCCCCTCCAGCGGTAAGTCCTTCAAGAACGCCAGCGCGGCGGTGATTTCGTTCTGGCCGGGCTCCACCACAATATCGCCGATGACCGCGGACAGCGCGGTGGCGAAAGCGGAGAGGACATGCAGCGCCTTGGCGTCGAGCCGGCGGCTGCCTTTCAGCGTCTTGCCGTCAATGGCAATATGTCCCGGCACGGTACCGCCACCGGCGAACCCGCCAAGAGCCATGGCCAAGGCATTGCCATCAAGCGATTGAAAAACATAGTGATAAGTGGCATGACACGGCGCACGCTCAATGCCGAACAGCGCTAGCGCCTCCGGTTTCAGCCGCCGCCCCCAGCGGAAAATAGCGCGCAGATCGTTGGCCCCAGCAAGCATCGCTGCAACCGCGATGGCAAGGATCGCCTGCAACGGAAACTGCCGTCCTTTGCGGCCCCGCCGGTCCGCGATTGAGCCAAGAACATCCCAAAGCGTTCGCACCATAAAGCCACCTCCAGTGTTGGTGGCTTTGCCAAAGAATCTGATTTGCCCGCCTTGTCACCCAGGATGGGGTGCGGTTCTTTGAATCACCCTGATGCCCCCGAGGCTACCGGCCCACTGCAGCTCACCATAGCAGGAACCGGCCGCTGGCAAATCCCGCGAACGCGCGACTTGTGCATCCCGGTTTTTGGCTGTATTCGCGAGCATTTAGCTTAACCCGGCAGAAATTCCCGCTCCGCTTGCATCTAGAGTTTAAGCCAACCCGGAACGCATCCAATTCCGCGTTCTCGCTCCTGGCTCATTCAAATAGCTCCCTCCCGGCAAGCCTGTGGCAAGAGCGCCCGGCGCAATGCAGCAACGGGACGTTATGCTTCCCTCGCGGCAGGTCTAAGTGCGTGTGGCCTCTTGAGCTTGGTTGCCACAAAATCGCTAAATTGCTCACGGTTTCAATAAACAGTATCTCTCGCAAGCATACAGTTCCATGAAGAATTGAAGACAGAAGATGTCATGAGCAGCGCGCTGCAGCAAACCTACGACGCAATTGAGCAGCTAAACCGGGCTATCACGCCGCAGGGCGTGTGCGATGCGCTGACATCTTTCACCAGCCGCTTTGGCCTGACATCGATGGTCGCTGGCGCGAAGCCATTGCTTCACGGGGCGGGCGGCGAGCGGCTGGAACAGTACCTCCTTCTGTCGGCATACCCGCCAGGCTGGCTTGAGCGCTATTGCAGGCAGAATTATTTGCGCATCGACCCGGTCGTCCGGCGCATGCAAAGCGAGGAAGCTCCCTTTCTCTGGGCAGAAGCCGCAAGCGGCGATCTCGAACCAGCTGCCAGGACGATGTTCGGCGAAGCCGCCGAATTTGGGCTCAAAGCCGGATTTGCCGTGCCCATGCTCACGCTTGATGGCGCGTTCGCGGTGCTGGCGGGTCCGGCTGCGGAGATTCCACCCGACGCCCGCGGAATGATTGGCTTAATCAGCCTCTTCGCGATCGGCCGCGCGCTTGATCTGCGCAACCGCGGCAGCCGCCGCAAGCTTACCAAGCTGACCAGGCGCGAGGTTGAATGCCTCAAATGGGCCGCGGATGGCAAAAGCGAGTGGGAAATCGCGCAAATCCTTGGCGTCTCGGAGCATACGGTAGACCGGCATATGGCGAATGCGCGCCGCAAACTCGGCGCCAGAACGCGCACGCAAGCTATTGCTACGGCCATGAGGCTGGGCTTGATGTCGTGAGACAAAGCTACCCGGTGCGTGGGTAACCGTGCGCGGCTGCACAAGCCGATTACCAGCAAAGCTCCAAAAGTAATTTTTCTTTTTCCTTTATGATGTTACAAAAGCACCCTGCCCAGAATGCGCACCTTTTCCTTAGTCATATGAATTGGCATGGCATTTTGCTCAACGCTGTTGGTGACAAGCAGATTGGGAGCGATATATTGCCGCAACAGCAAAACACCTTCCTCCTCGCCGTGGGGAATAACCTCCGCCACCACCGCGTCGCAACTCTTAAGCTCGTCCTTGGTTACAGCCGCCATCTCGGCGATGACCGGATCGCCCTCCGTTATCCCAAGCTCGCTTAAGACGTCGGACCGCGCCTTGAACACTTTTTGCGTGCTGGAGCTCAATGCCTTCTCCAGAACCGAGCCCTTGGGCGGCGTGTAAGACGCGAGATCGGCCACGTAACCCAGCACCTGGCTCGTTAAAATCTCCCCGACGGGCACGCCCAAAGTGCGCGCCAGCAGCTCCATCTTATTATAACGCAAACCGCGCAAGCCGGCCTCCACCCGCGAAAGATGGCCCTGGCTCACACCGATGCGCTCCGCGAGCTCCGCCAAGGAAAGCCCGCGCTCCAGCCTAAGCTGGCGAATCCGTTCTCCTGTCATGCGACAGTTTATGCCACTCCTTTTTCCCCTGCACCAGCACCCCCTCAAAAGAATCTTGTTGACCGAGCCGCCACGCAAGACAAGCATACCGCAACTTATATAGCAAGAAGAGGGGACCCGATGCGCACCATCCAACTCCGCGACAAATTCGAACGCGTACTGGAACTCACCGGTCAGAACCGCACAGCGTATGCCAGGAAGGCTGGCATCACGCTCAGCATGCTTTCTAGGCTTATTCCCAAAGACGGCTCCAAGCCGCAGCGCCGCGCCTCAACGGGCACGATATTGGGAATGATCCACGCCTCCGAAGGCCGCCTCTCCATCGAGGATTTCGCCCATCTCTGCGCAGCGGATGAAACACCGATCCGTCAAAGCGGCATCTGTCTTTTTTGCGGCCGGCCCACTCTCCAAAAACGCGAAAACAGCCCCCAGGGAAGCGCCGCCTGACGGTCTCGATCACAATTAGCCCGCAAGAGGAAAGGCAAAAAAAAGCCCCAAGCCGGATCAGGGCTCGGGGCCTCACTCAATAGTTTGGAGCCTCCCATGAATAAGCACTTATGCGCTTATGTCAAGGCATACTCGCATTTTTCTTGCGTGCCCCAGCATTCCTTTCCGGAGAGCGCGCTATGACAACGAATGGCAACGGCGATGGCCATGACAATGCCAACGGCGCCAGCAGCCGGCGCAAGCGCTATGCCCAAAGCGCCCTTTTGGGCGAGAAGAATGCGCTCGCCAACACCAAAGGGGGCCGCAACAACCGCGCCTGCGCCGCGGCGCGAAGGCTCGGCAATCTCATCGGCGCCGATCTGTTAAGCTTTGCCGAATGCGAAAGCGCCCTCATCGATGCCTGCCGGCTGAACGGCCTCTTGGCCGAAGACCCAAGAGGCACCCAAGACACCATCCGCAGCAACCTCAAGCAAGGCATCCTCAACCCCGATTACCTGGACGGCATAGGCGCGCGGGCCGGACACCGCAGCCGCGCAAAGGGCCGCGCAGAACCCCAAAACAAAACCCCGGAGCAAATCCAGGCGGAGCGCGCCAAGGCGCGCCATAAGGCCGAGGCGCTCGAACGCGGCCACACATGGTGGGCCGAGGCCCAATCACTTAAAGGCACGCCCGGCGGCCGCTATTTTGCCGAAACCAGGGGTCTGCCGCTACCCGAGCCGCACGAAGCCCGCTTCCATCCAGCGATTTACGGCCGCGACACGGACGGGGCGCGGCCTGGCATCCTTTTTCCCATCGCACCGGCGCCCGGGGCCAAGCCAGTCGGCTATCACCGTATCTTTCTCGATCACGAGAAACCCGAAAAGGCGGGTATTGCCTCCCCCAAGCAAATCCTGGGCGCCCAGGAAGGCGGCGCCATCTGGTTGGGCGACCCCGCTTGCGAGACCCTGCCCATCACCGAAGGCCTCGAAAATAACCAAGCGTGCTTAGCCTCCGGCTACCGCTTTGGCGCCGCCGCCGTTTCCTCGGGCAATCTAGCTAAAATTCCTCTTCCCGGCCACGTCACCGAAATCCTCATCGCCGCCGATTGGGGCCAAGACGGCGAAAAATTCGCCCGGCGGGCCGCCTCCATCTTCCGCGCCCAGGAGCGAAGCGTGCTGCTTGCCTTTCCGCCCAAGGCCCGAACCGGTAAAGGCAAGTGGCAGGACTGGAACGACCTCCATCAAAACGAAGGCCCTGCCGCCGTCCGCGCAGCCCTCGATGCGGCCCGCGAATGGCGGTGCCAAGTAACGGAAGAAGAGGAGGCGGACTGGCCTGAGCTCCTTTCTTACGAAGACGCCGAAGGAAGCCAGCCCTATCCCATCGAGGCTCTGCCTATGGGGTTCCGCGCCGCCGTTCAAGAAGTGGCGGCCTATGTCAAAACCCCCATCGAGATGGCCGCTGCCTCGGCGCTCGCAGCGCTTTCACTCGCTAGCCAAGGCCTCGCCGATGTGGAGCGCGACACCCCGCTCAAGGGCCCCATCGGCCTCTATAGCCTCGTCCTTGCCGACTCGGGCGAACGCAAGACCACGCTCGACAGCTTCTTTTTGCGCGCCATCCGCCAATACGAAGCCGAGGCGCGGCAAAAGGCTCAACCCGGGCTTGAGGCCTTTGAGGCCAAGCTTGCCGCCTGGAAGGCCGAGAAAGAAGGCCTTGAGGGCGCGATCCGGCAAGCCGCCAAGGAAGGAGCCGACCTCACCCGCCTCAAGGAGCGCTTCGAGGAGCACTATCTAAAGGAACCCGCCGCCCCCCGCGTGCCAAGGCTGCTGCGCGGCGACAGCACGTCGGAGGCACTAGCGTTTTCGCTCGCCAAACAATGGCCCTCGGCCGGCATCGTCCAATCCGAGGCGGGCCTGTTTTTGGGCTCCCACGCCATGGGACCCGAAAAAATCATGGCGGCTCTTTCGCTCCTCAACACCTTCTGGGACGGCTCCGATTACACCGCCGACCGGCGCAGCACCGAAAGCTTCAGCGTCCTAAAACCGAGACTCACCGTAGCCCTCCAGCTGCAAGAGCCGGCGCTGCGCGCCTTTTGCCTAAGCCGCGGCGAGTTGCCGCGCGGCATTGGCTTCTTTGCCAGGTTCCTGTTCGCGAAGCCCAAATCCACGCAAGGCACGCGCATCTACGCTAAAGCCCCCCAAACGTGGCCCGCTCTTTCCGCCTTCGAGCGGCGGCTTATCGCGCTCCTCGAATCGACGAGGCCCCTCGACGGCAATGGAATGCTGCAGCTTAGCATTCTCACCCTGGACGAAGCCGCCGAGGTCCAATGGACCGCGCTCTATGACCGTATCGAGCTCGATCTCGCCGAGGGCAAGCGCTATTACGACGTGAGGGACGTCGCCGCCAAGGCGGCCGACAATATCGCCAGGCTCGCCGCCCTCTTCCATCTCTTCGAGCACGGCCCGGTTGGCCGCATTGCCGCCTCAACCATCGAGGCCGCGGGCTTAATCGCGCTTTGGCACTTGAACGAAGCGCGCCGCTTTTTTGGCGACTTTGCAAGACCCGCCGAATTCGTCGCGGCCCGCGAGCTCGAGGAGTGGCTCCTAAAACGCACCGCCCGGCATGGCCAGCATCCTCTCCCCTTTAGCTCCATACAACAACTCGTGACACCCAAACACCTCCGCCAGCGCCAGACCCTCGAGGCTGCGCTGAATGCTCTAGCCGAGCTCGGCCGGTCCCGGATGCCAAGCCAAAGCTCGTCGAGATCCGCCCATCCTTGCTTAATACGGAAAAAGCATGGTGACCGCTGGGACGGCTGGAGGGCTAACGGGCCACGGGGCTAAAAAGGCTAAAGTTGCGCCAACTCACAGTAATTATCGCGTCAATACAATGACTTACACCATTCCTGACTTTAGCCCCGCCGGGGCTAAGGCCGGGCTAAAGCAGGCTAAAGCTCCCGCGCCGCCACATTTGTTAAAATCTGGCTTATTTTCAATTGCTTGGGTTCGCCAATTATGGCGAGGATTATGGCAATTGTGGCGGCGGTTGCGGCAGAACCCAGAGCAGCAGCGCAAGTCCCTGCAAATCCAGTTTTTTTTCAAAGCCACCTCAAGCCCAGTTTCATTTTCCGCAACCCGGCGTAGGAGGGGATAGTATGAGCACCAGTTTTAAGCTTAGACCTTCCAAGCGGAAGCCATCGCTGCCGTTCCGGCGGCTTTCAACAAGGCGTGCGCTCCGCCCTAGCCGTCATCCCCAGCGGCGAGGGCAAGACGGTCATCTTCGCCGAGCCTTGCCGCAGGGCCGCGCCCAAGTGCGTGCTCAGTCTCGCCCATCGAGACCAGCTCTTAAGCAAGGCCCCGGCCAAGATCGCGCAATCAGCGGCATCATTCCGGCCCTTGAGAAAGGCTAGCGCCGCGCCTCGGCCTGCGACAGTGTCGCCGCTGCTTTCATCCAGACCCTCGCCGGCGGCCGCGTCCCCGAAGGGTCGCCACCATGGCAGCCACCTCTCTGGCCTAAATGCCAAGAGGCGCCGGCGCGAAGGTTTGCAGCAAGTCTTTCGACTAACTGGGGATGAGCGGACTCGCTGATTTCATTAAAGAAAAGTCGGCCCATGACCCCTTCCGGTAATTTGGGGTTTTGGAGCGCCCCGATGCAGAGCCTCCTATTGCGGACATGCCAACAGCATCAGACGGTGGCGCAACGCAGGCCGGCTCCCGATATCCAAAAGCGGAAAGCCAGCCGAACCTTACCATCATTTCCACCATATGCGGGAAGGCTTGGCGGGGTGATTGGGTGTGTGGCCTAGTGGCGGTGAGGGGGCCTGAGCGCCGAAGACGCCGAAGGCAGCCCAATAGAAGGGATGCGCAAAAGGCAGCGAGGCGGGGTCTTGGCGGGCAAGCCTTGCCTGCTCTTCGCCTATGGCCTCGAGCGTCATCTGGCAGGCGATATAGCTCTCGCCGTCTTTGGCGGCCTTGGCCGCCTCCATCAGTTCTACGATGGGTGGCCGCTCGGCGGCGAGCTTGCCGATGACCTCGGCGGCTGTAAGGCTGCGTAGTTCCTGGCTTGCCTCTGTAAGCGCCTTTACCGCTACCATCCCGTTTTGCAGCATTTTCTGGTAGACCGCTTCCATCAGAACCGCGGTGGAGAAGTCGCTCACCGACGAGAAGGAGGCGATCACGGTGGAGGCGCCCGCGCTCAAGAAGGCAGCGGGAAAACCAAGCTGCTCCTCGAGGGCTTCCGGTTTCAAATCGAAAAAGCCCGACTCGCAGGCATTGGCCGCCACCATGCAGCCAGGCTTCAAGGAAAGCTGGCCTTGCCAAATATCGGACAAGGTCAAGGCTTCGAAGCTGCCCTCGCCCCTTCGCCTTGCAAGCTGAACATGGCTTTGACGGCTTTGCTGGTAACGGCCATCGGGATGGGCAAGCGAAAAGGCCGAGCGGGCCGGATCGTTCAAGTTGAAGCTGGCATGGGTGGAAAGCTCAAGATAATCGGCCGTGGACGCCTTGTTCAACAGCCACTCCCGCCTTGCCTTGGTCCCATAAACCACATCTGTGGCCTCCGGTGCAAAGAGCCTGGCGATAGCGCGCACCTGGCCATCGGCAAAGGCAAGGCTGCGGTCGGGATTGGCGATGGCGGCAAGATGGGGCTTCGGGGGCCTTGATTTGGGCAGCTGCTCAAGGCTGCGCTTTAAGAGATTGGCCGAGGGCGAATAGTACACCTCGAACACATCGCCAAAGCGGCTTCCATCGGCGAGTGGCGCCGCATGCAGCGGCAAATAGCCAAGCACCCCACCTGGGATCAGCACCACCCGCTTAGCGCCTAGCTCTTGAAGCCGGCCGGCCACCGGCGTCAGAAGCTCGCGGCCCAAAACGCCGAGGACCCGATCGATGCTCGAAAACCAGCGCTCGCGGGCGTTCGCGCTGGCCTCAGCACTGGCCTTTGTATCGGCGCTGGAGGAAAGCCAGCCCAAATGCGCCTGAAGCCAGCCCAGCGGTTCGCCTGCTTTGCCATCTTCCTCTTGGGGAGCGTTGAAAAGCAGGCTTTGCACCTTCGAGAAGGCAAGGCTCGCCACCATGCCTTGATCCTCTCCTGAAGGGCTTTCGCCCTGGCTCTCATGGATCACCTGCCAGAAGGTGCCAAGCCCGTCGCTAACGGGATAAAGATAGACAACGGACGCCTGGCCTCTCGCGGCAATCGCCTTCAGGGCGGCAAAGTCCGGTGCGGGCGGATCGAAATTGGGATCGCGCGCCTCAAAGCGCTGGCGCGAGCTGGAAAGCTCGAACAGCCGGCTTTGCGCCCCAGCAAGGCTGCCCCGTAAGTTCTCCTGTCCGGCGTTCAACTGAGCCAGCGTATTGGGGAGGAGTTCGGCTGCTGGCTCGCTTTGAGCCCCGGCGCCAGACAACTGCCAGCGTTGCTCCTCAAGCCCGGCAAGGGAGGCGCGAAGCCCCTCGATCTGAGCGTGCAGCCCCCGCTCCTGGGCGAACGCATCGCGGTATTGCGCCGATTCTTCGAGGCTAAGACCCGCGGGCACATGCTCGGCCCGCACCAACTCGGCCCTGAGGCGCACACCGCGGCCATTCTCGATGGTCCCGGCAATGGCGCCGTACCGCCTGGCCTGCCAGAGGAGGCCGGCCAGGTGGCGGGTTGTTGCGCTCGCCTGTCCCGAAAACTGGCTGAGATCGGGCTCGCTCGTCACCAGCCGGTGCAAAAGGCCGATGGCCTCTGTGGCAATTGCAGCTACTAATTGCTTTAAGTTCATAAGGTTTGAGGAAGCTCAAGGTTGCCTTCTCAATGGCCAGTGCGATGGAGCTTTATTTAAGCCTTGGTTATATGCTCCTGTCACAATTAGAGATTTGGCAGCACTCGACCTTCACCGTACCCGCGAATATATCGAGCGTTTCCACGCCCGGCGATGCCGGTGTCACAACCGGGACGTGCTCACCCACCGGGTGAAGCATAGGTGATGTGCAGCGGAAATTTCCGCCACCGGAGTAGCAGCGGGGGCATCCTCGACATGCGCCGGCGCCGCAGACGGCGCGCAGGCAAGCGCGATGAACAACATAGAAAGAACGCCGCGATACATCTTTATGTTTGTTCCCCTGGTTTGGGACGGCAGTTAAAACGGGGGCACGATCACTCAGACGGCTATATTCCGGAACCCTCGATGTATGCCAATGTCTCTCCAACGGACATACATGGCTTATACGTGAGGCTGACCCCGGTTGAGCAGCCGATGCCGCCAGCCCACTAACGTTACGGACAGCATAACCGGCCCTTAAGAGGAAACTACGTATGGACTGCCGCAAGGAATTCATAGTCGTGCCCAGCGTTGAGATCCGCCTCACAAAGATCATGCCGTCCTACTCAGGCAAGCGCGCTTCGTATGAGAAGGCCGCGCCGAAGCTCCGGCGGCACCATAAATTCCATAAGGAGGCGGAACCAAGTAATTCCGGACGGCGCCATGGCTAACTCGGCCGGACGAGCTGGTTGGCTATTCCCTTCCTTGCGCGGCTTCAGCACTTCCTGGCTGCCGGGGGATGCGATCGCCGCGATGACGCTTGCTGCGATCGCTATTCCTGAGCAGCTGGCCACGGCGCGGCTCGCCGGTATGCCGCCGATCAGCGGGATATTTGCCTTTGCCGCGGGCTCCCTGGCATTTGCGGCCTTCGGTACCAACCGGTTCATGTCGGTTGGGGCGGACTCGACCATCGCGCCCATCATGGCCGCCACGTTAGGAAGCATCGCGGTTGCCGGCACCGCGCACTATGCGGGCCTTTCTGCAGCCCTGGCACTACTGGTCGGCGTGATCCTGTTGCTCGCAAGCCCGCTGCACTTGGGCTGGATTGCCGATCTGTTGTCCATCCCGGTAACGGTTGGGTTTCTCGCCGGCATTTCGGTCCATATCATCACCGGCCAATTGTCTACAATCCTCGGCGTTGAGGCTCCGCCCGGCGAGGTAATGGGCCAGCTTGCCGGGATCGTGCAGCAGCTGCCGCGCGCCAATCCCTATCCAGCGGCGATTGGGCTAGGGGTGCTCGCGGTTAGCCTGCTGGCGGAGCGGCTCAACGCGCCCATTCCCGGCGCATTGATCGGTCTTGCTGTCAGCGGCCTTGCGGTCTGGCAGTTGCAGCTGGTGCACCGCGGGGTCGCTGTATTGGGTGCGCTGCCTATTACGCCGCCCGCCATGACGCTCGCCTGGCCCGGTTGGAGCGAGTTTACGCGCCTGCTGCCGCTGTCGCTGATCGTCGCTGTCGTCTGTATGGTACAGACCGCAGCAGTGTTACAATCATTTCCATCTGGCCCGAGCCGGCAAGAGAATATCAGCCGTGACTTCGCCGCTGTGGGCGCCAGCAACATCCTAGCCGCGCTCTTTGGCGCCTTCGCAGTGGATGCCAGTCCGCCCCGGACGGCCGTGGTGGCCCAATCCGGCGGGCGCTCGCAACTCGCCGCCCTGTTCGCTATCGCGATTGCCGCAGCCCTCGTATTGCTTGCCGCGGATGCATTTGCCTTCGTGCCGCACGCAGCGCTGAGCGGCGTGCTGGTCTTCATCGCTATACGCATTTTCCGTGTTTCGTTGATGCGGCGCATCTACCAGCGCAGCCCATGGGAAATTGCGCTCGTCGCCGCGAGCGCCGCCTTTGTCACCGTGCTGCCAATAGAAACCGGCGTCAGCATGAGCATCGTGCTGTCGCTGCTGCACAGCATCTACATCATCGCCCGGCCGCATTGCGACGAGCTAGCGCGGGTTCCGGGCACGACAATCTGGTGGACGCTCGCGAAGGGCGAGGTTGGCGAGCATGAACCGGGTGTTTTGGTGTTCGCGCTTGGGGCGCCGATCAATTTCATCAATGCCAATTACTTGAGCGGTAAACTAATGGATGCGGTCGCTGCGGCAGCGCCCCCATGCCGCCTCGTCGTCGTGGAGGCCAATGGGGTGATCGACATCGACTTCACCGGATCCCAGATCTTTCAGGAGGCCATCGGCGACCTGCATCGGCGCAAGATCGATGTTGCGGTGGCGCGGCTGGAATCAGAACGCGCGAAAGAGGCCGCCGTCAGGACCGGTCTGATCGACGCCCTGGGCCCCGGCCGCGTGTTCCGGTCCGTCGACGAGGCCATTCGCGAGCTGCACTAACGAATTTTAGCCCATTCCCGCTGTCTGGGGATCAGCGGACGCTTGAAATCATTCACGAAACTCCAGCCTATGCCGAGTAGGCCCAGGGAATTTCATCCCGAGCCCCTCACAGATCCGGACTTGATACTCTCGCATCATCCGGCTCATGCCATCGATCGAAGGCTGCCGCCTTCCGTTGTATGCCGGGCTCCTCCCGTTGGCGGTTGGCCCAACTCAACGCCGATGACCCGCCCCCCTTCGCTCCAGTCCTATTACAGGGCCTTCAACGCTACTACGGGGCAGTCCGCCCCTCTCCGGCGCATCGGTACTTTCGGCCTCGCGATTGACGCCGCTTGTGCCTTTTCCCTTAGCATCGCCGGCAAGGTTCTCACGTTCCGTACAAAAGCCTGGCCGGGCTTCGCGCCGCCTACACGCCGGAGCCGTTCGGGCCGTTTCGGGCATCTTCCGAACTGATCCCGGAGGTAGGGTCAACCCCCGGTTTTGACATCGCCTAATCCGCTTTCGACGCTTCTGCAGCGGTTCGCTTGCGCTCGCCTCTCCCGGCCGTGCCTGCCAGGATCAATGCCCCGGCGTTTCCGTGACGCTCACCACCACGGCTTTTGACCGCAGCAGCTCACGGTGGCTTGGGATCGGCACCTGATTGCCGAACCCGAAGGGCCCTCCTTCATCTCTGATATAGTTGCGTAAAGCCGTGTGGACCGGCTTTTACTCGTGACACACAACCCACATCAGACCTCGATGCGATGCTCGACGGGAGCGGGGTCGCGTGGGTTCCGGATCGATGTCCGGGCCGTTGTCATGGCAGTGTAGAGGCTTGGACGGTGAGTGCGTCTCAAGTTAAGAACTAAGCAATCCCTAACCTACTCGGAGATGCGCTGCAGCTCCTTCGATCACGCCGCTTGCCTCCGCGCTCATTTGCCACAGCAAACCAGATGGGCGGAAGTCTAGGACTACGTCGGCACCGAGGGCTTGCTCGGCCAATTTCACCAAGACCGTATGGCCGAATCCGCGCCGCTGGGGCGGTTGGCACGGTGGGCCGTCCTTCTCGGACCATCTTATTTCAAACCGCGGTTTCGCGCCGTTTGACGTGATCTTCCATGCGACACGGACCTCGCCTTCGACGTTGGACAGCGCACCGTATTTGCCGGCATTCGTCGCCAGCTCGTGCAGCGCCATGCCCAGCGATTGCGCCGCGGCGGGATTAAGCTGCGCAGGCGGTCCCTCCAGAAAAACCCGCTTGCCGATCAGGTCTTTGAAATGTGCAAGCTGCGACTTCACGAGATCGCTTACCTCCACCCCGCGCCATCCGTCCCTGACAAGTGCATCATAGCTTCCGGCCAGGGCGGCGAGCCTCTCGCCGAGCCGATCAGCGAAGATCTTGGCCTCTTCCCCGCTCGCCATCTGGCGCGTAACGGCCATCACGACCATAAGCAAGTTCTTGGAGCGGTGATTGACCTCATGCATGAGCAGCTTGATTTGTTCCTCGGCTTTCTTCCGTCCGGTAATGTCGCGAACGACGCCAACAAATAGATGCTTGCCCCTGTAGTAGACGTCGCTCACGCCGCACTCCATTGGAAACACGGAGCCGTCCTTGCGGCGGCCTTCAACTTCGCGGAGGCGGCCTGGGGCCTTTGTTTGACCTGTCTTAACACTGTTTCCGAGGTAACGATCGTGAGCTTCGTGGCAGTGCTCGGGCATGAGCATGTTCACGCTACGGCCAATCACTTCCTCCAGCCCGTATCCGAAAATCGCGGTCGCGGCAGGGTTAATCGACTTGACTATGCCCTGCCCATCAATAGTGATGATGCCATCGGCCGCCCCGTCGAGCACTGCTTTGAGCCACGCCTCACGCTCCGCAAGTGCCGTCGCGGCCCCCTGACATTCGGCGCTCTCAAGTGCTGCGGCGAAAGCTTGCCCGTGCACACGGTGCAGGACCTCGGCCATGAAAATGATGACCGTGGCCACAGAAAGAAATTGAATCGCCGCGGCCCAATTTGGCGCATTACGAAAAGGTGCGATCGATAAGCTGACGAGCAGGACAGAAAGAAGCGCAGCAAGCAAGCCCGCTGGTAAGCGCCCAAAAAGTGCTGCGAGGGTGAGGGCGGGAAGAAATATAAAAAATGCGACGTGCTGCTCGATGCTGCCCAAAAGCGCAATTTGCAGCACCATCGTCGCGCCGACGGCAATCACGGCGAAGGTGATCTGCGAGGCGATGGATCGTTCCGGCCAAAGCGACCTATCAAGCCACGCTGAGCTTGGCCAGGGTTGGGACAAGCCCAGCCATTCGCCGAAATCCTTGGGCCTCGTGGCGATATTTAGCGTAACAAAGCGCCAGGGGCGCTGGCTTCTGGGCATCTACCGTTGCGGATGGCAGTTTGCGTCTATCCGTCCTCAAGCCGACCACATATGAGCGTTGATTATCTTGAAAAGGGCTCGCTGGCTTATAGGCCACACTTCACGCTGACCCCTAAATACGCCCTTTTTGTGAACGAAACTGTAGTGCGCCAATTTGCAGCATGCCGTGCGAGCGGCCGCGTTCGGCTTACTTTCAGCGTGAGACGCTGTTTGAACAAAACGCAATGTTCTAAACGTTTTGTCGATTATTTGGTAACTTTACCCCCCTTAATAGGTCCTGTAGAGATGCGTTGATGTGGCGGTAAGGGGGCATATTGAGACGCCAAGCGGGACTTGGCCAAGGATCTTTCCCGTTGTATATGCAAAAGATCACGCCGTGTGACGCGTGCGAAATCCGCCACCTCGGCATTTGCGAGGTTCTGAACGGGGCGGAGCTACAAGCTTTGGGCAGTATCTCAGTGCGCAAGCGTGTGCCCAAAGGGCAGGCAATCCTGAGCGAGGGCGAATCCGGAAGCGTATTTGCTAATATCACGTCCGGTGCCGTCAAGCTTTCAAAATCGCTGGGGGACGGCCGCCAGCATATCGTGGGACTTCTCTTCGCCCCGGACTTTGTTGGCCGTCCTTTCCGGCAGGACAGTCCCTGTCTTGCCGAGGCTGCCACCGATGTTGGGCTCTGCGTTTTTCCCAGAGCACGCTTCGAGCGGGTGTTGCGCGAGCATCCCGCCCTTGAGCACAGGCTTTTTGAGCGGACGCTCTCGGGCCTTGACGCAAGCCGCGAGTGGATGCTGCTTTTGGCCCGCAAGACCGCGACCGAGAAAGTGGCCAGTTTCCTTCTCCTGCTTGCAACACGCGCCCCTCGCCGTTGCTGTCAGCTTTCAGGCAAGGCGGAGGTGGTCCGTGTTGAACTGCCCCTGTCCCGTTCCGAAATGGCCGACTGCCTTGGCCTTACCTTGGAAACCGTGAGCCGCCAGATGACACAGCTTAAGACTTCCGGCGTCATCGCTCTCTTGGGCTACCGCGAGGTCGGCCTTCCCGACATGGAGCGCCTTGCGAACGCCGCCTACGCTTTCTAGCCCTCCTTCACCTTCCTCCAGCGCCCTCGCGCGCATGCGTCCCGGGGTATTACTTTATAACTGCGGTGGGCCGGACCCGATGGACATAAGCCACCAGCTACTAAAGAAAAACACGGAATTAAAAAAATCTCATGCCCGCGGAAGGTTCTGGACCATGGGGGCCCTTATCCCGGATCTTGGGCTTCCCGACGCCGATGGCATGTCTCTTCTAAAAAAGATGCGGCAGAATCAGGACATGAGGCCGGTTCTCATTCTCGCCGCGCGCGACAGCACCGAGATGCTCGTCAACGGACCGAATGGCGGTGCGGACGACTATCCTTGCAAGCCGTTCGAGATGGACGAACTGGTGGCGCATCCGGGCGCTCCTCCGGCGGCCCGGGCTAAGAAAAAGCGTCGTCATTGCCGAAGCAAATCTGCAAATCGATACGGCCGAAAGAGAGGTGCGCTTCGATGGAAAGGTCGTGGAGGTGCCCCGGCGCGAATATTACGCGCTGGAACTGCTTATGCGGCGCACGGGCAGCGTCGTTTCCAAGAAATCCATGGAGGACTGGCTTTATTCCTTCGGCGAGGAAATAGCCTCGAACGCGGTGGAAGTGCTTATCCACCGGCTGCGCAAACGGCTGCTGGACTCGGGTGCAGAAGCACTGATCCATGCCATAAGGGGAGTTGGATATATGCTTGCAGCCGGGGCCGGCAAAAGCGCATGAGGCTATATATGACTCAGCCAGTGGTCCGGATTTTCGATTTCCCACAAACGAATTGCTTCAAGCGCACGCACGGCGTCCTTGATGTTGTTGATGCGATCGCGCCGGCTCTGTTCTCTCCAACCTTATGGCGATACCTCGCGTAAGCGGAACGTAAGCGAATGTCGCATACCAGATGGGTAGGGTGGATGGCGCGCCACTGTCTTGGCGATTCAAGCGGCGGCAGGCATTCAGAACGCTAGGGTTTAATGGCACGGCATCTGCATAGATGTTTGCTCCTGATCTGCGCCATGATCGGCGCGTCGAAGGCCGTGCCTGCCGCCGACCTAACTTCTGTCGGCAGCCTCCCACCTTCCGCATGGATCCTCGATATTGGCGGCTATGGGGTTACTGAGCCGGTCTATGAAGGGTCAAGAAACTACACCTTTGGGTTTAGGCCTCAAATCGATGCCAGTCTGGCCAGCGACCGTGAATGGCTCACCTTCCCGAATGATGCCGTTAGCTACGCCCTTATTGAGACGTGGAACTTCCGCGCGGGACCAGCCGGGACGCTGACGCTGCAGAGCCCGTACCATGGACAGGACATTGACCTGCACCTTGGCAAAGCGAACGTCGATTTGGCAGGAGGTGCATTCGCCGAATATTACCCCACGCCCCCGATCCGCATGCACGCGGAGTTCTTGCAAGGCATCACCGGAAACACAGGCTTCGCCGCCAACCTCTCCGCTGATTACATTTGGCGGCCCGATGCCAGTTGGACGCTGGCATTGGGTCCCCGGGCGCAGATTGCGGATATGCACTACGCCTCGCAATATTTTTCAACACGAAATGCGATGGCGACCGGGCTTTATCTGCCCTACCGTGCCGAGGGCGGCCTTCTTTACGTTGGTGCTGAACTAACAGGGAAATACGACTGGACAAGCCGCTTCTCGACAAAGTTCTTCCTCGATTATGATCAGCTCGCCGGTGATGCTGCCGACAATCCCCAAGTTAGCCTCAGAGGCACTTCGGACCAATTCATCGCTGGACTTGGCGCGAGCTACAAAATCGCCACCGATCCTTAGATTTCATTATGGAACGCGCCGCATCAAACGTTCCACCAGCACAGAACTCGCGCCCCGTGCCGCCGCGAACTTCCCTCTCCATGATTTCGAGCTCGATATTCGCGCGGGCGATATGCCAGCCCTGCTTTTCAACTGTGCAAATGCAAGAGCAACCTTCGGTTCATCATCGTGGGTCAGTTTCTTCGCTGCCTGCCAACGGAAAGCGCAGAATATTGTCGACCGATACGCATGCGCATCTGGTTCATGACCTGGGCCTCCGCTCCTTTGAGTTAGCACTTTTGAAGCGCTTCCAGTGAATAAATCCTCTTGATGGCCATGGAGAAGATCGGGGTCTTGGCGCTTCCTGCCGAAGCACCTTGCACAGCTCAGGTTATGATCTACCACTGCCGGCAGCGTTTGCGTTTTGATGCGGCGGGACGAGATGACAAATGGCTGGGAAGCTGAAAAATATAATCGGCCCACCTGGAGAGCATACATGAGAATTCTTGCGGTGATTGGGTTTCTTACGATCGTGACGGGCGTTGCCGGTCTGGCATATTTCTTTGGCGGCTTTTACAATGTTGCAGCACTGGAGCCTGATAACAAGATCGTCGCCTGGGCGCTAGGCCACGTCCGCGAAGCGTCGATTGAGATGCGGGCCCCGAATACCGCACCGCTCGCCCTTGACGACCCCGCGATCATCCAGGCAGGTGCTCGCGCCTTTGCGAAGCGCGGCTGCGTAACCTGCCACGGGGCGCCTGGCGCGGATCGGGCCAAATTTTCGGAAGGGATGCGGCCTGATCCGGCGGACCTCGAGAAGGTAGCGAAAACGCAGTCCGCTGGCGAAATCTTCTGGGTGGTCAAGAACGGTATCAATATGACCGGGATGCCGAGCTTCGCGCGCATCAAGGCGGAGGACCGCGAGATCTGGACAATCGCCGCTTTCGTCAAAAAACTGCCGGCCATCTCGCCGGAAGATTACAACATGTGGTCTGGGGCAACGAGCCCTTAGTTCAGAGGCTCGACGCCCCGCTTGCCAGCGAACGTAGCAATGGAGTGCGACCGAGGACGGTTGCCTGACCTATTCTGGAACTTCGGGCTGTTGTAGCCGATTTCCCGTAAAACTCTATGTCTCATAGGGCAAGAGCAAGACCCGGCCCCGTAAGCGAAAAGGACAAGCCAATCGCCGAAGGCGGGATGAAGCCGCACCAGGCCGCGAGCGCGCCGCGGAACCCCGCACGCATCAAACCAATCGAGAAGCCAACCTGGCTGCTCGCAGGTCCGGGGAGGAACTGGCATAGGCCGATGAGATCGGCAAACGCCTGTTCGTCAAGCCAGCTGCGGCGCGTAACAAATTCTTGGCGGAAATAGCCCAAATGCGCAATCGGGCCGCCGAAGGAAGTGAGGCCAAGCCTGAGAAAAACCCAAAAAACCTCAAGTGGCGAGCCAGCGCCACGAAGGGTGCTCTTTTCGGACTCCGCAGCAACCGCCATTCACGCTCCGTTTAGGCCTGATCAGCTTGGCCCCTTCGTTAGACGCAATTGAAGAACGCCATGAAGCCAAAATCCATGTGCAGCTGCTGGTGGCAGTGGAAGAGCGAAAGGCCCAGGCTTTCGGGCACAAGGTCGAACTCCACCTCCTGGTAGCCGCCCAGCATGACCACGTCCTTCATAACGCCTGCGGTAAGTTTGCCGTTGATACGCACCAGTTCAAAACTGTGCCGGTGAATATGCAGCGGATGGATGTCGTCGCTGGCGTTACGGAATTTAAGGCGGTAGCGGCGGCCTCTGTGCACCGTATGCATCGGCTTCATAGTTTCCATCGAGAAGGCCTCGCCGTTGAGCGTCCAGCGATTGAAGCCGGAAAGCGCACCGTTCTCCTTGACGATGAGGAAATCGAGCTTTTCATCGGGTGACGCCGGTCTCGCGTCCGCCTTGCCGAACAGCGTGTAATCCCAAAGATAGGGCTCGAGCTTCATCCATTGCGGCTCACCCTTCTCTCCGGCGTATTCGACCACGATGCCCATGCCATGGCCGCGGTCGTCGTCGGACAGATCGCCCATCACCCAAATGCCCGGGATGGTTCATTTCGACCAGCGCCGAGATGCGCTCGGCCGTGCCGAGCCAGAGCAGCGGCACCTCGGCTTGCGTGGGCACGGCATTGCCGTCGAGGGCGACGATCTTGAAGCTGTGACCGGGGAGCGCGAGGCTTCTGATCTCGCCCGCGCTTGCGTTCAGAATATGGAACAGCACGCGCTCGCCCTGTTTCACCCGGATGGGCTCGCCATGGCCCAGCATCTTGCCGTTGATGCCAAAAAATTCGTAGCCCACCTCGTAGCCCTTTGGGCCTTTGAACTTTTCCCCGGCCTTCTCCCCGATCTCTTGCAGCTCCTTGATGGGCGCGCCGGCCACCACGTCCATCGCCATATCGCCGCCTTGGCTGAACGATGGCTCGAACTCTTTCAGCACCAGGAAGATCTCGCGGTCATAGGCGCCGGGATTGTGTTTGGGCTCGATATAGATCGGTCCCGCTTGTCCAGTATAGGTTCCGCGGTTCAGATCGCCGCCCGCCACCACATGGGTGTGGTAGAAGCGGAGGCCCGAGGGTTTCGGCACAAAGGAGATGCGGCGCATACCATGCGGGGGGACATAGGGGCTGCCTTCTTCCGCGGCGCCGTCCGCATCGATAGGGATGATCAGGCCATGCGGGTGCACGAGCTCCGGCGTGCCGGTGTCGTTGAATATATCAATGGTCACCCGCCGGCCTCCCTTGAAGCGCAGAAAGGGGCCCCGGAAACTGGCCATTATAAAGGGTGGTCGAGACGATATGCTCAGGCGACAGCTCCACGAGCCCTTGGGCTATGCGAAGCGTGTAGTCCGCCTTTTCCCCGGTTTGTCCGGCGGCCCAGAGCGCGCGCGGCGCGGCGCCGATAAGGGAAGCGGCAGCGGCGGCCTTGAGCAAATTACGGCGATGGATGTCCATAGCTTTGGTCCTCCGGTGAAGATAGGGGCGCGGCCTTGCACGCGAGCATGGCATCGAGCGACAAGGCACCCGCGCCTTCGATCAGCAGGTAAAGCGAACCGAGCAGCATATAGAAATCCGTACGCGCTTCGTGCATCATGCGCCAAAAGATGTAGCGCGAGAGCTTCGGCAGGTGAAAAATCCAAAAGTCATTTGACGCACGCGCGCGGGCGAGGTCGCGCGCGCAGCCGTGGGGAGAGCTATTTCTCCCGTCTCCGGCGGATGAATAGCGGACAGGGCTCTCGCTGCTCCCGTTAGCCGGACGTGAAAAGGCTACTGGCAACGACGCCTAGCGTGATCGCGTCGCCTGCCGCCCAAATCCTTGGCCAGCATCACAAGGTAAGCGCAAGCATCTCGGTGCCTAAGCGGCCCATGCCGCTTGGCTCGAGGACCCGCACGTGCCCTTCTGCTTCTCGAGCATCCGGACGAGGTTACGCCGCTTCGCATGACGCAGCGCTTGCACAACCTTGAAGACAACGGAGTTCCTTAACGTTACGTCCGTGGCGTCGAGCTTGCGCTCGAACATGACGCGCTTGGCAAGTTCCCTGGTCGTCAGCTGGCCGTCTACCCCGAGGTGGAGCATACAGATGTCTGCGATCTCGCCCTTCTTAAAGAAGCCATGGCTGACCATGTAGCGTGCCCGCTGAGGCCAATCGATGATTTGGTGCGTTTGCTGCCTGAGGTTGAGTGCCTGAATGAGCACCTTTTCCATAGCCCTGCTCAGGGGCGCCGCATCATCGAAAGCTGGCGTCTTGACTACAACACCGGACGCCCGCACACGAGCCTTCGCCGGCTCACCCCAGCCGAGTTTGCAACCCGCCCCGGAAAGGGGCATAACCAGAACTGATGCTGTGGACGGCCTTCTCCCCGAACTGAGTTACTCTATCGGCGGAAGCCGGGAGGGAGGGCACAATGGCGCTTATTGCAACCATAGGACTGGATATCGCAAAGGCTGTCTCTCAGGTTCACGGAGTTGATGCCGCGGGGCAAATTGTTGTCCGGCGGCGCCTGACACGTGGGCGCGTCTTGGCGTTTTTCGAGAAGTTGGCGCCATGTCTCGTTGGGATCGAGGCCTGCAGCAGCTCGCATTACTGGGCCAGGGAACTCATCGCACGCGGGCACGAGGTCCGCTTGATGCCGGCCCAGTACGTGAAGCCCTATATGAAGCGCGGGAAGAACGGCGCGGCGGACGCCGAGGCGATTTGCGAAGCCGTGACGCGGCCCACGATGCGCTTTGTGCCGGTCAAGACGCCAGAGCAGCAAAGCGTGATGATGCTGCACCGGGTGAGGCTGATGCTCAGCCGCCAGCGCACCCAGCTCTCTAATTCGATCCGGGCGCATCTCTCCGAGTTCGGCATGGTCGCCCCCATCGGGCGGCGCGGCATCGATCAGCTTCTCGCCGCCGTCGCAGATGCGGGAGATACGCGTGTGCCAGCCGAAGCGCGCCTTTGCTTGCAAATGCTGGCGGCGCAGCTTGCCGTGGTGAAGGAGCAAATCCTCGAAATTGACCGGCGCATTCGCGCAAGCGCGCGTGAGACGGAACTCGGCCGCCGGCTCATGGAAGTTCCTGGCGTCGGCCCGCTGCTGGCCAGCGCGTTTATAGCAACGGTCGCCGACCCCGCGGCCTTCAAGACAGGGCGCGACTTGTCCGCCTGGATCGGCCTTGTTCCGAAGCAAAACTCAAGCGGGGGAAAAGAACGGCTTGGCAGTATCGCCAAGGCCGGAAACCGCTATCTCAGGCAGATGCTTGTGGTGGGCGCGATGGCAGTGATCCGCTATGCCGAGCGGCATGGAACGCGCCGGCCATGGCTCGTCCAGCTGATGCAGCGGCGTTCAAAAAAGGTCGCGGCGGTCGCGCTGGCCAATAAAACGGCGCGCATCATCTGGGCGCTGATGACGAGCGGTGAACGCTATCGCGAACCCGCGGCCGCGGTTGCGATAGCAGCATAGGAATAGGCGAGAAAATTACGTGCCTGCGAAGTTGGGAAGGGCGGACAGAAGCGAATGCACAAAGCCGGTCGAAACCGCCGGCTGGGAAAACCCACGATGAGTCCAGCACTTCGAGTGCGAGGAACCGATTGGGACCTGAGACGCGCGAAAGGCATTATGGCCAGCGGCGCATGGAAAGGCCGCATCAAAGGCCGGACACATGGCCGCACCGACCAGCGCTGGGCAGATGCTTCAGAAAATCCTTGCCAACGTGGGGCCGTCCACACAGGACTCTACTTATGAGCGGGGGCACGTTGGGGAGTAGGTCACCTTCCACGCGAGCCGCCGCTGCAGAGTGCGTTTATTGCGGCCCCGACCCCCTATAATTCTGCAACTTTGTCGCCCTTAATCCCAGAAGGCCGTGCCGGTCAGCGAGGCGCTGGCAGCTCAAGAGCTCGTCGATCGTGAGCTTATAGCGATTGCAAGCATCCTCAAGGCTTAAGAGCCCGCCGCGTACAGCGGCAACAACCTCCGCTTTCCTGCGTATGACCCAGCGCTTGGTGTCTGGCGGCGGAAGATCTGCGCTTGTCAGCGGGCCACCATCTGGGCCAATGACAAAACGAAGGCGAGGACTATACTTTTCAGTCATCTACTCACGCAACCAGAACACGCCCTTAGCGCAGAAGCTTCGGTCATAAATAGCGAAAGCCAGGCCGCCCCAAGAACCATAACAAGATGATCTTACTCCTCTAGAACTCCTTGAGCTTCTGGGAGCAGTCTAAGCTTAAACGAAGTTCGTTGGCAGATAAGGAATTATGGGTGGAAATGTTAATATTACATTGCACCGTTACAGCGCTTTGCCCTCAATCAAGACCTGAGCAAATGGGGTATTTACTTGGCCTCTGGAGAATTACGCGTTTCTGGCCTAAAATGCCTGGAAGAAAGGTTCTGCTCAACTAGGCCTCACATTCACGATCCATAAAAAGGTGCCCGCTTTGAAGGCCGTTCTTCGCGCGCGGGCGATGCTCCCTAACCGTCCCGGCGTCTTTGACACACACGATCCTGACAGACGGAGGGGCCGGCTCGACCCATCGACGCAACGGCTTCAAGGGAAGGATGGCGGCTTTGCAGGCGTGGTGCTCTTTTTACTCGCGTTCTCGCTAACAAGGAGAAGCGCCCCGCTCATCCCGAGCTCGACCCGGCGGTACAAGGCCATGCTCACGCTCGGGATAAACCTTTGTTAATGGAAAGCTAAGGGCTCACAGGGATAGCGCGACGGTTGGCCTTCGCCTGGGCGAGCCCATGGCCGGTAGGACCTCTAGCTAACCTCAAGTGGGAATGAGGGGCGAGCATAAGTATGGCATAGTGGAGCAGGTGTGATGGCTCAAGGGGCCGACGGTTGGTTGAGCGTGCATCTGCGGATCGCGAATGCCTTGCGCGAGGTTCGCGAGGGGATCGCGTGGTTGAACGCCAACTCGGCGGAGCTGCGCTCCTTCGTAGCCCGGCACCGGCGCAGCCTGGACAGATACCCGCGAGACGCTGCATCTTTGGACGCAAATCGCCGGCAAGATACGGCTCGCCCTGACGCCATGGCTCAATCATTCCTGGCATGTGCCCCTCTATGTCACAGCGCGCGGGCTCAGCACGTCGTCCATTCCTTACGCCGAAGGCATTTTTGAGATCGAATTCGACTTCAACGGGCATCTACTCAAGATCATCACCGGTGACGGGCGGGAGAGACGCATCCGCTGGAGCCGCGCACCGTTGCCGAGTTTTACGCGCTTGTCATTTGGGACCTGAACCATCTGAAGATCCCGGTCAAAATCACCGAGCTGCCCTCGGAAATACTGGGCGCTATTCCCTTCGGCCAGGACCATGCCGCAACATTGTAAAAGCCGCCAAAGAAATAAGTCAGACCGGCGATGCCAATCATGATCGCAAGAAACCCAATTACCGCAAGCACTCTCATGTATTCTCTCCCAGGTGTCGATTATATTTTCTAGCTTCCCGGCCTTCTTGTCATTGTAGGTTCGAAAAACGAGCGCGGGTAACGCATCGGCTCAGATTGAGCAAGCACGGCAATGGCGTTCGAGATAAAATTTGCGGCCAACGCCGCCCGGCGCCACTCGTTGTTTCCGAAGCCGCTTGGAAGAGATGACGCAGCCTGAGAGCAAGCGTATGCGCTGCCTGTTGGGCATAACTGGCTTGAACGTTGCAAGCCTCGCGCAAGCGGCAAAGCTCAACCTTTGGGCGTCAAATCATCACATCGCCAGCAAAGGATGTCACCGTGACGGCTCCTATCTCAGCAATCCAAGGCAGCCACGCTCCCCAAACCATGTCAGGCGCGAGCGCTAATGCCTCACCGGGACAGAAAATGTCGAACGTGTTCGCCAGCGTCACCACGCCCGGCTCTGGCGTCATAACCCAGAGCCAGTTCAACACTGCGTTCAACACCATGAACCCTCCCGCCGCTTTCCAGCAGATGGGAGCCAATGCGGTTTTCGCGAATCTCGACCCGAACAGCACCGGTTCCGTCTCGCGTCAGAATTTCATCCAGGGCATGACTAGCCTCATTTCACAGGTCAAGAGCTGAGCGCAGGGCGCCCGGCCTGAAAAACGCCAGCGTCGATACGGGGGCTTTCCATGCCGCCCAGCTCAACGCTGCCGTCTGCCTCCGCGAACGCGTGCGCGATGTGGTTTTCGCGCAGCCAGCGAGGTCCATCCGCCTCCTTGAGCATTGCCACAGTTGCATAAAGCCCGGCGGCCAAGCATGTTTCCGCCGATACTGTGACGGAGGAGAATCCAGCAACCGGCCAGCCCGTCAGCGGGTTCAAGATGTGCGCGAAACGGCGGCCATCGATTTCCCAGTAGCGTTCGTAGCCGCCGCTCGTCGCGATGCCGCCTCCCGCTGCGAACAGCGTAGCGACGGCGGTGCGGGGATCCCTTGGGTCGCTGATGCCGATCCGCCAGGGCGATCCATCTGGGTTTGGCCCGGCAATGGCGATGTCGCCGCCCAAATTCACCAAGCCGTGCGAGATGCCATGCAACCGGCAGATAACCGCGGCCCGGTCAGCCGCATACTCTTTGCCGATGCCGCCAAAATCGATCAGCATGCCCGCCTGCGAAAAGCTCAGCACAGGCGGTTTCCACTTGACCTTGTGAAGTCCGATGCGGGCTCGCGCGCGGGCCACATCCGCATCGGAGGGCAAAGTTGCTGTTTGCCCGTTCCAGATTTCCCGCAACACGCCGGAGGTGATGTCGAAGAGCCCGTTCGAAAGTCTGTAGGCCTCAACGGCGACACCGATCAGGCCCGCCGTCTCGGCGTCCAGGGCGATCGAGCCGCCCGTTTGGCCCGCCAGGTTGATGGCATGCACGATGCTGTCTGTCCGGTATCTTGAGTAGGCGCGTTCGATGCGCTGCACCTCGGCAATCGCAGCCTCCGCGGCGGCCGAAGCCGTTTCGCGGCCCTCTGCATGGAGAAGCAGTTCGCAGCCCGTCCCCATGGCGGTAAACCGGAAACTTTCGCACGCCGTCATCGGCAGGCTTCTTCCCTCCCTGCCCGGTCTGCAAATGCTACCGGCCAAGGTCTTTCTTTGGGCGCATTGCCTTGCACAAAACTGGCATGGGGAGCGCTGCATGGTACCCGGCGAAGCGGGGCGGTAGCCGTCAACGAAGCGTGAAACCTCCGGCACGGCGCCCATAGTGGAGGAAATTCTCAGCGCGCTCTGAGGGTGAGCAGACTACTTCCGGACGGCCTGGCGAGTTTTCTGGCTCGCCTTTGAATTGAACTACGATCCTAAAGGCCAACTCCACATCGTCGCGCCTTCGCGCGTTTGTTATTCCGTCTGCGTACCAGCCTCGGCTATGCCGATACCGAACTCTCTCTAGACTCACTTTATGTTATAGGGGCCAAGGTTTTCTCGTGGATGGCGAGGGCACGGCGTATCAAGAGCTCGGCCTCCGCGAGCCGGTTTGTGGCCTGAAGCAGTGCAGCTAGATTATTGAGGTCTGTGGCGACATCGGGATGATCTGCCCCCAAACTCTTTTCGTCGATAGCGAGCGTTTGGCGCAATAACGGCTCGGCCTCGGCAAGCCTGCCCGTGGCCTCAAGCAGCTGTGCTAGGTTGTTGACCGCCTTAGCCACGTTTGGGTGGTTTGGCCCGAAGCCTTTCTCGAATGTGGCGATGGCCAGCCGCATTAATGGCTCAGCATCGGCGGGCCGGTTCATATCCTGAAGCAGCTGAGCCATGTTGTTAAGGTCCCTGCCCACGTTTGGATGATCTGGCCCCAAACTTTTTGTGTCAATGGCGAGTGCGCGGCGATAAAGCGCCTCTGCCTCGGCAAGTTGATTTGTCGCCTGAAGCAGTTGCGCCAGGTTGTTCAGTGTCACGAGATATACCGCAGAATTCTCGCCATACCGTGCTTTTGCGTCGTTAGAGTTGCGCCGCGCGAGTGTTACCGCCTCATCGTATTTTGTTGCTTGATAAAGAGCAATAACCCGATCGTTGACCGCTTCCAAGTTTGCGCCGCTTCGCGGTTCGGGGAAGGCTGCTGGTATCGTTACAAAAGCAAGAAATGCCACCGCCAAAAACAGACCCCAAACTCGCATAATTTGCCCTTGTGAAAAACAGACTTGGACAATAACAGCTTCCAACCGATCCTCCCGGAGGCCGGGCGAGCTGCGAAACTTCCAGCTGCGCGACTTTGGGTGCGTTTGCTTACAGAACACTTACGGCCTGGCCAGAAACACGGAACCTGAACCAAGATTTCAGCCCGCCTAGCCAGCGCCGCTTCAAGATGGAATTGAGCGGGCTCCGGCCCGATTGACGCCTGATTTCGAGTGTTAGCCTCCGGTCTGGGACTAAGCGATTTTACGATTTATTGGAGGAAAGTGAGTTTGTTCATGCCGGTTAGAGCCGCGATGCTGGTCGCTATTTCGTTGCTTGCCGCGGGAGCGAGCGCGACGCGATCCCATGCGGCGAATTATGTTTTCGACAGCAAACGTGCGGACGTGAACTTTACATACTATGTCGGCTTCGTGTCGGAGTCGGGCCGTTTCACGGAGATGGACGGGGTTTTCCAGTTCGATCCGCGCGCTCCGGGGCGCGGATCGCTTAACGCCGTTGTTAAGACCGCGAGCCTCACCGCCAACGCTTGGGAAAGGGAGCTGAGAAGCAGCATGTTCTTCAACATCGCTGTCTTTCCGGAGATCCGCTTCAAGAGCCGTACTGTCAGGCAAACCGGCGAAAGCAGCGCGGAATTTGTGGGCGATCTCACCATGAACGGCGTCACTCAGCCGGTAACGCTGCAGGCCGTTCTCAAGAGCGGCACTCACGTTTCGGCCGCCGCTCATATCAAGCGCAGCGCTTTCAACATGACAGCGCTCAGTTTCCTGGTTAGCGACGAGATCGACATTCAGATTGAGGCCGAACTGATCGAGAAGCGGTGAAGCGATCGCTGCCTGTTCGGCGCCGCAAAACCGGTCCGGTAAGCATTCCGTAAGCAAGCGCACTTAAGCCTTGGCAGTGTGGACAAGCCCCATCGAAGCGCCGGTGCGGTTGAGATCCGCTTTGCTTATCGTTTTGCCGGGCAGAGCTGGGCGCATCCCAATGCAAAATGAAAGAAGAGAATGCAGTTTATTTCGCAATCAGACACAAACAACTCTCATATGAACATCTTTCATTGCTTGAAATCCTATACACACCATAGCCGCTGAGGTGTTTTCCATGTTTCAAACCGCGCGCCTCGACGAAAGCTACGAAGATCTTTACGAGCGTCACGTCAACCCGCAATGGGTGCGCCTGCTCGACATTTTGGAGATGAATGTCACCTATGAACGCTGCCAAGGTGCGGAGCTTCATACCGCTGACGGGCGCGTCATTCTCGACTTCAACTCCGGCTATTGCGTCCACAACGCTGGGCACAACCATCCCCGCATTATCGCAGCGCTGAAAGACGAGCTCGATAAGTGCGGTCCCGCCATGCTACAGGCGCATGTGCCCGAGCTGGCCGGACAGTTGGCAGAGCGGCTTTGCGGCCTCGCCGGCGGCCGGCTCAACAAGGTTTTCTTTGCAAGCTCGGGCAGCGAAGGCGTCGAGGCTGCAATCAAATTCGCCCGCGCGCACACCAAGCGTCCCGGTATCCTCGGCGCGACCGGAGCCTTCCACGGCCTGACCTGCGGCGCGCTCTCCTTGATGTCGCACGGCTTCTGGAAGGACGGGTTTGGGGCCATGCTGCCCGCCACCGAATTCGTTCCGTATGGCAACATAGAGGAGCTGGAGAAGAAGATTCGCACCAAGGCCTTCGCGGCTTTCATCGTCGAGCCGGTGCAGGCCGAAGGTGGCGTTCTCGTGTCGCCGCCAGATTATCTGAAGAGCGCCGAGGCGCTCTGCCGCCGATACGGCACACTGTTCGTGCTAGACGAGGTCCAGACCGCATTTTACCGGACCGGCCCGTTTTTGGCCGGGCACCATATCGGCGCCGATCCCGATATCGTTGTTCTTGCCAAAGCCATCAGCGGCGGTCTCGTGCCCTGCGGTGCGGTGCTGATGTCCGACTCCGTCTACAAATCGGTCTATAGCTCGTTCAAGCGCGCGCTGGTCCACACCTCGACCTTTAGCGAGAACGCGCTTGCTATGCGCGCCGGCCTCGCCACGCTGGACGTGCTGGGGGACGAGCAGCTTGGGCAGCGCGCGGCGGCCTCAGGCGAGCGGCTGCGCAGCGCACTGAAAGAGCGGCTTTCGGGCTACGAGATGTTCGGCGAAGTTCGCGGTCTCGGCTTGCTCAACGCGATCGAGTTCCGCGCGCCCCGTACCCTGAAACTGCGAGTGGCATTCGAGACCTTGGCCGCGATCCATCCGGCCGTCTTCGGTCAGATCCTGGTGATGCGCTTGTTCCGCGATCACGGGATGCTGAACCAAGTTTGCGGCAACAATTTCATGGTGCTGAAGGTGTCGCCGCCGCTGATGATCGAAGATGCGCACCTCGACCGTTTCGTCTCCGCCATCGGAGAGATCGCCGAGCTCATGCACACGTTCGGCGGCTTCTGGACCGAAGCAATCGGGCTCGCGCAACGCACCCTAGCCTCGATATGAGTGCTCCTACAGTCTGTCCTGGTTCTACCGGAGCGCTCAAGACCCCATCCCGGGGGCGAGGGAGATCGCTGCGGCCTTTTTCCGGGCGTAGAGGAAATTTTGGGCGTTCCCTCGCCCCAGCGGGGAGGGGGACAGGGGTGAGGGGGGACTTTCCGCCAATTTAGAATATCAGGGCAGACTCTAGAAAGAAGTTTATGAAAAATCGGAGCGAGCGGTGGCAGTGAGAATAGCGAGCGTAGCAGGTGCGATGCCGGAGCATCGCTATCCCCAGGCAGCGATCACGGCCGCATTCAAGGCCTATTGGGGCGAAAAGCTCCGGAGCCCCGAGCGGCTCGATCAATTTCATTCCCGTGTGGGCGTGGAACACCGGCATTTCGCCTTTCCGATGGAGCGCTATCCAGAGTTCGCCACCTGGGGGCAGACGAACGCTGCCTGGTTCGAAGTGGCGGAGGAACTGGGCGCCAAGGCCATCGATGCTGCCCTGGAACGCGCAGGACTATTTCGGCAGGAGTTGGACGCACTCTTTTTCGTCTCGGTAACAGGCGTCGCCAGCCCATCGCTCGACGCAAGGCTGATCAACCGAATGGGTCTACGCAGAGACATCAAACGCACACCGATATTCGGCATTGGCTGCGCCGGCGGCGCCATCGGCCTAACCCGCGCGGCCGATTATGTGGCGGCTTACCCCGATCACAACGCGGCGCTGCTTGCCGTGGAGCTGTGCTCGCTCACCATCCAGGCGGACGATCTGTCGCCCGCCAATCTGATCTCGGTCGGCCTTTTTGCGGACGGTGCCGCTGCAGCCATTGTCAGCGGCTCCAAGGTAAGACAGCGGCCGGCGGCCGCGCCAGGGCCGAAAGTCCTGGGCACCGGCTCGGTGTTCTACCCTGACTCCGAGGACATTATGGGCTGGGACATCTCGGAGAAGGGGTTGAAGATTGTCCTGTCGCCGCGGCTGCCGGACCTTATCAAGAAGAATTTGGGCGGCGATGCCGATGCCTTCCTGGCGAAACACAAGCTGACCCGCCACGACATCGGGACATGGGTTATGCACCCTGGCGGCCCCAAAGTCTTGAACGCGATCGGTGACACTCTCGGACTGCCGGCCCAAGCCTTGGAAAGCTCTTGGGACTGCCTCAAGCGGTTCGGAAATCTTTCCTCTGCCTCGGTTCTGCTTGTGCTTGAAGAGGTTCTGATAAACAGGACGCCCGAGCCGGGCACCTATGGCGTGCTGTTGGCAATGGGACCCGGGTTCTGCGCCGAAATGATCCTGCTCCAGTGGTGATGCGAAGCGCGCTGCCGCCGGAAGCGGACCTTTTCGTTGCGGGCGGCGGACCGGCGGGGCTCGCTGCCGCGCTGGCCGCCCGCAAAAGCGGCTTCGATGTCACCGTCGCGGACCGGGGCAGGGCGCCCATCGACAAGGCATGCGGCGAAGGCCTGATGCCGGATGGTGTTGCGGCGCTGCGTGAGATCGGCGTGGAACTGACCGCGGCAGACGGCGTACCGTTCCGAGGCATACGATTCCTCGACAACAAATTAGAGGCTGAGGCCGTTTTTCCAAATTCCGGCTGCGGTTTCGGCATCCGGCGCACACGCCTGCACGAGATCCTTGCCGCCGCAGCGGAGCGTGCCGGGGTCCACCTGTGCTGGCAAACACCCGTCGAAGCGATCGAAGAGGGCGGCGTGAGAGTTGGCGGGCGGACGGTGCGCAGCCAGTGGATTGCAGGGGCGGACGGTTTTAACTCACGGGTCCGCCAATGGTGCGGCCTGAAGCCGGTGTGGAGCAGCCCGCGGCGGATTGGGCTAAGGCAGCACTTCCGCGTCGAGCCATGGACCGATTTCGTCGAAGTCTACTGGAATCTCAACGCCCAAGCGTATGTAACTCCTGTCGGGCCGGACGAAATCTGCGTCGCCATGATCGGAACGCTGAAGGAGGTGCGTGCCGAGGATTTGCCGGCGCTGTTTCCAAGGCTCGCGAAGCGCCTGGGCTTGGCTGAACCGCTCGGCGCTCCGCGCGGCGCGATCACCATGTGTTCGAGATTGCCCGCGGTGACGCAAGGCCGGGTGGCGCTGCTTGGCGATGCATCGGGAACGGTCGATGCAGCAACCGGAGAAGGGCTGCATCTGGCATTCCGGCAGGCAAGCGCTCTTGCTGGGGCTCTCGCAGCGGGCGATCTAACGGCGTACGCAACAGCCCACCGGCGGATGCAACGGATGCCGCAGCGCATGGCGCGTCTCTTACTGCTTCTCGACGGGAACGACCGCTTGCGCCGCGCCGCTTTCCGGTCGCTGGCTGCGGTCCCATCGCTCTTCGGCGGCCTCTTGGCCTTTCACGTTGGCACCCGGCCGCCGTCCAACTTGTCGCTCGGTCTGCTTGATGGTGCGCTCCGGCTTCTTGCCTCGCCGCGCGCACCCGCGCCAAGAGCTTAGACTTCACAAATCGCTTCCGGTTAAGCGGTGAAAAGCGGCCGGTCTTCCTAGTTTCGCCATTTTTGCTGCCGATAGCGCCGTCTGTAGAAGCCTGCGACGTTCTGTTACAACCGGTACCCGGACGCAAGAGAAGAGCGATGCATGAGACTTCTTATCGCCGAGGATAATGACCGTCTTGGCAGCTACATTCGCGATGCGCTCAACGAGCGTGGTTTCGCCGCCGATCTTGTGCAAACGGCAGGCGACGCAGAAGCCGCGCTCTTCGGCGTGGACTACGAGGCGCTAATCCTCGATCTTGGGCTTCCCGATGCCGACGGCATGGAACTGCTTAAGCAAATGCGCCAGAACCAGGATATGCGGCCGGTTCTCATTCTTACGGCGCGCGATAGCACCGATATGCGCGTCAGCGGCCTCAATGGCGGCGCCGACGATTACCTTTGCAAGCCGTTCGAGATAGACGAGCTTGTCGCGCGCCTCCGGGCATTGCTTCGCCGGCCAGGTCTCAGAAAAAGCGTCACAATTTTCGAGGGCAATGTAAAGCTCGATACCGCCGAGCGGGAGGTCCGCGTCAGCGGGAAAATCGTCGAGGTCCCGCGCCGTGAATATCACGCGCTAGAGCTGCTTATGCGACGCACCGGCAGCGTTGTGGCCAAGAAGACCATGGAAGATCTGCTTTATTCCTTCGGCGAGGAAATAGCCTCGAACGCCGTGGAAGTGCTCATCCACCGGCTGCGGAAACGGCTGCTTGACTCAGGTGCGGATGCAGCCATCCATACGATCAGAGGAGTGGGATACATGCTCGCAGCCGAGGCACAAAGGAGCGCATGAGGCGACATTTCCGGTCTCTTTGGTTCCGTCTCATTTTTGGACTTCTGCTTGGCTCACTGGCCGCAGTGCTCGCGGCGAGCCTGTTCCTCTATATCCGGTTCAAGAACGTGAATGTGGAAGCCCGGGAGAGTACGCTTCAGGGGCAAGCCAAGCTGATTGCGGAGCTTTACCAGTCCTCGCCCCAACATCTGGTCAAACTTCCGGGCTCCTACGCGTCCTATTATCGCGATGGGCTTGGGCAATTCGCGGTTGTTTGGCGAGACGGAACGTTGGCTGCGGCTTCAGTGGGAGTAACGCATGGCTTTCATCCCATCGACCCGGAAATAAACCGTGAGTTCTTCGCCTATCCCCGCCCTGAAGGAAAACCGGCCTCCTACGGTATTTCGCTGAGGATCAAGGGTTCATCGCCAGCGGCATGGGTGCAAGTTGTTTTCGAGGATAAGGAAGTCATATTCGACACTGTTCTTGAAGAATTCGTTCAAGACATTGCGTGGATATGGCTGCCTTTTGTGGGCATACTGCTCGTTATCAACCTCTTTGTCATAAGAATAGGCTTGCGCCCGTTGGCCCGGGCATCTGCGCAAGCTTCAGCCATTGGACCGTCGGCTGTCTCAAGACGCTTGTCCGAAGCTGGCATGCCCGAGGAACTCTTGAACTTCGTCAGGGCGATCAATCGCGCGCTCGACCGGCTTGAGTACGGCTACAAGGAGCAGCAAGCTTTTATCGCAGACGCGGCCCACGAATTGCGGACCCCCGTCGCGATTATGACCACGCACATGGAACTGCTCCCAAATTTCAACGGAAAAACCTCGCTAAAGGAGGAGTTGGGCTCGCTAAAGCGGCTTGTCAGCCAATTGCTCGATAACGCCCGCATCGACGCGCTTCGAATCGTGCCGTCCGACCAAGTCGATCTCAACACGCTTGCCACCGATGTCGCCTCCTACCTCGCTCCCTACGCCATTTCCCGCGGAAAAACCATCGAGGTCTACAAGTCCGAGCGGCCCGCTCTCATCAACGGAGCCCAGGATTACCTGTTTAGGGCGCTTCGCAATCTTGTTGAGAACGGCATCGAGCACACACCACGCGGCACTGCCGTGTACATTGGTGTGATGAGCCCGGCGATCCTCATGGTCGCCGATTGCGGACCGGGCATTCCCAAAGCCGAGCGCGAAGCCATCTTCCAACGCTTCTGGCAGGGACGCCGGGACAGGGGCGGAGGCGCGGGCCTTGGCATGGCGATCATCTCGCGCACCGTTGCCGCCCACAAAGGAAGCATCGAGATTGCGGATCGCCGGGGCGGCGGCGCCTTGTTTAAGCTCACGTTTCAGCCATTCGGGGCGAAACGCACGCCGCCGCGGCCTATCGCCGTCCCACAAAGGCAGCAGCCAGGCCGGGCCCTTCCGTCGCCCGCGCCATCCGAAAAGCGCCGGTAAGTAGGGCGTCCGTTTTGCGGCAGCTATACAACCAAAGCTTGTAACATCCACCTAGATTTTTTTAATGAACGGGTTGCCCGTAAGCGTTCTGTAAGCTTCGCGCCGCTATGTTGCGTCGCGGCAGGCTCACCGCCATTCAAGCGTCATATAATCTCAACTGTAACTGTATAACACGCGTACTTACTGAGTATAAGTGCGGCCTTACATCTTTGTCTTGGACAAAGTCAAGCTTATTTGCGCAATTGCGTAGTCATAATTCTGCCAAGCTTTAGATGTTCACTGCATTTTATATGAGGCGATCACATAGGCAGCGGTTCCGCGAAACCGTGCAACTGCGAAAGAAGCTGTGACGGCATGAGATTAATACCGATATCCCCCGATCAACCGCTAAGGCCTGCCGCTTCACGCCTTATTCGCGCGATTTATGCTTTGACTTATGACGCTTACATTACAAACATCCCTAAGACTGTCATCGCGTTGGTGGACGGCGACGATAGAATACATGCCACAGCCGGCTTTAGGGATTCATCTGAGCCCTTTTTTTCCGAATGCTATCTCGATGCGCCTGTCGAAAGGATCATCGGCGCGGCCGCCCGAAAACGCGTCGAGCGCCGGAAGATCGTCGAGGTTTCCTGCCTGGCAAGCCGCACGCCTGCGATTTCGGTACAATTTCTGCGCGAGCTTGTGCTCTACGGTGATGAGCTGGGCTTCGACTGGGCGTTCTTTACCGCAACGAGCCGTCTGGAAAAGCTGCTCCGGCGCATGCGCCTTCCCCTAATTACATTGGGAACCGCCAGCGCAAGCCGGGTTCCCAGCCCCGAATCATGGGGCTCGTACTACGAAACTGCCCCCCGGGTTCTCGCATTCGGACGGGAGCACCTCACCCCATTCCTTGCTAAGAAGCGGGCGCCAGCCGGGTATCGCGAGGTCCACGCGCATGGCTAATCTCGCCGAGGCCTTGGCTTGTCACGCTGCTGAAGCCGGAGCGCAGATTGCGCTTAGCGACGGCCGAAGGTCGCTCACGCGCTCGCAGCTTGTCGAGTGGGTTGGCGCCGCTGCGCACGATCTGGGCCCGGCCCCTGAGACGGTTGGCATCTCCGGAAACAACAGCGTGGAATGGGCGGTCGCGTTCCTGGCTGCCAGCGTGGCCGGCAAAACGATCGTTCCGATCCCCGCCTTTTTCAGCGAAGGTCAGCGCGATCACTTGATTCGCGATGCGGGCGTTACCCGGACGATCGTGACCGCCGCGCAAGACGAGGGCGGCGCCACCGGCCCGGCCCCGTACCACCTGACAAAGCTCCCGGCCCGCAGCCTTCCTCCGCAAGCCCGCGACGGCGGACTAATCATCTATACCTCGGGCAGTACCGGAAACCCGAAAGGGGTCTGGCTTGCCAGCGGCCAGGCCCTTTGGTCCGCAGAGGCGCTGGCAAAGGTCACAGGCGCTAACAGCGAGGACAAATACCTGTCCGTCCTGCCTCTGCCGTTACTGCTTGAGCTGATTTGCGGCATAATGATCCCGGTTCTCGTGGGCGGCTCCGTCCATTACGACCGCGCGGTGGCGCAAAGTGCTGGTGCTGGAGCCTTGTGCAACATCGCCGAAGCGTTCGACCGGGCAAAGCCCACCACGAGTGTCTTGGTTCCCCAACTTTTGGCCCTTTATGCCGGACAATTGGCCGCTGCTGGTATGCGTCCTCCGGCGGAGCTGCGCTTTGTGGCCGTGGGTGGCGCTGCGGTGCCTCCCGCGCTGGCGCGCAGTGCGAGGCATCTCGGAATCCCGGTTTACGAGGGCTACGGACTTTCCGAATGCGCGTCCGTGGTCGCGGTTAACCGGCCAGGGGCCAGCCGCGAAGGGACTGCCGGCCAGCCGCTTCCTGGACTAGAGGTGGCAATCGAGGACGGGGAGATCGTTGTCCAAGGCCCAACCGTCATGGACGGCTATCTGCATGGTGAAGCAGCGCCCCGCCGCTGGCGGACTGGCGATGCGGGCAGCCTCGACGCGGATGGCTTCCTGACCGTGCACGGGCGCCGCGATAATTTGATTGTCACGCCTTACGGCCGCAACCTGAGCCCTGAATGGATTGAAACCATGCTGATGGGCGATCCAAGAATCGGCGCTTGCGTGCTGTGTCAAGCCGGAGATCCCGCCCGGCTGAGGGTTCTGCTGGTTCCCTCCCGCCTTGGCGATGGCTGGTTTAGGGCGGCCACACACAAAGAGATCGCAGCTCTCGTAGCGCAGGCCTGCGAGGCGGCGCCTAATTACGCGCGTCCGCAAATGGCGGCTGTGATTTCGCGCGAGGACGCGTCCGCACAAGCGCTGTTCACGCCGAACGGCCGGGCGCGGCGTGCACAAGTGCAGAAGTATCTGCATGACGAAGCATCAACCTTTGAGGTGCTACCATGACCCCCTTCGAGCGGCTCTACCTGGAAACGGCGGAAGCACGGGAGCGCTTTTTGGCGATCCCGCTTGTCAACCACGCTCTGGCAACGGGCGGCACGCGCGAGTTGTACGTCGCGTTCCTCTGCGAGGCCTACCACCACGTCAAACACACCTTTCCGCTCTTGGCCCTCGCGTCCGCGCACACACGCGACGAGCGCTACCAAGCCGCCCTCGTCGAATACATGAACGAGGAACGGGGCCACGATCTGTGGATCCTCGACGATATCCGCGCCATGGGCGGCGATGCCGATGCTGTCGCGCGCGGCAAGCCGGGCACCCCGTGCCAAGTCATGGTGGGCTACGCTTATTATTCCATTGAGTGGGTCAGCCCGTATGCGCTTCTCGGCATGGTTCATGTGCTGGAAGGCCTTTCCGTAATGCTTGCGGAAAAGGTTGCCGGCGCTGTGCAGCGGACGCTTGGAGCCGGAGGAGCGTCGGGATTTTCGTATTTGCGCTCGCACGGCGCGCTGGATATCGAGCATACGGCTCTGTTCCGGCGGCTTATCGACACGTTCGAGGATCGCGAGACGCAAGACACCATCATCGAGGCGGCGCGCGTAATGTACCGCCTCTACGGTGCGATATTCGAAGATTTGGGGGTACGTTTTGGGAGCATCGCCCATGCAGCTTGACGGGAAAAAGGCACTCATTACAGGTGCCGGTTCGGGGATCGGCCAATCTCTGGCAGCGGAAGCCGCGCGCAGAGGCATGCGCGTGGCGCTGGCCGGGCGCAGGCTTGCGGCGCTCAATGAAACCTTATCGAAACTGACAGGAAGCGGGCACATCGTTATCGCCGCCGACGTCACAAAGCCTGCGGACCGCAAGGCATTGATGGCTGACATCCAGGCGAAGTGGGGCGGTCTCGACTTGCTTGTGAACAACGCCGGGATCGTACCGGTCGGCCCGCTCGGAGCGGCAACCGACGAGGATCTGCAAGCTGTGCTCGAAACGAACTTGCTGGCGCCCATGGCACTCGTCCGCGAGGCGCTTCCGCTGCTCAAAAAATCGAAAGGCGCGCGCGTCGTGAACATCGGTTCCGTATTCGGCGACATCCCCTACCCGCTGTTTGCGTCCTACTCGGCGACGAAGGCCGGGCTGCGCGGCTTTTCCATCGCGCTGCGGCGGGAACTGGCGCCGCTTGGGATCGGCGTCACCTACGCAGCCCCGCGCGCGACGCGCACGCCCGCAGCCAAGGGGCTCTCGTCGCTGATCGAGCCTTTTGAAATGAAGTTCGACAAGCCAGAAGCGGTTGCAAACTTCATCTGGAATGCCGTCGCTCGCGAAGCCAACGCCATTTATCCCGCCGGCCCAGAGCGCATATACATCCTCATGCAGCGCCTGTTTCCGGGCGTCGTGGACAAGGCCATTGCGAAGCAATTTGCCCGCGTGCTGGCTCGCTAAAGACCCTTTTAAATCAGCCGAAGGAGGAACCCACTATGAGGTTTACGACCCTTGTCGCCGCCAGCATTGTAATGCTGGTTTCCGCCGCCCCCATTACCTGCGCTTCGGATAACCGCGCCATGGACGCGGATATTCTCGTGGTGGCGGAAGAATGGGCAAAAATTAAGTATCTGAGCAAGGACGATAGCGACAGAAAAGATAAAATGGAGGTGCTCGGAGCCAAGGCCGATGCTTTGGTGACTAAGTATCCCGGACGCGTTGAAGCGCTCATCTGGGACGGAATCGTGACCAGCGAGCGGGCCTCTTTGACGTGGGGCCTGTCGGCGCTCAGTCACGCGAGCCGCGCCCGCGATCTCCTGCTCGAAGCCTACAAGATGGACCCGAGGGCCTTGGACGCGGGTGCGCCGACGAGCCTTGGCGTTCTGTACTATCGTGTACCCGGCTTCCCTCTCGGCTGGGGCGACACCGATAAGGCGCGCCATTTGCTTGAAGAGGCCGTGCGGAATGCCCCGAACGGGCGCGACGCGCACTATTTCTATGCCGACTTCCTTTACGAGCAGGGCGAATATCAAAAGGCCGAGGAAGTGTTAAAAGTTGCCCTCGCGTTGCCCAAGCACCCCGAGCGGCCGGTCTGGGACTCCTACTTCCCGAAGGTGATGGAAGGCCTTTTGGCTAAAGTCCAAAGCAAAATGAAGTCCTAACTCTAGTCTCCCGCGGCCAGGCCTTTGAACTCTGTTCAAGGGCCTGGCTTAACTTCTGGCGCCCCAAGCCGCTTTTGTCATCCCATTCACTGGACGCTTCACATGATTTCTCGCCTCGTTCTCGCGTTTAGCTTTTTGGGCCTTTTCTCCTGGGTCTGCCAAGCCGCGGATCTCAACGTCACCGTCGGCAATCTGCGGAGCAATCAGGGCCAGGTTATCATCTGCGTGTTTTCGGCCGATAGCTCGGACAAGTCCGAGTTTCCCGATTGCGCGAAAGGCCGGCCGGTGCGTTCGGCCATGGCACCGGTCTCCGGCGGCAAAGTGGTGATGACCTTCAACGGGCTGAAGGACGGTGTCTATTCCGTTGCCATCATCCACGATGAAAACGGCAACGGCCAGCTCGACACCAATTTTCTTGGCATTCCAGCCGAGGGTGTGGGCGTATCCACCAACCCGCGCGTGTTCGGCAAGCCGCATTTCGAGCAAGGACAGTTCGCCATCAAAGGCAACACCGCCATCGCAATCGACGTCAAATATATCCTGTGAGCCGCAGACTAGGCCGAAATTTCTCATGAGCGCTTTTGAAGGTTTTTGGAGCGGGATCGGCCATCAGCTGAAATGCCCGTCCGGCCGCGCCGGGCGGCTTACGGGGCGGGTCATGACGGTGATCAACAAAGAGCCGAACCGCCTTGCCATCGATACCCTCCAGATCGAGCCTGCCAATAAGGTGCTGGAGCTGGGCTTCGGGCCCGGAAGCGCCATAAGGGCGATAGCAGCGGCGGCGACGCAAGGACGCGTACTCGGGATCGACCGCTCGGCGGAAATGCTTGCGCAAGCCTCGCGCCGGAACAGGCGGGCAATCGAGGCAGGTCGCGTCGAGCTTCGGCTCGGACGCTTCGATTCGCTCCCTTGGCCGTCAGGGACGATGGATAAAATCCTCGCGGTGAACGTCGTCTATTTTTTCAATGAGAATGCGGATGAGATTCGCGAGGCTTGGCGCATACTCCGCCCAGGCGGACTTATGGCAGTCTACGCCACCGACAGGGCGACGATGTCTCATTGGAAATTTTCCGGCCCCGATACGCACGCTCTCTACGGCGAGGCGGAACTGCATACCCTCATTCTACGTGGAGGGTTTCGCGCGAAGGACATATCCATCCGCCGCGTGTCGCTTGCGTTCGGTGTTCGCGGACTTTTGGCTCTTGTGCACAAGGGCGCGGCGGACGGGATCGATATACGCAAATCTGCTGGGGATTGAATTAAAGCGGAGCGAGGCAGTGGGCATGGCCCGTTTCAAAGCCGTCCGCAAAAGAATCCGAACGCGGCCATGCAAGCCTAAGAAGGTGTCCTTTGAAGCTTAGGCAGCTTTGGCGACCTCGGAAGAAGGCTGTTGCCTTTTTAAATTGTGCGCATGTTCTGCTCCTGGCCCGAACGGTGAGTTCCAAGGCCGAAAGGCGATCTCCGCTATCTGGCCATAACCAGCTCTTTGGGCGGAGATTGCCACGATACGTCCGCGGAAGCGACGCTGTCTGGCAAGTATCCCATAGCCCGATATTTGTACGTTTATCTGAACAAGAAACCCGGCGAGACGCTCGATCCGCTGCGCAGCGAATTCATCAAGTATATCCTATCGAAAGAGGGCCAGACGCAAACCGAGGGCGGTGGATTTTATTCCATCACCAACGGTATCCGCGAGCAGGACTTGAAGAAACTTGGAATCGCGGCACTCGCTCAGTAATCGCGTTCGCATTCAATAAGACGCGGCCCGCGCGGTCGGGGACCGCATTTCCTTCCCAGCGGAAGCGTTTAAGCGTGAGCCAGCGAGCGCGTAGAATGATGATACGAGCTTCGAGTCGCCACGTCTGAGCGAGGGCTCGGCGCCATATCTGTGCCTCGGCAGGGAGCTGGTTTCGCATTTCCGTAAGGACCGGTTCTGACCCTCTTTGCCCGTTCTCGCGGCTGCAGCAATTCCTTCAGCTGCTGGGTGATGAGCGGACTCTTTGATTTCATTTAGAAAACCGCTGTTAATGATAATCGCGGCCTTCATGTTGTACGGCGCGATCAGACGCGGGACGCCGCCGATGACGTGAACTCTATGCCGGCCTCTGCGCTTGCTAGGCCATTGGCCAGGCCGAGGCCGCTGAGCTCGCCTCGCGATTTTTGTCCCCTATTCCTAAGAGCACCTCACGGACGCGGGCCTCGCGCCACATCCTTTTGCGGCATGAAAAATCCTTGGACTCGCGTGCTGCTTGCGCTTTCATCGCCGCGCGGCACTGAAAGCAAGAAGGGAAGCTTAACGCCTCTTCCGCTTTTTCCCGGAAGGCGCCGGGCTTTGCCCGGCTCATTTTTACCGGCTATGGCCGTTTTCGTTCTGCCTGCCCGCAGCGATCAGCAGCGCCCTAGGCCCCGAAAGCTGGATTTGCGAGGAAAAACGCTCCTGACCGTCGGCGCCGGTATATTTCTGGTTCACGATGCGCCCTTCGAGGCGCACGAAACTGCCTTTCTTCAAGCCCTTGGCGAACTCGACCAGATTGGGCTCGAACACCGCGATCTTGTGCCATTGCACATCCTGCTTCTCCTCGCCCGTCTGCTTGTCTTTCCATTTCTCGGTCGTCGCCACCGAAAAGCTTGCCATCGTCTTTCCATTGGACGTGGCCTTGATTTCCGGATCCGCGCCGAGATTGCCAACCAGCCTTGCCTCATTCATGCTCTTTCTCCTTGCCTTGACTAACACACTTAAGCCCGAAGACCGCTGCCGCTCCTCACAAATGCTTCGCCGGGAGAGGCGCTTTCGGCGCCACCCCGGAAGCGGCAAAGCCCGGGCAGCGCCAGACCCATTCCTTCACTTCCGGCGCCAGCCAGGTTCCGATGATGATGCCGATCAGGATGGAAAACAGCACCGCAAGCACGATAGGTGTCCTCTTGTGCATCTCAGGACGGGAGCCGCGCGATAATGGATCTTTCTATGCTCACCGCATCCGCGTGACATGGTGACGGCTAATTGTCCGCCTGCTATGGTTGCGCTGCAGCCGCGGCGACCTTCCGCTGCCTCTCCAGCAAATTGGAACTAATCCAAGGATCGCGCAAACCCATGTTTATCGTCCCTGACAAGCCGCGCTGGACCAAGGATTTCCTTCGCTTTCTGCCGCTTAAGAGCCAGTTCCTGCTCTCCGGCAATGTTCGTGACCGCTATCCGCGCCTTGGGGCGCAAGGGGAGCTAACGATCCTGCCCCTCGTCGCCTATCTTGGCGCCGAATTGGTTGAAGCCGGCATCGAACGCGTCATCGCTTATGATCCGGCCCGCGGCTTCCGCATGCCGCCCATTTCCGGCCGGGATCTGAAGGCCGGCCAGGCCTATTTCGCGGGCCAGGGCATCGCGTTCGACAGCGCCGGGGCCGCGCCGGCCTCTATCGAGAAGTTCTTCGAACTGTCGGCAAAGCTCGTCACAGCGGCGCCTGAACCAACGGCTGTGATCATTGACTTCGC
>CAWCTL010000016.1:0-199367 GCA_963798575.1 uncultured Alphaproteobacteria bacterium | reverse complement strand
GCAGTCATGCGTTAAGCGTCACGAAACAGGCCGAAGCTGCAGGCCTTGCGCGCAGCACGGTGTATTACCTGCCGCGCCCGGTTCCGGCGGCCGATCTCGAACTCATGCGCCAGATCAGCCAGCTGCATCTGGAGTTCCCCTTCGCGGGAGCGCGGATGTTGCGCCGTCTTTTGGCTGCCAATGGGAGCAAGGACCAGCGTCATATCAAGACGCTGATGCGGCGCATGGGGATCGAGGCGCTGTACCGGCGTCCGCGCACGACGAAGCCGGAGCCGGGGCACAGGGTCTACCCCTATCTGCTGAGCGGCATGGAGATCGCGCGGCCGAACCAGGTCTGGGCGATGGACATCACGTATATCCCCATGGCGAAGGGCTTCGTCTATCTCGCCGCAGTCCTCGACTGGTTCTCGCGGCGTGTGCTGTCGTGGCGGGTCTCCATCACGATGGAAGCCTCGTTCTCATCGCGGCGCTGGAGGAGGCACTCGCCAGGCACGGGAAGCCGGAAATCTTCAACACGGATCAGGGCAGCCAGTTCACGGGTGCAGCCTTCACCGGCGTGCTCAGCAAGAATGAGATCGCGATCAGCATGGATGGAAAGGGCGCTTGGCGGGACAACGTGTTCGTCGAGCGGCTCTGGCGGACGGTGAAGTACGAGGAGGTCTATCTGCACGCCTACGGGAGCGTTCCGGACACGTGCCTGGATCAGACGGTATCTCGATCTTTACAATCGCCGCCGCCCGCACTCCAGCCTTGACGGCATGACGCCCGATCAAGCTTACTACGGAGCACACAGCTTGCCGCCAGTCCGCTTGGCGGCTTAACCCCGGCAGACGTTCCACTTATCGAAGCGGAAATTCTGTCCGAACGACCGGGGCCGCCTTAGCTGCATACTGCGGAAAAAAAAATTAGGCGGATAGTGTGTAGCATCAAAATACTCCATTTTCGTTCGCTGGATATTAAGCAGCGCCGATCCATATATGAGGCGACCTAGATAACTTTAATTTAACTTGCGAAGAAAGGCATGCGCTATAGCTTCCGTACAACATTATGAATTAATCAACGGCGTGCTGATTAGTATGATGGTGAAGTGGACTGCACAACCTCAGGTAGCATTAAAAAGGTCACTCAACAAATACTTGGCTGTATCGGGGCAATTAGCGCTAATCGCGGCCGGGGAAGAGGTCGAGACCCAAGCGGGTACCAAAGCACCCCGCACCCAAAGGTGATCCAAACAACGCAAAATCGTTCGCGGCCTCACCCATCGTGTCGAACGCTTGGATGATTATTGGCAAGCGTCTAATGGTCTCGCGCATGCTCGGCATAAAACCTATCGCGGGTTTCCGGCGTTATGATGAATTCCTGCACCGATCGACCGGCGCACCTGACCCGAGGCGGAATTCGGCACAGACCGGCCAAGGCAGGCGAGGCCTCGAAAGCGGACGTGTCCATGTTTCGGGAGAACTTCTCCTTTTGGCCTGATCCGGAGATAGGGAGGCTCTGCAGATGGAGCGCGCCGCTCCATCCTATTTTTAGATGTCTACCTGCTCGGCGATCGCGAGCGCATCGTCGACCTCGATGCCGAGATAACGCACGGTGCTTTCCACCTTCGAATGGCCAAGTAAAAGCTGTACCGCTCTAAGATTTCCCGTCTTGCGGTAGATCAGCGTCGCCTTTGTGCGGCGCAGGGAGTGCGTCCCGAACAGGCTCGCGTCCAAGCCGATCATCGCCGTCCAATTCGAGACGAGCCGCGCATATTGCCGCGTGGTGAGGTTCTTCTCTTGCCCCGGCGGCCGGCGAACAGAAAGCTGCCGGGCTGCCTTTTGGTGAGGCGGAGATATTCGTCGACGGACTGGCGGGACTGTTCGGTGATCTCGAAGCGGACGGGACGCCCGGTTTTCTTCTGGCGAACCGTTGCCCGCTCCATCGCGTAGCCATGGGGTGCCATGTCCTCGACTTTCAGGCTCACCACATCGCAGCCGCGAAGCTTGCTGTCGATGGCGAGATTGAACAGTGCAAGGTCACGCACCTTGCGCTGCAACTGGAGTCTGGTGCGGATGGCCCAGACGTGTTTGGGCTGCAGTGGCTGTTTTGGGCCAACAAGCTTGCCCTTGTTCCATGGCCTGCGGGCGGCGGGGGCATTTATGTTTTGAACGGTATCCACAGTCTCTCTCCATTTACTTTGGGGGAGACTTCAGGATGATGGACGCGAACGCCGCCCGGATAGCGCGCACCCGGCATTGGCAGATGGTCAGAGAAAAGAAAACAGCTGTTAGCTGGAGCAGCGTCAAATCCGGGCTTTCCGGCTTTGACCGCACCGCGCTTCTTGGCCTCATTCAAGACCTCTAGGCGGCCAGCAAGGACACCCAGGCCTTTCTTCATGCGCGCCTCAATTTGGGCGGCGATCCGCTCAAGCCCTATAAGGCGGTCATATCGCGCTGGGTGTGCCCGGATATTTTCAAGAACCAGCCTTGGTCCGTGGCTAAAGCAAAAAGGGCGATTGCGGATTACAAAAAAGCGATTGGCTATCCAGAGGGCATGGCGGAGTTATCGGTCTTTTACTGCGAAGAGGCGATCGCCTTCCTCCGCGACTGCAGCCTGGAGGATGAAGGCTATTACACCGCGCTCTTGCTCATGTTCGAGCAGGCGCTGAGGCGGACGCTGTCTCTTCCCGAAAGCGGGCGGACCCATTTTTTGGAGCGTCTCGGCCGCGTTCGTGACGCAGCTCAGAAAATCGGCTGGGGCGTTGGCGACGCGATGACCGAACTGTGGTGCGATTTTGCGAATGACGAGCCATCTTCCAGAAGGGCTTGATACGGCCCCGAGCGCCAGTTTTCGCACTCGCAAAAGTTCGTTCGGCCAATGAAGGTGGAGCGGACTTGCTAAATCCGCTTGGGAAACGTCACGATTACCCAAACCGGCCCATGTGGCACCCCAAGACACATGTGTGCTTTGTTTGATCACCCAGCGCATTTTTTCGGGACGCAGCCGCTGTTGTTACCCGGGTTCGGCGTGCGCCCTTTCGCGCTGCTGGGCATGGTTTTCGCCGCCCAGCTCTATCTTGGCCTTCACACGCATCCGGGCGAGTGGCGGTGGGAGTTCTTTTCATCATCGTGATCTGCTGGATGTTCAACCTCTACGCCGCCGGCCGCAGCCTCGGCCTCGATTCGCTTTTGTGGCGCCAGACCCCGGCCGCGAAGGGCGGCGGCCTAATCGCGCCCTTTATCGCTGGGCTTCTCAGCGTCCGGCTAAAGGGGAGAAGGCGTGGCCTTGGCTCCTGGCTCGCTTTCTGCATTCCGGGCGGCATTTTCCGGTCCTCAAAAAGCGGAGCGAGGCCCGTTATCAGACGCGCACCCCGCCCGAAGGTGAGATAGGCCCAGAACCACTGTCCGCCCACGGCATCGGAGCGCGCACGCCGATGAGAAAGTAGATGTGCGCGATGCCCCAAAGCCACCAGGCAACAGCCCCTGTCGATCTGATGCGGCCAAAATCGGCGATGGCTGCGTGGCGGCCAATGGTGGCGAGATTGCCCCTGTGGCGGTAGCGGAAAGGTGCCGGCTTTTTCTTTCCCTTCACCGACGCGAGAATAGCATCGGCAGCATAGCGGCCGCCTTGCTTGGCCGCCGGTGCGATGCCGGGAACCATCAGGCCGCCGCGCCAGGGCACCGACGCGGCGTCCCCAATCACGAAGATATTCGGGTGCTGGGGCAGCGACAGGTCGGGCGCCACTACGACACGGCCCGTCCGGTCCATTTCGGCGGCCAGCCAGTCCTTGAGATGCGGGACGGTGACGCCCGCCGCCCAGATCATGGACGCACTTGGGATCGGCGTTCTCCGATAAACGCACCCTCCTTGCCCCTAACCTCCACCCTGTGATTGAGAAGCACCTCGACGCCAAGCTTTTCGAGCCTCCGTTTCGCATAGTCCGACAAGCTTTCTGGAAAGGCCCGAAGCAGGCGGTCGCCCGCTTCCACAAGAATAATTCTCGCCGAGCGGGGGTTAATGTTTCTGAAATCGCTCGCAAGCGTATAGCGGGCGAGCTCGGCGATGGCGCCCGCCATTTCGACGCCTGTTGGTCCGCCACCGATGATGACGAAGGTGAGCTGACGCCGCCGCTCTTCTTCGCTCATCCCGACTTCGGCAAGCTCAAAGGCGAGCAGAATCCGTTTTCTGATTTCGGTCGCGTCGATAATGCGCTTGAGGCCCGGGGCATGCATCGCCCACTCATCATGGCCGAAATAGGAGTGATAGGACCCTGTGGCCAGGATCAGATAATCATTGGGAAGGCCAATGCTGTCCGAGATCACCTCGCGCGACTTGAAATCAATGCCCTCGACTTTGCCGAGAACGACCCGCACGTTTGGGACATGCGCAAAAATGCCGCGAATGGGCCAAGCAACGTCGGCAGGTGAAAGATCGGCGGTTGCTACTTGATAGAGTAGCGGCTGAAAGAGATGGTAGTTGCGTTTGTCGATCACGGTTACGTCGACGGGTTGGTTTGCGAGCCGCTTTGCCGCCGCGAGGCCGCCGAAGCCCGCCCCCACGATGACAACGCTCGGGCGAAGGACAGGTTCTCTGCTATGGCCATTAAGCCACTTCCATGTTGCAGGCCGTTGAAGATACAAATTCGGTCATTTTGGCCAGCCCCCGTCCCGATCAAGAGTTTTGGCGCTGAGAGTGCCGCAAATGTCATCGCCCTCCCTGACACGCCCGGCGCGAGCCTCGTGGAGGATGAAGCCTTCGGTGCTGCCGAATTCCTGGCTCCACGGCATTTCGGTAAGCGCGCGCTTCGTGTCCGCGTATCCCGCTTCCCAGCGGGCGCGGATGCCCTGGGCGCTAAAGTCGATATCTTTCGAATGATCTTCGCCTGCAAGAGGCGGTGCCAGCAGGCGGACGACATGCATCCTGGTCGTACACCCGTAGGCCGCCAGCGCGGCGACGCCGGGATCGGCGCGGGCTTCGGCAGGCAGCATCTGGGCGAGTTCCGCGATAATGTGACGGAGCTTATGGATCTGCTTCTGACGCCGGACGTGGCTCACCGCCCGGCTCGCATATTGCAGATCCTTCTGGCGGCCCATGACACGCCAGAGGCTATCCGGCTCAGGACCGTTCGGTCCCCACATATGCACCGCGAAGATCAAGGCGTTCCGGCGCGGGTTATCGTCGAACACGGCTTCGACGGGAGTATTGGAGAGAACGCCTCCGTCCCAGTACAGTTCGCCATCGATCCTGATCGCCGGGAAGGCCGGCGGCAGGGCGCCCGAGGCTATGATATGCCGAACCGACAAGGTGGTCTCGCGGCTGTCGAAATAATGCATTTCGCCCGTTTGCACATTTGCCGCGCCAACGGTCAAACGGGGACTTCCGGCATTCAACAGCGAGGGAGAGGTCAGGTCGCGAAGCGTGGGCTGTAAGGGCTCGGTCGAGTAATAGGCGGCCTGCTCGGCTCCAAGCCTTGCCTTGGTACCGATCCAAGCGGCGGGATTGGGTTCGAAGAAGCCGGGAACACCGCCAGCGATAGTGGCTGCATTGGGAGCAAAGGCGGCGATGAACGGGTTGGCGTTTGTAGCCGCAACAAGGGAGCTTTGCGTGACGCGCGACCAGAATTCTTGAAGCTTCACGAGGCGCTGGCCCGGAACGTTGCCAGCGATGAGTCCGGCGTTGATCGCGCCGATCGAAGTCCCGATGACCCAGTCGGGCTCGATGTCCGCCTCATGCAGCGCTTGATACACGCCAGCCTGATAGGCGCCAAGCGCGCCGCCGCCCTGAAGCACCAGAACGATCTGCCCGAGCTTCTCGCGATCGATTTCAATTCTCATTGGCGTTCCTTTCCCGGAAGCGTGCGCCTATAGTTTATGACATGGCCTCCGGCCGTTGCTCCCCGCAAACGCGCCAACTCCGCTTCCAGCTCTTCGATGCGCTTGTCGCGCCCGGCGAGGGCCGCGGCGACATCGGCGGCCTCGAAGCGCTGAGGAATGTGTTGCGGGCAATTCGTGTCCCAGGCGGAAATGCGAAAGACAATGACTTGCTCCGGCCGCGCTTTGTAGTCCTTGGGCATCAGCCTCGCTGTCAGTTCGGCATCGGCTTCGACGATGCGGGCCTCGCCCCAAATCTTGACGCGCCGCCGATGAGCATAATCGATCAGGAACAGATAGGCCTTGGGGTTTTCGGCCAGATTGCCTTGCGTGATGTATTGCCGGTTGCCCGCAAAATCGGCAAAAGCGATGGTCTTCTCGTCCAGCACCCGCAAAAATCCCTCCGGCCCGCCGCGATGCTGGATATAGGGCTGGCCTTTGCGTTCGCGGTGCAAGAAAAACCTGTCTGCGCTTCGATGAAGCCAGCGAGATCGGCGTGATCGTGGTCCGCCAGGGTCCGCCCTCCTCCATGCGCGCATAGCCCTTCCGCGAACCCTTTCGAGCCTGCACTGCCTTAACCGCGGGCGTGAAGGCGACGTCACTGGCATAAACAGGGCTAGCTTCCATGAGAGCCTCCTCAAAGGCCAAGATCGCTTAAAGACGGGTGATCGTCCGGGCGGCGGCCGAGCGGCCAGTGATATTTTCGCTCGCTCTCCTTGATCGGCAGATCGTTGATGCTGGCGATGCGCAGGCGCATCAGGCCGTGTTCGTCGAATTCCCAGTTCTCGTTGCCATAGCTGCGGAACCAGTTTCCGCTATCGTCATGCCATTCATAGGCGAAGCGGACGGCGATCCGGTTCTCGTTGAAGGCCCAGACCTCCTTAATGAGGCGGTAGTCGAGCTCGCGGTTCCATTTGCGGGTCAAGAAAGCCACAATAGCCTCGCGCCCCTGTATAAACTCGGAGCGGTTCCGCCAGCGGCTATCTGGCGTATAGGCGAGCGCGACGCGGGCGGGGTCGCGTGTGTTCCATGCGTCTTCGGCGAGACGCGCCTTCTGCGCTGCGGTCTCGGTGGCGAACGGGGGAAGCGGCGGGCGGCTCATTGGCGTGTTCCTTGAATGATGTTGCTGCGGATTGAAGGCAGCCGGCGGAGCGGCGTACCCCACCGGCTAAGCCCGTTAGGCCGCTTTGCGGGCGGTAATGACGGGAAAGTCGATGTCGGTCTTGGCCGCCTCGTTGAGATAGTTCGTCCAAGTGTTGAGCGCGACATGGAAGACAATCTCGATCACCTGCGCATCGTCATAACCGGCGGACTTGACGGCCCGAAGGTCGTCTTCACTGACATGACCGCGCTCGCGCACCAGCTTGGCGGCAAAACGCACCGCGGCATCGGCCTTGAGGTCATTCGAAGCGCCGCCGCGGTTCGCAGCGATTTCGGCGTCATCGAGCTTGGCGAGGTTCTTGCCAAGGTAGGTGTGGGCCGACAAGCAGTAGTTGCAACCGTTAATCTCGGCGACGGCAAGCGCGATGCGCTCGCGCGTTTGAGCAGGAAGCATGCCCTTGTTCAGCGCGCCCGATAGGGCAAGATAGCCTTCGAGCGCGGCAGGGCTGTTGGAGATGAGCCGGAACATGTTGGGAGCAGTCCCGAGCTGCTTCTTAACGGCTTCGAGAAGCGGCTGAGAAGCGGAGGGCGCGTCGCTAATCGATGCGGGAGTGGGGATGCGGGACATGGCGCTTTCCTTTCAGAGCATTGGCTGAGTTTTACCCATACCCGCAAAATAGTCCCTTCCAAATGACACCGCCATGTACCATTACTGGAAGGCATCCTTCCGAATATAGGAAAGGCTGATGGATCGCTTCGAATCGATGTCGACCTTGCTGGCGGTTGTCGAAGCCGGAAGCCTTTCTGCGGCCGCCCGCCGCCTGAATACGCCGCTCACGACCGTCAGCCGCAGGGTTTCTGAGCTTGAACAGCACCTTAAGACCCAGCTGCTGCACCGGTCGAGCCGCCGCTCTCCCTGACCGACGCGGGCCGGTCTTACGTCGCGGCTTGCAAAAACATTCTGGAAGATTTGGAAGAGGCCGAGCGCGCGGCTACCGGCGAATTTAGCGCGCCGAGAGGCGATTTGATCATCACCACGCCGATCGTGTTCGGCCGGCTCCACGTCCTGCCCATCACCATCGATTTCCTCAAGCTCTATCGGGATATCGGCATCCGGATGGTGCAGGCCGACCGGGTGATTAATCTTATGGAAGATCATATCGACCTCGCAGTCCGGATCGGCGAGCTGCCCGACAGCAGCCTCATTGCCACCCGGGTTGGCTTGATCCGCCGCGTTGTTTGCGGAAGTCCGGCCTATTTTGCGGCGGGAGGCATGCCAAAAAGCCCCGATGAGCTCGTCGGCCATGATTGCATCACCTTCGAAGGGCTCGTGTCTCCAGAAGCATGGACCTTCGGGACGGGCAAATCGGACGCACGGGTCGCGATCCATTCGCGGCTCATTGTCAACACCGCTGAGGCCGCCATCGATGCCGCGATCGCCGGGCTTGGCGTCACGCGTGTGCTCTCGTACCAAATCGCCGGGCCCCTTCGGGCTGGAACTCTCGCATTGGCGCTGGAGCCTTTTGAGCCGCCGCCCGCGCCCGTCAGCCTTGTCTATGCTGGCCAAGGGTTTTTGCCCCTTAAGCTGCGCGCCTTTCTTGATTTCGCAGCGCCACGCCTGAAGGCGAGACTTTCCGGCACTGCGCGCTAAGTGCGGGGCCAAGTGCCCGCGGCCCTTAATGCCGTGCCGGCAGCGTGGCATTACACATCAAGCACAAGCGGCTCGGCGGGCACGGCGATGCACGGGAGGACCTCGCCGGCGCACAGGGGCGCGCCGGGTTGGTGCAGGTAGCGCACCGCGCCGGAGAGGAGTCGCGTGGCGCACGTGCCGCAGCTTCCCGCCCTGCAACCGAAGTTGATGACCACCGAATGCTCCTCGGCCAGCTCGATCAGCGGCGACCCGCAGCGGCTCCAGAGGGCGGTCACGCCCGAACGGGCGAAGGTCACATTAACGCCGCAGCCGGGTTGAGCAGCCGGCTTGTGGCCGGTTTGCTTGATCGTTGACGGGCCGAACGCCTCCATATGCACGTGATCGGCCGGCACGCCCCAAGCTTCAAGGCCGCGGGTGATGGAATCCATCATGGCCGGCGGCCCGCAAACATAGAAATCACTGGCATACGTTGGTATTAAGCGCTGAATTGCCTCGAGATCGATCCGGCCAATGTGGATGCCCTGGCCATCTATCTCTCCTGCCGGCCGCGAATAGAAGACATGCAAATGGACGTTCGGGTGGACCCGGGCAATGGTCTCCAGGTGCGCCCGCATGATGTGTTCGCTATGATCGCGAGCACCGTAGAGGAGCCACGTTTCTCGCGGCGATCCCGCCGCCGCGATGCTGTTCAGCATGCTAAGCAGCGGGGTGATGCCGACACCCCCGCCGATCAGGGCTACAGGCTGGGCGTGCTGTTTCACGTCAAGCGTGAACGTGCCGGCCGGAGCCTTCGCCTCGATCCGGTCGCCTTCCGAGAGCTGGTCATGGAAATAGGCCGACACAAGTCCGGGTGCGGAGTGCGGCTCCTTCGCACTGGTCGCGATCCGTTTGATTGTGAGCCGGTAGTGATCGGTTCTGGGGGCGTCCGACAACGAATAGGAGCGCACGGCGGGCAGCGCGGTCGCCGGAATGTATAGCCGGACGGTCAAGAACTGGCCTGGGAGATAAGCCGGTAACGGCTGTCCATCCTCGGGCCCGAAATAGAACGAAGATACGTTGCCGCTCTCGCGCACTTTTTTTCGCAGGATAAAAGTGCGGAAGCCCGCCCATAACGGAGTCCGGGCGGGGCGTTGGGGGGCACGCGCGGCGAACTGGCTGATCTGCTCCTTGAAGTAATCTCGCCAGTCCCCCGGCAACGCGGCAACAGCTGTTATGCGCCTGAGCCCGCGCAGATCGCCCTTGTCGAGGGCATAAAGCCGCGTGATTTCCGAAACTGTCACGGAGTCCGCGGCCCGTTCGACCAGCACGATCGGGTCTCCGGCCTGGACCTCGCCCTCGGTGATCACTCTGAAATAGAAGCCAGTGTGGCCGCTGGCGAGAAATCGCTTGACGATATCGTCGCGGCCAAATCTCAGGCCAAGCTTAAAGCATGGCATTCGCGGCGCCGTGACGGCGGCCTCAGCGGAGCCGATGCGAAACCGGTCGCCAACCTGCACGGTGTCCTCCCGCAGGACTTCGGTCGTCAGAATTCTCGCCGAACATGCCCCACGGCAACGCCAGATCGGGAAACTCGTGATGCCAAAACGCGTAGTGTTCCGCCGGATAGGCGTAGACTGCCTTGTTCTGGCCGCCATGCACCGAAAGGTCTGCCTGACGATCGCCGTCAAGATTGAGGAACCGCAGGGTAATCCGATCGGAAACGGGCGTTTTGAAGATCGCGGTCGAAACCGCCTTGCCCTTCCATTGTACGGTGCGAGGGAGCCCCAAATTGACAGAGATGACCTTCATTGACGGTGGCGTGCGGGACATGCTGGTTTTCCTCCAGGGCCTGGCCTTGCCGCTGCAGTCACGCCGCTTCCTCAATTTTGCCGCATCGCAAGTGAAAGCACGGCTGTCGCGAAGTCAGTGTAGAATTCACCATTTAGTTCAACTCTTTCCGCTCATGGCCCCAGGCGGCCCAACCAGAATTAGTTCTGGAAAAAAGAAGGCTGCGGTCCGAGCGATGGGCCGACGCCGGGCGGGAACGGCGGCTCATCCCTCAATAGCGGGCACTCTCCGAAATCGGCCCGGAGTGCGGAGTCGGCCTTTTGCAGTCATAACAGGGTGTACTCTGCCGCTACGCTCAATGTTACGCTGTTTTGCGTCACATCAGGGTAGACTTTCGCCTCTTGTTACGCTAAAGGTCGCAGGCATACCCTAATGGGACGAAAGCGTACGCGATGGCGCGCAAAATCGGTTATTGCCGGGTCTCAACCGGGGATCAGGACCTCACCATCCAAAAGGCCGCTCTGGAGCGCGATGGCTGTCACGTCATCTTCGAAGAAAAGGTCAGCGGGACGAAACGCGACGGCCGCGAGAAACTGAGCCTCGCCCTCAAAGTACTCACGCCTGGCGATAGCCTGGTCGTGACGCGTTTGGACAGGCTTGGGCGCTCGCTCCGCGATCTTGCCAATATCGCCCACGAGATCGAGAGTGCCGGAGCAGCGCTGCGCGTTCTCGATCAATCGGTCGATACCGCAACCTCAGCGGGCAAGGCCTTCTTCGGCATGCTGGCCGTGTTTGCCCAATTCGAAACCGACGTGCGCCGCGAGCGCCAGGCCGAAGGGATCGCCAAGGTCATGGCCGAACCGGCGCTGAGGCGTTCCCGCTACCGCGGCGGCACCGCCCGCATCGATCCGGATCGTGTCCAAATGCTCCGGCGCGAGGGTCTTAGGCAGGCCGCAATTGCCGCCAGCCTTGGGATCAGCCGCATGTCCGTTTACCGGGTCTTGAAGTCGAGCGGGATCGAGAAATCGAGCTGACATCCCGCTCGAAGAGCTCTCCCGCAGGCGCGCTTTTGTCCAAATGGGCATTGGCAAAGCGTGATTTTTTACGCCCCCTCCCTTCGGGCTGCTCCCCGTCAACCCTTCCGGCAATTTGTCCAAATGACCTCAGCAACCTGGAGCTCGATGAGACAGCGTCCCGGTTATTTTGTCCAAACGTGCCCGGAGCGCTCTCAAGATTTGCGGGCGATGCGCCAGGCGTCGAGCTGGGCGTTCAGCACGCCAGCCCGTTCTCTCATTTTGTCCAAATGAACGCCCAAGGCCTCATTGCAAAGCGGGCAGTCCTCGCCCCTTGCCCACCAAGGGCGGCACCAATAATAAGCGATGGTGCCGTCCGCGAGTTTGCGCGTTTGGACATAACGGGGAAGCTTAGGGGCCGGAATAGCCGCCTTAGGCCTGACCAGATAGACGTTACGAAGTCCCGCCTTGTTCGGCGGCCCCAGCTCGTAGACGCCAATGGCAACACCCTGCCGGTGCATCTTCAAGCGCTTGCAGCAAGCAGGTCCTGAAGTTTATTGCGGAGTTCGGCGCTGGAGACTTTGGGCTGCCCCAGCTTCCAGATCAGCTCCGCCTGCCGGCTTTGCGGAACAAATCCATAGCTTCTGAACGTAGTCATCACCTGTTCATGGCCGAGATTTTGGCTCCAAGCCTTGAACTCCTCAGGGGTGCTACAGAGCTGCTCGCCGAGTTGGACCAAGGTCTTCCGGATCGAATGCGGATTGTAATAGGGAAGGCCTGCCCCCCCGAAGGCCACCTTGAATATCTTGCGGATGGGAGCGGCATCGCTCCAAAACTCCCGTGACAGGCCCGCTGCCTCGAACTGATGATTGGGTCCCACCATGATCGCTGTTTTGGGAAAAAGCGGGTCCTCAGGCCCGAACAGTTTCTCTGTCCGCAAAAAGCCGACCCAATCAGTGATGATGGCAACGACCTCGCTGCCGGCGGGGAAAAACCAACTCGGAAAGCTCTTGCTAAATTTCGTCTGTACGTCGCGGGCGTCCTGGATCAGCCTTCGCTGAGCAAGATCGATATGTTTCAATTTCAGAGATGCGAGCGCCCGGTCGCGGGCTCCGGTCAGAAGGGTGAGCGCGATGACGGCCCGGTCGCGCTTTCCGATCTCGGTAGTAGCGGGCATGGACCGCAACACGTGGAGCACCTGCTCAAGGCTCGGGAAGGGCCGCTCACCTTCCGCCTTGGCGATGCGGATGTCCTTCTCGGAAAGCGAGAAATAGTCGGCGTCGGTATATAAGAGCTTCGAGCGGTAGCCCGGCTGATCTGCCAGCCAATGAAAAAACGCGCGAAGATAAGAGAGCGTGCCATAGACCGTCGCCTTGGCGAGCGGCTTCCCGGTTCGGACATTGCGGCTTTCCGCCAAATGTTTCTTGAACCCGTTCGCCTGCTCGATATGGAATTTGCGGAAATCACGAAATCTGGTATAAGTCTCGAAGCGGTGAAGTGCTTTTGCGGCCTCATCGACGGAGCCATCGCTATAGCGCTTCGCGGCTCTCAGATATCCGAAGTAACGGCGTTTCAACCGTTCGTTTTCTGCGCTGTATGTTAGAGCGGTCATCTCATCCTCGTCTAATGCACAATTCAGGCAGAGCGCAGGGCAGGCACTTATACGTGAGTGCGCCTGTGTTTTCCTTCGGAGATTAAATCAGGCTGCGGCGCTGATCTGAGCCTCGGAGACGCGGCGGTACATCAGGCTGTGACAGTCCGGACAATGGCCGCGAAGATTGCCCCCGCCCGAAGGAAAGCGGCTCAGCGCGATGTCATCGTTTGCCGGACGCTTGGGCTTGCGGCAGCGCAGACAGAAGAACTCGCCATCGGCGCATTTTTGTTTCCGGTCTTTGCACCGGCGTTCCAAAAAAGCGCGCAACACGCCCCCTTGGAACAGGACAGGGCGCCGGTCATCGATAGGTTTGAGGCCCTGGCGGCGCCATTGCGTGAGCGTGTTTTTGTGGATACCAAGGAGGCTCGCCGCCTCCTCGGTCGTATAGCTGTAGTGGATTTTGACAAGGCGCGAATTGTGGCGGCGTCCGGACATCAGGCCGCGCCTTTCTCAATGAGGGCGCGGATGTCCTCGACACGCCAAATGCAAGTCTCGATGAGGGCTCCAGGGGCTATGATGTAGCCACCGACACCTTTGACATCGATGTGCCGGTGCATGGCTCCTCTGCCGCAGCGGATAACAGGGAAACCTGGCGGCTGCCGGAGATAAACGTGGAGTCCGCTGCTTGGGGTTAGGACAACCGGAGCTGCGAGTGGCCCGTGCATCGCTACCAGGGCATTCCAGGCGTCGAGGCCCTTCTTGCCGTCTTTCACATCCGGATCGATGACGACGAGGCTGGTTCTGCCGCAATCGATTGCCGGCGCGGCGAAGCTGTGTCTCGCCCACATGCGGACGAGCTTCCCTCCTTCAGCGGTTGATGCGAATATCCAGGGAAGTCCCGGCAAAGGCCCCTTGGCTTTGGCGCCCGCTGCTTGACAAGAGAAGACGCAGAAGCCGAGTTTGGTGGGGTCGGAAGCGGTTCGGAAATTGGAGAGAACAGCAGGGCCCTCACAGCTGAAGCCGGTAAAGTTCGCGCAGGGCTTGATGATGGTCATAACTGACCTCAACTGCGCTTGCGTGTCTTAATTTCCGATGTGCTTTGTCTTAAATGCTGTTCAAGCCAAGTATCGAGATCGCACACCCGATACACGACCCTTCGGCCGAGTTTTGCGAAACGTGGCCCGCCGCCAACACATCGAAGCTTATCGAGATGCGGCTTCGAGAGGCCAACATAGGATGCCGCTTCTTGCACACTGACGGTATGCGTATCCCCAGCGAAACGATGTGTCGAAGAAGAAAAATTAGGTGTCATGGCGAACTCCAGATCCTTTCAGCTAATGCTAACGAACTGGAAACTGCGCTGGAGTTTTCGGAAATGCGATGCTGTTAGGGCATGAACCCATGCTCATCGTGAAGGGTTAGACCCTTCTAGACGGCTTGCTAAGCATCCGAATTTTCATGCAAAAATGGGGCAACAAAAAAAGTCTTCAAAAATTCATTCGTGATCGCTCTAACCCTTCTTAGCTTTCCCTTTCTTTCTATCGGGATGGCGAACAAGGGTCGCTATCTGGCTGGCAGTGTTTTGCGACATGCCTTGTCCATACCCCCTCTCATTCCATAGCTGAATGGCCCGCTCTTCGATCACCTTTTTCATGGGCTGGTTCTCTTCGCAGATCTGCAAATCAGCGACCAGTTCTTCCATGAAGCCCATAAATATAGACTTGTGTTGCAATTGCCGGGGGGATGTCTCGACCGCTTCCTCTTTGGTAACCCTTTTTGAAACGAGCGACAGTTTCGCGTTCCAACAGGATCCAGTGACTCCCCCGGGGATTGCCATTGTGGGGATCATCGTAGTCAAAACGATAAAGCCAGAATCTCTGCATCCAATGTGAAGTATTCCACATGTCCGCCCTTATTGGCAGGATAGGTCCCCCTTCAAGTTTGCGAGCAAAAGATTTGATCTCACCTACCATGCAGAGCTTGGTTACGACGGCTCTGGCTATATACCCACGCACTTTGATAGGAATATTGCTTTCAGCTAAGCTCGTGCTTTTATCACAAACCAATTTCCATTCTTCATCTGTCCAGGATGGAGGGATATACTCAATTGATTTTTCTTTTTTACTGCATTTGTTTCTTTGAACGTAAGTGGCTCGACAAGCGCGAGCCGTAGCGACATCGGGGAAATGGATCTCAAGGATTTCTTCGGCCCAATCCAGGCGTAGTCCCAAAGGATTTGGTTTATCCGGCAGCGCCGAAATCTCTAAGGAAGCCGGGTTCATTTCACGCGAAGACCATATTAACGGAAATAACGCCTCTCCAATTTCAGAAAGCGCTGTGCGCAGGAACACAACATCATCCAGGCCGGACGGATGGTTCGAAATACGGCCAACTTCTTCCTGGCACAGTTGGAGATAGCAATTTTCGATGCCATCATGCGGCCACGGAATCCGCGGCAGAATTGACTGGATGGATGGATCAAGGACGCCACGAGGGGCGTGAGCGATTGTGGAAGCTAAACTCATGGACAGATTTTTTCGCGGCATCTGCTATCAACATTCGGCAAGCCCGAAATAACCGGGGAAGGTGAGAGGGCTCGTTTGGCCTTGCCCTTCTTGCCGTCCGGCTGACGAACCAAGGTCGCCATTTGCTTTGCGGTCTGTTCGGACATTCCTTCACCGTATCCATTTTTATTCCAAAGTTCGATCGCACGGCACACGATTTCTTTGTGAAGGGGCTGGTTTTCGTCGGTAATGCCCATGTCCACAATCAGCTCATCCATGAACTGCATAAAGCGGGACCTGTAACCTTGTCGAAAAACCGCCTGTTCGGGGGTCGGCGTTCTGCGTTGCAACGCTTTGATGAAGTTATCTAATCCAGCCTGATCAACCAAGAGCCAATGCGATCCCAGCGCATTACCATTGTGTGGTTCTTCGTAGTCAACGCGCCCCAGCCAAAATCGTCGCCACCAGTATTGAGTGTTCCATGCAGCTTTGTTTACAAATATGAGATCGCCGCCATCGATAGAACACGCGTAGGATTCGACCTCGCCACTCATAAGCAACTTTGCAAGCGTTTGTCGTGTAATATGCGCCATGTGCCAATACCGCGCAGCGCTTGCTTGCAATTGACGATCGATCTCAAGAGCGACAGCCCATTCTTCGTTAGACCAGGGAGGGAAAACAAATCGCCTGTGAATTCTCTCGTCACGTCTCAATGGATCCCGGTGACTTCTAGGCATGACTATTTCTTCATAAGTGCCACGCGCAATCCGCTGCTCTGATAGCTCTTTTGCATATTTAGACAAGTGTTCCTCCGCCCGGTGGAGGCTGTCCGACGAGGCATGTTCCGCCTCTGGAGGTAATCGATCGAATGAAGTAGCTCGGGGCGCGTCTAGATAGTCCTTCCACTCTTCGGGAAACAAGGCTTTGCCGACCTGCTTCAGAGCAGCAAGTATGAAAACGACGTTTTCCAATCCGGAAGGCGGATGCCGTCGCTGTTTATTGACGCGATACTCGTCGCGTTCCCTCTCGCGCCATTTCTCCTCGTCCCAATCGCGATGCTCAACGGGCAGGCTCGCGTAAATTTCGGAATCCGAGACGCTGGGGTCGGCGATACGCAATCCAAGGTTCATGGCTAGCAATCGTGATTGAATTGGCAGACTGAGCTTGGGCTATGCATACTTTCGAGTCGCAAGGTATTGCAATTGGGATCCTTAAATTATCCAGCGAGTAAGTCGAGGTAACTACTCCACCGATTCAAAATCTCCCTTTGCTCCAGCCGGTACTCATGACGCTGGTAGACCCCAACGAGTTCCGCCTTGTGCGCCTGAAACGTGATTTAGAACGCGCTCTATCACATGTGGCTGAAATCCAAGCGCCGCCATTCCCGAGGCGGCCGTGCGCCGTAAATCGTGAGTGCGCCACGGTTGTAGGCTCTCTCCTAAAATTGCGGCCATACCCTTGTCGAGGCGCGCCTTGGCCTTTGAAAAGCCGCTCGGGGCGCTGTGCCCCGTGGTGCTGAATACGAAAGGACATTCGAGCCTTTTCTCATCCGGGATGAGCGCAAGAGCTTGCGGGGAGAGGTCAACGGCGTGGGACTTCTTGTTTTTGGTCCGTTCCTTGCCAATCATCCAGACTTGCGTGTCGCGGTCAATTTCACGCCAGAGCACGCCGGCGACCTCTTCCCGTCTTTGTGCGGTGAGAAGAAGAAGTTTGAAGATATTTTCGAACGGCCAAGACAGCTCTCCTGCTGCGATCCAAAACGCTTTGATCTCGGCATCAGAGAGAACCCGGTCGCGCGCTTGTAACGGTTGCGGACCGCGAAGGTCTGTAATCGGGTTCTGCTCGATGGCACCGCGTTCGAGAGACCAAGCAAAGAGGGGCCTCAACGCGGCAAAGAGAAGCCGTGCGGCGGACTTGGAACGCTCCTTCGTCTGATCGATCAACGCCGCAATCTGGCTTCGCGTAATCGTTGCGAAGGGCTGTGAGCCGAAGAACGGATAAGCATTTTGTTCAATCAAGCGGCGCGTCTCGCGCCAATAGCGGTTCTGCCGGTCGTTCGCGGCGAGGAACTTTTCGGCGACATCACGGAACGTTCCTGCCGCAAGCTTGCGCCGCTCGTCTTGGCGACGAATTGCGACATCATGGCCTTTCGCGACGTCGCCCAGTTTATCCCTGGCCATGAGGCGCGCCTGCTCCGAAGTAAGGACGCCGTGCTTGCCTATCGTCATGCGTTTCGAAGGGGTCTCGCGGCCCCCAAGCCGGTACTGCACGAAATAGGCACATGAGCCCGTCGCTGTCGCGTATGCGCCGAAGCCTGCAACAACAGTGTCATAACAGTAGAGGGTCTTACCTACGCCGACCGCTTTTTCCCTCAAAGCATCGATCGTCCGCTTGGAGAGGCGTTCCTTCATGCTGTGCGTCCATAAATTGATTGTGGACGCACTATAGACGCACCAAAATGAAAACGCGAGCTTGATGCAGCTAACTCTGGATTACTAATTCACCGTTTCTTCTGGCTTTCTCCTTACGTCAGACAATTCTGGGTCATTCAAAAAAATCCAAAGCCGCATACTTTTAATCAGAGGGTCGATGGTTCGAATCCATCTGGGCTCACCAATTAAATCAAAGGCTTAGCACGCTTTCTCTTTCTCTAGCTCTGGGCCGTATAGGCACTGTGAAGGCACGGGAATGAAGAGCGGCCCATTTTTGAGGGCGGCGGGCGGGAAACCGGCGAAGGGCGAACTTGATGCGGTTGGCGCCCTTTCGCGTTTACCGGAAGCGGCACGCCCGCGGCGAAGCTCTTGACCGGGCGGTCATCGGGGCGATACTAGGTTTCCCAATGCTAAGAGGGGGGCATTTCATATGCGCGGAATTATTTCGGCTGTGCTTTTCGGGGTGGCATTGGCGGGATGCATGTCTCAACAGGAACAGGCAATGCGGTTAGCCCCAAACGATGATGCGGTGTGTCAATCTTATGGATTGACTTACGGAACTCCGCAATATGCTGACTGCCGCATGAGAGTTGCCGAGCAGCGTAATGCACAGCAAGCTGCAACAGATGCCCAATTGTTAGCGTTAGCTGGGGCAATGAATGCTAATCGCGCGCCCGCCACTTTGCCACCTCCGCCGATACAAACCAACTGTCAGCAGCTTGGTAATACGGTAAATTGCACGACGCATTAGCAGGGAATTCCATTATTCCTCGATCCGCGGTATTGCCCGGCGAATGCGGGAAGCGCTCAATCCTCGCCCTCTGCAAGCTCAGTTTCCTCAAGCCGCTTTCGCAAGCGCATCAGCTCAGCCAAAAATGCATCCGTGGCGCTGTGCTGCACCTGAACCGGCGTACCATCCCCGCCGCTCATTTCAACGGCTTGCGCGGGCTTGCCAAAGCCGCGGTCAAGGATGGCGTTGGCGGCAGCCACCCTCGCGGCAGCGGGCGCGTTATCGTCCTCCATGATTTTGGCCAGCGTGGCAATGGCCGGTTTAGAAGCGCAGCCAAAAACACTCTCCGAACTTGGCGTTTCGAAGCAAAGGTGAGAGCCAGCCCAATGACGGCCTTCCTAATCCACAGATTCAATGCCCTGCTGCTCATATCCCCTCAGTGCGCCCCGCTCGAAAACGCGCTTCCATTTACCGCCTGTATGAAGTAAGGCGCTCATTCAGCAAAATATTCGTGCGGCGAAGCCTAACGCAAGGATCGTGAAGTCTGCCAGAGAACTCATTCAATTCAAAGAATAATACGGCACATCCTGCCGCAATCACCCATTTGGTATCAAAGTAATAGGCAACGGCAAAAGGGATTGCGGCGTATATACTCGCCAACATAGGTTTATAGTTTCTTGTGATCTTAATTTCGTCTTCTTTAATTTCGTCCTGCATTGGCTCTTCCTCGAATTCGATTGCTTCGATACGCAGAACTTATTCACTGTCCGAAGCATGTTGGGTCGCGCACTTGGAGGACTCTAAAAATATCGTATGGCAGGGCGGGAGTTCCAATCTTCCGCTTTAGCCACATCTCTTCGCTAAGAAACTGCACCGCCGATGCGACACGATCGGACGGACATTTGTGGCAACGCTCTCGAACCCACCTAATCATTTCTTCATCCGATACGCCATTGCTGATGTTTCCGGAATGATCAGCCGGATCAAATTCGTTGCGAGCGGTGATGTATCCCTTAATCCAAGCCAGCATTAGTTCGCGTGACCAACCCTCTTCTTTCCCTAGATACCCCATCGCTTCTGCTTCGAGGCAATGAATGCCTCCATGCCCAACGACGTGCGTCACACCACTCGCATCAGGTCCTGCCGTGGTTTTGCCGGCGAGGCATAACGAAAGAAGTATGATTACATGCAATGATTTCATGCTCTTCTTATCCTTTTCCATAATTCCGCACTGGTAAGCCGACGTTTCAGGCCCACGCCATCAATCTGGCGCAGCTCGATTTAAACCCGCGGTAAAAGGCGTTCTTCATTTCCTCATCACCTGCGCATAGCCGATTATAGGTCCGCCAGTGCATGCCCTTCGGCTTCGGCGGAAACAATTGATCGATAGCGGCTACATGTCCCGATCCGCCGAGTTTCTTGCGTACGCCCGCAGCTTTGGTTCGCGCTCGCTCCCATCCCGGCTCGTATTGGCTTTGATAGGTGAGCCGTTGACATTTGCGGCAGCGGAAGCGCGGGCCGCCATAGAGCACCGCCGCACGGCCATGGCAGCCAGGGCAGAGAAGCCATAGCTGTTTGCCGCCGAAATGCTTTGGCGTGTAAGCGAACGGGATATGCTCTGCGGCCGGCTGCCAATCGCCGCCATGCTGTTGAATGCTGTAATCCAGGCGCAAGCCGTCAGTCATGACGCCGATTTGAATCGAACCAGATTGCTCGCCCCGGCGCGACCATGACAGTGTTTCCTGCGCGCCCGGCGTCAAGAATCCGTTCCGCCGCAGATAGGGCAACTCGATCCGGTAACAGCTTTCGCATTTGCGCGCGCTGCGCCTGCGGCGTCCGCTATTCCAATTGCCCATGAAGCGCTCGCGCCGTTTTCGAAATGAGTTGGAAAATTCGCCTGTTACGCTGTCACCTATTACCAGTCAGGCCGCAACGTATCGCAGCATTCACGGCGTCGATTATCGCCCGCATGATATCCGCGGGATGCTGTTGCTCTGGCGCGGCGGATATCCATCGGTTTTTCACTAGCGCCTCAATGGTTTTACGCCCTGCGCAGCACGTAATGAGCCTTTCCCCATATTTCGGCCTTTCGGCTCCCGCCCACAAGGCCGCTCTTCTCGATATGGATGATCGTCAGCACTCGAGCCTGAATTGGAGCAAGCGCCGAAACGAAGCACAGCCGGTCGTCATGGCGATGACCGCCTTTAAGCTTCAGCCCACACTCGCCAAGCTTCGCCAGGAAGGCACGGACTGGATCTTTATCGATCTGCCGGGCCGTGATGCCCCTGCGGCCAATGCGGGGCTCGCAGCGGCCGATTATGTGCTGATCCCCTGCGGCCGGTAACACTCGATTTTGAGGCGTCTGTGGCGACCGTGCAAGCAGCTGTGAGGGCAGGAAAGCGCTACAGCTACCTTTTAAGCGTGGTTCCCGTGCGCGGCGATAAGGCGCGTGCCAGGCGCTTTGCAGAAGAGCTGAAAGCCGCTGAGGCGCCGCAGCCTGTTTGCCCTGTCTTTATCGTGCAGCGCGCCACAGTGGCTGATGCCATAGGCGAAGGCCGCTGTGCATGCGAGGCTGATCCTAAGGGCGAAAGCGCCCGCGAGTTTGCCGCATTGCTTGACTGGCTGAAAGGTGAAGTGAAATGAGCCGTAAACCGATTATCGACCCAAAGGCCGTCGAAGCACTCGGCAAGATCGCGCCTGCCAGCACGCAGCCGAGAACACGGGGGAGGCCGGATTTGCCGTTTGTGAGGGGAACCGTCCTTGTGCCGCGCGACACTTACGCTCGGCTCAAAACGCTGGCAGCCGAGCACCACTCAAACATTCAGGGTCTGTTCGAACAAGCTATGGACGCTTGGCTGGCATCGCGGGGTGAACCGCCATTCTTCCCTGAAGAGTGGAAAGGGTGGACAGGCAAGGGCAAGGGAGATGACGATTAACATCTTCCCCGGCATTGGCGGACAATTCGGAATCGAAGGCCGAGGCTACCTGCTCACCAAAACGGGGAGCAGCTCCCGTTTACCAAAGCTTAAGCGTAGCTGTTTACTTAGTTTCGAATTGGCTGACGCCCGGATGATCCCCGGACGCCAGCCTACAACCGGCCGTAGGAGGACCAATTGCATGCAAAACACTACCCTGAATCGCGTAGAAAACCCAGGGCGGCGCTCAAATGGCGCATCACGCCTTGTGCCTGTTGAGGCGCCGCAGCAAAGCCTGATCGAGGCTTTGCATACCACTGGGCGTTCTCTACGAGCGGATCATGAGCGCCTTGAGCTTACAAAATCCCATGAACTCGCCATCGAGAGTTATCTTGAGAAGATCGAGGCGGAGTTGGATGTCATCGATGACCTGCTCTCCTTTCAGAAGCCGTCTACGCTTCGGGAGTGCGTCATCCTGCTGTATGCCGCAGATAATCATCTTGATATGACCATAAACGGTTCCGCCGAAAATGAAGACCGAGAAGTGCGCTACCGGACGGCCCAAAAGGCAGAGCGAATTTTGAATTCGATCAGACGTAGGCTTATGGAGATCGAGGGGCTGAAACCGGAAGATTTAGGCTTCTTTCCGGAGAGTTATCCGGCCGACGCCATGGAGATCAAGCAGGCGGCAACGCAGCAAGCCGGCCTTCCACCGCCTTGTGATCGAATTCCACGAGCATATAGGATTTGCCATCTTCCGAGCGGGCGAGCGTTTTCTCAATAGCTGATGGCAGATTGGCGTTTTCGTTGGTCGTCTCCTGAACCTCGCCTTGGATAAAAGGTCTGCCGTAGGGCTCGAGATCTGGCGTCCACTTCGTACGCTTTCGGTGAGCAATCTGAAAAGCCTCACAGAGCGCTCGCGCCTTGCTGATTTCGTCAGTTCCTTGCTCGACGACCACATCCAAGGTCTCGAAACGGATGCGGCGGAAGCGAAAGCCGTACTTTGTCTTGGCCATAAATGTTCCCTCAGAGAAACTCTTCGCAAAGGTATCTGATTGATGTGACGCCTCGGAGGCGAAACTAGGATGCAAGCACACCCGATGCGCACCCCTCATCGATTAGGTCGCAAACTTTTCGGTCAAAGGTCAGTTGGCGGTCAATTCGTTCCAGTTATCCGATGCGAATTGCGAGAGCGAAAGCAATTCGCGGAGAGACTGATCTGCCTCTGCGAACGAGATAGGTGCCACTTGGCCATGTCCGGCTGTATCGCGCCAATACTTGAGCAATTCCATACCGGCTCTGAACGGGCGCGCCAAACGGTCAGGTGCTTGCCCCAAAACCAGGTTTAGCAAGAGCCTGCGGCCATCCCTGCCTTCATAGGTCCTTATAGTCTGCTCCCGCCCACCCTTTTCCGTGGCAATCGCCAAAAGTACGCTCTCAGCAGCTGCCCCCATCATAACGCAGGCAGGCAACCAAACATCAACGTTCCGGCACTTGATGGCTTCCTGAGTCCGCTGGTGATAGCCCTCGCCAAATCTGGCCCGATAACGCTCAAACGCAGCCGCCAGGGCACCCGGCTGCATCGAAATGAAATGTCCCTCGTCCGCTTCCCGCAGCCATTGCCTACCATAAGCGGTAAGGCAATAACCGCCGCCGTCATCAATTCCTTGAGCTTGGGCTGTGTGAACACCTGGGCGAAGTAAGCCCCGGCGGCAAAGCTCCCATGCGGCCTCGTAAAACACGCCACTCGCTTCACGGGCGGCGCGATCCCGCTCACGCTCATTTACTCGCTCGGATATTACCCAGCTTCTTGCCACCGCCGGTGCCCAAAGATCGTACCCATATTCTCTCCGGCCGCCTCCGCCGGCGTAATTGCTGAGGGTGTTCAGGGTGGAAGAGATCGCTTCATCGAGTGCGGGCATCTGGCGCCTTCCCAATAATGGAGGCCACGCCCGGAATCGAACCGGGGTACGCGGATTTGCAGTCCGATGCGTCACCACTCCGCCACGTGGCCCTGGCACTCTCCTAACACGATCGGCAGCGCCTGAAAAGCGGCTTGGCTCTGGGATGACTTTTGTAGGCGCCCGTCGAATTTACGAATTTGGCCCTTGACCAAAGCCAAGGTTAAGCGGATTTTATCAGACCCCTCAACTCAAACTGGGCCGTATTCGAAATGCTTTATCGCCTGAGCGTGGCCAAACCGCTGCAGGAGGCCGTGCCGGCAATCGCGGCGGATCAGTTGGAAGCAGCGATCTCGCGCTTGAAATCTGCAGATCACGACAGCAAGGCGTTCCACTCCGCCCGCAAGCACTTCAAGCGGGCACGCGCACTGCTTGGCCTCGCCGCACCAGCTGCGCGCGGGAAAAATGCAAAGGCAAGCCAAAAGCTTATAGCCTCGGCAGCGCGCATGCTTTCCGCCAGCCGGGATGCAAGGGTTGCCATTGGCGCCGCCGAAGGGTTGGAAAAAGATTGCAGTGCCGGAGGCAACGCCAGCGCCTTTACCGATTTGACAGCCTTTCTGATAGCCCGCCGGGACCGGACCGAGGAAAAGCTTAACAGTGTGGGGCTTGAACAGGTCCTGGGTGAACTTGAAAAAGCCAAAGCGAGCCTGAAGAGGATCGATTTGGGCGGCGCGCATATGGGCGATTTGCTGCGTTCCGCATGCGCAACCTACCGGCTTGCACGGCGGGCTATGAGGAAAGCGCTTACGAACCCTGAAGATGAGCCCATGCACGATTGGCGCAAGCTTACCCAACAGCACTGGCGCCATACGCTGCTTTTGAAGGAGTTGTGGCCGAAAGAAGCTAAGGGGCGCACGGCACTGGCGCGCCAGCTTTCGGAAATCTTAGGTCAATATAACGACCTGGCAGTCGTGCGGGAGACCGTTCTTACGAATAGCGCAGCTTTCCGCAGCCCTGCCGACGTGGCTGTGGTATGCCAATGCATCGAGAAGAAGCAGCGGAAGTTGCTGAGACAGGCGGCTTCCAGCGGCGAACGTCTCTACGCGGAAAAACCGAAGGCGTTTGCCCGGCGAGTTGAAACCTACTCAAAGGAATTAATCACGCGAATGCTCGCCCAAAAGCGCGGCCGCGATCCTGAGAAAGCGGTAGCTCATGTTGCGTCACCCTTTCCAAAAGATAGGGACGGGGCGAGGGGAGCTTAATCAGAGGACGTCTTTGGCCAACTCCGCTTTCACCGCCGCCGGCAGGATCGCGATGTGGCTATATTCCGCGTGCGTCACCGCGAGGGCAATCTCGGAGGCCGGCGCAAAGAACTTCTCCGCTTGCCCCGGCGCGAAACGGAAATGCAGGAACAGCACCGCCGACACCTTGCCGTGCGGCGTCGAATATTCGAGATCGCGCTCCGTTTCGCCTCGAACAATCTCTGCGCCGCAGCGCAATTCCATCATGTCCTCGACACCGCCAAGCCGCGATAGGACCTGCTGCCGGCGCTCAGGATTTTCAATCTCGAACATCACGGTAGCGGTGAGCTCATTACCCTTCGGCACCATCGGGTTGTAGGCCGCAAGTTCGTCCGCCAATTGAGCCGCGCCGCCTTTTTCGATGCGCAGCATCTCCTGCACCTGCAGCCACATGGTGTCGTAATTCTCGAAGTAGAACGTAGCGTAGGGGCCCACAGCGACGCGCCGGTTGGCTTTGATTTCGCGAATGGCGCGGCGCTTCCCGTCGCGGATGCGTTCGTAGTCTTCAAGCGGCAAAATATCGGCAGCGGTTATCTCGCGCTTCATCGGGCGTCCCTCTTTAAGCCGTAACTCAGGGCGAATATCTCGATTGGGTGATAGGGGTGGATGCTGCCGGCCGGCGCGTCAGCGCCGCTCATGCGTGAAATGCCCTGCACAATATGCGTGGCCGCGAGCGGGCATTCGGACGCCACAAAGCCGGTTTGATTCTTCTCAGCGGCGGATTCCAGCACCTCCGCCGCCTTGCGCATGGCGGGCTTCCCAACTTTCAGCGCGGTCTCGAAATTATCCTTTTTGATGCCCCACGAGCCGCCATGGCCCGAACAGCGCTCGATCACGGTTATATCCTTCGCCTGGGGCAACAGCCGCAGCATTTCGGCAGCCTTCGCACCCATGTTCTGCGCGCGGGCATGGCAGGCGAGATGCAAGGCAACCGGGCCGGCGAGCGGGGCCGCGCCGTCCGGCAGCCCGTGCTTTTTGGCGATGTCGACCACGAATTCCGTAAGGTCGAACGTTGCCTTCGCGAGGGTGTCGACAGCCTGCCGGGACGGATCGCTTTGCGGCACGAGTAGCGGCCATTCGAGCTTCAGCATGAGCGCGCAACTCGGAACCAGCGCGACGATGTCGTAGCCCTTGGCGATCCAATCCTGCATAGCCAGCGCGACTTTCTTCGCGTTGGCAACCACATCGCCGATCAGACCCTGCTCAAGCTGCGGCATGCCGCAGCAAGCGGGATACACAACCTCTGTCTCCACGCCGAGCTTTGCAAGCACTTGCCGGGCAAGCCAACCCAATTCGGGGTCATTATAATTCATGGAGCAAGTGGCATAGAGCACCGCCTTGCGCTTGCCGAAGGCGGGCGCCGCAGCATTCACCGTCACTCTCTCTTTTTTTGAGCGAGCAGTGAGCGTTTGCGAGGCATAATGAGGCAATTCCGCCTCGCGATGCACGCCCGCGACCTGCTCCAAGAGGCCCCGCATGGGACGGTTCTTGAGCGATGCCGCCCAATTCACAAGCGGTGCGGCATACTTGGCGGCTTTTCCATTGCGATCGGTCTTGGTAAGTTCGCGGTCCGCCGGCGGCACCTTGCCCTTCTTCGCCTCCACAGCCCGGTAACGAAGCATCAAATGGGGAACATCGAGAACGAATTGATGCGGCGGGACATAGGGGCACTTCGTCAGGAAGCACATGTCGCACAGCGTGCAGTCATCGACGACGCTCTTCAAGCTGCGATAGTCAACATCGTGCAACTCGCCCGAGGGGGCGGCGTCGATCATGTCGAACAGGCGCGGGAAGGATTTGCACAGATTGAAGCAGCGGCGGCAGCCATGGCAAATGTCAAAGACGCGGCGCAGCTCGGCCTCGAGCTTCACTTCATCGTAGAAATCGGGGTTCTGCCAATCGAGGGGATGGCGAACAGGGGCTTCAAGGCTGCCTTCGGACATCTGGATAACGGGCTCAAATTAGGGGCTAATACGAAGTCCGGGCTTGCAAAGTCCCCCCTCACTCGAGAACGCCCGAAATATCCTCTAGCTTGAGGCGACGGACGCTCTTTCCCCCTCGCCCCTTGGAGAGAGGGCTGGGGTGAGGGGGTCTATTTTGACGGTAAGCGAACTGCCTCAGGCCTGCGTTAGGCCTTTTTCACTTCGTCCAACGCCCGCTGGAAGCGCCCGGCGTGCGACTTTTCGGCCTTCGCCAGCGTCTCGAACCACTCAGCGATTTCCTCGAAGCCTTCGTCGCGCGCAGTGCGGGCCATCGAGGGATACATGTCGGTGTATTCGTGCGTTTCGCCAGCGATGGCGGCTACGAGGTTGTCGGCCGTGGCGCCAATGGGCAATCCCGTGGCGGGGTCGCCGGCTTCCTCAAGATATTCGAGGTGGCCGTGAGCATGGCCCGTCTCGCCTTCCGCCGTCGAGCGGAAGACTACGGCAGTGTCGTTGAACCCTTCCACGTCCGCCTTTTGTGCGAAATAAAGGTAGCGGCGGTTGGCTTGGCTTTCGCCGGCGAATGCGTCTTTGAGGTTGCCTTCGGTCTTGCTGCCTTTGAGCTTGGCCATGGTTGTCTCCTATGCCTGGAACAAATGGAATGGGTGCCTGCGCTAACTTGGGCGCGGCGCTACATTAGAATTATTCTAAAGAATGTCAACACAGGTTTCGGCAAGGCTGCTTTTATTGCGCAGATATCGCCCAGGGGAAATGTGTAAAATTGGCGCGGCAAGCGGCGAGCCTGCCGGTGCCGCGGCTCAAGCCGCGGAATGCCCTCACTGCGCTCTTGCGTAAGCGGCGTCTGCCGGCGATATATGGACCGGGAGGTTGGCGCAGACGTATCTCTCGCCAACCGGGTCAGGTCCGGAAGGAAGCAGCCCTAACGAGCCCGATGCGGGTTGCCGTCCAGCCTCTCACCGCGCCTTATGGCCGCGGAGTTTCCTCCGAAGGATCGAATTTGCCTTTCGTGGCCCATGAGCAAATCCAGCGATAAGCCGCGGACACCCGTGCAGAAGCCATCGCAGGATTTGAAGGCGCAAGCGCCCTATGTTGTGCTTGCGCGAAAATACCGCCCGCAAACTTTCGACGACCTCATCGGACAGGAGATCATGGTCCGGACGCTTAAGAACGCGTTCGAAATGGACCGGATCGCGCAAGCCTATATGCTGACCGGCGTTCGCGGCGTGGGGAAGACGACGACCGCGCGGATTCTCTCGCGCGCGCTAAATTATGAGCGCCCCGGCGTGCCGGACAAACCCACGCTCGATATCAAGGAGCTTGGCGTTCACTGCCGGGCGATCATGGAAAGCCGCCATGTCGACGTGCTCGAGATGGACGCGGCCTCCAACACGGGCATCGACGACATCCGCGAAATCATCGAGGCGGTTCGCTACAAACCCGCATCTGCCCGCTATCGCGTCTTCATCATCGACGAAGTGCATATGCTGTCGAAGTCGGCGTTCAACGGCCTGTTAAAAACGCTGGAAGAGCCGCCGCCGCATGTGAAATTCATCTTTGCCACAACCGAGATCCGCAAGGTCCCCGTCACCATCCTGTCGCGCTGCCAGCGCTTCGACCTGCGCCGTGTCGATGCTAGCGTGCTCGAAGCGCACTTCGCTGGCATCCTTGCGAAGGAAGGGCATAGTGCGGAGGACGGGGCGCTCGCGCTCATTGCGCGCGCTGCCGAAGGCTCGGTCCGCGACGGCTTGTCCTTGCTCGATCAGGCGCTGACCCTCGGCCAGGGGAAGCTTACTCCAGCGGGTGTTCTCGAGATGCTCGGGCTGTCCGGGCGCGGCGCAATCTTCGACTTGCTCGAACAGATTTTCGAAGGCAATGCGGAAGGAGCGCTTTCCTCGCTCAATGCGCTGCACAATACAGGCGGCGACCCGCTCATGATCTTGACCGATGCTGCGGATGCCGTTCATGCGCTAAGCCGCTTGAAAGCCATTCCTGGCGTTTATCCGCCGGATTTTTCAACCCCCGATAAGGCCCGCGCCGATAACCTTTCGGCTGCGATCCCGGTCCCCCGGCTTGCGATTGCCTGGCAAATGCTGCTCAAAGGGTTTGACGAGGCATCGCGCGCACCGAGGCCGTTTGCCGCCGCCGAGATGCTCGTGATCCGCATGTGCTACACGGCGCAGCTGCCCTCGCCCGCGGACATTGTTGGCGATCTCGCGGGCAAACCTCCGGCGCGGGTTGAGAGGAAGGAAGGCGCGCTCCACAGTTCCGGGCCTTCCGCACTGCACGCGCCGGCCCAGGCAGAAATCGAAGCCGCCGCTGCGAAGCCCGCCCTGCCGCAATTTCGCTCCTTCGAGGATGTTGTGGCCTACGCGGACCAGATCCGGGACATCAAGCTTAAGATCGCACTCGAAGAGCAGTCGGAGCTCGTGAAATTTGGGCCGGGCTTCATCGAGCTGCATACGCTCCAAGGCGCGCCGCAAAATCTGGCGCAAGATTTATCCCGCAAAATGCAGAGCTGGACCGGCGAGCGCTGGATCGTGTCGCTTTCGGAAGCGCGCGGGCTCGAACCGCTTGGCGTCAGGCGCCGTTCCGAAAATGCTCAGGCTGTCGAGGACATCCGCAAGCATCCGGTTGTTAAAAGCGTGATGCATCATTTTCCCGATGCAGAAATCAAGGGAGTCCGCACACTCGATTAGAACATCGCGCCGAAATGTGTGAGCGGTTCCCGGATAATGCGATGCGATCAAGCAAAGACCTAGAGCGGCCTCCGCCGCGCCCGTCAAGACGAGGAGAGTTCGATGAAAGATATCATGGGCATGATGAAGCAGGCCCAACAGCTTCAAGCCAAGATGGCGGAGCTCCAGGCCGAGCTGGAGAACATGCAGGTCGAGGGCGTGTCCGGGGGCGGGCTCGTCAAGGTTGCCTTGAACGGGAAGGGCGCCATGGCCCGCATGTCGATCGATAAGAGCCTTATGAAGCCCGACGACGCGGAGATCGTTGAGGATCTCATCATCGCCGCGCATAATGACGCGAAGCAGAAAGTCGAGCAGGCGATGGCCGGGAAGATGCAGGAGCTGACGGGCGGCCTTCCGCTGCCTCCAGGTTTGAAACTTTTCTAAGCTAAGTTGCCTCTCCGCTGGCGTTACCCAGCACGTTGGAACCGCAGCTCCCAAACTGGCCGCGCGGTAAAGCCTGCAGACCGAGAAGGAGGTGCATTGCAAAAGGCTCGTCCCTGAGAACAGTTGGGCGTCGCGTGGTTTCACTTTAAGAAGTGTTGCCGGAGCAGCCGCCGGAGAACGTTCTCATGGCCGAGCCAATTACGGCGCCTGATCCCGAAAAGGCCGTAGGCGGCTATCGCTCGTGGATCACTCGGTTTTACCGGATCCTCGGCCCTGGTCTCATCGCGGGTGCGGCCGACGACGATCCCAGCGGGATCGCCACCTACAGCTAAGCTGGCGCAACGTTTGGCGGGATGGCACTGTCCAACTTCATCGCACTTGCGATCATGACAACCACTGCGGCAACGCTGCATCAGGAAGGCTTGACACATATCTCGCCGGCATCAGAGGCCGCGAACGCGCTGGCGCCCATCGCTGGTCACTTCGCCTTCGCAATTTGCACCCTTGGCATCATTGGCACGGGATTGCTTGCGGTGCCGGTGCTTGCGGGTTCTGCGGGATGTGCTCTGGCGGAGGCCTTCCAGTGGCAGTGCGGTCTCAGCTACAAGCCGGCGGAGGCCCCGGGCTTCTACCTAACCATTGCAGCGGTGACCCTGGGCGGCGCCATCTTGAGCCTTCTGCCGATCAACCCTATCGCAGCGCTTTATTGGAGCGCCGTTGTAAACGGTATCATCGTCGCCCCCATCATGGCAGCGATGATGTTTGCCTCGGCAAAAACTCACATCATGGGGGAGTTTGCAATCCGCGGCCGGCTCCTGGCGATAGGCTGGCTGGCAACAGGAGTCATGGCCGCCGCGGCTGCGATTATCGGATTTTTCTGGATTTTCTAACTTCGCCGCACTTGGAGCAGGTCTGGCGAACCGGCATGAGCTGCTGTCCCGGTGCCATCTCACTAAAGCCTTAATAGTCAAGCTTATGGCTTGCCGCCCTGGGCGCTGGCCCGGCTGCGCTGGCGAAGCCTTTTAAGGGGTGCTAGACTTATTTAAAGATCATGATACGGCCGTCCGGGCGAAGGATGAAGACGACAATGGGATTGAGCCTTCCGGCCAAATCATGCCGGCGATGAACAGCACTGCAAGTGAACCTGCAATGCCGCAGGATTTCTTTTCCGGATATCCGGTGGCGTCCAGCGGTTTCGATGAAGCCGTCGATCCCTATGGCTCCGTCAGGCCGCATTGGGGGGCATTCTCAGAAGCCTTTGGCGCTCTCTCGCCCGATGAGCAGGCTCAGCGCCAGGAGCGCCTTCGCCGCCTCGTTCTGGAAAATGGCATCGCGCACGATCTCTTCGCCGAGCCCGGAAGCCGGCAGCCCTGGTCGATCGATCTCATCCCCATCGTCATATCGGCAGCCGAATGGGCGTATCTCGAACGCGGCCTGATCCAGAGGGCGATGCTTTTCGACCTGATCGCGAAGGACATTTACGGTCCCCAATCGCTTCTGAGGTCGAGCAAGGTGCCGCCGCGGCTCGTGTTCAGCGACCCCGCTTTTCTGCACGCCTGCCGCGATGCGAAACCGGCGCCCCATCTGCTCAATTTTTTTGCCGCAGATTTGATCCGCGACATGGGCGGGGTTTGGCGCATCATCGACATGCATGCCGAGACGCCTGCCGGCGCGGGTTTCGCGCTGGCGAACCGCCTCCTCCATGGCCAGCTTATGGGCGACGTCTTCCGCGCCTGCCGCGCGGTGAGGCTCGCCCGCTACTTCCAGGAACTGCAAACCGATCTTCTGCGCCGCGTGGAGCGCGACAATCCCCTGATCGCACTGCTGACGCCCGGGCCGCGCCACGAGGACTATTTCAGCCACGCTTATCTCTCGCGCTATCTTGGCTTTCAGCTCGTGGAGGGGGGCGACCTTCGGGTGATCGGCAGCCGCGTTTTCATGAAGACGCTTGAGGGCCTCAAACCCATCGATCTCATGATACGCTGCGTCGAGGGCGCCCATTGCGATCCCCTGGAACTCGACCCGAACCGGTTCGCAGGCCCGGTCGGCCTTGTGCAGGCGCTGCGCAAGAACCCGCGGCTCATCATCAATTTTCTTGGGACCGCGGTTGTGGAAAACCGCGGGCTGGCGCCTTGGCTTCCTCAAATTTCCAGAATGCTTCTCGGCCAAGACCTTGTCCTGGAGGACACGAACCGGCGGTGGCTTGGCGATTTGGACGCCCGCGTCTTTGTATTCGAGCATCCGGAGCGCTTCGTTATCCGGCGCGCGCACGAGGGCACCGGGCGGCCCGGCCGCGCCGAGCAGGGCATCATGCCGGAAAGGCTGTCCGGGCGTGAGCTCGATACACTGAAGTTTGAAATGGAGCTAAACGGGCAAAATTTCGTCGCCGAGGAGCGCCACGATTGCGCAACCGCTCCCTCCTGGACCGCCGAAGGCCTCAAGGCCCGCCCATTTGCCATGCGCCTCTACGTTTGGGCGGTCGATGGCGATTACCGGGTGATGCCTGGAGGGCTCGCCATGTCGCTCGACGGCACGCCCGGCGTCGCGATGTCGGCGAGGGACGGCCATTCGCGCGACGTATGGGTCTGCTCCGAGCAGGAGGCAGCCTTTCCCCACATCTCGCTGATGCGGCCCGCCGGTGAGGTCGCGGAGGTTCTGCGCACCGGCGTGGTTCTGCGGAGCCGTATCGCCGACAATCTTTACTGGCTCGGACGCTACGGCGAGCGCGCCGATTGGGTCATGCGTCTTATGCGCGGCGCGCTCACTCGCGCAGACGATACCGGAACTGCAGGCACCGGAGACGGGGGCTCAAAGGCGCTTGAGCTAATCCTCGCGAAAGACCAACCGCCCGGCTCTCTTCAGGGCCTCGGCACGGACGCGCGGGCAATCGAACAGGCCGTGCGGCTCTTGATGACGGCGCCTGGGCGGACCCACAGCCTCCCCGGCCTCAAAGGCAGCATGCTTCGCGTCGGCAGCATTGTGCGCGAGCGCCTCTCGCTCGAAGTCTGGCAAACGCTGTTGCGCTTCTCGAATATCGTTTCGCCCCAGCCTTCGGACATCTCGGACCCGGTAAAGCTGCTGGACCGGCTGAACGCCGGCATCGTCACGATAGCGTCGCTGAACGGGCTCACCGCGGAGAACATGACGCGGAATTACGGCTGGCGCTTCCAGGATATGGGCCGGCGCATCGAGCGCGCGTTCAATCTTGCCGAGCTTCTGCTAGCACTCTTCCGCGAAGCGCCGCGGGAAGACGAGGAAACGGCGCGGCTCTTTTTCGTACTGAACGTGGCCGACAGCATCATCACGTTCAGGCAGCGCTACCTGTTCGCACCTTTACTATCGCTGATCCTCGACCTTCTGATGGTAGACGAGTCGAACCCGCGCGGTATTGGCTTCCAGCTCAGCATGATCTCCGATCACCTCGATGCGCTGCCCCAAGCGACGCAGTATTCGCCGCATAGCGAGGAGCAGCGGCTTATCCTCGATCTTCTGACCCGCGTCCGCCTCGCAAAAGTCGCGGACATCGCTCATCCTGGCCCCGCCGGGCTCAGGACGGAGCTGCAGGAGCTATTGAACTATTTGATTTCGGGCTTGCCCAAGCTCTCCGAAGCAATTACTCGCCGGTACTTCAATCTCACCGAAGACGAACTCAGGCGCGTCTACACCCGGTTCGGACGGAGCCTATGAACTTTGAAATCAGCCATCGCACCGTTTACCGGTACTCCGCACCCGTTTCGCAGTCCCACCACCTCTTGCACTTGGAGCCCAGGCCGTATACCCGCCAAACGGTCCTTCGCCACAGCCTGCTGATCGATCCAGCTCCGGCATCCAAGACGGATCTCATGGACGATTTCGGCAACCCGGCTACCATCATCACCGTTGAGCAGGATCACACGGAGCTCGTGATCCACTCGCGAGCGCAAGTCGATGTGCAGGCGCCGCCAAGTTTCGACCCAAAGCGGTCGGCGAGCTGGAACGACGTAGCGGCTCAGCTTAGAGCAAGTCTTGGGCCGGAGACGTTCGATGCGATCCTTTATTCCTGCCCTTCGCGTTATATCCGTCCTTCGCGTGAGATCTTTAGATACGCGCGCCCGAGCTTCCCCGAAGGCCGGCCTCTGCTTGAGGCCGTGTGCGATCTGACTGCCCGCATCTATCAGAACTTCACCTACCAGAGCGGTGCGACCGATGTGGCGACGCCTGTCGAAGAGGTACTTCGCACCAGGCGCGGCGTCTGCCAGGATTTCGCGCATCTTGAAATTGCGTGCCTGCGCGCGGTTGGCCTCGCGGCCCGCTATGTCAGCGGCTACTTGCTGACGCGCCCACCCGAGGGACAGCCAAAGCTCATAGGAGCCGACGCCTCCCACGCCTGGATTTCCGTGTGGGCGCCCGAAACGGGTTGGATGGATTTCGATCCGACCAACAACATAACGCCGAAAGAGGAGCACATCGCACTCGCCTTCGGCCGTGATTTTCAGGATGTGAGCCCGGTAAGCGGCGTGCTCTTGGGCGGCGGAGAGCACGAGGTCGAGGTCGCGGTCGACGTGAACCCGGGGGCGCCCGCTGCCACACTGGCGCGGCAGTAGAGGACCGCCGGAGCTTAATCCAGAAACAATTGCGATTTGAACGCCGCCGCTTATTTCAGGCCATAGAATAGATAAGCCGATGGTTTCTTTGCGAAAACATTGATGCGCGCCATGGCGCTGCTGATCCTTTTTCTACCACTGTTGTTCTGAATATTATCCGGACGCTTTCGCGCCCGGGCTGACAGCAGCAGGAGGTCCGAACTATGGCGGAAAAGGCAATTGGTATCGATCTCGGCACGACAAATTCATGCGTAGCCATTATGGAGGGGAAGACGCCCAAGGTCATCGAGAACGCCGAAGGCGGGCGGACCACCCCTTCGATTGTCGCTTCTGGCAAGGGCGGCGAGCTTCTCGCCGGGCAGCCGGCGAAGCGCCAGGCGGTCATCAATCCGCAGAACACGATATTCGCCATCAAGCGGCTCATGGGCCGCCGCTTCGACGATCCGCTCGTGCAGAAGGAAAAGAGCCTCGTCCCCTATAAGATCGTTGCAGGCCCGAACGGTGACGCTTGGGTCGAGGTCGAAGGCAAGCAATACAGCCCGAGCCAAATCAGCTCCTTCATCCTGCAAAAGATGAAAGAAACCGCCGAGCATTATCTGGGCAGCAAGGTCACACAGGCCGTCATCACGGTCCCGGCCTATTTCAGCGACGCTCAGCGGCAGGCAACAAAGGATGCCGGCCGGATAGCGGGGCTTGAGGTCTTGCGCATCATCAACGAGCCGACCGCAGCAGCGCTGGCCTATGGGCTCGGGAAAGCCGGCGAAGGCACCGTCGCCGTCTACGATCTCGGCGGGGGAACCTTCGATATTTCGATCCTGGAAATCGGCGACGGGGTCTTCGAGGTCAAGGCGACCAACGGCGACACCTTCCTTGGCGGCGAAGATTTCGACAAGCGCATTGTGGATTATCTCGCCGATGAGTTCAAAAAGGAGCAGGGGATCGATCTCAGAAGCGATCCCCTTGCGCTGCAGCGGCTGAAGGAGGCCGCAGAAAAAGCCAAAATCGAGCTGTCTTCAACGATGGAGACCGAAGTCAATCTGCCCTTCATCACAGCAGATCAGAATGGACCGAAGCATCTTGTTCAAAAGCTGACGCGTGCCAAGCTCGAAGGGCTGGTGGCGGACCTTATTCAGCGCACGATACCGCCCTGCGATGCCGCCCTGAAGGATGCGGGCGTAAGCAAGGGGCAAATCAAGGAGGTTGTCCTGGTCGGCGGCCAGACGCGCATGCCGAAGGTCCAGGAGACGGTCCGCCAAGAATTCGGCAAAGACCCGCACAAGGGCGTCAACCCCGATGAAGTTGTGGCAGTCGGGGCCGCGATCCAGGCAGGAGTGCTGCAGGGCGATGTGAAGGACGTCCTCCTCCTCGACGTCACGCCGCTCTCGCTTGGCATCGAAACGCTGGGCGGCGTGATGACGAAACTGATCGACCGCAACACGACCATCCCGGCCAAGAAATCCCAAATCTTCTCCACCGCCGAGGACAATCAGCCTGCCGTCACGATCCGCGTTTTTCAGGGGGAACGCGAGATGGCAGCGGACAACAAGATGCTTGGGCAATTCGACCTTGTCGGCATTCCGCCAGCGCCCCGGGGCTTGCCGCAGATCGAGGTGACCTTCGATATCGACGCGAATGGAATCGTTAAGGTCTCCGCCAAGGACAAGGCAACTGGCAAGGAACAGCAAATCCAGATCCAAGCCTCGGGCGGCCTCACGGAAGCGGACATCCAGCGCATGGTTCGCGAGGCCGAAAGCCATGCCGGCGAAGACAGGCGGCGCCGGGAAATGGTCGAGGCCCGCAACGAGGCGGACGCCCTTATCTATACGGCGGAAAAGCAATTGCAGGAGAATGGGAGCAAGGCCGGCGAGAGCGACCGGCGAACCCTGGAGCAAGCCGTAACAGCCCTTCGCGACGCCCTTTCCGCCGAGGACATCCATCGCTTGAGAGCGCAGACGCAAACGCTCGCCCAGGCGCTTTCCCGTTTCGGCGAGTTGGTCCATGGGGCGGCGGGCGCTGGCACAACGCAATCGCAAGCGAGTGCAGAGCGGCCGTCAGCAGAGCCGGGGTCTGACGGCATCGTCGATGCCGATTTCGAAGAGGTCGACAAGAACCGGCGGCAACAGGGATGAACGCCAATCGTCGTGCGCCGGGCGATGGCGAAAGGCAAGCGGACGCGCCAGCTCCGCCCGCTCAGCAAGACGAAAAGCAAGTGTCTGCGCAAGAGCTGGAAGCTCAAATCGCAGAGCTGAAGGATCGCGTCCTGCGCGAGCTTGCCGAGCAAGAGAACATCCGCCTGCGCACCCGGCGCGAGCGGGATGAGGCGGTCAGATTTGCGGGCGCCGGTTTCGCGAGAGATATCGTGAGCAGTCTCGATAATCTTCAGCGCGCGATCGAGAGCTTTCCCAAGGACTCAGAAAGCGATCCCGCTCTCAAAGAAGTGCTGGTAGGCTTAGAGGCCACCGAGAGAAGTCTTTTGAAGGCTTTTGAGAAGCATGGGATTGCGCGCCTGGACCCCGTTGGCGAAGCTTTTGACCCCAGCCTCCACGACGCTCTCCGCATGATCGAAAGCTCAGGCCGGCCGCCGGGGACGATCCTTGAGGTGCTGGAGCCCGGCTATCTTTATCATGAGCGCCTTCTGCGGCCCGCCAAGGTCGCTGTCGCGGCTTAGCGATCGGAAGGCATCTCGATGGAGTGCCCATACCAGAAGATGCAATCGTTGCGCTGAGCTTCATATTGAGGCTCTTTGCTCAGCGCGATTTGCTTGCAATATTGCAGCCCCGGAGTGGCAGCTTTGGAGGCTGAAGCGGGAACCTTGGGCGCAGGCTCGCCGTCTATCTTGGCAAGCCACTCAGGCTCCTTATGCTCGCAATCTTTGAAGGAGTCGTTGATCGACGCGATGAGACCGCCGCTTTCATAGCTGTGACCGAAGGCGGTGATGGTTGGCCTGGCCGGGCAGTCGGCGGAAGCATGGGAAGCGCCTGCACACAGGGTAAGCAAGGCCAGAGCGTGTCGCATGGAAAAATTCCCGCATAAGTAGTACCGCGCCGATTAAGCGGGATTCCACGCCGGGGTCAAAGGTGAATTCTCGATTTTCCACGGCCGCAGAGAATCTGCGGGACCAAATTAGGTGTCCCCGTCAGAGGCGAGGCAGCCGATGGCGACCGCGACGGCGATGGGCTGGAAGGTCAGCGCCGACCCTATCAGAAAAATAATCAGATTGATGGCCGGCTGAGACGAATGACTTATGAGCAAGCCCAGCCCGTCGGTATTTGTGGCGAGCATCAGAACCGCCAAGAAGATTCCGGTTATGCCCCCGGTTATGCAGTGCCAGAACATATAGCTGGCAAGACTAGGCGCAGATTTTGTACGTTCCATAATTTGCGAACGTAGATTTTACCTCTTGGGTCCCCAATTACAACTGTAAAGCTGTGCCGCGGCGCTCGCGTTAGACTTTAATCCCAGAATGCAGCGCAGCGATGCCGCCGGAAAGGTTGCGGTATTGCACGCGCATAAATCCAGCCTGCTCCATCATCTGCGCGAGGCGGCGCTGGTTTGGAAATTTCGTGATGCTTTCGACAAGATAGCGGTAGGGCTCTGCATCGCCCGCCACCACGCGGCCCAGCGCCGGCACCACGCGATCGGAATATTGCCGGTAGAGCGCGTCCAAGACCGGCACATCGATGTGCGAAAATTCGAGGCACATAAAGCGTCCGCCTGGCTTCAGCACCCGGCATGCCTCCTTGAGTGCGCTTTGGATCTTGGGGACGTTCCTGATGCCGAAAGCGATGGTGTAATAGTGAAAAGCGCGCTCCCGGAAGGGCAGCGTCTCGGCATTGCCCTGCACGAACCGCACCTTGCCCGCCGCCTCATCGGCTTCGAGCCGGCGGCGGCCCTCCTCGATCATCGGGCCGCTGATGTCACAGATTATGGCCTTGGAGCCCGGCCCCGCGGCGCGCAAGAAACGCTTCGTGATGTCGCCCGTGCCGCCGGCCACGTCGAGCAGGTCCGAGTCCACCGAATGGGAGGGCGCCAGCCAATCGATGGCAGCATCTTTCCAAAGCCGGTGTATGCCGCCCGACATGAGGTCGTTCATCAGGTCGTAGCGCGTTGCAACCCGGTCGAAGACGCTGTTCACAAAGCGCTGGCGGCCGGTGCTTTCGATTTTCTTGTCCAGGGATGCCATGCCATTCGCTCCGAATTAAACTCGAAAAGTCCCCCCTCACTCCAACCCTCTCCCCGGAGGAGAGGGAGTTTGCTGCGGCCCTTTCTCCGAGAGGAAAGGGTGAAACAGCGTCCTCTCTCCCCTCGGGGAGAGAGACAGAGTGAGGGGGTCTTCCAACCCATAAAGACAAATCCGCTCTTAGCTAAAGCTCTGTGCGGCGCTTCCGGCAAGCGATAATGTCAGCCCCCTTCGCCCTGCGCATTAAGCCCCGGTTTACGCAACTTCTTCCCCTTTCCCTGTAGGTTTCGGCGAGCGAAGCCGCTTTCCTTTAGCCGCCATTATAGCGAAAAGCGCCCTCCGGAACTATTAACGTGGACTAAGGCGCTGATTTCTCGACGTAAAAGCCAAGAGGCGCGCCGGGCCGCGATAAGCTGACGCGGCCACTGACCATTAACGGGAGACCAAAAAGATAATTAACGGACTGCGAGGAATCCACTTTTGGGGGTGAGAACTTCAAAAATTCCCGGTTGGGTGCAAAAATCGCATTTAACTCCCGCCGCGTTTACCATGCCGCTGTTAACCATGCGGCGGCAGTACGAAATTCACCGCCGTTCTACGCCCGCCGCTACACCCTGTTGTCACGGCCAAGCGTGACCCGGCCGTTCAGCTGACCCTCAGGCTTCGACAGGAGCTTCGAGGCGCTTTCGAGGAACATTCGCATGGGCGTGCGGAAGGCCGGTGCGCGGCATGTTGCGGAAAGCATGGCGCTGGCGCGGCAAAGAAGCATTCATGCAGGAGGTCGATAGCCTGCAAGGGAATTTGTTCATAAGCTACGCGTGCGAGCCAGGCGACATGCGTTTATTCCGTAGAGGGTAGCGAAGCGAGTGATTATAAACTATTCTGCAGCCGCGGTGTGCTTCAACTCTCCCTCGCGGTCATCTCCCGGCGAAGCCATTCAGGGGAGATGTCGAAGCCGTTTGGCCAGGTGAGCGCGCCGAATTCCACAAACACCCGCGCGAAGTAGTTTTCGTCGCGCAGCGGGGCCAGCATGGGGCCAACCTCGCGGACCATGGACGGAAAGTCGTGCACGCCCTCGCTGCCATCGTTGAACGCAATGCGAAGGTGAAAGCCGCCTAAGCGTTCTATGCCGGTGATCTTAGTCAGCATCGAGCCCTGGAATCCTCTCCAACTGTTTTCTGAGCGCGCCGCCAGTTCTCAAGTAAATGCGGTTTGCGAGCCGAGGTCCACTCTTTGATTAGACGAGCTGCGCATCGGCGCATCTTTCCTTCTATTACTTCGCCCGTTTCTATCGAGATGTACGCTTCATCTTCGCCGTAAACCGCGTGAAAATGAGGGGGCGGATGGTCCTTAATGTACATCCTGATGGCGATGCCGTAGAACCATGAAATCGTTGGCGTCGCGCGATCTGCGGGCTAATTATCCAAAAAGCTGCGGAGCTTCCGGCTGCGGCTCGGGTGCTTCAGCTTCCTCAGCGCCTTCGCCTCGATCTGGCGAATGCGCTCGCGCGTCACCGAGAATTGCTGGCCGACCTCTTCGAGCGTGTGATCGGTGTTCATGCCGATGCCGAAGCGCATGCGCAGAACGCGCTCTTCCCGCGGCGTCAGGCTCGCCAGCACCCGCGTCGTGGTCTCGCGCAGGTTCGACTGGATTGCCGCGTCGATGGGCAGGATCGCGTTCTTGTCCTCGATGAAGTCGCCCAGATGGCTGTCTTCCTCGTCGCCGATTGGCGTCTCAAGACTGATCGGCTCCTTCGCGATCTTCAAGACCTTCCGCACCTTCTCAAGCGGCATGGAAAGCTTCTCGGCCAGTTCTTCGGGCGTCGGCTCGCGGCCGATCTCGTGCATCATCTGGCGCGAGGTGCGCACGATCTTGTTGATTGTCTCGATCATGTGCACCGGGATGCGAATCGTGCGCGCCTGATCCGCGATCGAGCGCGTGATGGCCTGCCTGATCCACCAGGTAGCGTAGGTCGAGAATTTGTAGCCGCGGCGGTATTCGAACTTATCGACGGCCTTCATCAGGCCGATATTGCCTTCCTGGATCAAATCCAGGAATTGGAGCCCGCGGTTCGTGTATTTCTTCGCGATAGAGATCACAAGGCGCAGGTTCGCCTCAACCATCTCTTTCTTGGCCTGACGCGCTTCGCGCTCGCCCTTCTGCACAATTCTTACGATGCGGCGGAACTCGGCAATATCGAGGCCCGTCTCGGTTGCCAGCGCGTGAATTTCCTTGCGGATTTCTTCGATCCGCGCGCGCTCCTTCTCGACAAACTTATGCCAGCCTTTGCCTTTCAGGCCCGCAATGCGCTCCAGCCAGTTCGGATCGAGCTCGCAGCCTTGATAGTTGCCCAGGAATTCGTCACGGCGCACGCCATAACCGTCGGCGAGCCGCAGCAGCCGGCCTTCATAGCCGATGAGCCGCTTGTTGATGTCATAGAGCTGCTCGACCAGCGATTCGATACGCGCCGGGTTCAGCGACAGGCTCTTCACATCGACGATTACCGCGTCCCGCAGCTTTTTCGACCGCTTTTCCTGCTGAGGCGAGAGCGCATCGTCCTGAAGCTTGCGCTCGACATGCTGGTCCTGCAGCTTGCGGAGCTTTTTGTATTCGGTTGCGATGCGGTCGAAAGTTTCGAGCACCTTTGGCTTAAGCTCAGCCTCCATCGCGGCAAGCGAAAGGCTGTTCTCAAGGTCATCGTCCTCGTCGAAATTCTCGTCGGGCTGGAACCCGCCGCCTTCACCGTTCTCGCCCTCAGGCTTTTCCGGCCGGAGGGGGCGCTGAGTGCCGTTCGCGTTCGCGGTTTGCTCCTGCGGCTGGCCGCCACCGAAATGGGAGCCCCCATTGACCGGCTGAGGCCGCTCCTCAGGCACAAACACTTCCTCGGCGCCGCTTTCGCTCTCTTCGGCCGGGCGGGCAAACGGTCCCGAATAGGTCGCTTCGAGGTCAATAATGTCGCGAAGGAGAATTTTTCCCTCGTTGAGCTCGTCGCGCCAAATGATGATGGCCTGGAAGGTGAGGGGGCTTTCGCAAAGCCCGCCGATCATGGCTTCGCGGCCTGCCTCGATGCGCTTCGCAATCGCGATCTCGCCTTCACGCGAAAGCAGCTCCACCGAGCCCATCTCGCGCAGATACATGCGCACGGGATCGTCCGTGCGCTCGGTTACCTCCGTCGAGCGCTCCTGCTTGACGGGAAGATGCGACGCCTGAGACTGCCGTTCTTCCTCATCGTCGTCGATAGGCTCAGCGGCGGCCGCTTCCTCGACCTCTTCCGCGTCGACAACGTTCACCCCAAGGTCGGAGAACATCGTCATGATATCTTCGATTTGGTCGGGCGAGACCTCGTCCGGCGGCAAAACTTCGTTCAGCTCGTCATAGGTGACGTAGCCGCGAGCCTTTGCAACCTTGATAAGACGCTTTACGGCGGCATCCAAAAGATCAAGGACCGGGCTGTCGGAGGTCTCCGGAGCCGCTGTCTCTTGATCTTCGGTTTTTGTCGTCGCTGTGGCCATTATGCACTCCAGAAAAAGCGAAAAGACCGGGGCACGCGCTTAAGTGCCCAGTTCATAAGCGGCATGAATCTCGTGGGACGCCTAAGATGGCGAAGCGAATGCTCTCTCCGGCAAATGCGATACGAACCGCGGCGCCACTCTATGCTATAGGTGGCTATGCTTAATACCGCGTTACTCATGAAGCCAAATTCGCACACCACGCGCCCGAGCTTATATTTGGTGACCGCTTTCGCCGCCGCAATATATGGGAGCTAATCAAGATGCAGCAATTTCGATCTGTTGCACAATCGCACGGATTTCCGAGAGCTTTGAGAAATTTTCTATCGTTGGTTCGTTGAGGTAATCGCTCTCAGCTTCCTGCAACGAGCGGGGAACACCCGCTTTGCCGTGAAGCATCATGACGTGATGCCATCCCTCCAACACCAGCTCTTTACTTGCGTCCAGCGCGAACAGCGCGCCCCCATTATGGGCTGTCGCACGCTGCACGCGCTCAAGCTCAGCACCATAGCCTTCGCGGCACAGGTGCTCTAACAATTTTTCGTTGTCAAGGGATTCCTCACTTTGGTGCACCGCTAAGAGCCGGTCCCGAAGGCTCCGGCAGCCCGGATCGTCGAATTGCAACTCGGCAATCTCCTCCAGGAATTCGTCAAGGAGCCAAGGGTGGCGAACGATCGCAACGGCGAGCAAGGCTTCGCGCGGGGCGCTAAGAGGCGTCGAAGGCTGGGCAATCTTGCTCGCAAGGAGGCTGCCCGTTCGCACAGCCGGAAATTGGGGCTTGGCCGGCCGGGAGCCAGCGGGCGCCGGCTTGCTGCCAACCCGGGCTCCGCCCCAGGCGCGCGCGTTGCGGGCCGAAGGGAGCCGCGTTTTGCCCGCCGCGCGAAGCCGCTCCCGGAATTCCGCAATGTAATGATATTTGAGGCTTTTATGCTGGATCTGGCCCCCCAGCTCCATGAGCCTTGCATCCAGGCTTGCACGCTGTTCCGGGGTCTCCAACGGATGCCGGGCTTGCTCGCGGGACCAAAGCACATCGATCAGTGGAAGCGGTTGCGCCAAAAGCTTCGCGAGCGATTCCGTCTCGCCTCTGCAGACCATATCGTCGGGATCGCGGCTTTCCGGCAGAAAAGCGAACTGCAACGAACGGCCAGGCTCGAGATGCGGCAGCGCGATATCGAGCGCACGGTGTGCCGCCTTTTGACCGGCTGCATCGCCATCGAAGCACAGGATCGGCATCGGCGTCATCGTCCATAGAAGCCGCAGCTGATCGGGCGTGAGCGCCGTCCCGAGCGGAGCGACTGCGCCCCCAAACCCGGCCCGGTTGAGCGCAATCACGTCCATGTAGCCCTCGGCAACGATGACGGGTTTTCCCGCCCGCGATGCTTCCCGGGCCTGAGCGAGGCTGAAAAGCACGTGGCCCTTATGGAAGAGCGCGGTTTCGGGCGAATTCAGGTATTTGGGCTGCTGGCTGTCAACCAATGCGCGGCCGCCGAAGGCAACCGGGCGTCCCTTGGCATCCGCGATCGGAAAAATCAGGCGTCCGCGAAAGCGGTCGTAGGGAACGGGGATATCCTCGCCGTGAATGAGGAGACCGGCATCCTGCATCTCGCTCAGCGAGAAGCCCTTTTGGCTCAAATGATATTTGAGGCTTGACTTGCTGTCGGGGGCATAACCGAGACGGAAAGCCTCGATCTCCTGGGGCCGCACCTCCCGCCTCTCCAAATAGGCCATCGCGGGGCTGCCTTCCCGGCCAATGAGTGCTGACTGAAAGAAACGGCAGGCATCTTCGAGAACGCTATAGAGGCGCGCTTCGTGGGATGCCTTCACTTCGTCAACGGGCGCTGGCGGGGGCAAAGAGACGCCTGCCTCCGCTGCGAGCCGCTCTACGGCTTCGGGAAAGGTTAAGCCCTCCGCCGTCATGAGAAATTTGAAAATGTCGCCATGCTCGCCGCTGGCGAAGCAGTGGTAGAAGCCTTTCTGATCGTTCACTGTGAAGGAGGGCGTCCGCTCCGTCTTGAACGGCGATAATCCAATATATTCGCGGCCCGCGCGCTTAAGCTTCACGCGCCGCTCCACGATGCGGCTCACCGGCACGCGGGCACGGATTTCATCGAGCAGATGGGGCGGATATCGCATGAAGGCATGTTCCGGCATTACGGATTGAACAGGGCGGCGGGAAAAGAGTTAGCCTTGTTGCGTTATTATGAACTGATTCGCCGGGCGATTCGCACCCTTCCAAGAAGGTGGTCTATTCTTATCCGCGATATCCGGCTATATAGTGCGAGCTGTTGAAAGATGGATCGTCCATGATTTTTCTCGCCATTGGGCTTCTAGCCGTCAGCGTGGTCCTTTACGCCGTCACGGGCGAAGGCGACATGATCGCCGGTATGCCCCGGGAAGACTTTCCACGGCTTGCCGCTCCGCTCGCGATCTTGATCTTCCTCATGTCCGTTGGAGCTGCAAGGCTTAGGGCCGGTAAGGCCGCCGAAGCGCTCAAGGCTCTGGGAAGCTGGATGGCGATCGGGCTTGTTCTCGTCGCGCTTTACGCTTACCGGGCAGAGCTTGCGGGGGTGGGCGGCCGTGTTGTGGATGAATTGCAGCCGGGTTCGGTAGAAACGGTCGCGCCTGGCGTTAGGGGACGTGGCGCCGTCGTGAAGATTCATAAAACAGAGGGACACTTCATCGCGAGGACAAGGGTGAACGGCTGGAGCGTGCAGATGATCGTCGATACGGGCGCCTCGACGGTGGTGCTAAGATCGGAAGATGCCCGCCGTGCCGGGATTCGCCTTAATACGCTCACCTATTCGGTCCCGGTCGAGACAGCCAACGGCAGGGCCTTTGCTGCGCGCGTGAGGCTGGACAAGGTTTCCCTGGGGGATTTGACGCTTGAGAAGGTCGATGCGCTCGTAACGAGGCCCGGTGTGCTGCATCAGAGCCTGCTCGGTATGAGTTTCTTAAGCCGTTTGCAGTCTTATGAGTTCTCAGGGAATCAGCTGCTGATGCGGAGCTAGCCGGGCGGCACTCCGGTCCAGCTCTCACTCTAGGGATCACGCGGCGGCAAGCGTCATGTCAAGCCTCTCTACCGGACAACGGATTCTGAAGGAGCTTCTGGTCTGGAACGCCGCGATTGCGTGCGCATATCTGACCTTCCAATATTTTGAGCCGCTCTACGGCCGTGTGGAACTCGCCGCGGCAAAGGCCGGTTATGCGCGGGTTCTTGGCATTGAAACCGCCTCAGCGGCTGTTCCCCAATTCGATACGCGGATTGCTGCCGCTTCCCCGCCGTTCCGCGGCACCATCGCCGCAAGCGAGGGCCGGCCGTCCGCGCACAAGACCGTGGTCTTGACTGCTAATAATTACGGCCATTTCCAAGCGGCCGCCGAAATCAACGGACAGCAGGTCGAGTTCATGACGGACACAGGGGCAACCTACGTCGCTCTCAGCTACGAGACCGCGCAAAAATTAGGGCTTGCGCCGCAGAACCTGCGCTTCAACGGCCGCTCCACGACCGCGAATGGGGTCGCGCGCGTCGCTTCTATTGAAATCGACGAAATCCGCATTGGCGACATCACGGTAAAGGATGTGCAGGCGGTGGTGGCCGAGCCAGGGCGGATGACGCAAAATCTGCTCGGCATGAGCTTTATAAAGCGGCTCTCGCGCTTCGAGATGAACGGCGAAACCGCGACCATGATAGAGTAGCGCGGGCACCACCTGCGACAGCCGCACGCGATGCGGCCATCCTAGATTACAAACAACGATCTGAGTTTTAGCTGGATGGCCGGGTCATGCCGGGTCAAGCCCGGCCATGACAATAACCGCTTAGCTTGCGGCTCGTACCGGGCGCTTCATAAACTCAGGCACATGTTCGCCAAGGCCGACGACCGGCGCCGAGGTCGCGGGCGGCAGAAGCTCGCGATGATAGCGCGAGACGCTGCTGTCCTTGTCGCGATGGCGCGATTCATCGCGGATGGGACGCACATTGGCTTTTTCGCGCGCGGGTTGTTCCTTGCGCTCCTCGCGGATTGCGGGACCGCGTCCGCGGCGTCCGCGCTCGCGGCCAGCGCTGAAGTCCGCAGAAGTCAGGTTCTCGGTCGAGGGCTCTCCATCGATCCACTCGATCTTCGTCTTTGTGAGCGTCTCGATCGCCTTGAGCGCCCTCATCTCTTTGGGCGTCACGATCATGACCGTATGCCCTTCGCAGCCGGCGCGGCCGGTCCTGCCGATGCGGTGCACGTAATCCTCCGGGCTGATCGGCACGTCGAAGTTGAAGACGTGGCTTACCTCCGGAATGTCGAGGCCGCGAGCGGCAACGTCGGAGGCGGCAAGATAGGTGATCTCGCCCTTGCGGAAGGCTTCTAGCGTCGCCATGCGCTGGCGCTGATCAAGATCGCCATGCAGCGCGGCGGCGTTGAACCCGTGCTTGACCAGGGATTTATGCAGAACAGCAACTTCCCGCTTGCGGTTGCAGAAGATGATCGCGTTCTTCACGATGCCCGCCTCGCTGCGCATAAGCTCGCGCAGGACGTGGCGCTTCATTTTGGAATCGGAGGGCGAAAACTTCAACCTTTGGGTGATGAGCTTCGAAGCGGTTGCGGGAGCGCTGACGCGGATTTGCTCGGGATTGCGCAGAAACTGCTCAGTGAGCTTTTGAATCTCCGGCGGCATGGTGGCCGAGAAGAAGAGCGTCTGGCGGGAGGGCGGCAGGAGCTTGCAGATGCGCTCGATATCGGGAATGAAGCCCATGTCGAGCATACGGTCCGCCTCGTCGATGACGAGATAATCGACCGCGCTCATTAGGAGCTTGCCGCGGCCGAAATGATCGAGAAGCCGGCCTGGCGTCGCGATCAGGATGTCCGCGCCGCGTTCTAGCTTGCGCTCCTGATCGTCGAACGACACGCCGCCGATCAGAAGCGCCACGGTCAGCTTATGCTGCGAGCCGAGCGTTTCGATCGCTTCGGCCACCTGCGCAGCAAGCTCCCGCGTCGGCTCAAGGATGAGCGAGCGCGGCATCCGCGCGCGGGCACGCCCCTTTTCGAGCATGGTGAGCAATGGGAGGACGAAGGAGGCGGTCTTGCCTGTACCCGTCTGAGCAATGCCAACAACGTCGCGGCCTTCGAGGGCGACGGGAATGGCCTGGGCTTGAATGGGGGTGGGGATTGTGTATCCGGCCGCTTCTATGGCAGCCAGCACTTTTTCGCTGAGCTTAAGTTCGTTAAAAGTCATATCCTGTTGAATTCTTGGAACCGCATGGTTGAGGTTCAGTGAGTATCATCATACGCACAATGCGGAATGATGACAGTTTGCATGCGCCTGGAATTTTTTCGTGCGGCGATGCCATGAGGCCTCGGCACATCACTTCTCTTCAGAGCTTTACCGGAAGCCGCGCATGGGGCTGAGAGCTAAATCCCGCCTAGCGCTTGGAACACTATATGATCTTATCCGCGCGCGCCGTCAACCCCGATCGGCGCGTTTGCAGCGGCTAATGCGCGGCTGTGGGCCAAATATCACAGAGGGTTAGCCGCCGTCCTCAAGCCAGAGGCGCTTGGGTAGGACTTCCCACCCGGGGCTGTTTTGTTTGCGTGACAACGCAACGGGATTGCCGGGAGATTGCGCCTTGTCTCTTCACCGGCGGGCCACCATAAAGATCAATTGAGTAAGACTCGCTGAAACAGAACGCAGCCGAGCGGAATCACCGTCTTAACTTGTCCGGAAGATGGCCATGCCTCAGACAGTATTCGGCGCGAGGGATCATGCCGCCGCGATTGCGGCCATTCGTGCGGGAGTGGTGCGGTCATGAGCGCGGCAGCTTCAGAATCGAGCAGTGAACGGGACACCGCGAAGGACGCCGCCCTGCAGCCAGCGGCCGTTCAAAATCCTCACCGCGTTTCAAGAGCCCGGCTTCTCATCCGCGCTCTGGGGATTTCATTCTTCAGTTTACTGAGCGTGCTCATAGCGCTTTACGCCTTTACCTCGCTGCCTCAAGTTCAAGACGTTCTGCTGGATGCCCGGCCTTATTGGGTTCAGGAAGCCCTGTATTGGGGCTACTTCTATTTGATCGGCATCTTCGTCTGGGCGCTGCCACTCATCTTTTCGGCGCGCCTGCTACTCTTGCAGAATTTCGAGTTAATCGGCATCGATACCGAGGAGAGATTCAAGTTCTATATTTTCGATTTTCCTCGCTTATACGCGAAAGTTGCTTTCGTCGCTGTTTTGCTTGGTATGATTTCGGCGTCTGAAAATGTTCCGATGGCATTAAATGGAAACGCGAACGAGGTGGCTCTAAGGCAATTCTTGGAATTTCATTTGATAGTTCTGTCCATCGCCACAGTCTGCATTATCCTCGTGATGGCGATGCGCAATGTATTCATCGGCTTTTACAGCCGCAGGATGGAGGATATTGAGCGCACCAAGCCCGGAGCCTTGAAAAGATCGCTTACGCAAATCGAGGGCCTTACACGCAAGACGGTGCTGAAGCCTGCCTTCGTCACGGAAGCGACGTGGATTGCCGCGGAGCGGGCGAAGGTCTTCATGTGGGTCTACATGTGCGGTCTCTGCGTGATTTTGGCATTCCTCGTGGCAATCCATTTCCTTTCATATTCGGATACGCTTCACGACTTTTTTTCGATGCCCGATATGTCCTCGTATCCCCGGCTTCAGGCTGCTTGGCATTTCGCGGCCGATGCGCTTTCTCTCAACCGCGCTCCGTTGCTGCTTGTTTTGTTTGGCGCCTGGCTGCCATTCCTGACCATTTTGGCCCTTCTATCCAATCGCCATCAATTTCCGTTCATCGTCGCCTTCATTGCCGGCGGCGTCATTCTCTCGTTGTTCGTTGGCGAGGGCCACGATGTTCGCACCGAAACCTTATCCAAGGCACAGCAGGCGGATTTGAAGCCCGTTGCTTTTGCCGATGCAATTAAGGATTGGAAGGCTGCCAGCGGCTGGAATGCCAAGGGGTGCGAGGAGCTTGCCGCAGGCGCGCCCGCGCTTCTCAACTGCCCGCGTCCCATCATTGTTGCGGGCGAGGGCGGCGGCAGCCGTGCGGCGTTTCTCTTCGCTAGTGTGCTTGGCGCGCTTGAAGACGACAGCTTGGACAAACAGAAGAATCCAACAGCGCGGCCGTTCGACCAGCAGCTTTTTGCCATATCGAGCGTCTCTGGCAGTTCCGTCGGTGCCGCCTTTTTCGTCAGCGCCTTGCAAGCTCAGCACAAGCAAACACTCGAAAAACTTAAGAAAGGACTCTACAAGCAAAGACTGTGGTTCCCGAACGTAGCGGCCGCAAAGCCGGTTGAGACAAGTGCCGGGATGACAACACCTAACTTTCTGACCGGTTTTGTCTCCTACAAGGACGCTCTGCAGGCGGCGTTGTCGAACGACTTTGTTTCGCCAGTCCTGACGGCATATCTCGCGCGGGACGCTTCCCTGGTCTCGATGTTTCCGGGCGTTATGGATCGCGCCGGCGTCCTCGAAAAATCGTGGGAAGACGCGTTTGACGATGTCTACGGGACCACAAGCGAAACGTCGCCCTTATCCGCGCCTTTGCAGGCGATGGCCCCTAGCCCGGATCGCTGGATACCCCTCCTGTTCATGAACGCCACGTCTATCGGCACCGGCCGGCGCGTGATGGTAACGCCTGTAAAAATCACTGAGCCCATCGGAACCGGCGATAGCATGCTCTTCGCCGACACCTACGATTTTCATGAGCTTCTCTGCGCTCCCTACCCTGATCCTATCATGAAGGACTATCCCGAACTCAGCCCGCTTCAGCAGGTTACCAGCGCCATTCCTTCCTTATTCACCCCAGTTACGAAGTGCGCGGACAGGAAGCCCGTATCGATCGACATTCGCCTCAGCACCGCGGCGGGCATAAGCGCACGCTCTCCCTTTGTTAGCCCCCACGCTGACGTCAGGGATAGACGGTCTCAGCTCATCGATAGCGTCGCCGATGGCGGTTATTTCGATAATTCGGGCATCGTGACCGCGCTCGATATCGCGCACGGCCTCAAAGTCGTGGATGCGAGGCTGATGCCTTTCATACTGCAGGTCTCAAGTGAGCCGGGTTGGTTTGAAAGGCAAAAAGGCTGCGCGATGGAGGCGCATTACCCGGCTGTCCCGCAGATGCCGGATGTCGACAATTTCAGGCCCATCGGCTCCTTAGCAGACCCCCTCACGGTCAATGCGACCCGGGTTTCACGCGGTTATCAGACGATTTTGGAACTGCCGCAGCATGCAGCCCAAATGAATGGCGGCATCCCCTCAGCAGGCCAAATGCATATCTGCCCGCAAGCGGAAGAAAGCTTCTCGCATTTTGTTATGAATTACACTGGCATGAAAGAAAAACCAGAAGAAAAAATGCATCGAATGATGATGGGTATGGAAAAGCAAATGCAATATAAAAGCATAGCGCTGAGTTGGTGGCTATCTCCACCTTTGCAGGCTTATGTCGATGGGCAGCTTTATACCGAAAGTAACAAGGCCGAACGGAATTGCGTTATTTCCCTCTTGAAAGACGGCCAAGATGGCGGGGCGGCAGCATGCAAAAGCCCCTAGAAAAGCTCAGTTAATTTGGGTTGAAGAGGGCGGCGCGCCTAAGATTTTGCCAGCCGGAAGATCTCGCAGCCAAGCGATGCGCCGGGGATGCGGTCTATCTTCTCGACAATGACGCGCACTTTGGCCGCGCGGGGATGCGACAGGCAATGGGCTGCCACGCGCTCGGCCAGCGTCTCGGTAAGGAGCACATGGCCCTCCGCCACGATCTCCTTGATGCCGCCGGTGATAAACCCGTAGGATATCACGCTCGAGAGATCGCCGGACCGGTGCCCGCCCGGCCTGACCCACAGCTCGACCGTAAAGCGCACGCGCTGGTCGACGCCGTGCTCCTCGCTCCAAATGCCGATACGCATCGGGAGGACAAGATCGCGGACGCAGACCTTATCGTATTCGCGCTCCATTTCGCCGTGCTCCATGGACCGTATTTATACGAGAGTCCGCCGATGTTGAAGCGGTGGAGGGCGCAAAACTAACCGCCCGCGCGTCCGCTGTGACGCGATCCGCTAATGCAGAAGCCAGAAAAATCCATAGACCGCCAAAACGACGATCATGACGGAAATTGAAAGTGCGGCAAGTTCCCGCCCCGGGTTGCCCTTGCGCGATGGCCGAGTTGGCTGCCGGACGGCTTGGGTGATGGGTTCTTTATAAACCGCGACGGGGTAGGCAGGCGCGGTTTGCCCCGGTTGCGGAGAGCGCTGCCGGCCGCCGCGCGATGGCTTGGACATTGCCTCAAGCTCCCGGGCCAGAAGGTCACGGCTTTCCATGGGAAAATTGGGCTTTTGGGAGTGCCGCCGGGGGGCGGTCCAGGCGCTTGGCTGTTGCCTTAGGACAGGCGCTGCGTCCCGATCGAGTTCGATCGAGAGATTAGAAGCTGCCCTTTCAAGGATATTACGCCACGACTCCGGCATCGGAACAACCTTCTGCTACGCTTTACCTTGGCTGTTCTATTAGCGCATTATGGCAACGCTGAGGTAAAATTTAGACCGGTTTCGTTAACGCTTCCGAAAGAAGCGTTTAAGCTCAAATCTATTAAAATTGCGCCTGGGTGGCGCTCGCTTATCGCCTAATGGGGATCCGGATGAACCGCTTACGTCATTGCGAGCGAAGCGAAGCAATCCAGAGGCCAAGAATGCGGCGGCGGTGCGCGTCACTCCTGGATCGCCACGGCGCCTTTGGCGCCTCGCGATGACGGCTGCGAACCGTTCAACCGGATGTGGCCTAATTCGAACACTTGACCAGCAGCTTGCCGAAATTCGCGCCTTTGAGCAGCCCGATAAAGGCTTGCGGCGCATTCTCCAGGCCCTCAACGATATCCTCGCGGTATTTGAGTTTGCCCTCGCGGATCCAGCCGCTCACATCGCGCAGGAAGGCTTCCGTTTGCTGGAAAAAGTCGGTGACGATGAAGCCTTGAATGCGCAGGCGCTTGGAAAGGACCTCGCGCATCAAGGAGGCAGACCGGTCCGGCCCCTCGGGCAGCGACGTGGCGTTATAAATCGCGACAAGCCCGCAGACGGGCACGCGTGCGAAATTATTCAGGAGTGGAAAAACCGCGTCCCAGACTGCGCCTCCAACATTCTCGAAATAGATGTCGATGCCGTTCGGGCACGCGGTCTTGAGTTCCTCCTTAAGGTGCGGCGAGCGGTGGTCAAGGGCGGCGTGGAAGCCGAGCTCGTTCCTGAGATAATCCACTTTCTGCCGCCCGCCTGCGATGCCAACCACGCGGCAGCCCTTGATCTTGGCGATTTGCCCCACCGCCGAGCCAACGGGGCCGGCCGCCGCCGCAACGGCGAGCGTTTCGCCTGCCTTTGGCTGCCCGATGTTCAACAGGCCAGTGTAAGCCGTTAGCCCGGGCATGCCCAGCACACCAAGCGCCGTCGAGACAGGGGCAGCCGTCGGGTTCAGTTTCCTAAGGCCGCCTCCCTGCGAGACCGAGTATTCCTGCCAGCCGCCAAAGGCCAGCACGATGTCGCCAACGGCGAATCCCGGGTTATTCGAAGCAACCACCTCGCTCACGGTCCCGCCCCCGAGCGGCTCGCCTACGGCAAAGGGCGGAAAATAAGACTTCGCCTCGCTCATGCGGCCGCGCATATAGGGATCGAGCGAAAGATATTTGGTCTTGAGCAGGACCTCTTGCGCGCCAATCGCGGGAATAGGCGCTTCGGCAAGCTTGAAGTTCGAAAGGGTTGGCTCTCCGTGCGGGCGGGACGCGAGGACGATCTGCCGATTCTTGCCTTCGGCCATTGCGGTACTCCTCGGGATAACTCTTGGCCTATTGAAGATGCGCTTTCGCGGCTTCCCCGTCCAGCCATCTGCAAATAGTTAGAAAATCAGTAAAATCTTCACCGGGATTGACCGAAATCAATTCCAGCCAAGCCGAGGCCGACTAATGAAGATATTCGAATATTGCTAACTGAGGCCCAAATGGTCTTCGTTCTTGGAATTGGCAACCGGCTGCTTAGCGACGATGGGGTAGGCCCTGCCGTGATCGACCGGCTGATGATCGATTCGCCGAAGCAAAGCTCCGCGGTTTACAGGGATGGCGGGACAATCGGCCTTGCTTTGCTGCCCGAGATCGAGGACGCATCGGCTTTCATAGCCGTCGATGCCGCGGAGCTGAATGCGCCTCCGGGCACGGTTCGCGTGTTCGAGGCCGAAGCCATGGATGCGCAGCTCAGCGGTCCCAAGCGGACCGTACACGAAGTCGCCCTTTCCGACCTTCTTTCTGCCGCGGCTCTGGCGGGCACCCTTCCGGCACGCCGCGCGCTGGTCGTGATCCAGCCCGAGACAGTCGAATGGGGCATTAGCCCCTCTCCCGCAGTGGCCGATGCCATCCCTGAAGCCTGCACCGCCGTCTCTGCGCTCGTAGAAAGATGGAGCGCTGAGCTATGACGACGATTATCGCCCAGGATCTCAGTTCAGGCTTCGCCGAGGCCGTGTTGCGTGAGATCCCGAACCTCATGCAGCATCTTCTGGAGACGGGCGAAACGGGCATCATCGACTTGAGAAGCTTGCCGATGAGCGATTGGGACAGGCAGGAACTCGCGGCCAGGCTCGGCGAGGGCGAGGTCAAGGCAATCGCGAATGTCGGCGGCGTCTCCACGCTCACAGAAACGCAATTCGCAGGCGTGTGGTGGGTGCGGCACGAAGGGGCGGACGGACGTGTCGCCGCGGAGCAAGTGGTAGTTGCGCGCGCTCCGGAGTTCCTGCTCGCCCATCCAGCGGACATCAGTGCTGCTCAGCGCCGATTGAGTGAAATTCTTGGAAATCCGGCAGAGGCACAATTTGGGGAGGCCCAGCATGGCTGACGGTCGAACGCTAGGCGATCTTTTAGTTGAGCGAGGCGTCTCGCGCCGCGCTTTCCTGAAATATTCGTCTTATCTCGCAACCCTGATGGCGCTGCCGCCAACCGCGGCGGAAGCGATGGCCGAGGGCCTCGCCAAAGCGCGCCGGCAAGCCGTGATCTGGCTCTCCTTCCAGGAATGCACGGGCTGCACCGAATTGCTGACGCGCTCCTTCAGCCCTACGCTCGAAGACTTGATCTTCAATTTCATCTCGCTCGATTACCATCACACTTTGATGGCCGTTTCCGGCGAAGCAGCGGAGAACGCCCGGCTGCAATCGATGGCGGAGAACAAGGGGAAATATATCGTCATCGTCGATGGCTCCGTACCGCTCAAGGATGACGGCGTCTATTCCATGATTGCGGGCCGCACAAACCTCGATACGCTGCGCGAGACGGCCAAAGACGCCCTTGCAGTGATTTCGGTTGGAACCTGCGCCGCGTTTGGCGGCCTTCCGCACGCCGATCCCAATCCGACGGGAGCGGTTGCGATCCAAGACATTGTGAAGGACAAGCCGGTCATCAACATTCCAGGCTGCCCGCCGATTGCGGAAGCGATGACAGGTACGGTGGCGCATCTGTTATCCTTCGGAAGGCTGCCGGAGTTGGACGATCTGAACCGTCCAAAGGCTTTCTTCGGCGAAACGATCCACGACCGCTGCTACCGCCGGCCATTCTATCAGCGCGGGCTGTTCGCGAAGAGCTTCGATGACGAAGGCGCACGCAAGGGCTGGTGCCTTTACGAGGTGGGCTGCAAGGGTCCGATCACATATAACGCCTGCGCGACCATCAAGTGGAATGGCGGCACCTCCTTCCCGATTCAGTCCGGCCACGGCTGCCTGGGCTGCTCGGAGCCCAATTTCTGGGATAAGGGCGGGTTTTACCGGCCGATCCCGGCTCCGTTGGCAAGCGTGCGCGAGCACGTCACCGAGGCGGCAATCGCAGGCGCGGTCTTAGGCGGCGGCGCTGCGTGGCTCGCCCGCGGCCATCAACAAAGCTACAAATCAGAAAACAAGAAGTCAGAGGAGGCTTGATCCATGGACCTTCTTGAGTTCGCTCGCGGCCCGGCGCTTCAAGTCTCGCTCGCGATCTTCGTATTTGGCGTCACCTGGCGCCTGCTTGGCCTGTTACTCCTTCCCTGGCGCAAAGACCACTCGGCGCCGAGAGGGCACACCCCGCCTGCTATCGTAGCAGTGCTCCAGGCGAACTTACGGAAAATGTGGCCGCATAAGACCTTCGTGAAAGCGACGGTGTTCCAATTCGTCAACGGCTATGTCATGCACATTGGCCTTGCGATCGTGGTGCTCTTGTTCGCGCCGCATATCCTCTTCATCAAGAGCCTTTTCGGCGTGACATGGCCCGCGCTGCCCTCAAACTTCATTTACGCGGTCGGAGCAATCACGCTGTTCGCGCTTATGGCAGCGCTGGTGCACCGCCTGACGAGCCCCGTGCTGCAGCTCATCTCCCGCGCCGACGATTACATAAGCTTGCTCATCACGCTGCTGCCTATCCTGACCGGGCTTCTTGCCGTCATCCAAGTGGGGGCGCGCTACGAAACGCTGATCGCTCTGCATATCCTGAGCATCTGCCTATTTTTCATTTGGTTCCCGTTCGGCAAGCTCATGCATGCGTTCACGTTCTTCTTGTCTCGCGGCGCAACGGCCGTCCGCCTTAAACATAGGGGAGCACAGATATGACCGCGCGCGTAACAGCATCGGGCGCGCCCTATGAAGTCCAGGGCGAAGTGTCCGAGAAGGACCGTCTCAACCATGCCATGCGCACGTTCTTACGCGAGTTCGGCGCGCAGGCGTCTCTCCATATGGAAAGCTGTGTGCGCTGCGGCATGTGCGCCAATGCGTGCCATTTCTACCTTACTATGCAAGACCCGAAATATACGCCGATTTACAAAATCAGGCCCTTCGAGCAGGCCTACAGCCGGCATTTCGGTCCCTTCGCACCGCTTTTCCGCCTGTTCGGCATCGCGCCCAACGTAACGATCGAGCAACTCGAAGAATGGCAGCGCTTCCTCTACGACTCCTGCAATATGTGCGGGCGCTGCACGCTCGCCTGCCCAATGGGCATCGATATCGCTGAGCTCGTGAAGGAAGCCCGGCACGGCATGTATGCGGCGGGTCTCGTCCCCGACCGGCTGGAGCTGATGGACCGCACCACAAAGAAGTGGGGCAGCCCAGCGACGCCGGCCGAGGACTTCGCGGACATCATCAACGAGGCAGCCGAAACGCACGGCGTTAAGATCAACGTCGATTTGCCCAAGGCCGACATTCTCGTGACGGTCGCGCCGGCCGAGTTGACCGAGCACACCAAGGCTCTCGCCGATATCGCCAAGATCCTGAACAAGATGGGCGTCAGCTGGACCTACAGCACCGAGGGCTTCGAAGCCTCGAATATCGGCTTCATCAATGGCGACGTCGAGCTGCAAGAGAAGATGACGCGGAAGATCATCGATAGGGCTATCGAGATCGGCGCGCACACCCTGCTTTTGCCTGAATGCGGCCATGCCTACGGTGCAGCGCGCTGGGAATCCGCGCGCTGGTATGGCAAGCAGCCTCCCATCCGCATAATCCATATGATGGAGTTTCTGGCCGAGTTGATCAACAACGGCGCCATCAAGGTGAAGCCTCTTAACTCCACAGCTTCCTTCCACGATCCCTGCCAGGTCATCCGCAGGGGTGGCCTGGAGGAGCAACCGCGCGACGTATTGCGCGCGCTCGGTTTCGAAATCAAGGAACTAGCCGATCACGGCCCGCTCGCTTTCTGCTGCGGTGGCGGCGGTGGCGTGGTCAGTTGCGCGCGCGCAGACCCGCTGCGCAACCGGGCCTTCGAAATCAAGCGGCGGCAGGTTGAAGACGCCGGCGCCGAGCATCTCGTGACCGGCTGCGGACAATGCCGCATCACGCTCACAATGGGCGCCAAGCACGCCAAATGGGACAAGAAGACCGAAAGCCTGCTCGAACTCGTGGCTGACAATCTGGAGGTCGAATAATGTCGAACCGCGTCGTAGTCGACCCCATCACCCGCATTGAGGGGCACCTTCGCATCGAGGCCGAGACCGATGCCTCTGGTGCGATCTCCAGCGCCTATAGCTCCGGCACGATGGTCCGGGGTATTGAACTCATCCTTAAGGGACGCGATCCCCGGGAAGCCTGGGCCTTTGCCCAGCGCATTTGCGGGGTGTGCACGCTCGTGCACGGTCTCGCATCCGTCCGCTCGGTCGAGAATGCGCTGAATTACAGCATTCCCGCCAACGCTCACCTCATCCGCAATCTCATGATCGGCGCGCAATATGTGCACGATCACGTCATGCACTTCTATCACCTGCATGCGCTCGACTGGGTGGATGTGGTCTCCGCACTCAAGGCCGATCCCAAGGCAACGTCTGCGCTGGCGCAGTCCATCTCGTCTTACGCGAAATCGAGCCCTGGCTATTTTGCGGACACGCAAAAAAAGCTCAAAACCTTCGTTGAGGCAGGCCAACTCGGCATCTTTGCCAACGGCTTCTGGGGCCATCCGGAGTATAAGCTGCCGCCTGAGGCGAACCTGCTGGCGGTGGCGCATTATCTCGATGCGCTCTCCTGGCAACGCAATGTGGTGAAGCTCCACGCGATTTTCGGTGGCAAGAATCCGCACCCGAACTTCCTCGTGGGCGGCGCTCCGAGCCCGATCAGCGCCGATCCGGGAGCCTCAAGCGGCGGTGCGGCGGCCACGGCGTTGAGCATCGTCGGCCTGGAGGAAGTGCGCAATATCATCAAGTCGATGCAGGCCTTCGTCGATGAAGTTTATGTGCCCGACACGCTCGCCATCGCCGGTTTTTACAAAGATTGGTTCAAGCGCGGCGAAGGCGTGGGCAATTTCATGTGCTACGGCGACCTGCCTACGCCGGGCGCTGACGGCAAGCTGACTTCTTTCTTGCCCGCAGGCGTGATCTTGAACCGCGACCTGACCAAGATCGAGCCGGTCGATCTCAACGATCCAGCTCAGGTTCAGGAATTTGTCGCGCACTCCTGGTACGACTACTCGGGCGGCAAGACCAGCGGCCTGCACCCCTATGCAGGCGAGACCGATCTAAACTATAGCGGACCGAAACCGCCTTACGAGCAACTCGATGTAGCTCAAAGCTACTCCTGGCTGAAGGCTCCGCGCTGGCGAGGCAAGGTGGTGGAAGTCGGACCGCTTGCGCGCGTCCTCTTGCTCTACGCCAATGGCCACGAGCAGACGAAGGCACTGGCAGCGGCGGCGCTCAAGCAGCTCGATCTGCCGCTGGAGGCAATGTTCTCCACGCTCGGAAGAACCGCTGCGCGCACGCTCGAAACCAAAATCATCGCCGATCAGATGCAGAACTGGCTCGGCGCCCTGGTCGCCAACATCAAGGCCGGCGACCTTGCAGTGCACAATCCGGAACTATGGGAGCCCTCCACTTGGCCGGCCGAGGCACGCGGTGTCGGCTTCATGGAAGCCCCGCGCGGCGCGCTGGCCCATTGGATCGTTATCAAGGACGGGAAGATCGCGAACTATCAAGCCGTAGTTCCCAGTACTTGGAATGCCGGACCAAGAGACGCGGCGGGCCAGCCAGGCCCTTACGAGGCTGCGCTTATGGACCGCCACAGCCTCCATGACGCGAAGCAGCCGCTGGAAATCCAGCGAACGATCCACAGCTTCGATCCATGCATTGCCTGCGCAGTGCATGTGCTCGATCTAAATGGGGAAGGGCTATCCAGCATCGAAATTTCTTAACCACAGGCAGTAACAGCGCTTGTGCACTGCAAAATAAATCGAAGTTTGCCCTTACATAGCCTTGTCACGTGCCTACATTCTCATATAGGAATAGAGATTGGGGGCTAGCGACGCTTTGGGAGCGAGTGCGGTTGGCTAGTTGCTGGACTATTGAAGCATGCATGATGGGCCTGGCTGAACGCCCGGCCCGAGAAGGACTACGATGGCTCTGAACACGGAAGAAAGAACACTGCTAGAGAGGAAGTCTTCAAGCGGCCCCGAGGATTTTACGGCTGCTGAGATTTCGCCTCAGCTTGAAAAGATCTTCGTGAGCGCGCGCCGTGCCAGCGATTTTCTAAAGGCGCTTGCGCACGAGACCCGCCTGCTTCTGCTCTGCCTGCTGTCGGAGCGGGAGCGGTCGGTGACGGAGCTTGAAAACCTTCTTTCCCTGCGTCAGCCCACCGTCTCGCAGCAATTGGCACGCTTGAGGCTCGATGGGCTGGTTACAACGCGCAGAGAGGGAAAGACCATTTATTATCGCATTAACGATGACGACGTCCGGCGCGTCATAAGCGTCGTCTATGATATCTTCTGCCGCGAAGAAACAAAGGAAAGGCGCAGGCCTTGAAGGCCGTGCGCTTGCCCAGGCTTGGCGTATAGGAGCTTGGCGCTTAGATGGAAGTCACGTTCAAGTATTTCGCATGGGTGCGCGAGCGGATTGGAATCGCCGAAGAGAAGGCTCTGCTTCCCGATAGCGTTGCAACTGCAAGCGATGCCATCAGATGGCTCAAATCTCGCGGCGGCGGGTATGCCTCTGCCTTTGAGCGCGAGGAAATAATCCGCGTAGCGATCGATCACACCCACGCTCAGCACACCGCAAGTGTGCAGGGTGCGCGCGAAATCGCCTTCTTCCCTCCCGTCACCGGCGGGTGATAATGTTCCCCACCGTCATCCCGTGCGCAGTGCAGCGTGAAACGGTGCACCGCTGACACGGGATCGTTACAAACGCGGAGTCCTTTAAGATCCCGTGTCTGCGCAGCAGCATTGCATGCAGCAGCGCGCACTGGATGACGAGGATTTGGGATTGTTCTGGACCAAGAAGGGGGAGCGGCGTGAGCAAAGCACGGCAAGGTAATTTCTTCGAGGATTTCGAACTCGGCCAGGTCATCGAGCACGCAACGCCGCGCACGCTCTGGCCCAGCGACGCCGCGCTTTATACCGCACTATACGGCTCGCGTTTTGCGGTTCAATCGTCGTATGCGTTCGCCAAAGCAATCGGCTATCCCCAGAGTCCGCTCGACGATCTTCTCGTTTTCCACACCGTTTTCGGCAAGACCGTGCCGGACATCTCACTCAACGCCGTGGCAAATCTTGGCTATGCAGAATGCCGATTCCTGAAGCCGGTCTATGCGGGCACAACGCTGTCGGCCACCTCCGAAGTGATTGGGCTGCGCGAAAACTCCAATAAGCAAAGCGGCGTTGTCTATGTCCGCACCACGGGCCGCGACGAGGACGGTGCCGCCGTGCTCGATTATGTGCGCTGGGTGATGGTGCGCAAACGCGACGAGGATGCACCCGCCCCGGCGGCTCATGTGCCGCAGCTCAAGGAAGCAGTCGAGCCCAACGAGCTTGGCGCCGCTTTACCGTCCCTCAATATAAAGGCTTACAATAACGCTCTCGCTGGCAGCCGCTACCGTTGGGGCGACTACCAGGTTGGCGAGAAGATCGATCACATCGACGCCATGACCATCGAGGAAGCCGAGCATCAGCTCGCGACCCGCCTCTATCAGAACACGGCGAAGGTGCATTTCAACCAGCATGAGCAGGCGCAAGGGCGCTTTGGGCGCCGCCTGATTTATGGCGGCCACATCATCTCGCTCGCCCGCGCGCTCAGCTTCAATGGACTGGAGAATGCCTTCCACATCGCCGCGATCAACGGCGGGCGGCATGTATCGCCGGCTTTCGCAGGCGACACGGTCTATGCCTATAGCGAGGTGCTGGACAAGGCGCCGCTTGATAGGCCAGACGCAGGCGCGCTCCGGCTGCGGCTCGTGGCGCTGAAAGACAAACCCGCCGCGGGCTTTCCCTTCAAGGCCGGCGACCAATACGACCCCGCCGTGCTGCTCGACCTCGACCTGTGGGTGCTCTTGCCGGTGTGAGGCCGCTTTAGGCGGCCGGATAGCCCAAGGCCGCTCCGCGTTCGCCTTATTGTGTAGTAGTCCGGCAGGCGGATTGCGGTTGAAGCCGTTGCTGCACTGCGGTAAAACCCAGCATTAAAGCGGATTGCACTTGGCATTAAGAGGGGTTGAATAATGGCGGACGCGAAGGTAAACGCGGCGGGGCGGGGGCCCGGGCCGATAGTCCAGAGACCCCTCTCTCCGCATCTTTCAATTTTCCGCCCGTACATCAACATGACGATGTCGGTTCTGCACCGCGTCACCGGTACGGCCAACTATTCCGGAACCGTCCTGCTCGCGGCATGGCTCATAGCGGCGGCAACGAGCGATGCCTGGTTCAACGCGCTAAGCTCTTTCCTCGCCTCGCCAATCGGGCTTATCGTGCTCTTTGGCTACACCTGGTCCGTGATGCATCATATGCTGGGCGGTATCAGACATTTCATCTGGGACACGATCCACGGTTTTGAGCTTGTTAATGTGCGCCTCCTTTCATGGCTCACGATTTTTGGCTCCCTGACGCTAACGGGTTTGATTTGGATGACCGCACTTTCGCTCTGGGGGAAACTCATATGACGGCCTACCGCACTCCCCTCAAAAACGTCCGCGGCCTCGGTGCAGCCAAGGGCGGCACGGAGCATTTTATTGTTCAGCGCGTCACCGCGGCCGCCAATATTATTCTCATCGCCTTTCTGGTCTACGCCGCGCTAAGTCTCGCAGGCGCTTCCCGCGCGGAGGTCAAGGCGTTCTTTTCGCAGCCCTTCGCAGCCATATTCGGTGTCTTGCTTGGGGTCTCGGCGAGCGTGCATATGCGGATCGGCATGCAGGTGATCGTCGAGGATTATGTGCATGGCGGCTGGAAGGTACTGCTCCTGCTTCTCAATACGTTTTTCTCAATATTCGCCGGCGCTGCAATTGTTCTCGCCGTCATCAAGCTTTATCTCGGGGTATAAACCGATGGCCAATGCTGCAAAGCCGAACGGAAAACTCAATGGTGTAGGCGGGCCGAAGGCCGCTCACGTCAATGGCCGGGCGTACCCCTTCATCGATCACACTTTCGACGTTGTTGTGATTGGAGCCGGTGGGGCCGGCTTGCGCGCTACGCTTGGCTGCGCCGAAGCTGGACTCAAGACGGCCTGCATCACCAAGGTGTTTCCAACTCGCTCGCATACGGTGGCGGCGCAGGGCGGCATCGCAGCGGCGCTCGGTAATATGGGCCCGGACGATTGGCGCTGGCATATGTACGACACCGTCAAAGGCTCCGATTGGCTCGGCGACCAGGATGCTATCGAGTACCTGTGCCGGAATGCGCCAGCGGCAGTGTACGAGCTTGAGCATTATGGCATGCCCTTTAGCCGCACCGAAGAAGGCAAGATCTATCAGCGTCCGTTCGGCGGCATGACCACCGATTTCGGCGAAGGGCCGCCTGCTCAGCGCACCTGCGCGGCCGCCGACCGCACCGGACACGCCATGCTGCATACGCTCTATGGCCAGTCGCTGCGCCATTCGGCCGAGTTCTTTATCGAATATTTCGCCCTCGACCTCATCATGGACGAAGGCGTTTGCCGGGGCGTTGTCGCCCTGTGCCTCGAAGACGGCAGCATTCACCGTTTCCGCGCCAAGAAGACGATTGTCGCGACCGGCGGCTACGGCCGCATTTATTTCTCTTGCACCGGGGCGCACACTTGCACAGGCGACGGCAATGCGCTTGTGCTGCGGGCGGGCCTCCCGCTTCAGGATATGGAGTTCGTGCAGTTCCATCCAACCGGTGTTTATGGCGCCGGCGTGCTTATCACGGAGGGCGCACGCGGCGAAGGCGGCTATCTCACCAATTCGCAAGGCGAGCGCTTCATGGAGCGCTACGCCCCGCACGCGAAAGACCTTGCCAGCCGCGACGTGGTGTCCAGATCGATTACCATCGAGATCCGCGAGGGCCGGGGCGTGGGCCCGAAGAAGGACCACATCTACCTCCATCTCGACCATCTCGACCCGAAAATTCTGGCCGAGCGCCTGCCCGGCATCACGGAGAGCGCACAAATTTTTGCGGGCGTCGATCTGCGCCGCCAGCCGATCCCGATTCTGCCCACGGTCCACTACAACATGGGCGGCATTCCAACGAACTATATGAGCGAGGCGATCAACCCGCGCCCCGGCGATTTCGACGCGACCGTGCCCGGCTTGATGGCGCTGGGCGAGGCCTCTTGCGCAAGCGTGCATGGGGCGAACAGACTCGGCTCCAACTCGCTGATCGACCTTATAGTGTTCGGCCGGGCCGCGGGCCATCGCTGCGCCGAAACGATCGAGACAGGACAGTCTCAGGCCGAACTGCCTGCCAGCGCCGGCGAGGAAGCGATCGAACGTCTCGACCGTCTGCGCTATGCGAGCGGCGGCACGCCCACCGCGGAATTGCGCGCCCGCATGCAGCACACCATGCAGAACAACTGTGCGGTGTTCCGCAATTCGGGCGTACTGGAGGAGGGCTGCCGCCTAATCCAGGATGTGTGGGAGGGGGCGAGCGATATTCGCGTCACCGACCGCTCGCTGATCTGGAACACCGACCTCGTTGAGACGCTCGAGTTCGACAATTTGATTGCGCAGGCGGCGGTGACGATCCATGGCGCCTATGCGCGGCAGGAAAGCCGGGGGGCGCATGCGCGCGAGGACTTCCCCAATCGCGACGACGCGAACTGGATGAAGCACACGCTGTCTTACGCGGACGTGAACCGGAAGATCGTCTACCTCGATTACCGGCCGGTTCACACGCACACGCTGACAAACGAGGTGCAATATATCGAACCCAAGGCGCGAGTATATTAGAGTTCGCCTGGTTCTTCCGGTGAAAGCCAAGTCGCCGTCATTGCGAGCGACGCGAAGCAATCCAGGATTAATACTAAATCCGGTTGAGTAGTTCCTCGACCGTCATCCCGGAACGGCGCTTGCGCCGTATCCGGGATCTTAACGGGCGCCGGCATTTGGAACGATCCCGTGTCTGCAGCGCATCGCTTCGCGCCGCACTGCGCACGGGATGACGCCAACGGGACGGTGAAGCGATTAACCGGTTTCGATATAAGTTCTCGATGTTGCTGTGGATCGCTACGGCGGCAAGAGCCGTGTCGCGATGACGGATGAGCGTGACATTAGCTCGGTGTAACGAAAACAAATACGGCGCCCGGAGGCGCCGCTTTTCGAAGCTCGATGAGACGGAGACTATTTCAGGGGCACGGAGGCGCCGTTGAGGAAATAGTTGACGCCGAACTTCACGGAATCGATGCCCAAACCGTCCCTGATAGGGCAGGAAGGCGGAGTCGAGCAAGCGGTCGCGGTGTTCGTGTCGTAAAGCGTGTTGATCCCGAAGTCGGAGTGCATATATTCACCCTTCACGCTCCAAACCGGGGTGATCTTGTACTCGTAGCCGCCGCCGAAGGTCCAGCCGCTAAGGCCGGTTGTCGAGGTGCTCGCGGGCGTGGCTGCGTTGTCGAAATGAGATTCGCTGCCGCTGAAATAGACGTAACCGCCCTTGGCGTAGAGCAGCCCCTGGCCCACGGAAAAGCCCAGCCGCCCGGTAACATCGGCGTAGAAACCGCTGTCCATCGAGTCCGATATCGCGCCTGGCACGTTCCACTTCTTGCCGGACAGATCCGCGCCCCCAAGATCCACCTCGGGTCCGATAACCAAGCTGCCATACTGAAAGTTGTAGCCGAGCTGGCCGCCGCCGGTTACTCCGGCAGTGTCGTTGCCGAACGTCTGCCCTGGGGCGCCGAAGTACAAACCGTTGACGTCGTCCGTGCTCATGCTGCCCCAGGCGCCGCCGATGTTAACACCGGCATAGGGCCCAGCCCAGTCTATCCCTGGGGTAATCGGGAAGTCGGCGGGGCCGGCCGAAGCGAGAGTCGCAACACCGGTGAGTGTAAGGCCCAGAATGCCGGAAAGGAGTTTCATCCCTCAAGTCCCCATCTCGTCGCCGTGAGTTACCGCATGGCCTGCGGTTATCCATGAGCCGAAATATTAGCCGCCTCCGGGCAGCGCCGCAACAAAAGCTATGCAAGGATGAACATGGCGCTCAACCGGCTAGCGTTGCTTCGCACGAAGAAAAAAAAGCGATATAACAACACCTTAATAGCATCAAGCTGGTTGTAGTGCGGGTTGCAGAAGGGCAACAGATGCACTGTAAAGCGAAACCGCATACCGGCCGGTGGGCGCGTCGAAAACAAAAACGGCGCCCGAAGGCGCCGCTTTCGAAGCTCGGCGAGTCGCAGATACTACTTCAGGGGCAAGTAGCCGCTGTTCAACGAAATAGTTGACGCCCACGCTTCACTGTATCGACGGTTAGGTCGTTCTTGTAAGGACAGGGGATGCCGGCAGGGCAGTCGCTAGCATCGCTGGGAACGGCGTTGGTCGAGCTCCCAAAATCGAAATGCTGATACTCGGCCTTGAGGCTCCAAGAAGGGTTGATCTTGTACTCAACGCCAGCGCCAACGGTCCAGCCGCTCAAACCAGTCGTGGTTGCGCTGCCCGAAACATCCGAAGTCCAGTTCTCGACGCCGCCGCCATAATAGGCATAGCCGCCCTTAGCATAAACAAGCGCGCGATCTATAGCGTAGCCAAGACGGCCCGTCACGTCGGCATAGAAGCCCGAGTGGACGGTTGAAACCACGTTAGTCCCACCCATCGAGGCGGGAGCTGCCATCGAGTGATCCAGATCCATATAGCCGAGATCGATCTCAGGACCGAAGACAATATGGCCCATCTGGTAGTTGTAACCAAGCTGGCCGCCGCCGAAAATGCCCGTCGGGTCATTATGGAACGAACTTCCGGGCGTAGACCAATCGCCGTCGACGTCGGTTACTTTGTCCGTAGCCCAAGCGCCGCCAACTGCGCACCAATATAGAAGCCGCTCCAGTTCACTTCGGCGTAAGCCGGGCCGTCCTTGTAGCCGCCGGGGCCAGGTACGTACATGTCCGCCGCGTTTGCGGAGGCGATAGCCACAACGCTTGTCAGCGTCGCGGCAAGAATGCCGGTTAGAAGTTTCATCTCTCAAGTCCCCATCTACCAAAAGTGCCGTTAACAAATGAACGCCATATGAAACCGCCGCCCATGGCGATGCCTGCATTCACCGTTGGGGGGATATTAGCTTCCATCCCCGGCGCGCGCAACCAAGCTGTGCAGTAAGGCGGAGAATGTAAGTAGCTGCTCAGGCCGGACGCCGGATCGGTAATTATCTCTGTTTTACAAGACTTTAGCGACACGCCCTGGACCGCGCTGCTCCGCTGCAAGGTTGCACGATGGCCACAGATAGTCGGAAATTGAAGATCGCTATGCAATTTGGAGCTCGGCTTCGGACGCCCCTCCGAATCGTCATTACTGGGGTTTAAGATTTGAACGATGTGTGATTCTGCTGGAGGCCCAGCGTGGTGGCGTGTAGCGGCGACTGCTCCGGAATGGCTTCCGCCATCGTCGCCGTGAGCAAAAAAAACGGCGCCCATGGCGCCGTTTTCGAAGCGGAATTGCGCAAAGCCTACTTCAGAGGCTCGTAGCCCGGAAGAATGTGGTAGTTCAGGCCGACGCGCACGGTGTTATAGTCGTGGTTGAAGGTCGCCTTGTCAGAGCCATTGACCACAGTGTCAGTGCCGAGATCGATGTATTGGTATTCCACCTTGCCGGACCAAGCTGGATTGAAGGCGTATTCCAAGCCGCCCCCGGCAGCATAACCGGTAGCGGTCGTATCGTGCGGTACAGTTGTCGCGCCTACCGTTAGCTTATCTTGGACACCGCCAAAGGCAAGGCCGCCCGTTCCATAGAGAAGAGCGGCACCCACAGCGTAGCCAACGCGGCCCCGTACCGTGCCGAACCAATCGAGGTTCGTGTCAGCGGTGGCAGTGCCAACCGTCTTAGAACCGGAGATGCCAGCGCCATCGATATCGGCCTCGATGCCGAAGACGAAATTGCCATAAGCCGGGCCGTCTTTGTATCCGCCACCGGCAGGTTGCCAGTTATAACCGATCTGGCCGCCGCCGAATCCGCCGTCGGAAGCAAAGCTATGCGCGGTGGTTACTGGGCAAACCGCAACTTGACAATTGCCGTTTACCGTCGTGCTCAGACTGTCGTTACCGCCCCAAGCGTAGCCGCCGTTGATGCCGACATAAGCGCCGTTCCAAAGACTCAACCGGAGCGGGACCGTCCTTATAGCCGCCAGCGGGACCCGGTACGTACATGTCGGCTGCGTTTGCAGAAGCGAGAGCCACGACGCTCGCCAGCGTCAGGCCCAAAAAGCCGGTATGAAGTTTCATTCTCTCAAGCCCCCTACTTACAAGCACAATTTAACTTATGAACTCCAACAACCACCGCCGCCCATGGCAATGCCTGCTGTTTACGCTGGGCCATATTAGCCAGGTTCAGGGTGCTGGCGCAACAAAAGCTGTGCAGTCGCGAGAACGGGGCACAGCCTGTGCAGCGCCGTCGCCCATGAGTAATATAGACGTTATATTACAACGACTTAGAGCGCGCGCCGCCGCACCGGTTGCCCTGTTTTCCAGGTTGCGCAAAAGCAACAGTCACCGCAAAAGCGACAAATGCGTTGTTGTTCAAGGACTTCCAGCCAATGCTTGAGAGTTTATCCATGCTCGCGAAAAAGCGCCGGCCAGGGTTTGTAGCGATCCTGCATAATAGCTTTAACGTTTCCGGAGCGTGATTGCCCCGATGTCTCCGCTATTGCGTTCATGTCCGCATACCGTGCTTCGGTGACGTCATTCCCGCGCAAGCGGGAATCCATATTTGCCGTAGGAACGAGCGCTTAAATGGGTTCCCGCCTTCGCGGGAACGACGCCGCGGCCAGATTGAACACGCCGGTCCATGCCGGCGGAAACATCGGGGTAATCCAGTTCCGGAATGACCCGCCCTGCACAGCTTATTGGGGTGCGCAAGTTGCGCGAATGGAATATTGTGCGTATCGATGCCTGTGAGGCGGGCTAAAGCAAGGACGGCGATGGAACGGCGATATGCGATTTGGGACGTGTTTACTGCCAAGCCCCTTGCCGGGAACCCGCTTGCGGTCGTGCTCGATTCTGGCGGGCTTTCGACCGAACAGATGCAGGCCATCGCGCGCGAGTTCAATCTATCCGAAACCGTGTTCGTGCTGCCGCCGCGCCTTCCGGCCCACACCGCCTATATTCGAATCTTCACGCCCTACACAGAGCTTCAATTCGCGGGGCATCCAACCGTCGGAGCCGCCATTCAGCTCGCCGATGACAGGATCTCGGGTGCCGCGGCCGACTGCGACGCGCTTGTCGTCTTGGAGGAGGGCATCGGCAGCGTCCGGGTCGGCGTCGTAGGCAGGCGGGGCCAAGCCCCTTACGCCGAGTTCGACGTGCCGAGGCTGCCCGAACTTTCGGGGGCGCCGGCTCATGAAGACCGCATCGCGGCCGCTCTGGGCCTTTCGCCGCAAGAGATCGGCTTTGCCAATCATCGCCCGTCGCAATACGAGGCCGGCACGCCCTTTACTTTCGTGCCCGTCCGTGGATTGGAAGCGATTGCCCGCGCGCAAATCGTGGCTTCGCATTGGGATGAGGCGTTTCACGGCGCGGGTGGCAAGGTATTCTTGTATTGCCGCGAAACCATCCAGCATACCGCCGCATTCCACGCGAGGATGTTCGCGCCGGGGGTAGGCGTGCCGGAGGACCCGGCCACCGGATCGGCAGCGGCGGCCTTTTCGGCGGTGCTGCACCGGTTCGATCAGCTCCCTGAGGGCACGTCCGAATTCACCATTGAGCAGGGCATCGAGATGGGCCGTCCGGCCGAGATCAAGCTCGAGGTCGAAGTCTTGGGCCGCCGGCTGAAGCGCGTGCGCATCGGCGGCTTTGCCTGCCTCGTAATGCGCGGCAAGCTTTTCGCTTGATGACGCCCGCCCTAATCGGATGGGCGCAATTTGCGGCCGCGCTTGCCGCCTTTCTTGCTTCGCATAGCGTGCCGGCGAGGCCGGCGGTCCGGCGCGCCTTGCGGGCCAAGCTCGGTGCCCGCGCCTATATATTGCTTTATTCCCTCGTTTCGCTGGGCATATTCGCCTGGCTTATCGCAGCGGCAGGGAACGCACCGCAGGCTCGGCTTTGGAGTTTTGAGCCCTGGCAGCTCTGGATTCCGAATATTGCCATGCCTTTGGTCTGCCTGCTTGTTGCCTTCGGCATAGCGGCGCCGGACCCATTTTCCATTACGCGGCGCTTTGGCGCGGGCTTCGACCCTGAGCGGCCTGGCATTGCCGGCATTACAAGGCATCCGCTGTTGTGGGCCGTAACGCTCTGGGCGGCAGCACATATCGTTCCAAACGGCGATCTTGCCCATGCGATCCTGTTCGGGCTCTTCGCCTCGTTTGGGTTGGCGGGTATGGCCATGTTCGACGCGCGCAACCGGCGGGAATGGGGACCGGAACTTTGGGCTAAGCGCACAGCGCGGACGCCGCTGATCCCTTTCGCCGCGGTCGTAACCGGCCGGTTCGGCTGCGCAGGCTTGAGCGCAATCCCGATCCGCGTATTCGCCGCCCTCGCTCTCTACCTCGCGCTGCTCCTGCTGCACCCATTAATTATCGGCATCTCGCCGCTGCCAGCGCTTTAGGCCCGGTTTACGCCGCAGCACTCGAAGGTCCCGCGTTGCCCCAATCGTCCGGTTTTGCGCGGGAACGGATCTCAAAAAATAACGCCTGCCCAATCACAGCTTTCAAAGTTTCCGCGTTGAAGGGCTTTGGAATGAGGAAGGCCGGCTCGGGTCTCGCTCCGGTCAGAAGCATCTCAGAGTGCGCCGTAACGAAGATAACGGGGACTTCGAAACTGCCAAGGATTTCGTTCACAGCTTCCACGCCAGAACTCCCGTCCGCGAGCTGAATGTCGGAGAGGATGAGTTGAGGCTTGAACCGCTTTGCGAGCGCCAACGCCTCTTTGCGCGTCCGTGCGATGCCAACGACGCGGTGGCCCAGGCTTTTGACGAGTTGCTCGAGGTCGAGCGCGATCAATGCTTCGTCCTCTATGATAAGGATGTCCGCGGGGTCCAGGTGGCTTGCAATTTCGCTATCCGCCACACTTATCAACTGGCCCACCTCAGAGCCATCGCAATCTAAGATCTTTGCGATTTCTTCAGGCTGGAACCCCTCGACGGAGAAAAGCAGGAATGCCTGCCGCGGTCTCGGAGTAAGGGTCTGCATGTTTCGCAAAGCCTGTGTCTGCCTCGCGTTGATGTTCGGGAAGACATTCGCATCCACCGAATTCCAGAGTTTGAGAAAGAGCCGGTAGAGCGCAATTTTTGCGGGCAACCCAGGCGGAAATATCGAAGCATTCTCAACGATCGCCTCAAGCAGAGCGACAACATAAGCGTCGCCACTTTCTTGCGATCCGGAAAGCGCCCGGGCGAACCGGCGCAAGGACGGAAGATGCGGTGTGACTTCTCTGGAAACTGACATACTCTTAGCCCCACAATTTTTGCTATCGTAGCGCGCCCATAAGGCAATGCTAAGCTGATGTGCCGGGGCAATCAAGGCTCTGTTGGTGCCCCGCAAGCCGCCGATGTTAAGGTTTAGCTGGTCAAATCACGCCTACAAAGATTACAAGGGCGACGGCTTTTTCACCGGCGCGCTATCCGACGCACACCGTCAAAGAGCTGTAATGCGGCTGTGTATTCGTCAATGTCTCATCGTCCAGGCTTGTTCGTCCGTGTCCAGCACCATTTGGCGGTAATAGCTACGAATGACCTCCCACGAACTAAGCTACGCAACGGCAAGCACTCCGCCGATCCGGCGCTGGCTAATCCACACGATCGAGAACCTTTCCGGCCGCCGGAGGCTACTGAGGACTTATTATCGCTGGCGTGCCGGGAGCGCCGGGGGCCCGCGCATGTGGCGCGACGCGCTCGACATGATCGGGATGCGGCTTGAGATCGAAGCACCAGCGGACTGGGATGCCCGCCTGCCGGATGGCCCGCTCATCATCATCGCCAACCATCCGTTTGGCATCGCCGACGGTATCGCCATCCTGTCCATCGCCGAGCGCATTGGCAGACCCTACCGCATCCTGCTCAACGCGGATTTCATGCGCTTGCCGGAGGTTCAAGCTCTTGGGCTGCCGATTGATTTTAATGAGACGAAAGAGGCACTGGCGACCAATCTCAGAACGCGCGCGGAGGCCCGGCAGCTCCTAAAAGAGGGGGGTACCCTCGTGATTTTCCCCGCTGGCGGCGTGGCAACAGCGGAAAACCCTTTCGGCACAGCCGAAGAGCTGCCATGGAAACAATTTACCGCGCGTCTCATTCAGCAGTCTCGCACCACGGTCCTGCCGGTATATTTCGAAGGGCAGAACTCGGCCCTTTTCCATTTCGTCAGCCGCTACAGCCTATCGCTCCGGCTCTCGCTGCTCGTGTTGGAATTTCGTCACCACATTAACGCAACGATCCGGGCGGCGATCGGTCTGCCTGTTTCGTGGACCGAGATTGCAGCCGGCGCCAACGGCGGTTCGATCGTCGATGAGCTTTATGTGCGGGTTCATCGCCTTGCTCCGGGTGCGGAAAACGCGGACCGCGCCGCGCTGCTGCCGCGCCCAATACATCAGCGCCGCCGTTATCCGTGGGATCCGCCGCGCGACCCCGTCCGGCGGCCCTCGGACAGCAAGAGCGGCGATCCAGGAATGGAAACATCCCAGCAATGATCATAAAGAAACACCGCAACTACTGAGATTTCGGGTTATGCTAGGCGAGAGGATGATCGATAAGCTCGAATTTCTGATCGCCATTGCGCACGAAAAGCATTTCGGGCGGGCGGCTGAGGCGTGCGGGGTCACCCAGCCTACCCTGTCCGCGGGCATCAAGCAGCTGGAAGACACTCTGGGTGTCATGCTTGTGCGCCGCGGATCGCGGTTTCTCGGTTTCACGAGCGAAGGCGAACGTGTTCTCGAATGGGCGCGCCGCATCGTCGGCGATGCCCGTGCTTTGCGGCAAGATGTGGAGGCTCTGAAGTTAGGCTTGACCGGCCACCTGCGGATTGCAGCAATTCCGACTGCGCTGCCCATCGTCGCCGCGATCACCGCGCCATTTCACGCCCGCTACCCCGAAGTCCGCTACACGGTCTATTCGCGGACTTCGCAGGAAATCCTGGAGCTTCTTGCCAACCTCGATATCGATGCCGGCTTGAGTTATCTCGACAACGAGCCGCTTGGCAAAGTCAGTTCTATCCCCCTTTACCGCGAGAAATACTGCCTTTTGACAACGAAAGAAAACGAGTTCGCCAAGCGCGAGACCGTGACCTGGGCTGAGGTCGCGAACATGTCCTTATGCCTTCTCACGCAAGATATGCAAAACCGGCGAATCATCGACCGGCACCTTCAGCACGCGGGTGCCACTGCCTCGGCCAAGCTCGAAAGCAACTCGATGATTGTTCTGTTCGCGCATATCCAAACCGGTCAATGGTCCGGGATAATGCCGGAGAAGCTGACAGGGATTTTCGGGCTTTCGCCAGAGATCCGGGCCATTCGCATAGTCGAGCCCGATACCATGTACACCATCGGCCTCATCGCCGGGCCGCGCGAACCGATCACCCCGCTTGTCTCCGCGTTGATGCGCGAGGCGAAACGCGCTGCAACCCGCTTAGACGAACTACCCAAGACGTGACTATTGCCCCGGCCTGCGCCGCAACATTTGGCTGAATGCTCGCTTGACTCTGTGCCATTTTTGATCATTTCACTTTTGTATCGTTGGTCCCGCGAACGATAGAGAATCTCTATCGACGCATGCTGCGGCAATATTGATTCCAACTCGTGCATTGCGTCTAATAGCGGAAGCAGAACAATCAAGGACGGACATGACGCCAACAGTCGAGGACATCGCGCGCGGCATCATCACGCGGCATCTTGGGCAGGAAGGCGCCGCGTTGCCGATCCTCCACGCCCTCCAGGAAGAATTTGGCTACCTTCCCGAGGAAACGCTGCCCGCCGTCGCCGATGCGCTCAACATTACGCGCGCGGAAATCTATGGCGTTGCGACCTTCTACCACGATTTCCACTTGGAGCCGCGGGGTAAACACTCGCTTACGCTGTGCCGTGCCGAGGCCTGCCAGTCCATGGGTGCCGTAGCACTTGCGGAGCGGACCAAAGCCCGGCTTGGCGTGGATTTCGGCGAAACCACACTCGATGGGCAGGTAACGCTGGAACAGACGTTCTGCCTCGGGCTGTGCGCCTGTGCGCCGTCCGCGACCGTCGACGGCAAGCTTGTGGGCCGGCTTTCACCGCAGAAGCTCGATGCGATCATAGCGGAGACGGCGAAGTGAAGATATTTGTGCCAGCCGACGCAGCGGCGGTTGCCTGCGGGGCCGATGAGGTGGCGGCGGCGATCGCGAGTACGGCCAAGGCTAGCGGAGTTGACGCTCAGATCGTTCGCAACGGCTCGCGCGGCCTGCTTTGGCTTGAGCCCATGGTGGAAGTGGAAACACCGCGAGGCCGGATCGCCTACGGTCCCGTGGAAGCTTCGGATGTGCAAGGCCTGTTCGAGGCCGGGTTCCGGGATGGCGCGGCTCATCCCTTACGCATTGGCAAGCCGGAAGAGCATCCGTTCCTCAAGCGCCAGACACGGCTTGCCTTTGCGCGCTGCGGGATCACCGATCCGCTCTCGTTGGATGACTACCGAGGGCATGGTGGCCTCAAGGGCCTCGAACGCGCCATCGCCATAGGCCCTGCAGCCACCATCGAGGAGGTCATAACCTCAGGCCTGCGCGGCCGGGGCGGCGCCGGCTTCCCGACTGGAATAAAGTGGCGCACGGTGGCCGAAGCCAAAGGTTCGTCCAAGTACATAGTTTGCAACGCAGACGAGGGCGATAGCGGCACCTTTGCCGACCGCATGATGATGGAAGGCGATCCATTCTGCCTTATCGAGGGCATGGTTGTTGCCGGCCTCGCCACGGGCGCCACCAAGGGCTACGTCTACACCCGCTCAGAATATCCGCACGCCATCAAGGCGATGAAGGAGGCTATCATCCGGGCGCGCCAGCATGGCCTGCTCGGCGAGCGCGCGCTCGGCTCGGCTTATGCCTTCGACATGGAAGTGCGCATTGGCGCCGGCGCCTATGTCTGCGGGGAGGAAACCGCTCTGCTCGACAGCCTCGAGGGCAAGCGCGGTCAAGTCCGCGCGAAACCGCCGCTGCCCGCACATATCGGGCTGTTCGGCAAGCCGACTGTCATAAACAACGTCATCTCGCTCGCCTCGGTGCCGTTCATCCTGGCGGAAGGCGGCCAGGCCTATCGCGACTTCGGCATGGGCCGCAGCCGGGGCACGATGCCGATCCAGCTCGCGGGCAATATCAAGCATGGCGGCCTGTTCGAGACCGCCTTCGGCATTACGCTCGGCGAACTCGTGGACGATATCGGCGGTGGCACCGCGACAGGTTTGCCCGTGCGTGCAGTGCAGGTTGGCGGGCCGCTTGGCGCCTATTTCCCGCGCGCGCTGTTCGATACGCCGTTCGATTACGAAGCCTTCGCGGCCCGCGACGGGCTGATCGGGCATGGCGGCGTCGTGGTGTTCGACGACACTGTCGATATGCTCGCTCAAACGCGCTTCGCCTTCGAGTTCTGCGCGTTCGAAAGCTGCGGCAAATGCACCCCGTGCCGCATAGGCTCGAAGCGAGGCGCTGAAACCATCGGCAAAATTCGCGCAGGGCTCAATGCGGAAGCGAACCTCGCGCTGATCGAAGAGTTGTGCGAGACACTGAAGTTCGGATCGCTTTGCGCGCTCGGCGGCTTCACGCCATACCCCGTCATGAGCGCGATCACTCATTTCCCTGAAGATTTCGGTATCCGGCCGCAGCTTGCAGCGGCCGAGTAGGAGGACACATGTCTCTCGTTCACGATCCCGATTATGGAACGCCTGCTTCGAAGGCAACCGGGACGGTGACGCTCACCATAGACGGCATGAAAATGACCGTTGCCGCCGGCACGACGATCATGCGGGCAGCAGCGCTTAATGGAAACAGCATTCCGAAGCTTTGCGCGACGGATGCGGTGAAAGAATTTGGCTCCTGCCGGCTGTGCCTTGTCGAGATCGAGGGCCGCAATGGTACGCCTGCCTCCTGCACCACGCCCGTTGCCGAAGGCATCGTGGTTCACACGCAGACCGAACGCTTGAAGCGCATCCGGCGTGGCGTGATGGAGCTCTACATCTCCGATCACCCGCTCGACTGCCTCACTTGCGCAGCCAATGGTGATTGCGAGCTGCAGGACATGGCTGGCGCCGTGGGCCTGCGCGAGGTTCGGTACGGCTACGAAGGCGAGAACCACATCCACGAGACCAAGGACCAATCGAACCCCTATTTCACGTACGATCCTTCGAAATGCATCGTATGTTCGCGCTGCGTGCGCGCTTGCGAAGAGGTTCAAGGCACTTTCGCACTAACGATCTCAGGCCGCGGCTTCGGCAGCCGCGTGTCGGCGGGCATGGCCGAGCCGTTCCTGCAGTCGGAGTGCGTGTCTTGCGGCGCTTGCGTACAGGCCTGCCCGACCGCCACGCTGATCGAAAAATCGGTCGTTGCGATAGGCACGCCCGAACGCTCGATTGTGACGACGTGCGCCTATTGCGGTGTAGGCTGCGCATTCCGGGCGGAAATGCGTGGCGACGAGCTCGTGCGCATGGTGCCTCACAAGGATGGCAAGGCCAATCGCGGACATTCCTGCGTGAAGGGCCGCTTTGCTTTCGGCTATGCCACGCACAAGGACCGCATCCTGAAGCCGATGATCCGCGCCTCAATTCAAGAACCGTGGCGCGAGGTGAGCTGGGAGGAGGCCATAGGCTACGCGGCTTCAGAGTTTAAGCGCATTCAGTCGAAGTATGGCCGAGGTTCGGTGGGCGGCATCACCTCTTCGCGATGCACGAACGAGGAGACCTACCTCGTTCAGAAGCTAGTCCGGGCCGCCTTCGGCAACAACAATGTCGATACCTGCGCGCGCGTCTGCCATTCGCCGACAGGCTATGGGCTCTCCACCACATTCGGAACCTCGGCCGGCACTCAGGATTTCGATTCCGTCGAACAGGCCGATGTGGTGATGATCGTGGGCGCAAACCCGACCGACGGGCATCCCGTTTTTGCGTCGCGCCTGAAAAAGCGCCTGCGCGAAGGCGCGAAGCTGATCGTGATAGACCCGCGCCGCATCGACATGGTGCGCTCGCCGCACATCGAAGCCGCCTATCATTTGGCACTGCGGCCGGGGACCAACGTTGCGATCATGACCGCGCTTGCGCACACTGTTGTAACCGAGCGTCTCGCGAACGAGCCATTCATCCGCGAGCGCTGCGACTGGGACGAATACCGGCGCTGGGCCGCGTTCGTCTCAGAGGAGCGCAACAGCCCCGAGGCGGTGGAGAAGTATACAGGCGTTCCGGCGGCCGGTATGCGGGGCGCGGCGCGGCTCTATGCGACGGGCGGCAATGCCGCGATCTATTACGGCCTCGGCGTTACCGAGCATACCCAAGGCTCTACCACGGTGATGGCTATTGCAAACCTCGCCATGGCCACCGGCAATATCGGCCGCGAGGGCGTGGGGGTGAACCCCCTCCGCGGCCAGAACAACGTGCAAGGCTCGTGCGACATGGGCTCTTTCCCGCACGAGCTGCCGGGCTACCGGCACGTCTCGGGCGATGCCACACGCCAGTCGTTCGAGGCGCTTTGGGGTGTGCCCCTCGACAGCGAACCGGGCCTTCGCATCCCCAACATGCTGGACGCGGCCGTCGATGGCTCGTTCAAGGGCATTTACATCCAGGGCGAGGACATCCTGCAGTCCGATCCCGATACGAAGCACGTTTCCGCGGGCCTTGCGGCCATGGAATGCGTTGTCGTGCAAGATCTCTTCCTGAACGAGACAGCGAATTATGCGCACGTGTTCCTGCCGGGATCGACCTTCCTTGAGAAGAACGGAACCTTCACCAACGCGGAGCGGCGCATCCAGCCCGTCCGTAAGGTAATGGCGCCGAAAAACGGCAAGGAGGACTGGGAAATCACAGCCACGCTGTCCGAGGCTCTGGGCTACCCGATGCGCTACGATCATCCAAGCCAGATCATGGATGAGATCGCGCGGCTCACCCCCACCTTCGCGGGCGTATGCTTCGAGAAGCTCGACAAGCTCGGCTCGGTGCAATGGCCGTGCAATGAGAAGGCGCCGGAAGGAACGCCGGTTATGCATATCGCCGGATTTGTGCGCGGCAAGGGCAAGTTCGTTATTACCGAGTACGTGCCCACCGATGAAAAGACAGGGCCGCGTTTCCCGCTCTTGCTCACGACTGGCCGCATCTTGAGCCAGTATAACGTAGGAGCGCAGACCCGGCGCACCGAAAACGTAGTGTGGCATGGGGAAGACGTACTCGAGATCCACCCGCACGACGCCGGGCAGCGTGGCATCCACGATGGAAGCTGGGTCAAGCTTGCGAGCCGAGCCGGCGGAACGAGCTTGCGCGCGCGCATCACGGACCGCGTGGCGCCGGGCGTGGTCTATACCACGTTCCATCACCCCGCTACGCAAGCCAATGTCGTGACCACCGGCTATTCGGACTGGGCCACGAACTGCCCCGAATACAAGGTCACGGCGGTGCAAGTTTCTCCGTCGAATGGCCCAACGGGCTGGCAGGAGCAATACAGCCTATTATCTGAAAAGAGCCGGAAGATTGCGGCGCTGGAGGCGGCGGAGTGATGGAGCGGCCGGCGGCGATCGAGGTTTCACGGCTGCAATGGCGCGGCGGCGTTCTAAGCGCCGGATCCCGCGTTATCCCGGAAGAAGTTCCCGTCGCCTTCACGTATAACGGCTCCACTTATGCGGTCATGATGGCGACGCCGGCAGATCTTGCAGATTTCGCGCTTGGCTTCAGCCTAGCGGAAGGCGTGGCCGCCGACCCATCTGAGATCGAGAGTTTTGACGTGGTCGAAGTTGAGGGTGGCATCGAGGCCCGAATGTGGCTTACTCCGGCTGCTTCAGCGCGGAATCAAGCCCGCCGCCGCAGTGTCCTCGGCCCAACCGGATGCGGGTTGTGCGGTGTTGAGAGCATCGGCCAAGCCTTGAAGCCGAGCCCTCGCGTTGGCGGTGCGGCTGTCCGCATTTCCAAAACAGAGCTGGCGATGGCTATGGAAGAGCTTCAGAAACAGCAGGTCTTGAACGCACAAACGCGCGCAGTGCATGCGGCTGGCCTTTGGCTCGGGCAAGGAGGCTTGCTTGTCCGCGAGGATGCCGGCCGTCATAACGCTCTTGATAAGTTGATAGGCGCGGCCGCCGCTGCGTCCCTGGCTGCAAGCAGTGGCGTTGTTTTATTGACAAGCCGGGTTTCTGTTGAACTTGTCCAGAAAACCGCCCGCCTCGGCGCGCCGGTCATGGCGGCTATATCCGCGCCGACGGCGCTCGCGGTGAGGGTCGCGGAGGCAGCCGGCATTACTCTGGTCGCACTTCTTCGCGGCGGCGATTTCGAGATATTTACCCAGCCGGAACGCATCACGGGGGAGGCGTCTAGCCATGGGGCCTGAGAAGCTTATCATGATGGCCAACCAGATCGGGACTTTCTTCGCCAGCCAGAAGGGGGATGACGCCGTTGCCGGCATCGCCGATCACATCAGGAAATTTTGGGATCCGAGAATGCGTGCTGCAATCCTGGCGCATGTACAATCGGGCGGAGAAGGCTTGCTGCCACCCGTGCGGCTCGCTATTGAACAGCTCGCCCCGCAGAAAAAGGTCTAAGCCTCGAATCCTTCGGCGCTTTGCCGGCGCGAGTCCTTGACAGCGGCTTAACCGCGGCGATCAGCTTCCTGCGTCCGGAAAGCGCCCGCCAAAGAACGTGCGGTTGATGTGAGCGCGCTGCGGGACGCGCCGCTTTTCGAAGGCGGCCCGCAACGCATCGTCCTCGTAAGGCACCACGCGGTGTTCCAGACGATATCCGCCGCGTCTGAACTCGGCCATGAAGTAGCGCGCAACAGGTCGCGGAGCGCAGCCGAGCGAGCCCGGGTCCAAGTAGCGCGAGCGGCCTTGAATGTCGGAGACCGAATGGTTGTGACCGTGGAAGGTGAGCGTGGGCGCCGTTGGGCCGGAAACCGGGAAAGCGTTGTCGAGGTCGGAAGGCGCCGGGTTGGGCATCAGCTTCGCCATTTTCTCGCCCGAGGCATCCAAGGCATAGTGCGAGAACGACGCGGAGACACCTTCGAATTCGCAGTGCCATCGGTATGGCCATCCGGCCAGCGGGCTTCGAAGCTCCTGGCTCATTTGCGCGTGGGTCCAGCGCTGGTGTTCGGCTTGGCCTTTGCTCATCCAGGCAGGCGCCGGCGTCGGCAGGCCGCTCGCAAACATGGCGTCATGATTGCCCATGATGAAGCGCGCCTTGCGAACGCTCAGCAGAAGCTCCAAGGTTTCAGCCGGGAAGGGGCCTGTCGCGATCGCATCGCCCAAATGGACAAGGAGGTCGTACCCCTCTTGCTCAATTGCGCTGAGCGCCGCCTTCAAGGCTGGCAAATTTGCGTGTACATCGGTCAGCACTGCGAGTTTCATTGTTTCTGTCTACGCGATGGACTGGTGGGCGTCCAGAGATGAAGGCTGAAAAGAAGTATCGCGGCCCCTGTCCTTGCGGCAGCCGGCAATCCTACGAGCGGTGCTGCCGGCGCTGGCACGTTGGCGAAGTGCCCGCAGACGCGGAGGCGCTGATGCGCTCGCGGTATACGGCCTTTGTGCTGAAGATCGAGGAGTATTTGCTCGCCAGCTGGCATAGCTCGACGCGGCCACTGGTGCTCGATCTTGCCAGTTCGCCGCGCCGCTGGCTCGGTCTGAAAGTCCTCCGGCATGAAGCGGAGACGCCCGATACCGCCATCGTCGAATTCATAGCCCGCTACAAAGCGAGCGGGCGCGGGCGCGAGCTGCATGAAACGAGCCGGTTTGTCCGCGAACACGGGCGCTGGCTCTATGTCGACGGCGGCGCTGAGGACGCTTAACCGGACCCCAGCCGTCAATCGCGAGGCGGCAAAGCCGCCGTGGCGATCCAGCGAAACTGGCAGTGGGCTTTGATTTGTAACCTCTGGATTGCTTCGCTTCCGCTCGCAATGACGCGATGCTATAGCCCTCAGGCCTGCGATAACTCGAAGCCCTCGACAATGCGGTGGACGGGAAGCTTCGACATTTTCCACTCCCGTGTTTCCGGATCGTATTGAGACCCTGTGAAGCAGTGCCACTCGCTGTCGTCGAGCTTCGGATAATCGCCACGATAATAATAGCCAGGCCAGCGGGTTTCCTGCCTGAACAGCGTGTGCCTGGTCACCGATTCCGCAGTCAGTATCCTGTGTTGCAACTCCCACGCCCTTTGGAGCTGATGCAAGTCCTCGGCGCCAATGTTTTCGAAGTCCTCGGTGAGCGTAGCGAGGTGCTCGAGGCCTCGGTTGAGCAGGTTTTCGCTCGTGACATAGAACATGCTGTAGCCGCCCACATACTCGTCCATGATCTTTTCGAGCCTCTGAAGGCCCTGAAGAGGGCTGATGTAGCCGGGCGCGACGGTTCCGGCGACGATCTCGTTCCGGCCCACCCGGTAAGTTTCCAGCGGCTTGAAGACGGTTTCATTGAGCCGCTGAATGTCTTCGTCACTCACCTGAGGCGGTTCCGCTTGGTGGTTCGTGACGAACCGGACGGCCGCCTTGCCCGCGAGCCTTCCTTCCGTGAACGAACCCGCCGAGAATTTGTGCGCGGAGCCGCCTATCGTATCGCCGGCGCCGAAAAGCCCTTCAACCGTGGTCATGCGGTTATAGCCCCACTGATATTCGGCCGGCGCGCAGTCCTCCGGCCCGCTCGCCCAGGCGCCGGAACAGGTGGCGTGAGAGCCCATGATATAGGGCTCCGAGGTAATCAGCTCGGAAGGCTTTTCCTTGGGGTCGATGTTCTGCGCGGCCCAGACCACTGCCTGCCCGATCGTCATGTCGAGAAAATCTTCCCAGCCGAACTCCTCCTTCTCCTTGGTGTCGAGGACGTGCTGCGTATGCATGTAGATCGGGCCCTTGCCGGCCTTGATTTCCTCCAGCATCGCGTGATTGCGCAGGCAGGTCGGCATCGGATGGATATCTACGTAGTGACCGACGCGCGCCTTGATTTCGGGATAGCGGTCCTTCTCGTAGAACTCTCCCGCGGCGTTCGTCGCGTGCGATTTCAAGAACAGGAACCAGGCGCCGACCGGGCCGTAGCCGTCCTTGAAACGGGTGAGAACGATCTTGTTCTCCATCTGCGTCATGGTGGCGCCCGTTGGGATCAAGAGACCGTAGGCCGAAGCCGTGCTCCATGGCGCGTACCAGGTTCTTCCCATGCCTTCGCCGACCGACCTCGGGCGGTAGATGTGCGAACCGCCGCCGGCGCCCACGATAACCGCCTTCGCCCGGAAGACGTAGAAATCCCCGCTGCGGACGTTGAAGCCAACGGCGCCTGCAACACGGTTCGGCCGCGACTTGTCCATTAGAAGGTGCGTGACCATGATCCTGTTGTAGACCTCTGTGGCAGACTTCCTTGCCGCCTCGGCTGCAATCGGCTTGTAGCTCTCGCCGTGGATCATGATCTGCCACTTGCCCTCTCTCAGGTAGCGGCCGGTCTCGGGGTTCTTGATGATCGGCAGCCCCCACTCCTCGAATTTGTGCACCGTGGAGTCCACGTGCCGGGCGATGTCGTAAACAAGGTCCTCCCTCACCAGGCCCATGAGATCGCCGCGGGCGTAGCGGACGAAGTCCTCGGGCTGATTCTCGCCCCACTGCATGCCCATGTAGCAGTTGATCGCCGAAAGGCCTTGCGCAACCGCCCCGCTGCGCTCGATGTTGGCCTTCTCCACGACCACGATTTTGAGGTCCCGCCCCCAGTACCGCGACTCATAGGCCGCCCCGCATCCGCCGAAGCCGCCGCCGATGATGAGGATGTCGGCATCGACGTAGTTGGTTCTCCTGCCCATCGCATCAGGCCTTTGCTTTGAGTGCAGGAAGTGCGCCGATGTGGAGCGCCTCGGGTTCGTGCGCGAGCAGTTGTGAATTCAAAGCGCCCAGGTCCGGCTTGTCGTACTCCTGTGCCGCCTTGATCGAGCCCCAGGGCGTGGTCCTGATCGGGAATGTGAACTCCTTCAGCCGCCCGTCGCGATACCGGATCTTCCAGGAGATCGCTCCCTTTTCCGGTTCCCGGAGCACTCTCACCTTGTGCCCGAGCGGCGCGAAGTCCGCATAACCCCGGACGTCGATGGCATGCTGCGGGCATGCCTTCACGCAGGAATAGCACTCCCAGCAGAAATTGGGCTCGACGTTGTAGGACCTGCGGTAGACCTTATCGATGTGCATGATATCGGACGGGCAGATATCCACGCATTCGCCGCAGCCGTCGCATCGCGTCATGTCGGTATAGGTTGGCATAGGGGTCAGCTCCGGACGATGAAGTTTTGATCGGTTGGGCTGGGGAGATCCGAGGAACCGTTTGCCTCCTCGACCCTTCGCTCGAATGCGACCGCCGGCTTGAAGAACATATGGGCGAACTTGGACCAGGGAACGGAGAGGAAAAGCAGCGTCGTGAATAGGATGTAGAGGCCGAACGCTGTCCAAGCCGCCGCCTGGTTAGCATAGGACTTTTCCAGAAAATCCCAAATCAGCGCGAAGCAGGCGCTCGCAATGAGAGAACCAACGAAAAGATCGGCCCGCCCGAGATGAAAGGGCGAATCGCCATCGAAGGCGACGTTTACCCGCAGGAAAAAGAAGAACCACAAGCCGCCGATGAGGATCATCGATGCGCCTATGGTCCACAAAGCGGGGAGGATCGCCGGTGTCTGCGCGGCTCCCGGGCAGTAGAACACCATCGCGGCGGACGTAATCGCGTAAAAGAAGAAGCCGTACATCATCAGCAGATGAGAAGTGCGCCTGGGCCATTTGCAGAACTCGCCGGAAACGGCCGCCTCCGCGATGGTCTCGATTGCCAGAGCGAAGGTCTGGCCGCCGCTGACCTGCCTTGTGGCGGCAGCGCGCGACTTTTCCTTTCGCTGGGCGAAGAATTTGGCGCTGCCCTTGTGATACACGTCGAACAGCGTTCCCGCGGCCACGCCAAGCACCATAAGGACAAGATAAGCCTGCAAGACAAGCGGGGAAACATAATCGTTCAATGCAGCAAATGGATTGGTCGTGAGCATCATTCCCTCCCTGCGCCGCGGCCAGCAGCAGCCGTCATAAAGGAATTCTCCGCGGATTAATTTGCTATGGAGCGGTGTGTGAAGGCTGGGAGCCGCAGCAGCCTCTGCCCTGCTACAGCTCCCGCCTGGCTGGCTTACTCGGCCGCGACTTGCAGCCCGGCTTCTCTTGCCTTGCGTTCGAAATACTTCTCGGCTTCTTCCGTGAAGTCGTCGGTCCGCACATAGCAAGACGTGGTTGGGTGGTTCACCATGTTCGGGTCGGGATCGACGCCGATGGCCTCGAGGAAGGCCGGCAGGCCGATGCGGTCCAGGCACTCGCCGATGCGCTCGTGCTCCAGTGCGTTCTCAGCGAAGAAGTCGACGATATTTCGCGCAAATTCCACGAGTTTTTCATAATCCTCATCCGTCTCAAGCTTGAAGAACGGGATGATCATCGTACCCATCAAATCGCCGACTTTGAGAGCGCGCTTGCCGCCGATGAGGATCGAAGCGCCGCGGTCGTCGCCAGGCTTAAGCGCTTTCGTCATGACGTTGATGCAGTGCATGCAACGCACGCAGGACTTATTGTCGACATCGAGCGTATCGTCGTCATTCAGACTCAACGCACGGGTTGGGCACATCGCGATGACGCTGTCGATGGTATATTTCCGGCCGTGAGAGGCGACGTAGGCCTTCACTTCCTCCTGGTTGACTTTCATGTCGTCGCGCCAGGTGCCGATCACGGCAAAGTCAGCCCGGTGAATGGCGTTGACGCAATCGTTCGCGCAACCCGAGAACTTGAACTTGAACTTATAAGGCAGAGCTGGCCGGTGCATCTCGTCCAGGAATTGGTTGAGCACCGTGCGATGCGCTTTGACCTCGTCGTAGCAAGACTGCTCGCAGCGCGCATGGCCAACGCAGCTCATCGACGTCCGCATCGCGGGGCCAGCGCCGCCCAAGTCGAACCCGATCTCGTTCAGCTCATCGAACGCTTTTTGGGTGGCTTCCGTGGTGCAACCTTGGAACATGATGTCGCCGCTCTGGCCGTGGAAAGCGATGAGGCCCGAGCCGTGCCGCTCCCAAATGTCGCAAAGCTTACGCAGAGTATCGGTGTCGTAATGGAAACCTGCGGGCGGTTGAACGCGCAGCGTATGGAATTCCTTCGACGCGGGAAACTTGCTGGCGACCTCCGAAAAGCGCGGAATGATGCCGCCGCCATAACCGAAGACCGAAACCGTGCCACCCTTCCAGAAGCCCATGCGCTCCTCATAAGAGTGCTCGAGCTGCCCCAGCAGGTCGTTCATCATTGGCGCGTAGGGCGCACCCTCATTATCGCGCAAGCGCTTCAGGCCAGTCACAAAGCTCGGCCAAGGGCCGGATTCCAGCTCATCCAGCAGCGGCGTCGCATGCTTGCCAGGTTTCTCGCAACCACATCCACCGGGGGCGCTACAGCCCTCTTCCGCGGTTTTCGTCACGTCGTCGCTCGCCATCATGCCTCCTAAGAATGCTAGTGCAAAATCGCCTTATGCCGCAGGTGTCAAAACGGCCCGTGATGGGGCCGCATCGATAATACCCTAGCATGCCACTCAACTACTTGCAATATTCACATTTGTGAATAAGAATTGATGGTGGACAGCGCCCCACGCGTGGCCCGCATCCGCGTTAGCCTAGTTCTTGCATGACCGCCGCAATAAAAATGGAGGAGACCGGATGAGTGAGCCTGCGTACCGCTATTTCGTCACCTATTCAGGGGTGAAGCTGCCACTGAAGCTTGTGGACCCGCTGCAAGCTGCCGGGCTGAGCAACAGAAATACCTATTTCCGCGCAGAATACGATAACCAGGAGAGGCTGATAGCGGTCGAGAAAATCGTTTATGGGGAAGTCGAGATGGCACATCGCTACGACTATCACCCCAATGGCGCTCTGAAAGCCGCACACGTCACGATGGACGGCGACACAGTGGTGATGGAGTTTGGCATGGATCGTTAAGCGTACCCGCTTAATCGGAAGTGACCATGACTTCGGGAGGTCCGTCTTCATCCTCTTCCACGAGCGTGACACCGCCGATACAAACATCTCCATCCAGAACGAGCACCGGAATGCTTTCCAAACGAGCACCCTTGCAGGGTCCCTCGATACAAAGGCCGCTGCCGGCTTGGAATTTCGCGCCGTCCTTGCCGCAAATCAAAACACCCTCACCAGAGTCCGGAACTTGCCCGGGTGCGTCATAAAGCGGGTGCTGCTCATGGGGGCAAGAATTAACGAATGCGAAATATTCCTCTGCGCCGCCACGCAGGATCACGATGGGAAAAGGCTCCAAGGCTCCGTCCGCCCCAGCACGTGCCAGCGTGAAGGGCTGAACCCATCCCGGACTAATGCTATCCGCATCGCAAATGGCGTACACCTCAATCTTATTCATGACTTGCTCCCGCTGTTCGGCTTGTTCGCTTTGGCGGTACGCCTGCGATCCTCCAGTATAGCTTGCAAGGATCGTGCAAAATCGATGCGCGAGGCTATCGCGATCAGCCTTCCGGATGGCCGGAAGGCTGATCGCGATACTTCCTGAGTTCCAACTTGGCAACCTGGTTCCGGTGCACCTCATCTGGCCCGTCCGCAATCCGCAAAGTGCGGATCGAGGCGTAATCGTAGGCCAAGCCGAAATCGTCGCAAACGCCCGCGCCGCCATGCGCCTGGATCGCCCAGTCGATCACCTTGCAGGCCATATTCGGCGCCACGACCTTGATCATCGCGATCTCCGCGCGCGCAGCCTTGTTGCCCATCGTGTCCATCATGTACGCCGCTTTGAGAGTGAGGAGGCGCGCCTGGTCGATCATCATACGGCTTTCGGCGATGCGCTCGAGCCAAACGCTTTGATCGGAGACGCGGCGCCCGAAGGCTGTCCGGCCTTGCAACCTGATGCACATCCGCTCCAGCGCGCGCTCGGCCCGCCCGATGGTGCGCATGCAATGGTGAATGCGGCCCGGCCCGAGCCGGCCCTGCGCGATCTCGAAGCCGCGGCCCTCGCCCAAGAGCACGCTATCTCGCGGGACCCGCACATCGCTAAAGCTCAGCTCGCCGTGGCCATGCGGCGCGTCGAGATAGCCGAAAACCGGCAGCATGCGCTCCTTCTTGACGCCCGGCGTATCCATCGGCACCAGGATCATGGATTGCTGCTTATGGGGATCGGGATTGTCCGGGTTCGTCTTTCCCATCAAGATCAGGATCTTGCAGCGCTTGTCCCCGGCGCCCGAGGTCCACCATTTGCGGCCGTTGATGACGTAATCGCCGCCGTCTTTCCCGATTGAGATCGAAATATTCGTCGCATCCGACGATGCCACATCGGGCTCTGTCATCGCAAAGCCCGAGCGGATTTCGCCCGCAAGCAAGGGCTTCAGCCAGCGCTCTTTCTGCGCCTCACTCCCGTAACGGACCAGCACCTCCATGTTGCCGGTGTCCGGCGCCGAGCAGTTGAACACTTCCGGCCCCCAATGCGAGCGGCCCATGATTTCCGCGAGCGGCGCGTATTCGAGATTGCTGAGCCCCGCGCCCAGCACGCTATCGGGCAGGAACAGGTTCCAAAGCCCTTGCGCCTTCGCTTTTTCCTTCAATTCCTGCAGGAGCTTAAGCGGCTCCCAGCGATCGGGCTGCGTATCCGCGGTATGGAACAGCGCCGCCTCGTTCGGATAGATATGCTCGTCCATGAAGCGCTCGAGCCGCGCCTTCAAATCGGCAGCCTTCGGGGAGAGCTGAAATATGTCCGCCATGTTGGGTCCTCCCGCTGAGTAACGCGCCGTTAACCGAAATCTCGCGCCTTTCCTAGCCTATTCCGCGCGATTGATCCTGTCTCCTTTACGGCGCCATTATAACGAAAGCGCCTTGCCAGAGCTTTAAGTAAACGATAAGGCCTTGATTACGTGGTATAAACTCTATGGCGCCGACACCGCCTGCCGGAGCTGGAGAGCCCCGCTCATGGTTAATTCCCGGGCCGGAATATATTTAACGGATTTTGTGGAATCCACTTTTGGGGGTGAAATCGCGAAAAATCGCGATTTCTGCGCGGAAGTGACATTAACCTGCCGCCGCGTTTACCATTCGCGCCTTAACTATGATCCGGCACTACATATTCGTAGCCAGCCTTTTCATCCGGGGGCTGCCTTTGGCAATTTAGATTTTTGGAAGCGCCAGACCGCATTTCTGCCCCGCGACAGGGAGCCCTGTGCAGGCGAGGATGTTTTCTCCCGCGGCAGGGGTATCAACCTGCTCTAGTTTCGCAACCGGCTTCGGATTATCGCTTGCGCAGGCGGATAGCAACAATATCAACAACAGCATCGAAAAACAAACACGGGCCATAGCGTAACCTCCGCGTCAGTATTAACGATTTTTCAACTTCTACATGCCGCTTCGCTTCGATTCGATCAAAGGTAAAATTGTAATTGAGTTTACTTATGAGGCGAGGTTGCGCATGAGCGCACCTGGGTGGGAGTTTTCGTCACGATGCCCCGCCCCGGATTTGCAACGGTCTGGGATAAGGCGCCGGATCAGATTTGTTACTCCGCGATCTTTGCTTCCAGCGTCTCTCCGGCGACAACATGGATCTGCGTCTGCTTGGCGGGCGCGGGCGCTCCCTGAGCGTGGCATTCCACATCGTAGACCCCGGCCCTCAAGATGAAACTCATCGAAATACCCGCCGACCTAGCGGCCGGGCCGGCGCTGCGCCCGGCGCCCGTGTCATACACGTCGCACACCTTGGCGGCCTTACCGGGGGCCAAGCTGATCTTTGCCTCGCCCGCTCCAAGGATCACGGTTTCAGATACCGTTTGCCCGGCAGCGACCGAGACGGTGTTTTCGGCGCGGGCGTTTCCATACTCCGTTACGAGCCTGTAGGTCCCTGCCGGAATCTGCACCCGGCTTGCGCCTCCTTCGATCCTAAGAAGCGGCGCGGCAGGCTTTCCTGGCCCCACCGCGTAAAGCCGGTGCCAAGCCGCCGGTACCGGATTGGGCGCTCCTTCAACGGCAAGCGTCTTGATGTCTAAGATGCCGGCATTGAGCGCCATCCGCACCACCGAGACCTTGCCAGCCTCGACCTTCACCGTGCTGTCGAGCCTGGACGGGCCGGCAGAGGCTTGAAGCGTATATTCGCCCTCATTCGCATAGAACATCGCAGGGGACTCGCTGGACCTGCCAAGCTCCTCCAGCCCACCCGCCTTGCGGCGTGATAAAACGAATAAGACGTCCCCGGCGGCGCCTGAGGCCGGCGCCAGGAAGGCTTGCGCGGCAATTGTGCCAGCATTGAGTACCACCGTTTTTTCGGCTTTGCCCCCCGCGCTGACAGTAATGCTGTCCTCTGCGCTGGCATAGCCATAGCCGGCGCGAACGAAATAGCGGCCCTCCGGCAGTTTGAGCTCTGCCTGACCACCGCCCGTGTTCCAGCCCGGCGTCTCCGCCGTCCGCAATTGACCGGTTGGAGTTACGGTGATTTTGTATAGCTGCCAGGTCACACCAGCGCCGAGCGGCGGCGTGCCGTTTGCGAGAACAGCCGAGAGCACCGCGTTAGGCTCCGGCCGGGGCGGTTGCGGTATGGCCTGCGTTGTCTCGGGAGGCGCGGCCGGCGGCAGCGCAGCAACGGGTTCCGCCTCCTTGGCGGCCAAGTTCTTCTCGCCGGCGGGCGCATTCTGAGACGGCGCTGTCAGAACTGGGGGCCTTGCCGGCTTGGCGTCCGCTGCGATCGCAAGGGATTGGCGCAGCGCCCGGTCTAGTTCGGTTGCGGACTTGACCGCTGTCAGCGCGCCTCCCATGGCCTTCGCTGCACATGAGTAATTGGCAGCCGCCTGCTCGCTCAAGCCAGCGCCCAACACTGTGAGCTTCGCATTGGGGTACAGCGTATGAAGGCTTTTGGCCTCCGAGCAGATATCGCGCGTGCAATCGTCGCCCGTGCCCGCGATTAGGACGGCGGATATGGCTGCATCCTTGGGTTCTGCGGTCGATTCGAGCGCGGCCTGCAAAGTGCCGAAAGCAGGAGCACGGGCGGCCCTGGGCTGCAGGGGCCCCAAAGCTTTATCGAGTGCCCGGACGGCGGTCTCAGCCGGTTGAAGGGGCACAAGTTCACCGCGGTCCTCGCACTTCTTGGCCGGGTTCATCCCGAAGGCCCAAAGGGAGAGCGTAGCCTTTGGCTCCATAAGTCTGGCTGCGGCGGCGATAGCACTTTTCACGGCGTCGATTTTGCGATGCTGGCCGAGCTTTGCGCTCATCGGAGCTGTCGCATCGAGAATGAGGATTGTCCGGGTCGCCCCTGCCGCGCAGCTCATGGCGGACAGGCAAAGCACGATCCAGCCGATAGAGAGATTGAGCACTGTCCGCACCGCTGTTTCCCTTCCCGTCCTTGGTTGTTTGTGGCAGCCGCTGGTCAAAACCGGAATTGCTCCGCCAGAATGCGTTCCTCAAGCGCGTGGCCGGGATCGAAAAGCAGCTTGAGCTCGATGCCGCGCTCCTCGTGCACGAAAACGGAAAGCACATTGCGGAAATCGGCGGTATCGGCAACCGCGCTCATGGGGCGCTTGAAAGCTTCGAGCACCGTGATCTTGACCTGCGCCTTATTCGAAAGCAGCGCGCCGCGCCAACGCCGGGGCCGGAAAGGGCTGATGGGGGTTAATGCGAGCAGATGAGCTTTCAACGGCAAGATTGGGCCGCCAACCGAGAGATTATACGCGGTGCTTCCAGCGGGCGTGGCGACGAGAACGCCGTCGCAAATGAGTTCGCTCAACCGTTCCTTGCCATCCACAGCTATGGAGAGCCGGGCACTTTGCGCCGTTTGCCGGTAGAGATGCACCTCGTTGATCGCAAGCGCTTGATGCGTTTCCCCTTCTATGTTCTCAGCCACCATCTTAAGCGGATGAATGATGCTGAGCTTGGCATTCGCCACCCTTTCCGGAAGCTTGTCTTCGCGGTACTCGTTCATGAGAAACCCGACCGAGCCGCGGTGCATCCCGTAAATCGGCACTCCGGTTCCCATGAAGCGATGGAGCGTTTGCAACATCAAGCCGTCGCCGCCCAGCGCGACGATGATTTGCGCCTCTTCAGGCTCGACCCCGTGATAGCGCCAGGATAGACGCTGCAAGGCCTCCTGCGCTTCGGGGGCCGGACTTGCGACGAATCCGAGCTTAAGGTCACCAGCCTGGACGCTTGTCCCTGTTTGAATCGCGCTTACCTCCGGCATTGAGCCTCCCCGGCGCCGGACGCCGGCCTTGATCGAGAGTGAACGCGAAGGATTGGAGCAGAACCCATGGATGAGAAAGCCGGTGTGATCGTCATTTATACCACATTTCCGGGCGAAAGCGACGCCAGGAAGATAGGCGGTGCGCTTGTAGAGGAAAAGCTCGCCGCATGTGTAAATATTTTTCCGGGCATGGTGTCAATCTATCGCTGGCAGGACAGCATCGAAACAGGAAGCGAAACGGCCATGCTCGTGAAGACACGAAAAGACTTGATGGAGCAAGTGCTTGAAGCGCTTACGGCCGCCCATCCCTATTCCGTGCCTGCGCTCATTGTTTTCGAGCCGCAGCACGTGGCCGCTCCATACCTTGAGTGGCTTTGCAATCAAACGGGCGTGGAGCGCTAGCTGCTTTTGGGGCTAAAGTATGGCGGCTACAACCCCGGCGTGAGGCTTTTTGGCCACGGCGACGGGGGTACAATCACAAATATCGCTTATCTCGTAATGACTTAAGGTACGATTTATCAGGCTTGCAAATACATGGGTTCGCAATCATCTTAAAGGCACCAGCGGGGAGTGAGTCATGCGCAGGCGCATAAAGTTAGAGGAGGCGGCACTAGCGGTTAGCATCGCCTTGTCGGCTGTCCTGCAAGCATCGGGAGCGATGGCTTTCTCGACGGAGACAGTGACTCCGCCGCAGGATAACACACAAGCGGCGCCTCTGACGCCCTTCGGCCAGCAATTGACCGTACCAGGGAAAACACCTCTGCAAACGCCTTCCGATCCTCTTGCCCTCAGCGGCAAGGACAGCGGAACTGAGGTTACAATTCCCGGTATCGGCACGGTTGGCAAACTGCCAAAGCTCGATTTCGGTCTTGAGCTTCTGTATGGCGAAAAGAACGCGCCGGACGCGCTGCCGTTCGATCAGCATGCCCCCGACAACGATATGCAGATCAAGGGCACGCTGTCCCACAAATTCTAGGTTACTGGCGGGGCCTGCTGTCCAATGAGCAACGGCTCCCAGCCGGGGAAATTTAAGGTGCTTGGCGCGGCCGCTGTCCATGTCTTCACGGCGGCGGGCGGGGCGTTGGGCCTCTTTGCGCTCCTTTCAGCAAGCAATGGCCAGTGGGCGGCTTCATTCGCCTGGCTTGGCGCTGCGCTCTTCGTCGATGGCGCCGATGGCCCCTTAGCCAGGGCGGTCGAGGTGAAACGGGTTCTCCCGCGCTTTTCCGGTGAAGACCTCGACAAGATTGTGGACTATTTGACTTATGTAACCGTCCCGGCCTTCATGGTTGCGCGGGGGCCAATCGTGCCGGAAGGGTTGAGGCTGCCGTTCGCCGCCGCGATCATGCTGGTGTCGCTTTACCATTTTTCGGACCAGGAGAGTAAAACGCCCGATGGCTATTTCGTCGGTTTTCCCGCTATATGGAATGCCGTCGTGCTCTACTGCTTTGTGCTGGCCATCCCCCCCGTGCCGGCCGCCGTCTTGATCGGCGTTTGCGCATTCCTTACCTTCATCCCCTTCCGATTCGTCCACCCGCTCCGCGTGAGGAGGCTGCGGCCGCTTACCTTGGCCGTTATTCTGGTCTGGAGCGGTGCCGCAGCCGCCTCTGTGGCCCAAGGATTCCCTGGAAACGGTGTGGAGCAGGTTATATTCGTCCTTGCTGCAGCCTATCTTGTGGCACTCGGCCTAACCGCCGCAAAGTAACTCCGCGCCGCAACCGGGCGAATCCCCGTAGGATTATCAATGCAACTGCTTCTCGATCCGGCCGCGTGGGCAAGCCTTGTGACTTTGACGGCCCTGGAGATCGTGCTCGGCGTCGACAATATCGTTGTGCTGGCACTTTTGACCAGGGCCCTGCCAAAGGGTGAGGCCCGCCGGGCAAGAAGCGCCGGCCTCGGCTTGGCGCTGGTACTTCGCATTCTACTGCTTTCGGCAATCTCCTGGATGACGCGGCTGAATGCTCCGGTTTTCACCGCGGGTGGAGTGGAGTTTTCATGGCGCAGCCTCATTCTCATGGGCGGCGGGCTATTCTTGATGTTCAAGGCGGTTCAGGAGATTCACGCCGGGATTGAAGGAGCCGCAGAGGACCCGCCAGGCTCGCCGGGGAAGTCCCGGTTCAGCGCCGTGATCGCGCAAATCGCCATCATGGATCTGATTTTTTCCCTCGATTCCATCGTTACCGCGGTAGGCCTTGCCCAAGACATCGAGGTTATGGCCGCAGCGATCTGCATTGCGGTCGCCATCATGTACTTCGCCGCGAACGTCACCGGGGAATTCATCGAGCGTCATCCAACCTTGAAAATGCTTGCTTTGTGCTTCCTCATCCTTATCGGCACGGTCCTCGTCGCCGACGGCTTTGGCGTGCATGTTCCCAGAGTTTATATCTACTTCGCCATGGCATTTGCCGGCTGCGTGGAAGCGCTGAACATTTGGGCGAAGACCAAGGCAAACACTGTCAACACGGTCGATGCAGCCCAAGGCCGCACCCGCGGGCCAGCCGGGGCAGGAGTGTCGCCTGGGACAGTTGCCGCGAAACGGTCCCCAGCCCCAGACAATGAAATGCGCCTTCGGGATCGCACCCCAGGCAAACGGGCCCGGGAGAAGAAGACGAGACGGAAATGATTACCCATCCCTAAAGAGCGGTTTCTTGGCTTTGGCCCTGATTTCGTCCATAAGCGGCATTAGCGAGTGCTCGCCCCATATAATTTAGGGAAGGATTACCATGCGCGGCCTTATTGTCCTGGCTTTGGCTGTGATCTCACTTGCGTCATTTACCGCGAGGAGTGCGGCTGAGGAGGTCACGCTCGAGTATCTCGGACTTGAAGTTAACGCGAACCTCGAATTGGCCGCGGGCAAGTCGCTCAAAAGCGAGGGTGCGGTCCTGCTCGTGCACGACACGCTGGGTCACGGCCGCATGGAGCTTATGGCAGCGCTTCAGGACGGCTTGCACGACCTTGGCATCAACTCGCTTGCGATCACGCTCGGACTTGGCCTCGACAACCGCCATGGCATGTTCGATTGCGGCCTTGAGCAGGATCACCGGCACGAGGACGCCGTGGACGAGATCGCCGCCTGGGTTCATTGGCTGAAGGAAAAAGGTGCCCAATCCATTACGGTTGCGGGCCATGGCCGGGGAGCGAACCAGGTTGCGCTTTACGCCATTAACAAGCTTGACAAGGCCGTAAAGCGGGTCGTGCTGCTCGCGCCGTTCATGCAAACCCCGGAAAAGGCCGAGGCAGCCTACCGCGAGCGCTTTGGAAAATCGCTGCGGCCCGAACTTGCGAAGGCTGAGGAACTTGTCGCAAACGAAGAAGGCAACCAGCTCATACAAGTGCCGGGCTTCCTGAATTGCCAGCACGCGCAGGTGACGGCGGGCGCATTTGCCGACTATTACGGCGCGAATGAAAAGTTCAAGACTACGAACCTCTTGCAGAGCATCAGTGTTCCTGTCCTCCTGGCGGCCGGAGACGCCGATCCGAATTTGCCGGAGATCCAGGCGGCTGCGGCTGAATTCGCAAGCCTCAAGCACGTGACCCTTGCTGTCATCCCCGGCGCCGATCAGGATTTCCGCGACCTCGGCGCCGACGAGGTCTCAAAAAGAATCAAGGAATTTATGGGCCACCGGCTCCAGGGCTGATTAAGTGCCCCCCGCCCCAGCCCTCTCCCGCAAAGGGGAGAGTGAGCAAGTCGCGGCGGTTGCGCAATCGGACTTTCTCCCGGCAAGCTCGCTTTGGCGAGCTTGCCGCTCAAAGTGCCCGCATCCGCGAGCAGATGCGGGACGGGAGAAGGACAGGATGAAGAAAATCATTAAGCCATATCACGCCTTGACGTAGGAGCCTGGCGCATCCTCGATTGGCTGCAACACACCGCCGCCAGGTTCGCGCGGCGGGACCTGTCCGCCGGAAAGCGCACCCAGCCATTTCTGGTAATCAGGCCACCAAGACCCGGCGAACTCCTTCGCCCTCGCAACGAAGGCTTCGACGGAGGGCAAGGCTTTCACATCGCCTTCCTCCAAGATCCAATGCATGTATTTTGGCTTGGCAGGCGGGTTGACGACGCCGGCGATATGCCCCGATCCCGCGAGAACATAGCGGACGGGGCCGCCGAATAGTTTCGATCCGATCAAGACGGATTGCGCCGGCGCGATATGGTCATCCTTGGTGGCGAGCTCATAAATCGGGATCGTTACCCGGCTCAAATCGAGCGCCACGCCCCCTAGTTTAAGCAGCCCCTGTGAGAGCTTGTTGTACCGGTAGAACTCGCGCAGATAGAAGCTGTGATTGGCAGGTGGCATCCTTGTGGAATCGGAATTCCAGAAAAGCAGATCGAACGGGAAGGGCTGCTTGCCGAGCAAGTAGTTGTTTACGATGTATGGCCAGACGAGGTCTTTCGGCCGCAGCATGTTGAACACCGACGACATGCGCGCACCGTCGAGATAGCCTCTCTTGTTCATCACCTCGTCGAGCGCTTTGAGCTGCTCGTCATCGATGAAGACGAGCAAATCGCCGGCTTTGCTGAAATCGGTCTGGGCCGCAAGAAATGACGCTGAACGGATGCGCGTATCGCCCGTTGCCGCCATGTAAGCGAGTGAGCTCGCAAGGAGGGTGCCACCAACGCAATAACCGAGCGCGTTCATCTGAGGCTGGCCTGTGATGCGCAGCACCGCGTCCGCCGCCTCGAACACGCCTTCGCGCATGTAATCCTCAAAAGTCTTGCCGGCCAGCCGCTCATCAGGGTTTACCCAGGAAACGATGAAAACGGTAAAGCCCTGATCCACCACCCACTTTATGAACGACTTGGGTGGTGTCAGATCGAGGATGTAGAACTTATTGATCCATGGCGGAACGATGAGCAGCGGAATTTCGTAGACGCTCTCAGTAGACGGCGAATATTGGATAAGTTGCATCACGTCGTTCTGATAAACGACCTTGCCAGGTGTAATCGCCAGGTTCTTGCCCACCTCGAACGCCGACATGTCCGTCTGGCGGATGCGAAGCAACTCACCAGAATCCTGCATGTCCTCCAAAAGCTGGGCCAAGCCTTTTGCAAGGTTCTGAGCTCCAGTGGAGAAAGTTGTCCGGATCACTTCGGGGTTGGTGAAAGGAAAATTCGACGGCGACAGCGCGCTGACGATCTGGTTCAAGTAAAACTCGGCGCGATGCTTGGTATGCTGATCGACGGTGGAGGCGTTTTCAATCATCCCCTCCGCCCATTTGCCTGTTATGAGATAAGCTTGCCTCAAAAAATCGAAGAAGGCGTTCTCAGTCCATTCCCGGTCCTGGAAACGCGGATCGCCGGGCGCCGTTTTTATCACCGGCGCCACCTCTTGGCCCAAAAAGCGCTGATAGGTTCGGCCCCATAACTCGATCAGGTCCTGGTTCAATTTGGTCTGCGCGGCGGCGAGCTTTTGCGGATCGCTCATCCAGTATTGCGCGATCGGGGCGAACAACTTGGGGACATCGGCCATGCCGCCGATCACCGTGAAGGCGCCGTCGCGCTTTTCCCTATCCGCGACCATCTTACTTACGATCTGCCCGCTCAGCTCGAAGGCGCGCAGCATGTTCGCCGTGAATTGCTCCGGAGACTCGAAGCCGGACAAAGGCACAGGCGGCGCGGCGGTTACTTTATTCCCGGGCTTTTCGCCTGACTTATCGCGCTTTTTGGCCATGAAGCGGTCCTTCGTTCCCTTATTCCCTATTGGCAAAATATAGCGTACACAGTGGCTAGTAGCATTTGGCCGATAGACTATTTTCGGGGCTTATTTGAGGTCAACGATAAGCAGGTTGAAGAGGTCCGGCCCCCAAGCGCATACCCGGTAACGGCGGAGCAGGTCAGAACCACGCTTCCCTGCCTCGGGGTGAGCCGTCAATACCGGCGGATGAGTGCGACGAGCTTGCCCTGGATTTTCACGCGGTCCGGACCGAAAATGCGCGTCTCAAAGGAAGGGTTCGCGGGCTCCAGCGCGATCGATTGCCCCTTCTTGCGCAGGCGCTTGAGCGTAGCCTCCTCGTCGTCGATGAGCGCGACCACGATCTCGCCGGTTTCGGCCGTCGAGGTCTTCTTAAGGATCACCGTATCGCCTTCGCGAATGCCCGCCTCGATCATGGAGTTGCCGCGCACCTCGAGCGCGAAATGATCGCCCTGGCTCAAGAATTCGGGCGGCAGAACCAGCGCATGGCTGTGCTCCTCGATGGCGGAGCGTGGAACGCCAGCCGCAATCCGTCCCATGACGGGCACGGACACGCCGCCATCGTCGCGATCGCGAACGAGCGGCGTTTGCACGGCCTCTTCGAAAGACCGCTTGGTTCCTTCGATCACGGTCGGCATGAAACCGCGCGAACGGCTACTGGCATCGAAGCCGGCCCGGGCGCGCTCGGGCATCTTCATCACTTCGAGCGCTCGCGCCCGGTGCGGCAATCTGCGGATGAAGCCGCGCTCCTCAAGAGCCATGATCAGGCGATGGATGCCCGATTTCGACTTGAGATCCAAGGCCTCCTTCATCTCGTCGAACGAGGGCGGGACACCGGTTGCTTCTATACGTTCGTTGATAAATAAAAGAAGCTGCTTTTGCTTGGGTGTCAGCATGGAAGCCCCACTCGAGTTGCGCCGGCGGCCTGTACAAACCAAGAACATCAATAAACGTTCTTATTAAGTTCCGCAACAAAAAACACCCGCGTTCAACAGCCAAGGGTTAAAAGTCGAGCGAAAGAGTTGGCACCAGCGCGCCCGCCGGCAGAGGGGGCGCCTGTACGGGCCGCACAAGCAGGCAATCGGATGTAGCAAACGCTTTCATGAGCGAGCTGTCTTGATCGGCGATCGGCGCGATGGCGCTGCCGCAAATCACCGCCCGCATATAATGCTCCCGCTCGCCATTGGCCCCGATGGCATGCGCCAGCGGCAGCTGCCGCAGCGGCTCGGCCGTGTCCAAGCCGAGGAGGGCGGAGATCAGCGGCTTCAAGAAAACCCTTGCGCAGATGATAGCGGAGGCGGGATTGCCCGGCAGGCTCAGCACCCTTTGCTCGCCCATAAAACCGAACATCACCGGCTTGCCAGGTCGCATAGCCGCCTTGAGGACTTCGAACCGGGCGCCCCTTTCTTCGAGAGCGCTGCGCACCAGATCGTGCTCGCCAACCGAAGCGCCGCCGATGGTCAGAAGGACATCGGCGCGCTCACCGGCAGCGGCCCGGGCGGCGATGCTTTCTTTCGTGTCCTTTGCCAGTTCGAGCAGGAGGGCCTCACCGCCCCAGGCCTCGATGGCGGCTTTCATTCCCGCGGGGATCGACGAGACGATCTGGCTCGCCTTCGGCGCACTGCCCGGGCGGTACGAGCTCATCGCCATTGGCGAGCACGGCGATCACCGGCTTGCGCCGCACCGCGACGGAAGCGTGGTTCATCGCCGCCGCGAGCATGAGGTGCCGGCTGCCGAGCCTGGTCCCGGCCGGAAGCAGCGCCTCGCCTTCCTTGAAGTCGTAGCCGCGCGGGCGGATGTGCTTTCCCTCTGGGGCGCCTTCCAGGATTGCGATCTCCCCAGCCAGCGCGGCTTGGGTATTTTCCTGGATCACGATCGTTCCAGCATCTTCCGGCAGAGGCGCTCCGGTAAAGATGCGGACGGCTTCCATGGGCCCAACCTTGCCGGCGAAGCCATGACCCGCGGCCGAGCTCCCAATCACCTTCAAGGAAACCGGCACGCTCGCAACATCCCCGGTGCGAACCGCGTAGCCATCCATGGCAGAGGCGTCGAAAGGCGGCTGCGTCAGCCTGGCTTTGAGATCCTCCGCGAGAACCCGGTTGCCAGCCTCGTAAAGGGACACGGTCTCTCCGCCAAGCGCCTCTACGCCGTTGAGAATACGGGCCTTCACACCCGCGACGGTCATCAGCGTCATGATTGCCCTTGCGTTCCGTCCGCTACGAAATCGCCCGACTTGCCGCCGGTCTTCGACAAGAGCCGGATGCCTTCGATGCGGATCGCCTTGTCCCGCGCCTTGAGCATATCGTAGAGCGTCAGGCAGCTGATCGCGACAGCCGTCAGCGCCTCCATCTCGACACCTGTCTGCCCGGACGCCTTGGCCAGCGCTTCGACGCGAACGCTGTTCCGCTCCGGCAGAAGGCCGAAATCGACGGCGACCTTGGTCAGCGCCAGCGGATGGCAGAGCGGGATAAGCTCGTGGGTCTTCTTGGCCGCCATGATGCCGGCGATGCGCGCGGCCGCCAGCACATCCCCTTTCGGCGCTTCGCCCTCGTCAATGAGGCGCAAGGTTTCCGGGGCCATAACCACATAGCCTTCTGCGATAGCGGTGCGCGATGTGGCGGCCTTCTCCCCAACATCGACCATGACGGCCTCGCCCTTGACGTTGATGTGGGTGAGTTCGCTCATGCCCGTGCGCCGCCGTCGAGGGCTTCGGGCTCAAGCGCCAAAAGGGTTCGCGTCGCGCCTTCAACGTCGGCTTGCCGCATCAAGCTTTCGCCCACGAGAAACGCCGCCGCGCCGCAATTCATGAGCCGCGCAATATCGGCGGCGGTAAAAATTCCGCTCTCCGATACGGTGAGCCGGCCAGGGGGAACGAGCGGAACGAGCCTCTCCGTGGTTTCAAGGTGCGTCTCGAAACTGTTCAGATCGCGGTTGTTGATGCCGATCAGCCAGGCATCGAGGTTGAGCGCGCGTTCAAGCTCGTCTTCGTTGTGGACCTCGACTAGTACGGACATGTCCCGCTCCCGGGCAGCGCAAAAAAGCTCGTTGGCGAGGCTATCCGGCGTGCACGCTACAATAATGAGGATGCAATCCGCGCCCATCGCGCGCGATTCGTCCACCTGGTAGGGGTCGACCATGAAGTCCTTGCGCAGCACGGGCAGGGACACGGCGTTGCGCGCCGCGATCAGCGCTTCGGGCGATCCCTGGAAGGAAGGCCCGTCGGTTAGGACCGAGAGGCAGACAGCGCCGCCCCGCTCATAAGCGCGGGCAATGGCGGCAGGGTCGAAATCCGGCCGGATCAGGCCCTTGGAAGGGCTCGCCTTCTTCACTTCGGCGATTAGGCCCGGTTCGACCTGCGCCCATTTCTGGCCAAGCGCTTCGAAGAAGTCGCGCAAGGGCGGTGCTTCGTGAATCCGCTCCTCGAGTTCGGAAAGCGGCACTTTCGCCTTCGCCGCGGCCACTTCTGCCTTTTTGTAGGCAACGATCTTATCGAGAATGCTCATCGTTCTTCCGGCGCGCCTGCGGCGACTGGTTTCGCAACTTGGCCGGGTTCGTGAGCGGCATGGCTTGCCTCGATCAGAGCATCGAGGGCGTTTTTTGCCCTCCCTTCTTCGATCGAAGCGACTGCCAAGTCCACGCCGTCCTTCAATCCTGCCGCCCTGCCTGCGACGATGAAGGCCGCTGCGGCGTTGAGAAGCACGATGTCCCGGAATGCCCCGCTCTTGCCCTGCAAAAGCGCCCGCATAGCCACCGCGCTGTCCTCCGGCGAGCCGCCTTGAAGCTCGGAGGCTTGCGCAACCGGCAAACCCGCGTCGCTTGGATGTACGTGGAAGGAAGTGAGTTTGCCGTCCTTCAGTTCGACCACGTAACTGAGGCCCGTGGTGGACAGCTCATCCATGCCGTCGGCGCCGTGAACCGCCCAAACATGGTCCGCTCCGGACCGGTGCATTACCTCAGCCATCGGCAGGAGCCATTGCTCCGAATAGGCGCCAATGAGCTGGCGCTTCGTGCCTGCGGGGTTCACGAGCGGCCCGAGCAGATTGAAAATCGTGCGCAGCTTAAGCCCCTGGCGCACCGCTGCCGCATGACGCATGGCGGGGTGGTGGGCGGGCGCCCAGAGGAACGCAAGGCCCGCATTCCTGAAGCAGGCGCCCAGGCGCTCGGGCGTCAAGTTGATGTTAACGCCCAGCTTTTCCAATACGTCCGCTGCGCCCGATTTTGACGAGACCGCGCGGTTGCCGTGCTTTGCGACCGGCACGCCCGCGCCCGCGAGAACGAAGGCCGTGGCTGTGGATATGTTGAATGTGCCTTTGGCGTCGCCGCCGGTGCCCACGATGTCGACAGCGCCAGCGGGTGCTTCCACGGCCACCATGAGGCTCTTCATCGCGGAAACCGCGCCTGCGATCTCGTCCGCCGTTTCCCCGCGCGCCTTGAGAGCAACGAGGAAGGCCGCCAGCTGAATTTCGGAAACACCGCCTTGCATGATGCAGAGAAAGGCTTCCCGGGCCTCTTCCTCGGAAAGTACGCCTCCCGAAGTTGCCTTTTCAAAATGAGGGCGGAATGCAATTGCAAGATCGAGCATCGTTGAAACCCTACGCCACGGCTGCGCGCACGGGAGCCAATTCCAGGCTGGGCAAAGTGAGGTCCTTTTTGCGCGGCTCCCATTTCACGCCCGAGAGGATAAGAAAGTTCGCCAAGATGGCATGGCCATTGGCGCTCGCGATGCTTTCGGGATGGAACTGCACGCCGAAAACGGGCTCCGTGCGATGCTGTAACGCCATGATAAGGCCGTCGGAGGTGTGCGCGGTGACGGCAAGCGACGCCGGCAGCGTTTCGGCTTCGACTATTAGCGAATGGTAGCGCGTGGCCTCGAAGCCGCTCTCCAGCCCGCGAAACAGGCTTGTGCCCTCATGGTAGATCTTCGAGAGCTTGCCATGCATCAGCACCGGGGCGCGGATCACCCGGCCGCCGAAAGCCTGGCCGATGGCCTGGTGCCCCAAACAAACGCCGAGCAGCGGGATACGGCCCTTGTTCTTCTTCACGAGCTCAAGGCAGATGCCGGCTTCGTTCGGCGTGCATGGCCCAGGCGACATGACGATCGCCTCCGGCTTTTCCGCAAGCACCGCGGCTGCGGTCTTCTCATCGTTGCGGTAAACGCGTGCCTCGACGCCAAGGTCGCCGAAATAATGGACCAGATTGTAAGTGAAGCTGTCGTAATTATCGATAATGGTTATCATTATTTTGCCCTTGCTCAGCTTCCGAGCATATTAGGTGAGATCGAAAGCCGCAACTCGCCAGTTCCGGGCTTCAGTTTCGCCCAGTGCTGCGTGTCGAAATCGAAGCTTACCACTGAAGCGGTCGGCAATTTCGCTTTGAATTCCTCCCGTGCCTGGCTGCCAGGGAGGGCAAGCGCCACCGCGAGTTCCTGAAGGCCAGGATTATGACCAACGATCATCACGTGGGTGACATCGTCCGGAAGCTCCCTCAGAGCCTTAAAAAGCGTCTGCGGGGTCGCATCGTAAAGCCGCTCCTCGAAGCTAACTTCCGGCGGTGCGTCCCAGGCTTCCGGCGCGGCCAGCGACAGCGTTTGCCGAGTGCGCACGGAAGGGGAGCTTAGGATCAGGTCCGGCTTGAGCTTACGGTCGCGCATGGCCGCGCCCATCTTCGGCGCCGCCTTCAACCCTCGGCTTGAGAGCGGCCGGTCGAAGTCCTCGATATTCGGGTTGTCCTTGTCGCCTGACTTCGCATGACGGAACAGCGTCACTGTCTTCATGGAATTTCCCACTATATTCCGGCGTTATTGTCCCCGCGCTGCCTGCCCCGCGAACCTCACCGCCTCTTCCGCCGCCCGGAAGAGCGCGCGGGCCTTGTTCTCGCATTCCGCCTGTTCCGATTGAGGAATGGAATCCGCGACAATCCCGGCGCCTGCCTGCACATACATCGTACCATCTTTTACGATTGCGGTGCGAAGCGCAATGCAGGTGTCCATCTCCCCATTGGCGGCGAAATATCCGATGCAGCCGGCATAAATCCCGCGTTTTTCCGGCTCCAGCTCGTCGATGATTTCCATGGCGCGGACTTTGGGAGCGCCTGAAACAGTGCCGGCCGGAAAGCCCGCCATCAGCGCATCGATGGCGTCGTGGTTCGCGCTTAAGCGCCCGGCGACGTTCGAAACGATGTGCATGACCTGGCTATAATATTCGAGGAAAAAGCTGTCGGTCACGCGCACCGAGCCGATTTCGGCGACGCGGCCTACATCGTTGCGGCCAAGATCGAGAAGCATGAGATGCTCCGCGCGTTCCTTCGTGTCAGCCAAGAGCTCCGCAGAAAGGCGCTTGTCGTCCTCGGGCGTAGCACCCCGGGGCCTTGTTCCAGCGATGGGCCGGATCGTGACCTCGCCGCTCCGGACGCGAACCAGGATTTCAGGGCTCGAGCCTGCGACTGCGAAGCCGCCGAAGTTCAGGAAATAGAGGAAGGGCGAGGGATTGACGCGGCGAAGCGCCCGGTAAAGCGCGAAGGGCGGAAGCTCGAACCGCGCGGAGAAGCGCTGCGAGAGCACGACCTGGAAGATATCGCCGGCTGCAATATACTCTTTCGCTTTTGCGACCATCGCCATGTAGTCTTCCGGCGCCATGTTCGAGCTTGCGGCCGCTTGCGCGTGATCGAAGCCATCGGTGGACGGAGCATGGGCGCTTTTCGTATGGAGCGCGTCCTGGATTTGAGCGAGCCGGTCCACGGCCCGGGAATAGGCCGTTTTCGCTGAGACGCGCTTCTGAGGGCGCACGGTGGTGACGATGGTCAGCTCATCTTTCACGGCGTCGAAGATGACCATGATCGCGGGCCGCATGAGAAACGCGTCGGGCACGCCCACCGGATCGGGCTTTTCCTGAGGCAGCTTCTCGACGAGCCGGACGGTGTCGTAACTCAGATAGCCGAACACGCCCGCGGACATGGGCGGTAAATGGGCAGGGATATCGAGCTTCGAAGCGTCTAGCAGCTCTCTCAGCGCCCCGAGCGTTCCCGTCGTGCACGGGTGGAACGCCTGCCCATCCTTGAGCGGCGTCTCGTTTATTTCGGCGCGGTTTCCATTGGCGCGCCATAAGATATCGGGATCGAGGCCGATGATCGAATAGCGGCCCCGGACTGCGCCGCCTTCAACGGACTCGAGCAGAAACGAATGGGGCCGGTCCGCGGCGAGCTTAAGCATTGCCGCTACCGGGGTTTCGAGGTCGGCGATCAGCTTCGTTGAAACGACTTGCGGCTTACCCTCAGCGTAGCGCTTGGAGAATTCGGCAAACGAAGGCTCAACCTTCATTGGATTGGCAATCTCTTAGAGTTTGACTTGGCGTTAACGTCCCGTGAGGCTTGCCGTCATCCCGGAAACGCCGGAGGCGTTATCCGGGATCGTTACGAACTCAGGCCGGCATATTTTGCGATCCCGGATAAACGCAACAGCGTTTTCCGGGATGACGGCGAACGCTACCATCACTCCTCGCTGTCATAGGACCCTCCCACGGCGGCGGCGAAATTCTTTTGGTTGACGCTCACTCCGGCGGCCTTCTCGATCCCGGTCAGATATTGCGCGAAATTGTCCTCGGCAATCTGGCTGGAAAGCTTCTGCCTCATGGCATCCGCCTGCAACGCATTGAGCGGCGCGGGCGCGATCACCTTTGCCACTTGGAACACGGCACGCGATTCCCCGTCGCTGCCCTGGGCCGAACCCGCACCGTTGTCCGCGAGCGAAAAAGCTTGCGCAACGGCCGATGGAGGCAGCCCGGCTTCCGAGCCTTCGCGCTTCAGCGGCTGCGAGCTTTTCACCTCGGCTCCAACGCTTTTCGCAATTTCTGCAAGGGCCTCCCCGTGGCCCACTCGCGCCACCAGCTCGCGCGCTTTTTCCGCGAGCTTGGTGCGGATTTGATCCTTGCGCCAGTTGGCTTCCACGTCTGCCTTCACCTCGTCGAAAGGCTTTTGCCTTGCTTTGATGACGTCTTCCACGTCGAACCAGGCATACCCGCCGCTCTTAACGCGGAGCGCTTCGTTTTCCACACCCACGTCGGATTTGAAGGCGGCATCCGCGATCGTGGCAGCAGGCACGGATGCGAGCTGTACAGGCTTGCCGTCCAACCCGTTCCCGCGCCGGCCGACCGTGACTTCCTCAAGCGGCAGATTAAGCTTCTTTGCGATGTCCGGAAGTTGCACGCCTGAGGCGCGCTCATCCTCGAATGCTTTGATAAGTTTCGAGGATTCCTCGGTGCTCTTCGCCTTTACGAGGCTTTCGCGGATTCCGTCTTTCACCGCATCAAAGCCTTCTTCCTTGCCAGGAACGATTTCATCCACCCGCATAATCACCCAGGAGAGCGGGCCGTTGACGGGTTTGCTGACTTCGTCCTTGTTGAGGCTGAAGGCCGTATCGAGGATCGCCGGATTTGCATCGAATTTCTCGCTCAGCTCCTTCTTGGAGACCGAGCCCAGGTCGATGTCGCCGTGCTCAAAGCCTGCAGCCTTGGCAACGTCAGCAAAACTTTTGCCCCCTGCCAGCTCCGCATCCGCGGCTTCAGCGGCCTCTTTCGACTTGAACGGAACGAGCTCGATAGTGCGCCGCTCCGGCACGGCGTAATTGGCGGGCTTCGCGTCGTATTGGGCCTTGACCTCCTCTTCGGGGACAGTGACCTTGGCGGCAACCGTCTGCGGAGTTATGGCAAGCACGGATACTTTCCTGAACTCGGGTGCCATGAACTGCGTCTTGTGATCTTCGTAAAAGGTCTTGAGCGCATCCCCGGACGGGGCTTCGATTGCGCCGGCAGCTTCGGCGCCGAGGGTGAAGTATGCAATCTGGCGCTGCTCGTTGACGTAGCGGTTATACGCATCGAGGAGCGTCTTCGGAACAACGCCGCTCGTGCCGAACATGGTCTGAATTTGCCGCCGGACGAGATCGCCCTTGTACTCCTGCTCGAAGCCCAGCGCGCTATAGCCGATCCGTTGCAAGAATTGCTGATATTTCTCCGGGCTGAACTTGCCCGAGGCGTCTTGGAAGACCTCGTTGCCTGTGATGTTCTGGCGGAGGCCCGCTTCCGAAAGGCCGAGCCCCAGCTTCTTTGCCTCGTAATCGAGGGCGGCATCCTGAATGAGCCCCTGAAGCACCTGCTGCGGCAGGCCGAAAGCTTTGGCTTGGCTCGACGAGATCCGCTGCCCCGCCCTTGCACTCAAATTGTCTAACGTGCGCTGGTATGCGCGGTCATATTGTTGCGGGGTAACGTCAATCGAACCCACCTTGGCCACGGTTTGAGGCGTGAAGCGGTCGAAATAGTTGTTGCCGCCCATGCTGATCGCGAACGCGACGATGAGAATCGAAAACAACAAGAATACGACTACTTTCCTAATCGTGTGCATCATGGCAGGCTATTGTCCTTACATCGGGCCAGACGGCCCTTGATTCGGGCGGGCAATTCTTGCAGGGTCCGCAGTGTGCCGTAATTTAGAGGATAAAACTCGGTGCGCAATATCAGAATGGCGGCCAAGGACCGCTTTTGAGGGGGGTAGGATGAGTTTGCCGGAAGTTATCGTCGCCGGAAATTGGAAGATGAACGGCCTTCGCGCCGATCTTGCTGAAATCGAGGCCGTGAGGACCGGCCTCGTGCCCTCCTGCAAGGCTGGGGTTTGGATTTTCCCGCCCGCGACCCTTATCCAGGCGGCAGCCTCGCTCGTAAGCGGACCCGGCTGGGCCAAGGTCACGATCGGCGCCCAGGACTGCCACGCAAAGGATTTTGGAGCTTTCACCGGCGACCTTTCGGCGCCGATGCTCAAGGACGCTGGCGCGACCGCGGTGATCGTGGGGCACAGCGAGAGGCGCAGCGGCCACGGCGAGACCAGCCGCGATGTCCGTGCCAAGGCAGCTGCCGCGCTCAAGAGCGGCCTTCCCGTTATCGTTTGCCTTGGCGAAACCAGGGGCGAGCGCGAGGCTGGGCTTGCTGCGGCGGTTTGCACGCGCCAGCTTACGGACAGCCTCCCCGCCGAGAGTACGCCTGAAAATACGATCGTCGCCTATGAGCCCGTTTGGGCGATTGGCACCGGCCTTCAGGCGACCACGGCCGACATCACGGCTATTCATGCGGTGCTGCGCGCTGAACTTGGCAAGCGAGCTGGAACAGGTACGCAACGCTGGCGCATTTTATATGGCGGCTCCGTCAGCCCCGCGAACGCTGCGCAAGTTTTCGAAAGCAGCGAAGTCGACGGCGTACTGGTTGGAGGTGCGAGCTTGAAGGCCGCTTCCTTCCTTGCAATTATCAACGCGGCAATGCAGGCCATGGAGAGGCGGAGGGCTTGATCGTTGGTGGAAGGCTCGATGAGAATTTTTGCATTCTTGGCTAGTCGAGGCCGGATCGCTTTCGGGGCCGCTGCCTGCGGCCTCCTTGCGCTCCTGCCTCCGGCACTGGCCGCACCGCTGGACAAGAATGCCTGCGCGAAACTCGCGCAGGATATGCAAAATATGAAATTGCTCGATGTCGGCAAGCTCATGGAAAACGGCCCAACCTGGGCGGTATCCCATTTATCGCCCGCCGATTTGAGCCTTGTCCGCCAATATATCGATCTCGACGAGCAGATGAAGTTCCGCTGCTCCGCGCCAGGTTCGCTGGTGCATCTCAAGCACCTCGACGAGGAGGAAGAGGAAAACAGCCAGGGCGGCCAAACGGCGGAAGGCGGGGCGAAAAAAGGTCAAGCCGGCGACGGTGTTGAAACTGCTCCCTCAACCCCTCAGAAGCACAAGGCCGCGAAAACCCCGGTGAGGAAGATCCAGCCGCCCAGCGGCGCCGGTTCCGCGCATTGAGCGGCCTCGAATTTGGCTCCTTCTGTAAACGCTAGCGGCAAGCCGCACTTGATGCGGCCATCCAGGAAAACGAGCCCGGCTGCCGGCGGTCAGGTGGATGGCCCGGCCATGACCGAGAAGGCTGACGTCACGGACATTCGTGAGACAACGGCGGGGGCTGAAGCATTTGCCGTCTTGATCTTCCGGCGAAAAGCGGTCATGTAAGATTGAAATCCCCGAAATTCCGGCCGGTTCAGGTTCAATGGTCACTGTCCTTCTCGTCATATACATCATGGCCGTCTTCTCGATGATCGTGATTATCCTCCTGCAACGCTCCGAGGGCGGGGCGCTCGGCATGGGTGGTGGCGGGGGCGGGTTTGTGAGCGGCCGGGGAGCGGCGAACCTGCTGACCAGAATAACGGCGATCCTTGCCGCGATGTATTTCATCCTGGCTCTCGCCCTGGGCATTCTTGGTCATAGGCCAGCGCCAATTTCGGCCGTCGGCGTGCCGGTGCAAAGTGCTCCAGCGGGTCCGGGCGAAAATGCACCGCAATCGCTTCCGGACATTAAGCTTCCGAAGCTGAAATTGCAAACGCCTCCGGCGCAAAAGCCCTGCGCCCGCCCAGCCGCAACTTCCGCAGTCTCAGTAGCGGATTCCACAACCTGCTCAAGCAGGCGGCATCATGCCGCCGTTGAAAACCGCGAGCTTTCCCTTTCGCTGGGACAAGCGAAGCATTACGTTTCGAGTCCATGGCGCGATATATCTTCATTACCGGCGGCGTGGTTTCCTCATTGGGCAAAGGCTTGGCATCGGCGGCGCTCGGCGCTTTGCTGAAGGCGCGCGGCTATTCGGTGCGGCTGCGCAAGCTCGATCCCTATCTCAATGTCGATCCAGGCACGATGAGCCCCTATCAGCACGGGGAGGTTTTCGTAACTGACGATGGCGCGGAGACCGATCTCGATCTCGGCCATTACGAGCGCTTCACCGGCGTCTCGGCGCGGCGCGTCGACAACATCACAACGGGGCGGATCTATCAGAACGTGCTGTCGGCCGAGCGGCGCGGCGACTATCTCGGCGGGACCGTGCAGGTCGTGCCCCACGTCACCAACGCAATCAAGGAATTCATCCTCACCGGGAACGAGGACGCGGATTTCGTCCTCGCCGAAATCGGCGGCACGGTGGGCGACATTGAGGGCTTGCCCTTTTTCGAGGCCATCCGCCAGCTCGGCAATGAGCTTCCGCGCGGGCAAGCCGTTTTCATCCACCTGACGCTCTTGCCCTACATCAAGGCGGCGGGCGAGCTTAAGACCAAGCCGACGCAGCATTCGGTGAAGGAACTGCGCTCCATCGGCATTCAGCCGGATATTCTCCTGTGCCGCTCGGAAACGCCGGTTTCAAAAAGCGACCGGGCAAAGATCGCGCTGTTCTGCAACGTCCGGGAAAGCGCCGTCATCCAGGCGCTCGACGTTGCGAACATATACGACGTGCCGCTCGCCTATCACGAGGAAGGCCTTGACCGCGAGGTGCTGTCGGCCTTTGGCATTCACGACTCGCCGCCTCCGGCGCTCGAAGTCTGGCGCGAAATTTCCCACCGCATCGCCCATCCCGATGGCGAGGTCTCGGTGGCCATCGTCGGCAAATACACGAACCTGAAAGACGCCTACAAATCCCTCATGGAAGCCCTCGCGCATGGCGGCATCAGCCAAGGCGTGCGCGTGAATATCCACTGGCTCGAAGCTGAGCTGTTCGAGAAAGGCGATCCAAGTGCCCATCTTGAAAACATCCATGGCATTATCGTGCCGGGCGGCTTCGGCGAGCGCGGCGCTGAGGGCAAAATCGAGGCGGCGCGTTATGCCCGCGTGCGCAAGGTTCCCTATCTCGGCATCTGTTTCGGCATGCAGCTCGCGGTGATAGAAGTGGCGCGGCATGTGGCTGGCATCAACGGCGCCAGCTCGACCGAGTTCGGTCCCGCCGCGGAGCCGGTCGTTGGACTGATGACGGAGTGGATGAGCGGCGCCATGCCAGTGCACCGCGACGCCTTGAGCGAAAAGGGCGGCACCATGCGGCTCGGGGCTTATGAGGCTGTGCTGGCCGAAGGCAGCCAGGTTGCGGAGATTTACGGCCGGACCCGCATCAGCGAGCGTCACCGTCATCGCTATGAGGTGAATGTCAATTACGTAGAGCGCCTGGAGCAAGCCGGCTTGCGTTTCTCGGGGCTTTCCCCGGACAAAAAACTGCCGGAAATCGTTGAGATACCGGGCCATCCCTGGTTCATCGGCGTGCAGTTCCATCCGGAGCTGAAATCCAGGCCTTTCGAGCCACATCCGCTGTTTGCTTCGTTCATCGGCGCGGCGGTGCATCAGAGCCGGCTGGTTTGAGATTCGGCTGTTGCGCAAGTGGCCGCAATGCTACCGATTGCGGTTGCGGTATTCTTATGCTCGCCAACGGATGGAGTGGGGGTCACCCTCGCGAGGGTTGCGCTAGGGCGGGTGCGGGAGTTTGGGTTATTGCCGGCGATGTCTCTTGCCGGGGGTAGACCGGCCGAACAAAATGTTTTCTTAGTTATAGCTCAAAGCTCTACCCTCGCTGCCCCGCGAATTTCTAATTTTCTTCGGCCCTGGGCCACTTGCCGACATTCACGATGATCAAGAGAATTCGCAGGATGATTGGGAATCGCACACAAAAGCGGAACTTGGGTTGATTTTGACAAGTTCAGACGATCTGATTTGTTTAACGCCGGAATGTTGATGTGAAGCGGCCGTGGCCCTGGCAGAGCCGCCGGGCTTTGCCGATGCCATCAAAGTGCGGCCTTCACGCTCAGTCCGGTTTCGAAAAGAGGTCTTTGAACGTTTCGCGGAGCAGGTTCTTTTGCACTTTACCCATGGTGTTGCGCGGCAGGATTTTCACGAAAACTACGCGCTTTGGGAGCTTATAGTTGGCGAGGCGCTCTCTCAGCCGTTCCTGGACCTCAGATTCCGTGAGATTGCTCCGGGTCTTGACCGCGACTGCCACAACACCTTCGCCGAAATCGGGATGGGCGACTCCGATGACCGCGCTTTCGAACACGCCATCCAGCGCATCGATTTCGCTCTCGACCTCTTTGGGATAGACATTATAGCCGCCTGTAATTACGAGGTCTTTGCCGCGCCCGACAATGCGCACATATCCGCGAATGTCGATTTTGCCGAGATCGCCGGTAATGAAGAAACCGTCTTCGCGGAATTCGGCCTTGGTCTTCTCCGGCATGCGCCAATAGCCCCTGAACACATTCGGCCCGCGCAGCTCGATCATGCCGATTTCTTCCGGCCCGAGCAGTGCGCCCGTTTCCGGGTTTGCAATGCGAAGCTCGACGCCAGGCAGCGCAAAGCCAACCGAACCGGGCACGCGGTCGCCGTCATAAGGGTTCGACGTGTTCATCCCCGTTTCGGTCATGCCATAGCGCTCAAGAATTGCATGGCCCGTGCGCTGGGAAAAACCGTGGAAGGTATCGGGGAGCAGCGGCGCAGAGCCTGAAACAAACAGCCGCATGTGCTGCGCGGCCTCGCGCGTGAGCCGCTCATCGGCGAGCAGCCGGACATAATAGGTTGGCACGCCCATCATCGCCGTTGCGCGCGGCAAGAGCCGGAAAATCTCATCCGGATCGAATTTCGGTAGGAAAATCATGGAGGCGCCGGACATGAGCGCGACATTGCTTGCCACGAACAGGCCGTGCGTATGGAAAATGGGCAACGCATGGAGAAGCACATCGGCTTCCGTGAATCGCCAGGCCTCCACAAGCGCGCGCGCATTGGTAGAAAGATTGGCATGCGTGAGCAATGCGCCTTTCGAGCGGCCCGTGGTGCCGGAGGTGTAGAGGATGGCGGCAAGATCGTCCGGCGCGCGCGGAACATCTGCGAAGGCTGAAGGCATGCCCGCGGCAAGGGTCAGGAGGCTACCATCACCCACGGTGCCAAGCGTGTGGCAATGGCCAACGCCCGCACCGGCGCAAAGCGCCGCGGCAGCCGCGGCATTTCCAGGGCCGCAGACCAATAGACCGGGCTCGGCATCTTTCAGAAAATAGTCGATCTCCGTTTGCGTATAGGCTGTGTTCAGCGGCAGATAGGCCGCTCCCGCCCGCAAGCACGCCAGATACAAAAACAAAGCCTCGGGCGACTTCTCCACTTGCGCCGCGACGCGGACACCAGGCTTTACACCGCAGGCGATAAGGGCATTGGCAAGCTGAGCCGTAATCCCATCCAACTCCGCGTAGCGATACCGTTTTCCTGAACCGGTTTCGATTGCGGCCTTTTCGCCATCCCGCCAACGCGCGCTGAGTTCCGAATAAAGATTTGCGCTGTGTTGCACGGAGCTTTCCCGGTTGCCGTTGAGCCTCTGTCTGACAATCACCACGCCGGTTGCGGCAATACAACCAAAAATTCATTGGCCATGCTACACGCGATCAAGGCGGGCGCATTTGGGCGCCCACGTCTCACACCCATCACTATGCTTCCTGTGCTCAAAACTCGATCGGCACAAGAATTTCACTGGGATATGTCGTATTTTTTGCGGCCGGTTAGCGCTATTGCCAGTAGATTAAGGAGCTAGGCTCTCCAGGCGGGCAACTATGAAAGAAAAAAGCACTCTCGCACGCCGCGGAATGGTGGTGGCTCCCCACCATCTGGCTTCCGCGGCCGGGCTTCGGGTTTTACGTGACGGCGGCAATGCGATTGAAGCGATGATCGCGGCCGCGGCCACGATCGCGGTGGTTTATCCGCATATGAGCGGCCTCGGCGGCGACAATTTCTGGCTGATTAGCGAGCGTGGCAGGCCTCCTTTGGGCATTGACGCCTGCGGCGCGGCGGCAGGCTTGCCAATACCGCTTTTTATCACGAGCATGGTTGCGCCGATGCTGTGCCTGGGCGAGGTCCGCTGGCTGCGCTGACGGTTGCCGGTGCCGTTTCGGGCTGGGCGGCAGCGCACGAAATTGCGAGGACCTGGGGCGGCAAGATGCCTCACGCCCGCATTCTGGAAGATGCGATCTATCACGCCAGGTCCGGCTTCCCAGTCAGCCAGACACAAAGCCGCAATACAGCAAGCAAGCAGGCGGAGCTGGAACCGGTGCCCGGCTTCAAGGCGGCGTTCATGCCGGGCGGCCAGGTTCCGGAGGCCGCCAGCACCATGAAGCTGCCGGAGCTGGCGGCGACCCTCGGCCGTCTCGCCGCGAGCGGTTTCGACGATTTCTACCGGGGCGAACTCGCGCGCCAGATCGCGGCAGAGTTGGAAGCCTGCGGTAGTCCGCTCCGCCTCGGCGATTTCGAGCGCCACAGGGCGGTCGCGGTGCCCGAGCCCCTTCAGGTGCAGTTGAAGGCAGGCACGGTCTATGGGATGCCCTTCCCAACGCAAGGATTGGCATCGCTGATGATCCTCGCACTCTTTGACCGGCTCGACTGCGGCGCGGCTGAAAGCTTCGAGCACATCCATGGATTGGTTGAGGCCACGAAGCGCGCCTTTCTCATCCGGGACAGTCATGTAACCGATCCAGCCTATGCAAGCGTTGAGGCCCAGCATCTCCTGACTGCCGCAGCCCTCGAAGAAGAAGCGCGGAAAATCGGCAAGGCCCGCGCCCTGGCTTGGCCGCAGCCGGCAAATCCCGGCGACCCAGTTTGGCTCGGCGCTATCGATGGCGAAGGGCGGGCCGTGAGCTTCATCCAGAGCATTTACTGGGAATTCGGGTCGGGCGTTGTCCTGCCTAGCTCCGGCATCGTTTGGCAAAATCGCGGTACGAGCTTCAACTTCGGCACTGGCAAGCACAATGCGCTGCTGCCCTACAGGCGGCCGTTTCACACCATCCAACCGGCACTGGCTCTGCTCACAAATGGACGAGTGATGCCCTACGGCGCTATGGGTGGCGATGGGCAGCCGCAAACCCAGGCCGCCGTCTTTACACGCTACGCCATATTTGGCCAAGGGCTGCAGGAAGCAATTTCAGCCGCCGCGCTGGGTGCTCGGCCGGACGTGGGGAAGCGCCGCCACCAATTTGCGCATCGAGGACCGCTTCCCCAAAGACCTCATCGATGCGTTAAGAGCGGCCGGGCATGATGTTCAGCTTGTTGGCCCGTTCGACGAGCTAATGGGGCACGCAGGTGCGCTGGTGATACACCACACAGGAGGCAAATCGGGCCTTATCGAAGGGGCATCAGACCCCCGTTCGGATGGCAGTGCCGCAGGCTTTTAATAACGCCCCTTTTTTTCAAAAGAAGGCCGCCGGCACCCCGGCGATAAATGTATCGCCATGCCCGGTTTGGATGACCGGCGGCAATGGCCCTCCCGTACACGACCTTAGTCGCCGAAGTCCCATTGGGCGGCGCTGGCGCCGGCAAGCTCGCGTACATGCTCCTCGTCCTTGGCGAATTCAGCCGCCGAACCCGCATAAACGATCTGTCCATGGTCCACCACATAGGCCCGGCCGGCGATTTCGACGGCGGCGCGCACATTTTGCTCGACGAGTAGGACCGAGATCCCCTGTTCGCGCGCCCGCACCACGATGCGGAAAACTTCCTGCACAATGAGCGGGGCGAGGCCCTGGGACGGCTCATCCAAAATAATGATTTTGGGATTCAGCAGAAGCGCGCGGGCGATCGACAGCATTTCCTGCTCGCCGCCTGACAGCTGCCGGCCGAGATTACGCTTGCGCTCTTCGAGCCGCGGAAACTGCTCATAGATGCGGGCAATATTCCAATGTCCCGGCTTATCCGCCGGCACTTTGAGGTTTTCCTCGACCGTTAGATAGGGAAAGATCTTACGTCCCTCGGGCACAAAACCCACGCCCAGCGCCGCGATCCGGTAGGGGGGCCAATGAGTCGTTGCATGGCCAAAAATCCGGATTACGCCTTCGCGCGCAGGGGTCAGCCCCACCACGCTCCGAAGGGTGGTCGATTTGCCCGCGCCATTGCGGCCCAGCAGCGCCACAATCTCTCCCTCGTGCACTTCGAGGTCGACGCCGTGCAGGATGTGGCTCTTGCCGTAGAAAGTGTGGAGGCCTTCAGCCTGCAATGCGATAGCGCTCATCCCGCTGTCCCCAGATAGGCCTTCTGCACGGCCTCGTTGGCGGCGATCTCCCCGGGCGTCCCTTCCGCCAGCATCCGGCCCTCGGCAAGCACCATGATCCGGTCCGCAAGGCTGAACACGATGCGCATGTCGTGCTCGATAAGCACGATGGTGAGGTTCTGCTGGCGGTGCAGCTTGCGGATCAGCTTGGCGATGTCGAAGGTCTCCTGGTCACCCATGCCCGCGGTGGGCTCATCGAGAAGCAGGAGGCGCGGCTTCAGAGCTAGCGCCATCATGATCTCGCTGGTGCGCTGGTCGCCATGGGAGAGCTCGCCTACCAGCCGGTTGGCATTGGGAGTAAGGCCGCTCAGCTCCAATAGCTCGGACACTTCAGCGTAGACCTCCTCGCGTGCATCCCCGGCCGTGACTACGCTGAGGCTGAGCCCGTTTGCGGCCTCGACGGCGATCTGGAGGTTCTGGCCTACCGATAAATCGCGGAACACTTCCGTGATTTGGAAGGTGCGCGCCATGCCGATTTTGACGCGCCGGTTGGGCGTCATGCGTGTCACGTCATGGTCGCCGAACAGAATGCGCCCCGAGCTAGGTGTAAGAAAGCCGCTTATCATGTTGAAGAACGTGGTCTTGCCGGCACCGTTGGGCCCAATCACGGCGCGGATTTCGCCGGGCTGGGCCACCATCGACACGTCCGAGACCGCCGCGAGGCTACCGAAGCGCTTGGTTAAATTCTCGACCCTCAGCAGCGTCACGATGCGGTCTTCCGTCCGAACATGCCCAGAATGCCGCGCGGGAAAAACAGCACGACAAGCACGAACACCAGCCCAATCAGCGACATCCAGTTCTCGGTCCGGCTCGAAAGATAATCCTGCAAGACCACATAGATGGCCGCGCCGATAAGCGGCCCCCAGAAAGAGCGCATGCCTCCCAGCACCGCCATGATCACGAAAGTCCCGGATTGGGTCCAGTGCAGGGATCGCGGGTCCACGAAGTTGTTAAGCAGGGCGTAGAGCGCACCAGCGGTGCTCGCAAAGGCGCACGATATCACCCAGGACAGCCAGATATGCAGATTGACCGGAATGCCGAGGAAACGCGCCCGCCTCTCATTTTCGCGAATGGCGAGTAGCGAGCGGCCGAAGGGCGATTGCAAGAGCCAAGCCATGACGCCGGTGCACAGCGCGAAGACGCCAAGTGCCAAATAGTAAAAGGCCGCTGGATTTTTGATGTCGATGAGGGTGAAACCGAGGTCGATGGGCTGCCGTGTCCAATTGGTCAGGCCATCGTCGCCACCCGTGACCGAGTTCCACCGGAAGGCGATGAAATAGAAGATCTGCCCAAACGCGATGGTTACCATCGCGAAATAGACGCCGCGAAGCTGGACGATTAAAGGCCCGATCAGCATGGCAGCGACAGTGCCCGCGAGCGTACCGGCCAGGATCGCAAGCCCCGTGCTGGGAACAAGATAGCGCAGCATTATGCCCGCGCCATAGGCGCCGAGCCCGAAATAGGCGGCATGGCCGAACGACAGGACTCCCGTATAGCCCAGCAGAAAATTGAGCGCCATCGCCGCGAGACCAAGTGTCACCACGCGGGTGGCGAGGTCCGTATAGGCAAATAGATCGATCCACTCCGGCACGGATAAAAGTGCGATCCAGATCAGCACAGTTGGCGCATAGCGCGCCAAAGCGTTTTTATTCGCCTCCATTAGAAACGCCCTTCCTGGCCGAAAAGACCGCGCGGCCGCACAAGCAGGACAAGGGCCATGATCACATATATTACCGCTTCAGAAGCCGAAGGATAGAAGACGGAGGTCAGCGCCGATGCAACGCCGATCAGGACTCCACCCAAAAGCGTTCCCGGCAGACTGCCGAGCCCGCCCACGATGATCGCCACGAAGCTCGGCATGATGAGCGAGCCGCCGATCGTCGGCTCAAGTCCCAGCTGCCCTGCGGCCAGCACGCCCGCAAATCCCGCCAGATAAATACCAAGACCGAAATTGAGGTTGCGCAGGATCGAGGTGTTGACCCCCAAAACCGATACGGTTTCGAGGTCGAGGGTTGCGGCGCGGATGCGCATGCCGAGCCTCGTCCATTTGAGCATGACGAACAGTCCGGTCACCACAGCCGCTGCCAGCGCCACCATGAACAGGCGGTAGCCGGTCAGGAAAAAGTACTCAGTGCTCAATGGCACGGTCAGCGAAGCAGGGATTTCGAAGGGCACGGCCTGTGCCCCCCATAAAAAGCGCGTGCCGTCTTCGATCATAAAGGCCAGCCCGAAGGTCAGCAGCAGGCTATAGAGCGGGTCGAGCCCATAGACGCGCCGGATTAGGATTTTCTCTGTAAAGATGCCCAGGATCGCCGTTAGCACTGGCGCGATAATGAGCGCGCCCCAGAAGCCGGTATAGGAGCTCAGGGTATAGGCGATATAGCCGCCAATGGCCAGGAAACCGCCATGCGCAAAATTGATGACGCCGGTCAGGTTGAGGATCAGCGACAGGCCAAGCGCCATGAGCGCATAAAAGGCGCCGGTGACCAGGCCGTTGAGCAGGTTGAACAGAATAAGCTGGGTCATCTCGCAGGTTCTCTTCAAACTGCGCTTATCGGGCCTTGAGGCACGAAGCGGCGGATGCGGTCTCTGCCCGTGGTCTCATTCTGTGCGCTCCTTGCGGCGAATGCGCTGTGAACGCCGTTCATGCAGAGACGCGGGCTTTCCCAAGAAGTGGAACGCGCCGCCATAGGCCGCGCGTTCCACGGGCCTGGTCAGGCCGGCCATGTTATCTTGCAGCCGGTTTCCTCAAGCGTGCCTGCCACGGAGGGGCCCTTCACCACTTCGGTGACCTTGAACAAATCCTCCGGGTCTTTCTCGCCCTTAGATTGAGCCTTGCCCACGAACAGATCCGGAATGAGCTGGTTCTGGCCCGCGCGGTAGAAGGCACTATCGGGCATCAATCCGACCTCGGAAGGCAGGTGGAAATCCTGCAGCGCCTTGGCCATTTTGACCGCATCGAGCGATTTGGCATTGTTGGCTGCGAGCGCGCAGGTCCATGTCGATGCATAGCCGAACCAGGTGCGCGCCGTTGGAACGTGGCCGCCTGTCTTCTTGCGGATCTCGCCGACGAAATCGGCGACATGGGCAACGCCCGGCTGGTTCCAGTACCACTCAAAAACCCAGGTGCCGACGCGCGCCTCGGGCGGCAGGCCTAATAGAACTTCAAGCTCCTGCTGGGCGCCGGCCAGATGGAATCTTTTTTCGAGGCCGAACTGCACCGCCTGTTTCAGGGCGTTCACGGCATCGTTGCCGGCCTGGAAAAAGATAATGACATCGGGGTTGGCCGCCTGCGCCTTGATAAGGTAGCTCGAATAGTCGGTGGTACCGAGCGGGGTCAGGGCGGAACCGGCGTTGACGCCACCGAGCGGCTTGGCCGCCTTCTCCATGCCCGAATAGAGCGTGTGGCCGAAGGCGTAATCCGGAATCAGATAATAAAACTTCTTGCCATAGGCCTTAATCAGCACGCCTGCGACCGCGGCCGTCTCCATCGCCGTTGTGTTGCACACGCGGAACACGTTCCAGTGGCAGTTCGCGCCGGTGATGGCGTCGGTATGGCCGCCGGGAACGACGTGGAGAACATTGTGCTGGTTCGAGACCTGGGCCATCGCCTGGGCCAGTGCCGAGTTCACATTGCCGAGCAGGAAATCCACGTGATCGCGCTCAATCAGCTTAGTCGCTTTCTGCACTGCGGCACCGGCATCGCCGCTGGTCGAATCTTCGACCAGAAGCTCGACCTGCTTGCCCAGAATTCCGCCCTTCGCGTTGATCTCATCGACCGCGAGCTGGCAGCCGATCATTTCGTTTCTGCCAAGCGCCGCATAGGTGCCCGTAAGTGGATTGTCGAGGCCGATCTTGACGGTGTCCGCGGCGCGCGCCGTCCGCACGAAAGGCGCGGCGACCTGTGCAACGCTGGCAAGGGCCGCCGTTTTTAGCAGCGAGCGGCGATCGATGCGAATTGAGCTAACTTTCTTAGAAATATGGCTCATCTAAGGTCCCTCCCGTTTCTTTGACGTTTCCCTTTGAGATTGTTTGTGACCGGACAATCCTGAAATTGCTGTCCGTTGCGGCTCGCTGGTTAAACTTTGCGCTTGGAGGCCAACAAACGCAATCTTGCAAATAGGATGGGACAAGTAAATCCAACCAAAGAATGCTTCATAACAAGAAGCGCCGCCACAATTATTTACTCAAAACAACCCGGAAGCGCGGCTCGTTGAAAGGCGACTTTGGACCACTGCCCACCCTATCTTCTCACGATTGAACGAGCTGCATTCGCCTGTTTTTTCCCGGGCTTTTCTCTCATCGACATGGCGCCAACTTCTCGAAAAACGCCAAGACGCGCCCACGTGTCAGGCGCCGCCGGACAACAATTTGCCCCGCGGCATCAACTCCGTGAACCTGAGAGACAGCCTTTGCGATATCCAGTCCTATGGTTGCAATAAGCGCCATTGTGCCCTCCCTCCCGGCTTCCGCCGATAGAGTAACTTAGTTCGGGGAGAAGGCCGTCCACAGCACCAGTTCCGGAGGTTCAGCCGCCTAGATATTCTCAACATGAGTATTTTAGGGCGCGACCCCCAAAGGGAGGTACCTTTCCGGCTGCTGACGAAAGGCCGCTATGCCCATTGCGTATCTTCCGGCCGATTTTCGTCGCGCCGCGACGCTCCTTTCGCAGGGCCGTAGTGGGATGTCGTAGCGCCGTCTCGTTAAGATTCGCATGGTAAACGCGGGGGGAGTTAAATGCCAATTTTGCGTCCAGACGCGAATTTATCGCGTTTTCACCCGGAAAACTGGGATCCTGGAAACCCGTTAATTATCTTTTTGTCACCGGGGTAAGCTGAGCAAAGCGTTAAGAACGGGGGCAAAATTTAAGGTTTCGCTAAAAGGTTGGAAAGGTCCGGCGCCTAGCCTATTTTTGTAGCGCCGCGGCATAGTTAACGCCCCATGTATAGTTACTCGCGTAGCGCCATCTCATGGTTAAAACCGGGATGGTAACCGCGGCGGGAGTTAAATGCCATTTTTGCGTCCAGACGCGAATTTTTTGCGTTTTCACCCCCAAAAGTGGGATCCTGGAAACCCGTTAATTATCATTTTGTAACTGCGGTAAGCTGAGCAAAGTCTTAAGAATGGGGCAAAATGTAAGGTCCTACGGGGCGCAGGTAAGTTGCTTCGGCACTTAAGTATCGATCAATATTTCCGGCTCTATATCGGTTCAAATTAAGGCAAGTTGATCAAGCCGCAAAAGCTGTAGGCATTTTCGGGACGCCGCACTACAAGCTGCGGAGCGCCATCCGTTGGTAAATCCGGCGATGCCTGCTTAGCGCCCTTATTGGCGGCTACGGGCTTAGTCGCTTGGCGAATCGGCAAGGCTGGGATTCAACAGAAGATCGATGACACATCACGGCATAGGGGCCTCGTCTCCAAACTCAGTAGTTAAGATAGGCGGTGTAAGCGTCTCCAACGGCCTGCCGATGGCGCTGTTTGCGGGGCCTTGCCAGCTAGAGAGCCGGCTGCACGCGCTTGAAACGGCAGCGGCGCTGAAGGAGATCGCCGAAAGGCTTCGCATCGGCCTCATCTATAAGTCGTCGTTCGACAAGGCGAACCGCACCAGTGCGGGAAGCGCGCGCGGGCTTGGGCTCAAAGGGGCGCTGCCCATTTTTGCGGAAATCCGCGAGACACTCGGGCTTCCCGTGGTGACGGACGTTCACGAGCCCTCGCAATGCGCCCCCGTTGCCGAAGCTGTGGACGTCTTGCAGATCCCCGCCTTCCTCTGCCGCCAGACCGACCTCATTGTCGCCGCGGCCGAGACGGGCAGAGTGGTGAAAATCAAGAAGGGGCAGTTCCTGGCGCCCTGGGACATGAAGAATGTCGTAGCCAAAGCTATATCCACAGGTAATCCCAATGTCCTCGTCACCGAGCGCGGGGTCAGCTTCGGATATAACACGCTTGTCACCGACATGAGGGCGCTGCCCATCCTTGCCGAAACGGGGTGCCCTGTGGTTTTCGATGCGACGCACTCCGTGCAGCAGCCGGGCGGGCGCGGCACTGCGAGCGGGGGCGAGCGGCGCTTCGTGCCCGTGCTGGCCCGGGCAGCGGCCGCCGTTGGTGTCGCGGCGTTATTCATCGAAACCCATCCAGACCCGGACAACGCCCCGTCCGACGGTCCGAATATGGTTCCCCTGTCCGCGCTGGAATCCCTTTTGCGCGAGCTGATGGAGTTCGACAGGCTCGCAAAAGCCGTTTCCCATGCCGCCAACGCGCATCTATAGATCTCACCCATTTTTGATCGTTGTCATTAACAGCGCGTGTGGAGGCGGTTAATCTGCTATGGGAATTAGGCCGCTCCAGGAAAAACGGCGTAAAGGAAGGGAGTTGCTGGCGCAAATCCTGCGAAACAGGAAAAGCCGATGCCAGTGATTATCACAACCTCTGGTAGAATAGTTACCGTCTACACCCACCAGTTCGTGCTTTTTTTGGGAAAACTGAAACGAATTGGAAGTTCTAATGAGACTTGCCCCAGTGTTTCCGCTTTTCCGCCTGTATCATCTCCTGTATGGTCTGACTCCTCCTTCTGACCGGTAGCTTCGGTGTCCGGTTTATCTAGCAGAGCTAAGGGGACGCTGCAAAAAATGACTGAAATCCTTGCGCTGGCTGAGCTCAGAAACCTGCGGAGGTATGCGTTTTGCCTCCTGGGAAACCGCCTTCTGAGCGATATGGCGGTTGAAACCGCACTCAACGCGCTTGTATCGGATGTCATGTCAGTCTCTGGCCGCGCGATCTCGCGCCTGGACCTCTATAGAAAAGTTAACGAAACTGCCCGGGCAAGCTTACAAAAGGGCAAAGTTACGGCGTCAGTCGGAAGCGGACTCCATTCCCGTTTGCTGCGCCTGAGCGAGGAACAAAGGCAAGTGGCGGCGCTGCACGCCGTGATTGGCTTTCCTTACGGCGATATCGCCTCCATTATGGATAGGAGCGAAAGTCACGTCCGGCGCGCTTATGCCCTTTCGCTGCTGGCTCTGCGGCAGAGGCCGCTCGCCGTCCTAATCCTCGAGGACGAGGCGCTGATCGCACGCGAGCTTCAAGAGATTGTGACGAGCCTTGGGCTGGTTGTGGCCGGAACGGCAAGAAACCGCGCCGAGGCCCTTCGCATCGCCGGCCAATCGAAGCCTCAGCTCATTCTGGCCGACTATAAGCTCAAAGGCGACACCGGCGTCGACGTCGTGAAAGCAATTCGCGAGAATATCGATATCAACGTGATCTATGTGACCGCGCATCCCGAAGCCGTTGCCGCCACGGGCGAGCTGCGCGACCTGATCATCGCCAAACCCTTCAACGTCCGCGCGGTCGAGCGCGCCGTCCAAACGCACCTGGCCGCGTAAAGCAACCAGTTTCGCCCTAATCTAACCCGCTGCACAGGGCCGCACCTTTGCGGAGCGGCGCAGGACATTAACCTTTCCAACCTCTTAGCGAATGCACCATTTTGGTAATCGGTTAGGCTTACCAGGTCGTTTTCACCAAACCTTTCCAACCTCTTAGCGAAACCTTAAATTCTGAGCTTACCCCGGTGACAAAAAGATAATTAACGGGATTCCAGGAATCCACTTTTGGGGGTGAAAACGCGAAAAATTCGCGTTCTTGCGCAGACTCGGCATTTAACTCCCGCCGCGTTTACCATCCCGATCTTAACGACGGGATGCCGCTACGAAAATCGGCTGGGAGCTACGCAACGAGCATAGCCGCGCTTCCGCCAGCAGCCCGGGGAAAGTTGCTTCCCGAAGGTTCTTCCCTTCGGGTCGAGAAGAGACATGTCACCCAGGCTATCCATCCGACGACTATTGATAGCGTCGCCACGATAAGCGGCGGGACCCCGTGCCCGTATTCGCCGTGGAGGGTGACGGTCGCGAGCGCCGCCAACATCACGGTGCAGCCGAGCGCCGAGCCCCACAACCGCGTCCGTGCGTGCGTCAGCAGAACGGCGGTCGTCAGTTCCAGCGATCCGGTCACGAAATGGAACCAGTGCGGGTATCCCCACCTCAGATATTCCTCGTAGATAGACCCAAGGGCGAAGATGTTGCTGAGCGATCCCACGACGAAGAAAGCTGCAAGTGCCAAGGCCGAGACTTGGCGCCAGGAAATCTTTGACATTTGTCCAACCTTTTCTGATAGGGCGCCGCGGAGGACCTGTCTGGTCGCGCCAACAGATGGCCGGCCGCGACGCATTCATTCCGATGGAGATGCGAATTTCCGGAGCAGGTCCGAAAGTCGCATCTCATCGCTGAATCCGCGGACCTACGCCGTGGGGGCATTCTGGGCCGCCGCGAAGACATCGCGGGCAAGCGTTGTGCCGGCGACGTGCTCCGTGCCAGCGACGCCGAGGTCCATCCAGCCCGCGTTGACGGCCTCGAACATCGCTTCAGCCGGTCCGGTCTGGCCCTTCGGGATGCCGAACTGCTCAAACGCTGCCGGCCACTCGGCCCGCGGGAAAGGGAAGGCCTTGACTTCGCGCTGCATGACATCGCCCAGTTGCGCTGCGACTTCATCCGCGCTGACCATCGAACCAAGTTCGATGACGCGATGCCCCGACCACGCCGGCCCGGTCAGCAGCGTCGCCACCTCGGCGCCGATGTCGTTCGTCGCGACCATGGTCGATTTCCGGTTGGTCGGGTTGTAGTAGACGGGGAGCGTGCCGCCCTGGGCGACGTGCAGGCCGTAAAGGAAGTTTTCGAAAAACCCGCCGGCACGCACGAAGGCGGTCGGTGATGTCAGTTTGCGAAAGCCTTGCTCCAGCAACGACAGGGCCGTGATCATCCCCAGCCCGCTGGTTCTGTTCGCCCCCATCGACGAGAGCGCGACCACACGCGGCGGCGCGGCCTTGGTCAGCGCCTCGACATAGTTCGCGATGACGCCCTTGGCTTCCTTGAAGTCCGGAGAGGGGGCCCAGACGGCCGGCAACATTACAAACGCGCCGTCGACGCCCTTGAGCGTCCGCTCGATAGCGGCCGCATTGTTCCAGTCGCCGTCGACCAGTTCGACGCCCTGATCCGTCCAGCTTGCCGCCTTCGCGCGGTCGCGAACCAGCGCGCGTACTTTCTTACCTTGCGCCGACAAATGCCTGGCCGTTGCGCCGCCTACTTTTCCCGTAATTCCCACAACTAGAAACATGCGTATTCTCCCGGTGCTAAATGGTGTATATTCTAGGGTAGGTCTCATATAAAGACCTTAGACCTGCACCGTAAGGAGGCAGTTTTTTGTAACCAGGAGAGAAAAAGGGAACCCGTATGAGCGACGCATTGAGCGGGATCGAGCGATTCAGCCGATATCAATCGGACGACGCCCAGTCAGTAGAACCCGTACATTGCCCGGTGCGCGACGTGCTCGACCGCATCGGCGACAAATGGAGCATACTCATGATCATGACCCTCGCGACGCGGCCGCGGCGCTTCAGCGAGCTTCACCGAGCCATCCGCGACATCTCCAAACGCATGCTCACCCAGACGCTGCGCGACTTGGAGCGCGACGGACTTATCGCCCGCCATGTATTTCCGACCAAGCCGCCCAGCGTAGAATATTGCCTTTCCCCGCTAGGCCAATCCCTGCTGGACCCGATGGCGAGCCTCATCGATTGGGCCGACCGTCGTTATCCCGATATCCATGCCGCGCGCGTCCGCTTTGACGGAGCAGCCTGTGATGTCCAGCGCTCCGGCCTTGCTCGAAGGGATGCACCCGTTGCGCGGTCCGGAGGACCTAAAGCACCACACTCTCATCCATGATCGCTCGATGGCTTCTGAAGGCGCATTCCCGACGTGGCGCACTTGGCTGCAAGCAGCAAGCTTTCCGGAGATCTAACTGTGAGCGTGGGCCGCAAATCAACGACTCAGCAGCAGCGTACCAAACGGCGATCAACGGAAGTGGCATTGCCTTGGGTAGGACGACGTTAGTCGCCTTAGATTTGGCGACGGGCCGCCTCGTTCGTCCTCTCGGCGACGCAGTGGACTGCGAGCTTGCCTTCTATCTTATCCAGAGCTGACGGCGAACCCGGAATTGCGGCGTTCAAGAATTGATCTGCACCGAAGCGAAAGCAAGCGTAACGGATATCGCATGTTGGCCCAGAGCACCGGTTAGCCGCGCGCCGTCGAACCCGGACTAAGCCGGCAAGATCGGCGTCCGATATACCCTCAGTTGCGTACTATGGTTCAATAAGTTCGAACTTAAGGAATTGGCCTAACGCAACTCTCGCGAGGTTGCCCCCTCGCATCAATCCCTTTCGCCTTGCCTTAGCCCCGGTGCAACACGCGCCCGGCGATGGCGTCGAGCTTGGCCACAAGAACCGGGTCGCGCTGCTCCGGCGCCGTGATGATCGCATGCTCAAGCGCCCGATCCGAGCCGAGCGGGCAGGGCTCGTGTTCCTTGGGGAAGTCCGCCGCAAGCCGCGCGATCAGCCAGGCCTTCTCGGAGTTTTCCTTCATCACCCGCAAAATGTCTGAAATGTCCACGTCGGTGTGGTCGTCGTGCCAGCAATCGAAATCGGTCACCATGGCGACCGTCGCGTAGCACAGCTCGGCCTCGCGCGCGAGCTTCGCCTCGGGCATGTTCGTCATGCCGATGACGCTGCAACCCCAGGATCTGTAGAGGAAGGACTCGGCCCGAGTCGAAAATTGCGGCCCCTCCATCACGATATAGGTGCCGCCGCGGCTGTAGGGGATGGCTTCGGCTTTAGCGGCGGCTTCGAGTTTGTCGGCGAGCTTGGGGCTTATCGGATCGGCAAGCGCCACATGGGCGACGCAGCCGGCGCCAAAGAAGCTCTTCTCGCGGGCGATGGTGCGGTCGATGAATTGATCGACGATGACGAAGGTGCCGGGTGGCAGGTCCTCGCGCAGCGATCCGCAGGCCGAAACCGAAATGAGGTCGGTCACGCCCACCCGCTTCAGCACGTCGATATTGGCGCGATAATTGATCGAAGAAGGCGAGTGGAAATGGCCCGGTCCATGGCGCGGAATGAACGCAACCGCAAGGCCGCCGATGTCGCCGAGATGTACCTTGGAAGACGGCTCCCCCCATGGCGAGGCAACGGCTTCCTCTCGCTTATTTTCGAGCCCCGGAAGATCGTAAAGTCCTGAGCCGCCTATGATTCCCAGCACCGATTTCGTCATTGCCGCCTCCGTGGACAAAGCGCAGCCACCCCTAAACGTCATCGCGAGGGGCTTCAGCCCCGTGGCGTTTCAGGAACAGCCCCGCCGCGGGCGTCTGGGGCTCCTGGATTGCTTCGCTGCGCTCGCAATGACCGAGTGTGCCGTATGGCGGCGCATAGTTTAGATGTCAAGGCATCACCTCGATATAGTAGAGGGAATAGACCCATTTCGCCTCTTCCTCCTCAGTTTCCCTTTCACCCGGCGCAAGCTGACGCATCGCGAAAAGCGGACCGAGATCCCCAATCGAAAGCGGCTTGCCATCGGTTTCCATGGCCAGAATCCATTGCCGGCTTTTCACGTCCGATAGGGCAAGCTCAGCAGCGTATCCGTCGAGCGCGGAAAGCCGGACGGTCTTCGCTGCCGCCTCCGGGGCCGCGGCCGCGAGGATATCGTCGAGCAGAGGTCCCTTGCCTGCCATTTCCCTGCCGAAGTGATACGCCGTAACGCTATGCTGCGGCAGAGCTGCGAGGCTGCCGGCGCTAAAGCTGCGCGCTTTCTGGAAGCTTATATTGTTAGTATTGAACAGCCGGTCGCGCCCGGGATCGAACGGTCCCCGGTTTGAAGCTTCGATCAGGCCGCCGGCGGTTAAAACCACAAGCCCGTCTGCACAAACCGGCTCTGCACGCGCAGGCGCGATGGCCGGCAGCGCGCCCGCAGCAAGAGTAAGAAAGCTCTGCCGGCGCGTTAATGTCACACAAACCATCTGCCCCCTCCACATTGCCGATGAATGACGCTACCTTAACGGTCAAACGCGTTGCAAGGCGGTTCAGGAATGTAAAATGCGTTCCCCGCTCACCCTCTCGCGCTTATATGATGGCGGCTGTATAGTCTCCATCCTATCGCGAGGAGTTCTAGCGCCCTCCTAGCCAGCTACTCTACCGCTGCCAAGGAGTAACTTGTTAGATCTGTTTTTTGCGGCGTTCTTTCCAGTTGGAACGCTGCCAGGAAAGGCCATGGAAAGCGAAATGCCCCTTAATTGTTTCGGAGATGCCAGTCAGATTGCCGTGGAACGCGCTTTGGCGGAGTTTCGCGCTGCACGGCCGGTGGCCATCCGGTCCGGGGATTTACTTGCCCTGGCCTTTTCCGCGGAGGGACTGACCGAAAGGCAGATCGCCTTTTTACAAGGCGCCGGACGCAATGCGCGGCTGATCATACCGGGCGAGAAGGTCCGGCCGTCAGCACCGTGGGAGGCAGAAGCGGCCGCCGTTCACCTGCACCCCCTGACGCTTGAAACCATCGAGGCTTATATCAGCCACCGCCATGACGGCGCGGCGAACGGCGCCAGCTCCTACCGGCCCGTGTTCACAGCCCCGAACCGGGCGGAACTGGCGGCCCTTGCTCTTGCCAATCTTTCGCTCCTGCTGCCTGCCGCCGCTGTGGCGGATGCGACGGGGGCCGACTTGGAGCGCGCTCCCATTCTTTCGGCGGACGCGCAAGACATCATCGCTTTTCGCGACCGGGAGGCGAAATCGCTCAAAATCATCGCCCGTACCTTCGTTCCGCTGGAGGGCGCCGGGAGCTGCGAGTTCGTCATTTTCCGTGGCGGCGACGGCTTCAGGGATCAAATCGCAATTATTGTAGGCAATCCCGCTCACAATCGGCCGGTTCTGGCCCGTATCCATTCCGCTTGCCTCACGGGCGATCTATTTGGCAGCCTCAAATGCGATTGCGGCGATCAATTGCGGGGCACCGTGAAGTCGATGAGCGAGCAGGGCGGGGGGATCGTGCTCTACCTCGATCAGGAAGGCCGCGGCAACGGCATCGCCAATAAGATCCGGGCTTATTGCCTGCAGGAAGAAGGCTTCGATACCTACGACGCCGATGAGCTCTTGGGCTTCGGCCAGGATCAGCGCCGCTTCGATTTTGCCGCGGAAATGCTGAAGCAGCTCGGCTTCACTTCGGTGCGGCTCATGACGAACAATCCGCGCAAGATCGAAGCGCTTCGCGAGGCTGGCCTGGAGGTGGTCTCCACCCATCGCGTGCTCGCGCGCCAAACGCCGCATAACGCGAAATATCTGGCGGCAAAGCGCGACAAGGGCGGCCACCTTTTGGGCGATGCAGCACTCGATGGGGTCGACCTTGAGGATCTGCTGCAGCCCGCGGCCAATCAGACCTGAGAAGGCCGCAAAGCCGCGTTACGGCGTGGAACAATCGCTTGCGCACGCCTTTGAGAAGCTCAGAGGCACCAAAGCGGAGGTTCACTCATGAGCGATATGACAGCGGCCTGTTGCATCGTAGGCGGCGGCCCGGCCGGCATGATGGCCGGCTATCTGCTGGCCCGCGCCGGGGTTCCCGTAATCGTTCTGGAGAAGCACGCGGATTTCCTGCGCGATTTCCGCGGCGACACCATACACCCGTCCACGCTGCAGCTCATGCACGAGCTTGGCCTTTACGACCGGCTGCTCGAACTCCCTCACCACAAGGTTTACGCGATCAAGGGACGGTTTGGGCGGATGGAGGCGACTTTTGCCGATTTTACGCATTTGCCCACGCGAGCGAAATTCATTGCGTTGATGCCGCAATGGGACTTCCTGAATTTCCTTGCGAATGAGGCGAGGGCCGATCCCTGTTTCAAGCTTTTAATGCACACCGAAGCAACCGAGCTTATCGAGAAGAACGGGAAAATCGCCGGCGTGATCGCCAAATCCCCCGATGGCCCGGTGCGCATCCTCGCGCAGCTGGTCATCGGCTGCGACGGCCGTCATGCCATGACTAGAGCGGCGGCGGGGTTTCAGGCCGAAGACATTGGCGCGCCGATGGATGTGCTGTGGTTCCGGCTTTCGCGCAAACAGAGCGATCCAGAGGAGCCGGTTGGCAGCTTCGGGCTTGGGCACATCTTCATCATGATCGACCGCGGCGACTATTGGCAGTGCGGCTATGTCATTGCAAAGGGCTCCATCGGCCGGCTCCGGGAGCGGGGCCTGAACGCCTTCCAGGACGACCTCGAAACGCTGGCGCCGTTCCTTAAGGGCCGTTCCAAAGAGGTGACGAGCCTCGACGCGTTGAAGCTGTTGACGGTGGGCGTGGACCGTCTGAAGCGCTGGCACCGGCCGGGGCTTCTTTGCATTGGCGATGCCGCCCATACCATGTCGCCCATCGGCGGCGTCGGCATCAACCTCGCGATCCAGGATGCGGTTGCGGCTGCAAACCTGCTCGCGGCGCCCCTGGCTGCTGGCGACGTGACCGATGCCGATCTCGCGCGGGTGCAGGCTCGCCGCGAGCCGCCAACGCGCAGCACGCAGTGGCTGCAGGTGCAGGTGCAGAACAACGTCATCAAGGGCGTGCTGGGAAGCAATGAAGCGCTGAAGCCGCCCTTCCTGCTGCGGCTCATGAAGTGGTTTCCTGCGCTCACGCGCCTGCCCGCCCGCGCGCTCGGGCTTGGCTTCCGGCCCGAGCATGTGGACCGGCGCATTTTGGCGCATTAAGGCACCGTCATTGCGAGCGAAGCGAAGCAATCCAGGATTAAGTGGTTGATTTTGATCTGGATCGCCGCAGCGGCTGGAGCCGCCTCGCGATTACGGCGAGCCCGATGCCGGGACGCCTTTCCGTGCCGCTCTAGCCCGCCTTCCTAGGTTTGATCAGTCCGCGGTTGATGAGCGTCTCGGCGATCTGCACGGTGTTGAGGGCAGCGCCTTTGCGCAAATTGTCGGAGACGACCCAAAGGTTCAGGCCGTTCTCCACCGTGGGGTCTTCGCGGATGCGGCTGACATAGGTCGCGTAATCGCCCACGCATTCAATCGGCGTGATGTAGCCTCCATCCTCGGGCTTATCGACGACAAGCAGGCCCGGCGCCTCGCGCAAAATATCGCGTGCCTCTTTTGCCGAGATCGGCTTCTCGAACTCGATATTGACCGCCTCGGAATGGCCCACGAACACTGGCACGCGCACCGCTGTCGCCGTCAGCTTGATCTTGGGGTCGAGGATCTTCTTGGTCTCGGCCATCATCTTCCATTCTTCCTTCGTCGAGCCGTCCTCCATGAAGACGTCGATATGGGGGATCACGTTGAAGGCGATCTGCTTGGTGAAGACCTCCGGCGTTGGCGTATCGGTGACGAAGATGCCCTTGGTCTGGTTCCAGAGCTCGTCCATCGCCTCCTTGCCGGCGCCTGAGACCGACTGATAGGTGGCGACGACCACGCGCTTGATCGTCGCCGCATCGTGGAGCGGCTTCAGTGCCACGACGAGCTGGGCGGTGGAGCAGTTCGGATTGGCGATGATGTTCTTTTTTTTGAAGCCCGCGACCGCGTCGGCGTTCACCTCGGGCACGATCAGCGGCACGTCCATGTCGTAGCGCCAGGCGCTCGAATTATCGATGACCACGCAGCCGGTCTTGCCGATCTTGGGCGACCATTTCTTCGACACCTCGCCGCCCGCCGACATCAGCGCGAAATCGCATTTGGAGAAATCGAACGTCTCCAAATCCTGGCATTTGAGCGTTTTGTCGCCGAACGAAACTTGCACGCCCGTCGAGCGGCGCGAAGCGATCGCGAAAACCTCGTTCACCGGGAATTCGCGCTCCTCGAGAATGTTCAGCATTTCGCGGCCCACATTGCCCGTGGCGCCGACGACGGCGACATTATAGCTCATTGGCTTGTCCTAATCTTTGGTGCGGCGCGAATGTAGTGGGGGTTGGCGGTTCTGTCTACTGTGGCGCACTATCGGGGATACAAACTCTGGATTGATGGACGGTGTTGAACCGGCTTTGCCCGGTAGTGTGCATGAGGGGGTCCCCTGGGCAGAAAGGCGTGGGATGACGGGTAAAGTCTATTTGAGTTAGCGCTTTAACGAGCAAAAGATTACTTATTTATCAGGAAAACGCCGCTTCATATGGAATTTTTTTTCAAAATCTGTTTAAGCTTTGGGCGGCAATTATAACAACAGCGTGTCAGGCTTTTCGCCACACCGCCTGCCCATAAACAGCTGGCCGGAGGTTCGTCCAACCGTGAAGATTCGAAGGATTTAACGCATGCCTATTTGGCCTTTCCGTTCCCGGCCGGCCGCACAGAAAGCGCGGGAAAGTTCGCCGCGACAAGCCGAGCCGCAAACCCAGCAATTCATCGCAGAGGAGAACGATATGTCATCGAAAAGCCGGCACCCGGAGACGCTTGCACTTCACGCGGGCTGGCGCGCGGACCCAGCGACGAACTCGGTCGCGGTGCCGATCTACCAGACGACCTCCTACCAATTCCGAGACACCGAGCACGCCTCCAACTTTCGCGCTAAAGGAGCTCAGCAATATCTACACGCGCATCATGAACCCCACCAACGACATCTTGGAGAAGCGCATTGCCGAAATCGAAGGCGGTGTTGCAGCGCTTGCGCTCTCGTCAGGGCAGGCCGCATCCGCGTTCGCGGTCCAGAATCTTGCTCGCGCGGGCGACAATATTGTCAGTTCGACCGACCTTTACGGCGGCACCTGGAACTTGTTTGCTAACACCTTGAAGGACCAAGGCATTCAGGTGCGTTTCGTCGATCCAGCAGACCCGGAAAACTTCCGCCGCGCTACCGACGCGCGCACGCGGGCGTATTACGCCGAGACGCTACCCAATCCGAAGCTGACCGTTTTCCCTATAGCAGAGGTTGCCGCTATCGGCAGGCCGCTTGGCATTCCACTCATTGTCGATAATACGGCAGCGCCGTTGCTTGTGCACCCGTTCGACCATGGAGCGGCGATTATCGTATATTCGACCACCAAATATCTAGGCGGGCATGGCACCTCCATCGGCGGCCTCCTTGTAGACGGCGGCAATTTCGATTGGGCCTCATTCCCTGAGCGCCAGCCCGCGCTCAACACGCCGGACCCAAGCTATCATGGCGCTGTTTGGAGCGAAGCCGTCAAACCGCTCGGACCCATCGCCTACATCATCAAGGCTCGCGTTACGCTTTTGCGAGACCTGGGTTCCGCGCTTTCGCCATTCAACGCCTTCCTAATCATTCAGGGGATCGAAACGCTGGCCTTGCGTATTCAGCGACATTCAGAGAATGCGCTGGCGGTTGCGAATTATCTTGGCAAGCGCCCGGAAGTGTCGCGGGTGATCCACCCCTCCGTGCAGACCGGGGTCTTCCGCGCCCGCGCAGAAAAATATCTGAAGGGCGGGTACGGCGGGCTCGTCGGCTTCGAACTGGCGGCGGGCAAGGAAGCCGGGCGGCGCTTCATCGATGCGCTTCAACTCTTCTATCACGTCGCCAACATTGGCGATGCGCGAAGCCTTGCCATTCAGCCCGCGACGACGACGCATTCCCAGCTCAGCCCCGCGGAACAGGAAGCCACGGGCGTCTCGGAAGGCTATGTCCGGCTTTCCGTTGGCATCGAGCACATCGACGACATTATAGCTGACATCGAGCGCGGCCTTGCCGCCGCAGGAAGCATCGCAAAAGCCGCCTAGCTTTAAAAGTTTGGAGCCGCGATCCGCGATTCCAAAGCCCTATGACTGGATTGATTGCTAAGGATTGGAGCCAGCAACGTGCTCACGCTATTTGGAAATCATCGCAAAGAGAAGAAGCAGGGGTCCGCAAGCGCCTACAGCGCGGATGAGGCAAAGCCCCGTGCTCCGGGCCGGGGCCGTATCTACAAATCTATCACCGAAACCATCGGCGATACCCCGATTGTCGAACTCGAAAAGCTTGCGCGCGAACATGGCGTGAAAGCAAACCTCCTCGCCAAGCTCGAATTCTTCAACCCGATAGCGAGCGTGAAAGACCGCATCGGCGTCGCCATGATCGAGGCCCTCGAAGCTGCGGGCAAGATTAACCCAAGCACAAGCGTTTTGGTCGAGCCGACCTCGGGGAACACCGGCATCGCGCTCGCTTTCGTGGCCGCAGCCCGCGGATATCGCCTAATTCTGGTTATGCCCGAATCCATGTCGATCGAGCGCCGCAAGATGCTTGCATTGCTGGGCGCCGAGCTTGTCCTTACGCCAGCAGCGCTTGGCATGAAGGGCGCTGTTGCCAAGGCCCAGGAACTCGCCCAGGAAACGCCAGGCGCGGTTATTCCGCAGCAATTCGAGAACCCGGCGAACCCCGAAATCCACCGCCGCACCACCGCAGAGGAGGTCTGGAACGATACGCAGGGCACCGTCGACATTATCGTTTCCGGCATAGGCACCGGCGGCACGATCACGGGTGTTGGGCAGGTTTTGAAGCCGCGCAAGCCAGGGCTCAAGATGGTCGCCGTAGAGCCGGAAGAATCGCCGGTCCTGTCCGGCGGGCAGCCGTCGCCTCACAAGATCCAAGGGATTGGAGCCGGTTTCGTACCGGGCATTCTCGACCGGAACGTGATCGATGAGATCGTGAAGGTGAATAGCCAGACGGCGCTTGAGACGGCGCGTCAAGTCGCGCGGTCGGAAGGAATACCAGTGGGTATCTCGTCAGGCGCCGCTGTAGCCGCCGCAATCGAAGTTGGCAAGCGGCCCGAGTTTGCGGGCAAGAATATCGTTATCATTATTCCCGACTTTGCAGAGCGCTACTTGTCCACGGCTCTGTTTGAGGGCGTTTGAGGTAGAACATCAGCACATAAAAAAAGGCCGCCCGGAAGCGGCCTTCTCCATCACGAAGACGGTGTGCCTTAGCACGAATAGTACAGGTCGAACTCGATCGGGTGCGGCATCATGCGGAACCGGTCGATCTCTTCCACCTTCAGGTCGATATAGGCGTCGATCTGGTCGTTGGTGAAGACGCCGCCCTGCGTTAGGAACGCATGATCGGCCCTAAGCTCGTCCATCGCTTCCGTCAGCGAGCCGCAAACGGTCGGGATCTCGCGGAGCTCGGCCTCGGGCAAATCGTACAGGTTCTTATCCATAGGATCGCCGGGATGAATGCGGTTCTTGACCCCGTCGAGGCCGGCCATGAGCATCGCCGCGAAGGCAAGATATGGGTTCGCAGCCGGATCGGGGAAGCGGACTTCGACGCGCTTGGCCTTTGGGTTCGACGTAACTGGGATGCGGCAGGAAGCCGAGCGGTTACGCGAGGAATAGGCGCGCAGCACAGGGGCCTCGTAGCCCGGGACCAGCCGCTTATAGGAGTTGGTGGTCGGGTTCGTGAAGGCGTTGAGCGCCTTGGAGTGCTTCAGGATGCCGCCGATATAGAAAAGGCAGGTTTCGGAGAGGTCGGCATAGAGGTTGCCCGCCATGACCGGCGTCGAGCCTTTCCAGATCGACTGGTGGACGTGCATGCCAGAGCCGTTGTCGCCGAACACGGGCTTCGGCATGAAAGTGGCCGTCTTACCGTAAGACTGCGCAACGTTGTGGACAACGTACTTATAGATCTGCATCGCGTCGGCCATCTTGGTCAGCGTGCCGAACTTGACGCCAAGCTCGTGCTGCGCAGAAGCGACCTCGTGGTGATGCTTTTCGGTGACGACGCCCATGGCGGACATCGTGGACAGCATTTCAGAGCGAATATCCTGAGCGCTATCGATTGGGGGAACGGGGAAGTAACCGCCTTTCGTCCGCGGACGGTGGCCGAGATTGCCCATCTCGTATTCGGTCGGCATATTGGTGGGAAGCTCAGTCGAATCCAGGCGGTAGCCGCAATTGTAAGGGTCTGAGGAGAACCGGACGTCGTCGAAGATGAAGAACTCGGCTTCAGGGCCGAAATAGGCCTTATCGCCAATGCCGGTTTGCTGCAAATAGGCTTCGGCCTTGCGGGCGATGCCACGCGGATCGCGCTCATAATGTTCGTGGGTGGCGGGCTCAAGCACGTCGCAGAAGATTGCGAGCGTCGATTGCGCGAAGAACGGGTCCATGTGAGCCGACTCTGGATCGGGCATCAACATCATGTCGCTTTCGTTGATCGCCTTCCAGCCGGCGATCGAGGAGCCGTCGAACATGATGCCTTCGGCGAAGGCATCTTCGCCCATCTCCGTCGTCTCCATCGTCAAATGCTGCATCTTGCCGCGGGGATCGGTGAAACGAAGGTCGACAAACCTGATTTCCTCGTCCTTTATCTTTTTAACAATTTCGCTTGCGTTTGCCATTGTACTCCCTCGTGCAGTTAACTCGCGAGTTTGGGTGGAACGGCGCTAAATGCACGCCGTGGTTGAAGAGCTGCCTGTATGTCACTGCTATTGCTTTAAGAAAAAGCAATAAAGGCGTCAAATCGCCTCAGCGCCGGTTTCGCCGGTCCGGATGCGGATCGCGTCTTCCACGTTGATGATGAAGATCTTACCGTCGCCGATGCGCCCCGTCCTGGCAGAAGTGCGGATCGTCTCGACCGCTTTTTCCACCATGTCGTCCGGGAGCACAATCTCAATTTTCACCTTGGGCAGGAAATCGACAACATATTCCGCGCCGCGGTAGAGTTCGGTGTGGCCCTTTTGCCGGCCAAAGCCCTTCGCTTCCGTTACGGTGATGCCCTGCAGGCCAATGTCCTGCAATGCTTCCTTAACCTCGTCGAGCTTGAACGGCTTTATGACGGCTTCAATTTTTTTCATAGGGAATCGTATCCTCCGGAGCGGGGCGAATAGCAAGCTTTGAGTAAGCACACCCCATGCCAAACGCGCATCGCCTTACTACCGGAGGCAAAACCGGAAAGTGCCGCCAGTTGTGCATAGGGTTAATGCAAACAGCCTAACTTTTAAGCATAACCACGTGGCGGGCCTCTTGCAATCCCGCGATGCTTCCGTTGAGAGCGAGTTCCGGCTTGAGGCACCTCGTGGCCGGCGCAGCCCCTTTTCTTTCGCCTCGAACAATTTTTGGCTACATTCCGGCAGCCATCCGGTTTATGGATTACTGGCGCAACAGAATTGCATACAGGGCCGCCCTTGCTGGAACTCCTGACCGCCGAAGAAATGAGCCGTGCCGAAAAGCTTGCCGTGGAGGCAGGCGTTTCGACGCTTACGATGATGGAAAACGCAGGCCGCGCCTCCGCCGAGGAAATCGTCCGGCGCTTTCCGCGAGGCAGCCGCATCGCTGTCCTCTGCGGGCCGGGGAATAATGGCGGCGACGGGTTCGTATGTGCGCGCTATCTTCGCGAGCGCGGATATCATGTGCGTCTCGCCCTCAATGCGCGGAAAGAGGATCTCAAGCGCGACCCCAAGGAAATGGCAAAGCGCTGGGACGAGGGGATTGAACCCTTGTCGCTTCAGTTTCTTGAGGGCTCTCAGGCCATTGTGGACGCGATCTATGGGACAGGCCTGCGTGACGATGTTACTGGCCTCGTGGCACAGATCATCGAAGAAGTGACCGCGCGCGCGCTTCCGGTAGTCGCGATCGACGTTCCCTCCGGGATCGATGCGACCTCGGGCGCAGTCCATGGAATTGCCTTCAAGGCTGCCTCTACAGTCACGTTTTTCCGGCGCAAGACAGGCCACGTCCTGCTGCCGGGGCGTCTCTATTGTGGCGATGTTCGAGCCGCCGACATCGGTATTCCCCCAGCCCTGCTAGAGGAGATCGCTCCGGGGTCTTTTGCGAACGACCCGGACTTTTGGCTCCGTTTTTTCCCCAAGCTCAAGATCGACGCCCACAAATACGACCGCGGCCACGCTCTTGTGGTTTCGGGGCCGATGGAACGCACGGGCGCCGCGCGGATTGCCGCCAGGACAGCGCTGCGCGCGGGCGCGGGGCTTGTAACCGTGGCGACATCCAAGCCGGCGTTCTTCATCAACGCCACGCAGCTTACCGCGGTGATGGTCGAACCGTACGACGGACCGGCTGGATTATCGGAGGTCTTGTCCGATTCGCGTATCACGGCTGTTTTGATCGGCCCAGGTGCTGGCCGCGATCCAGAGGTGAAGGATCTCGTAGCGAGCGTTCTCGCCAGCCAGGCCACCGCCGTGCTCGACGCGGAAGCCATCACGGCGTTCAGCGAAGCGCCGGCAGAGCTTTTCGAGCAAATCAAGGGGCGGCTGCCCGCATTGACGATCCTGACGCCGCACGAAGGCGAGTTCAAGCGGGTATTCCCTGAGCTTAGCGAGGAGCCCTCGAAGCTCGATCGCGCGCGCCGGGCGGCGGAAATTTCCGGGGCGGTCATAATACTCAAGGGACCGGACACCGTGGTCGCCCATCCGGGGAGCCTCGCAGCCGTGAACGAGAACGCGCCGCCGTGGCTCGCTACCGCGGGAAGTGGTGACGCGCTTGCCGGGCTGGTTACGGGCCTCGCAGCGCAGGGAATGGCCGCATTCGACGCTGCTGCCGCGGCGGTCTGGATTCATGGTGAACTTGCCCAGTCTTTTGGGCCGGGATTAATTGCGGACGATCTGCCCGACCTGCTTCCGGGCGTGCTGCAGCGGCTGGACAAGCGCGGAAAGATTTACTCTTAACCATCACAGCTTCTATCGCGGCGGTTGATTGCTAGGCCGGTGTCCCCGATTTCCGGTGGAGATAATTGGCCTTCCGAAAGTGCTGCGGCGGAAGATACAATTTCCGCCGCGCCTTTACCAAACTGAGTTACGGAATTACCGGGCTGGCTGGCGCATTAAAAAACGAAGGCTTAACGCCCCAACGGCAATTCGACAGGCAATTGCGCAACGCGATTGAAGCTAGCATGGCGGCCACCGCTAAGCCGGACCCATTTGCGTTATCACGTGTTTGGAAACTTGTATTACTGCGCCGCCCGCGGCGCAGGCAGGTTTTCAAGCGTTCCTGAGAGAAGCCTCCACCAATGAAAATCGCGCAAATCGCGCCCCTCGCCGAGAGCTGCCCGCCGCGCCTCTATGGCGGCACCGAAAGGATCGTGTCGTATCTAACCGAGGAGCTTGTGAGCCAAGGGCACGAAGTTACTCTTTTCGCCACCGGCGATTCCCAGACCGGGGCGGAGCTCGTGGCTTGCGCCGAAATGGCGTTGAGATTGAATCCCGCAGTAAAGGACGCAATCCCCTACCATATGATCATGCTGGACAGGGTGCGCCGCCGCGCTGCCGAATTCGATGTCCTGCACTTCCACATCGATCTTTTGCAATTCCCGCTTATCCACGAATTTGCGGGCAAGACCGTCACGACCCTACACGGCCGTCTCGACCTGCCCGATCTGCAGCCTTTTTATGCGGCTTTCCCAAAAATACCGTTGGCCTCGATCTCTTATAGTCAGCGCGTTCCCATGCCGCCTGCCGTAAACTGGGCGGGCAATGTTTACCACGGGCTTCCCCGGGGCCTCCTTCCTTGTTCCGCTCATGCAAAGGGAGGTTACCTGGCGTTTTTGGGACGCATTTCTCCTGAGAAGCGTCCCGATCGCGCGATTGAAATCGCGGTGCGCACCGGCTTGCCGCTCAAAATCGCAGCCAAGGTCGATAATTTCGACCAAGCCTATTGGACCGGAATTGTGCGCCCGATGATCGATGGCAATCAAAACGTCGAATTCGTGGGTGAGATCGACGATTACCAGAAAACACGGTTTCTTGGGGACGCCCTGGCACTTCTGTTTCCGATCGACTGGCCGGAACCCTTCGGGCTCGTCATGATCGAAGCGATGGCCTGCGGCACCCCCGTCATAGCGTATCCCTCGGGATCGGTTTCCGAGGTCATCGACGAAGGCGAGACAGGCTTCGTGGTGAAGGACATCGAGGAAGCGGCGGAGGCCGTCTGGCGGGCAGCAAGACTAGACCGGGCCAAGGTTCGCGCCGGCTTCGAACGCCGCTTTACCGTTGAACGGATGGCGCAGAGCTATCTAGAAATCTATAACTCGCTTCCAGGAGTTACCCGCAACGCGCCCTGGGCACAAAAAGCATACGGCCATACAGCCGCATTGCGGGTCGTCTCATCGCATGGCTCACCTTAGGGGTGAGCCATGGCCACTTCTAGAGCAACCTGCGTCCCATGGGACGCAGAGCGCTTAAGAATCAATCAACTTTTCCGCATTTAACCGATTCCGGTTAAGGCGGGTTGATCTAGTCCTCTTGGCCCCAAAGCTCGGCGATCGCTTCACCGCGGAAGTCGGGGCGCGAATGATAGTGCAGCTCGACGTCGCGGATGAAACGGCCCTCATGCCAGCCGGTGCGCAGATCGATCACAGCTTCGCCGCCGTCATGGACATGACGGTTGAAGACAACGTCCTCAACCTCGCCATTGCCGAACAGCACTTTGATGCTGTTGAGGTCGATGTCGTTTTTACGAATGATAAGCTTGAGCCGCTTGAACTTGCCGTCGTGGCGGCCGACGTGGATCACGTCGTGGTCGTTGATGAAGCCGACATGGCGGTCGCCGAGTCTCTCCCACTCGCGCGCAGAAGACGCGCCAGCCGAAAAGAGAATCACTGCAAAAGCTAGTACGAGAGTACGAAACATAGTTCCTCACTGGAGCTGATTGCTAAAGCCAAGCTTGATACCGTTGCAAACGTGGCGGCAACAGGGCGCGCATGCGGCTATAAGGGAACCTATTGAGAATGCAAGCGCTTTTGTGAGATTCTAAGCCTCTGGAAGGCCGTCGCGCTGCGTGGCCCGCGGCCGCGCTGCAACACATTTTTACCTGTACAGATGCGCTGGCGCTTGCTTGCCTGCGGCGCCGATATTAGCGTGTTGCAACACAGGAGGCAGCGGGATGCGGGTTACGGGTCTTCTACTTAATGGCGTCGCCGTTACGGCCCTTATGGCCGCCGGTTTCGCCGCCTTCGCGGGGCCGGCCGCGTTCTCGCCGCTTCCGGGCGCGCCGGAGGCTGCCGCGTCGCCTGCAGCGCAACCGGCGCCAGCCCCTCAGCCACAGTTTCAAACGCAAACTGTGCCGGAGGCCCAGCCCGCAGTTGCCGGTCCCGGAGCGCTTCCCGCTTCACCCGCGGCTAAGGCCTCGGCAGCGAAAAAGGCAGTGGCCAAGGATCTATTTGGCGCGGTGAAGTTGCCAGCCAATATGGCCACCCGCTCAATCGGCTTTTACGCCAGGGGCTGCCTTGCGGGCGGCAAACCGCTGCCCGTGAACGGCCCGGCCTGGCAAGTCATGCGGCTATCGCGCAACCGCAATTGGGGCCACCCTTCGCTCATCAAATACGTCGAACGCTTCGCCACGGACGCCAAGGCAAAGGATGGCTGGCCCGGATTGCTTGTCGGCGACTTGTCCATGCCGCGCGGCGGCCCTATGCCTTTTGGGCATAAGAGCCACCAGATCGGGCTTGACGTGGATATCTGGTACAAGCCCGCGCCCGATCACGAGCTTACTGCTGCTGAGCGCGAGAGCATGAAGATGGAGAGCTTCCTCCTCGATCCTGGCCACGTCAATCCCGAGGTCTGGAAGCCCGAATATGAGAAGCTTTTGCGGCGTGCCGTATCCTATCCGGAAGTGGCGCGGATTTTCGTGCACCCCGCGATCAAGAAATGGCTCTGCGACAATGTCAAGGGCGACCGCGGTTTCCTTTCCAAGATCTCGCCGATCCTGGGCCATGACGATCATTTCCACGTGCGGCTCGTCTGCCCAGGTAATAACCCAGGCTGTGAAGGCCAGACGTTCAAAGCCGAGGAAGGCTGCGGCAAGGGCCTCGATAAATGGATCGAGGCACTGATGAAGCCCAAGCCCGGTGTGCCGGTCACAGCCGCGCAGGCGCCCAAAACGTATTTGGGGGTTTTGAAGGGCAAGGTCATCGCATCGAAGGACAAGCTGGCGGCCTCAAAAAAGAAGGGCGGTCTTACGCTTGGGCAGTTGCCCCCGGAATGCGAAGCCGTGCTGAAGGCTGCGCCCGCGCCTGTGCCCGCGGCAACCGCGGCTCGCTGAGCGCGCCCAACTATCGATCCAAAACAGAAACGGCGCCCAGCGGGCGCCGCACTTTGGAAGTCTTGGGGGGCCTGCTATTTCAGAGATTTGGAAGCCGGCGAGAAACGATAGTTGAGACCGACTGAGACGGTGTTAACGGTCAGATCCTTAGCATCGAAGCGAAATCCGGCGCTGTTTACACCTAAGGACTGAGCGGCGTTGTTGCCCCCGACCGTTTGTCCGCCGAAATCGAAATACTGGTATTCGGCTTTGACCGTCCATTTAGAATTCAGCGCGTACTCGACGCCAGCGCCCAAGGTCCAACCGATAAACGTATTGCTCGCGGTGCTGCTGCCGAAGACTCCGCCGGGCGAACCATTGCCGGCGGTGTTGGCCGGATTATTGCCGTCGACCTGGAATGAACCGTCATAGACCGCGAAGCCGCCCTTGGCGTAAGCCAGGACATTCGGCTGGACAAGATAACCCAATCGGCCAGTCAAGTCGGCATAGAGACCGCTGTCCAGCGTGGCGGTTGTCGTTCCACCGCTGGTAGCAAGAGGCTTCGTGATGCCCAAATTCATGCCGCCCAGGTCACCTTCAAGACCGAAGACGATTTGCCCGCGCTGAAAATTCTTACCCAACGTGGCGCCGCCGAAAACCCCGGCCGGGTTGAAGGCGGTTTTTGAGCCCTGCACGTTGTAGCCGTCGAGGTCGACAGCGGTAAAATCGGCCCAGGCGGCGCCAACATGCAAGCCGGCATACAGGCCGGTCCAGCTATCGTAGGCCGGCCCGTCCTTCAAGCCGCCAGCCGGCACATACATGTCGGCAGCGTTTGCTGAGGAGATCAGCGCAACGGCGCCAACTAGCCCTAAAACTGTATTGCGGATCATAAATCCCCCCAAAGAGTAAGCCCAGTCGTTTACATGCCCAGCCATGACAATAGAACCATCCCAGTTTTTCGCAAGAATTAAGAGCAACGCCCAAGGACATATTATTTGATGGCGATGCCCTTATGCCACATATGAAAGCTTCTTTCGCTACACGGCAAACAAACCTCTCTCGCGAGAGGTCATGTTACGTGGTAAACATTCGAAGCTTACACCTGCACTAGCGCAAAGAGTAGCTTTACGCCTTACCTATACTGCAATCTGCCGGTCCTAGTTTAGTAATCCCGGCAAACTCTCTTATAGGTACAGATTTTCTTGTAATTTACCCAGCGGCACTGCTTTTCCATCCTGCAGTGCTGCCCAGCTGCGGCCGGTCCCGCATCCACAGTTGCAACACAGACACCGGCGATTAGGGCAAAAGCAAATAGAGCGCGCATCTTAGGTTCCTCCGCAATTCTGGGCGATCGTCTTTCCAATTCCATTTCACGGACACGATCCCAAAGAAACCCCAATGGCAGTGCGGCGCCTTCCGTCGTTGAAGCAGCCGTCCGACCAAGTGCCCGAGAACGTACCGGCCTTGTTCGTCAGCGCGCCGATCCCGTTCGGTTTTCCGTTCAGGAACGCGCCGTCGTAACTGGCTTCGCCAAAGGTCAGCACGCCGATACCGTGCGGCAAGCTATCCGAAAGTTGACCTTTATATTGACCGCCGGGCCAAGTTTGCGTGCCTTCGACCTGACGCCCCAAGCGCCACTCGCCTTCGTCGCGCTCGTAAGCGTTGCCGCCTCTGAGCCAATCCAGAGCGCCTTCGCCGTTTGCGAAACCGCTCTTGCAGGGGCCCTTCCAGCTCACGGTCTCGCCAGGCGAGGGGTGCGGGTTCCAAACCTTGCAGCCGGTCTTTGCGTCAGCACTCCAATTGTCAGCGAGCGCTCTGGCAGGGGCACAGGGAAGGAGCGCCGATAACAGCGCGAGTTTCAATAGAATCTGAAATCGGTTCATTGACTTGCACCAGAATTCCGCGGCTGCGCTTCCTTGAGCAGCGTCAAAACCACCCGATCCAAAAGCTCATCGTCGATGGCGATGAACTTGTCCCGCACTATGCCCTGCGCATCGATGACATAGCTCACCGGAACCGCCTCCGGGGTGCCGAAGCCATTGCGGCTGGCATCGCTTAAAAGCGCGGCCTGGAACGGCAGCTTCGCACTGAACCTCTGCATTTTCGCCTTATACCGCGGCTTGTCGACGCTAAGCGCGATAACTTCGAACCCCTGTGCATGGTGCTTTTGGTAGAACTTCGCAATGACCGGAAGTTCCTCCAGGCAAGGTGCGCACCATGTCGCCCAGAAATCCACGAGCACGACCTTGCCGCGCATGGCGCCAAGATCGAATTCGCCCCCGTTCCCCGTTCGAATCGTAAGCGGGGGGGCTGGCTGCTTTAGAGCAGGCTCCGCGATGGCCGGCAGAACCAATGCAGCAAGGGAGAGGAGCGCAGACGCAACTCCTCCTGTTCTTGCGATGCGAGACATGCTCAAAACGTATATGCCAAGATTATCTTGGACAAGAAAGGCTGAACGAGCTGATTTCCGTTCATATACTGGTAGACGGGTATTTCGATATCGGCGTAAAGCTTCATCGTGTTGTTATTTGGATCGTCAATAACTTTGGTGAAGTCTAGGCCGGGAGAGATGAACACCCGATCGAAGCCGCTGTCGGTAGGATCGGCCGCGGCGCCGCTGTCGCGTCCTTTATGCGCGTAGATAACTTGAAGAATAGGCGCAATTTTGTCGAACGGACCGACATGATACCAGTTGTTGTAGGTAACGCCGATGGCGGAGTTGATTTCCGTGCCGGGAATGTAGTTCCCAGCACTGGCGCCAACGGGCGGGTTCGATTCAGATTGCGTCCAGAGGGGCTGCAGATATTTCGTTTGAGCGAAATACTGCCAAGCGTTGTCGCCGGTAAGCATGCCGCGCCAGAAACCGCCGAGGACGAGGTCGGTGCTGCCGGTGCTGACGTTGGAGTCGCGGTCGAAGCCGTATGCCTTCCAATCGCCGGTCGGCAATTTCAGGCCGAACATGATGCCCTTCGACATATCGTTCGAGAAGCCCGTGTACATGCCCGTAAGCTCAATGTCGCCGACGGTCGAGACATGATATCTCTCTAGGTCCGACGGCGGCGGGTTTTGCGCGATATCGGTCAGGAAGGACCGGGCCACGGTCGGTATCCGAACCCCAATGCCCCAATCGCGGTTGAACATGTAATTCAAGCCGACGACGTACCAGTCGGTCTGGATTTGCTTATCGCCGTTATTTGCCGCCGGCCCAGCGTGACTGCCGCTCCAGTTCTGGTTTTGGTTCGAATGATCCCATTCGAAATAGACGGCGCCGCCCCCCTCGCCTTCCTTTGGAAGGAGCGCCGTCGAGCCCACGTCGAAAACGCTACAGCCGCACGCGCAGGCAAAAGCACCTGACGGGAGCAGACTGGATAAGAGAAGGACGCCTGCAAGTTGGCGCGCCGTTGCGAAAGCAGGCGGGACGCGGAAAAATTTGAGCCGCATTACGTATCTCCCTTTGGCGCGCTTTTTCGCGGCCAAGTCGAAATTGGATTGAAAGCTTGCTTATGAGAATGCGCTCGCAGAAGTGGGCGACCTCAGCCAACCGCGGATCTGCTTGCTTGCGCTAACGATCTTTAGGCCAGCGGCGGGGCGCGCGGCCTTCCCTGCTCGGCAGTGTCACGGCCCGATTTCAGCTCGACGCGATGCGGGATATAAGCCGCGACGGCAAGCGGAGCGCATGGCAGGAACGCAAAGCCTGGCTGCGTGAGGCCGGGCGAAAAAAGCTGTAATGCTTGGCAAAGCGGGCAAGGCTTCTTGTTATGCGGAGTTTGATCCCCGTCCTTTTGCCCGCTTGTGCCGGAATTATGGAGCGGGCACTCGACCCCTTCGGCCATCGCCGCGTTGTGGTTGGCGGCGGGATCTGCGAGTGCGGATGCGAAAGCCTGCGCCTTCTGCGCGGCGTGCCAGTAAGGCACCGCTGCATTGGCGAGAATAAGAAGCGCGGCGAATAGGTTTACCGCATTCCGCAGGCTGGGCCGCGGGCGCAACAAACCGGCGGCGCAAAACGCGCGTCTCCTGCCAGTCACCCGGTGCCCATTCTTGCCCATGCTCGTCCCCAGACTACAACTAGGATAGCTGCAGGGTAGGTTGGGGCATAGTGCACAGAATCCCCACACAAAGAATTTTTTAGCGTAGCCTCCGCGTTCTGCGCGACTTTTCCCCAGGCGCTGCGGATTGTTGGGATGGACATGGGGGCGGCGTTGAACCGCCTCATCCCGCGCGATAGCTTTGGGCCAAGCTATTTGATTCGCACATGGGAACGTGGAGGGTAAGCCTTGGAAAACGGCGCCGTTTCAACATCTGAAGCCAACGGTATCGCGCAATCGGCCAAAGATCAGCTTCGCTCTTTTGTCGAGCGGATTGAGCGCCTTGAAGAGGAGAAGGCGGCGCTCGGCGGGGACATCAAGGATTTGTTTGCGCAAGCGAAGTCGTCGGGCTTCGATACAAAGGCGCTGCGGAAAGTCATCCGGCTGCGCAAGCAGGACGCCAGTGAGCGGCGCGACGAGGAAGCGGTTCTTGCGACCTATATGCATGCGCTTGGCATGCTCGATGCCGAACAGTGAAGCAGCGGAATAATGGCCGGGCTTACCCGGCCATGCACTAACAACCGCTGAGCGTTTACCGCGTCGCCTGCTTGGGGCTTGCTTCAAGAGAAGCGGACATGCGCGCCTTCATGCGCTCCATCAAGGCGAATGCCCGGCCTTTGAAGCTGTTCGCCTCGTAGAGATCCTCGAGTTGCAGGCGACGGTCGAACTCCTCGCTTGCCAGGACGCTCGCGGGCGCCATCAACAGCCCAATCTTTTTGAGAACCGGCTCGCGTGCCTGGCCTTCTGGGATGTCTAGATAGGAGAGCGGCTTGTCGGCGAGCAGAAAGGTTGCAGGCAGCGGCTCGAACGAGATGACGTCATCTTGCTCGTCGCCTTCTTCCGCGAGTTGCGGCTCAGGAGCCTCCGCTGGCACCCCGGTTAAGCCTTCAGGCCGTACCAAGGCGATTGCTGGCTTGGGCGCTTGCCCGGCCGGCGCGGGCGCAGCCGCGGCGAGGCTGACTCGCTGCAACAGAGGCGCGTCCTCCGCTACGAGGCTCGCGAGCATCGGCCCGGCATGCTTATGCGTCAAAACCCAGGGCCTCTCCAGACCGTTTGCTTCGGCCCTCGCGAGCGCGATGCGCGAGTCGGCCGGCGTCAGCGGGCGCCCATCCGCCGGAACATAAAGCGAGTGCCCCTTGGGAAACAGCATCGCCAATTCCAGGCGAGGCATGCGGGGCCACATGCGCACATTGCCCGTATCCACATGGACGAAGGGCAAACCGGAGGCAGGATAGAAGCCCACCCCGCCCCGTTCCTGGATTAGCGCGGAATAACGAAGCTGCTTCAAGGGTACATCGGGGAACATCAGGTCCGCAGCCTGGCCGGTGATATGGCGGCTGTGCTGGGCCTGTCCGCCAACGGTGTGCCGGAGCATCTCGTTGGTGGCAGCAGAGCGGTAGCCGCAAATCAGATGAACCGGCTCTTTGGAGCCAAGCTGCGCGTGCAGCTCCCAAATGAGATCGATCAGGGCGGGGTCCATCCTGATCTCTTGATTTCGCCGCCAGTCCCGCATGAAATGATTGAGCGCCTGCAGCGCTTCGGGGACGTACTTGCCATCCCGCTTGAAGGTTACGGTGATCGTATCCTTCGTGTGAATGTTGTACATGGAAAGCGTGCGGTCCTCGGCAAACGATGGATTCGCCAGCGAGAGGAGAAAACCGGCACACGCCACTACCTGCCCCAGCCTTTGCAGGCCGAGGGCTACGCCACACTTTACAGATTTCACTCGTTACGCCCTCTAAGACACCCGCCAGTGTCCTCGTTTCCCTTCGTCTTTAGCCGCCTGACTTCAGGCGAGACAGCAAGGCAACACGCTTAACTATTTAAAACCCCGGCTGGTTAAGAAACCGTTAAGGTCGAAATGCGCAAAAAACATGGCGGACGCCCTTCCAGGATGGCAGTTTTGCACCAGCGCAAGCTTTTTCCGCGAACTCTGCGAAAAAAAATGTACACACAAACAGCCAGATCTCTCTTCGGAGAGTTAGACCGCTCCTGCGCTCAGGAACGAGAAAAAGCTTATTTCGTCAGGATCTTAGGCAGCTCGCGAGGCTCACCGCGTCGGCACGCATGAGCGCAAAATATTGGCCGGGCCCCGGGGGAATGGAAGCGCCCACTTCATCCAGCACACCCCGTTTTGCCTTCGTGCCTGCCGTAAGCATTTCCACAAGCTTTGGCGGGAATTCCGGCTCGGAGAACACGCAAATCGCCTTTGCTTCCTCGATTTTCGCCCGAACCTCAGCAAGCCGTTTGGCTCCGGGCTCGCGTTCGGGGCTGACTGTGATCGCACCAACGCCTTGCAAGCCGTAGCGCGTCTCGAGATAGTGCGTCACGTCGTGGAATACGATGAAGGGCCTATCCGATAGGCCTGTAAGCGTGGCCTTCAACTCCGCATCGAGAGCAGTAAGCGCCGCTTCCAGTTTCTGAGCGTTCGCTTGATACTGGGCCTCATGTTCGGGGTCCATCGCGGAGAATTCGTGCGCAAGATGCCGGCTAATCGCAATGGCGTTGATCGGGTCGAGCCAAAAGTGCACGTCGGAGCCATTATGGTTGTGGAAATGGCCCTCATGACCCTCCTCCTCTTCCTCCCCGGCCTGGAGCAGGCCGGATTGGCGCACCGGCAAAAGCCTCAGGCCCGGCGCCTCCTCCAAATCGATCACGCGCGCTTTTGCAGGAAGCGCTTCGATGGCCTTGGTCAGAAAGCCCTCAAGGTTTTTCGAGACGAAGACTACGGCATCCGCCTCGTTTATGGCTTTGGCGTCCGAAGGCTTGAGAGCGTAGGAATGGGGCGACGCCGCGCCATTCAGAAGCAGTTTGGGCTCCGCAATTCCCTCGAGAATTGCCGCCGCAAGGGAATGAATTGGCTTGATCGTGACAACAATTCGAGGCGACGCACTCGGCGCAGTGCCCGAAGCTACTAATAAGCTGAGAGCGGCGATCGCTTGAAAACATACGCTAACGGTATTGGTGAACCGAGCCATTGGTGAGCCCTAAACATTAATGCTCCTAAATGTAATGATGTAACATAGCATAAATGTCAAATCGCCGAAGCGCTCGCGCCGCCGTCCTGCCCGCTGGCCAAATCAAGCCCGGCCACAGCTAAAGCTTCCAAAAGAGTAAAGCGACGTGATGCGTGGTGGCGGGGAAGGCTTCGGCGCAGCCGTTAACCATAAACGAAGTCACGGCATCTCATTTTCATTAACAAAGGTTAACATAAAAAACAGCGGAGCCCTTGTGTGAGTTAACCGTATGTTTTCAGCTGATTGGTCCGGAGTTCTGGACTCGATAATATCTGCCGCAACGGTTTCAGCAGCGCTTGCCTGGGCCTTGATACAGACGGCGAACTCTGCCTTGTGGCGGCGGCTGAAACCTGACCAGTGGGTTGCCGCACTCAGGATTGCCACCTTGTTCATTGCGATCCTTGCCGTGCTCAGCCGCTTCAATGTTCACTCTGCAGCCTCGTCCCCTTGTCTCGGGGACCCGGGAAGCAAGCATCGCGTCTGCTGACAGCCTAGAGAGCAAGCTCTTTTAGGTGCGGGCGAGACTTGTCCCCGGCTTGAACGCTAATCGCGTCCGGGGGTGCTTACGCCGCGGCGGCGGGCTTATCCTCGTAGAGGTGGTTTTGCTGGAGCGCGGTCTCGACGAAATCCGCGAAAATTTTCACGGCAGGGCGTACAAGCTGCGATCCTGGCGTCACGCTTACAACCTGCGCCGGTGGAAGCTTGTCGCGAAGCGGCTTGATTGTAACGTGGCCGCCGTCATAGGTGGTGGTTGTCAGCGGCACGACGGTGTCGATCGCATAGCCGTGTCCGCGGGCGACAAGTCCGCGGATCAACTCGAAAGACTTGAGCCGGAGCGCGACGTTCGGCTGAAGGCCGAGTGCGACGAACAAAGATGAAACGTAATTGACCTTATCGTATACAATGAGCGGCTCTTTTTCGAGCTCGGTAAGGCTCACATCGCCCGCGCGGGCCAAGCGGTGATTTGCGGGCAGAATAGCCACCGGGGAAAGCGGCAGAACCGGCTTCGTGTCGAAACCCGAAGGTACGTGATCGCTGAACGTGATGGCCATCTCGATCCGGCCCTGGGCCAGATCGCGCATGAGCTGCTCCTGATCGCCTTCCTCCAGGTGCAAGGTGATCATCGGGTGCCGCTCGGAAAACTCAAGCATGAGCGAGGGCATGAAACGCGCCGCGAGCGTCGGGAAGCAGCCGACGGTGATGTCGCCGCGCTCAATATCGCTCAACGCTTCGGCCGTCTTCGAAAACTCTTCAGCGTGCTTCAAGAGCAGTCTTGCGCCATGAATGAGCCGCTGGCCCGCCTGAGTGAGCGTCACGCCTTTGGCATGGTGGCGGACGAATATGGTGATCCCGAGCATTTGCTCAAGCTCGGCAATGGCCGCCGAAACGGAGGGCTGAGAAACTTGCAAACGGCGGGCGGCCTCTGTGACGTTGCCACAATCGGCGGCGGCCGTAACATATCTGAGAAGACGTAATGATATATTCATTTGGACGGCATAGCCTAAGTTTTGCCTTATATGCCACGAAAGAAATTGTAATACAACTAGCTGCAACTTAGCTTTTTGCAGGCCATCCACATTGTTCGCCACTGTTGCATATTCGCCTTCAGGTTGAGTTTTCGCGGCCGCCTTCGCTGCCCCAACGGTTCCCGGCACTGGGTTCGCCTGCCAAGACCGCCGGCAATAGCGGCGCGGGTCATCTTTCTGCCTTCGAATCCTCACTTTGGACAATCTTCAGCGTAAACGCTTCACCCAAACGAAGAGGCGCCCAGCAATGCGCTTCATCCACCCGGCACGGTTTTGAGAGATTATGAACCCGACGACTGATTTTTCTTTTCTGAGTCTATTCCTCAACGCTCACCCGGTTGTGCAGGCAATCATTCTCGGGCTGATCGCGGCGTCGGTCTGGTGCTGGTCGATCGTGATCGAAAAGTCGCTCGCATTTTCGAAGGCCCGCGCGGAGACCGAAGAATTCGAGCGCACCTTCTGGTCCGGGCAGTCGCTGGACGAGCTTTACATGGCGCTGTCGCAAAAACAGCCGAGCGCGATGGGTGCGCTCTTCGTCGCGGCAATGCGGGAATGGAGGCGATCCATCGAGAGCACGGCCAAGCCGCTCGCGGGCGTCCAGCTTCGCATCGAGCGCGTCATGGAGGTAACGATCACCCGCGAGATGGAGCGGCTCGAACGCAGGCTTCTGTTTCTGGCAACGGTTGGATCGGTCGCCCCCTTCGTCGGATTGTTCGGCACCGTGTGGGGTATCATGACCGCATTTCAGGGCATCGCCGCCAGCAAGAACACAAGCCTTGCAGTCGTCGCCCCCGGTATTGCGGAAGCGCTCTTCGCAACGGCGCTTGGGCTTTTGGCCGCGATACCGGCCGTTATCTTCTACAACAATTTCAGCCAGTCGGCGACGCGGCTTGCACAGCGCTTCGAAGCCTTTGCGGATGAGTTTTCCGCCATCGTTTCGCGCCAGCTCGACCTCAAAGCTTAAGGCGCGGCGGCGGAGGTTTAAATCATGGGTGTATCTCTCCAGGCCGGAGGCGGCGGCCCTGGCGGCGCGAGGCGGCGTAAAGGGCGAAGGCACCGGCCAATGGCCGAGATCAACGTCACGCCTTTCGTCGACGTGGCGCTGGTCCTTCTTATCATTTTCATGGTTGCAGCGCCGCTGTTGACGGTCGGAGTGCCTGTGGACCTGCCCAAAAGCCAAGGCTCCGAGCTTAAGAGCGATAGCGAGCCCTTGACTGTGACGGTCGATCCGAAAGGCAAGATTTTCATCCAGGAAAGCGAAATTGCGCTGGGCGATCTTCAGCCAAAATTAGCGGCTATCACGGAGGCTCGAAAGGGCTTGGACGAGGCTATTTTTGTCCGCGGCGACAAGGCTACCAACTACGGCGAGCTCATGCTCGTGATGGGACGAATCGCGGGCGCGGGCTATAAGCATATTTCGCTGGTCACGGAAGCCGAGGACAAGCACTGAAACACTTTAAAATCGATCACGCCATCAATCAATTCGGATCGATGGCGGGTTGATCTAGATGGGGACAAAGCGTGCGGTACGGCCTGATCGGCTCTATCCTTATTCACATCGTTGTTTTCGGGCTCGTTATCTTCAACTTCCTGAGCCGCAGCAAAGACGACGCGCCGGCTGCTGTGCCGGTGTCTGTGGAGATTATGGCGCCCAAGGACTATAGCGAGCGCCAGGCGGGCAAGGTCGACGGCAAGGCGGAAAAGCCGGCTCCGCCCGCGGAGGTTAAGGCTTCTGAGGCAGCGGCGAACGCCAAGAAGGAAGTTGCCGAGCAAGTGCCGTCGCCGAAACCCGCCGAGAAGGAGACGCTGGCTCCCCCGCCGCCCACGCCGCCGGCTCCCGCTCCGGCTGCCAAACCCGTTGAGCAGGCGAAGACCGAGCCAAAACCAGAAAAACCTGTGGAGAAGCCGGCGCCAAAGAAGGTTGCAAAGAAGGAGCCTGTGCACAAGCCCAAGCCAAAACCGGAGGCGCGGCCAGGATATAAATTCGATCCAAACAAGATCGCCGCGGAGCTGAAAAGTGACGAGGATCAGCCGCCGCCTCCCCCGCACACGGCGCAGTCCAATATGGAAACGCCACCCTCGAAGCTTTACTCGGACCGGCAAGCCGCCGTGCTGAACCGCGACCCGAATGCCGGGGCGCCTGCGGGCGACTACGATCCGTCCCAGCCCTGGCGCCCCGCCAGTTCCCTGCAGGATCAGGCTATGGGCCTATCCACTGCACACGGAGCCATGAATGCGGGCACCTGCGCCGATGCCATTCAAAGCCGCATCGAGCAAAATTGGATCTTGCCCATCGGCGGCCAATCGGCCGAAAACACGGTCGTACGCCTGCGCATCGAGCTGAAAAGGGACGGATATCTGTTGAAACCTCCAACCGTCATGGACCCCGCCTATTCGCCGGTCCAACAAGCTATGGCAGATGCCGCCATTCGCGCGGCCGAAAGCGGCCAGCCGTTTATCATTCCGCCGCAGCAATACGAGCAGTGCCGGGATTTGATTTTGCGTTTCAATCCGCACGACATGTATGGCGGCTGATATGAATTCCCGAAATCTAGAGCATTTGGCGGAAACAAGGCCGTCATCGCGAGGCGGCGTTTGCCGCCGTGGCGATCCAGGAGATACCTTTTCCACGGTTGAGATTTCAGCCCCTGGATTGCGTCGCTTCGCTCGCAATGACGGTGGACGCATGCTCGCAAGACGCATTCTGGGCTTCCTATATGCTATTCTCGCTTGCGCGGCCCTGGTACCGCACCAGGCGCAGGCGCAGGTGGAGGTTGAGATCCGGCGCGGGCAAGTGCGCGCGATCCCCATCGCGATTGCAGAATTTGCCGGGGGCAGCCTCGGCCACGAGATCACGCAGATCATATCCGCCGATCTTGAACGCTCCGGCCTGTTCAAGCCCATCGATCCAGCCGCGTTCATCGACCGCACAGCCGGCATCGATACGCCCCCGCGCTTTCAGGATTGGAAAGTCATCAACGCGCAAGCCCTGGCGGTGGGGCGCGTCACCGACACGGGCGACGGCCGCCTTCGGGGGGAATACCGGCTTTGGGACGTGCTGTCAGCCCGGCAGATTGCGGGCGAGCAGTTTTTCATTCCTGCAAACACATCGCGACGGCTCGCCCACATCATCGCCGATGCCATCTACGAGCGTCTCACCGGCGAGAAAGGCTATTTCGATAGCCGGATCGTTTTCGTCGATGAAACCGGGCCCAAGGACAAGCGCATCAAGCGTCTGGCGATCATGGACCAGGACGGCGCCAATTTGAGGCTGTTGACCCAAGGCAACGAGCTTGTGCTGACGCCGCGCTTCCATCCACTTTCGCAGGAAATCACCTACACGGCCTACCGCAACGGCGAGCCGCGCGTGGTCCTTCGCAATATCGTGTCGGGGCAGGAGCAAATTCTCGGCGACTTTCCGAACATGTCGTTCGCGCCGCGCTTCTCACCGCAGGGGGACCGCGTCGTGATGAGCCTGCAAGAGGGGGGCAACTCGAACATCTTCGAAATGGACCCGCGCAACCGCCAGCTTACGCGGCTCACGCAAAGCCAGGCGATCGACACCGCACCCTGCTACTCGCCCGATGGGCGGGGCATCGTGTTCGAATCGGACCGCGAGGGAAGCCAGCAGCTCTACGTGATGAGTTCCAGCGGAGCTGGGTTGCGCCGCATCAGCTATGGCGAGGGCAGCTACTCGACGCCGGTCTGGTCGCCGCGCGGCGACCTCATCGCCTTCACGAAACGGGTCCACGGCAACTTCGCGATCGGCGTCATCCGGCCGGACGGCTCGGGCGAACGCATCCTGACGGAAGGCTATCATAATGAGGGGCCATCCTGGTCGCCCAACGGCCGTGTCATCATCTTCTTCCGTGAATCCCAAGGCGACAATGGCGGGCCGAAGCTCTACAGCATCGATCTGACGGGATATAACGAGCGGCAGATACCGACCCCTTCCTTTGCTTCCGACCCATCCTGGTCGCCGCTCCTGAAATAGCGCCTGCACCCCGCGCAATTTCTTGCGCCGCTCGAAGATAAAGTCCGGAACGATATTGGAGAACGCCTGCAATCGGGGCTAAACTGCCCTCTGCGGCTATTACACTTGAAAAGGTGCGTTACCATGAACGATCGCATCCGTGAACTGCTACGCTGGTATGCCGGAGAAAATCCCGGCGTGCGGACCAACCTCGCCCGGCTGCTTAATCACGGCCGCCTTGGCGGAACGGGCAAGCTCGTGATCTTGCCGGTCGATCAGGGGTTCGAGCACGGCCCCGCCCGAAGTTTCGCGCCAAATCCTGCCGGCTACGATCCACGGTATCATTTCCAGCTTGCCATCGATGCAGGCTGCAACGCATATGCCGCGCCCCTGGGCTTCATTGAGGCTGGGGTCTCCGATTATTGCGGCGCCATTCCGCTGATCTTGAAGTGCAACAACCATGACACTTTGCATGACGAGCGCGATCCCCTTCCCGCTATTACTGCCGGCGTTGAAGACGCACTGCGTCTCGGCTGCACCGCTGTGGGCTTCACAATCTATCCGGGATCGAGCCAATCCACGGCAATGTACGAGCAGCTCCGCGAACTCTCCGCGGACGCGAAAGCTGCAGGCCTGCCCATGGTGGTATGGTCGTATCCCAGGGGCAGCGGGCTTTCGAAAGAAGGCGAAACGGCAATCGATGTGGTGGCCTACGCCGTCCAGATCGCTGCTCAGCTAGGCGCCGATATCATCAAGGTAAAGCTGCCCAGCGCCCATATAGAGCAGCCCGCGGCTCAAAAGGTTTACCAGAAATACCAAATCCCCATCGCGACCTTAGCAGAACGCGTCCGCCACGTCGTACAGAGCGCGTTCAATGGCCAGCGGATCGTGATCTTCTCCGGCGGCGCCTCGGTTGGCGATGAGGAATTCTTTGCCGAGGTCCGCGGCATCCGCGACGGAGGCGGCTTCGGCTCGATCATCGGCCGGAACTCGTTCCAACGGAGCAAGGCCGATGCTTTGCAGTTCCTTGGGACTGTAATGGGGATTTACGAAGGCTCGATCCAGTAATTCCGGCGGGCAGCATAAAGAGCGTAGAGCTTATTCTCACCCGATGAATCAAAAAAAGCACCCGCCTTTGCCGCAGGTGCTTTTATCGCCAGGGCAGATCTTTACGAACTAGGCCCGTATCTTCGCCTGCGTCTTGGGCAGTTCCATCATATCGGAGCGCCCAAGGAGCCAATCGACGCTTACTTCCAGCCGGTCCGCGATTTCAGCGAGCCGGTAAACGTCGAGCGCCTTAAGTCCAGCGAAATGAAGTTCTACTGCAGAAGCGCAGAGATGATCGTGTGACATCTTGCGGAGGCGGCAAGCCTTCGTAAGGTGATCGTGCAAGACTGATAAATTTGATTGCATAGCGCACCTGAGAGCAGCAGCGCAGCTGAAGGAGCGGGAACACTCCATGACACGCTGCACTGTATCAGCCTGCGACAATCTAAGCCAGCGCCGGTTTCATCACAAGAAAGTGAAAAGTTCCTTGTTCCACAGGCGTTCCACAACTACAAAGTGCCGCCCCTTTTCTCTGGTTAACCTGCTTGAAAGCTTTTAACTTTAATAACTTAGCGAGCCGGCATGAAAATGCGGGCAAGGTTGCCGAAGCAGATCTGCTATGAGCCTGCGACATGACGCCTGGCCGAATCTGCAAACCTCGAACTGGTTTCAAATGGCGCTTGCGTTCCATGGCCGTCAAATTAAGATCGCAGCGCAACAACGAAGGTTTTGAAGAAATTCAGAACCGTAAACCCATCTTTTACAAGCACTCCGAATAAGGTTCCGGATTGAGACATGACGCGGCTTTCGCCTGGGGCGCCATCGCTTAAGCCTGTTCCAAGGCACAAGCCCATGCAGAGCACAGCACGCTTTTTCTTCGCCGCAGCCCTCGCAGTCCTTGGCGGGGTCCTACCGGCGGCGGCAGGGCCTGCACTTCTGGTCGAACCCTCGACTGGCCTCGTCCTTTACGCGGAGGATGCGGACCTGCCCTGGCGTCCTGCCTCCCTCACCAAGCTGATGACGGCTTACCTGACGTTCGAGGCGATCCGCGATGGAAAGCTTTCGCCCGAGGATACCGTGACATGCACCCAGCACGCTCAGAGCCAGCCGCCGAGCAGGCTTGGCATGCCGATTGGGGGTCAGCTCAAGGTGGACCTCGCCATAAAGGCCCTGATCGTCAAGTCTGCGAATGACGTCGCCGTCATGCTCGCGGACAAGATCGGCGGCAGCGAAGAAAATTTCGTCGATCTGATGAATAAGACCGCGAAACGGCTCGGCATGACGAACACCCATTTTGTCAATCCGAACGGCCTTCCCATGTTCGTTGCCGAGAACGTCGAGGCGCCGGATCAGTCGGTGACGACAGCACGCGACATGGCGATCCTTGCGAGCATGATCCTCAAGGAATTTCCGCAATATGCAGAGGTCTTCGCCATGACCGAGGTGAAGATCGGGAACCGGATGGTAACCGGGCATAACGGGCTTTTGAAGAGCTACGAAGGCGCTGACGGCATGAAGACCGGCTTCATCTGCGCGGCCGGCTATAATGTTGTGGCCAGCGCGACCCGCAACGGCCGCCAGCTGGTCGCCGTCGTGCTTGGCGAGAATTCCGGCGCTGCGCGTACCATCAGGGCGGCGGGCTTGTTCGAGCACGGCTTTGAGATCTATCCGTGGAAGGCAGTGCTGGCGCCAACCTTGGCAACTTGGCCCGTGGCCACTCCGGGAGGCGCCAAAGCCCCCGACTTGCGCAACATCGTCTGCAACGGAGGCCGCCTAGCAAAAATGAAACGGGGCAAGCGCCCGAAACTGAAGCCTGGGCATCGCTCGCCGGCCGCGGGCAAGCCCAGAACGGGAAAGCGGCCGAAACCGAAAGCCGCAATAGCGATTCCACCCGCTAAGCGCGGGTAGTTTGTGGCTGGGCGCACGGCCGGGCGCTGCTGCCGCTGAGATAATCCCACACACAGTAAAAAAAGATAGGAAGGGCTGAAAAGGTGCAAGTGCGAGGCCGCAGCGTCGTCCTCGCGCAGGCGGGGACCCATCTTAAGGTTATGTTCCAGCGGCGAAATGGATTCCCGCCTTCGCGGGAATGACGCTGCGGATTGGAAGGAATGCAGCAAGCACATAAATTCTGCGTCGCGCCGATGATGGATTGGACGGACCGGCATTGCCGGTACTTCCACCGCCAATTGAGCGCGCACGCCCGCCTTTATACGGAGATGGTAACTTCGGCCGCGATCGCCCATGGAGACCGGAAGCGGCTTCTGGCATTCGATTCATCCGAGCATCCGGTTGCGCTGCAATTGGGCGGCTCGGAGCCGGACGAGCTTGCACGCGCGGCGGAAACCGGCCTCTCTTTCGGATATGACGAGATCAACCTGAATTGCGGCTGCCCATCGGACCGGGTGCAGTCCGGACGATTCGGCGCATGCCTGATGGCGGAGCCAGCACTCGTCGCTGAGTGCGTTGCGGCCATGCTGAGCGCGGTTGGAGGCAGCGTACCCGTCACCGTAAAGTGCCGTATCGGCATCGACGATCAGGATAGCGAGGCCGATCTATCGCGCTTCGCGGAGACCGTCGCCGCCGCCGGCAGCCGCACATTGATCGTGCATGCCCGAAAAGCCTGGCTCCAGGGCCTTAGCCCCAAAGAAAACCGTGAAATCCCGCCACTCGATTACGAGCGGGTCTACCGGCTCAAGGCAGCGTTTCCCGAGCTTACCATCGTTCTGAACGGCGGCATCGGCACGCTCGATCAAGCGCTCGCCCACCTTCAAGCCGTGGACGGCGTCATGCTGGGACGCGCTGCCTATAAATCCCCTTGGCTGCTCGCCGATGTGGATCGCCTTTTCTTCGGCGTGGCCGGTCCGGCGCAGCCGCCTGACGCCGTTTTGGAGCGAATACTGGTCTACGCTGCCCAGGAACTAGAGCGCGGCACCAAACTCTCCTGCATCACCCGCCATTTGACCGGCCTTTTGAACGCCAAGCCGGGTGCGCGCCGGTTCCGCCGGCTTCTGACAGAAGAAAGTGTCAAGCCCGGCGCCGGCATTGAGGTCCTCGATGCAGCCATCGCCGCGGCCCGCGACACCGGCAAAAGGGCGACGGAGGGGCTTTCTAAAATGTTATCGATGACGGACGAAGTAGGAATAAGACCCGAGGGTTAGTTTCTGCCGGCTTCGCTTTCCAAGGCTTCCTTGGCTTCTCTGATTTTCGTGGAAATCGCATCGGCAATGCTTGCCAAGCGAGCTTCAAGAGTTTCCCGCTTCTCCCTTATGCGGCGTATGCTACTACCGTAGCCAGGATCTCCGGCGGGAAGAAAAAGGTCGTCGCCGTCGTTCCTGGCCACGCGGATTAAGTGCTCCACGGACATAAGCTCATTCGATCGCCTGTTTCTTACTATTCTTTCGTATTCTTGAAACAGCCTTTCATTGCCGGTGCGGTGCATGCGCCGGCTGACTGGTTCTGTCGTCACTCCAGCCACATCCTTCAGGAGAATACGCTTAACCTCTTCCTGGGTTATTTCTCCCTCTATAACGTCGAGGCTTGCATAATAGACAATAAGAGCCGTTCTCGTAATAAACAAAATTGCAACAAGTATAGGTGAGTATTCTACTTCAATGGTACGCTCAGCAAATAAGCATTTTATAAATTTATTGTTTTCATGTTTTCCGTAGAGGATCATATATTTACCATCAAGTATGTCGATAAGATTTTTCTCTCCAGAGCTGGGCTGGTTTGGGTCCAGCGTAATCAAACCTGTCTGGCCGAAGTGCAACAGCTTGTTTAGGTCCGTTCCTATTTCATGAAATGAGCGGACCAGAAGGCTCGCAAAGTCCAGGTTCTTCACCCTTTTAAGCTCGGAATGTAGTTCTAGAAGAGGCAGCTCAGCCCTTAGTGCATTTCTGAAGACGGGCGCCGCACACCCCAAAATGGCAAAACCAATCGCGGTAATAAGAGGCGGACCCCATGCGTTGCCTACGTGCCTCAAGCCCATCGCCACCCCTATAAAGGTGGTCCAACTCGCCACAGCAAAGCATCCAATTGCTAACAGAAAGAAGCGGGCTTCCTTATTCCTCCAAGTAAAAAAGCTAAGTACTTTGCGGCGATTGATCTTGTTTGGTGCACTCATTTGCATTCTCTTTTTTTTGCATGGCATCCCTGCCCACAAGAGTGGGAAGGTTCTCGAAGAGGGCAGATGACAGAGGCGCCGGACGTTTCAGCTTGCCAGGGAGCAAAACTAACTTTGCATGATCGCTCAAGAGGGCGGAGCTTTCCACTGTAATGTCGCCGTGAGCCAGATCATATCGCGAAGCATTTGCGTGCATATATGCCGCTAGCCGCGTGAACGCGGAAAAATTCATCTAGCCAAACAATAGCTTAATGGCGATCGCGACCAGGGCTCCCGTAGCGATCCAGAGGGGGATCATAATGGAAAGACGGCTTCGCGGTGCCGGCGTCAGTGGAGCCGCGGCCCGCTCCTCGCTCAGCGCCTCGGCAATCCGCGCGGTATTTTCAATGAGCTGCGGCGTCTGTTTAAGCGCGGCAGCAATTGCGCTGGCGCTTGCGACCGCGTCGCGCATCTGCGCGGCCGGCCCCAATTGCTCCTCGATCCATTGGCGGACAACGGGCTCTGCCGCGATCCACATATTCAGTTTTGGGTCGAGCGAGCGGGCCACGCCTTCGACGACGACCATGGTCTTCTGTAAAAGGAGAAGCTCAGGGCGCATACGCATCTGAAATAGTTCGGTCACCTCGAAGAGTTGGGTCAAGAGCCGTGCCATTGAGATTTCCGCAGCGGGGCGCCCCATGATTGGTTCACCAATAGCGCGTAGCGCCTGCGCAAAGGCGGCGGCATCCTGTGTTGGCGGTACGTAGCCTGCTTCGAAATGGACCTCGGCAACGCGGCGGTAATTCTTCGTTATGAAGCCATAGAGGATTTCGGCGAGAAAGCGCCGTTCCTTCATGCCAATGCGGCCCATGATGCCAAAATCGACGGCAATAAGGGCGCCATCGCGGGGATCGGCGAATAGATTTCCCTGATGCATGTCGGCGTGGAAGAAACCGTCGCGGATGGCGTGCCGGAGAAAGGAGCGGATCACGTTGAGGCCCAGCGCCGTGCGGTCGAAGCCCGCCGCTTCCACGGCTTTAAGATCGGTCAGCGGAATACCGTCGATCCAATCGAGGGTCAGAACACGCTTTGCCGTCCGCTCCCAATCGACGTTTGGCACCCGGAAATCGGGATCGCCCGCTTTCGCGACGTTCTCGGCCATTTCGGAGATCGCGGCCGCCTCAAGCCTGAGGTCCATTTCCAGCAGCACCGATTGCGCAAGCGTGTCGACCGCTGCAACCGGGCGAAGCCGCCTCGTCTGTGGCGAAAAGCGCTCTGCCATGCGAGCGGCAAAATAGAAGCTCTCCAGATCGCGTTCGAACCGCTTCTCGACGCCTGGCCGCAGAATTTTGACCGCGACGGTGCGTGCGCCGCCATTCGAAACTTGGGCCTTGTGCACCTGCGCAATGGATGCCGCTGCAACAGCAGGCCCAAACTGAGTGTAGACTGCGGACCAAGGCTTGCCGAAAGCGGCGCCGATCTCGGCTTTGGCTTTGCCGGCCGGGAATGGGGGGAGCCTGTCGCGCAGCGAGCCCAAAGCTCCAGCGAGCTGAGGGCTTACCACGTCGGGGCGCGTCGCCAGAAACTGGCCAAGCTTGATATAGCTGGGCCCGAGCGCCGGAATGGCGCGGGAGAGCCGTTCGCTTTTGCGTTTTGCCGCAGCGTCATCCGTTTCGCGAAGCACCCGCAAAGGCCCGGGCAGCGAGATGGATTCGGGCACGAACCCCACGCCGTACCAGGCGAGCGTCAGCCCCGCCTTGGTCAAGCGGTATATGTTCTTGATCGCGTTGAACATCGGTCCCTGCGGCTTTCCTTTCGCGACTTAACACGCGAGAGCCTTAATGTCAGGTTTTGAAATGGCCAAGCGCGCTTTTGGGCGTTAAATTTGCCGGGTTTTGCCGGAGTGGACTTGTTAAATAGGCTTATGCGGGGCGCCACGGGGTGAGCCGAGGTATCCACCGGGGCACGTTGGCCCGGTAGGCCGCGTACTGGGCGCCATATTTCCTCGCGAGCCCCGGCTCTTCAAACCCGGTCACGAAGATGTGGCTGGCGGCCCATGCCAAGGCGCCGAGCACGGCGAGGCGCCGGTCGCCAAACAAGAGCGCTTGACCGAAAATTATAGCCAGCAGAGCGGCATACATGGGATTTCGCACATAACGGTAGAGACCCGTCAGCACAAGCTTCCGTGTTGGCGCGACAGGCGCAGGCGTTCCAAGTCCGTCCAGAACGAAACGCGCAAATGAATCGATAAGCGCCGGCAGTCCGGCCAGGATCAAAACGATGCCGATCGGCCTGAAGGCTTCCAAGCCGAAGAAAGGCGGCCGTATCTCCCATCGCGTAAGCCACCAAGGGATAACCCCAGCGAGCACGCAAGGCGCGGCCACAAAGAAAAGTGCAGAGCCCATCGCGGCGGAGGTTCTGGTCACGCTCGGGGCGCAGGCGGCTAGTGAAGCATCCGCTCGATATGGGCGGCGGCTTCCGCGAGGCTCTTGACATGTGCCTCCGCAGCCGCGCCCAAACGCTCATCGGCCTGATTGAAGCGGTTCACATGGATGACCCGGAAGCCGAAGGCGGCGGCGCCTGCGCAATCCCAGCTATTGGCCGAGACGAAAGCGATCTGGGCCGGCTCCACCCCGAAAGCGATCGGCGCAAGCTCATAGACCTCAGGGCTTGGCTTGTAGATCCGCACGGTTTCGACCGACAAGACATAGTCGAGCAGCGTACCGATCTTGGCTGAGGTTACAGCGGCCGCCAGCATCGACGGCGAGCCATTGGATAGGATGCCGGTTCGCGCGCCGGCAGCTTTCAAGGACTTCAAGCAGGCCGCGGCATCGTCATAGGCGCGAAGCGAGGTGTAGAGCGAAAGCAGACGGTCCCGAACCGGGGACCCGGAGAGGTCATGCGCCGCCAGCACGAAGTCCAGCGCATCTGCGGTCACCTGCGCGAAATCCACATAGCGGCCCATTAGGCTTCGCAGCCAGGTATATTCGAGCTGTTTCGTCCGCCACTCTGCCGAAATCGCCTTCCCGCGCCCGCCGAGCTCGGAGGCGAGCGCCACCGCCGGAGCGTGAACGTCGAACAAAGTACCGTAGGCGTCGAAAACGCAGGCTTTTACCTTACTGGGTGTCATTTGCTTCCCTGGCATGTTCCCTGACCTCAAATGAACGGCGCGCATGCGCTCCCTTTGAGCGAATCTTGCGCCCGGATCTTGTTATTTGCAATCGCTGCTGACATTCGCGTCAATTCAAAGGTGGATTACTGTTGAGCCCCTGATGGAAATTAAACGCTCGGCGCCCGCACTGGCTGCTGCCCGGGGGGCATTTTTCGAAGAATTCGGGCGCCAAGCCGAAGGTCTGCCATGCACTCGCTATCGAGCCGAAATCGTAACGCCCGTTGCTGCAAGGAACGGATAGGAGCCATCGCCAAAGTTCACGCTTTCGCGCGAGACGCTATGAATCTGTTGCAGTAAGTCCTGAAAATTGCCGCTGACCATGGTTTCGCCGAGGGCATATTTGATTTCGCCGTCTTCGATATAAAACGAATTCTTGGCGACACCGGAAAAATCCAGATTGTTGTTTGGACGGCCGCCTGAAAAGCGCGAAAAAAGGATGCCGCGGCGGGTATTGGCGACCATTTCCGCGACGGGCATATCTCCGGGTGGAACAATGAAGTTCGAGATGCCCGCTGTCTGGCGAACGTTGAGCTTCTTAGCCATAAAGAAATCGATGAGAAAGTCGTTCAGAACGCCATCTTTCACGACGTCGAGGTTTTGGGCCGGGATGCCGAATCCATCGAAATCCGAACCCCCGGGAAAATCGCGTGGACGATTCAAGAGGCTGAATTTCTCGCTGGCGATCTGTTGACCCTGCCGCCCCTTATAGGATGTCGTACCGGCAAACAGCGCCGATCCCGACAAGGCGCCCGCGATTGTCAACATGAGCGAATGCAGGCAATCGGGCGTGATGATGACATCGCCAACGAATTTTTCAGGCGCCGGTTTACGCTCGAACGATCGCAGAGTCTCATCGAGAAGCCGCTGCACCGATCCGGCGGCAAGGAGTCGCTCAAATGGATCGAAAGATGTTGCACCCGAATAATTGAGCGATGTCGCCCGGCGCCCCTCTTTGGCGCTGAATACGGCGACAAATTGATAAGAGCCGCGCCGTTGGCTTTGATGAACGCCAAGCGAATTGGCAAAGGATGTTTCTGAATTGGTGAATGAATAGATTGAATTGCGGGCGAGAACGGCGGGATAGAGCTCCATCAAATCCTGTATGAAGCCTTCCACAGCGGAGATCATGGCATCGCGCCGCGGCGCGTCTTTGCCCATAATCTCCCTTCGGGAGCGATGGGGATTCGGCAATATCATTCGCCGCGTCTGCGATGCCGGCATCTGCGGCGGTGAGTGCGGACGATAGCGCGGCGCTAATATCCTCTGCATCGCGTCCGTTCACGTTTGCCGAACCGCGCTTACCTTCGCGAAAGACTGTGACAGCACGTAATTCGCATTTTCCGGGACCGCCTTTTGTTAGAGGGTTGGGCTCCGGCTGCGTTATTTGCACTCGATCGTCACGCGCTCGGCGAATTGCAAGCCAAGATTGCTCGCGGGATCGATGTTCTCGCCCAGCTGGGCGCTGGTCGCATCCTGCTCAGAGGGCCGGCTCCCGATACGGGGACGGCATGGCACAGGCTTCGCCGAGATGATCTTCACCGGCGTTTTTTTGTCCAGGGTCATCGCGACATACATGCCTGGGTCGTAAATGGCAAAGCTGAACTCGCTCATTTTGTTGCGTGGGACCGGGTTGGCGAGCGGCAAGGTGAAATAGAGCGTCAGAAGCTTGTTCTTGTATTCCAGATGATACTCTGGGGTTGGTTCCTTGAGAGGAAGCTTGTCCTTGCCCAGGAACGCAAAGGTAAAATATTCGAATTCCTTTAATGCCTCCACATTGGTCTGCGCGAGCGGCTTGAGTTCGTCACGGCTATATTTGCCGTCTCCGTTTGTATCCAGCCCCTCGACTGCAAATTCGCTGTACATCTCATCGAAGGTCCATTTGTACCGGAAGCCGGTTATCTCTTGGTTGGGACCGGTTAGGATCTCGGTCTCGACGTTGACCCATACATGGGGGTGTGCAGACGCAACGCCCGCCGAAATTAAGAGCATCGCCAGGAGGGCGGCGCTGGTTTTAACAAGCGCTAACAGTCTCGTGATCCTTTACGCTGGTAGAAGTGCTCGTGGGAAGGCAATGCCCTAAATCGGGCATTTTTCGGCGCGGCGCGGTTTCTGCGCCGTGAAAGAACAATTCTGCGGGCCGAAGTGGCTCCAGCCCAGCCTTCCAGCTCATTCTTCGCAAGCGAAGCTGCAGAAAGCTGACCGCTAATTTGGAACCGTGCCAAGAAATCGCGCATTCCTTTTAGCGAGCGCGTGCCAAGACCGGGAGGAACGAATGATCAAGGATATTCTGTTGCGCCTTGAGGGAGCCGATACCGATTGCATCACGCTTGACGCCGCCGCCAAACATGCCGGCCTGTTCGATGCGCATGTTACGGGCCTGCTTATAAATGTCATTCCGTCGCTGATACCGGAGAACCGGCGGTGTGGCCCTCGATATAGTCGCGGCCGCTAAAGTGAAGGAAAGAATCGTTGAAGTAGCCATTCCAGAACCCGCGAACGGATGCTCGGCGGAGTGACTCACAAACTTTTGCGCCAAACTCCTCTCCCGCTGCTTATTGCCCATTAAACCAACTTTTCTTTAGCGGCGAGGCCTTATTCGAGCCTAAGCGCATCCGGGTGCGCATTGAGATACGCTCCAAATTCCCGGTCCGACTCCATGATGTGGTGGAAGAGCCAGTTTTTCAGGAACTCCAGGACCTCCCCGGGCAGCCCCGCTTCTTCCCCCCCATTTTGGAAATCCGCGTAGATTTCCTTAACCCTGGCGGTCAAGGCCCGATGCTGCAGGCGGTGCGCTTCATAAGCGGGATAGTCCGAACGCCGAAACTGATCCTCCTCATGGGTGAAGTGATAAGACGCATAGTAAACCAGTCCATCCAGCACGCCGCTGAGCGCGCCCAAGCCTGTGCCCCCTTCGAGAGCCCAGTTCAACTCGTTGAGAAGAGCTAGCAGCCTCTTGTGCTCGCTGTCTATTCGCGCGACGCCTACGCTGAGCTTATCCGACCATTCCATAAGGGGGCGGGCTTCAGAGCCTCTCCGGAAAAGCTTTGCGAACGCCACCCCGCCAGGGTTGTCGCCGGCATGCTTCTGCATGGCGCCGGCGAGCAGGTCGAAGGTTTCCAACCATGCCCGGCCGATCTCGTCGTTGTAATCTTTTCCGAGCAAGCTTTTAATGGCGTAAAGCAGCGCCTCGCGCATATACCCGTAGTGCTTGGAGCCCACGCCATAAACGATCTCATGGCGTGCGCCCAGCGATCCGATGCCGGGAATGATGACTTCTCCGCCCTTTCCGGTCACGGGCAGGAAGTGATGCGAACGCGTCTTGAGGCGGATGAACTCGGCGAAAACACGCGCCAACTTCAGCTTCTGCTCTTCCATATCGCCTTTGAAGAGGCTCCGGGATTCAGGGGAGAGTTCGAACAGCTTTTGGTGGATCAGAGTGCCTAGATCGTAAAGGCGGTTTTCGAGCTTCGAGAAGCTTTCGGCCAATAACCGCGCTTGTTCGGGTGTCATTGTGTTTTTATCCCGTCCGCCTAAGTGTGCTTACAGTCCCTTTTTTCCGAATGGAACCAGCGAGACGCTTTATTGCTGTGCGAGCACAACCCATTCCTGCATTAGGGCGCACATTTTGTGCATAGCGTGACATGACTGCCCTCCACAAGTGCCTTTATGTTACATCTAGAAGGGAAATGTGTTGGTCATCATACGCACATGGGCGCTGCCACCCGTCACCTCTGCCCGGATGATGAGCGCCGGACCGCGGGGCTATTCCTGTTCGCCCTCCCCGGTATAGTTCACGAAGTGCTGAAGTCTGCCGAGATCGGCGACCAGGACGGTTTCCCTCTCGACCGTGACGCCATGCGTCCTGAGCTTGGCAAGGGCGCGGGAAAAGCTTTCGGGCTTCATTCCGAGCCTATTGGCCAGCAAGCTCTTCTCGAATGGCAATTCGATTTCGGCCGGCCCGCCCTCGCTTCCCTGCGCGAGCCCGATGATGAATTCCGCGATGCGCTGCGGCGCCGGCCGGACCTTGATCTGCTCGATCTGCTCAATGAGGGATTTCAACTGACGCGATGCCGAGGCAAGCATCGACAGGGCCAGTTCTGGGCGCTCATGGATGCGGGCTCTAAAGACTGCTGCCTCGATGCGCAGCAAGCGCGCGCGGGAAACCGTTCCGGCGCTCGCAGGATACCGGCCGCCCAAGAACATCGCGGCTTCCGCGAAGGTCTCGCCCGTCTTGAACACGTTCAGAACGACTTCAAGCCCATCCGGCGTAATACGATAAAGCTTCACCCATCCGCTGAGAATGACATAAAACGCCGATGCGGGCTCACCCTGCCGGAACAGGGTTATGCCTTTCTCATAGGTGCGCGGGCTTTGGTTGCCGATCAGAGTCAGTGCGTCGCCGATGGGCATGGACTTGAAGAAGGGGGTCGATTTTAGGATCGACCAATCGGCCGGATTCATAATTTGCCGTAAGCTGACAAGGGTTTCATGATCGCCAAAGTGAGGCAAATGGCGCCTCGGGGCAAGCTGCCCTAAAAAGGGACTGCCCGGCGCTTAACCGAAGTCAAGAGCGGCCAAGAGCACTAGCGCTATGTTAGGGGCTGCTTCGCTTGCCCGGAGCGATACTACGCAAAGTAGGAGGACATGAGAACGCTTCCCGAAAATCCTTCTCTGCTCGCAATCGGCGGCCGGGAGATTGCTGTCGACCAGCACGGCTATTTGATGGAGCCAGAGGATTGGGATGAAGGCGTCGCCGCTGAACTGGCGCGCCGGGCTCAGCTGGAGCTCACCCCATTGCACTGGGAAGTTATCCGCTTCATGCGGGATTTCCTGGCGGAGCACGGCGTGGCCGCGGACGCGCGCTTTGTCTTTAGGTTTCTCGATTCTCGATCCGGCAATGCAGCGAAGTCCGGACGCTCGCTGTTTTTTGAGCTGTTCCCCTATGGTTATACGGGGCAGGCATGCAAGATCGCGGGCATGCGGCAGCCGCGGGCTTGGAGCACGGGGTAAGGGAATTTGCACCCGAAAGTAGTGTAAGCGTGTCGTGGCGGGAAAGCGCCTTGGTATTGCCGCGGCGACACCCATGTTTCAGGTACAAAGCGTTACCCATGTGTCCGGGCCGGAGAAATGGCTGTTTGGTGCCGGCTGAGGGATTTGAACCCCCGACCTTCGGTTTACAAAACCGCTGCACTACCACTGTGCTAAGCCGGCAGAGCCATCGCGAATAAATGCGTTGCCCGGAGAAGCGGCGCAAACGCTTGCCTCACTTGGTTGGAGTGATAACAAATCCGAAATCTGGAAGCAACATGAGAGAGCGCGGCAGGACAGAGCCAGCGCTTACCTCGTTTGCTTCGGCGGCCCGTAAAGCCTCTGCACCGCGGCAATGTCCGAGGGCTGCAACTCGCGGACCCGCTCGTCGTAGCGGTAGGCCATAATGGCGCCGGAGCTGCCGGGATGATCGAGGCCGATAGCGTGGCCGATCTCATGCGTAAAGGTGTAACGCAGATCGTAGACGCTGAGGTCGCCATCGAAGCCGGTCTTCCAGCGCATGCGGGGGTTCAAGCAAACATAGGATTGTTCGATCCCGCGCACCGTGCCGCTGGATTCCGTCTCTCCGGCCTCCGTCGACGGCCCGGGGCCGCCCAAGGCCTTCTCAACCGGGGAGAAGCCGTGGCTGCTTAAGTAGCTCAGATTGGTGAAGGCCCTGCCTACCGGGAAATCCTGCGCGCCGACGACGATGTTCGCTTGCCGGGGATCGCTCACCTCGGCGAAGGTGATGCCGGCTGCCGATTCCCATGTTGTGAAGGCCGCGTGCAACGCGCTTTCCGCTTCCTCGGGCGATGTACTGGATGAGGCGACAATGTCGTTGAAGGCGTGCATCGCGGAGCAATTGTCGGGGCTCAAGATTCGCCTGCCGCCGGGAAGAACGTAGGGGCCTTTCAGAATCGCATAGGTGACAATGGTGGCGGCGCCGGTCCCGTTCGAAACCCACTTTAGAAGATGTCCATCGACCTCCAACAGCGCTCCCGCAGACGCCGGCTTTGCTCCAGCCAACAACAACGCAACCGTGAACGCGATAAAAAATGCTTTCATCGCCGGATATGCTCTCCCTTTTTGGCGCTGTGTGATGGGCCGCCGCGTCGCCAGACTCGCGGTAGTTGCCTATTGCCCGCACAGTCACAGCTTTGCGCAACTAAGACAACATCGCAAGCTCTGCTAAAGTCGAAAGCAATTAACGCGCCAATTTAAGGGAGGCTTTAACCCTCCTTATCCCGCGGCCATTGTGCGCCATCGCCTTGCACCGCGCCCTTGCCGCGCTTAATGTTCCTGCATGAAAACACCGGCAAAACGAAATCCCAAGTCAGGCCGCGCATGACTTCGACCTTACACATCGCTTGCGCTCAACTGAACCCGGTGGTCGGAGACTTGAGCGCCAACGCGGAGCTGGCGCGCACTGCGCGGGAGGCAGCGCACAGCCAAAGCGCCGATCTTGTTGTTTTTTCTGAGCTGTTCGTCGCGGGATACCCGCCTGAGGATCTGGTGCTCAGGCCCGCGTTCGTGGCTGCCTGCATGGAAACGGTACGGAGCCTGGCAAAGATTACGGAAGATGGCGGCCCGGCCCTGATCGTAGGAACGCCCTGGGGCGAGAACGGCAAGGTCTATAACGCCGTCGCGCTCTTGGCGGGCGGCAAAGTCGAGGCGCTTCGGTACAAGGTCGATTTGCCGAACTACAGCGTTTTCGACGAGAAGCGGAATTTCGCCGCCGGCGCGATGCCAGGCCCGGTGAACTTCAAGGGCGTCCGGCTAGGCATACCGATTTGCGAGGATATCTGGACCGAGGCGGTGACCGAGTGCCTCGCGGAAAACGGCGCTGAACTCTTTATTGTGCCCAACGGCTCGCCATTCACGCTCAAAAAGCGGGCACAGCGCGAGAACGTGGCTGTCGCGCGCGTGGTGGAAACAGGGCTGCCGCTGCTTTACGTCAATCAGGTAGGCGGGCAGGATGAACTCGTTTTTGACGGCGCGTCCTTCGCCCTCAACCAAGGCGGCAAACTCGCCGCGCAACTGACGGCGTGGGAAACCTCTATCGCGATGACGGAATGGCGGCGCGAGCCGGAAGGCTGGGCTTGCGTGAGCGGGCCGCTCGCCTCCGTCGAGGAGGGCCATGAAGCGGCGTATCTCGCTTGCGTGACGGGGCTGCGCGACTATGTCGAGAAAAACCGGTTTCCGGGCGTGGTGCTTGGCCTTTCAGGCGGCGTCGATTCCGCACTTTGCGCGGCGATGGCCGTGGACGCGCTGGGACCCGCGCGCGTTCATTGCCTCATGATGCCCTATCGCTTCACCTCCAACGCCTCGCTTTCAGACGCGGCTGCGTGCGCGCAAGCCCTGCGCTCGCGCTATGACATCGTTCCGATTCACCCCGCCGTCGAAGGCTTCGACGCTATGTTGCAGCCTTTGTTCAAAGGGCTGGAGTCCGGCCTCGCGGAAGAGAACCTGCAATCGCGCATCCGCGGTACCACGCTGATGGCTGTCTCGAACAAATTCGGCGGGATGGTCGTCACCACGGGCAACAAGTCCGAGGTTTCGGCAGGGTACGCCACGCTTTACGGCGATATGAACGGAGGGTTCAATCCAATCAAGGACCTTTACAAGACGCAAGTCTATGCGCTCTCCAGGTTCCGCAACACCGCCCGTCCCAAAGGGTGCCTTGGTCCCGAAGGCGTGGTGATCCCGGAGAATATCCTCACCAAGGCGCCGACTGCCGAGCTGCGCGAGAACCAGACCGACCAGGATTCGCTGCCGCCTTACGACGCGCTCGACGATATTCTGGAGGCACTGGTCGACCGGGAGGAATCGCTTTCGGAAATTGTGCGCCGCGGCCATTCGCCGGACACGGTGAAGAAAGTCGAACGCCTGCTTTATTTGTCCGAATACAAACGCCGGCAGTCGGCCCCCGGCGTCAAGATCACTGAGCGCAATTTCGGCCGCGACCGCCGCTATCCTATTGTCAACCGCTTCCGCGAGACGGTGGAATAAGCCCGTTGGCGGACCTGCAGGTCATCGCTGGCAGTTTCTCTTGCTCGGGTTGAGCGGAAGTGGGCTAAACCGCTGGCTGCTGCGACTAATGGGAAGCGAGGCTTTTGTCAGCAGGACAGAGTGAAATCATTATAAGCGATTAGGGAACGCGGTTGCAAATCTAACTGACTTAGCCGCCGCAGTGTAGTCCTTCCGGAAGTAATTTCTCCATACTTCCCGCTCAACCGCAATCCGAGCGATTTTGCAGCCTTTGGTAGTGTCTCAGTTTGAAGCAAACTCGAATTTTAAATCACTTAGGCAGAAGTTATCTGCGGGCCGGCCTGCTTTCCAATGTTCTGCAAGTTTGGCGATAATCTCGGGCTTCAAGGCGCTTCAAACTGAGACACTACCCAGCCTTTAGATATACTACATAAAGCCGCTAATTTAGGAACTTCCTTCTCTTTTCCATTTTCTTTCGCCCACATAGGATCGTTCGCCATACGACCCTGAATAATGACAAGGGCAGTACACGCTTCGTAGGCTTTCATCTCTGCCTCGGTAAAATTTTCGCCGAACGCGATAGACGCGACAAGGAATTGACCAAACCCGTCAAACTACGCTTCGTACCAAGCCCCACGGGATGGCTCCATATCGGCCAATGTCCGCAAAGTCTGCCGGCTTAGGGCGAGCTCGATAACAGGCTCGCCGCTTGATGCGCCGCCGCAGGTGAGCTACAATGTGGCCCAATTGACGAGGAGTGACGCCATGTCCGAAAATGCTGTCGTTCGCGCCCGTATCGATCCGCGCATCAAGGAAGAGGCGTCTGCCGTGCTGGCGGCCATGGGGCTTACCGTATCCGATGCCTTTCGCATCATGCTTACCCGTATCGCCCGGGAAAAGGCGCTACCGTTCGAGCCTTTGGTCCCGAACGAAGAAACGATCGCCGCAATGCGGGAGGCCCGCGCCGGTAACCTCGAAAGTTTTGATAGTGTCGAGGCGCTGATGGCAAGCTTGCATGCGGAGGATTGAGCCAACCAGCCAATTCAAGCGGGACTATAAACGTGAGGCCAAAGGACAACATCGTGCAACGCTTGATGCGGACTTGAAGCCTCTATTGGCGGCCCTGTCCAGCGATCAGCCGCTAGAACCCCGGCGTCGCGACCACGCGCTGACTGGAGACTGGAAAGATCATCGGGACTGTCACATCAAGCCCGATCTCGTGTTAATCTACCGGAAGCCGGATGACAATGTGTTACAGCTCGTGCGTCTCGGTTCGCACAGTGAGCTCGGAATCTGACTTCAGGCAAGCTTCGCAGCCATGACCAAGCCGCGCATTTTACAAAGCCTCAGCCAGAACTCCTGCCTAGCAGCTTTGACCAGCCCCAGGCAAATCGCTACAGAGTTAGGCCAAATGCCTATCCCGAAGACGAGCATCCATGACCACACCCGTAAAAGTCCGCTTCGCGCCGAGCCCCACTGGCCTGCTCCACATCGGCAATATCCGCCCGGCCGTGTTCAACTGGCTGTTTGCGCGCCGCGAGGGCGGCACGTTTCTGCTGCGCTTCGACGATACAGATCTGGAACGCTCGAAGGAGGAGTTCGTCGCCGGCATTCGTGAAGATCTCAATTGGCTCGGGCTTACCTGGGATGAGGAGTTCCGGCAATCGGAGCGCTTCACTTTCTATGACGGCACGGCGGAAAAGCTGAAGCGCACCGGCCGCCTATACGCGTGCTATGAAACACCGGAGGAGTTGGAGCGGCGGCGCAAGCGGCAGATGGCGCAGGGCAAGCCGCCGGTTTACGATCGCGCTGCGCTCAAACTGACACAAGAGCAGAAGAGCGAGTTCGAGGCTTCGGGGCGCAAGCCCCACTGGCGGTTTTTGCTTGAACAGCGGCGCACGGCTTGGGACGATCTCATCCGCGGGCAGCAGGAAATCGACGCGGCTTCCATCTCCGATCCCATCCTTGTCCGCGAGGACGGAACGCCGCTTTACACCTTTACGAGTGTGGCCGACGACGCAGAAGTTGGCATTACACACATCATTCGCGGCGAGGACCATGTGACGAACACCGCCGTGCAAATCCAGATTTTCGAGGCGCTCGGCGCTTCAGTGCCGGCTTTCGCGCACCACAACCTCCTGACCGGCGCAAAGGGCGAGGCGCTGTCGAAGCGGCTGGGCTCGCTGTCGATCAAGGGGTTGCGAGAGGCGGGCCTCGAACCCTTGGCAGTGATGACGCACGCGTCCCTGATCGGCACATCGGAGGCGCTGCAGCCGCAGGATAGCCTGGGTGCGCTCGCCAAACTCTTCGATTTCTCGAAGGTATCGCGCGCTCCGGCTCGCTTCGATCCGGAAGAGCTAAAAGGCCTGAACGCGAAGCTGCTCCACGGCATACCCTATGCTGCGGTCGCGGATCGCCTCAGCGCAAGAGGCATCGGCGGCGGCGAGGCATTCTGGCTTGCCGTACGCGCTAACTTAAGCGTTTTCGCCGATGTGGATCGGTGGCGGGCTGTCGTAGACGGAGAGATAAAGCCCATGATCGAGGATGCCGCCTTCACGGACAAGGCGCTGACGCTGTTGCCGCCCGAGCCATGGGATGCAGGCACCTGGACAAAGTGGACCGAAGCCGTGAAGCAAGCGACAGGCGCGAAGGGGCGCGCTCTATACCATCCGCTCCGGCTCGCGCTGACGGGGCTTGAACGCGGCCCGGAGCTCAAAGACCTGCTGCCACTCATCGGCCACGAAAGAGCCGCTGCGCGCTTAAGTGGAAAAGAGGCTTAACGCTCGCCGGAGTCCCCCCTCACTCTGTCTCTCTCCCCAAGGGGAGAGAGGACGCCCGGAATTCAGCTGCGGCATATTCTGGCGTTCCTTATCCACTTGGGGGACAGGATGAGGGAGTCTTCTGCCGCCTTCGTGAAATCTGGACACACTCAATCGTATACGCGGATGCGGGTCTGCTCCAAGATTATGAAATCCATCGGATAGCGGCCCTCGCCGCTCATGCCGACGTCGGAAATTATGAGCGTCGCCCCGGTCCACAGAAGCTCCGAAATGCGTTTGCTCGCTTCTTCCGGGATCTCGATGCGATCGAGCGCGCCAGCGGCGGTCTCGGGGTAGGACTGAGCCGGCCCGGCCTCGTCCTCTTCACGGAATATATGCTGGCCCCTGCGGCTCGAATGCGGCCGGATTATCACCTCGGCGGCTGCCGGCGGCGTCAGGCTTACCCAGCGCAGCGAGGCGCCATCGTCTCCGGCCTGCGTCGCAATGAAGAGATGGGTGCCCAATGGCCGCTGAGGATCGCGGATGGTGACAGGGATATCGAACAGATGCTCGGTCGCCTGGCGCACATAAAGCCGGCCCGTTTTGCGGCTGATGAACATGGAGAGCGGTTCTTGGCGTCTCACTGCCTGTTTGGCGGCGGCAGCCGCTTCCACAGCCGCGGCATCGGCATCGCGGATGGAAGTTTGCGCGGCTAGAATCTCCTGGTCCTTGGCCGCCTTGGCGTCTCGCGCTTCGCGGACTTTGAGTTCGGCCGCAGTGACCTTCGCTTCAGCCGCAGTTTTGTTCTCCGCCGCTTTCTTGGTTGCGTCTTCGCCTTGGGCATCGGCCGCTACACGGGCTGCGCCTTTTAGCTCTTCCTGCGCCTCGTTCAGAGCGGATTCAGCGCCGTCGAGTTCCCTGGCCGCGAGCCTGGCTTCGGCCGATTTGGGCTCAAGGAGTGCGAGCGCGGTCTTCTTCGTAACAATGGCGGCAGCGGCTTTGGCGGCGGCAGCCGTCTTCATGACCTTTGCAAATTCGAGCGGATTGACGGCCTTCGCCTGCGCGGAGGACGCAGCTAGCGGGTCTAACGCTACCGGCTCGACAGCTCCGTTCTTATTGCTTGCAGTTTTGTTTACGGCCGCTTCGAGGGGCAGCATCTGCAGTTCGGGAACGGGAAGATGCGCATTCACAATAGGAGTTGGCGTGATATCCTGCGGTGCAATTATGACCCGCTGGCCGGTGTTGGTGACGGCGAACAGCTGGCGGGCAAATGCGGCTTGCAGGCGGATGCATCCGTGGGACGCGGTGTGGCCGGGAAAGACGGCGCCTTCATGCATCGCAACGCCGGTCCAGGCCAGGCGCTGCATAAAGGGCATTGGCGCTCCGCTGTAAATGTTCGACCTGTGCCACCGCTCCTTTTCAAGGATAGTGAAAATGCCGGTTGGGGTCGGGTGGCCGGGAACGCCGGTCGATACCAGCCCGCGTGCCCACAGACCGTTGGCGTCGTAGAACGTGACGTGCTGGTCGGCGAGCGATACCACGGCGTATAGCGGGCCGACGGGCCTCTTGAAATCGAGCTTGGCATCGCTTTCGCGCTCAATGCGCAAATGGCGATGCCTCAAGATTTTGGCCGAGGCGGGTTCTGCGGCGCTGGCGAGGGTTGCGAGTGCGAGAAGCGTAAGGGAAAGCACGCGTCCTGAGCGAAGCGGGAAACCCCGGGTGCGCAGGCTTTCCTTTGGGAGTTTCAAAAAACGCATGGCGCTGAGATCATCGATGGGGTTGCCGGAAGAGCCATTATGCACTGCCGTTCATATCGGCAGAATGAAAAAGAGCAATAAAATATAATGTGTTCGGTTATTAGGCACGTCCGCATCGGAAACCCGATGCGTCAGGTCTCCGATCCGATCGGCAAATATGGGTTGGCTCTGGCCTCCTAACGATGGCCGCTTTCGCCGTTACCCGAAGGATCGCCGGCGGCGAGAGCATCTTGCTCAAGCAATTCGCCGTACACAGTAATCAGCATAAACAAAAAGCTCATCGCCCCTCTTAGGGCACCCGCTTCTTGGCTGTGCGGCTCGAACGGCATTAACACGCCTTGCGTGATCGGCCGCGGGGTCTGCATCGGGCTGCTTGAAGCATACTCCAGCATGATGCCGTCGCGGTGATTTGCGGGGTAAAACTCGCTCATGCAACTCACTCCAGTTAAGACGTTCAGAGGTTGTTCAATCGATTTATCAGCGATGCTTGAAGGGGCTAGGCAGCGCTTACGGCTGGCAGCTCCTCGTCGAAATAAGCGGAAGGGTCGTGCAATACGGCCGCCGCGTTCTGGCAGGGCAGTTTTGAAAGTACGTTGTCTGCGCTATCGCCAGGTTTGGACAGAGATTGCGCAAGCACATCGAGGATGAAGGCAAGTGCCTCCGCGACCGGCGGAGTAAACTCCTCGGGGGCGATCGCTTCACAAGCCCCCGCCATCGCCTGTTTCATGACAGCGAAATGCTTGAGGGTTACGCCGGCTTTCGCGTGATTTCTGCCAAATGCGACGACCTCTGGGATCGATATTTGTCCGGTGGGCGCACCGGCGGGCCAAAGATGGCTTGATCGCGTGAGCTTTATAATATCCCAAAGCTTATGCATGAAGTGCAATTGCTGTTCCCGGATGTCTCCTTTACAAAGCGAGGCTGCTTCAGGCTCGGCTTCGAGTAGCCGGCGGTATGTGAGAGCGGCCGCATCGGGCAGGCGCGTCTCAATTTTGGAAAAAAAGGTCCTTAATGCTGCAAGCTTGTCCGGGCTCATCTGGAGTTCTCCCCTGGCGCTGGGTCAGTGGCGACGCCTAAGGTTGCCAGATTGATAAATGGCAACCACAGGTTGTGCAACTAAAAGTTAACGAGGCAGCTACAGGCCTCGGCGGCGCACCCGGAAAGAAAGTCAGATTCCCGCCTCCCGGTGATGCAATGATGCGGGCAATGAGTGCGGGAAGCAGACATCGCCATTAACGTGCTAGCCCGCAGATTGGCCTCGCTGGGCTAGAGCCATAGAGGGAATTAATTAAGCATATTATCTTGTTCAAATTTAGACAAAGATTTTCGCTGTTCTGAGTAAAAAGAACAGTAGGGCGCCTGGCCTTCGCGGAAGTAGCATGGTGGGTGCTGCCGTGGGTTCTATCCTCGACGCGTGAAGCGATTGTGACGCGCGCGAAGCCACTTTACAGCTGATCGCGGGGCGCTATGAAACCATTTTGGAACGGGGAGCAAAGTGAGCGAAGAAGTGAAAGAAGCGCCTTGGACGGAACTTTCCGGCCGGCTGTCGGAGGCCGGCCACACATTAGCCGTGCGGGTCTATTTCGAGGACACAGATTTTTCCGGCCTCGTCTATCACACATCTTATCTGCGCTGGTGCGAGCGGGGACGCTCCGACTTTCTGCGCCTCCTCGGCATCAAGCACAGCGAGCTCGCCGGGGGCGCGTTCGCTGGCGAGCCCTGCGCTTTTGCGGTTAGGCGGATCACTGCGGAGTTCTTGAAGCCCGCGCGCATCGACGAAATCCTTGAAGTGCATACAAGTGCCGGTGAGGTTACAAAGGCCAGTATCGTGCTGAATCAATGGATTACACGGGAAGGGCAGGCCATTTTCCGGCTTCAGGCGCAGTGCGTCTTGATCGCGGCATCCGGTCGCCTTCTGCGGCTTCCCGCTGCGCTCACGAAGCTACTTTCAAAAGGCAGCGAACCCGTCCTATAGTCTTTTTGAACAGAATATTTCCATTTTCTTAATGACCCAGGCCGGAGGTGGTTATGACGGACGCCTACACACAAAACCTCGACAAGAACGCGGCCAATTACCAGCCCTTGACGCCGCTGAGCTTCCTGGCGCGCGCGGCGCAGATTTTTCCGGATTTTCCAGCGATTGTGCATGGATCTCAAACCTTTAGCTATGCAGAATTTTACGCGCGTGCCCGGCGCCTCGGGTCGGCGCTTGTGAAACTCGGGATCGGCAAGAACGATACCGTCTCCGCCATGCTTCCCAACGTACCTCCCATGCTCGACGCGAAGTTCGGCGTGCCCATGACCGGAGCGGTGCTGCATTCGATGAACACGCGGCTCGACGCGGCGAACATCGCGTTTATGATCGACCATGCCGAGACGAAGGTGCTCATCACCGATACGGAATTTTCTTCGCTGATCGGCGAGGCGTTGAAGCTCACAAGCCGGCGTCCGGTTATCATAGACTATGCCGACCCCGTCTTCCCCGGCCTCGGCTCCCGCCTCTCAGACACCGAATATGAGGATTTCCTGCAGACCGGTGATCCCGAGTTTGCCTGGAAGATGCCGGACGACGAGTGGGACGCAATTACGCTCAACTATACGTCCGGCACCACCGGCAATCCGAAAGGCGTGGTCTACCATCATCGCGGCGCCTATCTCTTGTCGCTTGGCAACACGCTCGCAGGCAACATCGCAAAGCATCCGCGCTATCTGTGGACGCTGCCGATGTTTCACTGCGACGGCTGGTGCTTTCCCTGGACGATCCCTGTTGTCGCGGGCACGCAAGTTTGCCTTCGCTATGTGCGGCCGGACGCCGTGTGGGCCGCGCTAGCCGAGCATAAGATCACGCATCTTTGCGGGGCGCCGATCGTGATGTCGACGCTGCTCAACGCGCCGGCGGACATGAAGAGGAAGCTCGGCTACCGCGTGGAATTCCTCACCGCAGCGGCTCCGCCGCCCGAGGCCGTCCTTGCCGAAATGCGCGAGGCGGGCTTCAATGTCACGCATGTTTACGGCCTCACCGAAGTCTATGGCCCTGCCGTCGTGAACGAGTGGAAGGAAGAATGGAACGCGCTCGATGGCGGAGCCCAAGCGCAGAAAAAGGCCCGCCAAGGCGTCCCTTACGTCCCGCTGCAGGGCCTCTCTGTGATGGACCCGGTCTCTATGACGCCGGTTCCCGCAGACGGCGAAACGATGGGCGAGGTTATGTTCCGCGGCAATGTCGTCATGAAGGGCTATTTGAAGAACGAGGCCGCCACGGAGGAAGCGTTTGCCGGCGGCTGGTTCCACTCGGGCGACCTCGGCGTGATGTATCCAGATGGCTACATCCAGCTTAAGGACCGCTCGAAGGACATTATCATTTCTGGGGGCGAGAACATCTCCTCCATCGAGTTGGAGGACGTGCTTTACAAACATCCGGCCGTGCAAGCCGCATCCGTCGTCGCCAAGCCCGACATAAAATGGGGCGAGACGCCTTGCGCATTCATCGAGCTGAAGCCCGGTCATGACCTCACGGCAGCGGAGATCGTCGCCTACTGCCGGGAGCACGTCGCCCATTACAAGGCGCCGCGCTTCGTTGTGTTCGGAGACTTGCCAAAGACATCCACAGGCAAAGTGCAGAAATACATCCTTCGCGAGAAGGCGAAGGCGGTTTAGCGGGTCCGTGGTCGCTGGCCTCTACCGCGGATCTGGCCTCATCCGAGAGCGGTACGCGCGCCAATCGCCGTCCCGGAAGTCGCTTGCTGCTATCCGGGATCCTAAAGCACGCCGGCGCTCGAAACGATCCGGACAAACGCTGAAGCGTTTTCCGGGATGACGGAGCGATAACGCTCTAAGCCGCGCTTCTCTGCTGCCGTTTTAATGCCCTCGTCGCGGACTCAGGAACGTGTGGGGTTTCAGCCGCAACGGCCGCACCAAAAGACACGGTAGCGCGCAGCCCTCCTTCGGGACGGTTTTGCAAGACAATGTCGCCGCCGTGGCCGCGAACGATGGAGCGCGCGATGGCAAGGCCGAGCCCAACGCCTCCCGTCTCTTTGTTTCGCGACTGCTCAAGCCGCACGAATGGCTTGAACACTTTGTCCATATCGCTCGCTGCAATGCCTGGCCCATCGTCGTCGATAACGATCCGGGCTTCACCATTCTTCCAGCCGGCCGAGACGCGCGCGCGCTGACCATAGGAGACAGCATTCTCGACAATATTGCGCAGCGCACGCTTCATGGCCACCGGCCGGCATCGCATGGCGAAGCTGCTGTCTTCGGCACACGTCACGTCGCGGCCGGCGTCGGCAAGATCGGCGCAAACGCTCGAAGCGAGCGCCCCGATGTCGACGAGCCGCGTTTGCTCTTGAGCCGCCTCTTCGCGCGCAAAGGAAAGCGAAGCCTCCGCCATCTCAAACATCTCATCGAGGGTTTGCAGGATCGGTTCCCTGATTTCCTCGTCCTCGATAAATTCGGCCCGAAGCCTGAGGGTGGTGATCGGGGTCCTCAAGTCGTGTCCAAGCGCCGCTAGCATTTTCACGCGGTCGTGGACAAAGGTGGTGAGCCGGTCTTGCATTTCATTGAACGCCCGAACGGTATCCACAATCTCGGTCGGGCCCTTTTCGTCCAGTTTGGCACTCGTTTCGCCGTGGCCCAGAGCGGTGGCGGCGTCGGCGAGCTCCCTCAAAGGACGGGTAAGGCGCCCGAGCACCAGAATAATGCCAAGAGCCGAAATCACCGCCATCGTGGCGAATTGCACGAGGAGAGGGGAGGCCGGAGGTGCGAATCCTCGCTGCGTTACCGCGACATTCAGCCACTCTCCGCTTTGCAGCGGAATGGAAATATGAGCGTATGCGGGCCGTACCGGCTGGGCAATGACCGGTTTTGCGGGAAATAGGCTTTGCCTCATGTCGCGCCAAAAATCGCCGAACAGCTGTTCAATTAGCGATTCCTCACTGAGCGACGCATCGAGGCTCAGCTTAACCTTGCTCGCGTTCTCCCCAAACGCCTTTTCGATTTGATCCTGCAGGTTTGCGCTAAGCGTTTCCTCAGCTGCGATCACCGCAGGTTGCGGATCGATTGTGTATTTGAGCGCCCAGATATTGGCCGACTTGATGATCTTGGCATGAATATCATTGGGAGTTGCTTCGATGACATCCTTCACAGTTGAGATACGCTCGAGGATGTTATGAAGCCATACATGTTTCATCCTCGATTTATGATCGTCCAGGATGAAAAGGAAACTTACAATCTGCGAAAAAAGCAGCGCTACAAGCGTCAGCAGTATGAGCTGGCCTTTGAGGCTGCGGGGAAAGATACGCATCAGATCTGCTCCACCGTACCCACGAACTTGTAACCCCCTCCCCAGATCGTCTGGATAATCTTCGGATCCTTCGGGTCATCCTCAATCTTTCGGCGGAGGCGGCTGACCTGATTATCGATGCTGCGGTCGAACAGGTTCGCAGCGCGCCCGCGCGTGATGTCAAGCAGCTGATCGCGGGTCAGTACGACGTTCGGCCTATGCAGGAAGGCGGAAAGGAGCAGGTATTCGCCGTAGGACAAAGGCGTTACAACTTCGCGGCCGTCTAATAGCTCGCGCCGGTCCGAGTCGAAAATGAAGCGGCCGAATTTGAGCCTTTCACCGGCAGGCGCGTCGCGGCTTGGCGGCATGCTGTGCGCGCGGCGTAGCACGGCCCGTATGCGTGCCAACAGCTCACGCGGGTTGAACGGCTTCGTGACGTAGTCGTCCGCGCCGACCTCAAGGCCGATGATGCGGTCCATATCCTCCGCAACTGCGGTGAGAAGGATCACCGGTGGGGAGGAAGTTTCGCTCAGATATTTGCAGAGCGACAGCCCATCTTCTCCTGGCATCATGATATCGAGGACGATCAGATCGAAAGCGCCCGCTTTCAGGTGCCTGCGAGCATCGGCTGCGTCCGCCGCCGTTGTCACCCGCAACCCGTGCTTCACGAGAAATTTCGCGAGCAGATCCCGGATTTCTTTGTGATCGTCGACAACAAGGATGTGATGCGTAGTCTCCATGGGCCTCTCCATTGGCCTATTATTATGGCCGGTATCGCGCAGGGCAGCATGAATCGTGTAATTTGTTATGTCAAAATCCGCATTTAGCTTCAGCGTGTGACGGAATTTCGGAGGCCGGGGAGTGGCTTTCAAGCGTCACAGAATTAAAGCTGGCGCCCGCCGGAAGGCCAACAATTGCCAGGGTTGTGGATATCCTGGGTGGCATGACAGAGCGGGTGCCTGCCTAGCTGGCCTGTCATAAAATCGCATATAAACCGTGCTAGTTGTGAAGGACTTAGCGGAACAAGTGCCGCGCGTGCCGGGTTAATGGCTCCGCGTGGAAGGCCAAGCTTCCAGTCGCGTTAAGGGTAAAAGAGTCCTCCGATAATAATTTGGTTAATTGTCACCTTTTGGGGCTGGGGAAGGTTTTGATGGAGCCATTAGTTTTGGGCTGGCGCGAGTGGGTTGCGCTTCCGCAACTTGGCTTGCCGGCATTGAAAGCCAAAATTGATACAGGTGCCAAAACCTCGGCCTTGCACGCATTCTCCATTGAGACGTTCGGCCCCGCCGATGCGCCGCGGGTGCGCTTCGGGGTGCATCCGGTCGATTATGATTCGGACGTCGAAGTATGGTGCACAGCCAAAGTCGTGGACCGCCGGCATGTGCGCAGCTCCAACGGGCAGGCCGAGCAACGTTACATCATCAACACACCGATCCGGATCGGCGGCCGGGAGTGGCCGATCGAGGTCTCGCTTTCGAACCGGCACACGATGGCGCACCGGATGCTGCTCGGCCGCAGTGCGCTCGATGCGCAGTCTGTCAACATCCACCCCTGGTCCGAATATTTGCAGGGTAAGCTCAGCTTCGACGTTTACGCTAACCTCGCGCTCACCGATCCGCCAAGGCGGTCGCTTAGAATCGCGCTTCTAACCATGGAACCCGGCAACTTCTCAAATCGCCGGTTGATCGAGGCCGCCGAGAAACGCGATCATGTCATAGAGCCTATCGATACGCTGCGCTGCTACATGAACATAAAGTCGATTGCGAGCGCGGTGCATTACGAGGGCAAGGCGCTTCCCAGCTATGACTTCGTCATCCCGCGCATCGGTGCCTCCATAACCGCCTATGGCACTGCCGTCGTGCGCCAGTTTGAGATGACTGGCGCACAAGTGTTGAATTCGGCACTGGCCATTTTGCAAAGCCGCGACAAGCTCTTCGCCCACCAGCTCATGGCGATGCATAAGCTGCCGATGCCCGATACCGCTTTCGCGAGCTCGCATAACGATACCGAAGACCTCATCAAAATGGTGGGCGGGCCGCCGCTTGTAATCAAGTTTCTGCAAAGCACGCAGGGAAAAGGCGTGGTTCTAGCCGAGAACCGGAAATCGGCGGCATCCCTTATCGAAGCTTTGCGGAATGCCGATGCAAGCTTCCTCGTTCAGCAGTTCATCTCCGAGGCTGCGGGTCAAGATTTGCGCTGCATCGTCCTGGACGGCAAGGTAATCGCGGCAATGGTGCGGCGATCCAACAACGGCGACTTCCGCGCCAATCTGCACAAGGGCGGCATCGCCTTCGAAGCCAGGATCACGCCGGAGGAGCGCAAGCTGGCGATCCGGGCTGCGAGCAAGCTCGGTTTGAAGTTCGCGGGCGTGGATATTCTAAGGTCGGAGAAGGGGCCGCTCCTGCTCGAGGTCAACTCGTCGCCCGGACTTGAGGGTATCGAGAATTCCACGAACATCGATATTGCAGGCCATGTGCTCGAATATGTCGAGCAGCGCACCTTCCGCGTCCGCCCCCGCCTAAAGAAAGCTGCCTGACTACCGCGAACTCGCTCGTGGCATGTGGACGGGGCAGTGAAATCGCCAATTGCGAAAGCAGCCCGGCTTCTGGCCGGATTTTCTCACGCGTGTGGCTTCTTGCAAATTCTCCGCCTCCAGTCCAAACAGAAGCGCATTTATTCGCGAGCCGAAACGGAGCAGCTATGTCTCAGCTTTTGACGCCCGATCTCTGTGTGATCGGTGGGGGACCGGGCGGGTTTGCCGCCGCCTCAAAAGCGGCCTCCTTCGGCTTGTCCGTTGTCCTCGCTGAGCGAGGGCGCATGGGTGGCCAGAACTTGCATACGGGTTCCGTTCCGTCGAAGGCGCTGCTCGCCTCCGCCAAGCGCGTTCACGATATCAGGAACGCCTGGATGTTCGGTATCAAGGCCGGCGACCTCAGCATAAACCACAGGGCGATCTCAGAACACGTTTTGAGCGCAGGACAGGCGTTGGCGGCGAATGTATCCGCCGAGCGCCTGGCCGGGCTTGGTGTTGACGTCATCAAGGCCAGCGCAAGCTTTAGCGATCCTGACACCGTGGAAGCCGGCAGCCATGTCATCCGGGCACGGCGATTCATTGTCGCCACCGGTTCGGCTCCGCTCATCCCTCCAATTCCCGGGCTCGACCGGATCCCCTATTTCACGAACGAGACCATTTTCTCGCATATTCACCGCATCCCTCATCTCATCGTCATGGGCGGCAGCTCCGTGGGGCTCGAGTTCGCCCAGGCCTATCATCGGCTCGGGAGCGACGTCACAGTGATCGAGGCCGGCCCGGCGCTCGCCCGGGACGACGCCGAGCTCAGGGCACATGTCTTGAAAGCCCTACGAAATGAAGGCATCCGGGTGGTGGAAAATGCCCGCATGGAGCGGGTCGAGCCTTTCGGCTCCAACCTCCAGGCCATCTTCGCGGTTCTGGGCAAGTCCTATTCTGTCGAGGGGACGCATGTCCTTCTGGCGATGGGACGCGCCGCCAACGTGGATGGGCTCAATCTCGATGCGGGAGGCATCGCCTACAGCGAGCGCGGCATCCGGGTTACGAAGGGCCTGCGCACCACGAACAAGAAGGTGTACGCGATCGGTGACGTCACGGGGGAGGCCGAGTTCGCGCACGCCGCGGAGCATCATGCGTCCGTCGCCGTAACGAACGCGCTTTTCCGCCTCCCGGTGCGCGCCCGCCCGGAAACCATGCCGTGGGTGACATTTACGGACCCCGAAGCAGCCCATGTGGGCATGACGGAGGAGGCGGCGCGGGAGCGTTACGGACGCCTTACAATCGTGCGCTGGCCTTATAGCGAAAACGTGCGCGCGCATGCAGAGCGCCAAACCAATGGCTTTCTGAAGGTCGTCGCGTCAAGGCGAGGCAAAATCCTTGGGGCAGGCATTGTTGGAGCGCAGGCCGGAGAGCTTATCCAGATGTGGAGCCTTGCCATGCAAAAAAATATCCCGCTAAGCGCGATGGCCAATATCGTTCCGCCGTCGCCAACGCTTGCCGAGATGAACAAAATGGCTGCGGAAAACTATTTTGCGCCGCGCGCGCAAAGCCCTCTTTTACGGAGGATCATTGGCCTGCTTGCGAAATTCGGCTGATTGGGGCTAAGTAGCAGAGGTAACAACAGCGTGATCGCCGGTTGAGCATGGACCAGCCGTTCCCAGCATCTACGGGCAGGCCGGAACGCCTGAAGGGTGCTCTGCCGGGATTCGCCATCGGCCTTCCGGCGAAGCTTCTGTTCCTGACCGTCGCCTTCGTCATGGTGGCCGAAATTTTTATTTTCGTGCCTTCGGTCGCGGATTTCCGGCGGAACTGGCTTACGCAGAGGGTCGTCGCTGCCAAGATCGCGTCCTTGGCCTTGGAAGCCTCAGGCGGGGCGCAGCTGCCGGAGCGCCTGCGCCAGGAGCTTCTGACCACGGCTGGCGTGCACGCCGTCTCCGTGAAGCGCGCCGATTTGAGGCGCCTTGTGCTCGGAATGCCGGACGAGATGGCAATCGCTGGCTTCTACGACTTGCGCTCTGAAAGTTTCCTGAGACAAATGATCGACGGCATGGAGGCGTTTGTAGCCCCGCCCGGCCGGTTGATCCGAGTCGCCGGCTCTTCCGATATGATGCCGCGCGGCGACGAGATTGACGTCGTCATCGATGAAACGCCCCTGCGCGCCGCGCTGTGGCATTATGCCAACAATATTTTCTGGGTCACGCTTCTGGTCTCAATGATTACCGGAGCGCTCGTCTACCTGGCCCTCGCAGGGCTCCTCGTGCGGCCGATGATGCGCATCACGCGTAACATGGTTCTCTACCGGGAAAATCCGGAAGATACCGCCTGCATTATTGAGCCGTCCGGGCGAACCGACGAAATCGGAGTGGCGGAGAAGGAGCTTTCGACACTGCAAATGCAGCTCTCCGGCTTTCTTAGGGAGAAGGCGCGGCTCGCCAATGTCGGTCTCGCGGTCTCCAAGATCAATCATGACCTGCGCAATATGCTCGCAGGCGCCCAGCTTGTGTCCGACCGGCTGGCAAGCGTTGCCGATCCCACCGTGCAGCGCTTCGTGCCGCGGCTGATCCGCGCGCTCGACCGCGCCATTACCCTTTGCACCAACACCGTGAACTATGGCGGCAGCGAGGAAGCAACGCCCAAGCGCGCTCCGTTCGCGCTGCGCCAGCTCATTGCGGAAGTCAGTGAAAGCTTGGGCACAGACGAGTTGGGCGGGGTTAAATTCACGGTCTCGGTTCCATCGGGGCTCGATCTCTTCGCCGATCGCGACCAGATTTTCCGGGTGCTCTCCAATCTCATCCGCAATTCCTTGGAGGCGTTTCGCGGGGCAGACCCTGAGCCAGCGGAGCCAGCCATCGACATCATTGCGTTGAGGGAGGGCGACTCGGCCATCGTCAGAGTCACCGACAATGGGCCTGGAATTCCCCCGCTAGTCCGGGCGAACTTATTCAAAGCCTTCCAGGCAGGCGCGAATACCAATGGAGCAGGGCTTGGCCTTGCCATCAGCGCGGAACTCGTGCGCGCTCATGGCGGCGACATTACGGTTGAGGATACGGCGGGCGGGGCCGTTTTCGTGATCAGGCTTCCGGCTTTCGCCCGTAATGGGGCGAACGGCACGTCAGGCGCGCACGCTTTCGACGGAAAGCTTGCACAAGGCGGCTTTAGCCGTTAGATATACGGCCTTCGGATGCGGCGTTTCGCCGGACGATTTCAGCACCGGTAGCTCAGCTGGATAGAGCACCAGACTACGAATCTGGGGGTCGAGAGTTCGAAATCTTTCCCGGTGCGCCAATAAATCAATGACTTAAGCCAAAATCGCAGGAAGCGGAAAAGTCCTTGGGTAACGGCAGGGGTAACAACGGATATCGGCACGGGCGCATTTGATATAGCGCCGGGAGGCTTCTTACCGGCAGGGCCGAATCAGAGCCTTTTACCCCCATGATCCAAAAGGGGAGAAGGATGACGACTTACGCCCACAAGAAGATCGTCGAAGCCATCGCGGCCCTCGACCAAGTACCAAGCAGCCCTAACGCTTTCGACAAGTGGATTCGCGCGGGAGGACATCTCGACTATCTGCAAACGAATGCCAAGAGCGATGAGCCTATCATCTACGCCTTGGGCCCCCATACCTTTATCTACACTATCGCGGTTCCAAGTGACGCTCTCGCGCTGGAAGACCCGCAGGCGTTGCTGAGCTGGAGTGCCAACCCGTGTACGTCCATAGCTAGCTACGTCTCGGGAGGCGGGCGTGATACCATGTGGATTGAGCGCGGAAAGCATCATCGCGGATCACTTGCCCTGGATGCCGGTATCGATCTCATCTTCCGCAGGTCGTTCGAAGGCTGGTCCGGCCCAAATCGACATTATTTTGAGGTCAACCAAGAGTACACGCATCTCTCAGGCATTCACTGGCGACCGGAACAGAGCGCCTATTGCCACTTCGACCGCAATGGCGATCTCGCGGACATAGTTTCGATAACGCTTGGAGAGAAGCGCGGTGCTGTGAGCCTTGTTACGTTCACCTGGCCAGAGCTCGAAGAGTACCTTGGTATTGCAGGGTACGTCCTTGTGAGGATGTTCGATCTTACGCTGCTACGCTACGGTCAGTTCGGCGGATGGGGCCAGGGTCCTGAGGACATAGTCCGGGTTTCAGACGAATTTTTGTATCGACAAAAGATCGCGGGCCGGGCGGCCTATACGCGAGGTGTCCAAATTATCCGGCCACGCGATGCCCGCACCATCAGTGATGATGTTGCCGGCCGGTGGGGCGGCAGCTCCAAACGTGAGTACGCCGCCTTCATCACCCGATTGGCGAAACAATTAGGTAGTCGAAATTTCTACAGAGCCGGGCGCTACAACGAACTATATTGATGCCGAAGAGAATGATCTGCCCTTCGAAGTATCTCCTGCATTTTTTCGCCCGGAGGTCCTATCGAAGTACAAGACCGACCGCGAGAAATATACGGTCAAAGACCGGGAGGTTTGGTGCCGCACATCGTGGACGCTGGACGCCTATGACGTCAACAGCGCCGGGCAGGTGTTCGCTTACATTCGGTATCTACGAAACCTGCCCTATAGCGAACAGCTTCATTGGAAATCGTTCAATGAGGCTCCGAAAGCGGACATTTCTGAAAGAGCCTTCATCAACGATTTTAAGGGAGAGTTTGTAACCTTTCAGCACCCCCGCGCCCAAACGCTCTCCATCCTTCGGCGCTGGCAAGATAGCGGGGTCGAATGGTGGACGCTGCGCGATGAAGATCTCTTGGATCGCGCGAATTCCCCAATTTCATCCAGCAAAGATGAATGGGCGGAGGCGATCATGGATCTCTCGAAGCTCGTGGTTGAAGGCCTTGAGGTGAAATTCCTCCGCGCGAGGCTCGACAAGCTAGGCGAGACATACAGCACGGACCAAAAAAGCATCGCCCTGCTCGAAAAGATTGTGGCGGCGACGAACCCCATCGGCGGCCCTGTCACCCTGGAGGGAACTCCGCACAGTGCAATGCATTCGCTCAAAGGTGAAAGGCCATTCCGGCAGTTCAGAGGGAAAAGCCATCGCTCAAGACGCCATTGCGAAACACGGGACGTACGGCGAACATTTCAACCACGTTTGCAAGTTGATCGTCTGTGACCTTGAAAAAATAGAGGCGGCGCTAAGCGCATAGCCTTTGGCCGCCGCTACCGCGCCGGCCGTCGCCTAATCCGGCCACAGCGGCCCGCGCCGCAACCTCACCAGGGGTGCGCTACCGCTGGCTGTCCCTGTTCCAAGCGTGATGCTGTTCGCTGAGCCTTGACAAAGAGCTGATGCTAAGGCAGCGCTAGCGTGGAAAAATAGGCTGAAGGTTATATGGCGTAGCCTGAGGGAACGTTGCTTGGATAGTGCCTGCCCCTTGCAATCAGTACACAGGGACGCACCTGAAGCGGCCCGCTGGATCGTCGCGGCTACCCATCCGCACCGTGAAAGCTTTGCGCTCGCCAATCTTGCTCGCCAGGGTTTCACCGCCTATTGCCCAATGGTAACGAAGCACATCCGGCATGCGCGGCGGGCATACGATGCACCTCGCCCCATGTTTCCCGGATATGTTTTCGTAAAGTACCAGGCTGGCCTGCACCAATCGCGACTTATTCTGAGCACCTATGGGGTTCGTTCCCTGGTCCGCTACGGGGAGGCCCCCGCCAGCCTTCCCGAAGGCTTTGTCGAAAACATGAAGGCCCGGGAGAGCAGCGGGGTTATTGCCACATCCGGGAGCACCTTCGAACCCGGCCAGGAGGTTGCCGTAACGGGCGGGCCGTTCGATGGCTTGATCGGACGCATTGCGGGGATAGAAGAGCGCGGCCGGGTGCTCGTGCTCCTTGACCTGCTCAATCAGCAGGCAAAAGTCCGCTTGCTCGCGCGGGGCTTGCAGCCGGTCTGAAAGCGTAGAAAGAGGCCCCTCGCAGCGATCAGCCGCGAATTCAGTCGTCGTGGAGCCCGGCAGTGACACCGCCAATGAGGTTGCTGCTCAAGAGATGCTCAGCAGAAAGTGTATTGGCATGCGCGGGCTTCAAGGCCGCAGGTAAACTCGCGAGCCAAGCCTGTTGCGCCAGGAGAAGGCCGACCGCCTCTTCGCGGCTCACCTCCTTGAAACTTACGCTCATGCTGCTGCACAGCCGGCCAGCGGCGGCGATATCGGCGCCGATCACGGTTGCGATGCGCGGGTAGCCGCCGGTGGTTTGACGGTCGCCCAGGAGCAAAATTGGTTGCCCATCGGCGGGAACTTGCAGGCCGCCGGCAGTGGTTCCCTGCGAAGGCAACTCGCCTTGGGTGGCGCGATCGAGCCGGGCTCCTTGCAGGCGCAGGCCCATACGGTCTGACGCGGGCGAGACCGTGTAGAGGGAGGCGAAGAGCATCTCAAAAGCGTGCGGGCAGAAATATTCAGCATTTGGCCCGCGCATCACGCGCAAGACGCCGGGCGCGCTTATGTCCACATCGATGCAGACGGGCGCACGCTCAGACGATGCTAGCCGAAGCGGCAAACAGTCGCCCAAGCCAAGCGTGCGCCCCTCGTAGCCGCCAAGCGCCGCGCGCCGGTAAGTCGCAAGGCTGCCGAGCGCGGGTGCGATATCAAATCCGCCTTCCACCGCGAGATAACTAACCGCGCCGCCCTTTGGCGGCGGGATTCGCACGGTGTTCCCCCGCCGGGCTGTAAAGCTTTGAAAGGGCGCTATGCGCGAATGAGCTTTCTCGTCCTGGAGTGTAAGTTCCGCCGCCGCTCCTGCCAGGGCAAGTGTGACGCTTCGCGCCTCTATCTCAATGGCGAACCCCGCGCTCACGATCTCGATTGCGGCGGTGCAGGGTGAATTCCCGGCGAGGATGTTGGCGATGGCCAAGCCGGCCTGGTCAAGAGCTCCCGAGACAGGGACGCCATAGCGCTGATAGCCGTGGCGCCCGCAATCCTGCAGGGTAGCCACGCCTGGCTCGAGGATGCGCAGAGCCGGCGTCATTCTCTCCCTGCCGGTTCAGGCCGCCAGCCGGCGGCGGAGCGGTTGCGCAATTCCTCCGCTTCGAGACTGTCCACCTCCACGAAGCGAACCCCATCGCCGGGCTTGAGAAGCGGCTCGTCTTGACGAGCAATGTCCCAGAGCACGATGGGCGTGTAGCCGATCAAGTGCCAGCCCCCAGGGCTTTCGAGAGGATAGACGGCCGTCATTTCAGCCGCGATTGCGACCGACCCCGCGGGAACGCGCGTTCGCGGCGTAGACCGGCGCGGCAATCGCAAAGGCTCCGGCAAATCGCCTAAATAGGCAAAACCCGGCAGAAAGCCCAGCATATAAACCTGGTAAAGCTCCCCGGCATGAAGGCTTGCTGCTTCGCTTGCCGTCAAGCCCGCGCGCGATGCAACGTCTTCGAGATCGGGACCGCTTTCGCCCCCGTAAATTACCGGAAGCTCCCATGTGCGGCTTCGCAGCGCAGTCGTCTGCTCCGCGGAACAAACAGCCTCTATTTCTGCCGTCAGCCGCTCTCTCGAAAGCAGCAAAGGATCGTAAAACACCGTCAGCGAGGAGAGTGCAGGTATGCTTTCCTTCATGCCGGGAAGCTCCCTCTTTGCCAAGCCCTCGCTGATGGTTAGGATCTCAGGGCTGAGGCTTTTGCTGTAACGGACCCCGAAATCCACAAGCAAGGCACTTTCTGCACAGTCGAAGAATGTGAAAGATAGTCGCATTGCGGGCCCGTGACTTTGGTTTATACAGCTTCAAATAAGGCCAAGGTTACAGGGTTACAGCATCCCCGGCAAATTGCTTGGCGGCGATCCGCCATCTGTGCGATGTGACGCTGCAAGATGCGGTGCGCGGCTAGTGGGTTTATGAAGACCCAAAGAGGTTTCTCGCACGGCAGAAGAAGCTCAATTTTCTTCGATAGTATAATGAGAAGGCAGCCGCTTTTATTCCTCGGTGCGGTTCGGCCTTGAAAGCAGCCGGCAACTATAGCGCGCCAACTGATCTGCACCCGAAAATGCTGTTTCCCCAGCGGTAGCAACGGCTTTTGCCACCGCTGGTTTGCCTAATGGCCGGCCGTGATTTGTCTGAGGAGCTATACCCGAAGCTTCTTATATAGAAAGCAGAATTCTCGGCTGAGCAAAAGAGACCATGTCTTTTGGGAGACACCTGCGCGTTGGGACTAAAGTAAGACGCCAATTCGCCAACAGAATTCTTGAGATACCGTGCCTTTGTGATATATGAAGTATATTCACCCGTACTTCGAAAGGCAAACGATTGTGAAACAAGCAAATAAGGTCAAGGATCTCGCTGGAAAGCGCAAGAGCGAAGCGCGCTGGCTTGACAAAACCGAGATCCAGGGCAATTCCTACAAAACTTTGGATAGTTCAGCCCAAGGCCGTTCTAGGAGCCCACAAATGATAGAAGACAAATTTGAAAATAACGAGCTTGTTGAGTTCACGACCCACATCGTTTCCGCCTATGTTACCAATAATGCTGTAGTAGCGGGCGACTTGCCAAGCTTGATTGGCGATGTGCACGCCGCGCTTTCTCGGGCTTCCTCTAATATGATCCAGGCTCCGAAGGAAGAGCTCAAGCCCGCAGTGGCGGTAAAGAAGTCGCTGACACCGGACTACATCATCTGCCTTGAAGATGGCAAGAAGTTTAAGTCGCTGAAGCGGCATCTGCGCACCCATTACAATATGTCTCCCGAGGAATATCGCGAAAAGTGGGGGTTGGAGCCGAATTACCCCATGGTTGCCCCAAAATATGCCGAAGCCCGCTCCACTCTTGCCAAAAAGATGGGCCTCGGGCAGCGCAAGGGGCGTTAAGGCCGCATTCCCCCGCTGAAGCGAAAGACGGGCGCCCTGGTAAAAGGGCGGCCCGGCGTTGCACTTTTCGCCAAACCTAGTGATCGCAAGCCAATCTAGAGAATGCAGTCCGCGTCCGCGGCTCAAGCTGCGGGCCGTCGGCTGGCGCGAAGCAACTTGCAGCGATAAAGAGTGTGGGAAGCTTTACTTTGCAGCACACGGAAGTGCCCGTGAAACTATTGAACCTGCACTCTTCTCCGTCCGGAACCAATCCTTATAAAGAGACTCGGCCGCGGTAGCTGCGGAGCAGAGCAAAGCAATGAACTCTTCGCCGGGTTTGAACGCGCCGCTGTGGCTTGGGTCGAGGATAACGGCCAGTTCCAAGATCGCCGATTTTTGGGTAGGGCTTAGTCCCTTGAGTACGAAAGTCATCGCTGCTATCTCAATTCGCTTGTTCTCCCCGAAGGGCAGGCGTCCAAAAGGGCTGGAACGCACCTCCGACCTAAAATAATTCAAGCAACCGATATTCGACAGGCTGTTGATACAGGATGTTATCCGGTCGAGTGTCTCCGCCTCCCCATCAGATAGAGCGCGGTCAAGCGCCGTCAGCCGGCGCCGCAGCGAACGGACGCGGGATGCCTCTGGCCTCGCGGCCACCTCCTCAATAATGGCGAGCCGCACCGCGAGCGGTGTCAGTATCGTGCGTGTTCGATGCCGCGCAACAACGGGTGCGCCGGGCGAGGTTAGAACGTCACGCGTAAAGGGCGTATGCTGACGCCGATGCTCCGTTGGCCCATCTAAGGGAACAAGCCTTGGTTTTTTTCTCGCGGGCTTTGCTTTAGAGGCCATGGCCACCGTCCCGCTCGAACGCTTGGGAGAGGTGATCGCGGCAATAGGAGGCTCGCCCCAACTTCGGGGCGCCGCAAAAGGCGAAGCCGGGCTTAGCAGGGTCACCCTGCGGCCAGCGGCAAGCGCCCTCATCCAGATCCGCTAAAGCGGCCGCTCCATAAGTTGCGGACGACCCGCCTTTGGAACGGCGGATGACTAAGCCCATCCCTTCGATGGGCTGGCCGTCTTTTACGTGCTGCCGGAGCGCTCGAAGGCTGATGCCGTTACGCCTTAGCACCGAGCGCAGCGCCTTCGGATTTACACCGATGGTGTGGGCGATATCGCCGGTACGCAGCGTTGCGAGCGCGGCCACAATTTCTGTGAGTTCCCCTGTCGTCCATCGCCGGCGCCCTTCATGATGGTGGGGCATGGGCGGCATGCATACGCAAGATGTAGTAGGATCGGGTGCCGAGTGCGGAACATGATGTAACACGGGTGTCTCGTTTTGGCATGAGGAACTGGTTAATATGCCTCAGAAAAACACAAAACCAGATCTGTTTTCCCGAAACGAAGCAATGATTACACAGAACGGGTAAACAAAGCCCTCAAATTTACCTAAATGCGTGAAATCTTGTTCATGGCCCTGCAGCAACGGACATGCGTTCTAAGTAGCGATAAAACCCTCTGAAGTTGCAGTGAATTTCCGGGACAAGCAAGGACGTGTACGCTATTTTAGCCGGGCGGGTTCACCCGCCCGCGATCATAAAATACCCCGAATCGCAGCGAACTGTTTGTTTTTCCCCAAAAAAGACTGGGGGTATTTTCACTGCGCGATTTTCTCCGGCGAGAAATGTGTTACACGGCACGTGTAGAAGCGGACAGATCTCATGCGTGATTGGACAGCTGAAGAGATTAGAGCCATTGCAGAACGCCTGCGCGGGGCGCGAATCCACGCCGGTTTTGAGCGCGCGACCGAGGCTGTGCGCAGGTTCGGGTGGAACTACAGCCGCTATATGAACTATGAAAATGGCGAGCGCGCCATACCTCCCAAGCAGGCCATCCTCTTCGCATCGGCCTTCGGTGTTACAGTGGATTATATTTATTTTGGAAAAGGTGATATTCTTAATGAATCGGAAACGACCGCCTCGATATCTTCAAAAAACGTGCGGCGTATCCCCCTCGTGGGGCTCGATAATATTGCGGAACTCCAACGCATTGCTTCCGGATTTGAGCCGATGCTCGCTGCCACGATCCCCGTTTCCGGCGACGATACGCTCCCAAGGCGGGCTATTTTCATAAAAATCCAAGATAAATCAATGTTGAGCCCCAGCGAGCCTGTGTCCTTCGAACCGGGGGATAAGGCTATGATCGACATCGAAGCATCGCCTGAACCTGGCGAATTCGTGCTCGCGCTCGTGCCGGAGGAGGGTTCTGCATTATTTCGCCTTTATCGGGAGGTGGGCCGCGCCCAGGACGGCTCGATGATTGCCGATCTCGTGCCGCTCAATCCGAATTTCCGGACGATTCGCATTTCCAATGCGAGCCCCGCGCAAATAATTGGCGTTTGCCGCCAGGTCCATCGCATTGTGGAGCTGATGCCGCGCCGCGCAGGCCTCGGCTAAGCCACCCCAAATAAATGCGTTACCCCTTGCTGAAGCATTCGCAAGCCGGCAAGTTATGTTCACTAGATCCCCAAGCGGCAGGAGGTGCGCCATGCAAAGACGGAAATTGGGCAGTCAGGGGCTGGAAGTGTCGGCCATCGGACTCGGCTGCATGGGAATGAGCTTTGCCTATAGCGGGCGCGGCGACGATGCCGAATTTATCGCGACCATTCACCGCGCCTTGGAACTGGGTATAAATTTCCTGGACACCGCCGAGATCTACGGCCCATTCGAAAATGAGATTCTGGTTGGCAGGGCCATTGCCGGGAAACGCGGCAGCGTGGTCATCGCGACCAAGTTCGGTTTCAAGATCGGCGGCGGTGAGCCCGGCACAGACAGCAGGCCCGAGCATGTCAAAGAGGTTTGCGACGCGTCGTTGAGGCGGCTTGGCACCGATTATATCGACCTTTTCTATCAGCATCGCGTTGACCCGGCCGTGCCGATCGAGGACACGGTTGGTGCAATGGCCGCTCTCGTGAAGGAAGGTAAGGTGCGCTATCTGGGCCTTTCGGAAGCGTCTGCCAAAACGCTGCGCCGAGCCCATTCCGTGCATCCGATTAGTGCGCTGCAGAGCGAATATTCCTTGTGGGAACGCGGCGTTGAGGAAAAAATCCTCCCCGTTTGCCGCGAGCTCCGCATTGGACTGGTACCCTACAGCCCGCTGGGACGCGGATTTCTTACGGGAACGGCAAAGAAAGCCGAAGAGTATCCACCTGACGATTTCCGCCACACGCAGCCGCGCTTTCAAGGCGAGAATTTCGATCAGAATATGAAAATCGTTGAAGCCGTTCAAGCGGTTGCAAGTGCGAAGGCGGCTACGCCCGCCCAAATCGCGTTGGCGTGGCTGCTCGCCCAAGGCCCGGATATCGTGCCCATCCCAGGAACGAAGCGGCGCAGCTATCTGGAAGAGAATGCGGGCGCGGCAAACATCGAGCTGACACCTGCCGATCTCGAAAAGCTGGAGGCGGCAGCGCCGCGCGGCGTGGCGAAGGGTGCGCGCTATCTCGAACGGATGATGTCTCTTCTCGACCGCTAACCCGGCTTGGGAGCGGCAAGCTTCGCGCGTGAACCTGTGTTCATCCCTAATGGCAGAAAAGGGGGGAACAGCAATGCAAATCGATCTGAACGCCGATATGGGCGAGGGCTTCGGCGCCTATAAGATAGGCCATGACGAGGAACTGCTCGGCGCCGTGACTTCTGCCAGCGTCGCTTGCGGCCTGCATGCCGGCGACGCCACAATCATGCACGGCCTCGCCATGCGCGCTAAGGAACTGGGCGTGGGGCTCGGCGCGCACCCCGGCTTCAACGATTTGTGGGGCTTCGGCCGGCGGTCCATCGTCATGGACGCGCCCGGCCTCGAATATCTTGTCGCCTACCAGATCGGCGCGATGCAGGCTCTCGCCGCCTATTCCAGCGCGCCTCTGCGGCACGTGAAGCCGCATGGGGCACTTTATAATATGGCTGCAAAGGACGGTGCCTATGCAAACGCCATTGCGCGCGCCGTGAAAACCGTTGATGCCGGCTTGATCCTCGTTGGGCTGCCAGGATCTGAAATGCAATCAGCGGCGGAGAAGTGTGGCCTTAGCTTTGCGCGGGAGGGCTTTTGCGACCGGCTCTATAAGGACAGTACTACACTTATGCCGCGCTCTGTTGAGGGCTCCGTGATCGCCGATCCTGCGGCAGCGGCTGCGCAAGCGCTTCGGATTGCCCGCGACGGCGAGATTGTCACCGCGGGCGGTGAGCGGCTTAGCCTGGAGGTGGATACGCTTTGCGTGCATGGCGATGAGCCGGGAGCGGTAAGCGTGGCGCTCGGGGTGCGCGAGGCGCTTGAACGCGCCAGTATCACGCTCGCACCTATGCTTCAGGCGCAGGCATAGCCCTTACGCTTCAAGCAAGTGTTGAATATCTAGCGCTTTTAGTGCCGGCTCCGGGTGCTGGCCGCCCTCGCGGCGTTTGACACCTGAAACGCTATGCCATGATGGACCAGGAAGAGGGGCAAATGTCAGCCTTCATTTGCGCGGCCTGCGGAATGCAGTACACGTCAAGCGAAGCTCCGCCCGCTCGCTGCGCTGTGTGCGACGACGAACGCCAGTTCGTTCCCCCCGGCGGGCAATCCTGGACGACGGGGCGGCGGACACTTCCTAGGTGGCGCCATGGTGCATTGGGCGGCCGGATTTGACACCGGGGGCAAAGGCCGGGGAATGATTGCGAACATGCTCGCAAAAAAGAACGCGATAAGCACGAAGGAGACAAAGCTCGCAAGCCACGGATTGACAAGATAATTCCGCAATTGCGCGTTCATGACCGCGCCCACCGCCTGCAGAATGCCGGCGACTATTATGAAAGGGTACAACCAAACGCTACTCATGACTCCTCCACGGTTGTTGTCAGCTTGTCAGGATCAGGGCGCCGAGAGCCGGAATGAGCGCGAGCGGCATCGCAATCGCGCCAATTTTCAGGAACTCGCCCGCGCTGCAGCTCTCGCCTTCGCGCCTCAGCGCGATAAGCCACAAAATGGTTGCCAGCGAGCCTGTCACGGACAGATTAGGGCCGAGATCGACGCCGATGAGCAGCGCGCCTTTGATCACGGCAGGGGCATGCGCTGGGGCGATGGCCGAGTGAGCGATAAGTCCCGCCGGAAGATTGTTCATGAGATTTGTAACGAATGCGACGCCAGATCCCGCGATCCAGGCCGTCGCCGTTACCGATTGCGTTGTACCCCGCTCGATAAGGTTCGTAAGTTCCGCGACCGCGCCCGTGTTGATAAGCCCTTCCACGAGCACGAACAGGCCCGCTACGAGCGGGATCACGCCCCAGGCAATCCCCGCAATCAGCCCCCAGGGAGCTTCCCGCTTTTCAAGGAGCACGAAAAGCGCGGTTGCAGCGCCGGCCGCGAAAGTGGGCAGCCCGAGCTGGATATCGAATGCGGAGGCAAGTAGCAGGACAATTGCGGCAACGCCAATGCCGTAAGCGGTGTAGCGGCCGCCGCTTCTCAGCGGGGGTACGGGTGGCCCCCTCTCCAGCTCTCCCTTCAGCTCATGCCGGTAGAACCAGCGCAAGACAGCGTAAGTGGCGGCAATCGAAAGCGCGGACGGCAAGGCAAATTGCTGGAGCCAAGGCCAAAGAGGGGGCATCTGATTGCGGTAAAAAACGAGATTGGCCGGGTTCGAGATCGGGAGCACGAAACTGGCTGCATTTGCGATGAAGGCGCACACAATCAGATAGGGAAGGGGCCTTGCGTTTGCGGCCTTGGCTGCGGCATAAACCGCGGGTGTCAAGACGACCGCAGTCGCGTCATTCGACAGAAAAACGGTAACGGCAATGCCTACAAGATACACGAGGCCGAAGAGGCGTCGCTGTGATCCTCTCGCCGCGGTTGCAGCATGCGCCGCCAGCCAGTCGAATAAGCCCTCGCGGCGCGCCAGTTCCGCGAGCACCATCATACCGGTAAGAAAGAGGTACACGTCTATACCCTTTGCGGCCGCCGCGAGCGCGTCTTGCCACGGCAGGAGTGCCAGCAGCACAAGTGCAGCCGCTCCCGCGACAGCCCAGATGGCTTCGGGCAAACCCCAAGGGCGCAAGATCACGCCGCCGGTTGCAAAGGCAGCGATGCCCCAGGTTGCCGCGTGCGCAATCGTGATGCCGTCCATTTTTGAACCTTCGCGCTGTGCAAGGCGAGGAAGCCGGAGGCGCTCCCTGAGAAAGCCGGCTTCGTCAAAAAGTTCATTGCCGGCAATAAGCCGGAAAGCCGGAAGCGAAGAATCCCAGTTCTGCTAATATCTAACGAGATGGCAGCGGTTAGCCAGAGTGGCAGGGCATGCGTTGGGGCAGGATGCGAGCACTGTTTGCGTTTATCTTTTTCACGGGTGCGGTATTGGCCGTCTTTAGCCTTCAATCCCTGGGGCTTGCGTTTCTCAATCTTGCTCCAGCCTTTAGCCGGACTAAGATGGTCCACGGCACGGCTTATGGGCCGGAACCCTGGCAGCAGCTCGACATCTATATGCCGCCGGAACGAGGTGCTCGAACGCTGCCAGTGGTTGTCTTCTTTTATGGGGGGCGCTGGACCAGCGGATCGAAGGAGAGCTACCGCTTCGCGGGTGATGCCTTTGCAAAGCGAGGGTATATTGCCGTCATCCCCGATTACAGCAAATATCCGCGCGTGCATTTTCCAGCCTTTGTCGAGGACGGCGCAAAGGCGCTCGCCTGGGTCTCCGGCCACATCGCAGAGTATGGCGGAAATCCGGATCGCATCTTTGTCGCCGGTCATTCGGCTGGCGCGCATATTGGGGCGCTGCTGGCGGCCAATCCTGCATATCTCGCCCGCGAAGGAAAGGAGCGGAGCACCGTTGTGCGCGGCTTCGCAGGGCTCGCGGGTCCATACGCCTTCACACCGGACGAACCGGATCTCGAAGACATGTTCGGCCCGCCCGAACGATACCCTGCAATGCAAGTGACAACCTTTATAGATGGGACGCAGCCGCCGATGCTTCTGCTTTATGGCGACAGGGATACGGCGGTGAAACGCTATAATCTCGAGCGGCTTGAGGTGCGCATTCGCGAGAAAGGTGGAGTAGTAAAAAGCGTCATTTACCCTGGCGTAGATCACCTTTGGATCTTGGCCGCGCTGAGCTGGGTCAACTTTCGCGGGCCGCCTATACTGGGCGATATGCTCGCTTTCTTTGCGTCCGTTCCTTAGCCACTGAAAACGATCACGCTCATGATTTCGACTTTGCATCCGCGTAGGCTTTCAGCACGTTCGCCATACGGGTAAGATGTCCCGGGCCAGCCGCGCGGAAGAAATCTAGCGTTTCGGGTTCGATCCGGAGGTGGACAGATGCTTTTCACCGCGGCTTGGTCTCTACGATCTTTGCGCTTTTCCAGAACGTCTCGTCGAGTTCGATGACCGGAGCGTCGCTCGGCGTTTTGGCTGTTTCACCCCTCGCCCTCATGGCGTTGATTTCGTCGAGCGAATTGCGCCTGATATCGCTTTTTGCCATTTTCCCCTACATTCCAAGCCGTGATGACGTGACGCGCGTCTCCACCCAAGTGTACACGACGAGATAGAACACGCCCTCGCTCTTGAACGCGCTCCTCGCCATAATCGTCACGGTCGTCAAGCGATTCGATGAGAGCCGGATCATTAAAAATTGCAACTGCTTCTGCGAAGTCTACCTTCCGCCGTTCCCAATTCTCAATCCGTTTGCTCTCATTCCATTCGAAAATCATAGCAGAAAACACGTTTTGTGTACACAGATTAAGCCCCGGAAAACGCCCGGCGTATCATCGACAGCCGCATTGCGCCCGTGATTTGCGCTGCAGCTGCATAGGCCAGGCCGCCAGCAGACACCAGCGCGCCGAGGGCGGCAGCGTGCATCAACCCGCCTCTGCCTTCCTCAAAGAAGCGTGCAAGGCCGAGATTGGCCCCATAAAGAGCGGCACCCATCAACGCAGTCGCTACCAAGAGTAGCGGTGCACGCCGTCTGAGTGCTGGGTCGAAGCGAAAATGCCCTCGCCGCATGAGGGTGGACGAGAGCAGAAGCGCGTTCGTCCAGCCCGAAAGGGATGTGGCAATCGCGATGCCAACATGGCCGAGGATGGGGAACATTAGGAGGGAGCCGCCGACATTCACCGCAACCGAAGCGCCTGCGAACCACATCGGCGTGGCGGTGTCCTCACGCGCGAAGAAACCCGGAAGAAAAACCTTCGTCATGACGAAGGCAGGCAGCCCGCAGGCGAAGGCGGCAAGCGCGGCCGAGACTTGCAGGGTGTCCGAAGCAGAAAACGAACCGCGCTGGAACAGCACCTGAATGATCGGCTTCGGGATGATGATCAACGCCGCTGCGGCAGGAAGCGTAAGGAGCAACGCGAATTCGAGGCTCCGGTTCTGGCTCGCCATCGCGCCTTTCTCATCGTGATCGGCAAGGTGCCGGGACAGCGTGGGCAGCAGCACAACCCCAATGGCGATGCCGACCATGCCGAGTGGAAGCTGATTGATCCGGTCTGCGTAATAGAGGAAAGACACAGCACTTGCCTGCATAGAGGCAATCATGGTGCCGATGAAGATGTTTACCTGATTGATGCCGCCCGTCATCAGGCCCGGTACGGCAAGTTTAAGCAACCGGCGCATATCTGGCGTGAGCTTCGGCCAATGGAAGCTGGGGTCCATGCCGAGGCCGCGTGCGGCGTAGGCCACGTAAAAGAGCTGCGCGAAGCCCGCGATGGCGACGCCCCACGCCTGGATGATGCCCGCCTGCGGCTGGTCGTAAAAACCGCTTGCCGCAGCGAACAAAGTCACGGCGATCAAAACGAGGTTCAGCACGATTGGGGTCGCCGCAGGGGCGCTGAACTTGCCGAGCGCGTTCAAAATGCCCGCCGTAAGGGCGACAAGGGACATGCAGACGAGATAAGGGAAAGTGATGCGGGTCAAGAGCACGGCAAGGTGGAACTTCTCCGCATTGCCGCTAAAGCCGGGGGCAATCGCCTTCACGAGGTACGGCATGAAAATTTCGGCCACGATCACGGTCGCGGTCACACCCACAAACAAGATCGCGAGCGCCTGCTCGGCAAAGCCGCGGGCGCTTTCCTGTCCCTCTGCGCGTAGCCTCTTCGAGAAGAGCGGCACGAACGCCGAGTTGAATGCGCCCTCCGCGAACAGCGCCCGGAACAGGTTAGGGAAGCGGAAAGAAACAAAAAAGGCGTCCGCGACCCAGCCCGTGCCCATGACGGCGGCGAGCAGCACGTCGCGCACGAAACCGAAGACACGGCTCGCTGCCGTCAGCCCGCCAACCGTGATAAAACCGCGATAAAGGCTCATGCATCACCGGAAATGAGTTCGCGGGAAGCTATGGGCAAGGTTTGCGGCAGAGGCAAGACTAGAGTTTTGTGCCGCTCTGCGATGCGGAACCGTGGCGGCTTGAGTTGAACGCTCCACTAGCTAGCTTGGGCTTGCCAAACGGGAGAAGGGACGCCCGCACAAACGCTTAACGCTGGCGTTCCCTCTCCAGACGGGAGAGGGACAGGGTGAGGGGTGTTGCGCTCAACATGAGCAGAAAAGTATACATCAAAGCAGTATTGCCGCCGCCGAACAATGCCGAAACCAGCCCAAAGACGACGCCCGAGCTTCCATCGAGCGTAGCGCGCAAGGCGTTACGCCCGGCTTCGCCGCGTCCCCAAAGACGCGGACGGACAATATCGAGACGGGCCGCGTCAATCGTTGGAATGGCGGCGGCCAACGCCATGGC
>CAWCTL010000015.1:0-34045 GCA_963798575.1 uncultured Alphaproteobacteria bacterium | reverse complement strand
TCCCGGTGCGCCATCACCCGATCACAATTATACGACTGGGCCGGGGCGCTAAATATAAACCTCACCAGGGGTGCGCTACCGCTGGCTGTCCCTGTTCCAAGCGTGATGCTGTTCGCTGAGCCTTGACAAAGAGCTGATGCTAAGGCAGCGCTAGCGTGGAAAAATAGGCTGAAGGTTATATGGCGTAGCCTGAGGGAACGTTGCTTGGATAGTGCCTGCCCCTTGCAATCAGTACACAGGGACGCACCTGAAGCGGCCCGCTGGATCGTCGCGGCTACCCATCCGCACCGTGAAAGCTTTGCGCTCGCCAATCTTGCTCGCCAGGGGTTCACCGCCTATTGCCCTATGGTAACGAAGCACATCCGGCATGCGCGGCGGGCGTACGATGCACCTCGCCCCATGTTTCCCGGATATGTTTTCGTAAAGTACCAGGCTGGCCTGCACCAATCGCGACTTATTCTGAGCACCTATGGGGTTCGTTCCCTGGTCCGCTACGGGGAGGCCCCCGCCAGCCTTCCCGAAGGCTTTGTCGAAAACATGAAGGCCCGGGAGAGCAGCGGGGTTATTGCCACATCCGGGAGCACCTTCGAACCCGGCCAGGAGGTTGCCGTAACGGGAGGGCCGTTCGATGGCTTGATCGGACGCATTGCGGGGATAGAAGAGCGCGGCCGGGTGCTCGTGCTCCTTGACCTGCTCAATCAGCAGGCAAAAGTCCGCTTGCTCGCGCGGGGCTTGCAGCCGGTCTGAAAGCGTAGAAAGAGGCCCCTCGCAGCGATCAGCCGCGAATTCAGTCGTCGTGGAGCCCGGCAGTGACACCGCCAATGAGGTTGCTGCTCAAGAGATGCTCAGCAGAAAGTGTATTGGCATGCGCGGGCTTCAAGGCCGCAGGTAAGCTCGCGAGCCAAGCCTGTTGCGCCAGGAGAAGGCCGACTGCCTCTTCGCGGCTCACCTCCTTGAAACTTACGCTCATGCTGCAGCACAGCCGGCCAGCGGCGGCGATATCGGCGCCGATCACGGTCGCGATGCGCGGGTAGCCGCCGGTGGTTTGACGGTCGCCCAGGAGCAAGATTGGTTGCCCATCGGCGGGAACTTGCATGCCGCCGGCAGTGGTTCCCTGCGAAGGCAACTCGCCTTGGGTGGCGCGATCGAGCCGGGCTCCTTGCAGGCGCAGGCCCATACGGTCTGACGCGGGCGAGACCGTGTAGAGGGAGGCGAAGAGCATCTCAAAAGCGCGCGGGCAGAAATATTCAGCATTTGGCCCGCGCATCACGCGCAAGACGCCGGGCGCGCTTATGTCCACATCGATGCAGACGGGCGCACGCTCAGACGATGCTAGCCGAAGCGGCAAACAGTCGCCCAAGCCAAGCGTGCGCCCCTCGTAGCCGCCAAGCGCCGCGCGCCGGTAAGTCGAAAGGCTGCCGAGCGCGGGTGCGATATCGAATCCGCCTTCCACCGCGAGATAACTAACCGCGCCGCCCTTTGGCGGCGGGATTTGCACGGTGTTCCCCCGCCGGGCTGTAAAGCTTTGAAAGGGCGCTATGCGCGAATGAGCTTTCTCGTCCTGAAGTGTAAGTCCCGCCGCCGCTCCTGCCAGGGCAAGTGTGACGCTTCGCGCCTCTACCTCAATGGCGAACCCCGCGCTCAGGATCTCGATTGCGGCGGTGCAGGGTGAATTCCCGGCGAGGATGTTGGCGATGGCCAAGCCGGCCTGGTCAAGAGCTCCCGAGACAGGGACGCCATAGCGCTGATAGCCGTGCCGCCCGCAATCCTGCAGGGTAGCCACGCCTGGCTCGAGGATGCGCAGAGCCGGCGTCATTCTCTCCCTGCCGGTTCAGGCCGCCAGCCGGCGGCGGAGCGGTTGCGCAATTCCTCCGCTTCGAGACTGTCCACCTCCACGAAGCGAACCCCATCGCCGGGCTTGAGAAGCGGCTCGTCTTGACGAGCAATGTCCCAGAGCACGATGGGCGTGTAGCCGATCAAGTGCCAGCCCCCAGGGCTTTCGAGAGGATAGACGGCCGTCATTTCAGCCGCGATTGCGACCGACCCCGCGGGAACGCGCGTTCGCGGCGTAGACCGGCGCGGCAATCGCAAAGGCTCCGGCAAATCGCCTAAATAGGCAAAACCCGGCAGAAAGCCCAGCATATAAACCTGGTAAAGCTCCCCGGCATGAAGGCTTGCTGCTTCGCTTGCCGTCAAGCCCGCGCGCGATGCAACGTCTTCGAGATCGGGACCGCTTTCGCCCCCGTAAATTACCGGAAGCTCCCATGTGCGGCTTCGCAGCGCAGTCGTCTGCTCCGCGGAACAAACAGCCTCTATTTCTGCCGTCAGCCGCTCTCTCGAAAGCAGCAAAGGATCGTAAAACACCGTCAGCGAGGAGAGTGCAGGTATGCTTTCCTTCATGCCGGGAAGCTCCCTCTTTGCCAAGCCCTCGCTGATGGTTAGGATCTCAGGGCTGAGGCTTTTGCTGTAACGGACCCCGAAATCCACAAGCAAGGCACTTTCTGCACAGTCGAAGAATGTGAAAGATAGTCGCATTGCGGGCCCGTGACTTTGGTTTATACAGCTTCAAATAAGGCCAAGGTTACAGGGTTACAGCATCCCCGGCAAATTGCTTGGCGGCGATCCGCCATCTGTGCGATGTGACGCTGCAAGATGCGGTGCGCGGCTAGTGGGTTTATGAAGACCCAAAGAGGTTTCTCGCACGGCAGAAGAAGCTCAATTTTCTTCGATAGTATAATGAGAAGGCAGCCGCTTTTATTCCTCGGTGCGGTTCGGCCTTGAAAGCAGCCGGCAACTATAGCGCGCCAACTGATCTGCACCCGAAAATGCTGTTTCCCCAGCGGTAGCAACGGCTTTTGCCACCGCTGGTTTGCCTAATGGCCGGCCGTGATTTGTCTGAGGAGCTATACCCGAAGCTTCTTATATAGAAAGCAGAATTCTCGGCTGAGCAAAAGAGACCATGTCTTTTGGGAGACACCTGCGCGTTGGGACTAAAGTAAGACGCCAATTCGCCAACAGAATTCTTGAGATACCGTGCCTTTGTGATATATGAAGTATATTCACCCGTACTTCGAAAGGCAAACGATTGTGAAACAAGCAAATAAGGTCAAGGATCTCGCTGGAAAGCGCAAGAGCGAAGCGCGCTGGCTTGACAAAACCGAGATCCAGGGCAATTCCTACAAAACTTTGGATAGTTCAGCCCAAGGCCGTTCTAGGAGCCCACAAATGATAGAAGACAAATTTGAAAATAACGAGCTTGTTGAGTTCACGACCCACATCGTTTCCGCCTATGTTACCAATAATGCTGTAGTAGCGGGCGACTTGCCAAGCTTGATTGGCGATGTGCACGCCGCGCTTTCTCGGGCTTCCTCTAATATGATCCAGGCTCCGAAGGAAGAGCTCAAGCCCGCAGTGGCGGTAAAGAAGTCGCTGACACCGGACTACATCATCTGCCTTGAAGATGGCAAGAAGTTTAAGTCGCTGAAGCGGCATCTGCGCACCCATTACAATATGTCTCCCGAGGAATATCGCGAAAAGTGGGGGTTGGAGCCGAATTACCCCATGGTTGCCCCAAAATATGCCGAAGCCCGCTCCACTCTTGCCAAAAAGATGGGCCTCGGGCAGCGCAAGGGGCGTTAAGGCCGCATTCCCCCGCTGAAGCGAAAGACGGGCGCCCTGGTAAAAGGGCGGCCCGGCGTTGCACTTTTCGCCAAACCTAGTGATCGCAAGCCAATCTAGAGAATGCAGTCCGCGTCCGCGGCTCAAGCTGCGGGCCGTCGGCTGGCGCGAAGCAACTTGCAGCGATAAAGAGTGTGGGAAGCTTTACTTTGCAGCACACGGAAGTGCCCGTGAAACTATTGAACCTGCACTCTTCTCCGTCCGGAACCAATCCTTATAAAGAGACTCGGCCGCGGTAGCTGCGGAGCAGAGCAAAGCAATGAACTCTTCGCCGGGTTTGAACGCGCCGCTGTGGCTTGGGTCGAGGATAACGGCCAGTTCCAAGATCGCCGATTTTTGGGTAGGGCTTAGTCCCTTGAGTACGAAAGTCATCGCTGCTATCTCAATTCGCTTGTTCTCCCCGAAGGGCAGGCGTCCAAAAGGGCTGGAACGCACCTCCGACCTAAAATAATTCAAGCAACCGATATTCGACAGGCTGTTGATACAGGATGTTATCCGGTCGAGTGTCTCCGCCTCCCCATCAGATAGAGCGCGGTCAAGCGCCGTCAGCCGGCGCCGCAGCGAACGGACGCGGGATGCCTCTGGCCTCGCGGCCACCTCCTCAATAATGGCGAGCCGCACCGCGAGCGGTGTCAGTATCGTGCGTGTTCGATGCCGCGCAACAACGGGTGCGCCGGGCGAGGTTAGAACGTCACGCGTAAAGGGCGTATGCTGACGCCGATGCTCCGTTGGCCCATCTAAGGGAACAAGCCTTGGTTTTTTTCTCGCGGGCTTTGCTTTAGAGGCCATGGCCACCGTCCCGCTCGAACGCTTGGGAGAGGTGATCGCGGCAATAGGAGGCTCGCCCCAACTTCGGGGCGCCGCAAAAGGCGAAGCCGGGCTTAGCAGGGTCACCCTGCGGCCAGCGGCAAGCGCCCTCATCCAGATCCGCTAAAGCGGCCGCTCCATAAGTTGCGGACGACCCGCCTTTGGAACGGCGGATGACTAAGCCCATCCCTTCGATGGGCTGGCCGTCTTTTACGTGCTGCCGGAGCGCTCGAAGGCTGATGCCGTTACGCCTTAGCACCGAGCGCAGCGCCTTCGGATTTACACCGATGGTGTGGGCGATATCGCCGGTACGCAGCGTTGCGAGCGCGGCCACAATTTCTGTGAGTTCCCCTGTCGTCCATCGCCGGCGCCCTTCATGATGGTGGGGCATGGGCGGCATGCATACGCAAGATGTAGTAGGATCGGGTGCCGAGTGCGGAACATGATGTAACACGGGTGTCTCGTTTTGGCATGAGGAACTGGTTAATATGCCTCAGAAAAACACAAAACCAGATCTGTTTTCCCGAAACGAAGCAATGATTACACAGAACGGGTAAACAAAGCCCTCAAATTTACCTAAATGCGTGAAATCTTGTTCATGGCCCTGCAGCAACGGACATGCGTTCTAAGTAGCGATAAAACCCTCTGAAGTTGCAGTGAATTTCCGGGACAAGCAAGGACGTGTACGCTATTTTAGCCGGGCGGGTTCACCCGCCCGCGATCATAAAATACCCCGAATCGCAGCGAACTGTTTGTTTTTCCCCAAAAAAGACTGGGGGTATTTTCACTGCGCGATTTTCTCCGGCGAGAAATGTGTTACACGGCACGTGTAGAAGCGGACAGATCTCATGCGTGATTGGACAGCTGAAGAGATTAGAGCCATTGCAGAACGCCTGCGCGGGGCGCGAATCCACGCCGGTTTTGAGCGCGCGACCGAGGCTGTGCGCAGGTTCGGGTGGAACTACAGCCGCTATATGAACTATGAAAATGGCGAGCGCGCCATACCTCCCAAGCAGGCCATCCTCTTCGCATCGGCCTTCGGTGTTACAGTGGATTATATTTATTTTGGAAAAGGTGATATTCTTAATGAATCGGAAACGACCGCCTCGATATCTTCAAAAAACGTGCGGCGTATCCCCCTCGTGGGGCTCGATAATATTGCGGAACTCCAACGCATTGCTTCCGGATTTGAGCCGATGCTCGCTGCCACGATCCCCGTTTCCGGCGACGATACGCTCCCAAGGCGGGCTATTTTCATAAAAATCCAAGATAAATCAATGTTGAGCCCCAGCGAGCCTGTGTCCTTCGAACCGGGGGATAAGGCTATGATCGACATCGAAGCATCGCCTGAACCTGGCGAATTCGTGCTCGCGCTCGTGCCGGAGGAGGGTTCTGCATTATTTCGCCTTTATCGGGAGGTGGGCCGCGCCCAGGACGGCTCGATGATTGCCGATCTCGTGCCGCTCAATCCGAATTTCCGGACGATTCGCATTTCCAATGCGAGCCCCGCGCAAATAATTGGCGTTTGCCGCCAGGTCCATCGCATTGTGGAGCTGATGCCGCGCCGCGCAGGCCTCGGCTAAGCCACCCCAAATAAATGCGTTACCCCTTGCTGAAGCATTCGCAAGCCGGCAAGTTATGTTCACTAGATCCCCAAGCGGCAGGAGGTGCGCCATGCAAAGACGGAAATTGGGCAGTCAGGGGCTGGAAGTGTCGGCCATCGGACTCGGCTGCATGGGAATGAGCTTTGCCTATAGCGGGCGCGGCGACGATGCCGAATCTATCGCGACCATTCACCGCGCCTTGGAACTGGGTATAAATTTCCTGGACACCGCCGAGATCTACGGCCCATTCGAAAATGAGATTCTGGTTGGCAGGGCCATTGCCGGGAAACGCGGCAGCGTGGTCATCGCGACCAAGTTCGGTTTCAAGATCGGCGGCGGTGAGCCCGGCACAGACAGCAGGCCCGAGCATGTCAAAGAGGTTTGCGACGCGTCGTTGAGGCGGCTTGGCACCGATTATATCGACCTTTTCTATCAGCATCGCGTTGACCCGGCCGTGCCGATCGAGGACACGGTTGGTGCAATGGCCGCTCTCGTGAAGGAAGGTAAGGTGCGCTATCTGGGCCTTTCGGAAGCGTCTGCCAAAACGCTGCGCCGAGCCCATTCCGTGCATCCGATTAGTGCGCTGCAGAGCGAATATTCCTTGTGGGAACGCGGCGTTGAGGAAAAAATCCTCCCCGTTTGCCGCGAGCTCCGCATTGGACTGGTACCCTACAGCCCGCTGGGACGCGGATTTCTTACGGGAACGGCAAAGAAAGCCGAAGAGTATCCACCTGACGATTTCCGCCACACGCAGCCGCGCTTTCAAGGCGAGAATTTCGATCAGAATATGAAAATCGTTGAAGCCGTTCAAGCGGTTGCAAGTGCGAAGGCGGCTACGCCCGCCCAAATCGCGTTGGCGTGGCTGCTCGCCCAAGGCCCGGATATCGTGCCCATCCCAGGAACGAAGCGGCGCAGCTATCTGGAAGAGAATGCGGGCGCGGCAAACATCGAGCTGACACCTGCCGATCTCGAAAAGCTGGAGGCGGCAGCGCCGCGCGGCGTGGCGAAGGGTGCGCGCTATCTCGAACGGATGATGTCTCTTCTCGACCGCTAACCCGGCTTGGGAGCGGCAAGCTTCGCGCGTGAACCTGTGTTCATCCCTAATGGCAGAAAAGGGGGGAACAGCAATGCAAATCGATCTGAACGCCGATATGGGCGAGGGCTTCGGCGCCTATAAGATAGGCCATGACGAGGAACTGCTCGGCGCCGTGACTTCTGCCAGCGTCGCTTGCGGCCTGCATGCCGGCGACGCCACAATCATGCACGGCCTCGCCATGCGCGCTAAGGAACTGGGCGTGGGGCTCGGCGCGCACCCCGGCTTCAACGATTTGTGGGGCTTCGGCCGGCGGTCCATCGTCATGGACGCGCCCGGCCTCGAATATCTTGTCGCCTACCAGATCGGCGCGATGCAGGCTCTCGCCGCCTATTCCAGCGCGCCTCTGCGGCACGTGAAGCCGCATGGGGCACTTTATAATATGGCTGCAAAGGACGGTGCCTATGCAAACGCCATTGCGCGCGCCGTGAAAACCGTTGATGCCGGCTTGATCCTCGTTGGGCTGCCAGGATCTGAAATGCAATCAGCGGCGGAGAAGTGTGGCCTTAGCTTTGCGCGGGAGGGCTTTTGCGACCGGCTCTATAAGGACAGTACTACACTTATGCCGCGCTCTGTTGAGGGCTCCGTGATCGCCGATCCTGCGGCAGCGGCTGCGCAAGCGCTTCGGATTGCCCGCGACGGCGAGATTGTCACCGCGGGCGGTGAGCGGCTTAGCCTGGAGGTGGATACGCTTTGCGTGCATGGCGATGAGCCGGGAGCGGTAAGCGTGGCGCTCGGGGTGCGCGAGGCGCTTGAACGCGCCAGTATCACGCTCGCACCTATGCTTCAGGCGCAGGCATAGCCCTTACGCTTCAAGCAAGTGTTGAATATCTAGCGCTTTTAGTGCCGGCTCCGGGTGCTGGCCGCCCTCGCGGCGTTTGACACCTGAAACGCTATGCCATGATGGACCAGGAAGAGGGGCAAATGTCAGCCTTCATTTGCGCGGCCTGCGGAATGCAGTACACGTCAAGCGAAGCTCCGCCCGCTCGCTGCGCTGTGTGCGACGACGAACGCCAGTTCGTTCCCCCCGGCGGGCAATCCTGGACGACGGGGCGGCGGACACTTCCTAGGTGGCGCCATGGTGCATTGGGCGGCCGGATTTGACACCGGGGGCAAAGGCCGGGGAATGATTGCGAACATGCTCGCAAAAAAGAACGCGATAAGCACGAAGGAGACAAAGCTCGCAAGCCACGGATTGACAAGATAATTCCGCAATTGCGCGTTCATGACCGCGCCCACCGCCTGCAGAATGCCGGCGACTATTATGAAAGGGTACAACCAAACGCTACTCATGACTCCTCCACGGTTGTTGTCAGCTTGTCAGGATCAGGGCGCCGAGAGCCGGAATGAGCGCGAGCGGCATCGCAATCGCGCCAATTTTCAGGAACTCGCCCGCGCTGCAGCTCTCGCCTTCGCGCCTCAGCGCGATAAGCCACAAAATGGTTGCCAGCGAGCCTGTCACGGACAGATTAGGGCCGAGATCGACGCCGATGAGCAGCGCGCCTTTGATCACGGCAGGGGCATGCGCTGGGGCGATGGCCGAGTGAGCGATAAGTCCCGCCGGAAGATTGTTCATGAGATTTGTAACGAATGCGACGCCAGATCCCGCGATCCAGGCCGTCGCCGTTACCGATTGCGTTGTACCCCGCTCGATAAGGTTCGTAAGTTCCGCGACCGCGCCCGTGTTGATAAGCCCCTCCACGAGCACGAACAGGCCCGCTACGAGCGGGATCACGCCCCAGGCAATCCCCGCAATCAGCCCCCAGGGAGCTTCCCGCTTTTCAAGGAGCACGAAAAGCGCGGTTGCAGCGCCGGCCGCGAAAGTGGGCAGCCCGAGCTGGATATCGAATGCGGAGGCAAGTAGCAGGACAATTGCGGCAACGCCAATGCCGTAAGCGGTGTAGCGGCCGCCGCTTCTCAGCGGGGGTACGGGTGGCCCCCTCTCCAGCTCTCCCTTCAGCTCATGCCGGTAGAACCAGCGCAAGGCAGCATAAGTGGCGGCAATCGAAAGCGCGGACGGCAAGGCAAATTGCTGGAGCCAAGGCCAAAGAGGGGGCATCTGATTGCGGTAAAAAACGAGATTGGCCGGGTTCGAGATCGGGAGCACGAAACTGGCTGCATTTGCGATGAAGGCGCACACAATCAGATAGGGAAGGGGCCTTGCGTTTGCGGCCTTGGCTGCGGAATAAACCGCGGGTGTCAAGACGACCGCAGTCGCGTCATTCGACAGAAAAACGGTAACGGCAATGCCTACAAGATACACGAGGCCGAAGAGGCGTCGCTGTGATCCTCTCGCCGCGGTTGCAGCATGCGCCGCCAGCCAGTCGAATAAGCCCTCGCGGCGCGCCAGTTCCGCGAGCACCATCATACCGGTAAGAAAGAGGTACACGTCTATACCCTTTGCGGCCGCCGCGAGCGCGTCTTGCCACGGCAGGAGTGCCAGCAGCACAAGTGCAGCCGCTCCCGCGACAGCCCAGATGGCTTCGGGCAAACCCCAAGGGCGCAAGATCACGCCGCCGGTTGCAAAGGCAGCGATGCCCCAGGTTGCCGCGTGCGCAATCGTGATGCCGTCCATTTTTGAACCTTCGCGCTGTGCAAGGCGAGGAAGCCGGAGGCGCTCCCTGAGAAAGCCGGCTTCGTCAAAAAGTTCATTGCCGGCAATAAGCCGGAAAGCCGGAAGCGAAGAATCCCAGTTCTGCTAATATCTAACGAGATGGCAGCGGTTAGCCAGAGTGGCAGGGCATGCGTTGGGGCAGGATGCGAGCACTGTTTGCGTTTATCTTTTTCACGGGTGCGGTATTGGCCGTCTTTAGCCTTCAATCCCTGGGGCTTGCGTTTCTCAATCTTGCTCCAGCCTTTAGCCGGACTAAGATGGTCCACGGCACGGCTTATGGGCCGGAACCCTGGCAGCAGCTCGACATCTATATGCCGCCGGAACGAGGTGCTCGAACGCTCCCGGTGGTTGTCTTCTTTTATGGGGGGCGCTGGACCAGCGGATCGAAGGAGAGCTACCGCTTCGCGGGTGATGCCTTTGCAAAGCGAGGGTACATTGCCGTCGTCCCCGATTACAGCAAATATCCGCGCGTGCATTTTCCAGCCTTTGTCGAGGACGGCGCAAAGGCGCTCGCCTGGGTCTCCGGCCACATCGCAGAGTATGGCGGAAATCCGGATCGCATCTTTGTCGCCGGTCATTCGGCTGGCGCGCATATTGGGGCGCTGCTGGCGGCCAATCCTGCATATCTCGCCCGCGAAGGAAAGGAGCGGAGCACCGTTGTGCGCGGCTTCGCAGGGCTCGCGGGTCCATACGCCTTCACACCGGACGAACCGGATCTCGAAGACATGTTCGGCCCGCCCGAACGATACCCTGCAATGCAAGTGACAACCTTTATAGATGGGACGCAGCCGCCGATGCTTCTGCTTTATGGCGACAGGGATACGGCGGTGAAACGCTATAATCTCGAGCGGCTTGAGGTGCGCATTCGCGAGAAAGGTGGAGTAGTAAAAAGCGTCATTTACCCTGGCGTAGATCACCTTTGGATCTTGGCCGCGCTGAGCTGGGTCAACTTTCGCGGGCCGCCTATACTGGGCGATATGCTCGCTTTCTTTGCGTCCGTTCCTTAGCCACTGAAAACGATCACGCTCATGATTTCGACTTTGCATCCGCGTAGGCTTTCAGCACGTTCGCCATACGGGTAAGATGTCCCGGGCCAGCCGCGCGGAAGAAATCTAGCGTTTCGGGTTCGATCCGGAGGTGGACAGATGCTTTTCACCGCGGCTTGGTCTCTACGATCTTTGCGCTTTTCCAGAACGTCTCGTCGAGTTCGATGACCGGAGCGTCGCTCGGCGTTTTGACTGTTTCACCCCTCGCCCTCATGGCGTTGATTTCGCCGAGCGAATAGCGCCTGATATCGCTTTTTGCCATTTTCACTATCTTCCAAGCCGTGATGACGTGACGCGCGTCTCCACGCCAAGTGTACACGACGAGATAGAACACGCCCTCGCTCTTGAACGCGTTCCTCGCCATAATCGTCACGGTCGTCAAGCGATTCGATGAGAGCCGGATCATTAAAAATTGCAACTGCTTCTGCGAAGTCTACCTTCCGCCGTTCCCAATTCTCTATCCGCTTGCTCTCATTCCATTCGAAAATCATAGCAGAAAACACGTTTTGTGTACACAGATTAAGCCCCGGAAAACGCCCGGCGTATCATCGACAGCCGCATTGCGCCCGTGATTTGCGCTGCAGCTGCATAGGCCAGGCCGCCAGCAGACACCAGCGCGCCGAGGGCGGCAGCGTGCATCAACCCGCCTCTGCCTTCCTCAAAGAAGCGTGCAAGGCCGAGATTGGCCCCATAAAGAGCGGCACCCATCAACGCAGTCGCTACCAAGAGTAGCGGTGCACGCCGTCTGAGTGCTGGGTCGAAGCGAAAATGCCCTCGCCGCATGAGGGTGGACGAGAGCAGAAGCGCGTTCGTCCAGCCCGAAAGGGATGTGGCAATCGCGATGCCAACATGGCCGAGGATGGGGAACATTAGGAGGGAGCCGCCGACATTCACCGCAACCGAAGCGCCTGCGAACCACATCGGCGTGGCGGTGTCCTCACGCGCGAAGAAACCCGGAAGAAAAACCTTCGTCATGACGAAGGCAGGCAGCCCGCAGGCGAAGGCGGCAAGCGCGGCCGAGACTTGCAGGGTGTCCGAAGCAGAAAACGAACCGCGCTGGAACAGCACCTGAATGATCGGCTTCGGGATGATGATCAACGCCGCTGCGGCAGGAAGCGTAAGGAGCAACGCGAATTCGAGGCTCCGGTTCTGGCTCGCCATCGCGCCTTTCTCATCGTGATCGGCAAGGTGCCGGGACAGCGTGGGCAGCAGCACAACCCCAATGGCGATGCCGACCATGCCGAGTGGAAGCTGATTGATCCGGTCTGCGTAATAGAGGAAAGACACAGCACTTGCCTGCATAGAGGCAATCATGGTGCCGATGAAGATGTTTACCTGATTGATGCCGCCCGTCATCAGGCCCGGTACGGCAAGTTTAAGCAACCGGCGCATATCTGGCGTGAGCTTCGGCCAATGGAAGCTGGGGTCCATGCCGAGGCCGCGTGCGGCGTAGGCCACGTAAAAGAGCTGCGCGAAGCCCGCGATGGCGACGCCCCACGCCTGGATGATGCCCGCCTGCGGCTGGTCGTAAAAACCGCTTGCCGCAGCGAACAAAGTCACGGCGATCAAAACGAGGTTCAGCACGATTGGGGTCGCCGCAGGGGCGCTGAACTTGCCGAGCGCGTTCAAAATGCCCGCCGTAAGGGCGACAAGGGACATGCAGACGAGATAAGGGAAAGTGATGCGGGTCAAGAGCACGGCAAGGTGGAACTTCTCCGCATTGCCGCTAAAGCCGGGGGCAATCGCCTTCACGAGGTACGGCATGAAAATTTCGGCCACGATCACGGTCGCGGTCACACCCACAAACAAGATCGCGAGCGCCTGCTCGGCAAAGCCGCGGGCGCTTTCCTGTCCCTCTGCGCGTAGCCTCTTCGAGAAGAGCGGCACGAACGCCGAGTTGAATGCGCCCTCCGCGAACAGCGCCCGGAACAGGTTAGGGAAGCGGAAAGAAACAAAAAAGGCGTCCGCGACCCAGCCCGTGCCCATGACGGCGGCGAGCAGCACGTCGCGCACGAAACCGAAGACACGGCTCGCTGCCGTCAGCCCGCCAACCGTGATAAAACCGCGATAAAGGCTCATGCATCACCGGAAATGAGTTCGCGGGAAGCTATGGGCAAGGTTTGCGGCAGAGGCAAGACTAGAGTTTTGTGCCGCTCTGCGATGCGGAACCGTGGCGGCTTGAGTTGAACGCTCCACTAGCTAGCTTGGGCTTGCCAAACGGGAGAAGGGACGCCCGCACAAACGCTTAACGCTGGCGTTCCCTCTCCAGACGGGAGAGGGACAGGGTGAGGGGTGTTGCGCTCAACATGAGCAGAAAAGTATACATCAAAGCCGTATTGCCGCCGCCGAACAATGCCGAAACCAGCCCAAAGACGACGCCCGAGCTTCCATCGAGCGTAGCGCGCAAGGCGTTACGCCCGGCTTCGCCGCGTCCCCAAAGACGCGGACGGACAATATCGAGACGGGCCGCGTCAATCGTTGGAATGGCGGCGGCCAACGCCATGGCGCCCACCGTCAGCAAAGGTATGCCCACCACCACGCTATTGAAAGCGATAGCCGGAGCAAAATATAGGACGGAGATCAGCAACACGACGCCTGGGAAAACCACGCGCATCGTCAGGCCGTATCTCTATGACAACAATCAGGATATTCCGTTGGCTAATACGGTCCACCAGGCTACCAACCGGCAACGTGAGGAGGGCGCCCACGAAAGAGGAAACGGAGATGATAATGCCGATATCGGTGTTGCCGATGCCAAAAGCGTGCTTCAGTCTTCCCGCCACGGCGGAAACGGTGGCCTTGTCGGCGCCGTCGAGCCCCAGCACCGAGGCCAGAAGCAAGATTATCTCCAACCGCGCTGACCTTTTCTTTTACTTTTTCCGCTGCTTTGTGCAGCGGCCTGGGAGCCTGCATCTGTTTTCGATCTTGCGCCGGCGGCATCAGCGTATCAGCGCTGGAAGATCGCAGGTTGTCTGGGTTTCAGCGCAGCGCTGGCGGGTCTTGCACCTTATGTTGCGCGAACGGGTGCACTCGGCGACTTTGCCATCGATGCACTTCGTGAACCGCGTTGTTTGCGGCAGGCATAAGCCCGCAAGCGCAACCTCTTGCGCATCGGCCGCCCGGGGGGGAAAGAGCGCGATCAGGGTCAGGATTAGGAATGCACTTCTCATCGTACTCGCCGTTACTTGGCCGGCAGGGGCCATGGTAGTTTCGAGCCGAGCCGCTTAGCCTGGTCGTAATCGGCATGCAGCTCCTTCGTCAGATCGGCATAGCGTGGATAATCCGGCGGCAGGTGAGCGGCGATGCAGGCGCCAAGGCAAACCTTTGCTTCAGCGGCCGTGCGCTCTGCGGCTTCCCTGCTGGAGAAAGTCTCGCCGTTATATTTGTCCACGCAAAGAAACTGGCAGAAGCCTCTTACCCGCTCGAAAACCATCTCACGCTGTGGTTCCGTCCATTTGCTGAAGGGGCCGGAGGGTATTCCGGCGATGGGGGCCTTGACGATGTAAGCGTTGACATCGGCCTCTTGCGATTGCAGGGCAGGGGAATTGGAAACGAGCCCAGCCAAAAACGCAGCCGTTACGAGAGCTGAGCTTCTGAAATTCATCTTAAGCATCCTTTCCGCCGGTCAAGCCGCCCATATCCGCGCGATCACGGAATTGTCAAGCGGTGCCGAAATTAAGGCTTTCGCGCAGTTTCCCTGCGCCGACACAAATTCTTCGCTTTTTGCGCTCCAAAACGCCCAAACTCGCCTTGTTTTTCGCCTTGCGCGAGCCCCAATTCTGACGCCACTCTAAGAACCCAATAAGCCATGAATCCTTTAAGCGGAGCTGGTATTATGTTGTTGTTCATTCGCTTTTTCTTTGCAGCATACCTTGCCGCCGCCCTTGCCGGAACCGCCGCCGCTCAACAAGCCAAAGCCCCTGTTGACGATTTCATTGTGAGCGAGGCACAAGCCTTTGAAAACACCTTGACCGCCACCTGGCCCACAAAGGGCAAGGATGCAAAGGGCTGGCTTCTCGAGGGCGATCAAGCAAGCGAAGCGCAAGACGCCCGCGCCGCGACCGGCTTTTACGCTTCATCTGCGCTACTCGACAAGCATAACGCCGGGACATGGCTCAAGCTCGCGCGCGAGTATCTCGCGATCGAAACGGAAAAATATGGCGAGAAGAGCACTTTTGCGCGCAACGCCGGCTCCTCGGCGTACCTGGCTTACACGCACAGCAAAGCGCCCGCGGAGCAAGCCGCGGCTCTGGCAGTATTGGCCGAAAGCCTGGGCGTTCGCGAGCAATGGCGGCCGGCGCTGCGGATTTATAAGATGAGCCTCGCGCTCACCGCCGATGAGGAAGTCCAGAAAGCTTATGACGAAGCCTTCAACGAGCATGGCTTCCGGATGCTCAACTACACCGCCGATAATGAGTCGAACGCTCCGCGCATTTGCGTGCAGTTCTCCGACAATCTCGCGAAGGGCCGCACCGATTTTGCCAATTACGTGACCGTGAACGGAGAGAAACCCGCATCTGTCCGGGTTAACGGGTCCCAGCTATGCGTTGAGGACCTTATTCACGGCAAGCGTTACGAGGTGAAGGTCCGCAGCGGCATCCCCTCCACGGAAGACGACCTTTTGCCGAAGCAGGTTGAGCTTACCGTTTATATCCGCGACCGCTCGCCCTCGGTTCGCATTTCGGGCCGCAATTACGTTCTGCCCCGGATAGGCCAGCAGGGCATTCCCATCGTAAGCATCAACACGAAGCTTGTTAAAGCCTCGATTTACCGCATCGGGGACCGAAGGCTCGCGGCTGAGGTTCTGGACGGGGATTTCGAACGCCAGCTTCAGACCTACGAGTTAAAGCAGATTGCGGACCAGAAGGGAGAGAAGCTTTGGGCAGGCGAGATGCCGGTTGCATCGAAGCTCAACGAGGAGGTCACGACAGCTTTCCCAGTCGATACGCTCCTGCCGAACCTCAAGCCCGGCCTCTACGTGATAGCAGCGACCGCCGCCGATGAAAACGCGAAGCCGGCGGAGAACAGCGAGAGCGAGGACGAAGACTACAGCACAAAGGCGACGCAGTGGTTCGTCGTTTCCGATTTGGGACTCACCGCGTTTTCGGGCGCGGATGGCGTGCATGTCTATGTCCGTTCCCTGGCTACGGCCGAGCCAGTTTCCAACACCGAAATCCGGCTTGTCGCGCGCAACAACGAGGTGCTCGGCACGGTCAAGGCCAATGAAGAGGGCGCTGCGTTATTCGAGGCCGGGCTTTCGCACGGTACAGGGCGGACTTGCGCCTGCGCTCGTTGTCGCCCGCGGTGCAGATAACGACTACGGCTTCCTCGATATCACGAAGCAGGCATTCGATTTGTCGGATCGCGGTGTTGGCGGACGCACGCCTCCCGGCCCACTCGATGCGATGGTGTTCACGGAACGAGGCGTCTACCGGCCAGGGGAGAGTGTCTATGCGACCGCGCTCCTTCGCGACGCCGCGGCTAATGCCGTGGCAGGAACACCGCTGATCGTTAAGCTCTTCCGCCCGGACGGTGTCGAGGACCGGCGTCAGGTGCTTGCCGACGAGGGCAATGGCGGCCGGAGCTGGCAAATCGCTTTGCCCGAGACCGCGATGACTGGCTCGTGGCGGCTCGCTGCGTATGCCGATCCGAAAGGCGCTTCGCTTTACGAAAAAACCTTTCTGGTCGAAGATTACGTGCCCGAACGGCTCGAAATGAAACTCAGCGCAACGCAGTCAGAAATTTCCGCAAGCGCACCGGGCGTGATTGAGCTTTCCAGCCGCTACCTCTACGGGGCGCCGGCCTCCAATCTAGGCCTCGAAGGCGAGATGACGGTTTCTGCAACGAACGAGATCGCCGGTTTTCCGGGCTTTCACGCCGGCCAGCAGGACGAGAAATTCACATCCGTCCGCAAGGACCTTGAAGCGTTGCCGAACACGGATGCAACCGGCGCAGCTTCACTATCGATAACGCTTCCCGATCTGCCGCAAACTTCGAAACCGCTCAAGGCGGACGTCACAATCCGCCTGCGCGAGCCAAGCGGACGCGCGCTCGCCGATAGGGTCGCGATGAAGGTGAATACCGGCAAGAGCTTCATTGGGGTGAAGCCGTTGTTCGATGGCTCCGTGGAGGAAGGCGCTGCAGCAGAGTTCGAAATCTTAGGCATCGGCCCCGATGGCAAGCAGGCTGCGCTCAACGGCGTGAAATGGGAGGTTCAGCGCGTCGAGAACCAGTTCCAATGGTACTCGCGCGACAATCGCTGGTCCTACGAGCTTGTTACTTACGAAACCCGGGTCGCAGGCGGTACTGTGGACATACCGGCGGCGGGCACGGTCAAAATCAAGGCGCCGGTTGAAGCGGGCAATTTCCGCGTCGATATCGCGTCCGCAACGGCGCAAGGCCCCGCGACGAGCCTCACCTTCTCCGCGGGCTGGTACACTTCCGAAGCTTCGGACACGCCGGAAATCTTGAATCTTGCGCTCGACCGCGCTTCCTACCGCCCCGGCGACGAACTCAAAGTTCAAGTCTTGCCGCGCATGGCGGGAGAAGCGTTGGTCGCAATCGTAAGCGACAGGGTGCTTGCAACGCAGATCATCAAAGTGAGCGCCTCCGGCGGCACCGCGAGCTTCAAAGTCGACCCCTCTTGGGGGCCGGGCGCTTATGCCACCGCAATCGCCTACCGGCCCATGGATAGCGTGGCAAAGCGCATGCCGAGCCGGGCCGTGGGTGCAAAGTGGATTCCGCTCGACACTACATCGCGAACTTTATCCGTAGCACTCGACACACCGCCCTCGGTGCGCCCGGATGGCCCGGTCACCGTATCGGCCTCCGTATCGGGGCTTTCCGCCGGAGAGAATGCGACCCTGGTCATATCGGGCGTCGATCTCGGCATCCTGAACATCACCCGCTACAAGACGCCTCAGCCCGGCGGCTACTTCTTCGCTCAGCGCCGCCTCGGGCTTGAGATGCGCGACCTTTATGGCAAGCTGATCGACGGAATGCAGGGCGTGCGCGGCGCAGTCCGATCCGGCGGCGACGAAGGCGGGCTTGAAATGGCCGGGCGGCCGCTCGCGGAAGTGCCGCTTGCGGTTTATTCCGGCCCCCTGCAAACCGATGCCAGCGGCCACGCGCAAGTGACGTTCACGCTGCCGGCTTTCAACGGCACGATGCGGCTCGCCGCTCAGGTTTGGTCTCCGTCCAAGCTCGGGCATGGCGAAAAAGATGTGATCGTGCGCGACACGGTTGTCGCGCAGGCGACCCCGCCCAAATTCCTGATGCTCGGCGACAGCTCGAACCTGCACCTGAGCATCGAGAATGTTGAAGCGCCGGCCGGCACCTACAAACTTTCCGCGCAAGCCGATGGCGGCATCGAGGTCACTGGCCCCGCCGAGCGCGAGCTTACACTCGACCTTAACAAGCGCATCAGCCAGACCATCGCGATCAAGGGCGCTTCCGTTGGCGACGGCCATGTGTCCTTTGCGCTCAACGGTCCTGGCGTGGCCATCGAGCGAAGCTATGCGATACCGGTTGAGCCGCCAGCGCCCAATGTGCGCCGCCAAACGAACGAAGTTCTCGCGGCATCAACGGGTTCCCTTCGGATCGGGGCAGAGCTCATCCGCGATCTGGTTCCCGCGTCCGCGAAGGTATCGGTAACGGCAAGCCGCACCGCCGCGTTCGACGTGCCCGGCTTGCTTCTGGCGCTCGACCGCTACCCCTTCGGCTGCGCCGAGCAGACCACGAGCCGTGCCCTGCCGCTGCTCTATTACGATGAAGTGGCCTCGCGGGCGCGCATCAGCAAAGAGCCGAAAGCGAAACCGGCCATCGAGAAGGCGATTACGCGCCTCTACGAAATGCAATCCTCCTCTGGCGGCTTCGGGCTTTGGGGGCCTTCTTACGAAGATGTTTGGCTAACCGCCTACGTGGCCGACTTCTTGACCCGCGCCAAGGAAAAGGGCTTTGCGGTTCGGGACTTGAACTATGAGCTGGCCATCGACAGGCTCAAGAACGCCGTCAACAATGCGCGGGATTTCAAGAGCGGCGGCGAAACGCTAGCCTATTCGCTCTACGTGCTGGCGCGCTCCGGCCGCGGCGTTCTGGGCGACTTGCGCTATTATTCGGACACGAAAATTGACGCATTCTCGACCCCCCTCGCTAAAGCCCAACTCGCGGCGGGCCTTGCCATGCTCGGCGACAGGGAACGCGCTGCACTGACGTTCAATGCAGCGCTATCTTCGCTGCGGAGGCCCGATGCACAGGTGCCGCTAGCGGGACGCGCCGATTTCGGTACGGAACTGCGAGACGCGGCGGCGGTGCTGGCGCTGATGGGCGAAAGCGGGGCGGCTACACCGCAGTTGCAGAAGGCGTTCGGCGTCGTAACGGCGCTTCGCGCGCAGCAGAAAGAGACCACGACGCAGGAGAGCCTTTGGCTCCTACTCGCCGCCCGGACGCTCGACGCGCAGAACAAGGATCTGACGCTTGACGTGAACGGCGCAGCCGTCAAGGGAGCGTTCCAGACGGTACTCTCTGGCAGCGACCTTAGCGCCAGCTCGATCCCAATCGTCAATGTGAGCTCGATCCTGCCGAACTCGGCTTCGCAAAAATTCGAGACTGTCATGAGCCAAGAGCAATTCGCGCGCGACGGGCTCACCGTCCGGAACGCCGGCCGGGAAGCGGTCCCAGCCTCCGTTCTTGTCACGGGCGAGGGCTTGGAGCCGGAACCGTCCGCCGAAAGCGGGTTCAAGATCGAGCGCAAGACTTATGCGCCCGATGGACGCGAAATCCCCTTCGACAAGCTCAAGCAGAACGATCGCGTGGTCGTGGTGCTGAAAGTCACGGAAGTGGAACCCAAGCTCGGGCAAATCGTTGTGGAGGATAGGCTTCCGGCCGGCTTCGACATCGAGAACCCGGCGCTGCTCAAGGGCTCGGATATGAAAGGCTTCTCCTGGCTGCCATCCACCTATACCCCGGTCTTCTCCGCCTTCCGCGACGACCGGTTCGTGGCTGCGTATACGCTTGAGGGCTCGGGCCGGAAGGTCCCGGCTCAATTGACCATGGCCTATGTCATGCGCGCCGTGACACCCGGAGTGTATACCCATGCCGGGGCGCGCGTGGAGGATATGTACCGGCCCGGACGCTTTGCGCGGACGGCCGGCGCGAAGGTCGAGATCGACGCGGTGCAATAGGAACGTTGACGATGTTTCCTACCCCTCACCCGGCCGCCAAGCGGCCACCCTCTCCCGCAAGGGGAGAGGGAAGATACGGCGTTCCTTCTCCCCTTGCGGGAGAAGGACAGGATGAGGGGAAGCGCACATGAGAACGCGCGCAACTATCCTCCTCTCTTGGTGCGCCATTGCATCAATTGCCCTGCTAGCGCTCGCCGCATATGGCCTAAAACTCTTCGAACCGTTGCCCCTTGATGCAGCGGCATCCTCATCGCGCCTTGTTCTCGACCGCGACGGGCATCTCCTGCGCGCCTTCACGACACCGGACGGACGCTGGCGCCTGGATGCAAAGCCCGATGAGGTAAGCGCAACCTACCTTTCGCTGCTGTTCGCCTTCGAAGACCGGCGCTTCTGGAAGCATCCGGGCGTGGACCCGCTTGCGTTCGGCCGCGCGATCCTCCAAGCCATACGGCATGGGCACCCCATCTCCGGCGGCTCGACGCTGACCATGCAAGTGGCCCGCCTGTTGCGAGGCTCGCCCACGCATTCGATCCCTGCCAAATTCCAGCAAATTGCCGACGCTCTGCGCCTTGAGACGACGCTTTCGAAGCGCGAGATCCTCTCGCTTTACCTGAAGCTCGCTCCTTACGGCGGCAACCTTGAAGGCGTCCGGGCGGCCTCTCTCGCTTATTTCGGCAAGGAACCGCGCCGGCTTAGCATTGCGGAAGCCGCGCTCCTTGTCGCGATCCCGCAATCGCCTGAAACCCGCAGGCTCGATGCCAAGGATAGCCTTGATCGCGGATACCGCTCGCTGATCGAAGGGCGGAACCGCGTCATCCGCAGGGCCGCGGTCGCGCATGTTATCACCCAGGCGGATGCCAGGACCGCAATCGCGCAGGCGCCGCCGCGCGGCAGGCTCGAATTTCCGGCACTCGCCCCGCACCTTTCCGAGCGGCTAATCGCGGCGATTCCGGATCGGCCTGTCATCCAAACCACCATCGACGGCAAGCTTCAGGAAGCTGCCGAGCATTTAACGCGACGGAACGCGCAAAGCTTAGGCGGGAAGATTTCGATTGCGGCGCTCATTGTGAACAACCGCACCGGCGAGGTGCTCGCCCATGTAGGCTCAGCCGGCTATTTCGATGAGACGCGCCTTGGCGCCATCGATATGACCGTCGCAATCCGCTCGCCGGGCTCGGCCTTGAAACCCTTCATTTATGGCCTCGCCTTCGAAGACGGACTGGCGCATCCCGAAACGCTGATCGAAGACCGTCCAGTGCGGTTCGACAGCTACGCACCGGCGAATTTCGACAATACGTTCCATGGCACAGTGACTGTTCGAACTGCGCTTCAGCAGTCGTTCAACGTGCCCGCGGTCAAGGTCTTGAACGAGGTAAGCCCGGTGAAGCTTGCCGCGCGATTTCGCGATGCCGGCATGCCGTTTGCCGTGCCTCGCAATCTGACCGTGGCGCTTGGCGGCGTAGGCTTGAGCCTCGAAAATCTGGCGGGGCTTTATCTCGCGCTCGCACGCGGCGGAAGCGTTATCCCTATCCGCTATCAGAAGGATAACTTAGGGCCGCTTTGGAATGCCGCCGATGCTCCGGTTTTGCTTCAGCCTGCGGCGGCCTGGTATGTCACCGACATACTGCGCGGCGCTCCCGTCCCGGCAAGTGCTACGCCCGGCGCGATCGCGTTCAAGACCGGCACTTCATACGGCTTCCGCGACGCCTGGGCGGCGGGTTTCGACGGTGAATATACGATTGCGGTTTGGATAGGCCGGCCGGACGCCAGCTCTGTGCCGGGTCTGGCGGGCTTGCGCGCCGCCGCGCCCGTCTTGTTCGAGCTTTTTGGCGCCATCGGCCCGCACCGGGCGCCCTTCGCAGCAGCGCCCGCCAACGTGATCGGCGTACACAAAACCGCGGACTTGCCGCCGCCATTGCGCGTGTTCCGCGAGCAGAAACGCGAGCCGGCGGGCGCCGCAGGTCAAGACGCACCCTTGCGGATCGCCTATCCGCTCGCGAATTCCGAGGTTGAACTCGCTTTAGCCGAAGGCGAAACAGAGCAAGTGCCCGTGCCGTTGAAGGCCGAAGGCGGAACGCTGCCGCTCACCTGGCTTGTGGATGGCAGGCCGCTGCAATCCTCGCCGCATCGCCGAGAAGCGTTCCTCAAGCCGCAAGGTCCGGGCTTCGTCCAGATCACCGTCGTCGATGCCGAAGGCCGCTCGGACCGCACGCAAATCCGCTTGCGCTGAAGCGAAGTGCGGCGGGTGCTTTCACCCTCCGGCCGCGCGAGCTAGAGTCTGACCTATTTTCACGGAAGCAGGATGAAGTCCCCCCTCACTCTGTCTCTCTCCCCGCAAGCTCGCCTTGGCGAGCTTGCAACTAAACGTTATCGCGTTTGCAAGCAAACGCGATGGGGAGAGAGGACGCATATAGCTCCCTCTCCCCTTGGGGAGGGTTGGGGTGAGGGGGTCTTTTGCTGCTTCAGCAAAACCAGGACAGACCGCTAGCGGTTTGCTCTCTGAACCGCATCCTCCCGCGTGATCCAGCGCTCGAGGATCGACACATGATCGCCTTCCTCTAGCACGAACTCCTTGGCTTTCTTCGCGAGGTCGGTGTTATCGGAGTTGTCCGCGATGGCGCAATAAAAGTCATAGCCGCGCCGCTCGCCCTGAAGGGCCGTCCGTAACGCACCGAGCCGCGCAAGCGCTGGATCGCCGGCCCAAGTTTCGGTCAGCTCGGGCGTTGCGTGATGCGGCCAAAGATAGTGTGCCGGCAAAGTGCCGGTTGGCTTTACGGCGTGGTCCTTCACGTCGCCTAGATGGATACGCGAGTAATCTGCGAGCTGCAGGAAGAGGTCGGCCAAATCTTTATTGCCGGTTTTCTCCATCGCAGCGGCCAGCCCAGTGTATTGGTTGATCGAATCCTGCTCTACTTGCATCGCATAGCCGTAGAATTCCCCGACACTGGCGATTTCCGGGAGCTTCGCGGGCTTGAACGGCACGGTCGGATCGCCTTCAAAGTTTACGATGATATCCTCGTCGCGAACAAAGCACTGGCAGGCCAGCCTGTAGCGCGGAGGCATGTCGTTCACTTCCGCGGCGACGATCTCCTCGCGCGTGATCTTGCCGTGCTGCCGCAGAAGCTCCTTCTCCTTGTCGGTGAGGGCTATGCCATGGATCGCGCTGCGGGAGAGGTGCTTGACCTCCACAATGCAAGACCCGCATTCACCGTCCTGACAGTTGAAGGCGATCGGAATCTTGTGGGCCTTGGCGACCGCCAGAATAGTGCCGCGATGTCCGGCGACGGCGTAGACGGTTATGTCTCTCGCCATTACCGGGGACGAAAACGTTACGTTAGCCATTGTACTCTCCTTGTGACTTCCGGCCGTGGCGTTTCCGATCGAAACGCAGCTTAGCAGACGCGCTTTCGAAGCGCGCCTGTGAGGGCGATTCAAAACGTGCGGGCAAGCTTGCGTACCCGCTCAGCCAGAACGGACTGACGGGCATCCTCAAGCAAGGCTTGCGCCAATGAGCTAAGCTACAGATCATGCTGGCTTTTTTTGCTGCGGGCCGGACATCGTGTATGAAACCGCTCAAGCGGGCGGGGGATTTGCGACAATGACAGGGCGCAGCCCAGCCACCCCTTCCGGTCTGCGAAACTTGCTTGAGCGGATTTACCCGGGTACAGATTTGCCGCTATGACAGAGACGTGCAATGACATTTGAACTGGCCCTGAGCGCCGTGGGCCTGGCCCCGTGGGTTTACCTGCTTGCGGCGCGGGGCGGTTTTTGGCGCGCGAATGTCCGCGAGGATGCGGATTTGGCGCCAGCTCCCGGCCATTGGCCAACGGTTGCCGCCGTCATCCCCGCGCGCAACGAAGCCGACGTCATCGGCGTGAGCCTATCGAGCTTGCTGGGGCAAGACTATCCGGAGCCGTTGACGATCATCCTCACCGACGATCAAAGCGACGATGGTACAGCGGAAGCGGCGCGATCCGCGGCGCAAAGATTGGATGCCTCAGGGCGTTTGACCGTTCTTTCAGGCAAGCCCCTGCCGCCAGTATGGACCGGCAAGCTGTGGGCGCAGAAGCAAGGCGTCGACGCGGCCAAGTCCCTGCCCGAGCCGCCGCGCTATCTGCTTTTGACAGACGCGGACATTGCCTACGATAAGGGCGTGGTCCGGCGCCTGGTTGCGCGAGCGGAAGCGCAGAGCCTGGTGCTGACCTCGCTCATGGTCAAGCTCCGCTGCGAAAGCCTTGCGGAACGGGCGCTCATTCCGGCCTTCGTCTTCTTTTTTCAGATGCTCTACCCCTTCGCGTGGGTGAACCGTAAGGAGAGCGCCATTGCGGCGGCGGCGGGCGGTTGCATGCTTGTCCGCGCCGATGCGCTCGAAGCCGCCGGCGGCATCGAGGCTATCCGGTCTTCGCTTATCGACGATTGCGCGCTTGGCCGCAGCATGAAAAAACAAGGCCCGATCTGGCTTGGCCTGACCGAAAGCGCACATAGTCTCCGTCCTTATCCTAAATTCACCGATATCCGGCGCATGGTCGCGCGCTCCGCCTACGATCAGCTCGATTATTCGCCGCTGCTTCTGGCGGGAACTGTCATCGCCATGACACTAACCTACCTTATGCCGCCGCTGTTGGCGATTTGGGGCACGGGCTTGGCGCAGGCCGCAGGGCTTTTGACTTGGGGTCTGATGACAGTAGCTTTTTATCCAATAGTGCGCTTTTATGCGCTTTCGCCGCTATGGGCAGCGGCACTTCCCCTCATCGCTAGCTGTTATATGCTATTCACGCTCGATTCCGGGCTACAGCATTGGCGCGGCAAAGGCGGGTTCTGGAAAGGGCGTGTTCAGGGCGCCCGTGCGGAGGCATCATGACAACGGGGCCGGTTTGGGACCCAGGCGAGAAGACGCATCGCGACGAAAATTTTCCCGTCGCGTCGGGCCTTGTGTCCAAGAAGCACCGGGCCGTGATCCTCGCATTCTACCGCTTCGCACGCGCGGCCGACGACGTTGCGGACGATCCCGCACTTTCAGAGGGCGAGAAAATCCGCATCCTCGATGGATTCGAGGACACGCTGTTAGGGCGGAACGACAATTGTACCGATGCCCTGCCGCTACGCACGGCGATTGCGGAACGCGGCCTTGCGCCCAAGCACGCGCAGGATCTGCTCACCGCCTTCCGCATGGATGCGAGCAAGCACCGCTACGCCGATTGGGATGAACTCATTCATTATTGCACCTTTTCGGCAAATCCGGTCGGGCGCTTCGTGCTCGACGTCCACGGCGAAAGCCGCAGCATTTGGCCTGCGAACGACGCTTTATGCACCGCGCTTCAGATTATCAATCACTTGCAGGATTGCGGCGCCGATTACCGCCGTCTCGACCGCGTCTATGTTCCCCTCGATGCGCTGTCCGCGAGAAATGTTCCAGTTGAAGCGCTGGCGGCTGCCAAGGCATCGCCGGAACTTCTGGAGTGCATTCACGATCTGTCCGCAAAGACACGCGATCTGCTGGGCAAGGCGGACCTTTCGTGGCGCGTCAAAGACCTGCGCCTAAGCCTGGAAGTTGCCGCTATCGAGCGGCTTGCGCGCAAGCTTGTAGGCATGCTGATGAAACGGGACCCGCTGAGCCAGCCCGTTCATCTAACGAAGCCGGCCTTTGCCTTTACGTTGATCAATGCGGTTTGCGCAGGCCTCGGACAGCGCCTTTTTCCGCCATCGCAGACAAACGTGCTACAGGGAATGGATGACCAGCCAAGCCATTGAAATTGAGGCCACGAACGATCTTGCCGCCGAGCGCGCGCACGCCAGTTCTTTTTACGCCGCCATGCGTATCATGCCGCATGGGCAGCGCGAGGCGATGTACGAGATATATTCCTTCTGCCGCGCGGTCGACGACATCGCCGACGACCCTGGCCCGGCTGAAGGACGGTTGGCCAAGCTGGAAGAGTGGCGCAAAAATATAGACGCCATTTATCTGGGCGAAAGCCGCCCGGGTCTTACGGGGCTCACGGCAACCGTTCGCGAATTTAAGCTCGAAAGCGACGACTTCCGCGCCATCATCGACGGGATGGAAATGGATGTCAGGCATAACATCCAAGCCCCCACCTTTGTGGAACTCGATCTGTACTGCGACCGGGTTGCGAGTGCTGTCGGCCGGCTGTCGTCGCGCGTGTTCGGCCTACCCTCCGTGGAGGGAACGCAGCTCGCGGAGCATCTGGGCCGCGCGCTCCAGCTCACAAACATCTTGCGCGATTTGGATGAGGACGCGGCGATGGGCCGGCTTTACCTGCCCCGTGAATTCCTGAACGAGGCCGGGATAAACAGTACCGATCCGGCCGCCGTCCTTGCGCATCCGGCGCTGCCGGAGGTTTGCCGGCGGATGGCTTCGCTTGCGCGCTGGCGCTTCGCGGAAGCTGACACTATTATGAAAAATCAGTCGCGCAGAAAGGTGCGGACGCCGCGCGTCATGTCGGAGGCTTATAAAAGCATCCTGAGCGCGCTGTCCGCGCGTGGCTGGGCTGCGCCGCGTGCGCCGGTGAAGCTAAGCAAGCCGCGCCTTGTTCTGATCCTTATCCGTCATTTCATCTTCTAGCGATGAAAGACCCCCTCACCCCAGCCCTCTCCCCAAGGGGAGAGGGAGTTCGGCTCGCATCTGCGAGAGACGTTCAGACGTCCTCTCCCCCCTTGGGGAGAGAGACAGAGTGAGGGGGTCTAATGTCCCACCTCACCCACATTATCGGTGCGGGGCTTGCCGGTCTCTCCGCAGGAGTCCGGCTTGCAGAGCGGGGGCGGAAGGTGGCCCTTTACGAAGCCGCGGGCCAGGCTGGCGGCCGGTGCCGCTCCTACTACGATGCAGGGTTTGGCGCGGTTATCGACAACGGCAATCATCTTCTCCTGTCAGGCAACGATGCCGCCATGCGCTATCTGAAGCTCATCGGCGGCGCGGGGAAGCTCGAGGGACCGGCAACGGCCGAATTCCCCTTTGCGGACCTCGCCACGGGCGAGCGCTGGCAGCTCTCCATAGGGGAGAGCCTCTGGCCTGCTTGGCTATTCGATTCCGCGCGGCGCGTGCCGGGCACAAAGCCATACCATTACCTGGAAGCGGTTCCGTTGATGTGGGCGGGGCGCCGGAAAACGGTGACGGATGTCATTCCGAGTGAGGGAACGCTCTATAAACGGCTTTGGGAACCGCTGTTTCTTGCGGCGCTCAACACCGATCCTCGCGAAGGCTCAGCCAGACTGGCGGGCGCCATCTTGCGCAAGACACTGGCGAAGGGCGGGGCGGCGTGCCGGCCTCTCGTGGCGGAAGGACTTTCCGCGGCGTTCATCGAGCCTGCACTGGCCTATATCGAGGCACGAGGGGGCACCGTCGAATTTTCAGGCCGCCTACGTGCAATCGCTTTCGACGCCAGGCGGGCCGCGGCCCTCGATTTCGGCGACAGCAAGGTTGCCGTCGAGGAAGGCGATGCGGTCATCCTGGCCGTTCCGCCTTTGGCTGCCGCAGCGATTGTTCCGGGTCTTAATACCCCGGACGAATTCCGTGCAATCCTGAATGCTCATTTCCGCGTAGCGCTTCCGCCATCCTTCCCAAAGATTGTCGGGGTAATCGGCGGAACGGTCGAATGGATCTTTGCATTTCCGGGCAGATTGTCTATTACAATCAGCGGCGCGGACCGGTTGATAGGTCAGCCTCGTGAGGAACTCGCTGCCAAACTGTGGCGCGAGGTTTCTCTGGTAACGGGGCTTGCGCCAAACTTGCCGCCTTGGCAGATCGTAAACGAAAAGCGGGCTACAATCGCGGCGAGCCCGAGCCAAGACGCAAAACGCCCTGGCCCAAAGACCAGATGGCGCAACTTTTTTCTTGCGGGGGATTGGACGCAAACCGGCCTCCCCGCAACCATAGAGGGGGCGGTTCTTTCCGGCGAGCGGGCTGCCCTGCTTTCAGTGGCGTGAGGGGTGGTGAACGATGACGGCAATGGACAGTTTGCAAGGCCTGGAATTGCAGGACGGCGCGGGCTCCTTACAACCGGGCGAAGCCTGGAATGAAAACGAGCCTGCGGCAGAACAGCTCGAAAGCCGCATTCGGGCCGCAACATCGGCTCTTCTGAAGTCGCAGCGTGAAGATGGGCACTGGAGCTTCGAGTTCGAGGCCGATGCAACGATCCCCGCCGAATATATTCTGCTGGTGCATTATCTGGGCGAGAAGGCAGACCCCGTCCGCGAAGCCAAGATCGGGAATTATCTGCGGCGTATTCAGGGCAAGCACGGCGGGTGGCCACTCTTTCATGAAGGCGATTTCGACATGAGCGCCAGCGTGAAGGCCTATTTCGCGCTGAAAATGATTGGCGATAGCCCCAACGCCCCGCATATGAAGCGCGCCCGCGATGCGATTTTGGAGCGGGGCGGCGCCGAGATGTGCAACGTGTTTACGCGGTTCCTGCTGGCACTTTACGGGGTTTTGGGCTGGCAAGCGGCACCGGTGATGCCGGTCGAGATCGTGCTCCTGCCCAAGTGGTTCCCGTTCCACATGACGAAGGTGTCCTATTGGGCGCGCACGGTCATGGTGCCGCTGTTTGTGCTAGGGGCGCTCAAGCCGCGTGCCCGCAACAAGCGCGGCGTGACCATTGACGAGATTTTTCTGACTGCGCCGAAAAAAGTCGGCATGCGTGCGCGGGCCGGGCACCAAAAGCGCTCCTGGTTCTTATTTTTCGCAGCCGTCGATAAGGTTTTACGCGTTGCCGAGCCATTCTTTCCGGCTTTCACGCGACGGCGGGCAATCGCCAAGGCCGCGACCTTCGTGAAGGAGCGGCTGAACGGCGAGGATGGGCTCGGCGCGATTTTCCCGGCGATGGCGAACAGTGTCATGATGTTTGACGCGCTGGGCGTACCGGAGAGCGATCCGGATCGCGCCATCGCCCGCTACTCGATCGAAAAACTGCTGCTCGAGACCGAAAACGAAATCTATTGCCAGCCCTGCGTGTCCCCGGTTTGGGACACCGGGCTCGCCGCGCATAGTTTGATGGAAGTTGGCGGCGAGGCCGAACGCGAGGCTGCGAAAAGCGGCCTGGATTGGCTTTTGCCGAGGCAAGTGCTGGACGTCAAGGGTGATTGGGCCGAGCAGCGGCCCGGCGTGCGCCCGGGCGGCTGGGCGTTCCAATATGCAAATCCGCATTATCCCGATCTTGACGACACGGCGGTTGTCGTCATGGCCTTGGACCGGGCCGCAGAAAAAGGGAAGGGCAGCGCAGGCAATGCCCAGGCGATCGCCCGCGGCCGCGAATGGATCAAAGGTTTGCAGAGCAAGAACGGCGGCTGGGCTTCCTTCGATGCGGACAACACCAGCCTCTATTTAAATAACATTCCGTTCTCCGATCATGGCGCGCTGCTCGATCCGCCGACCGTCGATGTGAGCGCACGCTGCGTCTCAATGCTCGCGCAACTCGGCGAAAAGACCGAAACGAGCCCCATCCTCAAGCGCGGTGTGGATTACATCCTGAGCGAGCAGGAAAAGGATGGTTCCTGGTTCGGCCGCTGGGGCATGAACTATATCTATGGCACTTGGTCGGCACTGTGCGCGCTAAACGCCACGGGGGTGGATCCGGCATCGGAAAGCGTTCGCAAAGCTGTAGACTGGCTCGTCTCCATCCAAAACGAGGATGGCGGCTGGGGCGAGGACGGATCGAGCTACAAGCTAGACTATAAGGGCTTCGAAAAATCGCCGAGCACGCCTTCTCAGACTTCATGGGCGCTTTTGGGCCTCATGGCTGCGGGCGAAGCCGGCCATCCCGCCGTCAAGAAGGGCATCGCCTGGCTTATGGCCACCCAGGACGCGAGCGGCACCTGGCGCGAGGAGCGGCATAACGCCCCCGGGTTTCCCCGCGTCTTCTATCTCATCTACCACGGCTATGCGAAGTACTTCCCCCTGTGGGCGCTGGCGCGCTACCGGAATTTGCAGGAAGGCAATCGCGGCCCCGTGCTTTACGGCATGTAAGGAAGCGGGGGGGCCGGGCCTGCCCTGGAGCGGGGTTCCGCCTCATTTTCATCCTACCCGTGGCTTAGCTTGATCGCTCCACGATAGCTCATTCTTTGCGGCGGCTGGGGGGCTGTTCATGCGCAAGTCGAGGTTGGCATTCCTGATGCTGGCCATCCCGTCTCTCGGATTTGGGCTTTGCCTTTGCAATGCGCCGTGGCCGTTGAGCAACGCGCAAGCGGCCCCCAAGACTCCGAAAGGCCCGGCCTCCGTGGTCGAGGGCGAGGACATTCCCATCGAAGGGGAGGGCCCCAAGGCTCCGATGGCAGATAGCGGCGACGCCGAAGAACCTCAATCGAGGCCGGTGCCCCCAACATCCGGCCCGCCTGCTCCTGTGACGCTGACAGCCTATCTGAGCGAAGGCAGCGCGCCAATGACGGCTGGCATCGTTTGGCGTATCTTTGAAGGGCATCCCAGCAGCGGCGGCAATTACCGCCTTCTGAACACGGTTCGCGAGCCGCAGCCCACGGTGGAACTCGCCCCCGGAGAATATTTGATTAACATCGCCTACGGGCGGGCGAATCTCACCAAGAAAATCGGAGTCTGGCCGCAAAACCCGGTCAAGGAAGACTTCGTGGTGAACGCTGGCGGCCTTCGGCTCAACGCGACGCTCGCTCACGCGCCGATTGCGGCGGAGCACCTCCTCAAGTTTGAGATTTTTTCCGATACGCAGGACCAGTTCGGCAACCGCCAAAAGCTGTTCGGCGATCTGCGCCCCGGTATCGTCACCAGGCTCAACAGCGGAATCTACCATATCGTCAGCACCTATGGCGACGCGAACTCGGTCATTTCCGCCGATGTGGTCGTCGAGCCGGGCAAGATAACGGAGGCTGGAATCGACCATGACGCGGGCAAGGTCACTTTGAAACTCGTCCAACGCTCTGGCGGCGAAGCGGCCGCGGATACGCACTGGATTGTCTATAACGCGGCCGGCGAGGTGATAAAGGAAAGCGCCGGCGCATTCCCGACGCACATTCTCGCGGCCGGAGACTATCGCGTCGCGGCTCAGCATGGCGACCGTCAATATGCGGGTGCGTTCACCGTTGCGCCGGGAGAGACCAAACTCGTCGAAGTGCTTATGCAATAACCTCCGGTGCGATCAGCCCTGTACCAGCGGTGCCGCTGCGGAAAGGGCTTGTGCGCCGTCCTCACTGTGCTATGAAGACACTCGCGGATGCTGCTCGCAGCGCGCCGCAGTTCCCCGGTAGCTCAGTCGGTAGAGCAAGCGGCTGTTAACCGCTGGGTCGCTGGTTCGAGTCCGGCCCGGGGAGCCATCCTTCTTTTCTGGCGGTTTGTCACACACCATCACACCGCCTCTTATCCCCTCTCATTTCTCATGAAAATCAGCGACTTGGCTCGAATTTAAAGCCGAGGATTTTCGCGCGCTCCACTCACGCGCCATCACACCCCATCACTTGCCTTCGCACCACTCTGGCGGTATTCGCGACGGTATCCGGCGCTGTGACGGTATTGGGAGCCATCTCATGCAGCTTAACGACAAGGCAATTCGTGCGCTCAAACCGCGCCCAAAGCCCTACAAGGTGACTGACGGTCGGGGGCTTTACCTCTATGTAACGCCGCAAGGCTCGCGCCTGTGGCGCTTCGATTACAGGCAAAACGGCAAGCGATTGACCCTCAGCTTCGGTCCCTATCCCGATCTCGGGCTCGCCGCGGCCCGTGAGAAGCTTGGGGAAGCCCGCGCGGCTTTGGCCGAGGGCAGGGACCCCGCCGCCTCCAAAACTCGCCTGCGGGCCGCAAATGACAATTTCGGCCATCTGACGGATGAGTGGCTGGAGAAACGCAAGAAGGAAGGCTTGGCGCCCGCGACGATGACCAAACTGACCTGGTTTGTCGATATGATCCGCGATGAACTGGGCAGGCTGCCCATTGAAGATGTCGGCACCGCTGAACTCCTGACGTTCCTACGCAAGTTCGAAGCCCGCGAGAAATACCATCTGGCGAAACGCCTGCGCGCCACTTTGAGCCGCATCTTCAAATACGGCATCGCTTCAGGCCGTGCGGGCAGGGACCCCGCCGCCGATCTCACGGACGCCCTCACCTCCGTCCCCGCCACATCCCGCGCTGCGATCACGACCGAGAAGGAACTCGCCGGTCTTCTCCGCGCCGTTGCGGAATATGACGGCAGCAAGCACATCCGCATTGCGCTGCTCTTGCTCGTCCATCTCTTTTGCCGGCCCGGCGAGCTGCGCCAAATGGAGTGGGTCGAGATCGACGACGCCAAGAAGCTCTGGTTGATCCCAGCCTCCAGAATGAAAATGCGTAAAGCCCATGTGGTGCCGCTCAGCGCCCAGAGCCTCGCGCTTATCGACGAGTTGCGGCCCATGACCGGGGCAGGGAGGTTCAGCTTCCCGAGCCTGCGCTCGCCCGGCAAGCCGATCTCCGAGAATACGCTGAACGCCACGCTCCGCCGCCTCGGTTACACGAAAGAGGAAGTCTGCAGCCACGGCTTCCGCTCAACGGCGTCCACCCTGCTGAACGAGTCGGACGTTTTAACCCGGATGCAATCGAGGCCCAGCTTGCGCACCGGCCGCAAGGAGGGGCAGTTCGGGCGGCTTATCTGCGGGGAGAGTTTTTCGAGGAGCGCGTGCAGATGATGACCTGGTGGTCGGAGTATCTGGAAAAGCTTGCATCAGCCGCCTGACGCAAGCCAATGAGGCAATTCCCTCAGGTTTCCGGGGAAAGACGAGGGAACAGAATATCCAGGGCTTCGACCGGAAACCGCAACGATACCGGTCCCTTTGGCGTTTCCGACGCAAGGAGACCTGCGGCGATAACGTCATTGAAAACACGCCGCGCGGTTCGTTCGGGCAAGCCCGTGATCCGCGGCACGTCCCCGCGTTCAAACTCACCCCGGATCAGCGCCTCTTCCAGCAATCGAACCGCTTCCGGCTTCAGCCGTTCGCTCCGCTCGACATAAGCACGGAGCCGCCGCGCCAGGGTATCAATCTCGAACAAACCCGACATGAAGGTTATCTGGTCTAGGCACACCTTCAAGAACCATTCCGGATCGAAATCAACGTACCCCGCAGCGAAAGATTGCCTCGGCCGTCGAAGATCGCCCTGACGGGGCATATCCGCATGATCCAGACGCCGAGGATATTCCGTGCGGCTCTTGAGACCGCGCGCGAGCCCCCGCGAAACTGACCATAGCCCGTGCGCGCCGATACCAGCCGCATGCGCCATCGCATGGCTCATCAAGCGGCTCACCCGGCCGTTGCCATCGGGAAAAGGGTGAATGTAATTCATGCGATGATGCGCGGCGGGGATGGCCATGATCCGCGCCGCTTTTCCCATCTGTTCGAAACGGTAACGATCCGCAAAATAGCTCATGAAATCCGCCACGCGATGACTTCATGGCGGCTGATGCCTGCCGATAGCAACATCATGTTCCGACTGCGAGCGCCACGCGCCAGGCTCCATCACGATTTCGCGGGTTTCACCGCGCAGACACAACATCTCCGGCGCGGCGTCACGATAGAATTCCCGATGTAGCCAGCGCAGGAAATCGGAGGAAGCCGGATCGGGAAGCGTCCCGCCCGCCGCGATACGATCCACTTCCGCCTGGACACGTACATGCGCAGCCGCCTCGATTTGCAGATTGCGCCGCTCCCGATCCATGTCGAATTGCCCGGCCAGGGCCCGCTCGATGTCCATCGGGCGCGTGTTGTGGCCTTCGATCAGATTGCTGTAAGAGCGGTATTCATGATGCGCACGAGGCCGGCGAGGTTCGCCGCTGTGCGCGGATGCAAGCTATGGCCGAGTTTTGCCGATGCCGCAGCGATCTCAGCAACCAGATCGGAAATCGCCTCGGGCGCTTCCTCCAGGCGAGCAGGTTCAATCCGCTGAACGCTTTCCAGCACAGATGCGTTTTTTGGCCGATCTTCGTTTTTCATAACTTCATGAGTATAAAGAGAGAATCTCTATCAATCCAGTCATTTTGGCCGATTTCTTGGCCGATCTTGATGCCTTGGCCTGAGGCGTG
>CAWCTL010000014.1:0-12196 GCA_963798575.1 uncultured Alphaproteobacteria bacterium | reverse complement strand
TCCCGAGGGATGCTACTGCTAGGCCGACAGCGGCCATTTGGGTTATGGGCCGAAAACGTCTCTTGTCGGAGTCCGGCGTTGCGAAGGCAATCGGACGAGCGCACCACGCCGATGATCCTCATTCGATAACGGCTTCACCTCGCTGCGCGCCGCGCATGAGGTGAGCTTAGGAGGCAGGCCGCATTTTTACACGCCGTGCCAATCCAATGTGCCAAGCGTTCTCCCAATCACTGGCTCGCAAGCATGATCCGGGCGACGTCAGCAGCCTCGTCGATCTGGGGCCAATGCCCCGCCTCCAGGATATGAATAGCGGCATTCCTGGCCTGGGATCGCATGTACTCAGCGACGGTGACATGAAGATAGGGGTCGGACTTTCCCCAAATGAGTAAGAGAGGGGCGTCGGAGCGCCTGAAATCGGCCAGACGGGCCGCGTTGGCAGCGACTTCATCCGTATATTGATAGGTCATTTGGGCGAAGGCAGGACCAGCGCTCGGCCGTTGCCTAAAGTTGTCGTCGATAATCGGGCCAAGGAACTCATGGTAGCGGGCTTTCTGTGCCTCCGTCAGGCCAAGCAGCCACGCGAACTCTTGCGGACTCGCCAAGAAATGCCGGGTGAGAGATCTCAGGCCTTTGTTCGCGAAGAGTTCGATAAGCTCAGGAACTCGTAGTCCAGGGGCGTCGCCGTAGAACGCGTTCATCAAGCAGACGGCGGCTGCGCGCTCCGGGTGCTTCAGAGCGAAGTTGACGGCGGCCGGGCCACCGGCATCGTGGCCGGCGGGGATGATCTTCTCCAGCGCCAAGGCCTCCACGACCGCTTCCAGATCCCCAAGCTGCTGTTCAAAGCTGTAGTGAGCGCCTTCGGGTTTGTCAGACGCGCCGAAGCCCAGGAAGTCTATCGAGACGGTTCTGCGACCGGCCTGCGCCAGGTGCGGAATGAGGTCGTCATAGATGTGTGAGTTGTCCGGAAATCCGTGGAGCAGCACGAAGGCTGGCCCGCTGCCGGGAAAGTCGCGGATGTACAGGCTGCCGCGATCGCGCTGAACTCGATGTTCGGTGAAGGCGCGTCCTCTGGGATGCCGTCATGATCTTGCTCCTTTTGCGCGTGGTGACGGTCGAGCCCTGGGCCGGGGTGGCACCGCCCCTGCCGCGCTCTGCTAGGCTTCTGATCTGGGTTGGAGGAAGCGGCGAAGCTCGCGGTTTCACGCGACCGACGGCTGCGGCATGATTTTCATCGGTCATTGGCGCTGTCCTTTAACTTGGTCCCGCGTACCGCTTGAGGAAACCAGGACGCCGCCGCGCCGCTCGCGGCCGCAAATTGCCTTAGGTAACGATCAAAATGGCCGCCAAGCGCACCTGTTCCACTTCAGCCATTTTGTTGGCATGACACCTTTGTCGCGCTGGGTCCGGCGCGTTCACGGCGTCTCCTTTACCGAGTTTGGCGCCCGATGGCGGTCGCCCAGTCTTGAATCCAGCCCGAATACCCACGACCAGCGGTTTCAGGAAGAATGACTGGGTCAAGAGTTAGCTTCGATCGCGACGCCTAAGGTCAATCTGGACCCTATTGCCACCAGAAACCCAATTTCCGCTATTGGAGGGTAGTGCGGACCGTTTCTCGAAGACGATCCCATATCCGCTTTTGTGACCCCCAGCGGGCGAAATGAAGTAGGTATTTTGTTATGCCAGAATTTTGCTGGCCGGAACCGGCGCACAAGGCCGCAGGTGCGGAAGTCCGACCAGTTTCAGAGAGTGCCCGCTATTGGGGGATAAGCCGCCGTTCCTGCCCGGTAGCAGCCGGCCACTCGAAACGCTTGGCTTTTCGACACCTACTTTTCTGGGGCCGGGCGGAGATATCGCAAACTGGCTTACACCAGCCACCAGGCTTCGCTCGCAATCGACGCCGCTTCGGCCCGTATTAATTTTGAGCGAATTCAGGAAAACCAGCGCAGGAAAGCGGCCGCACTGAGTGCGACAGCACCTAATGCGAAGGAGGCACCCCAGAAGAAACGGCATTTTTGGGCGCTCCAGGAGGACCCCCATTTCCCATAAAAGACGGCCAGGACAAAGCCGGCGACGGCGCAGATTATTTTGATCACGAGCGCATCGACGGCCACGCCGTGGATGTCCGGAAGCTGACCGTCATAATAGTAGGTTACGATCCCGAACAAGGCACCGCTGGACGCCTGAAGCGCCCAAACGACAGCCAGGAGCGAGGCAAGACGGCGCTCCAGGCTGCCGCGGACGAGCCAAGTTTCATACACGTCCATACCTACAATCGCCGCGGCGCCGAAGTTGTGAATGACCTGGATCAAGGCATAAAGCAGGTTTTGCACGAGCGCTTATTTTACATTGACCGTCACTGTGCTTTGCACCCCAGTCAGGGCGTGGCCTGCCGTTGCCTCCTTCACAGCAATCATATGCTTGCCCGTGGCCAGGGCCGGCAAGCCGATGCTGCAAGGACAATTGCTCACGTTCTTGCTAATGATGGGGTCTTGATTGTCGATGTAAATATGCAGATGATTGCCATTCGGACTCAAATGAACATTATATTCGAGCTTGTTTCCGCCGCCACCAAGGATTGCGCCATCTTTCGGGGAAATGATGGTAATGGAACCCGAATCGGCAGCAGAGGCAGGATTCATCGACAGCATCGCCGTTACGGCGAAGCACAGCAACAACTGTTTCATGATGCTCTCCCAGTCGAAAGAGGGACCGTTCTTGCTCCAACTGCGCTTATAGCACGTAAATCAACTATGTTGAAGCACTGCCTATGCTAACACCTTCGGATGAACAGCTTAATCGTGGCCGGACTTTCGCACGTACCGGAGGAGGAAGCACCCGTGGGCCCACCAGCGTGGCCAAATTCGGCCTCTATCTTGGTAAGCGTGAGGTTTAGGACGCTCCAAGCCAGCGAGGAGACAAGGCATCATGCGTCCATCCGCTCTTTCGAGTGCGTGCCGCGGTGCACGCCCAAAGGCGAGATTTCATCCCAGCCAAGAGCGTTGGCTTGTACTGCGAACGGGCCACAATAAAGGGCGAGAGGGTGACTTTACCCTTTTTGACCCTCGTAAAGCGCTCAAGGCCGGGAGCCGAAGTTCAGCACGGCTGACAAAACGTCTCATGTCAGTGGTCAAGTGGATGCACCGAGCCGGAGCTGCGTTGCATAAAAACATTCGCTAATTCAGAACCCCGATGTACCTATCTCTCGTGCGATAGGCGAAACTAGAGCGCAATGGCGCCCTCGTCCTCGAGGATCAAGATGCAGCGCGTTTGAGCTGTGGGTTGCTCGCCGGTGCGGGACAGCTAGGTGACGGGGGAAGCGCCCTCTCCATCAAGCTCGTGCGGAAGGGCTAACGGCCCGTCAATGGTCCAGGTGAACCCCTGTGGATGGAACTCACAATTGACCGCAGCGTCCAACGCGTACGCAATCATGTCTTGCAGAACGGTTAATCCGAAGCCCTTCCGCGCAGGCGCCGCGACCGGGGGGCCACCGCTCTCACGCCAGAGAATGCGAGCGCGATCGGCCACTGCCCGTTCCGGTATGGGCCGCCAACTAACCGACACGCGGCCTTCGGGCACCGAAAGGGCTCCATATTTGAGGGCGTTGGTGGCGAGTTCGTGAAAGGCGAGCACGATCGATTGAGCCGCTTGGGGAGTGATCATCAACGGCGCGCCTTCCAGCCGGATATCGCCGGTCTGGGATCGATAGGGCGCCAGGACCAGCTCACAAAGCAAGGCGAGGTCCGCACCGTCCCAGCGCGCGCGTTGCAGCAAATTGTGAGCCGTGGCCATGGCATGGATGCGCGAGCCGACCGCGTCGCTGAACTCCGCCACCGAGCGTGCACTTGGTGCTGACATCCGCAACACGGCGTTGACATTGGACAGCATATTCTTGACCCTGTGATCAAGCTCCTCGGTCAAGAGGCGTTGTTGCTCATCTGCCTTCAGGCGTTCCGTGATGTCGCGGATAATGACGGTGAGGACCTTGGACCCGCCTGCCTCGGTCTGGGAGATCGCGGCCTCGATCGGAAACTCCGTGCCGTCGGCCTTCAGGCCCCACAGGATGCCGAGCCGCCCCATGGCACGGCGCGTTATGCCACTGCCCGCAAAACTGGCAATGTGCGCGGCGTGGGTACTCCGGAAGCGCTCAGGGATAAATCTATCGATCGGTTGGCCGAGGGCCATCGTGGCTGTACAGTGGAACATAGCCTCGGCCGCTGAATTGAACAGCACGATGCGTTGGTTCGTATCGATGGCAACGATTGCGTCCATTGCCAATTCGACCACGCTTTCGAACCGGGCGCGGCTTTGTGCAAGATCGCGCTCGGCTTGCTTTTGTGCCGTGATGTCAAGGGTGGTTCCAAACCCGCCGATAAGCCGGCCCTGCGCGTCAAAAACGAGCCTGGCCCGCTCGCGCACCCACTTCCGCTTATTACCGGCGATAACCTCGCGCTCGGTGTCATAGGTCGCCCCGTGCGGACCCGACTGCCAAGATCGATCGATTACTTCGTTGCCGCTTCTCTGGATGGTCGCGAGAAACGCTTCGTAGCTGAGAGGCGTCCCTTTCGGAATTCCGAAAATGCGAAAATTCTCGTCCGACCACAGGAGCTGCTTACTGCTCACATCAAGGCGCCAGGTGCCGTGCTGCTCTACGGCAAAATCACGTTCCGCCTCAAGGTGCCCACCGGACCCAGCCTGCGCGTTGCCAGCCTGGCTTCCGGCGTCGCACATTAGAACCGATAGGCCCGCCGCCGAGGGATAGACACGGACTTCGTAGAATGTGCTGCGTGGCGGAAAATGGGCAATGAACGTAGACGGCCCTGCCCGGGTCGCCGTGCTCAGAGACTCATGCAATGGCGTGCCGGCCGCCTCGGGCCAGCAACTCCAGATTTCGCGGCCGAGAACCCCCGCGCGCGGGCGTCCCAGCGTCAGTTCCATGGCTGAGTTGAGGTAGGTGAAGCGACCGTCAACGTCCAACGCAAAGAGCGGATCGCTAATCTGGTCGAGTTCCGGCACGTCAAGACTGCCACGGCTTGGTTCAGCTTTGCTTGGGCCTGCTGGCTGCGGGCGTGGCTTCTTCTTGCTGCCCATGGGATCTCACTTGCATCACCTCTATTGCACGGACGGCCCACCGATCCCGAATCTCTGCACACTACGACAAAAGTGGGGTTCCTGCCAGAGGCGGCGCTATCCGCGCGTAAATCCGTCCAGACAACCGGAGCGAACTCCCAAAGCTAAGCCTACAACTAAAACTGGTAAGGCGGGGCCTGAGTTCCACGCTTCGTTTACCGTCGCGACCGCCGCGCCCACATTGGGCGGTTCACGCGTTCCCGGAGACAAGAGTGGCCGTTACGAAGGTTGCAGGGATCCCTCTCCTCTGGAAAGTCGAAGGCGCGATCTGCGCGCCGCAACTTCGTTCAAGCTAAGAGGCACAATATGCAACAGTCGCGTTTCTTGTGGGGCGCGATGTCCGGGAAACCATAGCCGAAAGCGTAAGCTTGGCGGCTTTTTGGTTGTATCCCTTTGATTAAATGTAATTGCTGGGTTGACGGCGGCCAGCACCCAGCCGTCGAAGGCCCTCACCTTCTACCCCGCAGCAGGTGGGGGCCGATTTCGCGGAAGCTATCGTTTGGTTGGCCGAAATCGAGGAGACACTGCCGCCGTTCGATGTGTTTCACTTTGGCGGGTAACGGATCGAGCCTGGAATTGAAATGGCCAAAGCCATCGGCCGGACGGTCGGCCAACCCGACATCAAAATCCGCCCCGCGCCTTGGTTGTTGTTCCGGCTCGTAGCTCCCTTCTCCGCGTTCCTGCACGAGCTGTTGGAAATGCGCTGTCTGTGGCGCACGCCGGTCAAGCTCGACAACCGCAAGCTGGTGGCGCTGATTGGGGATGAGCCCCATCGGCCCCTTGAGGATGCACTCTGCGAGGTGTTGGCAGCGTTTGGCTGTCTGACGGAGCCTCGCCTTGGCACATAACGTTCTCAGCTCGAGGGAGGCCGGTTATGATCAGCAACGAAACACAACTTGCGCACCTGCTTGGCTTGGCCACAGTGCTGTTCCTTTGCGGCTTCTGGCTTCTGCCGGGCGGTGTGCTGGCCTTGCGCCGCCTAGCAAAAGGAGAAATGCAGGTGGACGTGCGCCTCGGTTATAGTCCTTCCACCCTGTACGTCGCTCCAGCCAGCTCAAACGCTGGCGCATAACGGCCGGCTTCTAACTTAAAGGCTGGTATCGCGGGGAATCCATCCGACGATCAACGGAATTGCGGCCGGCCTGCGCAACAGCGGATGAGAGTGGAGCTTGGCTCTTGGGCAGGCGCGCCGAAAGGCTGCTGCGCCGGTTCGAGCTAGCAATTAGAACCTCCCGCACTGGCGTTCGTTCAACCATAATGCCCCCTAACGTTCGGCGTGCATCCCCCTGAGGGAGAACGCCTCTGCATGTTGTCGGTGAGCAGGACTCCTCACAAGCCGCCCGGCGGCATTGTTGGGTCCTTGCTGCCAGATCACCCTCCGCGAGTGGGCGCGGTATCATGTCCGACATTATCGCCGAAACCAAAGACCGGACCTTCACCATCAATTTCGGTCCGCAACACCCTTCCGCACACGGAGTCTTGCGCCTGATTCTGGAACTCGACGGCGAACTCGTGGTGCGCGCCGATCCTCACATCGGCCTTTTGCACCGCGGCACCGAAAAACTCATCGAGTATAAAAACTACCTCCAGGCGCTGCCTTACTTCGACCGGCTCGACTATGTCGCGCCGATGAACCAGGAGCATGCCTTTTGCCTCGCGATCGAACGGCTGCTTGGCATCGAGGTTCCAAGGCGCGGCCAGATTATCCGCGTGCTTTACTCCGAAATCGGCAGGCTGCTGTCGCATCTGTTGAACATCACCACGCAGGCGATGGATGTCGGCGCCTTGACGCCGATCCTCTGGGGCTTCGAGGAGCGCGAAAAGCTCATGATGTTTTATGAGCGGGCATCTGGCGCTCGCATGCACGCCAATTATTTCCGGCCCGGGGGCGTGCACCAGGATCTCCCGCCCAGGCTCCTCGACGATATCGGGGACTTTTGCGATCCGTTCCTCAAGGTTTGTGACGATATCGAGGTGATACTCACCGATAACCGCATCTTCAAGCAGCGCAATGTCGATATCGGCGTCATTCATCTCGACGATGCCTTGGCCTGGGGTTTTTCCGGCCCCATGCTTCGCGGCTCAGGCGCCCCCTGGGATTTGCGCAAGGCACAGCCTTACGAGTGCTACCCTGAATTCGAGTTCGATATTCCCATCGGCAAGAACGGCGATTGCTACGATCGCTATCTCATCCGCATGGAGGAAATGCGGCAATCGGTGCGCATTATGAAGCAATGCCTTAATCTGCTCGATAGGGAACAGGGGCCTGTGATCGTGAACAACCATAAAATTGCACCGCCGCCCCGCGCTGAGATGAAATCGTCGATGGAGGCAACCATTCAGCATTTCAAACTCTACAGCGAAGGTTTTCACGTGCCCAAAGGCGAGGTTTATGCTGCCGTCGAGGCGCCCAAGGGCGAATTCGGCGTCTACCTCGTCTCCGACGGTAGCAACCGGCCTTATCGCTGTAAAATCCGGGCACCATCGTTCGCGCATCTCCAGGCGTTCGATTTTCTTGGCCGCGGGCATATGTTGGCTGATATGACAGCGATAATTGGGACGCTTGATATCGTTTTCGGCGAGGTGGACCGGTGAACGCCGCGAGGCGCCAGAAACTAGCGCCGGCTGGGTGGCGGCAGGCAAATCATTACGATCTATCTATCATGCTTATTTTGATCGATCTTGGAGGTTGAGCGGCTTACGCCGTCCGGCGCGGACAACGTTTGAACCTGCGCTCCCATGAGATTGACTGTATGGCCGCGGAGTCAGCAGGCATGGGCAAGTCGCGCAGTTGAATTTGCCGAGCGCATTCATGGGCGTCTGCGCTCAGCCCTTGCCTCTCTAGTCTCGCGGGCTGTGAAGTGCTCGCGGCAAGGGCAGCTGGCCGAAGTCGATAACCGAGCGTTGCAGGATGCGCCCCGCCGAATTGACAACAAGACGCGCGCGACGGTTCTTATAGAAGAAACTCAGCCGAAATTGGCCATCATGTGCGTCGACGCCTCGCTCGCAACGGCTCGTGATCGCGTGAGCCCGCATAAGCGCCGGGATCTCCGCTGGCGGAATGCCTAGAAGTTCGCCGAGCAATGCTGCATCGACCTGGATGTCACCGTTGGCGATTTCGACCTGCATCACGCCGTTCCGCCATCATCGCGAGCGTGCCAATTGGCCCAAGCTCGATGATCTCAAACAGAAAAATAAGGCTAGCTGCACGCCCTTGTCAAACACATGCACTTTCTGATCGCTGGGAGCGAAGGGCGCCTCCCCTCCCAACAACTTAGTTGCACAATACGCAACCTGCGGCGCAAGGATAAGCCTGGAGCTCCCGCCGTGCCGTGAATTTGGCGAGTAAGAAGGCAGGCACCGGTTAGAGGCCCCTGTAAGTGACTACTCGCCCCCAGCTGCTCTTGGTTCCCCAAATGCCCGAGCGCAGGCATTCGAGCTGCACGATCTGGCTGTGATCGACGAACAGGTTGACCTCGGCCCCGTAATTCTTGACATACCACTCGAACACAGGCGGGTCCGCCGCCTCAAACATGATCTTTTCGATGCCTAGCGCGCCGATAATTTGCGCTGCGGCATCTGTACGCCATTCTTCGACATTTTCGGTGATACCCTCGGACTCGATCATGATGATGTGGGCCCCGGCATTAAGGCAAGCCTTGGCCCGCTTGATGACCCATTGAGCGTCTCGCGTCCCTTCGGCTGCAAGCTCTGCGGCGGGTGTCGCACCGCCCGCGCCGAATTGAATGCCGAGTTCCGGTTTCGCCTTGAGCCCCAGCTTCGCGACCTTCTCCACGAGCCGCAGCAAGTCGTCCTCTGGAAGACTAATGAACCCGGTCGATAGTTCGATGACATCGAAACCGAGGAGGCGGGCCTCCGCAAGATACTTTTCCACCGCCTCTGCCCCATACCGCAAGACGTACTCGATCCACCCTCCGGTCGAAACGTAGGTGCCGTACCGGTGGGCGAGATCGATGATCTCCTTGACCTTATCCTTTGGCATGAGCGCGAAGGAGCCCCCCGCAAATTTCAGCCCATCGACGTAAGGGTGCATGGTTTCGAGAAGATCTTCGAGATAGCGCCGGCCCATGACCGTGTAGTAAGGACCGCGGATTTCGGTGAGCCCCTGTGAGCGCGGTTTCGCCGAGCGCCCGTTCAGAGGAATGGATGAAAAGGCTCTTTCGCTCATGCCGGTCCTCCTGAGGATGTACTGCGCAATGCCTGGCCCAGGAGTGCCGTCAATTCCCTCACCCTTTGATTGCCCAGCTCTGAGACAGCGTTGGCGATAGCATCGAGGGCACCGGCGGGGGCGAAGGGAGAAGCCAGCTGGCGGAATTTGGCAAAAGCGCCTTCCCAGGACACCGGCCGCGTATGGAATCCCTCATAGTCGCGCTTCACAACTTCGAAGCGCCTGTCATCTCGTAACGTGATCGCGGCGCGGCACGGCATCTCCTCAGGAAAGCATGCCGAGAATTCGGGTAACGGCTTGACCGTCACCCGGCGCAGCAAGTCCTGGACATCATGTGCCGCGATGCGCTCCGGCGCATACTGAGCCGGGAGCAGATCGCCGTCATTAAGCGCGACGGCGATCATGTAGGGCAGGCTATGATCTGCCTGCTCCTTGGTTAGGACGATCATCTTGTCACCTTCCTCGCCTCCACCAATGATGCGGTAAGCGACGTCGAAGATGCCGATATCTACCCGCGCGACGTCCTTTCCTGCAAAACCGTATTGTCGCCTGAGATCAAGCACGCCCTCGATCGCAGACTGGGCGTGGATCTCAGCGTTGTACTTCTTCACGACGGTTCGATTGACGCGCTCCAGGTCTTCGTCTGACCAGCGGATCGTGAAACCGCCGCTAATGGATTCTTTGAACCCCTTATTGCCCTCGAAGACCTCGGAGGGTCCCGTTATCCCGCGCATGGCAAGAAAAGCAGCATGGACACCGATGAACGCGGTGTTCGGATAGGCAAGGCCTTTCCAGTGCGACAAGGCGCCGGTGCGCGTCACGCGTAGAGCCACATTGCCGGTTGCGCTGAGTGCAATCGCATTTGCAGTCCGCGAGGGATCGAGGCCCAGCGCCTTTGCGACGCCTGCCCCAACGGCATAGGCGCCTTGGGTGGTGTGATCGAAACCGCGGTCGCGCACGGGAGCCTCGTCGCTTAAGCGCGCGTGTACTTGATAGGCGACGGCCAGTGCGGTCAAAAAATCCGCGCCGCTGGCATCTGCGTATTCTGCGGCGGCCAGCACTGGAGCGAAATTGTCGCTCGGATGACACGTCTCGCCCTTTGCGAGATAGCTGTCCATGAAATCCAGGTAGCGGACCAGCGCGCCGTTGAAAAAGGCCGCCCGGTCCGGAGCGGTTTTGCCGTCTCCACCGATCAAGGTGCACAAAGGATTGCCGCCAAACTCCTTGATTTGCGCGCGAACTGCAGCGACCGGCCCGGCGCCAAGGGCTCCCAGCGCGCAGCCAATGCTATCGAGGATGCGAATCTTCAATTGCTGCTTGGCATGCGCAGCAATGTCCTCATAGCGCGCACCGGTTACGAAGGCGGCAAGCTGTTCAACCTCTGTTATGCCACACCCTAGCATTTGACAGCGGACTTTCATCCTGGCCTGCGGTAAATTAACCTCGGTTTTGCCTGGTTGTTCCCAGCGCCGTTGCACTCCATCAACATGGATGCGCTTGTGATCGATGCTTTCAGCCAGCAGCCTGCGATGTGGAGATTGCACTGGCCTGTCTCGATGCCAAGGCGGGGGTGAGGAGAGTTCCCGGCCTTGGCTGCATGATTCAGCGTTCTCCGTGCAAGTCGCGGTTTGTGTGGTGCCCCCGATCATGGACCCGGTAATGCATCCCGCGGAGGATGACTTTGCGCTCGATGAGATCAGGGAATTAAGATGTATGGCGCTGACCGGTACGCGCAACGTACTTGAGATCATCAAAGCGATCTCGCGCAGCGCAAAACTCCATTCAGGGAACGAGACCAATGGTCCAGCTCACGCTGCCCAGGAACTCCAGGATCAAGACCGGCAAGATCTGGAACAGGCCCGAAAGCAAGGGCAAGTGGAAGGAGTTCCGGGTCTACCGCTGGAACACCGACGACGGTGAGAACCCGCGCATCGACTGCTACGGGATCAATCTCGCCGAGTGCGGACCGATGGTGCTCGACGGCCTTATCAAGATCAAGAACGAGATCGACTCGACGCTGACGTTCCGCCGCTCCTGCCGCGAGGGCATCTGCGGCTCCTGCGCCATGAATATCGACGGGACCAACACCCTCGCCTGCACCCAGGCGATCGGCAACATCAGGGGCGATGTAAAGATCTATCCGCTGCCGCACCTGGCGGTCATCAAGGATCTGGTGCCCGATCTCACTCATGCCTGCGCCCAATACGCCTTGATCGAGCCCTGGCTCAAGACGGTGACGCCCACACCGGAGCGTGAACGTCTCCAGAGCCGGGAGGATCGAGCCAAGCTGGAGGGCCTGGAGAACTGCATCCTCTGCTTCTGCTGCACGACCAGCTGTCCCAGCTACTGGTGGAACGGTGACCGTTATCTCGGCCCGGCTGTGCTGCTGCAAGCCTATCGGTGGATCGTCGACAGCCGCGACGAGGCAACGGGCGAGCGGCTCGATCAACTGGAAGACCCATTCCGGCTCTATCGCTGCCATACGATCATGAATTGCGCCGTCACCTGCCCGAAGGGGCTCAACCCGGCCAAGGCCATCGCCGAGATCAAGAAGCTCATGGTCAAGCGCCGAATCTAGCAACTGCTGAAAGGAAAAACGACGTTAGTCGATGGCGAACTGGATGTAGCGGCTCCTTTGCTATGCGCGCTATTGGCCGAGCGCCCCGAAGGCGCGAACCAGTGTCCCGGTACGCGAACGGACGGCCGTCACTGGAAAAAGCACGGTCGAGGTTGCCCCTTGTTGAGCCGCAGGCTTAGTAAAATGGCCGCTTCCGGATCCTTTGTTTCCCTTCGTTCAATGAAGTTGAACAGCTGCTTCCGACCCAAACCCTACCTATCGTTTTTAGATTAGCCAGGCTTGGCCAGGGGGTGCCTCCAGGA
>CAWCTL010000013.1:0-101140 GCA_963798575.1 uncultured Alphaproteobacteria bacterium | reverse complement strand
GGCGTAGACGGTTATGTCTCTCGCCATTACCGGGGACGAAAACGTTACGTTAGCCATTGTACTCTCCTTGTGACTTCCGGCCGTGGCGTTTTTGATCGAAACGCAGCTTAGCAGACGCGCTTTCGAAGCGCGCCTGTGAGGGCAATTCAAAACGTGCGGGCAAGCTTGCGTACCCGCTCAGCCAGAACGGACTGACGGCATCCTCAAGCAAGGCTTGCGCCAATGAGCTAAGCTACAGATCATGCTGGCTTTTTTTGCTGCGGGCCGGACATCGTGTATGAAACCGCTCAAGCGGGCGGGGGATTTGCGACAATGACAGGGGCAGCCCAGCCACCCCTTCCGGTCTGCGAAACTTGCTTGAGCGGATTTACCCGGGTACAGATTTGCCGCTATGACAGAGACGTGCAATGACATTTGAACTGGCCCTGAGCGCCGTGGGCCTGGCCCCGTGGGTTTACCTGCTTGCGGCGCGGGGCGGTTTTTGGCGCGCGAATGTCCGCGAGGATGCGGATTTGGCGCCAGCTCCCGGCCATTGGCCAACGGTTGCCGCCGTCATCCCCGCGCGCAACGAAGCCGACGTCATCGGCGTGAGCCTATCGAGCTTGCTGGGGCAAGACTATCCGGAGCCGTTGACGATCATCCTCACCGACGATCAAAGCGACGATGGTACAGCGGAAGCGGCGCGATCCGCGGCGCAAAGATTGGATGCCTCAGGGCGTTTGACCGTTCTTTCAGGCAAGCCCCTGCCGCCAGTATGGACCGGCAAGCTGTGGGCGCAGAAGCAAGGCGTCGACGCGGCCAAGTCCCTGCCCGAGCCGCCGCGCTATCTGCTTTTGACAGACGCGGACATTGCCTACGATAAGGGCGTGGTCCGGCGCCTGGTTGCGCGAGCGGAAGCGCAGAGCCTGGTGCTGACCTCGCTCATGGTCAAGCTCCGCTGCGAAAGCCTTGCGGAACGGGCGCTCATTCCGGCCTTCGTCTTCTTTTTTCAGATGCTCTACCCCTTCGCGTGGGTGAACCGTAAGGAGAGCGCCATTGCGGCGGCGGCGGGCGGTTGCATGCTTGTCCGCGCCGATGCGCTCGAAGCCGCCGGCGGCATCGAGGCTATCCGGTCTTCGCTTATCGACGATTGCGCGCTTGGCCGCAGCATGAAAAAACAAGGCCCGATCTGGCTTGGCCTGACCGAAAGCGCACATAGTCTCCGTCCTTATCCTAAATTCACCGATATCCGGCGCATGGTCGCGCGCTCCGCCTACGATCAGCTCGATTATTCGCCGCTGCTTCTGGCGGGAACTGTCATCGCCATGACACTAACCTACCTTATGCCGCCGCTGTTGGCGATTTGGGGCACGGGCTTGGCGCAGGCCGCAGGGCTTTTGACTTGGGGTCTGATGACAGTAGCTTTTTATCCAATAGTGCGCTTTTATGCGCTTTCGCCGCTATGGGCAGCGGCACTTCCCCTCATCGCTAGCTGTTATATGCTATTCACGCTCGATTCCGGGCTACAGCATTGGCGCGGCAAAGGCGGGTTCTGGAAAGGGCGTGTTCAGGGCGCCCGTGCGGAGGCATCATGACAACGGGGCCGGTTTGGGACCCAGGCGAGAAGACGCATCGCGACGAAAATTTTCCCGTCGCGTCGGGCCTTGTGTCCAAGAAGCACCGGGCCGTGATCCTCGCATTCTACCGCTTCGCACGCGCGGCCGACGACGTTGCGGACGATCCCGCACTTTCAGAGGGCGAGAAAATCCGCATCCTCGATGGATTCGAGGACACGCTGTTAGGGCGGAACGACAATTGTACCGATGCCCTGCCGCTACGCACGGCGATTGCGGAACGCGGCCTTGCGCCCAAGCACGCGCAGGATCTGCTCACCGCCTTCCGCATGGATGCGAGCAAGCACCGCTACGCCGATTGGGATGAACTCATTCATTATTGCACCTTTTCGGCAAATCCGGTCGGGCGCTTCGTGCTCGACGTCCACGGCGAAAGCCGCAGCATTTGGCCTGCGAACGACGCTTTATGCACCGCGCTTCAGATTATCAATCACTTGCAGGATTGCGGCGCCGATTACCGCCGTCTCGACCGCGTCTATGTTCCCCTCGATGCGCTGTCCGCGAGAAATGTTCCAGTTGAAGCGCTGGCGGCTGCCAAGGCATCGCCGGAACTTCTGGAGTGCATTCACGATCTGTCCGCAAAGACACGCGATCTGCTGGGCAAGGCGGACCTTTCGTGGCGCGTCAAAGACCTGCGCCTAAGCCTGGAAGTTGCCGCTATCGAGCGGCTTGCGCGCAAGCTTGTAGGCATGCTGATGAAACGGGACCCGCTGAGCCAGCCCGTTCATCTAACGAAGCCGGCCTTTGCCTTTACGTTGATCAATGCGGTTTGCGCAGGCCTCGGACAGCGCCTTTTTCCGCCATCGCAGACAAACGTGCTACAGGGAATGGATGACCAGCCAAGCCATTGAAATTGAGGCCACGAACGATCTTGCCGCCGAGCGCGCGCACGCCAGTTCTTTTTACGCCGCCATGCGTATCATGCCGCATGGGCAGCGCGAGGCGATGTACGAGATATATTCCTTCTGCCGCGCGGTCGACGACATCGCCGACGACCCTGGCCCGGCTGAAGGACGGTTGGCCAAGCTGGAAGAGTGGCGCAAAAATATAGACGCCATTTATCTGGGCGAAAGCCGCCCGGGTCTTACGGGGCTCACGGCAACCGTTCGCGAATTTAAGCTCGAAAGCGACGACTTCCGCGCCATCATCGACGGGATGGAAATGGATGTCAGGCATAACATCCAAGCCCCCACCTTTGTGGAACTCGATCTGTACTGCGACCGGGTTGCGAGTGCTGTCGGCCGGCTGTCGTCGCGCGTGTTCGGCCTACCCTCCGTGGAGGGAACGCAGCTCGCGGAGCATCTGGGCCGCGCGCTCCAGCTCACAAACATCTTGCGCGATTTGGATGAGGACGCGGCGATGGGCCGGCTTTACCTGCCCCGTGAATTCCTGAACGAGGCCGGGATAAACAGTACCGATCCGGCCGCCGTCCTTGCGCATCCGGCGCTGCCGGAGGTTTGCCGGCGGATGGCTTCGCTTGCGCGCTGGCGCTTCGCGGAAGCTGACACTATTATGAAAAATCAGTCGCGCAGAAAGGTGCGGACGCCGCGCGTCATGTCGGAGGCTTATAAAAGCATCCTGAGCGCGCTGTCCGCGCGTGGCTGGGCTGCGCCGCGTGCGCCGGTGAAGCTAAGCAAGCCGCGCCTTGTTCTGATCCTTATCCGTCATTTCATCTTCTAGCGATGAAAGACCCCCTCACCCCAGCCCTCTCCCCAAGGGGAGAGGGAGTTCGCTCGCATCTGCGAGAGACGTTCAGACGTCCTCTCCCCCCTTGGGGAGAGAGACAGAGTGAGGGGGTCTAATGTCCCACCTCACCCACATTATCGGTGCGGGGCTTGCCGGTCTCTCCGCAGGAGTCCGGCTTGCAGAGCGGGGGCGGAAGGTGGCCCTTTACGAAGCCGCGGGCCAGGCTGGCGGCCGGTGCCGCTCCTACTACGATGCAGGGTTTGGCGCGGTTATCGACAACGGCAATCATCTTCTCCTGTCAGGCAACGATGCCGCCATGCGCTATCTGAAGCTCATCGGCGGCGCGGGGAAGCTCGAGGGACCGGCAACGGCCGAATTCCCCTTTGCGGACCTCGCCACGGGCGAGCGCTGGCAGCTCTCCATAGGGGAGAGCCTCTGGCCTGCTTGGCTATTCAATTCCGCGCGGCGCGTGCCGGGCACAAAGCCATACCATTACCTGGAAGCGGTTCCGTTGATGTGGGCGGGGCGCCGGAAAACGGTGACGGATGTCATTCCGAGTGAGGGAACGCTCTATAAACGGCTTTGGGAACCGCTGTTTCTTGCGGCGCTCAACACCGATCCTCGCGAAGGCTCAGCCAGACTGGCGGGCGCCATCTTGCGCAAGACACTGGCGAAGGGCGGGGCGGCGTGCCGGCCTCTCGTGGCGGAAGGACTTTCCGCGGCGTTCATCGAGCCTGCACTGGCCTATATCGAGGCACGAGGGGGCACCGTCGAATTTTCAGGCCGCCTACGTGCAATCGCTTTCGACGCCAGGCGGGCCGCGGCCCTCGATTTCGGCGACAGCAAGGTTGCCGTCGAGGAAGGCGATGCGGTCATCCTGGCCGTTCCGCCTTTGGCTGCCGCAGCGATTGTTCCGGGTCTTAATACCCCGGACGAATTCCGTGCAATCCTGAATGCTCATTTCCGCGTAGCGCTTCCGCCATCCTTCCCAAAGATTGTCGGGGTAATCGGCGGAACGGTCGAATGGATCTTTGCATTTCCGGGCAGATTGTCTATTACAATCAGCGGCGCGGACCGGTTGATAGGTCAGCCTCGTGAGGAACTCGCTGCCAAACTGTGGCGCGAGGTTTCTCTGGTAACGGGGCTTGCGCCAAACTTGCCGCCTTGGCAGATCGTAAACGAAAAGCGGGCTACAATCGCGGCGAGCCCGAGCCAAGACGCAAAACGCCCTGGCCCAAAGACCAGATGGCGCAACTTTTTTCTTGCGGGGGATTGGACGCAAACCGGCCTCCCCGCAACCATAGAGGGGGCGGTTCTTTCCGGCGAGCGGGCTGCCCTGCTTTCAGTGGCGTGAGGGGTGGTGAACGATGACGGCAATGGACAGTTTGCAAGGCCTGGAATTGCAGGACGGCGCGGGCTCCTTACAACCGGGCGAAGCCTGGAATGAAAACGAGCCTGCGGCAGAACAGCTCGAAAGCCGCATTCGGGCCGCAACATCGGCTCTTCTGAAGTCGCAGCGTGAAGATGGGCACTGGAGCTTCGAGTTCGAGGCCGATGCAACGATCCCCGCCGAATATATTCTGCTGGTGCATTATCTGGGCGAGAAGGCAGACCCCGTCCGCGAAGCCAAGATCGGGAATTATCTGCGGCGTATTCAGGGCAAGCACGGCGGGTGGCCACTCTTTCATGAAGGCGATTTCGACATGAGCGCCAGCGTGAAGGCCTATTTCGCGCTGAAAATGATTGGCGATAGCCCCAACGCCCCGCATATGAAGCGCGCCCGCGATGCGATTTTGGAGCGGGGCGGCGCCGAGATGTGCAACGTGTTTACGCGGTTCCTGCTGGCACTTTACGGGGTTTTGGGCTGGCAAGCGGCACCGGTGATGCCGGTCGAGATCGTGCTCCTGCCCAAGTGGTTCCCGTTCCACATGACGAAGGTGTCCTATTGGGCGCGCACGGTCATGGTGCCGCTGTTTGTGCTAGGGGCGCTCAAGCCGCGTGCCCGCAACAAGCGCGGCGTGACCATTGACGAGATTTTTCTGACTGCGCCGAAAAAAGTCGGCATGCGTGCGCGGGCCGGGCACCAAAAGCGCTCCTGGTTCTTATTTTTCGCAGCCGTCGATAAGGTTTTACGCGTTGCCGAGCCATTCTTTCCGGCTTTCACGCGACGGCGGGCAATCGCCAAGGCCGCGACCTTCGTGAAGGAGCGGCTGAACGGCGAGGATGGGCTCGGCGCGATTTTCCCGGCGATGGCGAACAGTGTCATGATGTTTGACGCGCTGGGCGTACCGGAGAGCGATCCGGATCGCGCCATCGCCCGCTACTCGATCGAAAAACTGCTGCTCGAGACCGAAAACGAAATCTATTGCCAGCCCTGCGTGTCCCCGGTTTGGGACACCGGGCTCGCCGCGCATAGTTTGATGGAAGTTGGCGGCGAGGCCGAACGCGAGGCTGCGAAAAGCGGCCTGGATTGGCTTTTGCCGAGGCAAGTGCTGGACGTCAAGGGTGATTGGGCCGAGCAGCGGCCCGGCGTGCGCCCGGGCGGCTGGGCGTTCCAATATGCAAATCCGCATTATCCCGATCTTGACGACACGGCGGTTGTCGTCATGGCCTTGGACCGGGCCGCAGAAAAAGGGAAGGGCAGCGCAGGCAATGCCCAGGCGATCGCCCGCGGCCGCGAATGGATCAAAGGTTTGCAGAGCAAGAACGGCGGCTGGGCTTCCTTCGATGCGGACAACACCAGCCTCTATTTAAATAACATTCCGTTCTCCGATCATGGCGCGCTGCTCGATCCGCCGACCGTCGATGTGAGCGCACGCTGCGTCTCAATGCTCGCGCAACTCGGCGAAAAGACCGAAACGAGCCCCATCCTCAAGCGCGGTGTGGATTACATCCTGAGCGAGCAGGAAAAGGATGGTTCCTGGTTCGGCCGCTGGGGCATGAACTATATCTATGGCACTTGGTCGGCACTGTGCGCGCTAAACGCCACGGGGGTGGATCCGGCATCGGAAAGCGTTCGCAAAGCTGTAGACTGGCTCGTCTCCATCCAAAACGAGGATGGCGGCTGGGGCGAGGACGGATCGAGCTACAAGCTAGACTATAAGGGCTTCGAAAAATCGCCGAGCACGCCTTCTCAGACTTCATGGGCGCTTTTGGGCCTCATGGCTGCGGGCGAAGCCGGCCATCCCGCCGTCAAGAAGGGCATCGCCTGGCTTATGGCCACCCAGGACGCGAGCGGCACCTGGCGCGAGGAGCGGCATAACGCCCCCGGGTTTCCCCGCGTCTTCTATCTCATCTACCACGGCTATGCGAAGTACTTCCCCCTGTGGGCGCTGGCGCGCTACCGGAATTTGCAGGAAGGCAATCGCGGCCCCGTGCTTTACGGCATGTAAGGAAGCGGGGGGGCCGGGCCTGCCCTGGAGCGGGGTTCCGCCTCATTTTCATCCTACCCGTGGCCTAGCTTGATCGTTCCACGATAGCTCATTCTTTGCGGCGGCTGGGGGGCTGTTCATGCGCAAGTCGAGGTTGGCATTCCTGATGCTGGCCATCCCGTCTCTCGGATTTGGGCTTTGCCTTTGCAATGCGCCGTGGCCGTTGAGCAACGCGCAAGCGGCCCCCAAGACTCCGAAAGGCCCGGCCTCCGTGGTCGAGGGCGAGGACATTCCCATCGAAGGGGAGGGCCCCAAGGCTCCGATGGCAGATAGCGGCGACGCCGAAGAACCTCAATCGAGGCCGGTGCCCCCAACATCCGGCCCGCCTGCTCCTGTGACGCTGACAGCCTATCTGAGCGAAGGCAGCGCGCCAATGACGGCTGGCATCGTTTGGCGTATCTTTGAAGGGCATCCCAGCAGCGGCGGCAATTACCGCCTTCTGAACACGGTTCGCGAGCCGCAGCCCACGGTGGAACTCGCCCCCGGAGAATATTTGATCAACATCGCCTACGGGCGGGCGAATCTCACCAAGAAAATCGGAGTCTGGCCGCAAAACCCGGTCAAGGAAGACTTCGTGGTGAACGCTGGCGGCCTTCGGCTCAACGCGACGCTCGCTCACGCGCCGATTGCGGCGGAGCACCTCCTCAAGTTTGAGATTTTTTCCGATACGCAGGACCAGTTCGGCAACCGCCAGAAGCTGTTCGGCGATCTGCGCCCCGGTATCGTCACCAGGCTCAACAGCGGCATCTACCATATCGTCAGCACCTATGGCGACGCGAACTCGGTCATTTCCGCCGATGTGGTCGTCGAGCCGGGCAAGATAACGGAGGCTGGAATCGACCATGACGCGGGCAAGGTCACTTTGAAACTCGTCCAACGATCTGGCGGCGAAGCGGCGGCGGATACGCACTGGATTGTCTATAACGCGGCCGGCGAGGTGATAAAGGAAAGCGCCGGCGCATTCCCGACGCACATTCTCGCGGCCGGAGACTATCGCGTCGCGGCTCAGCATGGCGACCGTCAATATGCGGGTGCGTTCACCGTTGCGCCGGGAGAGACCAAACTCGTCGAAGTGCTTATGCAATAACCTCCGGTGCGATCAGCCCTGTACCAGCGGTGCCGCTGCGGAAAGGGCTTGTGCGCCGTCCTCACTGTGCTATGAAGACACTTGCGGATGCTGCTCGCAGCGCGCCGCAGTTCCCCGGTAGCTCAGTCGGTAGAGCAAGCGGCTGTTAACCGCTGGGTCGCTGGTTCGAGTCCGGCCCGGGGAGCCATCCTTCTTTTCTGGCGGTTTGTCACACACCATCACACCGCCTCTTATCCCCTCTCATTTCTCATGAAAATCAGCGACTTGGCTCGAATTTAAAGCCGAGGATCTTCGCGCGCGCACCTCTCGCGCCATCACACCCCATCGCTTGCCTTCGCACCACTCTGGCGGTATTCGCGACGGTATCCGGCGCTGTGACGGTATTGGGAGCCATCTCATGCAGCTTAACGACAAGGCCATTCGCGCGCTCAAACCGCGCCCAAAGCCCTACAAGGTGACTGACGGCCGGGGGCTTTACCTCTATGTGACGCCGCAAGGCTCGCGCCTATGGCGCTTCGATTACCGGCAAAACGGCAAGCGATTGACCCTCAGCTTCGGTCCATATCCCGATCTCGGGCTCGCCGCAGCCCGTGAGAAGCTTGGGGAAGCCCGCGCGGCTTTGGCCGAGGGCAGGGACCCCGCCGCCTCCAAAACGCGCCTGCGGGCCGCAAATGACAATTTCGGCCATCTGGCGGATGAGTGGCTGGAGAAACGCAAAAAGGAAGGCTTGGCGCCCGCGACGATGACCAAACTGACCTGGTTTGTCGATATGATCCGCGATGAACTGGGCAGGCTGCCCATTGAAGATGTCGGCACCGCTGAACTCCTGGCATTCCTACGCAAGTTCGAAGCCCGCGAGAAATACCACCTGGCCAAGAGGCTGCGCGCCACTCTGAGCCGCATCTTCAAATACGGCATCGCTTCAGGCCGTGCGGGCAGGGACCCCGCCGCCGATCTGACGGACGCCCTCACCTCCGTCCCCGCCACATCCCGCGCTGCGATCACGACCGAGAAGGAACTCGCCGGTCTTCTCCGCGCCGTTGCCGAATATGACGGCAGCAAGCACATCCGCATTGCGCTGCTCTTGCTTGTCCATCTCTTTTGCCGGCCCGGCGAGCTTCGGCAAATGGAGTGGGTCGAGATAGACGACGCCAAGAAGCTTTGGCTCATCCCGGCCCCCAGAATGAAAATGCGTAAAGCCCATGTGGTGCCGCTCAGCGCCCAGAGCCTCGCGCTTATCGACGAGTTGCGGCCCATGACCGGGGCAGGTAGGTTCAGCTTCCCGAGCCTGCGCTCACCCGGCAAGCCGATCTCCGAGAATACGCTGAACGCCACGCTTCGCCGCCTCGGTTACACGAAAGAGGAAGTTTGCAGCCACGGCTTCCGCTCAACGGCGTCGACGCTGCTGAACGAATCTGGACGTTTTAACCCGGATGCAATCGAGGCCCAGCTTGCGCACCGGCCGCAAGGCGGGGCAGTTCGGGCGGCTTATCTGCGGGGAGAGTTTTTTGTGGAGCGGGTGCAGATGATGACCTGGTGGTCGGATTATCTGGCAGGGCTTGCATCAGTCGTCTAACGCACACCAAGGTGTCTATTCCCTCAGGTTTCCGGGAAAAGACGAGGAAACAGAATATCCAGGGCGTCTTCCGGAAAGCGCAACGATACCGGTCCCTTTGGCGTTTCCGACGCAAGAAGACCTGCGGCGATAACATCATTGAAAACACGCCGCGCGGTTCGCTCGGGCAAGCCCGTGATCCGCGGCACGTCCCCGCGTTCAAACTCACCTCGGATCAGAGCTTCTTCCAGCAATCGAACCGCTTCAGGCTTCAGCCGTTCGCTCCGCTCGACATAAACACGGAGCCGCCGCGCCAGGGTATCAATCTCGAACAAATCCGACATGAAGGTTATCTGGTCGAGGCATACCTTCAAGAACCATTCTGTAAATTCGATCAGCGCCCGCAGCGAAAGATTGCCTCGGCCGTCGAGATCGCCCTGACGGGGCATATCCGCGTGATCCATATGCTGGGGATATTCCTTGCGGCTCTTGAGACCGCGCGCGAGCCCCCGCGAAACCGACCACAGCCCGTGCGCGCCGATACCCGCCTGATGCGCCATTGCATGGCTCATCAGGCGGCTCACCCTGCCATTGCCGTCCGGAAATGGATGGATGTAGTTCATCCGATGATGCGCGGCGGGGATGGCTATAATGCGGGCTGCTTTTCCCAAACGCTCGAAACGGTAACGATCCGCAAAATAGCTCATGAAATCCGCCACGCGGTGACTCGACGGCGGCTGATGCCTGCCAACAGCAACATCGTGTTCCGGGTGCGAACGCCATTGCCCCGGCTCCATCACGATTTTCCGGCCATCTCCACCAAGCTGAAGCATCTCAGGGGGGGCGCCGCGATAGAACGCTTCATGAAGCCAGCGCAGAAATTCGGCGGAGGCAGGCTCAGAAAGACGGTTATCCGCAGCTAGGCAATCTACCTCCGCCTGGACACGTACATGCGCAGCCGCCTCGATTTGCAGATTGCGCCGCTCCCGATCCATGTCAAATTGCCCAGCCAGGGCCCGCTTGATGTCCTTCGGGCGCGTGTTATGGCCCTCGATGAGATTGCTGTAATAGGTATTCATGATGCGCACGAGATCCGCGAGGTTCCCAGCCGTGCGGGCGTTTAGACCATGTCCTAACTTTGCTGACGCCGCCGCGATCTCGGCAACCAGATCGGAAATCGCCTCGGGTGCTTCCTCCAGGCGAGCAGGTTCAATCCGCTGAACACTTTCCAGCACGGATGCGTTTTTTGGCCGATCTTCGTTTTTCATAACTTCATGAGTATAAAGAGAGAATCTTTATCAATCCAGTCTTTTTGGCCGATTTCTTGGCCGATCTTGATGCCTTGGCCTGAGGCGTGTAGATGATGACTTGGTAGTCATCCTATCTGGAAGAGCTTGCGGTCGATAGGATTTTTAGCAAATGCATGATCCGCCATCCGTCGTGACGCGCAGCTTGCGCACCGGCCGCAAGGAGGGGCAGTCCGGGCGGCTTATCTGCGGGGGGAGTTTTTCGAGGAGCGCGTGCAGATGATGACCTGGTGGTCGGATTATCTCGACAAGCTGGCGGCGTAGGACAGGCCACGTTGGCTCTGGAATTATTTTGTCTATGGGCACGTCATGACAACTTGCGCAGCCTCGTGCTAGCGTCCTGCTTCACCCGAATTCTCGCCCACAAATAAGAGCCTATGCCGATAACGACGCACGAGCTTTTGGCCAGCCTGGACGCCGTTTCTCTCGGCGGCCTGCAGGACCTCGGCATCGAACGCGTAAGACACCGCATTCGCGAGGGCAATTCCCCGATAGGGTCTCACGATGATCGCGCTAAAGATTTTGTTATCGCGATGCTTAATCAACTCACGAACGTCGCAGCAGTCCCAGATTTTTCAGATATTACGCACGGCCTGGACCTTAATGTCATTCGCGCTGACATCATCAATGCGTGCGTCATTCCTTCACCAGATGGACCAAAGATTGTAATATTTACAGGCTTCCTGAAAGTGCTGATGTTCATGCTGGAATTCTCGAACATCGTAGAGCGAATAAGAGGGAACCAGTCAAAGGTTATAAAAGCGACCAATTTGCGCGAGCGAGAGCTTGAGCAGACAGGATACCAAGCATTCACTCATATCGCTCATTTTGCAATTTGGGGCACTCCACTTCCGCGCCCCTATCCTCAGCTTACCAAAGCCCAGCGAGCAAGCAATTGGATGGAGCTGACGAAAAATATTTGGTTCATCGTGGCCCATGAACTCGCGCATATTAGACTCGGTCACATTTCCAGAGTTCCGAATAATAATTCTGGACCGGCCGCCTATCCAAGTCTTGCACTTGACGAAGGGGCAAACACACTAAAACTACACGAATTTGAGGCCGACAAATATATAATCGAAACCCTGTCGCCTCAGGTCGGCGCCACTATTCTATCCTGGCCCCTATTAATCCTTGCGACTTTTTCGTCGCTTGAGCGGCTTCTAAGTAACCACAAAGACTCTCATCCAATGGCAATCAACAGGCTCAATGCCCTCAAGGAGGTGGCCATGACATTGAGCGATAAAACGTCTGTCACTGTGGTCTCTGAAATTGTTGATCGCCAAATTGAAGCAGAGCGGGCCCATATGTCGTCTAAACGGAATATGTATATGCACAGCTCTTACGAAACCGCCCAGGATGCACTTACAAAACTCCAATCTTATGCCCGTTACGCCGCATTCTTCGAAGGCCCGGAACTTGAGGCCGGCAACATCGAGCGCGCGAAGGCTTGGGACCTCTTGTGGGATCACCTCGGTCCTGACGACGAGTGATATCAGCCCAGGAATCTTCAGGGTCTGCGATTACCTCTCGGCGATTGGCGCCCGCAATCCCAAGCCACAACATCTCTCGAAGGTTACCACCACCGAGCCACCAGCTTCTCCCAAAACTGTGGCAATGAGGCTCCGTCCTCAACTGGCTTATTGCCTTCAGGCTCTCGAATGGCGGCCAAGAGGTCGACCAGTTGCCCTGCCGCATCAACGCTCTGAGCGCGCGTTGCAAAAGCATCTAAACGTGGCCATCCGCCACTTTCCTTGAAAATCTCTTCCGCCGTTTGTCGTGCTCTTTTTTCAGAACTCGATGAGCGTCCGGGCGCGATCGAGGATGAAAGTGTCCTCCGGCTTGCCATATCGGCCAAGGATGTGTTCAAGGCGGTTGATCGCCATCGGATGAGAAGCCGAACTCGATCTCAAATGATTTTCCAGGAATGAAAAAATTGTAAGGATATCCAGAACGTAATTAAGCGAATAATGAAGGCTGCCCTTTGTCAGCGTCGAAAGGTAGTACCCGTCGGCCTCGAACTCTTGCAATTTTCTATCATTTATATCTTCGCCAACCGCAAGTGCCGGCGGCCCAGCCGCGTCGGAGCCCGTGCGACAATCAAAATGATTGAGCCGTACATGTCCGATTTCGTGCATCAGCAGGAACCAGAATGCTCGCGCGAAAATGAGTGCAAGTGATGATTTCGACTTATCCGGCAAAAAACCACCAACACGCACGAGCCTGCTGCGCGTTGCGACAGAATGGCAAAGCAGCATCATCGCCCTGAACGATAGGATCGATAGCTCGTTGCGAGAAATCTCTATCCGGGGCGAGGGGGCCTTAAGCTCCCCGGCAATCACCCCCACGACGTGCCGTACTTCCATAAAGTATATCAGAGCTCTTAAGAGCCCCGTGAAGAGTATGACCGCAGGTTCGCGACCATTCAATTTTACGGCCGTCGCGTTGCAAATCTCACTATGGACGAGATAAACTCGTTCTGAGTTGACGGAGTTGATCATATCGCGGGTGACAAAGTCCTCCATGCCTTGTATCACCGCAATCATCAGACGCTTGCCTTCCGCGTCTTCTCGATAGGCCGCACCGTTAACCTTCAGAAGGTCTTCCCGGACGAATTTCTCTTGATATTGAGATGCCGTCCCCAGCGCAGAGACGTGTTCGACGGCAGCTGCAAGTTCCTCTTTGGTGAGCATAGTCTCCTGCCTCCGATGCTCAAGATGACAGCGGGAGGCCAACTTCCAACGGAAGCAGTGGCTCATTCCCTTCAGGCAAACTCGCCCAGCATTCTAGCCTGCGTGCATTTGCTGTGCGAAGCCCCTTATGCTAAACCCGAGAGAATAACCGGCTTGTCGAGGTAACCCTATGACGCTAGAGACTGTCCTGAAGTTTTTCGCGGGAAGTTTTGCTACGGTCTCTATCTTATCAGGCTTTTTTGCTGCCTTTCTTTGGTACCGTTCGGCCGCGAATAACCCATCACCAAAACAGATACAAACATACTTCGGCAACGTGGATGGTGAGCAGAAGCTGGCGACTTGGCTGACCGAAGCGGCGACGCTGAACAAATGGGCGGCGATGTGGACGGGCATATCGGTCGCCGCCGGCGCATTTTGCACGATCCTCGACCATATGTCGTAAGGAGCGCGGACTTCACGTCTGAACAAGTATCGCATCGCCTCCATTTTTTATCCACGATCTGGCTGCCTCGATGGTAAAGGCCCCGATAGTTCTGACGATTTCCGGTCCCGGCATCGGTACCGATTTGCGGTTTCTCCACTCGTCGTACTCGTTTGCCATCCTGATCGATGCGTCGTCGATCACCGGTTTCACCTGCACCCCGGCCGACCGCAACACCTCTATCAAGCTCGCAAGGCGATTGGAAACATACGGATGCGTTCGGGAAATCTGTCCGTTCGCTGCGTGCCCTAGCCCGATCAACAGGAACAAGCGGACCACTGCCGCAAGTTGCCAATCAAGAAGCTCCGGCAACCAGGAAATATGTTTCGCAGCCCAAGCGTCGGCTTCCAACTCATGACGCTTACGTAAGGAGAATTCCTCGCCGGTCACCAAATTAAACACGGGCAGCTCAACCCCCTTGTCTGCACCCCTTCGATGACCGAGGATGCTGTGCGCCTCCTCATGGACCAGCAGAAATAGCAGCCCTTGCAAAAAGACCTTCGTCTCCTCTCCCAAAATGCTCGGCGAAGCCTTCGTCGCAGGCAGATTGTCGAGTGGAAACGGCTCGATAAACCAGTGCCCGATCAGGTCGTGAAGAGCCAAGTAAAGCGTTGACCGGGTCTCTTTTGAGCCAGCCACCTCGGCAATGCCTCGCTCCGACAGAATCTTACTCATCTTGAAGGCAATGGTCGCCCGATGGTGGAAAGAGAGGAGATCGATAAAGCCATTGCTGACAACAATGAGTTCCTCATCGCCGATCTTGATATTCGCAAAAACATTCGCAAGCGTTGGCAGGTGAACGAGCTTATCGAAAAGGCTCATTTGCCTTAGGAACGGTCCCGATTGCGAAAACGCCCTGAGAGCGTTACTTGATCGTTCGGTCAGGGCGCATGTCGTTTCGATCTCATCGGATAGGCCGAATTCCTTACGCAAACGCTCCCTGTAATGCAGTTCCGCATCGCTCGCCGCCCCAAGGAGCCGAAACAACTGACGTGCCCTGCGTTCGGTCTGATCACGCGTCATTCACGATCATTAGCTTTTTGAGGGGCTTTGTTTTCTGGCGTGACCGCCTTGAGGATTGCTTGACCATCATCTGACTCGGCCGGGACACGTTTGCCGTTATGCTTCTCCCACCAAACCCAAATACCACCTGCCGTCACCGGTACGCCGACCCCCATTCCTATTAGAAAAGCTGTTTCAAAGGCGCCCAATTCATCGAACTTATCAAGACTCTCGATCTTCACGCTATCCGCTGTGTCATCGCTAGCGGTCTTTGAATTGGCATTTAAGGTTTGCTCCAGCAGTTTATAAATGCGGTTCCGATCGTCCTCGTCGGCAGCCGTTAGGATCACATTGATCGTTTGTCTATCGCCCATCATGCACCTTTGTCGCTTAGGGTAGCGTTAGTTCAATACACTCTCATCTTGAATGAGGCATGCCGCACTCTTCCAGCTTCATGCTTGAGCCAATTGGTTCTTACCGTTTTCTCTGAAAAACGGCCCGCGAGGGATAGCTACTCTGCTTTCAAATCTCCTTCGCCGGCGTTCCCGATAAGCTAAATTTCTTGTTTAAAATGGTACCATATCGCCTTCGCCCATTCACCCAATATGTGTCGGAAGTCTCAATTGCGCTGAGCGGCAGGCCAACCCGCTCAAGGCCGATCAGGGATATCGCTTGACCGGGCTCGGCCTGAGGCCCCGGCGGTGCTCAGGATCAGCTTTGCATCGTTTGGGAATGTGATAGCAGCGCCCCTTCACGCAGAAAAAAAGCGAAGTCGCCAAAAAACTACCGTCTATCCATAATGGTAGAAACTTGACGCGCGATCAACGCTACCTCATGCTGGACAAGCATTGGGGAAGCGGTGCGATGCTAGGTTGGCATTCCGCATCGCTTGACTTCGCGGGATGAGCGATGCCGGAAGAACACAGCAATACGGCCCAAGACAATCAAAAACTTCTCCTGCGCATGCGCGACCTGCAAAGCCGTTATGGACTGGTGCCCGCCACGGTATATCGCTGGATCGCCGAGGGGAGCTTTCCGCTGCCGGTCAATATCGGCGAGAACAGCGTTGCCTGGCACCTCGAAGAAATCGAGGAATGGCGCTGGAGCAGGCCGCGGGCCAAGGTCAAGCAGTTCAAACAGGCTCAGGGCTGATTGGAGCAGCGGGGGCGGGGCCCTGTTGCTTCGTTCTCGTTCTTGGGGACTCAGCTAAAGACTTGAACGGGTCGTCTGGGCCGAAAACGCAGTTTGCCGATACTTATGCTCTCCTCTGGCTTAAGGGGTCAAGCGGACTTAAGGTTTCGCTACCCTGCCGCGTCCGCAGGAGGCGCTTGCACGGTTCCACGGTCCATCCAAGTTTAATATCAGTTGGCAGAGTTAGCGGACATACAGGTTTTTTTGATCAGCATCACGCAGTTGTTTATCTCCAGGGCGGCACTGTCTCGGACAGCGGACATTGCGATTCAACATATCCCTACACGAAGGGCTGCGGCGTGTACGGATACTCCAAAAAACTGCACAAAAGTACAAAAGCGGCATTCCGCCAGCTGGCCGGTTTGTCTGGGTCCTCAGTTCTAGATTGATGCAATTTTCACTAGCGGTTAGGGTCTCTTTTGGACGGCAAGCATGCGCGCACCATAGTCAGACTTCATTGACGTTTTCCACGCCAAACCAGGCCCTCGCCTGTTCGAGCGCAGCTATCGATGGATTCCGAAAATAGACAGCCAGCGTATCCTTGGCTCGCGTGCAACAAACATAGAACAATTTTTGCGTCCGCAGACGGACGCTATTTGTGCCACCGCCCTCGAAGAGGTAGTTAAAGTTGTAATCGTTCCAACCGCCTGAATCTAAGACCACCAGGACGCGATCAAATTCCTGCCCTTTGATCTTGTGCTGGGTGGAGTATGTCGTGCGGCCCTCCAAGTATTCGAAGAGCTTCTGATATGAGGCGTAGTTGACGCCGATGACCCTTTTAAATAGATAGCTCTTTCGCTGGCGGAAGTCGTTGAAGCGGTCATCCTTGATGCAAAGCCCGTACTCATGAGCGAAATCAATTACATCGATAATCGGGCGGTTTTGCATCGCAATGATCTGGTCGATGCATTGCTTGAGCCGCACCTTATCCTTGGCACAGGAAATTCGGAATTCGGTCCGTCTTAGGAATTCGTTGTATCGCCGCTGTTCATATAGATGGACAACCTCTTGTATTTTGAAGACATGTTTGATGAAGGGGCACCGCTGAGATCCTTTCCGAGCTACCTGCTCCTCGCTTTGCTTTTTGTCATCAATGAGTTGGTCCTTATCGACGTACATGCGCCGAAAGGCCAGAAAATTGCACGTCTTTGCGTCATCAAACCAGTCCTGGTGGGCATCAATAAATGATTGCATCTTGGGGGTCGGACTGACGGCCTTCAGCGCTTTACCAGTCTTGCCTACCTGAACTGCAGTTATAACATCGCCAAACGTGAGCCGGTCGTACTTTTCAAGTTCATCTTGTTCCTTGATGAATTTCACGATCCGGTCGCGAAATTCGAGCACACCATCCTTGTCGTAAATCTCCATGAGGTCCCCGAAGCCAGCCTGGGGCGCTATGAGATTATGAGTTAGGTTCAGTTCCTTGGTTTCAACCACATCATCGAAGTTCCAGCCGAGGTGGTTGCGAACGTCGTCCAGCTTGTCGATCTCGCCCAAGGAATAGTAAAGCCGTATTGAGCCGTCCTTAACCTTCCCCTCGCTCATATTGGGAGCGTCTTGATCGTCGGATGCATGCTGCACGATACCATCGGAGCGCAAGTGGTTTGCTAGCTCATAAACGAGCCGTGGATTGCGGCGGTTCTGCTCTTTCTTAACCTCCCTCACCGATCCGCCGGCGACGTAATCTTGAATCGAGCCGACGCCCTTGTCGTATATCGATTGCATGGCGTCGCCAAAGAAACCGCACACACCTTTGCGTTTGCTCTCCGGGAGGAACTCGAGCAGAATTTTTACAACGTCAGGAGCGGTGTCCTGATATTCGTCGACCAGAATGTATCGGAAACGATCCCGCAAAATGTCCCGGATTTTTGGATATCTCTCGAACACGCCACGAGCGAGAACGATCACCTCATCGTGGGAGATGATGCCTTCCCCGAGGATTCTAAACTCTTTGTATTCAATTGTTTTCCCTGCAAACATGTCATCCGATATGACGGTGCTGCCGGGTTTGATCTGAGGATCATCGCCACTCATCAAGGCAAGCAGGACCAGGCGTATTTCTGCTTGAAAGGGGCTGATCGTACCCCACAAGAAATCATGGATGGTACTGACAGAGAGCCTGTCGCTGACAACGCGAGACTCAATCTCTCGAACCGCTGCATTGGTGTAAGTAATGCACGCAATAAAAGCACTTAAATCAGTGCGCAGCAGTTCTCCGATGACTTGAACCAACGAGTAGGTCTTGCCGCTTCCCGCCCCTCCACTCAGTAGAAAGCTGCTCCCATCGAGTGCGTGCTTGAGTACTTCTTGGACCTCTGGTTCGAGCTTCAGTCCGCCTTGATCCATCTAAGCCCTTCCTCGATGTATTTCGGTGTGTGCCAGTTGCAGAACTCGAAATCGAATTCCTCCGAAGCACCATCCGGATTGGTCTTCTTGGATTTGATTGTTTCGCTGTTAAGAAGCACTTCGATGGCGAAGGACGGTTTCTTGGTTATCCCCTCGCTTGCCATTTCAAATGATGAACCGCCTGCGAGAAAGTTCTTAAGGTGTTTCTCCACAAGGCTTGGAAAGTTTGGTGTCTTAGCTTTCTTCCCGGCCTCATAGGCGTTTTTTATGAACTCGCGATTGATGTGAAAAAAAGCGTCCTCGAAGCTCCGCGCATGATAGTCATTGCCGTCGGCATTGACCTCGGAAATTTGATAAACGCACATTACCTGACCCTCCGGGTCCGTTGCCCACAATTTGGTGGATTGATGCTTGCGCACCATCTTTTGCCCTATTGCGAGTTCAAGAAAATACTTGAGGGCGGCATCTACACCGAAATAGAACTGAAGTGCGTAATTCGTTGTGTGCGTTGCGTCCAGGACAGCATGCGCATGCAGGTCCTTCTTTGGATTTCCGTCCTTGTTGAGGACAGGCTGTCCATCAGCATCTGTGCGGATTACTTCGACTGCAGAATCGATATCCGTGATGATCAAGGTTTTGACCCCGATGAAATCCAGAAAGATTTCGAAAATGTGGGAGTGTGCGCCCACCTCGATTATCGAGATATTCTGAGACATCAGTGGGAGAGGCGGCACGCTTCCAGCTTCCCACGCTGCCGCCTCGTCGACTTGATCCAATTTACGCATTATTGCCGGAAGCAAAATGCGCTCGGTGTCGCCTTCAAACAAAATGGCCTTGTCAGCAAAGAAGAGCTGCGACCGATGGAGCGTTAGATATTGCTTCAGAAACTTGTAGTGGCCGTCGTTTCCAGAGGCTTCATACAGGTTCTTCAAATCTCGGAGGCATCTGGACTGCGTTTCGCCACCAGTCCTCTTGAAATACTTGATGTCGTCAAAATCGGATTCCGCAACGATGTGAGCGGAATGTGTGGACAAGATTGTCTGAAGCGGCCTGCAGACGCCGTCAGCGTTTGTTATGGTTCGTCCAACCAAGCTTTTTATATTTTTGATGAAGATTGCCTGCATCTGGGGATGCGTGTGAGCCTCAGGCTCCTCGATGAACAGCAGATTGATGTCCGCAGGTTTGGGGTGCTTGCCCCGTTTGAACTCATTGAGGATGATCTTGATATCAAAGATAATGCTCATCAGGTTCAGATAACCCAAGCCATTGTAATTCTCTGGCAAGAAGTGGACATCGACGCCCTGGCCATACATTACGGTGGTGTTCTCCTCCAACAGCTCGCGATGTTGCAAGGTGGATTTGATCTGGATTTGGGTGTCTCCTTCCCTTACGCCTCCGAACTTTCTAACATCATCAATAACCTCCTTAAACAGATCGGCGTAAATACTGTCGAGCTGTCCGTCGGTCTTGCTGAGCGTTTCCTTGAAGGTGTCAATATCTACCTGTTCGCCAGCGTCCGCCGACATCGCGGCATAGATTTTTGCTGACATTGTCGAAAGGCTTCTGTCAGTGTCCTTATTCGAGACCGACCTTCGAGCGTTGATACGCTTGAAGGAAATAATGTCCTCGATCCTGATGGCCTCTTTGATCAGGTCTACGAAAACGTCTTCCTGAACCGTTTTTTTCAGGTGGTCGAATTGAACGCTGCGGCGGGCCAGCCTGAAATAGCGACCATGATTCTCGCGAAGGAACTGGAGTGCATCCTTGGCCTTTTCCGCTTTCTTGTCCTGATGCGCCTTGTAGTCGCGGCGCAGGATTTCGAGGTTTTCCTGCGAAATATGATACAGGAAATCCAATACAATCCACCGATTATTGGGGTCGAGATCCATAATCACTTTGTTGCCAACATTCGCAAGATCGTCAACGTCAGAATATTCTATGAACACACGAAGCGCGAGGCCGCAGAACGGATATGGATCAGCTGGCTGCAGCTTATTCTGCGTCAACTCGACGAGATGCTTCTGAAAATCGATATTAAAGTCGTCTAGTTCGAACCGGGGACTTGCGCTGCCCAGGAATTGTTCAAGCGCCACCAGAAGTGAGGTTTTGCCGGAGTTGTTCTTACCGACGACGACCGAAAGATATTCTTCCAGATCGAGTTCGAGGTTTTTCAGCGATCGGAAATTCCGGATTTGAAGTTTAATCAGCTTCACGGCGGTGCTCGCGAGGGTCAGTCTACACCGAAGGTATACTTTTTGCTTGTGATTCGCGCACTATGCAAATGTGATCAAGGCTAAGAAACTCATGGGCGTGCGGGCCTGCCCCCCACGCTTTCCTATCTGAATCCTTCACCCTGTAACCGCTGTTGCGGGTGACCGTAGCTTTCCGCAGATCTGGAAGTGCGCCAAAGTCAGCAGAGTCAAGGCGGTTGACCCTCGAGGGTCATCCTCGACGGTTCAGAGTTTGAGAACGTCGCGAGCAGCCCGCAAGACGAAGGAAGTCCTCTCAGCGAACACCTCAAGCGCGTCGGCGAGGTAGCCAATCCAAAGAATAAATTGCGGCGAGTTAGGCATGACCGCAGCTACCTACGGATGTTGTTATGCAACGATCATAGTTTCTGGCACCTGCGAAGCGGGATATGATGTTCTATTATGCAAATTGGGGCTTGAAAGTTACATTACTTCCATTTCAATATGCTTCTCCTTCGGCTTTTCGCTTGACTCTACTGCATCATTTTTCGTTTTGACTGAGTGCTCATCGAGCATTCTTTCGGGCAAGTCGTGGATCTTTACATTTGGGCAAGCCTCGCGGGCGAGCTCGCAGAGATGCCGGTGGTGAGTGAGGTAAATGACCTGTCCGATTTCCGCCATTTGCGAAAACAATCGGATGGCCTCTCCAGCGCGGAAGTCATCAAAGGTTTCCATGATGTCGTCGGCGATGAAGGGAACCGGGCTTCCGGTCTTGGCAAACTCGAAATAGCCGGCGACGCGCAAGGCGAGATAGAGCTGGAAGCGCGTTCCCTTCGACATCTCCGTTACCAGCTTAGAACTCTTACCCGCCGCTATCGCCACTAGAACCTCGCCGTCCTTGTCCGGCTGTGTCGTCAGGTGCGTGTAGGCACTGCGGCTGATGATACGGAGTGCCTCGGAAGCCCGCGTCATCATGGAGCTGCGGTGCTGTTCCCGATAGAGGCGCAACGCCCACTGTGTAGCCATCGCACCGGCGCGCAATCGCATGTGGCGGCGGGCGCTTTCGTCGATCTCAAGCAGGATGGTACGCCGTTGCTCCTCAAGCTCGGCAACCTTGGCGTCACCGCCGATGGTTTCGATCTGCTTCTCGGTGTTTTTGTACGTGGCGAATGAGTTCGCGCCATTCCTGCTCAAGTTCCTCGGCCAGCGTCGTGATTTCGGCGAGTTCCCTTTCCAAAGCTGCCTGATCAGCGGAGGCGAGTATCGCTTCCGCCTCGGGAAGGCTGGAGACCCGCAGTATGCCTTGAATGTCTTGCACCACTTCGGCGACCTCTCGCCGCACGTTTTCCCTCAAGGCGATCTGATCAAGCTTTGTGGCAACCTCCGCCAGAGTGGAACCCCCGAAATAGCTGGTCAACTCCTGCTTGCGCCGGTTATGAGCAAGCTTCTGTTCGGCCAACTTCCGCGAAGCAGCACGGGCTGCTTTGAGGCGCTCTGTTTCTTTGGCTTTCTGGCTGCGGTCGGCTTCAGCCTTCCGGATCCGCTCCTCGATTTGACGAACCAAATCCATGACGGCCAGAGCGTCTGCGTGAGCGATGCCTGCCGCGTCTGCCAAAGAGACCGCGACGTTCCGGAACGCGCCCAGATCTTCCTCCATCTTGCCGATACGATCAACAAGCGTCGCCCGCTCCTTCAAAGCTGAGCCGAGCTCGGAAGTTATGCCAAGAACGCCTCGCACGATGGCGATCGACGGCGTGGCGCCATTTTCTCCAAGCCAACAGGCCCCACAAATGTCGTTCCAAGCAGTATCCCATTGCCGTTTCTCAGCATCGGCCCGCTCGAAAGCACGTTCCCGGGCCTTGAGATCGCGCTGCCGTTCTTCCAAGTCCTGCTGAAGACGCCTGTATTCCGTCTCGCCATCAAGCGCAGTCTGAGCCATTGCCACAAGTGCTGTTTCGTCGGCGTCCACCGCCAGGGACAGATTCAAGGCACGCAGCGCAGCGGCGAGACGAAGCACTTGAACATTGGCGTCATTCTGCGCTTGCTGCATATCCCTTTCCGCCTTCCCAATTGTGGAGCGCGCTTCCAAGGCCTTTTCGCGGCGGGCAAGCCAGCCCTCAAGCTGCGGCAATGTCCAATCGGGCGGCAGCGAAGCCGACAGAGTGCCAATCGCCTTCGCGATATCCCGTTTGATGGCTTCCACATCGGTAAGAGCCTGAGCACGCGCTTCCTCTGCGCGCGCCAAATCAGACTGCCCAACCTTCAAGCCTCGGGCCGCTTCATGAAGCTGGGCAAGCTCTGCCATGTGCCTGAAGCGTTGAGCGACGACGCTATCGTCGCGGTGCAACAACTCTTCAAACTGATCCGCGGAAGCGGCATTAAGGCGGTTTCGATGCTCAGCCCATGCATGATCTCGCTGTCCCCGAATTGCTGCCGCCTCCTGATCGGTGACCAGCCCGGTCACGCTGGTCACAGCATCGAGCTGCGTGGACAAGCGCGCGCACTCGTTTTTCAGTCGCTCCACCTCTCCGGATTGCTGGCCGATGCGCTTTTGGGCGTCATCCTGTGCCATCTTCCAGTGTTGGCGGGTCTCAAGCTCGGGAACAACCATGGCAACTAACTGATCCATGTCGCCATGCCATGGCGCCAGCGCAGCAAGGCAATCATCAAGTACCGCTTGCCCCTCAAGACAAGCGCGTTCCGCCAGCCGCCGCCGAGCGGTGTGGTCGCTTGCGCGAAATGCGGCGAACCCCGCCCTGAGATTCTCCAAAGGATATTTTCTGTCGTCAGCCGCAGATGCAGCATTAACGGAACCAGCCAGCTTATCTGCAGCAGCCTCCAAACGATGCTTCGCTTCGGATAACTCTTCCGCCGCCTTGTTCACCCCAATTTCGATGCCCGAATGGCCCTCGATCAACTCGCGCAGACGTTCCGTCGTGGACGCCGGCAGGATGAAGCGCTCCGGACTTGCGTCTCCTTCCCGTTCAACCTGCCGTAGGTGAAAAGCGATGGTATGATTGAGGTCACGCAGTTTCTGGCGACGCTCGGGAAGGTCCTTTTCAGCGGTCAGATACCGGGCGCGCATCGACACGGCATCATCCAGCCTCCCTGCCAAGCCTAGTGCGGCATCATCAACGTCGATCGCTTCAACGGCCGACGTCAAGCGCTCTATCTCTTCCGCGTTTGTGCCAATCTGCGTTTCGAGCCTGATTTCCTCGTCTCGTAAATCCGGCAGCGTCTTCGCCCATCCGGCAGGGGCGTCAGGAAGCTCCCTGAGGGGATCAAGTCGTTCCCGGAGTGCGCGTAGCTTCGTAAGCCGCGGGAGCGCGCTCAAAAGGTGCTGTATTTCGTCTTTTCGTGCCTGGGTCTGGCCACGTCTAGCAGCGGTATCGTCATGGCGGGCCTTGGCGCGTTTGGCGGTCTCCGCCAGCTCCGCATGCTTCCACGCCTGGGTATCGATCCGCTCTCTTTCCTGCTTGAGCTGTATCAGTTTCTTCTGCAAATCCTGCAATTGCCCTGAGCGCGCATGGGACTTGTAAAATCCGTCCGCCTCGGAGTGCAAATCCTCGATCTTGCGACTGAGGCCGGCAAGGCCGCTGCTGCCCGAAAACAGCAACTGGCCGAGATCGCCCCTGGCCTTCAAGATACTCTCGCCGCCTTCCTCTAGCGTGTCGTCGTTGAGCGAGAACATGGCGCGGTAGGCTTCGCGGTCTATGCCTCCCAGGTCGCCAAGGATCGAATTCTCGCCAATCGGCTGCCCGTGCGCGTCGAGAAGGCTGTTCTGGGACCGCTTGATGCGAACGAATTCCCGCCTGCCACCGGAGAGCTCCAATACGCCGCCAATACGCATCGCCGGATAGGGATGCAGAAAGTTGAATGGGCTCTGAATCCCCATGCCGTAAAGAAGATCCAGCCACGCGGAAAACAAGGTGGATTTGCCGGCTTCATTTGGCCCGTAGATGACATGAAGGTCCGGCACTCCTGGCACGCGTTCGCCGAAATCGACGCTGTAATCCGTAAACTTGCCGTAGCGGGTTAGGTCGAAACGGTAAAGCCGCATTAGAGCCCGCCCTTCTGGTCAGCATGCAGACGGGCAAGCACGTCTTCCATGCCTTCGCGCGCCAGAAGCGCCAGACCGTCCCGGAATGCCTTTTCGTCTGAACCGAAGATGTCGCGGCATTCCGCCGGAAGCTTCCTTCGCAGTTCATCTGCCATGCTGGCCAGCTCCGCCCGGAATGCATCCGAACCGATTACTTCCCCTTCGATGAAACGTCGCAGTTCCAGAAGAGGATCAGGCGCATTTTCCGCGGTGACGGCCAGGGACGGCCTGCAGGACGTTTCTAGTTTTTCGACCCAGCACGCGCCGATGACGGAAGCCCGTTCTTGTGACTCGGCCGTCAGAAGATCGATATCCCGCCGGATACGCCAAGCGAGGGGCGTAGCGCCAGTCAGATGAAGACGAGCCACGAGTTGTTCGGACGGGATACCCTGACGGGCCTGTTCGAGAGAATGGCCAATCTGGCCCACGAGATTCCGCCAGTCGTCGATCCCGGTGAGATCTATGTCAACACGCTCGAATTGCGCAACGCTGGTGAAGCACTCTTCGACCTGTAGCGTGCGATTGTCCAGGACAGTCACCAGCGTCGCGGATTTTGCGCCGGCTTCATTAACGTCACGTCCTTGAGGTATGCCCGGCATGACAACCGTGCATGGTCCATCCGCAACCATGCGCTTGTGGACATGACCAAGCGCCCAGTATTGGAATTCCGTTCTCTGGAGGTCGGCGAGACTGCATGGCGCGTAGACATTGTGTCCCGGAGCACCAGTCATACTGGTGTGCATCAGCCCGATGTTCACAGCGTCGGGAACGGGTGCCTTGTATTTTCCGATCAGGCTTTCAGGAGACTGCGGATGGGTAAAGCTCAGGCCGTGGATGACAACAGGATAATCGCTGCCCCCCCGTTCCACGGTCACTACCTCAGCCCGTCCTCCAAAAACCTTCACGGTGTCCGGGAAAACCAGCTCCCTGGTGATGCGGGAGGAAGCGTCGTGATTGCCGCGGATGATGAATGTCTTGATGCCTGCTTCGGAGAGCCGCCGGAGCTGCTCCACCAGAAAGCGGGCTGTCTTCATCGAAGTTTGGTCGCCGTCGTAGAGATCGCCGGCTAGCAAGAGAGCGTCAACCTGTTCGTCGAGACACAGATCGACGATGCGCACAAAAGCCCGCCGTGTGGCGTTCCCGATCAGCGACGCCAGGTCAGGATCACGCAATGCAAGCGAGCGCAGCGGCGAATCGAGATGAATGTCCGCCGCGTGAATAAAGCGGTATGCGGCGATAACCCCCTCCAGGATAAAGCATATTCTCAGGCCACACGCACGCAGCCCGAGCTAGTGATGTTGGGAACTTATACCACAAAATGATGTGGCGGTTGAAGTAGTTCCAGCGGCAACCAACATCAGGGCAGCATGGGTTGGCCGTACTGTCAGAGGGCCGCCTAGCCTCGGGCTCGGATACCAAGACCGTGGGGCTCTGGAGCCTCAAGACCGGCGTGGAGATAACGCGGTTGGAAGTTGACGCCACAGTGCAATGCCCCGCTACACTTGCCGATGACACCTGATAACAGGGGCAGAAGAAGCTGGCGCTCTGCCGGAGCTGAGACCGCTTTATTCCAAAATACCGAAGTCCTACAATTGATTTCATCAGCGCTTGTCAACGCGGCTTCGAAGTCCGAAAATGTATAGGCGTGCCGATTACTAACAGTTTATCGCGACCTTTCCCGCGCTTGGGGCTCGGCGGACTTGATATCATTGCGCATGACCATAGCATGCTTTTCGGGAGATGTTTTCATGCGCCACCTGAAGCTGAACAGGGTCTTCACTTTCATTGAGCCGGGGCCCGTGGTCCTAGTGACGACCTGTGACGGAAGCAAGAACAACGTGATGACCATCTCGTGGACCATGGTGCTGGACTTCTCTCCGGTGTTTGCGATCACGACGGGCGCCTGGAATTATTCCTTCGCGGCCTTACAAAGAACCAGGGAGTGCGTGATCGCCATTCCAACGGTCGACTTACTGGACCGGGTGGTTGGTATCGGCACGTGTTCGGGTGCCGATACCGACAAGTTCGATAAGTTCAAGCTCACGGCCTTGCCCGGCAAACTCGTCAAGGCTCCATTGATCGAGGAGTGCCTAGCCAACATCGAGTGCAAAGTCGTCGACCTGGTCGATAGGCACAACATTGTCGTGCTGGAGGCGGTTGCGGCCTATGTGGATCCCGCGCGTAAGGAGAAACGCACGATTTACGCAGTTGGCGACGGGACTTTCATCGTCGACGGCCGTAGGCTCGACCGAAGGAAGATGATGGCCTCCAAGCTTCCGGCAGGACTCTGAGGCGCCGCCGCATTCACCCTTGCAGCAGGGATTGGCCAAGTAAGGCACGCCCCCAGATCGCCAGCGCGATACCCCGAGCAGCGGACGTAGTTAGCGGCGCTCTCTGCGTCACCAACCGCTAATCGGCCGATGTCCGTTCGCGTATATGAGACTCATGCAGAAGGCTGCGCCCTGACAGTAGCTAAACATTCCGAAAAAAGTTAAACTGACGCGGCATAATTCGTCACCGGCGGAGGTACTGCATGACCCATGAAGTTATTGTTGAATCTGACATTGAAAAGGTTGAGCTGGCCCTGAAAGAGGCTCTCTCTGCAGATGAAATGAGCCATATTTCTCTCAGCGCCGCGAAGCAGCCAGACCCGTTCGCGCCGGCGCCAAATCAGGACCTGCCCACTCTCGGCGTTGTCGTCGTTTCCATTGGCACCTCGCTTGCCGCAAACCTGATTTACGACCTCGTGAAGAAGGTAACCCACGTTCTGATCGCTCGCTTCCCCGGAAAAGTGAAATCGGACGATGACGGATCAACCAAATGATCCTTTTCTGCCTCAGCCGATAGGATCACGGCCAGCCCTGGCCGCGCTCTGGCCGGATACGCGTTTCGTCGAGTTCTATAACGCGAAACGCTACCTGGCCGATCTGCGCAAGGAATTGCCCTCGTTCGACGACATCGGAAGCGATCCGGCGTACCAGCTCGTTCTATCCGTCCACCGCCATGAAACCATTCACTGGCAAATTCTGCACGGGCGCTCCTGGGGTCTGATGCGGGCGCTCATCGCAGCCTTTCAACCGTTGCTGGCGACGCGGTTTATACGAACGCTCCCGGTTCCTGACCGCGAGCGCGCGTTTGCGCGGCGGCGCGAGGGCCATGCAATCCTGGCAAGGCGCGGGGTCGATCTCATCATTAACGACGAGTGGAGCCCGGGCGCTCACAGCCTCGGTGAGCATACCTGGGCATGCACCGCCTTTACCAAGCTCATCGACGACAATCTCTTTGGCTTCTCGAAAGCGCGCCCGCCGGAGTTCCTCATGGGGGTTCTCGCCACCTATCTTTCGGGCAGGGGCACCGTCGAGGAGATTTTTGACGAGCCCGACGGCCAGTTTCAGAAGCGCGTGAAGTCGTTCAAGCTCAAGAAGGATTTCTCGCTGTACCAGGAGCATGTGCTCTTTTCCGCCCTCGCTATCGAAGAGTGTCAGGCTGTCATCGCGCAAATCCTGTTTTACTCGACGCTGTTTCAGGAGGGCAATACGCCTGGGGACGCCCTTATCCGCCGTTTCAATCGCGAGCTCTGGGACACGGTGATCGCGGACCCATCGGGACGCTACCAAAGCTGCTTCGGGTGTTTCGCTGCGCTTGCCCAGATCGAGGACCTGCTCAGCGCCATCGACATTCTCGGCGTGATTTGTGATTTGTCCCTGAACCCGCCTTTCCCATTCGACGCTAATGGCGAGCCGACCAGAGACTGGTCGTGGGAGCAGTTTCACCCCACCCTTCGCTTCGGGCTGCTCGCGCAGGCTGCGATCAAAATCTATAAGAACAAATGGCCGCGTCTCAACAAGATGAGCCAGGGCGATTACGCCTCTCTCTGCGAGAAACTCCTGCGCCAAAGCCGGCTGCGCATCGCGGCCCCTGATGCCTTCTTGAAACTGATCGAGCCGATCGGGGGGAAAGCGGCGTCGGCCCAACCCTTCTTTCCCTTCTCCGCAAATTTCCGGAATGTCTGCGAGACGGTAAAGCTCGGCGTCAGCCATCTCGATCGATCCCCAGCGCTCCTCATCGATCCGCTAGGACCGCTCGGAGAGCCCTCCGTTGAGGACCGCCCCAGAGATGCCTTCTTATATCCTCCATTTGTACTTTCGGATGGAGAGATGATCCGTCCCAACGATCCGACCGAGGACCAGGAGCGGGCGCTCGCGCATCAAGCCTTTTCCGCTTATCATGCTCGCCTGGCAAACAACGCTGTGTTCGGGTGTGGCACGTTTCACCCGGAGGGATTGCCCCGCAGCGGGGACGATGACAGGTGGCACCCCTACGCTGCCGGAAGTCTGGAAGATTTCCTTGAAATCAAATTGTGAGTCTTCGCCGTTTCCCGTTTCCGGGCCTCTGCCTCTCGTCTCAGAACCGCTTTCGCGGATGGCCCCGGGCAAGCATGGCTCTGCCACGAATTTACTCAGAATGGCTCGAAGTGCTAGCCCCGAGCTCTGAGGGGCGCCCAGCAGCCTTTATGGGGGCGCCTGGGCGACAGTGCTTTGCGTTTCCGCCCGCGCGCCTTGCATCCTGTCAGCCTCAATACGTCCCGCCGCTCTGCTGGGTAGTTGCCTTGCCGTCGCCGCCCTCCAGGATCGGAATCGTGCACACCATGCGCATCACCCCGGTGCCGGCGTTACGGATCTGGTGAACCTCATGGGGCGCCACATAGAGAACGTCGCCACTAGCAAGCCGCGTCTCCTTGCCCTCCGCGCCCACGACCGCCGGCTCGCCTTCGATGAAATAGAACTCATGCTCTTCCGCATGCGAGTGCAGCGAGGTATGGCCGCCCGGCGCGAATTCCATGATGCGCAGGGCGTAGTTCGGCATGTTGTCGTCACGCGTCAGGGCAAAGCGCGCCGTCATGCCCTGGAAACCGGGCTTGTTCATCGGGACTGCTGGGATTTCAGCGTAAGTTTTTCTGATCATGATGCTCTCCATGTTAAAAGTTGAGGGTTGCCGCGCGCTCCAGTTCTGGATGCGCCGCCCAAATGTTGAACGCTAGAAAGCCGCCTTCGAAGCTGTGGGGACGGTGGCGGGTTCCGGCCGGAATGCTGAGGAAGGTGCCCGTTTCGAGCGGGACTTCGCCGCGCCCCTCGATCCACATGCGCGCGCTGCCACGGAGGACGTAGAGGATGTCGTCTTCGTGCGCGTGTATGTGCTCGGGGACTGCGGCTTCCGGCGGAATTTGCACCAGCGCGCAGGAAAGCGGCGGCGTTCCGGCGGAGCGCCGCATCAGCCAGGCGAGGCGCACGCCCGCGAACTGCGGGTGGGGCGCCCAGGCGATATCCTTGTTCGCGATCAATGTTGGTTCTTGCATCCTGACCTCCTGGATGGCAGGCCGTTAGAAGATGCTGCTATTTGCATCTCATCACATAAAACCCTATACTGCTAAACACAGGATACTGTCAATGACATCTAAACGCCAACAATCCCGCCACCTCCCAGCGTTCATTCTCCTGCTGCTGGCGGAAAACCCCATGCACGGAGGCGCTTTGCAATCCGCCCTGAAGGCCCGCCTGCCGGCTCTTAAGGCGGACTCGGCGGCGGTGTACCGCACCCTGCAGCAGTTGGAAAAAGACGGCGAATTGCAGTCGGAATGGAACACCAGCGGCAGCGGCCCGGCGATCCGAATTTACCAGCTGACCACGGCGGGCTGGCGAAAGCTGGTGTTCTGGGAGGAGGACATAAAAGGTCGCATGGACAGTCTTCAATATTTCGTGACGGCCTATGCCCGGCTCACCAAGCCTGGAGCGGATAAGGGCACGAGCCGCATTCGCAAGAACTCTTGACGCCCGTGCGAAGTTCATGTGCCGCGCCATCCCAAATTGGTCGCAAGCTATTGAGGATGATGCAGCCGGTTTCCGACCCCGCAGCTCTTCGCCTTTCAGAGACGATCGGGGACATCGCCTGACCAGGCTCGACCTCCGGGCGCGGCGGTCGGTGTGCGCGTCGAGCGGGTGGGCGCGGGGGGCAGCCTATCGAGATACGCCTGCCGCTTCTGGATGAATTCCCGCGTCAGAATTTGATGCAGCCCCTGGACAGAGACGGCATTGTAGGTGCTTCTCGAGACCTCGACCGGGGAATCCCCCGTCCCGAAATACCCCCGTATAATCAGTGTCCGCGCCTCTTTATTGGCAAACGGATCGATCGTCCCCAGCGAGCCGTAAGCTTCCTTCGCGTCTTCGATCCCGAAGGACGTCAGATCCATCCAATCACGGACCGAAATGTCCACCCTTGAGCCCTTCCAGGCCATCGACTTGCTCACCCTGCTTGCCAGATACACGCCTAAGAGATAACCCACCATGGCGGAGCCCCCCGCACCAAGGGGCCAGAGACCATAACCCACAATCACGTCGCCGATGCCTTGAACGATCGCCGGCGCCGTTTCGAGATTGAACGGCGCGTTCCTGACATCGGTGTAGGTCACGAAAAAATAGCTGTTCCAGACCGGGATGAAGATCAGAAAGGCCAAAATGGCCAAGGGAAGGCCCAACATCCACCGGAGCTGACCGCCACGACCGTCGTAATTGCCGTTCACATGAACAAACAGAGCGCTGCGCGGATCGGCGTCCTTTCCCAGGAGCACAAACACCGCTCGCGGCAGCCAGGAATTCGGGTCGCGCCAGCAGAAGACCGGCAGGCCATGCTCGTCCTCTTCGAGCCGGTGCGTTCTCTTCTCCGGCCAGGAATATTCGTCGAACTCCACCTTCAGAGGCTGTCCGCTCTCAAGGTCCACCCCGATACGCAACGGGCCTTTCGTATGCCAGGTTCGCGTCACTTGCTCCTCCCTCTTAAGCCTAACCTCTCCGCACAAGACCCGGAGGCGCCGGGATTCTCGGCGGAATCGGCCGCGCCATGCTGGCGGTTTCCTTGGAGTCGTCGAACAGGCCGCCAAACGGCCTGTCTGCGTAGTATCGGGCCCGCTGCAGGATGACCGGCTTTCGCCCGGCGGCAAGGACCAATACGCGGCCGGTTTCCCGGGCGAGGGTGAGTTCAACCTCATGGGGTTCGAGCAGGGCGCTCTCCCGCAAATCCTCCTGAATGGGATTGACGCCACGCGCCAGGTCGGGGCCGGAGGCGCGTGAGGCGCGCTCCAGATTCATGCCGATCCGCCCGAGCTTCGCCGAGACGTAGCGCAGCGTCGTCAGGTCCGTATTGCCGAAGAAGGTCAGAACCCCGGCATTGCCGACGAATGTTTCCCAGGAGGACTGATAGAGCTTCTTGATCTGCCCCAGATCCTGCAACACCGTCCACAGCTTGACGCCGAATCCCGCGATCTGTCCGGCCGCCGCCTCGATCGAGCGCATGTAACCCAAAACCGGGAACTCATCCAACATCAGCAGGATCGGAATGTCCGGCTTCCCAGGCTCGCGCTCGAAAGCCTGGAGCGACAGCGCAATCATCACGCGCAGCCAGTTCGCATGGCTCGCCATGCGCCCGGCGGGCAGGCACAGGTAAACCGTCGCCTTCCCGCGCTTCAGATCGGCGAGCCGGAAATCGCTGCGCTGCAGGATGTCCCTCAGTTTCCGGCTATCGAGAAACTCCGTCTGCGTCCGCGTCGCCGACAGGATCGACCCGAATTCGCGCGCGCCGCTCTTGTAGAGCAAATAGAAAGACTCCGCCTCCCCAGCGATGACACCGTCGAAGGCATCTTGCTCCGCCGCAATGGTTGCCAGCAGCGTTTCCAGGGGCTCCTTCTTGAGCTCAAGGGACAAGGCTTGAAGCTCTTCGTCTTGCAGCATGAGCAGCTTGCGCATCGACACGAGATTGGCAGACCCTGGCCTGTGCCGCCCCCGCCACAGGTCATACAGGATGAGCATTTTCAGCATGCGGCGGGCATTGTCCGTCCAGTAGGGGTCTTTCTGGTTCGGGACGATCAGCGCATCAGCGATCTGTATTGCGTCGTCGACAATGGTCGGCGAGCCGACATCCAGTTCGTCCAAAGGATTGAAACTTGCCGACGCATAGCGGCCATTCGCCCCGAACGGATCGAGGACAATGCAGCGCTGCCCCATCTCGTGCCGCGCCCTGCAGGTGATCGCCGCGAGTTCGCCCTTCGGATCGATCGCGAGAATCGAGCCGCGATACAGCAGCAGGTTCGGGATCATCAGCGCGACGCCCTTGCCCGCGCGCGAGCCGGCAACCGTCATGACGTGACGATCATCTCCCCAGCCGATGCCGCGACCGCCCCTGTAGCCGAGAAACATGCTGGATCGGTCGTAGGTCCATTCGGGGCCAAGATCCTCGATCCCGGCCCACTCGGACTCGGTCACAGCATTCGGCCGCCCCTTGAGACCGCGGGGCAAAGCCCCGCGCAGCTCGTTCTCGAAATCCGACATGATCCGTGTCTCCGTCGAGGGGCCTAAAGCTTCGGCTTGATCGCCAGATGATCCTGATACCGCTGCTGTCTGACTCGGCCCTCGATCTCCTCATTAAAGGCCTTGTAGCCATGAACGCCTTCGACCGCCTGGGACACATCCATCAGCTCCTGCTGGATCTCGATGACTTCGCCATTTTGCGTGTTGACGTTCATCCAGAACCGCATGACCACGCCGCAGTTCGCGGCGCCCCGGCGCTCGAAGCTCTCGAGACCTTCGCCACCCCGGCGCATGAAAAGCTGATAGTTGATATCGAGCCTGATCAGCCCCTGCATCAGGTTCACGCAAAAATCCGGGCGCGCAGACCCCGTGACCCACTGCATCGTGTACATGCCGAATTGGCCGCTCTCGGAGCGGGGGCGGCCATACTTCTCATAGACGGCTTTCACCACGACCTCGCGAACCGGATTGTCGTGCCCGACATACCGAACCTGACGGTAGATACCGGTGACCTGCGACTGGTTGGCGTTCAGTTTGGTCACCATTCTCAGATTGTCGCGGGGGCCGAACATCGCATCGACGGCAGCGCCATTGTCGGGTGCGACCCCGCGGCCCGGAAACAGCCTGTTGTAGGTATACTGCTCCAGCGCGTCGCGCTGGCTGGCTTTCAGCGTGAAGGCCCAGCCAAACTCAAGCGCGCCGACCTTGAGCTTCTCCGTCTGGATCGTCGAAGGTTTCAAGACCTCGACAGCCTGCCGCTCCGTCATCCCGAGCTTAACGCCGAGGACGTCGCTCGAAGCGGAGAGGTTGTCCGCGTAGGCAGCACTGCTCATCGCCGCGCTCATGGCGCAGGCCGCTATTTTCGCTTTCATATTTTCCCTGACTTCGTTGTTGGATTGATGAAGGCGAGCGCCCGCGGTGCGCTTCCTCCGTTTCAGCTTCGTCCCAGGCCTCGCCCTAAGATAAGTATGACATGCTCCACTGCAATACTCGTGCGAACATTTTTAGCGCGTCATTCGTGCTCGTTCAATTTCTGTGCACAACCAGCGCATATTCTCTTTTTGCCATTGACGCGCGAATTGATCGTCACACCTTGAGTATGACATGCGAAATCCGTTATCCTAGATTGACGGTTAGGCTTCGATCCAAGGCGGACAATCTCAGATGAAAACAACGTCACATAAGCGTCCGAACCAACCATCTGAGAAAGCGCATGACCCCAACGTCCCTGCGCCGAAAAGAACGTTGATCATCGATATTGTGCCCCAGCCGAAGCCGATAATTGGCACGGGCCTCACGATCAATTGGCCAAGCCAGGGCCATCCAGGTCGACAAAGTTCCCCCAGCAAACCTCTTGAGGCGACTTCCTACCCTGAAGAACTTAAGGTCCAGATAGACGTGACGGGCCCTGTTAATAACCTTATTCTGTCAAACCTGAAGCTATGGAATCAGGACGAAAACCTATACTATGAATATGTTGTCGGTTCTCTATTTAAACATCAGATGATAGACAGAAATAAGGTTATCAATTTTGAGAAAAACCGGCATTCGGACCCATCCAAAGATGCAAGTGTCATGGGATTGGTCTATCCTGTCTGTCTGGATGTGACAGATGGTCCAAAATTGCATCTTTTGCAGGCAGATTTTGAGATTCTTAAAAACGACGATGCGCTTTTTCATATTGAAAGTATTATTGCGATATACAGAGGTATCATAACTTCTCATAACGAGTTTATGAGTAAGCCCGATGCACTACTTACAGAACTTCCAGAAACGGCGCCCGTCTTATGGGAAGACGCCCCGAAGAGAGAGAAGCCTGTTGAGTTTATTAACAGAGTATATGGCAAGTACATCAAGCAAGGCCTAATGACGCAGGGTGATCTGAGGCACCTTGATTATAAACTATACCGAGCGTTTCATAATTGGTGCGGGCGAAGCGAAATCGATCCAAAGACGATTGTGCCAGCGGGCCGACGCCGGACAGAAAAGATATTGGATGAATTTGGTGACCTCACCTACGAAAATAGTCTCGGTCTTGTCTTCAAGATGGCCCATGCCCAGGACACTGTCCCTTCCGAACTAGTACGTCGCGGCGAGGCCTTTTTCTCCTTACTAAGGAGACGAAAAATCAACATGAAGCAGTCCCCCTCTTAGCGAGACAGGCCACGCAGCTGACAATTTACTCGAGCTTATGCAGACGGGGCATTCTGCGTCATAGGCAAGCCCGACTAGGCCATCGTCGGCTGCTTCTTCATGAAGCTTTGCGCCCATTTGAGGAAGCGGGCGTCTTCATTCTTGGCGAGTTCCTTGTCCGCTGCCCAGCCGGTATAGGTATTTTCAAGCCAGTAGACGTCGATGCGGGGGAACATCTCACGCACGCGCTCGATCGCTGCGGAACTGATGAAGATTTTGCGCGGCTCTGATTGGGCTTCCTGCTTTGGAACTGCTGACCTCGGCTTTTCCCGATCCTCTCTTGTCTCGACCGCCGGGGCGGGGGGCGGGGGGGCAGCTTTCGCTTCCGCAGTTTCACGCCTGTGGAAGATCACGAACTCATAGTCTAGTTCGACGAGGTAGTCCGGCAGGTAGTTTTTAGCAGCCACTTCTCTCATATGTTTCATGAAGTGCTTGCGCTCCTGACAGGACCCGACCTTCTTCTGGAGCTTGTCGACGCCTATCCGCCACTTGTCCTTGCTGCCACAATGTTTGCGGGCGAGTTCGTAGAGCCTGCGATCCATCGGCTTGCGCAGCCGGAAATAGTCGCGGCTGATAGGCAGCACATCGGCTGAATCGATCGCCCGGAAAATCCATTCGCTGAGCGTAATCTCGAGATACCGGAGGCGCTCGGCATGCATCGAACCCTTGCGGTTGTATTTGAAGCTGCTGATAAGCGCGAAGCCCTCGACCGTCGTTTCGTCTCCCGTCTCGATCGTTGTCTTGATAACAGTTCCCGCCAACCGTTCGAGCGCTGCCTCCAACCGCTCATAGCCAAGGTTGTTCGTTTGCCGGTTCGTTGAAACCAGAAGGTCATAGGTCGTCAGCCGGACCTTCGGACCGATGGGCTTGCCCATGTTCTTCAGATGCATCAGCTTCGAAATGCAATAAATCAGAATGTCTTTGTCGATGACCGTCGGCAGTCCACGCGAACCCGGGATGATCTCTATTTTCGCGTCTTCATGCTCGTAACACAGTGAACGCAGATCCGGCTTCGTCGTAAGCGAGTAAATCGGATGCTCCATGGACGCCATATCCGAGCGCGGCACGGCGTCAAAAGCATCCAGCACAAAGAAATCACGCACAGGATGACGTTCGGGAAGAAAAGTGGACATTTAAAAGGATTAGCGCTCCGCGTCCGGCTAATCAACCGATTCGCACTATCACCGCCGCGTTCGCACTATCGCGCCCAGTTTCGCACCTTTGCCGACCATTTCGCACCTTTGGCAACCGGAGCCCCTGGAGCCAAGCCGAGCCGAGCCGCGACACAAACCGGATTCGCACGTTTGGCAACCACTTCGCCCCTTCACATACCATTTCGCACTTTCAGCGACCGCCTCGCACATCTGCCGACCAGATTGCACCTTTACCGACCAATCCTCGCACATCTGGCGACCCTGTTTCGCACCTTTGCCGACGAATCTTCGCACCTTTGCCAACCGGGCACTCTTATAAGCATCTGAATACAATGCCGTTTTTGACTTACTCACAGCCCGTAACTATCTAACTGATTCATAACTATTTAACATCACCGCTTCGCGGGGATTTTTTGAATTTGGGGAAGGGGTGAAGGAGAAGTTACTGACGTCCAATCAACTATTGTTCGGCTTCAAGATGATGGTCACGACGACCGAAAGCCGCGACACCGCCCGCGACCGATATTTGTTGCTCCTGATGTTTCGCCACGACTTGCTCGTGTCATCGATAAGTGTCAAAAGTGACGTTTAAAATAGGGTAACCTATGACAATAAACGAATCTCAACTTGATGATACTGGAGCCACACAGACTACGTCGCCAGAAACTAAGATTGGTGGTGCATTTTCATGCCTTAACAGAACGCTTACCGATAAAGAATTGGCAGCGCCAGGCGTACAGAAGTTGTTGCTTGAAGAGCGTGAGCGGCTACAAGAAGAGAATAGTGTATTGCGGGCATACCAAGAAAAGTTCCATGCAAGCGACAAGGAAGTCGCCGTCTTAAGCGGAAAGCTTACGAGCAGTAACGCATGGGAAATTTTATCAGGAGGTTGCCTTGTAATTGGGGCGGCAGCTCTTGGCTATGTACCGGCTGTGTGGAGCGCTCAACCTACTGGCTGGATTATGCTTGTAGGGGGCGCATTGCTAATAGTCAGCGGGTTCATAGCGAAGGCAGTTAGACTATGAAACTCAAAATTTCATCATTCTCTGACGCTGGCAATCAGCAAAAAGAGCGTCTTATCATCAAGCTCAATGCAGATATTGAGATTGGTGAATACGTAGTATTCTGTTCACGAACATCGTCTGATGGGAATCCGACTTCAGGACGAAAGATTGCTTACTGGTTCCCTGATGGCTCCATACAATCAGGAGACTTAGTAATTCTCTATACAAAGCAGGGCAACACTAGCACAAAAGAACTTTCCGACGGGCGAACGGCACATTTCTTCTACTGGGGAGAAGGAGAAGCGTTATGGGACAACTATCAAAATACTGCCGTTATTTTGAGAGTATCAGATTGGATATGCAAAAGCCCATGACTAACTTACCATACCGCCAAAGCCTCTCAAGCCTTGCCGGATTTGTCGCCGTGTACCGGACGGTATGCTGAATATTTCTATGCCACAAGTAAGCTTGAATCAACTGCGTAGCTTTCATTATTAGTCGTCTCTATAATGAGAAAATTGACCAAAGAGAAATACGTCTACGGTGTCTGTAATCTGGCTCAGGCAAATGATCAGAAATGAGTGACGTTTATCTAGCGTATGGAGCAAAACAACATGTTTGGCATTCTAAGCATCATTTTAACCCTTTCATTTCTTCTTCCCTTGACTCTGCCCACTTTAGGAGTTGCCCCGCTTATCTACTGCCTGCTTGTTTTCCGTGGTTCGAAAGCGCGTATGGAAACGGCGGAAAAGAAAACCGAAGCCACATTAATGCAGGATGAAAAAATTGTTGTTAAGGGCGTACAGCAAAGAGCCTATGCCCTGCTGAAACGCAGGACATTCATTGCGCTAACTAATAATCGTGTCATTATGATGAGCAGAGGGATATTTGGGGGCTTTAACATTAAAAGCTTCCAATGGAAGAACATTGTTGATGTTAGTATTTCAGAACATATCTTCTCTGGTACGTTAGGGACGGATTTGCGGTTCACATATTTTGTGGTGCCGGACGATCCCAATTCTCCCAAAGACTATATGAACTTCTTTGGGTTGCCGGATGGTGTCGCAGCTCGCGGTTATGCTCAGGCGCAAACGGAGCAACAGGCATGGCAGGAAAAGAGACGGATTAGAACAATGGAGCAAAACCGAGCCATTGCTGGCGGCACCTATATCTCCACGGCCACACAAGCCCAGACAAACAGCATTTCTGGGGTGGCTTCCGAACTGAGCAATGCCAAGAAGATGATGGATGAAGGGGTGATCAGCAATTCTGAGTTTCAGGAGCTTAAATCTAAATTGCTCAACAAGGGTAGTTTGTAGGCCAAACATCACCCTCGAGTTTTAAGCCAATGGCTTAGTTTATCGCTCGCCCCCCCTTCTTTCTCTGGAATGAAATCTCGTCAGGGCTCATTGCTTTGGCAAGCCATGACGGAATCCTTTTGTCGATCTGCCTGAAATTTAGGGAATTACCACCGATTTGTAACGAACTAGCGGAAACCTCGAGAGTCAGAGGTTCGCAGGGGCAGGGATGACGGGTCAAGGGTCGGAGAGAGGCTCCGGTCCAGCCCTGAATTCACTCCACGGAGACTCCCATGGCTCAAGCCAAAATCGCCCTCACCCCCCCGCAAACGATACCCCTCGACAAGCTCGTCATCAGCGACGCGAATGTCCGGCAGGTGAAAGGCGGGGTATCGATTGAATCGCTCGCCGACAGCATCGCCCGCTGCGGCCTCCTGCAAAGCCTCAGCGTTCGTCCGGTCCTCGACGAGTCCGGCGCCGAGACCGGCAAATACGGCATTCAGGCCGGCGGACGCCGTTACCGCGCGCTCATGCTGCTGGTGAAGCAGAAGAAGCTTGCTAAAAACGCGCCCATCCCCTGCATCGTCAAAACCGACGGCATCGCCGAGGTAGATAGCCTCGCCGAAAACACCGAACGTGAAGCGCTCCATCCGCTCGACCAGTTCCGCGCCTTCGCCGCTCTTCGTGACAAGGGCCAGGGCATCGAGGACATCGCCGCCGCCTTCGGCGTGACGCCTGCCGTTGTACGGCAACGCCTGAAGCTAACGGCTGTCAGTCCTGAGTTGCTGAAACTCTACGCAGAAGACGAACTCTCTCTCGATGAACTCATGGCTTTTACCGTTGCTGACGATCACGAGAGGCAGCTCAAAGTCTGGCAGGCTGTTGATAAAGGCTGGAACAGAAAACCCGCAACCATCCGGCGACTGCTCACTGAAACCACGGTTCCCGCCGGAGATCGCCGCGCGGTCTTCGTCGGCGCCGACGCGTACAAAGCGGCAGGGGGCATCATCATCCGCGATCTGTTCGAAAGTGATCGCGGCGGCTGGTTCCAGGATGCCGATCTGCTCAATCGTCTCGTCGAAGAAAGGCTTGCTGCCGAGGCCGAGAAAATCCGCGCCGAGGGCTGGAAATGGGTGGAGGCGGCGGTCGATTTTCCATACGGCCACACGCGCAGCTTCCGGCCAATTGTCCCCGTCGCCCCGGCACTCACCGACGCAGAATCCGAAGAATACGACCTCCTCTGCACCGAGCGCGAGGAATTGGCGGAGCAGGCCGACGACGACGGCGAACTGCCCGAGGAATTGCAGGCCAGACTTGAAGAGCTTGATCGCCAGATTGAAGCCTTCGCCAACCGGTCGCCCAAGTTCAATCCCGAAGATATCGCAGGGGCGGGGGCATTCGTCAGCCTCGGTCACGAAGGATCGCTTCACGTCGAACGCGGCTATATCCGGCCCGAGGATCAGAAAGCGTCCGAGACCGAGACGGAAACTCCGGCGTCGGACGAACACCCGCACAGTCCCGAAACCGGCGGGGTTCCGCAGCCCGGCCTCACTCCCAGCCGAGAGTGAGGATGACGGTGTGGCCATTCCCGAGCGCCTGAAGACAGAACTTACCGCGCACCGGACCCTGGCCATGCGTGACGCGGTCTCGCAGGATCACGAGGTCGCCTACCTGGCTGTGCTGCATGCAATGGCCCTGGGCCTGTTCTACCGCTACAGCAGCGACACCTGCCTGCAGATTACGGCGCGTGACAGTCTCACGGCTCCCTTTCCTGGTCTTGGCGACACGCCCTGGGCCAAAGCAATCGAGGCCCGTCATCAAGGTTGGCAGGCCAAGCTGCCCGGGCAGCCCGAACATCTCTGGTCGTGGCTCACCGAAGTTGATGATCAGAGCCGGAATGCGCTCTTTGCTCACTGCGCCGCACTCACGGTCAACGCTGTCATCGAACCGCATCAGCGCGCCGAAGGCCGCCTCAATCATGCGGATCATCTGGCACAGGCGACGTCGCTCGATCTCACCCGAGCAGGATGGATCACGACGACGGACAACTACCTCAAACGGGTAACCAAATCCGCGATCATGACGGCGGTGCGGGAGGCCAAGGGCGAGGCAACCGCCGACCTCCTCGCCGATCTGAAGAAGGCGGAAATGGCGGTCGAAGCCGAACGTCTGATCCGGGACACCGGCTGGCTGCCCGAGCTTTTGCGGACGCCGGGCTTAGATCGAAGCACGGACGACCAAGCCGAGGCCGCCGCGCTTCCGGCGTTTCTTGAAGAGGAGCCTCTCGAAGCCGCCGCCTGAATTCCTGGCCGCCCAGCCGTCCGAAAGGACGAGGACTGCAAAAGAACGCAGAAGGGCGGGCTCCAGCGAGAGTCCGCTCTTCCTTCACCCCCCCAGCACAAGGCCCGCCCTCACCGGCGGGCCTTTCTCATTTCTGGAGACGAATTATGGCCAAACCCCTCAATCAAGAGCACGCTGAGAAAGCCCGCAAAGCCATCACCGCGTGCGACTTCGATTCCCATCAAGACCTGCCGACCTCAATCAAGGACCTCCTTGTCGATTTAGGCCATCTCGCCGATGCCGAAGGCCTCGATTACGTCGAACTCGTCAAAAAGGCGATCAACAGCTGGCAGGTCGAACGCATCGATCCGAACAGCCTCGCCGACGGTCCCGTCGTCGAAATCATCATCGGCACCGAAGGCTTGCCCCCGCCCCCAACATCGAAGCCGCCACGCAAGGCGAAACCGAAGAAGGTTCGCGTCCCGCGCTGAGCATTTACGCTCAACTACAACTTCAATTCACACCGACAAGTCAGCGTTTTTGCTGGTATTTTTATAAGGAGATACCCCATGAATTGCCACGCCCAGACAGCGCCATCCAGCGCCCCTAAAACCTGGACTATTCGCTGCGTTGCCCACCTTCCGACCGTCAACATTGTCGAAGTCGAAGCGGAAACGCTCGAAGAGGCCTGCGAAAGAGCTATCGCCGCAGCCAATGACAGCCCCCATTGGCAAACTGTCGCCGCATCCGAACAGACCTTCGTCGATGGCTACTGTGAAGGCGCTTGCGATAACGACACCGAGATCCTGACGCGCTTGAAATCCGATGTCCCCTACGCCTTCAGTGAAGACGGCTTAGGAAAAAGACCCACAATCAAGGTCTATGTTTCCGGCGGGGTCGTCCAGGACGTGACGTGCGACGGTGCCGCAATTGTCATCGTCCATGACGGGGATAACGAAGCGGAAGCCCCGGAGTTCGACCCCTACGAACCCTCCGAATACCGGTTCCCGCCCTAGACGCGAGCGCTGACATCGACAGCGCAGCGCGACCTTCTACACAACCCCCAAGTATCATCAACCCCAAGGCCCGCGTGTTTGCGGGATTTTTTTACTGCAACCACCACCAAGGAGAACACCAATGGGCTGGCTCTATAAGACATCGCTCGACGGCTTTGCCGGACCGAGGCAATACCTCGACGCGCAGTTCACCTATACGAGACCCGACCACGCATCGAAAGTGCTGCGCTCGGCGCTTGTCGGCATGCGGGTCTACTATGCGGCCGTCGAACGTACAGGCCCCGCCGTGGGCGAAAGGAAGGTCTGGGCGCTCATTTGTCTCGTCCGCTACAATCCCCGCGATCGCGAAGGCTATATCTTCGGCTACAAGGATATGACCGAATCCATGGGCCCCTGCGAAACAGAGTGTCCGGAGGCGATCCTCGATCTCCTCACCCCAACCGAAAGCGACTATGCCTTGCAATGGCGCGCCCGCTGCCGGGGCCGTCTCGAAGAGCGGCGCATCCTGTCGAAAAAACCTACTCCGCGCCCTGGTCAGATCATCCAATTCGACAAACCGCTTTCGTTCAAGAACGGCATGACACTCGACCGCTTCGAGGTCGTCGCCAACCCCCGCAGCCATCGCACTGTTCTCTTTCGCGGTAGCTCATATACGTTCTATCGCATCCCGAATATCAAGAAGCACAACTACCGCCTACTGGACCCACCGCTTGAACAGCATCCGCTTGGCTAGCATCGAATTTTTCAAAGTGAGAGATGAGACATAGAAGGGAAGATTAACATCTTAACAGGGGAGAGAAACGATGCCTGATCAAGCACCTCAATCATCCAAGCGTCCCACACTGAAACTCTATGCCGTCACGAAGCCCAGATCGGGCGAGGGCAAGGGCTTCTGGCATGAAATCGGCGCAGCCTGGGCCCATGAAGACGGAAAAGGCTTCAGTCTCAAAATGGACTTTATGCCGCTCGCCGGACAAGAGCTTGTCTTGCGTGAGCCGCTACCGCCCAACGCGGAAGCTTAAAACCACGACCCCGCCGGGAAACCGCGCGGGGTCTTTTTCATTTATGGAAACACCTCATGGTCAGCACAACACCCAAGCTGTTATCCCCAATCAAAGTTGTTCTCTAAAAGGATGGCGCGCTTTGAGTTCTCTCGGAGGTTCAGCGCGTCAACACTACTCATAAATTGTATTGTGCTCGACCTGAAGCAATTCATCGGGTGTTTTGTAACAAAAAATACGTCCGCATTTGAACGTATATATTGTCAAATCCGGGAATGTATTGGCTAGCTCCGCCGGTTCGGCAACCCGAAAATCGGGTACTGATTCAGAACTCCTCAAGTAATCAGGCATATCATCTGGATATTCTGGTATCTTCAGAATAGACACGTCAAAGGGCTTCATGGCGAAGATGCCGCGAACCACGTAGTCGCGAACAACCCATTCGTTGTAGCCGTCAACAAGCCGATCTCGAAACGTCCTTTCGAGATCCTCGAACGATATGTCCCGTTCATTGTCAACACGCCGGTTACCGTGTTCGTCCTCCGATGATCCACAATCTTGCGGATCCGCGGCGACGAGAGATGCGTCAGCCTTTAAATCAAGGACGACACCAATGCATCCTGTCGCGTTCCTCTTGAATCCATGGAAGATATCGCCTGGCCTCACAACCGAGCATGACAGGCCACCCATTGCACAGCCGTTGATCACGTGCCGAAGGTCCGCCGGAAAAAGATGGGCCGAGCCACGTTCTTTTCCCGCCCCTTTCGGCGCGCCTGAGAAATGGACGATCAGGCCGTTGTGTTTCCGGAGAAAGGCATGGACCTCTGATATCTTGGGCTTGCTGGGCTTCGACGCCATTATGGTTCTTTTCAATGATGCGAAATTTAGTAGCGCCCGGCCCGGGCAACTCATTCTAGCAGATTGCCTCCCGCGCACTCAAACCTTCATTTTCTGAGCCAACTGCAGACAGAGCCAGAGGCCTGCCGGGTTCGGGGCAGGGCAAGGGCGGAAAGTAGAGAGCAAGCAGCTTCTCCAGCACCACCAAGCCCTCCCTGAAACCACGGAGGCAATCATGAGAGCTTGCAAGGCGACCCCGCGCGCCGATCTTCACGCGCAAATAACCGAGTCCATTCTCAGCGCTATTGAAGACAATTCCGGCGAATGGCGCATGCCCTGGCGGCAAGAGGCGCTGCACCTTCCCCACAATGCCCTCACCAAAAACACTTACAACGGCATCAACATCCTGAGCCTCTGGGCGCAGGCGACAAAGCGCGGCTTTCCGCTCTCGCTCTGGGCCAGCTACAAGCAATGGCAGGATCTTGGCGCTCAAGTGCGCGGCGGCGAAAAATCCAGCCAGGTCGTTTTCTATAAATCAATCGAGGTCGATCCCGATGCCGAGGACTCGTCGGACGACGGCAAGAGGCTGATCGCCAAGTCCTTCGCCGTCTTCAACGTGGCGCAGGTCGACGATTATGCTCCGCCACCGGAGCCAGATCCCTTGCCTCCGATCAAACGTATGGCCGCCGTTGATCTCTTCATTGAGGCCACGCAAGCCCGCATGATCGAGGCCGGTGACCGCGCTTATTACGACCGCAAGAACGACCATATTGTCATTCCCGACGCGCATCGCTTCACCGGCACCGCCACCATGGATCGCCGCGAGGCATTCTATTCGGTCAAGCTGCATGAGCTTTCGCACTGGACGGGTCATGAAACGCGGCTCAACCGAACCTTCGGTAAGCGCTTCGGCGATCAAGCCTATGCCGCCGAGGAACTGGTCGCCGAATTAGCGACAGCCTTCCTCTCGGTGGAACTCGGCATTAGCCAAGCGACCCCGCCTGACCATGCGCACTATCTGGGGCAGTGGCTCCAACTGCTGAAAACCGATAACCGCGCGATTTTCACCGCCGCCGCGAAGGCGTCTGAGGCCGTCGCCTACCTCAAATCTCTTCAGGGGCCAGCACCTCAGCGACCGCCGCTGCGGACGACACTCGGCAACGACCTTCCGCACAACTAGCCAGCACCACTCACACCCGCTCCGCCGTCAGAGCGAGAGGCTAGCTGGAAAGGGGCAAGGCTGAGGTGTGAGCGCGAGAGCGGCTTCAGTCACAACATCAAGATTACGGGATAAGCACATGAAACTTCTCACGAAAGAACAATACGAAAAGCTGCTCAATAACGGACGCACGCAAGCTCGCGTCAAAGGGACGCCGCAGGAACTCGATCCTGAACCTGTGGTCAAACTCTTCTACCCCGCAGGGGCGGCGACTTGGCTTCTGACCGAACTCGATCCGGAGGAGCCCGACATCGCCTGGGGACTTTGCGACCTCGGCATGGGGTTCCCGGAATTCGGCACCGTCCGTTTAAGTGAGCTTAAGTCGTTCACAGGCATTGCGGGCCTGCGCATCGAACGCGACCGGTTCTTCACGGCCAAGGGCCCGATCTCGCGCTACATCGACGCCGCGGCGAAGGCCGGTCACATCGTCGAAACCCTCTGATTTAAGCCTCAAAAATAGGGAGACGCTCCATGAACATGCAGGAAAATAGTGCCGAGTCCGTCCAACCAGATCATCAACCAACGCCCCGCCTATATCCCGCTTACCTTCAGGAAAATAAGCAAGCGATCCTGGCTGTGCTCAAGAAAACAGACATCGCCACCGTCCTGATCGATTTTGAAGGTTCAGACAACGAAGGCGGGGTCAACCAGCCTGCTGCTTATACCCGCGACAATGAACCGCGCAGCATTCCTGCGTGCGAGGTCACATGGCGAAGGGGCAAGCGACAATCCGAAACCATCCAACTCCCCATCGCGCAAGCGCTCGTCCGTTTGGCCCACGCGCATCTCAAGTTCTTACACGAGGGTTGGAAAAGTAACGCAGGGGCTTACGGCGAAATCACGATCAATGTCGCCGAGGGCAAAGGGCAGCTCGAATACAACGAGCGGTTCACGGACGAGCGCAACTTCCTTGAAGCTTTTTGAGCTGCAGGCTGACTGGCGAGAAGCAGGGCTGACGTGATGCACATCATAGTGCGAAGCCCGTTCAGTCAAACCGTACCCACCGTCTAAGCCCGCTACCCCAAGCAACAAGCCTTTTTTCACAACCGTGCCTGCGGTTTACCCCGCAGGCCTTTTCACATCTGGAGAACGCATCATGATCCTTATCGACCGCCTCGATCACAGCGCCTCGCCCCCCGCGAGTGACAGGCTATTATCCTTCGTCCAGAACATCGCGCGCTTCACGCTTTTTGCGGAAAGCGATTACGTCACCGCCCGACCCGAAGGCACCGATCCAGAAGCCGTGCAAACCGATCTCGACTGGCTCATCGCGCAGGATGAAACGCTCGAAAGCCTCATCCGCGAAGCGCGCGCGCTGACCGGTATCGGAAACCATCCGCTGTCCCCCCAAGAGCTGAACCCGGACGGCATCACGCTCACGGATCAAACAGAAGAAGACCGTGCCAATCCCATTTCTAAAGGAGAAGACCCCCATGCCTGAATACCGCGCCACACGATTTATCAATACCCGCGAAGCGGACACCTATGACTTCACCGCCGAAAGCGATCAGGCGGCTCGGGAAACGCTTCTGCTTGCCGACAATCTCGACTGGAGCGGCGACGCCGATCTTGTTGATTGCGACGTTGCCGACGAGGTCCTGGCCCTCGACCGGCGAAACGAAGACGGCAGTTACGAAACGGTCGAAGACGAAATCGAACTCCCCGCCCAAATGCCCTATGGCGTTGCCGCCAAGACATTCGTTCGCAAAGTGGCCGATCTTGCCGAAGAAGGCGCCTACGACGATGCCACCCAGACTTTGATCTGGCTCATCGAAGAAGCGCAAGCCCTTTGCGGCATACGCCATCCCCCTTCGTAACTGCGCTCGACGTTTTGCCTAACCCAACCCGAAAGGAACGCCATGGCCGATTATTACACTTCAACCGTCGTACAGCAGGCGATCCCGCACGCTGACATTACCCCTCTCGAAATGTTTCTTCTCGAGAACATTTTTGAAAACTCAACCAACGGAGACGTGGTCTATTTCTACAGCCCGGACGGAACAAACGACACTCTCTACCTCAATCCTGCTGAACTGCGCGAAGCCCTGGCGCAATCGCAGGAGATTCCTTCCTCGATTTATCCTCTCGTAAAAGCCCAGCTCGACAGCGCAACTCCCGGCGCTGAAGAAATCGACATCGATCTCAGCATAGTAAGCTGGGAGTTCATCCTTCAGGACATCGTCAAGCGCTCGAAGACGTTGACCCGTATCAGCGTCATGGCGTCCTTCGTCTGCTCCAAGATGCGGGCCGACGGCTTTGGCGGCATGATCACGCTCATCACCCCGGAAACAATTCTTGCTACATCCACAACCGAAATCCTCGAAAAGTGGCTCGCGGACGAGTTCCCTTAACGCTTCGCGGCCCAGCCCCGAACTATTCACCGCCCCCATCAAAACCCGCCCCCTGGCGGGTTTCATCATTTTTGGAGACCGACAATGACCGACTATTACACGCAGACCGTTATTCACCAGCAGATTCCCGAACGTCTCATCGCTCCGTTCGAGCGCCTTCTGCTTGATGAAATCTTCGACAGCGACACCCGTGATGGCGCCGTCCATTACTATGCAAGCGAATTTCCGAGCGACTTCCTTACCCTCAATCGCCATGCCGTCGAAAAGGCCCTGTCAGGGTGCCACATGCGCTCCCGCGTTCGCTCCGCTCTCCTCGAAGATTTTCTCAAAAGCGATCCTGAACAGGACTATTTCGGCTTCGAACTCGCAACCGTCTCCGACTACACGGTCATTCTGCAAGATATTGTGCGCCGCTCAAAAGCCGAGCTTCCTTATCTGACAGTCGCCGCCGCTTTCACCTGCAGCGAATTGCGCTCCAATGCGGTCGGCGGCATGGCGATCATTATCACCCCAAGCCGCATTTCCCACCGATGCACCGACGCCTTTTTCGGAAGGTTCGAAGAGCGCTGGGCCCGTAAGGTCGGTCATCGTCAGAAAGAGGTGATCCAATAACTCGTCCCTCTCCGCCAAAAACGACCCGCGCTCGGCCTTGGCGCGTCTTCGAGCGCCGCTTTCAGCCCATCGCTAGGCCGGATTGTACAATGCTCTGGGAAGCCTCCGAGGTACCCCACAGCGAAAGAAACAACAGTCGCCACTGGTGGACCGTCCTGGATTGCGACGGCCACCTCTATCTTTCGACCGGCTTCTGCTTCGTCAACCGGCTCGCTTACCTGCGCTGCGCGGTGCCGTGGAGCGATGCCGACGCGTTCGTTGAGTACCGCTACGACTAAATCTGCCCTCGTCCAACCGCCCCCACCACGCCCGCGATGATCGCGGGCTTTTTCATTTTTGGAGAATTTCCATGTCCTGGACCGACGATCGCGTTGCTACGCTTACAAAACTCTGGACCGACGGCGAAAGCGCCTCCGCCATCGCCTACGCGCTCGGCGAGGTAACCCGCAACGCCGTCATCGGCAAGGCGCATCGGCTCGGCCTTGCCGCTCGCGAGACGACCTCGCGCCACCCACGCTCGCGGCACGGTCCATCTCCTTCTCTTGATCGCCTCCCTGTCCAGAAATCCCGCAAACCTTCCTTCTTTCGCGCCAGTCCAGGCGAAACAGCGGCGGCAAAACCTCCGCCAATCCCGTTAGCGCCCGCGCCGGAAATCCCGGTCACCGTGCAAACGCTTTCCGAACGCCTCTGCCACTGGCCCGAAGGCGATCCCAAGCGGGCAGGGTTCCATTTCTGCGGACGCCCGAAGACGGCAAACACAGGCCCGTATTGCGCCGCGCATGCCTCGCTCGCTTACCGCTGACGCCGAACCTCCTACCTCTCCTCCATTTTTGAAAGGTCCGACTATGACACCTCCTCCCCAAGAGGCGGCCGCAATCGCGCGCCCGCTTTTCACCGACCCGATCACAAAAGCTGAGAAGCTCTTCGCTGCCGCCGAGCGGCTGCTTCCCTCTCTCGAAAAAGGCGTGCCGCTCGACGCTCGTCTCCTACGCACCACGCTTGAGGAGATTTTCGGCGGCTCCGACAGCGAAGGAGCCTGGGTCTGGAAAGACGCGTATGAAGCCAGTGAAGCCGCCGCCGTTCTTTTCCTCCGCAAATATGCCGCAGCGATCCGCGCGAAGAGTGCCGATCCGGCGCGGCAGCTCTCGATGTTCTCGAAGCTCGCCTCGCTCTTGCCGTCCCAAACGCGCCGCTCGGAAGAAAGCCAGTCCTTCCAGCAGTTCTCGACGCCGCTTGATCTCGGCTTTGTCGCCGGTCATGCCGCTGCCATCACGGCGGGCGATGTGGTCCTCGAACCCTCGGCCGGCACCGGACTCCTCGCCATTCACGCTGAGAGCCGTGGCGCTACGCTCGCGCTCAACGAACTCGCGCCGACGCGCGCAGCGCTGCTCGCCCGGCTGTTTTCCTCCACGGACGTTACTGCGTTCGATGCCGAGACCATTCACGACCGCCTCGATCCCGCCATCCGGCCGAGCGTGATCCTGATGAACCCGCCATTCTCTGCCTCGCCGCATATCGAACGGCGGATGCAGGATGCGGTCTTTCGGCATATGAGTTCGGCGCTCGCCCGCCTTGTCGAGGGAGGCCGTCTTGTCACCATCACCGGCGCCAATCACGATCCGTCTAGCCCAACATGGCGCGTCGGCTACGGCCAACTCCAGGAGAGTGCCGAGCTTCTCTTTACGGCCACGATAGACGGTAAAGTCTATGCGCGTCATGGCACCGCGATCGATACGCGGCTGATGGTCTTTGAGAAAACTCCCACGCCTGCGCCGGACAAGTTCCCCTCTAGCCACGGTCATGCCGAAACCACTTCAGAGCTTCTCGACTGGATCAAAGACCTGCCGCCGCGCGCGGGGATTGCCGCTTCTCGGCCTTCCACGCAGCCACCCGCCAGAACGGTTTCCCGGGCCGCGCCTAAACCGCAGACGCCAGCCGCGCCGCCGGCCGCAGCGAACACCGAGGCGGAGCCTATCGTCTACTCCGCCAGCACTGAAGTCGCGGCGAAGGCGGGGGAAAGCAGCGGCCTCTATGAGCCGTATGCGGTGCAGTGCATTACTATTGCCGGAGCCAGACCGCATCCGACGCGGCTTGTGCAATCCGCGGCCATGGCCTCGGTCCGGCCGCCCATTCCCTCTTACCGGCCATGCCTGCCGCCGCATCTGCTGACGAACGGGATTCTGTCCGACGCGCAGGTCGAGACGATCATCTACGCGGGTGAGGCCCATGCCCGCATGCTGCCGAACCGTTTCCGCGTGGACGAGAGCTTCGATACGCTTGCGCTCGCGCGCGAGGATGACGCGGAGGGCGTCTCGTTCCGCCAAGGGTTCTTTCTTGGCGACGGCACCGGCTGCGGCAAGGGCCGGCAGGCGGCGGGGATTATCCTCGATCATTGGCGGCAGGGGCGGCGGCGGGCATTGTGGATATCCAAATCCGACAAGCTCCTTGAAGACGCGCAACGCGACTGGTCCGCGCTCGGTGAAGAAAAGCTTCTCATCGTGCCGCAGTCACGATACCGCCCTGGCACGCCCATCCGCCTCGCCGAAGGCATTCTGTTTACGACCTACGCCACGCTGCGCGGGGGCGAGCGCGAGGGCAAGGCTTCCCGCCTCACCCAGATCATCGATTGGCTTGGACGAAGCTTCGACGGGGTGATCGTGTTCGATGAAGCGCACGCCATGGCCAATGCCGCAGGCGAAAATACCGACAGGGGTCTCAAGGCGGCGTCGCAGCAGGGGCAGGCGGGCTTGCGCCTGCAACACGCCCTTCCAGAGGCGCGGGTGGTTTATATCTCCGCGACGGGAGCCACCATGGTTCAGAACCTGGCTTACGCGCAACGGCTCGGGCTTTGGGGTGGCAGCGAGTTTCCGTTTATAACACGTGCCGATTTTATCGCGTCCATCGAGAGCGGCGGCATCGCGGCGATGGAGGTTCTCGCCCGCGATCTGAAAGCGCTTGGACTCTATATCGCGCGCTCATTGTCCTATGAAGGCGTCGAGGTCGAATTGCTTGAGCACGCGCTGACGCCTGAGCAAATCCGCATCTATGACAGCTATGCGGGCGCGTTTGAAATCATTCATCGCAATCTCGAAGCGGCTTTGAAAGCTGCCAATGTGACTGGTGACGCAGGCACGCTGAACAAGCAGGCCAAGGCCGCTGCGAGAAGCGCGTTCGAGAGCAACAAGCAGCGCTTCTTCAATTACCTCATCACGGCGATGAAGACGCCGTCTCTTCTCAGGACAATCGAGGCCGATCTCGACCAAGGGCATGCCGCGATCGTGCAACTTGTCTCGACCGGAGAAAGCCTGCTCGACCGCCGCCTCGCGGACATACCAACTGCGGAATGGGGCGATCTCGAAATCGATATCACGCCGCGCGAGCACGTGCTCGACTATCTCGCGAACGGCTTTCCGACGCAGCTCTATGAACGCTATGAGGACGAGAACGGCAAGATCCAGTCGCGGCCCGTGATGCAGGATGGGCAGCCGGTTCAGTGCCGCGATGCCGTCAACCGCCGCGACCGGCTCATCGAACACCTCGCCGCGCTGCCGCCGGTCCAAAGCGCGCTCGACCAGATCATTCACCATTTCGGCTGCGACCAGGTCGCTGAAGTGACAGGCCGCAACCGCCGCCTCGTTCGCAAAACCCGGGGCGAGTCTGGCGGCGTTCTCGCGGTCGAGAACCGGCCCGGCGCCGCCAATCTCGGCGAGACGCAGGCGTTCATGGACGACGAGAAGCGTATCCTTGTCTTCTCCGATGCCGGCGGCACGGGACGCAGCTATCACGCCGATCTCACGGCGAAAAACCGGAGAAAGCGCATTCATTATCTGCTCGAACCGGGCTGGCGCGCCGACGCGGCGATCCAGGGCCTTGGCCGCTCGAACCGCACCAATCAGGCGCAGCCGCCCCTGTTCCGGCCCGTCACCACAGACGTGCGCGGGGAAAAGCGCTTCATCTCCACCATCGCCCGCCGTCTCGACAGCCTGGGCGCAATCACGCGCGGACAGCGCCAGACGGGCGGGCAAGGCATGTTCCGCGCCGAGGACAATCTTGAAAGCACTTACGCCCGCGACGCGCTGCGCGCGTTTTACGGTCTCATCCACGCAGGCAAGGTGGACGCCTGCAGCCTGCAACGCTTCGAGGAAGCAACCGGACTCAGCCTCACCGCGGAAGGCGGGGTGCTGCGCGATGAGTTGCCGCCGATCACGACCTTTCTGAATCGCGTGCTCGCGCTCACCATCGATTTGCAAAACCAGCTTTTTGCGATCTTCGAGGATTTGCTCGCAGAGCGCATCGAGGGCGCGATCGCGGCGGGGGTTTACGACACCGGCCTCGAGAGTTTGACGGCGGACAGCATCGCCGTCGTGGAACGGCGGGTGCTCGCGACGCACGCGAAAGGCGCCAACTCGACCCTCGTGACGTTTGTGCAGGAAGGACCGCGCCAGTCCGCTTGGGCTAGAAGCTATCCGCGAGATTGCGCAAGAGCGCGGCGGGGTCTTCCTGGTCAATTCCAGTTCGGAACGCGCCGCGGTGCAGTTGCCCGCACCGTCGCGTACCGGCGAGGACGGAACCATTGAAGACCGGTTTCGGCTCATCCGGCCCACGCAACGCGCGACACTTTCTCGCGCCGAGCTAGACTCTAGCCATTGGCGGCGGGCGGGGGAGGAAGCGTTTTCGGAAGCGTGGCTGCGCGAACTCGCCACCATTCCCGATATGACCCTGACGACCTTCCACATGGTCAGCGGCCTCTTGCTGCCCCTCTGGAAAACGCTGCCGCATAAGAACCCCAAAATCTACCGCTTGCAGACCGACGACGGCGAACGGTTCATCGGCAGGCTGATCGAGGCCGAACAATTGCCCTCGCTGTGCTAGATGTTCGGACTTGGCGGTGCTCCATCCCTCACGGCGGGCGACGCGTTCGAGGCCTTGATGACGCGAGAGGCATCGCTTTCTCTTCAGGGCGGCTTCACGCTGAAAGCGGCGCGGGTCATGGGCGCAAAGCGTCTCGAACTGACGGGGTTTAGTGACCTTGATCTGGACACGCTCAAAGCTTTCGGCCTCTGGAGCGAAATCATCGCCTACCGCCTGCGCCTGTTCGTGCCCACGGACCGCGCGGCCTGCCTGTCCGTTCTCGAACGGCTCTTCGCCCGTCATTCTCCACGAGCATAGACTAGACTCTACCTAGACATGTAATCGGTACTTGCATGGGGGCATCGATGAAACGCCAAGCCACCGAACTTGCGCAGCGCCTCGCCGGTTCCGCCGAGGCTGTGTGCCGGTACTATCTACCGAACGGTCGCCGTCAGGGACGCTACTGGCTCGTCGGCGATGTGCAAGGCAGCAAGGGCCAAAGCCTTTATGTCCGTCTCGCGGGGGAGGGATGCGGGAGATGGACGGATGCCGCGACCGCTGAGCGCGGCGATCTGCTCGATCTCATCCGCCTCAATCAGGGCCATCAGCGTCTACGCGACACCCTGGTGGAAGCGCGGCGGTTTCTGAACGAGCCGCAGCCAGCCTCGATGAATGGGGCGGGCGGGGGCAGCGGCTATCATCAGGACAATCCCGAAGCCGCGCAGCGTCTTTGGCGCTGCTGCAAGCCGATCGCGGGCTCGCTTGCCGAGCGCTATCTGCGTCATCGCGGCATTACCGGCCCGTTGCCGGCGAACAGCCTGCGCTTTCATCCGCGGCTGTTCTACCGCGCCTATGACGAGGCTCCGGTCGAGACCTGGCCCGCGCTTGTTGCCGCTGTGACCGACGACAAAGGCGAGATCACCGGCGCGCATCGCACCTGGCTCGCCCGCGACGGGCTTGGCAAGGCGCCTGTCGAGAATCCGCGCAAGGCCTTGGGTTGTCTCTCATGGCCACGCGGTCCGCTTCGGAGCCGCCGGTCCCGTCATCGCGGCGGGCGAGGGGCTGGAGACGGTTCTCTCCGTCCGCGCCGTCATGCCTGGCCTTGCCTGCATGGCCGCGCTTTCGGCGGCGCACCTCGCGGTCCTGCATTTACCTGCCGAGACGCGGCGTCTTTACATTCTCGCCGACAATGACGAGGCCGGGCGGCATGCGGCCGAGACGCTGAGCGCCCGCGCGGTCGCGGCCGGACTCGAGACGCGCGCACTCATGCCCCAAGCCGATGACTTCAACACCGATCTTGCCGGGCAGGGGCTTCAGGCGCTCGCGGCATGGCTCGCGCCGCAACTCGTGACGGAGGACGCCGAGCGCTTTCTCCGCTGACGGGACGGCCTTCCCACTGCAACGCTGAACTGCCTTGAAGGGGATGTGGCTGAGGCTTGTCACCGCGATCTCCGGGAGAGGCCGCATCACGGCCTTTAAGAGGGCGATCTGGCCAGAGCCGGGGACGGGACGCAACGGCGTCGCCGACCTATTTTCCGCCGCGGCCCCGAAGAAGGGCCGCTTTGCATCGCGAGGCAAAATAGGTCGTCGCCTGCCGTCCTCCACTGCGTTCCGGCCTTCGCGCAGGCGCTCAGGTGCAGCCCGCCCCCTATGGCTCTGGCGTGGGATCGCCATAAGGCCGCGACGAGCGCGGCCTCCCACAAAGGAGACCCATCATGACAAGCGCACCCGCCACCCCCCTCGAGGCCATTCCCGACCGCCGCCGCGTCTCGGCCACCGCCCGCGTCATCGAAGAGATGCAGCTCTTCGGCTATCATCCCGACGGCAGCGACCCCGATCCGCGCCCGCTTCCCGAAACCTACCAGCTCACCGGCATGATCGGCGATCTCTTCGACCTCTTCTCGGGCGCGCTGCAGGACACGCGTCTCGAACCCGATCTCGACGATCTCCTCTGGTCGCTCACCAACCTCTTCCACACCAAGGCCGCCCGCGTGCAGCGTCAGCTCGACGAGAATGAAGACAAGCAACGCGCCGCGCAGGCCGAACAGGACGGCAGCGAGGTGAAATCCGTCGAACTCGAGCGGCTCCTCACGCAAGGCGGCACCATCCTCGAGCGGCGCGAGGTCTTCGAACATCTCCGCGATCTCGCCGCCGAGCAGTACGAACACATGACTGGCTCCGCATGGCGGCCCCGCGCAGGCTCCATGGTCAACCACAAGCACCTGACCGCCGCCATGATCGACAGCCGCGACTTCATCGCCGCCAAGCGCAGGGCCGAGACCGAGGTGCATCTGCCCGCCGGACCCAAGATCGCCTTTTCGGGCGGAGGCGACTACAACGATCACATCCGCATCTGGGCCGAACTCGACAGGATCCGCGCCAAGCATCCGGCCATGGTGCTCATCCATGGCGGCAGCCCGAAAGGCGCAGAAAAGATCGCCGCGTGCTGGGCCGATAATCGCAAGGTGCCGCAGATCGCCTTCAAGCCCGATTGGACCCGCGACAATAAGGCCGCGCCCTTCAAACGCAACGACCGCATGCTCGACATCCTGCCGATCGGCGTCGTCGTTTTCCCCGGCTCCGGCATCACCGGCAATCTCGCTGACAAGGCGCGCAAGCTCGGCATCCCCGTCGCCGACTACCGGGGAAGCGGCGCTTAGCGCCGCCTTCCGATGCGAGCCGCCTCGCCGGACAACCGGCGAGGTTGCCCGAACGGACGGGCACCTGCTACGTTTAAGCGTGTTTACATAGTTATCCTGAAAGCTGAGACCATGACGCCGACCCGTGACGAGATCATCCAGGCTCTCGAAAATCCGACCCCCAATCCTTTGGCCGAAGCCGTCGGGGACGCGATCAGACGTTACGCGGCGGAATTCGCAGCCGCCGTGAGCGAGAATGCAGGCTTCGCTCAAACCATCCGGCTGACCGCGCCCGCCAATGAGACGGAGTCCGTCGCCTTCGAGCTCTTCGTTCAGGAACTCAAGGCAAACATGCCAGCAACGAAAATCGCAATCAGGGGCGATAGCTGACCGCGCACGGTCTGACGATCTTCCCTCGCTCCGGCATCACCGGCAATCTCGCTGACAAAGCGCGCAAGCTCGGCATCCCCGTCGCCGATCACCGGGGGAGCGGCGCCTAGCGCCGCTTTCTCCCACGGATAGCATCTAACCGACGTTCTCGAACCCTTTCACGCTGGCGACACACAAACGTTTCCACTGCTTCAGCATTGCCGGAGACGCTCCGGTAATGCGATTTTTTGCGTTATCGCCGCTGACTTGTATGGAGTTGGCGCGCTGCGCCGACGGGCTTTCCATCTCGACAGGCCCATTTTGCCATCCGGAAAAGCGCGAGCCTCAAGGCTCCACGGTACCCCCAATTTTTTTGTCTCTGCGAGCCAAAAAAATCGGCTCCCCCGTGGCCCGCTCACGCGGCGCTTCGCGGCCTTGACCCTCGCGACCCGGATGCCCCGAGGCCCCGTTCTCGACGGGAGAACGGTTTAACCTTAGGGAGATTTTTCCATGACCATCTCGTATCGCATTTTCGAAACCGATAGCGGCTATACCCTCATCGAATCCGGCGGACGTACTTACGCCGAAGAGGACCTGTGCGACTCCATCTGGCTCATCAGCAAGGAGCTTCGCGGGGCTTACCTACCGAAGCGGGAACGAAACGAAGCCAGGAAGTGGATAAAACAATACGAAGAGCTTCTTTCCGCTTTGCGGAGCGTGGGGGCATAAGCCCCCAATTTTCGTCCCCTCTCAAGACATCGTCGCCGATCACCGGGGGAGCGGCGCCTAGCGCCGCTTTCTCCGACGGATAGCCTCTACCGTTCCGCGGACGACCTCATCAGGTTTGGGTAGACACTATTTAGCATCTACCAACTACCATCACAGTTTAGACACTATTTTCGGTCACGGTTGCACTCACGAGACGCGAAGCGCCGTGCTTCCCGCCCCGACAGTTCCGAAGGCTTGCCGCCGCGCGATGAAGATATCTTCTCAGCCGGCCATCACACACTCAAACATCATGGTCATACCCACGTGTGCAAGACACCGACGCAATCACCATGATTGTTGCGGGGGCGACCCGCTGTCGCCGTAAATATCCACGTAGAAAACAATAGAATCGCTTTAAATCCTGCGATTCTCTCTTTAAGGCCATTGCTTCGATACGTCTCATCTTCGTTTGAAGCCCGCCTGTTTTTGTTTGGAGTATTGGCAAGTTAGCGGCGGATATACCGCGCAACTACGTCACGCTTCATCCGCCTCACTTGCAAGGGGGCTGCGCCCCCGTTGACCCTGCAGGAAGAACGCCATGCGCGACGGATTGCCATCTCCGCCAAACATGCCCCTGAAGAAGAGATCAGGCAGCGAAACGCGTCAGCGGACGTCGAGCGTCCTTATTCGTTTCACCCCGGAAGAGCGTGCTGAAATCGAACAGGCTGCCTCGCAGGCTGGACTCACGCTGTCGTCATACGGCCGCCACCAAATGCTGAAGGCCAAACCGCCGCGCTCCGTCCGCCGTCCTCCGGTCGAAACGGAAGCCATCGCGCGCCTTCTGGCAGCGCTCGGCAAGACGGGCTCCAACCTCAATCAGATCGCCCGCGCCATCAACAGCGGCGATCAGCGCCGCGCGCTCATCGATGAAGCCATCGCTGAAGCCGAGGCCTTCAAAGATCACCTGCGGCGTTTTCTCGGGAGGCGTGATTGATTATCAAAGGGAAAGCAGCCCAGAGCACCAAATTCTGGTCCAAGCATCTCTTGCGCGACGACACCAATGAGAAAGCGGAACTCCGCGAGGTCAGGGGTGTGCTCGCCAAGGACCTCGAGGAAGCGCTCGAAGAGATGCGCGATGTCGCCAAGGGCAGCCGCTGCCACAAGAATTTTATGTACCAGGCGAATATCAACCCACGCGCCGACGAGCGGCTCACCCCGGAACAATGGCAACACGCGGTCGATACCCTGGAGAAAAATCTCGGCTTCGAGGGGCATCAGCGTGTCGTGGTCGAGCATGTCAAAGAAGGACGCCAGCATTTTCACGTCATCTGGAGCCGCATTGATCCAGACACGATGCGCGTGACCGATATTGGCGGTGACCGCTACACCATGCGGCGCACGGCTATGGAACTCGAAAGGGAATTTGAACTCTCCCGCACCAAGCCCGTCCGCGAATATGATGATCCGCGGCCACACACGCTCCAGGATAAAGAGCGCGAGAAGCGCACGGGCGTCGATCACGAGGCCATGAAACGCCAACTCACCGAGGTTTGGCAAAGGACCCAAACCGGCGCTGAATTCAAGAAGGAAGTCGAAGCTCAAGGGTACGTCATCGCCCGTGGTGACAAGGTCGAATATGCCCTGATCGATCCCACAGGCGGCGTCCACAGCCTGTCTCGCCGCCTGGAAGCTGTCAAAGCCAAGGACCTGCGCGAACGCTTTGTCGATCTTGACCGCCAAGCCTTGCCGAGCGTCGAGCAAGCGCGGCAGCAACTCGGCCACGACAGGACAAATGGCGTTGAGAGGGATAAGGCTGGTGAAGAGTCGAAACGCTCGCTGACCGATGAGCACAAAGCTCAAGGCCAACCTGATCGCCAGGGCAGCGTGTATCAAAACGCGCCCTCCATTCAGGCCGAGCAGATTGAATTCGACTTTGCTTCAACGGCTCGCGGGCCGATCGAGGTGATCGACGCCGCGACCATGAGGGCGGAGAAGGTTGCGGACGTTGTGTTGGACTTTCTCGGTGGTGCGCGTCCACAGCCTTGTGGCACGGCGGCCGAAGCCCTGGCAGAGTACCGAGCCAATGCCGCGTTGACACGCATGGCCGAGTCTCAAGCGCGTGGCGAGCGGCTGCAGGCCGCCGATGTGGCCGCGCTCACGCATCATCAATTGCTCAATGTGCGGGATAAGGGCGACGATTATTTGCGCCAGCTTATCGACGATAACGAGAAGCACAGCCGAGAGAACTATGTCGACAGTCAAAAACGGGAAGAGAAGGAACGCGAACGGGAACGATGACAGGGTCTCGCCCAGGGCAGGGCGAGATCCGGAGCGAGCCCGATCGCACAGCGCCGGAATCAGAACAAACACAAGACGAAGGTGTCGGCTCGTTATTTGGGGGCGCTCAGGAGGAGATCTTGCGGCTATTTCGGGTGAAGATGGGCAGCGTACCAAGACACTTTTCAAAGTCGGAGCGCGCCGCGGCTATCCTTGTCCTGAGAGAGCAGATGATGATGCATTTTCAAGCATTGTCTCAGAGGCGTGCGCAGCGCCGATGCAGACCTGTTTACAAGACCCAACATCAAATGACTGCGGCCAGACTTGGCTTAGCAACTTAATGAGTTTCGCAAATAGTTTGAGTTGGTAATAACTTTTTACAGTCTTTGATTAACAAAATGAAGATATAACTCCTATGACAGCACGAAATATCTGTATATAGTGATCTGCTTACGCTCTCATGAGCGTATTTCCCTATGACCGTTATGCAATATATAAAACAATGCTGCATTCGCTCAAAGAAGATGCTCTGACACTCTTGTGACGATTTTAGGTGGTCACTAAGCCCTCTTAGTATCAAATAGAATGTAAGAGCATAACCGTTATTTGCTTTCGGCTACCCGGATAAAGTCTATGGAAATCCCGAATTATCAAGAAGCCCGCGCACAAATCGAAACTTCACCCGATAATCTTCTCAACAGGCGGAGACTTCTCAATCTTTTGCTGGCGAGGGAACTAGCCGCCGTAATTACGGCCAATTCTCAGAACCCTAAAACTGTAGAACGGTGTTACCAGCTGCTTATCCAAGTGCGCGAAATTGTCCAGCGCTATGATGATAAAGAGCTTCTGGTCATTGTTGCCAGCTGTTTAGTGGGGTTGCCGAATCTCAGCACGCAAACGTTCGAACATCCTACATTCGGAATCATAAGCTCCCAGCTTCTTAAAGCATATTTTTTAAAGCAGGCAGCCATACTCGATGCGAAGTTCGCGCCGTTTGCGATGTATGCGTTCAGCGTGTGCCGGGAATGGCACGAAGCTTATTCATTGATCGGCCTTGTCGCCGCCAATAGCACGTTTCCGGATCAGGGTTTATGTTATTGTATTACATTGTTCGTGGTCGAAGGAAAGAAACGATCCCTTGAAAGACTACGGGGAGAGATTGCAGAAAACAGAGGTTCTCTTGACTTTATAAATAGCCTTATCACTCTTTTTCTTATTCTGGATTGCGCCAGTGAGGAATTCATTGTTCTCAAAAAATTGTACCGTGAAGGGTCGGTGTTATCATATTGGCAGGTAGCACTGCTGTCCTATCTTGCAGTCTCACTCAGCAAAATGGGTGAGGTCGTCTCATTAATCAAAAACCACCCACAAGAGACGAGCAAAACTGCTTTAAATTTGATGATGGCCACGTTTAGCCTTGAAGAATTTCATACTCAGGAAGCTGAGACTTATCTAGAAGCCGTTGGTGAAATTGGTACGGTTGAAAAAACCTGGTATGATCATCTTGTCCTTAAAAAGAAACTATTAACTTGCATTGTCGATAAAAGTCAGACAATCGCCCTTAACCGACAAAACCGTGAAAACCTGCCACGCGTAGCCCTGACTCTTTCTGGGTTTTTGCGCGGATACACAAACTTGCAAAACATTGTGGATTTTATCGAACGTCATATCGACACCCATGAAATCGACGTTTTTTGTCAGATCTTTGATAGGTTGGGTAATTTAATCCTCCCTGAGGGGCTACCCCAAGAACTATGCGATTATTCGCACGGTGGTTTTTATCGCGAGATCATGAAGACGAGATCGATTTCAATCGACTTTGTGAAAACAATCCTACGTCCTTCGGCTTTGCGTGTCGATACTCGCCTTCCGGATGAAGACTATATTGCCAAAATCGGTATCTCCCATCCACAATGGTTTGCGGTTCACCAGGCGTTCAATTTATTAGAAGACTATCCGGGTCTGGCGCGCCAGCCTTATGAAATTGTTATTCGCGGGCGTTACGATCGTGATTATAGTACAGTAGATTTGTCAAAAATCCGTTTTGAGAAAAACACCGTTTATACGCCCTGCAATCATGTTTTCGGTCATGAAGACTATGGCATGTGCGACATGTTCGCGATGGGCGATTATCAAAGCATGAAAATCTACTGCGCCATTGGGATAGGGAAAAATTTCAAATCAGTCGAAGAGTTACCGGTCTGGAAAGAAAAGCTGTCGAAATGGACTGCGTCTCACGAGACGCATCTTCGCCTCTGGCTTGAGCATAACGGGATTGGCGTCGAAAAGCCGGATTGGCTGGAGACCGGATCAAGCTGGCCAACATTTTAGCCGAATAAATCCCTAATCCACGCCTTCAACAAAGGCTCTTCTGCACCGTCGATAACACCCAAGCCAATCATGCCTTTGTAGCATATTATCAGATCGTCCTGAATATTGTGCAGCCCGCCATGCAGCTTGAGATCCAAAAGCATGTTTTTGATTTCATCGTTGCGGAGGTAGCCAATCACTTCATCTTCGAAATCGCGCATCAAATTATGCTCGTTTCTTTCTTGAATGACTGTAGCGTTATGAAAGGACAACCGCCAATTGTTCTCCCAACAAATTCGCTGGGCAACAAAACTTCGCCAAATGTCCGTCATGCGGAATGAGCAATAAGCCGGTAAGTAGAGCAAAGGAAAAGTAGGCTTGAACCAAGTTGTATTTTGGCTATTGAACGGGCACCACACGCCATAGTCTAGAATGACGGGTGCTCTTCGTTCGAACGACACCGGCAATGGCGCCACGAGCCTGTAAATGGCGTCGACGTCCGGATTGAGATCAGCAAGTCCCTGTTGGATCGGCGAATCGACTTTTTCTGCCTGGCTTCGATGAAAATGTTCTGGTTGCTGGATAGCGAATAGCGGCAGTCCTCGCGGCCAAATAGATTGGGACGAAAAGCATTTGTAAACGTTGCACCATCCCCTACCGCTGACAAGATCTCCATGCAATGTCTGTAATCTGTGGACCCAAAATTCTTCGCGGGGAATGTTGTCGTCGTCGGTCTCTATAATGATGTCGCACCGATTTTTAATTGCGCACAGGTAAGCAATATTTTTTCTAGAATAGTGTCGAACAGGGGCTTTTTCAGCATATAAAAGCCCGGTGGCAACTTGCTGACTCACGTTCAAATAGGTTGAGCCATCTAAAGAGAAATCTGGGGGGCTTTTCGTATCGCCTACTATAAATAATTCCGCATCTAAACGGCCGGCATTTTTTGCGAGATTGATCAGCCCTGTTGTCGGACTATTGATGGTCGTGACTGTGATTGCGTTGCTTGACATATAAGAGCTGATCAATACAAAGAGTACACGGTTGCATAAACTACAGCTTCTTAAAAAATAATGAATAAAGTTTCTATTGCTTTTGTCCGATTTTTAAGTAAGCTATATAAACGTTCCTAAACTTCTCTAAGTCCCTATCAAGCTGCAATTTCTTCTCTTCTTCTCTTCTTCTCTTCTCTTCTCTTCTTCTCTTCTTCTCTTCTTCTCTTCTTCTTTCGCAGGCTTGCTCACCAAAACAATTGTATAACAAAACGTGAGAAAGGATAAATATGAAACACCTCGTCCTCTCTTTATTTGGGATATTCCTAGCGCTTCCCGCTTTTGCGGCATCCAATCTATATTTCGATTCCGGCAACGGACTGGTCGGGATTGGTACATCGAGTCCGTCTAATTCAATTGACATTGCCAACAGCGGAGGCATCCATCTCGGCAGCGGTACACCGGCGTCGACTACGAACGCTCTCTATGCGAGTGGCAGCACCCTGGAGTGGAATGGAGCGCCAGTAGGTGGCAGTGGATATGACACATATGCAGATCCCAACACCATATTGCTGTTGCATATGGACGGCAACGCGAACGATAGCAGCATTTTTGGTAATACGTTTACTAATAATGGCGTGACTTTCAGTAGTAGCGTGTCAAAATTTGGAGGATATTCGGCCTATTTTGCTGGATCGAGCTCTGCCAACACTTATCTGACATCTGCTTCAGCGCCACCAATTTCATGTACTCCAAATTGCACGATCGATTTTTGGGTACAGTTCGCAGGTAATATCCCTTATATCGGCTCTTCTACGGTTTATACTGAAGCACTTGTGAGTTCATATACTACAGCAGCCTCTTCTTTTTCGATTGAGGTGACTTCTGGCTCGACAAGCGGCCCTCCATCATTGATCAAGGTCAACACGGGTAACTACACACCTTTATCATACAGTTACAGTTTCGCTCTTAATACATGGTATCACATCGCAGTTGAGATAATTAATAGCAGCGCTGTATATTTATGGATAGATGGAACGCCTGAGGCCAGCTCCACTACGAACGTAGTTCCTATAACAGCTCAACCAGTATCGGTTGGGTACTTGAATAGTCCAGGTTATTATTTTCCTGTATTAGGTTATATTGACGAGTTGCGTATGAGTTCTGCTGTGCGTTACCAACCGGGTGTCGCCTTCACGCCACCAACTGCTCCATACAATCCGGGGCCAATTCAATAAGTCGTTCAATTCAACCAAGCCTTATTCTCTCGACGTCATCGAGCGTGGTTTTATCATTACGGCGGTCGTAGAGCTGCGTTGTCTTCGTCGACGCGTGGTTTGCCATCTGCTTCGCGCGCTCCAGGAGCCCACCGTTTTCGAGGTAGGCGGTGATGCCTGTGCCACGAAACGTGTGATTGACCACTTCCGTCTTGATGCCAGCCGCCTTGGCGCGACGCTTGACCATGGCCCAGGCCTCGATGCGATGAAGGGAACGATCGGTCAGCTTTTGCGCGCGCGATAGGGAAGGGAAGAGGGGGCTATTCGGTTTATTTTTCAGCCCGCTATGTTCCAGGTAGTCGCAGAGATATTCTTCGAGCTGATGGTGGCACGGCATTTCATGGCGCTTGCCGCCTTTTTCCTTCAGTCTCACCCAGAGCCGCTTGCGCTCGACGAAGATGTCTGAGACCTGCATGCCGACCGCGGCACTGATCCGTGCGAAGCTGTAGGTCATGAGCGCGATCAAGGCCCGATCACGAAGGCCGGCCAGATTCGACGTAGGGATCGATTTTAGAAGCTGTCCTGCTTCTGAGCCGTCTAGGATTGGCGTCTTTCCGCGATTGACGCTGTACCGAGGCCCCCGGACACTCGCGGCAGGGTTCGTTCTGATAATGCCGCCCGTCACGAGCCAATCGAAGAGCATGCGCACGGCCGCCAGGCGCTGCTTCACGGTTGGGATTTCATAATTCTCCCGCAGCATGGCCTCGACCCAGCCGGCGACGTGGACGGGCTGAAAGAGACGGCAATCCGCCAGGCCATTTTCGGCCATCCAGTCGAAAAACTGTGAGCAAGCCCGGCCATAGGCCTCGCGGGTGTTGCGGTTACGGATATGGGCGGTGAAAAACTCGATCAGCCGATTGACGGCCTCCGGACCAGCCGCCGCGATCGCTTCGGGTATGATTAGAGACTCGGTCGCGGACCCGACAGACTTTCGGCCTTTCGGCAAGATGACAAGCGCATCACTCATGGGCACACAGAACAAAACAGGATCAAAAAACGGAGATATAAGCCGAGTGTGATTTTTCCCTAATTAGCAGAGAGAACTGTCCTTTTTTATCAATCGGTTAAGTTTTCTCAATTGAGTAGAATTTGTCTATCGTGATTTAGAGTTTTTCTTTAATATATAGAAAATAAATTTTGGTGCCGTAATGTCGAAGCATTGCGCCTCCACCGTTCTTACCGCCGACGACGAGCGATGGGGTATTGCTGTCAAAAGAGAAAAAATATTAAGAGAGGCGCTAAAAAAGAACCGACTAAGCGCGGCGGAGGTTTTGTCGAGTTGCAAAGTTCTCGGAGTTAAGCCTGCATATTTTTATCGATTATTGAACGTCTACCGAAAAGATCGCCGTACAAGTACGCTATTACCCCGGAAACCTGGACGAACCCAAGGGCAGGTCTCTAGCCGCCACTTTTGCAAGGGATTCTCTAAATCTTTTTTCTTTCAACCAAAACAAGTAGTTGCTGTGGTTGTGGTGTGAACTCTGTGGGAAACGCGGACATGCGAACAGGTTTGGCCGCAAGCGCGGTCAAGCGTTTTCCACAGAGTTCACACCGGCCTCGGCCTGCGTGCTTATAAAAAAGTCTGCGAAGGAACATGGGTCTCTTCGCGGTCTGATCAACACGATTGAACCTTGTTGTGTTGGCCGCATTATAGAGTTCGTTCAGAAGAGAGGCGCCGCCATGGGTGAGACGATGTGCAAGATATGACTCCATCTATGGGATGCGCCGTCATCACGACGGTGCAACTGCCTTGTCATCCCTTGCCATCACGCCCTTGGTCGCGGTCGCCGTCCCTTCCGTCCCTTCGCAGGAATACCTTCAGGAAACCTGAAGGATGGCTGATGCTGGCGCCGCAGGGGATATTTTATCCTCCTGCGATGTCGTCCAGCAGAAATCGGTCTCGTTGATCCACATCTTGTGCAAAATCACCGCCAGCTTGCGCGCCACGGCAATGCGGGCTTTGCAAAAGCCTTTTTTGCGCGCGAGTTTCATGCCCCACGCTTTCAGTGTGCTCGATTTTTTGCCGGTCAGAAGCGTGGTGGCAGCCTGAACAAGATGCGTGCGCGTCATGGTATTGCCGCGCCTTGATGACGGCCCCCGAATATCGGTTTCGCCCGACTGGTATTGACGCGGTGTCAGGCCAAAATAGGCGCCAATATCGTCGGCGCCACGAAAACGTTTGGGGTCGTCGACGGCGGTCATGAAGGAGCAGGCCACGATGGGGCCGACACCAGGAGCCGTCATCAGACGTCGGCAAACAGGATCGTTTCGAACCGCTTCCATGATCCGCTTGTTAAAATTGACCAGTTGCTGGCATTGCGTTTCGTGAACAGCAAGCGAGAGCATCATGCTTTCGCGAACGTGGATGTTACGTTCCTCCGCACGGCGCAAGGTTTCAAGAACGCGCGCATGGAATGTTTTTTGGCAAGCGCGACCACGAGGCGTCACAAGGCCGAACGGCTTGAGAGCGCCGGTGATGTTGTTTTCAAGGGCGACTTTTTGCGTCACGATTTGCTGACGCAACGTCAACAAGGTTCGCAATTCCTGACGGCATTGCGAGCGGATGACGATCTCTTTGAGAAAAGTCTCGCCCATGCGCACCAACTGCGCCAGCCCCCGCGCATCGTTTTTGTCTGTTTTGTTGCGCTGCGTTTTGAGAAACTGATAAGCCTGAAATGCCTCCAAGCACATGACGTTCAGTCCTGATTTGACCAGCTCTGTGCAAAGCCAGCTGCTCATCGCTCCGGCCTCGAGGCCAGCGCGAACAATCGATGTCAGTGCAAATCCTTTCGTTTTGATCCATGCCAGAATGTCCATGGGGTTTGTCATCGTTTTTCCTTCGGCAACAATCGTCCCTTTGCTGTCCACAAGACAAAGCGCCGTTTGTTTTTGCGAAACGTCCAATCCGAGATAATATGTCATGTGCCTTCTCCTCTTTTGCAGGTGGAAAAGGCACACTTTACTCGATCTTTAGTGCCGCACCGCGGCTACACTATGGGCGTTCTTTCCGACAAAGCAGAAGAGATCATCAAAAACGCTGTCCAAACCTACTTCCTGTCTTCACAGAAACCGCGTGTTTCGAAGCTCCGACAAATAATTGCGCTTGAAGCGTACAAGGCCGGACTGCCATGCCCTTCAAGGAAAGCCATTGATCTTCGTATTAAGTCGATTGATCCACGAACCTTTCTGGCCAAACGGGAAGGAACCAAGGCCGCAAATGACAAGACCCGACCGGTGACGGGCTGCTTGCAGGCAGCGCGACCGCTTGAAATTGTTCAGGTCGATCACACGAAAATTGACGTCATCGTCGTCGACGAAAAACACCGGCTGCCGATTTAGCGCCCCTGGCTAACCTTGTTGATCGACGTCACGACACGCATGGTGGCAGGCTATTACTTAAGCCTGGAAGCACCGTCCTCGGTCTCGGTTGCCTTGGCGCTGCAACATGCAGTGCTTCCCAAGGATGAGTGGCTGTCCGCGCGCGGTATCGGGACGCCGTGGCCCGTTCTGGGACTTCCTGAGCTTCTTCACATGGACAACGGTAAAGAATTTCACGCCAAGGCGCTGAGGCGCGGCGCAGACGAATACGGAATAAAGCTCTTCTACAGACCCGTCGCGACGCCTCACTACGGCGGCCACATCGAACGCCTGATCGGCACCATGATGGGCGAGGTGCATCTGCTTCCGGGCACGACATTTTCAGATATTGCTGAACGTGGAGCCTATGATTTAGAGCGCCATGCCATGATGACCCTGAAGGAACTGGATCATTGGCTAGCCATTCAGATTGTCGGGCGATACCATCAACAAATCCATCGGTCATTGGCCCGACCACCCATTGCAGTTTGGGAAGAGTTGGCGCTCAGCCCTGATTTTTCCTTGCGGCGGCCACAGGATGAGGAGCACTTTTTCTGCGATTTCCTTCCCTATACGGAGCGGAAGATCGGTCGCGACGGTGTCAGCCTCTTCGGCATCAAATATTGGGATAGCGTGCTCAGCGTTTGGGCCGGTATCTCTGAGCAGAAGTTTGTTGTCAGATATGACCCAAGAGACCTGTCAGCCGTTTATGTGCAGTCGGCTGACGAGCATTATTGGAAAGTACGGTACTGCGATCTTTGTCACCCGTCGATCACGCTGTGGGAGCATAAGCTAGCCCGCAAGTCTTTAATTGAGCAGGGAAAACGCGAGCTCAACGAGCGGATGCTGTTTGACGCCATCGAAGCGCAACGCCTTCTCGTCGAGGAATCATCTGCCAAAACCAAGTCCGCTCGCCGCTATCGTCAGCGTGTCGCAGAAGCGCTCCCCCTAAAAAAGGCGACGCCACAGAGAATTGTCGTGGAGCCGAAGAACAACGACCATCCGTCCACATTGCCGGTTCTCCCTTATGAAATCGAGGAGTGGTCATGAGAAAGTCGAAGGAAGCAGAGCTGTCTGATTCAAAAGACCCCAAAACGCTTCAGGATGCGGATAGAATTGAATTCATCCGCTCTGATCGCTGGATCAATTACGAAGTGGCCCGCGATGCTCTCGCTAGACTGAACGACTTGTTGATATATCCGCCGCGAGACCGCATGCCTTGCCTGTTAATTTATGGCGCGACTGGCATGGGGAAGACGAAGATTATCCGAAAATTCGTGCGAGATCATGCAGCTGTTTTCGATCGCGCAGCCGGCGTCACGCGCATGCCTGTGGTGTCTTTTCAAATGCCGCCCTTGCCGGAGGAGGGGCCCTTTTACGATGAACTCTTTCTGGCGCTGGGAGCCCCGGCTCAGATTGACCGGACAATCAAGAAAACCAAGCATGTCTGCCGCAATCTCCTACAGGCAGCGGGTACGCGCATGCTGATCGTCGACGAGATCCATTCAATGCTATCGGGGACGGCTAGGGCGCAGCGAGTTTTCCTCAATACACTGCGATTTCTTGCCAATGATATCCGCATCCCGCTGGTCTGTGTTGGTACCGATGAAGCGCGCATGGCCTTGCTGACAGACAGCCAATTGGCTGAACGCTTCGATGCGCTGGAATTGCCACGCTGGACTGACGATCATTCTTTTGAGCGGCTGCTGACAAGCATTACTGCTATTCTGCCGCTTCGTAAGTTCTCCCAGCTTAATACCCCTGGATGCCGAAAAGCTATTCTGAACCGTACTGACGGCGTTACAACCCGAATTTTCCGATTGATCGAGAGCGCCGTCGTTGAGGCGATCCGGGACGGCTCCGAATGCATAACCGAGGACACTCTGATCTCAAAAAATCTGGTCCTGCCGCTGGTTTCAATGACGCGGAAGACCATCCAGCGCGCCCACGGGGGCTAAAGTGGCAGGGACGAATAAACAGCGCTACACGCTTCCTTTCGCGCCACGCCCCTTCGCAAACGAGTTGCTCAGTTCATGGCTTGATAGAGTTGCGGTCAGGTATGGAACGACGTGGTCTTCGCTATCCGCAGAGATTGGCCTCGCAGGATTATCTGCCATCGGGGATTTCGGCCTTACTTCACAGCAAGCGGAATTTTTGGCCGGGCTGACGCGCATTGATCAAGAGATCCTCCACCAACTTGACCTCGCTCACCGATATCCTGGGCTGCCCATAACGAGGTTCCTATGTCATCCAGACACAAGACTAGCCGCTCCGGATATTTGCCCTGCGTGCTTTCAGGACGATCTTAAAAATCATCGCGATAATTATCTTCGGCATGAATGGGCTATCGGTGGAGTTAGTCACTGCCAGGTACATAAAAGGCTTCTAAGTTCAGTCTGCTTAGTCTGCCTGTACGACTTTGTCCCTAGAATGGAGAGCTTGAATGGATTGACCAGAATATACTGCAGCCATTGTTGCTCGCCGCCGATCCGTGTCCCCGTGACATCAGAGTCAGAAAAATTATCGATTAATAAAGATGTTTTGAAACTGGAGGCGGATATAATTTTGTCCCTGAACGACAACTCAAGGCAGGTGCCGTTTAAGCTATTTGAGGATATCGCATTTCTGTTCTTATATTTGGGGCTACCGCAATCCTTGGGCTACCGGAAAGAACGGCTCAGAAGGTGGGATAATTCTAGAATTCGAGGGGTTTCTCGATCTCTATTGGCTACGAGCTCCGTCTTTGATGCGTCACTGCTTTATCCACTTTCAACAGTCGTAGCGCACCACCGTCACCGGCTGATCCAAGCAGGCATCGCGATCATGCAGAGCAGGGGGGACGTCACCTTCACAATGCCCAATAACTATACTTTTGACGTCTCTCTCAATCGTCTGTTTCGTTCGCTTGATGGTCCAGGCAAGGAAGAGCTGATTTTGCGAGCCGGCACCTGGCCCCAACATCTTCTCGACCAATTGGAAGAGGTCGGAAATTACCGACGTGCATGACGCAGCAATTTGAGGAATCCCTGATCGTTTATGGGGCAAGGGCTAAAACTCTTTCAATATCTGCAGGGAAGGACGAGTTTTCCTTGGCCGTAAACTTTATCTAAATCCTCACAATTTTCGTGGGATCTGGGCGCATTTTAGACGGACTTTAGTGGCTACGTTCGGTCGCTTCTTACTGGCGCAATGAGATGACGATATGCTGTTTCGGAAATCATGACTAAGTAGTCACAACCATCCTTTGTAATGAAAACAGGCTCAATTACAGCTGCGTCCATATATCGATCGATGTCTCGCTGAAAGTCTTCCAAGGTGATTTTCATCGGAGCACTTGCAGTATGTGAAAGCGGTAACGTCGGATACCGCGGCCATTGTAGCAATGCGCGCATGTGCTTGACCAGATCAACTAAATAGACCGAGTAATGCGTTTTTTTGTTGGAAAGTAACACGCGAGAATGTATGTTATCGCGTGTAATCATGGTTTCTTGCCTGAAATGACTGATGTTTTCTCCGAATCTGGCAAGCGTCAACTTGCGAAGTCGTCCGCCGCGAGGCCGAAAAGCGCGTCCGCCGCCATGGCGCTTGCCAAGTCGCAGGCCTATCAGGACGCTGCCGACGCGCCAAGCACTGTCAAAGCCTATGCTGCCGACGTGGCGCATTTCAAGGCCTGGTGCGACAAGCATGATTTTGCCAGCTTGCCGGCGCAGCCCGAAACTGTTGGAGCTTATCTGGCCGCTGCCGGTGAAGGCTATGCGCCAGCTACCCTGCGCCGCCGCGTCGCGGCGATCGCCCGCGCCAGTGGCATCCTGGGGCATTCGCTCGACACCAAGCATCCCGCCATCCGGGAAACCCTGCGAGGCATCGGCCGAAGGCACGGTAGCCGGGCACGCCGGGCGGCGGCGCTGACCACAGAAGACATCCGCAAGCTCTGCGACGTTTGCGATGACAGCGTGGCTGGGTTGCGAGACCGTGCGATGCTCCTGATTGGGTTTGCCGGAGCGCTCAGGCGATCAGAACTTGTCGGGATCGATGTCGAGCATTTGACCTGGACACGAGGGGGCATAACGATCCTCATTGCCCGTTCCAAAACGGATAAAGTTGGAGAAGGGGCGGAGATCTCTATCCCCTGCGGGAGTTCGCCAGAAACATGCCCTGTCACGGCTTTGCGGACCTGGCTGTCGTCCGCCAAGATCAAAGCGGGCCCGCTGTTTCGCAAAGTGAACCGCGGCGGCAAGGTGCAGAAAGGCCGCCTCAATCCCGATAGTGTCCGACAAATCCTCCTGAAGCGGACACACGAAGCCGGCCTGAGAGGTAAGTGGCAGGAGCCCTTCAGCCCGCACAGCCTCCGCGCTGGCTTTGTGACGACCGCTTATCGTAACGGCGTTCTCGATGAAGAAATCATGCGGCACACGCGGCATCGCAGCCTGACCACGATGCGAGGCTATATCCGGCGATCAAAATTGAGTTCATCAAGCCCGGCGGGGAAAATCGGCTTATGATGCGCGGCAGAAATACGGGCTGATTGGCCGATCTTCAGCGTCAAAGCAACAGCATGGCGACAACACCCGCCGAAGTCGAGCGAATGAAATTCGATACCTTGTTGAATGCAGCAGCCATGAGAGGATTGATCAACGACCCCAAGCCAAAGCCATTGTGGTATCGCGATACAATTCTACTGAATAGAGAAAAAGTCTACTCATTAAGGAGCATTTCTACGAATTAAGGGGGCAAGCTTGCTCCGAAACTGCAGCCAGGATACAGTTTCTACTGATTAAGGAAAAACGACACCGAGCAAGATCAATCGGATAGATTGCAACTATATAACATAACGTCCTTTATGTTATATTGATTATCTATCTAAATGCAAGCCGCAAATGACGCGCCAGACCAACCGGAAGCGCTGATATCTTCGTCGTTAAGCTCAAATGATACTGTCAGATCTTGCTGATCGTTGCAGCGTTGGCTGCCGTGATCCGCGGCGGTTCGGGCTTCCACCCACAACCCAGCTGGGTATGTGATAATGTGCTTTATCGCATGTTAGGTACATGGTTAAAAACTTATTAACTCAGTCATCATTGCTTTCGATCCCCCAATTGCTTCACAATAACGGCGGTGAGATTGTGCATTTTCCCGAATTTCTATAAACTTCGACTCGAAGAGCCTGACCGCGCCGTACCCTCTAGAGTCATGCGTTTGTGTAACCGGGCATTCTTTCCCTAACAACCAATCCAATTCGTGGCCATAGGCACCATTTGTATCATGGAATTCCACTCACGTCAGATTCCGCCCCCTAAGAACTGGCAAGACTTTGAGGATATGTGCCTTGATATCTTTCGCCGCGTGTGGACTGATCCGACTGCCCAGAAAAATGGACGCCAAGGGCAACAACAGGCCGGAACGGATGTCTATGGCCGCTTTAAGCAAAAGTGGCATGGTGTGCAATGCAAAGGAAAGTATACCCTTTGGGGAGCTCAAGTTACAGAAAAAGAGCTTCGCGATGAAATCAGCAAAGCGCTCGATTTTGCTCCCTCGCTTTCTCACTGGATCTTGGCGACAACGGCTCCAAAAGACTCCACCATCGAGCAGGTCGCGCGCCAGATTTCCGACGATCACAGCCGACGCGGTCTCTTCACGGTTCAGGTTATGGGATGGGATGACCTCGTGTCTCTTATCGCAGAACACCCGGATGTCATAGAAAAACACTACCCTGGCCAAGCCCCATCAAACCAGTTGATTAGAATTAAGCTGGAAGAACTGGCGCTTGGGCAAGGCCAATCTGCGCAACAGCAGACACAGATTATAGAACTCGTATCGCAGGTATTAACACGACTTCCTATCGTCGATCCCGGCGCTGGTTCGCCCGTGGACCCCGACGATATCAAGTTGCAGGCACAGATTGATTCTGCTCGGGACCTGATTCGCTCGGGCCAGCCCCGGACAGCGCTTTCCATACTTAAACGTCTCGCAGAAAACCACTGGGAGAGAGCGACCGCCCGCGCCAAATTTCGCCTATTCACGAATCAAGGAGCAGCCGAATATAACCTTGGCAACCTGAATGAGGCCGCCGAATTATTCGTTAAAGCGGAGCCCTTTGGCGATGGTGACCCACTCGCCCGTGCCAATTTCGTGCTTGCTCTGATCTTACGCGGCGACATGCAGGAAGCCCGCTCCCACGCGGACGCTGTTCTTAAGAATGATCCCAATAACACTCTTGTCGCTCCGCTGCGGGTACTAGCCGCCTTCGACGAAGAGAACGTAGATGAGCCGTTGAATCTTCTCCCTGGATCGCCGACTGACAATGTGGAGGTTATTGCAGCCGCAGCAAGATGGCACCGCCACCGTGGCCACAAGTCTGAATGTCTTCGTCTGTTCGAACGCGCCTATGACTTGAATCCCGCAATCGACCACGTTCAGGGCGAACTTGCAGTTGCTTTACTCGAGCCGATTATCAGCGGCGGCTATGTCCGCTTCACTGCAGGCCTAAGCGAAGATGATCGCAACAACTTCGACAGAGCTCTGCAGCTGCTTGCTTCTCTTTGGAACCAGACCAAAGCGACCGAAATCGCTGCCGGTCATATTGCCACAGCCTTGAACCTTATAACTGCCTTGCGCTTCACCGCTCGCACTGGCGACGCGGAGAAAGTTTTGAACGAAGCATTGCTCATTGCGCCAGATGACCAGCAGCTAAACCTTCATCGTATCCAGATGCGGCTTCTAAATGGCCATTCCGAAGAAGTACTTGAAGACCTAGACCGACTTCCCGAGAACATCCGCAAGGATCCTGAGCTATTGACGTTGCGAGCCGAAGCATGCATGGCAGCACGTCGCTTCGACGAGGCTATCCTTTCCTTTAACGAGCTCTTCTCTTCGACAGGATTAAAGCCCCCTTCCGTCCTGCAATTGGACAGAGTACGTGCCTTATGGTTCAGCGGACGCAAGGCTGAAGCACTAGCCGCCGCACAGGCCCTCATTTCCGATCAGCCGACGGAACCCGCCTCTTTCGTTGCCTTATCCTTTGTGAAAGGCCAGACTGGTGATAAATCTGGCGCTTGCGAGGCAGCCTATAAAGCACTTGAACTTGCACCATCCTCTGATCGTCTATGCCCCATATTTATTGCTGACGCACTTTATGCGGTGGAAGAGTGGGACAGCGTTGCCGACCTGCTTGCCCCCATCACATCACCCGCACGGGAATCCGACCTCCTTCGCCTGAGACTTTCCTCGCTTATTTGTGCCGACCGGCGCAAAGAGGTAACAGGACTCCTGCAGGCACTTGCACCCGACATCAAAGCGCAACCCTACTATCTGCGCTGCGCGGCAACGTTCTACGCCCGGGTCGGCGACATAACTTCGGCGCGGCAGAACTGTGAAAATTATCTGTTGCTCCGTCCAGATGACCTCTACATGCGCATCAAGTGGCTAGAGATTGTCGAGCGGCTGGACGATAAGAACGCGCGCGATGCTTTTCTAAATGAGAGCATGCAAACCTACGAAGACGCTGAACCAGTGCTTCGCATGGAGCTCGCTCGCATTCTTGACCACCACGGTCGACCAGAACAAGCCTTCGCTGTTGCCTACGCAACGCTGCGACGGTCATGGCATGATCCCGAGGCCCATCTTGGGTATGTAGGCCTCCTTTTCGCCGGGCAAGGTGCTAACCGCGTTATCCGGCAGATTGATTGCATTGGCCCCGATACCGCCTTCACAATCGCCTCCGAGGACGCTAGCCGCCCTTCGTCAGTATTTGTCATCGAGTCACAATACACTCCCCTCAACCCGCTGCTCGGCGAGCTTGCCCCCGATAGCGAATTGGCGAAGCGAGTGATCGGGATGCATGCTGGAGGCCTAGTAAAGGTCCATGATCATCCGGGGTCGGAAGAGCGTAAAATTACTGAGATTAAGCATAAGTATCTCTATCTCTTTCATCGTAGCCTCGATGAGTTCAACGAGCTTTTTCCAAGCGAGCGCGGGCTTTTCAGAGTTGCGATGCCGCCCGATGCCCCTGAAAAAGCGATCGAAAAGATTCACGACGTGGCGCGTCAGCGGCGCAATCACGCCGATAAGCTTTTTGACCTCTACAAGTCTCATCCCATACCGTTGGCAATGATTGCGCGTTTGGCTGGTGATGACCCGATCGATGCTTGGGCCGGACTAATGCAAGCCGACGTTCCCTTCGATGTCTGCCTCGGCTCGGAAGCGGAGCGAAATGAGGCCATTAAGCTCTTGCGCGCTAAGCCCGCACTGGTTTTGGATCCCTTGACATTCTGGATTGCCGGCTGCTTCGACGTTCTAACCGTTCTTGCCGACACTTATGGCCCCCTCGGTCTGACCTCGTCAGCTATCAACATGCTGGAGCGTTGCTGGGGAGAGAGAGCGCACGCAACACGCCATGAAGGTGGCTGCATGACAGCCGGCGATAGTGAAGGTCAGATTGTTTTTAGTAAATATTCTCAGGAACAGTGTCGAGCGTCACTCGAGCTTGCGGAAACCATTTTGAGGTTCGCGCGTAGCGATCGGTCGAGAATTGTTCCCGCAATTCCAGATCAAGATTACAGCCGCGACGTTCGTCAGGTCATATCTCAGATGGATCCTTCCATGTACGACGCGATCGCGGCTGCTAGTGGCTCCAATCGGGTCTTCCTTTGCGAGGACCACCGTCTTCGTTGGCTTGCCGGGCAAGCAGCCAAGGTTCATGGCGCTTGGCTACAACCCGCGTTGCTGGTAGCGTGCGAAAGCGGGCATCTTCCGCGGCGCGAGTACCATCGGGTTATCGCTCGCCTGGCGTTGGCGGGCCACAATTTCACCTCCATTGGCCACGATGTCCTTCTCGAAGCGGCGAAGCACAACAATTGGTTCCCCGATGGAGAATTTGCCCACCTGGTTAAGCTTCTGGGTGGTTCGCAGATCGAATTACAATCAATGCTAACAGTGGCATCCGCCTTTCTGCGGGAACTTTGGGGCAATCCGGCTGCACGCCTGAAGCGGGAAGCTCTGACCGCCACCCTGCTTGACGGTATAGTATCCTGCAGGCGGCAAAAGGCACCCTATCTGCTCAATGTTCTGCGGCGAACCGGCTGTCCTCCAAAGGCTAAGCCCCTGGAAACTCGCCTGCGAATTGGGGCTGCCTATCGCAATTGCATCTGCAAATGGGCCAAGGATAACGATATCGCCTTATCCTCGACCGCCTAACCCCGACAGACGTTCCACTTATCGAAGCAGGAAATCTATCCGAACAACCGGGTCCACCTCTCTCCGCCATATGACGGCGACCGTGGCGGCGCTCCGCACCGTTATCGACTAGCTAAAATCAAGTGTGGCGGGCGGCCGAAGAAAACGCACTCTCATGACGTTGCGTGAGGTTTCAATAAGACCAGTTTGCGTGAGCAAGCGGTGCCGCGTTGAGTATCTGCCGGGTGAGCTTCCACCCCGGCAAATGCCGATCCATAAGGCTGCTAAAGCGTTCGTCGTGACGACGAACAAGCAGATGAACCATTTCGTGCACAACGATGTATTCCAGGCATTCCGGCGGCTTCTGTGCCAAATTGGTATTAAGCCGAATGCTCCTCGCACCTGAAGTACAGCTGCCCCACTTGGTTTTCATTTTCCGCACCAAAAAGCGATCCAGCTTAACGCCGAGGAGCCGCTCCCATTTTGCGATCAACGGCGGCGCGGCCTTCTTGATCTGTTCGCGATACCATTCATCAATGACGGCGCGCTTTTTTTCTTCATTTGCGCCGGGCCGAACTTGCAGCAGCATCTTGCTATGTTTTAGCTCGACGTTCGGCGCTGCGTCCTCTTCGACAACCTGCAGCAGATAGCGCTTTCCCCATACGTAATGGCTTTCGCGGTCCAGGTATTCGCGCGGCGCTTCGCGTTCCTGCGCCCGCAACTTCTTCTGTTGCTGTTTGATCCAGCCGAGCTTCGAGATGGCAAAGACGCGGATCGTCTCGGTCTTCGTCCTCAGCGGCGCTGCTATTCGCACCGCCCCAGCGGGTGGATTGACGCTCAGGTGGATGTTCTTGATGTTCTTTTTCACCACCTCCACGACGATTTCGCCGAGCTCTATCGTCGTGGCCATCAGTATTCCGTCTGCTGCCTGATGATGAGGAATATGCGCTCCACCTCGTTGACGTCCTGAAGCACTTCGTGCAGAGCCGCCTTAATGACCCGCTCGCGAGCCTGTACGCCCCTCCATCCATCGGGCCGGTTCCGCCGTACCACCCTATCTATTCTGAGGGCGAGTTCCTCATTCTGGCCGAGGTTATTGTAGAGCGCCCGGCGCCCTGGCGTATCGAGCGTCTTCGGCGTCTCATCGGTCTGACCCGCCGCCACCTTTTTCGCCAGTTCGGCAATTTGGCTCAGGTATTCCTGATATTCGATTGCCTTCGCCTTCCGCGCTGCAATGATCTCGTCCAACAGCGCCGACATTTTTTCGAAGAACGCCGGATCGTTGAGATGCTCCTTTATGATTTTGCTGCGAACGTTGTTTTCTATCGTTTCGGCGATGGCGTCCTTGTCGCCCTTGAGGCCGCCAAGCGTGCCGTTGACAGCTTCCGCAATTCCGCTTTTCACGATCAAGTCAATCAATGACATGTTGTCAAACGGCGAAATCTTCCTCGGTTGATCGGCTTCGATATAGGTGTCGATGAGGTGGCGCATATCGGCCTCGTAAGCCTTCAGATCCAGCCTCTCCCCGCTAGCGTTGCGGATGGTGTCGCGTAGTTTCAGATAGCGGTCGATTTCGTTCTTGATGCGGTCGGCGTCGGTGCCGCTATATCCGGCGGCTTCCAATTCATCGGAAATGTTGGCGTATGCCCGCACCAGGCTAGCGACGGCTTTGTAAAGCGCGGCGCGTTGCGGTTCCCGCTCTTTCAGGTCACTGGGTATTTCGGAGTTACCGCAGAAATAATGGATGTACTCCAGCTCACCCTTCGGCGGTTCGACCGGCTCGCAGAGCAGCGCGATAGTTTCGAGCGCATCGTCCAGGCGCTCGCGGCCCTTGGTCAGGCGGTCCTTGAGGAGAATTTCCGGGGCCGCGCCGCCTGCGCTTTGATCCAGTTCAGACGCGTAAACGGCGACGGCCTTTTCGACCTTCTTAAACAAATCCTTGTAGTCGACGATGTAGCCGAAATCCTTGTCCTCGCCATCCAGCCGGTTGGTGCGGCAGATCGCCTGGAACAGGCCGTGATCTTCCATATGCTTGTCGATATAAATATAGGTACAGCTCGGCGCGTCGAAGCCAGTCAGCAGTTTGTTCACCACGATCAGAAGCCTCATATTTGCGGGCTCATTCTTGAACAAATCCTTGGCGCGCTCCTCGTAGGTCTCGGTCTTTGTCATGTCCGGCCGGGCATCAACCTCTTTCAACAGCTCGGTGTAGGTATTGAAGATGAACTGCTTGTCGGTTTCCGTGCTCGCTCCGGTTTCCTCCGTGGTCACATCCCTCGTCAGCGGATTGTACGAGGTCACCACTGCGCACTTTCCCTTGAACGGCGTCTTCTGGAACAGAGTGAAATACTTGCACGCGTCGTAGATGCTTGAAGCCACCAGGATGGCGTTACCACGCTCGCTGCTAAGCCGCGGCTTTACGCTGAAGTCGAAGATGATGTCGCCGACCACCCGATCCATGCGGGATTTGGAGCTGAGCACGTGCTGCATTGTGCCCCACTTCTTTTTCAGTTCGTCCTTCTGCCAGTCGTTGAGCCCCTTCGTCTTGGCCTCGAACCACGCATCGATCCTTTCCCCGGAGCCGAGACGCTGGTCGATGTCCCGCGCCTCGTAAACGAGATCGAGCACAACATCGTCTTCGACCGCCTCGCTGAATTTGTAGGTGTGGATGTAGCCGCCGAATACTTCCAGGCTGGTGGCTTTGTCCTCCTTAAGCAGCGGCGTGCCGGTAAAGCCGATGAACACCGCGTTGGGCATCATCGCCTTCATTACGCGGTGCAGTCTGCCGCTCTGTGTGCGGTGGCACTCGTCCACGAAAACGAAAATCTCGCCCACGGTCTGGCTCGGCTGCGCTTCCAGCTCCTTGATGAACTGGTCAAAGTTGTCCACGTCCTTCCGGCCGAATTTGTGAACCAGCGAGCACAGCAAGCGCGGCGTGGCCTGCCCAAGCTGGCGCATCAGATCGCGGCCGCTGGTGGTGCGTTTGATAGCCTCGCCCGCGTCGGTGAAGACGCTCGCGATCTGTTTGTCCAACTCGTCGCGGTCGGTGATGATGGCCACGCGGGCGTTTGGGTTGTTCTCCAATATCCACTTCGCCAGCAGCACCATGACGATGCTCTTGCCGCTGCCTTGCGTGTGCCAGATGATGCCGCCCTTGCGGTCGCGCACATGCTGCTGTGCCGCCTTGATGCCGAAATACTGATGCACGCGCGGCAGCTTTTTCCGCCCGCCATCAAAGACCACAAAGTCGTGCATCAACTCGATCAGCCGGTCCTTACGGCACAGCCTCAGCAGATACTTGTCGAGTTTGAAGCGGCTATCGTCCTCTTCGTCTTCCTTCCACTTGAGGAAATACTTCTCCTCCGTGCCGATGGTGCCGTATTGCAGCCCCTGGGAGTTGTTACCCGCGAAGACGAACTGAATTGTGCTGAAGAAGGGGGCGTTGAATTCCGGACTTTGGTTTGACAGCGTCTGGCGGATACCCTCGCCGATGGAAACGCGGCTGTTCTTCAGCTCCAGCATGCCGATGGCGATGCCGTTGACGTAGAGCACGATGTCGGGCCGCCGCTCGCGGTTGCCGCGCAAGGTGACTTCCTCGGCAATGGCGAAGTCGTTTTTCTCCGGCTCCTTCCAGTTGATGAGGTGGATCGTTTCCGTGACCTTGCCCGCCTCGATCTTCACCAACACGCCGTAGCGCAGCAGTTGATAAACGGCTTGGTTGTTGCCGTAGAGGGTGCGGCTGTGATTATCCGCTTCGGTGCGCAGTTTGTAGATGGCGCTACTGATTTGCTCCCGCGTATAGCCGTTCCGGGCGAGGTAGACGGTGAGCAGGCTTTCCTCGACGTTGCTGTTGCCGCGGTCGGTCCAGTCGCCGAGGTGGCGATAGCCCAGTTCGTCGCGGAAGAGGGCGACGACGCGGTTCTGCGTGGCGCGTTCGGATTGGCCGATGCTCATGGCGCCATCTCCTGAGCCAGAATTTCCGTCTGCACATACTGCTTAAACTCGCCGACGGTCTGAAAGCACCGATAGCCGGCCTGACTGGCAATGCCGATCGTCTCGGCATCCCCGTTCAGCATGACGGTGACGGGCTGGCTAAGCTCCTCTTGAATCCCATTGGGCCAGGCCAGATCGAAGACGGCTTTTTGTTCGCCACCGGCATCATCCGCGAAGCCATAGGCCAGTACGCCGCGCGGCAGGCCTTCCTTTTCCATCCAGCCGTTGAGGGCTTCGAGCTGCTCTTCCTCTTCTTCGCTGGTGATGCCGCCACGAACAACTGCGGCCGGAATAGTGGCCGCTGGGCCAGCCAGCCAGCGCGTCTCACCGTGCAGCAGCTCCTCCATGCGCTTGTTGACTTCTTCGGCAAGCAGCGCCTTCCGCGCTTCAAGAAAGTCGCGGTAGTTCTCGATCTTCCATAGTGCCGTGTCAGTCGGTATCCACTGCGAGGCGAGTGCGCCTGGATGGGCTTTCTCGATCTCCGGGAAATACTCCTCCGGTGGGCGGGCGCTGATGTTGAGGTTGGTGTCCTTGGTCAAAAAGCAAAAGTTCCCCAGTGCATTCACTTCCGGGCGCTTGAACTTTCGCTTGTAGAGCTGCGCTTTCGGAAAAATGTGGTGCACCTCCAACCGGCTCATCTTCCCAAGCAGGTTGGCCTTGAGCGCGAGCCCGGTGCCCCAATCACGGGCCAGACCCATGCGCGTCAGCAGGTACAGCACGGGATAGAAGCGAGCCCCAAGGCTCCAGCCGGTGAAATGCCCCGGTTCGACACGCAAGCCGCCATGCCAGAGGCGCAACTGCTCAAGCAGTCTGTCCAGCCTGCCATCGGGCTCCACCAGCGCCGCCAAGTCTTGGTCGATAAAGGATTCCGTGGAGCCGGAAAACCGCCCCCACATTCCGGCTTGCGCGAACCAGAACAGCAGCTTGTCGCGCTCCGTTTCGCTCATCGGACCGCTGCGCTGGTCGAGATAGCGGACCATCACCGGCACGCCGAAACGGCCAAAAAATACCTGGTCGTGGTCGAGCCCAAGACGGCCGCCGATCAGGTTGAGGCAGGTGTCGATGTGCTTGGTGGCACGCTTGAGGGCATCCTGAATTTCGACCGCGCCCTTGTCGTGCAGGAATTGAAATTTCGCCTCACCGGTAAGCACGGTGTTCACCGAGCGCAAAAGCCAATCGAGGTTAAAATGGTAGTCGGCCTTGGTCCACTCCTTGAGCTTGGCCTTCATCGTATCGCGCGCTTCCGGCCAGTCGGCGCAAATCTTGGCGAGCGCCAAGTCGCCCTTGGAAAGCTTGGTGCCGCCGCTGTTAACCCGGTTGAAGATGTCGACAACGACGTCCAGGGTTTTGTCCGCACCGGTCACTTCCTCGACGTGGAGATCTACATCGGTGATGCCGAGCAAGCGGCTGAGCCGCGCAACATAATCACCGACTTTGGGGGCCAGCTCTGGCAGCGCGCTCAATCGCGTCACGAACTGGCCAAGCCCGGCCGTGCCGTTTTTCATCAGCTCGCTAACGTCGATCCACAGCGGATCGTCCTGCATCTTGACCGGCTGGTAGAAGGCGAAGGTTTCCGTTTCCAGGTGGAAGCGCAGGCTGGTGAAGGCGTTCGCGTTGCCGTCGAAGAATTTCGGCGGCTTGCCCCGGACCGCGCCATAGAGCGAGGTGATGCGCTGCTGGCCGTCGAGCAGCAGCTTGACGATGCCAGCGGCGAGAGCGCCGTCACCACGATGTGTCGCGGTTTTGGATTCCGTAGCCCAGACCAGCAGGCCACCAACGGGATGGCGGCGGTAGAGTGAATCGAACAGCCCGCGCACCTGGTCGCGGTTCCAGACGTAACCGCGCTGAAACTCAGGCAGGGCCATATGGCCACTGTCGACGTGGTCGAGGATGGTGGAGATTTTCATACGAGGCGAATCCTCCCGGTGAGAAGGTTGTGCATCATGCCCTGCTTGATCTGGCGGGATTTGGCGAGCTTGGATTCCAGGGCGGCGATTTCGGCGTCCATGTCGGAGAGGATGGCGGCGATTGAGGTTTGTTCTTCCGCCGAAGGAAACGGTATTGGCACGCCACCAATTTCACCCATATTGATCTTCTTGGGGGCGGCGTTAAGAAGAGAACGACTTTCGACGTCTTCAACGAACATTCTGGACTGGGTGTAACAATACACAAATGAGCTATCGCCAATTTTTGGTGACGGCCTGATGAATCAGGCGGCGGCGATTCTGGCTTGAGGAGCCTCCGGCCTGGCGGCAACCTCAAGCCCGTCGGTAAATTTCACACCCCGGACGATCTTTGGCAAGTGGTTATGACCATCGAGCCTGCGCCAGCTTTTCTGGGCGCCCTCGACGAGCTTGAAGACCATCGCGAGAGCGGTCTTATTCGAGAGGCAGCCCTTCGAGCGGATCGTCCGATGCCGCACCGTCGCGAAGGTGCTCTCAATCGGGTTCGAGGTCCGCAAGTGCTTCCAATGCTCGGCAGGGAAGTCGTAATACGCTAACAGCGCGCCGCGATCCTTCTTCAGGCAGCCGGCGGCCTTTTCGTATTTGAGCTCATAGGTCTCGATGAACGCGTCGAATGAGGCCTCGGCATCGTTCCTCGTCCCGGCCATCCAAATGTCCTGCAGCGCGCGTTTGGCTTTGGGCTGCTGGCTTTTCGGAAGCTTGTTCAGCACATTGGCGGTCTTGTGAACCCAGCAGCGCTGTTCGCGCGTGGACGGCCAGACCTCACCGAGGGCCTTCCAGAATCCCAAGGCTCCATCGGCGACGGCCAGTTCCGGTGCGACGGAGAGGCCACGGCGCTTTAAATCGAGGAGCAGCTCGCGCCAGTCGTGGGCGCTCTCGCGCGCTCCGTCCGTGAAGCCAACCAGCTCCTTCTTGCCCTCGGGCGTCGCGCCAATAATCACAAGGATACACTGCTTCTCATCCTCAAGCCGCGCCTGCAGATGGATGCCGTCTGCCCAGACATAGACGTAGCGCCTGGCCGAAAGATCCCGTTTCTGCCAGCGCTCGTGCTCGTCAATCCAAACCTCCTTCAGCCGCGCAATGGTTGAGGCGGATAGACCGGGCGCGTCCTTGCCGAGCAGCGCGGCCAGAGCTTCTTCGAAGTCCCCGGTCGAGACACCCTTTAGGTAAAGGATTGGGATCAGCATCTCCAAGCTCTTCGAGCGCCGCGCATAAGGCGGCAGGATCGCAGGCGTGAAACGGATGCGTTCAGGATCGTCAGCTCCGGCCTCGCGGTCACGGACACGCGGCTGGCGCACGGCAACAGGGCCGATGCCAGTCATGACCTCGCGTCCGGGCAGGTGACCGTGGCGCACGACGCGCTGGTGGCCATCTCCGGTCTTGAGATCGGCATGCTTGGCAAGAAAGTCCGCCACCTCCGCCTCAACGGCCTGGACCAGCAGGGCCTGTGCCCCGTTGCGCAAGATCTCGGTGAGGGGGTCGCTGACGGCCCCTGGTTGAATCAATTTGACGATGTTATCGTTCTGCACGGCGTATCACTCCTTCGTTGGAGAAGTGGAGGCTTAAATCACCACCAGGATACGCCGCCTTCATCCCTTCAGGCCGTCACCAACTCTCGGCCATAGCTCTACACAAATTGCGCATTCAGCTCTGGCTTTAGCTTAATAAGTGCGAGGCTAACATATATACTGGCGTTGACATCCCAGTCTATTAACTTTGCTTTACCGATATCGCCTATCCGCGTGAGCAACAGATCACCCCTTTCAGGGCGGCAGCGTTTGATCAAATTAAAATGTTCATTCTCTGAAATGAACTTCGTATTGACGAAATCGTCTCTTGTTACATTTTCAACACTGTAAAATGGAACACCGCTTTCGACGTAGTGTGGAGTAAAATGAGTGCCATCGGTTATTGACCTACAAACATCCGCCAGGCGACGTATTTCCCATGCTTTATCTGAGCCTGTTAGTCGCCTCTTGCCGGTGAGCAATTCCTGCATGGCGCCTTGTTTGATGTGGCATTTTTTGGCGATAAGTTGCTCAAGGGCTTCAATGAGGGCATCCGCATCGCTTAAGGCCTCGGCAATGGCTTCTTGTTCGGCTTTGGTGGGAGGGAGGGCTACCGACAATTTTCTTTGCGCAGTGATTGGGACTTGGTTGCGCGTTGATTGAGCCATCACGGCTTGGTACTGACCTACGAAGTGCGTTGATTGAAGCGCATAGAGCAAGAACAAATTGATCAACTTATCTTGGTTGCAGCGGAAGTAAGTGGCCGTCGTGCTCAAGATAACGGAGTCGAGTTCCGTCGAAAGCAGGGCGGTCGGACCAACTGTGGCGTTGTGTGCGAACAACACATCACCGTTCCTCGCGACGCCTTTTCGAAAACGACTAGCGCGCTCCTTCGAAAGGTACTTGCAATTTCTGAAACTGACTTTACGGCCGCACAGGTCGTTCGCCGTGATGTAAGGTACCCCGAACTCCTTGAACTCGTGACTCCTTGGATATAGCTCACCATGATTTCCGTCGAGGTGTCCAACGACAGCACCCCGATCAAGAAGCTCTTGGATAGTAGCAATCTCCCAATCTTCCGGGATCACCCTCATCTCGGTCTGCTTATAGCCGGGCCTCAATTCCATGCAAACCCCATCTTCTCCAGGTGCACGTTCACGGCCTGCTCCAGATCAGCGACCTTGCGGACTTGCTGCGGCATGGGCGTCTCATACCGCTCGGCCAGTTCCTTTACGCGCTGGGTGAGGGCCTGGCTTATGCGGTCCATCTCGCCGTGAATGGCGGCATCGAGGGCGGCGAGCCATTTGTCGTCCACGACCAGCGTCTTGACCGCGGCCTCGGTGAGCTTGGGATAGTGAGCGAGGGCCTTCGCGTCCAACGCGGCCTCAGCATCCTTGAGCCGCTTCTTGAGGTCAGCCTCGTCGTTGGCGAGTTTCAGCCACTCATTGAGAACGGCGGCTTCGTCCTTCGTCTCTTTGTCGCCTTTGATCTCCCTGAGCCGGGCGGTGACGTTGACCTTGTTCACCTTGTCGAGTTCTGAGAAGGCGCCTTCGTCGCCGCCGTGTTCCTCCTCCATTTCGGTCATCCGGGCGGTGATGCTTTCCAACTCCGCCGCGAGCGTGTCGATGGCCCCCTGCTCCTCGGCAAAGAAGCGGGCAACAATGAGCGCTTTGGGCGCGAGATCGCAGGTCCAGCCCTTGTCTTTTTCCTTGCCCTTCTTGTCCGTCTCGATGATCCGGTAGGTCTCGGCCTTCCAGCCATCGGCGGCGATGAGATAGCAATCGTCCTGCATGGTTTCGGCCCAATAATCCATGAGGTGCTGATAGACGTCGTATTTGTCGATGAGCGGCTTGCCGGTGTAATGGGCGAGCAGGTCTTCGGAAAGTCCGGCAATTACGGACTTGGGATGACTGCCAGCCTGCAAGCCTTTGAGCTTTGCTGCAGCTTTGGCGCGCCAGTCAGCAAAGAGCGCATTCATGTTGCCAATGAACCCGGTGAACTCCGGGTGCTCGTAGATGGCGGGCTTGATCGCATCCTTGGGTACGGCCAGATCGAGATAGCCGGGGCGATTGTCCTTCAACAACGTCCGCCGAAGCTGCGGGCAGACCTCCCAATAACGCGCGAGGGCGTCGGCATCGGCCGTGGGAATGCCGCCGCGTAGATGCCCCTCGATGTCCTGAATGTCCTCGGCCTGCTGGCTGTCGATGTAACGGGGTATGTTGAGGTTGAACTCGTTCCGCTCGATCTCCTCGAAGGGCACCATGCGCGCGTATTTCGGAATTTCGAGCCGCCGGGTAAAGACATCGACGATCTTGTGGATGTCCATGCTGCGCAGGCGGTTCTTGGGGCCATCCTTCATGAAGCCCGCGCTGGCGTCGATCATGAAGATGCCTTTGCGGGCGTGGGCGTCCTCCTTGTCGATGACGACGATGCAGGCGGGGATGCCGGTGCCGTAAAAGAGGTTGGCGGGCAGGCCGATGATTCCCTTCATGTAGCCCTTGCGGATGAGGTTGCGGCGGATGTCGACCTCGGCGTTGCCACGGAACAGGACGCCGTGCGGCAGGATGCACGCGCCTTTTCCCATGCTTTTGAGCGAGCGGACGATGTGCAGCAGATAGGCGTAGTCGCCCTGCTTACCGGGCGGCGTTCCGAAATGCTTGAAGCGCTCATATGGATCGCCCAGCGGATCGATGCCGTTGCTCCAGCGCTTGTCGCTGAAAGGCGGATTGGCGACCACATAGTCGAAGGTTTTGAGCGCGTCGCCATCCTTGAATTTCGGGTCGGCAAGGGTGTTGCCCTGGACGATCAGCGCCGTGGGGTTGTCGTGCAGGATCATGTTCATGCGGGCGAGGCCCGACGTGGCGGCGTCCTTCTCCTGCCCGTAAATAGTGACCGGCGTTGATGCCTCGTCCGCCACTTTCAGCAAGAGCGAGCCCGATCCGCAGGTGGGATCGTAAACTGTAGTGGCGTTGCTGGTTTCCGCGCCGCGAATGCCGATGATCTGCGCAATGATGCGGCTGACCTCGGCGGGGGTATAGAATTGCCCCTTGCTCTTGCCGCTTTCAGTCGCGAAGTGGCGCATGAGATATTCATAGGCGTCACCCAGAATGTCGTCGCCGTCGGCTCGGTTCCTGCTGAAATCGAGCGCCTTATTCTCAAAAATGGCGACCAGGTTGGTGAGGCGATCCACCATGTCCTTGCCGCTGCCGAGCTTGTTGGCGTCATTGAAGTCCGGCATGTCGGACAGCTTGTTGGCATTGGCCAGCGGGGCGATGATGCGCTTGTTGATCTGATCGCCGATGTCGGATGCGCCTTTGAGCGCAACCATGTCCTTGAAGCTTGCGCCCTCAGGAATTTTGATCGGCGCGTAAGGCGCGCCGGCGTAGCGGTCGCTGACGTATTTGATGAACAGCAACACCAGGACGTAATCTTTGTACTGCGATGCGTCCATGCCGCCGCGCAGTTCGTCGCAGCTCGCCCACAGAGAGCTGTAGAGCTCGCTCTTCTTAATCGCCATGCAGTGCCCCCGGAAATGTAATTACATTAATTAGATAGTCTTGTATCCTGCGACAAGGCAGAAACATTATAGGCTCGATTCAGCCGCTCATTCGTAGGTGAGACTTTCATCCACAGGTTGCTCTCACGAAATCACCACCGGGAATGGGCGCCTCAACACAATCCTGCGCGTTGGGGCTGTCTTGCCCAGGCAGATTCGGGATCAGCAGGCGCGTCAAGCGATAGAGCTCATACAACTCCGCCCAGGGAGACTCTGCGTGAAGTGTCCGCGCATGACGGAGTCTCTCATCCGGCTCAGCGTAGTACAACCGGCCTTGTGTCACCGAACCACGCGAAGCTCGTCCCAGATCGTCGTGAAGCGACCGCTCTTCAAATTTGCTCTCATCCCTGATCTCGGCTTGTCGCCCCCAAGTTCATCGAAATGCACCGTCCTCGCCCTACAGAAAGCGTTCGGACCATGGCTATCTCCTTTTCCTCCGCGCTCGAAACCGTTCTCGTCATAGCCCCAACCCGCCCGAAAGTCCCCACCGTTCCAAGAGGCTAAATCTCCTACCCTGCCCCCACCAATTCGAGCGTCTTTTTCTCCCGCGTTATAAGGTTCCGCCCTTCGAGACGGCGCAGCGCAGCGTTCAGCGTGCTGAGCGGGATTTGAAGCTCCTCGGCCAGCACCCTTTGTAGCCCGGTAAAATGCCCCTTCTTCTTGCGCAGGCTCTCGATGACGAGGGCCTCGCTTGCGGCCAGGCCGCGTTTCCTGATGCCCTGTTTTGGTTTCTCGGCCGGGACCCTGTTTGCAGTCTGTTGCAGGGTTTCCCGAATTCCTTCCTCCCAGGCCGCCGCGACCCGTTGGCCGATCTCAGGAAAGTCGCTCTTGCGGAAATATCGCTTCATCTTGCCGAGCGTGTCTGACAGCGCATCCGCCGTGGCTTCCAGAATGCCCTCGATGTCCTTTTTCGAGAGGTTCGCTCGCACCTGCCCCAGTTCGATAAGCTTGCGGGCATCCGGCCAGCGCGTCGTGCCGTTCAGCGTCAGCGCCATCGCGTCTTGCGGCAGGTAGGCCGTGGTTGTGACGAGGTCATAGACCGGCGCGAGTTCGGCTTCGCCATTCACATCGCTATAGAGGATGCCGAAATTCTTCAGATGCGCGTCGCCATTGCGAAGCGCGCAATTGAGTACGAAGAGCCGGAACAAATCGCGCGCGGACTTGGCCCGGGTAGCCGGTCCCACATAGTCGGCCAGCCGCTTGAAGAGCCGTGACTCGTAGCTGCCGCTATATTTATCGGCGGTCTGCAAACCATTGAGGACGCAGAAATCCTCGAAACCAAGATAGGCCCCCTCGCTCAAATCGAACCGGTCGAGGATGAGCGCCGCACCGTCGTCGGAGAGCTGAAAGTTGGGCACCATAAGCCCCACCGCCCGCGCCGCCGACAGACAGAAGAATTCATTGGCGGCCAGTTCCGGAAATTCCGCCGCATCCCATAGTTTGACGATATGGGTGGCGCTGCGCAGGCTGCTCGATTCCCGTCCGCTTGCTTTCTCCTTTCGGCCCCTCTCCTTGGCGCGGATCATCACCTTGGGCTGAACACCGGAGAGGCCGGAATAGGCCGCGAACGTGTCGAGCAGATAGTCGAACAGCGCCCCGCCCCGGCGGGCTCGAAGGATCTCGTCGATCGACTGGAACGGCACCTCTTCGTCAAGTTCCGCATCAAGCGCGGAAAAGCGCAACCGGCCAATCTGCGTGCGCCCGACAACGCTTAAGAGATCGAGATCGTCGAAGCGGCCGGTTGCCTTCGCAAAGCGCCGCATGAGCCGCTCGCGCAAGGCTCCTTCCGGCAGATTCATTTCAAAGATCGGCGCGAGCCCGAACTGCATATCCCAGGATTGCACGCGCACCGGCATCGTGACCGACACCGCGCGCTCTGGCAGGGCTTGCGGATCGTAAGCGAAGGTCGATCCCTTGGGGCCGAGACGGTCCAGCACGCCGGCTGTTTTGTTGTCGGACCAGACGCGGATCACGACGTCTCTCCCTCATCCGCCTGCAATTCCTCTAGCGTCGGCCTTTTCCGGTTGAGAGGCACCACCCGCAAATCGAGATCGAGCGCCTGGAGAATGTTCAGGAGATTGCCAAACGTGATATCGGTGATCCGGTCGCCCTCGAGCGCGGCGATGCGCGGGCGGCTGACGCCCGATAGCTCGGCGAGCCGCTCCTGCGACAGACGCTTCGCGCGCCGTGCCTGACGGACGGTTTGTCCAATGGAACTGAGGGCAGACTGTGTCATATAATTTACAAAATGGCTGAAACACCATATTTTGTATCACATATTTGTCAGAATTTCAAGATTTCTCGTCAAGCGCGAGCCAAGTGTTAGGAAAAGCAGGCAGAATGCGCTTGAGCCGCGCCCTGAGCTTACTGCCGTTCTGAAACCCGTCGCAATAAATTGTGAGTTGTCCCCGCTCAGGGGAATCACAAGAATTGGATGGACCTCCCCTCCAAGAGAGGCTCTTTCCCGTCTATCCCGAGGACCCCGCTGCGCCGAGCGGGGTCTTTGCTGTAAAGCGCTCATTTCAATCGAGCCCGGCACCGTTCCTATCAGTCAGAAATGCCGGCTCAGGCCGAGGCGCGCAGTTCCGCGATGGGGAGTCCGGTTAATTTTCCCATCAGGCATCTCGCGGTACAAGGTCAATTTGGCTATACCAATCTACATTGTAGCCTTATCGCATTTGAAACCGCCTCGGGCTGGAGCAGACAATCACTTAATCGCTAGACCTTCATCGGCGAATCCGCTTTTGATTGAGCATCCGTGTTTTTGTTCTGCGTCACTGCCATGCAAAATCTTATTGCTCTTAGCTATACTGACGGCCGCCTGGTCAAACCCGGTGATGTGGTGACGGGGGTCGTCGACTGCGGCTCTTTCCCCGCCGAGCCCTTCCTGGCTCAACTCGTCGATATCTTCCCCTCCAATGGATGCGCCGAGATCGTCTTTCTCAAGCGCACGCCGAGTTTGTGCGCTGCGGCCCGTTTCTTTCAACGGCAGACCAATGTCGCCAAGGCCATTGTCGAGATTCATATCTCGCTCGAAAATCTAACGCTTCGCTGCCGTGCCTCGCAGCCGGTGAGCAAGGACGCTAAGTCCTATCAGCCACTTCCGCGCCTTGGCCGGGTTTCCTGGGGCAGGCAGAGGTCATTCGGTTATCAGGTTTACACGCGGGTTTGATTTCGGGCGGGTCCTTTCCGTGCGGGCCTGAAAGGACCAGGCTCTAGTCGCAAAGGCGACCGGAGCCGGGCCCTGCCCGTCTCCGCCCAAAGGGTGACGATCCTTCCCGCGGCATCGTCATGACCTTCGAAGTTTTTGCCGTCTCAGATCTCTTCTCCGAATCACTTGCATTCTTAAAACTAGAAAGACAGATTATCTCCGCTTTCCCTCCTCGATTCGCTTTCCTCACCATCAATACTTCAGGAGTTTGCCATGACCGAACGCGACGAAGACCGCGAGTACGGCAATTTCACCATGAACTATCTGGAAGCCTCAGGCCGCTGGCGAGGCGTCATCAAAGTCCCCGTTCGTGACCCGGAAGGTAAAGTTCTCTCCTGGGTCGAGCGCCGCTACGAAGGCTTCGGGCCCGCACGGGCCGATACCGGTACGGAATACATCAGCCTCTATGTCAAAGGCTCGGACCCGATGAACGCCGCGCGCGAGCGGCGCATTTCGGTCGATCTCGCCGAAAACAAGCCTGCAAGCTACACAGCCAGAGGCGTCAACCGCGGAACGCTGTTCTTGCCCACCGAAGAGCGCCTTCAGAAAGCCGAGGCCGACAGCAAAACCCTGCCTGCCGCCCAGGGCTACGTTCTCATCATGATCGACGAAAAACCGACCTATGTCGAAGTCGGGTCCTGGCCTCGCAGCCGTAAAGCGAAAAGCGGTAAAGCTGCCGAGACCAATGGCAACGGTGCCCAGGATGCTGCGGAAGACCAACCAGCAACCATCGATTTCTACAGCGGCCCCGCCGAGATCCACGACCCCGCCGTCGCTCTGGCGCGTAAGCTTGCCAAGCAGATGACCGGCCGTGGCGTTGCCTCAGCCGAGGGCGTCGACATCACGCCGGCCGGATTTGTAGACCCCTCGCCTGATCTCAATGGTGATCACGTCGCCGAAGCGGGCTCAGCAGACGAAGCAGTGCCCGACCAGGCAAGAACGCGCCACCGCCGGAAGGCTGGAGTTGCTCCGGAAGCTTGACCCGCTCATTCGTCAGCGTCGTGCACATTGCATGGTTCTGGACGCGAACCGCTTGCCCGCTTGGGCCTTAACGTAGGCGAGGCTCAAAATAAGAGGATTTGGTGTAGCGACGAAACAGAAAATCGGGTTCAGGCGCCGATCGTTGCCGATTTCTAGCACGCCGACTTGGGTAGTTTGCACACCGCGACAATTCTGCCATACTGCAACAATGGACCTTAGGGACTGTTCTCTAGACGAATTTCTCGCGCATAGCGGGGCAACCGCCGCACCCAGCTCAATGCCTCCAAGAGATACTCTGGTCACGCCGGGTAGTGGTTTAACTTTTCCGCGCTTGAAGGTGCACGATGGTTACACGATTGTTTTGCTAGATAGTTGTGGAGATGTGGCGGTCGTCGACGCGAGTGGTAATGAGGCTGGCTATTACTCAAGTAATTCATTGATTGTGCATGAAGAACACCGCAGGCACGGACTAGCTGTCGCGTTGGTCCTATACGCCTACACGTACCGCACGGAACTGCCATCCAGCCGAAGTCTCACAGACCTTGGGAAGAAAGCTCTCACCGCTGCATGGGAGGTCGCACACGGAAAGCGCTCAAGCCCTTGGTGGCCTTTGGATCAAGGGGTCTGAGTAGGAGCGAAACAAAAAATCCGATTGGCCCCTCACGCCCGTGCGGACGGGTGCCTATGCCCCAACCACTATCATCTCACAGGTGATTGTATCTCCGCCACCGTGAGTCTCCTGCCTCGAGCGCCGCGCGAACGCTTCCCCGGCGCGGGCAGTTTCGTACATCGCGAACCGGCGGCCGGGCGCACCATCCTTATCTAGGTTTCCTATTCCACTGCTACTCAGACCCCAAAACCGCTAAGATCCAAAACCGTCCTCGGGAGGTGGCTCTTAAAGTGCGCTTCTGACCTGCCTAATCGACCACACACACACCGAAACCCTGCCCGCGCCGGAAACCTCTCACAGCCGTTTCCGCGGCAAGATCGTTGCTGCCAAACGTCCGCTCTATTTCGGCGTGCGGATCGTGTGCCTTCTGCCTCATAAGCAGGTCTGCATAATACGCCCGCATCGATGCGATAATATGCCCTATCTCCGCGCGCTGTGTGCTCTCGTTTTTTTCAAGCGCCTCGGTTCGCGCCTTGAGACCAAGGCGCGCGCGTCGCGCCGTCAAACTGTCCCGATGAATGAATTGCCGCTCGTCGAGCCAAAGCCCGAGATAAATCGGCCCTAACGCCCCGACGATAGCGCTCAGGGCGAAGACAATCCCTGCGGCCACATAGCGCGTCCAATCGGTGAGTACGGCCCCATGCCAAGCCTGCTCCGCTTCCGCGAGCTGGTCGCGATCGGCTTTCAAGGTCAGGTCCTGCTGTTCGAGACGCGCCTGCAAGGCTTTGACCGCTTCCTCGCGTTTCTTCTCACCATCACGAAAATCCCGTCTCGGCTCATCGGCGTTTCTCCGCGCGCCGAGATAGCCGGCTTGCGCTGATTTCAATTCCGCTTCGATGCTGCGTTTGCGTTCTTCATCTGCATGAAGCTTGGAACGAGCATTCGTGAGCCGAAGCTCGGTGACGGGATCAATCTGGTGAAAAACCCGCATCTGTTCCTGAAGCGGCTCGACCAGCATCGGATTCTGAGCGGTGAGCGCGGCCACGGCAATTGACCAGGCGACAGCGACCTTCATCACCAGCCGCCGTCCCTGCCCCTTGGTGATCGGCACCAGGCCGCCGCCGATGAGACCGACACCGGTCAACGCATAGACCGCTCCTTCCCAGCCGCGTTTGAGCCAGGGGCCGAACCCAAAAGTCGCGGCCGCGATTTCCACGCCAAAGGCAACAGCGACACCAAACAGCTTGAGAGCCCCCTTCATACCCACGCCCGCGGCAGCGGCGCTGTTGCGGGCCTTGAGTTCCGCGCGCTGCCGCGTGACCATCAATTCCAGCACCCGCTGCGCATAGGGCGCGATATCACCTGGCTGCAGGGCGCCACGGCAGGCGAGGGCGAAATCCCGGTACAGCCCCTCAGCATTCTCAAATTCAGCACGCTCAGCTTCTGTGAGGGGCACCAAAGTTGGCCGGATCGTCGGGGCTGATCTTCTTGCCGTTGCGGGTTCATCCTCCTGTCGCTTCTCTACCGGCAGCGCGATGACCTTGGCTTTTGGCACTCGGGGATTAGCTACCTGCCTTGAGATTGCGGGGGGCTTGGGTTCCCACGCCGCCACCTCGCGGGCGTCCTCTTCGGATGGTTGTAGTAGCTCGACAAAAGACAGCAATCGTTCGCGCAAAAGCGCGATGACATCGCCTTCTGCGAGCGGCCCTTCACGCTGATCGGCGGTGGTATTCAGACCGCGCCCACGGTTCCTGCCCCGTACCTTGGAGGCGGCATGAGCTTCTTGCCCGCACCAGACAAGCCGTAGCAATTCTTCCGAGCCTTCGTCGGTGTCGATATTGAGGACCAGGGTCCGTTCCTCGGCCTCTTCCTCGCAGCGGGCCACGAGACTGAGTACCGGCGCGCGTTCCCCGGCAATATTGATAGCAAGGACGACCTGCTCGTACTCTTCAGCACAGCTTATGGTGATGGCTTCGGGAGTTCTCGACGTCAGTTCACGCCGGAGGGCTTGAAACTGGTCAACAATCTCACGCCACCAGGCCGGGCGGTCGATGCGCACGACCTCAAACATGCCCCTCCTGCACCCGCATCATGCCGCTGGAAGCTTTGCTGGACTGAGCGCTCGCCCTGCTCACCCTCAGTCCCCGAATGTATCGTCGAGCGCTAGCCGTGACGTCATGATTTGCGGCTTGCCTGGCTTTATCAGATCGAAATCCCAAAGCCGCTTGAGGCCATCCTCTTGGTCCACCCGGCCATTGGCGCGCCAGCTCCTTGCGGTTCGCAAAAGGCCCTCGTCATCGAGAACGGTGGCAACCCACCCAAAACGCGCGCAGAAGATACCGTGGAACATCTCCTCATCGGCATCCCAGGCATAGACAGAGTGACCGGCTTCGATTTTCCGCAGGCTCATTCTGAGCCTAGAGAACGCCTGTTTAGCTTCCGGCCCGAAACCAAGAATCGTGACATTGCCTTCCGTCAGGGTCGGCCACGACTCGCACAGGCTGACGAGTTCGGCGTCCCAATCGACAGTCGAAACCGGCGGCGTTTCCCCGGACTTCAAAGCGCGGGTGACCGAGAGAGCGGCCCCGGCTCCATGTGCCTTGTCGTAGAGCGTGAAATCGGGCGCATCCGGATCGAAGTTGCTTTGAATGACACGACCACGAAGGTCCCAGATGATCGCGCTGTTCGTTTCGGCGTACTGGTCCTGGAGAATTTCTTCCGCTTCCTCGATCATCAAATCATGCGGATCGGCGCTGAGGAACCCGTAGCCGATCGGGGCCGCACGGTTATATAGCCCAGCAAGAAGAGCGGCGGAATCAAGTTCCGAAATGTCGATAAGTGGAACCATCCAATATCTCGCGGTTACACGACCGCAAGAGACAAGCATAGCGTTATTCCTGGAGCAATGATTCTTCGATGCAAATTAAGCCGACTAAACTATAACGTGTTTGTGCCGCAGCGGAGTAATACACATCAAGGCTCGCTGTTGCTCACACTATCAGTCTTCGGTATGGATCATTTCAGTTTCCCACCCAAACCATTGACTTCTTCGTCGCTTGGCTAGCGAGAAACATAAAAGTCATGAACTTGCTCAGTCATGTTGTTTTCCACCAGGTTCTGAGCCGGTATGGTAGCAGGAGCTTTCTGAACGCAATTTTTGCATCGAACAAATCGGTCAGTTCAGACCCCGTCTCCGCGCCAGGATTGATTTTGCCTCGATTTAAGAAAAGCTCAACCCAGTTCTCCGTGAGCATCGCCTCAAGAGGCTCACGATCGTCCTGGACAGCATCTGGTTTCAGACTATCGCTGCAAGCCTTGCCGAATTCAAAGCCATTATAAACGGTTGAAACCAAGTCCATCAAGGCCGCACGGCGGGCATCATCAAGCTGAATGACATGCCTTCCTTCTTCAAACACATCGCTGAATACAAGCTTCCTTGCCATAACGTAGGCAAGATTATACGCCCTCGTCATAGGAGAAGGATATCCCTTGGCGTGATTACGCCTGCTGTCTATAACGAAGAAAGCCGAGCACGCCGCGTAAAATGATAAATCCCAAATCCCTCGTTCAACTAATGGCGGAACGTCGTCCGGTTCATGCACGGTTGTTCCAAGTAATTCACTTACCTCGGTGTTGGCGACAAAAAGCTCATATCCGACCATCATCATCAGCTCAAAGGCCGTTTCGTCGGCATCCAGTTCCAGAAGCTTCGTCGAATTTCCGCCCGCCTGATTATCTCCCGGCGAAGCGATATTCGCAGTTCGCATCTCCAGGGGCACTTCATCGAAGTGAAATCCATCCGAGGCAGGCACCGCAAAGCCATTCTTGATTTGATATACGAAATGCCCGCCGAGGACGTGAGCAATCTCATGAAGGACAACGAAAAGAATGGAAAAAACAAGGATGCTTCTATAAGTAACCAAGTCGCGCCCGCTTGTTCGAAGCAGTAATTCCGTTAACCGCGAAATGACATCCTCGACAGTGTCAGATTTTATTCCCTCGATAGCGGAATGAAGGTCATATACGCACCCGTCATAAACAGTGATCGCATAGGTCGCGCCATCACGAGTATGGACGCCAGCATTAAATCTATCTGAGTGACAGCGACTAAAGGTTATCGGAATTTCTTTTGCAAGAACCTTCGCAATCGTCTTTTCGCAATAGTGATAGATAGCCGGAATTATTTCATCAACTATAGCATCTGTCATGATGCACTCGCCTCGATAAATTTCTGTTTCGTGCCTCAGCTGCAGTCAGGTCAAAGCGATCAAGTCGCCATAGTGACGCTGACGGTGAGACAGCGCAAACCCTTTCCGAGGCGCATCTTCTGCCGGTCGTCGATCATGACACGCCCATGGCCGCTCTTGCCGCGCAACTGACGGGCAATCGACTGCGGCTCATCCTCGACATCTTGTAGGCAGCCGCTGCCGACCTTTTACGGCTTCATCAAAGCGCCGCCCCTGCCCGTCGCGGGATATATCGGCGATTTACTTGGCCCGGCTCTCCTGCGTCATGCTTTGCCGGCAAGCGCAACGCCGCCTCAAAATCCTGCGCCCGATTGACCTCTCCCGCCCGTGAACAGAGGCGGAGTTGGCTGCGGCTTATTCGCTACCGCGACCATACGGAGCTAATGCCAAGGCCTCCTGAGAATGAGGAATTTCTGCAAGAATAAATTGCACCCCCGCATAACGCTTCGGTCCTGAACCTCGTGAACATGGCGCACCATGGCCCACGCCCCGCTCAGATCGCGGGGGCCATGCTTGTCGAGATAGTGCTCCTGCGGAAATATCCGTGGCCATTGTCGTTTGCGCAGCGCCAATACGCGCTGCTCCAGCTCGCCATCAGAATACAGCAGTTGCGGAGATTTCAGAAGATAGGGGTCTGAGAACAGCGTCAGCGCCACCACGCTCCGAGACGAGAACCTCAGCTCTGAAAGAGCAAGACGCACCATCGTTTCCGCTGTCACGCCTCCCTCGAGGCTCACCTGGAACTTGTCATCGACGGTCAGCCTCATATGCTTCCAACCCCCCGGCCCTTCTTCGCAGCTCAGGGCCACGCCTATGGCGTCGCCAAGACCATTCTCGATCCAGGCAAGCCCCCAGCGTTCATGATCAAACACCCCCTCCACCTCAAAGACGGAGGACACCACATCCTTCACGCCGACCAAGGACACACCGCTCGCCGCGCAGAGACTACGGTGCTGCACAGGCGGCTTTCCCCGCCCCGTCGCTGAGTAAATTCTTTGCTTTAGATCGCGGACAACGTCCACCTTCGAAGCCTCCGTAATCTCTCACAGCCCCCTTAGTGGTGCCGCGACGTGACCATCTGCCATTGACGTAGAGCCAAATTGCAGCCGCGCAAAGCGCAATAACCCTTCACCAGAACTGGCTGCACCGAGCCCATCGTCCAGCCCAGGCAGTTCGAGCTTGCGAAAGATTCATGGCCCGCATTTGTCAAACTCGCTAAGCTAAAGAAGGTTTCGGCCTCTGTCCAAAGACCCAATACCTCGCCAAGGCACCATGTCGGATCAGTTTGCTCAATATGTTCGCGAAATCGGACTCGTGCCGCTTGAATTCGATATTGACCGAGAAAAACCGAATACACTTAGCTTCCAGCTCGCGTCTTATGTAGGTTTTATGCAGCAAGTAGCTGCGACGGTTAAAGCTCAAAACAAGAGAAACGAGCCGCTACGAATGCATGTCGGCGTCACCGGCGAACTCAACGGCAACGCCTTTGCCAGCTCACACCATAAACAGCACTATATCGGTATAACTTTTGGTCATTTTCTTTCGAGCACCTATTTTTCTTTGCAGTCATTTTTCATGACTAGAGCTTTCGAGGATATGGGCAATCCACCCGGGAATCATGCCTCCAGGCTTGAGTTATGCCCAAGAAGCGGCTTTTGGGAGGCCAGTGGCGCAGACGAAGTCAATGCATTTTTTCAAATACAAACAGATGACAAAGTGAGGGTAGCAGGCGCACTATTTTTGAACTACGCGATGACCATGATTGCCCTGCACCACGAATACTATCATGTACTCTTGGGGCACTGTGCTGTGCTTCACAAGCTCGGTCTCCATGATCGGCTTCTCGAAGTCGGCGAGAATTCCCTGCCGCCAGAGCGCAGAGAGGTCAGGCGCGCCTTTGAAGCGGAGGCAGATCAAAACGCCATCATATTATTGATCCAAATGATCCTGAAGGAAGGGGATCTCCTAACCGGGACTCGAAAATTCAACCTCGTATCCGTACCGGACAAACTGCGCTTGATGCTGGTCGCGGCAGGGCTTCTGACGACTTCCTGGTTCTCTTGGCAGAGCAAGACTGGATACAAAGCACCATCTCATCCCAACCCGGGCGCGCGATTTTTGCACTTCTATGTCACAACGAAGGAGGCGCTTGAGGCCCTGGGTCAGGGGCACCTCTTTAAAGAAGTTGCGGAGAAGGCTATCACCGACATCGCGCAAATATCGGTGCGATGCAGCGATCTAACTCACGCCATGATGGCGATAGCCAAAGGCCCGTCACGAACCCTGGAAATAGTGCCGGTCCCCGAAGACATTAGGCCACTTCTTGAAGAAGAGGCGTTTACGTCCGCGTGATGGTGCGCTTCTTCGTCGTCTTAGCCAGGTCCAGTTCCCGGCACCGCGCAGCTATGGCGTCCTCGACCACCTGGCTCAGGTCCCATTTCATCTTCTCGGCGATCGCTTCCGCGCCGGCCAAGGCGGCCTCAGACAGACCAAAAGGCCCTACTGACTTGCCGTGGTCTTTCTCATAACGCGCGAGCAAAAGTTCGAGAAAATAGGCCTGTGTCACCCGCTCACCGAGTTCCTCCTCTTCCCGCGCCTGCGCCTCGGCAAAGCGCTCCATAAACTGGGGACGGACCTTCGGATTGAATTGTTTCGTCCGCCCCGTCGCCCGGGCCGTGCGCCCATCGGGCCGGCTGACCACCTGCAGGGTTAAGTCAGCCGCTTTCGGCGGCTCCGGGAATCCAGCCCCTGCCCCCTTTTTTACCCCATCCCAGCTCATCTCTCGCGTTCTCCTCGCTCGCGGTCCTGTTCCTTATCGCGCCCAGGCTCTTGCTCCTGCGCTCTCATCGTGCGGGATCGGGTGAGCGCATCGGCTAGGCCGCTAAAAAACTGCCTTGCTTGCTCAGCGATACTCTCCGGCTTCGCTTCAGTAACCGCCCGTCCTTCGTTGCCGACATCGTGCGTCGCCCGGTTGAACATGAGCGGCACCGGCAGCGCTTCATAGCCCGCCTGCCCCAGATATGACCGCGCTTCGGCCTCGCGCTTGGCGTCCAGTACCCTGGTCAATGCAATCGCTACTCTTCCCTCACCGATGCCGGCCGCTTTCAGCTCATGCAGCAGCATGACCGTCGGCTCCAATTCGAAGACGTTGGTATCGGTCGTGATGATCATCAGGTCAGACGCCTTCGCCGCATTGACCGTGGTCACGTCGGCCCGGCCCGGCATATCGATGACCAGCAGATCGCATAACCGCCGCAATGCGCCGATCCCCGTCACCGTGCGCAACAGACGCGTATCAATCCTCGGCTCGATGCCGGCCGCCTTGCGCCGTTCCGCCCAACGAACACTGGTTTGCTGGCTTTCATCCATATCAGCGAGAATGGCCCTCGCCCCGTTTCTCTCCGCTTCCACCGCTAAGCCCTGAGCTACAGTGCTCTTGCCGCTTCCGCCCTTCTGGCCCCCGACCGAGACCACCCAGCCTTGCATATCGATCCTTTCAGCGGCTCAATCTGTTCCTACCGTTGAGCTACCCGACTAGCGTCTACTCTTCTTTAGCACGCAAGACGCCATCTTTGCCAATTTGAAGGCGCATCGGTTTCGGATTTCCGTCCGACTTTTGCACCTCTTTCTTCTTCCGACCGCCTTTCCGGGGTTTTGGCGGCGCCTCCGTTACTGTCGGTTCCCGAGCGATCACCGCCATACTCGTGCGCCGTTTGGAGGGTGGCGACAGCGACTCGTCCGTGAGCATGGCTGGTGCTTCTGATATGAAGACCGGCTCAGCCTGGTCCCTGCCCCGCGCCGGTGTCTCGGCGTGGCTCGCCGGCAACCAGCCCGTCGAGAGGTAGAGGCCGAAGGCAGCCCCAAGCTCGACCAGGAACGCAACCCCGAAGCTCAAAATATTCTTCACCGTATGTTCGGTGAAGCCGGTCATGGTGGCGATCAGCGCTGCCTGCGCGTCGTCGGGCTGACCGCCCCCGCGTTGTCTCAGATCAGCGATCTCTTTCTTCAGCGCTCCTGCCCGCACCTGCAGACGCTCGTCCTGCTGCGCATTGGCCAGTTCGATTTTGAGATCACCGTACTCCTTGCAGAAGGCTCGAATTTGCGGCCAGGGATCGCCGCACTTATTCGAAGCTTTGTAGCGATTGTCCAACTCGGCCTTCTGGATCAGCGCCTGGAGGATATTGGCAAAGCGATGCGGCCCAATTTGCGCGCGGGTGCGTTCGCTTACTTCGAGTTCTGACTCGGCTTCATGCAGGCGGTTATTGATCGCCTCGTGCCCGCCCGACACGATCGACCTGTTAGAAGCCGCAAACCCAAGCGCGGAGACGAAGGAGAACAGGAAAAAGACGCAAAACAGAGCGCGGCCCAGCATCGCGTAGACCTTGCGATCGTGCTGGGCAGCGAGGCGCACGAAAAACGGGATCAGGCAGACGAAGACATCGACAGCAACGGATATCCCGCCGAACACATGCCCCTCGAGTTCGTCCCGCCCCTGTTTGATCCAGAAAAACCAGTTCATGGCGCCGCAAGCGGCGATAAAAATCAGGGAAGCTAAAAAGGCGAATCCTGTTGCGACAAACCGCATGGACGCGATCTCCTGACGCTGGCGCTGCACTCATGAGCTATGAGGTGTCAGACGCACGCAAGAGTGTTTGTTAATGGTACCTTCTACCATATAGGATAGACTGTGGATAACTGTGTTCCGTAAATCACCCAGCGAGGCTGTTCAGGAAGCGGCGCGCGACCCCTCCTCATCCCGCTTGTCTGGCAGACAATGGGCCTCGTAATAATCCGACATCGTCTCAAAAGCGCGGCGGGCTGCCTGTCGCACAGTCGTCGGAGGCGACGTGAGTTCTGAGGACAGGAGATCGGAAACAGCATTCACGAAAGGTATGGGCGGGCTGATTATGCGCTGCGGGAACGCCCTGCCCAGCCCATCCAACAAATACTGAGCCGCGTTGACGGCAAAAGAGTTCGTCGGCCAAGCACTCGGCCAGGCCAAGGCCTTCGGCATCGCCGCAAGAGACTGCGCTACCGTATCGATATCTTCCTCCGAGGCCCGAAATGGGATCACCGTCAGATCGACATGCTTCGACACTTCGATATCGAAGTCAGGT
>CAWCTL010000012.1:0-24480 GCA_963798575.1 uncultured Alphaproteobacteria bacterium | reverse complement strand
TCTTCTTGGGCGTCCCTCAGCCTTTATCAGCTGTGGGCCTCGGCCTATGTCTTGTTTGTATCGTGATGTATGTTAAGAGCTACATTAAAGGCGATTAAGTCGCTTATGACATACGTAATTGTTCTTGCAACCGCTTTACCAGCAGCACATTGCGATTACCGATGGTCCACCGCCAAGAACTTACTGAGCCAGGCCGCCCGTTTCCTCCTCGCGCCCGCCGAGGCGCAGGCCATTGTCGATGAAGTCTCAAACTGCGTGCGCACCCAATGGTACGCTATCGCGCGTAAGGAACAGGTAACAGAGGCCGACTGCGAACTCATTCGTCCCGCATTTGAGAATGAAGGCTTTTCATTTGAAACCCAGCCAGCGCCCAAGAAAGGCGCTCCACGCAAAGCGAAGGCGAAACCGGTAAAGGATGCATAGGCTACTCCGCAACACCCACCAAGCAACGCGGCCGAACTTGTTCCTGAAGGAACTGGACAGCTCTGATGTTTGCAGGCGATTCGTCTTCAGACCCGGTTGGTTGCACTCAAACAGCCACGCCATTTTGGTTCAATTATTATACATCAATAACTTGCAGGCGGAAGAAACATATCTTGGCATCATCCAACTGCCGCTCGTCGCGAACGAAGCGTAAGTGCAACGCAATAGATTGGCACGGGGTCAATGCAAGGGGCGCAGAGTGTCATAACGCATTGTTTCATATTAGCTTTTCCACCCCATTTAAATAAAGCAGATTTTAATAAGCGTATGTTCAAATAACCAAATACTTACATGATTAATCGCTTGGAGCGGGAGCGGATTTCAACCATGAATTGCAAAAAACGGCATTTGCTCAATTTTCTTCTTTTGCTTGCGCTGTGCCTCGGTTCGGTGGCGGCGACAGCCAGCCCTTACGCTTCGCTTCCGGCGAATGAATGCGACGTCGCCAACGCGCCGCTTGCGACCAATGTTTGCTCGTCGCTCGTCGGGATCAACCGTGCGATCGGATCAAATGCGCCCGGAAACGGCGTGAATTATGTAGGCGCCAGAAGCTTGTCGCTCAGCACGGCCGACACCGCCATCCATGCTTTCGGCTATTGCTTTTATGTCAACAATCAATCGGCAGATTCCTCTTCGTGCCGTTCAATAGCGCGATCGAAATCACGGCTTTTATAACAAATGACTCTCCCGCCGGGGATCAACCTGATCGATTGTTCGGTGCCTGGGACAAGTCATGGTGCCGCCGAATTTCCCCGGCGTTCCGCAAGCCAATCAATGTCGTAAGCAATCCGCCGCCGTCGCTGCCGGTCAATGTCCCGAATTACGCCTCCTATCCAAACGCAGCATCGGCGACGGCGACGTATACGGGATCGCCCGCGACGCCGTTTACATGCACGTCGAGCGACGGCACACCGTTTACCGAAATAGCGACGGCGACATTCGGCCAGCAGGATTTGGACGATCCCGTGACCTATAAGGTCAGGAGTTGGGTGCCAAGCACGGTTGTTTACACCTATAACGGTGTTTGCGGCACTGCCAACGCCGTTCCTTCCGTCAATGCACCGGCTACCGATCTTTGCCATGTCGGCGTCGCGCTCAATGCGCCAGCGCACGACGACGCTTCCGGCAATCCGTCTGGGCCTGGACATGTTACGGCGGCAATGGCCCCAGAGCCAAAATGCACCCTGTTCGGCAGCGAACCTCGCCGGACAATGCAACAGCGCGACGACCAATACGCCGACAACGACAGCGCCTTCGGCCAATCTTTGCAGCGCTAGGACGCCGACGTCCGTCAGCGGCGGCGCGGTTCCTCCCGCGACCACCGGCAGTCCGTGGATTTGGAGCTGCGTCGGCGCCGGCAAGGCACCACAGCCTCCTGCTCCGAACCCTTCGCCGCAACGCCGACCGACGGACAATGCGACGCCGCGACGAACGGGGTTGCCGCTCCAACCGCGCCATCCGGCAATCTCTGCAGCGCCGGAACGCCTTCCTCCGTTTCAGGTGGGCAGGACGGAACGCCCTGGAGCTGGACCTGCGCGGGATCAACGGCGGCAGACGTCCTGCTCCGCGCCTAATTCCGGCACGCCCGTTAACGGACAATGCGACGCGACGACCGAAGCCACGGCCACCAACACAGCACCCACCGGCAATCTGTGCATGGCCGGAACGCCGACAGGCCTCTTGGCGGCGGCAGCGGCAGAACTGGACATGGAGCTGCGACGGCACGGGCGGAGGAGCGAACGCTTCCTGCTCCGCTCCTTATGTGGGGTTGAGTTGCACTTTCACAAATCCATATCACTCATTTAATGGCAATCTATGCCGATGGCGCGACGTGGGTGTTATAGCAATTCATCGAACGAGAAAATCCGGTGATCATAGCACACCCGGTGCACGTATAAATGCGAGAATGGACGTTGTTGTTGCTTCGTAAGTCACAACCAGTACCTCAGTTGCTTCCCGCCCGACACGCCGGTGCTGACAGCGGACCACGGCTGGCAGCCGATCATTACCGTCAAGCGCGGCGATAGGGTGGTATCCTTCGACGCCAAGGGCAACAAGACCACCGCCGAGGTCAAGAATATCAAGATCACGCCGGACCAGCCGATCCGCGTTGTCAATGGCAGCATCCGCTTTTCGCATTCGCAGGAGGTGCAAGTCGCCACCGGCGCATGGAAGGACGCCAAGGACTTGAAACTCGGCGAGGCGCTGATCGATACCGACGGCAAACCGCGAAAAATTGTCTCGCTGGCCGAGGAGCCGGAGAAGATCACGGTCTATAATCTGATCATGGCCGATCACGATATTCCGTTCTTCGCCGCCGGCATCCGAGTCAAAGACTGGAAAGGCACCGATCCGGAACGACGGAAGTAAGGGCTTGGAACGAAATAAACACTTCAATTGAAACAGCGCAGGGGACACGATGCTTTCAGCGCATTGTGTCCCCATTGCCAAGCTCTTACTCTTGGTTTGCTCGCGCTGGCGGTTGGTCAACTGCGCCTGGTTCACCGGCACTTAATCCGCTTTCCTCGCCCGGCAATCGCGAAACCTCGATATGCCCGTTCTTGCAGAAGCCGGATGCTCCATATCCTGTCGACATATAGTAAATCTCCATCGGGCAAGCGCCGTGCGCGCCGCCGTCGGTCTGGTAGCGCAAGGTAAAATCGCCGCCGATCCAGGTGCCGGTGAAGTTGTTCGCATAAATGCGTTCCGGCACTTTCATCTGCCCGTCGAACAATAAATACAATCGAAAGAATTATCGTTAGCAATCATCACAAAATCTTTTTGCGCAGCCGTATCGATGGTCGTGCTGACGGAAACGTCATGTTGAGGCGAAATTGTAAAAGAACAGCAATCGCCTAAGCCGAGCAAGACGGCAGGTAAGGTTTTCCGCTTCGGCACGCGCGCGCAAACGCAAAGCGGAACCCGCAACAATCACGAAGACCAAAATCGATGCCGTCAAAAACCGTTGTGCGGTCGAACACTTCATGGCGCGGCACTCCGCAACGCTCCGATAATCTCATCCGCGCTAACTTGGCCGTCGAATACCCTTCCATTGACGACAGCCGCCGAGCCCACGTAACCGCTGTTTTTCAAACCAAGATCGTAAATGCTTTGATGCCGTGAGGTTTCGGCATAAATCATGCCTTCCTTCCGTTTCGTCAGACACCAATTCAAACGCTTTCGCATTTGCTCCGCCCCTAAACCGGCGGAGAAAAGCGCAGGCTCACTCAACGCCAACTCGCCCGCAAATCGCCCGACATCCGCAGGCGCCGGATAAGGAGTTGTTCGAACCTCCGTGAACAACTCATAAAGATAAAGCGGCATTGCCGACGGATCGAGGCATTGGGCAACAAGGAAAAGGGGAAGCCTGTCATCGATATGCGCCCAGAGCCTGATTTCAAAACTGCGCCTTTCCCGCTGCGACGAGAGGCTGAAGCTTGGGATAAAGATCGACGAACAGTTTTTCATCCGTTTCGTTGCCCGGACTTATCATCAGGATCACTTTGTTCGACGCATTCTCGCTTCCGTAAATACGGCGAGAAAAGATTTCCGAGCTGCGAGGATAAACAAGCGCCGCATCAACATTCTCCTGACCGACGGTAGAACCAGGTTCTGCCAAAACGGGGCGGAAGTAACTCAGAATAACGGCCAAGAAAAGCACTGCCAAGGAAATCCGCCACCGTACGGAACGTTGCAGATACACTGAAACTTCTCCTAAACGTTATTCAAAAGAGCAGAGCTTGATTTCCGCATTATAGCCATACCGAGCGGTATTTGAAAAAGAGCTACGCAATTGGCAAAGGATCGGTAGAGTTGTACTGAAACGGGATGGCAGTCAACTCATGAAAAAGTTACTGCTTATTACGGCAGGAAAGAAGTGGCTTGCATCATGATTTAACTTTTGACTTCATTCGTGCCATATAAAGGAGTTTGGTAATATCAACTCCATTTTGTCAGACCGTAGGTTCGCAGTCATCCCGCTCCAAACGGCAAGCTGTCTATAGTCAATAGACAGCTCTGTCAGGGAAGGAAGGAGCAATCTTCTAGACAGGAGATGACGATGAGATATGCTGTATGTTGGATTGGCCGAGCATACAGCGCATCTTTCATTTGGCTGGAGCGACCGCCGTACCTTGGCTGGCACGTAATCGCGCGGCAGGTCCTGGCGCAAACGGCTTTTCGAATTCGTCACCCTGCATGGCGCTCCGCCAAATTTCTTCCAGCAAGATCATCATCCCCGAAAGCGGCGCGCGCTGAAAGCGAGAATTGCTACGCCCATTCTGCATCCCGCGCCGCCGATAGTGCCAAGGATGACTTCGCTGTCTGCTGTGACGAACCACGGCGAAACGCGGGGCAGGGCGCTCATGGCCGGTTCACCTTCTCCATTCAGCGTGCGCAACACGGCCTCACAAGTTGCCCAATCCCTGCCACTCGGGCCGGCGCGCTGACAGACAAACTCTTTAACCGGACTTCAACGGAAAAAGTTTTGGCTCCTCCCAGTTTTTTGCGCTTGCGCACCTCGCGGGCTTTGCCCGCAAGGGCTCCGCGCCGCATCGCGCAAGAGGCGCTCCGCTCAAGCGCAAAAACCCGGGCCCCTCCAAAATTTTTCCGTTGCAGCGCGCCTGATCCCTCGTGGCGGACGGGGGGCAACGAGGCCGCGATTGGCGCAAGCCTCACAAACAGAGAAGGAAACGTACCATGACCACCAACACTCCCGACTTCATCGTCTACGGCGTCACATCGCGCGACAAGGGCAGGAAAGACATCCTGACCCGCATCGGCGGGGCCTGGAAGCACCAGAAGGGCGACGGCATCAATCTCCAGGTTCAGGCGCTGCCGCTGAATTTCGAGGGCAAGATCGTGCTCTTCCCGCCGAAATCACCCGAGGCGGCCGAAGCGCAGGCCGGGCCGACGGCGCTCCGTTCTAACGCAAGGCCAGGCCGCTCGCCCTCAAGGCGGGCGGCCAAGCGTGCGGCTGGAATTATTCATACATATACTTTATAATGGCCTTTGAAAGGAGGCCAACAAACCATGATGCAAACAATCGAAACAACAGCGGGGGAGGCAACCGCGGAATTGCAACGACGTGGCGTCAATTTGACCAACCGCGTAACGATCGTCCTTGACCCCGCCGGAGAAGCGTTCGAGGCGGCGCGCGCCGAAGCCCGGCCTCTTGTTATAGCCGCCGGTCTCACCGACAACGATATTGATGCGCTCATCAAGAAGGCCCGAGCCGAGATCGCCGCTGAGGGTGCGTGAGAGTTATTCTCGACACCAATGTTTTGCTCAGCGCGATACTTAAGACCGCTTCGACGCCAGGCGCAGTCGTCCGCCTCGTTACCGCCAAGCATGTTATGCTGACCTCAGCCGAAACGCAGGAAGAACTCCGCCGGGTTCTAACCAAGCCGTATTTTCAGCGCGTCACGACAGACCGCATCAAGCGCAACATCGAGGTGATGTTGGTGGCAAGCGAACTCGTTATCATCACCGCGACCGTCACGGCGTGCCGCGATCCGATGGACGACAAGTTTCTCGAACTGGCGCTCAACGGTCAGGCCGACATCATCATCAGCGGCGACAAAGATCTGCTCGCTATGACCGCTTACAAGGGCACCCGCATCATAACCCTGCCGAATTCCTGATCGCATACCACGCTTGAGAACAGTTCAAAGCAGTTCGGGCTATCGCTTTTGGCGGCAAGGATAGCTGTCGGCTAGCCCGCTGCATCGAACGGTTGGAAAGTCGTGTTCCGGCCAGAGCAGGGACCGTTTTTCGCCCTCCGCTGCCGGAGCCCAAAAAAACATTGAAAATTACTTTTTTCCAAGGCTAGCCTCTCCTGCATGATAGCTATCTTTTCTTAACATGTGCCCGTCCACGGCAAGAGCCCGAATAACCGCGCCGGTATTGCAACCCATTCTCGACGCCCTGCGGTCGGGGCTTCCCCGGCTCGCCCTTGAAACAGGGCAGGAGCCCTTGATCCTCACTTACAGGAGGCGCGGCGAATTCATCTCCGATCCCGCTTGCCGGCAGAATTTCAGGATCAATGAGGATGGCATCTTTCGCTGCTGCGCCATAGAGCAGGGGGAGCAGCGCGGTCATCGCTGGACCCCTTACGCTTCGCCGCGTAATTTCGCGAGGAGGCTGAAAGAGGATTTGGCCCATTTCACGCAAGGCCAGCTTGACGACGTCCTGCGCGACGTGGCGTGGCAAGCGGAGCATCACCTTGGCGTCAAGACCCGCGCCGCCGAGCCAAATCCAGACCCGCCGTTAAGCTCGACCGTGGCGCGGCAAAAAAGACTTGCGCGGAAAGCCCGCTGGCGTTCCAGCAATGCACGCTTCATGCCGAGACTTCCAAGCGGCTGAACGCGAGGCGCGCTTCACAAGCCAAGCACGGCCACCAGGCCTTCCGGCCTGCGCCCCGCTGCGGGGCAGGGGCCCGGAGCTGCCTCGAATTCCCGGGGCACTGTTCGATGTCCACAAGTGTTTCACCATCACGGGCAGGGGGAAGATCGTGTTCTATCTTCCGCAAAGAAGCGCCACGCCCCACATCGCTGAGTTCCGCCGAAGCATCGCAGTTTGCAAATATTTGCGCTTCCGCGACGAGAAGCCGAACCCATCTTGACCGCCTGCAAAACGAATTGTTGTCCGGCTCGGCCGAATCTGAGAATCTCTGTAGAAAGACTGTCCTGAGAGTTAGGGCGCACTAATGGGGGTAAACCCCCGTGCGCCTCATGGCGTAGCTTCACCCGGTCGTTTCCGGCCGCCGCTCTTCCTTGATACTGAGACTGACGCCGTCCGGTTTCGCTGGTTTGCCGCCGCGCTGTTGGTCACGTCACGGGAATACCCTCCACCGCCCAGGGGACGCCGCATGGCGGCCACGTCACCGCCGCTTCGCGACGTGGAACGCCAAAAAAGGGAGAGAGCAGGCGTCTGCGGCTGGCAGTTTTCGCTCAACAGACTGCGTGATCAATGACACCGCTAGGTCATCAGCGGCTTGGTGACCGCAGCACTCCATAAGCTGACTTTCACCTCCTGATGTCATGGCCCACCTGCAGACCATCGCCACGGGGATTTAACGTTGGGCAAGTTCAACTTCAACTCAGGATTTCGATCCGGTGCAGCCGTCCCAAATGGTCCCCGCACCGAGGCGGCTCTCTCGAAATTAGAGGCATCCATTTGGAGTTCGCGAACACCGGCATCGCGCCTCACCGGTATTCGTCGGCGCGCGCGCAATCCGCCGGGCTCCGGTTTGCGATACTTTGCGTTGGCAAGGCTCAGCATTGTCCGGCTCGCGATGCCCTTGAGACCCAGGATTTTCCACGGTGCATAGGCCTCCTCCGGCCCCTTGCCAAGCTTGGAGGGATGCAGCTTGCTGCCCAGACCGTAGAATTGTCGAAAGTTCATGATCAGCGGCCTCCATTTGTCTGGATCGATACGATTTGAATGGCCATCGGCAATAAGGCTTTCATCGACATGGACGCGCTCGATAGTGACCTCGACAGCGCGTGTTGCAATGGCCATGCGCGGGTCCTTTCCTGCAAAGGTGCAGATTGCTGCGACCCTGGCCTCCAATTGGATTTTACATTCCATGACACGCGGCGGTTGGACGGCGTCTGACAGTTGTGGGGTTAAACCGGCCGCGGCAAACTTGTCGCGCTCGTGGCGGTAACCCAAGAGCTTCTTGTGCAGCGGCACCGGATCGCTTCCTGTCAGGAGTGCGAGACGATCAACCGATCCAACAAGATCAACCGAGGCGAGATTGAGAACGCATTCGCGCGTCCGGCGCAGATTTTCGGTCGTCTTCGATGAAGCGTCAAGCCCCAGCATGCAGCTCCATCCAAGCCAAAAGGCCGACGACATCGGCGAGAGGTTGTGTGAGCCGTCTTCATTCACGGTGCTAATCAGCACGACGGGCGTGCCAAAATAGAGGATCGCGGGTTCGCTTGTGATGTGCATGCACTTTGCTCCTTACAGCCTTAGCGAACGCCAAAGTGTATGCAACTTGAGAAAAAAGAACTCCGTTCCTTGCTTTCAAAATCGGAATCACGGCGTTCAAACCATCGAAGGTGACACTTCCGGTTGGGGTCATCTTCGTCGGTTCAAACATCGTGAACGACGGGTGTAGCCTGCAAGCCGAACAATCCTGGCGCTGCATGTTACGCCCTAATACTTCACTCTGAAGGACGGGCTGTCCTCGGGCTTGCTTTTGCGCCGGTCGTAGAGGCGCGTGGTGGACACGTTGGAATGCCCGAGCCACTCCTGCACCTTGGCAATATCGCAGTCGTGGCAAAGAGCATTGGTCGCCGCCGTGGCGCGCAAGGAATGCACGCAGAGACCGTTGACCTCGGCGCTAATGCCCGTCTGCAGGCCGTATTTGCGCACGACATTGCGATAGACCGAACCGGGATCGAGGTGGCGGTTCAACTCGCCGGTGCGGTTGTTTCTGACCGGCCGGAACAATGCGCCTTCGGCGTCGCTACGGTGCCCCGAAAGCGCGAGATACTCTTCGATCATTCGCTGCGCGCCAGCGTTCACGGGGATGAAGCGGATTTTCGAGCGCTTGCCCTCGATGCGGAAATGCATGACACCCTGGCGGCTGTGCAGATCCTTTACCCGTAGCGTGCATAGCTCCTCGCGGCGAATGCCATGGTAGAGCAGGCTAGCCAGGATAGCCCGGTCGCGGACGCCTTTGAGCGTGTCGGCTGGCGGAGCGTCCAGCAGTTTGCGCACTTGCTTGTCGCCGAGGGCGGGCGTGCTGCCTTCGTTGCCGTTGGCCATTGGCCGCTTGACCCCGTCGACAGGATTGCCGGTGACCGCATTTCGTTCGCAGAGATAATCGAAGAGCGACGATAGCGCCGATAACTTGCGGCGGATGGAGGCCGGTTTCAGTTTCCGCCGCTCCAGATCCTTACGCCAGCCGATGATGTGGGATCTGACAATCGACCGCAGCTCCGTGTAACTTTTCAGTCCCGTGTACGCGATGAATTCATGCACGTCGTTTTTGTAAGCGCGACGCGTTTTTGCATTCGTAATATTGGCGAGCCATTCTTCTTCGGGAGGAATGCCTGCGAGATCATCGAACTGCACGCGCGTAAGACTACGAGTTTTATCGAAACTATATTGTGACTTTCAACGGATTTTGGCCCCAATTTTTTATTGAATTTTGTCCGCAGACCAGCTATCTCCCGCTGCGCATTTTGATATTTCTGAGATTTTGCTATTCATATTGATCCCGCCCCTTTTGAGACCTTTCCCGAAAACTACCGGCAACAGGCTCTTCAACGCTTTAAGGTGCTTAAACCTCACCTTGAAAACGGTGTGTTGTTGCCTGCCGTCGCTGCCGAGCATGGCATCGCCCTTCGGACGGCCAAAAGATGGTTGCGCCAATATCGCCTCCATGGGCTTGTTGGCTTGTGCCGGAAACCCTACCCGGCAGAGGCCCGAAGGCTTTATTCGGACAAGATTTATGAGGCTATCGACGGTCTTGCGCTTCACAGACCCAAGCTATCAGCGCGAGCGATACATCGCCGGATTCTCGCGATGGCCAAAGATTTGGGATTGCCAGCACCGAGCTACGCGTCGGTTTATAAGCGCATTTCCTTAATATCTCCGGCGCTCATGACGATGGCTCAAGACGGCACAAAGGCGTACACGGAAACCTATGACCTGATTTATCGCCGGGAAGCGGATCGGCCCAATGAAATCTGGCAGGCCGACCATACCCAGTTGGATATTCTGGTCCGGTTGAGCGACGGACAAATCGGCCGACCCTGGCTGACGGTCATTCTCGACGACCACAGCCGCGCAGTCGCGGGATATCTTCTCTTTCTGGGCGCTCCTTCGGCTATTCAAACCGCTTTGGCGCTTCGCCATGCAATCTGGCGCAAGGCTCAACCGCAATGGGTCGTCTGCGGCGTACCGGACGTGCTCTACACCGATCATGGAAGCGATTTTACATCGCGGCATATCGAAGAAGTCGCCGCCAACCTCAGAATTCAGTTAGTCTTTTCGACCGCAGGAAAGCCACGTGGCCGCGGCAAAATCGAAAAATTCTTCAAGACGGTCAACACCGTACTCCTATCGCGATTACCGGGCTTCGCCCCCGGTCAGCGAGGCCGCTCCGCAATACTCTCCATGGAAGAACTTGACCAACAGTTTAGCCGCTTCTTCTGCGAGGAATATAACCTCACCCCGCATGGCACCACGAAAGTTGCCCCTCTTGCTCGCTGGAGCTGTGATGCGTTCCTGCCGCGGATGCCTGACTCGCTGGAACAGCTCGACTTGCTGTTGCTGACGGTTAGCAAAGAAAGGGTGGTGCGTCCGGACGGCATTCATTTTATGGGGATGCGCTATATCGACCCCTTGCTCGCCGCCTATGTGCAGGAGCGCGTGCTTTTGCGTTATGACCCGCGCGATATGGCCGAAGTGCGTGTCTTTCATCAAGACATGTTTCTTTGTCGCGCCGTCTGTCAGGAACTTGCCGGCGAAACAGTTCCCCTGAAGGAAATAATGAACGCGCGTGATCGTCAAAGAAGGGCGTTACGGGCAACGCTGGATGATCGCAGGAAGCAAGTGGCTTCCCTACTGGAAGCGCGGCATTTTCAGACGCCGGACGCGGACGTTGCACCAGATATTGTTCCCTTGTCACCCAATAAACTTAAGCGATATCGAAATGAGTAATTTATTTGCATCTGAATTTGGCCACGGGCTTTTGGTGAAGGGACTCGTTCGTCTTTACATCGCAGTATGAACGCTTCCGCGAATTCTGCCTTGCATGCGAAAAAAATCGTTATATCGGACTTTGTTATGGGCCTCCCGGCGTAGGTAAAAGCTTATCGGCTCGCTTCTTTACCTCTTGGGATGACGTTGAGCGCTTTAATCCGGCAATGATCGAACCCGCTCTTTTAATCGATCTCAGGGACCGTTTTAGTAAGCCTTCGCCGATCCTGTATACTCCGAGCGTTTCCAATTCACCACGGCAAGTTAACGACGGAATCACATGGGCACGTCTTCGCGTTTATAACATTGCCGAGGAACATATACGCTTTGAAAATGAGGCGCGGCTGACCAAATTACGGGATCGCCTGGGCGATATAGCCGAGCAGGAGCATAAAGACCCCGACGCTTATAAGGTGGCCTCGCAGGAATATCACAATGCGCTTGATTATTACCGAAGGCTTCGAGAATCCTTGCCCAAGCCGCGCACATCCCTCGTCATTATCGACGAAGCGGACAGGCTCAAAATGTCCAGTCTGGAAGAAGTGCGCGATATCTATGACCGTTCCGATGCTGGCTTGATTTTGATTGGTATGCCTGGCCTGGAGAAACGGCTGGCGCGGTATCCGCAATTATATTCAAGGGTTGGTTTTGTCCATGAATTCGGCCCTCTGCGGAAAACGGAAGTCCTTGAAATACTGAAAACTTCATGGCGGCCGAACGGCGTGGATTTGCCGCCTGGCACTTTTACGGAAGATGGGTTTGCTGCCATAGTTCGTACAGTAAGCGGCAATTTTCGTCTTCTTCACCGCCTTTTAACGCAAATAGCCCGTGTCATGGAGATCAACGAGATTGATCGTGTGACGGCACAAGTAGTCGATGCGGCCCGAGAAAGCTTGGTCATCGGCGTATGTGCGTAATGGCGTTTTTCGTAGCAGGAAACTGCGAATTAAATTTCTTGAAAACAACAGATATACATGCTTGGATAAAAATCTTCTAAGCACATGATAAATAGCCAAAATCTAACACGCGATAAACAACGTTATCACGCCAGGGGATTTTTCTGACGATGTCTTTCACGCATTTTGTCAAAGCCCGAAAACGTCAGAAGACCCGCCTCAACGGCGCGGAACCGCCATCGTCGGCAGCCGAAGCGATGTCAGCGGCAAAGGCAGCGATATCGCTTGCAAAATCGCGGCAGTATCAGGAAGAGGCCGATGCGCCCGCGACTTTACGAGCCTACGAAGTCGATTATTCCGCTTATGTCTCCTGGTGCGAGCAACTGGGATTTGAAGCCGTACCGGCACAGCCGGATATTGTCGGCGCCTATCTGGCATCGGCTGGGGAAGGCTACTCCATGTCGACGCTCCGTCGGCGTCTTGCCGCAATCGCCAGAGCTTCCCGGCGGCTCGGTCATCCCCTTGATGCGAAGCATCCTGCCATTCGCGAGACGCTCCGTGGTATCGCACGTAAACACGGACAGCCGGCGCGGCAATCCGCTGCCTTAACAATCGCCGAAATCAGAAAACTATGTGCCACGTGCGATGACAGCCTAACCGGTGCGCGCGATCGCGCTATATTTTTGATAGGTTTTGCAGGTGCGTTGCGGCGGTCTGAGCTTGTCGGCCTGGACGTTCAACACATCAAAGAGACGACCGAAGGCATAACGCTGCTTATTCCTCGCTCCAAGACAGACAAAAAAGGAGAGGGCCAATCGGTTTCACTTCCTCACGGGCAAAGCAAGGAAACCTGTCCGGTTTCGGCTCTGCAGGCATGGCTGACGTTGGCTTCGATCAGGTCCGGGCCGATCTTTCGGAAAATCAACCGGGGAGGAAACGTGCAATCGAGGCGGTTATGTGCCGACGCAATCCGGCAGATTCTGTTGAAGCGGGCCAAGATGGCCGGTCTTGCAGGAAGTCTGCTGGAGCCCATAAGTCCGCATGGAATGCGGGCAGGATTCGTGACCACGGCTTATAACAACGGCGTGCGCGACGAGGAAATCATGGGGCATACGCGGCATCGCGATTTATCGACGATGAGGCGGTATGTGAGGCGTGCAAAACTGAATACAACGAGCCCCGCTGGTAAGATTGGTTTGTAAGCCTGGATCATACGCACCGGATGATGTCGATGATTCCGTCTATATACCTGTTTCTAAAGCAGTTGTCCGGTGTTGCTCGGAATTCGTAGAAAACCGGACAACCAACCACTTGACGCCGGTGCATGGCCGGGCCTCATTGCCGGACCAGAACGCCCAGCATGACCTCCGAATAGCGGCGAAAACCTACACAGAATTTGGACAGAGCCAAGGTCAATAGGGAGGGCCAGAATTCGCTCAAACTTTAGGGCCAATATTCAGTGAAAGTCACATGCTGCGAAACTATAGTCTGCTGTATAATCGGTTCCAAACCCTCCAAATCTGACCTGTTGTCTACAGTTAAATACTTTCGCTGCTTAGAGAATTAGACGCTTCCACTTTTCTCACTGCCATTCAACTCCAACGCATAAAAATAGCATACAAAAATAGCTTGCAATATGTACGGTAATACCGTACATTAGCGGCAGGAATGAAAATCGTCTCAATCCGCCACAAGGGGCTCCGCCGCTTCCTTGAGAAGAACGATCCGAGCGGATTGCCTCAAGACCGGCTTGAGCGAATAAGGCGGATTCTGACCGCCCTGCTAGGTGCCGCCAACTTGGAACAGGCGAACACCATGCCGGGATGGAAAGTGCACCCTCTAAAGGGAAACCGGGCCGGTACTTATGCCATCGCCGTTTCAGGTAACTGGCGGCTAACATTTTGGCTCAAGGACAATGAGATTTTCGATCTTGACCTGGAGGATTATCACTGATGACCGACGCACCTCTCTCCACAGGCATGATGCCGAGCCACCCCGGCGCGATCCTTCGCGAGGAAATTCTCGCGCCGCTTAATCTCACGGTTTCCAAGGCTGCAAAAGCCCTTGGCGTGCGGCGAGCCACTTTGTCCGACCTCCTGAATGAAAAGGCAGCGCTGTCGCCCGAAATGGCGCTCCGCATCGAGCTTGCTTTCGGCGTCAGCATGGAGATGATGCTCCGCATTCAGACCTCGTGGGATATCGCGACGACACGGCAGCGCGAACCGGCTTTGCATGTAGCTCGATATCACCCGGAAGAACGGGCATCGTGACCACGAAATCCATCAAGGCATCCGACATTCACGCCGAGCACCCTGGTTGGAATTTACCGTTCGTCATGTCGTCCTCCTCGCGCTGGTCCGTCGCTGGTTACCCCGCGCCGCGATAGCGGCAGCATCCAAACCCTCTAGCCCGTGTGAACTGCGAGCAACACATCTCCTTCAGGCCGGGAGCTGAAAGTCCAGGAGCGAACTGAGGTGGTCTCCAGTTGAATGCTTAGCAGGAGTGGGGAATCAGCCGACCTGAATTATTTGCTCAAAACCCCAAAGGCAAAATGACTTGCTAGGTTAACCACGTCGCGGGATATGGAGGCAGCGCTAGGAACGACTGTTAGATTAGGCTCGCGGCATCCTCGGGAGATAGGATTTGCCCAGCCCCTAACGATATTAGCTGCGGCTTTTTGGTGGGAGCATGAAAGTTGCGATCCGATGTAACGAAGACATCTCGCCCGCAATGGATATGGCTCCACAGAGCTTGGACATCACACTTAGCATTTTGCCAAGTATACCCATGGGGAGAGAAATTTGTGGAAAGCCCCCGAGCGGTACAATAGTCAGTCCAACTTTGCTCAATACAGGGAAACAAAACTTCATGTATTTTTTGCTCAAGATCGATCATCTCCTGATCTGCGAGTAGGCAATTATCCAAAAAAGTAACATCCAGGAGCAACATTGGATGCAGACGCTTCAAATTCTCAATACCTAACTCTTCAAGGCGTCTCGTAAATTCGTTGAAGTTCTCTAGGTACCGCCCGCCCTTTTGTTTTTCGGACGCAGTTATTGCCGAAAGAGCAACGTCAGCAGCACCTGTTGCATTGGCATTGACAAGCTGTCTTACAAACTGCGCCGCGGGCCGATTCTCGGCTAGGTCGATAATGCAATTGGTATCCAACGTAAAAGAGAGCACGGACAATTCCCAGTTTTCACAAACTCGCGTTCATCATCAATCGGAGCGGCCTCACGCTGCGTGAGGCCGTTTCGGGGGCCAAGGTGCTGAGGCGTGGGGCAGGCCGTTTCCGTGCTCCGCGATCTTGGCAACCGCTTCCGGGCGCCGTCTCGCGCTCCCGCTTGTCCCTCTAGGACGAGACACATCAATAACTCAGGCAACAGCTTTCGGCCTATTTGTTCCCTATCCTGGCTCGCTGTGGACGCTGTGATTGCCATCACCAGCCTTCTATTTATTCACCGTGCGCCGTCCCGCCTCAGCTGGGTTACGAACTCACGCAGTTGCTCAAAAGTCATGGACCTTTTTGTGGCTGCATCTCTGAATTTCATGCCAGACGATTGGGTGAAGTCTTACACAATTTGCGGCTACCGCTCTTCAAATCTCCTGCTTGTGTGAACTGACATTACGATCTGCATTTTTAACAGCATCGAAGTCGGCGTCGACACCACAACCGGCTCGTGCTAGAGATCGGCTGCTCGGCGCGCATCCACGCAATTCACCAAAGGCTCCGCTCCTATGCCAAACAGGGATGGCTTCAATGCCTCCACAAGAGCGAAGTTGGCAAAGCGATCAGGCTTCCTGTGTTCGATTTGCGACGCAATCACTGTCGGACCCAGCGAGGAAAATGACAGCGCCGTCTCAAACATCGGAGTCGCGGCGCACATTACCGGGGCGGCGCTACGTGGGCCTCGCCATGACCCGACAATGTCTGCATCCATGCGGTCAAGCATCTCTAACGGAATCTGGCTGTGCCAGAATCACGCAAAGATTATCGACGATGACAGTGTAACCTGGACCGTCAAGCGCCTTCAGCAGGTAAAGGCCGCTCACGAGAAAGCAGTCAAAGATCGATTTGGAGTCCCGCGTCGAACTCGTACAGAGGCCGAGGATAAGGACTTGTTGGCCTCGCTTGAGCAATCAGCGTCGATCAATCTAATCACGCCAAGAGAATATGCATTTTTGCCGGTCGCCCAGATAGGTCAACCGTACAAATCGTTCATTTCGCCGGTGCTCATCGACAAGAAGATCACGGATGACATGACACTGGGCGTGCTAATGTGCGGGTCGTCCCTTGATGAGCCTGAGAGGCCTGAGCGCCAGCCACAGTGGACTGTGTTCGTAGACGCAGAATGGCTTCGATGGAGGTTGAATGGTGTAAGGGCCGACTATGACATGAACTCGAATGTGTCGCCCAAGTTTATTTACGGGCGAGTTCCTGGATGGCCCGATAGCTTCTTCGAGTTGCTTGAAGCAATAGTGCAAACCGACACAACGTTCGTATGGAGACGGCACCCGGATGGTTATCTTGTGCTTGCACAGCAACCGCGATAAGCGCGATTTGTGTTCTCGGTGACGAGTCCGGTTTAGGGGGTTTAGCCGCCCAGATACACTCAATGTGAGTATTTCCGGAGTCGACCCCAAGGCGGCAACCGACGCTTACGCAATTCAACCAAATTGCGACCTGCGGAGAAAGCAAAGAACATGAGCGCGGGAGGCTTTTCGCAAGCGAAACCTGCCCTGACAATTCCTGCAGCGTGCTGCGCAAATCGTTACGCGCGCGGAAAAAGCGGCATTCCGAATTGACGTCCCCGCGACCGGCGGGCAACGCTACTTTATAGGGATATCGGCCGACCCCTGCCCCTCCTTCCAGCTTAGCTTCTTTGCTTGCACCCCCTTGTCGCAACTGCCGCCCGGATGCGCAGCGATTATTTGTCCGTATACGGCTTTTTGTGAACGCTCTTTGCCATCCGCTGGAGCGCAATTGAAGCAAAAATTTGGCGCGAAAAAGCCTTGCTAACGCATTGTTTTACAACAATAATTTGTATTGGAGGATGCCATGGTCACAAAGTCGCTTCCCACCTTCAAACACACCAGCGTCGGGGCCAAAACGCACAAGGCCCGGACGGCGACGGCGCATGTCAGTTACATCATGCGCTCGGAAGCGATGACAGAATTTCAGGCGGAGAACATGCCGGACGGCGGCCGCGGCACGCGGGTGTTTTTCGACAAGCTCTGGGAAAAAGCAGGAATGCCGGACAATGCCCGCATTGCCGACAAGCTCATGATCGCGCTGCCGGTCGAGCTCAGCCAGGAACAGCGCTACGAGCTCGTCCGAAGCTTCATGCACCAGCTCGGCCATGGCCGCATCCCCTGGTGCGCCGCGCACCATGATAGCGGCCAGGACGCGCACAATCCCCACGCGCATATCATCTTCAAGGACGCCGATATCGACACCGGCCGCAAAGTCGCCGGCACGACGACGAGCTCACGCGACGTGCGCGAAGCCAAGGAGCATGGCTGGAAAGTGCCGCCGCGCACGACCACAGCCGATATGCGGACTATGTGGTGCGGCTATCTCAACGATTTCATGGAACGCGCCGGTATCGATGTCCGCTACGATCCGCGCACGCTCAAAGAACAAGGCATCGAGCGAGACCCGCAAATTCACATCGGGCCGAAGGCGCAAGCGCTTGACGAAAAAGGCTATCGGTTCGATAGCCAGGACTATCTCCGCGGCGAGCGCAGCATACCCTATACGATGCTCGATCAGGATAGCCGCGCCGCGCATAACAGCCACATCATCGAGGCCAATAAGCATAAGGAACAAGAGAAGGCCGCTGGCGTGATCCGGCACGGCGCGCAAAGCCCTCAACCGAACACCGCCGCGCGCGAGGACCAGGAGAAGCGCGTGCTGCGCGAAGCGCAAGGACGGGCGCGCCGCGGCATGTACAAGCAACAGCAACACGATCGCGACGTGCTACGGCAATCCCAGGACTCGGCGAAGCTCGAGCATCAAAAATGGGCGAGGAAGCTTTACGCTGCCGCGCGCAAAACCGCCTATCAAAACGTCAAGGAACAGTATGCCGGGAAATGGAAAGACGTTCGCGCCATCAAGAACCTCGACGAGCGCGAAAAGGCCGCCGCCGCGCTGAAACTCGAACAAAAGAAAAGCTACGAAAAAGAAGCCACGCGGCAGATCAACCTATGCCGTCCGGAGAAAAATGCGGTCTGGACGGCCATGTATGCGCCACAGGAAAAAGAGCGGCTCGATCTGCGCTCGGCGCACCGTCAGGAAACTTCCGCGCTGACGCGCCAGCAGATCGCCGAGCGTCTCGGCGTGCATGAAAAGTGGCGCGCCTTGGGCCTCGGCCGCCAGGCCAACCGCATCGACGCGCGCCTTACCGCCAAACAGGGCATGGCCGCCCAGCAAAGGGCCGCGCTCGACACGATCAAGCTCCATGCACGGACGGGGCGGGCGGCAAGTCCGGACGGAGACGCCGCCGCTTCCTCCAATCCGCGCGAGGCGGCGCGGGCGCATTTCGAGACCGTGAAGGCGGAACAGGCAAAGTACGACGCTATCCGTCAAAAGCTTCTCGAAGACCGCACCAAGAATTTCGAGCGCGCAGGCGTTGCCGCGGATAAGAGCCACGATCGGCCGGCGCAAGGATTGCTTGCGGGCGGCCGCCCGGCCGCACATGACGGCGCTACCGGCAAAGCCTCGCCACGCGAAATCATCGCCCCCGGCATCCATGCCGCGCGAGGCAATCGCTCACCGGCCGTAGAGCGGCGTCCGGGCGAGGGTGACCGCTCCTCTTTTGCGGGCATCAATTCCCGGCAACAGGATAACGGCAAGGGCGGACTCAACGGAGGTGGACGGGGCCGATAGAAGACGCGCTGCACCGGCCATCCACGCCGCACGTCTTGCCGCCCCTGGGCCATACGCCGCCGTCTCCTTCCGGCCCGTGCATAGGCACGCCCGCAACCGGATCGCACGTTCCCTTCCAACCCCGTTTCTTTCCGCAGGCAGCCCGTCATCACACCGCCCGGGCGATCCGTCCGAACCCGCGATCCCGCCGTAAAAATCTGATTAGATTCTCGCACGCAAGACGGCGTCTCCCATTGACCACTTATGCGCTCGCTGGCGACTATCTCGTCCTATGCCGCAATCCGCTCAAGGACCTCAATCGATGGGTCCTTGAAAGCGGCAAGAAACATAAGGGGAGGAGCCCCTTCAGACCAACCACCTGGAGAAGCGCTCATGCAAAAAATCCATCCCCTCGCCTGGCAAGCCGATCCCACGGATTTCGCGACGACCCGTTGTATGCAATGCCAGGCCGGCTGGACCCGGCAGGGAGAGAATGGAGCCAAGGTCATTCTTTGTCTTCTCGACCGGGAGCCGGTGCTCACCACTATGACCGCTTGCGATCGCTACGAAGTGAGGTGGGAGGACCTGCCTCATCAGCAGAATCCGATGCCGAAGGACGGGACGAGGTAGCGCCATCTTCAAGCCTTGCGAGCGAAATTGCAGGGGTAAAGGGCTATTACGCGGCACGCATCGCGGCAGCGCGGCAAAGCTTGTCACCGGCGGCGCTGGCCGTGGCCATCCGCGCGATTCAAGCAGAAAAAAAGCTGGCTATCCGGGCTATCGTCGACCGCTGGCAAGTGTATTTTCAGAACAGAAAGCAGAAGCCCGAACGGCCTCGCAGCGCTCAGCCGCTGCTTCGGTATCCGGGGCTTCGAAAGAGTTGATGTTGTGCCTGGCCCTTCACCGGAGCGCTGGTAGCACTGAAGTGAAACAGAGTGTCCGCTCATAATGCGGCCTGACCCTCACGGATATCAGCGGCTACTTACAAACAAAAAAGAGCAAACTCGAAACACCCGCGATTAAATTCGTATACAGATTTTAGAGCGATACTGCCAATCTCATTCCACGACCAAGACCTCAACAACAATAACAACAAACTGGAGGCCTTATGGAAAACAACACTCCCGCTACGTCGAAATCTGTCCTGATCGAGCTTGGCAACGCCACGCGAGACATCACGCAACTGGTGGCACTCACGCGCATTACCGGACAAGGTCTGGAAAACCTGCAAGAAAGGACGGGCTCGACAAGAACCTTCACCCACTCCGCCGTACTTCCCGATCGGACCCGAAGCGGGGTGAACAGCTTTAAATTGGAAAATCCAAACCCTCGCGCGATATTCGAAGCCCTGAAAGCGGCGGGCCGTAACCTCATCTTCCTTCGCGAAACTGGGGAAATCGCTCCGGCTTTTGCCGAAAACGGCATCCCCACCCCCGGCCAGCCTCACTTAATCGGCGTCAGAGACTGGTCTTACGACGACAGCACGCCTTCCGAACAAAGAGGCTTTAAATCGGCGGCCACCGTCGTCCTGGCCGATGGGCGCAAGACCGACGTGTATTTTGCCGCCGAGCGCCGCGCCTTTACGCCTCCGAATAGCACGATCTTGCAAGCTAGGCCAGGAGGCGCGGGCTAGAATTCTAATGGTCTCAATCCAGGCCGGAGCACAGAGTCGAAGGCCGATGATGGGCGCTCCCCTCCCTCTCAAGGGGAGGGGCGGGCTCGCGTGAACCGGGCCCCGCGGAAGTGCGCGGGTCCCGGCCCTTCGGGCTTTGATCCCTAGCGCGCCTCCGGCGATCGAGCTCAAATGTCATGAAACACACGCACTCGCAAAGAAAGTCGATTATCGCCTGGAGGCAAAAACTCCATGCCTTGGCCGATGCCGTCGATACGGCGATGCGAACCGTGATCTGCTCGAGTTGCATGCGCTCGATATCGCGATGATCGAGTCAGGAATTTATGGCCTGCTGGCGATGATGAAAAACGTGGCCACCAGCCAAATCGTCGAGGACATGCTGCGCGATATTTTGGCCAGTCACGGCGAACCCGCCCATTGGCGCAACACCGAAGCCCGAAACGATATGCGCGAGGACCAAACCTGTCCCGAGACCCCGCCGGGCAAAGGAGACCTAACCTTATTGCCAAAGATTATTCCATGACTTCTGCACCTCTCCGCGCAACACTTTATGCCAACGGCAAAACGCCGCTCTTTCTCGACACGGCCGAAATCACTTTCACCTTCGAAGACGGCCCTGCGGTCACAGCGCAGGTTCAAATCGCCCGCGTCGATTACGCGCGAAATGCCGCCACCATCGTCTTTTGCGAAAGCGATTGGGAGGCCATCGAAGCCTTATCCCTTGGGCGGCATTTCCACACGACCGTTGCCGTCGGCGAGCTTCGCGCGCCCGAACGCGCCGAACATGCAGACGCCGATTTTGAAATCTCTCACGAGATGCAGGTCACGCTTCATGCCCTTTCCGGCGGCAAGCGAGATTTCGACCCTTATAGCCAACTGGAAGGGCTCGTCGCCGGCCCCTTGAAGGAACGCCGCCAAATGCTTCGGGCCGAAGACGCAATCCGCGCCTTTCAAAAAGCTCCGTCCGTCCTTGCCCGGAGCACCATGCTTTCAAGACTGGCCGGCTTCAGCGACAGGCAAGCGCTGTCCCTTCTCGAAGGCAACCGGCTTCCGGGCTCGCCGCAAGCCGCTGCCACAATTGGTGAGGTGCGGGCGAGACGCGAGCGGATGCAAGCCGTCGCGGCGATCACGCGCCGGATTGAGAATGACAGACTGCGCTTTCCGGTGGACGCCGCCAATCCCCGCTATCCGGGCGGCCGCAAGGCGAAAGCGCTCGATGTCGTCACCCGCCGTTCCGGGACCGGCGGCAGGCCTTTCATCGGGCAAATTGCAAACATCGATCGCGAGGGAAATGCCGCCGTCGCCTTCATGAGCCGGGCCGCCATGGCCCGCCGCACGGCGCATTGCGCGTACCAAAATTTATCCGCTGCGAAAATTGCGCGCCGTTTTCCTCTCGACAAATTGCAAATCCGCAATCGCTCAAAACGCCCTGTCGCACAACTCCTCAAAGCCGGACAAGCGCCCAAGCTCACCTTATAATTTCAAGCTTCAAACGCAGATGCGCTTTTGACGCGGTTAAACCTTCCCCGCCATCAGCTGAATATCTTTCAGAAGCCGGTAAAGGGTGAGAGGGTTGCCTGCAAAGGGCTCAAAGCCGAGATGCGCGTAGAAGGCCAGGGCGCTGTCGTCCTTGGCGTGGACCAGCATGGCGCGAACGCCGGCGATATCGGCAGCCTGCAAAATCCGGCGCATGGCGTCGGTCACGAGCGCCGCGCCAAGCCCGCGCCCTTGCTCCGAATTATCCACGGCGAGACGCGCCAAAATGACGACGGGAATGGGGTGCCGTGGAATCCCCTTCTTCAAACGCTCCGGCGCGTCATTGTGAACGACGCTGCCGACGACCAGCGTATGATAGCCGGCGATTTTTTTCTCCGGCGTCAAGGCCACATAGGTTTGTGAAATATTGGCCCGCTGCCCCTGCAGCGCGTACAGCTTGATGAAACGGTTCAGCGCATCGTTGCCGCAATCAAAGCCCATGCTGTCATGAGCGAAGTCAAGCTTCGCGATGGATAGCTTCTGCTGCATGCGCGCTCAGTCGTCGAGGATGCTGGGTTCGCTCAGCAAACGCTCCATGCGTGGATGCTTTCTTGGCGCGGCATCAAGCGCCGCCATGAATGCGGTCCAGTCTTCGTTGTTCAGACCGATACGGGTGCGCTCGGCGAGCACGTCAGTCGCCGCTGCGATAGCGCTATCGAGGACAAATTGGCTTAGCGATGTGTGCCGCTCGCGCGCCGCTTCTTGGAGCATGCGCTTCGCTTCGGGCGCGACCCGCAAATCCAGCTTTTCCGAACGCGACTGAGAGACGGCCATGGCAACATCCTTTCCTATATAAAGTAACTCATTTGTGATGACAATGTCAAGACAATAAGATGGCATTCAAAAACCGGCGCCGGGAGAGGAAAGCTCCAGGCCTCGTTCCGCTCCCCGCCGTCAAGGGTCGAGAGGAAGAGGGCTGAAAGAGGAGGAGTGAGCGGCAAAGGCCGAGAGAGATACTACAGTCACCGCACCTGGATTCCGGTGACAATATTCATCCGTACACTGTATACTTGCCGAATTGAAACAACAGGAGATTGCACCATGGATAATCGCGAGCTTGAACAGCGCATTGCTACCCTTGAACAACAGCTTGAATCCCTTGAAGGCAGATACGTTGCCCACCTCCGTTCCGAAGGCCCGCGCCTCGGCGAGCTCGAAATCAAAGTGCAAGGCCTAGAAGCCCGCCTCAAAGATTTCGACAAAGTAGAAACGCTTGTCTTCGATGCGTATCTGCATTCCCATCCCCAAGCCCAGGAAGGTATCTCGGAGATCGATCGCGTGGTCGATATGGCCTCGCAGGCCTTCTATTTTCAAAACCTTCCCACGGTCAAATACGCAAAAAAATAAGTCCTAACTAGGCGAAACCTCTCATCCTCTGCTAATCTGGTCGCAAGGACGCAGTGCATAGGACAGTGCCGATGGCGGGGGGACGAAGACAATTCTCCGGATGATGCTCACGACGACGACGAACTTGCCAACAAGCTCGCGCGCCTTACCGCCGAACAGCACGCGCTGTACCGAAATCAAGTCGATAACAACTTCGACCTAAACGGCAAAGTCAGCCGCCAGTATCAGCACAAGCTTGCCAGCAGTTTACTGAAAAACCTCACTCCCGGCCAGCTCAGCATCGAACTCAAGGAACACAATCGGCAGTAGTATCAATATCACTATTGGCGCGATCAGCCCGCCGCCGATAAGCATGCAATCCAAGCCGTGCCGCCGGTTCAGGAACCCGCTACCCCTGAACGAGCTGGCGCCGAACAAATTCCGGCACCCCAACCGGCACCCGGCAATCCGCTCGAAGGCAAGCTGCCCAGCGGCCCGCCACGCGATTATAGCGAGCTGCAACGCACGCATGAGCAAGTTGCCGCGCAATCGAAACAAGCGGGCGTTCAGCCCGCCGGGGCACAGCCTCCCGTACCCTCCGCGGAACCTGCGACAGCCATGCTGTCGAAAGACCAGCTTATAACGATGCTCGAGTACTTTCCCGAAATACGCCGCGAAGCCAGTCTTTCCACCACTCAATCCGAGATCGATGAACGTGCCGCGCTCGCCCACATGCAAGATGCCGATCGGATAAAGCTCGAACAAGCACACGGCCCCCAACCGGACAAGCACCAGCAGGACGAGCGCAATCTGCTCGATCACCAGCACCTCGCCGAACAGGCCGGCGTGCAAGGCAAATGGATCGCCCGGCATCTCAAAGCGCAAGACCCGGCTGAGGCCTGGAATACAACGCCGGCAGCCGCAGCGCCTTCGCACCGCTCACCACATTTATGAACAACGTCAACATCCCGGCGCCGCCAGCGACCGGGCTCAAGACGCAGTGCGCGACGGCGAAGCGG
>CAWCTL010000011.1:0-7795 GCA_963798575.1 uncultured Alphaproteobacteria bacterium | reverse complement strand
GAGGGATTCGTTGCGCGCTTGCATTACCGACCTATTGTTGCCTTTTCCCGCGCTGAAGTGCTGTCTCGATTTCAACAGCCTTGGCCATCAGTTCACGGCCTGCCACTTCCAGGCCTTCCGCAATCTCGCTCTTCAAACCCGGGATTCTCGCGCAGCGAAAGCATTCCTCTGCTTCATGTACCAAACGCTCGGCATCGGCGGTATCGGCGGCTCGGTCCTTCCTTGATTCAACGGCGACGTTTCGCAACAAGGTAATACTCAATGAGGTCACTAGGCACTGAAGGTGCCGATTTTCTGCCTGCAATTCCTTTATTGTGGATTCGTTCATGGCTGCCTTGTTTCGACATCCCGAGCCTCTGGCAGCGGAGATGGAGAACGAAGCAGCGATTGTCCAATACTTCCATGTGGCGTTTTCAATATATGTCCGATATGGTTGCGCACGCCGAAGTTAGGCCGTGCCAAATTGCAATTTTGCGCGATATTGGGCGGCTTCTGACCTCCTCCCTAAGGGAGACGGCCGATGGAACTGCGCCATCTCCGCTACTTTGTTGCGGTCGCCGAGGAGCTGAATTTCACTCGCGCAGCCAAAAGGCTTGGTATCAACCAACCCCCGTTGAGTTTGCAGATTAAACAGTTGGAAAAAGAGCTGGGAACGCCGCTGTTTCGTCGGCTTGCCCGAGGAGTCGAGCTCACTGACGCAGGAAAGCTCTTACTTGAACGGGCCCGCATTATCCTCAAACAGGTCGAGGACGCCGCCGTTGGAGTGCGCCGCCGCGCTCGCGGTGAAACAGGGCGGGTCATTGTCGCTACCAGCGGTTATTATTGCCATCCGATCATCCTGAAAGTCCTTCCGAAGTGCCACGCGCTTTATCCGCAGCTCACAATTGCTCACGAACTGGAGGTAACCAACATTCCCCTACTGATCGCTTGGCTGCGTACTGGACGGGTTGATGTGTGTCTTTGTCCACTCCCTCTCGATGACAGCGCAGGTCTCGCACTTGAACCTTTGGTCGACGAAGATTGCGTGATCGTGTTGCCGCAGGCCCATGCATTGGCCAATTCCGCGACGATGCCGCTAGTGCGCCTTGCCAAAGAGACGTTTATCCTCTGTGGTCGGGAGTTTAGTCCTGCCATGTTTGATTCGATACTCACCGCCTGCTCACGTGCGGGCTTTCGACCCAAGCTCGGTCGCCAGGTACCGCAGGCCTTGGCCGTCATCCCGATGGTGGCCGCGGGCTTTGGTGTATCGATCATACCGCGATCCTTTAGCCAGTTTCGTTTTGCTGGTGTCAATTACATCGATTTTGAGGGCGATGTACTGCGCTCCGCCATCGCTTTGGCTTGTCGGCGCGATGAGCGGTCCGCTACCATAGTGAATGTCATGAAAGCGGCTCGTCTTGCCAAGCTCGCGCGCGACTAGCGTCGGCGGAGCGTTCTGCTATGCAGTCTCAGCACTAGGAATCTAGGCCTCGTGGCACCCACCCGCATCGGACTCGCTCTCGGAAGTGGCTCTGCTCGCGGATGGTCGCACATCGGAATTATCGACGCGTTGGCCGAGGCCGGCATCGAGGCTGATATCGTGTGCGGGACTTCAATAGGGTCGCTAGTTGGCGCGGCCTATGTAGCCGGACGCCTTGCGGATCTGCGCCGATGGGCGGAGAAGGCCACGTGGCGCGAGATCGTCGCATTGATGGACATCCGCCTGTCGGGCGGCGGCGTAATCGACGGCAATGAGGTGGTCAGATGGCTAAGAGGGCTGGGCGTCGACGGGCCAATCGAGAGCTACACCAAGCGATACGCGGCAATTGCGACAGATTTGGCGACCGGCCGGGAAGTCTGGCTCGAGCGCGGGCCGATTCATGAGGCGGTGCGCGCCTCGATCGCGCTACCCGGAATTTTGAGTCCCGCGAAGATCGATAAAAAATGGCTTGTCGACGGCGGATTATCCAATCCGGTTCCTGTATCAGTCTGCCGGGCGCTTGGGGCCGAAGTGATCATCGCGGTCAATCTCAATGGCGATCTGTTGGGTCGCCGATTTGCAAGTGAGCTTCCCTCAGACACCACATTGCGCCCTCAAGTTTCAAACGAGTTCCTCGTTGGAGTGCTCAAGCAACTGCCCCCTGTGCTGGGCGAGCAAGCCACTCAGATCGTCCAGCGGCTTCTGCCACAACGGCGCTCAACCCCCGGCTACTTCGAGGTCTTGGCAAACTCGATCAACATCATGCAGGACTATGTCACGCGGGCTCGTCTCGCGGGCGAACCGCCGCATGTGCTGCTGGCTCCACGACTGCGTGACATCGGTTTGATGGAGTACAACCGTGCCGCAGAGGCCATCGCCGAAGGTCGATACTGCGTCGAGCAAGCGATACCGATGCTGCGGCACTACTGTAGCTAACAAAACGCCCACGATCACCCCGCTTGTTCTCACAGCTGTTCGTGTGTGGGCAGAGCTGGTCTCGGAAATTTGCACAGGACGATAGGTGGAGTTTCTGCCTGACGGCAGGCACGCTGTTGCCTGCGAATCAGGAGAGACCATGCACAGACGACCGCGCCGGAACCATACACCGGCCTTCAAAGCGAGAGTGGCGCTTGCCGCCATCAAGGGCGATCGGACATTGGCGCAACTCGCCGAGCAGTTCGATGTTCACCCCAATCAGATTACAGCGTGGAAGGCGCAACTTGAGAGCGGGGCTGCCGATGTGTTCGGCGCTGGGGGTGGGCAGACGGCGCAGCCGGCGGTCGACGTAAAGACGCTGCACGCCAAGATCGGCGAGTTGACGCTGGAGAACGATTTTTTAGAGGGCGCGCTCAACAAGGCGGGATTGCTGAGCGCAAAGCGATGATCGACCGCGCGCACGATCTGCCGATCGCCAAGCAGGCCAAGGTTCTGCGCATCAGCCGCGGCAGCGTCTACTACCTGCCGCGGCCGGTGCCGGAGGCTGACCTCGCGATCATGCGGCGTCTCGACCGGCTGCATTTGGAGTTTCCCTTCGCCGGCTCGCGGATGTTGCGCGGCCTGCTGGTGGCCGAGGGGTGCAAGATCGGACGCCGTCATGTGAAGACGTTGATGCGGCGGATGGGGATTGAGGCGCTTTATTCGCCGTCCGCGCACGACCAAGCCCGAGCCCGGTCACAAAATCTACCCGTATCTGCTGCGTGGGATGGCAATCACGCGACCGAACCAAGTGTGGGCGATGGACATCACCTACATCCCGATGGCGCGCGGCTTCGTCTATCTGGCCGTGGCGCTCGACTGGTTCAGCCGCCGCGTGCTGTCGTGGCGGCTGTCGATCACGATGGAGGCAATGTTCTGCGTGGAAACACTGGAGGATGCGTTGGCTCGTTACGGCAAGCCGGACGTCTTCAATACCGACCAGGGCTCGCAGTTCACGGGCGCGGCCTTCACCGGCGTGCTCGCCAGCAACGGCATTACAATCAGCATGGACGGCAAAGGTGCCTGGCGAGACAACGTGTTCGTCGAGCGGCTGTGGCGCAGCGTCAAATATGAGGAGGTATATCTGCGAGCCTACGACAGCGTCAGCGACGCCCGCACCTCTCTCAGCCATTACCTGGACTTCTACAACAGCCGGAGACCACATTCGAGCCTTGACGGCATGACACCAGATCAAGCCTACTTCCCACCGCTGCCCCTCCGCCTGGCAGCCTAACCCTGGCAGAGACTCCACTTATCGAGGCGAAAAATCTGTTCAGATAACCGGGACCACCTCAGGCTGTAGCCATGCTGAAGTGGGGATCACTTAGATTCATCGACCATGCTCCAGTTAGCGTATGGATTGCGTCGTCGGTGATTGCGGCGCTTGTTCTCATTGTCTTGGAGAGAAAAGATTGGCTAGATTTCAAGAGCAGGAGATATTACCCTGTTTCACTTGCCGCGCTTCTCGTGATCTGGGTAGGCATCACCGCCTACGCATATTTTTTTGACAATTTGCCCCGCAATCCTGGGTCTAGCGCGGTCGCGTCAGCCCTCCAATCGCAGCTAGAAGCAACTCAAAAGGAGAGAGACGCGGCTAGGCAAGAGCGTAATGCCGCGCTCCGAGCGTTGCAGCCTCAAGCGGCGCAGCCTGGGGCACCTGTGCTGGCGCCTCCCACGCCTTCCGGGCCTGTCACGGCGGATGACCCCAATGAATACCCGCCCTTAACTCGCGAAAGACAGAGAGCGCTTGTTAACGAGCTGGTGCAGGCAAAAGACATCTTAGGCACAGTGCCCATTCATAGGGCTGCGGCTCACAATGAGGCCTATAATTATCGCACTGGCTTGCTACAGCTTTTTGATCGAGCGGGGGTTCCGGTAGAAGCGGGTGACGCTCCCAGCGGAGGCCCAGATCAAACGGGAGTTATGGTCGCAATTGCTGATCTAAATAATCCATCGCCAGCGGCAAAAAAGATTCTTGAAATCTTCACGGTTACGGGCATGAGGCCCAAAGTAATTCAGAACAAAAGAACCGGCGATTATTATGTTTTTATAGGTCCGCGGCCGCTATGAATCGCATTCTTGCTAGAACGGAAATTCAAGTTGCTCCGGTCTAGGCTCGCTTGGCATCGTTCTCAGTTAGCTGAGCGTACTACGTTCGGCGAAACAGGCTTGGCAGTTTAGCGAAGTTGACCGCCAGCCGCCGCGCCTCGTCCCAGGTGAGCAGCTTGGCCGCTGATCGCCGGCCGGGCTCGTCCTCGAAATAGAAATAGGCGAGCGCCTGCCCGGTGGCGTCCCTCACGATGAAGCACGCATCGTCGTGCTCCTCGAAGATCCAAGGCGGCGGAAAGCGGCGTATGGGAGTGATGATAGCGCCATTTCCGCTTTGCGCCGAAAGCGACGCTCAGCCATCCTGATGCGGCGCGTCGCCATGGGCCATACGGACTCATCTGCGTTCTTGCTGATAGCGGCAAGTATCTTCCGTCGGGGTCCGAGCGGAACGCCCATGTCCTTCAAATCTTGATCGGTCAGATGTGGGAGTACGGAAACGTCAATGTCATTCTCGGCAAAGCGCTGGGCGTACTGCCCGAGACCGAGCTTTTCGAGCCAGTCGGCAATCTGCTGCATCGCGGCCACCAAGCGGAGTTCTCATTGCCAGCGCTTCTGGATCGGCGGCACCCAGAGCTTATCCTACCAGATTGAAGGGCGCGTCCTAGCGGGCCTAATCTTCCTGCTTGCCTTCTCGCCATCGCCGACGAGGTGATCGACTCAATCTTTTCGCAATGCGTCATTGAAGGTGGCGAAGTGACGTTATGGGTCATTCACGTCATTTCAAACGTGCGGGGAGGACTTCCGGTTTACACCCAGCACCGGACATGTCGCTGCGTCGCACTAAGTGACGCGAGGGGCCAATCGCTACCGTCTGGCAGCGCAGCAAAAATGCATGATGGGCCGGCGTAAAATGACGCCTGATTCGGCAACAAGGGACGACAAGAGGATTTCATCGCCCCGCAGGCGTGGTTATGATCATTTGTCTGCCGTAAATGGCAGATGAGGGCATCGGGAGGAACATCATGACAACGGCCGAAACGAAATTGCTTTTTCCGGGGCTCGCCGGGTTCTACGCATCCTGGCGCGACATCGCCTACACCGCCATGCGCGTAATCATCGGCTATATCTTGCTGATGCACGGCTGGCTTAAGGTTGGCACATTCGGGCTCGCCGGCGTCAGCGGTTTGATGGCCAAATCGGGACTCGAGCCCGCCGCGGCGTTTGCGGTTGCCGCCATGTTTCTGGAAACCGTCGGTGCCATCTGCATCATCGTCGGGCTGTTCACGCGGTTCTTCGCGGCGGCGCTTGCGATTGAGCTGCTGATCGGCCTTTTGGCCGTGCATCTCAAGGCCGGATTTTCTGTCAGCAACGGCGGATACGAATACATACTACTGCTCGGCATCGTGATGTTCGCCATCGCGATACGGGGCGGCGGGCCCTACTCCGTCGATCGCCTGATCGGCAAGGAGCTATAGAACGCCCCAGTAGCGCGAAAGCAAGCGGATGCGCGGTGCTAGACGATGAAGATGACTGGGCGCGATCGCGGTCGCCGATGAGAAGTCCGCTCTGCCCCCAATTGCCGACGAATTGCGCGCGGGAATAGGTCAATGTCAAAGCGGATCGATAAATCGTGGCTCGTTTTCGTCAGCGTTGAGAATTTTGAACACGACCGATGCGTCGACCTATTCTCGCGTCCTGACGGAAGTTACGGTTTTGAGGAGTTCCGACGCGACGTAGAAGACAGAGGTGAGTGGACGCCGGTCCAGTATTATTCGGGTTCCACTTATGCGTCGCCGGAGGCCGCGCTTGCGGCGGCAGCGCGGTCTGTGACGTGGTTGCCAGACGCGATCAAGCAAAGTCCGTCCGCACAACGGCTACTGCGAAATTCAACCTGAGACACTACCCGAATTCCTCCGAAGGCTGATAACAACTGCCCGTGACGCGAACCAGGTTGTGCGTCACAGCAAATTTTGCTCCCAATGACCGCTGTGGGTCATTAGCGCCGGATTGAGGCGGTCGATGATGAGTCCGCTTTGACCTGGCGGATTCAATCGATCAGCGCAACACCTTCTAATCTTACGAGGTGAGGAGGTGTGCCATGGTGACGTCGCGGATTTGGTTCACGGAAGCGCAGAAGGCCGAGCTGTGGGAGCGATGGAAGAACGGGCAAAGTGCTGCGGCCATCTCGCGGGCGCTGGAAAGGAAGAACAAGACCGGCGTTGAGCGGATCGTGGTATTCCATGGAGGGATCGTGCCGACGCCGCGCCGGAGAGCCTTAGCGGCACTAAGGCTTGAGGAACGTGAAGAGATTTCCCGTGGCATTGCGGTGGGTCGGTCGATCCGGCAGATCGCCCAAGGCCTCGGCCGGGCGCCATCGACGGTAAGCCGGGAGATCAGGCGCAACGGCGGCAGTCCGGCCTATCGTGCAAACCGGGCTGATCGGCGTGCCTGGGAGCGGGTGTTGCGCCCCAAGCCTTGTCGTTTGGCGCTTTACAGGGAGCTACGATGGCGCGTGGCGCAAAAGCTCGCGCTGCAATGGTCGCCGCAGCAAATCTCCGGCTGGCTGAAGCAGGAGTTCTCAACCCACCAAGACATGCAGATATCTCACGAAGCGATCTATCGCAGCCTTTTCATCCAGACCCGCGGCGTGCTGAAGAAGGAGCTGACGGCGCAGTTGCGTACTGCGCGGCGGATGCGTCGCCCCAAGAGCCACAACGCGAAGAGTGGACAGGGGCATATCCTCGATATGGTCTCCATCCGCGAGCGGCCCGCCGAGATTGAGGATCGCGCCGTGCCGGGGCATTGGGAAGGAGACCTTCTTACCGGAGCGAACGACACGCACATTGCCACCCTCGTCGAGCGCAATACCCGCTTCACGATGCTCGTCAAGATCCCCCGCAAGGACACGACGACTGTTGTCGCTGCGCTTGCCAAGCACATCGGCAAGCTGCCTGATGAGTTGCGACGCTCCCTGACCTGGGATCAAGGCAAAGAGATGCATGCCCACAAGCGCTTCACGGTTGCCACCAACCTCCAGGTCTACTTCTGTGATCCGCGCAGTCCCTGGCAGCGCGGCTCAAACGAGAACACCAACGGCCTGCTGCGTCAGTACTTCCCGAGAGGAACCGACTTCTCGCGCATCTCTCAGAGTTATCTGAACGCGATTGCTCTGCGGCTCAATCAACGTCCGCGAAAGATCTTGGGCTTCCAAACGCCAGCCGATAGACTACAAGCGGTGTTGCACTGACCGGTTGAACGCACACCTCAACTCCGGACATTCCGCTGCATTGCACTAAGTGACGCGCCGGGCCA
>CAWCTL010000010.1:0-70385 GCA_963798575.1 uncultured Alphaproteobacteria bacterium | reverse complement strand
CTGTTGCCGCCGCCATCAATCACCAACCAGCCATTCAAATTGTTCTGGCTGGAATTAAGGATCAATGCGAGCTGCTCAGGGAGCCGCCCATCGAGAACCGCATAAGGTCGGCCCTCCCCGCGCACTTTACGTAACGGGTCCGTCAGGGCATAGGCCGCCGGAATCCCCGACAGATAGGCACCGAGACAAATCAAATGCGCGGTCGCCGTTTTTGTCGTTCCGCCCTTGCCGCCGAGGACCGCGAGCAATTTCATGATTTCACCTTCGGCCGACCGCGGTGCAGAACCTCAAGCATGATTTCCTGCGCTGAGATAACCCTGCCCTCTCTCTTCGTGCGGTCGCCTGCCTCGACGGTGTAATCGTTCAGAAGCTCGCGCGAAGGTCGCAGCGTTATCCCTACCGTGTCCGCCATGACTTTTACTTTGGCTTGTTGTTTCGGCTGACGCGGCGCCTCCTTCGGCGCTGACATCGGCTTCTGCGCCTCAACAAGGACCGGAGCCAACTCTTGGGGTTTTGGGGGTGACTGTAAGGGGGCAGCGGCAGCGCTTGTCAGGGAAGCAGCCAAAGCAGCGGCGTCACGGTTCGGTTTCATCGTCGGCAATCCCTTAAAGTAACATCACAAAGTCACGAGTGCACAATTGCTTAACGTCGAGAGGTTAAGAGATTATAAATGCGTTACGTCAAGCAACTATAATGTTAACATCACTACCTCACAATACTAAAATGGCAACCGCACAACCTTATGACGCCAAAACATCATAATTCTATAAAACCATACCACCAAGATGTTACACACTTGAGATATTATGGCCGTTTAACATCGAAACATCATGAGAGCGTAGGCGCGTCATGTTAAGCCATTACGATATTAACATCACGCTATTGTAACACTCCAACATCATAGATCTACAGAACTTTGCGCCTAAAATGCTATGATATTGAGACATCGTCGCGTCTTAGGTGCATAATTGCTTAACGTTAAGACGTCGAGATATTATGATCGCATCACGTCAAGAAACTATAATGTTAATATCATGGCGTCACGGCACAAGATCATCATAAACCACAACTCATCCGACTGAGAGGCCGTGATATTTCGATATTATCATCTCTTGAGTTTATGATTGCGCAAAGTCATGATGTTTCGAACGCATGATATTATGATTACATATTTCCCTTGACGCAACCCACTCGCGGTATATGCGGTCAAGGGCATACTTGTCCCAACCCCGGCATATGTCACTTGCCATGCGTTATCTCAATCTCAAACTCGAGGGCAGGGACCTCGCCGCCTTTCCCAAGGAACTTCGCAGCCTTCACCCCGTAGGGCAGGGGCTCCTCCAGTTTCTCAGAACTTACTCAAAGAGCAGCAAGACATCGGGGGCATCGCCTCGCTTCTTTCTAGCTGATTTTCCTGCTGTCCTGTTTTGTGGCTTTCTGGCCTGGCCGTTTCAGAGCCTGCTCCGACGCCATCCTCGGTTTGGCCACTTTAGGCCAGCCGGCTAGGGACAAACTCCCCCATAAGATTTGTCATGACTTTGTCTGACAAAGCGTGTATGTTGATAATTGAGGAGATGCTTCATGGCCATTCGCACGAACCGTACCGAGAAACTTGACCTCCGGCTGACCCCGAAGGCAAAGCGCACCTTGCAAGCTGCGGCAACGGCCGAGCGGCGCAAGGTAAGCGACTTCGTGCTTGAGAGCGCCCTTGCCCGCGCTGAAGAGACACTCGCCGAAAGACAGCGTTTTGGTCTTGATGCCGAACGTTGGACAGCCTTTTTCGAGGCCCTGGACGCCCCCGCACGCGATCTGCCGCGCGTTCGTCGCCTGTTCGAGGAGAAAAGCCCTTTTGAAAAAGGGCCTAAGTGAGCAGCTTCAGCATCGAGAAGATCGCGCCTCACCATACGGTCGAGGGCTTCGACTGCGGGCAGGAGGCTCTTAACCGCTATCTCATACGCTTTGCGCTCGCCAACCAAAGGGCAAGCACTGCGCAGACCTATCTCGGCCTCGCCGACAACCGCGTCGTAGGGTTCTACACACTCGTTGTGGGCGAGGTCGCCTATGACGATACGCCTGAAAGACTGGCGAAAGGTCTCGCCCGCCATCCGATCCCCATCATGCTTCTCGCGCGCCTCGCGGTGCATAAGAACTGGCAAGAGCAGGGACTGGGGGCAGGGCTTCTCAAGGACGCCATGCGGCGAACCCTTCAGGCGGCCGATATAGCGGGAATTCGGGCCTTCGCCGTTCACGCCAAGGACGACAGCGCGGTTGCTTTCTACCGCCATTTTGATTTCGTCCCCTCGCCAACAGATCCGTTGCACCTCTTTCTGCTTCTCAAAGATCTGCGGCGAATTATAGCTGACATCGCGTAAAGGCTGCTGCCTCAAGCACGGAATTGTGCTAATCACAAAAAGCTGTGGGGAACCTGAACCACCGTCACGCCGCCGCGTGCCGGTATTTTTGGCGGTATTCTACAGTCTCCGGTGCGCAGTTTATGGTGCCTGAACAAGCTACTAGCAACGTTGCGGGGCTCCGGCCCGGGGAGCCAACCTTTCCTTTGAAGGTTGCTGATTTCCGCCATCAAATCCTAGACTTCCTTCACATGGCCCTGACGGTGGTATTTAGGCCGTCGTACGCAACCCAACGGCAAGGCGATCAATAAACATCGGCTTGAAACCGCTTTGCCTTTTTAAGATCCGAGATGAAGGCAACTGCTGCTTCGGGCTTAAGGCCGCCCTCCGCGCAGGCGATATCGGCCAGCGTCCTTTCTACGTCTTTCGCCATGCGCTTGGCGTCCCCGCAGATGTAAAAATGTGCGCCCTCTTGCAACCAGGCCCACAGCTCCCGGCCGGTTTCACGCATGCGATCTTGCACATAGAACTTCTGACCGGCGTCTCGCGACCAGGCTAGAGATAGGCGAGCAAGCACGCCCTTCGCCTTCATGGCGTTCAGCTCGTCCTCATAGAGGAAATCATAAGCAACGCGTTGATGTCCGAAGAACAGCCAGTGCTTTCCCTTGGCTCCAATGGCATGCCTCTCCTGCAAAAAAGCGCGAAAGGGTGCTATTCCAGTGCCGGGCCCCACCATGATGATAGGAGTGGAAGGATCGTCGGGTAGGCCAAAATTATGTGCCTTCTGGACATAGGCCTTGAGAGCGGTGCCCGGCTCAATCCGGTCGGCAAGAAACGTGGAAGCGCAGCCAAGCCGCATTCGCTTGTTGATCTTGTAACGCACGGCATCAACGGTTAGGGAGAGCTTGCCGGGCGCTGCCTTCGGTGAGGACGAGACGGAATAGAGCCGGGGTTGCAACGGCTCGAGCGCTTCCATGAAAGCCTCGACGCCCGGGCGCACGCCCTGGAATTTGTGCAGGGCAGCGAGCACGTCGAGGGTCGCGGCATCTCCATCCGGGTCTTCGCCCGCAGCAAGCGCCTTGGCCTTTTGCCGCATTGCGCCGCCGGTCAGATAGGAGAGCAGCTGAAACAGGGAGTCAGGTGCTGGACTTAAGGAAAACTCCTGGCCAAGGATTTTTATCAGCGAGCGTCCGTCACGCTGCCTGTCGGGGTCCGCCCACAGGGTTGCGATAATCGAGTGTGCTAGGGCTGGATCGTTCTCAGGGAACAGGCCAAACGAATCCCCCACCGTGTATTCGAGGCCAGCCGGCAGATCGAATTCGACATGCCAGACATCCTTCTCCGATCCGGCCTTGTTTAAACGGCGGCGCCAGGAGAAAATAGCCTCCGCCGGATAATCCCGGCTCGTTCCAGGCTTTACCGCCTTTGCCATCGCCGGGGGCTGTTCGTCCTTCGCGGTGAAGGCCAAAGCGGACATAGCCGGCGCGCTGTCTATTTCCGAGTAGAGCGCCTTTAGCATGCGCGCGGTTTCCTTTCCGCCTGGCACGCATAGGTTCAACCGCGCTTCCTTCTTACCCGCGATGACGTCCGCGTAATCGTTGCAATTATAGCCGCATTGGCCGCAATCTTGCTGGGCCATCGCCGCCATCATCCGCCGCTGCAGCGGACGCTCCTTGGCGAGTTCCATCCGCTCGGCAAGCGGGATGGTTTGGTCGTGCCAGGGCGCGTCATCGCTTTCGGCCGGCGCTGGAAGCGCGTTGTCCGGCGCGAGCGAGGGGATCGCGGCGACGCCATCCGCTGCCGCGCGCTCAAGTGCCACGAAGCCCGAAAAAAAGCCGTTCAACCAGGCGCGCTGCTCATCCGAAAAGGGCGCGGTCTCTGGTATGAGCGCGGGGACCTTCGCCAGAACGGGCGTCATTTCGGTCATGGCTAGAGGTGCCCTTTACCTGCCTTTGGCCAGTCAGTCATCAGCGAGATCCTGCAACGCAGCGGCCTTCAGCGCCGCTGTTTCATAGCGGCGGGTGAAAGCAACGAAGGTTTCGGAAGCGCTGGAGCGGGTGCGCATATAGAAACGCAAGAGCCGCTCGATGACTTTGGGCGCATCCTCCGCTTTCACGTCGCGCAGGATTTCGCGCCCGATCATGGCATTGGGGCCGAAGCCGCCGCCGGCATAGAGGTGATAGCCCTCGACGTTGTCACCTTCTTCCGATGTTGGCACAGAGGCGCCGAGCAGGCCGATATCGCCGATGTAATGCTGAGCGCACGAGTTTGGGCAGCCAGTAACGTGAATGTTGACGGGGCTATCGAGCGCGATGCGCGGTTCGAGATAGGCCGCGATCGCTTCGGCGTGGCTCTTTGTGTCCGAGGCGGCGAACCGGCAGCCTCTATTGCCGGTGCAAGCCACGAGGCCGGCCCGGATCGAGGTGGCGTGCGCAGTCAGGCCGAGCTCTTGCAACGCATCTTCGACGCCCGCAATTTTGGCGTCAGGAACGCCGGAGATAAGCAAATTTTGCCAAACGGTGAGACGGATATCGCCGTCGCCCATCTCCCGCGCGAGCCTCGCGATCCCGCGCATTTGCGGCACCGAAATCTTACCAACAGGGAATGCCACGCCGATCCAAGAGAGCCCCGGCTGCTTCTGCGGATGCGCGCCGATATGGGCCAGGCGGTCGAACGCGGTCCGCGGCTCGATAGCCTCCCCTGGAACGCGTGTGAGCGGCGCGCCCAGCTTCTCCTCGACCGCTCCAAGAAACTTCTCGAAGCCCCAAGCATCCAGCACATATTTCAGCCGGGCTTTGTTGCGGTTGGTCCGATCGCCGTGATCGATGTAGACGCGCACGATGGCATCGGCGGCACGAGTAGCGTCTGCGGGCTTCACGATCACGCCTGTATCGCGGGCGAAATCCTTGTGCCCCGTGATACCGCCAAGCGCCAGCCGGAACCAGACGCCCGCTTCCACGCCGTAGCCCTCACGCACGCGCACGGCCTGGAAGCCGATATCGTTGGTATCTTCGAGTGTGGGAATGAGGCCAGCGCCATCGAAGCCCACGTTGAATTTCCGCGGTAGGCCATAGAGTGCCCGTTCGTTCAGGATATGGAAATGCCATTCCCGCGCAAAGGGGCGGGTGTCGATCAGCTCCTGAGGGTCGATCCCAGCCGTCGCCGTGCCCGTGACATTGCGGATATTATCGGCGCCGGAGCCGCGCGAGCACAACCCAAGGTCCTGGATTGCTTCCAATACCTGGACGGCATCCTTGGCCTCTACCTCACGAATTTGGAGGTTGGCGCGCGTCGTGACATGGCAATAGCCGCCGCCGTAGCGCTCCGCCACTCCGGCCAACCCCTCGAATTGCCAGTGATTGAGAATGCCGTTTGGGATGCGAAGCCGGCACATATAGGCATTCTGATTGGGCGCTACGTAGAAAAGGCCATAAAAACGCCAGCGGAAATTGTCGGGCGGCTTGGGGAACTCGTTGCGCGCGGCTTGCTGTTTTAGGCGGCGATAGGCATCGAAGGGATTCTCCTCCCGTTTCCACTTCTCCGGATCGGAGAGCTTTCCACCTGCCTCGATCACGCGGTTCTGCGCTGCAATATGCGGCGCGTCCGGACCTTTCGGTTCCGGCTCCTTTGCCGAAGCTGCGCCATTGGCCTTCGCGGCCTTTGCAAGTGCAAGGCCTGAAGCGAAGCCTTCGAGATAGCGCTTTTGCTCGCTGGTGAAGTCCGCTGTCACGATCGCCTCACATCGCGATAATTGGCGCCCTTCACCCTGGCTTATTCTGCCGCCGCTGGAAGCCTTGCGGCTATTGGAGCTGCGGGGCTTTTCTCTTCGCGCCCGCTAACGCGCCAATAGGCGCCGGCCATGAAGAAAGCCCCGGCAATCGCGTTGCCGAGCGTGACCCAAGCGAGGTTATAGAACATGCCGTCCAGCGTGACGCTTGCCGGATGGTTACCGAGAAGGGCGACCGAGAAGATCGTCATGTTCGCGACGCTGTGCTCGAACCCGCAGGCGATGAAGGCGAAAAGGCACCAGAAAATCAGGACGCATTTGGCTGCATCGCTCGTTGTTCGCGCGCTTGTCCATATGGCAAGGCAGACGAGCCAATTGCAGAGAATACCCCGCGCAACGAGGGCCTCCGGGGAAGAGTGCATCTTATAGGCGCTGACGTTGAAGATCAGGTCGGCGCCTTCTTTAAGGATTTGCCCGCCGCCCCCCATGTAGAACAGCCAGGCCAAGAGCGTCGAACCGGCGAGATTGCCGATCCAGGTGACGATCCAGGAAGCAGAAAGGCCGCCTATGCCCACGGTACCGCGGAGCAGGCCCACCGTCATGAACATCGTATGACCGGTGAAGAGTTCAGAGCCTGCGAACACGACGAGCGTCAGAGCAACGCCGAAAGATGCTCCCATCGCAAGGGCGCGAACCGACGGATCGATGGTCTGGCCGATGGAAAAGATCAAGAGGATGCCGATACCGACATAGGCGCCTGCCATCGCGGACGCGATGAAGAAGCCGGCCAGATTGGTACGCATGGCGCGAACCTTACTGGCTGCAAGATCGGCGAAAAGGTCGAGGGTTTTCTGGTACATGCTTGTGCACTCCAGCCGTGGGTGGCGCCGGCAGTCATGGTCGCCTCCGCGCCGCTAATTCGCCAGGAACGCTGCAAAACATAGCCGGGCTCGCGCTTTGCGAGATCGCTCAGCCCGTTCAGCTTGCGTCTACGCCTGCTGTAGGGCCGTTACCCCTCACTGTGAGAGCAGCGCGAGCAGGAAAGCAAGCTGCGTGCCAAAGGCTATACCAGGCTAGTATATTGTTTTGACGATGGAATTTCATGTGAATGCGCCGGCCAAGGCAAGTGTTGCCGGTGCCCTATCGCCCACAGTTGCGGCACGGTCTATTTTTTATGCATCGGCGCGCGAGCGCGTTTGTAATTAGCTTTTGGCCCCAATCGGCATTTCTTCCGGGCGCACGTTCAAGCGGCCTCCCTCCGTAGCAGCGGCTCAGAACGCGCCCTGCAACAAGCAGATAATCCACACTGTGTTATCGGCTCGAATGTATCATTCACTGAGGTGAGTGCTCCAGATGGCTTAATCGCAAAACATCGATCCGCGCATCGGGTGATGTTATTATTGTGCGAGCAGATGTGACAGCACAAGGACAGGGCCGGAAATTGGCAATGGATGTTTCTTTCTTCCAGGAAATCCTCAACAAGATCTCTGAGCGGGGCCGGCAGATCCTCGATCTTCCCTCGCTCATCGGCGCGGGCGGGCAGGACAGCTTCGAAAGCCTCTGCGAGGCGCTGGTATCGGGCCGGGGCGAAGCCTCGGGCGTGGCGCTGGCGCAGCGCATCTTGGATCGCTACGAAGAGGCAGACCCTGCGGACAAGGATGCAATCTTCGCCTTCCTGGCAAGCCGCTTCGTTCCGGGCGCAGCCGGCGTCAAGAGCGCGGCAAAAGCCTATCTGGACGATCCTAGTCCCGAAACGCTTGAGCGGCTCGCGATGAGCGTGGAGTCGCCTCGCCAGGAACTTCTGCGCAGGCTCAATCTGGCGCCAGGCGGCACGGCGGCTCTGGTTCGCATGCGAAGCGACCTTCTGGCACGTATGAACACGAGCCTCGCGGGCGTCGAACGGGATTTCATTCACCTTTTCAGCTCCTGGTTCAACCGCGGCTTCCTTGTGCTTGGGCGAATGTCCTGGTCGAGCCCCGCCTCCATCCTGGAAAAGATCATCGCGTATGAAGCCGTGCATGAGATCAAAGGCTGGGACGATCTCAGACGCCGGCTCGATCCTCACGACCGCCGCTGTTTTGCGTTTTTCCACCCCGCCCTGGTCGATGAGCCGCTGATTTTCGTCGAGGTCGCGCTCGAAAGCGACACACCGGCCTCCATCCACCCCCTGCTCGACTCCGGCGGCGGGCTGCAATACGCCGATCCCGAGCCCTCGGTCGCGGTGTTCTACTCCATATCGAATTGCCAGGAGGGGCTGCGCGGCATCTCTTTCGGCAATTTTCTCATAAAGCAGGTCGTGGAGGACCTGAGCAAAGAGCTGCCCTCGCTCAAAACCTTCGTGACCCTCTCGCCCGCGCCGTCTTTCCGCTCCTGGCTCTACCGTGCGCTCGGCAATGGCGAGCTGCCCTATTTGACCGAAGCGCAACAGGCGCAACTCAGAAAGATCCGCGAGGCGGGCTGGAGCGAAGAAGAAGCGGAGCAGGATGCGCTAGGGCCCGCTATCCTTGCAGCAGCGGCGCATTACTACCTGCTGGCGAAAGACCGCTCTGGCCGGCCGCTCGATCCGGTCGCACGCTTCCATCTCGGCAATGGGGCGCGGCTTGAGCGGATCAACTGGCTCGGGGATACTTCAGAAAAAGGTGTACGCCAGGCCTTGAGCTTGATGGTCAATTACCGCTATGACCTTCGGGATATCGAGCGCAACCACGAAGCCTATATCAATCATGGCTCGGTGATTGCGTCCAAGCAGGTCCGGTCGCTGCTGCTCGCGCCGGAGAAAACGCGGGCGCTCGTTCCTGCGCAGGAGTGAGGAAATCAGCATGAGATGGCAAGGGCGCCGCGAAAGCGAAAACGTCGAGGACCGCCGCGACGATAGCGGGTATAGCGATGGAGCCGGCGGCGGTTTTGGCATGCCCTTTCCGGGCGGTGGAGGCGGCGGCTTCCAGATCCCGATGGGGCAAGGCGGCCCAGGCGGCATCGGCATCATCGGCATACTGGTTATCGTAGGTATAGCGCTGCTTTTGGGCGTCGACCCGAGAGTCATCTTGAGCGGCGGCGGGATGGAAATGCCGGGCGGCGCGCGCCAGATTCCGTTGCCGCATAATGCGCAGCCGCGTGCCGTAAGTGCTGAGGAAGATAGCCAGAAGCGTTTTGTGGCGGTTGTGCTGGGCGATACCGAGGACATATGGACCAAGATTTTCAGTGACATGGGGCGCACCTACACCCCACCGAAGCTGGTCCTGTTCCGGGGCGGCATCCAATCGGGCTGTGGGCTTGCCGCGTCGCAGATGGGGCCATTCTATTGCCCAACGAACCAGAAGATTTACATCGACCTTTCCTTCTACGATTTGTTGAAGCGCCGTTTCAAAGCCCCCGGCGAGTTTGCCCAGGCCTATGTCATCGCGCACGAGGTCGGCCATCACGTGCAGAACTTGCTTGGCGTGCTGCCGCAAGTGCAACGGCTGCAGGCGGCCGCGTCCGGCTCACAGAAGAATGCGCTTCAGGTTCGCGTGGAACTGCAGGCGGATTGCTATGCCGGCGTCTGGGCTAAAAATACCGATCGCATCAACAAGACGCTCGAGCCGGGCGACATCGACGATGCGCTTCGCGCCGCCTCCGCCATCGGCGACGACGCCATCCAGAAGAGCACGCAGGGTTACGCCGTGCCCGATTCTTTCACGCATGGCACCTCGGAGCAGCGCAGCCGCTGGTTCAAGAAGGGCTACGACAACGGCTCGATCAGCGCCTGCGATACGTTCGCCGACCGGACTTAGGACGCGCTAGCGGCGACCATAAAACGCGTTCCACCCCTCACCCTGTCCCTCTCCCGACGGGAGAGGGTACGCCTTATAGGCGGCCGCGAGCGAACTCCCTCTCCCATGGGGAGAGGGCTGGGGTGAGGGGAGTGACGCTATTCCTAGCCGCGGCTTATTGAATAGCGGGCCTCACCCGAGCGAGTTGACACACTCAAGCGCCCGCGTTCTCCTTGACTCGGAAAGCCTATGGCTCCGGCCGGATCGCCAGCTTGCTCCTCTAAACCGCTATCTCAGCAAAGCCGGCACTGATTGGCGACCCGGCTCAGAAAACATGTAGGGCGCTGCTACCGGATGAGGATCGCTGTTAGTTACGATAATACGCGTCACAAAAAGCTATAAGGATCGACATCGACATGCAGCTTGACGCTGCCCTTCGGATGTTCCGCGCTGTCGAGCCAGGCGCGCAAATAGCCCTGCAAATCCGCCTCGCGCGCCGCCTTGACCAAGAGCCGCTGCCGGTGCCAGCCGCGGATCACGGCAAGGGGCGCTTCCACCGGCCCGAGCACCTGGATGAGCCTCGCCTCTGGCGCCGCTAGCGCGAGCGCTCGCGCGTAGTGCTCCGCCGCTTGCCGCTCCTTGGCCTGTACCACGATTGCCGCGAGCCGGCCGAAGGGCGGCAGCCCTGCCTCCTCCCGCATGGCGATCTCAGCCTCATAAAAGCCTTCCCGGTCGCCCGTGACGAGCGCGCGCATGACCGGATGCTCCGGGTAATGCGTCTGGATCAGGCCAAAGCCTGGCGCGCCGAAACGCCCCGCCCTTCCCGTCACCTGATGCAGCAGCTGGAAGGTGCGTTCGCCCGCGCGTGGATCGGCGGTCGCCAAGCTTAGATCGCCGTCGACGACGCCAACAAAAGAAAGCTGCGGGAAATTATGGCCCTTAGAGACAAGCTGGGTGCCCACGATAATGTCGGCCTCGCCCGCGGTAATGCGGGAGAGGATTTCGCGAAGCGCTGCCGTGGTTGGAACGAGGTCGCTCGAAAGCACGCAAGTGCGCGCTTCCGGCCAGCGATTTTTCACCTCCTCCAGGACGCGCTCGATGCCGGGGCCGGAAGCCGCCAGCACGCCTTCGCGGTGACAAGCAGGGCAAGCCTTCGGGAATGGCAGCGAGAATCCGCAATGATGGCAGATCAACCGGCCGCGCAGGCGGTGCTCGACAAGATAGGCGGAGCATTGCGGGCAGTTGAAGCGATGGCCGCAGGCGCGGCAGAGCGTCAGCGGCGCGTACCCGCGGCGGTTCAGGAACAGCAGCGCCTGCTCGTTCCTGCCGAGCGCTGCGTTGACGGCGTCAACCACGGGCGCGCTGAGCCATGTGCCCCTATCTGGCGGCGTTACTTTCAGGTCCACCGCCTCGACATGCGGCAAGCTATTGCCCGAGAAGCGCGCCGGCAGCACCGCATGGGCATAACGCTTGCGCTGAACGTTGACGACACTTTCAACCGACGGCGTGGCGGAGCTTAGGATGATCGGGATTTTGCTCAAGGAAGCCCGCACCACGGCCATATCGCGCGCCTGATAGGTGACGCGGTCTTCCTGCTTGAAGGAAGGGTCGTGCTCTTCGTCCACCACGATCAGCCCAAGATCGCTGAAGGGCAGGAACAGGGCTGACCGCGCGCCGGCCACCACGCGCACCTCGCCTTCGGCAACGCCGCGCCAGACCCGCGCCCGTTCCTTCGCCGAAACCGCCGAATGCCACTCGGCTGGGCGGCAGCCGAAGCGGCCTTCGAACCGTTCCAGGAATTGGCTGGTGAGCGCGATTTCTGGCAACAGGATCAGAACTTGGGCGCGGGCCTGGCGAAGCGCCTCGGCGACCGCCTCGAAATAGACCTCGGTCTTGCCCGACCCTGTCACGCCGTCGAGAAGCGTTGCGCTAAATCCGCCTTTTGCGATTGTCTCGCGGAGTTGCGCGGCGGCCATCGCCTGCTGTTCCGTCAACGCAGCCTCAGCGAAATCCGGTTTCGGAGCGGGAGGACGGGCGCGGGGCAGCTCCGCGCGGATCAAGGCCCCTGCCTCCGCCAGGCCATCGATAACGGCGGCGCTTACGTGGGCGGCGTCCATCAGCCTTTTTTTGGACCAGACCGCGCCATCGGCAAGCTCGGCCAGCACACGTTCGCGCGCCTGCGTGAGACGTGCGGGCGCGGCACCGCCCAGGCGGAAACCCCAGCGCGGCTCCTCTGCCTCGAACACGAGCCTTGCGCTCATCATCATCTGCAGCACCATGCCCTTCGGTGCCAGCGTGTAATTCGCCACCCAATCCGCAAAGGCGAGATTGACCGGGGGCAGCGGCGGCACGTCGAGTGCCGCGATCACCGCTTTGAGTTTCTTGGGATCGAACGGTTTCTGGCCGCTTCCGCTCGCGCGCCAGACCACGCCGAGCCGCTTCATCGGCCCGAGCGGAACGACAACGAATGTGCCGGGCGCAAGCTCCTCGCCGTCCGGCACCGTATAGGTGTAAGGCTCACTGAGCGCCAGCGGCAGTAGAACGGGAACCGTATTGCAGGCAGCAAGGTCAGCGCCAGCAGATTGCAGCGCATTCAGGTCGAAAAGGGAAAGCTCCGTGGCCGGCATAGCGCGAGATTTGCCGATGCGGCGCGGAAATGCAACCGCGCTCGCAGGCAATCAAAAATCATCGTTCTGGCTTGCGCCAAACGCTCGCAAGCCAGGGCTGCTGTTCGCGCGGCAGGCCGGCAGGCCGGTAATAGTGCGTAAGCTCAAGAAACCCCGCTTCCGACAAATAGCGGCGCCAAGTCTCAAGATCGTGATAGACGCCATAACGGCCGAGGTTCCAGCCCTCCTCATTGTTGCCCCGCGGATTTGAGCTGAAAAGCACGCCGCCTGGCTTTAACGCGGAATGCAATACCAACAGCACGCGTGGCAGCTCCTGGCTGGGGATATGAAAGAGGCTTGCGTTCGCGAACACGCCGTCGAAATAGGCCTCGGGAAGGTCCAGCTTGAGGAAATCCTGCTGCCAGACATCGCAGCCGCTGTAATCACGCGCCATTGCGGCGAAGTGCGCCGCGCCTTCCAAACCTATCGCGATGTGACCCCGCTCGCTAAACGCCTTCAGGTCGCGGCCGGGCCCGCAGCCGAAATCGAGGATTGTGAAAGGCGGCTCCCCTTGGATGTATTGCAACAGCGTGTCCATGTTCTGGCTGACATCATGTCCGCGGGTGCCTTGCCAAAACTCCTCGGCACGCTGGTTGTAGTATTCCAGAGTGAGACCGGCGATTTCTTTTAGGTCTTGCGATTTCAGTTTCATGTCCGGTGCCTGTCGCCCTTGCGGTCGGTATGCGTGGAGAGTAGCAGGCTCGTCTCCGAACTGGCGATGCCCTTCATCTCCCGGATGCTGCGAAGCGCCTTGTCGAAGGTATCGAGCCCGTCCGTCTTGAGCTCGACCACCAAATCCCAGCGTCCATTGGTCGTGTGTACGGCCACGACTTCGTGGAAACGGCGAAGCGCGCGCAAGACCGTCTCGGAGCGCTCGCCTTCGATCTCGATCATCATGACGGCGCGGACGGCCCCGGGCTCCGCCTCAGCGTTGGTCGTGATCGTGAAGCTTGAGATCGTCCCCGCCTCGATCAGCCGGTCGAGCCGTTTTTGCACCGTGGCCCGGGAAACGCCAAGGATGGCAGCGAGCGAAGCTACCGGGAGCCTTGCATTGCCGCACAGAAGATGAATCAGTTTCCGGTCGGTGTCGTCCATGTCCACGAGCTAGCAAGTTGCCAAGTCAGCGTAACATTTTGCTCAGGATTTGGCACGCTTCCTGCAACTTGCAACTGTAACGTAAGGAGAATCCGGGCGATTATTGTCCTGAGCTTGGCTCGAATCGCAGCGGGATCGAAAAAATGTCTGAGACGCCAACTTTTCTTATGACGGACTCGAGCCACTTCGAGGTTTCATACAAGATTAATCCTTGGATGAAACCCGAAGCTTGGCGGGAGAACGAGGCGGTCAACCGCGCGCAAGCGCGCGACGCGCAAAGGCAGCTCGCCGCGGCTCTCAGGCAGGCCGGAGCCCGCGTCACGATAATGGATGGCGTGCCGGGCCTTCCCGATATGGTCTTTCCCGCCAACGCTGCGGTCGTGCTCAACGGACGCGCCATTGTAGCGCGCTTCCGGCACTACGAGCGGCAGGGCGAGGAGCGGCACTTTTTCGCCCAGCTCATGCACCTGAAGGAGCTCGGCGTTTTATCGGAAGTGGCGCGGGCGCCGAAAAACTGCTGGCAGGAGGGAGCCGGCGATTGCATCTGGGATGCTTCGCGGCAATTCTTCTGGGCAGGCTTTGGCCCCAGGTCGTCCTTCGATGCGATTGCCGCCATCAAAGACTATTTCGGAGCGCCAGTGGTTCCGCTGGAGCTGGTTTCCGGGCGGTTCTACCACCTCGACACGTGTTTCGTTCCATTCAGCGGCGGCCAGATCCTTTTCTATCCGCCCGCGTTCTCGAAAATGTCGATTGCGGCCATCCGCGACCGGGTTCCCGCTGACAAACTCATTGAAGCGAGCGATGAGGACGCGGAACGCTTCGCCGTCAACGCCGTCAATATCGGCCGCGACATCGTGATGGCGGAGCCCGCGCAGCGGCTCACCGACGAGCTGAAGGAGCACGGCTACAACACCGTGCCGGTGCACCTGCGGCCGTTCATCATGTCCGGTGGCGGCGCTTATTGCATGACACTCAGGCTCGATCTCAAAAGCACCTCACCGGACATACCTAAAGGGTAATTCGCCATGGCCTTAGACCACTTTCCATCCTCCTCTCACGCGTTCTCGAACTCTCAAGACTTCATCGAGGCCGAGAACGAGTATGGCGCGACTAATTACAAACCTTTGGATGTGGTTTTAAGCCGCGGCGAGGGCATTTGGGTTTGGGATGTCGAAGGCAATCGCTATCTCGATTGCCTGGCCGGTTACTCCGCGGTCAACCAGGGCCACTGCCACCCGAAAATCAAGGAGGCGCTTGTCGCACAAGCGTCGCGGCTGACGCTCACCTCGCGCGCCTTCCGCAACGACCAGCTCGCCCCGTTCTGCGAGGAGCTTTGCAAGCTCACCCATTCGCACAAGGTGCTGCCGATGAATACCGGCGCCGAAGCGGTTGAGACTGCGATCAAGGTTGTGCGGAAATGGGGCTATGCCGTGAAAGGCGTACCCGAGGGTTGCGCCGAGATCATCGTTTTTGCGAGCAATTTTCACGGCCGCACCGTTTCGGTCGTGAGCTTTTCAACCGATCCAACGGCTACGTCAGGCTTTGGGCCTTTCACTCCGGGTTTCAAGATCGTCCCCTTCGGCGATGCCGATGCGCTGGAAAAGGCGATCACACCCAACACCGTCGCGGTGCTCATGGAGCCGATCCAGGGTGAGGCCGGCGTCATCGTCCCGCCCGACGGCTATCTGCGCGCCGCCCGCGAACTTTGCACGCGCGAGCGCATCATCTTCATCCTCGACGAGATCCAAACCGGCTTAGGCCGCACAGGCAAGCTTCTGGCCGAGCAGCACGAAGGCGTCGAAGCCGATATGACCTTGCTCGGCAAGGCGCTTTCCGGCGGGTTTTATCCTGTCTCCGCCGTGCTCTCCAGCGTCGAAAACCTTGGGGTGCTGAAGCCCGGTGAACATGGCAGCACCTTTGGCGGCAATCCGCTCGGCTGCGCCGTCGCGCGGGCGGCCCTGCGTGCCATCGCCGAAGAGGGCATGGTTGAGAACGCGGCCGAGCAAGGCGGGCGCCTATTGGAAGGCTTGCGCGCCATACAAAGCCCCAAGGTCAAGGAGGTTCGCGGACGCGGCCTGATGCTTGCCATCGAGCTTTACCCCGATGCAGGCGGTGCCCGCCGCTATTGCGAGGCGCTGCTGCGTCGCGGCATTCTGTGCAAGGATACGCGCGCGCATACGATCCGGGTGTCGCCGCCGCTGGTAATTACGCCGCAGGACGTAGACTGGGCGCTGGGCCATTTCGAATCGGCGCTGAAGCAAGGGTACTAAGCCAACTTGTTGCCCTGGCGCGGGAGCCCATATCTGGCAAGCCCGCTTACGGCTCTGCTGCCGTAACGAATGCAGGGAGGCCAGCATGGCAAGCGTCTACGATTTTTCCGCGGCTTCGCTTTCCGGAGAAGAAATCCCGCTGAGCAAATTCCGCGGGAAAGTGCTGCTGATCGTGAACACGGCCAGCAAATGCGGATTTACGCCGCAATATACCGGGCTCGAAAAGCTGCATGAGACCTACGGCCCGCAAGGTTTCGAGGTGCTCGGCTTCCCGTGCAACCAGTTCGGCGCACAAGAACCCGGCAATGCTGAGGAAATCGGCAGCTTCTGCTCGCTGACCTACGGCGTGACTTTCCCGATGTTCGCCAAGGTGGACGTCAATGGGGCGGGCGCTCATCCGCTCTTCAAATACCTGAAGCGAGCCAAGCCAGGCTTGCTCGGTTTTCAATCCATCAAATGGAACTTCACCAAGTTCCTGGCCAATCGCAACGGTGCGCCCGTCGCGCGGTATTCGCCTCTGACCAAGCCAGAGGAGCTGCAAAAAAGCATCGAGGCCCTACTCTAGCGGTGCCCGGCGCGGAAGCAGAAGTAGACCCCCTCACTCTGTCTCTCTCACCGAGGGGAGAGAGTACCTCAAAGCTTTTCTCCCGCTTGCGGAGAGGACCGCAGCTTCTTCTCCCTCTCCCCTCGGGGAGAGGGCTGGGGTGAGGGGGGACTTCATCGTGCTTTAGAATCGGACACACTTTAGCTGGAGGCGGCCTGCCATGTCGGATGATGCAAGGGAAGGGTGCCGCTGCCAACCGTGAAGGCACGGTGATCCATGTATGGCAGCTTCATCTCGAACTTCAGAGGTTGCGATCCTCTGCTGTGCGACATCAAGAGGCTCATCTCGAATGTGTAAAGCCCCGGCTCATCCGTCACTTGTGAGACAACGGAATCCTCTCGCGCGTAGAAGAGCACGACGGCAGAGTGCGTTGTACGCCCAGGCAGTGAAAGCGGGGTGAAAGGAGACAGCCCTTCGCCGCGAACCTTGCCCATGCCCCAGGCGCCAAGCCCGGCGCTGTAAAACTGCTTCGAGGTGGCTTTCTGAAAGTTTGTCACTTCGAGGCCAATCGACAAAACCGTGCCAGTGCGGGCGCCTTCGTTGACGATTGTGAGAGGCACCTCGAAAATCTCAAAAATGCTGTTTTGGTAGGGCGATGCGTAGCGTATGAGCGGAGGCACGAACACCCGCAAACGCGCCCGCCTCAGCGATGTCTGCCACAGGCTGTAGCCGGAAACGATGACCGCTACGCCTGAAAACACTTCGGCTGTGAAGCCGCCAAAATCAGCCATGGTTCCCCCTGCTTCCCTGTCCCGCCCTTTTGAGATCGGGGACGCTACCGTCAACAGTGCAATACGCTGGTCATATGGGCTTGAAATCCGAGCGAAATTTGGCCTTTTCAGCGAGGCCAGCAAAATTCTGCCGCGCCTGCCGCTAATGCCGCATCAGAACCGGCAGATCGGCGTGGTCGAGCACGTACCGTGTTACGCCGCCAAGAATTGCCTCGCGCCATTCGCCATGGGCATAGGCACCCATCACGAGCAGATCGGCGCCGAGCTCGTGCGCGAGCTTGAGAATTTGAGCGCCCACCGGCCCCTCATGCTCCGGCACGGCGTGCGCCGTTGCCCGTATGCCATGCTCCTTAAGAATGTCCGGCACCTGGGCTTCCGCCACCCGCGCCCGCAGCACGTGCACCGCCTCGGCCTTGGCCAATATCGGCATTGCAGCCAGCACGGCTTTTGGCGCGCGCATATCTTCCTTCCAGGCCACGGCAACCACGCGCCCGAATTTGCCTGTACTGTGCGGCGGCGCGATCAGCACTGGACGCGAAGTATCGAAAATCGCGGCGTGGAGCGCGTCGCGCCCGTTACCGGACTCCCGGGCACTGCACGCAATAACAGCGGCAATCGAGCGCCGGCCCTGCTCAGCCACGATATGCGCGATATCGCCTTCGGTCTCAACAAAGTGAGCCGCAATGGAGCCCGGCTTCGCCTCCGCTACCCACAGCATGGTCTTCGCTCTTAGTTCGGCAGCCCACGTTTCTTCGGCAGCGCGCAGCCGCGCCTCCTCCGCATGGGTCATGGCTTGGTCGGGCATCATCAGCTCGGCGACGGGCGGGGTTCTCACCGCAAGCGCCTGAATTTCACCGCCGCCTTCCAGGCTTAACAGCCGCGCCGCGCTCGAAAGCACCGCCCCGGCGCTATCGGGCCGGTCGAGGACCGCAAGGACCACAACGCCCTTGGCGCGTCCTCCTAACGCCTGCGGCTGCGTCGCTCCACTGTTGATAGCTTCAGCGCTCAGGTAACCGGCGGTGACCGCGAAAAGGCAAAGTACGAGCGAAAACGCTACATTGGCGAAGGCGGCGCCAAGCTTTCCGTCGCGGGCAAGGTCCAAGGTTTGCAAGCTGAAGGAAGAGAAGGTCGTGAACCCCCCGCAGATGCCGATCATGACAAAGGCGCGGGCATCCGAATGGGCCTCGAACCGCGCGCCATTCACGGTGAGTGCGCCGAAAAAGCCGATGACGAACGAGCCAACGCCGTTGATAAAGATGGTGCCCCACGGGAAATGCGGCCCCAGTAGGCGAACCGCCGTGTTGGCCGTCCAGGCCCGCCCGGCGCTGCCAATAGCCCCGCCCAGAGCGATGTAGAGATAGGTCAGCATGAAACCCCCGTTGCCGTTTCAGGCGCAAGCGCCGCTTTGCTTGCGTCCGGGAAAACGATGGAGGCGGGCACAAAAATACCCGCCATGCAGCGGGTTCCGGACAGACTCCCGCCACGTCGCTTGCAGCAGGAGCCATCAGCCGATAGGGCGGTTATCGGGGGCGCTCCATCCCCATCCTGCAAAGATTTATCGCGATCCTGCCGGTTTCGCAAGTGGTCAGGCGGGCTCCATAATTCATTGCGGCAACTTGCCCGCAATTGACGGCCTCTTCGGGATCTTCGCTTTCGGCATTTCTAAATAACAACTCGGTGCTTGCCCGATACGCTTCCGATAGCGCTATCCGCGAAAGCGCCTTACGAATGCGCAAACGGAGCTAAGCCACTGATACAGCGAAAGGTTTGCGCTTGCACCACAAAGCGGCCTAACGTGCATCATGACTCGATTACAATCTCAGCGTGGGATTTTGGCTTACGGGAGCCCGAAATTATAATTAACGGGTTTGCAGGAACCCACTTTTGCGGGTGAAAACGTAAAAAATTCCGGCCTTATGTAGCAAAAGCACCAAGGGTGCCGACCTGCCGCCCCCCGCCTCCGCTTTACTACCAACCTAGCCACTCTCTAACGCTAGGCTCCGTTACGGGTAGCGGAGGGGTTTTTCAACTATTATCGGCCTTCTTATGGGCTGCCGCGAACAGGCCAGCCTTTGAAACTTAGCACAAAATGCAGCCCCCGGATAGAAAGGGGCTGGCTATGCCGCTGGGTGATCCGTTGACGCAGGGCCATTAGAAGTTGCCAACCCAACGCAACCTTTGGTTGCGTTGGGTTGATATTCGCTGGAGATTTCCGCGTTTGCTACATAAGGCCGAAAAATTCGCGTTCTGGTGCAAAAACGGCATTTAACTCCCGCCGCGTTTACCATTCCCTCCTTAACTATCCCGCGGCGTTGCGAAAATCGGCGCTGGCGCAATGACTTTCAGATCCCTTAGCGGGCCGCCGCCACCATTGGCTGCGAACTGGTATTCTGGGGCGAAAGCCGAAGTGGCGGCCGGGCCGATTAGGGTGCCCGCTGCACCCCAATCGCAATGACAGAAGCACCTGCCATCGGGTCGGGTCACGATCGTTTTGAGTTCCCGCGCCTTCGCGCCGGCTTTTCCGGGTGCGCAGCGGCTGCATCGTGCGTCACGTCACCATCGGCGCCCGGCGCGGGATGTGAGTGCTCAAGAAAGAAGCGAAGCATTTCCCGCGCAGCGTCTGGTCCTCGCGGATCGGTGAAGGACCCGGAGGGACTGCCGCCCGACCAGGCATGGCCGGCTCCATGGATAACCCACTGCTCAAGGATCGTCTGGCCGCTCGCATCGGCGTGCAGCGTGCGGCTGTAAGCATGCCCGCCGGGCGCCCGGCCGTGCTCCACCCTGGTGCGGAGGTCCATGGCCGCCGTTGCCTTCGACTGCGCGATCACGAGATCGCCGTTGCGCGCGTGGACCGTGGTGTCCTCATCTCCGTGGAACACGATCGCCGGAACAGTCCGCCGGCCTTCGGTTCCCCCAGAGCTGCCGGAAGGCGCGTTGAAGGCTGTGGGCTCGCCCGGCCCCATGGCTCCGGACGCCGGGAGCAAGTCCCGAAACTCCGGGAACAAGCCGGTGTCAGCCCCGAGGCTGGAAAGCACATTGGCGACGGCGGGTTCGCCCTGCCGCATGGCCGCGAACGCGGAGGGCAGGTCGCTGGCGGCCCCGAAGGCGAGACCGGAATGGACGCCAATCGCCGTGTAGAGATCGGGGTAGGTCATCCCCATGATGGCCGCCGCCGCGGCGCCGGCCGAGAGCCCGGCGACATAAACGCGTTGCGGGTCGACCGGGTAGTCGCACATGATCTGGCGGGTGATGCCTGCGATCAGCGAAGGTTCTCCCGCGCCGCGCCGCTGGTGGCCGGGAATAAACCAGTTCCAGCACTTCGACGGGTTGGCGGAAACGGGCTGCTCGGGATAGGCGACGAAGCAGGTACGCTCTTCGGCCCGCGCGTTCATACGCGTCCCGGCGGCGAAATCGTCAGGCGTCTGGGTACAGCCGTGCAACATCACGATCAGGGGAAGCAGCTGACCGGCGGCGCCGCTGGGAATGTAGAGCTTGTAGGCGCGCGTCCCGGCCGCGTTTGAGTAGGAGCCCGTCACGAAAGAGGCCCCCTCGGGGATCGGATCGGGAGCGGGCCGCAAGGCGGCGCCGCCCACAATGCCAGGGCCGGCCGCCTTGACCCTTGCGGCCAGGCGCCGCAGGGTTTCGGCCCAGCCAGCCCGAAGCGTAGCGGACGAACTCCCCTCGAACTCGAGTGGAGTGCCGCGGCAGCGCCCCGGCGGTTGTGTTTGAGCTGGACTGGGCTTGCCCGGGGGCGCCGCGGCCTTGGAGTAAGTGCTGGATGAGGGCGGTAGCCTCGGCAAGTTTGCCAGCCCTGGTGAGGCGGGCCGCCTCAGCCATTTCCTTGGGCATTCGATAGGTCATGTCGGTACTTTCTGGGTTTGGAAACAGGCTGTATAGTCCAAGTCGCACGGCAGTCATTGGATGCGGTCTGCCAGCGCTGCCTTGACTGCAGCGCTGGCATGTAGCGCGCCCAATACGGTAAGCGAGGCGATCGTGGCGCGGGCCAGTTCGGGGGGGACCTCCGGGGCGATGCTGGCGAGGCCCAGGACGCGAATATCCAGCATCTGTCCCGCCTCTCGTACCGCTTCGAGGCCGGCCAGGCTGAAATGCCTAAGGCCGAGGTCGACGCTCTTGCGCGTCACGGCCTTGCGGACCACGTCGGCGTGACGTTCGATCTGATTGCGGATGGCGGTTCGAATGAAGTCGGTGCGGTTTGAGTAGAACCCCTCCTGCACGAGCAAGTCGACATGGCCAAGATCGACAAAGCCGAGATTGATCGTGATCTTCTCGGTATCGGCCGTCTTCGGGCGAAGCTCTTGCACATTATTTGACATCTCATCACCATCCAGTTGGATGTTATATGGAAGGGCGCTGCGCTTTCTTCAAGGCTTGAGTAACGCGACTGTAGGCGGCAGCTGGCCCCGGTTTCTTTGGGCAGCGCGAACTCTTGTATTGACTGGGCCGCACTTCAGCTCCCCACCCATCGCAGCCCTGCCGCCCGTTCGACACTCAGAGTCCGGGAGGACCTATTTTGTGGGCGATTTCAAGGAGACGCTTTCATCGCGATATGCGTAGCGCCGGGTTCCCGGAAGCGGCGCGCCACACATTGCACCAGCCTCCGCAGCTGCCGAGCGCCACAGAGTTGCGCCGTGCGGTGGACATTTCGCGGCTGTTGCTTGCGTGCTTATGCAGGCAAGCTGGGGGTGGCCCGGCATCGGGTAGACGCCATGCTCTACCAATGGATGTCCAAGGCGTGTGATAAAACCTGTGACGCGCCGCCGGCTACCAAACCACGTTCTTGAAGAGATCGAGCCTATCCTTGAGGTAGTCGCGCTGCACCGAAGGCCCGCCATTGCCAAAAACGAATGTCTCCTCGTCCTGCTCCGTGAACGGTGGCCAGCCGATCGGTCCGCCCCCATTGGGGTCTCCGGTCTTTGCGAAATTGGTCCAGTAAGCTGTCATCCAGCGGCTGACCTCATGATTATGCGGGTGCATCAAGATGCCAAGCGGGAAGGGGACGACGCGGCGCAGATTGCCCAGCGCATAGGCAACCTCGAGCCCGTGCGGTGTGCCGCCCAGAAGCCTCAGCAGCGGAGGCTGGAAGTCAAAATTGTAATTGTAGACCTTCTGGCCGTTGTGCGCGGCGTCTCTCGCGATCATGCGTGCGGGCTCGACGAAATTTGCGTCGCCCCAAATGTGGTCGGCGAGGAAGTCCGGCGTCATGATCAGCTGCGGCGGATAAAGCGCAGATAATTCCTCAAGCTCCGGCCCGGCAGCCCGCATTACCTCGTCCGTCGAAACATGGAGTGTTTTCCGTAACAGCACACCCTCGTAGCTATTGGCGCCAACGATGAGCGGTATCGGAGCCTCCTCGCCCTTCGAAAACACCTCCTCGATCTGACCGGTCAGAAGCCGACCGTCGAGAAATGGGGAATGGTCCGAAAGTTCGGGAATGCGGAGCGCTTCCTGGATCTCCTGCCAGCTCTTGCTGCGCAAGCCCGCTATCGGGTTCCCAGGCTGCAGCCTGAATGCACGCGCGGCCCGCTCGCCGATCTCATGCGCGGAAAGAAGCTTGCCGCTCCGGGCCGTCAGCGTAGGCGCAACCCATCGCCCGCCGCCACTTTGGATAATGGCCTTTTGGAATAGGCCGCGCGCGGACGGCGCCGTCATCAGCGCCAGTATGCTGATGCCTCCCGCCGACTCGCCGAACAAGGTTACGTTCGCCGGGTCCCCGCCAAAGGCTTCGATGTTGTTCTTTACCCATTCGAGCGCTGCGATTTGATCGAGAAGCCCGTAATTTGCCGTGGGAACACCCTCGGCCTTCGCTTCTTCGTCAAGCTGGGGGTGGCCGAGAAAACCGAAAAAGCCGAGCCGGTATTGGAGCGTCACCATGACCACCCCGCGGCTCGCGAGATTGGAGCCATCGTAGATCGTGCTCCGCGGCGAGCCATTCTCGAAAGCCCCGCCGTGAAGCCAGACCATCACGGGCAGCCGGCTTTGTGGCTGGTGCGCGGGCGACCAAACGTTCAGGGTCAGGCAATCCTCGCTCATATCGTCGAGCAAAATGTCCTTGCTGGGAGCCTGCGGGCAGGCCGGACCGAACGCATAGGCCTGGCGGACGCCCTTCCAGTTCGCCGCGGGCCGGGGCGCGCGCCAGCGCAAATCTCCCACGGGCGGGGCGGCATAGGGGATTCCCTTGAATACGCGCAGGCCGTCCTCCGAAAGCCCCTCAACATCGCCGTTGACTGTCGCGGCACGCGCCAGGGTTTGAGCATGTGAGACAGCTGACGGGAATGCGATAAGAGCGAATGTTACCGCTGCCGCAATCGCGGCCAGGGCAAGGCGCTTGTGAGTTTCCATGTCCAAGACTCTCAATTTGAATATCAGCCTTTACAGCAATGCCTGCGCTTTCTTAAAGGGAGCGCCGTACCAAAAAGCAGAATTCCGTGGCCTGATTTGGGAGGACTTAGGAGAAACTGGGGCAGCGTTGCAGCAAATATGGCTAAATCAGCCAACCACACGCGAAGTATCGTATTGCTTGTATCGCACAACCGCAAACCCGGTTGAGTAGGTCTGATCAAGGTTTACTTGATAGACGTGATAATATAAGGGGACACAAAAAATTGACTCGCTCTTAAATGGATGTAAGTATAAAAGCTATCGTCCTTTTTTACTTGGCTTAAACCGTTACCAAGCGGGGACATCAGTTTTCCGACCCCGGCGGGAGGGCGCGTAATACATTCTCTTGTTGCGAAAAGCCGAATATATTTCGGGAGTTGATCCATGACCAAGGGCCGTGCGGGTGCCGACAGTTCATCGCTTGTTACATATCAAATCGGCGGCAAGACGCTTGTCGATCTTGCTTCGGAGACGCTCGGCGAAATGCCGGTCCTTTGGGGCCGATACTTCACAAGCGTCACCGAGAGTGGCGACGTTGAATACCGGCATGAGCAAGAAGGCCAGCTCTTGCTCCAAAATAATGTCCGCGTCCTTCCGATCGCCCGTCAAACCAACAGGGTCGCAGGAACGTCCGCCGATGGGGCCGCCGATGCCCAGGCCAATGCAGAGGACGTTATCCAGACGTTTGGCGCTGATTATCTGAAATCTGCCGGCGGCAGTTTCTTGATGTTTCTCGACGTCGAAGGCACCCCCTCGCTTTCCTTGAGCTATTATCAGGGTTGGGCGCAAACCTTGAGTTCCTACAGCCAGTCCTATTCGAATGGCGCCGTGAAGCTCCTCCCATGCGTCTACGGCACGCAGGCGGATGACACGACGTGGCAGGCCATTGCCACAGCCGCAAGCCAAGGTGTGCCCTGTAACGGGGTCTGGATCGCGCATTGGATTTCGCAAGGCTGCCAGGCGGTGCCGGATTGGAGCGATGCGCACGTTAATCCTGACATCGCATTGCCTTGCCAGGTGTTACTATGGCAGTACTCCGACGACTGTCAGGGCGGCGATGGCTATGATTGTAACACCACCAATCCGAACATCGACTTCAACGCTTTTATCAACCAGCTTATTTTGCCTCCCCCGGCGGCAACATCCTAGCAAGCGAAGGCCGGCCTTTCGCGTTGCAATAGCGGCGCTGACCTTCTTGGCTGCCGGCTCCGGGGTGAAGGCCGAGCCGGCTTGCACCTTCCTGAAAACCGATCAGGGCGTGGCACGCGTCCGTGTTGATCTTTCAGCCCGCCAATGGAAAAAAGCCTATTGCCTTCGGGCCAAAAAGGGAGAGGCGTTCAGGGCCACGATATCGAATCCGCAAGGCGTCGAGCCGGCCGGGTGGGTCATCTCGCCCGCTGGGAAAATGGACGGTGGACCGGGCGGTCCGTTTTATCGCGGCAAGGCCCGAGAAACCGGGATTTACGAAATTGTGGCCGCCCAACGAGGCCAGAGGCGTCCAGGCTCCTACGATTTGACGATTGAAATCGCGCCGCACTCGTGAATGCCTGCAAACGGATCCATATTATAGCAGTGTCATCCGGCCAGGTATTTTTTGCCGCAGGCCTGCTTGCCGCTTCCGCTTGGCGCAGCGACATTGCAGACTTGTCATGATCCTTAATTTCTGGCACGCTCTCGCGCTGGCGGGTGAAAATGGCTCATGCCGCGATGCCAAGTCCGGCGATTTTGTTCTGGGAAACAATAACACGCGGGCGGGGGCATTTTTGCGTGCCTGCGTCAAGAGCGGTGGTTAGGAAGTACAATGAAAATGGGCGGCCTTTACGATCTTGCGGTGGCAAATGCGGCGATTACGCCTGCACCCCGGAAACACCGCCGTTGAGTTGGCTCCGGCGACGCTGAGCTCCATGCGTTACACCGAATGCGCCTATCCCTATATAATGAGTTCTGTTCAATTTCGCACTATGACCGGCACCACGATGCAACCAGGTAACACCGTGACTCACGCCAGCGGCCTTCCCGAGGCGCAGGGCCTTTATGATCCCTCCAACGAGCACGATGCTTGCGGAATTGGCCTCGTGGCCAACATCAATGGCCAGAAAAGCCACGAAATCGTGGCCGACGGCCTCAAGGTGCTCCGCAACCTCGAACATCGAGGCGCCGTTGGCGCGGACCCGCTCGCGGGCGATGGAGCGGGGATTTTGGTGCAAATCCCGCACGCCTTCTTCCGCGCCGAGGCGGAGCGCCTTGGGTTCAAGCTGCCAGAGCCGGGCCTTTACGGCGTAGGGCAGCTGTTCATGCCCCAGGATCCCGGCCTGCGCGGGCGCTGCGAAGCTGTCGTGGCGAAGGTGCTTTCCGAAGAAGGGTTGCCTCTTCTGGGCTGGCGCGACGTGCCGGTGAATAATGCGCAGCTTCCTGGGATCGTGATCGCGACCGAGCCGCGTCACCGGCAGGTCTTCGTTGCACGGCCTCAGTTCATGGCAGACGAGACCCGCTTCGAGCGCGCGCTCTACGTGGCAAGGCGCGTCATCTCGAACCGCATTATCGCGGAGGTAGGCAGCAAAGACATCAACTTCTATCCGGTGTCGCTCTCCTGCCGCACCGTCGTCTATAAGGGCATGTTCCTATCCTATCAATTGGGCGAGTATTATCGCGACCTGCACGATCCGCGTTTCGCGTCCGCCTTGGCGCTCGTGCATCAGCGGTTCTCGACCAACACATTTCCCTCCTGGCGGCTGGCCCATCCCTACCGGATGATCTGCCACAATGGCGAGATCAATACGCTGCGCGGGAACGTGAACTGGATGGCGGCGCGGCAGGCAAGCGTCTCATCCCCGCTGTTTGGCGACGACATCACCAAGCTCTGGCCCATGTCGTATGAGGGCCAATCGGACACGGCCTGCTTCGACAACGCGCTCGAATTTTTGGTCCAGGGCGGCTACAGCCTCGCGCATGCGATGATGCTGCTTATCCCCGAAGCTTGGGCGGGCAACGTGCTCATGGACGAAAAGCGGCACGCTTTTTACGAATATCATGCTTCCATAATGGAGCCCTGGGACGGCCCGGCGGCCATCGCATTCACCGACGGCAGGCAGATCGGCGCCACGCTCGACCGGAACGGGCTTAGGCCGGCGCGCTATTTCGTCACGTCGGACGGCCGGGTGATCCTGGCCTCGGAGGCTGGCGTGCTGCCGGTCCCGGAGGAAATGATCGTCCACAAATGGCGCCTGCAGCCGGGCAAGATGCTGCTGATCGACCTGGAGAAAGGCCGGATCGTCTCCGACGACGAGATCAAGTCGGAGCTTGCGAACCTCAACCCCTACCGGCAATGGCTGAATCAAGGCCAAGTGCGCGTCGAGACGCTGCCGCATGCGGAGCCCGCGAAGCCCAACGGCGATAGTTCGCTCCTCGACCGCCAGCAGGCCTTCGGCTATACGCAGGAGAGCTGGAAATTCCTGCTTGCGCCCATGATCGAGACGGGGCAGGAAGCCATTGGCTCGATGGGCTGCGACACCCCAATCTCCGCGCTGTCGTCCAAGCCGAAGCTGCTGCACACCTATTTCAAACAGAACTTCGCGCAGGTGACCAACCCGCCTATCGATCCCATCCGTGAGGAACTGGTGATGAGTTTGGTGTCCTTCATCGGTCCCCGCCCCAACATCCTCGATCTCGAAGGCACTGGAAAACGAAAGTGGCTTGAGGTTTCTCAGCCGATCCTCACCAATGAGGAGCTGGAGCGCATCCGCAAGATCGCGCAGGTGCCGTTTACGCCGTTCCGGACGATCACGCTCGACATGACCTACAGCGCCCATCTTGGCGCAGCCGGCATGGAACGCTCGCTCGACTGGCTTTGCAGCCGCGCGGAAACCGTTGTCCTCCAAGGCTGGAACATCATTATCCTGTCCGATCGCGAAATGGGCCCCGGCCGCATCGCGATTCCGAGCCTGCTCGCGACGAGCGCAATCCACCATCACCTGATCCGCAAGGGTCTTCGCACTTCGGTCGGCCTTGTGGTCGAGACCGGCGAAGCGCACGAAGTTCATCAATTCGCGGTTCTGGCCGGTTACGGCGCGGAAGCGATCAACCCGTACCTTGCTTTCGAGACCATCGAAGCCAATCTGGGCGAACTCGAAAAGCCCCTTGCGAAGGCCGAAGCCTTCCATCGCTACGTGAAAGCCATCGGCAAAGGCATCATGAAGGTGATGTCCAAGATGGGCATCTCGACCTACCAGTCCTACTGCGGCGCGCAGATCTTCGATGCGGTCGGCCTCAAATCGGATTTCGTGGCCAAATGGTTCACCGGCACGCACACCGCCGTCGAAGGCGTGGGCCTGAACGAGATAGCGGCCGAGACAGCCGAGCGCCACCGTCTTGCCTTCGCGGATGTGCCCGTGCTTAGGAGCGCGCTCGATGTTGGCGGCGAATACGCCTTCCGCATCCGGGGCGAGGCGCATGCCTGGAATCCCGATACGATCGCCGATCTGCAGCACGCCGTGCGCGGCAACCTGCCGGATAAATACCGCTCCTTCGCTAAGAACCTCAACGATCAGTCCGAGCGGTTGATGACCATCCGCGGTCTTTTCCGCCTCAAGGACGCGAGCGAAATCGGGCGCACGCCTATTTCTCTGGATGAGGTAGAGCCCGCCAAAGAAATCGTAAAGCGTTTCGCGACGGGCGCGATGTCGTTCGGCTCCATAAGCCGCGAGGCGCATTCGACGCTCGCCATTGCCATGAACCGGATCGGCGGCAAGTCTAATACCGGCGAAGGGGGCGAGGAGCCAGACCGCTTCAAGCCGCTGCCCAATGGCGACAGCATGCGCTCGGCGATCAAACAGGTGGCGTCGGGCCGCTTCGGAGTGACCGCCGAATATCTCGTCAACTCCGATATGATGCAGATCAAGATGGTGCAGGGCGCCAAGCCTGGCGAAGGCGGACAGCTTCCCGGCCACAAGATCGATGAGGTTATTGCCAAGGTGCGCCATTCGACGCCGGGCGTGGCCCTGATCTCGCCGCCGCCGCACCATGACATCTACTCCATCGAGGACTTGGCCCAGCTCATCTTCGATCTGAAGAACGTGAACCCGGAAGCCTGGGTAAGCGTAAAACTCGGCGCCGAGATCGGTGTCGGCACTGTGTCTGCGGGCGTCGCGAAGGCCAGGGCCGACCATGTGACCATCTGCGGTTTCGAAGGCGGGACGGGGGCTTCGCCGCTCACATCGATCAAACATGCGGGCTCGCCCTGGGAAATTGGGCTTGCCGAAACGCAGCAGACACTTGTGCTGAACCGGCTTCGCGGCCGCATCGCGGTGCAAGTCGACGGCGGCATCCGCACAGGACGCGACGTGCTCATGGGCGCGCTTCTGGGCGCCGACGAGTTCGGCTTCGCAACCGCACCCTTGGTGGCAGCGGGCTGTGTGATGATGCGCAAGTGCCACCTGAACACCTGCCCTGTGGGTATCGCGACCCAAGACCCTGTCTTGCGCGCGCGCTTCAAGGGCAAGCCCGAGCACATCATCAATTATCTCTTCTTCGTGGCCGAAGAGGTGCGCGAATATATGGCGGCGCTCGGGGTGCGCTCCTTCAGCGAGTTGATCGGGCGCTCCGATTGGCTCGACAAGGAACAGGCAATCGAGCATTGGAAAGCGCAAGGACTCGACTTTACCGCGCTGTTCCACCGGCCGGATGTTCCAGGCGATGTCGCGATCTTTCATTGCGAGGCGCAGAACCACCCCGTTGCGCACGTCCTGGACCGCAAGCTGATCGAGCTTGCCAAACCCGCGCTTGAAAGCGGAAAGCCGGTCAAGCTCGAATTGCCCATCGCAAGCCACGACCGCACCACTGGCGCCATGCTCTCAGGGGCGGTGGCGAAGGCCTACGGCCATGCGGGCCTTCCCGAGGACACGGTATGGATCGGGCTCCGCGGAACGGCGGGGCAGAGCTTCGGCGCATGGCTTGCCAGGGGCGTAACGCTCGACCTGGCGGGCGAAGGGAACGACTACGTGGGCAAAGGCCTTTCGGGCGGTAAGATCATCGTCCGGCCGCCTGAGAACGCCGCCATCGTTCCGGAAGAAAGCATCATTGTCGGCAATACGGTGCTTTACGGCGCCATTTCCGGCGAGTGCTATTTCCGGGGCATCGCCGGCGAGCGCTTCGCTGTGCGCAATTCGGGCGCCATCGCCGTTGTCGAAGGCACCGGCGATCACGGCTGCGAATATATGACCGGCGGCTGCGTCGTCGTGCTCGGGCCGACGGGGCGGAATTTCGCCGCGGGCATGTCGGGCGGCGTCGCTTATGTCCTCGACGAGCGTGGCGATTTCGACAAGCGCTGCAACATGGCGATGGTGGAACTTGAGCCGGTCGATCCCGGCGATGTCTCGCCCTTCGACCAAGCCAATGGCGATACGCTCGAACGCTTCAACTTTGTCCATCTTCTGCACGATATGACGAAAGACGACGAGCTGCGGCTGTTCAAGCTGATCGAGATTCACCGGCACTATACCGGCTCGCAGCGTGCGAAGGCGATCATGGAGAATTGGGCGGCCTATCTGCCGAAATTCGTGAAGGTGATGCCGGTCGAATATCGCAAGGCGATGGAAGCCGCCAGGCGCGTCGCACCGCATCCGCCAGCGCATGCCGATATTGCCATCGGCTTGAACGGCGATCACCAGCCAGGATTTTAGAGCGGGCGCACGAAGCGCTCGCCACTTTAGGCTGCGCCGCGCAGCCAAGCGTGACTTGAGGGTAAGTTATGGGGAAGATTACGGGGTTTCTTGAGATCGAAAGGGAGGACCGGGACTACGCGCCCGTGGCCGAGCGCACCCGGCACTACCATGAGTTCGTGCTGCCGCCTGCCGAAGAGGATCTCCGCAGGCAGGCCGCGCGCTGCATGGATTGCGGCATCCCTTATTGCCATCGCGGCTGCCCGGTGAACAATCAAATCCCGGATTGGAACGATCTCGCCTATCACGGCGAGTGGCGGGAAGCCGCGCGCAATCTCTATTCCACCAATAACTTCCCAGAGGTAACCGGCCGCGTGTGTCCGGCCCCTTGCGAGGCGGCTTGTACGCTCAACATCGAGGATGTGCCGGTCACGATCAAGAGCATCGAATGCGCGATTGCGGACCGCTCCTTCGACGAGGGCTGGGCAGTGCCTGAACCGCCCGCGAAGAAGACAGGGAAGCGCGTTGCGATAGTAGGCTCGGGCCCGGCCGGTCTTGCTGCAGCCCAACAGCTCGCGCGCGCGGGCCACGAGGTCCATGTCTACGAAAAGAACGCGATGCCGGGCGGGCTGCTTCGATACGGCATCCCCGATTTCAAGCTTGAAAAACATATTATCGAGCGGCGCGTGGCCCAGATGGAAGCGGAAGGCGTGACCTTCCATTGCAACGTCCACGTCGGGGCGAGCGTTTCTGTGGCCGATCTCGAAAAGAAGTACGATGCCATCCTGCTTTGCGGGGGTGCCGAGAAGTCGCGCGAGTTGCCTATCCCCGGGCGCGAGCTGAAGGGCGTCGAGCAGGCGATGAATTTTCTTCCGCAGCAAAACCGGCGCATCTCGGGCGAGCCCCTCTGGAACGCGGAGCCGATCTTGGCCGAAGGCAAGCGCGTGGTCGTGATCGGCGGCGGCGATACCGGCTCCGACTGCATCGGCACGTCGTTCCGGCAAGGGGCGAAGTCTGTCGTCCAGCTTGAGATCATGCCCAAGCCCCCGGAGCAGGAGGACAAGCTTCTAAGCTGGCCGCATTGGCCCTTGAAGCTGCGCACCTCGTCGAGCCAGGCCGAAGGCGCCGAGCGAGACTTCAGCGTGATGACAACGCGCTTTGAAGGCGATGAAAACGGTCAGGTGAAGGCGCTCCATTGCATGCGCGTTGACAGCAAGCTGAAGCCCGTCGAAGGCAGCGATTTCACCATCGAGACGGATCTCGTGCTGCTCGCCATGGGCTTCGTCTCGCCGGTGCATGAGGGTATGATTTCTGCGCTTGAGGTTCAGCTCGACCCCAGAGGCAATGTGAAGGCGAACGAACTCGATTACCGCACCTCCCGGCCCAAGGTCTTCGCGGCGGGCGATATGCGGCGCGGGCAATCGCTTGTGGTCTGGGCGATCCGCGAGGGCCGCCAAGCCGCGCACGCGATCGACAAGGCGCTGATGGGCCGCACCGATTTGCCGCGCTAGCGCCCGATGATGAATCCGTGGCTGGAAATCCCGCTTAAGGACTACGAGGCGCATGTTTCTCTGCCGGAAGTCGCGCAAGCCGCGTGTCTGGCGGACACGCTGGATCGCCTCGTTAGAGACCATGCACCGGAATCCGTCGCCGTGATCAAAGCCTTTCAGGAAGCGCTTCTCGATCTTCGATGAACCAAGGTCCAGGAAAAAAAGCGGGGGAACCATGCGCCTCGGAAATAAAATTGCCGTTGTCACGGGAGCGGCGTCGGGTTTCGGCGCGGAGATCGCGCGGGTGTTTGCGCGCGAGGGTGCTAAGGTCGCGGTGCTCGACATCAATGGTGAGGGCGCAGCCAGGGTCGCGCGTGAAATTGGGCCTTCGGCCATCGCGATCACCGCCGACGTTACAAAGCGCGCCGATATCGACGCCGCCGTCGCCAAGACGCTTGAGACCTTCGGCCGCCTCGATATCGTGGTGAACAATGCGGGCTGGAGCCACAAGAACCGCCCCATGCTGGAGGTGAGCGAAGAGGAGTTCGACCGCGTTTATGCCATCAACGTGAAGTCGATCTACCACATGGCGTTTGCGGCGGTGCCCGTGCTCGCGAAGCAGGGCGGTGGAGTGATTATCAATATCGGATCCACGGCGGGGATCAGGCCCAGGCCGGGCCTCACCTGGTATAACGGCTCGAAGGGCGCCGTGAACCTCATGTCCCGCTCCATGGCGGTTGAGCTGGCGCCGCAGAAAATCCGCGTGAATTGCGTGGCGCCGGTAATGGGGGCGACGGGGCTGTTGGAGCAGTTCATGGGGCTGCCGGACACGCCCGAAAATCGGGCCAAGTTCATCGCGACGGTTCCGCTCGGGCGGCTCTCGGAGCCAAGGGATATCGCCAACGCCTGCCTCTATCTTGCCTCGGACGAGGCGGAGTTCGTGACCGGCGTGGTGCTGGAAGTGGACGGCGGCCGCACGATTTAGGACTTATATTATACCGGATCCGGTTGAATAGGGTGCCAGTCACCATCGGTAGTGCCCCCCTCGTTTCCGGCGGTCATCCCGTGCGCGCTGCGTCATGAAATGACGCTGCGCAGACACGGGATCTTTCGATACGCAGGCGCCCGTAACGATCCCGTGTCTGCAGCGCACCGTTTCACGCTGCGCTGCGCACGGGATGCCACCACGGGACAGTGAAGCGATCAACCGGCTTAAGACAGCTCCCGCCGTTCCGTGGAGGGGTCCTCGGGCTCGATGAGGTTGTAGGCGATCATCGTCAGGAACACCGACGCCGCGAAGAAGTACACGCCGGGCAAGCTCACCGCATCGGCGAAGTCGATCGCCTGCGCATAAAACACAAGCAGCGCCAGCACCAGCACGTCGAGCATCGACCACTTGCCAAGCCAGCTGATGCGCTTGAGCCAGCGGTTCCGGCGGACCGGATCAAAGGTGGTAAGCGTGCCCGCCATGGCGATGTAGAGCAGCTTAAGCGCCGGAAAGACGATGGAAAACACGAAGATTACCCCCGCGAGAAAAATCTCGCCGCTCTCCCAGAGCGCGGAAAGGATCGAGAGGATTGAGGGGGTATCAGTCCAGAAGTAGAGGCGGGTCAGCTTCATCACGGGCATGGTCAGGCCCAAGACGAGGCACACAGCGGCCGCTAGCGCCAAAACAAAAATGAAAAAGGCGCGCAAGCCCGGCTGCATCGTGACCGCAGGCATTGCGCGCCGCATTTGCCGGGCTTAAGCGATCGCGTGCGTCTTGTTTGTCGGCACGCCCTTTTCGGTCAGCAGCGCTTGCAGGTCGCCGCTTTGGAACATATCGGACACAATGTCGGCGCCGCCCACGAACTCGCCCTTGACGTAGAGTTGCGGGACGGTTGGCCAGTTGGTGTAAGCCTTGATGCCTTCGCGGACATTCTGATCGGCGAGAACGTTGACGTCCCTATAGCTGACGCCGAGATAACCCAAGATTTGCGCCACGCGTCCGGAGAAGCCGCATTGCGGAAAATCCTTCGTGCCCTTCATGAACAGCACTACGTCGTTTCCGGTGACCTGGTCCTTGATCCAGCTCTGTACGTCTTGTTCGCTCATGCTAGCCTTCCTGTTTAAGCTTTGTATAAGATGCACCGGCGCTCGAAAAAAACAAGCGTAAGAGGCGCTATGAAGCAAGCTTCGCGTCCGGCACTTTTGTTTGTAGGGCAAGCGCATGGAGCGCGCCGCCCATATTGCCTTGCAGCGCCGCATAGACCATTTGGTGCTGCTGAACCCGCGACTTGCCCCGGAAGGCTTCGGAGACGACGGTGGCGGCGTAGTGATCGCCGTCGCCTGCCAGGTCTTCGATAGTGATCTCGGCATCCGGTAAGCCTGTCTTGATCAGGCGCTCGATTTCTTCGGGTTGCATGGGCATTGGAATGTCCTTCCTGTGTAGGAAATAGTACAAATCGCGGACCTGTCGCGCATAGTCTTGCACGGTCTATGCCATCAAAGCTCGCCGGCCATGAAAGCGGGGAGCCAGCTTTCATGGGCTAGCCTCAGCCGCGAGAGCAGCAAAGGCTCCTCGCCAGGCACTGAGATCGCTTGACCTTCAATGCGGGCGGCAATCCTTGCCGGCAGGCCTGCCTCAGCCGCTTGCCGCACAATAGCTTCCGCAGCTTTGGCGCTGCCCGCAACGAGGTAGCAGCCCTGGTCCTCGCCAAACGCTGAGGCGTGGGCTGGCAAACCGGCGTTTTGCAGATAGGTGAAACCGCTTCCGCCGCCAAGCGCCATCTCGGCCAGCGCAACGAGCACGCCGCCGTCTGAGACGTCGTGCACTGTCTTGGTGACGCCTGTTTCGATAAGAGCCCGCACGAAATCGCCGGCCTTGCGCTCGGCCTCAAGGTTCACCGGCGGCGGAGCTCCTTCGAGCTGTCCTGCCGCATGTTCCTGATAAAGCGACTGACCTAAATGTCCGGTTTCGGCGCCGATGAGGATCACAACCTCATCCCCGGTCTTGAAGCCAAGCGTGGCAACCTTCGCGCAATCCGGGATCAGGCCAACGCCCCCGATAGCGGGTGTGGGCGGAATGGCGATCCCGTGCGTCTCGTTGTAAAGCGAAACGTTCCCGGAGACGACGGGGAAATCGAGCGCGCTGCAAGCTTCGGCCATGCCCTCGATGCACTGGGCGAACTCCGCCATGATCTCTGGGCGCTCGGGATTGCCAAAATTCATGCAGTCGGTCAGTGCCAGCGGCTTCGCCCCTGAGGCGGTAAGATTGCGCCAGGCTTCGGCGACCGCCTGCTTGCCGCCCTCGAACGGATCGGCGGCGCAATAGCGGGGCGTAACGTCGCACGTGAAGGCCAGCGCTTTGTTTGTGCCGTGCACGCGCACAACTGCCGCGTCCGAACCCGGACAAACGACGGTATCGCCCATAACCATGTGGTCGTATTGCTCCCAGATCCAGCGCTTGGAGGCCAGATTGGGCGAGCCCATAAGCGCGAGGAGGGTGCCGGTAAGGCTGCTTGCGGCGGGAACGGCGTCCGCGCTGACGGGAGCCGGCTTCGGCAAGGGCGCAATTGGCCGCTCGTAAACCGGCGCCTCATCGGAGAGCATGGAGGTCGGCAGATCGGCTTCTACCCGGCCCTCATGCCGGATTCTAAGCCGGCCCGTGTCTGTCGTCCTGCCGATGATGGCGAAATCGAGTTCCCATTTGCGGAAGATGCGCTCGGCCAGAGCCTCCGAGCCAGGGCAGAGCACCATCAGCATGCGCTCTTGGCTTTCCGAAAGCATCATCTCGTAAGCCGTCATGCCCTCTTCGCGCTGCGGAACAAGGTCGAGATCGAGGTCGATGCCGGAGCCGCCCTTGGCCGCCATCTCAACCGATGACGAGGTAAGCCCTGCCGCCCCCATGTCCTGAATGGCAAGGATCGCGTCCTCCTCCATGAGTTCGAGGCAGGCTTCCAGCAGAAGCTTTTCGGCGAAAGGATCGCCCACCTGCACCGTGGGCCGCTTCTCCTCGGTCTGCTCGTCGAATTCTTCTGAAGCCATGGTCGCGCCATGGATGCCGTCGCGACCCGTTTTCGAGCCGACGTAAACGACCGGGTTTCCCGCGCCAGAAGCCGCCGAGTAGAAGATGCGGTCTGTTCGCACCAGCCCGGCGCACATGGCGTTGACAAGGATGTTTCCGTTGAAACGCGAGTCGAAATTGGTCTCGCCGCCAACCGTAGGGATACCCATGCAGTTGCCGTAGTCGCCGATGCCCGCAACGACGCCCGCTACGAGATGCCGCGTCCTGGGGTGGCTGGCGGCGCCGAAGCGGAGCGCGTTCAAATTGGCAATGGGGCGCGCGCCCATGGTGAACACGTCGCGCATGATTCCGCCGACGCCGGTCGCTGCACCCTGGTAGGGCTCGATGAAGGAGGGGTGGTTGTGGCTTTCCATCTTGAAAACCACAGCCTGTCCGCCGCCAATATCGACGATGCCCGCATTTTCACCCGGACCTTGAATGACTTGAGGCCCTTGCGTTGGCAGCTTCTTGAGCCAGACGCGGGAGGATTTGTACGAGCAGTGCTCCGACCACATCACGGAAATAATGCCAAGCTCCGTCAAATTCGGAGCGCGGCCCAGCTTTTCGCACGCCAAGCGGAACTCGGCCGGCGCCATGCGATGCGCGGCGGCCAGCTCTTCGGTGGCGATGATAGGTTCGGCCGGCACTGTCCGCTCACTCTTCAATGGAAATACTGCCCGGCGGGCTGAGCCATGGCCGGTTCCCGGCCATGGCATTACGGTTTAGGCCCGAGATTCGCGGTCGAGCTCGTACTCGGCGATGCCGACTTTCAGCATGTCGTAGGCATCTTCGAGGAACTCGTCCTCGTCCATATATTCGACATAGCTCGGGAAATAGCCCGCCTCGTCGTCGTCTTCCTCGGCTTCGTCGGTAGCGCCGGCGGCCTGGAAGGTGATGCTGCCGTCCTCGTTCACAAAGACCGATGCAAGGGTCTCATTATCGGGCTTGTACTTCACTTGCACGATCGGATCGCCATTCTCCTCAGCGAGGGCGAAGTCCAAACGCTTGCTGGCAATCTGCTCCTTGAGCCGCTCGCAAAGCTTTTTGGCCGTTTGGCGGCGCGCCTCCGGGTCCAGCTTGGCAGTCTGCATTTCGCGCTTCACTTCATCAACTTCTTCGTCGAAACTCATGGCGCTGATCCTCTCGTTAGAACGGTTGTACCTTAAGAAACGCAAGACCTGCAGAGTGTTGCTAATGCAACTCACCTGTAAGCGATTCGAAGACGCGGCGGCCATCGATTCCACCAAGCGCAGCATCTGAGGCGCGTTCCGGGTGCGGCATGAGACCCATGATACGCCCAGTGTCATCGATCACGCCAGCGATGCCTCGCCGCGAGCCGTTGGGGTTGCCATCGCCCCCGGAGCCGGCTTTCGCGCAATAGCGGAATACCACCTGGCCTTCGCCTTCGATCCGGTCGAGAGTTTCGTCGTCCGCGAAATAGGCGCCGTCCTTGTGGGCGATAGGCATGGTAACCTCCTCGCCCTGGGCGTAGCCGTGTGTGAAGAGTGTGCCGGGCCGTTCGACCTTCAGGCTCACATCGCGGCAGATGTAATGCAGGGAATTGTTGCGCATCAACGCGCCGGGCAGCAGCTTGGCTTCGGTCAAGATCTGAAAGCCGTTGCAAATGCCAAGCACGGCCACGCCGCGCCTTGCTTCCTCTCTTACCGCGCGCAGGACCGGAGAATGAGCGGCCATGGCGCCGGAACGCAGATAGTCGCCATAGGAGAAGCCGCCGGGCAAAACGATCAAATCGACGGATGGGAAGTCCGTCTGGCGATGCCAGACCATCGCGGGTTTGATGCCTGTAACCTGTTCAAGCGTCACCGCAACATCGCGGTCGCAATTCGATCCAGGAAATACCACCACCGCAGACTTCATTGTTCCAACACCGCTTTGAGCTGGACGTTCTGCCCGCCTTTAGAAATCGTTTTCAAGGCAGGCGGAAGCTCCATCATAGCGGCATCGTAGGCACCCTTGTTTCCGAAGGCGCATCCTTCGGTCACAACTTCCAGATGCTCACCGGAGACTTGCATCCTTCTGCGCACAACCATCGGGTGGGCTGCGACCGTGGGTTTGGAAAACAGAAAATATCCATCCGGAACGTTCACGGCTATCCATTCCCTGTTTTCTTCGGTCCCTATTGGATGAGCATAGGAAGCAAACGACATAAGCCCATAATAGCCGAGACGGCAATCCAGCTGTGTCATGTAAGCCGCAATATACCTTCGGCCTATCCTGCCCGCCAGTGTCAAGACTGCCAGCGAAAGGAGGATGATTAGAAAAACAGGCTCCAGCCTACTCATTCCCCCACAAGCTCCACGCGGTAATTTTCGATGACCGTGTTGGCCAGAAGCTGGCGGCACATGGCGTCAAGCTCGGTTCGCGCCTGCTCCTCGTTGGCCGCCTTGAGCTGCACCTCGATCAGCTTGCCCTGGCGCACATCTTCCACATTCCCGAAGCCTAGCGAATGAAGCGCGTTTGCAATGGCACGGCCTTGCGGATCGAGAACGCCGCTTTTCAACGTGACGGTTATGCGCGCTTTCATCGGGCGTAAGTCTCCATCCACATGGCCCGGCTTAGCCTATTTTGTTTGCACGAGCACCGGCCCCTTGGGCCGTGGCGCCGGATTCTCCACAAGAATCCCGAGCCGCTTGGCGACCTCTGAATAGGCTTCGATCAGACCGCCCATGTCGCGGCGGAAGCGGTCTTTGTCGAGCTTATCCTTGGTCTCGATATCCCACAGGCGGCAGCTATCGGGGCTGATTTCGTCGGCGAGCACGATCCGCACCGTGTCGTTCTCGTAGATCCGGCCGAACTCAACCTTGAAGTCGACGAGACGGATACCGATGCCCAAGAAAAGGCCGCTGAGGAAGTCGTTGATGCGAAGCGCGAGCGCCATGATCTCGTCGATTTCTTGCGGGGCGGCCCATCCGAAGGCCGTGATGTGCTCCTCCGTGACCATCGGATCGTTGAGCTTGTCGGCCTTATAATAGAATTCGATGATGGAGCGGGGAAGGGGCATGCCCTCTTCAAGTCCAAGCCGCTCGCCGAGAGATCCCGCTACGACGTTGCGCACCACGACCTCGATCGGAATGATCTCGACCTCGCGGATAAGCTGCTCGCGCATGTTGAGGCGGCGGATGAAATGGGTCGGAACGCCGATCTCGTTCAGACGGCTAAAAATGTATTCCGAAATCCGGTTATTGAGCACGCCTTTGCCTTCGAAGCGCTCGTGCTTCTTGGCGTTGAATGCGGTGGCGTCGTCTTTGAAGTGCTGAATAAGCGTGCCGGGCTCCGGTCCTTCATAAAGAACCTTCGCCTTTCCCTCGTAGACGCGGCGGCGGCGGTTATTCATGGGAGACCCCCAACTTTGCAGGTAAATCAGGAAACCGGGTAGGGTTCGAGCTATACTTCAAGCGCATATTTGCGTCATTGTCACGCATTCCCATAAAACCGTGTGCGATCAAACTGCGCCCTCCTGCAGCGATCAGGCGCGGAGCCTGCTCGCATGTTGATTTAGATGCAATAGCACGCTATCCATGCCATGATATCGAACAAGGTAGCATCTGAAGAGATGGCACCGCCGCCCCCGCTATTAAAGCCCTTGCGGCGCGGCTTCCGGTGGCTTGTTTCGGCTTAGGGGAAAACGATGACAACATTCGACGAACGCGAAAACGCTTACGAGGCGAAATTCGCCCGCGACGAAGCGCTGCGCTTCAAGGCCAAGGCGCGCCGGGATAAGGCGCTTGGAGCTTGGGCGGCGGCGCAGCTCGGGCTTTCGGGCGCCGCGGCCGATGACTACGTCACGGAACTCCTGCGCGCCGACTTCAAGCATCCAGACGATACGGACCTCCTCGTAGCAAAGGTGCACGCCGACTTCCAGGCGAAGGGGGTCGCGATGGACGAGCGCACGCTGAAGAAGAAGCTCGGTGAGCTGCTAGCGCAGGCTGTTGCTGAGATTGAGGCGGGAAAGTAGCCAGCCGAACGGCCGGGGCGGCGGCCCGGCCAGTGATTTGGAATAGCACCCGTGCAAGCGGGTGCTGAACTATCGTCGTGAGCAGCTGACGTCCACCCGCTTATGTACCGCCGGTTTCGCTCCGCGCCCGAGCAATCGCGCCTTGGAGCACCTCGGGCTGCATCTCGATTGTCGGCTCGTTGAAGAGAACGTTCTTCAACCAGTCGAGGCCAAGGCAGAGGAGGGCTTCATCGCTCGTGCGGACGAGCTCGATAGCGTCTTCAGGAATATTGTAGATGCTCAGGAATTTGCTTTCGAAGACGAATTTGCGCAAGCGATCCACGTCGCTGGAGACCATGAAGAACATTTGACGCTGCTGCGGCGATGGGGTCTTGCCCATGGGGCCGCCCATCGGGCGCCACGAAGCGAGCTTCATTAAAATGTCGATCCAGCCGCGGTTGATCTGCTCGTAGGGCTCCAGGCCCTGACCTTCGCAGAATTCGGCGACCGTTTGCGTTTGCGTCTCGTCATGCCCGCGGCAATGATCCTCGCGCACGAGAAAATGGAAATCTTCCTTGGCCTCGCTCTCCTTGAGCTTCACCGAAATCAGGCCGAGCGGATAATAGCGGCAGGCGGCCGGCCGGTCGGCATAGACCGTGCAGCCCTCTTCTGCCAGGAATGGACAGGCGCCTTTGCCGTCATCGCCAGACATCTTGAGCTTGACGATCGGCATGGAGGCAGCGTCGTTCTCCGCGGGCACCGTGTAGCGCTCCAGAAACTCGGCGGGGCGCATGCCAAAGCGGCGGGAAAGCCTCAGGATGTCGTAGGGCGGCAAGGTAATGTCGGCGCCGTAGCAGCACTTATTCCAGCAGGAAACCCCGCGATGACAACGGAACCGGAAGGAGTTGTTAGCCGCGAGTTTAACGGGCTCTACGGGGCTCTCCGATTGGACGCGCACGCTATCGAAGACGTTCAGCTTCAGGTCGCGGTCTATGCCGCTGCGATATCCTAGCTCTTCTGCTGCTGCTGCTTCGTCACGGTCCAAGGGATTGTCTGCGGTCATGTACTTTCTCTGTATCTGGCCCAGGTACTGCGCCCGGCTATACCCTAAGTCCTTAGAGGACTACAAGGCCATGCGCCAAAAGCCGTAGAACGGGGCTCGTGCCAACCGAAACTGCGGCCCGAACGGCGCCGGGCCGCCGGAAACGCGGAGGCATTGCGCCCCCGCGTTTTACGAGCGTTAGTGTTTTTGGCCGCCGTAGTGCTTTTCGACCAGATCGACGTGCGGACGCTTGATCATGGTCCACTCGCCGGTTGCCGTGTCGATCTTAGAATTCACGAAGCACTGCCAGTTTTGCGGATCGAGCTTCGGGAAGTCTGTGCGGTAGTAAAAGCCCGGATAGCGCGTCTCCTCGCGGAAGAGGATGTGACGGAGATGGGCCTCGGCGGTGATGATGCGGTGATAGTTCTCCCAAGCGCGCATCAGCTCGTGGAGGTCCTTCGCCCGCATCTTCTTGCTGTCTTCCTTGAGATAGCCCAGGTACTTAAGGCCGAGAGCAAGCAGCTTGTCGTTCGTCTGGTAGTAGGTCGAGGTGCCTGCGCAATATTCGTCCATGGTCTTCTGCAGACGCATCTGCAGCATCTTGGGCGTGATATAGTGAGGGTTGATATCCTCGGCCGTGGTCGCGTCCTTGTGCTCGAAATAGGTGCGCACGGGCGCATAGATCTGCTCCGCGATGGCTTTGATGTCGTCCTTGAAGGCCTGCTGATAGGTTGCGTGGTCGCGGACCCACCGCACCATGTTCTTGGCGGCGATACGGCCTTCGGCGAACGAACCCGACGAGAATTTGTGACCCGAGGCGCCAACGCCATCGCCCGCGGTGAAGAGGCCGTTCACCGTGGTCATGCGGTTATAGCCCCAGCGCCAATCCGCGGGCGACTTGATGTCTTCCGGACCCGACACCCAGATGCCGCAGCAGCCGGAATGGCTCCCGAGCAGGTAAGGCTCGGTCGGCATCAGCTCTGAGGGGCTCTCCTCCGGACGGATGTTCATGCCGGCCCAGACGCCGGCCTGGCCGATGCACATGTCGAGGAAGTCTTCCCACGCCTCGGCTTCGAGGTGCTTGAACTCCTTCGGCGTCATGTTCTTGCCAAGCTCTTGCATAGCCGTCGCCGTATCCATCAGGATCGGGCCGCGGCCTTCTTTCATCTCGTGCAGCATGGCGTGGTTGCGCAAGCAGGTCGGCACCACCGCGGCCTTGTCGTAGGGCGCGAACTCGGCCAGCATATGCGCGTTCTTCTTGACGTAGTCCTCGCCGTAGCCGTTGGTCGCCTTCGACTTGAACAGAAGGAACCATGCGCCAACCGGGCCGTAACCGTCCTTGAAGCGGGCCGGCACGAAGCGGTTCTCCATCATGGTCAACTCGGCGCCAGCCTCGGCGGCCATCGCGTAGGTCGAGCCAGCGTTCCAAACCGGGTACCAGGTGCGGCCCATGCCTTCGCCCAAGGACCTCGGACGGAACACGTTCACCGCGCCGCCTGCCACGAGCAGGACTGCGTTGGCCTTGAACACGTAAATCTTGTTCTCGCGGACCGACATGCCGACGGCGCCCGCGATGCGGTTCGGCTCGTTGGCGTCGAGCAGCAGCTTCACGATGAACACGCGCTGGTGGATGTTCTCCACGCCAAGCGCTTTGCGGGCCGCTTCTGCGACGATCGGCTTATAGCTTTCGCCGTTGATCATGATCTGCCACTTGCCGGAGCGCACGGGCTTGCCGCCGTCTTTCAGGGCAACGCCTTCGGTCTCTTTCGTCTTCCAGATGGGCAGGCCCCATTCCTCGAACAGGTGCACGGTTTCGTCGACGTGGCGGCCGACGTCATAGACGAGGTCGTCGCGGGTCAGGCCCATCAAGTCGGCGGAGACCATCCGGCAATAGTCGTCGGGGGAGTTCTCGCCGAGATAGGTGTTGATGGCGGAAAGTCCCATCGCCACCGCGCCCGAGCGGTCGATGCCTGCCTTGTCGACAAGGGTAATCTTCACGTCGTCGCCGGCCCAGCGCTTGGCTTCAAAAGCTGCGCCGCAGGCGGCCATGCCGCCGCCGATGATGAGGATGTCGGTTTTGAATTCAACGATTTCGGGATTGCCGAATGTGCCTTCGCTCATGGATGCTTCCTTTGGAATAACGGACACGCGGAGACTCTCCGGTCTCCCCTGTTGCGGTCTGGAGTCTTGCCGTCATGCCCGCGGCACGGGCATGACGAATGGAATGGTTAGATGGTCGGAAGGACCTTGTTCGCCTCGGTGAACAGCAATTGGTCTTCGAGGTTACCCGCCGGCGGCTTGCCGTTATAGGGGTCGATGGAGCCGACCGCGGTCGTGCGGATCGGGAATTTGAAGCGCTTGACCTCGCCGTCGCGGAACTTGATGGTCCACATGATGGAAGAGTTTGTGCGCATCGGAATGACCGCGCCGCCCATGGGCACCCAGTCTTGGAAGGAACGGACTTCGATGGCCTGTTGCGGGCAAGCCTTCACGCAGCACTGGCACTCCCAGCACTGCTCCGGCTCCTGATTGAAAGCCTTCATCCGTGTGGTGTCGAGCTTCATCAGGTCGTTCGGGCACATATACATGCACACGGTGTATTCACCGCCCTTGCAGCCATCGCATTTTGCGGTGTGAACGAATGTCGGCATCCTGTAGATTCCTCCTTGTTGTGAGCGGATGACGTAAATTTTCCGGGTTATTGCCTTAGCCCGCTGTAATATTCCTGGAGAACCGCGACCACTTCGGGACGGCTGAACTCGGCAGGGATCTTTTCGCCATTGGCGAACATTGCGCGCAGTTTCGTACCGGAAATCTCGAGCCGGTGCTCCGCTCCATGCGGGCAGGTGCGCGCCGTGGCCATTCCGCCGCATTTGTAGCAGTAGAAGGTCACGTCGATCTTGAGCGGCTGAATGACGAGGCTATCCGGCGCCAAGGTGTCGAAGATATGCTGGGCGTCGAATGGGCCGTAATAGCTGCCAACCCCGGCGTGATCGCGGCCGATGACGAGGTGCGAGCAGCCGAAGTTCTGGCGGAAGAGCGCGTGGAGCAGCGCCTCGCGCGGGCCGGCGTAGCGCATCTCGATCGGATAGCCTGCCTGGATATAGGTGCCTGGGACAAAATACTTTTCGGTCAGCGTATCGATGGCCTTGACGCGCACCTCGGCCGGGATATCACCGGCTTTAAGCGCGCCCAAAACCTGATGGATGAGCACGCCGTCGCACACTTCAATCGCAATCTTGGCGAGGTGCTCGTGGCTGCGGTGCATGGGATTGCGGGTCTGGAAGGCCGCGACCCTGCTCCAGCCCTTGTCCGCAAAAATCGCGCGCGTCTCAGCCGGGCGGTAATAGAAGCCTTTATATTGCTTGGGATAGACGCCTTCGCTCAGCGCGGTAACCCGGCCTGCGAGATTGACCTCGGCCTGCGCCATAACTTTTTCGACGCCGGGGTGCTTCGGGTCGGTGGTGCGGTAGATGTGCTGGCACTCGAAGTCTTTGTCTTCTTTGCCGAGCGCGTATTTCTCGGTCACTTCGAGCATGCCCATGATCTCGCCGGAGTCTTGATCGACAAGCGTGACCGTGTCCTCGATGGCGATACTATCGGCAAGCTCGCGTGTGCAGGAAAGCGTGATCGGGATTGGCCAGAACAGGCCATTGGCGAGTTTCATGCTTGCGCAAACGCCGTGCCAGTCGGCTTTCCCCATGAAACCTTGAAGGGGGGTGTAAGCGCCCATCGCGAGCATGATGAAATCCGAGGTTTCCCGGCTGCTCATCGGCACTTTGCGTAAGCGCGAGGCTCGCTTCAGCTCCTCGGCGGTCTCCGCCTCGGGCGCCAAAAGGGGAATCAAGGTATCGCTACCGTGCGGTGGAACGAGCTTAGACATCTACCCTCCCGTTTAAGGCGCCTCTGCCGGGCACCTTTTTTTCTGCCGGATCGAAATGCTTTAGCATTGACGCGCCGCGTGTGTTCGGGGACCAGGGATAATGCCCAGCCGTGGTCACTTTTTTTGGGACGCGCTTGCAGCCTAGCGTTATTGTTTGGTACTTGCAATCATGAATATATGGCAATAATGCAATATGTTGACGCCGGGTTTGATTTAGATCAACCTCGGCGATCAAAAAATGAAGGATCAGTGATCGGCGATGCTCTTTTCGGGCGCGGGAAGGGCGTTCTGCGTCAATTCGCATCGTCAAATGCGGATATGAGAATGTACCTAACCGCAAAAACGCAGCATAAGGGGCTGTGGATGCCTGCGGAAAACGCGGGGTAAGGGGAGAAACGATGACGGGGCAGGAAAGCCAGACGATCTTGGTCGCGGGTGGCGGCATTGCCGGTATCTCGGCCGCAGTGGAGGCCGCTGAAACCGGCTACGAAGTCGTTCTTCTGGAAAAGTCGGCAAGCCTTGGCGGGCGCGTGGCTCAGCTGAACCGTTATTTCCCTAAGCTCTGCCATCCGGCCTGCGGTTTGGAAATCAATTACCAGCGCTTGCGCAGCAATCCGCGCATCCGGGTCATCACGATGGCAAGCGTTGCCGAAGTGAGCGGGAAGCCTGGCGCCTATAAGGTCACGGTCGAGACCTCTCCGCGTTACGTGAACGCGCGCTGTACGGCGTGCGGCGATTGCGCCAAGGCGTGCAAGACCCGTGTCAAAAACCCATTCAACTATGGCATGGACACGGTGACGGCAGCATATTTGCCGCACCCGATGGCATACCCAATGCGCTATGTGGTGTCGCCGGAGGTTATCGGAACGCCTGAGGCCGATTCTATCGCGGCGGCCTGCAAATATGGCGCTATCGACCTCAAAGAGGCCCCCGAACGGTTTGAGCTTCCCGTCGCGGCCATCGTCTGGGCTACTGGCTGGAAACCTTACGACGCCAAGAAGCTGGAATCCTATGGCTACGGCCGCGTCCCCAACGTCATCACGAATGTCGAGATGGAGCGGCTGGCTGCGGACGGCGGCCCGACCGGGGGACGCATCGTGCGGCCGTCCGACGGCAAGGAAGCGAAGCGCGTTGCGCTGATCCAGTGCGCGGGCTCTCGCGACCTGAACCATTTACCCTATTGCTCGCGGATCTGCTGCCTGGCCTCGCTCAAGCATGCGGCCTATATCCGCGCTCAGTACGCCGATAGCGAGGTCGATATTTATTACATCGACATCCGCGCACACGATAAGCTCGAAAGTTTCTACCTGAAGGTGAAGGCCGATCCGCAGGTCCGTTTCGTCAAATCGAAGCCGGCCTCCATTGACGAAGGCGAAAGCGGGAACCCGGTCCTGCACGGGGAAGATACGCTTTCGCGCGAACTTTACGACCGCAACTACGACCTCGTTGTTTTGGCCACGGGGATGGAGCCCGAGTCGGCGTCCTTGCCCGCTTCGATTAGGGGAGAGGCGGACGAATATGGCTTCTTGGCGCCGCCCGATGGCGGGGGCGGGATGCTGGCGGCGGGCGTCGCCTGCGGGCCGCTTGACGTCTCCATGTCGGTGCAGTCCGCCACGGCGGCAGCGCTGAAAGCCATCCAGACCGCGCAAGGGGGGCAGGCCTGATGTCCGCACAAGAAAAGAAGCTCGGCGTTTATCTGTGCGGCGGCTGCGGCATTGCGGACGCGGCTCCGCTCGACGGCCTCGAAAAGGTAGCGGTGAAGGAATTCAAGGCTCCGTTTTGCAAAAAGCACGATTATCTGTGCGGCGAGGACGGCCTCAAGCTCATCCGCGACGACGCAGCCGCGGGCACGATGAACCAGGCGGTGATCGCCGCCTGTTCGCCGCGCGTCAACCAGGACAAATTCCGTTTCGACGGCGTGCAAGTGATCCGCGCCAATTTGCGTGAGCAAGTCGCCTGGACGCAAGCCCCCGGCGCGGAAGATACGGCGATGTCGGCGGCAGACTATGTGCGCATGGCCATAACCGAGGCGCGCAAGATCAGCGTTCCAGTGCCTTATACCGAAGGTCCGTTCAGCGAGCGGATTTTGGTCGTGGGCGGCGGTTTGACTGGCCTTACCGCTGCGCGCGAAGCCGCTAAGTCGGGCTATAAAGTGCTGCTCCTCGAGCAGACGGACCGGCTCGGCGGGCACGCTCTTGGTCTCACCAAGCTCGTTCCGCACCACGCCCCTTATCGCGAGCCCGAAGCCAACCCAATCGGCTCGCTGATCGAGGCGGTGAAAGCGGACCCGAGCATCGAAATCCGGCTCAATACCCGCGTCGTCAAAACCTCGGGCATGCCTGGCAAGTTCGACGTGGAGGTGGCTCAAGGCGGAACCACGGCAACCGAAAAGGTAGGCGCCATCGTGCTTGCCACCGGCTGGACCCCTTACGATCCATCCAAGCTCGGCCATTTGGGCTACGGCACATCGCCCGGCGTCGTCACCTCGATCGAGCTTGAGGAGATGCTCGCTAAGGGCAAGGTCCGCAAATCCAGCGGTGCCGCGGCCGGAATCATCGCTTTCGTGCAATGCGCGGGCTCCCGCGATCCGAACCATCTGCCTTATTGCTCCTCGACTTGCTGCACCAGCTCCATCCGGCAGGCGATGCAGATCGTGGAGGCAGACCCTCAGGCGATGGTCTACATTATTTATGAGGAGCTGCGCACGCCGGGCGTTGCCGAGGAATTCTACCGGCAGGCCCAGACGAAGGGCGTGATCTTCCTGAAGGGCAAGGTGAAGAGTGTCGGCGCCGACCTTACGGTCACCGTGCACGACGAGCTCCTTCAGGAGGAAGTTCCGCTTTCCGGCCTCGACCTCGTGGTGCTCGCAACCGGCATGGTGCCGAACGCAACCGTCGCCCATACAGGCGGCGAGGACGTGCCGCTTCCGGACCGCGATATCGACCCGCTTTCTCCGATCCCGGTGGCAGGCTACCGCAATGGCGGCCCGGCTAAAGTCAATGGGCAGCCGCCTGTGACTTACAAAGGCGCGCCGATCCTTAATCTGCAATACCGGCAGGGGCCGCACTTGCCGATCCTGGCCGACGGTTTCGCCGACAGCCATTTCATCTGCTTCCCTTACGAGACCCGGCGGACGGGCATTTACGCTTGCGGCCCGGTGCGCCGGCCGATGGACGTGGGCGAAGCCACCGAGGACGCGATGGGCGCAGTGCTGAAGGCGATCCAGGCAGTCCGCAATGTGAGCCAGGGCGAGGGGCTGCATCCACGCTCGGGCGATCTCTCCTTCCCGCGCATCGGGCTTAGCGCTTGCACCAAATGCCGCCGTTGCACGGTCGAATGCCCGTTCGGCGCCATCGACGAGACGCCCGAAGGCTATCCCATCCTTAACCCCACGCGCTGCCGGCGCTGCGGAACGTGCATGGGCGCATGCCCGGTCAGGACTATCAGCTTCGACAACTATTCCGTCGAGATGATGACCTCGATGATCAAAGCGGTTGAGGTGCCGGACGAGACGGAGGAGAAGCCGCGCGTGCTGGTGCTCGCCTGCCAGAACGACGCCTACCCGGCGCTCGACATGGCCGGCATTGCGCGCTCCCCGATCAGCCCGTTCATTCGCGTGCTGCCGGTGCGCTGCCTTGGCTCCGTCAGCATGCTGTGCATCAACGACGCGCTTTCGAGCGGCTATGACGGCATCATGCTCATGGGCTGCAAATCGGGCGACGACTACCAGTGCCACTTCGTCCGCGGCAGCGCCATGGCTCAAGAACGCATGATGAAGGTCGGCGAGACGCTCAAGAGCATGATGCTGGAGAAGGAGCGCGTGACCACGCTCGAAGTCTCCATCGCGGACGCAAGCCGCCTGCCCGCCTTGATTGGCTCCTACCTGGAGACGATCGATTCGGTTGGTCCCAACCCGTTCAAGGGGATGTAAAGCCATGACCGGAACTTCGATCCCCGAATCCGCGCGCAAATACGACCTCGGCTTCGCGCGCTGGGTCTATCAGAACGTCGAAGGCGCGGATCGCCTCTCGCTTTGCATGCAATGCGGCATGTGCTCGGGCTCCTGCCCTATCGGCGCGCAAATGGACAACGGGCCGCGCAAGCTGTTCATGATGATCCGCGCCGGCATGAAGGAAGAGGTGCTCAAGTCCGACACCATCTGGAACTGCACCCAGTGCTACAATTGCGTAGTCCGCTGCCCGCGCAAGATCCCCGTCACCTATATTCTTCAGGGCCTCGCTACGGTAGCTGTCGCCGAAGGCTATGCGCCCAAGAAGGCCACCGCGCGGTTTTCGAAATCCTTCTGGCGCTCGGTCAAGCTTTTCGGCCGCACCGACGAGCGCATGGTGACCATGCTCTACTTCTTCTCCTACGGCATCAAGGAAGGCATCAAGCGTGCGCTGGCAAATCTGCCCATCGCGCAAGGCATGGTGAAGGCTGGGCGCATGGGGCTGGGCCTGCCGCACCGCGCCAAAGGCGCCGGAGACTTGCGGGCCATCCTGGCCAAGGCAGCTGAGATTGAAGCGCGCGAAAGGGCGAACCAATGAGCGGTAAGACCAAGTTCACCTACTATCCCGGTTGCAGCTCCCAGGGCGCCAGCATCCATCTCGACCGGTCGCTGCTCGCGGTCTCTACGAAGCTCGATGTCGAGTTCGAACCCATCAAGGACTGGAACTGCTGCGGCGCCTCCGTTGGCCATGTGCAGGGCGGGAAGCTGCCGCAGATGACGCTTAACGGCAGGAACCTGGCGCTCGCGCGCCAGCAGGGAACGGCGGACGTGGTGACACCTTGCGCGGCCTGCTACCTCAACACGCATTTCGTCAACGAGACGATGAAGAACCACGCCAAGGCGCGCGACAATATCAACGAGGCGCTAGACGCGGGCGGCCTCAGCTATCAGGGCGACCTCAAAGTGCGCCATGTTTGCGAGGTGCTGATCAACGACGTGGGCGTGGATGCCATCAAGGAGCAGGTAACGAACCCGCTCTCGGGCCTGAAGGTCGCGGGCTATGTCGGCTGCCAGACCGTGCGGCCTTTCGCCGCGACCGGCCCCGGCGGCCAATACGATACTTACGACCAGCCCAAATTCCTCGACCAGTTTGCCGACGCATGCGGCGCGGAGCCGGTGGAGTTCGACAAGGCCCGGACGGCTTGCTGCGGCGGCTCCGTGTCCATCTACAGCCCCGAGAAGACGCTGCATCTCATGCGGCATATCCTTCAGACGGCAGCCGATGCCAAGGCCGATGTGATTTCAACGCCGTGCCCCCTGTGCCAGCAGAACGTCGAAATGTACCAGGACAGGATCAATAAGGAGTTCGGCGACAGCTTCAACATCCCGGTGGTGTTCTACAGCCAGCTCATGGCGGTTGCGTTCGGCATGGACGGCAAGAAGGACGCCGCGCTCGATTGCAACATGATCAAGCCGGACAAGCTGATCGATAAGGTGAAATAGACAGATCCCTCGCTCTGCCTCTCGTCAACGGAGGCCCTTGCGCAGGTCTGCCTTTATGTCACGGCCGCACTCGATCCTCGGATCGAGCCTCAGACGTGAGTGGCCATCGAAAAAAAAGCAAGGCAAGATAAAGGGATGGCCGGGCTTGACCCGGCCATGAACAAGATGTTCCCGCAGGCGCAGGGGAACTGGTCAAGACTTCCCCGTATAACAATCAGCCCTGGCGAGCTTTATAGCGCCGGACCGTCTTGTTGATGATATAGAGCCGGCCGCGGCGGCGAACGACGCGGTTGTCGCGGTGACGCGTGCGCAGCGTCCTGAGCGAATTCTTGATCTTCATTGCCAAATTCCTAAGCGCTCCACCGCGAGCGAAGCCCGCCGCAAGAAGCACAAGCCGTGAGTTGATTTTGCGAGCGCGAGGGCAAAAATGCGCCCAGTCGATTGTTGCTACCACGGATTTTTGCTCTTTCCAACCCTCTCTGCAACGAAATCGGAGCCGCATGTATATGAAGAGTGGCGATTATGCACGGTAGCGCTAAAATCGCCGCGAATATCCGCCAAGCATAGGTTTGCTTAAAAGTTGCCGCTCAGGATAGTGCCCGGGTGCTGGCGGAAAAGGTGATGTTATGCGTATGAGCTGTTCTACAAAGGTTGCGTACCTGCTTGCCGTCGTTTCTTCTCTGGCGGTGCCGCAGGCGAGGGGCGCCACCGTTTCCTTTGAGCCGCTGCGGGCCGCACAGGATAACCTGGCGCGGCGCGAATTCCTGCCGTCAAGGAACGGCGCAAGCGGCGAGGACGCTGCCGCGGATTTACGCGAGCTTGCGGCCCTCATTAAAAGCATTCCTTCCGCTGCCCAGCGAAACGGAGCACGCTTCCTCACGCCCTCGCCGGTGCCGCCCGTGCTCGTCCGGAATCCGTTTCTGTCAACGGCGCCCTAACAGGCTTTGCCGCCGCGGCTAGCGCTACTGCCCCAGGCTCAAGATGTAGGCAACGACGTTATCGCGCTCATCCGGGGCCAAAACGAAATTCGGCATGTTCTCATGAACGGAATGGAGCGATGCCGCAAGGCTCATGCCGGTCACCCCCGGCGTGTTCGCGATATCCTCGAAACTGGGCGCTTCGATATTGGACGACATTTCATCTGCCTCCCGGATTGCATGACACTCGGCGCAGACTTTGCCGGCATAAGCAAAGCCTTTGGCGGGATCGCCGGCTTCCTGCGCGGACGCCGCGCATGATGCCGCGGCCGCCGAGATAGCAATGAGGGTGAAAATTCGAGTTATCATTCCCTGTCGCCTCCGACTTCGCATCAATCGTTGCACCTAACACCGGAATGCAGCAACATTCAGCGCTATAGTTTGGGTTTCTCCAAAAAAGGGTACTTAAACGCTCCCATCCGGTAATTTTGAGACATAAAAGATAATTTCGCCTCTCATAAAGTACCAGTCAACAGGAAGGAGACCGAATCGAGGCCTCCTTGCCAAAGGGAACTTACTTTAAATTTCGAAGGGCGCTTTATGGAAAAATATCTGGACAACGCCATCGAGGCTGCGGTTAACGAAGCAAAAACAGGCCTGGAGGAAGGCGGCATCCCAATCGGAGCAGTGGTGCTGAAAGGCAGGAAGATAATCGGGCGAGGGCACAACAGGCGTTTACAAAACAGCGACCTGACCGCGCACGGTGAAATCGATTGCTTCCGGAATACGGGGGCGAAACTGTTCGAGCCGGAGGGCACAACCTTAATAACCACGTTGTCGCCTTGCCGGATGTGCGCCGGAGCTACCCAGCTGGCCGGAATAGAGAGGGTAATTATTCTGGATCAGGAAAATTATGACGATGGCCAAGCTGAAGCGCTTGAGCGGGCGGGGATCAAAGTGGAAGTTCGAAGCCATCCCGAAATGATTAGAATATTCAAAGAATGGAAGGAGGCGCCGCAAAATAAGGATGCGTGGTACGGAGACGGCAACACGAATAAAGTGCTCGGCGTTCGCGGACGGCAGCGCTAAACAATATACTTTCAATGAAAAAACAAAAAATGCTAGAGATGTGCGTGCTCAAAAGAAAAACCCAGAAATAGAGGCCCGGCGAAATGCCGTAAAGGCGGAAATCGAAGCCAACAGACATAAACGCCAGCCCGCTGGAAGTGACGATTATGCTAATTTCATTCTTGGAGGCGTGGGGCGCCGCACGCAAGAAACATATCCCAAAGCCAAAACCGCGTCTGTGAAGCCCTATGCTTTTAATCGAAGGCTGCCACATACAGAGGTAGCTAATGATAAACAAAAACCCTCCAATCGAAGTTCGCGCCCTCCGCGTTAACGACGCGGCTAGGATTTACGGCATCAGCCGTGCGACGATCTACAAATTGATGGGTCAAAATAAGCTGCGCACCGTTAAAATCGGCAGACACCGGCTCATCCCTGTCGCCGCGATCGAGGCGCTGTTCCAGGGGGTACCCGGTGACGCGGGCTGAGAGGCCGCGCTGCGGCGCGCGGACCCGGACGGGGCGGCCTTGTCAGCGCCCTGCCTTGCGCAATGGCCGTTGTCGCAATCACGGCGGTCTTTCGAGCGGACCGAAAACAGAGGCGGGTAAAAAGCGCATCGCTCTTGCCCAAAAGGCGCGCTGGAAAGCCTATCGGCTGGGTCAAGGGCGTTGAAGGCCGTCCAGGATTTCCCGGAAGCTGAGCGTGAAGGGTGAGCCGGCCGCCTTTTGGCGGCGCCATGGTGCAGACGGACTCTGGCGTGCATCGGCAAGGGCAAGGACCACAAGCCTTACGAGTTCGGCGTGAAGGTGGGCCTTGTGACGACGGCGAATTGGAAATGGGCTACCCGTAACCGGGGTGCTTTTATTCAGCCGTCAGCCGTACTTAATTCCCGGCGCACCGCGCGATGCCGGGCTATTCAATTCCGGGAAATGTGCGGGATTAAATAATGCCGGCTTGAAATTCTGGTTCTGGACCGCAAAAAGCCCCGGCACGCCGTCTCGTGCGCAGCGTGCGCTCGGCGTTTCTTGCCTGTTTCATTGCGGCTTTTTCCGTCTCGGAATTATTTCCTCCATTTTCTCGGCCCGCGCACGCGGTGCCGCGGCGATTGCGACCGCCTCGCGCGCGGGCGAGGGGCCCCGACCTTGCCGGCATCCGGTCCGGCAAGCCGGCGTTGCGGGCCCGGCGCCGCAAAGCCTCGATCATCCGCGGCTACACGTCCACGGCCACAAGACGGCCGGAAGGGCCAACCAGGCGGGCGATCTCAAGCGTGAAAAAGCCCATGCCTGGGCCGGGCTCAAGCACAGTCATCCCGGCGCGGACGTAAGGCGAAAGGATACGGGCAGGGTCCTGCCACCATTTACGGATGGGACTTGCGAGCAGATAACCCATCCACCAAGGGCAGACGCGGTGTTTAGCCATGGCTTCCTCCAGGGGCGCTGTGGGTAGAAAGGGAAGGCAAATGAAGAAGTATCTTCTATTAAGTGCCTTGGCATTGCTGGTGAACAGCACGCCCGCCAAGGCATGGTGTTTCTGGGGCTGGGGAACGACTTGCCGCACATCAACACCGGCTCCAACATCCGCGCCTGCGCCCACACCCGCGCCTACACTGCCACCAGCGCCGCCAGCCGCCACGCAGACCACGCCGCCGGCACCAAGCTACTGACTTAAATTGTGGGCTCTCAGTGGCTGCAAGGTTCGTTTCCGCTGCCAACCCTCACGCGCCAACGTTGCGCGCATTCTGAATTGGGCGTGGAGCGTGTCATGCAAGCTCCTTGCGCGGGCGAAGCCGGGCTTGCAGCAGCCGCGCGGGGACGAGAAATTTCTCGACATAAACGAGGAATACAGTCCCATCCATGGGACCATCCATTGGGGCCACGATCCGGTCATGAGCCTACGATGAGCGTCAGTGTTTTCCAATGGCCGCGCAGGATGGAGCGATCATCCGCTCGCCCCGAAGGCTCCGGGGCCCCGAATCCTCGCCGTCTCGGTGGCAAGCCCGCCTTCATCGATGAAGACCAGGCGCTTGGAGCGAGTTTGGGCTGCATCTTACGCCATGCCTTATCCCCGAGCGGAGCGATGAAAGCTACGGGCGATTATCGAACCAGGCGGTGGGCTGCTATGGGTCATGGGCAGAGATTTTGTCTATGATATCAACGAGGCCGCTCCTCCTCCGGTAGCCGAAGGAATTCTTGCAGGAGCGAGAACCAGCGGTTGGGGCCACGAGCTGCCGTTTCGTGAGCGTCCTAAACTCCCGTTTCGTTCTGTTCCGCCCACTGCCGTCAAGTGTGAATGGACACTTCGTGAGACTTGCGTAAGCGGCGCTCTGGCGTTTAGCACTCAGGCGAAGGCGCACGCCCGTTAGTGTTTCGGTCCTCGCTTCCCGCGTCGTTTGCTTGGTGACGGCCGCCGCTTTCCTGCTTTGCGCTCGTCCGCCAGGCCGGGAAATGGATCGAGACGGCCGTGCCAGAGCCGGGGCTGCTCTCAATAGTTAGTGTGCCGCCGTGAAGTTCGATGAGCTGCTTGACGAGCGGCAAGCCAAGCCCCGTGCCGCCGCGTTGGGAGAATTCGCTTTTAACCTGCCGGAAGGGCTCCTGGGCTTGCCTGATTTCCTCCTTCGTCATGCCGATGCCGCTGTCTTTGACAAAAAGCGTCAGGCTACGGTCTGCCTCAAGCGCGGTGGCAAGCAAAACGGTTCCCCCCTTCGGAGTGAAGGTGATGGCATTGGCAAGCAGATTGATGATGATTTGCCTCACGGCTGTCTGATCCGCGTAAAGTGAAACACCGGACGCACCGCTTGCCAGCAGCTCCACCCCCCGGTTTTTGGCAAGACTTTCAACGAGACGAAGGCACTCAGCTCCAACGTGGCTGAGATCGAATTGACTCTCATGGAGTTCGAATTTGCCCGCTTCGATCTTGGAAAGATCGAGCAAGTTGGTGATTAAATTAAGAAGATACGTGCCGGACTCATAAATGTCTCCGGCATAGCCGGCATAGCGGACGGGATCATCGCCGAACGCCCTGGACCGTATCAGCTCCGCAAAGCCGAGGATGGCGTTCAGCGGCGTGCGTAGCTCATGGCCGATGTTGGCGAGGAACCGGGATTTGCTTTGGCTGGCCTCCTCGGCTTCGCTTTTCGCTACCGCGAGCTTTGCATTGGTTTCTTCCAGGGCTAGCGCTTGCTTGATGCGGCGCGAAATTTCCCGGCTGAGCATGATCGCCAGGGCTAGCAGAAAACCGGCCGAAAGGACGCCAAGACCGACGAGGCGCAGCGCCTGCCGTTTTGCCCCGGCCAAGGCTTCCGCTTTTCCGAGCCCCACGAGAGCCACGACCGGGAAATTCACAAGCCTCTGCCAGGCATAAACGCGCTCGATGCCATCAAGGGGGCTTGTTGCGATAAAGGTCCCCGCTGAGCCCGATTTCATCTCGGCAAGCGCCTCTTGGTTGACGGCCAGGGCACCGATCAGCGATGGGTCGAGCCCGCGCGGAAGCGTGTAGCCCCACATCGCGTTTCCCTTCTCGCTAATAAGGAGCAGCGCCCCGCTCATGCCAAGATCGACGCGGCGATACATGGCCGTGCCATGCTCGGGATCGAGCAAGAAGAGCACCACGCCCGCAAAACCGTCATCCTTTTTTTCAAGCCGTTGTGTCGCTGGAATGATGCCGCGGTTCGGCAAGAGTCCGGCCATGGGCTCACCCAGGCGCAGGCCAACTGTCGCGCTATCCCGGGTGAGGCGAAAGAAATCAAAATCCGAAAAATTACCAGGCAGCGAAGCGACATCACCGGATGTGGACCGAAGTGTGCCGTCAGGAGCAATCACTGCGATGGTGGTAAGCGCAGGGGCATATTTCGCAATTTCCTGCTTCAGCTCCGCGAGGAAGGAGGCGTCTCCCTCGGTTTCGACGCGCAGTTTGACAAGCTCTGCTGCCAAGGCCACGGCGTCGAGTGCTCCCTCGGAATCTTGCTGCAACGCCGCCGCAAGATAGGACACTTGCAGCCGCGCCGCAGCAAGCGCGTCCTGTCTGGCCCGGTGGATGGACAAAGCCAGAAGCGCGGCAATCACGAGCAGGATCAAGCTGGTCAGACCGATGATCCAGCGTCGTAGTCTCCCCCCATGGCCGGTGACGGGATTGAGCAAGGTCATAAGCTGCCACATTCGGCCTTGAATTTTAATTTATTGTTTGCTGGCCTCTTTAGGTCGTAACGACACTTGGAGCGTGTATCACGCTGGAATAGGATTGCCCTGCGAAAGCGTCGAGCAGGGCCACAAGCCGGCCTTCGGGACGCGGCTGGCGAAACGGTGCTGAAGCGGCAGCTGTTTACCATACCATTCTGCGCCACAAGTCAGTGCTTGCGGTGCCGCTGGCCTAGCGGTTAACAAAGAGGTGCAATAAGATCGCCTTCGCGCTGGACGGACGCGCGGCGTCTTCAATGGCCATCTGCGCTCATCTTTGGAGCGAGGCGAGGGACGCGAGGGCTTCCCGTCAGTTGGCTTGCTGTCCTTGCATGAGGTGCTACGAATTTGCATCCGCCATCGTACAGTGCCGGTGCTCCCTCACAATCCCGGGCAGCGGACTTTCGCGATAGCCGGCGTGTTAAGCGCCGGCTGTCAGAATCGCACTTGTCGCGTTGGACCATCGGCGCCCGCATCATCGCGATTGTGCTTGCATTGGCGGTTCCGCTCAACCTTGTTATTGTTGCCGTAGTTTGGCACCTGGCTGAAGTGGCGAGCGAGACCCAGCGAACGAGCCTGCTTTACACCGCCCAATCGGTTGCGGCCACGGTCGATGCCAAGCTTGGCGAATATATCGCCTTGGCAAAGGTGCTGGGGAGTTCGCCAGCGCTCCTTGACGGCAACCTCGCGGCTTTCGACGCCGAGGCACGCCGCGCCTTCGCATCCGCGCCCGATGCCTGGGTCCTGGTTGCAGATCTCAACGGCCAGCAGCTTATCAATACCGCAAGCCGGCCGGGTCAGTCCCTCCCGCTCCGCAGTCCGGTTGCTATGCCTGCGCAAAAGCGCGCATTCGACACCCGCTCAATCCTTGTCACCGGTGTGCTGATGCCCCCGGTTGGGGGGGACTGGATCGTCAATATCGAGAACTCCCGTCTTTAAGGATGGCAAGCCCTTCCAGGCGCTGGCCGTGTGCATAAAGGCGCGGTCCTTCCTCCGCCTCCTCAATGACCGGCGGTTACCTGCAAACTGGATTGCCGCCATCGCCGATCGCCAAGGACTAATGATCACGCGCGCGCCCGGCGATGAGCGGTACGCTGGCCAGCCCGCTTCCGCGGGATGGCGCCAGGTCAAGGATCGCGAGGGCGTGTTCGAAATCGGCTCTCTTGAGGGCGACCCGGTCGTACTCGCCAATGCGCACTCCGTGGCGAGCGGATGGGCGGCCGGTGTTGCCGTGAAAAAGGCCGAGATGCAGGGTGCGGTTTGGAGCACAATCCGTTGGGCAACAATTGCCGGTGGCGGCCTATCGGTACTAAGCCTCCTCTTAGCGGGAGCGGTTGCGCGGCGCATTACGCGTCCGATTGCCGAGCTTCAAGAAAAGGCAAGCGGGCTGCTAGTCAACCATGTGCCGGCGACGCCACCGGCGGGGCCGCCCGAGGTCAGTAGTCTTTGGGAAGCTCTGAAACAGTCTGCGGCCGACCGCGATCGCAGCGACCAGGCGTTTCGCGAAAGCGAAGCGCGGCTCCATCTTGCCTTGGATGCTGCGGAGCTTGGCACTTGGCGCTGGGATGCCGGCAAGGTCACCAAAGAGATGCACTGGGACGCCCGTTGCAGGGCTCTGTTCGGTCTTCTTCCCAACACGCCCGTGACTTACGAGGTTTGGGCCAATTCCATTCCCCCCGAGGACAGAATTAAGGCTGAAGCCAACGTCGCCCGTGCCCTCGATCCGGCCGACCCTCATGATGAAACCGTTTGCGAATATCGCGTCAGGCATCCAGATGGAGTTGTACGCTGGCTATCCTCGGTGGGCCGCGCGTTTTTCGAGCTTGACCCCGCTGCGCTCTCAGGACGGCGCGCGATGTTTATGGCGGGGGCCATACGGGATGTTACGGAAGCGTACCTGGCCGAAGCCTCCCGCCGCGAGCGGGAACGGCACGATCGTTACTTCCTTGAGCTTGACGGGCGGCTGCGGGAAGCCGTGTCGGCGCGGGAAGCGATAGATACAGCTTGCGAAGCCCTGGGCCAGGAGCTTGGCGCCAGCTTTGCCGGTCTCGGTGAGCTGCAGCCCGACGAAGAGCACACCTTTGTGGAGAGCGCCTGGAGCGCTGGCGAGCTTGCCCCACCCTCGGGCCGATACCGCCTTGCGGATTCCGGCGCCAAGCAGATCGCCGCCCTTCTCGCCGGTGGTGCCGTAACCATCACGGATGTGCTCACCAGCCCCTATACCGCGGGCGATGCTGCCGCAAGAGCGATTTACGCTGCGCATGGCATCCGCTCTTCCATTGGAGTGGCGCTTTTGCGTAACGGGCCGCGGGCTTTTCTGTTCGTGGCAAACGCAGCGCCGCGTGCCTGGATAGAGGCGGAAGCGGCGCTCGTGCGTGGAACCCTCGACCGGGCCTGGCATGCTGTTGAACGGGCACGGGCCGAGGAAGCCGTGCGCGAAAGTGAGGAGCGGCTCCGCTTATCTAATGAGGCAGCCGGCATCGGTCCCTTTACGATAGATGTTGACACCGGTTGCGTGCTCTATCCGCAGGAGACTGCTGCCATGCTGGGTGTTCCAAACATTGGCAAAATTAGTCTTGAGGCCGCTTTCAGCCGCGTCCACCGCGATGATGTAGCGCGGGTTCGGTCACAATACGAGGCGGCACTAAAAGGCACAGGTAAAGGCCCTTTAAAAGTAGATTTTCGCTATGTCCGTCTGGGAGGCGACGTCTGCTGGATTGCGTGGACTGGGCGCGTGGACTTCCGCGACGGGCCCAATGGACGCCTCCCGTATCGCGTCGCTGGGGCTTGCGTGGAAATCACCGAACGCAAGCATCAGGAGGAACAGATCAAGTTGCTGATGGCCGAAGTCAACCATCGCTCCAAGAACATGCTCGCCGTGGTGCAATCGATTGCCCGGCAAACCGCGGCCACGAAGCCCCATGACTTTATCGAACGCTTCGGCGAGCGGATTCGGGCGCTGGCAGCAAGCCAGGATCTCTTGGTCGAGAATGACTGGAAAGGGGTGGACCTCGCCGAGCTGGTTTGCTCGCAGCTCGCCCATTTCAAGGACTTGATCGGTACCCGGATTAATCTCAAGGGCTCCCAAGTTCTGATTTCTCCCTCGGCGGCGCAAACAATCGGGATGGCCCTGCACGAGCTTGCCACCAATGCGGGCAAATTCGGCGCACTCTCCAACCGCACCGGCCGGGTGGAGGTTGAATGGAGCCTCAATTGCGTGGAAGCAGGCGAGGAGACCTTCACCATGAGCTGGCGCGAGACAGGCGGCCCTCCGGTTAAAGCACCGGAAAGGAGGGGCTTCGGCTCAGCCATTATTGGCAGTCTAGCCGAGAGCAGCCTTTGCGCTAGGGTCGAACTCGATTTTCCGGCCAGCGGGCTCTCCTGGCGTCTGCATTGTCCGGCCAAGGAAATTGTGGACGGCAGCGGGTCCGCCTTGCCGCAAAGTTAAACCCAAACCCCAACAATAGACCTTCTAGACTAGCGGCTAAAAGATATGAACCCTCAAGCCGTGGTTTCACGCCGCGTGAATTCAGCGGCATGGAGCTTCACGAAGTCGTGCATGCTTGCCGGCATCTCGCCTGTGGGCTTGAACAAGTCGTCAGTCATGCGGTCGTAACGCCCATGTTTGTTAAGATCGGCCATCACCGTGAGGTGGTTGACCAGGTGCGCTGGCACGCCCGCCTCCCGAAGCCTTTCGCTCCGCATGCTCCGCCAGCCAGTGCAGCTTATGCTGAGGGCTGCCGGTGGTCTTGGCGATGCTCATCTGCGTGACGGTCATCTGCGACATGTTCACGAAGGCCTCGACGCCGTGGTGGCGCGCCACCGCGGCCGTGTTGAACGTAGCTTCCGGATAAGCCGCCGAGACCGACATTCCGAAATAGATGCGCGCGCAACTTTCGATCGCCCGGTGCATTGAGGTGAGATCCGTCAGGTCACCCTGCACAACCTCGGCACCGAGCCTGCGCAACGCTTCGGCACGCTCATCCTCCCGCCGGATCAAGGCGCGTACCTTATGCCCATTGCGGAGCAACAACGCGGTTAGGTTACGCCCGATAGCACCGAGATCGCCGGCCGCTCCGGTCACAAGGATCGGGCTGTTATGTGCAGATTTCATCGTAATATTGCTTGTAATTGCGTTCAGATAGATTGGGAGGCGTTCCGTCGTGTTCCAAGGTCTGATCATTGTCCGACCGCTTCAGACACCATTTCCTCGACCAAACCCTCCCGACGAGGTCCGGAAAGGGTCAAGGGCCGTAATTTCTCTAGTAATATCAACGAGACAGCTTACCCTCCAGCAGCCGAAGTGATTTTTGCAAGCGCAAGAAATGGCGGTCGGGGCCAGAAGCCAACTCATGAAAAGGCGCGTGAACGCTTCCCGCTCCTGCTGCTGGACTAAGCTTCGAGCGATGCTAGCTCTTCTTCTTGTGCGGGGTGCCGAGGTACGGAAACTCCTTGAGAATGTCGGTGTGCGGTTTCAAACCGCTGGGAGGGCATTCGCCCTTGGTCAGGAACGCGAGGCGATAATCGATCACGTCGTCAGTGAAGACGCGGCCGTTGGGATACTTCGCAGGCTTCGACGGATCGAAACTCAGCACGTCGGGCAGTGTTCGCTCCTTGTCGATCTCCGCAATTGCTTCTTCGCGCGAGTAATTTCCCGTGTGTCCCATCAGATGCACGAACTGATCGAGCCAGCGCTTGCGATCGTTCACCGGCTCGCTGGCGTTGTATTCCAACTTCGTGTCGTCGGTATTGAAAAAGCTGCTGACACTCGGATGGCCCGCGCGATCGACGTGTACCAGCTTGCCATCCTTGCGCACGCTGCATCGTCCCCAGATATGCACTTGGGGCTTCGGGGCTAGTTCGCTCGTCGGCAGTTCGACCACGGTGGAGAAGACGTTGGCCTCGATATTCGAATCCACGCCGGTCCATGGTGACTTGCCGCTTAGGTGAGGCTCTGTGAAATTCCGCTTGCCCCTGATGTCGAACAAATTCTTGATGCCGTCGAAATCGAAGAAGAAAGCGTCGCTGCGACCGCCGGCGAAGAATGTGTAAACGTCCGCCTCGACGAGGTTGGGCCTGGGCCCGAATGAGACTTCTGCATCGGCGACTATCTTCGTCCCGACGGCTTCGTCCGAGTGCAACTCCGCGCCCTTGGCCAGAAACACGTTGAAAGTCTGCTTGCCGTTTTGCGGCTTCGAAAACACGTAGCTGAGCGCGATGTCCGTCAGCAAATCCCCGTTGTTGTCGATGTTGAGCCGGTAAATGGCGTCGGGATGGAGCGCGTCAGCATTTGGATTTGCGTTGAGGATGATCACGGTTCTTGAGGGGTCGATGGGCGACTGGAACGCGTAGAGATCGCATAGGTCGAGCCTCTGGTCGCCGAGCGGCGGACCGAGGCTGAGTCCAGTAAAATAATTCGACATTTTTTCCTTCCTTTCGAAAGCTTGGCATGGAGCCGCCGTTAGCGTGAATAGTATCGAGGAGATCCGGCGCGCGACTTTCGTAGGAGACCAAAAAAGACCATTACGCGGCAGATCTCTTCAGGCTGCGCGAGGCTCTTGGACGCCTGGATACTCAATGCGAAGTCCCCGCCCGTATCAGTCTTGGTGAAGTTCGACATGCTGGTCTCAACGCCCCCGGTGAACAACTTCGACATCAATCTTTTTCAACTTGATCGCCTTCTTGGTGCCGTCCCGCGGTTGTTGGTATTGCGCATTAACGTGCACCTCCGCATGGAGGTTCCGGCGCGAGCCCGGCATCCACGACGTTCAAGGACCAGGTCAACGAGGATCTGCTATCCTTCCTGAAGGAATCACAGGCGCTATAACGAGACTGGCTTTTGTCTAATCTGGGGCTTCGGACTGGGTTTGCGGTAGCGCTTGAAACTGCTGATCCGATCCTGGAGCCCCAACCCAAATCGCGAGACTGCGAACCCCTTGGCGCTGCCTGGGCGGAAAGGCTGGCTCGCGACCAGGCGCGCGGGGGACCTCTCCGGTTCCGCTAATGTCGAATCAAGTCCGTGAAAGGCATTTGTATAACCACTTCAGACTTGGGCTTCGCCGAATTTGCCCCGATTTTCCCTGACCATCGACTCGATCGGCCTCGCAGGCCGTCCTAGAACCGCCTCGACATCGGAAGTAAGCCGGTCATAGCGGTTTGCGGAATGAAGCTCCGCCATAGTTAGGAAATGCCCATACACATGATCAGGCAGGCCGCGCGGACACAACTCTTTGTCTCGCCATTCGTCCAAGCACATGGCGGTATAGGAAACGGGCCGTCCTAAGACGGCGGCATATCGCGAGGCAAGGCCGTGCAAATCCTCCGAACGCGGGCCTGTGAACTCGTAGATCTTGCCAATATGGGGAGCAGGATCAACGAGAATGGCCGCAACGGCCTCCGCCACATCTTGGGTGGAGACCGGTGAAGTGCGGCCCGAACCAAACGGAAGCCGGATCGTGCCGTCACGGCGGATCCGATCAGCAGCCCAATCAAGAAAGAAAAAGTTCTCCTGGAAGATTGTCGGCCGCACATGCACAACGGGCAGTCCTGACCAGTTCAAGGCTTGCTCGGCAAGCCAATGCTGGCGCTGCTGCGGCGAACTCGTCATGTTCCGCAGGCTCATTTGCGAGACCGTCATTTGCGACATGTGAACGAGCACCTCAACACCGCCTTGCTCGCGGGCGGCCGCAGCCATGGCAATCGCAGCCTCAAGGTAGGCGGATGAAACGCTCATGCCGAAGTAGATGCGCTGGCACGACTCCAAAGCGCGTGCTGCATCTTCCGGCCGCGTGAGATCCCCAACAAAGATCTCCGCCCCCGCCTGGCGAAGCGCTTCCGCGCGTTCGTCGTCCCGCCGGACAAAAGCCCGGACGGCGATCTTCCGGCTGAGCAAGATGCGTGTGACGATGCCGCCAATGCCGCCAACTTGGCCCGCGGCGCCTGTAACGAGTATCGGTGACTTGTTGCTCATGGCTCACTGCTTATTCACATCGCCAGTCTTTGTTCCGTTATTGATAATCCGTTAGGAACGCGCCCCTCAGCGCCTCGCAATCTTGAGAGCATCCATCAAGGCGCTGGTATCGGCAGTGAGCACCGGCCGCTGGCCATTCCGGACCGTTGCACTTGACAGAGTCAGGCCGCGCCATCGCCGCTCAGTCTGGCCCTCCGGCCAGATTGCGAGCGGCTGCTAATTGGGATGGTCCAGCCGTGCCTCTGCCCTATCCGCGAGTGGCGCTCAATGCGGGTGGGGCTCCGTTTCAAGGAGCGCGCCTAATGCCTAAGACTACAGCTGAGATAAGGGCAGGAGTTGGGTTGCCTCAGGGCAGATCTTCGCCGATGCCGTCGACTGTCTTCCTATATTCATCAAGGGCCGCCATTAGCGCAAGTTTCGCGCCGGCAATCTCGGCTTTGTTGCCGCTTTTGATGGCATCAAGCATCCTGTCCTCGGCCTCTTTAAGCCCCGAAGAAACTGTGTTAAATCTCGGAAAATCTTGTTGGTCTTCAATTGCCATACCAGTGTCTCCTTGCCTTAGATATTCACACCCAGTGTTCTGGCATGGCCCGATTTACTTACTATCACATCACGCTTCTTGAGGAGTTCTGCGAGCTGAGCATCTTGATCCGCGATCCGTTCTGCGTTGCGATCCTCATCCGCCGCGCCTGAAAAGGCTGCAGCCTGCTCAATAAGCTCGCGGATGTTTTCCCGGATTAAGGCGATGCGCGTGTCCAATTCGCCCAAAGATTCATTGTCGTTCATCTGGGTGTCCTTTGCCATAGGTCTTCTATCCTCAAGTATTTGAATTAGTTCCGATACCGGAAGTCCCGCCGCCATTATGGCACTTCGATGCTGAAGAGGTGGAAAAGGCGGTCTTGGGCCGTTTGAGCGCTCTAAGTGCGGCGCAAACGGTCGCAGTGATAGGGGCAGGCGACGCCCCTCTTGGCTCTCTGGTAGAGGTGACGCTTGCACCCCTCAGGCCGAGTCCGGACCGGTTTCTAACAGGCGGCCCCCGCGCCACGCTGCCGGCGCCGGCCATGACGATGCTCGCGCTCGTACTTCATGAACTTGGCGCCAATGCGGTGAAATACGGGGCCTGGTCCGGCGCCAAGGGCATCGTCGAGGTGCGTTGGCAGAAGGCAGCTGGAACGCTCGCAATTGATTGGATTGAGCGCGATGGCCCACCTGTCGAAATGCCGAAGAGGCTGGGTGCGGGGAGCAAGCTCATTCGTAACGCGATCCCGGAAGCTGCCGTCGATTACAGGCTCGAACGCGACGGTGTACGATGCAGGATCGAATTCCCGCCCGCCGCGCTCGCTGACAGACAACTATAACGGCCCTAGCTCCCCGGGGCGACGCGCAGGCCGGGGTTATTGCTCAGGCCGTACCGTATGGTGAATAACGGCTGCTCATGAAACCGAGAGCCGGTCAACCCTGGCGTTGGCTACAATTGTGCCCGCCATTGAAAAAGTGCCTTGCCAGCGCCTTTCTATCCGGGCGCTGGCGCGAATCCTTACCTCCGCTGGGAGGCCATCCGAGTCCTGGGCGTCTCCGAGTTCAAAGCCGACCGCTGGGCAGGCGAAAGAGAGGCGAAGAAGGTCTGAACCTCGGGCTTGACCATTTTCATCGCCTGGATCAGCGCGCGGAGCCGGGCTTGCGCGGCGTCGAGCCTTGCATCGAGCGTGTTTGGCACGTTCGCCGGGCAAGTTTCGCGGAGCATATTGGCAGCTCTGTTGGAGACCTTCATCAGCGAGTCCAGATCCTGCCTCTGTTGCACGCTCAAGCTGATCGTCCGCGCAATATCTTGCGCTGGAACGTTCGTGAAACCGGCTTCGCTTGAACAAAGCTTTGCGAGATTGACCTGACCCTTTCCGGCAGTCTGGCCGTTGCCCATCGCCGTTTCGAGCCTTTGTCTTTGCGTTGGGGTCAGCAGGCCGTATAGCCTCTCTAGCGGTCCTTGGACACCTTCCTCAGCCTGTAGCATTGCCTGCAGCCGCTCCTCCATCGTATCCAGGCGGGCGGCAGGGGTTGCCGGCGTCGCGGCAGGGCAAGCACTGGTCAATATTTCTGCAGCCTTGGTCATTGCCGCTTTAAGCTCATCGAATGCCTGCTGCTGACCGGGCGTGGGCTGGATGATTTCCGCAAGCCTTTGGAATGGTAGATTGTCTACGCCCGGCGCGAATCCTGCGCAGGTTGCTGCCGCTTCCTGCGAGCTTATGCCCGTGTAATGCTCGGACTGCGCAGGAACTGCCGCCGGGTAGGTTCCACCACTGTAGCCCGCGCCAAAGTACCCATAATCCCAGTAGGGATACTCGTAGTCCGGCCAAAACGCGCTCCAGAGCAGGGCATCCGGTCCCCAGCCCCAGAACGTATCCCAATAGTCGTAGGGCCAGAACGCATAGGAGAAGTAGTCGCCCCAGAAAAACGGCCAGAACACGCCGCCTGCCCAGAAACGCCTGAAGCCGTTGTGGCCCCATTCGTGGCCGCCCCACTTCGCGTTGGTGAACGCGTTGCCTCTGGCAAAGCCAAGCCTGCCGGCGTTAGCGGACTCCGACCGGTTTGCAAAGCGGTTCACACCCTCATTGCGAAGCGCATGCTCGTTATGAAGCGCATGCTCGTTGTGCAGGGCATGTTCATTGTGCAGAGCAAGGTTGTGAGCGAAACGATTATGGGCAAAATGCGCCACATGACGCGTTCCCCGGAAGTTATGCGCGACGCGGGCACGGCCAAAATGTCCGAAGTGTCCGGCGAAGTGATGTGGCGCGAAACTGTGAACAGCACCGAAGCGCATGCCTCCGAAGTGCATGCCGCCGCCTCCGAAGTGCATGCCACCGCCGCCGAAATGCATGCCGCCCCCGCCAAACCCGCCACCCCGGTGTGCAAAGCTGGTGTCCGGCGTGACGGCGACACTGAGCGCCAGCCAGCTAACGCCAGCGATGAGAACTTTTCTAAACATTGTCTGCCTCCTGCAAATCTGTTGCAGACTCAAGGCAACGCTTTTGCGCTTGTTCCCTGGTTAAAAATAATTCACAAATTTTAAGCGGAATTATCGGAGAGGCTCGAAGAGGTCGATATCATAAACTCACCCTCTTCGCAGTTGCAGCAATTCCCTCGGCTGCCGGGGATGAGCAGACGCACCGAAATTGCTCAGAAAATTGGCGCAGTTGACCGATGCTGTCGAAAAACCCTGGCGCTCAGCCGGCTTCATCCGGTTGTCGGGGCTTTGAGCTGGCATTGAGGCTGGGTTCAATCTTCGGTGCGAGCCCTGCGGAGCTCACTCTAACGCCACCTCCACTAACGCAACTTACGCCACGGCTGGTTCCGGCGGGCGCAGGAGGCGCAACGCCATGGTTTTGAGGTTCTGCACGATCGCCGCCAGGTGGAACTCGTCGCGCGCGCCGGTTAGGCCGCGCAGCCGCAAACGCTCGAAGCGGTGATGCGTCTTGAGGTGCGCAAAGCGCATCTCAACGCGCTTCCTCTCATTGCGCGATCTTGCGAAGGCCTTGGTCTTCATCTTGCGCCGGGCAACATCTCGAGCGTCTTCGTGCAAGTCCCTCGGGATCGTGCGGGCTCCAGCGGTGGTGCAGCGGTTCGCGCGAAGCGGGCAGGCATCGCAGTTGTGCTTTGAGGCGCGATAGCGGAGCGTGTTTCCGTCATGCACGGTACCGCTTGTCCGGAGTAGCTTGCCGTTAGGACAGACATAGACCCCGCGCTTTTTGTCCCAGAGAAAGTCCGAGCGGGAGAAAATCCCATCTTCGCGATCGGACTTATCCCACACCGGGATGCTGCGGCCGATGCATTATGCGCTGCCAAGCATGAGGATAATTACGGCTGTGAACTCTTTTTAAACGTAGTAATCAAAAAACTTGCAGCTTGCCAGATGATGAACTCGCAGAATATGGAGTTTTAGCTCGTTTTCTGCTTCAAACAAGGGCCGCGTTCAAAACCGGCGATCTTGAATGGGTAGGAGACAAGCATGACAACATTTATCAAAGCGACGGTGCTGGGCGCGGCCCTTGTTTGGTCAGCGAGCGCATATGCGCTGGAGGGCAACGTAGCCCACGGAGAGGTCGTATTCAAGAAGTGCAAAATCTGCCACGCGGTTGGCCCAAACGCGAAGCCCGGTGTCGGCCCCGTTCAAAATAATCTGATCGGCGCGACCGCTGGTGCGCGTCCCGGCTTCAACTACTCCACGGCGATGAAGGAAGCTGGCGCGAAAGGCCTCTTCTGGACCGAGGAAAACCTCGACAAGTATCTTACGGACCCGAAAGCCATGGTTCCCGGGAACAAGATGATGTTTCCGGGCCTGAAGAATGCCCAGGACCGCGCAGACGTCATCGCCTATTTGAAGACGCAAACCGGCAAATAAGCCGGTCAGGCAGCAACGCTTGGCGTTACTTGGGAGCCCTGCCATTTTGGCTGGGTTTATCATTGGTGCGCGCATCCGGTTCCCGTGGGCCAAGTTGGCGATTGAGCGATGCCGAAGCGATTAATAATATTGTTAACCTCACCACGCGAATAGGCCCATTAGGCTAATGAGAAAGAGAATTGCTCCCAGCGTCCGAAATTTTTTTAGAGCAGTAGCCTGGCGCTTGATGTTTGTTACTCCCCTGCCCAAGGCTGCCATGGACGGGCTTACTCAAGAGGGAGTTCCTGCGGAAGTCCTGGAGCATCTCAACGCGGCCGAACATGCAAGCGCGGCCGTAGATCGCTTCGATCGTACCGTGAACGCTGATAAATTCCGCCGGCGTCTGCGCCTGTGGGAGCCGGCACAAAACTGAAAATCAAAGCACCGCAGATGTTGGGGATGCTGGAGGATCGACATGAAAGCCGCTGAACCCGGCGTTTGCGTTTTAGGTTACGGCCGGCTAGGCGAAGCGCTCACCAAGCGTTTGAGCCAAGCATGCGGCGGCATTCAGGTTCTCAGCAGGAAGGCCGCCTCTGCCGCCGCCTCCAATGTCCGCTTCTTCACAAATCCGAACGATGTAGTTCAAGGGGCTCGTTTCGTGCTGGATCGGTTCTGGAACTGAACCTTTAGAAATTTGTCCCAAGCGGATACCCCTCTGGCGATCAGTCTGCCAAACTTGTATCTCACAGCTGTATCAAGCCTAAGCTTTTGCGCGGCCTATAGCGCAAACAGCGAGATGACAAGCCCGGCGGCAACTAGCGCGATCATGAAGAATATGAGCGCGTAAGGGAGAAGGTTTTCCATGAGATGTTTCAAAGGAGCTATCGCCGCGCCTAGGGTTCCCTTGGCCTCAAACGCTCGGAGCGCACCGGCCGCAGCCGCAACCGCATCAGAAGCGGTATTCGCTTCGCCCGCAGCCTGTTTGCGTTCGGCGGCAAGCTGGGCATGGGCTGCTTCAAACGCGTCTCTCTGCGCCCTAGCGGCGGCCAGGGAGGCCGCGTCCGGCGACTCCGAAATCGGACTAACGGCCGGAAGCGGCGCGCCCGCCCTTAACGCGGCGGCGGCGGCCCTGGCGTGCCTTTCCGTAGCCGCCCGGGAAGCCTGCTGCTGCTGAGCTTCGAGCCGGTCAACTTCGGCGTGCGCATTCTGCAACGCGGCCAAGGCGCGGCCCTCGGCTTCGGAGGCGAGCTTGGCTCGCGCGTCGGCGCGCGTGAGGGCCTCGGTGGCCTCGTGAAGCTCATGGCGCAATTCTAACTCATTGGGCTCGCGGCTTTGCTTTCCATTAGAGCCCGTGGCGCCCGGGCTAACGGTTTGCGTTTCTTTCGTGAATTGTTCGGATGTCTTATGCAGAATCCGCTTGATTGAACCGGATTTGGTGTCACCCGTGAATTGTTCGAATGTCTCACCGGGCCGGTGTTTGATCTCGCGGAAGCGCAAGTAAGGGTCCTTTGCGTCGTAGTATGACTGGGCCCTAGCGGCCTCATCGTGTGCCCGAGCCATAATCCGTTCAAAGGTGCCTTGGTCCGGGTTCTCGACGAAGGCATTAGCTTCCTGCGCCGTCATCCCTTCGAAATAGACCGCTGCGCCGATTTCATTGCTGCAATTCCAGCTACTCGCCCAGTGGTGTCCGTGTTCCAAGTTTTTCATGCTGATTCCAGAAACAGATAGTTCCGGCCTTCTGCGACAATATGCCGCTAACTAGACAATGTATGCTCCTTGATAATCTCGATCAAGTATTGCAGGCGCCTCTCACGAAGGCGTTACCGGCCTGGAAGAAAGGTTCTACTGAACTAGGCCTCACATTCACGATCCATAAAAAGGTGCCCGCTTCGAAGGCCGTTCTTCGCGCACGGGCGATGCTCCCTAACCGTCCCGGCGGTGTCGGTCCTATCGCGCAGGCCGCGCCCCAAATAGGGGTACGGGAATATTTTCGAAAAGCGCTGGGCCCGGGCTCGCGAGAGAGAGCAAGTCGCCCGTGCGCGTGCGAAAGGTTCTGGACCGTGGCGAGTTAATATGAGTGGATGCCAAGCGGCTTTATTCGGCGGTGATTTCGCCAGAGGCCGGCCTTGCGAAAATAATTCTCGCGAAAATGAAAGAGGCAGGGCGCCGAATTAAGCTGCTAGCCATCCCTTAATTCGTGGCACACCGCCGCCGGAGTAGCTTTTTTGCCCGCCAGCGATGCCGAGCCGGGATTTTCTCACCGGTATTGCGGGCGCGTCACGAGCTTCAGGGCGGCGGCCGCAAAGCTAGCGCTTATTGCCCGCTCATCATTCCCCATGGGCGTGGCTATGACGGACCCAACGCTGAGCCGTGTAACTCGAGAGGGTCATCCACGGTTCCGGGAGCGTCCGAGGCTAAAACTCCCTCGGGCGACTCGAGATGCCGAGGTCCCCCAGAACTTTGTCCAGCGTTCGAAGTTACGCGACCCAGAGAAGAGCAGTTTGTCCGCGATTGTACGCTCTGATTTGCCCCGAGCTGAGTTCAAAAGTAAGACTAAGAGTAAGCCCGCGCAAAATTTACTTTAAAATATCCATAAAAATCCGCGCATTAGCATGTAGAAATGGTGGACACGACAGGGATTGAACCTGTGACCCCTACGATGTCAACGTAGTGCTCTACCGCTGAGCTACGTGTCCGGCCAAGAGCGACCTAATAGCACGCGCCGGCACACGCTTCAAGGGCTGTGGCCGGTAGCCCAGGGTGATTCA
>CAWCTL010000009.1:0-149773 GCA_963798575.1 uncultured Alphaproteobacteria bacterium | reverse complement strand
GCACCTGGATGACGCGGATGTCGATATCCTGCTCCAGAAGATGGGTGGCAAAACTGTGCCGCAGAGTGTGCAGCGACACGCGCTTGCCGATCCCGGCCAGCTGGGCGGCCATGTGGCAGACGCGATTGAGCTGGCGCGTGGTCAAAGGGCTGACCGGGTTCTGGCCCGGAAACAGCCAGGCCTCCGGCCTGCCAATGCGCCACCACTCGCGCAGAATATCGAGCAGCATGGGGGAGAGCATGGCCTGGCGGTCCTTACGTCCCTTGCCCTGCTCCACGCGCAGCAGCATACGGGCGCTGTCGATATCGGAGACCTTCAGCGACAGCACCTCCGAGGCCCGGAGCCCTGCACCGTAAGCAACGCTCAACGCCGCCTTGTACTTGGCGCCCGGAGCAGCATCGAGCAGCCGGGCGACTTCCTCCTGGGTTAGTACCGTGGGCAGCTTCCGGGGCTGCTCGACGCGGAACAGAGGCTTGAGCAGATCGTACCGGTCGAGCGTAATGCTGAAGAAGAACCGCAGCGCGGTCATGGCCGAGTTCACACTGGCTGCGCCAAGGGGGCTCTGCACAAGATGAAGGCGGTAGAGCCGCAAATCCTCCGGCGTCGCCGTCTCGGGGGGCCGGCCGATGAACGCCGCAAGGTTCTTGACGCACCGGATGTAGTCCTTCTGCGTCTTCTCTCCGAAATGGCGCGCGGTCATGTCGCCGATCATGCGCTGACGAAGCGGGCTGATACGCATACGCAACTCCTATTGTGAGTGAGACTGACGCCTCATTCTCAATCGGAGCCTTCAGCTTGTCCTGACGGTTGAAATGGAATACTGCCCGCGAAGCAGCGTCTACCGCGAGAGCGGTTTCGTTCCGCGACCCTGAGTTGCCTTTTGGGGCAACTGCAAGGCATTCACGGCACAAGCACCGCAGCGCCCGTGAGTTCTCCCCTGCGCAGGCGCGAGAGTGCTTCGTTCGCCTCGGCCAAGCCGAAAAGCTGCACCGTTGTCTTGACCGGCACTTTCGGAGCCAGCGCGAGGAACTCGATTGCATCGCGCCGCGTAAGATTGGCGACGGAGCGAACCACGCGCTCGCCCCACAGAATGCTGTAGGGGAAGGACGGAATATCCGACATATGGATGCCGCCGCAAACCACGATACCGCCTTTGCGCACAGCTCTCAGCGCCGCTGGAACGAGTTCTCCCGCGGGCGCAAAAATGATGGCCGCGTCGAGCATAACGCCAGGCCTCTCATCGGACCCTCCCACCCAGCAGCAGCCAAGCGACCGCGCGAAACTTTGCGCCGCTTCATCGCCGGGCCGGGTAAAGGCATAGACATTGCGGCCTTCATGCACCGCGACCTGAGCGACGATATGGGCGGCGGCGCCAAACCCATAAATCCCGAGCGCCCTCCCGTGCCCCGCCATTTTCAGCGACCGGTAGCCGATCAGCCCTGCGCACAGCAGCGGTGCCGACTCCGCGTCGCTATAGCCCTCGGGCAGCGGGAAGCAGAAGCGGGCATCGGCAACCGTATATTCCGCGAAGCCGCCGTCGATCTGGTAGCCCGTAAACTTTGCAAAATCGCAGAGGTTTTCCTCGCCGCGCCTGCAAAATTCGCATTCCCCGCAGGTGAAACCGAGCCAGCCAACGCCAACGCGCTGGCCTTCTTCAAAACCGGTGACGCCATCGCCAAGCCCGGCAACTTCGCCAACGATTTCATGGCCGGGAACGATATGCTCGCAGCAAGGCTTGAGATCGCCATCGGCGACGTGAAGATCGGTGCGGCAGACCGCGCAGGCCCGGACCTTCAAGAGAATCCTGCCGGGCGAGGCTTTCGGAGTTTCCATATCCTCCAGCGCGAGAGGCTCTCGAGGCGCTTTCAATACCATTGCTTTCAAGGCACTCACCCCCGATAAAGGGATTGCTGGCACTATGCTAGCACGGCGCGGGCCAAAAAGAAGTGTTGCCGCAAAGGCACACAGACGCGCGCCAAAAGCTCCATTCGGCAAATCTTATCATAAGGGTTAATCCGATTAGCGGATTTTTCAGCTTATTTGCGCATTTTTGTTGGGAGGCTCCTGCTGCCACCCAGCGAGCCAAGTTTGTGAAACGCCGTGGCTGTGAGTGACCGGAATGGGTAACAATATCAAAAGGCATACGCTCAGCCTCCTCATCGCGGCAGGAGGATGCGTGGCCGGTGCCTATAGTGCATATGCCGCATTTTCGAATGGCAAACTGATAACCGATGGCGCTGCTGGGACGATGTTCGGCCTCGCCTTCGCCGCGGTCGTCATCATCAGCTGGATCATGCTCCCCTGGGCCGACAAGCGGGCCGAGGAGGGGTCTTACCGGGACGCATGGCTTTGGCGCGTAAGCTGGCTCATGGCGCTCGGCTTTGTCCTGGCCAATTCCATCGTTTACACCGTTCACTACCGGACGGAGATGGTGGAAAATCGGGGCTTGAGGATCGACGCCTATGAGCGGGCCCGGCAGATGCAAGGCTTTGCGGCGGCAGAGATAAGCCAGCTTAGGACAAACCCGCGGTGGGATTTGACGAGAGGCTGCTCCGATATCACCGCCGATAGGTCCAGGGCTTACTGCGAGCGGGTCCAGGATGCGCAAGCACGGGTACAAAACGCCGAGTCAATCCTTGGGCAAGGCAGGCCGGCCGCTAGAGATTCAGGAGCGGAGACCCTGGCTTGGGTGCTTGGCGCGGACGAGGCGAAGGTCCGGCGCAGCTTGCCAATCTTCTGGGCGATCATCCTGGAGTTGATTGCATCGCTCTGCATGCGGGAAGCTTTCGCGACGCTGCGCGCCCGGCCGCAAGCGGCAAGAGCAAGCCTTGCAGAACCAGCCGGCGAGAAACTTGGGGGGCGGGTTCCGGCGCGGGAGGCGATTGCACCGGAGCCTCCAGCTTTCGGGCTCGTCTCGCCGCTCAACTCGATAAGGATCCAAATGCCGCAATGCGGGGCAATGAACGACAACATGCCGTTGGCCGCCTATGCTTAAGACCCAGTTGCCGCGGCCGGGCCTGACCCGGCCATTTTTTCGAGCATAATCCGGTGGCGCTTATCAGTTTGGATGGCCGCAGACACCCTTGGCCTCGATCCGGGGATCGAGTGCGGCCATGACACTTTGAGGTTCGCCTCGTTTGCCGCCGCCAAAACTGCTTGCCCGGGGTAGGCAGACCTGCAAAAAAGGGGCGCTGCCAGCAATGGGGGAATGGCTGAGGTTGAGTTATATTGGCGGCCGGGAAGGAAGCAGGCAATGACCAAAACGGCCGTGATAACAGGCATAACGGGGCAAGACGGCGCTTACCTCTCGGCCTTGCTGCTCGAAAAAGGCTATCGCGTAATTGGGATCGTGCGCCGCTCATCGCACGGAGGCGTTGCCGATCATCGCATGCGCTGGCTTGGCATCGCGGACAAGGTCATACAGGTCGATGGGAATCTGCTCGATCTCTCCTGTCTCGTTCGCATCGTCCAGGACGCCCAGCCAGCCGAAGTTTATAATCTCGCAGCTCAATCGTTTGTGGCTGCGTCCTGGAACCAGCCCCTATTGACCGGCCAGATCACCGGCATCGGCGCGGTCAATGTGCTCGAGGCGGTGCGGATCGCCGCGCCGAAGGCCCGCTATTATCAGGCGTCGTCCTCGGAAATGTTCGGCAGGGCCCAGGAAACGGTGCAAAGCGAAAGCACCCCGTTTTATCCCCGCTCGCCTTATGCGGTCGCGAAACTCTTCGCGCATTGGTCTACGGTGAATTACCGCGAAAGCTTTGGGATTCACGCCTCTTCGGGCATCTTGTTCAATCACGAGAGCCCTTTGCGGGGACTGGAATTTGTGACCCGCAAAGTTACGGACGCCGCCGCGCGCATCAAGCTCGGCAAGGCCAGCGAGCTGAGACTTGGAAATATCGACGCAAAGCGCGACTGGGGGCACGCCCGCGACTATGTGCGCGCCATGTGGCTCATGCTGCGGCAAGACGAGCCCGGCGATTATGTGGTCGCCACCGGACGCACCACATCGGTCAGGGAGATGTGCCGCATCGCCTTCGAGTATGTGGGCTTGAACGCGGACGACTACATCGTTATAGACCCCGCGTTCTACCGCCCTGCCGATGTGGAAATGCTGCGCGGCGACCCTCAAAAGGCGATGACGAAGCTCGGCTGGCAGCCAACGATCGCCCTTGAGGAGATGATCCGCGAAATGGTGGATGCCGACCTCACCCGGCACAGGTCCTAACCCATGCGGCGTGAGCCATGCCTGCTTCTAACCGGAGGCACCGGCTTTGTGGGCCGCTACCTCGCGCCGGCATTAGTGAAAAGCTATCCAGGCCACCGCCGCGTGATGCTCTGCTCGAAGCCCGGCGAATTGCATGCAGAGGGCTTTGAGCGCGAGGTAGCGGATATCGCAGACGAGGCCGCGGTCGATGATTTGATCGAGCGATGGAAGCCGGAGACCGTTATCCATCTCGCAGCCCAGTCGTCGGTGGGAGAAAGCGCAAACGCAGCCGAAAAGACGTGGCAGGTGAATTTCGGAGGCAGCTTCGCTCTTGCGCGAGCGGTGGCCCGTCATGCGGCAGAAGGCTTATTCTTCTTTGTCTCATCGTCCGACGTTTACGGAAAAAGCTTCCGGCTCGGTCGCGCTACCGAAGACACACCTGCCGTGCCCGTCAACGCCTACGCCGCTTCGAAGCTTGCTGCCGAAATGATGCTCCGCGACGTGCTGCCATCCACATCCCGGCTCATCGTCGCTCGTGCCTTCAATCACTCCGGCCCTGGGCAGGATGAGCGGTTCGTCCTGCCTGCTTTCGCCGCGCAGATTGCGCGGATCGAGGCGGGGCTGTGCGAGCCGCGCTTGCGGATCGGCAACCTTGCCGCGGAGCGCGATTTTCTGCACGCCGCCGACGTCGCCGATGCCTATGTGCGATTGCTGGAGCAAGCCGGCACCCTGCCGCCCAGTTCGCTCTTCAACATCGCATCGGGGCAGGTCCATAAGATCGGGGATTTGCTGGAAATGCTGCGGGACCTTTCCGGCACGCCTTTCGAGATAGAGGCCGACCCGCAGCGGATGCGCCCATCCGACATCCCGCGCGCTGAAGGCGATGCAACGCTCTTGCGGCAAGTCACTGGGCTGGAAGCCGGTGCGCCCGGTTGCCCAAATGCTGCGCGAATTGCTGGATTGGTGGCGAGCACGAGTGGCGCTGGAGGCGTAAACAGGCATGAAGTCAGAGGTTCTGATCGTCACCCAATGCTTCTACCCCGACACAGGCGGCATCGAAGGGCTTATCACCGCACTTGCCGATCAATGCCTCTTGGCTGGCCGTACCGTCACTGTCGTTGCGGAGCGCATCCGGAGCAAACTGGCGACACCTCCACCACCCAAGCCCTACCCTATCGCCCGGTTCGGCGGGCCGAGGCCTTGGCGGCGCTGGCGCAAGCAGGGGCACATCGCGGGCATCATCAAGGAGCGGGGGAACAGCATCTCCGGCATTTTTGCCGATTCCTGGAAGAGCGTCGAAGCGCTGCCGCCTGGGCTCACCATGCCCGTCAGCGTGCTTGCCTATGGGATGGAATATCCGATTGACGCCTCGTCCTCGAAAAGGCAGCGCATCGCCGCTGCGCTCGCGCGCTGCAACGCTGTGCTGCCGATTTCACGCTATACGGCGGGCCTCGTCCTTCCCTATTTGGGTGAGCAGGCGGATAAGTTGCAAATCGTCCTGCCGCCAAGCCCGCCTTTGGTGGAACCTGAGGCTGACACGATTGCCAGGATAAGGGAGCGTATCGCCGGGGGCCATCCCGTCATCGCCACCGTCGCCCGCCTGGAGCCGCGCAAGGGCATCGACGCCGTGATCCGGGCCATGCCAGAGTTGTTGCGGCATCATCCCCGATGCCTCTACGCCATTGCAGGAGCGGGTGGCGACCGTGACCGGCTGGAGGAATTGGCAGGATCGCTCAACGTTCAGCAGGCGGTCCGTTTTCTGGGCCGGGTGAGCGATGCTGAAAAAGCGGCGCTCTTGGCGGTTTCGGATGTTTTTGCCATGCCCGTGCGCCGCGAGGGCCGCTCCGTCGAAGGCTTCGGGCTCAGCTATTTGGAAGCAGCCTGGTTCGGCGTACCCTCGCTCGCCGGGCGCGACGGCGGCGCAGCCGATGCCGTTCTGGACGGCGAAACCGGCCTTGTCTGCGATGGCGCATCTGAGGGCGACGTCACGCGCAGCTTGCTCGCGCTTCTCGACGATGCGGCGCTTCGCAAGAAACTCGGCGCCGCTGCCCAGCAAAGAGTTAAACGCGAGCTTTCCTGGCCTGTCGCGATCAACCGCTATCTGGAGAGCTTTGCAAGAAGCGCTTAAGCGTCTTGTGCCGGTACTTAATCGGCTACCGGCGTTCGCGACAATGCCGTGTCCTCCTGTTCATCAGCCTCTTCCGGGTGGGGGACGTAACGGGATGACATCGCCCGCTTATGCGCATCGTCGACAAATCCTCTGGCGAGTCCATGATAAAGCGGCTCATGCGCTATGAGTTTCGAGGTCCCAAATCCCACGACAGCCGCCATCATCACCGGAATGACGTTGTTGTGGTTGCCGGTCATCTCAAGAATGATGACGGAAGCTGTTATCGGAGCCTGCACGACCCCTGCAAAATAACCCGCCATGCCAAGGACGGCAGCCAACCCTGGCGAAGACGACGCTCCCAGAAGGTCGAGCCAGCCGCCAAGTCCTGCCCCAACTGCGAGCGATGGGGCGAAGATTCCGCCCGGTATCCCCGAAAGCGCCGTAAGGAGGGTCGCGGCGAGCTTTGCGGGCCAGAAGAACCAGGCAATGGGATGACCTTCAACCGCGCCGCGCGCCTGCTCGTAGCCGGTGCCGAAGGTCGCCCCATCGGTGAGGACGCCAATAACGGCCACGACTACGCCGCAGACGAGCGCAAGCGTGAGGCTCTGCCAGCCAAGCTGGCCCAAGGTCCAGCGTTTTATCCGGCGCGAACCGCAAAGGAGGAGGCGGCTGAACAACCCGCCGGCGATCCCGCCCAAGGCGCCGCAAGCGACAACCATCAGCCAGTCGCCTGGAGCGGACGGGGCTGCCGGAGCCGAGCCGAAATAAGTGTAATTCCCGGAAAGGCCAAGCGAGACAAGCCCCGATATGATTACGGCATAGAGGACAAGGCCGTTCGTGCGCTGCTCGAAAGACCGGCTCAACTCCTCGATGGCGAACACGATGCCGGCCAGCGGCGTATTGAAAGCCGCGGCAATTCCTGCGGCGGAGCCAGCCAGGATCAATCCGCGCTCATGGCGCAGTCCGCCTAAATTCGCCACCTGCACCATGATGGCAGCGCCAACCTGTACCGTAGGGCCTTCGCGGCCAACGGAGGCTCCGCAAAGGAGGCCAACAAGCGTCAGCCCGATCTTGCCAACAATCATCCTCGCGGAAAGCAGCCGGCGCCTTTCGGCCGTGTCGCGGAGGTGGCGGGCGGCAATCGCCTGCGGAATTCCGCTTCCCTGGGAGCCGGGGAAGAATTTTTGGGTGAGATAAGAGGACGCGACGAAGCCTAGCGGCGTAAGAAGAAGCGGAAGCCACCAAGACCACCACAAGGCAACGGCGAATGTGCGCTGGCTCCAATCGGCGGCTTCGGCAAAGATAACGCTGAGGAGTCCCGCGCAGAGCGCGCCGAGCCAGAAGACGAGCCGGCGCCGCCAGATACGGCCGGAGAGCAATTGAACCCTGTTGCGCCGCCGCTGTGTGCGCCAATCCGGCCGCCGTTCCCTCAGAGGCATGAGTACCGGCTAACAACGAGATTTAGTGTCATTCCACGCCACCGGAATGTGAGGGGGCGGCACCGCGATCGAGGCCGGCGATCTTGGTCCTGGACGGAAACGTCCGAAGGCGCGCCTTGAGCGTTTGCACATGGCGATACGCATCTTCGATCCGTGACATCTGCAACCGGCCCGATCTCAGGGCCGCGCGGATCGCGTCCAGGCTCACGGCTGAAAGACCGGCCGGCAAACTGGATGGGTCCCGCACGAGTATCATGTCGGCGCCGGCTTGGAAGGCGCGGACAATTGCTTCGCCGTAGAGCATTGGAGCGCTGCCGTCCCCCATGTCCATCTCGAAAATCAACGCGCCGCGAAAGCCGGAACTGCGAACGCGCGGCCCGCGCAGCGCCCGGAAAGAAAGGTCCATAAGCGGCAACGGCTCCATTGCCTTCACGCTGACCAAGAGCGCGTCGCTTGTCTCTCCCTTGACGAGGAAGTGCAACATCGCCGAACTCGCCCGCTCGTTCATCCAGGAGGTTCGCAGTCCGGCGCGGAAAGGGACATGACGAAGGGCGGTGAGCACGCCACGGTCATGGTGGCCAAAATTGAACGCTCGCGCATATGCCGTGATGAGGGCCGGTGAAGTTCCGAAGCAATGCGCAGATAGATCCACGCCCTCCTCGGGGCAAATATCCTCGGTCGGCCCTATATTCAGAGTTATGCCAAGCGCTGCCAGCTCGCCAGCCATGGCCCGGTAGGCAAGCTGCGCCTCGTATGCGCTACCGGAGCTGCTGATCGCGTTGGCCGAATTGTAAAAGGCAAAACCTTTGTCCTCAGCGAGAACCGTGTCCGGGCCGCCCGGCTGCTCGATGGCAATTAAAGGCGGGGTTTCGCCGCCGGAACTGTTTATAGTTGCGAGCAGCCGGCGAAGCTGGCCCGCGCTTACAATGTTCGAATCCCGAACAATGAGGCCCGAGAGTTTGCCGTCGCGCAGCTCATTGGCAATGCGCTCCACATCGGCATCCTGCGGCTCGCTTCCCGAAAAACCGGAGACCAATAGTTGGCCCGCCATTCGGCGCAGGCGCTCCTCAAAGGTTTTGCCGGGCACGGCCTTGATAGGAGCGGCAGCGCGCGCAGCCACCAAGGGTTTTGGGGCCACGGCATTGCGCTCATGCTCGCTCATTGCCCCGGCAGCCGCTTTCTTGCTGCCTTGCCTTGCAACCGCGGCTTGCTCGCGTGCCGCCTTTTCCTTGGCATGGGCGGCGGCCCTTTTCTCGCGATTGAGTTCGGCGAGCCGGCGCCAGTAGTGTGCGCATTCCGGCGGGCCATTGCCCGGTTTGTACCGGCTGCAAACCTCCTCGGCGCGCCAGCCCGATCTAAACTCTTCAGGGGTATCCCAGCCGGGAAGCGATGATTCTTCCTGGACGCGAACGAGGACAGAAGACGCATCGCCGGCGCCGGCCTTAGGAAATGCGAAGGCGGTGCTCCAGAACAAGATGGCAAAAATCAGTGAGGCAGGAATCCGGACCATAGTCTCTACGCAGGCGGCTGCATGGAATGCAGCCTATATTGCACAGCTTCCGGAGTTCCTGCACAACTTTTTGCAGTAGTTCTTTGGTTTTACAAACCGATGCCCCGTCTCCTCCTTCCAGCGCGTGCCATTAAAAGCCAAGGCCCGGCGCGCAAGGCGGCCAGGCCCCGTCCTGACATTGCTGCTTGAGCCAGGTAAGCGCGCTAGTGGTCCAATTCCGGCATTTGCATCCCCTTGCAGCACGCTCGAAAGCAAATGCCGGAATCAAAGGACCACTAGTAACCCTTTGAGTCTAGTGGAGCTTTTGAATTTGACATTTGAACGTGAGCTCGCTGCAGCCGGGACTCAAATGTCAAATTCGCTCCACTAGCTTTGCGGCTGCCCTACCACCCGCACATAGGGCTTGAGGGTTTTCCAGCCCGCAGGAAACTTCTTCTTTGCCTCATCGTCGGACAGGCTTGCGGCAATGATCACGTCCTCGCCTTGTTTCCAGTTCGCCGGCGTCGCGACCTTATGGCGGTCGGTGAGCTGAAGTGAGTCGATTACCCGCAGAATCTCCTCAAAGTTGCGCCCCGTAGCCATCGGGTAGGTGAGAATGAGCCGGATCTTCTTCGCGGGATCGATCACGAACACGCTGCGCACGGTCTGGTTGTTAACGGCCGTGCGCCCTTCGGAGCTCGATCCGGCATCGGCGGGCAGCATGTTATAGAGCTTCGCAACCTCAAGATCGGGATCGCCTACCATCGGGTAATTCACCGCGTGTCCGGTCACATCTTCAATGTCTTGGGCCCATTTGACGTGGTCGGAAACCCGGTCGACGCTCAGTCCGAGGATCTTCACGTTGCGCCGGTCGAACTCGCCTTTCAGTCCCGCCATCGTGCCAAGTTCGGTGGTGCAGACAGGGGTGAAGTCTTTGGGGTGCGAAAACAATACGCCCCACGAATCGCCTAGCCATTCATGGAAGCGGATGCGTCCTGCCGTGGTCTCGGCTTCAAAATCCGGTGCTGTATCGCCCAACTGCAATGCCATCTTCGCCTCCAAGCGCTGGAAATCCGGTCGAGCCATTATATGGAATGCAATTCTCGAAAGCGCCAATGAAGAGCGGAGAAAAAAAGCTACGCGTCGGGTTAACGCCAAGACTTAGAATAACTTTGCTTGAGAAGATGTTGACCGGAATAGGCGCGCAAAGACGGGCCTCAGCGCGAAATCGGCATTCTTGTTACACTGCGCTCGCGCGCTATGGCCGCAGCATCTGATCGTGAGGTTCAGACCGCTCCCGCCCGATGGCCTGAACACTTACCCCGCTTTGCGCCGCCGAAACTGGTGCGACTGTTGTACCACGCAAGCGGTTGGTGGGCGCGGCAGGACTCGAACCTGCAACCAGACGGTTATGAGCCGCCGGCTCTGACCATTGAGCTACACGCCCCGCGGTTGCTAACCTTACGCCGCACGAGTAGGCTCACAACGAAGCGCAGATTGCAATATTTAGCGGGAAAATGACAATGGGAAAAGACGCCGTTGCGATAGCCCTGGCCATTCTGTTTATTCTGCAGGGCCGCGCCGCCGCGCTAGCCCAAGAGAAAAGCGCTCCCGATACCAGAACCTCGTCCATAGAAGTGGCCGGCAGGGGCAGCGTTCAAGCCGAGCCCGACCTGGCTACAATCCGGATAGGCGTGACCACGGAGAATGCCAAGGCGCAAGAAGCCGTCTCCGCGAATACGGCGGCGGCGGCGAAGGTCATCGCGGAGCTTCAGTCCGCCTCCATCGACAAGAAGGACCTTAAGACATCGAATTTCTCGGTCTATCCCCAATACCGGACCGAAGGAGAGAACAAGCGCCAAGTCCTGATCTACCGGGTGTCGAACACGGTGACGGTCACGGTCCGCGACATAACCAAAGTGGGAGATATTTTATCGAAGGCAGTTGCGGCCGGCTCCAACCAGATCAATGGCCCGAGTTTTTCCGTCTCCGACCCGGAAAAATACCTGAACGAGGCCCGGAAGAAGGCGGTCGATAATGCCATGGCGAAGGCCCGCGCCTATGCGGGCGCCGCGGGGATGAAACTTGGAGCGGTCTTGGAAATGAGCGAGCCCGGCGTGCCTGCTCCGGCCTTTGCCCGCGGGCTCGTAAGATCGGCGGCTGCCGCGCCCGTTCCAATTGAGGCCGGGGAGGAACGGCTGGAGGCTCAGATTTTCCTCGTGATCGAACTCAAGCAATAGGCGGCCACGGCGGGAAATCTCTATGCGCCTCCGAACAGGAGATGCCAAAGCGCTGGCAGCAGCACCGATGTGGCGAGAGCGTTGAGGCCCATCGCCAGCCCCGCAAAAGCGCCTGCAACTTCATTGACCTGAAGCGCCCTGGCAGTGCCGATGCCATGCGAAGCCACTCCCATGGCGAGGCCCCTCGCCGCCCAATCCTTGATCCCAAGGAGGTTCAAGATCGCCGGCCCCAGCATGGCGCCGAGGATGCCCGTCAAGATCACGAGGGCCGCGGTGAGCGAAGGCAGGCCGCCAAGCTGTTCGGCGATACCCATGGCGACGGCTGCCGTCACAGATTTGGGCGCGATCGAGATGATGGAGTAACGGCTTCCCCCTAGCAGCCACACGATCGCAATCGCGCTCGCAGCGGCGGTGATCGATCCAACGATAATGCTCGCGAAAACGGCGAGACCCGAGCGCCTAACCCTTTCCATATGCCGGTAAAGCGGCACAGCCAGCGCCACCGTCGCAGGCCCCAGCAGGAAGTGAACGAATTGCGCGCCTTGAAAGTAGGTCTGATAGCTTGTTCCCGTCAGCAAAAGAATAGTGACGACGAGCGCAACAGCGATCAGCACAGGGTTGAAAATCGGATTGAAGCTGAAGCGGCGGTAAAGCGCGTAACCTGCAGAATAGGCAACGAGCGTCAGCGTCAAATGCAAAAGGGGGTTTGCCGCAAGATAGACCCAGATGTCGCGCAGGTTAGTCACTTCGCTGTGCCCTTCCGGCCCTGGCGCGAAAGAAACGCCATCAGCGAAGCTGTGACCCCGATTGTGAGCAGTGTGCTGACGACTAGGGCGATGGAAAGCGGCAGCCAGTCGCCCTCAAGCAGCTTGAAGTGCAGCATAATCCCCACTCCGGCAGGCACAAACAGCAGCGACAGGTTCACGAGGAGCGCATCGGCGACGTTTCCTAAGCCCTCGGGCACGCTCCCTTTCCAGGCAAGCCCGGCGAACAAAAAAGCCATCCCCAAAACCGGCCCCGGTATCGGCAGGTGCGCGGCCTGAGCGGCGGCCTCGCCGGCAAGCTGACAAAGAAAAAGCACTGCGATCCATTCTATCATCCGGTCCTCATTCGTTGTTGCGCCGCACAGTCTAGGCAGAGCCGCGCTTATTGCACAGGGGCCGCGCGAAAATCCTCAAGGAGTTATTGCGCCTGGCTTTGCCTTTCCCACAGCCCCAATATCGCCGTTGTCACAGTCTTGTGTTTGATTAAAACATGCGGAGGGGAAAAGAGGGACGGATGCTGCATGAACGAGCATGAGACGCGCGCGCTCCTCGAAATGGGCCGCGAGGCTTGGAACGAATGGGCCGTGCAGGTCGTGAAGTCCAAAGCCAATTTCGAGCAGGCCGGCATTTTTTCGCTCAATTGGTTCGGGGAAGCCGGCAATGAAGAAACGCGGCTTTGGCTTCGAACCGCCAGCGCGGATTTCTCCAACGCCCTTTTCGAGGACGGGACCGTTTTCGACGGGTTCGTGTTTCCGGGGCCGGTGATCTCAACCGGCGCGGTATTTCAGCTCCCCGTCTCGTTCGTAAACGCCGAGTTCAAGCTCGACACAAGCTTCGCCCGTGCTCATTTCCAGGGGGATGCCAGCTTCAAAGGCGCGAAATTTTGCGGCCAGGCTGTTTTTGACGACGCCCTTTTCGATGGCGCCGCCGATTTTGAACGCGCCGAATTCCTCAAGGAGAAGAATGGGCCGCTAAGCCATGGGGTGAAGTTTCAACGGACCCGGTTCATGGCGAAAGCCGATTTCCGCGCCTCCGTTTACGCGGGAAGTGCCGATTTTTCGAAGGCGCAGTTCGCGGGGACCGCCCGTTTTGATGAGGCCCGCTTCATCGACACCGCCCTGTTCGAGGGCGCTGTTTTCTCAGCGCCCGCCGGGTTCAACGCCTGCAAATTTCTTGAGAAAGCAGCGTTCAAAGAGGCGCAGTTCACCGGGGAGGCCCGGTTCTCAGAAGCGCTGTTCAATGGCGAGTGCGATCTTGAGCGCGGCCAATTCTGGGGCGATGTCTCTTTCCGGGAAGCGCGGTTCGAAAAAAGTGCCAATTTTGCCGAAATGCGCGTTGAAGGCGGCTCCCGTTTCCGGGGAGCCAAATTCGCAGCGGGGGCCGGCTTTCCCGAAAGCCGCTTCGTGGGGCACGCCGATTTCTCGGAGGCGTCTTTTGGCGGGCCGGCAACCTTCCGGGGCGCTCAATTCGCACACGGTGGTTCTTGGCCGGGGTGCCAATTCCTCGATAGCGCGGACTTTTCTGAGATCACGCTGAGCAAAAGTTCGAGTTTCAAGGATAGCCAGTTCAAAGGCGAGGCGATCTTCAGGGAGTTGCATTTTGAGGCCCCTGTTTCCTTCGCGGCGAGCCGGTTCGATGCGGCGGCCGATTTCTCTGCCTTGCAGAGCAGGGTGGCCTTCGTGCTTGCCGGGGCGGACTTCAGGAACGTGCCAAGCTTTCTCGAAGCGAGCTTTCATGAGCCGCCGCGGGTCGACGATATGCTGGTAGCGGACCCGCTCAAGCGCTTCCATAGCTGGAAAAAGGCCGGACTCTCCGATCCCAGGGGGGCGTTGTTCAAACTTTGTAAGGTCTGCGCCGATCCCGACGCTTCCGCCAAGTTCCGCCGGCTGAAAAAGCTTGCCTCCGAAGCCCAGGACCAGCCGCGAGAGCAGGAGTTTTTTGCCCAGGAGCTCCGCTGCCAGCGCTTTTGGCATGACAAGCCGCTGGGCCACGGCATCGCCCGCTTCTGGCTTGGATGGATCTATGGCGGCGTCGCGAATTTCGGGCGGTCGCTCTCCCGTCCCTTCTTGCTGTGGCTGCTTTCGGTCTTCGTTTTTGCGCTATTCTACCTCTCACAGCGGGGCTTTAGCGCGCATCAGCCCCAGGCAGACTCTGGCCGCTGGCTTGGGAGCTTGATGCCGGATGACAAATTCGCTTGCGTTTCGGGAGCCTCCAGCCGGATCGGCGAAGCGGTCTATCTCTCCTTCCGCAGCGCTTTCCTCAAGCTCGATTGGACGGACTCGGCGACCGCCAGGCGCGTCTTCGGCTGTCTCTATGGCGTGGAGCCCAGCGGCAGCGCCTCCGTGCCTCTCAGCGTATCCTCCGCGGCGTTGTTTCAGGCAGCGTTGAGCGCGGCGCTCCTGTTCGTGTTTCTGCTTGCGCTTCGAAATCTGCTGAAAGTCCGATAATGCAAAACGCCGTTTGCGGCGCTCCGCAAACAAAACAATCCAGCAAAGCGTATGCTGAAGGGCCATCGTAAAGGCCGGGTTTCGCGGAGCGCGTTATGAAAAATTCCAGGAGATGCCCAAAGTGTCAGTCCAGAGACATCGTCCGAGTCCCCGGCGAGGTGGGAAGCTACGGTGCTGGGAACAATATCAGAGTGGGCTGGACCGTCTTTCATGCTGTTAAGGTCACGCGGTATCTGTGTGCGTCTTGCGGCTTTCTCGAAGAATGGATCGACAGCCCCGGCGATATCGGCAGGGTAAAGAAGAAGTTCGGGGGAGCCCCTGGATAGAAAGAGGCTGGCCAATAATTCTAGCTTCACGGTCTTGCGTACCCGCAAGCTACGCGCTTGGAAGGTCTAAATCGCTCCCTGCATGGCGAGGCTTGCCAAATAATCTGCGATCTCTTGATCCTCCGCTGAGGTGAGCCCGCTAATTCCCGCCGCCCCGATCATTGCACCGTCTGCGTCCTTCAAGACGCTCCCTCCCGGCAAAGCCGTGAGCTTATCGTCGCAGAAATAGCTCACCGGGATATTCTCCCGCTCCAGCCGCGCCAAAAGGGCGTCCGTGCTCACCTGCATGCGCGCCGCGCTATAGGCTTTGGCTTGAGCGATGGCTATGCTGCGCAAGGGGGCGCCATCCATGCGCTGGAAGGAAACGAGAAAGCCCGCGCCGTCGCAAACCGCGACGCATATCGGCCGGCTGTGGTTGGCGGCGGCCTTCTCCATCGCGATGCGGATGCAATTGTTGGCTTGGCTTAACGTGAGCGCTTCCATGATTCGGTCCCTCCCCGGCGCGGGGGCAGCCGGCTTCATAAGTTGATGCTATATGCTACACTTTTGCACAGCGCGCTGTCTTGTGGCTTTTTGCCAACTGAGAGCGGCAGCGGAGGAGAAGGTGGCCAAACTTAGCGGTATTATCGAAACGGCAATCTATACCGACGACATGGAGCGCGCGAAGCGGTTCTACGAAGAGGCGATGGGGCTCAAACCCATGTTCGCCGATCATCGCTTAACAGCCTACGATGTTGCCGGGCGCAGCGTGCTTCTGGTTTTCAAGCGGGGAGCTTCGATGCAGCCCGCGGTGATGCCCGGCGGTACCATTCCCGGCCACGATGGCGCAGGCCCCTTGCACCTGGCCTTCGCCATCGACGCGGACCAGCTTGAGGCCTGGGAGGAGCGGCTCCGCATGCACGGGATCGAAATCGAAGGACGCACCACTTGGCAGCGCGGCGGCAAGAGCGTCTATTTCCGCGATCCGGACGGCCATCTGCTCGAACTCGCAACGCCTGGGCTTTGGCCGATTTATTAGGAGCAAACTAATCTGCGGCCGCCGTGCCGGCGATCATGCGCAGGTGCCTCACGTCCGCCAGACGCACGACATTCGCTGAAACCGCCTCGTGCAATTCGAGCCACTCGATGTCCTCCATGACCTCGCGAAGGGCTATCAGCAGATGAACCTCAGGCTGGGTATCGGCCTCTCGTTCCAAAATGAGGAGCGCCCCGCCGATATGCTCCTTGCACTTCGCTATGTCTTCGCGGTTCATCTCAAGGCCCCGTTTGGTTGCACGCTTGAAAGCCTTTTCGCCCGTTATGATTGCTGGAGGATTAAGCCGGGCGCAAATCTTGCTACCGAGTTGCACATTTTCCAAAGCTGTCGCTTTGTCGCTCCGCTAAGCCGTTTGCGCCCCTGCAAAAAAGAATGCGGCGCGGGCAGGTTTCCGCTAAACAGGCATCCACTCTCAGTATGCACTTGAAGGAGTAAGGAATTTGCTAGCTTCCGCTCTTCACCGCATCCGCGCCTTAATGGCGCTGGCACTCGTCACTCTCTTGGCCGGCCAGTTCGTGCCCGGCCTCTCAGCAATGGCTCAAACCGCCGGAAAAACCATGACCACACCATCAGGCCTAGAGATAACGGACATTACTGTTGGCACAGGTTCCATGCCGAGACCCGGCCAGATCTGCGTCATGCACTATACGGGCTGGCTCTACGACAACGGCACCAAAGGAAAAAAATTCGACAGCTCGGTCGATCGCGGCCAGCCGTTCGAGTTCAAAATCGGCGCGGGGCAGGTCATCAAGGGCTGGGACGAGGGTGTGGCCACGATGCATGCGGGAGGTAAGCGCACGCTGATCATTCCGCCAAGCCTTGGTTACGGCTCTCGCGGAGCAGGCGGCGTTATCCCGCCGAACGCCACGCTGATCTTCGATGTTGAATTGCTTGCTGTGAAGTAGGCCTGACTGGACTGAATGGCCGGAGTAGGCCCGGCCACTGCACTGCATAGCTGGCGCCAAAAGCCAGCCGCGTGGCTGCTTTGCGAATCAGTTTTTTTATGCTGATTGTTCAAACTGCTTACTGGATTTGCGGCGAAAGAAAGTAGAAGATCGTCCGCTTAACGCGGCCGCCACCGCTTGGCGATTTGCGGGCGCATACCAGATCGCAGTTTTTCACCGCGCACTTTGTTTCGAGTAAGTTCATGCTGCTGTCCGCGCGCGTCTTGACGGTTGAAGACTTTTTCCGGTTGGGGACATTTACAGCTGCGAGCGTCCAGCGCGATTATGTTTGGGGGGCGCAGCAGAGCGAGGACCTGCTCAACGATATCGAGCGCGCCGCCAGCATGCCGGACCCCGAGCCATGCGGCGAAGCCCCTATCTCGATCGCAGGCGAAACCGGTGACGACTGCGACGGCGCGGACGACTTCGTCCCGTTGCCGGCTGGACATGAGGATGCGGCCGGCTACCATTTAGGCTCGGCAGTCTTGCAGAGCGCCGGACCAGGCCGTTTTGAGATCTTCGACGGGCTGCAGCGAGCGACCACGCTCACGATCCTTCTTTGCGTTATTCGCGACCTCACTGATTCGGAAGTGCTTCGTGGACGCATCAATACTCTTATCCACGATGGTTCCGTAAACAGGCTCGTCTTTCCGGGTGACGACCGTACTCTGCTCCTCGAGATCCAGGCCGCCGGTCAGGCCATCCGGAGCTTCAGGCGTCCGGTAAGCGCTAGGGGCCTCCGCATCAGGCGTTCACGCGCGATCTTTCATAATTATCTGGGCACCTGGGATCAGGACCGCTTGTTGCAGTTCACCGGTTTCCTGCTATCGCGCACCTTTCTTATTGTAGCGGAGACCGAAAGCCAGACGCTTGCACGGCAGGTTTTCATTACGGCCAATGGCCGTGGCGTTCAGCTTGGGCCGGTCGATATCTTCAAAGGGCAGCTTCTGGATCTGGCGGGCGGAGGCGACGCTGCGGAAAAAGTGGCCGGACGCTGGAACGGGATTTTGCACGTTACCGGCGATGGCGTCGAAGAATTCATGCGCGCCTACGACTTTATAAAACGGTGCGAGCCTCAGGGGGCCGATCATTTGACGAGGCTCGCCCAGAGCATCGAAAAGAATTACGGCGCAGGCCGCCTTGACGAACTGCTGGACGATATCTTGCGCCATGCTTCCACCTGGGCGTGGCTTATGAGCAAGCTTAGATCCCCCCCTGCCTGCGAAGAGGATTTGGATATTTGGCGCTTACGTTTTTTCAAATGGTTCGAATGGAAGCCGGTAGCGCTCGCCTGGTATCACGAATACAGCGAAAAGCGGGGAATCAAGGCGGGCGGCGCGGGAACCAAAGCCGGGAACCTATTCACTCAGCGCTTCGGAGCCCTGCACCGCATTTGCATGATGATGATGCTGGCCAAGTTCTCCGCCAATGACCGCGCGCGGATATTTGGCAAGGCCTTGTCGCAGAAGCGCAACCCGTTCTCGGCAAACGGGGCGCGGCCCGGCGCTCTGACCTTCCAGCCACGGCAAATCGCCCGCGCGCTCGAAACCATGGGCACGCCGCTTTACGACGACGAGACGCGCTTGTCTCTCGTCAGGTGGCTCGAATCGATGTCCGGCTGGCCGGATGTTGCCGCAAGTGCCGCGTTCGCAACGGTTGAGCATGTGCTGCCCCAGCGCCCGGCCCCCGATTCGCAATGGCTCCGGGATTTTCCCGATGAGGAGGAACGCTTCTCCGCCTGTCATTCGATCGGAAACCTTGCTTTAATGGACTATGCAGAGAATTTGAAAATAACCAACTTGGATTTCCGTCTGAAGCTTCCGGTCATCAAGGAACAGTCGCGTAAGTATAAGACTCTGGCTGGAATTGCGGGGAAGACAAGCTGGAAAACAGCCGAGATTCGCGAGCGCGCAGCACAAATGATCGATTTAGCCTGCAGCAACTTGAATATCCCGCGCCCTGGCGACCGATAGGCGAGGGCCGGCCAGTAATTCATGGGTTGGTTAATATATCCTAAACCAAGAAGAGCTTATTCTGCGCGCTTGCCTGCGCGCCCCGGCAAAAGAAAGAACCATTAATCTTTGCCGATGGGGCGCCTTTCGCGATGACCGGTTGGACAAAGACGATGTTGGACGGCGCCGACGTAAATGGGGAGCAACTCCCCTCATCCCAGCCCTCTCCCCATGGGAGAGGGAGTACCGTCGCGGCCGCTGTTCGGCCGTCCCCTCTCCCATGGGGAGAGGGACAGGGCGAGGGGAGCGAGGTTTCCCCGGAAGTCACCGAAGCGGTTGCAGGCTGGCTCCGCTATTTGGGTGCGGAGCGCCGCTATGCCGATAACACGCTCGAAGCCTACGAGCGCGACGCCCGGCAGTTCCTGGGTTTCCTCGGCGCCTGCTCTAAAGAGGCAGTCTCGCCCGGCCAGCCTGAATGCCCTGACCCCTCTGGATTTCCGCGCCTTCATGTCCGCAAGGCGGGACAGCGGAACCGGAAGCCGCTCGCTCGCCCGCACGCTTTCCGCTCTCCGATCCTTCTTCCGATTTCTCGAACGGACGGGCGCTTTGCAAAACCGCAGCGTGCTGGCCGTGGCCCTGCCCAAACTTCCGCCGCGCCTGCCCAAGCCTCTCACCGAGATGAAAGCAAAGGACGTGGTAGACGAGGCTGGCCTTGACGGCGAACTGAGCGAGCAACCTTGGACCGGCCCCCGCAATCAAGCCGTTCTCTTGCTGCTCTATGGCTCTGGCTTGCGCATTTCGGAGGCTCTCGGCCTGAACCGCAAGGATGCGCCGATTCCACCGCGCGACGTGCTTCGCATCAAGGGCAAAGGCGGCCGGGAAAGGCTGGCGCCCGTGCTGCCCGTCGCGCAACAGGCGGTCTCGGCCTATCTGGAGAAGTGTCCTCACCGGCTCGATCCGCAAAGCCCGCTCTTTGTGGGCGTCAAAGGCGGCCGGCTCAATCCGCGCATTGTGCAGCTTCTGATCGCCAAGCTTCGCACTAATCTTGGATTGCCGCAAACCGCGACGCCTCACGCGCTCAGGCATTCCTTCGCCACGCACCTCCTAAGCCGCGGCGCCGATCTTCGTGTAATCCAGGAATTGCTCGGACATGCGAGCCTTTCCACCACTCAAACATATACCGCGGTTGACCGCGAGCGCTTATTTCAGGCTTACTCTAAAGCTCACCCACGGGCTTAAAACATTGATTTGCCCGTACGGGCGGCCTTAAATGACGCTCTCAGCCGGCGAATCGCCTATTCGCCGCAAAGCGTCCGGGAGGTTTGGCGTGGGCATTCTTTTGGCAGTTGCGAACCGCAAGGGCGGTGTTGGTAAATCCACGATCACGACCATGCTCGCGCATGGCTTCGCTGCTGTGGGCGAGCAGCGCGTGCTGGTAGTGGACCTCGACACGCAATGCAACTCGTCCATGATTTTGACCGGCGGGGAGAAGTGGGACTGGGCGCGGCGCAACCGCAAGACCATCGCCGAGTATTTCGACGAGAAATACGACCGGCCAAAGCTCAGGCCGGACGATTTCATCCTCAACGATGTGGGCGATATCCACGCTCCCGCGGGCACGCTCTCGGTGCTTTCGGGCTCGCTGGATCTGGAGGACATCGAAAACGCCTTTCTTCACAACCGGGCTCGTGCCGGCCAGGACCTCGAAGCTGCCGAGCAAGGGGTAATCTCGCGCTTAGGCGGCATGCTGAACGATTTCGGCGATGCCTTCGATGTGGTGATTTTCGATTGCCCGCCCGGCCTTTCCTTTTCCACCCGTGCTGTGCTTCGCCTCGCGCATAAGGTCGTCGTGCCGTTCCGCCCCGATTTCGTGTCGAGCTACGCCGTGGACCGTATATCGACGGTGATCGAGGAGAAGGACCAGCTTGAGGATGTCATCCTGATCCCCAAGGAGAAGCGGCGCTACATTTCGCTTGTGAATTTCTGGCGCGACGGCGATTTCCAGCGCCTCAACTATGGCAATGTCGCCGCAACGCATCCCGTCATGCGGACCACGGTCCCCCAGGACGACGGTATTGCGGAAGCCTTCGAATATCGCGGCGAGATGCTGACGATTGAGGAAAAGTACGGTTCCGGGGCACAAGTTGTGCGTGCCCTTTGCAAAGAGGCCGTCGACTCAATCATAATGCGCTATCAGCGAGAGGCAGCTGCATGAGCGAAGAGCGGCAGGCGAGGATTTTGGCGAGTTTGCGTGAGCTGTTTGAAGCCATAGCGGCGGAGGCGCGCGGCAACCCCTCCTTCGCCGGTAAAGTAGAGGCGTCGCTCGCGAATGCCGCGGAAAAGGCCGACCACGGGCGAACTTCGCCAGCGCCGGCCGCTTCGAACAAACTTTTGCACAATATTACATTCGATCCTCTCGAGTGTCATATCGAAGCAGCACTGGTAACTGGGCGCGAGCAGGAGGCCCGGGCTTTTCTCGGCAAGCTCGATCGGGGGCAGCTCGAACAGGTCGTGAAGGCGCAAAGGCTGCCTGCTGCAAAGAATTTGCACAAGACGATCCTTGAGTCGGACACGGCTTCAGCCGTCGACGCGATTGTCGGCAGTGCCGCCGAGCGGGTGCGCAACCGGCTTTCGGCCGCCCGCTAGCTTTGTGTCCTCGTTCAATACATCGCGATAGATATCCGCGAGCGGCATTTCGAAATCGATCGCAGGCAGCCGAAGCTTTGCTTCGAGCCCCTCAAGCACCTGAAAACCGCTCCACTCGGCCTCGCCGCGGCTGAATACCTCAACATGCGCCTTGTCGCGCGCCACGAGCGCGTAGTGCTTCACGCTATCGAGCTTCTGGTACAGCGCCCATTTTTCGTGCCGGTCCCGGGCCTCGCTGCCAGGGGAGAGAACCTCAACGATCGCAATCGGGTCAGATAGATGCACCGCCCCGGGCTCCAGCGGCCCGCAGCGCACCATGACATCCGGGAAGACCTGCAAATCGAGAAGCTTCTCTTTGAGCCAAAACGTTTCGTTGTAGGGACGGCAGTTTGAGTTCTTGAACCGGAAATGCTGCATCAAGGCGAAGCTTATGTTTTGAACGAGGCGATGGTGCTCCCAGCGCGCGCCAACCATACCGCGGATAACGCGTCCGCCGATCAGTTCCCATTTCTCATCGGCAGGCATATCGAGGATAAGCTCCTCGAAGTCGTCCGCGGACATCGTCTCGAATTTGAAGGCGCGATTTGGCATAGCGGGCTCCTTCCCAAATATAAGGCAATTGGCGAACGTTTGGTGGAAAAATCAAGCCGCCGGCTGGAAGAGGAGGGCGCAGATGAGTGTTTCTGTTGAGAAGAAGGGACCGGTCACGACTGTGATCCTGAGCCGGCCAGAGGCGAAGAACGCGGTCGATCCCGCCACTGCGGCGGAACTGGTTCGCGCCTTCGAAGCTTTCGAGGCCGACAGCGAGGCGCGCGTTGGCGTGTTCTTTGGCGATCATGGCACTTTTTGCGCGGGCGCGGATCTGAAGGCGTTTCTCGCCGCCGCGGACTGGCGCGATTGGGTTCGCAGCGAAGGCTCGACTGCACCCATGGGGCCATCCCGGATGCTGCTTTCGAAACCCGTGATCGCGGCTCTGGCGGGCCATGCGGTTGCGGGGGGCCTGGAGCTTGCGCTTTGGTGCGATCTGCGCGTCATGGAGGAGGATGCTGTCTTCGGGGTGTTCTGCCGCCGCTGGGGCGTGCCGCTGATCGACGGCGGAACGGTCCGGCTGCCGCGGCTTATCGGGCATGGCCGCGCGCTCGATATGATTCTAACCGGGCGGCCCATTAAGGCTGACGAAGCTCTCGCCTGGGGGCTTGCAAACAGGGTGGTGCCGAAGGGCCAAGCGCGCGCAGCTGCCGAAGCTCTCGCGGCAGAGATTGCGGCCTTCCCGCCCGCGTGCTTAAAAAGCGACCGCATGTCAGCATACGAGCAGTGGGATTTGCCTCTAAACGATGCCCTCATGAATGAGTTGCGGCGCGGGCTTGCCACGATCGAATCCGGCGAAACGGCTGCCGGTATTTCGCGCTTCACGCGAGGCGAAGGCAGGCACGGGCGGTTTTAGTCCCCGCGGCAGCCTAAACAGAGTTTACACCGGCTTTGGGGCAGTTGAGCTTATCGGCAAGCTCATCGAAGCTCGAGGCGATTACGTCCCATTCCTGCTCGGCGGTAAGGTCGGTTTTCTGGCCCGAGCCGTGCTCCGTTTGGCGCGGGATAAAGGCCGTCTTAAAACCCAGCGCGCGCGCTGCCGCCAGATCGGAGTTGTGGGCGGCGACGAGCATGCAAGCTTCCGGCTTCAGCGCAAGGTGCGCTGCGTTGCGCAGATACGCTTGCGGCTGCGGCTTATACGTATGGGCTGTTTCTGCGCTCAAGATCACATCCCAAGGAAGCCCGGCGCGCTTCGAAAGCCGCACGAGCAGGCTGATATTGCCGTTCGAGAGTGTGCTTATGATATAGCGGTGCTTAAGCCGGTAAAGGCCCCTCACCGTATCGGGCCACGGGTCGAGGCGGTGCCAGGCCGCGGTCAGATGATCCAAATCGTGCTCCCGCACACCGTTGACCGAGAACGCGGCCAATATCTGGATCAAGCTTTCCCGATGGAGCACGTCGAGCATTGTGAAGGGGCGCCTGCCGGAGCGGACCTCCTCCATGGCCGGCTCATACTTGGCGCGCCAGCTGTCTGCGAAGGCGGCCCAGTCTTTTCTCAGGCCCTTCGCGCGGCCGAACTCTTTGAGCTCGCGAATGACGCTCGTCCGCCAATCGACACAGGTGCCAAAGACATCGAAGAAAAGAGCTTCAACGTGAAGCGGAGAGTTTTGCATCGCATTACCCAAAGCACGAAATGTGTCCGGCGAAAAACCGGGCGCTTTCGCTGCCCCGGCTCCGATTATAGCCCTAAGCCTTCAGCGGGCAAGCGGCCGGAATCCGTCCTCCGCCTTCACTTCTTTCCACGCCCGCCATCAGGGTGAGGGCTTCTCTTCGCCAGCAAAAACCGCGCGCGCCAGAATCCGGCCCGCATTGAGCGCCTGTTCACGCAGCTTGCGCCAGTCCAAGCCGCGGCCGATATCCTGCAGGGTCCGCACGAGCTGGGCCCGCTGTGCGTCCGGGATTTGCTCCATAATCTCTGCCCAGATGGCGTCCGCATTGTAGACCCCGATATCGGGATCGAGGCAAGCCGGGACGATAAGATCTTCGGGGAAATCGAGATCCGCTCCGGCCGCTTCCATCGACCTTCGGATCGAGACCGCTTTTGTATTGCCGCTGTCGGACAAATTGTAGGGCGGCTTCCATTCCTGCATCGGGCGCAGCCGGTCCACATGGCTTAAGACCAGAAACATGGGCGGCCTGCGCCGGTTCGGACGGTCCGAAAAGTAACGCCGGATCTCGTCGAGTGCGCGGCTGTCAAGCTCGCGGTCGGGGCGGACAGCGTTGGACACCCACAGAACGAGATCGGCGTGCGCCGCTTCTTCGACGAGCTTTTCGAGCGGCTCATCGAGGCTCGCAAGCCCGGGGCTATCCACAATGACGGCCTGCGGCACCCCTTGGCGCTTGAGCTCGTAAGCGGTGAACTTATTCGTCAGCGGCAGCACGTCCGCGGCTGCGCGCACCTCGCCTGCAAGCGCATTGACGAGGCTCGATTTGCCTGCCTTGACCTGCCCGCAAACCAAGAGCCGCAGCGGCTCGGCTTGGACTTGCGCCGCGGCCCTGCGGTCGCGCGCGCTTGCCTCGGTGATGTGCGCTTCAAGCTCTTCGGTAGATACGCGCAAGCGCCCGCCATAGAGATCAATCGCTGCCCGGCCAACCTCTTTCACATAGCCGCGCGCAAGCCGCTTGGCGAGTTCCTCGCGGCCCCAGCGGTACATTTGATTGGAAAGCCGCTCGCGAAGTTCCTGCGTAGCCGCTGTGGCGGGATTCAGCATCCGGATCATGCGCCAGATGTCGTAGCCTTTTTGCGCGATGTCGATTGCCGAGCGCCATTGATAAATCCGGATCGCCTGGCCAACGGTGAGCCGGTCGCCGAACGGAATGTTGTTCACCACCATTGGCTTAAGCCGCAGGCTCACTTGCTCGATCAGCGTCAGCGCTTCCGGCACGGTGAATTGCCAAAGCGGGTCCTCAACCTCTGGGTGGAGCGTCTTCGCGGCCGCCTCGACGGTCTCCTGCCCAAGCCCGAGAAAGGCTTCCCAGCTTGCGAAATGGGAAAGGTCCACTCCATCGGCGACCGCTAGCACGGCCTTCCAGGCTTCATGCTCACGCGGCGTCCAGGTTGAGGCTGCGCGGTCCTCCGGCAGCTCTACGGAATGCGCTCCCTTCAGTGTAATTCCGAGACGGTGGAGGAGGTAAAGCTGGATCAGGAACGCGATTACTACGAACAGGCAGGCGCTTAAAACCCAGTAGAATGCGTAACCCCTCTGGATAAGCCAGATGGCGCCAAAGGGAGTGAGCGACAGCGTGGGCAAAGTGAGGCAAATGCCTACAATCCAAAGCCTGAGCGCCAGATTGCCGCTTCCGCGCTTGCTCATGCCGGGGCGCCCCCCGCGCCGGCCTTGCGCAGCCGGAAGGCTTCCGAAAGGGCGGCCGAATAAGCCTTCGATACGCCTTGCGCATCGGTTGCGCCGAGACGGTGCTGAGAAAGAAAATAGCATGCCGCCTTGCCGATTGCGAAGGTAGTGGCAAAACTCGTGGCGGCGGCGGCCGCTGCGCCCGCAGTTTGGCCATAGACCGGTATCAGCTTGGCAAGCTCACGGAGTCCGAAGCCGGCCACTAGCCTGGAAACGGCGCCGATGCCGAGGCAGGCCGCAAATTCACTCAATGCTTTGGCGTTCCATTCGACACCGTAAATGAGTGCGAGGCTGTGGAGCATTTTCGACTGCACTGCTGGCACGGCAACCGCGCCTGCGATGGGCACGGCATCGGCAGCCGCCGCAGCCGTAGCATAACCGACGATATGGGGATGGGCCTTCTTCGCGAGCTTGTCGGAGCCTTGCACGTTCGCGTCTTTCAACGCGGCAACGAGCCCGGCGGGCGCGGCCGTCTCCAGCGCCGCAAGCAGCGCGGGCAAGCCGTAAGCGGCAGGTTCGTAGGCATCGCTGGCTTGCGTGAAATCAAGCGGCACAAAAAGAACCGCCCCGTTTCCGGGCAGCGTTGCAAACAGGGAGCGCTGGTGGTTCAAGCTGCGGTTAAGATCTGGCGGCAGTGCCGCTTCCTCCTTCGCATCCCCGAAGGGATAGGGCTGCCGGTGCCCTTGGCCCGGCGCGTAAGCCTCGTGCAGAGACGTTTGCGCAACGATAACAGGCCAGTCGGGGTGCCTTTTCCGCGCCGCCCTCGCGGCTTCCAAAACCGCATCCTGCTGCGGGTCCAGCGCCTTCATGACAGCGATCATGAGATGCGACTGCGCCTCGTGGAAGGCAATATCCTCGGCGGGGTCGTAGCCTTTTTCGCCCAGCCCGCGCGTATCGAGAAAACGGATGACGGGGGCTTCGGCCGGAAAGTCGAAAATGTGAGCTGTCCGCGTGCAAGGCTTATAACCAAGGCCGACTTCGGCATCGGTTGCCTCCGTGAGCGCACGGATGATCGAGGTTTTACCCGATTGCACCTTGCCCAAAAGCCAGATCACCGGTGCGGCTTCGCTTGCGAGCGAGGCCACTTTTTCGTCGCTGGGCGCAGCAGCCTCCGGCGTCAGCACCGCCTCGCGGATGCTGCTCCAGCTTCGCGCTGCCGCCCCTCCCATTCTTCCCCGCCAATCCATGACCGCCATCGCTTAAAGCACATTTCCTGAACAGGCGGTCGCCACTTGGAGAAACCTGCCCGCAACCGTCAATCTAAGCAGGACGGCGCGCCTTTGGAAGATGGTTGTTCCAGCCTGCGCTTCCCCGGCGGAGAATATGACCTCTGCTTGCTTTCGCCCAGCCATGTTAGCCTGCTTCCCCAGGTGCTAAATCCCAAACAGCCTGGTGCCTTTCATAGCGGGGCGGGCCGTCATGCGGTTCAGCCAAGGCAGGATCGTTTTCCTTTCGCCAAGCAGCTCATCGCCTTCCGGCGTCTTGGACAGATAATAGATTTGCGGCACCCAATGGATATCCGCCAGCGTAAGGGTTTCGCCGGTCAAGTAGGGTCCATCTTCCATGATGTTCGCAAGTTGCCGGATGCAGACCCTGCCCATGGGCATGGACCTTTCAATGACCGCAGGATCGGCTGGCTGGCCTGTGACCTGCGGCTTGATAACGCGCTCCCACACAGCGATCGAGGTAAACTTCGGAAAGAAATACCAATCGTTTATGCCCATGAGCTGGTCCATGCGGGCGCGGCGGCGCACATCTCGCGGGACGAGTGGCTCGCCCGGGAACGCATCGGCGACATAGCGCAGAATGGCCTGCGTTTCATAAAGCTTGAAGCCATCGTGGTCCAAGACCGGCATCCGCCCAAAGGGATGCAGTGCCAGATGGGCGTCCGTCCGCAGATCGGCTTGCTTCCACGGTACCAGTGAGTAAGGAACCTGCCGCTCCTCAAGCACATAAAGCGCTGCAGCAAGGAATGGGCTTCCGGGCATGCTGTAAATTGTGACAGTGCTCACCTTCGCCTCCCGATTCGATGGCTCGCAGTTAGCAACGCGCCATGACGCTGTCATGGCAACGGACCGGCTTGCTGCGCCGGATTAAGTAGCCATATGGAAAATGGGAGGTTTACGCCGCTTCGGTCATGGCCGCGCGGTGCCCATGACCGTTGGAGGTTGGCGGCGGGAACGGCACGATCTAGTCAGCGCCTTTCAGCCCTTCGTTACACCTGCTTGGCGGGCTTCAGCTCTCCCAGTTTGAAAACGCGCAGCATGTTGGTCGTACCCGGCCGCTTGAAGGGAACGCCGGCGCAAACGATCGCGCGGTCAGCGTCCTCGGCGTAGTTCCCCGCCTTCAACTCCGTCTCGGCAATAGCAACCATTTGCGTCGTATTGGCGGGGTCTTCGGTCACCACGCAGTGAAGGCCCCAAACCAGATTGAGCTTGCGTGACGTGGCCAAGATTGGGGTAAGCACCAGGATCGGCTGACGGGGCCGTTGCTGGGCGACGCGGAGCCCCGTTGTCCCCGTTGCGGTATAGCAAACGATCGCTTTCAAGTTCAGCGTCTCCGCGATTGAGGCCGCGGCTGCGCTAATCGCGCCCGCTGTCGTGTGATCGGCGCTGCTTTCGCGGAAATGCAGAATGCCCTCGTAGTTCAGGTCCTTTTCGACCTCCTGCGCGACGCGGTCCATGGTTGCCACGGCTTCCGCGGGATAGGCTCCGGTCGCGGACTCAGCCGAGAGCATCACAGCATCCGCGCCTTCGAATACCGCAGTGGCGACATCGGAGACCTCGGCCCGTGTCGGAACGGGGGAGCCGATCATGCTTTCGAGCATCTGCGTGGCGACCACCACCGGCTTGCCGCAGTGGCGCGCGGCTCGGAGAAGCTGCTTTTGCAGGCCCGGCACCTGCTCCAGCGGCAGTTCGACGCCAAGGTCGCCGCGCGCGACCATGATGCCGTCGGCTTGGGCGAGAATCTCCGTCATCGCGGTGACGGCCGCGCGCCGCTCGATCTTCGCCATGACCGAGGCCCGGTCTTGGACGATCGCCTTCACGTCGAGGATATCCTGAGCGCGCTGCACGAAGGAGACCGCGACCCAATCTACGCCCGCTTCGATGGCGGCTTCGCAATCCTCCCGGTCCTTGCCGGTCATGGATGCGAGCGGCAAGATCGCGTCGGGCAAGTTGATGCCCTTGCGGCTGGAGAGCATGCCGCCGGTGACAACCTCGGCCACGAGCCGCCCCGGCGTGACCGTCAAAATCTTCAAATTGAGCTTGCCGTCGTCGATCAGAAGCGTATGGCCAGGTTCCGCAGCCGCGTAAATCTCGGGGTGCAGGAGGCCAACGCGTTCTGCGTTTCCTGGGGCGTGATTTGCGTCGAAGACCACGCGCTGCCCGCGCTTAAGCTTGATCTGCCCTTCGGCAAGCGAGCTGATCCGAAGCTTGGGACCCTGGAGATCCGCCAGGATAGCGATGGGGCCGTATTTCGCTTCAAGCTCGCGAAGGCTAGAAACATAGTTCCTAAGGTCGTCGTGGCTCGAATGGCTCATATTGATGCGGAACACGTCCGCGCCAGCCTGCACGAGGCGTTCCATCACAGCCGGCTCGCAACTCGCGGGTCCGAGCGTGGCGATGATCTTAACTCTGCGTTCCCGCTTCATCTCTTTTTCGTTCCTGATGGTGTTACGGCCGTGGCCTGGGCGGAGCCGGCGTCTGGCCTGCCGCTGGACCGGTGGTGTTTTGCAGAGGCGCCGGTTGAGGCTCGGACTGATCCGTCAGCTTGACGGTCCAATCCGTTTGTTCCTGCGTATCAACTTCGAAAAAGCCACTCTTCTTGAAGCCGCGCCCCTCGCAATTGTCAATGCCTTTGATTGTGAACTCCACATCGTTCGTGCACATCGGAATGGGTCCGCCCCACTCCCCGCCTTTGTCGTAATCGAAAGCGTAGACATAGTAGAAGCGCGCGCGAAGCTTATCCTGAATGAGGAGAGCACAAGACTGACTGTCGACGTTCCACCAGCCCTCGCTCGTCCAGCCATCCTTATCCTTGTAGCCGATTGCGACGCCAATCCGGCTGGAGGTGCTATTGCAAAGTTTTAGTTCTGCATAGGCTGGGTCGGGGCTGGCGAGCCCGACGCCGGTTAAACTCGCGAGCGCCGCCACGGTACAAGTAAGCCGTGCCGATAGAGTGAGTTTTTGCAAGTTCATCCTTGAACCCAGAAATTGAGTGATAGCAAATCCGATTGAGCGATTGCATGTCCATCATCGCGAGGCGCTTCACGCCGTGTCTATCCGGGGCTTTGCCCCTCGCAATGACGGCGCGGGTAAGCTCAGATGGATTCGGTACGAGCCATTTCGCAACACACTAATCTCTGATTGAGCTATCGGCAAGAATCGCCCTGAAGTCGTTTACATTCGTGCCGGTCGGGCCGCAAATCAAGAGATCCTCCGTCAAACGGAAAAAGCCTGTGGAGTTGTTATTTTCGAGAAATGTGGCTGGAACGAGATTAAGTGCGCCGGCGCGGGCGATTGTCCAGGGACCGGCGAACGCACCGGCCGGGTCGTCCGGGGCGCCTGTGCCGCCATCGGTTCCGTCCGTATCGGCGGCAAGGGCAGCGATCCCGGGCTCGCCATTAAGCGCAATGGCAAGGCCAAGGGCATACTCCTGATTGGGGCCGCCTTTTCCCTTTCCGGTGACCGTGACGGTAAGCTCGCCCCCGGACAGAATGACCGCACGCCTCCCCTCGGCCAGGCAGCGCTTTGCGAGCTGCGCGTGCCATTTCGCAACGTCGCGTGCCTCGCCTTCGAGCGAATCCCCCAGCATGATGACGTCGTAGCCGAAGCTGCGGGCCAGTTCTCCCGCAGCCTCCAGGCTATCCCGCCCCGTTGCCACCAGCTCGTAGCGCGCATTCGCGAAAATGGGATCGCCGGGTTTTGGCGTCTCATTGGCTGGATCGTTGAGCACTTCAGCGATCGAGGGCGCGGGCGTTATGCCGTACTTTGCGAGGATCGACCGCGCCTCCGCCAGCGTCGTTGGATCGGGGCAGGTCGGGCCCGAGCCAATGTCCTCCGGTTCGTCGCCCGGCGTGTCTGAAATCGCCAGCGTGACCAGCGTTGCGCCGGACGCTTGGGCCGCAAGCCGGCCGCCTTTGAAGCGGCAGATGTGCTTCCGCACGCAATTGATTTCGTGGATACGGGCGCCAGCGATCAACAGCGCTTTGGTGAGCTCCTGCATTTCCAACAGCGTGATAGCCCCGGCCGGTGCCACACAAAGTGCCGACGCGCCACCCGATATTAGGATAAGGACGAGATCCCCCGGACCTGCAGAGCGAGTGACCGCAATCGCCTCCTGGGCGGCCAAAACGCTCGCTCCATCGGGTACTGGGTGGCCTGCTTCGACTAGTTTAAGCCTGCTTAGCGGCGCGCCAAAACCGTACCTGGTTACAGCTAGGCCCCGCACAAGCTCCAATGCGCCCCGGCTCTCGTAGTGAAGCTCAGCCGCCAGTGCCATCCCCGCCGCCGCCTTGCCGCAAGCGACGATCACAATGCTGCCGTTGGCGGGAGGCTCCGGGAAGTGGCGCAGCATGCAGCGGGAGGGCTGCGCAGCTAAAACAGCGGCGTCGAAAAGCGCGCGCAAGATTGGTCTAGCGCCGGTGGGCACCAGGCAAAAACCAAGTGTTGAGCTTGTTTCCATCGGCCCGAAACTTACTGCTTCCCCTAACCGCCCGGTATTGGGCTAAAGCCGGCAACGGCATCGTGAGGCCTTTAACGCGCGCTGGGGAGCGTATCCGTGAAAGGCACAGCAGCATCGCCTCCCCGCAAAGCTCATGGTGACTAGGTCACAGACGGAGCGTTCCAGCTCCTTCATATTTTGCTCCGTGATGAGCCAATTTTGGCTCTTTGGAAACGGAGTTAGAAACAATGCGCAACAGGTCTTTGAACACCGCCCTCGCTGGCGCAATCGCCGCCGCACTCGCTTTCGTCGCGGTTCCCGCCCAGATCGTTACCGCCACGGACGCGAGTGCAAGGGTACACAACGCCAAATTACATCACCCCAAGAATGCAGCTTATTACCATCACGACGTCGATACCCGGAACTGGGATTTCACCTTAGCCCCCCGCAACGGCAACCCGAATTGCATGGTAGATGTTTGGGGCACTATGACGCGTTGCTAATGCATATCAGGGAGGCCGCTCCAGCAGCCTCCCCCTCTATCCGCTAGGTTATCGTACAAATCGCATTTACCGCCGCGCAAACAAAAAAAGCCAGCGGTGTGCCGCTGGCTCTTCATGCTAGGTGTTAGACAAGCTTACTTCAGAGACTCTTCGGCGACCCAAAGCGGCTTCACGAAGTCGACGAACACTTTTGTGTCTTCGATTTGACCCGTGCCAAGCGCTCCGGTGCCGGCCCCGGCTGAGACATTGACGGTCTGCAGCACACGGAAGTCAGCGTTAAAGCCGTCAAACGCGTATCCAACCTTGGCGCCGACGTAAGTCTGATCCCAGGAGGGGCCGGAAAGGTCGGTTGAATAAACCAAAAGCGGGCCAACCTCCATCTTGCCGAAATGTTTCAGCAACGCACCTTCGAAGCTTATCCACGCTCCATTGGAGATCACGGAGGGGTTGCCGTCGCCAAGCAAGTTAGCGTTACCGTACTTGATGTTCAACAAGCCTTCCAGGCCACCGCCAAATTTGTAGGTGAAGTCGGTGTGGCCTACAAAGTTAGTGTTATCTTTCTGGCCGTTCAAATCGGCGATCAAGAAATTACCGGTACCAAACAGGTACATGATGCCAGCGTTCTCGCTGACGCTGAGCGCACCGAAGTTCCACTTGATGTTGGCTTCGACGACCGACGCCCATGCCCCATCGGCCGTCCCGCCAGGGGTTGTAACTAGGCCCGCGTTGTCGTTGAAGCTGCCATAAGCGAACAGGCCGGTCATGCCGACTTTGCCGCCAGCGATCTCCCAAGGCGATGACCAGATGAGACCGGGAATGGCCGCATAGACAGTGCCGACTTGGCCAGTCTTTGAAGATCCTATAGGGTTGGCAGCGTTGATGTCGATAGCGTAAATGCCGGTGGGCAGAGGCGATGCCAAGTCGATACCAGCGGTAAAGCCGGATGGTATTTCCTGTGCAAGCGCTGCGGTAGACGTAGCGGCAAGCGCGCACGCGCCAAGAGCCGCGAACTTAATGGTACTTTTCATACAAAACCCCCTCACAAGTGCCTAATCCAGCTTATCCGCGCTTTTTGCGGCCAAAGCCCTTCCTGCCCAGGAAGGAACCTCTTAATGCCGGTGCCCAAAGATCAGCCGTAAGGGGACCTTAACAGAACTTTTTTGGTTGTGCGGGGGAACTGAACCCAGAATGGGTTTCGCGTGCAGATTCGGCAAAACTGCGATATTTGCGCCACAGCTATGGTCTTTGCCGTTGCGATCCCGCCTCGCATCGAGGCGGGATCCGTTGCGGGCCAGGCTAGCAGCTTGCAGCTTACTTCAGAGGCGCTTCCTCGGCGATCCAAAGCGGCTTGATGAAGTCGACGAAAACTCTCGTATCGTTACCGGTCGCATTGGCCGTACCGCTGTACTCGATGCTCTGCATGAGGCGGAAGTTAGCCGTGAAACCGTCGAAATTATATCCAACCTTGCCGCCGACGAACGTCTGATCGTAGCCGGGGCCATCAAGGTTGGTTGAATAGACGAGAAGCGGGCCAATATTCATTTTGCCGAATTTTTGAGCAGCGCGCCTTCGAAGGTTATCCACTCTTGATTGTAGCCGAGAGCGTTCGATCCAACAAAGTCAGCGGTGCCGTACTTGACGTTCAACAAGGCTTCCAGGCCTGGGGCTGCTTTCCAGGCGAAGTCAGTGCTGCCTTCAAAATTGGTGTTATCCTTGAAGTTATTTAGGACAGCGGTTACGAAGTTGCCGCTACCGAACATGTAAAGGATGCCAGCGTTCGAGCTGACGCTGAGCGAACCATAGGTCCACTTCATGTTGAATTCCATTTGGGAGAGCCATGGCCCTGCATACGCCGGCGTGGAATCCTAAGCCGTTGTCCAAAGTCGTTCTCATAGTCGCCATAAGCGAAATAGCCGGTCATGCCGAGTTTGCCGCCAGCGATCTCATAGGGCGACGACCATATGAGACCCGGGACGGTCGCATAGAAATTGCCATGCAACCCCGGCGCGCTGTGGTCGGTAGCTATTAGGCCATTGATGTCGAAAGCATAAATGCCGGTGGGCAGAGGCGATGCCAGGTCGATACCAGCAGTAAAGCCGGCTGGAATTTCCTGTGCAAGCACAGCAGTCGAAGAAGCGGCGAGCGCGCAAGCGCCTGCAACCGCGTATTTCACGGTGTTTTTCATTAAAACCCCCTCAAAGTGCCAAACGCGGGCTACAAAGCGTCTGATGCGGCTCAAGCTCCACCTTGCCCAGGTAAGGAGCTTCTTGTGCCGGATGCCCAAAAATCAGCCGTGAACCGAAGTTTCCATGATTCGCCCCGGAACTGAACTTAGAATGGCTTTTGCGTGCAGTTCAGCGGAGGCTGAGGTATTTCCGCCACAGCTATGGCTTCGGTGTTCGGGGTCAGGGGGATTGCGTACAGCAACGCCCGCTAACGGACTGCAGTACTTGGAGGAATCGTTGGATTACCTAATGCCTCTCCCTCAAGGGCGGAGGGCAGGGTTGAAGGTGTGCGCCGTTCGTTACTGATCAGGCCGGCTACACCCTGAGCAGGGAACAGGCGCAAGCGCGCCAGCTATCGAGGTCCGCCACAATAATCCCTTGGGGCCTGCAGTCCACCAGGCCAAGCTCGACGAGGCGCAATGCCTTTCGCCGCACGGTCTCTTTTGGGATGCTGAGAAGGTAGGAGATCGCGACGTAAGTTACCGGCTTCGCGGTCTGAACCTGTTCCTCCGCCGTGAAACTGAGCTGGCCTGCCGCAAGGAAGATCAACACCTCATCGGCCGTCAGGCCGCGCCGCAGCCGCGCCGATCCGAACGCGTTCAGCATCTGATTGATCTTGCCGGCAAGTGCCTCGAAATCAGGCATTTCCCCAGTCACATTCGCCACCCTCATCTAAACCGCGAGGTTCATGGCAGCGAAAATAGGAGCAAGCCTGAGCCACGGTCAAGGTACTTAAAGACGCGGGCTTGTCCTTACCCGATAGTTCAAAAGGCGGGGAGGCGCTCTTAAGTTATAAGCATTGGTCGCAGGGATCGCGGCCGCCAAGGCGCTTCTTGACATTATGCTTCATTCGCCTAACGCCAAAGCCATGCAACAAAGAACAGAAGCAAGCGCACAGGCAGCACTCCCCGGCGGCGCCTGGAGGAGCTTCGACATCGTGCGCGGCCGCGCCAGCGCAAGCGTCCTTGTTATCTGCGACCACGCCACCAATCTGGTGCCGCCTGAATATGGCACGCTCGGCCTCGACGATATTCAGTTGAACCGGCATATCGGCTACGACATCGGCGCCCTGGACGTGGCGCTTGAACTGGGCCGCAGGCTAGAGGCGACGGTGATCTCCTCGCGCTTCTCGCGGCTCCTTATCGACCCAAACCGCGGAGAGGACGATCCAACGCTCATCATGCAGCTGTCCGACGGCGCGATCGTACCTGGCAACGCCGTGCTGGATGGCGCCGAGCGGGCGAAGCGCATTGCCCGGTTCCACGCCCCCTATCATGCCGCAATAGCCGGCGAGCTCGAAGCCATGCTCTCACGCGGCCTTGTGCCCGCTGTCATCTCGATCCATAGCTTCACCGAAGCCTGGCGCGGCGTCCCGCGCAAATGGCACGCAGCGCTGTTGTGGGACCGGGACCCCCGGCTGGCGGTGCCGCTGCTGCGCGAGCTGCGCACACGCACCGGCCTAGAGATCGGCGACAACGAGCCCTATTCGGGCCACTTGCGCAATGACAGTATCTTCCGGCACGCCACGCTCAAGGGCCTTCCCAACGCACTGATCGAAATCCGCCAGGATCGGGTTCGCGAGCCCAAAGGCCAGCGCGAATGGGGCGCTCTTATCGCGGATTGCCTGACTGCGATTTTCGCCGATCCGGCAAGTGCGGGGCCGCTTTCCTGCGTGGACTTTTGCGGCTCGAAAACCGATATAGAAAGCAAGGATATAGGATAAAGCGAGGACCGCATGAGCCAGGTGAACGAAAGCACAGAGATCGAGCTTGAGGCCGCAGCCTTCCGCCGGCTCGTACAGCATTTGCGCGAACGCACCGATGTGCAGAATATCGACCTGATGAACCTGGCGAGCTTCTGCCGGAACTGCCTCTCCAACTGGTATCAGGAGGCGGCAGCCGAACGGGGGCTGACCGTTTCGAAGGACGAGGCGCGCCAGCGCGTTTATGGCATGCCCTACGAGGAGTGGAAGGCGAAATATCAGACCGAGGCGCCGCCCGAGAAAATGGCGAAATACGCCGAAACGCACCAGCATTAAGCCGGCGTTAACCTCGTTTGTTTCGCCGTCCCTGTGGCGATTCCGTCCCGCCGCGCGGCTCCCTTTTATGCAGGCATTATAGCCGAAGCGCCTTGCGAAAGCCTTAAGCTCCGCCTATCGCATTGATATCGCAGAGTAAATTGCGATGGCTGCACAGCAGAGGCCTCGCGCCCGACGGCGCACGCACACAACCGTGGGTTACATTTCTAGGTTAATCCGCGCAACTATCTATATTTAACGGATTTTCTGAAACGCGGATTTGCGGGTGAAATCGCGAAATATTTCGATTTTCGCGGAGGGGAGATAAGAAAACCCGTCCCCGTTTACCATTCCGGATTTAACCATGCTCCGGCGCTACGAAAAAGACCTCCTCATCCTGTCCTTCTCCCCAAGGGGAGAAGGGACGATGCCGCAACGGTCGCGGACTCCCTCTCCCCTCGGGGAGAGGGTTGGGGTGAGGGGGGACTTCCGCCCTACCGCGCTGCCGCACCCTCGCCCACCAGCACGAACGGCGCCCAATAGGCGGGATGCGCCTCTTCCGGCTTGCCGCCATCGATCATCGCCAGCATGGCGCGGCGCAGCGCTTCGGCGCGGCCGACGCGTTTGTCGCGCGCGATCTCGCTGACAGCGCCCGTGATCAGCTTCACCGTCGCGGCCGAATCCACCTCCCAATGCGAGACGAGCAGCGCGCGGGCCTGCGCGTAGAAGAACGCGCGCGCGAGCCCCGACAGCGCCTCCGCGCCCGTGGCGCCCCCGGCGGCCGTGTTGCACGCCGACAGGATCACCCAATCGGCGTCGAGCTTCAGCGCCGCAATCTCCGACGCGGTGAGATAGCCGTCGTCCTCCTCGCTCGCCGTCTCCGGCGGGGTGAGGATCAGGCCGGGCTCGGCCTTGGGGTCCAATTGCCCGGCTAGCACGCCATGCGTGGCAAAATGCACGATGCGATATTGCGCCAGCGCGCCGCTGGCGCTCAAGGCCTTCACCTCGCGCTCGGTGGCGCGCGCGCCAAGCCGCATCTCGCCCGGATCGGCGCCCAGATCGCGCGCGACCGCGCACAGCTCGTCCCGCGTCTCGGGTAGCGGCAGTTGCGCTCTTAAGAACTCAACATCGGCGAGCCCGCGAACCGCCATCGGGGCAATGCCACGGTGCAAGCCGAACAGCGAGGCTAGGCGCTGCGGGGGCGTTCGCGCGGGCGTCTGCGGGCAGCTTTGGTTCTCGCGGGCGAGCGCCGCGCGCTTCTTGAAATACGCGCCATATTTCGGATCGCCCTGATCGCCGTCGAGCAGCGGATCGCCGAAGCCGATCATCGGCTTCATCGCGGCGCTTGGGCGCGCCACGCGGCGCAGCGCTTTCAGCGATGACACAGCGGGCAGCACAGTAATCGCATGATCGCGCGCGAGCCACGCTGCGGATTTGTAATCACCGCCTGCGGGCGGCGCCGTGACGAGCACCTGGAACGGCAATTGCGTGAGCGGGCCGGATGGCACGATCATGAGGCTCTTGCCCTTGAGGAGGTCTTCGGCCTCGCCGAACAGCGCCTTGTAAAGCGCGTGAGCGCGCGCGAGATCGAAGGGCAGGAGATCTCCGTCTTTGGGCGCCTTATCGGGCGGCATATCCAAAAGCCCGACGCATTGAGCCGCACCGCGGCCACTCCACGCCTCGGCATCGAGCCCACAGCGCAGCGCCGAAACCTCGCGCGTGAGTGCTGGCGTACCCAGCTCGCTTCTCACCCAGCGCACGTCTGTCTTCGTCACGACCCATATGAAGGTCTCTTCCGGCGTGGGTGGCGCTTCCGGCGTATCGAGAAACAGGACGAGCGCCTCATCGGGGCGAAGCTGGGCTTGCACGTCCTCCACGGCGAGCGGCGCCGGGCTGGCCAGGGCGGCGTAATCGGGGAACTTTGCTGCCAGTCCCTTATCGATTTCCGCGATCCTCGCGTCGATGGAGGTGAGTCTTCCGTTATTCTCCGCCTCGGCTTTGGTGTCGCGCTTGTCTGGGGCCTGACCGAGAGCAGCGTTGCGCAGCCCATCGCGCTTCTGCCATTCCGCGACCAAATCCTGCCGTTCGCGCGCCAAGGCTGCAAGCGCGGGATCGCCGCCAGCACCGCGCGCCGCCATCTGCGCCAGCGTCTGCGCTGCCTCGGAGCTTTGCGCCCATTGTGCTGTCTGGAACATTTCGCGCGAGGCCTCTGCATCGGGTGTACGGCCTTCTGGCGCGAGACGGTACACCGCCTTGAGAAGGCCCAGGACCTCCCCGCTCAGTCTTTCGGCTTCCCTTTTCTTCTTTCCCGAAAGTCCTTGAGCAGCATCCTGCGCGCCGCGCTGGACGCGCGCGGCATTCGCGGCGGTGCTGCGCCGCCAGAATTGCGCAGCGCGGACCCAATCGCGCAGCGTGAAATACAGCGCCGCCAGATTGTTCACGCTGGCCAGCGTATCGGGATGCTCTCTGCCGAGTGCGCGCTCGCGGGCCTCAAGAACGCGCCTATAAAGCGGCTCGGCCTCACTATAGCGCCCCTGGTCATCATACAGCGCTGCCAGATTGGCTAAGCTGATAAGCGTTTCCGGATGCTCCTTGCCTAACACCCGCTCCCTGGCCGCGAACGCGCGCCGAAAGAGTGGCTCGGCCTCGCCATAGCGTCCCTGGGCTTGATACAGAGACGCAAGATTGTTCATGGTGGTCAGCGTTTTGGGATGCTCTCTGCCGAGCACGCGCTCGGCAGCAGCCAGCAGGCGCCGATATAGCGGCTCGGCCTCGCCGGAGCGGCCCTGGTTGTCATACAGTGTCGCCAGATTATTCAGGGCGCGAAGCGTGTCCGGGTGCTCCTTTCCGAGCAACCGCTCGCTGGCCTCTAGCGTGCGCCTATAAAGCAGCTCCGCCTCGCTATAGCGGCCCTGGGTCTGATAGAGCACGGCGAGATTATTCACGCTTTTTAGCGTGTCGGGATGCTCGCGTCCGAGCACGCGCTCATAACCCTTGATCGCGCGCTTAAAAAGCGGCTCGGCCTCGCCAAAGCGGCCTTGCTCCTGATAGAGCGTCGCCAGATTGTCCACGTTTCGAAGTGTATCGGGATGCTCCTTGCCGAGCACCTGCTCGCTGGCCTCAAGCGCGCGCCGGTAAAGCGGCTCGGCCTCGCGATAGCGGCCCTGGACGTCATAGAGGGAGGCCAGATTGTTTACGCTGGTGAGGGTATCAGGATGCTCGGGCCCGAGCATCCGCTCGCTGGCCTTGAGCACGTGCCGACAGAGCAGCTCGGCCTCGCCATAACGGCCTTGCTCCTGATACAGCGCCGCCAGATTGTTCATGATGGTCAACGTATTGGGATGCTCTTTGCCGAGCGCACGCTCGCTGGCCTCGAGCGCGCGCTTATAAAGCGGCTCGGCCTCGCCATAGCGGCCCTGGGCGTCATAGAGCCCGGCCAGATTGTTCACGCTGGTAAGCGTCGAGGGATGCTCGGGGCCCAGCGCGCGCTCGAAGGCCGCCAGCGCGCGTTTATAAAGCGGCTCGGCCTCGCTATAGCGGCCCTGCGCCTGATAGAAGAACGCCAGATTGTTCACGCTTGAAAGCGTATCGGGATGCGAGGGCCCCAGGACGCGTTGAGCAAGGGCGACGGCCTGCTCTGCCATGGTGGCCGCCTCCTTGTATTTTCCTTGGCCATAAAGCTGGGCCGCTTGCTTGTTGAGGGCGGCTACGTCGTCTGCCACCTGCGCTTCCACGCCCGTGGAAGCAGCGATGGCCAGCAGCATCGCGATCGTGAGCACTGTCAACATCTGCCGCACGCAACGCATTCGCCCACCCTCGCAACCAACTAAGCAATGCGAAAGCTGTGGCGCGGGTGTATGGCAGATGTGAGACGGCTTGCTTCACGGGCTGCTTCCTTCGTCATCCCGTGCGCGCTGCGGCACGATAGTGACGCTTCGCTGACACGAGATTGTAAAGGGCGCGGGCGTCTGGAAAGATCCCGTGTCTGCAGAGTACCGCTTCGCGCTGCACTGCGCACGGGATGACGATGGAGGGCGCGCACCACCGCAATGATGCCGTGCGATGTTGGCGCGTATGGCCGGCGCGCGGCTTGTGGTGCCAGATTCCTTCGAATCAGCTACGTTACCGCCGGATTAACGCATTGGAGAGTCTCACCCTGGACGCGGGGCCGCAACCACGATGACATTGCCGCAAAAAAGCGCTTCGCCTCTGCCGCAGCCGAGCCTTGCCTGCTTGACGCCGCTTACCGCGCCAGACGTGCTGGCCGCGTGGGTGGCCGCGCAGCCCAAGAAAAGCTGTGCGGGGGAAACCGCCGCGAAGGCTTTGAGCGAGGCTCTCCCCTATGCGCAGACCTTGGCCGAGGCCATAAAGCTTGGCCTCATTCGAGAAGACGCCGGCCTTTTGATCGCGAAGCCCGATAGCGCCGCTAAGGGCAGCTATGCCCTATCCGGGTCCGCCGCGCAGGATGCGCTGCGCGCGCTGGCCGTCCGGGCGCTGGGCGGACCCGTTGCGTCGGGGGCGAAGCGTAGGCGCGATCTGCCGGCGCTCGCACTCAGGCAGCTTTTCGCGCTCGATGAACTCGCTCCTTGGCCTACGGCGCAGGCGGCCCGCTGCGCCCTTCTGTCTCGCATTGTTGCGTCGTTCGGCGGCGCTTTCGCGGAGCGCGCGCGCGCCCCCCTGAAGGCATTCAAGTTCGATGAAATGAGCCGGCGCATCTATCTCGCCTTTGCCGGCGTGCAACGGGGGGCGGTCTTGCAGGCAGATGCAGCTTTGCTATCCAAGGCGCTTGGCGGCCCGGCGGACAATGTGCAGGCGCTCACAGCCACCATTATCCGGGCGGCGATATCGGCCCGGCCGGGCGGGCTTACGGAAACAGCCCAAAGCTTCGATCTTGAGAGCTTCGCAAAGGCGGTGCGCAAGATTGCAGGCAGGCTTGAGACCAAGCCTTACGCGGGCCGGGTTGCCATCGCGCAGGTTTACGATGCGGGCCTTGCTCACGGGCTGGCGCTCGGCAGCCTCGACGAGTTCAAGGCAAATTTGGCCGAAGCGGCGCGCGAGGGCCTTCTCGACCTGGAACGCTACGACATTACGGGGCCGTTCGATGCGGGCCTCAAGGAGAGGTCGCGGCTCAGGCTTGGCCGCGACGAACGGCATTTTATCGTCAATCAGTGGATTTAGGCGTTTTAAATCATGGATTTACGGCTCAAGGCTTTCGAAAGCCCAGAATTCGACCGAGTCTTTGGCGCAGTGGCCTCGCTGGCCGGCGCTGCCGATGAGGAGCGCCTGGATGTGCCCGGGCTCGAGGCAGAGGCCGATGCGGCGCTTTCCGCCATCGCCGCGCAGGCCAAGAGCCAAAATCCCGACCCAGCCTTCCGCGTGCTTTTGATCAAGGGCGCGACGGGCACCGGAAAAACCCACACGCTCCTTACCGCCATCCGGCGGATGCATCAGGAGGGCAGCGTCTATGCGGCGCTGTTTCCGATGGTGGATCTCGTGGCGGAGAAAGACCTCGACGCCTGGCTGTTGCGCGCGCTGATATCGCGGCTTTCGGAGCGCTATCTCGTGGCGGCGGGCGCGCCCTCGCCGCTCACCCGGCTCGCCCATACCCTGCTCGCGCAAGGCCATCCCGATCTCGCCAAGGCTTTTGAGCTGGACGTATTCCGCGAGGGCGGCGACATACGCGACTTCGATTTGCGCCCGTTGATCGTGTCGATCCGCGCGCGGCTGCAAAAGCTGTCGCATCTCCCGGTGCCTTCGGAGGCTTTTATCGCAGGTCTGCTGGGCGCGGCGGCAGGCGACGACGACGCGTTCGCCTATCTGCGCGGCCAGCCCATGAACGTCAGCATCGGCGGCGTGCGCTTGGCCCAAGGGGCCGATGACCATATCGCGCGCGGTCACATCGATTCGCTGGTGAATGTCATTGGCGCCACCGGCGGCGCGCTGCTGCTTGCCTTCGACCAGCTCGAACAAAGCCGGGTGCAGGGCTGGGAAGCGCGGCTGCGTCACCTCTTCGGCCGGGGCACGCTTCTGGCTGAAACGCTGCCGCCGCTCTGCGTTGCCTTCGCGGTCTTGCCTTCGCTTTACGACACCATTGCCGAGGGCATCGACAGCTCGATTCGCGACCGGATTGAACGCTTCGGCTCATTGCCGGTGCGCTTGAAGCCGCTTGCGCGAAGGCAGGCCGAGGCCCTTCTGAAGCGCAGGCTCGCCGAACTGTTCGATCGCTGCGGAGCCAAGGCGGTTCCAAGCGATCCGCTATATCCTTTCCCCGCATGGATGACCGATGAGCTCGGCGGGCAAACCTCTCGCTACGTGTTCGAACTGATCCAGCAGTTCCGGCGCGTTTACCTCGCGACCGGCGCCATCCCGGCACTTGAGGATATGCCGCCCCCGCCCTCTGTCTCAAGCGATTCGCCAATCGCGGCAGTCCCCGCCGCTTCCTCGACCAATTTCGACGACAAATGGCACGGCGAGCTGACGTCGCGGACGGTGCAGCCAGCGATTGGAAACGGCATCCAGCAAGCTGAAATTCTTGAATGGGCCGTGCAGGCCGCTGCGGCTGAAATCGAGGGCATCACCGCGATCAAGACGCGGCGCACGGTGCGCGGCAGGGCGGGCACCGTGGTTATCGAGGCCGACTTTCAAAAAGATGGCCAGAGCGTCGAGCGCCGCGAGATCGCCCTTTGCAATGAGGGCCGCGGTGCACCGCTGGCGGAGGAGATCCGGGTCTTTCTCAGAGGCGTCAATGGAGCAAGGCCGGTCATCGTGCGGCCGCGTGGCGGGCGTCTTCCCCGCTCGGGGCGGTTCATCGCGCCCCTGATCCGCGACGCCGAGGACATGCATTCGATCGTCGTGCCGCAAATCGAGATGCTGGCTTGGGAGCGGCTGGATTCGGCGCGGCACTTCTTCCGTAACTTCAAAGACGCAGCGGGCTTCGAAGCCTGGCAGCGCGAAGCGCGGCCGCTCACCAAAGTCGCGGCCTTCGCCGACATCGTGCAATTTCCTTACGTCAAGGCGGCTGCGGAAGAGGACGACGCCCCAGAGATCGAGCAAGCGCCCGTTCCTGCTCCTTCGCCGCTGCGCCGCACGCCGTCAAACGACGCGGTGATGCTCGGCCGTCACTCGGATGGCGGCGAGGTTCATTGGGCGCCCTTCGAGACCGAAGCGAAGCTTCTGAACTTCGGCATTCTCGTCACCGGCGACCCAGGCTCGGGCAAAACCCAAACGCTGAACGTGCTGATCGACGGCGTTGCCGCGATGGGCTTCCCGGTCTGCATCTTCGACTTCAAGAACGACTATTCGGAACGGAGCTTCGTGCAAGCCATCGGGCTCAGGGTGCATGACGTGCGCCGGCATGGCATCCCGTTCAACCCGCTGATGCCGAGTGCGAGCGACGACGGGCAGGCACAGCCGATTGAGCATATTTTCACGATCACGGGCGTGTTGAAGCGTGTCTTTGCGCTGGGCGACCGTCAGACCGCAACGCTGCGCGATGCGATGAAAGAGGCATTCGAGCGGCGGGGCATCAATCCGCAAAAATGGGTCAATGCGGACAGCATCCGGCCGCCGAGTTTCGACGACGTGGTTGCAATCCTCGAAGAGCAGAAGGAGGCGAAGAACCCGCAAGCCATAAGCCTGCTCGACCGCATCGCGCCGCTGTTCGAGCTGGGGCTGTTTCCGAAATCGGACGAGCTGCCCGTGCCGTTCGAGGCGATGCTGGACGAGAGGATGGTGCTCTCGCTGTTCGCTCTGCCGACCGATGAGATCAAGGCGGCGCTGGCCGAGCTGATCATCATCAGGCTGCACGGCGTTCTGGTCCGGCGCGCCCAACCCCGCAAGCTCACACGGCTGCTCGTTCTCGACGAGGCTTGGCGCGTGGCACACTCGACGCATCTTGAAAATCTCGCGCGCGAGGGCCGCGCCTTTGGGGCCGGCATCGCCATCGGCACGCAATATCCGGGTGACCTGCCGCCCGATCTTTCCGGCGCGCTCGATACAAAGATCTACCTCAAGAACCAGCAGCCGGATCACAAAAAGGCGGTCGTGCGCGCTCTGTGCGGGGCGAACTCTGGCCCCGAGGCTGCGAATCTGCACGGAATTCTGGAGCGGCTCACCCAGTTCGAAGGGCTGATCCAAAACCAGCAATACCTGCCCTATGCGCAGTTCAAACTGCTGCCGTACTTTGCGCGGTTGGAGCAGCGGATCAAGGCGGCTTGACCCGCTAGAAAACATCTTTCAATTTGACCATGGACTCCATCGTGGAGATACCACTAGCAGCGTTACGCTAAGCAAACGGCATTAGCGCTTGAAATCCAAAGAAGAGCGCCAAAGCTGTGGAGCACGGGAGTACAAGCGTGCCAAATCAGAGAAGGTAAGTAGTTAAAGTTGTACTTCTGACTGGCATCATGCTCATTATGGCCGCTCTAGTCGCAGTCTTGGCCTTTATTTTTAAAATACCCCAGATCGTTCAAAGTCTGGTTGTACTTTTGCTTACTTCCATAGTCATTTACCTTTCTTTTGGGAGAGGCGGATAGATGGCCTCCAGAGGCTGGACTGGCGAGAGGAAGTGGCTGGCCTTGGAGGCGCCTTCCGCCCAATCGCTTTTTCGCGAGCCTTATGCTAGGATCGGCACCATGACCGACCTTTTGCAACACGCCTTCGAGACAGTGCGCCGCCTGCCACCAACGGCCCAGGATCATATCGCGGAAGCCATGCTGGCGCTGGCCGATGAAGAATCTGCTGGCTTCGAATTCACCCTGCCGGGTGATGCGCCCTCCGAGGAAGAGATCGCCGCGCTGATGCCAGTGGTAATGCCTTCGCCCGTGCCCACCAGGGCGGAAGCCGCCGCCTGGAGCCGCCTGCCGCGCGAGGAACAGCTCCGCCGCTACCGCGAGGCGCTTGACCGTCCAGGCGCCATGACTGTTTGCGCGGACACTATGGACGATATTCTCGCCGAAGCGCACCGGCGCTCGGACGAGCGCAGCGGTGGCTAGCTACAAGCTCACCCCGCTCGCCCGCAACCAGCTTCTTGCCATTCACCGGTACACCGAGGAGAATTTTGGCCGGGCGCAAGCCGATAAGTACCACGCAGGCTTTCACCGCATCTTCAGTCTCATCGCCAAGGTGCCCAAGATGGGCCGGCGGGCCGATGACTTTAAGCCAGGCTACCGCCGCCACCTCTATCAGGCCCACCGGATTTTCTACACGGTGGAAGACGATTGCGTGGCGATCCGCGCCATCTATCACACCTCCCTGGATCTCCCGGAAGCTTCCGATTGACGCGCAATTTCCGCCCGGCGAGACTGGGTCATCATCATCCGGCTGCACGGCGTGCTGCCCATGTTTTCCTGGACGGCCGCACATGTCCTCGGACTTGACCCGAGGATCAACGGCCATGACGACTGCGGTAGAGGCCGCGCGGAATCCAAAGTGAAGCGCTTACCCTCCCGGCAAGGGGAGTGCCCTGGAGGCAACAACTGTGACGCGCGAGCTACGTTTGCGGTTATTCTTGGCTTGTTAAGAAAATGCGCCGTTTCGTGATTTTTTTGTAACGAAGTTCACGCGAATCAGCCAAGTTAACAAGTGTAAATGCGATTACGAATTGTCCGATGATGAGAGTTTGGTCCGGACATGCGCGGTTCGAGGCTTGAGTACTTCGCCGGAGCCGCCTCCAAAAGGGCAACAGCTTATGCTTTCAGCAACGCTTGAGCGCCGGCCTACCGGCATTCTCCCCGAAATAAGCGGATCGCGGGTTCTTCTCTCCGGTAAATCCATGATTGCCGACGCAACCGGGGCGCTCTACTGGCCCGCCGAGAACGCGCTTATTGTCGCCGACCTTCAGCTTTCGAGCTGCTCCTATCTCGAAGGGCCCGATGTGCTGCTTCCTCCCTACGACACGGCGTCCGCCTTCGAGAAACTCGAGGAAGCGCTCGACCGCTACGATCCGGCGAGGGTTTTGGCGCTGGGCAACAGCTTCGCGGGCTTGGCGTCGAATGGCCTGAACTATCACCAGCTGGACTGGCTTCAGGACATGATGGAGGGCCGCGACTGGTACTGGGTTACGGGCAGCGACACCGCTGCGTTGCCGGGTGGCATCGGCGGGACCGTGGTGCCGCAATTGCTGCTGAGCGGCGTTAAGTTCCGCGCGGAAGCGGTTCGGGCCCACGTCGCCAACGAGATCGCAGGCGGGCTTCATCCCGTAGCGCAGATTTCGCAATATGGCCATCTGTTGCGCGGCCGCTGCTTCGTGACCAACGGAATGCGGCTGATCATGCCCGCGATGGGGAACTATTCGGCGGGGAACAATGTCCTGAGTTCCGCTTTCGATCCGTTCCTCGGACAGGGCGGGCTGTTCGTGTGGTTCCTGGCCCAGAGCCACGTCCACCCGGTGGCCCCGCCACAGCTTATCGAGGATTGCGCCGCTTAATTCGCTCCCGCAGAAGCAGCACAACCCGGCCGCCATGGCCGCACTCGACGCGGCCATCCAGCGAACAAACTGATCTCGAAGGTAAAACGGATGGCCGGGTCGAACCCGGCCATTACAGCATCAATTGCTGGGTGCGTGACAGCCTAAGCTTCCGGCTTCGCCTCTTCTTCGAGCGCGGGCACTTCTTCCGCAGTCGTCTCTGCCATGAGCTTCAACGCTTGGCCGGGCCAATCCTCGCGCTCCATCCTGCCGCCAAGCTTCAGGTAGTCGTCAACGAGCGCGATTTCCTCGTCGGAGAAATTGGCGAGCTGCTCCAGCTTGATGACGCCGATTTCATTCAGGCGCTTCTCATCAGCCGCCTCAAGCCCCTTGATAAGCTTTAGATTATCCGGGTTGCCCTTCGGCCGCTTGAAGCCTTTAAATTCGGCTTTCAACGCTTTTGCCCGGTTATCCGTGCGCTCGGGAATGCGGGCTGCTTTGCCGCGCAGGCCGCGCAGATAATAAAGCTTCGCACGGCGAACCTTGCCGCGTCTGACAACCGTGATGCTGTCGATGAGCGGCGAATAGAGGGGGAACACGCGCTCGACGCCCTCGCCGTAAGAGATTTTGCGAACCGTAAAGCTCTCATTGAAGCCGCGGCCGGAGCGGGCGATGCAAACGCCTTCGTAGGCCTGCACGCGCTCGCGGGTGCCTTCAACGACCTTCACACTCACGCGGACAGTGTCTCCCGGCTGGAAGGTCGGAATCCGGCGCTTCGCCTCAAGCTGCGCCATTTGCTCTTTTTCAAGCGTTTCGATGATGTTCATCACTGAAATCCTCATAGCGGCATCAAAGGAGCCTCTGCCGCGCAAACATGCTCGCGCCCGCCGCGCCAGTTGATCTGGAATCCAGCTTACTTAAGGCAAAAAATCAGGCTTGTCGATTGCAACATTGCATTTCGCGCCCGATTTCCGCCTAAGCCGAAGCGAATATGTTGACGGAAACGGCGAAGCCCCCCCACATTTGCGGTCATGATGCAGCACTTATCCCATAGAATTGCCGGCAGTGTTCTTTTTGCTTGGCTTTCCGCCGTTTCCGGCGCCTCGGCCGGCGACCAGGCGAAGTCGATTGTGAATTCAATCGATCCCAAAAGCATGAATGAGCTGTTCGAAGCTTTGCCTCACCAGCCCGATGCAGCGCTCACCAACATCTTGCCCGTCTCACCGAACAAGTTCCGTTTCTTGTTCGTCTGGCCGGCCTCCAATCCGGTAATGACCTACGACCGCGTCGGTAGAAGCTTCGCGGAACGCTTCGCCGCCTTCGCGGAGCAGTTGAGGCCGCTGGCGACGGGGTTTTGCCTCCCAGCAGCGAACTTGTTTTTCGGAATCACCACCTATGGAGAAGAGGAGGTGAATGTCGCTTACCGCGACATAGAGGTTCGTTATCAATTCGGCTGGCAGCCGCCTTGCCAAGGGCGCTACATCCGGGCAGCAGAGATCGAACAGCTCATGGCCCCGGAAATCGATCGCAGGGGCTACGGCGCAGTCTCGCCCGTCCCGCTAGGCGTCCCACAAGAGGAGCCGCCGGCGCCCGCGGAAGGCTTGAAGCCGTTCCTCAGCACGCCACCCGTTGCCCCGCCGCTGCACTAAACGCGAAGGCGGAGAGGCTGCCTCTATCGCTACTCGGTTTTCGCCACGGGGGTCTTTTGTCCCTCCGCTTCCTTGAAAAGGACGTCCGTCCGCATGCCAGGCAGAAGCGGGACGCCGTCGTCGAGGTCGAGAATAACCTCAAGAACATCCACATCCGTTGGCTTGCGCTGTCCCCTCGTCAGGAGCTGGGGCTCCCCGAGCGCGCGGGCCATGACGGAGACGCGAGCATCGAAAGCGCGGTCCGGAAAGGCGTCCGATTTCACGATGGCAGCTTGCCCAGGGTATATTTTGCGAACGTCGCGTTCCTGCACTTCCGCCCGCACCTGCAGGTGAGTGGTGTCGCCCAGAGCCAAAAGCGGAGTCTCCGCTGCTGGGTTTGCCATTTCGCCAAGCTTGGCATGCAGTTCGAGAACGGTAGCGTCGATCGGAGAGCGGATGTGCGTGCGTTCCAGTGCTGTGCTCACCACCGCAACGTCGGCACGCGCCGCAGCCAACGCCGCCTCCTCGCGGGTGAGCGCGGGCATGCTCTTGGTGAGGACGTGCTTGAGATTGGCGCGCTCGTGCTCGACTTTTATTTCCGCCGCGGCCACAGCGCTGCGGGCCTTATCCACCTCGCTGGCCTCAACCTCGTTTGCGCGGGCGAGCGAAATCAGGCGGTCGAGATCGATCCTTGCATCGAAGGCGCTGCGCTCCGCGGAGTAGAGGCTATCCTCGGCTTTGCGCCGGTCATGGGCGGCGCCTTTAACCTCTTTGTCGTCCCTTTCGGCGGCCCTGACCGCCGCTTCAGCTTTCGAAGCTGCCAGCTTTGCTTTCAGTTCCTCGTCGTCGAGCCGGATCAGGAGATCGCCGGCTTTGACGCGATCGTTAAGCTGGACAAGGACCTCTTTGATGGCACCGGGCGCGGAAGCCCGGACGTGCAGCTCGCGGCCTTTTGGCTCGACGCGTCCTGGCGCTGCTGCCGCCCAAGCGGGCTCAAGAGCTGCGGGCTGCTCGGAATAAGCCGGCCACACGCCGAAGGAAAGAAGCCCCATGGCGCCGACGACGCCGGTTCCGAATGTCAGAACCCCAAAGAGAAGCATGAGTGAAGTGGGCCTGATCCTACGCATGGACATGTCGCTTTCTCTTTTGATTGTGTCTGGCGCTTGCCCCCATCGCCTGCTTGCCGTTGCCGGCTTCATCTGGCGCTTCTGCGCTCTTCTTCTGGCCGATTATTCGCCCATCCTCGATCTCGATGACGCGATCCGCGTAAGGAATTGTCCTTGGATCGTGCGTGACGGCGAGAATGGTGCGGTTTTGGTCTTTGGCGAGCTTGGCCAAAAGCTCCATAATGGCATGGCCATTCTCAGTATCGAGAGCGGCGGTTGGCTCATCGGCGAGCACGATGGAGGGCGAGGAGGCGATGGCCCGTGCGATTGCCACGCGCTGCTTCTCACCGCCGCTCAATGTTCCCGGATAGCTCCTGAGGCGGTGATCGAGCCCGACGGCGTGAAGCGCCTCTTCAGCCCGCTTTTGAGCGTCGGCAGCGGAGAAGCCGCACACGTCTAGCGCTATCTTGACGTTGTCGAGAGCGGAGAGCGTTGGAAACAGGTTGTAAGACTGGAAAATGAACCCGAGATGCCGGCGCCTTAGTTGGGCGAGTTGTTCGGCAGTGCGGCCTCCGGCGCTTTCGCCGGCGATTGTGACCGAGCCCGAGGTTGGCGACAGGATACAGCCGAGAATCGACAACAGCGTCGTTTTGCCGCTGCCGGATGGCCCCATCAACAGCGTGAACTCGCCTGGGTGCAGCGTGAGGCTCACATCCTTCACCGCCAGCACCTTGCTGTTACCCTCGCCGAGTTCCTTGACGATGTGGCGGGCTTCAAGAATTGGGGTCCCTGTCATCTCTGGAATACCATGGCTGGGTCCATTTTAGTGACCTTGAGAATGGACGAGACTGCTGAGATCGCGCACATGACCAGCGTCACCGCGAGCAGGAACGCCGCCAAAGCGGGGGTGAAAACCATCGGCAGCGCGGTTTCATCGCTGAAGGCCGAAATCAACAGCGATAGAGTGGCGCCCAGAGCGTAGCCCAGAAGCGCGCTCACGACCGCCTGGGCCAGGATAACTTTGTGAATGTAAATCGCGGAGGAGCCGAGCGCCCTCAGAGTCGCGAACTCATTCAAGTGGTCCTTTGTGCTCGAATAAAGGGTCTGGGCGACAATAACCGTGCCCACGATGAGCCCAAGCAGCGCGCCCCCTAACAGCGCGGCTCCAGCCCCCGTTCCGAACAGCCAATAGGTGATGTTCTGCTGCCGGAACTCCTCCTTTGTAAAAAGGAAGACATTATGCAGGCGTGACGCAAGCTCGCGTTTGACCGCTGCAACATTCGCGCCCGGCGCGACCGTGACGAGATAAAAATTGGCCTGCTCGGACGGCACCCCTGTGAGCGCGTGGGCCTTGCTTAGGGTGGTAAAAACATAGGGCGAGGTAGTGAAGGACCGGATGCCGCTGCTCCAACCTTCGACGCGCACGCGCTGCCCCTCAATCTCAGCAGCCGCATCGAGGCCCGAAATACCGAGCGTTTTTGCATAAGTGCGATCGACGATCACCCCATCGGGCGACGCCGGTATGCCCTTGCCCTCGACGATGTTCCAGGGCTCGAGGCTCTGTTCATCCTTATCGGAGCCAACCACGACGACGTGGACGGTGCCGGAATTGGGTTTGCGCCACTCGGCGAAGGAAACGAGAAGAGGCGTCACGGCTGTCACGCCGGGAACGGAAAGAGCCGCGAACCGCTCGCGTCCGGTCAGGAGCAGGCCTTGTTCGATGCTTTCTGCACCATAGGCGGAGATCCATATATCGCCTTTGGAATGCTCGATCATGGCGGTTATCATTTGGCGGGCGCCAAAAAACATCCCGAGCTGAACGGCAACGAGCAAGACGGCGAAGAGGATTCCAACCAGCGTGACTAGGAAACGGGCCCGGTCGTGAAACAGGTTCCGTATCGCAAGCTTAATGATCATCAGTCAGAAAAAGTCCTAAGAGTTAGACAAGTATGGAGGCCCCTTCGATGCGGGGCTCAGGGTAAGGCTTGCAAAGGCAAAGCCAGTCAGGGCCAAACAGCATTAGCAGCCCTATAAAGTAGCGCTGAAAGGTTGAACAAATAACTATGGCAGCATCCGGGCAGCCTCTGTTGCTTTCGTGCAACAGGCTTTGTGACCGGTGTGCATCGTTTGAGGCGGCCTAGTTCCGGAGCGCCTAAGCGTGACCGGAAATGCCTACGAGATGAGAAGGATCGACACCCAGAAGCTGCAGCGCCCGGGAATATTTGCTTTCAAGGTCGTTATCGAAAACAATGTCGCAATTGGCGGGGCAATTTAGCCAGCCATTCGACTGGATTTCGCGCTCAAGCTGGCCAGGCGCCCAGCCGGCGTATCCGAGCGCCAGAATTGCCTTGTCAGGGCCGCTGCCCTTGGCGATGGCCTTGAGAATATCGATTGTAGCGGTGAGGCAGACGCTTTCATTGATGGGCAAAGTGCTGTCCGCTGCGAAGTAATCCGAACTGTGCAGCACAAAGCCGCGGCTTGTCTCGACAGGTCCTCCCGAATGAACCTCCATGGCGGCGCTGCGAATGGCGATGGCGTTGGAGCCGCAAGGTGCGATATCGAGCTGCTCAAGCAGCTTCGGCAGCGTGATGTGGGCGGCGCGCTGGTTGATGACCAAGCCCATCGCTCCCTCAGACGAATGCGCGCACACATAAATGACAGCACGGTGGAAGCGCGGGTCCGTCATCGACGGCATCGCGATGAGGAGTTGTCCGTCGAGATAACCGTCTGAGCTTAAGTTGCCAATACCGGCTTTCGTTCTCGCCATAAATCAATGGTAACGCTTCTGACAGCTTCTTGGAAAGTGCGAATTTCAGCGCCTGCGCGCTTTTAAGTAGCTTAACGGTAAAGACGTGCCTGAAGTTCCGAACGAATTGCGGCTAATGTGCAGCACCGCCCTGCAAACTTTAGTTTGCGTGAGCCTAAATCGCGACGAAGACAACCAGACTATAGGTTGAGTAACTGGACAGTATCGCACAATCGCAGCATGATTGCATACGGCGGACAGTGCGGGTGGTTCTATCGCTATTAAGGCGTAGGTGCGAGTGTTATTGTCCTCACAATGAACAGCGGCATGAATGGAGACGCGGCAAAGGGGACAAAGACATGGATTTTCTTAATGACTTGTTGGGATTTATAGAGACAGCCGTTGAAGGCATCTTCCACTTCATCGGCATGCTCATCTATTGGTCACTGTCGCAAATTGCTGCCGTGCCATGGAACCAACTCAGCTATCTGCCGCCCTGGAAAATTATGTTCCTTTCTGTACTTTCGGCTCTTATACTTGTCTATGTATACCGGATGATGTGGGCATTTTGGGAAGCTGGTGAGAAAGCGATGGCGGCATTGATAATTCTTACGACAGTTTTTATTCGAAGCCTGCCGATAATAGTAATAGCTGGTCTTGTCGCTGCCATGGGCTGTTGGGTTGTCAATAACGTAAATTTCTAGGTACTTATTCCATTGCATTCCCGCTTCGTTCTTTCAGCATTTCTGGTAGCTGGACAGTATCCCGCAAACGCAGCATGATCGTAACGGCAAGTTAACTGCTTTGCCCCGCGATGACACAGCCGCGCGCCTGACGGGATACGAAAGGGCTAACACATGCAATTTCTCAACCAGTTGCTGCAGCTATTGCAACAAGGGCTTGCCGCAATTTTTCGCTTTATCGGGTCGATCTGGCAATGGACCATCGCGCAAATCGGTGCAGTTCCATGGGATAGGCTCGATCAATTATCGACGATAAAAACCATCCTGCTCGTCATTATCGGGCTCGGAATCGTCTTTGCGCTCTACCGCGCAGGAAGAGAGCTCTTGGAGGCAGGCGAAAAGCTCTTGACTGCATTCGCCACCTTGCTGACGGTTTTCGTGCGGACGCTGCCTTTTATTTTGCTCGCTGGCGTTGCCGCGGCAGGCGGGGCCTGGATCATCAATCACGGAAACTTCTAAAAGGCTGGAAACCTCTTCTCAGTGCGATCGTGCGTGCAGCGCAGCGAGAAATTTGTGCAATGCACAAAGGCCTTGATCCTCCCGTCTTCCGGCAGTATCAGATCCCTCGAAAGTGCTCGATTTGCCGCCGCTTTCTGCAGCTTTGGGTGGCAACCTGACGGAGCGTTACCATGACCATCCGGAATCTTAACTTTCTATTCCAGCCCAAGAGCGTTGCCCTGGTGGGCGCGAGCGAGAGGCCTGGTTCAATCGGGTTGCATGTCGCCGAAAACCTCTTGCGAGGCGGCTTCGATGGTGAAATCGGCTTTGTAAATCCCCGCCGCTCGAGCGTGCTCGGCAGGCCCTGCTATTCCTCCTCGGAAGCGCTCCCCTTCGTGCCGCAGCTCGCTGTGGTCGCCACGCCTCCGCACGCCGTCCCGCAGGTAATATCCCAGCTCGGACGCAAGGGCTGCCGCGGCGCGGTCGTCATCACGGCCGGCGTAACCGGCAGCCTCGCCCAGGAGATGCGCGAGGCTGCCAAGCCTCATTTATTGCGCATCGTCGGGCCAAATTGCATTGGCATTCAGGTGCCCGCCCTCAAGCTCGATGCGAGCTTCGCCCAAACATTTGCCAAGCAGGGCGATATTGCGCTCGTATCGCAATCGGGAGCGTTGACGGCTGCGATGCTCGATTGGGCGCAGGTGGAGGGCGTTGGGTTTAGCCATGTCGTCTCGATCGGCGACGCCGCCGACGTGGACCTTGGCGATATGCTGGATTATCTGGCCGGCGATGTCATGAGCCGGGCGGTTTTCCTTTACATCGAAGGAGTTACGCAGGCGGCGAAGTTCATGTCGGCTGCGCGGCGCTGTTCGCGCACCAAGCCCGTGATTGCGATCAAGGCCGGCCGCCATCCCGAGGGAGCGAAAGCGGCCCTTTCGCACACCGGCGCACTGGCCGGCTCGGATAACGTCTTCAGTGCAGCGCTTCGCCGGGCGGGCATTCTCCGCGTGCTCGACCTCCATGAAATGTTCGAATCGGCTGAGGTGCTCTCGCGTGTGAGAAGCGTGGCCGGCAGCCGCCTTGCCATCGTCACGAACGGCGGCGGAACGGGCGTCCTAGCCGCCGATACGCTTGCCGATCTGCGCGGAACGCTCGCGAATCTGGAGCAGAAGACGCTCGATGCGCTCGATGCCGCGCTGCCCCCGACGTGGTCCCATAGCAACCCGGTCGATATCATCGGCGATGCCGGCCCCGATCGCTATCGCGCTGCGATAACAGCGGTGATGCAGGACGGAAATACGGATGCGGTGCTGGTGATGAATGTGCCGACCGCGCTTGCTTCCTCCGTCGATGCGGCAGCGGCGACGGTCGAAGCCGTGAAAGCGGGCCGGAAGTCCGGAATTTCGAAACCCGTTCTCGCGAGCTGGCTCGCCCGCACCACCGCGGAAGACGTAAAGCCGCTCTTCAGGGAAGCGAAGATACCGGACTTTGTCACGCCGGGCGCTGCCGTCCGGGGCATTGTTCAGCTAGCCCGTTACGGAGCCGCCCAGGCTGAACTCTTGCAGACGCCGCCCGCGCTACCGGCCGAGATGCACTTCGATTACGATGCGGTGGAAGCTGGCATCGGCTTCGCCCTTGGGGAAGGCCGGAAGCTGATGACCGAGCCGGAAGCCAAGGCGGTACTCAAAGCCTATGGCATTCCGACAGTGCCCACCAGGGTCGCCGCAACTCCGGAGGAGGCGGCCATGGCCGCTTCCCGGCTCTTGAGCGGGTACTCCTCCGTGGTCGTGAAAATCCTCTCGCCCGACATTACGCACAAGTCGGATATTGGCGGCGTCCGGCTCGACCTTACCTCCGCGGCGGAGGTCGAGAAGGTGACGCGGCAAATGCTCCATGACGTACGGGCGCTTAGGCCCGATGCCAATCTTAGGGGCGTAACCGTTCAGCCGATGGTGCGCCGGCCGGATGCTTTCGAGCTCATTCTCGGCATTGTGGACGACAGCACATTCGGCCCGGTGATCCTGTTCGGCGCCGGGGGAACGGGCGTTGAAGCCATCGGCGACACCGCAATGGCGCTCACCCCGCTCGACCTCAAGCTCGCCAAAGACCTCATCGAATCGACGCGAATCTACAAACTCCTGAAAGGCTATCGGGGCAGGCCCGCGGTAGACCTGGACGGGCTGGCCCTCTGCCTCGTGAAGCTTAGCTCGCTGGCCGTGCAGCACCCGGCAATCCGCGCCCTCGATATCAACCCGCTACTTGCCGATGAAAAAGGGCTTCTGGCCCTCGATGCTCGCATCGAGATCGAAGATCCGAAGAAGAATCCGGCCACCCCGCCCGCGATCAGGCCGTATCCCGTGCAATGGGAGACGCGCGAGCGGCTTTTGAATGGACAAGAGGTGTTCATCCGGCCCATCCGTCCCGACGACGAGCGGTTCTATACCAAGTTCATGGCGCAGATGACGCCCGAAGACATCCGGCTCAGGCTGCTCATGCCGGTACGTGAATTCTCCCACCAGTTCCTGGCGCGCATGACCCAAATCGACTACGGGCGGGAAATGGCCTTCGTTGCCCTGCGCAACCAGCCGGACGGCGAGCCTGAAATGCTCGGCGTTGTGCGCTTCTTTGCCGATCCCGATTATGAAAAGGCGGAATATGCGGTGCTGGCCCGCTCCGATCTGAAGGGCATCGGGCTGGGCTGGGTGCTCATGCGCCATCTTATCCGGTATGCCCAAAGTGAAGGGCTGAAGACGCTCTACGGCACCGTGCTCAAGGAAAACACAAACATGGTCAAGATGTGCGGCGAGCTTGGCTTCGACGTCAGGCGCGATCCCGATGACGCGATGCTTTATGCCATGAACCTCGACCTCAAGTGCGAGGCCGTCACGAAGCTTCTGGCTCAGGGGAGCTAGCCTCCGGTAACCTCAGATATTGCCAAGAGTCGCAATAGGGTTTGAAACCAACCTTGGCGTAGCAGCGGTTCGAATGGGGATTATCGAGATCCGCATAGAGGCATGCGGCGCGCTTTCCTTCCGCAAAGATGCGCTCGCTCACGGCTGCCGTCACCGAGCCGGCGTATCCGCGGCCGCGCTTTCCGGGCGGCGTATAGACAGCCCCGATCGCCGCTACCGTTTTCAAGCTGCGCACGATTGCTGCCATCGATACCGGTTCGCCGGCCACCGTCCAGAATAGATACCGCCCGCTCGCTGCCGCCTTCCCGATATCCTCACGTTGCGGCGCCGGGTCGTGAGGAACGGCTTCGCGATGAAATTCACGCATCCATTCGAAAAGCAGGGGCGCATCCTCCGGAGTAACCGTGCGTGCAGAGCCTTCCGCTCCAGGATAACGCGGCGCTTCCGTGAGCGCGTGGATGCGTTGCGAGATTATCTCGCCGAAGGCGACGCCATGCAGCGCTGCTTCCTCCACGAACCAGCCTGCGGTGCCGCCGCTTCCCATCACGCCCGGACAAGCAGGGCCGCCCAAACCCCGCGCGAGCTGGCGGCACTCATCGCCATCGAGCGCACCGAGCAAAATGGACCGGCCCGGAGACCGGATTGCGCAGTGGCCCGGCGCGCCAAGCGTCCAATGCTGGAGGCCCGCAGTGCGGCCAGCTCTTTCCGCTACCATTACAGGGATCGCCACGTTGAAGCGGATTTCGTCCAACTCGAGTGCCGCCAAATGGTATTGAAAAAATTCTGCAAAATTCATGGCCGCCCTGCCCGCTTCCCGTTGGCGCCATCATCGGCACATCGCCGGAGGCGACACGCCCGAAAGGCCTGATCGCCGTCGAGCATAACGAATGCCGTGACGGAAAACGCTGCCACCCTAAGGATGGTCCGGTTGCGCTTTACGCTTATGCCTTGCGCGCCATCCGCTTGAGGAAAACCACCTGCCGCAGAAATGCCTGCTTCAATTGGGCGGGGCTGCCGAGCATCGTCGCGCCCGGCACGATATCCGATATCACACCCGCCTGGGCCCCGATTTGTGCACCTCGCCCGATCCGAAGATGGCCGGCCATGGCCGCTTGACCGCCGACGCGGACGAAATCCTCAAGCTCGGTGGAACCCGAAATACCGACTTGCGCCACAATCACGCAGCAACGGCCGAGCACGACATTATGGCCGATCTGCACCAGATTATCGAGCCGCGAACCGGCGCCGATCACAGTGTCTCGAGCCGATCCCCGGTCAATCGTGGTGTTCGCTCCAACCTCCACATCGTCTTCCAGAATCACTTGGCCCAGCTGCGGAACCGTTAGAAAGCCGGTTTTAGTGGAAGCGAAGCCAAATCCTTCCTGTCCGATCCGCGCACCGGGATAGACATAGACGCGCGCTCCCAAGAGGGCATGGCTTAGGCTCGCGTGCGAGCCAATCCTGCAATCAGGACCGATTACCACACCGCTGCCAATGACCGCACAGGGGCCTATCCGGCAGCCAGGGCCAATCTCGGCTCCGGCCTCAATCACTGTTAGCGGCCCGATTTCGGCAGAGGGATCGACGAACGCATCCTCGGCCACAATCGCCGAGGGGTGGATGCCTGGACGAACCGGCCGCACGGGATGGAACAAAGCCGCGACCCGCGCCCAGCCTTCGTACGGCTCGGTCATTACGATCGGCACAGTTGCCGCCGGGAGCCGCTCCTGCATTTCAGGATGCACGATAACGGCACCCGCCCGTGTCCGCTCCAACGCAGACGCATAACGCCGGTTATCCAAAAAACTCACTTCGTTGGGGCCTGCCGTCTGCAGTGGGGCGACGCCCTCCAGCAGGAGATCGAGTTCAGGCGCGACCCCGCGCGCCGCTTTGGCAACCGCTGCGAGATGATGTGGCCCGCTTCGGGCAAAGAATCGCGCATTTCCAGCGGACCATCCGGGCATGTTTTTCCTCGCTCGCGTCCTGCCTTTGGATTGCGATTCAATAATTCATGCGGGCTCAGCATTGTCCAGGTTTAGTTTTTCTTAGAGCTCCCGAACCTGCCGGTCCGCTCCGCGCGAGAGTCCAGTCTCTGCCCGGCTCGGCCTTCCCGCCTTAATCAGCAACGAGGATTGGTATAGGTCATGTGCGTCTTCAAGCCCCCTTACCCTCCGGAAGTGCCTCGCCGGGATGGCGAGGCACTCGAACGGTTCGCCGGCACCGTAAGAGCCCGCTAATTCTTGATAACTTCCGCGGTTTGCCCGAAGAGCACCTTCCTGGCATCCTCGTTCATGGGCGCGGCGAATTGAGGATTGACCTCCTTGCCCCTGGCATAAGCCCGCACCGTGCCCGGCCGGCCCTTGATCTCCTCGAACCAGCGCTTGAGATGCGGAAAATCCTCAAGCTTCTGGCCTTGGCGCTCATAGGGAACGATCCAGGGATAGCAGGCCATGTCCGCGATGGAATAGTCGCCCGCAACGAAGGAGCGGTCCGCCAGGCGCTTGTTCAGGACGCCATAGAGCCGGTTCGTCTCCTTCACATAGCGGTCTATCGCATAGGGCAGCTTCTCGGGCGCATAGATCGCGAAATGGTGGTTCTGGCCTGCCATCGGGCCGAGCCCGCCCATCTGCCACATGAGCCATTCCAGCACCTGGACACGCCCGCGCAAATCGGAAGGTAGGAACTGGCCGGTCTTTTCGGCGAGGTAAAGCAGAATAGCACCGGATTCAAACACGGAAATTGGCGCGCCGCCGTCCTTCGGCGCATGATCGATAATGGCCGGCATCCGGTTGTTCGGCGATATTGCCAAGAATTCCGGCTTGAACTGGTCGCCCGCGCCGATATTCACCGGCACGATGCTATAAGGCAGCCCCGCCTCTTCCAGAAACATTGTGACCTTGTGACCGTTCGGGGTCGTCCAGTAGTAAAGATCGATCATGGTGTGCCTTTCGCTTATGGGTTGGATTGACGAAGCACCTGGAGCGGCGCTGCCGCCGCGGCGGCGAGGAAAGAGGGGTCCGGGCAGCAACGCGCCAAGACGCGGATGCCCATGAGCACGGAAAGGAGGTGGGTGGCGTAAAGATCGGGATCGATGGAAGCCGAAGTCTCGCCCTTGGCCTGCGCTGCCTCGATGTGCCTTTTGAAGAAGTCTCTGATTTCCTCGAAATAGGCGAAGATGGCTTGCCCGAGACCCGGATCGTGAGGGGCAACCTCAAGGGCCGCGTTGACCAGGAAGCAACCTTTGCGGTCCTGCAGGGATTTCTCGATGACCTCCGCAAAGTAAGCCTCGATTGCGGCCACACCGCAGGCGCCGTTCTCAAGGCGCGCGATGCGCTCCCGCGTGGAGCGGCTGCAATAGTGATCGAGCGCCGCGGCGAAGAGGGCGCGCTTGCCGCCATAGGCGTTATAGAGGCTCGGACCGGCGATGCCCATGCTGCAGGTCAAATCGCGAACCGAGGTTGCCTCGAAACCCCGCGACCAGAAGCATTCCGCGGCGGCATCGAGGGCCTTTTCCTCATCAAATGAACGTGGGCGTCCCACCCCGGTTCTCTCCATTGCTCGGCGCGACTACATCACAATTTTGTAACAAGCGCTACAAAATTGTTGGAGGGCGGGGCACAGTCTGCTAACGGAGCAAGTGGCAGCAACGAGCACAAACCGGGTTGGAGACGCCTATGCTGAAATTCTACTTTAACGGTTCGCCGAACCCCACCAAGGTCGCCCTTTTTCTTGAGGAAGCGGAACTTCCTTATGAGCCGGTCCCGGTCGACACAAGGCGCGGCCAGCAATTCGATCCGGCTTACCTCGCCGTCAACCCGAACGCCAAGGTGCCGGCAATCGTGGACGATGGCGTCACGGTTTTCGACAGCAACGCGATTCTGCTCTATCTCGCGGAAAAGACAGGCAAGTTCCTGCCGGAGAATACGCCCGCGGCGCGGGGCGAGATGCTATCCTGGCTCATGTTCGTGGCCACAGGCGTAGGGCCCTATTCCGGCCAGGCCGTGCACTTCACGAAGTATGCGCCCGAGAAACTCCCTTACGCTGAAAAGCGCTATCTCTATGAATCAGCCCGCCATTTCGGCCTTCTCGACGCCCGCCTCGCCACAAAAACATACATCGTGGGCGATCGCTACACCATCGTCGATATGGACGCCTGGGGCTGGGCGCGCATGGTCCCTTTCATCTTCGGCGACGGCGGTTGGGACAAGTTCCCCAATTTGAAACGGCACCACGATGAGATCGGCGCAAGGCCCGCGGCGCACCGCGCGGTTGCGCTGAAGGAGCGCTTCCCGTTCAAGCCAGAGATGGACGCCGAGGCCATGAGCTATATGTATAAACACCTCACCGCGTAGCCACTCAAACGGCGAGAAGACCTCCTCACCCCAGCCCTCTTCTCAAGAGGAAAGGGAGCTATAGGCGTACTCTCTCCCCTCGGGGAGAGAGACAGAGTGAGGGGGGACTCCATCGCGTTTAGGAGACGGGAGGCTACATCAAGCCAAGCCTGGCTATGACAAATCGGCGGGCTTTCCCGCCACCCAAGTCTCATAAATGTGCAGGCTTTCGGGATCGAACGCGGCCATATCGGCGCGGTATCCCGGCGCCAGGCGGCCGAGCCATGCATCGAGGCCCAAGAACCGCGCCGGCTCTGCCGATGCGAAGCGCAAGGCGCGGGCGAGCGGCACTTGGAGCAGCTCGACGCAGTTCCGAACCGCCGCCGCCATAGTGAGTGACGCGCCGGCGAGCGTGCCGTCTTCCCTCAAGCAGCGCCCCTCCGTTGCGGTGATCTTCTGCCCATAGAGCATGAAATCCGGCCGGCTCCCGCCAACGGGCGGCATCGCGTCGGTGACAAGCATGGGATGCGCCTCCCCACGCAACGCCAAGCGCAGCATCGCCGGGTGAGCGTGCTCGCCGTCCACGATCATGCCAAACCACGCCCCCGCGGTCTCAAGCGCCGCCGCTATTGGCCCTGGATCGCGGCTCGAAAGCTGCGGCATCGCGTTGAAAAGATGGGTGAAGCCGGTGAGCCCTTCGGCAAGTGCCGCCTTGGTTTGCTGATAGGTAGCCATCGAATGCCCCAGCGAAACGCGCACTTCAGCCCGGACGAGTTCAGCGATGAACCCCGCAGGCATGCGCTCCGGCGCCAGCGTCACCAGCGTCGCGCCGCGCCTTGGTGCAATCAGCAGCTCCAAGTCGTGCGGCGTTGGCCGCCGGATCAGGGCGCGGTTATGAACGCCCGGCTTTTCCGGCGAGATGAACGGCCCTTCGATGTGGATGCCGGCAACGCTCGGGTTTTCGGCAGCGGCCTTGTCCGCAGCATAGAGCGCTGCCTGCATCTTCTCCTGAGTATCGGTAATGAGCGTTGGCAGGATCGCCGTTGTCCCGAACTTGCGATGCGCCGCAGCAATGGCAGCAATGCCTTCTACGGTTGGCTCGTCATTGAAGAGAACATCGCCGCCGCCGTTCACTTGGACGTCGATGAAACCGGGCGCGAGCCAAGCACCTTCCGGCAAGACTCTCGCTGGAATGGAGGGAGACAGTTCGCCGCGAGGCAGGACCGCGCAAATTTTCGAGCCTTCGATCACCACCGCGCAGTCGCGCCGGCATTCCTCTCCATCGAAAACGGTAGAAGCTATCACGGCGTAACGGTCCGGCTCGCTCATACGGTGCGCGTGATCTTATGCAAATGGCGGGGCTGCCCGGCATCGACGCCAAGCGCGTCCGCCAGACGCACGGCCATAGCATAAAAGCTTTGGATCAGACAGACCGCATCGGCTTCCGGCTGATCTGGGGCAAGCGATGGAAGAACCCCGGCCGCGGCCTCCGGCCCGGTCGTGAACAGCGCAGCGCCCTTGCCGCGCAAGTCTGCCGCCAAGCGCCGCATGCCATCGGCTGCAGCATCGGCGGGCATGAACATCAGGATCGGATAGCGCGAGGAGACCAGCGCCACCGGCCCATGCAGGAACTCGGCCCCGCTGAACGCCTCCGCATGAAGATTGCAGGTTTCCTTAAGCTTGAGCGCTGCCTCGCGTGCAATCGCAAGCGTTGGCCCTCGCCCAATGGTTACGAGGCTCGGCGCGCCGGCAAAAGCGCTTACCGCGCCGCTCCAATCCAAGCCGGCGGCCGCGGCGAGCCGGTCCGGCAATCGCGCCAGCGCCGAATCGAGTTCGCGATTTTCTGCCCACGCCGACGTAAGGCGCAACAAGGCCGCAAGCGTTGCCACAAAGGTCTTGGTCGCGGCCACGCTCAGCTCCGGCCCGGCGCACATGGGCAGCACCAGATCGCAATGGGCCGCGAGCGGGCTTTCCGTGTCGTTCAGAATGGCGGCCGTAAGTGCACCGGCCCTTTTCGCTGCGGCCGTCATCTCGACGAGGTCGTCGCTACGCCCCGATTGCGAGATCGCCAGGAAAAGCTGGCCTTCAAGGTGAAGCTCCTGGCGGTAGACGCTGGCAATGTTGGGCGCGGCGGCAGCGACGGGAATGCCCAGATAGCGCTCTATCAAATGTTTGCCGAAGGTCGCGGCATGGGCGGAACTACCCCGCGCGCACGTCACCGCAATCAGCGGCGGCCGGGCCTTGACCCGCGCAGCTAGTTCGGCGGCAGGCTGTGCGAGGCTTTGCTCTTGCCTTCGCACGGCCTCGGGCGCTTCCCGAATCTCGTCCTCCATCATATGGCTGCCTCCTGAAGCGCTGCCGCCCGCGCAAGGTCGACTGCGCCCGTCAGCGCATCGGCTGCCGGCGGAACGAGGCAGCGCTTGGCCTTTTCGCTGAGCCAAGGCTTGACGCTGCTGGCAAGCCCGCCCGTCAGCGCAATCTTCGGCGCGCCCATTGCAATGAGCCGCTGGACCAGAATTTCGATGTGGTTCGCGGCCAGGCACATCAGCTCGCACCCGGCAAGGTCATCCGCCAGCGCATGCTCGACCACCAGCGGCGCGAGGGCTGCGAAATCTTTGGGCTTGGCCGCGCCCATCCAGCGCACGATGGCGTAGGGATCGGACGCGAATTGCTCGAACGCAGCTTTCAACAGCGCCGTCCAAGGAATGCGCCCATCGTGCGCCCACAATACGCGCCGCGCCAGCTCGCACCCGAGCCATGCTCCGCTGCCTTCGTCGGATACCGGAAAGCCCCAGCCGCCCACGCGATAATGCCGGCCTTCGATAATGGCTTCGCCGATGCTGCCGGTGCCAACAATAACGATGCCACCATCGCGGCCGCGGTGTGCTCCTGCGCAGGCGGCGTGCGAGTCGGTGGTGAAGACCGCGCTTCTAAACGGATGCTTATGGCTTTCGAGTTCGGAGAGGATGGCCGGGTCGCTGGCTCCGGCCAAGGCGAGGCAGGCGAAAATCTTGCTTTCCTGGAGCGTCAGCCCAGCCTTGCCCAAGCACTGCGCCGTGGCCTTCAGCACAGCCGCGAAGCTCTCCTCGATCCCAAAGCGAATGTTGGCCGGACCCGCTTCGCCTTCGCCGAGGATTTCGCCGGAAAACCGGCATAGGCGCGCCCGGCATCTTGTGCCGCCGCCATCCACGCCCAGAAGGAGGAACTCGCTATGCACCTAGAAGCTCCGGTTCCTATGCCTATTTAAGATGGAGTTCAGGAGATTCCAGGCGGTGCGCCCGCCTTTTCGAAACCAATGGATACGGAACGGCCAAGCCCGCGCTACGCTCACATCGACCTGTGGGAGCCTCTCGACGCACTCGATGCGATGATCGAGGGGCAGTTTGCCGCCGTCGCCGCGGTTCGTACGGCCAGGCCCGCGCTTATCAACGCAGCTCTTGCCATGGAAACCCGGCTGCGGGCCGGCGGCAGGCTCGTCTACGCCGGCGCCGGAACTTCCGGCCGTCTTGCGGTGCAGGATGGCGCGGAGTTGATGCCCACCTTCAGCTGGCCGCGCGACCGGCTGCTGCTTTTCATCGCGGGCGGCGAAGAGGCCATGACCCGCGCCATCGAAGGCGCTGAAGATGAGACCGTTCAGGCCGCAGCCCTTGTCCGCAGCCACGGCATCGGCCCGGATGACTCGCTAATCGCAGTAGCTGCGAGCGGCACGACCCCGTTCACACTTTCGTGTTTGCGCGAAGCAAATCGGGCAGGCGCCCTCACAATCGGCATTGCGAACAACGCCGGCACTCCGCTACTTGCAGAGGCCGAATGCCCGATTTACCTCGATACCGGGGCGGAGCCCATCGCCGGATCGACGCGCATGAATGCGGGCACCGCGCAGCGGATTGCGCTCAACCTGTTGTCCTCGCTCGTGATGATCCGGCTCGGCCGGGTCTACGCGGGCTTGATGGTGGAGGTCCAAGCCTCGAACGCCAAGCTCAGCCGCCGGCAAGGCAGGATGGTGATGCGGCTCACGGGTAAAAGCGAAAGCGAGGCTCTGAGCGCCCTTGAGCGCGCTGGCGGAAGCGTCAAACTCGCGGTGCTGCTGCTCAAAGGCTGCGGTCTCGACGAGGCAAAGGACGCGCTCCATCGCGCCGGCGGCCGGCTGCGCGAAGCCATCGCGTTTACTGGACCGCTTAGGCGACCATGAGTGTCTCAACGAAGCATATGCCTACTCAAGTATCGTGTTCCCGCCATGCTCCCACACCATGGCCCAGAATTGCTGGCTCCAGTCGGTTTGGTGGCCGTCGAGGTATCGCGATTTGCCACGCGCGACACGTAGCCGGTTAATAAGCGCCGCAAATTCCCGGTCATCAGGGTTGGCGGCGATCCATATTCGCCCAAGCGTGAAGTTTAGGATCGCATGAAACAGCGTAATCCGCGTTGCTTTTTGAGGATCGTAGGCGCGCGGCCTCATTTCTATTATTACATGACCGGCGAGCTTCGGAGCGTGCGAGGTTTCACGAAATCCGTGAAGCCGGAGCTGCCATTGCGCCAAGCTGCGGCCATAGTGAGCATAGGGCTGAACCGCCGCGGCAAATTCCCGCATGAATGTGGACCAAGGTTCCCTCCACAGCCCTGTACCATATTGCGGCCACACCTTGCTTTCCAGCCATTTACGGAGCTGGCCGGGGTTGAGCTTGTCATCTTCCCACTTGAGGAGCGTGGATTCTGTCTCGGCATGGCCGCAAACGCCCAACTCAAGGATGCCAATTGCCTCGACACATTGCCGCATCAGAGCAAGGGCGTTCGCATGCATGCCCTCTCGATTGGCTTGGTTTGCAAGTAGCAACGTATCAAGCAAAAACCAGTGTGCCATCATTGGCGCGGAGCGAACTTGTCCTGCAAGAGGGAGGTTGGAGACGGACGCCGCGATGCGCTGCATCACCTGCGAGGCCGCTTCCTCGCCTATCGTAAACCAATCAGGAATTGGGCGCGCCATGGTTCAGTCACTGCCTATAAAACCGCCGCCAGCCCTTTGCTTTTGATGAGAGACAAAAGCTTGAGCGTGGAGCCGCGCGGGCGCTTGGCACCGCGTTCCATTTGGCTTACATAGTTCGTTGTTACATTCAGGGCGCGCGCCAGTACAGCCTGGCTGACTCCCTCGCGCTCGCGTAATGCTACAATATCCCCGCCCGTCAGCTCTTCCACCGCCGTCAGGCAACGCACATCGAATTCACGCATTGTTTTCTTGTTCACCAAGCCGAGGCGGTGCAAGCCCCGCACACCCTCGTGCACGGCCTCCGCAATGGGGCTGCGATACCTACTCTTAGTCATGGCACTCGACCTCCTTCAGCTCGCCCCCATCTATCATGGTCGCGATCCCATCCTCGCCGAGGTTCAAAAGCATACTGCCGTAATCGGCCAAGTCTCGCCGGTCGGCGGCGCCGATGTTTGATTGTGCTTTTTTTGAGAACCCCTAGAGGAATACCGACCGCGCTGCCGTCCGATAGGCGATGATTGTGCGATGGCCGCCGCTCCGGCCTTATCCCACGCGCGCCACGCGCTGCTTGATGAGGCCAGAGCCGAGATCGGCATCGATGAGCCCAAGCTCAGCGCGGCTGATCGCCTCGCACAAGGTTTCGCCGTCGATGCGCTCCTTGCGCTGAAACCGCCGGAACGCCTTAGTCACGAAAACCCGCAATTTCCAGCTCCCCCCGCACGGAGAACTATAGCACGAAGACATACAATGGCAACAAGTATGCTTCAAACCCGCCCTACATTTTATGCCGCTCGGGCAAGCCCGCCCTTTAAACTTTCCCCATTGTAAGGATCGCGGCGTCACACAACTGCAATGTGTTTGCCCTTATCTCTGGCAAAATCGGAGGAGGGAATTGCAATGCATGGATTCATGCCGCCTGCCGCGACCGGGCACGGGATTAACCGGCGTCATCGCGCGCTCTTCCTTTCCGATCTGCATCTGGGCACGGCCGCTTCGCAAACCGTGGCGCTGCTCGACTTCCTGGAATGCCACGACGCCGAAACCATCTATCTTGTCGGAGACATTGTCGATTTCTGGCGGCTCCGGCAAGAAGTGAGATGGCCCGCCACTCACGATAAAGTTGTGCAGGCGCTTTTGGAGAAAGCCCGGCAGGGGACGCGCGTGATCTTCGTCCCCGGCAATCACGACGAAGCGCTGCGCGCCTATTGCGGCATGAACTTCGGCGGCATCGAGTTGATGCGCGAGTGCGTCCATTCGACCGCGCAAGGGCACCGTTTGCTCGTGATCCATGGCGACGAATTCGACGTCGTGGTTCGCTATTCGCCCTGGATCAGATTTGCCGGGGACCGCGCCTATGAGTTCGTCCTGTGGTGCGACAGGCCCCTGAACTGGATGCGGCGGAGGCTCGGCTTGGGCTTCTGGTCGCTTTCCGTCTATCTCAAGACGCGCGTCAAGGCCGCCGCCTCCTATATCGATGAATTCGAGGCAGCACTTGCCGGCGAGGCCCAACGCCGCAAGCTCGATGGCGTGGTCTGCGGCCACGTGCATCACCCGGCTAGGCGCGCAATAGGAGCCGTCCGCTACCTGAATTGCGGAGACTGGGTCGAGAACTGCACCGCCATCGCCGAGAGCGCGGACGGCGAGTTCAGTATCGTGCGTTGGGTGCACAGGGTGCGCCCGCGCGAAGCCGCCGGTGCGCGGCTGCCGGCATTCGAGAACGCCTGAAGCGCAAGGCGAAGCAACGCCGCCGGCCTGAGGCTTGTGCCTCGCTGACGCTAGGTGAGCTGTGGAATCTGAATGATGCGGCACAATTTTTTAGTCATTGCTCTACGCGCTACCGCTACAAAGATGGGTATCGACTTGCACCTCGGGAATTTTGATTGAGCCTCTATAACGAGCGCGGGCATCTTCAGCCTCTCTAGGGTGCCTGAACGGTTCGCAAAGCGCATTCTCTCCCTGCGAATTCATGCTACAAATCGCCCATGAACGTTCTCCTTATCGGCGGCGGCGGCCGCGAGCATGCGCTGGCTTGGAAGCTCAGGCAAAGCCCGGAGCTTGAGGCGCTCTATTGTGCACCGGGCAATGCCGGCATTCTTGCCATGGCGAATCCCGCTCCCGTAGACGCGGCCGATCATGCGCGGGTGACGGCGTTTTGCCAGGAAGCGCGCATCGGGCTCGTCGTGATCGGGCCGGAAGCGCCGCTGGTAGCCGGATTGGCGGATCATCTTCGCGCGCACGGTATTGCGGTTTTCGGGCCGTCCGCGGCGGCAGCGCAGCTCGAAGCGTCGAAGTCTTTCACCAAGGCGATTTGCGCAGAGTGTGGCATCCCCACCGCTGCTTATGGGCATTTTTCTAATATCGGCGGCGCTCTCGGCTACGCGCGCGCTCAAGGCGCTCCGCTCGTCGTGAAGGCGGACGGCCTTGCTGCCGGCAAGGGCGTCATCGTCTGCGAGACGCTGGCCGAAGCGGAGGACGCGATCGAGACTTGTTTCTCCGGTGCATTCGGCGAGGCTGGCGCTTCGGTGGTGATCGAGGAAAAGCTGATCGGCGAGGAGGCCAGCTTTTTCGCGCTTTGCGACGGCAGGCGCGCGGTGCCTCTGGCGAGCGCTCAGGACTATAAGCGCGCCTTCGACGGCGACGAGGGGCCGAACACCGGCGGCATGGGTGCGGTCTCGCCCGCGCCGATGATGACTGCGGCACTGGCGGATCGCGTCATGCGCGAGATCGTGGAACCCACGCTCGGCGCCATGCGCGAGCGGGGCACGCCGTTTGAGGGAGTGCTTTATGCCGGGCTCATGATGACCGCCCAAGGCCCGAAGCTGATCGAATACAATGTCCGCTTCGGCGACCCGGAATGCCAGGTGCTGATGCTGCGGCTCAAATCCGATCTCCTGCCGGTCCTGCGCGCGGCGGCGGAGGGCGATCTCTCGCAAGTCCGGCTCGATTGGTCTGCCGATGTGGCGCTGACGGTGGTCATGGCGGCGAACGGATATCCCGGAGAGTACCGGAAAGGGAACCCGCATCGGCGGCCTGGAGGAAGCGGGACAGGTGACTGGGTGTCACGGTGTTTCACGCCGGCACCGCTTCCGGCAGCACGGGCGGCGTGATCGCGGCGGGCGGGCGCGTGTTGAATGTCTCGGCGACGGGAACGGATGCGGAGGAAGCGCGCTTCACGCGCCTATGGCGCGATCGGCCTCATCGATTGGCCGGAGGGGTTCTGCCGCCGCGATATCGGCTGGCGCTCGCTTAACCGGAAGGCTGGCGCCGTGACGGATTTGCCGGACCTTTTTCCTGGTTTCGGGGCGCGAACTTTTCGCACGCGCGGCGCGGAGATTTTTGCGCGGCTGGGCGGAAGCGGGCCGCCCTTGGTGCTGCTGCATGGCTATCCGCAGACCCATGCGATGTGGCACAAGATTGCACCGGAGTTGGCCAAGAGCTTTTCGCTCATGATCCCTGACTTGCGCGGCTATGGCTCAAGCTCGGTACCCGGGGACAGCCCGGAGCATTTCAGCTATTCTAAGCGCGCCATGGCGCAGGATATCTGCGACATCATGGATGCGCTCGGCCACCAGCAATTTCTGGTCTGCGGGCACGATCGCGGTGGCCGCGTGGCCTACCGGCTTGCGCTGGATGAGCCCGCGCGCGTCTTGAAGCTCGCCGTTCTCGACATCGTGCCAACCTGCGATATGTGGCACAAGCTCACGCCGGCACTAGCGCTGAAGACGTTTCACTGGACCTTTCTCGCGCAGCCGGCGCCCTGGCCGGAAAAAATGATCGGCTTCGACCCCATCGGCTGGCTCGAAGACCGGATATGGGCGTGGAACGCCTCCGGGCCGGTCTTTTCAGGGCAAGCCTTGGAGCATTACCGGGCCTTTTTTTCACATGCAGAGCGTGTGCATGCCACGTGCGAGGATTACCGCGCTGGCGCCACTTACGATCTCAAGGCCGATGAGGACGACCGGGCGGCTGGGCGAAAAGTCGCCTGCCCCACGCTCGCATTATGGGGCGCGGCCGGCATACCGGGGGGGTCGGGGACGCCGGTTGAGATTTGGCGCGATTGGTGCGTAGACGTGCGCGGCCAGGCGATCGATTGCGGGCATTTTCTTGCTGAAGAAGCGCCCGCGGAGACGCTTGCCGCGCTGATCCCATTCCTTCAAGGAGAAGGCAAGGTTTGATGCCGTTGAGGCTTAAGCCCCCCTCACCCCAAACCTCTACCCAGAGGGAGCGGGGGAAAGAGCTGCCGCCCCCTTCCCAGGCGGGGAGGGAGCAACGGCGACAGGATGAGGGGGGACTTCACTTCGCATGGCCAAACCCATTGGAGCGCGCGCCATGAGGATCGGCCTCGCCCTTGGCGGCGGCGGAGCACGCGGGCTCGCCCATATCGCCATTCTGGAAGCCCTTGACGAGCTTGGCATCAAGCCGGCCATGATCGCCGGCACAAGCATCGGCGCACTCATTGGGGCCGCTTACGCATCGGGAATGCGGGCCAGCGATATTCGAGACTATTGCAAGGCCGCGTTCGCCAGGCGCAGCGCGCTTCTCAGGCATCTTTATTTCCGTTGGCGTGGCAGGGTCTGGGATTACTGGCGGCCTGGGTCGCCGGCGTTTTTCAAATCGGAGCGGATATTCGAGCTGGTGCTTCCGGCGGACTTGCCGAAGACTTTCGAGAGCCTTCAGATTCCATTCCAAACTGTCGCTGCCGATTTTTTCACCCAAAGCGAATATGTGAGCTCAAGTGGCCCCCTGCTTCCGGCTCTTGCCGCAAGCTGCGCCCTGCCCGCCCTCCTGACGCCGGTCAAGCTCGACGGCCGTATCTTGATCGACGGCGGGTTTGTCAATCCGCTGCCGTTCGACCTGCTCGCGCCGCACACCGATTTTGCCATCGCGGTTGATGTCAGCGGCGGTGCAAGCGAATTCAAGGACAGCTTCCCGCGGCCGATCGAGACCCTTCTGGGCGCTCAGCAAGTCGCCCTGCGGTCGATAATCAATGCCAAGCTCAGGAGTGCGGCGCCGGACCTTTTGATACGGCCTGCGGTCGGCCAGTTCCGGGTGCTCGATTTCAGGCAGATGGACGAGATCCTTGCCGCTTCGGCTGGGGCCAAGGACCAGGCTCTTAGCGCTCTGACACAACTCTTTGAGCGGCCTCGAAAAAGTGTACTGTGATCGAGAAGAGTAAAAGGCCTTAGCTCACGCCCCTCACCCTGTCCCTCTCCCCATGGGATAGGGGAGGTTGCCGCAACCGTTGTGCCTGCGTCTTCTCCCCACGGGAGAGGGACAGGATGAGGGGTGGGACGCTTGTTCGTTGCTCTAAGACCGCTCGGGCAAGCGCGGACTACTCAGCAAAAGCCGGGTGCGTGATGGTCTTCGCGTGCCCGTCTCGCAAATGCTCGATGCGCCGCTTCACAAACTCGACGTGATCGCGAAGGTTGTAGAGATCCGCCGAAAAGTGGATCGGCACCGAAATCCTCTGAACGCTTTCCTCGATGCGTTCGAGCTCATCTTCTTTGCTCTGGATGAGTTCAGGCGCGGCCGTCTTGGGCAGGCTGTTTTCAAGTTCTTTCAACACGTGGTACCAATGAAGTATGCGCCGCCGCATGCGCCAATTGTAAATGATCGGCACAACCCGGATGAGCGGGAAGATGATACCGATCACCGGCAGGATCAGGATGAAGGCGCGCGAGAGCAGGTCCGCGATCCAGAATGGCATAATTGTCTGGAGGAAGCTCGGGCCGGTTTTGTACATGCGGAGTGCATCCTCGGCGACAGGAAACTCCGGGTCCTCGGTCAGGGCGTCCTTTCCCAGCGCGAACAGCTTGGACTTGCCGGTGGCGGTTAACGTGGGCTTGCTTTGCACCGCAAGGACCGCTTGCGCCAGCAGTGTGACGAGGGCGGGGTGGAGATCGTCGCGAACGAGCAGCATCGCCTTTGTTGCTACGAGCCTCGTATCGGCCGGCGGTATGTTTTTCGCAAAGTCGACGACACCCTGACGCATCATGACCGCGCTGAGATAGGGGTAGCGCTGAATGAGGCCGCCCCCCTGCCCCATGCTCATCAGATTGGTCCCGGACTGATTAAGCAGCCTCTGCACGGTCTTTGCGTCGGCGCCCAAAACGAGGAAGCCTGCGTCGGCTGCCCCATTCGCAAAGGCATCCACATAATCCGGGAGCTGCATCGAGATCTGGGTTGAGTTATCAGCCGTAATCCCGTTAGCCTCAAGCAGCTTGCCAGCCAGGAAACTCGTTCCGCTTCCTGCCGGCCCGATCAGAATGCGCTTGCCCTTAAGCTGTGTGATGTGGTCAAGCGGCTCGGTACCGCGATAGAAGATCCAAACAGGCTCCGTTAAGAGCCGCCCCATCGAATGCAGCCGGGGAGCGTTGATGCTGTTGGCGAGGCCGCCTTGAACGATGCCGGCCTGGACGTCCGAGTTTGGGTCGTTGAGGCTTTTAAGATTGTCGAACGAGCCTCCAGACTCTCGGACCTCCAGGGTGACGCCTTTTTTGGCGATCTCATCTTTGAAGCGGAGCGCAAGCTCGTAATAGGGGCTGCCCTTGCTTGCCGCGGAGATCACGAAGGACATGGGCGGCGCAGGCTTGACGTAGCGAAGTGCAAACCAGAAGGCCCCCGCGCATAGCAAGATAGCGGCAAGGAACTCACGGGAAAATAAGCGTTTCATGGGCACCCCGTTCGACGCGCAAAGCCAACTGTCGGCTTTTTGTACGGGGGCTTGGCAGCATGTGCAATCCCAAATGTTGCGGGGCAAGGCAGGGCGGTAATATTGTGTCCGTTTTGCGCGAACCGCCATGCAAAGCAGCACAGCGGTCAAGCTCTGGCCTTGATTTGACAGTTCGGAAGGCTAAAAAAACTGCCATAAAGCGTTTTTGGAGATTTTGGCGCTATAATCTAGATCGGCGGCCGTATCTATACTGTCGACATACCGCTTCTCACGCCCGCGGCGCAATTTCCCGGTCTGCCACGGTCCATCTCTCAGCACGATTTCCTCAATCTCGTCGAGGTCGAAGGCGCGCCAATTCGGCAAATCGCCCATATTTGAAAATCCTTCAAACTGCCACACAACAACATACCAAGTTCCATTCCTGGTTCCGAGGATATGAGGACAGAAGACCCGCTCTAACTTCCTGCCGAGCGCTATGACTTGCTTTTTATTCTTGATGGCATCGCGCAGCAGAGCGATTTTATCGCATAAGCTTATTGTGTGCGACTGCACGTTCATCATGTCCCCCAAAGACCGGCGTGAAACTAACCATCTCTTAAGGGTCTGAGATGCAGTTTGTCGACTAACCTACGGCTCTCTAAGCGTGTATCCCGGCAGCAATGCGATCTCTAATGTTGCAGGTGAACCCATTCCGGTAATTTTCTGCCATTTCCGCAGCCCATTCTTGATGAATTGCTATCGAATCGGATTACGGTTAAGGCTAAGTCTCCGCCATAAGGGCGGATGGCAATCCATGTATTATGAGGGAGAATTCCATGATGCGAGTTGCGGCGCCATTGGTCGTAGCGGTGGCACTTTGCCTGAATAGCTATGCGATGGCGGAAGGCGTTGGCAATCGCGGCACCAAGGATCAGCAGGACGCCTGCACGGCCGACGTCTACAAACTTTGCAGCGACGTAATCCCAGACGAGAAGAAAATCGTCGCCTGCTTGAAGGTCAATGCCGGCAAGCTCACCCCCGCGTGCCGCAAGGTTTTCTCATAACGCTGGCCCAGACCGTTTATGGCGGCTTGAGCTGAGAGTGAGCGGGCCAAGTTACGCGGCTTAAAGCGGCTCGTGGGCAGGTGCCGCTGCCTTGGCCTGCGCCTCTTCTCTCAGCGCCTGGACCCTCGAATAGTCTTCGGGATAGGTCTCGCGTGTGAACACGGCGAGCGCCTGCCCGAAGGCTTCTGCGGCCTGCGCGGCATTTTCCGCGGCCGAACCTTGTTTGCGTTGCCTGTAACAAGTGCCCAGCTTTTCCGCGGACGCCGCCCTTTTGCGCAACTCGACCTTGTTGCCTTGCGGCTTATACTCCATCGCCGCTTTGTAAGCTGCGATGGCGTTCTCGATATTTTCAGCACTGTCCTTGGGCTCAAGCAGGAGATAGAGATCGCCTCGCCGGTCCTGTATCTCCGCCTTCTGCACCACGCCAACATATAGGCTCTTCGCGGAGAGGGCTGCGTCGAAGGCCCTGATCGCGCTCAAATAGTTCGCGTTCCGGTCCCCGTCCTCCCTATCGATATACGCATAGCCGAGCAGCATTTGCGCCCTTGCCCATTCGGCGTTGCTCTTGGGACGCTCCGCCACAACGGCGGCGAATGCGGCGATGGCCCGCTCGATATTTTCCTTGCGGCTGCCGTTCGCGCGGCTTCTATAGGCCAAGCCAAGATTGATCGGCAGCGAAAGCGGGCGCGGACCAAGGGGCGAAAGCGAGAACGGCAAGAAACGCATGGACGGCGCTTCCGCGGCCGAGGAAACTCGTTTGCATAGCCGTCACCTTTCCAGGCCATCGCGGGCTGGACATTGGCAGAAATCGGATACAGCATCAACCGCCGGCTGGCTTTGCCGAAGCGCTTCGGGCAAAATACTGGCGGCAGCGGCTTTGCCTTATTCCAAGAGTGCCATCATGACCGCTTACGCTCCGCAAACCCATCTCGAAACCCACGACGTCACCAACGTTCCTCCGCCCCTCACGGGCCGAAATCTTTACGCAAGTGACGCGGCGCTGCGCGATGCCGCGAGGTTTTACGGCGGCGAATGGGTCGAAGCGCCCTTGCTGGCGCTTGGTGCGGCCGCCGGCTCGGAGGAGGTTTTGCAATGGGGCGAGGATGCAAACCGGTATCCGCCGGAGCTACAAAGCTTCGACCGCTTCGGCCGGCGCGTCGACGAGGTAAAGTTTCATCCGGCCTACCACAGGCTGATGGCGCTCGCTATGGAGCATCGCATTCACAGCATCGGCTGGGCAGAAAAGCGGCCCGGGCCGGCATGTTGCTCACGCGGCCCTGCTGGCGCTCCATACTCAGGCGGAGGCCGGGACCATGTGTCCGATCAGCATGACCTATGCGAGCGTGGCAGCGCTTAGGCATCAGCCTGAACTAGCAAGCGTGTGGGAGCCCAAAATTGTGGGCGGCGTTTACGACGCGCCGCTGCGGCCGATCGCGGAGAAGCGCGGCGTCACGATCGGCATGGCCATGACGGAAAAGCAGGGCGGCTCGGATGTCCGGGCGAACACCACACGCGCTTTTCCGCTTGGCGCCGGCGGCCCGGGCGGCGATTACCGGCTCGTGGGGCACAAGTTCTTCTGCTCAGCACCGATGTGCGACGCGTTCCTGACGCTCGCCTACACGGACAAGGGCTTGAGCTGCTTCCTGGTGCCGCGCATCAAGCCGGACGGCGGGCGCAATGCGTTCCACATCATGCGGCTCAAGGATAAGCTCGGCAACAAGTCGAACGCCTCCTCCGAGATCGAATACCACGATAGCTTCGCGCAAATGATCGGCGAGGAGGGCCGCGGCATCGCGACGATCATCGAGATGGTGCATCACACCCGCCTCGACACCATGGTGGGATCGCTCGGCATCATGCGCCGGGCGCTCGCGGAGGCGGTGCATCATGTGAGCTATCGCCGCGCTTTCCAGAAAACGCTCATCGATCAGCCGCTTATGCGCGGCGTGGTGGCGGACCTCGCCGTCGATTACGAGGCAGCTGCGCTGCTCGCGATGCGCATCGCGCGCGCTTTCGACGGCGCAACCGAAGCGGATAGGAGTTTTGCGAGGCTCAGCGTGGCGCTCGGCAAGTTCTGGATCACAAAACGCACGCCGCAATTCGTTTATGAATGCCTCGAATGTCTAGGCGGCGGCGGTTACGTCGAGGACGGCCCGATGGCGCGCTACTTCCGCGAGTTGCCGTTGAACGCGATCTGGGAAGGCTCCGGCAATGTGATCGCGCTCGATATATTGCGCACGCTCCAGAAGGAGCCCAAGGCGCTGGAAGCCTATATGGCCGAGATCGAACCGGCGCGCTGCGTGCATCCGGGCTTCGACAGGAGCTTCGAAGCGCTTTCGAGCGACATTCGCAAGGGCGTGGCCGAGGCGGGCGCGCGGCATGTTGCGGAAAGCTTAGCGCTCGCGCTGCAAGCCGCCTTGCTGTTGCGCCACGGCACACCCGAAGTTGCGTCTGCGTTTTGCGAGCTGCGCCTGAACGAAGGCCGTAGCATCAATTACGGCGCCAACACCGCGGCCATCGATACCGGCGCGATTATAGCCCGCCAAACCGGCGGCGCTTAATCAGCGTCTCCAGGCAAATCAGCGAGCCGGAGCGCGAGGCCGGGAAGCAAGAGCGGGGTCAGCATCTCTGTTGCGGGAAAATCCTCAACATGACGGTAGCCGCCTTCGCCGGGCTCCCGATGGATGCGCGTTTCAAGCCGCACGGCGTGGATCACCCACAGCTCCCGGATACCGAAGGAGGCGTAAAGCGCCGCCTTGCGTCCTATGTCGTAGGCGAAGCTCGAATTGGCGATTTCCACCACCAAAAGCGCGTTGCCGCCGCTCAGGCCCTTCAGCCCAACGCTCGCTTCGTAGAAGGTGAAGTCCGGCTCCAGATAGGTGTCTTCCGAAAGCCTGAACGTGGTTTCGGGCGTGAACAGCACGCCCTCCGGCAGCCGCCGCGCCCACTCCATCATGAGCTTTGTCTTCAAGACTTCGTGGTGATTGCCCTTGGGCGACATCGGCACCAGCTCCCCGCCGATCAGCTCGACGCGCTCATCCTCGTCCATGAGGCCCGCCGCGACTATGGCCTCGACATCTGCCACAGTGAACCGGCGGCGCGGCAAGCCTTCCGCAGCCTGCGTCGTCTTGCGTTCGTGGGGCCGGTGCGCTTCAAGTGAAAGGTTCATGTGCAGATATTAGCCGATGGAACGTAGATTTCAAAGCCCGCGACGGATAGCGCGTTTCCTCTGTGCGCTGCGCTTTTTCCAGCGAAGTTAGCTAATGCGCCGGTTCCGATATTCCGCTGGCGAGAGTAAAGTTGCCCCCCTGAAATCGCTGCGCGGGATTTTCCTATATTCGTGGGATGCGTAATTTATTGCGATTTCGCCTGCGAATCTTGCATCCTGGAAATATGAAAGCGGGCGTCGCCCGGCACAATAACGCGGGGCGCGGCGAGGGTTAACGGCGTGGCTCGATCAGGCGTGAGTACGATGGCTCAGAATTCCAAGTTGTCGCTGGCAGGCCTCACCGGCAAGGCGCAGATAGCGGCGGCGCTTTCGGAAGCAGAGCGGCACTTTGGCCATCAAGCCATCGCGGCACTTCTGGATGACGCCTTCGAGCATCCGAAAGGCCTTGTCATCGGCATAACGGGCCCGCCGGGCGCAGGCAAATCGACCCTTATCAATGCCCTCATCGCCGAATGGCGCGCCGCCGGGCAGACCGTGGCGGTCGTGGCCGTCGACCCTTCCTCCCGCATGAGCGGCGGCGCCCTTCTTGGCGACCGGGTGCGCATGCGCACCGATCCGGATGACAGCGGGGTTTTCGTCCGCTCCGTCGCCGCGCGCGGGCGTCTTGGCGGGCTCGCCGATATCGCGTTTCCAGCCTCGACGCTGCTGCGCGCGCTCTACGACAGAGTGATTGTCGAGAGTGTCGGCGTGGGGCAATCCGAGACCGATATCGCCACGGTTTCCGACACGGTTGTGCTCTGCATCCAGCCCGCATCCGGCGACTCGCTCCAATTCATGAAAGCGGGGATCGCCGAAATTCCGGACATCGCCGTTGTGACCAAGGCCGATATGGGCGCCGCGGCAATGCGTGCGCTGGCGGACCTCAAGGGCGCGCTAGGCCTCGCTCACCGCGAACCGGGGGTGTGGGAGCCGGAATGCCTTGCCGTCGCCGCTGTCAGCGACGGGGAAAGCCTTCGCCAGCTTTTCGCCGCGTTTGGCCGGCACGAGGGTTGGCTCCGGGAGGAGGGGCGGCTTGAGGCAGCGCGCGCGGCGAAGGCCCAGTGGTGGATGGAATCGGAACTTGCAGCGGAGTTCGGCCGCAAGGGATTAGAGCTTGCAAAACAAGGGCTTCTTAAGCTCCCGGTTGAGAAACCCTTCACAGCTTTACGGCAAGCTCTTGAAAGCGTTCCGGCCGCTTTCCGGACTACCCCCGGCGCTTGAAGCGCAGCCCCGCTAACATCCCAAATTTTGACTTAAAAAAAGCGATAGCTATCGCCTGCAGAATGCGGGCGTTCCCCTAAACGCGGGGTTAACCATTTTGCGCTATGACTCGGGTTGGTGTAGGTGCGTCGATGAGAAGTAGCCGTTCGATGATTGCGGATGGGGAACAAAGCAGAGCGCTTGTCGTGCAGTACCACCGGGGTTCCGTGGTGGTTCGAAACTCAGATCTCGCTGTTATCCCGCCTCGCCCGCTGCCGCTTACGCTCAAGGCACGGCGGTCCGTCGCCAAGCTGACCAGGTTCAGCATTCTCGCTGCACTCTTCGCGTTCAGCGGCTATGCCTACCGCGATCCCGATATTCGCCGCGAGGTCGATTACCGCATCACTCTGCTCACCGCCCCCGGCATATCGGATATGACCCCGAACTATGCCAACAAGCCCGCCGGTTTTGAGCCGCTGCCGCCGCAAGCCAGGCATCTTTTCGATGACAGCCAAAAAGGCCCGCGTGCAGACAGGTTCGTGTATGCGCTGAAGTCGGGCTTCGATATCGTCTCGCGCCGTATGAAGGCCGATCCGCTTCATATGGGCTCCGATCCTGCGGTGCAATCGGCTGCACTTGCGAGCGCTGAGCTATTCCTGACGGCATTCACCCCGCATAACGATCCTTTGCTTGAAGCCGAGACGCCGGCGCCGCCTCGAAAACCTGGCGGCGATTGGGCTGGGCTTCTCAAGAACGCAAGCCTCTCCCCCGATCAGCCTCAGACGCTGTTTGGCGGGCTGACGGAGGACGAGTTCCGCAAACGCGAGCTGCGCTGCATGGCGACCGCGATTTATTTCGAAGCGCGCGACGAGCCTATCAAAGGCCAGATCGCCGTTGCTCAGGTCATCATGAACCGCATTCGCAGCCCCTTTTATCCGAAAACCGTCTGCGGCGTGGTCTATCAAGGCGAGCGCAACCGGAGTGGCTGCCAGTTCTCTTTCACCTGCACAGGCAAGCATAATTCAGTGAAGGAAAAGCCCGAATGGGCAACAGCCGTGCAGCTTGCCAAGCAGGTGATTGCCGGCGAGGTCTGGATCAAGGAGGTGGGTTATGCCACCCATTACCACGCAACCTACGTGCATCCGCCGTGGCGGTTCGAGCTGGACAAAGTCGCCCAGATCGGCGGCCATATCTTCTATAAGATGAAGCCCGGCACCGTTCAGGTCGCGCTCCTCAGCGAAGGTCTTTGACCCCGGGAACTGGCCGCCGTTCACCACCCTCATCGTCATCCCGGAAATGCCAACGGCGTTATCCGGGATCGTTACGAACGCTGGGTCTGTTGCGATCCCGGATAGCGAGCCAAGCGGCTTCCCGGATGGACGCGGGTGAACCAGCGCCAACGTCCGCATGACAGTCATGCTGACACAGGCGGAGCGGTACGGTTAACCCATTGCTCTGGCTTTACTATTTCTTCACTCCGTTCAGCTAACAATAGCGCTGGTGGAAGGCTGCGCGGTGAAAGCCGCCGCAGTCCGCCACGATGCGTGGGCAAGCCGGCCGATGCGGCACCATCGGGCCGGCGAGTTTATGTAAGCGAATGAGGAGGGCTGGGCGATGGCCCAAGTAAAGGTAGTTGTAAACGGGCGCAGTTTCAGGATGGGGTGCACGGATGGCGAAGAGGGGCGCGTCCGGGACCTTGCAGCCGAAATTGACGGCCATGTGCAGCAAATCAAGGGCGAGTCGAAAGCTGTTCAGGATGAGCGCCTATTTCTCATGGCGGCGCTTCTGATGGCCGATCAGCTCTGGGAAGCGCGCGAGGAGATCCAGCGGCTGCAGCGGTCGGCGGGAGACCCGCGTTCCTATCAGGTGATCGATGGCGGCGCGCATGGCATGCAACGCGAGCTGAATAAAGCGATCGAAAGCGCTGGCAGGATTTAGCCGTCGAAATCTAAAGCCTGCATCGGCTTCCGATCGTTCCCACCTCCGCGGGGACGACGCCGGGAGCGGCGGACTTAGCTCTCGAACGCCAAGGGGCAGGGTCCGGCTGAGCGCGCTTGCGTCTCCAGATCGAAATGTCGCCTGGGCCGAAAGCCATGACCTGCAACAAGCCTCCGGCGATGGCCAAGCCCATCAAGAACAGATTTGCTTGGGTTCAATCGGTGAAGTTTGCGTGGAGAGCCACGGCGACCCCGATGGTGAGGAACGCCAGGATGAATGCGGCGAAGCGGGTGAGCGCGCCCAGAACAAGGCAGATCCCTCCGAACACCTCGGCCGAGGCGATCGCCCAATACGCAGCCGCGGAATCCGGTAAGCCCGTGGACGCAATCAAGGCTTGTGTCTCGCTTGGCGTGAAAAACTTATGTAAACCGCTTACCAGGAAAAGTACAGCCATCATGTAACGCCCGATTGCAGCCAAGTAATTAACGCTCGCCATCCCCGCACCTTCTTTAGCCTTGCCCCAGCCGGAGAACGCAGCCATAAAACCGAGCCTCTCGCTTACAACTTGTTTAATCGTAATTTATTTGGGGCCGGGCATGTTCCGGGGGGCTGGTAATTTCGCGGGAATCCGTTATATCCAATTTCGCTGCGAGGCGCGTTAGGGGCTCCATGAATACCCGGGCCCTATAAGATCCTTAAGGGAGCTGACCCTGCCGGGGCCGTGGCCTCGGTTATTTGGCGCCCACCTGCTAGTCAGGGACCCAGGGGATCGATTGCTCCGACGGCCTTCGCGGCATCTTATATAAAAACCGGGTTCGTGCGGGCAAGAGCTATAGATCGGCAAACCTCATTAGCGGAGCGGAAGGCAAGCCTTAGGGCCGAAGCTTCAGCACTCCGGCGGAGGGTTTGGCTGGCTTCGGGTGTTGAGGCGCGCGAGGCGCTTGCAGCGCGGGGCGCGCCGTTTCTGAGCGCCCGGCAGCTTTCAGCCGCCGCCGGCTACTTTCCCATTCGCGAGGAACTCGACCCGCGCCCCCTCCTAAGCGCGCTGCACGAAGAGGGAATGCGCATCGCCTTGCCCGTGGTGAGGCCAGGGCCGGACTTGATTTTCCGGGAGTGGCACCCGGGCTCGCAGCTGGAATGCGGCAAATTCGGCTTGAAGGAGCCCTCTGGTGCGAATCTCGCGCTTGTGCCAAATATCGTGCTCGTGCCCCTTCTCGCCTTCGACCGCAGAGGCAATAGGCTTGGCTACGGGGCCGGCTATTACGACGCGGCCTTACGCAATTTGAGGCGGCGAGGGGCGGTTACCGCGATTGGCATTGCTTTCGATGAACAGGAGCTTCCGGAAATTCCGCAGGAGGCGCAGGACGAGACCATGGATATGATCCTCACGCCATCGCGCATCGTCGCGTGCGGAGCTTGATATGCGGCTGTTGTTTCTCGGAGATGTGGTTGGCCGGCCGGGGCGGAACGCGGTTTGCGAGCAGCTGCCGGGCTTGCGCGATCGTTTGGCGGCCGACTTCGTCATCGTGAATGGAGAGAACGCCGCGGGCGGCTTCGGCATCACAGAGCAGATATTCCAAGACCTTCGCGACGCCGGAGCCGATGCCGTCACCACCGGCAACCACGTTTGGGACCAGCGCGAGGCGCTGGTGTTCATCGCGCGGCATAACCGGCTCTTGCGGCCGCTCAACTACCCGCCGGGAACGCCGGGCGCGGGCGCTGGCCTGTTCCGGGCGGCCAATGGCGCGGAAGTCCTGGTGCTGAGCGTGCTAGGCCGGATCTTCATGGAGGCGCTGGACGACCCGTTCCAGGGCGTCGAGCGGGAAGTTGCGGCCTGCCCTTTGGGCCGCGGCGCGGACGCCATTTTCATTGATATCCACGCGGAAGCGACGTCCGAAAAACAAGCGCTCGCCGCGGCCTTCGATGGCCGGGTTAGCGCCGTCATCGGCACACACACGCATGTGCCCACGGCGGATGCGCGCATCCTGCCCGGCGGCACCGCCTTCATGACGGATGCCGGCATGTGCGGCGACTACGATTCCATCATCGGCATGGATAAGAACGAGCCCATCCACCGGTTCACCACGCGCATCCCGTCGAGCCGGTTCGCGCCCGCGATGGGGCCGGGGACGATCTGCGGCGTGCTGATTGAGACCGACGATGCGACGGGGCTTGCGGCCGGGGTCGAGATTGTCCGCGAGGGCGCACCGCTCGGCCGCGGGCCGGCCCGGCGCGAAGGGTGACGCCCGTCATCCCGGAAGCCGCTTGCGGCTATCCGGGATCGTAACGGGCGCCGGCATTCGTAACGATCCCGTGTCTGCAGAGCACCGCTGCGCACTGCACTGCGCACGGGATGACGCGTGCAGCAGCAGTTTTAACAACGTGACAGCTCAGCCCATACCGCCCATCTGCGTCAGCTTCCCGATCACCTCCTCGATGCCGAACAAGAAGATGCCCGCGCCGCCGATCATGAAATGCGAGGCCGAGGCGGCGATCAGCGAGTTGGTGCGCGCGAAAATCCAGCCCCAGAAGAGCCCTGGAAGGAAGGCCGCGATGGCGAAGGCGAAACTTATGTGCGAGTGCGCCGCCGCGAACACGAGATTGGACACGAGGATGGACCAGACATGGCGCCAGAAAGCCGTACCGTTCAGGAACGCATAGAGAGGGGCCTGCAAGCAGCAGCGGGCGACGAATTCCTGCAACGGGGTCAGCAATAGGTAGAGCCCGACCGCAACCCAATAAAGCGGGGACATCATCACCTGATGCATGCCTTCGCGCACATCCGCGACGCCGAACAGCGAAAGCGACGAGAAGGTTTCAGTGGTGTGGATCAGGAGCAGCTTCAGCCCCGCGCCCGCCGCAATGAAGACAAGAGATGCCAGCACCGAAAATGCAAGCGCGCTCTTCCAATTTGCGGTCTGGAGGCCGAAAAAGGAGTGCGGGAAACCGCTGTACCAAATCACCGGCCCCATCACGGCTGCGAACATGGCGATGATGAACGGAGAGAGTGCGAAATTCACCGTGAGCGCTACCATAAAACTCGGCAGGACGCTCAAAAGCAGCGTGTAGAAGGACAGCATCGACAGCGTCGTCACGACGATGCGGCCGACCGCATTCTTGTAGCGGGCGAATTCCGCCTCGTTTTGCAGGCTCTCCACACGGTTCACAACCGTCTGGCGCAGTTCGCTCGCAAGTTCCCGCCTGAGCTCGGCGACAACCGACGCCTTGAGCTTGCGCGACGCGGGTGAAAGTTCGGCGGCGGAAAAGTCCAGCACCGCAAGCGTCAGCGGCGTTTTTGCCAGCACACTGCTAGAAAAGGGCTCGCCGTCCAGGAAGGAAACCCCGCCGATGACCTCGTGCTTGAGCCGCGAGCCGGTCTCGTACTCGGCCATCGTTTGCGTTAAAAGGCTTTTGCCGCGATTGCAAAGCGCTGCCTCGCCTTCGAGCACGACATAAAGGCGCCCCGGATTGAAATCGCCCTCCTCGGCCACGCGCTCGCCCGCGGCGAAGCAGCAAATGCTTATATGCTGCTCCAAAGCCTCGCGCCGCTCCTGGGGCAGCCGCGCAAAAAACGGCACCTCGTCCGCCGGGAAGTCGCTGATCGAGGACGCCTTCATTTGTGTGATCCCTTTCTTTTCTTGAAAAGTATTAAGGATGGATGTCACTGGCAAATGACAGAGCCTGGAGTTCTGCTTGGCTCAGGGTTTCAAAATCGTGATAGCCATGTTTCCGGCCGCCCACGGCGCGGTTCTCCAGTATTACGTTGGGGCCTCGCCAATTCGTTACGCTAAAAAAGGAGGGGCAATGACTGTAACCACGCTTGACCCGAAGGACCGCCCTCGTCGTCATCGATCTGCAAAAAGGTATCGCGGGGCGTTCCACCGCCCATCCGATGGGCGAGGTGGTGAAGCACGCCAGCGCGCTCGCGGACGCCTTTCGCCGCTTTCGTTTGCCTGTGGTCCTCGTCAATGTCGCCGGAGGCGCGCCAGGCCGGGCCGAGCAGGCGCGCAACCTTGGCGAGCTTCCAGCCGATTGGACCGAGCTTATGCCTGAGCTGAACCGGCAGCCGAAAGACCACACGGTGACGAAGCGGACCTGGGGCGCATTTACGGGCACGGACCTCGAAGCGTACCTCAGAAACGCTCGGAGTTACGCAGGTTGTCATCGCCGGCGTCGCCACCAGCATTGGCGTTGAATCCACGTCACGCCAGGCGCATGAGTTGGGCTTCAACGTCACGCTTGCCATCGACGCCATGACCGATATGAACCCCGACGCCCACATGAACAGCATCGCGCGAATTTTTCCGAGACTGGGCGAAACTGGCACGGCCTCGGAGATCATCGGACTTCTTCAAATCAGGGGCGTCTGACGATGGAATGGATCGATTATGCCTCCTACTTCTTCGGCGGCGCTTTTCTTACCAACGCGGTTCCGCATTTCGTGAGCGGCGTTACGGGGCATCCCTTCCAAAGTCCATTTGCGAAACCGCCCGGCAAAGGGCTCTCGTCTTCAACGGTCAACGTGCTTTGGGGCTTTGTGAATCTGGTGGTTGGCTACGTGCTTATTTTCCGTGTGGAAAGCTTCGATTTCAGGTCTACGGCCGATGCCGCTGCTTCGGGCTTCGGCGTTCTGCTCATGGGCCTCATGCTGGCGCGGACGTTCGGGCCCTTGCACGGCGGCAATGCGCCGGGGCGCTTGTGAGCGATCCATCCGCTCCCTTATCGAGACTTCGGCCTTCTGCCCGATGGGTGCTCTTGCTCGTTTTGTCGGGGCTTTTGGCAGCGCTGCTGACATGGGCGCGGGTGCCCGCAGCCTTGATGCTCGGCCCGATGGTCGCGGGCATCCTGATGGAGAACGCCGGCGCGGAGCTTCGCGTCCCGGCGCTTCCCTTCAATATCGCTCAGGCGATCCTTGGCTGCATGATTGCGCGCATCCTGAAGCCCGAAATTATCCACTCCTTCGTAAAGCAATGGCCCCTGTTCTTGGGTGTCGGCCTGTCGGTTATTGTCGCGAGTTGTTTGCTGGGCTGGATCATCAGCAAGCTGCGTATCCTTCCGGAGACAACTGCGATTTGGGGGCTGCTGCCGGGGGCGGCTTCGGCGATGATGGTCATGGCCGATGCCTATGGCGCGGACGCGCGGCTCGTGGCCTTCATGCAATATCTTCGCGTCGTGATGGTTGCCTTGCTTGCATCGATGATCGCCCATTTTTGGGTTCACGCGCCAGGCGCGGCGCCCATTGCGCCGTCCCTCTGGTTCGCGCCCATCGATTGGTTGCCGCTTGCCGGAACGCTGGCACTCGCCGCGGCGGGCGTCGCGCTTGGCCCGATATCCCGTATCCCGGCGGGCACAGTCATGGTTCCGATGTTCATCGGCATCGTGCTGCAAGCAAACGGCTTTGTTGAAATCGTGCTACCCCGATGGCTCTTGGCGGCAAGCTTTTTTGTGATCGGGTGGACGATCGGTTTGCGCTTCAACCGGGGAATTCTGCTTTACGCGCTTCACGTATTGCCGAAGATCGTCCTATCGATCCTTGCGATCATGCTGTTTTGCGCCGGGCTTGGCGCCGTTCTTGTCGAAATCCTCGGCATCGACGCGTTGACGGCCTATCTCGCCACCAGCCCCGGCGGGATCGACTCTGCGCTCATCATCGGCGCCTCGGCCAAGGTTGATCTCGGCTTCGTGATGGCAATGCAGCTCTCCCGCTTCATGTCCGTTCTTCTGATCGGACCGGTTCTGTCCCGGCTCGCGGCGAACCAGATATCCTCCTCGCCGCCAGTATAGTCCGGCCGCCTAAATGCCCGCCGCCGCCACGGGTTCGACCACCCGGTCGCGCCGCAGCCGCTCCGCCACGAGGAAGGCCAGCTCCAGCGCCTGATCGGCGTTGAGGCGCGGATCGCAATAGGTGTGGTAGCGGTTCGAAAGGTCCGCATCAGAGATCGACTGCGCGCCGCCCGTGCATTCCGTCACGTTCTTGCCCGTCATCTCGACATGGATGCCGCCGGGATAGGCGCCCTCGGCCTGGCACACGTCGAAGAAGTGTTCGACCTCGCGCATGATGCCGTTGAAGGGCCTGGTCTTGTACCCGCTCGCAGCCTTGATCGTGTTGCCATGCATGGGATCGCACGACCAGATCACCGATTTGCCTTCGCGCTTCATGGCGCGGATGAGAGCGGGCAGATAACGCTCAACCTTATCCGCGCCATAGCGCACGATCAACGTGAGCCCGGCCGGGCTCGTTCGCCGGGTTGAGGATATCGGCAAGCTTGATGAGCTCCTCGGGATCGAGGCTTGGCCCGCACTTTACGCCGATGGGGTTCTTGATGCCCCGCAGGAACTCTACGTGGGCATGATCCGGCTGGCGCGTCCGGTCGCCGATCCACAAGAAGTGGCCGGAGGTCGCATACCAATTGCCGCTCGTCGAATCGATGCGCGCGAACGCCTCCTCAAAAGGGAGCAGCAGCGCTTCGTGGCTGGTGTAAAAATCGGTTGTCCTGAGCCGCTCGGAGTTCTCCGAGGTGATGCCGCACGCGCGCATGAAGTTCAGCGTCTCAGAGATGCGGTTGGCGAGTTCCCCATAGCGGTGGCCGGCGGGGCTATCGGCGACGAAGCCCAGCGTCCACTGATGCACCCGCTCCAGGTCCGCATAGCCACCTTGCGCGAAAGCGCGCAGTAAGTTGAGCGTCGCCGCCGACTGCCGGTATGCCTTGAGCATCCGTTGCGGATCGGGCATTCGGGCCTTGGGCGTGAAGGCAATATCATTGATGATGTCGCCGCGATAGCTCGGCAGCTCAACGCCGCCCTGGGTCTCGGTGTCCGAGGAGCGAGGCTTGGCGAACTGGCCCGCGATCCGGCCGATCTTGACCACGGGCCGGCTCGCTGCGTAAGTCAGCACCACTGCCATCTGCAGGAATACGCGGAAGAAATCGCGGATCGGATCGGCGCCATGCTCGGAGAAGGTCTCCGCACAGTCGCCGCCCTGCAGCATGAAGGCGCGGCCCGCCGCAACCTCGGCAAGGCCTTTCTTGAGCGCGCGGGCCTCCCCTGCAAAAACCAGCGGCGGGAAGCTTGCCAGCTCCTTCTCGACGGCGCTCAAAGCCGCTGCATCGGGATAGGCCGGTATCTGCTCGGTGGGTGTTTGCCTCCAGCTATCCGGCGTCCAATGCGTTGACGGTGTCAAAGTCCAGCTCCTTCAGGCGCGGGTTTCACGCGCTTCATGTTTATTCCGCCGTTGTTATAAGCGATGCCGGCGCTGCTTACCAGTCTGTTGGGGGGCGTGGAAGGTTTTGACCCCGTCGCGCGCCACACCGAGCTGCCGCCCCTCATCCTGTCCTTCTCCCCATGGGAGAAGGGACGCCTGAATGACGCCGCGAGCGCGCAGCAGCGTTCCCTCTCCCATGGGGAGAGGGACAGGGTGAGGGGAGATTCGTTAGCCGGGCGCGAGCGAAGTAGGTAACCCGCAATGTCCTCACGTGGCGGCCTTGATTGGAAGTGCACACCAAAGCGGGCGGTGGCCGGAATGATCCAAGAGCTTGAACAGATCGGCCGTCGCAATGGTGGTCGTCGCCGTGTTGACGAGCGGATGGGCGCTGAGGGTGCCGGCCATTCGCAGCCGCTCGTCGAGAACAACCCGCACCTTGCGCTCCCGGTCGTTGAAAGTGGCAAACGGAGTCACACTCCCAGGCAGCACCTGAAGCGTTGCCGCCAGAGTTTGCGGCGAGGCAAATGAGAAGCGGCCCGCCGCGCCGATGCGCTTGGAAAGTTCTTTAAGGTCGAGCGGGGGCGTGAGCAGGTGCATCGTGATGAGATAGAGCCGCTTGTCTTTGTCCTCGACCAGGATGTTTTTGACAGGAAATTCCCATTGCGAGATGTCGCGGCGCGCGAGGCCTTCGGCCGTGAGCACCGCTTCATGCTCAACCGTTTGAGATGGAATGCCCAGTTCATCGAGCAGGTTGAAGAATGCGCGATCGTCATTCATGCCGGGACCATAAGCAAGTTCGTTCGCGATAATCATACGCTCCTGCTGAATGCTTCCCGGACGTCATCCCGGAAAACGCAGGCGCGTTTATCCGGGATCGTAAAATCGGCCGGCCTAAGTTCGTAACGATCCCGGATAACGCCTTTTGGCGTTTCCGGGATGACGCCAGCCGATGGCGAAGCGATCAAGCGGATCAGGTATCACGCATCGAGGAAGGCAGCGATGGCGGGGTCTTTTTTCAGCTCCTGCAATTCCTTCCCGGATGGAAGCTGCGGCTTGTCGCGCTCGGCGTTCACCATGCAAAGAAAGCCGAAGGGCTCTTCCGCGGCGCGGAACTGGTGCCAAGTCATGGGGGGTATGAAGACGAGATCGGGAGCGGCCACCTCGCGCACTTCGCCGCCAACAAGGCAAGTGCCCCGCCCGCGGAATATCATCACGGCGTGGGCGTGTTCGTGCCTCTCAAGGGTCGAATGCCCGCCCGGCTTCATCTCGAAATAGCGCAGCTCGCAGCCAAGCTCTGGCCGGTCAAACAGTACCTGCCGCGTAATCGCTCTGAAAGGCGCGCTGCCCTCTTCCTTATAGGCGAGCAGCTCGACGCCTTCCCAGCTACAGCTATCCACGGCCCTTCGGATATGCGGCCCTTCACCCATTGGCGGTTCCTTCGAAATAGCGGGAAACGCGCGCTTGCAGCGCCACGGCTTCGGCCGTGAGCCTCTTGCCCGCCGCAAGCAGGCTGCCGCCGATGAGCAACATGGTATCCGGCCCGTAGAAGTCCAGAAGCTCGGGTACGCGGTCGAGCGTCATGCCGCCGGCAGGGCAGGGCATTGAGCGCTTGAGCCCCTCCAGGGGGCGGCGCGCCTCATCCGCGATGGCTTTGGAGGTTTCGGGCGAATAGCTGAAGCGCCCGCCATGGTTCGGAAAGATCGTTACGTCCGCGCCGAACAGGCGGAACAGCTTGCCAAGGAGCAGCGGCGGCGCGATCCGGGATGCTCCTGCCATGGCTGGATGCGCGAAGAAAGCGATGCCCGGAAAATCGCGCACAAGCCGGTTGAAGTTCGAAAGCCCCATAATCATCGGTGCAACCATCACGGCTTCGATGCCCTCTTCCACCGCCAGCCCGATCTGCGCGGCAGCCAAGTTGAGGTCGCCTGAGATACTCGGCACGTAACAGGTCAAGAGGCCCGTGTCGTCGCTTGCGTGACACACTGCGTCTGCGCAGGCCCGGACGCGATCCGCGAAACGGCTATAAGACTGATCGGCAAGCCCGTGATCGTCCTTGATGAAATCGATGCCGCCGGCCGCGAGACGGCCCGCCAGATCCGCCAACCCCGATGGCGGGAGGCCCTGCGGCTTGAGCGCCGCGCAAGTTAGCGCACGCGCCCCGGCCCCGCATTTCTTTTGCAAGCCGGCGATGCCCACGTTCGGTCCGCCGAATTGCGCGCCCCAGTCATCGGGGATTTCGGCGTCATAGAGCGTCACGTCCTCTTGCAAGCTCGTGTTACCGAACAGCATGTTGAGGACCTGCCCGGCGTCGGCGCCCATGGTGGCGGTGGCGAGCCCGATGCGCACCTCGAACAGCCCGGCTTCGACCTCCCGGATGGCCTGAACCTCGCCCGCAATGTCGCGCAGCACCGCCTCGCTCGAAATCGCGTCAAGCGGCATCTCTACGCTCTGCTCGACCGCGATCGCTTGCGCACGTGCCTCGACGGCACCCGCTTCGCTCCGCACGCGATAGACCACGGCCATTCGCTGCATCTCACTCTCCTTATTGCCGGCGCTTTTCAGCTATGGGAACGGCATGATACATGTCAGACCCTTCCGCCGCAATTTGCAGTTAGATGCGTTATGACCCAATGGCGCACAGCGTCATACCGGGTCCGGCTGAACCGCTTCACTTAGACCCCCTCACCCCAACCCTCTCCCCACGGGGAGAGGGAGTCTGCGACGATTGCGGCAGCGTCCTCTCTCCCCTCGGGGAGAGAGACAGAGTGAGGGGGTCTTTGGAAGCGATCAACCGCATCCGGTTATCATTCACACCTGCGCGCCGATGGCGCTGGTACAGACTCAGCGATGGAGCGGGGCGCTTATTAGAGTCACACCGGGACGCCAATACAGCGAATCTCTTCGAGTAACGCCCAAGTCTCCGCTTTCAGCCGAGCTTGTTAGTATCAATTTTATCAAGTGCTGCCGGCAACTCTGTTGCATAGTTTCAACAGCGGGCAAAGCAAAAGCGGTTATAACACACTGATTTTAAACACGTTCAACTAGCACTCTTGGCAGGTTGCACTACTAAAACGTGTGATGTAGGAAAATACGATCTTGAGTTTAGTCACCCCCCGTGTAATCACCATAGCTAGTCCGGCGTAACATTGCAATTTGACAACCTAAGCGGGAAGAGGGGAGACTATGACTCTCAATAAATATCTACGGACGGGCGCAGCCGCTCTTGGTGCGCTCGCCGTGGCATCGGCAGCAAACGCGGCCGACATGTACTCAGGCGGAATGAAGGAAGCTCCAGTCTACGTTCCACCACCGACCTGGACTGGGTTCTATCTCGGTGGCCACATCGGCGCAGCCTGGGAATCCGTCGGCAATCAAAACAACCTGTTTAACGACGACTGCATGGGCTGGGGCATTTGGTCGGGCGGAGATAGCTGCGGCAAGAACGGTACCTATACCGCAGGGACCGCCTGGACCTACAGCTCCGCTGCCATTAACGAGAGGCGGGAAAGCAGCGGGGATGCCTTCGGAGGCGTACAGTTCGGCTACAACTTCCAGACTTATGGCGCTTTCGTTTGGGGCCTCGAAGTCGATCTGGGTGGCATGGCGCTGAACGGCAACGGCAACGGCAACGGCAACACGTTGTGGACCGACGGTTGGGGACACACTCACTCCACCCCCATGAATTTTAGCGAAGATAACCAAGGCGGCTTCTACGGCGACGTAACCGGCAGGCTCGGCTACACCTGGGGCCCGGCGATGCTCTATGTGAAGGGCGGCTTCGCGTTCCTGAATGCTGACCTCAGCATGGACGAGTCTATCATGGACAAGAGCGGCGTCATGTGTGGCACCGTCGGGTGGTGCGACTTCAAGCACAGCAGCAACAACACGATTGACGGCTACACCATTGGCGGCGGTCTGGAATGGAAGGTCAGCCCCCTCTGGTCGATCAAGGTGGAGTATCTGCACTTCGACTTCAGCAACTTCAACAACAATTGCTGCAACGACTGGATCTCGCAACAAAGCTGGGGCGTGAACAACAACTTCGACCACCACGCCGACCTCCAGATCGACACTGTGAAGCTCGGCGTCAACTACTTCTGGAGCCCGGCGTACCCAGCCCCTCTGAAGTAGGCACATGAGACTTCCCTTTTTGCCGGGGGCCTATCGCTAGGCCGAAGAGGACAGAGACGCGTACGCAGCACAAGCCTTCATAACAATGCGTACCCTCTGTCTTCTGCGACCCGCCCAGCGTGAAACAACCCAGCAATCCGAAGGCCCTTCCGGGGCCTTTTTGCTGTTTTGGAACCCGTCATCCCGGAACGCTCTGCTATCGGTTGGCGTCATCCCGTGCGCGCTGCAGCATGAAATGCTGCTGCGCTGACACGGGATCTTTACAAACGCCAGCGCCCTTTAAGATCCCGGATAGCCGCTAGCGGCTTCCGGGATGACACAAGGGGACGCAAGCGCCGTTCCGGATGACGGCGGCAGCGCAGTTTTCCCCGCCTCACCCGTTTTTGCGTTGTGCCAGGACCGCAAGCGCCGCTATGATCGGTCCGGCCTTCAACGGAGATCTTTGCGTATGGAAAATGCGCCAGGGCTTGCTCCAAGCGGCGGCAGCGCGGCTCAGGATGGTTCGCAAGTTGCCGTGATTGAGTTCCTGTCCAGCCCGGAGGCCTATCCGGGCACCGTGGAAAGCGTGAGCCGCATCGGAACGCACGCCGCCATTGTGTTTCTCGCCGGGGAACGGGCCTATAAGCTCAAGCGGGCGGTCAAGCTGCCCTACTTGGATTTCTCCACGCTCGAAAGCCGCCGGGCCGCTATTCACCGCGAGCTTGAGGTCAATGCGCGCGCCACGCCTGAACTTTATCTTTCGGTCTTGCCGGTGACCCGCTCTAAACACGCCGCCGGCTTCGAGCTTGGCGGCGCGGGCGAAATTGTGGATTGGGTGCTCGTCATGCGCCGCTTCGGCCAGGACGCGCTCCTCGACGCTATGGCTTCCAAGGGCGAGCTCCAACTCGGCTATGTGGCCAATCTCGCCCGGACGATCGAACATTTTCACCGGCAGGCTCCGCGCGTTCGCGATGCCGGCTTTGGCGGTAATCTTGAGGAGGTCGCAGGCGATATCGAGAGCACCCTGTGCGGTCCGGGCGCGCAAGCCCGGCACCTGCGCTTCGAAGACTATGTGAAGCGCCTTAGGCACGAGCTAGGGCTGCGCCTGCCCTTGATCGGTATCCGTGAGCGGGAGGGATTCGTGCGGCGCTGCCACGGCGATCTGCACCTCAAGAACATTGTATTGTGGGAAGGCAGGCCGAGGCTGTTCGATGCCATCGAGTTCGACGAGCGGCTCGCTACGGTCGATGTCTTGTACGACTTGGCGTTTCTTTTGATGGATCTCTGGCACCGCGGCCTGCGGCACGAGGCCAATTTGATCCTGAACCACTATTTTCAGCGCTCGGCCATCAGCGAGCTGGAGGGGCTTGCGCTCCTTCCGCTTTTTTTATCGCTGCGGGCGGCGATCCGCGCCATGACCGGCCTGCATGCCCTTGCGTTTCAGGATGAAGCCGCCGGCGAGGAGCCCTTGAGGGAGATCAAGAGTTACGCTTCCCTGGCCGGAAACCTGCTTACCCCTGGCTGGCCTACCCTGGTTGCGATCGGCGGTGTCTCGGGAACCGGCAAAACCTCAATTGCGCGGGAGGCCGCCCCGTTGATCGGCGCGGCGCCGGGGGCTCTTCATCTCAGGACCGATGTGGAGCGCAAAGTGATGCAGGGGGTTTCCCTGGATCAGCCGCTTTCGCCGGAAGCTTACTCCGCCGAGGCGCGCGACGAGGTTTACCGGCGCGTATTCAAAAAGGCCGAGGTCGCGCTCAATGCCGGGCATTCGGTGATCGTGGACGCCGTCTTCCCCGAAGAGGCCAGGCGGGCTTCGCTTTGCGAGCTTGCGCACCGGACGAACGCTGCTTTTTGGGGGTTCTGGCTCGAAGTGGACCCATCCATCGTTCGCGAGCGCCTTGGAGCGCGCGCCGCCGATGCCTCCGATGCGGATACTGCGATTGCCGAGGCGCAGATGAGAACCGTGGAGCCTCCACAGGATTGGATAAAGATCGACGCCTCGAAAACGGCCAACTCGGCCGCCGCCGCAATCATGAGAAAGCTTTGGGCTTAAGACCGCAAGCGTCAATGCGAACCAAAACCGTCATGGCCGGGCGGCCATCCACTAACACGTGGAAAGCGTTGTTTTTGTTCTGGACAGCCGTGCATCAAGTGCGGGCATGACAAACCGAGCAAACAATGGAACATTCCCGCACCGCTCGGGAACGGCACCGGGACTGGTCAGCAATTGGCGCTTGGAATTTACTTCGTGACGCCTGCAAGCCGGACCGGCACAGCATTATCGTTCCCGTCTGCCAGCTCTAAAGGGCGGTACATCTGAATAATTCCGGCCGACTTCGAGTTGCTCTTCGTGACGCTCAGCTCGCGGCCGGAGCCATCCAGGCCAAAGTACATCCGGTTTGCCCTCAGCCCCGAAATCGCCCGCGGGTTACCTTGGGTTACCGAACTTTGGTTGCTTCCCAAAGTAGCCCGAGGAACGGCCGCTTCAGCTCCGTTATGGGCGTCGCCGTCGATAAGACCACCTGCCGATCCTCCGAAGGGCGAAGCGCCGGACTCTTGAACGATGAATGCATTCGCTTCCAGTATTTCGATCGGTAACGCCTCTGCGCGCGCCGTCTCGTACATCTTGCTCACCCAGACCCTGTCGGCCGGCGAAGCGTTAAGGCGGGCAATCGCGAGCAAGCCCAATCCTTCACCCGGGACGCGCTTCACGCCGTCCCCGTGCCAAAGCATCTCACCGAGCAGAGCCTGAGCGGGCGCGTAACCCTTCCGGGTAGCCCTCAAAAGCCACTGCGCTCCAACGCGGGCGTTCTTCGTAACGCCATCGCCATTTATAAGAAGTTTGGCAAGCTCGAACTGAGCTACCGGGTCCCCGAAATAGCTCGCGGCGTGGTGCAACAGGTCGAATGCATAACCCGGATTGGCGGCAATGTTGGCCCCCGGGACGCCGCGCCGGTGAAATTGCGCCAAAAAGCGGAACGCCGTGGCGGCCAAGGGTGCTTGCTTGTCGTGCGCGCCGATTTCACCGAGCTGATTGATGACCGCCTGGAAATAGAGCGCAGCCTGCGCTTCGTCCTTCTTCACGCCCTCGCCGAGAGCGAGGCGCCGCGCCATCTCAACTTCAGCCGGGATATCGCCCTTCTTCGCAGCCGGGGCCAGGTCCTGAAGCTTAATGACAACGAGCTTGCCGGAAGATAATCCTGTATGCGTGGCCTGACGCTGAAGCGTGGTATGGACAGCGGCAAGCCCAAGCGCCGCTGCTGCAAACAGAAACGGGACTGCGGTAACCTTAATGGCCCTGAAAGCTCTAGACATCGGCATCGCCCACAACTCTTACGCCTGCTGCCGTTCCGGTGACCGCGCTGGGACCAGCGGGCCCGGTCTCCTGCCCAAGCCTTAAAGTTGTACCTGCCGTGTAGTTATTTTTAGGCAAAGTCCAGGCAACATCGCGGCGAATGCGTTCGCTTTGAGGCAGCTGGAGGTTGAGTGGAACCTTTATCCTGCCAAGACCCTTGCGGTCTTCAGAGTGCGCTTTATGCGCATAAGTTTTTTGAAGTGCCCCGACTGTGCCCATCTGAATATGCCCATCAGCCAACAGTTGCCCAACGCCACCCGGCGACCAAAACAATACCTTCCGCGGAATGTTCCCGGTTGCAGTTTCCATACGATTTTTTTTCTGGAGAGAAGCGCCGGAAACACAGAACCAACGGCAACTTCATTGGCATAAGCCGCTTCTAAAGATACACCGGATTCCTTGCGGCTCCGATTTCAGCACTCTGTTCGGGGTTTATGGCCTAAACTTGGCAAGAATGCCTCAGTCCGTGGCCCTGAGGCAACAGTAGCGGTGAAACTGTTCCGGCACTGCTTCCCAAGGCGCGGCCATCATAGCAAACCCAACTAGGTAGCCCTGGTATAAGACATTGATATTGCAAGCAAAGATGCGCCGCCTGAAGACGTTGTGTCAGGCGCGATACACTGGCCCAAACAACTGCGCGAGGGCACCATCCTGTTGCAGAAGCTTCAGCCTGACCTTTGCGAGCCGCAGCCAACTGAGAGCGGAAGGCCCGAAGGCCTTCAAACCCTCCTCGAACAGCGCCGTTGTGACCGGAACGTCGGATCCGCCGGCAAGCGCCCTAGCGGCAGCCGCATTATTGACCCAGTCTGCAAGCGCACGCAAATCGGCGCCGGAATAGCCTATGGTTTTCTTTGCAATGCGATCCACCGCGAGCTTCTCACATCCGGGAACACCCGAGGCCGAGCTTTGCAGAATTTTTTTTCTCGCCTCGATAGAGGGCGGGGCAACGAAGATGGTTCGCTGGAAGCGCCCCGCCCGGAATAGAGCCGGATCGATCACCCAGGGTGCGTTTGTAGTGGCAATAACAAGAACGCCGCTATTGTTGCGCACTGTGCCGTCCAACTCCGAAGCCAATGCAGAAATCAAAGCTGGGGCCACCTCGCCCTTTGCAGCCACCCGCTGGAAGGCCAGGACGTCGAAATCGTCGAAAAACAAGATCGCAGGGGGTTCCGCCCTGGCTTCGTCGAAAAAGACGTGCAACCGCTTTTCGGCGTCGCCTGCATATTTATCGAGGATATCCTCCGGATTGATGGATAGAAAACGCGCATCGCTTTCGCCCGCCGCGGCCTTTGCGATCAGCGTTTTGCCGCAGCCCGGCGGTCCGTACAGCAAGAGACTGCCGCCGGGTTTCTGGCGATAACGCTCGAAAAGGCTCGGCTTCAGGTAGGGAAGCACGATGCGGCGGCGAATCTCGTGCTTGACGTCGTCCAGGCCCGCGACATCGGCGAAGGTGACGGCGGCGTCGTCCAGATCCTCGAGCAGAGGATCGGTGGCGGATTCGCGGCGCTCGAACTCGATCTTGTTCTCCCGGCGCGCCGAGTAATTAGTGAGCGAGATGATTTTGGCGGGCGGGGAGGAGGAATTAGCCCCCGGCCGGATGCCGAGAAAGCGCTCCAATTCACGGTTGCGCATGGCTGGGTCTTGCGCAATAGCCAGACGGTAAAGTGCCACGGCATCCTGGTCGCGGCCGAGGCCGTGCAGCGCGCGGGCGCGCATCGCCCGGTCCTCAGGTTGCTCGGAGCCCCTGGCCAAGCGCTCGGCCAGCTCGAAATCCCCCGCGTTGAGGCAAAACTGGCAGGCCTGGCGGCGAACGGGCGCAAAGCTATCGTCTGAAAGGGTTCCGGGTGAAAGCGAGCGCAACAGCTCAAGCACAGCGTTACGGCCCTGCGGCCCTTCAGCCTCATCCATGATGATCGAAAGGAGATCGGTGCTGGCTCGAGCCTTATAAACCTCAATGAGCGCTTGCAGCGTCTCGTAATCCATGCGGGGATTGCCCATCACTGTTAGAGCGAACCCGGGATTTGTCCTGAAATGAACGGTGTCATGTCCTTACCCCGTTTGTTGCGTGCCGGATAACAAAGGGCCAGGACGCAAAAGGCAAGCGTGGTGCCCCTGAGAAGACGCCCAAACTGGAAATTTGCCGAAGCTTGTGGCACTCCCGCCACGCTCGGTCAACGTGTGTTTACAGCCTGGGTTGATTATAGGTTGCAAACTTGCGTCCGCAAATCAGCTAAAAGGGATTTCGGAGTACTCTTCTTATACCAAATCCGGCTGAATGCTTCCGGAGCGTCATCCCGGAAAACGCTCTTGCGTTTATCCGGGATCGTAAAAAACGCCGGCCTGAGTTCGTGACGATCCCGGATAACGCCTTTGGCGTTTCCGGGATGACGCTAGCGGATGGCGAAGCGATCAAGCGTATCAGGCATCACTCTGTCTTTCGCCGGGGAATGGGGGCGCCGGAATCCCTCTTCCAAACGAGCCCGACTTGCCGGGATAGTCCGTTTAGATCCGGTGGGCGTGCGGATGGGAGAGGGCTGTGTGAGCGGGCCTTATGCCGCCACGGCAGCCAGGCGCTCCAGCGCTGCTTTCAACCTGCTCGCGGTTGCTTCTGCCTCAGCGCGGCGCTCGCGGTTTTCCTCCACGACCTCTTCCGGGGCTTTCGCCATGAACTGCTCGTTCGAGAAGCGCGCGTCGATCTTCTGAATTTCCTGTTCTAGTTTGCCGATCTCCTTGGCGAGACGCTCACGCTCCGCCACCAGATCGATCACATTCGCAAGGGCCAGCGCCATGGTCGCCTCGCCCAGTACGAATTGCGCGGATCCCTGCGGCGGCGCATCAGCGACCACAATGCCGCTGAGGCGCGCCATGCGCTTCAGGAAACTCTCATAGCGCTTTGCGCGTGCCCTGCCTTCTTTGCTGGCGCCCGTGATCGTCAACGGAAGCGTGGACGCTGCCGGGACATTCATTTCCGAACGCAGCGAGCGGATCTCGCTTATCAGATCGATGACCCAGTTCACTTCGTCCATAGCCTTGCGATCGGCCTTTTTAGCGGGCTTAGGCCAAGCGGTAAGGCACAGAAGCGTTTCGCGTTCCGGCCCCGCTTCCCCCAGCACTGCCCAAAGCTCCTCGGTAACGAACGGCATGAAAGGGTGAAGCAGCTTCAGGATCTCGTCCAGCGCCCAGGCCGCCATCGCCTGCGTTTCAGCCTTTGCAGCCTCGTCGGAGCCCATGAAAACGGGCTTGGCGAATTCCACGTACCAATCGCAGAACCTGTTCCAGACGAACCGGTAGACTACAGCCGCCGCATCGTTGAACCGGTAGCCTTCGATCGCTTCCGTAACCGCCGCAGCGGCGGCATTGGCTTCGGCGAAGATCCATTTGTTGAGCGTGGTTTTCGCTTTCGCGGGATCGAATCCGCGCTGACGGACGCAGCCGTTCATCTCGCAAAAGCGTGCCGCGTTCCAAAGCTTGGTCGCGAAGTTACGGTAACCTTCGATCCGCTGTAGCGAAAGCTTGATATCGCGCCCTTGCGCTGCCATCGCCGCCATAGTGAAGCGGAGTGCGTCCGCGCCATATTCGTCCATGACCGAGAGCGGATCGACCACATTGCCCTTCGACTTCGACATCTTGGCGCCCTTCTCGTCGCGAACGAGCGCGTGGATGTAGACGTCGCGGAAGGGCACCTCCTTCATGAAGTGCAGCCCCATCATCATCATCCGCGCAACCCAGAAGAAGATGATGTCGAAGCCTGTGACGAGCACCGAGGTCGGGTAATAGCGCTTCAGTTCCGGCGTCTTGTCCGGCCAGCCCATGGTAGAGAACGGCCACAGCGCGGACGAGAACCAGGTGTCGAGCACGTCTTCGTCGCGCCAAACCGCAACTTGATCGTGGTCCGCCTGATCTATAGCAGCATCGAATTCGTTTTCTGCAATGTGTGCGTTCTTTACCGCAATATTTGGTCGCCGCAACAAGAAAAGCCTCATCGCTTTCGCATGCAAACTGCTTTGAATACGCTGTTTGTTCGGTTGCCGGAGACAAATTGCTTCAAGATGATGGAATGTTTTGTCGGCGTGGCCATCCTCATGTTCTCAAGGGGCCATACCAAACTGGTATTCGATGTCCCCACCAAAGCTGGCGGGAGATGCACCAAGGCTGGATGTTTTCGAGCCACTCGAAATAAACGTTTCGCCAATTCTCGGGGATGAAGGTCCGTCTTGCCCTCTCGCACCGCTTCCAGCGCGGGCTGCGCCAGCGTCTTCGCGTCCACATACCACTGGTCGGTCAGATAAGGCTCGATGACCACGTTCGAGCGGTCGCCATACGGAACCTTCATCGTGTTCGGCTCGATCTTCTCGACAAGGCCAAGCGCTGACGATGATTGCGGCCTCAGACGATCAGCTTGTCAAATTGCGTGCTAGAAATCGAAGCTTTTCCAAGCCACGATAAGCTTCGGGTCACCATTGTCGTTCGATGACGAGCTTGCCGGTGTCCGTCAGGATATTGACCGGCGTCAAGATTATGCCGGCGGCCGACCTCGAAGTCGTTGAAGTCGTGTGCAGGGGTGATTTTCACCGCGCCGGTGCCTTGCTCGGGATCGGCGTAGTCGTCGGCAATGATCGGGATCTCCCGGTCGACGAGAGGCAGTCGAACCCTAACGCCTGCCTTCACGAGCGCGGCATAGCGCTTGTCGCTTGGATGCACCGCAACAGCCGTGTCGCCAAGCATCGTCTCCGGCCGCGTTGTCGCGACGACGATGTGGTCCACCTTATAACCCTTCACCTTCGCGGTGAGCGGATATTTGAAATAATAGAGATGGCCGTCGGGATCACGATCAATAATCTTTCCGAAAGCCGCCGCATCGAACGGCTTTTCCTCTTTCGTCTTTTCTGACCATGTGAAAGTGCCTCGCTTCTCGACCGAGATAACTTCAAGGTCGGAGATCGCGGTTTGCAGCTTCGGGTCCCAATTGACGAGGCGCTTGTCCTTATAGATGAGGTCCGCGCGGTATAGCTCCACGAACACCTTGATGACCGCGCGCGACAGCCCTTCGTCCATGGTGAAGCGCTCGCGGCTCCAATCGCAGGACGCACCCAAGCGCTTGAGCTGGTTGATAATCGTCCCGCCGGATTGTTCCTTCCAGGCCCAGACGCGCTTCAAGAACTCTACGCGCCCAAGCTCGCGGCGCCCAGGCTCCTGCCGCTCCATAAGCTGCCGCTCGACAAGGCTCTGGGTCGCGATGCCGGCGTGATCCGTCCCCGGTTGCCAGAGCACGTCGCGTCCGCGCATCCGCTCGAAACGGGCCAGGATGTCCTGCAACGTGTTGTTGAGCGCGTGCCCCATATGCAGCGATCCCGTCACGTTCGGCGGCGGGATCACGATGGAAAACGGCTTTGCCTTTGGATTTTTCTTGAGCGCAGCCCCCGCGCGGAAGGCTTCCGCCTTCTCCCACTTTTCGAAGATTCGCGGTTCGATATCGGCGTAATTGTAAGTTTTTTCCAGCATTTGTCTTCGCTGCGATTGAGGGCAGGTGCTAGCTTTAAGAAAAATGGGCCGCTCCGGCAACCGCCGAAGCAAGCCCGCTGCAAAAGAGCTGTGCGCTTAAGGCTGTAACGCGGCCTAGCCATCTGATGTGGGCAGAAGCCCGCGCACCGCAATCTCCTCGCGAATCGCATTTTCAAGGATGCGCGGCATGTTTTCGTTCAGCCATTGGACGAGGAGGGGCCTCAGCATCTCGCGGACCGCATCTTCAAGCGTTCTGCCGGTCTGCGCAGAAAGGGGCACCTGAGCGGGGCCTACGAACTGCGCCTGCGCCAGAGGCTGGAATGCGGGCTGATTTGCAGGCGCCGGCCGGGCTTCAACCTGCATTGGGCTCTCAGGCGGTGCCAGCCGCTGGGGCTGGGCATAGCGCTCAGGTTCGGCGGCCTCAGCCTTTTTCTCCTGTTTGGGCAAGCGGGCCTCCGGGATGGCGCGCGTCTCCCTTGCCAGCACGGGCGTGTGGGAGACGGGGGGTTCAGGCTGCCCCGCTTTGCGAACTTGCGCGGGGACGCTGCCGGGAGAATTGGATTGCATGGGAGCGGCAAGCGCTGCGCTTTCGCGCTCCATGATATCCGCGAACTTTTCAGTAACTTCGGCCCTGCTCTCCGCGTCCAAATGCTCGAAATCGACCTGGTTAGCGCTCTCAAGTTCGCTTGCCTCGAGCACCCCGATAGCCGAGCGGGCCAATCGCTGAGCAAGCACCGCAACGGCTGCACTTTCCGCGCCGCTGTTCTGGCCTGGGTCTTCAGCGACGCCAAATGCCCGATCGCCTGAATTCTCACCTTCCCCGGTCTGTGGCTCCTTGCCGGTCTGGGTGGAAAATAGAGAGACCGGGCCCTGATCCGGAACCGGCATCTGAATATCTCCGGCCCAATTTCTAGCCTGAGGTTTTGCAGACGCGATTGCCTCCCGCGGCCTGGCTGCCTCCCGCGGAGGAGGTGCAGCCGAAGAGCGAAGCTCGCGGCCGGACCAGATCGGCCGGGCTGGTGGCTGGGAGGCAAGTTTCGGGGCCTCGGGCTGTGCTGCTGAAGCGTTTCCCAGGCGTGTTTGTCCGAGGGACGAGGGCTGGAGGCCGGGGCTCGCCGCGGCCGCCCGGCGGGACGCGCTTTGTGCTGCTGGCTCGGGAGGCTCTTCGCGCTGGGGCGCGGTGCGCCGCTCAACGCCGGAATAGGGCGAAGGCGGAGCGGCCGGCGTTTCGGGAAAAACCAGTTCGTCGGTCAGGTCGAACACATCGTCGGCAGCAGCCGCCGTCTCCGAAGAGTGCGCGTCCGCAGCTGGGAGGCCTGGAAAAATTGCATCCTTCTGCGACGGTCCCTTCTTGTCCGTGTCGGTAATGATAAGCCTGATCGACGCGAGAAGCTCCTCAATGGAGGGCTCGGGAGCCTGGTCTGCGCGGTTCATTCCATTGTACCTCGAGCGTTGAGCGCTCCCCATACCTTTTTTCGCGCGCCAACTTATTGCCGTTGCACCATCCTGTGCGCAGTGCGACTCGCTTCGCCGCACCGGCACGCGTCAATAGGTTAACGGCGGTCGCTGCCGCGCGCTACCGATTCTATGGAATCTGCGGCAATTTTTGGGTGTATGCAGGCCCATCGGTAGGCAACTGCCCGGGTAGGCGGCCTGGATTATCGACGGGAGCGACGCGCGGATCCTGGCGGTCTTCAATTGCAGGACCCCAGCCATACCATGCATCCTTGACTTGGCCGTAATAGCGGGTGGGATCGTAAAGCTCTGCCTCGAGAGAAATATCGTATGCTGTCAATCGGCCCATATAGGCGAGCACGCCGTAGGATGCCACTACGAGGTCGTGCTGGAAGGACACGAGGTTGACCCCAGCGCTCAGATAGGTCTGCTCCGCTGAAAGCACGTCGAGAATGGTGCGCTGCCCAACTTTTTCCTCTTCGCGCACGCCTTCGAGTGCAATCCGGCTCGCTTCCAAAGCCGCTTTGCCCGCGGCAATGTTACCTTTGGCCGCTATGATCAATCCCCATTGGGAGCTGACATTAGCCCGCGCAAGCTCACGCTGGGCATCGACGTTTTGCCGGTACTCAGACAAGGTCTCGATGGCAGCCCGGATTTGGGCAGATACGCTACCGGCCTGGTAAAGCGGCACGGTGAGCTGGCCGTAGACACGGTCCTCCGTTTCATAAGCGATACTCGGAGCTCCAAACGGCTGATTTGCCCAAGTAGCGCTCGCATTTAAGGAAAGAGTAGGAAGAAGCTGGCCTTTGACTGCCTTAACCTGATGCTCCTGGGCGCGCTCCTGGAAGATCGCGCTCAGTATCCCAGGGCTTTCCGCGTCGGCAATCTCGATAGCTCCCTGCAACGTCTTCGGCAGCAGCTTCGTTGGGGGCGCGGGATTAACCAAATTTACCGGGGGGTGCCCGATATATTGTCCAAAAAGGGCTTCATCGCCATAAAGTGTGCCTTGCGCAATGCTCAAATCCGCTTGTGCGGAGGCCAGTCCGGACTGGGCCTGTGCCACGTCTGTGCGCGTCACCTCGCCCACCTTGAAGCGGTCCTCGGTCGCGCGAAGCTGCTCGGCAAGCACTTTCACGTTGCTTTGGCGCAGCTTCACAATCGCCGCATCGCGGACCGTGTTCATGTAAGCGGTCACAGCGTTGAGAAGAAGGCTGATTTCGGTGTTGCGCACGTTCTCCCGGCCAGCCTCGACCAAGGCCTCGGCACCTTTGATGTTGTTGTAGGTGCGGAAGCCGTCAAACACCGTCTCGGTCGCCGTTATTTGCGCCATGCGCGGATTGGATATGCCATTTCCGATGCTGGCCTGTGTAAGGGTGCTTATCGGAAGCGGCGCGAATGAAGTGCTACAGGTGGCGGTGGTGCTGGGGACGAGCGTCCCGGGGCAAACTGGCAGCGAGCCCGTCGCAGCAGCGAGACTGGTGAGTTTTGTGCGCAGATTGTCCCAGCCGTCCTGAAACGTCGCCGAAACAGTTGGCCTGTATCCCGATTTCGCGTTTGAAACATTATTATCGGTGGCGCGGAGCTGCGCCTGAGCGGATTTCAAGGTCGGGTTGTAAAGATAGGCTGCAGTCAGCGCTTCCTTCAGCGTCTCCGCATGGAGCGGGCCGCCGCCGGCAAGCAGAAGCGCAACCGGGATGGCCCATCTACGCATTCCGTTCGAAAAGCGGAAACCGGAAGGCTTTCTGAACAGCATGTGATGTTTCCGTTGTTCCGTCCAAGTCAAATGTGCTGCACGCCCGCACAGACAGAACGCGCCGCGCAAAACCTACTCGCCGAATTCGATGAACCGGAAGCACGATCACAACCAGGACAAGACATTCCTCTGAAAGCGTTGCCCAATTACCGCGGCAGCGCTCACTATCAGGACAAGACATGCCTCTAAAACCGTTGCCCTATTACCGCGGCAACGGGGCTAAAAAACAAACTGTGGCTTAGCCTCAAACCCGGGAAGGGTTTCGGCTCCCGCGTCAAAAATCGCGCGCCCGGAAATGGCGCCCGAACTCTTCGTGTACAGGTAGGCGTGGCCGAGCCAGCCTTTGCCGATGATGGCGACGAGACGCCCTCCCTCCGCAAGCTGTTCGAGAAGCTCCTTCGGTTCCTTGGAAACGTCACCGTTCACCAAGATAAGATCGAAGGGCTTTTCGCTGGCAAGCCCGGCATCCAATGCGCCTGCATGCACGCTGACGGTATGAACTCCAACGCTTTCCAAGCAGTGCTTCATTGTCTCGCCAAGCGATTCGGACGCTTCTAAGGCATATACTTTTGCGCAAAGCTGAGCAAGGATCGCGGCAGAGAAGCCCGTTACGCCGCCAACATCGAGCGCCCGGCCGGCTGCCGGCGGATTCGCAAACTGCAGCATGCGTGCAAGGACCATGGGCGGGAGAAGATAGCGCGCTGGGGATCCTTGCGAAGCAGGCGTCCCCAAGACGGCCTCATCCATATAAGCAAGTGCTTTTTGGTCTTCGGGCACGAAATGCTCACGCGGAATGCTTGCAAACGCGTCCAAAAGGCGCGGGTCCCGCACCCCATTGGGCCTGATTTGCGATTCCACCATGGCTAGACGCGCCGCTTTGAAGTTCATCGCCAATATTCCTGCCAAAGAGAAAGGTCGGTGAGGCCTAACAAAATTAATGGCGGCTGACCAGAGGGTGTTGGCCGTGAAGTAGCGTTTATTTACAGATCCACGCGCCGTCACGGCGCGTTGCGAAGCCGCGACGCGCCTCCCAGCCTTAAGGCAAAGCTCGCTATTTGATCCCTTTAGCGGCCAGATGGGGGCTATATGCCTTGTCCGAGCCAAGGATGTGGTTCAACAGCCAATTCTTCAGAAACTCCATGACCTCCATCGATTGGGCGAAGCTGACGCCGAGTTTCATCTTCTCTTGAATCGCCTGCACCTGCTTCTTCAGGGCCTCGTGCTCTTGCTTGTGTCCTGCGGCGCCCGGGTAGGAGGTCTTGGCAAACAGTTGCTCTTCATAATTGAAATGGGTCACGGTGTAGCTCACGAGCCCGTCGAGCGTCTTGCCAAGGACTTCCTTGCCGTGCCCCGCCTTCATCGCATCGAATAAGCCGTTAGCCATCTCAACGAGCTTTTTATGCTGCGCGTCTATACTTGCGATACCTACGCTGAGTTTATCGCTCCATTCCATGTAAGGCATAGTATAATCTCCATTTAGTTGCCAGACAAGAAACCGTTATGTGTTGATTCTAGCTTTAGCCATTGTTGCTATCATTAGCTACCGCATCGATACATCGCATCAATTCGGAACTGACATCTCTAAAATCGCACAGCGTGTTGAGAGCAGCCGCATTGTCTTTTGAGTTATGCGCCTGCAGTACTTTCTTTGCCAGTGCGTGGACTTGCTCATGGAGGTCCGTCAAACCGATGCTCACAGCGCCGGCGCTCTCCGGCGAGTTTTCGGCCAGCCGCTGGCCAAGCCGGCAATGAGCGGGGTCGAGAGTTTGGGGCGATAAGCCGCTACTCTCATCGAGCAAAACATCGGTAACCGACTGGACGAACAGGAGATGGTCGAGCTTTGTCATCGCCCAAACCGATCGCGGGCAAGCTGGCTCGAACATCGCCTCTCCCTTTTTCGCGAGCGAGTTACTACTGGCGCCCAACTTCCCGGCCACGGCAACCAGCCGGGACTTGGTCTCGTTCGAAGTGGCAGAAATCTTGTCGACGCTTCGCGCCATTTCGCTGGCGAGACCGCTTTGGTTGCCTAGAATCCGGGTTATGTCCGCCATCCTGCTTGCAACCGCAGAGACCTGGCGGGACATGGAATCGAAAGTGCTGCCGGCGTCGCCGATTGCTCGCCGGCCCTCCGAAACCGCCTTGTTGGTCTGCGCCATAGTTTTAAGGATGATCTCCATTCCGCCATGCAAGGCAGCAACCCGCTTGGTAATTTCTTCGCTTGCCTTGGCCGACTGTTCGGCCAAACCTTTCACTTCGCTTGCGACCACTGCGAAGCCGCGGCCCGCCGGACCCGCTCTCGCCGCTTCGATGGTCGCATTAAGCGCGAGAAGCTTTGTTTGACCTGCTATGTTATTGGTAAGCGTGAGGATTTTGCCGATTTGCGCCGAGGCCCGCGAAAGGTCGTCCAGTTTCCTGGCGGTGGCCTCGACGGCATTTGCGATGTTCTCCATCGCGGAAATAGCGTTGTGCACCTCGGCAAGGCCATTTGAGGCGCCTTCGTCGGCAGCGGCGGCTTGGGCGGAAGCTTCTTCGGTACTCTGAGAGATTTCGACCACCGAAACGAATAACTTTTCCGAAGCTGCCGCAAGGTTTTCAGCGTTGGCGGCGCCTTCATCTGCGCTCTTCTTAAGATGCGCTAACTCGAATGAAGCCGCGTTTACATCCAGCATGAAGCTCCCAAGCGTTTCTAGGCTGGAAACATCGTCCGCGACCGGGATTGCTTTAGAATTTTCTCGGGGAGCTTGCGTCTCGCATGCGTCGATGGAGCCGGCGATATCAAGGAAGTCTCGAATGACGGCTGCCTTAAGCGCGCCCTCCAGACGGCTTGGATGAAAGCGGTTCGTCGCGGCCAATGGCGCGATCTGGCACACAATCCGCCCGGCAAAAGCAGCCAAGCAGGCGATTTGAGTGTTTGCGCTGCCCGCAGCGAAAGCGTCCAAGCCGGGGGCGCGATGCGCAGACGCCTGGCTTTCCGGAATTTGCGAGAGAAATGTGGAAGCGTCCGCGATCAGCTGGCGGGCAGGAAGTACGCTCAACCCAGTTTTCTGCCCGGAACCAGTTTCCGGAGGCTTTCCAAAAACAGCATAATCCATCGATTGTTGCGCCATTGAGGGGAGCGGCCAAGACGAAGCCATTGGTCTCGCAGGCACCTGCCCGCGGCAAAACCATACACAATCTCAGGTTGCAATTTCATTAACGATCCGCGCCGCGGCTTAAACCTGGACGCCGTAAGCTCGGGAGCGAGGCTAAGGCAACAGACATCTGAATTGACGCTTGAGATATCAGAGCTAATGGAGTATGGGGACGCTCTAACGCCCTAAAGGACTGGAATTCCGTGTTAACCGGAGCACAGCTTCGCGCCGCCCGGGCCCTGCTCGGCATCGACCAGAAAACTCTGGCCGACCAGGCCGGCGTATCTTTGCCCACGGTTCAACGCATGGAGGCGAGCCCGGGAACGGTGCGCGGCGTCATCGATACGCTCACGAAAATCGTGGAGGCACTCGACCGCGCCGGCGTTGAAATGATCGGCGACGGTGCGCAAAGCTATGGCGGCGGCCGTGGAGTGCGCCTGAAGAAGAAGCCCGCGGAAAGGGCTTCTCAATGAGCGCGGGGTGGCCGCTCACCATCCTCGCATCGGCGCTTGCCGTTTTCGCGGCTGCGGCGCTGCTGGCGATAGTTTTGCCGCGGCGCGCGCTCTCAATCGTATATCCTCTTTGTATGCTGGGCGCCATTGCAGCCTGCGCCGTTGATATTGCCGCACTCGCCGGGCAGCTCGATGTCAAAGCAAGCCTGCCCTTGGGGCTGCCCACCGTCGGGCTCCGGTTCCACTTGGATGCGCTGGCCGGCTTTTTCGGCCTCATCGTCAATCTCGGCATTGCGGCATCGAGCCTTTACGGGGCCGGGCTTGGGAGCGAAGGCCTGTCGAAGCGGATCGAGCCTTACTACCCGGCCTTTTGCGCCGCCATGAACCTCGTCCTCCTGGCGGACGATGCATTCGGCTTTCTCTTTTTCTGGGAGCTTATGTCTCTCACTTCCTGGGCGCTCGTCGTTGCCCGCCATGAGGACGAGGAATGCCGCAAAGCCGGATATGTCTACATTGTCATGGCGGCGATGGGCACAACCGCTCTGCTCTTTGCCTTTGGCGGCATGGCGGGGACGGCTGGCGGCTATGCCTTCGATACGATACGCGGGCACACGCTCACCCCGGCAGTGTCGGCTCTGGTGCTTGTGGCGGCGCTTTTCGGCACGGGATCGAAGGCGGGCCTCATGCCGCTGCACGCTTGGCTGCCGCTGGCCCATCCCGCGGCGCCCAGCCATGTCTCGGCGCTCATGAGCGGCGTCATGACCAAGGTCGCGGTCTACGCCATCATCCGGATCGTGTTCGATCTGTTGGGCAGTCCGTCCTGGTGGTGGTCGCTGCCGTTCATCATTCTGGGCGCGGCGACGGCGGTCGGCGGCCTGCTTTACGCGGTTCAAGACCGGGATCTGAAGCGCGTACTCGCCTACTCCACCATCGAAAATATCGGGATCATCTTTGCGGGACTGGGCCTTGCGATTGCATTCAAAGGCACTGGCATCGTGGCTGCCGCAGCGGTAGCGCTCGCCGCAGCACTTCTGCATTCGCTCAACCATTCCTGGTTCAAATCGCTGCTCTTTCTGGGGGCTGGCGCCGTACTCCATGCGACGGGGCGGAAAGACCTCGACGGACTCGGCGGCCTTATTCACAGGATGCCCAAGACCGCATTCTTCTGGCTGATCGGCGCACTTTCCATCTCCGCGCTGCCCCCGCTCAACGGCTTTGTCTCCGAATGGCTCTTGTTCCAAGCGGTCCTGGCGGGGCCCGGTTTTCCCGAACCCATCTTGCGGTTCCTGTCGCCCGTGCTGGGCGCGATGCTGGCGCTGGCAGCAGGGCTGGCCGCAGCCTGTTTCGTGCGCGCCTTCGGTACGGTTTTCCTCGGCCGGCCGCGAAGCAAGGAAGCAGCCGAAGCGCATGAGGTTCCGTTTGTGCAAACCGCGGCAATCGGCATTCTTGCAGGCCTCTGCGTCTTAGGCGGCCTGTTCGGCGGGTTCAGCGCCTATGCGATCGGCCCATTGCTGAAGACCTTTGCTGGAACCGAGCTCACCGGGCTCGTGAACGGGCCGACCCAGCTGTCGCTCGTCGCCTTCGACCAGGCGCGCAGCATTTACGACGCGCCGACCATTGCACTTTTCGTCGCGCTTTCATCCATAACGACCATGCTCGTTGTGCATCTTATTTCGAACCGCCGGACCCGGCGCGCTCCAGCATGGGACTGCGGTTTTCCGGACGCATCGCCTGCGACGCAATACACGGCATCGAGCTTCAGCCAGCCGCTGCGCCGCGTCTATAAGGGCATCGTACTCGGATCGGTGGAGGTGCTCGATATGCCGCGGCCTGGGGAGCTTCGGCCCGCGCATTTTTCCGTGCGCTTTATAGACTACGCTTGGCGGAGCTTCTATGCGTGGCCCGCGGCGGCTCTTCTGGCGGTGGCAGGCCGCTTCAACGCATTCCAGTTCCTAACGATCCGGCGCTACCTCGTGCTTATGTTTTGCACGCTGATCTTGCTTCTCATCGTAACCGCGGTGTGGATGTGATGGCTTCCCAGATCCAATCCTTCATGGCTCAAGGCGCCCAGATGTTCCTGGTGCTCGCGATTGCCCCTGCCGTGGCCGGTATCACGCGCAAGGTCAAAGCGCGCCTCACACGCAGGCAAGGGCCGCCCATAATTCAGCCCTACCGCGATCTTCTGAAGCTGATCCGCAAGGATTCTGTCCTGGCCGGCAATGCTTCCTGGTTCTTCCGTTCCGCGCCCTACCTTATCTTCGCGTTCACCTGGGTTGCCGCAGCGCTCGTGCCAACTTTCGCATCGGGGCTGATGTTCAACTGGGCCGCCGACGTGGTGGCGCTCGTCGCGCTGATCGGGGCGGCACGCGCGCTTTTGGCGCTGGCAGCAATGGACGTCGGCACCAGCTTCGGCGGGCTCGGCTCCTCGCGCGAGATGATGATTGCCTCGCTCGCCGAGCCCGCGACACTGCTCGTGATGCTGACGACCGCACTTGCCGCGGGCACGACCCGGCTCCCCGAGGTGGCGCAATTTCTCATCAGCCAGCCGCTGGAGATACGCGTGTCCTTCGCGCTCGCTTTTGTCGCGCTGGTCATCGTGGCGCTGGCTGAGAACGCCCGCATTCCCGTCGACAACCCCGCCACGCATCTTGAGCTGACCATGGTCCACGAAGCCATGGTGCTCGAATATTCGGGCCGGCACCTCGCCATGATCGAGGCCGCGGGCTATCTCAAGCTCGTCCTTTACATCTCGCTCATCATCTGCCTGTTCCTCCCCTTTGGCATGGCCCCGCTCGATGGCGAGCCCGTCGTCTGGATGATCGGGCTTGGGGCTTACCTCACCAAGGTCTTCCTCGCGGCCGTAGCGCTTGGCGTCTGGGAAATGAGCATCGCGAAAATGCGCGTCTTCCGGGTAAGCGAGTTTTTGGGCAGCGCCTTCGTTTTCTCGTTCCTGGCCATCCTTTTGGCCTTCCTTTCGAGAGAGGTGCTGCGGTGAGTCACAGTTACGACGTTGCGCATTTTCTGGCGGGCATGATGCTAGTGGCGAGCTTCACGCTGCTCTACCAGGACCGGATTTTCGCGGTGCTGAACACATTCGCGGCGCAGGCGATGCTGCTTTCCATGGCTGTGGCCTGGCAGGGATATACCCGCAACCACCCGGATCTGTTCATCACGGCGGCCATGGCTTTTGGCCTTAAAGGCATCCTCATCCCCTTCGCCCTCAACCGGATGGTGATCCGCCTCGGCATTCATCGCGACGTCGATCAAGCGGTGAATGTGGCGGCTTCAATGTTCTTGGGCCTCGGACTTACAAGCCTCGCGCTGCTTCTCGTTTTGAAGGTGACGCCAGGGGCTGCGTCCTTCACGCGCGAAGGCCTGGCACTTGCGCTTGCGATCATCCTGCTTGGCTTTTTGATGATGATTACAAGGCGAAACGCGGTGACGCAGATCGTCGGCTTCATGTCCATAGAGAACGGCCTCATCCTTGCTGCGACCGGCGCGCGGGGCATGCCCCTGGTCGTGGAGGTGAGCGTCGCTTTCTCGGTCCTGATCGCGCTTTTCGTCTTTGCGGTATTCGTGTTCCGCATCCGTGAGCGGTTCGACAGCGTCGATATCGAATCCCTCGACCGCGTGCGTGGAGAACGGCGATGAACGAAGCCGTTTATGCGGTCGTTGGCATCCCAGCGATAGCGGGGCTGATCCTGGCGCTCATTCCGGGCTATCGAATCAGCGCAATCGGCAACGTGTTTGCCTCCGGGCTCACTTTCACGGCAAGCCTCTCGTTTCTTGCGATGCATCCCGTTGTCGAGAATTACGTCATCCTCGACAGCCTCAACACGTTCTTCATCATTCTCAATACGCTGGTCGGCTTCACAACCTCGGCCTTCAGCGCAAGCTATATCGGCCACGAGATCGAGACCGGGCATCTGACCCCGCTGTTCGTGCGCTTCTATCATGCGCTGTTCCAGGGCATGATGGCATCGATGAACATGGCCCTACTCGCCAACAATATCGGCGTCATGTGGGTGGGCCTCGAGCTCGCAACGCTGATGACCGTCGTCATGGTGGGCATTTACCGGACTCCTTCAGCGCTCGAAGCGGCCTGGAAATACTTCATCCTCGGCATTGTCGGCATCTCGCTGGCGTTCTTCGGCACCATCCTTGTCTATCTCGCAGGCCAGGGCGTTCTGGGCGAAGGACTGCCCGCGATGACCTGGAGCCGGCTCTTGGCTTCTGCGCCCCAGCTCGACGCGGCGCTTCTGAACCTCGCCTTCATTTTCCTGCTGGTCGGCTACGGCACCAAGGTCGGGCTGGCGCCGCTGCATGCCTGGCTGCCCGATGCCCATGCGGAAGGACCGACGCCGATATCGGCGGTGCTGTCCGGCCTTCTTCTGAATGTCGCGCTGTTTGCGCTCCTCCGGTTCAAGATGCTGATCGCGGCTCACCCGGGGGCGCTCAAGCCCGGCCCGATCATGATAGCCATCGGGCTGCTCTCGCTCATTTTCGCGGCGTTCATGCTCTACCAGCGCCGCGACATCAAACGCCTGTTCGCCTACTCCTCAATCGAGCATATGGGCCTCATCACCTTCGCTTTCGGCATGGGCGGCCCCTTGGCGAATTTCGCGGGACTGCTTCACATGGTCATGCACAGCCTGACCAAATCGGCGATCTTTTTCGCGGTCGGACATGTGGCGCAGGCGAAGGGAACCCAGCGGCTCGACGGCATCAGGGGCTTGAGCGTGTCGCATCCGGCGCTCGCGGCCGGGCTTGCCTTCGGCGTGATCGCGATTTCGGGTTTGCCCCCCTTTGGAGCTTTCATGAGCGAGTTCCTGATCCTAACGTCGACATTCGCACGTGACCCGCTGCTTGCACTCGCCGCGGCGTTCGGCCTTCTCGTCGCGTTCGGAGCGCTTTTCTTGAGGCTGCAAAATGTTCTGTTCGGCGCCCCATCTACACCGGATCACAAGGTGAACGCATCTTCTCTGCCGCTGATCGTCCATCTAACGCTTGTGCTTGTTGCGGGCCTGTATATCCCAGCGGCTCTTGTATCCTGGTTTCAACGCGCGGCGGAGCTTTTGGGATGAGAAGCGTCGACGATCCGGGCACGGAAGGCGGGATGACGCTAACCGCCGTCGCGGCGGGTAAAGCCGCCGGAAGCGACGGCTTCATTCGCCTTGACGCAGACGATGAGCTTTGGACCGGCCTTGCCAAGGGGTGTGCGGCGGGCTGGCACGATCTCGGCGCGCTTTGGTTCGATGACGGCCGCATGTCCATGGCTTTGTGGGACACGAAAGGCGCCCGCAGAATAATCGCTTCGATCGGAGCTCGCCTTGGCGTGTATCCGTCGGTAGGGTTCCATCATCCGCCCGCGATGCGGCTTGAGCGCGCCATGCGCGACCTCTACGACGTCAATCCGATGGGCCTGCCCGATACCCGCGCCTGGCTCGATCACGGCGTGTGGCCCTCCAAGCCGTTGCGAACGGAAATAGGCTACCGGTTCCTGCCCGTCGAGGGCGACGGCCTGCACCAAATCCCGGTTGGCCCCGTGCATGCAGGCATCATCGAGCCCGGCCATTTCCGGTTCACGGCCAATGGCGAGACGATCGCGCGTCTCGAAGAACGGCTCGGCTATGTCCATAAGGGCGTGGAGGCGCTCTGTGCTGGAGCCTCCATTGGCCGCGCGGGCAAGATCGCTGCGCGCATCTCCGGAGACAGCACCGTTGCTTACAGCTTCGCTTTCGCGCGGGCTGTCGAAGCTGCGCTCGGCTGGCAGGCGCCCGCGCGCGCGGTCCTCCTGCGGGGAATCATGGCGGAGCTTGAGCGCCTTTCGCACCATGCCGGCGATGTGGGCGCCATTTGCAACGATGCCAGCGTCGCCGCCATCCACGCGCGCTGCGCGCTGATCCGCGAGGATATCCTCGCCACCCAGGCCGCATGCTTCGGCCACCGGATGATGATGGACCGCATCGTTCCGGGCGGCATCGCCTGCGATCTCGCCGAAGAGGGCGCCGGTGCCATTCGCGCCCTGCTGGCCCGCGTGGAAGCGTCGTTCGCCCGCGTGGTCCACGCCTACGATCAGTCGCCTTCCCTTCAAAACCGTGTCCACGGTACGGGCGTGACCCGGCCCGAGTACGTCCGGCAATTTGCGGCAGGCGGATATGTTGGCCGTGCCGCCGGCCGCGTTTTCGATGCGCGCAGCACCTTTGCCTATCCACCTTACGACAGCATCCAGTTCGAGGTGCCGTCGCGCTGCTCCTGCGATGTCGATGCCAGGGTCTGGATTCGCATCGACGAAGTTGCACAGAGCGTGCACATGATCCGGCAACTTTTGGACAGGCTGGAGCCTGGGCCGATAGCCGGGCCGCCGCCGCCGCAGTTCCGGCGGGGCGAAGGCGCCGCGGTGGTGGAGGCCTTCCGGGGCGATCTGTTCTTCGCCGTCCGGCTGGATGGCGAAGGGAACGTCGCGCACCTGCACGCCCGCGACGCGTCCTGGTTTCAATGGCCGCTCTTGGAAACGGCGATCAAGGACAACATCGTCGCCGATTTTCCGCTATGCAATAAGTCGTTCAACTGCTCCTATTCAGGGCACGACATCTAGGCCCGCCGATGCACATCCTCTTGCTCACTGCACTCCTGAAAGGCCCCGCCGTCATCCGGTCTCCCGAGCCGCGCGCGGAGGGCCTTGAGGAACTGGCGAAGGCGCTGGGCGAGAGAGCGCGCCGCAAGCTTGGGCGCTCGCTCGCCATCCGCGAGGTCGATGCCGGCTCATGCAACGGCTGCGAGCTTGAGATCAATGCGCTGAGCAATCCCGTCTACGATATCGAGCGCTTCGGGCTTAAGTTCGTTGCCTCCCCGCGCCACGCCGATGTGCTTCTCGTTACCGGCCCCGTGACCTGGAACATGCGCGAGGCGCTGGAGCGCACCTATGCCGCAACGCCCGATCCGAAATGGGTGGTGGCGGCCGGCGATTGCGCCGGAAATTGCGGAGTGTTCGCCGGAAGCTATGCCTGCGCCGGTCCGGTCTCGGCGGTGATCCCGGTCGATCTGCACGTTCCGGGCTGCCCGCCGCCGCCGGTTGAACTTCTGAAAGGGCTGTTGGGGCTCATCGACGCCGCTTGCTGCGAGGGGAAAAGGCCCCGAGATACTTAGAGGATGAACCACAAAGGCCTGTCCCGCAAAAGGTAACTCAGGGCGATTGCGGAAAAACTCATTGTGAGCAAATCTGGGTGGCTGAACCTCCGGAACCGGACTTATCGTCAGCGGCGCAAATTTCGCCGAGGTGGCCATTCAATTGGGTAAAATGCGAAGCGCGCCGTTGGTCCTAACTGCTCGACTACTTCTTTGGCTGGACAGCGTAGGCGCCACGATAGGCCGGTGGGCGCAAAGTCGAGGCTAACCTCGGCGTCAAGAGCCTCGCTCGCTATGCGGTTGATAACGGTCAAGCCGAAGCCATACTTAGCCGGAGGCACGACCGAAGGCCCGCCCTCTTCACGCCAATACATCTCGAACGCTTCCCCATCCCCTCTGCGGCGCTCAAGGCTCCATCCAACCTCAAGGCGGCCATGGCTATTCGAGAGCGCGCCATATTTTCCGGCATTGGTGCCGAGCTCATGCACTGCCATGCCAATGGTCTGAGCGGCGGAGGCCGAGATCCAGATAGGCGGTCCACTCAATTTAATCCGCGTGCCGATCAAGTCGGTAAAATGCGCAAGCTGAGATTGAATGAGCGCTGTGATGTCCACGCTTCTCCAGCCGTTGTTGATGAGCAGGTCCTGGCTTAAGGATAGTGCCTGGATCCGGTCGCTGAACCGGCTTTTGAAGTCTTCGGGATTTGCCGCAAGCGTCTGACGCGCGATCGACTGCACAACAGCAAGCATATTCTTGGCGCGGTGGTTCACCTCATGCATGAGCAGCTCGGCATGGCCCTCCTGCCTCTTGCGTTCGGTGATGTCCTGCACGAGGCCAACCACGCAAGTCTGACCGCAATCGCTCCGGCGCTCGGCGTGGGACACCAGCCAGCGGAGGGAGCCGTCGGGCTGCGGCGCGCGATACTCCAACTGGAAAGGCTCGCCGGTCTCGACCGTGCCCTGCAACGCCGCCTCAACCGCGGCGCGGTCATCGCGGTGCACGCAGGCCAGTGCCGTCTGATGGCTCACCGGCGTGCCCGGCGGCAGCCCATGCAATTGCAGCGCTCGATCCGATGCGAGAAGTTCCCCCGTCGCCGGGATGATTTTCCAGCTTCCGGCGTTGGCGGCATCCATCGCCTGGCGTAACTGATGCTCGCTCTCGCGCAGCGCCTCGCCCTGCCGCTCCAGCTCCTGGCGTTGCCGCTCGACCTGGCGGCGCAAGGCGGCTCTTTCGATTGCGCCGCGGATAGCCTGACTTACGCCGTCAGCGGTGGTTTGGCCCTTGACGATGTAGTCGTCTACGCCCTGCTTCATGGCTCGCACAGCCACCGCCTCATTGCCCGTTCCGGTGAGGAAGATCACCGGGACGGGCAATGCGCCGCTTTCGCCGCGCAGCCTGGCGAGTAGCTCCAGGCCGTCGATATCAGGGAGGGTGTAATCTACCAACAGGCAGTCGACCGCCTCATGCTGACAGAGGCGCAATGCCTCTTCGCCGCTCTCGGCTTCGATGACGGCGTATTTGCCGGCCCCCGCTTTCAAAAGTAGGCGGCCATGCGCCTCGCGATCTTCCGGGCTGTCATCGACGATGAGAATGCGCAACGGCCTTTCGCTCATGCCGGCGTATCCTGCTTAGGCAGAATGACGATTTCGAACCAGTAGTCCGTGAGCAGCTGGATCGAGCGCATGAAATTATCGAGATTCACAGGTTTCACGACATAGCTGTTCGCTCCCGCCTGGTAGCATTTCTCGATATCCCGTTCGTCGGACGACGTCGTGAGCACAACGACCGGGATTTGCTTAAGATTTTCGTCCTGCTTGATCTCGGCCAGAACCTCGCGGCCGTCGGTCCCCGGCATGTTGAGGTCGAGCAGAATGACTCCGGGGCGCGGCGCGGCGCCAGGAGTCCCATAGCGGCCACTCTGGCGGAGAAAGTCGAGCGCTTCGTCTCCATCGGCGCAACGGTAGATGGGGTTGGCGAGGCCGGATTTTTTAAAGGCCCGCAGCATCGCCTCGGTGTCCTCGGGGCTATCGTCGACGATCAGAAAGGGCTGTTTCGATTGTTGCATCATAGTCACTTTTCCTGCCCTAACGTGAAATTGAAGCGGCTGCCCTCGCCGAACTTGGACTCGACCCAAATGCGCCCGCCGTGCCGCTCGACGATCTTCTTGACGATGCTGAGGCCCATGCCCGTGCCGCCGCCATATTTATCCCGCGCATGCAGCCGCTTGAAAATGCGGAAGATCGCGTCGAGGTGCTTCTCCCTGACGCCGATGCCGTTGTCGCTGACGTAGAACGCCTGCGCCTCATAGCCAACCTCGATCCATTTCACCGGCTTGTCATTGTATTTGATCGCATTGGAAATGAGATTGCGGAAAACTTCGGCGACACGCACCTTATCGCAGCGAAGAGTCGGGAGCGGCCTGGGGACGCGCATTTCGACGCCGCGCTCTTCCAAGGCGATCGCCAGCGACTCGCGCACCTCCTTGACGATTTCATCGAGGTTCGTCTCCTGGATCGCGAGATCGACCCGCCCGACGCGCGAGAACATCAGCAGCGAGTTGATCAGGTCCTCAAGTCGCTGCGCCAAGCGCATGACGGTCCTGAGCTTCGCCTGGCCATCGGCATCGAGCTTCTCTTCGTGGTCCTCGATGAGGAAGCTGCAATAATTATGGATTCCGCGCAACGGCTCCTTGAGATCGTGTGAAGCAATATAGGCGAAGTCGTCCAGCTCCTGGTTGCTGCGCTGGAGCTCGGCATTTTGCGCACGCAGCGCCTCCGCATAGTATTTAATCTCCGCCTCCGCCTCTTTGCGCGCGGTGATATCGCGGATGAGCCCGGAGAAATAGCGTACGTTCCCGACATGAAACTCGCTCACTGCCAGATCCATCGGAAAGGTGGAGCCGTCCTTACGCCGCCCGGTCACTTCGCGCCCAATCCCGATGATCTTCGCCCGGCCGGTGCGGCGATAGTTCACGATGTAGGCGTCATGCCGCGATCGATCGGGTTCGGGCATCAGCAACGCGACGTTGCGACCAATGAGCTCGGCAGCCGAATAGCCGAACATCCTCTCTGTCGCCGGGTTGACGGATTGCATGACTCCGGCCTCATCGATGGTGATGACGCCGTCCACGACGTTCTCAATCACCGCCCGCAACCGTTCCTCGCTGTCGCGAAGAGCCGCGTCTTTGGCTATACGCTCGCTGATATCGATAATGGAGGCCAGAATAACGACGCCGTCCTTCAACTTCACCGGCCTCAGGCCGATTTCCGCTGTAAACTCGGAGCCGTCCTTGCGCATGGCTAGAAGTCTTTGCCCTGCACCCATTTGCCGCACCCGATTTTCGGCGACAAAACTTGAGAGATGGGTTCGGTGCGCCTCGCGAAAACGATGGGGCATTAGGGCTTCAATGGATCGCCCTACGAGGTCGCCGCGGGCATACCCGAAACAATGCTCGATCTCGGCGTTAATATGAAGGATCACGCCGGCGGCGCTCGTGATGACCGTACCGTTGGGGGCCAACTCGAAGGCAACACGCAGCAACGCGTCGAGCGAATCGAGTTCGATCAACGGCGCCTCTCCCATCGCTGATGGGCTAACGGAGTCGACTTGGGTTAAGATCATGGCGGCGCTGAAGAAACAAACAATCCAATGCCAAGCTTGGCAATCCACGGGGCAGCATGCGCTTGCCAAAAGACCATGTCAATTATCGCCGCGTCACGCCGCGTTTTCGCTGTCATGAACGCCCGAGCTTTCGGGAACGGCCCAAGGCAGACTAAGCCTCTGACTCAATTCCGCTCCTATCTTGACTACGGACAAGGCCGTGTTGGCCGAGAATGTCCGTTCGCGGCCTTCCGCTCCCCTTTCTTCGCGCCCCCAACGCGTGCGTAACGTTGGCGGGATAAATTGCCTGCGCGATTTTCTTCTCTTATAAATCGCTGGCTGTGGGCGTAGGGGGGAAAAATGGAGCGCGGACTAATTTGGCTGGCAGGCCTCAGCATTAGCGAATGGGTGGCGCTGGTTTCGGCCCTCGTCGCGTCGGTCTCGTTTCTCTTGAGCCGCGCCGCTGTCCGCCGTCAGGAGGCCATGCAGCTCGAAAGCTTCCGCTTTCAGAGAGACACCGCCCTGATTTCCTGGGCCAATGCCGCAATAGACGCCATCGCTGACGCTCAGCGGCATTGCCGCGATATTAAGAACGGCCTCATTCACGATCAGGCCGAACGGCTGGCGGCAAGTGAGTTGAGAAAGCGCCTCTCCGTGCTCCTCAACTCAGGGCGCTTGTTCTTTCCCAACCAGGCCGACCTGAGCGACAATGAGGTCGCGCCAAGCGAGATCGCCTACGAAGGTGAGGCGCATGACGCGATCACTGCACTTTACAGCGTCTATCGCATTATAAGCGATTTGGGACGCGACGGCGGTCCGAAACCTGCCGATGCAGTATATGGCATCGTGGCACACCGCCGGAGATTCGTGTCGGAGGTCTTCCGCTTCGTCGATCCCCTACGGCGAAATGCCACATTTGCTGCTTTAGCAAACCGCACCGCGCCTGGACCTACCTCTTCATGATGAATTCGGCACATCCTTTAAGAGCCGCCATTCCTGCAGCTCATCAGAACCTCGCATTACGGCCGTGTAGCACCGGGTTATCGTTAAAATCGGAGTGGTAAACGCGGCGGGAGTTAAATGCTATTTTTGCTCCAGAGCCCGAATTTTTCGCGTTTTCACCCTCAAAAGTGGATTTCTGGAAGCCGGTTAATTATCTTTTTGGGCCCCCGTTAGCCATCAATTTTAATCTACGACCGCATAAGCACTGTATTTCAACCGCGGCTCCAGCTTCAATTTAAGAATAAAATCGTCAAGAGTATCAGCGCGTTAGTTAAAATTTACGCGTTCGTAAGGGGCTTTCGGCGACGATAGCGTCATCGGAGGCTCGCGAGTAAAGTCATGATTTTTGCTTTGAATTGTTTAGATCTGAATTATTTAGAAGACTATGTTCACTATAGGAAACGATGGTTCGGTATGTCAGTGGATGGCCTGGCCGAGCCCGGCCATTACAGTGGTCTAGCGCTCAACGGCATTCGGGGGAGCCAGACAGCGCGCTCTCCCGGTCGAGGATTTCGACACTGCGAACGTAGGACGCGTAGGCCTTTTCCCCGGTATTGCCGATGGAAAGGATGCCGAGCTTGCCGAACTCGGACAGTGCGCCGATGAGGTGAAAAACCACGCCCTCCTGGGTCGCTGCGTTGAAATGCAAGCCGTGGGTTGCGGCGATGTCGATCAGGTCGGAAGGCGTCAGGCCGCGATAACGATCGGCGTGAAGGTTGTCCGAGGCATAGTAAAAGCAGGGCCGGCCGGAGGGCGCAAAAAAATGCCCCGTTTCCGGATCGTAGCGCCCTTCGGTCAAGAACTGCAGCATGAGGAAAGGATGGGTGGTGCCTCCCTTCCGCAAATTGATCTCGATGGCATAGTGGCGCCAGCTTTCACCCTCGGCGATCGACATGAAGTCGATGCCAAAACGGCCAAGCACGCCCTTGCCCGCCAAGACTTCGCCGGCCCGCAATCCCTGCTCCTGGATGGCCAAACGGTACGCCTCGTCCGCCGGAAAGCGGCAGCCGAGAAAGACCTGGGCGTTCTGCCCGCCAAGCACCTGATCGTGCGTCGAAATCGCCTTCAGGGTGCCGAGCGGGTCCACCCGGAACTGAGCCGACGGCGAACGCTTCGCCGGGCCTTCGAGAAACTCCTCTGCGATGCCGCCCATTGCCCGGAATTTTTCGAGGTAGACATCCAGGGTCATCGCCTGGGCTTCGAACGCAAGCCCCGGCAGCTTGTCAAAAATCCAGGTTTCGAGCCCGCCGCTTTCGGGCGCACCGCTGAAATCGAAGACCGCGTTGCCTTCGCCGGAAAATCCCTCATTAAGCTTCACAATGGCGCGCCGCATCTGCGGCTGCATCCGCTTCAGTCCGGCCAGCGCACCCGCAATATCCTGGGCATCCCTCAAATCTTCAAAGCCGGCCGGCATCGGGATTTGCGCCTCCTTGAAGACCTTGCGCGAACCGCTCTTCGAGCCCCAGTAGGCGAGTGCCGGATCGCATCCATAGACCGGCAGATCGAGCTTCAGGGCGAGCTGCTTTTCAAGCGGCGTTACCGTAAAGAAGGTCAGGTGAGCGCTTTTCGGATCGGGGATGGATTTGCGGATTCTTTGGATAAGCCGCGGCCGCGCCAGGATTTTTTGCGTGAGCGGAGCATCCGATCTGTCGTAGCAGGAAAACAGAACGAGCCGTTTTCGCGCGTGCTGGCCAGGAATGCCCGGCAGAAGGTGCAGGTAGTAGTCGATGATTGGCTCGGCAATTGGCGTGCTGGTGATGTAAATCACTCGCGTGCGCGGAAAGCGCAAAAGCAGGAGCAGGCAAAGCATGCGCTCCTCATAGTGCACGACGCCCGTAATCCGGGACATTACCTCCCGGTCAAAGGTGATGCTTGGCACGATGACTACCGTGCGCGGTGCCGCCGGGTTTCCGAAGATTTCCGCGAAGTTCGCCTTGAAACGCTCTTGAAGTGCGCAAGAACGGACGATCTCTTCGGCCGAAAAGCCGCCCGCCTCACAGTCAGCTCCCGGTCTTTCGCTCAAATGCGCTTCCTATTGCCGCCGCCGATCCTAAATTCTCATGAAACGTAACAGCTTTGCTTTGATGGGAATCAACTGTGGGCGGACTGTGCCGGTTCCCCGCTAAAGGAAATAGCAGATGCCGAATGTTCCAGACGCGCCAGGCCTTGCCGGCCGCACGAAGGAAATCCTCAACCGTTTCGGCGTGCCGGAAGCGGCCTTTTCGGAAGGGACGCTTGAGGTTACGACGCCGGTCACAGGCGCGGCGATAGGCCGGGTCCATTCCGCCGGGCCGAGCGAGGTGAATGGCATCGTGGAGGCCGCGCATGCCGCGTTTCTCGAATGGCGCGACGTGCCTGCGCCAAAACGGGGCGAGCTTGTGCGCCTGTTCGGGGAGGAACTGCGCCAGGGCAAGGCGGCGCTGGGCGAGCTTGTCACCCTTGAGACGGGCAAGATCCTTTCCGAGGGCCTGGGCGAGGTCCAGGAGATGATCGACATTTGCGACTTCGCCGTTGGCCTTTCGCGGCAGCTTTGCGGGCTCACCATCGCGTCGGAACGGCCGGAACACCGGATGATGGAGACCTGGCATCCGCTGGGCGTGACCGGGATCATCTCCGCCTTCAATTTTCCGGTGGCAGTCTGGGCTTGGAATGCCGCCCTTGCTTTGGTCTGCGGCAACGCTTGCGTGTGGAAGCCCTCGGAGAAGACGCCGCTCTCAGCGCTTGCCGTGCAGTCGATTTTTGAGCGCGCGGCCGGCCGCTTCAGGGCTGGTGGAGGGCGCGCGCCGGACCAGTTATCGCGGTTGATCCTTGGAGGCCGCGACGCAGGCGAAGCCTTGGCCTCGAACCGGCGCGTGCCGCTCGTCTCCGCGACCGGCTCGACCGCGATGGGGCGCGCCATCGCGCCCGTTCTCGCACAGCGTTTCGCCCGCGCCATTCTGGAGCTTGGCGGGAACAATGGCGCCATCGTCTGCCCCTCCGCCGATCTTGAATTGACCTTGCGTGCGGTGGCCTTCGCCGCGATGGGAACCGCAGGCCAGCGTTGCACCTCGCTTCGCCGCCTTTTTGTCCACGAAAGCATCTACGAGCGCTTCCTGCCCCGCCTCAAGCAGGCCTACGCCTCCGTCAAGGTTGGCAATCCGCTGGAGCCGGACACGCTCGTCGGGCCGCTTATCGGCAAGGCTGCGCTCGATGCAATGGAAGGCACGCTCGACGAAGCCGTGGCAGCCGGCGGGTCCGTCAGGGGAGGAACGATTGTTGAGGAGGGGGTTCCTCCGGGCGGATTCTATGTACGTCCGGCAATCGCCGAGATGCCCAGCCAATCCGGCTCTGTGGAAAAAGAGACGTTCGCCCCCATCCTGTACGTCATGCGCTATCGCGAACTTGGCGAGGCTATCGCGCTTCACAACGCGGTGCCGCAAGGCCTTTCGTCTTCGATTTTCACCAGCGATCTGCGCGAGGCGGAATTGTTCCTTTCGGCCCGCGGCTCCGATTGCGGCATTGCCAACGTCAATATCGGTCCTTCGGGCGCTGAAATTGGCGGGGCATTCGGCGGCGAGAAAGAAACCGGTGGCGGCCGCGAGTCGGGCTCCGATTGCTGGAAGCTCTATATGCGGCGCGCGACCAACACCATCAATTACGGCACATCGCTGCCGCTGGCTCAGGGTGTCCGGTTCGACGTCTGAGCGCGCCCTTAAAAAAAAGTTTAACAGACATCTTTGGCGCCTCGCTGTAAAAGCGCGGCGAACGGATAGCCCGGAGGGATTCGCATGAATGCTAACATCTTGCCACGCTTAAGGCTGCTTGAAGCCACGAGTATTTTGGTCGTAGCGGTTTCTGCCGCAACGGCGCAGACAGGACCGGCGTCCCAGCCTGCCGCGACGCCCCCAGCCGCGGCGAAAGCCGGGGAGAAGGCCGGGCCCAGCACCAAAAAGGCGAGCAAGCCAGCAAAGCCGGCCGAGCCGTCGGGGTTCGCGACCGAGAGCGAGGCAAGAGCCCATTGCCACGGAAGCGTGGTCTGGGTCGGCAGCGACCATTTCAGTCACTACCCGGGCTCGCGCGAATATGGAAAGAAGCCGGGCGCCTTCTCTTGCGAGAAGGGCTGACCGGCGGCGTAAAGGTTCTTTCCCAGCTTATACCCCGGCGCCCTCATTGGGGGGCTGGGAATAAGATCGCTACTGTGGATAATACTGCTTTAAGCGACCGCGTCCGTAAGCCCGCGCTTCGGGCAGAAACGCCGCCTCGATAAGGCGCAACGTGCTGAACAGCGTTCCCGAGGAAAGCAGGCAGGGGAGGGGAGTGCGCGCGGCCGCCGCTGTGCGCTACCTGTTTATATCCCCGGTAGGCGCGCGATTATCCCCCAGTTTCTCCCCAGAAGCACGCAACCTACCTTGTCCTTTGCGTGAGCTTGCCACAAGATGTGGTCCTAGTTCGGGTTGTTAACCACTAAACATAGAAGCGGGTTGTTGCTTTCCTGTGACATCTCAAGCCGCCCGAATCACCTAACCTCTGGACTTGCCGCTGCGGGGAGCACCCTTCCAGGAGGGTGCGGCGGCATCTTTCCCGCTGGCCGTCCAGGCGGCTCCCTCCGAAATTAAGTCTCATTCGCTCGTATTGCGCGCGTTCTGTTGTTCGCTGCGCTGCCGTGTCCCTTTTCAGGCCGGACTGCGGGCAATTCTGCGTCTTGTTCTGCGTCGCTTTGTTCTGCGTTCCAGCAATCCATCAAAAGGCAAAGGGCAGGCGCGCATTGCTGTGCGCCGGGGGCAGGAGAATTCTCGATGCGGATTGAACGGCGCTTCACAAAAAAGGGTCAATCGCCTTATGCGGAAATCGCGTTCCGCGAGGCAACCAGCGAACTCAAGAACCCCGACGGGAAGCTGATTTTCCAGCTTGAGGGCTTTCTCGTGCCCGAGCAGTGGAGCCAAGTCGCGGCTGACATTCTGGCGCAAAAATATCTCCGCAAGGCGGGCGTGCCGGCGCTGCTCAAGCGCGTGGAGGAAAACCGCGTGCCGTCTTGGCTCTGGCGATCGGCGCCGCACATTCAAGCGCTAGCCGGGCTGAGCGAGGCCGAACGCTATGGCCCGGAGAAGGATGCGCGCCAGGTTTTCGACCGCATGGCCGGCGCCTGGACCTATTGGGGCTGGAAGGGCGGCTATTTCTCCACCGAGGAGGACGCGCAGGCATTTCACGATGAGCTTTGCTACATGCTTGCCATGCAGATGGCAGCACCCAACAGTCCGCAATGGTTCAATACTGGCTTGCACTGGGCCTATGGCATCGACGGTCCGGGGCAGGGACATTATTACGTGGATTTCGAGACCGGCGAACTGGTCCGCTCGGCGAGCGCTTATGAGCATCCGCAGCCCCACGCCTGCTTCATCCAGTCCGTGCAGGACGACCTTGTGAACGAGAACGGCATCATGGACTTGTGGGTCCGCGAGGCGCGGCTCTTCAAATATGGCTCCGGCACGGGTTCGAATTTTTCGCGCCTGCGCGGCGAGGGAGAGAAGCTCTCCGGCGGCGGCAAATCGTCCGGCCTGATGAGCTTTCTCAAGATCGGCGACCGGGCCGCCGGGGCGATTAAATCCGGCGGGACAACCCGGCGCGCGGCCAAGATGGTGATCGTGGATGCCGATCATCCCGACATCGAGGATTTCATCAGCTGGAAGGTGCTGGAAGAGCAGAAGGTCGCGGCGCTGGTTGCAGGCTCGAAGGCTTGCCAGAAGCACCTGACCGCCATCATGAAGGCTTGCGTCAATTGCGAGGGCGAGGGCGAGGATTGTTTCGCCCCAGCGACAAATCCGGCGCTCAAGCGCGAGATCAAAGCGGCTCGCGCCGCCTTCGTGCCGGATAATTATATACAGCGCGTCATTCAATTCGCGCGTCAGGGCTTCAAGACCATCTCGTTCCCGAGCTTCGATACCGATTGGGAGGGGGAGGCCTATCGCACGGTCGCGGGACAGAACTCAAACAACACCGTCCGCGTCAATGACACCTTCTTGCGCGCGGTCGAAGAGGATGGGGCCTGGGAGCTTAAGGCCCGCATGGGCGGCAAGGCCTTTAAGACCGTGAAAGCGCGCGCGCTCATGGATCAGATCGCCGAGGCGGCCTGGGCCAGCGCCGATCCGGGCATTCAGTTCCACACAACGATCAACGATTGGCACACCTGCCCGGCAAGCGGACCGATCCGGGCCTCGAACCCCTGCTCCGAATACATGTTCCTCGACGATACTGCCTGCAATCTTGCTTCGCTTAATCTTATGGCGTTCCGCCCCTCACCGTGTCCCTCTTCCCATGGGAGAGGGGACGCCCGCTCAACGGCCGCGGCCGGCGAAGAGGGCGGGGGTGAGGGGCGGGAGCCCTCCATTATAGATGTGAAAGCGTTCGCACACGCCTGCCGGCTTTGGACGGTCGTTCTCGAAATCTCCGTGACGATGGCGCAATTCCCGTCGAAGGAAATCGCGCAGCTTTCCTATGAATACCGCACGCTGGGCCTCGGCTTCGCCAATCTGGGCGGCCTGTTGATGGTGTCGGGCCTCGGGTATGATTCCGACGCGGGCCGCGCGCTTACCGCGGCGGTCTCGGCCCTGATGACCGGCGTCTCTTATGCTACATCGGCGGCGATGGCGAAGGAGCTTGGCGCCTTCGCCGGCTACGGCCCCAATGGCGGGCACATGCTTCGCGTCATGAGAAACCACCGGCGCGCAGCCTACGGCCGGGAGAACGGCTACGAGCAGATCTCAACGGCTCCGGTACCGCTGAAAGACGGCACTTGCCCGCAAGAGGATCTGTTAGCGGCTGCACGTGAGACATGGGACGATGTGATCTCGCTCGGCCAGGCCCACGGCTTTCGCAACGCGCAAGTGTCGGTTGTAGCGCCCACGGGCACCATCGGCCTGGTGATGGACTGCGACACGACCGGCATCGAGCCCGATTTTGCGCTCGTGAAGTTCAAGAAGCTGGCGGGCGGCGGCTATTTCAAGATCATCAACCGGGCAGTGCCCGAGGCACTGCGGAATCTCGGCTATAGAGAGGATGCGATTTCGGCCATCACGGTCTACGCCGTTGGGCGCGGAACGCTTGCCGGTTCGCCGCATATCAACCATAAGACGCTTGCTGCGAAGGGCTTCACGCCAGAGAAAATCGCGAGCGTTGAGGCTGGGCTTGCGAGCGCTTTCGACATCAAATTCGTGTTCAACAAATGGACGCTCGGCGAAGATTTCTGCACCGGCGCCTTAAACCTTTCCGCGGCTCAAATGAGTGCGCCGGGCTTCGACTTGCTCTCCGCTATCGGCTTCTCGAAGGCTGAAATCGAAGCCGCGAACGAGCATGTGTGCGGGACGATGACGCTTGAAGGCGCGCCCGGCCTCGACCCCGCCCATCTTCCCGTTTTCGATTGCGCCAGCCCATGCGGCAAGCGAGGCAAGCGCGCGCTGTCCTGGCAAAGCCACATCAATATGCTGGCAGCCGCTCAGCCCTTCATCTCGGGAGCGATTTCGAAGACGATCAACATGCCGAATGCGGCAACGGTAGCGGAATGCCGGGAAGCCTATATGCTTTCCTGGAAGCTCGGGCTTAAGGCGAATGCACTTTATCGCGACGGTTCTAAGCTCTCGCAGCCGCTTCTGGCCCAGCTCCTCTCAGAAGACGCCGATGAGGCCGCAGACACCATTGCCTCAGCCCCTCAGGGCAAGCGCGCTCAGCTTGTGGCGGAGCGTATCGTCGAGCGGATCATTGAGCGCGTACGGCTCACGGCGGAACGCGAGAAGCTGCCGAACCGGCGCAAGGGCTACACGCAAAAAGCGGTTGTCGGCGGCCACAAGGTCTATCTCAGAACAGGCGAGTTCGAGGATGGCCGCTTGGGCGAAATCTTCATCGACATGCACAAGGAAGGGGCCGCCTTCCGAAGCCTGATGAACAATTTCGCGATCGCGATCAGCCTTGGGCTGCAATACGGCGTGCCGCTTGAGGAGTTCGTGGAAGCCTTTACGTTCACCCGCTTCGAACCGGCGGGCTATGTCCAGGGCAATGAGGCGATCAAGAACGCAACCTCAATCCTCGACTACATTTTCCGCGAGCTGGCCGTTTCCTACCTCGCCCGCAACGACCTCGCTCATGTCGATCCCGCAGCCATTGGCTCCACGATTATGGGCGGCGGCGTTGCCGAGGATAAACCGGGCCAGAAGGCGCCGGCGCCCGTTCTCTTCGCAGACCGCCTCGTAAGCAAGGGCCTCACCCGGGGGCTTCACCACAAAGTCGTCATAGTTCAAGACCAGACTCAAGTTGAGCGAATTGGCAGCGCCAATACTTACGACACTCATGGCGCGCTCGCTTATGCCCTGCGTGCGGACGAAAATAACGATCCGCTAGGGTTCTCCGATGTAAGCGCGCGCGATGGGACGAGTGCCGCGTTTTCAGCAGCCCATCTTTCAGTATCCGTCGAAGCGAAGCCTGCGAAGGCCGAGCTTCTCGCGGAGGCGCGCGCCAAGGGTTACGAGGGCGAAGCCTGCGGTACGTGCGGCAACTTCACTCTCGTGCGCAACGGAACTTGTCTGAAGTGCGATACCTGCGGCGGCACGACCGGGTGCTCTTAGGATTACGCCGCGAGCCAGAGCCCGCGCCTTGAACGGCGCGGATGGCCATCGTCTCAGACGCTGAAAAAGGGCTGAGAGGCGAGCTATGTCGCTCTGGACGATAAGACCCAACCAAAATCACGACGTCTACACCGTCGTATATCTTCTTCGAGACGCGCTGAGATCGGCGTTAAGCGATGCCTGGTTCTTCGAACGGACCGCTTTGCAAAAGGCCGACCTCAAAGGCGCGGGCCACGCGGAAATTGCAGCCAAGCTTGGGCGCTTCCGCGATAGCTGCAAGAGCTTTGAAGAGCGCGAGGCTCTGATGGTGACGAAGCTTCTGCGGGCCAGGACGTGGGCCGCCGAACTTCGCAAGCTTGCGCCCGAGTTTCAGTTCGATATCGATCAGTTCCTCGATGCGACAGAGCCGTGCGAACAACTCAAAACGGAGTTTTTGAGGGATGCCCAGCGCATGTTTAACGGCGGGGCATCGCTGGTCCGGTTCCTTTCTCAGCGGAAGCCTGAGGCGGGGGCGGCAGACGCCAAAAACGAGCCCTCCCCCGATGCTCCTTATCTCGTCGGAGGCCAGAAGGCGCTTTTTGAGCTTCGCGCTGCCTGCGAAGCTTTTCTGAGCCAGATCGACGGCGAATTCTTTTCGTCGGATACCGGGGAGGCAACCCCCGCGCCGGCCGCCGTGCCTTATGCGGACGCACAAGAACCTTTGCTGCTGACAGAGGTTGTGCACTGACAAGGTTCTAGGTTCCCAAAGCCCCCCCTCACTCTGTCTCTCTCCCCAGGGGGAGAGCGGGTCTTCGCATTCCCAACAACCTCGACCCGCTAATCGTACTTAACATAGGCGTAGCGCGGCTCCTGGGGCGTTCCTGAGAACGGACCGCCCTCTTTGCCGGGCTGCCATTGCACAAGCTCCTCGATTTTCTTCGCGAGCGCGAAATCCCTGTCTGTGATGCCTTTCGCGTCGTGGCTCATCAACCGGACTTCGACGGCGTTGTAGGTTACAAGCAGATCGGGATGGTGCCAGGCAGCTTCCGCCAAATGCCCTATGGCGTTGACCACCATGAGCGTTCCCTTCCAACCGTGCGCGCCGTACTTCCGGCAGAGATGACCGTCGCGGAAATGCCAGTGCGGGAGTTCTGCTTTTAGCCGCGCCTCGATCTCCTGCTCGCTGTAAAGCTTTTGGCTGTTCTTGGCGCTCATGGACTGTCCTCCTGTTTTGGGCCTTGCAAAAAAATGGCTTTTCAGGAGGGCAGAAACAACGTTCCACGGCATTGGGCGCCTGAAGCGCCCTCTCTATTTTGCTTTATTCCAGCGGATTGCCGCCTCTGCTACGCGCTTGCCGAACAGCTCAGCCGTTTTTCGGTCGGAGGCAAGCGGGGCCGTCTCCGGGCTTTCGTCGATATTCGATTGTGTCATGAGTCCCAGATAGGCACCCACCCGGTTCAGGTCCTCCTGGGTCGAGCCTTTCTTGTTAAATCCCGGCATCATGCCAAGGCTTACCCAATTCATTCCCTGCTGGCTGGCGAGCGTTACGAACTGAATCAGCGTGTTGAGCTTGTCGCCGGACCAGCTTCCCGAGTTGGTGAACCCCGCCGCGAGCTTGTCTTTCCAGCCTTGGCCGAACCAAACCTTGGAGGAGGCATCGGCAAATTGCTTAAACTGCGCCGAAGCTGATCCCATGTAGGTCGGCGCGCCAAATATGATCGCATCGGCAGCCGCAAGCTGGTCCCACGGGCCTTTATCTGGGTTTGAAAGATCCTCCGCCTTGTAGAGCGAGGCTTCGACGCCCGGCACTTCGCGGGCGCCTTTCGCCACATGCTCTGCAACAACTGCCGTGTGGCCGTAGCCGGAATGGTAAACGATTGCCACATTTGTGCTCATGCTACGATCCTTTTCGGTTTACGAAGTTTCGCGGTGAGGATAAGGATAAAGGCTCTAAAGGTGAAGTACGCACCTTTTAGTAACCATGGTGCTGATGTGGGCGAAAATTCTGAAGGAGCCGAATACGCCGCCGATTCCGAGGACTGGAAATGTGCCGGCGCAGATGTAATGAGCGAGATCTGTCCCTCGCGGCGCGTGCTGGCGCTTATCGCGGACAAATGGACCATGCTAATCTTGCCTGCCCTGCACGAAGGGCCTCGCCGCAATAGCGAGCTCATGCGGGCGGTTGGCGGCGTGTCGCAAAAAATGCTGACGCAGACCTTGCGGGAGCTTGAACGGAATGGCCTTATCGAGCGGCACGACTATGGCGAGGTTCCGCCCCGCGTTGATTATCGCCTGACCCCGCTTGGGCGCTCGCTGACCGGGCCTATATGGGCTTTGGACCGCTGGGCAGAAAAGCATTTTAGCGAGGTCGAGGCCGCGCGAGCGGCTTTCGATGCGGCCTATCCGTGATGCGGTTCATCCATTCGGATGAGGACCTCGATTGGCATATCGCACGCCTTGCTGAGGCACATCCGGTTTTTGCGCCATTGGCCGCCGAGACGGGCAGCGTTCCCATCCGCTGGCTCGATCCTGGGTTTAAGGGACTCGTTTTTGTGGTGACAGGTCAGCAGATCTCCATCGCGGCTGGGCGGGCCATTTACAACCGGCTGGAAGCGGCGCTGGGCGGCATTACGCCAGAGGCGCTGGCGGAAGCCAGCGATGACGTGCTTCGCGCCGCCGGCTTTTCGGCTCCCAAAATCCGCACTCTAAGAGCACTGCAGGAGGCTGCGCTGAATGGCGGCCTGGACCTTGCCGCGCTGGAGCGGGGAACTGCCGGAGACGCGGCCGCGAAGCTGTGCGCGATTAAGGGGATCGGGCCATGGACCGCGGAAGTGTACCTGCTCTTTGCGGCGGGCCATCCCGACATCTTCCCAGCAGCCGACCTCGCTTTACAGGAGGCGGCCCGCCTTGCCTTCGCGCTGGATGCACGCCCGGCGCCGCAGCAGCTGCGCGCCATGTCCGATGCTTGGGCGCCTTGGAGAAGCGCCGCCGCGAGGCTGTTATGGGCCTATTACAGGGTGAAGAAGGGCGGAAAGGCCGTGGCGCCGGTTTAGACCGCTTTCCAGGGAAGGTACTACCTGCCCTCTAGCTGTAAGAGCGCCTCAAGCAATGCGTCCGGTATCGGCTCCGCTAGAATGTCAGCTCCGATCTCTGTCAGCTGACGGTCAATGCGGCGCATCTCGGCTATCTCGCGCGAAAGGGCTTCGTCATTCTTCAAAAGGGTTTCGAAATCCATGAGGTCCCGCCCGCCGAGCTCGCCGTCGAGATACGCCGAAACCTTCCCCGCAAGCGCCTCGTCTTGCGAAACCTGAGATGCGCCTGTCTCCGAACTCGCAGCAGCGCCCTGTTTGGTTTTGTCGGTTATGCGCATGGTCGATCTATCTAGCCAAAGCACAAGTCAAGTAGTGCAAAAAGCGGAACAACGGCCTTAAGAAACTGTTCCCCACTGCAAGAGCAAAGAGTGGGGGCACAGCCGCGCTCAGGTGGGTGACAGTGTGCTTCAGCTTGATGTCCAGCGCAAGATCGTTTGCTGCGGAAGCGGGCCTAATTTCCACTAAAGATTAAGCACAGGTTGCAGACCGTCACGGCTGCACCCAATTAGGCGCGATTGTCTCGCAAGCGCTTGTCCCGTGCCGGGTCCTTGACCCTGCCTTGACCCGTGGGCCCCGGCCGGTTCTCCGACAAACGGCGGTCGTGCTTAGGATCCTTGACGCGGCCCTGGCCTGTAGGGCCTTCGCGGTTCGCGGAAAGCCTACGGTCTTCCTTTGGGTTCTTGACTCTGCCTTGGCCGGTGGGGCCAGGCCGGTTTTGGGCGAGGCGCTTATCGCTACCCCGGTCTTTGACACGCCCTTGTCCTGTAGGTCCGACCCTGTTTTTTGCCAAACGCTTATCGCGTCCGGCATCCTTTACGCGGCCCTGACCTCCAGGCTTGACTTCGGACACCATAGCAGTAGCCATCGCCGCGGGTTTGGTAACCGAGCGAGGGGCATTCCTGCCGCTTTTCTCATCTTTTCCGGCTGACATGGTTGGCTCCACATCCTCCACTTTACTTAGCGAGAGATTGGAACGGGCACAATATGGAGCGCAGTTCCTCTCGACTTTGTGATTTCTTAGATTGCTAAACACCAGCGTGTGCAATCCGCTCCTTTTATTGCGCGTAGGGTTATTGCCCAAAGGACGCAGGAAGGCAAATATGGTTAGATATAAATCTTCCTAATGAAAGGTAAGTTTACAGATTTTGGCGCATTTGCCAAATTAAAATTTCAACCTGATGACAAAATTTTTAACACCTGAAAGAACCGAAGGCCATGAAGGCCAAGAAAACATCCAATGAACAAGGATTGCTATTCCCTATGCACATAAAATGCGACCATCCAATACTAAGATTTGATCCATTCTAAAGTGCGAAAATCTCTCGTATGTTGTTCCGGCAGAATGTGTATTTCCAAATCATCAAAAACTGGTCTCACCCGGAGGGTCGCTTTCCTTTTTCCACAAACGTGGCCCCACCGCGATCTCCTAAAATCGGCTGGTTACAATCCTTCCAGGAGTTACCTCTACTAAATTCTGAATTCAACAGTATTTTTTGGTACGTTATGTTCCACCTGCGAACAATTTATTTTATTTCCTCGCATGAAGTGCCTTCGAAGCTATGGCTTGGAAAGGTTATTCAAATCGCTCGATAAGGAACCGAAGATGGCCAAAAGTCAAATTCCGAGCGTGCAGTGGGTCGAGAGCGCAGCCGACCTTGCCCATGTCCAGTTTTACGAGGAAATGGCAGAGATCGAGGTGCCGGTATCCGCGCTCGACACGCTCCCCTTCAAAAACGAAGACCGGGGCGACAGCGCACGGCTCGACTTTGTCATGCGTGCTATCCGGCGCGACGGCTACAACAACGCCGAGCCGATTATCGTCAGGCTGGGCCGCAGGGGCCGCTGGGTGATTGTGGATGGCGGCCACCGCCTTACCGCGGCGCGGCGCGTGTCCAAGGAGTTTTTCACGAATCTCTTCACTCAGAAAGTGAAAACGGTCCATTTTCTCCTTTACAGGACCCCGCTAACGAACACGCGGCTGGACGAGCCCGAAGACACCCCTGCGTAAAGCCGGAGCATACGAAGGGAGGGAGAGCCCATGCTCTTCCTCCCTCCCCCCTCGAGCTGGAGCGAAAGCGCTATGCCAGCTCGTATTTGTCCCGCCAGTCCGGCGTAACATAGTTGATGATGATGGATTTGCGGATCGCACCGTTGAGAGGCCGCTTGCCGGCTGCGTGCCAGGTGTTGTGCCCAGGAATGAAGATCAATCCGAGGTTCTTTCCGTAAGGCGCCGAGCAGATATATGGATAATCCGGCGGACCGCCATGCACGTCCGTGCCTGCCCTCTTCAGCCGGGGATCGTCCGACAGATAAACCAGCATCGTGAACTTCTTCACGGAGATATCGGTATGCGGCTCAAGCCAGAAGCCCTCGGTATCCTGGCAGTATTCGATCCGCAAATGGGCATCGGACAAATCGGCTCCGGTGGTTTGCTCGATGGCGCGGAGCACGCGGGGGTCTTGAAACCCCGCCACCAAGCGCCGGCAGACTGGAAATCTCGCCTGGTTCTCAGGGGTGAAATAGACGCGTGTCGCGTTGTTCGTCTCGCGCTTGCCGTTGAAGACAATATCGGCGGGAGCCGCGAATGGCAGCGCGGCGATTGCACTGACATCCTCTTCCGGCAACGCACCTTCGAGGAGCCAGTAGTCGTAGGGCGAGGGGATATGGGCCGATCGCGCAAGGCAAGCTAAGAAGCTGTCCGCGACGGGGTTGGGTTCTATCGCCGCGGCAGGAGCTGCGTCTGTCATGTTACTTTCCGCTGTAAAAGAATGGGATAAGCCGCTTTACCTTCGCGGACAGCTTGTGCCGCCCATATTGGCGGGTGCGCGCGGCATCGGATCGCAGCCAGTTCATCATAATGTAGCGGCGTTCCCCGACAAAGGGCTTGTGGCCATGCCACGAATTGTCCGCGACCTTGAAGGCGACAAACGTGCCGCCATTCGGCGGAACCTCTGCGATATAATCCTCGAGATCGTCGCCTTTCCGCAAAATGCGGAGGCGGCCGCCGCTCTCGTCCCAGGCGCCATTGAGATATAGAAGGCAGGTGGCAACCTTGTCCTTGGTGTCAGTATGGATGCGGCCGTCCTTGGCCTGGGCGCGGCCGCGAACCGTAATCATGGTCGGCAGCCCCTTGAGATCGATGCCAAGCTGCTTGCCGACAGCTTCGGCCACCGCCGGCGATTGCATTTCCTGGATCAGCGCGCCAAAGGCCGGCCCGTAATTCAGGTCCTCCAGCGGAAAAATGCCCGGCTTTTCGATTGGCGGGAAATCCGCCCGGACCCGGTCGAGATCCTTTGTTTCCAAAACCTGCGCTAAAAAATAAGAAAATGGCTCGCGTGCAGCACTAGCGGAGGCGATGGCATCGACTTTCAACATTCTTGCAACTCCTGCTCCATAGATATCCGCCGCGGGAACGGAGGGTGTCGCCTAAGCAGGTGGCATGGCTTTTTTGGGATTTGTTTGATCAAAATCAAACTGAAGCTAAACGGATTGCCGCGGAAGCCGGCGGTGAGTGGGAGAATTTCGGTTAAGCCTCCTGCTTCCGCACGAAATGCAAAATCTCGACAGCCGACCAGACCAGGAGCGCAATCCCAAGTACAGGCAGTGTCGCCAGCGCGAACCAGCCAGCCACGGCCATCATATAAAGCGCACCGCCCGCATCCACCCCGCCAACAACGCAAGGATGGACAGACCCCTCATCGAGAGGACAACCGCCAAGGCCGGCGAGGCCGGATGCGATGAGCACCGACGCCACCGGCAACAGGCACACTGTCACCACCACCGCCATCATAAGGCGAAACACACGCATTCCTTCTCTCATCCCTCAGCCGCTGATGCCCAGATTGGCGAACTGAATTGAAAACCGCAAGCTGGAGACGGCGGAATTAGGCCCGCGACGAGCGCCGGCCTTCATCTTTTCATGAGAAGGCGAAAGCATAGTCGCGAGCGAAAGCGGCGAAGTCTCTGGGCGGCTCGCCCGTCGCGTCTTGCACGCCGGGAATTACGGCCGCTGCCTTGCCGCGCCGGTAATGGGCATAGTCTTCGATCAGCCCATCAGCCTGCCAAGCCGGGACATGCATCCCAAGCAAAGCTTCGCGCATCGCCTCCGGCGAAATATCAATGAAGGAAGCTGGCCGCCTTAAAGTGTCGGTGAGGCCGGCGGCCATCTCTGCATGCGTCAGCGCCGCTGGGCCCGTGAGGGCGTAGATCCGCCCCTCGTGGCCCGACCCGGTAAGCGCTGCCGCTGCCACGGCTACGTTGTCCCGTGCATCCACAACGCTGACCTTGGGATCACCAGCGGCTGCGAAAAAAACGCCCTGCTCCCTGATCGGCTTCGCGAAGGCTAGGAGTCCTTGCATATAAAGATTTGGGCGAAGGAAAGTGTAGGCCATCCCCGATTGTTCGATCGCGCGCTCGACAGCGGCGTGATAGCGCAGGAAGCGCACGGGGGAAGCTTCGCTGGCTCCGTGTTGCGACAACTTCACGATGCGCCTTACCCCAGCACGCGCTGCCGCTCCAACGAAGTTGCACTGCTGAGCCTCTGCCCGTTCTGTGGAATTGGTGAGCAGAAATGCACGCTCGACGCCTTGCAAGGCGCGCGCGGTAGAATCTGGATCGTCGAAGTCTTCGGCGACGGCTTCAACGCCGGGGAGTTTGGCGATTTCCTTCGGTTTGTCCGTCGAGCGAACCATTGCACTGAGCGGGACATTCCGCGAAGCGAGCAGCTTGACGAGTTCCTTCCCATTGGTGCCAGTCGCGCCCGTCACAAGAATCATTCGGACATTCTCTTAGCGAGTGCCTTAGCGGCTAACGGATAACGCTAGGCATGGTTCATCGCTGGCCGCCCTCTTCCGAAAGGGCTTCAGGTGCCGCAGAAGGTTTCGCGCACGATTTGATCGGGTCTTGGCGGATCGGCGTAGCGCTCGAAGCCGGGTTGATCGTCGTAGGGTGCTGACAGTACAGTGAGGAGGCTTTCGAAGGGCTCGAAGTTCCGCTCATTTTGCGCTGCCGAGATCGCTTCCTCAACGAGGTGGTTGCGCGGAATGAATAAGGGGTTTGCCCGTCGCATGGCGGCTAGGCGGACAACCGGATCTCCTCCCTCGTTGGCCAGCCGCCGGCGCCACAGTGCCGCCCATTCGTCAAACGCGCCAGGATCGGCAAACAAGCTGCGCGGGGTGTTGTCCGCTCGCGCTCCCGCTGCGGCATCGCACAGCCGGCGGAAGGTCAAGGTAAAATCGGCGCCGTTGCTGGCCATGCGCGCAAGCAGGTCCTCCGCCAAGGCTCGATCCCCTTCCTCTGGCCGGAACAGCCCCAGCTTGCGGCGAAAGCCCTCTGTGTAGGCCGTCTCGAAGAGCGGGACGAACGCGTTGATCGCTGCTTGGGCGAGTTCCACGCTTTCGTTGATGCCGTCCGCGAGCAGCGGCAGCAGCGTTTCCGCAAACCGGGTCAGATTCCACTGCGCGATGCGCGGCTGCCTGCCGTAAGCGTAACGCCCAATCGCATCGATGGAGCTGTAAACCGTGTCCGGGTGGTAGCTGTCCATGAAGGCGCAGGGGCCGTAGTCGATGGTCTCGCCGGCGATCGACATATTGTCGGTATTCATCACGCCGTGAATGAAGCCAACCAGCATCCATTGAGCGATGAGCGAGGCCTGGCGCGAGATCAGCAAGATCGAGGAGCGCGGCGTAGGGGTTGGCTGCATGCGCCGCTTCCGGGTAATGCCGGGCGATCACGTAATCGGCGAGCTGGCGTGTCGCGTCCACGTCGCCGCGCGCCGCGAAGAATTGAAACGTGCCGATACGGATATGGCTTGAGGCCGTTCGGGTCAGCACAGCGCCGGGCAACGGTCCTTCGCGCCGGACAATTTCGCCTGTCGTCACCGCCGCGAGCGTCCGGGTTGTAGGGATACCGAGCGCTGCCATCCCTTCGCTGACGATGTATTCGCGAAGAACGGGCCCAAGCGCCGCGCGTCCGTCGCCGTTTCGGGAAAAGGGTGTGCGCCCGCACCCCTTAAGCTGAATGTCGCGGCGAATGCCGCCGGAATCGAGCACCTCGCCGAGCAGAATGGCGCGGCCGTCACCGAGTTGAGGGACGAAATTTCCAAACTGATGGCCCGCATAAGCCATTGCGACGGGCTCGCTTCCCTCCGGGACCCTGTTTCCGGCGAGGACGTCAACGCCTGCGGCCGTGGAGAGTGCTGCCGGATCGAGCCTCAGCTGCAAAGCAAGCTTTTCGTTCAGCCGCACCAGGCGCGGCGCAGCAACCGCCGTTGGCGCAAGCCTCGCATAGAACCGGCTGGGCAGCCTCGCGTAGCTGTTTTCGAGGGCGAAAAGAACGCCTGTTTCGGCTTTTGGCGGCAGAATAACGGCTCCGTTGCGAACAGGCGAGGCCCAGCCCTTAGGATAGGCGGAAAACATAAGCTCGCAAGTATAATAAATTAGCACCGGATTGTAGCGTTTACCCCTTGGCGCCGCTGCCCTTGTCCGCGCTTTTTACGCTATCCTCAAGCACGGGCTGCCACGAGTTGGCCCGCTCTGCCGCAGCAGCCATCTCGGCAGCAGACAGCGTCCGCTTAAGCCGCCCGGCTTGTTCCGCCGCTTCCTTGACCCCAGACTTTGCCGCGCGGAGGTACCATTGATAGGCGCGTGAAAGGTCCTGCTCGATGCCAAGTCCGTGCTCGTAAAGGAGCGCAAGGTTATATTGACTATCGGCAAGCCCTGCCTCGGCCGCACGATCAAACCAGGAGGCGGCCTCACGGTAGCTTTGCGCCGTATCGTTTTTCAAAAGGAGGGCGCCAAGATTGTGCATGGCCTGAACGTGACCTGCGCTCGCTGCCCGGCGGTAGAGAGCGATTGCCCTGGCCTCGTCCTTCGCAACGCCCGCGCCGCGTTCCAGCATCGAGGCCAGCATGAACTGCGCCGCGACATGGCCTTGCTTGGCTGCCTTGTCGAACCAGCGCGCGGCCGCCGTTGCGCTGCCTTCCATGCCTCCGCTGTTCAAGAATATCGTGCCGATGCGAAATTGAGCATCCCGGTCGCCATCGCGCGCTGCGGCTTCGAGCATCTCCAAATCCTCACCGGAGCGATCGGGCTTAGGCGCGGCGCGGTCTTGATCGGCGGCGGAGAAAAGAGATGGGCCATTTTGCGCGGGGTGCTGCGTGAACGCCAGCGCCGCTAGCGAAGCCGGCTGCACAGGCCCCGCGACCCTGGTCTTAGCCGCGGGCGCGGCCGAAAGACGGGCAAGCTCCGGGCGGTTCCTTACGTGGAGGTAGAAAAGTGCGGCGCTGACTAAAAGCAGGATGAACGCTACCGCGGCTATGCCGGCCAGCGGAGCGCCCTTCTCTTCCTCGCGCAGGAAAGATGTCTTGGATGAGACCGCTGGCTTGGGGTTGTCCTTACCAGCGCCGGGATCTTGTGCAGCCGCTTTTTTGCCCAGCCTTTCGCCGGCCTCCCGCAACGCCTCGTATAAATTGGGGTCGGATGTGGGTGGATTACGCAAAAGCAGCGTATCGAGCCGCGGCTCGGACGCAGGCACTGCCCCAAAACCGGTCTCGCTGCGCGTGTAGACGGCAGAATCGCTGGATATCGGTTGATGCACGCTCGCCCTCCTTTTGGCCGGTTGAACGCTGCCCGCGCTCTGCCCAGTTTGGCCGCGCTCAAGAAAATCCCGAAGGCTGGTGTGGACGCGATCGAGCGCCGCCGCGGTGCGTTCTCCCGATTCGCGCGACTGTTGATTGAGGACCCGCAGTTCGGCTTCCAAGCGTTCGATCCCGCTTGGTGCGGCTGCCGGTTTGGGCGCGGCAGCCATATGAGCTGCCGTCAGCACCGCCGCCCGCGAGGCGGTTGCAGCAACCGTGCGGCTCAGGCCGTCCACCGTTTGGCGCGCGGCTGCTTCGAACCTTGAGGGTGCTTCTTGCATGCGCGTGCTGGCGGCCAGGATTTCCTTCGCGGCCCTGGAGATCCGGCCAGCGTCAGCTTCACTTTGCTCGCGAGTCTCCTCAAGCGAGCGGGAGAGCGTGGTAAGCTTGGCGTCGACCGATGCCACGAGCTTACCGTTTGGCACGGACGCCGCAAGCGAATCCATGCGCGCAAGGATCTCGCCAAGCCTCGCGTTCATTTGTGCGATCTCGCGCTTGCCCTCATCCTTCTGGGCAAAAAGCCGCTTCAGTTCGCCGAAACGCTGTTCGAACCAATCGAGATCGTCAGGGTAGGGTTCGCCGGGCGAGGAAGCGTCAAGCCCGGAGGACCCCTCCTCGCGCTCCGAACGGGGAAACAGCAGGCTGTCCCTGTAGGGCTCCTCATTGAGGCGCGCATTAAGCTCCTCCAACGGCTGGAAACCCGAACTGGGACGTGATGCATTCACATGGTCCAGATAAGCGTAGAGCTGCGCTTCGGCCTCGCTTTGCCCGTCGCCGAACGCAGAGGACTCGCTGTCTTGAGCGGGTGCGATGGCTCCAGCCAAGCTCGCACGCGCGGCTTCCAGCCCGTTTTCCCAGGCTGTCCCGCTTTCGCTGCTGCCGTAGCCCGAATGCCCGGCTGTCGCTGTGCTTTGGTGAGACATGGTTATCGAAACGCGCTCTTTTTTGTGGCCTTCCAGGGATACTTCTGTGCCACTAAGCCCTTACTATGCTTAGGATATGCAAACACGGCGTAAACGCAGGGTAAAGCTGAGCCATTTTTTTCGGAGCAATCTTGAGCATGAGCGTAAGCACGCGGCATTTAAGCAGCACTCTGAACATTGAGACCGCAGGCCAAGGCTTTTACGGGGTGAGCACTGAGCTGCAGCGCTGCCTGAAGCGGATGGGCGCCAAGTCTGGCCTTCTTTCCGTGTTCTGCACACACACCTCTGCTTCGCTATGCGTACAGGAGAATGCCGACCCCGATGTCCTGCTCGATCTTTCGGCCGCACTGGCCCGGCTCGCACCGGAGAGCGGAACTTACCGGCACAGAAGCGAAGGCCGCGACGATATGCCCGCCCATATCAAGACCATGCTGACGGCCGTGCAGCTTTCGCTGCCGGTGCGTGAACGGCGCCTCGCACTCGGCACCTGGCAGGAGGTCTATTTGATCGAGCACCGCATTGCTCCGCACCGCCGCCGGGTTGAGCTGGATTTCATCGGCACAGTAGAAGACTAAGACGAAGAATTCGAAAACGCATTGCTTCACCCGCTCTCATGGCCGGCTCAAGCCTATACGGAAGGTGGGAGCAATTTGCGTCATTCCCGCTGAAGCGGCAATTCATGGCAGCCCACACCGGTAGGAGTTTAACCATGGGACCCCGCCTCCGCTAGGACGGCACTCGCACGCTAGTTAGCGCGAATGGCCTTAACCCGGTATCCATAAAAAGAGGCGGCGCTCTTAAAAGTTTCAGCTAGATGGCCAGGCCGGTTGAGAAGGCGTTCCCTCTCCCCCTCGCGACAGAGGGACGGGTGAGGGGAGACTTTTCCAGAGACGCTATACAATGGAGCGGGGTTCAAACTTTGGAAACCGCGTAAACAGCTCTATTTTTTGTTGCGGCCCGGGTGGCAACGCATTAAGTACGAGGTTCACTCGCGGCGGGGCTCCCCCAGAGCCGGCCGCCGGGGCCATAGCTCAGCTGGGAGAGCGCTTGAATGGCATTCAAGAGGTCGGCGGTTCGATCCCGCCTGGCTCCACCAAATCTTCCCACGCATATACGTGACCTGGCCGCAGGTCTTTCTTGAAAGACCGTACCGGTTCCATATATGCTTCGATAACACGTCCACATCGGACACGTCCTCATATCGCCGTGCGAGCGGTGTAGAAGCAGGCATGCCGGGGTGTGCATTTGGCACGAGGAGGTGCTTACCGTGGAAGAATTCCTCAAGGATTTTGAATTGGAAGCCTGGGGCGAAGGCGAGCTTGCCTACATCAAGCAGCTCAAGGCAAAGGACGTGGCGGAGCTTTTTCCACAACTCGGCGGCCTGCCCGATGGCATCGACCTCTACGCGGTGGTTTCTGCTGACGGTACGCCTATGGTGCTGACCGATAGCCGTTCAGCAGCGCTGGAGAATGTGGAAGAGAGCGATCTGGAGCTTGTGACGCTTCACTGATGCGAAAAGATTAGTCCGCCCGAGGCGGGCAACGGAATTCTGAGCTAGGCCGCGTGTGACGCGGCCTTTTCTGTTAAAATGGCATAAATCGCAGCGCGGTCACGGCAGGCGCGCAGCTTCTCGACCGCCTTCGGCTCCCGCAGCAATCGCGAAACCCGCGCCAGCGCTTTCAGGTGATCAGCGCCCGCACTTTCCGGAGCGAGAAGCAGCATAACGATATCAACCGGCTCTTCGTCGATCGATTCGAACTCAACCGGCTCTTCGAGACGCGCGAAAACGCCAACGCTATGACGCAGATTTGGGAGCTTGCCATGGGGAATGGCAATGCCAGAGCCCACGCCGGTCGAGCCGAGCCGTTCGCGCTGGAAAAGAATATTGTAGATGTCTACGCTGTTCAGCCCCGTCAGATCCGCGGCGCGGTCCGACAAGATTTGAAGCACCTGCTTCTTATTCGCGGCCTTAAGGGACGGAATAACGCCGTATGGCGTTATGAGGTCGCTCAAATCCATGTCTTGTCCCACGCGTTAACGTCCTCCAAATGCAGCGAGCCTGGCTCAAGCTTCAACGCTTCAAGCTCCGCCGCTCGGGTCGATCCACCCTATATTTCCATCCGGACGCCGGTACACAACATTGATTCCGCCGTGCGCGGCGTTACGGAACACCAGAAAAGGCTGATCGGCAAGGTCCATCTGCATAACTGCGTCGCTCACCGCCATCGCTCGAACACGTGCCGGCTTTTCGGCAATGACAGCCGGAGCGCCCGCGCCGTCCCCCTCAGTTCCGGGAGACTCAGCAGTGCGTTCCAGATCTATCACATAATCGATTCCATCGCTTTCTAAAAGATGCGCGGAGTTTACAGTGCCCTGGCCATGGCTTTTAAGCCGCCGCTTATAACGGCGCAACCGCTTTTCGAGCCGCTCCATGGCAGAGTTGACGCTGCCATAGGCGTCGGCGCCATTCCCGGTCGATTGCACATCGAGGCCCGACTCCAGATGAATTGCGCATTGAGTCAGGAAACTCTCGTGATTCCTCTCAACACTAATCTGGCCGGAGACGGAACGCCCTGCAAACTTGCCTAGCGCCGTTTCAACACGGTTTAGCGCGTAACTGCGGAGACTCTCGCCGAGATCGACGTTTTTTCCAGTTATTTTTATCGTCATTTGAGAATAGCGTCTTTAGCGTTCAGTTTCGGGGCGAATTGCACCACCCCCATCATAGTACATTGGGGTAATATTTGGCGCAACACTTAATCGTGTCAGTAACAGCTTAGTTTTCAAGCGTGTGAAAGTATAAAACGCACCTCGCCGCGGATGGTGGTTGTCACCAAGAGTACGCGCCAGGCTAGGAAAGCTTCGAGGCTCCCGGTTGTTTGCTTGTTAGCGGGGAGCGAGCACCATTATCATCTGCCGGCCCTCGAGCTTCGGTTCCAGTTCAACCTTAGCGATCGTACCGGTCTCTTCCTTCACCTTCACAAGGAGCTGCATCCCAAGCTCTTGATGTGCCATTTCCCTTCCCCGGAAGCGAAGTGTCACCTTTACCTTGTCGCCCTCCTCGAAGAACTTTTTCATCGAGCGCATCTTAACTTCGTAGTCATGCGTGTCGATATTGGGGCGAAGCTTGATTTCCTTGACCTCGACAGTCTTTTGCTTTTTGCGCGCCTCATTGGCCTTCTTTTGCGCCTGAAATTTATACTTTCCGAAATCCATGATCTTGCAGACCGGGATTTCTCCATTTACCGCGATCTCGACGAGATCGAGACCGGCCTCCTGGGCCTTGGTCAGCGCGTCACGCTTGGGAATCGTGCCGTGATTCTCTCCATGCTCATCGATGAGCTGGACTTCGCGAGCGATAATAGCTTCATTAATATGCGGCCCCTCTTTTGCGGGCGCGCCTCTTACCGGACGGCGTATGTGACTTCTCCCATAGCTGTTGATGGACGGGAGCGAGGATCATTCTGGGTCGAAATACTCGCTCTGTGTTGAGGATAAAAACAGCGCACAACAAGTCAAGTGGCTTCTCGCGCGATTTTGCGGCTACGATGCCGCTCGCCACGCCTACCGGATGCCATCACTTTTGCGTCGCAGTCTTGAATGCCTCGGCGAGTTGAGTTCCTAACAGACGATCGTAAACAGTCAAGCTTTGCAGTTGCAGAGCGCGCTTGGAAAACTCACGCCGCACGCGCTCGATCCCGCGCAGGCGCAGACCTTCGAGAGCGCTATTGTCGATAGACAGTGCGAAGCGTAGCGAATTGCAGAGAGCAGCGGGGTTGCCCGGCTCGAAAAGCCAGCGACCGCGATTCGGCGCGCAAGCCGGACTGGGGGAGACGCCGTCCTGAGCGCTGGCGGCGTGGGCAAGGAGCCCCGCCTCGGGCGTAACCGTTTCCGGGAACGCGCCGATGTCGGATGCGATCACGGGGCAGCCCATAGCTTGCGATTCGATGGAGGAGCGGCCGAAGGCTTCCGCCTCGATGGACGGCAGAACCGTGACGGCGGCAGCTTTGAAAGCTGCTGGCATATCTTCGCAGTGCCCTGGAATGAATATCCGGCCGCTGAGGCCATGGTCCTCGATGGCGGCTTGGAGTTCGGCTTTGTAAGCCGAGCGCGTTTGTTCGTCGCCTGCCAGCACGAATACGACATCGCTGTAATGCTCGCGGGAGAGGAGCTGGGCTGCAGCATCGATCAAGACCCTCTGCCCTTTCCACCGGCTAAGCCGCGCGGGCAGAAGCACGATGCGCTTGCCGGAAGGCACCCCCCAGGCCTCACGCACGGAGCGCACGCGCTCGGCCGATACGGCGGCAGGATCGAATTTCGTGAGATCCACGCCCCGGTAGATCACGCCTACCCGCGCGGCAGCTTCGGGATGGCGCTCCCGCACGAGCTTTGCCGTGTACTGCGAATTGCAGATGACCGCATCGCCCCGGGCCATCACGCTATTGTAGACCGCTTTCAGCCGGCCTTCCTGATTATAGATGCCGTGATAGGTCGTAACGAAACAGCGCCGTGTTCTCCTCGCGGCAAGGAAGGCGCTCCAAGCCGGTGCGCGGCTCCGGGCGTGCACGAGGCTCACGCCGCGGTTCCGGATGAGCCGGGCGAGCCGGGTGGCGTTAAAGAGGATCGCTGCGGGGTTTTTCGTCTTTGCCGGGAAACGGATAAGCTCGCCGCCAGCTTCCGCGAGTTCATCTTCGAGGCGCCCGCCGGCCGACACGACAAGCGCACGCCCCCCTGCAAGCGTAATCGCCTCCGCCATCTCGATCGTGGTGCGTTCCGCGCCGCCGGCAGAAAGCTCGGGCACGATCTGGAGAATGACGGGCCATGGCATTCGTTTTAACATCGGCAGGGCCCAAGTCGGTGCGGCCCGGTACCAACGTTCGGGATAAAAACTCTGCTGCCGGGCTTTTGGCTCAGTCTCATGAAAGAAGCATAGGATGAACGGCGATGAACTGCAATTGCTCCAGCATAGCGCTCCGGACGGACAGCGGCTGTCTATTGCTTACCGTTACTGCAAGCCTAAAGAAAACAGGCCAACATTCGTCTGGTTCTGCGGCTTCCGCTCGGAGATGGAAAGCCTGAAGGCGAACACGGTTGCGGGGTGGGCGAAAGCCAACGGCGCGGGCTGCCTCAGGTTCGATTATTCCGGACATGGCAAATCCGGCGGGCGCTTCGAGGACGGCACCATCAGCGCATGGCTAGGCCAAGCCGCGGCGGTTTACGAGCACGCGCTTTCCGCGAGCCCGGCGGTTTTTGTGGGCTCGAGCATGGGCGGATGGATCGCCCTGCTTCTCGCACTGCGCCTGATGGAAGTCCCCCCTCACCCCGGCCCTCTCCTCGAGGGGAGAGGGGGGAGGAGCTGCGATCCTGCCACCGGGCTGGACGATAGTTCTGGCGTTCTCTCTCCCCTCGGGCAGAGAGACAGAGTGAGGGGGGACTTACCCTCGCTCAAAGGCATGGTTCTCATTGCCCCCGCCTGGGACATGACGCGGCTATTCTGGGAACGCGCTCCTGCTGAGGCTCGCGAAGCAATCCTGCGCGACGGCGTTTATTACCGCCCCTCCGCCTATGGAGACGGACCTTATGCCATTACGAAAGCCCTGATCGAGGACGGGGAACGTCATTTCCTCGGCGCGAGCCCCTTTCCGCTTACCTTGCCCATCCGCATCCTGCACGGCTGCCAAGACCCCGACATTCCCTGGCGGCACTCGCTGAGCCTCCTTGAAGCGATCGGCTCGCCCGATATGCGGCTAACCCTTGTCAAGGACGCCGAACACCGGTTGTCCAGGCCGCAAGACCTGGCACTTCTGTTCGCAGCGCTCGCCGAATTCCTTTAGGCCGGATGTCCGGCTGTTGCACTCCATTGCCGCCCTTTCCAAAACAGGATTGGGATCAACGCGAGGATACCCACGGCTACCAGCGGGCCATAAATCATGAAAGCGGGGGGTTCGATATAGTCATCGCGAATTCCGCACATAATGAGGCCGGCCGTCACCGGAAGGATGAATAGCACGGCCGTCGCCGTCCCGAACACATAGCGTCGCAGCACAACCGTCGCCAAAAGATGTGGAAAGATCACGTTGAGCAGCATAGCCAGGGCGTAGCCAGCAACAAGATAGGCGCCAAAGCTTCCCTTCCCTCGGACCGTGCCAGCCATGCCGCAACGGCGGCCAGAGCCGTCAAGACGAATACAGCAAACCGGAACTCGGTTTTTCCCACACCCGGATGCCAACGGCCCGCCGTTTTCGACCATGCTGGCAGCCAGATCGCCTCTTCCAAATTGTGAGCGGCAACCGCTAAGACGAAAAGCCATGCCATTGAGTCAAATTCCATCGGTGGCCTCCGCGTTGACCGGCTGACGATCCGTGGCGGCCGGTGTCCCCGGCACGTGAATAAGCATTTATAGCCCCCCGGCCTCCGGCGCGCCAAGCTTTCAAGCGCGTGCCCATTCGCCGGAACTAGCGGTGAGTGCGGCCAATTAGCCCTGGGAGGGATCACCTCTAGGGGCAGTGGAATTAACCTCAACATCAGAGCCACCAAAAACGTGAACGGTAGAGTGAAATGGAGCATATCGAAATCAAGAGGTTAGAGCAGCCAGCATCGCGCATCGCACTGGGCACATGGGCGATTGGGGGGTGGATGTGGGGCGGCAGCGATGAAAAGGAAGCGATTGAGACCATCCAAACGGCTCTGGATCGCGGCATCGATGTCATCGACACCGCTCCCGTTTATGGCTTCGGCCGCGCGGAAGAGATCGTTGGCAAAGCGCTCTCCGGCGCCAGGCGAAAGAACGCCATTATCGCCACGAAGGTAGGCCTCGAATGGCGGGACGGACAGATTTCTAGAAACTCGTCTCCGAAGCGGCTTCGCACCGAATTGGAGGACTCGCTCCGCCGGCTTCGGACGGATGTGATTGACATCTACCAGGTGCACTGGCCCGACGAAAGTGTACCCCTCGAAGAAACGGCGGCCGCTCTCGCCAGTTTTCAGCGGGAGGGCAAAATCCGCGCGATCGGCGTGAGCAATTTTACGCCCGCACAAATGGACCGGTTTAGCAAGGCCGCTCCGCTCTCGACCGTCCAGCCTCCCTACAATCTTTTCGAAAGAGAGATCGAGCGCGACATCCTTCCCTATGCCGAGGACAAAGGTCTCACCGTTCTAGCCTATGGGGCGCTCTGCCGGGGCCTTCTAACGGGGAAGGTCACGGAAAAGACCAGCTATCAGGGCGACGATTTGCGCAAGTCGGATCCCAAATTCAATCCGCCGAGGCTCCAGCACTATCTGAGCGCGGTGCGGCAGCTCGATGCTTTCGCGAAAGAGCGCTACGGCGAGACCGTTCTGGCACTCGCCGTGCGCTGGATACTCGACGCAGGCTACACCATTGCCCTTTGGGGCGCGAGGAAGCCGGCGCAGCTCGCGCCCGCGAACGAAGCTTTCGGCTGGAGCCTCGATGCGGAGGCCAAGCGTACCATCGACCGGATCTTGGCTGAGACCATCAGAGACCCAGTGGGGCCGGAATTCATGGCCCCGCCCGAGGAGGCGGCGTGAATGCGGAACCTATTCAAGCTGGTCCTCATTACAAAGCCTGATGATGCATTACCCGCAGTGGAGCCGGTCATGAGCCATCCTCCCAAGATTTTGAAGGCGAACATCCTGCTTGCCGCCCAGATTTTCCAGACCACGGCAATTCTGGCGGCGCTTGCGGGGCCGGCCATTGGGCAGGAGGCTCAAAAGCCGCCAGCCGGATGTGACGCCGGCGATGGCGGCATCACGCTTTCCCCCGGCTTCTGCGCCTCGGTGTTCGCGGACAAACTCGGCCACGCGCGTCACATGGCGATCGCGGCGGATGGCACCCTGTACGTCAACACCTGGAGCGGGCGCTATTACGGCGGTGAGGGGACGCCCCCAGGAGGCCTTCTTTTAGCGTTGCGCGATACGAAAGGCAGCGGACGCGCGGATAAGGTTGTGCGTTTTGGGCCCACGCATAAAAGTGGCGCCAGCGGCGGCACCGGCATCGCGCTTTACAATGGGGCGCTTTACGCCGAGGAATATCGCAGCATCGAGCGTTACACGCTGAAGGACGGGGAAATGGCGCCGTCTCAGGCGCCGGAAGTGGTTGTTTCCGGGCTGCCGGTCACGGGCGATCACCCGATGCACCCGTTCCTGATCGACTCCCAGGGAAAGATGTACGTCGACCTTGGCTCGGCCACCAACTCCTGTCAGCGGCGCAACCGCGTGGCGGAATCGCCGGGCAAAGACCCCTGCACCGAGCTTGAGACCCGCGGCGGCACATGGATGTTCGACGCCAACAAGACCGGTCAGCGCTTCTCTCCCGGCGAACGCTTCGCAACCGGTATCAGGAACGGCGAAGGATTTGCGTTCGACAGCGCTGGGCGGCTTCTTGTCACGCAACAGGGGCGCGATCAGCTCAGCCAGAACTGGCACCAATTCTACGCCATCGAGCAAGGCGCCAACGAACCCTCCGAAGAACTTGTGCAGCTTGAACGCGGCGCCGACTATGGCTGGCCTTATTGCTATTTCGACTTGTCGCTGAACAAGCTCGTGCTCGCGCCCGAGTATGGCGGCGACGGGAAGAAGGTTGGCGTGTGCTCTGAAAAACGTGAGCCTATAGCAAACTTCCCCGCCCATTGGGCGCCCAACGATCTCGCAATCTACAACGGAGACCGGCTTCCGGAGCCTTATCGGGGCGGCGCCTTCATAGCCTTCCATGGCTCGTGGAACCGGGCGCCCTTGCCGCAAGGCGGCTACAACGTGGTGTTCCAGCCACTTTCCGACGGGAAGCCGTCGGGCAAGTATGTGATATTCGCAAATGGCTTCGCGGGAGGCATCAAGGAACCCGGTGAGGCAGCGCACCGTCCATCAGGCTTGGCGTTTGCCCCCGATGGGACGCTCTACATCTCGGACGATCAGAAGGGCCGCATCTGGCGCGTCACCTACATCGGAGAAGCTAAAGTTGCGAACCTCCAGTCCGCGCCCGCTCCCGCCTCCACGTCGAAATCCAAGAACGCCGGGCCGCCGGAAGGCATCCATCCGGAAGCCGGCCAGGAAAGCGCGGCCAATCTCCCCGCCCCTGCCGGAATTTCGCCAAAGCAGGTTGCGCTTGGCAGCGAAATCTTCCAAGGCAAAGCGGCCGGCGGAACTTGCGCGGGCTGCCACGGCTCCAACGCGGAAGGGTCGCCGCTCGCGCCAAGCCTCGTAACCAGCAACTGGCTTTGGGGTAACGGCAGCCTGCAATCCATCGAAAGCATCGTCAAGAATGGTGTGCCGCAGCCGAAGGAATACCGCGATCCCATGCCGCCGATGGGAGGCGCGCAGCTTTCGCCCTCGCAAATTCAGGCGGTCTCGGCCTATGTTTGGGCGCTCAATCGCCAGAGAATGGCGAAAAAGGAACATCGCTGAACTGCCGAAGAAAGTAGATAGAGTGACATTGCGTGCCTTTTGCGAGATAAAGAACTCAACATGAGAGTAAGCCACGGCAGCGTTCTCCCATGTTCATGGAGAACGAATTGGGCATACTCAACCCGCAAACGTTTAGCGGGGCATATACAAATGACCACTGGTAAGAAGGCAGCGAGCGAAGCTTCAAAAGAACTGAAGGGCCCAAAATCAACGAAGGGCGAGAAGACCGTAGCCGGGTCTGATCTTGTGCAAGCGAAGAAGGTTATAAAAAACGTGAAGACCAGGGGCTAACCTGTTTCTGAAATCTGCTGTTCGGCGATCTTGACCGCCACATGGCGGTTGAGCGCGTCGGATTAGCGTCGGCACAAGGGCGAAGCTGATAGGTCCGCTGTTTGCATTTCAGGCGGTGCGGAGATCACCCCGCCAGTCCCAGACCAAAAGGGCGAAGCCGGCGATATCGTCGCCGTTAACTATACTGTGGCGATACCGAAGTGTGCCTATAGGGCACGACCAGTCTATTCGATAAAGGGGGCCGCGCCGTACCGTTAGCATCCGTTAGCCTACGGCCGGCCGCCCGCCCTGACGGAAAACCGCCCGGCTGAGGCGCCATTCGCGTTTCTCTTCCGGTTTCTAAGCAGCCATCCTTTGGATTGCGTGTGGCGCTTTTGAGCCTATCCGGACTCAAGGTTCGATCTTTGGTAAGTTGCGCCGTCAGTCGGACAGAAGTTCACACGGACGCGATTCGACTTCTGCGAAAGCCCTAGGGGGCGGAGGGTTTATGGAGAATACGGCTACAGCTCAGTTGGCGTTAGAAGCCGGTACTGAATTTCGCGACGTAAGGCTTCGCCTCGATGGCGATGGCGCGATTGTAATCGAAGCGCAGGACATGGGGCCAACCGTCAAGCAAATTTGGGATCATGATGACTATGAGTTTTCGGTTACCGTACCAGCATCGTCGGCAGCACGGCTTGCGTTTGAGCTTCTAAAGGAAAAGTTCGCGGGCAATCTTCGCGCCGTAGACGCATTCAGGGCTTTCTGCGAGGAACGCGGTATCGAGCATGAATTCTTCTCCTGGCCGTGAAGCCTCTGCCCTCGAGCTATCGCTCCGGTCATGCCCCATTGCGACGATTCCGCAACGGCTGTTACGAGGGCAACGGGGTCATAGGCGCGACACCCATCCGCTGGCAAAGCCGGGCAACCTCGCTTAACTGACAAAAATTATGCCAGCGGTCAAAATCTAACGCTCGGTTCCCGGTTCCTAAAGGTCGTGAAGGGTCGCGGAACGAAACCGCTCTCGCGGTAGACGCTGCTTCGCGGGCAGTATTCCATTTCAACCGTCAGGACAAGCTGAAGGCTCCGATTGAGAATGAGGCGTCAGTCTCACTCACAATAGGAGTTGCGTATGCGTATCAGCCCGCTTCGTCAGCGCATGATCGGCGATATGACCGCGCGCCATTTCGGAGAGAAGACGCAGAAGGATTACATCCGGTGCGTCAAGAACCTTGCGGCGTTCATCGGCCGTCCCCCAGAGACGGCGACGCCGGAGGATTTGCGGCTCTACCGCCTTCATCTTGTGCAGAGCCCCCTTGGCGCAGCCAGTGTGAACTCGGTCATGACCGCGCTGCGGTTCTTCTTCAGCATTACGCTCGACCGGTACGATCTGCTCAAGCCTCTGTTCCGCGTCGAGCAGCCCCGGAAGCTGCCCACGGTACTAACCCAGGAGGAAGTCGCCCGGCTGCTCGATGCTGCTCCGGGCGCCAAGTACAAGGCGGCGTTGAGCGTCGCTTACGGCGCCGGGCTCCGGGCCTCGGAGGTGCTGTCGCTGAAGGTCTCCGATATCGACAGCGCCCGTATGCTGCTGCGCGTGGAGCAGGGCAAGGGACGTAAGGACCGCCAGGCCATGCTCTCCCCCATGCTGCTCGATATTCTGCGCGAGTGGTGGCGCATTGGCAGGCCGGAGGCCTGGCTGTTTCCGGGCCAGAACCCGGTCAGCCCTTTGACCACGCGCCAGCTCAATCGCGTCTGCCACATGGCCGCCCAGCTGGCCGGGATCGGCAAGCGCGTGTCGCTGCACACTCTGCGGCACAGTTTTGCCACCCATCTTCTGGAGCAGGATATCGACATCCGCGTCATCCAGGTGC
>CAWCTL010000008.1:0-226814 GCA_963798575.1 uncultured Alphaproteobacteria bacterium | reverse complement strand
CCGGAAAAGATCGTGGAAGCTCTCGAAGAATTCCTCGGCGAGCGCACCCCGCCCGATTGTTCATGGAGCATCGAGCTGTTCGGCGCGTCGGCGGGCGTCCTCGTGCCAAGCGAAGGCCCATTCATGCAGGCGGCGCGTGCGGGGCTCGCGGACATTTATGAAAAGCCCGCGGCCATGATAGGCTGCGGCGGCTCCATCCCCGTCGTGGGGCAAATGAAGGAGAAACTCGGGCTCGATTCAATTCTCGTGGGCTTCGGGCTTGCCGATGATCGCATCCATAGCCCGAACGAGAAATTCGAGCTTAAATGCCTCAAGAACGGCATCTTGAGCCACGCCGCGATCTTGGCCCGCATGGGCGATATTGGCCCATAAGAAAGGCAAGTCCCCTCATCCTGTCCTTCTCCCCGAGGGGAGAAGGGACGCCGGAACTATCCTCCACCTTGGGGAGAGGGCCGCAGCTTCTTCTCCCTCTCCCCTTGGGGAGAGGGCTGGGGTGAGGGGGTCTTCATGCTCCGCTCAGCGCTATATGTGCTGCCTGCGCGCGCCGGTGAGGCGCAAACGCAGCGCGTTGAGCTTGATAAACCCTGCAGCGTCGCGCTGGTCGTAGGCAACCGCACCTTCTTCGAACGTCACAAGATCCTGATTGTAGAGCGAATAGGGGCTTTCCCGCCCAATCGTGTGCGCTGAGCCTTTATAAAGCTTCACGCGAACCGTGCCGGTCACGAACTCCTGGCTCTTGTCGATCAAGGCTTGCAGCATCTCGCGCTCGGGCGAGAACCAAAAGCCGTTATAGATCAGCTCCGCATAGCGGGGCATAAGCTCATCCTTGAGGTGAGCCGCGCCGCGGTCGAGCGTAATGCTTTCGATGCCGCGATGGGCAGCGAGCAGGATTGTGCCGCCGGGCGTCTCGTAAATTCCGCGCGACTTCATGCCGACAAAGCGGTTCTCGACGAGGTCGAGCCGGCCGATGCCATGCTTGCCGCCATATTCGTTCAGGCGCGTCAACAGCGCGGCCGGCGAGAGCCGCACCCCGTCAATAGATACGGCATCGCCACGCTCGAAGCCGATTTCGACGATCTCGGGCTTATCCGGCGCCTCTTCCGGCGAGACCGTGCGCTGATAGACATATTCGGGCGCTTCCACCGCCGGGTCTTCGAGCAGCTTGCCCTCCGAGGAGATGTGGAGCAGGTTCGCGTCGCACGAGAAAGGCGCTTCGCCGCGCTTGTCCTTCGTCACCAGAATTTGGTTCTTTTCGGCGAAGTCGAGCAGCGCTGCCCGCGATTTGAACTCCCATTCCCGCCAGGGGGCGATCACGGCGATATTCGGCTCCAGCGCGTAATAGGAGAGCTCGAAGCGGACCTGGTCGTTGCCCTTGCCGGTTGCGCCGTGGCACACCGCATCCGCGCCGGTTTCCCGCGCGATCTCGATCTGGCGCTTGGCGATCAGCGGGCGCGCGATCGAAGTTCCGAGCAGATAAAGCCCCTCGTAGACGGCGTTCGCGCGGAACATCGGGAACACGTAATCGCGTACGAAATCCTCGCGCAAATCCTCGATGTATATCTCTTTGATGCCGAGCATCTCGGCCTTCTTCCGCGCCGGCTCCAGCTCTTCGCCTTGGCCGAGATCGGCCGTAAAGGTGACGACCTCGCAGCCATACTCGGTTTGCAGCCATTTCAGAATGATTGAGGTATCGAGGCCGCCAGAATAGGCGAGGACAACTTTCTTGATCTGTTTTTTGTCGGACATGGGAGCTTTCCTGGTTTCCGGACGGCTTAAAGTAAGCGCGGCTCCCGTGCAAGGCGTGCCGCGCATCGGCACCAGGCTTGACGAAGGACGCCTCGAAAATATGTGATTGCGGTAGCCCGCTCCTCAAAAGAGAGAAAAGCAGTGCCGAAAACACATACGAAACGCCCAGCTTCAGCCAAAGGCTGGCTCTTGAGGCCCATGCCGGTGTTAATGCTAGGCGCAATTCTCGGTGCGATCCCGTATATGTGCGCTGCTTTAGCTGAGGAGAAACCCGTGACGCTAAAACTCGAGTCCGCGGCCTTTGCGGAAGGGGAAGCCATTCCAAAGAAGTACACTTGCGAGGGCGAGGACGTATCTCCGCCCCTGGCCTGGACAGGAATACCCGAGGGCACCAAGAGCCTCGTCCTCATTGTTGACGATCCCGACGCGCCAGACCCCAAGGCGCCCAAAATGACGTGGGTGCATTGGGTGCTTTATAATGTGCCACCGGATATGGCCGGGCTTGCCGAGGGCGCCGGGGCCAGTGGGCTGCCCGCAGGGGCAATGTCCGGCCTCAACAACTGGAAGCGCCAAGGCTATGGCGGCCCATGCCCGCCAATCGGGCGGCACCGGTATTTCTTCAAGCTCTACGCCCTCGGCACCATGCTCACCGGCTTGAAGCTTCCGGATAAGGCCGCGGTTGAGGCCGCGATGAAGAACCATGTGCTCGGCCACGCGGCGCTGCTGGGCACCTATGAGAAGGGGCGCTAGCACTCTTCTTGTCATCCCGGAAGCCGATTGCGGCTATCCGGGATCGTTACGAACGCGGGCCGGTGGCTTTTGCGATCCCGGATAAGCGCAGGAGCGTTTTCCGGGATGACGCCTTAATGGTTGCGGCCGCTGATATGGGCATGCGGGACCCCGGCCATCAGCCGGTTGAACGCCGTGCCTTTGAGGTGGACGAGCGAGCGGTGGTCGCCTCCCTCGAAGTAGATGTCTTCGTAACCTTCGAGGGTGCCGTCCACCACCGCGGTGATCCCGTAGGCGGCGCCGACCGGCGGTATCGATCCCAGCTCGCAATCTGAAAAGATGCGGGAAACCTCAGCCTCCGTCGCCAGCCCGACCGGCTGCCGCAGCCACCATTCGAGCGCATCCAGGCGCACGTGCCGGGAGGCCGGGACGATGGCAAGCAGGTAGCCCTGCTCACACTTCATGAGAACGCCTTTGGCGAGGTTGTTTCCGTGTATCGAGCTCGCCTTGGCCGTCTGCGTCGAGCGCACCGTGCGCTCGTGGGTTGTGACCTCGTAGGGCACGCCCTGGCCGTCAAGATAGTGCTGGAGTGAAAGTGCGATGCCCATGCAAAGCCTCCTAGATCAACCCGCCTTTAACCGGAAGCGGTTAAAGGCGGAAAAGTTGATCGATTCTAAAGTGCTAGAGCAACTTATCTGCGTCCCATAGGACGCAGGTTGTTCTAGTGCCGCTGCGGGAACGGCCGCTTTCAGCCGGAGTCCGGACGCTCTATCGCCTGCCACGATGCGGCATTTGCCCTCGAAATGGCCGCGTAACCTCAGGCGATGAGCGCATAAATAGCGCCACCGGCCTTGTCCGTCGCATCCACCAAATCCTACGCTCTTGGCTTTGTTCACGCAATATAGCGCCGCAGTTGCATGATGGCGGCATTCAAGGCGCTAACGCAGTACGTGCGCCGGGCTGCAACTAACGCTTAGATTGCAGTGCAAAAAATAAAAGCTGTGGCCCGCCTGCGATTGTGGAGGCCTTTCTAGGCATGCTAGTTTTCCGCAAAATCGGGGATGCGTATGTTCAAGAAGTTCATGTTCTTGTTGCCAGTATGCGCAAGTGTGCTGCCGGGTTGCATGTCGACGCCGCCGCTCTCGGAGGCGACGGGCGCCGAGCACAGCAACATCATGATCAAGGATGTTGTGCAGCGCGTGAAGTGCGAGTTGTCGGACGCGTTCGACAAGAAAGCTGAGCAACCGCAATTTCTCTGGTTGCAAAGCTGGGTCGCGCACGCGGATTTAACTCTTACAATCAACGAAACCGCCGGACTTTCGCCGGGCGGAAGCTTTACGAATTTCAACCATAGCGCTTTAAATACAGATGTGGGCCCGTACGGCCTTACCGGGGGCAAGTTCCCAGCTGTGCAGCAATTCTTTACTGTATCTGCCGGCGCAAATCTGAGCGGTCAGGCGATAAGAACCGAGACGGTTAGCTTTACCGTGTCGCTGGCAGAGCTGAAGATGTGGCGAAACTATATAAACAAGATCGAAGCCAATCTTCCACCTGAAAAGAAAACGTGTAACTTCCCCGCTTCGATGGGCCTGACGGGTAATCTTGGCCTCAAAGAGTGGGTCGATTCTGCATTCTATCCGGCGGAAATCGGCGAGCTGAAAGCTGGCATCCATGCCGCTTCAGCAGGCGGGAAGCCTAGTTCGACATCGGGCCCGCAAACGACCCCTGCAGCAGCTAAAGCTGAAAGCCTGACCGTGGCCCAGGCCTTAGCGCAGATCAAAGATTGGCAAGACGCCCTAAATGCCCTGCAGAAGGCAACCGCAAATTCGAGTAAAACAATCAGCACGGCCGCTGGGCAGATAAGTTCTGCAAATAAAACAATAAAAGACAAGATCGATGCCGCAAAGCAATATCGCTATGTCTTGGAGTCGTACCTGCAATCAAGATATAAATTAGTTAGCGATCATATGAAAGCGTATGTGAAAAACGCCGATACTTGCTCAGCATTTCAAAGCAATCTCAATAACGCAACTTCTATGGCGTTGGATCTGAAAAAGACCTTTATAAGCTTGGACCAGCAGAGCCGGTTAACAGGCGCAAATAACACGGCGTATAATAATCTTGAAAAGCTCATGGAGACGAAACTGATGCCGGGCGTCATGCCCGCGGTGCCAGCGTCCACCGCCGCGCCGGCGACGCCACTCAACGTTGACACCAGCGATTTCGTCGCGGGATCGGCCCGTTGCGCAGCCGCGATCCAGCCGCAAGCTACCCAGGCCGCGGAGTTGCCCAATGTGCTGCCCGCTCAGGTGGACCCGCCCATCGACGCAGTGTCGCATTCGCTGACCTTTGTCATAAATTATGGCGCCAGCGTTACTCCGAGCTGGTCGTTGATCCAATGGAAAGGCCCTGGGACAAACGGGAATTTCGCCTCCGCAAACGGCGTGAGAACCCATTCACTGATTCTCGCGCTCGCGCCGGTTACCGGGAACCCGCAAATTAGTCCAGACGCTCTGCGATTGATCACGAACCAGACAATCAGAAGTCTCAACGGGCAATAGGAGAGGCTTCCGCTTACAGCAAAGAGCCTATACAGTCGAAGTAGGGCTGCCAAGTCTGAGCCTTGGTGGCGGCATCGAAATTCGCAGGGGCACTCCGATCTGACCGTGATGCCGGATAAGCCGCTGTCACGCGTACGGGGGGGTCTATCTCGGAGCCACCGGATGAATTGGCCTGCGCTATTCAATAGACTAGGTAAAGCTCTGCATCGGAGGAGTTTGCTGGGGGATCTGGGGTACTGGAGCCTCGCTTTTCTGCTTGCAAACGTCGCGAATTCCGCGGCCATCAATGAGGGCTTCGCTGGGGACGATTGGGCGAGCGAATTTTTCGAAGTTGCCCTGCCTATAATTACGAAAGCAAGCACGGTTCGCGTATTTAAACTTTCAGAACAACTTTATGCATCCGGTCAGGACTTGACTTTGGAAAAGATGAGTCCATTGCCCCCGGCCGTAGAGCTCTCTGAACCCCAGAAAAACACTCTCATTTCTATGTTATCCAACCGCGCCTCCTATAACTTCGCCGGCAGGAAAGCGATGCGATTTTATGCGGATTACGGATTGATATTTGAGGGATCTGGGATTCCTAACGTTTTGCTTATTTCGACGAGCTTCGAGGGCGCGCGGCTCGTTTTGGAAAACCCTTTTGCTTCGCGGTACGCAATCGTAAACCTCGAGCTGGTCTTTCCTGAACTCATGTCGCTGTTAGAACCGGTGTTACACAAAGGTGAATAAAATGCGCATAATGTGCGTGCTTGTTTCCGTCTTCACAATCTTGGCGGGCTACGAGTTTGGGTTTGCCCAAACACTCCATGTTATAAATATAGCTGACACTAGAAAAGACACGGACAATTATGAAGGATTTGCTGCAAACTTCGAAAGTGTTAGAGCCTTTGCGAACAAAGTAGCCAAATCGACCAATATGCATATGAGCTGGACAGAAATAAAGGGAAACGACTACAACTGCGAGATAATAAAAAGTAAGGTGGAAGCCCTGTCAGCCGGAACTGATGATGTCATCATCTTTTACTATTCTGGCCACGGTCAGTCTCCGAAAACGAATGCTAACGACACGACAGCATCAAAGTTTCCATCATTTCAATGTGACGATCCGGAACATCCGAGCCCCGTGGGCGATCTTCCTAACCTTGAAGCGATATCGACGCTGCTTAGAGGAAAACATGCACGCTTGACGATTTCTGTCGCTGATAGCTGCAATAAACTACCAATTGAGTTTCTTCAACCTAAAGCTTATGGGCCGCCCGTTAAGAGGCCTCCTGTGGATAGACTAAAGACTTTGTTCCTGGACTTTCAGGGCTACGCATTGTTGACGAGTTCTTCTCCGGATGAATTCTCTTACTATAGCCCGACCGACAATGTTGGCTTTTTTACTCAGCAATTGCTTGAAAATCTTCAAAAACCCATGCCGGGCGTCCGGGATGCCAATGTTTGGAGCGAAGCGCTCGCCCGATCCATGACAGAAATAGTAATAGCGAACCCTCCAGCGCATCAGCATCCCCTAAGTGACGCAAATTTGTTTTATCAGCCCCGCGCGGCGAACGCCGCAAGGTCGGGCACAATGAGCGAATTAGCCGCAACGCAGGAGTCCGGGAAGATGGCTCCGGCGACGGAAAAAAGGTATCCAAAGAAGAAAAAAAAGCTGCACCATCACCGCAAACCTACTAACGCCAACTCCGGTTAATGGCTTCCGTGGGCGCTTGAGTGACCGGCGCGGCGTCTATCGGCGCCTGCGGTTATTACGGAAGCAACGAAGTAAAAACATTGCCGTGCTAGGCTAGGCGGAGCCTATGCCATGGAGAATTCAATGCGCACTTTGACCGCTCTCGCGTGCGTCATCTTCCTCACCGCAGACTCTATGCCTGCCGCGGCGTGCGGCGGAAGCCGGTGCGCGCTTCGCGGCACATTCCTTGGCCCGCGGCTCCCCGGGCAGGCCGTGCTCGGCAAGTGCTGCGGCCCGGTGCCTCGCGGCTGGGGCTGGTATCTGCGGCAAAAGCTTCGCGCCGACACCAGCGCGCCGCTTGTGATTGTAGACGAGCTTGGCGGCGTGACCCTCTTCCGCGATCAGAGATAGGCCCCGCTCACTCCGCAGCCGCAGGCATCGCGGCAGATGGATGACGCGAGTCCCCGCGCTTATTCTGGCGCCGGACATACATGACGATAGACTCGGGCTGTTGAGTCTTTGCCTTCAGGGCCGCGATCAGCGCGTCCTCGGCATCGACAGTAAGATGACCGGTTCTGCCCTTGAGCTTTAGTCCAACAATGAACTGCATAAGCGCTCCTTAATGCTCCCCGCGCCGCTATCGTACCAAGCCTGACCGAGAATCCTAAGCGCAAAAATTCGCACTCTCGCGGCACGCCAGCTAAGCGCCTGTTAAGGCATGATCGTTGCGGGGTGAAAAACCTCTCGATACGGAGAGCATGGGGCCTCACGGTTCGCCGTCCCCCCAAATCGCGAAGGCTATCGCGGCCCATTCATAACGAGAAGGGTTGATGTGCCGTGAGCAAGCACGCGCCCCCCAGGTCCCAGCACCCGTGCTTCTGCGGAAATGATTTGCCGGCCTTGCGCAACCGCACGGCCCTCGGCCCGCACACGGCCTGTTTCCTTCAAGATGGGACGCGAGAAATTAGCTTTGGTCTCGATGGTTGTATAGGAGCTGCCCGCCGGCAAAAGCGAGTACCCGGCGCAGCCTGTCACACCATCGATAATTGTGAGCGCCCAGCCGCCATGAACTGTCCCCATGGGATTAAGCAGCCGCGCGCTTGTCTCGCCCTCGAAAGCAGCGAAGCCGTCGCCTGCCTCTACCAGCCAAAAGTTGAGCGTTTCAGCGATGGGCGGCGCCGGCAGCCGGCCGTCGATCATGGCTTGCAGCACTTCCTTGCCGGTCATGCTGGCTATATCCTCTGGACTTGCGACGCCGAATGCTTGTGCTGGGAGTGTTGACATAACGCCGATCCTTGTATATGCAAAGGTTGTATATACATATACCTATGAGCTAGAAAGTGCAAGCCCCTAAGAAAACGCTCGTCGCTGAGGCGAAAACTGCAATCGAAGCCTGCGCCGGGTGGAATTCCCGGCTCGCTGCGCGGCGCATCACGCAGTTCCTGGATAAGCGGATGGAGTCATCCGGGCTCGGCATCGCTCAATTCGGGCTTATGGCTCAGATCGCGGCGGCGAGGGACGACACGCTCGGGGCTTTGGCCTTGCGAACTGGGCTTGATCAATCGACCCTCTCCCGCAATCTGCGCAGCTTGGAGCGTGACGGCCTGGTCGAGATTGCCATTGTCAAAAATGACCTTCGGCGGCGGGCGGTTTGGCTCACTGAGAAGGGAGCGAGTGCCCTCGAAACCGCGCTTCCGGTGTACCGGCAGGCCCATGCGGCATTGGGGGGGTTGATCGATGTCGAACTCGCGCATCGCATGGCAAATGAGACACGGGTGCTTTCAGACGAATAGACTACGTACCCGCTATGTGCCGCACCTCACGGTGCGCCGTTGAAGCGCTTCTTGAGCCCGGCCCAGCAATCGGCATAGTCTTCCTGGAGCGTTTCAAGCCCGGACGCATACCGCGTCAGGTGTTGCGGAAAGCGCGTCTCGAACATGAAGGCCAGGGTGTCCGTAAGCTTGACGGGCTTGAGCGCAGCTTCCGAAGCTTGCTCGAAGGAGGCCGCATCCGGCCCGTGCGGCAGCATGCAGTTGTGCAGCGACATGCCGCCCGGCAGGAAGCCTTGCGGTTTGGCTTCGTACTGCCCGTGGATAAGCCCCATGAACTCGCTCATGATGTTCATGTGATACCAGGGCGGCCGGAAGGAATGCTCGGCAACGGCCCAGCGCTCCGGGAAAATCACGAAGTCGACATTCGCAGTCCCTTCCTCGCCCGAGGGCGCGGTCAGCACCGTGAAGATCGAGGGGTCGGGGTGGTCGAAAAGCACCGCGTTGATGGGCGCAAACGTTTTCAGATCGTATTTATAAGGTGCATAGTTGCCGTGCCATGCGACAACGTCGAGCGGGGAATGATCCAGGTCGCAGGCGTAGAAGCCGCCGCACCATTTGACGGTTAGCCGGGAGCGCGCTTCCTTATCTTCGAACGCAGCAACCGGCGTCTTGAAGTCGCGCGGGTTCGCCAGGCAATTCGCGCCGATGGGCCCCCGGTAGGGCAGCGTGAATTTCGCGCCGTAGTTTTCGCACAAATAGCCTCGCGCGGGGCCGTCGCCTATCCCGGCCTTGAATTTGACGCCGCGCGGGATCACGCAGATCTCGCCCGGTCCGATGTCGATCCGCCCGAACTCGGTGAAGAAATGCAGCCGGCCAAGCTGCGGGACTATAAGCAACTCGCCGTCCGCGTTGTAGAAATAGTCGTCCGCCATCGGCGCCGTGGCGAAATAGATGCCGGCCGACATGCCGGTTTGCGTGTTCACGTCGCCCGCCGACGTCATCGTGCGAACGCCTTCGATGAAGGAGAGCGGTTCTTGGGGAATGGGAACCGGCCCCCAGCGAAGCTGGCCGATGGGGCGCTCATCCGCCTCGGTGGCAGGCGCGGTCCGCCAGAACGGCATCTCGATTTTCCTGAACCGGCCTGTGTGCCGCACCGAGGGGCGGATGCGATAGAGCCAAGAGCGCTCGTTCATCCCGCGCGGGGCGGTGAATGGGGAGCCCGAAAGCTGCTCGGCATAAAGCCCATAGGCGCAGCGTTGCGGTGAGTTCTGGCCGATGGGCAGCGCCCCCGGTAGGGCCTCGGTCTCAAAGTCATTGCCGAAACCTGGCATATAGCCTTCAGGTGGGACAGCCACTGGGGTTACTCCGCAGCGCTGGGCTTCAAGACCCCGCGCTGGATCTGGTCTTCCTCGATGGACTCGAACAGCGCGCGGAAATTGCCTTCGCCGAAACCTTCGTCGCCTTTCCTCTCGATGAACTCGAAAAAGATGGGGCCGATCACGGTCTTGGAGAATATTTGCAAGAGAATCTTGGTCTCGCCCCCGCCGGCAACGCCCTCGCCGTCGATCAAAATGCCAAGCTTCTTGAGCTTTTCGACCGGCTCGCCGTGGCCCGGCACGCGCTCCCCGATCCGGGCGTAATAGGTGGCGGGCGGCGCAGGCATGAAGTCGAGGCCGGAGCGGCGAAGGGCCGCGACCGTCTCGTAAATGTTCCAGCAGCCGCAGGCGATATGCTGGATGCCCTCGCCCTTATAGTCGTGAAGATATTCCTCGATCTGGCTTTTTTCGTCCGCGCTTTCGTTGATGGGGATGCGGATCTTGCCGTCCGGGCTGGTCATGGCGCGCGAGTGCAGCCCCGTAAGTTTGCCCTCGATGTCGAAATAGCGGATTTGGCGGAAGTTGAAAAAGCGCTTGTACCAGTTGGCCCACCAGTCCATGCGGCCGCGTTCAACATTATGGGTCAGATGGTCGATGTAGGTGAGGCCGGCTCCTTCGGGGTTAGGTTCGCGCGCACCCGTCCAGCGAAAATCGACATCCCAGATCGATCCCTTATCGCCATAGCGGTCAACAAGATAAAGGAGCGCGCCGCCAATTCCCTCGATTGCGGGAATGTTTAGCTCCATGGGCCCGGCCGCTCCCGGAACGGGCTTGGCGCCTAGCTCGATGGCGCGCCTGAAGGCATGGGCGGCGTCCACCACGCGGAAGGCCATGGCGCAGGCACAAGGGCCGCGGCTCCTCGCAAAGCGGGCAGCGAAGCAGTCCGGCCCGGCATTGACAACGTAGTTGACGCCGCCCTGCCGGTAGAGCGTGACGTCTTTCGAGCGATGCTTTGCCACCGCCGCAAATCCCATCAGCTCGAACAAGGCCCCGAGCTTGGCCGGCTCCGGATGTGCAAATTCCACGAACTCGAAGCCGTCGGTGCCCATCGGATTATCGTCCGAGATGGTCGCGGGCGGGGCGTCGTGCGGAAATGGCCCCATGGCGGAAGCCTCCTTTAGCGGCCCCCCGCATCTGGCGTTTGGATCTAAATATTGGGGCGCGCGTGGCCAATTAAAGGACGGCCTCGAACCTGCAATGGCTCAGCTATTCACACTCCAGCACCATGTCATCATATGCGAGCACAACCCCGGCCGGGACGTTCGCCGAAAGCTCGTCATAGTCGATATCGGCATGCAAATGCGTCAGCACGGCCTGCCGGGGCGCCATACGCTCAATCCAGCCAAGCGCCTTCGCCACGGAAAGATGGCTCGGGTGCGGCGTATAGCGGAGCGCGTTCAAAATCCAGATGTCTAGTCCTCGCAGATGAGGCAGCGCTTCCTCGGGCAGGTCGTTCAAGTCGCAGGAATAGGCCACTCCGCCAACTCTAAGCCCGAGCGTCTCTATGTCTCCGTGGATTTGCCGGAAGGGCTGGAAGGTGAGATCGCCGCCCGGCCCGCTGATGGTAAGGGGGGCGAAGTTCTCGATAGGGTGCCCGGCTACGATTGCCGGGTAGCTCGATCCCGGCGGAGTTTCGAAACAATAGTCGAAGCGGTGCTGCAAAAGCGCCAGCGTGCGCGGATCTGCCCAAACATCGATCCGGCGGCGCTGCATGTAGCAGAGCACGCGCAGATCGTCGATCCCGTGCGTATGATCCGCGTGGTCGTGGGTGTAGATAACCCCGTCCAGGCGCTTCACCCCAGCGCTGAGAAGCTGTTCGCGGAGATCTGGGGAAGTGTCGATCACGACCGATGTGCGGCCTTCGGAGCCGATCTTTTCCACGAGGATAGAGCAGCGCCGGCGCCGGTTCTTAGGGTTGTTTGGGTTGCAGGCGCCCCAATCGTTGCCGATACGCGGCACGCCGGTTGATGAGCCGCAGCCGAGAACCGTGATGCGCAGCGTCATTCGCTCCCCCGTCCATCCCCCTTCTTGCCCATAAGGCTGATCCGGCGCTACTCTTCGCGTAGCGCAAGCGGTGCAAAGAGGATAGCCCCGCTGGGCTTCTCCACGGTAAGCAGAGCCTCTGTCCGTCCCATGCGGCGCAGCTCGTCAAGGCGCGTTTCGAGCTCTTCGACCGTGCGAACTTTTTGATGCGCGGCTTCGGCCACTACATCGCCGGGCATGAGAGACTTCGCTGCGGCAGCGGAGGCAACAGCGCCTAAGGCTCCGGTTCCGGCCGCGATTTGGGGCCGGGCGTCGTCCGCAAGCGGCTCGAAGCTTATTTTGCCGTACTTCTGGTGCTTAGACCGTGGCGGAGCGCTGGACACCTCCGGCGACGCAGCATCGAGCCTGGCAACCTTGATTTTGACCGATTTGCGCTCGCCCGCGCGCATGATCGTAGCCTCAACCTCTTCGCCAATCGGGGCTTGCGCGATAAAGCGGGGAAGCTGACGGGCGTGCTTGACGGGATGGCCGGCGAAGGAAAGGATGAGATCGCCTTCCTGCAAGCCGGCAAGGTCGGCGGGTCCGCCCTTATCGATGCGGGCGATCAGTGCACCTTCCGCGCCTGGCAAGTGCATCCCCGCCGCCCAATCCTCGCTCGGAGTTTGCAGCCGCACCCCAATCCAGCCCCAGCGCGTCTCGCCAAAGCGTTCAAGCTGATCCACAATGTGACGGGCATTGTTCGAGGGGATTGCGAAACCAAGGCCGATGCTTCCCCCGGATGGAGAGAAGATAGCCGTATTGATGCCGATCACCTCGCCAGAGGCGTTGAAGAGCGGACCGCCCGAATTGCCGCGGTTGATCGCGGCGTCGGTCTGCAGGAAATCGTCGTAAGGCCCTGCATTGATATCGCGGCCGCGGCCGGAAAGAATGCCCGCGGTCACGGTGCCGTCCAGGCCGAACGGATTGCCGATTGCGAGAACCCAGTCGCCCACCCGGGTCGCCGACGAATTGCCGAAAGAGACGGCATGAAGCGGGGCCGACGCTTTGGGCGTGACCTTAAGCACCGTGATGTCGGATTTCGTATCGCGTCCGACGATCTTGTCCACCTTGAGCTCGGTCCCATCGGACAAGATGACGTAAATGGCGTTGCCGCCTTCGATCACGTGATTGTTGGTGACGACGAGGCCGCTCGGGTCGATGACGAAGCCTGAGCCGATCGAGGTAAACTGGCGGGGAGGCTCGCCCGGTCTCTGCTTCGGCCTGGAGGGGCTGAAATCGTCTTGCGATCCGCTGCCGCTTTCCTCGCCCGTATCGCCCTTCTTTCCCTTCATTGCGAGCGCGTGTTTGTCGATTACGGCTGCAGCAACGGTAACGACGGAGCCGCGGACGCGGCTCGCAATATCGGCAAAGGAGAGGGTGGGCTCCGCCCCTAGAGCCGCGGTTGATGCATTACTTGCGAAAGAAGCAAGGGAAAGAAAGCCTGCGCTTAGCAAAAGCAGGCGGCTAATCTGAACCGTCATGGGGCCTCAGTCAGAAACCACGAAAAAGGCGCTGCGAACCTAAGCCGGAACGCAACCCCGTCCTATAAAGTGAGGTGAAATCGCTTCCAGTGCAATGTTTACCTTAGCCGAATTAAGCGAAACTGGGGTTAAAACCAAGCCAGCCCGTTCGCGGCATTGCGGAAAGCGCCCGCGCCGTTGCCAGGGCTTCGCGGCGCAGGCAATCCACTTGCAAATGCGGCGGCGGTTGAGCGGACGCCGGCCGCGCCCCGCTAATGAGCGCGCCGGATCGATGCGCGTTAATGCGTGGCTTGGCCGGCAGCGGTGCTGGCGCTAGGCTTTGCGGGTTCCTTGGAGGCTCCTGCCGCATCTCCCTGTGGCGCGTTGAAATAGCGGAAAAACTCAGATGTGGGAGACAGCACGATGCGTGTGTGCGTGCCTTTCAGCGCCTCGTCATAGGCTTGCATCGAGCGGTAGAACGCGAAGAAGTCTTTGTCCTTACTGAAGGCCTCCGCATAAATGCGGTTGCGTTCCTCGTCGCCGTCGCCGCGTATCTGCTCAAACTCGCGGTTCGCATTGGCAAGCAGCACGGTAACGTCCTTGTCGGCGGTGGACTTGATCCGCTGGGATTGCTCGCTGCCCTGGGCGCGGAGCTCGGCGGCCTCGCGCTCGCGCTCCGTGCGCATGCGCTTATAGATCGCTTGGCTGTTGGCTTCCGGGAGCCCTGCGCGCCGGATGCGCACATCCACCATCTCGACGCCGAAATTCTGCATTTCGTCATTGACGAGCGCCTTCGTCTCCTTCATCAGCGCTTCCCGCTTGTTGCGGACGACATCGATGAAGGTGGCCCGCCCAAGGACGGTGCGGATCGTTGAATCGACAATCGCGGTCAAGCGGGGCCGGGCACCGGCCTCGGTTCGGAACGCCTGATAGAACTGCAGGGGATCGAGAATGCGGTAGCGCGCGAAGGCATCGACGACGAGGCGCTTCTGGTCCGAGGCGATAACCTCCTGCTCGTCGGTTTCGAGATCGAGGATGCGCTTGTCGAACTGCTCGACGGTTTGTACAAAGGGCTTGCGCCAGTAAAGTCCTGGCTCGGTTATCACCTGCACAGGCTCACCGAACTGGAGCACGAGCGCCTTGTGCGTTTGATCGACAATGAACGCTGAGAAGAGGACTGCTCCGGCGCCGGCAGCGGCGGCAATGAGCAATATTCCCATGAAAAAGCTTCTCATCGCTGGCCTCCGGCTTGACCTGAATGTTGCAGCTCACCCAGCGGAAGGTAGGGGACCACGCTCGCTGCATTAGTCTTGTCGTCGAGGATAATCTTGTCCATGCCGCCGAGCACGCGCTCCATCATTTCCAGATACATGCGCCGCCGGGTGACATCGGGCGCCTTTTGATATTCCGAATACACTTTCAAAAAGCGTTCCGTGCGGCCCTTGGCTTCGGCCACGGTCTGCTCGCGGTAGCCTTGCGCTGCCTGTAGGATGCGTTGCGCGTCGCCGCGCGCCTCCGGAATCACGCGGTTGGCATAGGTTTGGGCCTCGTTGCGGGCGCGCTCTTGGTCGGCCCGCGCAGCCTGGACGTCCCGGAAGGCAGCGATAACGTCGCCGCCGCTTGGAGGATCCACTTTTTGCAAGTTGACCTGAGTGATTTGAATGCCAGCCTTGTAGCTGTCGAGCGTGCGCTGGATCAGCGCCTTGACGGATTCCTCGATTTCCTGGCGGCTTTTCGTCAGGATAGGCTGAATGTCGTTCTCGCCTATGACTTCGCGCATCGAGCTTTCTGAAACGGCCTTCACATTGGCGTTGGCGTCGGGATTGTTGCCCGGATTGCGCACGTTGAATAGATAGTCCGAGGCATTTTTCACGTTCCAGAAAACGTTGAAGTTCACGTCGACGATGTTCTCGTCGCCAGTCAGCATCAGGCTTTCCTCGGGCTTATTCGGGTTGCGTAGCGAACCGTAGGGCCCGGCTATTCCTGTGCTGAAGCCGACTTCAACCCGGTTCTGGCGCGTATAGGGGATGACGGTGACTTCTTCCACGGGATAGGGCCAGCGGAAGTTCAAACCGTTTGAAAGCTCGCGGTCGAACTTGCCGAAGCGCTGGACTACGGCGCGCTCGTCAGGGTTGATTCGCACCGTAAACCCGAAATACGCAATCCCGGCCGCCACAACCAAAAGGATGAGGAAGGTTCCGAAGAATCCCAAGCCTCCCGGGACGGCCTGGCGCAGCTTATCCTGGCCGCGCCGCAAAATATCTTCAAGATCGGGAGGCGGGCTGCCGCCTGCCGGGCCCTGACCCCAGGGTCCTCCCGCTCCGCCTTTCCAGCCGCCGCCGCCGTTCTGACTCCAGGGCATTCCAATGTTCCTTTGCAACCGGCAAGGCTTGCGCCTAATGCCATCTTCCCGGCCATTCATCAAGTTTTTAGCGGAATGTCAATAACAGCAAGGACTTGACATTTCCTTGCTTGCCACGAAGCGCACCAAAGTCTGCATAGACCTCTAGGCTGAAGTGCATCGCCGATGTGAGCGGCATATGGAACCATTGAAGGACCGCGTCAAGCGCGGACCCGCTCCAGGATCAGGTTCGTTACCGCGAATTCATCCTTGGCGCTCGCGGGCTGGTCCTCTTGCGCGCGTTCGACCCATTCGCCGCCGAATTGCGGGTTCCAGCGCACATCGCCCTCCGGCGAGCCATGCACCCGGGTGAGATAAATACGGTGCGCCAGTGGCAGCGCTTCCGCAAACAGCGATGCGCCCCCGATCACGAAAATTTGGCCAGCGCCGCGCGCTTCGGCCCGCGCTTTCGCGAGTTCAATCGCCTTTTCGAGCGAAGGCGCGAAATAGAGCGCGCCCTGATCCGGCGGCAGCTTTCCGCGCGTTACCACAATGGAATCCCGGCCGTCGAGTGGCTTGCCGATGGATTCGAAGGTATGCCGTCCCATAATGAGAGGGTGGCCCATCGTAAGCCTGCGGAAGCGCTTAAGATCGCTGGCGAGCCGCCACGGCAGCCCGCCCGCGCGCCCGATCACGCCGTTGTCTGCAACAGCCACGATAAGCGAGAGCGTAAGGCCCGGGCCGGTATCCATTACACCGCGACCGGCGCCTTGATTGCGGCGTGAGGCTTATAGCCTGAGAGCGTGAAATCCTCGTAGGTGAAATCGAAAATCGACCGCACCGCGGGATTGAGCGCCATGTGCGGCAGCGGCCTTGGCTCGCGCGCTAGCTGCTCGTCCGCTTGTCCGATATGATTAAGATAGAGATGCACGTCGCCGAAAGTGTGGACGAAGTCACCCGGCATAAGGTTCGTAACCTGCGCCATCATCATGGTGAGAAGCGCGTAGGACGCGATGTTGAACGGCACGCCTAGAAAGACGTCGGCCGAACGCTGATAAAGCTGGCACGAGAGGCGGCCATCGGCCACGTAGAACTGGAAAAGGCAGTGGCAGGGTGCGAGCGCCATGCGGGGAATGTCGGCCGGATTCCAGGCGCTCACGATATGGCGGCGGGAATAGGGATCGGATTTGAGCGCCCGTTCAACCTCAGCGATTTGATCGATCGTTTCGCCATCGCGCGCGGGCCAGGAACGCCATTGCGCGCCGTAAACCGGGCCAAGATTGCCAGCCTCATCGGCCCACTCGTCCCAGATCGAAACGCCATTCGCCTTGAGATAGCCGGTGTTCGTATCCCCGGACAAAAACCAAAGCAGTTCATGTACGATCGACTTCAAATGCAGCTTCTTGGTGGTCAAGAGCGGGAAGCTCTTGCCAAGATCGAAGCGCATTTGATGGCCGAACAGGCTAAGGGTACCGGTCCCGGTGCGATCGGGCCGTTCCACACCACGTTCGCGCACCAGGCGCAAGAGATCGAGATAAGTTTGCATGGCGCGATGCTACTGCGATTCTTTGGACCATTGGCGCTTTGCGCTCTTTATTTCCACTCCTCGATATCGAGATAGGGCTGCTCGGCGACCGGCTGCAGCGTAACGCCGGCGGGCACCGGCGCCTCCGGTTTCTCGTCGTCAAGACGTTTGGCGGCCTTCTGCACCTCTGCGTCGAGATCGATCTGCGAGCAAAGACCCAGCGCCACCGGGTCTTGCGGCTGGAGGTTGGCCGCATTCCAATGGGTACGCTCGCGGATGGACTCGATCGTCGTCTTCGTTGTGCCGACCAGGCGCATGATCTGTGTATCGCGCAGTTCCGCGTGGTGGCGCAGCAGCCACAAAATGGCGTTGGGGCGGTCGTGGCGGCGCGAAACGGGCGTGTATTTGGGCGCGCGCTTGGTCCTCATTTCGGGGACGAACACTTTGGACCGCGCCAGCTTCAGACGGTAATTGGGGTCTTCCTGCCCGCGCGCAATCTCCTCACGGGTCAGCTGGCCGGAGGTGATCGGATCGGAGCCGCGGATGCCATGCGCCACGTCGCCATCGGCGATACCCTTCACCTCCAGGACGTGCAGGCCGCAAAATTCAGCGATCTGCTCGAAGGTCAGCGAAGTGTTCTCGACGAGCCAAACCGCGGTGGCCTTTGGCATCAGGGGTCTGTCGGTCATAAAGTTCCTCCTCTCCTGGAAGCGCGCCGTCCCGGCTTCCTGGGCGTCTTGTCCGATTGTGTGGGGAAACCCGCAATCGAAGGGTTGCAGTCAATATAACGGCTCGCGCGGCTTTGTGCAAACGCTGGATTTGCCGGCTGCATGGGCTTGATCGTTAGCGCCGCTCTTGTTGCCGCAGCTGAATTCCGGGCAGTATCCAAGCCAGCCGTTACTGGGGACCGGCTCCCCTTATCACCGTGAGGGACATCGGCGGCAGGCTGAGTAGCAGCGGCTTGCCGATTTCTGTCTTGTAGTGCACGGGAGCTTCAGAAAACTTTGGGTGTCCATCGTCGCGGTTGGAGTCCCAAACATATTGCTTCGGCGAATACTGAAAAACTTCTTGCGGCCCCGGCCATTCCTTAGCGTTCGTGCCCGCGCCACCGAAGCGCACGTGGGCAAGCCGCTCCCGGACCGGGTCTTTATTGAGCACAAGCAGCGCCCACTGGCTGTCGGGGCGGTGAACGGCGTAGGCGGCGAGGCTCGCATCCGAAGCGCGCGCCCGGTAAAGCCGGTGGACGCCATGGGGCGCGCCAAGCCACTCCTGCCCGGCCAGTTTTGCCCCGTAATAAGTGGGCAGCCGCCATTTGATCTGGCCATCCTTCCCGCCTTGCAAGGCCATAAGATTGCCCCAGGTATCGCAAGCGGCGCCTTCACGGATGGGAGTATTAGGCTCCACGCCATAGAGATAGACTGTCTTTATGCCCGCCATCAAATACTGCGCGACAATCTCGGCGTTGAGAAGGGCGGCGGGAAGTTCGACCTCTCTCTGCCCCGCAAAGGAGGAATAGCCGTATTCCGTTATGATCCAGGGGATAGTTTTAGGAACGCCGTCTTCCTCAAGGCGCCGCAGCGTTCGGCGGATGAGCTTGGGATGCTCGATTAGCTGCAGCGAAGGCGTGTCCTCGCAAAGATCGTCGAAGGGATACCACTCGAAGGAGAAAAAGCCGAAATCGCCGCGCCGGCTTTTTTTCTTAAGGTAAGCAAGAAACCGCTTCATCCAGGAGGTTGATCCCGCATTGTCGGGGATGGCATCCCAGCCGTCGACTTCGGACTGGAAGCCCGGCCCGCCCAAGAGAAGGGAGGGATTTTCGCGGCGGATCGCATCCGCAAACTGCAGGAACAGTGTGGCGTAGTGCTCCGGCGAAACGTACTGGCCGTCCGGTTCCTCGCCGAGTTCGATCTGGCGCACATCGTAGCCGCGCTCTTTCAGGAAGCGGATCTCTGCCGCCGCATTCGCCGGGGTGTCATAGAGGAGGCCGGTGGGCATCAGCACAGGCCCGGCGCGGGCCAGCCCCGGCTGCATGACACGGTCGATCCCGGGCTGCTCGATCTTTTCGTCGAGGTCGATTGCGCGATGCCAGGGATCGGTCGACGATGTCACGATCTTGGTCTGGGTTTTTCCACTGTCCGAATGCACGACGCGGTCTTGCAAATTGCCATCGGCATCGAGGCTGCCCGCGTAAAGCTCGCGGATTGCAAAGCCAAGGCGGTCGCGAATATCGGCCGAGCCAGCCGCCGAAGTTCCCGAACCCTTTTTCAGGAGGATGCGGAGGTAGTGCGTGCGCACCGCCGCATCGCTGAGCCGCAAGAGCACGCTGCCGCCCGTCCCTGCGCCCATCTTCCCGTTCGGAAAGGTCCGCCAGCGGCCCCTATTCAACTCTTTGTAGAATTCGGCCGGCGCCCCTTGCCAGTATTGCACCTCGTAATCGATTGCGAACGGCTCGCCCCAGAGGATACGCAGGCCCTGAACATTCACCTCTTTCTCGAAGTTTATCAGCACCCATTGCGGGTTGAGCGCATTGTCTTCGCCTGTGAAATGCGCGTCGAGATAGGGATTGCTCTTCCAAAAGCTCGCCTCGTCATCGTCATCGAGGCGTGAATAGCCGTCGTGGTTTGCTTGATCGTGGGTATTTCCCCGGCGCGGCAGCTTGTAGCCATAGCTAGACAGGATTGGCTTTTCTGCCGTGGCGCTTGAGGTCCAATAGCCTTGGGCGTGTTCCGGGTCGCTCCAGGAGCCTTGCGGGTTCCAGTGCCAAACCGCGGCTCCGAGTTCCGTCCTAAGACGGTACGCAAGCCGGTAAAAAGGGATGGAAGCGAGTTCCTTCACGGATTCTGGGCTGTAAGTCCTGTCTACATCCCCCTTCTGATGGCCATCGAGTGCTGCCCCAAGCGCTTCCGACGGGATCACCTGCGCAGCGGCCTCCTTGGTTTCGATCACGATTGACGCCGCTTCGGAAGCCTGCAAATGGCCACGCTGGACGAAGAGAAGCATAGCCAGACAAGAAATGAACTGCCGCAAGGATCGCCCCAAATTTTGAAGAAAAGGGTGGCGGTGCTTAGCCATTCCGCCGGGAAATCGTACGGTACCAAACCGGGCCGGTCGACTTACCCGGAATAATGGGCACCAGCCTATTTCACCGCTCTTGAACTCGTGAGCCATGCCGCTAGAAAAGGCGTCTTGCTCAGTTTTTGGGCAAAAATTCGACATGCGGATTGTTGTCGCCGGCAACTTCTGGCGTGTTTGACGCCGGAATGGTGAATTTACGGTTTTTTTACGCTGCACCGCAGCAGGCGGAACGCTTCAGAGTTTGGCACAGCTTTTGATTATAGCCAGTCGGGCCAAGCAAGGACTTCTCGATTCGCGCGACGGAGCAACGGGCGGGGTTCAAAGCCAAGTAGTTTAATCGGAGGACTTATTATGAAGATGGTTACGGCGATCATTAAGCCGTTCAAGCTCGAAGAGGTTCGGCAGGCCCTCGACGAGGCTGGCATCGAGGGGATGACGGTCAGCGAAGTGAAGGGATACGGCCGGCAAAAGGGGCATACCGAGATTTACCGCGGCGCAGAATACGAGGTGAGCTTCGTGCCGAAGCTCAAGATCGAAGCCGTGGTGCCCACAGACATGGTCGCCAAAGCCGTTGAGGCTATCGCCTCGGTAGCGAAAACCGGCCAAATCGGGGACGGCAAAATCTTCATCACACCGGTTGAGCAGACGGTGCGCATCCGCACCGGCGAAACAGACGCAGATGCACTTTAGTCGAGAAGGGAAAATGAGAATGAAAATGGTTTGGCGTAATTTAGCACTTTTGGGGGCCGCGGCGCTGGGCGCTGCCGCGATTATCCATCCGGCCCTTGCAGAGGAAGCTGTGGCGGCTGCCGGAGCGGCAGCGGCGGCCGCTCCCAAGGCTCCCGACCTCGTTGTAAACAAGGCGGACGATGGCTGGATGATGGTGTCGTCCCTTCTCGTCCTTGATGATGACGGTTCCCGGCTTGGCGCTGTTTTATGGCGGTATGGTCCGGACGAAGAACATGCTGTCCATGCTGACGCAGGTGTTTGTCATTCAGTGCATCGTTTGCGTAGTTTGGTTCGTTTACGGCTACAGCCTTGCCTTCACGGAAGGCAGCGGCATCACCTCGCCATTCCTTGGCGGGCTTTCGCGCCTGTTCATGCGCGGAATCCTAACGTACGGTACGGATGGACACACCCCCACATTCGCCACCGCATCGACTTTCTCGGTTGGCGTTGGCATCGACGAGCTCGTCTATGTCTGCTTCCAGATGACTTTTGCCGCAATCACGACTGCGCTTGCTATTGGCGGCTACGCCGAGCGGATGAAGTTCTCCGCAATCGTGCTGTTTGCCGTTCTCTGGCTCACGATCGTCTACATCCCGATCGCCCACTCTGTGTGGTTCAACCCTGGCCCGAATGACCTCGCAACGGCAAACGACGCCGCGCTCGCAAGGTCCGGCTACGGCTTCCAGCTCGGTGCACTTGACTTCGCCGGCGGCACGGTCGTTCACATCAACGCCGGTGTCGCGGGCTTTGTCGGAGCGCTCCTGCTCGGCCGGCGCATTGGGTTCGGCAAAGAGGCCATGCCTCCGCATTCGCTGACGCTCACGATGGTTGGTGCTTCGCTTCTGTGGGTTGGCTGGTTCGGCTTCAACGCAGGTTCGAACCTTGAAGCCAACTCGGGCGCAACGCTCGCGATGGGCAACACCTTCGTCGCAACCGCGGCGGCTGGCGTCTCGTGGCTGCTCGTCGAATGGGTCTTCAAGGGCAAGCCCAGCCTTCTGGGTCTTGCTTCAGGCGTCGTCGCTGGCCTCGTCGCGGTCACACCGGCCTCCGGTTACGCTGGACCGATGGGCGCACTGATCCTTGGGCTGGCTGCCGGCGCAGTGTGCTTCTTCTTCGTGACTGCTGTGAAGAGCGCGCTTGGCTATGACGACACGCTCGACGTGTTCGGTGTGCATGCCATCGGCGGCTTCCTTGGCGCAATCGGCACGGGCATCGTGGCCAACCCGCTTTATGGCGGCGCCGGCGTTGTCGATTACACCAAATGCGTGGTCAAGGACGGCTTCGTCACCAGCAACTGCCCCATCGGCGACTACGACATGATGGCTCAGCTCCTCATCCAGTTCAAAAATGCCATGATTACCGTCTGCTGGTCCGCAGTTGGCAGTCTCATTGTCTACCTCATCATCTCGCTGATCGTTGGCTTGCGCGTTTCCCCGGAAGCGGAGCGCGAAGGTCTCGATATCGCCGAGCATGGCGAGCGCGCTTACAATATGTGAGTTAAGGCGGTGGCGCTTGCGCCACCCCCAGCCTGCCGGAGCGGCCGTTTTTTCCTCCTGAACGGCATTGCTTATGACGGCAGGCTGCAAAGCCCGGGACCTGTGTCCCGGGCTTTTTTTTCGTGGTAACGAGATTGGCGGGCAAACTTAAACTCGCTATGTTTGGCCAAACCCCGTCACGCAAGTAAACCAACTTGGCCGAAATTCTACTCTCCGCAATTCAATCGCCGTTTCAGCGTATGCGCGATCTCTTGGGCAGCGAACCGCCTGGTGCTGCGCCCATAGACATGACGATTGGCGAGCCGCGCCACGGTTTCCCGGCCTTCGCAGCCGAGATCATGACGAAAAATTGGCCGCTCTTCGGAAAATATCCTCCCATTGTGGGCGTGGAAGAACTGAGGCGTTCCATCGCTGCCTGGATCGAACGCCGGTATGGGCTTGCCCCGGGAACGGTTCTGGCGGACCGGCACATTCTCCCGCTCTGCGGCACCCGGGAGGGGCTCGTTTCCGCATTGGCGATAGCAATCGCCCGAAAGGGGCTGAGCAACCCGGCCGTGCTGATGCCCAATCCATTCTACCAGGCCTATTATGCAGCAGCGCTCACTTCCCGGATCGAGCCCGTCCTTTTGGCGGCGGGCTCCGGCAGTGGCTTCTTGCCTGATCTTGACGCGCTGGAGCCTGCGCTTCTTAACCGCACGGCAGCAATTTACCTCGCCTCACCCGCTAATCCTCAAGGCGCCATCGCATCTGGGGAGTATCTTGAGCGCCTTATCGCGCTTGCGCACGATCACCGCTTCTATGTGTTTTCCGATGAATGCTATTCCGAAATCTATCAGGAGGCGCCCCCGCCCGGCATACTTCAAATTGCGGCCCGTATTGGCGGTTTTGAGCGCGTCTTGGCGTTCAATTCCTTGTCCAAGCGCTCGAATGCGCCGGGCCTGCGCTCGGGCTTTATTGCAGGCGACGCCAGCTTTCTCGAAGACTACATGAAATACCGCAACGTGGCCTCGCCTCAGGTGCCGCTGCCCGTGCAATATGCGTCCGCAGCCCTTTGGGCAGACGAGGCTCATGTGGAAACGAGCCGCGCACTCTATTGCGAGAAGTTCACGGCGGCGTCGGAAACGCTGGGTGCAATGCCCGGCTACTACGAGCCGGCCGGCGGCTTCTTTCTTTGGCTCGATGTTTCGAATTCCGGTGGAGGTGAACAGGCCGCGAAAACGATTTGGAAAGGATGCGGTGTCAAAATCCTGCCCGGGGCCTATTTGGCTCAACCGGATGCTTGCGGGGTCAATCCGGCGGAAGGCTATGTCCGGCTTGCGCTGGTGGACCCACCCAACGTGACGCGGGAAGCGTTGCATCGCCTGGCGTCATTCCTCCTGTGACGTTAGGCGCGAATGGTGGAGTGGCGTGCGTTGAAGAAAGCTAGACGGACACGCTTTTTGCCGAAAGAGCTGGCGGTTGAATTCCGCCGCTTGCCGTGGCGTCTGCTTGGCCTTTCGCTGTTCGCGCTCGCTCTAGCCGGGTGGCTGGCACTGTTAAGCTGGTCCTTTCTCGACCCTAGCCCGAGTAATGCGACCGTCTCACCGCCCCGTAATCTCCTTGGCTACCAAGGGGCGAGCTTTGCCGCTTTTATGATGGAGGGCTTTGGCCTTGCCGCACCTCTGCTGGTGCTGCCGCTCGCTGCATTCGGGCTTCAGATGGCTAGCCGCAATGCCCTGGTCAATCCAAGATTAAGGCTGGTGTTTTGGGCCTGCTCGCTGGTCTTCGTTCCAGCCTTCTTCGCGTCGCTGCAGGCGCCGGCAGGCTGGCCTTTACGGTCGGGGCTCGGCGGCGTTTTCGGCGACTTTGCGATAGCGCGGGTCGCAAGGCTGGAAACGATCATACCGCCTGTCCTGCTTTGGCCGCTCTCGGCGCTGATTTTCGCCGTCCTCGGCGCGTGGTGCGTGTGGAGCGCCGCCGGTCTTAGCGCCGGCGATTTGCTGCTCGCATTCGAAGGCGCCCCCGAAAGCGATTCCCCGGCTCAAGAATTTGAAGAGCCTGCCCCGCAAGACCGGCTTGCGAGCAAGGTGACGAGCTGGGTAAAGAATTTCTCCCCACATGATAAAGCGCTGGTACCGGTCGCAAGGACCGAGCCCTCCCTGTCTCCCTCGCCTTCGGCACAGCGGCAAGCGAGGAAGCCGGCGGCTAAAGCGTTTTCGGCGGATGAGCCGCCGCCGTTAATGAAGTGGCGCAGCCCCGCAGCCCAGGCGGCGCCTGCGGAAGGATTTGCGGAATCCGGTATCGTGGCTGCCAAAGCGAAGAGAGCTTCCATGCTGACGGCTGCGGAGGATCTGGCATCGTTTCAGTCCTCGCAGCACGGGGAGCACGAGGCCGGCGAGCATGAGGCGGCTTCTGACGAAAGTGTGCCCGGAGACGATCGCATTGAGCCATTTTTTGGCCCGAGGTCCGGTTCGCAATTCGTGGGCGGCTCCGAAAGCGAGACCGGCCCCGGCGGCCAGTCAACGGGATCGCCGTTTTTGCGCCTGACCGCCAAGGCGGCGCAAGCCGCGAGCACGGGTGCAGAGCGGTTCTTTGGCAGCGGAGCCAAGGCCATCCGTGTGAAAGAAAAGAGCGCCGTTATTGCCGCGGCTCAGGAAGACGCCGGCGATCTCTCCGGCGTTGGCGCGTTGCTGCCGCCGCTAGGGCTTCTTGCACCGCCTCCCGCTGTACCCCATCGCCGGGATGCAGCGGACCCTCAGCTGATGGAACGCGCAGCCGCTCTCATGAGCGTGCTCAGCGACTTCGGCGTGAAGGGGCGGATCACGGGAATTTATCCCGGCCCCGTTATCACCCTTTTCGAATTAGAGCCTGTGCGCGGCACCAAATCGTCGCGCGTGGTCAGCCTTGCCGATGACATCGCGCGCTCGATGAGTGCGGTCTCCGCCCGCATCGCCGTCGTGCCGGGCCGCGACGCCATCGGGATCGAACTGCCTAACCCGAAGCGTGAGATGGTATCCTTACGGGAAATTCTGGAGTTGCCCGCGTTTCAAAACTCGCAAGCCGCACTGCCGCTGGCGCTCGGAAAATCCATCGGCGGCGAACCGATAGCGGTTGACCTCGCGCGCATGCCGCACCTTTTGATCGCGGGGACGACCGGCTCGGGCAAGTCGGTAGGGATCAACACCATGATCCTTTCGCTGCTGTTCAGGCTCCCGCCAAGCCAATGCAATTTCATCATGATCGACCCGAAGATGCTGGAGCTTTCGGCTTATGATGGGATTCCGCATCTGATTGCGCCGGTCGTGACCGACCCCAAGAAGGCTGTGGCTGCGCTAAAATGGGCGGTCAAGGAAATGAATTCCCGCTATGAGCGGATGAGCAAGCTCGGCGTTCGCAATGTGACGAGCTACAATGCCAGGGCGGCCGCCGCGCAGCTTCGCGGACAGCCGCTCAAGCGCACGATCCAGACGGGCTTCCACCCTATCACCGGAGAGCCCATCGAAGAAGAAGAGAGCATGGATGCGGCCTCCATGCCGTATCTCGTCATCGTCATCGACGAGATGGCCGACCTTATGATGTGCGCGGGCAAGGATGTCGAATTCGCGGTCCAGCGGCTGTCGCAGATGGCGCGGGCGGCAGGCATTCATCTGATCATGGCGACACAGCGCCCGAGCGTGGATGTCGTCACCGGCACCATCAAGGCAAACTTCCCTAGCCGCATCAGCTTCCAGGTCACCTCCAAGATCGACAGCCGCACGATCATCGGGGAACAGGGCGCCGAGCAGCTCCTGGGAGCGGGCGACATGCTTTACATGGCCTCAGGCGGCAGGATTATCCGCGCCCATGGGCCTTTCGTGTCCGACGAGGAGGTCGAGGCGGTTGCAACGCACCTCAAGGCGCAAGGCTTCCCCAACTATCGCGACGACATTCTGGAGGACACCGGCGGCGCGGACGACGGCGCACCATCAAGCGCCGGCAAAGCGGGCGATCTTTATGGCCAAGCGGTCGAGATCGTCTTGAAGGACCGCAAGCCTACGGCCAGCTATCTTCAGCGGCGGCTCAACATCGGCTACAATCGTGCGGCATCGCTGATCGAGCGCATGGAAGAGGAAGGCATCGTAGGCGCACCCGGAAGGACCGGCCGGCGGGAGATTCTCACCGATGCCGGATGATAGGGAGCACGTGTGAATACGGGCAGAATGCGGAAGCTGGAGCCCGGCCATACGGCGCGGAAATTTCTAAGCCAAATGGTAGACTTGAGGCAGATTCGCCACTGTCAAGCAGATAATCACAGATTTTTGCCTTGCATTCAGCGTCACTCGTGCTATCTTTTTGACATTGAGAGGTTGGTGCCAGTCACCATCGGTAGTGCCCCCCCGTCTAGCCGAAGGCCCAACTTCTCAGCGCCGGCTTCCCTCCCGGCGCAGCGTGAAAACGCAAAGCGCCCAACCTTCGCCGGAGTTGGGCGCTTTTTTCATGCCCGATGATCAAAATCGCCACATGGAATATCAACAGTGTCCGGCTGCGTGCGGACCTTGTTGCCCGTTTTCTGACCCAAGCTCAGCCAGACATCCTCTGCCTGCAGGAAATCAAATGCAGGGAGGAGCATTTTCCGCGCGAGACGTTTCTGGAGCTCGGATATACGCATATCGCGATCAGCGGCCAGCCTGGATATCATGGGGTGGCAACGGTCTCGAAGTTCCCGCTCAGCCCTTTGCCGCGGGAAAGCTTTTGCGGCACGGCCGAAGCCCGGCATTTGGGCTGTACCGTGAACCTGCCGGGGAACGAAATGCTTGCGCTTCACAACATTTATGTGCCCGCAGGCGGCGATATCCCCGATCCAGCGCTAAACCCCAAGTTCAAGCAAAAACTCAGCTACCTCGAGTCTCTGGCTGGCTGGCGGGGCAGCCATGGCGGCGGCCATGCCATCCTGCTTGGCGATTTCAACGTCGCGCCCCTCGAGTCCGATGTCTGGTCTCACAAGCAGTTGCTCAAGGTCGTGAGCCACACGCCCGTCGAAGTCGAGGCCCTGACCAAGGTGCAAAATAACGGGGAATGGTGCGACCTCGTCCGGCGCGTGATTCCTGCAGACCGGAAACTCTACACCTGGTGGAGTTATCGCGCCCGCGACTGGGAGGCTTCGGACCGGGGGCGCCGCCTCGACCACATCTGGGCCAGTGTTTCGCTTGCCGAAAAAACGCTGAGTGCCTCGGTGTTCAAAGAAGTGCGCGGCTGGCAAGGGCCGTCGGATCATGTTCCGATCATGGCCGAGCTTGATTTGTGACCTCGACAGCCCAAACTTCGAGGATCGCTTCATCGCTGAAGGCCGCGCAAATGTCATGATCAAGTCTGGGCATGTCAAGTCGCTCTGGGGACAGACCATTATTGTAATCGTTATCCTGGCCGCCGTCGTTTTCTATGCGTGGCTCTACGCTTCGCCCCAGCGCTTCATGGGGCTTTTCGCGGTCTGCTACGGATTCCTGATCGGGTGGTTCGCGGGATGGCTCGGGAAGCGCTGGCAAGGTGGCTCATAACTCGCCCCTGTCCTTCCCCGTTCCGCATCCGCTTGCGGGCATCTTAAGTGCCAAACTCGCCAAGGCGAGCTTGCTGGGAGAAGGGACGCCTGCGCAACCGCCTCGACCTGCTCCCTCTCCCCTTGCGGGAGAGGGCTGAAGTGAGGGGACCTACTGCTCTCTAACGCCTCACGCTTTCCAGCGCGGTTGCGATAATCGCCGCGGTTTCGGTCCATTGCGGAAGCGTCTGCCCATGCTGCCACGCGGCTTCGGCTTTCGCGTGCCTTAAACTTTCGTCCAAAAGCAGCGAACGCAAAGCGCGCGCAATGGCATTCGCGTCGCCGGGTGCGCAGACGAATCCTGCTTGCGGAGGTACGGTATCGGCCACTGCGCCATCGCCGGATGCCACGATAGGGAGGCCATGGGCCATCGCTTCCGCGAACGCCATGCCGTAACCTTCATAATAACTTGCGAGCGCGAAAATATCGCCGGAACTCAGGAGCGCCGAGACTTCCGCTTCGCGGAGCTGCCCAACCACGCACGCGATCCGCCAGCCCATAAGAGGAGATTTTTTGCCGCACCTCCGCAGCTGTATGCGGCGAGAGATCGGGCGAGCCTGCGATCGTGGCGCGCCACGCCAAATCGCTCACATCGAGAAGCGCATCGATGAGAACGGCAAACCCTTTGCGGGGCGTGAGCGAGCCCACGCTTACGATGTGCAGGGGCTCGCTCACCCGCGATCCAATGGCCCGCTTGCCGCGCAGGATGCCGGGTTCGGCGATTGTCACCTTCTCAGCCGGTTCCCCGAAAAGCTGGCTCAACTCCTGCGCCGTGCCCTGGCTTGGCACGATGACTGTCTGCGCCAGGGCGAGGGCTTGGCCCTCCAGGCTCAAAAGCCACGTTTTCTCCGCGGCGGAAAGGCCCTCTTCGAGCCCCAGCGGATGGTGGACGAGCGCCGCTATGGGAGATCCGATGCGGGCGATCAGGGCCTCGGGCATGGCGCCGAAGGCCAGCCCATCGATCATGAACACCGTCCCGGGACAACTCGCCGCAGCGATCGCCCGGACTGTTTCCGTCAGCTCTGCATCGGTGGGGAAGGGAAATCCGGAAGGCAGTTCGCAAAGCTGCGTTTCCATCCCCGCGCCAAGTAGCGGCAGGATTTTACGCGCGTAGGTGTAGCCGCCTGTGGGCGTTGCAAGGCTACCGGGAATGGCGAACACGCACCGAGTTCATCTGGTCCTAATGTCTGTGCCTGTGGATAAACATCCGGCCGCAGCGTAAATGCGGGTACGATTGCATTGAAATGATTTAGCATTTCCTTAAGTCCGCCACAAAGCTGCAGTTCAAGTTCTGTTGTGGAAAACCAAAAGCAGGCGTGGAGGGTGTCATTTTCCCGGCCAAATGTAATGCATATGGGCAGGCGGATCGCTTGAAGCCCGATTATTCCGCCGGTGACATTGATCGCAACGGCGATAGGCGTGCTTCAAGCGGGCTTAGACAAGGTTTTCCGCTCCGCGCTCAGGAAACGCTGCAGGGCGCCTTTCGTAGACCGCCCGCAATTCTGGTGAGCGTTCTCTCCCCTCAGCCCTACCCTGCTGTGCATCGCGAACCGGTCCAAGTGGCTCCAGCCTGGTTGCCCATGGAGGACGACGAAGTCGACTCCGGGTGCCGGCTTGCAGAACGATTCGTCAAGCCCGCAGCAGACAGCGCGCAGGCAGCGCCGTCCCGCTCTCGCGGGCTTAGGCCCTTTCTCCCTGTAGGAGTGCTTCTTCTCGCGGCAGCCTTCGCATCGGCAGTTTATCTCGCCAAGTCCGGTGCATTGGTCCCGGTGGTAAGCGCTTATGCCGCGGTTGCAATCGATGAGCAGCCGGCCGGTTCCTTCGCTAAGTCCCAAGCGGAAGCGCAAGCGGCCGAGCCTGCACAAACTTCCGCCGCTGGCAATAGCTGGGCTGATGCCCTTGAAACCTTCAAAGCGCTCGTCAGATCGCAGGCGGCAGATACTTCGAAGGATCAGGCGGAATAACCCGCTCCTGAGCAGCCATAAATTCCAGCGCCGGACAAGATGCGGCAGCGCTGTTGAAAACCAGGACGCGGGCCTCGCCGAGCCAGCATGGTTAATGCTACCCTCCCGCTTGACGCATCGTTTTCCTTAAAACCTCTATTGCGGCCGCTAGGCTTGCGCCGGAACGGAGCACTCGTTATCTTTTGTGCGTTGCCGCAAATTTATTGCGCCGCACAAAATTCGTTTTCGAGTGTTGCGTCATAAAGTTCAACCGGCACCAAATGGAAAGCATTTGAATGGCAGACAAGCCGCGCCTGCGCCGCTTTCAAAGCCTCGGGCCCCACGGGTTTCACGAGATCGCCTACACGGAATGGGGCACTCCCAATGCGAGCCGCCTCGTGTTTTGCGTGCACGGCTTCACTCGCAACAGCCGCGACTTCGATGCTCTTGCGGCAAGCCTCGCCGATACCTGTCACGTCGTGTGCATGGACGCGGCCGGGCGGGGGCAAAGCGAGTGGCTGCCCTATAAGGGCGATTACTCCTTCGGGCTTTACCTGGCCGACGCCGCGGCCCTGCTCGCCCGCGTGACCGCTCCCGCACAAGCCTCGCGCATCCGGCGGATGCTGGGGGGCAGCCATCGCCCGCCAAGGCGGCACGTCGATTGGGTCGGCACCTCAATGGGCGGGCTCATGGGTATGATGCTCGCGGCCAAGCGCCATTCGCCGATCAGGCGGCTGGTGCTGAACGATGTGGGTCCGCTCGTTCCCTGGGCGGCACTTGTGCGCATGAAACAGGCTCATTCCGGCGGCCACGTAACCTTCGCCACGGTTGACGATGCCGAGGCCTATCTGCGAGAGACCTGCGCTACATTCGGGCCGTTGAGCAATGCGCAATGGCGGCGCGTGGCGCAGCACAGCACCATCCGCAAAGCCCCCGGCACCTACATCCTGGCCTTCGACCCCGCCATCATCACGCATATGCGTGGCGGCTCGGTGGCCGGGGTGGAGTTTGGCAGCGAGTTTCTATACGGCCTTGATCTTTGGCCAACCTACGATGCAATCCGCTGCCCCGTGCTGGTGCTGCGGGGCGCTGACTCTAGCTTGCTGCTCAAGTCGACCGCGGACGAGATGAAGCGCCGCGGCCCCAAGGCGGAGCTGGTCGAATTTGCTGGCGTCGGCCACGCACCTTGGCTTATGGCGGAGGATCAGATCAAGGCCGTGCGCGATTTTCTGCTCGCGGAGCCGCTCAAGGCGCCGGTGCCCAGCGCAGCGCAGGGCGGGCTGGTTTTGGCTTAAAGCTAATGGGCGGAGATCGCGAGCAACTGCGGCACTTGTCGCTTGATCTCAGCGCTTACGTTGCGGTCGAGCCTTGAAACCCAGGCCGCAGGAATCGCGGCCAGCCCATAGGCAGCGCCTGCCAGCATGCCCGCAAGCGCCCCCGTAGTATCGGCGTCGCCCCCTTGGTTCACCGTTTCAATAACGCAATCGGCGAATGAAGCTGTGCCGAAATAAAAGCGGAAGACCGTCTGCATCGTATCGGCAATATAGGCTGAGGCTCTGCCGGGATAAGGTTCGAAGCGAAAGGCGCTATGCGTTTCGGCCAAGCGATCGGCAATTTCGCGGATTTCCTGTTTTGGCTGCCCGCGCAGGAGCCCATGCAGCATCTGAACCAGCGTCAAGCATGCCCCATCCGATAGCGGATGATGATGCGTAATCTGCGCTTGCGCCAGCGGCCATTGCTCCGCTCTATCGGGCCGGCCGAAAGTCGCGAGCGCAATAGGCAGCACCCGCATAGCGGCGCCATTGCCGGCGTCTCCCTCGTTGAACTGGCCTTGAATGGAGCCATCCATCATGTAGCGGCGGATGCCCCTCCGGCAGGTGTTGCCCACATCGATAGGGCCGGACCTTAGCCAAGACGCGAATTCCTCGCACACATCCCGCACATCGAGGCCTCCTGAGCGCGCGATTGAGCGGCCGAGCGCCAGCGCCATCTGCGTATCGTCGGTCACAGCTCCCGGTTCAAGCCGCAGCCAGCCGCCTCCTACGATGTCTCGGTGGACGCCATATTGAACCGCAATCTCCCGCTTGGTCATGAACTCGACCGTGGCGCCCAGCGCATCGCCCGCGGCGAAGCCAAGAAACGCCGCCAGGGCCCGGTCTTCCACTGTCAAAGCGGTCATACTCACTGCCTTCCTATCAAAGGTAGTCGGCCGTCACGCGATAATCTCCGCCTATCACCAGGTACTCTCCCTCGCCTTTCAGCGGATGCGCTGGCAACAAGCCATTGAAGAACACGACCTTGGCCAGCGGAATCCTCGCGGTGAGGATCGTATCCCCGAAGCAACAGGCGATGTTGCGGCCGGATGAGAACGAGGTCAAATTGTTGAGCCGCACGACGGCGGCGCGCTTGCCAATACGCTCTACGATTTGATGCTCGTCGAAGGCGTTGATCCCCCGGTACAGCGTCAGATGCGTCTGCCCCGGAAAGCCAAAGCGCGCGAGCGCCCACTGACAAAACTCAAACAGCAGATCGAGCTGAACATAGATCGCGTTGTTATGAAAGCGGCTCGACATCTTTTCTTCCACGTAGATGGCCCAGGCGCGGCTCGAAATGCGCCCGATGACTTCCTTGTGGAAGGTGGGGAATATACCGAAGCGGCTTTCGACCCAGCCCTTGAGCACGGCAGCCTCCGGGCCGTTGCTGTCGAACCCCCAGCCCTTCAGCAAGCGGAGGAATGACGAGCGGAAACGCCGGCGCCCGCCGGGAAGTCTGCCCCTTTCCTCGCGCTGCTCGGGGTCGATACCGAACATGGCCATCATGTAGCAGGCGAAGGCTTCGCCCGCCTCAGGCAAATCGGTGGCCTGTTCCAGCATTTCGAACAGGCTCCTGTTCATTTCCCGCACGCCCCAGATCTGGAGCGGCGCAGGGTCGTCGTTGAAAGCGCAACTTGCGAGGTATTCCGTCCGCCGGCCAACGAGATTGGTGGAATGGCCGATGCCGCGCTCCTTACGCATTCCTGATTCTGCCTCAAGCCTCATCTGCACCCATATTGCCCGTGCATTAAGACAAGTTCTATCCGCTTTATGACGCGGGCAGATCGCTGGCGTTTGCATCTGACTTGATTTGTATGGGAAGCAGCGCAAATCTCCTGTCACTTTGTCTCTCTCCCCGAGAGGAGAAAGGAAACAACGCTCTCCCTCAGGAAAAGGGGCGCAGGCCGCGCTCTCTCGCCTTGGGGAGAGGGCGTGGGGGGGCTTATTCTGTTTCCTGCAACTATTCTGTCAATGCGCCGCCGTTTTCGACAAAAGGTTGATGATCCCCACGCCGGCAACGATGAGCGCTATGCCGATCAACGCCGCAAGGTCGAGGGTCTGGCCAAAAAGGCTCCAACCGATAATCGAGATGAGAATGATCCCAGTGCCAGACCAAACGGCGTAGGCAATGCCAATCGGAATAGTGTCGAGCGTCAGGGACAAGAAGTAGAAGGCAACTGCGTAGCCCGCCACCACGAGCCCAGCCGGAGCAAGCTTAGTGAGCCCTTCCGAAGCCTTGAGCGCCGAAGTTCCAACGACCTCTCCTGAAACGGCGATAAGCAGGTAAACCCATTTCATGCAAGACTCCGGGCGGGCGGCAGCTAGGCGGCAAAGAGGGAGGGTATTTCTTCCCCAAAGCAGCCGCCACTTCAAGTGCGAATTGAGGGTCCCGGGGGTTTACCGTTTCTGCTGCCGCCAGGCCAGCCAGCCCCAGAATAGAACCGCAAAAGCCATTACGGCTGGCAAAACGAGCATGGCGTGTTGCAGCCCGGCTCCCGGCTTGCCGGGCCCATACCCCCAGTCAGCCAGCCGCCCGACCAGCACCGGGCTCCAAAAATCGCCGAACAGATGAATAACGAAAATCGAGGCGGCCATTGCGCTCGCCCGGAGCGTTGCAGGCACGCTTTCTATGAGGACCGTGACGACCGGCCCGGTAGGCAGAAACGACAGAAAAATTGCCGCACCGAGGCACGCCATTGAAGCCATAGTGCCGATGTCAAGAAACGCCAAGGTCCCAGACAGAACCGTCATGGACGCTGACAGTGTAAGCATAAGCGCATAGCCGGCGGGTGTTTTCCGCTGCCATGCCGTGGCGGCGAACCCGCCTATCAGGGTGCCGAGCAACCCGCCCACGATAAGCGCGGCGCCAAAGAATTTGTCTGCGAAACCAAGCTCCATGCCGTGCACACGGTTGAGAAATGTAGGCCCCCAGGCCGCAAAGCCGCCAATCGCGAAAGTGAAGGCCGTCAAGCCAAGCAGAATGAGGACATAATCGCCAATGCGGAACAGGCTGGCGATGGCGCTCAAGCCCGGCGCGCTAGCAGAGGCGGCGGGAGTGATCCCGGCCGGAGCCTCGCGGGACGCGCCGCGGGCCGGTTCGGTCAATGCCAGCAGCCCCAGCGCGAGCAGGAGCCCCGGGGCGCCCGCCCACCAGAACCCAAGCCGCCAGCCGCCATAGGCCAAAGCGATCCCGCCCGTGATATATCCGAGCGCCGAACCGAGCGGCGTGGCGACGTAGAATATTGTCATGGCGTTATTGCGCTGCTCTGAGCGGAAAAGGTCGCAAAGCCACGCAGGCGCCAGCACCGCATAACTCGCCTCTCCCAGCCCCACCAGCACGCGGCACGCGAGCAGCATCCAATATCCCTGGCTGAAGCCGCTCAAAATCGTGCCCAAGCTCCAGAACGTGACGCCAAAGGCGATCAGGCCTTTGCGCCGCCAGCGGTCTCCCAAATAGCCGAAAACCGGAGCGGTGGCGAAATAGCCAATCATGAAAGCGGAGGTCAGCCAGCCGATTTGCGTGTCGCTTAACATGAGGTCCGCTTTGAGTGGCGGCACGATGGAGGCCAGCACGTAGCGGTCCATATAGTTAAATAGATTTAGCCCGGTCAGAAAGACGAGGCCGAGATAGGGATGCGGAAGTTTTTTCATGGCTGGCAAAGCCTGTTCCCTTAATCTATGCTGAATTCACTTGTTTTTAGCGCAACACCCCTCACCCTGTCCCTCTCCCTCGGGGAGAAGGAACGGTGTTTCACGCTCAGCGGCCAATTCAGGCGTCCCTTCTCCCGTGGGGAGAAGGACAGGATGAGGGGCGTTGCGGCCGATTATTATCGGTGAGGCAAACATCCGGATTTGATATTATACCCCGAAATAAACGAAGCCCAAGGTCAGGCGCCATGGATGATGTGCCTAAAATAACGCCTTCGTCCCTTCATCAGTTCAACGCCGCTGAGATAGGCGCGATTGCACACCTCTACCGCGGCGAGGTCTACCGCAGCACAGTGTGGCGCACCCGGCTCGACAACACGACAAACTGGGCGGTCGCCGGGCTAGGCCTTGCACTGTCAATCTCATTTTCACGCTCGGAGGCCTCCGCGCTGCCGATCGTACTGATGGGCATACTCATAAGCGTCTTCCTAATCTTCGAGGCGCGCCGCTACCGTTATTTCAATGTCTGGCGGGCGCGCGCCCGGTGGCTGGAGACGCATTTCTACGCGCCGATGCTACGCGGCGAAGGCTGCCCCGCAGACGGATGGGAAGCGGTGCTGGCGCACGATTACTGCGAACCGAAGCATCACATCAGCCTGGCCCGTGCAATCGGCCGGAGGCTGAGGCGAACCTATGCCTATGTGCTGAGCATTCAGGCGCTCGCCTATCTGGGCAAGATCATCATTCACCCAGCGCCGGTGACAGGATTTGGCGAGTTCGTGCATCGAGCCGCCATCGGTCCGATACCGGGCGAAGTAATCCTTACCGCCGGCGTGCTTTTCAACGCCACTTGGATCGTTTTCGCCATCGTTACTTACCTGAACGACCGCTCCGAACATGGCGTCCGGCGCGTGACCATGGGCTAACGCCCTTTTTCGCGATTTACCTGCAACCGGGCTATCGCCTTGCCCTGCGCGGCCTCTGTGCGCCTCGGCCGCAGCCCCCTGTGGATAATTCCGGACGCTGATGGAACCTATTCTGTACCTAAGCATTTTAGGGTCTGCCCACGAATGAATCGAGCGCTGGAATTAGCGCCGGCTTGTAGTTGGGTGGGGCTATTGGGGCATTACCGTCTTTCATCGCGCCTCCCCGAGCCGCGTCTGCTGGCGCGGGAGGCGATTGCCACCGCGGGGATAAGCATCCATGAGTCCAGATCGGTTAGCCGCTTTAAGGAATTTCTTCGCGCGGATCGAGAACCGCATGCCGGAAGTCGTGTCCATGATGTACGGCAGGATATTCGAAGCAGCACCAGAGGCGAGAGCGCTGTTCAAAGGCGACATCGAAGAGCAGATGCAGCGCTACGGGAAGATGCTTCAGGCCATCGTCAAGCTTACGCGTTCGAGCCATCTCTGGCCGGTGAGAGCGTTCACGGGCGAGGCATCGCTCCCTTTCCTCGACAAAATGGGAACCATTCACGCCGATGCCGGCGTCACGCTTGCACATGTCAACTTGATGAAAAGAATCCTGTCGCAATGCTGCGAGGAAATCGCTCCGGGAGAGTTCACACTTGATGCCGATGAGGCGCTCGGCTTCATATTCGATGTGCTTTCGAAGTCTTTGACGAAGTCGAGCGATGTCGATGCGGAGCATCTGACCCGCAAGAACCAGCCTCCGCGCCATGATGAACTTCCACCGGGGCAGGAGGCTTACGGCTTCTTCGACATAGGGCTGGCGGATGCAGACCTGCAGAGCCACCACACCATTCACTAGCGTAGGAAGCGTTCGCCAGTGCTTTCATAAGGTTACTTACTGCAACGCGAGCTAGTATTGCTCCGCATCCTGATAGAAAACCTCAGGCCGCAACTTAAAGTTAAGGAAAATGTCATGCGTATTAGCGGAAAAATAACCGCTCTAGCGAGCGCCATTGCATTGTTTGCTGCGCCTTTGGCTGGAACGCAGGCCGGCGCTGACGCGCATCAGGCAGCGAAGGCGATTCATCATTCCATGCACAAGCCGCTATCCAGGCAGCACGCGGCCATGGCTTCAAAGCACTGGCCGTTTGGCTGGAATAATAACAGCTGCTTCAACCTGCCTTACCTTCCGGCTCAATACGCTTGCAGCGCAAAAGGCGGCGAATAATCAGCCGGTTGGGTGCCTGCACCGTTAGTTGCGGCACGCCCCGCAGCGCAATGCCCATTGACGCGGGCGCTGAGATACCGCACATCTAGCCTGAAATCTCGCATTGCAACATGAACACGAAGAGAGCGCGGCTAGTCATGGACTTGCGCAACATAGCGATCATTGCCCACGTCGATCACGGCAAAACCACCCTTATCGACGTGCTTTTGAAACAATCGGGCTCGTTCCGCGAGAATCAGCGCGTGGCCGAACGCGCCATGGATTCGAACGATCTCGAGCGGGAGCGCGGCATCACGATCCTGGCCAAGGTAACCTCGCTTAACTGGAAAAACACGCGCATCAACATCGTCGATACGCCCGGCCACGCCGATTTTGGCGGCGAGGTGGAGCGCATCCTCAATATGGTGGACGGGGCGATTGTGCTGGTCGACGCCTCCGAAGGGCCCATGCCGCAGACCAAGTTCGTGGTCTCGAAGGCGCTGAAGATCGGGCTCAAGCCGATCGTTGCGATCAACAAGATCGATCGCCCGGACGAGCGGCATATCGAGGTTGTGAACGAGGTCTTCGATCTCTTCGCCAATCTCGATGCGAACGAGGAGCAGCTCGATTTTCCGATCCTTTACGGCTCTGCGAAGCAAGGCTGGATGTCGATGGACCCAACCGGCTCGCACGAGAATATGGCCCCCCTTTTCGATCTGGTACTGGAGCATGTACCTGCGCCTAAAGCGGAGGGCGGCCCCTTCCGTATGCTGGCGACCACAATCGAGGCCGATCCGTTCCTCGGGCGCATCCTCACGGGCCGCGTTTCGAACGGCATTGTGAAGCCCAACATGACGGTGAAGGCGATCGGCCGCGATGGCAAGCTCATCGAGCAGGGCCGCGTCTCGAAAGTTCTGGGCTTCCGCGGCTTGGAGCGCCAGCCCGTGGAGGAAGGCCAGGCCGGCGACATTATCGCCATCGCGGGGCTTACAAAAGCCACCGTCGCGGACACGATTTGCGAGCCGCAAGTGACGGAGGCGCTGCCCGCGCAGCCCATCGACCCGCCGACGCTGACCATGACCTTCCGCATCAATGACGGCCCGCTTGCCGGGCAGGAAGGCGACAAGGTGCAAAGCCGCGTCATCCGCGACCGCCTTCTGCGCGAGGCCGAGGGCAACGTGGCGCTGCGCATTGTCGAGACCCAGGATAGCGACAGTTTCGAGGTGTCCGGCCGCGGTGAGCTGCAGCTTGGCATTCTAATCGAGACCATGCGCCGGGAAGGTTTCGAGCTGACGGTTTCCCGCCCGCGCGTGGTGTTTCAGACCGATCCCGAGACCGGGCAGCGGCTGGAGCCGGTCGAGGAGGTCATCATCGACGTCGACGAGGAGCACTCGGGCGCGGTCGTTTCGAAGCTTTCCGAGCGCAAGGGCGACCTTATAGAGATGCGCCCATCGGGCGGCGGACGCCAGCGGCTTATTTTCTACGTGCCCACGCGGGGATTGATCGGCTACCAGGGCGAGCTTTTGACCGACACGCGCGGCACGGCAATCATGAATCGGCTGTTCCACAATTACGCGCCCTATAAGGGCGAGATCCAAGGCCGGCGCGCCGGCGTCTTGATCTCGACCACCACCGGCGAGGCGGTCGCCTACGCGCTTTGGAACCTCGAAGACCGCGGGCCGATGATGATCGACCCGCAGACCAAGGTCTATCCCGGCATGATCGTGGGCGAGCACACGCGCGAGAACGATCTCGAAGTGAACGTAATGAAAGGCAAACAGCTCACCAATATCCGTACAACGAGCAAGGACGAGGCGGTACGCTTGACGCCGCCGATAAAGATGCCGCTGGAAAAGGCGCTGGCCTATATCCAGGACGACGAGCTTGTCGAGGTGACGCCCAAGTCGATCCGCCTGCGCAAGCGCTATCTCGACTCCAACGAGCGCAAGCGCATGGAGAGGCAGGCCGCAGCGCTGGTCAGCTAGCGCTGGGGTCAGAGCTGGATGCCTCGCTGTTTCAGCTCGTTGCGGATTTCCTGCGCGATTTCCAGGCCGATCTTCTGTCCCCAGGCTTTGCCGAGAGCCGCGCTCTGTTGCGCGAGGCCGGGTTGTATACCGACGAATTTCCTGCCGATCGGGCTTCTGTAGAAATTCGAGATTTCTTTGAGTTCCGCTGCCGTCAGCCGCTCGGCATAGAGGACGGCAATTTGGTCAAGAAGCTCTTGTTTCCGCGTTGCAAACTTCTCGGGAATACGTTTAAAGGCGTCCTTAATCTCTGCCGCATGCTCCGGCTTGAGCTTTACGAAAATCCCCTCCATTTGCTGGGTGAGCAGGGGGACAACCGCATCGAACTGCTTTGCCACTCCGGCAGCTTGGAAGAATTCCTGTGCTGCCGCCAGGCGCTCCGGATCAACTGCCTGAGCATCGGCTGAGGCGGCGCCCGCATTTTGTGCCTGGGCATGATGCACCCCGGAGGGGAGCGCGGCGGCTAACAGGGCAAGCAAAGTCAGGGCCTTGGGCGAGAGCAATCTCATGCGCCGTCCTTTCCGGTTCGAGCGGAGGCTGAGCGCTTGCTTATCCGAAAACTGAGTGAGATGCTAAGAAAACTTCGCTGGGCTAGGAAGCGATGACGCGCTCAACACCATCTTGCGGCTCGGCCCAGGCGAGGGTTCCCTGGCGCAGCATGTAGTTCATGTGAGCCAGCACCTCGCTGAAAGCGAAGCTCATCTCATGCGGGTCGAGCGGATGATGAAATATAGCGGGCAGAAGCTCCGCGGCGGTTTTCGGCTGGCGGGCAGCCGCCTGGAGGGCATCGCAACGATGGGCATGGTGGCTGCCAAGCTCATCCAGGCGCTCATGCAGCCCGAGGAACGGCCTGTGATGCCCTGCCAAAACTAGGACATCCTCCGGCAGTTGCGATTTCAGATCCTTCAACGAGCGCAAATAGAGGCCTAACGGGTCGCCATGGGGATCGACAGCCCACACGCTCACATTGGGCGAGATCTTCTCCATGACCTGATCTGCCGCGAAGAACAGTCTATCCTCGGCGCAATAAAGCATCGCCTGCTCGGGCGCGTGGCCTTCGCCGGTCAGGACTTCAAAATCACGGCCCCCAATTTTCAAATGGTCGCCGGCGGCGATCCGTTCGAAGATGGGCGGCAGCGGCGCTACCATTTTCAAGTAAGCGTGGCCTTGCGTGAACACGATGGCGGTGATCTCGGATTGCAAACCGCGCCGGATATAAAAATCGCGATAGACCTGGGCATCCATCGCGCCAGGACTCAGCGAGATGTTCAGGCATTGCAAATAGGTGGTCTGCGTCGTCAGAAGCGGCAGCCCGAACCGCTCCGCAAGCCATCCGGCAAGGCCGATATGATCCGGGTGAAAATGCGTCACGATGAGCCGCGTCAGCTTCCGGCCCTTAAGCGGCCCCGAGACGAGCGCTTCCCAGATATCCTGCGTCACCTTGTTCGCGATCCCTGTGTCCAGAACGGCCCAGCCATCGCCATCGTCGATGAGGAAGATGTTGATGTGGTTCAGGCGGAAAGGCAGCGGAATGCGAAGCCACAAAATGCCGGGAGCGATTTCGGAAAGCTCGCCGGACGCTGGCGCTTGCGGGAATGGAAAGCGAAGCTCTTCAGGAGGCAGATTTTGGATCATGCCCTAGCATAACCCAAGCCGTTCAGGATGGCAGCCCGCAATTTGCGGCGATTGGCTGCGGGTCTAGCGATTGCTTCATCAAATTCTTATGTGGGAATGTCTACTAAGATGGCAACCTCTTAGAAAGCGGTGCATCCGCCCATTAAGGAGCCCTAGAATGAGCTACCATTTTTCGAAAACGCTCGACGTCCCGTTCGACGCGGCGATCGCCAAAGCAACGGAGGCATTGAAGCGCGAAGGCTTCGGCGTTCTTACTGAAATTGACGTGCAGAATACGCTGAAGCAAAAGATCGGCGTGGATTTCCGCAAATACCGCATTCTCGGCGCGTGCAATCCGGGTCTCGCCCACCGGGCCCTTGAAGCCGAAGACAAAATCGGCACGATGCTGCCCTGCAACGTCATCGTGCAGGAGCATGCGGATGGGAAGGTCGAGGTTTCCGCCATCGATCCCATCGCCTCGATGCAAGCAATCCACAATCCGGCCCTCGCCGGCGTCGCAGCCGAAGTGCAGGGAAAGCTGAAAAGGGTGATCGAGACGCTTTAGGACCCTCTCCCCAGAGGGAGAGGGAGTCTCCAGGCGGTGTGCAGTCGTCCTCTCTCCCCTCGGGGAGAGAGACAGAATGAGGGGGACTTTGTCGTGAGTCAATTGGCTGCGCGTGGCCGGATCACTTAGCGGCGGCGACCAGCTCGATCTCGAACTCGGGCGCCGGCGGGAAGTGCGGCCACGCCAATGGTACTGCGCGCGGGATAAGGCGCCTCGAAGAAGGTCTCGTAGACCTTATTCATCGCGGCGAAATCGGCCATGTTGGTGAGAAAGACGTTCGCTTTCACCACATCGCCCATGCCTAAGCCCGCTGCGGCAAGCACGGCTGCAAGCCCCTTCAGAAGCTGCTCCGTTTCCGCCGCAACCCCGCCCTCAACGAGCTCGCCCGATGCCGGATCGATGCCAAGCTGGCCTGCCATATAAAGGATATTGCTCGCCCACACAGCACGGGAGTAAGGGCCGAGCACCGGTCCAAGAGCAGGCACGTCATTGATCGCGCGGCGGGTCATGGCTTGTCCTTAAATTTGAGATGAATCTGGTTCAGTGCCTATTCCGCCGCGGCGTGCTTCGGGCGGGCGTTGGCGCTGTAATCGTCCATGAGCGTCTTGGTGATCTCGCCCACGGTGAAGCGGTATTGCCCGATCTCGGAGACCGGCGTCACCTCGGCCGCGGAACCGGTTAGGAAGCACTGCTCGAAATCCGCCAGTTCGTCAGGCGCGATCCGCCGCTCTATCACCTCGATGCCGCGCTTCTTGGCGAGCGCAATCACTGTGCGGCGGGTGATGCCGTCCAGGAAGCAATCGGCGATTGGCGTATGCAGCTTGCCGTCCTTGACGAAGAATACGTTCGCGCCCGTTGCCTCCGCGACCCGCCCCTGCCAGTCGAGCATGAGCGCGTCGGCGTAACCTTCGTCTATCGATTTGTGCTTTTCAATTGTGCAGATCATGTAGAGGCCTGCGGCCTTCGCCCGGCTGGGCGCGGTCATTGGATCGGGCAGGCGATAGTCCGCCCAGCGCAGGCGGATGCCCCTGAGCCGCTCCTCCTCGGGAAAGTAGGAACCCCAGTCCCAGCAGGCGACAGCTACATGAATCTTTGTATTTTTCGCCGCGACGCCCATTTCTTCCGCGCCGCGCCAGGCGATCGGACGGATATAGCCGTCGGCCAACCCCTGTGCCTCGATAACATCCCGGTACGCTTGGTCGAGTTGCGCCACAGTGTAAGGAATTTCGAAGCCGACGATCTTGGCCGAAGCATGCAGCCGCTCGCTGTGCTGAGTGGACGCAAAAACCTCGCCGCTATAGATGCGCGCGCCTTCGAAGACGCCGCTGCCATAATGAAGCGCATGGGTCAGCACATGGATTTTTGCGTCCCGCCACGGCACCAGCGCGCCATTCATCCAGATGAAACCTTCCCGCTGGTCATATGGAACGAAGGACATCGCTGTCTCCAGTGCTTCAGTCTTGTTTTTGTAAGTGCGCCCGTGCTTAAGGTTGCGGCGGCGCTTTCAGGCTATTGAATAGCTAGAGAGTGGAATGAAGCGTGTCAATATCGCAGCCGTCCACTGAAAAGTTGTTTTTGACCACGCAATCGCCCTAAAACTGTAGGCTTAGCATTAGCTCATGACAGCCATGACCGCGCTCGATATCGGAAAGCCGAATTTGCCCGACGATGCACCCCACCTCCTCGTTGTCGACGATGACGCGCGCATCCGCGAACTTCTTGGCAGCTATTTGCGCCAGAACGGCTTCAGGGTAACGCAGGCGGAAAATGGCGCCACAGCTCGCGCTCAAATGGAGGGGCTGGCCTTCGATTGCATCATCCTCGACGTGATGATGCCCGGGGAAAGCGGTTTCGAGATTGCGGAGAGACTCCGGAAAACATCCGACGTGCCAATCCTGATGCTTACGGCGCGCTCCGAGCCAGAGCATCGCGTCAAAGGGCTGGAACTCGGCGTTGACGACTATGTGCCGAAACCGTTCGAGCCGCGAGAGCTTCTGCTCAGGCTTCGCAACATCCTGCAGCGCCGGTCCTCACCAAAGGCCAAAGCCGGCGAAGTGCGCTTCGGGCCGTTCGTCTTCGACCTTCGCCGCAATGAGTTGAAGCGGGGTGAAGAGCCGATCCGCCTTACGGATAAGGAGCGCGAAGTTTTGCGCGAGTTCGCGTTGAGCGGCGGGGAGCCGGTTTCGCGGGATGATCTGGCGAGGCTTGGCGAATATGAGAACGAACGCGCCGTTGACGTGCAGATCAACCGCCTGCGCCAAAAAATCGAGGCAGACCCGGCTAATCCCGCTTATTTGCACACGGTTAGAGGCAAGGGCTATGTGCTTTATCTCGATTGATCCGGGGGAGTTCCGCCATATCCCTAGAGTTGTCTGAAGCCGCCGTCCCAAACAGCGAAACCGGAGAACCTGCCGCAGCCGGTGGCTGGATCGCAAAACGGGCACGCATAGAACCGCGAAGCAGATTGATGCGGCTGCTTTCACGGCTTCCCGCATTTTTCGGGTCGCTGGCGCCGAAGGGCCTCTATGCGCGGGCGCTCATCATCATCATCGCCCCGATCGTCATCCTTCAATCGATTTTGACGTTCGTGTTTCTCGACCGTCATTACCAGGCCGTGACAGGCCGGCTCTCGGTCGCCACCGCTCAAGAGATCGCGATGCTGGCCGCGGCCTACGATGGGGCTAAGAATAAGGGCCCGGCGGAGCTTGAACGCCTTAGCGATATGGCTCGCGATCACCTCAATCTCGTCGTCCGCTTCATGCCGGGCGACGAGCTGCCAATTACAAGATCGAAGCCGTTTTTCGGTCTCTTGGACCGGCACTTGTCAAACGAAATCCGCAACCGCATCCACAGGCCATACTGGATCGATACGGTAGGATCGTCAGGTCATATCGAGATCAGGGTCAAGCTCGACGGCGCCGTCATGCGGGTGCTCGCGCATCGTGCGCAACTCGTCCCGTCCAATACCCACATTTTCCTCGTCTGGATGGTCGCGTCCTCCACCGTTCTTCTCATCGTCGCGGTTCTATTCCTGCGCAACCAGATCCGGCCCATCCTCTCCCTTGCCGACGCCGCCGACAGGTTCGGCCGCGGCAAACCCGCGCCATCCGATTTCAAGATCCGCGGCGCCCGCGAAGTAAGACTTGCGACCCAGGCTTTTCTCGATATGCGCGACCGGATCGAGCGCCACGTCGAGCAGCGCACGATAATGCTCGCAGGCGTGAGCCACGATTTGAGGACGATTCTGACCCGTTTCCGGCTGCAGCTCGCGATGATGCAGGCTCCTCTTGTCGAGGATTTGAAACGCGACGTGGACGAGATGCAGCAAATGCTGGAAGATTACATGGCCTTCGCCAAAGGCGATTCCGGCGAAAAGACCCGGCGCGTCGATGTGCGGCGCCTTTTGGAGGAAGTCCAAACCGGGGCCGGGGCCGAGGGCAAGGAAATTAAGCTTGAAGTGCGGCAGGATTCGCTCGTTGTGGCCCTTCGCCGCAACGCCTTTAAGCGCGCCGTCGTGAACCTTGTTTCCAACGCTGTGCGTCATGCCGGCCTCGTCTCCATCCGGGCGCTCAGATCGCGCGGCTGGCTGACGATCACCGTCGAGGACGATGGCCCTGGCATCCCGCCGGACAAGCGCGAGGAAGTCTTCCGGCCCTTTCACAGCCTCAACAAGGCTCGTAACCAGGACACAAAAAGCTCGGGCCTTGGCTTGGCGATTGCACGCGACATCGTACGCGGCCACGGCGGCGAGATCGTGCTAGGCGGAAGTGTGCTCGGCGGCCTCAAGGCTGTGATCCGCATTCCCATTCAGCCGGGCAGCGAGAAGCCGGCTCTATTCCGGCGCAAGGAACGCGCGGCAAATTAACGCCCCTCCCTATACTTATTGTTGAGCCTGAACTGGAACCTTGGCGGCCGGCCTCCCTTTCCTGAAGGTGCGGGTCTGGCTCCTCTCGATTATCAGCTTCGCGGCGATCCCCATCGTGCTTTTCCTGAGGAACGTGAACCCTGGCGAGCAGCTGGGTGCCTGACTTCTAAAAAGCACCGAATAAACCGCCGGCATTTCAGAGACATCCCGGTCCCGTTCGTCAGCGAGCGCGGACTGCGCTATCATGGCGCGAATCGAATCGGGGGGAACCGATGGCTTGGCGTGACTCTATTGAATATTGGCGCAAGAGTATCGCACCCTTCGCCGGTGCAGCCGTGCTCTTGGTTTTGGCAGCGGCGCTCATCCTCTACGCACCCCCGCGGGGCGCTGCCGCTTTGCTCGGTGTGCTCGCTGGGGCGGTTGTAGCCCACACTCTCAAGTCGCAAGCGCGGTATGCGGTTCAAATGGCGGTGCTGTGGGCGTGCGCCGCTGTGACGGCGGACGCTGCCTATGCCCGATTGAACGACCAGGCGCCCGTGACCTTAGCCAACGCGCTTACGAAAGTCATCGATGCCTTTGTTAAGCTGGCGGAACCCCTGATCAGGGGCATGGGCCTGACAGCCTCCGATCCCCGCCTCAAGGTGGGCGCCGTCGCGCCGGACTTCGTGTGGGCCTTGATCCTTACCCTCATGGCAATGATTGCGATCGGCTTCCCGAATACGGGGCGCAACTCCCGCTAGCGCTTATGCGGGCGCACTATACCGCTTCCGAAGCCGCCTCAAAGCCGGTGATTTACTCCTCACTTATCAAAGTGCGGATTTTCAAGCATCGTGCTTGCTAAACGTGCAATCCTCTTGAATAGTCCGGATAGCGCCTTTCTCTAAGCAGGAATGCGCGTCACGGGACAATTTCTGCTTTCGATGACAATGCCTCACGGAGACCGTCATGCAACAGACGCCCAATTTCGCAGAGCTTCCTGATTCCATCCGCAGCATCATGAAGTCGAGCATCGAACAGGCGCGGAAAGCCTTCGATAGCTTCGTCGCAACCAGCGAGAATATGCTCCATGGGTTCGACACATCGGCGAACCCGGTGGCCGATAGCCTCAAGAACCTGAACGAAAAGGTGGCGGCGTTCACGAGACAAAACGCCGAAGCCAATTTCAACCTCGCCATGCGGCTTGCCGATGCGCGCCAGCTCAGCGACATCGTTGAGCTGCAGAACGCTTATATGCGCGAGCAGATGGAGACGTTCAGCAAGCAGCTCGAGGAGTTACGGGAGCTTACGGTCAAGGCGGTCAAGGAGGGATCGCGCGCAACCAGCACAGCTGTACAAGCTCCAATGCAGCACAACCTTTACGGCAACTAGCAAAGCCGGTGCGCCTTCAAAGGAGTAAAACGGCCCGCGGCAAATTGCAGTTTTTTTTATTTGCACGATAGCCGCCTTAGATGCTACCCGGGGGACGCTTCCGCCTCCCGGGGCGGCGGGTCTCTGGGGCAAAGCCCGCTGGGACGGGGTGGCGGCATAAAACGGGCACAATCCTTGCTTATGGATTAAGCAGCGGGGGGCCGCGTGTGTGCTGGGCAGTATGGAGTAAGGGGAAGCCGGACAATGAAAAAGGACTCTTTAGGGCGGGCAACTACAGTCATTAGAGCCTGGGCCGACGAAGACGATAAAAAGATTACAATTCAAATTGAAGACCGGGATGGCGAGACGCTCGCCTACATTCAGCTCAGTCCGGACAAAGCATCGGACCTGTCCGACAACCTCGCTATCTACGCCGCGAAATTGAAGATCGCTGCCCGCGAAAAAGGCGCACCGAAGTCTACGGCGATCGGGCGTCCTGCGCTGCTTTGCTAGGGCAAAAGGCGAACTATCTAAGGCACAGCTTTCGCCACCTCACGGTGGCGTTGGCGCTGTTTTTTTTGACAAAACCTCGCGGATCGCTTGCGGGGCAGAAGCACGGCTTGTATATACAGGCACGGTCATCGGAGTGTAGCGCAGCCTGGTAGCGCACCTCGTTCGGGACGAGGGGGTCGGAGGTTCGAATCCTCTCACTCCGACCAACAAAATCAAGGGTTTAGGTATTCGGCGTTACCAGCCGCCCGAGAAATGCCCAGGAAACCCTCAGCGGGGACGGACGAGCATAAAAGCCTTGATTCCGCTGAATTTTTTGCAATGCCATATCGTTCGGGACGAGGGGGTCGAGTGTTCGAATCACTCCACTCCGACCATTGGCCCCGCCCTTCGATAAAAGCGTGGGCGCGTGTTAGAACATCCCAAAGAAATAGCCTGGCCCTGCATAACGGCGGAAGGCCGGACCGCGGTAGGAGCGGGGTTCGTGACGCCGGTGCATTCTGGCATGTCTTCTTTCGGGCTCGGCGGCGGCTTGCCGGCGATGTTCAGCCTCCTGGGTATTCGGCGCGGCTCTTAGCGATGCCGGCGGAAGGTAGGACTTGTCATCCTGCTGCGGCTCCGCAGCAACGCTAGCCCCAGCTGGAATCAACGCCAGCAGAAGCCCCATTTTTAAACTGAGGGAACGCATACAACTCCCTTTTTTTCCTGTCCCCCCTCGAACACCAGACTCGCCGGAATGGCTTGTTTCGGACTTCGGTCATGCTACTATTTCTTATAGAAATGACACCCGCTAAACGCTCAAATACGAAACGTTTGGTTAAAATTGGCCAGAGCAAAAAGGATACGCCCAGGTTAGCAAATCCGTTAAGCTAAAGACTGCTGTGTTGGTTCACTTCACTTATCCTCCTGGACCAGAACGTATTCTGGCAAGCTATCGATCCGCAATCAGCGTATTAGGCCAATTCTCTGGACCAAACGAACCTTCTGGCTGACGCCGCCCCCCAGTCATCTTGCCAACAACGTTCAGGGGTAACCCGCTGGCGGCAATTGCCGCGAGGCCACGGGCAAGCTAGATTGTTCTTATGGATCGAAACGCAATCATCATGACCCTGCGCGGCCGCGAAGCCGAGTTTAGAGCGCTTGGCGTCGTGAGCCTTTCGCTGTTCGGCTCGGTGGCGCGAGGCGACGCGACGGAGGAGTCGGATGATCCCGCCTTGACCCCTCGCGGCTTTTACTTCATTGGGCGCCCCGATGAGCTGCGGGAACGCTTTGAGGCGGCCCTGGGCCGGCCTCTGGACTTGGTTCCTGAGCCAGCCCAGAAGGCGCGCTTTCAGCAGGAAATCGGCCGGGACCGCGTGCGTGCCTTCTAAACCCGCAGCACGCACGCTCATGATCATGGGAACCGGCTCCGACGTGGGCAAATCGCTCATCGTAGCAGGGCTGTGCCGTCACTTCGCGAATGCGGGCTTTCGCGTTGCACCCTTCAAGCCGCAAAACATGTCGAACAACGCGGCCGTCACCGCGGATGGAGGCGAAATTGGCCGCGCCCAGGCGCTGCAAGCCCGCGCCTCCCGCTGCGCTATGACGGTGGACCTGAACCCGGTGCTGCTAAAGCCGCAAAGCGAGACCGGCGCACAAATTGTGGTGCAGGGAAAGGTCGTAGGCTCTGCCCGCGCGCGCGAATTTCAAGGCAGGAAGAGGGCGCTCATGCCGGCCGTGCTCGAAAGCTTCGGCCGGCTCACGGCCGCGCACGATCTCGTTTTCGTGGAAGGGGCGGGCAGCGCCTCCGAGATCAATCTCCGCGCCAACGACATCGCGAATATGGGCTTCGCCGAAGCTGCGGACCTGCCGGTGATCCTCGCGGGCGATATCGACAGAGGCGGCGTGATCGCGAGCCTCGTTGGCACCAAGCATGTGCTGGCGGCCGCAGACGCGGCACGGATAGAGGGCTTCATTGTCAACAAAATGCGTGGCGATGCCAGCCTGTTCGCCGGCGGCATGGCCGCGATCGCGGCGATGACAGGCTGGCGGCCGCTGGGGTTGGTGCCGTATTTTCTGGCTGCGAGCCGGCTGCCGGCCGAGGATGCGCTGGCGTTACGCCCCTCACCCCAGCCCTCTCCTTATGGGAGTGGGAGTCCGGCCGCAGCCGTTGATCTGGCGTCCCCTCTCCGATCGGGAGAGGGACGGGGTGAGGGGCGCAAACTTGGTATTGCCGTCCCGATCCTTCCCTTCATCTCCAACTTCGACGACCTCGATCCTTTGCGCCTCGAACCAGGCGTAAGTCTTCAAATGATCCCCTCCGGGACGCCCCTGCCGGCTGGCGCCGATGTAGTCCTGCTGCCTGGATCGAAAGCCACCATCGCCGATCTCGAAGCCTTCCGGGCCGTAGGATGGGATATCGATCTTGCCGCTCATGTGCGGCGAGGCGGGCGCGTGCTGGGCCTCTGCGGCGGGTTTCAGATGCTGGGCCGGGAGATATCCGACCCCGATGGCATCGAGGGGCCGCCGCGCGGTGCCAGGGGGCTCGGCTATCTCGATTTTGTCACCGTGCTCACGGGCGAAAAGACGCTGCGCAGCGTAGACGGCACCGCTCTGAACGCACATTTCGAGGGCTACGAAATGCATGTTGGCACCAGCGAAGGCGAAGCACTCGGGAGGCCGTTTCTGCACTTCAAGGATGGCCGCGCCGAGGGTGCCACAAGCGCCGATGGCCGCATCTCAGGATGCTACGTGCATGGACTTTTCACCTCCGACGCCTTCCGCGCCGCTTGGCTGGCAACCTTCTCCGCAGGGGCGAACGCGCCGTTGGCCTATGAAGCGCTGATCGAGCAAACGCTGGATGAACTGGCCGCCCACCTCGCACAACATATCGATATGGAGGCGCTTCTCAAGCTTGCACGGTGAGCAGGGCGCAAACGGCGATCGTTGCAAGCAGGATGAGCCAGGCAATTTTGGCCAAGCGCAGCGCGCGCCCGATGTCCTCCGTCGTAGCGTCCGCCCTTCCGCTGCCCATGTAAGCATCTGGCACAGCCACGCCGCCGTAGCTTCGCGGCCCGGCAAGCTTCAGGCCAAGCGCCCCAGCCATCGCAGCCTCCGGCCAGCCCGCGTTCGGCGAGCGATGCCGGGGTGCATCGCGAAGGACGGCGCTCAGCGCTCCGGCTGGAGAAGCGCAGAACGTCGCCGCCAGCCCAAACAGCCCCGCCGTGAGCCGCGATGCCGGCAGGTTCACGAGGTCGTCCAGACGGGCGGAAGCCCAGCCGAAGGCTTCATAGCGGGGCGTCCGGTGCCCAATCATGCTGTCGGCGGTATTGATCGCTTTGTATGCAGCGAGCCCCGGCAGGCCCAAAGCCATGAACCAGAAAACCGGCGCCACTACCCCGTCCGAGGCATTTTCGGCAAGGCTTTCGATGGCGGCGCGGGCGACCCCGTGGCAGTCGAGCGTTTCCGGATCGCGGCCCGACGATGCGGGTGACTGCCTGGCGGCCGGCTTCGAGCCCGCCTGTGTCAAGCGCTTGCTCAACGTCGCGGACATGGCTGTCAAGGCTGCGGCCAGCGAAGAGCGTGCTTGCCGCAACCCCGGTCAGCGCCCAGCCGAACGGCAGGCTATCTCGCTGCGATTTGCACAAGAAGGCCCGTTGCAGAGGCAGCCGCGGCTATGCAAATGATGGCGAGCATGCCAAGAAGCTTGCGGTTGACCGCGCCATCTTCCTTGTTGAGGCGCCGGTCCGCAAGGCTTATCAAAGCGCCAACCCAGGTGACAGGGTGCCCAATTTTCCTGGAAATCCAATCGGGATAGCCAAACAGGGCATCGAGCAGCAGGGCGAAGAGAGCAATCGGGAAAGTTTCTGGCGGCATGAGCGGATCTTTAGCAGGCGAAATCGATTTGCGCTTCTTCCAGCATGGCGGCCGCCTCGATGTTGCGCGCGCGCGATATCCGGAAGCACCCGAGCCTTGGATCGACCTCTCGACTGGCGTCAGCCCGTGGGCTTATCCCGTTCCGTATTTGGCTGCCGGAGACTTCCACCGTTTGCCGGATGGGACGGCATTGCATCGCCTGATCGAAATTGCAAGGAAGGCTTATCGCGTCCCGCCGTTGGCTGCCGTTGTGGCGCTGCCGGGGACAGATGCCGGGCTCAGCATCCTGCCTTGGCTTTTCCGCGAGCCGAAGCGCGTTGCGGTCTTGGGGCCCTGCTATTCGGGCCATGCCGCTGCCTGGACCGCGGCCGGGCATTCGGTCGCCGAGGCCGAGACCATAGATCGCACAGGCAGCGCTGCGATCGTGATCGCGGTCAATCCGAACAACCCAGATGGCCGTTTCACTCCGCATGCCGCGCTCGCCGCGGCGCTTCCCGCGCTTAAGCGCCGCGATGGTCTGCTGATCGTGGACGAGGCGTTTGCCGATGCCGATGAAACCCACTCGTTGTTGCCCCACGTGGCGCGCCTCGATTACACGTTGGTGCTGCGTTCCGTTGGCAAATTCTTCGGCGCGGGCGGGGTGCGCCTTGGCTTTGCCATTACATCGCACCCGGTCGCGGGGCGGCTTAGAGAAGCGCTTGGGGCATGGCCCATCTCAGCGCAGGCGATTGCGTTCGGCGAGGCCGCACTCGCCGATGCGGGGTGGGCCGCGGCGCAGCGGAGCAGGCTCAAGGAAGCTGCGAACCAGCTCGGCGCCATGCTAACCGAAGCCGGATGCCGCATCCTCGGCGGCACCTCGCTGTTCAGGCTTGTGGAGCACCCGGCATCCAGGCAGCTGTTTGCGCACCTGGCTGGAAAGGGCATACTCACCCGGCCTTTCAAGGACAGCAGCGCCTTGCGGTTCGGCCTCCCTACTGGGCCGGAAGAGTTCGGGCGGCTTCAGGCTGCATTGCAAACGGCGCCAAAAGAATGAGAGATAGGATGATGAAGGCACTCATCGCAGCCGGGCTGCTCGCGTTTTCGGCCAGCGCCGCCATCGCGGACGATTTGTCTTGTGTCAGCACGACTTTTCGCATTTTCGGCCGTAACGACCAGGTCTGCGTCAGCGTGTTCGACGATCCCAAAGTGCCGGGCGTGGCCTGCCATATCAGCCAGGCCCGCACCGGGGGCCTTGGCGGCTCGCTTGGCCTTTCGGAAGACCCAAGCCGGTTTTCCATCGCATGCCGGCAGGTCGGGCCGATCACAGCCGACCTTGATAAGCTTGGCGGCTATGAGAAGGTCTACTCAGAACACACTTCAGTTTTCTTCAAGCATACCAATGTGTTCAGGATCGTGGATAAGAAGCGCAATACTCTCGTCTATCTCGCTATCAGCGACAAGCTTGTCGAGGGTTCCCCGCAAAACGCAATCTCGACCGTGCCTATTATGCCCTGGAGCACGGCCCATTAAAAAAGCCCTCGGAAAACCCGGGGGCTGAAGTAGCAATTTACTTGCCCTTCATGGCGTCCTTCATGCCGCCAGCGGTATTTTGAGCCTTGCCGGCGACCTTCTCCGCCTTGCCTTCCGCCTGCGTTTTGGTGTCGCCCGTAACCTTGCCGGCGGCTTCCTTGATGGACCCCTTGGCCTCTTTGCCGGCCCCTTTGATGCGATCTTTATCCATTCGATGGTACTCCTTCGCTGCTCGCGTTGAGCTGAGGACAAAACCCCTGACACCGCAAAGGGTTCGTCAATTCGGCGTGAGCTGCTGTTTACAATTTTTGCACAATCGCGCCGCTGTGGAGCGAGGCTAATCTCGCAAGTGCGGCTATAGCCGGTTTTCTATAGGGCAGTTAAATTGGAACAGCCTGCCGCTCATAAGCGATATGATGCCATGACCGAATCACATGGCATTGTCTTCCTGTTTGACGTCGACAACACGCTCCTCGACAATGATAGGGTCCAGGTCGATCTGAGTGAGCATTTGGAAAAGTCCTACGGCACAGCTACCCGCGATAGGTACTGGGCCATCTTCGAGACGCTCACCAGTAAGCTCGGATATTCCGATTATCTGGGGGCGCTGGAACTTTACCGGCTTGAAGATCTGCACTCTCCTGCATTGCTGCGGATGGCAAACTGGATGGTCGACTATCCTTTTGCCGAACGATTGTATCCCCATGCTTTTGAGGCGGTGAAGCACGTGCAGAGATGGGGACATCCCGTCATTCTTTCAGATGGCGATGCGGTTTTCCAGCCGCGCAAAGTGGAACGGTCCGGCCTGTGGCAGGCTTTCGAAAACCGTGTCCTTATCTACATCCATAAGGAGAATGAGCTGGACGACGTGGAGCGCTTCTATCCCGCGAAGCACTACGTCATGATCGACGATAAACTGCGTATCCTGACCAAAATCAAAGAGATATGGGGCAAGCGCGTCACCACCATATTCCCAAGGCAAGGCCATTACGCAAACGATGCTAACATCGTCGCAACCTATCCGCCGGCAGATATCCATCTAAACAGGATTGGCGATGTCCTCAATTATGATTTTTCCTCTTTTGAATAAGTAAAAGCAAAAGGCACGCGTAAGAAGCTTATGCGCATCTCTGTTTCAGCCCGCTTTGCACGATACCCTCGGATCGCCGTCGAAGCGCAGCCAGGCGAAGCCCGCTTCGACGCAATCTCATTTTGGCGGCCCGCAGCTCGCAGCGCACATTCGCATCCCCGGACTGTGTTCCCCCTGCTTGTTAAGCGGTTTCTGAGCAAGAACGAGATTATGAGCCGTATTCACAAGCGCAATATGCGAGAACGCCTGCGGGAAATTGCCCATGAGGCGTTGCGCCTTCGGATCGTATTCCTCGGCCAAGAGCCCGACATCGTTGCAAAGCCCGGCAAGCCTTCCGAAGAGCCGGCGCGCATCGCTCGTGCGGCCGAGCATCAAAAGGCAGTCTGCGAGCCAGAAACTGCACGCTAGAAACGCCCCTTCGCCGGGGGGCAGGCCGTCCTGCGTCCTACCGGTATCGTAGCGCAGAACGAAACCGTCAGCCATGAGATCGCGCTCGATCGCTGCCACGGTGCCGCTCACCCGCGGGTCGGTGACCGGCAGAAAGCCCACCAAGGGCATCATCAGCACGCTCGCGTCGAGGGTATTGGCGCCGTAGTGCTGCGCGAAGGCGCCGCGTGCCGAATTGAATGCTTTTGCGCAGACGTCTTCGTGAATCTCTTGACGCAGCGTCCTCCACTTTTCGACCGGTCCCTCGAGCCCGAAAGATTCGGCGCTCTTTATCGCCCGATCGAAAGCCACCCACGCCATGACTTTGGAGTGGGTGAAGTGCTGCCGGGGGCCCCGCACCTCCCACATTCCCTCGTCGGGCTCACGCCAAATCTTCGCTACGTGATCCAGCAGCACGCGCAAGAGGTCTGAGGCGCCCTCGAAGGAACCAAGTCCGCCGCGGTGGCCCTGGTAGAATGCATCCAGCATCTCGCCATAAATATCGAGCTGGAACTGATCGGCTGCCGCATTGCCAATCCGCACTGGAGCCGCGCCTTCATAGCCGGGGAGCCACGTGAGCTCGATTTCGCTCAACCGGCGCTCGCCGGCAATCCCGTACATAATCTGAGCCTGCGCAGGATGACCCGCAACCGCACGCCGCAACCAAAGCCGCCAATCCTGCGCTTCCTCATAGAAGCCGCCATGCATCAGGCTTAGAAGAGTTAAGGTCGCGTCTCTTAGCCAGCAGTAGCGGTAATCCCAGTTACGTGTTCCCCCGAATTGTTCTGGGAGCGAAGTGGTAGGGGCAGCAACAATCCCACCCGTGCGCCGGTAGGTCAGTGCCTTGAGTGTAATCAGCGAGCGGCGAACGAGCCCCGACCACTCGCCCATATCGACGCAGCCAGACGACCAATTGTGCCAGAACACTTCTGTATCGCTGAGTGCTGCGATGGGATCGATGGGCTCGGGCGCGGCTCGATGGGAACGCCCATAGGTGAGTATGAACGGGACGGTCTGGCCCTCGGTAACGACGAAATCGCCGGCTGTCTTCAGGTCCTCGCCGTGCAGCTCGATTGGCGTCCGCAAGAGGGTCATGTCGGGGCCGGCGATGGCCTGCAGCGTGCCATCGTCGAGGCGCGTAACCCACGGCACAATCGAGCCATAGTCGAAACGCAGCACAAGCTCGCACCGCATCGCGAGCTGCCCGCGCCGCCCCATAATGATGCGCACGACACTCGTTGACTCCCCGCTTACGGGCATGAAGTCGATCAGCGTGACCGCGCCATCCGGCGTTTCGAAATCGGTCTCCAAAATGAGTGTGTCATCGCGGTAGTGGCGGGTGACACGTGCGGATGGATCGGCGGGCGCAATGAGCCAGCGGCCATGCTCCGGCGTCCCGAGCAGCGCGGCAAAGCAGGCAGCCGAGTTGAAACGGGGCCAGCAAAGCCAATCCATGGAGCCGTCGCGGCCAACCAGAGCTGCCGTCTGGCAATCGCCAATAATGGCATAGTCTTCGATTCGGAGCGCCATTCGATTTCTAGAATGCCTCGATGCGGATCCTGAAAGCGGCACGAAAAGTTCCGCCCCGTTCGACAAGCCGCAGCCCGCGCCCGGACTTAAGGGAATTGGTAGGCGCGGTCATCGGTTCGAGGGCGATGTAGTCTTTGTTCCTGGGGGCATAAATCTGGGCATAGCGATACCCCTCAAGCCATTCAACGGCAACCAGGCGTCCAGCTGCGGCAATGGCAAGCGCAGCGCGCTCATTCAAGAGGGCAAAGCCATCATCCAGATAGAGTTCGCCAAGTTTCGTGTCGAGCCCGCTGAACGGTTCTTCGACGCCAAGCGGAATGCCCCTTCGGTCAAGCACCAGCCTGTTCATTGGCGGTGCCGCCAGCCGCCAGTCCGCGCGGGCTCCGGGCAACCCAAGATAGGGGTGAAAGCCGAAGCTCACTGGAACAGGATCGTCTTCATTAGCAATAATCGTTGTTGTCAGCGTCAAGGCATCGGCGGCAAGGGTCGCGGTCAATTCGAGCTGATGGCGGAACGGAAAGACGGCAAGCGACTCCTGCCGGGACCATTCAAGACGAGCCGTAACCCGGTCCCGTTTCGCGTCGATAACCTCCCAGGAGAGCAGCGGCCAGGGCACGCCATGTATTGGAAGTCTATTTTCGTCAAAATGGAGGAACGGCGAGGATGGATCGAGCGTCACATCCCGCCCCGCGGCTTTATAGCTATAGCCAGCGAGCCGGTTCGCCCATGGATATAGAAGCGGAATGCCTGCAGTGCTCCCGTTCCTGGCAGCATCCGCAAGGTCTTCGACGCGTCTCAAAATCTCTTCGCCCCTATGACGGAGCGAGGCAGCAAGCATCCCGTAACTGGGCAGGAAGACAGCCTCGAGATCGCCGGCCGTCAGGCTGACGGCGACGGCGTCTTGCAACGGAGACGTGCCACTCAAGGTTTCCATCTTTCTCTTCAACGTATAAGTGCGACCCTGCGCGCCATCATTTCCTGCCGAGCAGCTCCTTCACGACGTCTATGACGCGCTCGGGCTCGAAGCCGAATCTCTTTTGCAGCTCCTTGAGCGGTGCTGAGGCCCCAAAAGTGTTCATGCCGATAACGCTGCCCTTCCAGCCCACGTACCGCTCCCAGCCAAATGTCGAAGCCTGCTCGATTGCGACGCGCGCCGTCACTTCAGGCGGGAGCACGCTGTCGCGATATTCCTGCGGCTGGTTTTCGAATAGGTCCCAGGATGGCATGGAGACCACTCTGGCGCGAATGCCCTCGGCCGAGAGCTTTTCGTAAGCATCGGCGGCAAGACCCACGTCGCCGCCCGTAGCGATGAGGATCACCTCCGGTTTGCCGCCCGGAGCATCGGCAAGCACGTATGCTCCGCGAGCTACTCCCGAGGCTGGCGCATATCTAGTCCGGTCCAAGGTTGGCAGCGGCTGGCGTGACAGCGCCAGCGCCGCAGGCCTATGCCGGAGCGGCATGATGGTTCGGTAGGCTTCCACCACCTCGTTGGCGTCGGCGGGCCTGATCACGGTGAGCCCCGGGATAGCGCGCATAGAAGCAAGTTGCTCAACCGGCTGATGGGTAGGGCCGTCCTCGCCATCGCCCATGGCGTCGTGGGTGAAAATAAAAATGTCCGGCAGCTCCATGATGGCCGCGAGCCGGATGGCTGGCCGCGCATAGTCGCTGAAGATGAAAAAGGTTGCGCCGAAGGCCCTGAGCTTCGACAGGCAGAGGCCATTGACCGCTGCCATCATGGCGTGCTCGCGGATGCCGAAATGCAGGTTTCTTCCGCCGGGCGTTTCCGGCTCGAAGTCCCCGGCGCCCTCAAACTTGAGCGTAGTTTTGTTGGACGTACCAAGGTCCGCCGATCCTCCGAGGAGCCAGGGAATGTTTTGCGCCAGCACGTTGAGCACTTGGCCTGATGCATCGCGGCCTGCGATTCCCTTAGGGCTGGCCGGGAAGGTTGGGAGATTGCGGTCCCACCCCTCGGGTAATTCCCGCCGCTGCATCTGGTCTATTTCTGTGGCGAGCTCGGGGTATTTGCCTTGATAGGCAGCGAAGAGTTCCGACCATTGCCGCCGGGCCGCGGCGCCGCGCGCGCCTACGCCATCGGCGAAGTGCTTGCGCACGGCATCGGGAACGAGAAACGTTGCATCCTCGGGCCAGCCGTAAAAGCGCTTCGCGAGGCGCACCTCCTCTTCACCGAGCGGCTCGCCATGAGCGGCAGCCGTATCGTGTTTATGCGGCGCGCCGTAGCCTATGTGGCTGTCGAGAATAATGAAGGTTGGCCGGCCTTTGGTCTTCCGGAAGATATCCAAGGCGTTTTCGATGAGGCCGGTGTCGTTGGCGTCCCCAACGCGTAAGACATCCCAGCCGTAGCCCTCAAACCTGCAAGCAATGTCTTCCGTAAAGGTGATCTGAGTCTTGCCCTCGATCGTGATGTGATTGTTGTCGTAGATCCAGCAAAGGTTATCCAGCGCGAGATGACCGGCGAGCGAGGCGGCTTCGGAGGCGACGCCTTCCATCATGTCGCCGTCGCCGCAAACGGCGTAAATGTTGTAATCGAAGATATCGAAGCCCGGCTTGTTGTAACGCGCTGCCAGCCACTTTTCCCCAATGGCCATGCCCACGCTCATTGCCACGCCTTGCCCAAGCGGGCCGGTTGTCGCCTCGACGCCCGACGTCCAATGGTATTCCGGGTGGCCCGGCGCTTTGCTGTTGAGCTGGCGGAAATGGCGGATGTCGTCAAGCGAAACGGCTGGCTGCCCGAGCCGCTCATATTCGGCATTCACCGCACGCGTTCCGGTCAAGTAAAGCACGGACCACAGCAGCATCGATGCGTGGCCGTTCGAGAGCACGAACCGGTCGCGGTTGGGCCAGATCGGGTCCTGCGGATCGAAGCGCAGCACCCGGTTCCAGATCGTGTATACAAGCGGCGCCAGGGCCATCGGGGTGCCGGGATGGCCCGAATTTGCCTGTTGAACGGCATCGATGGAGAGGGTGCGGATGGTGTTGATCGACAGTTGATCCAGTTGTTCTGGGGTCATCGAACCGGAGGCAGCCTTTTGAAGGGTGGCGCTTTCGCTCATGGTTTCACCTCCAATTTCCCGCTTGTGCCGAGGTGCCCCGCTGTCTCCCGGCTGGCGATTATGATGGCCTGATCCTGACGCACTCGCCCGGCAGGGATCGACCTATCGCCGTCGCGCAGGCGGGCGAGCATTCCTTCCTTGTCATCACCGGTTACGAGCCAGAGAATGCGCCGGGAGCGGTTGAGAATTGGATAGGTCAAGGTCATTCGCGGACGCCCCTGATAGGCCCCAGTCACGGCAACATCTGCGCTTGTGATTTCGAGGACAGGGTCGCCCGGTATGAGAGAAGCGGTATGGCCATCAGGGCCAAGACCGAGGTGAACGAGGTCGATCACCGGCGGTGACCCGGCGAGGCTCTCCAGCGTATGGGCATATTGAGCGGCGGCGGCGTTGAGATCGGGCTGCTCCACCGGCATCGGGTTGACGTTACGGGCTGGCACCGGGGCATGATCCAGCAGGGTTTTGCGCAAATGAGTGTAATTTCTATCGGGATCTCCAGCAGGCGCCACTCGCTCATCGACTTGAACGATATAGACCTTATCCCAGGGCAGCTCTTCATCTGCCAACGCGCGCAGCATCACCCACGGCGTGTGCCCTCCGCTGAAGGCCACAACAAACTGCCCGCGCTCAGCAATGGCTTCCCGGGCCTCGGCGGCGATAAGCTTTGCAGCCGCCTGGGCGGCGCTGTCAGGGTCAGCAAGTATTTTTATTTCCATGAGAAATCTCCGGCCGTAGCAAGCTCTCCTATGTCAGCGATACTGAAGACCCCCTCATCCTGTCCTTCTCCCCAAGGGGCGAAGGAACGCCTGAAAATCCCTCTCCCTTGAGGAAGGGCCGGAGCTAGCTCCCTCTCACTTGAGAGAGTGCCGCAGCTAGCTGCCTCTCCCCCTGGGGAGAGGGCTGGGGTGAGGGGGGCTTTTGTCATCGCGTTCGCGGATTGTCCGGTTTCTCCAAGTGGCCGCCGAACTCGTAGCGCATCGCCGATAACAGTTTGTCCGCGAAATCGGCTTCACCGCGTGAGCCGAAACGCTCAAAAAGCGCTGTAGCGAGCACCGGCACGGGCACGGCTTCGTCGATTGCAGCCTTTATCGTCCATCGGCCTTCACCGGAATCGGAGACCCGCCCCCCAAACCCGGACAGCGTGGGATCTTTCGCCAAGGCCGCGGCCGAAAGGTCCAGCAGCCATGAGGCAATGACGCTGCCGCGCCGCCAAACTTCGGCGATGTCCGGCAAATTGAAGCCGTACCGATAGAGCTCGGGGTCGCGCAGCGGCGTGGTCTCCGCGTCGATTGCGCGCTCTTCCGCGCCCGCATTGGCATGGCGGAGGATGTTCAGCCCCTCCGCATAGGCAGCCATTACGCCGTACTCGATCCCGTTATGGACCATCTTGACGAAATGGCCGGCCCCGTTTGGCCCGCAGTGCAGGTAGCCCAGCTCCGCCGTACTCTGAAGGCTCTCGCGCCCAGGCGTCTGCGGGATCTCGCCGGAGCCCGGCGCCAGCGTCTTGAAGATGGGGTCGAGATGCTTCACCGCATGGTCAGGACCGCCGATCATCAGGCAGTAACCGCGCTCAAGGCCCCAGACCCCGCCGCTGGTTCCAGCATCCACATAGCCGATACGCTTCGCGGCGAGTTCCTTAGCGCGGCGGATGTCGTCCACGTAGTATGAGTTGCCGCCGTCGATAAGGATGTCGCCGCTGTCAAGGTAGGGCGCAAGGCTCTCAATGGTGCTGTCAACGGCGGCAGCGGGGATCATTAGCCAGATTGCGCGTGGCCGCTCCAATTTGCCCGCCATGTCTTCAAGCGAGGACGCTCCAGTCGCCCCCTCCTGCACCAGGGCCTTTACCGGTTCCGGCGTCTTGTTGAAAACCACGCATTGGTGGCCGTCCTTGAGGAGCCGGCGCACCATATTGCCCCCCATCCTGCCGAGCCCAATCATCCCAAGTTGCATGACCTTCTCCTTGCATCAGGCGCAACTCCCCTCATTCCGCCCGAGGTAGAGCGCCAGGGTGAGGGGTGTTGCGCTCAATCATATCGAGTCCTAATGCCCATTCGAGTGAGCCGCCTTTGATTTGCGGTAACGCGCGATCAGGTTGTTCGTAGAGCTGTCGTGGCTGGTCCCGCTGCCGGCCTTGCCTTCCAGTTCACCGATAATGCGTTGAGCGAGCACTTTGCCGAGTTCGACGCCCCATTGGTCGAAAGAGTTGATGTCCCAGATTACGCCCTGGGTGAAGACGTTGTGCTCATAGAGCGCCACCAGCTTGCCAAGCGCGGCCGGGGTCAGCCGTTCCATCAGAATGGTGTTTGACGGCCGGTTGCCTTCGAATGTCCGGTGAGGAACAAGCCAATCCGGTGTGCCTTCGGCCTTCACTTCTTCGCTTGTCTTACCGAAGGCGAGCGCTTCTGCCTGGGCGAAGGCATTGGCGATAAGGATGTCATGGTGCCGGCCGAGCGGGTTAAGCGGCTGCTCGAAAGCGATGAAATCGCAGGGGATGAGCCGCGTACCCTGGTGGATCAGCTGGTAGAAAGAATGCTGGCCGTTGGTGCCCGGTTCGCCCCAGTAAATCGGGCCGGTCTGATAATCGACCTTTGTCCCATCGAGCCTCACGTGTTTGCCGTTGCTCTCCATTGTCAGCTGCTGGAGATACGCCGGAAAGCGCTTGAGATATTGCTCATAAGGCAGGACCGCGATGGTCTGCGCGCCGAAAAAGTTATTATACCAGACCGCCAGCAGGCCCATCAGCACAGGGAGGTTCCGCTCGAACGGCGCGGTGCGAAAGTGCTCGTCCATTTCATGGAAGCCGTCGAGCATCGCGCGGAAATTTTCCGGCCCGATCGCCAGCATGGTCGAAAGGCCTATCGCGGAATCCATGGAATAGCGGCCGCCAACCCAGTCCCAGAACTCGAACATATTGGCCGTATCGATGCCGAATTCCGCAACTTTTGCGCCGTTCGTCGATACCGCAACGAAATGCTTGGCGACTGCCTTAACATCGCCGCCGAAGGCTTCAAGCAGCCAATCGCGCGCACTGTGCGCGTTCGTCATGGTCTCAAGCGTCGTGAATGTTTTCGAAGAGACGATAAAAAGCGTCTCTGCCGGATCGAGACCGCGCGTTGCCTCAACAAAGTCGGTGCTATCGACGTTGGAGACGAAGCGGAACGTCATGCTGCGGTCGCTGTAATATTTCAGCGCCTCATAGGCCATCACGGGCCCAAGGTCCGAGCCGCCGATTCCAATATTGATGACATTCCTGATCCGCTTGCCTGAGTAACCCTTCCAGCTTCCATCACGGACGCGCCTGGAGAAATCGGCCATTTTGGCGAGCACGGCGTGAACTTCCGGCACGACATTCTGGCCGTCCACCGTAATTGACGCCCCTTCTGGCGCACGAAGTGCAACATGCAACGCGGCGCGGCCTTCGGTGGAATTGATCTTCTCGCCCCGGAACATGGCGCCGATCCGTTCGCGTAAGCCCGACTGTTCTGCCAAATCGGCGAGAAGCTTGAGCGTTTCGCCGGTGATGCGATTCTTCGAATAGTCCAAGAAAACGCCGGCGGCCTCCGCGGTCATGCGCGTCCCGCGCTGCGGATCATCCGCGAACAGGTCTCTCAGATGCACGCGGCGTATCGTCTTCTGATGGTCTTCGAGGGCCTTCCATGCCGCTCTTTTAGTTACCAGCGTTTCCTCATGCATTGGCGCCCCTCTTCCCCCCTACTTCGCTTAATCCAAGAATTCGCACCTTGCTGCGCCGTGTAGTGCTAGGTTCCTTCGTGTCCCAAAGCTGGAACCCGCCCCGGAAGGCATTCGCGTTTTCCCCCGCCCGGCAGTTGGGCGGCAGCTCGTCGAGTTTTTTGACGTTACCCCCTCCGATAACGGTGTCGGAAGGTTCGAGGACCGCCATCAGATGCGCCACTACTTCGATCACATGGCGGCGCCACCGCTTCTTGCCAATCCGCTCGAGTCCGCGCAGGCCAACATAATCCTCGTAGTTTCCTTTCCGGTAGGGAAGGTGCCCTATTTCAAGCGGTTCAACGAAGCCGTTGGTTATCATGGCAGCGCCAAGCCCCGTTCCGAGGCCGAGAAAAAGCATCTTTCCGGACCGGTAGCTGCCAATCGCCTGCATCGCTGCATCGTTGATGATCTTCACTGGACAGCCGAATGCAGCCGCGAAATCGAACCCAACCCAGCCGGGTCCCAGATACCGCGGGTCCGCCAGAGGCCGCCCTCCCGCAACTGGTCCAGGATAACCGATGGAAACGGCGCTGTAGCCCCAGTCGGAAACGGCACGCTTGATTTGGGACATCATCAGCCCGGGCGTGAGCGTAGGCCCGGATACAAACTTGCGCGGCTCCTGTTCCCCTGTGGCGAGGAGCTTGACGTTGGTGCCTCCTACATCGGCTACCAGGACTTTGAAGTCAGCGGCGCGCCTCCGCGGGCCGGCATTACCCGCCCCCTCCGTCGCAAAGCTGAGCGTTGAGGCTGTAGCCACGTCACTGACCGGCTTTTTCCAAGACCGCGGATTTTGACTCTATCAGGGCCATGAGATCGTTCCACGATTTGACGAAAGAGTCTGCCCCATCGTCCTGCAGCTGGGCCGCGAGCGCATCTGGATCGATGCCGGCCTTGGCAAACCGCGCTAACACCTCTTCGCAATCGCCTCCGTCCACCGGCATCGTTGCACCTGCTTCGCCATGATCGGTGAAGGCTTTTAGCGTTCCTTGGGGCATCGTGTTCACGGTTAAGGGTGCGGCGAGGGCCTTGATATACAATATGTCTGAAGCTTTTGGGTCTTTGGTTCCCGTACTCGCCCACAAGAGCCGTTGCGGACGCGCGCCAGCGTTGTAACTGCGCATAAAGCGCGGCGAGGTGAGCAGATCGGAGTAAGCCTTGTAGGTGCGCTTGGCGATGGCGATACCGAGCTGGTCCCTAAGCGCATCCGGCACCTTGCCCGCCACGGCCACGTCCCAGCGGCTGATGAATACGGAAGCAACCGAGGCGATTCCGGGTGTGAGCCCGGCCTCGATCCGCCGTTCGATGCCGCGTAAATACGCTTCGGCGGCGGCCAGATAGTGCTCGCGGGAGAACAGGAGCGTGACGTTCACAGGTATCCCGGCGAAGATCGCTTCTTCGATCGCTGGGAGCCCCTCCTTCGTACCGGGAATCTTGATTAGGACATTGGGACGTTGGGCGCGGGCATGAAGCTCTCTCGCCGCCGCAACCGTCGCCTTTGTGTCATGAGCCAGCAAGGGTGAGACTTCCAGGGAAACGTAACCGTCAACCCCCAAAGTCCGGTCGTGGATTTCGCGGAACAGGTCCGCTGCGGCGGTGATATCCTGCAGGGCCAAGTCGAAGAACAGTTCCTCTCCCGATTTGCTTTTCTTGAACTTCTCCCTGATGTCCGCGTCGTAGTCGTTACTGTTTTTGATGGCCTGGTCGAAGATAGTGGGGTTGGAGGTCAGGCCAGTGACCGAAAGCTCTGCGATGTACGTTTGCAGGGTGCCGGAACTCAGTAGGTTTCGCGTGATGTAGTCAAGCCAAAGGCTCTGGCCCAGATCGTGCAGTGCGCGAGTCGCTTTCATGGCGCCACCTCCTTCGCAGCCGGTTCGGAAAGTAAGAGGCGTTCGACCGCTTTGGCGAAACCCTCATTGTCATTCGAATCCGTGACGGCACTCGCTTGCCGTTTCACCTCATCACTGGCATTGCCCATGGCGATGCTGAAGCCGGACCGCTTGAACATCAGTACATCGTTCGGCTGATCGCCGATAGTTGCAATCTCTTCTTCCGGTATCCCGAGCGTGCGCGACAGGTAACCGGCAACGAAGCCCTTATTAGCGTCGGGATGCGTTACATCGAGATAGTAGGGCTGAGAGCGGGCGGCGGTTGCGTTATGGCCCAGAGCGGCCTGAGCATCGGCCTCGCAGCGTTTGACTTTTTCGAGATCGTCGCTGACGCCGACAATCTTCACCGCCTTTTGAAGTGCGCTCTCAAAGTCCGTCACAACTTTTGGCTGAAACTTGACCGTCCAGGCCTCGCGATCGACATGCGGTGCTTGAGCGTCACGCACCAGCCAGTCGTTGCCGGAGTACACCCAGGCATCGAGTTCGTGCTTCAGGATGAGATCGAGTGCTTGCTTCGCCACATCGGGAGCAAGCTCGCGTTCCTCTATGATCGTGAGGTCGGGGTGGACGAAAAGCCCCCCATTGAAGCCGGCAATCGGCGTGTCGAGAGCGAGCGGTTCGACCAGCATCGCCATGCCCTTGGGCGGACGGCCGCTGGTGATAGCAAAACGGACGCCCGCGCGGTGCAGGAGATGCACGGCGTTTCGGGCGCGTTCCGTCAACACCTTGCCGTGCGTGACCAGCGTGCCATCGACATCGGCGATAAGGATCGCAATCTTCTTGCGGGACTTGCTCACCGGCTGCGCTCCGCACCGGAAATCGTCAGGGTTACGGTGGAGGCTTGGCGCCGGGCGGCGTTGGCTGCATTCATGGCCGCTCCTCGTCTAATCGCTTACTGCGCCGGACCACCTGCGGTCAAACAAGGCTCGCGACGAAATGTTTCCTCATTTCGGAAACAGAAACACTCCGGATTGCGAGTTCAGCTTTTCAAAAGGGTCCTGGCGCAACGGTTTGCGCAGGTCTTGCTAGGGAGTGGCTTTCGGAAGTAATTGCATGGATTTGCGCAAGGAGCGCCACGCCTCAGCGGGAAAGGTCCGAGGCTTATAGCGGCGCTGCAACTAAGTCACAACAAGCGGCGTTTATGCTCAGCGCGAGATGCCTACCCTGTAGATCCTTCGGGATTGGAACTTGGAAACATCCACTAGCAGAGCAAAAGTCAATGCCCGAAGCTGATAGATCGAGCGTGCTTCCGCCACCGGGATGGCCGATCCTCATCGCGCCCTCGGTTTTATCGGCAGATTTCACGCGCCTCGGCGAGGAGGTGCGAGCAGTCGATGCTGCAGGCGCCGATTGGATCCATGTCGATGTGATGGATGGCCGGTTCGTGCCCAATATCACCATAGGGCCGGTGGTGCTGGAGGCCATCCGGCGATCGACCGCGAAACCCCTCAATGTGCATCTCATGATCCTTGAGCCCGAGCGCTACCTTACTGCGTTCGCCAAGGCAGGCGCGGATCACCTTTTGGTCCAGGCCGAGCCCGGCTCTACCATCCATCTGCATCGGACGCTCTCCCAGATCCGGGCTCTCGGCAAGAAGGCTGGCGTTGTGCTTGATCCGGCGAGCCCGCCCGAACTCATCGAGTATGTTCTGTATCTCTGCGATATAATCCTGGTGATGACCGTGAATCCTGGGTTCGGCGGACAGGCTTTCTTGCCCGAGATGCTGCCCAAGATCCGGCGGCTGCGCGCCACGTGCTCAGAGCGCGGCTTGCATCCGGTCATCGAGGTCGATGGCGGAGAAAACGTGAAGACGGCTGCGCAGGCAGCAGCGGCCGGTGCCACGGCAATTGTCGCTGGCTCGGCAATTTTCGGCGCCAAGGATTACGCGGCGGCCATCGCGGCCATCCGCGAAAACGCGAGTGCCGCGGTGGGTCGCACATGAGCGCGGATTCCGCACCAAGCGGAGAGCGCGACGCTCAGAAAAGGGCTGCTGCGGAAGCTGCCGTTGAACTCGTTCAAGATGGCATGATCGTGGGGATTGGGACGGGCACGACGGCCGCTTTCGCCGTCGATGCGCTCGCCCGGCGTCACGCCCAAGGATTACATTTCCTTGGGATTCCCACGTCGGAGCGCACCGCGGCCCAGGCAGCGGCAGCGGGCATTCCTCTCACTTCGTTCGGCGAGCACCGTCGCATCGATCTTACCATCGACGGCGCGGACGAGGTCGAGCGCAGCACGCTTCACCTGATCAAGGGACGTGGCGGAGCACTTTTGCACGAGAAGATCGTTGCTGCGGCAAGCCGGCGCCTCGCCATCATCGTAGACGGGACAAAGCTGGTGGACCAACTCGGCGCGTCCGCAGCCGTGCCGGTAGAGGTGACTTACTTCGGCTTGGAAGCCACCCATGCGACACTCGAAGCGCTCGGCGCCGCGGCAAGGCTGCGCCTATCGCCCGAGGGCAAGCCTTTTATTACCGGCAGCGGCAACCGCATCCTTGATTGCAACTTCGGTCCCATCGCCGATCCAGCGCGGCTTGAGGAGCGCATCGGCAGGGTCGTTGGCGTGGTTGAAAGCGGCCTTTTCATCGGCCGGGCCGCTCTGGTTTTCGCCGCTGACGCAACCGGCGTCCACCGCCTCGACAGCCCATGCCTCCACCGGGGCGTTCCGCCCGTCCTTGTAATCATGGGGGTGTCTGGTGCCGGCAAAACGACCATCGCGTTAGAGCTCGTTACGCGTCTCGGCTGGCCCTTCGAGGAGGGTGACGCGCTTCATCCCGAGGCGAACGTGGCCAAGATGCACGCCGGCATTCCCCTCACCAACGCCGACCGCCAGCCCTGGCTCGAGCGGGTGGCCGCCTGGATCGATGGTCAGCGCGCCAAGAAAGAACCCGGGATCATTACTTGCTCCGCGCTCAAGCGATCCTATCGCCAGATCATCATCGGCGAGCGGCCCGAGGCACGGCTGGTGTACCTTCGCGGCAGCCGCGAACTCATCGCGGGACACTTAGCCAAGCGGCAAGGCCACTTCATGCCTGCGAGCCTGCTGCAAAGCCAAATCGACGCTCTCGAAGAACCGGAACCCAGTGAGGATCCTCTGATTGTTGAACTGGGACCGCCAGCCAGTCAAATCGCCGGCGAGATCATCCGGGTGCTTTGCCTCGCAACACTAGCCAATTGAGCGTAAAGGCCCGCCGTTCCCAGTTAGAGGAGCGCGCATGGATGATTTTAAACAACAAGACCAGCTCTGTATCTTCTTTTTCAACCAGAGGTATCACTTGATCGGTTTCGCAAACCGGTCAGTGCGGTAGCCTCCTTGCATGTCAGTAAGCATACGCAATGAGTAAAAGCGATGACGACAGCGTACGATGTGCTAGGTGTCGATTGTAACGCTGACGGCGCAGCGATCAAAGCAGCCTTTCGCAGAGCAGCCAAGGAGTGTCATCCCGATCTCAACGAGGGTGACCGCAACGGAGAAAGGCTAAGGCTTCTCTTGGCAGCTAGAGCCGCCGCTCTCAGCAGCTTGAAGCAGCTGGAACGCAAGAGCCGCGATTTTGCGTCAAAAGCTGCGGGGAAGAAACGAAGCAGCTTATTGGCCGGCGCCTTTGCTGGCAGTGTGGGCCTACTCTTTCTTCCTGTTATTCTTCAACGGCTGGAGCTTGCGAGCACAATTAGGCCGTCCCAGACGACGGGTACGCTTCATATCAGCACGCAGGTGCCCGGTTCGCGGGAGAAGGGCCTTGCCAATCCACCAGTTGGCAGCGCTGAAACACCGGCTGAGACATCTGAGATTCCCCCGAGCTTCGATGCCGTCGATGCTGACGAAACGGGAAGGCTCGTCGCCGCAGGCCGCGGCAAGGCAGGCTGGATCATCCGCCTCATGAGCGGCACGCAAGCCGTGGGCGAGACTACTGCCGATGAGCAAGGCGAGTGGGTGCTAATACCGGATGAACCGCTTGCGCTGGGCAATCATGCCCTCTCGCTCCTTGAATTTGATCCCATTAGCAAGCGCGGCATTTCAGGGCTCAGGAGCATCACCGTATTCATTGCCTTACCGCAGACGAGGGATCGGCGCCAAGCCGCGAAGTGACCACAGCAAAAACTCCGCCTCGCCTCACTCTATTCCTGGCGCCGTATAGCTAAGCATTACAGTAATGATTTTTTAATCTGTCCGCTACTAAGACGGCTTGTTACCCAAATTTTATCGTATAATACAGTAACAGCTGTGGCTTTGGAGGAGTGTAATGTCGATCTTTCCTATGGCCGTGCCCGAATCCGGCGGAGAAGCATCTGAAAAGTCCTGGTGGCTTTATCTGCTTCTTGGTATCGTACTATTAATCGCGGGCGCCTTTGTTCTGGGTGACGTTGTTTTGGCTTCGGTGGTCAGCGCAATATTCATTGGCTGGGCCATTGCGCTAGCAGGCGTTCTTGAAATCATTCACGCCTTCAGCGCGAGAGGCTGGAAGGGCTTCTTGCTCGACCTGCTGCTTGGCGTTCTCTACATCGCTGGTGGAGCAATGCTGCTTTCCAACCCGGTTGCGGCATCCGTTTCATTGACCCTCGTGATCGGCGCGATATGGATCGTCTCTGGAATGTTCCGGATGGTGCTTGCCGGCGCAGTTTGGCGTGAAGGAGGGTGGGCGATTTTCTTGTCGGGGATCGTTGCAGTCCTTGCTGGCGCAATCATTCTTGCAAGATGGCCGGCTTCAGGCCTTTGGGTCTTGGGGCTCCTTCTCGGTATCGACCTTTTGGTCAACGGAATTGCCTGGATCGCTTACTCTTTCGGTGTGCGCTCGGGAGGCGTGCCGGCATAGTCTCCGGTGATCTCCGCCGCATCGATCATGGAAGCTGAGTAGCTGCCGTCGATGACCTCTGCGACGGGGCAACGAAGCTGCCAGACCAGCCCCGTGGACGCATAGTTAAGCTCAACTTTCGCATCGAGGCTTTCCTTTGCAACCTGGCAAAGGACGATCGAGCCGAAACCGGCCCGGACCGGTGCCACCACAGGAGGCCCGCCACGCTCGCGCCAGCTGATCACGAAGATGGCCCCGCGGCCCCCCCCGCGCTCAAGGCTCCAGTCCACCTCGACGCGGCCGCAACCATCAGAGAGCGCTCCATACTTGCCTGCGTTGGTGGCGAGCTCGTGGAGCGCCATGCCGATGGTCTGCGCGGCCGATGCAGAGACAAAAAGCCGGGGTCCGCGCAGCTCAATACGCTTATCGACAAGGTCCTTGAAATGCCCAAGCTGAGACCGGGCGAGATCCTGGAGGTCCACGCCTTTCCAATCGTTCTTCACGAGCAGGTCCTGGCTCGCAGCCAGCGCCTCAATACGCTCGGCGAAGCGGTCGATGAAGTCCTTGGGAGTTGCCGCAACCGTCTGCCGGGCAATCGCCTGGACAACCGCAAGCATGTTCTTGGAGCGGTGGTTTACCTCGCGAAGGAGGAGAGTGATCTGCTCCTCATGGCGCTTGCGCTCGTCGATATCAACTTGCGCGGCGGCAAGCTTCCCATTTGTTTCCTCCAGGGCTAGCGCGTGCTTGAGGCGCCGCGCAATCTCACGGTTGAGCATGATCGTCAGTGTAAGGAGAAGACCGGCCGAGAGAGCGCCAAGTGCAAGCATGCGCATCGCTTGCCTGTTGGCTGCGGCCAGGGCCTCTTTCTTTCCCACTCCCACCACGGCGATAGCCGGGAAATTCTCAAGCCTTCGCCACGAGTAAATGCGCTCGATGCCGTCGAGCGCGCTTGTTGCGATATAGCTTCCAGACGGGCCGGACTGCGCCCGGGCAAGAGCGATTTCGTTAGTCGCCATGGTCCCGATCACCGATGGATCAAGGCCGCGCGGAAGGGTATAACCAAACAATACAATACCGTCACTGCTGATAAGCAGGATCGATCCGCTGTTGCCAAGATTGACCCGGCGGTACATTGCCGTCGCCCGCGCAGGATCGATCGAAAACAGCACCACGCCGGCAAACTTGCCATCCTTATTTTCAAGGCGTTGCGTTGCTGGAATGGCCATTCGATTTGGTAGAAGTCCGGTTATGGGATTGCTAAAGCGGAAGCCGCTCGGACCATCCTTGCCGATACGAAAAAAATCAAAGTGGGAAAAGTTAAGCGGCGCGGAAGTCACTTCGCCCGATGTCGCCCGCAGGCTTCCATCCGGTCCTATTACTGCAATATTGGCGACCCCCGGCAGGTAGCTTGAAATCTCTGCTTTCAGTTCAGCCAAGGGTGCGGCGGCGCCTTCGGTTTCGACTTGCCGTTTTACGTACTCCACCGCGATAGCGAGGCTCTCCAGATGTCCTTCCGCTTCTTCCTCTAGCGCCGCAGAGAGATAGGAAGCCTTAAGCTTCGCCTGAGCGATGGCATCCTGCTTGGCTCTAAGAATCGCCAAAGTGATAAGCGCGCCAATCAAAAGCACAATCACGCCAGTAACAATAACGATCCAGACGTTAAGCCCCGGTTTTTTAACAATGCTGATCATATCAAGCATCCGAATAGCACGCGATACTGCGCCGTAAATACCTACGTCATCGATATTAAGCTCGATAATAACAGAATGTGTTACATGAGAACGTTATTAATAGAGTCTATCAAAGGAACCCGCATATTACATCTTCAAGGCGGCTAATTTTGAGTCCTACGAAAGCGGTTATGCAAGAATAGATGTTTGTGGCTTGCCTCGTTCCTTCAGCGGCCCGCAACCTGTAATTCCCGACCGGCCTCGAATTAGACCCCGCGCATTTGGCCTTTGACCTTTTTGCACCTTGCCGGCGGTATTGCGGTCACCACCTTCCGTATCGAGCATTAGCTTCGTAGCGAGCAAACCATGATTTCTATCCGCAAAAGTGAGGACCGCGGGGTGTCGCGGACCAGCTGGCTTGACAGCAAACACAGCTTCTCTTTCGCTCATTACTACGATCCCAAGCACATGGGCTTTGGGCCGCTCCGCGTCATCAACGAGGACCGGGTCGCTCCGGGTGCCGGCTTTCCCCGCCATCCGCACGATAATATGGAGATCGTCTCCTACGTTCTCGAAGGCGCACTCGAGCACAAGGATAGCCTTGGGACCGGCTCGGTTATCCGTCCGGGCGAGGTGCAGCGCATGAGTGCCGGCACGGGCGTGGAGCACAGCGAGTTCAACCACTCGAAAACGGAACCGGTGCATTTCCTGCAAATCTGGATCAAGCCCGAAGCCTACGGCATTAAGCCCGGCTACGAGCAGAAAAGCTTCGGGCAGGCCGGAGAGAGCGGTTTCACCCTGATTGCCTCGCGCGACGGGCGCGATGGATCGGTTACTATCCACCAGGACGCCGGGGTTAGCCTTGGCCGGATGAGTAAGGGAGACGAGCTTTCTAGCAGTTTTGAGAAGGGAAGGCTCGGCTGGGTGCAAGTAATGCGCGGCTCGATTGCGCTTGCCGGACAAGTTTTGAACGCAGGAGACGGCGCCGCGCTCAAGGATGAAGCCAGGATCGGGATTCAGGCGCCGGCGGACGCCGAGTTCCTGCTCTTCGACATGGGCTCCTGAATGGTTCCCGCATATTGGGCCGGCATTAGGCGGACCTCATGCCCGCGTGCGATGAGTTCCCGCGCCCAATAATGCGAAGCGCTGCAAGCCTCGATCCCGACAAGGCATGGCGCCAGCTTTCCGAAAAAAGTCAAGACGCGCCCGCGTGTGAGGCGCTGGCGAACAACAACTTGCCCTGCGGCGTCAACTCCGTGAACCTGAAAGACAGTCTTAGCGATATCCATTCCTATGATTGCAACAGGTGCCATTGTGCCCTCCCTCCCGGCTTATCTCAGTCGAAGCGGTTGCAAAACATTTTCGTTGCAGAAACAGGTAACTTTTATTCAGAGGGTCGATGGTTCGAATCCATCTGGGCTCACCAATAAAATCAAATGGTTACGCGTTCAATCGGGGCTTTCGCCCGAGTTTATTTGCTCCGGTGTAACAACCCTGTAATGACCAAAAAGGGACTGATCGGCTATATTAGCCGTCTGTCTGCTCCTAACTTGGAAGCCCCAATTCGGGCGAGTTTGGCGCGATGTGATGGGCCCCCCCCGGCCCAAACCCGGCCCGGACGCCCCGCTTTGGCTGGGCACGCGCGGATTTGCCGTCTTGGTTTCGTGCGCAGGCGGAATTCACCTGTGATGCATTCGTGTTGTCATCACGCATAAACTCTGTAGAAAATCGCCGTCACTGGTCTCGGCAGGCTCGCGAAAATTTGCGGATACCCGTGAATTCTGAGTGCCTCGAACCGTTTAGGATTCGAAAGCCGCTGGCGTTTCCATAGGCTGGGGACGGGGAAAGTGGGCCATGTGTGGACGGCTCCCCGCTGTCAAGGGAATCCATCGTCATTATCGAGCACGACATGCACGTCGTATTCTCGCTGGCGGACCGCATCACGGTGCTCGCCGGAGGTCGTGTCATCGCGCAAGGAGTGCCAGATGAAATCAAGGGCAATCCGAAAGTCGTCGAAGCCTATTTAGGGGAAGAGCAGCTATGAGCTTAGACGCAGCGCCAGCCCGAACCTCCGATTTCGTCGCGGCCCAGCCTTTCTTCGCCTGCCGCGGGCTTAACGCCTATTATGGCGACAGCTATGTCGTGCAAAACGTGTCCTTCACGCTCGGCAAAGGTGAAATTCTCGCTTTGCTGGGCCGGAACGGGGCGGGCAAAACCTCCACGCTCCGCGCGATCGCGCGGGCCTCGACGCCTGTCCTGCGGAGCGGCGAAGTCTATCTCGATTCGGTTGCGCTCCACAGCAAGCGGAATTACCAGGCGGCACGAGCCGGTATGCAACTGGTTCAAGAAGATCGCAGAATCATTCCCGGATTGACTGTGGAGCAGAATTTGCAGCTCGCAACGATCTCCGGCAAAAGCGGCTGGCCGTTCGAACGGATCTACGGGCTGTTTCCAAGGCTGGCCGAACGGCGCAAGCAAGAGGCCATAACAATGTCCGGCGGCGAACAGCAAATGCTCGCCATAGCCCGCGCAATGGCACGCGACGTTAAATTGCTCCTGCTTGACGAGCCTTACGAGGGCCTCGCTCCCGTTGTCCGGCACGACATAGCCAAGGCTTTGAAGGAAGTGCGAAACGCTGGCATCACCAGCATCATCGTGGAGCAGAATGCCGTTGCGGCATTGCATTTGTCGGACCGCGCCGTGATCCTCGATAGCGGCGAAATCGTTTATGACGGCGCTGCGGAAGAAGTGCTCAACGATGAGGCCCTCCGGCATAAGTACCTTGCGATCTGATCAGATCCCGGATTGTATATTTCTGCAGGCTGACCTTTCCCGCCGCGAATCGGCGAAGGTTAGCCCATGAGACAGGGCGGCCGCCCTGTCTCATGGGCGGCGCGCGGCCGTATCCCGGATAGACCTTGCACGGTCCAGCCTAATCTTTGACCCGCGCCGCTCAAGTTCCGCGTCCATCCGAACGGTAGAAGGGCCTTGCACGGCCGCATACAATCCAGGAACACGGAATCGCATCAATGACTATGAACCCGGCGCACAATGCATTCAACCATATCGTCGCCTTCGATGTTGGCAAGGAGAGCCTGGCCGTCTGCATCCTGCCTGGCGATGAACGCCACAGCATTGCGAACAAACCCAAGGCGATCCGCAAGCTGCTCATGGCGCAGATGCGGCGCAATGCCAATTTAAGCCTCGGGCCCCTCCTCGTTGTCTGCGAGGCAACCGGCGGCTATGAGCGCCCTCTGCTTGAGATTTGCATCGAGCTTGGCCTGCCCGCCCACAAGGCCCATGGATCGCGCGTCCGGCACTTTGCCAAATATCTTGGCCTTATTGCCAAGACCGATCCGATCGATGCGCGTGCGCTCGCCCTCTACGGCTTGCAGACGGAGGGCTTGCGCCTTTATGTTCCGCTCACGCCCGAGCTTGCCGCCTTGGCCGCTTTGAAGGCCCGGCGGGACCAGATCCAAGCCATGCTGCTTGCCGAAACCAGCCGGCTCGAGCATGTCCGCCACCCAAGCGTGAGCCGCAGCCTCAAGGAGCATATCGCAAGCTTGCGCAAATCCCTGGCGGCTCTTGAGGCTCAAATCGCGGCGCATATCCAAGCCAGCGGGACGCTTGCCCGCAAGGCGGCCCTCATGCGCAGTTTGAAGAGCATCGGCCCGGGGACGGCCGCAGCCCTGCTTGCCTATATGCCGGAGCTTGGCACATTTAGCAGGGGCCAGGCAGCCTCAATGGCAGGCCTCGCTCCCTTCGACGATAAGAGCGGCAAATCAAGCCTTCCCTCCCATATCGAGGCAGGCCGGGCCATTGTCCGCAAGGCGCTTTACATGGCGGCGCTAACCGCCATCCGGCATAACCGCATTATGAAAAGCTTCGCCGAAAAACTCAGGCGGAACGGTAAGTGCGCCAAAGCGGCAATCACCGCCGTTATGCGCAAGCTCATCGTCACGCTCAACGCCATGCTCCGCTCAGGCGAGCCTTGGAAACACGCACAAACTGCTTGACCGGCAAGACGGTAGATAGGGCGCAAGCAAGCCGGCATTTGCGCAGAGTAGCTGTGAACGGTAATGCTCAAGTAGAGCATATATGGTCCGGTCTAGATATACTGAGCAGAACAATGATTTAATGTTCAGTCCCGGCAGGTCGCTACCTTCGCGAATTTTCGTCGGAATTCTTGCTACCCTTCGCGCATGATCTGCACCAAGGTTTCGATACAAGCGCGAGCAAGAACCCGCCATGACAGGGCCGGAAAGGTTTCCTGAGAGCCGGTAACGCAGGCAGGCTGACCGGCTTGTTAGGCGGCTCTCTCGCCTTCGAGCGGCGGCAAGGACAAGGCAGCGTCTGTGGTTTTTAGCGCTTGACTATGGCCTGCGCAGGCGGCGGCGCTGAAGGTGTCAGGTTTGGCGACATTCCAGGGAAGCAGCGCATCGATGGCGTTGATCGGGTGCTCACCGATGCGGGTGAGGACGTCGCGCAGATAGGCTTCGGGCTTAAGACCGTTCATTTTCGCGGAGCGGATGGGCGGCAAACAGGGCCACTCCCAGACAACGCCGCTGCGAGGCCCGCCACGCTTTTCAAATTATGGCAGGGGCGCATTTCGCTCACATAGCGGTCAAGCTCCACGGCGCCGGCTGCCAGCGGCGCATAGCTCTCGTAGCGAAGCAGGGGATTGACCCAGATCAGGCGCCGGCAGGACGCGCTAAGGCGCCGGGCCTCCCGCGAAATGCCTTCGCCCCCGGAGCGATCGAGCCCGTCGGTGAACAGCAGGACGGTGGCATTCTGACCGAGGACGCGGCGCGCCCAGATTTTATTGAAGCTGTGCAGGCTTTCCCCGATACGCGTTCCCCCGGCCCAGTCTTGAACCGCGCCAGAGGCCTTGGCCATGGCGGTATCGGGATCGCGGTCGCGCAAGATGCGTGTCACATTCGTGAGGCGCGTCCCGAACAGGAAGGCATGGACGCGCTCGCCGCCATTGATCAGCGCGTAAAGAAAATGCAGAAAGACGCGCGCATAGCTGTCCATAGAGCCGGAGATATCGCACATCACAACCAGCGGAGGCGCCCGCCGCTGCCGTTCCTTGTACAAAGGCAGCATACCTTCCGGGCCGCGCGAGCCGGCCTGGCGCAGCATACGCCGCAGATCCAGCCGCTTCCCCCCGCCGCTGCCCGTGGGCATATACCGGCGCGTGGCCCGCTTCGTGAGATGTTGCGCTAGGCCGGCAATCGCAACGCGGGCAAGGCGCAACTCATCAGCCGTCATCTGCTCGAAATCTTTCGAGGCAAGCACCTCGAGATCGCTTGCAGTGCCGCGCGCGTCGAGCTGCAGCATCTCCCGCTCAACGGCGTGCTCCCCACCTTGGCGAAGGAAGAGGCTATCGGCGAGCCGCCGCGCCATGGCATCGCGCGGCGCCCCCGAATTGCGCAAGTTCGGCACCATGACCGACAGAAGCTGCTGGATGTAGCCAGGATCGCGCCAAATCAGGTGGAAAGCTTGGGAGAAGATCTCGCGTTCGGAGGGGCGGCTTACGAAGACGGCGTGCAGGGTCCAATAGAAGACCTTCGGGTTCTCAAGGCCGGCAGCGAGCACCGCCTCGGTCGCTTCAAGCACCTTTTGCGATCCGATGGGCATGCCTGCCGAGCGAAGCACGCGCGCAAAGCCCAAGATATTGGCGGCGATGCGGCCTCCGTCGGCCCCCGCGGCCACGATATTGGCGTCGAGCGGCCTAGCCATGGCGCGGCACCCGCGAGAAGTCCCCCCTCACCCCAGCCCTCTCCCCGAGGGGAGAGGGAGTCCGCTGCGGCGTGTGACAGGCGTCCTCTCTCCCCTTGGGGAGAGAGACAGAGTGAGGGGGTCTGAGTTTGTTTCCGTGCAATTGGGGTCTCTAAAACACGCGAATGGATTGAGCCTCGATGTCTTTTTTCAACTTCGGGTGCAAGCTGCTTTTTGTAGTAATATGAACGACTATACCCAGTTCATCTTCGAGCAAGACCTTTATCCCAGCCAGGTCAAGTAATGAGAACTTCCTACCAGAATCGTAATCCACATAGACGTCCAAATCGCTGGCTGGCTTGTTGTCACCGCGAGCGCGCGAGCCGAACAAGTAGAGGTGGGTGGCCCCTTCCTTGCGGATTGCTGCTTCCTTGGCCTTGATCCGCTTAATTATTGTGGCCCGGTCCATGCCTGCTATCCCGTTCTCGGCTTCGCCCCCCATCTATTTAAGCGGCATTCCCCTCCGCCGCAAACGCCGCTTCGCGCGCGCGCGATTTCACCTGCTCCAGAAGCCGCGCGGCCTCACTGCCCTGGATGCGGGCTATGTCGTCTTGATATTTCAGGAGCGTACCGAGCGTCGAATTTACCGATTCGAGGTCGAGCGCCACGCAGTCGAGCGAGGTCAGCGCCTGCGCCCAGTTGATGGTCTCCGCAATGCCGGGGCTCTTATAGAGGTCCATTTTGCGGATGGACTGCACAAAGGCAACGATCTGCCCGGTGAGTTCTTGCGGCGCTTGCGGCAGCTTCAACCTCAAGATTTCGGCCTCACGGGCGGCGGTGGGATAGTCTATCCAGCAATAGAAGCAGCGGCGGCGCACAGCATCGTGCACCTCACGCGTGCGGTTTGAGGTCAAGATGGTGATGGGCGGCTCAGTGGCTCGAAATCGTGCCGAGCTCCGGGATAGTAATCTGGTAATCGGCAAGCACCTCCAGCAGAAACGCCTCGAAGGGCTCGTCGGCCCGGTCCAACTCGTCGATCAGAAGAATCGGCACCTTGCCTTCAGCCGAGAGCTCAAGCGCTTGCAAAAGGGGGCGCTTGAGAAGGTAGTTTTTGCTATAGAGATCGCGCTCCAGGCTCTCGGCCGTGACGTGGCCGGCCGCCTCCGACGCGCGGATGTGCAAAAGCTGCCGGCTATAATTCCACTCATAAGCCGCGTTCGAAAGGTCCAGCCCCTCATAGCATTGAAGCCGCACCAGGGGGCGGCCCAGCACCGCCGCCAGCACCTTGGCGACCTCGGTCTTTCCGACGCCCGCCTCGCCCTCAAGAAGAAGAGGGCGCTTAAGCTTGAGGGCGAGGAAGATGGAGGCCGCCAGCGAATTGCCGGCGATATAGCCTCCCTTTGCCAGCAATGCGGCTGTTTCTGCTACCGTATTTGGCACAGCCTCCGTCATGCCGCCGTCACGGCCCGCTGCGCCATGACAGTGATGAGGGCAGCGCGGTAATCGGCGCTGCCATGCATATCGCTCATAAGGCCACCGGCGGGAACGGCGATGCCGCGAATGGCTTCGGGCGAGAATTTATGCCTTAGCGCCTGCTCGATGGCTGGAACGCGGAATACACCGTTGGAGCCAGCGCCCGAGACCGCCGTGCGCACTTCGCCGGAGGAGAACAATCCACCCTTGCCTTTGGCCACAAAGACGCTGACGAGGCAATAGCGCGAAGCCCGCTGTTCCATTTTTGCGTAGCCGGCGCGTTCCGGGATTGGAAAGCGGATCGAAACGACGATTTCGCCGGGGGTCAGAGCCGTGGAAAACAGCCCGGTGAAATATTTGTCCGCCTCTATTTGCCGCTTATTGGTGACGATTGTTGCGCCGAGTGCGAGGACCGCAGCGGGGTAATCCGCGGCAGGGTCGTTGTTGGCGATCGAGCCGCCGATCGTGCCGCGATGGCGGACTTGCGCATCGCCAATGCCACCGGCGAGCTTGGCGAGCGCGGGGATTGCCTTGTGCACTTCGGTGCTCGACGCAACCTCAGCGTGGGTCGTCGTGGCGCCGACGATGAGCGAGTGGTTCTCGCGCCGGATCCCCTTCAGCTCCGCAATGCCGGTAAGATCGACAAGCACCGCGGGCTTCGCCAAACGCTGCTTGAGCGTGGGGATCAGCGTATGGCCGCCCGCGATGGCGGTGGCATTCGCACCCATAAGAGCGCGCGAGGCGTCGGCAACCGAGGCGGGACGCACATAGTCGAAATTAATCATAGCTTTCTCTCCCTACTCGGCCGCTTTTTTCATGCCACTGCCCGTGATGCGCCAAATCTTCTCCGGCGTTGCGGGCATGTCTATGTGATCGACGCCGAACTCCTTGAGCGCGTCGACGACCGCGTTGATGACCGCGGGGGGCGAACCGATGGCTCCGGCTTCGCCGCAGCCTTTCACGCCAAGCGGGTTATGCGTGCAGGGCGTGCCCTTAATCATCGAGACCTTGAACTTGGGCAAGTCGTCCGCGCGCGGCATGCAATAATCCATGTAAGAGCCGGTCAGGAGCTGCCCGTTCTCGTCATAGACGGTATTTTCAAGAAGCGCCTGCCCGATCCCCTGCGCCAAGCCGCCATGCACCTGGCCCTCCACGATCATGGGGTTGACCACATTGCCGAAATCGTCCACCGCCGTGAACGAGACAATCTCGGTGACGCCGGTGGCCGGATCGATCTCCACTTCGCAAATATACGTCCCGGCCGGGAAGGTGAAGTTCTTGGGGTCGTAAAAAGCGGTTTCTTCAAGCCCTGGTTCGAGGGTTTCGATGGGATATTTGTGGGGCACATAGGCTGTCAGCGCGATCTCGCCGAACGCTTTGGACCTGTCCGTGCCTTTCACTGTGTAAGCGCCGTTCTCGAATACGATGTCGCCCTCGGAGGCTTCGAGGAGATGCGAGGCGATCTTGCGGCCCTTTTCCACGATCTTATCAAGCGCCTTCACGATAGCTGAGCCGCCCACCGCGAGCGACCGGGAGCCGTAGGTGCCCATGCCGAATGGTACTTTGGCGGTATCGCCATGAACGATCTCGACCTGAGCGGCGTCGATGCCGAGCTTATCAGCCACCACCTGCGCAAACGTCGTCTCGTGCCCTTGTCCGTGGCTGTGGCTGCCGGTTAGAACGGTCACGCTGCCTGTTGGATTGACGCGAACCGTGGCCGCTTCGTAAAGGCCGGCGCGAGCGCCGAGCGCGCCCACAAGGGTGGACGGGGCGATCCCGCAAGCCTCAATCCAGCTTGAGATCCCGATGCCTCTGAGCTTGCCTTTCGCTTTGGCTTCGGCACGCCGCTTGGGGAAATTCGCGTAATCTGAGACTTTGAGCGCCTCATTCAGCGACGCCTCATAATCCCCAATGTCGTAGACCACCGCGACCGGCGTCTGATAGGGGAACTGGTTCGGCTGGATGAAATTTTTCCGGCGCAGCTCGGCTTGATCCTCGCCCAGCTCTTGCGCGGCCTTGCTCATCAGCCTTTCCAGGATGAATGCCGCCTCGGCAGGCCCGCGCCGCGATACGCATCGACGGGCACGGTGTTGGTGAATATGGCCTTCACATTGACGTAGACCGCGGGCGTTGTGTATTGCCCGGCGAGCAGGGTGCCGTGCAGCCACGTCGGGATGCAGGGCGCAAACGTCGAAAGATAAGCGCCCATATTGGCTAGCGTCTCGCATTTGAGGCCGATCGCTTTGTGATTGGCGTCAAAGGCCATTGCCGCGTGGGTTACGTGATCGCGGCCATGAGCGTCCGACATGAAGGATTCGGTGCGCTCGGCCACCCACTTGACGGGCCGTCCAACGCGCGCGCTTGCCCATGTCACCAGCGCTTCCTCGGCATAATGATAGATTTTCGAGCCGAAGCCGCCGCCCACATCTGGGGCATAGACCCTGAGCTTGTGCTCCGGAATGCTGAGCACGAATGCACCCATCAGGAGCCTGATAACATGCGGATTTTGGCTTGTGGTGTAGAGGGTGTATTCCCCGGAGGCGAGATCGTGCTGGCCGATGGCAGCCCGCGGCTCCATGGCGTTCGGCACGAGCCTATTGTTGATGAGATCGATCTTTGTGATATGGGCGGCCCGCGCGAAAGCTGCGTCCGTCGCCGCCTTGTCACCGAGTTCCCAGTCGTAACAAAGGTTGTCCGGCGCCTCATCGTGAACTGGCGTGCCGCCGCTTCCGAGAGCGCGCGGCATGTTTACGACAGCGGAAAGCTCCTGCAGATCGAGCTTCACGAGCTCGGCGGCTTCCTTGGCTTCTTCTAAGCTTTCTGCGAGGATCGCGACGATAGGATCGCCGACGTGCCGGACTTTCCCCGAAGCAAGAATGGGATGCTTCGGCTCCTTCATCGGAGTGCCATCCTTGCTGGTAATGAGCCATCCGCAGGGCACACCGCCAGCACCCGATGCGTCGATATCCTGGTGCGTGTAAATAGCGACCACGCCCGGGGCAGCACTAGCAGCCGATGTGTCTATCGAGACAATGCGGGCATGCGCGATCGAAGACCGCAGAATGTAGCAATAGACCTGGTTTGGAAGATTGATGTCATCCGTATACTTGCCGATGCCCTTGATGAAGCGGAAATCTTCGCGCCGCTTAACGGGTGCGCCTATGCCTTGAACCGTCATTTTTTTATCCTCCCGCTATTCCGCAGCCTGACGTTGCCCGCTCATGGCGCTGGCAGCCAATTCCACTGCTTTCACAATGTTATGGTAGCCTGTGCAGCGGCAGATATTGCCCTTGAGCCAGGTCCGGATTTCAGCCTCTGAGGGGCTGGGATGCTTTTGCAGAAGGTCCACTGCCGACATGATCATGCCCGGCGTGCAAAAGCCGCATTGGAGCCCGTGGGCTTCGCGAAACGCAGCTTGCACCGGGTGCAAATCCGTGCCCGAAGAAAGCCCTTCGATTGTGGTTACTTGGGCTCCGTTCGCCTGAACGGCGAGGATAGTGCAGGACTTCACCGAGTTACCGTTCACGTGCACGACGCAGGCGCCGCATTGCGAGGTATCGCACCCCACATGCGTGCCGGTAAGCCCGAGCCGCTGACGCAAGAATTCAGCAAGCAGCATGTTCGGCGGCACGTCCGCACGGACCGGCTTGCCGTTTACCACAAAGGAAATTTCCGGCATGTGTGCTCTCCTCCAAGCCTTCCCTGATTATTGCGGGCGCGCTGAGTTGGGCCAGTCTTGAAGCTGAGGCGCTGCCCGGGTCCCGCGCTACTATGACACAGTCCGAAGGTTAATGGAAAGTTCGCCTTTGGCACGAAAATCGATTTGAAACCAAAGCATTTTCGCTGACAGCGGGGTCACCGTGCCCGCCGGCAGAGCGAAGCAATCCGATATTAAGCCTTTGATGTTGCTATGGATTGCTGCGGCGGCTAAGGACGCCCTCGCGATGACGCACACATTCCTTGAACCTGCTCTAGCCTGCTCTAGGCCTTGCAGAGAATGCGGCTAAGCGGTCCTTCAAATTCTTGCGAGCAAAACGGGCCGCCCTGGAAGTGGCTGCCGGTCTCATCGGCCGGTAGCGCCGCCTGAACTGCAAGCGCTTCCTTCACGAAATCCTCCGAACGCCCCTGCGGCACATAGCCGAGTTCGCGCGCGCGTGAATTGTCCCACCAAGCCCGCGCATTATCGGACATGCCGTAGACCACTTCATAAACGAGGCCTTCGCGTTCAAGGCCGATGCGGATGAGGGAAACCAGATCTTCAGGCTTCAGCCATATGGCAAGGCGCCTCTCGTCTGCGGGGACCTCGGAAACGTTGCCGATACGGATGCAGAATACGCCGAGGCCGTATTTGTAGGCGTAAAGAGCGCCTAGCGCCTCGCCAAAAGCCTTGCTGACCCCGTAGCGCGTATCGGGCAGCGGCAGCACCTGCGTACCGATCGTTTGTTCCCTCGGGTAAAAGCCTGCAACGTGGTTGGAGGACGCGAAGACAACCCGCCTAACACCCTGCTTTCGTGCGGCTTCGAAGAGGTTGTAGGTGCCAGCGATGTTTGACCGGAGGATCGTTTCCCAGGAGCCTTCCAAGGATTGGCCGCCCAGATGAACGATCCCTTCAGCGCCGGCCGCCGCGCGCTCGATAGCGGGCGCATCCGCCAAGTCCGCGGCAAGAAAGGTTTCATGAGGCTCAAGGTCGGCAGGCGGCTCAAGATCGGTGAGGACAAGCTCGTAAAGCGCCGGCAGCAGCTTTCGCAGCCGCAACCCGATCGCCCCGCCCGCTCCCGTTAAGAGAATGCGTTTCATCTGAGAGGATCGGCTTCGCCTTCGATATTCAAAAACTGTTCTGCGGAACTCTCGCTGCCGGACTTGCCGGGGGACTTTCCGCTGAAAATCCGTGCGAAGGCGTCTGCCTCCGGATTGCCGCCCGCGTGCTTTTGCATCGCATCCGCAAGCATGTCGAAGGTCTCGCTCCATGCGGCGGCAACCTCTGCATTGTAGTCCTTCCCAAGCAACCGCTCGAGAGCATGAAGAAGGGCTACGCGCATGTGACCGTAATGGCTGGCCGTTACGCCATACCGCTCCTGGTGGCGGGTTCCCATGGGGCCAACGCCGGGTATAACGGCTTCCCCGCCGCTTTTCGTCACCGGCAGGAAATGCTTCGAGCGGGTCTTAACCCTTACGAATTCGGCAAACACCTTCGCGAGCTTAGCATTCTGTTCCTCCATATCGCCTTTGAAGAGGGGACGCGACTCCGGCGAAAGCTCGAACAGCTTTGCATACACCGCCGCCCCAAGTTCAGGCAATCGGCCTTCCAGCTTCTTGAAGGTCTCCGCGAGTAGGCGCGTTTGCTCTGGCGTCATTTTAGCTTGTCTCCTAACCCCTTATTCGCTATAGTCGCTCGATCCACGCGCGATAGGTTGCTTTTTGTCTAATTTCGCTACTTGCAAGAAAAAGACCTTATCCCGCCGGGATGAATTCTAACAAGCTTTATCTGAGCCTTACTGGTCTTCGTATCCCATGGGCATTCGCAGCCGCCATCTGCGGCGCATCGGGTCCGGGAATGGTGCGCGCGGAGAGGATCGAACTCCCGACCGTCCGGGTGTAAACCGGATGCTCTACCGCTGAGCTACACGCGCATGAGGGTCTATAGACAACGGACCGGGCCCGCTTCGTCAAGCCATAATTAAAGGGCTAAAGCGCGGCCACCGTTTCGAAAAGCAGAACGCCATTCAGGACCAGCACCGCAATTGCGCAAGCTACACCCAAGACGCGCGTCGGCATTGCGTTGGCGAAGCGCCCCATGACCCGCTTGTCGCTCGACAGGATCAAGAGCGCGATCATGGGCACAGGCAAGGCAAGGCTTAGGACGACTTGGCTGATAACGAGCGCCTTGGTTGCGCCCACACCCATGCCCGCGACAATGAACGCGGGGATCATCGTTATGAGCCTCCGCAGCCAGATCGGGATTCTTCGCCGGAAAAAGCCCTGTAAGATAACCTGCCCGGCCATGGTGCCCACGACCGAACTCGATATGCCAGAGGAAATCAGCGATATAAGAAAGGCCGCCGCTGCGCCGGCGCCAAGCAGCGGCGTCAGCGTATGGTAGGCCGTTTCGATTTCCGCCACGTCGGGAAAGCCGGCGTTGAAGGCGGCCGCCGCCATTATCACCATCGCCATATTGATGGCGCCCGCGACGCTGAGCGCGGCAATAACTTCCCGGTTCGAAAACCGCAGCACCCGCGCTTTCTGCGCGTCTGAGAGCAGCAAAGTGCGCGCTTGGGTAAGCGAAGAATGAAGGTAAATCGCGTGCGGCATGACGGTAGCGCCAACGATACCGACCGCGATCATCAGGGCTTCGTTATCCGCGATCCCTGGCGTGACGCTACCGCGCGCCGCTGCTGCCCAGTCCACCGGAGCGATGAAAACCTCGATCAAATAGCAAATGCCGATGACCGCGACAAAGACGCCGATGGCTAGTTCGATCCGGCGGAAGCTTACGCCTCCGAACATGAGGATGCCGTAGGTAATTGCCGCAGTCGCCGCCATCCCCCAAAAAAGCGGGATGCCGGCCAGCAGGGACAGGCCAATTGCGCCGCCGAGAAACTCGGCCAAATCGGTCGCCATGGCCGCTATTTCGCTTGCGATCCACATCAGAAACGGCACAGGCTGTGGAAAACGGTCGCGGGACAGCTCCGCCAGGTTCCGGCCCGTCACGATGCCCAGCTTCGCCGACAAAGCCTGAAACAGCATCGCAATCAGGTTCGCGGCCACCACCACCCACAAGAGGCCGTAGCCGTATTTGGCCCCTGCCTGAATGTTGGTGGCAAAATTACCGGGGTCGATGTAGGCAATGGAAGCCACCACCGCAGGGCCGGTGAAAAGCCATCCGGTGGCGAGCCTGCCGCGGCGCCCGGCGACGGCGTCGCGCAACGCGGCGGCGGTGCTGCCTACGGTCGCGAGAGGGGCTTGCGCCTGAGCCGGTGCTTCGTAAGCCATTATCCGCCTTTCGAGAACAGTATAGCATATGCTATAATATCTGATTTCTCTTATCAAGGCCCCTCGATAAATTAATGTTGATGATCTTGCTGAGAGCCGCTGCGCAATCTGATAGGGTGGTGGAAAGCGACCCACCCGAGTGTGGCGTCCCGCAATTGCCTTCAGCATTTGCGGCTAGGCTCTCATAGGCCATTGCGGGACATAAGCCACACTAGCACTTTGAATCTGCTAGTGTCCCTTAGTCTCCGAATTGCCACGCGAGCGTGCGGCAAACGAGGCGGCAATTCGAAGACGGGACACTAGCCGGCATGACTGCGGACAAAAAAAGCGAACCCCTTATCGCTCCCGATATTCAGTCGGAGAGCTTCCGCCAAACGCGCCAGGCCCGGCGGCTGGAGCTGATGGAGGATTATGTCGAGCTCATCGACGATTTGATCGCGGCTCACGGGCATGCAAAGCAGGTCGATATCGCCGGCCGGCTCGGCGTTGCCCAGCCCACCGTTGCCAAAATGCTGAAACGTCTGTCGGAGGAAGGCTTGGTCTTCCAGCAGCCTTACAAGGGCGTGCTGCTCACCGAGCTTGGTCAGCGCCTTGCAGCCGACGCACGCGACCGGCACCGCGTGGTTGAAGCGTTCTTGCTTTCGCTTGGCGTGAGCCCGGAGACGGCCCGAAAGGATGCGGAAGGCATCGAGCACCACGTCAGTGCCGAAACGCTGGCGGCGCTGCGAAGGCTAGCCGTAGAAACCGCGGAATAGCGGTCTGCCATGATCGGGAGAGAGTAGCCCGGCACAGCGGGCGAAGGCTTCCTCTCCTCTTGCGCGAAGGCTCACTTACTTGAGTGGCGTATACGGCATCTCCGGCGGGACGTATGGAGCCGGCGGGATGTATGGCGCGGGCGCAGGAGTGCAGCAAGGCCGCGGAGGAGGCGGCGGCAGTTGACAGCAGGGCCGGTAAACCGGCCCGTCATATGGGTTGGGCAGATAGGCGTCATCGTAATTGTAACCTGCATCCCATCCGGGAAGATGCTTCCAGCGGTCGAAACCGTTGTCATAGCCGTTGCCATTGTAGCCGTAGCCATTACCGTAGCCGTTGTAGCCGTAGCCGTTGTAGCCATAGCCGTTGTAGCCATAGCCGTTGTAGCCGTAGCCGTTGTAGCCGTTGCCATTACCGTAGCCTCCATCCCATTGGACCTCGATAAATGGGGCTATCCTCGCAGCGCTTATATCTGCCGCGGCAAGGGCTCCCGCTGGAATAGCGGCTGCATTCTGCGCGCCTGTAATCAAGGCGGCCAAGGCCACGCTCATGGCAGAGGCCATGAAACTAACTCGTCTCATACTACTTCTCCCCGCTTCAAAGGAAGCGAAAATTACCCTCACATTGCAGGCTTTGTCCCCTCGCGGGCACAGTTTTAATCCGCATCGTTTGCAAAAATACTAATACACGCTCAGTATTATTATATAATTAACGCCGGGAACCTACGCCTGCCGTCGCTGTGCCGCCTTATTACTCGCTTTATACGGTATAAGTTGCAGACTCTACCGTAGATGGTGCCGGTTTCACCTGCTTAGGGGGCCCTGCCGAGGGCTAATCGGTGGCAAAAAGCCCCTCACCCTGTCCCTCTCCCGCGGAGGGGAGAGGGAACGCCTTCTCAGCGGTCGCGACCTTGCGGGAGAGGGCTGGGGTGAGGGGGCATCACCTGCCGATCGTCATCAGGCTTGCATTCCCCCCGGCTGCGGCGGTGTTCACCGACACAGTCTTTTCTTTGACGAGACCGGACAGCCTGAATTCCGGCGCTCCGCACGTAACCTGCACGATTGGGCCGCGACGCTCAGCGAGCGCACGCAGAATTTCCCCGAGCCTTGCCTCGTCGGAAAGCAGGACGGCATCGAAATTTGCGGCCCGCCACTCATCCGCTAATTCGATATGCGGCAGAAGCGGCTTCGGAAGAAGCTTCAGCAATTGAGCTGTGCCCTCGCCACCCGCCAAAACGAAACGGTTTCCGGTAGCGAGCGCGGCGCCGAACTGATGCAGGGCGTCGAAGACCGTGTTTGCGATCCCAAGCACCGATCCGCGGGGCAAAAAATGCAGGCTGTTGTCCTCGCCCACGGGGCCGGGAAGGGCCAGTTTCAGGCCAAACGGAGAGCTTTCCCGGTAGAGCTTGAGGAACTGGCCAAGCTCATTGCGCTCGCTTGTCTCTAGCGGAGCGCTTGCCCCAGTCTCAACCCATGCCGCCAAAATTCGCAATTGGTCGAGGTTCGATTCGCGCGTGCCTTCGAGGCGCGGCGGGGGGCCTGCCCGGAGCAGCCGGTGGAGCGTAAGCGGGCCGCCAGCCTTCGGCCCGGTTCCCGAAAGCCCCTCGCCTCCGAAGGGCTGAACGCCAACCACGGCCCCAATCATGTTCCGGTTCACGTAGATGTTGCCGGCGCGGGCGCGGTCCGCGATGAGATCGATGGTTTCGTCGATGCGCGAGTGAATGCCAAGCGTAAGACCGTAACCTGTAGCGTTGATGTCCTCGATGAGGCGCGGCAATGCGCTTCTGCCGAACCGGATCACATGCAGGATCGGGCCGAAGACCTCGCGTTCCAGCTCCTTGATGGAGCGTATCTCGAGCAGGGTTGGAGCGATGAAGGTGCCGCTTTCGCATTCCGGAGGAAGCGGGGTCTGAAACAGGATGCGTTTCTCATGCGAAGAGGCGTAAGAGTTGAGCGCCGCTTGCGCCTCTGCGCCCATCACCGGGCCAATGTCGGTTTCGAGCTTTGCTGGATCGCCGGGCCTGAGCTCCGCCATCGCGCCCTTGAGCATTTGGATGACGCGGTCCGCAATGCCGTCCTGAAGGCAGAGCACACGAAGCGCTGAACAACGCTGCCCGGCGGAGTTGAAGGCCGAGGCCACTACATCCTCCACCACCTGCTCCGGAAGCGCGGAGGAATCCACGATCATGGCGTTCTGGCCGCCGGTCTCGGCGATAAAGGGGATATTGCCCCGTCCGGCGAGGGCGCGCTGGATGTGCCGCGCAACCTCGGTTGACCCGGTAAATAGCACGGCTTGCGCGCGCGGGTCCGCAACCAGCGCGGCGCCAACCTCCCCAGTTCCGGGGAGGAGCTGCACAACGCCGCCAGGGATGCCCGCTTCGCGCAACAGCCGGACTGCCTCCGCGGCGATCAACGGCGTCTGCTCTGCGGGTTTGGCGAGGACGGGGTTGCCCGCCGCAATCGCCGCCGCAATCTGGCCGGTGAAAATAGCAAGCGGGAAGTTCCAGGGGCTGATGCAAACGGCCGGCCCAAGGGGCTTATGGTCTGCGCCGAGCGCGCGGGCTTGCGCCGCATAATAGCGGCAAAAATCAACCGCCTCCCGAACCTCGGAAATCGCGTTGCCCATCGTACGGCCAGCCTCGCGGACGATAAGCGCGCAAAGACCCTCCATGGATCGTTCCAAGAGATCCGCGGCGCGTTCCAAAAGCACGGCGCGTCCGCCGGCAGTCGTCTCGGCCCAGCCTAAAGCCGCTCCAGCCGCGGCAGCCATCGCGGCTTCGATATCGCTGGCACTTGCGTCCGCGGCGTAGCCAACAATATCCGCGCGATTAGCCGGGTTGAGGATCGGCCTTCGAGCGCCGCGCTGGTCAGGCGAAGAGTCAGGTATCGGCGCGGCTTCGTAGCGTATTTCCCGGCTCCCGGAAATCGCTCGCTCAAGCTTTTCGCGCGCTAGCGCGCCGGATAGATCGAGCCCCTTCGAATTCGTGCGTTCCGAACCGAACATATCTTGAGGCAGCACAATCGCTGGATGAGGTGCGCCCCCATATTTGGCCGCCTCCTCGACAGGATCGGCGGTGAGGTCCGCAATGGGAGTGTTCTTGTCCGCGAGCTGGTGAACGAAAGAGGTATTGGCGCCGTTCTCCAAAAGCCTGCGCACGAGATACGCAAGCAGCGTTTCATGCGTGCCTACCGGCGCGTAAATCCGGCAAGGGCGGTTGAGGTTGCGCGCGCCCGTGACGTGCGCGTAAAGCGTCTCTCCCATGCCGTGCAGGCACTGAAATTCAAAATTCCCCGCCTTGAAATCCGGCCCGGCCAGATGATACACCGCCGAAAGCGTATGCGCGTTGTGGGTCGCAAATTGCGGAAAGACCAGATCGCGGCGTTTAAGAAGCCGCTTGGCGCAGGCGAGATAGCAGACATCTGTATAGGCTTTGCGCGTGAAGACGGGGTAGCCCGAAAGCCCATCCACCTGAGCGCGTTTGATCTCGCTGTCCCAATAGGCCCCCTTGACGAGGCGGATCATCAGGCGCCGCTTAGTGCGCCCGGCCATCGCGATGAGATGGTCGACAACAAAGGGCGCGCGTTTTTGATAGGCTTGCACGACGAAGCCAAGCCCCTGCCAACTGCCCAGCACAGGATCACCTGCAAGCGCTTCGAGAAGATCCATCGAAAGTTCCAGCCGGTCGGCCTCCTCGGCGTCGATGTTGAAGCCGATGCCGTGCCGGCTCGCGAGCAGCGCTAGACTGAGCAGCCGGGGGTAAAGTTCGTTCCAGACGCGGTCTCTTTGCCTGTAGCTGTAACGCGGATGAAGCGCCGAGAGCTTTACCGAAATGCCGGGCGCGCCGTAGACGCTGCCGGCCCGATGCGACACACCGATGGCGGCGATGGCATGCGCATAGGAAGCCGCGTAGCGCCCGGCGTCGGCCGCGGTGACGGCCGCCTCGCCTAGCATGTCGAAGGAATAGAAAAAGCCGCGAGCCTCGAACGCACGCGAGTGCTGCAGCGCCTCCTCGATGGTTTGGCCGGTCACGAACTGGCGGCCAAGGAGGCGCATCGCCAGGTCCATCGCCTGGCGGATCACGGGTTCGCCGCCGCGGGCAACCGCGCGGGTAAGCGATGCCGCCATTCCGGGCTCGCTTTGGGTCGCGACGAGCTTGCCGGTGATCAGCAAGCCCCAGGCGGACGCGTTGACGAACCAGGAAGGGCTCGCGCCGACATGCGCGCCCCAATCCCCGCGCGCGAGCTTGTCGCGGATGAGAAGGTCGCGCGTTTGCGTGTCGGGGATGCGCAAAAGCGACTCCGCCAGGCACATCAGCGCCACCCCCTCCGGGCTCGAAAGCGAGAATTCCTTCATCAGCGCATCGACGCCGAATGCGTGCGCGCGCGCCGAGCGAACCTTGCCTACGAGCTTGGCTGCGAGGCGCGTGGTGCTCGCGGAGGTAACGGGATCGAGGCGCGCCTCCTCGATGAGCGGGGGCATGCAAGCCGGCTCCGGCGTCCGGTAAGCGGCGGCAATGGCGGCCCGGCTGGCCAATTCTTCGCCTGAACCGGACCCCGAATTGTGGGGAATACTGGTCACTTTCTCACTGCCTTAGCAGATGCATTGGATCAATATTGGGCCTGCCGCGCTTGCGGCCAAGACTCCACCGCCGTCATGGCCGCCCGCAACAACATTTGAAGCGCGCCCGCGCTCCTTGGCGTGATATTACGCGTTCGTCAGTTGGATTGTGCGATGGATCAGCCGGTTCCTATCCGCGCACGGGCCAACCAGGATTTCAAACGCGCCGGCCTCCAGGCACGGGTTGCCATCCTCGTCCGGAAAAGCGAGGTCGCCAGCTTCGAGTTCGAGGCGAACTGTGCCGCGCTGGCCGGGGTCGAGCGCGATTTTACCGGTCCCCCGCAGCTCAAGGACTGGCCTAGCGCAGGTAGCGGTGACATCACGGATGAAGAGGAAACAAGTTTCCTCGCCAGCCACTTGGCCTTGGTTCTCCACCTCAATCTCTACGGTAAGGCGGCCGTCCGCTGTCAGTAGCCGCGGAGACACTTGCAGATCGCTGTACGCAAAATGCGTGTAGGACAAGCCATGCCCGAAGGGGAAGAGGGGTTCTACCGCGCTATCGAGATATTTGCTGCTCTCCCGCGCCGGCCCGCAGGCCGGCCGGTGGGGCGTTGGGCGTAGAAGATTGGAATTTGGCCAAGGCTGGCAGGCCATGAGACGGCAAGTTTGCCGCTCGGGTTGGTTTTCCCGGTCAGAATATCCGCGAGCGCGGTGCCAGCCTCGGAGCCCAAAAACCAAGTGGCAAGGATCGCATCGGCCGTCTCGAAGAGAAGCGGGTCTATGAGAGGGCGGCCCGATATTAGGGCAACGGCGATGGGTTTTCCGAAGTGCGACGCTTCCTGCAAAAGCCGGCCTTGGCCCTCAGGCAGGCCGGGGTTGGCCCGGCTCGCGGCCTCACCGGAAAGCGCGGCTGTTTCTCCAAGGCATAGGAGAATCGCATCGGCTTTGCCGGCGGCAGCCTTGGCTTCAGCGCTGTCAAAATTTTCGAAGGCGTAAATTTCCCAATCGGGGAGCGTTTGACGAAGCCCTTGCAGAAAACTAACGGTATGGCCGGCTCTGCCTGCGGCGTGCCAAGGCCCAAGCATCTCGCCTGCCGCATTCGAGAGCGGCCCCGCCACGGCCAGTTTCGCTGGCTTCGTCAGCGGCAGCAGGCCGCCGCGGTTTTGCAGGAGCACGATCGATTTCCGCGCCGCTTCAAGCGCCAGCATACGGTGCTTCTCCTGCATCTCTTTGGGCGATGCGGCTTCCCTGGCGAATGGCTCGCTGAACAGGCCGAGCCGGGCTTTAAGAGTGAGCACGCGCCAGACGGCGGCGTCGATGTCCGCCTCCGAGGCAAGCCCGCGGCTCAGCGCCTGGGGCAGCCCTTCGAGATAAGCGTTGCTCGCCATATCGATATCGACCCCGGCCTGTAACGCGAGTGCTGCGGCTTCGGCGATGTCCGCCGCCACGCCGTGCGAGATCAGCTCGGGGATGGCGTGAAAATCGCTGACAATGACGCCGTCGAAGCCATAGCGCGCCCGCAAGAGATCCCGCAGCAAGCCGCGGTGAGCGGTCATCGGTATGCCGGCGAGATCGTGGAAGGCCGGCATGACCGCGGCAACGCCTTCGCGCACTGCCTCGGCAAAGGGCGGGAGATGGACCTCATGCAAAGTGCGGCTGGAGACGTCTACGGAGGCGTATTCGCGCCCGGCGGTAACGGCGCCATAGGCGGCGAAATGCTTGGCGGTTGCAGCGATGGCCGAGGGCCCGGAAAGCCCGGCGCCCTGAAACCCCCGGATTTTCGCCGCCGCGAAGCGGGCGCCGAGCCAAGGGTCCTCGCCTGGGCTTTCAGCCATGCGCCCCCAGCGCGGATCGCGCGCCACATCGAGCATCGGCGCGAAAGTCAGCGCAATCCCGGCCGCTGCCGCTTCGGCCGCGGCGGCGCGCGCCGTCGCTTCCCACAGCGCGGGGTCCATAGCGGCAGCTTCCGCTAACGGGATGGGAAAAATTGTCTCGTAGCCATGAAGCACGTCCAGCGCGAACAAGACCGGGATGCCAAGACGGGTTTCCTTGAGCGCGGCCTCTTGCAACTTGCGGATACGAGCCGGTTCCTGTAAATCGAGGACGCTACCGGCGCGCGCAGCTCTTATTTCGGCCTCATCTTCGCGAATCATCGTGAGCTGGCCAAGCTTCTCCTCAAGGCTCATTGAGGCGATGAGCCTTTCGATCTCAGCTGTTTGATCGTCCTGTGCCATCATACTCTACCTTAAGTTCACTGGGCTCACATCAGGTGAAGGTTTAACCTTGAAGTTTACTGAGCTTACATCAAGCGAAGGATAAATGGGGCCAACGAAGATTGAAACAGAGGCTCCCGCCGAGAGCATACGCGATCAGTTCCGGGATCTGTGGAGTATTGTCCTGCGTCCGAAGGCAAAACGCAGCCTCTCCGCGTTCGCCGGTGCAATTACGGTTGTCATCGCTCTCAACGCCATTGCCCAAATCCGTCTAAACGATTGGCAAGGTAGCATCTACGATGCCATCGGCCGCAAGGATCTGTCCGTGTTCTTGCATGAAGTCATGGTGTTTCTGATCCTGGTAAGCATTCTGCTTTGCTTAGGCGTTGCTCAGACCTGGCTGCATGAAATGCTCAAGGTTCGGCTGCGGGAGACCGTCACCAACGATTTGTTGGACGAATGGCTGAAGCCCCGCCGGGTTTTTCAGCTCAAGCAGAGCGGCGACATCAGCGCCAACCCAGATCAGCGCGTCCAGGACGATGCAAGGCGGCTCACAGAGCTCACGGTCGATCTCGCGGTGGGGCTTGTCCAGTCCACTTTTCTCCTCATCGCTTTCATCGGGGTCCTGTGGGAGCTTTCCGATCAGGTCGTCTTCGTTATCGGCGGCAAGAACGTCATGATACCGGGCTACATGGTCTGGACTGCCATCGCTTACTCGATTGTGGGCTCGACAATCACGTGGTTCGTCGGGAGGCCGCTCATCGATGCTCATACCGAGCTTCGCGCAAGGGAAGCGGATTTCCGGTTTTCGCTGGTAAGGGTCAGTGAATCCGCGGACGAAATCGCACTTTTCGGCGGAGAGAACGAGGAAAAGCGCTACATCGGCACCCGCGTCCATGCGCTCATTGAGACGATGCGGCATATCGCTAACCGGCTTGCCGGCCTGACCTGGGTGACGGGAGGATATGGCTGGCTTGCGATTCTCGTGCCGCTGCTTCTCGCGGCTCCCGGCTATTTCGGCGGAACGCTCACGCTTGGCGGCCTGATGATGGTCGTCGGCGCGTTCTATCAAGTCCAATCAGCGCTACGCTGGTTTGTCGACAAGTTTCCCACGATTGCAGAATGGCGTGCCATGCTCGCCAGGATCATGCTTTACAGGACGGCTCTGCTGCAGCTTCCAAAGCGGGGCAAGCTGCCAGGGATTCGCCACGAAAAGGGCGGAGCGGAGATTTCAGTGGAGAACCTTTTTGTCTCCTGGAATGGAGACGCGCCACTGAAGGTGCCGAATTTCAAGGTTGCGGCCGGCGAGCGCGTTCTCATCGAGGCCACGCCAAAATCCGGCAAAAGCACCTTCCATATGGCTCTTGCCGGACTTTGGAATTGAGGATGCGGCACCGTGCGCCTGCCTGCAAACGCGCGCATTTTGTTCTTGCCGCAACCGCCTTATCTTCCGATGGGATCGTTACGGACAGCCCTCGCTTATCCAGATCCGCCAGAAAGGTTCCTGGATGAGGATGTCAAAGCCGCACTCAAGCGCGTGAATCTTGGAGGTTTTGTCCCCGCGCTGGACAAGGTACGGCGATGGGATAAAGAGCTGACGCTCGACGAGAGGCGGCGGCTGGTCATCGGGCGGATGCTGCTTCACCGGCCGGATTGGGTCGTTGAGGACGAGTTTGTTTACGAGCTGGATGAGGAAAGCAGGCAAGCCGCAATGGACATCTTCCGCGACGAGCTAAAGCATACGGCGGTTCTCAGCATAGGCCGCCGCCATCCGGAAGGCACATTTTACCAGCGCATCTTGGTCTTGCGCGATCACGACCCGCAAGAGGCAACGCCAGCAAGCTAGGCCCGCGCCTTGGAAAAGCGTCTTTATTGATTTAGGCCATAGCTTTACTTTATTCTAGCGCAAGTGAAAGGGGCTCATGCAAGACCTAACTCCAACCGTGAATTCTGGAGCGCCAGACTTTTTGGCAGATGAAGCCCAGCTCGATTTAGTGCAGCGGCAAACCTTCGGATATTTTTGGGACTTCGCCCATCCGGGAAGCGGAATGGCATACGACCGCGGCCGCTCGGACGGCACGGCTGAAAACGATCTCATCGCGGTGGGTGGCACGGGCTTCGGGATCATGGCCATGCTCGTTGCCGTGGAGCGGGGCTGGATTTCGCGGCAAGACGCGGTGGACCGCCTTCGCAAGATCCTGGGCTTTCTCAGCAAAGCGGATAGCTATAATGGGGTTTTTCCTCACTTTCTCGACGGCGCCACTGGAAAAGAGGTATCATTCTGGGCGGACAACGCAGGCGGCGACCTCGTCGAAACCTCCTATCTCGTGGTGGGATTTCTTTGCGCGCGCCAGTATTTCGACCGGGAAAGCGGCTCCGAAACCGAATTGCGCACGCTCATCGCCAACCTTTGGGAAAGCGTGAACTGGAACAAGCATAGCGAGGACGGCGGCGCCCTTCATTGGCATTGGGTGCCCGGTCCGGGCGGCGGTCTCAGGCAAAAAATCGAGGGCTGGAACGAGTGCTTGATTACCTACGTGCTCGCGGCCTCATCGCCTACACATTCCATAAGCGCAAGCGCCTACCACGAGGGATGGGCAAAAGGCGCGGTTTTCAACAATGGCAAAGGATATTACGGCGTCCGCCTGCCGCTCGGCCCTGAATTGGGAGGCCCCCTATTCTTTGCGCATTTCTCTTTTCTTGGGCTCGACCCCCGCGGCTTGATGGACCGGTACGCCGATTATTGGGAGCAGAACCGCAACCACTGCCTCATCAATTACGAGCATTGCGTGGGCAATCCGAATGGCTTCAAAGGTTACGGGCCTGAGTGCTGGGGCTTGACCTCAAGCGAAGGCGACAATGGTTATAGGCCCCACGCCCCCAACGAAGATAGCGGGGTGGTTGCACCAACCGCGGCGCTGTCGAGTTTCCCCTATACGCCGGAGCACTCTAATGCTGCGCTTCAGCATTTTTTCAGCCTCGGTTCCAAGCTTTCGGGCAAATACGGGTTCGTAGACGCCTTCAATCCCACGACGGGCTGGTATTCGGACCAGCACCTTGCGATCGATCAAGGCCCGATTATCGTGATGATCGAAAACTATCGGACGGGCTTACTTTGGCGCCTATTCATGAGCTGCCCGGAGATAGGCGCGGGGCTTCGCTTGTTGGGTTTTGAAGAGTTGGCGCAAGTTTAAGGGACTTCGCGATGACGGACGGACGCACGCTGGAAGAATGGGGCGGGGATTTGGCGCGGCACTCAGCGGCAAAGCTTGCGCAAGGCATCTCGGCAACTGGCCTCGTGATGCGGCGGCCCGGATTTGGCCAAACGATGCGGCCCGCGGCGGGGTCGGTGCTTGCCAGCCCAGCGATCGCCTTCAATAGCGGCGAGCCGGACTACTTCTTCCATTGGATTCGGGACTCCAGCGCTGTGATGGAGGCGGTGCGCATTCTTGCAAACGCTGAAAAGCCGTCTGGCGAGTGGACCGCGCGTTTCAAAGATTTCATCCAGTTCAGCCTCGGCCTGCGCAACATTGACGGCCCGCGCTTTCTAGCGAGGGCCGATTTCCGGACCAAGACGTCGCCCGAATTCCAGCAATATTTGCGCGCCGATGAAGAGATTGCAGCAGTTCAAGGTAGCCGCGCCGCAGGCGATGTCCGCTACAACGCGGATGGCACCTTGGATTTCATCGGCTGGAACAGGCCCCAGCACGACGGCCCCGCCCAGCGCGCGCTTGTGGCAATGCGGTTCGAGGATGACGGCCTGCTGACCGGCGAGGATGAAAAGCAGCGCCTCGCGGAACTGATCGATTACGATCTCGGCTACACGGCGGAGTACGCGGGCGAACCCTGCTACGACATATGGGAAGAGGAATCCGCGCTGCATTATTGTACGGTGCTGGTGCAACTCGCAAGCTTGGAAAAGGGGGCGGCTCGGGCTGAACGCACTGGCGGGGGCGCTGCCGGGAAGGCGTTCCGCGGTAAGGCGCAGGACTTGCGCAGCCTGCTTGACGGGTTTTGGTCTTCAAGCCTTGGCCATTACCGCAGCCGGTTGCTCCCGGACGGCGCGGAAAGTTCGAAAGCGCTCGATTTCGCGGTCATCCTCGGAATTATCCACGCCGGCCTTGATAGCGGCCCGCACAGCGTTCAAGATGACAAAGTGCTGTTCACGCTGGCGAAGCTTGAACAGCTCTTCGGCGCGGAATATGCGATCAATCGCGGCCGCGCGGAAGGCATCATGTCCGGCCGCTACAAGGGCGACAACTACATCAGCGGAGGCGCCTACTACTTTTCCACCTTCGGAGCGGCCGAATTCTATTACAGGCTCGCCGAGGCGCATGCAGGCCGGCGCGCAAGCTCGATAGCAAAGGGCGATGCCATCCTCGCTCGCGTCCGGGAGTTCGTACCTCAATCGGGAGACCTATCGGAGCAATTCGATCAGAAGACGGGCGCGCCAACCTCCGCCAAGGATCTTTCCTGGAGCTACGCCTGTTTCATCACCGCATGGCACGCGCGGCAAGTGGCCTTGGGGCAAAGAGGATCGATATGATACTTCGGACTCACGCCCCTCATCCTGTCCTTCTCCCCACGGGAGAAGGGACGCCAAAATATCGCTCGAGCGTGCAACAGCGTTCCCTCAGACCACGGGTGCGCTTTCTCCCCACGGGAGAAGGGACGCTAAAATATCGCTCGGAGCGTGCAACAGCGTTCCCTCTCCCATGGGGAGAGGGACAGGGTGAGGGGAGCGAGCTATGAGCCGGCCAACGTTCCAGACGGCGCGGGAAAGCGAGCTTGGCCTCCTTCGCATCGGGAACGCGGCCGGACTGAGCACTAGCGTTCTTCCGAATGGCTGCCTATTCGCAATCGATCATGATGATGGGCGCGGGCGCGTTATGCTGAACCAGGTGCTGGGCTCGCCGCTGGGGGGCTCTATCGGGCGCATTCTTTTGCGAACGGAAGCCCGGGCGGCCGAAGCTCTAGGCCCAGGCGCGGCGGTGCGGTTTGGCGCGGGCGCAGACCGGTTCGTCTGGGAGGGCGATAACGATGGCCTCCAGCATCGCGTCACGCTTTGGCTGCATCCCGCGTTAAATCTCTGGGCCTGGCAGTTGACCTTGCGCAATCTTAGCCAAGGCTCGCTTTCCTGCGATGCGATCTTCGTCCAGGACTTGGGACTCGGCGAGCGCAACTTTGTAACCGGCAACGAAGCGTTCGCGTCGCAATATATCGATCACCGCATCGGTGTGCATCCGCGCTTCGGCCCGGTTATTATGAGCCGGCAAAATCTCGCGCAGTACGCCCGGCATCCCTGGGTGGCGCATGGCTGCTTAGAAGGTGCTAAAAGCTTCGCCACCGATGGCTTGCAGCTCTTCGGACCGGCCTTCCGCGATGCGGCATCGATTGATTTGCCTTTCGGCGTGAACCTGCCAGGGGAGCGGCTTCAGCATGAAGCAGCCTGCGCGATCCTCCAAACGCGGGGCGCGAAGCCTTGCGCCCGGCGAGGAGGCGGTTTGGACCTTTTTTGGGCTGTTCGATCCCGATCACGCTCGCCCTTCCAGCGATGAGGACTTAGCGCAGGTCGAAGCCGCTGGGGCGGCGCTGGGTGCGTTCACTCCGGTCGATGTGCCGCTCTCGGCGCCCGCACGGAGCATTGTGCAGGACGCGCCGCCGCTCGTCTGCAACAGCGGAGCGGGGGAGTTGCACCAGGCCAGAAGGCATGAGGAACGGCGGGATGGGCAGCTCCTCTCCTATTTCGTGGAAGACGGCCCGCTGAACCGGCACGCGGTACTCCGCGATAAAGACCGGCTCATGAAACGCCGGCACGGCACCATCCTTCGAACCGGGCAAAGCCTTTTGCCGGATGAGAACGCGCTTTCCGTGACGTGCTGGATGCATGGCGTATTCGCCTCGCAGCTGGGCAGCAACGCGCTGCACAAGCTCTTTTCCGTCTCGCGCGACGCTTTCAATATCGTGCGGACAAGCGGCCTGCGCGTCCTCGCGGAAATTTCGGGCGATTGGCGGCTTCTTACCCTGCCATCCATGTTCGAGATGGGCCTCAGCGATTGCCGCTGGGTCTATCGCGCCGATGGCCGCACCATCGCCGTTCACGCTGGCGCATCCGCTGAGGATGCCGCGATGCAGTGGGAAATCTCGGTTGAGGGCGAGCCTTGCCGCTTTCTTATCTTCGGTCACCTTGTGCTGGGTGAGCGCGAGTACGGGCACGCAGGCCAAGTCGAGGTGGATGAAGAGGCCAAGCGTATCGCCTTCCGGCCGGACCCGGAATCGCTTTGGGGAAAGAACTATCCGCAAGCAGCCTATCACCTGGTTACATCCACGCCCGGGGAGTTAGAGGCGCTTGGCGGCGACGAACTTCTCTATGCCGACGGCGAAGCGCGCGGAATGCCCTACATCGCGCTGAGGACAGCGCCCACGCGCGAGTTCCGCTTCGCGGTCGTTGGCTCCATGACCGATCCCGCGGGGGCGAGCCCGGCTCGTAAAGACTTACGAACGCTATGTCGCGATGCCGGCCATCGTGCGCGCAGCAGGCGCTTTCTGGTCGGGCATTGCGCGCGATTTCCGCCTCGATGGCGGCGAAGAGACCGCCGCTCTCAACACCATCTTCCCCTGGTTCGTCCATAACGCGGTTGTGCATCTCTCCGTGCCGCACGGCCTGGAGCAATACGAAGGGACGGCCTGGGGCACGCGCGACGTGTGCCAAGGCCCGGTCGAGTTTCTCCTCGCGCTGGAACATGACGATGCGGCGAAACGCGTTCTCAAACTCGTGTTCGGGCGGCAATTCACCTCCGGCGATTTTCCCCAATGGTTCATGCACGAACCTTATGGCGAGATCCAAGGTACGCAAAGCCATGGCGATATCCCGCTTTGGCCGCTGAAAGCGCTTTGCGACTATATCGAATGCACAAACGATATGGCGTTTCTGTCCGAGCCGGCGCCGTGGCGAAACGGAGCCGGGCAGAGCAGCATCGCCGCGCATTGCGAGTTGCTATTGGTGCGCCTGAAGGCGCAGTTCATCCCCGGCACGCACCTGCCTCGCCTCGGCGAGGGCGACTGGAACGATTCGCTCCAGCCCGCCGATCCCGCTTTGAAGGAGTGGATGGTCAGCAGCTGGACGGTTGGCCTCTTCTTCCAGCAGCTCAGCCGCTATGCCGAGATTTTGCGGCGTGCGGGCGAGGCGGGCGCGGCAACCCAGCTTGAGGAGCTGGCCGATGCCATCCGCACCGATTTCAATCGCCACCTCGTCCACGATGGCACCGTCGCCGGCTACGCGATTTTCGGCGCCGATGGCGGCGTGCAAGAACTTCTCCTCCATCCCTCGGACAAGAAAACGGGCGTCAGCTATTCGCTCATCCCCATGTCCTGCGGCATCGCCGGCGGCATTTTCAGCCCCGCTCAGTCGCAGCATCACATGAGATTGATCCGCGAGCATTTGCTGTTCCCCGATGGCGTCCGGCTGATGGACAAGCCGCTGCCTTACCGGGGCGGCGCGGAGCGCATCTTCCGCCGCGCGGAGTCGTCGCCGTTTTTCGGGCGTGAAATCGGGCTCATGTATGTCCATAGCCATCTTCGCTATTGCGAGGCCGCCGCGATCATGGGCGACGCGCGGGCCTTCCGGGAGGGGCTTCAGACCGTGAACCCCATCGCGGTGACTGAGCGCTTGCACCACGCCTCCTTGCGGCAGCGGAACAGCTATTTCTCCAGCAGCGATGCGGCGTTCCACGAACGTTACGAAGCCTCGGCCGAATGGAACCGCGTGCGGGAAGGAAGCGTTGCCGCCGATGCGGGCTGGCGAATTTACTCCTCCGGACCGGGCCTTTACATCCAGCTTCTCGTCAGCCGGCTCGCAGGCCGGCGGCGGCGCTTTGGCGAACGCATTTCCGAACCGCTCTAGACGGTAGCCGCAGGAGCCACCAATCCAAAAACGCAGCCGCAGGCCGGTTGCAGACCATCGGGACTAAAATGGCCTCGTCCGCAATCGAGGGAGCAGCGGAATTGCACATCAAATCAGAAGTTTAGTCCGAGTCTGGCCTAACCGGCCGTTCCCGCTGCCCTTCAAAATGTGTTTAGTTCTTCTGATGCCGGAACCGGAGGCCAAACTTTGCGGCCACCTCCGGCGGGGCACCCCGCTCGGCGTCCAAAACGTAAGTCTAGCAGCAGATTGATAGCCGATTACGGCTCAACCCCGAGACGTTTCAGCGCGTCCTTGACGCTTTGCATATTGGGGTCTTTCGAGAGCGCGCGCCGGAAGTCGGCGATGGCTTCCTCCCGCCGTCCGAGCTCCTCGAAGATGATTCCGCGCGTATCGAGGATTTCGGCATCGTTGGGGCGCAGCTCAAGCGACTTCTCGGCATCGGGCAGCCCCTGCGCCGCCTTCCCGGCCTTGAAGTAGGCCCAGGCGCGGTCTTTATAGAGGTACGCGTCTTTCGGGTCGAGGCGGATGGCCTGATCGTAATCGGCGATGGCGCGGTCGTATTCGCCTTTGCGCCCATAGGCGATGGCGCGGTTGTTGTAGGCGGCTGCGTATTTCGGGTCGAGGCGGATGGTCTGATCGAAATCGGCGATGGCGCGGTCGTACTCACCTTTGCCGTTATAGGCGGTGCCACGGTTGTAATGGGCTGTCGCGCTTTTCGGGTTCAGGCGGATGGCCTGATCGTAATCGGCGATGGCGCGGTCGTATTCGCCCTTATCGTCATAGGCGACGCCGCGGTTGGTATAGGCGTCCGCGTATTTCGGGTCGAGGCGGATGGCTTGGTCATAATCGGCGATGGCGCGGTCGTACTCGCCATTATCGTCATAGGCGAAGCCGCGGTTGTTGTAGGCGGCTGCGTCTTGCGGGTCGAGGCGGATGGCCTGATCGAAATCGGCGATGGCGCGGTCATACTCGTCATTATCGTCATAGGCGACGCCGCGGTTGTAGTAGGAGGCTGCGTCTTGCGGGTCGAGGCGGATGGCCTGATCGAAATCGGCGATGGCGCGGTCATACTCGCCTTTGCGCCAATAGTCGTTGCCCCGGATGTTATAGGCGATTGCACGGTTATAGCCCTTGTCGTACGAGTCTATAATATTCGTGCACGCTTTAATCCCCGCATCGGGGTCCGATGCCTTGTCGCAGGTTTCTCTGTCGGCTTGAGACGCGGCAAACGCACTGCTGAACGATATTAGCCCGACCCCCAAGGCAATGAACAAGCGCACGGCGCATCTCCCTAGACTGATAATACAGCAAATATACAGCCAAATGGAGGACGCCGCCAGCGGAGCGCTGCCGGGCTGCACCTACGTGCGCGATGCGGCAGAAGCGGGCAGGGGGGACAAGCTGGGCGGTCCGGCATTGACTTCCTCGGCCTGCTTGACGCGCCGCAAGATGGCCTCTGAAACCGGAGCCTTCAGCCCGTGAACAAGCGCAAGGCGGAGAATAGTACCTTGGAACTGGTCCACTTCTGTCGCGCTTGGGCGAAAGGCGGCTATGGGTCACTTTTACCCCCGAAGGAGCGGCACACTTGAACCACACTCAGCGCGTCCGCTCTTGAAAGGTTTGCTGCCTTAAGTTCGAATTTCTCGAAGGTCGGTTCACGACCCCCAGGGGGAAGTACCTTTTCCGGCGGCGGGTGGCAGAAGCGCCGTTACGTTCACTGCATAGCTTCCGCCGATTCTCGCGGCGCCGGGAGCCTATTTTCGTTGCTCCGGCTTGCCGTTAAGACCAGCATGGTAAACGCGGCGGGAGATAAATCGCATTTCCGTGCAATAACGCGAATTCTTCGCGTTTTCACCCCCAAAAGTGGACTCCACAAAATCCGTTAATTATCTTTTTGCCACCGGGGTAAGCTGAGCAAAGCCTTAAAAACGGGGCGGAATTTAAGGTTTCGCTAACAGGCTGGAAAGGTCCGGAGTAACCTCCGGCTAAGCCTAACGGCTCATTTCCCTAGTGCCCGTTTCAGGATTGCAGGACGCCACACTAGAAGCTGCGGAGCGCTATCCGTTAACGCTATCCGTTAACAAAGCCGATGCCCGCTAGGCGGTATTGCCCGCATCGACGGTCAGCACGGTGCCGGTGATGTTCCGGGCCTTCTCGCTCATCAGGAACGCCACCGAATCCGCGATGTCCTGCGGCTCCGCGAGCCGGCGCAGCGCGCTTCTCTGCGCGATCCGGTCGCGGTCGTGGTCTGTCATGCCGGCCGTCATCTCGGTGGCGATGAAGCCGGGCGCCACCGCATTCACGGTGATGCCGAGGCGGCCGGCCTCCCTCGCGAGCGAGCGCGTGAAGCCGATCATCGAGGCCTTGGTCGCGCCATAGGCCGAAAGCCCGCTATAGCCGGTGAAGCCGATGATGGAAGCTATGGTCACGATCCGGCCCTTGCCCCCGGTCATCATTGAGCGCATCGCGAACTTCGTCAGCACGATCGGCGAGAGCGTATTGAGGCGCACGAGCTTCTCGATTTCAGTATTGTGCATATTCGCGAGCACGCCTTCCGTCCCGAGTGCGGCATTGTTGACGAGCCCGTAGATGGGGCCGAACTCACGCTTTATTGACGCGATCAGCTCGGCGATGCCGTCGATGTTCGATAGATCGAAGGGCACGAAGACCAGCGATCCCGCCTCGCGCGCGTTGGCGGCAAGCGCTGCGGCCTCAAATTCGGCGGTTTCCTTGCGCGCGATCGCGATCACGCGGTAGCCTGCCGCCGCCAGCGTTTCGGAAATCGCGAGGCCGAGCCCGCGGCTGCCCCCGGTGACGATCACATTATGCATTGGTGCGAGCCAGCTTTCCGCCGGATGTCAAATCGAGAGCCGGCAAAAATCGAATGAGGGCGGGGACTTTATGGTTGGCAAGCTGCGCGCGGCAGGCGTCGAGGATTTCCCGCTGCAAGGCGGCGCGACGCTCCGTGGACAGGCTTTGCGGTTCGGGCGGGTTCAAAACGACATCGGCGACGACGATGGCGCCCATGATGGGGTTCCTTTGGGTCTTGACGAGGGAAGCGGAAACCGACGGGTGCCGGTTGATGACCGTCTCGACCTCTTCGGGATGCACTTTTTGACCGCCCACATTGATCACGCCGTCCCGGCGCCCGGTGAAGTAATAGCGGTCGCCCCGCAGCTCGACCGTGTCGCCGGTGTTGACGAACCCGTCCTCGCGGATCAGCGTCCGTTCCTCGCCGATATACCGGCCGGCGGTGCGTTTGGAGCGGATGAGGAGGCTGCCGTCTTCCACTTTCATCTCGACCTCGCCTAAGCCGGATTCGACATAGGCTGCCGGAAATCCTTCGAGCCCATCCGCCACTTCGAAGCCCACTCCGGCCTCGGTCGAGGCATAGGCATGGCCGATGTTTGCCGCCGGAAACCTGGCGCGAAGCCCGTCGAGGACGGCTTGATCGGCGATTTCGCCTGAAAGCCGCACCGTTCGCGGCGCGAAGCTTGGCACAGCGGGGCTCATCAATACGCGGCGCCAGTGGGACGGCGTGCCCGAAATATGCGTTACGCTATGCCGGCCGAGGCGCACGAGATGATCCGCAACCGGGTCATCGGGGGAGGACAGCACCAGCGAGGCGTTCCCGAGCATGGCGCGCAGGAAGATTTGCAAGCCCCCATAGCGGCGGATGTCGTAAAACGTGGCCCATACATGTGGATCTTGTAATGCGGCACGCTTGATTGCGCCGGTCAGCGCGGCAAGGCTGTGTGCGGCGAGTTTCGGGAGCCCCGTGGTGCCCGAAGTGAACAGCACCCATTCCGTCGCATGGCCGGCAACACGGGGCGCAATACCGGTGCAGAGGTTCGCGCTCAGTGAGACGATCTCGCACGCGCTGATGGCGTCGAAGCAGGAAGCGTCCCGGTCCGTGACGATGGCATCGATGCCGGCCTTCTTGCAGATTTCGGGCAAATGGGCGTCAGGGAAGCCAGGGGGGCAAACAATCATGCGTGCGGCGGCGCCGTCGAGGTCGATGAACGCCAGCGCGGCGGTGAGCTGTTCGCTCGTGGCCACGAGCACCGCCCGGCCTCTCAAGCGATCCGCTCCGCCGGCGATTGCGCTCGCCCCGGCAAGGGCTGTGAGCGGCAGGCTCTGCGACGGAGCGTGCAGGAAGCGATCAGCAAGGCCGGTGCGCGCCATCCCCTCCCAAAGGGAGGCTGCGTCAGTGTGCTGTGTTTTCGTAGGCATGAATGAATTCGCCGATGGTAACCGGGAAATAGGCCTCTTCGGATGCGGTGAACGGATCGGTCTCGAGGCTCGATTCGAGCCGTGCGACGATGATCGCCCAGCACAAAGAATCGAGGCCGGTGTTTTCGAGCGCCAAGTCATCGGACAAGGACGTTAACGATTTACCCTGTTCCTTTGCGACGTTTTCTATCTCTGAAATAATCGTTAATCTTACAGTCATTTGTTGATTGCCCTTTATTGCATTGATCTTGAGTTAGCTATAAAGGACAACGCCAGTCAAGACAACTGCCAACCTCAAGGTTAATCTATGTTCCAGGCCTCGCGCGCGAAAACCCGGTGCCGCCAAATCGAGGTTCCGGATCTCGATTCGATCGCCAATCTCCTCGTCAAAGGTTTCCCCGGCAGCGCGAAGAGTTTCTGGTCCGGCGCTTTTGAGCGGCTCAAGGCTCATCCGGTCCCGGATGGTTTTCCAAGGTTTGGCTATATGCTTGAGAGCGAGGGCGCAGCCGTGGGGGTGCTCCTGCTGATATGCACAGAGGTTGTCCGCGGCGGGGTGCGCTCCATTCGCTGCAATGTCTCAAGCTGGTACGCCGAACCCGCTTTTCGCACCCTCGCTCCGCAACTCGTTTCGCGAGCGATGAAGCATCAGCCAGCGACCTTTGTAAACGTGTCGCCCGCGCCTCATACCTGGCCGATTATCGAGGCGCAGGGGTTTAACCGCTTCAGCACCGGCACCTTCGTTGCCGTACCCGCGCTGATGCCTCAAATCGGGAGGGCAAGAATAATGGAGTTCGGCCAAGCCGGCGAGTGGAGCGGGAAGCTTGCCGCTGGAGACATCGCTCTTCTGTCTGATCATCTCAGTTACGGATGCTTGTGCCTAGTATGCGAAACCGAAGACGGCGCCTACCCGATGATCTTCAGACCCAAGAATATTTGGCGCGGCCTTCTGCCGGCCGCGCAGCTGATCTACTGCCCTTCGCCGGATGCGCTGACGAAAGCTGCCGGGCCGCTCGGGCGCTTCCTTCTCCGAAGGGGATTTCCGCTGCTCCTTGCCGGCGCAACGGGCTCCCTCCGGCTGCCTGGTAAATATTCCCACGGCAAATGGCCCATGTATTACCGGGGAGAAGACAAGCCGTGGCCGGGCGACCTGGCCTACACCGAGCGGGCACTGTTTGGCGTCTGAACGCGCCGGCACCTCGAAGCGATCTGCGGGACTCTGGCCGTTATTTCTCCAGCGGTGGGGGCTGGATCGCGAGCGCCCCTGCGGCGTGGCCGGTTTACATCTCCCGAGGAATTATCCGGTTAGGTCCTTGATTCGCGTACTCCGCAGTGCTTCAAACTAGAAAGCTTAAGCTTCGAGGCTGGCGCGACGCGATGTTCGGGTTGCGATTTGTTACGGCAATTTTGGCCGCGGCGTTGTTTTCGCGCGGCGCTGCGGCGGAGGAGAAGCTCCCCGCAACGCCGGGAATAGCAAAGGTTTGCCTAACCTATAGCGATGTTAGCTTGCTCAAAGAGCTTACTTTGCCAGCATCGACTGTCTTTGCAAACTTAGGGGTACTCTCTGGAAACAGGAACGACCCGGCAACATGGGATAGCGACCCGGCAACAATCACTGGGTTTGGCGGCGCAATAGTTACCCTCAACCCCGTTACATTCACCAAAGACAATCGCTGTTCAGAGGTGAAAGTGAAAATGCTCCTCGAGGCGCCCTATTTAAAAAAGCAAGCAAGCGCTTCGGATAACCATCTCTTCTCGATTGAGAACGTTCTCGACTATCCAATCCCGGCTGAGAAGCCGCCCGTCGAGATCGGCACGCTGATCGACAATGGGGGCGTTCTAGCCGTTCTGCTCACTGACGTAAGCAACTCTTTCACGATAAAGACCGCTCCGGAAAATGATGAAGCGGCGCGGCAAGCGAAATGTCTTAAGGGCGCGCAAAAGCTAGCCGCCCATATGGGTGCGGTGGTTGGCGAGCAAACGTGGAATAGAGTCAACATCAAACACGCCTCAGCCGACCGGCTTCCAGCACCGCCCCGAACCGGACGTTGTTAGAACCGCGGGCTAGACGCCTTATCCGTGGGCCTCAAAGAGCGGCCTGCAACGCGCAGACCAGCTCGTCAACATCCGCCTCCGTGGTTTCACCATGGGTGACGCAAGCACGGAGCACCTCTCGGCCCTCGAAAGTGGCCGTGGAAATCCACGCACGGCCTGAAGCGAGAACTTTGCTCACAATCGAAGGCAACTCCTTCTTGCCTCCGGGAGGAAGCGCGCACACAACCGCGAGCCTGGGTTTCTGAACCACCGCCCAGCCGGACTTCTCAAGTTTTCCGGCAAGGTAAGTTGCGAGCGCTACCGACTTTTCCACATGACGTGCATAAGCCTCCCATCCGCCGGCAGCCAGTGAAAGAAAAAGCCGCAAGCCGGAAAAGCGCCGCGACCATTGCGCGGAACTCACATAGGGGTCGAGCATGGCGCCGCCCGGCGGCATGTAGCTCGCCGAGACATGAAAGGTCTCCGAAAGAACCGAAGGCCGTGCGGTCATGAACATTCCGCAGCCCATCGTGGCCGCAAACCATTTGTGCGCATCGATCGTAACGGAATCGGCGAGTTCGATCCCTGAGAGGAGCGGCCGGAGGCGCTCGGATGCAACGGCAGCGCCGCCCCACGCGGCGTCAACGTGAAGCCAAAGGTTTTCAGCGCGCGCGATCGCAGCGCATCCGGGCAGGGGATCGATCGCGCCTGCGTTCGTGGTGCCTGCCGTGGCGGCGATCATGAAGGGAATATGCCCGTCCGCCCGGTCAATCTGGATAGCCTTCGCCAACGCATCGGGGTTCATGCGGCCTTTGCCATCGGTGGCAATCATGTGTACGGCGGATCTTCCGATCCCGGCCTGATGCGCGATCTTCACCCAGGTGCGATGGCTCTCATGCGAGACGTAGAAGACCGGCGACCCGGTAAATGCGCGTATTCCCTCCGCTGCGTAAGCGGCGCAAGCTTCCGTCAAGGCGCATATGACTGCGGTATGATTCGCCTCCGAACCGCCGCTGGTGAAGTGCCCCGAAGCCCCGGACGGCAGGCCGGCGCGTTTGGCAACCGCGGCAACGGTATGCGCCTCGATCGCGACTGCGGCGGGCGAGGTCACTGCGCTTGCGAGTTGCGGGTTGAATGCCGCCGCAATCCGGTCCGCGCATTGCGAGGGAAAAGTGGGCGCTGGGTTGAAAAGGCCGAAATAACGCGGGTGATTGACGTGAACGATGCCGTGCAGCATCTGCTGGACGGTCCAAGCCAGCACGCCTTCCAGCGGCTTCGGCGAAGCGAAATCGAATGCGTTTAGATCGGCTTGGAAAGTTTCGCGGTCGAAATCCGGCGTCGTTGGGCCGGCTTCCATCCTTGCCACTGCGTCGAGGAGCTCCTCGGTCAGGAGGTTTTCGATCCGCCGCTTTTCGGCCGCCGGAGGATAGAGGGCTTGGCTTGGAACGCGGCTTTCCCCGCAGGCTGGCGCGATAGATCGATCCTCAGCGGCATCGATACATGCGCTCATTCGACCCTCCATTCCAGCTCGCCGGATAGGCCCTGGCCTGGGCGAGCGGCGGTCGCCGCATTTACGGCCCGCTGGCACGATCTTTCCTGCCGCAATAATCTAATCCAGTTGGCAAAAACGCGATGCGCCATAGGCTGCCAGTTAGCGGTTATGACCGCATGTGAAAGTATGTCCTCTACCACCCCGAGATACTCTGCTGGCGCGCCCCCCGGTTCGAGCCCGTTGAGGCCTTCAATCGCCTCCACGGTACCCGGTTCGAAATATCCTGCGGGAGGGCTGGGAGGGATGGCGGTGTGACCCCTCAAATATTGACCAAGATCCCTCCGGTATTCGTAGAACAATGTGGTTTCGTCGTATTCGAGATGTCCTTGGGAGAAGACGGAGAGATTTTGCCCGGGGTTGACGAACATGTCTGGGCTGCCGGACTCCAAACGGGAGAGGATGCGATAGCCTACGGCTGCCAAATCGGCTTCCCGCAGGTCGTTGTAGCGGGAATGCGGCGCCTGCCATCGTGAAGGCGCGCCCGCGAGAAGCGGGTGAGCCGCGGCCTTCTCGCAACTGAAGACGCCGCTCAATTTGCGGCTCATGCGGTATCTCTCAATCCCATGGAAATGCTTGACGGCAGCATGCGCGGCCAGGCACGACCAGAATGTTGGAACCTTGTTTTCATTCGCCCAATCGGCAAGCTGGGTGAAACAGGGCCAGAAGGGTTCGTGTTCAAACCTGGCCCCCGAAGGCACAGCACCGGTTACGATCAAGCCGTCAAGCCGGCAATCCATCAGTTCGGATAAGGGGCTGTAGGATTGCGACAAATGATGGCGGCCGGATTCGCGCCGGGGTACGCTTGGCAAAAAGAATTTCCGTAAATGAATGCCGGCTGGACCCGCCGCTTCGTGAAGGAGATCGCCGAATTGCTCCTCGGTCGCCTTCAACGCCCCGTCGGGCATATTGTTGACAAGACCGATGACGAGCGGCGGCTCGCTCGCTGGACACTCACTCACCGGTCGCTCCGTACCGGCTGGAGTGAGCGGCGCCGCTAACGAGCGCCTGATCGAGGTCTGCGATAATATCGTCGATATGTTCGATGCCGACGCTTAGCCGGATCGTCTCCGGAAGAATACCCGCTGTCCGCTGCGCGTCCGCGGGCATCTGCCGGTGCGTCGTCGAGGCCGGGTGGCATGCGAGCGACTTGGCATCGCCGATATTGACCAGCCGCTTGATGAGCTTCAGCTCGTTGTAGAACCTTCTGCCTGCTTCGTATCCGCCTTTGACACCGAATGTGAGCAGCGAGCTTGCGCGCCCGTCGAGATACTTCTGTGCCAGCTGGTAATAGGGGCTGTCGGGAAAACCTGCGTACCTGACCCAATCGACGCAAGGATGGGCGCGCAGGAAGCCGGCGGCGCGCTTCGCATTCTCGACATGGCGCTCAACTCTGAGAGCAACCGTCTCGATGCCCTGAAGCAGGAGGAAGGCATTGAAGGGCGATAGAACCGAGCCGGTTGTCCTTAAGAAAATGCTCCGGCAGCGTTCTATATACGCGGCGCGTCCGAAGCGCTCGGCGAAGACAAGTCCGTGATAGGACGCATCCGGCGTATTGAACATCGGAAATCGGCTGGCATGTTCCTCCCACGGGAAGTTGCCGCTGTCGACCACCGCGCCGCCAAGCGTCGTCCCGTGCCCTCCCATGAATTTTGTTAGCGAATGGATGACGATGTCGGCCCCATAATCGATGGGGCGCAACAGAATTGGCGTTGCAACGGTGTTATCGACAAGAAGCGGGATGCCGTGGCTGTGGGCCACACGAGCGAGTGCCTCGACGTCGCAAATATTGCCGGCGGGGTTGCCGATGCTCTCGCAAAATACGGCGCGGGTGTTTTCGTCGATCTGCTTTTCTATCGCATCCGGAGCATCGGAGGCGGCAAAGCGAACGTTAATGCCGAGCCCCGGCAGTATGTAAGCAAACAACGTGTGCGTTGTGCCGTAAAGCTGCGGCGCCGATACTATATTGACATCCTTCGAGCCACCGGCTGCGAGCGTGAGAACCGCATAATTGAGCGCTGCCTGGCCAGAACTTACACATAAGGCGGCGAGCCCGCCTTCCAAAGCCGCAACCCGCTCTTCAAGAATTGCAGTGGTCGGATTGTTGATCCGGCTATAGCGGAATCCCGGAACCTCAAGATTGAACAGCGCGGCGCCATGTTCCGCGCTTTCGAACTCATACGCTACAGTTTGATAGATAGGGACAGCTACAGATCTTGTTGCAGGATCTGAACTGTAGCCAGCATGAATAGCTATAGTATCTGCCCGCATACGCCTAACATCAAACTCAGACATGGCGAGTTCACCTCTCTTCAAACCAGCATAATTATATTTCGTATTGTGTTAATTATTTTTGAATATACTCGTCTTTTGATATTTTAATATGCACTCACCGCTTCATGCCTGGAATCCACCAATACAGATGTCAAAATGAATACGCCAGTGGTCGCCTATGTCAATAATAAGGCCCGAATATCGTTAAGATTTCGCTTGCCAACGCTTGACACGTCGAGCCGCCGACTTTGGTACAAACTTCTGGTCTTTGCGAGAACTTAAATCGATGCAGTCGAGATGATGTATCGGCCCTATGTCCGATTAACTCTATTTTTGCTCGGAGATGGACTGAAATTCAGTGCCGGGATAGAAAATAATGCAGCCGTCAGAGTAAGTTACCGAAAGCCGTGTACGGCCGCGCACTTGCGCGTGCGGCCCGATGCTACGGGGGATGCCGCCCCACATTAGGAGAGTATTTCCATGGAAAGTCCGTTGTCCGAAATAACCCTGAAACCGGAGTTCACCCTTAATCGGGAGTTCGCCTACAAGGGGGTGATCGACGACATTTGCAACTTGAATTGGTGCGAACTCAGCCGCGATGAGCTGATCAACGCCGCTTGGGCCTATTACTATTTCTCGATCCAGTTTCGGGAGAATCTGGAAATCGCCCGCAGGTACTACCCGGATGACGAGCGTCTCATGGACCTTGATCGCGGCGAGCGCAACACAGACAATCTTTCCCCGTGGCCGGGCGTTGCCGCAGCGGGGGAAAAGATGAACCACGACGAGTTTATGCGCAGGGCACTTGCTCAGGAGACGATTTCGGAAGCAAGGCGCGGCTTCCTTGAGGAGCTGGGCCAATCCTATCTGACACAGATCCGTGCGATGGACGGGATGACCAGGGCGTTGAGCATTGCGAGCTATGAGGACGGCGGCCTGCAAGCGGTCTTCGGCGCGATTCTTCAGGCACGGAATTGGGACGGGCCTGCGCTGCAGGCGTTCAAGCACTTCCTGAAGGAGCACATCCGGTTCGATAGCGACCCAGACGCAGGCCACGGAGCATTGTGCCGGCATCTGAAGGTTGACGACCAAATCCTGCCGCTCTGGACCGCATTCCGGCATATCTTTGTGGAAGCGGCGCCCGCGCTGGCGGTTTGAGGGTTAAGCCTGCCGCCAAATGGCGGCCCTGGCTTTCCGGGACTCCGTTTAGCGCATCGATCGCGCTTCGGCTGCGCTGGCGGCGTCCCAAGTGGCAATTAACTTTGTTCTTACTTCGCGATGGACAGCAATTCAGTCCCCGGATAGAAAATCCTCAGCTGTCAGAGTAGTTCAAAGTAAAGCAACGTAACGCGGTACACTGGCGCTCGCGGCGGCCGTGTCACTCTGGAGACCCCATGTTGGGAGAGATTTCTATGGAAAGTCCGTTGTCTTACACGCATACAGAACAGGAAAGTGCCGGTCAGTTCGCCTATAAAAAGGTCATCGCCGGCATCTCCAATCTGAATTGGAGCAAACTGAGCCGCGAAGGCCTGATCAACGTCGCTTGGGCCTATTATTATTTCTCGACCCAGTTCCGCGAAAACCTGGAGATTGCGCTTAGTCTTTACCCGGATGACGAGCGTCTCCTGGAACTCGACGCCGGGGAGCGGAACACGGACAATCTTTCTCCCTGGCCCGGTGTTGCTGCACCTGGGGAGAAGATGCACCATGAAGAGTTCATGCGCCGGACACTCGCTCTGGAGGAAATCCCCGAGGCACGTCGCCACGCCCTTGAGGCCCTGGGCCAATCCTACCTGGCAAATGTGCGCTCTCTGGACAAGATGAGCAAGGCGATCAGCCTCCCGAGCTATGAGGATGGCGGCCTGGAGGCTGTGTTCCGCGCCATATTGACCGCCCAGAATTGGGACGGACCGCTGCTCGGCGCGTTCAGGCACTTCCTTGCTGGACACGTGGCACTCGATAGCGACCCGGATATGGGACACGGCGCACTATGCCGCCATCTCAAGATCGATGACCGGGTCCTTCCCCTTTGGATCGCTTTCCGGAATATCTTTGTGGAATCTGCTCCTGAGCTGGTAAACTCAAGGGCTTAAACGTCCGAAACGATTGCGGCGGGCATTTAGACGCCGGCTCATCTAAAGAATGGGTGGAGTTGCATGAACGGTTCGCGCGAGGCAAATTCCATATCGGCGCGGGACCGCGCCACGCTCCTCCACCCCATGACCGACCTCGTGCGTCACGCGCAGGAAGGACCGCATACCATCGTCCGAGGGCAAGGAATCCGCGTCGAAGACGACGAAGGCAGGAGCTACATCGAAGCCGTTTCGGGCCTCTGGTCCGTCTCGCTGGGCTTTGGCCAAAAGCGGCTTGCCGATGCGGCCTATAAGCAGCTGATGGAACTGCCGAGCTATCACCTGTTCCGGCACAAGAGCCACCCTCGCGCAATCGAACTCGCTGAGCGCTTGCTCTCCCTTGCGCCCGTCCCGATGAGCAAGGTGTTCTTCGCCAATTCAGGCTCCGAGGCGAACGACACCGCCGTGAAGCTCGCCTGGTACTATAACAACGCTCTGGACCGGCCTAAGAAAAAGAAGATCATCAGCCGGATCGGAGGCTATCATGGCGTCACCGTCGCTTCCGGCAGCATGACGGGGATCGCCCGCAACCACACCGACTTCGACCTGCCGCTGCCTGGCTTTCTGCACACGGACTGTCCCAGCTATTGGAGATACGGCCTGCCCGGTGAAAGTGAGGCGGACTTCGTGGAGCGCCTCGCCGGCAACCTTGAGGCCCTTATCGAGCGGGAGGGCGCTGAGACAATCGCCGCCTTCGCCGCCGAGCCCGTGATGGGCGTTGCAGGCGTGATTCTTCCGCCAGCCGGTTACTTCGAGCGGATCGTTCCAATCTTGCAGCGCCATGAAATCCTTTTCATCGCGGACGAAGTTATCACGGGGTTTGGCCGCCTCGGCAGCATGTTCGGAAGCGAGGTTTACGGCCTGAAGCCGGACATCATGACCTGCGCCAAGGGTTTGTCCTCGGGTTACTTGCCAATATCCGCGGTGCTGATCAGCGAAGAAATCTGGCAAGCTTGCTTGAGGCAGAGCGGCAAGCTCGGCGCGTTCGGGCACGGCTTCACCTATTCCGGACATCCCGTAAGCGCCGCAGTCGCGTTCGAGACGCTGCAGCTTTATGAAGAGCTCGATATTCTTGGAAACGTCCAACGGAACGGGCCAGTTCTTCAAGAGGGCCTCCGCCGTCTCTCAGAGCATCCGCTGGTTGGGAATGCGCGGGGTCTCGGATATATCGGCGCGCTGGAACTTGTTTGCGATAAGGAGAGCAAGCGGTCTTTCGCTCCCGCCGCCAACATCGGGCTATTCGCTGAACGGAGCTGCGAGTCCCACGGCATCATCTTGCGTGCGCTTGGCGACACGATAGCCGTTGCCCCGCCGCTTATCGCGGACGCTGCCGATATTCAAGAGATCCTGGAAAAAATCGCTCTGGGCCTCGATGAGACTTTGGATCACGCCAGGCGTAACGGCCTCGTCTAAAACCGCCGTCATCGCGAGGCGGCTCCTGCCGCCGTGGCGATCCAAGCGCAACATCAGTGACTTGTCCCTCGATTGCTTTCGCTTCGCTCGCAATGACGGTGAGCGCTAATTAACCGAAAGGTCTCCGTCGCCGGGCGTAGATTCCCAATCCTCTTCCCTGAGACTGACATTCGCTTTGTAGCAGTACGTTGTCATGGGAGCCGGCGAGGTGATGCGGCCTAGCCTCGGGGCCGCAGCGTCGATCATTGGGGTGTATCGCCCAATCCGGATATAAGACACACCGTTGCGGCTGGCATAATCCTGCGCCGCCAAGAATAGCTGCCGGGCTACTTCGATATCCAAATCGCGCGTGCGGCACTCCAATAGCAACAACAGATGCCCATAATGCTTCAATGCGATAAACCCTAAAATCCGGCCGCCGGATTTTGCCACATGGACGGCGCGCGCATCTCGAATGTGGGGATGAAAATATAACCAATTAAGAATTTTTGCATTACGTAGCGGATATATGGAAGCGGCGGAAGCCCGGCATGCAAGCAGATCCTCATCGTCGCTGGCGTCAAAGCAATCGACCTTTTGGATGTCTAAGCGGGAGCCGGCGCGGGCCAGCGAAATAAGCGTGCCGTAAATGGCCGTTTCAACCGCGCCTGTGATGCGAAACGCGAGTGCTGGTACTTTATTATTGAGCTTTGTCTGCGCATAGCCGGTTACGCTTCCCAGAATGCAGTAGCTGGAACTGGGCCAACTTCGCTGCAGGGGTTTCATTCCTAATGACAGCCACATTCGATAGGCCACTTCTGTCGATCCAGTCCCAACGAGAAGTGCGGGGTTCGGCTGCTGTAGGAAGCGGCTCGCGACCCGTTTCGACAAGCCCTGTCCGCGCCATCGGGCATCCACAGCGGTTGAGCCGGTGGCGCAACACAAAGCCGAAGCGCCGTTTATGCGATATTCAAACGGAATATTGGAGGTGAACGCTACGGCGTCGCCATTGTCCGATTTAGCGACCCACCCTCTCGGAATAGTTTCATTCCACGCGGGATTGTGCTTCCACCAGTATTTGAAGTAAGCGGTGTACCATTCCGGTTTTCCTCCGAACGAGCGGCTTAAAAGACAGCTAACCGGCTGGAAATCCTTCTCGGACAACTCGCTTAGAGCGATCCCATCCACCGTGCTGGCCGTGCACATCAAAGCCTCCCCTAACTTAGCTAGGCATCTTGAGAACGATGACTCAACCTTGGCCCGGGTTACGTTGCCGTTGGGTAAAATTTCACAAGTATTTTTGAGCGCCCGTCAGCCGGGGCGCTGCCGGCGGCTCAGCGTTCGTTCCTGCACACAGGTGACGGGCCGATTCCGGGATCGCTGCGGCGAACTAAGATGGCCCCTTAAGTAGATCAATTAGTATTACGAATGTTCTAATTTACCACATCTAATAGTTAGACTTCTTTCGCTGAAAAAGCCTGCTAATGTTCGGCCCAAGATAGACAAGGCAAATTCGCTTTAGGCTGGAGGCGTCAATTTGGGCGCGTTTTATAGAAGGTTAGTATGGTTAAGGCGGCGGAAAAACTTTCTTTGCGCGACGATTTACGTTGCGGAATCAGTATACTTTTTGCCACGCACAATGGGGAGCGCACTCTCCCGATACTGTTAGATGCGCTGACAAAGCTGAAGCAGCCGGATATCCCTTGGGAAGTCGTTGCCGTCGACAATGCTAGCACGGACGCAACCCCTCAAATTCTTCGCGAGGCAGCCAAAAAATTGCCGCTCAGGGTGTTGGCATCGCCTCGCCCCGGAAAGCATGAAGCCATAAAACGTGGCGCGGAGCTTGTTGGCGGAGATTTGGTGCTATTTACGGATGACGACGTGAAGCCGTCGCCGGATTGGCTGACCGCTTATGTGGATGCTGCTAACGTGCACCAAGCATCGTCGCTTTTCGGCGGTCCCATAATTCCGGCGGCCATCGAGCCGGTTAGTCCATGGTTTGATGCCAGCTTCGGCCACCATGAAGTTTTGTTCGCCCGTTCTCAGCATCCCGCCGGGGAAGTTGACGCCACAGCGTTCCTTTATGGCCCTAACTTCCTTATTCGCAGCACGGAAATCGGCGTCCTCGATGAAATACCTGCCAATCTCGGACCGGCTTTCGATCGCCCGACCAATTATGCGATGGGGGTCGACTCGGCAATCGTGCAAGCTCTCGTCCTCAGGGGCGCGCGACCAATATTCGTGCCAGACGCAAGTGTTCAACATTGCGTTCGCGGTTATCAAACAGAGCTGAAGTACCTTTTGGCCCGGGCGGAGCGCCATGGACGCGGCATAGCGTTGCGCAGAATAGCGCTTTCAAAGCATCCCCGCCTCACTCGCTCCCGGATCTTTGCCGAAAACGCACTTAGTTACGCGAAGGCGCGGCTCAGCGAGCCCCAGAAACCGGCCGCGTCTGAAAGAGATTTCGATCGTCTTTGGGCTGTCCACTGGCCACTGGGCGCCATGAAAGGCGCCCTAATGCCGATTGCACAGGCGGCCTTGCCGCCGGTTTCCGGCAAGCGGGGATCTGGCTTGAAGCAGGTCCGGGAAGGCCTTTTCTAGGCGCCTTCCGCTAAGGAGCCGGCTCCGGCTATAGGTCAACGATGACACCTAGCAAAGTCTTCCTCGGAACCATTGTAATAGCTTCGGCGAATGTGCTTCGCCTTGCCGCTCAATTTGCCGTTTTGCCAATCGTGGCGCGCCTACTCGGCCCGAACGACTATGGCTTGGCTGTTCTTGCAGGAACGTTTTTGGCCTTCCTATTGAAGCTAGGCGACGTTGGTTTCTCAGCGATCATTGTCCGTGCGAGAGCTTCTCGGGAATTGAACTCAACGGTATTTTGGATCGGCATCGGAATTACCTCGATACTCGCCGCCATTCTGGCAATAGGCTCTTTTCCTCTAGGAATAATGCTCGGCCGTCCAGAACTCTCGCCCCTCCTTCTTTGCCTCTCTCCCCTTCTCATCATCGTTGGAGCCGCCGTGGTCCCGGCGGCTTTGCTGCAAAGAGAAGGAAAATTCAAAACGGTCGCCGCTTACGAGATCGTTTCAGCATTCGCCGGTATTGCTGTGGTGCTCTATGGGAGCCTCGGCGGCTGGGGCGCTTGGGCACTCATCGCACAGCAATTCGGATTCTGGGTAAGCAAACTCGTCCTCCTGGAATACTTTACGGGATTTCTGCCGGCCTCCGTGTTCCGTTGGGCTCTTATCAAATCATCCCTGCGGTTCAATGCGGCGGTCTGGGCCTCCAATGTTGCCGGTTTTTTTGCTAGCAACCTCGATAACCTTCTCATAGCCACATTCCTCAGCCCGGCGGTACTTGGTTACTACGCATTAGCTTATCAAATTATCTGTATTCCGAATTTGGTCTTGGGTGCTTCTCATTACTCCCTTTTTCCCGCTTTTGCGGAAGCGCAGCGCCTCGGCCTCCCTCCCGAACGCACATACATATCGGCGATCCGGCTCGTTCTTCTGATTGCAGCGCCAGCGATTGCCGGCCTTGAGGTGATCGCAGGCGTGCTCGTGACGGCCCTCCTTGGCGAAACCTGGGAGCCAACCGCAACGCTAATCCGGCTTCTCGCGCCTGCCGGGCTTTTGATGCCAATTTTCGTTGTCAATTCTGCATTGTTTCTCGGGCTAGGGCGGGCGGATCTTGAGTTCAAGATACAAGTTGTGAAATCGGGGCTTGTTATGGTCGCTATAATCGGTGGCCTCGCCCTCGGAGCGAATGGTATCGCAGCCGGCGTCTCGATTGGCTACGGCGTGGCGTTTGCCGTTTGCATGCGCTGGGCAATCAAGACTGGAGGCATCTCGTTATCCGCCCTCATTGACGCGGTTAAGGCCCCTCTCACGGCAAGCGCGACGCTCGTACTTGGTGTCTTCGCCGTGCGGCTCACATGCTTCCAAGGCTTTAGTCCGGTTTTGGAACTAGGCATGAGCGTTGTCACGGGTTGCGGAATATATTTTTCGGTCTTCTATCTGGGATTCCGTTCGCAGTTCTTGGACGGCTTGCTTGAGATGCGCATCCTACTAAGAGCCAATCCAAAAGCCACCTAACGCAGCGTTTTCATCTTTGACCTGAACGCCGGAGTGACGGTCTGACGGGCGCGCAGGCGGGGTTCTTCATCGCCTTGGCTACCTTAACCAGAACAATAAACCATCGCGCTAACTTCTTGTAGCCATTGGCTTTCGTTTAACAATATATGAAATTCACGTTGCCTATTTCGAGTTTCAGTGAGGCTTTTATGACTGCCACTACTAGCACATTGCCGGAGGGCGCTCCGGCCGGAAATTGGTTCAGGCTCGACCAAAACCGGGCAATCGTTTTCGGCGGCGCCGGCTTTATCGGCTCCCACTTGTTGGAAAGACTGGCTTCGGAAAATCCGGGGGCCGAGCTTTATAGCGTGGATATTTCCAAGCCGCGGTTCCGCGTCGCGGGTGTCCATTATATCCCGCACGATGTCACTGAACCGATCCCGAGCCAGCTTTGCGGCAGCGGCAGCGCGCTGATCTTCAACCTTGCGGCAGTTCACACCACGCCGGGCCACGAGGATTGGGAGTATTATCACACCAATGTGCTTGGAGCCTGCAATATCTGCCGGTACGCGGCCGAAATAGGTGCACCTCGGATCGTGTTCACAAGCTCAATATCAGTTTACGGACCGAGTGAAACGCCCAGAGACGAAGATTCGGCACTCGAACCCGTCAGCGCCTACGGACGATCCAAAGCCATGGCGGAAGCGATACACGAGATGTGGCAGTCCGAGCGTGCCGGAGAACGTCAGCTCACGGTGGTCCGGCCTGCGGTCATCTATGGCCTCACCGAGCGCGGAAACTTCACCCGGCTTGCTCAACTTTTGGCAAAAGGGCGCTTCGTCTATCCGGGCAGAAAAGACACCATCAAATCCTGCGGTTATGTCAAGGATCTGGTATCGTCGATGCTCTTTATGGCACAGAAAACCGATCGGGTAGCCGTCTACAATTTCTGCTATCCCGAGCGCTATACAAGCGAAGATATCTGCGCCGCTTTTTGCGATGTTGCGGGATACCGGGTGCCGAGCCTTGTCATCCCTATCAGGATCATGCTGCTTGGCGGGCTTGCCTTTGAAATACTGGGCAAGCTTGGATTGAAGACCAAGGTCAACCGTGCCCGCGTCATGAAGCTTTTCCACTCCACAAATATCGTTCCCAAAAGGCTGCAAGAGGCGGGCTTCCGTTACACGTACGGCCTTCCTGCCTCGCTTTCGGATTGGCGGGGTGCATCGCAAACGCGGGAATTTGTTTAAGTTTAGAGGCGGCTTCTAACAGTTAAGGTGCCGTAGATTACTTCGTAACCGCTCGATTAACGCATTAACTCCAATATCGTTGACCAGCGAAGCCGAATTCGAAATATCTAAAGCCAAGCTTTAGGCATAATACGGAAAAGGGTGCCGGGATTATGGCTGTTAAGATTGCATATTTCGTGCCCGATCTTGACGACCCCGCCGTAGGGCGCCGCGTTTCGATGTTCACGCTGGGCGGCGCGAAGGTCCAACTGACCGGATTTCACCGGGGCGCCGAGCCGGTGGTGAGCGTGAATGGCGTTCCCGCGACAGACCTTGGCAGGACGGAGCCGGCCAAGCTCGTATCGCGTGTGCTCTCTGTAGCAAAATCGGCGCTGAGACCCGCCGCGATCGGTGACGCCGTTCGCGGTGCGGATGTCATCGTAGCACGCAACCTTGAAATGCTGACGCTTGCGGTGCGCGCGCGCAACCGCTTCGCGCGTCATGTGCCGGTGGTTTACGAATGCCTGGATATCCACCGTCTGCTGTTGTCGCAGGGGCCGGCGGGCCGGGCTTTGCGCCTTCTCGAAGACCGGCTCTGGCGCGAAACCGATCTTCTCCTCACAAGTTCGCCCGCCTTCGTCCGGAACTATTTCGCATTGCGGGAACTTCCGATGCCTCACCGTCTCGTCGAGAACAAAGTGATGCACCTTGATGGCGAGGCTGCGGTGCTTGCTCCGAAGCGGCCTGATCCGGGGCAGCCCTGGCGCATAGGATGGTTTGGGGCGCTGCGCTGCCGGACGAGCTTCGACATGCTTGCGCGGCTGGCGCGCGAACTACCCGGAACCATTGAGATTGTTCTACGCGGGCGGCCTTCTTCTCCGGTTTTTCCGGACTTCGAGGCTGACATCGCCCGCATGCCCGGCGTTAGCTTCAAGGGCGCATACCGAAATCCAGAGGATTTGAGCGCCATTTACGGCGGCGTTCACTTCGCCTGGGCCATAGACTATTTCGAAGCATCCCAAAATTCCGCGTGGCTCCTACCAAACAGAATCTACGAAGGTAGCCTTTGGGGCGCGGTGCCGCTTGCGCTGATGGACGTGGAAACGGGTAAATGGCTTGCGGCGAGAAACGCGGGCGTGCTCTTGCCCGATCCGCCCTATGAAGCGCTTCGCAGCTTTTTCGCTTCTCTGAGCGCAGACCGTTACCTGAGCCTTGCCGGCGCTGTTGCCCGCATCCCGCGCAGCGATCTGGCCGAGGATGCCCAATCGTGCCGGGCGCTGATCGGCTCGCTGCCGTTGCAAAGGAAACTTCTAAGCAAGGCGCCTGCCGCTTTCGAGAACACTCTTTCAGGATCGGCGTAAATGACCGGAACCGTTCAAACGATGCCTCCTGGAGCTGAGGCCGAGGCCGGCAAACCGGCCGTGCTCGCCATCATACCCTGTCTTAATGAAGCGGCCCACATCGAAGCAATCGCCCGCCAGATCCTGCAAGAAGCGGATCGTATTCCTTTGCGGCTCGTCATCGCCGACGGCGGAAGCACCGATGGGACCCGGGAGATTGCGCAAGCCCTGGCGGCTGAGGATGACCGCGTTTCCTTTCTGGAGAACGAAAAACGGATACAAAGCTCGGCGGTCAATCGGGCTGTTCAGCGGTTCGGCCGCGGCTGCGAGTTCATCATTCGCATCGACGCCCATTCGAGCTATCCGGACCGCTATTGCGAAAGCCTCCTCGAAGAACAGGCTGCGATAGGCGCCGATTCCGTTACCGTCAGTATGGCCGCGGTAGGGAAGTCTTGCTTCCAGCGGGCTGCTGCGGCTGCGCAAAATTCGGTGCTCGGAAATGGCGGGTCCGCGCACCGGCGCAGCGGCGAGGGGCGTTTCGTCGATCATGGACATCACGCGCTGATGCGGCTCGATGCCTTTGAATCCGTGAGCGGATACGACGAGACATTCACCCACAACGAGGATGCGGAGCTTGACATGCGCTTGCGCGCGGCAGGCTCCCGGATCTGGCTCGCAGGAATGCCGCCCATCGGTTATTTCCCGAGGGCTTCGGTCCGCGCACTTTTCCGGCAATATCTCAATTTCGGGCGGGGGCGGGTTCGCACGCTTTTCAAGCACAGCACACGGCCCAAGCTCCGGCAGTCCCTGCCGCTGGCCGTGGCTCCAGCCCTTCTGCTTGCGCTGCTCTTGCCGTTGCATCCGATTTTCGCAGCTCCCGCTGCAGCATGGGCGAGCCTTTGCATCGCTTACGGGGTCCGGCTCGGTTGGCGTGAAAGAGACGTTTGCGTCGCGATGTCGGGCCTCGCCGCGATGATCATGCATTTTGGCTGGTCGGCGGGATTCTTGACGGAAGCGGCGAAGCTCGCAGTTGCGGGGCGGTCTAGCGCTGGCACGCTGACCGGCAGCGCGGCTTCCGCCGGTTCCGCTAGAGATGGAATGGTGCCATGACCGACGTCAAAGCCGCCGGGGTGCCAGGGCCATGCGTTTCGGTGATCATGGCCAACTTCAATGGCGCGCGCTTTCTGGCTGAAGCGATAGATTCCGTCTGCAATCAGACCCTCGCCGATTTAGAGCTTCTCATCTGCGACGACGCATCGACAGATGAAAGTGCTGAGATTGCCGCCAGCTATGCGGCCGCCGATCCACGCATCAAGCTCATCCGGAGCGAGGCAAATGCCGGTCCCGCCGCTGCCCGGAACCGCGCCATCGCCGCTGCATCGGGTACGTGGCTCGCGATCATGGATAGCGACGATATCATGCACCCGGCCCGTCTAAAGACCCTTACCGCACTTGCTGAGCAGGACCGCGCAGACATCGCGGCGGACGATCTTATCGTGTTTTATCAGGATGGGGCGCGGCCCTCGCATGGGTTGTTGCCGCCCGCCTATACCCAAAAGCCATTCTGGGCAGACCTCGCGGGTTTCATACGGTCGAACGCGTTTTACTCCAAGGGAGCGGGTCTCGGATATTTGAAACCGATCATCCTGGCAGATGCGGTGCGGCAATCGTCATGCCACTATGACGAGACCCTAACCATTGGCGAAGACTACGATTTCATGTTCCGCCTCCTGGCCGCGGGCCTGAAATACCGAATCTATCTCCGGCAGCTTTACTTTTACCGCAAGCACGGCGCCTCCATTTCGCATCGGCTTTCGAGCAAAGCGGCAAACGCCATGCTTGACGCCGACCGGCGGTTTCGCAGCAAGCTCGATGACGCCAGTCCGCAAGTGCGTGCGGCCTTCGAGGCTCGAAGCCAGTCCATCGAGACGGTTCTCGCCTTCAACGCCCTTATCGAGGCGTTGAAATCGGGCCACTTCGTAAGTGCGGCAAGCCGCATTTTGCGGCGTCCCAGGCTGCTGTTTCTCCTGAAGGAGCCCGCTTCTGCGTGGTTCGGCCGTTTGCGGGCCGGGCGGCGTTTGCCTGCAGGGGCGGCGGCTCGCGCGCTTGGGAAGGTTGTTTCATGAATAGGCGGTTCAGGCCATCGGCCGGATCTTCCATTGCTCTTCTGGCGGCTTGTGTTCTTGGTGTTGCAGGTGCTGCGCTCTTCCAACGTCCGGCAGCCCTTGGCGCCGGCGGCTCCAATGCAGTTGAAAGCATTGCCACTCACGACGCCCGCAATACGTTCGGCCCGGCTGGCCAATTCAAGTCGGAAATCCATGCCGCACGTATCTTCATTGTCAGTAAGGGCAGCCCGGACCGCGTGATCGAGGGCTTCAACGCCACGAATAACGACAAGCTCCGGATCGAAGGCTTCGGCTTGACGAAACCTGAAGCCGTGAAGGCTCTCATGCATCAGGAGAACCGGGATACCATTTTGGCGCTCCCCGGCGGGCCTTCGATCAAGCTTGCCGACACATCTATCGGATCGTTTCCCGATTCTTGCTTCCAGCTTGAGCTCGATCGTGCCCATCTCGCCGGGACCTTTGCGGACGATTTCAACACTTTCAGCTGGTACGCGGAGGGACTGGCGCCAGAGAAGGACAGGCAGGGCACATGGCGCACGAATTACGGTTGGCAGGCGCCGGGCGCAGAAGGCAGCCGGTCGCTGCCGGGGGAGTCCGAAATCTACGCCGATGCGGCCTTCAAAGGGACCTCGCCTGAAGTCCTTGGCCTCAATCCCTTTCATCTCGCGAACGGAACCTTGGAGATCTGGGGCGAGCAAGCCCCCGAGCGCGTCTTGCCCTTCATTTGGGGGCGGCGCTATGTCTCCGGGATGATCACAACGAAGTATAGTTTTTCGCAACTTTATGGCGTGTTCGAAATGAGGGCGCGGCTTCCCGGAGGGCGCGGTTTCTGGCCTGCCTTCTGGCTGTTGCCATCCGATAACACCTGGCCTCCCGAGCTCGACGTGTTCGAAGTTTTGGGTCATGAAACCACAAAGCTTTACACCGCAGCGCACAGTAAAGCATCGGGCGAGCACACTGCTACCGGCGGCGACATGCTTGTGCCAGACCTGTCGGCGGATTTCCACCGCTATGCAGTCGAATGGCAGAAGGACGAAATCCGGTGGTACTTCGACGGCGTCGAGATAGAGCGCACGGCGACGCCCGCGGACATGCATAAGCCGATGTACCTGCTCGCGAACCTCGCCGTCGGTGCGGGCTGGCCCGGTCAGCCGGACAGCTCCACGAAATTTCCCGGCATTTACGCCATCGACTGGATTCGCGCCTACCGGCGCGTTGAGGAATGAGGGTGTGGAGATGGGCACGCTTGACTTAGCACGAACCGGAGCCCAACAGGCGGATGAGCCGGCACCCATCACCGTGGACGTTTGCATTTGTACATTCCGGCGTCCGCAAATCGAGGATGCGATCCGAAGCGTTGCAAGCCAAGCACCGCCGCCCGGCGTAAGCGCTAGGCTGGTGATCGCGGATAACAGCATCGAGGGAGCAGCGCGCGGCGCAACGGCTCAAGCAGCGAAAACCTACGCACTCGACGTCCGCTATCTCCATGCGCCAGGCGCCAACATCTCAATCGCCCGCAATGCGTGTCTGGACTATGCGCAAGGCGATTGGATTGCATTCCTCGACGACGATGAAACGGCCTCTCCCGGCTGGCTTGCAGCCCTCATCGCGAAAAGCGCGGACGCCGATGTCGTTTTCGGACCGGTTCAGGCAATTTATACTCCCAGTGCGCCGGGCTGGATAAAGGCAGGCGACTTCCACAGCGCGCGCGTCACTTATCGCAAAGGGCGCATCGATACGGGATATGCAGGCAACGTCTTGATGCGACGCAGCGCGGTCGAGGCGGCGGAGATTCGCTTCGACCTCGCATGCGGGGTTTCAGGTGGAGAAGATACGGTCTTCTTCGGGGGGCTTGCGGCTGCCGGCCTTCGTCTGGTTGAGGCGCCCGAAGCGATAGCCGTGGAGCCCGTTCCCGAACAGCGTGCAACGCTCAAGTGGCTCGCGCGCCGCTTCTGGCGCGCCGGTCAGTCTCACGCCGCTATGGTACTTGCGAATTCGCGCGCTTCCATTTCGCCCGCGAGAGCCGGTTTATCGGCGGCGAAAGCGGGAGTTTGCCTGACGGGAGCGGGGGCGGCGATAAACTCAGCGTACGGCTGGCGGCGATGGGCTTTACGCGGCTTGCTTCACAGCGGCATGGCGCTGCGCTTCCTCGGAGTCAAAACCCTTCCGTAAGGGTACAACGGCCGCCCAGCGGAGTATATCCATATGACGCCCAAGAGAACGGTTCCGAGATGGAATTGGTAAAGCTGGTTTACCTCAACAAACGACGTCGAGAAGGAATAGATATAAAGCGCGGTGGCAAAGTAAACCGGGGAACATGGTTCTAGGATAAGTGCACGTAATAACCGCACAGCGAGCGCGAAATAGATCAGGAGCAAGCCTGCTACGCCCAGAAGTCCAAGCTCTACACCTGTGTTCAAGTAAAGATTATGAAAATTGAATCCGGCGCCCGATGCTTCGAAGGAAGCCGCCCAGAGTTCCTCCGCGGGCGGGTTGCCGACCTGCCAGAACGCCTGATACCCCAAACCTAATATGGGGGATTGGCCGATCAAATCGCGAGCGGTTTGCCAGAGGTAAAGACGGCCCGTTAAGGTGGAATCCTTCCCCAGGAAGTCGAGGATCAGGCCGAAGTCATCGACAAATCCCACGATTACAGTAAATGCCGCGATAATCGTGAGGAGCGCAGCTGCAAGGACGGTAGCCCTGGCTGCGGCCGGCAAACGCGCCGCAGCCATGCAGGCGAGCAACGCTCCGAGAGCCGGAATGCTGAAAACGATTGCCCCAGTGGATTGGGCCGCGACCAAACAAATTGGCCCGAGCAAAAGCGCAAAAAGCGCGACCAACCTCATAAGGACGGGCTGCAACCTGTCGAAAACGACAGTCAAGGCAACGATTAGTTCGATAACCATGTAGGAAGCGAGCTGATTTTTGCTCTGAAAAACGCCCATCAAAGCAGCCCCCCCGCGAAAGCTTGCGCCTCCATCGACGGCAAGGCTTGCGACCATAATAGCCGTCAAGGCGGACAGGAACGCCGAAAGAAACGTTCGGGGGTTGGTGAGCGATCCCGCCAAAACCGCGATCTCGACCGTGAGCAGAAGCTGAATGGCCGCGCGCAACGAGACGCTGGGATATTGCGACCAAGCGGTGGAAAGAAGCGCCAATGCGGGCAGCAGGAAAAGGGATGCATTCTCCGCCGTCCTTGTCAACGCAAGCTCAGGAGCTCGAATTACCAGGATGCCCCAGGGGAGCAGGAATAATGCCGCGGCTGGGCCTCCCAGCCGCGTAACCAGGCCTAGCATGAACAGCGACAGAAAACAGACGAGCCAAGCCAGGCTGAAAATGCCAGTGCGCTTAGGCCCAATATTGCGTTGCCCCACCCCGGGCTGCCGACGCGCCCAATGAGGTCTGGAGCCGGTCTCCGTAAGCATTATGCGTTTCTTTCAAACAAAGGCTGCGGCACAAATTACCACGTCTTGGAAATGGGTGCTTATCCCAGATGTCCCGTGAGGCCGCCGGCCACTTCGCCATGCCTAAGTTTTGCATACAAAATCGTTCCAACCCGGTTAAGTTTTCCTCCTCTCCCACTCGGACTTAGTGCGGGGGCAACGGCCTCGAGCAACTCAGAGGCGATGAACCGCTCCCAGTATCGCTTTCTGCAACGTGCCAAGCACAAACGAGCACGTTATTGCGATCCAGCCGGTTAAATCGTGGCTCGCTGCAGGTCCGCTTGCGGTGTTGCCCGCGGAGAAGCGCTCTGGACCGCCAACCGGTCGGCAAGGCCGTTGAAGAAAGTTCGTCCAGGATTCTCGATGTATTTATACGTTATCGACGATGCGATGAGCAACACCATGATAAAAATGAACACCATGCAGTCCGCAACGGTGTCGCTTCCCAAATAAATAAGCCTAATATCTGAGTTCCTCAGTGGAATATAGTTGAGACCAGCTCCATGCATATATACACCAGATGCAGTTTTAATGAAGCGCGTCATAGTTAACATCACAATAAAGTGCAGCATGTAAATAGAATACGATCTATCGCCAAGAAATGTAAAAAATCTTGTCGTAACTAAACTTGAAACCGCGCCTCGCTCACGCGCAAACACGATGACAGCGAATCCGAAGATGAAGGGAGCAGCGAAGGCAACATCCGTCTTAGCGGCCAGAACCACAGCTCCTGCCGCAGTAATTGCTAAAATTTCAAGCGTGGTCGCCATAAACTGTCCATGTGGAAGATATGCGTCCATGCGCGGAAAAAGAATACTTACAGTTGCTCCAATATAAAAGCCGAATAGGCACCGGAATAGCGAGAGACCGTGCGTGGCTTCCATACTGGAAAACGAGAACAGAGCGACACCGCTGGCAATAGCCAAGACAAGAGGTATGGCAACGTTCCTCCATCTTAGACAATAAAGAGAACATGCAAATATCAGATATGTATAAAACTCAACACTGATGCTCCAACTAGGAATGTTCCAAGTTAAAATCCTGTCCAAACCAAGCGCCTGTATGAGAGCGATATTCGTCAGAACGGACGGAACCGCGTACACACCTTCAAAGGGGGCGCTTTCGACTGCAGCTCCGTGGCGCGCGCTGTAAAGCTTGGCTAACTCCATCGCTATGAACATGATCAGGATGACGGCATGTAGCGGCCACACCCGCCCGAAGCGCCTTATGGCAAATTGCAGGATGCTTGACCTGTCAGTAAGTTTTTCCGCATAAGCATAATATATAACGAAGCCACTTAGTACAAAAAAGAAATCGACAAATAGCCATCCGTTGTCAACAATAGGTATTGATCGCAAATCTCCTGAATAGATCCGACCAAGCGGCTCAAGATGATATAAGGCTACAATGATGGCGCAGATGCCTCGCCAACTGTCTAATGCCCTAAAGTGCAATTTTGATTTATCTTGTGATGAACGCATGTCTAGAGCCGCACGAGTTTCATTGTGGCCTCGCTCGCTGCATTGCTATTGAACGAATATTTGTTTCATAGCGAGATGAGAGGCGGGGCCTCGCTTTATTTACGTAATAATGAAGCCGCCGATTGAGAGCTTACCAAGCGCTATCAGTTACTTTCTGATTAACACCAATCGTACGGTAGACCAATATATACTCTACATTTAAGTTGAGCTTTCTGGCATTAATGTTAACAAGGGCGGCGTCAGCGATTGCGGCTTTCCCGGAGAGGCCGGCGAAGTCCGGCTTGGTACGCCGCCTTTTTAACCGCACTCTGAAGTTCTTATGCACATTCCTTCAAGGCCGGCTAAGTTTTAGGCCGGTCTCCTCAATAAATGTCTTTTGCATCGCTGGTGATACGATGAGCCTCAACGCGCTCCCCATTACAAAAGAAGCCAAAGAGCCTCTCTTAGCCCGCTCTGTTGACGTCATTATCGCGGCATGGAACCGGGAGGATACCATCGAGCGGGCAGCAGCTTCTGCGCTTGCCGAGCCGGAGGTTCAGTCTGTGATTGTGGTGGACGACGGGTCAACCGATGGCACCGCAGTGCGGGCCCGCGCCGCCGATGACGGCAGCAAGCGCCTCACCGTTCTGCGCTTCCCGGAAAATAAGGGTCCGGCGGCTGCACGGAACGCAGCCCTCAAGGAATGCGCCGCGCCCTGGATTACCATCCTCGACGGCGACGATTATCTGCTACCTGGACGATTTTCGCAGCTCTTGGCGCTGGCTCAGGGCTGGGACTTCATCGCGGACGACATTCTGCAAGTCGGCGAAGATCGAATCGATGTTGACGTGCCGCTCCCGATGCTGGCGGCTGGCGGTTCGTTCGAGCCATGGCAATGTAGCTTTGAAACCTTCGTCCGAGGCAACATCACGAAAAAAGGCCGGAACCGCAAGGAACTCGGTTTTTTCAAGCCGCTTATCCGGCGCGCGTTCCTCGATACACACGATCTTCGCTATGACGAAGCCCTACGCCTTGGAGAGGACTATGCACTCTACGGGAGCGCGCTCGCGGCGGGTGCGCGGTTTCAAATTGTGCCTGCCCTTGGCTACGTTTCGGTCATGCGGCCTGGTTCGCTGAGCGGCAATCACTCCAAGCGCGACCTTGAACAGCTGCGGGACTTCGATCTCATTCTATTGGCCCGGCCGGCACTTTCGGCGGTGGAGCGCGCGGCCGTTAGGGAGCATTACAGGTCGGTCGATGCCCGCGCACAGTGGCTCGAAATCATCGATGCCGTAAAGGCCAGGGATGCGCGGCGTTTCTTCGGCGCCTATTGCCGTTCGCCCAAAGTGGCGCGGTTTATTTCAGCAAGGCTTGCGGAGCAGCTTCTCGAGCGAAGCGCAAAGCGCTTGAAGGCGCTAACGAGGGGGAAGGCTCCCCTCGAACTATCCGGCAGTCAAAATTAGCTGCGTTAAGCGCTGAGCGGGAGAGCGTGACGCATGGCCGTTTCTGGCCCGGCAGCAAAGTCGATGAGCTTTCTCAGTCTCAGGTTCCGTTCGCCGGTTATGCGGTTCCCATTCTGCAACGCCGCTTCGGACTTCTCCGCGTAGACCGCTTCGTTCGTCCAAAGCGACCGAAGAGCCTCCGCCCATTCCTTTGCCGGCGCATCGTGTTCAAGACAGATACCACCCTCGCCCGCCGCCTCGGGCAGGCCGCCGCGGCGAGAGTAGAGAGAAGGGATTCCGCTGCATTGCGATTCGCTGACCACGCGTCCCCAGGCTTCGTCGACCTGGCTTGGAACGAGCATGATTTTCGCTTTTCCGTATATCTGCCGCATATCGTAAACCGAGCGGCTGAACCGAACGTTCGGAAGCAGTTTCAACCGCTCCGCGATGGCAGCAAGCTCAGCATCGCTGAGAGTCCAGGATTGAACGAAATGGAACGGTATCTCGGGGCAAAGGGCCGCGATTTCGTAGGCCAGCTCGACACCTTTCATCGGAACCGGATTGATGAAGGTCACATTTTCGCGCGATGATGTCACCGTATAACGTTCTGCGTCGAAGAAAATCGGAGGCAGCACGTAAGAGTCCAGCCCGTAGATCTCCTTGACCCGCCTCTTCGTGAAGTCGGAATTTGCGATGAATTTCACGCCGGACAAAGTCCGGGGATCGCCGCCCAGGCGGGTGAAATCGACCTCGTGCAGATACATCGACACCGGGATTCCGTGCCGTGAATAGGCGTCGGCAATCCGGACCGCTTTTGCAGTTCCTTGAACGAGCACCAGGTCCGGCTGCAGAAGCTGCATGAACTCGTCGACATGCTCCCAAGCGTGCCATTTACGGTAGAGGTGGTAGTCGTGCCAGCGGTGCCGCACCCACGGGCGCCCGCTCAGGCGCATTTCTAAGCGGGACCGCCATTCGAGCTTGCCGCCCCATAACCCCGCAACGAGCAATGGCGTGTGATCGATGTCCCGGAGAGAAATCATTAGTTCGTGCAAGCAGGCCTGAGTCCCGCCGGTCATCTGGGGATAGTAAGCATCGCCCATCACGTTAAGTATTCTCATTGTTTTCTAATCCAAATTGCGGGGACGTCTGATAAGCAGGGAGTAGGATTTGGTTTTAGCAGACGCCTTGACGCTTAGAAAATTCAAACCGGTATTATGGTTAGCTCTGAAGGATGCGGCGGTGCTGGTGAAAAGTGCGGAATAAGATCAAGAAAGCGATCCTCGATGGAGCGTATTCGTCGGGGCTCTATCGAGTCCTTTCTCGCGCCGGCAGAGGCCTTGGCACGGTCCTTATGCTGCATCGGATCGTCGGGGACAAGGAGGAAACTCCATCCCGTTATTTGACAGTAACGGCGAGTTTTCTCGATGAAATCATAACGAAACTCAAGAAAGAAGGGATGTCGTTCGTCTCTTTGGACGACATGCTGCACATTTTGTCCTCTGGACGCGTTCCAAAGGAGCGCTTCGTTGCACTCACCTTCGACGACGGTTACAGGGACAATCTGACTCTCGCCCTGCCGGTCTTTCAGCGCCATCGCGTTCCATTTGCAGTTTTTGTCCCGAGCGGCGCGCCTGACCGCAACATGGACGTTTGGTTCCTCCGCTTGGAACGCATCCTGATGCAAAACCCCCGCCTTGAGATCGGAGTTGCCGAAAATAGCCGCACGCTGAACCTTGAAACTTCCGCCGGCAAGGCTGCGGCATACGAGTATTGCATCGAACTCGCCCGGCAAAACCTGCCCACCCTCAAGGCAAGGCTTCAAGACGTGCTTCCAGAGAGCGCCGTCAGTGACACTGAGCTCATGAACGGCCACTTCCTCAGCTGGGAAGAACTGCGCCGGCTCGCGGCCGGCCCCCTCGTGACGATAGGCGGGCACACCATTAGTCATCCTGTTTTGGCGAAGCTATCCGAAGACGAAGCCTTTTGTGAAATCAGTATGGGGCGCGACCGGCTTTCGGCGCAGATCGGCAAGCCGATCGCGCACTTCGCCTATCCTTTTGGTAGCCCTTTTTCGTGCGGGCACCGCGAATTCCTGCTGGCCGCGCGGGCTGGATTCAAGAGCGCGGTAACGACACGGTACGGCAATATCTATCGAGAGCATCGCCACCATTTGCACTGCCTTCCCCGCATGACTTTGGGGGGCCCCGCCGAGCGGATTGCCGACACGTTTCTGGATGTGTCGGGCGCCCGCACGATGCTAAGCAAGCGATGTTTTGCACCGGTTGTAACCGCATAATGGTTTGCTACTTAACCATTAATCGCGCATGCAGTTGATTTATCGGCGCGTTGGCCTATTCACCCTGAAAAACCGTATACACCTCAAATCACGATTAGGTCAGGCCATGAACCGCTTCAGACCTCTGAAAATTTTGGCCCCGGTACGATATCCGTGGAGATTTAATAGCCCGCGCACTTCGATGCACTCTATCGATGTAAAGGGGTTTATTCCGTTCAATAAGCTCTCACCGAAGATTGAAGGCGTAACGATATTCAATCCGTTTCTCCTGAAAAAGTACGATCTGGTTCATGCCTTTAACAGAATCCCGCTTGGGCCGACTCCGTTTATTATTGGTTTCGAGTCGCATCTGCCCCGCGCTTTCGGTCTTGAAGGAAGTTCCTACTACCGCTGGCTATCGGGCATCCTCGCCAGCGATCGCTGCCGGAAAATCGTATGCATATCCGGCCATGCCAGTAAGATTTTCAACGCCGCGCATGAAGGAAGCCGCCTTTTCCCGGCGCTGTCGCAAAAGCTCATCACGCGATATCCAAACCTTCCGGTTCCGGCAGCGCACGATGCGATGGCGGGCAAACCGGAAGATGCGCTGGAGATCACCTTTGTTGGCAGTCACTTCGCGCGCAAGGGCGGTTGCGTCGCCGTCAAAATGGCTGCGCTGGCGCGTGCCCGTCATATCCCCATTGTCGTGAACATTGTTTCGGACCTTCAAGTAGGCCCTGGCGTCTGGACGGACCCGCTGGACGCTGGCTTCTTCGAGCCGTACCTGAAGCTCCTGAACTTGCCCAACGTCCGCTACTATCCCGCGCTGCCAAATATGCGTGTCTTGGAACTATTGCGCCAATCGCACTTTTCCCTTCTCGCCACGTTCAGCGACACATTCGGCTATAGCGCGATCGAGGCGATGATGAATTTCACGCCGGTGATCGCGACGCGGCAAGGAGCGCTGCCCGAGTTCATTTACCAAAACGAGAATGGCATTCTTTTGGATTTGCCTACGAATGCTTTAGGCGAGTGGATGCCACCTTGCCGTAATCGCGGAGATGATCGCTATAAGCTCTTATATGCTCAAGAGATCGACAGGCTAGCCGAAGAAGCGCTCGTTGCGTTGGTGTCCATTATGAATGAGCCGGGCGGGCTCGCGCGTTTGCGCTTAGGCGCCAGGAAGACCGCGGTCGAGAAGTTCAGTGCGGCGGACGCCCAGCCATTCTGGGATGCCCTTTACAAGGAAGCCGCGGCAGCGCGATCTCAGAGAGAGCGCCCCGCCGTACCGGATGCTCACGCCGCAATTTAAGGGCATTGGCGGAAGCCATTACGCTTCGGCCCCGCTTTCGCCCGCAGCGAGACCGCTCACTTCGCTTAAATTTTGAGCCTGTTCAGTGCTTCTCCAACTGTGAGCAGCTCAATCCCTGCGCGCTGAACAGTCTCAACCGCCTCTTTCAAGACTTCGGGAGTGCAGCCATAGGGCGTGGGCTTGGAAGAGACATCGTGCCCTATAAGAATAAGCCAGCCTTTGAGGGAGGAAACCTCCTCGGCAAGGCGTTCAATAGGAAAATCCCTTAGATGATGAGGCTGAAGGCATACTGCGTGCAACTGAGAAAAGTCGCTCAAGCCGGCGTTAATGCCGGGCTCGATCCCGCGGCAGGCGGGAAACTGCGACTGCAATAGGAGCTTGGTTCTTATGCTCGCGGAACCGTATGGGTACGCGAAGGACCTAACGTCCGCCTGACCCGTTGCACTTCGAATGAATGCCGCGTTTTTTTCGAGATCGGCGCAGATCGCATTTCGCGATAAACTTGGAAGTGCTGCGTGACCGAAAGTGTGGCAGGCTATCTCGTGGCCGCGGGCATGAATCTGATCGAGATCGCGCTCGGAGTAATATTCCAATCCATCCACCGTCTGGCCGCAGAAGCTTCCCGAGACGTAGTAGGTGGCGCGCCCGCCGCTCGCTTCAACGATCTCGCCCCCGGTTGTCCATGCATTGCGCGCAAAGTCATCGAAGGTGATGGTTGCCATGGGCGCGGAAAGCGATATCCGCCGCGGCTTGGCGGGAAATGCCCGCGCCGACCTGATCCGAGCTGCGGTTCTGATAGTTTGCAGCACCTGGTCCTCTCAATAGCTGCGCGGTTCCTTGCCAAGAATCCGCATAAACAAGAAGGGTATAGCGGAGCAGGCCGGCGCATTCCATCGCTAAGGCCAGCTGCTATTCGATTGGTATTGCCTTGGTTAATGCACCTAGCTCGCCCGGCAAAAGCGCCACAGGTTGTAGAAATATCCGGATCCGGGGCAGGCGAAAGAGCGCATTAACTTTTCGGGTGTAGCGAATCGGAGCATTGAGTTTTACGGGGCTGTTTTGCGTTTCGTTAGTGTGCGTCTCCATGTGGCACGAGATTTGGGCACAATATGAAACGGGAACTGCTGTGGGGAGCCTTAGGGCTTTGCTCAATATTGTCTGCTTGCTCGGAACTACCGGTTTCCGGGCCTCACCATAGCGACATTTTGGCCGGGGCAGCAACATCGTCCGTCAATTCTCCGGACGCCGTTGCATTCGAATATGCGCTCGTCGATCTGAACCAATCCGTCGTTCGCGCCACCTACGATATCGACGCCGACTCATTTTTTAGAACATTCGGAAAAGGCCGCGGCCCCGCGCCGGAAGTCCTGGTCGGTCCCGGCGATGTACTTCAGCTCACGGTTTTCGAGTCGAAAAGCGGAGGCCTGTTCATCCCAGCGGACGCCGGTGTGCGTCCGGGGAACTATGTGACGTTGCCTCCACAGACCGTGGACCATGACGGCATGCTATCCGTGCCTTACGCTGGCGACATGAAAGTCGCGGGACGGTCCTTGCCTCAAATTGAGCATGCGATCGAGCAGCGTCTGCAAAACAGGGCCATCGAGCCGAAGGTCGTGGCCTCGCTTGCCGAGCAGGTTGCTTCCACCGTTTCTGTCATTGGCGAGGTGAACACGCCCAAGAAGATCAACCTCACTCAGAATGGCGAGAGGTTGCTCGACGCGATCGCGTTGGCCGGGGGTCCCAAATATCCTGGCTACGAGACATACGTTACGCTGCAGCGCAGGGGGCGGAAAGCGACATTGTTTTTCAATTCCTTGGTTCTGCATCCTGAAGAGAACATCTACGCCGCCCCGGGTGACACGATTTATGTTTACAGGGAACCGCGGAGGTTTGTCGCGTTTGGAGCGGTCGGCGTCGCTGCCGGTATCGGGGCATCTTCGGCACTTACAGGGCTCTCCGGACAGTTTTCCTTCGATCAAGAGCGCGTCTCTCTTGCAGAGGGCGTCGCAAAAGCAGGCGGGCTCCTGGACAATCAAGCCAATCCCGGTCAGGTTTTCGTTTACCGTATGGAGACCAGAGATATTCTTGCGAAGATTGGGGTGGATTTGTCCAAGTTCCCGCCTGCGCAAACCGTCATACCGACGGTCTACCGTGCCAACTTTAGAGACCCCTCCAGCTATTTCTACGCTCAGCAGTTTCCCATGCGTCACCGGGACGTCTTGTACGTCTCCAATGCTGAGAGCGTGGAGGTCATGAAGTTCCTGAACTACGCAAATTCAGTCGCGACAGTCGCCGGCAACATCCCGGAGAGTGCGGCCGCGGCGCGGCATGGCGCCACATACCTCGGACACGGGAGCGCTCCTGGCCTTTAGGGCCGGCGCCTTCTATCTTTTCCCGCAGGTTTACGCCAGCAAGCATCCGGTAGGCTTCCAAAATAGCGACCGGAAGCTTGTCTATTTTAACACGATTTTATAGCTTCCGCCGCTACCTATTACTTGTGCGGAAGCTTGTTTTTTTATGGGAGCAGTAATGCTTCAATTGCCAGATCACGTCAGCGCTCATTACGCTCAGCCTCAGGACCCGGAGCAGATTCCTGGCGGCCTTATCGATATCCAGCGTTTACTGGCCGCCGCGCGACGCCAAGCGCCCATATTCGCTGCCATGGTTGTCATCGCGATGCTGTTTGGTCTGGCCTATCTTGTGAAGCTACAGCCCCTTTATACCGCGGAGGCTTACGTCTTGATCGATAACCGCCGCATCCGGGCGGTTGAGAATGCTTACGACCTGAGCAATGCGAATGTGGACATGGCCACATCGCTCGTGGACAGCCAAGTCGAGCTCATCCGCGCGGAAAAGATTTCAGCATGGGTTGCTCGCAGCCTCGATCTCTTAAAACAACCGGAATTCGGAGATATCCCTGCTCCTTCGGAAGGACGCTTCCTGCGGTTGCGGCGGCGGCTTATGGATTATCTGGCCGAGTTTGGCGCTGTGGCAAAGGAAGCACCCGGCTCCCGGCGTCCCGATAGCGATGCGGCGCGGCTGCACCGGGCGGCAGAGGCGCTGAGGGGCGGAATGGATGTCCGCCGCGTAGCAAGAACCATGGTGCTGGAGATCACCTACACCTCGCCGGATCCGGAGACATCGGCCCGTTTCGCGAACGCCTACGCGGAAGCCTATCTTGCCGATCAGCTCGACGCAAAATACGAGGCAACGAGGCTCGCAAGCCGATGGCTTGAGGAGCGCATGTCCGAGTTGAAAGCTAAAGCGCTGAGCTCCGATCTTGCGATTCAGAAGTTTCGCGAGGAGCACAGCCTGATCCTATCGGGCGGCAAGCTCGTAAACGAGCAGCAGCTTTCGGAAATCAATACGCAGCTGATAACAGCCCGGGCCGATTTCGAGCGTGCGGAGGCTCGCTACAGGCGCATCGATGCCATCATAAAAGGGCATCAAACCGATGCGGTTGTGTCGGAAGCGATAGGAAACGCCGTTATTGAACAGCTCCGCACCAAGTATCTCGACGTATCCAAGCGCTATGCAGAAATCGTAGCGAAACTCGGCGAAGCTCATCAGGCTGCGACGGGCCTACGGGCCGAAATGACCCAATACGAAAAAATGATGTTCGAGGAAATGGAGCGCCTTGCTCAGGGGTATCGGAGCGAACTCGAAATCGCGGAGACACGGGAAAAATCGCTCAATACCGATTTGCAGAAAATCGTCGCGCTGAACGCCAAAGAAAACAAAACTCTCGTCACGCTCCGCGAGCTGGAGCGGGAGGGTGAAACCTTCCGGAGTCTGTACCAAACTTATTTGCAGCGCTACAACGAAGCCTTGCAGGAGCAGTCTTTTCCAATTATCGAAGCGCGCATTATCACGAACGCAACGCCGCCGGGCGGCCCCAGCCACCCCAAGAAGCTCGCCATTTTTGTTCTGTTCGGGTTTCTCGGAGCGGCTGCGGGCGCGGCAATCGGATTTTTCCGCGAAGCCCGTGAAAAGGGTTTTCAAAGCGAGGAGCAAGTCCGGTCGCAGCTCGGGCTTGAGTGTCTGGGGATTTTGCCTAAAGTCGCAAGGATGGGCTCGGCAGCGACGCCGGGCGATAGTTCGTCGGGGGTTCCGTCCGAGGATGCAGGCGAGGACGCCTCCGGCAATTTGCGCCCAAATCCAAGATGCGTTCCAGCCAATTTTGGTATCTTCGCCTATGCCTTGCTGAGGCCGGGCTCTAGCTTTGCGGAGACGGTCCTCGCCACTAAGCTCGCGGCTGACGTGAAGCTGGCGGACAACAGTTCCAAAATTATCGGTTCGGTCTCCGTGTTGCCGGGTGAGGGAAAATCGGTCTTTTCGAAAAATCTTGCTTCCCTGCTGGCGCAGCTCGGAAAAAAGACTCTTCTTATCGACGCTGATCTTCGCCTGGCGAAGCTTACCCGGCAGGTTGCGCCAAACGCCACCCAGGGACTGGTGGAAGCGGTGATCTATAAGGAGCCTCTTGAGAACCTCCTTATGATCGAGCAAAGCTCGGGGCTCTCAATCCTTCCTTGCGTAATACCGCCGCGAATGACTCATACTTCTGAATTTCTCGCATCCAGCGGTATGAAGTATCTCCTGGCCGAGGCGCAAAAACACTTCGAGTATATCGTGGTTGATTTGCCGCCCCTCGGCCCCGTGGTCGATACACGCGCTGTTGCCCCACATATCCATGCTTTCGTCTTTATTGTGGAGTGGCGCAGAACCGGCAGGAAGATTGTCCGCAACATCTTGGCAAACAATCTTCCGATTTATGATAAATGTCTCGGTGTTATTCTCAACAAGGTCAATATGAACGAGCTTCGGCTTTATGAGGGACCTGGATCGCATTACCGGCATTACTCGGAATATGCGAACTCCTATTATGTAGAGCGCGAGGAGAATTCGGCGAGAATGGAAGTAACATTCCCGCGTTTGCTTTTTTGCCGGCTCAAAAAAGCCATCGAGCAACTGTTAACCAGAAGGCCGCCCCAAACAAGAGGCATGCGACCCACGCGAGCGGCGCGAATATGGGATGGGCTCTGCCGTCATTGAGGCGTAGGAGAAACCGCTCCTCCAGATCGTCGCGGGCCGGAGCTGCGCTGCTGCGATAAGGCTGCTCTCCGCGATAGGTCATGGCATCCGAACCTCTATAAGTGTACATTTGCCTGAAACCGTTGCCGGCTCCCGCTGATCGGAACGCTTACTACTAGAAGATTAAACCTTCGTGGGGTCTGAGGTCACGAAAGCCTCGATTGCTTTAAACTTCGCTAAGCTTGCGCGAGCCTATCGCGGACACGGCTCTCCCCTCCCGGATTCTGTCCATCTCGCCGCATTGCTTGATCAGCAATACGCATGATGCAGATATTAATTTTAGATGATTTTAGCAAAGGGTGCCGATGGCGGCAAGCGAAGAAATTTCGCCGTGGATATGCTGTTCGAGTGGGCGGCTGGAATCAGCCCCCAACTATCGCCCGAAGCCGAGAGTCGCGAGCGGCACCGCTTCAATAGGCGCTGCGGCGAAGCAGTCCGAAGAGCGGCGTCATAATAATGGTTTTCAGGTCGAGCCAAATCGACCAATTCTCGATATATTCCAAGTCGTAGCTGACACGTTTCGCCATCATGTCGGGATCGCTTGTTTCTCCGCGGAAACCGTTAACCTGGGCCCACCCGGTGATTCCGGGCTTAACACGGTGCCGGTTTGCGTAATTCTCAATCAGATCACCGTAATATGTGTTGTGAGCAAGAGCATGAGGCCGCGGACCAACGATCGACATCTCGCCTCGAATGACATTCCAGAATTGGGGCACTTCGTCGAGGCTCGTCCGCCGGAGGAAGGCGCCGACGCGAGTGACGCGCTTATCGTTCTTCGTTGCCTGCTTGATGGTGTCGCCGTTTTCAAGCACTGTCATGGTACGGAATTTCAGGACTTCGATCACCTGATGATTGTAACCGTGCCGCCTTTGCCGGAAAAGGACGGGGCCTTCGCTATCGAGTTTGATGGCTAGGGCAATAATTGCCATAGCAGGCGAAAAAAGAATTAAGCATAGTACGCCGATAACATAATCCTCTACAATTTTCAGGAACTCGCCCCATTCGGAGATTGGCCTGGAGACCGTGGTGATGAGAGGCAGATTGGCGACATGCTGGACGTGCCTCACCGAAATATTGGCCCCGCCAAAATCGGGAAGCACCTGCACATCGACCGGTAACATCTGAACCTGTTGCACAATCTTTTCTAAATTCACGCCCATAGAAGAAGGGAGTGCGATGATGACTTCGTCAACGTGCTTTTCCTGAGCGTCCTTTATGAAGAACGCCATATCGTCTGCTTTAGCGGCGCGTTCGGATGAGCAGGCATCCAGCTCAGATAAATCCAAAGCGCTGGCGACACAGAAGTGACGCATATCCTGCTGCAGCGCTCTCTTCGCGGCCTGGAAACGCTCACCGTAACCCACCAGGGCGATCTTGCGCCGCAACGCCCCATTTCGCACAAGTACTTCGGCATAGCGCGCAGCTATGGCACGGCCAATTGTTAGGAATATGAGTAACAGCGTCACCCATAGAAGTACCCATACTCTTGAAAATTCCGTTTGGATCTTGAAGAAAAACAGCATGACGAATGCCGATGCGATCGTCGCCGCACAGACATATATCAGCGACGAAAGCTGAGAAGCGACGTTGAAGTCCGACGGCAACTCGTACAATCCGCTTTGGCGGGCGATCGTGTGGAACAGTATCGCTGTTACGATGACGATGAGCAGGTAGCTCAAAGGATCCACAGAAGTCTGCAAGAAAAGCACCAGATAGAAGTAGTAGGACAGCCAGGCGCTGGCCACGATCGCCATAAGATCATAAATAGAGAGTAGATCGAATAGCATCTTCCTCGATGGCCAATTGGTTTTTGCGCCAACACTGGTTGATAGCTTCGTTCCCGCACCGTTCTGATGCAGAGAAGCGGGACCTCTTAGGAACTCAGACATAGCCCCACCATAAAACAAGACCCAGACAGATAATTTTCATTGGGTTCGCTGTCAGTTACTATGGTCTGGGTGACGTTAAGTGCAACCTTAAATTGGAGGCAAAGTTAATAAGGAAATTTAAGGGCTTAAGGGGAGCGTACAAGGATAAAGCGGCCTGATTTGGCGATAGAAGAGCGGCTTGGGCCAGGCGGTGCATGCATGTGGGACTCGCCCGGGTCAGGGAGCCCGGAAAACCATTAGCGCCGGCAGGCAGGTGGAGCTTCGCCGAATGATTCGGCTATCTCGACATCATTGGCCTAACCGCTTGAAACCATGTCTAAAAGCCATCCGTCCCCGTTAACCAATGGTAAGGCTTTCGCTTCTTTATCAGACGCGCACGGCGTACATCTGACAGGGACGGATCGACGCGCCCTCTACATTAACAGGGTAAGATTGCCTCCATGAAGAATTCTGACGCTGTTTCAAAAGCCGCAAGTTCGAACCGGAACAATACAGGCGCAGCAGGCCGCCTTAGATTTTTGGACGGTTTACGCGGTATCGCAATCCTTGGCGTCGTCTTATACCATAGCTACTCGCATTGGCCGAACCTGGTGCCGTCGGCCGCCGACTATGGGAATTTCCCTCTCTTTTTCTACGGCGGCTATGGCGTTGAGTTGTTTTTCATGATTTCCGGATTTGTTATCTTGATGACTCTGGAAAAATGTGAATCGTTCAAGTCGTTCATGTTCAAGCGATGGATACGGCTTTTTCCAGCTATGCTATTTTGCTCAATATTGATATATATTACGGCTCCGTTGCTTCCAGAGAGACCCTTTGGAGCCGTTGTCTTGCGCGACTTCCTCCCGGGATTGACGTTTTTGCAGCAGGACGTATGGGAGTTCATACTCGGCCCCAATCAGGGTATTGTGGAAGGCTCGTTCTGGACTCTTTTCGTCGAGATGAAGTTTTATGTGATATTCGGAGCCTGCTACTTCATTATCGGCGCGGCGGGCGGCATCATTGTATTGACGTCGCTGTTCCTAGCGCACTCGCTGACCACGATCATAATCTTTCTCACGAAGGACCCAAGTTTCTTGGAAGCTGGCAACGCCCAATATTTATTGAATGCGTTCAGTGCGGAAAACTTTGGTTGGTTCGCCGCGGGCGCTTGTTTTTATCTCTACTTCAAGAGCAACAATCGCAATTGGGCCTACTATGCAATGGCCGCGACCCTGCTTTCGACGGTATTCTTCAAAGGCACGCACTTGGATTTGAAGGTAGCGGCCCTGCTTTTTGGAACGCTATTTGCTTCTGCTGTGATGAGCAGCCAAGTGCGCAGGATATTGGCGAGCCCTATGCTGGTCTTCGCCGGCTTTATCAGCTATCCCCTTTATCTTTTGCATGAAAACCTCGTCGTTGCTCTGAGTATACGACTAAATCACTGGGCTCCTTTTATACCGTCCCTCATATTGCCGGTTCTGCCCATTGGTCTGGTCATGGGCTTGGCTTGGCTTGTCGCCAAATATGTAGAGCCTCAGGCGAGGACTACGCTGCGCGCGCTTCTTTCCGATGCGAACGCCCTCCTCATTAGAAATCTTCCAGCCCTCTCCTATTCAATCGCTGAGAAACCTATCGGCAGGCCTGAAGCAAGCGACTGAGATTCCGTTGGACGCGCGCAAACCTTTGGCTTGATTGTCCGGCCACAACAGTCACATCGCTCTTCCTGAGTTTATCCATCAACATACGGGTGCGACTATCAAGTTCAGCTGCGGGATGCACAGATCCGGTAACGCCCTTGGTCTGGGCCCGGTCCGGCTGCGCGTCTCTCAGTGGGGATCGTGAAGGGGCGAAGCGGTGTCACAGCGAAATATGATCTTGGGTACCGCCGCGATGGCCGCCGGCAACGCCGTGCGCTTCCTTCTCCAATTGCTGGCAATCCCTCTTGTCGCACGCTTTCTCGGACCTGGCTCTTACGGCGTGGTCGCGCTCGCGAGCCCTTTCTTTTACTTCCTCTTGCTGTTTGGCGATCTGGGGCTTGGGGCCACGCTTGTGCGGGCGCAAGACCCTTCGCAGCGTCAAGAATCCAGCGTCTTCTGGACGATCTTGTCAATCGCCTCGACGCTTGCCATCGTTCTTGCTGCTGGAGCTCACTCGCTTGGACGGCTTTTAGGCCAGCCGGAAATCTCGCCGATCCTCTTAGGTTTCGCGCCAATTTTCCTTGTTGCCGCCATCGGCGTTGTTCCATCGGCCCGCCTTCAGCGAAGCGGCCGTTTCAAAACGGTTGCGCTGATCGATACGCTTTCAGCCAGCGCCGGCGTTTGCGTTGCGATCTTCGGCGCCCTGAGCGGGTGGGGGCCTTGGGCTCTCGTAGCTCAGCAGTGGGTCTTCTGGGCCGTCAAAGTTATGTCCGTGATCACCGCGGCGCGCTTTTATCCCATTCTCGCTTTCGATAGCTCTGCGATCAGAACCTCGCTGCATTTCGGCTCAGCGATCGTGGGTTCGAGCGTGGCATCTTTCGTGGGGGCGAACCTCGACAATGTTCTGATCGGCACTATCCTCGGCACAGCGACGCTCGGGCTTTATGCAATCGCCTATCAAATCGTAAACATCCCAAGCATGGTCTTGGGCGCGGCGCATTATTCGCTCATGCCGGCCGTGTCCGCCGCCCATCACAACGGCATTCCGATCGAAAAAATCTATGCCGGCGCACTTCGCCCGATGCTGCTGATCGCCGCCCCCGCCTTGGCCGGGCTCGCCGTTACCGCGGATTTGCTGATTGCGCTCTTCTTCGGGGAGAGCTGGAGGGAGACAGCGAGCCTGATAGGACTGCTCGCCCCGCTCGGCATCATCAATACCGTCTTCATCCTGAATGGGGCGGTGATGCTCGGGGCTGGCCGTTCAGGCGTTGAGTTCTGGACCACCATAATGCGGACAGCGGCAGCTGTAACCGGGATTATCGCCGGTCTCCATTGGGGTCCTCAGGGTGTCGCCTGCGGGATTTCGGCCGCCGCCGCTATCTCCGGCTTCTTCTACATGCGCATGGTGCTTCGCATCTGCCGGATTTCCGTTCACAGCGTCCTCGAAGCCGCTTTCGTGCCGCTCGCCGCGAGCGCCGCGATGGCGAGTACCATCATCGTCGCGCGGATGGTCCTTTTCGACGGGATCAGCGCGTCTGCCGGACTGCCGCTCAGCATTTTGCTCGGCGCAGCGACCTATTTATCGGCGCTTTTCTTCCTATCCCGGGAGAAATTCGTCCAGGACATTACCACAGTCCGCAATCTGATCGCCAATAAAGCCTAACGCCTCGGGGGCAAAGACAACGATGCATGAAAGACTGGCAGCGGCCTCTGGGACCGGCCCCCTCGCGCCAGGCCGCGAAAACACTTCTAAGCCTGCAGCAAGCGCTTGGGTACGGGCGCTTCAGGCAACCGCGCCCATCGCAAAAGCGCCAAATCGCACCTTCTCCGCGATAATGGACGAGTTGGCAGAGCGCTTCGGCGATACCCCCGCCTTCCTTTCGCACAAAGGCGATTTGAGCTACCGGGCCGCTGCGGCGCTGGCAAACCGTTACGCCCGGTGGGGATTGGAGCAGGGCTTCGAGAAAGGCGATTGCATCGGCCTCCTGATGCCCAACTGCCAGGAATATATGCCGATCTGGCTGGGTTTGTCGGGCATCGGCTGCATCGCCGCGCTCATCAACACGAACCTTGAGGGAGCCTCGCTCGCGCATTGCATCGACGCCGCCCGGCCCAAGGCCATTATCGCGTCGCCCAGCCACTTTGCCGCGCTGGCCGATGCAAGTGCCTGCCTTCAGTGCCAGCCGCGAATCTGGGCGCATGGATCGCCTCTGGCCGGGGAGGCTGATGACGTCGATCGCGCCGTGGCAAATCTGCCGGGAACGCCGCTCGATCCCGCCTCGCGCGGCAGCGCGACCTTGAACGATCCGGCACTCTACATCTATACGTCCGGGACAACGGGCCTGCCAAAGGCGGCAAAGGTCAGCCACTACCGCATCATGTCCTGGACGCACTGGTTCTCAGGGCTTATGGGCATAACGCCCGAGGACCGCTTATACAATTGCTTGCCGATGTACCACAGCATCGGTGGCGTCGCGGTGCCTGGGGCGCTTCTGGCGGGCGGCGGGTCCGTCGTTATCCGCGAGAAGTTTTCTGCACGGAGCTTCTGGGAGGATGTTGCCGGAAGCGAGTGCACGATCTTCCAATATATCGGCGAGCTCTGCCGCTACCTCGTCAGCAACCCGCCAAGCCCTCACGAAACACAGCATCGCCTGCGGCTTTGCTGCGGCAACGGAATGAGCGCCACCGTCTGGCGGGAGTTCCAAGACCGTTTCAACATCCCCAACATCCTCGAATTCTACGCCGCGACGGAAGGCACCTTCTCGCTTCATAACGTTGATGGCGTTCCAGGCTCCATCGGCCGCGTTCCTTCCTTTCTCCCGCAAAGCTCTCAGATCAAGCTTGTGAAATACGGCGTGGAAACCGGCGCGATTTTGCGCGGCCCGGACGATTTCTGCATACCCTGCGAAGCCGGCGACGCGGGCGAAGCTCTCGGCCGCATTTCGGAAAGTGCCGCGGCAAGATTTGAAGGCTACACTACGGAAGCGGATACCGAGAAGAAAGTCGTGCGCGGTGCTTTCCAGGCGGGCGATGCCTGGTTCAGGACCGGGGATCTCATGCTGAAGGACAAAAAGGGCTACTTCTATTTTATGGACCGGATTGGCGATACGTTTCGCTGGAAGGGCGAGAACGTTTCCACCTCCGAAGTGCGCGATTGCCTCGCGGGCTCGCCAGGCGTTCTAGACGTAACCGTTTACGGCGTCGCGGTTCCGGGTTCCGAAGGGCGCGCAGGGATGGCGGTTATCGTCCCGGGCGGCAGCTTCGATGTGGAAGGCCTGGGACCTTACCTGCAAAGCCGCCTGCCCTCTTATGCGCGCCCGATGTTTTTGAGGCTTGCCGCAGAGATCGGCGTCACATCTACGTTCAAGCACAAGAAGGCCGATCTTGTCTGCGAAGGCTTCGACCCAAGGCTCATCGCCGATCGGCTTTTCCTTCGCGATACCGAAACGCAACGCTACGTTACGCTGGACGCCGCTCTGTTCAATCGCATATCGGAAGGCACGATCAAGCTTTGAGGGTTCCCCTCAAACCGGAAAGCCGGCTGCCACAGCGGCATAAAAAAGGGCCCGGCTTTTCCGGGCCCCTTACTGTGCTTCCAGCGGCCTTCTTCGGCCGCCAGAGCTTCATCGGACTTATCACCAGCCCCAGCCGCCGCAGCCTGCGCCGCCATAATAAGCCGGGTAACCAATGCCATAGCCAAAACCATAGGGATACCCACCCCAGCCCCAGTCCGTAGCGGCTACGCCGAGTCCGAGGCCGAGGCCAAGAGGCCATCCCCAGCCGCCGCCCCATCCACCATAGCCACCATAGCCTAAGCCGAGACCACCGCCATAAAAGCCACGGCGGCCACGCCAGCCTATACCGCGTCCGAAGCCTATGCCGCGGGCGCCGAAACCGCGTCCAAAGCCTATGCCGCGGCCACCAAAGCCGCGGCCACCAAAACCGTGACCAAATCTAACCGAGGTGACGGCGTTTTTGCCTGTTACGGTTTGAGTGAAGGCCTTGCCGGCGCTGTCTGCGGCCGGAAAAGCTGAGGCGCCGTTCGAACCCACAAGGCAGAGACCGAGGGCGGCCGATGCGCAGATAGCTACATACGTTTTTCGCATATCGAGACCTATTGGCTTGAGACTCACTTGCTGGTTGCGTCAACACCCCGAATCCCGATGACGATCCATGTCCATTGCCTCCCAACCCAAGTGTAAAGTTGATCGTATTAATAAAAAGTAACTACTCTTAAGCGAGGCTTAATGGTTAGGCATCCCGCCTCCCGCTCGGAATTTCAGGTAAAGCGCCCCTTAGAGTGAGAATTCAACCTGAATACCCGGCGTTAACCGCATCGATGCTGCCGATTCCGGCCGGTGGCAGAGCGGGCCCTCTGGTTTTCTTCAAGGTCACATAGGGAAGCTGGTAATCGCCTGGTTCGTCGAAGGTAGGGTCGGTGAGAAATCGCAATAAGCCAAGCTCGATAAGCACCGTCGGTCCGCCTATCAATGTTAGTGACGCTTCGGCCATTAGAAGCTCCTGCCGGGTGGCGTCACCAATGATTGGGCCGCCACAACTGCGAATATAAAGGCAGAGCCGCTCGGAACGGTCCCAAAACGGCCCCGGCAAGTCACAGCAACGGCCGGGGTGTTACGGGCAGGCTTCCTTCAGCTTCCGCACGGCAGCGGACGCGCCCTCTAAAGAATATTGATCGGTGGTTGCCGTGCCTTTGGCGGAGGTGGCCTTCACAACCATCATCCCGCCGCCGGCCATCGCGGCCAAGAGCTTCTGCTCCTCGCTCACGTCTTTGGCGTAGGCTTTGTCTTCGTCGCCCGGGAGCGCAAAGTGCTGGCTGCCCGCCGTAACCGCTGCTGCCGACTTTGCTTTAATCGAGTAGCCGAGCTTGACGCTTATCTCATTGCGGACGCCGTCTTTTGGCCAATCCGTCACATAAAACACGACGGGCGTGCGCTTCGCCGTCTTGGGCTGCATCTCCGTGGGCGCGGCGGCTGCGAAGCAAACTCGGCTGCCCGCATCCTCATAGATGAACACCGACCAGTCCCCGATCTTCTCGAGAAGGCGGGCTTTGGGGGTAGCAGGGACTGCCACGAAAGCGGGACCGGGCTTTTTGCCGGCCTTGGGTTTCGGGGCGGCAGCAGCTGGCTTGGGCGGCTGCACCGGCTCCTGTTGGGTCTGAAAGCTTTGGGCGGCGGCAAGAGACGCCAGACTTGGTATCAACATTGCCGAAAGGAGCAGACGAGCCTGCATCTGAAATTCCCGTTTTGCGGAAGCCAAGCAATTGCCAATGGCGGAGGCGGCGGTCAAGCGAAACCGTGCCATTCACCTGCCCCCAGATTGTTTGCCGGTTTTCGCTATGCCGGGCGCCATGCGGTCTGGAAACGATCCGAGGCTGCGCACGCGGTCATACATCACGATTGCCCCAGCCATGGCGACGTTGATGCAAAAAGCCGTCGGAATTTTGATAACATGGTCGCAGCGCGAAAGAAGCTCATCGGAAAGAACGCCAAGCTCGGGTCCGAGCACATACGCGGCGTGAAGCGGGTGGCGGAAAGCCGGCAAGTCGGTTGCGCCCTCGATCAGCTCAATCCCGACCAGCTTGCACCTAAGCGGGAGCACCATATCCGCTGCCGTTGCCCAATGATAGACGGGCAAGTGAAAGCAAGCCTTCGAGGTGTCGGACCTTGCCTCGAAAGCTTTCGGATGCGCACCGATGGTGAAAAAGAACTTCGCGCCAAAGGCATGGGCGGAGCGCAATAGGTTGCCCAAATTCATGGGCTTCGATATCCGTTCGGCTCCTATGGCAAAGTACCCGCGCATCCAAGCGCCTTTTCGCGTAAAGTGTGTGTCATCCCGTGCGCGCTGCGGCATGAAATGACGCTGCGCAGACACGGGATCTTAACTAACGTAAGCGTTGTCAACGATCCCGTGCGCAACGCACAGCTTCGCGCTGCGCTGCGCACGGGAAGACACCAGCGTGTCTTTACTGAGGTAGGCGATGAAAGCAGTTCTGTGCAAGTCTCTCGATGGACCGGACGCGCTTGAGATAAGCGATTTGCCCGCCCCTGTTCCTGGCGAGGGGGAGGCGGTGATCGGCGTGTCGGCCGTTTCGCTCAATTTCTTCGACACGCTCATGCTGCACGGGAAATATCAAAACAGGCCGGAGCTGCCCTTCTCACCCGGCGGCGAAGTGGCGGGCAGGGTTGCGCGCATCGGGCCTGGCGCGGCCGGCATAAGCGTGGGCCAGCGCGTGCTCGCCTATACGGGCTATAATGGCTGCCGGGAAGAAGTGCTTGTCCCTATCAGCTCCGTGATCCCCCTGCCCGAAGCTATTACGGATGAAGCCGCCGCCGCCATTCCTATTGCTTATGGGACAGCGCTGCACGGGCTCGAAGACCGCGGCCGCCTCAAGGCTGGCGAGACGGTGCTGATCCTTGGCGCGACGGGCGGGGCTGGCCTCGCCGCCGTTGAGGTTGCGGTGAAGCTCGGCGCGAATGTAATCGCCGCGGGTACTTCGGATGAGAAGCTGAAGGTTTGCGCGGAGCGCGGCGCAACCGGGCTCCTCAATCTCACAGCCATCGATATCAAGGCGGCCGTCCGCAGCCTCAACGGCGGAAATGGCCCGGATGTCATCTACGATTGTATTGGCGGCCCTTATGCCGAGCCCGCCCTTCGGGGCTTGGAATGGGGCGGCCGTTACCTCGTGATCGGATTCGCTGCTGGGGAAATTCCCAAAATCCCGCTGAACCTCATTATGCTGAAGGGCTGCGATCTCATCGGCGTATTCTGGGGCCGCCATGTGAAACTCAATCCCGGTGCGTTCGAGGATCAGATGGCGAGGCTCGTGGAGTGGTGCGCGAAGGGAGAAATCCGGCCGCATATCGATCATGTCTTTCCGCTTGAGAAGACTGCCGAAGCCATCGGCATGATGGAGAAGCGGCAAATCAAGGGGAAGATCATCGTCAAGCCGTGACGCGCCCAGAGCCCCGCCATCTTTTCGTCTACGGTACGCTCATGCGTGGCAGCAAAAGCCCATACGCGAAGCTCTTGCAGGCGCGGGCACAATTTATTGGCGAAGCTACGGCACCGGGCACGCTCTATCGTTTGGGACGCTTCCCTGGCGCGGTTTTCGACCGGCACTGCCCAGCAAAGGTTTACGGCGAGGTTTTCCGGCTGAGCGGCTCATCGCTTTTGGATGCGCTCGATGCCTATGAGGGCTGCCGCCCGGAAGACCCGGAGCCACGGCCATTCAGCCGCGAAATTATCGAGGTAGCAATGTGCCGCGGCGGAACGCTCTGCGTTTGGGCCTATCGCTTCGCCGGCAAGGTCTGTGCCCGCCCGCCCATTTGGTCAGGCCGGTTCCAGCTACGCTGAATAGAGTGCCGGCTGACGATCTTCGCAAGTTTTGCATAGGATATTCACGGTTATTTCACTTCTTAGGAAGGAAACGATTCGTCCGGGTGGGAATGTATGGCATAGGCTAGGGTTATAACTTGGGTGGGCACATTCGCATAAAGTATCCAGCGCCGGGGTTGCGCCTCGGGAAGGTGATGAATGATGCCGTTTATAAAGACCGCCGCGCTCTGCCGCCAATCGCGATTGCTTGTCGAGCGATCCACGCTTGAGCTGATGAAGTTTCGCGAACAGCATCTTGAGACATGCGGCCATATCGTGACTGGCAGAACGTATCTGCAGACGGCCGGATGGTCACCTCTCAATCGATCCCATGAGCCGCAGGCCGGCCCACCGTTTTCACTGCCAACCGTCAGGAACGGCGATACCGGCTGGGATAAGCGCGCTCAGGAAGCGCGTTATTTCGCCGGGAAAATCGAAGACGCCGGCCTGAAACGCGAGATGATGGAACTGGCCGAGAGATACGAAAAGCTCGGCGATTGCGGCCTCGCTCCCAATCTCCCCGTTGACGTCCCCTCTCATTTTAATGCAATTGCAGCGTAGCAATTTCGGACAAACGCTGGATCGCGCAGTTGCGCATTGAGACTCCATTCGTTACCTAAGGCGCATGCCTGCCCCGCAGAGAAAGACCTCCGGCGCCGAGATCGAAGAGCTGATCGCATTGCTCGGCCGCTTGCCCGGGCTTGGGCCGCGCTCCGCCCGCCGCGCCGCGCTGCATCTCATCAAGAAGCGGGAGCAATTGCTTTTGCCGCTCGCCCGCGCTCTGGCCAACGCCGCAGCCAAGATCGCGATCTGCAAGGAATGCGGCAATATCGACACGCAGCAGCCTTGCGCCGTTTGCCAAGACCCGGCGCGAGACGCGTCGCTGATTTGCGTGGTGGAGGAGGTAGCCGACCTCTGGGCGCTCGAACGCGCCGGCATTGTGCGCTCGCGCTATCATGTGCTTGGCGGAACGCTGTCGCCGCTGGATGGGCGCGGGCCGGACGATCTTACGATTTCGAAACTCGTGGAACGCGCTCATGCTCCGGAGGTCCGCGAAGTCATCCTTGCGTTGAACGCCACCGTGGAGGGCCAAACGACCGCGCATTATCTTGCAGCCGAACTTGAGGGCTTGCCAGTGAGGATTACGAGGCTTGCGCGCGGAGTGCCTATTGGTGGCGAGCTTGATTATCTGGACGAGGGGACGCTTGCGGCGGCGATCAAGCTGCGGCAGCCCGTGTAAAGTATGTGGCATCGAGTGGAACAAAGACCCCCTCACCCCGGCCCTCTCCCCAAGGGAAGAGGGAGTCCGGCAACGGTTGCAGCAGCGTACTCTCTGGCCTCGGCGAGAGAGACAGAGTGAGTGTGGACTCTTTCATTGCGGCGAATCAAGCATTTGGGGCCGCGATCTCGTATGGTATTATGCGTAGATGATGACGAAAATAGAAGAACCTAAAGACGCCCAGCCAGGGGCCAAACCGGACTTCACGCCCGAAGAGCGTTTGCTTGAGCGGAAGGTGCGCGCGGCAAAACTGACGCTGCTATTCGAAAAGCTATGGCCGCGCGTCTGGCTACCCGCCGGTATTGCCGGTGTATTTGTTCTCTTATCCATTTTCGAGGTATGGCCGCTTCTGCCGCCGCGCATCCATTTCGCCTTGCTCTGTGCGTTTGGCGCCGCCTTCGCCCTTTCCTTTTTGCCGCTCATTCTTTGGCGGCGGCCGCCGCGCGAAGCGTCTTTCGCCCGGCTTGAGCAGGCCTCAGCACTGGAGCATCGGCCGCTTACAGCGTTCAACGACACGCTTCTTCAGGAAAATCCGTCTCCGGAGATGTTGGCCCTTTGGGAAGCGCATCGCGCGCACGCCGCGCAAGCGCTCAAGAAGCTCAAGGCCGGAGCGCCCAATGCTCGCGTCGACAAATACGATCCGTTCGCACTGAGAGCGGCGCTTGTGCTGATGCTCGTCGCCGCCGGAAGCTGGGCATGGGGCGATCTCGGCAGCCGGTTGCGGGCGGCGTTCATTGTACCCGAGGTTCCTGCCGGTGCGGGATTCCGCATCGATGCGTGGATCTCGCCGCCAGCCTACACCCGGAAAGAACCTTTCGTGCTTCCTGAGGCGGCATCGAAGTCCAAAGAGGCGATCGCCGTGCCGCAAGGATCGCAGCTTACCGTAAAGATCAACGGCACGGATGCGGCCGAATACCATGTTGCGCTGGCAGATGGCGACGTGACTCAAGCTCTTGAGCCTGCGGGCCAGTCCGTGGCGAATTACGCGGAATACACCTCCAAGATCGAAAAGTCCGCGACGCTGTCAGTACATCGCAGCTTCGGCGCGGATCGGTCCTGGATTCTCAACGCCGTCCCGGACCTGCCTCCCAAGATTGCCTTCTCAGGCCCCATCGAGGTTTCCCCGCGCGGCGTGATGCTGATGAAATATAAGGTCGAAGACGATTACGGCGTCACTTCGGCCGAAGCCCGCATCGAACGCTTTGTTGCGCCTGCTGCCGGCAGCGGAGGGAACCAGGCCTCCCCCCAGATTGGCAAACCGCCTGTCTTTCCGCTTTCGTTGCCAAGGCCGCCTGTGAGGGCTGGCGATGCTAAAACCTACCGCGACCTTACCGCTCACCCATGGGCCGGCCTTCCGGTGGTGGTGACGCTGGTTGCCAAGGACGAAGCCGGCCACGAGGGCCTTAGCGCCCCGCGCGGCTTGATCCTTCCCGAGCGCAAGTTCACCAAGGCGCTCGCGAAAGCCATCATCGGCCAGAGGCGGGCTCTTGTCGAAAATCCAAGCGACACGTTCCGGATCGCAAGCAACCTCAACGCCCTTGCGATCAGCGGCGCGGATGAAGGCCTTGCCACAGAAGTTTATCTGAATTTGCGCTCCGCCTACTGGCGGTTGAGAGGGCGGCTTTCGGTCGAGGACGTTGAAAACGTCGCCGATCAGCTCTGGGATGCCGCGATCCGCATCGAGGATGGAAATCTCTCCAGCGCCGAAAGGGAGCTGCGCGCCGCGCAGGATCGGTTGAAAGACGCGCTTGAACGGGGCGCCTCCCCAGAAGAAATACAAAAGCTGATGTCCGAGCTGCGGCAAGCCCTGAATCACTATATGGAAGCCCTTCTCCAGCAGCAGCAATCCGGCAAGAGCAGCCAGGCTGCCACTTCGCCCAATGCCAAGACGGTTTCGCCGCAGGATCTGGAGCGAATGTTGAACAGGATCGAAAGCCTTGCGAAAGCCGGTTCGCCCGAGGCTGCTGCGCAAATGCTGAACGAGCTGAGAGATATATTGGAGTCGGTGCAGGCCGGCTCGCCCAATAGCAGCGCCTCGCAGCGCGAAAACGCCGAGAAGCTGAAGCAGCTTAACCGTTTGACCGACATCATGCGGCAGCAGCAGCAGCTTCTGGATAAGACTTTCCGCGCTCAACAGGGCAGCGATAGCAATCAGAGCGGCGGAGATCGCGAGCAGCAACAGGGCGGCACGGACAGCAAAACCGCGGCCGGCTTGAAGAAGCGGCAGGAGGAGTTGCAGAAGCAGCTCCAAGATTTGCTTTCCGCCATGAAACCAGGAAAGGAGGGCGATAACGCCCAGCAAAAGCTCAAGGACGCGGAAGCCGCGATGGGCGAAGCGGCCGGCTCGCTGGAGCAAAACGACCTCGGCGAGGCGGGTGACCAGGAGGGCCGTGCGCTCGATGCCATGCGGCAAGGCAGCCGCTCGATGGCGGAAGGGATGGCACAAGCCTCAGGCCAGGGCAACGGTAACGGCCAGGCAAATCGGGACCCGCTTGGGCGCAGGCAAGGGCGGCAACTCGATAATGGGGACAGCGTGAAGGTGCCCGACGAAATTACGGTGCAGCAAGCCCGCAGAATCCTTGACGAGCTGCGCAAGCGCCTCGGAGAGCCCGAGCGGCCGCCGGTGGAACTCGACTATCTGGAGCGGCTGGTAAAGCCTTATTAGCCACGGCTGGTAAAGCTTTCTTAACCTATCCTAACGCGGAAGGGCGGCAGGAGCCGCAAACTATACTAAAAATTTACGCGTTCGCACCGATACTCCGACGGTAACAATCGTTTAAGAGTAGAGGGCAGTTATGAGAGTTATCGCCGTCTTTGTGTTTCTGTTGCTGAGCGGCGCTGCAGGTCAAGCGCAGCCTCGCAATCCGCTTTATGGCGAGCCAACCGATTTTTACGGAACGTGGAATAACGTCGAGGTGCAGCGCAACCTGGTTGTGCGCATCGAGATCCGGCCCGACTACGGCCGGGGTGTCCGCGTCACCGTTTTCGGTTTGCATAATGGCGAGCCTTGCGTGTTCGGCGAATATAGAGGCCATTTCTATGTCGCCAAATACCCTAAAGATCGCGAGCAGGACAATTCCGCAATCCTCGTCAGGGTCGAGCGGGATTTCGTCCAAGGACATGTGCTGCTTCGCTTCAACGGCCGGGGCGAGATCGTAAGCCACGCCCTGCTCAACTTCGCCGACCGCGGCCCGGTATACAATGTCGAACGCTTTGGCGCCGCCTATCGCCATTACAGCGAGGAAAGCTATCCCCCGCGCCCGTACCCCTATTACCGGGGCGACGGAAACTAGGCATCGCGCCAAGACGCTGTTGGCCGGCGCCCGGATGCGGATGTGGGGTGTTGGCGGCAAACCGGCGCTACAGCGGGATCATGATACCGCGGCGATGACCTTCGCCGCGGTTCGTTTATCGGGCGGACCGGGGCTCTGTTGCCATCGAGGCACGCCTGCAAACCGATCGGCTCAAGCTGCCGGTCAAGCTCATGACAACGCCAGGCGAATTGGTCCTAATTCTCCCAAATAGGAAAATAGGTAGGATCGAACATGGCCGAGTCAACCTTCACACAGCCCGCCGCTGACACTGCGGAGATGGCCTTTCGCTGCCACCTTCTCATGCCGGTCATAGAGGGCAATACGCTTGAGGACGAGGACGTTTCGAGCTTTCTCGCAGGGCGGCTTACCGTTGACTTCGAGGCAAGCGAACCGTTGCCTCGTATCCAGCTGAGCTAAGCAGGCATCGCCGGCCTTGTTAACGGTTGCGCTCCGCAAGTTAAGGATAACGAGCCGTGAGGCTTAGCCGGACGTTCCTTAGCGAACCCTTAAATCGCGCCCCGAGCTTTAAGGATTTGCTAAGCTTACGGCTGGTGACAAGAAAATAAGCAACGGGTTCGTATAGCACCCCGTTTTAAAGGTCCGCCAAGCTTACCGCGGTGACAAAAAGATAATTAACGGGTCTTCTGGAATCCACTTTTGGAGGCGAAAACGCGAGAAATTCTCGTGTTTTCGCGAAAATGGCAATTAACTGCCGCCGCGTTTACCACTCCGGCTTTAACCACGAGATGGCGGTACGAAAACAGGCCCCCGGCGCTGCGAAAGTCGGCTGGGAGCTACGCAATGAGCATAGCGGCGCTTCTGCCACCAGCCGCCGGAAAAGCTTTGGGGTCGATTCCCGAAATTCTCGGCCTCAGCAAATCTGGGCGGCTCAACCTCCGAAACCGGACTTAGCGCTAAGCCCGATGTTAGAGGATGTCACAGCGGAACGATCCATGTCGCCCCGAAACTCTTGGGAGCGCCTGTCGCCTTTATCGGACACTACCGAGAAAACACATAACGATGCGGAAGGCCGCTCGTAACACGCCAAGACTTGTTCGTCGGGGTCAACTTCCCCATGCAGCAATGCGTTACGCATCGCGTAAAGGGTTTCGACGAGCCCAGCCAGAAGATCTTCAGAAGTGCATTGAAATTGCATGGTCGAAATACCTAGCGGCGGGCCTCCCCCTTGGACAAGGTCACTCATGGGGCGCGGGTTGCAACCAGCATAGAACAGACGCAGTGTCTCTCGCTGGGCTTCCGACAAATTCGCCTGGAAGTCAGGAAGTTCATAAACATTGTTCGGCGCATAGTGGGCCTGTGCATGGCGAAACCGGACCTGCCCTGTCCTAATGGTTGTGACGGTGATCTCGATATTGCCGCCCTGAATTTTTTCGGCAACGAACCGATGTCCGTTCCGCTCCTTTTCATCGCGCTGAAAATTGCGCGACCGAATACACACCTCCCGAAGCGATATGCGCTCCCGCATGCCTTTGCGAGTTACCTCAAAATGGATGTCGTCAAGCTTAAGCTGCAAGTCGCAAATCGCCTGCTTCAATCTTTGAGCGTCCGCTGTGATGTTGTCGTTCGTCAGCAGAGGAAGGACACGGCGGCGCAATGTGCTGTTCGCGTCCCTAATGGCGAAGTCGAGCATCGCACGTTCTTGAGCCTCTCCACTAGCGTGCCGATACCATGCATTAAATGCAGCCCATGCCTTCACGAAGGGGCCGATATAGTCGATCTCGGCCCTTTTTATCCATTCGCCGGCATGAGGGGGCAGCACCATTAACTTGTCCCTTCGACCCTATCGAGGAATGCCAGAGCGGCGGGTTCGTCCTCTTCAATGGCGATTTCGACGGCCCGCTTCGCAGTTTCGAGCAGCTTTGCAGCACTCTTCTTCGCGTTCGCCGCCTCAGTAAGAAGATGCGATATGTCGTCCAGTTGTTGAGCAGCTAGGATCGGTATCTTAACGGCGCGGATGTCATCCAAGGTGATGTGCCCAACTGTTTGTGCGATTGTCATCCGACGCAGAAGCTGAGCTTGTCCGAGCGGGCTATTCAAAACTAATTGCACAAAATCCGGCGACGGACCGTCATCACGTAAACGTACCCAACCAACTCGCTGGTTAATATATGCATAACCATCAAGTTGGCCCGAATAGAACCATTTGATTCCATCCATGCCGATAACTAGGTCGGCTCGGCGCCCCATTGCGACATTGAACTCGGCGATCCCTTCCGGGAGAAGTCGGTCCAGGGTTCGGGGTTCAATGCGACCCGGCTTGCAGTTGCGGATGCGGACGAACGGTTTCCCATCGGGGTTGTCAGGTGAAGTGAAGGATGAACTCGGCCACGCTGGTCCAGAAGACACAAAGTCAGCTAGATTACCCAAGGTCTCAGAGTTGCTTTGTGCGATAACCTGCTCGGCGTATAGGTGGCGCGGATCGAAATGCTCGGCGTCCATGCGCCGTTCGACGTGCACTGCTTTGACCGATTGCTGGTATGCCACCGGTTCCGGCGGCGTCCAATCCGCCAGCCCAAGCGCCGTAAGCAAAATGGCTTCAGCTAGTTTCTGCTTTGCAGTGACGTCGTTTTGACGATCGTCCGCCGATACCAAGAGACCATGAACACGGCGCTGAAACGCTGCGTCGAATTCAGGAATTCGAATAGCTCGGCCATCTTCCAGGGAAAGGTGTTGCTGCACATTTCCTTGGAATCGCCTTGCCATGAGCGCATGGCCCTGCTGCGCATTCAAGAAAGCCGCAATGTATCCTGGTTGAAAATGCTTCTTGCCGAAAGCGTTTAGCTGGATGGCAATCGTGTCCTGACTAACGTTGCACTCCGGAAGATTCACCATCGCAGCAGCGGGATAAGCCGTTTTTGAAAGCACAAGGTCGCCAAATTTCAGCGCGGTCTTTGCTTCGATGCTATGCGCCGTTTCGCTAATCCATGCTGTCGAGGTCTTTTGGATCAATCCATCTTTTAAATCGCCTATACGGATGAAAGGCACGCCCTCATTTGCCTCGACATAAGTATCTGCTTTGATATCGAAGATGCCCTTGCGGAACACGGCAGAAATATCAGCAAATCGGTGATTTGGTAGCCCCTCCACTCGCGATTCCGCCTGGATAGCTGCTTTGGAGAAAGAATCCGTTATCGATTTGAAGCTTAGAATTCTCATTCAAGACTTCATCCAAGTGGAGTATTGAGATTTCCAGCCCTTCCAACAGCCCACTTAGGCGGCTGCTGTCGAAAGGGCGGCCCGAAAAAAACTTAGGCCCTCCTGTCGAGCAAATTCCTGAAACGCCTCGGCAATGCCATCCTTCGTAAGCCCTTCGTGGTTGAACAAATCATGGGCGACGATGAAATGCCCATGCGCATCGCGCATCAGGCTTCCGTCAGCCCTGCGGACATAGACCTTTTCGCCGGAATTATTGACGCTTTCCACCTGCTGTGTGGCAAAGAAGATGTTGTAGTCTTCAACTTTGGGACAAAGAGGCCCAGCGCCCGGATCGCCATTCCATTTCTGCACAAATAAGACGCTGGTCTTGGTGCCGGTATGCGGTTTGAACGTGTTTGGGTGCAGCCCCACCACGGCGAGGATGCGGCAACGTTCCATAATAAATTCGCGCACCCGCTGATCGGAGGAATTGTTGAACCGCCCCTGCGGCAGCACCACGGCCATGCGCCCGCCCGGCCTCAAGAAATCGAGGTTACGCTCGATGAACAGCAGATCGCGGCCCAGTCGGCTTTCCAGCTTGCCGTCTTCCTTGTGAGCCAGTTTATAGCGCGACAGCATATCGGATTGCTTGATATCCCCCGCGAAGGGCGGGTTGGCCATAAGAATGTCGAAGTTGAACTGGCGATAATCACCGTTTTTCCGGCTCGCTCTCAGTTTGCGCAGCCGCTTCCAGCCCTCGCTATAGGTGTCGGTCCATTCATCCTGTTTGACCGTCTCATCCCATTTGGTCCAGTCGAGCGTATTTAGATGCAGGACGTTTGTTTCCCCATCGCCCGCTATCAGATTTCAGGCAGCGAGCAACGCGAACGCTTTTTTCGTCGAAATCGATCGCAAACACCTTATCGCGCACATAATCTTCGCATCTGGCGGGTTTTGCATCCATTGTAAACAGGTGGCTTTCGCCCAGCCCCATGTTGGCAATAATGTTGCGCCAAACATGGAACATATTGTGGACGGTGAAGCCCGCGGACCCGCAGGCTGGATCAATGACGGTTTCATGCTCCTGCGGGTTCAGAATCTTCACGCACATATCAATTACCCAGCGCGGCGTAAAATACTGCCCCTTTTCGCCCTTCGACGACTTGCTCACTAGGTACTCGAAAGCGTCGTCGATCACATCGAGGTTGGAGTTGAACAGCTTCCATTCTTCGAGCGAACCGACACAGACCTGTAAATGATCAGGCGAAAGACGAATGCGTTCATCGTCAAGAAACACGCCAGGCCATTCTCTTTTCGCTTCGTCGAAAAGCGCCTGTATTGCTGTTTTTAGCTGCGCCGCAGTGTTGTGGTTGCGGAAGCGCAAGTACTTGTGCCGCCCACGATGTGTGAACATTTCATCATAAAGCTTAGTGAAGATGAGCTTGAACACCTCTTCGAACACGTCAACGCCGGCATTCGCTAAAACCTCATCCTCCATCTCGACGATAAGTTCGCGCAGGGATCGCGCTTTCGAGCCTTCGCGTGCGCGTTCATCTTCCTTTTCGATTAGGGTACTAATGGTCCACGGCTGATCGACGATATCGGTAATTGTCTGATCCACACGAGGCAGGTCGTGAATTGAAACAAAATAATTTGGATTCTTGCGGTGCCAGACTTCGGCGAGGATACCGTTGCTCCAAAGCGCCAGCGGTGCGCCTGTAGCATGAGTATAGGAACGCAATTGCTCCTTACCATCCCGTAGGTTGCCCTGCTTAACCTCAATCATGATGTAGGGGACGGTCGGGCGGTCTGCGTCGAAGACAACGATATCCGCCCGTTTTGAGCTATCACGGCCAAAGGTGATCGGGTATTCGACCTGAATGCGCGAAAGAGGATAACCATATCGGTTGATGAGGCGGGACAGCCAAAGTTGCCGTGTGCGCTCCTCAGCACTTAGCCTTACCTCCCTCCCTCTAACGAGGCATTTGATATACGTTTTGTCCTGCCCTTCACGCACAACACTGCGATCATCAAGCGCGCGGCTCTCTTCTTCTGAGAATAGGGCGAACTCGCTAAATTCCTTCGTCATCTTGTTCATATGTCGTCCGCTATCCCTCTGCGTCGTCGCGCGACCTGGCACGCGGCAAGGTATGCGCTTCATACCTGTGGGGATGCTTATCAGGCAAGCAGGGCAAGTGCTAAGCTGTGAGAAAGCGGTTGACCATCACGGCGTGCGATATAGTAGTGGGCTCGCCCTGCAGGAACGACGGCTCATCCCCTAACAGGCGGCATTCTCCAAAATCGGCCCGACATCCATTCGCAGCCCGCATGCAACCCTCGCGAGGTTGCCCCTGCTTGCCTCCGTTGGCGGGGATAAGAAAGTTCGCTCAGCCCCGGAACCATCGCGACACATGGCGCGGCTGCACGCAAAACCGGCTTCCCCTTTTTCCGAACGTGCTCTAGTGTGCGCCCCAACCTCTGGCGCTTCCCTTAGGAATTGCCAGCCCCCAAAGCCCTTCTAGCAATGCAGGTCAACATGCGTCCCTCGAAACGGCAGCCGGGCGATCTGCGCCCTGTCAGCTTCCAGCGCGCTTTCTCGCTCCACGCCGAAGGCTCTTGCCTGATCAAATTCGGCAATACGCATGTGCTCTGCACGGCGAGCGTCGAGGAACGCCTTCCGCCATGGCTGAAGGGCCAGGGCCGGGGCTGGATCACGGCCGAATATGGCATGCTGCCGCGGGCGACTTCGGAGAGGACGCGCCGCGAGGCGGCTTCTGGGCATCAGTCGGGGCGCAGTCAGGAGATTCAGCGCCTGATTGGCCGCGCGCTGCGCGCCGTGGTGGACCTGCCGGCGCTGGGAGAGCGCCAGATCGTGGTGGACTGCGACGTGCTGCAAGCCGATGGCGGCACGCGGTGCGCAAGCATTACCGGGGCGTGGATCGCGCTCCACGATTGCTTTCAATGGATGCGCGCCCGCGACATGATCAAGGATGGGGTGTTAAAGGATCAGGTCGCGGCCGTCTCTTGCGGAATTTATAAAGGCCAGCCGGTGCTCGATCTCGATTATCCCGAGGATTCCGAAGCCGAGGCCGATGCGAATTTCGTATTCACGGGCAAGGGCTTGATCGTAGAGGTGCAGGCCACGGCCGAGAAGGCTGCGTTCTCGGAGGAGCGTATGGCGGAGATGACGGAACTCGCCAAAAAAGGGATCGCGGAACTCGTGAATTTGCAAAAGCTGACCGTTCTTTAGGCCAGGGACATGATTTCACGCCTTAAGCGCGGCGGCAGCCTTGCGATCGCGACGCATAATCAAGGAAAGCTCCGCGAGTTCCGGGAGCTGCTCACGCCTTTCGGCATCGAGGTTCTTTCCTCTGGCGAGCTCGGCGTGCCGGAACCGGCCGAAACCGGCGACACCTTCGAGGAAAACGCGCAACTGAAAGCGGAGATCACGGCCTTCGCGGCTGGCAAGCCGGCACTCGCCGACGATTCGGGCCTTGCCGTGGAGGCGCTTGGCGGCGCGCCGGGCGTCCATTCCGCGCGCTGGGCGGGCGAGCCTCGCGACTTCTACCGGGCGATGGCGCGCGTCGAGGAGGAACTGCAGGCTAAAGGCGCAGCCTCGCCGGACCTGCGCCGCGCAAAATTCGTTTGCATGCTTTGCCTTGCAAATCCGAGTGGACCGGTCCAGTTTTTCGAAGGGACCGTGGAAGGCCATTTGGTGTGGCCGCCTCGGGGGACGCAGGGCTTCGGCTACGACCCCATATTCGTGCCCGACGGGTACGGCCAAACATTCGGGGAGATGGACCCCGCGCAGAAACATGCAATTTCGCACCGCGCAGCCGCCTTCGCAAAGTTCAGAGCCGCGATCCTTGACGAAAACTGACGCCGGCGCCGAGCCGCTCGCCGTCTACATCCATTGGCCCTACTGCCAGTCGAAGTGCCCCTATTGCGACTTCAACTCCTATGCCCGGCGGAGCATTACCGAAGCAGAATATGTGCACGCGGCCATCGCCGAGCTGTGCCATTACGCCCAGGAAACGGCTCAGCGGACGGTGACGAGCGTCTTTTTTGGCGGCGGCACGCCCTCGCTCATAGCGCCGGCCGATGTGGGCGCGCTGCTGGATGAGATTGCAGCACTTTGGCCGGTGGACCCCGCCGCCGAGATCACCCTCGAAGCCAACCCATCCAGCGTCGAGGCCGGGCGCTTTGCCGGCTACCGCGCCGCCGGCGTCAATCGCGTTTCCTTGGGCGTGCAATCCCTGAACGATGACGAGCTACGCTTTCTAGGCCGGCTGCACACCGCCGCCGAGGCCCGGCACGCGCTTAAGATTGCGGCGCAACATTTCGCGCGCGTCAATTTCGACCTCATCTACGCGAGGCCCGGGCAAGAGGCGCAAGAATGGCGGGCGGAATTGATCGCCGCGCTGGGCCTGTCGCTTGGGCATTTGTCGCTCTATCAGCTCACAATCGAGCCGGAAACCGCCTTCTTCGATTTGCAGCGGCGCGGCAAGCTTCGCATTCCGGGGGCCGAACTGGCGGCAGGCCTGTACGACTCGACCCAGGAAATTTGCGAGGCCGCAGGCCTTCCGGCCTATGAGGTTTCAAATCACGCCTCGCCCGGCGAGGAAAGCCGGCACAACCTCACCTATTGGCGCTATGGCGATTACATCGGTGTGGGGCCGGGTGCGCATGGCCGGATTACCGTGGGCCACGCCAAGTTCGCAACAGCAGCCATAAAGGCGCCGCAGGCTTGGGCGGCACAAATATCGCGCGACGGCCATGGCTGCGCAGAGCGGGTAGAACTTAGCGCCTGCGAACAGGCAGAGGAGATGGTCCTTATGGGCCTGCGCTTGAGCGAGGGCATGGATTTTAACCGGCTCCAGGAGCGAACCGGTTATAGCCTCCCCCCCTCGAAGCTCTCGGAGCTTGAGGAGGAAGGCCTGCTTCTGCGGCAAGGCACCAGGGTGCGGGTCACAGCGCGCGGCCGGCTGGTCCTGAACGCGATTGCCGGGACGCTCGCCGCAGGGCTTATCCCGAACCCGGAATAGTCTCAGGCCCGCTGCCGTCACGCGCGAGGAATAGTATCGTCAACCTGGAAACCCCGGAATGCCCACCTCGTGGCGAGGCCGAAAAGCATTAGAGCCACCGGCGGACCAAACAGCACGACCGGCGCCACTACCAGCTGGCCAACCGTGGATTTGCCGCTGATAAGCTCGATTGCGAAATAGATGAGCCATCCCATGATCCATGCGGCGGAAGCCAGGACCCAAAGGCGGAAGAACCCCCGCCGCCAGTTTATGGGTATGGGTTTTTCTTTTTGAACGCTGAAGGGACGGTTCTGCATGGCAGGGTTCCACCAACCTTATCTAACTTGGCCGTTCCGATTCTGAGCTAGAACCGGCTATTCCAACCTCACGGTGCAATCGCTCTATCGCCCGAAGCTTGGGTTACCAACCGCCCTTGCGCGCTGCCAGGTGCGTTGCCCCGACCATGTACAAAAGCATGAAAAAACGCAAGGCCGCATCCTGTGCCATTGTGGTTTGCCTGTTTACTTTTGCAGCGCTTCCTCACGCATATTGGGACAAACTTACGTACCGCCACGCCAAGTCTGGCCGTAGTGCTAAGCGTGGTTAATGCCGGAATGGCAAGTGGCAGTGAATTTTCTAATCTGCGTTTAGTAATTGGCGTTCTTGAGTTTTCTCCTCCCGCGGGAAGCAAAGCTTGCAAGGTGTGTCCAGCTTAACCGGCAACGCTAATATTGGGCGACCGCCGTCCCGAAAGACGAGGGCGCAGGCTCGATAAGCTGATTGCCGTATTTCTGCACTTCCATTATGGCAAAGCCGCGTTCGGAGGTGCCGTCCGTCCGGAGCCGGAAAAGCCCATCAATGCCTTGGAAGCCGCTCGCTCTTGTGAGTTCGGACGCGGCAAACCGCCGATCTGGCGGGTTGTTCGAAAGCGAAATGGCAAGGCTCACAGCATCGTAGGAGAGGCTTGCGAGCCGCGGCGGCGCTTCTCCGTAGGTTTCGACGTAGCGGCGCGTGAAGTCCTGCCAGCCTTTTGGATCGGGAGCCGCGAACCAGCCGCCCAAGAGCGCCGGCTCTTTGCCGACGCCGGTATAATCCCAGCCCGAAAGGCCCATGAGCTTTACCGCCTTGGTGTCCATCTCGTAATAAGGGAAAAGCGGTGCAAGCGAGGGCAGCGTATCTCCGCCAGCTGGAATGAACAATGCGTCGATCTGCGCAGGCGCGTCCGTTTGACCGGGTTTCAAGAGCACAGACTTCTTCGCAAGCGTCGACATCTCCTTGACCGGGGCGAGCATGCCGTTCGCGTCCGGCGGGAACGTCTTCGTCATCACGATCTGGCCGTGGTTTTCCTGAACTGCGCGCTCAAATGCCTGCTGGACAAGGCGGCCGTACTCGTTTTGGGGAAAAAGAGCGGCAAAGCGCGTCTTCCCCTTCGATACCGCATAGGAAATCATCCGCGGCACATCGGCGCCCGCAACGAAGCTCAGGAGGTAAACGCCATTTCCCGCGACATTCCGGTCGCTCGAAAAAGCGAGCACGGGAATGCGTGCAGCCTGAGCAATGGGCGCCACCGCCGAAACCTCATTGGCAAAAAGCGGCCCAATGATGAGCTCGGAGCCCTCTTTCACCGCCTCCTGCGCCGCCTGGCGCGCGCCTTCCGGAGTGCCGTGCGTGTCCTTCGGGATGAGCTGCACATTAGGCTTGTCGAAATCGAAAAGCGCAAGCTCACCCGCCTGTTTCATCGCCTTTGCCACCGGCTGGGCATTCACGTTGCCCGTGAGAGGCAAGAGCAGTGCCACCTTTACCGTCTGACCCGCCGGCACGCCCTGCTTTGCCGCCGCATCGCCCGAAAGACCGGCGCTCGAGTTAGAGCCTCCAAGCCCGCCGACCGAACAGGCGGCCAAGCTGAAGCAGGCAAGGAAGGCCGCAAAGCTCAGAGCCCATCCCTTAAGTGCGTGCATCTGCTGAAACGGTATTTTCATCGGGCGATATCAATTCTAATGTTGAGCGGCGCCGGCGCCGGGTACCCAATTCCCGCCGCCTTTGGCGTGCGCCATCTTGCAGGCGCTGATTCCGGCAGCAACTTCATTCGCAACTATGGCTGATTGGTGATGGCCTCGCGGCAGTTCCCAAAAAATTCAAAGACCAGTGCCACGGGAGCATCTCAGCGCGAGGCCGGAAATGACGGCGAGGCTGAAGAGGGCGGCTTCAGACCTGAGTTTACGGCGGGATTAAACCGGCAGCTCGATAAGCTTGCCGCATCGACGCTTGCGCCGGGGCTTTATTTGGTGTCGACGCCGATCGGCAATCTCGCCGACATTTCAGTTCGCGCGCTCTTTGTGCTGTCCGCGGCGGATATAGCGGTCTGCGAGGACACCCGCCACAGCCGGAAGCTGCTCGCTGCTTATGGAATTGGGCGCAAGCTTGATGCTTATCACGATTTTAGCGGAGACAAAGACCGGGCACGCATCCTTGCCGCGCTTGGCCAAGGCAAAAGCGTAGCCCTGATATCGGATGCCGGCACGCCGCTGATCGCAGACCCGGGTTACAAGCTGGTACGTGCGGCAATCGCGCAAGGCATCAGCGTTTTCGCGATCCCCGGCCCATCAGCCATCCTGGCCGCACTGGTAACGAGCGGCTTGCCGCCAGACCGGTTCTACTTCGGCGGGTTTCTTCCCCCAAAGGAGGCAGCGCGCCGGGAAGTGCTTGAAGCAGCCCAGGCGATCCCTGGAACGCTCATCTTTTACGAGAGCGGCAGCCGGCTCGAAGAGACTTTCGAGGCCTTGGAGGCTATCTTCCCCAGGCGGCCTATCTCGATTGCCCGGGAACTGACTAAATTTCACGAGACCGTCCTGAGGGGAAGCACCGGAGAACTTCTCGAGGAAATCCGCGATCGTCCGCCTCCGGGGGAATTCGTTTTGCTGATTGGACCTGGAGAAGCCGCTCCAGCATCGAACGAGGATATCGAAGCGGCGCTGAAGAACGCCTTGCAGCGCGGAAGTCTGAAAGAAGCTGTTGAAGAAGTTGCGAAGGGACTGGAAGTTAGTAGGAAGACGGTCTACAACTTGGCGTTGAAGCTGCGAGTGCAAAAGCCATGACTGCTCGAAATAGCCCTAGCTCCCCTGCCCAAACTTCCTATTCAACCGGCGTTGCAGCCGAATGCCGCGCAAGGGGGCTCCTTGAAAGCAAGGATTACCGCATTTTGGCACAGCGCTACAAAACCAAGGGCGGAGAAATCGATCTCGTTGCGAAACGGGGGGACCATTTGGCCTTCGTCGAGGTGAAGGGCCGGAAAACCCATGAAGAGGCCGCCTATGCTGTCCTGCCGCGTCAGCAGGCCAGGATCGCTGTTGCCGCGGAAATCTTTTTGGGGGAGCATTCGGAGCTTGCGCATTGCTCCGCCAGCTTCGATGTGATTCTTGTTAGCCCGAACCGGGGCTGCGCCCATATCGAGCAAGCCTTTCTTGCGTAATCTGGCGGGTGCCGTAAAGTCCCTCCGATACAGCGGGAGGCGAGCGTATGCGGCTGAAAACTGGGGTCCAGATGGACCCGATCGAGCGGATCAACATCAGCGGCGACTCAACCTTTGCGCTCCTATTGGAAGCGCAAAAACGCCAGCACAGCATTTTCTACTACACGCCTGACAAGCTGTTCATGCGCGATGGCCGGGTTTTTGCCGAAGGGCACGAGCTTCGCGTCGACGATGTGCATGGCGCCCACTTCGAGGCGGGAGCCGCGCAAACGCTTGCCCTAGAAGAGCTTGACGTGGTTCACCTGCGCCAGGATCCGCCTTTCGATATGGCCTATATCACTACGACCCATATCCTCGACCATATCCATCCCAAGACACTCGTCGTGAACGACCCTGGAAGTGTGCGCAATGCGCCGGAGAAGCTCTTTGTCACCGAGTTTCCGGACCTGATGCCGCCAACGCTCATCACCCGGTCTTTTGACCGGCTGAAGGAATTTAGAGCCGAGTTCGGCGATATCATCGTGAAGCCGCTTTATGGAAATGGCGGCGCCGCAGTGTTCAGGCTGGGGCCGGACGATACGAATGCGGGCTCGCTGGTGGAGCTATTTCAGACGGTGTTTCGCGAGCCCTTCGTCGTCCAGCGCTACCTCCCAGAAGTCAGGCAGGGCGACAAGCGGATCATCCTCGTCGACGGCAAACCCGTAGGAGCCGTTAACCGGATCCCGGCCGCAGACGAAACGCGGTCCAATTTGCATGTGGGCGGGCGGCCGGAGGCGGCCGGGCTCACGCCCAGGGAGCAGGAAATCTGCGATGCGATCGGCCCTGAACTGAGGCGGCGTGGTCTGATTTTTGTCGGGATCGATGTCATCGGGGACTATCTGACCGAGATCAATGTCACTTCGCCGACCGGCATCCGCGAGGTCAAGCGCTTCGGCGGTCCGGATATTGCGGCGATCATTTGGGACGTTGTGGAAGAGAAGCTCGCATCGCGGTAATGTTCGTGTATTGTTCTTGATTTTCTTGAAAAAGGCGATAGTGTCTTCCCGTAGGCAAAGGAATGCGGGTGATAGAGATGTTCGCGCAGGTGTCCACGGTTGCGTTTGAGGGCATCGATGCGAAAGAGGTTGGCGTGCAGGTTCTAATCGCGCCGGGGCTTCCCGCTTTCTCCATCGTGGGCCTGCCGGACAAATCGGTCGGCGAAAGCCGGGAGCGCGTGCGCGCGGCTCTCACCGCAATTGGTCTCGGACTGCCCGCGAAGCGGATTACGGTCAATCTTGCACCCGCCGACATGCCCAAAGAGGGAACGCATTACGATCTGCCGATTGCCCTTGGCGTCATGGCCGCAACGGGAGCGATCGCGTCTGAGCCTCTCAAAGATTTCATAATCATCGGAGAGTTGGGGTTGGATGGAAGTCTTGGCCCGATTGCCGGTGCGTTGCCCGCGGCGCTGGGCGCAAGCGCGCTTGGAAAGGGATTGATTTGCCCTGCCGCTTGCGGCCCGGAAGCAGCATGGGCGTCGGGCGAGATGGAGATCGTTGCGCCGCCGCATCTCTTGACGCTTGTCAACCACATCAAGGGAAGCACAACCCTCCCAAGACCCCGGCCGCATCTGGATCAAAACAAAGCGGGCGGGCTCGATCTCAAGGACGTGCGCGGCCAGGAAAGCGCCAAGCGGACGCTCGAGATTGCGGCTGCGGGCGGCCATCATATGCTTATGATCGGGCCGCCAGGCGCAGGCAAATCGATGCTGGCCCAACGGCTGCCAAGCATCCTTCCGCCACTGGAGCCGCGTGAATTGCTTGAAGTCGCGATGATACAGAGCATTGCGGGAACAATCGTTAACGGGAGCTTAAGGGCTGACAGGCCGTTCCGGGCTCCGCACCACTCTGCGAGCATGGCGGCGCTGGTCGGCGGGGGTGCCCGCCCAAAGCCCGGTGAAGTGGCTCTTGCGCATCAAGGCGTGCTTTTTCTCGATGAGTTTCCGGAATTCCCGCCGCATGTTCTCGACGCGCTGCGGCAGCCCATCGAGAGCGGGGAGACGATTATCGCGCGCGTCAACCACCGCATTCGTTACCCATCGCGCTTCCAGCTTGTGGCGGCCATGAACCCATGCCGCTGCGGACATGCTTGGACACCCGGCGTGACCTGCAGACTCGGGCCTCGCTGCGAAGAAAATTACCGGGCGCGCATTTCCGGCCCCCTTTGGGACCGTTTGGATATCCAAATCGCGGTGGCGCCGGTGAAGGCCACCGATCTTGCGCTTCCGCCTTCACGCGAGGGAAGCGCTGAGGTCGCGCAACGTGTCCGGGATGCCCGCGCCGTTCAATCGCGCCGCTATTCCATGACCGGCATCGAAGGTCTTACCACGAATGCGCGCTGCCCGGCGGCACTTCTCGAAGAATTCTGTCCCCTCGACCGCGAGGGTCTGCGCCTCTTGGAGCAAGCAGCCGAGGCTAGCGGGCTATCGGCGCGCGGGTATCACCGCACCCTTCGGCTTGCGCGCACGATCGCAGACCTAGATGGAAGCGCCAACATCGGCGCATTGCATGTCGCGGAGGCTTTGAGCTTGCGCGGCGAAAGCGAGCGCATGCGTCGAGCCGCATGACCTATCGTTCACCGGCTCAAAAAACCTTTCGAACGCTATGCGGGAGTGAAAACGCACGCATTCAACGGCGTAAGCGGCGCAGCACCCGCGCCAGGACCCCAAATGGGGCTAGTGGCTTAGTTGCTGAATCCGGGCCTCGTATTGGATTTTGAGGCAGGCAACGTTTCCAGCGCAGGTAGCTTTATTTCTAACCCACTGCCGCTGGGTGACAACCAAGGCATGGCGCAGCGGGATGCCGGGCTGCTTTAGCTTCGCCGTGTACAAACGGTCCAATTCCAAGTCCAGTTCTGCCAGCTCGGGATGGCCGCAGACCGCGACCTCGGCCGGGGCCTGATGCGTGCCGCAATCGAAGCTTGGGCGGACCTCGGGTGCAGGTGCAGCGCCAGCCTGGAACGACGTTTGCAGCTTTTGTATCTGGGCCTCGTATTTTTCTGCGAGGCAAGCCGCGTGGGTTGCGCAATCGTTTCTGGCCTTCAACCACTTGCGCTGTTCGCTTAAAAGAGCGATCCGCTTTGCTGCAGAGAGCGTTTTCAAGGCTCGCGTGTAAAGCTGGTTGAGCTTGTTATCGAGAAGTGAAAGCTCGGGTTTATTGCAAACCGTCACCTCGGCATCGCTATATTGGGCGCGGCAATCGAAGCTGGGCTTGGACGGCCCCGCCGGCGCGTTGGCATCGAGAGATATCGGTATCGAGGAGGCCCGTGGTTGGGCTTGCTTCAGGGTAGCCAGCCGCATTTTCGCCTGCGGGGCAAGCGGCGAGTCTCCGTAGAGCGCTATAAATTGCTGCAGGGCCTCCGGATTGGAAGTGTCCCGAACCCAGCCCCACGCTTCTGCGGCGTCGGAGGACTTCTGCCCCGCGTCAGTCGGTTCTGTTGCCGGGCCCTCCTTGAAATAAAAGCGCCGGGACAAGGCGGAATGGTCCCACGGAATTTGCGCTCCGTTCGTCGCCTGAACGACATCGTTGCGCACATCGATCATCAGATCGCTGATCGAAAGGCCGGGCGTTGCAATATGCGCCTTGAGCGAGCTTGTGAACGGGGAGTTGCGGCCGGCCCCGTCGCTTGCGACATGCCCCGGCTGCGTCGCGAAAGCAATGAAGTAGCCGAGGTCCGGTGCAGTCGCCACTGCGAGCCCGGCATTTGCATTGATCGCGCGCGTCCCCAGGCTTTCACCGAGCATCTCTGCATAGGGATTATTGCGGCAGGCATCGAGTATGATGACCTTGGTTTTGGCGCGTTCCAGAAGTTTCTGGACGAAATCCAGGGTCACTGTCTGGAAATCCAGGTCCTCTTTCGTGAGCGGCGCGTCGATCGGGATCAGATAATTGATCCCGTTGATCTGCATCCCGTGGCCGGAATAGAAAAAGAATGCAACATCGGCGCCGGTAGTGATGCGGGCGAACTCGTGCAGCTTGCCGTCGAATTCGGACTTATTGAGATCCGTGCCCTGTATAACCTTGAAGCCAAGCGCTTCCAGCGCGGCGGCGATGTCCTGCGCATCGTGGGGAGGGTTGGGAAGGTTTGGCTGACCGATGTAGCCGCCGTTCCCGATAACGAGAGCGACGCGCGACTCCGAAAATGCCGGTTGAGCGAAAAGTCCCGCAAACATTGCGAGAATTAGGGCGTAGCGCCCGGCGATCATGTTTCTGCCCCCAAACGATAGGTCCCTTGGCAGAACATTACGCACAAATGTATGGAGCTGAATAGGCGAAACTTCGCTATTTGCCAGCCGCTGCGGCAGCGCGTGCAGGCTCTAAGAGACGGGCAACCCTGGCCATCTTGTTCTCACGCCAGACGATGAACAGGCTCGCCGCAATGATGATACCGGCTCCGGTCCAAACGGGCTTGCCCGGCCAGTCGCCCCAGATGAACCAGCCGTAGGCCGTCGCCCACACGATGCCCGTGTAGTTGAAGATCGTTACGAGCGCCATGGGTGCATACTTGTAGGCGATTGACAAAAGCATCTGCGCGCAAGCGCCGGAAACGCCCGCGCCCAAGAAATAAGGTACTTCCTGCCACGCGGGAACCGTCGCCACGAACGGCATGGCAAGCCCTGTCAGGCAGGCGCCGATCGCGAGAAAGTAGAAGGTGACGGTTTCGGGCCGCTCGGTGCGCCCCAAAACGCGAAGCAGGGTGCCAAGGCTTGCGTGCATGAACGCCGCCGTGACGGCGAAGGAGACGCCGGCCAGGTTTACCGCTTCGCTCGGGCGCACGATGACCAGCATGCCAAGAAAGCCCACGATCACGGCGCTCCAGCGGTAAGGCCCCACATGCTCCTTCAAGAAAAAATAGCCCATCACCGGCACGAACAGCGAGGAGGTAAAGAACAAGGCCTGGGCATCCGCCATCGGCAGCGCGTTGAAGGCTTTGAAGGTCGTCACCAGGCTCGCCGTGCCGATCACCGAGCGCAGCACAAGCGTTCGCCGCCGGCCGTAAATTTTGAGGCGCTCGCGATGTCCGGGCAGGAGAAACCAAACCGCAAACGGGATCGCCGCGATCACATTGCGGTAAAACGCGACCTCGACCGCCGCGTGATGGCTGCTCAAAAGCTTCGCGAACACATTCATCGTGTTCAGCATGAAAAGCGAGGCCGCAGAGGCAGCCATGCCAAGCGCGATCCGGTCCAGATGCGCGGGGGCGTGCTTCTTATGGGCAATGGAGGGTGCCGGCCCTAGCTTGTTGGGACTGAACTGCATAAGGGATGATGTGCGAGAATGAGGCTACGCGTTACGGAATGCGCCGCTCGCTATAGCTGCTTAACCCGCTCGAAGCTATCCTATCTTTATGCGAGTGGATCAACCCCCCTCACCCCAACCCTCTTCCGTCCCGCATCCGCTCGCAGATGCGGGCGTTCCGAGTTGCAAGCTCGCCAAGGCGAGCTTGCTGGGAGAGGGAACGGGTCAGGGGGGCTTAGCGCCAGCCAACGCCAGCGAGGCTGATGATGCGCCACCTTTTGCAGACAATCCTCGTTATCCTGTTCGCTCCGCAAGCGATCGCAGCCGAACGCTGGGAAACGCTGCCACCCACCCCGGCGCCAATCCATTCGGAGCGCAGCGGCCAGCCCAGCATCAACGGCATCAGCATCTACTACGCCGTCTACGGGCAGGGTTCGCCGGTCATCCTGCTGCACGGCGGCCTTGCGAACTCCGATTACTGGGGCAACCAAATCCCTGCGCTCGCCCAATACCATACCGTCATTGTCATGGACAGCCGGGGGCATGGCCGTAGCACCCGCGATTCGAGGCCATACGGATATGATTTGATGGCGGACGACGTGATCGCACTCATGGACACGCTGGGAGTGCCGAAAGCCGATATCGTGGGTTGGAGCGACGGTGCCATCCTTGGCCTGGACCTCGCGATCCGCCACCCTGACCGGACCGGCAAAGTTTTCGCCTTTGCGGCCAATACCACGACATCCGGCCTCAAAGGAGGCGTGGCAAAGAGCCCGGTCTTCGCTGCCTTCATTCGGCGAGCGGGCGGGGAATACGCCAAGTACTCGGCTACGCCCAAGGATTTCAATGGCTTCGTCAAACAGATCGGTAAAATGTGGGCCACGCAGCCGAATTGGACCAGCACTCAGCTTAGGGCAATCAAGACCCCTGTCTTCATTGCCGACGGCGACCACGACGAAGCTATCAAGCGTTCGCATACGGAATACATCGCCGCAGCCATTCCCGGTGCCGGACTGCTCATCCTTCCCAACGCGAGCCATTTCGCATTCCTCCAGGACCCCGGGCTGTTCAATTACGCAGTCCTGCACTTCTTCGGCGACCTGTAGGCGAGCGGCGGCTTCGCTCTTGCGGGTCGGGGTCGCAACCGGAACGGTAGATTGGAACTAAATGGTAGATTACCCTAATAACCGGAAATCGCGTTGTTGCTTTCGACGGAGCGAGCAACCCTCGCTTGCAGGGTAGTGGCCAGCCAGCCGCATTTGCTGGTCTATGGACGCTCCCGCGAGAGGCTGAGCTTCATGGGGAAAGCGGCTGGAGACCGCGGGAGGATGGTGTTGGCACGCGCCTTGCCTTGATCGCTGACGGCGCTGAGCGCTCTGTATTAAGCGGCCTCTCCGCGAGCGTTTTCTGCTGGGCGATGCCGGCGCTCCACAAGGTGGCCGCGATCAGATGTCCCGCCGTGATCAGCACGGCGAGATAGTCCGGAAGGGCTTGGAATAGTCCCGCGCAAAAGGCGGCGAGAGCGGGAAGGGTGATAACCCCGCTCAGTGCCGCCGGATTTCGTTGCAGCAGCGTCCCCGCATAAGCGATTAATTCCCTGGCGCTTCGAGCTTTGAAGCGCGGGCAAATCGCCGGGTCGCCTTGTTTGAAGCTGTATTCGACCCAAGCGGCGGCCAGATAGAGCGCGCCGCCTGCGATGATGGAAAATGAGGCGAGCGCAGCGCCGGCTGCAATGTAGGCGGCGGAGGCAGCCGCGCTAAACCACGCCGCGCGTTTGATGCGTCTATTCCTGCGCCGAATGGCGCGATCGAGGTCCCCGGTGTGAAGCGGAAACATGGGCGCCTGGGGAAGTGCGATGGCGGGTCCGGCGCCAAGACATACGATTTCTGCGGCGAGCCAGAAGAAAAGAGCGACGGCGATGACGGCTTCGCCCAGCGGTACGGATGGCCTCAAGAGGGCGTCGGCGATGGTCGCCGAGGCAGTGCTTGCGGTGAGCGCGATTTCGGTAGCCGAGGACAGCATGAGTGCGTGCGCGCGCGCTGCGACGGGCAGCCGGACTGCATAGAGGCTGCGCTGCGGCAGGAGGTGTTCTTGGCGGTGTATCTGGCTCTGCATGGGACAAACATAACAAACACAAGATTATCCCGCATGCTAGGCATGCAGGGTCTGTAAATTCTCATCTTTCCGAATTATATATCGGCAGGAGGGCGCAAAAAGAACTCGTAAGGCTTTTCCATCGAGCGCAACGAGTTTTGCTAGTGTGTAATATTGTTGCACGAGCGACACTTTTCAAGTGTGCTTATTTGCAACACCTTTGCAAAGGCAAATGACGCGATTTGGAATCATCGTCATTGGGAGCCCGGAAGGTAGTCCGGGTAAACATCGAATCAGCGATCAAGAAACGCGGTGCAGCGCCTTTTCGATGCCTTCGACGATTTGATGGATTTGGCTTTGCTCCGCGATAAGCGGCGGCGACAGCGCAAGAATATCGCCGGCCTGGCGTACCAGGACGCCATTCTCAAAGCAATCGAGGAAGACATCGTAGCCGCGCCTTCCAGGCTCGCCAGACCGGGGCTCAAGCTCGATGCCTGCGACCAGCCCCAGATTGCGGATGTCGATTACGTGCGGGCAGCCGCGCAGCGAATGCACGGCCTCTTGAAACGCCGGCGCAAGGGATGCCGCGCGCTCGAACAAGCCTTCCCGCGCGTAGATATCGAGCGTGGCCAGCCCCGCAGCGCAGGCCACAGGGTGGCCAGAATAAGTGTAGCCATGGAAAAATTCGATGATTTGCTCCGGCCCTTGCATGAGCGCATCGTGGATGCCGCGATTCACGAATACGGCGCCCATCGGGACGCAGCCGTTCGTGATCCCTTTCGCCACCGTCATCAGGTCCGGCACGATGCCGAAATAGTGCGCGGCAAATGGCGTCCCAAGCCTGCCGAAACCGGTGATCACCTCGTCGAAGATCAGGAGCAAGCCATGCCGCGCGCAGATCGCCTTCAGCCTTTCGAGATAGCCCGCAGGGGGGATCAAAACGCCCGTCGATCCGGCCGTAGGTTCCACGATCACAGCGGCAATCGTATCGGCGCCATGCAGCGCGATCAGCCGTTCGAGATCGTCCGCGAGCTCTGCCCCCTGCGCGGGCTGGCCCTCAGAAAAGGCATTGCGGGCTAGATCGTGGGTGTGGGGCAGGTGATCCACTCCCGGGAGCAGGGGGCCGAAAGTCCGCCTGTTGTTGGCGATGCCGCCCACCGACATGCCGCCAAAGCCCACGCCATGGTAGCCGCGTTCCCTACCGATGAAGCGCGTCCGCTGCCCGTCGCCCCGGGCGCGGTGATAGGCGAGCGCGATCTTAAGTGCCGTGTCCACGGCCTCCGATCCAGAATTGACGAAGAAGACGCGGTCGAGGCCTTCTGGCGCCATTTTGGCTAGCCGCGCGGCAAGCTCGAAAGCGCCCGGATGGCCCATCTGGAAGGCCGGCGAATAATCGAGCGTCAGAAGCTGGCGCTCTACGGCTTCGGCGATTTCCGGGCGCGCGTGGCCCGCATTCACGCACCAAAGCCCCGCGGTTCCATCCAGGATCTCGCGGCCGTCCGCGCTTCTATAGTGCATCCCGCTCGCGGAGACGAAAAACCTGGGATTGGCCTTGAACTGCCGGTTTGCCGTAAATGGCATCCAATAGGTTGAAAGATCGGGCTCGTTTGAGCGGATAGCGTCTTGGCTCATGGCTGACCTCGCTTAAGCTGGAAACCTACGCAAGCTAATGTAGCCTCGCCAATGAATTTTTGGTGGCAGTCTTCTCAGATTAACCGCCCAGAAGATTTCGATCCGACCTAAGTTTTAGCTTATACTAACAAAGTTGCTTTTGAGTTTTCATTAGATAAGCTTAGAATTCATTGGGTGCCGGTCCTGGCCAGGATCAACCAATTTAATCACAATAAAGAGGAGCAGGCAAACCGCCCTGCCAGCCTTGCTCCTGCGTTCGATGTTCTACGCGGCTGCCGCACCTGGGATGCAAGACAGCCGCGGTAATTTGCCGCTGCCATCCAGCTAAGGATCGTGTGAAGCAAAAAAGCCGCGGCCCAGCCCCCGATCCCGCAGTACGCAATTAGCGAAATAGAGAATTCCAAAGCGCGGCGATCTCTCTGCCGTATTGGCATGCTGAGGCGGCGCAAAACAAAGCTGTCGATACCCTGTTGCGCCAAGCCCCCAAGTTTCCTACAGTCCCGCGGCCCACGCTGGGGGAAAACATTGTCCTAAAGTCCGTTTGTATTTCCGGCGGGCAATTCTATAAGCCGGGCATATCCGCCCAACTCTCATGTCCAGGATCCTTAACCCATGAACCAAGTTCTTTGGATCATTATCGCTGGCGGCGCCCTTTCCATCGTGTACGGCGCGCTGACGACCCGTTCGCTGCTCGCGGCGAGTCCGGGAAGCGCGCGCATGCAGGAAATTGCTGCGGCCATCCAGGAAGGCGCGCAAGCCTATCTCACACGCCAATATACGACCATCGCCATTGCCGGCGCGGTCATTTTCGTGATTCTCGCGTTTCTCCTTTCGATCACGGTTGCTGCCGGGTTCCTGATCGGAGCCATCCTTTCCGGCGCGGCGGGTTTCATCGGCATGCTTGTGTCGGTTCGCGCCAATGTGCGCACCACCCAAGCCGCGAGCCAAGGCTTGGCTCAAGGCCTCTCCATGGCATTCAAGGCGGGCGCCGTGACCGGCCTTCTCGTCGCAGGCCTCGCACTTCTTGGCGTAGCCAGCTATTATGGGTTTTTGACAGGCACTTTGCACTATGCGCCTAACGACCGGCGCGTGGTCGACGCGCTGGTAGGCCTTGGCTTCGGCGCCTCGCTCATCTCAATCTTCGCGCGGCTCGGTGGCGGCATCTTCACCAAAGGCGCAGACGTTGGCGGCGACCTCGTCGGCAAGGTGGAAAAGGGCATCCCGGAAGACGACCCGCGCAACCCGGCCACGATTGCCGATAACGTCGGCGACAATGTTGGCGACTGCGCAGGCATGGCTGCGGACCTGTTCGAGACCTATGCCGTGACCATTGTTGCGACGATGGTGCTTTCGACAATCTACTTCGCTTACGACCCGGCGCTCCTCCAGCGCATGATGCTCTTTCCGCTCGCGATCGGCGCGGCTTGCGTCGTGACCTCGATCATCGGCACGTTCTTCGTGCAGCTCGGGTCGAGCAACTCGATTATGGGCGCACTCTATAAGGGCTTCATCGCAACCGGCCTCCTGTCGCTGGTGGCGCTCTATCCGGTGACGGAGTATCTCGTCGGCATGAGCACGACGCTCAAGGCCGGCGGCGCCGTGTTCACCGGCATGGATCTGTTCTATTGCGGTATCGTGGGCCTCCTGGTGACGACCTTCATCGTGGTTATCACCGAATACTACACGGGCGTGGGCTATCGCCCGGTGCGGTCCATCGCGCAAGCCTCAGTAACCGGCCACGGTACCAACGTGATCCAGGGCCTGGCTGTCTCGCTCGAATCCACCGCCCTGCCCGCGCTTGTCATCATCGCAGGCATCCTGATCACCTATAACCTGGCAGGCCTCTATGGCATTGCCATCGCGGTGACCACGATGCTGGCGCTAGCTGGCCTGGTCGTGGCACTCGACGCCTTCGGACCGGTGACGGATAATGCGGGCGGCATCGCCGAGATGGCCAATTTGCCATCCGACGTACGCAAGACCACGGATGCGCTCGACGCAGTCGGCAACACAACGAAAGCCGTGACCAAGGGCTATGCCATTGGCTCAGCGGGTCTTGGCGCGCTCGTTCTGTTCGCGGCCTACACCGAGGACCTGCGCTATTTCACTGAAAATTCGGCGCAGTACCATTACTTCGAAGGCGTGAAAGTCGATTTCTCGCTGTCGAACCCCTATGTCGTGGTCGGTCTCCTGTTCGGCGGCCTCTTGCCCTTCCTGTTCGCGGCCTTGGCCATGACCGCGGTTGGACGGGCTGCGAGTTCCATCGTTGAGGAAGTCCGCCGGCAGTTCCGCGCCAAACCTGGCATCATGCAAGGCACGGAGAAGCCCGATTACGGCGCAGCTGTCGATATGCTGACGAAGGCGGCCATCAAGGAGATGATCGTTCCGTCGATGCTTCCGGTCCTCTCCCCAATCGTGGTGTTCGTGGTCATCGATTGGGTCGCCGGTAAATCCGCTGCCTTCGCCTCGCTCGGCGCCCTCCTGCTCGGCGTGATCGTGACGGGCCTTTTCGTCGCTATCTCCATGACTTCGGGCGGCGGCGCTTGGGACAATGCCAAGAAGTCGTTCGAGGACGGCTTCGTCGACAAGGACGGCCACCGCCACATGAAGGGCTCCGAGGCGCATAAGGCCTCCGTGACCGGCGACACGGTCGGCGATCCGTACAAGGATACGGCGGGCCCAGCCGTCAACCCCATGATCAAGATCACGAACATCGTCGCGCTGTTGATCCTCGCGGTTCTCGCGCACCACTAAGCGACAAGCTCACTAAGAAATGGCCGGGTTTTCTCCCCGGCCATTTTTGTGTCCGCTATTCCTTTTCGAGCCGCCGGTCGCTACTTTGCCGGCTCAATTTGGCCCCGGATCTCGCCGCTCTTGTGCTCGGCCGTGTGCACGTTGATATAGTCCATCCCGGCCGCCAGATCCGCTGCCTGCGCATCGGTAAGCGTTGCCGAGCCCTCAATGGGACTGGCGGGATTTGCGAATTTGATCACCACGGCTGCATTCTTGCCCGGCTCCGCGGGACCGTGAATGTGAGCCGCCGTGGCAGGTCCGCTGAGTCCGGAATAGGTGATTTTCCAGCTCAACTTTTTCGTGGCTGGATCGTAAGTCAGGTCTGCGGCGCCGCCACCCTTGCTATCGTTGGGAGGCACCTCCTGGGGCCCGCTGAGATTGGCCTTATACATCACGTTCGCTGCAAGGGCGCCGGCCGATAGCGCTGCAGAAAGAAGAACTCCGGCAATAATGGCTCTGATTTTCATGACCGCTCTCCTGAATAGAATGAATTAGGATGCACACTTGTCGCTTCTTTTTCCCGGTCTCAGCGGGAGGGGTTGAGGCAGCAGCACCTCCGGCTTAACCGGTGCCACGTCAATTCCGCCTTTTGAATTAGGTTCCTTGGATTTGCTTTACAATATCGGGAAGCGGTGTCACCCTATGGCTAGGAGCAACAAGTGAAAGGAGGTGATCCGATGTCGAGATCTAGGTTGAAGCGCCAGCCTGTGCGCGCCACGGCAATGTCGGAGCAACCTCTGGCGTCTGCCTGACACGCAGAATTGAGCCTGCGCAAGCAGACCCAAATCGGCTGTCGCCAACAGCCAGTCTCACGGGGCCGCGGTTTAATCCGCGGCCTTTATTTGGGCCGGTATCTTTATTCTGCTCTATGCCCTGCGGCTCCGCTATTCGAGTTCGAGCTGCGAAGGCTCCCGGTCCCAGAATAGCACTTCCCAGCCCCGCGCGCCGTGCCCGAGCGCGCAAGCATGCCCCGTGGCCACTTTCAGCGCCCCGCTGGCGGCCATACCCTCGAACGCGCCCGGCACAAGCTTCAGGAAAAACTTCAGGATGCCATTGCTGGTGACAAGCAAGGCCGCATCGCCCTTGCCGAGCCTCGCGGCGCATTCGCCGGCGAGCTCAGCCACATTTGCGGCGATGGTCTCAGCCGTGGGCGACCATCCAGGAGACCGTGGCCACAAGCCCTTGTCATTCCAGGCTTTGAGCTCCGTGTCGCCGCCCAGCGCCTGAATTTCTTCGGAGGATTTCCCCTCCCAAAGCCCGTAATCGATTTCGCGCAGGCGCTCATCGGCCTCGATTGGCACCTCCAGCCTGAGCCGGCCCGCCGCGATTTCGGCGTGTTCACGCGTTCGCTTCAGCGGCCCGGCAATCACGCGCTTGATGCGAGACGCTAACGGCTGAAGCCCGGCGGCAAGCGCTTGAGCCTGCTCCTTGCCCTTGCCCGTCAGCGGCAGGTCGGTTCGCGCGCCAACCCAGACAACTTTGTCGCTCTTTTCGAAAGTATTGCCGTGCCTCGCAAGCAAGAGCAGCATTACACGGCGCCGCCGCTTTCATGCGCCGGAAGCAGCTCGCCCTCGCGTTCGATAATCCGCTCAGCGACCGCCACATCCTCGGGCGCATCGATGGACCAATGCGTGCGTCCCTTGTAATCCACGATCGCGACCCGGACCGGCATGCCGTTCTCCAGCGCCCGAAGCTGCTCCAGCCCTTCCGTCTGTTCGAGCGGCGTTGGGGCCAGCTCGACGTAACGGGCGAGCGCAGCCTTGCGGTAGCCGTAAAGCCCAATGTGCCGGTGAATGCCGGCGTGCCCCGCTTTCCGCATGTGGGGAATGATGGCCTTGGAAAAGTAGAGCGCGTTCCGCTTCCGGTCGAAGACAACCGTGGTGCCGCTCGCGGGCGTCTCCTTCTTCTGCGTCACAAACTCCTCAAGCGCGGGCCCGTCGAGCCTGACAGCCGGGGTGACGATGTCCGGCGTCCTGTCGAGGATCATCTCGTCGATCATCGCCTCCAAGACCCAGGGCGGTGTCAAGAGAGCGTCGCCTTGCAGATTGAGGACGATTTCCTCCGAGATGGCGGCGCGCGAAACTGCATCGTGCACGCGCTCGGTGCCGTTTGTGCAATCGGGCGAGGTCATGATGGCTTCGGCATCGAAGCCGCGCGCAAACGCCAGGATGCGTTCATCGTCGGTCGCGACAACCACGCGGCTCGCGTGGCGCACGCTTTTCGCGATGCGCCAGACGCGCTCCAGCATTGGGGTGCCCGCAACGGGGCAAAGCGGCTTTCCCGGAAAGCGCGATGAGGCGTAGCGCGCGGGGATGACAATGGCTGCGGACATGAGCTTGCTCGCTATTCGGCGCGGAAAGATTGCGACCGGCCCGCGACCATGCCAAGGGCGAGCGGCTCGGGCAAGATTTTCATGATCGCAGCGATCTGTTTGCTGCGCCGCCCGGTGATCACGATGGAACGGCCGCGCATGACGCCGTCATAACCGGCCTCGGCAACCTCTTGCGCTGTGGACCACCACGCTTTGCCGAACTTGGAGACCCTTGCCTTGACGCCAGCCACATCGTGGAATTCCGTATGGGTAAAGCCGGGGCAAAGCGCGGTGGTAAGAACGTTGCGGCGCCGGTTTTCGAGCAACAGCGATTCCGAGAACTTGATCATGAATGCCTTTGAGGCTGCGTAAAGCGTATGACCGGGCGTTCCGGGGATGAGACCTGCAACCGAAGCGACGTTAACGATGCGGCCGAACTGGCGTTCGATCATGCCCGGCAAAAGCGCATGGGCGAGCTCGCAAGGCGCGACGACGAGCACCTGGAGAAAATCCTTCTGGTCCTTCCAAGCGGTGCGGGCGTAATAGCCCGGCACGCCGTAGCCGGCATTGTTCACGAGGCCGTCAATGGCAATGCTCCTCGCGGTGAGCTCGCTTAGCAGGCGCTTCGAACCCTCGGGATCGGCGAGATCCTCGGCGATCGGCGTGGCGGTGATTTGATGTTTCTCTGAAAGTTCGGAAGCGAGAGCCTCAAGCCGATCGGCGCGCCTGGCGGTCAGGACAACGTTCCAGCCCTTGGCGGCGAAAACCCCGGCGAAGGCTTTGCCGATACCTGCCGAAGCTCCGGTTACAAGCGCGGTGCGGCCGCGGACACTATTTCTTTCACTTTGGGGGGCAGATGCCGTCATTTTGATTCTACCTTAGGGCCGAACGCAGGCATTTCTTTTTAGTCATACGCGCCGGGGCGCGTTTGTGCCAATTGTGTTTTCCCGGCATACCTTGCCAATGTGTAACTGGCTTTTATGCCGTGATCGCTTAACTCTACTTAAGCTAGCAACGGCGCGCGGCTGCGCCAGCCCCAATTTGTGCCATTTTCTGCGGTGATTGGTCATTACCGGACATTAAGCGAGAATAGTTAAGCTCAAACGGAAGCGCCCAGCCAGACCTGAGAGATATGACAGCCTATATCCTTCGCCGCTTAGCCCTGATGATCCCCACGCTACTTGGGATCATGCTTATCAGCTTCATTATTATTCAATTTGCGCCCGGCGGCCCCATTGAGCGGATCATCGCGCAGTTGAACGGCACCAATGTGGATGCGACGTCGCGCATCGGCGGCAGCACGAGCGGCGACTTCTCCCGCGTAGCGCAGCCCGGTGCAGATTCCGGTGTCAACTCGCGCTACAGGGGCGCGCGCGGTCTCGACCCTGAGCTTATCAAGAGCCTCGAAAAGCAGTTCGGTTTCGATAAGCCGCCGGCCGAGCGCTTTTTCCTGATGATGAAGAATTACCTCACCTTCAATTTCGGCCAGAGCTATTTCCGCGATGTGAGCGTGCTCAGTCTCATTAAGGAGAAGTTGCCGGTCTCGATCTCGATTGGCCTTTGGCTGACGCTGCTCACTTATGCGATCTCGATCCCGCTTGGTGTGCGCAAAGCCGTTATGGACGGTTCAAGGTTCGATATCTGGACCAGCTCCGTTGTCATTGTCGGGTACGCCATCCCGAGCTTCCTGTTTGCGATTTTCCTGATCGTGATCTTCGCCGGCGGCTCGTTCCTGGATTGGTTTCCCTTGCGCGGCCTCCATTCCGACAACTCGGGCGACTTGAGCTGGCCCGCCTATATCGCGGATTATTTCTGGCATCTAGCGCTTCCGGTTGCGGCGATGGTAATTTCGTCGCTTGCAACGATCACCTTCCTGACCAAGAATTGTTTCCTCGATGAAATCCGCAAGCAATATGTGATCACAGCGCGGGCAAAGGGCTTGACCGAGACGCGCGTGCTCTACGGGCACGTGTTCCGCAATGCCATGCTGCTTGTGATCTCCGGCTTCCCGGCTGCGTTCATCGGCTCTTTCTTCACCAATGCGCTGTTGATCGAGACGATCTTCTCACTCGACGGTCTCGGAAGGCTGTCGTTCGAATCGGTGCTCAACCGGGATTACGCCGTGGTGTTCGCGACGCTCTATATTTTCTCCGCGATGGGGCTGCTGCTTAACCTGTTGTCCGACCTCATCTACACCTGGGTCGATCCACGGATCGATTTCGAGACGCGGGAGGTTTAACAGATGGACGCGAAAGTGGACCGCACCGCCGCGCCCGCGGGCGCGGGCGCGAGGATTTTGGCCGCGCCCCTTCCCCAACGCCAGTTCAAGCTCTCGCCGATGAACCGGCGGCGGCTGCACGCCTTCAAGTCGAACAAGCGCGGCTACTACAGCTTCATTATTTTCATGACGCTCTTCATCGTCACGCTCTTCGCCGAGTTTATCGCGAACGATAAGCCGCTCCTCGCGAAATATGACGGCTCGCTCTATATGCCGATCTTCAAGATGTACACGGAGAAGCAATTCGGCGGCGAGTTCGAAACCGAAGCCGATTACCGCGATCCCGCCGTGCAGCAGTTCATCCACGAAAAGGGCGGCTGGATGATTTGGCCGCTGATCCCCTATAGCTACCGGACGATCAAGCTCGATCTCCCGGTTCCGGCTCCGGCGCCGCCTTCGTGGGAGAATATACTCGGCACCGACGACCAAGGCCGCGACGTGCTCGCGCGCGTCATTTACGGCTTCCGCATTTCGGTGCTGTTCGGCCTGATCCTGACCGTCTTCTCCGCGCTCGTTGGCGTGACGGCGGGAGCGGTGCAGGGCTTCTTCGGAGGCTGGACCGACCTTACGCTGCAGCGCTTTATCGAGATCCTGGGCTCGCTGCCGCGCCTCTACATCCTGTTGATCTTGTCCGCTATTCTCGCTCCGAGCTTTTGGACTCTGCTCACGATCATGCTCGTTTTCGAATGGACCGCGTTTGTGGGGCCGGTGCGCGCCGAGTTCTTGCGCGGCCGGAACTTCGAATATGTGCGGGCGGCGCGCGCGCTGGGCCTGTCCAACCGGCAGATCATGTTCAAGCACCTTTTGCCGAACGCGATGGTGGCAACCGTAACCTTCCTGCCCTTTATTCTCGACGGCGCGATCGCCGCGCTGACCGCGCTCGACTATCTGGGCTTCGGGCTGCCGCCCGGCTCGCCTTCCCTGGGTGAGCTTCTCCAGCAAGGCAAGCAGAACCTGCAAGCGCCCTGGCTTGGGCTGACTGCCTTTTTCGTGATCGCCCTCATGCTGAGCCTGCTTGTGTTCGTGGGCGAGGCCGTGCGCGACGCGCTCGATCCGCGCAAAACCATGCGCGATCCAACTACCGCCGGTGTTTAGGAGGATCGCCCGCAATGACCCCGCTGATCGAAGTTAAGAACTTAAGCGTCCGCTTTCCGGGAACGGCGCCAGGCGTGCTTGCGGCGCGGAATGTCTCCTTCGACATTGCGAAGGGTGAGACGGTCGCGCTTGTGGGCGAATCCGGCTCCGGCAAAACGGTGTCAGCGCTTTCAATCCTGCGCCTGCTTCCGCCCGGTGCCCACCACCCAACCGGCGAGATCCTGTTCGAAGGCCGGGACCTGCTGCGCGCCAAAGAATCCGAGATCCGGCATGTGCGCGGCAACCGGGTCTCGATTATTTTCCAGGAACCCATGACGTCGCTCAATCCGCTGCACTCGGTCGAGAAGCAGGTGAGCGAGGTGTTGAAGATCCACCGCGGCATGTCGAACGCGGCGGCACGGCGGCGCACGCTGGAGCTTCTGGACAAGGTCGGCATCCGGGACGCGGAAACGCGGCTTTCAGCCTATCCGCACCAGCTCTCGGGGGGCAGCGCCAGCGCGTCATGATCGCCATGGCGCTTGCGAACGAACCCGATCTGCTCATCGCCGACGAGCCTACGACCGCGCTCGATGTAACCATCCAGGCGCAAATCCTAGATCTTCTGCAGGACTTGCAGCGCGAACTGCATATGGCGATGCTGCTGATCACCCACGATCTCGGCATTGTGCGCAAGATGGCGAACCGCACCTGCGTGATGAAGGACGGCGAGGTGGTCGAGCGTGGGCCGGCCGAAGAGGTTTTCACGTCGCCCAAGCATCCCTACACCAAGCGGCTTCTTGAAGCGCAGCCCAAGGGCGAGCCGCCGCAAATCGATATGAAAGCGCCTGTGATCCTTGAAGCGGAGCGGCTCAAGGTTTGGTTTCCGGTGAAGCAAGGTTTCCTGCGCCGCACTGTGTCTCACATCAAGGCCGTTGACGGCGTGTCTTTCAAGCTTCGCAGCGGCCAGACGCTCGGCATAGTCGGCGAATCGGGCTCGGGCAAGACTACGCTCGGGCTGGCGCTGATGCGGCTTGTTTCGAGCGAGGGCCCGATCGCCTATGTCGGCAAGCGCATCGATGGGCTCAAGTCGGCGGAAATGCGGCCCTTGCGGCGGGAAATGCAGATCGTCTTCCAGGACCCTTACGGCTCGCTGTCGCCGCGGCTATCGGTTGGGCAGATCATTGAGGAAGGCTTGCTGATCCAGAACCCCGATCTCACACGCGAGGAGCGGCGCGAGCGCGTTTCGGCCGCCATGTCGGAGGTTGGGCTCGATCCCGATTGGCAGGACCGCTATCCTCACGAGTTCTCTGGGGGCCAGCGCCAGCGTGTTGCCGTTGCCCGGGCAATCATTTTGCAGCCTAAATTCTTGATGCTCGACGAGCCCACCAGCGCGCTCGATGTGTCGGTGCAAGCGCAGATCGTTGACCTGCTGCGCGATCTTCAGAAGAAGCGCGGCCTCGCTTACCTCTTCATCAGCCACGACCTCAAGGTCATGCGCGCGCTCGCGAGCTATGTGATGGTGATGAAGAACGGCATCGTGGTCGAGGAAGGGCCGACCGCCGAAATCTTCGAGCGCCCGAAGACGGACTACACCAAAGCGCTGATTGCCGCCGCTCTGGACCATCGAACGCTGAACATCCAGGCCGCCTGACCGTCGTTGCGAGGCGGCCATGCCGCCCTGGCAACCCAGACAAGCGCACGCCGCGTCTCCATTTGTTGCCCCTGGATCGCTCCGATGCGGTTTGCGCTGTGGCGTTTGCGCAATAGGGGCGAGATATTCGCGCGCCGGCGCGTAGCCTGGTCCGCAAACACCGTTTATACATGGGATAAGCGGTAGCTTTGATTCTCGCGCGAAAAGTGCGCAAGCGGAGAGCGGACATGAAGATATCGGCCCGGGTTTTTAGCGGGATAGTCGCTGGGATTTTTGCCGTAGGTTGCGGCTTCGCGGGGCAAAGCCCCGCCGCCGAGTTTTCTAAGAGCCCCAGCTCCGGATGCGCATCGGCTGCCCCGCGCGTTGTTCACCGCAATTACATCCGCCGCGATGTCGTGGAGCAGGGCGTTTACGCGGTTGGGCGGACGCCCTCGGAATATGGCTGGGTTGTGAGCGGCAATGGCGCGCCCCGGCGTATTCTGCTCAGGCCCTACAAGAACATTGCGCAGTTCGAGCCGCCTTATGTCGCGTGGTATCGCGAGCACCTTACCATTCAGCCTGAAGTCCAGAACTGCTGCGAGTGGTGGCAGTTCTGCTGAATAAGCGTTCTAAAGAAGAGGGCGGTGGCGGCCGGTTACGTTAGCGTTGCCGGCAACGGCAAGATCAGGCGGAGACCTTCCTAAAATTGGGAGCAGCATGAATGGCGTGGAAGCTTGTTATCTGCTTGCTTCCGTGAACGCCGCAATGCACCCTAAACATTAAATACATTTTTTATTTTTTCATCGGTAATTTCATCGCCAGGGCCGGACTTCCGCTATGCTTCCCGCTCGCTTCAACCTGAAGGGAGTACAGCATGAAAAAGATCGCCTTATTGGGATTAGTCTTGGCGGGTTCGCTTTCTGTATTCGCAACCGAGGCCTCAGCAGTCGTCTGCGCGAGAGGTGTTTATCGCGCGGGATGCGTGGGGCCGAATGGCGCCATCGCGGGACGCCGGTATTACGGCGGCGCTATGGTACATGGCTATCGCGGAGGCACAACCGTCCGTCGTTATAGCGGTCCGGTGCGCAGCCGCACTGTGATACGCCACCGTTAGCAGGGCGGGGAGCCTCCACTAGATTTTACCAACCAAGACATGGTGGCAATCCACGCATAGACATTCGCGCCGGGGCGTATTATCACGGCGCGAATGTATCGGAAGGATGACCTATGATCCGGCGCCTTTATGCCTGGGGGATGGAGCGCGCCGAGAGTCCCCACGCGCTCTTAGCGCTTGTCGCGGTTTCCTTTGCGGAAAGTTCATTCTTCCCGCTCCCGCCCGACACGCTTCTTGTCCCAATGGTGCTCGCGCAGCGTCAGCGCGCGCTGGTTCTGGCCGCGTGGTGCACTGTAGCCTCGGTTGCGGGCGGCGTGCTTGGCTACGCCATCGGCTCGCTGCTTTACGAGAGCCTCGGCAAATGGATCATCAACTTATACGGATACGGCGACGGCGTTGAATCCTTTCGTCAAACCTACGCCGCTTGGGGCGCCTGGATAATTCTGCTGAAGGGAATGACGCCGATCCCTTACAAGCTCGTCACCATCGCGAGCGGCTTTTCAGGTTACAATTTCGGCCTGTTCGTGCTCTTGTCGATCATAACGCGCGGCATAAGATTTTGCCTGGTTGCGGGCGTTTTGGCGCGTTATGGCGAGCCGATCCGGGACTTTTTGGAGCGGCGCCTTGAGGTAGTGGCGCTGGGGATGGTGGCGATTGTCATCGCTGGCTTTGTGATCGTGAAATATGTTGTATAGACTGCCAAAAACCCGCTCGGCCTGGACTGGGCTTCTGACCGTCAGGAACGCGTCGCTTTTCATCGCGATCGTAGGCCTCGCATCCCTCGTCTCTGCCTGGACCTTTGAATTCATGGGTTACCAGCCGTGCGAACTCTGCTTGAGGGAGCGCATTCCTTATTATGCGGCGGTTCCTGCTGGCCTCATCGCCGCTTACTTGGCAAGCAGGACGCCGAAGCTCGCGATGCTTATCTTGGCGGCTATATGTGCAGCGCTCCTTTACGACGCCGGTTTGAGTATATACCACGCAGGTGTCGAGTGGCATTACTGGCCAGGGCCTGAAACTTGTACAGGCGGCGGCGAATTGGCAACCGGATCGCTCGCTAAAAAGCTTCTCCACAATACCGCTGTGCGCTGTGACGTCGCGGCGCTGCGTATTTTCGGGATTTCACTTGCGGGCTATCTGGTCTTGCTCTCGATCGGGCTCGCCGGCATTGGCGGCGCCGCCCTTTTTCGCGCATTCCGGGTCAAGGCCGTATAGCGCAGGCACCGCGCCCCAGAAGTAAAGTCCTAGCCAAATCACGTGAAACACATAGAGCAGGATAATGATCGGGATGGGGAGCCCAATTAGCCAAAGCAGTATTCCCCTCATTTTGCGTCTCCAAATGGTTCAGTTCCAGTCAGCCACACAACCACTGCACTGAAGTTCCGAGCCTGAACTGGAACATTGCGCTTTGTCCTGGTTTAGTTGGGGGTAACTTCATTCCCACTTCGGAGGAAACCATGAAATACTTAGCGGTAGCGGGCCTTGCGCTTTTTCTGGTAAGTCCAGCGCAGGCTCAGCAGGGGCCCGGAACAGATACGACCGCGCCCATGGCCAATCAGCCGGCCACTCCCGCGCCAACCGGCACCATGAACAAGGTGAATGCGAACGAGTTCATGACGAATGAAGCCCCGAACGCTTGGCTCGTCGGAAATCTATGGAATAAAAGCGTTTACAACCAATCCGGAAAGCAGATTGGCGATTTGAAGGACGTTTTGATCGCCCCCGATGGTAAGATCCAAGCCCTTGTTATCGGCGTCGGAGGCTTTCTGGGTCTTGGTGAGAAAAACGTGGCCGTCGATTACAATTATTTAGAAAAGAACGGCAGCATAAAGCCTAATCGGATTACGCTGAACATGACCGAGCAGGAACTTCGCTCGGCTCCTACCTTCAACCGCACCAACAACGCCAACAAGTAGCCTAAGCAGGGCTGATGCGGGCGATGCCTGCAAAGAGGACGGAGTAGAACCGTCCTCTTTAGCTTCGCACGAGATGTACCCGGGAACCTTTCGCACAAGCGCGACTTCACGAAGAAAACGCTTTAGCGGAGGTTAAACATGACGTCGGCTGCTGGAAGGCTTGCTTGAGCTCTGGGGTCGTCGCACTCTTGGCCATTTTTGGAAGAGCTCTCAGGATTTGCTTTTCCCCGTGATAGATCTCCTGGAGATGGGTCCGCGGCAAGACCTGCGAAGCTATCGAAGGGCTTGTTGAGGAAGGTAAGGAGGTCATGAGCGAGGGGCAGAGCGGGGAGGTGATGGACGCGGGGCTTATTGCTGCGGCCCAGGCGATCGAACATTACGAAATCGCGCGCTACGGCACGCTTCGCTCTAGGGCCCAGCAGCTCGGCATGCAGGAAGCCGCTAAGCTTCTCGATCAGACCCTCCAAGAAGAGAAGCAAACGGACGAACTCTTGAATAAGATTGCGATGCGCAGCGTGAACCGTAAGGCCGCTTAGGATAGCTCACTTCTTTTTGGTGGTAAGGCGGGCTCCGCCATGGGCTCGCCTTAGTTGTTTTGGAAGGAGGCTCGGTTAGGAGCGACAGGATCGCCAGCCATTGGGAGCGGAAAAGCATCGCGATGAATGATAGCACCATCCGCCTTCCGCCCGGCGCCGCGTTCTGGGTGATTTTCATCGCATTGGCGCTGATCGCGCTTACTGTTTTCTCGGGTGTTCTCCTGCCTTTCGCGGCAGGTTTTGTTTTGGCTTACCTATTTCATCCCATAGCCAAGCGCATGCGGCGCGCTGGCATACCCCGCGGCGCGGCAGCATTCGCGATCGTTTCAGTCTTGATTGTTGTGCTGGCAGTCATTTTCGCGCTGATTGTGCCCCCGCTGGTGGATCAGCTTGGGCAGTTGATTCAGAAGTTGCCTGGATGGTACGAGCGCGCCCGCAGCTACCTCATGCACAATTACGGGCATTTTCTGGAGCATATGGATCAGCCGCAAAAGGAGGGGGCGCCCGGACCGGTAGAGCAGCAGATCCGCCAGCAAATGACGCCGTGGCTCATTTCCCAACTTGAAGGCTTGCTCAAGACCGGTCTCGATTTGTTCAATTCATTAGCGCTCCTTTTCCTAACGCCGGTAATTACGTTTTTCCTGCTGCGGGATTGGGATAAGATGATCTACAGCATCCATGAGTTTCTACCGAGGCGGCAGGCGCCTGCGATAGTGGAGCTTGCCGGACAAATCGATACCACCATCGCCGGATATCTTAGAGGCACACTGATTGTGCTTTTTATTGTCTCCGGCTTTTACATGGTGGCGCTCGGCCTGATCGGCCTCGACTACGGGCTATTGATCGGGCTCGGCGCCGGACTCATCAGCTTTGTTCCTTATCTCGGCTCGACGGGCGGATTTCTGGTTTCGGGAGGCGTGGCGCTTCACCAGTACTGGCCAGATTACACAATGGTGGCGCTGGTTTGCGGCGTTTTTGTTTTCGGCCAGCTCATGGAAGGCAATGTGCTGACCCCGAATATCGTCGGCAATAAAGTGCATTTGCACCCCGTGTGGATGCTCTTCGCATTGGTCGCGTCCGGCTATCTCCTGGGCTTCCTCGGGGTTATCATATCGGTGCCACTTGCCGCTGCGATCGGCGTTATGGTCCGGTTTGCGATCCGCAGGTATTATGCCAGCCCGATGCATAATGGCGGCGAGGAGCTTAAGGCTGGCAGCCCAAACGCAGTGTAGGATAGGCCGCAGTGAACGGATCTCAGCTGGTCTTGGACCTCCCGCACCGTCAGAGCTGGGACGAGGCGGATTTCTTCGTGACTTCCGGGAATGCGCAAGCCCTCAATCTCATCGGCCATTGGCCCGAGTGGCAGTCGCCCGCAATTATCGTGTTCGGGCCCCCTCGCTGCGGCAAGACGTACCTGGCGAAGATCTGGCAGAGCCGGTCAGGCGCCTCGTTCGTCGAAGCGCCGGAGCTTGCAGCGCATGTTTGGAGCGAACCTTTCACTCCGATAATCGTGGAGGATATCGATACTGCCGCTTTTGACGAAACCGCGCTTTTTCACCATCTGAACCTTGCCCGCGAGCATGGCTCTTCGATCCTGCTCACCGCCCAAACCCCACCGGGACAGTGGAGCCTATCGCTCCCCGACCTGCGCTCACGCATCCGGTCCTACCCCGCCGTGGAAATTCAACAGCCCGATGAGGAGCATTTAGCTGCACTCCTGGTGAAACATTTCTCCGACCGCCAAATAGAGGTTGCGCCCGATGTCGTCTCCTACCTTATTGCGAGGATGGAGCGGTCGATGGCGTCAGCACAGCGGCTCACCGCGCATATCGACAGGCTCGCGCTTTCCGAGCATCGTAAGATCACCCGCGCATTCGCCGCAAAAGTGTTCAAGGAACTCAACGCCAACGAAAACTGCGGCGATAACAACGATGAAAGCGAATGGGGTACAAAATGACCGGCGAGGTCCGCGCCGATGCGTACACTGGAGGAAACACAATGCCGCTCGCCAAAGTCAGCTCTGCTCCCAGCTACCGGGAGAGAATCGAGGCCTTTGGCACCGAACGCTTTTTTAACCGCGAGTTATCGTGGCTTGAGTTCAATAAGCGCGTCTTGGAAGAATCCGGGAACAAGCGCAATCCGCTTTTGGAGCGCGTGAGGTTCCTCGCCATTTCCGGATCGAATCTCGATGAGTTTTATCGGGTCCGGGTTGCCGGCCTGCACGAGCAGGCTGCTATGGGCATCGAGGACGTTTCGCCGGATGGCCTGACGCCCAAGCAACAGGTGCAAGAAATCAACGCCGCTGTCGCGCGCCTTTCCGAACGCCAGCAGAGCCGATGGACCGAACTCAAGAACGAGCTGGCCAGTGAATCGATCGTGCTCCTGCCGGCAAACGCGCTCAGCGAGGCAGACAAGGACTGGCTGCAAATCTATTTCATGCGCCGGATTTTTTCCGCGCTGGTTGCCGTCACCGTCGATGCCGCGCATCCATTCCCTCATATTCAAAGCCAGGAGCTTGTGCTCGTGCTCGAATGCGAGCGCGAGGACGGGGACGACCCGCGCTCCATGTTTTCGTTTGTGGCGATTCCAAACGGTCTCAGCCGCTTCATCAGGCTGCCGGGCCACGGGCGGAACGGGAAAAAGCCCCAGGTCAGGTTTGTCGCCATCGAAACAGTGATATCGCTTTTTGCCACGACGCTTCTCCCCGGTTTCAAGGTGAGGGACGCCGGCTATTTCCGCCTGTTGCGCAACAGCGAGATCGAGTTCCAGGAGAAGAGCGAAGACCTGCAAAAGGTGCTGCGCAGAGCGCTCGTGCAACGGCAGCTGGGCGAAGTTATCCGGCTGGAGATCAGCGCCTCGCTACCGGAAAGCGCGAGGCGGCTTGTCATCGAAGGATCGAAAATCGATCCCGGAGAGGCCGTCGCCGTCAACGGGCTGTTCGCGCTAGCCGACGTCTCGCAGCTCATCGTCAGCGACCGGCCCGATTTGCTCTACAAGCCCTTTGAGGCCCGCTTCCCGGAGCGGATCGCCGAATACGGCAACGATTGCTTTGCGGCTATCTCCTCCAAGGACATTATCGTCCATCACCCATACGAGTCTTTCGATATCGTTTTGCAGTATCTGCGCCAGGCCGCTTCGGACCCCGACGTGGTCGCAATCAAATGGACGCTATACCGCACCTCCCAGAAATCGCCGGTCGTGGAAGCGCTGCGTCAGGCGCGAGAAGCTGGCAAGAGCGTTACGGTCATGATCGAGGTGATGGCGCGTTTCGATGAGCTGGCCAATCTCGAATGGGCAAAGCAGCTCGAGGAATGCGGCGTGCATGTCGTTTACGGGCTTACGCAACTCGATCTGAAGACGCATGCAAAGCTCGGGCAAGTGGTCCGCACAGAGGACGGCGAGCTTAGGACTTATTGCCACATCGGAACCGGAAACTATCACCCGGCGACGGCCAAAATCTACACGGATCTTTCCTATTTCACCGCGGACCCTGCAATCGGGCGCGACGTGACCAAGATCTTCAACTACGTCACTACTTATAGCCGCCCCGAGGATCTGGAGCGAACCTATATTTCGCCGTACGGTATTAAGGAGCGCATCCTTGAAGAGATAGAAGCCGAGATCAGGCACCGTAAATCGGGCCGGCCGGCCGCGATATGGATGAAACTCAATGCGCTTGTCGATGAAGACGTGATCGATGCACTCTACGAGGCAAGCCTGTCCGGCGTTCCCGTCGATCTCATCATTCGCGGTATTTGCTGCCTCAAGCCCGGCATTCCGGGCCTTTCCGAAAATATCCGTGCCAAGAGCATCATCGGGCGCTTTCTCGAGCACTCACGCATTTACTGCTTCGGCGCGGGGCATGGGTTGCCATCCGACGATGCCCATGTCTATATCAGCTCCGCCGACATGATGCCGCGCAACCTCGAGCGGCGCGTCGAGGCCATGACTGCGATAACGAACCGTACTGTCCACGAGCAAATCCTCGACCAGATCATGATTGCTAATCTGAAAGATAATTTGCAAAGCTGGAAGTTGCTGAGCGACGGTTCCTGGCGGCGGTTTCAGCTTAGCCCAGGCGAGGAACCTTTCAGTGCGCACGAGTATTTCATGACGAACCCTAGTCTTTCTGGGCGTGGGGGCGCGCTCAAGAAGAACTTCCCTCGCCGTTTTGCAGCACCATCGGCTCCGCACGCTCAAAGGTGATTCGTGGATAATACGGGGCAAGGAAGGCTGCAGGACCGCAAACCTGTCGCAGTCATCGATATCGGTTCGAACTCTATCCGCCTCGTGGTCTATGAAGGCCTTTCGCGCTCACCGACACCCCTTTTCCAGGAGAAGGCGATGTGCGGGCTGGGCCGCTTCCTCAATTCCACCCGGCGCCTCAACGAAGAGACGATCCCCTATGCACTCGCGTCGCTAGCTAGGTTCGCGAAGCTCGCCGCTATTTGCGGCGTCAAAGAACGCGACCTTCACCCATTTGCGACGGCAGCCGTGCGCTGGGCGGAGGATGGAGCGGAGTTCCTGGCTCTTGCCGGGGAAGCTTGCGGTGTTCCGATCAAAGTCATCGGCAATATCGAAGAGGCCCAACTCGCCGCTACCGGCATCAGAGCGGGGTTTTTGCATCCTTCAGGCATCGTGGGCGACTTAGGAGGCGGCAGCTTGGAGCTTGTCCGGCTTCGTGACAATTCTTGTGAAGAAACCGTTTCGCTTCCGCTGGGCGGCCTGGCTCTCCTGGATGAAACGAAGGGGGAGAGAGCCAAGGCGATCCCGATCATCGCTGAAGCATTGGCATCGCTAGGCTGGTTGAGCGCCGCGCGCGAAGAGCCATTCTATGCTGTTGGCGGAACTTGGCGAACGCTGGCGAAACTGCATATCGAGCAAACCGGCTATCCCCTGACGGCCGTGCACGGTTATGCCCTCGACGCCCGCAAAGCCCTGCAGATTTCCGCCCGCTATGCAAACAGCTCAGCGGCAGCGCTGCGGCGCATGGCGAGCATGACAACCGGCCGCGAGGAGACGCTGCCCTACGGCGCCCTGCTCCTGAATGCAGTTGTCCGTCACATGCAACCCTCCGATGTGGTGTTCTCCGCTTTCGGCGTCCGGGAGGGCATCATCTACCAGCTTTTGGGCGAGGCCGAGCGCGAAAAGGACCCGCTGCTCGCGGCCTCCGAGGATATTGCGCAGCTACGGGCGAGGTCCAAACAGCATTCGAAAGAGCTGATACGCTGGACCGATGCTCTTTTCGAGCTTCCCGGCCCTCCCGAAACCGCGGAAGAACGGCGGTTGCGGCACGCGGCCTGCCTGCTTTCGGACATGGCCTGGCGGGGCCAGCCCGATTATAGAGGCGAGCAAAATGCCGTTCTCGTCGCGCAATCGGCGCTGGTGGGCGTCGACCATCCTGGGCGTGCATTTCTGGCCCTTTGCGTCTATCACCGTTATGAACGGCGGCTTTCAGGCGAACTCGTTCCAAAGCTCTCGGAGCTGATCCCTCGCCAGGAGCGCAAGCGAGCCTTGATCGTTGGCCAAGCGTTCCGGCTGGCACACACCCTGTCGGCGGGCATGGAGGGGGTCCTGCCGCAAACCATGCTTCGATACGAGGATGAGAGGCTTGTCTTGCGCCTCTCCCCGCAACTGCAGGCGCTGGACGGCGAGCCCTTGCGGCGCCGCCTGCGCATCGTCGCGCGCGAACTAGGATTTATTCCCGAAGTTCAGGTCTCTGCGCAGCTAACCCCCCCGAAACCGTCACTTTTGGGTGGTCTATTGGGATGAACGGGCAAAAACGCATCGGATCGTGGGAAAAGTTAAGCTTGGCACCTATCTGTGGTTCGGGATTTGCGTCATAAATATGGGTATGAAGTGCAACCGCATCGGTCTCAATGAACCAGGATCTTTACGCAATTCTTGGCGTGAAACACACCGCGACGAACGATGAGATTCGCCGCGCTTACCGCAAACTAGCCAAGGATCTGCATCCCGATCAGAACAAAGGCGACCAAAAATCGGAGGAGAAGTTCAAACGCGTCTCCGCGGCTTTTGCCGTGCTTGGCAATCCGGAAAAGCGCAAGCGCTACGATGCCGGCGAGATCGATGCCATGGGCAACGAGCGCGCGAACCCGTATTACCGCGACTACGGCGGAGGTCACGCAGGTGCCCGCGGCGGCCACAACGGCGGTTTTGAAGGCTTCAATAGCGGGGCGGGCGAGTTTTCCGATCTTTTCGGCGATCTTTTCGGAAAGCGCGGGCCGGGCGGCGCATTCACCATGCGCGGCATGGACTATCGCTACAACCTGGAAATTACCTTTCTGGAAGCGGTCAACGGCACGAAAAAGCGTGTGCAGTTCCCGGATAACGAGACACTTGACATCTCGGTACCTTCAGGGGTCGAAACCGGCCAGACGCTCAGGCTCAAGCACAAGGGCGGCCCGGGAGCCGGCCGCGGCGAGCCGGGAGACGCTCTCATAGAGCTTCGCGTCCAGCCTCACCCTCTATTTGCGCGCGACGGCGATAATATTGTGCTTGAGGTGCCAATCTCGCTGGATGAGGCAATCCTCGGTGCGCGGGTGGAGGTTCCCACGATCGGCGGCCGCGTCACTGTCGCGGTGCCCAAGGGCGCATCCAGCGGACAAGTTTTGCGCCTGCGGGGCAAAGGCATCAAGAACAGCCGCACAGGCGCGCACGGGGACCAGCTTATAACGCTGAAAATAACGCTTCCCGCGCTCATCGATGGCGAGTTGGAGCGCTTCATGCGCGAGTGGATGCACAAGCACCCTTACGATCCACGCTCGCGGTTCCGGGAGCTGGCTGGCGTTTGAGGCGCAGCGTGCTTGCGCGGCCTTCCGATAGACCGCACGATCTCGATGAGCATCCAGCTCGCAAGCAAGGCAGCGAGGATTGGAAGCGTCTCGACGGCGTACCAGCCGAAATGCGTCATGGCGTAGAGGAAATCGCCGAAATCCCAGCCAATGATGCGGCAGGTTGACGGCGCGTCGGGGTTAATTTCGCAACCGACTGACCTTGCGATGAGGGTAGCCGCCAAAAGCACCATCGGCGGCAGCAGGCAAAGCAAGATGAGAAGGCCGGCAAGCGTGCGAAAAATGCGCATCGATCCTTAACTTTATCTTCAGGCGGTGAATCGCACTCCACTCCTACTACAAATCCAAGACAGTTTGTAGTTTCCAGGGAATTAAGAATGAGTGCACCTGCTTCGTTTGCAGGTCTGTTGCAGCCGTTGACATTCCAGCCGCAAGCTAGATCTTAGAGGCCTATGCTTAGCCAGGGCGCTAACCGGTACGGCGGCGTTCGCGGCGGAAAGGGGTTTCCATGGCCGAACGTCTCAAATTCTACATCGATGGAGAGTGGACTACGCCCGCCGAGGCTAAGACCATGGCGGTCGTGAACCCGGCCACGGAAGAAGCGCTATACGAAGTGGCGCTCGGCAGCGCCGCGGACGTGGATAAGGCCGTTGCTGCGGCGCGGCGGGCCTTCGATAGTTTCTCCATGTCCTCGCGTGAGGATCGCGTTAGCCTGCTCCAGCGTATCGTCGAGATTTATAGACGCCGGGTGAAGGAGATCGCCGCCGCCGTATCGGACGAGATGGGCGCGCCGATCGCCTTTGCCGGGCGCGCGCAGGCAGGAGCCGGGCTTGCCCACTTAATGACTACGCTTGAGGTGCTGAAAACCTATCCCTTCGAGGAGCGGCTCGGCTCGGCGATGATCCTGCGCGAGCCAGTGGGTGTGGCCGGCATGATCACGCCCTGGAATTGGCCGCTGAACCAAATCGCCTGCAAAGTGGCCCCCGCGCTTGCCGCAGGCTGCACCATGATTTTGAAGCCCTCCGAATATACGCCCTCCTCGGCGTTGATCTTCGCCGAAATCCTCGACGAGGCGGGTGTGCCTGCGGGCGTGTTCAATCTCGTCAACGGGCTTGGGCCGGAGGTGGGCGCGGCGATGGCTGCGCATCCTGGCATCGACATGATCTCGTTTACCGGCTCGACACGGGCGGGGGTCGATGTGGCCCAGCGCGCGGCTCCGACGGTCAAGCGCGTAACCCAGGAGCTTGGCGGCAAATCGGCGAACATCATTCTTGACGATGCCGATTTTGAGAAAGCCGTTGGCGGCGGCGCTACGCACTGCTTCATGAATTCCGGGCAGTCCTGCAACGCGCCTACGCGCATGCTCGTCCCGTTCTCGCGTATGGAGCAGGCGGCCGGCATTGCCAAGGCCGTTGCAGATAAGACGATGCCCGGTTCTCCAAGGGAGGAGGGGTCTGTCATCGGTCCGGTCGTCAACCGGAGGCAGTGGGAGAAGATCCAGGCGCTCATCGAGCAAGGTATCCAGGAAGGGGCCACGCTTGCGGCCGGAGGTCCCGGGCGTCCTGCCGGCCTCAACAAGGGCTATTATGTCCGGCCAACCGTGTTCGCGAACGTCACCCCCGGCATGACCATCGCGCGCGAAGAGATCTTCGGCCCCGTTCTCTCAATCCTTGGCTTCGAGGATGAGGACGAGGCGGTCCGGATCGCCAACGATACGCCCTACGGCCTTGCCGGCTACGTATCGTCGGGTGACATCGACCGCGCTCGCCGGGTCTCCCGCCGCATCCGCGCAGGCAATGTGAACCTCAACGGCGCCTTCAACGAACGCGCGGCACCCTTCGGCGGGTATAAGCAATCGGGGAATGGTAGAGAATGGGGCCGCTTCGGGATGGAGGAATATCTGGAGGCTAAGGCCGTTGCGGGCTGGGGCGATTGACGGTGCCGCTGCGGGCCCCTTGGGTCATGGGTGGCCTGAACGCCCTTAGTTCCACTGGGAGATTAGTGGTGCTGCAAGAGAGGATTGAACTCTCGACCTCTCCCTTACCAAGGGCAAACCAACACTGGAAAAATCGTTATTTTCCAGCACTTTATTTTTTTCTCCTCTTGCTTGCCGTTTGATTTGCCGCAAAATCGTGATTGATGACCTCACCTTTTCCGGCCTGCTCATTCGCCCACTCTTCGCCGATCCGGCGCACCCGAGCGTCAACTTTGCTGTGCTCCAAATGGCCGTAAATCATGTCCGGAACCTTGATCGTTTTCCAGCGCCCGGCCTCCTTCAGTTCTTTCAGAGTCCCGCCCTGTTCGAGAAAGTAGCTCGCCCAGGAATGCCGGCCGCTGTCCTTCGGCCTCGAATATGGAACGCCAGCCTGTTTGCAAGCTGCTCGCAACTTTGGATACACACGCGACTTTGAACTAAAGCCGAACACATAACGCTGCTTCTGCCACTCATATTTTCGAAGCTGTTCGATGACTTGCTCGGCAAGCGTTATGACGATTTTCTGCTTTCCCTTGCCGTCCCAAACCTCCACTCGCCACGTGTCAGAATCCACGTGCTCAGGCCTGATTTCGCAAGCCTCTGTAGTTCTCCGTCCATGCAGGCGCCAAAACCAAAGGATGGCCGCGAGGTTCGGCTCAGAGACTTCGATAACTCGCTTCCACCAATCTTTTCGCGGCGCGATAAAATTTGACGGCGGAAGATAACCCTTTGGACGCTTCAGGCGCGGAGGCCGGTAGTCGACCGTCTCCGCCTTATTCAAAATCGCAGCAATCGGCGTGTAGACTTGGCGGTTACGGGTTGCCGCGCTCGCGCCAGGATATAGCTTAGCCGCGATCCTATCGATAACTTCCTGTGTCACTTCCGATAGAGGCATCGTTCCGATTTCATCGAGAATCGGCAACAGAAAGCGCTTGTCTTCTGTCTGGCTTTCATAGACGGCAAGGGCTTGACCAAATAGCCGCTCCGTTGCCGGCTTCGCCGGCTCAGGCAGCGCGATAGCTTCGTAGGCGGCGACGATCATTGCCTTTGCGAATTTTTCCGCTTGGCGCCGGTCAGCCGTTCCCGTACTTCGCTCAACTCGGCAATCGGCGATTTTGCCCCCTTCTTTGACGGGAAGGATGGTTGTCGCATACAGGATTCCCTTTTTGCCCCGTGGCCTGAAGAAGACGTTCTTGCCACCGATTCTCGCCATACTTCACCCCGGAGAAAATGAGGGTATCCCTCTTTCAAAATAACAGCGTTCTTCCCGTATTTATGCCAAACGCCGCAACGCTTGGCTTCTTTCGAAATCCACCGGATCGTTGTTCCTGGCGGTAAATCTTTCTGCGCTTCTTCGAAGGTGAGCCAATTGCGCTCGCCTTCTCTTTCTGTCAGGTCCTGGGGCATAATGAGCCATCGTTCGTGCTAGAAGGGGTTTCATCTCTTTATCAATCCTTTCATTCTCGCGATGAAGGGCCACCGTCACCGCCACTCGCTTCTACTCCACGCTACAATAAGCCATCTAGATCAAGGCGAAGTGTTGTGCCGCCTGCGATCACTCTGCCTGTTCAAGCTGTTTGCGAACCTCGCCTGTTCCCAGTAGCGGCGCAAACGCCCGAAAATTGCGCGTTTCATGTCTCACTCGCCCGGCAATGATAGCGGGATGCACACCGATACGCTGCGAGAAGGCGAAAATTCCCGAGTAGCTTGCGTAGGAATTCAGGCCGGCGGTTGCCCAAAGGTCATGCGGGATCAACGCCTCTTCGGCCCACTCGTCAGCTTCATTTTCCCGAACGTCTTCATGACGCGACGGCATTTCGCGAAGGCTAAAATCATCGACGAATACCTCGATGTCGCCGTTAAAATGGCGAGCGACATGCGCAAGTTCGTGAAGAAGGGAGAACCAGAAATTGTCGATGCGATCATACCGCAGCGTTAGCGCAACGATTGGCGCTCCGCCGCCGGCGCTTCGTAAGGCTGCACCATCCAAGTAGGTCTTCGGCAGATGGGAAACGCAGACGAGATGCACACCCCAGCTCGACAACACATCTTTGGCGCGCTTCGGTCCGTCTTCATAGGAGCTCAATTTGGCTAGCTCCTTCAGCGAAGCCAGGGTGATGGAGCCGCTCTTGTAACGACCGGTCAATTTTTGTTCGCGGGATGCAGCAAGTGCCTTAAGGCACCACGCCAAAAGGGCATAGGTGTCTGTCTTGGCATTCTGCCGCATGGCGTCGTTACGCCGGCAGAGCGGCATCGGCACCGCGTTCGGGCCGCCGGCGCTCTCTATAAAATCTCGGATTAAAACTTCGGCGTTCGCCTTTGTTGGGGTAACCGAACCGAGCCATCCGCGCTTCGCCATCTCATTCAGTGGAAACCGGTTCCAGTCGAGTGATGCAGGTCCTTCTGCGTTGCCTACTGGAGCGGGGTCCCCCACAAGTACTTCCGCCGGTATGCCAAGATGGCGGTGAAGTGCGCGGATCATCGGTAGCGTCAGCGGCTGCTTTCCGGAAAGAACCTCTGAAACCTTCCCGCGGCTCCCGATATACGGTTCGAGGTCGCGCGGTTCGAGACCCGCCTGCTCCATGCGATAGCGAATAGCTTCAACCGGGGTCGGTAGATCGATTGGAAAATGCTTCGCCTCATAAGCTTCTACGAGATCCACCAGCACTGAAAGCTCGTCCGCCTCCGGGGTTCCGACTTCAGCATCCATCAGCGCATCGATCCGCGCCAGGGCAGCCTTGTGGTCAGCCTCCGTTCGGATTGGGATGATGTGTGCCATGCCTAAACCTCCTCCACCTTGATCTTGTCGTATTCGGCGTGAGTGCCAAACCATCGAACGGCCACAACACCGACCACGAAATTGATCTTCACAATGAGCCGGAACCGGTTGCCGCCTATATCGAAAATGTATCGGTCGCCGACCTTGTCGGTCGTTGGATAGCGCTCACGAACATCTTGGAATGAAGTCCACGCCGTCGTCTTCGAGGTGACTTCAGCTTTCCAGGCTGACAGCCGTTTGGCCGCGTCGGCATGGCGCTTCTGCGCCTCCTCGATGATATCCACGCCGACAAGCTTCATATATATTATTCCTGAATCAGGATCAAGTGAATTGCTCCTAAAATAGGAGCGATGGTGAGGGAATTGTCAAGTTTTAAGCTCGCGCCTTCCTGGCGGGGGGTGCCAAACCGCTAGCTTGACATGCTTTGCGATATAACATATATAGCAAACATGACAAATGGACAGGCCACGGCTGCAACTCTTCGCGCAATTCGATCGAAGCTGAACCTTACCCAAGAGCAGCTCGCTGAGCGGCTGGGCGTGTCGTTTGCGACCGTCAATCGGTGGGAAGGCGGTTCGAACTTGCCGCAGAAGGCGGCGAGGGAAGTCATCGAAGCACTTGCGCAGGAGGCGGGGATCGACATGGAAGATGATATAACCGAGTCGACGGAACCCGCGGCTGCCGTTACACGCCGCAGACGCGGTTCCGCGGCCGCTGCGCCCTCGACGAAGCCGATGGAGCAGATGCTTTGGGATGCGGCATGCTCGATCCGCGGTGAGAAGGACGCGCCGAAGTTTAAGGACTATTTGCTGCCTCTGCTCTTCCTGAAGCGGCTCTCGGATGTGTTCGTCGACGAGATCGCGAGGCTCGCCGAAGACTACGGCGACCGCGACACGGCGCTCGAAATCGCAGAAGGGGACCACTCCCTCCTTCGCTTTTATATTCCACGTGAAGCCCGGTGGGGTGTGATAAGTGGACGCGAGAGCTTTGAGTGGCCGCTAGACGAAAAGGGCCAGAGCACGCGGCCGAAGGATATTGGCGAGCATCTCACTAAGGCGGTTCGGGCGGTCGTAAAACAAAACCCGCAACTCTCCGGCGTGATCGACGTCGTCGACTTCGCCGCCGAACGGAATGGCGAGCGCGATATCAATCCGGCGAAGCTGCGCCTCGTTGTCGAAACCTTCTCCGATCCCCGCTATCGCCTGGGGCTTGCCGATGTGCAACCCGATTTCCTGGGGCGCGCCTATGAGTACCTCCTGCGCAAATTCGCCGAAGGCTCGGGCCAAAGCGCGGGCGAGTTCTTCACGCCGACCGAGGTGGGCTTCCTGATGGCGCATATCATGCGACCACGCCCTGGCGAGGATTGCCATGACTACGCCTGCGGCTCGGCGGGCCTCTTGGTGAAACTCCAACTCGTCGCGCGCGAGCTCGACCCGACGGCGAAGGTGCCGTTGAAGCTCACTGGCCAAGAGCTTCAGGCTGAGAGCTACGCCGTTGCGCAAATGAACGGCATCATTCACGACATGGAGATCGAGATCGCCCGCGGCGATACGATGATCAATCCGAAGTACCGCACCCCCGACGGCAAGGTTCGCACGCACGATATCGTCGTCGCCAATCCGATGTGGAACCAGCCCTTCGCGCCCGATGTCTTCGCCAACGATCCATTTGATCGCTTCCGCACCTCCGGCGGTGTTACCACGGGCAAGGGCGATTGGGCGTGGCTTCAGCACACGCTCGCCTGCCTCAACGATCATGGCCGCGCGGCGGTCGTTCTCGATACCGGCGCGGTCACGCGAGGCTCGGGCTCGAAAAACGAGGACAGGGAGCGGAACATCCGCAAATGGTTCGTCGATCGCGATCTGATCGACGGCGTGATCCTGCTGCCGGACAATCTCTTCTACAACACGACCGCCGCCGGCGTGATCGTGGCGCTCAACAGGCGCAAGCCTGCCGCGCGCAAGGATAAGATCGTCCTCCTGAACGCAAGCAAGCGGGTGAAGAAGGGTAAGCCGAAAAACTACATTCCCGAAGACGCAATCCGTCCGCTTGCAGCCGCATACCTCAAGGGCGAGTGCATCGACGGCGAGATCACGGTCATCACACGCCAGCAAGCTAAAGAGGCTGACTACAATCTTAGCCCGAGCCGGTGGGTAGAACAGGCAGATGACACGTCTCACCGCTCAATCAGGGACATTGTAGCTGAGATGATCGAGCTTGATAACCAAGTGCATGCCATCGATGCATCGCTTGCCAACATGCTGGCTAAACTATGATGGAAGCATGGGAAGAAAAGCTCTTGGGCCAAATCATCTCCTTACAAAGGGGCTTTGACCTACCCACTCAATCGCGGCAAAAAGGGGAAATCGCAGTCATTGGTTCAAATGGCATCGTTGGGTTTCACAACGCTACCCCGAGTGATGTGCCGGTTCCTGGATTGATGTTGGGTCGAAGCGGAAGCGTCGGAGAGCTCACTTATTGGGAAAGAGAATACTGGCCATTAAATACGGTGCTTTATGTTATAGATTTTCACGATAATGATCCGTATTTCTTAAGCTTTTGGCTTAAGCTATTTCCATTCAAGCAGTATGCTCAGGGAGTCAGCGTCCCCACTTTGAATAGAAATAGCATTAGCGATGTGTTGTTTCCTCTACCGAAACCCGAAGATCAGCGGAAATTAGCTGTCGCATTTCACGGGATTTCTACGAGCATCAAATTGCATGCACAAGCGATAGTAAGATCTCAAGAACTCAAGCGCGTCGCTATGCATGATCTGTTCACGCGCGGGCTGCGTGGCGTGCGGCAAATCGAGACGGAATTCGGCCTTGTTCCCGAAGCTTGGCAATCGATGGCGTTGGATTATTGCGCCACGGTCCAGACCGGCGTTGCGAAGGGGCGAAAATTCTCAGACTTCGAGATGGTCGAGGTCCCCTATCTCCGCGTTGCCAACGTTCAGGATGGGCACCTCGATCTCTCCGAAATAAAAAAAATCCGAATTCGCAGATCAGAGGTCGAGCGCTACCGGCTCCAAACCGGCGATGTGGTTCTCACGGAGGGTGGCGACTTCGACAAGCTCGGCCGCGGTTTCATTTGGCGTGGCGAGCTAGACCTCTGCGTTCATCAGAACCACGTTTTTGCGGTACGCCCCGACCGAACTCGTCTTCTGCCTGAGTTCTTTGCCTACCTTGCACAGAGCGCTTACGGTAAAGCTTACTTCCTGAAGGTCGCTCACAAGACAACCAACCTCGCTTGCATCAACAGCACGAAACTGAAGGCGTTTCCGGCCCTTATCCCGCCTACACTCGACGAGCAGCGAGAGATCGTTGAAATCCTGGACGCTATCGACCGGAAGATCGGGCTGCACCAGCGCAAACGCGCCGTCCTCGATGACCTGTTCAAGGCGCTGCTGCACAAGCTGATGACCGGCGAAATCCGTGTCGCAGATCTCGATCTTTCCGCGTTGGGCCAAGCCCCGCTTGAGGAAGCCGCATGAGCGCCCCAGTCCTATACCACTTGGGCGGATTCCCGCCGCCGGCGATTGACTGGGGGCGTCTCGTTTCTCCGGTCGGACGCGCGAATGCGGCTCTCGCCCGATATGACGGCCTCGTCGCTGCCATTCCTAACGCGTCCGTGCTGCTTTCGCCGCTGACCACTCAGGAAGCCGTGCTGTCTTCGAAGATCGAAGGCACGAACGTCACCATGGGCGAAGTGCTCGAAATCGAGGCGGGCGGTGACGGCGATGTAGCGCAGCCGAAACGGGACGACGCCGAGGAGATCCGTAATTACCGCATCGCCCTTAGCTTTGCAGCGAAAGCCGTCGCGGAGCGGCCTTTGACCCCTCATCTCCTGCGCGAGGTCCATGCGCTGCTCATGAAAGGCGTCCGCGGCCGCGACAAGAATCTTGGCGCCTTCCGTGACGAGCAAAATTGGATCGGTAATCCCGGTTGTCCGATCGAGCAGGCATCCTTCGTGCCGATACCGCAGGCGCAGCTTCATGCGGGCCTCGACCTCTGGGCGAACTATGTCGCCAGCCGTAACGAGCCCGACCCACTAGTGCAACTTGCCGTCATCCACGCGGAATTTGAAGCGCTCCACCCGTTTAAGGACGGTAACGGGCGCCTCGGGCGCATGATTATTCCGCTGTTTCTCTTCGCGCGGAAGGTTCTTAGTGGCCCCAACTTCTATATGAGCGGCTATCTGGAGGCGCGGCGTGACCAATACATCGACGTCTTGCGTGCCATCTCACGCGACGGCGCTTGGACGCCGTGGTGCGCCTTCTTTCTTGAGGGGCTGATCGAGCAAGCGTCGGAAAATCAGGCGAAAGCGCAAGCCATTCTCGACCTTCATCATCGCATGTCGAGGCAAGTTGCCGAACTCACGCATTCGCAATATGCAGGGCGAGCGGTCGATTTCTTGTTTTCTCGCCCCGTTTTCGCGAGCACTCACTTTGTCGAAGGGTCACAGATCCCTCGCCAGACGGCACTGCGGTTCCTCACTGTCTTACGCGAGGCGGAGGTACTTCGCACGATCCGCGAAGGAGCAGGCCGTCGGGCGACGATCCTCGCCTTTCCGGACCTTCTCAATATTGCCGAGGGAAGGGCCGTTTTTTGAGTATCATGGATTCACAACAAGCCACTTTGTGTATCACAAAAAGCCTTTTTATGATACACAAACTCAATTGTTTCGCATCGATGATACACAAGCGACGACACCGCGCGGACGAAATGCACAATGTCTGAATTAAGGATCAGCGAAGCCGGCACCGTCCAGTTCCCGATGGTGAAGCACGCAGTCGAAATCGGCTGGACGCCTCTTACTCCCGAGGTCGCTAAACAGAAGCGCGGCGGCGAAGCTGGTATGTTGCTGCGCGATGAGCTCGAAGCGAAGCTGCCGGAATTCAATCCGTGGCTTTCAGCCGATGCGGTGCGCTCGATCATCGAAACGCTTGACGCCATCCCGGCGACCGTCGACGGCAACCGCGAAATGCTGATGTGGCTGCGCGGCGAACGCGGCTGGTACGACGAAGCCGAAAAGCGCCATCGCCGAGTCCAGCTGATCGACTTCGAGCACACCGATGCGAACGTCTTTCATGTCTCGTGGGAATGGGCACTGAAGCCGCCCGCCCGTAAGGGCAACCGGGCGGACGTGATGTTTCTCGTCAACGGCGTGCCGGTCTGCATCGTCGAGCATAAGAACCCGAAGGATGGCGACGCCATCGAGCGTGGGATCAAGCAGCTGCGCCGCTACGAGATCGAGACGCCGGAATTGATTGGCGCGCCGCAAATCTTCAACGTTACCCACCTTCTCGATTATTGGTATGGTGTCACGTGGAACGCCACCCGCCGCGATATGGCGCGCTGGAAGCAGACGCCGGATGAAGCTTATCGCTTCGCAGTACAGGCCTTCTTCGAGCGCACCGATTTCCTTCGCACGCTCCAGCACTGGGTTTTGTTCTACGTTCAGGACAGCGAAACAAGAAAATCCATCCTCCGCCAGCACCAGCGGATTGTGATCGACAAGATCGTGGCCCGCTGCGCTGATCCCAACAAGACGCGCGGCCTCGTCTGGCACACGCAGGGCTCCGGAAAGACCTTCACGCTGCTCACTGCGGCTAAGCTGATCCTCGAACAGAAGGAGCGCTTTCAGAACGGGACGGTGATCCTCGTTGTCGATCGTACCGAGCTTGAAGGGCAGCTGAGGGGCTGGGTCGAGCGCGTTCTTGGCGAGATGCAGAACCAGGACATGGCCATCAGGCGGGCGAACAACAAAGCCGAGCTTCAGCAGCTTCTCGATGCCGATTTCCGGGGCCTGATCATCGCCATGATCCATAAGTTTGAGGCGATCCGGAAGGATTCCTCCGGCCGCGACAACATCTTCGTCTTCATCGATGAAGCGCACCGCTCGGTCGCCAAGGATCTCGGCACATACCTCATGGCTTCCGTGCCGAACGCGACAATCATCGGCTTCACCGGCACGCCAATCGCGGAAACCGAACAGGGCAAAGGCACGTTCAAGATTTTCGGCGCCGAGGACGAGACCGGCTATCTCGACAAGTATTCGATCAAGGAGTTGATCGAGGACGAAACGACGCTGCCGATCAAGCACGTTCTGGCGCCGAGCGAGATGACCGTGCCCGTCGATAGGCTCGATAAGGAATTCTTCGAACTCGCGGCCGCCGAAGGCGTCACCGACATCGAAGAACTAAACAAGGTGCTCGACAGGGCCGTGGGTCTGCGAACGTTTCTGAAGGCGGATGATCGCGTCGCGAAGGTGGCGGCTTTCGTTGCGGAGCACTTCAAGGAAAACGTACTGCCGCTCGGCTATAAGGCATTCGTGGTTGCCGTCGATCGTGAGGCCTGCGCAAAATACAAGCAGGCGCTCGACAAGCTGCTGCCGCGGGAATGGACGGAAGCTGTCTACACTGAGAACGCTGCCGACGTGGTGGATCGGCCGCTTGTGGCCGAACTTCAACTCAGCGAGCAACGCGAGGAAGATGTTCGGCTGCTGTTCAAGAAGGCCGATAAAGACCCGAAAATCCTCATCGTCACGGATAAGCTGCTCACCGGATATGACGCACCGCTGCTTTATTGCCTCTATCTCGATAAGCCGATGCGCGATCACGTGCTGCTTCAGGCCATTGCGCGCGTGAACCGGCCCTATGTCGACAAAGAGGGTATCCGCAAGAAGGTCGGTCTTGTCATTGATTTCGTGGGTGTCTTGCGCGAGTTGAAAAAGGCCCTGCAGTTCGACTCCTCCGACGTGAGCGGCGTTATCGAAGAGCTCGATCTTTTGATGCGAGATTTTCTCGATAAGATTGCGAAGGCTTCCGCCGATTATCTCGACGCGGGCGAAGGCGGTGACGCCGACGAACGCCTTGAGCGTCTCGTCTATGGGCGCTTCCTCGAGCCAGAACCACGCAAGGCATTCTTTGAGGCTTACAAGGATATCGAGAACCTTTGGGAAATCCTATCCCCTTCGAAGGAACTCGTCGATCACATCGGCACGTTCAAGCGCCTCGCGCAGCTTTACGCTGCTGTGCGCAATGCCTATGCCGATAAGATTGGTTTCGTCGCCGATCTGGCCCATAAGACGCGGCGGCTTGTAGAGCTGAATGCGATGCAGGATGGGTTGGGCCGTCTAACAAAGAGCGTCACCTTCGACGTGAAAACGCTGGAAGCGCTTCGCGCTGACAAAGGCTCTGATGAGGGAAAGGTATTCAACCTTGTCCGCGGGCTTCAGAAGGAAATCGACGACGATGCCGATGCAGCGCCGGTGCTGCAACCGCTGAAGGATCGGGCCGAGCGCATACTTAAGGATCTTGAAAACCGCAACACCACCGGCCTAGCGGCGATGGACCTTCTCGCCGCGCTTGCGGCTGAGAAGGAAACAGCGGCGAAGGCTGCGGCGGACACTGGCCTAACCCCAAAGGCGTTTGCTGCCTTCTGGGCTCTTCGCGACAATGCCGCGCTGAAAAGCGGTGGGGTCGATGCGCTCGAATTAGCCAAAGAGGTCGAGAAGCTTTTGGCACGGTTTCCACACGCGAAAGTTAACGCCGATGAACAGCGGCAGCTTCGCGCGTTACTTTACCGCCCGCTGATCAGCCTCCCAAAGGATGCCCGTACTAATGTGGTCGATGAGATCATCGCCAACGTGTTGGGCTAGTCACAACTATGGGCGTGCGGAACATTGATCGGGAAATGTTGAAGCACCGCGTCGAGCGATGGGCGTTAAAGCTCAACGTGAAGCCGCGCCTTGTGCGAGTTCAAAAGATGACCCGGAAATGGGGATCGTGTTCAATGGCAGGCACCATAACGCTGGCGGCAGACCTTGTGAACGAAAGCGATGATTTTCAGGACTTCGTGGTCGCTCACGAACTGCTCCATCTCAGGGTTCCAAACCACGGACGCCTGTTCAAGGCCTTGATGACAGCGCACGTTCCGGGATGGCGACAGCTTCAGGTCTCGCGCCGCGACGAAGTAATTCATGAGAATACATAAGGTTTCTTATTCGCGAGATTAGTGCTCTGAGGTCGGCCTTCTAACACGGTCAAGGCTCGAATGCGTGTCAATTTGCCTTGATTTGATTTGCTTTTTTGAAATCCTCATAGATCCGGTTCAGCTTAATCGCGCGCTGCACCGCCTCGACAAAATTCCCGCCTAAAGGTTCCGCGTGAAGAGGAAATCCCCTCCTTCTGGCGCTATTCGGCATACGCCAATAATAGGTCACCTGTCCGGTCCTGCGGCACCGCCGCGACGTCATATTGGGTTGGCGGACGACCTCGATCAATGGGCGGTAGCCCGTCTTCGGCCAAGGGTCTCCGAGGATGTAAACGGCGCAATTTGGCATAAGCGGAGGATGTCTGATCCGCGCCCTGAGCGCAACGCAGCGTTGCCCTACTTCCCGGTTACTCTTACTTTCCGATTAGGGCTTGACCGCGCTCGGTGAGCTCGCCGGTAGGCTTCACGTAATTGTAGAGCGCCGCCCGGCTGACGCCCAATTCCTCGCAAAGCTCCGTCACGTGCGTGTCGCGGTTCGCCATAGCAGCCTGAGCCCGGCGAAGCTTCGACGGAGTAAAGACCGGCTTCCGGCCGCCCTTCCGTCCCCGGGCCCGCGCTGAGGCCAGTCCGGCAATTGTCCGCTCACGGATCACGTCCCGCTCGAATTCAGCAAGCGCCGCGAACATCGTGAACATCAATTTGCCCTGCGAAGTGGTCGTATCCACCGGTGCGCCGTGCAGCACTTTGAAGCCAACGCCGCGTTTCGTTAGCTCTTCGACTGTCTCAATGAGATGCTTGAGATTGCGCCCGAGCCGGTCAAGCTTCCAAATTACGAGCACGTCGTCCTTGCGAAGTGACTTCAGGCAAGCCGCTAGGCCTGGCCGGTCATCCTTTGCACCGCTCGCCATGTCCTCATAGATTGCCCGGGGGGCGACGCCAGCTTCAATTAGCGCATCGCGTTGCAGGTCTAGGACTTGGCTACCATCCGCTTTGCTCACGCGCATATATCCAATAAACATGTTCAGTCCCTCCATCAAACGTCCGTATGATAGAAAGAGAAAATTGCCCCGGATCTCGGCCAAAATGTGTCTATATTCGCGTCCAGCAATCTATTTCTATCTAACCGTGCGCAGTTTGAATTATAGACTCCTAATGGCACGGCTTCAGCTCGACTGCTGGATCGCTCTCACGTGATGGGCCTACGCCAGGAGAAGCCAAAGCACTCGGCGCATCCTTAGTACGCCAGCTGAAGGCGTTCTACGCGATATAACTAAGGCGAGTTGCCAGCAAAGTTTCCAATTTGGTTTCCAGCGCTAGGCCGTTTCCAGTAGAAACACATCCGCATTTTCCGCGCGAAGAGGAAAACAGTGGAGGCCGCCACTAGTAACAGAGAAGCTTGCCAAGCTGGTCCGCGTTCATGGTCCGCACCCCCAACGCGCGCAAACCAATGCAGAAATCTTGGATAGCCCTCCTTGGTACGCAAGCTGGTACGCAGGCCCAACGCGCGCGAGGAACACAAAGCGCCCGCTAAGCGTGGCACTTCGCGGCCGCCGCGAAATAGCGCCGTCCGCCGCCCTCCTCTAGGGTGGCACGGCTTGGCACCGGCACCAAGCAATCGGACGGGTGGAAAGGTGGCGTTGACCGCCTTGGTCCGGCCTTGTCCGCCCAATGTTCGACAGCGGCTTGTCCGCAACAAGCCGAAGGAATTTTTGCAACTGCGAGATGTGGCGGTCAGGGCCAGCTGCCGACATTCGCAGTCAGTAAACTCGGCCATGAAGCGGACGTGAGGCATCCAAAAGAGTAACCGCACTGCCGCTTTGTCCAACATGCGCCGGATTGCAACCACATTTTCCGGGCACCGCATCGGTAGTCACGAATTGGCGTCGCGGAGAACGGCATGGCTTCGGATTTGGTGAAATGGCGACGGTGCGCGGCGTTTGCGATGGTCTTCGCGCTCGCCTTGGCGGCACCCGCCACAGCTGAGCCGCAGCAAGCCGCGGCGCCCGCCCAGCCCGCCTATCTCGGCGTGGAATTGCGGAACCTCACCCGCGAGGACGCTCAAGCACCCGGCCTGCCGGCCCATGGCGGCGCGGCAATCGCCCAGATCGAGGCCGGTTCTCCCGCCAGTGCCGCCAGCCTCAGGCGCGGCGATATCCTTCTCGAAATCGATGGAAAACCCGTATCGAGCGCGGCGCAAGCCCTCAAGGTCATAGCAGGCAAGAAGCCCGGCGCCGTTGTCACCATGCGGCTTCTGCGCGATGGCAAGCTCAGGGCTGGACCGGTAAAGCTCGGGGCTAAGCCGGCCGCACCGCCCGCGATTGCCGCACTGCCCGCCGCGGAACTATCGAAGCCTGCGCGGCAGGAACAGGAAGCGCAACCGCCGGCCGAATTTAAAGCCCTTGAGGCTCAAATCGAAGAACTCAGCCGTCAAGGCAAATATGCGGAGGCCATTCCGCTGGCGGAACGCTACGTTTCCCTCGCCCGGCGGCGCCATGGCGAAGAGGCTCCAGAGTTTGCGGACGCCATCTCCTGGCTCGGAAATTTGTACGTAAGCCTCGCCCATTACGATGAGGCCGGGCCGCTGTTGCAAAGGGCGCTGGAGCTTTACGAGCGGACGCGCGGCAAGGAGCATCCCGATACGCTGACGAGCGCCGGCAACCTTGCACAACTCTTTTTTGGGGAGGGCCGTTATGGCAAGGCCGAACCGCTCTTCAAACGCGCGCTCGAAGGAAAAGCGCGCGTGCTAGGCCCCGAGCATCCAAGCACGCTGATGAGCGTGAGCAACTTGGCGGTGCTTTACAAGTTCCAAGGTCGCTATGGCGAGGCCGAGGCCCTGGCGAAGCGCGCTTTGGAAGCCAGGGAGCGTGTGCTGGGACCCGAACATCCCGATACGCTTGTGAGTCTCAATGTTTTGGCGGCGCTCTATCAGGTTCAGGGCCGCTTGAACGAAGCCGAGCCAATCCTGCGCCGCGTTTTGGAAGCGCGGGAGCGCGTTAGCGGTAAAGAGCATCTCGAAACACTCGGCAGCGTCAATAATCTCGCGGTTGTTTATCAGGCCGAGGGCCGCTACAGCGAGGCCGAACCGCTCATGATGCGGGCGCTTGAGGGCTATAAGCGCGCGCTCGGCGATAGCCACCCCCAAACCATCACCGCACTTGGCAACCTTGCCACGCTCTATACGGATTGGGGCGACCGGGCCAAAGCCGTCCCGCTCCTGACAAGCGCAGCCGAAGCGAGCGTGCGCGTGCTCGGCCCGGACCACCCCCGGACCCTCGCTGTGCTTAGCCGGCTGGCCGAACTGTACCGTGTCCTGGCCTGGACTGAGCAGGCGGAGCCGCTCTTGAAGCACGTGCTGGAAGTCCGCGAGCGAGTGCTGGGCCCGGACCATCCCGAAACGGTTGCAAGCGTCAGTTCGCTGGCGGCGCTTTATATGGCCCAGAGGCGCTATGGCGAGGCCGAAGCGCTTATGCGGCGCGCGATGGAGACCGAGGAGCGGACGCTGGGGCCGGACCACCCTGCAACGCTTGGAACTGTCAGCCAGTTGGCCGTGCTTTATTTCCGGCAAGGCGATTGGGTGCGTGCCGCGCAATTTGGGAGGCGCGGCACGGCTTGGGCAGCCGCGCGCACGCAGCTCGGCGCACAGCGAATCGGTCAAGCTTTAACCGGGAACAAAAAAAGTGAGGCCGGTGAAAAAAGCTGGCAGTTCGTGCGCCTCATCAAAGCCCTGTACCGCGGCAAGCCCGAGGGCCAAGAGCCGGACGCCCAGCTGGCGCGCGAGATGTTCGAGGCCGCGCAATGGGCGTTCGGCTCGGAGGCAGCGCAATCGCTGGCGCACATGGCGGCGCGTGGGGCCAAAGGCGATCCGGCCTTGGCAGCTCTTGTCCGCGAGCGCCAGGACTTGGTGGAGGAATGGCAGAAGCGGGACGCCAAGCGTAACGCGGCCTTGGCCCTGCCGCCGGAAAAACGCGACACCGCGGCCGAAGCCGCCGATTGGGACCGGCTAAAAGCAATCGACGAGCGGATTTCCGGGATCGATAAGCGGCTTCTGGCGGACTTCCCTGACTACGCGTCGTTCGCAAGCCCCGCGCCGGTCTCCATCGAAGCGGTACAGGCAGAGCTTCGATCGGACGAGGCGCTGGTTCTGCTCCTCGACGCATCGGAGGGGGACGTAACCGTGCACGAGAGTTTCATCTGGGTGGTGACAAAGGACCAGGCGCGCCTGGTGCGCTCCCCGACCGGCGATTTCGTGCTTAGCGATGAAGTCCACGCCTTGCGCTGCGGGCTCGACGCCGAGCTTTGGAACGATGCCGAGCGTAGAAAATTCTGCGTATGGCTCATAGGACAGGACTATGGCAAGTCCGGCGCCGCCGCCGGCGAGCCGCTGCCCTTCGATGTAGCTCGCGCGAACCGGCTTTACGAGATACTGTTCGGGCAGGTGAAGGACCTCATCGAAGGCAAGCAGTTGCTGATCGTGCCCTCCGGCGGGCTTACTCAACTCCCGTTCCAAGTGCTGGTGACGGCGGCGCCCGCGAGCAGCGATCTCAAATCCGTTGCCTGGCTCATTCGCGAGCACGCGCTCACCGTGCTGCCGGCGGTTTCCTCGCTGAAAGCCTTGCGGCGCGTGGCGCGCCCAAGTGCCGCGAGCAAGCCCATGACCGGTTTCGGCAATCCGCTGCTCGACGGCGATCCCTCCTATCCCCAGGACCTGGCGGCGGCCCGGCTCGCGCGCGAGCTTGGAACCTGCGAACAGACTGCCTCGCAGCGCGTGGCATCGCTTTCGGGCGCGCGCGGTGTGCCGCCGCTTGCACCGGCTGGCGGGCTCGCGGATGTTTCCCTCATCCGCAGGCAGGTGCCGCTTCCCGAGACCGCCATCGAGCTTTGCGCCGTGGCGGCGGACCTGGGCGCCGATCCGCGCGAAATCCGGCTCGGCGCCCGCGCCACGGAGCGCGAGGTGAAGCGCTTGAGCGAAACGGGAGAGCTTGCGCAATACCGCATCGTGCACTTCGCCACCCATGGCGCGCTTGCCGGCCAAGTTTCGGATAAGAGCGAGCCGGGCCTGCTTTTGACGCCGCCCGCGACGCCAAGCGAAGAGGACGACGGTTACCTTACCGCCTCGGAGATCGCGGGTCTGAAGCTCGACGCGGATTGGGTGATCCTGTCGGCATGCAACACCGCGGCGGCCGGCGCGCCAAACGCCGGAGCCCTTTCCGGCCTGGCACGGGCTTTCTTCTACGCCCAGGCCCGCGCACTGCTCGTCTCGCATTGGGAAGTCAATTCAGAGGCAACCGTGAAGCTCGTCACAGGCGCCATGAGGCGGCTCGCCGCCGATAAGACCATGGGCCGCGCCGAAGCCATGCGCCAATCCATGCTTGCGCTCATCGAAAAAGGTGCGTCTTACGAGGCACAACCAGCCTATTGGGCACCGTTCGTGGTAGTGGGGGAGGGGAGGCGCTAATCGCAAGTGAAAAGTCCGGTTTCGGCGCTGCCTCTAAGGGCAGCTTCGGGTCATGGGCTGAGATTTTGTCCACGCTATCAACAAGGCCGCTCCTCCTCCGGTAGCCGAAGGAGTTTTTGCAGCAGCGAGAACCGGGGGTTGGGGGTTGGGGCCAACAGCGGTAAGTCTCGGAGTGAGTATATCTGGGCGGCTGCACAACCGAAAACCGGACTCGCGATTTGATGTTTCGATACCGCGCGCAATAAGCCTCATCCAACCCAAGCTAGACAGATGATCAGGGTACAAGCGCGCCAGCCCCGCGCGCCGCAACGCTGTGAGCCGACAGATCGATTGCTGCATGAGTTCGCGTCATTGGTCACTAATGCTGCCGATTGCCTTCACGTCCGGCTTCGTAAAACCCAATCCTTGCCTAGAACTTGCTCCACCTCCCAGCCGAAAGAGCGGAAGATCGCGGGTCTCGTGACGTAGCGCTCCACAACTTCAGGGATGGCGTAGTGTGCCTCAGTGTCAACAAGGATCGCGCGGGCAAATTCGTTCTCGCCGGGTTTGCGCGCCGCTACGTCGACGCGCAGTGTCGAGTGCCCAACGTTCCGGGCGGCGATCATGCCTTCGGCTTCGAGCTCGGTGGCAATCCGAGCCGCCACCGCGTCATCGGCATTACCCGCGGCGGTGCCGTTGCCGCTCGTCTCGCCGAAACTGTTGAGACAAAGGTGCATCTCGTCCTCGCGGCCGATCGAAACAGCAGCGGCATAGCGGAGATACTGCTTTAGAGTGTTTGCTCCGAGATTGTAATCGTTCGTGATACGGGTATGCAGAATCGACGTCACGATGCCGATATGGTGCTTGGCGCGCGAGAAAATGACGTTCAGCCTCTTCTCGCCACCGCCTTGGTTGATCGGCCCAAAGTTCATGCGCATCTTGCCGTCCGGTCCCGGTGCATAGCCGACGCTCACGATAATAATGTCGCGTTCGTCGCCCTGCACGCTCTCGAGGTTCTTGACGAACAGCCCGGAGAACTGGCCGTCGATCTGGCGCTCGCGCTCGTCCTCGACGAGGTTCGCGAAGGCCCTGTCGGCCGCCGCGAGTGCATCCATGGCCGCCTCGATCGCCTGCGCCTGAGGCTGTGAGAATGCGACCACGCCGATGCTCTTGCCTGTCTTCTTCTTCAAAAGCGAGCGAACCAGCTCCGCGACGTATTCGGCTTCCGCCTCGTTCTTCTGGTTACGAAATACTCCCGCCTCGACGCGGTGCATGCTGACCGGCCGCTCGAGCATGCTATCCGCGATCTGTGCCCGCGCACGCGGTGTAAGAGGCACATCGCTGGCAACGATCTCATGCCCGGCCCTGAGTGGCCTCCGGCCCGGTACAGTGTTAAGTTCGCCGTTATAGAAAGCTCGGTTGCAGAAGCTGATCAGGCTTTCGTGGCGGCTGCGGTAGTGCCAAGTGAGTTTTGTCGACGCGAGCGTCGACGCGGCCTTGGTGAGCAGACTGTCGGCGCTGACCGCATAAGCTAGATAGTCGGGCAGAGGCTCATCGCTTTCTCCGCCCGAAGCAAAAAAGCTCGTGGGCGGCAGCTGCATCTCATCGCCAACGATTATGGTTTGGCGCGCGCGATAGAGCGATGGGACCGCGTCTTCGAGCGGTATTTGGCTTGCCTCGTCGAAAATCACGGCATCGAACAGATCGTCGGCGAAGGGCAGCGTATCAGCAACGCTCAACGGGCTCATCATCCATATTGGTTTCAGATCACGCAAAACGGTGCCTGTATCGCCAGTCAAGAGCTCGCGCAGCGATTTGGACGGACGTGTCAAGGCGAACTGGTGCTCCAGCCAGGTATTCAAAGAACCGCACCCCATCCTGGGTGACAAGGCGGGCAAATCAATTCTTTGGCAAAGCCACCAACACTGGAGGTGGCTTTATGGTACGAACGCTTTGGGATGTTCTTGGCTCAATCGCGGACCGGCGGGGCCGCAAAGGACGGCAGTTTCCGTTGCAGGCGATCCTTGCCATCGCGGTTGCAGCGATGCTTGCTGGGGCCAACGATCTGCGCGCTATTTTCCGCTGGGGGCGGCGGCTGAAACCGGAGGCGCTAGCGCTGTTCGGCATTGAGCGTGCGCCGTGTCATGCCACTTATCACTATGTTTTTCAATCGCTTGATGGCAATGCCTTGGCCATGGCTCTTGGCGGGTTCGCCGGTGGCGGTACCGTGCCGGGACATATTGCCATTGACGGCAAGACGCTGAAAGGCAGCCGCCGGCTCGACGCCAAGGCGCTGCATGTCCTCTCCGCTTTCGCCACCGCGCTGTCCGCGGTCATCGGCGATATTGTGGTGGAGCCCGGCCAGAACGAAATCACCGCCGCGCTGGCGTTCTTGAAGGACTTACCGCTGGAGGGGGCGGTGATCACCGGCGATGCGATGTTCTGCCAGCGCGAAATCTGCCAGGCCATCGATGATGGCAAAGGCGATTATCTGTTTGTTGTTAAGGACAATCAGCCAGAACTGAAAGCCAGTATCGCCGAAAGCTTCGGCGACCTTTCCCCCCTCCGGCCCCGCCGTTCTGCCGCCTGATTTGAAGACGGCAGAAACAGTTGAGAAAGGGCATGGCCGCCTGGAAATACGCAAAATCGCGGTTAGCGCCGAGGTCGTCCCCCATCTCGAATGGCCTGGCTCCGCCCAGGTTGCGCGCGTCGAACGCATCCGCGAGATAAGCGGAAAAGTCAGCACGGAGACCGCCTATATCGTCACCAGCCTGACCGCCGCCGAGGCCGGTCCCGAACGCTTGCTGGACCTGTCCCGCACACATTGGGCCATAGAAAACCGGCTCCACTACGTGCGCGATGTATCGTTCAACGAGGATCGCTGCCGCGTCCGCTCAGGAGCACGCGCACTTGCCGCCATCCGCAACCTTGTCCTGTATCTCATCCGCTCCCGCGGCATGTCCGTGCCTGAGGCAAGAGAAAATTACCGGGAGGATCGCGCTCGGGCCATCGCCCTCGTCACGGGATGCATTCTTTGAATGGCCCTGGTGCTCCAGCAGGCGGCACCCGTCATGATAAGCCGCGTGGCGGGCAGAGCCGGTTGTACCCCGGCCGCTTGCCTTGACTGCCGCCATTTGCTCCCGGAATCTCCCGCGGCAGATTTCGATGGCATGCTTGCCATTGAGCGTGCGCAACTCGGTCAGCGCAGAATCCAGCCTGCTCGCCAGAGTCTTCAGACGTTCGCCGTCGAAGCGTGCGATATGGGGTGTAGCCTTGTAGGTCCGGGCAATGCCCTCGAGCAGCGTCGCCTTCTCGAGATCATCAAGCCCTAGACAGAGGTGGCGCCAAGCTTCGGCAACGCCGGGTGAACGCGCCACAAGCTCGGTCAGGCGAGGCAGTAGCGCACCGACAGTTTCCACATTACTTTGGAGAACACCTAGATATGCGCCGAGCGCCGCCGGCGTGGCGCGACCGTAACCTTGAAGCATCTGGTCGAGGCGTTCGGCGGCCCGCTCCAGGCTTTCACTCTCGGCGGCAAGTTCAAGGACGATGCGTGTGGCGCCTGCCGGGTCGGCCACGCAACGGTCGACCAAAGCCCTTTCAGCGGGCGAGAGATTGTGCACCGTATTCCTGGTGCGTGCCAAAAGATCGCTAAGGGCGCTAAGATCGTTAAAGCCATATGCCGAGGCAACCGATTTGACCTCATTTTCGTGAGTGGCACGGGCCGCATGCTCCGCCGCCAACTCCTCCAGAGCGCGGACGTGGCTCAGCACACCGCCGCGATGGCACTCCTTGATGCGGCGCTTCAGGCGGCGCCAGTCCCCATAAAGAAACGATAGGGATCGCCCCTCGCGCCGACGCGCAATTTGAAGCGCGATACTCGTTTCCTGCGGCGACATCCGCATGATCCATTGGGTGGCGCACTGCTCCTGCCGGTCAAGCTCGGCGCCGCGGGAAGAAAGCTGCTCGCAGGCATCCTCGAAGCGCGCTCGCTCGGGATGGCTACGGTCGAGCACCTGGAGCTTCTCTTTTTGCGCCAGCCGGCGCAATGAAACGGCCAGCCGGCTCTGCGCCGCAATGTCCTCAAGTGTCACGGCATTGCCAGTGTCATCGGAGAGGACGAGCCGGGCCAATGATGCGATCCCCTCAAGGGCAGCGCGCGCGGGCGGTATTGCCTCAGCGAGGAACCCTAGAAGCCGGTCCCGCCGGGCGATTTCCGATCTGACGAACCGCAGCAGCTCCTGACACTTCATTCCCGCCGGAAGCCGCGCTTGGCAAATCCGTTCCATGTCATGGATCACCTCTCGGGCACCAGTAAGGCTGATCCAGGCAGGAAGCATCTCGCGCGCGGTGGCATCGAGCATTGGCTCTGATGCGCCTCTTGCGACGGCGAGATCGATCGCTTTTCGGAGAGAAAAGTCCGCACCGGCCACTGGTGCCATCATCCCGTGCGAGAACGCTTCCAGTTCCGTAATCATAGCATTGACGTCAGCAACAAGTTTGGCTCGCCGCTCAGACCCCTCCGGCGTGGCCCGTTGCTCCCGCCACGCCTCGTAGATGCGCTTGAGCTCGGCGATGAATGGCTTCTTGTCGTCTTTGCTATCGTGGACGAGGCAAGTCAAATCCTCGAACCCCGCCTCCGATAGCCGATGAAAGACCACGTCGAGGGCCACCCGCTTTTCGCAGATAAAGAGCACCTTCTTGCCACGCGCGGCAAAGTCAGCGAGCAGATTAGCGATGGTCTGGGATTTGCCTGTACCGGGTGGCCCCTGGATCACGTAGCTCTCGCTCGTCCGGGCCCGCAATACGGCCGCTTCCTGACTCGGGTCGCTTGGCAGCACGAGATATCGCTCAAGATAACCGGGTCTTGGGGCGTTCGACAAAGCGGGCTTCACATCGCTCGAGAACAGACGGTCGAAGTTGTTGTGGCTGCTCATCCGCCCGGCTCTGAGATCCGCATAGTCTCGAACAAGGCTCATCTTCCTGTAGTTGAAATTGGATAGCGTGGCCGAGGTCAGGTCGATCTCCCAGTTCATGGGATCGCTGTCCTGTCCATTGTCGATAGAATAGAAGACGCGGGTCGTCTCACGCTCGGTCTCGGGCCGGTTGTTGCCGGTTGTGTCATTGGGGCCGCCCTGGCCCACCATTTCGCGCCCTGGAGCAGGGAGAACCCGCACATACTGGTTAAAGAGCGCCAAGCCGAGCGGCGCGTAATTGTCGGGATCGTAGGAGTAGGCGAGGCCCCCATAATCCTTGAGTCCGCGGCCCGTGCGCTTCTTGCGGCGGTTGTGATCCTCGACCTGCCGCTTGACCGTGCGATGGATCAAATGGATACGCGGTTTAGTCACCGTATGCACCGTCACGCCCGCGTGGCGGCGCTGGATCGCGCGCTCCAACGTCTCGTGCAGAGTCTTGAGATTACCGAAGCTCGTCAGGTCGACGGTCTCCGGCAGCTCGAGGGCGTAGACATCGCGCAGATGATGGCGGAGCACCGGGTTGATTTCGGCTTCGCGCGGCGACACCAGCGGGCGGAGCTCGAAGCCGTCATCGGTGCCTCGCTGCTTCCGCATCTCGACGGGCAGCAGGATCAGCGGCGAATGGATCCGTTCGGCTTTCTCCCGCAAGAGATTGTGCCAGCGCAAGAATGCAAGCACGAGACGGAGCTGTGAAAAGCCGTACTCCTTTGTGTCCGATTGGGCCTGCAGACGGATCTTGTCGATGGCCGGCGCCAGAAAGGGATAGTCCTCGAAGCGCAGATACTGCTTCAACGGAAACCAATTGCTGGCGTCCTCCGCTTCGAAATGGCGATCGAGCATCTTACAGAATTTCTCGGTCGCAATGAGCAGCTGGTTCGCTTTTATCGAGCGGTGGTCAAGGGCGTATGGCAGTGAACCGACGGTGAGGTTAGCCGAGCCCGCCGTTTCTTTGAAATAGACGAGGCGATTGCGCCGCGAGATCTCAAACAGGCGATTGCGCAGGTATCCCTGGGTCTCTTTGCGCCGCTCAGCCGGATCGGTTATCGCCTCCAGCTGCGCCAAGCGGTCCTCAAAGTCGTCCGTCTCAGCGCGGCGATAGTTGTCGAGGGTTTCGATGATCGCCGCGAGATCCTGCGCACGGTCCATGCGGCTGATCTCCGTCATGTGGGCGATCAGCCGTGACACGACCGGATGGATGCGCGGGTTGGCGGCATGGACGTTGCGCCGGCAGGCCAGGAATCGCTGGAGGTCGCCGCGTTTGCTGAAATCGAGCCGCATCGCAAGCGATCCCAGCATCATGCCCAGGGCGAAGATGTCGGCGAGCGCGTCGTGATGGCCTGCGGCCATCTCCCACGTCGTATAGTCGAGGTAGTAGAGCGGCTGATCCGGCACCTGGCTACGCTCAGCAATCCGGCGGTTGCCGACATAAGTGCGCTCACCGGCTTCGTACACGTCAATTTCGCCGATAACGTCTATGCCGTCGGACTGTGGTTTGTCGATCCGGGCGAGGGCATCCTTATCCGCCCGGCCGGGCTTCCCATCGGCCGCATTGAACCAGAGTTCGCGGCCATCGTGCAGCCGCAAACGGTCGATGCCGTCGAGCGGCGCGACGTTTCCCTGTTCGTGCTGGCGGCGCACCTGCTCGAACAGCGGCAGCACCGCCGGTATCAGGTCGTCGGTCCCGATCGATTGGGCGGCCTGCCACTCGGTAAGCAGATCGAAGAAGGAGCCGGAGACCGCCTCCGGAACCGCGTCAAGAACATCAAGCATCGGCCGCCCTACTCAATACTGCCAACCCGTACCGCTCAAATTTGGCCATCTCATCGGCCGTCTTCTTCAGTTCCTTGCGCGCGATTCTGCGGAAGGTGACATCAAGACCGCACTGCCGGGCAACCGCGAGCGCGGTTCCAAGTGCTTCCTCAGCGCGGGCCCGGTCGCAATGCGCAAGGTCGAGCAGAACATACGCGAGATAGTCGCGCGTTTGCGGCGTCACATCGGGCAGAACGAAGACCGAGATCGAAGGCTTGGAAGGCCATCGGTATTTCGGGAAGAAATGCCGGGCGTGTGCCATGATAGCGTCGGTGCGGTTGATCTCGGGTTGGGTGAAACGATCGATCAGAGACCGGGTGAGCTCTGCGAGCGTCTCCTGACCGAGAATGTCCAAAGCGTCGATATCGAGGGGCCCCTCGATCAACGGTAGCAGCGAGGCCTCAAACGCTTGCTCATCAAGCGCTTCGCGATTGGCGATCGCCTTGGCGCGGATGTAGAGTTCGGGATGTGAGAGGCCCCGCGAACCTGTCTTCTCCTGCGCCAGGATTGCCTCGGCTTGCGCCAGGTAGGTTTTGGCGTCGGCGTCCTTGAAGTCGGCGATGATCTTGGCGAGACCACGGATTGACGTGTCGCGGCTGCCCGTCACGATGTAGCCGGCGGTATCGCAGTAGACCTCGGTGTAGAGCGAGAGCCGGCGGGCTGTCTCCAACCAGATGATCGGACAATCGTCGCGGCGGCAGATCCAATGAACCAGGCGGACCGCCGTGTGATGGCGGCCACCTTCCTCTTGATAGAGCTTGTAATGCGCGATCTCGTGGCCAAGCAGATCGAGCAATTCGTCCTCATCAAGCAGCTCCAGAATACGGCCGGAGAACTCGACGGTGATCTGACCAGGGATGTAATGCAGCATCGCATTAGGTGCGCCACCCGCATCCTGCGACTGGTAGAGCAGGATATCGGCAGCAAGGCCGAGCTTGTCCCGGGCGGCCTCGGCCAGATCATATCTCCGGGTGTTGTTGGCGTTGCTGTCTCGCCCCAGCTGGATCGCTGACTTAGACAGACGAAGCTGCGCCTCACGCTGGTACTGCTCAGCAAACTTGTCGGACTGAAACCAGTCCCATAGGTCTTTTTCTTTGGACACGAGCGTGTCGGCTACACGCCGGTGGTAGGCGAGAGGCTCAAGTTTCATCTCAGTCGCGGCCCCAACAATTGAACGCGTAGGCATCCTCAACGGAGATGGAGAGCTGCATGCTTGCGGCAGACATTGAGAAGCCTGTAAAGGCACTCAACCGCTCATGCCGACCCATCGAGGAACACTTTCAAAGCGATCCAGGTGCACGGATCCATTTATCGATGGCTCATGCCTCCGAACGCAATTTCCTCCCGTCTCCCCTATCTGTTGTCCAGAATCTGGAACTTCTGATGGCGGCGGCCCCCAAATTCCGACGTATTGCTCGCAATTCAGCATTTTCGGGCGACTCTATAATCTGAGTGACGGGGAATTCCGGCCTCCGCCAAGATAACCCTGCCTGCGTCTTCGCGGAGGCTGGACGCCAATCGGCCCGCCAAGAATGAAATGACGATTTGCAGAGGGGGCACTACTTTACGTAGAACCAGAAACAGTTTGTACTCGACGGGATATTTGACACAAGCTACCTATCAAGCTTCCTTCCGAACCGGCTATAAAAGGCAGCCTCAAATCCAAGAGCGAGCCGCTCCTGGTAGGCGAAGTCTTGCTGCTCGAGCCGCGCATAGGTCCGGTGATGCATGCCCTTGGGCCGCGGCGGAAACGGGTTGAAATCGCCTGCCGATACGCTCTTCCGATCCCCGAGCTTTTTGCGAACGCGCTCAGCCTTTCCGCGCACGCGCTCCCAGGCCTCCTCATATTGGCTTGAGTAGGTGAGCCGGTAACATTTTCTGCAGCGGAAATACTTTCCCCCATAGAGCACACTGCAAGCCCGGCGGCACTTTGGGCACTCGAACCAATCCCGCCAGCCGCCGAAATTCGTCCGAGTGCGCCGGTAATAGATGGCCTCGTTGACCGGCACACCGTTCACGCTGTAATTCAGTTCGAGCCAGCCATCATGGGCGCGTGTGCCAATGCTGCCCGTGGGATCGCCGCCCCGGTTCCAGGAGATGGTGGCCCACCGTCCGGGATTTAGATAACCCATTTCCCGCATCCAGCTCATCTCGATCCGGCGCATCGCTTCGCATTTCGATGCATCGCGGCCCCCGCCGCTTAAATATCCGCCCATCGCTGGTCGTCCTTTCGCGGGTTATAGAGGCTCATTTGCCCCTGTTTTTTGCTGAATTTCCTGTTTTTGACCCCCACACTCAGTGACTCATACGCGCGCGCGCGCGGCTATTCCCGAAATCAATTGGGAAGCCGCATCATGGCCCTGCCTGTCATCAAGTGAGTCCATGATGTGCGAGCGCACATCGGGGAGTTTTGCGAACCCCTGCTCTTTGCGCGATGGTATGCGGATATAGAGCTTGTTCTTTGGCCCGTAACGCTCGACCGAAATGCCCCATTTCGCCAGCTGCTTTACCGTAAGTTTCCAATCCGGCTGACGTTCGGCGTCCTCATCAAGCCGCACGCGTTTACCAGGCCGATCGCGCAACAGGGCCTCGAGTGCTCTCCGGCGCTTCTGACCTTTTCGGAGGGCTTCACGGGTTTCGCCGCTAAACGGCCCCCCGGCGGGCTGCGCGTTCCACTCTTCCCATTTGCCCCGCATATAGGCGCTTGCCGCGGCCTTCTGGCGCTGTTTGCCAGCCTTGGACCTGGCTCCGGTGCTCAGCCCCCCATGCAGGCGGCAGCGGCCGCTTGTGAGCGCCTGGGCCTTGCAGGGCTCTCCGCTTCGTGTCCTCGCCCCGCATTTTGGCCGCTGGTCCTTCGGCAGGTTGTCGATGCGGCGCTCGCGGAAGAGCTCTTGTCTCGCCGCTTTCGAGAGTTTGCGCAAAGCCATGGTTGTCTCCTCCCTAACTCACGCTAGCGTTGGCGCTCTTGAAGTTGCGGCAGTGGATCGTTGCGGGCGCGGTTGAAGCCCGCTTGAATGGTCTTCATGACATCGCGTACGCCATTATCGGCCTGAAGGCGGTTGCGGGCGCACGCGTCAAGCAATCGATCGGTTATGATCTTCGAGGGAAGGATGCCGTTCACAGCCCATTTGCCAAGATTGCATGTTGCGCGGAACAGCTCGTGATTGCGGCCGGGTTTCGGTTGCGTGGCAAGCCGGGACGTTTCCGCATCGAGCGCTTTCCAAGCAAAGCCCGCATACCGGCGGCGCTCCAATTCGGAGAGGTCCACCTTGCGGACCTCAGTGCGCGGTGCAATCACACGCTCCGGTTCCATCTCAGGCGCAAGAGCGGTTTTGAGTTCTGCGATCAGCGCCGGGGTCATGACAGGCAAGTCTGACGGCTTACAATCCGTGAGGCTGTTATCGTGCCAGAAGTACGGGCGCCGCGTTTCCGGGTGCATCGTGTCGGGGATCACGGTTTGCCGGCCAATGGAGAGCACTTCGACAAGGTTGCCGCCTGCTTTCCCATCCGGTCCCTTCTTGGCCCGGAACACAAGGCTTTCGATGGTGCCCGATGGATCGTGGAAAAACCCGGTGCAACCCTTCTTCCCGACTTTCGAAGGCGGCTTGAGGTGGCCCAGGACTTCGCGGCAAGGGCCATAGGCGCGGGCGTCGTCAACGTCCAGGCCGATTAAGCCGCCATAACCGCAGGCGAGGCCAAGCCCGGCTTCCGGGTCATCGGCAAGCCAGCGGGCCATCTCGCCAAGCGAGGCGGGCTTGGCGCAAAAGCGTTCCCAACCCGTCATGCGGAGTTGATGGCCTAGCTTGGGAGCGAACGAACCCGGCTCCTTGCCCTTGATGTTCAAAGGCGCGTAAGGGCGGCAAATTGGGATCGGCGAAAAACCGCGGCCGGCATAGTTTGCGGCGTGGCTAATTGGTGAGTAAGCCATGATCTCCCCCTATGCCGCCGCTGCGAGCGTTGAAGGTTGCCAATCATATTCGCGGCGGGCGTGCTCAATCGCCGCGTTCCATGTTTTCGAGGCTTTACGCTTCACGTCTTCGAAGGTTGCCCAGCCATAGGCTTTGATCCGCTTCGGCTGATCAGTCACAAGGTCGAAGGCCACATCGCGAACCTGCTTGGCTTCAAGCTCCGCCGCCCTTGCCGTCTTGTCCACGGGCTCGGCCGCAAAGTCGCGCCATCCGCTGTTGACGAACGTCGAGATGTGCTGCGGGTGCAGATATTCCTCACGGCTAAGCTTTTCGGCATAAGCGGGAAGCGCTGCGGTGCGTTCAGCCCGTTCCCCATCGGTGAGTTTGAGCCAGGCCTTTTCGCCCTTGTCCTTGCCCATAACGGTGCCGGACTTCCCAGCCTTGACGCAAATGGCCTTGTAGCCATCGGCGAAGACTGCAAAGCTCTCGTCCCAAGCTCCGCTCTTCGTACGGTTGTCGTCCCGCTTTATGCTCGCTTCGATTGTGGCGGTGCCAAGAAGGTTGGAAGTATCTTCCTGCCTATCTGCTTGCACCGAGCTCGCTTCTAGGGAAGCCGTTAGGCTTGGTTGGGCCTTTGCTCTTCTGGCGTTGCCCTGCGCACGTCCCCCCTTGGGGGTTAGGGGGTTATCTTCCTTGGGTCGTTGAAGAGAAGGGTCGTTTATGATGTGATCTGATACGTCACCAGCCTTGTGATCTGCTACGTCACTAGCCTCGTGATCTGCCACGTCACCAGGTAGGGCGGCGCGATCCATGAGAACGCGATAGGAACTGCAAGCGTGAAACCCGTTCGAAAGGGCGCGGTTGTCGGTCTTTTCGACATAGCCCCACCTCTCAAGTTCTCGGATAGTTCTGTTAAGGGTCTCCCGCGCATAACCAAGCTCTTCGGCCATGGTCTTTTGCTTGAGCTTGCACCAGCCGTTGGCGTCGGTGTGATGGCCCAAACAACCAAGAATACGGTAATGAGCAAGCTTAAACCGCTTGTCGTAAACCGCTTGGCAGGGGATGATTGAATAGCGTGGGCCTCTCATGAAAGCACCGCCTTGCCTACGGTAGCGAGCTTGCATGGCGTAGCGCAAAGACAGGCGATACCGTAGCGAGAAGGACATTGATCCTGCTCAGCTTTTTGTGGCGTAGAGGAAAATTTTGGGGTGACGTAGTGCGGCGCTTTAACGTAGCGGTTGACGTGATTCGCGAATAAGCCTATCTGTCTCATTGCAGCGGGTCTCCTCTTGACCTGTTGAGCCTACGCGGACGGCAATCCGGCATAGGCAAGGCCCGAATGGCCCATCCATCCGGGTACGAGACGCTACAAACGAAACTGAAAGCTTCACTAGCGGGGGCGTGGCTGCTTTCGCACGTAGGAACCCCTTAACGAATTGTCAAGGGGGTGTTTTGTTGTGTCCGCGATTTTTTTTACTGTGCGATGCTTGCGCATTACAGCGCCTCGTCAAAGCGCATCACCGGACCGCTAAACCGGAAGTCGACAATGCCGGTCCTGCCGGCCCGGTTGTAATGAACGATGATCTCTGCCTTTGGGCGCCACTTCTCGCAAAGCTCTTCCCAATCGGGGAGAGCGCTTTCGTCTGCCGGCTTCATCAACTCAATCTGCACAATCGGACAATTCAGGAACACAAGCACATCGGCATCCTGTTCGATCTGGCCGGAGTCCCTTAAATCGCCATCTGTGGGCCGCGTCAACTCCGGCCGGAACCTCTTGAAGTCAACCTTGTCGGACCGGTCCGCGAGCTTCCTGTTGAGCTGTGCAGCACAGACAACCGGGACATTGAGAACCTTGCGCAGCTCCGCAATGGCCATGCTGATCGCTGTGACTTCCTCATAACGTTTCGAGCCCTTCTCCGGGGCGACGCGCTGCAGGTAATCGATGAAGATGGCCTTGGCGTGGTCCACTGTGACCGCGTTCCTAGCCCGCATGGAGAGCGCAGAGGGGGTCAGGAATCCGGCGTCGTCTATGATAAGCGGCCAGCGGTCAACCTCAATGGCCGCGTCCTCTATGGCCGCCTCTTCGCTGGCGTCGTAACGCCCACGTGCGAACCTGCTGTAATCGATCCGGGCCTCTAAGGCGATAAGCCGCTGCACGATCTGATCCTTGGGCATCTCCAGCGAAAAGAGCACGCAAGAGACGCCGTTCTTGCAAAGGTTGCGGATGATCGAAAGCAGGATGGCCGTCTTGCCCTGTTTCGGCCGGGCCCCAATAATGGTCAACGTCGCAGGCCGCAATCCGTCGAGAAGCTCGTCAAGCTTCGGGAAGCCCGTCGAGATCCCGGATATTCCTCCGCCGCGCGCCTTGCGCTCGCGGATGCCTTTCATAACGCCGTCGATGGCTTCCGAGACGGGTCCGTAACTGTCTGGCCTGTTGTCGCCAGCAATGCGGTCGAGGTCTTTGCTAAGATCCCCGATGAGGTTTGGAGCGCCCGCCTTGGCGCGGCCCTCATATTGGGCGAAGGTCTGCCGTAGTTGCCGCCCTTGCCAAGCTGACACAACCGCATCCGCGAACGCCCCCAAGTCAGACGACTTGATTGCGTCAAGGCGCATCTTTTCGAGGTAATCGAGCGTTGTCATATCAGCGTTAGGCGCGTCGGCGTTGATCTGCGGAACGATCGAAGCGGCGTCGGCGCGCTTGCCGCGGCCGATGAGCAGACCCATGGCTTGCCACGCTTGAGCGTGTAGCGTGTCACCCATATGGAAATGACGGACTTTGCCGCCCAAAGCTTCATAGGCGGAGTTGTGGACCATGCACGTCGCAAGCAATATGCGCTCGGCTTTGGGATTGAGCGGACCGTTATCTTCTTGGGCGCTCTCCGTGCTCCGGCCGTTTTTCCCATTGCGGCCCCGGCTTGGATTAAGCTCGTTAGGTTTCATGAGCGCACCTCAGAACACGAAGTGAACCCTTGCCGCCGGATTTGCCGCAGCGTTAATGGGGAGTTCGATTTACGTTCACGGAAATGAAGCGCATCGTTCAGCAAACGTAAATCGCGCTTGTTGCCCCTAAGTGCTGATTTTCCTTGGTAAAATGATGGTGCTGCAAGAGAGGATTGAACTCTCGACCTCTCCCTTACCAAGGGAGTGCTCTACCACTGAGCTACTGCAGCAAAGAAAGCTTCCGGCGCAGGCGACCGTGCCACAGCCGCCGGGAAGGTGCAAGACCATAGTCCGAAGCCCAAACGGGTTCAAGCGGGCTGACCGCTATTTCTGGAGTGTTTCGAGGTAGCGGTTCACCTCGACGACCGCCCTGCGGGAGAAGGCTGGGCCACATTCGCCGTTGAAAACCTTGCCCCATACCGGCATGGCACGGTCCTTCTCATGGCCCGGCAAGCCGCCGCCATACCGGATGATTTCAGCGATGCGCTCAGCCGGGCTCCGCCAATCCTTTTTTCCGGCGGCGCTATGCTTTAGACATCCTTAGAGTTTTGCGATTATTGTACCGTGTAAGTGCGGCCTGTGCCTTTGCCGAAAACTAACAGTTTCTTTGTCTAAATCGATGGCAATCACATAGGCTCAAGCTTAACCTTCGTTGTCCAGTTGAGCTTCCCTTAGCGTAAACATTCGATTAACATGTCAGCGTGGGGCATGAGTTCGTGGTGTGTTTACTTAGTCTAACGGCGAAACCAAATGACGGACATATCTCAATTCCCCACCCGCTTTGTG
>CAWCTL010000007.1:0-29636 GCA_963798575.1 uncultured Alphaproteobacteria bacterium | reverse complement strand
TTACAGCAGGTTCGCACGTGGGCGTTACGACGCCAGCGAAGAGGCGGCCATAGAGGACGCGGCCATTGAGGTTGACCGCTGGCCGCTTATCATAGACGACGCCGGATCTCCTGACCCCCTCTGCGCTCTCCATGCGGGCTAGGAACGCGGTCACAGTGGACCACGCCAAGGCCATCTTCATCGATTACCTGCAGCGCGTCGCCCCGGAGAAGGGCTCGAAACGTTATGAGGAAGTCACAGCGATCAGCATGGCCATTGCGGAGCTGCGCAAGGTTCTCAATGTCCCGGTTGTCTGTGCTGCACAGCTCAACAGGAAGCTCGCGGACCGGTCCGACAAGGTTGACTTCAAGAGGTTCCGGCCGGAGTCGACGCGGCCCACAGATGGCGATTTAAGGGACTCCGGCCAGATCGAACAGGATGCCGATGTGCTTGTGTTCCTGAACTGTCCGATTGTGCAGATTGAGTGGATGAAGCGGGCAGACGAAAGCGCTCTCCCCGATTGGGAAGAGCTTTGCGAGAAGTGGCGCCCAAAGGCAGAGATCATCGTTCATTACAACCGGGCCGGCAGGACCGGCATTGTCGACTTCCGGTTTAGCGGTCCGGTGATGCGCTTTGACGAGGCGCTGTAATGCGCAAGCATCGCACAGTAAAAAAAATCGCGGACACAACAAAACACCCCCTTGACAATTCGTTAAGGGGTTCCTACGTGCGAAAGCAGCCACGCCCCCGCTAGTGAAGCTTTCAGTTTCGTTTGTAGCGTCTCGTACCCGGATGGATGGGCCATTCGGGCCTTGCCTATGCCGGATTGCCGTCCGCGTAGGCTCAACAGGTGAAGAGGAGACCCGCTGCAATGAGACAGATAGGCTTATTCGCGAATCACGTCAACCGCTACGTTAAAGCGCCGCACTACGTCACCCCAAAATTTTCCTCTACGCCACAAAAAGCTGAGCAGGATCAATGTCCTTCTCGCTACGGTATCGCCTGTCTTTGCGCTACGCCATGCAAGCTCGCTACCGTAGGCAAGGCGGTGCTTTCATGAGAGGCCCACGCTATTCAATCATCCCCTGCCAAGCGGTTTACGACAAGCGGTTTAAGCTTGCTCATTACCGTATTCTTGGTTGTTTGGGCCATCACACCGACGCCAACGGCTGGTGCAAGCTCAAGCAAAAGACCATGGCCGAAGAGCTTGGTTATGCGCGGGAGACCCTTAACAGAACTATCCGAGAACTTGAGAGGTGGGGCTATGTCGAAAAGACCGACAACCGCGCCCTTTCGAACGGGTTTCACGCTTGCAGTTCCTATCGCGTTCTCATGGATCGCGCCGCCCTACCTGGTGACGTGGCAGATCACGAGGCTAGTGACGTAGCAGATCACAAGGCTGGTGACGTATCAGATCACATCATAAACGACCCTTCTCTTCAACGACCCAAGGAAGATAACCCCCTAACCCCCAAGGGGGGACGTGCGCAGGGCAACGCCAGAAGAGCAAAGGCCCAACCAAGCCTAACGGCTTCCCTAGAAGCGAGCTCGGTGCAAGCAGATAGGCAGGAAGATACTTCCAACCTTCTTGGCACCGCCACAATCGAAGCGAGCATAAAGCGGGACGACAACCGTACGAAGAGCGGAGCTTGGGACGAGAGCTTTGCAGTCTTCGCCGATGGCTACAAGGCCATTTGCGTCAAGGCTGGGAAGTCCGGCACCGTTATGGGCAAGGACAAGGGCGAAAAGGCCTGGCTCAAACTCACCGATGGGGAACGGGCTGAACGCACCGCAGCGCTTCCCGCTTATGCCGAAAAGCTTAGCCGTGAGGAATATCTGCACCCGCAGCACATCTCGACGTTCGTCAACAGCGGATGGCGCGACTTTGCGGCCGAGCCCGTGGACAAGACGGCAAGGGCGGCGGAGCTTGAAGCCAAGCAGGTTCGCGATGTGGCCTTCGACCTTGTGACTGATCAGCCGAAGCGGATCAAAGCCTATGGCTGGGCAACCTTCGAAGACGTGAAGCGTAAAGCCTCGAAAACATGGAACGCGGCGATTGAGCACGCCCGCCGCGAATATGATTGGCAACCTTCAACGCTCGCAGCGGCGGCATAGGGGGAGATCATGGCTTACTCACCAATTAGCCACGCCGCAAACTATGCCGGCCGCGGTTTTTCGCCGATCCCAATTTGCCGCCCTTACGCGCCTTTGAACATCAAGGGCAAGGAGCCGGGTTCGTTCGCTCCCAAGCTAGGCCATCAACTCCGCATGACGGGTTGGGAACGCTTTTGCGCCAAGCCCGCCTCGCTTGGCGAGATGGCCCGCTGGCTTGCCGATGACCCGGAAGCCGGGCTTGGCCTCGCCTGCGGTTATGGCGGCTTAATCGGCCTGGACGTTGACGACGCCCGCGCCTATGGCCCTTGCCGCGAAGTCCTGGGCCACCTCAAGCCGCCTTCGAAAGTCGGGAAGAAGGGTTGCACCGGGTTTTTCCACGATCCATCGGGCACCATCGAAAGCCTTGTGTTCCGGGCCAAGAAGGGACCGGATGGGAAAGCAGGCGGCAACCTTGTCGAAGTGCTCTCCATTGGCAGGCAAACTGTGATCCCCGACACGATGCACCCGGAAACGCGGCGCCCGTACTTCTGGCACGATAACAGCCTCACGGATTGTAAGCCGTCAGACTTGCCTGTCATGACCCCGGCGCTGATCGCAGAACTCAAAACCGCTCTTGCGCCTGAGATGGAACCGGAGCGTGTGATTGCACCGCGCACTGAGGTCCGCAAGGTGGACCTCTCCGAATTGGAGCGCCGCCGGTATGCGGGCTTTGCTTGGAAAGCGCTCGATGCGGAAACGTCCCGGCTTGCCACGCAACCGAAACCCGGCCGCAATCACGAGCTGTTCCGCGCAACATGCAATCTTGGCAAATGGGCTGTGAACGGCATCCTTCCCTCGAAGATCATAACCGATCGATTGCTTGACGCGTGCGCCCGCAACCGCCTTCAGGCCGATAATGGCGTACGCGATGTCATGAAGACCATTCAAGCGGGCTTCAACCGCGCCCGCAACGATCCACTGCCGCAACTTCAAGAGCGCCAACGCTAGCGTGAGTTAGGGAGGAGACAACCATGGCTTTGCGCAAACTCTCGAAAGCGGCGAGACAAGAGCTCTTCCGCGAGCGCCGCATCGACAACCTGCCGAAGGACCAGCGGCCAAAATGCGGGGCGAGGACACGAAGCGGAGAGCCCTGCAAGGCCCAGGCGCTCACAAGCGGCCGCTGCCGCCTGCATGGGGGGCTGAGCACCGGAGCCAGGTCCAAGGCTGGCAAACAGCGCCAGAAGGCCGCGGCAAGCGCCTATATGCGGGGCAAATGGGAAGAGTGGAACGCGCAGCCCGCCGGGGGGCCGTTTAGCGGCGAAACCCGTGAAGCCCTCCGAAAAGGTCAGAAGCGCCGGAGAGCACTCGAGGCCCTGTTGCGCGATCGGCCTGGTAAACGCGTGCGGCTTGATGAGGACGCCGAACGTCAGCCGGATTGGAAACTTACGGTAAAGCAGCTGGCGAAATGGGGCATTTCGGTCGAGCGTTACGGGCCAAAGAACAAGCTCTATATCCGCATACCATCGCGCAAAGAGCAGGGGTTCGCAAAACTCCCCGATGTGCGCTCGCACATCATGGACTCACTTGATGACAGGCAGGGCCATGATGCGGCTTCCCAATTGATTTCGGGAATAGCCGCGCGCGCGCGCGTATAAGTCACTGAGTGTGGGGGTCAAAAACAGGAAATTCAGCAAAAAACAGGGGCAAATGAGCCTCTATAACCCGCGAAAGGACGACCAGCGATGGGCGGATATTTAAGCGGCGGGGGCCGCGATGCATCGAAATGCGAAGCGATGCGCCGGATCGAGATGAGCTGGATGCGGGAAATGGGTTATCTAAATCCCGGACGGTGGGCCACCATCTCCTGGAACCGGGGCGGCGATCCCACGGGCAGCATTGGCACACGCGCCCATGATGGCTGGCTCGAACTGAATTACAGCGTGAACGGTGTGCCGGTCAACGAGGCCATCTATTACCGGCGCACTCGGACGAATTTCGGCGGCTGGCGGGATTGGTTCGAGTGCCCAAAGTGCCGCCGGGCTTGCAGTGTGCTCTATGGGGGAAAGTATTTCCGCTGCAGAAAATGTTACCGGCTCACCTACTCAAGCCAATATGAGGAGGCCTGGGAGCGCGTGCGCGGAAAGGCTGAGCGCGTTCGCAAAAAGCTCGGGGATCGGAAGAGCGTATCGGCAGGCGATTTCAACCCGTTTCCGCCGCGGCCCAAGGGCATGCATCACCGGACCTATGCGCGGCTCGAGCAGCAAGACTTCGCCTACCAGGAGCGGCTCGCTCTTGGATTTGAGGCTGCCTTTTATAGCCGGTTCGGAAGGAAGCTTGATAGGTAGCTTGTGTCAAATATCCCGTCGAGTACAAACTGTTTCTGGTTCTACGTAAAGTAGTGCCCCCTCTGCAAATCGTCATTTCATTCTTGGCGGGCCGATTGGCGTCCAGCCTCCGCGAAGACGCAGGCAGGGTTATCTTGGCGGAGGCCGGAATTCCCCGTCACTCAGATTATAGAGTCGCCCGAAAATGCTGAATTGCGAGCAATACGTCGGAATTTGGGGGCCGCCGCCATCAGAAGTTCCAGATTCTGGACAACAGATAGGGGAGACGGGAGGAAATTGCGTTCGGAGGCATGAGCCATCGATAAATGGATCCGTGCACCTGGATCGCTTTGAAAGTGTTCCTCGATGGGTCGGCATGAGCGGTTGAGTGCCTTTACAGGCTTCTCAATGTCTGCCGCAAGCATGCAGCTCTCCATCTCCGTTGAGGATGCCTACGCGTTCAATTGTTGGGGCCGCGACTGAGATGAAACTTGAGCCTCTCGCCTACCACCGGCGTGTAGCCGACACGCTCGTGTCCAAAGAAAAAGACCTATGGGACTGGTTTCAGTCCGACAAGTTTGCTGAGCAGTACCAGCGTGAGGCGCAGCTTCGTCTGTCTAAGTCAGCGATCCAGCTGGGGCGAGACAGCAACGCCAACAACACCCGGAGATATGATCTGGCCGAGGCCGCCCGGGACAAGCTCGGCCTTGCTGCCGATATCCTGCTCTACCAGTCGCAGGATGCGGGTGGCGCACCTAATGCGATGCTGCATTACATCCCTGGTCAGATCACCGTCGAGTTCTCCGGCCGTATTCTGGAGCTGCTTGATGAGGACGAATTGCTCGATCTGCTTGGCCACGAGATCGCGCATTACAAGCTCTATCAAGAGGAAGGTGGCCGCCATCACACGGCGGTCCGCCTGGTTCATTGGATTTGCCGCCGCGACGATTGTCCGATCATCTGGTTGGAGACAGCCCGCCGGCTCTCGCTCTACACCGAGGTCTACTGCGATACCGCCGGCTACATCGTGACGGGCAGCCGCGACACGTCAATCCGTGGTCTCGCCAAGATCATCGCCGACTTCAAGGACGCCGACGCCAAAACCTACCTGGCGCAAGCCGAGGCAATCCTGGCGCAGGAGAAGACAGGTTCGCGGGGCCTCTCACATCCCGAACTCTACATCCGCGCCAAGGCGATCGCCAATCGCGAAGCGCTTGATGAGCAAGCGTTTGAGGCCTCGCTGCTACCGTTGATCGAGGGGCCCCTCGATATCGACGCTTTGGACATTCTCGGTCAGGAGACGCTCGCAGAGCTCACCCGGTCTCTGATCGATCGTTTCACCCAACCCGAGATCAACCGCACCGACGCTATCATGGCACACGCCCGGCATTTCTTCCCGAAATACCGATGGCCTTCCAAGCCTTCGATCTCGGTCTTCGTTCTGCCCGATGTGACGCCGCAAACGCGCGACTATCTCGCGTATGTTCTGCTCGACCTTGCGCATTGCGACCGGGCCCGCGCTGAGGAAGCACTTGGAACCGCGCTCGCGGTTGCCCGGCAGTGCGGTCTTGATGTCACCTTCCGCAGAATCGCGCGCAAGGAACTGAAGAAGACGGCCGATGAGATGGCCAAATTTGAGCGGTACGGGTTGGCAGTATTGAGTAGGGCGGCCGATGCTTGATGTTCTTGACGCGGTTCCGGAGGCGGTCTCCGGCTCCTTCTTCGATCTGCTTACCGAGTGGCAGGCCGCCCAATCGATCGGGACCGACGACCTGATACCGGCGGTGCTGCCGCTGTTCGAGCAGGTGCGCCGCCAGCACGAACAGGGAAACGTCGCGCCGCTCGACGGCATCGACCGTTTGCGGCTGCACGATGGCCGCGAACTCTGGTTCAATGCGGCCGATGGGAAGCCCGGCCGGGCGGATAAGGATGCCCTCGCCCGGATCGACAAACCACAGTCCGACGGCATAGACGTTATCGGCGAAATTGACGTGTACGAAGCCGGTGAGCGCACTTATGTCGGCAACCGCCGGATTGCTGAGCGTAGCCAGGTGCCGGATCAGCCGCTCTACTACCTCGACTATACGACGTGGGAGATGGCCGCAGGCCATCACGACGCGCTCGCCGACATCTTCGCCCTGGGCATGATGCTGGGATCGCTTGCGATGCGGCTCGATTTCAGCAAACGCGGCGACCTCCAGCGATTCCTGGCCTGCCGGCGCAACGTCCATGCCGCCAACCCGCGCATCCATCCGGTCGTGTCACGGCTGATCGCCCACATGACGGAGATCAGCCGCATGGACCGTGCGCAGGATCTCGCGGCGATCATCGAAACCCTCGACAACTATCGCCGCGCTGAGACGGACGACTTTGAGGACCGCTTGGCGCAGCTGGAGGCGATAACCGATCCGGCTGAGCGGCGCAAAGAGACCCAGGGATACCTGCGCAATCGCCTGTTTGAGATCTCGCGGCGCAATCGCCTCGTCTATTTCAAAGAAACGGCGGGCTCGGCTAACCTCACCGTCGGTTCACTGCCATACGCCCTTGACCACCGCTCGATAAAAGCGAACCAGCTGCTCATTGCGACCGAGAAATTCTGTAAGATGCTCGATCGCCATTTCGAAGCGGAGGACGCCAGCAATTGGTTTCCGTTGAAGCAGTATCTGCGCTTCGAGGACTATCCCTTTCTGGCGCTGGCCATCGACAAGATCCGTCTGCAGGCCCAATCGGACACAAAGGAGTACGGCTTTTCACAGCTCCGTCTCGTGCTTGCATTCTTGCGCTGGCACAATCTCTTGCGGGAGAAAGCCGAACGGATCCATTCGCCGCTGATCCTGCTGCCCGTCGAGATGCGGAAGCAGCGAGGCACCGATGACGGCTTCGAGCTCCGCCCGCTGGTGTCGCCGCGCGAAGCCGAAATCAACCCGGTGCTCCGCCATCATCTGCGCGATGTCTACGCCCTCGAGCTGCCGGAGACCGTCGACCTGACGAGCTTCGGTAATCTCAAGACTCTGCACGAGACGTTGGAGCGCGCGATCCAGCGCCGCCACGCGGGCGTGACGGTGCATACGGTGACTAAACCGCGTATCCATTTGATCCATCGCACGGTCAAGCGGCAGGTCGAGGATCACAACCGCCGCAAGAAGCGCACGGGCCGCGGACTCAAGGATTATGGGGGCCTCGCCTACTCCTACGATCCCGACAATTACGCGCCGCTCGGCTTGGCGCTCTTTAACCAGTATGTGCGGGTTCTCCCTGCTCCAGGGCGCGAAATGGTGGGCCAGGGCGGCCCCAATGACACAACCGGCAACAACCGGCCCGAGACCGAGCGTGAGACGACCCGCGTCTTCTATTCTATCGACAATGGACAGGACAGCGATCCCATGAACTGGGAGATCGACCTGACCTCGGCCACGCTATCCAATTTCAACTACAGGAAGATGAGCCTTGTTCGAGACTATGCGGATCTCAGAGCCGGGCGGATGAGCAGCCACAACAACTTCGACCGTCTGTTCTCGAGCGATGTGAAGCCCGCTTTGTCGAACGCCCCAAGACCCGGTTATCTTGAGCGATATCTCGTGCTGCCAAGCGACCCGAGTCAGGAAGCGGCCGTATTGCGGGCCCGGACGAGCGAGAGCTACGTGATCCAGGGGCCACCCGGTACAGGCAAATCCCAGACCATCGCTAATCTGCTCGCTGACTTTGCCGCGCGTGGCAAGAAGGTGCTCTTTATCTGCGAAAAGCGGGTGGCCCTCGACGTGGTCTTTCATCGGCTATCGGAGGCGGGGTTCGAGGATTTGACTTGCCTCGTCCACGATAGCAAAGACGACAAGAAGCCATTCATCGCCGAGCTCAAGCGCATCTACGAGGCGTGGCGGGAGCAACGGGCCACGCCGGAGGGGTCTGAGCGGCGAGCCAAACTTGTTGCTGACGTCAATGCTATGATTACGGAACTGGAAGCGTTCTCGCACGGGATGATGGCACCAGTGGCCGGTGCGGACTTTTCTCTCCGAAAAGCGATCGATCTCGCCGTCGCAAGAGGCGCATCAGAGCCAATGCTCGATGCCACCGCGCGCGAGATGCTTCCTGCCTGGATCAGCCTTACTGGTGCCCGAGAGGTGATCCATGACATGGAACGGATTTGCCAAGCGCGGCTTCCGGCGGGAATGAAGTGTCAGGAGCTGCTGCGGTTCGTCAGATCGGAAATCGCCCGGCGGGACCGGCTTCTAGGGTTCCTCGCTGAGGCAATACCGCCCGCGCGCGCTGCCCTTGAGGGGATCGCATCATTGGCCCGGCTCGTCCTCTCCGATGACACTGGCAATGCCGTGACACTTGAGGACATTGCGGCGCAGAGCCGGCTGGCCGTTTCATTGCGCCGGCTGGCGCAAAAAGAGAAGCTCCAGGTGCTCGACCGTAGCCATCCCGAGCGAGCGCGCTTCGAGGATGCCTGCGAGCAGCTTTCTTCCCGCGGCGCCGAGCTTGACCGGCAGGAGCAGTGCGCCACCCAATGGATCATGCGGATGTCGCCGCAGGAAACGAGTATCGCGCTTCAAATTGCGCGTCGGCGCGAGGGGCGATCCCTATCGTTTCTTTATGGGGACTGGCGCCGCCTGAAGCGCCGCATCAAGGAGTGCCATCGCGGCGGTGTGCTGAGCCACGTCCGCGCTCTGGAGGAGTTGGCGGCGGAGCATGCGGCCCGTGCCACTCACGAAAATGAGGTCAAATCGGTTGCCTCGGCATATGGCTTTAACGATCTTAGCGCCCTTAGCGATCTTTTGGCACGCACCAGGAATACGGTGCACAATCTCTCGCCCGCTGAAAGGGCTTTGGTCGACCGTTGCGTGGCCGACCCGGCAGGCGCCACACGCATCGTCCTTGAACTTGCCGCCGAGAGTGAAAGCCTGGAGCGGGCCGCCGAACGCCTCGACCAGATGCTTCAAGGTTACGGTCGCGCCACGCCGGCGGCGCTCGGCGCATATCTAGGTGTTCTCCAAAGTAATGTGGAAACTGTCGGTGCGCTACTGCCTCGCCTGACCGAGCTTGTGGCGCGTTCACCCGGCGTTGCCGAAGCTTGGCGCCACCTCTGTCTAGGGCTTGATGATCTCGAGAAGGCGACGCTGCTCGAGGGCATTGCCCGGACCTACAAGGCTACACCCCATATCGCACGCTTCGACGGCGAACGTCTGAAGACTCTGGCGAGCAGGCTGGATTCTGCGCTGACCGAGTTGCGCACGCTCAATGGCAAGCATGCCATCGAAATCTGCCGCGGGAGATTCCGGGAGCAAATGGCGGCAGTCAAGGCAAGCGGCCGGGGTACAACCGGCTCTGCCCGCCACGCGGCTTATCATGACGGGTGCCGCCTGCTGGAGCACCAGTTCGCCTTGACACGTCCGTCCAAATCGCTGCGCGAGCTCTTGACTGGCGATACAGGCACCGTTTTGCGTGATCTGAAACCAATATGGATGATGAGCCCGTTGAGCGTTGCTGATACGCTGCCCTTCGCCGACGATCTGTTCGATGCCGTGATTTTCGACGAGGCAAGCCAAATACCGCTCGAAGACGCGGTCCCATCGCTCTATCGCGCGCGCCAAACCATAATCGTTGGCGATGAGATGCAGCTGCCGCCCACGAGCTTTTTTGCTTCGGGCGGAGAAAGCGATGAGCCTCTGCCCGACTATCTAGCTTATGCGGTCAGCGCCGACAGTCTGCTCACCAAGGCCGCGTCGACGCTCGCGTCGACAAAACTCACTTGGCACTACCGCAGCCGCCACGAAAGCCTGATCAGCTTCTGCAACCGAGCTTTCTATAACGGCGAACTTAACACTGTACCGGGCCGGAGGCCACTCAGGGCCGGGCATGAGATCGTTGCCAGCGATGTGCCTCTTACACCGCGTGCGCGGGCACAGATCGCGGATAGCATGCTCGAGCGGCCGGTCAGCATGCACCGCGTCGAGGCGGGAGTATTTCGTAACCAGAAGAACGAGGCGGAAGCCGAATACGTCGCGGAGCTGGTTCGCTCGCTTTTGAAGAAGAAGACAGGCAAGAGCATCGGCGTGGTCGCATTCTCACAGCCTCAGGCGCAGGCGATCGAGGCGGCCATGGATGCACTCGCGGCGGCCGACAGGGCCTTCGCGAACCTCGTCGAGGACGAGCGCGAGCGCCAGATCGACGGCCAGTTCTCCGGGCTGTTCGTCAAGAACCTCGAGAGCGTGCAGGGCGACGAACGCGACATTATTATCGTGAGCGTCGGCTATGCACCGGGACCGGACGGCAAGATGCGCATGAACTTTGGGCCGATCAACCAAGGCGGTGGCGAGAAGAGGCTGAACGTCATTTTCTCGCGCGCCAAGCACCATATCGGCATCGTGACGTCGATTCTGCATACCCGTATCACGAACGATTACAATCTCGGAGCAAACACTCTAAAGCAGTATCTCCGCTATGCCGCTGCTGTTTCGATCGGCCGCGAGGACGAGATGCACCTTTGTCTCAACAGTTTCGGCGAGACGAGCGGCAACGGCACCGCCGCGGGTAATGCCGATGACGCGGTGGCGGCTCGGATTGCCACCGAGCTCGAAGCCGAAGGCATGATCGCCGCCCGGAACGTTGGGCACTCGACACTGCGCGTCGACGTAGCGGCGCGCAAACCCGGCGAGAACGAATTTGCCCGCGCGATCCTTGTTGACACTGAGGCACACTACGCCATCCCTGAAGTTGTGGAGCGCTACGTCACGAGACCCGCGATCTTCCGCTCTTTCGGCTGGGAGGTGGAGCAAGTTCTAGGCAAGGATTGGGTTTTACGAAGCCGGACGTGAAGGCAATCGGCAGCATTAGTGACCAATGACGCGAACTCATGCAGCAATCGATCTGTCGGCTCACAGCGTTGCGGCGCGCGGGGCTGGCGCGCTTGTACCCTGATCATCTGTCTAGCTTGGGTTGGATGAGGCTTATTGCGCGCGGTATCGAAACATCAAATCGCGAGTCCGGTTTTCGGTTGTGCAGCCGCCCAGATATACTCACTCCGAGACTTACCGCTGTTGGCCCCAACCCCCAACCCCCGGTTCTCGCTGCTGCAAAAACTCCTTCGGCTACCGGAGGAGGAGCGGCCTTGTTGATAGCGTGGACAAAATCTCAGCCCATGACCCAAAGGAGACCAACGCTCGTCTCCCAACGCCCCGCTCCTCGAACCGAGAGGCCCTTCCACTCAAACGCCCCCAGGCTCGTTTTGCGGCAAAAGCGCTCGGTAGCTGATTTCGCCTCGCTCTGCGAGCTTGTCGACTATACTACGCGCGCTGCGGGTAATCCCAGGCTCATCAGATTTCAGAGCCGCCTGGAGAATGGCCTCCACCTGGTCCTTGGCCATTGTGTGCCGCCAGCCCTCACGATCAGCCGCTATGAATGCTTCAAGGCAATCGACTGCACGCCTCAGGTCGGTGGTCGCAATGGCTGCAAGACGGCCGATAACCATCTCCGGATGGTCGACATGGTCAGTCAGCTTTAATACATCGAGAAGCATCCGAGCCGACCACTCCGGATCCAGTTTGGCATAGGCGAACCAACCTCCAAAGTTTGCGAGTTCTTCTCGTTCCTTTGGATTGCTGGATTTTCCCGCCACTTTCATCCGCCATTCCCACAGCGCCATCATCCGCTGCTGAATGTCTGCCGGAACGTCGCCCTTATAGGAAGCTAGGTTGTTGGCGACAAACCGCATGGCCGCCGATCTCGAATGCAGAGCGGAGCGCTCATAGAACCTCACAAGGAGACTGTCTTCGGCAAGCTCGAGTTTTCCACGCCAATAGAAGGCCAGAAGGTGGTGTGCGACGTTTTCCTCGGCGTGGTGCCAATTCTTTCCCTCCGTGCCGCTGGACGCCTCAGGATTCTCGCTCCAAGGCATCCTCTGGACCGCCAGCTCGTAAGTTGGCCGGAGGATATCGAAGACTTTGTCGAATGTTTGGGCGAAGAGGGCGTAGGCTGACCATGCTGCGCGCCAGAAGCGAACATCTTCTTCAGACGTGGGAAAAACGAGCGGCGCCACCGCAGCGGCCCAGTCGGCATCCAGATAGACCAGGGCTGGAAAATACTGGGCATAGACTGATCGCACTGCCGGCGAGAGGTCTCGCTCAAGATGACCGTCCAGCAACGCCCGTACCTCAGGCATCGTATTCAAACCACCCGTTACGCCCTCGTCATTCATCCGCCGGCGACGCCACAGCGCATATTGAATGATTGCATGTGTCGCCTTGCCGCGAACGGAATTGATCGCGAGCATCGCCGGGCTCGAAAGCTTGTCCGCGTTCATATTCGACCGTTGGATCCGGGTCCTCTGCAAGCTGTTCCAGGATCGCCCAAATTGGTGAGCCGAGTGCAGCCGGGATAACGGCCTTGGCATTCTGAAGCCCGTCTCGGAGGATATCGGCCACAGCTCCTCGGGCTCCTTCCCAGCTTACATCGCCATTTCCTACGATGTCCCGAGGCTCTTCTCCCCTCGGCTGCTCGACAACCCAGGCACTCAGAGCCAAGACAGGCTCCCAATCGATTTCGGCTCCCTGCCTGACCTGGTTGTCCAGGCTCCATAGCAGACCCCGAATCCATGACTGGTGAACTCCAATGTAGGCCCTTGCCGCGCTGGAGAATTCTGTAACGCGCTCCTGCACGGCCTGGAACAGAACCGGCGCAAGCTCTGAAGTTGGACCTCTGCCTTCCCTCGGCGGATTAAGCTTCAAGAACTCCGCGATTTCCTCGGCAGACATCGCTCGCAGCTCGTCTATAGTTTTAGAGCTGGCTTCGACACCGACACGCATCGCTTCGCTTTGCTCGGGACCGATCTCAGCCTCAATCTGCTTCACCAGCTCCATGTCGGCCGCGGGCAGCAGCTCCGCTGGAATCCACTTCAACCGTTTCCGGAGCCAGCCCTTCCTGAAGTCTTCCCACTCCTCGGCCGTCGGTTTCACGCCGCGTACTTTTTCCCAGCGCGGCATGAAGTGTTCGAGATTAGGGCCTTTCCTGATCCAGCCGAGAATCGACTTGCGCTGCTCAGGAGACAGCTCTGCGAACCTCACCTGCAGCAGCCGGCCGTATGAATCTCGCAAGAACGTGTCATCAAACTCACTCGGCTTGGCCATGATCACGACGGCCTTTTCAGATGCTTCGGGTGCCACAGAAGCGAGGAGGCTGAACGACAGGAGTTTGAAGATCTGGCTTCGCGCGCGCTCAACCAAACCCACGGCCTCATCGGCACCAATCAAGCCGGAGCGGATGGCCAATTTCGCTGCCTGAAAAATGGCCGTCGCTAACAAACTCTCTAGATCGTAAGCGATTTCCGGCGCAGGTCCATCTTCCTCGCCCGTCGGATGCCAGCCGATCATGTGGGACCAATCAAAGTCTGGACCGAGATGTCCCCGCGCCTCAGCCGCGGCTTTGAGCCTAGAACAAAGGCCTTGGATAAGCTTTTTCGCGTTCACGGCCGCCAGCGCCGGCAGAATGGATTTTAGCCCCTCCTGAAGCACCCAAAGATCGTTTGAGGTTCCGGTGGGAGACACCTTTTCGGAATCGTCGCCAGACTTCCGGCGGACCGAATACATCGCGTCAAACAGCTTGAAAGCTGCATTGCCTTCGCCACCGCCTGCCAGGTGAGCGATCAATTTCGGCAAGCCATACCACCATCGCGTGAACGGTTGCGGCCCAGCACCAGCAATCTCTGCGATGCGTTTCGCTAGGCGAGCGGCGTGGGATGGCGGCAAGGCGGCTGCGATGTCGACCAAGTAGATTTTGACTAGCGTGTCGCGTTTCTTGGTTAGGCGCTCGAGAATCTGCGTAACGCGCTCTGGTTCACGAGCGGCCATTCTGATCAGAAAGGCCGATTTCAGGCCAATGCTCACCTTCCAAGAGGACGTCAAAATATTTCTTTTCGTCGAGCGCACGGAGCCATTCGGGGTCGTTCTCGCGCTCGAAGAAATAATTTCGGGCACCGCCGCGACTCTAGCAGAGCGATAACCGCATCGATGTTTTCGTCCGATGGAGCTGCCAATAGAATTCTGTCGACTTCCCCAAGCAGGTCGACAAAACTGGCAACCAGCGCATACAGGATCCGCTCGAATTCGTTGAAGCGGTCCTGCATTTCGGCGTGGGTGCTCTTGGGCCCTTTAGGGTCGACGTGCGCGTTTTTGACAGCCCAATCGCGAATGAAGTCCCATCTCTTGACGGTGTATTGCGCACCACCTGTCGCGATGCCAGCCTCTTTCTTAAGGGCATCGAACAAGACGGCAGATTTCTTCCTAGTCCGCGCTTCCCCTTCGGCATGCTTCCTTAGCAAGACTGCGATCCGGCCTGCTAACTCTACAGGGATTTTGACCTCATTTTCTCCAGGCACCTGGGCGTTCTCGATCAGTGCCGGAAAGGGGTCATCATCCAAGGGCAGGCCGGCTTTTTCCCATAACGTGAATATCGGTTTGACGAGTGCAGGGTACGTCACCTGATCGGACGAAATTTCATCCAGGCACCCTGGTAGCCGATTGCCAATTTCCCGAATTCCGTGAGCGACAAAAGGCAGGCGCGCCGGAGATTCGGGCATGTGGATGAAGGTGACGATCTCTTGATAGACCGCTGCCAGCGGCGGAGCCTGCGTTTCTAGCCACCGGCGGATTTCGATCCGGCGCCGGTCCCACTTCGCATCCAACGGCATTTCGCTGAGATGCTGCACAGTGTCGACGGCGTCGGCCACTTTGCGTCGCATCCGCTCCATCCTCGCGGCTTGGCGCTCTGCAGCGGTCATCGGGCGCGGGCCTTTGGGCTTACGCCCCCGCCGCCCCGCCGTGCCGCTGGATTGCTGAGCCGCAGAATCAACCCGATGTCCCTCGTAGGCAGCTTCAACTGCCTGCTTAGCATGCTCGATGGTGCATTCCTTCGCCACTGACACGACGCCAACCTCATTGGCGAGACATCTAAATTCGCCATCGGTGGCAATTACGACGCCGGCCTCGCTAGTCCAACAGCCTTGCGGGTCTTCGATCCATTGCATGAGTACACCTCGTTGTGTCACTCACGTAATATACATCTTTGAAGCGTTATACAATACTCGTGACTCACTAAATTCTGCCGAATTTGTACCGGGGCTGCCGCTTCGGTAAACCTCGACTGTCGTAATTCGATGTGAAGCTGCCAGCAAATCTGGATGCCCGCCTTTGGCCCGGAGTTCGAGTGCAAGCGCTGCGGTAGCCCGTCTGCTAACTGACGTTTAGCGTGCACGACGAAATCGCCGGCCCTACCGTCACAGATGACCTACAGCCGCTGAATGGGACGGTTTGCATAATCTTGCGCGGCCGCTTTGTGTAGATTAGAGACAATGCTTATCGGCCAGTAATCGGAGAAATAGAGTGACGCAGCTGGAGAAACCTGCGGACGCCTGCGCAAGCGAATGTTGCGCCGCTCCCCCGATCATATGGCCACCGAACCCAAGCGTTGATCGCGCTGCCCTTATCCGGGAAGCTTTCCGCCTCGAATGGCTGACAATTGGCTGGATGACGGTTGAGGCTGTGGTTGCTATCACGTCGGGGTTGGCAGCTGGCAGCCTTATCCTAACGGCATTCGGATTGGATAGTGTGATTGAACTGGCCTCAGCTGCCACCCTGATATGGCGGCTACGGGTCGAACTGCAACATGGCCAAGCGTTTTCCAAGGACGCGGAACAGAGGGCTAGCAGGATTGCGGGCGGCCTACTCTTTGCTTTGGCTGCCTATGTTACAGCGGCGGCCATCTGGAGCCTTTGGTCCCGGCAAGGTGAAACCTTCTCTTGGCCGGGGTTCATAGTCGCCTTGGCTGCGATCCCGTCCATGCGTTACCTTGCCTATCGCAAAATTGCCGTTGCTGCAAAGCTTGGCAGCCGCGCCCTCCGGGCCGACGCCATGGAAGCCGTAACATGTGGTTGGCTTTCCTTCGTTGTTGTTATCGCTCTTGCCGCTCAATGGGCCTTTGAAGCTTGGTGGATCGATGGAGTTGGATCGCTGGCTATCGTTTGGCTTTTGATCAAAGAAGGCCGCGAGGCTTGGTTCCATCAAGCGTGTGATGCTTGCTGTGGGGGGTGAGACTGCCTAAGGGACTCAAAGGCGAGAAGCGGCCCCGCCGAAAATAGCAACAGGTGATACCGCTTATGGCCCTCTTTCCCAAAGCGCCACATTTCGATGCCGTGCGGCGCCAAATGACTCGCCGGGTGCCATGCGGCCTATTCGGCAAGGGGGACCGCGCAGACGGCCGGGTGATTGCGCTCCCCGGTGCCATTCGCGCCAAGAAGGCGATACCCGCCGCTTACGGCAACGAGAAGTGCTCTCTGTTCCTATGCTCAGCGCTGCATTAACCGGGAGCTATGGGAAAAAACATTCGCAGCCCATAGCCAATCGCAAATGCGATAGCCGCAGCGCCCATTCCAATGAGGAGCGTTTCAAGCCCGGAACGCCACCAAACCGCCGGCGACCAGCGGCTCTTGATCGCTCCTATGCCAAAGAAGGTCGCTCCGGTTGCAACCACGCAGGCACCGAGACCGCCAACGGCAAGGAATGTGACGAGGGGGATGATCCCGCAGAGGATGAAAGCAGCAAACGTACTGAGCGCAGCCAGCGCTGGCGATCTAGGCGCTGGGGACAGGCCATATTCTTCAACAGCCATCGTCTTTGCCCAAAGCTCGGGATCCTGCGAGATCAAATGGCCGATGCGCTCAAGGTCTTCTCCTGCAAAGCCTTTGGCGGCGAATATTTGGCGGATTTCTTCGCGTTCGCCTTCCGGCTCCAAAGCGATATGCTTTTGCTCGATGTCCAATACGCGCTTGTATTCGTCTCGCTCCACCTTTGTTCCGCTGTAGTTGCTCGCGGCCATGGCAAATCCGTCGGCAACAAGATTTGCAAAGCCGAGCAGCAGCACGACCGCTGAGGGGAGGTTCGCGCCAACAACTCCCGCCACGATTGCAAAGGTGGTGACCCCGCCATCGATTGCGCCATAGATCCAATCGCGCAAATAGTTGATACGGGCCCCTCGTTCCAGACGCAGCCGGACCGCTTCGGGCGTGTGACCATGTTCAAGCGCACTTGCCATTGTGATGAAAATTGGTAGGGACTGATCGGCTCATCCTTTAGGTTAGGCTATCCGGCACCAGCCTAATCAGCACATCGATCCTGGCGACCTTCATGCCTTCGGGCAGTTTGTGCACGGCGACGGCCACCTCCTCGTCCGGCCCGAGGTCGACGAGCCGCCCGTCATGCTCGAAGAAGAAGTGCTGGTGATCGGTAATGGTCGTGTCGAAATAGGCTTTTGATCCCTCGATGGCGACCTCGCGCAAGAGGCCGGGCGCGCGAACTGGTTCAGCGTGTTGTAGACGGTCGCAAGCGAGACGGAGACATTTTTGCCGAGCGCCTCGGCGTGTAGCATCTCGGCGGTGACGTGCCGGTTTCCGTTCCCGAACAGGAGCCCCGCCAGGTCCGTGCGCTGCCGCGTTGGGCGCAGGCTTGCGTCGCGCAGCTTCATCTCGATGCTGGGCTGTCTTCCGGCCGTCGAAGCCGCTTGCGTCATCGAACGTACTCCTGAGGCGTGAATGCAGCCCGTTTCAGCAAAATTATACGAGTTGTGAGCGAATATGCAATAGGCTATAACTCATAGCATATACCATAATCGCGGTGACGCAGGAATATTCAGAGTTCGGATTGGCTCGCGCCGGAATGCTGGAGCATAAATTTGAATCGGTGCTATAGACCATTGCCAGCATTTACGAAGGATAGGGACCGCCGTGCCGCCCACACACCGGCAGCCAGTGCGAGAGGAACTGCTTCCTGATGCCGGTGCGCACTCGGAAGGCTTCCGGCAGACACGCAAAGCGCGGCGGAACGAGCTCGTGGAGGATTATGTCGAACTGATCGCCGATCTGATCGAGGACGGAGGGGAGGCGCGCCAAGTCGATATCGCCGCGCGCCTCGGTGTGACTCAGCCCACGGTTGCCAAGATGCTCCGGAGGCTGACCACCGAGGGTCTCGCCGTGCAAAGACGCTATCGGGGCGTATTCCTGACCGAGGCCGGAGCGCGCGTTGCGCGCGAAAGCCGCGAACGCCACCGAACCGTCGAGACCTTCCTGCGCGCGCTTGGCGTCAGCGCTCCTATCGCGCGGATCGATGCCGAAGGCATCGAGCATCATGTGAGCGAGGAAACACTTGAGGCATTGCGGCGATATCTGCGGAAAGCAAAGCCAAAGTAGCCACGCGAAGAGCTGAGGCGCCCTCTGGGCCGCACTGGTGCCCGTGGCCGCGGCTACGTGCTTGCGTGTTGCAAGCTGGGCGGCGCCTTTCTGATTTCTGGCGCGGCCATCCCGCGCTTTCTGCTTCGCTATTCGGTACGCGGCCATTTGAGCATCGCCCAATCAGAGGATCGCCATTTCCGGAAGTGGCCCAAGGAAGACTACCTGAAAAGTAGATGTCGAAAAGCGAAGGGGGCGTTTCGCGCGGCCGGCTGGTGCCGGGCAGGAACAGCGGCTCATCCCTCAAAAGCAGGCACTCTCGGAAATGGGCTTGGCGTCCAGACTTGGCCTTTCCGGCTGCGCGGCCTGCGCTTACATTGCCACGCAGCGGCGAATGCCAAAAAGGGAGGAGACTTTTAGCCTCTCCCTCTTTTCCCGGAAGGCGCCGGGCTTTGCCCGGCTCATTTTTAACGGCTATGGCCGTTTTCGTTCTGCCGGCCGGCAGCGATCAGCAGCGCCCTTGGCCCCGAGAGCTGGATTTGCGAGGAAAAACGCTCCTGGCCGTCGGCGCCGGTATATTTCTGGTTCACGATGCGCCCTTCGAGGCGCACGAAGCTGCCTTTTTTCAAGCCCTTGGCGAACTCGACCAGATTGGGCTCGAACACCGCGATCTTGTGCCATTGCACATCCTGCTTCTCCTCGCCCGTCTGCTTGTCCTTCCATTTCTCGGTGGTCGCCACCGAGAAGCTTGCCATCGTCTTTCCGTTGGACGTGGCCTTGATTTCCGGATCGGCGCCGAGATTGCCGACCAGCCTTGCCTCATTCATGCTCTCTCTCCTTGCCTTGACTAACCCACTAAAGCCTGAAGACCGCTCCCCGCCTCACAAATGCTTCGCCGGGAGAGACGCTTTTGGCGTCACCCCGGATGCGGCAAAGCCCGGGCAGCGCCAGACCCATTCCTTCACTTCCGGCGCCAGCCAGGTTCCGATGAGGATGCCGGTAAGGATGGAAAACAGCACCGCAAGCACCAGCGAGCTGGCCCATAAAGCCCGCCTAGCGTTCCTGGCTGCTGCATCGATCAGCGCGCGCTCGGCGGCCGCTTCCTTGGTTAAAGCCTCGCTAAGCTCCCCAATCGAGCCCTTGACCTGCTTGGCCACATAATCCGCGGCGGAGGTGATGAGCACCTCTCCCTGGCTTTTTGCCCCCGCGGCGGCCCGCTCGATCACCGCCACCGACGCCTCGCGCTGCCTGCTTAAAACCTCGTCGGCCCTTTCGAGATAGCGGTTTACCGTCAGCTCGAGCAGGCTCAGCATCACGAACATCGGATCGGAAGGCGCCAGCACGATCTTATGGCGCCTGGCGATCTCGCCGATCAGCCTTTGAATTTCTTCCCCTTGATCGGGTTCAGGCGGCGGCAGAAAAGTATCCATCATTCATTTTCCCGGCTCATTCAAAGCCGCTTTGCCTTCCGTCTTTGGGATTGGCCGGTAGGTCTTGCTCACGGCGCCCCGGCCCGCATCGCCGACAACGCATGCCGAAACCCATATTCTCGTTCCGCAGGCAAGGGCGCGGATATGACCCCGCCTAAGATGCTGACGAGGCGAAGCCCGATCTGCCGAGCCGCTGGCGCTCGACCGGAGCCTTGCACTTCCGGGAACCTCGATCGTAAGAACTTTGGTTTCTAAGAGCGGAAGCTTTCCATCCCGGATACGCCGGGCATTGACGCGCGGATCGCATTGCTGGATCGTATCGATCCCGACATTGTTGCAGGTCAGGGCCTCGCAAAGTTCAAGCGTCACCCGCCCCTCGCCAAGAATATCGTTATGAACGGCCTCCCTGGCTTTCAGCATCCCTTCAAGCTCTACGATTGTTTCAAAGGTATCCGGGAGAGTTACGATTACCTGCCCCGGCTCCAACCAATCACAGCTGCTTCCTCCCTCACAAGGGATCAGCCAAGAACCAGTCATGGGAACCCAGAGGCCATCGATCTCATTCAAGGCAACGATGTGAATAAGATTATCGCTCTGAACGGATGCCAACTCGCCCGCATAAAGCTCTTTGGGCTTAAAGAGACCGGCAATCTCAGCTTTCGAGGTCTCTCTTGCATAAACAAGCCGTTTCGCCACATGCCGCGAAAAAGCTTCCGAATGAAACTGCGCCTGATCCCGCCGGACATAATACTCTATGGAAATTTCAGGGAAGGGCAGCCTAACCTTATTTCCGCCAAGGCCTCTAAGATCGTCGTCAAACAGCATGCCGCCATCCGGCAAAGAAAAATGGGTGGCCCGGCCCAGCCCATTCAGAATGAAACCGGCAAAGGAAGCATCCCGCTTAGCGCCGCTCGTCTCATTGACTCCACCAGGCGCTTCAAATCGCGCTGTGCCGATGCAGCGTAATTTTTGGCTGTTACAACGCAATTCTGTATCATGCTGCGCCGGACAATTGAGCTCAGAGAATTGAGCTAACCTTTTCGTTTACTTCCCGCTCCAAAAGATGCAGCCGGTGCTTGGCCATCAACGTAAAATCCGGCGACTGACGCACCTCCCCAAAGGTCAAGCCCTTGGACATCATCAGCTTGACGTCCACACCGTAGGTCGCAGCCTCGGTAAAGGTGTGATCCTCTAGCTTGACGACGGTTTTGATCCGGTGCGCGGTCATCTTATAGATTTCGAGATCTTCGAAGCCTAAGGCTCCGGTTCCAATCGGTCCAAAATGCTGGTTGAGCCAGACAACGATCTCAACCGAGGGCGGCATCTGCTCGGCGATGGATTTTAAGTTCAAGCTCGTTTCGTTGAAGGTCACCCCGCCGGTGATAATCACATTCGCAACAAAGCGTTTGCCGGCCCGCGCAATGTGATCGGGAATTCTCATTTCTGTTGAAATACCGGCTCAGCTCGACGAACGCGGAAGCCCCCGTATCGATGACAAAGTTCGTATCCTGAGTGAGAATTTCTTCGACAATATTATCGAAGATACGCTCGTTAATCTTATCCCCTTCCATGACATTTACACGCCGGACCCCAAGGCCTTTGAAGCTCGAAAAAGTCGCCGAGGTCGCATCCGCGTCGAGGGCAACGACAGGCAATCCGGCCGCCCGGTAGCCTTGCGTGAGGTAAATCGCGGTATGGGTTTTTCCCACGCCTCCCTTGCTGTTCAGGAAAAAATGCGCCGCTTCCTTAAGCTTCGATCCGTTTTGCACTTTTGATCCTCCTCTAATCGAACTTGATCCGGTAGGCGTCCATCGGGTCGTAATGGAAGTCGCGGTACTTCTTGTTTTCAGGCGCTCCCGCATAAGCAGGCTTCCTTGGCTCCAGTCCCCCAACCTGCCCGCCAACAGCCTGGGCCGCAGCTTCTTCCCCATCTTGAGCACGGAAATCAAACAGCGCACCTTGGCGCGGCCCCATCTCTTCACGAAGCTCGCGAACCAGCCGGGTGAACTGCCGGTAGCTAATCGCGAGCCGCGCCTTATGCTTAGCGTAAATACGGGACATCGGAACTTTCCGGTCCAGCTCTGCGGCGATTTCTGCCCGCAACGCGAAAAAAACGACGCGCCCATGGCCCCACTTCGCCCGGCCGGGCTTTCGCCCCTCGCCATCCGGTTCCCGCATATTCATAGCGTATACACTATCGTGTTTTCAGCCGAAATGCAAACCTATAAAAAGCGACAAAGAATGTCAGAGAATGCCGGAGATCGTCTTAGCCGGACAGAGATTGCCATCCACGAATGTCATAGATGGACAGAGATTGTCATAGAAGGACGGAGTTTGCCGGAGACGGACAAAGTCTGCTAAAGAGTGTCATTGATTGCCATAGATTGCCTGATTTAAGGACGGCAAGATGTGTAATGTGGGCCTACACCGGCTTCGCCGGCGGCCCCCATTACGCCCGTCCTTACTCGCTTGCGCTCGACGGAAAAAAAGACCATCAAGGCCACAGGCCAGCCAGCATAACGTGCCGGAATGAAAGAGCAATTTGACCAAGAAGCAAAAGACAGGCACCGCCCGCTTAAAGCTTTTGTGAGCCCGGCCGAGCGTCTGGCCATCGAGACAAAGGCCGAGGAAGCCGGGCTTACCGTCTCCGCCTACCTGCGCGCCGCGGCGCTTGGCCTTAAGATCGAATCCACCCGCGATCACGAGGCAATCCTCGCCCTCATTAAGCTCAACGCCGATCAGGGACGCCTGGGCGGCCTGCTGAAGCTTTGGCTTTCTTCCCGCCCCGGCGAAGGCGCCTCGAGCTTCGAAGTTCGCAGGCTTCTGCATCAAATCGAGGCCCTGCAGGCCAAACTCGATAGACTTATAAATAGTATATAGACCAAGACACCTTTCTTAGCCGCTCACTGGCCGCTCAAAACCGGCTTAAGCTCCAAATGACGTGGTAATACGGGGCAACATACCTTGCTCTGCCTTTAAGCGGGAGGAAGGCAAAAGCGGGTTCAAAGCATGCCCCAAATTTCACTGGTCTCCGATCTGCACCTGGAACTTGCCGAGGCTCCCGCGCTCAAAGGGGGCGACATCCTCCTTCTTGCAGGCGACATCTGGACCGCGGCCCATTTCGAGAACCGCGGCGCCGCCAGGCGCCGCCTCGAAGCCTTTTGCAGGACGGAGCTGAAAAAATACGGCCTCATCTTTGACTGGGAGTTACCGGCGACCCGGTAATAGGCGTAGTGACCCGCGCAGGACAGCGTTCAATTCCAGGCGGCGGGTCAGAGGCCGATAGCCGCGCTTTAAGAGCGCGGCGCGGTCTCAACGTCTGCGCCCCCCGCGCCGGCCCACGGAAATAGGCACCGTCCCCGTCTCGTGCGTGGCCCTCACCTGCTTCTCAAGCGCGCAAATCTTTTCAAGCTCGTCGCCGAAAGCACTATAAAGAAACTCGCTCGAAACCGCGCCGTCCTGAGCCGCCGCTCGTTTGACTTGCCGCAAAAACAGACCGCTATGCTTTTCCGCTAAGTCTTCAAAACCTGCTGGCAAAACGCCCGGAAAACACTCGCTGAAATGCTTGGCAAGCTTTGTCACCCGGCTTTCCAGCATCGAGGCGAGATCCTCGGCCACAGCCCAAGTCTTAAAAAAGGCCTCCGCCTTTGCCGCGTCCTTCTCAAAGCCATCGGGGAGGTGATACAGCGCCGAATGAGAGGCATCGGGATAGGCATCCCGCAAGCGCTCAACATGATCGTCAAATCGATGCATCCAGCCGCATTCCTTTGATCGGCAAAGCGCGCGGTCAACTCCTTGTAAGGGCGCAATATTGTCTATTCACGATCATTGCTTTCGAGGAACTGCTTCACGCGATGTCGGATAGGATAGCAAATCTCCCGCCATCAGCTATGCGATAAGATCGCATATGCACAATTATCCTTATCTCCGCGCAGGCGATTAGGGCCAGGCCTCTTTGCACCCAGCGCCTTCGGTATTGCTCCTGAAGCCTCCCCAATGAAACTTTGCTGCAAGACCTTGCACCTCAAGCAGCGTCTTATGCGTCCAAGCCGGCGACCGTATCCGGGAATTGCGCTTCAAGGGCGCGGATCAGGGGATTTGTGGGCCGGTATAGTGCACGCAGCTCCGCCCAAGCAAAATTTGGTGCAACGGGCTGCACATGCGCCTTTCCCTGCCTTCGGTTTTGTTCTTATTATGTTCTCATGCCCGCTGAACCCGATCCACGCCTGCTGCGCCTTCTCGACCTCAAGGATTATGAACATATCGTCATCACATGCCGATGCGGCCGAAGCGTTGAATACCTGCCCGGCTTCCTGCAGCGCCGCCATCGCTTGTCATCGGCGACACTGGTCTACGATTTGCAGTACCTTCTCCGCTGCACCCACTGCCGCGCCGATCGCGGCTTCGAGATCGTGATCCGGGATATCCGCAATCGCTGGGATAATTCGAAAGCTTGCCCCGAACGCATTATTGTAGCCAGGAACTAAGCAGTTCCCTTGCTCCTCGCATGAACATTACAAAGCTTCATTTTCTAAGCCGTAAGCCGTCACCGTCGAGGAATTCTATCCCTGCCTGCTCAAAAGCCTGCCTGATCGAACTGCGCACAATGGCAAGCGGCGTGCGCCTGCCATTCTCGAAATCCTGAACGGTGCGCAGCGCAACGCCGACCTTCTGCGCAAGCTCCGCTTGCGTCCAGTCAAGCAGGCCGCGCGCGGCGCGGCATTGTGCCGGCGAAATTTCCATTCGCCTTTCATCAGGGCAACCGCGTTTAAAAACAACCTAATCACCACTATGTTGCCTAAATTAGGCAACATTGACGTAAATAGGAATGCTTTGCGTCTCAGAGGCTCGAAAAGGATGCACGCCCAGATCGCCGCCAGCCTGCGCCACCTGAAACAAGCCGTCACCCACCTGCATGACGCGATGTTGATAATCCAGGCCATCGACAAAGCCACCGCGCATTATATCGAACAGTTGATTGGGGCGTCGCGCGACCAGATCAAGCTTCTCGAGCAGTTGCTTGACGGTAACGGCTAACGGCAATTTCGAATTTTCTTCCGGCGCCGGGAGCTATATCCCAAGCTCGCCGGTTGCGATCTTCACTGCCGGGAACTTGCCTTTGGTCCCAAACCAATTATCAAGCGTCCGCAAATCGCGCGATGTCATTTCGTGCGCCCCGCGCGGCAGCAGGTCCAACAGCACAGGATCTATTGAGCTTTCCGGCAGCCATTCCACCAGGCCGAAATTGTTTGCCGTCCATGGCTTGGGCTCGCGCGTGATGCGCGCAAGGCAGGCATGGCGCTCCTTCAGCATTATTCCTGCGCAGTAAACGCTGTCCGGATTGTAAAGCTCGCTTGCGAGGGTAAAGCCGAGCGCCTGTTTCCAAGCCATGAAGAGCGAGAGATTGCGCAAAATCACCTTGCGTCCGTACGGATCGGGCGGCAGCGTCACTGCGATCCAATAATCGCCCTCCGGTGTCGCGATGCGGACCTGCGGATCGATCTCATCCTGAATTTTGATGATCAGGCGCGCGGCCCGGCGCAAATCGGCTTCGACCAATTCCCGCAAATTTTGCGGATCGCGCGGCAATCGCTCCATCAATTCAGCCTTCCGCATTTGGCCGGAACTAATCGATGGCCGCAATAGCGATTTCGGCCATCACGCTCAAATGTGGCTTCACGTCTTGCCTCGCACGAAGATATTCTGCGAGGTTGCGATTGCTCGCCTCATAGTCGCTAACGCCAAGCCGGCCGCGAAACAGTTCATAGCGCAACCAGACCCGATAAGTGTTGACGACGTCCGTTTCGCAGTATTCGGCAATTTCCTTGATCCGCCCTCGCGGAAATAGCGATGCACTTCCCCGCCATCGATGCCGTCCGGCTTGCCCGGCAGGCCCATAATCTTGCAAAGCTCGTTCAATGTCGCCTTGCCCTGCGCGCTGAAGGATGACAGCACGTCGCAAAGATCAAGCGCATCGTCGCTGTACCGGTTGAAATAAGCGCGGGCAGAAAGTCCCGGCGCCGCCACCGCGTTGATCATCGCCCGGTAGCGAAGAACCGGAAGATCGAAGCCGTGGCCGTTGAACGTTACGAGCTGCGGGCAAAGTTCGGCGATCCGGCAGGCGAAGGCGGTAATCAACTGCTTTTCTGTCCGCTCCCCGATATGCGGAGCACCGAGCGCGTCTACCACCCAGGCCCCCTGCTCGCGATGCGCGACCAGCGCGCCGATGCAGATAATCGAATGATAAATATGCTTCGGAAACTTATCGCCGATCGCTTCCAGAATTTCCGCGTCCGTCTTCCCGGCGAGCCCGTGCGCAGCTGCGAAGCCCGCCAGATCAGGCACCGTTTCGAGATCCCACACAATGACATGGCCGTTCATGCGCCCGAGCTTGGCATAGGCGGAGGATTCCGGAAAGCCCCTCGAAGATGAGAAGGCCCAAACTTGCCGGCGCCGCTCAGGACCGGTCCCTGTTGCCGCGCCAAAGCGCGCTGACGATCTGCAAGATTTTTTGCCGCTTTCCGCCAGCTGCTTGACTGACTGGGCGGGCAGGCTGGCTTTCGGCGGCCTCGCGCGCGTCCGATAGCACCTGCCACAGTGCGATGCCGTAATCGACGTCCTCTGACCGGCCGCATTCGCGGCAACGGTACGTCCGCATGTCGCGTCCCGAAGAAGTGTCCTTTTCTTCGAGCGTCATTTCATGTCCGCACGCGGGGCATTCCATTTATCGTCTCCACGCATGATGCGGTTACGGTAATCCATAAGGCTCGATCCACGGGCTGGCAAATATGGCGCGGCGGAACAAATCATGATCAGTTTCAATGGCAACAACCGGCCACACCGCACGCGATGCCTCTCCAGCATAGTTTTGCCTCTCTCAATTCCGAGCAGCGCCGCGCCGCCGATTATGGGATCGCCGGGCCGGATAGCGCCTGTGCCGGCCCCCTTCTTATCATTGCCGGCGCCGGCTCGGGGAAAACGCAGACGCTTGCGCATAGGGTCGCCAAACTGATCGCGCATGGCGCGGACCCAAGCCGCATCTTACTGCTTACCTTCTCACGCCGCGCCGCAAAGGAGATGGAACGGCGCGTCGAGCGGATCTTAAATGGATCGGACGCCGCGGCCTGCCACTCCATCGCCTGGTCCGGCACTTTTCACGCGGTCGGGGCCCGTCTCCTGCGCGAATTCGCGCATTCCATCGGGCTTGACCCCGCTTTCAGCATTCATGACCGCGAGGATTCAGCCGATCTGATGAACCTCGTCCGTCATCAATTGGGCTTCTCGGAGCAGGATCAGCGCTTTCCGCTCAAAGCCACCTGCCTTGCGATTTACTCGAAGGCCGTCAATTCGGGCCAGGCGCTTGATCGCGTGCTGAAGCGGCACTTCCCCTGGTGCATTGCCTTTGAGGACGATCTGCGCCGCCTGTTCGAATCCTATGTCGAAGCCAAGCAAGCCCAGCACGTCCTCGACTATGATGATCTCCTGCTCTATTGGGCCGAGCTGATGAAGGTGCCCGAGTTCGCGCGCTGAGATCGGCGCGATGTTTGACCATGTGCTCGTAGACGAATATCAGGACACGAATGCCATCCAGGCCGCCATCCTTCTGGCGCTGAAACCTGACGGCAACGGGTTCACCGTGGTTGGCGATGATGCCCAATCGATCTACGGCTTCCGCGCCGCCGAGGTGCGCAACATTCTCGACTTTCCGAAGCAATTTCCGCCGCCGGCCGCGGTCGTCACTCTGGACCGCAATTACCGCTCAACGGTCCCAATCCTGAATGCCGCGAACGCGGTGATCGCGCTCGCCAAGGAGCGTTTTACGAAGGATCTTTGGTCGGATCGGAACTCCGCCGAAAAGCCGCTCTGGTAACGGTGCGCGACGATGCCGCGCAAGCCGGATTTGTTGTCGAGCGCGTGCTCGCCAATCGCGAAGCAGGCGTGCCTTTGAAAGAGCAGGCCGTGCTGTTTCGCACAAGCCATCACAGCGCCGTCCTCGAAATTGAGCTCAGCCGCCGCAACATTCCCTTCGTCAAATTCGGCGGGCTTAAGTTTCTCGAAGCCGCCCATATCAAGGACCTGCTCGCCGTCCTGCGCTGGGCAGAAAATCCCCTCGACCGCATGACCGGCTTTCGCGTTTTGCAGCTGCTGCCGGGCATCGGCCCCGGCACCGCCGGAAAGCTTTTGGATCGCTTCGGCGGGCGCTCTCCTGCGCCGCTCCTGTCAATGTTCAGGCCGCCAGCCCGCGCGGCGGAGGATTGGCCAGCATTTACAGTTCTGATGCAACGGCTCTGGACCAAGACTCGACGTGGCCGGCCGAGATCGATCTCGTGCGCGAATGGTATCAGCCGCATCTCGAGCAGAAATTTGCCGATGCCCTTGTCCGCGCCGGCGATCTCGATCAGCTCGCCAAAATTGCCGCAAGCTATGGCTCCCGCCAGGAATTTTTGACCGATCTCACGCTCGATCCGCCGAACGCCACAAGCGATGAAGCCGGCAAGCCGCTGCTCGACGAGGATTATCTGATCCTTTCCACCATCCATTCCGCCAAAGGCCAGGAATGGAAGGCCGTCTCAATCCTCAATGTCGTGGATGGCTGCATCCCGTCCGACCTCGCCACCGGCACGAGCGAGGAGATCGAAGAGGAACGCCGCCTTCTCTACGTAGCGATGACGCGGGCGAAGGACGAACTCAATCTGATCGTGCCGCAGCGCTTCTACACGCACGGCCAGGCGCGCGCGGGCGACCGCCATGTCTATGCCGGCCGGACGCGCTTCATTCCGGCGAATATTGCGGGCACTTCAGCCGGGTGACTTCGCCGACAGCAAGCGCGAGCGAGTAAGGGCTCCGGTTGCGGCCTCGTCCGTCGATATTCGCGAGCGCATGCGCGGCATGTGGAGCAAGGCAGGCTAATTTTGGCCCGGACTATGGTCCCACTCATCCTTGTATCAGGGGTGTGCGAGGGAACGCTACATGGGAAGATCACAACCTGGATCGTCCGCATGGCGAAACTTGCGGACCAAGCCGGGCTTGGCAGCATCATGGTGGGCGGCGCGGGCGGCTGGCCTTCCCGCGGTAGAGTGGAGACGGGCCATGCAGCCCCGTGCAGCTTACGCGGGAGAGTGAGAGAAGAGAAGAGGCCCAAGCGTCCCGGCACGCCCCCAGGCCTTCCCCACAGCTCTCACCGGCAAGAACCCCGGTTTCGCTCCACGGTCGCTTAGAGGCGGCGCCCGCCGCAAAGCATCTCCAGATTTCAAACTTGAAAACATCAGCGAGGCCCAAACGCCCCGCGCCCCTTGCAGCACCCGCCCGGCGAGGCCCGCGGGGCCGGTTCTTTTAGGCTCTTTTCAACCAAGAGAGCTCCCCGGCGGACACCATTTGGCTAACCCCCCGCCGGGCCTTGCTCAACCCCCAATCTCAAAGGAAATGAACGATCGGGTAATCTAGCCCATCGCGTGCCCGCCGTCATTCTTGGCCTTTGCGGCTGCGGCATCGCGATTGTGAGCGCCCGGATGAACTATTTTGGCGCGCATGTACTCGTCCCGGGCCCCTTTCCGCCGAGACGGTGGCCTGGGGCGCGGTCTTGAGCGAATTCGTGAAGCC
>CAWCTL010000006.1:0-42287 GCA_963798575.1 uncultured Alphaproteobacteria bacterium | reverse complement strand
CCTCTTGTGCATCTCAGGACGGGAGCCGCGCGATAATGGATCTTTCTATGCTCACCGCATCCGCGTGACATGGTGACGGCTAATTGTCCGCCTGCTATGGTTGCGCTGCAGCCGCGGCGACCTTCCGCTGCCTCTCCAGCAAATTGGAACTAATCCAAGGATCGCGCAAACCCATGTTTATCGTCCCTGACAAGCCGCGCTGGACCAAGGATTTCCTTCGCTTTCTGCCGCTTAAGAGCCAGTTCCTGCTCTCCGGCAATGTTCGTGACCGCTATCCGCGCCTTGGGGCGCAAGGGGAGCTAACGATCCTGCCCCTCGTCGCCTATCTTGGCGCCGAATTGGTTGAAGCCGGCATCGAACGCGTCATCGCTTATGATCCGGCCCGCGGCTTCCGCATGCCGCCCATTTCCGGCCGGGATCTGAAGGCCGGCCAGGCCTATTTCGCGGGCCAGGGCATCGCGTTCGACAGCGCCGGGGCCGCGCCGGCCTCTATCGAGAAGTTCTTCGAACTGTCGGCAAAGCTCGTCACAGCGGCGCCTGAACCAACGGCTGTGATCATTGACTTCGCTGCCCGCATGATCGTTCACCCGGAGCGCCTCATTGACAACGAGCATCGCGGCTTCACCGGCGCACTGGTGTCTGGCCTTTCGGCCGAGCCCAAAGTCCACCCCAAAACGCGCCAGCCCTACTACAACCCGCTCATTTTTATTGTCGAAAAAGAAGGCGACCTGCCGGACTGGCTGGCCGTTAACAATCCGCGGCTGCGCCACATCCCCGTCCCGAAACCCGATCACCTCATACGCCGCGCCGTTGCCGCCAAGCTGATGAAAACGCTCGAGGGGGCCGCCAGTGCGGAACCGGCCGCTCTCACGAAGGCCGAGGACGCCTTTGTCGACGGCACCGAGGGCCTTCTCGCCGTGGATATCGTCAACATTGTGCAGCTCTCGCGCAGCGAAGGCCTCACCGCCACGGACACGGCGGAGGCCGTCCGCCGCTATAAGCTCGGCGTAACGGAGGATCTCTGGCGCCGCATCGATCGCCAAAAGCTGAAAGGCGCCGAAGAGTTCGTGCGCGCGCATGTGAAGGGTCAAGACCACGCCGTGCAGCACATGCTCGACATCGTCAAACGGGCGGCAACGGGAATCGGCGGGGCCCGCGGCGGGCGTCCGCGCGGCGTTGCCTTCCTGGCCGGGCCTACCGGAACCGGCAAGACCGAGCTTGCCAAGACCATCACCCGTCTCTTGTTCGGCGACGAGAGTGCGTATATCCGCTTCGACATGAGCGAATTCTCGGCTGAGCATTCCGATCAGCGGCTGATCGGCGCCCCGCCGGGTTATATCGGCTATAATACGGGCGGTGAGCTGACCAATGCCATCCGGCAGAAGCCCTTCTCGGTTGTCCTATTCGACGAAATCGAAAAAGCACATCCCCGCATCCTCGACAAATTCCTGCAGATCCTGGACGATGGCGTTTTGACCTCGGGCCGCGGCGAGCGGGTCTATTTTTCCGAAAGCCTCATCATCTTTACATCCAACTTGGGCATGACCCGCGCTCTTCTCGATGGCTCCCGCACCGCCAATGTGGACGCAAACGAGCCGCTCGACGAAATCCGCCTCAAGGTACGGGCAGAGATCGAGCGCCACTTTAAGCTTGAGATCGCAAGGCCTGAGATCCTCAACCGCATTGGCGAGAACGTGATCGTGTTCGACTTCATCCGGCAGCCGGTGGCGCAAGAGATCCTGCAATTGATGGTCGATCGCGTGCTGGAGGACGTCAAAACCGGCCAGCAGCTTGCGATTTCCTTCACGCCAGAGGCGTCTGCGAGCCTTTCCGAGCTGTGCTTGCGCGATCTCTCCAATGGTGGCCGCGGGATTCGCAACCAGGTCGAGGTACATCTGGTTAATCCGCTCGCGCGCGCTCTGTTCGCGCTCGATCCCAAGCCCGGGGTCCGGATTTCGATTACAAGCCTCGCGCATGAGCGCGGCATTACGGCACTAACCCTATCGCACTAGGCAAACAGAACGGGGGCGGGTGTCTATGGCGATTGGTCTTAAGCTTGGTCTTTCGAAGGTCCACTTCCCGGTAAGGGCGCTAGGGCCTGGCCGGCGGATCGGCATCTGGTTTCAGGGATGCTCCATCCGGTGCCCAGGCTGCATGAGCCGCGATACTTGGGCCGCGCCGCGCACCTTCGCCACCGTCGAGGCGCTTGTTGCCAAGATCTCGGTGTGGCTTCCGGAAGCGGACGGGATCACGATCTCAGGCGGCGAGCCATTCGATCAGCCGGAAGCGCTCGCGGCGCTCCTGGCGCAAGTCCATCTCTTATCAGAGTGTTCGATCCTCGTCTATTCCGGCTATCCATTCGAAACCCTGCTGGATAAGCACCCCCAGGTTCTTGCTGCCATTGACGTTCTCATCTCCGAGCCGTTCGACGGGACCCAACAGCAGAAGGCCTTGCTTAGAGGTTCGGCAAATCAACAAGTGCGCTGCTTGACGGAGAGGGGCGCCGCGCTATGGAGGCTGGCCCAAGCGGGCTGCGAAGGCGGCCTTGACCTGATCATCGAAGCCGATGGCTCGGTGTGGATGGCAGGCATTCCCGCACCCGGCGATCTTGAGCGCCTCGGGAACCGGCTGTGGAAGGCCGGGGTCCAAGCGGGGACATCCGCTGGGCGGCTGGGGGGCATTCCATGACGTTGTACGTTCGCGTCTGTCCAGGCTGCGGGAGCGAGCGTCCGCTCGAAGAGGATATCTGCGCTCACCAGACCGAGCCTGGGCGGCAGTGCGCGTTTCCTTTATTCGACATTCACCCGACCCCGGTCGAACAGCATCCGCCTGAGCAACCGCCCCCAGAACCGGAGCCGCCCGCGCCCCAACCGCCAGAGCCTGACGGGCCCCGCTGCCCCAACGGTCACGCCGTGGAGCCAGACGACGCGGTGTGCCTCACATGCGGCGAACGGATCGGGACGGCGCCGCGGGCCCCGCCAAAGCCAGATAACCGCAGCATCGGCGATTGGCAGATCGTCACTGAACTTCCAACGTCGCCCGAAACGGAGCTCTTTCTTGCCCGGCGCACCGATTCCGGAGAGGTCCGGCTGCTCAGATACTTCCAGCCTGGCTTCGAACCGGACCCGGGCATTTATTCCGTTTTGGCGCAGCTTGACCGCCCAGAGATCGCCCGCCTTGTCGATCATGGCCGTTTTGAGGGCCGCGCCTTCGAGGTCTGGGAGCATGTCGAGGGGCGCACGCTTGGCGAGTTCCGCCACGAAGTCATGGGGGACCCGCAGCGCATCGAACAGATTGCGGTCTCGCTGATCCGGACGCTCGCCATTTTCGAGCAGCGCGGTTTGCGCCATGGCAGCCTCCAGCCCTCCGTGATCCGGCTGCGCGCCACCGAGCCGCTGGTTCTTTGCATCACCGATTTTGCGACGGCCCGGATCGCGGAGTTCGACGTGGAGGCGAGCCGGCTCAGGCAGACGAACCGCTATGTGGCGCCGGAAGCTATCGCGGCGGCGTCCACCCCGGCATCCGATTGGTGGAGCCTTGGCATCATCCTGCTCGAGCTTTTAACGGGAGGCCGCTGCTTTGAGGATGTGCATGAGCGCGCTTTCCTCCTCCATCTCGTCGCGCGCGGAATCACGCTTCCCGAAAATTTGACCCCGCGCTGGCGGAATTTGCTCGAGGGGCTGCTCACGCGCAATCACGAGAACCGGTGGCTGGCCAGCCAGGCGCTTAGATGGGCGGAGGGGGAGGCAAATATTCCCACCAAGCCCGATGCAAGGCCGGACCTTGCAACGGGTCCCGAGTTCGCCTTCGCCGGCCGGAAGTTCAGGTCTCCCGCAGAACTCGCCTTTGCGGCTGCGGAGGAAGCCAATTGGGCCGAGGCGCTCTCCGCTCTCGATAGCGGCCGCATCGCCAATTGGCTGAGCGAAATGGAGAAACCGCCGGCCGCTTTGGAAACTATTCGAAAAATAAGCGCCGACCAGCGCCTCAAACAGCTCCACCCGGACTTCCCGCTCGCCCTGGCATTGGCCGCGCTCAACCCCGATCTGCCTCTCTGCATCAAGGGGGAGCTTGTCACGCCAAACGCACTGCTGGCCGATCCGGGCATGGGCGCGAAGTGGCTGGCCCGCGAGCCGGTGGGGTATCTGCGCAGGCTCAAGCGGCGGGCTGACCATTGGCTGATCCTGCTCGCCGACCGGGCGGCACGCGTGCGTTCCAGGGCCAAGGCCGCGCGGTTAAACTTGGATGAGGAACAGTTCGCCGTCCTTCAACTCGCGGCCTCGGCCGCGGCACTAGAGCTGCGCTGGGCGCGCAAGCGCGCCCTGTTTCCAGACAGCGATCACCCGACATTGGCAGGCCTCATCGACCGGCGGACGTTTACCGATGAGGATCTTCTTTTGCTCGGGAGCGCCAGCATCGAGCACTTCCGGCCCGCCGAGGAAATCCTTCGCGAGGCTGAGAGATTAGCCGGGCAAGCGCAAGTGCCGGAGTTCAGCCGGCAGGCAGCCGCGGCGGCGTTGGCACGCCCCCGCCGCGAGCTCGCCGAAGAACTCGATGCGCGTGTGCCCGGCTTTGAGCGCTGCGGCCAGGCCATAGATGCCTGGATGGATATCTACCGCGCCGCCAACCGGCGCATGCCGCTTGCGCGCTTGCTCGCCGTTTTGTCGATTCCTGCGGCCGCGTGGAAAGAGCCGCCGCACCAGGATTACGTTCGGGGCGTTTTCGATTTCCTCGAAAGGCGCGTGCTGGCGGGCATCCAGCGCGGGCCGCTCATTCAGATGCGGCCCACCGCAGGCGTGCTGGATGTAACCGGCATCGGAAACGCTTCTCTGCAAAAGCAGCTGCTCGACGCGCTAATCTCGCGAGCCGATGCCGCCGTGGAGATTGGGCGCGGCAATGCGATCCCCGCCCCGCTCGTGGAAAAATTCAGGGCCCTGGATGCGAAGGCCCGCACCTATTATCGCGACACCGGTCTGCGCGCACTTTACCTCGCGTTTCCTATCCTAACGCTTAAGCTGAAGAACGATGACGGCGAGAAGACGCGCATTGCACCGGTCTTTCTGTGGCCGGTGACGCTCAGCGTGCAGGGAGGCGTTGCTGCCTCCGTGGCCATTGGGTTCGATAACAGCCGCGAGGTGCAGCTTAACCCGGCGCTTGAGACCATCCTTGGCCACGATGCTGCGCTCTGGCAGGAGCGGGCGGCGGAGCTTTTGCGGGACGGGCTAAACTCACATGGCACGTTGCTTCGAGCACTCGCCGATTTTATCGACAGCGCTATCGAAGAGAAACCAGCGCCGCTACCCCAGGCCCGCTCCATCAAAGCCGCCAACAAACTCGCAATCCAAGCTAGCGGAGCGATTTTTCTGGCGGAATTTGCGAGCCAGGAGATAGCCCACGACCTTAGGCAATTGAAGCAGAAGCCGCTGGAGGGCACGGCTTTGGAATACCTTCTGCGCCTTCGCGCCGTGGAGGATGCCCCGGAACTCCCGAAGATCTCTCACCTCGACCGTTTCGCGACGCTTGAAGCCGACCCGTCTCAAGAGGAAGCGGTTCTCAAGGCCCGGCTCGGGGCCGGACTGGTGGTGCAAGGTCCGCCGGGCACCGGCAAGAGCCAAACCATCGTCAACATTATCACCGACTGCCTTGGCCGGGGCGAGAGCGTGCTGGTCGTATGCGAAAAGAAAGCGGCCCTTGACGTCGTGCAAAAACGCCTAGCAGCCGAAAAGCTCGGCCACCGGATTTTCCGCATTGAGAACACGCAAAGCGACCGGAGTGCAGTTCTGCAGCAGTTGCAGGACCAAGTGCCCCCGCTTCTGCAAACGCCCGAGGTCCCCGGCGCCAACGTGCGAGGCACGCGCGATCCCATCGCCAGCCAGCTCGACGCCCTTGAAAAGGATCTCGATGCCTATCACGGCGCCGTGCACGCCATCGATGCGCGTCTTGGCCTTAGTTACCGGAATGTGCTTTCGCTGATCGCGCGCCAGGATGCGCGCGCCGGCAAGCTCGCGGCGCCTGGGCTGCGCACGATCCTGGGCGGTCTTACCGCCGGAGAATTAGAAAGCGTCATCGGCGAGTGCGTTGGGCTTGCCGAGGTCTGGCTGGCCGCCTCCGCAGCGGGGGCCGCGCTTGCGATCCTGAAGCCCTTCGCGGCCGATCAAGCCTTGGCTCAAAAAATTACGGAGGATTTTGCCGCGCTTTATGAAGCAGACCGGGCACGCACCGCCATTCTGGCTGAGCGCGCCAGGCTCGATCCCGGACTGAGGAGTGTCGTATGTAACGGCCCCGAAGCGCTCGATACTTGGCTCAAGGAGCATAAGTCAGCACTCGGCCCGATCCCACCCGCCATCCTCGCCCATGTGGAACAATGGCGGAGCTATCTTGCCGCTGGCGGCCAGCATCGCAGCGAGGGGCAAGCTGCCCGCGCTGCCTTGCAGGGATTGATTGGGCGGCTGGACCGGCTCGTAATGTCTGGTCCCGCCGCGCTGGTTCATGCGGCTGTTCGGAAATGGCCAGAATCAGATTTGAGGCTGCTCGCGCGCGCATGGCCGGCATTCCAGGCGGCGCCAACCCTGTTCGCTTTCCTAAACGTTCCAGCACTCCTAAAGCGCCGGGCTGCGCGCGCCGTCCTCCGCTCGCACGATCTTGCCCCTGACCGCGACAGCTGCCTTGCCCATGCAGAGGCGGCCCGGTTCGAGCTCATACTCCGCGAGAGCGCGGCGCAGTTAAGTGCGATCTCACGCATATTCGGCGAGTGCGCGAGTGAGCCCTTCGCAGACCGGCGCGAGCTTGCCGGGGCGGCGCGGCTGCTTGCATCGGATCTCGATGGCTTCGAGAATTTGGCTCGGATCATCGACTCCTGCCCTGTTAAGGGGCTTTGGCCGCATGTGCAAAGGCTCGCGGAAAGGCCGGTGCCAAGCGGTGGCGCGTCCGCTTTGGCGCCGCTATTGAGCGCGCTTGAGCATGCGCTGCGCTTGGCTGCAGCAAGAGCCCGCGCCGGCGTGAGCGCACACCGGCTCTCGCCTTACCTTAGCGATAAAACCGCAGAAACGATCCATCGCGCCGTCGAAGGCGATGGTCCGATGCCTTTTGAATGGAACCAAATCGGCGCCGCCCTGCCGCATATGGTGCCGTTCCAGACCTTCCGCTTGCGATACGCTCAACTCTCCGCCGCCGCCCGCGCCGTGTTCGTGGAATTGGCCCCTTTTGCCGCCGACTTGCGCAAGGCCAATATTGCGGACGCGCAAGAGGCGATAGCGGCGCTCATGCGCCGGGAAGCTGCGAACGCCTGGAAGGATGAGATCGAGACCCGCCACCCTCAACTGCGGCAGCTTCATAGTGAGCTGGCACAGCGCGTCGCCAAACTTGAAACGCTCGATCATCAGATGCGGGAAGCCAACCGGCGCTTGCTTGCGCATATCGACCGAGGCTCCCTTAGAAGCCTCCAGGACTGGCAGCGGCTGTGGGTGCGCGGCCAGCGCCTGCGCCAGGTGTTCGAGAAAGGGCGCGAGCTGGGCCTGCTCGCGCTCCGTCCCATCTGGCTCGTCAATCCCGATGTGGTAAGCCGCATGCTTCCTCTCGAGGCTGGCCTGTTCGACGTGGTTATCTTCGACGAGGCTTCGCAGATGCGTGTGGTGAACGCGCTGCCGGCGCTTTACCGGGCCAAGCGCGCCATCGTCAGCGGCGATGAAAAGCAGCTGCCTCCGACGAGCTTCTTCGGCACGCGCGCGGACAGTGCGGGCATGGCAGCGGACGGCGACCGCGCCGATCCCTGGCTCGACGATGATTTCGAAGAGGATGGCGCCGACGCCGAAGCGGAGGTGGGCGGCATCGACCCGCGCGAGCTCGCCGCCAACGAGCGCCACATCAAGGACTGCGAGGATCTGCTGGCGCTGTCGCGCGGTTTGCTGCCCGTCGCTGGCCTCGACATTCATTACCGTTCGGCTTACCGGGAGCTCATCGCATTTTCCAATGCCGCTTATTATGGCGGCAGGCTCAACATCCCCGTCCGGCGTCCCGCAGGCGATGTCGCTCGCGCGAAACCCATCGAGGTTCGCCGCATCGACGGGCTCTATGAGAGCCAAACAAACCGCGAGGAGGCCAACGCCATCGTCGAAATTCTGGCCAAGCTGTGGGAGTCGAATGCCGAGCCTCCCACCGTTGGCGTCGTCACCTTCAATATGAAGCAGGCGGAGCTGATCGAAGCCCGCTTGCGTTGGCGCGCCGATGAGGACCGCAAGTTTGCGCGCTCGCTCGACCGGGAGCGGGCGCGGAAGGCGGAAGGCGAAGACGTGGGCTTCTTCGTAAAAAACTTGGAGAATGTGCAAGGCGACGAGCGGGAGTGGATTATCTTCTCGACCACCTTTGGCCGGGACGGGAACGGCGTGTTCAAGCGGGTGTTCGGCGTCCTCAATCAGGAGGGCGGCGAGCGGCGGCTTAACGTGGCGGTTACCCGCGCCAAGCAGAAGGTGGTGCTCGTGACCTCGATGCCGACCGCCGAAATATCGAGCTTCATCGGACAGAGACGGCCGCCCACCATGGCGCGCGATTATTTACAGGCGTATATGCGCTATGCGGAGCTGATCCACGACGGGGAGTTCGAGGCGGGCGCGAGCATATTGGCTGCCTTTGGCAGCACGCAACATCCGGGCGCTCCCATCGCTCCAGAACCGGATGATCTCGTGCTGCAAGCCTTCGAGGCGCTAAAGCACGAGGGCTTCGCAGCCTCCCTGATGCCGCCGGAGGATGCGTTCAGCCTCGACATCGCGGTGACAAATCCGGAAACAGGCCTGTTCGCACTTGGCGTGGAATTCGACAGTCTCCGCCACCCGCTCTTGCGCCATGCCCGCGCACGTGAGGTCTGGCGGCCTAAGCTGCTGGAGCGCTCAGGCTTACGCCTGCACCGGATCGTTTCATCCGCATGGGTGCAGGACGGGAATAGGGAACGTGAGCGCCTGATCGCGGCTGCCCGTCAAGCCATCAACGGGGGAAAAGCATGAGCAAGCTCGTTCTGGTGAACTACCGGATCTCTGAGGCGCAGGAGCGCGAGCTCCGCCGCAAGATCGAGCTCATCCGCGCCATGCTCGCACGCTGCGCGCGCCTTCAACAGGAGCTGCAAGCACTCGAACCGGTTACCGGAGAATATTGGGCCGATACGCTCGCCCGCTATCAAAAACTCGTCGACAAAAATCAGTGGCGCGAGTTCGTCGGCGACTATAACCGGCTCTACGATGAGCTTCCCGCTGTGGTACGCCAGCTTGAGGCAGCTGTCGCCGAGGCCAAAGCCAAGCGGCTACGGCTAGAGCTGACTGCGGCGACGCTGATGGCTGCCGATACAACGGCTGCGGAGCGCGCTGAGCTAAGCTCCATCGCTTCGAGCGCCGCTGGCCTCTATAGCGACCGCTTCGCGGACGCCAGGGAGAAGGTCGAGAAACTCATGCGCCGGCATCTCGACACGCCCCTCGATACCGCTCAACCGCAGATAACCAAGGACCAGCTGGCGCTTGCGCGCGAACTTCTCGCAGCAATGCCCGCAGCCGCCAATTCCCAGGCAGCGCAAGGCGGGCTCGGTGAACCGCCGCAGATGGGCTTTAATTATGACACCGATGCACCCCGCCCCAGGAAGACGGGCCGTATTGAGAAGCTGACCGGAATACTTTCCCAAATCGATCCCGCGCTCGCGCCCGTCGAAGATCTCTTGGCCAGGCTCAGACAAATGGCAGCCGGGCAGAGCGGTGAACATGCGCTTCTCCTCGACTCGATTGAGCTGGAGGCTCAGGAGAGGCTCGCTGCCGCACGGCGCCGGCGCGAGTTGCAAGCCATCGTCGATGACAGCATGGCGTGGCTTTCCCCGTTCCGGTCGCTGAGCGCTGAGCACCTTCGCGAGCGCCTATACGCGGCCTTGGCTGCCGCAGATTTTGCTGCCGCGAGAGCCACTGCGGACGAGGCCAGGGCTTGGGCCGAGGCGGAAGGAAAGCGCCAGGACGGCGAGCGGGTGCGTGCCGTGCTGCTGCGCGAGCTACAGGAGCTTGGCTATGAGGTTAACCTGCAAGGACCGGCGTGGGAGGAAGGCGCCAGCATCACAATCCAGAAGCCCTCAGAGCCAAACTACGACGTCCAAATCGGCGCTGCGCCAGGCGGCGCCGTGCAATCTAAGGTTCGCGCCTACGATCACCCTGGCCGGAGCGCAGGCATCAACCGGCGCGACGTCGAGGTCGAGCAGAGCTGGTGCGAGGATCTTGCGCGCCTCAACCGGGCGCTCATTGGCTGCGGCGTTATTGGGGAGATTGCCCATGTGGAGCGGCCCGGATCGTCGGAACAGAAGCCGCTTCCGGCTAAAGCAGGGAGGCACGTGGAGGTTGAGAAGCTTACAGAGAAGCAGCTTGCAAGGAAGTCCTAAATGGCTGCCTATCTCCCAGGGAATTAGGACGTGAGTAACATGCACTCGCTCCCGGGCTTTGCGGCTTTCTAAACCTGCCTAAGAAACCGGTAACGCTCAGCATTCTGATCTCTTGACGGCGGATCGGAACCGCTTGCGCGGATAGCATGATTTCGAGCGCGTGCCCGGCATCGAGGCCGGAAAATTGGCCATATCCTTGCGTCTTCGATGAGACCGCCGGATGCCCACCCTTGCCAAGCAGAGAGGCAGCTCCACTGCAGGGCTTGCGAGGATGGGTTAAATTTGGCGGCGGCCCACTGCATGGTAGACGACAGAATTTTTGCAATGCGAAAAAGGGCGGCATCGGGCCAGTCATTTCGGCCAGCCCTGTGAGTTCACCTGCTATTCGGCGTTCTATACATTAGCCGACATTCACCACGGTTGGGTGAACCCCTCAAGGCTTGAATTTTTTGCATCCGCAATCGAGGGTACTGCGGCCATGACAGCTTCATCGCGCTCTGCCCATAAACTTGAACCGTGTCCGGATGAACTTGGCTCGGCACAAGCCAGCCAAGCCAGCCAAGCCAGCGGCCTCCCATTGACGGAGCCGAAAGCGGGATAAAAAACCTCCTTTCCTATATTCCGCCGCTGTCCGCTGTTGAAACGCGGCTCGGCGTGCTTTATTGTAGTCACAAGTGATCACCTATTGACGGAGTACCCGATGCGGACCATCAATCTGAAGGATGCCAAGGCAGGCTTCTCCAGCCTTGTCGACGAAGCCATCAAAGGCGAGTTCGTGACCATCACCCGTCATGGGAAGCCTGTCGCCGCACTGGTTTCCATCGAAGCGGCGGAAATCGCGCGCAAAGTAATCGAACGGAAGCGCCCTGGGCTCGCCGCTTACCTCAGAACGTTTCCCGGCGGCGAGTTCGAACGTAACACCTCGCCTTCGCGGGACATCGAGCTTTGAGCGTGTTCCTGCTGGATACCGATGTCATTTCGATGCTCTCGCCAGCGAAGGCCGCGGTTCCGGCGCCCTTTCTCGAATGGCTGGAGCGCATGGACGGCGACGGCAGGATTTTCCTGTGCGTGGTCACGGTCCACGAGATCGAAAAAGGGATCGCGATGCTTGAACATAAGGGGGCGGTGGCGAAGGCGGCTGGTCTCAAGGTTTGGCTCCAGGGGCTCGCTGCTACCTATGACGACAAGATTATCCCTCTCGATGCGCCGGCGGCGGCGATTGCGGGGCGGTTGGAGGCCAAGGCGATTACTACCGGCCATAGTCCGGGGATGGCGGATGCAATCATCGCCGGGATCGCGAATGCGCACGGTCTAACCATCGTCACCCGCAATGCCAGGCACTTTCTGCCGTTCGGCGTCAGCATATTGTTGCCGGAGGAAGCCGCCCAACTTCCCTGACCCAAGATATCCTCGCGCCCGGCGATAGCCCGCCCATCATTTCAATGAAGCAATTCAACGAAGGAGTACCGGCTGTTGTCTTCCATCGCTTCTGATTTGGCGGCGCTCCTGACGGGGGTGGAGCGCCCCGGCGATTTTCATTGCGCCGGAACCGAAGAGATTTTTTCGCTGCGCCTGGAAGCGGACGGCGTGGGGCCGGTTGCCTTGCCACTGCTGCAAGTTCAGGCCGAAGCGCTCATGGCCGCCGCGGAGCGCGCTCCCTACGGCCGCGGCGAGGAAACGGTGTACGACGAGAGGGTGCGGCGCACATGGCAGATCGAAGCGGGGCGCGTACACATCAGCGGCCGTCATTGGGCACAGAGCCTTGACGCAATGGCTGCCAAGGCGGCGGAGGGCTTGGGCGTTTCCGGGCCGGTGCAGGCGGAGTTCTACAAGCTCCTTGTCTATGGCGAGGGTGATTTCTTCGTAAGCCACCGCGACACCGAAAAGGCCGCAGGCATGTTCGGCACTCTCGTTGTGGTGCTGCCTTCGATCCACACCGGCGGCGAGCTTGTGGTGCGCCATTGGGGCCGGAAGCGAAGCTCGATATGCGGCGCGAAGACCCAAGCGAGGCAGCGTTTGCCGCCTTTTACGCCGATTGCCTGCACGAAGTGCTGCCCATCACGTCAGGCTGCCGCCTGACGCTGATTTACAATTTGGTGCGCAATGCTGGCGCGCTTCCCGAGCCGCCCAATTACCGTTCCGAGCAAGACCGCGTGGCCGGATTATTGCGGCAATGGGCGGATGCGGCCGGAACGCCCGATGATGCGTTTCCAGAAAAGATCGTCTATCCGCTGCAACATGCTTACATGCCTGCGGAGCTTTCGTTCGAGGCGCTGAAGGGCGCGGATGCTGCCGTTGCCTCGGTGCTGATGTCTGCGGCGCCACCCGCCGCTTGCGAATTGCATCTCGCACTGCTGACAATCGAAGAAAGCGGTTCGGCGGAACACACGGGCTATTACGGTTCGCGCTGGGGCCGGCGCGGCGAAGAAGACGCGGACCAGTTCGAGGTCATCGAAGTCACAGACTACAGCGCCACGCTAGGCAATTGGATGCGGGCGGATGGCGCACCATGTATGCTCGCGGCCATTCCGTTCCAGGAAGAGGAAATCAGCCCGCCGGAAGCCCTCGAAGATTTGGAACCTGACGAGGAGCATTTCCAGGAAGCGACCGGGAACGAAGGCGCTTCGTTCGAGCGCACCTACCGGCGGGCGGCGCTGACGCTTTGGCCTTCGGCGCAAAGGCTTACCGCTCTCAACCGGGGCGGGCTCAAACTGACGCTGCCCTATCTGGCTGGGCTGGCGGCCAGGTGGGAGGCAGCGGGCGCGGAAGCAGGGACTGCACTGTGGCGCGAGACCGATGAGCTGTGCGGGCTCGTGATCGCAAGCTGGCCCGCAGGCCGAGGCTATCCCCGCAGGGACGGTGGTGAAAGCCCTGAGGCGGCCATGCTGACGCTGCTCACCCGCTTCAAGAATGCACCGCGCATCGAGGCGTTCTTGGCCAGCGTCTCCGCAGGCGGCGCATTTGGCGGAGACGATGCGGAAAGCGTCGTTCAAACCGAGTTCATGAGCGCTCAAGGGTATGAAGCGGGCGCAAATACCCTGCCCGCAGTCCTTGGCCGCCGGGCGGCTCTTGCGATCCTTCACTCCAGGCGCGCCGACGCATCGAACGCGGATGGGGCCTATATGGACACATCCGGCTACATGCCGCGCAATCCCTCGCGGCTCGACAGCTGGCAACCAACCACAACCGACATCCTGAGTGTCAACCCAAGAATGTTCAAGCCGGTAACCCCGCATTGGGGGAAGGTGATGACGTTTGCCCTGGAACGGGCGGATCAATTCACGCCCCCGCCTCCGCCAGCGCCGGGCACGGGCCGAGTTCGCTGCGCAGATTGACGAACTCCTGCGCATCAGCGCTAACCTCACCGAGGAGCAGAAAGCGGCCGCGGAATATTGGGGGGACTTCATCAGCCAGCCGCCGTCTCATCTGATCGCGCTAACAAAGCATGTGTCGTTGCGGGACGACTACCGGCTCGATCACGATGTGAAGCTTTTCTTCACTGTGTCGAATGGGCTGCTCGACGCGGGCATCGCGGCATGGGACTGCAAATACCATTACGATTACGTCCGCCCTTACACCGCCGTAAGGCGGCTCGGGGAGCACCCCATCGTGGCTTGGGACAATCCAAATCGTTCGGCAAGCCCAAATCATCTGCCGAATTATGGGCTCAGTATCGATCGGGGTCATCGGCGCGGCAGCGCGGCGATGGCGGCGAAGGATTGGCTCCCCTATCTGCCAACGCCCCATTTCCGGAGTATGTGTCGGGGCATAGCGCCTTCACCGCGGCATGGGCCGTTGTGATGCAGTCGATGACAGGGTCGCCGAGATTCGGGTTTCAGGTGGATTGGAAAAGAAGCTTTATCGAGGACCGGGTGTTGGAAACCCCGGTCGTCTTGTCCTATCCGGCATTCTGGTCCGCCGCGGAGGCAAGCGGGATGTCAAGGCTATACGCGGGCGTTCACTGGCCAGCCGCGAACAGGGAAGGGTTGAAGCTCGGACAGCAGGTCGGGGAAACCGTGTGGGCGAAGGCTCAGAGTTACTTCTCTGGCCAAGCGTCACCTTTCCTCGCGGCATCGCTCTTTCTCGCGCCGCCTCTGTGGCATCACAGCGCCTCCAGCGGCGGAACGGGGCCTCGCTTCGAAGCTGAAAGCGGTCTCGCGATCCAGCTCAACGGCGAGGGCGATACAGGCGGGGGGGCTTGGCGCTCAAAGCTCCTCGATCCGCTGCCCGCGGGAAAATACAGTCTCATCGCCGCCGTTCATATCGCCTCAGGACAGGAGGCTGACTTGAACCTCACCCTCTCCATCCTCTGCCCTGTTCCAGAACAAGTGACGCTTGCAACCGCCACGGACGCCTACAGTGGTGGAATGGGTGACGTCATGATGCCTGTTCAGGTTGAGTTTCAGTCGGACGGCCATAAGGCGATGCAAATCGAGTTCGAGGCGGCGGCCAAAAGAAGCAGAGGGACCGTCACTCTCTCGCATTTCAGCTTGAGCCGCATAAGCTAATCGGCGGGGAGTGTGATTCTGGCACGGTCGCGCGGGCTTCTCGATAGACCGCGCTCCATTGTACGGGGCCGAACGTGGCAGGTTGGGGTCATCTCTTGGCGGCTGACCGCCTCTCCGTCTGTTTCCGCTTCGGCATCCGCTCATTCCTTCCTAGCCGAAGGACATGTTGCAACCGCGAGAAATGGAAGTTGGGGCCAGCAGCGGACTCCACAGAGCTCCTGAGTCCATTAATCCATTCTTACGGTTTTTGGCATACTGACGCCCCGTTACCTTGACCATCTTCCAAAAGGGAAATAACGCAATTCCGTTGAGCAATGTTATTCTTGGTATAAAGCTGCTCATCGAGATAAGCCTGCAAGGACGGAGATAGCCACCAACTGAGCGATATGCTCTTATAACTCAGTTGCTTTTCCATACTCATCATCATTTCATGCATTTTTTCTTCCGGTTTTTCCTTGTAGCCGGTGTAAGTCATCACAAAGTGCAAAAAGCTATCTTCCGGTTGCGGACAGATATGAATTTGGGATGCGGAAGGGACGCCGCCATTCATTTGGGCCGCCTGCTGGGGTAACGCTAAAATGGTCTGGTAACCGCGTGAAACCCGCGTCGCGTTCACCGTGAGCGGATCCGATAAGGAGCCTAAGGGCCTGAAATTGTCTGCAGCTGGAATATCCGGACTCGCCGGGTAATGCGAGTCCAACGCACAGTTTTTCGACTTCTCAAACCAGCCCGGCGCGTTTGAGACCTGCAGTATGAAGGGCAGCAGCCTTGCATCCAAAGTCTTAAGGCCGTGCGCGATATCGAGCGCCGTCACGATGCCCGAATTATCGAAATAACCGCCATCGGCGACGCTATCGATGAGCTGGGACCGCCTATCCCTGACGTCAGCGTGGGGGCTAACGAAAGGAGAGCGAGCGCTTAAGCTAGCCGCGGTGCTAAGGCGGATGTCGATCGATTCGGGCTTCTTGTCTGCGCACTTCGTAACCGGGGTGAATAAGGAAGGAATGGCGCTGGCAACTTCCTGAAGCGTGCTCAGTTCGGGGAAAGCCTTGGTTATAGGATCGGGGTAAGGACCACACATAAGTTCATGAAAATCGTAGGTGTCGGCGAAGAGCATGCCTTTGCCGGCTCCGATGGGCTCATCGATTTTTACCGGCGTTACGATCACGCGCCGTCCGGTGCCGATCGATGTGGCGTTCATGAACACTAGCGGCGTCCAGCGATCCGGGCTCGGCGCCATCGCCTGCAAGGGCGCCGATAAGGGTGAGGTTTCTCTCGATGTCCCGTAGACATCGTCAAACGCATCCTCCCACGCTATTTCGAGGACCCCGGCGCGATCCAGGAAACCCGGAAACATCGAAACCAGGGAAACATCCCGCGCGAGATAGGCCATCATGGTTGGAGAAAGAAAATCGTTCGATAACGCCGCCTGCAGAGAGTCTTTGTATGAGACAAAATCGGTTAGAAAATTACTTGTTATCTTCGCATCGCTTGCGCTGGTTCCAATCGGATTCGCGGCCACCACGTTACGGAACCACAGATTTTGCCTGTAAAGTCCTTTCTTAAGTTTTTCGAGCCCTTGCTTGGGCTGAGCTCTCAAGGCGCTGACGAAAAAGGCCGCTCCGACGGAACCGCCTGAGACGCTCGATATCGCGAAAAGCCGCTGGTGAAACGGCCGCGCTGTTGGATTTTTCTGTTTGTCCAGGCTGTCGTCTTCAAGCGCGCCGAGCACACTTACCAGGAGGAAGGCAGCGCGGCTGCCGCCGCCTTCGGCGGCAACGATGATGGGACGCGGACAGCCGGCAAGCTCGGCCGCGCCTGCAGCAAGCTGCTCGCACCCTTTCGCATTCCAGCCGCTGGCAGCCTTCCAATCCATAAGCGCATCGCCAAAAGCAATGGGCTTCAATGCCGCCTGCTGTTCCTTGGATAGGGTCTCGGTACGAACATCGTGGCCCTCGCCGATGAACAACGAGAGGATGACGCCACCGAAGATGAAGGCGACAATGAACGGAAATTGATGGCGGTTGGATAGAAGGGCCAAAATCGTCAGGAATGGCAGCAAAGCGCCAAACAAAACCAGCAGCAACGGCGCGCGGTTGAGACTAAGCGCATCGGCCGTGAAATGCCAAGCAGCCTGAAGACGGGGATAGGAGGACATATCGGGCATTGCAAACAGCCCGCGAAGCGTATCCGAGTATAAAAGGAAATGGATCGCGACAAGGAAGGTCAAAATCGCGCAGAGACAGCACATATAGACCCACATGAAGACCCTGGCCCGCTGCGCTGCAACCCACGTTGCTTCCGTGAGGAATTCAGGCTTTCGCGCCGGCAGATTAAGACCGTTCTCTCCTTGCTGCGCGGGCTTCCTCGTAAGGTGCTCGATTTGCGTAACTGATTTTTCTAAAGCCCCAGGCCTGGCGCGCTCAATCTCTTCCACTCTGCGCCTGTAAAAGCTGATGAATACATTGCCCATCATTATCAAAAGAATAATACAGGCTGTAGCGACACACAGCACTATCAAATGAAGCTGCAAAAACCGCCTTAGAATCAATTCGTCCACGTTCCCGCTTAATGCCGCCGGAACGTTTTCAGACGCCGAAATCATGCCAAGTAAAACACCTATGAAAGCAATGATCGCGAAAAAGCGGGGAAAGACAAAAATATAAAACTTGAATCTCTCTTCGGTATCGATCCCGATTAATTCGAAATTCTGGAGTAGCAGCAGGCGCGCCGAAAAGACGAGCGGCAATGCCCAAACGAAGATACCGATAAGATAAAAGTTGCCCCAGTACAGGACTTCCTGAGCCCAATAAGGCCGCGCGTCGAGCAGAACGTCTTGAACTTGAGGCAGCGACGTAAAGGCGTAAAGCGCTATGAGCACGCTTAGAACGCTGAAGAATGAAATTCCCAGAGCGCGGATGAAGAGCCGGGCCGCCGAAACGCGACGAGGATTAAGCGCCTCTGGCAGCGCGGCGTTGCTCTTGAAGGTGCCCCCTTCACCGTTTGGCCCTGAAGCTGCCGCGCTCACGACTGGACCGCTTCCGCGCGGACGGCCGCGAGGGCAACGGCATTATTCTCCGCGCCGAAAACCGGATGAGGCATGGCCATCTCCCGCGCAAGTTAAGACGGTGATACCCCTAAGTGGTTTCTGTTTCAGCAAGACTTACTCGATCGTGCCTTTATGGTTGAGCGCCGGTGAAGGGACACTGGCAAAATTTACCGCTGCCATCTCGTTGCGGACGCTACCCGCCCCCGCCATGACCGCTCAGGGTTGTTGGCTGTGAATTTTTGCCTCATTGACGCCCGGCGGCTTATCCTTCAGCTGCGGAAACGCCAAGAGAGCCAACGGCACGAGCTGCTGATAACATGCTGGATAACGGGATCAGCAAATTGAAGGAGGGGAAGGCCCACTATGTCGCGGAGACCCTCATCGCGTGAAATAGCTCTCGAAGACGAGCGCCAGCTGAAAAGGCAACGGGATTTCCGCGCCGCCGCTGACGCCGTAGCGGCCACGCTGACTGCCTTCGCGGAGGTAGAAAAAATAGCCCTGTTCGGCTCGGCCGCGCGCCCGCTCCTTCGGGAGGTGCCCCGCTTTCAGCCATTTCGGCAGTTCGGCGTCGAACTGCTGCACGAATGCAAGGACGCGGATCTTGCGGTATGGCTTTCCTGCACAGACCGGCTGCGCGGTCTTGGGCGGGCGCGAAGCCAAGCCGATCTCACAGCTGCATGCAACAACTGGTGTGGGGGTCGCGCATCATCAGATCGATGTCTTCCTGCTTGCCTGCAAAGATCGGCGTTATTTGGGGCGGCTGTGCTGTTTTGCCGCCTGTCCAAAGCAGAAGCCCGAATGCCTCGTGCCGGGCTGCGGGGCAACGCCGTTTCTGAGACAGCATGAGGGCTTTAAGCTTTTTTCGAATGCGCTCAGCGACGAAAATGCGCGCGTGCTATTTGACCGGCAGGCCGGCATCCAGGACGTGGCGGCTGAGCTTGAGCCACAGCCCGGTGCGGGAACCGCATAGAATTTACTCTGGAATATCTAGCCGGGCCTGTCACAAAAGATCGGTCATCTCGTAGCCAACACCCCAGCCGATCTTCTGCCCGGCGGCACGGACGCGGTCTAGGCGTTCGAAAAACGGTCCCTGCTGGGCTTCTGGGAGGGCCGTTACCCAGTTCAGCGCTTGATATGACGGCCTTATAGGGCGCCAGCGGATCGCTGCCCAAATTCAGTCGGGCATGGAGGAAGGCCTGGTTGTCTTTGCTCTCAGCGTAAAGGTCTTGCAGGAGTCCAAGCAGCGCGCTGCGGTCGAAATCGCGGAGCTTTTCAACAACTTACACGCTGGAAGCGTCTCTTACGCTTCCGCTGCTAAGACACCGAATTATTTTGAGCAATGAATCAGAAAGGAGAAAAGAACGGGAAATCCCCAGCTTTTACATGGCTCCGCTCTGATTGCTCTGGGGCGGCGTTGTTCCTAATGAGAGGCTGACCGCCTGATTATACGGTCAATCTGATAAGTGCCGGGGGGCTGAATTGTTTGTTGCATGCCCCCGCAACCAATCCCCAAAAAAGCCCTTGGTTTTCAAGGGCTTTTTTGTTGCCAGTACCTGCAACCGCTATATCGCCCTTGCCTTCTTCGCGGGGCGTGGCCGTAACCCTTCAATTCAAACCGGAAACGTGGTTTTCTATAATGAGCGCGCAGCCGGATTCCCCGGACGGGCTGCGGAAGCAGGAGGGATAGCATGCGTCACCAAGAGGCTGCGCTGCGGTTGCGAGTTTATTTGGGGGAAGACGACACCTATCAAGGGCGCCCCCTTTACGAGGAGATCGTGGTTCAGGCTCAGCAATCGCGTCTCGCCGGCGCCACCGTCTTTCGCGGTTACCTAGGCTTTGGGGGGGCAACCGGTCTTCATCCCGGCAAAATTCTGCGCAGTTCCAGAGACCTTCCGGTCGTCGTCGAGATCCTCGACACCGAGGCAAAGGTGACTGCCTTTATGGACATACTGGATCAGCTTCTCTCCGGTGGCATTGCGACGGTTGAAAGAGTCAACTTGCACCGTTACACCCGCCAGCCAAAGGCCAGCGGCGCGCCGAAGGGCTCTAAATAGAAAATCTCCGCGTTTTTGGGGAGTTTTTTCACTGCAGCAAGAGCCCGCAAATAATCCCGGCGCCAGCTGCACTCTAATTTCCAAAAAAGAAAGAAAAACAGCAAGTGAGCCTTGCTGCTTCAGTTCATCTACCACCGATGCTTATTTAGATCATCACCAGCAGGCGGTGGGATGCGCGCTGGCTTTATCCTCCCTAGACTTGGGTGCCGCGCTTTCTTGAACGGAGCATCTTCACGACCCATGTCAATTCGGAATGGCAGGTTAGCCAAAATCGCAGGGCTTGTCACCCACTGTTAACGCGAAGCTGAAAAAAAAATTTCCACACCCTAAACGGGAGCCGGAAAACTTTCAGGATGCTGCGAAGCGAACCCAGCCTCCGCCATTGCACCGTGCCTTGGAACACGGTATGTCCCACCGCTAGAGCGCAATAAGGATCGAGCCGGCAGGCTTTAACATTCGAGATCAGAGCCGGTTTCGAGGCCGGCTTTTTGAACTCAGCGCGTTTATGGCCGCATGCGGCGGAGCGGATTATGAGACTTAGCCAGTATTTCCTTCCCGTCTTGCGGGACGATCCCAAAGAGGCCGAAATCGTCTCGCACCGTCTGATGCTTCGGGCGGGAATGATTCGCCAATCGAGTGCCGGCATTTATTCCTGGCTGCCGCTCGGGTTCCGGGTGCTCAAAAAAATCGAGCAGATCGTGCGCGAGGAGCAGGATCGCGCCGGGGCAATCGAGATGCTCATGCCGACCATTCAGCCGGCAGATATCTGGCAGGAAAGCGGCCGCTACGGCGACTATGGCGCAGAGATGCTTCGCATCCGGGACCGTCACGAGCGCGACATGCTCTACGGGCCTACGAACGAGGAGCAGATCACGGCGATTTTCCGGGATGCGGTGAAGTCCTACCGCGACGTGCCGAAGAACCTCTATCACATCCAATGGAAGTTCCGCGATGAGGTCCGGCCGCGTTTCGGGGTGATGCGCGGGCGTGAATTTCTGATGAAGGATGCCTACTCCTTCGATCTTGACGCTGAAAGCGCGCGGCAATCCTATTACCGCATGTTCATTGCCTATTTGCGGACCTTTGCGCGGATGGGGCTGAAACCGGTCCCGATGAAGGCCGACACGGGCCCTATAGGCGGCGATCTCAGCCATGAGTTCATCATCCTGGCGGATACAGGCGAGTCGGAGGTGTTTTGCGACCGCGACCTTGTCGAGATGCCGGTGCCGGCGGAGGGGGCGGACTACAGCCAGGACCTTGGCCCTCTGGTGCAGCGTTGGACCGGCAAATATGCCGCGACCAGCGAGATGCACGAGGCGGAACGTTTCGAACGCGAAGTCCCGGCGGAGCGGCGGCTTTCGGCGCGCGGCATCGAGGTGGGACATATCTTTTTCTTCGGCACAAAATACTCCGCGAAAATGAAATGCCAGGTGCAAGGTCCCGATGGACAGCTCATCACGCTGCAAGGCGGCTCCTACGGCGTGGGCGTGTCGCGGCTTGTTGCGGCGATCATCGAGGCGAGCCACGACGATGCCGGCATCATCTGGCCCGAAGCGGTCGCCCCGTTCATGATCGGCCTCATCAATCTGAAATCGGGCGACAAAGCTTGCGACGAGGCCTGCTCGAAACTCTATGCAGCACTCGGCGGTGCGCAAGGCGAGGTGCTTTACGACGACACCGGGGAAAGTGCTGGCGCCAAATTCAAGACCATGGACCTCATCGGCCTGCCCTGGCAGGTGATCGTGGGGCCGAAAGGTTTGATCTCGGGCGCGGTTGAGGTGAAGCAGCGCGCCACCGGCGAAAGGGCCACGCTTGCCCTTGATGCGGCCATAAAGAAATTGCAGCAGAGTGGAAAGGCATGCGCGTCGCAGGAAGCGCATGAAGAGGCCACACCGGACATGCCGGCGAAGCCTAAGGCCAAGACCAAAACGCGGGGCAAGGAATGAAACATCGGACGGCACACGGTACCGGGGCCTTCGCGCCCTTCGAGTGGCTGCTTGCCTTCCGCTATCTCCGTGCCCGCCGCAAGAAGGGATCGGTGTCCGTCATCGCGGTCTTTGCTGTTCTGGGCATCACGCTGGGCGTCGCCACCCTCATTATTGTGCTCTCCGTCATGAACGGGTTCCGCAAGGAACTATTCGACAAGATCCTCGGGCTGAATGGCCATGTGATCGTAAGACCCATCGCGCGCCCCTTTGACGACTACGCTCAGACCGCCGAACGGCTCAAGGCGGTTCCTGGCGTGAAGTCCGTCCTGGCCGTGGTTGAGGGGCAGGTGATGATCTCCTCGCAGTCGAACTCCTCCGGCATCATTGCGCGGGGCTTGCGCGCTGCAGATCTCAAGGCGCTGCCAGCCATTTCAAACAACATCCGCTATGGCTCGCTCGACGGCTTCGACGATTCTCAGGGCATCGCCATCGGAACGCGGCTTGCCAACTCGCTTAACGTCTTCGTAGGCAGCGAAGTTTCCTTGTTGGCCCCGCGCGGGGCTTCGACGCCTTTTGGGACAGCGCCGCGGGTGAAGCGCTACCCCGTCAAGGCGATTTTCGAGATGGGCATGTCCGAATACGACAACACCATCGCCTTCTTGCCGCTCAAGGAAGCGCAGTCGTATTTCAACGTGCCCAATGCCGTGCATGTATTGGAGCTTGTTGTGAATCATCCCGATGATGTCGATGCGATGCGGGGAAGTCTCCAAGATGCCGCCGGGCCGGATTTGGTGCTTAGCGATTGGCGCCAGCGCAACGCGACCTTCTACAACACGCTCAAGGTCGAGCGGAATGTAATGTTCGTCATCGTCATGCTCATCGTGCTGGTGGCGACGCTGAACATTATTTCCGGGCTCACCATGCTCGTGAAAAACAAGGGACGGGATATCGCCGTCTTGCGCACCATGGGGGCCACGCGCGGGGCTATCATGCGCGTGTTTTTCATCAGCGGCACGAGCATCGGCGTTATTGGCACGCTTTTGGGCTTCATCCTTGGCGTTTTTGTCAGCCTCAACATGGAGGAGATCCGGAGTTTCCTCTCGATTCTGACCAATACGCGGCTTTTCGATCCGCAGGTTTATTTCCTGTCGACGCTTCCATCCGATATGGATCCGGTGGAGGTCGCCGTTGTGGTCACGGTTTCGCTTTTGCTCTCGATGGCCGCAACGATCTATCCTGCGCTGCAAGCTGCGCGGCTCGACCCTGTGGAGGCTCTGCGTTACGAATGACGAAAATGGGACGCGAGTTCTCCGGTACGCGGCCGGTGCTGCAGGTCGTATCCCTGGAGCGGGTTTACATCCAGGGCGACCGGGAGCTCCGAGTGCTGCGCGGCGCTTCTGCCGAGATTTATGAAGGCGAGGCTGTGGCGCTCGTCGGCCCATCGGGCTCTGGCAAATCCTCTCTTCTGCATATGGCGGGGCTCCTTGAAAGGCCTGGTGGCGGAAGCGTGCTGCTTAACGGTGTCGATTGCACCGCGCTCTCCGACGGCGACCGGACCAGGGTCCGGCGCAACCAGATTGGCTTCGTCTACCAGTTTCATAATTTGCTGCCAGAATTCACGGCGGTGGAAAACGTGATGATGCCCCAACTCTTAGCCGGAGTCAGGAAACGCGACGCCAAAGCGCGCGCGCTTGAGCTTCTGTCGAATTTCGGCCTCTACGAGCGAGCCACGCACCGCCCTGCCGAGCTTTCCGGCGGCGAGCAGCAGCGCGTCGCTATCGCGCGCGCCGTCGCCAATCAGCCCGGCGTGCTTTTGGCCGACGAGCCAACCGGAAACCTCGATCCCCACACCGCCGACCGTGTGTTCGAGGAATTGATCTACTTCATCAAGGCTTCAGGCGTGGCGGCGCTGATGGCGACACACAATTTCGACCTTGCCGCCCGCATGGACCGGGTTTTGCAGCTCGATGAAGGGCTGCTTGTCGAGGTTACGCATGCGCACGCCGCCGCATACGCTGCGCAGAACCGGTAGAGCACACCTCAGGTCATTGCGAGCGAAGCGAAGCAATCCGGGGGCCGCACCCGTGGCGCAAATTCCCCCTGCATTGCCACGGCGGCGAATGCCCCCCGAACTAACGGCTCGAACTCGCAGCCCACGCCTTCTCCGCCTGTTCGGTGGCGGCCAGCAGCGATTGGCATTCAACCGGAAGGTCCGAGACCAGCATTGGCTTTGGCGGTGGCGCGGGCTTCAGCGGCTTCACCGGTTTTGCCCTAAGGCGCTTGAACCAATCGTCGAGCTCCTTCCCGCAACCATCGTCCCCGGCAGGAACGGGGGATTGGGCGACGCAGGAAGGACTGCCGGGCGGGCAATTCAGGCGGATGTGAAAGTGATCATCATGCTTGTACCAGGGCCTGATCTTTTCCAGCCACGCCCTATCTTGGCCCGCCGCCTCACAAAGCGCCTTCTTTACGGCTGGATGCACGAAGATGCGCGCCACCTCAGGATAAGAAGCGGCACGGTGCAGCAGCTTGACCTGCGTCTCAGTCCACACGGTCTTGTCGACGGTCAGCGTAACCGGGTTCACCATGTTGGCGGCCGCAGTCTGCTCGCGCTCCCCGGCAGACAAAACGTGGCCGGGCGTGGGCGTGTACCAAAGGTCCGCATCGAGGCCGATCTGGTGGCTTGCGTGACCGCCGAGCAGCGGGCCGCCGATCGGCTGCGCCATGTCTCCGACAAGGATGCCCGGCGAACCGTCGAGCCGCTGAGAATCGGAGGCAAGCTTGCGGATATAGGCAAGCAGCACCGGATGCCCCCAATACCGGTTGCGCGATAGGCGCATCACTTGCCAGCCCGGGCCGTTCATGGGGAGCTTGGCTGCACCGGCAATGCAACCGCGATCGTATCGCCCGATCGCACGCGGAGCCATGTCCGCAATGGGCGCTTTCACGGCGCTGAAAGCCTTCTTCGCTTCCCGCGCCCCGGCCGTTGCCGTTCCCGCTTCTTCGGCGCAGCTTCCGTTGAGGGATACGCCAAGGGCGATCCCCGAAAGGGCGATGAGAAAAAGCCAGGATTTCAGGCTAGCGGCCAAAGGGATTCCAGCTCGTGCTAGGTTCGGGGCTTTTTGGTGCAGGAGCTGGCGCTTGCGCTGTCGCGGGCGGCTCCGCGGGTGCCGGGGCTGTGCCCTGGTTCTGCGCTGTAGCCGTTTTCTGTGTGTGCGTTTTTGGCTTCTTCGCCGCGGCAGGTTTCCTCGGTGGTTTAGCCTGAGCCGGGGCTGGCTGGCTAAGATCGATGCGGATGGGCTTTGCCTCGCCAGGTTTGCCTGCGGATTCCGGACCTGCCTCGGCCGCCGCTTGATTGAGCTGCTCTCCGGGCGCGGCCGAGGCCTCGCCGGGCGGCGCAACATTGATCGCGATCCCGGCCAAGAGCCACTGATCGCCGGAATGCTGATAAGCGAGATCGAATTGGACCTGCTCGGGCGACGTTGGGAAGTAGCCCGCAAGCCGCAATACCTGCCCATCTTGGAGAGCGGGCGCAGATGTGAGCTTCGGATTGAAAACCATGACCGGGGTTAGATCGATCTTGCGCGAGCGCAACGCTGCAAAAATTTCGGCGAGCCGGGCCGAGCTGTTTGTCATTTGGAAATTGGCCGTGCCCAACTCGCGGAGCACGGTGTAATTCCCGGTCGTGTTCGCCTGGTTGAGCGCGATGACCACGTTGCGGATCATGAGATTGAGGCGCAAATCGTCCGGTATGGCAGGTGTTGCAGGCGCGGCTTCCTCCTGCTTCGCAAGCTGTTCGGGAGGTGTAAGCACAAATTGCGCGTTCGAAAGTCCCGGCATCGCGGCTAGCGACGCAAAGAGGGAAATACAGATCGGAGCGATTTTTTTGATCACGGCTGTTCCCGGTCCTGGTTCGTTCCCGAAGTCATAATTGCCGTAAAAGGCGACTTCAAGACGAAACACCCTGCCAAGCCTGCCTTATCCCTTGGCAAATTCGCGCCTGGGTTGGCAAAGCGTAGCACTGCAATCCGTCACCCCCCGGAGAAGGAGAAGAGGCGGGTTGGCCCGCCTCTTTCAGAAATCAGAGAAAGCATCCGTGCCAAACAAGGCAGGCTCGGTATTTCAGCTTCGCATCGGGATATAAGGCGGTGCAATCTCCACGAACGGCGGTGCATTTTTCCGCGTGAGCCTTTTCGAGGCGATCTTTCGCTTCGGCGTATTTCTGCTTGGCTTCGGCAATCGCTGCCTGGCGCTTTTCTTTCGTGTCGTACTTGCTTGTCACTTCGGCGATCGCGGCTTTCAGCTGTTCTTTAGCCTCGGCAGCTTGCTTTGCCTTCTGCTCGAGGTATTCCTTACCCTCCTGTTTCAGGCGCTCGATCTTTTGCTCCGTAGTTTCTTGCGCGTTCACTGAGGTTGCGCCTACAGCGAAAGCAACGGAAAGCCCGAGCAACGCCGCTAAAATGGTCTTCATAAAACTACTCCCCCGTTACATTAAACAGTTTCTAGTCGCAGCACGCTGAGGTGGAAATGGGAAAAAACTGTGGCGGCTGTTGACGTATTTCCGACTGCACAACCCTGAAACGCTAAGTCCTTGAGTTTCTGCCACGGCCGAGATGCGGCTCACGGCGTTCCCACGGATCGGCCAGGTCATTTTTGCGGCGGAATTATAAAGATGTCGTATTTGACTTCGGGCATTTGGCGGCTTCCGGCCTTGCGTGCAATGCTCAGAGGCAGTTGCTTCCAATTTCCCGAAGCGAAAGAGAGGGCAGCGCCGCTGCACCCCCCGTCGTCATGAGCGCATGCGATGAGGAGCCCATATTGTTTGAGTTTGGCGGGAGTCATCCAGGGTGCCATGTTGAGGTTCAGCTCGGTAAAACTCGAAGGATGATCCGGGCTGTAAAAGCTCATGGCGTAGGCGTATGCGAGCCTTCCACCGGCATTGTGGAGTGGGGTACCAGTCTCGGAATGCCAGAGCGCCGTTACCTGCGCGGCAAGCTCCCGGTAAGGCAGTGCCACAGAGGGGCCCGCTCGTTTAATCAAGACATCTCTTTCGATCGGTGCGGAAATTACCGCGATGAGCGATGCGGCGATGGCGGCCATGCCCGCAAATCGAAAGCAGCGCCAGCCATCGAGCGGAGCGGCGAACTGAATAAGGAATAGCGGCGCTAACGGGAAGATTCCTGCGCCGTCTGCCGGTACAAGCCCTAATCTGAAGGCCAGTCCAAATAATACGGTCAATATCCAAGGGGCAAGGACGAGCACGCTCAGGAACTGGCGGCGGCTCTTAGAAAGGCGGTCGCCCTCTTCGCTGGCCGGAGGGGCTTTCGATGTCCGGGAGGTGATGAAAATAACGAGCGCTGGCAGGACAAGCCCGGCCCCCGTTTCCAGCATAAACCTTCCAGCCGAGCGAAGCGCAAACAGCCAGCCCTGGCCAGTCACTGCGATCGCGTGCGTAACTGTCGGAGCGCCGTTCTGCAGGACCCAAATAAGGTGCGGCAAAAAAAGCGCAAGGAAGGAGGCTCCGGCGGCAAACGGCAGCGGCGATAAGATATATTTCCGCCCATTTGGATGGACGGCCAGGGATAGGGCGCAGGTGAGCAGTAAGATGACAGCGTAATATTTTGAGAGCATAGCGGCCGCCGCGAAGATGCCAAACCATGCAGCGTCCCGCATTTTCATGCCATCGAGCGACTTCACAAAATAGAACAATGCCCATGGCCACAGCGACACGAATATTGTGCTCGCATTGTACCTATATGCCATGAGTGTGTAGAAGGGTGTGATAAGGAGCAGGAGCGTCGAAGCGTGCCGCATCCAGCCTTTCACGAATAGCCCATTGAGCCGCCACGCGCCGATCCCGCCTATAGCGGCATTCAGCGTTTCAAGCAGCACAAAGGACGCGTTCGTGGTTGGGAACAGCAGGAACCAAGCACCCGCGATCCAAGCCCAAAACGGGCCGTGCTTGTCATAGCCCAGCTGGAACTCTTTGCCCCAGGCATAAGCTTCGAGGATATCGAAATGCAGTGTCTTTGGAGCCGCTACAATAACGCCATGCGCGAACCATGCGGCGGCGACCAGGATCAGACACCCCGCAGCGATAAGCTTTTGGGAGCGGCCGGGCGATACGGCGACGCTCTTATCCGAGGCAGGGAGCCGGCCGTGAGTGAGACTACTCATTTGAACACCTTTGCGAGGGCGCGGCGCCTTGCGGAGAATTTCGAAACTTTGTGCGAACAGAAATTAAAAACGTCAAGCGCGAAAACTTGCGATTAGGGATGAGCCCAGCTTTTGCTATAAGCCAGCATCATCCGGTTCATGAGGGCAGGGACGATGGTCTGGTCAAAGTTGGGCATCGTGGCCATTGCGGCCTATTGCATTGCTTCATCAACGGCAGCCCCGATGCAATCAAAGCCATGACGCCGTTGTTTGCCTTGGGTGGCGCAAACCCGCGATCGGGCCGTTGAGGGGGCTTCATGAAATGAATCAAGCTGATTTATCAGAGCCAGCCGTAGCGATCGCGCTAAAGGACAAAGGCCTGAAGCGGAGTGCGATCTCGCTCCTTTCGAACTTGGTGATCGGGATGGCGTCGGCGGCGCCTGCCTACAGCCTCGCGTCGGCGCTCGGGACTATCGCCGGGATAGCCGCACTGGCAACCCCCGCCATCATGGCCATCGCCTTCATCCCGATGCTGTTCATCGCCACAGCCTATTTCTACCTGAACCGGGCCGATCCCGATTGCGGCACCACCTTCGCCTGGGTGACGCGCGCAATGGGACCGCATATGGGCTGGATCGGCGGCTGGGCGTTGCTTGTGACCAACATCCTCGTCATGCCGAGCCTGGCCGTTATCGCGGGGCAGTACTCGTTTCAATTGTTCGGCTACGGCCAGCCCTCCACACTCGGCGTCACGATTGCCGGCGTGGCTTGGATCGCGATCATGACCGCGATCTGCTATCTGGGCATCGAGGTTTCAGCCCGTACACAACAAGTTTTGCTTGGGACCGAGCTGGTAATCCTGCTCGTCTTCGCCGGTGCGGCGCTTTCAAAAGTTTACCTTGGCGATGCGCCTGCCGGGGCTGTCCATCCGAGCCTTAAATGGTCCGATCCCTTAGAGGCGGGCAGCGCCGATAACATTGTTGAAGCTCTCCTCGTTGCCGTATTCATTTATTGGGGCTGGGACACCGGCGTTTCCGTCAACGAGGAAACCGAAGACCCGGAAACAGCGCCCGGGCGCGCTGCAATAGCCTCGACGCTTCTGCTCCTTGCAGTCTATGTGTTCGTGGCGGTTGCGGCGATTGCCTTTGCGGGGCCCGTTTTGCTTTCGCAAAACAAGGACGATATTTTTGCGCCAATCGGGGAGAGCGTCCTCGGTCCGTGGCTCGATAAGCTGCTGGTCCTTGCGGTTCTGACCTCGGCCTCAGCGGCGACACAGACCACGATCCTTCCTGCAGCCCGCACGGCACTGTCGATGGCCGCGGCCGGTGCAATCCCCGCACGCTTTGGCGAAATAAATCCGCGCTATCAGAGCCCAGGTTTCGCGACGCTCGTGATGGGCGGCGTTTCAATTGCCTGGTATGCCGGCCTTACATTCCTATCGAAGAACGTGCTCAGCGACTCGATCCTAGCGCTCGGCCTGTGCATCGCCTTCTATTATGCTCTCACCGGATTCGCCTGCCCGATCTTGTACCGGCGCCAACTGTTAAGGAACCTCAAGAACTTTGTCTTCATGGGTGTGCTTCCTACGGCCGGGGGCCTAATGATGCTCTTTCTTTTTGTCGAATCCGCGCTTGCACTCAGCAAGACGGGCTCTTCGGCGATATTCGGAGTGGCTACGCCGCTCGCCATCGGTGCGGGCAGCCTGCTTGCGGGCGTTCTGATGATGCTATGGGCACAATGGAGCCTGCCCGCTTTCTTCCGGCAGAAGCCTGAGTAAGGGAACCCACCCAATGGAACGCACACCCCCGAGGCGCAGGGACTTCCGGAGCGGCAAGCCGGCGACCGGAGGAACGCGAGCAGCCGCGCTTCCAGCCGAGCGCACTATTTTCGGGCTGCATGCCGTTGAGGCAGCTCTCTCGAATCCCAAGCGGACGGCAAAGCATGCTTACCTGACCGAAAACGCTGCCGCGAAGCTTGGGCCTCTTATCGCTGCCAGGGGCGTTGCAGCCACCAGCCTCCATCCGCACGATTTCGACGCGCTTGTTGGCGCCGGCGCTGTGCATCAAGGCGCCGTCCTCGATGCTGAGCCGCTTGCGCAGCCGGGCCTCGACGAATTCCTCGACGCGCTTCCCCCAGGCAAACCCGCCGCCCTGGCTATGCTCGACCAGGTCACCGATCCCCACAATGTTGGCGCTGTGCTGCGTTCAGCCGCTGCTTTCGGCATCGCGGCGCTTATCGTGCAGGATCGCCATAGCCCGCCGGTCACCGGAACGCTGGCCAAGGCAGCCTCGGGAGCGCTTGAGCACGTGCCTCTGATCGCAACCGTCAATCTCGCGCGCGCTTTGGAACGGCTGAAGGACAGCGATTTCGTTTGCGTAGGTTTCGATTCCGAAGCAGCGCAGCGATTTGATGCTGCCGCGGCTAGCATGCCTCGGGCCGTTTTCGTTTTCGGCGCGGAAGATAAGGGGCTGCGCCGCCTGATCCGGGAGGGATGCGACGCGCTCTATGCTCTCTCGGCTCCCGGCAAGATCAAGAGCCTTAACATCTCCAACGCTGCCGCGATCGTCTTTTATGAGGCCGCGAAGGCAAACCGCGGAGGATAAGGGAAACTATTTGGGCGCTGCCGCAGGCAGATCACCGGCGCGCGCGCGCCTGCGGGGCTGGTTCCCTGGCAAGCAGCCAGTCCAGGCTGACGTCCAAAGCGTCGGCGACGTAGCAAAGACGGTAAAGGGGAAGGTGGATGGCGGTCACCGCGAGATCGCGGCCAGCATCCGCCGGAAGGCCTGCGCGCTCCGCAACCTGCTGAGGGGAAAGACTTCTCGCGCGGCAGGCATCCACAAAGCGGGTGGGGAATTGAGATATGTCCGTCATTTGGTTTCGCCGTTAGACTAAGTAAACACACCACGAACTCATGCCCCACGCTGACATGTTAATCGAATGTTTACGCTAAGGGAAGCTCAACTGGACAACGAAGGTTAAGCTTGAGCCTATGTGATTGCCATCGATTTAGACAAAGAAACTGTTAGTTTTCGGCAAAGGCACAGGCCGCACTTACACGGTACAATAATCGCAAAACTCTAAGGATGTCTAAAGCATAGCGCCGCCGGCAAAAAGGATTGGCGGAGCCCGGCTGAGCGCATCGCTGAAATCATCCGGTATGGCGGCGGCTTGCCGGGCCATGAGAAGGACCGTGCCATGCCGGTATGGGGCAAGGTTTTCAACGGCGAATGTGGCCCAGCCTTCTCCCGCAGGGCGGTCGTCGAGGTGAACCGCTACCTCGAAACACTCCAGAAATAGCGGTCAGCCCGCTTGAACCCGTTTGGGCTTCGGACTATGGTCTTGCACCTTCCCGGCGGCTGTGGCACGGTCGCCTGCGCCGGAAGCTTTCTTTGCTGCAGTAGCTCAGTGGTAGAGCACTCCCTTGGTAAGGGAGAGGTCGAGAGTTCAATCCTCTCTTGCAGCACCATCATTTTACCAAGGAAAATCAGCACTTAGGGGCAACAAGCGCGATTCACGTTTGCTGAACGATGCGCTTCATTTCCGTGAACGTAAATCGAACTCCCCATTAACGCTGCGGCAAATCCGGCGGCAAGGGTTCACTTCGTGTTCTGAGGTGCGCTCATGAAACCTAACGAGCTTAATCCAAGCCGGGGCCGCAATGGGAAAAACGGCCGGAGCACGGAGAGCGCCCAAGAAGATAACGGTCCGCTCAATCCCAAAGCCGAGCGCATATTGCTTGCGACGTGCATGGTCCACAACTCCGCCTATGAAGCTTTGGGCGGCAAAGTCCGTCATTTCCATATGGGTGACACGCTACACGCTCAAGCGTGGCAAGCCATGGGTCTGCTCATCGGCCGCGGCAAGCGCGCCGACGCCGCTTCGATCGTTCCGCAGATCAACGCCGACGCGCCTAACGCTGATATGACAACGCTCGATTACCTCGAAAAGATGCGCCTTGACGCAATCAAGTCGTCTGACTTGGGGGCGTTCGCGGATGCGGTTGTGTCAGCTTGGCAAGGGCGGCAACTACGGCAGACCTTCGCCCAATATGAGGGCCGCGCCAAGGCGGGCGCTCCAAACCTCATCGGGGATCTTAGCAAAGACCTCGACCGCATTGCTGGCGACAACAGGCCAGACAGTTACGGACCCGTCTCGGAAGCCATCGACGGCGTTATGAAAGGCATCCGCGAGCGCAAGGCGCGCGGCGGAGGAATATCCGGGATCTCGACGGGCTTCCCGAAGCTTGACGAGCTTCTCGACGGATTGCGGCCGGCCACGTTGACCATTATTGGGGCCCGGCCGAAACAGGGCAAGACGGCCATCCTGCTTTCGATCATCCGCAACCTTTGCAAGAACGGCGTCTCTTGCGTGCTCTTTTCGCTGGAGATGCCCAAGGATCAGATCGTGCAGCGGCTTATCGCCTTAGAGGCCCGGATCGATTACAGCAGGTTCGCACGTGGGCGTTACGACGCCAGCGAAGAGGCGGCCATAGAGGACGCGGCCATTGAGGTTGACCGCTGGCCGCTTATCATAGACGACGCCGGATCTCTGACCCCCTCTGCGCTCTCCATGCGGGCTAGGAACGCGGTCACAGTGGACCACGCCAAGGCCATCTTCATCGATTACCTGCAGCGCGTCGCCCCGGAGAAGGGCTCGAAACGTTATGAGGAAGTCACAGCGATCAGCATGGCCATTGCGGAGCTGCGCAAGGTTCTCAATGTCCCGGTTGTCTGTGCTGCACAGCTCAACAGGAAGCTCGCGGACCGGTCCGACAAGGTTGACTTCAAGAGGTTCCGGCCGGAGTTGACGCGGCCCACAGATGGCGATTTAAGGGACTCCGGCCAGATCGAACAGGATGCCGATGTGCTTGTGTTCCTGAATTGTCCGATTGTGCAGATTGAGTTGATGAAGCCGGCAGACGAAAGCGCTCTCCCCGATTGGGAAGAGCTTTGCGAGAAGTGGCGCCCAAAGGCAGAGATCATCGTTCATTACAACCGGGCCGGCAGGACCGGCATTGTCGACTTCCGGTTTAGCGGTCCGGTGATGCGCTTTGACGAGGCGCTGTAATGCGCAAGCATCGCACAGTAAAAAAAATCGCGGACACAACAAAACACCCCCTTGACAATTCGTTAAGGGGTTCCTACGTGCGAAAGCAGCCACGCCCCCGCTAGTGAAGCTTTCAGTTTCGTTTGTAGCGTCTCGTACCCGGATGGATGGGCCATTCGGGCCTTGCCTATGCCGGATTGCCGTCCGCGTAGGCTCAACAGGTCAAGAGGAGACCCGCTGCAATGAGACAGATAGGCTTATTCGCGAATCACGTCAACCGCTACGTTAAAGCGCCGCACTACGTCACCCCAAAATTTTCCTCTACGCCACAAAAAGCTGAGCAGGATCAATGTCCTTCTCGCTACGGTATCGCCTGTCTTTGCGCTACGCCATGCAAGCTCGCTACCGTAGGCAAGGCGGTGCTTTCATGAGAGGCCCACGCTATTCAATCATCCCCTGCCAAGCGGTTTACGACAAGCGGTTTAAGCTTGCTCATTACCGTATTCTTGGTTGTTTGGGCCATCACACCGACGCCAACGGCTGGTGCAAGCTCAAGCAAAAGACCATGGCCGAAGAGCTTGGTTATGCGCGGGAGACCCTTAACAGAACTATCCGAGAACTTGAGAGGTGGGGCTATGTCGAAAAGACCGACAACCGCGCCCTTTCGAACGGGTTTCACGCTTGCAGTTCCTATCGCGTTCTCATGGATCGCGCCGCCCTACCTGGTGACGTGGCAGATCACGAGGCTAGTGACGTAGCAGATCACAAGGCTGGTGACGTATCAGATCACATCATAAACGACCCTTCTCTTCAACGACCCAAGGAAGATAACCCCCTAACCCCCAAGGGGGGACGTGCGCAGGGCAACGCCAGAAGAGCAAAGGCCCAACCAAGCCTAACGGCTTCCCTAGAAGCGAGCTCGGTGCAAGCAGATAGGCAGGAAGATACTTCCAACCTTCTTGGCACCGCCACAATCGAAGCGAGCATAAAGCGGGACGACAACCGTACGAAGAGCGGAGCTTGGGACGAGAGCTTTGCAGTCTTCGCCGATGGCTACAAGGCCATTTGCGTCAAGGCTGGGAAGTCCGGCACCGTTATGGGCAAGGACAAGGGCGAAAAGGCCTGGCTCAAACTCACCGATGGGGAACGGGCTGAACGCACCGCAGCGCTTCCCGCTTATGCCGAAAAGCTTAGCCGTGAGGAATATCTGCACCCGCAGCACATCTCGACGTTCGTCAACAGCGGATGGCGCGACTTTGCGGCCGAGCCCGTGGACAAGACGGCAAGGGCGGCGGAGCTTGAAGCCAAGCAGGTTCGCGATGTGGCCTTCGACCTTGTGACTGATCAGCCGAAGCGGATCAAAGCCTATGGCTGGGCAACCTTCGAAGACGTGAAGCGTAAAGCCTCGAAAACATGGAACGCGGCGATTGAGCACGCCCGCCGCGAATATGATTGGCAACCTTCAACGCTCGCAGCGGCGGCATAGGGGGAGATCATGGCTTACTCACCAATTAGCCACGCCGCAAACTATGCCGGCCGCGGTTTTTCGCCGATCCCAATTTGCCGCCCTTACGCGCCTTTGAACATCAAGGGCAAGGAGCCGGGTTCGTTCGCTCCCAAGCTAGGCCATCAACTCCGCATGACGGGTTGGGAACGCTTTTGCGCCAAGCCCGCCTCGCTTGGCGAGATGGCCCGCTGGCTTGCCGATGACCCGGAAGCCGGGCTTGGCCTCGCCTGCGGTTATGGCGGCTTAATCGGCCTGGACGTTGACGACGCCCGCGCCTATGGCCCTTGCCGCGAAGTCCTGGGCCACCTCAAGCCGCCTTCGAAAGTCGGGAAGAAGGGTTGCACCGGGTTTTTCCACGATCCATCGGGCACCATCGAAAGCCTTGTGTTCCGGGCCAAGAAGGGACCGGATGGGAAAGCAGGCGGCAACCTTGTCGAAGTGCTCTCCATTGGCCGGCAAACTGTGATCCCCGACACGATGCACCCGGAAACGCGGCGCCCGTACTTCTGGCACGATAACAGCCTCACGGATTGTAAGCCGTCAGACTTGCCTGTCATGACCCCGGCGCTGATCGCAGAACTCAAAACCGCTCTTGCGCCTGAGATGGAACCGGAGCGTGTGATTGCACCGCGCACTGAGGTCCGCAAGGTGGACCTCTCCGAATTGGAGCGCCGCCGGTATGCGGGCTTTGCTTGGAAAGCGCTCGATGCGGAAACGTCCCGGCTTGCCACGCAACCGAAACCCGGCCGCAATCACGAGCTGTTCCGCGCAACATGCAATCTTGGCAAATGGGCTGTGAACGGCATCCTTCCCTCGAAGATCATAACCGATCGATTGCTTGACGCGTGCGCCCGCAACCGCCTTCAGGCCGATAATGGCGTACGCGATGTCATGAAGACCATTCAAGCGGGCTTCAACCGCGCCCGCAACGATCCACTGCCGCAACTTCAAGAGCGCCAACGCTAGCGTGAGTTAGGGAGGAGACAACCATGGCTTTGCGCAAACTCTCGAAAGCGGCGAGACAAGAGCTCTTCCGCGAGCGCCGCATCGACAACCTGCCGAAGGACCAGCGGCCAAAATGCGGGGCGAGGACACGAAGCGGAGAGCCCTGCAAGGCCCAGGCGCTCACAAGCGGCCGCTGCCGCCTGCATGGGGGGCTGAGCACCGGAGCCAGGTCCAAGGCTGGCAAACAGCGCCAGAAGGCCGCGGCAAGCGCCTATATGCGGGGCAAATGGGAAGAGTGGAACGCGCAGCCCGCCGGGGGGCCGTTTAGCGGCGAAACCCGTGAAGCCCTCCGAAAAGGTCAGAAGCGCCGGAGAGCACTCGAGGCCCTGTTGCGCGATCGGCCTGGTAAACGCGTGCGGCTTGATGAGGACGCCGAACGTCAGCCGGATTGGAAACTTACGGTAAAGCAGCTGGCGAAATGGGGCATTTCGGTCGAGCGTTACGGGCCAAAGAACAAGCTCTATATCCGCATACCATCGCGCAAAGAGCAGGGGTTCGCAAAACTCCCCGATGTGCGCTCGCACATCATGGACTCACTTGATGACAGGCAGGGCCATGATGCGGCTTCCCAATTGATTTCGGGAATAGCCGCGCGCGCGCGCGTATGAGTCACTGAGTGTGGGGGTCAAAAACAGGAAATTCAGCAAAAAACAGGGGCAAATGAGCCTCTATAACCCGCGAAAGGACGACCAGCGATGGGCGGATATTTAAGCGGCGGGGGCCGCGATGCATCGAAATGCGAAGCGATGCGCCGGATCGAGATGAGCTGGATGCGGGAAATGGGTTATCTAAATCCCGGACGGTGGGCCACCATCTCCTGGAACCGGGGCGGCGATCCCACGGGCAGCATTGGCACACGCGCCCATGATGGCTGGCTCGAACTGAATTACAGCGTGAACGGTGTGCCGGTCAACGAGGCCATCTATTACCGGCGCACTCGGACGAATTTCGGCGGCTGGCGGGATTGGTTCGAGTGCCCAAAGTGCCGCCGGGCTTGCAGTGTGCTCTATGGGGGAAAGTATTTCCGCTGCAGAAAATGTTACCGGCTCACCTACTCAAGCCAATATGAGGAGGCCTGGGAGCGCGTGCGCGGAAAGGCTGAGCGCGTTCGCAAAAAGCTCGGGGATCGGAAGAGCGTATCGGCAGGCGATTTCAACCCGTTTCCGCCGCGGCCCAAGGGCATGCATCACCGGACCTATGCGCGGCTCGAGCAGCAAGACTTCGCCTACCAGGAGCGGCTCGCTCTTGGATTTGAGGCTGCCTTTTATAGCCGGTTCGGAAGGAAGCTTGATAGGTAGCTTGTGTCAAATATCCCGTCGAGTACAAACTGTTTCTGGTTCTACGTAAAGTAGTGCCCCCTCTGCAAATCGTCATTTCATTCTTGGCGGGCCGATTGGCGTCCAGCCTCCGCGAAGACGCAGGCAGGGTTATCTTGGCGGAGGCCGGAATTCCCCGTCACTCAGATTATAGAGTTGCCCGAAAATGCTGAATTGCGAGCAATACGTCGGAATTTGGGGGCCGCCGCCATCAGAAGTTCCAGATTCTGGACAACAGATAGGGGAGACGGGAGGAAATTGCGTTCGGAGGCATGAGCCATCGATAAATGGATCCGTGCACCTGGATCGCTTTGAAAGTGTTCCTCGATGGGTCGGCATGAGCGGTTGAGTGCCTTTACAGGCTTCTCAATGTCTGCCGCAAGCATGCAGCTCTCCATCTCCGTTGAGGATGCCTACGCGTTCAATTGTTGGGGCCGCGACTGAGATGAAACTTGAGCCTCTCGCCTACCACCGGCGTGTAGCCGACACGCTCGTGTCCAAAGAAAAAGACCTATGGGACTGGTTTCAGTCCGACAAGTTTGCTGAGCAGTACCAGCGTGAGGCGCAGCTTCGTCTGTCTAAGTCAGCGATCCAGCTGGGGCGAGACAGCAACGCCAACAACACCCGGAGATATGATCTGGCCGAGGCCGCCCGGGACAAGCTCGGCCTTGCTGCCGATATCCTGCTCTACCAGTCGCAGGATGCGGGTGGCGCACCTAATGCGATGCTGCATTACATCCCTGGTCAGATCACCGTCGAGTTCTCCGGCCGTATTCTGGAGCTGCTTGATGAGGACGAATTGCTCGATCTGCTTGGCCACGAGATCGCGCATTACAAGCTCTATCAAGAGGAAGGTGGCCGCCATCACACGGCGGTCCGCCTGGTTCATTGGATTTGCCGCCGCGACGATTGTCCGATCATCTGGTTGGAGACAGCCCGCCGGCTCTCGCTCTACACCGAGGTCTACTGCGATACCGCCGGCTACATCGTGACGGGCAGCCGCGACACGTCAATCCGTGGTCTCGCCAAGATCATCGCCGACTTCAAGGACGCCGACGCCAAAACCTACCTGGCGCAAGCCGAGGCAATCCTGGCGCAGGAGAAGACAGGTTCGCGGGGCCTCTCACATCCCGAACTCTACATCCGCGCCAAGGCGATCGCCAATCGCGAAGCGCTTGATGAGCAAGCGTTTGAGGCCTCGCTGCTACCGTTGATCGAGGGGCCCCTCGATATCGACGCTTTGGACATTCTCGGTCAGGAGACGCTCGCAGAGCTCACCCGGTCTCTGATCGATCGTTTCACCCAACCCGAGATCAACCGCACCGACGCTATCATGGCACACGCCCGGCATTTCTTCCCGAAATACCGATGGCCTTCCAAGCCTTCGATCTCGGTCTTCGTTCTGCCCGATGTGACGCCGCAAACGCGCGACTATCTCGCGTATGTTCTGCTCGACCTTGCGCATTGCGACCGGGCCCGCGCTGAGGAAGCACTTGGAACCGCGCTCGCGGTTGCCCGGCAGTGCGGTCTTGATGTCACCTTCCGCAGAATCGCGCGCAAGGAACTGAAGAAGACGGCCGATGAGATGGCCAAATTTGAGCGGTACGGGTTGGCAGTATTGAGTAGGGCGGCCGATGCTTGATGTTCTTGACGCGGTTCCGGAGGCGGTCTCCGGCTCCTTCTTCGATCTGCTTACCGAGTGGCAGGCCGCCCAATCGATCGGGACCGACGACCTGATACCGGCGGTGCTGCCGCTGTTCGAGCAGGTGCGCCGCCAGCACGAACAGGGAAACGTCGCGCCGCTCGACGGCATCGACCGTTTGCGGCTGCACGATGGCCGCGAACTCTGGTTCAATGCGGCCGATGGGAAGCCCGGCCGGGCGGATAAGGATGCCCTCGCCCGGATCGACAAACCACAGTCCGACGGCATAGACGTTATCGGCGAAATTGACGTGTACGAAGCCGGTGAGCGCACTTATGTCGGCAACCGCCGGATTGCTGAGCGTAGCCAGGTGCCGGATCAGCCGCTCTACTACCTCGACTATACGACGTGGGAGATGGCCGCAGGCCATCACGACGCGCTCGCCGACATCTTCGCCCTGGGCATGATGCTGGGATCGCTTGCGATGCGGCTCGATTTCAGCAAACGCGGCGACCTCCAGCGATTCCTGGCCTGCCGGCGCAACGTCCATGCCGCCAACCCGCGCATCCATCCGGTCGTGTCACGGCTGATCGCCCACATGACGGAGATCAGCCGCATGGACCGTGCGCAGGATCTCGCGGCGATCATCGAAACCCTCGACAACTATCGCCGCGCTGAGACGGACGACTTTGAGGACCGCTTGGCGCAGCTGGAGGCGATAACCGATCCGGCTGAGCGGCGCAAAGAGACCCAGGGATACCTGCGCAATCGCCTGTTTGAGATCTCGCGGCGCAATCGCCTCGTCTATTTCAAAGAAACGGCGGGCTCGGCTAACCTCACCGTCGGTTCACTGCCATACGCCCTTGACCACCGCTCGATAAAAGCGAACCAGCTGCTCATTGCGACCGAGAAATTCTGTAAGATGCTCGATCGCCATTTCGAAGCGGAGGACGCCAGCAATTGGTTTCCGTTGAAGCAGTATCTGCGCTTCGAGGACTATCCCTTTCTGGCGCCGGCCATTGACAAGATCCGTCTGCAGGCCCAATCGGACACAAAGGAGTACGGCTTTTCACAGCTCCGTCTCGTGCTTGCATTCTTGCGCTGGCACAATCTCTTGCGGAGAAAGCCGAACGAATCGATTCGCCGCTGATCCTGCTGCCCGTCGAGATGCGGAAGCAGCGAGGCACCGATGACGGCTTCGAGCTCCGCCCGCTGGTGTCGCCGCGCGAAGCCGAAATCAACCCGGTGCTCCGCCATCATCTGCGCGATGTCTACGCCCTCGAGCTGCCGGAGACCGTCGACCTGACGAGCTTCGGTAATCTCAAGACTCTGCACGAGACGTTGGAGCGCGCGATCCAGCGCCGCCACGCGGGCGTGACGGTGCATACGGTGACTAAACCGCGTATCCATTTGATCCATCGCACGGTCAAGCGGCAGGTCGAGGATCACAACCGCCGCAAGAAGCGCACGGGCCGCGGACTCAAGGATTATGGGGGCCTCGCCTACTCCTACGATCCCGACAATTACGCGCCGCTCGGCTTGGCGCTCTTTAACCAGTATGTGCGGGTTCTCCCTGCTCCAGGGCGCGAAATGGTGGGCCAGGGCGGCCCCAATGACACAACCGGCAACAACCGGCCCGAGACCGAGCGTGAGACGACCCGCGTCTTCTATTCTATCGACAATGGACAGGACAGCGATCCCATGAACTGGGAGATCGACCTGACCTCGGCCACGCTATCCAATTTCAACTACAGGAAGATGAGCCTTGTTCGAGACTATGCGGATCTCAGAGCCGGGCGGATGAGCAGCCACAACAACTTCGACCGTCTGTTCTCGAGCGATGTGAAGCCCGCTTTGTCGAACGCCCCAAGACCCGGTTATCTTGAGCGATATCTCGTGCTGCCAAGCGACCCGAGTCAGGAAGCGGCCGTATTGCGGGCCCGGACGAGCGAGAGCTACGTGATCCAGGGGCCACCCGGTACAGGCAAATCCCAGACCATCGCTAATCTGCTCGCTGACTTTGCCGCGCGTGGCAAGAAGGTGCTCTTTATCTGCGAAAAGCGGGTGGCCCTCGACGTGGTCTTTCATCGGCTATCGGAGGCGGGGTTCGAGGATTTGACTTGCCTCGTCCACGATAGCAAAGACGACAAGAAGCCATTCATCGCCGAGCTCAAGCGCATCTACGAGGCGTGGCGGGAGCAACGGGCCACGCCGGAGGGGTCTGAGCGGCGAGCCAAACTTGTTGCTGACGTCAATGCTATGATTACGGAACTGGAAGCGTTCTCGCACGGGATGATGGCACCAGTGGCCGGTGCGGACTTTTCTCTCCGAAAAGCGATCGATCTCGCCGTCGCAAGAGGCGCATCAGAGCCAATGCTCGATGCCACCGCGCGCGAGATGCTTCCTGCCTGGATCAGCCTTACTGGTGCCCGAGAGGTGATCCATGACATGGAACGGATTTGCCAAGCGCGGCTTCCGGCGGGAATGAAGTGTCAGGAGCTGCTGCGGTTCGTCAGATCGGAAATCGCCCGGCGGGACCGGCTTCTAGGGTTCCTCGCTGAGGCAATACCGCCCGCGCGCGCTGCCCTTGAGGGGATCGCATCATTGGCCCGGCTCGTCCTCTCCGATGACACTGGCAATGCCGTGACACTTGAGGACATTGCGGCGCAGAGCCGGCTGGCCGTTTATTGCGCCGTGGCGCAAAAGAGAAGCTCCAGGTGCTCGACCGTAGCCATCCCGAGCGAGCGCGCTTCGAGGATGCCTGCGAGCAGCTTTCTTCCCGCGGCGCCGAGCTTGACCGGCAGGAGCAGTGCGCCACCCAATGGATCATGCGGATGTCGCCGCAGGAAACGAGTATCGCGCTTCAATTTGCGCGTCGGCGCGAGGGGCGATCCCTATCGTTTCCTTATGGGACTGCCGCGCCTGAAGCGCCGCATCAAGGAGTGCCATCGCGGCGGTGTGCTGAGCCACGTCCGCGCTCTGGAGGAGTTGGCGGCGGAGCATGCGGCCCGGGCCACTCACGAAAATGAGGTCAAATCGGTTGCCTCGGCATATGGCTTTAACAATCTAGCGCCCTTGCGATTTTTTGGCACGCACCAGGAATACGGTGCACAATCTCTCGCCCGCTGAAAGGGCTTTGGTCGACCGTTGCGTGGCCGACCCGGCAGGCGCCACACGCATCGTCCTTGAACTTGCCGCCGAGAGTGAAAGCCTGGAGCGGGCCGCCGAACGCCTCGACCAGATGCTTCAAGGTTACGGTCGCGCCACGCCGGGGTGCTCGCGCATATCTGGTGTTCTCCCAAAGTAATGTGGAAACTGTCGGTGCGCTACTGCCTCGCCTGACCGAGCTTGTGGCGCGTTCACCCGGCGTTGCCGAAGCTCTGCGCCACCTCTCGTCTAGGGCTTGACGATCTCGAGAAAGGCGACGCTGCTCGAGGGCATTGCCCGGACCTACAAGGCTACACCCCATATCGCACGCTTCGACGGCGAACGTCTGAAAACTCCGGCGAGCAGGCTGGATTTGCGCCTGACCGAGTTGCGCACGCTCAATGGCAAGCATGCCATCGAAATCTGCCGCGGAAGATTCCGGGAGCAAATGGCGGCAGTCAAGGCAAGCGGCCGGGTACAACCGGCTCTGCCCGCCACGCGGCTTATCATGACGGGTGCCGCCTGCTGGAGCACCA
>CAWCTL010000005.1:0-205192 GCA_963798575.1 uncultured Alphaproteobacteria bacterium | reverse complement strand
CTCATCATTGCAGCGAAGTCAATGATCACAGCCGTTGGTTCAGGCGCCGCTGTGACGAGCTTTGCCGACAGTTCGAAGAACTTCTCGATAAAGGCCGGCGCGGCCCCGGCGCTGTCGAACGCGATGCCCTGGCCCGCGAAATAGGCCTGGCCGGCCTTCAGATCCCGGCCGGGGATGGGCGGCATGCGGAAGCCGCGGGCCGGATCATAGGCGATGACGCGTTCGATGCCGGCTTCAACCAATTCGGCGCCAAGATAGGCGACGAGGGGCAGGATCGTTAGCTCCCCTTGCGCCCCAAGGCGCGGATAGCGGTCACGAACATTGCCGGAGAGCAGGAACTGGCTCTTAAGCGGCAGAAAGCGAAGGAAATCCTTGGTCCAGCGCGGCTTGTCAGGGACGATAAACATGGGTTTGCGCGATCCTTGGATTAGTTCCAATTTGCTGGAGAGGCAGCGGAAGGTCGCCGCGGCCGCAGCGCAACCATAGCAGGCGGACAATTAGCCGTCACCATGTCACGCGGATGCGGTGAGCATAGAAAGATCCATTATCGCGCGGCTCCCGTCCTGAGATGCACAAGAGGACGCCTATTGACATGGTTCATTTGGAACAGCCTTAAACTAGCAACCCTTGCAAGGGGCGCAGGGCTGGGGAGCCAGAACATGGCAGACGAACCGATAATATTACATGATCTCCTTTTGCGCGATTGGGGCACCGGCCTGCCGATATCAGGTGGTTCGGGCCAATCGCGAGAGAATCCGATCATCGTGACGGCAACTGACGCTGACACTGTCGCGCTTAGTCAATTGTTGACCCTGCGCGGACTAGGTCGAGGCCGTGGCATTTTTTGGCGCTCAATTAGCCGTGCCCTGCTTGGCGAGCAATGGCCGGGCGTCGAGCAGTTTAAGATTAAAGCGGTGGAGCTAACTGACACCCAAGTTATTACGCAAACTGAAAATTACTATTTCAACGTCTCGGCAATGCAGTCCGCAGGTAGAACGTGGCAGTCGTTGCCGCTCCTTATTCATCACGATGTATCGGGCTTGACGTTTCCCTACGAGATTGGCTGGATGCATTTCGACAGGAAGCTGAACAACGAAGCGCAGGCACCAGGTCTTGGGACGACCTTATTCTACGCGGCGCCCCACACAAGATGCAGCATCTATATCTATGATCGAGGCTATATAAACATCCCCAATGACGTGAAGGATGAGTTGGTCAAGGACGAATTTGAGAACGCTCACGGTGACATCACCGTAGAGCACCCAGATTACGAGCGTTGGCCCGATCCGCCAAAGAGGAACGATTGCCTCAGAAGATTCTACAGGGTTGGCAATGAGGGCTATGATGTATCGCTTCTCGTACTGACGGCCTCTCGCGGCCGCTTCATCAAAGCTCGCCTCACCTGGATGCGCGATTATCTTATTGATCGTCTTGTAGGGGAATCAGTCGACTCGCTGCTCGGAATCACGCGATGAACCGCCGAGCACGCACGTTGAGGCGATAAAATCTCGCATTACGGCAAATGAGATGGAAGCTGGCGTTGATTGCGCGCCTTACTTAAAGGCTGGGAAAAGTTCGCCATCGCGAAGTCGGATGGCTCTTTAGCGGCATGGATGGGCGGCGAGACTGTCGCTGCAAGCGTCATGGGGAGGATGCCAAGATGGGATACCGGCTCACACGCCGATGCGGTGCTGTGGTGCAGTTAAGGCACCGGCTGCGGCAAGCCTAGATGGTGCGTCAGCACGGAGGCCGCGCTATTGAATCTCAAGGCGAAAAGTACGTCTTCGGGATTTGCCCGGCGCGTTTGCGCTAGGCAGGTGCCGTTACCTCAGCAATGGCTGGGTGAAGACCGGTCATTCTCGTGCCCTTCCCAGTAAGCTCTAGGCTCCACGATATGATACAGGCGAAGATAATGGGCTTAGACTGGATGTGCCGAAGGGTTGAGCGGCTGCGGGAGCGGGCTTCTTTCTGCGGAGTTTTGGCAGAAACGTGGGTGCTTTCGAGAAGTGCTCAAGCGGTGGCTTAGGTGAGAACAGGGTGCTGCCCAACGCAATTGTGGAAAAGCTATTAGAGTTAAGCTCGTGGCGCTTCAAGCGGCTTTAGAAAGGAAAGCCCTGCGAATGTGGGGGAGCGGCGGGTGGCTTCAGGAGTTAGCGTGGAACAGTTGGCGGCTTTGATGGCCTTGGGCGCCATTTCGGGTGTGTTTTCCGGGCTATTGGGCATTGGCGGCGGCATCATCATCGTGCCGGCGATGACGCTGATGATGCCGCATTTCGGCATGGCGGGACCCGATCTTGTCAGGATCGCCATAGCCACGGCCATGGCGACGACGGTGGTCGCGACATTCTCGGGCGTGCAAACGCATCTTTCCCGCGGCGCCGTCGATTGGACCGTCATCGGGCGGCTCGCTCCGGGGATTATGGCGGGCGCTTTCGCCGGACCCCTCCTTTCGGAAATCGCTAGCAGCAAGCTTTTGGCCGCGCTTTTTGTAGGGTTTTTGTTCTGGGGAGCCCGGTCGATGGCGGCGGGGCGCGCGCAGCACGAGGCGGCCAAGCCGCTTCCGGGTATTCTGCCGTCGACCATCAAGGGGCTTGGCATCGGCGCGCTTTGCGCGGTCTTGGGCATAGGGGCAGCACCCATCACGGTGCCGCTTTTGTGCGCCTATCTGCCGATCCAACGGTCCATTGGAACGAGCGCTGCGCTGGGCGTACCTTTGGCGGTCACCGCGGCGGCCGGTTACTTTCTTGGCGAGACGCCAGCCGCGACCTGTCCTGAGGGTTGCACTGGCTATGTCTATCTGGCTGGCGCGGCTGCGATCGCGATCGCCATGATCTTCACGGTGCCGGTTGGGGCCTACCTAACGCATGTGCTGCCTGGCACGCCGCTGCGTCTCATGTTTGCAGCGTGCATGGTGGCGATGGCCCTGCAGATGGGCTTAAAGACGCTGCCGGCCGTGGATTTAAAAGCCTATGCGGCAGGCCTGCGCCCCTGGCTTAAAGCCCCAGATTCAGACCCTCAACCTGCGCAGCCATTTTGGCTGGGCGAGGCGAACGCCGCGGCCAGGCAAGCGAGGGCGGAGCGATGAGCGCAGCATTGGGGCGCGTGTGCGGTACCGGCCGGATGCCCGAAGGCATGGTTTTCTGTCCCTTCCATTTTCCGGAGCAGCCGGCCAGCCGCGCTGTCAGCGGCGAGCTTGAGGAAGTCTCGCAAGGCTTTCAAAGGGAGCGGCGGCCCGCATGGAGCGGCTACCGCCTGGCTGAGGTTTTTAAGCATCGGCTGGGTTATCGCTTGAGGCTTGGCCTGATCGGGAGCGGTTGCCCAGGGGGTGGCGGGTAGAGCGTTCTTGCAAAGTTGAGAGGGATCGATATGAGCGCGAACGGACAATCCTTTATCGTGAGCATCGAGGGGAAAGACCGGCCTGGCTTGGCCGAGGGGGCGGAGGCAGCCTTGGCCAGCGCCTTGTGCCGGGTTTTAAGTCTGCGGAAAGTCACCGACGATGTGAGCGGACGGGCCTTTCTGTGGCTCAAGGCGAATGGCGGCGCGGCAAGGGCCGGGGAAATCCACGGGACGCTGGAACTGGTTTTGAGGCGATTCGGCGTGAGCGTCACGGTGAAGCCCGCGGATCCGCCGCGACTCATTCTTATGGTGTCGAAGCTTGGACACTGCTTGGAGGATCTGTTGCAACGGATCGCCAACGGCGAAATCAGGGCGCAGGTTTCCGCCATCGTTTCCAATCATGAGAATTTTGAAGGCCTTGCGGCGCAATATGGCGTGCCGTTCCATTTCTGGCCGGTGACGCCCGCCACAAAGGCCCAGCAGGAGGCAAAGCTCTTGGAGCTTTTCAAGAAGAGCCGGGCGGAGCTCTTGGTGCTCGCCCGTTATCTGCAGATCCTTTCGCCCGGTCTCTGCGAGCGTCTTGCAGGCCGGATCATCAATATTCATCCTTCCCTGCTTCCGGCCTTCAAGGGGGCCAGGGCGTACGATCAGGCCGAAGCGCATGGCGTGCGCTTTGTGGGAGCCACCGCCCATTATGTGACGGCCGGCCTCGACGAAGGGCCGGTGATCGAGCAGAGCGTGTTCAGAATATCGGGATCGGAAAGTGCTTCCGAGCTGGCCAAGCGGGGCCGCCAGGCTGAAATTGCCGCGCTTGCCCGCGCCGTGAAGCTCCATAGCGAGGGCCGGGTGTTTCTCATCGGGCGCCGCACCGTCATCGCCGACTGAGGTGAGGCGGCCTGATCGACGGACGCGTTTTCAGGTGTTGCCGTCTGGCCGGGAGCGGTTGCCGTCGGGGTGGCTGGGGCAGCGTTTCGAACCCGGGTATGGAAAAATTAGTCTAGCCGCAGGCTTTTCGAAAAGGATGGCGGTTCCCGGCGCCGCCTTATGAAACTAAGCTGATGGCCTAAGAAATCGGCACGGAGAGCGGTCTTTTCGGCAGCGCTTAGCGCAAGCATCTTGTTGCCGTTCGCGCGGTGGGGGACCGTTCTACACCTCAAGGGCTTGCGGCAGTTTCTAAGGCGGCTTCGCTTGCACCGGCAGGCATGGGTTTTTCATCCATCCAGGGCGGCGTAGCCGGGGCCGGTTGGGGGCCGAAGAGGGCTTCCCAGCGTCAGGTTGAGCGTGGGCAGCTCGAAAGAGAGTCCGCTATCCCCGCGCTGGCTGAGCGGGGATTCGCTTAAGCTTTCTTTCACGAGGCTGTCCGGATCGGCCGTTTGCGCGATGGCGAGGTAGCCCGCGCGATTGGGATGAAGATGGTCTGCCTGGCTGACGCCGTTGGTGGGAAGTACGAACTCGGGTCTAAGCGCGCCGCTTGCCTTCTGCGCGGTCGCCGCGTCGAAATCGATCACGGCGTCGAAAAGGCCGCTTTTCTTTAATGAAGGCGTTGAGGGCTTTGCGGTCCGCATCTCTTGGTCCGAACTCGTCATTCCAAGAAGGGCGCGGCCTTTCGCGCGCAGCTCCGCGATCTTTTTGGCGTCAAGCTTTTTGGCGGAAAGCGCGGCTTCGATCTCGCGGCTGAGTGCGCTTAGCGCCTCAAGCTCGTGCTGGCGTTTTTTGCACCAAAGCAAGAGTGCCTCGGCGACGACCTCTTCGATGAAGGCATAGTCGCCTACTGCAATCGCGTCCCTCATGGCCGTGAAGACCGGGGCGGCAATGGCCATTTGGGGCGCGGGCTTCAGCGCCTGCGCCTTACGCAAAGGTGTCACCGCTGCACCCCCTCGCGGTAGGGATAGCCGGACACGAAGGTCCTAGCCTTGTCCGCGGGCACCCAGGGCTTCAGGATGATGTCCTTGGTGACTTGCACGACGAAGCGGTAGCCGGGGCGGACCTCAAGCGTGGGCTGGATTTGCAAATTGCGCCTGGCGATTTCCTGGCCTAGCTGGCCCATTTGCTGCCCCGTCGAGGCGGCAATCGTCTGGGTGGCGTTGAGCCCGCCCGTCTGGTTGTTGCCGCCATAGCCTTGGGAAAGCTGGATGCCGGCCGAGAAGGCGGAGAGTAAGAGCGCGTTGCTCCAGACCTTCCGGAAATGATCGTTCACCTGATCGGTTAGTCCCGCATAGCCGCTTTCATCCGCGCCGGGCATCCGGCCCAAATCCAGGGCTGAGGCGTCGGGAAAGACGATCCTCGTCCAGGCGACCAGCACCCGCTCCTGGCCCGTGGTGATGGCGGAAGAATAGGTGCCTAAGAGCTTGGAGCCTTGCGGGATCAGGATGAGGCTCCCAGTAGCGGTGTCGTAGACATTTTGCGACACTTGCGCCAGAAGCTGGCCCGGCAGGTCCGAATTGACGCCGCCGGTCATGACCGCCGGGATGATGGCGCCGGCCCTGAGCTCGTAAGGCGTGGCCGCGGCCTCGCGCCTGGTGGAAAGCGTGTTTTGTTCGGAAGCCTTGGGGCCGGTTTCGGCGATAAACTCGCGTTTTTCAGCCTGGCGGTTGAGATCGGCCTCGCGGCCCGCGCCCTCGGTAAGCTGGGTGAGCCGCTGGCTGGCGTAGCGCATAAATTCTCCGGTAGCCGAGGACGGGGCTTGGGTTTGAGCGCCGGCTCCGCCAGGGGAGGCCGCATTCACCCTTTTGGAGAGGTTCACCTGGACGGTGGATGGGGCCTCGGCCGCGGCAAAGGCCACCTGTTCCTTGGCCCGGCGGATTTGCTCCAGGCGCCTCAAGTAATTCTCCCAGGCTTCGTGGTAGGGACCCAGTTTTTCGGGTTCGGGCAAGGGTGCTATGGGCTTAGGGATCTCCGCCGCCGCCATACGCAGGACCGGCACGCTGTCGGGCGCCTTGGGCTCGATATAGCCGGCCTCGGGGCCGGTGAGCAGCGTGGCCGCGGCGCTTGGTCTTTTGTCCTCGCTACCCGCGCGCTGGGCCTGCTTGAGCCGCGCATGATAGGTATAGGCGACGGTGGCCATGATGAGGGCCAGGATCGCCATGGCGATCATCAAGGGCACGCGGTTGAGCCGGCGGACGCCTTGGCCGCGCGCGGGCGGACCGCCTAAGAGATCGGGGGAAGGGGCGTTCATGGGTTAGTTCCTCCCGAGCTTCTTGATGGTGATGGTTTGGGCCGAGCTGCCCACGCCCGCGCTCAGCCTGGCATGGGTTAGGACCTTGTCGGCCTCGAAGCGGTGCCCGGTGAAGCGGTAGGTCACGAGGCGCAAGCTTGGCCCGTTGAAGAAACTGTCGATGCCGAACAGGGAGGTGTCGTCCTCGATCTCGGTGAGTGCCGGGAGCTCCGAGGAGCCCACATTGGGCGGGAACAGAATGTAGGTCTTCACCCCGTCGCTATAGACGCGAAGGGGGCGCCAGGGCGGGTTGTCGCCCGAGATTGCATAGGCGAAATCGAACTCGTCCGGCTTGGGTGCCTGCGCCTTGGCGTTGGCTAGAAGCTGCTTGTCGGCAAGGCTTGTCCGGTAGAGCCGCCATTGCAGGGCGGGATCGCCGGGATAGTCGAAGGCCACCCTAGGCATCCAATCGCGCTCGCGGCTTAAGAGCTTGACGATATAGGTGCGCCGGTTCGTGGTGATGACGAGATTGGTGATAAGGCCCACATCGGTGGGTTTGATCATGACATGGGTGATCAGGCTGTCGCCCGCCCCTTGCGTGGCGGGTGTGATTTTCCAGCGCACGCTATCGCCCACATTCAGATCGTTGACGGCCTCGCCTGCCTCAAGCGCCAGATCGCAGACATAGAGCGGGGCGCAGACGATGGTGGGCAGCGTCGAGCCGAACATGAAGACGGTGGCGCCTTCGTCGCCGCGTCCGGGCCCCGCGCGGTTTGCCGCCCATTCCTTGCCGATGGTGACGCCCTTGGCCTCTTTGGCGGTCAGCGGGGCTTGCGGGCCTGCGAACAGCGGGGTTTTGGGCGGCGGGCTGTCTGGAATAGGGTCCTTGGTGGACCCTGGCGTTTGGGCGGCGGCGGCCGTGGTAAGCAGGAGCGAGAGGGTAAAAGCCGTGATTGCACGCATGACGAAGTTCCCCGTTAAGATGCCGGTTAGAGACGTTGCGACCAGTTGAAGCTGTTGATGTAGATGCCGAGCGGGTTGAGCCGGATGCTGGCTTCGCTCGTGGGCGGGCTTATTGCGATGGACACGGTGGCCTGCCACTGCGTGTGTTGGGGTTTGGAGCCGTCGCGGCTGCGGGCTTCCTCGCGCCATTCGATGCGCCAGCTCCCTTCGGAGAGGGGCAGGACGCTGGCCACCTCGACGGTGACGGTCTCGGTTTCGGCGCGCTTGAAGGGATCGTGCTCGCGCATATAGAAGTTGAGCTTGGCGAAGGCTTCGCCGCGCTCGTTGATCATGGCGTAGGCTTCTTTTAAGAGCGTGCGCTCGGCGCCGGCGTCGGTATAGACGCTTCTGATATTGGCGATGAAGCGGGCGAGGAAAGCGACGATGACCTGCTTGTCCGGCTGAAAATTCTGGTCCGCCCGTTCCACCGCCGCGGCGGCGCCAAGCTTGTCGACGCGCACGATATAGGGGACGATCTGGCTTTGGCTTGAAAGATGGACGAGGCCGCCTGCCGAGATCATCGCCACAAACAGCGCAAGGATGGCGGCGAGCCGCCAGTTTCTCGCTTGCGCGATATAGTCGCCATAGCGCTCGTTCCATTCGCGCCTGGCGGCAAGGTAAGGATTTTCGAGTGCCGCGGCGCTCGTCTCGGGTTTGCTGCTCATGCTTCCTCGCTATGGTCTATAGACAATCGATCCGGCTGTGCTCGCCGGCTTAACGCTTCCTGTTCAAGGGTCTTGGCTTAAGGCTTGGCGGAGCCTTCCGGGGAACCCTCGCCGGAGGTTTTCCAATCTGGGCTGCCGCCCCCGCGGATGCTGCCGTGGCCGGCATTTTTCGCTGCCGCGGCGGCGCGTTCAGCCTGGCGGTCCGCGATTTTTTCCTTCAAGGCTTCGGTCATTTGCCCGCCAAAGGTGCCGTAATGCATGCGGCCCGAGAGGCGCATGCCCACGGCGTCGAAGCTTGCGCTGGCAACATTACCGGCCGCACGGATGAAGCGGCCCGGTTTCCACCAGCTGCCGGTGGACCTGCGCATCTTGCATTTGCTCGCTGGCGAGCTGGCCGCTGCGGCGTGCAACGGCTACGCTATTCCACGCGGCTCCGATCGTGCCTGCTGTGGCGGGCATGGCGGCCTCGCGCGCGGAGCTCACCAGGGCGGCGGCGCTGGCCATGGAGGTGCCGTTGATGAGGCCCTGGATCATATCGGGGATGATCTTGGTCAAGGCCAGCATGACGATGGCGCAGCCGGTGCACACCAAGAGATCGGTGCTATCGGTCTGGAAGTTCGCCACGAGCTGGTTGAAGATCTGCATGCCGAGCCCGACCAGAAGCTGCAGCACGAACAGCTTGGCGCCCACGCTTACGGCGTAGATAAGGATCTTGAGGGCAAAGTCCTTGGTGAAGCGGGAGCCGCCGAAGCCCATGAACAGGACGCCCGCGGAGATGACCACGTAGGATTCGACGAGCGTCAGGATGTAGAGCGCGGTGATGAGGCCGAAACAGACGATGAGCACGATCGCGAAAAGGACAAGGCCCACGCTCGAGCCCGGGCTCCAGATGCTGGTCTGGCCCAGAGCCTTTTGCGCAAGGTTAAGGCCGATGGTGAAGATGTCGGATGGCTGGCTGACGGTTTGTGCGCCCGAGGCTGCGATCGCTTGGCTGGCGGCGCTCTGGAAGCTCTGCACGATGGCGTTGGCCCAGGTGCTGGAATTGGTCAAGAGCGCCAGGAAAAAGCCGATGAACAGGATCTGGTTGACGAGCTCGGCGGCCCACTCGTTAAAATCGGCGCCCTTGAGCGTCAGGCGGATACCGGTCATCGCGATTTCGATGGTAGCCAGGAGCCAGAACAAGGTTTGGGCGAAGGTGAGGAGCGTGCTTTGCCAGGCCTGCGCCTGTTGCTGGTAGAGCTGCAGGATCTGGTTCACTTCCTGGGCGTTCTCGGCGGCAAGGGAGGGGCCGGCCGCGATCGTAAGCAGGGCCGCCGCGCTAACGATGAGGGAAAGCCTTCTCATGGGCGGGCCTCGCTTGCTTGGAGCTCGATTGGCTCGTGTTTCTGGCGATTTGGATGGCGGATGGCTTTTAGGACGCGGGCGGCAAGAAGCGTGATCTCATGGATGGTGGCGCCAAGGCCGATGAGGCCGCCTGCGGCGGTGAAGAAGATTAGCGCCGCTTTTTTGATTGCGCCCGGCAGCGCCAAATAGAGGCTGATGGCCGCGATAATAAAGACGGCTTGCCATCCAGGCAGGAAGGCGCGGCCTGCCGCGGCAAGCCGCGTCGCAAAGGGGAAAGAGGAAAGCTTAAAGGTCACGGCTGAGGCTTTCCCTAATTCGTTGGAACGGTGGAATTGGTGGTGAGGAAGCTCGACCAGGCGGCCTGGGTCGAAGCGTCCTTGTCGGCCTGGCTTTGAATGGCTTGGGCCTTGAGGCTCATATCCGTGAGGGTGAGCTGACGGAGCTTCTGCAGCTGCTCGACGATCATGATGTTGGTCTGGGCGATGGTCTGCAGCGCCTGCAGATTGCCTTGCACGCCTTGCGTTTGCGCTTTGAGGCTACTCAAGGTTGCCTGCTCGTCGCCGGTGATCTGGCTTGCCTGCTGCTGGCCCGCCTGGAGCGCGGTGAGCACGCTCGAATTGGTGCCCAAGGACCACTGCTGATATTTGGCGGCGAACCCGGAGCTGGTGGGCTGGGTGGAAAGATAGCTGTTATAGGTGCCGTATTGGCTCGTGCCCAGGCCCAGGAGGCTGGGGCTCGAAAGTAAAGAGTTGACCGAGGCAAGATTGGCTACCCCGTTGCTCCAGGAGAGCGAGGCGTAGGGCGTCGTGTTGACCGTCATGGTCTGGAACTGATTGGTGCCCGTGGTGAGGATATTTTGCTGGGTGCCGAGCTGATCGATCAGGCGCGCGAGGTTTAGAAGCTGGGTGACCTCGCTCGAGCAATTGGTGCAATAGACCGCCTGCGCCCGCGCCCCCGGCGTCAGAGTAGGGACGAAAGCAAGGGCTGCCGCAGCCGCTAAAATCCGGGATTTAAGCCGCTTGTTCATAGTCAAGCTCCTGTTTCTGGCCAAGAACGGTTTCGGGGTCGAGCCCGCGCGCTTTGAGCCAGGCGGCGGTCCAGCCTTGGCCGTGGGCCTTCATCAGCGCGCGGATATGGGCGATGTCTTCGCGGGAGGAGACGGCGGTAAAGGCAAGCGCGGTGGGGCCTAAGCCCAGCTCGAACAGGCGGCGGCCTTCCGGGCTGGTGTAGTAATAGTGGCGCTTTTTGACCGCGGTCTTGAGGAGCTCGATCTCGGTATCGTTGAGCCCGATCAGCCGGTAGAGGTCGAGGGGGCCTATGACACCGCCGGAGCCCCCCTTGTCCGCCTCTTCGTTGGGAAGCAGGATTTTGGTGGGGCACGATTCTAAGAGCACGTCGAGGATGCCCGAGCGCACCGCATCCGAAAGGCTTTGGGTGGCAAGCACCACCGCGCAATTGGCTTTGCGCAAGACCTTGAGCCATTCGCGGATCTTCTCGCGGAAGACGGGATGGCCCAGCATCACCCAGGCCTCGTCGAGCAGGAGAAGCGAAGGTTCCCCCGAAAGCGAGCGCTCGAAATGCCGGAAGAGGTAGAGGAGCACCGGGATCAGGTTCTTCTCGCCGAGGCCCATCAGCTCTTCGATCTCGAACACGGTGAAGGGGTTTTTGCCGATGCCGCCCGAGCGGGCATCCAAGAGATGGCCGAGCGCGCCTTCGATGGTGTAGGTCGAGAGCGCGGCGCGGATATCCTTGTCCTGGACGGTGGCGATGAAGTCGGTAAGGCTCCTTCCCTCCCCCTTTCCGGTCCCGCGCATGAGGCTGACCGCGCGGTGGATTTCTTCCTTTTGGCGGGGGGTGGGCGCCGATCCTTGCTGCAGCTCGAAGCAGGCGGCCAGCCAGCCTTCGGCGAAGGCCATATCGAGCGGGGTTTCGAGCTGCTCCAAGGGGCAGAGGCCGGGGCTGCCGGAATCGCCCGCGAGATCGTAATGGGCGCCGCCTGCCGCGTGCGCGAGCGCGAAGAGCGAGCGGCCCTTGTCGAACACGGTGATGCGGGCATTGGGGTAGCGCCTGAACTGCGCCGCTAAGGTTGCTAAGAGTGTCGATTTACCCGAGCCGGTGGGGCCGAAGATCAGCGTGTGGCCCACATCGCCCACATGCAGATTGAGCCGGAATGGGGTCGAGCCCGTTGTGGCGCCATAAAGCAAGGGCGGGGAGTTTTCCGGAAAGAGCGGGCTTGGGCAGTTTGCTAGGCCCGGCCAGGTCGAGGAGGCAGGCATCAGATCCGCGAAATTGAGGCTGTGGATCAAGGGCCGGCGGATATTTGGGATGGCGTGGCCGGGAAGGCTCCCCAAGAAGGCTTCGAGCGTATTGACGGTTTCGACGCGGGCGGCAAAGCCCAAGCGCAACAGCTCGCGCGCGATGATGCGGGCCTCGTCCAAAAGCTTCTCCCGCGCCTCGCCCATCAAGATCAGGATGGGCGTATAGAAGCCGAAGGCGACGAGGCCCGAATTGGCGTCGGTGATGGCGTTCTCGGCCTCGCGTGCCATGTTGGCGGCGTCCTCGTTTACGACGCCGCCTTGGGTCTTGAACACCTGGGAAAAGAAGCCCCTGGTCCATTGCTTCCATTTGCGCCGGTAGGAACGCAGGATCGCCAGGCTCTCATGCGCATCCATCGGGATGAAGCGCGAGGAAAACCGGAAGGGGATGGCCAAGCTTTCGAGATGGGCAAGGATGGAGGGATAGGATTCGGCCGGGAAACCCTCGATGGCTACGCTTGCGATAAAGTTCCGGCCGATCCTCGGGGTGTCGCCCGCCCAAAGCTCCTGGCCGGAAAGCCAGGCGTCGAGATACATGGGGCAGGGCGGCACGTTCAAGGGTGCCAGATGGCCGGTAAGCGCGAAGTGCAAATAAGTAACGAGCTCGTCTTTGAGATGCGTGCGGCCCGTGGCGTCGGCAACCGAATAGGACCTCATGCGCCGCAAGCGCAAAATGTCGGACAGCGCGTCCTCGAGGTCCGTTAAAATGCGCTCGAAGACCTTGATCTGCCGGTCGCCCGGGCTTTCGGCTTCCGGCTTGGCATCGTCGTCGTAAATCAAGTCGGCGAGCTTTTGATTGCGGCGCAAAGGCGGGGTGTAGGCGATCAGAAAGGCGTATTCGGTCTCGAAATGGGCGCCTTCTTCCAGAAATTGCCGCCGCCGCTCGGAATCGATGGCAAGGGTAACAGGATCGGGAAAATGCGAGGCGGCAGCTCCGGGATAGGCGGCGGCCGGGAGCCTGATCGAATCCACCCAGAGCGCAAAGCCGCTGCCGAGCCTGGTGAGGGCGGCGTTGATGCGGGCCGTCACATAGTTGAGCTCGGAAGGTGTGGCGGAGGCGCTGTCGGGGCCGCGGTAGAAAAAGCCCGCGAGCAGCGAGCCATCCTTGCCAAGCACGAGCCCATCGCCAATGAGGCTTGCGTAGTTTAGAAGGTCGGCAACGCCCTTGGCGCGGTCGCGGAACTGTTTTAAGGCAAGCATGGACAAGTCCTTTTTCAGTCTTTGCGCGAGGCTCGCGCGCGGGCCGGGTAATAGGCGGCATAGTTGAGCTGGCGCAAATAGATGCGGGACATGTTGGGATCGGCCTTAGCCATCATGCGCAAGAGGCCGGTCAAAAAGACCCAAAGGCCAAGCCCGATGCCGGTTGCGGGCAGGTTGAGGCTCGCCGCGGGGAGCCCGAAGCAGACGACCGCGGCGATCGTCACGGGCTCGCGCTCCCCGCCCAAAAACAGGTTCGGGCGGTTAAGCGCGCGGTAGAGCGCGGTGCGGCGAAGCTCGCTCATGCGAGCACCGCGCCGGTCGCGAACAGGGTGGAAAGCACGTTGGTCGCCGAGACCAAAAGCGCGATCACGAGCACCAGCATGATGATCCGGCGGGCGAATTCGTTGATCTCGCCGCCGAAGATGAGCATGGCGCCGGTGACAACCACGCCGATCAGCGAGACGGCATAGGCGACGGGGCCGGTCAAGCTCTGCTGGATGGACTGCAGCGGGCTCTCCCAGGGAAGGCCGCTCGACGAGCTGGTGGAGGCCAGCGCCAGATCGGGGTGAAGAAGGATGAGGGCCAGCGTAAGCGCGAGCCCCGCACGGATAAGAAGGATGAAATCGAGCTGCGTCTGTTTCATAAAGCTTACTCCTCGGGTTCGGTTTGGTAGTCCTTGCCGTCATGGCCATGCACGCGTAGAAGCTCGCGCACCTGGCGGCCGGCCTTCGTGGAAGCGGTTTTTTCGATAAAGACGATGAGGTCTATCGCCGCCGCGATGGTCTGGTGCATCGGGGCGGGCGTGATCTCGGCCACGAGATTTTCGAGCCGGGTAAGCCCGGCTTTGGCGCCGTTCGCATGCACGGTCGCCACGCCGCCGGGGTGGCCGGTGTTCCAGGCCTTTAACAGATCGAGGCATTCGCCGCCTCTCACCTCGCCCACAAAGATGCGGTCCGGCCGGTAGCGCAGCGTGGAGCGGAGCAGCATGCGCATGGTGATGGCATCGGTGGTGCGCTTGAAGACGTGGTTGGGAGCCGAGCACTGGATCTCGGCGGTGTCCTCGAGGATGAGGAGCCGCTCCTCAGGCATCGCCTCCGAGATCAGGTGAATGACGGCGTTGACGAGCGTGGTCTTGCCGGAGCCGGTGCCGCCCACGATCAAGATGCTCTTGTGAGCAAGGGCGGCCTTCTCGATGAGCGTGCGTTGGCGTTCGCTCATGACGCCCGCGGCCACATAGCCGGCGAGCGTGAAGATTTTGGCTGCGCGTTTCCTAATGCAAAAGCTTGGGCCTTTGACCACGGGCGGGATCAGCCCCTCGAAGCGGCTGCCGTCGAGCGGCAGCTCGCATTCGAGGATCGGATTGTCGCGCGTGATGGTGGTCCTATGCAGGGCCGCGATGGTGGCCATGGCGGCTTCGGCCCGGTGCGGGGGCATGAGGCCTAAGCGCGCCATGGGGCGTCCCATACGCTCGACCCAGAGGACACCATCGGGGTTCAGCATGATCACGATGACCTCGGGGTCCTTGAGACAGCTGAGAACCTGTTCGCCCAATTCGCGCTCGAGCTTTTGCCCGGCGCGCAGTGCGTATTCGGAGGAAGGCTGCGCCATAAGCCGGGTACCCTGGTTGCGCGGGTTCGGAAACGAGTTCGCTTATACGCTATTTTAATTTGGCTGCAAACGGCCTGATTGCGCGGATGGACGGGCGGTTGTGATTGAGTATAAGGTATTTAGCGGGAACAGACAGAGAATATGACTAGGTTACGAGCTTTGAAATGGCGTACAGCAGCCCCTCAAAAATAAACAATGTCGAACGACATTAAGAACCGATGTCGAACAGAATCAGACTTAAGCCGGAATAAGACGGCATACGCGCAGGATGCTGCATTCAGTCGCCGAATAGTGTGTTATTTATGGATCAATTATAAACGGTATTATTTGAGAAATACATTGGTCGTTGCTGTGGCCGATTTGCATCAAGCGATTGCGCACATAAAATTTAGCTAGAACTTTTCTAGTTTCTGCTGTCTTAGCGCCGTGGTTTTCCACAAGCCGGCGCTTGCCTGAGAGGCAAGCGCTATTATAGTGCAAAGGCAATTGGCAAAGGATTGAAGGATAAAAAGCGATGCGGCAGGAACCGCTGCCCTGCGAGGACGTCATAGAGAAGCCCAATAAGCGCAAGCGCGCCTTGCCTTCGAGCAACAATAAGCGGGCGCCGGAAAGCCAGGCGGAGCGGGAGATTTTCGGGCGTAATCTAAGGGCCGCCCGGATGGAGGCTGAGCTGGCGCAATGGGAGGTGGCGAAGCGGACGGGGATTGCGCAGGCGCATATTTCGCAGATGGAAAACGCGATGCACAATGTTTGCATCGACACGATGGTGAAACTCGCCCGGGTGCTTCGCAAGCCGCTCTACGAGCTGCTGAAGCCCTAGCAAGAATGGTTTTTGCGCCATGAAGCGGCGCGGCCGGCCGTTGGGGCTAGTCAGGAGGCTCCGCGAACCGCTTTGTATCGTGCGCCCGTCGCTTGCTTTGGAAGAAGGGGTTGAGAAAGGCTGCGGCCGGAGGGCTAATGGGCCAGCGGGCTAAAAAGGCTAAAGTTGGTGCAAGCCAGACCAATTATCCTTTCATTACAGAGCGCTACGTCATTCCGGACTTTAGCCCCACCGGGGCTAAAGCCGGGCTAAAGCGGGCTAAATCCGCGGCGCCGCCACAATCGTTGAATTCTGGCTTATTTTCAGCGGCTTGGCCGCGCCAATTATGGCGGGGATTGCGGCAATTGCGGCGGCGATTGCGGCGAAACCGCGGCATGGGTACAGGTCATTGTAAAACAACGGTTTTCTTAAAAGGCCTGGCAGCAGGTTCGGTGCTCGGGTTGCAACTCTGCATCGCAGGCAAGCATGGGCACATCTGGGAAAGATGCAGGGCGGGCAGAGTTCTCCGGCTTCGCCTGGAGTTCCAAGTTCGGCAACGGCTATGGTGAAATTTGACGCTTAAGGCCAATTCCCGAAATTCGAAGATCTTGAACTAAAGACTGCAACACACTCAAAAAGCGGTCGTAGTAGATACGTTTTCGACGCGGCCTCTTTGTGGCGAAATTGACCCCTTTCAGACCTGAGTGTCCCCCTTTTTTCCGTGGGCACCTCTTGAATGGAACCCGCCGACGGCACCCGCATTGAATCCCCAGTTTGCAACGTGATTTTTTTGAGATCGCGCTATGCTAACCCGGGAGGACCACCGGCAGTTTGCCGTGGAATGCCTTCGCTTCGCAACCGAGGCGGAGGATGACCGAGAGCGGTAGATTTTCCTCGAAATGGCCGACGCTTGGATGGCAGTCGCCTTTGAGGATCAATCCTTTAGTTATCGAAGACGCTTTGCCATTTTGGCGTCGGCGACGAGCGCGCAAAACGGACCACGCGAGCTTTAGCTGGGCCTATTCGCCGGCGCGTTGGCCTTGTGCGAGGACCGAGAGCAAGAGAGGAGTCGACCATGAAAGTTGCAGGATCAATCGCCCTGGTGACGGGCGCCAACCGGGGCCTCGGCCTCGCCTTTGCCAAGGTGCTTGTGGAGATGGGGGCGGCGAAAGTCTATGCCGCGGCGCGCAATCCAGAGGCGGTTACCCTGAAGGGCGTCGCGCCGCTGAAACTGGACGTCACCAGCGACGAAGACGCCGTCGCCGCGGCGCGTGTGGCCGGGAACGTGAACCTGCTCGTCAACAATGCCGGCATCGCTAGGCCTGGCGGCTTTCTCGCCGATGGGGCGGTCGAGGCCGCGCGAGAGCAGTTTGAAGTGAACTTTGTCGGGCCGCTGCGCATGGCGCGCGCCTTCGCGCCCGTCGTGGCGAAAAACGGCGGCGGCGCGATCATCAACGTGCTTTCCCTAGCAAGCTGGATGAACGGTCCGATGCTGGCGACTTATGGCGCGTCGAAATCAGCTGCATGGGCGCTGACCAACGGCCTTCGCATCGAGCTTGCGCGACAGGGCACCCAGGTCGTCGCGCTGCATGCAGCCTTCATCGACACCGACCTTGCACGCGATTTCGACGCGCCGAAGAGTTCGCCCGAGGAGATCGTGCGGACGACGCTCGACGCCCTCGAACGCGGGGAAGGTGAGGTCTTGGCCGATGAGATTACGCGCCAGGTGCATCGCGGTCTATCGGCGGATCCCCCGGCCTATTTCCAGAGCACTGGTTGAAGCGGCAGTTCGCCGCCTATCAGTCTTGCTAAAGACGCGAGCTTCTCGGCACAGGCAGAACCCTTGTCCGGCATCCTAACGCTGAGAGACTATACGGAGTGGATGAAGGCGACGTTGAGGGTCCTTCCAGACGCCACTTATGAGCTCAAAGCCTTTGGCACCGACGAAGTCCGGCAAAGCGTGTGTGCTTATGGTAATTTCATGGGCACTCATACCGCCGATACCAAAACTTAATCCAAGTGGCGCGGAAAGGCGTCCACTCAAGGACGGCGCGCCAGGCTTGGACGAAGCGTCTGTATTCACGCTACGACGGAATTTAAAGTTCGCCCCCTGAGAGTGCCGAATTGTGATGAGGGTGGAACATGCGCTTAAGGCATTGATTACCTCATTCGATCGCAAGGAGATTCTGTATGTCACATCATTTCGATACCAAACTGGCGAAGGAAGATCCGAGCCTCAATCTTTGCGATTTTTATCTATTTAACGGCCCCTCGGGCAAGACGGTGATGGCGATGACCGTCAATCCGGATGTGGGACTGTCGGCTCCGGATACGCTTCATCCAGAAGGGCTCTACGCGTTCCGGTTCGACCTGAACGGAGATGCAAGGGAAGAGGTTACGTTCAAATTCAGGTTTGGTGCACCACGGCACCGAGATGGCAGTGAGCATACTCACATTCAGCCGTTCGTAGTGCGGAAGGCGACGGGGGACGATGCTCTTCGCGGAGACGCCGGAGAGAGTTTGGTTGAGGGTGAAACCGGTTCGGTCGCGAGCAATTCGGATATTCGTACGTATGTTGGGATTGCTCCAGACCTATTTGCGGCAAATGCTGGATTCCGCGCATTTATGACCGCTTTCTATAAGGACCAGCGCTACGATGCGGACGTCCTTTTGCATCAGCAGAATCCCTTTGCGAGGCGGAATGTTACGGCGATTGTGCTGGAAGTGCCGAGCGAACTGATTGGGAAGGGAAAAATCCACGCATGGGCGACGATCTCCCTCTTTGGCCATGCGCCGGAGGTACAGGTTTCGCGTTGGGGCCAGCCTATGGTTACGCACCTCTTCCTGAACGACCCGGCCGATCAAAGGGCGAAAGAACTATTCAATGCGTCGGTTCCGTCCGAAGACGTAGAGCGCTTCGCGAAGTCGATTGCGGATTTTGCGGAAAAGATGACGACCTATGCAGGCTCGGCGCCGAATCCGGCTGAGTATGGGAAGCAGATTGCGAAGCGGCTTTGCCCGAATACATTGCCCTACGAGCTTGGAACGCCGGCGGCGTTCGAGGTGGGCAGCTTCAATGGGCGCGCGCTAGGTGACGATGCGATGGATGTGATATTGACGCTGGCCACCAATATGCCACCTGTCGATGGACCTGCTCCCGACCGCGGGCGCATTCGCAACGATTTCCCGTATTATGGAGCGCCGTATACGGCGGAGGAGCAGGCAGGGGTGAGACCGATGCCGCGCCCGGCTAATAAATAGGCGGGTAGCGACGCTCTGGGAAGCAGGCTGCTGCCGTCGCAGTGATCGTTCAGCGCTATGAGGACAGCCACCATCCCCGCGATACAGGAGTCAGCATGAGCCCAGAAGCAATAAGCAAAAACGAAGAGACGAAAAGCACGAACGTTGCAGATCTCGATATGAAGCTTGAGGTGGTGGTCATCCCCGTTTCGGATGTCGACCGAGCAAAGGAATTCTACTTAAGGCTCGGGTGGCGGCTCGACGCCGACCGTGCCGCCGGTGAAAGCTTCCGCCTGGTCCAGTTCACGCCTCCTGGTTCCGGCAGCTCGATCCAATTCGGCGTGAACCTAACATCGGTCGCACCCGGTTCAGCCCAGGGAATGCACCTCGCCGTCTCTGACATCGACCCGGCGCGCAAACAACTCATCTCACAAGGTGTTGACGCGAGCGAAGTATTTCACTGTGAGACCGGAACGGCTTGCAGGTTTCCCGGCGCCGGGGTGCGAGTCAGCGGGCTACAGCCCGAGCACCTCAGCTACCACTCGTTCGTTTCTTTCAGCGATCCCGATGGCAACGGCTGGCTGCTGCAGGAAGTTACGAAGCGGCTTCCTGGGCGCGTTACAGGAAACACGATGTATGCGTCGGCTCGCGACCTTGCGCAAGCGATGAGTCGCGCCGCAAAGGAGCATGGTCAGCACAACAAACATACTGGGCAAGCCGACCCCAACTGGCCGGATTGGTACGCCGAATATATGGTGTGCGAACAAAGCGGGGCAAATTAGTCGCGAAGGGCAACTTCCGGACTCGTGCGCCGAGGTGCTGCCAAACGCCGCTTAATTCTCGCCCTTCTGCTGAGCTTGCAGCGCAAAAGATACCCGCAAAAGCAGCCTCTGCAGGAGTTGGCTCAAGACCAGTCTGGGTCAATGGCCGGATTATCCTGACGTGGCCGAAGATGGATGCATTCGGATCCGAAAGCAGCCATCGCGCGCGTGGGCTTTCGAGAAAACTGTGAGGTCCGCTCTCGACCCGTACCTCCCGTCATGGTAATCGGCGGGGCAGTTCTGGTGCGCCATTCCGCCATAGGAGCGCAACAGGCCGAGCTGACCTTCCCGTTCGCAGGGATTGCTTCCGGAGCTGAAGGTCTTGCTGAAGCAAAAACTTCTACCAATTCCGGTGCCGGCGGCACCGGCTCGATTGACATCTCGATCTCGGCGTCGGGCCACGAGTTGTCCTTCCGCTCGCCGAAGAATTCGGACCCAGATCAGCGCTCTGGCATACTCTCCCCCGACCAAGTCAACAGCATATCGGATTGATTATCGGGCAGCATATGGGATATCCGACTTATCCAGGATGTCGAGCGGTAATCCTTGCCTGCGGAAGAAAGCTCGGATCGCATCGTCGGCAAGTTCATCAGCTGCTGGGCCGATCATAATCTTCGTAAGCGCGCCAGGTTTACGCACGGGCAACGGGCTCTGAATATAAGGTACAAGAGCCGATCCACGCGTTCGTGTTTCGATAAACGGGCCGAGTTGGTGTAGGTCGTTTACAAGCAATAGTCGCGTTTCTTGTTCTTGTTCGTAAGCCGGGTGCTTGCAGGTGATGGAGTATGTAAAGATAGGGACCGCCAGCTCTATAGCCATTGCCTTCCCAAATTCTTCGCGCTCGGCCTCTGATGTGGCGCTCTGCTCGCCGCGAGCAATGCCTTCAATCGCGCAACCTATCGCCTCTCTGAGATTCTGCTCGTGTCGTTTAGGATCATAAATTACCCGCGCTACTATCGTCTTTTCGGTTACCTTAAGGCTGCTCTCATCGGGAACGACCTCGAACAGCGAAGGTGCTAGGCCAACAGCGACGCCTCTTCCATTGTCTGCATACGCCCGCCATTGACCAAGATCGTTGTCTTTCCGGCTAAAGCTGGCGACGAAGAAACCAAAAATCTCGCCGCCAGCTTTAACAAGCACATGGCTCATCCATTTACAAAAGGCCTCAACGGATGGGGTGCCGCGGTCCGCTTCCTCTTTCAGTAAGTCGAGCGCTATACCCAGGCCGTAGCCCAATTCGCTCGGATCATTGAGGTGGAAGATGCTCGTGAACCACATGTGTTCGGTGGCGATGATACCCAGCATTCCACTCATGCCGGTGTAATGATACAGGGGCTCGCGCACGGCGTCAGCAGCCCTAATTTCTGCCGCTCGCTTCGTCCACCAACCCGAAAGCGCATCCACCTCAAGCTGAAGCTTTGGATTCAATCTCTGTCGATTCTCGTGGTTATGCTCTGTCATCTGTCCCGATGTCCCTAAACGCGCAATGCCGGGTGAGTGGTTACCGGCGACCATTCATAAAATTTACACAATTACAAATCCGTCTCAATCATTCATGTCCGAACATGACGGCTGTTTTTGGATGTGGTGACCAATACTGCTCCCGCCCTCCACAACGATTTCTTGTCGCGGATCGCCGAGGCAGCCCTGGGGCAGGAGTGCGCCTGCGGATTGCAAGCTGGGGTGCCTCGCTTCGAGGTTTTGATCAACGTCCGAAGCTGAGGGTCCAACTGCCGCAGTCTTGTCGAAGCGGCGAGTCCGGTTTCGACCCAAGACGGAATCGTGGCCACAAAAGCCCCTGCAATTCGTTGGCGGGGCCAGGCTGCGTGAGCCGCGCATGCTGCATTCGGCCCTTCAACGCGGGATGACGAGCACCGGATGCGCGAGGCTTTGGACGGCGGATATCGGCAGCGGCCCGAAATAGCGGCTGTCGAAGCTTTGCGGATTAAAGCTTGAGACAAGCAGGATAGAGCCTTCAGGGAGCTGAAAGCTGCCGGAGGCAAGCGGCGTGAGCGGCCGTCCGGAAAGATCGGCGGCAAGCGGCTTCGAATTGGCCAGGAGGGTGCCGTTGACCGAAATGCCTGCTTCGGTCGCTTCAACGTGATCGCCCGGGAGGCCGGCGACGGGCTTGAGCATGGGCTCTAACCCGCCCGGGCAGGAGCCTGCACCAAGATAGAAGCGGGCCTTGGCCTCAAGGAAGAGGGCTGTGGGCGGCGGGCAGAGGCTTACGATCTCGCCGCGCGCAGGTGGCCTTAGGAGCGAAGTGAGGCGCCAGAGGCCCATGGGCAGAGAGGAGGTCGTGTTGAGGCGCAAGCCCAGGTGCCGGGCGCAAGAAACGCTTAGCATGAGGGCGGCAAGGATCAGCCAGGCGGCAAGGCCGATGCAGCGGGATCTTTGGGTGCGGGCGGACATTTGAAAGGCTCCGTCTGGCTTTTGTTGAGGCTATCGGTCTGAGGCACGGGGAGCTTCGCGCGCTCGCGGAAGACGGGGTCGAGGAAGTAGAGGCTTTGCGTGCCGAAGATGGGCGCGTGGCCCGCCACGAAGATCAGCATGTCGCCCGGCTCGACGATCAAATCGGAGGCGTTTTTTTGGGGCGAGCGCAGCCGCATGATCTCGTCTGAGGTTAGGAGCGGCCGGCTGATCTGATGGTAGCTCTTGGAGACCTGGGTGAGCATGGCGCCGAAGCGCTTGCCCGACTCGGTGATGTTCTCGGTTACGATGGTTGCGGTGCCCGCCATGCGGGAAAGCCATTCGGCGGTCTCGACCCGGTTCGGGGCGTAGGCGATGCGCACATGGCAGTTGGAGATGATGCTCTCGTCCTTGCCATAGGCGCCCCAGAGCTGGGACATATCCTGCATGATGAGATAGGCCTTGATGCCGTAGCCCGCGATATAGGCGAGCGCCTCCTGGAAGACCTCGAGCTTGCCGTAGGAGGGAAACTCGTCGAGCATTAACAGGAGCCGGTGCTTGTGCGACGGCTGGGGGCGGCCTTCCACAAAGGTGATTTCGGGGCGCAAAAGCACGCGCACGAGCTGGTTGATGATGAGCCGCATCAAGGGCTTCATGCGATCCTTGTCCTCGGCGCGCACCACCAGATAAAGCGTGATGGGCGTGGCGTGATTCATGAGATCGCTTACCTTGAAGTCGGAGCGCGCAACGTTCTTGGCCACCAAGGGATCGCGGTAAAGCGAGAGAAAGCTCATCGCGGTCGAGAGTACCGAGCCGCGCTCTTCGTCGGGGCGGTTCATCATGTCGCGGGCGGCGCTGGCGATGGTGGGATGGGCGGCTCCGTCCTGACCCCAGTTGTTGGCGATCATCTCGAAATAGAGGTTCTCGATGCGGGTGTCGGGATCGGAGAGCGCTTGGGCGACATCGGGCAGGCAGCCCACCTTGCCCTCGGCCTTTCTTTTATAGAGCACGTGCAGGACGGCGCCGGTCAGGAAAGCGTGGGATGTTTTGGCCCAATGGTCGACGAGGCCCTTGCCTTCCGGGTCGACCAGTATGGTGACGAGGTTTTGCACGTCCCCTACTTCGTGGATGGTGCCAAGCCTTATCTCCTCGAGCGGATTGAAGGAAACGCTCCCCGAAGCTGCGCCGGGATCGAATTTCATGACAAGATTTTTGGCCTCGGCCTTGCGCCAGGCGGCGGTCAGGTTCCAAAGCTCGGCCTTTTGGTCGTTGACGACGACGCTGTGCGGCCAGGACAAAAGCGTGGGCACGACAAGGCCCACGCCTTTGCCCGAGCGGGTGGGGGCGATGGCGGCGACATGCTCGGGGCCGTTATGGCGGAGATAATAGAGGGTTTTGTGCTTGTCGCGCCAGCCGCCGACATAAACGCCTTGGGCTTTTCTGCCCTTGGCGGGCAGAAGCCCGGTCGCCTCGATTTCGGGCCGGCTCGCCCAATGGGCGGTGCCGTGGATGCCTTCGTGGCGCTTGGCGCTCCTGCCGTTCATGGCAAGAAGGGCGAGCAGGCTGAGGCTCAAAGCCGCGGCCAGCGCCGCCGCGCTGGTGCGGAAGAGGTGCGGGGCGTAGCTTGCATATTTCTGCTGCCAGACAAGCCACTCCCAAGGCAGATAGAAATGCCCCAACAGCGGGGCTCCCAGAGCCGGGTGATAGGCGAATTTGGCGGCGATATATTGGGTGGCTGCTGCGTTCAGCGCGAGAAGGCCCAAGGGCAGAAGGATCAGAAGCGTTCTGGACTGGACCTTGGGCTCTGGCGGGCCAAGCGGGCTCATGCGCGCGATCTCGCCTCGATTTTACCTGTACGATTCAAAGTAAGGACAGAGCCTTTTGGCAGGGTTTGGTCTTTGGCGCTTTCTTCAGGTGTGGCGGGCTTGGCAAGCATGACGTCCTCTTTGCGCAAGAGCAGGATCTGACTGCCGTCTTTCAAGCTCTCTAGGCCATGGTAGAGCGCCTGGCCCGCATCCTTGGGCGAGAAGGCGCGGACAATATAGCCCGGCGATTGTATATGAGCCATAGTGTTTTGCTCGAATATGAACTGGAAAAAGGCGGGCGAGGGCGGTGGTCCGCCGCCGGGCCCTAGGGTCAGTTCTTGCCGCTCTGCTTCGAGGGCGGGATCGCCGAAGGTAAGGCAAAGGTTGAGCGCCGCGGCGATCTGGGTGGCCTGGTCTTTGAAAGCTTCGGTGCCCTCGATCAAGAGCGCCTGGCCTGAGAAGCGCTCGGCGGCAAGGCTTAAAGCGAGGAACGCGGCCTGGTAGGAGGTCTTGTCGACGCGCACGCGGGCTGCCTCGTCGGTAAGGGCGCCGCCGTCGGCGGTCTTGTAGTGAACCTGCCCGCCTGCTCGGATTTGCGGATTTGCGTCCTTGAGGAGGATGGTGCGGGCGAGCAAAGGATCGGCCGCGGAAAGAAAATCGGCCGCTATTTTGGCACTTTGGTTTTTGCTGCGGCGCAGGGCGCCGAGCGCCGGCATATCGCCGGCCAGCGCCCGGGCTTCAAGAAAGCCGATCCAGGTGAAGGTGTAAGCGCCTTCGATTTCGGCTTTTTCCTTTCTGGCCTTGGCGTCCAGGGCGGCGAGCGCTTGGGAGCGTAGGCTGCGCAGGTCGCGGCGGCGGGCTTTTTTGCCTGAGCCCGTTAACCCCGAGCGCTTCACATCTTTCAAATGTTCCTTAAAACTCAGGTAGATCGCGGCCCGAGCTTCGGTACTTGCCTGCCTTGCTTTCTTGAGCGCCTCAAGCCCCTCTTTTCGCTGAGAAACATAGGCGGCGTAAAGCGCTAGCGCCTTTTGGCGGGGCAAAGGCGCGCGGCCATAGGTGTCTTGAGCCTCGGGAGGGCGCGCGCCCTCGAAGGGGCCGAGCCTCCCGGTCAGCTCCTTCATGGAGAAGGCGCGGTTTACGGCGGAGGCTTTAACCGCGAGGCTGGTCTTGGCATCGGCGATGATGAGCCCTGCGCCCCTGCGCTTTAAGGTAAGGCTTTCCTGCGCGAGCAGGGCGTGTACCCCGCTCCAGTCTGCCTTGCGGTTTAGGGCTTCAAGCAGCGCCGCCTCGATTTTGTCCTTCACGAAGGAAAGGAACGAGGCTTCGGCGGCGTGCACCTCAAGGTCAGCGGGCCTGCCCTTGGGGCGGCCGGCCTGGCTGCGGCCGTGATTGGTCTGGGTAAGCCCGTGTTTCTTTTCGAGCGCCTCGCAGGCGGCCATGAGCTTGCGCTTGTCGTAGAAGGGCTCCACGCAGCGGAGGGTTTGAGGCGCGATCTTGTTAATGGCGATATGGAGGTGCAAATGGGCGCGGTCGGTGTGGATGGTCGAGATCCGTTGATGGGCGCCAAGCCCGATCGCTTCGCAGAGCGTGTCCTCGATGTCTTGAAGCTGGGCTTGCGTAGGTCTTTCGCCGGGCTCAAAGGCGACGACCAGATGGTAAGTGCGGTCGGAGCGTGAGCGTTTGTTGAGCGCCTGGGTGGCAAAGATTTCCTTGACGGCCAGGGAGGGGCTCTCCGCGGCGCAATTGGTGATGCGGACGGCCCCCACCCGTCCCGCTGCTCCGCTTTCGCTTAGAATATATCCGAATGTCAGGCTTGATGCATCCCCTTCGAGGCCGGTTTTCTCGCTGAGCAGATAAGCGCCCAGCCGCGCAAAATTGGAGGCGGCTTTGGGCCGCAAGATGCGCTTGGCGATCATGAGGCTCGCGCGCCTTCCGGTTGGATGGATGCGTTGGCCGGACAGAGGACAGATGCGGCATCTGTCCAAAGAAAAGAGGGATTGTCTCAAATCCTGTTAACCACACGGACGCGCGTTGCGGCGGCACGCTTTCTAGCGGAATCGTGATCGTGTTCGCCGATCGCAAAGCCGATGGAAAAAGGCGGGACGAGGAGGACCGCGAGCGGAAGCTGCAAGAGGGTTATGAGCGGGCCGTAAACGAGATTGGTGCACCGGAAATTACGGACGGTGAGGACGGCCGCGATCAGGATGCCGGCTCCTGCGAAAAGTAGGCCGTTTAAGATATCGCCGTGCGCCTTGGCCGCGGCCCTCTCCCAATACCAGCCGGCGAAACCAAGGAGCGCCGCTAATTGCCAAAGCGAGAGCCAGGTTGGGCTCAAGGCGGGATAATTGAACTTTTTTTCGCAATGCTGGTGAAACTTTATCAAGGCTTCGATGGCGAGGCCGAGCAGCGCCAGCGCTCCCACGATCTTCAGCACGAGCATGGGTTTTGCCTCCCGTCGGGCCGGTGCGTTTTCCTTTTGTTCTATAGTAGGACTTGGGGAATGTGTCCAGGTTGTTTGGTTTTGGCCTTGCCGATAGCGCAGGGATAATTTTGTTGCTTGGTTGCCCGCATAGGCGGACATTTATTTGGTTTTTATCGTTTGCTTTCCAGCAAGTTAGCTGGATCTAGCCCCCGCAATAGCTAATTGCGCGAACGTACCATCCTCGCGTGCCGATTTGTCGATGACCGGGATGTGCGGTGCGATCTCCTTGTCATTTACCAGCCAGTCGAGATTTGCCCCGGCGCCGTAGGCAGTATCGCCCGCAAGCCATGAAGGCTTGATTCCGAAACACTCTTCCGTGCGTTCGATCATGGTTTGCGAGGCACCCACCTCGGCTTGCCGGATGGCGCGCGAGGCCTCCACATCCACGATGATGCCGAACTTCACGTCGATGAGATAGTTATCGGCATAGGCGAAGAAGGCCGCACTCTTAAGCGCGCCGGTCCATTGCGCAGCCGGATCCGAAGGCGAGATGAATTTCGGCGTTACCTCACTCGCGGCGCCATAGGCCGGATCGTCAAGTGTGGCGAGATACTCCTTCACCGCGCGCTTGGCCTTTTCCGGATCGATGTCCTTGTTCCATTCTCCGCCCGGGATCGAACGGCTTTTATTGGCATCGGCCGCAATCAGGCTCTCGTCCACGGCAAAGCCTTCGCCGCCAACAAGTCCGGCTACGATAGCATGATTCGCTCATCGTGAGGCAAACCGCAGCGGAGGCGGCGATGATGGGGCGGCTTAATCAGGATCAAAGGCAGCTGTTCTACTCGTTCAATTTGGATGAGGCCGTTCCGGACGACCATCTCGTCCGGAAGATTGCGGGGGTCCTCGATCTCTCATGGGTCCACGGCGAGCTGGCCGCGTACTATTCCCCGCTCGGCAGGCCTTCGATCGATCCGGCGCTTATGATCCGGATGCTCATCCTTGGCTACGTGTTCGCCATCCGCTCGGAACGGGCGCTCTGCCGCGAAGTGCAGGTCAATCTGGCCTACCGCTGGTTTTGCGGGCTCAGCATCGAGGACAAGCTGCCCGATCATTCGGCTATCTCGCGGGCCCGCAACGAAGGCTTCGGGGATAGCAATCTCTTCCGGCAGGTGTTCGAGCGCGTCGTGGGAGCCTGGCTTCGCCTCGGCTCACAACGGACTTTTGCAACAAAATCGGCCAAAAGCGGGCGTCCGGGCCCTTGCTTAATGGGCGCTTACTTTTTCTCAAACCGACCCACTTGAGGCATCGGCAAATGGATTGATCTTTATATCATTAATCCCAGCTCATGTTTCGTATTGCGGGCACCTCATAAAGCACCGCGCGACCTTGAGAGTGAATTGCCTCGCTTCGAACCCGCATTCGCGCTTACAACGTCAACAGCAGAACTGGCCGATGTCGCGAGCCGGCCCAGCCACAAAACGGCGAGGCGAGCTTAAAACTTGAGAAGGATTGAGCAATATGTTTCGAATGGTGGGCCGATTGTGTCGGAACGTACTCAATTACCAAGAAGCGAGGTTCTGAGCCAATTCGGTAGCTGAGGCGAGGCATTGATTTCGGCACAGCTTGCCTCCCATCGGGAAAAATATTCTTCGATAGGCAGACCGGTCCGTTGCGGCCAACGGTTGAGGGCCCCTAGCGATTCGACGCAATCATTGTTGGTTTCGAGTACCGTAAGGAAGACAGGAACTGCGGCGGTCCCGTCTCCTGCAAGACCGCCCTGGGCTTCGACATGCTCTCGGTGGGTTGCGAACCAAGGCGCGAGATCAGGGCCCGCTCTTTGCTCGGTCGCGAGATTCATGTATCTGTCAACGAGGGCTTGACGGTACTCGCGTATCGACTTCGCGAAATTCTCGTTGCCAGAAAATGGCGGTTCCTGTTCCCAACTGGTGGCAAGTAAGCCAAGTCCGCGAATTGAAAAAGCTTCCACCAACGCTTCTTCAATCCACTGACAGGGAGTTTGTGGCCTGGCCTTAGGGTCCCAGCTGTTGCTCAGCACGTGGCCCAGTTCGTGACCGAACTGGTAGCACATCCTGCACCAGTCGCTGCCGGCGATATTCACAATGATCCAAGCGGTTTTTGGTTTGTCTTCGTGAAGCCAGATCGCAGGGAAACCAGATGTATGATCATCAACAAGAACGCGGTCAGGCTGACGGTCCGAAAGTAGCCTTACCCCAGAAAGACAAACATCCCGCATACGGATCAGCACATGAGCTGCGGCGTCGGGCCATTTCCATGCGCCAGTCACGTCGAGGGGATCAAAAAGCAAGGTCCCCTTTTTGCCCGCCGCGGTTGCAAAAGAACTCACAATCATTCTCCCAGCGCAAGCGCTCTTTATTGCGGCTAGCAGCAAAAAGGATCTGCGTTGCATTCGGTTCCACCCGCACTTCGGTTCTAGTTCCATCGAGGGTGTGCTGGCCGCATGGAGGCGTGCCGATTATCGATCTTCTGTTTGGGGCAGCCGAGGTTCCAGGATGCGTCTGCGGCCGCCCCCCGGATTGTGATTGATGGTGAGGCGCGCGACCGGGGCGAGCATGATGCGCGCGGCATTGCAGTTCAACTCTGTAAGCGGATTGGCGGCCGATCCTGACCAAGTCATTTTACCAACGTTATCGCGGCTTTTTTGGAACAGCCATGTAATTTCTGGAATCGCGGTAGCGCTGGTATTGATCCACAATCTCGTAACCAATGCCCTCGCACCATTGGAAGAAACCTCCGCTATTTTGGGACCACACCTCTATAAATACGGCGGGCCGCCAATTTCTTATCGTCCTTTCAAGGCCATGCAGTATATCCATTTCCATGCCCTCGACGTCTATTTTTAGAAAGCTCACATTCTCATGTAGCAAAAGGCTGTCGCCGGGAACAGACCGCACCTCGCCTCGGCCATCCGGCACGAAACTAGTGCCCCCAAGGTTATCGGGATCAACTTCCACCAGTCGCATCAATAATGTCTCAGACGCCAAGGCAGTGCCTAGGTATCTTACATCGACGTTAGTGCACTGGTTCAATGCCAAATTAATCCGCAAGATGCGGATGGCTGCTGGGTTAGGCTCAAAGACAATGACACGGCTTGCATCAAGGAACTTTGCAACGTAGATAGTGTGATTGCCTACGTTTGCGCCGATGTCGACGTAACTTCCATCACACCGCCAGTGCGCTCGCATGATGCTGAGTTCTTCGGCCTCATAAAAACTTCCCGCATGATGGTGCTTTTGAATCTCGTCCTGTTCATTGGCCACAAAAAAGCGAATCGTCCGCCCGTTTATAAGACTTGTCACCACCGTACCCGGCAGCCGATCAATCAATTGGGCGTCCTGTGTGTTATTCACGGAAAGATCCTCCTTGGTGGCAGAACTTCGTCCGGGCATGGCCCAGTTCCCTGCTACTCAGCAGACTTGACCATGTAAAATTGATTGACCCAGTCGAGGATTACCCGCACGCGGCCGCTATAGCAGTTGCTGAACGCATCAATAGCGAGCTTCGGGGTGCTACGCGGATCATCGCCATAGTTCCACAAATAGTCATCGCAGATCAGCAAACCGCCTATCTTGCAGAGCGTGAACGCGAGAGTGAGATCGGCCAGCACCTCCGCCGCCCTGTGGCAGCCGTCAACATAGATGAAGTCGAAACTTCTTGCGTGGCCGGCGACCAGGCCAGCCAGAACCTCCTGGGATTTCCCGCGCAGCTTGGTCAGTTGCGTGGCGGGGAATTTGTTCAATGCGACCTTCATATTGTTATCGAAGCGGGATTCGACTGCCTCGATCTCCGCACTGCTGTGGTTGGGATTGCCAATGACATCCCAACAGTCGATGCAGAAGACGTGCCCCAAATGCGGACCAGCCAAGTTCTCGATTATCCAGGCGGCTGACCGCCCTTCGTACGATCCGACTTCAAGCACCTTCTTTGCCTGAAACCCTCGCCCGTGAATGACGCGCTGCCATGCCGGAATATTTGAGGTAAACCAGTCATGGCTGAAATCGTAGTCCATCAAGGCCCTCCTAAGCCGTCTCGGAATGGCCGGCAGCGCTACCGAATTCAGGGTTGAGAGTAGCGTAGGCTGCCATATTGAGGTCCTGCCGGGCTTGCGCTGAATCTATCCGCACTCGGCTTTGAAGGCTGTCTTCGATCAAACACGGTGACGAAGGCAGGCCCACTCGCGAGGGCGCGTCCTCTACCAGGCGCTCGTCCATAACCGCGCCCGCCGGTGTTTGCAGGCTGGGGAAGAGCTGGGAAAATAAAAAGCCCGGGAGGCGGTGCTGGGGAAAGCATCGCGACGTGCTCCCCGGATGCAAGTAATGCAGGCAAAGACCGCTGGTGTCGTGAATGCCGTCCACAACGAAATCGGCCTGGGCCCGGCTCGCAAACGCGCCGTCCTCGTTCCAGTCGATATCCGGGAACGGCACCGCTTCCCACACGCTGCGGCGGAAGGCGTAGGAGAAGCCGAAGCCAAGATGGTTGGTTTCGAAACCCTGGTTGTTGCCGTCGCTCAGAAAGACCAAGGAGACCCCCGAGTTGCTGCAGCAATAATGCGGCCCGGTCTTTTGCGTTAGGTCCCAGTAGCCGAAGAAGCGGGAGGGCAAGTCATAGAAGAACCAGCCGCGCAGATTTATCAAATCCGCCCGCCGCTCCTCCAATGCCGCAACCATATGACTTACGTAGTGGGGCGAATAGTAATCGTCGTCATCGAATTGCACGATGAACTCGCCTCGGGCCTGCTCGATGAGGATGTTTCGCTTGGTGCCGATTGGCAGTTTTCCGCTCACCCGGCTATAGTGGATATTCTTCTGTCCGCCGGTATCCAGCGGCGCCGCGTCCTCAGTGCTGTCATCGAAGATCAGCCATTCGATCTCCCTATGATCCTGGCTGCGGAAATGGCGCAGCGCCTGCCGTAGAAAGCGGTTGCGGTTGTGGGTGGGGGTGATGACGCTGACCATGCCTGCAACATTGCGCGGTGCCCGTAGCGTCGGCGCGCCGATCGGCGCATCCGGCACCGGTGTCCCCTCTGGCCAAAGCATGATCTCGGGCGGCATCCCGCAATATGCGGCGCTCAGCTTTTCAAATGCAAAACGGGCATTGGCGGAGATCCGCTCGATGTCGCCATGCTTGCCACCGGCTAGAATACGCAGGCTGGCATCCAGGGACTCCCGGTAATGCCCAGCCCAGTACGCGTTGACCGCGTATTCGTCGAGTAGCCCGTATTCGTATATCCAAGTCTCCAGAAACAGGGCGTCACCGGGGAGCGGCTTGGCGATGGCGCCCTCTGCAATCTGGTAGCCTTCCTCGTTACGTCCCTTGAACCGGCAGAAACGGGACGCTCCATGCAACGCCTCAGCCCGTTCCGGCGCCGCCTCCGCAGCGCGAAGGTATGCGTCGATAACCTCTTGGTCGGGCCGGCCGAGTTCCTGCTTTAGCTGGGCGGCAGCATAAAGACTGATGAATACTTCCTCTTGCCAGAAGCCAAGCTCAGACCTAATCAGGTAATTCTCCAGGGCCTTTTCTAGCTCGCGGCAGTCGCGATAGCTCTGTGCCAAGTAAAACCGGTAGCGAGAAAGCAGGAACTTGTTGGTTTCCGTCTTCAACGCGGCCTCAAGGATTGCGGCATCACGCCGATAGGTCTCAGGATCTTTCCTGCGAGCTCCGTCATGATTTCGCCGCATCCGAATCCCTGAAAGGTACCCGCACGGGCCGGCCCCGTCGCATGTGATATATTCATGCAGCACGCCTTCGTAATGCCAGGGTAGTGCGCTACGAACCAACTGCGTGCGCGAATACACGATGGTGACATCGCGGATCTCTATCGTGTAGGAGTCCGCGCTTAGCGCGGGAAGGGCGGTATCCGGACTGATCTCCAGCGTATCGTCTGCGTCGATAATCAGCGTGTAATCGCCCTTTCCGCGTGCTAGCTCAAGCGCCTCCGAGCGATTATGCGCGAAATCCCGCCAGGGCCGCTCATGTAGTTCGCCCGGCAAGTCGCTGAGGTGCTCACGGATGATTTCTTGGGTTCTGTCGGTCGACCCGGTGTCCACGATCACCCAGTAATCTATGATCGGCCGCACGCTATCGAGGCATCGCCTGATGACTGGCGCCTCGTTCTTGACGATCATGTTCAGGCAAATTTTCTGGCCCATAGTTTTCATTGAAGACCCCCTGTGAGTGAACGGTTACCGCTCGATGAGCCGTCGCGGCCATGAGCGACGCCGCCATGATTAGGGCGGACTGAAGCGGTGGCCTGGAAGGAGAGGTGTCCTCTCCACGAGTACGTCAGTCTCTGCGAGAAGAGTTGCGCCGGGCTGGACGCGTGGCCGATTGCCAGTGCGGTCACCGAATCTCCTCGGCGGGCCGGGTGGTCACAGCGGAGCTTTACCATCTTCCCGTCTCCATGCTCCGCGCCTGGCCATCAAACCCTGTCCGGCTCTTAGTCTCCATATGTGTTTCAACACCTCCCGCCAGCGTTGCCAATTCGTCCGCTGCATTAGGGACGCCAAGGGATGCTGCATGCGAGTACCACCAGCGCGCCGCGTCGAAATTTCTGTCACCGCCGAGGCCACGCGCTGCGTAGCGCGCGAGCATCAACGCAGCAATTGGGTGGCCGCGCTCAGCGGCTTGGGTGAACCACCGCCTTGCCTCCTTGTCATCGATATCGACTTCACCACCGCCGCTATGCATCGCGCCAAGAGCAAACATAGCACCCGAGTGCCCAGCCTGCGCAGCTCGCAGAAACCAGGATTTTGCCGTCTGATGATCGCGCGGGACGCCGCCGCCATGCACATAAAGCTCAGCAAGTGCCACCTGTGAGTTGGCAAGGCCGGCCTCAGCAGCGCGGGCGAACCAGACGGCCGCTTCGGCGTTGTCCTTCGCCAAACCGCGGCCTTCGGCCAACATGCGGCCATACCAATATTGAGCGCTCACAACACCTTCAGCTGCTTGTTTCAGCCAGAAGGCGGCGCGCTCATCGTTACGGGGAACGCCGATGCCCTCGGCAAGGCAGACCGCATAGTTGAATGCGCCTATCAGGTCGCCTTGCTGTGCCGCCCGCTCAAACCATTCATGCACAGGCGGCGGCTCATCTGAGAGTGTGGAGGCGCTCCCCCCCTGAAGCAGCGCCGCGAGGTCCGCTTGGGCGCCAGGATCGCCGGCCTCCGCGGCGCGCTTGAACCAAGCAGCCGCCTCGTCCGGATCGTGGGCCACGCTTGCCCCGGTCAGGTAGAGCATGCCGAGAGCCCTTGCGGCGCTCTTGTGCCCACGCTCGGCAGCTGCACGGAACCAATGCGCCGCCTCGATGTAGTTCGGCGGCAGGGCCCCACCACGGGCATAGATGTCCCCTAGAAGCGCGGCGGCCTCGCTTTCACCCCCAAGAGCCGCGCGGCGAAGCCAGCTTTCGCCGTTCAGCTTATCCGCCGGTCCGCCGCGGCCTTCGAGCAGCATCAAACCGAGCCTCATCTGCGCGGTACAGAGCTGAGCCTCCGCCGCAAACTTATAGTGGCGCCGCGCCTCCGCCTCATCTAGCGCAGTGCCGACTCCTCTCTCCGCGGCTACGCCGAGGAGATAATGCGCGGTGGGTAACCCGGCCTCGGCGGCGCGCATGAGTTCATTGCGCGCAGCGGACATATTGTCGGCGATATCAGCGCGAAGCATCAACGCAATAGCGTAGCCAAGCCGGCCCTGCGGGCAGTCCTGTTCGGCGGACTTTCGGTACCACTCGAACGCGGCATCAGGATCGCGCAAATCTTCCGGTCCCGAGGAGAAGATGAAGGCCAGCATAGCCTGGGCATCCGGCGCGCCTGCCTCGGCAGCGCACCTCGCCCAGAACACGGCCGCATGATACTGAGGCCCCTCCAACTCGACTGGCTCGAACAATATCTTGTTTGACCCAACTGCGCCGGCCGGCGGCACGCCAAAGAGGTGGAGTGCAGCTAGGCGGCATTGCGCGCGCACCTGGCCGGCCTCGGCGGCACGTTGGTACCATGGCGCAGCCGAGGCCGGGTCACGTAGGGTACCCCTGCCCTCAAGATAATGCTCGCCGACAATAAAGGCTGCTTCCGTATCGCCTGCCTCGGCCGCCGCCGCGAACAGCGCAAGCGCACGGTCAGGCGCCGCCTTCGATAGGCGCTCGGCGTGTGCTCGCGCTCGCTTCGGCGAACGGGAAGCGAAGCGATCAAGGAGCGGGGTTAGGAAACTCAAAGTAATCATTATAGTCTGGCTCACGGCTCGCGCATACTGTCGTAGGCAACGGGAAGGATTTTGGAGACGAAGAAGGCGAGTATCGAGCGCGTTCCGACCTTCACATCCGCAGTGAGCGGCATGCCGGGCATCAGGCGGAAGCCCGGTGGCGTGTTGTGCAGCATTAGTTCATCAAGAGAAATGTAGCCCTTGTAGTATAAGGTGTTCGGTCTGTTCGGCAGTATTGAGCCACCTTCCTGAGGCGTAGCTTCAGGGCTGAAGCTATCCGCGCTGATCGTCCGCACTTCGCCACGCGCGCTGCCATATTGTAGGAAGGGCAGAGTGTCGAACTTGACCGTTACCTTATCCCCCGCACGGACATAGCCGCTGTCAATACCAGAAATATCCGCTTCGACTGAAAGCGGTGCATCGAGCGGTACGAGCTGGATCAGCGGCTCTGCGCTTGTGACAACCGAGCCAACAGAGATCTTGGCTACTGCCAGCACGACCGCGTCCCGCGGCGCAGTCAAGACCACGAGCTGATTATGAAGATTGGCCTTGGTGTAGTCTTGCTGGGCCTGGACCAGTTTGCGGCGCGTATCGGCGAGTTCCTGCGAGTTTTGGCCATTCCAGTGCTGAATGAAGGCTTCTCGCTCCGCTTCCTCAGCAGCGAGCTTCCTGCTTGCCTGGGCGGCATCCGACTCCGCCTGCGCCAGCAAAACTGCCATGTTCAGCCGGGCGTCAGTTGCGAGCATAGTGTTAAGCTTGCTGCCGACCTCGAGATCCTGAAGCTTTTGGCGCATGACCTCGACGTTGGCGGCGAGGCCGAGACGCTGGCGATAGTGTGCGACCTGCGCGCTGTCACCAGCAATCTGGGTCTTAAACTGATTGATTTTCTGATCGTGCGCTTCCAGCGAAGATTTATATTCCTTCGCCTGTTGACCGAAGATCGAAGCCTGCAAACCGGAGTGTGGATTGGCTGGATCGGTCACATATTCTTTGGCGGTGGTCTGTGCTTCTAGGCGCGCTGCTTTCGCATTGAGAGAATCAACCTGATCCTTCATCGCGATAAGGTCGGCGGCGCTGATGGTGGGGTTGAGGCGCGCCAACACCTGGCCGCGGCGCACGATGTCACCCTTTCGAACATATATGCTTTCTACGATCGACTTGTCGAAGGGCTGTATGACGATATTTGGCGCTTCGGCTACGAGCTTGCCAGTGGCCGAGACGATCTTGTCGATGTGGACCAGTCCGCTTGCGACAAGCATCGATATCACCAGCAGGAAGACGAAGAGATTGGTCGCGCTCGATAGCGCCGGCACGGGAGTAGCGATGATCGCTGCCGATGGGCTCTCGAATTCGAGGGCGGCAAGCGGCAGCGGCCTCCGCCCCTGCCGATCTCCGTCAACTACTTTGGGCAAATGCGGGCGCAGGAGCGGCATGTGCTTTTCCTTGAAAATCAACGTAGCGGTTTTGCTGAAGCCAAAGGTGACGATAGACGGCGCAGCGCTCGAGGAGTTCGCGATGCGGACCGATATCGACGACCTTTCCCTGATCCAGCACGAGAGTCTCGTCGCAATCGACAAGCGAGGAGAGACGGTGGGAAATGATGACCATCGTGCGCCCGCGCGCCATCCGCCGGAGATTGGCGTTGATGAGCGCCTCGCTCTCAGGATCGAGCGCCGAGGTCGCCTCGTCGAGGATCATCAGCTTGGGATCGATGATGAGCGCTCTTGCGATAGCGAGCCGCTGGCGCTGGCCGCCGGAGAGGTTGGTTGAGCCCTCCTCGATCCAGGTTTCGTAACCGTGAGGCAGGCGCTCGATGAACTCTTCGGCACCCGCAAGCCTGGCCGCGCGCACTGCGTCTTCGAAGCTTAGGCCGGGGCGTCCGGCAAGAATATTTTCCTTCACCGTGCCACGGAACAAGAAGTTTTCTTGCAGCACAGCGCCAAAGCTCTGGCGTAGATGACGGAGGTTAATTTCCCGCAAGTCCATCCCGTCGATCTTCACCGCGCCGGAATAATCCCTGCTGATCCCCATCAGCAGGCGGGTGACAGTGGATTTGCCAGAGCCCGAGCGGCCCACCAGCCCGAGCATCATCCCAGGCTCGATAGAGAAACTGATCCTGTCAAGTGCAGGTGTCTTGCTGCCTTCGTACTTGAAGGTCACCTCCTCGAAGCTGATCGCACCCTCGAATTTTGGCCGCAACCCCTGAGTCAAAGCGCGCTTTTCTGTCGGCCGGTTAAGCACCCAACCGACCTGGAAGAGCGCCTGCCGCGCTTCTTGAACATCCTGCAGAAGGCGTGCGAGGTTCACCAAAGGGACAGCGACGCGGCCACCGAGCATCATGAAGCCGATCAGGCCGCCGAGCGACAGCGGGTTGTTCGATGTCATCGCAATATAGGCGCCGAGCGCCAGCACTCCGGCCTGAGTGTATTTCTCGAATGGCATGACGAGCACCATGGGCCAGTTGCTGAGCTTGCCCATCTGCAGGTTGAGGTCGCTGACCTTAGCTACCCTCAGATCCCACTCCGCGGCTCGGGTATTTTCGAGACAGAGGGATTTCACCGTGCGCACGCCATAGATGCTCTCGACGAGTGTTGAACCCTTGTCCGATTCTGCCTGGATAAGCTTGCCCGTCAGATGCGCGAGGGGTCTAAGGAAGGCCGCTATGATGAGGGCAATGCAACCCGCTGCGATCAGCACGGTCCAGGCAAGCGTCGCCTCCATGTAAAAAAGAATAGGCAGCAGCAGCAGCACCATGGAGACGTCGATGAACGTTGTTATCATCCGGCCGGTGAGGAATTCGCGTACCCGGTAGAGCTGGCTAACCTTATAGGAAAGCTCGCCCGCCTGATTGCGCTCGAAGAAGTCGATCGGTAGCGTCATCAGCCGGTCGAATATCGCCAAGTTTAGCCTGGTATCGAGGCGGTTGGCGAGAATGACAAGCAGTGTCCGCCGCGACCAAGTGATCAGCATCTCGAAGCCAAGTGCGATGAGAAGTATGGCGACGATAAGGGTAAGCGTGTTGATGCTCTGATGCATGACCACAGTATTCAGCGTAGTCATGATCATGAGAACAGGGAGTACGCTCAGAATGGTGATGGTAATCGACCCGATGGCGACGTCGCGCAAGATCGATTTCTCGCCCCACACCATACGGGTGAGCAACCAGAGATCGAATGGCTTTTCGTCCTTGTTTGACTCTCGCGATGCTCGCACCAGAAGCGTGGCGCCGTCCCAAAGCTGCTTAAGGCGGAGCTCGTCCACTGGCACCGGCGGCTTGCCGGCGGGTAACAGCGGATCGCGTACCAATAGCATGCCGTGCTCGCGATCGCGGCCGTCAACCAGGACAGCGCCCCCATCGGACAGTAACAACACGATCGGTGCGGGGTTATCAATTTTCAGCAGCTGACGGAAAGTGAGCCGTACACCGCGTGCCCAAAGGCCTGACTCGCGGAGCCATTCGACAAGTGCCGGCGATGAAGGCGGGGCATCGGTAGCATCGAGCCGGATCGCGAAGGGGTCGGGCTCGACCCCGTGATAACGGGCGACGCTCATCGCCGCCGCTATGCGCGCTTGGAGAAGGCCGGTGCTGCGCCCGGCGGCGGTGGCAGGTTCGCCGCCGGCAGTACCGTGCGACACCTGATCCGCTCCGGCCTGTTTGCTTCCTAACAGGGTGATGTGGGCCCGGGGCTCGAAACTAACTTTCATCTGAAACCACTCTACATGGCTGGTCGGGAGAGGAGATCATCTCGTATCTTCAAAAAAAGGTATTGAGATCGGCCTTAAAGGCCGATCTCTCCGGCAATCCTGATCTAGTGCTTAGGTAGAGTCAGATAATGCTGGTTGTTTTCAAAGGATAGCGGCACAACAGGTCCAGAATTGCCTGCTGGCTGGACTATACTTCCACCTGGTAGTTGCGGAGCATTGTTATTGTTCGCAAATACCGACGATACCTGGCTTGGCACGATATCGGCAGGGCTCAGGGTTGCATTGACCTGTTGCGCAATGCTCTGAAGATAACCATTCCCGCCATTCGTTGCGCTTGGACCCTGGCTTTCATTACCCGGCTGGGACTGACCCGTTATGAAGGACAGATGGTCATTTGTTGAGAATTTATTGCTCAACCCTGATGGCGCGCTATTGCCATATGCTTGACCAGCTCCCGTTGTTCCGGGCTGGCCGTAGCCGGGTTGCCCGGTCGGACCTGGATAACCGGTTGGTCCGGGGTAACCCGTCTTACCGGAATAACCGGTAGCACCAGTCGGACACGTTGCACCAGTCGCGCCCGTCTTGCCCGGATAACCCGTTGCGCCAGTCGGACCCGTTGCGCCCGTCTTGCCCGGATAACCCGTTGCACCAGTCGGACCCGTCGCGCCCGTCTTGCCCGGATAACCCGTTGCACCAGTTGGACCTGTTGCGCCCGTCTTGCCCGGATAACCCGTTGCGCCAGTCGGACCCGTTGCGCCCGTCTTGCCCGGATAACCCGTTGCACCAGTCGGACCCGTTGCGCCCGTCTTGCCCGGATAACCCGTTGCGCCGGTCGGACCCGTCGCACCCGTCTTGCCCGGATAACCCGTTGCGCCAGTTGGACCTGTTGCGCCCGTCTTGCCCGGATAACCCGTTGCGCCAGTCGGACCCGTTGCGCCCGTCTTGCCCGGATAACCCGTTGCACCAGTCGGACCCGTTGCGCCCGTCTTGCCCGGATAACCCGTTGCGCCGGTCGGACCCGTCGCACCCGTCTTGCCCGGATAACCCGTTGCGCCAGTCGGACCCGTTGCACCCGTCTTGCCCGGATAACCCGTTGCGCCAGTCGGACCCGTCGCTCCGGTATAACCCGTTGCACCGGTTGCACCCGTGGCGCCCGTAGCGCCTGTCGCGCCGGTATCGCCTGTCGCGCCCGTGGCACCGGTAGCGCCCGTAGCACCCGTAGCGCCTGCGCCAGTCGCACCGGTGGCACCGGTTGCACCGGTTGCGCCAGTATCGCCTGTCGCGCCCGTGGCACCGGTAGCGCCCGTAGCACCCGTAGCGCCTGCGCCAGTTGCACCGGTGGCACCGGTTGCACCGGTTGCGCCAGTATTGCCCGTAGCACCCGTGGCGCCGGTAGCGCCCGTAGCACCCGTAGCGCCTGCGCCAGTCGCACCGGTTGCACCGGTTGCGCCAGTATTGCCCGTAGCACCCGTGGCGCCGGTAGCGCCCGTAGCACCCGTAGCGCCTGCGCCAGTCGCACCGGTGGCACCGGTTGCACCGGTTGCGCCAGTATTGCCCGTAGCACCCGTGGCACCGGTAGCGCCCGTAGCACCCGTAGCGCCTGCGCCAGTCGCACCGGTGGCACCGGTTGCACCGGTTGCGCCAGTATTGCCCGTAGCACCCGTGGCGCCGGTAGCGCCGGTAGCACCCGTAGCGCCTGCGCCAGTCGCACCGGTTGCACCGGTTGCGCCAGTATTGCCCGTAGCACCCGTGGCGCCGGTAGCGCCCGTAGCACCCGTAGCGCCTGCGCCAGTCGCACCGGTGGCACCGGTTGCACCGGTTGCGCCAGTATCGCCTGTCGCGCCCGTGGCACCGGTAGCGCCCGTAGCACCCGTAGCGCCTGCGCCAGTTGCACCGGTTGCACCGGTTGCGCCAGTATCGCCTGTCGCGCCCGTGGCACCGGTAGCGCCCGTAGCACCCGTAGCGCCTGCGCCAGTTGCACCGGTGGCACCGGTTGCGCCAGTATCGCCTGTCGCGCCCGTGGCACCGGTAGCGCCCGTAGCACCCGTAGCGCCTGCGCCAGTCGCACCGGTGGCACCGGTTGCACCGGTTGCGCCAGTATTGCCCGTAGCACCCGTGGCGCCGGTAGCGCCCGTAGCACCCGTAGCGCCTGCGCCAGTCGCACCGGTGGCACCGGTTGCACCGGTTGCGCCAGTATTGCCCGTAGCACCCGTGGCGCCGGTAGCGCCCGTAGCACCCGTAGCGCCTGCGCCAGTCGCACCGGTGGCACCGGTTGCACCGGTTGCGCCAGTATCGCCTGTCGCGCCCGTGGCGCCGGTAGCGCCCGTAGCACCCGTAGCGCCTGCGCCAGTCGCACCGGTGGCACCGGTTGCACCGGTTGCGCCAGTATCGCCTGTCGCGCCCGTGGCACCGGTAGCGCCCGTAGCGCCTGCGCCAGTTGCACCGGTGGCACCGGTTGCACCGGTTGCGCCAGTATTGCCCGTAGCACCCGTGGCACCGGTAGCGCCCGTAGCACCCGTAGCGCCTGCGCCAGTCGCACCGGTTGCACCGGTTGCGCCAGTATTGCCCGTAGCACCCGTGGCGCCGGTAGCGCCCGTAGCACCCGTAGCGCCTGCGCCAGTCGCACCGGTGGCACCGGTTGCACCGGTTGCGCCAGTATCGCCTGTCGCGCCCGTGGCGCCGGTAGCGCCCGTAGCACCCGTAGCGCCTGCGCCAGTCGCACCGGTGGCACCGGTTGCACCGGTTGCGCCAGTATCGCCTGTCGCGCCCGTGGCGCCGGTAGCGCCCGTAGCACCCGTAGCGCCTGCGCCAGTCGCACCGGTGGCACCGGTTGCACCGGTTGCGCCAGTATCGCCTGTCGCGCCCGTGGCACCGGTAGCGCCCGTAGCACCCGTAGCACCCGCGGCTCCTGTGTCACCCGTGGCTCCTGTGGCGCCCGTTGCTCCGGCTGCGCCAGTTGCACCCGCGGCTCCTGTGGCGCCCGTCGCTCCGGCTGCGCCAGTCGCTCCCGCGGCTCCTGTGTCACCCGTTGCTCCGGCTGCGCCAGTCGCACCCGCGGCCCCTGTGGCGCCCGTCGCTCCGGCTGCGCCAGTCGCACCCGCGGCCCCTGTGGCGCCCGTTGCTCCGGCTGCGCCAGTCGCACCCGCGGCCCCTGTGTCACCCGTTGCACCGGTTGCGCCTGTCGCACCCGTAGCGCCGACTGGAGTTACTGGCGTGACGGTATAACTTCCGGAGGGTTCCACCGTCCCGGCTTGGTTGTATACAACTATATTCGCAGTGCTATCTCCCGACGGGAGATCAACCAGGGCGGCGTACGAGGCCAACGAAACACCTGTTGAGCCGGTGACTGCGGCAGTGGTGTTATTTGCGCTGCCTAAAAGGGTATAGGTACCATCACCGTTATTATAGAATATGTACTCCGTTGTCCCGGCGACATCCGAGCCTGTTACTTCTACTAGCTGATCAGCCATGCCTGTTACACCTTTGCGTTGCTATAGCAATTTTGTCAGAAATGCCCTCTAAGCCGCGTGTGCCATGTCAGATTGCCGCCACTTTTGATGACGAGATCATAGCCTCCACCTATTAATCAGAAATAACGAGTACAGCTTCAAAATATAAGAATAAGAGAAATTCTATCCTGCGCTATACTTATACGCACGCCAAGTTGCATCTCATCTTGAATTATTATTACGAATAAATAAATGGGGCAGCGATTTATATACTGAGATACCGGCTGGGTTGTAGCAGGGTATTCACGACCTGCGAGATGCGTCCTCCGATCTGCGCTCTAATCGCAAATCATGCGGCGCTAAGTTGGATGCCAAGTGGGTCTTGGGGTGAGGATCGCCGCACTCTGCGCGTCCACTCAGGCTAGCCATTCGGTCTGCCCTTCAGGTTTGGACCAACCACGATAGCGGCTGGCATTGGCTTCCAAGATGCTCGCGCTAAAAGCGAAGCCTTCGCCCTTCTGCAGGCCAACCGCCATGCGGGCGCGGACACGGCCTCAAAGACATACCGGAGTTGATCGCTGCCGCAAAAGCGGCCATGCTTGTTTTTAGAAACAAGTGATCGGGTACGGCATCATTCAAATCAAGTGGCAGATCCAACTGTAGATGTTAAGCAAAGCCTCTTCGCAAAGCTGCCCCGAACGGACGCCATAGCAATAGCCAATGATCAGCATCCTGATCATGAGTGCGGGATCGATCGAAGGCCGGTCCGTGTCACGTTAATTGAGCGCGAGGTTCCTTGTGCCAGCCCAAAAGACAGGTGCGATTACGGCATTGATGCGTCGCGGGATCTGATGAACGACATGCTGGCGTGGACCTGCAAGGAGGTCGCTTTTGAGGAGTTCACGTCGCTGGTCGAAGAAGGGCTTGCCTTTGTCTTCGATGTGTTTGGCGCGTCCCTGACGGCCAAGGATAATGGCGGCGATGCGCTGTCAAACCTGCGGTCCCGCTTTGACGGGCCGACACTCCTCGATCCAACCGCCTATTTTGACGAGAACGCAACGCCCGGCGCCGCCTGACGGCAGGCGGACATTTCGCGGCGCTTTTCATAACGTTGCAGTTGGCGTGATGAAATCAGCGCATATTGCATCTGCGCCGTCCCGTCTGGATGGGTGCCGGAAATCTTGCGCCGCACTCGGCAAGGGGGCCTCGGGCGCTGCAAATGCGCGCCCGTGACGTCGTCTCTAATCTACAGAGCTAGAGTTTCTCCCTTTGGCCCTCTTTACCCGTTTACCGCTTCGCTGACCGAGTCTGGAGTTAGGCATAGAGCGGTGTTAGAGTGCAAACGCCAGAAGTGCGTTGCGCTCAGCTTATGGTTGCTTAGAAGCGAATCTAAAACTAGGATCTCATCGCTCGGTCCGTATAAAAAGAAGGCTGCGGGATACCTCCCTCTCCAGCGGCCTTCTAACTACCATGGCAAACGCTACTCGCTGTTGTGCCAGAGAAAAGCCAAGCCCCAGATTGGCTTGCACCCCCAATGTGCAAAAAGGCCGCTGGTCTCTTCGCAACTCCGCCCGCGGTCTTTTCTTGTCTGCTCAAGCTTGAAGTTCCCCCAATGAGTGAGGAGGGCAAGGTTTCAGGCAACAAGCAATATTTTTTTCCCGTCACCGTAAAGCCAGCGGCCGAGCCCGCAATCGTCCTCGCGGCAGCTCTCACGCGGTTCGCCGGCCGTCAGGACTGCGGAGATAAGTCGTAAGCTTTATTTACCATGCGGCATGAACCCGGACAGCCATCGTCGAAATCCAGATGCCCCTCCCTTGCATTATGAGTGCGGTTAGTGGTAGCCACGCAAGCTTCCGTTGAACTGTGACACCGGTAGCGGACAAGCTTCATTTACCTGGTCTGCGGCGTAACGCCAGTGCCCCCGCGAGAAGGCTTCGCCTAATGTTGCCGTATCAGCACAGTTTCTTAGAGAGTGTACGCTCCGTGGAACATGCCCGCGCATTGGCGCTTAAGTTGCAGTTCTGGACTTAAAAAGGGAGCCGCATGCCGCTCAAGGGTCATCATATTCTCCTGGTCGAGGATGAGTTTTTGATCGCCCTCGATCTGAAGCGCATCCTTAGGGAGGCTCGCGGCGAGGTTGCGTATGCCGCGACTTTGGCCAAGGCCATGACGCTTGCCGATACGCCGGGCCTGTCGCTGGCGCTCTTGGATTACCGGCTCGGATCGAAAACTTCCTTGCCCGTATCTGCGAAGCTATGTGCGATCGGCGTGCCCTTCGTCTTTCACACGGGCTGCGGCCTGTCAGCGGTACCAGAGGCATGGCCACAAGTGCTTGTGGTTTCGAAGCCAGTGGTTCCGGAGAAGCTGATCCATAGCCTTTTGACCGCTGCGAAGTGCGGTGGTTTCCGATGCGCATTGAGAGGGGCGTGGTGGCAAGGGGAAGCCTGCGCCATGCGCATCGCTACAAATAGCTGCCCAGGCGGATACAGGTGATGAAATCCGGGGTTTGACGTTTCTTGCCGATAGTCCTCCAGTGCCAACGGATTTTGAAGGCCGAGCTGTGTGAAAAGTCGAGCTTTCCAAGAAAGTGATTCTGCCTCAGAATCTTCCCTGCCAGGAGCGGGGGATTTGGATGGCGGGCTTTGTGAGCGGTATAGATCGCAGCCAGGGAACGATGTTTCCCGCGCAGCTGGAAGACTATGTGGCCGAGGACAATCCGGTCCGGGTCATCGATTTCTTCGTGGATCAGCTTGACCTCGCCAAGCTTGGCTTTAGCGGGGTCAATCCCAAGGAAACCGGAAGGCCAAGCTACCACCCCGCGGTGATGCTGAAGGTCTACGTTTACGGCTACGTCAACCGCGTTCCGTCGAGCCGGCGGCTTGAGCGGGAATGCCAGCGCAATGTGGAGGCGATGTGGCTGACGGGCTGCCTCACCCCCGACTTCAAAACCATCGCCGATTTCCGCAAAGATAATGGCGCAGCCATCCGCAAAGTTTGCCGCGAGTTCGTCGCGGTGTGCGGGCGGGTGGGACTGCTCACCGCCTCAACGGTTGCCATCGACGGCAGCAAATTCAAAGCGGTCAACTCGCGCGACCGGAACTTCACGAAAGCCAAGGTGGCCAAGCGGCTGGAACAGATCGAGGCGAGTATCGAGCGGTATTTGTCCGAGCTTGAAACCGCGGACCGCCAGCCCTCGACGCCAGAAATCAAGCGCACCCGGCTCAAGGATAAAGTTGGCAGGCTGAAACAAGAAATCGAGCGCATGAAAGCGATCGAAGCGCAGCTTGAGAAGGCGGAAGACACGCAAATCTCGCTCACCGATCCCGACGCGCGCTCCATGCAGGGAACGGGCAAAGCGACCGGAACCGTTGGCTATAACGTACAGAGCGCCGTGGAGACGGAGAACCATCTCATTGTAGCGCATGAAGTCACCAACGCTGTCAATGACCGCCACCAGCTTGCCAGCATGGCTCAGCAAGCCAAGGAGGCTCTTGGCGCCGGAGCCATCGAGGCGCTTGCCGATCGCGGCTATTACGATGGCAAGGAAATTCTCGCTTGCGGGGAAGCTGGCGTGACGGCGTATGTGCCAAGGTTTTCAACCTCGGGCGCCAAGGCCGAAGGGCGTTTCGGCAAGCAGGATTTTATCTACAAGGCGGACGAGGATGTCTATCTTTGCCCCGCTGGCGAGCGCTTGACCTATCGCTGCAGCAACGAAGAAGACGGCAAAACCTTGCGGCGCTACTGGACAACGGCTTGTGCAGCCTGTCCGCTAAAGGAGAAATGCACAACGGGTAAAGAGCGACGTATTTCGCGCTGGGAGCACGAGGCCGTTCTGGAGGCCGCCCAGGAGCGGCTGGACCGGAAACCGGATATTATGACTGTGCGGCGCAGCACAGCCGAGCACCCATTCGGGACCCTCAAGCTCTGGATGGGTCCGGCGCACTTCCTGATGAAAACGCTGCACAACGTGAAGACAGAGATGTCGCTCCACGTGCTCTCCTACAACATGAAACGTGCCATGAACATCCTCGGCGTGCCTGGATTGCTGCAAGCGATGCAGGCCTGCGCCTAAAAAAGGGGCCTACTGTTCATTTATGCTTGCACAGCAGCTCTCAAATAGCCTCTGTCCGCAATTTTCTGCATATAAGAGCGCGATTCCGGCGGGGACAATCCGGCTGCACGCCATGTGCCGCATCCCGCTAGTCCAAAACGCCGTTTTCACACAGCCTCGGCCCGATGCCGCCGCTCTCCGTTGGAGCCCTCCCGCCACTAAATTCGGTTAACGGCGACGGCGATAAGGTGGGTTGTGCTGCTTCGCCAGGCTCATTTCAAAGGGCCGCCGGAAGCGTGGAACTCATGCATTCCAAGTTTTCCATATATTACAAGTTTTAATAGCGCAAGGCCAAGTCCTTCCTTAGCCACTCTCTGTTTTCGCCTCCTGTCCAACAAGACCGGTGGGTTCATTTTAACGTGAACCAGGGCATTGGAACTGATGTTCCGCCTAGTGAGTTTTTGTTTACCATGGGCGGGTCTTGCCCGAAGCACCGTGCAAAAAAGGTGACCCCGTGGACGGCATGAATGAACCTGCCGCGCAGCCGGCAAGTCCGGACGAAGCCGAAAGCTCTGCTGATGCGCCGGAACTCGACAGGATCACCGATGCGTTTTTTGCGCTGGATGCTGATGGTCGCTTCACCTACCTCAATCCGGCCATGGAACGAACCCTGGGGCGCCAGCGCGCAGAGGTTCTCGGCCAGGAAATCGCGAGCTGCTGGCCGGAGGCGGCCGGCACGCCCTTGCAGGAGGCGCTAAGCGCGGCAAGCAGGACCTGGCCATCCAGGTTCATCGCCTACTTTCCGCCTCACTCCACATTCTACGAGGTCCTTGCCTACCCCTCGGCCACGGGCCTGTCGGTTCTGTTGCGCGAGGCTGGCAGCCGGGCTGGCCATGGGAAGGATGGAGCCGGAGGCCAGCTTGAGGCTGTGCGCGATCCGGCTGTGGAGCAAACCGGCACATGGCGCCTTGATGTGCGCGCCAAGCAACTCCTATGGTCGGACGAGAATTATCGCATTTTCGGAATCCCGAAGGGCACGCCTCTCAGCTACGAAGCGTTTCTCGCGACAATCCAGAGCAGCGGCCGTGAGGTGATCGACCGGTCCTGGCAATCGGCGCCACGCGGCGCCGCCCATGATACCGAGCGCGAGTTCTTTGCCGGCGGCAAGAAGAGGTGGGTGCGCGAAAGGGCGAAGCTCGAATTCGACGAGCAGGGCCAGCTTACCGGCGGTATGGAACCACCCTTGACATCACAGCGTACAAGCAAACCGAACACGATCTTGCCCAAAGCCACGCCCGGTTTGAAAGCGTGGTCGAATCGGCGATGGACGCTATCATCGCCATCGATGCGAACCAGCGCATCATGCTGTTCAATTCGGCGGCCGAGGCCATGTTCCGCTGCACCTCCACGATGGTCATTGGCCAACCCGTCGATAGATTGATTCCGGAGCGCTTCCGGAAAGCGCACGCCGGACATATCGCGACCTTTGCAGGCAGTGGCATAACGCGCCGGGCCATGGGGCATCTCGGTATTCTTCAGGGCCTGAGGGCGCACGGGACGGAGTTTCCCATCGAGGCCGCGATCTCCCAGTCGGAGTCGGGCGGTTCCAAGCTCTTCACGGTCATCATCCGCGACATCACCGGACGCCTGAAGGCAGAGGAACAGCAGCGCCTCCTGACCGCAGAACTCGATCACCGGGTCAAGAATATGCTCGCCAATGTCAACGCCGTGATTAACATGTCGGCGCGGGGAGCGAGCACGGTGGCCGAGTTCAGCGAAGCCGTTGGCGCTCGCCTCCACGCCATCGCCTCGGCGCATAATCTCCTGCAACGCGCGCGCTGGGAGGGAGCCGACCTGGCCTTACTTTGTGAGCTGGTTCTCGGGCCCTACCGGTCCCAGACCGGCAATATCCGGCTGGAAGGCGTGCCGTTGGCGCTCACGCCGAAGGCAGCTCAATCGATTGCGCTAGCCTTTAACGAGCTGGCCACCAACGCGGTGAAGTACGGCGCCCTCTCCGTACCCGATGGCCGCGTTTCGGTCAGCTGGTGGCGTACACCGGTCAGCGCGGGGCCTGATCGCGTTCGAATTGTCTGGCATGAGAGCGGCGGCCCTCCAGTCACGGCACCGGCCCGGAAGGGTTTTGGATTGTCCGTTCTGCAAGATATGATCGCCTACGAACTGCAGGCGGCGGTTAATTGTGAGTTCCATCCTCAGGGGCTCATGTGGACCATCGATGGGCCGCTCGCACAGCAGCGCATGTTGGCGGAAGAGGTTTCCCGCGTCGCGTGGCTGCCGCGCACCGGAGAGCAGCGCGCAGCTCAAGCGAGACGCATTTTGATCCTGGAGGACGAGGGCGCTGTTGCGCTTCAGTTAAAAGCTCTTATCGAAGGTCAGGGGCACACCGTTGCAGGGCCTGCGGCGCGGATCAAGGATGCTGAGCAACTTATCGAGAGGGGGGAGTTCGATGCCGCGTTGCTCGACATCAAGCTCGCTGACGGCGACGCAGTGGCGATTGCGCGAAGGCTCATCGAGCGCAAAGTGCCGATTGCGTTCCTTACCGGCTCGGATAACCCAGCGCTGCCGGAGGGTCTTCGCAGCATTCCCCGGCTTATAAAGCCTTTCAGAGATTCCGAGGTTCTCTCCATCATCGGGCGTTTGTGCGCTTAGGCATGTGGAGCATCTGGCCGCGCCAACGCGACCGGCCAAATTAGGTAGCAAAAGCATCAACGTACTTACAATGGATTGGGATGCCTCTGTTTGAGAGAACTGTTTCCAATGCGCCGATCAATGTGGGACCACAAGCGGGCTTCTGAACGATGGGTGTATGCGGCCATATTTTCGAGAGTGGGCCAAATCCATCGGCCGTATAAAAGATAAAAGGCACGCCGCAATCGCTTAACTTTTCGGCCAGCGGCAGAGAGTTTTCCCAGCCGAGGCGAAAGTCCATAACAGCTGCTGAAATGAATTTGTCATCGGCGAGTGCCATAGCCTTAGACAGGCTTGTCGCTATGCCGACGACTTCGCCGCCGGCCTTCGAGATCATCAGCTCAAGGTCTGACGCTATCAGCCATTCATATTCAACCAAAATAATGCGCTGCTCTTCGAGCGGCATTGTGGCCCCCCTGCCTAACCAAAACAGGTGGTAGCAACTTTTGGTTCAGTTAGGATGTTCCCAATTCCTAGTATAAGCCCTCGGTGAAGCCCCGCAAATCGGCTTTTGGTCCGGTTTTCCCAAAGCGCCTCCTCCTGTTACCAGCGGCCTGCGGCCGAGGCTGAACGACGCAGCCCCTTCGCTCGAGCCCCATTACTGAGCCTTCATCACTACTACGGGCCGCTCCGCCCCTCGTGGCCGGCATCCGTACTTTCGCCCTTGCAGCTTTTCCCTTGGCATCGAAGCGAGGTTCTCACGTTCCATATCAAAGCCCGGTTGAGCTTCTCGCCGCCTACATGCCGGATGCCGTTCGGGCAGTATCAGGGCCTAATCCGCTTTCGACTTCATCGGCGGTTCGCTTGCGCTCGCCTCTCTCAACCTTGCCTGCCGGGATCATTGTCCTGGCGTTTCCGCAATGCTCTGATTGCCGCACGGCCGAACCGCTCATATCGTGAAGTCGAAGGAATCTGACTCTTTGCCTTTGGTTACTTCTTTGACCGGGCACCGCAGACGCCAGGACAGACCGCTGACCGCAAAGTCGAGATCGACTTCAGCATCGAGGCTCTCTATCACCAAGCGGGTAGTCACAGTCGAGCCGAAGCCGCTCTTGGCCGGCGCGGTAACCGGCGGCCCGCCCTGTTCGCGCCAGAACATAACAAAGGCTTCCTCACCGTCTTCGGCGCGCTCAAGGCTCCAGCCAATCTCAATGCGCCCATCTCTGTTCGATAGGGCGCCATATTTGCTGGCGTTGGTGCAGAGCTCGTGCAAAGCCATGCCGAGGGTCTGGGCGGCGGATGCTGAAATGAGGAGGGATGGTCCTCTCAATTCAACCCGGCTACCTATCAAATCCGTGAAATGCCCGAGCTGCGATCGAACGAGAGCTGCGATGCCGGCTCCGTTCCATTCGTTCTGGACAACCAGGTCCTGGCTTTTAGACAGCGCCTGTATCCGCTCGCCGAAGCGCGCGATGAAGTCGCCGGGCTTTGCCGCCGCGGTCTGGCGCGCGATGGCTTGCACCACGGCGAGCAAATTTTTGGAGCGATGGTTGACCTCATGCAGGAGCATTTGGGTATGCTCCTCATGCCGCTTTCGTTCGGTGATGTCGCGCAGGATCACGGTGAACAATTTCTGCCCGCTAACATCCAGCTGGGAAATCGAAGCCTCGATGGGAAACGCCTCGCCATTCTGGCGCAGGCCTCGCACCGAAGCGAGCGCGCCCATCCGGCGGGATGTCGCGCCGGTTGCGCCGAACTTCCTCACATGGTCACGGTGGGCTTGCCGGTTGGGCTCGGGAATAAAGCGATCAATCGAACGGCCCAAGGCTTCGGCGGCCAGGCAGCCGAACATGCGCTCCGCCGCCGGGTTGAAGAGAACGATGCGCTGGCCTCCGTCGATGGCGATAATGGCATCCATTGCGGATTGGATGAGGCCCTCCTGCCGCTTCCGGCTCTCGATCAGCGCGGCTTCGGCTTGCTTGCGCTCAGTGATGTCCTGCACCACGCCGACGAGCCGGTATGGCCGGTCGCCGTCGAACATGACGTCGCCATCGGCAAATACCCATCGGACTGCGCCATCGGCGCGGCTGACGACGCGGTACTCACATTCATAGTGGCGCGTGCCGCCAGGATCGAGAGACCGTCTCACCGCCGCTCTGACTGCGGCCACGTCCTCGGGATGCACGCCCGCCTCGTACGTCTCATACGTAACAAGTTGCCCCTCCGGCACCCCCCAAAGACGATAAACGGTCCGGTCCCACTTAATGCGGCCGGAGCGCAAATCGTGGTCATACACCCCGAGCCTGCCCGCCCGCACCGCCGCGGCAAGGCGCTCCTCGCTTTCACGCAACGCGGCTTCCGCCTGCTTGCGCTCGGTGATGTCGCGCGCGATCTGGGAAGCGCCGGTCACCTTGCCGGCCGCGTCCCGGATGGCCGAAATGGCGACAGACACCTCAACCAATCGCCCGTTCTTATGCAGCCGGAGAGTTTCGAAATGCTGTACAGGCCCGTCCGCTGCGATCAGCGCCAGAATCCCGTCTTCCTCGTTCTGAAGCTGTTCGAGAATCAGCCGCTTAATAGGATGGCCAATCATTTCCTCTTCACTATACCCGAATAAGCGTGTTGCTGCCTCGTTCCAGGTGACGACAGTTCCATCTAAGGCCTTACTTATGATGGCATCGGAGGAGGTGGATATGATGGCGGCGAGCCGGGCCGCAGCCTCCTCGGCCCGCTTGCGCTCGGTGATGTCGATGTCGATCCCAATCACCCGCACAGGTTTCCGGCTGGGATCGCGGAACACATGGCCGTGCGCGTTCATCCACCGCACCTCGCCTCCCCGGATGATGCGATAGTCGAAGGTGAAGTAAACGCCGTCTTCAATAACCTTCTTCAGAGCCGCTTCGCTCGGGGCAAGGTCGCTAGGATGAACCGATTTGCGCCAAATTTCACGATCGGCGCGTTCGCCCATGGCCGGATCGATCCCAAACTGGCGGCATTGAAGCTCGGACCAGTGCAGCTTGTTCGTGACGAGGTCCCAGTCCCAAGTGCCGACCTGCTGACTCAGGCGGAGCCGCGCTTCGATTTCCTCCAGCGCGGTCCTAATGCGTTCCTCGGTCAGATCGTGGAGTTCCACGGTTAAGCCTTCTCTCGATGGATGCGCCCGCGCCGCGCCCGGCATGGACGCTGGCAATCCTCGCTACATCGCCGCCCGGAAAACACGGCCAAATGGGCTGCCCGCCAAGCCTGGGAAATATGTCCCATCTGGGTCATGGTTCATTTGGCGCTTGCCTGCGATGGTTTCCCATCTCCTAAGCTTCGCCAGCATAGCTTAGTTTTCGATCTTGAAAAGGCCACACGCATCGGTCCATAGAGTAAACGCGGCAGGTTCCGCCTTCGCTTGAAAGAAAGTAGCCATTCGCTGCGCGAATGACCAAACGGAACCATTTCTGCAACTGGCCCCATTGCGGGCCTCGCTTCACCGGCAGCTACGGGATTGAAGCAGCCGGTGCGCGATCAATATCCGCTGGCGATTATGCTAATAGCGATTAAGCGAGCTGCGCCTTGTCCTCATCGCCGATTTCTTCGTCGAGAAGCTTCAATACCAAATCCGCAAGCGTCTCTTCGCTCGCAAAGGCATACAGTTCCCGTTTTGCCCGGCGGACCTTCCTTTGCTGCAGCCGATCGAGAACCTTGATATGCATCGCCCGGTCCTGCGGCAGCCGTGTCATTTCATCATCGTGCAGCTCGTTGATGTGCTGCTCGATGAGCTGGTCGATCGCCAGCATTCCCCTTTCGTCAGACACAGACGCCGAAAACTTGATGACGTTTTCCGCACAACAAGCCTCAACCAGGCTCGCCAAGCGCCGTATATCCTCGGCCGCTGCAGACTTGATTTCCGCAATCCTATTCTCCACACGCTTTCTGTATATTGCGGCCGAATCGCTAAGTTCTATTTCGTTCATGGCCGTCATCCGTATGGAATTTTTACTCTGTTGGAGGCTTTATATAGATTGTTCCCCTGCCAGCCTCCTCATGAATTTCAACCGCCAACCCAGTCATATAGGTCTTGCAAAAAATACGCATTGATGATGATTTGGCGCTGGGCCATGCGCGACCTCCTGGAAGGATGAGTTTAGGGGGGCGCAGGCCTTTCTTTCCCGCGCTTCCTTTACGCAATTCTTTGAGACAAGCTCTGGCTTTTGGGCGGCCGGCGTTGGGCCGCCGGGTGCGGCTCAGGCCGCTTCCTCGAGGAAGGCCGGCAGCGAAGCGGCTGGGCCTCGTCAAGGGGTTCTGGCGTGCGCAGGGGTTCGGGCACCCAATCCGTGCCTTCGAGAAGGCGTTCGGCCTCGGCGGCCATCTCCTTCTTTTTGAGGCCAGAAAGCAGCGCGGCGGTTTTTTCGCCCTTGGCCTCGGTGATGGCCGCAAGAATCTGCGCCTTGGTGACGCGGAAAAGGTAATTGTCCGCGCGCGTGCGCCAGCCTGCGGCGTTCATGTCGAGCTTGAGGGCCTGGGCGAGCTGGTCCGCATGCCGGGTTTTGGCGGGGCCACTCGAATAGGCGTCGGGGACGGCGTTCACGCAAAGCCCGGCGCAATGGGCGAAGAGAGCTTTGCGCTCTTCGTTATCAAGATCGAGGAGTGCCTCCCAAAGCTCCCCGGGGCGTTCGGGGAGCGCTTCAGCCCAAGCCCGGTGCCGGGTCTCGATGGCCTTGGCCGCGGCGAACTTGCCAAGGCCCGGGAAAGGCGGGCAAAGGCGGCGGTCCGCTTTGACCTGCAGGCAGCTATCGCTGGCGTGGCTGTAAAACAGGGAGAGCGCCAGCACATGCAGCATGGAAAGAAGGGCGGTATCGGGATCGCTGGCAAGCGCATCGCGTAAGCCGAGGCTGCGGTAGGCGGAAAGCTCGGTGGCAAGCTTTTCCGAGAGCGCGTCGCTCTCCTCTTCCTGAGCACCTGCTGCCGGTTCAGGGCTTTGATCGCGCCGGGCTACGGGGCTTTCTTCTGCCTGCGAGGTGGATGTTTCTGCTTCGCCATCGGAGGTTTCGATGTCCTGCGGGCGGATAAACCCGCGCTCGATTAAGAGCGTGCCGTCCTCTTTGAGGCTTACAAAAGCGCCGGCCTTGGATTTTTGCGCTTCATCGAAGAGCGGCGACTTATTTTCATAGCCGGCGATGCGGGTTTTAAGCGCCGCGAGCCTGGCTCTTGTTTCGGGGGCAGGTTCGCCGGCGAAGCCGTCAAGCTCGTCATATTCGTTGATCAGGGCTTCAAGCTCGGCTTCCTCGGCCTCGTTGAGGGCGGGGAGCAGCGTTTTGATCGGGCGGAATCCGTTTTTGTGGTTCCAGGGGAAATCTTGGGCCGCTTCCACCCAGGCCCAGCCTTCGGCGCGGATTTTATCCGCCTCGCGCTCAAGCTTTTCGGCAACTAGGCGCTCAACGAGCGCGATTTCAGTAAGCGTACCCTCGTCCTCTTCGGAAAAAAGGTCGCGCTCAATGGCGCCGCCCGCGGCGGAATAGGCCTCAAGGCCGATGAATTGCGCACGTCTGTCGTCAAAGGGAACGGAGGTTTCGTTTAAGAGATAGCGGATTTGACTGACATCCTTGTTCCAATAGGTCTTAAGCGTCTCGAAGACCTGCTCCTGGCGGGCATGATCGGATGTGGCGCAATAGGCATAAAGCTGCTCGAGGGTGATGTTGCCGTCTTCATAGGCTTGAAGAATGGCGGGGCTTGCATTGGCAAGCCTGAGGCGCTGGCGCACGACGAGGGTTGAGACGCGGAAAGCGGCGGCAATGGTCTCCTCGCCCTGGCCCTTATCGGCCAGCGCCTTGAAGGCGCGGAATTCGTCGAGGGGGGAAAGTGCGGCGCGCTGGGTGTTTTCGGCAAGGCTGTCGGCCTCGGCGAAGCCCTCCGTCTTCACGATGCAGGGGATGGGCGCGTTCTTGGCAAGCTTCTTCTGCTTGACGAGAAGTTTCAGCCCCAGGAAGCGGCGGCCGCCTGCTTGCACGCCATAGCGGCCGGTCTCCTTTCCGTCCGCATCGAGGACGGGGCGGACGCTCAAGGATTGCAGGAGGCCGCGGGCGGCGATGTCGGCGGCAAGGTCCTCGATTGAGCCCTTGCTTTCCGCGCTCTTGCGCACATTGTCTTCATGGATTTCGAGCTTGTCGAGGGGAATGGTTTCGGGTGCTGCCAGCGCGATTTTGGGGGTGGCCATGGGGCTTGCTCCTCAAAGGGTGAAGGTGTGGACGGGACTTAAAGCCTCTCTCTCGGCCTTGGCCGTCCCCCTTTCCTTTCTGCCCTCTGCCTCTGAGGGGGTGTGGCGCGCCTGGCGTTTCTGCACAGGCCGGAGCGGCGCGGCGGTCTAGGCACAGGTGGCGACTGGCTATGCCCAACAGGCGCTTGAGCAGGACGCTTTGCAATTGACTGGGAGATCGGGCGTATAGCGCGGATGCCTGCGCAAATGACGGGAGCTTAGCAGTCTTTATTTGGCGCTGCGCTGCGGTTGGTTTTGGCCGATGGTAAGGGCTAACGCAATCCGGGTAGGTTCTTTGGATCTGCTGGAGGCGGACGCGGTCTTGTCGCAACAATGGCTTAGACGCAATTACTCACAAAAAGTGCACAAACAAATTCGCGTAATGCGATGCACTAGGGCAAGCGGGGCCGAAGCCCCTCTTGGGTAGGCTCGATTTCGAGGATGGCCTGAAATTTAGCGCGCGAGCTGCGGGCGCCGTCGGTTGTGCTGATGATTATGATTACCGGCAAAGGACGACCGGTCGACGGCTGGCGGAGCTTGAACTCGGCACTGCGACTAACATGGCCAGGCCCTTTCACCTGCGTGAGGTGCTGCCGCGTGATTCGACCTCATCCCGCGTGGAACAGCTTTTGGATATCTGCGAGGAATTTTTTCGCGTTTGTAAACGCCTCTTGCGCGCTGCAGGATCGGTCATCTGACCGTGTGCTGCCCCATTCATAACGCGCATGGCGTCTGTTAATTCCTGTGTGGCCGGCAGCAAGTTAAATTTCTGAAGCGCGCGCATCATCGCTGCGATACCAGAGTGGTCCGGAAGAGGAATGGCACGCCGGTCCATGAGTTCGCGCAAGGCGTGTTCGATCTCGATGCGTAAGCTTACCATCGAAAAGAGCGGGAATTCACCCGCCAGCTCCTCGGAGGTGGGGAGTTCACGTTTCAATTTTCGGGGGAGCGCCGGGGCGGGCGTTAGGCGGTATGCGGCGACGCCCATCGGCTTGCTTGTATCGCGAAGGGCGTATTCGACGATCACACTATTGCGGCCTTTACAGAGGATGACGCCAATTGAGGGCTGGTCATCGGCGTGCTTCAGCTGCTCGTCAAGGGCGGATAAGTAGAAGTTCATTTTGCCGGCAAATTCCGGTTTGAATTCTTCGATTTTGAGCTCGAATATAACAAAGCAGCGCAAGCGAAGGTGATAAAAGAGAAGGTCTAGAAAATAGTCCTGCCCTCCAACTTCGAGGTGGTATTGGCTAGCCCACAAAGGCAAAGCCTTTTCCGAGCTCCAGGATTAGAGCGCGCAAATGTTCCAGCAGCCCGCGTTCCAGATCCCGTTCCTTCAGTTCGGCGCCAAGGGACAGGAACTCGAAATGATACGGGTCTTTGATGAGCTGCTGGGCGAACAGGGATTGTGCGACCGGAAGGGTGCGGGTAAAATTCGTAAGCGCTTTGCCCTGACGCTGATGCAGCTGGCCTTCAATTTGATGCAGAAGTACATTGCGGCTCCAGCCGCTTTCGATCGCCTGCCGCATGTACCACTCGCGTTCGGCACCGGACTTAACCTGATCGAGAAGAACCATGTTGTGCCCCCAGGGCAATTGTGCAGCAAGCTGCTGCACAAAGTCCCCGTTGGGGTATGCCGCTGCAAAGGCTCGCATGTACTTCAAATTGCGGGCGGAAAGACCGGCCATATCCGGAAAGGCTTTGTGGAGATCGGCCGCAAGCCGCTCGACAACCTTAGCGCTCCAGCTCTCGTTGTGCTGCCGGATCAGAATGTCCTGGCCGATGTGCCAATATAGCAGGATCAGTTCGCTGTTGACCGCAAGCGCGGCATGAACCCGCGCGTTTGCGATGCGCTCTTTGATCCCGCCCAGAAAGACAAGGTAGTCGCTTGGAAGATTGGACTTCTTTGTAGCCATCGGATCTTCTTGCTGGACAGGGATGCAGCCGGGGGCAGCTTCGTGAGAAAGGACCGAGCAAGAAGTGTATGGCTCGATTCGCGCGGGTAGCCCATGGCGTGCCTAAGCTGTTCCAGGCAGGCTCGTTGCACCCATCTGGACCGCTTTTTTCGCACCCGCCAAAATCCCTTCGGCTTTTTGGGGATGAGCGGAAGCATTGAAATTGATCGCAAAATCGACGCTAATGACCCTGGCTGCGTGAAAACATCGAGTCAGCTATGATTCCTCCGGTGATTTGGGGGGGGAACCGATGAAGCGCTTTGTTGCAGGGGCGGATCGCGGGCAATCGACGTTGCTGCCCGAATGTCTCGATGACTGGATCGACGAGAACAACCCTGTCCGGGTCATCGATGCGTTTGTGGACGCGCTCGATCTCGGCGAACTCGGCTTCGAGGGCGTCGAGCCAGCGGCGACGGGGCGTCCAGGCCACCATCCAGCGGTGCTCCTAAAGCTTTACATCTATGGCTACCTGAACCGGGTGCAGTCGAGCCGGCGGCTTGAACGCGAGGCAGGGCGCAATCTTGAAGTGATTTGGCTTTTGGGCCGGATCGTTCCCGATGACAAGGTGATCGCTGACTTCCGGAAAGATAATGGGGCCGCCATCCGCAAAGTTTGCGCGCGCTTTGTCGAACTCTGCCGCAAGATGGGGCTGCTCGCGAGAGCCAGCGTCGCCATCGATGGCAGCAAGTTCAAAGCCGTGAACAACCGCGACAAGAACTTCACGCGCAACAAAGTGGAACGCCGCCGCAAGCAGCTCGAGGCGAGCGTGGCGCGGTATCTCGGCCAGCTCGATACCGCCGATCTGCAAGAGCCCTCGGAGGCGCTGGCGGCCAAGACCGCACACCTCAAGGAGAAGCTAGCAAAACTCAACGAGGAGATGGAAAAGCTCGCGGCCTTGGAAAAGCGGATGCTGGCCGCACCGGATCAGCAGATCTCGCTCACCGATCCCGATAGCCGCTCGATGGCGACGAGCGGGCGCGGCTCTGGTGTCGTCGGGTACAACGTGCAGGTCGCCGTCGACACCGAGAACCATCTCATCGTGACGCATGAGGTAACCAACACCGGCTCCGACCGTTCGCAACTCGCCAACATGGCCAAGCAGGCGAAGGCGGTGCTGGAAGTGGACGAGCTCGAAGCGGTTGCGGATCGCGGCTACTATCACGGCGAGGAGATCCTGGCGTGCGAGCAGGCTGGTATCGCGGTGACGCTGCCAAAGCCGATGACGTCCGGCGCGAAGTCGAAGGGCCGCTTCGGCAAGCAGGGCTTCGTCTATCTCCCAGAGGAAGACGTCTACCGCTGCCCAGCAGGCGAGCGGCTGAAATACTACTACACCAACGAAGAGGACGGCTTGACGCTGCGCCGCTACTGGACGAATGCCTGCCGGAACTGCCCGATCAAACAGCGCTGTACGTCAGGGGTGCAGCGCCGGGTCACGCGCTGGGAACACGAGCATGTGCTTGAGGCCGTGCAGAAGAGGCTCGATGAAAATCCAAAGGCCATGCGCGTCCGGCGCGAGACCGTCGAGCATCCCTTCGGCACGCTCAAGGCGAGGATGGGAGCAACGCACTTCCTCATGAAGACGCTGCCGAAGGTCGCGACCGAGATGGCGCTCAGCGTGCTTGCCTATAATCTGACACGGGTGATGAACATCATCGGCATCAAGCCGCTGATGGCGGCGATCGGGGCGTAGCTGCTGCCGCTGCGGCCCAATTTAGCGGGTAAAGGGACCGAAACGCGCGGAAAACGCCTTAGGCTTGCCCAAGGCCAGGAAAAACAAAAATGTGCTCAAAACTGTCATGCCGGTGTCAGCCGCCTCCGGCGTGAGCCATCTTAAACTCGTCCCTCGCGTTTTCACGCGGCCAAGACCCGGAGCAGAACTCTTTACTGGGCGCGGAAATTAGAGAGCCGGCTTTTCACGCTCATTCGTCGTCGTCGCCCCTATCGAGCCCCGTGTCGAATTTCGCATCATGCAAGGAATTGCCAATTGCGGTCTTTGTCATAGCTCTCGCAATATTGCTCAAATCTATCGGGTTGAACGTTCACATGAGACGATGGTTTTGTTGGGCCTCGACGAGCCGCTTTGAATGCGTATGTTTTCGCGGATCGAAGTAACTCGGGTGTACCTTTTATTTGTTGGAGCCCTTAGGAGCGCGCGGTCTCCCCTTGCGGGACAAAGGCACGACTACCATGTATAAGTCTTCGAGTTTCGGCCGAACGACTTGGCCTCGCCGCGAATAGCGCGCCTGACTGACGACCTCCTCTCAAAAATCTCGAATATGCCAGCCGCGCTATAGTGCGGCTCAAATACACACGTACCAAAAGGAAAAGCTCCCATGAACACGGGAACTGTAAAGTGGTTTAACGGCCAAAAAGGTTTTGGCTTCATTCAGCCGGAGACCGGCGACAAAGATGTCTTCGTTCATATCAGCGCAGTCGAACGCGCAGGATTGAACGGCCTAAACGAGGGTCAGAAGGTTTCCTTCGACATCGTAGAGGATCGCAGGAACGGCAAGTTTGCCGCCGAGAATCTGCGCGCCGTCTAAGAGTGGCGCTGTTCACATCCCTCTTTGACCGTGGATGGAGCTGAGGGCCTATGCTTCAGAACCCTGCGTCCGGTTTGCCGGTCGCACGGTTCTTTTGCCGATTGCTCATCTCAAAGGCGGCGACGATGCTTCGGGGAGGTCTTGAATGGACGAGACAACAATTGACGGCGCAGCCATGGGGCGCTTGGCGAAAGCTTTGGTTTTCATCTGCGGCCTGGCGCATCCAGCGGTGTCGAGCGGGACATCAAGACTGCCCCGTGCGCGATTTCTGAAATTGAAGCCCGGAGAGCGCAAGGCCGCGCTGATCATGCTCGCGGATTAGGTTTTCACCGGACAGCCTAAGAAAGGCTCTTCGCAATTGGTTTCTACTTTTCTTCTGTGACAGGTTATTCAGGATGATTGGAGCAAGAAAAATGGCCCCAGACATCGATAAAGTGGAAGCGATCTTCCGTCAGCATTGGCAAATACCCAGCGATTTAAGTCGCAACAAGTTGCATGCTTTGGCTTTCAGAACCCAAGTTATGGTGGGTCAGAAATACTCTCATGACAATTTGAAATACCAGATCAGTTTAATTCAAACGGAAATGCTGGCGCAGAAACTTGACGATCTGGCGTGCGATCAGATCGCCTCTGAACTTCTTCGAGATACCAATGCTTAGAGAGGCAATGCGGATCTGCGTGGCGTCCTGCCGATTTCGGGTGCGGTCAGGCGAATTTCATCCGCTCGGCTTGCAAACCACAGATGCCGCCTCGCAGCACACCGTTACCCCCTAACGCGAAGGACGTACTCTTGACACACAAATTCGCAGTCGGACAAACTGTCTATTTTACACCAGCCACGCGCGGCGCTGTCGCGGGAGAATATGAGATTCGCCACCTGATGCCGTCATCCGACTATCAGATTGAGCCGCATTACCGCATTAAGAGCGCCATAGAACAATACGATCGTGTCGTTATGCAAGGCCATTTGTCGCGCCCGCATGAGTCCGCGACAGTGGCCAGATAAGCGCCCATGGCAACAGGGTGATTTAAAGAACCGCACCCCATCCTGGGTGACAAGGCGGGCAAATCAGATTCTTTGGCAAAGCCACCAACACTGGAGGTGGCTTTATGGTACGAACGCTTTGGGATGTTCTTGGCTCAATCGCGGACCGGCGGGGCCGCAAAGGACGGCAGTTTCCGTTGCAGGCGATCCTTGCCATCGCGGTTGCAGCGATGCTTGCTGGGGCCAACGATCTGCGCGCTATTTTCCGCTGGGGGCGGCGGCTGAAACCGGAGGCGCTAGCGCTGTTCGGCATTGAGCGTGCGCCGTGTCATGCCACTTATCACTATGTTTTTCAATCGCTTGACGGCAATGCCTTGGCCATGGCTCTTGGCGGGTTCGCCGGTGGCGGTACCGTGCCGGGACATATTGCCATTGACGGCAAGACGCTGAAAGGCAGCCGCCGGCTCGACGCCAAGGCGCTGCATGTCCTCTCCGCTTTCGCCACCGCGCTGTCCGCGGTCATCGGCGATATTGTGGTGGAGCCCGGCCAGAACGAAATCACCGCCGCGCTGGCGTTCTTGAAGGACTTACCGCTGGAGGGGGCGGTGATCACCGGCGATGCGATGTTCTGCCAGCGCGAAATCTGCCAGGCCATCGATGATGGCAAAGGCGATTATCTGTTTGTTGTTAAGGACAATCAGCCAGAACTGAAAGCCAGTATCGCCGAAAGCTTCGGCGACCTTTCCCCCCTCCGGCCCCGCCGTTCTGCCGCCTGATTTGAAGACGGCAGAAACAGTTGAGAAAGGGCATGGCCGCCTGGAAATACGCAAAATCGCGGTTAGCGCCGAGGTCGTCCCCCATCTCGAATGGCCTGGCTCCGCCCAGGTTGCGCGCGTCGAACGCATCCGCGAGATAAGCGGAAAAGTCAGCACGGAGACCGCCTATATCGTCACCAGCCTGACCGCCGCCGAGGCCGGTCCCGAACGCTTGCTGGACCTGTCCCGCACACATTGGGCCATAGAAAACCGGCTCCACTACGTGCGCGATGTATCGTTCAACGAGGATCGCTGCCGCGTCCGCTCAGGAGCACGCGCACTTGCCGCCATCCGCAACCTTGTCCTGTATCTCATCCGCTCCCGCGGCATGTCCGTGCCTGAGGCAAGAGAAAATTACCGGGAGGATCGCGCTCGGGCCATCGCCCTCGTCACGGGATGCATTCTTTGAATGGCCCTGCCATGGCAATGATCGTACTCTCTAGAGACACCCGCAGCCGCTATCGCTTGGGTGATTAAGCCCGTCGCCAATTCCCGTCGCGAAACTGGCCTTAGAATGGGCGGCCCTTTAGGAGTTCGTCGACTTGCCCGATAGCCCGCTCCTCACTTAGACCGTATCTAGTTTGCAGCTGGGACACCAGAGCATCCTTGCCCGTGAGGGCGGTTAGCTCTTTCACAGAAAATTTCCCCCATTTGGAACGGAGCTCATTCACAATAATCTTCCTGTTTTCTGCTGTTTTATCGGTTTCCCGCACTGAATCATGTTGCATTTATTTTCTCCTCAAGAATATGAGATGATGATTGATTAGAATAATTACAACGCGAGGCGATTTTTATTTTTTTATATACACAGACTTGCACTTTTTGTTTCACTTAAAGCGCAGATTTCCTGGTATTATCAATCCCTCTATTCCGATTCAAATGACCTGCTCGCGCCTTTTGAGTTGGTCAGTCACTTCTGAACAAAAAAGGCACAGCCGTTCGCCCTCGTGTCGCCGGCCGGCGTGCAATGTGGGCCGGCCGGAGCAGGCATTTATTGAAGCCAATATGCGGTGAGAGGCTGGCCGCGATGCGCGAGGGATGTCGCCTTACGGCCTTCGACAGATGGCTAGCATCGAAACCATCTCAGCTTCCGGACCATCTTCGGCCTTCGCAGAAGCCATCCTTAACGTTGCGACTGGTCCTCGCGTCATTCACGGGTTCTCGTCGCCCCTGGGAAGAGAAAATACAGTTGAACTATGTAAGCCTTGGCCTTACGGGTGGCCCGGAGAACGAAGCACCTTGGAGCTTTCTGTCTAATGATGCTCAAGATCCATCACAGGACAGCCTATAGCTACCGGCAGCCGGTGAGCCTTGGGCCACACCGTCTGATGCTTCGCCCGCGTGAAAGCCGTGATCTTCGCCTCATTTCCAGCGACGTTACGTTGGCCCCTGCCGCCACGATAACCTGGGCACAGGATGTTTTCGGCAATGCCGTCGCGACCGCCACCTTTCAAAGCATAGCCAGCACTCTCGTGATCGACAGTGTAGTGGAACTCCAGCTCAACGCCTCCGCTTGGCCTGTCTTCGACATCGCTGCCTCCGCCATCGTCTATCCCTTCCAATATTCGAGCGATGAATCGACCGACCTCGGCGCATTAGCGATGCAGCAATACCCAGACCCTTCCGGCCGTTTGAGGGACTGGGCCCGAGCGTTCGTTCGCGGTAGCTCAACAGACACGCTTTCGCTGGTGAGGCCGCCTGGGCAAAAGCTAAGACCGCTATGGATGCCAATTGGACCTCCTTCGAAACCATCGTCCAAAAATATATGAGCGAAGCCCGGCAGAATGCCGAGCAGCAGCAGGCGACTTTCAAGGCCCGTGCAGAAGCGCAACGCAAAGCCTGGCAGGAGACGATCGACGCGCTGCATGGAAGGATCAACGCCTTTGCCGCAGGCATGAAGCAAGACCTCAATGCAGCCCTCGGTCATTTGAAGACAGAAGCAGACACCGCAAAATCGAAGCTGGAAACGAGACAGAAGGCCGGGGAGCAATCCTGGGCAGCCTTGAAAACGGCCCTTGAGGAGAGCCGGACCGCCTTCGACAAGGCGAGCCAAAAGGCGCTCGAGGCCTTTAAAAAGGCGGCTTAGAATTTGCTTTCGGAGCGCGCCTTTGCTTCCAGCGAAGGCGCGCTTTAAGCATCAGCTCGTGCATGACTTTATCGCGAAAACCGCCGGTTGGCTTGGCGGTACGCCAGATTGCAGGCGCCTTGCAGGCAGCCGGAATTCATCCTCACGATTCGCAACGGGCTAGCCGCGGCCCTTCAGGAGATCCTCCGCGTTCAGCCCCAGCTTTTCGCAGACGTCGCGAACCAAATCCGCATCCAGGTGATGATGCGATCCGGTCAACGGCAGTTCCGCGACGCGGCCCTCGCGGTGGATCGTCAGGTGTCCGTGCCCCTCTCCGCGATGGTGGACCTGCGTGTCAAAACGGCACCCGTGGCCGTGGCTGTCCGTCTGGACAAGGAGCGGCACATGCTTCGGGAGCGGAAGCCGACGGCATCGGCCACGCGGTGGGAGGAGTGGTTGCGGGTGAAACGATCCTGAGACGACTTTGGATCGCTCAAGCCGTTAGCGATTCCGCCACGCCCAAAGGGTGACCAACGCTCCCACGATTGCGACGAGATAGTCTGTGACCGGCACAGGAGTGAGGCCCGCCACAACGCCAACATGAAAGCCAAGAAAGGCTCCCGCGATGCCGACCAGGGCCGCCGTGAGGTCGCTGGCGCGTGTCCCAAACCAGCCACGCCCGTAGCGAGTAACAGCCAACCCGGCAATAATGCCGATAAGTGCCACAACGACGAGGATTTGCAAGGCGGTGGTCATTTTGGGCTCTCCGTTGCGGTAAGCTTGGCGCCTTGTTCGGCGCGTCTTGCGAAGCTTGCACAGATTCTCGGGGTTACGAAAAGTTAAAGCCAGCTTGATCGTAAGCGTCCTGTGAGGGCTGCGGTTCAGCTGACCTGCCCGCGGCTTTTCGGACCAGCCATTAATTGAGAGACTGCCCTCCGAATCGGAGGGGTCGATGCGGAAGAGCAGGTTCACGGACGAGCAAATGGTGGCGATGCTGCGGGAGGCGGATCGCGAGCCGGTCGCCACTGTCGCCAAGAGGCACGGCATCAGCGAGCAAACGATCTACATGCGGCGCAAGCGCTTCGGAGCGATGCAATGCTTCGATGTGAACACGCGTCGCTAATGCGTCTGGCCAGTTGCGGCACTGCATCATCGCCAAACTGACGTTCGGGTAACGCCGGTCCGAGGTGATTTCACGGCCGCGCCACTCCGGTCTTTTAATTTCGGCGATGACCAATCCCTTATTCTCACCTTGGCCCGTGTCGCTGGCCTTTCAAGAAGCGTCTTCGGAAGTGCTTTCCGGGGAAGTGCTTTCCGGCTTCACGGAAATCAACCTTTCGATAGCGTGAACTTTGCGGTTGACGAAGATGACGTTAGAAATTTCGATGGCTGCCGCGCCGCTACCGCTTACCGTGGCACGGAGGTCACTGGCGCCGAAACCAAGGGTCGACCGGAAAAAATCCGAGCTAAGCTTCTGAAAGCGCAACCCATTGGTGTCAAAGCTCTCTGCGCCGCCGCCGATAAAGTGCTCTTCGGTCATCTGCGCTGGCCTTATCCGCCAGTAGGTTAGACGATCGAAGACGAAGAACATAAGAAGCCAAACGATCAATAGAGCCGTCGAGAACACAATATAGAAGCCGGTGTTCATATGCACGGAAAGATACGGGATTAGTTTGGCGATCTCGTCCCACCAGCCGAACCAGGCGAGCACGACCGCAATAAAGGCAACAGCGAGTAACGCTACGACCGAGTTGATGCCGCGCAGCCGGACATTTGTGAAAACAATTAAGAGTAAAAGCACCGCCAGGTAAGTAAGACCAAGCGCGGAACTTGGCTGGCTTCCCGGAGCCGTAGCTAGAAACTTTTCCTGCCCGGCGTTTAAAATAGCGATCACGAAGCCCACCGCCCAAGCGGGCCACCAGAAGAAAAGGGTGGAGTGTCCGTAAATGACGATCTCGCGCAAAGCTCCCGTCTGAGGCAGCGTCGCGGCATTCGCTTGGTCGATCGTGAGCTCGTGTGTCATGGCTTTGTTGACCGCATGGTGAGATAAGTGGCACGCGCACAGGGTCCTACGGACGTACCACCCACCGATGATGTTAATTGGATTTTGCTTGGCTGCGAAAGAGTTGGAATTTACCTACTGCGCGGCTACCAGCCGTTAGCGGATATTCCGTTTCCGCTCGGGACTACGGAACGGCCATTAGCAGTGCAATGAGATCCTGTGGTTTGCCGATCTGTAGACGCAAAATCACCTAGTAGTGTTAGTCGGATTTCGCTTGGCGACCGGAATCTACCTAGGCCGCGGCTAAGGCCTCAACCGGCCGCGTCCAGCAGCTTTCCGTCAACACAGAATTCAACCTTCCAATCAAGCGAGGGCTACCCCTATACACCGGGGGTCTATCACCGGCTCGATCCGCGTCGTGCTTATCGGAAATTGAGCGGCGCTTCTGCGGCTGTTTCGGGCTCATAAGTAGTTTCCGAACCTTTCACGATTGGCGCTAGTCACGCATAATACCATCGCGAACTAAAATGCGATCGGGAGGTGTCCTATGGAACCACAAAGCATCATAATCTGGCTTGTTATCGGCGCGGTTGCCGGTTTTCTTGCCGGTCTTGTGATGGAAGGCGGCGGATTTGGGCTTATCGGTAACATTATTATCGGCATTCTCGGGGCGGTTGTGGCGGGTTATTTGTTCCCCCGTCTTGGCGTTTCTATCCCTATCGCCGATCCGCTTATTAGGGCAATCGTCGTTTCCACGATTGGGGCAGTCATCTTACTCTTCGTAATTGGCCTTGTACGAAGATGATGACTTAAGACTTGAGACGGTGGGGTCGCAACGATCCAGCTCTGCCCATTTTTTTGAGTGCCAATGACAGACCACACCCCTGGCGCGGCGAGCCCCCCTGCCAGATCATGGATTAAGCATCATGACTAGCGTTGGGCGCAGCCCGGAAAAGCGAAAACCAGATCGCTCGTTTCTTGAACTTATCTTCATCACGGGGCGATGGCCGTGAGTCCGGAATTGGCCCATTTGACCATTTCTCGCGCTTGCAACAATTCTTTCGGCTACCGGAAGAGGAGCGGTCTCGCTGATGCCAAAATCTCGGCCCTCAATTAGATAGATTTGTCACAGGCTTTCGTGCCGCATTCCTGCGTTTGCCCGAGAAGGGTCGATAAGAGAAAGTCCCATAGCGAGCATATGTCAGCCGCTGCGCCCTCAGAAGCGGACCAACTACTCAGTGCCAAGCCATGGCCGGGGTAGGAGTTTTTATCGAGCCAATCGCTGGCTTCATAGCTTCATATGGCTGGCTTCTAACTTCAAAACTGGCATCACCATACGGGGCAGGCCAGCATCCCGAACTGGCGTGCGGCTTGGACGCCGCCCTCGCGTTCACCGATTTGTATAAGACAAGTCCAGCCATCATGGCCGCGACGGGTAAGTCCAAGACTTGCGTCTGGCGCTGGCAGGAGCGCTTCATGCGGGATAGCGTGGATGGGCTGTTGCGCGACAAGACCCGCCCGCCGGGTATAGCAAAACGTTACTTCAATCGGCGTTATCTGGCTTAGTAGAAGGCTCAGCTACGGCGCTATCTCCCGGCATGTTAAATCCAAGAGCATCAAGCGCCCTTGCGCATTCCATTAGCGCATAGGCGATAGCAAAGCCTGCATCTCCTTTGTCTTCCAGAGCTTTGTAACGGAACTCGCGCATTGTATCAAAGAACGGCTCATTGGACATAGCTCATGCTCCTAGTTAGTAGGGTTGTTTTAATTGGCCTTACCTACCTTCTACATAATGGCTTCCATCTGCAACTCTCGAGGGCGAAAGCGCAAAAATCGTTGGCAGGGCGCCGAATTAAGCGCCTGCCTTGGAAATGGGCCACCCGTAACCGGGGGTGTTTTTATTTGGACGCTCAGAAGGAAAGCTGCGCAGATGCCAGCAGCCGCTCCGGCCACACAAGACACACCGCCTGCCGATGCCACAGAGCCTTTTAAACTCGAACGGCCATGCCCCTGGTGTGGCGGACCTATGAGGGTTGTTGAGATCTTCGCCCGCGGCAGCGGCCCAAGCCCCAGATACCGTGCCGCCCCAGCGGCTGTTATCATCAGACGCGATACCTCATGATCAGGCTGGCTCCAGAACCCATCGGTAATGCTGATTTTCCTTGCAGCTTTTGCTGCCACCGTTGCACTCGCTGCAATGGTGGAAAGTATTGCCGGGTCGCGGTGCCGGGACATTTACTGGTGCGCCTTTACAAGCAGCCGCTCGTCAGATCTCCTCATGAAAACCTCAGGCTAACCGGTTTTCTGCGAAATTACGGCCTATCCTACCCGCCACGCTGCGGCTGAATCCCCATAGGCCGCGCCGAGCCGCCGTGCCCCATACTCCGCGATTTCGTGCCTTGGCGCTTCTCGGACGCCTCCGGTCGCGCGCGCAGATGGTTCGGTCATGCAGGCGTCCGAGAAACCTGCACAAGAAGAGACTCGGTGGTTGGGGTAATCGAGCCGCATGACCATGGCTGTTTGCGAGATACAAACCGGAAAGTCAGGCATCACCGTGTAAGCGAACACGAGCACCCGTATGTCCCCTGCCTGCCGCCCTCTTATTGAACCGATCTCTCCGCCTACTGCACTACAAAAATCGGTGCGAGCGGCGGCAATCACTTGGCTTACTATCCTCGCGTTGCTCTCCCGCCATTATGAGTTCGCCGTTTGCGCAGCTGCAATCCAGGCTCTTGCTCCAGCTAGATCTTGAAGCCTGAAAAGCCGAACTTCACAGGGGAAAAAGGGGCTGAACAGGCTTACGGCGGTGCGCAGCCATGCCTGATCTGCGACCACGGTGATGCGGGTAAAATCATGCCAGTGCTTCACGCCGAAGGCGCTATCGTCCCAGAGCGCCTCGAGCTCGTAGCCCTCGAAGTCCTCGCCAGCGACATACAGCAGCTTAACTGGACCCTTGGCGATCATGGCTTCTGCCTTGGGAATGAGGATGTTCTTATAATCCTCATGCGTAACCTTTCCGATAGCCTCGATGCCCAGGACGTCCGGGGGCAGATCCTCGATAAGCTCAAACATCGTTTATGGCTCCTCGCATCGCTTATGGGCGCCAGCATCGTGAAACTTTACGCCTTCTGAGCAACGGTCCATCGTGAGTGGTCATTGCATGAGGTGAACGCGGAGCAGGCGGAGACCGTGCGATTGCCGCGAGAGTAATGGCTCTCGCCCTATAACGCGGCGAACGCTCTCCGCTATGAGTAGATTCCGAGGCTACCGAAGGCAAAACCTATCGGCTATATTCGGGTGTAAGCCACTGATCGCTCAGCGCTAACTCGACGGCTCCGCATCCCGCCCCGATATAGCGCACATGGGTCAAGAGAGCATGAACACACCAACGTCGATACTAAAGCCCCAGAACCGGGAACGGGCAAGCGGGGCGTCATTAGAGCAAGAGCCCTTGGATTCAAACGAATTGCATAGGATGAACGCCTACTGGCGGGCTGCCAATTACCTGTCTGTGGGACAGATTTATCTTTACGACAACCCGCTCCTGCGGGAGCCGCTGACGCTCACCGACGTGAAGCCGCTGGTGGTCGGACACTGGGGCACAACGCCGGGCCAGAACTTCATCTATGTGCATTTGAACCGGGTCATCAAAAAGCATGATCTGAACATGTTCTACGTCGCCGGTCCCGGTCATGGCGGCCCAGCCTTGGTGGCGAATACTTACCTCGAAGGCAGCTACAGCGAGATTTATCCAAATATCAGCCAGGACGAAGCGGGGCTGAAAAAGCTGTTTACGCAGTTCTCGTTTCCGGGAGGCATTTCCAGCCATGTCGCGCCGACGACGCCCGGATCCATTCACGAAGGCGGGGAGCTTGGGTACTCGCTTAGCCATGCCTTCGGCGCCGCGTTCGACAATCCCGATCTGATCGTCGCCTGCGTCATCGGCGACGGTGAAGCAGAAACGGGCCCCTTGGCCACCTCATGGCAGTCCAACAAGTTTCTCGATCCGATAACCGACGGGGCCGTTTTGCCGATCCTGCACCTCAATGGCTACAAGATCAGCAACCCCACTGTCCTGGCCCGAATTGGGCACGAGGAACTGGAGCAGTTTCTCCGAGGCTGTGGCTGGGCGCCCATATTCGTGGAAGGCGACGAGCCGGAAACGATGCATCAGCTCATGGCCGCCGCCGTGGAGGAGGCCATCAAGGACATCCGGTGTATCCAGAAGAATGCGCGCGACGCAAATAACGCTGCAAGGCCCCATTGGCCAATGATCGTTCTGATGTCCCCCAAAGGCTGGACGGGACCGAAAGCCGTCGATGGCCTCCAGATCGAGGGTACCTTCCGGGCGCATCAGGTGCCGCTCATCGTCGATCCGGCGCATCCCGAGCATGTGGCGCTGCTTGAAAGCTGGATGAAAAGCTACAAACCCGAGGAATTATTTGATGAAAACGGCCGCCTGATACCCGAATTGGCCGAGCTCGCGCCGAAAGGCGATAGGCGGATGGGCGCCAACCCGCACGCCAATGGCGGGATCCTCTTGCGCGATTTGCGCATGCCGGATTTTCGCGTTCACGCAGTCAGCGTGCCGTCGCCAGGCGCCGTTGATGCCCAGGATACGCTTGTGCTCGGTAAGTTTCTGCGCGATGTGGCCATCCAGAACCAGGATCAGCGTAATTTCCGCGTCTTCGGTCCCGACGAGACGCTCTCCAATCTCTTGGGCGCGGTTTTTGAGGCCACCAACCGTCAGTGGGACGCTGGTACGGAAAAGAACGATGAATTCTTGGCGCCCGCCGGACGAGTGTTGGACTCAATGCTCAGCGAGCACCAGTGCGAAGGCTGGCTGGAGGGATATCTGCTGACCGGCCGGCATGGGCTGTTCAACAGCTACGAGGCTTTCATCCGCATCGTCGATTCGATGTTCAGCCAGCATGCGAAATGGCTGAAGGTGACGCTGGAACTGCCCTGGCGCCGCAAGATCGCATCCTTGAATTATCTGCTCGCCTCCCACGTCTGGCAGCAGGATCACAACGGCTTCACGCACCAGGATCCCGGCTTCCTCGACCACGTCATCAACAAGAAGGCCGATATCGTCCGCGTCTATCTTCCGCCCGACGCCAACTGTCTGTTGTCGGTCTTCGATCACTGCCTGCGCAGCCGCCATTATGTCAACGTGGTGGTGGCTGGCAAACACGCCCTGCCGCAATGGCTGACCATGGACGCCGCCGCCGTGCATTGCACGGAAGGCATCGGCATCTGGCAATGGGCCAGCAACGACCAGAACGCCGAACCCGACGTGGTCATGGCCTGCTGCGGAGACACGCCTACGCTGGAGATTTTGGCCGCGGTCTCAATCCTTCGCCAGCATCTGCCCGATCTAAAAATCCGGGTCGTCAATGTCGTCGATCTCATGAAGCTGCAATCGAGCAGCGAACACCCCCACGGGCTGAACGAAACGGATTACGATTACCTTTTCACCAAAGACAGGCACATCATCTTCGCCTTCCACGGATATCCTTGGTTAGTCCATCGCCTGACCTACCGGCGGACCAACCCAAATCTCCATGTCCGGGGCTACAAGGAAGAAGGCACAATCACCACGGCCTTCGACATGCGCGTTCAAAACGATCTAGACCGCTTTCATCTGGTGCAGGACGTGGTGGATCGCCTGCCGCACTTGGGGAGCAAGGGGGCCTACCTGAAGCAGGTGGTCCAGGATAAGCTCATCGAGCACAAGCGTTACATCGATAAGCACGGCCAGGATTTGCCGGAAATCCGCAACTGGAAGTGGAGCGATCTCAAATGAATGCGCAAGCTCTTATCGAAACCGCCCGTGCCCTCGTCGCGGGCGACAAAGGCCTTCTCGCCATGGACGAGAGCAATGCAACCTGCAACAAACGTTTCGCCAAAGCCGGAATCCCTGAGACCGAGGAGGCCCGGCGCGCCTATCGCGAATTGACTGTGACGACACCCGGTCTTGGCGAGTGTATCAGCGGCACGATTCTCTACGATGAGACAATCCGTCAGTGCAAGAAGGACGGCACGCTCTTTGTCAAAGTCCTCACCGATGCAGGCATTATCCCAGGCATCAAAGTGGACACAGGCACAAAAAATATGGCCGGGCATCCGGGTGAGAAACTCACCGAAGGCCTCGACGGATTGCCCGGCCGCCTCACGGAATATTTTCAAATGGGCGCGCGCTTCGCCAAATGGCGCGCCGTGATCGCCATAGGTCCGGGCCTTCCCACCGGGGATTGCATCGACGCCAACGCGCGGGCCTTGGCCCAGTACGCCGTGCACTGCCAGTACGCCGGGCTTATCCCCGTCGTCGAGCCGGAAGTGCTCATGGCGGGAGATCATACGCTAGAGACGTGCCGCGCGGTAACCGAAGAAGTCCTGCTCGTTGTTTTCCGCGAGCTTCAAGCACAACGCGCCACGCTGGAAGGGATGATCCTGAAGCCCAACATGGTGCTTTCGGGATTGGCTTGCGCGACTCAAGAGACCGTGGACGAGGTGGCGGACGCCACGGTTGATTGTCTCATGCGAGCCGTGCCCGCCGCCGTCCCTGGAATCGCATTTCTTTCAGGCGGTCAAAGTGGCGAACTTGCCTCGGCCCGATTGAACGCCATGAACGCGAAGTTCGAGGCAAGCGTTCCCTGGGCCCTCTCATTTTCATTCGCGCGCGCGATCCAGCACCCGGCCTTGGAGATCTGGGGCGGTATCGAGGCCAACCGGCCGGCGGCGCAGAAAGCTCTGTATCACCGGGCCGCGTGCAACAATGCCGCGCGCCGCGGCGAATACAGTGCGGCGATGGAAACAGCTGAACCTGACAACAAGTCTCGCCCAATCACGGCGTCCGCCGAATAGCGACGGTGTGAAACGTCTGGCGCGGCCAGGTGCGAAATGGAGCGCAAACAAGTGATCGCCAACCAAAAACTTTTGCAGCTTTACTTCATCCGGCACGGCGAAACCGCATGGTCGCTCACCGGCCAGCACACCGGCAGCACGGACATTCCGTTGACCGCGGATGGAGAAGACGAGGCGCGCGGCCTTGAACCATGGCTGCGGGAGATCGAATTTACACGCGTCCTGACGAGTCCGCTCCAACGTGCGCGGCGAACCTGCGAATTGGCGGGCCTTGGGTCTTTGGCGGAGATTGAACCAGATCTCTCCGAGTGGGACTGTGGCGATTACGAAGGGCAGCTTACCCAGAACCTTCGCAAGGAGCGGCCAGACTGGAATTTGTTCCGCGACGGCTGCCCAGGCGGTGAAACGCCCGCACAGGTTTCCGGCCGCGCCAGCCGGCTCATCGCGCAACTTCAAGGGCTGCAAGGCAACGTCGCGCTCTTCTCGCATCAGCAGTTCGGATGCGTCCTAGCCGCGCGATGGATCGGATTGACGGCGATCGCAGGGCAACATTTTTTTCTGCGCTCAGCCTCGCTCAGCATTCTCGGCCACGAATCCAGCCAACCCAAGACGCAGGTCATAGCGCTGTGGAATGCAGCCCCGGCATTACTCCCGGGCATGGCCCAAACATCATGACTGCCTCCGAACCCATGACACAAAGCTCCGGCCGTCACCAGAAGCTGACGGCGGCCATATTCGACGTTGACGGCGTCCTGCTCGCTTCCCCCCATGAGCGCGCCTGGCGCGACGCGCTCAAAGGTTATGCCGATCCGGCTCGTTTTACCTCCGGCATGTATGAGGACCAGGTGGCGGGTAAACCGCGCCTCGCCGGAGCGCTGGCGGCGCTACAGGCACTAGGTGTGCCTAACGCGGCTGGGCAAGCCGCCGTCTACGCCGAGCGAAAGCAGAAGAGGCTTGAGGATTTGATTGAAGCTGGGTGCGTCGCCGCCTTTCCCGATGCTCTGCGGTTTGTTGAGGCTGTGACGAAACTCGGATGGCCAATGGCGGCTGCATCGTCCTCGAAAAATGCCAACGGCATGATGAAGGCGATCCGCCTCGCCTCCGGCGTGAGCCTGTTCGACGCTTTCAGCGTCAATGTCTGCGGCCGCGATTTGCCGCGAGGCAAGCCCGACCCCGCAATTTTCCTGCTCGCCGCCAAGGAACTCAAGATGGAACCGGCATCATGCTTTGTCGCCGAGGACGCACCCGCCGGCATGGAGGCAGCTCGTGCGGGCGGCATGACCGCGCTCGGCGTTGCCCGCAAGGGCGATGCGGCCGTCCTGTGGAGCGCCGGGGCGGATGTGGTGGTGACGAGCCTCGATGAAGTCGCAATCGATGAGCTCGCCGCCGGACGGCTCTCCAGGAGGGTGTCATGATCGCGAAAATGACGATGGCACAGGCTTTGAAGCGGTCCGTGGACCCCGCTTGGATCCTTACGGCGGATGGCTACGATCCGCTTCGCGAGGGCAGCATCGAGTCGCGCTTCGCGATTAGCAACGGCTTCCTAGGCGTGAGAGGCTGCCGGTCGACGACCAGGGGAGACCGCAGGATTGTTCCGCCGCGCACCTATGTTGCCGGGCTTTTCGATAGGCACGGCGGCGACCAGACGGCGCCAGAGCTTATTCCAGCGGCCGATTGGCTGAGGGTCCGTATCCTCTTACCGAGCGGACCACTTGCGCACCACCCTGGCGCAGCGCCATCCCATCGCATGACACTCGATTTAGGACGAGGCGCACTGCTCAGCGAGTGGACCCTATTGAAGGCGCCGGAAGTGAGCATGCGGCTGCGCACGTTGCGCTTCGTTTCGATGAGTGAACGCGCAATCGGGATGCAACTTATTCAATTGGAGATCGAGGACGGGGAGGCCGAGATCAAACTGGAAGCGTCGTTCGAGGGGCTAGACACCGGGCTTGCGTCCAAAGAGCTCGATCAGGATCTCGGCTTATGGCGGACCCTGCATTCGGGCAAGGGCCTCGCCATGGCGGCCGCATCGTCGCTCCAGCTCGATGGCCACGATCTCCCTGCAGACGCGCTTGGAGAATTGAAATCCACCTGGGTCTGGACCTCTCGCCCGGGACAGACCGTAAGTTTCGAGCGTTCGGTCGCCATTGTGCGGAGCGACAGCGAGGCGTTCGATCCTGGCCCCCACGCGCGCGAAATGCTTGGCGCTGCGAGCCGAATTGGCTGGCGCGGCGTAGCCGCGGCGCATGAGGCGGCCTGGGCAATCCGCTGGCGCCGCAGCGACGTGCAGGTCGAAGGCGATGCGGAGGCGCAGCAGGCCTTGCGGTTCGCCATCTATCACCTCAATAGCGCAGCCAACCCCGCCGACGAGCGCGTATCGATCGGCGCCCGGGCGCTAACCGGCGATGATTATCATGGGCATGTTTTCTGGGATACCGAGATCTTCCTGCTTCCCTTTTATACCCTTACATGGCCGGAAGCCGCACGCGCGCTGCTCATGTACCGCTTTCACACCCTTGACGGCGCGCGGGCGAAAGCGGCCCGGATGGGCTGGCGCGGCGCCCTCTATGCCTGGGAGTCAGCCGATACCGGCGCGGAGACAGCGCCGGAGCAGGTTATCGGTCCGGATCGCCAAATTATTCCTATCCTATGCGGCACGCAGGAGCAGCACATCAGCGCGGACATTGCCTTCGCGGTTTGGCAGTACTGGCAAGCGACCGCTGATGAAAGGTTTCTCCGCGAAGCTGGGGCGGAGATCATTCTGGAAACAGGCCGGTTCTGGTCCAGCCGCGCCGAGCTAGAGGCGGATGGCCGCCGCCATATCCGTGGCGTGATCGGGCCGGACGAATATCACGAGACTATCGACGACAGTGCCTACACCAATGTGATGGCACGTTGGAACATCCGGCGCGCGCTCCACGTCGCGGCATTGATGCGCGAGCGCTGGCCGGAGGACTGGACGCACTTGTCATCACACCTCGACCTCGGCGAAGCCGAGCTGAAGCAGTGGCGCACCGTTGCGGAGACGATGGCGATCAGTCTTGATCCAAAAACCGGACTTTTCGAAGAATTCGAAGGCTATTTCAAACTCGAAAAGATCGATCTGATGGCCTATGCGGGCCGTACCGTGCCTATGGACGTTGTGCTCGGACGTGAGCGGATACAGAAATCGCAGGTTGTCAAGCAGGCCGATGTGGTCGCGCTGCTGGCGCTTCTGCCGGAGGAGTTCACTGGAGAGACCGGGGCTGAAAACTTCCAATATTACGAGCCCCGCTGCGGCCATGGCAGCTCGTTAAGCCCTTCCATGCATGGACTAACCGCCGCCCGGCTTGGCCTTCCCGAAATGGCACTTCGGTACTTTCGCCAGAGCGCCGCGAATGATCTTTCGGATACCCATGCAAGAATTGACGGCGGCGTCCACATTGCCGCCCTCGGCGGGAACTGGATGCTTGCGATACTGGGTTTCGCCGGCCTGTCCCTCCGGAGCGATGGCATCTCCCTCGATCCAAAGCTGCCTGCGAATTGGCGTAGTCTTGCCTTCGCCATTCAATGGCGCGGCCGCAGCCTCAAGATCAAGATCGGCCAGGACAAACAACGCATCGAGGCGACGCTAGAAGAAGGCGAGCCGATGACGCTCGCCGTAAGCGGCGAGCCGCACGGCCTACGCCGCGGCCTACCGCTCCACGTGTGTTTCCGCCCGCAACCTGTAGCCGCCTAATGCGCAGACGTCTTGGAGAATGATTAAGGGATAATGATGCCGGAATTCTTCGCTGCTACCAGCCGGCGCTGAGTAGTTTCCGAGTTTAGAAGCGGATACCGTCGGTCATATATAAAATATATTAGAAAATGCCTTTACCACGTGCTGTGGCATCGGCCTTCTGAGCGATAACGACGCCAAGTCCGAGGGAAGTTTCATGGGAACGAGAATGCGAATCGCGCAAATCGCGCCGCTTGCGGAGGCTGTGCCCCCAAAGCTCTATGGCGGCACCGAGCGTGTGGTTTCGTGGCTCACTGAAGCTCTGGTCGAGCTGGGCCACGACGTCACTTTGTTTGCAAGCGGAGACTTTGTCACGGCTGCAAAGCTTGAGCCCATGTGGCCGCGCGCGTTGCGGTTGGATGGCAATGTCCGCGATCCGGTTGCCCTGCATGCGCTGATGCTCGAACTCGTAGCGCGGCGTGCATCCGAGTTCGACCTTCTTCACTTCCACCTGGATTATCAGCCGTTCTCGGTCTTTTCCAGGCAGCAGACACCGTTTGTCACGACGCTCCATGGACGGCTGGACCTTCCTGAGCTTCAGCCCGTATTCAAAACATTCCCCAATGCGCCGCTTGTATCGATATCCAACGCTCAGCGTCTTCCCTTGCCCAACGCTAACTGGATTGGCACCATACCGCACGGGCTGCCCAGCGAACTGTTAAAGCCGACAGCGGTAAACCAAACCTATCTCGCCTTTCTCGGCCGTGTTTCCCCAGAGAAGGGGCTCGACCGCGCAATCGAGATTGCAGCCAAGTCCGGGCTTCCGCTGAAGATCGCTGCGAAGGTCGACAAGAACGATGCCGAGTATTTCCGGGACGTAATTCACCCCTTGCTCGATAACGGCGCCGTCGAATTTATCGGTGAGATCGGCGACGCGCAGAAAGCCCAGTTCTTAAGCGGCGCTCTTGCATTGCTGGTTCCCATCGATTGGCCGGAACCGTTCGGCCTTGTCATGATCGAAGCCATGGCGTGCGGCACGCCGGTCCTGGCGTTCCGCCGCGGCTCGGTGCCGGAAATCATCGAGGACGGCTTAACCGGTGCCATCGTCGAAACCGTCGAGGAGGCGATCGCGGCGCTACCGCTCGTGATTGCGCTCGACCGGAAAAAAGTGCGTCAGCGCTTCGTGCAGCGCTTCTCCGCCATGCGCATGGCAAACGATTATATCGATGTCTATCGTTCGCTGCTCAAGCCGGCGAAATTCCGCAGAGACGCGGAAGCCGATACGCGGCGCCGCCCGGCGGACGGTAAGTATGCGAGCTACCCGGGGCTTCACGTTGTTTAGTTAGGCATTTGTGGATCACTCGGCGATCGCAATTCACTTCGTTATGCCAAAAGGTTAGCGGGCCAGCGTGATTAATAGCCGGGGTTCGGGCACGGGCGTTATCGCTGCGGATCCCGCGGGCCTAACGGATGTAATTGAACTGCCGCCGGCCGCTGCCAGCTTACGCGGCCTCGACGGGGTAAACCTGTTCCTCGCAGGAGCATTATCCGGCTTCGGCCCTTACGTCGCCGTGTTCCTTGCCAGCCAAAATTGGACCCAACAGAACATAGGCTTCGTGCTGACGGCGGCTGGGCTCGCAGGATTGCTGAGCCAGCTACCCGGCGGTGAATTACTCGACAGGGTCCGTTCGAAGCGGACCGCGGTCGCGCTAGGCGCCATTATGGTCGCAGCCGGCGCACTGATTATTGCGCTTTGGCCGAGTTTCCCGCTCGTGTTGACTGCTCTGGTGCTCCAAGGGATTACCGGCGGATTCCTTTGGGGTAGCGGTAGCTGCCATCAGCGTTGGCTTGGTCGGCCACGCGGCGCTTGGCAAACGGCTCGGGCGCAATCAGCGCTTCGCCTCGACGGGAGGGGTGCTCGCGGCCGGCCTAATGGGGCTCATCGGCTATTTCCTGTCGTATCGTGCCATATTCTTCGCCGCCGCCGCACTCGTGCTGCCGCTACTTGCCGCTCTTGGCCGCATCCGGAGTTCAGACATCCAGTTCGCGGTAGCCGCGGGCGTACCGGACCGCCAGGGGCGGGGCGCATCGCTCGTAATAGGGCGCCCGAGCCTTTGGAAAAACCGCATCCTGCTCGTATTCGCCGCCTGCGTGTTCTTGTTCCAGATGGCCAATGCGTCGATGCTGCCACTCGCCGGCGAGGCGCTCGCCTACGGCAACGGAGCCTATTCTTCGCTCATCGTCTCGGCATTGATCATGGTCCCCCAGATAATCGTAGTGCTGATGGCCTCATGGGTGGGACGCCGGGCAAACATTTGGGGGCGCCTGGCCGCTTCTGCTGATTGGATTCGCTGCCCTGCCAATCCGCGCGCTGGTATTCGCCTGCACCGCCGATCCAATGATTCTCATCGCCGCTCAGGTGCTCGACGGCGTCAGCGGGACGATGCTGGGCGTGCTCACGGCGCTGACCGTCGCCGACCTCACATGGCGCACCGGCCGGTTCAACTTGGCGCAGGGCTTCGTCGGGACGATCTCTGGAGTTGGCGCTTCGCTAAGCACCACACTCTCAGGCCTTGTGGCCGGGAGCCTTGGCCGCGCGGCGGGATTTGCCGGCATCGCAGCTGTTGCCTTGGCGGCTCTGCTCCTGCTGTGGTTTCTGATGCCTGAAACCAATCCGTCGGGCAGGAACGGGCCCAGGTGATCGCGGCCCGGACTTTTGGCGGCTGGTATAAGTCTTTGGCGTACCTTCGCTCACTTGTACGCTGTTTTACGCGCCTGCTCTCTAAGAACTCGAATGAGTATTTTCCGAGTCTATGGGCCGTGCCCTCATTATCCTAAGATGAAAGCATGATAAAGAAGAGGCGATGATTATGCGTAATATTTCAAGAGAACGTTTTATTGCTACTGAGGTACCGATCCAGATAGAGGATGGCCCAGCGTCCTTCCGTGTCCTGCGCGGACAGTCATTGGCAAGAGTTTTAGAGAAGCTGCACAACATTTGCCAATGGCATCGGGGCGGGGCTCTCTCCATCGATTTGCGGTGCGGCGCCCCCGGATAGCCAATGACCAAGATGTTACCATCGCCATTCGAAAACGCATGGCCAGCACCACCACGAGACAGCAAACTTGCGGCGAGGCCAAGCGCGCCCAGGATCGACTGGTCACCCGGCACGCTGCAGCTCGTTCTCACCAGGCAACTCCCTGGGTGCCAGACTATCGTCGTTTCAAACCGCGAGCCCTACATCCATAATCGTGAAAACGGAAAAACAGCGCTTCAGACCCCCGCGAGCGGCGTTGTTTCAGCGTTGGAGCCCGTTATGAGAGCCGGCGGTGGAACCTGGATCGCGCATGGAAGCGGCTCCGCCGATCGGGAAACGTCGGACCATCGGGGACGTCTCAGCGTGCCGCCGCACTCGCCGGCCTATACGCTACGCCGGATATGGCTCACCGCCGAGGAGCAGGAGGGGTACTATCTGGGCTTTGCCAATGAGGGTTTATGGCCGCTTTGCCACATCGCCTTCGTGCGCCCTACGTTCCGGGAGCCGGATTGGAACCACTATCGCGCGGTTAACCAGCGCTTCGCCAACGCCGTCGTCGAAGAAGCCAGGCAGGAAGACCCTATCGTACTCGTGCAAGATTATCATCTCGCGCTCGTCCCTCACATGGTGCGCGAAAAGCTGCCAAAGGCAACGATCATTACTTTTTGGCATATCCCTTGGCCAAGCGCCGAGGCTTTCGGGGTGTGCCCTTGGAAAGCGGAGATTCTTCAGGGTCTGCTGGCAAGCACAATCCTTGGTTTCCACACACCATGGCAATGCACGAATTTTATGGCGACAGCGGAGCGGTTCACCGGGAGCAGGATCGATTACGAAAACTTTTCGGTCACGCAAGGCGGCAGCAAGACGCTCGTAAAGCCGTACCCGATTTCAATCGAACCGGCTCCAGCGGCCCTGACGCGCCAAAAGCCGATCGATATGTGCCGACAGCAGGTGCGCCGCGACCTCGGGCTTTCCGAAGAAACCCATCTTTCGGTGGGCGTTGAACGGCTTGATTACACAAAGGGTATTCCGGAGCGCCTGCAGGCGGTCGATGCCTTCCTCACGCGCCACCCCGAGTGGAAAGGCCGCTTTGCCCTACTTCAGGCTACCGCGCCAAGCAGGTCCACACTGCAGGCTTACAAAGATCTGCAGAAAAAAGTCATTGCACTGGCAGACACTATCAATTCGAAACATAGAGTGGGAGATTTTAAACCAATTAGACTTGTAATCCGCCATCATGATCAAGACGAAGTCTTCAAGCTGTTACGAGCAGCGGATTCTTGCCTGGTGACGAGCCTTCACGATGGCATGAATCTCGTTGCCAAAGAGTTTGTTGCAGCTCACGACGATGGGCTTGGTGTTCTGATCCTGTCTAGCTTCGCCGGCGCGTCGCGGGAGCTGACCGAGGCCTTGATCGTCAACCCCTATGATATAGAGGAGCTCGGAGAAAGCATTTATCGCGCCGCCATGATGTCCAAGGCCGAAAAACGCGAGCGCATGCGCTCCATGCGGACTGTTGTGCGCCATAACAACGTATACCGCTGGGCTGGCCAGATGCTCCTCGACGCGGCGAGCGTCCGTAAACGCGAGCGTGTCGTCGAGTTTTCGGTGCCAAATCGGGTTGGCATAACGGGTGGGGCGCGGCGGCTCTTGGAGGGACAACACACCGCCCAGCCTTAGCCGTAAATACAGGTAAATAGAGACGATTTTAAGCATTAGGCGGTTGAAGGCGCAACGGGAACGGCTGGCGTTCGCAGGGGCGAAGGGCCGCTCGTCCGCGCGCGAGGCGGTCGCAATCGCCACGGCTCGCCGCATAAACTGCGGTGGGCGGGGACCCGATGGACATAAGCAACTAGATACTAAAGAAAAAACACCGAATTAAAAAAATCCGGGAAAAAAATCCGGGGAAATGGAGGAAATAAATTCCAAGGCGGAAAAAACCGCAATGGAAAAGGCAAGATATGCCCGGTGCCCGCGCTCGCACGCTGCGCACGAGACGGCGTGCCGAGGTTTTTGCTGTCAGAACCAGAATTTCAAGCGGGCCGTTGTTTAATCCGGCAAATTTCCCGGAAATTGATTGACCGGCATCGCCGGCAGGAGCTGGCAAAAAACCGATTTGGCGGCGGTGCACCGGGAATTAAGGACGGCTGCCGGCCAAATAAAAGCACCCCGGTTACGGGTAGCCCGTTTCCAACGCAGGATGGCCCGGCATCGCTGGTGTGCGGCGGCTTAGCATGAAAATGCGGCAGGAGGAGAAGGTGAATTAAGCGAGCGGCCGCCTCTGCTACGAGAAAAGGCCCCAGAAGCCAGAATAACCGGACCGCGATGCGGAAATGCATTCTAGAATACCTGGCCCCGGGTTGTGGTGACGAAGGGCCCGATGCAGTGTTTTTCCTGTGACTCGCGGCATTTCTTGTCCCCATAAAATCGAGGTCCTTCCGCCTTGCTCGGCTTGGCCACCGATGGCCGGTTACAAGCGGGGACTAAATGTTGGAGACATATTTCTCAGCGCCAAAGATGCTTGAGCACTTGCGGAGCGGGCCAAGCGGACCGTACCTGGACGGTTTCGCCGCCTTGCTCGAGCGGAATGGTTATCGTCACGCCACTGCAGTGCGCTATCTGCGGGCGGCAGCTCATCTCGGCCATTTCGTGCACGAGCACGGTGGAACGTTAGCCGGCATCGACTTGCCGGCCTTCGGCGAGCATCTGCGAACCTGCCGGTGTCCGCGGTCAAAGGGGGGACGGCGTAACCACCACACGCTTTTCGGCGCCAAGCATTACCGCGACTTCCTCCTGGAAATCGGCGTTTGCCAGTCAGCCCCCGCGATGCCAGAGCGGGTAGAGCCAGAGCTGGTAGCCCGCTTCCAACAGTGGTTGTGCAAGCACCGCGGCGCGGCCGAACCTACGATCAGACAATACGCTCGCGGCGCAGCCGGTCTGCTGGCGGCCCTTGGGGATGATCCCGCCCGCTGGAATGCGACGGGCGTACGCAGGTATTTTCTGGAACGCGCCGGTCAATGCGGCAGAGGCTCCGTTGAGAAGCTGATCAGCAGCCTGCGGGGCTTCTTGCGGTATCTCGCTGTCGAAGGTAAATGCCAGGCAGATCTCGATAAAGTTGTGCCATCGTTCGCCTCTTGGCGCCTGGCCGAACTGCCGAGGTATTTGACGGCGGAGCAGGTGGATAGCTTGATCGCAGCATGCGATGGCGATTTGCAGGGGCGCCGCCGCGACCGCGCGATCCTCCTGCTGCTGGTGCGTCTCGGACTTCGGGCTGGCGACGTGGCCCAGCTTCGCCTCGCCGATATCGAGTGGGAGACCGGCTCGCTGCAGGTGTGCGGAAAGTCGCGCTATCAGGTCCGTCTTCCGCTTCCGCAAGACGCCGGGGACGCGATCGCCGCCTACCTCCAACACCGGCCTTCCACCGGTAAGAGCGATCACGTGTTCCTTCGGAACATCGCCCCTTACCGGCCATTCCGGGGTGGCGACGGCGTCTCTTCGGTGGTGAAGCGCGCCATGAAGCGGGCTGGAGTGGTTACGCCGTTCAAAGGTGCCCACGTTTTGCGGCATACAGCGGCAACCCAGATGCTGCGTCATGGCGTTCCTCTTGAGCAGATTGGCTTGGTCCTCCGGCATCGGGGCGTCGATACGACGGCATACTATGCCAAAGCCGACGCTGGCCTGCTGAAGCAAGTTGCCCAGCCCTGGCCGGAGGCGCTCTCATGCTGAAGACCGTCGAGACTTACCTCTCCCTGCGCCGCGCCGCGGGATTTGCGATGCAGAGCGTGGAATACCTGCTGAAGAGTTTTGCCCGCTTTGCCGCTGCGCGCGGGGAAACGCATGTCCACACGCAAACGGCGATCGGCTGGGCGGCTCTCGGACCATCGGTGGCGCAACGCGACGCGCGGCTGAAAGCCGTCTGCCGCTTCGCCCGTTACATCCGGGCCGAAGATGACCGGCACGAGGCGCCGCCCGCAAATCACTTTGGCGCCCGCAAGAAACGCCGCCCGCCGCACATCTATTCGGCGGACGAAGTCAACCGCCTCATCGAAGCCGCCCTTCAACTTCGTCCCAAGGGCGGGCTGAGACCCCAGGCCTATGCGGCCTTGATCGCATTGCTCGCCGCCACGGGGTTGCGGATCTCCGAAGCGTTGAAGCTGACCGTTAGCGACATTACGAGTGACGGGCTGCTGATCCGGGAGACTAAATTCCAGAAAACCCGCCTAACGCCGTTGCATGACACCGCGGCGGCGGGCTTAGAACGTTATCTTAAACGGCGCCGGCCCCGTTCAAGCGACGACCCGGTGTTCATTTGCGGCCAGGGCCGGCCGCTCCGGTATCAGGCGGTCAAAGATACCTTCAACAGGATGGTGAGGAGGGTTGATATCCGGCCAGCGCCGGGCGGGCGGCGCCCTCGTCTACACGACCTCCGGCACACTTTTGCAGTGCGCGCGCTGCAGGGCAGCCCGCCGGGCCGAACCCGCTGCGGCAAGCATATGGTCGCGCTGGCGACCTATATGGGCCACATCAACATCTACACCACCTACTGGTATCTTGAAGCCAGCGCCGATCTCATGCGCGATATCGGCGCAGCCGGGGAAGCATTCCTGTCCGGAGGGGCGCTATCATGACACCGGTCGCACCCCTCATCGAGGCCTTCCTCCATGAGACGCTTGCCTGCCAGCGGGGCGTCAGTCAGCACACATGCGATTCCTATGCTTACAGCTTCCAGCTGCTCTTCGTGTTCGCCGCGGAAAGGCTCAAGGTCACGCCATCGTCGCTGACGCTGGAACAATTGGATTCGGGGCTGGTCAGCGCCTTCCTGGAGTACCTCGAGGACACGCGCAAAAACGCGCCGGAAACCCGTAACGTCCGGCTGGCCGCAATCAAGTCCTTCTTCCACTTCCTCGAATACAGGCAACCGGCAGCCTTGGAGCAAATCCGCCGCGTTTTGGCGATCCCCTTCAAGAAAACCCGCACACGTCTGGTCCCTTATCTCTCGCGGGAGGAGCTGCAAGCGCTGCTTGATACCCCCGATCCGGCAACGCGTGACGGTGTCCGTGATCGAGCCATGTTGCATCTGGCCGTTTGCGCAGGTCTGCGCGTATCCGAGCTGACAGGATTGCCGACCCGGAATGTGGACCTGCAGTCGATGAGCGTTCACGTTCTCGGCAAGGGACGGCGGGAACGGACGCTCCCCTTATGGAAGACCACCGCCACGGCGCTGCGCGCTTGGCTCGCTGTGCGCGGGACGGTCCCGGCACCGGAGGTGTTTGTCAACGTCCGGGGCGAACCGCTAACCCGCTGGGGATTTGCTTATCTGCTTAAGCAACATGTAGCAGCCGCTGCCCAGCAGCACCCCAGCTTGCTGAAAAAACGCGTCTCGCCCCATGTGCTGAGACACACATGCGCGATGATCGTTCTGCAGGCGACGCAAGACATCCGGAAGGTGTCCTTGTGGCTTGGACATGCCAATCTCACAACCACCGAGGTCTATATACGCGCCGATCCCACAGAGAAGCTCGACGCGATCGAGGCCATCGTTCCCCCGAATCTGCGGCGGGGTGTCTTCCGGCCGCCAGACAAACTGATCGCCCTGCTCAGGGGCGCTTCGTAATGGTGAGACGGGCTGGCGGAAACTCATGCCGGCTCGGACGGAGTGGCTCGCCAGCTCCCCATTACGGATTTTGCCCATAATGCAGCTGTTATAGGCGATAGCGGTGTGGCCGCAGGCGCGGTTCTCACAACGCTCAATATGGCCGCCGGGCGCTGCCGTGCGGGAGTTCTCGATGGCGCTCATCACCTTGAACTGGCCAAGGCTCACATGGCCGCGATTGGCGGAACGCCATGCAGCCCCGTGGCTGCGGAAGATAAAGCCGCTTGGCATCCACTGGCTCGCCATGGATCATTCACGCCCGCCGGTGCGGACGGACTGGGGCCAGAAAGCGATAACGTCATGGAGTCTTATACCGCCGGGCCTAAGCATTGACCTCTGGGATCGAGGGGAAGGAACATAGGGTTTTTGTTCTCCCGGCCTCGGCCGCCAGCCGCCTGCCATGGCAGATTTGCTTTGGCTGTCTGACGAACAGCTCGATCGTATCAAGCCTTACTTTCCGCAGTCCCATGGCGTGCCGCGCGTTGACGATCATCGCGTTGCGAGTGGGATCGTTTTTGCAATCCGCAACGGGCTTCGGTGGCGCGACGCACCGAAGGAATACGGGCCCCATAAGACCCTATATAACCGGCTTATCCGCTTGAGCCGGATGGGCGTTTTCGACCGTATTTTTGCGAACCTTGCAGGCCGATCGGGAAAGCAAGAGCGTCTCATCATCGACGCCACTCATCTCAAAGCCCATCGCACGACGGCGAGCCTGGCCGGGACCGGCGCGGCACGCGGCGTTGACGGCCGCGAGCACGGCGCCATCGTGGATGAAGCTGGGCCGGGAGGGATTGACTTCCAGGGGCCTGTTACAGAAGCAATTCCTTCGGCTACCAGGTGATGAGCGGACTCGTTGAATCTACTCATAAAATCGGCGCTCATGACCCCATAGCAGCCCAACTTGTCAGCCGTTCTTCGCCCCTCGCCCTTTGTTGAAAAAAGCGCTTGTTCTCGCGAGGCTTGCTTACGACAAATTCGGAATCTGCTTATGTGGCGGCGGCGCAACCACAGGCTCGTCGACTTGGCCGGCTGAAAGGGCACCCATCTTAGCGGCGAAGCCTCCGCTGTGAGCAGTTTCCGAGTCTGTAACTTTGTAGAATTCGTATTTAAGATGCCCTCAAGTTAACGATGTGAGGCATTTATGCGTAATATCTCAAAGGAGCGGTTTATTGCAAACACCGTGCTGATTGAGTTCCCGGACGGTCCAGTGTTCTTCCGCGTTCCACGCGGGGCGACGCTCGCGGAGATTTCAGAAAACTTGGATAGCATTGGCAGGTGGCATAGAGGCCAGCCGATTTCCGTCGATGTGAATTTCAAAGCGTCAGAACAGGACGGCTACAGCCGTGCCCGCCACGTCTCTTTAATATCGTCCCCTGTATCCCGGCCGAACGCATGCCGGACCGTCTCCCGCGTCTCCCGGGCAAAACTCGCCTTCGCTTCCGGGTTAGACCGGTCAAGCTCTAGATAGCGGGGCGTAGCGCCTGCCGGAACGTCGAGAAAGCGAAGCAAATGCAAGTCCATGTTCAAACATGTTTCTCTGAGGCGATGCTCACGGAACTTCCAAATCTGCGCGCTTTCGCGCAGTTGATGACAAACGATTTGTACGAAGCGGAGCAAGAGGTCGAAGAAACGCTACACCGGGTGATGACGATGAGGGATCGAATGTCAGGGCGGCCTGACTTGAGGGTTCAGTCGCTAACGATCCTAAGGAGTTTTCTAATCGCCAGCGAGTGTACGCGGAAAGATTTCAGAGCCCGGAAAGCGACGTATGAAAAACTCAAACGTCCCTTCCGCATCGGGAATGAACCCGCGGAAGGCCCGCTTAGCTTCCCATCCGCTCTTCTCCTACTTGACTACGAGGACAGGGAAGCTGTGGTTTTGAGTGCTGGCACAAGACTTTCTGTCCTGGAAGCAGCAAAAATTAGCGGCTGCGAGGTAAGAGAGCACAACGTAAGGCTGTGCCGCGGCTTCGCGCGGCTTGCAGAACTCCTTCCCAGAAAGAGCGATGGAGCAACAAACGTTGCAGAAGTGCCTTTCTCCGAAATGCGTTGGGCGGGCGAGGTCCAGGAAATGGCAGATGCGGCCCAGTTCTAGCAGGCGTTGCCGTGCCCTTTCAGTATATTCGCAGCTCGCGGCATCGTGCTGGATTTACCCGCCCTGCAAGCCTTAGCTTCTTGACGCCCGGCCAACAGTCTGGCGCGATCACACTCACGGAGTTCTTAATGTCCTATGCTCAAATCGGCGGCCAAGCCCTCCTGCGGGCTGATCATCGCAAAGGTGAAGACCCGTTCGCGAGATTCGTAGTTTTCGGAGCTCGCGAAGCCAGCGCCGGTGTCAAAGTCACGGCGCGAAATTCGTGGCTTCAAATCTGGGTCGATACCTGGACACTGGGATTCGAAGCTTCCTCGGTTATCGGGCTTCGTGCCGTGAGGATGGCAGGCGGTGGTGCGGCCGCGACAATAGAGGCGCACAGAATGGTCAGCGAAAAGATTGAAGCCAGTTTGGCTCTCCAGGGTAAGGCCTTGAATGGCGGCTTGGGCATCACGGCGCTTAGCGCGGCGGCGAACACCCTCGAGCACTACCGGGAAAAGGTGCGCGCGAACCAGACACGTCTTGCAAGATCAAGTTGGCTGGACGAGAGAGGTGATGAAATGAAGAACTGGCCCGATGAGCAATGGAGCGGTTCAGCTGCGGGGCACGCGAGATTATAGCAAGAAGCCGCTTCGATTGTTAGAGAACGCGCTCGTGCCGGAAGGCGCCCGCTTGGCGCGAATCATGCATTAAGTTGGGCATAGGATGGGAGATAACATGCCGACACTGACCATCCGGCACATGACGACCTATCGCTACCGGCAGCCGGTCGCTTTCGGCGAGCACAGGATGATGCTCCGCCCGCGCGACTCCTCCGATCAAAGGGTGCTCAAAGCGAGTGTCGAGATCAGCCCAGAGCCCACGTGCCTGCGCTTCGTTCAGGACGCCTTCGGCAATCATTTGGGGATCGCGGAGTTTTCGGGCCGGTCGAAAGAGCTGTCTTTTGAGAGCGTTGCGTGCGTCGAACATTCGCCCCCGGACGTCGCCGGTCTTGAGATCGAGGAGTACGCGAGAACCTTTCCGTTCGACTATAGCCCCGGCGAGATGCCGGACCTCGCCCTCTATATCGAACGCCACCAACCCGATCCGGGGAACGAGATTGGCCGCTGGGCTCGCGGATTCCTGCCCCCAAACGGATCTATGGGCACTTTTGAGCTTCTCACCGGCCTCACACAGGGTATCAATGATGGCTTCCGCTACCGGCGGCGCGAAGCAAAGGGAATCCAGGAGCCGTTGGAGACGCTCCGGCTCGGCCACGGCAGTTGCCGCGACTTCGCTATGCTGATGATTGAGGCAGCGCGCTCGCTCGGCCTCGCCGCGCGGTTTGCATCTGGGTATCTCGCTGTCCCGCTCGACTATCCCGGGGAGCCCGAGATCGGCTCGGCGCGCGGCTCGACCCATGCCTGGGCGCAAATCTATCTGCCGGGCACCGGCTGGATCGATTTCGACCCCACGAGCGGCAAAGCTGGCAAGGTCGAGCTTGTCACCGTCGCGGTTGTGCGGGACCCGCAGGACGCAATCCCGCTCCATGGCACCTTCATCGGATTCCCCTCGGACCATCTCGGCATGGAGGTTGAGGTGAGAATCACGCCGGGAACGCCAGATATAATCGGGAACACCCTCAACCCTCCTCGCGCGCACGGTTTGGCTAACGGGCTTGATGGCAGTCCGTAATATCTGGACGAGAGAAATGAAGATTCAAGTCGGCTACGAGCTGATCTACGACTTTCCACAGGCGACCCCCATGATCATGTCGCTAAGCACCCATTTCACCCGGGCGTCCGACGTCATCATCCCCGATCACCTGACCACGAGCCCTTCCGTGCCAATCTTCCCCTATCGCGACTTGTTCGGCAATTGGTGCAGCCGCATCGTCGCCCCCGCCGGCCGGGTGCGGTTGTCGGCCGATGGCGTCATTTATGATAACGGCCTGCCCGATGTGGTTGCCCCTTCGGCCGCTCAACACGCGGTAGAGGATCTGCCGGCCGAGACGCTAATTTTTCTCCTGGGCAGCCGCTACTGCGAGACCGACCGCCTGTCCGAGGTGGCCTGGAAACTCTTCGAAAACTCGCCGCCGGGATGGGCACGCGTTCAGGCGATCTGCGATTTCGTCCATCGCCACATCGCCTTCGGCTACGAGCATGCGCGCGCGACTATGAGCGCCTGGGAAGTCTTCAACGAAGGCAAGGGTGTCTGCCGCGACTTTGCGCACCTCGCCGTCGCCTTCTGCCGCTGCATGAATATTCCGGCGCGCTATTGCACCGGCTACCTTGGCGACATCGGCATGCCGCCGCCCTATGGCCCGATGGATTTCGCCGGCTGGTTCGAGGCCTATCTTGGCGGACGGTGGTACACCTTTGATGCGCGCAATAACATCCCGCGAATCGGCCGCGTGCCGATCGCTCTCGGCCGCGATGCAGCCGATGTGCCGATCACCCACACCTTCGGACCCAATACGCTGGTCAGTTTCAAAGTCTGGACAGACGAAGTCATCTAGACTTGGCCTTTGCGCTGTTTGCGGCGCTCTTCGGCCGCAATGCGGGCTTCTCTACCTTCATGGCTTATCCTGAAGGCTTGGAAGTCAAAAGCCAACGCAAACTCATCTTTGCATCCTCGGGGTATTCTTTGGAGAGGAAATCTGAGACCGAAATGCCGTATTCGCCGTTAAATTCCATAGCGTCATCAGCGTCATGCACGGCCCACGCATGCTGGACAAAAGGGAAGGCCCCGGGAAAGGCCCGCTCGTCCGCGCGCGAGGCGGTCGCAATCGCCACGGCTCGCCGCGGCGTCGACCCCATCGCCTACGCCCCGCATCGAGCGCCCGCACATAGGCGTGAATAATAGAGAGCAACCGCGAACCGTTCTCTTTCGTCAGCTCGCGCGAAGCCCGTGCTGAAGGTTGATCGCGACTCGGCCGCTTTGGCGGAGGCTCCCTCCGCCACGATCGTGAAAAGCCGGGCCACCAGCCGCGTGGATGCCAAGCGGCCTTATTCGGCGGTGGTTTCGCAAGAGGCCGGCCTCGCCAAAATAATTCTCGCGGAAATTAAAAAGGAGCGGCGCCGAATTAAGCGCCTGCCTTGGTACCCGTAACCGGGGGTGTTTTTATTTAGCCGTCCTTGATTCCTGGCACCGCCGCCAAATCGGTTTTTTGCCAGCTCCTGCCGGCGATGCCGGTCAATCAATTTCCGGGAAATTTGCCGGATTAAACAACGGCCCGCTTGAAATTCTGGTTCTGACAGCAAAAACCTCGGCACGCCGTCTCGTGCGCAGCGTGCGAGCGCGGGCGCCGGGCATATCTTGCCTTTTCCATTGCGGTTTTTTCCGCCTTGGAATTTATTTCCTCCATTTCCCCGGATTTTTTTCCCGGATTTTTTTAATTCCGTGTTTTTCTTTAGCATCTAGTTGCTTATGTCCATCGGATCCGGCCCACCGCAGTTTATAAGGTAATACCCCATGACGCGCGCCGCCACAGAGATCGCCGTCACCAACCACCGGGTGGTGATTAAGCGCGGGTGGCTTACGCGCTCAACCACTGAGCAAGGCAGGGCCGGAAACTACTCGACGCCAGTATTCTGACCCGTTCATAGCCTACATACCCCATCGCCGGATGAACCACGTTTTGACGAGGTGCGTGAGGACGGCGTAGCTGAGCAGCGTGGCCGCCAAGATGATCCAGTAGGGCCGTGGGAGCGTCACAAAGCCGAGTTGTTCGCCAACCCAAGTATAGGGCAAGGCGATGCCGGCGGCGCAAACGATAATGGTCGTTGCGATCAGGGACGTGCTTGCCCGGCTCTCTATGAAGGGAATTTTCGCCGTGCGGATGATGTGGATGATCAACGTCTGCGTCAAAAGCGATTCCACGAACCAGCCGGTCTGAAAGAGAGACGGGTTCGCCCAGGCGTTGAAAACGTAGAGCATGACGAAGAAGGTAACGTAATCGAAGATCGAGCTGATGGGCCCGATGAAGATCATAAACTTGAAAATGTTATCGATGTCCCATTTTCGCGGGATTAATAGATAATCTTCATCGACATTGTCGGTGGGGATCGCCGTCTGCGAGAAATCGTAGAGGAGGTTATTGGTCAGCACCTGGATAGCCGTCATGGGCAGAAACGGTAAAAAGATGCTCGCGCCTAGCACGCTGAACATATTCCCGAAATTCGAACTCGCCCCCATTTTGATGTATTTGGTGATATTGCCGAACACCCGGCGGCCTTCGATGACGCCGTCCTGCAAGACCATCAGATCTTTCTGGAGCAGGATGATGTCGGCAGACTCTCTTGCGATATCGACAGCGGTATCGACCGAGATGCCAACATCCGCGGCCCTTAGCGCCGGGGTGTCGTTGATGCCGTCGCCGAGATAGCCCACCACATGGCCGTTTGCGTGCAGGGCTGCGATGACGCGAGCTTTTTGCGGGGGCGAAAGCTTGGCAAAGACCGTTGTCGCGTCCGCCAGTTTCGCAAGCGCCGGATCGTCCATTCTCTCGATCTCGGAGCCGAGCATGATACGGCCGGGGTCGAGGTGCACTTGCCGGCAGATTTTAGCCGTTATGATTTCATTATCGCCCGTGAGGATCTTCACCGCCACTCCGGAGGCATGGAGGGCGGCAATGGCGGCGGATGCGCTGTCCTTCGGCGGGTCGAGAAAGGCGATGTAGCCGAGGAGCGTCAGATCGCTTTCGTCTTCAATGGAATAGCGGGCCTTCGGTTGCGTGAACTTTTTGTAGGCGACAGCAACGACCCGGAAGCCGTCCTCGTTCAGGTCCCGCATCTCTTTTTGGGCTTGGCCGAAGTGACTTGCATCCAAGTTGCCAAGTTTGCCATCGAGTTCATAATGGCTGCTGACTGAAAAGATCTCTTCGACCGCACCCTTGCATATGAGAGTGTGCGAGCCGTCCTCGGTCTTTAAAACAACGGATAGGCGCCGCCGCACGAAGTCGAACGGCATCTCATCGGCTTTCTCGTATCGATGCTGAAGGTGTAGATTTTGCCCAAGCTCCACATGTGCGAGGACGGCCAGATCGAGCAGATTCTTCAAGCCTGACTGATAGTGGCTGTTAAGATAGGCGAATTCCAAAACCCGCTCGCAATCGTTGCCGCGAATGTCGAGGTTCCGCTTCAGGATGACGCGGTCTTGAGTGAGCGTACCGGTTTTGTCGGTGCAAAGCACATTCATCGCGCCGAAATTCTGGATCGCGTGCAGCCTTTTGACGATGACCCGCTTCTTCGCCATGGCCATGGCGCCTTTGGCGAGGTTCACGGTTACGATCATGGGAAGCATTTCGGGCGTCAATCCGACCGCCACCGCCACCGCGAAGAGGAGGGCTTCGAGCCACTCCCCCTTGGTGAAGCCGTTGATCAGAAAGACGGCCGGAACCATGACCAGAATGAAGCGTATCATCAGCCAGGTAAAGCGGTTGATGCCCTTGTCGAAGCTTGTGAGTTCGCGTGGTCCGGCGAGGGAGCTGGCGAGTTGGCCAAAATAGGTTCTGGCGCCGGTGTGTACGATCACGCCCGTCGCATATCCGCTCACGACACTGGCCCCCATGAAGCACAGGTTCTGGCATTCGAGCGGATCGGCCGTTTTACTTCCGGAAGGATCGGCATGCTTTTCGACGGGTAGCGCCTCACCGGTAAGCGTCGCCTGATTTAGGAACAGATCTTTCTCATCCAACAGCAGCAGGTCGCCCGGAATCATGTCGCCCGCCGATAGGTGAACAATGTCGCCAGGGACAAGATTTCCGCTCGGAATTTCCGTGAATCCCTCGACTTGGCTCGCTTCTCCGTTTCCGGTCTCGCCCCGCCGCTTTACGCTCGCGGTATTTCTAACCATGGCACGAAGCTTCGCGGCCGCCTCGTTCGAACGGTGCTCCTGAATGAACGCTGTTCCGATCGCAAGCACGACCATGACCCCGATGACAACGGCAGCGCGAATATCTCCGAGCAAGTAGGAGACGAAAGCGAGGCTCAAAAGCAGGCCATTGAGGGGATTCTTGGCGCGGCCCGCGAGTTCGCGAAAAATGCCGGAGCGTTCTTCTTGCGCAATGAGATTGGGGCCGATGGTCTTGAGCCGCGCCGCCGCTTCGCTTACATCGAGCCCATCGTTCGACGATCTCAGCTGCCGGAAGACGGTTTCGCGGTCCGCGTGAGCGAGCGCCACGATCTCGTTCGAGATGGCGATGCCGGCTTTTCTCGCATCCGGGGGGTAGACTTTGCCCCTCAGCAGAGACGCCATGCGGCCATAGAGACTTATAGTCTCGCTTGGGGATGCGCTCATGTTAGCCTCTGCCTCGTTGTTTTGCCAAGCACCGCCGCATCGGAAAAGGGATCGCCCACAAACGGCATGACCGCCCTCCAAAGCAAACCGCATTCATGTGAACTAGCACCCCATCGTCCTTACACCGCCGCGGCGTGGCGCCAGCCTGCGATGGCTGCGAGAGCCTTTTCCGGCCGTTCGGTCAAGGGAACAAGCCGTCCAGGATAGACCGCTCCGGATATGGCAATCGGCAGGCTTCCTTCCGGGGTCAGAAGCGGAGCGGGAAGAGGTATGCCGACCCCGGAGCGAAACGGCCTGCGGCGGCGAAGGCGGTCTGTATCTGCGGCGCCCAAATCGTAACGATTTGCGCATGCGGGCCCATCGTTCGCCAGACTCGGAAACTACTCAGCCTCTTCTTCGCGGGAGTGATGACACCACGCAATGGAGGCAAGTCTTCCTGCTACCGCTGCGCATCATGAATAGTTTCCGAGCCTATAATACCGGTTGTTTCCCGGCGCTGTGACACTGGTATACAGCCAGCCGGCCGCTCGTCAACCTCGGCTGGATTGCGACGGCGGTAATGGGAGCAGCGGCCGTGTGGATGTTCATCCCCGGTTAAGCCGCAGGCTGCTCGTTAGGGCGCTGGCAACTTTCTCCTTCAGGTCAAGGGCGGAGGATAAGGACGCGCTTACGGCACTTCTGCACCCTATTTTGAGGGTCGGCGGTGGCGGCATGGCGCCAAGCGAGCAGGCCATGCTCGCCGACACGTTTCCGGAGAAAAGACGCTCACTTGCCTTCGCGGTCTACGGGGTTGCCGTGCTGGTTGCCCCGACTATCGGCCCAACGCTCGGCGGCTGGCTCACCGACACTCTCTCCTGGCACTGGATTTTCCTGATCAACGCCCCGGTCGGGGTGCTCTCGCTCGTGCTGGTGAACTGGCTCGTGACTGAGCCGGAACTACTGGAACGCGAACGTAGAGAGCGCCTCGCCGGCGGATTGAGGGTCGACTGGATCGGCTTGATCCTGGTGGCGCTGTTCCTCGGCTGCCTCGAAATCGTCCTCGACAAGGGCCAGGAGGACGACTGGTTCGCGTCGAATTTCATCGTCTCCTTCGCCAGCGTGGCGGCCGTAGCATTCGCGCTGTTCGTCCCTTGGGAGCTCACGCACAAGGACCCGATCGTCGACCTCAGGCTCTATTCCTACCGCGCCTTAGCGGCTGCCTCCGTGATGATGCTGTTGATCGGCGCGATCCTGTTCGGCACCACGCAGTTGATCCCGCAACTGCTCCAGCAAATCTACCAGTATTCGGCGACGCTTTCGGGCCTCGCCTTGATGCCGGGTGGACTTGCCATGCTGGTGCTGATGCCGGTGGTGGGTTTTCTCTCCCTCAGCGTGCCGGTGCGATACCTGATCGCTGGGGGCATGGTGAGTATCGCGTTTTCCATGTTCCACATGATGTCGCTTTCCGGCACGGCGGATTTCAGCTTCTACGCCTGGGCGCGCGTGTTCCAAACCATCGGACTGCCATTCGTGTTCATTCCGATTACAGCGGCGTCCTACCAGGGCCTGCCCCCGGAAAAGACCAGCGAGGCCTCCGCGCTCATCAACGTCGCTCGCAACGTCGGCGGCAGCATCGGGATATCGGTCGCGGCCACGGTCCTCGCGCGCGGCACCCAGGTCCATCAGAACATCCTGGCCGGCCATCTGGTGCCATCTTCGCCGCAATACCAGGAGGCAATTCGCCATGCAACCGCCGTGCTGACGGCGCAGGGCATGCCGCCAGCAAGCGTGCCCTCCGCCGCGATCGGGTTGATCAACCAGGCGGTGGTGGAGCAATCGGCGTTGCTCGCCTATATCGACGTGTTCCGGGGCTTTGCTATCGTGGCTCTGCTACTGGCTCCGCTCGCCCTCGTGCTGCTACGGGCGCAGCCGCGCCGCGAAGCGCGCCCGGCCCATTGACGGAACCGGTCTTGTGGAACCTGGGAGAATTCATCCACGCCCGGACCTCGTGCCGGGCCGGCTCGGGGAGGCTGCAAGCCGCACGCCGGGCATGCACGTGGATGAGAAGCTGGATGAGGCCATATTACCGTAGAAGCGGCCGAACAAAGGAAGCCAACCACCGGCTTTCGTACTCTCGATCAAGCGCGAGGATCGAAAGAGCGGCATGGTAACTTAATATATTTGTGCCGCAGCCCCCCGCGTTAGGCTCGGAAACTACTTAGGGTGCGGAATCTTAGAGGCCATTCAGCGCATGTAGGACATAACATTTTCCGTGCTTGCCGGCGTCATAACCGGCAACTCGTGCCCGCTTCGCAATAACAGGGATATCAACGATGAAGCTCTCGTTTACTTGGGTCCGGCGAAGAAAGACCTGCAGGAACGTCCAAAGCCGGAAATCGAGGCGCACACGGATGCGATCGTCAAGATTGTAAAGAGCACAATTTGCGGTACAGACCTTCATATCCTCAAGGGCGATGTCCCAAGCAAGCCCGGCCGCATACTCGGCCACGAGGGCGCAGGCATCGTCGAGGATGTTGGAGCTGGCGTAACTGCATTCAAAACCGGCGACCTCTGATCAGCTTCAGCAACGGCGCGTGAATGCGTCGATAGGGAGCGCGCATGAAAACCAATTGCGGCGGATGCGGATAGTTTGCTGCAAGCGCGGGCTTTTCGACGTCCGCAGACCATTGCTCGCGCAACTTCCGCTCCTCCGCCTGGACGTCTGGTCCTTCGAGCACCGCCAGATGAACCGCCGTCACATCGGGCGAAAGCTCCATGGCGAAGCCGAGCGCCTTGTCAGTCAATTGATTCCATTCCCGCGTCGGGACCCTTTGACATATTTCATGATCGGCACTCCTGCGATTGTGGCTCAGCAGCGCGCCCTGCTTTCGCTACGGCGAGCCCACTTCCGCGGCAGCCAAAGCCGACCTAGGCCCCGGCAAACGGCTATGCATTGGCGGCGTGCGATAGGGGCTACCGCCGGAAATTATGGCTGGGCTAGCTTTATTGCGATAGTGACGGAATCTACTCATGGCGCGGCGACGCCGCTCAACGCATTTGAAGTCATTGGCCGTTATTCTTGAGTATTTTCCGAGTTTGGTATCGGCTGACCCCTGCCGCCTACTGTCGAGATGGGCGGATGTCTGTCCGGCCGAGGCAATAGTTATGGAGACTAATATGAAACGCGCAGTGTTAACGAGCGCCGCCGTGCTTATGAGCGTAAGTTCAGGGGCTTTCGCTCAGACCAGTCCTTCCGCTGCTCCCAGCCAAGCTGCAAATTCACCCGCGAAAACAGCGCAATCCGAAGCTCCGGTCAGTGCGCCCAGCACCAGCGTCCGGCAACAACTGACGGCAGATCTTCAGAAAGCTGGCTTCACCAATATCAAGGTTGTCGCCGACTCCTTCCTCGTGCAAGCCACCGACAAGTCCGGCAATCCCGTGACCATCTTTCTGCGTCCCGATTCAATGACGATCGTTTCGGAAACCGAGGCAAATGGCCGGAGTGCGCAGGATGGCGTTCGCGGGACGTTCACGAGCATCGCGGCCAGGGATGAGTTGAGTTCGAAAGTAGTCGGTTTGGATGTCTACAATAACGCCAATCAGGACGTCGGCACCATCACGGACGTCGCCTTCAATGCTAACGGCGTGAAAGCCTACATCGTGGGCGTCGGAGGCTTTATCGGCATGGGTGAGCACCACGTCGCCGTCCGCCCATCGGCGCTCGCAATCAACTACAATCCCGCCGAGAAAAGTTGGCATGCCACGATGAACGTCAACGCCGAACAGCTTAAGGCCGCGCCGGATTGGATGACGGTCAACGCTCAACCCGCCGCCGGCGGCATGTTCACAAGCATCCATCCAACGGACGATTTGAATTCGAAGGTCGTCGGTCTGGAGGTCTACAATAACGCCGATCAGGACGTCGGCACGATCAAGGACGTCGCCTTCAACGCAGGCGGCCTTAAAGCCTATATCGTCGGCGTCGGCGGCTATCTCGGCTTGGGTGAACGCTACGCCGCCCTGCGCCCATCTGCGGTCGCGCTAAGCTACAATGCCAGCGAAAAAAAATGGCACGCCGCCGCTGACATCAATGCCGATCAGCTCAGGGCCGCGCCGGAATATAAGTATTCTGCCAACTCCTACTGAGTTAGCGTTGAAGCGCGGCCTAAGACGGCCGCGTTTACCCTCCAGGATCGGACGGTTTTTCAATCTTAACGTTAAGCTGGCACTAAACCGCCCCGGGTTAGCCCTGCTTTGAAAGGAGGAGCGGCATGTCGCTCTTAACTCTCTATCTTCTTCCCCTCGCAGTCATTTTAGTCTTTATCCTAATTACGGCGTCGATAAGAATTTTACGGGAATACGAACGCGCCGTGGTGTTCACCCTCGGCCGCTTCAGGAGGTCAAAGGTCCAGGCCTGGTGCTCTTGATCCCCTTCATCCAGCAAATGGTACGCGTGGATTTGCGCATCCAGGTCATCGAGATACCGACCCAGGACGTGATTTCCCGTGACAACGTATCGATGAAGGTAGACGCGGTCCTTTACTTCAATGTCGTGGATCCCGAGCGCGCTATTATAAGGGTCCAAAACTACCTTCCAGCGACAAATATGCTCGCTCAGACGACATTGCGCGCCGTGCTCGGGCAGCATGAGCTGGACGAGATGCTATCCGAGCGCAAAAAGCTGAGCACCGATGTTCAAAGCATTCTCGATACCCAGACCGAAACCTGGGGGATCAAGGTTAGCAACGTCGAAATTCGGACCGTCGAGCTCACGGACAACATGGTGCGTGCCATCGCCAAGCAAGCCGAGGCCGAACGGGACAGGCGTGCCAAGGTCATTCATGCGGAAGCCGAGTTTCAGGCCTCGCAGACGCTCGTCAATGCCGCCGAGATCTTATCGAGCATTCCCGCCGCCATGCAGTTGCGTTACCTGCAAACGCTCACGGAGATCGGCGCCGAGCAGAACTCGACCGTCGTCTTTCCGATGCCGATCGACATCATGAAGCCGTTCCTCGAGATTCTCGACAAACAGGCGAAGCCCATCGGGGCGAATGGCGCCGCTCGTATTCCGCGCACCGACGCCACTGCGCCGGGCAGATCAGAAGTGAACGCTTGATAGTCCGGACCCGGTGGGTTAATCGCCGGTGCCGGTCTTGACATTAACTCAGGTGCCATTTTGATCTCCTACGGGTGGGTTGGAACGCCATTGCTCCGCAGCGACCATTCGAAGGCAGTCTTGGAAACTACTCAGTCAGCGGCGGCGAGAGAAGACAATTGCATCTATGCGAGCCCAGCGGACCGCGACTTGTAGTGTACGCTGGATCGACGCCGCCTCGCCGGCAATGATCCCTTCGAAGTTCTACTGATGCAAGGGTTAACGGGCGGGTAGCGGTCTAATTTGATTTCCTGAAAAGCTGCACCGCGTAAAAAATCAGCCCGGACATGAGAAAACCAGAAAACCAAGCAAGGCCCAGGGCCAATATGATTGAGGAAGCGATAACCACTCCACGAACGCGAGCAATTGCCACGGTTGTGTCACGGAGAATAACGGCGAATGAATGAACGCCAGCAGCACACCTAAGACAGCGCCGAACACGCACATAACGGCCCACGCGCGTTGATGCTCGCGCTTCCAATGCAATGGATTCATTTCGCTCCTATGCTCTGCGACGATGGCAGCCCTTATGTTGACGCTAATGTCGCCTGCTTCAATCCCCGACGTGATGGCCCGTCTGGACGTGAAAGCGAACTGGACGCTCGACAGCGCCTCAAGGAGAAAGCACAGCTCAGTCGCCATCATCTCAGCGCCCGCAGTATTGCAAGCCGACATAACCACCCAATCTGCGTCGAGCTTTAATTGGGCGACCCCAGAGGAGGTTCGCGTCAAGGCTCTCGATAGCCATGCCATCAGGGCCCTTCTGGGCAGCCGCGCCCTGCTTGTGGGGATGAAGCGGACCTCGAAAACCAGATCAGGGGGCTGCTCATGAATTTTGGCCTCGTTATCGGGCGGGCGAAAATGAACACGTTCACCGCCAAGGCCATCGAACTCGAGCCTGTACTCGCTGCTGCCAGATGACCGAGGAGCACTTTATCGGCAGAGGCGCGGAGAGCTTTGACACCAACGGGTTGCGCTTCCAAAAGCTTAGCTCGGATTTTTTCCGGTCAATTCTGGGTTTCGGCGCCAGTGATCTCCGCGCGACCGTCGCCGGTAGCAGCGCTGCAGCCATCGAAATTTCTAACGTGATCTTCATCGACCGCAAAGTTCAAGCTATTGAAAAGTTGATTTCTGTGAAGCCCGAAATCACCTCCGAAACCGTTTCTTGAATCCGGCGCGGCCCGATCTCACCTTCGCGCATGTCTTGAGGGGTTGCCGCCGAGATCCTCAACGCCACAAATTGAAGAAGCCAGCATATAATGATCCTGCTTGATCGCGCCTTTGTCGAACTGAGCGCCATAAGGCAGGGACGAAAATGGATCAGACGGACGCACGCAGAAACGTTCTTTCGCACGTTCCAACCTCCGTTGTCCTCGCTGACCTGATACACACTGCCCCTGCCGGTCACGTGACGCTGACTTGGCTGATGGGCCATCTCCCCACACGTTCGTTCGGCATCATTTTGCTTCTTCTGGGGGGCTTCGGCCTGCTGCCATTGCTGTCACCAATCGCCGGATTGGCGTTATTTCTTTGCGCCTCCCAGATGATCCGCGGGCATCAGGTGCCAATCTTTCCGCGGAGCGTTGCCGAGCGCCTCATTGAGACGGACAAGCTTGCTGACATCCTGATGCGGGTCATCCCGGCGCTTCGTTATCTCGAACGTTTTATCCGGCCCCGGTGGGTCACCCCGTTTGAAACGACCCAGCGCGTGATCGGCGGTTTCGTGCTCTTACTCGGCCTCTGCCTTCTTATCCCCGTTCCGCTGAGCAACATCCCGATCAGCCTGACCATTGTGCTGGTCGCCTTCGCCTATCTGGAAGAAGATGGCCTACTGCTCGCAGTTGCCTTGTCGATTACCCTGGGCGTGCTCGCGGTGGTGGCTGCAGCGCTATGGAGCACGGTTGCGGGGATGATCTGGCTCGCCAGGGGATAATCGGTTGCGAATTTGACATCCTGTTTCGAGCATCTGTCTCTTCGACAACCAAACGCTATTTACCGGGCTCTTCCCGGAAGCGAACTTGTCTGGTCCGCCATTGCCATGAGTATTTTCCGAATCTATGCATCTGGTTGCCTTCGCTTAAGATAAAACTCTAGTCCTTATGCGAGGGTGTTATGCGTAATATAGCGTAATATCTCTAAGCAGCGTTTTAGCGCGGCTGATATACTGATAGAGTTCCAAGATGGCCCAGTATCCTTTTGTGTCCGGCACGGAGCGACAATCGCCGAAATCTCGGAAATCGTGGATTGGATTGGCACGTGGCACGGTCCCCAAACGGAAGTGGCAGCCGCCATCATTGCCCGTCCCTGATATCGTCCCCGATTTCTCGAACTGGCCGCATGCCGCAGCCAACTCTGCGCGAGTTTAGGCGGATCACAACGGAAGTTAGCGGGTCGCCGTTCTCGCCCGCCGGAAGCGCGGGGGCAGCGCGCGACACATCGAGACGGCAAAGCAAATGCCAGTCCATTCCCGAACATATCTCTCCAGACAATTCTCACAGAAATTCCGCACCTGCGGGCTTATGAAGCTCTTTGATCGCAACAATCTTCGATCTATCCTCGGTCTTGGTCATGGTCTGCTCCCTCGCCAAAGGGTTGGTGACCTCGATCATCACCTGCATACCATGGCCGCCTCACTCGATTTTGCTGAACTCTCCGCACACTACCAAAAATCGAAGATCAATGGCTCTTCGGAGACAAAGTGGCGCTGGCCGGAGGAGCCGATTGCCATCGCGTGCGTGGACCGGCGCATTCTTCTCGATTCTGCATCGGCGGCGCTGACAACCAGTGCTTCCAGCGAAGCCAGGCGAGAAGAGCGCTCAAATGGCTTTCGGCTGCGCGCCTCGAAGACCGCGATCTGGGGCAGCTTCCGTCGAAAATCGGAGTCGGTATCCAACGCTTTCTGCATCACGAGTTGCCAGATCGCTGCCTGGAGGCTGCCGCCAGTGACCCCATTCATCGGTGTGTTATCGTCATTGCCGACCCACACGCCAATGACCAGATTACCAGCGAAGCCGATGAACCAGGCATCGCGGTAGTCCTGGCTCGTGCCGGTTTTGCCGAAGGTCGGTATCGGCAGCCGGGCAGCGTGGCCGGAGCCTTTGCGAACCACGGCCGCTAGAAGCTCTCGCATCGTATTCGCTTGGGCAAGCTTCCAAACACCCGCTTCGCGGGGAGGTTCGCCACCGTTGACTGGCTTAGTCTCGAGGCCAGCGATTCCCCAAGGCTTGACCGGATAGACGCCCGCCGCAATCGCGGCATAGGCTGCCGTCATTTCGAGTAAGGAGACCTCCGAAGTACCAAGCGAAAGGCTCGCGTTGGGCGCTATCGGAGCCGTGATCCCGAGATCGCGCGCCGTTCCGATGACCGCATCACGTCCGACCGCTTCGGACAGCTTCACGGCAATCGTGTTGATGGACGAGGCGAAGGCCTGGCTGAGCGTCACATCGCCGCGATGCCCACCGCCAAAATTCTTTGGCTCCCAGCCCTCGATGGATACCGGCTCATCTGCTAACATCATGTCCGGGCGTGCGCCCGCCTGCAGTGCGGTCAGGTAGACGAACGTCTTGAAGGCTGAGCCCGGCTGCCGCCGCGCTTGGACGGCCCGGTTGAAGCGGCTAGCCGCCCAATCCTTGCCGCCGATCATAGCCACCACCCGGCCATCGGTGCGCATGGCCACCAGCGCGGCCTGACTGGCATGAAGCCTGCCTCCCTGCTTATTGAGCACCTTTTGGATGGCTTTTTCGGCGATCCGCTGAAGCGCGGGCTCGAAGGTGGTGTAAACCTGGACCGGATGCTGGGAGTGGCGGTCCTTCATCTCCATTTGCAGCGAGTCCGCGAGCCAATCGGCATAATAGGCACCGAACTCGTCCGCCCGAGCCGCAACCATCGCTGCGGGCTGGATGTGAGCAAGGCGTGCTTCGTCGAGCCGACCGTCGCGAACCATGGCCCGCACGACCAGACTGGCATCCTGGCGCGCATCGTCAAGATTTATGCTAAATCGGGTCGGCGATCGCAGCAGAGCCACCATCAGCGCTGATTCCGATACGTTCAACTCCCCCGCTTGCTTGTCGAAATAGTAGCGGGCGGCGCGCACGCCGAAGCAGCCCTTGCCAAAATAGACGCTGCTCAGATAGCGCTCAAGGATCTGGCTCTTTGTCAGCCGCTTTTCGAGCCACATGGCCAGCAACGCCTCCTCCAGCTTGCGCTCGAAGGTCGTGGCGCTCGTTAGGAACGAGATTTTCACGAGCTGCTGCGTGATGGTGCTGCCGCCCTCCCGGATGACGCCTGCCTTATAATTGCGGCTGGCTGCACGCAAGATTCCCTTGGGGTCGATGCCGACATGGCTATAGAACCGGCGATCCTCTGTCGCCAGCACGGCATCGATAAAATGTCCGGGCAACTCATCGAGCGTGACTGGCTCTGCCATGCACTCGCCGCGCTTGGCGAAGAGCTGCCCGTCAGCGCTTATCAGCTCCAATGGGACCTTAGCGGGGGATCTCAGCGTATGCTCGATCGGATAACGCTCGCTCAGCGTAGTTTCGAAGGCGAGGACCGGCCCCAGGAGCGCGCCGCCACCAATCAGAATTGCATTCGAGAGGCCTGACAGAAAACCGGCCAGCCTTCTCGCAAGAGCTGACTGCACGATCAGCTTCCGGATGAACAGAGTTGCGGGCGGCTGCTCATTTGGTTTGTTCATTGCGCAACACCAACCTACCTATCACCAATCCCCCTGTTTGAGGTTAACGCTGAGGATAAGCCGGCCCCGTATGCGCGCCATAGAGTCGGAATATACTCAGACCGATATGCACGCAGATCCCCTATGTTTTGGTCGAATTGAGGTGGCAATTTTACTATTTTGGAGCGCGCTCCACTTCGGAAGTCACCGGCCCATGCGTGACCAGGCGTAGGCACGCCGTTGAGAACGTATCGACGGAAATTTTATCGCGAGGGACTAACTTTCATTTTCGTTCAATTGTGAAATTCCTCGTTTACATCAGGGCGAAATTCTCTAGCAAGATCAACTCCCAGGCAATAGTGGTTAGTTCACCGTTGGAAGCCGCTTTAGCCTGACAGGAGCGATCCGGGGTGGGGTTTGGTACCCTCCCTCGTATCTGAAAAAGTGCCAAACTCGACACACAGTAAAATCCGCAAGCAGAACATGAGCTATTTACCGGCGTTCTCATCTCGCAAGTGGTGTTGGTACCACTGCTGGATCGCGCCGGAATAATTTCAAAGCAAGATTATGTAAATGAGCTGAAGCACTGGGTCGGGCGTCAATCAGAAGATGGTCAAGGTTTAGCCCGATACGCTTTTTCGCGCGCTTTGAGCGGCAAGCTTGTTTGATCGGCTCATCGCCCTTAAGCATTCGGATCGCGGACTTTACTCTAACTCTTGGGGTATCCCCGGCGCACTACTTGCCGTTCCGCTCCTCGCGAGCGTCAAAATTATCTGCGAGCGCATCGAGCATCTCCACCCGATCGCCGCGTTTCTAACCCCTAACATATGGGGTAGCTACAACCGGCGGGCATTTTGTCAAAAGCGAGGTTCATCTTAAACCGCCCGAACCAAGAATTTGAAGTCAGAATCAGTGACCATCATCCAAGTTAGCGTGAAGACCAGCTACAAACCAGAGATGCCCCGTGACCTGCTCCCCAACGTGCCCCCGTTCATAAGTAGAGTCCGTTCTGGTTATGCCCCTTTGCGGGGCGGCTTGCAAACTCCGCTGGCGTGAGCCGTTGCAGGCTCGTGTGCGGGCGTCCGGTGTTGTAGTCAAGACGCCAGCTTTCGATGATGCGGCGCGCCTGAGCAAGGCTATGGAACAGGTGCTCGTTCAGGCATTCATCGCGGAAACGGCCGTTAAAGCTCTCTGCAAAGCCATTCTGCATCGGCTTGCCAGGCGCAATATAGTGCCACCCGACCCGGTTCTCCTCCTGCCAAGCCAGGATCGCGTTCGAGGTCAGCCCGGTGCCGTTGTCGCTGACGATGAGGCAGGGATAACCGCGAAGCTCCGCGATGCGGTCGAGTTCCCGCGCAACGCGGATGCCGGAGAGCGACTTACCGGCAACAAGCGCGAGGCATTCCCGGCTGAAATCGCCGATGACCGCCAGAATGCGGAAGCGGCGGCTGCAGGCGAGTGCATCGGAAACGAAGTCCAGAGACCAGCGCTGGTCGATCCCTTGCGGGACCGTCATCGGTGCCCGCGTTCCCAAGGCCCGCTTGCGCCCGTTGCGTTTGCGGACAGTCAGCCGCTCTTCCTGGTAAAGCCGGTAGAGCTTCTTGCGGTTCGGCCTCATCCCTTCCCGGCCAAGCAACAGATGCAGACGCCGGTAGCCAAACCTCCGGCGCTCATGCGCCAGTTCGCGAAGGCGGTTACGGATCGCTTCATCGCTGCCGCGCTTGGACACATAACGGTAGGTCTTTGGCGCAAGCCCAACCAGCGCGCAGGCATGGGCCTGCGAATAGTGCTACTCTTCGATCGCCCAGCTCACGGCGTTCCTCCTTGCACCGGGCGTTAGAAGTTTTTTCCGATCAGCTCTTTCAGCGCGGCGACGTCCAGCATCGATTCTGCCAAGAGCTTCTTCAGCTTCCGGTTCTCGTCTTCCAGCGCCTTCAGGCGCTTGGCTTCCGAGACTTCCATGCCGCCATATTTCGAGCGCCAATTATAAAACGTGGCATCGCTGATGCCGTACTTGCGGCAAAGGTCCGCCGCCGGCAGCCCGGCCTGATGCTCTTTCAAAATCCCAATAATCTGCTCTTCCGAAAACCTGCTGCGCTTCATGTCCATCTCCCGTCTGGTGAGCGGACCCTAACTCAAAATCGAGGGCATTTATGGGGAGCAGGTCACCCGACCTCGATTTCGAAGCGAACGCTGGTGCAATGGTCTGAGATCCTGTTCGCGGAACTTAGCAAGCACTTTCTTGCGGATTCTCAATAAGTCAGGGTAAATCCTGGGCGGCCGTGAAAATTGCCCTGCAAGAAAGCCGGGCTGCGTTCGGCAAGGCTCGCTCACTTTGTTTTAAAACGTGGAGTGCTCTCACTTCGCACTCCTGTATAGGTATTTTCCGAATCTGGCGAGTGACGGTTGCCCGTGTGTAAATGGCGACAATGCTTAGTTCTGTGCGCTGGGAATGCAACGACGCCGTGGACTCTATAGCCCTCGCATCTCGTTCAGGGGTTTTGTTAGGCATTGGAGGAAGAAATGATGGACAAGGACCGGATCATCGGATCGGCGAAGAAAATCAAAGGCGAAGTCAAGGAAGCGGTCGGCAAGGCGGTCGGCGACGCTAAGCTGGAGTCGGAGGGCAAGGCCGACAAAGTAGAGGGTAAGGTTCAAAATGCCGTCGGCGGCCTCAAGGACACGCTTAGAGGCAAATAGGCGTCGTTGCTGGGTCTCGATCTTGGCGACGGCATCGAGCCCGTTTGGACCTGGGAGATTATAATCGGCGACGATCAAATCGAGGCCATAGCCGCGATCCGCGGCAACGTCGATGGCTTGAGCGCCATCGCGGACGGCAAGGCCAGCGCCTTGGCTGACTGATGCGAATTTCGTCTGAGTACATTCCGAGTCTATGGGCCGCTTCCGCCCTCGCCTAAGATAGCACTTTGTTCCTGGTGCGAGGTCTTATGCGAAATATCCTGTCTGCAAAGCCTCACTTTGTGCCGCGGCGCGATGACCGGCGCAATCAAAATTCCGGCGCGCTTGGGTCATTTACCCGTACGGGAACATTTCGACAAGCATCGTATCTTCAGGCCGTGTTCTTGGTACACGGCGAAACCAGGGAGTTTTTCCAATGAAAACCACTCTTGCGGCTGTGGCCGCTTTGATGATCGCGGTGAGCCCCGCCGCAGCGCAGACGCCCACCTTCATGGACATGCAGAATAATACGGAGGTTCTCGGCACCGATTTCATCGGCACGCCTGTCAATGACAAGAGCGGCCAGCAAATCGGCAAAATCGCCAATCTCGTTTTCGACCAGACCGGACGAATCGAGCTTGCGGTCATCGGTGTTGGCGGCTTCCTCGGCATCGGCGAGAAAGATGTCGCGGTGCCTTTCGATGCCGTTAAATCCGAAGAGATCGACGGCAAGCACGCCTTCGTTATCGACGCGACCAAAGCCCAGCTCACAGCCGCCCCAGTCTACAAGACGTTGAACGCCCAGGCTCAAGCTGAGCGCATGAAGGAATGGCGCGAGAAGGCGCAAGCAAGCTGGACCGATATCAAGGGTCGCACCTCGAAGGCTTACGAGGAGGCTAAGGAGAAGGTCGAAGGGCCAATGACGCCGAAGCAGTAGCGGAGTTGCAGCATAAGGCCGGAGAAAATCCGGCCCTTTTTGGGCGCGCAGCGCCCTAGTAAATGTTGGAGTAGCTATGCATGTTTACATAAAATACGGCGCCTCCGTGGTCGTCCTTTTGGCCACGTTGTCGCTCGCCTAAGCGCAAAGCGAGCACCAGGGCGGCGGCGGGAAAGGCGGCGTACCTTCGACTCAGGCTCGGCCAAGAACCTTTTGCGATAAGCATCCCGATTCGCGCAATCGATATAGCCGCCGCGGCGGACAGTCAGCGACGGCGTCGCTGCGCTCACAGGGAACGTAGAATATACCGGCGCGGGCTACCACATATATAGTAGGTTAATTGAAGGTTGGGGGAGTGCCATGCAGCGCATCGAAAACAAGACCTTCGATGAACTCAAGCCTGGAGACACAGCGAGCCTCGTCCGCACGCTCACTTACAAGGACATCGAGGTGTTCGCGATCATGTCGGGAGACGTCAATCCCTCGCATGTGGACGAGGCCTTTGCCAAGAGCGACATGTTCCACAAGGTCGTCGCCCACGGCATGTGGGGCGCATCGCTGATTTCGACGGTGCTCGGGACTGAGCTCCCCGGCCCCGGAACGATTTATACCGATCAGTCGCTGCATTTTCCGCAGCCTGTCGGGCTCGGCGACACCATCACCGTGACGGTCAAAGTCGCGAAAAAGATCGTGGAAAGCCATCGCGTCATTCTCGAATGCCGGGCAACGAACCAGCATGGCGAGGAGGTCATAACCGGAATTGCGGAGGTGATCGCGCCTGCGGAGAAGGTTTCCCGTCCCCCGATCATGCTCCCGGAAATCGAGCTTCGCGAAAAGGGGCGCCGCTACCGGCAGCTTATTGCCATGACCAAGGGGCTCGACCCGATCCGCACCGCCGTCGTTCACCCTGTCGATACAGTGTCCTTGCTCGGCGCAGTCGAGGCGGCACGCTCGAAGCTCATCGTCCCCGTGCTAGTAGGCCCCGAGCACAAAATCCGCGCCGCGGCCGAGCAGGCCCAGCTCGATCTTACGCCCTACGAGATCGTTTCCACAGAGCATAGCGACGCGGCCGCCGAGGCAGCCGTCGCCATGGCCCGCTCCGGTCAGGCGGAAGCGCTGATGAAGGGCGCGCTTCATACGGACGAGCTAATGCGCGCGGTGGTGGACCATGAGCGGGGCCTTCGCACCGCGCGGCGGATCAGTCACGTCTTTGCCATCGACGCGCCCGGCTATCCAAGACCGCTTTTTGTGACCGATGCCGCCATCAACATCTATCCGACGCTCGCCGATAAGCATGACATTGTGCAGAACGCGATCGATCTGGCGCACGCCCTTGGCATCCCTCAGCCGCACGTCGCGATCCTCTCCGCAGTCGAGACGGTCACGGAGAGCATCCACTCGACGCTCGATGCAGCCGCGCTTTGCAAGATGGCCGATCGCGGCCAGATCACCGGCGGCATCCTCGACGGTCCGCTCGCCTTCGACAACGCCGTCTCGGAGGAGGCTGCAAAGACCAAAGGGATTGTTTCGCCCGTCGCGGGGCGGGCGCATATTTTCGTGGTTCCGGATTTGGAAGCCGGGAACATGCTGGCGAAACAGCTCGAATATCTTGCCGAGGCGGAGATGGCCGGCATCGTGCTCGGCGCGCGCGTTCCGATCATTCTGACGAGCCGCGCGGACAAGACGCTCGCACGGCTCGGCTCCTGCGCGATTGCGCTCTTGCTCGCTCGCCATAAGGCCGGAGCGAAATCATGAGCGGCGCCATCCTCGTTGTGAATGCTGGCTCTTCGAGCATCAAGTTCTCGCTCTTTCCGGGCGATGAACGGCCGATGCGGCAGGGTCTGATCTGCGAAGGTGAGTGCGAAGGTATCGGCCACACAGTGCACTTCACGGCGAAAGACGGCACGGGAAAGGTGCTCATCGACGAACATTTGCCGGAAGGCGCCGGCCATGAGGACTCGCTCGCGGCGCTTCTTCGCTGGCTCGAACGCACTTTTCCGCAATACCCGTTGATGGCTGCCGGGCACCGGGTCGTCCATGGCGGATCGTTCTATACCGGGCCGGTTCGCATCGATGAAAGCGTGATCGCCGAACTTCGCCGTCTTATCCCGCTCGCCCCGCTGCACCAGCCGCATCATCTTGCTGCGATCGCGGCGCTTTCAAAATTGCATCCAACGCTCCCGCAGATCGCGTGTTTCGACACCTCCTTTCATCATACTCAGCCCCTAGTCGCCGGCACCTTCGCCTTGCCCCGGAATCTGACGGAAGAGGGGGTCCGGCGTTACGGCTTCCACGGCCTTTCCTATGAGTACATCGCCAGTGTCTTACCGGAGATTGTAGGGTCTGCGGTCGCGGAGGCGCGCGTGATAGTCGCCCATCTCGGCAACGGTGCCAGCATGTGCGCGATGCTCAAGCAGAAGAGCGTCGCAACCACCATGGGTTTCACGGCGCTTGACGGCCTGCCCATGGGGCAGCGGTGCGGCAATCTCGATCCGGGCGTCGTGCTCTACCTCATGGAGGAGAAGGGCATGACGGCGCAGGCAATCAGCGATCTGCTCTATCATGCTTCGGGCCTGCTTGGGGTCTCGGGCCTTAGCAACGACATGCGGACCTTGCTTGCAAGCGATGATCCTCACGCGAAGGAAGCCATCGATCTTTTCGTCTACCGGATCTGCCGGGAATTGGGCTCGCTCGCTGCAGCCGTTGGCGGTCTCGATGCGTTTGTCTTTACGGCCGGTATTGGCGAGCACGCCACGGAGATCCGCCGGAGGGTGTGTGAGCAAGCGGCATGGCTCGGGTTTGAGATCGATCAAGCCGCGAATGGCCAAGGCGGGCCTCGGATCACAAAATCAGGCGGCAAGCCGTCCGCCTGGATCATTCCGACGGACGAAGATTTGATGATCGCCCGTCATTCGTGGGAGCTTTTACGGCACCCCCTTCCGTCATGAATTTCAAGGAGAAACGACATGGAGCAGACAGGCTTACATCAAGGATTGGAGCCGCGTCTAAGGGTTTTGGCGGACCGCATCGGCACGCTCAAGGAAAAGATGGATAGAGCGGAAGGCCTTCAGAAGATTGAGAATCTCGGAGACGTGGACCGGCTGGAGCGGCGATACAAGGAGCTTAAAGGCCAGTTGGACGAACTCAATCGCGAAGGCCCCGGTTTCCGGCAGGAGCTAAAAATCGAGCTTGAGAAATTGTCCTATGATCTGTAGGGCGCTATCGAGGATTTCCTCATGTGGACCGGCTCCGGCTACCAGCCGGACCGGCGCCCAGCGTCGAGGTCATAGCTCATCTCGAAGTGCGGCCTGCCAAGGTAGATGATCCTAGCTGTCGGACTAGGCCGGACGTTAAGGAAGCGGTATGATGCAAGATCAATTGGCGGTGAAGCCCCAAGCGGACGCGGCTACGATCGATGCCCCCGGCGACGCCAACGGCTTGACCGAGGCCGAAGCGGCGCGGCGGCTCGCGCAGTACGGTGAAAATGCGCTTGTCGAACACCGTGAAAGCGTTTTTGAGCGCTTAGCCCGCTTTTTTTGGGGTCCCATCCCATGGATGATCGAGGCCGCGGCCGTGCTCTCGGCGGTGCTTGGGCATTGGGCGGATCTCGCCATCATCCTGGCGATGCTCTTCATCAACGCCGGCGTCGGCTTTTGGCAGGAATTCAAGGCGGACGATGCCATTGCACTGTTAAAGCAAAGGCTTGCGCTCAAGGCGCGCGTCAAGCGCGACGGGCAATGGAAGGAAATCGAGGCAAAGCTGCTCGTGCCAGGCGACGCCGTGCTGGTCAAGCTCGGCAATGTGGTTCCCGCCGATCTGAAGCTGCTCGAAGGCGATTATCTGAGCGTCGACCAGTCGGCGTTGACCGGAGAATCGCTCCCTGTCGACAAAAAGGCCGGGGACGAGGCCTATTCGGGTTCGATTGCCAAACAAGGCGAGATGACGGGCCTCGTTACGGCGACCGGGATGAAGACCTATTTCGGCAAGACCGCCCATCTCGTCGAGCAGGCCAAGAGCGTTTCTCACTTTCAGCGCGCGGTGCTGAGGATCGGCAACTTCCTCATCCTGGTCACAATCGGCCTTGTTCTTGTCATCGGCCTCGCCGCTCTGTTCCGACATGACCCGCTCGTCGAAACCATACAGTTTGCCCTCATCCTCACCGTGGCCTCGATCCCGGTGGCGCTGCCTGCGGTCCTGTCCGTGACCATGGCGATCGGCGCCGAGCGCTTGGCGCACTTCAAAGCCATCGTTTCGCGCCTTGTCGCCATCGAGGAGATGGCCGGCATGAACATGCTATGCAGCGACAAGACCGGCACTCTCACCAAGAACGAGCTTACCCTCGGAGACCTGCAGCCCGCGTCCGGCGTCAAGCGGGAGGATCTCCTCCTGGCGGCAGTACTGGCATCGCGGCGCGATGCGCCCGATGCGATCGACGCGGCCATCCTTGCCGGCGCTTCCGGCACAAAGCTCAGTGATTACACGGTGCGCACATTCCGGCCTTTCGACCCCGTATCGAAGCGAGCCGAGGCGGAGATCGAGCATGGCAGCACGCGCTTCAAAGTCGTCAAGGGAGCGCCGCAAGTCATCGTCGATTTGTGTGCGCCTGACGCCGGAGAGCGCCAAAGGATTTCCACGCTCGTGGACCAGGACGCCGGGAAGGGCTACCGCACCTTGGGCGTCGCACGCACCGATGATTCGGGCAATTGGCAGTTTCTCGGCCTTTTGCCGCTCTTCGACCCGCCGCGGGACGATTGCGCCGAGACGATCGCGGCTACCCGCGCCATGGGTGTCAGCATCAAGATGGTCACGGGCGATCACGAGGCCATCGCCAAGGAGATCTCGGGCAAGCTCAAGCTCGGACAAAACATCGTCGTCGCCGAAACGTTATTCGAGAAGGACGGCACCGAACCTGAGATTTCGCGCATCATTGCCGCCGATGGCTTCGCGAGAGTCTTTCCCGAGCATAAGTTCAAGATTGTGAAGGCGTTGCAGGGCGCTGGCTACATCGTCGGCATGACCGGTGACGGCGTGAACGACGCACCCGCTTTGAAGCAGGCCGATGTCGGCATCGCCGTCAGCGGGGCGACCGATGCCGCGCGCGCCGCCGCCGATCTCGTGCTGACCGCGCCCGGGCTGTCGGTCATCACCACCGCGATCGAGGAGGCCCGCCGCATCTTCGAGCGCATGAACAGCTACGCGATCTACCGCATCGCGGAGACCATGCGGCTTCTCCTTTTCATGACGGCGAGCATCCTGATTTTCAATTTCTATCCCGTCACCGCTATCATGGTGGTGCTGCTCGCGCTCCTCAACGATCTCCCGATCATGATGATCGCCTACGACAACGCGCCCATTGCGCCGGGCCCGGTCCGCTGGGACATGACGCGGGTGCTAACCATTGCATCAGTTTTGGGCGGCTATGGCGTGCTTGAGAGCTTCGGGCTGTACTGGATTGTCCGGGATTACCTCGCGCTCTCGCATCCTGTGGTCCAGGCGCTCATCTTCCTCAAGCTGCTCGTTTCGGGTCACATGACGATTTACCTGACCCGCAACAAAGGTACCATCTGGGAGCGTCCTTTCCCGAGCTGGAAGCTCGTCGTGCCCAGCGAAACGACACAGCTCTTCGGCACGCTGGTTGTAGTCTATGGCTTGTTCATGGCACCCACGGGCTGGCCGCTCGCGCTTCTGGTCTGGGCCTACGCTCTCGTATCTTTCATGGTGGCGAGCGCGATCAAGATCGGCACCTACCGGCTTTTGGAGCACCGTTCCGCCCACGAAATCCGCCATTTAAAGTTAATCGAGCGCCATGTTGCCGCATAAAGTCCAGCAATCACACAATATCGCGTCACTGAAGCGGACGAAACCGGGGTGCTATGTTGTCGAACAGTTCGCAAACTCGTCTGACCTTAAGGAGTTCTCATGCCGGTAAAGCCATCTGTGAAATCTTCCGAGCTATCGCTCATGAGCGTCCCCGCGTTTTGGCCCCTGGCGATGGCGGCGACGCTGGTCGAGGAAGGGTCCAAACTTTACGCGGACAACCTGAAATTCGCCGAGGAAGAGATCAAGATTCACGGCGAGCTGCGGCCCAAGCTGGCGACGCCAAACACTGTACGGCTCGATCTGCGGACCATGGTGTTGCGGGATTACGGCAAGCCCGGCGGGATTCCGGCGCTCGTCGATGCGCCCCATGCCGGGCATACAGCCGTAATCGCTGACTATCACAAGGGACAGAGCCTCGTTGAGACGTTACTCGCCAATGGCATCGGCCATGTTGCCTTGACCGACTGGAAATCCGCGACCCCAGATATGAAGGATTTCGAGATCGACAATTATCTCGCCGAGATGGTTGTCGCTATCGACGATCTCGGCGGCCGCGTCAATCTCGTCGGGCTTTGCCAGGGCGGCTGGCTCTCCGCGATGGTGGCGGCGCGGTTCCCGGACAAGGTGAATGCGCTCGTGCTTGCGGGCGCGCCGATCGACACCGATGCCGGCGACGGGCCCATCAAACGCATGGTTCACGAGTTGCCGATCTCCTTCTACGAGGAATTAGTGGGCTTGGGCGACGGGCTGATGCTAGGCAAATTCATGTTGCAGGGCTGGAAGAACATGCACCCGGAGCAGCATTATATTCAGGATCATATCGATCTTTACGAGCATATCGACGATCCGGCCTATCTCGCCAAGGAAGAAACGTTTAACAGCTGGTACGAAAACCCAATCGATCTTCCAGGCCGGTGGTATCTTCAGGCCATCACCCAGCTTTTCAAGGAGAACCGGCTCGCCGAAGGCACATTCATAGGCCTTGGTCGCAAGCTCGATCTCCGCAACATTACTTGCCCACTCTATCTCCTTGCTGGCGCCGACGACGACATCACCACGCCTGAGCAGGTTCTCGCCGCCAAAAATTATGTTGGCACACCTAGAGACCGCATTGGGGAGAAGACCGTGCCCGGAGGCCATATCGGCCTTTTCATGGGAGCGTGCACTTTGAAGGAGGACTGGCCGGAAATCGCCCGATGGATCGTTGCTCAGAAGGCGTAATGTTTCACGATGCTGGCGCCCATAGACGGCATAGATCTGCGCGGTCTCGTTCCCGATCGTCTGGATGTGATCGAGAACCTGTTTGACCGTCCAGCTTGCTGGAACGCTGACGAATTCAGTGGTCATTATGCCGGCCGCCTTGTCGGCGGGGTAGTCCAGAACGCGCTTGAGGGACGTTTCGCATTCTCGTCGAGCCGGTCAAAAAGCCCGGCCCTGTGCCTTCCTGGACAAGCCGCGGTATATCTCGGCGCGGCGATCGGGACGGACCCGGCTTAAGAGGGAGGCCGCGCGGTCTTCCGGGAGCTGTTCGAGGAGACGCGAAGGCCGGTCGAGACCTGCCGCATTGAAAACGCGCGCCAGCATTTCTTCAGGCAGGTGCTGCAAGATTTTGACGGCGGCCCCGGGCGATAAGCGATTAAGGGCCTCGATGACATCTTCAATGCGGAAATCAGAGAGCGTCTTGGCGGCAAGCTTGAGCAACAAGAGTTTCGATCCCGTCTCTTACATCTTCCATCTGCTCAGGTTCTCCTTAAATACAGCTCTGGCCAAGCCTTGCAACATTCTTACCGCAGGATTGCCCACGCGAACTGAGAAAATCTGTGAGATAGATGGACAATCTAGCAGTTAGCGAAAGGGCCCCCCAATCATGACGAGGTCGTGGCGCAGCCTAAGTATCGTGCGCAGCAATCATCCCTGACTTTCCGCTTCGCTATTCAATAAGCAGAATTAAAACTAGTGCCCTGATCATTTGGGCGGCTACTTCCGCAGATGGCCCGAACCACCGGTTCTCGCTCCTGCAAAAATTCCTTCGGCTATGTGAGGGATAACGGCCTCGCCAAAACCCTACGCCATTTGCCCGAGGTTGACCCACATGAGACATTAAGGCTGACCCAGAAACCGGTCTAGACCGGCCCCCAGCCTGCGCTGTTTGAAAGGGCGGTGAACCCGTAGCGACACAGGACCCATCGTTTTTTCATGCCCAGCGCAACTTGACCGAGCTCAATGTTCAGGCACTAGGCGCGCTTGCCTGATATGGTTGAGCATCGCATGAAAGGGAGGTGAGGCATAGCGGATCAGGCGCGTCGGTCTGATCATAGGCCTGGGATTGGCACCTCTCGGCAAGATGCTACGCCGCCCGCAAAATGTCGCTTGAACCGCAAGCAATCATGGTACCGCTTGAATAACTGGAGACAGTAGCAGATGATGTCCGCCATCATCTTTATTTCATCTTTATATCGAGCCTTCGGGTTCGAAGCGAACTTGGTACGGCCTGGAAAATCCGATCCTGATACTGTCATGAAGCGTCAGCGGGAGCGATCTTGAAACATGTGACTGTCCGCATGGCTTGGCATGATAGCGGTTGGGACGGTACGATTTGCCGCGATCCGGCGGCAGAACGATCTTCTGGGAGCATCTGGGCATGCTCGATCGCAGGGATTACGCCAGCAAGTGGAGGGGCCGGGTTGCCGGTTATCGCGCCAAAGGGCTGGCGAACGCCCTTGTAACAACTCGGGGGCTTGCGCCATGACCGCCTGCAGGGAGTCATCGAGGACATCGTGAATGGGCGAATCGGCGGTGATCCGGACGCCGGCGAGTTATCAGATCACCATTACAGTTTGTAGAAGCGATGGAAGGCATCCCAACAGCGCGAGCAGAGCCAGAGCCGTTCGACCAGAGTGTCTGGCGTGCGGAGCAGGACCTCGTCGCTTTCGTGAGGGAACAATTTGAAAAGCGGTTGGAGAATTACAAAAGTATTCCTTATGATGTTCGAGATCACCATGAGACTGAGCTCGAAGCTCTGGCCGGCGGCTATAGCTACCGACAGGTCCTCGAACTTGTTCAGAACGCCGCCGACGCCATCCTTGAGCATGCCGATGCGAGCGACAAACCGGCCGCTGGCCGGATCGTGCTTCAGCTGTCCGGCAACTGCTTGTACGCTGCCAATACTGGCGCGCCGTTAAGCCGCGATGGCATCATCGCGCTTCTCAGCGCGCGGTCGTCAACACTCCCAGCAGGGACCATTCCGGTTTCGCGGCGGACAGCGACAGCGAACCTGCGCTCATCGCTCGTCAGACCCCGTTGAGCTCGCGCACTATCCGATTGCGCGCGGCAAGCAACCTGCCGAGCTACACGGGCTCGACGGTCATGCCCGCGAAATTATGGTCAAACTCCCGGCAGATGACACGGGGTCAAAACAATAGTCAAATTCCATCGCCAGCAGGGCTCCGAGCCCCGAGGCAAGACTTTCCGGAAGCTTAAGCCCGTCTTGAGTGGCCAGAGAGCGGCTAAAAAGGGCTGGTTGGTCTATATACGATTTATAAGTCTGTCGAGCTTGGCCTGCAGGGCTTCGATTTGATGGAGAAGCCTGCGGACTTCGAAGCTGGAGGCGCCTTCCCCCGGACGGGAAGAAAGCCAAAGTTTCAGCAGCCCGCCCAGGCGTCCCTGATCGGCATTGAGCTTGATAAGGGCGAGGATCGCCTCCTGGTCGTGGGCGGATTCGATTTTAAGGCCAAGCGCTGCCGCGCGCAGGTAGGCGGAGACGGTAAGCCCGGTTTCCTTGGCCTTCGCTTCGATGGCAAGACGCTCGGCCGGGCTCACAAAGGCTTTAAGCGGGCGGTGCCTGTCTTTTGCTTCTTGGTCAAATTGCGCTTTCATTCCGGCAAGTTATGCTGGCTGGCCTTTTGCCTGGCTGCAATAGCGCTTGAGCCAATCCGGCGGATACGCAGAGAGGAGGATGTGCTCTTTCATCAAGCCGCGATCCACTGCATGAAGCAATGGCTTCGTACCAGCAATCATCGATGTCAGGCCAAAGCGGCTCGTGAAGCACGTCAACGCATCGCACACGCCCTGCAGCGTGGGTGCGTGGTTTAGCTGCTCAATCGCGTCGTAGGTTTGCTGCAGGGCAGTGCTCATGACGCCCTCTGTGTTCAATTCTTAGTGTATGCTTGCGAGAGATACCGTTTATTGAAATCGTTAGCAATTTAGCGATTTTGTGGCAGCCAAGCTCAAGCGGCCGCACTCTTAGACCTGCCGGGAGGGAAAAATAACGTCCCGTTACAGCATCGAGGCGCGCGCTCTTGCCGCAGGCTTGCCGGGGGGAGGGAGCTATTTGAATAAGCCAGCAGCGAGAACGCGGAATTGGATGCGTTCTGGGTTGGCATAAACTCTAGATACAAGCAGAGCGGGAATTTCTGCCAAGTCAAGCTAAATGATTGTGCATACGGCAAAAAACCCGGATAGACAAGTCGCGGGTTCGCGGTATTTGCCAGTGGCCGATCGTTATTTTTTAACGAACTAGAGCAGTACCGTAACGGTTTAAGTTTTGCGTAGCGAGGCCGTGGTGACCGTCGTGCCCTTTTTGTCGCCGCTGGAAGCGGCGGAGGCGAGCCTTGGTGCAGCGGATTTAATTCTCGTGAATCCTGGTCCGCAAGAGGGCCACCCGAAGAGTGCCTATTGCTATTATGAGGTATGCACGCCGGTTCTGTCGGATTGCGGCATAGTTCCGGGCGAGATGCTGGCCCTTATTCCTGTTTCAAGCGGGGAAAGCCTACGAGAATTGTCCGTGGCGGCGGTGCGTTTGGAGCTTGACGCGGACGCGCTTTTGCTGCTGCGGCTTTTGGTGCCACCGAGGCTCTTAATTGCAAACAGCGCGCTCGTTGAGCGTCCGCCGCTCATTGCGGGGCGATATACGCGCATTTTGGCGGCGCGGCCGCTGGCGGAGCTGGATAGGGCCAAAGGCCTTGAGGCGTCGTAAAAAATTAGTTCTATTTAGTTTTTTTGCAACGGTTGGGGGGGCCGGGGCCGCCGGCGGCTAAAACCGGAAAAGCTACTTTGAAGCGGCGATTGTGCGGCCAAATTTGCGGCAAAAAGGCATAGGTTAGTTGACTCTCCGTAGGCAAATTCCGGGATTTAAGAGGCGCTGAGGCCGTCGGTTGGGAGACTTTGCGCTCTGCGCGCCTTTGTTGGCTATTGGCTGGCATGTGATTTTTGTTCAATTGCGATCAAGGGAGCCAAGTGCGTTCGCGCAAGCGGTGAGTAGGATTAAGGGCGGTCAGGATGGCTCCCGGCCGCGTTTAAGGCCGACCTTGAGGGCCTTGCTTTTTCACAAATTTATCGATAGCGCGCAGGTCCCTCGGCCTGCTGTGCCATACAGTATGTCCAGTACGTTGCGATATTGCGCTTGCTATTTGGAATATCATAGGCAAGTATGCAGCAACGCAATGCGATAGTCTGTTGCGGCGGGTTGGTCACGGGATTGCAAGCGTGATGTCAAGCATATGTTTTTGCGAGTCTTGTTCAGCGCAGAGTATTTCGCGCATTCCGCTAGAGATGGGGACCTGCTGCGTAGCTTGCCCAGAACCTGCTGCGGTGCTGCATGGTTTGAAAATCCGCAAAAGCAAGGGTCCAGGCTGGGAAGCGCTTCCGCTCTGCACGGCGTGCTTTGAAACGGTGCGTGTTCTGAAGCCGGTGGCGGAGCTGCTTTGGTTTCAAGCCAGGGGTGTCGATGCACTGGGACTGGCGTCATCGCGGCGGGGTCTGCGGCCTGAAGCTGAACGGGATAGGAGATCGAAAACTCTAAGACCCCGCCGCCGGCCGTCTAGTGGAGGCTCAGGTGAGTGAGCTCGCCCGGATCCGGGAGGCGGCCATCGCCGCCGCGAAGCGGGCTTATCCCGAAACCGCGCAAGAGCAGGCCGCTTATTGGGATGAGCTTTTGACCTCTTTTATCCGCGCGCACGGGGCCGAACTTGCGGCGGAAGTCTTTGGCATCGAGCTTTCGACGGCGCGGGCGCTGCTTTATGGCTCGATGTTTCCTCCGCATCCAGCTTATTCAATTTTCGCAAGGGAATAGCCGATGACGAGGCATATTGCGGCGGCTACTGCGTCAAACCTCCTTCCTCGATTGCTGACCAAAGCGCAAGCTGCCGCCTATTGCGGCGTGTGCGCTTCGATCTTTGACCAGGCCTGCCCTATAAGCCCTGTCTATCTGCTCGATCGCATTCCGCGCTACGACCGTTTTGCGCTGGACGAATGGATCAGCGGCCTTGGAAAAGGCACTGTCGAAGGCGTAAATCCGATATTGCAGGCTTGGGATATGGACAGCGGCAATGACGGGTACGATCATGCGGGTCCGGGGAATTAAGAGATACCGGCATCCTAAAACCGGGATTGACTATTGCCATCACCGGGCAACCGGAAAGCGCATCGATGAGCCTTTCGGCAGCGGCGCCTTCTTCGAGCGCCTCAAACTGCTGGACATGGAAGCGAAAGGCCGGGCCGAGGGGAAAGCCAAGCCTGGCACGCTTCGCGCCTTGATCCTCGATTACCGGCAAAGCGAGAAATTCACCGATCTCGCTCCCCGCACGCGCAAGGATTACGAGAAGGTTTTCGACTTTCTTGAGCCGATCCTCGATCAGCCGCTTGCCGCGTTCGACACAGCAACCATGATCGCGCTGCGCAATCGCTGGTCCAAGCAACGCGGCCGGCGGTTTGTGAACTATGTGCGCACGGTGCTTTCGCTGATATTCCGGCATGGCATGTCCGAGCTCATCGTGAAGGCGAACCCGCTGGCCGATGTGCAGCCCATACAGCGCAACAAGCGTGCGACGCCGTTGAACCGCAAATGGGAGCCCTGCGAGCGCGCTGAAGTATGGCAAGCCTGCCCCGCGCATCTCAAGCTGCCGCTTGCCATTGGCCTAACATCCGGCATGCGAGAGGGCGATGTGCTGGCGCTTAAGCGTGATTTGATAAAAGACGGGCGGATTTCGATCAGGACGGCCAAACGCGACGTGTGGGTTGATATCCCAGTCTCGCGCGAGATCCGCAAGGCGCTTGCCGGGCAACCGGCGCATAATGCGATCACGCTTTGCGCAACGTCCAGGGGCACGCCCTGGACCAATAACGGTTTCCGGGCTTCGTTCTTCAAACTCATCCGTTCGCTTGAGGAGGCGGGGAAGGTGCAGCCGGGCCTCACTTTCCACGGGCTTCGCCATACCGTCGCAAGCGTGCTTGCTGAGAACGGCGCGAGCGCCGAAGACATTGCGGCCGTGCTTGGTCAAAAGGACAGCGCCATGGCCCGCCATTATGCCGAGATGGCTGACCGCTCGCGCCGGACCAGGGCCACGATCACGAAGCTTCGGCCTCTCGCGATAGCTCCCAAAAAGGACAGAGTGTGAACAGGAGTTGTCTACACGGACGGAAAATTTTGTCTACACGCCTGGCCGTCTTATGCTAACTCATTGATTTGTATGGTGCCCAGGGCCGGAATTGAACCAGCGACACGCGGATTTTCAGTCCGCTGCTCTACCGACTGAGCTACCTGGGCGTTTGAAGGCGTATTCGCCGTTCAAAGCCGGTCTTATAAGGGGTTTAGAGTGGTATGTCGAGCGTGGATCTTCGCGAAACTCGCAACGCCGCTTGATCGCGTGGCCCATAACTGAGAAGAATAACAAATTGCGCTAGCGGCCTCGCTAAAAAGGCCGCGGAGACGCAGAATGCGTGGAATACAAGCGCGAATTGGAACAGCCGCATGCACAAAGTGCGCATCATACCCTGCCTCGACGTAAAAGACGGCCGCGTCGTCAAGGGCGTAAACTTCGTCGATTTGCGCGACGCCGGCGATCCCGTCGAGGCCGCCGCCGCGTACGACGAAGCCGGTGCCGACGAGCTGTGCTTTCTGGACATCACGGCAAGCCATGAGAAGCGCGGCATCATCCTGGACGTTGTCAGCCGAACGGCGGAGCGCTGCTTCATGCCGCTGACCGTCGGCGGCGGCGTCCGCACGCTCGACGATGTGCGCGTGCTCTTGCGCGCAGGCGCCGACAAGGTCTCGATCAACACCGCCGCGGTCACGGACCGCTCGTTCGTCGCGCGGGCGGCCGAGAAATTCGGCAACCAGTGCATCGTCGTGGCCATTGATGCCAAGCGGGTCAGCGCCGGAGGCGAGGCTGCACCAAGGTGGGAGATTTTCACGCATGGCGGCCGCAACCGCACCGGCATCGATGCTGTGGCCTATGCTCGCGAGGTGGTTGCGCTAGGCGCCGGCGAAATCCTTCTCACTTCGATGGACCGCGACGGCACGCGCGCCGGCTTTGACATTCCGCTCACGCGCACCATTTCGGACGCCGTATCCGTGCCCGTGATCGCCTCGGGCGGGGTGGGCACACTCGACCACCTCGTCGAAGGCACTCGCGACGGCGGTGCAAGCGCGGTGCTCGCCGCCTCCATCTTCCATTTCGGCGAGCACACCATCGGCGAGGCGAAGCGCCACATGGCGGCCGCGGGACTGCCTGTGCGGCTCGACTGACGCCGCTTTATCAATAAGGCGCTGGCAGGGTGCCCAACACAGCGGCAACCGCGAGAGAGGCGTATTACGCCGTCACGAGCTAGTCGCCAAAAGCCCCGGCCAAGCGTATATTTACGCCTCTGGCCCGCGGTGCTAGGGGTTTGCGGGGCCTCTGCCTCATGCGCTTGGTCCGGCCAATATCGATGCCCCATTTTTTCTCCGCACCGAAGCTCTTCCACCGCCCCCGCGGCAGCGAAGCGGCGCTAACCATTGGCGCGATCGGTGTCGTTTTTGGCGATATCGGCACCTCCCCGCTTTACGCCGTCGATCAGGTCTTCTACGGCCCCGCCCGCCTGACGCCTGCGCCGGAGAACATCCTCGGCTGCATTTCGCTGGTCATATGGGCGCTGACGCTGATCGTGAGCTGCAAATACGCGGCGTTCGTGCTGCGCGCCAATAGCGACGGCGAGGGCGGCGTGTTCGCGCTCTATAGCCTTCTGCACAAATACAAGCAGGAGAGCCGCTATTTCGTGGTAATGCTGGCCGGACTGATGCTCGGGGCGGGTTTTCTGTTCGGAGACGGCATTATCACCCCGGCGATCAGCGTGCTCTCCGCGGTCGACGGCCTGAAAGTGGCGACGCCGATGTTCGCCGGGGCGATCGTTCCCGTGACCGTCGTCATTCTCGCCGCGCTCTTTGCCGTCCAACATAAAGGAACGGCCGGCGTGGGGCGGATATTCGGCCCGGTCCTCATTGTTTGGTTCAGCGTCATCGCCGTGCTTGGCGTCCGGCAGATCGAGCTGCATCCGGAGATCCTGCACGCCTTCAACCCAATCTACGGCTTCACGTTCCTGCAACAAACGGAGGCGCACCGGGCACTATTAACGCTTGGCGCGCTCATGCTGGTGGTCACCGGCGGCGAGGCGATGTACGCAGATCTCGGCCACTTCGGCGCGCGCCCGATCCGCATCGGCTGGTACGCCGTAGTATTCCCGGCGCTTATTCTGAATTATCTCGGCCAAGGGGCGCTGATGCTCGACCGGCCGCCCGCGCAAGGCGAGCAACTGTTTTACAGCATGGTGCCGCACGTGCTGCTTTACCCAATGGTAGCGCTTGCGACGCTTGCCACTGTCATCGCTTCGCAAGCCCTTATTTCCGGTGCCTTTTCGATCACGGCACAGGCGATCGCGCTCGGCCTGCTCCCGCGCCTGCACGTGGTGCATACCCATCACGCGCATGAAGGGCAAATCTATATACGCTTTGTCAATTGGGCGCTATTTGCCGGTTGCGTGGCTCTCGTGCTCACTTTCCGCAGCGCCGGATCTTTGGCTGCCGCCTACGGACTTGCCGTCTCGGGCGTGATGGTGGTCACCTCCATCGCCATGATACCTGTCGGCGCACGCTACTGGAAATGGGGCCTGGCCGGCAGCGGCGCTTTGTTCGGCTTCTTCACGGCCGTCAATTTCGCGTTCTTCGCTGCAAGCTCGTTCAAATTCCTGGAAGGCGGCTTTATCCCGCTCGGCATCGGGCTTGCGGTATTTGCCATCATGCGTACCTGGCGCTGGGGCCGGAAGGCGACCTTTGCCGCCTACACCGCAAAACACACCATGACGATGCTCAAGCTCGTGGAGTTCCATAAGAACGAAAAGGCTTATATGGAGCGCATTGCCCTTCTGATGTCGCCAAAGCATCTGTCATCGCTCGACGACCGCGCTCCGGCGTTATTGCAGCTCTTGCACGACCGGTGCGGGATACTGCCGAGGCATTTAATTTTCGTCGAAGTTGCACATCGGAAGGTGCCCTACATTCACCACGGCCGCTACGATATCAAGGTGTTCCATAAGGACGGGAAATCCAGCATCATCGCGGTCACCTTGCAATTCGGCTTCATGGAAGAACCGAACGTGGAAGCGGTGCTTGAGGACATGGCGATGCATAAGGAAATCGATCTGCCAATTAAAGAGCATCAATGGATCGTGTATGTCACGGTCGAAAACTTGCTGCCTTCCCGCACGATGGGCCCGCTTGGCCGGGCGCGGCTGAAGCTGTTTAGTTTCCTGCGCCAGATCTCGCAACCGGCCCATTATTTCTATGGGCTGGGCGACAATGTGCAACTCACGGCAGAGATCATGCCGGTGCGGCTGAAGTAGCCGCGCCGGGCAGGCGCACAGCCTGGGTGCAATCGGTTTGTAGCTTTGCGTGAAAAACGCGCAAGAGCCCGCCTCTTCCCCCGAGATAAAGTCAGATCAACAAAAAACCAACCATTGACGCGAAGGAGTTGCATCGCATAAAGTAAAGGTTGAGTAAGCTAGACCTTGGGCATGTTGGTCAGACCGTCACAGTCACAGCAGCTACGCGTGCAAACTAATGGCTAACTGTTCGATAGAGAGCTTTATAGAAGAAACGAACCGGGCCAACTCCGCGAAAGACGTTTCCACGATTTTTGGAAACGCGCTGAAAGACCTTGGGTTTGACCGGTTTTGTTATAGCCTTATAACGGCGCATCCTTCGCTGGGCTTGGCTGCGGGACATGGCATCGCGCAGAATTATCCTGACGACTGGATGGCATACTACAAAGCCAATCATTACGCGAAGAAAGACCCGGTGCCCCGCTATGGCTGCACCACCTCCCGGCCGTTCACTTGGGAATTGGTGGTTCGGACCCGCAAGCTGAAACCGGACGAGAAGAAAGTGATGAACGAAGCCAAGGAGGCTAGGCTTCTGGACGGCGTTGCCATTCCAATCTGCGGTCTCAATGGCGAGTTGGCAGGCATAGGAGCGGCAAGCAGCGCCGGGGGCATTGGGCCCGACGGTAACTTATTGAGCAAAATACGCACCCTAGCGTACCACTTTCACATAGCGTATACAGATTTCCTAAACAAAGACCGCTCCGTTCCAAATACCGAAATGGAGGCTATTCATTTAACGGACCGGGAAAAGGAGATTTTGTTGTGGGCCGCGGAAGGTAAAGGCGATGCCGTCATCGCTGAGCTTATTGGCGTTTCCTATCCGACGATCCGGTTTCATATGAACAATATCTTCAAAAAGCTCGATGCCAGCGAGCGCACCTTAGCCACGGTCAAAGCCATCCGGCTCGGGCTTATCCTGCCCTCGCTCGTAAGATAACCCCCCTATCGAAGTTGCTAGCTGATAAGAGCGGTCCGAAGCCGGTTTACTACCCCTCGTCAACATCTGTTTATCGAGGGCGTGCCGATGATAGACTGCGTATCCATCAGTACAAGTCACTTTTTTTCAGGTAATCCCATTTACGAGCAGCATAGGCTGAGGCATGAGTGCATCGTGCAGCGGCAGGCCTGGAACGTTCCGACAATCCGCAATATGGAATATGACCAGTACGACAATCCTGCCGCTTATTACCTCGTTTGGCGGGACTCTGAGGGAAAAGCGCGCGGCTCATCGCGGCTTTATCCCACCGACCGGCCTTATATGCTGGAAGAGATTTTTCCTGATCTCGTAAGCAAGGTTCCGATGCCCAAAGGCCCGGAAATTTGGGAGGGCAGCCGGTTTTGCGTCGATGCGAGCCTCAACCCGCAGATGCGCAGGCGGATCATCCAGGAAATTGTTATCGGCTATCTGGAATTTGGTCTCGCTCAAGGCGTCACCGGCATCGCCGGCGTCATGTTCCCAGCCTACTGCCGTAACATTTTCATCCGCAATGGTTGGGATATCGAATGGCTCGGCGACACTGGCAAAACTCGGGAAGGGCACAAGATTGTAGCTGGATTGCTACATGTATCGGAAGAAGTACTGCAGAAAGTCAGGCAGACGACGGGCATCTACGAAACCGTTATAAACTATGGCAAAAAGCTTCCTCGCTATGACGAAAGAATCCGGGTTTTGCGTGCGGCCTAATTACAAACGCAACAGGGATAGTTACTCAAGAACGGAGACGGCCGGTGACACCAATAACATAAAGGGCATCTTTATGGCCTTGCGGTACCTGTCCATCGAAGCGGAGGGCGCAGGCCTTACAGATCTCGCGAATACTTTAGAGAGCGCGGCTCGGCAATATGATGAGTATATCGCGGAAGACGCTAAAGGTTAAAGGAAAGACATCCCGGCGCTTCGGAGCGGCCGGCATAGAAATTGGGAAGGGCAGATGCTAGTACGCGACGGGTATTGTTTACAAAGTGCGATTGAAGGGCTGTTTCCTGGCCGGCCTCAGCCGTTGGTCCCCAAGAAAGTTGCAGACCTCCTTCAGTCGCACCTGATCAGCGGTTTTGAGACGGCTCTTGAGCAGGGTTTGCATCCGTCGGATGCGCTCGCCCTAATACTTTGCTGGGCATCGTCAGAGCTAATGCGTATGAAGGAGGATCAAGCCAAAATTTGAACGGTCCACCCGCTCGCCGGCGCAGGTCCGCGACAAGCTCGGGAGACCGCGCAAATCTTCATGTTGCACGCCCAGGCTTCTTGTGGCTCCTTCTGCGGGAAGAACCCGCATGGAAATGGCTGAGCCGCATGACTGTAACCGTCCATTTGAACGACCTGCCGCCCGATATAGACTTTGGCAGCGCTGTCGCAATCGATACCGAGACGCTTGGACTTAACCCTCATCGCGACCGGCTTTGCGTCGTCCAGCTCTCCGCGGGCGATGGGAACGCCCATCTCGTGCAATTCGAGAAAGGCCGCTATGACGCGCCTAACCTCAAGGCGCTGCTCGAAAATCCCGGGGTCTTGAAGATCTTCCATTTCGGCCGGTTCGATATCGCCGTTTTAAAGCGTTATCTCGGCGCGGACACCAGCCCGGTCTATTGCACAAAAATTGCCGCAAAGCTCGTGCGTACCTTCACCGACCGGCATGGCTTGAAGGATCTGTGCCGTGAGCTTTTGGGCGTAGAGATTTCAAAGCAGCAGCAGACCTCAGACTGGGGCCAGCCCGTGCTTTCGCCGGAGCAGTTGAACTATGCTGCCTCCGACGTGCTTCATCTTCACGCGCTCAAAGCCAAGCTCGACGCGCTCCTAGAGCGCGAAGGCCGCCAGGAGCTTGCCCAAGCATGCTTCGCCTTCCTGCCGTACCGGGCAGAGCTCGATCTGAAGGGATGGTCTGACGCGTCAGACGTTTTCAATCATTAGGAACGCGGCCTGCGACTGAAAGCTGACAGACATGGCTTATGCGGCAATGCCGGATCGTGGGAATAATGCGGGTAGGCGCACCTCAAAAGCGCTTTCGCGCGATGCTCGCCGCGAGCTGGAATTCCGCCGGTCCCGCCGGCACAGCCGGGTTGTCGTTGCACTTAAGGCCGGGCTTCCGCTCATGGCTGCCTTGATCATGAGCCTATACGCCCTTCCCTCTTTTTTGAAAACGTCCATCGATAACGGGCGCGGCACTGCGACCGTGCGAAGTGTGACCGTGGAGGCGGGCTCCCTCAAAATGATCCAGCCGCACGTCAGGGGCGTCAGCGAACGGGGAGAGCCCTACGACATCACCGCCGACTCAGCCACCCAAGCCGCAAATAATGCCGACGTCATGTACCTCGAGGTGGTGCACGGAAAGATGACCGGCAGCGACGGCAAGGTATCGACGCTAAGCGCGCCAGACGGCATCCATGACAACAAGGCGGAGGAGATGACTTTTAACAACGGCGCCGTGATGACGCACGGCGACGGCATGACCGCCACCTTCCAGACGGCAACCGCCTACATTAAGGCCGAAACGATGATCTCCAAGACGCCGGTTGTGGTCCGCCTTCATGAGAGCACGATTAATGCTGAGAATATGACGCTATATTGGGGCGAGAACCGCGCCATCTTCGAGGGCAACGTGCGGACCCATATCGAACGGGAGCCTGAAACGGCGGCGCAAGGAGAAGCTGCAAGACAAGTTCCCGGAACTCCCGGCGGAAGCCCAGCCCAGGGGCAATAGGTTTGAGAGTGATTTGCATGGCGCGACAGCCAAAGAACGTGGTGCGGCCCGGTCCGGATTTCCGGCGGGCTGCGATGCTCTGGGCCGCGCTGGCGCTGTCTTTCTCCGCGGTATGGGGTCAATCGCAAATAGGCAGCTTTGGCGGCCTAAGCGGCGCCGACTCAAAAAAGCCGATCGACATCGAGTCCGACCGCCTGGAGGTTGACGACAAGAACCATACCGCGGTCTTTATCGGCAACGTGTCGGCGACCCAGGGGGACAATAATCTTAAAGCGCCGCGGCTCGAAGTATTTTACGAGAATGCCGGCCAGCAGCAGCCAGCGGACAAGCGCGGGCAAGCCGCTAAACCTGTCAAATCTGCGGGCGCAGCCGGAGATCCGGTGTCGAACGGCCAGATCAAGCGCATTCACGCCATGGGCGGAAAAGTGGTGGTGATCAGCACGAAGGATCAGCAGGAAGCAACCGGCGACGACGCAATTTACGATGTGAAAGCGCAACTAATCACGATGACCGGCAAGGAAGTTGTGCTTACACAGAACAAGAACAAGGTGAAGGGCACTAAACTCGTCATCGACCTTACAACCGGCAAAGCGACCGTCATGGACGAGGAGCGAGGTTCGGGCGCTGCGGCGGGCAAGACCCAACACCGCATCCGGGCCGTATTCCAGCAAGAGACCGGCAAGGATGGAAAGCCTTTGAATCCCTTCAACGCTACAAAGCCAAAAGGAGCGGCGGCAACGCAGCCGGCTACATCCTCCCAGAAGGCTGCACCGCCTCCACAGGCTGCGCCAAGCTCGGGCTGGCAGGTACAAAGCCGCTAATACAATGAAACGGGGCCGCTACTTCCATGACATTGCTCGATAAACGCCCGCCAAAGCCTGTGCAGGCGCAGCAGCATTCGCGCTTCCGCGCAACCGGTATCGGCGAAAGCCATGCAAGCCGCGAGCCTCGGGGGCCCAGGCAATGGCTGACGGTCGACGGGGTCAAGAAGTCCTTCAAGAAGCGGATGGTGGTGAAGGGCGTCAGCATCAATCTCAATCGCGGCGAATCCGTTGGCCTTTTGGGCCCGAATGGAGCCGGCAAGACGACCGTCTTCTACATGATTACCGGCCTCATCAAGCCCGACGAAGGCTCGGTTCATATCGACGGCTACGATGTCACCAAGCTGCCCATGTACCGGCGCGCCCGGCTTGGGGTGGGCTATTTGCCGCAGGAGGCGTCTATTTTTCGCGGTCTTTCCGTCGAAGACAACATCATGGCAGTCCTGGAGGTGACGGAGCCGGACAAGAAGGAACGCAAGCGGCGCCTCGATGAGTTACTGGACGAGTTCAAGATCGGGCGTCTGCGCAAATCTCCGTCGATAGCATTGTCGGGCGGTGAGCGCCGCCGGTGCGAAATCGCACGCGCGCTTGCCGGCCGCCCGGCCTATATGCTCCTCGACGAGCCCTTCGCAGGCATCGATCCTCTAGCCATCAACGATATTAGAACCCTGGTCCGCCATCTGACAGATCGTGGCATCGGCGTTCTCATTACCGACCACAATGTGCGCGAAACCCTGGACTTAATTGACCGTGCATATATCATTTACGACGGCCAGGTGCTGACGGAGGGCAGTCCCGCAGAGGTGGTCGCGAACGAGGACGTGAAGCGTGTCTACCTTGGCGATATGTTCTCCCGCGACGCTGGGCCTTAAAGGTTTGTAATTCCGGTGGGACTCAAGTGCTCCATTTAAAACTCGAGCCGCGTCAGACCCAAAAGCTGGTCATCACGCCGCAGCTGCGGCAAGCTATCAAGCTTTTGCAGCTCTCGGCGATGGACCTGCAGTCTTATATCGAGAACGAGATCCGCGAAAACCCGCTTCTTTCCGCGGCCGAACGGCCTGAAGAAGGCATAGCCTCTGCGGCGTCCAGCCCTGAGATCGCCGCGAATGGAAATGGCGAGCCCGATGTGCCCGCCTTCGATGCACGCGAAGGCTCGATCGAGATCGACCAGGACTTCGAGCCGCAAGCCCCTGGCGATACGCTTTACGAGACCGGCACCCCCGCTTTTTCCTACGATGCAGGCGCAGAGTGGAACACTTCCGCTGGCGCCGCTCCCCTGGGCGATGAGTACGATCCCTTCGCGACGGCGACTACAGGCATCACCCTTGCCGGCCATTTGAACGAACAGGCGCAACTGGCTTTCGCCGATCCCCAAGACAAATTCGTCGCGTCCTATCTCATCGATCTCGTGGATGCGGCCGGCTATATACGCACGCCGCTCGAAGAGGTCGCGGTGGCCCTTTCGCTTGAAATCGAGGAGATCGAGCGCGTGCTGAGCGTATTGCAGGGCTTCGATCCGCCGGGCGTGTGTGCGCGGGACTTGGCGGAATGCCTTGCGCTGCAGCTGCAAGAGAAGGACCGCTACGACATCTTTATGGAGCGGTTGCTCGAACACCTCGACCTGATCGCCGCCTGCGATTTCCAGCGCTTGCGGAAAATCTGCGGCGTCGATGCGGACGACATGCGCGACATGATGGCCGAGCTGCGCCAGCTTAATCCGAGGCCGGGCGCGGGCTTCGAAAAGGCCGAAGTGGAAACGCTCGTACCCGATGTTATCATCAAGCGCGGCCCCGACGGCGCCTGGAAAGCGGAGCTGAACCCGAATGCCGCGCCTTCGCTCGCCGTCGACCGCGCCTACTATGCGAGCCTCAAGGGGCGCTGCCGCTCCGATGCCGACCGGTCCTATCTCAGCGACCGGCTCAGCTCCGCCAACTGGCTGGTGAAAAGCCTGGAGCAACGCCTTTCGACAATTCTGAAGGTGGCGACCGCGGTTATCGAAGAGCAGTCGGCCTTTTTCGATAATGGCGTGCGGCATTTGAGGCCGCTCAACCTCCGCCAGATCGCCACCAAGATCGGGATGCATGAATCCACGGTAAGCCGCGTGACCTCAAACAAGGCCATCGCGACGCCGCGGGGCATTTTCGAAATGAAATATTTCTTCACCTCCGCGATTGCCTCGGCAGGCGCGTCAAACGAGGCGCACTCGTCCGAAGCCGTGCGCGACCGCATCAAGGAACTCATATTGAATGAGCAGGCCGATGTGATCCTCTCCGACGATCGCATCGTGACCTTCCTCAAAGCCGAGGGCATCGAGATCGCGCGCCGCACGGTTGCGAAATATCGCGAGGCGCTGCGCATTCCTTCCTCCGCCGCCCGGCGCCGGCAAAAGCGAGCGGCATACGCCGCTTGAGTCCCCATTTCACCGGCAGCCCTGACCGTCCACATTGCGGTTTCCAGCGAGACAGTTGTGATCGACGAGAAGCAATAGGCGTCGACTTGGCTTTGGATTAGAATTTCTGTGACTATTGCGCACCACGCTACATAGAAGTATACGTTTTGAGCACTTCTAGCTTGCGTGAAGCTTACCAGTAGCTGCAACCTGTCGCAGTGTTGGGGCCGTGGGGAGCCCTTGTCAGTAAGCGAAAGTGAGGGAGCGCATCATGCTTCGCAACAGTTTCATAGGGCTCGCAAGCAGCCTTGCACTTATCTCTGCGGCAAACGCCGCGGATATGTACGTACCGGGTCCGGCCGGCGGCCTTAAGGACGTCCCGGTTTACGAAATGAACTGGTCCGGCTTCTATGCCGGTGTAAACGGCGGTTATGGCGTGAGTGGCCCCGCCGAAGTTTGGACTGGGACCTTTGGAGGCACTGCTTTTTTGCAGGGTGCTGGCGCTGAGCCGGCTGGCGGCTTCGGCGGCGCTCAGATCGGTTACAACTGGGAAGGCATAATGTCTCCGCGTGTGGTTCTTGGTGTGGAAGCGGATATTCAGGGCGCCGGCATCAGCGATAGCCGCGCTGTCACGGCAGCCTTCATTCCGGTCCCCATCTTTGGGGTTCCGGTAACAAACGAGACGAACGTCGATTGGTTCGGAACCGTACGTGGCCGTATCGGATATTCCGTCGGCACTTCGCTCTTGTACGTCACCGGCGGTTTGGCCTATGGCGACGTCGACGACCAAGTGAAAGCGCCCCTACTCGGCCTCGGTTCGATCCTCAAACGCGACCAAACTGAGGTTGGTTACGTGGTTGGCGCCGGTGTTGAAGTCAAAATTAGCCCAGCTTGGTCGGTCAAAGCCGAATATCAATACATCGACTTCGGCAGCCAGAACTTGGCTCCGGTGGGCGCCTTTGCCGGTTCGGAGCTTGGGACAAAAAGCATCGACACGAACATCAATACCGTTCGCGCCGGCTTGAACTACCACGTCGGCAGCGTTTACGAGCCTCTGAAATAACCAGCCCACACCTGGTCATAACGGCGCCTGCGGGCGCCGTTTTTATTGGCGGGCAAAGCTGCGCGCTGTTGGCCTTGGCCGGCTGTCGTGCCGGCGCTGGCGACCCATTTGCGGCCGGCGACAATAGGCGCAGACTCATCTTGGGATTATCAATCCTGTGTCTAATGTGCATTACAATACTTAGAAGTAGAGGAAATGCTCTAATCTAGCTTGTGTGAAGCTTACCATTTCTGCAAATCTGGCTGAGCGTTGGGGGCTGGGCGGGGCCTCTAGCAGTAGGTTTCAAGCTAGGGGGGGCAGACATGTTTCGTAGCAGTCTCATAGGGCTCGTAAGCAGCCTTGCACTTATTTCTGTGGCAAACGCCGCGGATATGTATGTACCGGCCGCAGGCGGGTACAAGGATGGCCCGGTCGCCTATGACTGGACTGGCTTCTACGCCGGCATCCAGGGCGGTGGCGCTTGGGGTCACTCAATCCAGACCTTCGACGCCTGGCTCAACTGCCCGCTTCGACATTAGCGGAGGCGAAGGCGGCGGCACGCTTGGATACAACCGGCAGATCCAGCAGTGGGTTCTCGGTGTCGAGGCCGATTTTTCGGGCTCGCAAATTAGCGGGAAAACCGGTTCGACGGCGACTTACGGTTGCGGCACGATTTGCTCGACGAACGTTAGTTCCTTCGGCACGCTGCGTGGCAGACTCGGTTATGCTTGGAATAATCTACTGTTCTACGGTACCGGCGGCTTGGCTTACGGAAACATCGAGTCGAACCTCAGCGGCGGGACTGCAACCAACTGGCAGACAGGCTGGACCGCAGGCGCTGGCGTGGAATACGCATTCACCCACAACTGGAGCGCCAAGCTTGAATGGGAGCACGTAACCTTCGATAGCTTCCAGTGGACCAATGCCACCAACGTACATTATACCTGCACGGGTATTGATTGCTCCACCGACGCCAAGTTTAACGTGATTCGCGCCGGCTTGAACTATCATCTTGGGAATGAATACGCGCCACTGAAGTAGCCAGCCCCATCTGGTCATAGCGGCGCCTCCGGGCGCCGTTTTCATTTAGGTTAGCCCGCAGTGCGTTAAATCGGACGTGCCGTCATCGCGAGGCGGCCCCGGCCGCCGTCGCGATCCAAATAAGCCGCCGCGACCATTGCCCTTGGATCGCATTGCTTTGCTCGCGATGACTCGACTATTACGCCGCGCGGCTTGATCGCTGAGCGCTTGCGCTATATGCAAGGCACACATTGGATGCGGGGCGGCGATGGATCACGACAGCTACCCAGACAGCTATATCGCGGGTATCTTGCAGGAGGCGAAAAGCTTCGCACTTGTGGGCGCGAGCGCAAATACCGTGCGGCCCAGCTATTTCGTAATGAAATATTTGCTCGCAAAAGGCTACCGGGTTTTCCCGGTCAATCCTGGGCTCGCGGGCGGCGAAATCCTTGGGCAGAAGGTGTTCGCAAACTTGGCAGCCCTCGAACAGCCGGTTGACGTAGTGGACATTTTCCGCAACTCCGATGCAGCGCTTGGCATCGTCCGCGAAGCGCTCGCACTTAAGGAAAGGCTGGGCATAAGGATTATCTGGATGCAGCTCGGCGTGCGCAATGACGAGGCGGCACGCCTCGCCGAAGAGGCGGGTATCAAGGTGGTCATGAACCGCTGCCCCAAGATCGAGTACGGCCGCATATCGGGCGAGATCGCGTGGGCCGGGGTCAACAACGGAATGCTATCCAGCCGCAAGCCGGTAATCCTCGGCCATGGGTATCAGCAGCTTTCCATTCGCAAGGATAAGCCCTGAGCCTAGCCAATCCAAGAATAAGTTTGCTCAGAATAAGGCATTCTCAGATGTGAAGGGAATAAGGTTTTAATTTCGATTGATTTTCCGGCTCAAATTGATATCGCTTGCAGCCTATGCTCAAGGGGAGTTGCCAATGACAGAACAACGCACGCCAGGCTTCAACACGCTTGCGATCCATGCCGGCGCCCAGCCCGATCCGGCCACGGGCGCGCGCGTAACGCCGATCTATCAGACCACTTCCTATGTCTTCGACAATGCGGAGCATGCGGCGTCGCTGTTCAATCTCGAAGCGTTCGGCAACATCTACACACGCATCATGAACCCGACCCAGGCGGTGCTTGAGGCCCGCGTGGCAGCCCTCGAAGGCGGAACGGCAGCGTTGGCGGCAGCTTCGGGGCACGCTGCGCAGCTTTTGGCGTTCCACGTGCTCATGGAGCCGGGCGACGAATTCATCGCGTCGCGCCAGCTTTATGGCGGCTCCATCAACCAGTTCAACCACGCCTTCAAGAAATTCGGCTGGAACGTTGTCTGGGCGGACGGCAACGAACCCGCCAGCTTCGAAGCAGCGATCACGCCAAAAACGAAGCTGATTTTCGTCGAGTCCATCGCCAATCCGGGCGGCGTGGTCATCGACGTGCCGGCCATTGCCGCCATCGCCAAAAAGGCCGGCCTTCCCCTGCTCGTCGATAACACCTTGGCCACACCCTACCTGTTCAGGCCGAAGGAGCATGGCGCCGACATCGTGCTGCACTCGCTGACGAAGTTCATCGGCGGCCAAGGCAACTCCATCGGCGGCATCGTGGTCGATTGCGGAACCTTCGACTGGATAAAAAGCGGCCGCTATCCCATGCTGTCCGAGCCCAATCCCTCCTATAACGGCATGGTGCTGGCGGAGACTTTCGGCAATTTTGCCTTCGCAATCGCAGCGCGCGTGCTCTCGCTGCGCGACCTGGGCCCAGCCATCGCTCCGCTCAACGCATTCCTGTTCATCAACGGTCTTGAAACGCTTCCCTTACGCATGGCGCGCCACTGCGAGAACGCGCTCGCCGTTGCGGCCTGGCTCGAAAAGCATCCCAAGGTTGCCTGGGTTAACTATGCGGGCCTTCCAGGCAATCGTTGCAACGCCTTGGCAGAGCGGCTTCTTCGGAAAGGTGCCGGCGCCGTCTTCACCTTTGGCTTAAAAGGCGGCTACGACGCAGGCCTCAAGCTGGTCGCCAACGTCAAGCTCTTCTCGCATCTTGCCAATATCGGCGACATACGCAGCCTTATCATCCATCCGGCATCGACCACGCACAGCCAGCTCACCGCTGAGCAGCGCGCCCTTGCCGGCGCCGGTGACGATGTGGTGCGGCTTTCCGTGGGCTTGGAAGACAGCGCCGACATTATCGCCGATCTCGATCAGGCGCTCGCCGGCGTCTGATGAACCAAACTCGCGCCCCTCACCCTGTCCTTCTCCCCCTGGGAGAAGGGAGGCCTGAAGTTAGCTCAGAGCATGCGACACCCTCCCCTCTCCCATGGAAACGAGGCTGGGGTGAGGGGCGCACTCCGCTATTGCATAGCCTTAATTGCACGCGCCCCTAGCGTGCGCCGAATGGTCCATAGCGCCAGCGCAAGCACCATCATCGCGTTGGCCTGATGGGCCAATGCGATGGCAAGCGGCACGCCATAGACCACGGTCGCGACACCCAGCGCTATCTGCGCCAGGATCGCCGCGCATAGTGCGGTGGCTGGAAGCCTAAGCGCGGGCCGCTGCCAAATTGCGAGCGCAAAGACGCCGGCATAGATCACGATAAAATAAGCGATCAGGCGATGGACGAACTGTGCTGTCAGCGCGTCCTCGAAAAAATTTATATCCATGCCGGACGGGATGAGTTCGCCGTTCATCAGTGGCCAGGTATCCGATGCAAGCCCCGCATGCAGCCCGGCCACGAATGCGCCCGCAACGATCTGCACATAGACAAGACCGGCAAGAATAATCGCTGCCAGCTTCGAGGAGGGCGACGTAGCTGAGGCCCCCTTGAGCTGCTCATCGCGGATGGTGAGGGCAAGCCAGAACGCGTAAGCTGCGATCGCCGTGGCAAGGGCGAGATGGGCTGCCAGCCGGTATTGGCTCACGCTGACGCGCTCGGAGAGGCCGCTCATGACCATGAACCAGCCAAGCGCACCCTGTGCCGCGCCCAGGACTAAAAGCGCCGCGACCGGCAGAATGAAGGGCTTCGGAATGGCGCGGCGCAGCAGGAAGTAGGCAAAAGGAAGGAGGTACACGAAGAAGATGAGGCGCCCGAGTAGCCGGTGCGACCACTCCCACCAATAGATCCCTTTGAAGCCTTCGAGGCTGATCCCCTTGTTGACCAGCTCATACTGGGGGATATGGCGATATTTCTCGAACGCCTCCTGCCAGGCAGCCTCGCTTAAGGGCGGGATGGCGCCAAGGATCGGCTGCCATTCGGTGATCGACAAACCCGATCCGGTCAGACGGGTCGCACCGCCTACGACGACCATGGCGAGCACCAAGCCGGCCACGGCGAAAAGCCAAATCCTCACGGCCGGCAGTCTTGCATTTAGAGAAGCGTTACTGCGTGGTTCAGATGAGGCAGTGCTGGCGAGTGAAATCATCCTTGAGGCGCACCATCGTTACCATCGGCTAGCGCCAACGGATAAAAAAGTCAAAGCGCGCGCCAAGGCCGAAACCACCGGACCCAGCCGGCCCCGGTCTTTAGTAGATGCGTTCAAATGCCCGCATAACCGGCGCGCCCGTGTAGCGATAAACGAAGGCATCGTCGTTATCAATAGGGCTCGCATCCCGGTCATAGTGATAGCAGAAAGGCAAATCCTCGTCATAGGCGAAGTGGCTATAGCCGTATCTCCCGAGACATTTGCCGTTATAGCAATGAGGAACGGGGTGACAGTTCCAGGCGCACCAGTTGCTGAACGGGCCACCATGGCGGCGGCTAGTTTCGATGTCCGAAGCGAGCTTTGCGGCCGAATGCCCGGCGATTATTGCGGCCCGCGCCGCAGAAGCGGTTAAAGCACGCGCTTCGCCGCCAAATACGGTGGCTGCAAAGAAAGCTATCGCAACGCAAATCAAGGTTTTCATTTGGTCAGTCCTTGTTTGGATGCCCCAGCCAGTGGGCGATTAGCCGATTCTTCTCAAATTGTCCCTAAGAAAGCGTTGAAAACGTTCTTGTCCAGCCAGCAAAATAATAAGCGCCGATCTTAATAGCAACGCAATAGGGATAAGCAACACTTCCCTCATTCCAGGCATAAACATATGCGGAACGCCGATGATCGAGCCGAATAGTGCGACGCCGATAACACTTCCGGTTTGCTTCGTGGCGTTGAGAAGGCCGGCCCCGATACTCGATTGAGACTTTTCCACGCTTCCCAGCAGCGCCGAGGTAAGAGGCGGCACCAGCAATCCAGGCCCTCCGCCGATCCGCGCTGAGCTGGCCAGCTCGTGTGAGACGAGATTCCAAGCAGCGCAGCGCAGCCCGCGGCAGAATTGGCGGCTCCTGCGGCGATGGTAGCAAGTGCACTGAACCGCTCGCTCACTCTTGCCGCCAGCAGATTCGCCGGAAGCACGATCCCCATTATCGGTACGAAGGCCAAGCCCGTATCCAGGGCAGACCTGCGAATATAAGGCCGTAAAATGCGATGTTCACGAGAAGGCCAATGAGTGCTGTGAGCGCCCTTGGTAAGCGCGGGAAAGGGCTTTGCACCATGCTTCGGAAACAGCCGGAGCATGCGGCTGCACCTCGGGCGCTTTATCGCGCAGCGGGCACTGGAATGGGCTTTGTCTCAGAGGTGGCAGCGCTTGGCTTATCGCCACCACTTACCGGAACTGTTTCGGGCGCCTTCTTTTTGGCTTCCTCCCTGGCCCGGACCTGCTCAGGGGTGAAATCGCAAAGAGGATGCCGCCGTTCTTTCATGTCCAGGTGGAAGTGATTTTTGTGGGAGACGTTCGCCTCAGGCCCGAGCGTCGTGCCAAAAATCTTGCAGGCGCCAGCGTGTATCGCGTGCAAAAAGGCGGAGCGTTCCCCGGCCGCGTTCCAATCGTCCAGAACGCCGATGCGATCCCCTTTCTCTGTCACGAATTCGCTAACGTCCAGGGCGTTGGCAAAGGCGTGCTGGCTGATACGCTGCGCCGGATCGTCATAGCGCGTGCGGCAATGATAGGCCGATAGCGTGGCGATCCCCACAATTCTCGTTTGCAGGTGCGTCTTCGCAGCCGGCTCCAGCACTTCGCCGGTCCACCGCCGCAGCGCCTCCGCCAATTTGCAGGAAACCACGGGCACGGGCGAGAACATCAGCGCGGACTTGCCTTCGTACTCGAAGCCCTTGAGCCGGATCGGCGCTGGCAAACCGCACACGCCTTCCCTGATGGGATCGGCCGCGTCGAACAGCACATGCAGCCCCGAAAGCCGCCTTTTGCAATCCATGCGGCCATTCTCGATCTCGGCGGGAGTCCAGGTTTCGGGAGGCGGCGGCGGCCCCAAGGGCTCGGGCGGGGCGCCGGCTTGCCTATCGGATCCGTCCTGGGCAGGCGCCTTGGCGGCTTCAGGCGCGGCGGGCTGCGAAATGGTTTGCCGATCGGCATTGGCATCGGCGGCCCCATGCACCTGGGCGATGAAGTGTCGCTCCAGGCCCCGCCTGCGATGATGCCGGAAACGGTGCCGGATCGGAAGATACGCTGGCGATTTTGCCTCGCCCAGCCCCGCGAGAGCGCGCACCGGAGAATGAATCCCCGCAGCACCAGAGCCCGCGACGAACATGCTTGAGAGCGCGAACGCCGAAAGCCAAATTGCGTGCCGCTTCAGCTCATGCGGCCGCATCGGCCTTCTCGATGGTGTCTCCTTCACGCGGCAGCAGCCGGACCCGCTTTTGCAGGTGTTTGAGAGCTTCAGGGCAAGGGCCGCCATAAGCCCAATCCAATAGCTCCACCGTATGCACCACCGGCACAGCGCCGCCAGATAGCTGGGTAATGCAGCCAATATTCCCGGCCGCAACGCAATCGGGCTTCACGCTGGCGATAGAAGAAAGCTTGCGCTCCCTCAGCTGGCGCGCCAGCTCCGGCTGAAGAATATTATAAGTCCCGGCCGAGCCACAGCAGATATGCCCCTCGGGGATCTCGACCACGGTGTATCCGGCGTTGCGCAAGAGCTGCCGCGGCTGGGCGTGAATTTTCTGCCCATGCTGCATGGAGCAGGCGGAGTGATAAGCCACCCGGATGTCGCTCCAGCCAACCGGGGCCTCGATCTTCTGCTGTGCGGCGAATTCCGTTATGTCCTTTGCAAGCGACGAGACGTATTTGGCCTTGGCGGCATAGGCGGGGTCGCCGGCCAGCAGGTGGGCGTAATCCTTGACCGTAGTGCCGCACCCCGACGTGTTGATAATGATGGCATCGAGCGGGCCCTTTTCGCGCTCCTTGTGCCAAGCATCGATATTGCGTTTTGCGAAAGCCTTCGCATCCGCCTCTTTTCCCATGTGCAGGACGAGCGCGCCGCAGCAGCCTTCGCCTTCGGAAAGGACAACGTCATAGCCAAGATAGTCGAGGAACCGTACGGTGGCGTCGTTGATGCCGGGACGCAGCACCCTTTGCGCGCAGCCCATGAGCATGACCACCCGGCCTCGGCGCGGCTTTCTCGTCTTGACAATTTGCGGCATTGAAAAATCGCCGAGCCCGGCGGGCCGTGCCGGAGCGAGTTCGAGCATCGCCGCCACGGTTTTGAAGCGGGATCGCGCAAAAAGGCCCCTGAAAGGCCGTGCGGCGGCTGCCCAGAGCAAGGCCAGGCGGAACCGCTTCGGGTGCGGCAGCACCCTTCTCAAAACCTTGCGCTTGAATTCATCCCCCGGCGGGCGCTTGGCGGCGCTCTCGATATGCTGGCGCGCATAATCGGAAAGGTGCATGTAATCGACGCCGCTGGGGCACGTCGTCATGCAAGAGTAGCAGGACAGGCATCGATCGAGATGGGTGCGCACGAGCTTGGGCGAAGCCTCGCCTTCGAGCATCGATTTTATGAGGTAGATCCGCCCGCGCGGACTGTCGCGCTCGTCCCCGAGAAGCAGGTAGGTGGGGCATGTAGCGGTGCAGAAGCCGCAATGCACGCAGCGCCGCAGGATCTCGTCCGCTTCCTTCAAGCGCGGGCTCTTAAGCTGCTCCGGCGTGAACTTGGTTTCCATAGATGCTCAAACTCCCGCGTACATTCGTCCTGGATTGAGGACCCCCGCCGGGTCGAACGCATGTTTTAGCGCCTTGACGATTTTCATCTTTGCGAAGGGAAGCGGATGGAACACATCTATGGCCGAACGCACCTCTTTTGGCGCACGCATGAGCATCGAATCCGCCTCGAACTCAGCCAGCACGCGCCTAACCTCGGTGACGCTCGCATCGGCGGACGGCGGCAGTTCGAGCCAGAGAAGGCCGCCGGACCACTCATAGGCGGCATTCACCTCGAAATACGCGGAAAGTGCCCGCACGATGAGCGCCGCTTTGGAAGGTGCTGTAGTCACACGCCATAACGGCCGTTCGAAATCCGCCGACAAGAACACCAGCGAGCGAATATCGGCCCAGAAATCCCGCGACCTTTCTGGATCGAGCTCGTAGGTTTCGCCAAAGGGGGCGAGTTCCCGGCGCAGCTTCTCAACGCGGTAGGCAAGGCTCTTCGGCCCTCCCTCAAGCCTCAGCGCCGTGATTGCGGTTCTCGCCGGAGCTATTTCGCGGTCGCTCAGGCGGCTGGAGAGCGCGCCGTGCAAATGTATCGTGCCTGAAACCTCGTAAGGCGTTCCCATGGCGGCACTCATAACCCCAGTGGCGGCCTCATCGGCTAATGCAAGGAACATGATGGTACGGCTCTCCGGGGCTTTCGGCAGAACCTTGAATGTCACTTCAGTAAACACCGAAAGGGTGCCCCAGGAGCCGCTCAAACCGCGGACGAGATCGACGCCGGTGACATTCTTCATGACACGCCCGCCGGATTTGATCGCCGCTCCCTCGCCGTTCACCGCCCGCAAGCCCAGCATGTGGTCGCGTGCCGCCCCGCGCAAAATGCGCCGAGGGCCGGAGATGCTCATGGCAGCGATGGCGCCCATGCTGGCCGCCAGCGGGTCCGTACCGTAGATCCGGCTATAGCTGGCCGGTTCGAAGGCAAGCTCCTGGTTTTTCCCGGCAAGCGCCGCTTCAACCTCGTGAAGCGGCGTGCCGGCTTTGGCGGAGATGACAAGTTCTTTGGGCTCATAGAGGGTGATGCCCGAAAGCTTTGCGGTGGAAATAACGGCTGAGGGCGTGACCGGCCGGCCGGCCTCGCGCTTCGAGCGGAAACCGCAGATTTCAAGAGAGTAGCCGCCGGCATTGGCACTCTTGACGAAGCCAGCGAGCTCACCCTCGTTCCGCGGCATGTAGACATCAGCCATGTTTCTCTTGAGCCTCGGCCACAAAGCGGCTTTGAACATCGAGCGGGAAAACTTTGCCGTAGTTGAGCAGCCATTGGGGGTCGAAGGCCGCCTTGACGCGCATTTGCTGGATGAGATCGGCTTCCGAATACTGATAGGGCATGAGGTCGCGCTTTTCGATTCCCACACCGTGCTCCCCGGTAAGGCAGCCGCCGGCGTCGACGCAGAGCTTGAGCAATTCCGCACCGCATTCCTCTGCGGCGATCTTTTCGCGCGCATCGTTGGCGTTGTAAAGGATGAGCGGGTGAAGATTGCCGTCTCCGGCGTGGAAAATGTTCAAGATTTTGAGCTTGTGTTTCTCTCCAGCCTCTTCCACCTGTTTCAGAACCCCGGCCAGCTTGCCGAGCGGGATGACGCCATCCATGCAGTAGTAATCCGAAATCCGGCCAACCGCGCCGAAAGCCGATTTGCGGCCTTTCCAAATTGCAGCCGATTCGTCATCGCTTTGGCTGATCCTGAGCGTTGTCGGTTCAAAGCGGTTCGCTATCTCTTTCACGCGGCTAATTTGCTCCTCGATTTCACTCGCGGAGCCTTCAACCTCGACGATCAGCATGGCTTCTGCGTCCCGTGGATAACCAGCCTTTGCGAAGTCGTCGCACATCCTGATCGCAGGTTTGTCCATGAACTCGATCGCAACGGGAATGAGGCCATCCGCGATTATTGCGGACACGCAGGCCCCGGCGGACGCTGCGGAGCCGAAGCCGATGAGCATCGGCCGCGCGCCCTCCGCCTGGCGCAAGATTCGCACCGTTGCCTCTGTGACGACGCCAAGCTGGCCCTCCGAGCCAATGGCAAAGCCGAGCAGGTCAAATCCCTGCGGGTCGAGGTAGCCGCCGCCAAACTCGACGACCTCGCCATTCATCAAAACCATTTTGACCTTGAGCACATTGTTTGCGGTCACGCCGTATTTCAGGCAGTGCGCACCGCCCGAGTTCATGGCTATATTGCCGCCGATAGTGCAGGCGAGCTGGCTTGATGGGTCGGGCGCATAGAAAAATTTGGCTGACGCAACCGCATTCGAAATGCCCAGATTGGTGATGCCCGCCTCCACCGTGGCGGTGCGGTCGTGGAAATTCACATCGAGGATTTGATTCATGCGAGACAGGCCGATGACAATGCAGTCCTCCAGGGGAAGAGCACCGCCGCAAAGGGAAGTCCCGGCACCGCGGGCGACAACCTTGATGCTGTTTTCGCTGCAAAATTTCAGAACACGGCTAACTTCCGCCGTAGTTCGTGGCAAGGCTACCGCAAGCGGAACCGCCCGGTAGGCGGTAAACGCGTCCGTTTCGAAGGCTCGAAGCCCTGAGTCGTCGCTCACAACGGTGCCCTGGCTCATGATGCGGGACAGCGCGCCCGCAATAGACTGACGCCGCGAGATGGCCACAGGGTCTGCTTTCGGCATTTGAATGAGAGACATTGCGAACTAGCCTCGATTTGCGGGATCAACTGTATCCAGGCCGGGCTGGAATTCTTCCTTGCCTATATCTAATGCAAATTGGGCTTATTGCTACAATTCGCGAACATCAGATTATCCTGTAGTGCACCATCGGCTCTTGACTCTGACTCAACCTATACACTTATATGAACGTTGCATAATTTTACGCTCTGGTTGTATACAACTTTGGGCGGCATCATAAGGAGGGGTTGTGACTTCTATTGCTGACCTCGAAATTTTTGCTCGCGTCGTCACCGCGGGCAGCATGTCGGCAGCGGGACGCGAGCTGGATCTTTCTCCAGCTGTGGTCAGTAAGCGTATCAGTCATCTGGAATCCCGGCTTGGCACAAGGCTTTTCCACCGGACGACACGCCAGTTGCAGCTCACAGAGACCGGGCGCGGCTTCTACGAGCGTGTTGTGCAAATCCTTTCGACGGTGCAGGAAGCCGAGGCCTTCGTATCGTCCGGTCATGAGCGGCCCGGGGGATCGCTCAAGATTACGGCGCCTCTCGCTTTCAGCCGCCTGCATATAGCGCCCCATTTGTATAATTTCATGAAAAAGTATCCGGATCTAAGCATCGAGATTATCGCAACCGACCACATCTTGGATATCGTTCGCGAAGGCATAGACGTCGCGGTTCGCATCGCTGAGCTGGACGATTCAAGCCTGGTAGCAAAAAAGCTCGCACCTTGCCGCCGGACATTTTGCGCATCGCCAGGATATTTGAAAGAGCATGGCACACCCAAGACGCTGGCAGACCTCGCATCCCACAAGGCGCTTACCGAAAATAACGCCGCATGGCGCTTGCAGGGCCCCGACGGCATCGTCTCGCTCAGGCTTGCCAGCGAAATCAAGACGAACAGCAGCGAGATCATTCACCAAGCGATTGTCAGCGGATGCGGGATTGGATTCCTCTCGACGTGGGAGATCCGCGAGGATCTCTTGTCGCACAAACTCGTGCCGATCCTTCCGCAATATCGCGAGGCGCCGGGCGTTGCCATCTACGCCGTCTATCCTGACAAGCATTACGTTCCCGCAAGGCTTCGGGTGCTCCTGGAATTTCTCGAAGCCGCTTACGGACCCGCTCCCTATTGGGAGCAGGGAATTGATTTGCCGGCACGGCAGGCAAGGGTTGCAGCGCAAGTGCCCCAAGTTACGGCCGAAGCTTAACAGAGAGGATTTCGCCGGCGGTATGGACGGCATGTTCGGCGCTTAGAAGAAAGTCCACGCAATGTCGATGCCCGCTGCCCGCGGCAAGGACCGGCCGGCCTTCCAAGCCGCCCTGTTCGTTACCTGCCTGATCGATTTGTTCAGGCCCTCCGCGGGCTTTGCCGCTGTGAAGCTCCTCGAAGAAGCGGGCTGCAATGTCGCTGTCCCGGCCTCTCAAACCTGCTGCGGGCAGCCGGCCTATAATTCTGGGGACCGCCCTGCCACCAAGGAAATCGCTCAGCAGGTAATCGCGGCGTTCGAGCACTATTCATATATCGTGGTGCCTTCGGGATCTTGCGCCGGCATGCTTTGCAAGCACTATCCGGGTTTATTCGACCCTGAAACGGAGCCTTCCTGGCATGCGAGAGCCACCGCATTTGCCGCTCGCGTTTTCGAGCTCACCGCGTTTCTTTCGGATGTGCTTGGCGTCGATTTTGCCGGCCGGGCCTATCCGCGCCGCGTGACTTATCACGACTCCTGCTCGTCGTTCCGGGAAATGGGCGTTGCAGCGCAGCCGAGGAAGCTCTTGCAGAGCCTGGATGGTATCTCCTTTGTCGAAATGAGCGATCGCGAAGTCTGCTGCGGTTTCGGCGGGACCTTCTCGATCAAATATCCCGATATCTCGAATGCGATGGTGAGCCAAAAGGTGGACCGGATCGCCGAGACCAAGGCTGAGGTGCTTACCGGAGCCGATCTCGGCTGCCTGATGAACATTGCCGGTAAGCTGGCTCGTGAAGGAAGAGCCCTCGAAGTGCGCCATATCGCGGAGATTTTAGCGGGCGAATGCCAGGAGCCGGGGTTGTGCGGGCGAAAGTGATCGCCCCAAATCAAATGATGCCAAGAATAAAAGCAGCCGCAAACATGAACACTAGAAAAGTTGCGATCTGACTGAGAGCCATCGTGAGCGACATCGCTTACAGTCCTAAACTTAGCTGTTTCCGATACTAAGCTAGGCTCGCCGCTTTTTTTTCGAAAAGCAAATTTTTTCTATTGTGCAACGCGAAAGATCGACACGAAATGCAAAAACAATATTTCACAATTTGGCGAGGCTCGCGGAACATTTTTCCGTGATCGGACAGAAGGTTCGAAGCGATCTTCGCGTTTGCACAACACGGCATTCTAGCGCATCTTATTTCGCGTCTCCCACTCCTCCCCAAAACCGGTTCAGCCATGACGAAAGAATTCGAAGCGCTCCTTCTGACCAAAGGCGAAGGCCGGCAGAACGCTGCCTGGAGCAAGCTCACAGAGGCGGATCTGATGGAAGGCGACGTCACCGTCCGGGTGACGCACTCTACGATCAATTACAAGGATGGGCTGGCGATTACGGGCAAGGCGCCGGTGGTGCGCCGCTGGCCCATGATCCCAGGCATCGATTTCGCTGGGATCGTTGAGGCCTCGACTCATCTTGAGTTCAAACCCGGGGACGAGGTTGTGCTCAACGGCTGGGGCCTCGGTGAGACGCATTTCGGGGGGTATAGCGAGTATGCGCGCGTAAAAGGGGATTGGCTCGTGCCTCTGCCGCAGGGGCTGACGCGTGCGCAAGCCATGGCAATCGGAACCGCCGGTTATACCGCGATGCTTGCCGTTCTGGCTCTCGAAGCGCACGAAGTGGCGCCAGCCAAGGGGCCCGTGCTCGTAACGGGCGCTGCGGGGGGCGTCGGCAGCGTTGCTATCGCGCTCTTGTCGAAGCTCGGCTACACGGTTCTGGCTTCAACGGGCCGGCCGGAGGAGGAAGCATACCTCAAATCGCTCGGCGCAGAAGAGATCGTCGCGCGGCAAGAGCTTTCGGCTCCCGGCAAGCCGCTCGGGCGCGAGCGCTGGGCCGGTGCCATTGACTCCGCAGGTAGCCATACGCTTGCCAATGCTCTGGCGCAGACCAAATATGGCGGCGCGGTCGCGGCCTGCGGCTTGGCGCAGGGGATGGACCTGACTACCAGCGTCGCGCCCTTCATCCTGCGTGGCGTGACCCTTATTGGCATCGATTCGGGCATGGCGCCGAACGCAAAGCGGCTTCAGGCCTGGGCGAGGCTTGCTCAAGACCTTGACCCCCAGAAACTTGCCGCGATGACTGAGACCCAGCCGTGGAAGGATGTGCTGGAGCTTGCGCCGCAAATCCTTCAGGGCAAGGTGCGCGGCCGCATCGTGCTGGAGGTTATTTAGCATTCGATCTATCTGGCTCTAATCGCTAGCAATTTCTCCAGATTGTTGAGGAGCGCCGCATTGAAACGCTCCGGGTCCTGAATCTGCGGCGCGTGGCCGTAATCCGGGAAAGTGACGAGGATCGAGCCTGGGATGGCTTTTGCGGTTGCCGGTCCTAGCTCTTTATAATTGCCGATGCGCGCTCGAACCTCGGGCGAAGCGCGGTTCTTGCCTATTGCGGTGTTGTCTTTCTCGCCGATCATCAACAGCGTAGGCACGCGGATGTTTCCGAACTCGTAGACAACCGGCTGGCAAAATATCATGTCCGAGGTGAGCGCCTGGCTCCATGCGAACAGCTCGCCCTCTTTCCCCGCATACATGCCGGCCAGCATATCCACCCATTTTTCGTATTCCGGCTTCCACTCGCCGGCGTAATAGGTCTTGCGCTCATAGTCGCGAATGCTATCGGCATTGGTCTTAAGCTCGCCCTGATAGAGCTGATCGGCGGTGATCATGGGCACACCCTTCGCCTTCCAATCCTCCAGGCCGATCGGGTTCACCGCGGCGATAGCCCCGGTTTCCTGCGGGTACATGAGCGCATAACGAAAAGCGAGCATCCCGCCGGTCGAATGGCCGATGACGATTGGATCCTTTACGCCGAGCGCGGCCAAGAGGGAATGCGTGTTCGCAGCAAGCTGCTGAAAGCTATATTGATAGTGCGCGGGCTTTGAGGATTTGCAGAACCCGATTTGATCCGGTGCAACGACCCGGTAGCCGGCTGCAGCGAGCGCGCGGATCGTCTTGTCCCAGGTCGCGGAGCAGAAATTTTTTCCATGCAGAAGAACGGCGGTCCGGCCATTCGAAGTGCCTTGCGGGGCAACATCCATATAGGCCATCGTCAGCGGCAGCTGTTGCGATGTAAGATCGAATTCGTGGACCGCGAACGGATATTCGAAATCCTTGAGCATCGGGTCCGCGGCCGCATCGCCCAGCAAAGCGATCAGCGACAGGCCGAGCGCGGCCGCCAAAATTTTGTCTCGCGCCATCCGGTTTCCTCCCAGAATAGATTTGCCCAAAATCCATATGCCAGAAGCGCTTTCAAGCAAAGGCGATCATGATATTGACGCGATCTGGGCCTAGCGAGTCTGCAGGGAAAAACGGATTGTTAATCACAATCCGTCAGGATAAAGACCAATCGGGGACTTATACCATGGTGCATGCAGTCCGTGTGGTGCTGATTTGCTTGGCGCTTGGCGGTTGTGCATCGTCCGGCGTTTTCTCTTCTCTGTCCACTCTTGGCGGCGGTGGCGATACCGCGAAGCCTGTGGCGGTCTCGAACCCGGCGCCAGCGCCTGCCGAGACTGGCAGCAGCGGCTCGGGCTTGGGCGGCGTCTGGAAAAATTTCTCTTCCGCCTTCAGTTCCGGCGCCCAGCCCGTATCGCAAAAGACGGGCGATTTGAACGTGCAGGCGCTCGACGCTAATGCCGCCCTGCGCCTCATCAACGATTACCGCTCTACCAAGGGCTTGGCCCCGCTTTCGCTCGATCCGCAGGCGGCTGCGGCCGCGGAGGTTCTGGTCAAGGACATGGCCAAGCACGACCATATGTCCCACGTCGGGCCGAATGGCCAGAATGTCGGCCAGCGCTTGCTCGCGGCGGGATATTCGTATGGGCTGGCCGCGGAAAACGTGGGTGTCGGCCAACCGTCCGCCGAGGAGGCGATCGAGGGCTGGAAAAAGAGCCCGGCGAATAGCCGCAACATGCTGCTGCCTGGGGCTAAGCACGTTGGCATTGCCTATGAATATAAGCCGGATACGCAACACAAAACTTTCTGGGCTCTTGTCGTCGCCGCACCTTGATCGCGATTCGAAGCCTTCACCGGAAATGATTGTTGGCCCACGCGCATCTCATCCCTTTTTCGCCTCTTTGGATTCGGTGATGCCGGGTGAATGATCCGGTATTCGGACTTAAACTCGGACAACGCCCACTGGGATTTATTCGCCTTAGCCGCCGCGATTTCCAATCCCGGCCGCGGTTGCGTTCCCTGTCATAAACGTGAGCGGATTAGGCGATATCCCAATTGCGCGGTGCCCTCGATTTTGAGACATTAGCGATAGAATCGCGGTCCATGCCGGCAGCCCCTTTGATGTCTCACGAAGAAGCCAAATGCATAGCGGCGGAGCTAGAGCCGCCGTTTACCATCCTTGGCGCTGGAAGCCAGCGCGTTCCCATCGTTTTCAACTCGCCGCATAGCGGGCGAATCTACCCCACCGTCTTCGTCGAGGCATCGCGGCTTTCGGCCAAAGCGCTGCGCAAGTCCGAGGACGCCTACGTGGAAGAGCTTTTGGCCGCGGCGCCGGAGCAGGGCGCTGTCTTGATGCACGCCCACTTCCCCCGCGCCTATATCGATATCAATCGTGAGCCTTACGAGCTCGATCCCCTGCTTTTCAACGGCCGGCTGCCCGACTTCGTGAATAGCCAATCGCTGAGGGCCATCGGCGGGCTTGGCACCATTGCCCGCATCGTGAACGAGAAGGAAGAGATTTATAGGGGCCCGCTCAACCTCGAAACGGCGTTCACGCGGATCGAGCGGCTTTACAAGCCCTATCACGCGGCGCTGGCCGCGCTCTTGGAATCGACGCGCGCCCGGTTTGGTGCGGCGTTTCTGCTCGATTGCCATTCGATGCCGTCGCAGCAAGGCGAACGCGGCGGCTGGCCCGATTTTGTCTTAGGCGACCGGTTCGGCGCGTCCTGCGCCCCGGAAATCACCCGGCTGGTTCAATCGTTTTTGAAGAACCTGGGCTATCGCGTCCATCTGAATAAGCCCTATGCTGGCGGCTACATCACCGAATATTACGGCAAGCCGAGCCACGGTGTGCACGTGCTTCAGATCGAGGTTGACCGCAGCCTCTATATGAACGAGGAAACATTCGAGAAGTCGGCGTCGTTCTCCGGGCTCCAGTGGGATATGGCCCGGCTTACCGCTATGCTCGTTCAGGAGCTGTCGCGCTGGACGGGCGGATACAAGATGGCGGCTGAATAGCTAAAGCATTGTCGCAGCACAAAAAAAGAGGCCATTCAAAATGATTGAACGGCCCCAAGTCTAGGGAGGAAACGCCCAAGGAGGGCAGCGATACGCGTAAGGGACGCATACCGCACCGCATTAATATTGCATTGCACTGCACAAAAATCAAGTCCCTCGTTCGGCCAAGCTTAGGCGGCGATAAATTGATGCCTCGGCGCAACAGTTGTATTTTGGCAATCGCGTTGGGGCGCGCAAGCGCTTATCGCTGGGGTTTCTGGACTACTTTCAATAGAAACAGGGGAATAGCTGGTGGGCCCGTCGTTTGAAGTCTTGCTGGAAACCGCTCATAGCCTCGCAAATGCAGCGGCTTTGGTGACGCTTACGCATTTCCGCAGTCACCCTACCGCCGAACACAAGGGAGGAGGAGCCTTCGATCCGGTGACCGTGGCCGACCGCGGGGCCGAGTTGGTCATGCGCGACATTTTGGCGCGCGAGTTCCCTCAGCACGGCATAGCCGGGGAGGAATTCGAGAACGTAAACGAAGGCGCCGATTTCGTCTGGACCCTCGATCCTATCGACGGCACGCGCTCTTTCATCCTCGGCCTTCCTTTGTGGGGCACGCTCATCGGCCTGCAGCACCAGGGCAAACCGATCCTTGGCATCATGGACCAGCCCTTCACCGGCGAACGGTTTTGGAGCGACGAGCAGGCGGCTTGGTATCGCGGCCCGAGCGGGCTTGTGCGCTGCAAGACGCGGCCCTGCGCGCGCCTTGACCAAGCCTATCTGGCCGCGACGACGCCGGATATGTTCGAGGGCAGCGACGAAACCGGTTTCAACCGCCTTGCCAAAGCGGCCCGCATGCGGCGGTTCGGCGGCGACTGCTACCTCTATTGCATGCTGGCGCTCGGGCACATCGACATCGTGGCGGAGGCCAAGCTTAAGCCTTTCGATATCGTTCCGCTGATCCCCATCGTCGAGAAAGCCGGCGGCGTTGTCACTGAGTGGGGAGGAGAAGACGGCTCCGCGAACGGACGCTTCATCGCTTGCGGCGACCCGGGCCTTCTAGAATCTGCTCTGTCTTCGCTGAGGGCATAGCAAAGTATCGAGCGCATCACCCCTTGCATGATTGCCCCAGCCCGAATCGTTGAGACTAGGGCGGCCCTTGGGGGATGGCCATCCCCCAAGGGCCGGCGGACGGGACCGTTGACCCCTTGGCTGGAACCGTGGGTGAGCTTGGTCCGTCCGCCGTTTCGCGCTGGCCCTGGATAGACGATAGGGAGCTAGTCCCGCATGCAAGGCAAGGTCACGTTGAAAGACAGCGCTGCGATTGAAGCCTACGCCGGAATCGACGTTTGCAAAAGGTGGCTCGATATCGCCATCCACCCTTATGGCCATTGTGAGCGTTTTGAGAACACCGGCAAGGGCATCAAGAAGCTTATGCGCTGGCTGTCCTCTTACGATGTGGAGTCGATTATCATGGAAGCCACCGGCAAGCTGCATCGCAAGGCGCATGAGATGCTCCATAATGCGCGTTTTGCCGTCGCCATCGTTAATCCGTTGCGGTCCCGCCTGTTTGCCGAGGCCGTGGGCAAATTGGCCAAGACCGATAAGATCGATGCCGGCTGCCTGGCCTTGATGGCCGCAAGCTTGAAGCCCGCCGCCGTCGCCCCGAGGCCGGAACTGATGGAAAACCTCCACGAACTCCTGCGCACCCGCCAGGCTTTGGTTGACGAGCGGACGGCATTCCTCAACCGGATCGCTGCCTGCGCCTTGGCCTTCGTCAAGCGCGAGTTCACCCGGCAGCAGGCCGCTTTGGCGGCCAGCATTGCCCGTATCGAGAAAGAGATCGCCCGCCTCATCGAGACCGATCCCGGCCTTGAGCGGCGCTACAAGATCGTGCTGTCGATCCCGGGGGTTGGACCCGTTGCCGCGGCAGCGCTTGTTATCGGGCTCAGCGAGCTGGGCGGCTGCTCGGCCAAACAGGCCGCGATGCTCGCAGGCCTGGCGCCGATCGCCTGTGAAAGCGGCGAAAGCAAAGGCGCGCGCCATATCCGCGGCGGGCGTGCCAGTGTCCGGCGCGGCATTTACATGGCTGCCGTTTCGGCTATCAGCCACAACAAGTCCCTCAAGGCGTTCTATGACCGTCTCACTGCCGCCGGGAAGCTGCCCAAAGTCGCTCTCACCGCCGTTATGCGAAAGCTCGTTGTCATCGCTAACACACTCATAACCCAGGACCGCTTCTGGCAGGCCGACGCACCCAAATGCGCTTGACTTTTATCATAGACGCTCATCCTGTCCTTCTCCCCATGGGAGAAAAGATGCTGGCACAACGGCTGGAGCAAGCGTTCCCTCTCCCGATGGGAGAGGGACAGGGTGAGGGGCGTTGCCTTCGATCAGCCTGCCGCGGCACTCCACCTCAATCGAGGTCACACCGGCATCGGCGATCCCGCATGGCACGATGCCGGAGAAATGCGAAAGATCGGGGCAGATATTGACCGCGATGCCGTGATAGGTGATCCAGCGGCGCACGCGCACGCCGATTGCGGCGATTTTTGCATCCCCTTGCGGCTTCCCGACCCAGATGCCGGGCCTTCCCTCGCGGCGTTCGCCGGAAATGCCGTATTCCGCGAGTGCAGCAATCGCCCAGGCTTCAAGCCGGTACACGTGGCGGCGGACGTCGCGGCCGCGCTTGTTGAGGTCGAGAAGCACGTAAGCCACGAGCTGACCCGGCCCGTGATAGGTGTATTGGCCGCCGCGCCCGGTCCCATAGACCGGAAAACGCTCAGAATCGAGAAGATCGGACGGCTTCGCGCTGGTCCCAGCCGTATAAAGCGGAGGGTGCTCGAGAAGCCACAGCAGCTCAGGTTTCACGCCTAAGCCAATAGCCTCGGCACGCTCCTCCATCGCAGTGACGGCGCTGTCGTAAGCGACGGGAGCCTGGCTGAGCCGCCATTCCACATCGCCGGTCCCGCCCAAGACAGCCGCGTTGGCTCGCAACTTCTCCGCAAAAGCCGAAACTCTCTCGTCCATGAGCTTCAAATGCGTTTCGATCCTCTTTTTCGCGCAGCCTTTACGCAAGGGTAATCCCTCGGCGCGATACTGAACATGTCCCGCGTTGCTGCGGTGACTGGGGCCATGTCTCGCGTAGCCCCGGTCCCGCGGTCCGGGTTGAATTTCCGGAAACGGACTTAAAAATACCGGGACGCGCGTAACGTCTTTTTCATTCTTGCACAAGATCCTGATCGCGCCGCGCACTTTCAAGACCCTCGCTGCGGCAGCATAGTGCAGAAGTTAACGCTTCGCTCACAGGTTAAGCCTTCTCATAAGGAAAACCAATCTTAGCGAGTAGCGTTATGAGCAAATCCCGATTTTTGGTTCGCCTTATCGCCGCTACGGCGAGTATAGCGATCCTATCCGCGGCAAGCCATGCCGAGCAAAAAACCGCAAAAGCGTGCGAGACCGAGTGGAAGGCGAATAAGGCCGCCATCCAAGGCAGCGGCAAGACCAAGAAGGCCTTCATGGTCGAGTGCCGCTCCGGCACGGAACAGCGGAATGCCTCCCGAACCGCTCCCACGACAGCACCAGCGCAGCCGCAGGAGAACACTGCGCCTGCAGCGCCTGCCCCGCGAACTGCCAAACGGAGTCAGCGGGCGACGACCATATCTACAGGCGCCGGGGAATACGCCACCGAAATGGAAGCGAAGGCGCATTGCCCTGGGGCGACCGTGGTTTGGGCAAATACACGCTCGAAGATCTATCACTTCGCGGGCACACGCGCTTACGGAAACACGAAGGCGGGAGCCTATATGTGTGAAAAAGACACTGCTTCCGCCGGCTTCCGTTCCGCGAAGAACGAGAAACGCCGCTAGTACCTCGTTCCTGGGCGTGAGGCTGCTGCTCTCGCTCCCACTTCGCCAGCGCAGCAGGCGCCTGGGGGGTGAAACCCCTTGGCGCTGGCTAAGGTCCCGTCTATGCTCGGCCGGTAAACATCAAGAGGCCGCTTGATCGCCGCCTTTTCGGCGCAGCCGTCGGCGCAACTTAGCGTGCTGATGCTGCCGGGGCAGAAGTTTGAGTGGAATTACGAGGGCCGGATGAAGGCTGTTATTCTCGCTGGCGGTCTAGGCACCCGGCTTTCTGAAGAGACGCATCTCAAACCCAAACCGATGATTGAAATCGGCGGCCGGCCGATCCTTTGGCATATTCTCAAGATTTTCTCGGCGCACGGGGTGAATGATTTCATCATCTGCTGCGGCTACAAGGGATACGTGATCAAGGAGTATTTTTCCAACTATTTTCTTCATATGTCCGATGTGACATTCGACATGGCGAATAATCGCACGGAGATCCATCAGGCGGGCGCCGAGCCATGGCGTGTCACGCTCGTCGATACCGGCGAGAACACCCTGACCGGAGGCCGGCTCAAGCGGGTGCGCCAGTACCTTGAGAACGAGCGCTCTTTCTGCTTCACCTATGGAGACGGGGTAGCCGATGTGGACATTTCGGCTCTGATCGAGTTTCACGAAAGGCACGGCAAGCTTGCAACGATCACAGCCGTTCAGCCGCCGGGCCGGTATGGGGCGCTTGAGACAGAAGGCACCAAAGTGACGGGCTTTGTTGAAAAACCCAAGGGCGACGGCGGCTGGATCAATGGCGGCTTTTTTGTCCTTAGCCCAAAAGTGATCAACTACATCGATGGCGATGCTTCGAGCTGGGAAGGCGATGGCTTGGACCGGATTGCAGCAGATGGCCAGTTGCAGGTCTTCACTCACAAAGGCTTCTGGCAGGCGATGGATACGCTCCGCGACAAGAACCAGTTAGAAGACTTGTGGCAGAGCGGCGATGCCAAGTGGAAGGTTTGGGCTTGAGTTTCTGGCAGGGGAAGCGTGTCCTCCTTACCGGACACACGGGATTCAAGGGCTCCTGGATGTCGCTTTGGCTGCTTAAGCTGGGCGCCCAGGTCACGGGTTATGCGCTGGAGCCTAACACCAAGCCGGCGCTGTTCGAACAGCTCAAGCTTGGCCAAGAGTTCGACAGCCGCATCGGCGACATTCGCGATGCGCAAGCTCTTGGCCGTCTTGTCGAGGAAGTCCGGCCCGAAATTGTCTTCCATTTTGCGGCGCAGCCGCTCGTCCTCGCCTCATACGAGGACCCCATTGCAACCTTCGCGACCAACGTGATGGGCACCGTTCATGTGCTCGACGCGTTGCGCAGGCTCGATCAGCCCTGCGTGGCGGTGGTAATCACCACCGACAAGGTCTACGAGAATTTGAACTGGGAGCAGCGCTACCGCGAAAGCGACGCGCTCGGCGGCCACGATCCCTACAGCGCTTCCAAGGCAGCTTCGGAGATTGCCATCTCCTCCTGGCGCCGCTCCTTCCTCGCCGCTTCCGGGGTGCGAACCGCCTCGGCGCGGGCGGGCAATGTCATCGGTTCGGGAGATTGGGCCGCGCATCGCATCGTTCCCGATCTTGTCCGTTCCCTTTTGGCTGGGGAGCCGCTGCCGGTGCGAAACTCCGCCGCGGTGCGCCCCTGGCAGCATGTGCTGGAGCCGCTCGGAGGCTATCTGGCGTTGGCCGAGGCGCTTACGGGCCGAGACGACCCGCGCCTGCAGGATGCCTTCAACTTCGGCCCGGCGGCAGACGCCGATCGAAGCGTCCGCGATCTCGTTGAGGAGGCGCTCGCCGCATGGCCCGGAAAGACCTGTGGCTGGCGGGACACGAGCAGCCCCAACGCGCCGCACGAAGCACATTACCTTGCACTGTCTGTAGACCGCGCCAGGGCCCGCCTCGGCTGGACGCCGCGGTGGGATTTTTCGCGCACCGTAAAGGAGACGATGGCCGGATACTATGCAGGGGCGCGCTCTTCGGCAGTGGAACTGCGCGCGCATATGCTTGAGACCATCGCGCGTTACGAACCGGCGCACAGTCCGGGGGAGAGCATACCATGCTGACCTGCCGCCATTGCGGGACGGCGTTGCACAGGGTGTTTGTCGACCTGGGCCACCAGCCACCTTCGAACGCCTATCTGCCTGAGGACCGGCTCGGCGCGCCCGAAGTTACCTATCCCTTGAAGGCTTACGTTTGCGAGGAATGCTGGCTGGTGCAGCTGCCCGCGCACGCGGCGGCAGATGCGCTCTTTACCGCCGATTACGCCTATTTCTCCTCGGTCTCCAAGAGCTGGGTCGCGCATGCGGAGCGGTACGTCGCCGCGATGGTGGAGCGCTTCGGTCTAACTCCCAAGAGCTTTGTGATCGAGGTCGCGTCCAACGACGGCTATCTTTTGCAGTTTGTGGCGGGACGGGGCATTCCCTGCCTGGGCCTTGAGCCGACCGCCTCAACTGCCGCCGCGGCGCGGAAAAAAGGAATCGAGACCGAGGAGGTGTTCCTTGGCGAGGCAACAGGACAGGCTATCGCGGCGGCGCGGGGCAAAGCCGCTCTCGTGACCGCCAACAACGTTCTCGCCCACGTTCCCGATATCAACGATTTTGTGCGCGGCATCGCAGCACTTCTCGCACCGGAAGGTGTGGCAACCTTCGAGTTCCCGCATCTTTTGCGTCTCGTCGAGGGGCTGCAATTCGACACGATCTACCACGAACACTACTCCTATCTATCGCTGCATACGGTCCGCCGGGTACTCGATACGGCTGGGCTTAGGGCATTCGATGCCGAAGAACTCCCCACGCATGGCGGCTCTTTGCGGCTGTTCGCCTGCCACGAAGGCGCCCGGCACGAAACGGCTCCCGGCCTGATGGATCTCGCGGCCGCCGAAGCCGCTGCGGGGATCACGCAAGCCCCCTTCTATAGCGGGCTCCAAGCCGAGGCGGAACGAATCAAGGACGAACTTCTCCTTTTTCTCATCAACGAGAAGCGCGCGGGCCGCACTGTGGCAGGCTACGGCGCCGCGGCTAAGGGCAACACGCTGCTTAATTTCGCGGGCGTTCGCGCCGATCTCCTTCCTTTCGTATGTGACGCCGCTCCGTCGAAGCAAGGGCAGTATCTGCCCGGCAGTCATATCCCGATCCGCGCTCCCGGGGCGCTCGCTGAGGCGCGCCCCGGCACGGTCTTAATCCTGCCTTGGAACATCGCCAGCGAAATCGTAGAAACGATGCGGCATGTGCGCGGCTGGGGCGGCCGGTTCGCAGTCGCGGTGCCAAGGCTTGCAATGCTATGAGCGCAAAGATCCATTACACCAAGCCATCGATAACCGAGCTGGAGGTCGCCTATGCCACCGACGCGGCACGCAACGGCTGGGGCCCCAGATGCTACGACTACATCAAAAGGTTCGAGACGGGCTTCAAGGCATTCGCGGGCAGCGAATTCGCCATCGCCACGTCGAGTTGCACTGGCGCGATGCACATGGGCCTGCATGCGCTCGGCATCGGCCCCGGCGACGAAGTGATCCTCGCCGACATCAACTGGATCGCCACTGCCGCGCCCATCGTGCATGTGGGTGCGACGCCGGTGCTCGTGGACATCCTTCCCGATAGCTGGTGCATCAGCCCGGATGCCGCCGAAGCGGCAATCACCGCGCGCACGAAGGCCATCGTCGCTACCCATCTCTACGGCAATCTCTGCGATCTTGACCGTCTGTCCGCCATCGCGGAAGCGCATGGCATCGCGCTGATCGAAGACGCGGCGGAGGCCATCGGCTCGCGCTGGCACGGCCGGCAGGCTGGGTCCATCGGCCGGTTCGGCACGTTTTCGTTCCACGGCACGAAGACCATGACGACCGGCGAAGGCGGCATGTTTGTAACGAATGACGCCGGGCTCTACGAGACGGTCTTGACCCTCTCCAACCACGGCCGCTCGCGCCATGAGACCAAGCAATTCTGGGCGAATATGGTCGGCTTCAAATACAAGATGAGCAACATCCAGGCTGCGCTCGGCTGCGCGCAACTCGAGCGGATCGAGGAGCTGATCGCGCGCAAGCGGGAAATATTCATGGCCTACCGCGAGGGCTTTGCCGGCATGCCTGTGGCGATGAATCCCGAGCCCGAGGGCTGCCGCAATGGCTACTGGATGCCCACGCTCGTATTTGAGCCGCAGGCCCGGCATTTGAAAGACGCCGTTATGGAGGCCTTGAGGGCGAACAATATCGATGCGCGCGTGTTCTTCCATCCCCTCTCGGACCAAGGGCATTTCGAGATACGCCACGCCACGCCCGTAAGCCACGACATATCGAGCCGCGCCTTCAATTTGCCGAGCTATCACGATATTACCGGGGCTGAGCTCGAACGCGTCTGCCGGACGGTGTCTACCGTTGCAGGGTCGCTGCTGGGGCGCGGATAATGCGCGTCGTCATCTCTCAACCCATGCTGTTTCCGTGGGTTGGCCTGCTGGAGCAGGTCCGGCTGGCGGGCGTATTCGTGCATTACGACGACGTGCAATTCTCGAAAGGCAGCTTCACCAACCGCGTGCAAATCAAGACGCCGCAAGGTCCTCGCTGGATGACCGTCCCGGTCAAGGGACTTACGCTTGGGCAGCACATCGAAGACGTTGAAATCCAGGCCATGGATCAGTGGGTGCCCCGGCACATTGCCTTGCTGGAGCAAAGCTTCAGTGGCGCACCCTATGCGGACGACGCGATGGCTCTCGTTCGCACCGTGTACTCCGAAGTGCATCGCACAATCGGTACCTTGGCACGGGCCTCGCTCTTGGCTGTGAGCGATTACTTCGGGTTGAGCGAGGGGACGCGCTTCATCGACGTTAGGGATCTCGATGCCGGCGGGTCCGGAAGCGGCCGGGTTCTGGCGATCGTCAAGAAGCTTGGCGGCGACGAATATGTCACCGGCCACGGGGCGCGCAACTACCTGGAGCACCAGGCTTTCGAGGATGCCGGCGTGCGCGTCAACTATATGAACTACGAGTGCAATCCCTATCCGCAGCTCCACGGCACCTTCACGCCCTATGTGACCAGCTTGGATCTCGTTGCAAACTGCGGCAAAAGCGGGCAGGCCTATATCAAATCGAATGCAATCCCGTGGAGGGAATTCCTGAGCGGGCCCGCTTGACCGCGCCCGCTCATCTGTCAACGCGGTTCTCAATGTAACGAATGCTTAAATCCGGCGGTTACCTGCCCTTAGATACTTGACGCCTGAAGGGCATCGCTACCTCGCCAGATTCGTGCAGGAGACCTGAAACATGGGGACGCCATCGAGGCTGCTGATTGGATCGTTGAAGACGACCGCGAGACGTGTCCTGCACATCAAGCGGCCACATTTGCTTGTCGCTTGCATGCCCAAATCGGCTTCGACATTTTTAACCGGCGTTCTTGCGGAACTGCCTGGAATGCGGCGCGCACCCCTGGCGTGGTCCTTCGAGCGGCGGGAACAGGTGCTCGACGAAATTCAACTCGCAAGATACGATCTCGATGCTTACGTCTGCCAGCAGCACTTGCGTTACAGCAGCCATGTGGGGAAAGCCATAAAGGAATATGGCCTCACTCCCGTTGTGCTGACTCGGAATATATTCGACATCGTTGCGAGTATCCGCGACCATACGCGCAATGAATTGAGCCATTCTCCAATGGTGGCCATTGGTCCAGAACACGCAAAATTGCCGGACAGCGCGCTTGAGGAGCTTATCGCGGAACTCGCCATCCCGTGGTTCATCAACTTCTATGTTAGCTGGCAGAACGTGGATTGTCTCCGATTGGATTACGAACGGCTTCGGTCCTCTGTCGCGGAGGTAGTCCGCGAAATTTGCGGCCGGGCCGAAATGAAGGTGGACGATCACGCAATAGCGGCTGCCATCGAGGAGGCGCAAGGTAAGGCCCATCGCTTCAACAAGGGCGTCTCGGGCCGGGGCAAAAACATTTCGCCGAAAGCTCGCGAAACAATCCTATCGCTCGCCCGGCATTATCCCAATGTCGACTTCAGCCCCATCGGCATTGCGAGAGCCGATACTATCGTAGCGCCAGTCTAGCGGCGCCTGGGAAGTCCTTGTCATTCCCGGCCCCGCTTTCGCGGGGCCGGCCCGCGCTTCGCAGCTACGTCCCTTTACAAAGCAAGTACCCGCCCGGGGAACTCGACACAATCATTTTGCCGTTGACCTCTTCGTCCTGCACAAATCGGTCGCATTCCTTAAGGTACTCATGCAAGGCGGCAAGAGGTTCGTCACCTGGGTACCATATTTTCGACCTTGCCGTTGGCGTTTGATGCGGATCGAGGTGGCCCAGCAAAGTGTCGGCCACGATGAGGTATTGGCCTTTCGTGACAAGCGGCGCATAAGCTCGCAATTCCGAAAGCACGTGATCGCGCGAGTGATCGGAATCGAGAACGGCCATTACTGAAGCGCCATCGGGAATCTCGGAGCGAACGGCCTTCAGCGTCCCCGCCGCAATCGAGGAGCCTTCGATCAGCGTTATCCGTTCAGACATGGGGTGTTTCTCGATGGTGTCGCGGTTATGCGCGCGGATGTCGATGTCCACCCCGATCACTTTACCCTTACCCAGGAGCTGCAGTATAGATGCAAAGAAAATAAGAGAACCGCCCCGGGCTATACCAGTCTCAACGATGATATCCGGCTTCGAGCGCCAAATAATCTCCTGCATGGCAACGATGTCAGCCGGTACTTGAATAATCGGCGCGCCAAGCCATGTCCAAAGATAAGAATATCTATACTTATCGGCTTCGACGAGAAGTTCCTTGGACTTTTCGAATAGAGCGCTATCGTCCCCCATATGCAAAGCACTATCGCGGCTCTCTACCTGGAATTGCTCGCGGTCATCTGGATGGGTCATATTTATCCTTTTTTAGAGGGGGTGGCGCAGCAAGGGTGGGGTCAATCTTTATAAACGTAGACTGTGAAATCATAGAATTTGCCCTTGCCATTGACCAGACTGCTGTAACCATGGTCTAGGCGAACGCGGGGGGATAGTTCCGCAAGCAGCCAAGATAAAAGATCGGCAGGGTTCTGGTAAAAAAGATTTTCAACCATAAAATTTACGCGTGTCGACATCATGTTAAATGCGATGCCATGTCTACAGATCTCGAACATTTTATGCACCATGCGCCGAGTGAATTTCTCCATCTCTGGAATAGTTATGTCGTGCTTTTGGGTAAATATGCCGTTTCCGACAACAAAGTCATAAGCTGCTTTCTTGTCGAATTCAAAAACATCCTGGTGAAGGAATGTCGCGTCAGGAAATTCCCTACATCCGTGCTCGATCATTGCCGCAATCACGTCCATACCGGTGTAATTCACCTGCAGACCAATGGAATGTGCGCGACGAAGCAAGCCACCCCACCCGCAGCCTACGTCTAGCAGGGAAGGCGATTGCGGCAATGCGGCAAAATCCTTATGCAAAACAGCGAGCATTTTGTCATAGCGAACAAGCAGCTCGTCTTCATCTCTCCAATCTACACCCTTTGCCGTCGCACCGTGAAGTTGGAACGTATGAGCGTAATAATCATGCATCACCCGGGTGATATTATCCATAAGCCGCGACTCTCAACAATTGTTGATGATGTTAATTGCGCCTTCGACGATACTTGAGGGTGTCCGTTCGTCAGCCCAAAGATTAACAATCCTGGAGGAAACATCCTCAGAAATAGGCCTTGGTGCACCCCCAATCAATAAATTCAGCGGAAAGTAATGGTTCGACGCATGAATCCCAGCGCTACGCAGCGCCTTTGTTATGTGCCGTGCTCTGTCAGCTTCATCGAAAAGCACCGGACATCGCCAGCAGGTACTGCCTTTATGCAACGGAACTACTTTGGCGTGCCCTATAGAAATACCCTCCCGATACCGGACGTAATTCCGATAACGGGAGATGCGGACGGCATCCAGGCCGCTAAACCCGGTAGCAACCGAAGCTGCATCCCCGATGCCGCCAGAGCAGACGATAAGGTCGCGGTAGTTCTTCGCGACTGCGCAAAAGGCGGGCGCTACATTTGCCGCAGGGTGCTCGCGCCTCAAGTCTGCCAGCCCGTGGACGAGATTACGAAGGCTAAGGGCGAGGCCAGGCGAGGGCATGTATGGCGCCGTTACCGGTATTAGAGTATTTATCTTGTTTACTGATTCGGCTGGCACCTTGCCGCTAAACAATAGCATGCCACCATCTCCGGACACGATTTTGCTGTCCGCAAAGCTCAGCAATGTGTAGTCCATACCTCCGCCCAGCAGCCGGCCATGCCGGTCGTATCCACCAAGCGCATGAGCAATATCTTCGACGAAAGCCACGCTAGGGTAAGCACGGCGAAGGGCAGTGAAGTTGCCAATGGCCGCATCAATCCCGTAGAGATGCACCACGAGAACGGCCCGTGTGCGCTCCGATAACAGCGGCGCGATGGTTTTCGGAGTTACGCATAGGGATTCACTCGACACTTCCGCAAAACGTGGCTCATGGCCGGCGTAGATCGCGGCCAGGGCCACGGACTCGCAACAAAGCGCAGGAATAACAACCTCACCAGGTCCATCTTTCTCCGCGAGATTTGCCAGAAGGGCGTAAAGCGCTGCGCTGCCTCTGGCAAAGGCCAAGCCGTTCTCCATGCCGAGGTGCTTAGCAATTCGTGCCGGCAGCCCCTCTTTTGGTTCTTTGGCCGCTATTGGCAACATACCTCGGCTCAGAGTTTCACTTAAACCTTGGCCCTTGCTGCGGCGCCAATGCTCCGGATCAGCCGGCGCCGAAGCCTTTTCGAAACCGAATAGGCGCGCTTATGGACGAAATAGGCTACGGCCGCGTGATAAAACCAGCGTTCGGCTGGGTTTGAAATTCTGCGGTTGACATAACGGTGCGCGAAGGCCCCGAATGAGCGGCCTCTTTCTATTTTCTCATCGTCCCGTACGGCGCGCTCGGCCGAGCTTAAGCGGGGCTCGGGGTAGCGCACATATTGATAGAAAGTGGTTGTATTGGTACCTATGACCTTGCCATCGAACTCAAGAGGGAACATCATCAAGTTATCCGATCCGAGGCAGTAAGGATAGTTTACGGTGACCTCGTTGAAAATTGGGATCATCGCTTCCTTGCGGAAAAGACCGTAGAACCAAGTGCAATGCGAGCCGAAAAGCTGCGCGAAGCGATCCATCTCCCCGCCTTTTCCGATCGAAGGAGAAACCTCATGCACGTGGATAACGCGCCCGTTGGGTAGGACCGAGACAGCACGCGGAACGGCGATATCGCGCTCAGGATGGTTAAGGAGTAAGGCTAGTAACGTTTCTATGTAGTTAAGGTCGGAAGTATCGTCAGCAGCGCGCCACATAAAGAATGGTGTCCTGGCCGCTTCGAGCACCCAAAGAAAATTTGGATCAGGCCCCTTGTTTTCGGGCTGGCGGAAATAGCGGAACCGCTGATCTGCGTCACAGAAGCGTCGCGCAATTTCGCCGGTGGCATCCTCCGAGCAATTATCAGAGATTAGTACCTCGATATCACGATAGGTTTGATCGCGGAGGCAGGCTAGGCAATTTTCGAGGAAATCGGCGCCGTTGAATACGGGAACGCCTACGGTCACTAGTGCCATTGTATTATGCCGAGTCTGTTGAATCGCTTTGCAAGACTTCCATGCGCCTCAGCTGCATGATCACTTCCTCGACAGCCTGTTCCGGCGGGACATCTCCGCAACGCAGGTGTATCTCGGGCTGCTCCGGCACCTCGTAAGGAGAAGAGATCCCGGTGAAATGAGGGATCAGCCCCTTGCGCGCTCTTTGGTACAGGCCCTTGGGATCGCGCTGCTCGCAAATCTCAAGGGGAGTATCGATGAAAACCTCCACAAATTCTCCGGGCTCGAAGAGCTCCCGCGCCATGCGGCGTTCAGCCCTGAACGGCGAAATGAAGGCGACCAGGACCACAAGCCCGGCATCGACCATCAAACGCGCGGCGTGCGCGGCTCTGCGGATGTTCTCGACGCGATCCGCGTCGGAAAAGCCCAGGTCGCGGTTGAGGCCATGGCGCACATTGTCGCCATCGAGAATGTACGTGTGCCGGCCGAGCGCTAAGCAGCTGGCGCTCCAGCCGGCTCGCGACTGTAGACTTGCCCGAACCGGAAAGACCCGTGAACCACAAACAGCAGGGCTTCTGTCCCTTGAGTTGCGCGCGCTCTGCTTTGGTTACGTCCGAGGCCTGCCAAGAGACGTTTGTTGCGCCAGACTTTGGGGTAATTGGGATGGGAACGGAGGATTTGTCATTGAAAGAACTGGGTGAGCTTGAAATACTTGCTTTGGTTGCTGAACCCGGCTTAGGCATGTTGTTTCTCATAAGTAATCGAAGCGCGCATTTGACCGCAAAGGCAGGCCCTGCGAACTTCAACCCGCGATGCATTCTCAGTGTAACAGGACCGTCCCTCATGTCGCGTTTTAGCTGGCATTCCACCGCTTTACAAGGGCTACTCGTGATCGGGCGGAAGCCGCATAGAGGACGAGCGCGGCTTTTTCTCACGGTTTTTCTGCCGCGAGGAATTCGCGGCCCTTGGCTTCAGCCGGGGCATCGCGCAGATCAACCATACGCTGACGCGCCTCCCCGGCTCCATTCGCGGCATGCACTTTCAGCGCGCCCCCCATGAAGAGACGAAGGTCGTTTCCTGCATCGCCGGGGCGGTGTTCGACGTGGCCGTAGATATGCGGCGGGGCTCGCCAACTTACCTCCAATGGCATGGCGAGGTGCTGAGCGCCGAAAATTCGAGGTCGATGCTGATACCTCGCGGGTTTGCCCATGGGTTCCAGACGCTTAAGCAAAGATTGCCAGCTGCTCTATCTTCACGATGAACCTTACGCGCCGGGCTTCGAACGCGGCCTGAACGCGCTCGATCCGAGGCTCGCTATCGCCTGGCCGTTGCCGGCCGGCCAGATGTCGGAGCGCGACCAGGCGTTTGCCATGATCGATTTCTAGCGTTCCGCGGCGGCCGCCTACACTAATGGCCGCCAAAAATCGCGGATCAACCCGCGCACCGCTGCCGCCTCCCCGGCTCCGTTGACCGCGCTGCCCGAAACTCCGCCGCCCCCGGCAGCCCCGCGCTGTACCAGCCGAGATGCTTCCGCGCGATCGGCACCCCCGCGCGCTCGCCGTAATAGGCCAGCATCGCCTCGAAATGTTCCACCACCGTTTCGAACTGCACGCGCATCTCCGGCTCGCCCGGCGCGGCGCTCCCGCGTAAGATACGCCGCCGCCTGCGCGATCAGCCAGGGGCGCCCATAAGCCCCGCGCCCGATCATCACGCCATCGGCCCCGGACAGCGCCAGCGCGCGCGACGCATCGTTACCGCTGCGAATGTCCCCGTTCACCAGTACGGGAATTGAAACCGCGCGCTTGACCTGCCGAACAAAGCCCCAGTCGGCCTCCCCGCCGTAGAACTGGGCGCGCGTGCGGCCATGCACGGTGACCATGACGATCCCGCACTCCTCTGCGATTTTGGCCAGGTGGGGCGCGTTGAGGTCGTCCGGACTCCAACCCATCCTCATCTTGAGTGTCACCGGCAGCTTCACCGCCTTCACGACCGCCTCGAAAATTTTCGCCGCGTGTGCCTCGTCGCGCATGAGCGCCGCGCCCACGAGGTCTTTGACCACCTTTTTTACCGGGCAGCCGAAATTGAGGTCGATGATGTCCGCGCCGCGATCCTCGTTCAGGCGCGCGGCTTCGGCCATGATTTCGGGCTCGCGTCCCGCCAGCTGCACCGCCAGAAGGCCATCGCCCGCCTCATGCTCCGCCATTCTAAGCGTCTTGCGGTGTTCGCGGACGACCGCCTTGCTGGCGAGCATCTCGGTCACAACCAGCTCTGCCCCGAATTTCCGGACTATGCCCCGGAATGGCCTATCGGTGACCCCGGACATCGGCGCAAGAACGACTGGGCTCCTTAGCGTCACTCCGCCGAGCCGGATGGGCTGCAAACGCAGCCCGGCTTCCGTGAATTGCGCCGCGTTATCCAGCATGGGCGAAACCTAGCATCGGTCCATGGATCGCGGCAATAAGCGCTACTTCACACTGCCGACATTCCGGGCCGGAGTTGCCGCGACAGCCGGCAATTGCTCATTTTCTTTATCGTAACGCGTTGGGCAAAATCCTCGGCTACGAACTTGTTCTCGACGCCGAAAAGGCAAAACAGATAGACGGCATCTTGCTGCCACACCGAGACGCAGGAGATCCAACACGGAAAGCGTATTATCGGCGGGCCTGGTGCTTCCCGGCATGATGTGTGCTGGCCACCGCGAGGGCAAGATCGATTCCTGCCAAGGCGATAGCGGCGGCCCGCTTGTCTGGAATAGCGCGGACGGACCTGTACTTGTGGGCGTTGTCTCCTGGGGGGACGAGGTGTGTGCGAAAAAGCTCAAATACGGAGTCTATACGCGGGTAACTGCCTATCGAGATTGGATCGACCGGGTGATCCTGTCCGGCGCACAGTGACAACAAAAACCTTATCGGATCAAAGTTGCGCGGCTTCCAAAAAGGGTCACCCTGCGACGTTCAAATGATTATGAAGTAGGCATGAATACATCGCGAAAGCGCAATCCTTCTAAAAATCCATTAAGCAAGATCCAACGCACGCACCTGAGCTTCAGGAAGGGAAGGGTCGCGCAGATCCAGATCCATCCCCAGAGGATGCCCCCATTTGCATCGCCGCACAACTTTACCACTATTTCTGATAGCTGAGATAGGCCGCAACTTCTTTTATCTGCTCCTTGGACAATGCGCCCGCGATCGGCACCATGGTGTTCTCATTGCTTGGATCCGCGGGATCTTTGCTCCGGTAGCCTTTCTGCCACTCTGCCAGTTCACTCGCCAAGTAGGGATAAAGCTGGCCTGCCAGACGCGGAACCTGGTCTTGACCGTGTGCATCCGGTCCGTGGCAGGCGGAGCAGGCCGGAACATTAGCGTCAGGAACGCCCTCTTCGAAAATCTTCCTGCCGGCGTTGACGAGATGCCTCGGACCGTCCGCGGCGGGCGCTGCATCAAGCTCGCTTATGTGCTGTGCTATGGCCGGAAACAAATCTTTCGGTACATGCGAAAGAATCGGCCACATAAACCTTTGTGCGATAGGGTCGTTGCGCACACGGTCGTGTATCGAGTTGAACTGGTTTTCGAGGTACTGCGGCTGCTGGCCTGCAAGCTGGGGTATGGTGTAGTATGCCTGATAGCCGTGGAACGCCTTGCCGTGGCACTCGGAACAAAATTGGACTTTGGCCTCAAGTCCGGTCTTGCTAGGATGGGCCGCAAGCGCGGCCCTGTGGTGGTGGTGGTGGTAGTGCCCTCCCAGTTCCGCGGCATAGGCTGCGGCCGGGAGAATAAGCCCAGCGACTACCGTTTGTAACGTCAAGCGAAAGCTAACAACCTTCATGATGCAGCCTCTGCGCGTTGCATGAGGGGGCTGGCAGGTCCGCCTTACTGAACCTGCATCCCTTATTATCGAAGGCTACGCTAGCAATCCCTAATTCTTTGTTTCAGGTTATTCAAACCCGAGAAGTTTCGATAGGGTATTGTTTGAGATATTTGCTTTCCTCTTAATAGAAAGGTAGGCATTAGACCAAGCATCTTAACTAAAGACGTTCTTTTGCGGGGCGGCTCCAGGGTAAGCCGCATTCCGCGACCTGAGGCGAGAGGCGGGAGCAAGGTTATTTCAACGGCACATAAGTTTCAAATGGCCACCAGTTGAAGCCGACCCGGACGACGTTGAACGCATCGTTGCGAACTGTCCCGCCGTTGGCGGTGTAGGCTCCGGTGCCGGCTGCAATATCTACAGGGTTGTTCTTGCCGAGATCGACGTATTGATACTCGACCTTGACCGACAGATCGTGCCAGAATTTATACTCGACGCCGCCCCCCAGCACATAGCCCGCTACGGTAGGATTTGTGGAATAGTCGGCACCGTTAGCGCCGGTGAAGCTTGCTTCGTTAAACATGGTGCCCCAGGCCAAACCGCCGGTGAAGTAGAGAAGGGTGCGATCCCACGTATAGCCAATACGGCCGCGCACCGTGCCAAGCGCCTCAAGACGCGAGTGGTAGAAGTCGCCAATCGCATCGGAACCTTGGCCATAGACGGAGGCAGCTGCAACATCGGTCTCAATGCCAACAACAAGCGCGGCAAGACCGAAACCTTGCCAGTTGTAGCCCGCATGCAAGCCCTCCAGCCAGCCGTTCGACGACACCCCTGCAAACGGGCCGGCGCCAGTGGCCGCGAAGCAGGCAGGGCCGCAAGCGAGCTGATCGCTCGCAGCGCTCCAACCATAGCCGACGTCGACGCCTCCATAGAAGCCGGCCCAAACGGGAGCGGGAACGGCTACGACGGCAAAGCCAGGTACTTCAGAGGCGCTACCCCAATCGGCTGCATCTGCGGGAAACGGCGCCCCCGCCAATGCCAGGCCAAGAAAGCCGGCACAAAGTTTGTTCATGGGTGGTTCCCCGTTTCCTGGATGGTTGCGGTGTATTGGACGAAGCTTAGGTACGAGGTAACGGCTTCGATCTGATCGGGATTCAGGTGGGCGGCGATTTTGGGCATATTGGGCGATGTGGGAGAATACCCCTCAATCCACTGCACCAACCTTCTTTTCAAGTAGTAGTAGGATTGACCGCCCAGTAGAGGGAACCTTCCGATGCCCTGGGCCTGCGGACCATGGCAAAACTGGCAGGCGGGAACATCATCCTCGGGTACTCCGTGGAGAAAAATATCCTCGCCTATGGCTCTCAGTGCCGGGTCCGGGTTCCCGTCCGCAATGGTTACGGGCGGCAGTGTCGAGATATAAGCACCCAACTCACACCAAGAGTCCGGCAGTATCTGCCTCGCAGCGGGCGTCATATATTGGAGAGAGAATGGATTGTTCCGCGTTCCATTCAGAAGCCGCTCGAACTGAATGACGATATATTCCTGGTGCTGTCCAGCCAGCCGCGGCGCAACGCCTCGGCCTTCAAGATTTGCGTCGCCGTGGCAAAACGCGCAATTTCTTACCACGTAAGCTGGCGGATTGATTGGCCATTCCCCGCCAGGATTTGTCCGGCAGGTTATATGGGCTTCTTCCGCATTGCCCGATCCAGCAAAGAGTGGAGTAGAAGCAATCGCCAGGACCGCCATTGTCAACTTGATGAGCTTCATGATCCCGGCTTTCCTATCTCTGGTAGCTGACATAGGCGGCAACTGCTTCGATCTGGTTCTTGGTTAAGCCTTTCGCGATCGGCACCATGACATTCTCATCGCTTGGGTTCGCCGGGTCTTTGGCGCGGTAGCCTTTACGCCACTGAACCAGTTGATCGACCACGTAGGCATACATTTGACCTGCCAAACGCGGGACCTGTTCGCTTCCATGCGCGTCCGGGCCGTGGCAGGCCGCGCATGCTGGAACGTTCTCGTCTGGAACCCCCTCTTCGAATATCTTCCTCCCCCCAGCTACAAGATGCCTTGGACCGCCATCGCCAGGCGGCGGATTGAGCTCGCTTAAGTACTTTGCAATGCCCGGCTGTAGATGCGGATCGAGATGGGTAAGAATCGGGTACATAAATTCTTGAGTTGTAGGATCATTGCGAACACGGTCTCTGATCCCCCTGAACTGGTTCTCAAGATACTGGACCGGCTGACCGGCAAGCCGCGGCGCTGTAAAAAACGCGGCGAAACCTTGGAAGTGATCGCCGTGGCAATTCGTGCAAAAGTCTAATTTCTCCTCAAGCTCACCTGCGTGACTGGCGGCTGGTAGTTTCTCTTGAAGCTCGCTTGCACGAGCGGCGGCTGGGATGAGTATCGCCAGGACGGCGGTATGCACTGCCACTTTTAAACTGCCGGCTTTCATGATCTGAGCTCCGCGTTTCCTTGTTCTGCGAAGATTTCGCCGTTTCTTTCTGAAGTTAGAACATGAGCCAGGTGTAGAAGAATACTGTGTCGTTGCCGCTGGCCTTTACGAGCGTTCCATTGGCTGCAGGAGCAAGCCCGGAGGTGCCGTTGAACTCGTCGTAGTGGGTGTAAATGACGCCAATCCTGGCATTGAACCACGGCCAGATGTCAGGAGCCCCGCCATTCATGAAGGGCGAATAGGCTAGCTCAAAGTTCCAGCCGGACGAGTTCGGCGAGCCATTGGCGGAAGGCCCTACCGGCGTTCCGCCAATGCCGGTCAACGTTCCATAAAGCGCCGTATCCGACGTGCCCCAAGTATCGAACCATCCCACAGTAAGATTATATGTGCGGTTGTACATATAGGTTGCAGAAATGTTAATATCGTTCAGCTCATCGCTTGCGTTAGCGAGGGGGGTACCTGCCAGGCTCGCGAAGTGATTCTCGATGTTGTTCTGCTTAGTCTGCCAGACGTAAAGCCCCCTAACCGAAAAAATATGCTCCGCCCCGATCCACTGATATTGCGTGTCGAAGCCAGCATCGAGAGTGGGATCGGTTATGCCGGTAGCCAGAGCTGACTGCGGGCCCCCAAGGCCAAGGCCCGCGTTTGTGATCTGCTGATCGGCGTACATACCGATCGTGCCAAACATCAGCGAGTTCTGGTCCCAGGTTTTTTCGTAGGCAAACCGCCAATATGGCGCTGAGCCGTTAAATCTGTTGGCGGTAGGATCGGCGCCAAGATCCGTTGCAAGGCGCGGAGGCAATGCCCCATAAGCCGTCAATTCGGCGTAGAAGCTATTGTCGATCCAGACATAACCGCCAACACCGCCTACTTGGGCGCCAAACTGAGACGTGACGAGCATTGTGCCGTTCGCCGGAGCCGGCGCAACTTCCGATGTTATATAAGGGAAGAACCAGGCCGGCGTGGTATTCCAAACGTCTTGAACGCTAGGATTGTTATTGGCTGTGATGCCGTAAACGACGTTCGTTCCGTCGATCACGCCGGACTTTGCATAGCGGATATCGGTGTTGTCCCAGCCGAAGGCGTTCCCTGCGCGGTCGTAGGTCGCCTGGGCGAAGGAGCCCACATCGCAATAAAGCTGCCCGGCGACGAACAGGCTGAACTGCCCAGGGAGCCAATCGTTGTCGTTGATGCTGTTCGGCGGGCTAGTGGGATTGGCATTCTTGTCATTGTAGTGCGTGAAAGTGGCCGGCCAAGCCATCACGGAGAGCGGAACCTGCGTCTGGTCCGATTTGGCTGAGCCGTCGTTGCACCGCGTCCCGCCAGAGGTGTAACCCATCAGCTTGAATTGGCGGCCGAAGGGCGTTAGCTCGGGCCACATCGTGTGGCAGGTCGAGCAGGGTTGCCCCGTCTGGCGCGCATAGGACGGTACGGCCGAGGCGGGCCGCGGCTGGAGGATCGCCCCCGCCGCGAGGATAAAAAGCCCCGCTTTCGAGATGGACGGCCAAGAGCGCAGGTGCATAAGGCAAGTGCTCGTGCGGGCAGCCACACCCTTGGACTTGGATGCATTCAACATGCCGCGTCGCAGTGCAATCATAGCCTGTAATCCTCCATGAGACACGCTCCAGTAGATAAGCGAGTCGTAATCGGAGGTCTGTGTCAGATTTGCACTATGATTACCTTTATTATTCAAATTCTAGTATTATGGACACAACCAAAGTGTGATAGTGGTTGAGTTCTTATGAAGTTTGGAAAAAGAGTGCAGGCGTTTATGAAAGATTGTGACAGTTACTAAGCGAAAGCTTGCCGCCTCTTTGAGCTTGCCCAACTACAGGCCGCGCGCCCATGCAGGCCGCAGCGGGGCCGCCTGAGGCAATGGCCGCCGCCAACTCTTGCAGGAGCCGGGGCTTATCCGCCCCCCGCCGTGCCCTTCAGCACAAGCCAGTTTGAGGCGTGGTCGCTGCGGAATATGGTTCGCTTCGGCTCCGGCGTGGAAATGAACAGCTGCATTTCCTGCATCAGCCCCAGCACGCTGAGCGGTTCCCAGCCCGGAAAGCCGGCGCGCAGGCGCTCTTCGCCCTGCGGAAAGCTCACGACCAAGGTGGCGAGATACTCAGGCTGAGCGGCATTCAATAGCCGGGCCGAGTTTATAGCGTGCTGCTGCGACAGCGCCTGGCCGCCTGAACCGTTGAGGATCATCACCGAGCGCTTGATTCCGGCCTGGGCAAGCTTTTCCAGCGACTCGAGCGCGGTCGCGAAGGTCTCGCCTTTAGCCGCCAGAACACCTGCTCGCTGGGATTGTCGCGATACCTCTCCAACTACTAATCATGGATCGTGACAGCAAGCTCATGGGCGTCTCGCTCGGTCAGGCGTTTTGGGCCAGCCCGCAAGTTCGCCCATCGGACTTCGAGCTCCGTAGGCGCCTCTAGGAGCCGGCGCTTGGCTTCCCCAGGATCTCGGGTCTTGAGGCTACGCTTCTCCTCCCTCTTGCCGACAAGAGATCGGAGGTCTTCGGGAACAGCCTTCCGAAGCCAGTAAATGCCAGTTTTGGGATGCTTCCAGGGACGTGACATTGCAAGAGCCATTGTACCACCCGTTTGTACCACTCGGGCAGCCTGAAGTCCCTGATTTCGCATGAATTCTTTGTAAATCAATCCCTTGAGAAGGGGATGGTGCCCAGAAGAGGACTTAGGCCGATCACATCTTACCCACTGATCCACAAGCCCTTTTTCGCTTCCTCGATTAAGAATGTGTACCAGCTCCGTGTTCCAAAGGCAACCGTGGTGAAGGCCGCCGTCTATGCCAACGCCAGCTTTGCCTCAGCGATGGCCTGTAAGGTTAGGAGCTGCTTCGGACTGAGCCACAGCCCCGGCAAATAGTCGAGCTGGCGATGCCACTGGACGGCTTCGCCGTTCCGCTTCTGCCAAAAGCGATAGCCATCGTCCGACAGCCAGCCGGAAGGCCAAAGCTTTGTGTCGAGGAAGGCGGCAATCCGGTCGTAAAGCATGGTTCCAATGCCCTGACGGCGGCGGTGCTCCCTGGTCTCTGCATGCAAGACCTCCCAGGCCATGCGGGGATGTTGAATGAGGGAGACAACAGCAAGCGAGCGAGCCGCCGCCGGTGTCGGGCCAAGCTGCGACCTTTCGGCCTCAGCACGCGGCATCAGGCGGAAGTGCCTGATCTCCATCCCGATTGAAGGCTTCGGGACATGCTGGGTGTGGCCTACGAACTCATCGCTCTCAAAGAAGACCACTGCCGGGGTGGCTTCCTCCTTGGCGTGCGGGTCAAATGGCGATGGTTTTCCGCTTAGCTTCTCCAATCGCCTCCCGTAGTCGAGACAGTCTTTGGACAGGCTAATAAGCTCCGCAAAGGTGCTGCGGTCGTGGCCTAGAAACTCGCTCCGGTAGAGGATCACCAGCGCTGCAATCTGGACCTCGAATGGGTCGGGCTGGTAGTCCTGTCCCTGAGGGGCTTGACGCTGCGTCATTGACCCGCCAGCCCATATCGCTGTTCCGCCTTGCGCACCGTCTCAACTAAAAGGGCATGAACGGCGGGGTCGTGGGGAGAGCGAACCAGCCCGCGCTTCTCGATGAACTCCATGACGCGCTCCTCCGGCCACTCACCTTCGATATGCAACCAATGCAAAACGTTAAGTTGCTGCCGCGTCGCGTGGTGGAGCACCTCCAAGTTCCCAGCTTTGGCTGCGGCCTCCATCGTCATCATGATCTGCTCCAATTTCGCCACCATGCGTTTTGTCTTATTGCCGAACAGCCGCCCGAACATAAAGCTTAGAGCGAACGCAAGTACGATCAGAAACGCTACACTCATCTTTCCCCCCTAAGCGTCCCGCCTCTCACCGGCGTGGGCCGCCTCACACCGTGCCTAGCATCGCTCAACATGGAAACGTTGTGAAGCCGGACCTGCGGCTTGGCTGTAGCGATTATGCCACATACATTGGCAAATCCTATCACCTGACATTGACGCGGACTCTAGGCGCGCCCTAAGCTTAGCCGCTATCGCTAGAAGCGTAGGCGAGTAACTTCTTGGTGGAACGGAAAGTTCGTATGACAGTGTGCGTAGAAAAGATGCAGAAAGTAGAAAAGATACAGAATGTTCGGCTTAAAATCCTCGCTGACGTTCAAATAGGAGGCATTGGGTTGCTTGTCTCCCGCCTTAGCGGAGCCCTCCCGTTAGGGTTCGTTTGGCCCAATCTTGAGCAGGTCCCCGGAGGAATACATGTCAGGTTTGGGTCTTTCGCCTTCGATATTCACGGGGCCGGAGAAAGAGGCCCTGCCGGGGGATGAAACGGTTCCCGCCGCGCCTGCCCCGGGCTGGTACGCACACACCCGCATTTAGGGTCCCTCTAGGAAGGGGGCGCGCTGGGTAGCCCGCGCCGTCCCCGCCCCCTGTGCAAAATGCACACCGTAGGGACTGCACACCCCCTAGCAAAAATCGAATTCGTTCTCTTCGTCTTCGGGAATGTGGTGCGCCAGCTCTTTCGCAAGGTCCGGCATTCTTCTCCCAAAGTAGGCTTCGAGGGTCCTCGCGGCCAACTCGATGTTGTTTGAAAGCTTGGTGCCGAAAGTCTTTGCCATCCTATCCGCCCATTCGTTCACTTGTTCCTCAAGCCACGCATCCCGATCCCAGTCCCCGGCGTCGCCTACCAGCCCCTTATAGCGGCTCCATGTCCCCCGCCATGTCCGGGCATCGTATGCGGCGTCTCCCAGCTCGCGCCTTACCTTGCGCATAGTCGCAACTTGACGGGGGGATACCCCCGCAGCCTCCGCAATGTCCCTCTTTGAATGACAAGCCAAGGCCATCCGCACGAGCCGCCAAGCGAACTCTTGACGCTCGCTCGGGGTCATGGGGAGCTTAGCCCTGCTATTCTCCCTCCCGGCCCGCAGCAGGGCCTCTTCAAGGCTCCCCGTGAAATAGCGCACGGGAATGACCTCGCGGCCCGCCCGCTCATATGCCGCGAGGCGGTGATGGCCCTCGATAAGATAGGCTTCATGTCCTACCGGCATCACAAGGACCCTTTCCAAGTCCTCCCACGCCCCCTTGCTGTTCAATGCCCGCACAAGGTCTCCAATATGCTTCTCGCTTATCCCGCGCGGCTGGAACAGTCCGGGGGCCACCTTAACGTGCCCCAAAGGCAGCCGCTTAGGAAGCTCCCCGTCAGGCCGCCCTTTGGCCATCTTCTCCTTCAACTCGGCAAGGCTTGCGTTAGGCTCATAAAGCTCCGCCGCCTCCCCTTCCGGCCCCCCCGCCTCTTCCCCGGCCCCGTCGGCCTGCATTTCACCTTCGGCGGTCATTGCGTCGCCCTCACTGCTTCCCCCAACTTCGCGGTGTGCTGCTTTCCTTTGGCTGTGTCCTCAGCCTCTTTCTTAGCGGGCATCCCCCCCGGCAATCCCAAGGTCTGCACAAGCAGGCCCGCCATGCCTGCCCCCGTGCATGGCGGCGGGTCCTGTTCACGAAAACAACAGGCGCACGCACGCGCACGCTCGCGGCTTGGTGGGGTACGTATGGGGGCATACATGAGGAGAGCTGGGCGTGGAGGTTTGGATGTCTGTAACCGCGCCGTCTTGAGAAAGTGGCCTTATGGGTAGAACAGGGGACCCCCAGCGTCGCGTGGGGGGCATTACAGTACGGTACGCGACATGCCATGCGGCGGGATTGTCTCCAAGAATTGCGTCCACCCCCGGAGGGACAGGCACGACGGGAGTTCGGGGCCGGCTGCGGGTCAGTCGGGCGCAGCCTCAACTAACCTATGCTCAGGATTGTAACAGGCTATTGTGTCCCGATTTCGTCAGGCGGGGCCCGTGCGCTCTACCGTCTCTGAATAACAAGGTTCTTCTGACGTTGCCCCTTCTGTGTCTCATACGTCCTCGGGGAAACCGAGCCCTTTGCGCACCTCCCGAGCCCTGGCCTCGCCCCGGCTCCCTACCGAGAGGTAGTGGACAATGTCCCCGTTCTTGAGCGTTGTGGCTGAATGGGCAAGGGCCTCTCGGTCCTGGGACGCGGATCTCAAAGTCCCAACAAGTTGAATAATTTCTGGCAGCCTTGTCCGCATGTTGTTTATTCCACCGTTCTCACGTTTCAAAGCCCAACTTGCAAACATAGATGCTATATACCGCAATAAGATTTGTCCTGGCTGTATTCTACGGAGACGATTGAGTAGGTGTGTAGCTTCGTGAAATGCAGCACCCATTTCGTCCGCTGCCTTCTCTTGATCGATCTCGTCGAAGATTGTGGGCGGTATAAGGATAGCGGCTAACTCAAATGGCTCGGTTGCTGATATTTGCGCTGCCATATCGACCGCAATCAAGCCAACCATCAAGACGGTGATTGAATGGTCTGTCATGGCGGATGGGAGTTTTAGATGACGGTTGCCGTTGACCAAACGAGCAAATGCGCCCCCAATTAACCCGCAAGTCGCAATCTCCGCGTACTCCTCGGAGGGATTAATGCCCAGCTCGATCAGCCGCTCTCGAAACTTATTCAAATTCTCATGCCGGTGTCGCTTGCGGCGAAAAATACGGAACATGATAACGGCCCCCCATACTTGGTTCCTTCATTAGCGGAGGCATGGCGTCGGCGCTTACATTGAGTTGAATGCCCCCTCCCGCCCTTCGTAGCACGCGCGCGCTAATCGGTTCGTTCCGGGGGCTGGTAACAAGCGGAAGCTTAGCATAGGCAGCGCCTGTTTAGCAAATCCGCCTGACCGCTTACGCCCGCTAAAACGGTGACGGCAGCGCTCAGGCTGCCGCCTTCTTTCCGTTCCCGTTTCTCGGCTTGGCCCGCTTGCCTGACATGACACGCTTGCCCGCTTCCGTTAGTTCGCCTTCCGGCGTTAGGTTCCGGTAAAGCGTAGGCTTACTGATCCCCAACTCCGCACAGAGGGCATTGATGCTCATGCTGCGGTCGCGCACCCCGGCCTGAGCGCGTGCCAGCATGTTCTTATCGAAAGCCGATTTCCTGCCACCCTCACGGCCCCGTGCGCGGGCTGCGGCAAGCCCCGCAATGGTGCGCTCGCGGATCACATCATGCTCGAACTCGGCGAGCGCCGCGAACATCGTGAACATGAGCTTGCCCTGGCTTGTGGTGGTATCAACGGGTGCGCCTTGCAGGACCTTGAAGCCGACGCCGCGCTTGGTGAGGTCATCAATCGTCTCGATTAGGTGCCTGAGGTTGCGCCCTAGCCGGTCGAGCTTCCAAATAACGAGCACGTCATCCTTGCGCAGCGCCCTGAGGCAGGCCGCCAAGCCGGGCCGGTCATCCTTGGAGCCGCTACACTTGTCTTCATAAATGTGCGTCGGCTCCACGCCCGCCGCGATAAGCGCGTCGTGCTGCAAGTCTAGCACCTGACTGCCGTCCGCTTTGCTAACTCTCATGTAGCCAATTAGCATGTCTTTTCTCCCCTCCCCGAGTGGCACGAAAACGGTAGTTTTCGTTCCTACGCGATCATTACGGGAAAGCGGAGCTTTAGTCAACCTAAATCGTAACGTAATCGCGTTACGAAATCCGCGTTACGCAAACGCTGCGGGGATGTCTTACTTCTTATAGCGGCATCACCGCCGCGCCTCCGCAGCTCCCGCCGACAAAAAAGGCCCGGACCATCGCTGATCCGAGCCTGTGCTTTGGTGCTTCCCTGTCCCCAAGCGGAATGCGGGGGAGTTCCCGCCCCCGCCTGACAATCACTTTACAACCCTCAAGCCCCCCATTGCGTCCGGCGTCCTGGCCTTGGGCTTGCGCGCCTTGGCCTTCGCATTCTTTCTCGATGCCGCCTTGGGTGATCCCGGACGCGGCCTCGCAAGACCGCTCCAGATGCCCATGAAGGCGATGCAGTCCAGGGACGCCGGAAGCAGCCACTCAGGGGCCTTGAGGCTTGCCTCTGTGGCCGCTTTGGCCTCAGCCCCCACAAGGGAGCGCTCCGCAGTCTCAACGCGGGCATTGGCCTCTTCCCGCGCCTGCTTCGCTTCCCTGCATGACGCCTTACAGGCCGTCTTGGCCTCAGCTTTGAGCGCCTTGGCTTGCGCCTCAGTCGCTTCCCGCTTGGCCTCTGCCAGCTCTTGTTTGACACGCTCGACCGCGTTGCGCAGCGCCTGACGTTCCGCTTGCGGCCCCGCCTTCGCCACATGCACACGCTCCGCCGTCCCAAAGAACACTGTGAGCGCGGCGGGGACTAAGACCGCCCACCACAGCAAGGACTTCCCATACTGCCGGGATCGCCAAGCTTCCTCGGCGAAGGGCGGGATGAGCGCCGCGGCCAGCGCGACAACCGGCGCGGCGATAGTGAGATAGGACACCCCGCCTTCAAGCTTGTACCCAAACTGGTACGCACCGTACATGCCAAGCCCAGCCGCAGCCGCGCCCAGCCCAGCGGACGCGGCCCGCCATCCGGGTGAATGCATATTCCCTCCAATGTTTAGCTAGATGGACGCTTGGCTGTATGCCTTGAAGCCGAGGTCATGCGGAAGTAGAATGCACTACTGATAGCAGAATATGCTGGAATATTCAAGCTTACGCCAGAGCAACCGCCTTGGAGCGACGAATAAATGCTTGGCTGCACCGCGTCTTTGTGTGTTAATACTGCAACTAAGTCTTTCTATATCGCTCTTGAAGGAGGCAAAACTTGAAGTTATTGGCCGCAATATTGGCGCTGGAGGGCGGCAAGGGGGGGATGCGCGCGGGCTGTAAGGTCCGATTAGGCACTCGTAAATTCCCACCAAAAAATTATCGGGGAGGCATTACGTACGTGCGACATCACGGGAGGCGGGACAGGGCAAAAGGCACCCCTTTAGCCCCATCCAAGCGTTAGCACGACGTAGTTTTGTTGGTTCGCTTAGTTCTGCCCCGCACCCACGGGCATAACGGTAGCCACGGCCTAGGCCACGATTGCCCCGAAGAGGAGACCGCTCGCGACCGCAGCCGCGTACGCTTCATTGGAGATGGCTGGGTTGAGCTGAGCCAAGACGGCAGTCGCTGCGACGTTGGCTCCCGCGCTAAGCCCCATGCTCCTTGCGGTTGCGCTGAGACGCCCCCGGCCCGCCCTCAGACAGGGACCAACGAGACCGGCCATGAGCAGCATCGCCGCGAGGCGGAATGGGTCGACAAGCCCTGACAAAATCTGCGCCGCGTCCAACTTGCCCACAATCGGGAGGTTCGCGAAATAGGGGGCCTTGGCTAGAGCCTTTTGGTTCGCAATGACGTTCTTGAGGTAGTCGTTAGTGTTCTCGAAGTCCTGCTCAGAGACCGCCCTGTTGAAGGCGTTGGGCCAGTTATTCAGGGCTTCCGGGTCAGCGTGCCGCTTGACCCACTCCGAGGTAGGCATGAAGTTGGGGTCGGGGCGAGCCAACGGATTGCTCTCAAACATCCACCCCAATTCACCGTCATAGAGCCCCATCTTGAACCGATTGATGAAGCTCGGGGCCGGGTGCTTGTAGTCGTCCTCCTGCTGGAACTGGGCCTGTACGGTGTCCGGCACTGGGGTCGTTGGACGCTGGGCGTAGGCCGATGCCGGGGCCAAGCCGTTTGGGGGCTGGGGGCTGGGGACCTCACCCTCCTGCGAAGGGTCCTGGATAGGAGCCCTCCCCGCCTGCGAGGGGTCCGGGAGCGACCCCGTGCGAAGCAGAACGATGAGGTCCTTTACGCTGGTGCCGTTCGGGCCGTACAGAGTAAGGCCAAGGAGACAAAACTTCTGCTGAAAAGTGCCCTTGATCTCCATCTTGCGGGCGACCTCGCGCGCCTCACGCCATCCCAGCGCAAAACCCTTTCTGAAAGTCTCCCTATAGGCGTCCTTGAGGTTAGCCGTGGCCCCTTGCTTCTTTTGGGGATCAACCACTGCCGTCTCGCAGCCCTCAGCCAGGGCTTCCGCCATTCCCAAGTGCTCTCCCGCGACAAAGACCAAGTGAACGGGATCAAGTTCCGACGGAGTTTGAGCTTGCTTGGGGGCTTGCTGAGCGTGCGCACAGGTTACTGCTAGAGTGGCCGTCAAGGCCCTGGTGATCCATCTCATGCGGGTGCTCCGATATTGGGGCTGGGATCACATCAAATCCGGGATAGATGGCTCAGGTCAAGCTATACGCTAGATCAAGAAACATGGCTGCGGTCGCCAGCGCCCGCCGCCCCTGTACAAAATGCACACCGTAAGGACTGTATACCCCGGCACTTAAGGCCTCAGGGCGGCGGCTGCTCATTAAGCTAGGCCAAGGTGTAGCGTGGCAACTTTCCGATAGCTTGTATCTTGGCGTGCAATGAGACCTCCCCGTAAGCTTCGCCAACAGTGCGGGGGACGTGCCCACAAATTGCGTCCAATACCCGCTCAGCAATCCCGGCCTCGATGCCTATCGTCTTGAAGCGGTGCCGCCATGCGTGGTTCGGAGCCACGCGCTTATCGTGAATGACCACCCGCACAAACTCTGAGACGCGGTTCTTGACGCCCTGTATCGTCCCCCTTGCGTTCGCGTCCCGGCAGTTGACAAAAAGGTAGCCCTCTGCGCTCCCCTCAACGAACTCCGCAAAGCCAAGCTCAGCAAGATGCGGATGCAACGGCACTTCGCGCCACTTCTTGTCTTTCACGGTTCCCGCCTCTGGCGTTATCCGCATGACCAAGACGCCATCCCTTTGAGAAACGTCACCGCGCCTGAGCTGTAAGATCTCCCCGATACGCGCCCCGGTATATGCACACAGCCAAGGTGCCCAACGCCTTGCGGCGGCGGTCTTAGGATGCTCGCGGGGCGGCGCAGCGTAGTCCAGGGCGGCTTTAAGCACGGCTCCGGCCTCTTGGTCACTAAACCCCTTAGACCTCTCCTGGCGCTTCCTGCCGAGCTTTTGGGTAACATCCTTTGCAGGATTGGTAGTAATCAGGCCGTTCTCGTTCGCCCATTTGAACACTGACTTTAAGGCTGCGAGGTCTCCGGCCTTCACAGTCTTGGGCGCAATCTTTTCGGCTAAGCGCTTAGCCTTCCATCCCACAATGTCCGCCTGAGTGACCTTAGCCGCATCGTCATGCCCCAAAAAGGCGATGAAGCGTTGGATTAAGGAGCGGTATTCCTTCACGGTCTTTTCGGAGCGCCCTAACGCCGCCGCCTCCAGTGCCCATGCCTCAAACACCGCGCTTAGTCGCCGCCTATGCCCTAGCCCGGCCTTTGCGTCCTTCTTAGGTTCCCATTTGGGGAAACGCTCTGCGTCCGGGTCCGCCCGGTAATCCCCTTTTGCGTTCCGCTCAAGTTTCTCTGCGGCTTGATTGAGGGCATCGCGTAGCGCGTCCAGGAGCCGTCCTCTGCTATCGTGGTCAATGACTACGCCGCGAGCCGCTAGAACGCCGTCCGCAAGCTTCCCAAAGCGCAGTTCCATCGCGACGGCTCGCCGTTGCTTCTCGCTGTCCAGGATCATGAGGGGGGCCACGCCGAACCCCCCTTGGTTCGCGGCCTCGTTCGCTTCGGCCACTTGCCGCCAATGTTGCGGAGACAGGGGGTCATCCTCAAAGCCCTTGGCGAAGGCCCTGTAAGTCTCCCCGGCTAAGGCGGTAACCTGTCTGTGCGTAAGAGGTTGCGGCCCCTTCCGTACCGTATCCCAGAAGCGCTTGAGATGCGCCAAAGCCGCCGCGTGCCTGTCCTTTGCCTCCCTCACTTCTTTGGTGCGGAGCGAGGCTTTGACGTGCTCCTTGCCTACCGTGACCTTGGAGCCGCCAGCCTCAGGCGGGAAGTGAACAACGCGGCCTCTCGCCTTCTCGATAGTATCGCGGGGAATGCGCTCTCTGAGATACCACGTGCCGGTTCGGGGGTGCCTCCAAGGGCGGGACATTCTAAGGACCATGTGTGCGCCTCCCGTGTGTACCAGGAAGGAGGCGAAAACGCTTTGCAGATCAGAATGCTATGCAATGTCAATGGGGAGAAATTATGATGGTGCCCAGAAGAGGTTCCACGATGGCTTCTAAGGCATTGATTACCCGATAAAATATTCAGAAAGGCGCAAGTGTACCCTCAAACGTACCCACAGAGGAGATTGCGCTCGCCACGCAACTCGTAGCGGAACACTAGCGGCGGCGGGACAAAAACGCCGTCTGTTGCCGAATTGCAGCACCATCCATCTACGACGCTTCCCGGCACACATGAGCCTTCGCAAGTTTGCGAACCCTCCGCCTCATGCTCGCCTGCGGCCTTAGCGTGTAAACGTCTTGGCAAGATACGCGGCTCCCCAGGCACGTCTGCCCGCAACGCTGCGCGAATGTGTGGCACGCAGTGTTGAGGTGCCAGCGATGAGGAAGACCACTTAGCGCCACAGCCCCGGGGGCTCTGCGCTGCTACGTGGAACGGTTGGAGGAGAGGCGCTTATCGCGAGCTGGGTCCTTAACCTTACCCTGGCCGGTTGGCCCTTGCCGGTTACGGGACAGACGGCGGTCACGGTTTGGGTCGCGCACCTCACCTTGGCCGGTTGGGCCCGAACGGTTTGCCGCGAGACGCTTGTCCTGCTCTGGATTTATGACCTTGCCTTGACCCGTAGAGCCTTCCCTATTCGTTGCAAAACGCCTGTCTTTCGAGGGGTCCTTTACGCGCCCCCGCTCTCCTGGCTCTGCGCCGGAAACGGTGGCGATCCTCATAGATTTAGTGCTCATTTGTCTCTGGAAGCTTCATGATAACTAATACCACCTATTTAGCCTCAAGGGGGAAAAGCCGCAATAAGAAAAGTATTTACCGCTCGCTCAGATCGCAGACTAACTCGACGTGAGCGTGGATTGGCTGGTTGGGCGCTCGGATGTAATGAGCGTGATGGAGATGCCGGACTCTCCGGAGCCGGAACCATCGACGCCACAGCGAGGTGCGTAACGTCTCGCTTTTCCAAGGCTGTTGCCAAGTTCCTCGCCCTCGAAGACGCCAGCTTAGGGCACCAGGTGCCCTATTCTTCACACGGCGCTTCCCCCTTCCGCCTGCGTTTCGCCGCCGCGTCCGGGACCATGCTCATGAGCTCGGGCAGGCGGTCGAGAATACGGAGAAGGATTGCGGTCGGGCCGGGGATTTTGACGCTTCCGTCAGCATATCGCTGCGCCTGGTTCGGGCCGGTTCCGAAGCGGCGGCCAAAGTCGCGGCGTGACAGCCTAAGGCGTCTGCAAATCGCTTCGAATTCTTCCGGCGTCATTCTTTCCATATGATGGCGTGTAACCTATCGCTAAATGAAAAGCAATATTTAGCTCACGATAACGTTGACATGCGTAACCGAGTAGATTACGTTAAGGGCGTGAAAAGGGATTTTCCCAGTTCACACCTCCACGGTTAGCCCTCGCTGGCAGTCCAAGCCACCTTAGGGAAAAGCGGGAGCAGCGGGGCCACCTGGGGCGAGCGAGGAGCGAGCCGAAATGAACGCTATCACCAAATCGCCACGGCGCCAGATCGCCGTCGCAGCCGCGATGACCGAGAAGGTGCGCAGTGCGCTCGACCTCTGGCTTGCTGGCTTCCCCAGCGAAAATACGTGCCGGGCGTACCGTCGGGAGATCACCGCTTTCGCTACCTTCGCCGGCCGAGACAACGTTGCCGAGGCGGTAGCGCATTTCCTCGCGCTCGATGATGGCCAAGCGCACGCAGTCGCCGATGCGTGGCGGGCGAGGAAGCTCGAAGGCGGCCTTTCTCCTGCCAGCATCAACCGGAGCATGTCCGCGCTCAACAGCCTTGTAGCGAGCGCGAGGCGGCACGGAATCACCATTCTCCGGCTCGAAGCTAAGGGCGTGAAGTCCAGGGCTTACCGCGACACGAAAGGCCCGGGCGTGCGGGGCGTGCAAAACATGCTCGCGGCGGCAAATGAGCAGAGCCCGGAGAAGGCGGCCCGTGACGCGGCCATTATCCGGATTGCCTACGGTCTCGGCCTTCGCCGCGGCGAGATCGAGAGCCTGAATATTGGCCACCTCGATTTAGCAGCCGGAACGCTTTCCGTGCTCGGCAAGGGCAGGACAGAGCGCGAGCCTATGACGCTTCCCTCGAATGTGAAAACCGCCCTTGCGGCGTGGCTCGCCGTTCGCGGCACCGATGACCGCGCGGCGCCGCTGTTTATTGCCATGGACCGCAACACGCATGGCGAGCGCCTTTCCGGCTCCGGCATTTATCACATCATTCGCAGCCAGCTCGGCGCCGCCGCTGGCGTCAGTGCCAGGCCTCACGGCTTGAGGCATACGGCAATCACCGCCGCACTCGATGCCTTCAACGGTGACTATAGGAAGACGCGAGCCTTCTCCCGGCATGCGTCACTTGATACGGTGCGCCGATACGATGACAACCGGGCCGATCATGCGGGCCAGGTTGCGCAGGCGCTCGACAGCATTTTAGGGTAAGTCGACATGGCAAAAGATGTTGATGCGGTGATTGCGGCCCTGAAGGCCGCGCTTCAAGATGCTCAGGCAAGGAACTTCTATTCTTGCGAGTCGAGGGTGGCGAACCGTTGGATAAACAAACTCCCCGGAGCTTGGACAGGCAAATGGCGTCATTTGAAAGTGCAATCTGACATCTTGGGCGAAATTCTCCGCGAAGATTTCATCGGCCAGGTTCGTGCAACAATAGCCTACCTTGAAACAAATAAAGACGCTATCGTCGGCACCTCGCTCCAGTCATTTTCGGGCCTGTTTAGGCGCCGGAAGCCGATTGCTTCCGAGCCGCTTGACGCGGACTTTAGCGAAGTGCCTTTGCGAACCGAGAAGAGAAAAGCGGCGCCAGCATTGGTTAAGCTCGTCAAAAAGGACTAACCCTGACATATGGCGCGGTGAACGCTTCCGTAGGGGCCGCTTTTCACGCGTGAGCGTGTATTGCGGCGACAGGCCACCGTTGACACTGGCTTGACTGAAGTCAATGACCACAGCGTGGGGCTCAGCTATAGTATCCTGCTGGTTCCCCTCCGGCAGGCGTGCCTCTGTTCGTGGGGCGCGGTCTATGTTCAGGTCTATGTTTTTCATTTGATTGCCGCTGTCCCGCAAAATGCCCTCACAGCCACACCAGGTGCAGACCAAGCCGCTCCGCCGGTTGAAAAATCCCGCCGAGTTCGACGTGTATTGCGCGGGCTTGGAGTGGGGTCTCGTTGATCCGATCATCATCAACAATCGCCAGGACCTTAAGTCAGAGGTGCGCTGGAACGACCGTGTTAAGCCTTTCCAGCACCAAGTAAATAACCTCATAACCTTCTGCCGTCGCCTTCCCGTCACGCTGCTTGCTGACGACGTTGGCCTCGGCAAGACGATCAGCGCTGGATTGATCGCAAGCGAACTCATCTCCAGGCGCCGACTGAACAGGATTATCATCGTCGCGCCTAAGCTCTTAGGTCCGCAGTGGAAGGAGGAGTTGGAGACCAAGTTCAACATTCCTGCTCTTGTGGCCCCAGGCAAGAAGCTCCTCGACGCTGACCCTGATGGCGACGTGGGCGCCGTCATCACGACTTACCACTCGGCTCGCGTGTACATCAACCGGCTACCACGCGATCGCTTCCAGATGCTAATACTCGACGAGGCCCATAAGCTCCGGAACTTGCATGGTGTTCCAAACCCACCTCAGGTGGCTGTCCGCTTCCGCGAAGTTCTAGCCGAACGCACATTTAAGTTCGTCCTCATGCTGACGGCGACGCCGATCCAGAATCGGCTCTGGGATCTCTATTCCTTGGTTGACCTGCTCACAGTCGCCCGTGGCCATCAAAACCCTTTCGGCAGCGAGGGCATGTTCGCCCGAAACTTCATTGCCGACAACCGCACGCAGGCGCGACAACTCAAGGTCGAGGCTAAGAATCAATTTCGGTCGATCGTCTATGGGTACATGTCGCGCGTTCGCCGTGCCGACGCCCAACTGCATTTCCCCAAACGCGAGGTCTTTCGGCAGGGTGTCACACCCACACCAGAGGAATGGGCGCTGCATAAGCTCATCGCGAAACCGATCCAAAAGCTCAATCGATTGGCCCAGATTAGCATTCTACAGGCACTGACGAGCAGCCCCGATGCGTGCGCGCTCCAGCTCGAGAACATGGCGAAGAAAGGCACCTTTCCGGCCGGAGTAGCCGGCGAGTTCCGGGCCGTCGTCAAAAGCATGAAGATGAGCGCGAAGCTCCAAGGGCTCGCCACATTGGTCGACAAGCTGAAACGCGAAAACCCGCAAAATTGGCGGATGGTCGTTTTTACGCAACGTCGAGAGACGCAGACGACTATTCAGGCCTATTTGGAATCTTTGGGTGTTCCAGTCGGCATTATCAACGGCGAAACGACCGGCAAGAACCAAGCGACCATCGCCGCCTTCAAGGCTCCGCCGCCGAAGCTCAACGTCATCGTCTCCACGGAAGCGGGCTCCGAAGGTGTCAACCTCCAGGCCGCTAACGTGCTGGTCAATTACGACCTGCCGTGGAATCCGATGATTGTCGAACAGCGTATCGGACGCATCCAGCGCCTTGGATCGGACCACGCCAGTGTCCTTGTCTACAGCGTCACGCTGTCCGGCACATTCGAGGACTACATCGTTGGGCGCTTGATGGAGAAGCTGCAGATGGCTTCCCACGCCATCGGCGACATCGAATCTCTCCTCCAAGCTTCGGGTATGGGAGACGGTGAGGAGGGACGTGCCCAAAGCTTCGAAGATGAAATTCTCCGTCTCGTGCTCTCCTCTTTGGAGGGAAAAGACGTCGATGCAGCGACACAAGCAGCTAGGGACAGTATCGACCGCGCACGACGGACCCTCGATGCCGAGGAGAACACCATCAACGAGATGCTCGGCGCGATGGATGGTGCGGCCTTCAAGGGCCCCCGTAGCCCCGACTTGCCGCCTCAAACGCGCTCCATGACGGCGCGCGACTTCGTTCTGGCCGGACTGCAGGTGTTGGGAGCCAACCTCTCTGAGCAGTCACCTGACACGTTTCTGTGTGACCTCGATGGCCGGGTCGACCGGATCCGCTTCTCGGAGGAGCCGGACCCCGAGGCACGCTCCATCCTCTATGCACCCGGCTCTCAGGCATTTGACCAGCTCATCACCCGTGTTACCCAATCCGGCGTGCATGACGTTCGCGACGCCGACGCCAATCCGCAACAACGCGCTCAGGCCCTATGCGCCGACTGGGTGAAGTCCTTTGGCGGCACGCTCCGATCGACAAAGCTGGTGAAGGTCACGCGCGCTTTCGAAGGGCAGGCGTTGGTCCAGGTGAGAGCAACCGTTGCCCACGATAGTTATGAGCGCCTGATCCCTGTCGACTGCTCCAGCGCCGATCACCAGGTAGCAGACGGCGTGGCCGCGCTCGATCCCCTGCCCCCCGTCGTCGAGTTCCCCGAAAAAGTTGGTGTCTCACTCGATCGCTTGACACGCAGCGTTATGCTCGATCCGGGAATTGCGGAGTTCTGCCGGTTCTACACGGAGCGAAGGGCGGAAGAGGTCCACGCTGCAGGCAACGATCTGCGCATGAGCAAGAAGCTGGAGGATGACTTCACACCCCGCTTGCAAACGACCGTCACTGGGCTTCGCGGCACCGTCCATCGCATCCTGGATAACCGCGTCACTTACACGTTCGATGGTCAAACTGAATCCAGCTCCGCCATCCGTGTGGTGCCGTCAGCCTCCCAGATCGCCGAGGCTCCTGCCTTTGCCACGTGCGCGAAATCGGGCACCGGCGCTCCGATCGATGCCATGGGCGAATGCGCCGTCTCCGGCATGCGCGTCCTCCGCCACCTTCTCGTTAGGTCAGCTGCCTCCGATCGCTACGCCCTTCCGGAGTACATGACCGTCTGCGGCCTGAGCGGCAAGCGTGTGCTGTCAACAGAAGTTGAGCCCTCGGCGGTTACGGGCAACCTCGTCCTGCGGTCGCTGCTCAAGATATCTTCGTTGAGTGGTCGCAAGGCGGAGCCTGAGCACTTCGCCCGCTGTGCCTTCACCAATGCTAACGCTCTTCTTCCAGAGCTTGCCGTCAGCGAAGTGTCAGGCAAGCGCTTCCGCGCCGACCAGGTTAGGCGGTCAGAAGTCTCCGGCCGAACGGGTCATATATCGGAATTCATCACATGTGGCGTCACTGGGCGCGTTCTTCTGGCTAGCGAAGCCGAACAGTGCGCTGTCACGGGTGTGGCCGTTTTCCCGGGCCTTCTCCAAGAGTGCGTCGTATCCCGGCGGCGGGTTGTCCCCTCCGAGTTGGAAGCCTCCTCGGTCAGCGGCCGAAAAGCTCTCAAGCAGTTTTTCGTAACGAGCAGCCGATCAAGCTTGCGCTGTCTTGAAGACGAGGCCCTCAGGTCCGACCTGGGAAAGTTCTGTACAAAGTCAGAGGCCCTGCCCTGCGCCTGGAGCGGTCGAGATGCCCATCCCGACGACATCCGGGCTTGCGAGCTTACTGGGCTTCAGATCCACTACTCCTTCGTGACCCGCCAGCTACCCTTCAGGCTCTTGCCCCTCGCTGAGATGCTCAATGGCACTCGTCGCGCTTCGGATCGGCGAGAGCTTTGGAGCGACCTCGAATGCCGCATTTCGGCGGCTAGCGACTCAAGATGCACCGTGGAAAGCGTTCAAGCATCACCCGATGGCCAACAACTCGCGATCTGCGCCCAACAGAAAAAGCTCCTCGGCCTTCGCACTCGCCACATCGGTTTTGTTTTTTCTGTCCTGGATAGAGCTATCATCGGTCGCCTTGCCATCGGCCGACGGACGAATAATTCCTGGTCTGCGTCAGGATAATGTCGGGCATGGCTCCCAGGAGCCCTTCCTTTCGTCGATGCCTCGCTGTCCTCCTGTCTGGTCATTTTTTAGCTCACGATAATGTAACTTTACGTGAGCATGCTCGGTGTAGGGGCCCCCAGCGCTTCGAAGCCCATGCCGCGCGCGCATCGCCATGATAGATTGCTGGCCAAGTCCATGCTCAGAGAGCGTTGCCATCAGTTTGCCGCCGCATTTGTCTCGTGTGCCTTGCGCCAGTCCAAAACCTTGCCGCCAGTGACATCGGCCGGATAACACAAGGGCGCTGCGCCACCGGGCCGGGAGTACGCGCTACGGCCTAAGCCCTCGCACGCGCGCGACGGTGCGTACTCGCGTGCGTACCACGTCGCAAATGTCGCCGATCGCCTCCAGATCTCCATTGATTGGCTCTTGGGGCGCAGGGATGTGATGGAGTTGCCGCAAGCGAAGGCGAAACGGCAGCCGCGTAGTGCCTAAGCAGCAACGCGCCGTTTGCGAGTCTTGTGTTTTGCCTTTCGCGGCGTATGTCCAAGCGCATCGCTGAGGTGCTGAAGCCGCAAAGCTGGATGGTCCGGCAGTCTTACCGTCAGTTCTAGCTCGCCACCGATCGCGCGCACGTAGCCGCGCAGAGTCGATAGGTACATATCAGCCTGCTTTTCGATCTTGGACACCGATGGCTGCTTGATCTTTAGGGCGGTTGCGATATCGGCCTGAGCCTTGCCCGCAATCTGCCGCAGCTTGCGCAAGCTCTCCACTTCCTGCCTGAGTTCCTGATAGCGCGTTTCGATGTGCTCCTGCCGCTCAGGCGGGAGTTCGGCTATGATCTCGCTCAGGTTCCGGCCCATGTCACTTTCCCTTCTTCGCGGCCTTCAGGCATTCCAGGTGTGCAGAAAACCGCCTGTCCGCCTTTGCGATGAGCTGCCTATAGAAGCGCTTTTCGCTTCCGCCGGATTTGTCACCAGCCACAAGCAGGATCGCCTTGCGATTGGGATCGAAGGCGAAGGCGGCCCGCCATTCGCCGTCCGCAGCTTCAAACCGCAGCTCCTTCATATTGGCGTGCTTCGAGCCGTTGAGCGTATCCGCATGCGGCCGCTTCAGTAGCGGCCCATATTCGGCCAGCAACTTGGCCGCGGCGAGCAAAGCATCTTGAACATCAACCGCCAAAGCCGCAAACTCTGCCTCGAACGCATCGTCGAATTCTATTTTCCAAGTCATAAATGTATAGCTTCTAGGCTATGTTGTCAATGAAAGGTGACGCCTGTTCCTACGCCGAGGGCTACATCAGCAGCAGGAGCACCGCCCATACCAAGGCGGTCGGGATCGCGAAAAGAAGCCAGTCTGGCACGCGGGTACTCACTCGATCGAGTAACAACAGTTTCAGCCTGATACCCCCCCCGAACAGCACAAGGCCTCCGGCGAGCCCATGGCGCCCGGTCGCGAACTCGATCAGCACCGCGGCAGCCGTGATGAACAGCATCCAATCCGAGAAGCCGAGCGCCTCGCGCGCTTGCGCCGCTGGCGTTTCGGCGGTTTTCTCGCTCCAGTGATAGGCATCACGTGGCAGATCGACGATTTCCGGCTCCTCGGCCAGGACTGCGCGGCGGCCTTTTATTTCACTCGCCACGCTGGTATTGCCTTTTCATGACGATGATCATGGATAGCAGGCCGTCATCCGAAAGCGTCTTCGCCATTGGACCGGCACTGCTTAGAAAAAGTTCGACGTCAGCGGGCGTTACAACGCCATTGAACGCTGAAAAGCTTTTCCAAACAACTTCGATAGTGGGTTTCCATCTGGGCTCGTGGTCATAAAGCCCGCGGAGGCGGATTATATCGACGAGCTCCGCAGCGATTTGCTTGTAAGCATCGGTCTTGTACCCCTTGGCGGACAGTAAATAGACCGCTTTCTCAAAGGTCTTCAGGTCTTCGACCGTGACGCCTTCCAAAACTCGCAACATCTCCCGGCAAACGACGGTAGTTTGCGAGTTTGTAAACGTCTCGATCGATGCGGAATAAGGGAGGTTTTCGCACTTGGTGATTGGCGTTTTACGCTCTGCTTCCGCTACTTCCGCCGCAGCCTTAGCGGCAGCCTCTTCCGCTTTGACTTTCTCCTTTGCGTCGTGTGCAGATAGATCGGCGGAGGAGGTCAACCCGAACGACGCGGCTCTTGTCATTTCAGCGTCAGAGGCAAAGCCCTTGGCCACCGCCACAGTGTCTTTCCTTCTTGCCTCATCCATGACCATCATTGAGACGCCGGTGCCGCCAATCAGAAGCACAATGAGCGCTGTCCGCGGAGCCTTCCAGCCCAACAATCGAGAAAGGAATGCGCGGCTGGGTGGTAGCAGGGCCAGTGCCGTGGTTATCAGCGGGACGAATGCCCAGCTTGACGAGTACTGTATCTGATGCCCGGCCGCCTCGATCAAGAACAGCACACCGCCGCACCAAAGCAGCCCCATTTTGGCAATAATCATCGCTCGGCGCCACGGGGCGAGCTTTGGCGCATCATCAACTGACTTGTGCATGACCGTTCCGTGCAATTACTTAACACATCGCCAAAATTCTAGGCTTTGTCCAGCGCCGTGGTGGCCTCATCAACTTTGCCGTAATCCTGCCGTTGGTTTTGCGAGGCGCCAAGTCGAGCAGTTCTTTTTGTGCCGCTGGATAAACTCAATCATCCAGGCGTGACCCGGCCGGCGCCTCGTCGCGGCGCAGGTCGCCGAAGCGCCATTCATTGCCCCGGCGAAACGGCCGGCCGCGCGGCTCGGCTTTGCGTGTGCTTGTTTTGACGCCAAGCCAGGTCCGAACTTGCGAGCGGCTTTCGAGGAGGTCCATGAGCGGAAGGAGGCAAGCCGGCGGCGTCGTTCCGTGATCGAGCCAGCCATCAAGAGTCCGTAGCGGCGTCTTGAGAACTTCCGCCATCGCCCCGCGAGTGAGCTTTTGTTGCCTCATGAAGCCGCGGAGCCTTGCCATCAACTTCATGGTGTCCTGCGCGTCTTTGCTTTGAGGTTCGCGCGGTGGCTTCATTGGTTTCGCCCGCCCTGTCGGCTGAAAGCGCGGTTTCCGGCCCTTGTTCCTGCCGATTTACCATCAACTCCATGGTGCCCAGCGCCGGGTCGCTCGCATCCCGCGCGGCGGCGCGTCTTCTTGCGTGCGCGCTCAAATCTGGAAAGCGCCTTCCGGCAAGCGTCAGAGCACGTTCGCCTTGTGGAGCGCTCGCGCTGCATCGGCTTCCGGCACCACAAGCAAGGCATGTCAGGCAATGGCTCGCGGCGGGCGTCTCTGATCCTTTGCGACGACACGCGGCCTCGTGCTCGAACAGCTTCCGCACGGCAAGGGTCAGAACATTGACGCGAGGCGCAATGACCAACGAAGGGCTTGCTGCATACCGTGCAGCTCTTCCACCGCAAGAGCTTTCGCGGGTGCTGATGGAGATCGAGGCGCGGCTTCAGTTTCAGCATCGTTTCAGCCCTTTTTTATGGGCGCGAAGAAATTATTGCGTAGCGTGACGGCTTCGCTGTTCTTGCGCTGTATTAACAGGGTGAGAGCGCGCCGCTTTTTGCCCGGTTCTGGCGCGCCAGGTGCGCATGTATGCCGCGTGATATTGCCGATGGTGATCAAGGTTCTTTGCTCGCCAGCGGAGGTTCCGCGCCACCGCTCCCTTTGGCGTGACGGGTTCTCTTGTTGTGACCGTCATTGGATCGCCTCCATGGTTTCCCGGCATTGCCGTATCAAGCCAGCGACTTCGCGGCGGCGCTCAATGCTCTCATTCGTGAACATGCCGTGTTTGTACCTGCCGTGCATGTTTCCTTTTGGAGCTCCACCACGCGCACCATGAAACCGGCAAACGCTACAGCCACGCTCGGCAGGCGCTCCGCAACGCTGCTTTGTGCGCTTCGACGTGGCCGTACATCTCGGCGCTTTTTCAAAGGAATAGTGCCGTTTCATGAGGTTAACCGCACCTTTTCAAGAGATACCCCTCCCCCTCCCGGTAGCTGTAGAGGCGTTTGGCTCGGAGCCGTGATCACTGCCAGCGGGACAGATGGAGGTTGCCCGGCATCATTCGCCGGTGTGCCGTGTGAGACGTTGCCGACAATGGCTTGCCCGCCAGCGTTCACGGTGACGTGCTCCACGGTCACCTTTTGCTGCCCTGTGCTCCGGTAGCGCTTCAAGGCCTCCATTTGCGTCGTGAACGTCCGCGCTAGCTTGTTGAAGGCGTTCTGCGCACTGTCCTGCTGCGTGATGTTGTCCACATGCGCGAGGCGACGCGCGAACGTCATTGTTGCCATGTGCGTCGCGGCCATTTGCGCGGCAAGCATCGCCTCCGTTTGGTCTCTCGGCTCAATGCCCTTGATGATGGAAAGCACGAAGTTTACCGCCGCTTCGTCAGGCTCGCGCCCTTGGCTGCTGGTGTTCACGATCTGCTTTAGAATGCCTGCGCAGAAATCAAAATCCGTGGTGCCGATCGCTTGCATGAAAAGCAATTGGCCAGTCAAATCGTCTTTGTGGTCAAACCTGATATTGGCCCCGCCAGATGCGCCTTTTTTGACCTCCAGGCTTGCCGATGGCTTGCGGGCTTTGCGTGCGGCTTTGAGGGCTTCCAACGCCTCTTGCTCTCGCGGCGTGGGCTTGTATTCCGGCTTTTCCTCTTGCGGCGCCACGCTGGCCGGTTTGGCCTTCTTCGCGGCCGGCATTGTCTTTTTCATTCGCTCAGCCTCCGGTTAGAACGGTATCACGTCGCCGCGTTCGAAATCGAAATCATCACGCCCTTGCACTCGCGGCTTTTCTCTCTGTGCCGGTCCCGCAAACTCTGCCGGGCCGATCTCGCGTCCGTTTTCCCGGCGAGGCCGGTTCTTGCCGATAGCCGCCACCTTCGTCACTGTGAACGCCGCGACGTTTAAGCCGGTCTTTGTCTCGCCGGTTGTCTTGTCGTTCCAGGTGTTCAGTGTCAAATTGCCTTCGCAGTAAACGCGATCGCCTTTCGCGCAGTTTGCGCCGATGCGCTCGCAGTCTGGCCGAAGCAGGCAACGCGAAGCCACTGGCTGACGTCTTTGTTGCGGACTGGCCGACGGTCACGACAACATTCATGGTCGCGAAAGCCTTGCCGGTCTTCGACGTCTTCAGTTCGGGGTCTTTTCCGAGCACGCCCCAGAATGCCGTCTCAATGCCACGCATGGCGGTTTCCTTTCAATTGTGTGCGTGTGGGTGTTGCTAGTGCGGCTGCATCAGCTTCCAAGGTTTCAATCTGCATGCTGAGTGTGCGGGCGAGCTCGTCCGCGAAGTCGTCGAAGTGCGGCCCGCTTGCCGGTAGATGCTCACTCCACAGAAACGATCCGAGCATGGGAACGAGCAGGCTAATGGCGTTCTCCCCGCCGATCGATGCCATGGCTCTAAGGGTCTGCATTTTGACGCGCTCGATCTCGGCGGGCGTCGGCGCGCGTTTTTTGATGCGCTTGTGCGGGTCGAAAATGGTGTTGCCGTTGCTCATGACGATGACCTTTCATGCGACGTGATTTCAGGCACCAGCAAGCCGCTCGCCCTTTTGGAATACCAAGTCGCCCGCGAGACGTTCGCTTGCTTCCAGGGTTTTGATGCTTCGGCGGAAATTCGGCCGTTCGCGATTTCAGAAAAGCCGCGCAGTGGATGCTCAGATAGATAGTTAGACTGCTCGTTGCACAATGCCTTATCAGATAGACGCCCCTTTTTGGGGGCGAGTAGGCCTTTAGCCTTCCGGTAGTACCAGGTGCGTCTGCCGACCCCTAGAGCCATCCAAGGCTGTTCGCGCTCAGCCGAAACGTGGCCATACCAGCGTTTGAAGGCCCGCAAGCGTTGGATTTCAGAGAACACGCTGTGCGAAGCGCTCTGCCAAGCCCACGGCGTAACTGACTTGACGATGCCCAGAACCTCCCGGACGCCAAGCGTCTCGGCGAAACTGCTATCCAGGTCGAACGCATAGGCTCGCATGCGTTTTGCGAAGTCGTGAAATCCGTGGCCAGCGTCCTGGCACTTGAGCGCTTGCCTGAGCCCGAATTTCGCAAGGTCGCTTGTCAGGCTGCAATTCCGGCCGCGCTCGGCAAACTCGTTTCCGTCCTGCTTTGGCCGCTTCCAATGGTGCATGTCCTCCGGCTCAAGAAACACAAGAAAGTCCAGCAGGCTGTGGGGCTTACTGGACAGCCACGTCGTCTGATATTTCGGGTGATCCGGGGTTTTGGTTAGAATGTGCGAATAGTTGCGGTCACCCTTCAAGCGAACGGTCAGCCCGCGCCGCACAAACTCGTAAAGATTGATTGCGCGCGGGCTGCTATTCATCCCCCTTGAAACTGGATGCTCCATAAGCCAGCCGTAGTGACAGCGGCCATTGTGCCGGTTTTTGGTTATCCAGTTCGGAGGCGTGACGTTCGCCTCTTCCCAAGCGAAGGCGGCATCCTCATAGTCGAGGTCGACGTTGATGGTGCTTACTAGGCCGCGAGTGTTCGGCCCGATGAACGGCATCGTGATCGCCTTGCTTTTCGGCTCGCGCCAAGAGCCGTGATTTTTGAGATCGTCACTGCAAAACGGGAATTTGGGCAGCGATGCGAAAAAGCGCTCCTTCAGAGGCCCCCGGTCGCGGCTTTCGTTGAAAGACCTGCCTTCGATCTCGGCAAAACTGATCGGCGGCTGTTGAGCGGCGTATCCCTCACGCCACGTTTCTGTTGAAAGTTCCATGTGGTGTGCCCTCAAAGCCCCACAAAAAGACTTGCAACGGCGCTACCGAATCTCTATTTTCGGGTTATCATTCATTGCCGTTACTGACCTTTCGTAGACCTTAGACCAGTTGCAGTTTGGCTCTCCTGCCCTGAGCAAGCAGAATTGAGTCGGCTCACGCGGTACAATTGAGCAAGTACTGACGCGAAACTGACAACCAGACACACACACACAAACACGTTAGACGCCCTGCCATCGAGGGGGGCGTTTTGCATTTCAGGATGCGATTGTTGCTGTCTATGCGGCGAGCGCGCCGCCTCCCCCTTCATTCGGCGCAATGTCGCGCGGCTTCCGGTATCGACGTTGCTTCAAAAAGCCCTTGCCCGCCAAGATGTCGAGATGCCTGCGAACGGCCCAGGAGCCGCGGACTCCGACGCGCTGCCAGATGCCGCCGTCAGGAAACTTAATGCAGAGATAGGCCGGGAGCGGAGCGCGGCTAGCACAGCGCTCACAGCGGCTTGCCGGTGTGGCCTCCACAGTGGCCGTCGCCTGTTTCTGTTTTTTTGAGGGGCGCCGCAGTGATTCGTTGAAGACCATTTGACCGTTCCTCTTGATTGCACCTCGGCTCGCTCGGGAAAAGCTTTGAGCTGCACGCATTGGCACAGTGGGCCACAGTGGCTGGCCTGCTTGACCGGTGCGCGCATAGCGGTTTTGTGCCTTATGCGGCCGGAGTTGCTTGATTATTACGATTACAGCGACGAGCCGCCCGCGCCTTATCGAGAATGGCGTTCTGGCGGCCGGCCCGCGGAAGTTTTGCGATCCACGCATCGATCTCAGATTCGCGCCACCCGACGGATCGCGGCCCAATAGCGATTGGTTTGGGAAAATTTCCTTCAGCGATTTGATAGAAAAGCTTCGTCTTTTTGAACCCAACCTTGGCCTCGACCGCGGCCTGGCGCAGGATTCGGTCGCGAACTGGGTGGTTTTGATCTTCCTGGACTTTCATCGTTTTTGCTCGACCTAAATTTGACTACTGGCGGAATGTGCCAATTCAGGACAGCGAATGCAAGAAAAAAAGTCTACATTTTTTATAAACACTGCACGAATAATCGAAAATCCTCCACTAATACTCGATAACTACCTAAAGTATACTACGCACATAAAACGTATTGTACATGTCTATTGCGTAGTTTCGGCGTAACTTGCGTGTTTATCAAGGTAGGCCGCCCACCATTCCAGCATTTCCCGCCGCTGCGGAAGCCATTGCGCCGCGTTATAAGCAGCCCTCACGTCGTTATTTTCTGAATGCGCAAGCTGCAGCTCTATCCAGTCGCTGCTAAAGCCGTTCTCATTCAAAACTGTGCTGAACGTGCTCCTGAAGCCGTGGACGGTCGCCTTGCCCTTGAAACCGAGGTGATAGATCGCATAGAGGAGACAGTTCTCGCTCATAAAGCCGGTGCGGCTCTCTTGGCTTGGAAAAATAAGCTTCGACTCGGGGTAAAGGGTGCGGGCTCGCTTGAGAATTGCCACGGCTTGGGGCGCGAGCGGCACCAAATGGGGCCGTGTCATCTTCATGCGCTCCGGTGGTATTCGCCATAGCGGCGCCTCACCTTCCAAATTCTCGATTTCGCTCCAGGGCGCAAAGCGGAGTTCATCTGTCCGGACCGCCGTCAGGATGATGAAGTGCATTGCAAGTTTCGTAATCTCGTAGCCATCGTAATAGTGGTTTAGCCGGCTGAAGAAATCGGGCAGTTCACTCGCCTTCAGAGATGCCCGGTGCTTTACCCGTGGCCGCATCGCTAGACCGTCGTTGATGTCGCGGCTCGGATCGCGCTCGCACCATCCATGCGCGACGCCATACCGGAAAATCTGTCCGCAAATGGTTTTCACCCGCCTTGCGAGATAAACGGCCTCTTTCTCGATCTCTTTGATTAGCTTCAACAGATCCGGCGCCGTAATGCTTGCGATGTCCCGCTGGCCAATCTTGGGAAAAACAAGGCGCTCAAGGCGCCCGTTGATCGCCCGCGCATATTTCGGTGTGAGAGATTTTTTTCGGGATTCCACCCACTGGCGAGCGGCGCTCTCGAAAGTGTGCCCGGGTAGATGGTCCGCCGCGCCACTGGCCAGTGCTGGCGTTTTGCGAACCTTCGACGGATTTTGCCCCGCATTCAAAAGGCGGCGCGCATCAAAGCAACGCTCTCTCGCCATAGCGAGCGGAACGTGATCAGGCGAGCCAAGCTCGTAGCTTCCCAGCCCGATCATGCTCTCTTTTCCATCGTAGCGGTAACGGAAGCGCCATAGCTTCGAGCCGTTCGGCCGGATGAGCAAATGAAGACCGCCGCCGTCCGAAAGCTTGAATTCTTTCGGCCGCGGCTTTGTGTTGCGGATCGCTGTATCCGTGAGCTTGTCGCGCATTGCGGGTACGGGTATGATGAGTTTTGCGGGTATACGCCGGTAAATGTACCCGCAAAGTGGCGCGGCTGGCGGCGGTTGTCAACGCATGACAACGGTTGAAAATTGCGGAAAAAGCCTAGCCAGATCAGACGCTAGTGATGCATCTTACGGCTGTTCGCGACTGTTAGCGGATGTTATCGGAAAGATAATTGGTGCCCAGAAGAGGACTCGAACCTCCACGCCTTGCAGCGCTAGTACCTGAAACTAGTGCGTCTACCAATTCCGCCATCTGGGCAAGCGTCATCAGAGGTAAAGGCGGCGGCAGTCTTTGTCAATTGACGTGCGCGTCTAAGGGCTCCGGCGCAGCAATTTTCCCCCACTGGGCGACGAGCGGGCCGGGGACCCAAAGCCCTGTCCTGTAAGTTACTTATCTTTTTTGTGATCTGGCGAATTCATATTCGCTGCTTTTGACGAGCACCCGCCCGCTTTTGGTGCGCTCTTCAATCTGTTCGTTGGTAAGAACCTGGAAGCCCTCCATTTCACAGAAAGGTAGGAACGCCCTCTCCACGAAATGCGCTAGGCTTCGATCAAGCTGCCCCATCTCCCTTTCAAAGTCTGCCTGATAGAAATCGGTTGCCAGCTGAACTAGAGCCTCAGGACGGAACCAAAACATCGATCCCGCAAAAAAGTTACTATCTGCCTTGCGGCAATTCAAACCATATCGCTTTTCAAAAACCGTTTCATAGCGTTCCATGCCGGTGGTAAACGCAGTAAATCTAAGTAAATGCTGTGCCGGTCCTACCATTCCTAGCCTTGGATTGTTCGCGAACTCCGAAGTGATGGCGCGAATAGCATCTCTTGACCCCAACAACTCGTTCATTAAGCCGAAAAACCATTTGTCGCCATCGATGCGGTGCGGAGATTTTTTTGAATGTATTTTGCATATGCTACGGTAAGGTAACTGGCGGATTCCCCGCAAAACTTCAAGAAATGGCCCAATATCTCTGCCCCTGTTTGGAAGCCTTATGATCTTTGCATTATCGAAATTCATAGAAATGGAGTGCGCGACCGTATTTTCTAAGTCAGCTGTTATCGTGATATAAAGATCGAACTCGTGTGGAAACTTGTGTAGGTAGGTCAATATCTCTGGCCAGCGGTCCTGATGATACAGATGGCAAATAACTGCAGTACCCGGGCAACTCGCTTTCGGTAACTTAACAGGCGTTAAGCTTCCTCCTGAGAACTCAGAAGTGGCTGCTTTGGTGGCTTCGAGATAAGCATATCCAAAGCGCCGGTCCGGTTCTAGGTAAGCTCCCTCAGCCCATTCATTCCAAGCGTTGATAAAAATGAATTTCTCGCTATCGCTTTGGTAGTTATCGGTAATTTCGCAGGCGTTGCGCAACCACCAGCGATATAAAAAGGGTGACGACCCAAAAAACGCGTGACCGCCTCCAGGGCGCCGGGCCTGGTTATCCCAGGATGGCATGACGGTCTTGAACAGCGTGTAGTCCGGCCGGATAGACGCTGTCTGCCATAACTTGGTGGTATCTGCATAATCATAGACGATACCGTCAAAGTCAGTATTAATAAGATCTAGTTGCTGAACTTGCGGCATTGTTGCACCGCATCCGTGAGGTGGAAACTCAACGGCGGCATCAAATCCGTAGGGCCGAGGGTCCAAAATATCAAATGACTGAGCGGCTACGAGGTATGGATCGCCAATTCCTTTTTCCTTACAGTAACTTCTCCAGGTTTCGACTGTACGTTTTGGGTCATGGAGAAGATTAACCCTGTACACTATAATGAGCGGGCGTCCGTTAACTCTTATATACCTGCTATCCGTCAAATAAGCAGCTAAATCCTCTATAAACTGCAGGTCATCATGAATAGTATATTTTTGCTCAATCAAAATGTCTTGTTCATTCCCGTCCCATCTTCGAGTCCAGTTTTCGTTGGCCCAGCAAATACAGAAGGGGAAGTTGATGTTCTTATTGTTTATATAGTCGTTTAATGGCAAATCCAGCAGCCTCTTCCCGCCAGAGAACCAGTAATGATAGAAACAGAAACCGTATATGCCATAGTTTTTCGCTAAAGCAACCTGCGACTCCATAATAATTGGCAATCGCAAATCATAATAACCTAAGGCGTCAGGAAGCCTGGGTTGATAATGCCCTCTAAACTGCGGTACAGCCTTAGATACATTTGTCCACTCTGTAAAACCTTCACCCCACCATTCATCATTTTCAGGGATGGGATGAAATTGAGGAAGGTAAAAAGCAATTGCTTTTATTCTGCTCTTCACTTTTTGGTTTTTCGAGTATGGTAAGTATTCTACGCCTTTGTCAGTTGCAGCGCTGAAAAGCGGCTGAAATAGTTTTTCCGAAAGCGCATCCGGTACAGGTGTTTGACCAAAAACACCGCTTTGCCCCGGCGTTGGTTGCGCAGCAGCTAAAAGCTGCCTTCTTTTTTCAAGAGATTTCTCGAATTTATAAATTCGGCGCTCTGAAAACAGCCACTTCTGACGGGCAAGTGTATCGAGCGCCTTGATTATAAACGGCCAGTTTTTTTTCGTACGCGGAGTCTCTCCTGTGCGACTATCTGCATCTCGGCGATCCGGTAGATTTTTTTCTAAGCGTCTGCTTGCCCATTTGATTGCCGATCTTGGCAGAACCCAGTTCAACTTCAGAATATATCGGGCCGTTTTCCATCTCATATAGCGGCGCAGGTTCGTTAAAGGCCGGCGGCGTGCGAGCCGAAGCTCTGCGTATGCGGCTTCAAGGCGAGCATGGTGGTCAGAGGTTTCATCTTTACGGCTGGAATTTTCGGAAGCGCGCTGCTGCTCCCGGCCGCTGCGCTCCAGCAGGAGCTGCTGGCGTTCGTCTTCAGCCATTTCAGCCAGCGCCTCATTGGAATGCAGCGCCGTCACATGATCGCCAAGCCGCGCGTAAGCGTCCCGGACTGTACGCGCAGAGGCGCCGTCACTGGATAATGCAAAGAATTCTAGCAATTCATCCGATTGCTCAGGCCCAGCGCCAATAACGCCTAACCCGTGGCCGTGAAGGAACTCGAAGCTAGGGTATTCGCGCTTAATCCGGGACCAGAGTTGGGAGGCGCCTCCCTGTCTATCATGAGTGCCGTGCAACAGAACCACGCCGCGGCTGGAAAGCTTGGGCTGCCAGCTTTCGAACTGTTGCTTGATGTCTTCGCCGGAATGCAGGCCGTCGATGTGGAGCAAATCCACCGAGCCGTCTTCCAAATGCAGCAGGGCCTCGCCGAAAGTCGAGCGCACAAGCCTGGAGAAGGACGCATAGCGCTCGTGATGAGCGCTCAACTCCTGAAATATATCCTCTCCATAGAAATCGGCGTGGCCGTCGCCTTCCCAGCTACCGATCGCATAGGCCTTTGCATTCAGGCCAAGGCGCTCGATCGCTTGGCAGAAGCAGCAGTAAGAAAATCCGCGATGAGCGCCAAGCTCAACAACCACCCGCGGCCGCCCGGCTTCTATGAGCCAAAATGCGAAGGGTGCGTGTTCGAACCATGCAGATTCCACAACATAATCTGGCGTCCAAAAGCTGCTCGGGGAGATGAACTTCACGGCCAAATACCTGACAACATCTGTGCGGGTTACTCGCTTGGCAGCTAGCAAATTAGACATCTTGAGTCCAGCCGTTTGACCGGGATCGTAGGTTCTTCTAGTTTTCCGTGAGTTGGTGGTGCTGTCAGGATCTTTGAACAGCTCCGGTCATGCCCCGAGTGAGGACTCCACGCTCGCGCCGGCGCTCCGGCGCCGCAAATTTTCCCTTTGGGCCATGCCACGGCTTTCCATTCGCGCAAAGGCACGTTATGCCTTCAGCATCGCATCCTCGCGCAAGCGCTTCAAAGAGACGGGTCCGCTATGGCAATCACATTGGGAAGTACGTCCGTTGTCACAATTTTCGGCGGCTCGGGCTTTCTAGGCCGCTATGTGGTGCAGGCGCTGGCTAAGACGGGGTGCCGCATCAAGGTCGCGGTGCGCCGCCCGGACCTCGCGCTGCATTTGCAACCGCTGGGCAGCGCCGGGCAGATTGCACTGATTCAGGCCAATATCCGCGACGAGCAATCTGTGATGGACGCGCTGCGCGGCGCGGACGCCGTCGTCAATCTGGTTGGCATTCTGGCGCAATCGGGACGGCAAAAGTTCCGGGCCGTCCACGCGGACGGAGCGGAGAGGATCGCGAAAGCGGCTCACGTTCACGGCGCGAGAGCCCTGGCGCATGTTTCGGCCATTGGCGCAGACCGGCTCTCACCTTCGCTTTATGCGCGAACCAAGGGCGAAGGCGAGGCGCGGGTGCTTGCCGCATTTCCCGAGGCGGTGATTGTGCGCCCGTCGCTGGTTTTCGGGCCGGAGGACAATTTCTTCAACCGCTTCGGCTGGGTGTCGCGCATCGCTCCAATCATGCCTTTGATTGGCGGCAAGACGCGCATGCAGCCGGTGTATGCGGGAGACGTGGCTGAAGCGATCAAGGCAGCGCTTGCGGGCAGGGCTACCGAAGGTGCTGCGTACGAACTCGGCGGCCCAGTCATTTACACGTTCCGGCAGCTTCTGAAGCAAGTGTGCGAGTGGACTCAGCACCCGCGCCCCCTGTTCCCGATCCCGTTTTGGATTGCGAAAATCCCGGCCTTCTTCGTCCAGTTCCTTCCCTTTGCGCCAATCACGGTAGACCAGATCCGGCTGCTTGAGCGCGATAATGTGGTAAGCGAGGAGGCAACTCGCGCTCATCACACGCTTGAGGGCCTTGGGATTACGGAGCCTCGCAGCGTGGAGCTGATCGTTCCATCCTATCTGCAGCGCTACCGGCCGAACGGCGAATTCTCGACGGGCAGCGTGACCGCCTTATAATCCAGGCAATCCGGTGCTAAGTTCGGCGCGATGTGGACCCTTTTGCACTACCCGCTTTGTCCCGCCTCGCGCGCCATCCGGCTTGCGCTCAACGAAGCGGGAATCGAGGCGGCGCTCTCGGAGGTCAGGCCCTGGGAGGCAAGCCGCGAATTCCTGAATCTGAACCCTGCAGGCACGCTGCCCGTTCTCGCTTTCGAGGGCAAGGCGATCTGCGGGACTTATCCGGTCATCGAGTATCTGTCTGAATCGGCTGCGCGCGAAGGCCCCGTGCCGGCCCGGTCGGGCTTCTGGCCGGGAAGCCCCATCGAGCGGGCGGAGGCGCGCCGGGTGGCAGAATGGTTCTTGCGCAAATTCGATGCGGAAGTGAGCCAATATCTGCTTGAGGAAAAGCTTTACAAGCCGCTATCGCGCCGCGGCGCGCCCGACCTCAATGCAATCAGGGCCGGGCGCGGGAATCTGCGCTATCATTTGTCTTATATTAGTTTCTTGAGCGAGCACCGCAAATGGCTCGGCGGCGATCATCCAAGCTTCGCAGACCTCGCGGCGGCAGCCCAGCTTTCGTCGATGGATTATCTGGGCGAAATTCCGTGGTCCGAATTCCCGGAGGCCAAGGCGTGGTATGCGCGGCTCAAATCCCGGCCCTCCTTCCGGCCGCTGCTGAACGATAGGGTGCCTGGAATCAACCCACCGGACAGCTATGCAAATCTCGATTTCTGAAGCGGGGCCTGAAAGAGGGCGGAAGGTATTCCTATGTGTGCGGAGATGCCGATAGATCCGCGCAGCCAAGACCCCCTCAAGCCCACCCTCTCCCCAGGGGGAAAAGAAGCTGCGGCCCTCGCCGCAGGAGGAGGGGGACTATAGGCGTTCTCTGTCCCCTCGGGGAGAGAGACAGAGTGAGTGGGCACTTTGTCGTGATTCAGCAAAGTCAGGACAGGGGCTTGAGCAATGGATCAAGCGGCGCGCTCTAAGCGAAGGCTTTGATGCGGCGGGGATAGCCGCGCCGGGGGCCGTCATTGAGGCGGGTGCTGCGCTCCACGCCTTTCTCGAAGCCGGTTTCAATGGCGAAATGGAATGGCTTGTGGACAAGGCGGACCGGCGCGCCGATCCGGCCGTGCTATGGCCTGAAGTCCGCTCGGTCGTCATGCTCGGCATGACCTACGGCCCTAAGAAAGACCCGCTGGCCGCACTAAGTGAGCGCCGCCGCGCTGTGATCTCGGTCTACGCTCAAGGGCTAGATTACCACGATGTCATCAAAAGCAAGCTCAAGGCCGTCGCCCGCGATTTCTCGGCTTTCAGCGGCGCGGACGTAAAGGTGTTCGTGGACACCGCGCCCATCATGGAGAAACCGCTCGCACAGGCGGCAGGGATCGGCTGGCAGGGCAAACACACCAACCTTGTCTCCCGGCAATTCGGCTCCTGGCTCTTCCTGGGTGCGATTTTCACCACTGCCCTTTTGAAGCCGGATGCGCCGGAAGGGGACCGTTGCGGCACCTGCCGCGCTTGCATCGATATCTGCCCCACGCGGGCATTCCCGGCGCCGTACCGGCTCGATGCGCGCCGCTGCATCTCGTATCTGACCATAGAGCATAAGGGGCAGATACCGCTCGAATTCCGCGAGCCAATTGGCAACCGAATCTATGGCTGCGACGATTGCCTTGCGGTCTGCCCCTGGAACAAATTTGCACGAGAGGCGCGCGAGGCGCGGTTTGCGCCCTTGGCAGGCGCGGACAATCCGCCGGTCTCCGATCTGCTCACGCTCGATGATGCTGGCTTCAGGGCGCGCTTCCGGGGCAGTCCCATCAAGCGCACAGGCCGGGACCGCTTCGTCCGCAACGCCTTGGTTGCGGCCGGCAATTCCGGCGATGCTGCGTTCCTCGATGGCGTGCTGGCGCTTTTAGGCGATGCGTCGCCGCTTGTTCGCGGCATGGCGGTTTGGGCCACACGAAAGCTTGGCCCGGCGGAATTCGTTGCGGCGCTGAAAGCCAAGCATTACCCGGAAGAACGCGAGGCCGGAGTACTTGCCGAATGGGATTGCGACCTATGAACAATCTTTTCGTTTTCGGCCTCGGTTATTCGGCATCCGCCATCGGCGCGTTGCTCGAACAGAAGAGGTGGCAGGTTCTGGGAACCGCCCGCTCCGCGGCGAAATTCGAGGCGCTGAAGGCCCAAGGCTTGACGCCGGTCCTCTTCAGCGACGCGGACGGCATCGCGCGCGCTTTGGCAAATGCGACGCACTGCCTCGTTTCGGCGCCTCCGGGCGAGGCGGCCGACCCGGTTCTGGCCACCTACGCGCAAGCGTTGCACGCAGCGGCGCGCCTGCATTGGATCGGCTACCTCTCCACCATCGGCGTTTACGGCGATTTTCAGGGCGCGTGGGTTGTCGAGGACACACCCTCCGAACCGGACACGGAACGCGGCTTTGCGCGCCTCAAGGCGGAGGCGGCATGGACCGAATTTTGCCGCGAGCGCGGACTGCCCCTCGATATCTTCCGCCTTGCCGGAATTTACGGGCCGGGGCGCAGTCCGCTCGACCGCATCCGCCTGGGCGAAGCGCGCCGGATCGTCAAGCCCGGCCAGGTCTTCAACCGCATCCATGTGGACGACATCGCGCGGACCGTGGCGGCGGCGATTTTCCAGGAACGCCAGGAACCCGGCACGCGGGTTTTCAACGTCGCCGATGACGAGCCGGCGCCCCCGCAAGATGTGATCCTCTATGCAGCGGAGTTGATTGGCACGCCGCCGCCACCGGAGATCCCGTTTGAAAGTGCTGCGCTTTCGCCCATGGCACGGAGCTTCTATGCGGGCAATAAGCGGATGCGAAACGATAAGATCAAGCGCGAGCTTGGTATCGTGCTCAAGTACCCCACCTACCGCGAAGGGCTGCGCGCGGTAGTGGAACATCCGGCGTCGGGCGGCGTGGCGGCAGACGCTGAGCCGCTAGCGGTCAAAATCTGACGCTTGGTACCCGCTGCGGATAAAACCGTAGGCCCGGAGAAGGCCGAAATCGGAAGTTGAGCTCGAAAACGGACCTGTCCGCTTTCGAGGACGAACCGACCCATCAAAATGAGGGGGCGGTTTCAATTTCATTTAGTAAAGGGATCATCTCGGCAACCGGCATAGAGGATCAGGTTTGTTTGCTTACCATCTGGCGATTGCGCGACGGCGGTTAGCCGCCGATCCTGGACGGCGCCGCGCTTCCGGTCTTGCGCAACCGCGCCACCCATCGGATCGCCTTGCCGCGCTAGACGCGGCTGGCCGGCGCCTAATTTGGCCCGCCCCTTGCGTAGTGAAGGCCGCATCCGCCGGCTTGCAACCGGATTTGCAGCGGACTGTCCGAAAATGGAGCAAGTCATGGACGAGCTGTTTGTCATATGTGCAACAAACCAAATCGAGGACGGGATTGCGACCGGTTTTGTTCTGATGCGGGCCGACGAGAGCGGGGAGGCAGGCCCTTGGCCCATTCTTATCACCCGCAAGGGCAATAATTTCTACGGCTTTGAAAACAGGTGCCCCCACGAACATTCGCGTCTCGACACGACGCCCGGCCAGTTCATGGATGAAGAAGGCAATTTCATCGCCTGCGGCAATCATAACGCGCTATTCGATCTCGACACGGGAAAATGCTTTATCGGCCCTTGCCAGGGGCAGCACCTCACACCGATCAAGCTTGTGATCGACGATGGGGATGTTTGTGTCACAGGGGTGCTTCTGGCCGATGCTTAACCGGCCAGAACTTCGGCTCATAAGGGATAAGCCGCCAACATTTACTCATGTCAAGCCTTTCCGCTTTCGTAATGGGTTTCAGATGGCGGCCGATGAACGCGCGCGGGTCTTCTCCTGCCCGGCCGGCGTCTGAAAGCCCTCGAAGAACGAAACCGCGGGCAGCGTCCGTGACCTATGGGGATTTAGGAGGAACGGCAGCCGCATGCGTTGGCGGCACACGCGCTTCTTTGATTGCTGCAATGCCGATCCGGGGGATTGGCATCCGGCTTGCCGGAGAAGAAGCCGTTACCGGGAGCAGTTTGGCCGTTATTTCCGGGACTGGCCGCCTCAAGAGGCAAAGGGTGGGCCTTGCGGCTGGGGAACCGGCGATAAAGCGAGGCGGCATTGTGCGCATCAACGGCAAGTTCCAGTTCATGACGTATCGATCCGGATGGCGCCCAGGGATGGTGCCCGGTACCGGGGCTGCATTCCTCTTTCGAAGGTCTCGATGACGGTCATGCGCCCGCCGCAGCAGGGACAGGGCGGCAAGACGGTCTCTGCCGGTTCGACTTGGCTGGGACTTGCGGCCTTCTGCGCGGGCGGCGGCATGGAGCCAAGCAACTCGCGCAGCCGCGCGATATTGGCGGCGCGGCTTGCGGAGGCGAACAGCCCGTAATGGCGGATGCGGTGAAAGCCCTTCGGCAGGATGTGGAGCAGGAAGCGGCGGATGAACTCGCCGGCCGCCAGCGTCATTATCTTGCGCCAGGCCAGGCCGTCCGCCCGGTAGTCCTTGTAGCGAAAGGTGACGCCGCGCTCATCGTGGGCGATGAGCCTCGTATTGGAGATCGCCACCCGGTGGGTGTAGCGCGACAGGTAAGCAAGCACCGCCTTCGGCCCCGCGAACGGTTCCTTGATGTAGACGAACCACTTCTTCCAGCGCAGCGGTTTGAGCGCTGCGGCAAACGCGGCTGGGGTTGCGAGCTTGACGAGGCTGCCCTTAAAGCTCAGGAGGCCCTGGCCGTATGCGGCAGCGAGCTTTTCCAGCACCAGGCGGCGGAACAGCCGCGACAGCACCCGGACCGGCAGGAAGAAACGGCGGCGGCGGCCGCGGCAGGGGACGAAGCGCTCCCCGTCGAGCGACAGCCCGCCGCCGGGCACGATCATATGCACATGCGGATGGTGGGTCAGCGCCGAGCCCCAGCTGTGCAGCACCGCCGTCATGCCGATCCTGGCGCCCAGGTGCCTGGGATCGGCGGCAATCGTAAGCATGGCCTCGGACGCCGCCTTGAACAGAAGGCCGTAAACTTCCGCCTTGTTCTGCCAGGCGATGGCGCCGATGGCTGAGGGCAGCGTGAACACCACGTGGTAATAAGGCAAAGGCAGAAGCCCGGCCTCCTGTTCTGCAAGCCATGCCCTTGCTGCTGAGCCCTGGCACTTCGGGCAGTGCCGGTTGCCGCAGGAGTTATAGCTGACGACGGTATGGCCGCAGTCCTCGCAAGCCGCAACATGGCCGCCAAGCTCCGCCGTGCGGCAGGCTTCGATGGCGGCCATCGCTTTGAGCTGCCCGAGGCTTAGATGCCCGGCGTTGGCCTTGCGCCAGGCGGCCCCGTGGCTGCGGAAGATGTCCGCAACCTCAAGCATGGGACGCGGCATGGCCCAAGGCCGCTAAGCCTTGGGATCACTCCGCTTCTCAAGCAGGGAAAGGCGGTCCAAGGGGCTCATCACCTTGCGGATCGTGCTGGTGGCCACGCGCGTGTAAAGCGCCGTCGTGTTGAGCTTGGCATGG
>CAWCTL010000004.1:0-88497 GCA_963798575.1 uncultured Alphaproteobacteria bacterium | reverse complement strand
CAGCGTGGTTAAAGCCTAAAATGCTGTTTTCCCGCGCGATTTTTTGCAGAAATCATACGAATTCTCTTGTTTTGTTCCCGTTTTTTGCGTCGTTTCATTCCCATATCATTCCCACATAACTATATTTCTGAATCCCCAGCGTTCGCCTCCCTTTGCGCCCAAGTGAGCATTGACGATTCCTACCGGTAACGGTCAAAACTTGGGCAGGCCAATTCGGCTAGCATGGCTATGTTAACGAAGACCAGGTCGTCAACGCCCTCTCCGCCGGAGCGCGCAACAAGTTGACCGGCCAAGTATTGCTCGGGCAGTTTGGGGAGATGCCTCAGATCTGCTAGTGCAGAATGCGTCCAGCTTCGTTGATGAGACGCTCACCACGGGCAGCTTCCACCTCGCGAACGAACCACAACCATCTGTCCTCTTGTGGGCAGTTCGTGCCTGCAAGAAGAGTTAAGACGTCATGCCGCGTGTGACTGGTCAGCATGGCTGCGACGAAGCGATAATGGTGAAGGTTCATCGGACTTTCGAGGACCCTTCGCATCAATTCGGCGTGCTCAGACCGATGCAGCGGATTGCTTGTGGAACCCAGGCGGCAAAGCAAGGTGTCTTGATTTACGTCGGCCGAGGCGATGCAGCAGCGCAGTGCTTCAGCCGGAAAGGTATCAAAGCAATTAGCGAAGACATCTGGAATGAGCGCAGCTAGCTTCGGAGAGGCTAGCATACGGTCGAGCAAGTCAGCGTGATAGGACTTCACGTCCTTCAACTCGCGTAGAATGGCAGCAGCTTTGTCGTCGTCGTTTTTGAAAAGATCGAGAACGACGTTGATGGCGAGGCTCGGCGCAGTTGAGAACATTTTTGGTGTGTAGTTGCTATCCCAACGGCGCAGGGCGGAGTGGAGCGCAACCCAATGTTGGAATGGCAGAACCTCACCTGTTGAGAGTCTACGACGAGGTCAGCACCCGATTTTCTTCGCCAGCTGTCGTAGAGACGAAGCACTTGAGCAACGTGGTAGCTCGGAAGGGCATCCGGCCGTTCGGCGATAAAGCGCACTATCGAAACGACGCCCTCTGGATAGACCGTAGCCAGCGCGTTCAAGAGGTCCTGCATCGCCTTTGGCTGCATTGGGCTGCCTAGGCGCTTCCAGAGGTCTTCAATCAATGGCGCTGGGGCATGCTCAAGGAATTGCATGTTCGCAAGGGTTGGGATGTCATGAATATTGGCAAAAGATTGGGGTAAATCGGCCTCCATTTCAGGAAGAATAGCCGTGCCGTGGCGAACGATGAGCACGCGCCATCCGATCTCGTCATATCCAGCGGCGATCCATGCCGAGCTGTCGCATCGTCGATTTCTGGTGCCAGTGTCTCCGCGAGTTTATGATGATGTCTCCCGCCCGGGGTGGTGAAAGCAACCCGCTGGAATGCGGCGATCCACGGGGGGCCACGCTCAACGACGGCAAAGCCCAAGAGTTCTTGAGAGCGCTTGGGCATGCAGGCGAAGCGGGTCAGAAGGGTGCGAAAGGCATCGTCGTCGCCGCAAGCAACCAATACTCTATTCAGGTCGAACCAGGATCCCGAATTATGAGGAATGACCTTTTCTATGAGGCGTTCATAGTTGTCGGCAACCCAGCGCGCTAAGGGGGAGTTAAGCCGGCGTGCCGCTACGGCTCGCAATTTCCATGGCTTCGATCTTGCCAATTCGTCGAGGTGAGGCCGACCCCATTCTGGGATGGCTGGATTGCACGCGACGGCTATGGCTAAGGCGTCGACATAGGCGATCTTCCCGACCCGCGCCATCTGCTCAAGCCAAGTTGCCCATTCGGGTGCGCCGCGCTCAGCAATAGCATCCAAGACAAATTCTGATCCCTCAGCGCCGATCCAATCGGCAAGCGTTGCTCTTTGGGGAAAGAGAACAGAGGGATGTAAAGCTTTTGGCCAATCAGGCACGTAAAGCTTTGCTTCTGCCAACTTATTCAGCACGTCTAGTGCGGGGCTCAGATATTCCGCTCTTCCGGTTTCGAGGGCCGCAAGAGCGCTCCGGCTTTGTACTGCCAGGCGTTCGTCTTTGAACGCGCAATCGAGGGAGGTAATCAGGCTGGGGGTTAGGGCCTGCGATCGCCTGCTCCTGTCGAGAATAGCGGCCAAGACGAAGTCATCGTCAACTACAGCTTGGATGCCTTTGTCTTTGGCGCACGCGCCGGACTGCAGTGCCAAAGCATAACTTTCTCGGGTGTGCAGAGGAACAATGGCTTCCGCCGTCAATTCGCCGGACAGGAGCCCGCGCCCGGCAAGCCAGCTCCAATACAATTCATGTATCGGAAGGGCTTGGCCACTGCGTTCAACAATCGTTCCGAGACTTTGAAGAAACTTTGCCGGCTCGGCCAAGTCCTTTTGCGTTTCCTCGCGCCTGAAGCTCAAAGACTAGACGTCCATAAGAGCGGTCGTTGGCGAGGGCCGAAGCGGCGACAGCACCAGCAAGTGCGTCAGTGAACCCTTCAGGGAGGTGACGGGCCAGGTAGTCATGAAATTGGCGCAGCAGTTCCCCGGTCGGCGAAGCGTTTGCACCTGACAGGACATGAATCGACAGCAGCAGCGGCAATCGGAGCAGGTCAAGAACCGGACCCGGGGAAAGTGGGTCACCCGGTCGCGCCTTCTGCACGACATTGACCACGTCCTTGGGTGCAAGCAACTCAAGTGACCATGTCTTGAGGTTTGTGTCACCAACGTCCGCAAATTTACCGTTCGCGATCACTCGCGTGTTCCGGAGGGCCCTCAGGGCTTTTCGTTTCTCGTCCGCATGCTTTCCGATCGCAAACTCGGACCATCCGTCAATGCAGACGCATACCCGCCGGTCGCCTAAGATCGCTTCGACCGGAACCCCTGGCGCTAGGTCGGTGATAAGCGAGGCCATATCATTCCAAATGCGCAGTTGTGCGGCGGGCAAGAACAGCGGAATGACGTCTCCCGCACTTAACATCTGATTGGCGCTTTTCCACAAGGCGTGCGATTTTCCCGAGCCCGGCGGGCCGATGATTAGGTGCTTGCGCTCCGCCATGCCGGCCAATTCGGAGATCTCTTGTCTCGCTGCCTGGCCATTTGGCGTGTCTTTTTGAACTAATGTTCGCTCAAGGGCGGCGGCTGCGTCGAACGCCGCTCGAGCAGCAGGCACCGCGTCAGGAAAAAGCAATTTGATTGAGGGAGGCGATCCGCCCTCAAGAAGTGCCTGTGCTAGCTCCTTTAGCTGCGCAAGATCAATGGGGCTACCTGTCTTTGATATGGTGGACGTCGCCAAGCGATCGATAACTATCTGAGACGGAAGAGCGATGGCTGTTGCTCTTTCTAGGCAGGCAATCAGTTGGGAACGGTCAAGGCTTCGTGTGGAAGAAGAAAGGATGGTCGTGATGACGTGATTGAGGACAGCGTCATAGGCGCGGTAGGCCATGTCTGCGGTCGACTGGACTTCCTCCCGTAGCGCCATCAAAGCGTTCCGGTTATTTGCCTCAATAGTTTGCCAGCCGGCGGCGGCGCATGCGAATGTCAGGGGTGCTAGCAGTTTGGAGCGGAATTGCCCATCCTCGCTCTGTTCGATGAAGGTTCTTAGTTCTCCGGGCGCTATGCGATCAAGAAGTGCCGCTCGAATTTCCGCAACATCGTCACCGCTTGCCGCTTTTTCCCAAGCAACTAAGCCCGCCAGTCCAGATGGCAGTGGGTTCTTGCGCTCTCTTCCGATTTCGGAGGTGGTCAGAAATGTGAGCCGAACCTCCCGGGTTGGATTGGCTGCCTGAAGCCTTAAGAGCGCCTCGATTGCCTCAATCACGTCCGCAGAATTCAGGTTTACTGCTCCTGATTCTTCGGGTATCCTTGACTTGGGTCGCGCTTAGGATCTCGTCGAGGAGGCCGGGATCGCGGAGGATTTGGGAATAGTCCTCGGCAACTTCTAGATGAAGAAGATCATCGTCTTTGAGGTTGATCCACGCGGCCGCCGAGCGGTGGAGCTGGTACACATAGCCGCGAAGTGGAGCGGTCGCTTGCCGCAAACGATCGGTGTCTGAGACCGTCCAAGGCCGGTCCAGGCTTCCAAAACTTTGAATCTTGGCGTCTGGCAAAATGGATTCCTCCACATTCACGAAAGGCCTCTGCATCCTCAGTGCCGGCCTCGCACGCTCGACCGCGGGTTGCCTTAGATCGCGTCAATTGAGGCTTATGACGCGCGGTATGGGATGCCTGACCGGCTGATCGGAAATTCTTCCGTGATCCCGAGCGACTTCAGCATTGTACGCAAATCACGCTCGGCGCCAGCCGGTGCGGCGGGCCCAACGACGATTTCAGCAATGTGATGCGGTTCACGCAGAGGCATTGAATGCGCGATATAAGGGACGATTTCGCTCCCCCTTAGCCGGGTCATCACATGCGGTGACAATTTTTCCGGAGTTCCCAGAATTACGAGCCGCACTTCTCGTTCATGGGCATAAGCAGGATGTTTGGAAGTTAAGCAATTCCAGATGATGGGTGCCGCCAAGGCCTCGCGCGCAAGCGCTTGCATAAACGCTATGCCGACAGCTGGTTCGCTCACAAGCTCTGCGTTTGCCTCTACCGCTTCAATGAAGACTTTCACAGCTTCATCGAGCGCTTCTCCCTGCCGTCCGAGCGCCTGTGCAAGATCATAAACCACAGGCCCGGCAAACTCTGGCAGCATTCCCTCCGCCGGCTCCTCTACAACCCTGAATAACCGGGGCGCAAAGCCGATCGCAAAGCCGCGCCGAGCTATGGCCGAGAGTTGGTGACGGCCTGAAGGGATGAAGGCGGCGTATCCTGGTGGTGATTTAAGCCTCCACTTCTCCAACGAAGGAGTGATACGCCGTGCAGAACGATAACATCGTCAAATTGATTCAACCAGGGGCCGTCAGCGACCCCCTCACCGAGATCTTGCGCAACGGGGCACAGGCCCTGCTGGTCCAGGCCGTTGAGGCGGAGGTGGCGGACTTTCTTGCCAAGCATGCCGATCTCAAGACCGGAGATGGCCACCAGCGCGTCGTGCGCCACGGTCACCTGCCCGGACGCGAGGTCATGACTGGCATCGGCCCTGTTGCCGTGCGCCAGCCGCGTGTCCGTGACCGCGAGGCCGGAGCTGACGATCCTGAACGCATCCGTTTCACGCCTGCGATCCTGCCGCCTTATGCGCGGCGCTCGAAGAGCTTGGAGATGCTGATCCCAATCCTTTACCTAAAGGGTGTCTCGACCGGGGACTTCGAAGAAGCTCTGGCCGCGCTGCTCGGCAAGGACGCGCCCGGTCTATCCGCCTCAACCATTGCGCGGCTGAAGGAGGTTTGGATTGACGAGCACGAGCGCTGGCAGAAACGGGATCTTTCGGCCAGGCGCTACGTCTATGTCTGGGCAGACGGCATCCATCTGCAGGCGCGGCTTGAGGATGAGAAGCAGTGTATCCTTGTGATTATTGGCGCGACGCCCGAGGGCAAGAAGGAGCTGGTTGGCTTCACGGACGGAGCGCGCGAGAGCGCCCACGACTGGCGCGAGCTGCTCCTCGATTTAAAGCGCCGTGGCCTCTCCGTCGCACCGGAACTGGCCGTCGCCGATGGAGCCTTGGGATTCTGGAAGGCCCTCGGTGAGGTCTGGCCGTCCACGCGCGAACAGCGCTGCTGGGTTCACAAGACCGCCAATGTGCTGAACAAGCTTCCGAAAAGCCAGCAGCCCAAAGCCAAACGCGCGCTGCAGGACATTTGGATGGCCGGGACGAGGAACGATGCCGAGGCCTCATTCGACGCGTTCATCGAGACCTATGAGCTCAAATACGAAAAGGCCGCCGGCTGCCTGAAGAAGGATCGCGGCGCGCTGTTAGCGTATTACGACTTCCCTGCCGAGCATTGGAAGCACTTGCGGACCTCGAACCCGATTGAGAGCACCTTCGCGACGGTGCGGCATCGGACGATCCGCTCGAAGGGCTGCCTCTCGAATAAGACCGCTCTCGCGATGGTCTTCAAGCTCGTCGAGGGCGCCCAGAAAAGCTGGCGCAGGCTCGATGGTCATAACCACTTGCCAAAGATCGTCCGGGGTGTGAAATTTACCGACGGGCTTGAGGTTGCCGCCAGGCCGGAGGCTCCTCAAGCCAAAATCGCCGCCGCCTGATTCATCAGGCCGTCACCAAAAATTGGCGATAGCTCAGCCGCGCCCATTATCAGCGTATGCCCGCCATTGTCCTAGATCGTCGCCCTCCCGACTAAAGCTTGCAATGAAGAAGTCGAGAGATTTTTCCAAATTCGGATGCTGGAACATATCGGTGAGCGTCCGAAGGAAATGCTGCACGCGCTCATCCGCGCCGTTCGCCATCCCGCGCGATACATCGCCCACGGTTTCAATACCGTGAAGGAGCTCACTTGGATCATTCAAATGACGGTAATCCGTAAACCAAATCCGCCCGCTATCGAGGATGCCCCTTAAGCCTGAGCCATCAGTATAGTGGTAAAGCGCGTCTGTGATGGTGTTCTTGCCTTGCTCCGATCGAAGATAACTCTCGGCCCACTTCCTAAATTGCTCCACCGAGTCTCGCAGCGCTTGCGGCAGAGATCCTTATCATCAGTCATTTGCCTTGCTTCTCCCGAGAGCCTGTTCGCCGCAAATTCTATTGGTCGCGCCTCACTATCAAACTTTCCACGGCCAGGGAGGCTACCCGATTTCCGGGTGATTATTATACCATCGAAATCGCAGAGAGGGGGATCCGACGAAGAGGGCAGTGCGCGGCGGGATCTGCCTTGCCTCAAACCGTCGTGGGATAACGCCCTCGTCGGTTAGTATGGACGACCGCAGCACGCTTGAATGCGGACGTGCAACAAGCGGGGTTCAACACGTCAGCTCAGCGTTTCTAAATTGCCGCGTTTGTATACTGACGAAGGATGTAGGCCGCTGTCGCGGCTTTCATGCAGCCCGCTTCGACGAAGCTTGCGCCGCCTCCGCCTGAAAGTCGGGATGATGATGGCCATAGACCTTGCGCAGCATCTCGACCGACATGCCGAGCAAACCCGGCCGCCTGAAACATGTCCGTGCCCGCCTGCATCTGCCACGTCGCCGCCGTATGCCGCAACGTGTAGGGGATCGCCCATTCCGGCAGTTGGCTTCGCTCCCGCAGCGTTCCCCAGCCGACTTTAAGCTTTTCGACCGGACGGCCATAATAGTGCACGACGTGCTCGATGCCTTCCGCCATATCCCGCGCGCGCCAGCGGCGCAGATGAGGCAGAAGCCGTTTATGGATGGCGGAGGAGGGCTGGCGCTTCTTGGTTTCGACCTGCTTTGATGGTTTCCGGTAAAGCCGCCCGTTCTCCACATCGATCCAGCCGCCGCTGCTGTTCGGCGACCATTGCAGCTTGAGCACCGCTCCCGGCCGCGTGCCGGTGTAAATCATGATGAGGATCAGCCGCGCGAAATGCCTCGCCGCATTCTTCCTCGCACCTTTGATTGGCCCGTTGCCGCCAACATGGCTTCCCCGCCAGCGCCGCCCACAGCGCCGCCGCCACCTGTGACCGCGTCAGCCAATCGCCGCTGGTCTCCGGCTTCGCCGGTTTGACCACCGCCGGAACCGCGCTCAGGATGAATTCCTCATGGTAGAAATTGATCGCCGCCTCAAGGACCACGAGATCGCGCCGTGCCGTGTCCTCGGATTTGGGATCCGGGTTAGGCTGTTCCCTGTCAGCGCCCGTGCGCCACTTCACATACCGGTTGCACGCCGATTTCTTGACATCGGCGACCGTCTTGCCCTGCCACCATTCGGTCAGCGCCGGCATGCTGCGCTCGATCACATCCGGGCGGCGGACAGTCGGGACATGCTCCGCCACATAATAGGCCAGGGTTTCGGCAATCGATACCCGCCCCGCATTCCGTTCGCCCGTAACTTCGTGTTTGCTTACGATATGCGCCTGGAGCGCCCTTTCGGCCTTTGCATGCTCTGCTTCAGAAAAGCCAGTGCGGATTTTTCGGCCGCCGTCGAGAATGACCCAGACGGCTCCGGTTGGCCGCTCTTCAAGCCAGAGCCGCGCCGGTCTTCGTTTTCTTGGCATTTGATCATTTCCCTAATCGCGTCGCCGCTCACAAGCTTGATCCGGTTGATCCGGGTCAGACGCAGCCTTTTCTTGCGCGCCATCGCCAACAAATCGTCAGGCCCAACCGGCAGGCCAGGAAAGAAAAGCCTGCAGGCGTCCTCCAGCGTGTAGAGATCAAGCGGCGACTTTTCCATGCCTCGACACTCACACGTTTCCGCTAGAACAAGCGGTGAACCCTACGCGATCCTTAGATTGACACCCTGCCGCCGCGCCGCCTCAAAGCGCTCGGCGACCATGTCCTCGAAGAGCGCGGCCTTGCTGATGCCGTGCGCCTCTGCGAGCGCCGCAAAGGCTACCGAGCAATCCTCGCTGACCTTGATGTTTTGCTGCCGGTTGCGCCTGACAGGCTCTGTGGCTGGCTGCTCGATCATCGCCGGCGGCTTCGGCTTACGCTTCAAAAGGGACAGCACTGTTATTCTCCGTATTTTTCGATATAGGCCGCTTTCATATCGTCGAGCAGCGCGGCCATGCTCTTGTCCTTGGCGGCAGCCTGGTCTTTCACCCAGCGCTTGAATTCGGGCGAGACGACTGTCGCAAATTGCACCGTGCGGCCGGTCCTTCGCGCCGTGCGGCCGTCGGCGGCGCGCACCGCGCCATAGCCCTCGAGCGGGCTTGCGCCATCCTCGCGGCGCGCGGCGGCCGCGCGAACAACGGCAGCTTTGCCATCTTCTCGAAATTGCTCTTGGTCATCGCCCGCGCCCTCCTTTGTCGCGCTCGCGGTCTTGCTGCTTGGATTTCGCTTCCGCTTCGCGGATCAGCTTCTTGCCGGCCTCGAGCACGGCGCCCGCAATGCCGTTCACGAGCACGAAGGCTTCGTCATTGAGTTCTTTCTCAGCGGTTTCGGTGATCGCCTTGCCTTCCAGCAGCGCGATCTCGTAACCCTTCAGATCGCGCACAAAGCCAGGCAGAGCCTTAAAGCCGACTTCGGCCAGATAAGCTCTGGCATCCGCGTCATCCTGGATGGCCGTCGCCGCGCGGAGCGCGTTCAGCGCCACGCCGAAACGCCAATCCTCGATGCCATGGGACTTCAGCGCATGAAGCAGCCGCACCGTTTCCGAAAGATCGTCCATGCGATTGGCGCGCGACGGGATCACGCAGAAGGTCGACCAGCGCGCCATTTTCAGGCTCTCGCCATCGGTCCAGCCCGGCGCGTCGATGACCAGCACATCCGAGCGGTCCGCCATGTCGTAGGCGACGCGCGGCGTCGCTACCTCGACGCGGATTTCGGGCTTCGAGGCCATTGGCCTTGCGGTGATCCGCCCAATGCTTCGAGGTACGCTGCACGTCATCGAGATCGGCGATCAGCACGGAGGCCCCTGCCCGCGCCGCCTCGACCGCATAAGCTCGCGCAAGCACCGATTTGCCGGTCCCGCCTTTGCCATTCATAAAGGGCACCACGTAGCCCATTGCTCTTTTTTTCCTTGCTTCGTTCTCTTTGTTAACGCCACAGCTAAGTTTGCCTGAGACGCGGCACGCGCCGAGGCACCGTTGTTGCAATCTGTTTCACCGGAGCCTCCAAGAGCCCGCATTCCGAAACGTCCTTCAAAGCCCCGCCCTCGATAATCGTCACCCCCCTGCCCCGCTGCGCATGACGGAGCCTACGGGACGCAAATGTCCTGTTGCGAAATAAAGCCCCAGAGCCGCGCCAATCTCGACCAGCACCGCCAGAAAGAGCATCAGCCTGCGCTCAACCTTTGCCGCTTCCAACCCGAAGACGCGCGCCAGCACAGCCGCCTGATTGTCGGCTTCGCGGCCCGCCCCCTGTTCTTCGAGACTGCGGCGTTCGTTTTTGAGTTTGGCGATGCGCTCGTCAATTCGAGCTGCTTCGCTCGCGCTCGCGGTTTCCGCCTTGAGTTCGAAATAGCTCTTGCAGAACGAGCGCGAAGCATCCGTCGTCGCTTCCAGGCAGGACTTCGAGGATTGCCAGCGCTGATCCTGCTCGAGCCCGCGCAGGGATACCTCAAGGACGGATAGAGGCCGGGAAGGAGGAAGGCCTTGAGCTTCGTTTCGGTCTCTTCGATTTCTTGCCGCAGGCCCGCGAGCCTTGCCGTGGCAAGCGCGCGATCTTCGCTGATGCTGCCGCGGTTCTTGGCGGCAAAGCCGACGGCGGAGGACAGGGAGAACGCCGCGAAGGCGAGAAAGACCGGCACGCCCAGAAGGATGTAAAGCGGCCGCCGCTCGCGCCAGGCCCAGAGCAGAAGCGTGGGCAGAAGAGCGAGAAAGGCCGAAACGGCGACGCTGACCGCGCCCAGAATTTGTTGTTCGAATTCGCTCTTGCCGAGCGAGGTCATAAAGACCCAGTTCATCAGGCCCGACGCCGCGATAAGCGTCAGCGCCGCGCCTGCACTCACCACCGCCACCAGAAACCGCATCCGCCAATCCTGACCTTTGGCTTTGCACCTTCCAGAAGGATAGCATGGAGTTTGATTGAATTCTATACTCTAGACACTACTTTTCTTGGAAACTTGATGCGCAATGCACTGCTCCCCTTCGAATTGAAGGCTGAAGAGTCTCCTTGGCGATTACAAAGCTGAGCGACGACGCAAAATTATCTCAAACTTACGAAGCCGGCGTGGCTGGTAGTTCAACGCCCATTTCAGTAAGGAAACGCGAAGGACGCTTTTGCCATCCCCGGTAAATGTCGGCATAGGAAAGGCACAGCCACTCCCGCACGCGCGTAATTGCAACAAAGCAATTCCTGCGTTCTTCCTCCATCTCTGGACTGTTCTCTCCAGCCTTGAGACTTTGAAAGCTCGGTAGCACGTCTTCGGCTAAGCCCACGACATACACGTGATCGAACTCTTTGCCTTTCGCACCATGGATGGTCATCAAGGTGACGGTCCTGGTATCCATTGGCGGCTCTTTCGAGCGGATCGCCAGCTCTTGAAGGAACTGCTCCAAAGGAGCGTCACGTCCAATCGTTTTGCCGATATTGCGGGCTAAGTCGCCCCATGCCGCCCGATCCTCCGCAATGTCGCTCGTCGCATCATTGTCATCTGGAATTTGTCTGAGAACGGTATCTATGAATGACCTGAATCGGGAAGGCTCTCTCCCACATTGCGCGGCGAGCTGGGCCAACTCTGACGCTGTTTGATCAGAGCAAAGTTGAATGGCGCTGGCCCATTCATCAAGGAATGAGCGCGAGGACAGCTCTGACGAGGCTAAAATGTCGTCCACGCGAATATTAGTGCCAAACCATCTATTAAACGCGCCGGTTAGTGCTTCCAAAGCCCGCTTGTCCAAGGGACGGAGTGCCTGGCGTAGCACCGCCGAAAGCCAAAGAAACTGCGGCGACCGGAAGTCGTCGCGGCGTTGAGCGATGACCGCGCTCACATGCTCTTTGATCAGCGCGGCTTGTATCTTCTCAAGAATTGCGCGCGTCCTGGCGAGTACGGCGACTTCTCCCCATCCTGATCGGTCGATTTTCGCGATGCCTTGCGCGATACCTGTTGCTTCGACTTCATCGGACGTATAGCGCACGACTTGCATATGTTGGTCGCTTGGATAGCGGAGCGCCGTTTTTCCAGCCTCAAGAGGACGTTTTGACGTGGTCCGTTGAGAGTTATGTATCACCAGGCGATTGGCCGCCGCCACGATGCTGGGCGGGCAGCGGTAGTTGGTTGGAAGCTGCAATTCCATGGGCAAGTAGTCTGCGCGGAACCGCTGGATTTGCTGATAGCTGGCACCGTTCCACTGGTAGATGATCTGGTCGTCGTCGGCGACAGCGAATACATTCTGAAATACGCCACCGGCAAGGGTTTTGATAAGCCGATACTGCCCTTCCGTGGTATCTTGAAACTCGTCAAACATCCAGTAGGCGTAGGTATTACGGTACCTAGCGGCAACGCCAGGGAAGGTCGTGATAAGACGGTAGGCCTGCGCGATTAGTGACCCGAAATCCAAGGCGTTCGCCTCGGCAAGCGCTGCTTCGTAGGCTTTATAGACTGCCTCTACACGCTGTCCAACCGAGGCATCTTTGAAGTAGCGCGCGCATTCGTCCGGCTGTATGAGGCGCGCCTTCATCTTATCTATCGTTGGGAGGAAGCGCGCATCATCGCCGCTTAGCCCAGCACGCCGAATGGCATCCTTGAGCACGTCAAGCCGATCCGACTCCAGCGAGTAGATGGCGAAGTCAGCTCTAATGCCAATGTGCGAGCCGTGTTGCTGCAGCATCTGCATACAGAAAGAATGGAAAGTGCCGATGAGCGCTCGGCGTTCTTGATCAGGCACGAGCGCCGTTACGCGCGCCGACATCTCATCGGCAGCCTTGTTAGTGAAAGTTAATGCCAGCACTCGGAACGAACGGTCAGGAGTGTCGTGCAAGAGCTTCGCGACCCGGGTCGTAAGGACTTGGGTCTTGCCGGACCCAGGTCCAGCCAAAACCAACATCGCACCTTGGCCCCAATTCACGGCCGAACCCTGTGGCTGGGTTAGCTCCGAGATCGCGATATCAAAAGGTGAATCCGTCATTCCAGACCCCGCAGCGCCTGGATCGCCAGCCTGAACGGTTCAGGCATACCTTGAGCCAAAACCGCATTGTTAGCGCATCGACGTCCGAGGACGGCGGCGTAATTGCTTTTCTCTTTCTTCAATGTATCGATCAAAGCCACATCATCAAGGGTTGCCGTTCCAGCTACACCCATCTCATCGAGGATCGATTTTAGCTCAGGCTGAAGACCATCTGCGACCAACTGCTGCTCCAAATCCCCCACAGGGAGCATGAAGCCTCGTCTCGCCATTTCGGCGGCGGAGAAGCCCCGGCTTTCGACTTTATTGAGATAGCCACGTCCAGCGGGGTCGCCATCCACGATTATGAGCCATGGGTAGCCGAGTGCGCGCGCGAGCGCGGCAAATATTTCCGGATTTCCGTTATTTTGAAAGTCGATCACAGAAACGCCGTGCTCATCGAGATTGTATCCAAGGCCCTGGGCAATACCATGTACCAAATGATACTCGGATTGACCTTCGACCAGAAGCCATCTGTTGGCGAAGAATATTTCTCCACGTACCCGCCGGGCAAACGTCTCAAGTTGTTCTAGTTCAGTGTCAGGAATGAAAGTCTTTGATGCCTCATAAATCCGCCGCAAATCGGCATGGAGGGCGCCCGTGTCTGCCCTGCCGTGATAAGCAATTAAAAGCTGCCGGAACGTCGGTTCTTGCAAGGTGCCGATGAGAATCAACTCCCCGAGTCCTCGATCATAAGATATAAGCCCACCAGAGCCGGCCACAATCGGGTCTAAGGCGGGAATGTGAGGAATTACGATCCTGAACTCTCGCGGAAGTGAACAAACCGTCGTACCGTCGGCACCGACCCTGATTACGCGGATATCGCGGAAAGGTGCATGCTGGAGAAAATAGGGCGAGTGTGTCGCAACGATTTTCTGCCCTGGCAGATCGTGGATATGCCACCAAAGGCTCCGCGCGGCCTGCGGATGAAGATGCGTCTCCGGTTCCTCCAACGCTAGCACGGCAGAACTTTCAGGGCGGTATAGGTCTGCCAGCAGCAACTCTACGAAAGCCTTGAACACGAACATAACAGAAAGACTTTGAACCCCTTGGCCATGCCTAATGATCGGGAGCCAAGGCTTCCCTCCATCAATTCGGTAAATTACCTCGGCTTTAGACAGAATATCCCACGTATTCAGGGGTAAAATCCGCAGGTCAGCTTGACCTGGAGTGTCCGAAGCCGCAACACGGCTAATGTCAGATAGTCTTGCCGCCAAGTTTCGAAGGATCGGGTCAGCGTCCAGCAGCTTTCGGTTTAAGAGGTCGAAAACGCGCTTCGATTTTTTCTCAAGTGTTTCCGGAATTGGACAGTTCGCAACAGCCTTCCCCAAAACTGGCTCCGAGCGGAGAACTCGTCACCAGCGTCGCGCAAGGCTTCGAGATAGAATACTGGCAAAAACTGAAAGAATTCCTGCAGATTAGTCGCTCGCGCTCCTCTACCTGCAAGCGGATTTCGGTTGACGTTCATAAATTCCCACCGCGGGATATAGCTCTCTTCGCCTGCATCCCACGCGCAGCTAACGCGCATGATGATTGATGCTTGGCCGGAAATAGGATCGAGCTGAATGATGTCTTCCAGCTCGCCTTGCAAATCCGGGGGCCACTCGCCGGCGGCCCCCTCTTGGAGTTCAACTTCGATAACCACAGGGTCGCCCACTTTGGGGTCGGTGCGCGTACCACAAAGGTGCACGTCGTATTCCGTGAAGCCCGTGCCGCGTTGTCCCCAACGGCGAGTCAGAGCAATACGAACTGCCTCAAGGATTGCAGACTTCCCAGCGTTGTTCGGTCCAATGAGAACTGTTGTCTCGCCGAGTTCAATCTCAGCGTGTCGGATGGAACGAAAATTGGAAATGCGAATACGTCTTATAAGCAATGGCGTCCCCTTAACATGTCTTTTCGCCCCCTGCCCACCATACAGGCCTCACGGCGCAGGTTTCCTCTTCGTATAGCTTTCCACCCATCTGAGGAACCGCGCATCCTCGTTGTGCGCGGTTCTTCCAGATCTTTGGCCCAGGCGATATAGGTGTTTTCCAGCCAATAGACATCCATGCCGGGCGCGATCTCCCGCGCCCGCTCGATCGCCTCAGAGCTGATAACAATTTTTTTTGGCTCGTCTGAAACAGCAGCCGGCGCAGGCGATTCAGGAGCTATCGTTGCCGGGTTCGGCCTCTCTGCATTGGTCCCCTCCCCTGCCCGCCGCCAGAACACGACGAGATCGCCGTCGAGCTCAACGCGATATTCGGGAAGACGATCGGCCGCTACCGTCTCGCGCATATGCCGCACAAAATGTTTGCGCTCCTGCTTCGACCCGCATTTCTTCTGGAGCTTGTCGATGCCGATCCGCCACTTCTCCTTCGAGCCGCAATGCTTGCGCGCCAGCTCATAGAGACGGCGATCGAGCGGACTTCTGAGACGAAAATAATCCCGGTCGATCGTCAGCACTTCCGTGGAATTGATCGCGCGGAACAACCATTCACTCAACGTTATCTCGAGATAACGCAGGCGGTCGGCGTGCATGCTTCCCTTGCGGTTATACTCGAAAGAGCTGATCAGCGCGAAACCGCTTACCGTTGCTTCCTCACCAGTTTCAATCGTGGTTTTTATGACCGTTCCGGCGAGCCGTTCGAGTGAAGCTTCGAGCCGTTGATAGCCAAGATTGTTTGTTGGCTTGTTCGTCGAGACCAAAAGATCATGGGTGGTGAGGCGCACCTTAGGCCCGATTGGCTTACCCGCATTCTTCAAGTGGATCAGCTTCGAGATGCAGTAAATCAAAATGTCCTTGTCGAACACCGTCGGCAGACCGCGCACACCCGGAATGATCTCGATCTTGGTGTCGTCATGCTCATAGGAAAGCGCGCGTGTATCGGGCTTCGTCGACAGAGAAAAAACCGGATGTTCCATTGAGCCAATGTCAGAGCGCGGCGTGACGTCGAAGACATCGAGCACAAAAAAATCGCGTACGGGATGACGCTCTGGAAGAAGGGAACTCATACCCAAGGCTAGCAACCAGTTTCCTGATTCGCCAAGCGATTCGCACTATCAGCGACGCCTTCGCACTATCGCCGACTCTTTCGCACTTTCACGCCCCGATTCGCACCTTTGGCAACCCTTTCGCACTTTCACCAACCGATTCGGCCTCGGTGCCATCAAGTCCTTGTTTCGCACCTTTGGCGACCACTTCGCACTTTCGACAACCGCTTCGCACTTTCAGCGACCTTCGCCTTGCCACCACTTCGCACCTTCAACGACCACTTCGCATCTTCGCCAACCGCGCCCGCCGCCGGCCTGAACTTTCGGTCAATCAATGATTGACGTATCAGTCTTAAGCAATTGATTCTAAAGTAATATATTTTAGTTATACACAGACTTATCCACAGACTGCTTCGCACCTTTGGCAACCCTTCCGCACTTCCGGCGACCAAACTTCGCACCTTCGGAGTCCCTTGTTTCGCACCTTTCCCGACCGATCGTCGCACTTTTGGCGACGCGTCTTTTCCTTAACTAACTGACTAGAAAAGAGAATTCGCCTTGCTTTTGCCCTGTAACTATCTAACTAGATTTATAACTTTTTAACTCACGGAAGAGGATTTTTTGAAGAAGGATATGGAAGATAAAAATTAGAAATCTTAGCGATCTAAGTACCTTCGAAAGTTGATCCAGCGACATCCGTAGAAAACGGCCATTCACTCGCAGCAAGCTTCCGGCACGCTCCCCTGCCCCATCTTGCCGACCGATCGAAATCGCTGCCGGTCGCGTCCAGCAATCAACTTACCATCCCAACCGGTATTCCTTCGACGCCTTTTCCTCTCGGACGGCCTAATATGAGCATTTGCCCCATAGCCCAGATGAGCAAATGGGTAAGTATGCAAGAACGCAAAGAGATATAGTGCCAAATAAGCTTCTGCTAAAATGGCCAAATATGTAATAGCATATAAGGCCAACAGCGCAACGGAGGCATTGGCCAAGCAACCAAAGAGGCGGAAGACCAACGGTATATTTGGCCAAATGAGCAAATTGGAAAAACAAAACTATTTTATTGATTATACATGCGATAATGGCCTAGAATCACTTTCATATTCTGCCGGTTTGACCAAATGGGCAAGAATATATTTGTCCAATTGCCCCTTCCTTTGAACGTCCCCGAGTGCTTCATGATTATTTCCTTTGCGTCCTCGAAAGGCGGTGTCGGCAAGTCGACGATCTGCGCCGCCATAGGAGCGCGGCTCGCGCAAAGAGGCGAGGAGGTGCTTATCCTCGATCTCGATCAGAACCGCACCGTCGAGCGCTGGGGGCGGAAGGCCAACGTCAAGGGCCTTACCGTCAAAGCCATCGAGCGCGATAGTTTCACGACTGTAATTCGCGAAGCCGCTCTCACAAACGCGGCCGATCATATTCTCATCGATCTTGCCGGCACGCGCGAAGCGACCGTCCTCAAAGCCATCGCCCGATCGGACCTCGTCGTGATCCCGGCGCAAGCGTCCGAACCCGATTTGCGCGAGGCGCTTGTGGTCGTCTCCGATATCAAGGATGTCGGGGAAGAGAAGGGGGCTTCGATCCCTTACCGCCTGCTGCTCACCAAGATGCCAGCTCTTCGCACCCGGGTCACCGACTTCGCCTATCAGGAGCTGGCGCGGCAGGGCTTGCCGATTTTCCGGACCGTCATGGTCGAACGCGTCGCTTACAAGGAAATGTTTTTGACCGGTTTGCCGCCCGATCCGGCGAGCGGGGCAGGGGCCGAGGTCGCCGCGCTTGCGACCGAGATGGAAGACATCGTCAAGGCCGCGCAAAACCAGACGGTTCCACGTACGGCGGCAGGGTAGGGGAGTCTCTCATGGCCACGCCAAAATTCGCACGTCCCGCCTTCCAGTCCATCGAACTCGATCCGATCGACGCGCGGCTCGAGGCCAGGGCAGCCGAGAGGGGCATCCCGACGCTTGTCACGCCAAAAGCCGAGCCGCTCGCGGAAGTGCAGCCACCGGCAACGGCGCCCGCTTCCGAAGTTCCGGCGCCGCGCAAGCCGGGCAGGGGGCCTGCCAAGGAAGCGACGCCGCGCTCGCGCATGAAAGGGCTCAAAGTCGAACTGCCCGACTATGTCTGGATCGCGCTTAAAAAGCGCGCCGCCGAGGAAATGGTTTCACTTCGGCACATCATCATGACCGCCTTGCGCGAGAAGGGAATTCCCATCAACGACGCCGACATGGTCGAAGACGGACGGCGCTTCCGCGACTGACCGTCTGGCCAGTTGGGCAAATGGGTGTTTGGGTCTTTTCATTGAATTCAAGGGCTTCGTTAAGACAGGTGCAGCTTTCGTCATGGCCAACGATCCCGTCCTCATCGCCTATGCGGTCAAACGCGGCAAAAAGAGCCGCCGCGTCCAATATGAACGGATCGGGCGGGCCTATCCCCATAATGCCGGGGAAGGGCTAACCGTCATTCTGGACGCCATGCCGCTCAAGGGCTCGCATATCGTGCTGCTCGAACTCTTTGAGGACGACGACCGGCGGCTGCTTGCCGAGGCTAGGCGCTATGAGCGCGAACGCAAGAGCAAAGGCAGAGCAGGAGCCGGAAGGAAGGAAAAGGGATAGAGCCGCGGCCTTGAAGCGCTTTCCTGCGGAGCTCACCATTGTGGACAGGAACACCTGTTCAACTAGCGGCGCTCCCGATCGCATCCCATCCCATTTGACTTTTCTGTCTTTTGCCCCCAGATTTCTAAGATTTCTGACAATCGAGGGGCAAAGCATGCAAAATGACATAAGATACAAAGAGTTGTCGAATGAACAAATTCGCCAGATGGTCGATTCCGAACAGGCTTTTCAAAGCTGGCGCGAGACCCGCGACGAATTTCTGCACGGCTATGAAGGCTCCTATAAAGGCACGATGAAATGGAAGACGCGCGCAAGCGGTCAATATCTCTACCGCATTTTGAACGGCGTCGAAAAATCGCTTGGCGCCAGATCGCCGGAAACCGAAAAGATCAAAGCCGATTATACAAAGGCGCGAAACCGCCTGCGCGAAAGGCTCAAAACCCAGGAACAGAAGCTACAACATTTGGCCCGTATCAACCGCGCCTTGCGGCTCGGCCGCGTTCCCAATATCGCCGCCCGAATTTTAGCGAAGGCTTGATGAAGCCGGCCTTCTCGGATCGCATCTCACCGTCGTCGGCACGAACGCCCTCTTCGCTTATGAAGCCAAGGCTGGCGTACAGATCGATAGCGACGTGCTCGCGACCGAAGATGTCGACTTTCTCTATGACGCGCGCCGTCACTTAAAGCTAGTCTCCGGCGACATCAAACGAAGCGGACTCATGGGCCTTCTCAAAGAAGTCGACGACAGTTTCGTGCGCTCCAAACAGACATTCCGGGCTGCGAACAAGGACGGTTATCTCGTCGATTTGATCCGGCCTCAGGACGTCGACGAACTCCGATCCAAACTGAAAGGCCATCTCGGCGAGCTTGACGACGACCTGATCGCTTCCCCGATCGAAGGTCTTGAATGGCTGCTTCACGCACCCCGCTTCGAGCAAGTCGCGATCGCCCAAAATGGCCGCCCTGTTCTGATTTCGACTATTGACCCGCGCGTTTACGCGCTCCACAAAATCTGGGTCGCCCAGAACGCCCCTCTCCGCGGCGCCAAAAAACGGCGCGACCTCGACCAGGCGCGCATCGTGGCCAGTTTGGCGATCGAAGGAATGGGGCTCAACTTCGATGACAAAGCGCTGTCTGCCTTTCCCGCCGCTTTGGTCAACGAAGGCAAAAAACTTCTCGGCCTGCCGCCGAAAAGATAGCCGGAATTGTTGAGACGACTATTCAACAAGTCGCGCCCCCAATCGGCCAGGCACACGGGCAGGGCAGGGGACAACCGCGCTAGGGCGACCCAGGCCTCCGAGCCGAGCCTCAGACTGGCTTCCGCACTGAAATAAGCCACCGCCTTTGGACAGCAATTCAGCAAATCATCGTTTTTCATGAGCATCGCGAAAAATCATAATTCTTCGCAGCATAAACCCCCACTTCGCTCTGGACCACCCTAACCAGCTCAAGATAGGGTTTGGCTTGCCTCGACATGTCATAGGGAAGCCCATTATGCCCGATCAGCCACAGCCCTCGCTTACCGCGCTCTATGGCAAGCGGATCGTGCAACTAACCGCCATCATGGGCGCGCTTTTCGTCATCTACACCGAGGGCGCTAACGCCTATCTCAACACCCAGGAAGCGCTCCGCGTCAAAGCCGTCACCGACAACGCCGCAGTCCGCCAGAAAAGCGAGGCGGAGATCGCCGAGCAGCAGGCCCGCACCCAGCTTGAGACCGCCCGCAACGCCGCCGAGCGCCAGAAGGCCGAAGCCGATAAAGCCGAAGCCGAGGCGCAAAAGGCCGAGGCCGAAGCGATTACCTTGGGGCAGGGGGCACGCAACGCCAAACTCAAAGCCCGCTCCGAGGCCGCCTCGCTCACCTACGAGGCCGAGATACGCCACAGCAAGGCAATCTCCGAGCTTGCGGCCGCCCGCGTGGCGGCCCGCCAGTTCAAGGCGCAAGCCGACGCCCTCGAACAGAAGAACCAGATCAAAGCATCGGCACTCGCCGACGCCGTGCACGATTGGGGCCTGTCCCGCTGCCCCGGCGCAGACGATTTCGAGAAGGTCCACGCCAAGCAAGAAGGGCGCTGCTAAATGACCAAGGAATCATCGTCCCAAGGCTTACGCGATTTGCCGGCGGCACTCCTTAAGAACCGCTGGGCTCAACTGTTCCTCGCCGTGTTCGCGCTGCTCGAACTGTACAATCACGGAGCCATTCCGGCGTTCGTCAGCACACAGAAGGGCATCGAGACCAGGTCCATCGCCGAAAACGCGGCGCTGCGCCAGAAGGCCGAGGCGGAGCTTGCCGAATGGAAGTCGATCACCGAAACCCAGATCGCCAAATATGCCGAACGCAAGCAGCGCGCCGACGCCCGTAAGGCGACGGCAGACGCCAGAAAAGCCGAGGCCGAGGAAATCATCGCGCGCGAGACGGCGAAGAATTCGGAAGTGAAGGCCAAAGCGGAGGCGGAAGCCCTTGAGGGCGAAGCCGCGATCAAGGAGCAGCAGGTCATCGTCGAGCGCGAACGTGCCAATCAGGCCGAACGGCTTAATCAAGCCCAGGCTACCGAAGCGGAGTACAAGGCTATTCTTGCTACCCTCGCCAATTGGATCGCCAACAGCGGCGCTAGGCCCAATGTAAACTGCACGCTCTTCGGTAGGTGTTAGCGGCAGTAGCCGTTAGTGGACTTTCGATTGGGGCGGCGATTAGCCGTTTGCCCCATGCTGACCCGAAAGGGTGCAGCAGGCCGATTCCCGAAATTCGAAAATCTTGAACTAATGGCTGCAACACCCTCAAAAGCCGTCGTAGCAGATGCGTTTTCGACGCGGCATCTCTATGGCGAAAATGACCCTAACCGGTCTTGGCGGTAGACCAAGGCGAAGCGCTGAGTAACGTGCAAAGGTTACATTCGGGCACTCTGGGGCATGGTTGCCAACAACGCACGGGCTCTAAACGTTCGTACGCCCGTGCTCGAAAAATCCGAGGCAACTTCAAAATTCTTTATCGGTTGCGCCTTCGCTTATGCTGAGCTTAGCATCATCTGTGGCCCTGGTTGCGCTTAGTCGCGAAACCATATTGTGCTACCAGAAGCCATATAGAACGCAGTGGCGCCGTTGCGGCGGCTTCGTGAATAATCATTGTTGGCCTTTAATGTGCTACATAGCATCCATCGGACGCGTGCCCATGAAACTTTCAATTCGCCTAGACGCCATGACTGTCGCGATGATCGCCATGCTTGCCCCCATTTCACTAGAGTCGACGGCGGTCCATGCAGGACCGTTTTCAGATGCGGTGCGGGAGCAGGAAAGGGAGTTGGAGCAGCAGCGCCGCGCCCAGGAGCAGGAAAGGGCGCCGGAACGCGCGCCACAGCAGGCTGGGCCCGCAAGGCCAATTGGTGGCGCGTGCGAGTGCAACGTTTACATTGATGCGCCGCGTTATTGCCCTTCAGAGACGAAGGATAACGACTTTGAGTGCCGACGGCTCTACAGCGCTGGCGAAGACACTACGAGCTGTGTGGCACGATCCGCAGCAATCTCAAAGGAATGCCGTAATTCCAACGCTCGATGGCTGGACGCTTGCAATAAATGGCTCACTGCGAATTGCACACCATAATTCCGGGTGGTGCTAAAGAGGCGTTTGGCAATTTACTGAAACTGAGTCGTACCCCATTTTTAATAGCGGATATTCTTCATTTCACCCAGCCTGTTCCACGGTCCAGTTGGACCATTCGGGCCGTTGAACTGAAACAGCGCAGACTGGTCGTTGCACTGATCGTTGGGCACGAATGCCTGAAGCGTAGCGTTGTCCTTGAGAAGCAACAAGCCGTGGCACCCGTTAACGTCGGCTGGCCCGCCGTCAAAAAATTTGCTTTTCTGTCCATTGTCGTATCTTTCTATCCACGTTGTCTCGTCCTGACGTGACCAGTTTCTCCAGCCTGCGGCTCGAACTGATAGTACCAGCGGAAGGATGTTGGTATTCGTCCGGAAGATTGGGACATACTTTCCGTGCTTATGAAGAAAATAGTCATGGCTGCCGCCATAGCAGCCAGGCAATTGAGTAACTGGTTCAGGTTGTACCGCCCCATGGCGCGTTTTCCTTTCGTCACGGACATTTGCGTGCGCAAGAGATAACAAACTACCGATTTTTTAACCAGCATTTCTCGACTTCCGGATGTTAGAATCTTCCGGTTATGTGCTATGGGCTATGCGCTGTGTGCAGGTTTTCGGATGCCAGCATGACCGAGCCATCCACGCGCGGTGACGGCAGGTGTCCGAAAAGCGACAAGGCACGAAATCGCGGGGTGTAGGGCACTGCGGGTGCAGCAGCCTACCCGCGGGCTATGGGGATTTGAAGAACGCGCCGGTGGCCGCGCGCGCCGGGCAAAGCAGGGGAGGGTGTTGGCGGAGCTGCCAGGGCGGTGCGGCGCTGGGAACCATCACTTCCTGGTGGGGAGATAAGCGGTTTTGAGCAGTTGCGGCGCTTTGTGAGGCGAGCGCCAGTGCATCCGGGCCAAGCGCCGCGCCAATCGTAGCCAGCATTGCGGTGTGGAGGCGGCGGCAAGGGTATCACGTCGTACCGGTCCAAACCGGTTCTGCACCCGGCGGCCGGTTATCTGGGCTTGGAGCCCACGCTGCGCCGAAGATTTCCAGATCAAGCTTGCTCAGCAAAACTAAGGAACGTAACCTACTAGCGCTAACTAAACATTAGTATGGTTTTGAAGCTATTTCGGAGATAGTCATGATTATATGGCGAGGAGCCGGAATCGTAACGGTCATCATCGTTGCAGTGCTAACGGTTGCCTGCATGTACCTTGGGCACCACTTGATTGGCGGGCCGCATTTCCAGGGCCGAGCATACGGCGCTTCAGTCGGTTTGCTTTTCGCTGCGGTCGCAAACTGGTTTGTTGGCACGGCGGCTAACCGCGATGAAGGCGGTCATTCGCTGTTCTTCATACCCATGCAATGGTGGTCGATCCCAATGGCGTTCTTCGCGGTGACGAGCTTTATTGACGCCGTGCGGACGCAGTGACCACCGACTGGCTTTGGTGACAGACGGCCAGACGCTCCTTACCAGCATCGACCGTGAGGCAAGAAAGCTCTTGGGAGCGGCCGCCGGCGTGGCTAAATTCTCATGGCAAGTCGAGAATTTGTGAATCTATACGATCGAAACGAGGGCATCATTTTTGGATCTCGCGGATTGAGGCGTTTGGCTTCGCGAAGATCCGCATCAGCGCGGGCACTGTAGTCCTGGGCTTCGTGAAAAAAATCGCCAGCGGCGCTGGCAGAGATGTACTTATCCCTCCAAATTTCACCGCGCCAACGGTAGGCAACAGCCGATTTTGGGTTGATACGCAACGCTTCAGTTAGGTCTGCAAGCGCCAGATCTAGGTCACCTTGTTCACGCCAAGCAATGCCGCGATAAGTAAGTATAGGCAAGGGCATTTTGGGGGTTGAGACGAACGGCTTCACTCAAATCCAGAATTGCACGATCAGTTTCACCCTTAGCTATGAAGGCAACGCCGCGTCTGAAATATGCGGAGGTATATTTGGGATCGAGACGCAACACCTTTGTATAGTCATCGACGACACCGCCGAAATCGTAAAAGTTCTCGGAGGGATAGCGTTCGGTTAATTGAAAGATAGTTTCACTGCGCCTGAGATAAGGGTAGTGTCTCAGGTATTTTATTCCAGCGTAGTTCTTCCACGCTGGAATTTAGCAGTATAACAAGTTTCGTCTATTCAATCCAATTTTTGCCGCGCCACTATCGCGAGGTGCATATTTTGTCTCCCGTCATGTGGTAGTTGCAGTGCCCTGAGCAGCACTCGGAATCCTGTGTGCAACCGTGTAAATCCGGTATACACGCTACAGGCACTACCGATCTCATGAAGTAGAAGTGCGTCCTACAGGTAAGCGGAGCCGCGTTGGCGAATGTCGGCAGCATCAGGCTAAGCCCTATTGCGATGCGTATGTATCTAAACATCTAGGATCGATCTCCCCCTTAATTTGTTTGTAGCGCGGATTAGAATTCCTGCGCCAAGATAGATGCTAAGCCAAGCGTGACCGTAAGGGAATAGGGTCTGACGTTACCACTTTATCTCGTGTAATGCTTAGCGGGAAGCATGGAGTCATGAATGCCCAAAGGCCCTAAAGGCGAAAAGCGCCCTACCGATGTCATCGCCAATGCCGTCAAGATAATGAAGATCGCCACGGGCGAGATCGAGGAGGATATCGACACGCCCGAGAAGGAAGGCAAAGACCCTGCTGCTGGCTCCATGGGCAAGCTTGGCGGGAAGGCGCGCGCCGAGAAGATGACGCCTGAGCGCCGTGCGGAGATCGCCAAGAAGGCTGCTCAATCTCGCTGGAGATCAAACAAATCAAGCCGATCCCCAATCTGGGGGAACGGATTCTTCATTCCTCGATCAAACGCTTCCTTAGAGGTTGAGGCGTTTCCAATTCCGGACAACCTGCGAGATATGCGCCTTCACGGCGGGAAGGCCGATTTCCTCGGGATCGCGGGGCTGAAGCTCGACGCCGATTGGGTGATCCTGTCCGCCTGCAACACCGCGGCCGGCGGCGCGGAAGGCGCCGAAGCGCTATCGAGCCTTGCCCGCGGCTTCATCTATGCGCAGGCGCGAGCGCTGCTCGTCTCGCATTTGGAGGTTGCCTCCGATGCCCGGTCGCCGGGGCGGCCGAGCCAGTGGGTCGCTGCGTTCCGGGGGGACGACAACGTTGTCTACTCCGCTGTTTCCAACTGCGCGGCCTTTGCGATCGCTTCGGCCAGATCCTCCGGCGCCTGCGCCCCGCTGACGGCGAACTTGCCGCCGAAGATGAACACCGGCACGCTTTGAATGCCGGCGTCCTTTGCCATCTGCACTTCTTGCTCGACCTCGGCGGCATCCTTGCCGCTGGCGAGATCTGCGCGCACTTGCGCGGGGTCGAGGCCGGCATCGGCCGCTGCCTCCACCAGCACATCCGTGTCGGACAGGTCCGCGCCTTCGGTGAAATATAAATCCATCAGGCGCTGCTTCATCTCAGGCGCTTTGCCGATCGCTTCCGCCCAGCGGATGAGGCGATGCGGATCGCGCGTGTTCGGCTGGCGCTTGATGCGGCCGTTCGCATAGACGAGCCCTTCGCTGGCGGCGGCGGCTGTGACGCGTTGAGCGATGTCCTTGTAAGCATCAGGCGAGCCGAATTTGGCCGTGAGATATTGCCCGCGAGACATTCCATCGAGAGGGATCCAGTCGTTGAGAAAATACGGCCGGAAATGCACCTCGACCGGAATGCCCGGCGTCATTGCGACCGCTTGTTCCAGCCGCTTCTTGCCGATGAAGCACCACGGGCAGACCACGTCGGACACAACGTCGATGCGGACAGGCTTCGACATACGGACGCTCCTTGTTGGAGCGGAAGGTAGGCGCCCCGCTGCTCCGCGGCAACCATGCGACTAACACCATGCGACTAACCAGCACCCGGTGCATCATCGCTTCCGAGGACCATCGACAGGAAGGAGTGGGTCAATTCCGGTAATACTCTTAGCGAGCAAATGTGGGCAGCTGAACCTCCGGAAACCGGACTCATTATCAAGCGCCCAAATGTCGCCGAGATTGGCAACGGCCACCCGGTCAGTTAGGTAGATATGAAGACCGCCCCTGACCCGTTTGTATGGACCGGCGGTGTGTTGCAAGGGGAAAACCTCGCAAAGAGGGACCTCCGCTCGATACTCCGCTAACAGTTCGCAAGCACCGGTCGGTCGCGAATTTCTCTCCCCCTTCAAGTTGAAATTCTTTCGTCGGGTAACGCTCTTATTCAGCGCGACGCTCCCATTTAATATATCGAATATCCCTTGGTGGATTTACGCATTGTTTTTCTGTATGGTGTTTAGCAGTCCCACCAACAGCAAATGAACCAAGTCCATCTCCAGCTGAGACTCCAAGCTCTCTAAAACGGATTGTCAGAGGATATGCGCATTTGTTATCCACCGTGAGGCAAATCTGGTCGTCTTTTTGAACTTTGCTAATTAGCGTGCCGCAAGGTCCTTTGTATATTTCTACTTTTGGCCCTGTACCAGTGTCATCCTCACCGCAATCATTCATTTCATTATTACACCCGTCAAGTGGGCCTGCTTTTACTGCTACACTTTGTGCACAAGCAAACATTGTAACCATGCACGCTAACAATACGATTTTCATTTTGTTTCCTTTGTTGTTAACACAAGCTCTCATCATCGCTACGCTATTCAGAACGGCACCAATATCCGCACGAGTATGGGATCCAAATGCGGTCTTCTCAGAAAAGGTCAAAACACTCCCGCCCTTGACCCTGAGCGGCCCAGCGGGCTGAACGATTAGAGTAAATCTGGCGCGACCGCTTTCGCAGGCTGTGGACATACCGCATTGGCAGCGAATCGGGCGGAGCGAAAGCGGCACTATACTTACAGCTAGTAGCAACTGAAGCTTAAACGAGGGAGACTAAGACCTTTCTAGGCCAGGAGGGACATTAGTGGGGATGTCTTCAATGTTGAGGCCAATGTTCTGCATGATTGCGCTCACAGTCGGCCTTGGCTATGCGCTGTTAGGCGTACCTCCCGTTTTCGCGGAACTGGTATGCGATGGTCACCCGATGCCATATGGAAAGATCTGTTGTTCAGGGGGCCGGTATTGTGAACCTGGAACCATGTGCATCGATGGAGGCATACACTGCCTTCCCCTCTCATCGCCAAGAGCCTGTTTCGACGGAACATATTGCGATGCCGGGTCCGTGTGCACGCCTGATGGAAGGTGCATTTCCGCCAGTTCCGAACGCTATTGTGGTGGGCGCGAGTTCTGCAATCAAGGCTTTGCATGCATCGGCGGTAATAAATGTTTGCCAGTAACGTCGGAGAGATACTGCGGCAATGGCCATTATTGCGATGAGGGAACTTATTGCACCGGTGACGGCCACTGCCGGTCCCACGCGGACGACAATTCGTTGCGGCGCTCCGTTGAGGAAATGCGGCGGTCGCTTGAAGAGGCAGCAAGAAGACAAGAGTTGCAACAGGAGGCAGAGGAGCGGTCCCGCCAGGAATACGAGCGTGCTGGGGAAGCCTCGAAGGCGAGCGGATCGGCTTCCTGCAGTACAATCACGGATAAGGATCATCCGTCGACCGGCCATTGCGAGGATGCGAAACGCACGCTAGATGCGGCGCACGCGGACCGGCATACCCGGCCGCTCATTCTGTGGCGCAGCTTAGGAAAGCTGCCCAAGAGTTTGGAATTGCCGGCGACCTCATTCAGCAAGCGGCCGCCTTGAAGGAAGCGGCAGAACTAGACGCCGAGGTGCCGGACGTGAAACTCGAATCCCCTCCTTCCCTGACAGGGCATGAGCATACCCGTTCAGATTGCGATGACGCCATCATACCGCAGCTACGGGCAATCCGTAAACGTATCGAGCAGCTCTCGACGGAAGAACCGGACCCAAAAGGCGGGGCAGTCGAAGAGGATTCCTGCAGCTCACGCCTGCACAAACTGTTCGGCCACGGCTTTGGAGAGCTAGACGTAATCCCCTATGCTAATCAGGTCGCAATTCGAGCGGAATGGGGATGCCTGCAACTGAAGCAAGAGTACCTGCAGCAAGCATGTAAGTGCACAAAGCGCGGCCTAACGTTTTCCGAAGACGAAGCAATTCAGGACCAAACCCTCGAGGCCTATAGCGCCGTAAAGAGGCTGGAGGAAAAAGCCCGCAGCAAGGGCATCCAAAATAAGGTCATAAATGCATGGGTGAAAAAGGCGGGCGAAGTCCGCGACTGCTACAATCTTCAAACCATCGAAATACTCCGGAGGACTGAACACGCGCTCGAACGCGAATTAGCCCTGTCCCCGGATTCGGCGCCCCCTCAGATCGATCATGGGCCATTGGCGATCGATCCCGGGCGTTCGGCAAACGAATGCGGCTGGTTCGCGATCATATACTGCTCTCAAGACGAGCAAGCGGCGCGCAGCGTGTCGGTAAGAGAAGGGACCCGGACTATCGACACGAGTTCGCCCGCATTCCCCAACTTTAGAAAGGGCTGGTTTTGCTCGGCCTACGGCCCTATGCAAAAAGGGGATGCGCAAGCCCGCGCCGGGAGAGCGCGAGCCTCCTTCCCCACCGCCTATATCAAGAATTCCTGCTCATGAGCTGCCCCGGCTTTGCGCGGGCGGAGGCCGGACATGAAACTTCTTAGTACGATTATCGTTTGCCTAATGGTCTTGCCTTGCGGAGTGCTCGCAGAGCCTTCCCCGCCAAAGATCGTTGCTAGGGCGGAGTGGAAAGCAGCGGAGCCTCGAACGGCGCTGATGCGGAGGCAAGAACCCAAGGAAATCGTAGTCCATCATACAGGGGAGCCGCAGCGAGCTTCCCTCTCCATAGAGCGGAAGCTGCGCAACTTGCAAGATTTTTCATTCCGGCCTGGCAGGGTCGGCGCCCACGCCAAGCCTGCGTGGGGAGACGTCCCCTACCATTATTACATCGATCTTCACGGCCGAGTTGCCGAAGGCCGGGACATTCAATACGCCGGAGATACAAATACCGGCTACGATACGCTCAACCTTATTCAGATCGTGGTCGAGGGCAATTTCGAGAAAGAACGACCGGCGAGGGAACAGCTCGAGGCGCTTAAAGAGCTGATTTCCTGGCTCAGCGAGAAATATCGCATCGATCCGCACCTTGTCTTTGGCCATGGCGACAAGGCAAAGACGGACTGCCCTGGGAAGTATCTCAAACCCTATATCGCAACCTTAAGGACGGGGCCTCAGAATAGGTAGCGCCCTATATGGATTCTTCACCCGGCGCTTTTTCCTCGGTGCGTATCCCCCGCTAGCGCTGACTTTCCTCTTCCGTATCCAAAGCCTGTCATAGGACAGGGGGCGCTAGTGATACCGACTCCGGTTGATTGATTCCTGTGGAAGGCCGGATTCCCGGCGGGAATCGAAGCAGTTATATGGAGGGGTCATGATTCGTTTGCGGGGGCAAACTCATGACGGCGATAGCATCGCATTTGAGCGCGGCAGAGCTGGAAGCGCGCTATGAAACGGCGGCCGATCCGGTTTCCAAGAGCCATTTCACGCGATTTGGCTATTATCCTTGGGCTATACCGCCAGTGAAGTGGCGGCGATCCTATCGTTCTCAGCGCGCTGGGTTAGGCTACTGGTCAAGCGCTACAACGAACAAGGACCGGACAGCCTGGGCGACCGGCGGCAGGGCAACGCCGCGGTGCCCGCGATCCTTACGCCAGAAGCGCTTGCTTCCCTAAAGGAGCGGCTCAAGATGCCGCCCGATGATGGCGGGCTGTGGACGGGGCCGAAGGTAGCGCGCTGGCTCGCCAGCTTCCATAACCTCAAGTCCGTGCACGATCGGCGCGGCTGGGACGCGCTTATTGCCATCGAGTATTCCATCCAAAAACCGAGGCCGCGCCATCCCAACGCTGCGGGTGAAGAGGATCGCGACGGGCTAAAAAAAACTGCAAGCGGCCGCCGCTGAAGAGAAACAAGCGCATCCGGAAGCCGCCGCCGAGATCTGGGCGATGGATGAGCACCGGATCGGCCTGAAGCCCATTCTGCGCGGGGTCTGGGCACCCAAAGGAGAGCGCCCCATTGCGCTTGGCCATCACCGCTACGAGTGGCTCTACGTCTGGGGCTTCGTGGAGCCGGCTACGGGGGCCACGGTGTGGAACGTCTCGAACGCCGTCTGCAAGGAGATGTTCGAGGCCATTCTTTTGGACTTCGCCAAATCGGCGGGTCAACTTTGACGGCATATCAACCCCGGCAAGCTTTGGCACTCGTAATAACTTACCACGTCAATTTTTTCCATCTCTGTGGCGTGCTGAAGCAATTCCGTGCCGGTTCATAGCGTCCGCGCTTGAGTTCCTGGGCTGAACGGCATTAGGGCCCCACCTCGGCTGTTGAGGAACGTCCGTCTTTGCGCCGGACGCTCGGACGGCAACCGGGCTCAGCACCTTCAATGGTCCGGTTTTGGCCCGAGCCGGACTAAGTCTCTGTTGCGACATCCAATTCCGTTTAACCCCCGATTGCGGACGAGACCAATTCCGGCAGCAATGTCTCTTGTCGACCCCTTGCGGGCGAAATGATGTAGATACTGTTTTGTACCCGAATTTTGCTGGCCGGAACCAGCGCTGGCCGGGAGCGGACGTGGCGATTAACAGCCAGGAAGAGCTGCTAATAGAGTAACTCCGGACCCTTGTTATTTGTTTCCATACGGTGTCACGCACCAAATTTCTCGTAATACGGCTATTGAGATGCTTTCAGATCGACACGACGGTGCCAGTTACCAACCAAGATTTCGTCGAGATGATAGACAATCTCCTCAGTTGTGCGAAATGGACACAGTATTAAAAAGAAACTCATAGTAATCAAATCCTCAGTCAAACCCTTTGGAATTTGCGGAGAAATAGGAGTTTGCGTTCTTTGGACGAAATTGGCCCAACTTCCCGGGAAGGCAAGACGCTCCGCATGTTCCTCTGCCTCTCCGGATCTATATAAACCAAACGACCAGGTGTCCGGTGTCGCTGTGGTTCTATGTATATACCTTGTCATATCGGGGAACAAAGATCTTGCAGTGGATTTTAAATTCCTTCGCACGAGCAGCCCAAACAGTGGCAAGGCAGTCCAAAGTTGGTAACGAAATGTTTCACGTTCGAAGCTGAACTTTCTGCCCAACCCCAAAAGGCGCTCTTCCAATATCTCCGGCATTAGATGATACGGACCTGGCAGATGATCTAAGGGCCTAGCGCTCGCGTTACAGGCGAGTAGTGTTCGCAGGACGAACTCAACCATTCTGTCTGTGACGCCGTATCCAGAATTTCGGCACGTATACCAATATGAAAATAGAAATTGGGGAATCGCATATTCTCCTAATAGATTTCCCGTTGTTGGTGTGGCCATAAACTCTCTAGCAAAATCGTTGATAAAGGTCCTCTGATCGTCACTCAACTCACTAAACGCCTCGGGCTGAACCGCCACTCCGACACTAAAGACGGCCAATAGTCCCTTGAGCATCATCAAACGATGACCGTGATAAACGAATTCGAATGGAACATCTTTGTCATAGAAGTTTCGCTTTTTTCTGTTTTCAAGCTCTTTTACTAGTGACAAAAAGTCGTCCACTATTGTAGTCCACATCAGTCGCCGGAAGTTCTCAAACGAGTTTGGGTTCTGCCCTGCTTTTTCAATGAACGAATAGCAGGCTGCAACAAACAACCCACGCCCCAGAATTTTGGACACGTAGTTTTCTTGTTCTGTGAACCTCCGAAGGCAAATCTCGTTAATCATCGCCGCACCAAATAGCGCTCGATCAACAGATTTGACCGACTGCGGCGGGCTAGAAAACGGCAAAGCGCTCAGTAGCATTTCGTGAAACAATTGAGGTCTTATAAAGTCTGAGCCATCAATTCCCCAGCACGATAAGATATGTTGATCTACATCAGTTGATTGCAGCCAAAGTTCATCAGCAATCGGTAGCAAGTATGTGCCTAGTAACTCTCCTCTGCTAATAAGCTTTAACTGGGGTCGGCCATTCTGAGAAGCGAGGGAATTCAAACCTCGAATGTTTGTGTGAACTTCTTCGTCCACTTCACCGTTCGTGACGAGATATGGTTCTGCCAAAACCGCTGTATGAGAAAGTGGGGGCTCCACGGGTTGGTGCATTAATGCGTGGATTTGCGGTAAGATATGATTCCACTGCGTTACAGTCAGGCGGGTGCCAGGGTTTCCCTTAAGCTGATAGACATGGTAGTTCCCAGCGCCATCTCTGGAGACTATGTCCTTTCCCTGTTCGCCTGGGCCATGACGAGTAGAGTGAACAACGGTATGACCAAGCGCGGAGAGCGCCTGACAAAAAACCGCCTGGTACCCCCTTTCGTTAATCCTATCCAGCCAGTTTTCTAGAAGCCTCTCGCGCAAGGAACTGCTCCCTCTTCTTTGCAATCAACTCATCATATTTACGCTCGATTTCGGGATCTTCGTCAGCTTCAGTGGAAAGCTGCTCCATCCTGGGGGCATTATTTGGGCTAATGATGATAGAGGGCATTTTCGGCTGCCCATTCTCGAACTCAATTTCCATCAACTCAAGCACTTCAAAGATTACCTCGTGACTTAGTGGCTTATTAACGATATTACCAGTTTTTTGGCACGCACGTTCTAAGGTATCGTGAAGGCTTTTTCTTTTAGCGTCTAGGAATTGCGCCCCAACTTGCCGCGCAAGTTTATCAAAGTCTTCAAATGAAAACTTTGCGTGATCTTCGAATTTGATCATGCATTCGGATACTCCCTCAAATTGATCGTCCTCCCAAGTATCTGGGCCATAACGCATTACAGTTTTTCGACCTTCATGAATAGTGAAGGATTGGATCTCGGAAAAAATGGGATCAAAGGAGTGACTGTAACGGAAAACGAGTTCCTGGAAAAGCTCGCGCATCCGCCGATCAATATTTGTGAATCGCACGATCATTGGTTGCTTTTTGAGGATTGTGAACCGACTCAGGCGACGGAAAGGCTGCCCCTCGGCATTGCTAAAGTCAACCGCATTAGCATCATCCACTCAAGGAGCAATGCGCGACGGAATTCTCAGCTAGGGGGCTATAGTCGGTTCCTGAAACGGCAGGAGCCCATATACGCTCTTCCCGAAATTTACCGCTTGCGACCCGCTACGGAATACGTCCAAGGGTTGGCGATGCACGTTTGTCTAGCCCAGCACATATTGGTAAAGCCCCCAGGCGATCAGCATCAGCATCGCGGCAATCGAAAGATCGACCAAACGGGCTTTCCAGCGCGGGATGGCGGCCGGGGCAGGGGCCTCATACGCGATGAACGGCTTGTCCTTCGGCCAGATATATTCGCCGCCGCAAATCCCATCCAGGAGCAGGGGCCTTTTGGCAATGAACTCGCGGTGCAGCCGGTCGTGCAGCAGCGCCACCTCGACCGGAGAGGCATCGGCGCAGTTCAAATGCATGGGCAGGCTCGCGCGCTCGTCGGCAAAATTGGCGAGCATCACTTGCGCGCCGTCTTTCGCCAATAACTGGCCCGCCCCGCTTTTGCTTTTACCGGCAAGCAGATCGAGCGCCGCGCGATCCGAGGCCGCATAGTAAAGCTGGTCTGCCGTGCCGCTCTGGAAAGATTTGAGCAATTCCCAGGGCCGCGCTTCCTCGAATGCGCCATGCCGCACCGAACCGGCCGAAACGAACTGCAGCACGCCGGTTTTTTCGTCGGGCCTGATGAAGCAGGCAACGCGGGCAGGGCCAGCGCCTTCCGGCGCGAACAGGTTCCGATCCTCCTCCCAGGTCACCACCGGCAGGCCTTGAGCGTCCACCCCTTGTTGGGCATCAAGCTTAATCGCCATCGACGCCCACCTCGTCGTACAATCCCTTAAACATCGGTTCCCTGAAATACAGCAACCGCTCCGCGACCGCCGGCACATCCTCGACATTGAAAATCAGCACGCGCTCCTTGCCCTTGGCGAAAGCCAGGCGCAATTCGTGTTCGGCGAGCAGGGGCACGTCATGCCGGTCGTCGCGAAACGCCGGTGCGCCGGCGAGAGAGCGCCTGGCCGACGGCGCCGCTTGAAACTTGCTCCATGATGCTCGTCCGGCCAAGCATCTCGGACAGGACTTTTAAGGATTCCGAGTCGCTCACGCCGAAGGCGGTGACCACGCCGCAATTGGCGAAGAAGGTCTCCCAGCCTTTGTCGTAATGCTGTTTAAGCTGTCCCGACATTCTGAATGATGGTCCAGAGCTTCACGCCAAAACCGGCCATGAGACCCGCCGCCGTCTCGATCGCCTGCATGTGGCCGAGGGCAGGGAACTCGTCGAGCACGAACAATACCGGCAGCTTCGGCTTGCCGGGCGTGCGTTCCATGACCGACAGCGCCAGCGAGATCATCAGGCGAAGCCAGCGCGCATGCGTCGCCATACGCGCGGCCGGCAGAGCACAGATAGATCGTCGTCCGTTTGCCCTTCAGATCGGCGAGGCTGAAATCGCTCTTGGCGAGCACAGGATGGATCTTGGCGCTGTCAAGCCATTGCGTCTGCGTGCGCGCCGCGGAAAGCACCGAGCCTCGTTCGTTATCGCCCATGGCCTTCAGCTGCTCCGCAATTCCGGCGCAGATATAGCCATAGGGCTTCACATCCTCCGCCAGCAGAATCTGGATCAGCGCTTCTTGCGCTTCGAGCTTGCCGAGCGAGGGCGGATGCTCGAATTGCCGGTCCCGGATTTTTTCATCGGTCAGCATCAAGAGCTTGCGCACCGTGACGAGGTTGCGCCGGGCAGGGTTCTCATCGCCCGCAACGGCGAGGATCAGCGCGCGCAAGAGCGCTTGCGCCGATTCCGTCCAATGCCGCTCGCCGCGATCGGGATGAGTGATGAGCGCGTCGGCGAACATGCCCGCGTCCTCGATCAAATCCTCCGACGCCGTATCGAGCTCGCCAAGCGGATTGAAGGATGAGGAGGGGCCTCCGCTCACGCCGAAGGGATCGAGCACATAGACATCCTGGCCGAGGCCGTTTGCTCCCTTGCCGCGCCGCCGCGCCGTGATCCTCGCATTCTCACCCTTCGGATCGATCACAAGCGCCGAGCCTTCATAGAGCAGCAGGTTCGGAATGATCAGCGAAACGCCCTTGCCGGCGCGGCTTCCGGCGATCGTCATCACATGCCGGTCATCTTTCCAGCCGATCAGGCGCCCGCCACGGCGGCCAAGCAGCAAGCCCCCTTCGTGACGCCATCGCTCGCCTGACATTTCTGAATGCGTTAGCCAGCGCGCGAACAGCCCTCGCTCGCGTCCGGTCGATTTGGCCTGCGCCGCGTGCCCGCGCGGCAAGTCCTGGCGCAAACGGGTCTCGAATTCGTCAGCCTGCATTGACGGTCCGCCACGTGCTTCTCCGGTACAGCAATCATCCCCGAAAACGGCGCGCGCATAAAGCGGAGAATTGCCACGCCAATGCTTTTCAAGACCCGCCAATGGAAATGTCAGCATGACTTTTCTTCTTTCGCTCTGACCGCCTCAGAAGAAGATGTCTGGAGGAGCGCTCACGACCTTGCCCCTTCTCCGGTTCAGCTGGCGCAACACGGCCTCTCATAGTTGCCGATCCCTGCCACTCGGGGCGGCGCGCGGACGGTCCGAAGAGCGGACCTCAACGCAAAAAGTTTTGGCTCCTCCCAGCTTTTGCGCTTGCGCACCTCGCGGCTTGCGCCGCAAGGGCTCCGCGCCGGCGCATTTTTCTTTTTCGAAGGCCTCAAGCGCAAAACCCGGGCCCCTCCAAAATTTTTCCGTTGCAGCGCGCCTAACCCCTCGTAGCGGACGGGAGGCAACGAGGCCGCGATTGGCGCAGCCTCACAAACAGAGAAGGAAACGTACCATGACCACCAACACTCCCGACTTCATCGTCTACGGCGTCACATCGCGCGACAAGGGCAAGAAAGACATCCTGACCCGCATCGGCGGGGCCTGGAAGCACCAGAAGGGCGACGGCATCAATCTCCAGGTTCAGGCGCTGCCGCTTAATTTCGAGGGCAAGATCGTGCTCTTCCCGCCGAAATCCGCCGGGGCTGAAGAAGCGCAGGCCGGCGAAGAGATGCCGTTCTAGCGCCAGGCAAAGCCGTCCGCCCTCCGGGGCGGGCGGCAAGCTTCTTCAACCAACCAACAGGAGCCCCCTATGTCCAAACTCGCCACCTATCGCGTCAGCTACCGCGTCAGCCAGGTCTACGATATCGAAGTCGAAGCCTCCTCCGCCGATCACGCCGAAGCCTGGGCGAAAACGCTTCTCGACCGGACGCGCAGCGCCCTTACCGGAAGCAAGGCTATCACGAGCGATATCCGCATCTGCGATGTCGCTATGGCTGGATCGCCCTTGCAGCTACCGGCTTTCTGATCCGATCCCGGAACCGAATTGCTGCGCGGTCACGCCGGCGATGGCGATGACCGCGCCAGCTTAGCCACACTCCGGCAAAGGCTATCCCTGGCTATTCCACTGGCTAACCATCGTTAGCGAGCAGGGGACCAGCCGCCACCCTGCCGCTACCACGAACTTTTCCCCACCCCTGGTCTCGCTCGGTGCCGGCACACATGACGCGCCTTTGCCGGAATGCCATTGCCACTACCGGCCCGGCTTTAAGGCCAAAACGGCCACGTTAAAGTCATAGATAGAAAACTGTTCCAACATTTGCTAGAGTAGCTCTCAAGGCCGTTACGGCACCTGCAAACACCATCCGCAAAGCCGATGCGCCTTCCTCCGCCCAAGCAACTCCTTGACTCATGCCCGCAGTTCCCGCCAAAGCCAAACTGACCAACGCGGCGTTACGTCCCGTCCTCGACATGCTCCGCTCGCGCCTGCCACGGCTTGTCATCGAGACGGGGCAGGAGCCCTTGATCCTCACTTACAGGAGGCGCGGCGAATTCATCTCCGATCCCGCTTGCCAGCAGAATTTCAGGATCGATGAGGATGGTATCTTTCGCTGCCGCGCCATTGAGCAGGGGGAGCAGCGCGGTCATCGCTGGACCCATTACGCTTCGCCGCGTGATTTCGCGAGGACGCTGAAAGAGGATTTGGCCCATTTCACTCAAAGCCAGCTTGACGACGTCCTGCGCGACGCGGCGTGGCAAGCGGAGTATCACCTTGGCGTCAAGACCTGCGCCGCCAAGCCAAATCCAGACCCGCCGTTAAGCTCGACCGTGGCGCGGCAAAAAAGACGCGCCCGGGAAACTCGCTGGCGTCCCAACAACGCATGCTTCATGCCGAGACTTCCAAGCGGCTGAACGCGAGGCGCACTTCACAGGTCAAGCATGGCCACCAGGCCTTCCGGCGTGCACGCCGCCGCGGGGCAGGGGCCCCGGAGCTGCTTCGAATTCCCGAGCGCACTCTTCGATACACACAAGAGTTTTACCATTACGGGCAGGGGGTGATCGTGTATAGCCTCACATAAAAAGCTAGCCCACCCGTGCAGACGAGGGGACATCGCCATCTCACGTACGCGCGGTGGCTCATCCTCGCTTTACGAGCCAGTGACCGCCGCAAGAGTTCGCCATCCGCTCAGGCCTGACGGACTCTTGCGCTTCTGATCAGAATTGTAGACCCCGCTCAAAACCGGCCGACTTGTTGTGGCCGGGTGTCATCGGTGAGGAAAGGCCTGATGAACGCTATATACCATCCATCACCGGCGCCGATTTCCAACCGCGCAGCGCGGCATGCCTGCCTGCACTACAAAGTAAGTTTAGCGGGCTTTTTCCAGCGCGTCCATCATCTGCCTGCGGCTATCCACCGGGGGGCTTGGGATCAGCGAGCCCTTTCACGACCCCGAAGCCAAAGAGATCAAAACCTTCGCGGTCATCGAACCGCGAGCCGGAGCAGGGGGGTAACCCCAGGCTAGCCTTACAAATCGAAGAGGTCTCCAACGATGGAAAGGGGGTACTTCACCGTCATTGGGGCCACTGCCTAGCGGTGTGCACCAACGCCAGCAACCAAACCGTTTTGCCGTCGATTTCGTACACCAGACGATAGCTTTCATGGAGGATGAGCTCCCGCGTGCCCGCTATTTTTCCGGCGTGCCCCAGCAAGGGGTATCGAGCCAGATTGGCAGCGGTCTCGCTAAATAACTTATCCATCTTAGCCGCAGCTCGCGAGTTCTCGGCGGCGATGTGCTCCCATATATGGTCACGATCCCGTTCCGCCTCCGGTGTCCAGACGACGTTCACGCCTGGTTTTCCGCGCGAACCCGACGTTTTCTGAATTTGGCCTCAACCTCATCATTAGAGCGGCCTTTGCGCTCCCGCATCGAAGACCGCGCTGCCAGGACTTTTTGGCGCAGAAACGCGTCATATTCTCTTTTTTCGCGCTGCCGTTGAATGAATTCGCGCATCAGGTCGCGGATAATCTGGGAGGCCGGCCGATGGCTTGCCTCGACCTCTGCCATGAATTCGGTGCGCAGCTTGGACTCGAGCTTCATGGTGAACACAGCTTCTTTTGACATGAACGCATCCCTCCTCTCCAACAATTAGATACTAACAAAGTATATACTTTTTACTTACCCAAAGCCAGTCTATAAAATACGCACGCTGCAGGCACCGCCCAAAATGTCTGAGTTTCCCTATTTCTCACGGGGGAGCGGGGGCAGGGCCCCCGAAAATTTGCCTCTAGAATACTAGAAGCCATTCCTAACGCGTCTGTAATACCATTATGGAATAGGGCAGGGGACCATCTTCTTATATAACGGCTGGAGCGATCTAGCGTCTGTATCGCCTTAGTCTTCCCGCGAATTTCTGACGCCGCTATTTGCATTACGAAAAGCCTGAGAGCAGAAATATTTTTCGCACCCTGATTCCCTGGCTTGCCCGACACGGACGAATCTGAAAACCTCTGTAGAAAGACTGTCCTGAAACTTAGGGCGCACTAATGGGGGTAAACCCCCGTGCGCCTCACGTCACCGCTTTTTCCGGCGCTTTTTGGTCGATTTTGCCGCTGACGTTTTCGCATTTTCACAGTGCCTGCGCTGTGCCTTCCGCCGTGCAGCCGCTTCCCGCCGCGCCGACTTTTACCCAGCCCAACGCCGTCCCCAAAACCGCGCCCTCACGTCACCGCCCCGCAAGCGGGGCGTGAAGAAGAGCCGGAAAGGAGCAGGCTCAATTACCAACCGTCCTCGTCCAGTATCGAGTCTTTCAGCGTGCCCTGCTCCGTCTCCAGCTCACGCCTTTGTCCGACCGGCGCCAGCACATGCCGTACCTGGCCGTAATCGGCTTCCACTTGTCCGTATACGTCTTATTAGCAAGTGTTTGTGGCCTCCGCCGAGGCCACCCTAAGATCGACACTTCGTCACGCGAAATCTGTTGCTAAATCATTGTGTTACAACAATAATAGTAATCAGGAGACGTCATGGTTACGAAGTCGCTTCCCACCTTCAAGCATACAAGCATCGGGGCCAAAACGCACAAGGCCCGGACGGCAACGGCGCATGTGAGCTACATCATGCGCTCGGAAGCGATGACGATGTTTCAGGCCGAGAACATGCCGGACGGCGGGCGCGGCACGCGGGTATATTTCGACAAGCTCTGGGAAAAGGCCGGGATGCCGGAGAACGCGCGCATAGCGGACAAGCTCATGATCGCGCTGCCGGTCGAGCTCAATCAGGAGCAGCGTTACGAACTGGTCAGAAGCTTCATGCACGAACTCGGGCAAGGACGCATCGCCTGGTGCGCGGCGCATCACGACAGCGGCCAGGACGCGCATAATCCGCACGCGCATATCGTGTTCAAGGACGCCGATATCGACACCGGCCGCAAGGTGATCGGCACGACGACAAGCTCGCGCGACGTGCGCGAGGCCAAGGAGCATGGCTGGAAGGTGCCGCCGCGCACGACCACGGCGGATCTGCGCACCATGTGGTGCGATCATCTCAACCGCACGATGGAGCGCGAAGGGATCGATGTCCGCTACGATCCGCGCACGCTGAAAGAGCAAGGGATCGACAGAGACGCGCAAATTCACATCGGGCCCAAGGCGCAGGCGCTGGAAGAAAAAGGCTATCACTTCGATAGCCAGGACCGTATCCGGGGCGAACGCAGCATACCCTATACGCTATTCGATCAGGCTAGCCGCGCCGCGCATAACGCCCACATCATCGAAGCCAACAAGCAGAAGGAAGCAGCGACGCAAGCCGCACGCCCTGCCGCCAAGAGCCGGGACGGGCGAAAATTCCGGCGCCCGTGGAAGCAAGGCGCCGAAGACGCGCGAGGATCAGGAGAAGCGCCAGCTTCGCGAGGCGCAAGCCGAGGCTCGCAAGGCCATGTACCGGGAACAGCAGCGCGACCGCGACGCGCTCAGGCTGGCGCAGGAACCGGCGAAACTCGAGCACGAGAAATGGGCGAAGAAGCTTTACGCCGCCGCGCGCAAGACCGCCTATGACAAGGTCAAGGAACAATACGCCGCCAAATGGACAGAGACGCGCGCCATCAAGAACCTCGACGAGCGCCAGAAGGCGGCAGCTGCGCTGAAACTCGAGCAAAAGAAGAGCTACGACGGACGAAGCCACGCGCCAGGTCAATCTATGCCGTCCCGAGAAAGACGCGGCCTGGAAGGCCATGTACGCGCAACAGGAAAAGGAACGGCTCGATCTGCACAACCTGCATCGGCAGGAAACCGCCGCACTTGCGCGCCAGCATATTGCCGAACGCCTCAGCGTTCATGAAAAATGGCGCGCCCTCAGCCTCGACAAGCAAGCCAACCGCATCGACGCGCGGCTTACGGCGCATCAGGGCATGGCCGCGCAGCAAAAGGCCGCGCATCGCCACGATCAAGCTGCATGCAAGGGCAAGCCAGAGCGCGCAAGCGCGAACGGGTCAAAGGCCGCGCCCGCCAATCCGCGCGAAGCGTCGCGGGCCTATATCGAGACCGCGCATGCCGAAGAGGCCAAGCACACCGCGATCCGCGACAAGCTTCTTAAAACACGCGCGCAAGAATCTCGAACGCGCCGGACCCGAGGCGCAGAAGAGCCTGGATCGGTCTGCGCCGACGACAGCAAACTAGGCATAGCCGCGCAGCGGCGAACGGCGCCGCCATCGGCAAGGGCTCGCCAGCGCGAGACGCTGGCGCCCGGCATACAGGCCGCGAGGAATAATCGGGCGGCGAGAATTCAGGAGCGGTTGAGTGAAATTGATCCGCAACAACAAATCCGCCATGCGGCAGAATCCGGGCGGCCGCTCAGCAGCGAGGAGCGCGCCAACGCCTCCCCTGAAATCAAAGAACATCTCGCCCGCGAGGACCGCCAGGCCAAGGACCGCTCCTTCTTCACGGGCGGCAATTCGCCGGCAGGAGGATCAAGGCAAACGCGGACGCAACGGGGGTGGACGGGGCCGATAACGGACGCGCTGCACCGGCCTTCCACGCCGCACGTCTTTCCGTACCCTGGGCCATACGCCGCCGGCTTATTCCGGCCAGCACATAGCCACGTCCGCAAACGAATCACGCGCTTCGTTTCAACCCTGTCTCTTCCCGCAGGCAGCCCGTTATCACACCGCGCGCGCCAGGCGTGCATCTTCGCGTATGCGTCGAAGAATACCGGCCTATTCCGGTCACCGTTTCCCCTTGACGACTCGCGCGCTTGCTGGTGACTATATCGCCCTCTGCCACAACCCGCTCAAGGATCTGCACCGCTGGTCCCTAGAAAGCGGGAAGAAAAACAAGGGGAGGAGCCCCTTCAGATCATCCATCTGGAGGAGCACGCATGCACAAAGTACATCCCCTTGCCTGGAAAGCCGACTCCACGGATTTCGCGACCACGCATTGCATGCAATGCCAGGCCGGCTGGACTCGTTGCGGCGAGAACGGGGCCAAGATCATCGTCTGTCTTCTCGACCGGGAACCGGTGCTCAGCACTATGACCAGTTGCGATCGCTACGAGCTCAGGTGGGAGGACCTGCCGCATCAGCAGAAACCGATGCCGAAGGACGGGGCGAAGTAGCGCCATCTTCGAGCCTTGCTGGCGAAATTGGAGGGGTAAAGGGCTATTACGCGGCGCGCATCGCTGCCACCCGCCAGAGCTTATCTGGGGCGGCGCTAGTCGTGGCCATCCGGGCTATTCAAAACGAGAAGAAACTGGCGATCCGCGCAATCATCGACCGTTGGCAGGGATACTTTCGGAACAGCAAGCAGAAGCCCGCACCGGAACGGCCCCGCAGCGCTCTGCGCTTGCTCCGTTATCCGGGGCTTCGGAAGAGTTGATATTCAGTCCGCATTTCGTTCGCTCGACGATGTTGAACGGATCAGGCTCGGCTAGCGTGTTTTACAATCCGCTTTCCGAAGCGGCCTCGGAGAGAACATCCAGCAAGAACTGCGGCACCGGTTCCAAAAGAATCTCTGCGCCGATTTGCTGTAACGCTTGCTCGGTGCGCCTTATCGCACCCAATTCCCGGCGACAGCCGGCATTATTGGATAGAAGCGCTTCGAATGCTGCAAGCTCGCTATCTTGCAGTTCCCCGTGCAAATAGGCGGAAGCCTCGTATTGTAAGGCGCATGCGCCCGCATGTTCTAAATCACAGGTGCAAGCCTTAACTGGAGGACGAGCCGCGTGAGCTGTCCGGGAAAGATTTTGCGCTGACATCATCGCCCCTATGATGCGTGTGGTGAATAGCCCAGGGCTCTACTTAAAGCGAGTTGCGCGTGTCGTCCACAATCTACCTTGGGTAGAGGTTGAATTGTGCGCCTGCGTGAAGAGATTTCAACGGGGATAAATTTCGAGTTGGTTAACGGCGTTATTGTGCCGGATGCGGCATATTTACACGGAGCGTTTTCAACACGAGCCTTGGCGAGTTGGCGCTCTATTTGGGCCCTGCGCAGCCGAGCCCCGCCGGCGCGAAGCCGATGCGGCGCTCGCTCATGGACTCAAGCGTCGAAGCAGACGGCACCACAGGGTTGGGGGTGTTTGAAGCTATAGTTAATGGATGCTTCCATCGTTTGCCGGTCGCGGATTTGCAAGGCGCATTGGGGTTGGGGCGGCCTGCTTCGGGAACGTCATCCACAAAGTTCAAACGAATGGTGGCCGAATGCAAATGGGCTGGATGTGATGGTTTGTTGTTTACGATTAAGAATAGTCGCTCTCAGGCGGATTAGGCTGAACTAACATCGCGTAACCCCAGAAAAAAGGAAGGACAATTATTATGGGTAGCCAAACCATCCATTTATTTATTTCTTCAAGACGATCAAAAGTAGAACTAAGATATCGCCGTGCAAATCCGGCATGTCTTCTGGCCTGCAGAAGATTGTAAAGCGTCCTTGTGTTTCTCGCCGTTGTTGTTAGATCAAACTGCTTTGCGCATCCCTTCGCAGCGGTATAGGCCTCAGCTCGGCGTGCGGCATCCCACCCAGAGACGTCGAGAATTCCCGCCATTAAGGCATGGACAGAAAAATCATTCGTCTTCACGCCGACAGTCGTAGAAATGACGTCTTCGGCAATGCCGACTGGGGTGGTAACAACGGACACGCCCATCGCTAGCGCTTCAACAATGACAAGCCCGTAACTTTCGTAATCACTACTGCACAGTAGCAGATCAAAACCCGAGATGAGCTCGCGAGCATTTGTATCCTGGATAATTGACATCCGGCCTGTCAGGCCACGCCCCAATACACGTCTCTCAATGTCCTCTTGCATTGCCCCGTAGCCGATCATGACAAGCCGCAGAGCGTCGTTCCTTGCGGCGGCTTCGGAAAAGGCTTCGACAGCGCGCAAAGGATTTTTTGTGGCTCAAACCGCCCTACAAATCCGACAACGAAATCCCGATCCGTCATGCCCATTTGCTGACGAGATCTCGCGCGATCGGCGCAAAAGGTCAGATCTATGCCATTGGGGATGACGCACAGCTTGTGTTCCGGTATGCGAAGCTTTTCGATCGCATGCCGCTTTTCGCAATTCGAAACACAAATAAGCATGTTGCAGAATTGGCTGAGCACCCGCTCGATCTCACCGTAGAATGCGGGTGTCCCTACCGCCATTGTAACGAAGGCGTGCGGCGTGTAGATGAACACGGATTTCAGAAAAAAAAGGCGCAGCAGACGTACGAGAGCACCCGCCTTGGAACTGTGTGCATGTACGACATCGATAGGTCCTATTCGACGCAGCGCGCGATAAAGGACGTAGCCGTCCAGAACATCATGTATGCCTACTTCGCGTCGCATAGGACAACCGATTGTTCTGATACCGAGCAACGTCAGCGTTTTCACAAAAGACGACCAGGTACGCGATGTCCCGTATATAACCGTAATGTCGTCGCCCGCTTCGACAAGTTTCCGGGCGAGATCGAGAACCACATTGCCTGCGCCTGCTGCTCCCGCCTCTATGATGAAGCAAATACGCATATATTAAGTCTCTTGTTTATGTTAATCGATATTATAGTCTTCAATGTCCCGAAAACAATATGTGTTTTTGGTTAATCGATCCCCCATTCAGACTTATTACCAATTAAACTTATTCAAGAAAGTATCATGTATTCAAGGGCCTACACAAAGCACCTGCTCCGACCGGAACGAATACTGCATCGAAAGGGTAAACGTTGTTTAGGAATGTAGCTGACCAAGCTTATCGGCCAGGTTCCAGGGCAGTAGTTCGCTGATCTTATTGATCGGATGATCGGCGATGTTCGTCAGGACGTAGCGCAGATACGCTTCAGGATCGACGCCGTTGATTTTTGCTGTCTCGATCAAGGTGTAAAGAATGCCTGCGCGTTCGCCACCGTCATCGGAACCCGCAAAGGTCCAATTTTTTCTGCCAAGTGCCAGCGGGCGCACCGCGCGTTCGGCGGCATTGTTGCATATCTCGAGGCGGCCATCCGTTGTGTAGCAGATCAGCGCTGTCCAGCGCGACAACGAGTACGCAATCGCCTTGGCCAACGAGCTCTTGACCGAGATTTTCGCGTAGGTCGACTGCATGAGACCGCGCAGCTGTTTGAGGAGAGGAACGGCGTGCTCTTTCCGCGCCGCAAGGCGCGCTTCCGGTGACTGGCCGCGAATGTTTTTCTCGACCTCGAACAAGACCCCGATCATTTGCAGCGATCGCACCGACGGGAAGCACAAGAAAAAGAACAGAAAAAACACAACGTATACGGACGATATTAGGGGCTCGCCAAATCACGTCAACAAGAACAGATGAGCCGAGCTGGCTGTGTTTCATGTATTTTAGAAAAACGCTGAGCAATGACCTAATATTCTCAGTTTTTTGGCAAATATTTCATAGGTGCGAAACACGTGATTTGTCAGTGTTAAGATTAGTCTTGACTGTAACGATGGCCCTGCCAATCTGGCGCTACGACCAGACCTCGATAACAATAACAACAACAAACGGAGGCCTTATGGAAAATACCATCAAAATTGACAGTCGACGGATGAACCGCCCTCTCGTCGCTTTCGTCACGCCAGCCGAACCCGATCCCTCACGCAGCGACCAATTCCATTCCTGGGTCAACCTCACGAACGGCAAATTCTTTGGCGCCAAGGGCACCCCCGAAGAGATCGCTAAGGAACATGGACTGGCTTATCTGGAGAGCGACCGCGTCGCCATCAATCGCGGCGCCGACATCCGCGTCCGCTCCTACACGCCCGCCGACGCTTCCGCAAACGGGGGCCGGCCTCTCAAAACCGAAATCTCCGCCGGCAAGGGCGACGACCGCCGATGGCATTATCTCTCCGCCGATCCGGATACGGTCGCAAGGTCCGTCTTCCCCGACAATGAGATCATCACGATCCATCGCGACCGGATTCCAAAGAGCCAGGTTGTCTTTTACAAGTTCTTATGAACCCCGCAAGGACGACGCAATGCAAAATGCCCAAGGCTCGGCGCGGCTTCTGTCAGGCCGGTCGATCCGTTCCGAGCTCACGCCGGAAGAATTCGCCTTCGAACACGGCTTCAATCACCTGAAGACCGAACACGGCGACAACATCGCCTTCAATCCGTCGCTGACCTACATCTCGGAAGCCGTCGATCCCGCATCCATTAATGCGAAAACCAACAGCGACAAAAAATGGCAATCACGCGTTTCCTGGGAGGGGCCCAACCGCCAAGAAAGCAAGCTCCTCCTCGCCCCCATCGAAGCCGCCGACCCGATTGTGTTCAAGGCTGCGCCCCAAGCCTCACGCCGCCCGGCGCCGAAAGCGGATAAACCGGCCAGCCCTGCAAGCGGTCCGGACCGCGGACCGCGCTAGAACTCTCGGGCTCTCGGCCCGTCGTTTAATTCCTTGCTCAGGCGTTCATGGCCTTGAAGAGACAGAAGTGGGGAGGGGTATGGGCGATCCCTGTCCCGGAAAGGGACAGGGCGGGCTCTCGTGAACCGAGCCCCGCGCCAGCGCGGGGTCTCGGCCCTTCGGGCTTTGATCCCTATCGCGCCACCTGCCCTTGTCACTCCAACAAGCCTGGATTTGCGAACCTTGTTTTGCCGCCCGAGATTGTTTTATGACCTTGCCCAAAGCTCGAACAACCTATGCCAATGACCGCGAAGCCAGACCGCTCGATATTGTCCAGGGCAGCATCGACTACGCGGAAAACCCGAAGAACCCTTTCATCGGGCAGATCGTTGGCATCATCCCTGAGATCGGCGCCGCCAAAATAGCCCTTATCCGTCGCCCTGATGCCATGGCACAGCGCTTGCCCTATTTCGCTTTGCAGAACCTCGCCGCCGATGCCTGCGGCCTCGAATTCAGGCCGCTCGCCGAATTAACGCTGCGCCACCGCGCGAGCCGCCCGATCGCGAACTCCGTCAAACATGGTGCAATGAGTGAAAACACAGGACGGCAATACGGATGGCTAGCGGCAGAATTAGGAAAACGACGGCTGCCGCTTCAGGTTTGCCAGAGCGCAGCTGGCTTCTATCTCGGCACGAAAGAAGAAAACCAGCCGTTCAGCCGGGGATCCGTCGAATATTGGCGGACGCGTGAAGAAGCCAATGAAGCCTTGCTATCCCAGAGGAAATGGACACAACGCCGTGCGCCTTAGCTGCTCAGCTCTCAGGTGAAGATCGAGAAAATGCCCCCGAATCGCATTTCCGTTATCCAGCTTACTATCCATCAAGGCAACGCCGAAGCCGCTATCTTGCCCGCCGCGTCCGCTTTCGCTGCGCTTTCCCAACATCCCCCGGATTACATGAAGCACACACGCGCCCAAAGAAACTCGATCAAGGCGTGGCGGCGGAAGCTCGCCGCCCTGCGCAGCTCCGTCGATACCGGCGATGTGAACCGCGACCTTCTCGAGCTTCATGCGCTCGATAGATTGAAGCCGGCATCGACGGATTCCTCGCCTTGGTAAAAAATCAGGCCACATCGGAAATCGTCGAAGACATCCTAAAGGATATTCTCAGCAGCCAGGGCGACGCTAAGCACTCAACCAACTTAAACATTGTCTGGGTCTAAGCACATATTTCACAACCCCGAACAACGTGTAAAAAATTCTTTGCTTATGTGAAAATCCCGCCCATTGGTTCTTACCGGTAAAAAGACCGACGGCAGCTTCTCTAAAATCGTGATAGAAAATCTGGCATAGGTCCGGATGCTTGAAAAAATAGCGAGTCCACAAAGCTCCATTAGCCATCGTATAACGCCGCATGAGATTCCGGCCTTCTTCGTATGTCTTCCGGCCGTGATAATGAAAAACCACCATGTCAGGAACATATTCAATAATTATGCCGGCTATGTAGCTCCGAAAAAGAAAATCGCTGTCTCCCCCTGAGCCGACATATGAACCTGCACCGAACTGCTCATCAAAGCCACCAATCAACTCGATCACTTTCCGACGCATGACCATATTACACCCATTGATTCGGCCGCAAAGACGCTTGGCGCGCGCTGATCTTTCACTCAGGCTCCAACGCGTAACTGTTTGATCGGTATTGATCGTCAATGGCAAGTCGGTTTCATCGCCAAGCTCTATCCGTCCGCCACGCACCACCAAAGAACTGTCTTTCAAATCGTGACGCAAAAGGTCCTTCACATAGTCAGTGTGCAAACGGCAATCGTCATCCGTAAAGCACAATATATCGCCGCGCGCATATCTAAGCGCCCGATTATGCGCGGCCGAAATGCCCTTCTTCGCCTCGTATAACAATTGCGAAGGAATTGCGTTCGAACTCGCCCAAGCTCTCATGGCTTCGCTGGTGCCGTCAGTCGATCCGTTGTCAACCACGACTATTTCCGCATCAACCCCACCGGAGCGCGCTAGAGCTCCGGCAATCGAGTCAAGACAATAACCTACGACAGAACTACGATTGCGTGTGGCAACAATAAAAGATAATTTCATGATGACATACCCTTAAATCTATAGATATTGATTAGTCAAAACCTGTCTGTCTTGAGTGTGACAAAATATTTTTGCATGGCAAGTTGAATATTGCAAAACCAATTAAACACGCTCTACTTATGGCGTTGCAAGACGGTCTTCAAAAGGCTATCCAATTCTATCTCAAAGATAAATTACCTTAACAGCATAACTCAGTTGTTATCACTCGGTTCAAACGAAAGAACATTCTTCTTCCATGTCACGCTCTGAATTTGATCCCGCCCACAACGATATGAAAGCTCATGCCGCTTCTGGGTTCATATTCACAGCTATAACCCAGGCAGTCAAAATCCTTACCCAATTCTTTTCAGTCATTGTCATGGCGCGATTGCTTGAGCCATCTGACCTCGGTCTCGTTTCTATGGTAAGCCCGATTTATGGTTTTGCTCTTTTGTTCCATGATCTCGGCCTCAGCCAAGCCACCCTCCAAAAAACCAACTTAACAACGGAACAAGTAAACTCGTTTTTCTGGATCAATACAGGCTTAGGCCTAATCATATGCCTGGTCATTATTGCCATGAGCCCACTTGTCGCGTGGTTCTATTCGGAACCCCGAACCATACCCCTGACCATCGCTATGGCCCTGCTCGTATTTTTCGGCGGTCTCGGCAACCAGCATGGTGCCTTGATTACCAGAAAGATGCATTTCCGCGGCCAGTCCATCATCAACATCACTTCAGGACTTATCGCCTTGGCCGGATCAATCGCCTGGGCCTGCTTCTTCCCCAATTACTGGGCTTTGTATGCCGGGATGGCATTGGGGACCATATTACCCGTCATCGGCGTCTGGATAATCGTGAAATGGCGTCCTCAAAAACCTTCCTTCGACCCCGAAACAACTGCGATGCTCAAATACGGACTCGGCATCACCGGATTTAATCTTATTAACTTCACGACGCAAAGCGCCAACACCATCGTGATCGGGCGTTTTCTCGGAGAACGTTCTCTTGGCCTTTATGATCGCGCAGGCCGACTGCTCTCCGCCCCTCTCCAGCAGCTAACCTCACCCATCAACGGCGTGATATTCCCCATTCTGTATCGCCTCCACAGTGACGATCAGCGCTACCGCCGGACCTTTCTGCGCGCCATCTGCTCCATTACCGTCGCTTTGTCTCCAGGCGTGGTCTGGGCCATCGTTATGGCCAGCCCTCTTGTCACCGTTTTTTTAGGATCAAAATGGCAAGAAGCCTCCCTCATCTTCGCTGCACTTTCCTTTACCGCGCTTCCACAGCTCATCAATGGCATGGCGAGCTGGCTTTTCATGACACAAGGCCGAACCGCTGAACTTTCCAGGTGGAGCGCCTGCGATGCAATTTTTTCGCTAATTACACTTGCCGCCGGTGTTCCCTTCGGCATTTTCGGCATTGCCATGGCGGCAGCTTTGTCCCAACTCGTTCGCACTCCGTTTTTATGGTGGTATGCCTGCCGGACAGGCCCCGTGACAGTAGCCAACCTGGTAACGGCCATCATCCCGCAGGCCGCAGCTTGTGCTACAGCCTTCGTCTTTCTCGAAGCCTTTAATATCCTCTACAGATCGGCCTCAGGTCCAAGCAAACTTATTGTTGGGGTGCTTCTCTCCTACGCCGTGGCTCTCGCCGTCATAACCGCATTCCCCGCCGGACGCGAAGCACTGCGCCAGGACATCGGTTTTGCCAAATTCCTTTTGCTTCAAATTATCAGAAAGACCGAACCCCTCCAAACTCACACCTGATCAGGAAACCCAAGCCATGTCCTCTACAGCCATTATCATCCCTTATTTTCAAAAACAGCCCGGAATACTTCCCGCGCTCTTGTGTCCATCCTAGCTCAAACCATTCCTCCCGGGAGTTTGGTCAATATTGTTGTCATCGACGACGGCTCGCCTGCACCTGCCGCCGCGGAAACAGATGGATTGGAAATCAAACCGCCCTTCGAGCTCACTATTCTGCATCAGCAAAATAGCGGCGTCGCTGCTGCGCGTAATGCCGGCCTCCGCGCCGTCGCCCCCGACACGGACTACACCGCCTTTCTCAATTTAGATGACATATGGTTCCCACATCACCTGGCGCGCGCTTTAGAAGCAATGTCCCAAGGATTTGACTTATATTTTGCCAACAACAAAAGAACCGGACATCACCACTCTTACTTCCACAAATGTTGTCCGAAGCTTCTTGACCTGGTGAAGGAAAAGCACCCCCAACAGCAAATCGTGCCAATCCTTCCTTCGCAGCTCGATTCCGCTAATTCTCGAACACTTCCCCACGCAAGCGTCGTCCGTCGTATACTGCCGCTCAAGTTTTCCCGATCATTTCTTTCCTGAAATGCAAAAACATGCGGGCGAAGACTTGATTTTTTTCACAAGCCTCGCGGCTGCCGCCAAGAACCCTTGCTTCAATCCCGAAGTTACAATTGAGTGCGGTCAAGGCATTAACATGTATTTTTCCAACTTGACCTGGGATAGCCCGAAGCTCTTGGCGATCATCGCTGACCAAATTCGGGCGTTCCTTTTCATGAAGCAAACATTATCTTTCGACCCCGAAGAAGACGCGCTCGTACGAAGCCTTTTGGCATTCTACCGAAAGAACTTTGTGTTTCACGCCACACGGCGCTTCATTAAGAACAAAGGAAAGGTCCCGCCGGAACTCACTCGATTGGCCCACGACGATAAAGACTTTACGAATTGGTTTGCGGGTTATTTTATATATGTTTCTTTGGGCAAACCGTTACGCTTATTCAAACCAAGATAAGCACTATACACCGTGCTTACCGAACTCCCTTTAACCTTGCCACAGAACCTCTTCTCGTCGAGAACTTCCTCGTCAGGAACGCCCTAACGCGTAAATCGTACGCATGATCTAATGCCCACGCAGCGCAAATTGCGATCGCAGTCCAAGCAAAAAGACTACGAAAAATGGAGGATATAAAGCGCATAGGACACGGTGCGCATGGCAAAGCATTCCATGTTCACCCTGGCCCCGATGAAAATGACCAGAGGAAAGAACGCTAACACAATCTAGCGCACCACCGGCAACTCGCCCCAAGCCGTCGTGTAGTTGCCGCTCTTGAACCCTGAGCGCATCGCTGCGCGCGCCTTCGCCCCGCCGAGATCGCCAAAATGCACCATCCTGGAGCCATAGTTTTCATTGAGGCGATCGAGAGCCTGCATCAGTCTCGCTTGCCGTTCGGGATCGCGCGCCTCGAACAGATCGCGCCTCACGCGCTCGGCCGGGCGTAGCGCCGTCAACATCACCCCGCATTTTTGAAAGGTAAGCCCGGGCCGGTAGATCGCATCCAGGAGCCTGAGGGCGGGCTTGATCAAATCCGGCGTGTAATCCGTAGGCCAAGGCAAAGTCGTCGTCAGCATACGGCTTTCCGATGCCTGCCCCCTGACTGCTTATGCCCGGCATCTTAGCAGCGCAGAAGAGGAAGAGGGTGAGAAGAAAAGCGGGAAGGGCCAAGGCCGAGAGAGAGTGAAGCGGCCGCCGCAGTGGCAACTTTGCTCCCTTTACTGTATACTTACCCAATTGACCCAACAGGAGATTTGCACAATGGATAATCACAGTCTCGAACAGCGCGTCGGTCAGCTCGAAAAAGAGCTCGTCTTCTGGAAAAAGAAATTCAAACGCGCGGGCGAAAACGACTCGCATCCGGTTCGTCGAGCTCGAACTGAAGGTCGAACGCCTCATGAGGGGCCTCGCAGAAGTCGACAGGATCGAGCAGATCGCATCCGACGCCTATATCAAGAGCCATCCCAACGCCCAGGAAATGATCCTCGACATCAACCGCACCGTCGCCATGGACATAATGGATATCTATTTTGAAAATCTTCCTACCATCAAGGACGCGAGATCAAAGTCCTGACTAGGCTATCCATCTCACTCTCTGTTAAACTTCCTCGCAGGAACAAGTGCAGAGAAAAGTGCCTATGGCCGACGACGAAGAAGACCGTCCCCACGGTCCGGCTGACGACGAAGAACTGACGAACCAGCTCGCGCGCCTCAACGAAGAGCAACAAGCGCGTTATCAAACACAAGTCCAAAATACCATCGACCGCAATGTCGAAGCCTCCCGGCAATATCGCTTAAAGCTTGCCGGCATCCTCCTCAAGGACATGCCGGACCCCGCAAAGAATCTCGAAATCAGGGACCTGAATAGACTCCAGGATCAAATCGCCTATCGGCGCGATCATGAGCGCGACGAAAAGGACCGCGCAAAACAAACAACGTCACCTGCTCAGGAGCCGCCTGTCTCCGAACGCAAAGACGCCCCTTCCCCCGTCGCCTCTTCCGGCCTCGACAACCCGCTGGAAGGCAAGCATCCACACGCCCAACCGCGCGACTATAGCGAGCTGCAACGCACCCACGACCAAATCGCCCAGCAATCCAAACAAGCCGGATATCAACCGGCCGCGCCAAAGCCTCACGAACAAGTCGCAGCCTCTGCGATAGACGTTCTCTCAAAAGAGACTTTGGCGCTTATGATCGAACATTTTCCTGAAATCCGCCGCGAAGCCAATCTCCTACTACCCGCGGCGAGATCAAAGAACGCGACGAACTCACCCGCAAGCAAGAGGCCGACCGCATAAAGCTTGAACAAGCGCACGGCCGCCCAGCCGCCGCCGTGGCAGCATGAAGAACGCAATCTGCTCGATCATCAGCACCTCGCCGAGCAGGCCGGCGTGCAAGCCAAATGGATCGCCCGGCATCTCGAAGCGCAAAGATCGCCTGACGCCGGCCGCTACAAAAATGACACCTTCCGCGCTTTTGAAACGGCGCGCCACCTTTACGGCCAAAGCCAAAAGCGCGCCCACTCCCACGAGGCAACTCCCAAGGTCCGCGACGACCAATCGCAAAAACAAAGCGACGAGCAGCAAGCCCTTCACGGCGGCAAGGTCTTATCTTCCGAACAGCGGGCGAACCTCACGCCCGAGGCTCGGGCAGCGAACGGAACACAAGGAACGCGCCGAAGCCGCCCGCGAAACGACCGGCAGCTCCAAAAATCAGACCCAACAGCAAGGAACAGGCAAAGGCGGTCCCAGCAGGGGCGGCGGACGCTCGCGATAGGCCCGGCGTCCAACAGCGCGCTAGCGGCAATCACTAAGAGGACGAGGGTTTTGGAAAGGGTTTGAAGGGCAAAGGCCGAGAGAGAAGTCTCACGGCCTGCCCCGGAACCCCAGCCAGGAGAACCCTCCCATGACCAAAGCCGCGCCCGCGAAACTCGCCCTCACGGCACCCCAGGCCATCCCGCTCGACAAGCTCGAAATCCACGAAGACAATGTCCGCAAAAGCGGCGAAGACCAGGCTGCGATCGAGGAACTTGCCGCCGATATCGCCGCGCGCGGCCTCCTCCAATCCTTAAGCGTCCGCCCGATCCTCGGCTCCATGGGCGTCGAAACCGGTCTCTACGGCATTCAGGCCGGCAGCCGCCGCTTCCGCGCGCTGAAATTGCTTGTGAAGCAAAAGAAGCTTGCCAAAAACGCGCCCGTCCCCTGCATCGTCAAGACGGACGGCTATGCCGAAGCGGACAGCCTGGCCGAGAACGTCCAGCGCCAGGCGCTGAAACCGCTCGACGAATTCCGCGCCTTCAAGGCCATGGCGGACAAGGGCCACGGCGAGGATACGATCGCCGCCGCGTTTCGCGTTTCGACGCTCGCCGTCCGCCAGCGCATGCGCCTGGCCAACGCCAGCCCCGTCATTCTCGAAGCTTACGAAGACGACGAGCATCTACGCTCGAACAGCTGATGGCCTATTGCCTGACCGACAATCACATCGCGCCAGGAGCAGGTCTTCGAAGCGCATCAGGACCTCACTAGAACAAGGGCCCCGACCAAATCCGCCGCCTGCTGACCGAAAAATCCGTCTCCCTCCGACGACAAGCGCGTGCGCTTCATCGGCACAGACGCCTACCAGCGCGGCGGGCGGCGCCATCGAGCGCGATCTGTTTTCCGAAGAGGATGAAGGCTATCTGATCGACGCCGCCCTCGTCGAACCGGCTCGTCGCGGAACAACTCGCGGCCGAGGCCGAGAAAATCCGCGCCGAAGGCTGGGCCTTCGTCGAACATGCGATCGACTTTCCCTGGAACCATCGCCGCGACTTCCGCGCCATCACCGCCGGTTACGCCCGCGCTCACCGAGGAGGAAGAAGCCGAATACGGAAACTCTCGACGCAAGAATTCGACGAACTCGAATTCCGTCCCCGAGGAAGATCTCGTCCCCGAAGACGCGCGAACGGCTTGCCGCGATCAACGCCAAGCTCGCCGAACTCGACGCGCAAGCAAGCAGTCTATTCGGACGAGCAAAAGGACGAAGGCCGGCGCTTTCGTCAGCCTCGATCATGACGGCACGCTCATCGTCGAACGCGGCTACCGCCGTTACGCCGATCTCGCCGCCGAACAGCAAACCCGCGCGGCCGGCGCTAACTCCCCTTCCGGCCTTCCCCGCGATCCCGACAATGCCGGCATGCCGCACGAAACCGGCGAGCCCGATGACACCGCAGCGGTCCCGCCGACCCAGCTGCGAATGACGACGACAGCGCCGAGCTTCCCGACAAACTCATGACCGAGCTCACCGCCTATCATTCGCTCGGCCTTCGCAACGCGCTCGCCGCCGATCACCGCATCGCCTATCTCGCGGTGCTTGAACGCGCTTGTCCTCGATCTTTTCTATCAGCGGCTACACGACCAATAACTGCCTGCAGATCGACGGCAAGGACACGCTCGTGACCGGCTTTCCGGGCCTTGCGGAATTCAAGGCCCGCAAGGAAATCGACGCGCGCCACGAAGCCTTCCAGAAACTGCTTCCCGAAAACGAATGCCGAGCTTTGGGACGCGCTGCTCAAGCTCGATCACGAGACGCTAGCAGGCGCTGTTCGCCCATTGCGCAGGCCAGACGGTCAATGCCGCTGCACGAAGCATTTGGTCCAGCGCTCGAACAAGCGCCGCCATGCCCTGCAGCTCGCCGAAGCGTTGAACCTCGACATGGGCGCGCAAGGCTTCGTCACCACCGCCGCCAACTATCTCGGCCGCATCAAGAAGCAGCAGATCCTCGAGACCGTCGCGGAAGTGAAGGGCGAAGAGACCGCCGAGCTTCTTGCCGATCACAAGAAGAAGGAGATGGCGGCCGAGGCGGAACGGCTGCTCGCCGATACCGGCTGGCTGCCCGAACCGCTGCGCACGCCGGCCTCCGCTCGGCGAGGAGGAAAGCGAAGCTTCTCCGCTTCCGGCCTTCCTGGATGAGGAGGACCGCACCCTGCAAGCGGCGGAATGAACGCCGCGCCCCAAGAGGAAGAGAAGCGTTCGAAGAAAGTGGAAAGCGGGACTTGAGAGAGAGTCCGCGGCTTTCAGCCCCGTAACCCACGGCCCGCCCTCACCGGCGGGCCGTTCGCGTTTTTGGAGACAGTTCATGCCCAAGCCCCTCAATCACGAACACGCCGTTGAAGCGCGCAAAGCGCATCGCCGCCTGCGATTACGACCCCCACCACGATCTCGCAACGTCGATTTCGGACCTGCTCGTCGATCTTGCCCATCTTTGCGACGCGGAAGAGCATCGACTTCGCCGAGCGCGTCAAGAAGGCGATCAACACCTGGCAGGTCGAGCGCATCGATCCCACCAGCATCGCCGATGGTCCCGTCGTCGAAATCTATATCGGCACCGAAGGCCTGCCGCCCAAACCGAAGCCGGTCAAACGGCCGGACAAGCGCAAGAAATCCCGCCCCGCCTAGCCGGTCCCTTCCACCCCATCCACTCGCAATCAGGAGACGACGCCATGGCTCAACGCCAAATCACCATCAACGCCTATCCCCTCATCGAATGCGGCCCGAACTCTTTCGCCGTCACTTTCGAGTTTGAGCGAAAAAACGCCCACGAAGCGCTTCGCCATCGAAACCGTCGCCGATTGCAAAGCCGCGCTCAAAGCCTTTGCCGCCGAACTCGAACCAACCGGCAAGCCCTGGCACCTAAGCGTCCTGTTCGACAAGAACTCCGGGCGCAAGCCGGCAGGCTTCGACAAAGCCAACAGCGCCCGCGAGCTTGAATGCCACGTCAATGCGCACCTCGCGCCGCAACGAGCGGCATAGCCAGCCTCCAACCCACCCAGTTTCACTTCCCGGCCCGCGGCACCCCCGCGGGCTTTTTCACATTTGGAGAACCGCCATGAACCAATTCGATTGGTACAAGCCTTGCGCCTACGACGACGAGCAGAAGCGCCGCTTTCACGCCCAAGCGAAAAAGCGCCTTAAAGACCTCGCCGGACAGCTGGGTTTCACGCCAGCCGGCTATGACCTGCGGACAAATGCAGGAGGGGTCGCCGTCTCCGGCGAAATAACCCTGCATGCCGATACCCTTTATATGCAGATCTGCCAGCCGGCCACCGGATGGGACAGCGGCATCCTGATCCGCACCTGCGAAGGGCCGCAAGGACTATACCGGCGGCCGCAACCACTTCGCGCCGCTCTCCTGGCTCGATGATATTCCGCAACTAGCCCATCGCTGCCGCGCCGTCATGAACGAAAGAGCGACGGCCATGCAAGAGCGCGCCCTAACAAACGAGCCTCGCAAAAAACGCGTCAAGAACGGCCGCGCCCGAGCAAAAAATCATCCTCCCCGTTTCCAACAACGCGAGAGTCCAACGTCGCCCGCGGACGGACTGAAGACCTGGACCATTCGCTGCGTCGCCCATCTTCCGTCCGTCAACACGGTCGAAGTGGAAGCGGAAACCCTCGAAGAGGCTTGCGCGAAAGCGATTACGATCACCAATGACAGCCCTCATTGGCAAATTGCCAGCCAATCCGGGCGGACGTTCATCGATGGCTACTGCGAAGGCGTTCTCGATGGCCATCGCGGGAGCCCGGCGCGCATGAAATCCGATGTGCCCTATGCCTTCAGCGAAGACGGCTTAAAGCAAAGACCCACGATCAAAATCTATTTGTCCGGCGGCGTTATCCAGGATGTGACCTGCGACGGCGCGGCAATCGTCATCGTGCATGACGCCGATAATGAAGCAGAAGCCCCGCCTTCCGACCCCTTACGAGCCCTCCGAATACCGGTTTCCGTCCTAGCCGCAGTCGCCGGTCTTAAGAGGAAGAGGGCTGGCGGGAGAAAAATGCCCGCGAAGGGCCGCGAGAGCGGGCAGCGACAGGCCCGCTAACCCCAAGCCACAAGGATCACCGCCATGAAGCTCTTAACGAAGGAGCAGCGCGAACGGCTGCTCAAAAACGGCCGCGACCAGCGGAACGTCAAAGGCACCAAGGCCGAGAAGGATTTCTGGCCCGTGGTCAAGCTGTTCAATCCGGCCGGAGCCGCGACCTGGCTCTTAACCGAACTCGATCCCGAGGATGAAGATGTCGCCTGGGGCCTCTGCGATCTAGGCCAGGGCTTTCCGGAATTCGGCACGGTTCGCATCAGCGAGTGCAGAACTTCCGCGGCCGGTTCGGACTTGGCATCGAGCGCGACCGCTTCTTCGAAGCCAAGGCGCCGATCTCGCGCTACATCGACGCCGCCAGCGAAGCCGGCTGCATCGTCGAACAGGTGACGCCATGACCTCCGCCACCTCTCAGACCTTGGCTTCCCAATTGCGTCCGCTACGAATATTCCAGGTGCAAGTCACCGTCATGGCGGACCTCTATGTCCACGGCTCGGACCCCTGCAGCGATCAGGCAGTGGGACGACAACTCTTTTATCCGGTGCCGGCAACTGTTTTCACACCGGCACCGTCAAATCCTTCAGCATCGAGCAGGTGACACCATGATCCCCAGCCTCATCTCACTACGCTGGCAGATTGCACCATCGCTGGCAGCGCCTGCGGCGGGCGTTCTCTTACGCCATGGGCTGTCTTTCGGGCGACGACGCGCAAACCATCATCCTCGATTGCCGCGACACAGCTGGCTGGTATCCGCTGTTGACGATTGCACCCGGAGATGTCCTCGACACCGCAATTGGCCGTTACGGCGATCCAGCGCTTTCGCTTAAGCCCTACCTCCCGGCTGCCTGCGAGTATGTCGCGCGCAAATGGGACGCAGGCGACGATTGCTGGCATGCCCACGGCTGGGCTCTCGATACCGCTCGCGAGTTCGCAGCCCAGGACGGCATCGATCTCGACAAAGCCAAAGACGATCCCACCCCCAACCCGGAAGGAGAACAAGACCATGCCTGAGTACCGCGCCACACGCTTCATCAACACCCGCGAAGCGGACACCTATCACTTCACCGCTGAGAACGACCAGGCCGCCCGCGAGACACTTCTTTCCGGCGACAATCTCGAATGGAGCGGCAACGCCGATCTCATCGATTGCGATGTCTCCGATGAAGTCCTCGCCCTCGATCGGCGCAAAAAAGACGGCAGTTACGAAGTCATTGAAGACGAGATCGAACTCCCCGGAGAAATGCCCTATGGCCAGCCCTCCCGCCAATTTGTGCTGAACGTCGCGGCCCTTGCCGAAGAGGGCGCGTATGACGATGCGATCGAGACCTTGGAAAAGCTCATCGAAGAAGCGCGAGCGCTTTGCACCGTTTCCCACTCGGCAACTCCCGATCCCCAATCCCTTCCCGCAGGAGAACCGCTATGACCGTCACCAAACGAAGGCGCGCGCGCTCGTGGGATATCTTCGAGCGCCGTTTCCGTCCGATCGTCAGGGCGGACAACACGCCGCTTTGGGAACTCTCCGAAGTGCGGCCCGCCGGATGCGATCAACGTGCCGCCACTGGTGGACCGTCATCGATTGCGCCGGCGGCCTTTACCTCGCGGCCGGATTCCGCTTCGTCAACCGGCTCTGCTATGTGCGCTGCGAGGTGCCATGGACCGACGCCGACGCGCTCATCGACTACCGCTACGACTGAACCCGTCCCCGTCTCAACCCACCACCCGCCCGCGCATCCCGCGGGCTTTTTGCGTTTGGAGGCACCATGACCGTCACAACATCGCATGCGCCGCGCCGAAGCGCATCCGCCGCAACGTTCCGGCCCGCGCAACCCCGCCTCGATGTCCATCAGGCCATCACGAACAAGATTATCGCCGCCATCGAACGCGGCGCCGGCGAATGGAAAATGCCCTGGCACCGCCCCGGCGCCCATTTCACGATCCCAAAGAACGCGCTTACGCGAACAGCACTACCGCGGCTCCAACATCCTATCGCTCTGGATCGATGCCGAGGAAAAAGCCTTCACCCGCCAAATCTGGGCCACTTACCGGCAATGGAGCGAACTCGGCGCCCAGGTTCGCAAAGGCGAAAAAGCCTCGCTCATCGTCAAATACGGTTCATGGACACCGAAAGAAGCCCGCAACCCCGAGCCCGCCTCCGAGGATTCCGGCGATGATGAACAAAACCCGCAACGGCTCTATTCCAAAGCCGCCTGGGTCTTCAACGCGGCCCAGATCGACGGCTTCTCGCCGCCCGAGATCGCGCCACGGCCCGACCTCACCGAGCGGCTCGATCATGTCGAAGACTTCATCGCCAACACGCGCGCTCAAATAAGCTATGGCGGCGCTCGCGCTTTCTACCGCCATCCTCCGGCCGACATCATCGTGCTGCCGCCGCGCAGCGCCTTCGAACCCACCGCGACGTCGACCGCGACGGAAACATTTTACGGGACGCTGCTTCATGAATGTTCGCATTGGACCGGCGCGCTGCACCGCCTCAATCGCGAGCACGGCAAGCGCTTTCGCCGACGAGGCTTACGCCTTCGAGGAGCTCGTCGCCGAAATCTCCAGCGGCATTCTCTGCGCCGAACTCGGGATTTCATCGTCGCTGCGCGAAGACCATGTCCAATATCTCGCGCACTGGCTCGCCATCCTGAAAGGCGACAAGAAAGCCATTTTCGCCGCCGCCGGCCACGCGACCCGCGTCTCGGATTATCTGTTCGCGCTCCAGCCCGACGCGCAGCCTCGCGGCATCGATAGCGCCGGCGATCCTCGGCAATTCACATCGCCCATCATCCAACCAGAAGGAGAAACTCATGGCTGACTATTTTACGCAACTTGTCGTGCAGCAGGATATTCCGGGCAACCTGATCGCCCCTCACGAAAAACTGCTCCTTGAACAAATCCTCGACGCCAATGAACAGGACGGCGCGATATCCTATTGCAGCAGCGAAGGTCCCGGCGCCTACATCTGGCTCAACCGCGAAGCCGTCAAGCGCGCGCTCGCCGCTCCTAAAGTCCGCTCCCGGCTCCGCAAACCCCTTTTGCAGCGCTACCACGCCGCTCCTTCCGATAAAGCCGAGTTCGAGTTCGACCTCACCACAACCCCCTACGGCAGCGACGTCTATCTCATCATCCTGCAAGACATCGTCCGCCGGGCCAGGGACACCCTTCCCTATATCACGATCGCCGCCTCCTTCACCTGCAGCAAGTTGCGCAAGGACGGTTTCGGCGGCATGGCGCTTATCCTGACGCCGGCGCGCATCCTCTTTCAATCGACCAACGACTATCTCGAAAAATTCATCGGGCGCTTCGAGAAGAAGCACGCCGCCATGCCGCCCTGATCACAACCATCCGCCAGAGAGCACATCACCATGACCCGTTCCTCCGCCTTTCCCGCCGGTCCTGCGCGCGCCCGCCAGGCGCTTGACCTCTACCGGAACGCCAACGGTTCCGGCGAACCGGCGCCGCATAAGCTTATCGCCCGGCTTCTTGCCGATCTCGCCGAGCTTGCCCGCGAACAGGGCGTCAATTACGGCGCGCTCATCGCGCATGCGCAGGCAAGCTGGCTCCACGCGACCCTGAACGCCCCCGCGCGGCCGCCGCCGAAGAGGGAGAGTTCGCTTCGCCAGGAGCGAAGCCCCGTCTGAAGAGAGAGCTTCGATCACCAACCCAAGCCCGCGCCTTGTGCGCGGGCTTTTCATTTCAGGAGACCAGCATGGCCGATTATCACACCCTCATCGTCGTCCAGCAGACGATCCCGCTGAAAGATATGACCCCGCTCGAAAAGCTTATTCTCGAGCAGCTCTTCGACAGCGAAACCGTCGATGACGGGCTTTACTTCTTCAGCGACCATGGAACCAACGACGTTCTTTCCTTCGCGCCCGCCGAGCTACAGGCAGCCCTCGAACAATCCGATCATACTCCCTCCGGCATCTACGATACCGTCAAAGGCGAACTCGCCAGCGCAGACCCGGATGCCGAGGACATCGAGCTCGATTTCAGCATCGACAGTTTCGAGACCATTTTTCAGGACATCGTCAAGCGCTCTTCGACCCTGAGCCATATCAGCGTCGCTGCCTCCTTCATCTGCTCGAAAATGCGTCCCGACGGTTTCGGCGGCATGGTCACGCTCATAACGCCGGCAGAAATCTTCAGCGCGTCGACCAACGAGATTCTCGAAAAATGGCTCGCCGATAAATTCCCGTAACGCCGCGCCCTGCCGCCAAAACTTCATCCCCCCCAACCCAAGTCCCGCGCCTTCCGCGGGCTTTTTTATGTTTGGAGAACTTCCATGTCCTGGACTGACGATCGCATCAACACGCTTAAGAAACTTTGGAACGACGGCGAAAGCGCCTCCGCCATCGCACGCACGCTTGGCGAGGTGACGCCGCAACGCCGTCATCGGCAAGGTGCACCGGCTCGGGCTTGCCGGCCGCGCGAACCCATCGCGCAAACGCAGCGCCTCGCGAAGGCCGTCTCTCTTTCCGGCACGCGCGCCTTCCAACAAAACTCGTATGCCGCCCTTCCCGCTCCAGCACTGGCACCCACGCGCCGGCAATCGCACGAAAACGCGCCTCCGGTCTTGCCCGAACTCCCCCCGCCCCGGACCCGCCGGTCACGGTGCAAAGCCTGACCGAGCACACCTGCCGCTGGCCGGAAGGCGATCCAAAACGTGCACGGCTTTCATTTTTGCGGCCGCGCCAAAGCCCGGACGCTTCAGTCCCTATTGCGACCACCACGCCGCGATCGCCTTCCGCTGACGCCGCAGTTCCTTCCCCCACTTTCCGAAAGGTCCGACCATGACACCTCCTGCTCCCCAGGCGGCCGCGCCCGCTTGCCTGCCTGCCACTCAAAACGTCAAAGCCGTCAAGATATTATCCGCCGCGGCTCATCTTCTTCCTTCACTTGAACAAGGCTTGGCGCTTGACGCGCGGATATTGCGCGAAGCGATGACGGTCGCTTTCGAGGCGAGCGATCAGGACGGCGCCTGGCTCTGGAAGGACGCCTACGAAGCCTCCGAAGCGGCCGCCGTTCTGTTCCTGCGCAAATACGGCCCCGGCATGCTGAAGAAAGCAGGCTCACCTGCCCGTTATCTTTCCATGCTGGAACGGCTTTCGCTGCCCTGCTTCCCTCGCATACGCGGCGTTCGGAGGAAAGCGACCAGTTCCAGCAATTCTCCACGCCGCTCGGCCTTGGCTTTCTTCTGAGCGTCGCCGCGCAAATTCGTCGCCGGAGAGCTCGTGCTCGAGCCATCCGCAGGCACCGGACTTCTCGCTATTCACGCCGAGATCGCCGGAGCCGCGCTTGCGCTCAACGAACTGGCGGAAACCCGCCATTCCATGCTTGCGGCCATGTTTCCGCAGGCCTCCGTCGACGCGCTTTAACGCCGAGCAGATCGACGATTATCTCGATGCGAGCGTCGTGCCGGCGACCGTGCTGATGAACCCGCCCTTCTCCGCGTCGCCGAATATCGAGCGCAGCATGCGCGACGCGACCGTCCGGCATATCCGCTCGGCCTTGCGCCGCGTGGCTGATGGCGGCCGCCTTGTGGTGCTGACAGGTGCCAGCCATGATCCGGCAACTGACGACCTTGGCGGCAAAGCCGTGTGCCTATTCACCGCGACCGTTGACGGCCGCATCTATGCGCGCCATGGCACAAGCGTCGACACCCGCCTTACCGTCATCGACCGGATACCGGCCCATGCAGCGCCCCCTCTCGTTCCGGCGGGCCACGCGCAAAACCTCGCCGAACTGCTCGCGTTTATCGAGATCAAACTGCCGCCGCGCACGCCTTCTTCATCGCTTCCGGCCCTTGCGCAGCCGCCAAGACCAAGCGCCGCGCCTGCCGTCCGGCCTAAGCTTCAGCCGCGCGTTTCGTCCTCGCTGCTGGACCGTCCGGCCCAGCACGCCGAAGAACTCGGCTACGAAGCGCGCGAAGCTTCGGGCACGACGGCGGCGCAATTCAGCGATCGCATCTATGAATCTTACGAGGTGCAGTCGATCGCAATTGCCGAAGCGAAGCCGCATCCGACCAAGCTTGTTCAATCGGCGGCCATGGCTTCGGTGCGCGCGCCGCTTCCCTCTTACCGGCCGCTTTTGCCGAAAAGGCTTATTACCGAAGGCATCCTGTCCGACGCGCAGCTCGAAACGGTGATTTATGCGGGCGAAGCCCATGCCGAAATGCTCGCAGGGCGCTACCGCCTTGACGAAACCCTCGACAACCTCAGCCTCGCCAAGGACGGCGACGAACAGGCCGTGCAGTTCCGCAAGGGCTTTTTCCTCGGCGACGGCACGGGCAGCGGCAAAGGCCGCCAGGCCGCGGGCATCATCCTTGACAATTGGCTGCGCGGACGGCGCAAGGCGGTCTGGATTTCAAAATCGGACAAGCTGATCGAGGACGCGCAGCGCGACTGGTCGGCGCTGGGGCAGGAGAAGCTTTTGATCGTGCCGCAATCGCGCTACCGGCAAGGCACACCGATCCGGCTTGCCCAAGGCATTTTGTTCACGACCTACGCGACGCTGCGCTCGTCCGAGCGCGAAGGCAAAAGCTCGCGGCTCAAGCAAATCCTCGATTGGCTGGGCAAAGATTTCGACGGCGTGATCCTGTTCGACGAGGCGCACGCCATGGCCAATGCCGCGGGCGAGAAGAGCGAGCGCGGCGACAAGGCTCCATCGCAGCAAGGCCGGGCCGGACTGAGGCTGCAGCATGCGCTTGCCCAAGGCGCGCGTCGTCTATGTTTCGGCGACGGGCGCGACCGGCGTACATAATCTCGCCTATGCGCAGCGCCTCGGCCTTTGGGGCAGCTCGGATTTTCCGTTTGCCAATCGCGCCGACTTTGTCGCCGCCGTCGAAGCCGGCGGCATCGCCACCATGGAGGTGCTGGCGCGCGATCTGAAAGCGCTCGGCCTCTATATCGCGCGCTCGCTGTCGTATGAGGGCATCGAGGTCGAGATCGTCGAACATGCGCTGACGTCCGAGCAAATCCGCATCTACGATGCTTACGCCGCGGCCTTTCAGATCATTCACCAGAACCTGGAAGCGGCGCTGAAAGCCGTGAACATCACCGCCGACAACGGCACCTTGAACGGGCAGGCCAAGGCCGCGGCCAAAAGCGCCTTCGAGAGCAACAAGCAGCGCTTTTTCAATCACCTCATCACGGCGATGAAGACGCCGACTCTCTTGAAATCGATTCAAGGCGATCTCGATGACGGGGCCGCCGCCGTGGTGCAGCTCGTCTCGACCGGCGAAAGCCTGATGGAGCGCCGCCTCGCGGAAATCCCCACCTCCGAATGGGGCGATCTCTCGATCGATGTCACGCCGCGCGAATATGTGCTCGATTATCTCGCCAAAGGTTTTCCGACGCAGCTCTTTGAGCGCTACGCCGATGAAGAAGGCAATCTGCAATCGCGCCCCGTGGTGCTCGACGGCCAGCCCGTGCAATCGCGCGAGGCGGTCGAAATCCGCGACCGGCTGATCGAGAAGCTCGCCTCGCTGCCGCCGGTGCAGACCGCGCTCGATCAAATCCTGCATCATTTCGGCACGGACCAAGTCGCGGAGGTCACCGGCCGCAATCGCCGCATCGTGAAGAAGACCGGAGCGAATGGCGGCGCGCAACTTGCCGCCGAGACGAGGCCCGGCTCCGCCAATCTTGCCGAGACGCAAAGCTTCATGGACGGCAAGAAACTCATTCTGGTGTTTTCGGACGCGGGCGGCACCGGGCGCAGCTACCACGCCGATCTTTCGGCGCAGAACCAGAGAAAGCGCGTCCATTATTTGCTCGAACCGGGCTGGAAGGCCGATACCGCGATTCAGGGCCTTGGCCGCTCGAACCGCACCAATCAGGCGCAGCCGCCGCTGTTCCGGCCCGTCGCCACCAATGTGAAAGGCGAGAAGCGCTTCCTCTCGACCATTGCCAAGCGCCTCGACAGCCTCGGCGCCATCACCCGCGGCCAGCGCCAGACGGGCGGCCAAGGCACTGTTCCGCCCCGAGGACAATCTCGAAAGCCCTTATGCGCGCGCGGCGCTTCTTGAACTTTATACACGCGTCTATCGCGGACAGGTGGAGTTTTCGAGCCTTGAGGCTTTCGAGAGCGCGACCGGCCTTCGCCTTGTGACCAATGAAGGAACTTTGCGCGACGAGTTGCCACCGATCACTACGTTTTTGAACCGCGTGCTCGCTTTGCCGATCGCACTGCAAAACCGTTTCTTCGAGCTGTTCGAAGAGCTGCTTGCAAGCCGCGTCGAAGCCGCGATCACGTCTGGGACTTATGATATCGGCCTTGAGACTTTGATCGCCGAAAGCCTCACGGTCACGGATCGTCATGTACTTCACACCCACGAACGCACCGGCGCGACCACGACGCTCCTCACCATCCGGCGGGAAGACAAAAACGAGCCGATGAATCTCGAAGCGGTGCTGGCGCTTGGCGAAAGCTCGAACTCGCCCTTCCTTGTGAACACCAGCTCGAACCGCGCCGCGCTCGGTGCGCCAGCTTCAAGCCTTACGCTCGACGATGGCAACGTCGAGGAACGCGTAAGGCTTATCCGTCCGCTTTCCCGCGATGCCGTTCCCAAAGCGCGGCTCGCCAGCAGCCACTGGCAAGTGGCGACCGAGGAAGAATTCACCTTCCTTTGGCTCAAGGAAGTGCAGGAAACTCCGCCGACGCGTTCGAGCGAAATCCATCTCGTAACCGGCCTGCTCTTGCCCGTCTGGAAACATCTGCCTCGCGCTGCGAGCAAGGTCTATCGACTGCAAACCGATGAAGGCGAACGCATTGTCGGCCGCTTGATTTCCGCGACCGAAGTTCCGAACCTGCGGACCGCCTTCAATCTCGACGGCGGGCCTGCGCTTTCCGCCGAAGATGCGCATCGCCTGCTTCTTTCCGGCTCGCCGCCTGTTTCGTTACGCAGCGGATTGGCTTTGCGTGTCTCGACCGTAATGGGCGCAAAACGCATCGAGCTGACGGGCTTCCGCGACACCGAAGTCGAGCAGCTCAAAGCCTTCGGCTTCTTCAGCGAGATCATTTCCTGGCGCCTGCGTCTGTTTCTGCCGATCGACTCCGGTACCGGCGCTGAAGCCTTGTCACGGCTTTTCCTGCTCTATCCCCCGCTCACGGCAGGCGCGGACGCTTAGGCCGGTTCAGATGAGCACCGCATCCGAACTGTCGCGCCGCCTTGGCGACGAGGCCGAGGCGGTGTGCCGCGCCTATCTGCCGAACGGAAAACGCTCCGGCCGGTACTGGATCGTGGGCGACGTTCAAGGAACGCGCGGCCGCAGCCTGTTCGTCAAACTTTCGGGCGACGAACGCCGGCAACTGGACCGACGCCGCAACGGGAGAGCATGGCGATCTTCTCGACCTCATCCGGCTCAACAAAGACTTGAAGGATTGCAGCGAAGCCCTTGCGGAAGCCCGGAGATTCTTGCGCGAGCCCGAGCATATCCGCACACCGCGCAAGATCCGGACGGTCGAGCCGCCCTACGACTCCCTGGCCGCCGCCGGGAAGCTCTATAGCCTGTCGCGGCCCGTGCCCGGCACGCTGGCCGAAACCTATCTGCGCGGACGCGCCATCACCGCCCGCCTTGACTGGCAGTGCCTTCGCTTTCATCCCGCCTGTTATTACCGCGCCCATGAAGGCGCGCCCCGCCAGAGCTGGCCCGCCCTGATCGGCGCGGTCACCGATTTTGACGGAAATCTGACCGGGCTGCAGCGGACCTGGCTCGATCGCGACGGAGCCCGCAAAGCGCCGCTTGCCGATCCGCGCCGCGCCATGGGTTATCTGCTCGGCAACGCGGTGCGCTTCGGCGAACCGTGCAGCATCATGGCCGCGGGCGAAGGCATCGAGACCGTGCTCTCGCTCCTCTCGCTCTTTCCGTCCCTGCCCATGGCGGCGGGCTTGTCCGCCGCGCATCTCGTCGGCCATCCTGTTCCCGGCCAGGCCTCCGCCGTCTTTACGTCCTTCGCGACAATGACGCGGCTGGTGATTTTGCGTTGACGCGGCTTGCCGGACGCTGCCGGGATTCCGGCATCGACTGCCGCGTGCTCAGGCCCGCCGCCAAGGATCTCAATGTTGATTTACGCCTGGGTCCGGCCGAGGCCGTGAAGGCGCGGATGCTCGCGCAGATGGAACCGGAAGATCGCTCCCGTTTCCGGCTTCGCTGACATCCCCCTGCCCGCGTTCTCCCGCCGTCTTCGGATGCGATCCGGTTGCCCTGAAGCCTGCCCCCCGTTTGGCGCCGCCCTCGCGCCTTTAGGGTGGCGAGGAAGCCAGAGGCGGCGTGCGGAGGGCAACGGCTACGGTCCGTTTATTTTCCGCCGCGGCCCGAAGAGGGCCGCTTTGCATCGCGAAGCAAAATAAACGTCCCTGCGCCGTCCTCCGCTGCGCTCCGGCCTCGCGGGGCGAGCCCGCTTCGGTGCAGCCCCCGCCCGCGCCTCCGGCGGCAAGCCTCGCCATCAAGGCCGCGAAGGGCGGCCTCCCACTGAAGGAGCACCTATCATGACGACCGTTCACGACACAAACGACGACGCTTACGAACCCGGGCATAAGAGTTCCGCGACCGCGCGCGTTCTCGACGGGATGCAGCTTTTCGGCTACCAGCCCTGCGCCGGCGAGCCCGATGCCCGCCCGCTTCCCGATACCGGCCGGTGTGAGACCGCCATCTCCGACATCTTCGATATCCTTGCCGGCGCGTTGCACGATACGCGGCTTGAGACCGATCTCGACGACCTCCTCTGGCATTTAGCCGACCTCTTCCACAAAAAAGCCGCCCGCATCCAGCGCCAGCTCGACGGCAACGAAGACCGCCAGAAGCGCAGCCAGCAGGAACAGGACGGCTCCGAAGTGCGCTCGGTCGAACTGGAGCGCCTGATCGCGGCAGGGCTTGACCTTATCGAGCGCCGCGAAGCCTTCGAGCAAATCCGCGACTTCGCCGCCGAGCGCTATGAGACCGAGACCGGCTCGGCCTGGCGTCCCCGCGCCGGAAGCCTCGTCAACCACAAGCACCTGACCGCCGCCATGATCGACAGCCGCGACTTCATCGCCGCGCGCCGCAGGGCCGATACCGAACTGCTGCTGCCGAAAGGCCCGAAGATCGCCTTCTCCGGCGGAACCGGTTACGCCGATCACAAGCGCATCTGGGCCGTGCTCGACAAGGTGCACGCCAAGCATCCCGATATGGTGCTCCTCCATGGCGGCACGCCGAAAGGCGCGGAGAAAGCCGCCGCCTGCTGGGCCGATAACCGCGGCGTCACGCAGATCGCGTTCAAGCCCGACTGGACCCGCGACGGCAAGGCCGCGCCCTTCAAGCGCAACGACCGCATGCTCGAGATCGTGCCGATGGGCGTCATCGTCTTCCCCGGCTCCGGCATCACCGGCAACCTCGCCGACAAGGCGAAGAAGCTCGGCATTCCCGTTCTCGATCACCGCGAGGGCGGCGCGTAAGCGCTGCCTTTTCTTCGCTTATATTTCAGAGATTTCGGCCAACCATACGGTCAACGCCGTTAGAAACTACTTGCCGGCAGCTTCTGAAGCATGTCCGGCAACGCGGTTTGCACGGTCTCCCATACGACGTCCAGATTGATCTCAAAATAGCCATGGGCGATGCGGTTGCGCATCCCGCGCATGCTGCGCCACGGCACTTCGGGATGTTTGCCTGCGAACTCGGCGTGCTGGTCCATGATCTTCGTGGCCGCTTCGCCTACAATGACCAGGCTCATGATGACGGCTTGCTGCGTGCGCTTATCGGCGAGAAACTCGTCCTTGCTTAAGCCCTCGACAAAACTGCACGCGTCTGTCCCCGCCCGCCTTATATGATCCAGATAATCGGATAGGCGGTTCTCGCTCATACGGGCTGAGCTTCCGCCAAAACTTCGTCACGAAACTTCTCGGGCAGATCGCCAGGCGTCAACAGATCGACCGGCACACCAAGCAGCTCTTCCAATTCCATCTGCAATCCGCCGAGATCGAAAAGCGTCGCCCCCGGCAGGACATCCACCAGCAGATCGAGATCGCTACCTTCCCGGTCCTCGCCATGCAGAGCCGACCCGAAGACGCGCAGGTTCGTGGCGCGAAAGCGTCCAACCGCTTCGCGCGCGGCACGGCGTTTTAATGCGAGTATTTCGGACGGCTTCATGGATACGGCCAACAATTCGTTTGAGTTAGTATAACGGATCGCCCCTGCGGGCTTAAGCTCAAAATTATAAATCTATTTAGTTATATAGAATATATAGCTTTGTTTATTAAGAAATCCACCTGCACACAGAACTCACAATAAATGCCTGTGAAGCCACAGCTTTTCTTCTCCGGCCTCGCCTCAATCCAGCGCTATCCGCCGCGTGAATACGCGCTCAATTCGAGCCCAGTTCGGCCAGACATGCGACCGAAATCCCTCGACCGCCTTGTCGACAATAGCTTTGGTGCTGCCAAAGGCTCGTTTGACCCTGTCGTCAACTTCGTCCGCCGGGAATCGCCCGGATTGGATAAGTACTTCACGGTAGTAGCCTTCCATGGCCGCCACGATCCTATCGGCTCCATTCTCCTGGGCGCTGCGGCTTCTTCCGAACATGCTCGCCTTCGTCCTTAAAACTCCTTCCATCAAGGAACCGCCTTTGATGCGCACGCCGCTAGGCCTCCTCCAACTTGGCGCTTCGAAAAATTCCTTCTCAACCAAATACAAATCCAAGAGAGCGCTTCGCGCAAATGCCGCCACCTGGCGCTGCCGCAGTGACGCAAGACGCGCCGCCTGAATGAAGTCGGCGAACACCGTCTCCGTTTGCAGCAGGCCGATTTCAGCCATCGCACCGAGCGATGTCTTCAACAATCCTATGTTATCCCCCTCCAACTCCGGCCCTGAGAGAGCCGCTTGATCGATAACGCGGCTCGCGGCTGGCTTTTTCGGACCGCGCTCAAGCGGCTCTGCGGCTTGGAAAGGTGAGATACGCGCCGGCTCACTTCGCACGCGTCGCGCAGGCAGCCGCGAAATAGATGCCGATTGGCTCGCCAGCGCGACCTCCAACTTATCGCGCAACAAACTCACAATGTCGCCCAATGCGGGCGCTAACTCGCCCTCGGCGAAATCGGCCCAGCTATCGAGCCCTTTTTCTAGGTCCGGCTCGCTGCCCTTCCAACCGAGGACAAGCGATTGTCTTGCCTCGCCCAGCAACTCGGCCACGTTTCCCTGCCATTCCGCGACAAGGCTTAATTTTTGATCCCATCCTCTTTCTCGCGCGCCTTCGTCGTCGAACGTCACGCTGAAGCGGAGCAACTCGTAATCATCTTGCCGCAAAGTAAAGATGGCTTTGCTACCATCTTCCCAAGCATCTGCTATAAAAGGCTCGGCAATCCAGCGTGTAAAGCCTTCGAATTGCTCCACGACTTTCCAAAAGAAAGCGTCACGAGCCGCACCCTCTTTTGAGCTATACATGCAAGAATTCCATAAAGGATGGAAATAATTAGAGTAGACAGCGTCGCGCGAATTATAACCTTAAATCAATGGCTGACAAATACCAAACCTTGCCGACAATGGACTATAAGTATACTATGGAAAACTATGAATGAATTCCCCGCTCCTTCGCCGACCAGCAATATTGAACCTCTGGCACGCGCCATCTGCGAACGCGACCTCCGACGCGCAGGAACACCCGAAATAAATCTTGCTACCGACGTCGATCGCTATTGGCACTGCGTTGCTGCGCAAATCGAAGCCGGGTTCAGGAACGACAACAACGAAATTGTCCCGCATAAACTCGAGGACGGCCTCGCCGCTTATCACGACTGGTGTGAGCGCCATTAGCTGGAAGGCATCAAGCTCCGTCAAAAGCTTCAATGCTTTCGTGACTCGCTCGATCAAGCTGCGAGCGGTTCGATGCAATCCGGCTCGTTATAGGCCGGTTTATTCATGCGCGGCGATACCGGGAAAAGCTTGATCGCAGCGTCAATATTCTCTGCAAGTTGCGGTCGATTTCCGGCAAGCCAAGCTTCCATCCCCAGCCCATCCAGGATAAGCGGCATGCGCCCATGCAGATCGCGTGTCGAGGACCCGGCTTCGGTCGTGAGAATCGTGAAGGACAACAGCCCGTCCTTCCATTTTTCCCAAAGTCCCGCAAAGGTGAAAGGCAGGCCGTCGCCCCGCGTTATGTAGAAAGGCTGTTTCAGCGGCTTGGACGTTCGAAGACCCGGGATGCTCTTCCATTCGAAGTAGCCCGAGGCTGGCACAAGGCAGCGACGGTTCTTAAAGGCGGACCGGAAAGCAGGCTTTGTTTCAGCCGTTTCGGCGCGAGCATTTATGCATTGTGCACCGATCTTTTCGTCCTTGGCCCAGGAAGGGATGAGCCCCCAGCGCATTGTTTTATGGATTAGCCCACTGTCTTCCTTGACGATCACGCCGACATCTTGTGTGGGGGCAACGTTCCAGGATGGCCTCAGATTGGGGATAAGGGGATTGGTCAGGCGATAGAGCCCCACAAGCTCTCCCCAGGTAAAATTCTGTGTAAAGCGCCCGCACATCCAATCACGCTCCTCACTGCTTTTCCGGAAATCTGCCCCGGCACATTTTACTCGCTTCCGCCAACGATCACGCGTCTCAAAATGGGTTTAGAGCTATGACGCCGCAGATACCCATTCGGATAATGCACGATGCGCCCGCAAGCGCAGCGAGCCGCCACGACCTTATGAGGCTTAAGATCGATCAGCCGCAGCGTCTTGTATTCGGGGTCAGCACTGGATGCCAGGAGAACATAATAAGAACGCCCACAATGTGAGTCCAGGGCTCTTTACGCGAGACCCGGCACCTTCACCCTTGCTTTTCTCGGCTTGCTCGTTGACACCCAAGGCGCAGGTTGAGCCAATTGTCTAAAAGCAGCGCCCGGGCTTTCTTCCGCCGTCCTCAACCGGCATACTCGCGCGGAAAAAGGATTATAATTCGTGATTTCCGGCAATCTTTTCACGCGCGACTACCTGCTCGAGGGCATCACCCGAAGCGAGCCCTGGGCTACGCTTTCAGACAGCGAGGTTGGGACGATCAAGCAAGCGATGCAGAAGCACGCGCAAAGCCTCCTTGCCATCAGTAAGCCCAACGAAGCCCAGACTGAGAAATCTTTCATCTACCCCGTGCTCGAGCTCCTGGGCTGGAACGACGTCGAGGTACAACAGACGCTTTCCACCAAGGGACGCAAACAAGTTCCTGATGCCCTCCTCTTTGCCGACACCCCTTCCCGCAACCGCGCCGTCGCCGAAAAAGACAACTGGAAGCGCTACCACTACGGCTTGGCGATAACCGAGGCCAAGCGCTGGAACAGGGCCCTTGACCGAGCTGACAAACGCGATCCCGGAGAGGACGGCGTTCCCTCAACGCAAATGTTACAATATTTGAGCCGGGTCGACGTGCAGACCTCCGGCAAGGTCCGGCTCGGCATCCTGACTAACGGCGAGAAGTCGCGACCTGTATCTTCAGGGAGCGTTGTCAGTCTCCGAAGACTTCTTCGAACTCGACCTCGCAAAAACGCTTGAATTACCAGGACACGAGCTTGATCTCGTCGATCGCACCGATGAACGTATAACCCCTGACCATTGCTTGCGCCTGTTCATCCTCCTGTTCCGCAAACAGGCCTTCCTTCCTTTCGACGGCCCGCAAACGTTTCACGACGTTGCGCGTGACGAAGGAAAACTCTGGGAAGCAAGGGTCACGCGGGATCTCTCGCGCCTGGTATTCCGCGAGATTTATCCAAGCCTTGTCGCTGCTCTGCATCGCCATGACAAAGCGAGGCCGACAGCGATCGACAGCAAATACCTCGAAAATATACGCGAGAGCGCGCTTGTGCTTCTCTACCGGCTCCTTTTTGTCGTTTACGCGGAAGACCGCGACCTACTGCCCAAGAGTCAGGAGCCCTACAAAACCTATTCGCTAACGGCGATGCGAACAGACGTCGCCGACCGGATCGCGATAAAGCAGACATTTTCACCGACGATTGCGACCTACTGGCCAAAACTCGCTGCGGTCTTCAATGCCATCGCCGAAGGCGATGACACGCTAGGCATTCCGCCCTACAACGGCGGTCTCTTTGCCAAGGACAGCGCTCCGGTGCTTGATCGCGTCCAGCTTCCCGACGCCATCATGGCTGATCTCGTCTTTAAGCTTTCCCATCGGCTAGAGGACGGCACCAATCCTCGATACATCAACTATCGCGACCTGACAGTGCAGCAGCTTGGCACTATCTATGAACGCACCCTCGAATATGAGCTACGTTACGACAGCGAGAACGATACCGTCCTCGTCGATGCCGACGACACGGCTCGTCACAAAATCAGGCAGCTACTACACACCTGACAGCCTTGTCTCGCTCATCATCGAAAAAGCCGTCGGTCCCTTCGTTGAGGAACGACGAGAAGCCTTCCGCTCGGAAGCTGCGAAGCTCGCAAATGATAAGCGTCCAGACGAGACGCGCCTCGCTCTTCTCCAGGAACTCGACCCCGCTCTCGCCATACTGGAACTCAAGATTTGCGATCCATCGATGGGTTCAGGGCATTTCCTCGTCAATCTGGTTGACTGGCTTGCCGACAAGACACTCGCTGCCATTGCCGAGGCGGAGCTCATCGTCGATTGGTCGGAAAAACCATACCGCTCACCAGTCCTCGCCAGCATCGAACAAACTCGCACCGACATCATTCGCCAGGCAACGATCCACAAATGGCCTTTCGTCATCGAACACCTTGATGACCGTCACATCGTTCGCCGCACGATCCTTAAACGCTGCATTTATGGCGTCGACAAAAACCCCATGGCCGTGGAACTGGCCAAAGTTGCTCTGTGGCTGCACACTTTTACAGTCGGCGCGCCGCTTTCCTTCCTTGATCACCATCTGCGCTGCGGCAACTCGCTGTTTCGATTCTGGGTCCGGGAGACTATAGATCGTCTCACGAAGTGGGGCGGCCAGCTCCTCATCAACGAGCCAATGCAAAAAGCTATGGCACAGGCGCTCGCCATGCAAAAACTCGAGCGCGTGAACGACATCGACATTGCCGAGGTGCATCAATCCAAGACACTGTTTGACGGGATCGAACAGGAAACTCGGCCGCTCAACAGCTTCATCAAGATACTTTACGCCCTCGATTGGCTTACCCTGGACAAGCAGGATGACACAGCCGTTCGATCCTGGCTCGACGGTCAGTTCGGCGACCCCTTCGAGATCGCGCGAGGGCGTTTCACGCTTGGTCCAACCGACCGCGGAGACGGGCATTTTCAACCGAAAGATGTCCTTGACCAGGTCAGCGCACCCATGCGTGCTAACGCTGTGCACTTCGCAGGAATATTAAACACGGCGCGCGAGCTCGTGCGAAAAGAGCGGTTTCAAAACTGGCAGGTCGCCTATCCAGGTGTTTGGACACAGTGGGGAGACACCGAACTTAAAGGGGGATTCCACGCCGTCTTGGGCAACCCACCCTATGTGCGGCAAGAGCTGATCCGCCCCTACAAGCCTCATTTGAAAAGAGCCTACCCCGCCATCTACGACGGCGCCGCCGACCTCTATGTCTACTTCTACGACCAGGGCTTGAAGTTGCTGAGGCCCGGGGGGCGTCTCTCCTACGTCGTTACCAACAAATGGATGCGCGCCGGCTATGCTGAGGGCCTCCGCGGCATGTTCGCCGCCAAAGCGTGGGTTGAGTTCGTGGCCGACTTCGGTCACGCCAAAAAGTTCTTCCCTGATGCCGATGTGTTTCCTTCGGTGATTGTCGTGCGCAAACCCATCCCGGGGGCTGCACCGACTGATACGCAGGTCTGCGTCATCCCTCGCGACGATGTTCCGGAGAAAGCGCTCGATGAAGCCGTCGCCAAGGCAACCTATCCATTACCGCGTGCGCATTTCACGAAAGAGAGCTGGACCCTCGAGCCACCAGAGGTCGTCGCCCTTCTCGACAAAATAAGGCGCGCTGGCACCCCATTGACCGAATACGCACGCGTCAAACCTTATCGCGGTGTGCTGACCGGCTTCAACGAAGCCTTCCTCATTGATACAGCAACCCGCGATAACCTCATTGACGAAGATCCTAAGGCCACCGAAATCATTTTGCCTTATCTCCGCGGCCAGGATGTCAATCGCTGGAAAGCTTCGTGGCAGAACTTGTGGATGATATTCGCGCGACGAGGCATCGATATCGACGCATACCCGAGCGTCAAACGTCACCTAGCAAGATTCCGAAAGGAACTCGAACCGAAACCGAATGATTGGAACCCTGAAGTTCTCGGTCAGAAATGGCAGGGGCGCAAGGAAGGCTCCTATGCATGGTACGAGATTCAGGATGCCGTCGACTATTGGGAGCACTTTAGTAAGCCAAAAATTGTCTATCAGGAAATTCAATTTCACCCGGCTTACGCTTTCGATAGCAAAGGTCTCTTCAGCAACAACAAGACCTTCATCCTGGCACGTGATGAAATGTCATTGCTCGCCATTTTGAATTCGCCGCTCATGTGGTGGTTTAATTGGCGTTTTCTCCCCCACATGAAAGATGAAGCCCTTTCTCCAATGGGCTTCAAGATGGAACACCTGCCAATAGCATCCTTTACCGAAGTCGCTCTCCAAGAGGCAAGAGGCCAAGTAGCGTTGTTGATCGACATGACCTCAGACCAGCAATCTGCGGCCATCAAAATTCTAGACTGGCTGCACCATTCGTTTGGCATTGAGAAACTCAGGGGAACGTCATCAACCGTGACCGCTCTTAGTGCCGACGCCTTCGTAACAGCCATTCGTGAGGCCGTTCCAAAAAGAAACAAGCTCACTGCGGCTGATATCGCCGAATTAAAGCGCGAGCACGCGGCGACAATCGAGCCCGCACGGCAAGCCCGCGCCAAAATTCTCAAGCTGGAACACGCGCTATCCGACCTCGTTAATCGGGCCTACGGGCTCACGCCGGAAGAAGTCAATCTGATGTGGCGCACCGCGCCACCACGCATGCCGTTCAGCACAACGGCGCTACAGTCCCAAGAAGGCGCTTCCGAAGACCCGGTTAATGAGTGACGAACACAGACTAACGGCAACGACCCTACGCGGTGGGCACTCCCATTCGATCGAAGTCACTTGCGGATAGAACTCATTTTCAGCAGATTGAAAAGTGAAGACGGATGCACCGTAAGTCGCCAAAAGGACCTTCACCTCGGGTGAAGCTGTCTGTACTGCCTAACCGTCGAGCGCGATTGTTGAAGGTTTCAACTTGCCCTCCGCCAAGAAAACCGCGCGGTAGCGTGGTAAGGTCTTCATCTGATCAGCCACACGCTTCTCGTCAGCTGTCGCTGCTGTCATCCTTGCAAGAGTCCGCGCGTCTGGTTCGGTAACCCGCAGAACCAGATAATTACTTATGGCAGAAAAGAGTGCCGGGGCGAAATCTCGCGCCTCCTGCGAAGCTAGGACAAGGGAAAGACCGAATTTACGGCACTCCTTTGCGAATTGCGGAATCAGCTTCAGACGAGCGGCCCTGTGAGCCTCGTCAAAGACGATGGCGTGAGTGATGCCGCGCTGCAAGCCGCGCCGAAACATATCTTTGTATAGACTATAGAACACGAAAGAAGCGAATGCGTTTTGCAGCATCTCATTCTGCGTGGAGTGAATTCGTACGATTGTGGGGCGGCGCTGGAAAAGTAGACTTGCCCGATCGCCCGTCGCTTCGAAGAATCCGTAGTCTGCGAGCTCCCGCAGACGCGCGAGCAAGCCGGCGCTCGGCTTTGTCTTGGCGCAAAGAATATCGAAAAATGCGCGGAAAGGAGGTGGCTGTAGTCCATCCCGTCGGTCGAGTGCCACCACCCAGCCAACGTCCTCAAAGCTCTGCTTAATCGCTTGGCGGAGTTCTTCTAGTTGGAGATCCCCTAGATCGGGAAATATCGAGGCAAATATGTCGCAGAGCGTGCCCGCCACATCAACATGCGAAGTCGGTCGAGCAACATCGACACGCAACGGATTAAATCCGAGCCCATTGTACTCAACAAAATCGAGCTCCCCAAGCACAGCCCCAAGTTTCTCGTCGATATCTTCGTGGTAGGAAAAAACAATCGGCGAGATGTTTGCTGACTGCAGTTGGCGGCAGATATTTACCAGGCAGGTTGTCTTCCCCATACCGGGCAGCCCAACTATCATTAAGTGGGGATTACCACGGATTGACACGCGCCAGCTCACTGGATCCGAACCGCCAACCACTGTGCCGAGTTGTACGTCGACGTCCAAATTCTCATCTGTCCGCTGCTCCTTCAGCCGGCCGACTGCTCCGTCACACGATCACTGATTGTATCAGCGGCATCATTGGCTTGCGGCCCCTCAATAAATTCTTCCTCGCCAACACCCTGTGTTGCTGAGGCACTCTCCGCAACCGGACTTGGCGCACTTCCTGAACCCCCGTCCACACTCGCGCGAATTGCGCTCGGGCTATTTAGCTCCGCCGTGAATGACGCCAAACTATCAGGCAACATATTTGGTCCATACAGCCAGAGAGCTGCATTCCCTCCGCCGGCAACATAGAGCCGCTCGGGGAAACCGGTGAGGTGTTCAGGACAGAAAATGTAGCCAATCTCCGCGTCCTCAATGTCGGCAGGCTTGTAATCTCAATTCAACACCAGCGCGTCGATCTCGCGCGATAAGCGCGTGTATGCCTGAGGATCAAGACCATGCCGAAGAGCCCGGTCAGCGTAAAAACGCATAATTAGGGCAAGCTGAGACACACGTACGGCACGCTCAATTGGCTTCAGTGAAGGGCCGAAATAGTAAGCGTGCCAGCGTTCGCGAAGTTCATTTGTCTGCATGCGCACGTGCTGCAGGAGCTCCGGCTGCCGCACGGTTCTCAAATGGAGGCGATGTTTGACTTCAACGAAGCGGAACTGCAACGCTCCGCGACTGCCCGGCGCCTGCACATGAATGAAATCGGCGCGCCGGCCACCCGTGTTCCCATTGTCTGTAGCGTTGGCCTTAACGGGCGGACGGTCGGCTATTTCATCCACAGGGATCAGAAACCCGTGCTTGAGATCGAGCCATGCCTCGGCACCGTGATTAACGCAGTCCCGGGACGCACAGCATGCGCGCATTAGTGCAAGCGCAATTAACTCACCAGTTCCGACACCTGGATTGGCAAGGCGCATGGCTAGCCGTCCAGAAAGCGCCTTCAGCTGATTGAGGAGAAAGCGACTATTGCGTTCGCTGCTCGTAAGACCCATCTCGCCGAGCGCGGCATCGACCAAGTCCCGTACCTCGTCAATGTTCTTCGTCGTCGTGATAAGCTGGAAGGTGCCAAGATCCCCACGCTCCGGGATAGCATCGATAACGAAGCGTTCGTAAATTTCGGGTAGGTCACCTGGGGCATCGAAATATTCGATGCAGGAATTACGGTCGATCGTGATTACCCAGTCACTTCGCTCATGCAGCCGATTGATCCAGTTTCTGCTATCAATCGGCAATCGTGTGACCACGACCGGCCAATCCCCAGCACCTCCCCCAAGCCCACGGGCTGTAGCCTCGCTGACGGCATTGGAAAGCCGCAGGAAGCGATCAGTCGCATTTCGGTTGTCGGGGGCTTTAGCCCCATCAAGCACGGGGGGTCCATAAGCGAGCCATTCCGGGTCGCCCTCCAATTTGATACTTCGCTCGATTACGCTGATGAGGCCGTGAACGTGAAGCGGGCGGGTAGCCGAAAGCTCTTCTTTCGGCCGTACCTCAAGGGATGGCGCGAAAACATCGAATGCTATGGCCAGATGCGAAGGGCGAAGAACCGCATTCTCATTCTTTAGAGACCATCTGAGGCGCGGCACTATGATCTCACCGTCCCGTCGCGCAGTCTCAGTCATCCACCTATCTTCTGCCGCAACACCCGTTCCCGATCGACGCTTCCGCCCAACATTCGTGAGAAAACGTCCCGAGCCCCAAGATGTCGTTTTCGGATGGTGCAGATCCAGCGTAAAACAGAGTGCCTTTTCTTCCGTCTCCACGACTTCCGGCGACGCATTGAGAACTTCGCCAAGTGCTCGCGCGACGGTCATCCCGTCTCCAGCTCGCCATGCCTGCAAGTTTAAAAGTTCAAGCGTTTGATCCGTCCCGCGCGGACCGCTATGGCAGGCTAGGTAGTGTGTGATCTCTCGAGCGAGTACGGACGAGCTTCCTGCGCCAATCGAGGGTGCGATACCTTCACCGCCAAGAGCCGCTGCCATGAGTGCGACAGCTGCTTTCGGTTCCTCATCCCCATCCACCGTCATCGCGACTGCATGCAAACCGAGCGTGTCCGCGAAAAGAAAACCACGCAATTCTTTCGTACCTGGCAAGAGAGCTGGGACATGAGCACCATCCACAGCGCGGAGGATCTGGGAGACAGTGTGGGAACTCATCCCTTGCGCATATCGAGCCTGTGCCGCTACGTGATCGTAAAGGCCGTGCCAAGCAAGCCGCAATGGGTGTAACGGCGTGACAATCAAGCCGAGTGTTCGCCCCGATAGGGTCTGAACTTGGATCGTGCCCTGTAGCGCCATATCTGATATTTGCTCGATGGCCGCCGTCCACGCACGCACATAATTCTCGCCGATGCTCCAGCCAGCCTTTTGGACTCGCGCGACAAGGCCAAACGGGCCGAGGTCCTCTGCCAGCTTCCGCGATGCCACCTCAATCTTTTCCCAAACGCCGGGATTACATTTACTCCGATCGAAGGGGACGAATTGCAAATTATCGTTGGGTGTCCCATCGGAACGTACGCTCAGGCGCCACCGCCCTGGTGCACCCTTATTTGTGCAAAAGGACTCCTCGGACATTCGGATTAACACTGGACGAATAACCCGAACGCCTCGCGCACCGCCAACCCGCCAGCTTATGTAACCCTTTTTATCTTGAGTTGCTTGAGGTTGAAGGTGCGCTTTATCAGCAGCATCCGCGAAATCTTCATAAGTCCCGCGGCTAATCACGCCCTCCACCATTGCCCGCACGATTTGCCCGGAGGCAACAGAAACTATTTCTTCCGTTAACCCAAACTCTAAGACAAACCCTTCACTTTCGGCTAGAGAAACCCCATCAGCGCCAACCGCGTCAACGCGGACAATAACTTCGAATTTTGCCCCGTCGTCTATATCTTCGAAATCATCCACACTAAAAACAGCCTTCTGCGGCGACTTCTCCTTGTGCTCTATGCCCTGGGATGCAAGCTCCTCATCGCCAGCGAGCATCGTGACGCGATATTCGACCGTTCCGGTCGGCATCGTCTCAGGCTCAGTGGTCCAGCGCACCTCCAAGCGTTTTTGATCGCGCGCACTGAGACCTCTATCGAGAACCAAGCGCAGCGGGGACCCCTCTTCATCCCCCCCGATGAGACCGGACCAGCGCTGCGGCTCACCGTTCGGTTTTCGCCAAGCCGTGAGCTCTATGCGCTGTAGTGCCTGTCCCGAAAACCGGGGCTGAAGAGGCCCCAGCCAAAGATCGCGATTATCTCGCAAAGACGACACTGCCTCAAATGGGTTGCAGCTATCGACCCTCCGAAGAAACGCCTCCAGGAAAGCTTCTTGCTGGGCATTGCCAAGTATGAGCGCGTTCACTCGATCTCGTGCCGGTTGGGCGTCAGGGTGAAACAGCAGCCGATCTGAGACAGCGGCAGCCATATTCAGCTCATCCTCGGTTGGCACCTCATCTCCCTCGATGGGCCACAAACCCAGACGAGTAATGGCAGACCCGAACCTTTCTTGCTCGATAGTCACGTAAAAATCGAACACTTGCCAAGGCGTTAGCGTTTCGCGCCGACCAAGACGCTGCGCGCGCTTGATAACGTTGTCGATCGTCTTGCGGCGCCCGTAAAGGTGCCTCCGCACCTCTTTCTGAGCTGCCCTAAAAAGCTCCGCTTCTGAAATTTCGCGTGCTGCGCTGTAAATACCATCCAAACCCGCCCCTGCCCGCAAAGGATCTATCAAAAAGAATACAGCTTCGGCTTTATCCTCACGCTGCTCGACAGCCTGATCAGCCGTGATGCGGCGGGGTCCAGACTTTTCGACAATTGCCGCCAAACGCCATCCCTTGATGTCAAAGCCGGGGGCGTCGATCAAATCATCCAACAGGTCGGATGGCAGGCATCGCAAAAAGGCAACCGCCCCATTGATTGGAGGGCCTAAGACCTCCTGAAGAGCGTTGGCCAAATGCTCAGCATGGCGGGCAGTTATCATGCTGCCTCCCCATGGCTATCCTGGCGCTCATAGGTACTTTCGTACCGCGATCGCAGCTTCTTCATGCGCTCGGCATCGTTCACCCCAACTAAGAGAGCGAGATCCCGCAAGCGCCGCTCCAAGTGTCGACGGTTACGCTCGAGAAGCTCACTTGGCACCGACATGCCTGGCGGGGCTTGGTCAACGAAGAAGCCATAGCGTTCGCGGAGAACCTGAAGAAACTTCGGAAAGGAAAGATGCTCCCTTTTGCGAGGGTCATTGCCGCGTCGCAGGTGTCGGTGCACGAGGTACTCTAATACTGTATTCGTCAGAACGAACGAGGTGACATCCGCAGTCTTCCGCCCTCCCCGACCCGGACGGCCAAGCTTCACCCGGCGGCGCCGGGCTAAGCCGTTTGGCTCGTCAGTCATTAGTGCCGAAGACAGAAACTGAAACATCTTATCGCCGCCAGCAACTCTCTCGTACGCAAGAGTCAGTGCTTCAGCCAACCGTTCTCCGTGCCGTCGACTGTTCTCGTCACGGAGGATATCTGCACGAAGACCGGCGTTTGCATCGTCTTTAATGGCATCGACGAGCTTACGGCAGTTGCTGCGGAAGAATCGCTCGGCGTCTCTCCCCTCTTCGTGTTCGCCAGACGCAATGGCACCGAGCAAATCTAGCCACCCGGTGGCATCAGGCGCCGTTGGTGGCAGGTCCTTCCGGTCAATATCAAACTCAACCCGAACATAGTGATCGAGTAGCCGCATGTACATCAACGCGGCCGGGAGCTTAGACAATCGCCGACGAAGCAACTCGCTGGATTGCTCCGATAACTCTCTCAACCGGAGGTCGGACCACATTGAGGCATCGATAAACAACGGCCAAGGGCGCTGTTCTTTCATGCCTGGCACGCGACCATTATGGGACCAGCTCTCAACGATTCCAATTGTCGCGGTTAGAATTGTGCTCATACCGATTGCAATGGCCGTTTCAAGCATCGGCAGCAAGGCATGCCTTGGCACCGAGCCACAAGCTCCATACGCTTTAAAGAACGTAAGTAAATCCTCCCGGAAAGTCATGGCGGCATGTCGCGCAAGCGGCCACTGGTTTTGGATCGGACCTGGCTCGTTTCTTCCTTTCGCCTGCTGTGGCGCCTCGCCACAACGCTGGGCCAGCCGAATGGCGAGGAGTTGATCCAAGCCAACATCTGCGGTTTCATCGAACCCGTCACCAGCGAGGTTCATGCGATTAAGCGCTTCCGTTACGCCTGGAGCAAAAGCACGAAGGAAAATATTGCTCTCGACGCGAGAGCCGACGGGGAAAAAGCTATTGCCCTCACTGAGTCCAAGGGTCGCGCCATTGGCCTGGTTGGCGACTATGGCTACAATTGCTTCTGGAACGCCGCGAAGGTTAGCAGCGGTTTTCGGAAGATCGATCCATGAAGCGAAATAGTGCGCTGCATAGCAGCGTTGCACCTGCTCATCATGCCCTTCCGAGTGCCGCGCGTTTTCCAGGACGCCAGTCAGGAGTAAATCCCCGAGGATCGCCTTCCCCAACTCGTTTTCAAAACCAGAAAATCGCAAATCTTTTGCAAGGATCTCGGCGACACTGCGAACCGTCGGCTTACCCCGCTCCGATCGGAAGGTTTCTTCAAACTTACCCTTGCCGCGGCGATGGCCCCACCGAAAGAGGTACAGAAGCATCGGCAAAACAGCACCCACGGAAAATCCTTGTGGCGTGAAAGGAAGGACAGGTAAGTAATTTGAAGTCCATATTCTTGCCGTTGTGTCAGCACCCAATACACTCTCGACGATATTTCGGGCCTCGCTAGCCATGTCTCAGCCTCCCCCCTCTCCCGCTGGCTGCAGCACGATGACTTGTTCTGCGTTGCTTCGAGCGATGTTAATCCAGTAGACGCGCTCTTCGTCGGTCGGTGTGCAAGCCACAAGCGCTCGTTCGTCCTCTTGCGAAAGACGCTGCGTGAAAACGCTTAAGTTCGCGAAGACGTCATCTGAAAAAGTATCCAGAAGTTGGACGCCATCGGTGAGATCCCGCAAAAGTCCAAAAAGTGGCAGCGAGATCCTTAGTTGTTCCGTCCAGCCATCTGGCGAGCGATACGTAAGTACCAGATGCCTATGCAATGTTTCCAGCCCGCGGTGTTCAATAAACTGCTCGGCTTCCAACCTAAATCGTGAGAATGGCTTACGAACCCAAAATCCTGTTTCCGTAGGAGTACGGGGTACCGTCAGGACCGGTGCAACCCGCGTATCTTGAAACGCTGCGTCGGGCAAGGCTTCCAAACGAGAAAGACCACGGCAAACCTGATCGCGCAGCGTCTCGCGGTCCCCCTCTGGAAGCAAAGGAAAGTTTCGGAAATCGGCAAAATGCCGCCCCTGCGCGAGGCTAAGCCCACCTTTTACGCCGCCGACCGCCTCGATTTGATCGTTAGTCCAGGTGAAATAGGCCCTTCGTCGAGCCTGACGCAGCGACAGCTCTGGGTAGCGAGGAGCTCCATGTTGGGCAGAGGGAGCGCCTGGCGAAGTCAGATATCGATCAATGCGTGAATTTGCTTCCAGCGCCGGATCCAGCCGAGCCAGTTCGCGCAGTAGCTCCCCCTGTCTAAGGGGCGAGTTCGGATTGAATGCAAAGTCCGATGGGTCATGAGGCGGAATGCTTGGATCGCGATGGAGATCCTCGCACGCGTAAATGCCGAAGAGAATATAGCTTAGTGCCGCCTTTAGCTCACGAGCGGTAATATAAATCTCATCACGTTGATGAACAGCTTGGAGCGCATCGAACAGCCGGTCACGTAGAAGAGCACCAGCAGCAAGAGTGTTCAAATCCATGCTGGCTCCCATCATTTCGGCTGAAGCCCGTATCGAACACCGTGCGTTGGCAGAACAGCTCTGGCATGGCTTCCAAAGCTCTGGGGCCTCGCTTCCGCCAACAAGGCGCTCAATTAATTCGTTGACAAACCGCGTTGAAATCTCGCGGTTGGAAGCGTCAAAGCCACCGACAAGCGAGCGATCGTTCAACTCAACTAGACTAATATGGCTGTCAAGTTCAGCACCCACGTCGGACAACGCTTCGATGATCTGTTTGGTAAGCCAGGTTTCTCCATTCCGATTTTCGGACAACTCCGCCCACTCCATGAGTCGGCCATCATTTACAGCAACTAGGTGGGTAACTTTTTCGGAGGGCAAGCCGTCCTGGAACGGAGCAAAAATCTCGTCCATTAGATCATCAGCCGAGCGGCCACCCCATGATGCGGCACCGTCGAGATTTATGACGATCCTCCGACCGCTCGCGGTGAAATTGGCCAAGCGCTTATCTGATCGTAGCTCAATCTTCGCGAGCTTCTTCGCAAGATGCTGAAGCAATGCCGTCTTTCCATCACCGGCGTTCCCGCAAAGGATCACGAGGGATAATTGACCCGCTTTGATACCGTTCAAAAGCGCTTCTTCCAATCCTGTCCGAACGAAGGTATCCGCCGCAAATAAAGTATCGAGCCCTCTTGTCTCAGCGTTCCCGAAACGGGACCCCGGATAGACGCTAAGAATGTCTTTGACGCGCGCGATGGTGTTCGGCCGAAGCTGTCTAGATACCGGCAGATTGGGGGATGCCTCCAGCACCGAATTTGCGACCCGGGGGAGGTTCATCGAAAATTTGAGAAACTCTATGGCTTCTCCCGCATTTTTAAATCGATGGCTTGCTTCGGGTGACGTCGCGCGATCGAGAAAAGCGGAAAGAACTGGATAAAGCTCGCGTTCATCATCACGCCAAGCAAGGCCTGCATCATCGCGTCGAAGCCCCCCATCAAACACAAAAGGTGCGCGGCCCGTCAGCGCGAAGAAGAGGCTAGCGCCTAAAGAGAAGACATCGTCACTGGTTTGCGCCGGCTCTCTGTTTCGGCGCGACGGAGAGACGTATGTTACGGTGCCCGGGCTGTTAGGTCTTTCGCCAACTCCGCAGGCGAGATCAAAGTCGATAAGACAAACTGATGCACCGTCGACGAGGATATTAGAAGGGCTAATATCCCCGTGCACCCATCCTTGAGCATGAAGCACGTCAAGCGCGGCGCACAAATCTCCCGCCCATCGGAGAAGAAGCTCCTCTGCCCCTGCCCCGGTACCAATTACTTCTTCCGCTAGGAGAGGAAGCAAGTCTCCCGTCCAAGCTGAAAGGGGTTCTCCCTTTCGCCATTTAAGAAGAGCGACAAGTTGATCCGCCGACCACTCAGGAGCACAGTGAAATATCCCGGATAGGCTTGGGTGATCAGCGATCGATCGGATCTTTCGAAAAGCGTTGAGCGCAACTTTACCAACCTCGGGGTTGGTTACGACCTTGCCAACGAAAGTTCCAAGTGATGCATCGCAATTCGGATCGATCTGCTCGAGCTTGTACGTGCGCCCCGTCGCACCTGTACCAAGCTCCGACACGACTTTATAATGCCCTCCTTCCCATTCGATGGGTGTACCCTCGTCCCACCGGCACGGCTTAGGAATGCTTGGCTCGCCGGTGCTTGTCGATGTTAACGCGCTATCAGGTTGAGTTGAAAGCGAAGCCAGCGTGCTGGCAATCAACTCGGCACTCGGTCGCTTTTGCGGATCTTCTTCGATCCCCTCTTGCAACGCGCCACGGAAGAGAGCGTTCTCTTCCGTAGGGGGCAATACATCAAGGAGAGCCTTGCTAAGGCTGTAAACATCAGATCGGGCGTCGGCAAAAGAGAGACCGTTCTTCCTCACCTCCGGCGCCGCATATGGATCTGAACTATGCCGAGAGTCGGTTGGCCCTATGATCGTTTGCGCGCCGGGCAATCGCGCCCACCGCCATCCAGAAAAAAGCGGTGTGTTATCCCTTCGAACCTGGATGGAATCCGGACTAAGACCACGGTGCACAACCGGTGTCATTTCGGGATCGCACGGAGCGTGAAGCTCGCTAAGCGCCCGAAGAGCAGCCACGCAGAATGCCGCACCCTGCGATCGGCACCATTCTTCATCCTTTGCGACGGTCTTAAGGGATGGCGCGCTAGCGTCCGCAAGAGTAAAGAAAAATAGTTCACCTGGATAATTCGGGACCGGCTGAAAACTATCTACTAGCTTCGGTAGGTAAGGCGACTTCTGAAGCTTCTGGACAACTTCGAATTCCCGTCGTGCCTTTCTCTCCGCATTGGACTCGCTGGTAGCAGAAAGATCAAAAAGATGAACATTAACGCAATCGCCACTGCTAGCGTCACGCCCGGAATAGACGCGAGAAAAGCGCTCCTCTTCGCGTGTAAGCCGCTTCAGATCTGTGATGCTGCCGATACGCTTCAAACCGCCAGCATGAGCAGCGGAGGCCCGCGGAGCGAGTGTCTGTGCAAGACGCTCGATCTCCTGGTCTGTCATGACCAAGGTTTCGACACCAGAGAAAAGGAGGCTTAAATCTCCGAGGCCGACGACACGAACGCCGCGGACCGTACGCATCTGCTTGTTCTGCGCGAGCGAGCCGCGTTCCCCCGTAAATATCATCGCAGGAAAAACAAAGCCTAAATCAGCTTTAAGTTTACGCAGTTGCCCAGCAACCCGCTTCGTTTTTTTTGTTATCAAATCAGCAGCGTCTTCTACATCCCAAAGGCTTTTCTTAATTTTTTCTTGATCCCAATGTTTAATTTCTATCACGAGTACCTCACCAGTGGCGAGGACGATCATGTCTACTTCATCTGGTTGCCCGGTATTTCCAATTGCATTCGCTAAGTTTGTAATAACAATAGCGCGGCGCCCGCATTCAAGACCAGAAAGATACTTGCGCACAGCCAGAAATGCTATTTCTTCGCTCGCATTGACGAATGGTTCGCAAGCAAGGTGCTTGACCAGCATGTTGAATCTCAACCCAGAAAGGCCTCACCAAACCGCGTCTTAGGATCACAACATAAACTAATGGTATCGCGTCGTATAGCCTGTCCCTCACAGAAGTACCTGGCTCCGCGACCGGCCACCGCATGCGCGATGCCCCAAAGAAATTCCCGAGCCGCCCTAGACACCTCCTGGACGGATTTCGGTAACTCCAAGGTCAAAGCGAGACACATTTCCGCATACTCACCGCTGGTCTCAAATTCGACATCCCTCACCGGCAGGCGAAGCGCTCCTTAGGGAATACCCCCGCGCAATAGACGCTGTCGGGATCGTAAAGCTCGCTCGCAAGCGTGAACCCGAGCGCCTGTTTCCACGCCAGGAACAACGACAGATTGCGGAAGATCACCTTGCGGCCATAAGGATCGGTCGGAAGCGTCACGGCGATCCAGTAATCGCCCTCCGGGGTTGCGATGCGGATTTGGGGGTCGATCTCGTCCTGGATCTTGATAATGAGCCGCGCGGCCCGGCGCAAATCGGCTTCCACCAGCTCGCGGAGATTTTTCGGATCATAAGGCAAGCGATCCATATCATACAAGCCTTGTTCATAAAGACAGAACTATAAAACAAACGGCAAGACGATCATCAAGCACTGTCGCTAACCGATCATGCCAATCAAATGAGGCTTGGTGTCGGCCTTTCCTTTGAGGAACTCCGCGAGGCTGTTCTCGCTGGCCGCATAATCGCCAGGGCTGCGCCGGCCGCGAAAAAGTTCATAGCGCAACAAGACCCGGTACGTATTGAGGATGTCTGTCTCGCAATAATCGGCGATGTCCTTGATCCGCCCTTCGCAGAAATAACGATGCACCTCGCTACCATCGATGCCGTCCGGTTTGCCCGGCAATCCCATGACCTTGCAGATTTCGTGCAGTGTTGCTCTGCCCTGAGCGTTGAAGGACGACAGCACGTCGCACAGATCGAGCGCATCCTCGCTGTACCGGTTGAAGTACGGCCGGGCCGACAGCCCGGGCGCCGCGACCTCGTTGATCATCGCCCGGTAGCGGAGAACCGGTAGGTCGAAACTGTTGCCGTTGAAGGTAACGAGCTGCGGAGAGAGCTCGGCGATCCTGTCGACAAAAGCCGTGACGAGCTGCTTTTCGGTGCGCTCGCCAATATGCGGAGCGCCAAGCGCATCCACGACCCATCCCCCCTGCTCGCGATGCGCGACCAGCGCGCCAATGCAGACGATCGAGTGGTAGATGTGCTTTGGGAACTTATCGCCAATTGCCTCGAGAATTTCCTCGTCCGTTTTACCGCGAAGGCCGTTCGCTGCCGCGAAGCCTGGCAGGTCAGGTACGGTCTCGAGATCCCAGACGATGACATGGCTGTTCATGCTGACACAGGCGCATTTTCTATC
>CAWCTL010000003.1:125000-226183 GCA_963798575.1 uncultured Alphaproteobacteria bacterium | reverse complement strand
AATGGTGGAGGGGGTTGAAGTCAACTTTCCCCTACAAACCAACATGTTACGCCTGAAAACGCAGAGAATTGGCGCTATAGAAACCTATAGCGAATTTTCAGAATTTGAAAACGCTTGCCTGCGGCGGCGGGGTCAATACAAGTCTCCTCAGGCGCATCTCGCACGAAACATCATCAAAACAAAGTGGGGCGGGTGGGGCACATGGGGCCGTTCAGCTAAGGCACTGAGTAATCAAGGTTTTAGTTTGCCCCACCCCCAAGGGAATAGAGGTGGGGCAAAGTGGGGCGGCTGCCGGGATCGAATTCGTCGCTAGCGCGCCAGACAGCAGAAGCGCCCGGCTTTCTGGCCAGGCGCTTCCATTCGCGTGCGTGTGTTGCTTTGTGGCGTAAAGCCCTGGAACGCCAAAGAGTTGGCGGATCGCTTGTTGCGTCCTTGTTTGCATCAGAGGTCAGCGTTGGCGCGCTTGGCTATTCACAAACTTGGAGATTCTGAGAATGCGGCTTTTGCATCCAGAATCGAAACAATGCAGTTTCTATTTATAGAAACATCCGGCTCTGGCTGCAAGCCCATTTTCCCCATCTCCGCTATCGATGGAGACCCGCATCATGGGAAAAACGATACCGCTTAGGCGCGCTCCGGTCACGGTCGCCGGGGAGCAAGAAACGGACTTCAAGGTTAGCAAGACCCCTCTGCCGTACGGCTTCCGTTACGCGCGGGACGGCTCAATCCAGCGTATTGTGAGCGCCGGAGAAGATGGCAGCCCTGTTTGGGGCTTTCTCTGCTCACCCATAGAATTCCTGGCATCGACTGAGAACGCGGACGGTAAGGCGCCAGGGGTTCTCGTTCGCATTCTAAGTGAAACCGGACGATGGCATCAGCTCGCGTTAGCTCGCTCCTCCCTTGTCGGCGGCGAAGACCTGATGCGCGCGCTGATCGATCATGGCCTTCGCTTCGTTCCGGTCGGCAAGGACGTGATCGAGCTGAAGCGGCTGATTATGTGCGTGACCGCTGAAAGGCGGGCGCAGTGCGTTCCGAACGTCGGATGGCATGAGAATTCTTTCGTGCTGCCCGATGAAATCATCGGACAGCCGGAAGACCGCGATGTGGTTTTTCAGCCGCCCTACGCAATCAATCATCATTACCGGGTCGCCGGCACCTTCGATGGCTGGAAGGCCGAAGTGGCAGCGCGTGCACTTGGCAATAGCCGCCTAGTCTTTGCAATTTCTGCGGCCTTCGCCGGGCCGCTCTTGAAGCTTGCCCGGCTCGATGGCGGTGGATTTCATTTCCGCGGGCTATCGTCAACCGGCAAATCAACGGCGCTTCACGTTGCCGGTTCTGTGTGGGGTGGCGGCGGCGTCAACGGTTTCGTTCGCTCATGGCGCACAACTGATAACGCGCTCGAAGGATTGGCGCTCATTCACAACGACACGCTTCTGCCGCTCGATGAGATCGCCGAAGTCGAGCCTCGCGCGGCATTCCGCACGGCTTACATGCTGAGCAACGGGCAAGGAAAGGCGCGTTCAAACAAGGCCGGGGAACTCCGCCAGAGCCATGAATGGCGCGCGTCGTTCCTCTCGACCGGCGAAATCAGCTTGGCATCGAAGGTTGCCGAAGACGGGCGCAAGGCGACAGCCGGGCAGGAAGTCCGCGTTATCGACATTCCCGCCGAAGCCGGCCACGAAATGGGCCTATTCGAGGAACTCCACGGTTTCAACCGCGCCAGCGATTTTGCGGACGCCCTGCGCGATGGCACTCAGCGCCATTACGGGCACGCCGCACGCGCCTTTCTTGCCGAGCTAGTGAAGCTCGTTCCGGACATCGCGGTAGAAATCCGCGAGACGATTGGAAATATCGTCTCAAAGTTCTGCCCTGAAGGCGCGGACAGTCAAGTGCGCCGCGTGGCCCGCCGTTTCGCCCTGGCCGCATGTGCAGGCGAAATGGCGATCTCTTTTCGGGTTGTTCCTTGGCCGGAACTGACAGCCTACAACGCAGCGCTGGACTGTTTTGAGGATTGGCTGCGGTCCCGCGGCGGAGCTTGGCAGAAAGAGGAAAACGACGCTGTTGAGGCCGTTACGGGCTTCGTCTCGCGATATGGCTCGCGCTTCCGGTGCTGGGAGAGGCCGGACGATACGATCCACGATTGCGCGGGCTTCTTTCGCGACACGAAGGAAGGCACCACCACTACCCGCACCTTCTACGTGTTCAGAGCCGCTTTCCAGAATGACATTTGCGGCAAGAGCGGCATCGATCACGAATATGCGGCGGATGTGCTGCACGGGCGCGGTCTTCTAAAGCGGGACAGCGACGGCAAGCGAACTCGCAAAGAGCGGCTTCCGGGTATTGGAAACCAGCGGGTCTATTTGATCACGATAGCGGTGGGGGACGGCGAATGAACACCCCGTTAGGCGCACTCCGCTCGTTCCTCGCATCGCAGCCACCTTTATCACCAGCAAGGCCCAATCGCGCAGGCACAATAGAAAAGGCGGGTGCCCCACTTGCCCCACGCGCCAAATTCGAAGGTGGGGCAGAAAAACGTGCGCTAATTCAATGGCGCCCCACCTGCTCCACCTGCCCCACCGAAAAGCCGCGAGCACGAGAACAAAATGCGGACACGGCACTGTCGGCCGTTACCGCATGGCGGGCGGCCATTGCGGGCGCTCCAGCCGGGCGGCCGGACTTTGTAATTCTGAAAGAAGTGAGCCTCCGCTTCCTCGACAGCCCGGACGCTGTGACCGCGGTTATGAACGGTTGGGATGCGATGGCCCTATTCGCCATTCACGCAGGCGATGCACCGAAAATGCGTGTCGATTGCTGGGGGCTTGTGCTGTTCCTAGCCTGGGGCGCGCACGCCTACACGGTCGACATGGTCGATCAGAAGGTGTGCGCCATCCGGACACGATCCGGTGCGGTGCTGCGACAGCCACGGCGGCGCGCAAATTGTACCGAAGCCATCTTGTGGTGGCTGCACCCTCGCCTCACTCAAGAAAGCGAGGGGGAGCTATGAGCCGCCGCCCCTTTGCCGAGCACGCTCAAGACTACGCCTCCCGTGGCTTCTCACCCTTGCCAATATTGGCCGGGAAGAAAATCCCAGGCTATGGTGGCCCCGGCCATCCGGGCGTTCCGATGCAGGCGTGGTCCCGCTACTGCGAACGGGCGATGACGCCAGCCGAGATAGCAAGGATTGCCCGGATCGGATCCGGACGCCGGCCTCGGGCTCGCGTGCGGCTTCAACGGCCTGGTTGCGGCCGACGTGGACGATCCGCGAGTTTATGCGATCACCCGTGAGATATTCGGCCCGGCGCACGCACCGGTGAAGGTAGGCCGGAAAGGTGGCACAGGTTTCTTTTGCGGCGTAGGTATTCCGGCCCGAAAGTTCGTTGAGAGGGCAGTCATCGACCAGGCGACTGGCAAAGCTAAGCGCCGGCCCCTTGTCGAGATCCTGAGCGTTGGCAGCCAAACAGTTTGTCCGCCGACGGTACACCCGGACACCGGCAAACCTTATCGCTGGGTATCCGGCAGCCTTGAGGAAATCAGGCATCCCTCGGAGTTGCCAGCGTTCAAATCCGAATGGCTGGATGAACTCGAACGTGCGCTCGCGCCTCTCATGGAACCGAAGAAAGCCGAAGCGGCACTTGCGGTCACACCGAAGAAGCTGGCTGCCGGAATCCCCGCAGGGGAGCGCAAGCGGTATGAGGGCTTTGCCTGGGCCGCACTCAAAAGCGAGTGCGCGGACCTTGCGGGCATGAGCAAACCGGGCCGCAACGACGCTGTTTTCCGTATCGGCTGCCTGCTTGGGCGTTGGGTTTGGCACGGCATCTTGCGGGCCGAGGACCTCGAAAGCGCCGTTAAGTCCGCATGCGAGATGAACGGGCTCACCGCGGACAACACCTGGAAAGATGTTTTGAACACGCTGAACGATGGCCTTGCGCGCGCGGCCAACGACAGCTTGCCAATCTTGACTGAACGCCCGCGCACCAACAGCAAGCGGCATGCGCGAGGCGCTGAAGGCAAAAGGAGCACGCTGATATGGAACGAGCCAAACTGACAAAAAATCAAAAAATATCGACCGCAAAAACAGCGAAGGCCTCCGCTGGTAACAGCGGCGCTGAGAAGAAGGTGAACGCTTCATCGAAGCCGCCCGAGACCTCAGCCGAAATGCAGCGGGGTATGATCCTGAGCATATTCTTCGAGGACAAAGACGCTGATGGCTTCATCGCCCTGGTTGATCATTGCGGCATCGATCTCGCCGCCTGCAATGGCGACACGAAGCAGCTACCTAACGTGATCGCCGCGCACTACCGTCTCAAGAAGGGGACTTACGATATCGACCGAGCCGCAAACGATCTGCGGACTTTCCCGCCAATCTCAGCGAGAATTAGGGAACTGCAAAAGCGGCAGGCGAGACGTTAACCAAAACTTTTGGGTTTTCCGGATGAAAAAGCAACGCAAGCCTCTCGTCGAGCAAACCCCGCATGTCCACGTTCGCGCGCTTCGTGATGCCGGAATAACGCCGGCCGAAGATATCGCCGTTATTCGCGTTGGCACCGCACCCGCCGAGAACATCCACATTCTGTGGCGAGCGGCGAACCTTGGCGGGATGCGTGCTTACTTTGTCTGTCCTTGTTGCGATGCTGGCACCATGATCCTTTACGCAGCGCCGCATCTCGCCTGCAGAAAGTGCCAAGGGCTAGCATATCGCGTCGAGAACCTCACGCCGCTTTGGCGGAAGAACGAAAAGCTGCACAAGCTTCAGAAGCGGGCCGGCATCGATGTTTCGCGTTGGCCGCGCCCGATACCGCCAAAGCCAAAATGGCAGCGATGGCACACGCACCTGAACCTTCGCCGCCAAATCAATGAGGCCGATCACGATTTTGCCGCCGCCTGGATGAACTCGCTGTGTGCCCGCGGGATGCTCCGATGACGGTCCCAACAAGGGAACGCGTCACGGTAAAGCGTAATTTCGTAACCACTACGCGCGCATGTGTGCGCATACGGGGGATGAGGTTCACATGAGACGGGAATTGCGCGAGGCGATCACTGACCAAGCCCGGAACTTGATGCGGGAAGGCATTTGCAAGACCTGGCAGGAAGCCAAGATAAAAGCCGATACTCTGACGCGATGCAATGCGAAGACGCGTAAAGGGGCTCCCTGCCAAGCAAGAGGCTTGGGCAAAGGCGGCCGATGCCGGTTTCATGGCGGTGCTTCGACCGGACCGAAGACGCCGGAAGGAAAAGCCCGATCTCTTGCCGCCGCTCGCGCCGGTTATCAGCGCTGGCGAGCCAAGCAAAAGGCTTCTGCCCCGCTCGCAGTTATTACTGAGAAAGAACTGCGACACGGACGCAAAAACGCGCATGCTTCCACCTGAAACAACAGAGCAAGAAGAGGGCGCGCTCCGCTGTTAATACAGCGCAATAACAGTCTAGCCGTCACGCTAATCCGTAATTTCTTCGCACTATAAAAAAAGGGGAACGAAGCTGAACCTCAAGCCGCGCCTCGATCCCGGCCAGCACCCGGTGAAGCTCTTGCGCCGGAAGCGTTGCACGGTGTGCCAGAAGCCCTTCATTGGTCATTGCGCCTCGCGCCAATGTTCGGACCCATGCCGGGCGGAAGCCATTCGAGCGCGGGGCAGCGTTTCATCGCAGAAGATTCGAGACGCCCGCCACGAGCCGCTGCCAGAGCTTCCCTGCCTTTGGTGCCGGAAGCCGATGGAACGCCAGCGCTCGACACGCAAGACGTGCTCAGATGCTTGCCGGAAGGCATTGTCACGCTTCGACCGGGCACGCAAGAAGCAGAGGGCGCAATCTGCGAAACGAAGAGTGTCGCGCGAAGGAAACAACCTGTGATTTCGGGGACGCACGGAACGGGACCATGGGGATCCCGTGACAAATCGACGGTGAAAGTGGGTCGATAGCGGCTGTGCCGGTTTTCTCGCGATCCCATGCGTACCAAGGCAGCTTTCGGATCAATTAGCTGCCGTCTCCGGAAACGCCAAACAATCCCGCCCTTGACCGCAAGCCAATTCCGAGTCTTCTTTAATCCCGAACGGCAGAGAAGGGTTGTTACCGGAAATCGTGTTCCGATTCGCATCGACGCGCCCGGCGACGGATGTTCACGGAGCAAGAAGCGGAAACCACGAGATTTCGGCCCCATCTACCGGCGGCTTGCATTCATGAGCTGAGCAATGATATCAACCTGCGCGGTGCGGACGGAATAGGCTTAAGTAGCTGCTGGCATTTCTGTGTGAAGGACCAGTCCCGTGTGGTGGGTTATTTTTATCTGGACAGTGGTATCAATAATAATAGGGAGCTTTGGCTGTATTGGCTGCGGCTTCAGCTTTTTTCTTACACCTGTAGTTTATTTTATTACTTATGCCTTATCACAAAATCATTTATTTGCTGCGTTGGCTTCGCTTAGCCTGATCGGAATTGCAATAGGTTTTAATGAGGACAAGAAGGAAAAAGCCGCGAAAAAGAGAGCGGAAGAGCTAGCAGACGCCAGGTGGGAACTTGAGGAACGCAGACGCAAAGAAGCCAGAAAACAAGAAGTTTGGGCTGCCTACCATTGCTTGTTAGAAATCAACCAAAAAGACGTAGAGGCTAATGACTTATGCAATGATTATGAAAACAGAAGTGGCTCCACAATTTCGGACGGTGCGGTAGGTGGAATTTCTGCCTGACAACGGGCACGCTGGTGCCCGCGAATCAGGAGCGGCAATGAGCAGAAGACCACGGCGGAACCACTCACCGGCCTTCAAGGCAAAGGTGGCGTTGGCGGCGATCAAGGGCGAGCGGACGATTGCACAGTTGGCGGATCAGTTCGACGTTCATCCGAACCAGATCACGGCCTGGAAGGCGCAGCTCGAAGGCGGTGCCCCGGACGTTTTCGGCGGCGGTGGCAGCGCGGCACCGGCGTCCCCCAGCGTCGACGTGAAGGCACTGCACGCGAAAATCGGCGAACTGACGCTGGAGAACGATTTTTTAGAAGGCGCGCTCAGCAAGGCGGGATTGCTGAACGCAAAGCGATGATCGACCGCAGTCATGCGTTAAGCGTCACGAAACAGGCCGAAGCTGCAGGCCTTGCGCGCAGCACGGTGTATTACCTGCCGCGCCCGGTTCCGGCGGCCGATCTCGAACTCATGCGCCAGATCGGCCGGCTGCATCTGGAGTTCCCCTTCGCGGGAGCGCGGATGTTGCGCCGTCTTTTGGCTGCCAATGGGAGCAAAGCCGGCCGGCGTCATATCAAGACGCTGATGCGGCGCATGGGGATCGAGGCGCTGTACCGGCGTCCGCGCACGACGAAGCCGGAGCCGGGGCACAGGGTCTACCCCTATCTGCTGAGCGGCATGGAGATCGCGCGGCCGAACCAGGTCTGGGCGATGGACATCACGTATATCCCCATGGCGAAGGGCTTCGTCTATCTCGCCGCAGTCCTCGACTGGTTCTCGCGGCGTGTGCTGTCGTGGCGGGTCTCCATCACGATGGAAGCCTCGTTCTGCATCGCGGCGCTGGAGGAGGCACTCGCCAGGCACGGGAAGCCGGAGATCTTCAACACGGATCAGGGCAGCCAGTTCACGGGTGCAGCCTTCACCGGCGTGCTCAGCAAGAATGAGATCGCGATCAGCATGGATGGAAAGGGCGCTTGGCGGGACAACGTGTTCGTCGAGCGGCTCTGGCGGACGGTGAAGTACGAGGAGGTCTATCTGCACGCCTACGGGAGCGTTCCGGACGCACGTGCCTCGATCAGACGGTATCTCGATCTTTACAATCGCCGCCGCCCGCACTCCAGCCTTGACGGCATGACGCCCGATCAAGCTTACTACGGAGCACACAGCTTGCCGCCAGTCCGCTTGGCGGCTTAACCCCGGCAGACGTTCCACTTATCGAAGCGGAAATTCTGTCCGAACAACCGGGGCCACCTCAAACTATTACCTAACTGACCGCCTTTACGGTAATTTAAAGAGAACTTTCGAGAACAGGATAATTGCTAAGGCAAAACCATTAATCGAGGCGGAGGAATTGAAGCGCCAGGAACAAGAAGCTATACAAGAAGCATTAGAGCAGGAGCAATACGAAAAAGAACAAGCAATGCTCGCTGCAAAATATGGGGCAAAAAAGGATAATTGAAAAACTTGGTCGTGGTCTCAGAATTCCGGTGCGATATTTTTTGACGGTGGTAATGGTTGGGCAGAAGCTTGAGCCTCGCCCCCTTTCCGATTACGCCAAATAGCCGTTTCGTAGCCTTTCCGGCGTGGCCTGGTGAGGGTTGATAACGGAACTGCGGTTTGGTCATCTTGAACGCAATGCTGCTGTCCGGCTGAGGAAGTGGAGCAACGGGCAAGAGGGAAAATCGGAAATGGATGAAAAAGCAGTTTTAGCATCGGCCGCATTCATTCTCATCGTCGCAGTTGGAGCCGCTTACGTCTTATCGTTAATCCTGCCCAAGAGGCACTACCCGCGCTTTTTTGCACTTATAATTACCCTTGCCATTATACCCTGTTTGTCTGTTTTCGAGGTTCCAGGAGCTTGGGAAGCCTCCGCCGTACTTTTCTTCTTGGCTTGTACGGGAGTGCCCTTCTACGTTTTTTTTGATGGACGGGTTAGGGACTGGTTTTTCAAATCGGGCGATACCAAGAACGCCGCCGCGCCTTCCTATTCGCAGGCACCACGACCACGCGGTGCAGTTTCCGCGTTTTGGCCGCTTATCTCCGGATTACTCTTGGGTATCATCGTCGCAGCTTCCATGGTCTCCGCTGTTGTTATTCCACCAGGTTACCTTGCGGCTTGGATCATGAGCAAGGAGCCGCTCAGCGAGCGGATAGAACGAGCGCTCAATCCAAGCGAAGCCTGGCAAAACTTGCGCACCCGCGAGCGCGATAGTGCCGAGGCATTAAAGCGCAGTCTTGCCGAGGTCGCCGATCTCGAAAAGCGCTTGTCTGGAACGGATGCTAACAAACAGGATCAAAATTATTTTAGAGGAATACAACTGAAGGAAGGCGAAGGGCAACGCGGTGGTGGCGGAACGTTCTATTTTGGTGTCTCCCGTATTTATTCTGCATTGCACGATTGTGAAGTTAATGCAAACTCAGATAAAACAAACAAAATCTTTAAACAATTAGATGTTGGACAAGCGATAAACATAACATCCAGTCGTGGAAACTACCGTATCATCGTTACCGCGCAAAATGCCAATATGTGCACTTTCGATGTAGTCAAAGACTGGCATTCAGGGGGTATCGGAAGGAGGAAGTCGGCATTGGGTGGATTACGGAAGGATTGTGCGCCGAGTTTTCGCAGCTTCTAAATTTCCGGTTCTTGCCCACTTCACGGTCTGAAGCTCAATCCATGGTAGCCCGCAAAAAGATCCAATAGCGGCCGTTCCGATCTAATAAAGTTATTTAGGGCGCTTGGTCGGCTTTCGGCCTGATCCAGAGATAGAGGCACATCAAGATGGAGCGAGAACCGCTCCATCTCATTGGTTAGATATCCACCTGCTCGGCGATCGCGAGCGCGTCGTCGACCTCGATGCCGAGATAGCGCACGGTGCTTTCCACCTTCGAATGGCCAAGTAAAAGCTGGACCGCTCTGAGGTTGCCGGTCTTGCGATAGATCAGCGTCGCTTTTGTGCGCCGCAAGGAGTGCGTTCCAAATAGGCTCGCGTCCAAGCCGATCATCGCGGTCCAATTCGAGACAAGCCTTGCATATTGCCGTGTGGTGAGGCTTTTGTCTTTGCCCCGGCGGCCGCCGAAGAGAAAGCTTCCAGGTTGTCTTTTGCTGAGGCGGAGATATTCGTCGACGGACTGGCGGGACTGTTCGGTGATCTCGAAGCGCACCGGACGCCCGGTTTTCTTCTGGCGCACCGTGGCGCGCTCCATCGCGTAGCCATGGGGTGCAACGTCCTCGACTTTTAGGGCCGCCACATCGCAGCCGCGCAGTTTGCTGTCGATGGCGAGGTTGAAAAGCGCAAGGTCGCGCACCTTGCGCTGCATCTGCAGCCTGGTACGGATTGCCCAGACGTGCTTGGGCTGCAAGGGCGGTTTCGGACCAACGAGCTTGCCCTTGTTCCAAGGCCTGCGAACGGCAGCGGCGTTCATGTTTTGAACAGTATCCACGGTTTCTCTCCATTTACTTTGGGGGAGATTCCAGGATGATGTACGCGAACGCCGCCTGGACAGCACTCGCTCGAGCATTGGTGGATGGCCGGAGAAAAGAAAACAGCTGTCGGCTGGAGCAGCGTCAAAGCCGGGCTTTCCAGCTTTGACCGCACAGCTCTTCTTGGCCTCATTCAAGACCTCTACGCGGCCAAAAAGGACAACCAAGCCTTTCTCCATGCAAGGCTCAATTTGGGCGGCGATCCACTCAAGCCTTATAGGGCGATCATATCGCGCTTTGTCTGCCCGGATATTTTCAAGAACCAGCAGGTGTCCGTGGCAAAGGCGAAAAAGGCGATTGCGGACTACAAAAAGGCCATCGGCTATCCAGAAGGCATGGCCGAGTTATCGGTTTTCTATTGCGAAGAGGCGATCGTTTTCCTGCGTGATTGCAGCCTGGAAGATGAAGCCTATTACTCCGCTCTCGTGCTCATGTTCGAGCAGGCGCTGAGGCGGACGCTGTCTCTTCCCGAAAGCGCGCGGGCGCGTTTTCTGGAGCGTCTCGGCCGCGTTCGTGACGCTGCTCAGAAGATCGGCTGCGGCGTTGGCGACGCGATGACCGAACTGTGGTGCGATTTTGCGAATGAGAGGCCATCTTCCAGAAAGGCTTGAAACCTTTGGCCTGGCCATGCTGCGCACGCGAAACCTGCCGTGAACGGCCACTTCCAAAATCCAACCGCGGAAAAACAATTGGATAAGCAGTCACATGCCTGCCAACGACCCCGAGCGCCCTTTTTCGCACTCGCAAAAGTTCGTTCGGCTACTGGAGGTAGAGCGGACTGGTTGAATCTGCGGCTTAAACCGTCACTGATGACCCAACCCGGCTGCGGGATGGTGAGGCCGCAAGGTCCGCATCCGGCTGGCGAGCGGGCGTGCCCGATATGGGCCTTTCGAGCTTTATCGCGGACGTGGTAGGGCTCTTCCATCTCTTCTTGCGCATAGCTGTTTGCGCTTTGGTATTGAAGATGAGTTGGCCTTCGACGCAACCCTTGAGTTCGTGCGCCCCTTCTTGCACTCCCAGCGTATTGGCCGCCATACCGAACTTAGCAGCATAAACGTTATGCGGTATGTTCATGCAAAGTCAGCGGGCGAGAACGTGAACCTCCTTCCCCCATGACGGAGCCAAAATCGGCAGCCATTGCAACGCGCAGTTCCGGTTCCTCCGCCGAAACCTCATGGATCTCATCCGCAGCCGGCTTGATCCGGAACCACGCGGCGTAAAGCGCGGGAAGGAAGAGTAGGATCAGCACCGTGCCGGCCGCCGTACCGCCGATCAGCGTATAGGCCATCGATCCCCAGAAGACGGAGTGCGTGAGGGGAATGAAAGCGAGCACGGCGGCAAGGGCGGTCAGGATCACGGGCCGCGTGCGTTGCACCGTGGCCTCGATGACGGCGTGATAATCGTCGAGGCCGGCCGCGCGGTTCTCCTTGATCTGTTCGGTCAGGATCAGCGTATTGCGCATCAGGATTCCGGCCAGCCCGATCAGGCCCAGAATGGCGTTGAATCCGAAGGGCTGGTTGAAGCTGAGCAACATAGGCACGACGCCAACGAGGCCGAGCGGCGCCGTCAGCATGACCATTGCCATCGTCGAGAAGGATCGCACCTGCAGCATGATGACGATCAGCATGGCGGCGATCATGGCCGGGAAGACCTTGCCCAGCGCGGTGTTGGCCTTGGCGGCCTCCTCGATCGATCCGCCCATTTCGATGCGATAGCCGGCCGGAAGGGATGCGATCAGCGGCTGAAGGGCCGTCATGATCTCTTTGGAAACCTCTGGAGGCTGGGTGGCCTCGTTGATGTCCGAGCGGATCGTGATGACGGGCGTGCGATCGCGGCGCTTCAGGACCGGCTCTTCCAGGCGGACTTCCGAATGGCCGATCTGGCCGAGCGGAATCGAGCGGCCGTCCCGGCTCATGAGTGAGAAATCCGCCAGACGTGCCGGATCGAGCCGCTCGCCGCCGGTGCTGCGTGCCATGATGGGGACATTGCGGATGTCCTCGCGGACCTGCGTGACGGGAATGCCGGTAAGGAGGAACTGGAGCTGCTGGCCCACCTCCGCCGGGGAGAGGCCGATGAGGTTCAGCCGATCCTGATCCGGGATGAAGCGGAGCACGGGTGTGCGATTGCCCCAATCGCGATTGGCCTGCCTCACGTCCGGGACGCCCCGCATGATGTCGAGGGCCTTTTCGGAGATGCTGTAGAGTTTCTCGGGATCAGTCCCCATGATCCGGAACTCGACCGGGAACGGCGTGTAGGGGCCGAACACGAGCTGCGTGACACGCACATAGGCCTCGGGCGCCAGCCCCTGCGCCACCGCCTCCCGGAGCCGGTGCTTCAAGCCCTCGCGCGCCTCAGCATCCGGGGTCAGCACGACGATCTTGGCGAAGGCGGGATCGGGCAGTTCCGGCGCCATCGCGAAGAAGAAGCGCGGAGCGCCCTGACCCACATAGCTCGTGACGATCTTGGCCTCGGGCTGATGCTCCAGCCAGCGTTCGAGCTTTTCGACCGTGGCGGCCGTCGTCTCGATGCTGGCGCCTTCCGGCAGGCGGACCTCCACCAGCACTTCGGGGCGGTCGGATGTCGGGAAGAACTGCTGTTTGACGGCGCCCATGCCGGCTGCGGACAGCGCGAAGGCGATGGCGACGATGCCGGAGGTTAAAAACTTGTGGCGCACGGCGAAGGCGATGAGCCCTCGCAGGCGCCGATAGTTCGGCGTGTCGTAGATCGCGTGATGACCACCTTCGATCGGTTTGATTGCGGGCAGCATCTTGACGCCAAGATAGGGCGTGAAAACCACCGCGACGATCCAGGAGACGATAAGGGCGAACCCCACCACCCAGAAGATGTTGCCGGCGTACTCGCCGGCCGTCGAGCGCGCGAAGCCCACCGGCAGGAAGCCGGCGATCGTCACGAGCGTTCCGGACAGCATCGGCGCCGCAGTGTGGCTCCATGCATAGGCCGCCGCCCTGATGCGGTCCATGCCCTCTTCCATTTTCACCACCATCACCTCGACGGCGATGATAGCGTCGTCCACGAGAAGACCAAGCGCCAGGATGAGGGCGCCGAGCGTGATGCGGTCGAAGAACCGGCCGGTTTCCAGCATGATGAGGAACACGGCGGCAAGCGTTAAGGGGACGGCGGCCGCCACGACGATGCCGACGCGCCAGCCGAGGCTCGCGAGGCTCACCAGCAGCACCACGCCCAGCGCCATCGCGAACTTCATCATGAATTCGTCGACCGCCGAGGTGATGTTGACGGCCTGATCGGTCACCTTGTCGAGCGTCATCCCGAGCGGCAGCGTCTGTGCGATGGCCGCGGCCTTGTCCTCCAGCGCCTTGCCGAGCGCGAGACCATCCCAGCCCTCCTGCATAACCGCCGCGAGCATGATGGTGGGCTCACCCTGGTTCCGGATGAGGTAGGTGGGTGGATCCTCGTAGCCGCGGCGAACCTCGGCGATATCGGAAAGCTTCAGCGTCCGCCCCGCAGCCACGATGGGCGTGGCGGCGATCGCCTGGACACTGTCATAAGCGCCATCGACCCGCATGAAGACCTGCGGGCCCCGGGTATCGATCGAGCCTGCCGGGGTGACGGTGTTCTGCCGCTGCAAGGCCGCAACGATAGCCTGTGCCGGCACGCCGAGGGTTGCCAGTTTGGCATAGGAAAACTCGACGAATATCTGTTCGGGGCGTTCACCGAGGATGTTGATCTTCTTGACGCCAGGCACGTGCAGGAGATCCTGGCGGATCGCCTCGGCCTGCCTAACCAGCTCACGCATCGGCATGCCCTTGGCCTTGAGCGCATAAAGGGCGAAGCTCACGTCGGAATATTCGTCGTTGACGAAGGGGCCGAGCACGCCGGACGGCAGGTTGCGGGCTTCATCCCCGAGCTTCTTGCGGGCTTGGTAGAACTCCTCCTGCACGGCAGATGGCGGGGTGCTGTCCTTCAGCCAGACCGTCATATACGCAAAACCTGGCCGTGTGGCCGTCTCGACCCGGTCGTACCAGGTCAGTTCTTGAAGCCGCTTCTCCAATGGCTCGGCGACGAGGTCCTGCATCTCGCGCGCGGTGGCGCCCGGCCATGCAGTCGTGACCGTCAGGGTCTTAATGGTGAAGGAGGGATCCTCGGCGCGCCCGAGCTTGATGAAGGCGTAGGCGCCCGCGGCTGCCAGCAGGAGGATAAAGAACAGGGTGACGGCTCGTTCGCGAACGGCGATCGCGGAAAGATTGAGGTTCATCTCAGTTAGTCCTGCTTTCAGACACAGTCCTGACGCGAGCGCCGTCCCGCAAGAGATGAGCGCCGAGCGAAACAACCGAATCACCAGAGCTCAGTCCAGAGATCACGGCGGTTTCGCTGGTTACACGCACAAGCTTGACGGGCCGGAAGTGCACGGTCGAGGTGGCGCTGTCCATGACCCAAAGGCCAGTCCTCTGCCCGTCGTCAAGCACGGCTCCGAGTGGCACTTCTACTTCTGGCCGGTTCGCTTGATTCGCTAACCGAATGGTCACCGTCGCGCCAAGCGGCGCCGCCGCGGCCTCGCCGTCGAGCACATAGCGGGCCTCATAGGTGCGAGTTTGAGCATCGGCGGCATCCGACAGCTGCCGGAGATGCGCCATATAGCGGCGCCCATTGCTCCCATACACACTGGCCTCGGCCGCCGAGCCGATCGCGGGCCGGATCGTTTCGGGAAGTGCGATCACTGCTTCGCGGGGACCGGCCTGGGCAAGCCGAATCACGGTCTGGCCGGCGGAGACGACCTGTCCCGGCTCGCCAAGCGTTTCGGCCACCGTTCCATCCGCGTCCGCCGCCAGGACGGAATAGGCCGCCTCGTTCTCGGCGACTCGTGCTTCGGCTTCGGCGGCGGCGAGTTGCGCCTTGGCGGTATCCGACGCGGCCTTCGCCTGCTCGTAGCGCTGCCGGGAAACCCATCCGTCGCTCACCAGCTTGGCGTATCGCCGTTCATCCGCGTCTGTCTGAACGAAAGATGCACGTGCTGCAGCTACGGCGTTGCGCTTCGCCGTGAGCGCGTGGCGTAGGTCGGTTTCGTCGATCCGCATCAGCGGCTGACCGGCTTTGACCTGCTCCCCGGCATTCACAAGCCGTTCCACGATCTTACCGGCAACGCGAAAACCAAGATTGCTCTGTACCCTCGCCCCAATGATGCCCGTAAAGCCGCGTCCGGATCCGCTCACCCGCGCCGCCGTCACCAGTCTGACGAGCGGAAGTTCCAGCCTCGGGTCGCTCACGGCAGAGGCTTCCTGCGAGCGAATGGAAAGCGTGATAAATGCGGCAACCCCTGACACCGCGATTACGAGGCCCCCCAGCACAATTGCGCGTCCTTTTTTCATACCCAAGCCTCATCTAAAATAGATTACGTTCGAACTCTATAGCACATATAGATGTCGGGTACAATCTAAATGTGGAGGCTCGATGGGTGTGACGCGGGCTGCGGAAAACCGCCAAACCGTGATCGACGTGGCAAGCCGCCTGTTCCGGGAGCGCGGCTTTGATCGCATCGGCTCTAAGGATCTGATGAAGGGTGCCGGAGTGTCCGCACACGTTTAAGCTAGGGCGTGGGCAGGCCGTCGGCGTACACACTGGCTTCGGCCTCTGCGGCGACGCCGAGGCGCCGTTGGCGTAAATGGCCCTCGCCTCGCGCAAATCTCGCAAAGGTGCGCACGTTGTCACATGCGATCGGAGATGAACCGCGCTTACCTTAAAAGCGTGGGCCCCCGGCTGCGCTACTGCTAGCTCACAATCGGTTCGGCCACGGCTTCTTCGCAACCAGCCGCCGCCTGGGCGGCGAGGCCACGGGCCACTACTTGCGTATCTTGAAATTCCTCGAGGGCATAGACTCTGCCCCACTGCAGGGTGAACACGTGGAGACCACGGTTGGCGTACGAAGCGTGGCCGTTGAGCAGCGTTGCGGCGCCGTCCCACTGGGCAAACACGGTGGTATGCCACGGCCAGCCCGTCACCCAGATGTTGTTGACCGTGATTTGGAGAGTGGGCAGGACGCGGCCGAGGCGTTCGAACCAGCGGCGCAGGGCTTTTTTGTCGTGGCGCTCACCACCAAGCGCGTGGGCGCCAGAAACGCGATGATGGACATGCGACGCGACTGCTTTCAACGCCTCATCCCAGCGATGGTTGTTGACGTGGTCGAAGGTCTTTCGGATTTCTTTCTCGACAATGTAACTGTATAGCATTGGACTTCTCCTCCAAACTTATGCGAAGAGGCCTCGGTGCGCGGCGGTTATGCTGCGGGCCGCGTGAGCATCCGCGAGACGTAGGCGGGTTCGTTCACGCGGTCCGATTGGGACCAATCGAGGGGGCCGGCGTCGAGATCGATGGCGAGCGTTGCAAGAAAGCGGGCAATCATCATGTAGAAGCCGGTCAGGAGCGTCATCTCCACGATTTCGCCCGGCGAGAAGACTTCCTTGGCATCGGCAAAAGTGGCGTCGGAAACCTTGACACGGGTGATGCATTCGTCAACGAAGCGGACCGCGACCGCCAAGCGCGGGTCAAGGCGTGCAAGGTCGCCGCGCGTAATAGCGTCCACCTCCTCTTTGCTCAATCCGGCCTGCGCGGCTGCCGGAAGGTGCTGCATGCGCTGATAGAGGTTTTCTTCATCGGTTGCCACGCGCAGGATCACCGTCTCGCGCAGCCTTGGGTCGAGCGCGCCGCGCCGGAAGCCGCTCACGAGGTCCAGGAACCCTTTGGTCTCCGCCGGAGCGTGCAGCAGCATGCGCGTAAGGTTGATCGGCAGCCGCGCGAATTGGGTGCGCGAGTCACCGCTGAGGGTGGGGTCGGCATATTCGAGCCTGGGCATTTTTTACTCCTTCTGGACAATTGGCATAAGCGGGGTGGTGGTGCCGCTACTCCAGCCGTTTGCGCGCTGCTGGCTGACTCTTATTCCCAAGCCTCATCCAAAATAGATTGCTTTCGAACTCTATATCAGGTATAGATGTCGTATGCAATCTAAATGTGGAGGTTGACAATGCGCGTGAGTCGCATTCAGGCCGCGGAAAACCGCCAAACCGTAATCGATGTGGCAAGCCGCCTATTCCGGGAGCACGGCTTTGACGGCATCGGGCTGAAGGACTTGATGAAGGGCGCCGGGCTCACCCAAGGTGGATTCTATAAGCAGTTCGCGTCAAAGGAGGACTTGGCGGCACAGGCGTCCAGGCGGGCATTGGAGAGCGCCTTCAGCCGCTGGTCGGCCGCGGCGGCGGCGAATCCAAGTGATCCCCTTGGCGCGGTGATCGCGTTCTACCTCAGTATGGAGCATTGCGCGGAAAGGATGGACGGCTGCCCAGTCGTGGCGCTCGGCTCGGACGCTGCCCGTCAGGGCAGCGACGTGAAAGCGTCATTTGAAGCCGGAATCAGGGAATACCTCGAGCTGCTCGGCCGTTGGGTTGGTGAGGCCGATGGCGAGGAGCCGGGCGGCAAGGCCATGGCCATTCTCTCAACCATGGCCGGTGCGCTGCTCCTCTCGCGCGCTGTCAACGACGAGCATTTGTCGAAGCGGTTCCTGCAAGCGGCCGCCGAGAGCGTGCTGACGGCGTCGTCTGCTGCCCAGCCGGGACCGCGCCAATGACACTGGATTTCGTGACGGGTGCGCGCAGCGCAACTGTTTCAATCGCCGAGCTGGCCGGCTGGTCCGGGCTTGATCTCGTTGCAAGACTGGCGGACGGGAGCATCCGCCGGCCCCCGATGGCGGAGACGTTCCCTTTCAACTTGCTTCCTCCAGCCGAAGGCAAGGTTGGGCTCCTGGCCACGCCTGAGCCGCGCTTTGGCAACCTGACGAATACGGTTCACGGCGGCTGGATCATGACCATGCTCGACACTGCCATGGCGCTTGCCGCCCAGACGACGCTTTCCCCCGGCGAAACCTGTCCCTCACATGAAACCACCGCCAAGTTTGTCCGCCCGATCTTCGCCGATTCCGGCGAAATGCGTGTGATTGGCCATGTGGTCTCGCGCGGCCGGACCGTCATCACGCTGGAGGGCAGGATCGAGGACGCTGAGGGCAGGCTTTACGCGCATGGCACGTCGACATGCCTCATCGTGAACAGGAAGCCGTGATGTCCGCGTTTCCGGCCGCAAATCCGGCGCCTTCCGGGCACCGCTTGACGGGTGGCACCCTGTTCCTGCTCGCCGGTCTCGGTGCACTCGGTTCGGCGCTTGCCCTTCTGGTCTTTCTTCCGGTTGCGCTGCGCCAGCCCCGCGCGGAACTGGGCGACTCTGGCGTTGTACCGCAATCGACAGGAGCATAGATGCGACGGGTTGTTGTCACAGGTCTTGGCGCGCTCAGCCCGCTTGCCGCAGGTGTCGAAGCGTCCTGGTCGCGTCTCCTGGCCGGCCGCTCGGGCATCCGGAGGCTTTCGGACGATTTGGTGGGAGATCTGCCGGCGAAAGCCGGTGGGGTGGTGCCCTCTGCGGAAGAAAATCCGGACGCCGGCTTCGATCCGAATGCCGTGATGGCGCCGAAGGACCAACGCAAGGTAGACCGGTTCATTCTCTTCGCACTGGCGGCGGCAGAAGAGGCGCTTGCGCAGGCGCATTGGAAGCCTGCCTCGGAAACGGAGCGCCTGCGCACAGCCACGATCATCGCTTCGGGCATCGGCGGGTTCCCAGCCATCACCGAGGCGGTGCGTACGGTGGACCAGCGCGGCGTCCGCCGCCTGTCGCCGTTCACGATACCCTCTTTCCTGGTAAATCTCGCGGCGGGCCACATCTCGATCCGCCATGGCTTCAAAGGGCCGCTGGGCGCGCCGGTGACGGCGTGCGCGGCCGGCATCCAGGCGATTGGCGATGCGGCTCGTCTTATCCGCGCCAATGAGGCCGATATCGCGGTATGCGGTGGCACGGAAGCGTGCATGAACATCGTCAGCCTCGGTGGCTTTGCCGCGGCACGAGCCCTTTCCACCGGCTTTAATGGCACGCCGGCCGAAGCCTCGCGGCCTTTCGACAGGGCGCGGGATGGTTTCGTCATGGGCGAAGGAGCCGGCATCCTGGTCATCGAGGAGTTGAGCCATGCGCGGGCGCGCGGCGCAAAACCGCTCGCCGAGTTCGTTGGCTACGGGACGACGGCGGATGCGCACCACGTCACCTCCGGGCCCGAGGACGGCGACGGTGCGCGGCGGGCCATGGGGATTGCGATTGCTCAGGCAGGGATTTCGCCGCGCGAGGTCCATCATCTCAATGCGCATGCGACCTCCACACCTGTGGGCGACCTCGGAGAGATCGAAGCGATCAAGCGCCTGTTCGGGCACGATTTCGGGATAGCCGTCAGCGCCACGAAATCCGCGACCGGGCATCTCTTAGGCGCGGCGGGCGGGCTTGGCGCCATCTTCACAATTTTGGCGCTCCGGGATCAGGTGGCACCACCGACGCTCAATCTGACTGCTCCCGATCCGGCCGGCGACGGGATCGACTTCGTCGCAAACGAGGCCCGGCCCTTGGCCATGGACTACGCGATCTGCAACGGCTTCGGCTTCGGAGGAGTCAATGCCAGCGCGCTGTTCCGGCGCTGGACGCAGGAGCTGGGAGGCCCGTGATTGAAGCCTTGCCTCTTCCTGCTTTTCCCATTCCATCAAATAGATGACGGAGAGAACGATGTCGAAACAATCGATCACGGTAACGAGAGCTCCCGGCGCAACCGTTGACACAATGAAGAGCTTCGCCGGAAAACGGGCGCTGATCACAGGAGCATCGAGTGGCCTCGGCCTTGAATTCGCAGATCTGCTGGCGGCGCAGAAGGTCAATCTCGTGCTGGTGGCCCGCCGGCAGGAGCCGATGGAAAAGCTTGCCTCCGATCTCCGCCGCAAATACGGGGTAGATGTGCTGGTCGAGGCAATCGATCTTGCCTCGCCCGGCGCGGCCAGCCGCCTCAAAAGCAGTCTCGACGCAAGGCCAGGGTGATTCAAAGAACCGCACCCCATCCTGGGTGACAAGGCGGGCAAATCAAATTCTTTGGCAAAGCCACCAACACTGGAGGTGGCTTTATGGTACGAACGCTTTGGGATGTTCTTGGCTCAATCGCGGACCGGCGGGGCCGCAAAGGACGGCAGTTTCCGTTGCAGGCGATCCTTGCCATCGCGGTTGCAGCGATGCTTGCTGGGGCCAACGATCTGCGCGCTATTTTCCGCTGGGGGCGGCGGCTGAAACCGGAGGCGCTAGCGCTGTTCGGCATTGAGCGTGCGCCGTGTCATGCCACTTATCACTATGTTTTTCAATCGCTTGATGGCAATGCCTTGGCCATGGCTCTTGGCGGGTTCGCCGGTGGCGGTACCGTGCCGGGACATATTGCCATTGACGGCAAGACGCTGAAAGGCAGCCGCCGGCTCGACGCCAAGGCGCTGCATGTCCTCTCCGCTTTCGCCACCGCGCTGTCCGCGGTCATCGGCGATATTGTGGTGGAGCCCGGCCAGAACGAAATCACCGCCGCGCTGGCGTTCTTGAAGGACTTACCGCTGGAGGGGGCGGTGATCACCGGCGATGCGATGTTTTGCCAGCGCGAAATCTGCCAGGCCATCGATGATGGCAAAGGCGATTATCTGTTTGTTGTTAAGGACAATCAGCCAGAACTGAAAGCCAGTATCGCCGAAAGCTTCGGCGACCTTTCCCCCCTCCGGCCCCGCCGTTCTGCCGCCTGATTTGAAGACGGCAGAAACAGTTGAGAAAGGGCATGGCCGCCTGGAAATACGCAAAATCGCGGTTAGCGCCGAGGTCGTCCCCCATCTCGAATGGCCTGGCTCCGCCCAGGTTGCGCGCGTCGAACGCATCCGCGAGATAAGCGGAAAAGTCAGCACGGAGACCGCCTATATCGTCACCAGCCTGACCGCCGCCGAGGCCGGTCCCGAACGCTTGCTGGACCTGTCCCGCACACATTGGGCCATAGAAAACCGGCTCCACTACGTGCGCGATGTATCGTTCAACGAGGATCGCTGCCGCGTCCGCTCAGGAGCACGCGCACTTGCCGCCATCCGCAACCTTGTCCTGTATCTCATCCGCTCCCGCGGCATGTCCGTGCCTGAGGCAAGAGAAAATTACCGGGAGGATCGCGCTCGGGCCATCGCCCTCGTCACGGGATGCATTCTTTGAATGGCCCTGACGCAAGGCCGGTGGCGATTGACATCTTGCTGAACAATGCCGGATACGGCTTACACGGCGATTTTCTGGAAATGCCAATCGAGCGCACCGGGAACATGATCCAGCTCAACATCGCGGCGCTCACCGAGCTAACCTATCTCTTCGGCCGCGACATGGCCATGCGGCGATCTGGGCACATCCTGCTCGTCGCCAGCCTGCTGGCCCTCCAGGCCGTCCCCAGCTACGCGGCCTATGCGGCGACCAAGGCTTATGTGCTTGCCCTTGGCGAGGCCCTGCATGACGAGCTCCGCCCGCAAGGCGTGGTCGTGACCAGCCTCTGCCCGGGGCACACCGCGACGGGTTTCGATGCGGCAGCTGGCGCAACCGCCTCGCCCTTGTTGCGCCTCCTCACGATGAAGCCGCGCCCCGTGGCCGCGAGCGGTATCCGGGCGCTCTTACAAGGAAAGGCAATGGTGGTCGCGGGCCTGCCGAATAAGATGGCCGCCTTTTCAAATCGTCTGACGCCGCGATCAATGCAGAGGGCCACGATGAGAAGAATAATGGGGCCTTAAGTCCTGTGGCGCCCCCATAATCTGCGATCGGCAGATAACGGAGCTGTTTTCAAAAGACGTATGGAACATTTGCACGAAGCTTAATTCGGCAAAGCGGCCGCCGCTTCCAGTTCTGTGCGCTCGGCAACGCGCCGTATCCAAAGAGATGCACGCTGGATGCTGACGGCAGCCGGTATCGAAATCGTTTGCGATTGTCCAGGTAGCAGCTGCGAGGAGAACCGAATGATGCCCATGCCATCACTTTCGGTTTCGTCGCCAGCTAATGGATCAATCTCAGTGGCGACACGCCAGCCCTCCGTCCGCGCTGTCCGGTTTCGGCCTCACGACCGGTCTTGAAAGGTGAACGGCCCTCGCTGCGCGCCTCTCGCGATTGCAGCGATTCCTTCGGCTACCAGAGGATGAGCGGAACTCACCGATTTTGTTCAACAAACTGCCGTTCGTGACCCGAAGCTGCCCTTAGAGGCAGCGCCGAAACCGGACTTTTCACTTGCGATTAGCGCCTCCCCTCCCCCACTACCACGAACGGTGCCCAATAGGCTGGTTGTGCCTCGTAAGACGCACCTTTTTCGATGAGCGCAAGCATGGATTGGCGCATGGCTTCGGCGCGGCCCATGGTCTTATCGGCGGCGAGCCGCCTCATGGCGCCTGTGACGAGCTTCACGGTTGCCTCTGAATTGACTTCCCAATGCGAGACGAGCAGTGCGCGGGCCTGGGCGTAGAAGAAAGCCCGTGCCAGGCCGGAAAGGGCTCCGGCGTTTGGCGCGCCGGCCGCCGCGGTGTTGCATGCCGACAGGATCACCCAATCCGCGTCGAGCTTCAGACCCGCGATCTCCGAGGCGGTAAGGTAACCGTCGTCCTCTTCGCTTGGCGTCGCGGGCGGCGTCAAAAGCAGGCCCGGCTCGCTCTTATCCGAAACTTGGCCGGCAAGCGCGCCATGGGTGGCGAAGTGCACGATGCGGTATTGCGCAAGCTCTCCCGTTTCGCTCAAGCGCTTCACCTCGCGCTCCGTGGCGCGGGCGCCGAGCCGGATTTCGCGCGGATCGGCGCCCAGGTCCGCCGCCACGGCGCAAAGCTCGATGGCGGTCTCGGGAAGCGGCACCTGCCTGCGGATGAGGGAAACATCCGCGAGCCCGCCAGCCGGTGCAAGCGGCGGCACACCGCGCGCGCCCGAAAGCGATGCCACGCGCTGCGAGGCAGTCTGTTCGCAGGTTCCAAGCTCGCGCGCGAGCCGGGCCGCCGCCAGGTCCTGGGGATAGGAGGGATCGCCGTCGAGCAGCGGATTGCCGAAACCGGTCATGGGCTTGCTCGCGGCACTTGGGCGCGCCACGCGCCGCAAGGCTTTCAGCGAGGAAACCGCCGGCAGCACGGTGAGCGCGTGCTCGCGAATGAGCCAGGCAACGGATTTGAGATCGCTGCTCGCGGGCGCCGCCGTCACCAGCACTTGGAACGGGAGTTGAGTAAGCCCGCCGGAGGGCACGATCAGCAACTGCTTGCCTTCGATGAGGTCCTTCACCTGCCCGAACAGTATCTCGTAAAGCCGGTTCGCGCGAGCTACATCGAAGGGCAGCGGCTCGCCGGCGGCGGCGCCGGACTTGCCATAGTCCTGTCCTATGAGCCATACGCAGAATTTTCTACGCTCGGCATCGTTCCAAAGCTCGGCGTCGAGCCCGCAGCGCAAGGCGTGGACTTCATCGCTAAGCACGAAATCGCCGGTCGGGGAGCGCACCAGGCGCGCCTGGTCCTTTGTCACCACCCAGATGAAACTCTCGTGCACGGTTACGTCCCCCTCCGATGCGTCGAGGAGCAGAACCAGCGCCTCGTCCGATCGAAGCTCTGCCTGTACCGCTTCGATGGAGACCGGCGCGGGGCTTGCGAACGACGCGTAGTCAGGGAAGTCCGCCAGAAGCCGCTTATCGATCCCGGAAATCCGCTCGTCGATTGCTTTTAGCCGGTCCCAATCGGCGGCTTCGGCCGCGGTGTCGCGTTTTTCCGGCGGCAGGGCCAAGGCCGCGTTACGCTTGGCGTCCCGCTTCTGCCATTCCTCCACCAAGTCCTGGCGCTCGCGGACAAGAGCTGCCAAGGCCGGATCGCCTTTGGCCCCACGCGCCGCCATGTGCGCCAGCGATTGCGCTGCCTCCGAGCCGAACGCCCATTGCGCGGCCTCGAACATCTCGCGCGCCAGCTGGGCGTCCGGCTCTTGGCCCTCGGGCTTGCCGCGGTACAGGGCTTTGATGAGGCGCACGAACTGCCAGCTTTTTTCACCGGCCTCACTTTTTTTGTTCCCGGTTAAAGCTTGACCGATTCGCTGTGCGCCGAGCTGCGTGCGCGCGGCTGCCCAAGCCGTGCCGCGCCTCCCAAATTGCGCGGCACGCACCCAATCGCCTTGCCGGAAATAAAGCACGGCCAACTGGCTGACAGTTCCAAGCGTTGCAGGGTGGTCCGGCCCCAGCGTCCGCTCCTCGGTCTCCATCGCGCGCCGCATAAGCGCTTCGGCCTCGCCATAGCGCCTCTGGGCCATATAAAGCGCCGCCAGCGAACTGACGCTTGCAACCGTTTCGGGATGGTCCGGGCCCAGCACTCGCTCGCGGACTTCCAGCACGTGCTTCAAGAGCGGCTCCGCCTGCTCAGTCCAGGCCAGGACACGGTACAGTTCGGCCAGCCGGCTAAGCACAGCGAGGGTCCGGGGGTGGTCCGGGCCGAGCACGCGCACGCTCGCTTCGGCTGCGCTTGTCAGGAGCGGGACGGCTTTGGCCCGGTCGCCCCAATCCGTATAGAGCGTGGCAAGGTTGCCAAGTGCGGTGATGGTTTGGGGGTGGCTATCGCCGAGCGCGCGCTTATAGCCCTCAAGCGCCCGCATCATGAGCGGTTCGGCCTCGCTGTAGCGGCCCTCGGCCTGATAAACAACCGCGAGATTATTGACGCTGCCGAGTGTTTCGAGATGCTCTTTACCGCTAACGCGCTCCCGCGCTTCCAAAACGCGGCGCAGGATTGGCTCGGCTTCGTTCAAGCGGCCCTGAACCTGATAGAGCGCCGCCAAAACATTGAGACTCACAAGCGTATCGGGATGTTCGGGTCCCAGCACACGCTCCCTGGCTTCCAAAGCGCGCTTCGCCAGGGCCTCGGCCTCGCCATAGCGACCTTGGAACTTGTAAAGCACCGCCAAGTTGCTCACGCTCATCAGCGTGCTTGGATGCTCGGGGCCTAGCACGCGCGCTTTTCCTTCGAGCGCGCGTTTGAAGAGCGGTTCGGCCTTGCCATAACGGCCCTCCCCAAAAAAGAGTTGTGCAAGGTTGCCGGCGCTCGTCAGCGTATCGGGATGCTCCTTGCCGCGCGTCCGCTCGTAAAGCTCCAGCGCCCTTTGCAACAGCGGCCCGGCCTCATCGTAATGGGCGAGGCTTACGTACAAATTTCCGAGCCAGGAGATGGCGTCCGCAAACTCTGGAGCCTCTTCGCCATGGCGCCGCCGGGCGAGGGAAACGTAGCGTTCCGCCAGCGGAATGGCCTCCGCATATTTGCCTTGACGGCTGAGTTCTTCGATTTGAGCCTCAAGGGCTTTAAATTCGGCCGGCGGTTGCGCTTCCTGTTCCTGCCGCGCAGGCTTCGATAGTTCCGCGGCGGGCAGTGCGGCAATCGCGGGCGGTGCGGCCGGCTTAGCCCCGAGCTTTACCGGTCCAGCCCTGAGCTTGCCATCGCGCAGAAGCCGCATGGTGACAACGGCGCCGGGCTTCTTGCCTGCTATGACCTTGAGGGCTTGCGCCGCGCTCGATACGGGTTTTCCATCGATTTCGAGAAGGATATCGCCGCGCCTGAGGCTGGCGGCACTGGCGGGAGAACCGGCCTCGATCTGGGCGATTGCCGCGCCGCCATGGGCCGGCAGGCCGGGTGCTTGAGCGTCCTCGCGGGTGAGGTTCCGCAATTCCACGCCGAGATAGGCGGGCTGGGCGGGCGCCGCGGCTTGCTGCGGCTCAGCTGTGGCGGGTGCCGCCAAGGCGAGCGCGAAGACCATCGCAAACGCCGCGCACCGTCGCCATTTCACCAAATCCGAAGCCATGCCGTTCTCCGCGACGCCAATTCGTGACTACCGATGCGGTGCCCGGAAAATGTGGTTGCAATCCGGCGCATGTTGGACAAAGCGGCAGTGCGGTTACTCTTTTGGATGCCTCACGTCCGCTTCATGGCCGAGTTTACTGACTGCGAATGTCGGCAGCTGGCCCATTTGACCATTTCTCGCGGTTGCAGCAATTCCTTCGGCTGCCGGAGGAGGAGCGGTCTCAGCAGTTTGAAATTGACCCGGGGATAAGATATCGCGCTCCCTGAGTCGGTAACTAGTCCGCACCTGACGCAAAAAGTTCTCGCCAGGTACGCAGGTCCAACGAGCGCGCGCCTGCACGCGGTCTGGGCTTCAGAGAGCAGGTGCGTGCGAGTTCGCACCTTGGTGCGCACCTCCCGGCACGATAGAGTTGACATGCATGTCGGCACTGTTTCCGCTATGGTTCCCACCTCCTGGGCGTTTTTCCGATGGTAGCTTCGCTGCGTCCCAAGGCGAGCCTTGTGCTAGCGAGCGCCAAAAGGTTTCAACGAGGTTTCAACCCCTACGCGCGCGAAGCCGTTGAAACTGCAGCCGCAGGGCCTGGCGGGCACGATCAAGTCAAAGCAATCCGGACTCGCAAATTTGAAGCGGCGCCAGCCAAAAGCCGACGCTGCCTTACCCCGCGGCGGCTGCCCCGATGATGCGGTAAACGCTCGCCCTGCCAATGCCGAGCTTCCGGGCAACTTCAGTCGGACCATCCCCGTTTTTAAGCGGTGTCATGGCTTCGTCAGCCTTCGCCATCGCAGTGGGGGCACGGCCCTTGTACTTGCCCGCCGCCTTCGCCCTGGCGATACCCTCGCGCTGGCGCTCCAGCATTATCTCGCGTTCAAAGTGCGCGATGGCTCCCACCATGTTGAACACCAGCCGCCCGATAGGCGTTGAAGTATCGAGCTGCGGGTTGAGCACCTTGAGGCTCGCGCCTTTGGCGTGAAGCTTCGAGCATAATGGGGAGCTTCATGGGCGCCGTAGCCATAGTGCCCTGCGGTATCCGCTTTAAGAGTGCTGCGAAGTTTCAGCCGCACCGAGTGCTTCGGCTGCTCGTGGCATAGGTTTATCACATTAATAGATAGGCAAAGTTTACTCGTAGGCATACCGCGCTGTGGTGCTCGGGTCGAAGCCGCGCTCTAGGAGTTCACAATTCAAAGCGTGCCTGGGCAAGATAGAAATAGATTTCTGGACGTAAACATAGACACATTTTCACCAAAATCAGGGGCAATTATCGCTTTCTATCATACGGACGTTTGATGGAAGAGGGATACCATGCTTATCGGATATATGCGGGTGAGTAAAGCGGATGGCAGCCAGGTTTTAGACCTCCAGCGCGATGCACTCATCGAGGCCGGCGTTGAGCCAGCGGCGATCTATGAGGACATGGCAAGCGGTGCGAAGGACGACCGGCCGGGCCTAGCGGCTTGCCTGAAGTCGCTTCGCAAGGACGACGTCCTCGTTATTTGGAAGCTTGACCGGCTCGGGCGCAATCTCAAGCATCTCATTGAGACTGTCGAGGAGCTGACGAAACGCGGCGTCGGGTTCAAAGTGCTGCACGGGGCGCCGGTGGATACGACCACCTCGCAGGGCAAATTGATGTTCACGATGTTCGCGGCCCTTGCCGAGTTCGAGCGGGACGTGATCCGTGAGCGCACGATTGCCGGATTGGCCTCAGCAAGGGCAAGGGGCCGGAAAGGCGGCCGGAAGCCGGTCTTTACCCCTTCGAAGCTTCGCCGGGCTCAGGCTGCAATGGCGAACCGCGATACACACGTGACGGAGCTTTGCGAGGAACTGGGCGTGAGCCGGGCAGCGCTCTACAATTACGTGAAGCCGACCGGTGAACTCACCGAGCGCGGTCAAGCCCTGATCGCAAAATGACTTCTATGTCTGCGTGACCCATGGCGCCGGAGATGGCTCCGATAAAGAAGGCGTGCCCGGCAAAATGGCGGCAAACGTTGAGGGAAACGGTTGCGTCCCGGCTGACAAGAGCCGAAGAATCCCGCAAAAGGCAGAGTTAGGCCCTGCGCACCCGGCGAGACGCACTCATGGCAGTCAAGAAGTCTCAGATCTATAGTTCGCTTTGGCAAAGCTGCGACAAGCTTCGCGGCGGCATGGATGCCTCACAGTACAAGGATTACATCCTCGTCTTCCTGTTCGTGAAATACGTCTCCGACCGCTACGCCGGCGATCCGAATGCCGTCATCGTGGTGCCGGAGGGAGGCAGCTTCGCCGATATGGTCAAGCTGCGCGGCCAGAAGGACATCGGCGACAAGATCGACCAAATTATCGCGAAGCTGGCGGAGGCCAATGGGCTGCAGGGCGTGATCAACATCGCCCATTTCAACAACCCTGACAAGCTCGGCGACGGAAAGGAGATGATCGACCGTCTCAGCGATCTCGTCTCTATCTTCAACCGGCCCGAGCTGAATTTCCAGAAGAACCGGGCGGACGGCGACGACATTCTCGGCGATGCTTACGAGTACCTCATGCGGCACTTCGCAACGGAGTCCGGCAAGAGCAAGGGACAATTCTACACGCCTGCCGAAGTCTCGCGCATCATCGCCAAGGTGATAGGCATCCGCCACGCCAAGCACGCCTCTCAGACACTATACGATCCGACATGCGGATCCGGGTCGCTTCTTCTAAAGGCTCGCGAAGAGGCTCCGGCAAAGATCACGGTTTACGGGCAGGAAAAGGATGTCGCGACGCGTGCGCTCGCGAAAATGAACATGGTGCTGCACGACTGCCCAGGGCGGAGATCGTGCGCGACAACACGCTTTCGTCACCGCAATTTCACAATAAAGAGGGAGGCCTCAAGAAAGAGGCAGGCCTCAAGACTTTCGATTTCGTCGTCGCCAATCCGCCGTTCTCCGATAAGGCATGGACCACTGGCGTGACGCTCGGCAGCGAACGATCCTTATGGACGCTTCGAGTATGGAACGCCGCCCACGAAGAATGGCGACTACGCCTATCTCCTGCATGTGCGTCGCTTCGCTCAAAGAGCACGGGCAAAGGCGCGATCATTCTGCCGCATGGCGTGCTGTTCCGCGGCAACGCCGAAGCCGAAATCCGCAAGAAGATCATCACGAGGGGCTACATCAAAGGCATCATCGGCCTGCCGGCCAACCTGTTTTATGGCACCGGCATCCCCGCCTGCATCATCGTGCTCGACAAACAGAACGCCGGCACGCCCGCGACCGGCATCTTCATGATCGACGCCTCCAAGGGCTTCGTGAAGGACGGCCCCAAGAACCGGCTGCGCGCGCAGGACATTCATAAGATCGTCGACGCCTTCACGAAGCAAATCGAAATCGAGAAATTCTCGCGCATGGTGCCGCGGGCGGAGATCGAGAAGAACGATTACAACCTCAACATCCCCCGCTATATCGACAGCTCAGAGCCGGAGGACCTGCAAGACATCGCGGCTCACCTCATGGGCGGCATCCCTGAGCGCGATGTAGATGCGCTCAACGCCTATTGGCAGGTCCTGCCCGATCTCCGGAGCGAGCTTTTCAGGGCGGCCCGCGACCTGGAACGTGCTCGCCCAAGGTGGAGGCAGCCGCGTCAAAGCGGCGATTTTGGAACACGCGGACTTCACCCGCTTCTCGGCAAGTGCCATGGATGCCTTTGCATCGTGGCGGCGGCAGCATCTGGACCGCCTTAAGAATCTGGCGCCGGGAGACCATCCGAAGGAGGTCATTGCAGAGATCTCAGAAGACCTGCTCGCGCGTTTCGCCGAGGTGCCGATCCTCGATGCCTACGACATCTATCAGCACCTCATGACCTTTGGGAGGAGACGATGCACGACGATGCGTCCCTCCTCGTGCAAGAGGGCTGGGAAGCAGGCCGGACGCTCCGCGAGCTTCATAAAAACAGCGAAGGCAAATTTACGGAGACGCCCGACCTCACTATCGGAAAGAAACGGCTGAAGGCCGAACTCATCCCGCCCGAGCCTCATCGTCGCGCGGTTCTTCGCTGACAGGCTCGCGGAGGTGGAGGCGAAGGAAGCGGCAGCCGAAGAGCTGCGCCGCGCCATCGAGGAAGCCGACGAGGAGCAAGGCGGCGAGGACGGACTGCTGTTCGAAGGCAAGAGCGAAAAGGGCAAGCTGACGGCGGCCAGCATCAAGGCGCGGCTGAAGGAGATCAAGACCGATCCTGAAGCCGCCGACGAGAGAGAAGCGCTCGAAAAATGCTTGCGCCTGATCGAGGACGAGGCGGAGGCATCGAAGGCGGCGAAAGAGGCGCGGCTCGCGCTCGACGTGAAGACCGCGGCGAAATACCGCGCGCTGACGGAAACCGAAATCAAGACGCTCATCGTCGAAGACAAATGGATGGCCACGCTCGAGCGCGACATTCACGGCGAACTCGATCGCGTGAGCCAGACCCTCGCCGGCCGGATCAAACTGTTGACCGAGCGCTACGCGGCGCCGCTCCCGCAACTGGAGGAAGAGGCCGAGAATGCTCGGCGCCCGCGTCGAGGCACATCTCAGAAAGATGGGCTTCGAATGGCATCGGGACGCGCTGAAAGCCGCCGCGGAATAAGATGGACACCGCCATTCCCCTTCTGCCGCTGCCCTTCGACCTGGAAACCAAGCCGGTCCTGAAATCCCTCGCGCGCGCTCACCGGGCGCTCGCCGAACTTAAGGGCACGGCCGGGATCGTCCCAAACGAGACCATCCTCATCAGCACGCTGTCGCTCCAGGAAGCGAAAGACAGCTCGGCCATCGAGAACATCGTCACCACCGAAGACGACCTTTACCGCAGCGACGCCGCGACGGCCCAATTCGCAAGCCTCGCCGCGAAAGAAGTCCACGCCTATGCACGCGCGCTCCGCGAAGGTTTCGAACGCGTCCGCGAAACCGGCCTCATCACCAACAACGATATCCTGCAAATTCAGGCCACGCTCGAAGCCAACCAAGCCGGCTTCCGCAAGCTGCCCGGCACGGCGCTCAAGAACGATCAGACCGGCGAGACGGTATTCACGCCGCCGCAAAGCCACACCGAGATCCTGACGCTGATGGACAATCTGGAGCGCTTCATCAACGAGGACGGCCTCAGCGATCTCGACCCCCTCGTCAAGATGGCCGTCATTCACCACCGCTTCGAGACCGTTCACCCCTTCTACGACGGCAATGGCCGCACCGGCCGCATCCTCAACATCCTCTATCTCGTGAAGGAGGGCCTGCTCGGCACGCCCATCCTCTATCTGTCGCGCTACATCAATCAGAACAAGGCCGAATATTACCGGCTGCTGCAAGCGGTGCGCGAGCGGGAAGCTTGGGAGGAGTGGCTGCTCTACCTGCTGGCGGGCGTGGAGCAAACCTCCCGGCAAACCACCCAGCTCGTTTTCGGCATCCGCGACCTGATGCAGAGCCACAAAAACCGCATGCGCAGCGAGCTTCCCAACATTTACACCCAGGACCTGCTCAACAATCTGTTCCGCCATCCCTACACGAAGATCGATTTCGTGGTCTCGGACCTGGGCGTTCACGCGGAAAACGGCGGCGAACTATCTGGAGGAGACGTGGCGGCTCGGTCTACGTCTCGAAGCACAAAATCGGCAAGGACAACTATTTCCTCAATAACGAACTTTTTAATCTATTCCTGGCTGTGGGCGCAGGGGCGCAATGCTGGGAATTAACCCAGAAGACTTTCCCATGAAATCGTCGATATGGGTCGAAATGCATGCTCCTATACACATGCGGCCCACCGGAAAGCGCATTTGTCCGGGTACATGAGGAAACATGCACCTGTGGTAGAGCCCTTTGTGCATTCCCGCCTGATCACGCATTGGTTCGAACGCGGACTTTTTGGGCATGTCCGCCAGCGCATCGGTCCCGGCAAGCTCGCTCTGTCTGTGTAAATGCACGCGGGCAATGGTAGCGCACATGACATCCAAAACGGATACAAACAGACCGAGGTCGGCATCATCCCTGAGGATTGGGGTGCTTATCAGTTTCGGAGATTATGGCCTCTCGTTGCTTCAGGAAAGTCAAAAAAGAGATCTGCCGCAGGGCTTTCCAATGTTTGGATCGACGGGAATAATAGGGTTTACCAACCTTCCTGAATATTCCGGGCGTGCAATCCTGGTTGCAAGGGTTGGCGCAAATGCTGGCAAATCAACCTAGTGTCCGGAGAGTACAATGTGACAGATAATACGATTATTATACGCACTTGCTAGAAGGTGTAGACACATATTTTTCGTATTATTGTTCTGAAAAGAAACCAGAACTCATCGTATTCGGCTCTGGGCAGCCACTGATCACCGGAACACAACTAAAGGCATTGCCGGTGGCAGCGCCGAAAAGCGATTGAAGAGCAGCGGGCGATTGCGGCGGCGCTTTCCGATGCGGATGAGTGGATCGCGAGCCTGGACCGGCTGATCGCCAAGAAGCGCGACATCAAACAGGCGGCGATGCAGCAGCTCCTCACCGGCAAAACCCGCCTTCCCGGATTTACCGGAAAGAGAGGATGAGGTGAGGTTGGGGGAACTTCCTAGTTCTGGAGTGCCCGCCGTATAGGAGATGTTTGCCAAATCTTCGGAAGGATTGGTTTCCGTGCACCCCTATTGATGATATTATATGGACGAAGGGCGAATGCTCTCTTAGTCCACTTTTCAAATATTCAGGGAGATTCAATTGGAGCTCGAAATAAGATAGCTTCGATGTGCGCAAAGGTGATGTCTTCTTCTCGCGGATATCGAAATCGCAGAACGGTGTTATCGCATCAGTGAAACGCTCGACGTGAAAGCCGCATGATCTTGTTTAGAATCTCAATGTGCCAGCAACGTCCTGAACCCGCATATGGCTGGTTCTAAAGAACGTTCAGTGTATCGATGATGGATTTCTCGGTTATGTTGTGATCTCCAGAGGGCTTTCAAGACCAACTGACACGACTCGCGCGCTTTCACAAAAGGAAATGGCGACTTACGCTTCCCTGGTCCTAATTCCACTCCACCGACCTTGAAGAGCAAACCGCCATTGCCGCGGTGCTGTCCGACATGGACGCCGAACTCGCCGCGCTGGAAGCCAAACGCGACAAAGCCCGCGCGATCAAGCAGGGCATGATGCAGGAACTGCTCACGGGAAGGATCCGCCTGGTATGAGCGCGCCCTTCGCACCCCCGTCGGCCAGATCGAAAGGATCACGCAAGCCCGCGTGGTCGCGCTGTTCCGCGACACGCTGGGCTACGACTATCTCGGCAATTGGGAAGAGCGCGAAGGCAACCGCAACATCGAGCAGGACCTGTGTGCGCCTTGCTCCAAGCGCAGCGGCCAGCGGACGATGCGCTCATCGCGCGCGCTGCTCGCCGAACTGCAGAAAGCGGCGGGCGATCACCAGCAGAGCCTCTACGACCGCAACCGGGCCGTCTATGACCTGCTGCGCTATGGCGTGAAGGTCAAGCCCGACGTGGGCGAGAACAACGCAAACCGTCTGGCTGATCGACTGGAAGACACCCGGAAAAAAATCATTTCGCCATCGCCGAGGAAGTCACCGTCACGGGCGCCGATGCCAAGGCCCACGACGAAGCGCCCGGACGTGGTGCTCTATGTCAACGGCATCGCGCTCGGCGTGCTGGAGCTGAAGCGCTCGACCGTGTCGGTGGCCGAGGGCATCCGCCAGAACCTCGACAACCAGAAGAAGGAGTTCATCCAGCCCTTCTTCTCCACGATGCAGCTCGTCATGGCGGGCAACGACACCGAGGGCCTGCGCTACGGCACGATCCAGACACCGGAGAAGTATTACCTGACCTGGAAGGAAGACGAGCCGCGGTCGAGAACCCGCTCGACCGGGCACTGATCCAGCTCTGCAACAAGGCGCGCTTCCTGGAGCTGATCCACGACTTCATCGTCTTCGACGCCGGCACCAAGAAGCTCTGCCGGCACAACCAGTATTTCGGCGTGCGCGCCGCGCAGGATCACGTGAAGCGGCGCGAGGGCGGCATCATCTGGCACACCCAGGGCTCGCGGCAAGAGCCTGACCATGGTCTGGCTCGCCAAGTGGATTCGGGAGAACGTCAAGGACGCCCGCGTGCTGATCATCACCGACCGCACCGAACTCGACGAGCAGATCGAAAAGGTCTTCAAGGGCGTCAACGAAGACATCTACCGCACCGACGAGCGGCGCGGACCTGATCGCCACGCTCAACGCCACCACGCCGTGGCTGGTCTGCTCGCTCATCCACAAGTTCGGCGGCAAGGAAGATGGCGACGACGTCGGCGACATCGCCGCCTACATCGAGGAGATCAAGAAGGCGCTGCCAGCCGGCTTCAAGCCGCAAGGGCAACCTGTTTGTGTTCGTGGACGAGTGCCACCGCACCCAGTCGGGCGAGCTGCACGAGGCGATGAAGGCCATCCTGCCGGACGCCATGTTCATCGGCTTCACCGGCACGCCGCTACTGAAGGCCGACAAGCAGAAGAGCATCGAGGTCTTCGGCCGCTACATCCACACCTACAAGTTCGACGAGGCGGTGAAGGACGGCGTGGTGCTCGATCTGCGCTACGAGGCGCGGGACATCGACCAGCACATCACGTCGCAGGCGAAGATCGACCAGTGGTTCGAGGCCAAGACCAAGGGGCTGACCGACCTGGCCAAGGCGCAGCTCAAGCAGCGCTGGGGCACGATGCAGAAGGTGCTGTCGAGCCAGTCGCGGCTGGAGAAGATCGTCGCCGACATCCTGATGGACATGGAGACCCGCGACCGGCTCAAGAGCGGGCGCGGCAACGCGATGCTCGTTTCGGGCAGCATCTACCAGGCGTGCAAGTTCTACGAGCTGTTCGACAAGACCGACCTCGAGGGCAAGTGCGCCATCGTCACCTCCTACAAGCCGTCGCCGGCCGACATCAAGGGCGAGGAGACCGGCGAGGGGCTGACCGAGAGGCTGCGGCAATACGACATCTACCAGCAGATGCTCGCCGACTGGTTCAACGAGCCGCCGGAAACCGCCGTCAACAAGGCGAAGAGTTCGAGAAGGAGGTGAAGAAGAAGTTCATCGAAGAGCCGGGCCAGATGAAGCTGCTGATCGTGGTGGACAAGCTGCTGACCGGCTTCGACGCGCCGCCGGCGACCTACCTCTACATCGACAAGCAGATGCGGGACCACGGCCTGTTCCAGGCGATCTGCCGCGTGAACCGGCTCGACGGCGACGACAAGGAATACGGCTACATCATCGACTACAAGGACCTGTTCAAGAGCCTCGAAGGCGCGGTGCAACGACTACACGTCCGGCGCGCTCGACGGCTACGACAAGGAAGACGTGGCCGGCCTGCTGGAGACCGGCTTGGCAAGGCCCGGGAGCGGCTGGAGGAGACGCAGGAAGCGGTGAAGGCCCTCTGCGAGCCGGTCGAGCCGCCGCAGGGACACGGCGGCCTATCTCCGCTACTTCTGCGCGCCAGGATTCCGGCAACGCCGAGCAGCTCAAGGCCAACGAGCCGAACGCGCCTTGCGCTCTACAAGCATGTGGCCGCCTTGCTGCGCGCCTTCGCCAACCTCGCCAACGAACTGCCGGAGGCCGGCTATTCGCGCCGCCGAGATCGCAGACCATCAAGGCCGAGGTGGATCACTACGAGAAGGTCCGCAACGAGGTGAAGCTGGCCAGCGGCGACTACATCGACCTGAAGATGTACGAGCCGGCCATGCGGCACCTGATCGACACCTACATCCGCGCGGAGGAGAGCGAAAAAGTCTCGGCGTTCGACGACCTGTCGCTGGTCCAGCTCATCGTCGAGCGCGGCTCGCGCGCCGTCGACGCCCTGCCGGCCGGCATCAGGAAGAACGAGGAAGCCGTCGCCGAGACGATCGAGAACAACGTCCGGAAGCTCATCATCGACGAGCAGCCGATCAACCCAAAATACTACGACAAGATGTCGGAGCTGCTGGACGCCCTGATCGAGCAGCGCAGGCAGGGCGTCCTCGATTACAAGCCTATTTGGAGGAGATCGTCGCCCTGGCGCGACAAGTGATGAACCCTGACCGGCCCGTATCCCCGGTCGCTGGATACTCCGGCGAAGGGCGTTCTTCGACAATTTCGGGGACGAATCCCTCGCCCTCGCCATCCACGCTGCGATCCGGCTGGAGCCAGCTGGCTGGCGCGAAACGTCACGATCAAGAAAGGATCATGTTTTAGGCGATCGCCAAGTCCTCGGCGATGACGCTCTGGTCGACGATGTTTGAACTAGTGACGCACCAGAATGAATACTGAAAGACACCAGATCGTTGTCAGCGGCGTGACGGTGGACGTCGTGCGCAAGGAGATCAAGAACCTCCATCTTGGCGTCTATCCGCCCGACGGCCGGGTGCGCGTCGCCGCTCCGATGATCTTGAGCGACGAGGCCGTCCGGCTTGCCGTTATCGCAAGGCTCGGCTGGATCAAGCGGCAGCGCGCCAAATTCGAAGCGCAAGAGCGGCAGTCCGAGCGGGAATACGTTTCCGGCGAGTGCCACTTCTTCAAGGGGCGCCGCTACCGCCTGCATGTGATCGAAAACAGCGGACGGCCGAGGGTCTCGGTTCGCGGAAGTGTATTTCTCGATCTCGTTGTGAAGCCCGGAGCAGACCGGACCGTGCGTGAAAGTCTCCTGCAAAGATGGTATCGGAACGAGCTTAAAGCGAGCGCGGCACCACTCCTCGACAAATGGGCCCAGCGTATGAGTTTACCGGTCCCGGACTTGGGAATTAAAAGAATGAAAACCAAGTGGGGAACCTGCAGCCACAAGTGGCCGCGTCTGGCTGAACCTCGAACTCGTCAAGAAGCCGCCGGTGCCTCGAATACATCGTCGTCCACGAACTCGTGCATTTCCTGGAACGCCACCACAACGATGCATTTGTGGCTCATGTGGACCGGCTTCTCCCCGGCTGGTGCGCTATTCGTTATGAATTGAACGCTCAACCTCTCGCCCATGTGGAGTGGTGACATTCATCTTGATCATGCTGTAGCTGCGAGGTGAAGCTTGCACATTCTTGGATGTCGTCTCCACATGGCCGACGCTCGCATGTCTGAGGATTACACTTTCTGAGGTACTTGCCTAGCTAGGTCTTCTCTCTTGAGCTGAACGCGCATTAGGAAGACGTGCTCGCCCTCTGATTTCAGCTTGATGCCGCTGCCATCGCACAATTGTTTGAGGGCAACGCCAAAATCCTCCGGTGCGACAGGGCGCTTACCTTGCTGGCGGCAAACGGCGGCATAGGCCTTGAGGGCTTCGGCGAACTCGACCTTTCCCCGGCCAGGTTCCATGAGCCCCGCCATGATTGCGGGTACACTCCCGAACGGTGCACGGCTTGAGGCAATCAGGCGCGGCTTTGGAGTGGCTGAGATAGAGCGGGTTTGGCCTTCGAGTTCTTCCACAATCTCAAGAGCGCCTGACTTTTGCAGCACAGTCTCCCCTGACGCGGCGTCGGATTTTTCAGCATGGCCCAAGACTTCGAAGGCAATCATGGAGAGCACTATCAGCAGCTCCACGGTGATCGCCATTGCAAAATTTTGCCAGGTGGAAAGCACGGCCGCCTTTGTGTCGGGAAGTCCGAACATCCGCGCAAAGGCTGACCCTTGAGAGTTCGCCTCAAGTACAGGGCCCGCTTTCTCAATCTTCTCCCTCAAATCAGCAATGTCAGTGTCAAGCTTTGCCGCGCGATCAGTTGAACCTTTGTTCCGGGTTGCCGTTTCTAAATGGGCGAGGGCCCCACTTTCACCTTCTTCTTTTTCACGGCAGCGAGGGCCGCGGTGCGTGCATTCGGCGTCCTTCGCTCGCGTTGCGGCTTCAGCTCTCGACTTTGCGGCTCGCACAGCGGTTTCATCTGCTGGCGTGAACTTCAACCTCTCGCGTTCTTCTTCGGCACGCTTTAGGCTCCGCCGAGTATCACGAACGTTGTCGGCCACTTGAATTCGCTTGGCTTGCGCCTCGTTACCCCTCCCAGCCATCGCGCCAAGGGAATTGGAAAGCGATATGACAAGAGCGATCACGCTGCCCGCCAGAATAAAGGCGCCGGCAATTCTGTCGAGGCGCCAGACGCGAACGCCCAGCGCATGTCCGAACAGCCCGCCAAGCGAAACGGCGCCGAACATGAAGGCCCAAACATAGCCGTCGAAATCGTTATCAGAGGTCTTGAAGCCATACCGAGCCGCGACCGTCACGACCACGGCACCGCAAACAACTCCGAATAGTCCGGCCACCCAGCGCATCACTTGCCCCGTGCTTTCAGAGCCGTCTCGACGGCGCGTTCCATCCACTCGGCAATGGTGATGCCTTCCGTTGCAGCCGCATCAGAGACGCTCTTCTTAAGCCCCTCGCGTGCCTTGAAATTGAATTGTTCGGTTCGGCCCGTGACTTTTAGGGTACGGCGGTCGACAGCGGACCTAATCTGACTTTCTTGCTTCTTGCGGGCCTTTGGCCCCAAATCGAAGCCTTTAGCACGAAGCTGCTCTCTGGCTTTTGCCATCGCGTCGGGATCTTCAAAATCGAAGTCTTTGTCTGTCATTGCTGAGCCCCCTTGGCGTGCTGTTTTACTTCCTCCCAAAGCGCGTCGATCTCGGGCACAAGTTCCTTCTCGATTTCAGGGCCAGTTTTTCCAGCCATCAGGGCCTTTATGTACGGCTCGCGGTACGAGACGCGCGACGCAAGAAGCGGTCCTTCTTTCACAAGCGCCGCAATCGTTTGACTGGTTAGCTTCTTGAATTTTGCGTCCACCGCGGAGAGTACAAATCCAAACGACCTTCGGTGATGCTTGCACATCGCTATCAAGGCATCCAGAGCGCTCACGTCGAACATCGATGTACGAACCGGAACCAAAACGAAGTCTGCTACGGCAATGGCCTGTTCAATAAGATCCATCTCGAGTGGTGGCGTGTCTATAATCAGCCAGTCGAACCCTGCCCGAGCAAGGACGGAAACGTCCTCGGGAATGTTCTGGATATCAGTTATCAGCCTCGGGTTCATTGGCTGCCCGCGCAATGCCCACCATTGGCTTAAGTTCCCTTGGTCAGGGTTCAGGTCCATCATGGCAACGCGCATGCTCTCCTTAGACGCTCGGGCCGCGAGCGCACAGGCTATTGTCGATTTTCCACTGCCGCCCTTCGCGGAAGCGACCGCTATCGCTCGCATATCTTTATATCTACGTTAGAGCCTAAGTTCATAGGCGAGTCTATCGGTTATCTACTATCCGGTCAACACGATAACGGATATCTCATTAAATAGGATATCAGATAACTTGACTTTGGAGCTATCTTGTCTGTATGCTTGACCTTGATTGGAGTCGCGTCTCCTCGTAGACGCTCATCGCCGAACCGCTGAGTTGTTGCGTTTGTTCAGATGTTGCGTCCCTTCCGCAGTGGCTGGTGGAGGGCTCTACTTTAACGAGAGAGGTATTTGAGTGACAACCGTTAGTCGTAATTCCGAACGGAGACGGACTTATGTCCAAGGAGAAGAAGGATGCAATTGCGCCTGTTGCGTCATATCGTGTTATTATCCCGATTGCCATGCAGCCAAAGCATGCTGCAGCTAGCATTGACGTATCGGTTAGTTACCTCAAGAAATTGGTAGCCAAAGGCAAGCTTACGGGACCAATTTCAACCGAGGATACTGGCGGCGTTCAGCTTTACGACGCCGCAAGGTTTGCTGCCGATTGGCAGAAGTTCTACGAAGAGCGTACAAAGGCGGATGGCAACGAATGGGACGATGTTCTCAAATGAAGCGGCCACCGAAATACTGCCATTGGAAGCGGGACCGCCATGGCGGTTCCGGCTTTTGGTATTTTTCTCGCCCTGGATATCCCCGTGTCAGGCTTCCTGGCCTTCCTTGGAGCCCGGAATTCATGGCGGCATATGATCGTGCGGCGAAGGCTCCCGCCGTCATCGGCGAAAGCGGGACCATTCACGGCACGTTGAACGCGCTCGTTGTGTGCTACTATAATTCAAGCGCATGGAGAGCACTTAAGCCTGGGACGAAGAAAACTTACCGGAACATTCTTGAGCGAATGCGGGCGGAGCACGGGAACAAACGCGTCGCCATGATAGAGCGCAAACACGTCCGGGCGCTTATCGAGGCGAAGTCGGCCACACCCGCGGCCGCCAATCGCTGGCTTTCGCTTATGGTAATTCTTCTCGACCATGCGGTTGACCTCGAATGGCCGGGCATAGAGGGCAACGTTGCGCGCACAGTCAAGAACGTCCCGTACAAAAAAAAGGGCTTCCACACTTGGAGCGATGCGGAAATCGAGCGTTTCCGAGAACGCTGGGCATTGGGAACGCGCCAGCGGCTCGCCTTTGAATTGCTTCTTGGAACTGCGCAGCGGAGTGGCGACGTGCGGGCCATGGCGCCGCGTCAGATCATCGGTGATACTGTTTCCGTTGTTCAGGAGAAGACCGATGCTCCGGTGATAATTCCGCTCCTGCCGGAACTCAAGGAAGCCATGGCTGCAAGCCCGCTCATTGGAAAGGAGACGATTTTAGTAACCGGGAACGGCACGCCATTTTCTGGAAAGTATTTTTATAATTGGCTCAAGCGAGCATGTGTTGACGCCGGCGTCCCGCATTGCTGCCCGCACGGCTTGCGTAAGGCAGCATCACGCCGCTTGGCGGAAGCCGGATGCTCGACGCATCAGATCCAGGCCGTCACCGGGCACACAACCTTGAAAGAGGTGCAAAGATACACGCGCGAAGCTGATCAAAAGAGTCTCGCGAAACAGGCTTTCGAGAAGCTGACAGGAACGCAAAAAGAACGAAACACTTGAAAACGCGACTGGGCGTTTTCAAATTTGAAGGACTAATCGCATGAAAAATAGGGCTAATTTCGCAAAGGTGGTGGAGGGGGTTGGATTCGAACCAACGTAGGCTTAGCCAACGGATTTACAGTCCGTCCCCTTTAGCCACTCGGGCACCCCTCCAGGCAGGAAAGCGCGGAAAATCGCGAGCAAGATGTTTAGCCGCTAACGGCTGGCCTGTCACTCTTAAATCCGTTCGGCGGCATTGGTATCAAGACATGCGGCGCGTTGCAACAGTTTGGCGTGCGGTGGCGATCAAGGCCTGTCCCAGCGAGACGCCGCCGTCATTCGCCGGAAAAGCAGCGGGCGCAACAATTTTCACACCGAGGCGGGTAAGGCCCTCGCTAACGCCTTCGAGCAAAATTCTGTTTTGAAACACGCCGCCGGTAAGAACGGCTGTCTCGCAGCGCTGCGCCTTAGCAAGGGTATACGCCGTTGAGCATACGGTTTCGATAAGTCCGCGGTGAAAGCGCGCCGCTATCATGGCGCGATCCGTTCCGGTTGCGAGGTCTCGCAAAATTCCCTCCCAAAGCGGTGCCCAGCCTAGCTGCGCAGGGTCGCATGACCGCAAGGTGCAGCCGTAGCCAGCGCCGGCGTCCGCCATAGCGCCTTCCGCAAGAGCCTCAAGCTCAATCGCCGCCTGGCCCTCGTAAGACGCCGCATCAAAGCAAAGGCCAAGCGCGGCAGCAACGGCGTCGAAAAGCCGGCCCGCTGATGAAGCGGCAGGCGAATTGATGCCCCGTTCCATCATGCGAAGGCAGGTTTCAACGGGCTTTCCTTGGAGAAGCCGCACAGCCTCAAGATCGGGATAGCGCGCCCGGACAGCTTCCCAGCCTATGAAGCTGTGAAGATGGGCCAGCGTATTGCGCCAGGGTTCGCGCATGGCTTTGGCGCCGCCGATCAACGGCAAGGGCACAAAATGGGCGAGCCGCCGGTAGCTACGGTAATCCGCGAGCAGGAACTCGCCGCCCCAAAGCTCCCCGTCCTCGCTCAAACCCAGCCCGTCGAGTGCGATACCGATCACAGGCGGCGCGGAAAGCGGAATGCCGCATTCGCCAAGTGCAGCGGCGATGTGGGCATGATGGTGCTGAACGCTTATTGCGGGCAGGCCGCCTTCTTCAGCAAGTACCAAGCCCCATTTCGTGGAAATATAATCGGGGTGAGCATCGACAGCGATGGTTTCCGGCTCGAAGCGGAACAAGTTCCGGTAAAGCTCCAAATTGCGCCGGTAATCGGTGTGCGTTGCCGCTTCTTCCAAATCGCCCATATGCTGCGAGACGATGGCTTGCCCATCCTTCAACAGGCAAAAGGTGGATTTAAGCTCGGCACCCATCGCGAGCACAGGAGGCGTGCCCTCGAAGCCGGCGGGAAGCGGGAGCGGGGTTGGCGCATGCCCGCGCGCGCGCCGGAGCAGCCGCGGCTTTCCCGCCATAACGCGGACCACACTATCATCGAGGCGGTTTACGATATCGCGGTCGTGCATCAGGAAGAGATCGGCAATAGCGCTCAGCCGCTCGCGCGCTTCCGTGTTATCGACGCATTGCGGCTCGTCGCTGCGGTTGCCTGAGGTGAGCACGATTGGCCGGGCGAGGTTTTCCATCAGGAGGTGGTGAAGCGGCGTATAGGGCAGCATGAAGCCAAGCGTCGATTGCTCCGGCGCGACGCCGGGCGCCAGCGGGGCTGCTCGATCTGGCAATGAATCAACCTCGCTCCCCTCATTCTGTCCTTCTCCCCCTGGTAGAAGGGACCCCTGAATGATCCCCGGAGCGCGCAACAACGTCCCCTCTCTCATCGGGAGAGGGACAGGGTGAGGGGAGTTTCCCCGGTTCATTACGCCATCCGATTTTGATTGACTGGGCTTGGCCCTCAGAATCACGATTGGCGCAGCCACACCGGAGAGTAGCGTTCGCTCAGCTTGGCTAAGCTCCGCATAATCCGCAATCATCTCCAGATCCCGCGCCATCAGCGCGAACGGCTTACCGTAACGTGCCTTCCTCAGGCGCAGCCGGGCAACTGCATCCGCATTGCAGGCATCGCAAGCCAGATGAAATCCGCCGATGCCTTTGATGGCAACGATTTCGCCGGTGGCGATCAGGGCTGCGGCGGCTTCTACCGCGTCGCGGTAGGCGGAAGTGTCCTGCATTGCCCCCGTGGCGCTTTCGAGCCAAACCTTGGGGCCGCAGTCCGGGCAAGCGTTGGGCTGCGCGTGGAAGCGGCGGTCGGCTGGATCGCTGTACTCGGCAAGGCAGGCGGGGCACATCGGGAACTTCGCCATGCTCGTCGTAGCGCGGTCGTAAGGGATCGCATGCACAATCGAGAGCCTGGGCCCGCAATGGGTGCAGTTGGTGAACGGGTAGCGATAGCGCCGGTTCGAGGGGGCCCGGATATCGGCGAGGCAGGCGGCGCAGGTTGCCGCGTCCGCGACGATACCGGTTCTGACTGGGCCCCGCTTGCTTTGCACGATGTGGAAGCCTGCGCCACTGAATGCCGCCTCAAGAGGCGCGGATTCGACGGAGTCCACGCGGGAGAGCGGCGGCGCCTCCGCCGAAAGCGCGAGCTCAAATTCAAGCAATGCCGGAACAGGCCCCCAGGCGTGAATGAGTACGCCTTCCCCGTCGTTCAGCACCTCGCCCGCAAGCCCCAAGCTATTGGCCAGCCGCCACACCGTTGGCCGGAAGCCCACGCCTTGCACGAGGCCGCGTACCCGGATGGAAATGCCGGCAACCGCACTCTCCATCGCTCAGAAAAATCCTTCAGGTAGCTGTTGCGAAGCGCGTGCTGACTAGACCCGCGCTTCAAGGTCCTCCCGGCCTGTCATGGCAAGGGCGCGCGCGGACCGGATAAAATTGGCCCACGCCTCCATGCCCTCGCCGGTGCGCGCCGACACTTTCAGGACTTTAATGCCGGGATTGATCTTTCTCGCATTCGCGATGAGGGCCGCCACGTCGAAATCGATATGCGGCAGAAGATCGATCTTGGAGACCAGCATAAGCTGCGAGCTCGCGATCATATCTGGATATTTCAGCGGCTTGTCCTCGCCCTCCGTCACCGAAAGCACAACCACGCGATGCGCTTCGCCCAGATCGAAAAGGGCGGGGCAGACGAGATTGCCGACGTTCTCGATGAAAACCACTGAGCCGGGCTCTGGCTGCATATGATCCGCCGCGTGGCCTACCATATGCGCGTCGAGATGGCAGCCTTTGCCCGTGTTGATTTGGATGGCCGGCACGCCCGTGGCACGGATGCGATCGGCATCGTTCGAGGTTTGCTGATCGCCCTCGACCACCGCAATCGGAAGCTCACCTTTAAGGTGCTCGATGGTTTTCACGAGCAGCGAGGTTTTTCCCGAGCCCGGGCTCGAAACAAGGTTGAGGGCAAGAATGCCAAGGGCGTTGAAGCGCGCGCGGTTGGCGGCGGCAAAGGCATTGTTCTTGCCGAGGATATCCTGCTCGATTTGCACGAGGCGGGAGGATTGGCCGGCTTCGTGATCGTGTTCATGATGGTGGCCGTCGCCGTGATCGTGGCTGTGGTTATGGTCATGATCGTGATCATGATCGTGGTGATGGCCGTGCCCGTCAGCGGCTGCGATTCCGCCTGTTTGCGGCTTGCCTGCGCCGGCCTCGATCCGCACCTCGCCTGTCCCGCATCCACAAACAGCACACATTCAATCGACCTCCATAGACTTTATTCTCAGCTCGTTGCCGCCGGTGATCTGCAATTGATGGCTTCCGCAGTCCGGGCAACTGTCGAAACGGTTGTCAATGCTAACACTTTTCCCGCAAGGCATACACCAGGCAGAGGCCGGCGTGTGAATGATTTCCAGGCGCGCTTTTTCCGCGATGGTGCCGCGCGTCACCGCATCGAAGCAAAACATCAGCGCTTCCGGCTCTACGCCCGCCAGCGGCCCGATTTCAAGCCACACCGCTTTCACGCGCGTGTAGGAGTGAACCGCCGCCTGCTCCTCAAGCATTTGTACGACGCTTTCGCAGATCGACATTTCATGCATCAAGACAGTCTCAGCTCGTAGCCGACGCAAGGGTCGACGGCCGTGATGAAAAGGCGCGCCAGCGCTTCCCTGCGCGCAGGAGCTCCGGCCGCGATGCTCGCAAGCCCCCGCGCCGCAGCGCCCTCTGGGTGGAAATTCCATTCCGTGGGCGCCAGTATGCGGTAGCGCCGCACAAGCCCGCCTTCAATTTCGGCCGCGTGGATAAGCCGCCCTCGCGCTGCCTCGGCGAACCCCAGTCCAGTGCCATGATCGCGCTGCCCCGCGGACGCCTCCACTTTTCCATCTTCCTTTGCGAGTGAACCCGCAAGTGAAAGCATCCTTTCCGGGATTTCCGCGAGTTCTACGAGGCAAGCCGCGAGCCGCGCCAGCAGGCCATAGCCGTAACGGTCTCTGACCGACTCGATAAGGCGATGGTTCATAAGCCGGCTGAGCGGCGTGGTCTCGCGGGGAAGGTCCCCCCATTGAGGACGGGCTATAAAACTATCTGCATTTTCGCCAAAAAGCTTATTCTGCAAATCTTCCTGCGTTAGTTGCGGGAGAGGCGCTATGTCAGACGCACCCGCATCCGCCGTGCCGGTCTGAACCAAATATTCGACGAGGGTTTGCGCCAGGGTTTCGTTGCGCTGCGCCCAAAGGCCGAGGCTGTCCATATCGCGGCGCGAAAGCCATTCGGCTGGCACCTCCCCAAAAATAGCCTCGCCAAGGAGGGCTGTCAGCTCCGCAATGCCGTGGCGCAGCCGCGCGAGGTCGCTTCCGTCATGCAGGCAGAGGCTCAGTTCGCGGTCGAGCCGGAGCAAGCGTTTCATGAATGCAGAAGCCAGTGCCGGCTCGGGAGCATGCAGGCATCGGGGCCAGGAATGAAGCACTTGCAAGGCGTGCTCCCGCGCCGTTTCGGCTAGAACAAGCAGATCCCGGATTGACTTTTGGCGCGCGCCAGCTGGCTCGCCGAGGGCGTTCTCTATCGCCTGGGCACAAGCCGCGGATTGCGCTGCGCGGCAAATCGAAAAAACCAGAGGGACAAGTCCCGCGACCTCCGCGGGCCTCCGGCCCGAAAACCGGTTCGCTATCGCCAGCGGGCGCGTGTTTTCAATCCTCACAGCTCCTTTGCCGCCGCAGGCGGTGAGCTCGATGCAGATGATGCCTTCAGCCGGGGCGGTCATAGAAGCTGTCCTCCCTCACCCCTAGAACCGGATCGCGGCAGCGCCGGTTTCGTTGTGCTCAAATTCATGGGCCGCCACCCTTCGCGCCCTGGAGTCTTGATCCCCAAGACAGCGGCACGGCTCCGGCGTTAAACACTTCTGGAACTTAACGTGGCACAGCAACGCGTTCGCGGCAAGACTTCCGCGCTTAGAAGCTCCGGGGCGGTGCGTTAAGCCGCATGTAGCCTTGGCTCTGCGACTAGGGAGACCCACTCTTCGAGATGCGAGGAATAACGGCCGCGGCGCAACCGCCCCAGGCCAGCCCCCCTGCGCCAAGAGTTTGCGGAACCGTGTACTCAAGAACCCAAGTTCTGCGGCCAGCAGTTAACGGCCCGCGATGGCAAGATCGCGCAACACGTTCGCTTCCAGCTCAATCTCGGACAGTCTGGCCTTCAAGACGTCGCCGATGCTGATGACGCCGATAATCCGGGCGCCGTCTTTTACCGGAAGATGACGGATGCGCCGGGCAGTCATGATTTTCGCGACCTCACTAAGAGAATCTTGTGGCGAGCATGTAATCACGGTCTTTGTCATCAGTTCGGAAACGCGCACTTCGTGCAAATGGGCGCCGTGGGCCGCGAGGGCGTAGGTTATATCTCGTTCCGATATGATCCCGTCCATCGAGTCTCCATCCTGACTGACCAGCATGGCTCCAACGCCGGCCATACGGAGACGCTGTGCAAGAGCAGCAATGGTTACGTCCGGCTTGACGGTCATGACCTCAGCGCCCTTTGTCTTCAGAATATCTGCGACTTTCACTTGGTTTCCCTCCCTGCGGGGTCGTTGCCCCAGACAAATTCTCATATATGAATGATTGTATGACAAACAACCGCCATTAGGGTAGCGAAAAACTCGGCGCTACGCCACGCTCGCTATTGTGTTTGTCCCATTAGAAGGCAGGATGTCACTGACGCTGGTTTACCGCCCGGCCATCGCAATATCGCGCAGGACGTTCGCCTCGAGTTCGATTTCCGAGAGGCGGTGCTTCAAAACGTCACCGATGCTGATGACGCCTACCAGCCGGTCGCCTTCCTTCACCGGCATATGGCGGAAGCGCCGGCTTGTCATGATCCTTGCCACGTCTGCGATGAGATCCTGGGGCGAGCAAGTCACAACCTGGGTCGTCATCAGGTCGGAAACCCGCATCTCGTGCAAGTCCTCCGCATGACTGGCAAGCGCATAGGCGATATCCCGCTCGGTGATAATCCCCTCCAACGAGTGACCGTCGCGGCTAACGATCATGGCCCCCACGCCGGCAAGGCGAAGGCGCTGCGCAAGACCGCCGATGGTCTCGGAAGGTTTGACGCTCATTACGGCCGGCCCTTTGCCTTTAAGGATGTCCGCTACTCTCATAAAATGAAAACTCCATCACCAAATTCGCGCTGGCGCGCGAACGCGAAAGACGCACGGTAAACGATAATTTAAACTTACGCCAGCAAGGGCTCTGGCACCAGCATCACGATGTCGCGAGGGAAGCAAGCAGCGGGCGTTTAAAAAGTCCCGTACAAAATCGCCGCATTTTCGCCGCTGACGGCCTAGAAACGGGCCTCAAACGGGCACCTTGACATGATGATAATGGCACTGGCTCAGGTAAGGAACGCGACTCTAGAGCTTCCACTCTGGAAGGGGGAATAAGATGAAACTACTCAAGAATGCTTCATGCATCTCTGCGGCGGCGTTATTTGCGGTTATCTTTGCGGGACCGCTTTTTGCGCAGGAGGGGATGGAGCCGGGGCATCCACGCGTTAATGAGGTCCAGGGCCGGATCGACAACCAGGAAAACCGAGTCGATCACGGGATCAACAGCGGCAAGCTCACACCGGGCGAAGCGGCTCGGGACACGCGCCGCGACGCTCGCGTCGAGCGCCAGATGAAACGCGACGAAGCAAAGCACGGCGGACACATCACGAAGGGTGAGCAAGCCAAGCTCAACCGCGAGCTTAATCACAACAGCCGCGATATCCATCGGCAGAAGAACGGCAACTGAAGAAAACCCTGAGAGGGCGGCGAGGCTTAAGGGCGAGCCTCGCCGGTCTGCAGCTAGAAGCGTTCAAACGGTATCAGCTTCTCAAACCGATGAGCCGGTAGGCAGGGCAAAAGCCCACCAAAGCCGTCCCGATCAGGACAACACCCGCGACAATACCAACCCAATTCCAGGGACTATCGGGTCCAGCGTAAACAACATATGCGATTACAAGCGCACCTACAATGATGCGCAGAACGCGATCTAGCGTGCCAACATTCTTGCCCATAGCATTTCCTCCATATCCAGTATCGGGAGAATAGCATTAGCGCGGCAATACATCTGTAACTTAGTCACAAATCGGCTTAAAAATTAACCTGCCCCGCCCAGTTCTTGAAGAGCGCCTTCCTGCACGATTGAGATTACACCGCGTCCGCTCTTAATCCAGCCACGCCGCTGGAACTCGTTCAATTGCCGGCTGATCACCTCGCGCGCCGTGCCGAGCTCGATGGCGAGCCGCTGGTGGGTCGCTTCGATGTCGCCCTTCGCGTTTTTGAGCTGCAAGAGCTTTTGGGCGAGCCTTACGTCAATACGCGCAAACGCAATATCCTCGATGACCCGGAAGAGATCCGTGATCCGCGCGCTGAAAGCCTTGAAAACGAAACGCCGGAACACAGAGGAATTCGAGATTAGATCCTCAAAAGTATCGCGAGGGATCGCCACGGCTTCGATCGGCGTCTCCGCGATCCCCTCACCCTGATAATGATCGTGGCCCATGAGACAGGCGGTGGTCAGGGCGCAGCTTTCTCCGGCGGAGACGCGGTAGAGAACGATTTCGCGCCCGCTTTCGGAGACTTGCTGCACTCTGATCGTGCCTGCGAGCAAAAGGAGGAAATTCGAAGGAAACTGCCCGGCGCCGAAAATGCGCGTTCCTTCGGGCAGGTCTACGATCCGGCTTTCCGCCAGCAAACGCTGACGCACTTCCGCGGGCAGCTTCTTGAGGGACGGGAAACGGTCGATCCAGGTACCGGTCTGCTCTTTATCTTCCACGTCTATAGCCCCTCATCCTGCTACGCAGCACTGACCCTTCGCTTCTCTCGCGGCAAGGGGAGAGGTCAGATATAGCGCTCCTGCCTCACGCTGGGGAGAAAAAGACGCCGCCAATCTTTCCACACCTGGAAAAAGCATCGCTTGCGCGAATCGTGGGCTCGCTCCACGCTGCCCCAAAGTTGACCGTAAAATCTTAAAGGTTGCAGTATGCCCTTGCTTGTATGGCCTGCCGTCATTAACAATTGAGATGATGTCCGCTCAGATTTCAGATCAAGCGCGTCTTGCCGTGCTCGCGATGAACCGGGCCGGGCGTTCCGCTTTCAAGCTGGCGCTCAAAGCTCCGTTCTCACGTTGGATGGCAGGGGTTCCGGCTGCGTATCATCTCCTAATTCTGCCTCAGGATCTTCGCACGGGCGACCCGAGCTTCGCCGTCGAACTCTATGACGGCTATTTCGGACTTGCAGGCGCGGCCGCACCGGTGGGCTCCGAATCGCCCTTCAAGATCACGCCGCCGTCGGTGCCCTGGCAGAAGGAGCTTTATGGATTCGGCTGGCTGCGCCATCTGCACGCGGCAGAGGATCAGATTGCGCGGGAAAAGGCGCGTAAGCTCACACTCGAATGGATTGCGGCGAGCGGCAGCGCACCCGGTCTCGCCCGCGATGCTGACACAACCGCAAAGCGCGTCATCGCCACCCTCTCTCATGCAGCCTTTATCCTCGATGGCGCCGATCCCGATTTTTACGACGCCGCGATGAGGATGCTGAGCCGGGACGTTCACGACCTGACTGTGATCTATGGCGACAGCCCGGGCGTGGCAAAGCTCCGCGCACTTACCGCGATTCTGCTAGCGGGCCTCTGCGTTGCCGAGCAGGAAGCCTATCTCACATCCTATTTGCCGGTCTTCTCCTCCGAGCTTGCCAGGCAAATACTTGAGGATGGCGGCCATGTCTCGCGCAATCCCGGCGATCTGGTTGAGCTGCTTTTGGAACTGCTTCCGCTGAAGCAATGCTTCATCGCCCGCCAGATCGAGCCGCCGGAATCCCTCTATACCGCGATTGGCCGCATGAACCCGATGCTGCGCTTTTTGAGGCTCAGCGACGGCAGCCTCGGGCATTTCAACGGCATGGGACCGACGCTGCTCGACCAAGTCGCGACCGTGCTCGCCTATGACGATGCAGGCGGCATCTTCAAAGGTGCCTTCGCGCCCAATTCTGGCTATGCGCGGCTTGCCGGCGGAGAGACCGTTGTTTTGGCCGATGCGGGCAGCGCGCCGTCCATGCATTTGAGCGACCGCGCCCATGCAGGCTGCGCGTCTTTCGAGATGAGCGCGGGGCAGGAGCCATTGATCACCAATTGCGGCGCGCCGATGGACGAAACCGGCGATTGGTATGTGGTCTCGCGTTCCACGGCCGCGCATTCCACGCTGACGATTGAGGATTTATCTTCGGCTCGCCTCATCAAGGCACAGGGACACGTCGCAGGCCGGGAGCTGTTTTGGCTTGCGGGTCCCCATCATGTTCAGCATGAGGTTACCGAGCAGGAGAACTCGGTGAGCGTCAGGATCAGCCATGACGGCTATCGGGATCGCTTCGGCTTTATTCACCGCCGCCGGCTCACGCTTCGAAAGTCAGGGCTTGAGGTTGAAGGGCACGACCAGCTCGCCCCCGCCAGCGGCAGCGATCTCGAGGCCGTTGCGCGTTTTGCGATCCGCTTTCATTTGCATCCGCGTGTGGCCGCAAGCTTTGCACGCAACACGAACGCCGTTACGCTGACTACGCCGGGCGGGCAGATCTGGCGCTTCCTGGCGGAGGGCGCGGAGATCGACGTAGAGGAGAGCATTTTCTTCGCCGATCCGATTTGCCTGAAACGCTCGCTTCAAATCGTGCTGAAGGGCCCCTGTACGAAGGCCACCTCCGTGCATTGGAAATTCGAGAAGGTCACGCAGCAAAGACCCGTGCTTTTGGGCAGCAATCCAAGGCGCGCATCTTGACCTCGATGTTCCTTTCCCGCACTTAATACGCGAGTGCTTCACCTATGGCGCCCCACGCAGCGCCCTTCCCACTAACTCGGGAAAGCAATAAAGGCATCGGTGGAGCTCAGCGTTACGAACGGTATAATGGAGCGCTTACTGGGTCCCGGCACGGGACGCGCTTGGCCAGTCAAGACTCCCAGCGCTTGGTATTACAGGACATGACCAAACATCAGGATTTTCCGGTGCGCCGGGCGCTTATCTCGGTTTCCGACAAGACGAAGCTTGCCGATTTCGCAAAGCGGCTGGAGCTTTTGGGCATCGAGATCATATCGACCGGCGGCACCGCGGCCCATCTGCGCGATCACGGTATTCCCGTGATCCCAGTGTCGGAGGTGACGGGCTTTCCGGAGATTTTGGAGGGGCGCGTCAAAACGCTGCACCCCGCGATTCATGGCGGCATTCTCGCCAATCTCGATCACAGCGGAACGCGCGAGACGCTCACCGCCCACAACATCGGCCCGATCGGGCTCGTCGTGGTCAATCTTTACCCCTTCGAGGAAGCGGTTAAGAAGAGTGCTGACGATATCGAGGCGATGATCGAGGAAATCGATATTGGAGGCTGCGCTCTGCTGCGGGCCTCGGCCAAGAATCATGCTTTCGTGACTGTGGTTTCCGATCCTGCGGACTACGATGCGGTTTTAGAGGAGCTGTCTGGCGAGGGACGGGCGACCACGCTTGCGACCCGGCGCCGGCTAGCGGCCAAAGCCTTCGCGCGCACGGCCGCTTACGATGCGGCGATTGCCACCTGGTTTTCGTCTGCTGCTGGCGAAACGCCGCCGGCGGCGATGTTCCTTTCGGGCACGCTCCGTCAGGCGCTCCGCTATGGCGAGAACCCGCATCAGGACGCCGCCCTCTACGATAGCGGTGCGAGAGGCGGTCCAAGCCTCGTCCGGGCCGAGCAGGTTCAGGGCAAGGAACTCAGCTATAACAATCTCACCGACGCCGATGCGGCTTTCGAACTGATTTCCGAGTTTCCGGCCGGGCATCCCGCCATCGCGATTATCAAGCACGCCAATCCTTGCGGCGCCGCCGCTGGCGCATCTGTGGTGGAGGCCTATCGCAAGGCGCTGGCCTGCGATCCTGTCAGCGCGTTCGGCGGGATTGTGGCGTTGAACAAAGGTTTGGACGAGGAGGCGGCACGGGAGATCCTGCGCATCTTCACGGAAGTCGTGATAGCGCCATCGGCTACCGATGCGGCCAAGCGGGCCTTTGCGGCCAAGCCGAATGTCCGGCTACTACTTACGGGCGGGCTTTTGCCTCGCGGAAAGCGTGCGCCATACATCCGTTCCGTGGCAGGCGGCTTTCTTGTGCAGGACGCGGATGCGGCCGGGCTTGACGAGCATTCGATGCGGACGGTTACCAAACGTGAGCCCACGCCGCAGGAGCGCGCGGATATGATCTTCGCGATGCGGGTGGCAAAGCATGTCCGGTCCAACGCGATCGTGTTCGCGAAGGACAGCGCTACGGTTGGCGTCGGCGCGGGCCAGATGAGCCGGGTGGATAGCGTCCGGCTCGCGGTGTGGAAGGCGCAAGAGGTCGCCCGGGCGGCAAATGAGGACCCCAATCGGGCTCTTCACGGCACCGCCGTCGCTTCGGATGCGTTTTTCCCATTCGCGGATGGATTGATCGCCGCGGCCGATGCAGGCGCCACGGCGGTGATTCAGCCCGGGGGCTCGATGCGCGACGCCGATGTCATTGCAGCAGCGGATGAACGCGGGCTTGCCATGGTATTTACCGGTGTCCGGCACTTCCGGCATTAGGCTCTCAATCAAGACCGCCGCGAGTTCGCGGTGGCGAATTCGCCCCGCGCCGCGAAAGAGCCATCAAGTTTCGGACGGCAAGGGCTGAACGCCGAAAAGCTGGTAATGAAAGTGCAGGATCGCCGCCCACAAGATGACCGCGACCGCGATCCGCCACCAGCCAATCGCCTTGAGGCTGAGCTTAGTCCGGCCTTGAATAATAGCGGCGAAGGGCAGGTACGAGGTCTTGGCTTCAAAACGGGCCCAGGCTGGGATTTCAGCCTTTTTTCGCCGCTGTTGAAGCCAGCTTCCAATCAAAGCCGTTGCGGCGAAGGTGCCGAAGAATTCAAAGCCGCGGAGTGTTGCCTCGCTCACGGCATGGGCAATTGCCCAGATCGCAATTCCCCACATGACGGGGTGCCGCGTTATGGCAAATATGCCTTGGGCCAGATCCTGGCGCTGAGCGATGATTTCGCCTCCGCCGGGTGACGAGGGATTGGGCGTCAAGATGCCGCCCACGATGAGGACGAGCGCAAACAAAATTACGGCCGCCTCGAGCCATAGCCACCAAACGGGCACGGACCAGAAACCCCTCCCAAAGGGCGCGGCCTCAAAGGCCCGTACCATCCACCACAGCGCTACGATTGAAAGAAGCGAGAAGACGCCCGAATATGGCGCTTCTCCCGCGAGAGCGATGGCCCGGTGCCGAAGAGGTGTCGCGGGTAGAAGATGAAGCAGAAAGAAGGCGGAGGAGGCCATCAGCAATGCATTCACTGCTCGCTCCTCCAGGAAGTTAATACGGCCTGCGTTAGCGAAGGTTTAGTGCAGCCGCTTCTTGATCCGCTCGAGGCTGGCTGTGATCATATTCTCGGCCACCTGACCCGTGACTTTCCGCTCGATAAGCTGCTCCGCAGCGGCAACGGCAAGTTCGGCTGCCTGCGCGCGGATCTGCTTGCGGGCCTTCTCTTCCTCAAGCTTGATCTTCTGCTCGGCGATTGTGAGGCGCCTGGCAATCGTTTCGTCGAATGCCGCCCGCGATTCTTGCGCATAGGCCGCAGCTTCACGCTCAGCTTGGGCGAGAATGGCCTCGGCTTCGTCCTCTAAATTCTGCGCGCGCCGCTTATAATCAGCCAGAACCGCCTCTGCTTCCGCCCGAAGCTTACGCGCCTCTTCCAGCTCACGAGCAATTGCCTCAGCGCGCGAGTCAAGCGCCTTTGTGACCTTGCCGGGTACTTCCAAATAGATGGCCAGAGCAATGAAAAGGACGAAGGCGATAGCAACCCAGGTTTCAGGTTCCATTAAGATGGACATCGCGACTACTCCTTCGAGCTATGGCGCAGAACGTCATGCACTTCGCCCTCGCTCACTTCAAGGCCTGCGAACTCTTTGACAATATCGCTCACGACGCCGGCGGTCATGGCCTCCATCTGCCCCGAAGCCTGCTCAAGGACCTTCTGTACAGATTTTTCGGTCTCGGCTGCTTTTGCGGCGAGTTGACGGTCAAGCACCTCGCGTTTTTGCGAGAGATCGGCTTCAAGACTTTCGCGATGGGAGCGAATTCTCGCTTGGCCCTTTGCCTTCGCCGCGGCAATCCCGGCCTCGTACCGCTCTGCCTCGCGGTCCGCATGCTGCTGGGCCTGGCGCGCACCCGCGAGATCGCCCTCGATTTTCGCCTTGCGGGCGGCCATCACGCGTTCGATGCCCGGCAGCGCGAGCCGCGAAAGCGCCAGATAGAAGAGCGTGAAGATGATCGCAAGCCAGAACAGCTGGGGTGCGAAAACTTCCGGTTGCAGTTGGGGCATGCCTGGGCTTGCTTGGGGCATGGGTCGAGCCGCCTATGAATAAGGAGGGCGCCGCCGCACGGGCGCCGCCATTCCTGCTTGCTAGAATACGAACAAAAGGATCAGGGCGATCACGAGGCCGAACAAGCCGGTTGCTTCAGCCAGCGCGAACCCAAGGAGGAGGTTCGGAAACTGGGCCGGCGCCGCAGACGGGTTGCGAAGGGCGCCTTGCAAGAAATTACCGAAAATGACGCCAATGCCGACACCAGCGCCGATGAGCGCCGAGCAAGCGAGGCCAGCGCCGATGAGCTTTGCTGCTGCTGGATCCATGACGAATTCTCCTGTTTGACTAATCGGTTGAGAGGTTACGAAGGGCTAGTGCTCGGCTGCGTGCAGAGCGTCGTTCAGATAGATGCAGGAAAGGACCGCGAAGACGTATGCCTGCAGGAAGGCAATCAAGATTTCAAGCCCCATGAGTACCACCATGAAGCTGAAGGGAACCCACCCGCCCAAGATGCCAAGCCCAACGACAAAGCTTCCGAACACCGCGAGCATCGTATGTCCCGCCATCATATTGGCGAACAAACGGACCGAGAGGCTGATTGGCCGGGTGAAATAGGAGATGACCTCGATGACGCTTATCAGCGGCAGAAGCCAGATGGGCACGCCCGACGGCACGAACAGCTTGAAGAAGCGTATGCCGTGCTTGAAGATGCCGATCAGCGTGACCCCGATCCAGACGAAGGCCGCCAGCGCGAAAGTGACGATGATGTGGCTCGTCGGCGTGAAATTGCCGAGCCCCGGAAACGGGATCATGCCGAGCAGGTTCAGCGCGAGCACAAACGCGAAGATCGTGAAGATCACGGGGAAATATTTCATCCCGGAATGGCCCGCATTCTGCCGGACCATGTTCGCGACGAATTCGTAAGTAAGTTCGCTCACCGACTGCATGCGGGTCGGGACATAATTTCCACCGCGCATGCTGAAGATCAGAAAAGAAGTGACGAGCAAGGTGCCCATCACCATGTAGAGCGCGGAGTTCGTGAACGAGGCGTCGTAGCCGAACAGATTTATCGGAAAATACCGATGAATGATGAACTGATGCATGGGATTGAATTCGTGCCCATGCTGAGCGGCGCCTTCTGCCGTTGCGGCGTGTGCCGCGCTTATGAACCAGCCGATCATTGCAACCCTTGCCGGACCCCGGCCTTCTCTATTTCTCACTCATTCCGCGCGCCGCACGGATCACATTTAGAAACCCGGCAGCAATGCCGAGCAGAAGAAACACCAGCAGGAACAAGGGAAGCGTTCCGAACCAGCGATCCAGGAGCCAGCCAATCAAACCCCCGACGAACACACCCGCCACCAGCTCCGTGGCGAGCTGGAACGCCTTACCGAGCGCCGAGCTTCGCCGGCTAAGTTCCTCTTCCGATGGGACTTCGTGCTCACCCTCCCGCGGCTCAAGCTTCCGCTCAAGCTCCCGGAGCCGGCGTCTCAGCCGATCGCTTCTCATGCGCTCGTCTGGATCGCCATCGCCGGAGGAGGACATAATAATCCGATCGCGAAATGATGGGCACGCTTGAATTTCGGTCTGTTTCTAGGCCAGCGTACAAAGCAAAGTCAAGCGGAGCGCGCGGACGGCCCGCTTTTTTGCTGCGCATGCGGGGGAATCTTAGCCACGAGGCTTCACGATGGCGAGCGCCACGCCATCATGGCCCTTCGTTCCAACCCATTGCACGATTGTGGCCTCGACGGCGGGGGACTTCGTCAGCGCGTCCGCAAACCTCACGGCGCCGGCAACCATCGGGTCCGACGCCCGGGCTGCCGGATCGAGCACGGCGCCGCCGCGGATGACGTTGTCGGCCGCGATCAGCGTGCCGGGGCGCGACAATTTCAGGGCAGTCTCGAAATACTCCGGATAGGTTTCCTTGTCGGCATCGATGAAAATCATATCGAATGGTCCTTCGCCGGCGGCGACGAGCTTCTGCATAAGCTCAAGTGCTGGGCCTTCACGCACCTCCACCAAGCCAAGAAGCTTGGCCCGGGCAAGGTTCCGGCGGGCAATTTTGGCATGAAGCGGATTGAGTTCGAGCGTGATCAATTGGCCGTCCGCGGGCAGTGCCCGGCCCAACCAAATTGTGCTGTAGCCTCCGAGCGTACCGATTTCGAGAATGCGGCGCGCACCTGCCAGTTCTGCAAGCAAGTAAAGGAACTTGCCGAGGACGGGAGAGACGCTGATCTGCGGCAGTCCTGCCTCGCGCATTTCTTCCAGCGCAGCCGTAAGCGCCTCGTCCTCTTGCGCGAACAGGTTGCCGATATAGCTGTCCACGGCGCTAAAGATGTCCATTTTCAAGCCTCTGCCAGGGGGAGCCAGCTGTTACCTTCCTGGCCAATATATTCGGTCTTGCGGGCAAATTGCCAGCCTCGCAAGGATGATATGAGCCGCCTGGAGGGCGGCAATCAGGGGTGGAGAAGTATTTTACGTTGACAAATCGCGCTGCCGCCCAAAGCTTTGTGCGGCATGTCACCGCATGAGCGAGGCGCATTGAGCACCGGCGATCCAAACACACCGCCTTTTTCCCGCGAGATGGTTTTCGAGTACGGCGCGCTCGAACAGGTGGCGCCCGGCCTGCGCCGGCTTGTTTGCCATAATCCCGGCCCGTTCACATTCAAGGGAACGAACCTTTATGTCATCGGAGATGGCGAGGTCGCGGTTGCCGATCCGGGACCCGATACAGATGCTCAGATCGATGTGCTGCTGAAGGCGCTTGGCCGCGAGAGAATAACCCACATTCTTGTTACCCATTGCCACGCCGACCATAGCGGGGCGGTTGCGGCCCTCAAGGAACGCACCGGCGCAAGCACTTGCGGCATGCCCCGCCGCCCAAGCGATCCTGGCGCGGATGCGAAAGGCCCTTCGGGGCACAGTTTTATCGTTCCCGTGCAGTTCGATACTCCGTTGGAGCATGGCAGCAGACTTGCGGGAACCAGCTTTGAGATCGAGGCGGTTCACACCCCTGGCCATGCACCGGATCACCTCTGCTATTACATCCCCGCCAGCAACGCTCTCCTTTCCGGCGACCATGTGATGGGCTGGAACACGAGCGTGATCGCCCCGCCGGAAGGCCATATGGGCAGTTACATGCGTTCGCTCGACCTTCTGATGACGCGCGGCGAGGCCATTTATTTCCCGGGCCATGGCGCGCCGATCCGCGACCCGCAGCGCTATGTGAGGGCCCTTATTTTCCACAGGCGCTGGCGTGAGAGCGAGATTATCGAATGCCTGCGCAACGGAGCCGTCACAGTTTCCGGCATGGTGCCGCGCATGTATGGCGGGCTCGACCCTTCCCTGCTGGGAGCCGCTGCCTTGGCAGTGCTCGCTCAGCTTGAATTCATGGCGGAAAAAGGAGTCGTGGTGGTCACGAAATCGGGACCGCTTGCAATCGATCAGGAGTTTGCGTTAGCCTCATGAAAGGCGAGCAAAAACGCTGCGCAACCAAGCACTTGCGGAATGGCATCGGTAGCGGTGGCGTAATTGTGCCGTATTCGCAAGGGATATCGGCATTGCCATTGCAACCGGTGCACGGAAGCGGGTTGAGCTTAAGTGGGTTCCGGGTGCGCGCGACCGGGCCGGAACATAGCCTGTGCACCGGCAGTTGATTCTCTTTGCAGTAAGGCCCGGATTGGCTAGTTTGCTTCCCGGATACAACACCCAGCAGCCGGCAATCAGTTCTTCAACGGTAGGCGATGGTCAGGAAGCTCATCGAGACGATTGTCCGGTTTTGTGCCGGCCACCCATGGCTGGTTATCATCGTGGCAATCGCCCTTGCCGCTGGCTCGGGCTACTACACCGAGCAAAATTTCGCGCTCAACACCGACATCAATCAACTGCTTTCGCCAACCCTTCCGTGGCGGCAAAGGGAAATCGCGTATCTGAAAGAATTCCCGGCGCAGCAAACGGCCATCCTTGCTGTCGTCGATGGTCCAACTCCAGAGATCACGCAAGAGGCCGCTCAAAAGCTTACCGAAGAGCTCAATCACGAGCCCCGCTTCGTCCGCAGCGCCAGTCAGACCCAGGGCGGTCCCTTTTTCGAGCACAACGGCTTGCTTTACCTGCCGCTTGACCAGGTTGAAGCCACCCTTAAACAGCTCACCAGATCCAAGTCCTTTTTAGAGGCGTTGGCGGCGGACCCAAGCTTAAGGGGCATCATAAGTGCCATTTCGCTAACGCTTCGCGGCGTACGCGCACACATCGTGCCGGCGAATAGCCTTGCTCCCCAATTCAATGCCCTTGCTGCCGCCATGGATAATGCGCTTGCCGGCACTCCCGCTTATTTTAGCTGGCAGGAATTTTTTAGCGGCGAGCATGCTTCCCCCCAAGAGACACAGCGGTTCGTCGAGATCGATCCCGTTATCGACTACAAGGCGCTTGAGCCAGGCCAGGCTGCGACGAATGCGATCCACAAGACCGCGGCGGACCTCAATATGAGTGGCGTGTCGGTCCACCTGACCGGCACCATCCCAATCTCCGATGACGAATTAGGCTCGCTGAAACAGGGTGCGGCCACGAACCTTAGCCTCACAATATTTGCGGTTCTCGTTATCCTTTGGCTCGCACTGCATTCTATCCGGATTATCGTCGCCGTATTCGTGAGCCTTTTCATCGGGCTGTGCATAACGGTGGCGCTAGGGCTCGTGATGGTCGGGTCTTTCAATCCTATTTCAGTCGCCTTCTTCGTGCTTTTTGTGGGAATTGGCGTCGATTTCGGGCTGCAGTTCAGCGTCAGTTATCGCGCCGAGCGTTATGAGCACGGAGACTTGTACGTTGCGCTCCGTTCGGCGGCTTCCTCCACAGGAGCACGCCTCGCGCTGGCCGCCGCTGCGACGGCCGCAGGCTTCTTGTCCTTTGCGCCCACCGCCTATGAGGGACTTTCGGAGCTAGGCGAGATCGCGGGCGTCGGAATGATCGTGGCCTTCCTGATGAGCATTACAGTTCTCCCGGCGATGCTCGGGCTGCTCAATCCGCCTCCAGAGCCCAGGCCCCTGGGCTATTCCTTCCTCGCGCCGCTCGACAGGTTCCTTGAGCGCCACCGTATTAGCGTGCTCGTCCTCACCATTTGCGTTATTGCCGGGGCGTCGCCCCTTCTCTATTGGGTTCACTTCGACTTCAACCCCATTTCGCTGGACAACCCAAACACCGAGTCGGTGAAGACCTATCTAGCGCTCAGACAAAATCCGAATCTGCCTGGACGGTCCGTGGAGATACTTGCTCCATCGCTTCCGGCTGCCGACGCAATGGCTAAAAAGCTTGACGCCCTGCCCGAAGTCGAAAGAAGCCTAACCCTGAGCAGTTTTATACCGGGGGACCAGGACCAGAAACTGTCGCTTATCGCGGAGGCAGCGAAATCCCTAGATGGCGTTCTCAACCCCCCGCAGGTGAAGCCAACTCCAACGGAAGCAGAAACGATAGAGAGCTTGGAGAGCGCATCGGCTTCTCTGAGCGCCGTAGCAAGACAGGCTCCAGCAACGCCCGGGGGCGAAGCCGCGGACCGCCTTGCAAAAGCCTTTGCCGCTCTCGCGAAGGCGAGCCCGGAAATCCGTGCCAAGGCGGCATCCGTGCTCATCTCGCCCCTAAAAATTACGCTGAACGACCTTCGCCAAAGCCTCCAAGCAGAAAAAGTCACCCTCGCCAACCTGCCCAAGAGCATAGTTTCGTCGTGGCTCGCCCCAGATGGAAAGGCACGGGTTTCAGTGATGCCCAGGGGCGATTCGAACAACGACAACGTGCTTTGGGATTTTGTGAGCGCGGTGCTAAAGGTGGCGCCGGACGGTACAGGTGAGGCCGTTGGCATCGTACGGGGAGGAGAAACGGTCGTCCAGGCCTTCATCGAAGCCGGGATTTGGGCCCTCGCATCAATCGCGTTTTTGCTGTGGCTGGCCCTGAGGCACATTAGAGACGTGGCTCTTACGCTGTTTCCGCTGATTCTCGCGGGCATCACTACGCTGGAACTCACCGTAGTGTTCGGGATGCCGCTCAACTACGCGAATATTATCGCCCTGCCCGTGCTTCTCGGCGTGGGTGTCGCGTTCAAGATTTACTACATCATGGCGTGGCGGGAAGGGCGGACAGGGCTTCTGGCGTCGCCCTTGACCCGCGCCGTTTTCTTCAGCGGCATGACCACTGCGGTGGGGTTTGGCAGCTTGATGTTCTCCAACCTTCCCGGCACCGCGAGCATGGGCAGGCTGCTCGCTCTCTCACTTGCCTGCACCATGGCTGCGGCCGTGTTGTTCCAGCCGCTCTTGATGGGACCGCCGCGGCATAAGGCGGAACCCGAGGAAGAGCGGAAAGAACCCGCCTATCTGGGAAGCCGCGAGCACACCAGCTGATCGGAAGGGCTGCCTTTGGGCAGCGGGACTCGCGTCCAGTCTTCTCCGCCACAGATCAGGCCGCCAAAGACGCAGCCCTCGATCTTGAGGACGTCCGGGCTTACAAGGCTGATATTCGACGAGTAAGTCTGACCGTTCTCAGCATTGTAAACACTGCCTTCCCAGCGGTTGTCCGCCGGTTGCATGTTGATCAAGATCGGCATCCACAGGACCGAGCGGCCACGCAGCGCTGGATCGGGATTGTTTTCGTCTGTGCCGGGAGGCGTCTTTGTCCATGCGATCACTCCCCAAAGTGCCCCGTCGCATTGGACGACTCGGATATCGGCGGTGCCGTCCTTGACGCGCCATTCTCCTAAGGGCGACTGCGCTAGCGCCGTACCCCCCGATAGCAGGCATACTACTCCTGCAGCTATAAAGCGTTTCATTGCGTACTCCAGCTTCCGCTCTTTTCCAGCGTCATATTGCTACAAATGTGGAGTTTCTTGAGGCGGAGCCGGATTGCGGCCCACTTTCCCCTGTGGCATGACATGTCCAGTGACTAATTCTAAAAGGGCTGGCACGCGGATCGGTTCCGTGCCGGACGGAGGGAGATTGAAAATGAGTATTGACATCAAAAGCTTGTTCGCGGAGCGCGAAGCCGAACGCTATTCGCTGCACACGCGCAATATGAACGAACAAATGGTGCGGATGCTCAAGACCATTGGCTTCGATGCGGGGTTCGTTCGCGGCAAGGGGCAATATTTGTGGGACCGCGAGGGCGCTAAATATCTCGACCTTCTGAGCGGCTTCGGCGTGTTCGCCATCGGGCGGAGTCATCCCCGCGTGCACGACGCGCTGCGACAGGTGCTCGACAGCGAGTTTCCCAATTTGATTCAAATGGATGTCTCCCCGCTGGCCGGCATTCTAGCGGAGCGGCTGCTGAAGCGCGTGCCGCATCTCGACAAGGTGTTTTACGCCAATTCCGGCACAGAAAGCGTTGAAGCCGCAATAAAATTCGCCCGCGCCGCTACGGGGCGTGCAGGCATCGCGCATTGCAGCCATGCGTTCCACGGCCTGACCTACGGCTCTCTTTCAATGAATGGCGATGCGATCTTCCGCAAAGGATTCGGGGGCTTTTTGACCGATTGCGTCGAGGTGCCGTTCAACGATCTTTCCGCACTGGAAGACGTGCTGAAAACCAAGAAGATTGGCGGCTTTTTCGTCGAGCCCATCCAGGGCAAGGGCGTCAATGTGCCCGATGACGGCTATCTCAAGGGCGTGGCTGAGCTTTGCCGGAAATATGGCACGCTGTTCGTCGCCGACGAGATCCAGACCGGCATCGGACGCACCGGCAAGTTCCTCGCCGTCGAGCATTGGGGCGTGGAGCCAGACGTGGTGCTGCTCGCCAAGGCGCTCTCGGGCGGCCACATTCCGGTGGGCGTGGTGCTCACCCGCAAGTGGATTTTCGATAAGCTTTTCAATAGGATGGATCGCGCCGTGGTGCACGGTTCGACCTTTGCGAAGAACGACATGGCCATGGCGGCCGGCCTCGCCACGCTTGACGTGCTCGATGAGGAACGCGTCATCGAAAATGCCGCCGCCCAAGGCGAACGGCTCCTCAACTCCTTCCGCGGCATGATGCAGCGCTACGAGCTTCTCAAGGACGTGCGCGGCAAAGGCCTCATGATCGGCGTCGAGTTCGGCGCGCCGAAATCCTTCGCGCTCAAGATGTCGTGGCACGCGCTCGAAACGGCGAACACCGGCCTGTTCTGCCAGATGATCACGATCCCGCTGTTCAAGGAGCATAAAATCCTTGTGCAGGTTGCGGGCCATGCGAGCCATACCATCAAGCTTCTGCCGGCGCTCACCCTTACGGATGAAGATTGCACCTGGATCGAGGACTCCTTCGAAGCCGCCATCGCCGCATCTCACAAGGTGCCGGGTGCGGTGTGGTCGCTCGGCAAATCGCTCGCCGAGCACGCCGTGCGGGCGAATGCGAGCTAGCGCAGATCATCGCGAGGCGGCCTTTGCCGCCGTGGCAGAACGAAAGTATAAACTTACCCATGGATTGCTTCGCTGCGCTCGCAATGACAATAAATCCGTATCTCAAGGCGCTATTCTAAAAGAAAGCGCCTTTCCGAAGCCTTAAGCGGTGAACGCTCACGTTCTAATGCGTTGATAATACGACGCAAAACCCTTTCCTCCTGCAAAGGAGCATCGGGTTGCGCCAGGACGCTTTGCAGCTACAAGTTAGGTTTTGTGGTTAATCTGCGCAATAAAATATCATTAACGGACTTTGTGGAGTCAACTTCCGCAGGTGAAAGCGCGAAAAATCCGGGTTTTTGCGGCGGGAAGAAACAGAAATACACCCCCGTTTACCCTGACGGAATTAACCACTCCCCGGCGCTACAAAATCGCGGCCAGACGTAACGCTGTCAAAAGCGGACGGGGCGCTCGAAGCGCCTATTAGGCGGCGCATCGGGTGAATCAAATCCGATGGCCAAGGCCGCGTCACAAGCTTGTCACTGGCGGCTAATATCGAGCTAGGGCAAACAGGAGTTCCCAGTGGCTGAACCTGGGTTAGGAAAGGGTGGCAATTATGAAGTTTATCGGCGCTATTCTCATCGGGGTCCTGCTCGGCGCAATTGCGGGCGGCGGGTATTTTTATAAGCAGTTAGATGCGGCCAACGAAGCTTTGACAGTCTCCAAGAGCGAGGCTGAGACTGCCACCAAGGCAGAGCACGAGCAAGAGGAGCACCTTCAACAAATCAAAGCCGGCATGGCGGCAGCGGAAGATAAGCTCAAGCAATCGGTGGCTGCGAGGGATTCGGCAGAGGCTTCGCTAAAGCAAGCGCTCGCAGCCAAGGAGGCTGCTGAAGCCATGGCGAAAGAGGCTCAAGACGCAAAGGCGGCCGCGGAGAAAGCTTTAGCTGAGGCGAAAAAGCCTGCCGGGCGATGATTTGAGGGTAAGGTTTTACTAGGCATCGCCTCTATATGCTTCGAAAGAACGCAAGGCCGATAGGAAGGCCGTACCCCATGTCATGATCAGGCGCGATACTGGACAAAAAGGGCCGCAGCCGGCTCCTCCCCCCATCCGCTTGCGATGACGCACTAAATAGGCGAAGAAAAACCCGGCTAAGTTTCACAACTTAGCCGGGGAGTGCAATGATCGGTTGCAGGACCGTAAGAGGTTACTATTTCATAGACTCTTCCATTTTCGGCGCCGTCCAGAGCGGGATCACGGTTTTGAGCCAGAACTGCTGTATCTGCATCCTGCTGCCATCTAGGTTGCGGTAATTTTCGTCGTAGAAATCCACCGTGTAATTGACCTGCATCGTGATGCCTGGAAAATCGTATTCAATCAAGGGGCCGATCGCGGCCCGGGACTGCTCGCACTTTGTCGTGGTCGAGGTCAAGCCGCCGCATTGCGCCGATCCATAAGTAAAGTTCTCAGTGTCCGTTGTATAGAAGGCAACAAGGCCTAAATCCCACTTGCCTATAGTCAAATACGCGGTCAGGTTGACGTTATCGTAGTCTGGCTTAACCCGGGCGCCGGTCTCCACGTCGTTTCCGGTGAGGCCGAACACATTCTCTAGGGCGAAAGTCCCCTTGATGTCGTTGCCGCCGCCATCTTTCATGCCCCCCGGGAAAAGGGTGCCGTACCAGGCAATCGCACTGCGATTATTGTAGACCCATATGTCCTGTCCAAACTCCCTTAGCTCGTTGTCAATCGGCCCATAGCCGCCGTCAAAGCTGGAAAAGGCCCAGCCGCCGCCCAAATCCCAGGCAAAGCCAGCCTCAGCAAACGGGTTATACATGGCGGTGAAATCCCGGCATGTATTACTTGCGCATTTTGATCCCGGTAATTGAGCAATGCCAACATTGCCGATAACCGGGGGGGCGGCGATTACCTCGAACCGTCCGGTGAAGCCGAGGAAGTTAACCTGCCAAGGCGTGGACCAGGCGAGGGCCGGGACGTCGAAAGTCAGGTTCGACCTTTTGTCGTCGACCAGGTAATCGCCGCCACTGCCGAAGATATTGACCCAATAAACGCCTTCCGGCAGCGGAGTAGCCGTATTTATGCCGGCCGTCTCACCGGGGGGCGTGATTGGAGCCGCGTAAGCGGACCCTCCGCCAAGCGCCAATGCGCCAAGCGCCACCGCACCGCCCACTGCAGATGTAAGCCACTTGGATTTACCACCTTCCGGCTTTGCACTCCGCCGGTCATCCGCCGAGCGCATCTGCTCCCCCGCGGACCATAGATTAGATTTAATGCGCATCCTGCTTTCTCCCTGCGAACCGTTCATCTACCTTGATATTGCTAAGCCGATTGGCGGCGGACTCGGTTGTAATGTACGTCGGACACAACCGTGTAGCGATTTGTTCAGGAGAGACAATTGCGGAAGCTAAAGTTGCGCTTTGTTTAGATAAAACTGTGCCAAAATTGCACCGTCTACTTATAATGCGTGTAGGTTGTACTTACGAATAAATCGACCCTAATAAGAGTTGTTTTGTAGCTCTACCTTGAGCATGTGAACTAACAAAGCTCTGCAAGCGGGGAGGGGATGTAATGCTGACAGACGGAAGCGATTTGCATGGCGGGGCTAGCCGCCCTACGCCCTTGGAGTCTGTCCTGTTTTCATGGACGTAGGAGGAAGACCCCCTCACCCCAGCCCTCTCCCCAAGGGGAGAGGGAGTTGGCCACGGCCCTCCCCAAGCTGGAGGGAAGTTTTTGGCGTCCTCTCTCCCCATCGCGTTTGCTTGCAAACGCGATAACGTTTAGTTGCAAGCTCGCCAAGGCGAGCTTGCGGGGAGAGAGACAGAGTGAGGGGGTCTTCCTCCTACGTCCATGAAAACAGGACAGACTTCTAGATTGCTTCGCTGGGTTCGCAACGACGTAAACCATGCAACCGCAGCCGAAACTATTCGATCAGGGCTTGGCCTGGAAACTTCTCTCCGAGCGCATAGCCGGCGCCGCGCACGGTGCGGATGGGGTCTCTCTCCTTGCCCCGGTTTATAGCCTTTCTCAGGCGTCCGATATGCACATCGACCGTGCGCTCATCGACATAGACGTCACGCCCCCAAACGCCATCGAGAAGTTGCGTCCGGGAAAAGACGCGCCCAGGGCTTTCCATCATGAATTCGAGCAATTTGAACTCCGTCGGCCCGAGCCGCACTTCCCGGCCGCTGCGCGTAACGCGATAGGACTCGCGGTCGAGTTCGATGTCTTCGACCTCAAGGGTTTGGGCGAGCCGCTCAGGGTTAACCCGCCTGAGGATTGCCTTCACGCGGGCCATAAGTTCGGGCACCGAAAAAGGCTTTACCACATAGTCGTCCGCGCCCGTCGTCAGCCCGCGAACGCGGTCCTGCTCGCCGCCCCGCGCGGTCAGCATCAAGATTGGGATGCTCCGGGATACTTTGCCGGCCCGAAGTCTCCGGCACAGCTCGATGCCGGACAGGCCCGGCAGCATCCAATCCAGGATGATAAGATCCGGCGGGTCCTCGCTGACGGCCATTTCCGCTTCGTCGCCGCGAATGGCGATTGCGACGCGAAAGCCTTCGGCTTCGAGATTGTACTGAAGCAGCGTCGCCAGCGGCTCTTCGTCCTCGACAACCAGCACCTTCGCGTTCATCGCCCAGCCCCCGTGGCCCTGGATATGAAGGGGCTATCCCCTCGGTGTGTCCGAATGCGACAAAACGAGCGTCCCGCTCGTGCGATCGGATTTCGGGCGCTCGTCGCCAAGAACCTTCCCTTGGATGCAATAATAAATCGTTTCCGCGATGTTGGTCGCGTGATCGCCGATCCGCTCAAGATTTTTGGCGCTGAAAAGGAGGTGGGCATATAGACCGGCTTTTTTGGGATCTTCTACTAATATCTCAAGGAGCTCGGCGTAAAGCGAGTTGTACATCGCGTCGATTTCCTGGTCGTGCTCCCAGACCCTGAGAGCTGCATCCGCATTCCGCTGCGAATAGGCGTCTAGCACGTCCTTTAGCTGGCGCATAGCGGCCTCCCCGATATGCAGGAAGCCATTTATTACCTGCTTTGGGTGCTGTTCGCCAGCGATGGCGATGGAGCGCTTGGCGATATTCTTGGCCAGATCGCCTATACGTTCCAGATCGCCGGCGATACGGATGGCGGTGACGATTTGGCGAAGATCGGCGGCAACCGGCTGCCGCCTGGCGATGATAGAGACCGCGCTCTCGTCGATGGAGCGCTCAAGCCGGTCTATGGCCTTGTCGCTTTCGAGCGTAATCTCGGCAAGATCCGGATTGCGGTTGCAGAGCGCATCGATGGCCTGTCCCAGCGCATGCTCGGCGAGCCCGCCCATATGGGCCACCATCGCGTCCAAAGACTTCAATTCAGTGTCGAAAGTCCGCGTAGAGTGCTCCACAGCCGTTTTCCTTCCTTTGAAAACAGGGGGCGAAAAGCCTGCCCTCGTCGCATGAGCCTGAGTTATGCCCTAAACGGGCTTCCCAGTTTTTTAGCTTGTGCCTATCGATCCTACAACAATATGAAAAAGAGCAGGCGCTGCCCTCTTCCCACAGAATAGCTACAGAGAAGCGCGCGCCGCACGGCAAAATCCAATATTTCATACCAAACTTGGCTTCCGTCATCGCGAGGCGCTTTAGCGCCGTGGCGATCCAGAAGCAACTGCATGCCGCGGGCAGTTTTTGCCCTTGGATTGCTTCGCTTTGCTCGCAATGACGCGAACCGGTCAACCGGATCTCGTATCATCGGAATGTTGTGCGCTGGCTTCGGGCTTCAATAGCCTTTACTGGCTGAGCCGCGGATTCGGCCAGAAGCACGGTGAACCGCGACCCCACTCCTTCCTCTGAAAAGATTCGCAGCTCTCCGCGGTGACGGTTTACCACATGCTTCACAATTGCCAATCCAAGACCTGTGCCGCCCTTCTCAAGCCCGCAGAGGCCCGGAACGCGATAAAACCGCTCCGTGAGCCGCGGCAGGTGCTGGCGCGGAATGCCCGGTCCGTCGTCCTCGATGGCAATCTCGATCATCGAGGCCGGGCCGTTTTCAATCCGCTCCAGAGAAACGCGCACGGCCCCTCCAGGCCTTCCGTATTTGATGGCGTTATGCAGCAAATTGATAAAAACCTGCATCAGCTCGTCGCGGTCTCCAAGTACGGCTGCTTGCTGCAATTGCGACTGCACCTCCACCCTAATATTCGCTTCCGCGGCCATGGGCTCAAGCGCGTCGCAGGCGTGCGTCACAAGCTCTCCGATCATGACGGTGTCTTGAGGCTTCAGATGCGCCCGCATTTCTACCCGGCTCAAGGACATGAGATTGTCGATGAGCCGGGCCATGCGCTGGGCTTGCTTGGCCATGATTGCTAAAAAGCGGTCGCGCGCGGCCTCGTCATGACGCGCAGCCCCCTGAAGGGTCTCGATAAATCCCACAATCGATGCGAGCGGCGTCTTGATTTCATGGCTCGCGTTCGCGATGAAATCGGCCCTAAGCTGATCGACGCGCCGCTGCTCGGTCAAGTCGCGAAGGAAAAGCAGTATGGATGGGCTCTTTCCCGCCGGATCAAGCCAGGAGATTGTAGCGGCCATATGGCGTTCAACGGGAACCCGTTCGGTGAACATAACCGTTTGCAGCGGATTGGACGGAGAGGCGCCCATCACAGCATCGAGGATCTGCGGGCTTCTTGTGGCGCTTGAAAGATGCGTGCCTGCTTTCAAGCCGTAAAACAGGTCGCGCGCTTTCGCATTGAACCGGAGAACGGCGCCCTCGTGCGAAAGCAGGACTGCGGGCTCCGGAAGCGCGTCGATGAGCGACCCGGCAAACTGAAGCGGCAGGGCTTCCTCCGGCTGTTCCCGTGCCACCGGCCCGAAATGGAGCAGACGGGAGCGCGGTATGGCAGCGGCTCCGAAGCTGAAGGCCACGGACGCCAAGAGAGCGGCATGCCAGGGCAACGGGTAGAGCACCGCGAGCGCCACGACAATCGCAAGAAACAAGAGAATAAGCCAGCGCCGCACAAACAGCCTTGTGAGAAAGCCCTGTTGCGGGGGCATTATCGCACTCGGCGAGCTTGATCCGGCCGCGGGTGGAACTTCCAGACTGCCAAGAGAAGCCGAAGCCAATCTGGCGTCTGGCGACTTCCCTCTAACGAAGGTGTTGAGCATGTTCGAAAGTCATCGCCTTCGGATAATCGGCCCGCACGGAAAGTGTTGCATGGCCGAGTGTAACAGCTGTCTGCGACAGTTTCCCGACAACACCTACCGAAGCTTGCACCGAAGCCGTCAGCGCGGATCGCGGCTCAAGCCTGCTGCGGCGATCTCCTTCAGATATCCTTCCCAAAGCTCCTCCTTCCTTTGGGCCAGATCGTAAAGATATGGCCAGGTGAAAAGGCCGGTATCGTGGCCGTCGCTGAAAACAAGCTTCACGGCATAATTTCCAATAGGTTCGATCTCCCGGATGGCGACATTGCGCTTGCCGGCCTGGAGCTTCCGTTCCTCCGGGGAATGGCCGCGGACCTCAGCGCTTGGGCTCATGACGCGCAACATCTCTGCCGGGAGGGTTTCGGAGACCCCATCGGTGAACGCGACGCGAAGCGCGGTTTTCTCTGGGTTGAGCCGCAGCTCGGACGGCCAGGCTTCCTGTGCATTTTCCTGCTTCATCTTACCGCCTTAAGGTTGTTTCTGCTAGCGCCTGCAACCCATTCCCGGGCCACCTTGTATTGCCTCGTCTACGCTTTTTTGCCGCAATTCTGCGCAATACGGAAATAAGCAAACCGGGATGGCTTGCAAGCGATATTCGCAGCGTTCTTAAACCATATGCGTGAGTGTGCCATGCCAAGAATTCAAATGTCGCGCGGCGAGCGTGCTTCGCTCGAAATGATCCTCAAGCGGCCCTGCCTCTTCACCGACATTCCCGGGGAGCACGCCGAGAAGCTCATGAATTACGGCCTCATCAAGCGCGAGGTCATGCTGGTTCACGCGACCCCGCGCGGTCAAGTCGAGATCCTTCGGCAGCGTTTTAGGGGAATCGACTATGGCAAGACGCTGACCGAGAAGGCCGCCGTTTAAGGCGACGCTTTTTTCTCTTTCGTTGCAAAAGCTCACTAGCCGGAAATAATTGCGCGCCTATAGTAAAGGCGACGGCGGCATTGCGGGGAACGCAGATGTGCCGCCGGGCTTTCCACAATCTGCGTGAGCGGGAGATAAAAATGAGTTTCAGGCTTCTTTCGATCATGGCCTCCGTGCTGGTTGCCTTTGCGCTTCCAGTGGAAAGCCGTGCAGACAGCGACATTCATTTCAGGACGCACCATGGCGTGCATCACCATTATTGCTGCCCCCGCATTGGCGGGTACCGGAACTTCACGATTGTTGGCCCGAACTACTGGGCCCCGAGCCTCTACGACACCTTGCCGCCTTCCGCTTGGTCGGATACACGGTGCTACCCTGGTTTCTACAACTGCCAAACGTTTTGGGAGAGAGTAAACACCCAGCGCAACTATCCGGTACAGTATTAGCCGCCGGTCACCTTAGCGGCTGCAAGCGGCGAGCGAGAGTAAGCAGTGCCAGGCAACAGCTTACGCAAGCTCCGCTGCCTCAATCCTATCCAGCCGGGCGACAAATTCGCTGACCGCGGCGAGCGTGCGCTCGGGTTGCTCAGCATGGGGGGAATGTTTGCAGTTCTCGATGATCTCAACATCGACCGGCGCGTAGCAGCCGTTCTGAAGCGCTTCGATCTGGGCCAGCGTGCCGTATTGGTCGTCGCGGCCTTGGATCGCGAGCACCGGAACGCGGATGTAAGCGATTGAATCTTCAATGTTCCAGGCCTTGAAGCCGGGGTCGAGCCAGGCGCCGTTCCAGCCCCAGAAGGCGTTGTCGACGCCGGCGTGGTATTTGGCCAGCCGCTGGCGCAGATCGCCCTGTTCATATTGGATTTTCGCCTCGGCGATCGAGGCTAGGCCCATCGGTTCGGTGAAGAAGTGGGGCGAGATGAGGCAGAGGCCGCGTACGCGGAAGTCTTTGATAGTGCCAGCATAAATGGCCGCGATCGAGGCTCCGTCGCTGTGGCCGAGCAGGATGCCGCGCTTGAAGCCGATGGCGTCGAGCAGTCCGGGCAGAACTTCGGTCGCTTCGCGGCTCATGTAATCGAGCGGGCGCGGCAGCTCGACCGCGCCGGATTGCCCGTAACCTGCCCGCGAATAGGCGAAGACGCAATATCCGGTGCGCTCCGCCAGTTTCTCAGGAAAGCTTCGCCACAGCCCGGCAGAGCCAAGGCCTTCATGCAAGAGGATAATTGCCGGCTTGTCCGCCGGCGAGCCGCCCCACGCGCGAGCTTCAAGCCTGCGCCGGTTGACCGTGATCCAATCTTTCTCCGGGGCTGGCCACTTGATATTCGACTCCATGCAGTTCCCTAAGCTTAAAGCGCTGAATCTTGCCCGTCGCGGTCTTTGGCGGGTCGTCCATAACCTCAACCCAGCGCGGGTATTTCCACTTGCCGATCTTTTCCTTTACATGCTCTTTCAGGGACTCTGCGATCCCTTCCGCGCTCGCGCCCTTCATCAAAACCACATAGGCCTTGGGCTTTTCCAGGCCGTCCGCATCGCGGGCGGCGACGACGGCGGCTTCGAGCACAGCCGGGTGTGAAATGAGCGCCTGCTCGATCTCGAACGGCGCGACCCAAATGCCGCTCACCTTGAACATATCGTCGGTGCGCCCGCAGTAAACCAGCCGGCCGTCCTCGCGGAGCTGATACTTGTCGCCGGTTCTGGTCCAGTTGCCCTCGAAGGTGGCGCGGCTCTTTTCGCGCTGGTTCCAATAATCGCCGGCGGCGGAAGGTGCATTGACGAGGAGCTCCCCAATCTCGCCCGCCTTCACCAGCTCGCCGCGCTCGTTCACGGTACGCAACAGATAGCCGGGAACGGCCACTCCCGAGGTGCCATAGACGACATCGCCGGGCCGGTTCGAGAGGAAGATATGCAAAAGCTCGGTCGAGCCTACGCCGTCGAGAACTTCGAGGCCGAAAATTTGCGTCCACCGCGCGCCAATTTCTGCGGGCAAGGCCTCCCCCGCCGAGATGCAGCGCCTAATGCGCTCCGCGCCGCCGGGGCGTTTCCCCGCGAGCGAAGCCAAGATCGCAGCGTAAAGGGTTGGCACGCAGCAAAAAATTGTCGGCTTTGTCTCGCGAAGTATCGCCAAGATGCTTTCAGGGGTGGGACGGCCTCTAAGCAGGATCACGGTCGCGCCAACAGACAGCGGGAAGGTCATCGCATTGCCGAGGCCGTAAGCGAAGAACATCTTGGCCGTCGAGAACACGATATCGTCCGGCTCAATGCCCAGCACCTGCCGGCCGTAAGTGTCAGCGGTGTATTTGAGATTGGAATGCACATGCCGCACGCCCTTTGGCGCGCCCGTCGAGCCCGACGAATAAAGCCAAAAGGCGCATTCATCGGGACTGACTTTGAGGATTGGACGCTTTTCCGATGCGGCGAGCTCAACAGCGAAAGAGAAAGTGCGTCCGTTCTTTTTGCTGCCGGCTCCAAGCCAGCGGCCGAGCAGCGAAGAGCCGTTGCGCTTACTAGGCTGCTCGATGACGAAAACCGCCTGCAGATAAGGATTGCCGGCGAGAACCGGCTCGACCATTGGTAAAAGCTCGCTCGATACGAATAGCGCGCGCGCCCTGCAATCCAGCAGGGTCGCTTTGTACAGCTCCGCGGAGAGCAGCGTGTTCAACGGGACGGGGACAATGCCGGCTTTGAGGCTTCCCCAAAAAATGACCGGAAACTCGATCTGATCGAGGACGAGCATCGCCGCGCGATCCTCCGGCCGCAAGCCATGGCGCTCGTAAAGGGCTGCCAGCCGGTCCGATTGCGACGCGAGATCTTGATAGGTGAGAGTGCGGCCGCCGGAGCCGGATTCAATATAGGCGGGTTTGGCGCGGGATAGGCGGGTTTGGCGCGGGCGGGGCCGGAGAGGTGTCTGTCCACGAAATAGTCTGCGGCGTTTCCATTGGCCCCTGGCATCGTTTCCTCTCGCTTCGCCCCCCTTATTGTTATTTGGGGCGCTTATTTGCCTGTAAATTCGATCGCGCCATCGGGCAAGAGGTAGAGGACGTAGGCTTCTCCGCCGGAAACGGTTGGATAATGGCTGGACCCCGGAGGATAGACGTACCAACCCTTGGGTTTGCCATCGAAGGCGGGATTGCCGCTGATGGGCATGATGGCGCCAATCTCTCCCGTGGTGTGTACGTGATGAGGCCCCGCGACATCTTTCATGCGCACCACATCCACGCTAAACCGGCCGGCTTCCTTGCCAGGCTTCACGGCGCGTCCGAATTTGATGCCGCCCGTTTCGCGGTTCAGAAGCCAGCCTTCTGCCTCTCCTTGCGCGCAGAGCGCCGTGAGCCGCGAGAACGGCTCCCCCTCCGCCGGGAAGCGTTCATTGAGCCGCGTTTCGAGTTCCGCGTCGAGCCTGGCCCCTTCGGGTTCCTTTGCAATCGTGCGGACAAGTGCGAGAAACTCAGCCTGCGCTTCCATGCAACTGCCTCTTTTCCGCCAAGCCGTGGGCCAGCTTATGCTTCATAATGCACAACTCTAAGGGAATGTGCAATTTACAAGCGCCAGTTCCTTGCGCATCATGCCAAAAACGCCATTCAATCCGTATTGCTATTAAGGTGTGTGCATTTTTGTGCATTATCGGGAATGAGGCCATTCTTGATAAATTGTTTGCAACCGCATATGGGGGCAAGCTTGCCACATAGGCGCACTCATGACCCCGGAAGGAAGGCCAAGCGCGCATGACGCAAGATGAAAGGCCCGCCAATCCTGTGCGGCTTGCGCGCAGTGGCAGCGTGGCCGTGATTGAAATCGACAACCCGCCTGTGAACGCGGCCTCTCAGGCGGTTCGCGAGGGCCTCCTCGGCGCGCTTTCAGATGCCGCGGCCGATCCCGGCATTGCGGCCATCGTGCTGATGGGCGCGGGCAAGACCTTCGTTGCGGGCGCAGACATTCGCGAGTTCGACGGGCCGCTGCTTGGGCCGAACTTGCCCGATGTGTGCAACGCTATCGAGGATTGCAGCAAGCCCGTCGTGGCAGCGCTCCACGGCACCGCGCTTGGCGGCGGCTGTGAGGTGGCCCTTGCGGCCCACGCCCGCATCATGGCGGAAGGCTCCGTTCTAGGGCTGCCCGAAGTAAAGCTCGGGCTGATCCCCGGAGCTGGCGGTACGCAGCGCGTGCCGCGCCTTGCCGATGCCGTGGCCGCATTCGAGATCGCATCCAGCGGCCGCCTCGTGCAGGCGAAGGAGGCGGCGCAGCTTGGGATCGTAGACCGAATAGTTCCGCTCGCTGCGTTGCGTGAGGAGGCCGTGCAGCTTGCGGCCGAATTGCACGGCCAGCCCATGCGCCGCACGCGCACGCTCCCCATCCGGCTCTCTGATGCTTCAGCGTTCGAGGCGGCAAAAACGAAAGCGCTGGCGCGTGCCCGCGGCCAGGCCGCACCGGCTGCGCTTGCCGTGGCCATGACAGCGGCTCTGACGCACAATTTCGCGGAAGGCTGCGACCTTGAGCGGCAGTTGTTCCTCGAATTGCGCGGCTCGGATCAAGCGAAGGCCATGCGGCACGTCTTTTTCGCCGAGCGCCAGGCTGGCCGCCTGCCCGAACTACGCGGTGTCAGCCAGCGGCCGGTGTCGAGCGTCGGAATTGTTGGCGCGGGCACCATGGGGGCAGGAATCGCGGGCGCCTGTCTGGCCGCCGGCTTCGATGCCGTGCTGGCGGAGCCGGACGAGGCAGCTCGCGAACGCGGCGGAAATCGCATCGCAGTTATCCTGGAGAAGGCCAAGTCCCGCCAAAGCGCCGCGGCGCAACCCGGCGCGCTTAGGATCGAAGATGCGCTCGGGGAGCTTACCGGCTGCCAGCTCATCATCGAGGCTGTATTCGAGGATATGGCTGTGAAGGCGGACGTCCTGGCCCAGCTCGGGCGCATTGCGGTAGCGGGCACGGTCATCGCAACGAACACGTCCTACCTTGATGTCAACCGGCTTGCGGAAGCTAGCGGCCGCCCGCAGGACATCATCGGGCTGCATTTCTTTGCCCCCGCCGAGATCATGCGGCTGGTTGAGGTTGTGCGCGGCGGGAAGTCCGCGCCCGATGCAGTTGCGACCGGTCTTGCTATCGCCCGCCGCTTGGGAAAACTGCCGGTCGTCGCGGGCGTTTGCGATGGCTTCGTCGGCAACCGCATCTTGTCGGCCTACCGCGGCGAGATGGAATACGCACTCGAAGATGGCGCACTGCCGTGGGAGGTTGATGCAGCACTCGAAGCTTATGGTTTCGCCATGGGGCCGTTTGCCGTCTCCGATCTTTCCGGCCTCGATATCGCATGGGCGCGGCGAAAGCGGCTGGCCTCCACCCGCGCTCCTGCCCAGCGATATTTCGCCGCCGCCGGCAGGCTGTGCGAGCTGGGGCGGTTCGGCCGCAAGACGGGCTCAGGCTGGTATCGGTACGACGGCAGCAAACGGCAGCCCGATCCAGCGGTGGAGGCCGTGATTATTCAAGAACGGCAGCGGAAAGGGATCTCGCCCCGCCCGGTCCCGGCCGCGGAAATTCAGTCGCGCGCCCGCGCCGCGATTGTAAACGAGGCAGCGCGCATTCTGGAAGAGGGCATTGCAGCGTCTCCCTCCGATATCGATCTCGTGCTTGTCCATGGTTACGGCTATCCTGTCTGGCGCGGCGGCCCAATGTTCGACGCGGACAGTGTGGGACCAGCGGCCATACTTAAGGACGTTGAGCGGATGTGCGCCACAAACGGCGCAGGCTTCGAGCCGGCGCCCCTCCTCCGTGACTTGGCGGCGCGCGGCATTACATTTGCTGCGTGGGCCAATTCTGGGAATCAAATACCTGCCTGAGAGGAAACATCGCCATGGCAACCGGATCGGCAAACGCATTCCAATGGGAGGACCCTCTCCTGCTCGATGCCCAGCTCAGCGATGACGAGCGCTTGATCGCCAAAACGGCCCGCGACTTCGCGCAGGAGAAGCTCGCCCCCCGGATCGTGACCGCTTATCTTGAGGAGAAAACGGACCGCTCGATTTTCAACGAGATGGGCGAGCTTGGTCTGCTCGGCGCAACGATTTCCAGCGCATATGGCGGCGCCGGCGCAAGCTATATCTCTTACGGCCTTATCGCACGCGAGATCGAGCGGGTGGACTCTGGCTATCGCTCGATGATGAGTGTCCAGTCCTCGCTCGTGATGTATCCGATCGAGGCTTACGGCTTGGAGGCGCAGAAGCAGAAATATCTGCCGAAGCTCGCGGCCGGCGAATGGGTTGGCTGCTTCGGCTTGACCGAGCCGGACGCCGGCTCCGATCCAGGCAGTATGAAGACGCGGGCAGAGAAAGTTTCCGATGGCTATCGTCTCACCGGCTCGAAAACCTGGATTTCAAATGCGCCTATCGCCGATGTTTTCGTGGTTTGGGCGAAGTCGGCAGCGCATGGCGATGAAATCCGCGGCTTCATCCTTGAAAAGGGCATGGCAGGGCTTTCCGCGCCGAAAATCGGCGGCAAGCTCAGCCTGCGGGCGTCGATCACAGGCGAGATCGTCATGGACGGCGTTGCGGTGCCAGAGGAGAACCTGCTGCCCAATGTCTCCGGCCTAAAGGGCCCCTTCGGTTGCCTGAACCGCGCACGCTATGGCATTGCCTGGGGCGTCATGGGCGCTGCAGAGGATTGCTGGATGCGGGCCAGGCAATATGGGCTCGACCGCAAGCAGTTCGGCCGGCCGCTCGCGAATAACCAGCTCTACCAGAAAAAACTCGCCGATATGCAGACCGAGATCGCGCTTGGCCTTCAGGCAGCGCTGCGCGTCGGGCGCTTGATGGATGAAGGCCGCGCCGAGCCCGAGATGATCTCCCTTATCAAGCGCAACAATTGCGGCAAGGCCCTCGATATCGCGCGGACTGCGCGCGACATGCACGGCGGAAATGGCATCCAGATCGAGTATCATGTAATGCGCCACGCCCAAAACCTCGAAACCGTAAACACCTACGAAGGCACGCACGACATTCACGCGCTGATCCTGGGCAGGGCGCAGACGGGGCTGCAGGCGTTCTTTTAGCAGGGGGAAGGCAGGAGTGTGCTCGAATGCTGGAATCCAGTAATCGAGGCTGTAGATGTTCGTAGTTTCAACGACACAGAGAAGCGGGCCGCACCTGTGAGGAGCGGTGCTCAGGAGGAACTGGACTTCGAAAGCCGGTCAAGCTGCGCCTGCACTGAGCTCAGCTGAGCCTTAAGCTCCGCGATTTCTGCCGATGTTGCAGCACTTGCCGCTTCCGGCTTTGGCAGCTCCAGTTTCTCCGCGCTTGCTTGGCTATCTTCTGGTTTCGCGAACGGGGCGAACATGGCAAAGGCACGCTCAAACAGCACCATGTTCTGCCGTGCCTGCTCTTGCATCGCCTCGAAAGCCGCGGTTCCGAAGGTATCTGTGAATTGCCTTCTATATTTTTCCTGCTCGCGTGTGAGCGTCTCGAGGCTGAATTCGAGATATTTGGGTACAAGCTGCTCTATGGAGTGACCGTAAAACCGGATGAGCTGGCGCAAGAACCCTATGGGTAGAAGGTTCGAGCCGGTTTTGCCCTCTTCCTCGACGATGATCTGGGTCAGAACCGTATGAGTCAAATCCTCGCCGCTTTTCGCGTCGTAGACGAGGAAATCGCGCTCGGACCGCACCATCTCGCCGAGGTCTTCAAGCGTTACATAGCTGCTTGTCTCGGTGTTATAGAGCCGCCGGTTCGCATATTTTTTGATGATGACCGGCTTGGACTTGCTGGGATCGGCCGTATTCTTGTTCGCGGCCACCGGTTTGACCGGCCGCGCGGCCTCATGAAATTCCGCCGGGACTTGCGACAACTTCTCCACAGCCTTATTCATCAAAGGGTCCACTCGTTGAGATCATAGGACATCATAGATCAAGTTTCGGGCTTTGCGTGCATTTTTTTCGCACCTGCAAAAAGAATGGGCCGGTAACTTCTACTTGAGGGCATGTTGCACCGCAACGTGAAATCGCTTAACTGAAATTTACGCAGCCATTAATCCGTCGCCGTAGGGTTTAAACGCTGGTACATTCCTTCGATCAATCCGCAAGAGGAGACAACTATGGACGGGCAAGAAGCCATTGTAATCGCGAGTGCCGCGCGCACCCCGGTCGGTTCGTTCAACGGAGCTTTGTCAAGTGTGCCCGCCCATGGGCTTGGCAAGGCCGTCATAACGGAGGCGCTCAAACGGGCTGGGACCGAGCCGGGTGACGTTTCTGAAGTCATCATGGGGCAGATTCTGACCGCGGGCCAGGGACAAAACCCGGCACGCCAGGCGGCCATTCAAGCCTCGTTGCCGGTCGAAGTTACGGCTCTTTCCATTAACTTCCTTTGCGGTTCCGGCCTGAGGTCGGTCGCCATGGCTGTGCAGGCAATTCGCAACGGAGACAGCGAGATCGTGGTGGCAGGCGGCCAGGAGAGCATGAGCCTTGCGCCACACGCCGCCTATCTCCGCACCGGTACAAAGATGGGTAGCCTTGAAATGGTCGATACCATGCTCAGGGACGGCCTTTGGGATGCCTTCAACGGCTACCACATGGGCGTCACCGCTGAGAACGTTGCGCGCCAATGGCAGATCACGCGCGGGCAGCAGGACGAGTTCGCGGTCGCTTCGCAGAACAAGGCCTCGGCTGCGCGGAAGGCAGGCCGTTTCAAGGACGAGATCCTTCCGATTACCATCAAGGGCCGCAAGGGCGACGTTGTGGTCGCCGATGACGAATATATCCGCGACGGCGTCGGGCTGGCGGATCTCGCCAAGCTTCGCCCGGCTTTCGAGCCGAAAGAGGGAACCGTCACCGCGGGCAACGCGAGCGGCATCAATGACGGCGCGGCCGCCGTTGTCGTCATGAAGCTTTCCGAAGCCGAAAAGCGCGGCATCGAGCCTCTCGCCCGCATCGTTTCCTTTGCAACTGCGGGCGTCGATCCCTCCATCATGGGCACGGGGCCGATCCCAGCTTCCAAGCGCGCACTTGAGAAGGCCGGCTGGTCCGCCGGCGAGCTCGACCTGATCGAGGCCAACGAGGCCTTCGCCGCACAGGCTTGCGCGGTCAACAAAGCTATCGGCTGGGACACGGATAAGGTGAATGTGAACGGCGGCGCGATCGCAATCGGTCATCCGATCGGCGCTTCGGGCGCCCGCGTATTGACAACGCTGCTTTACGAGATGAGGCGGCGCACGGCAAAGCGCGGCTTGGCCACCTTATGCATCGGCGGCGGCATGGGCATCGCCATGTGCGTTGAGCGCATCTAGCCTAGAGCAACCTGCCGCTCTAGCACTTAGAGCCCATCAACTTTTCCGCCTTTAACCGGTTTCGGTTAAAGGCGGGCCGATCTAGTCTTCACCGTATTCCTAAAATGCAATGCGCCGGGTTGTAGACCTTAATCCGGGGGCGTACTATCGGGCTCCGCAGAACATTTGGAGAAATGCGATGCCTCCGGCGCTCAATCTCATCCCACCGGTGACATTTCAGGTCATGAAGGAGGGGCAGCCCGCCCCTCTTAGAAGTCAAGAAGTTTTCGCCGGCCGGAGCGTCGCCTTGTTTGGAGTGCCGGGGGCCTTTACGCCAACCTGTCATCACATTCATTTGCCGAGCATCCTTAGCGACTATGAGAGCTTCAAGGCTAGCGGCGTCGATCTCGTGGCGTGCACGGCAGTGAACGACGTGTTCGTGATGGAGGCTTGGCGGCGGGCGCTACGGGCCCCGCGTGAAATTCTTTTCCTTGCCGATGGAAATGGAGATTTCGCAAGAGGCCTGGGCTTGATGTTCGATGGGCGCACGCTTGGGCTGGGAGAGCGTTCGAAGCGGTACGCGATGTGGGCGATCAATGGATCTATTCAGAATTTGGCTGTTGAGCCAGACCCAACACTCGCCGAGGTAAGTGGCGCCTACGCACTTTTGCGCGTGCTAGAGAGCTGGGACCAAGGCGCAGCTTAAGTTCCTGACGGAACTAAATTCGCTGCTTTTTCGCGTCTTATTCGTGGCAAAGCTTCACACTGTGTGGCATACACGCCGTTAAATCTTAAGAATGGGAGGGCACATGTCTCGGGTTGCTGTAGTAACGGGTGGCACGCGTGGAATTGGTCACGCGATCTCCGTAGAGCTTAAGAAACGGGGTTTCCGGGTTGCCGCGAATTATGGCGGCAATGACGAAGCCGCCCATAAGTTTCAGGTGGAGACGGGGATTCCGATCTTCAAATGGGATGTCGGCAGCTACGAGGCCTGCGCTGCGGGATTAAAACAGGTCGAATCTCAGCTTGGGCCCATTTCCGTGATCGTCAATAATGCCGGCATCACGCGCGATGCGATGCTGCACCGCATGACGCCGGAGCAATGGCGCGACGTGATCCGTGTCGATCTCGACGGCGTGTTCAACATGATCCATCCCGTGATCAACGGCATGCGCGACCGCAATTACGGCCGCATCATCAACATCTCCTCGATCAATGGCCAAAAAGGCCAAATGGGCCAATCCAACTATTCTGCCGCAAAAGCAGGTTTGATCGGCTTTACCAAGGCGATCGCGCAGGAGAACGCGAAAAAGGGCATCACCGCCAATTGCGTCGCCCCCGGCTATATCGACACCGAAATGGTGCATGCGGTCCCCGAAAAAGTGCTCGAGTCCATCATCGCCGGAATCCCGGTTGGCCGGCTTGGCAAGGCAGAAGAGATTGCGAAATGCGTGGCCTTCTTGGCGGGTGACGACGCGGCCTTCATGACCGGCGCCACGCTGTCGATAAATGGCTGCCAGTATTGCGCATAGTTGGCCCTAGAACTCCCTCATCCCGGCCCTCTCCCCAAGGGGAGAGGCAGTTTCCAGCGTCCCTCCCCGAGCAGAGAGGGGGGACTTCAGTGCGATCCGCAAAACCATCGCAGACGAAGGCTCGTTGACGGCAGCACCCAAACAACACTATCTATAATGCAACCGCGCTGAAAGCGGCTAAGGACGAACGGACTGGAATGACACAGAGAACCTACCAACCCAGCAATTTGCGCCGCAAGCGTAAGCACGGCTTCCGCAACCGTATGGCGACGAAGCAGGGGCGCGCGGTTCTTTCGCGCCGCCGCGCACGCGGCCGCAAGAAGCTTTCGGCGTAGCCTGGGGGACCTCCGGCCGCCCAATGCAGACGCTTAAGACGCGCGCTGAATTTCAAAGGGTGCAAAAAGGGAAGAAGTGGGTGACACCTGCCTTCATTTTGCACGGCCTTGCGAGGGCGTCCGGCGAAGATGTCCCCCGCTTCGGCTTCACTGTTTCCAGCAGGGCTGTTGCCAAGGCAGCCGGGGCTGCAAAAAAGCGCGGCATGGCCGTTGACCGGAACCGGGCCCGCCGCCGCCTCAAGGAAGCCGTGCGCCTCACTTTTGGCGCCCACGCTGCGCCCGGTTTCGACTACACGATTATTGGCCGGGGCGCAGCACTGACCAGAAATTTCGTGCAGCTACTTGCGGATATGGAGATAGCGTTCCATAAAGTGAGCCAGCCTGCACGCTGCGATAGGGATCGCCGCCCTATCTTGTAATTGCTGCACCGGCTTCGCGCGGTTTATGTTCCATCCTGGACTTAAGCCGGCTAAAAGCGGATTGGCTGCCTCGCTTTGGCGAGGCGCTTTCTCGCATTTTGACGTTTCTCCCTTGAGCGGGTTATGGAAAACAACAGAAACTTTATCCTTGCCGTAGTGCTTTCGCTTGCAGTGTTGCTTGGCTGGCAAGTTCTTTACGTCAAGCCGATGGCCGAGCGCGCGCGTCTGCAGCAGCATAGCGAGGCTATGCATAATGCGCCGAAGCCATCTGCGGGAGAAACGGCCTCTTCCGGTGCGCCGGCCGCACAGGCGCCGGCACCTACTATGCCGGAGCCGGGCGCGCAGGCCACTGGATACGCCACTCGAGAGGATGCGATTGCCGCGTCTCCGCGCATCCCAATCGATAGCCCCGCTCTGCTTGGCTCCATCAATTTGAAGGGCGCCCGCATCGACGATGTGATCCTGCGTGACTATAAGGAGACCGTGAATCCGAATAGCCCGGACGTCGTACTGCTATCCCCTTCCGGCAGCCCCCACCCTTATTTCACCTATACGGGCTGGCTGACGAACGAGCCGGGCGTGAAACTCCCGAACGAGAACACCCCCTGGCAGCAAGAGGGGACGGGTCCGCTCACCGCAACGCATCCAGTTGTGCTTCGCTACGATAATGGCGAGGGCCTCATCTTCCACCGCACGATATCCGTGGACGATCATTACATGTTCACCATCTCCGATCAGGTGGAGAACAAGACCGGCCAGCCGGTTACGCTTAGGCCGTGGGGCCAAGTGGCCCAGCTTACCGAGCCCAAGACCTTGGGCTATTCCGTGTTGCATGAGGGGCCAATCGGCGTTTTCGGCGACAGCGGGCTGAACGAGCCCACATTTTCGTCTTCGATCAAGAATTTCGATCCCTCCAAGGGGCCAATCCCCGCCAAGGACACGTTCACGGCCAAAGGCGGGTGGTTAGGTTTCACGTCGCAATATTGGGCGGCCGTTCTCGTTCCCAATCAATCCACGCCCTATGAGGCGGGAATGTTCGGTAACGAACATAAGCAGTTCTACGCCGACTACCTCCAGGAGCCGGTAACGGTTGCTCCGGGCAGCACCGGCACGGTTACGAACAGGCTTTTCGCCGGGGCTAAAGAGGTCAAACTCCTTGAGAAGTACAGATCGGATCTCGGCATCGAGCGCTTCAACAAGCTCGTGGACTGGGGTTGGTTCTTCTTCCTCACCGAGCCGATGTTCTACTTGATGGACTTCCTCTATCAGCTCGTCGGGAATTTCGGCCTCGCCATCATGTTGACGACTGTGATCGTGAAGGCCGCCTTCTTCCCGCTCGCGAACAAGTCCTTCGAGTTGATGAGCAAGATGAAGAAGCTTCAGCCTGAGATGAAAAAGCTTCAGGAGCGCTTCAAGGACGACAAGGCGCGCCAGCAGGAAGCGCTTATGAAGCTTTACCGGGATGAGAAGGTGAACCCCATGGCCGGGTGCTTGCCGATCTTCATCCAAATCCCGGTGTTCTTCTCGCTCTATAAGGTGCTGCTCGTGTCCATAGAGATGCGCCATGCACCCTTTATCGGCTGGATCAAGGACCTATCGGCACCCGATCCCACCACGATCTTCAACCTGTTCGGGCTCATCCCGTGGACCCCGCCCGCGTGGCTGCCGATGCTGGGCGTCCTGCCACTCGTGATGGGCGTCTCGATGTGGGTGCAGATGCGGCTGAACCCGACGCCGCCAGACCCGGTGCAGGCCCAGATCTTTACTTGGATGCCGGTTGTCTTCACTTTCATGATGGCGCGCTTCCCGGCGGGTTTGATCCTCTATTGGACCTGGAACAACATCCTGTCCTTCACCCAGCAGGCTTTCATCATGAAGCGGCAAGGGGTCGAAATCGACATCATGCACAATGTCGGCATCAAAAAAGTGCATGGCAGGGTGCAACAGGTTCGGTCGCGCATAAAGAACAATGGCCGTAGCCGAACGCCAGCCGAGTGAGGCTTCGGTGTCCGCTGCTAGCTTCGCCGTCATTGCTAGGGGCTTTGACCCCGTAGCAGCCCAGGGCCAGCAAGAGCCCGGACGGAGCCATGGCTACGGCACTTCTGGCGCCTCGCGATGGCGGTGCGGTCCATGAGCGAGGGCGAGGTTCAGGCTGCGGCCCTCAAAGCGCAAGCCCTCGAGCTTTTCAAGACGCCGGCAAGCTTCGTGCTGGGCGTGGCCGATGTGGATGGGCTGCCGCCCGGCGATAGGGTGGAGATCGCGTTCGCAGGGCGCTCTAATGTCGGCAAGTCGAGCCTGCTGAACGCGCTGCTTGGCCGGCGGAGCCTCGCGCGCGTGTCCAACACCCCCGGCCGCACCCGCGAGCTCAATTACTTCGCCGTGGGCGATATCCTTTACGTGGTCGATATGCCGGGCTATGGCTACGCCAAAGCGCCGAAATCGCTCGTCGCAGGCTGGACGCAGCTCATCCACGATTATTTGCGCGGCCGGTCTCAGCTCAAGCGTGTGATGCTCCTCATCGACAGCCGCCATGGGCTTAAGCCGTCCGACCGCGAGATCATGACGATGCTCGACAAGGCGGCCGTTTCCTACCAGGCGGTGCTCACCAAAGCCGATAAGCCGAAATCGGGCGATCTTGCTCAAGTCCTGCGCGAAACGGAAGCTGAGCTCAAAAAGCACCCTGCCGCCCACCCGGTAGTGCTGGCGACTTCGGCGGTTGAGGGGCTGGGCATCGAAGAGCTGCGCGAAGCGATTGCGGAACTCTGCTGACGGCACTCCGGCAATGACTGCGTTGGACCCGCTCTAACCCTTTTTGATCCCGCCGTTGCCGTCCCATTTGATGCGGACGCCGCCCCTAGAAATATTTTCCTCGGCCGCGATAAATTCGATGCCCGCCGCCTCCAAGGCCGCGACGACATCCCGAAGGGTTCGCGGATGGGGAGTGACTTGGCTTAGCTCAAAATCTGCAATTGTCTTGCGCGCAACTTGGGCGCGGGTTGCGAGGGCTTGCTGAGACCAGCCCAACAATCCACGGGCGGCTCTGCAAAGTTCGGGAGAAATCTGCATAATGCGATCCTAGATTCAATTTGCATATGACATCATGTTGCAACTAAAGGTAGGCAATTTTTTACGGTATTGTCAATTTGCGTATTGCTGAGAGCAGCAGGTGGATTTACTTCGCCGCATCTTTGTTGCCGTTCTGCATCTACGCATTATAACTCGCCCGGCGCGGTTTGAACTTAAGTATCACCTACGCTAAAAAACGGCACTCAGGACTAATGCCTCAGTATGCGGCGTTGCAAGCCCTTTTGGATTTGTATAAATGCCTGGACTGCGAACCAATCCACAAGAGGCCCCAATGCCGCAGGCGGATTTTTCGAGCGAGCATGCCTTGACCGAGGCCGGATCGTTATTTCAGCGCAAGAAGATCCCCGGGGGCGATGACGATCCGCAAGGGGTGGAGCTTCACCGCACGCTCGGCCCTCTCAACCTGATTGCCCTCGGCATAGGCGCGATTATTGGCGCGGGCCTCTTTTCCCTGACCGGCCTTGCTGCGGGAGACAATGCGGGGCCGGCCGTCGTCATCAGCTTTGTGATTGCTGCGATTGGCTGCGGCTTCGCGGGCATGTGCTATTCCGAACTCGCAAGCATGATCCCTGCCGCCGGCAGCGCCTACACCTACGCGTATGCGACGCTCGGCGAGCTTATCGGCTGGATTATCGGCTGGGACCTCGTTCTCGAATATGCCGTGGGTGCCGGCACCGTCTCGGTGAGCTGGTCCAAATATGTAGCCTCCTTCCTGCACGATTTCGGCATCAACCTGCCGGCCCAGTGGACGCTCTCGCCGTTTGAGACCGCCAAGCTCGCCGATGGCACCACCGTGCACGGCATCGTCAATCTGCCTGCCGTATTCATTCTTGTGCTTGTTTCAGTCCTGCTCATCCGCGGCATCCGGGAATCTGCAAGGGTGAACGCCGTGATTGTGGTGATCAAGGTCGCCGTCGTCCTTGCGGTGGTTGGGGCAGGGGTGTTCTACATCAAGGCGCAGAATTACGTCCCGTTCATCCCGGAGAACACCGGCGAATTCGGCCATTACGGCTGGTCTGGCATCTTGCGTGGGGCCGGCGTCATCTTCTTCGCCTATATCGGGTTCGACGCCGTCTCGACGGCTGCGCAGGAAACCAAGAATCCGCAGCGCGACATGCCTATCGGAATTCTCGGCTCGCTTGTGATTTGCACGATCCTTTATATCGCCTTCGGCTTTGTCCTGACCGGTCTCGTCAATTACAAAGACCTCCAGAACGACGCTCATCCTGTTGTCACCGCGATCAGCCAAACCCCGTTCCACTGGCTCAAAACGGCGACCACGCTCGGCGTGATCGGCGGTTTCACGACGGTCATGCTCGTCATGCTGCTCGGGCAGAGCCGCGTTTTTTATGCCATGTCGCGCGACGGGCTCCTGCCGAAGGTCTTCTCCACTCTGCATCCCCAGTGGAAAACGCCTTGGATTTCGAACTTGATCTTTATGGCCGGCACCGGACTGCTCGGAGGCTTTGTTCCGATTGAGGTTTTGGGACACATGACCTCGATTGGAACGCTTTTGGCTTTCATCATCGTCTGCGCGGGCGTGGTGGTGTTGCGTAAAACCCATCCTGGCCTCGAGCGCGGCTACCGGGTGCCCTTGGTGCCCTACATTCCAGTGGCGGGAATCTTGGTCTGCCTCGCCATGATGGCATCGCTCGGGATCGATACCTGGATCAGGCTCGTGGCATGGCTTGCTGTGGGAATGCTGATCTTTTTCGGCTTCAGCCGCACGCACAGCAAGGCGGCGCGCACGGCTGCGATGCAAAGGAAGTGACCAAGGCGAATCGCGGCGTCTGGCCGCTCCGCTTGTCCCTAGCACCATCCTGGCGCGTGGTAGGGGTTGAAACGGTCGTAGCATTTGTCTTTTTTCATATCGACGACTTTGCCGTTTGCGCCGACGTGGACGGCGCGGCCATCGGGAAGCCAGAAGACTGGCGGCGCTCCCGGCAAAAAGGTTCCTGGTTTGAATGGGCCAGCATCGTGCTTTGCCCTGTGGGCTGCTAAGCTTGGTGTCACGATCAGCAGCACTGCGCCAATGGCGAGAAGAGTTTTCAAGTAGCCCCTCCTTTTTTTGCTAAGTTCTGGCGGACTTTGGAAGGATACGCCAAACTCAAAAGCTAGCCTGCTTGAGAAGCGATGCTTCACAATTCTTTGGACACGCCAATCCTATATTCGGATGAATTCTATTCAGTATTTGTAACAGGTTTATGATAGGCTTTTTGAATTTGAGTAAATCTAAACATTTCTTCCCGGGGCCGACGCTTCTGTGTCTTACACGTCCGGTTCAAATATCAGATATTAGAGGAAACTTTCAGAGGTGCAGGCTTGCTTGATTTTCTCCGCGTGCCGGCGGATCGCCTGCATTTCGCCGGGCTCCTTCCGCTCCAGGTTCATGTAAGGGTAGCGCAGGCGCCATGGCATCCCGTCCAACTTATTGGAGGGCCGCTGGTCACAGCGAAGGCGGGCATGACCTATACGTTCAGCTTAAGCCGAAAGCGGCGCGCAAGAAGAGGCCCGCGGCCTTTAACCCTTCTGGGTCGATGCCATGGCCGAGCCCCGGCCTGATATGCCATTCGACCGGAACGCCGGCCGCCGCAAGCGCCATCCTAGCATGATGGATGGATGCAATGGGGATGACGTCGTCGTCCCCGCCGTGAATGAGCAGCACCGGCGGCTTGCACTTTAGTTCCGAGGCAAGCCACGCCGCGCCCGCCAGATGTCCCGAGAAACCCACGATCGCTGCCGGTGGCTCGCTCAAGCGCAGACCCGTTTGCAGCGCCATCATGGTTCCCTGGCTGAAACCGACGAGTGCGACCGCGCTCATCGGGAGTTTAAGCCGCGCGGCTTCTGCCACGATGAAAGCCTCCAGCACAGGCTGAGCCCTGCGCACGCCCTCTTCCCACTCGCGCTCGCTTCGCGTCTCAAGGCCGAACCACTGCCGGCCCCCGAAAAAGCCGCCGGGAAGCGTCTCGGGCGCGTTCGGCGAGACGAAGGCCGCGTCTGGCAACAGCCGTGCCCATTCCCGGCCAAGTCCAATGAGGTCGTTTCCATCGGCGCCATAGCCATGAAGAAAGATCACAAGCTGTCGCGGCGCGCCCCCTGAAACCGGCGCAAGCCGGGGTCCATCGAGTTGAGCAGTCATTGGCTTCCTCCGTCTAGCGGACGGCTTCGGCGGGCGTTAAGGCTTTGATTGCAAGCGCGTGGACGGGGCCAGCAAGCTCCTCTTTCAGAGCCGCATTGATTTCCCGGTGGCGCTGTATTGCACTTTTACCTTGAAATGCGTCGGAGACGACCACGACGCGAAAATGCGTCTCACCTGTGTGGCGGCCTACATGATCGCGCGCTCCGGCATGGCCCGCATGTTTCGCCAACTCATTTTCAACGTCGAGCCTCGAAGGAGCAAAAGCCTTCGCCAGCTTTTCACGGATCGATTCTTCGACTGTCATTTCTACCTCGTTTGCGCCAGGATCGCGGGCGCGTCCGTTTCTCCAATTAACGGACCGCGATTTTGGCTTCTGTCAAGACCTTGTAAGGGCGGCTTCGCCGCCGCATACTGTGCGGAGCGCGCTTCCCCGCGAGAGGAGCCGCTGAGCAGGACCAAATCGAACCGATGAAACTCGACTCGAAATATTTCGATAGCATTCGCATAAGCCGCGGGCGCAGGGCACGCCCGGAGCAAGCTGCAGCTGCGCCTGGGTGCCAGTGGCCTAATTGCTCAAAGCGCGGGTTGCACAAGGCGCCGAAGGGCCGAGCATCGGAAGGGCAATATTATCATTTTTGCCGCGAGCACGTCACGGAATACAACAAGTCTTATAACTACTTCGCTGGCATGAATGACGAACAGCTCGCCGATTACCAAAAATCGGCGGCGACCGGGCATCGGCCCACCTGGTCCATGGGCGTGCACGGGTCGGAAAGAGCCGCCTGGGATGCCTTGAACGGCGGCAAAGACGCCGGCGATCCGCTCGAAATTTTAAAGGCTGTGCGCGCAAGAGCGTCTAAGCGGGCGGAACCCGGACAGGAAAGGCGCCGCGTCGTGGTCAAGGGCGCCAAGAAACACCTTCAGGCTCTCAATCTTGACGAAGACGCAACCGCTGCCGAAATCAAGATACAGTTTAAGGCCCTCGTGAAGCTGCACCATCCCGATCACAATGGCGGTGACCGGAGCTCTGAGGAGCGGTTCCGGGAAGTTCTCACTGCTTATAATTACCTTAAGCAGGCCGGGCTGGTAAGATGAAGCAGCCCGGCAAGGGCCGGAAGGCATTTCCAACACAAATACGCCAAGGGGTTCAATGATGAAGGGTGAAGCGGGCCACGCCGGCCTGCCTGATATGAAGGTGTCTGTCCGGCAGTTGTTCGGCTTCGACAGTCCGATGGAAGTCCCGGCCTATTCTCAGTCGAGCGAGTACGTACCCGAGCTCGACTCCGATTATTTGTTCAATCGCGAGACGACGCTGGCGATCCTTGCGGGTTTCGCGTTCAATCGCCGCGTGATGATCCAAGGCTACCACGGCACCGGCAAATCGACTCATATCGAGCAGGTCGCAGCGCGGCTCAATTGGCCCTGCGTGCGCATCAATCTCGACAGCCATGTGAGCCGCATCGACCTTGTCGGCAAGGATGCCATTGTCATTCGCGATGGCCAGCAGATCACCGAATTCCGCGAAGGCATTCTGCCGTGGGCGCTGCAGTCCAATACTGCGCTCGTGTTCGATGAGTACGACGCGGGCCGGCCCGATGTGATGTTCGTCATTCAGCGCGTGCTGGAGGTGCAGGGCAAGCTCACCTTGCTCGATCAAAGCCGTGTGATCAGGCCGCATCCGGCGTTCCGGCTTTTCGCTACCACGAACACAATCGGCCTCGGTGATACCTCCGGGCTCTATCATGGCACGCAGCAGATCAACCAAGGACAAATGGACCGCTGGTCCATTGTTGTCACGCTCAATTATCTGCCGCACCAGGACGAGGTGAATATCGTGCTGGCCAAGGCAAAGGACTATCAAACCGAGCAGGGCCGCCGCACGGTGAGCAATATGGTCCGGCTGGCGGATTTGACCCGCGCCGCCTTTGTGAATGGCGATCTCTCCACGGTCATGAGCCCGCGCACGGTGATCACCTGGGCGGAGAACGCTACTATTTTCGGCGACGTCGGTTTCGCCTTTACCCTGAGCTTCCTCAACAAATGCGATGAGCTTGAGCGCGGGGTCGTGGCCGAGTTCTACCAGCGCTGCTTTGGTGAGGAGCTTCCCGCGTCGACGGCCAACATCGCACTGAGCTAATGAAGCGGTCCCCCCTCACTCTGTCTCTCTCCCCGAGGGGAGAGAGGACCCCCGAAATAGCCTCTCACCCTGAAGAGAGGGCCGCGGCATACTCCCTCTCCCCTTGGGGAGAGGGTTGGGGTGAAAGGGTTTTTTTGGGAACAAGGTGTTAGCGATGCCGAATGGCGTAAAGAAAAGGCCCGATCCACTGGCGCCGTTCAAACGCGCAGTGACGCTCGCGACGCGCTCGCTGGCCGCGAACAAATCCATGAATGTTACGTTCGGCTCCGACGCTCCCGGCTTCGACGGGAAAACGGCGCGGCTCCCGCAGCCCAGCCGCCTCATGTCGCGTAAGGAAGTGGCGATCATCCGCGGGCACGCCGACTCGATCGCCCTCATGATCTCTGCGCACGATGCCAAATTGCATGCGACGCTCGCACCGGATCAGGGTACCGCGCGGGACGCATTCGACGCCGTTGAGCGCGCGCGCGTTGAGGGCGTCGGGGCGGTCAGGATGCGCGGCGTGGCCAAGAATCTTACCGCTAAGCTCGCGAACCAATATGAGCGGCTGCCCGACCACGACATCGACCGGCAGCAAGCCCCCATCGCCGAAGCGCTAGCTCTGTTGGCGCGCGAAAAGCTCACCGGCTTGAAGCCGCCGCGCGGGGCCAATGGGATCGTGGAAGTTTGGCGCCCTTGGATCGAGGAGCGGGCCGGACCGCTGCTTGAGCGCCTGGAAAGCGCTGCGGACGACCAGGCTGCCTTTTCAAAACTGACTCGCGACATTCTCGTTGCGCTGGAGCTGATGGAAGGCCCTGCGGACCAGAGCCAGGAAGAGGAGAACCGCGAGGCCAGCGAAAACCAGGAAACGCAAACGCAAGGCGCCGAAGAGGAAGAGCAGGAAGCCGCCCAGCCGAGCGAAGGCGAAGCGGAAGAAACGGAGCTAACGGAGGGCTGCGAGACCGGCGACCCCGCCGAATTCCCTGAGAGGGAGTACAAACCCGGCGAGCAGGATGGGGCAGGCGAGCCCCAGGCCCCAACGCATCGTCCCAACGCATCGGTGCTCGACGCGCCGGAAGCGTTTGGCTATCACGCGTTCACGCGGCAGTTCGACGAGTCCGTTGGCGCGGAAACCCTGTGCGACCCCGAGGAGCTTGAGCGGCTTCGCGGCTTCCTCGACAAGCAGCTTTCGCTCTTGCACGTAGCGGTAAGCCGGCTGGCGAACCGGCTGCAGCGGCGTCTGATGGCCCAGCAGAACCGCGCCTGGGATTTCGATCTCGAAGAAGGTACCCTCGACACCGCGAGGCTCTCCCGCGTAGTTACCGACCCCTTTCAGCCGCTCTCCTTCAAGCGCGAGCGCGACACCACGTTCCGCGACACGGTAGTTACGCTTCTGCTCGACAATTCCGGCTCCATGCGCGGCCGGCCGATCATGGTCGCCGCGTGCTGCGCCGACATTCTCGCCCGCACGCTGGAGCGTTGTGGAGTGAAAGTCGAGATCCTTGGCTTTACGACGCGCCAGTGGAAAGGCGGCCAATCGCGGGAACAATGGCTCGCCGCAGGCAAACCCGCCAGTCCAGGCCGGCTCAACGATTTGCGCCATATCATTTATAAGGCGGCGGACACGCCTTGGCGGCGAGCGAGGCGCAATCTTGGCCTGATGATGCGGGAGGGACTGCTCAAGGAGAATATCGACGGGGAGGCCCTGGCCTGGGCCCATGCGCGGCTGCTGGCGCGGCCGGAGCAGCGGCGTATCATCATGATGATCTCCGACGGCGCGCCGGTGGACGATTCGACCCTTTCGGTGAACTCAGGCACTTATCTCGATAAGCACCTTCGGCAAGTCATCCACGAAATCGAGACCTATTCGCCCGTGGAGCTGATCGCCATCGGCATCGGCCACGACGTGACGCGCTATTACCGGCGCGCCGTGACCATCACCGACGCCGAGGAATTGGCCGGCGCGATGACGGATAAGCTCGCGGAGCTATTCAGCGACCCGGCGCAGGGCCGCTCCGCTGGCATGCCGCCCCGGCGCGGGCTGCATTAGGCAGTGGACATTTAGTCCGTTATCGGAGCAGCTTTCGCCTCAGCGTTGCCCGCAAGAGCCATTCGATCAAGGGTCGCCTTCAACCCGACGGTATCAGGGCAGATTACGAGCTGGGTCGCACGCCCCCACTTCAGGCGCATCACATGAACGCCCCGATTGGTGGTACGAACGCCGTCAGTCCCCGAATTGGTCTCGTCCCATTCAACCAGAACGAGCGTATTCCATGGGGCGCCGCTTACCCAAATTCGGCGAAGATCGAACTGAATGTCGGGCAAGAGCCGATAGAGGCGCTCGTACCACTGCCGGGTTGCTGCAAGCGTTTTTCTTGAGCCTCCCAAAGCAGTCTCTCCAAGAAATGAATGCTCGAACCGGCCCGCGAACGCCTTCAGGACGGGCTCAGCGTCTCCATGGCTGACGGCATCAAAAAGATCCCGGATGCGCTTACGAACGATAGCATGGTACATCTTGGCCTCCGTATTAGTTCAATAATGGAACTATCTATAAGACATTGAGTTCAATCACGCAACTGAGTAGGGTCGTATGATGGAAAGAACCAGTTTTGCGGAAATGCGGTGCTCGCTGGCGCGCGGTCTCGATCTGATCGGCGATTGGTGGTCGCCGCTGATTATTCGGGACCTATTCCTCAACGTTGCGCGGTTCGACGAGTTGGTTCAGGATCTCGGGATTTCCCGCAACCTTTTGACGAGACGGCTTAAGTCGCTCGCCGAAAAAGGCGTGATCGAACGAGCGGTCTATCAGCAACGGCCACCACGATACGAATACCGGTTGACCGAGGCCGGACGCGATCTCGTGCCGGCCATTTTGGCGCTGACCGCTTGGGGCGACCGTTGGGCGCGGCCAAAGGAAGGCAGCCCAATTTTGTTTGTTCACCAGACTTGCGGTCATCAATTCGAGCCGCGTGTATGCTGCTCGGCCTGTGGAGAGGCGGTTAGCGCGGACACTGTGACGCCGATTCCCGGCCCCGGAGGATCAGCGGGGCCAGGCACGCGACTTGTGGCAAGACGCCTTCAAGACGCAGCGTAGAGTTTTGACGTGCCGGACCATGCCGCCATCGCGTGCCGCTTAGGGACCTAATTGAGTGGAGCGGGACGCGATCCCGGCGGAAACGATTGCATCCCTCGCCAAACTCGCCCAAATCAGCTGAGGTAAATGGCAATCGCGCGGGCGCATGGGCATTCCTCTCCTCACTCTCCAAAATATTGCATTGACCTTCGGGGGGACGCCGCTGCTTGAGGACGCAAGCCTGTCCGTGACCGAGGGCGACCGCATCTGCATCGTCGGGCGCAACGGCTCGGGCAAATCTACGCTGATGAAGATCGCGGCCGGGCTTGTTGAGCCGGACCGTGGCACCCGCTTTGTGCACCCGGGCATCACGCTGCGCTATCTTCCGCAGGAGCCCGATTTCGGGGCGCATAGAACGGTCCGCGATTACGTGGAAAGCGGTCTTGGCCCCAGCGACGATCCGCATTGGGCGCGGCAAATCCTGGATGACCTCGGGCTCACGGGCGAGGAGGAACCGGGCATCTTGTCCGGCGGCGAGGCGCGCCGCGCTGCGCTGGCAAAGACGCTTGCGCCGAATCCTGATGTTTTGCTTTTAGACGAGCCGACCAACCACCTCGACATTCAGGTGATCGAGTGGCTGGAAAGAAGGCTTGGCAGCATGCGCTCCGCACTTGTTCTCATCAGCCACGACCGGCGGTTCCTGTCCAATCTGTCGCGCAGCACGGTATGGGTGGATCGCGGCATCACCCGCAGCATTGCCATCGGCTTTGGCGCGTTCGAAGCGTGGCGCGACGACGCTTTGGCCCAAGAGGAACTGGAGCGGCACAAGCTTTCGCGCAAGATCGAACGGGAAGCCGATTGGCTGCGCTACGGCGTCACCGCGCGTCGGAAGCGCAATGTGCGCCGGCTGGGCGAACTGCAGGCCATGCGCGAGGAAAGGCGCACCGCAAAGCGAACCGCGGGCCAAGTCAAACTGGAGGCGGCTGAGGGCGCGCTTTCGGGGAAACTTGTCATCGAGGCGAAGGCGATTTCGAAATCGTTCGGCCCCGATCCGATAGTGGACCAGTTCAGTATCCGCATCAGCCGGGGCGACCGCGTAGGCATCGCCGGCCCCAACGGCGCGGGCAAGACCACGCTCGTCAATATGCTGATAGGAAAGCTTGCGCCCGATGAAGGCACGCTGCGGCTAGGCGCCAATCTTGAGACGGCAAGCCTTGAACAGAGCCGCGATAGTTTGAAGCCCGAATGGACCGTGGCTGAAGCGCTGACCGGCGGGCGGGGCGATCTGGTCGTCATCAACGGCGTGGCGAAGCATGTGGCCACCTACATGCAGGACTTTCTGTTCCTGGCCGAGCAGATGCGCACTCCGGTGAAGGTTCTTTCGGGCGGCGAGCGTGCCCGGCTTATGCTTGCCCGCGCGCTCGCTAAGCCCTCCAACCTCCTGGTGCTCGACGAGCCCACCAACGATCTCGATCTCGAAACGCTCGACGTCCTTGAGGAAATGCTGGCCGATTACGCCGGCACGCTCATCCCCATCAGCCACGACCGCGATTTTCTCGATCGCGCCGTGACCTCGATCGTAGTGCCAGAAGGCGGAGGGCTTTGGGTCGAATATGCGGGCGGCTGGTCTGATATGATCGCGCAGCGTGGAGCGGCACCTTTTTCGCCCCCCGGCTCGGCCAAACCGGCAAAGCCAGAACGCAGCGAGGCAAAGAAGAGGCCGGCGGAGGGCGGGGAGGCAAAAACGAAGCGCCGCTTGAGCTTCAATGAGAAGCACGCGCTCGAAACCCTGCCAGCCAAGATGGCCAGCCTCGAAAAAAAGATTTCGGACCTGCAAGCGCAACTCGACGATCCTGCGCTTTATGCCAAGGACCGGCAGACTTTCGAGAGGGTGAGCGCTGCGCTTGTGGAGGCGCAAGGCGAGCTTTCCGAGGCGGAGCATCGCTGGCTTGAGCTTGAAATTCTGCGCGAGGAACTATCTGCTAGTTCATAACCTTCCAGGCAGAATAAAAAGGAGGCCGGGATGTTTATCGAGTTGCACCTGAAAAGCGACAAGACGCCGGTTATCGTCGGCTTGCACCACATCGTGAAAATAACCGCGGCCGGTGCTGAAGGCGGGACCGTGGTCGAACTCGCCGGCGGCGGGACCATGCACGTCACGGAAGCCTATGCCGATATAAGGCGCTCATTGGAGCCGCGATAAGTAGACCCCGTCACCCCGACCAAGGGGAGAGGGCGAAACAGCGTCCCTTCTCCCCTCGGGGAGAAGGACAGGATGGGGGGGACTTCATCGTGTCTAAACCGGAGCAATGAAGCGATCGGTGCTATCGGCGCAAAGGGGACGCTCAACTGCCGAGCTTCGCAGCCTTATCCTTGTCGTACCACCAGGTATCCAAAACGCCGTTGTCGTACTTGGCTTGCACCGGGGGCCTGGAGTATTTGTCCCAGGTTGCGATATGGTGGAGCGGCTTATACCATTCCGGCACCCAGTAATGGCCGGCGCGCAAAACGCGGTCGATGGCATGGCAGGCAGCACGAAGCTCATCGCGGCTTTTCGCAACCACAATTTTGCCGATCAGCGTATCGATAGCCGGGTCTGAGATGCCCGGTAAATTATCGCTGCCATCCTGCTTGGCTGCTTCGCTACTCCAGTAGACGCGAATTTCCGGCCCAGGCGTGGGCGGAAGCGATAGGCGCTCAGTCAGGATGTCGAAGTCGTAGCGCTTCATGCGTTCCTGCTCCTGGGCCGGGTCGATCTTGCGCAGCGAGGCCTTGATGCCAAGTTCGGAAAGTTTTGTGGCGTAGGGGCCAAGAATGCGCTCGGTCACGGGGTCGTCGATCAAAAATTCAATATCGAGGGTGTCGCCTTTGGCGTTCTTGCGCACCCCGTCCTCAAGCTTCCATCCAGCTTCATCGAGAAGCTTGGAGGCCGCGCGAATGCTCGGCCGGAAACGTCCCGACGCATCGGTAACGGGCGGCTTGTAAGGTTCGCCGAAAACCTCCGCCGGCAGGCTGGCCTTAAACGGCTCCAAGAGTTTAAGCTCCTCGGGACTGGGGAGTCCTTCCGCCTTCAAATCGGAGTTTTCGAAATAACTCGCGGTTCGGGTGTAGAGCCCGAAAAACAGGGTCTTGTTTGTCCACTCAAAATCGAACGCGTAATCCAGAGCTTCGCGCACGCGCGGGTCGGCGAGCTTATCGCGGCGTGTGTTGATGAACATGCCCTGTGCGCCGGAAGGCCGCCCATCGGGCAAAGTCAACTTCACGATCTGGCCCGACCGGACGGCTGGAAAATCGTATTCCGTGGCCCAGCTTTTTGAGGTGAACTCCTCGCGTAAATCATAAGCCTTTGCCTTGAAGGCTTCGAGCCCCACAGCGCGGTCGCGGTAATATTCGAAGCGAATCTCGTCGAAATTGTACCGCCCGCGATTGACCGGCAGATTGGCCGCCCAATAGTCCGGCCTGCGCTTATAGGTCACGAATGTGCCCGGACGGTAATCGGCGACCTCATAGGGCCCCGAGCCGAGAGGCGGGTCGAGGCTCTCTTTTAGGAAGTCGTGGGAGCTATAATACGCCTTTGAGAGAATGGGTAACGCAGCCACGATAAGAGGCAAGTCGCGGACCTGTTCTCCCGTGAATTGATACCGCACCGTCTGTGGTGCAATGGCTGCGGCGCTGGCTACGTCCTTCAAAGCGATCCGATAACGCGGATGGCCGCTCTTCTTCAGTGTGTCGAACGTGAACACGACGTCGTCGGCGGTGACGCGCGTGCCGTCGCGGAAGCGTGCCTCGGGCCTGAGATAGAACGTCACCGACATCTTATCGTCAGCCAGTTCTGCGGATTCCGCGGCGAGGCCGTACATGGCGTCTGGCTCGTCCTGAGCGCGGACCATCAAGGAATCGAAGAGCAGGCCGACGCCCTCCGCAGCATCGCCACGGAGAATGAAGCCATTGAAATGGTTGAAGGTATTGATCGAGCTTGTGGGCATCGTCGCCAGCCGGCCGCCCTTGGGTGCGTCGGGGTTTACATAGTCGAAGTGCTTGAAGTCCGCGGGGTATTTAAGGTCGCCGAAGGCCGATAGGCCGTGCCGGCGTTCGGACGCGCCCGCTTGCTCCGGCAACATGAGGGCGAACAGCAGTACCGTCATTGCGAGAGGCAAAGCCCCGAAACAATCCAGAGGTCGCAAATGAAAGCGCGGTGCAAGCCGCGCTGGATCGGCACGGCGCTGAAGCGCCTCGCGATGACGGAAGCGCCGCAAGCCCCGCAGTAAGCACTCAGCCATTTGCCCTGTCATTTCGGATCGTTCTTTGCCGCCAGCGGGGACCACCAGACGGTGGGGAAGCCGACTGACATCTTCGGCAGCGGATTGGGGGCGCCGAACTTGTTCCAATAGGCGATGCGCTCGTTCGGCGAATACCACTGCGGCACGACATAGGCGTCCCACAGCAGCACCCGGTCCAGAGCCCGGCAAGCGGCAACGAGGGCGTCACGATTGGGCGCGAAGATGATCTTGTCGACAAGCGCGTCCACGGCAGGATTCTTGATCCCGATTATGTTCAGGCTGCCGGGCTGGTCCGCCGCTGCCGAGCCCCAGAAGTAGCGCTGTTCGTTTCCCGGCGACTCGGACTCCGGGAATGATCCGACGACAATATCGAAGTCGAACGTGTCCTCGCGCCGCTTTGCCTCGGTGGAGTTGACAAGGCGCACCGTGGCATCGATTCCGAGCCGCTTGAGATTCTCCACATAGGGCAGGATCACACGCTCGAAGGCTTCGTTGTTGATAAGAAACTGGGCGGTAAGCGGCTCGCCGGCGCTGTTTTGCAGCGTGTTATTAACGACGCTATAGCCCGCCTCCTTCAACAAACGCGCCGCTTCGCGAAGATGAGTCCGGAAGTCCTGCTGCGTCTTGTTGACCGGATTCTTGTATTCCTGGGTGAAAACCTCCGGCGGAACGTTGTCGCGCAGCGGCTCCAGCATAGCCAGTTCCGCCTGCGAGGGCGGGCCCTTTGCCGCAAGCTCCTGGCCTTCGAAATAGCTCGAAGTCCTGGCATATTGGCCGTAAAACAGGTTCTGGTTCGCCCATTCGAAATCGTAAGCCAAATTGAAAGCGCGCCGCACGCGCACGTCCTGGAACTTCGGCCGCCGCAAATTGAAAACGAAGGCTTGCATTGGCTTCGGCGTTTCAAGGGCCACTTCACGTTTGGTGACCCGCCCATCGTTCAGGGCCGGAAAATCGTAGGCTGTGGCCCAAGCTTTAGAGCTTGTTTCTTGCCGGAAGTCGTATTGGCCGGACTTGAACGCCTCCAAAGAAACATTGGTGTCGCCGTAAAATTCGAACTCGATCCGGTCGAAATTTTCCTGCCCGCGCCGGACAGGAAGGTCTTTGGCCCAATAGTCAGGCACCCGCTCGTACACGATCGAGTTTGGCGCACGGGCGGACGCGATTTTATACGGCCCGGAGCCGAGCGGCGGCTCCAAAGTGGTCTTCGTGATGTCGCGCGGCTTACCGTTCGCGTCTTTCCCGGTCCAGTAGTGTTTTGGGTAGATGGTAAGCTGGCCCACGATTACGGGCAGCTCGCGGTTGCCCTTCTTGTCGAAGGTGAAGGTCACTTCCCGGTCGCCGGTCTTCTCGCCCTTCACAATATTCTTGTAATATTGAGCTTGCGCGGGGTTATAGGGCAAGCCGGTGTTGGGGTCTTTGCCTTTCGCCACCTCCATGCTGAAGATGACGTCATCGGCAGTGATGGGTTGCCCGTCGTGCCAGCGTGCACCATCGCGAAGCTTAAACGTCACCGAGCTGACATCGTCCGGGAAGCTGACCCATTCGCACAGGAGGCAGTATTCGGTCGATGCTTCCTCCAGAGAGCTCAGCATCAGTGAGTCGTAGATGGGCGCGAGGCCTAAGAGACCTTGAGCGAGGTCTCCGCGAAAAACGGCTGCGTTGAGATTATCGAATGTCGCTTGCGACTGCAGTTTCACGGTTCCGCCCTTTGGGGCGTCCGGGTTGACGTAATCGAAATGCTTGAAATCCGCCGGATATTTCGGGGCGCGAATCAAGGAGAGCGCGTGATGCTTCTCTGGCTCCGCGCCCGCCGTCGAGAGAGAGGCCAGGGCCAGCAACACGATGAATGCGGGCCTAAATCGATATAGCATGGGCGGGCACCAGGTTTGTTTTGTCGCTGAGTGCGAACCTAACGGCCCGGCCGCGCCCGTTCCACTTAAAGATCATTCATGCTTAATGCAAAACTTTCACCGCGAATCCGCTTTCGATTGCTAGCGAGGAAGCTAGGGCACGGGAGCGGCGGGGCGGAAAAAACGGATTCTCGCCTGCGCTGGAATGACGCTGCGGAGTACGCTCGCACGCTAAGAACCCCCCTATAACGTGAAACGGCCGGAAAAACCGGCCGCTAGCATGGACGAAGGTTTAAACCTGAGGCTTTTCCATTCGAAGAGGCGGAAACCGTCCCTTCAACCTGGTCAAATAACTTCAACGCTTGGCGACCACTGTAGGCGTGGCTACCACTGCAATCTTCCCCTTCGACAGATTCTCAGTTCCGTCCGGGTAGGTCATTTCGACCGCGACCCGTATACCGGCCATAAAAAGCAAACTGGCGATTACCGCCACGACGATTTTGTTCCTGTGAAACAAGTCCATTCCATCCCCTTCGAAATTAACACGCGGCCAAGGGCGCGTTGTTTTTTTTATCGATGCAGCTCTTTGAAGAAAGAGCTGCTGCGAAATATTAGAGCTCGGGCAAGGGGTATGTCAAGATGCCGCAGGGGACCGGATGCCGCACGCATTTATCGGCCGCAGCCCTGGAGGCTCCGAACTTCTTGGCAGCTAAGGCTTATTTCTCGACCGCAGCCACGCGCGTCTTTACCGGCGCGCGATGCATGAGATCGTCAATGCGCGCTTTTTCGCGGCGAAACTCCGATAGCAGGCGCCCCTGAAGCTGCCGGCTGCGCGGTATCTTGATTGAGAGCGGGTTCGTGAAGCGGTTGTTCACGAGCACCTCGAAATGGAGATGCGGGCCGGTCGACATCCCGGTGGTGCCGATATAGCCGATTACCTGGCCCTGGCGAACTTTCACGCCTTTCGCGACGCCCTCAGCGAACCGGAGCATATGGCCGTAGGCTGTTTTATAGCCGTTCGCGTGCCGGATCCGCACATAATTACCGTAGCCGCCCTCGCGCCCTGCGACTTCGATCGTGCCGTTTCCGGCCGCCATGATCGGTGTGCCGACCGGCGCCGCCCAGTCCACGCCCGAGTGGAGCCGCAGCGTATGGAGCAGGGGATGGCGCCGGTAACCGAACCCGGAGGTGAGCCGCGAATTTCTGACTGGCTGACGCATAAGAAACTTTTTAGAGTTCGATCCCTTGTCGTCGTAATAATCCACGACACCGTCAGGTGTGCGGAAGCGGTAATATCCGTGGGTTTCGCCACCGATATTCGCCTCGGCATATAGCAGCTCGCCCGGCCGCTCGGCCCCGCTCTCGTCCTGCACGAGGTCGTAGAACATGTCGAAGCTGTCGCCGGCTCTTACACGCTGTTTGAAGTCCACATCATAGGAGTGGATTTTCAGGAACTTTGTGATGAAGTCGTCCGGGAGGCCCTGCGCTTTTGAGGCGCGATAAAGGCTGAGATAAACGCTGGCGCGCTCGCCCGTGTTTTCATCCGAATCGGATTCCGGCTGGACAGGCTTGTCGCTTGGGACATATCCGCCTTCGCTGCTGCGCGCCAGCGTGATTTCTGGCGCGTTCTGGTACAGCAAGCTGACTTTGGCGACATCCAGCGAGCCTTCTTCGACCGATGACGGTGTCAGAGCAAGCCTGAGCTCCTCGCCCGGCCGCAGCTTCTTCGTTTTTGTCACCTTGGCCACTGCTTCAGCAACCAAGTTGGACTGCACGCTATCCACCCCGGTGCCTTTGATGAGGGTCTCCAGCGACTCGCCGCCGCGCGCCACGATAGACCGCCGGTCGAACGCGTCGTCGCTATCGTCTTCATCGGACGTCTTATAAAGAACCGTCGTATTTTTTTCCGCCTTGGCCGGAGCCTCAGCGCCCTCGATTGCAGATGCCGGGTCGAGCGCGCCCCCATCGGAAAGGCTCGCCTCGCTTTCCGCGTAGACGGCATCGGCTTCAGCCACCAGCCTTTCAATGTCGCCGTCCGCAAGCTCCTGATCGTCCTCGTTTGGCAGAAATCCGCCGGGCACCTCTATGAAGCGAACCGAGACGCGAGGATCGGAGGTCAATTCCCCGCCAGACTGATCTTTCCGCGCAATAGGCGTGTCGTTGCCGAAGAGGTCGATCGGATTGAACGCCGGGACCGCGACCTCCTCCTCGGGCCGATCGGTCGCCAGCGTTGCGACGAGCTTGGCGTAGGGCTTTGTCGTGATGAAGTCCTGGGTGCCGCGCCGTTGCTC
>CAWCTL010000003.1:0-120000 GCA_963798575.1 uncultured Alphaproteobacteria bacterium | reverse complement strand
GCAAGCTCCGAATTGAAGCCCCAGTAAACGGCGGCCGTAACTATAACGGTCCTAAGGTAGCGAAATTCCTTGTCGGGTAAGTTCCGACCTGCACGAATGGCGTAACGACTTCCCCACTGTCTCCAACGCAAACTCAGTGAAATTGAATTCCCCGTGAAGATGCGGGGTTCCTGCGGTTAGACGGAAAGACCCCGTGCACCTTTACTATAGCTTCACACTGGTATTCGTGATTACATGTGTAGGATAGGTGGGAGACTACGAAGCAGTGCCGCCAGGTGCTGTGGAGTCACCCTTGAAATACCACCCTTGCGATTATGGATATCTAACCGCGGACCGTTATCCGGTTCCGGGACAGTGTGTGGTGGGTAGTTTGACTGGGGCGGTCGCCTCCCAAAGAGTAACGGAGGCGTGCGAAGGTAGGCTCAAGCTGGTCGGAAATCAGCTGTCGAGTGCAATGGCATAAGCCTGCCTGACTGCGAGACCCACAAGTCGAGCAGAGACGAAAGTCGGTCATAGTGATCCGGTGGTCCTGAGTGGAAGGGCCATCGCTCAACGGATAAAAGGTACGCCGGGGATAACAGGCTGATGACCCCCAAGAGTCCATATCGACGGGGTTGTTTGGCACCTCGATGTCGGCTCATCGCATCCTGGGGCTGGAGCAGGTCCCAAGGGTTTGGCTGTTCGCCAATTAAAGCGGTACGTGAGCTGGGTTCAGAACGTCGTGAGACAGTTCGGTCCCTATCTGCCGTGGGTGTAGGAGAATTGAGAGGAGCTGTCCTTAGTACGAGAGGACCGGGATGGACACACCTCTGGTGGACCTGTTGTGGCGCCAGCCGCAGTGCAGGGTAGCTAAGTGTTGAAGAGATAACCGCTGAAGGCATCTAAGCGGGAAACTCGCCTCGAAACAAGTTCTCCCTTGAGAACCGTGGAAGACTACCACGTTGATAGGCTGGATGTGGAAGCGCGGCAACGCGTGGAGCTTACCAGTACTAATCGTTCGATTGGCTTCATCGCTCTCATTAGTCAATGCTCACCGCAAAGGTGAGTTGACGAAAAGAAAACCAGATCATTCTGAGACATAAGCTCAGGCCCTAACGGGCCTGACACTTATGATCCAAAACATCCTTCGTTTGCCTGGTGATTTTAGCGGAACGCCCCCACTCGATCCCATCCCGAACTCGACCGTGAAACGTTCCAGCGCCGATGGTACTACACTGTGGGAGAGTAGGTCGTTGCCAGGCATACCAAGGATATTTTAAATCCCCTTATCGATGTAAACTTTTGCAAACCCCGCCAATCGCGGGGTTTTTTATTGTCCTGCGTTAATGCCAAACCTGAGGATGCCATGGCTATGCCAGCCCCCTCCATCCAGCCAACGCTCTGAAATCACTGTCATTGCTATGGATAGCCCGATCAAGTCGGGCCATGACGACAGAATGATGCGACGGGCGAGCGGGCGTTCTCCGAACACTCCTAAACGGGAGCCCGGCCAATGATCCGGCCGTCGCGGGCCACAATCAAAATATCGGCATCGATGCCGCAATTACCCAAAATCCTGCGCACCTGCTCCAGGGCGAGTTTCGCGGCGTAATTCGCCAGCGGTATCCTGTCCCGCTCCGCCAGTTCGAGGATCTCCTGAGCCGTTTTAGCCTGCTCCGCGGCCCGGATTGCATTGTCGCCCGCGCCCAACCCGGCGAGCCAGCTTGCAATCAGCGGGATATCGGCCAGCCCCCGGTTCGAATGCAGATCGAGCCGGCCTGCCGCAAGCTTCGATAGTTTCGCAAATCCGCCCGCAATCGTGAGGCGCGGCACCCGATGCGTCTTGAGATATTTGAGCATTCCGCCAGCGAAACCGCCCATGTCGATCAGGGCGATCTCCGGAAGGCCGTACTCTTTCGCAACCGCTGCCTCTGAAACCGAACCCGTTGCGCCGGCAATATGCTCGATCCCCGCCGCGCGTGCGACATCGATCCCGCGATGGATCGTGTCGATCCAAGCCGCACAGGAATAGGGGACAACGATCCCGGTTGTGCCCAGGATGGACAGGCCGCCAATCACACCGAGCCGGGCGTTCAGCGTCCTTTCGGCAAGCTTCTCGCCGCCTGGAATCGAAATCTCAACCGCAACATCCGCGCGCTCTCTATACAACTCGGCCGCCTCGCGCACCGCTTCGCGAATCATCGCGCGCGGGACGGGATTGATTGCGGGCTCCCCCGGCGGGACCGGAAGTCCCGCTCGCGTCACGGTGCCAACGCCAGGACCTGCGCGGAATGTAACGCCGCTTCCCGGCTGCCCGCGCGAAACCGTCGCAACGATGAGTGCACCGTGGGTGACATCGGGGTCGTCGCCCGCGTCCTTGACAACCCCTGCCCTCGCCCAGCCGGGGCCGGTTTCGCTGAATGCAAGGGCGAAACTTGGCCGCATTCCGTTAGGCAGCGTCACCGCAACCGGATCGGGAAACCCCCCGCCAAACAGCGCTTGGGCTGCGGCCCGCGCTGCAGCCGCCGCGCATGTTCCGGTCGTCCAGCCGCGGCGTAAAGCTGTGCGCGGGCTCGAGCTTGGTTCTGAATGCGAGGGTTTACGGTCGTCGCTCATAAGCGCTATGTAGAGCAATGTTTCCGTTTCACGGCAAGCCGCCCGGCATCCTTATTGCTGCACCGCGCTCCGGTTCGGGAAAAACCATGGTCACGCTCGGGCTCTTGCGCGCGCTCAGGCGCAGGGGGCTCAGCGTCCAACCCTTCAAATGCGGGCCGGATTACATCGATCCCGCGTTTCATGAAGCCGCTTGCGGACGCCCCAGCTATAACCTCGATAGCTGGGCGATGCGAAAGATAACCGTACAATCCCTGCTGAATGAGGCACGGGGAGCAGACTTCATCGTCGCCGAAGCGCTGATGGGTCTATTCGACGGCGTCGCTTCGGCCGGTCAGTGGGGAAACGGAGCGAGCGCTGACATTGCTGCCTTGACCGGCTTTCCCGTAATTTTGGTGCTCGATATTTCCGGGCAGTCACAAACGGCGGCAGCGGCTGCTCGCGGCTTTAAGGGCTTTCGTCCGGACGTGGAAATCGCGGGCGTGATCTTGAACCGTGCGGCGAGTCCACGCCACGAGAAGCTGGCCCGCGCTGGCTTCGAGGGAATCGGAATGCGGGTTTTTGGGGTAATTCCACGGCGGGACGCTGTCGCGCTTCCCGAACGGCATTTGGGCCTTGTGCAAGCTGGTGAGCTAAGCGGACTTGAGGCGAGCCTCGATGCGCTCGCCGATCTGGCGGGAGCTCATATCGATATTGAGGCGCTGTTGGAGTCCCCCCTCACCCCAACCCTCTCCCCGGGGGAGAGGGGGAAGAGGCCGCGGCCCTCTCCTCAAGCGGTTCTGGCGTCTCTCCCCATCCGCATCCGCTTGCGGATGCGGTCACTCTGAGTGGCAAGCTCGCCAAGGCGAGCTTGGGGGAGAAAGACAGGATGAGGGGGCCTTTACCACCCCCGGGCCAGCGCATCGCACTTGCCAAGGACGCCGCATTCTCCTTTGTCTATCCGCACCTCCTAAAATCATGGCGCTCGGCTGGAGCGGAAATCCTGCCCTTCTCGCCCCTTGCCGATGAAGCGCCGCCAGACTCCGCCGATGTGGCCTGGCTGGCGGGCGGATACCCTGAGCTAAACGCCGGCCGCCTTGCCGCAAATTTCCGCTTCCTCTCGAGCATGCGGTCCTTCGCGGCTACAAGACCGGTTCACGGTGAGTGCGGCGGCTACATGGTGCTTGGCGAAGGCCTCATCGACGCTGAGGGCGAACGGCATGCCATGCTGGGCCTCCTACGCCTGGAAACGAGCTTCGCTGCGCGCAAGCTGCACCTGGGGTATCGCCGGGCGCATCTTTTGGCCGGATGCATGCTCGGAGAGCGCGGCGACAGTGTCTCAGGGCATGAGTTCCACTATTCCTCAGTTCTTGCCGAGGAAGGCGAAAGGCTTTTCAGCTTGACGGATGCGGAGGGGGTGGCTTTGCTTGACGGCGGGCTCCGCTGCGGTACCGTCAGCGGCTCCTTCCTGCATTTCATCGACAAGTGGGAGCCTGCCGAACAGGCTCGCATTTAAGCGGATTGGAAAAGGGCGGGCGCTTCTAGAATGGGCTCTTCCACTGGAATTGGAGCGGGCGTTGCAGACGAGCCGGCCCCAAGGAATGCGAAGAGCCGGCGCCGCCGGTGATCCTTCTGGTCACGCTCTTGCTTCCTGAGGTACTGCGTGAGCGCGAGATAAGGGTTAGCAAGAGCGCGATCGTCGCTGCTCCCTTTTGCGATTCTGTGCCAAATGACTCCAAGCGGCCGCCTCGTCTTAACCTCGATAGCGCCGATGACCATGACAGCGATATAGGGCAAAATCTTCTCGAGCGCCGCCGCTTCGATCGGCAAGACCTTGGTCCGGTTTTCAATGATTTTCTTCACGCGCGCTTCGCGCACGAAGAGATAGTCGAGCACCCGCTCGCCTTCTTTCAATACCTGGGCGTGTCCAAAGATGCGGGGATCGTCAAGAAAGCGGTCGTAGCGGCGCGAGCCTAAAAACTCCAGAACCGACAGCAAACCTTCAGGAGTTTGCGCGCGTTTCTCGATCGCTTTCGCCAGGGGCGGGATGAAATACCGGACGGTTTGGGCCATCAGCTCATCGGTGAAGCCGAAAGCCTGTCCCATATTAGAGAATGCGCGGCTACCTTGCGCGCTCGCGATGATTTGAAAGAGCTTCATTAGCCGCCTCGTTCAGCCCTAGTGGCCTCGAGGCGAGTGCGCCTCTAAGCCTGTTCCTTATGGAAACTCGCTCTACGCACCCACGCCATCCTTCCCAGCATCAGCCGGCGAATCACTACGCACTAACAAAGTGTAAACAGGTTTCACCCAAACGCGAACGGGGGCCTGCCTAAATTGCTTTTAATTAATCACACCCGTTGCAAAGCTGCATCATGGTTTGAATGAGGCGGCCAAACCCACATTTAGGCTGGTGAGAACTTGCGCTTCAACAGCCAGGCGATGATCCATGAATCTGACCGCATCCAGCAAGCAAGTGGCGCTCACTCTTCGTCCGCGCTCTGTAGAGCCGGCCGATGGGACGCTGTCCCTTCCCCGCTTTCTTTTTCAGTTCGTGCAAAATCCGCTGCGGGTCGTGCCGGAGGAGGCATATCGCGAAGGTCTTGTGGTCCGCCAAAGGCCGCGCACGGGTGCAAAAACCGCATGGATCGTCGATCCGGATTTGATTGAGGAAATCCTGGTCAGAAACGCGGGCGCGACAGTGAAGTCCGATCTCCTGAAGCGCGCACTCGGGCGCTCCATCGGCGACGGCATTCTTACCTCAGAGGGTGCGCTATGGCGCTGGCAGCGCCGGATCATGGCGCCTCTTTTCCGCGCGCAGGATATTCAAGCCTACGTTCCCGTGATGGCGAACGCCGCCGGAGAACAGACCGCGTCTTGGCGCAGCCAGGGAAGCGGCTGGAAGCGTATCGATCAAGATATGACCGGGACGACCTTCTCGGTCATCGCGCGCACTATGCTGGCAGGGGGAGAACCGGCAGAAACTGGAATCATAAAGAACGCAACCGAGCGATATCTTTCTCATATATCCTGGGAAATCGCCTACGCGATCTTCAAAATTCCCCCTTGGATGCCTCACCCCGGCAGTCTCTGGATGCGCAGGGCGGCGCACGCGCTGCGCACCTCGGTCCAAACCCTCATCAGCCGCCGCCGCGGGGAAAACGCGGCGAGCAAACCCGAGGCGGAAGATCTGCTTTCCCGTCTTCTGGCTGCCCGCGATCCTGACACCGGCGAGCCCATGAGCGATACGCAGCTTGTCGACAACCTCCTGACTTTGCTGGAAGCGGGGCACGAGACGACCGCAAAGGCACTCACCTGGACCCTTTATCTTTTGGCGCGCGCGCCGGAATGGCAATCGGCGGCCCGTGCGGAAGTGAAAAGAGTTGCGGGCACGGAGACGATTACCGCAGCTCACCTACTCCTGCTGCCAATCGTCCATCAGGTGTTGAAGGAATTGATGCGGCTCTATCCTCCGGCGCCAGCGATCACGCGGACTTTCACCGGGCCGCTTACGATCGGCGGGGTGAAGTTCAACCCGGGCGACAACGCAATTTTCCCGGTCTTCTGCATTCACCGCCATCGCCGGCTTTGGGCAAACCCGGACTGCTTCGATCCCACGCGCTTCGCTGCAGACCTTGAGAAGACTTATCCGCGGATGCAATACATGCCCTTCGGCGCAGGCCCTCGCATTTGCCTTGGAAGTGCTTTCGCCATGACGGAGGCGGCCGCGCTCCTTGCCACTTTCCTGCGCGATGCTGCTTTCGATTGGGACGGAAAACACGAGCCAGAGCCGATATCGAGAATCACGCTGCGCCCTCGCGGCGGCATGCGCCTCCACGTCAACGTCCTGCCGTAAACTCTGGCGGAAAAAGCCGCCCGGCGATGCGGGCGGCCTTGCTCAAAGGGGATATCGTCTGAGGTCCCCCCTCACTCCGTCTCTCTCCCTAAGGGGAGAGAGGAGCCCGAAATTGGGGTGAGGGGGCTTACGCTGCTAGCGCCGGTTTTGCCTGAGGCGCATGTCGTGCTCGGGATCTCTCACCCTTCCCCGGCCGCTGGAGCGGTTATCCTCATCCTCGTCCTCGCGCGAGCGGGAGCGGCTCCGCATCCCCTCATCCTCATCATCGTCTTCATAACGGGAGCGAGAGCGGGAACGGCCGCGCTCTTCTTCCTCCTCATAGCGAACGCCGCGATGTTCCGGGAGCAAGCGGCGGTCATGCTCCGGATCCGTGACCCTGCCGCGCCCATCGTCGCCGCGATGCCGCTGTTCATAAAGGCGTTCCGACTCCTGTCCGCGCAAGCGATGGTCGTGCTCGGGATCGCGGACCTCGCCGCGGCCGTCGTAGCCTCTTTCCATATGGCGGGCTTCATAGAGGCGATCGGTCTCATGCCCGCGCAGACGATGATCGTGCTCCGGATCGCGGACTTCGCCACGGCCGTCATAGCCTCTCCTCATGTGGCGGGCTTCATCGAGCCGTTCGGTCTCGTGCCCACGCAGGCGATGGTCCTGGTCGGGATCGCGGACCTGGCCCCGGCCATCGTAACCTCTTTCCATGTGCCGGGCTTCACGGAGGCGCTCGCTCTCGTGCCCGCGCAAGCGGTGATCGTGCTCGGGATCGCGGACCTCGCCGCGGCCGTCATAGCCTCTTTCCATGTGGCGCGCTTCATAGAGGCGATCGGTCTCATGCCCGCGCAAGCGGTGATCGTGCTCGGGGTCGCGGACCTCGCCACGGCCATCATAGCCCCGTTCCATGTGCCGGGTTTCATACATGCGGTCCGTCTCATGCCCGCGCAAGCGGTGATCGTGCTCGGGATCGCGGACCTCGCCGCGGCCGTCATAGCCTCTTTCCATGTGCCGGGCTTCGTACATGCGATCCGTCTCCTGGCCTCGCAAACGATGATCGTGCTCGGGGTCCCTCACCCGGCCGCTTGGCCCTCTGCGGTCGTCCTCGTCTTCTTCGTAACGTGATCTTCCAGAACGTGATGCCATTTTCCTGGTTCCTCCTGCACTCTTCGACAATCGACCTTCACTCTCCTTACGAGAGGACTTTCCGCTCGGCCTGCTAGGTGCTGGACGCTGCCTAAGGCGCTGCTCGCCTTTTGCATCTCCGCCTGCACTTGCTTCCTTCATGATGCCGCCGAGATCGCGAACCTTCTCCGCTTCGCGGCCTTGAAGCTTCGCGGCAACTTTCTCGGCGGCCTCCGCAAGACGCGACACGATCGTGTCCACCCGGCCGATGTCGGGCTTGTCTTGCTCCAACTGACGCTTCAGGGCGCCAAGGTCGCGGAGGATGGCGCGGGCGCCGCTCACTTGGACCGCTCCCAGCGCTTCTTCCCAGTTCTCGATTTTTCTAATGGCAGCCTTGACCGATCGTGCCGAACCCCTCTTCAGGGCTTGGATTGTTGCCGCAAACTGCGCGGGCACGAAGTCCTCCTTCTTTTTGTTCCGAACTTAGGAGATGCTTGTCGGAAAAAAAACGGGAGGAGGCCTGAAAGTTCCAACTTTTTGTTAACAACAGAACATTCATAGCCAGATAATTAATATCTTGCTATTTCAGATAAGTTTTTGTGAAGCTTCCGTCTTGGATAATCCGAGTTCGAATTACTGAAATTAGAACGACCACTCGCGGGATTTTGCGACAAGGAAGTCGCGGAATGCGTTTACACGCTTTGTATCTTTGAGGTCTTCCGGATAAACAAAATATGCATCGAACACAGGCACTTCCAGGTCCTCCAATACATTGACAAGCCGGGGATAATCTTTTGCAAGATAGTCCGGCAGAACCGCAATGCCGATTCCATGTGCAACCGCTTCGCGCAATGCGACGAGACTGTTGATCCGGAGGGCAGGCTCGCGCGAGCCTTGTCCGTCCCGGTTGACTGTCTCTAGCCAATTCATTTCCTTGAAAGGGCTCGGCACCGGGCCGCCGTAAGTCAGGATGCGATGTTTGTCGAGATCGGAGGGGGATTTGGGCTTGCCGAACCGTTTCACATATTCGTTCGAGGCGTAGACATGGTAATGCGCGGTGAAGAGTTTTCTGCGCACCAAGTCCTGTTGCGTAGGAGCGCCGAACCAGATCGCTACGTCCGCTTCCCGCATGGTAAGGTTCAGCGTCTCGTCCCCGAGCAGGAGGTTAAGCTGGATATCCGGATAGAGCTTCATAAACTCGTTGAGCCGCGGTGCGAGCCAGCCTGTTCCGAAAGCCATCGTCGTTGTGACCCTTAGCTCCCCGCTGGGCTTGCCCCTTGAGTTGGCCAAGAGGATTTGTGTGGTCGCAAGCTTACTCAATACGTCCTGTGCGGTCCGGTAAAGCAACTCGCCCTGTTCGGTCAGAACGAGCCCTCGTGCGTGACGGTGGAAGAGGGGGACATTCAAATCGCGTTCGAGAGCGCTGATATGGCGGCTAACTGCTGATTGGCTGATACTCAGCGTTTCGCCTGCGTGAGTGAAACTCCCCGCCTCGGCAGCAGCGTGAAAAATCCGCAGCTTGTCCCAATCTAAGGCCACGGCCTTGCCTCCGGGGATCGCATGGGTCTATTCGGCCGCCTGTGCCAGCGTTTCCAGGCCTGCCAGATAGCGCTCCGCGTCGAGAGCTGCCATGCAGCCCATTCCAGCGGCGGTGACGGCCTGGCGGTAAATATCGTCGGTCACATCTCCCGCGGCGAAAACGCCCGGTACGCTTGTGAGCGTCGATTTCGGCGCGGTCACTATGTAGCCCGTGGACGTCATCTCCACCTGCCCTTTGAAGATCGCCGTCGAAGGCGCGTGCCCAATGGCAATGAACACGCCGTCCACGTGAAGCTCTGTGATCGCATCCGTCCTGACGTCGCGCAGCTTCACCCCATGCACGGCCTTGGGATTTTCGCTCCCCAGAACCTCCTCCAAAACCGCATGCCAGACGACCCTTATTTTCCGATTTGCAAATAGCCGCTGCTGCAGGATTTTCTCGGCGCGGAACGGTTCGCGGCGATGGACCACCGTAACAGAGCGCGCGAAATTTGTAAGGAAGAGCGCTTCTTCAACCGCTGAATTGCCGCCGCCAATGACGGCCACATCCTTGCCCCTATAAAAAAAGCCGTCGCAGGTGGCGCAAGCCGATACGCCATAACCTTGAAACTTCTGCTCGCTCGGCAGGCCCAGCCAGCGGGCTTGGGCACCTGTGGAGATGATGACGGCCGCGGCACTGTAAGTTGTGCCGGAGTTGCCCCGTAGCACAAACGGCCGCGCCCCAAAATCTACCGAAGCGACGTGATCCTGGACAATCTCCGCACCCACGTGCAGCGCCTGGGCGCGCATCTGTTCCATGAGCCATGGCCCCTGGATCGCCTCCGCGAACCCGGGATAGTTCTCGACATCGGTGGTGATGGTGAGCTGCCCGCCAGGCTGTATCCCTTCAATCAAGACCGGCTGCAGCATGGCGCGGGCCGCATAGATCGCCGCGGTGTAGCCCGCCGGACCGGACCCCACGATTACAAGCCTGCCCTCCCGCTCCATCATTGTGAATTCCTCCCCGGCCATGTGCGTGTTGCATTGCAACAAAATGGGCCCGCGAACGGTTTTTGCAAGAACAGAAGGTCAAGCTCCAGCGATGGCCCCGGCCTGCGGCGAAACGGAATATTTCTGAATTTGCATTTTTTGATTTGAGTCATTTTTTGTATATGCTTATTGCAACATACTTAACTATCGCAGATGAAGATAAGGGAAGATAAGGGAAGATAAGGGTTGTCCATGGCTTCGGTTCGGGCGTTGCAAGATGTGACCAAACCCACAAAACTTGACGCTACCGATTGGCGCATATTGGCCGAGTTGCAAAAGGACGGCCGTATAACCAATGTCAAGCTCGCCACTCGCGTAGGCCTCTCGGCGCCGCCGTGCCTACGGCGCGTTCGAGAGCTGGAGCGTTGCGGGGTTATTGCGGGATATCACGCTGCCTTCAATCTACCCCGGCTGGGATATCACCTCACCGCATTTGCCTATGTCAAGCTCGAAAGCCAGTCCGAAGCGGATCTCTCTGCTTTCGAGGGGCGGGTCCGGCAGTGGGATATCGTGCGCGAAGCCTATATGCTCTCGGGCGACATCGATTACCTGTTGAAGTGCGTCGCGCCGGACGTTGTGACGTTCCAAAATTTTGTCATCCGTGAGCTTACCGCGGCGCCGAATGTCAATTCGGTAAAGACGGCGTTTACCATCAAGACCGCGAAGCAGGAGCCGGGCGCGGCGCTGGAGTAAAGGGCGCCCGCTTCGCCAGGCAGGCCTTGGTGCGTTAAGCCCCCGTTAACCTCAGTGCTTCGCATTTCTTACCCGTACCGCTCGAATGCCGCCCGCTCCGTCAATGCAATCATCATAGACGATGGCGCTGTTTACATCTACTGTAGCGGTTCATGCCAAGGCTGCCAGTAGGCATCGCTGCGCGCTGATGTCATGAACCGGATCAAGAGCAGTCCGCCCGCCCAGAAGGCTGCCGCTACAAAGAGCGCCAAGACGCCCGCCCAAGCTGAGCTGATGCAAACCGCCTGCCGGAAACGCGGCAGGCTGCGCGCACCCACCGTTTGCCCGCGAGCGCGATGTTGACTAAGTTGAGGAAGAGCTGGAGAGCCAAGGCGAGGTTTGCGCGCGTGAGAGTCCAGGTGCCTTGCCGCGCTAATGTCCCTCCCAGACGGCAGCCCCTGGATCCGCCGCCTTACTCGATTGGCACGCCCGCGCGCGCCTGCTGTTCCAATTTCCCGGCGCAATCGAGCAGCCGGAACTGGAACTCCCCTACGTCACTCAAGGCGGCTCCCACCCGCGCGCATTGCGTGGGCCATCCTTTCGCCCCAACGCCAGACAAGCGAATAGAAGCCTTGAGATGATTCCGCGCCGAGGGAACGTGCGCATCTCAGCAACGCTATGCGTCTGCGGACCAAGCGTGCCGCGGTGAGCGTTGGCTTAAACCTATTTAAACCTAAAGTTGCAATGATCTACTGAACTCAATCCCAGGGAGATCCAACACATGCGGCGGGCTTTTTTTCTATCTTCCATCGTTTCCGGGCTATTGTGCCTCAGCTCGCCCGCTATTTCGGAGCCGGGGGTCACGTCCAACGCGATTGCTTTCGGCCAAGTCGCGGCATTAGAGGGGCCAGCCGGCTCCCTTGGCAGGGAAATGCGGGACGGAATTGTTGCCGCGTTCGAAGAAGCCAACAGGTCTGGCGGCGTTAAAGGCCGGAAGCTTGCGCTTGTTTCGGAGGATGATGGCTATGAGCCCACAAAATCCATCGAAGCGACTACGAGAATGCTGAGTGAAAATAAGGTCTTCGCCCTCATCGGTGCAGTGGGAACACCTACCTCCGCGGCAACCCAGCCGATTGCCGCGGGGAATGGCGTGCCGTTTATAGCCCCGTTCACCGGGGCACAATTCCTGCGGGACCCGTTCAAGCCGAACGTCGTGAATATACGCGCCTCCTATTTCCAGGAGACCGAAACCATGGTCGAGCGTCTCACCAAAGACAAGGGAGTTGCGAGGATCGCTATCCTGTACCAGGACGATGCGTTCGGCCGGGCTGGGCTCGCGGGCGTCCAAAAGGCGCTAGACAAGCGGGGTATGAAATTAGCGGCAGAAGCATCGTTCGAAAGAAATACGATCGCCATCAAGTCGGCGCTTCTCACTATCGAGAGGGCCAAGCCTGAAGCGATTATTCTCATTGGCCCATATAAACCATGCGCTGAGTTCATCAAACTCGCACACAAACTCAAAGTGGACGCATTATTCGTCAACATCTCCTTCGTTGGGAGCGATGCACTGGCAAAGGAACTCGGCGCCGATGGCGCGGGCGTCATTGTCACCCAAGTAGTCCCCTTCCCCCAAGACACCAACTTGCCGGTCGTCGCCCGGTATCAAGCTGCGCTCAAAACCATCGATTCGAACGCCAAACCTGGATTTGTATCGCTGGAGGGATATTTGGCCGGACGGCTTGCCATTGCCGCCCTTGAACAGGGGCAAGCTGAACCCTCGCGCCAGAAGTTCCTAAAAGCGATATTCGCGAATTCGTTCGATTTCGGCGGTGTGGTTCTAAATTTTGGGCCAGAAAACAACCAAGGTGCGAACAGCGTATTCCTTACAATCTTGCAGTCCAACGGGTCATATAGGCCAGTCCCCGATCTTACCTGGACTTCGGATTGATGCCACGATTTCATATTGGAAGACTTTGGAGACGAAAAGGTACACCTATGATTTTCGCTCAATCTTCACATTTGCCCGCGCTTGTTTGGAAAGCTAACCTTATGCAAGCCTGGTCCTGCCTGAATATCAAAAGCTGCACGATTCAATCCAAACTGCTTTTCGCCTTCGCGTTAGTCACAAGTCTTACTATCGCCGCGAGCACTATTGCATTTTTTTCCTACCGGTCTTTGGGAGGCAAGCTTGTAGATATCGAAGCCGAAAGCCTCCCCCGCCTATCAAGATTGCTCTCGCTTTCAAAACAGGCATCGGCTTTGTCCGGTTTGTGCGCGAATATAGCAATGGCGGATAACGCTGCTGAGTTGAATAAGATGTTGCAGGCTGTGGCCGGCCTTCAATCGGCAACGAGTACCAGCTTTCTGGAGCTTTCCGGGCGCGAAGGGAACCTTCGGTTGGCCGATGAGCTTCGCCCTTTGACCGGCAGTCTTTTTAATATTACCGCTCAATTGGGAAATTCGGTTGCAGAACGCCTTAAGCTGCGCGCCCAAAGACTGGCGTTAGTAGCCGATGTATCGCAGGCTCAACGGAATTTTAATGAGAAGCTCGCGCCAGTATTCGACGATGCCAGTTTCAACTTAACGATGCAGCTGCGGCAATCTGCCGAAAACGCTGGCGCACAAGATACGAAAAAAACGTTGAACGCGCTGAACGAAAATGAGCTTCCTTCTTTTATTTCGCTTTGGGAGCTTCGGGCTGAAGCTAATCTTATAACTGGTATACTTGAAGAGATTGCACTCGCGCCAGACCGCGTTCAGCTGGTACCGTTGCGCGACAAACTCTTGGCGAGCACGGTTCGCGCTCGCAAATCGATAGAAGCTCTTGCCGGCCGTCCCGGCATTGAGGATCTCGGCCCTGCACTGGATAGCCTGCTCGCTTTCGCCGCTAACAAATCTATCCTGGCTGTGAGAGACCGCGAGCTCGCCGCTTATGAAGAAGGGTGGAGATTGGTGAGCGAGAGCCGGGCGAGCAGCCAAGAGCTCGCGAGCGCAGCGGAGAGATTAGCTGCACAATCCCGGGACGCCGTCTCTCAAGCAGTTGCAGCGTCGAACTCGGAAGTTACCGTCGACAAAATCGTGTTGGCGCTGTTGTCCGCGTTCGGTTTCGCGGGTCTTGCGGGTGCACTTGTTTTCATCCGGAGAACTATAACCCGGCGCCTGAAAAGCCTCAGCACAGCGATCCGTAGCTTGGCCGATGGCGATCTTTCCGTAGCGGTTCCAATCAGCGGGAATGACGAAATTACGGACATGGGAGCCGCAGTCGGCATTTTCAAAGCGAACGCGCTCAAAGTCCGGGTGCTCGAGGGAGAACAAGCCAAGGCGATCGCTCTCAAGGAGAAGCAGCAGGCGCGGATTGAACAACGTATCGAACGGTTTCAGCACGCCATCACCGGAATCGTCGCTACATTGAGCAGGCAGGTCGAACAGCTAAGCGCTTCGGCGATGACGCTATCGGAGGCCGCCGAGACAGCAACCTTCGAAGCGGCGACCGCGACGAGCGTCTCCGCAAGCGCTGCCGATAACTCCAACGCGGTGGCCGCGGCGACGGAACAGCTGAGCTGCTCCATTAGGGAAATCTCCGAGCAGGCACACCGGACAAACGCCGTTGTCGAGGCGGCGACCGATCAGACGGCACGCACCAACAAAGACGTTGCAGGCCTTGCCAGCGCGGCGGAAGAGATCGGCTCGATTGTCGCAGTGATCAGGGGAATTGCCGATCAGACCAGTCTGCTGGCGCTTAACGCGACCATCGAAGCGGCGCGTGCGGGTGCGGCGGGCCGGGGCTTTGCGGTAGTTGCGGCCGAGGTGAAGGCGCTATCGGCGCAAACGGCCAAGGCAACCGACGCCATCGCCAATCAGATTAGCGCGATCCAAAGCTCGACTGGCGCGGCCGTTGGCGCCATCCAGTCGGTGGCCGGCAAGGTGGCTGAAATACAAGGCTTTACGGGTTCAATCGCAGCAGCGGTCGAGGAGCAGACGGCGGCAGCCCAGGAAATCGCAAGCAATGTAGCGCGGGCCGCTGAGGGCAGCGAAAAGGCCGCAAGAAGCTCAAGCAAGGTCAGCCAAGTCGCAGGCCAGACCAAACAGCAAGCAGCTTCGGTCTCGGACGTTTCTTCCCGGCTTTCGAATGTGGCTCTTCAACTGTCAACTGCGGTGACGGACTTTTTGAGATTAATCGGTACGGACTTCGCCGATGCCCATCCCGCGACCGTGCCTCTCGAAGCCGCCGCTTAAGTAATCGATCGCTCCCGTGAAGCTTGGGATAGACCGGGTCTGTGCTCTAATTCCGGGTTTGCTTTTCTAGGCCGCTTTCGGCGATGATGGCCCCATCGGACGCGCGTAAAGCAACCAAATGATTTTTGATGGAACTTGTACAACCCTATGTTCGCCGCCTCCCGATGAAACAAGAGACTTAAAGAACATGACCACGCCTAGCCCCAGATTGATTGCCGTCGAGACCTTTAGCGCGCTTGTTTATCTCGGGCTTGCGATCCTTGGCCGAGGCGGTTTCGCAGCGTTTTTCTCCCAACCGGCCTTGATTGCGGTTACCATCATATTCTTCGCTCTTTTTGCATCCGCATTCTTCACCGCCGGAAATCTAAGCCCTGGGGAGCGTGAGGACCGTTCCAACCGCTGGGTGCTTCCGGTTTTCGGCGTGCTAGGGTTTTTGGCCGCCTATTTGCCCGCCTACACCGACCGGATTGGGTTCTGGACCTTGGATGGCGATAGCATCCGATGGGTTGGCGTTGCCCTTTTTGCCGCCGGCGGCGCGCTCCGGATTTGGCCCGTCTTTGTGCTCGGACGCCGGTTCAGCGGGCTCGTTGCGATCCAGCCGGGGCATACGCTCGTTACGAGCGGTGTATATAGCCTCATCCGCCATCCGAGCTATCTGGGGCTGCTTATCAACGCACTCGGATGGGCGCTTGCCTTCCGCTCCGGCGTTGGGGTGCTTCTGACCGTGCTGCTCATGCCGCCGCTCATCGCGCGCATCCGCTCCGAAGAAGCGCTGCTGCGCTCGGAGTTCGGCGCGCAGTACGTTGCCTACACCGAACGAACATCGCGGCTCATCCCCTGGGTCTTCTAGGGAGGCTTACTCAGTTTTTACCGGGGCGGGCCTTTGCATCCAGCGGATGAGGATACCGGCGAAGAAGAGCCAGATCAGGGTGGTCACGAGATAGAACAAAAGCTGCGTGCTCATCGGGGTGCCGGGCAGCCGCGCAATGGCTACGGAAATGGCAAAGAAGAAGTAGAAGAAGCTGCCTGCAACGAAGAGCGCAGTTCCAACGAGTTTTCTCAGGCGGCTGTTCATCGGCTTTCGTCGTCCCTTGCTTGTGTCATTACCGCAACGTTTAACCCTATTCATGTTTAAGGGCTTGTTTTTCGGATATTTTTCTCTTTAGTTTAAGGTTGTGTCAGGCCTGCTCCTGCCTAGTCGTTGAGCATTCGGGCTGTTCTCCTGACGCGCGGGGCGATGAAGCGGGGAAGCGCTTCGGTCCGCTATCCTTAAACTTAACTCCGGTGTGTGTAGTATGAAAAAGTTAGTTGTCGCTGTTATGAGCCTAGTAGCGTTCCACTATATCGCCGGCAACGGGTATGCCGCCGAAAAGCAAGGGACCGCTCCAGTCAAGGCCGATGCTCAGGCCAAGCCCGGCGATATCGCCAAAACCCCCTCGCAGAACAAACCAGATGCAGGAAAGCAACCGGATTCTGCGAAGAAATCGGATGCTGCTACGCCAGCAACTGGCGCGCAAGCCCAAAAACAGCCCGCCGGAAAAACCGCTCAAGCCGGTACGGATAAACATAAGAAACATGCGCATGCAAAGCGCCACCGCAAGCATCACGTGCGTTGCGCCCATCGCAGGCATCGCCATCGCCATGTCTGCCTCCGGCATGTTCGCAAACATCACTTGCACCGGCATGGGCATAAGCATGTAAAGAAGCATGCGCCTGTGAAACATTCTGCTGCACCGGCACAGCAACCGGCAAAGGATATGAAGGGCGCCTCGGAGCCCAAGAAGGAAAACAAGCCGTCCGAACCAAAGAAAGAAAATAAACCCGCGGATCTCAAGAAAAACACCAAATAACCTTGGCAGGTTGTAGCTTAATGGCGGTTCTAACGGCCGCCATTTTTTTGCACCGCATGTTCTGGCTGCTCTGAACCGTTTCTTGGCGGAACAATCCTTATTTCTCCTATCACTTAGAATAGATGTTAATTGCCCGGGCCTATTATTGGAATTGCAGCCTTAGCGCTGCGGGAGATTCTATTTTCGGGTCGAGGCTCAGATGAAAAAACTAATTGTTGCGGTTGCAGCCATGCTCGCAGCCACTCTTCTGTCAGGGAACGCCTATGCCGTCACGGGAAGCGCCGCGAAGGCGCTGCATGCATCGGGCAGCGTCGTGAAGGTGAGTTGCCACCACGCGCACGGTTGTTACCATCGCGGTTGCGGTGGCTGCGGCCGCTTGTACACCTATACAACCAGATACACGACTTGCGGGACTTGCGGCGGAGGCGCCTGTTGGGGCGGTTGTGGCGGCTGTGGTTATTATAGTAGCGCTTATTATGGCCCGAACTGCGGATGCGGCTGCGGCAGTTGCGGCTGCGGCGGTTATTATGGCGGCGGCTGGAGCCTGTTCGGCTGGCTGTTCTAACTCTTATGCAAGTGCCGGAGGTCTTGACCCCTCCGGGTCCGTCCAAAGCCCCGCTAGGCGGGGCTGAACTCGATAATAGCCGTTGATCTTACCGAGGGGTCAGCACGGGCTGCCAAGGTTCCCGCGCTTCAATAATGCGTTCCCCATCAGACGGCTGGGTGTTTTCGCGCGCTTCGGATGGCCCTGCCGGAGCCTGGCTTTCTGCCGAGGCCGCTGGCGTCGTAGCGGTTGTGCCCGTGTCATGTGCGGCAGCGGCTTCGGCCTTTTTGCCGGGCGCCTGTGCCGCGAGCCTGGCATTAAGGAGCCGGACTTGATCTTCGGACTTGGCGAGCGCACCTTCGGCCGCCAGCTTCGCCGAGATTTCCTCATTCAGTTGAGCCGTCATTGAAGTCGCAGCACTTTCTGCTTGCTGACGGGCGGCTTCCGCGCTTTGGCGCGCATCCCGTTCTTGCGCAAGCTGCGCGCCTGCCGCCTGAAGGGCCGACTCTGCCTTCAAACGTGTCTCTTCAGCGATCCGGCGTGCTTGCCACTCGTTCGCGAGCTTCGCGGTTATGGTTTGAACTTCGTTCGCTGCCTGCAACACCGCCGCACCGGCAGCTTTGCGCGTCTTGGTTTCCTGGGCAAGCTTCTCGCGCGTTGCATGCTCAGAACCCTCCGCGACAGCCTGGGCAGCCTCGGCGTATTCGCGCGCTTTGTCTGCGCGATCGAGTTTTTCACGAAGCGCTTTTGCGTCGTCCTGAGCGCTTGCAAGCGCCAAGCCCGCGACCAGATTGGCCCGGCGAAGCTGCTGATTTTCTGAAGCGGACTGCCAAAACGATACGCCAAGACCGAGAGCGAGGGCGGCCAGCGCAGCCGTGACGTAGACGAGATTAGCCTTACTGTTCATAGGCCGTGTCCTTACTGTAATGTTAACCATTTTGCGGAAGTGTTCGTACTATTACTGGTAATGTGAAAAGGTTAATATGGCATGCTATGGCGATTTACTTGAACCTCTTCCCAGCAAATTTTCGCCGTTTATGTTATTCGGGAGGCAGGCAATGCATGGCCAGAAGCTATGACCCGTTCGCAACTTGCAACGGCCGCCTCGTCAAATTGTCCACTGTTCCGGTGCTTGCACCTGCCCGCGCTTTGAGCATGGCCCCTTGCGCTTTTGCATGCTTACGATTTAGTGTAAGCCGCTAAAAAAAACGAAACGAACCGGTGAGATAACATGACTGTTAGGGTAGGAATTAACGGCTTTGGCCGTATCGGCCGCAATGTTCTCCGGGCCATCTCTGAAAATAATCGCGACGACGTTTCGATTGTTGCCATCAATGACGTCGGCGACGTGAAGACCAATGTTCATTTACTTAAGTACGATTCGGTACATGGGCCGTTCCGCGGCGAAGTGCATGTCAGCGCCGACGGTTTCGACGTTGGCCGCGGGCCAATCAAGGTTTTGGCCGAACGCGATCCCTTGAAGCTTCCCTGGGGCGCGATGGGTGTCGACATTGTGATGGAATGCACCGGAATCTTCTCCGATCGCGAGAAGGCGGCCATGCATCTCACGGCCGGCGCGAAAAAGGTACTGGTTTCGGCGCCCTCCAAAGGTGCAGACCTCACCGTGGTCTACGGTGTGAATCACGACAAGCTGGAGCGCGACCACAAGGTGGTTTCGAACGCATCCTGCACCACCAACTGCCTAGCGCCTGTCGCCATGGTGCTTCAAAGAGTGTGCGGCATTAGCCAAGGCTACATGACGACGATTCACTCTTATACCAACGACCAGCGCATTCTCGACTTGCCGCACAAGGATCTGCACCGCGCACGCGCAGCGGCTCTGTCGATGATCCCGACCTCGACCGGCGCGGCAAAGGCGGTTGGCCTTGTCCTGCCGGAACTAGCCGGCAAGCTCGACGGCACCGCGATCCGCGTTCCGACGCCGAACGTGTCCGTGATCGATCTCTGCTTTATCCCGGGCCGGGAAACGAGCGTCTCCGACATCAATGCGGCCATGGAGCGCGCGTCGCAGCAAGAGCTGAAGGGCATTCTGTCGGTGGTCAAGGATCCGCTTGTCTCCATTGACTTCAACCACAACCCTCACTCCTCGAACTTCGACCTGGGGCAGACCCAAATCGTTGAAGGACGTCTCGCACGGGTGCTGTCCTGGTACGATAACGAGTGGGGCTTCTCCTGCCGGATGCTCGATACGGCCGTCGCGATGGCAAAACTCATCTAAATCGATGGATACGAAGCCTTGCGGACTAATCTGCGTCGTCCCGCCAGCTCTGCAGCAGGAGTGGGCAGACAAGCTGACGGAGTTGGCAAGGCTCTTCCAGCCCGCAGCACTCATTTTCAAAGACCCCGTTCCGGCCGCTCTGGCGCAAGCCATTGCCCGGGCGAAGCCGCTTGAACTCGCGGTGCTTGTCACGGGCACCGCCGAAGAAGCCGCTGAAGCACGCGCGAACGGGGTTTATCTTTCCGCAGCCACGGAGGATGTTGCTAAAGCGCGAGCCGCTTTAGGAAGTGCGGGCGTCATTGGCGCCGCCTGCGGCCTCAGCCGCCATGCCGCCATGGAAAGTGCAGAGGCGGGCGCCGACTTCATCGCCTTCGATGCTTCAGACCCCGCGGCTTTGGAAGCGGCAGCCGAACTTTCCTTATGGTGGGACGGAATTACGGGAGTGCCCGCAGCGCTTGCGTTCGGTTGCGTTCAGCCGCCCCAATCCGTTCTCTCAAAAGCACGCCCCGATTTTCTTCTGATTGAGGAAGCGGCCCAAGCAGGAGAAAGCCTTACTTTTGCAACAGAGTTCGGCTTGCAAAGCCAGACGTGAGTGTTTCTGGCTCAAGAGGGGACCATGATCCAGCCAAGACTCCTTTTGGCGATTGTTTTTTGCGCATGTGTGACGGCTGGCAGCGGACCGATTGCCTTCGCTGTACAAAAAGCTGCACCGGCGGCGAAGGGAACGTGGCGACCGGCTGAAGTTTCCGCCTCTTCCAACGATCCTGCTTATGCTGCCTATGATTCCGGTCATTACGAACAGGCGCTCAAGCTCGCCCTTGAGGCGGCTGCGAAAGGCGAGGTTCAAGCCAACACGCTGATCGGCAAGCTTTATGAGCAAGGCCTTGGCGTCCGTCAGGACGACACGAAAGCGGCCGAGTGGTACACGAAGGGCGCTGTCGCGGGGGATATGCACGCTCAGTTCGCAATCGGCGTGATGCTGGCCAAAGGGCGCGGCGTCAAGAAGGATGAACATAAAGCCGCCGACTTCTTCGAGGCTGCCGCCCAGCAAGGACACACGCTGGCCGCTTATAATCTCGCCCAAACCTATGTGGAGGGATGGGCACGTCCTTTAGATTTGCAAAAGGCAGCCTATTGGCTCGAACAGGCTGCCAAGAAAGACCACGCGCAAGCGGCCTACGATCTTGCCACGTTGTACCGCAATGGACAGGGCGTCCCCCGTGACGAGGCCAAAGCCGCCGCCTGGCTTGCTAAGGCCGCCGCGGAGGGGCATGTCGATGCTCAAGTCGAGTATGCAATTATGCTCGCTAACGGTAAGGGCGTGGCAAAAGACGAAGCGGCTGCCGTGGCGTTGCTGCGGATTGCAGCGGAGCGCGGTAACCCCGTTGCCCAGAACCGTCTCGCCCGCGCCTATTCTGCCGGTTTCGGTGTGCCCGCCGATCGAATTCAAGCTGCCAAGTGGCACATACTGGCGCGCGCGGCGGGCGAATCCGATTTCAAGCTCGATCTCATGGTCATCTCGCTTCGCCCTGACGAACGAAAGAAAGCCGAGTCCCTCGCTCAAGCTTGGCGCGAGCAAACGGCGGAGACTGCTCGTTAAGAACAGATTAAGAACACGTTAAAAATAACTAAAGTTTAAGCTCGCTTCTTGTTGCAACGCAGCAAAAATGCGAGTAACGCAGTATGAAAGCGCGGCAATCGGCCGCGATGTGCGCCAAACCCCAAAAAGGAGAAAGCACCATGGCACGGGCCAAAATCGCACTTATTGGTTCAGGCATGATCGGGGGCACGCTTGCCCATCTGATTGGCCTCAAGGAACTTGGCGATGTGGTCCTGTTCGACATCATGGAAGGCATGCCGCAGGGGAAGGCCCTCGACATCGCGCAATCGTCGCCCGTCGATGGCTTCGATGCCGCGTACCAAGGCGTGAATGACTACGCAGATATCAAAGGCGCAGACGTCGTGATCGTTACTGCCGGCGTACCGCGCAAGCCCGGCATGAGCCGCGACGATCTTCTCGAAATCAACTTGAAGGTGATGGAGCAGGTTGGCGCCGGCATCAAGAAGTACGCACCCGGTGCCTTCGTGATCTGCATCACCAATCCGCTCGATGCCATGGTTTGGGCACTGCAGCGGGTGATGGGGCTTCCGAAGAACCAGGTTGTCGGCATGGCCGGCGTTCTCGACAGCTCACGCTTCCGGTATTTTCTCGCGAGGGAATTCGACGTTTCCGTCGAGGACGTGACCGCATTCGTGCTCGGTGGGCACGGCGATACCATGGTGCCGCTGACCCGCTACACGACCGTGGCTGGCATTCCAATGCCGGATCTCATCAAGATGAACTGGATCACCCATGAGCGGCTGAACGAAATCGTGCAGCGGACTCGCGATGGCGGCGCCGAGGTGGTGAAGCTTTTGAAGACGGGATCGGCCTACTATGCGCCCGCCGCTTCTGCCGTTGCCATGGCCGAGTCCTACCTCAAGGATAAGAAGCGCGTGCTGCCTTGCGCTGCCTACCTCACGGGCGAATACGGTGTGAAGGGCCTTTATATCGGCGTGCCGTGCGTTATCGGCGCCAAGGGCATGGAGCGCGTGATCGAGATCGATCTCAATACGCATGAGCGGCTCGATTTCAAGCGTTCGGTCGAAGCTGTGCAAGGGCTCGTGGAAGCCTGCATCCGCATCGCGCCCGGCCTTCAACAGCCGTCGTCTTAAGAGCAGTCCACCGCCCTGCGGGCCCCCCGGTATCCCAGGCGGCAGCGTCGGTCTTCGCCTTACAAAGAGCGCTCCCATGAATGTGCATGAATATCAGGCAAAAGCGATCCTAAAAGACTATGGCGTACCGGTCCCGCATGGACAGGCAGCCTTCGCTCCGGAAGAGGCGGTCTCCGTCGCGAAGGAGCTTGGCGGCCCCGTCTGGGTTGTGAAGGCTCAGATCCACGCTGGCGGCCGCGGCAAGGGCCACTTCAAGGAGCCGGAAGCAGGCGGCAAAGGCGGCGTCCGCATCGCCAAGTCGGTTGACGAGGTGCGGCTATTCGCGGATCAAATGCTATCGAATACGCTCGTGACCGTGCAAACGGGAGAAACCGGGCGCGTTGTGAAGCGGCTCCTCATCGAGGAAGGCGCTGCCATCGCCCGCGAGCTTTATCTTTCGTTCCTGATTGACCGCGCTACCTCGCGCGTGGCCATTATCGCCTCGACCGAAGGCGGCATGAACATCGAGGATGTCGCTCATAACACGCCAGAGAAAATCTTCACGCTAACCATTGACCCGGCAACCGGCTTCTCGCAGTTCCACGGCCGGGAAGTCGCGTTCGCACTTGGCTTGAAAGACGATCAAATCAAGCAATGCGTGAAGCTCATCGGCAATCTCTACCGGGTATTCACCCAGAAGGACATGAGCCTTCTCGAAATCAACCCGCTCATCGTCACTGAAAAAGGCGACCTCGTCTGCCTTGACGCGAAGCTCAATTTCGATGGCAACGCGCTCTACCGCCATCCGGACATCATGAATTTGCGCGATCTGGGTGAGGAAGACCCGGCTGAAGTGCTGGCGTCGCGCTACGATCTTTCATACGTGAAGCTTGACGGCAATATCGGCTGCCTCGTGAACGGCGCCGGCCTTGCCATGGCGACCATGGATATCATCAAGCTCTATGGCGCCGAGCCTGCCAACTTCCTGGACGTAGGCGGCGGCGCTTCGAAGGAGAAGGTGACCGAAGCCTTTAAGATCATTCTGTCGGACCCCCATGTGCAGGGCATCCTCGTAAACATCTTCGGCGGCATCATGCGCTGCGATATCATCGCCGAGGGAATTATCGCTGCCGCTCGTGAAACAGGCCTCAAGGTTCCGCTGGTTGTTAGGCTTGAAGGGACGAACGTCGAACTCGGCAAGGAAATTCTGCGGAAATCCGGGATTGCCGTGATCCCGGCGGACGATTTGGGCGATGCCGCGCAAAAGATCGTTTCCGAGGTGAAGAAGGCTGCTTGACGCTCCACACAGTCACACATAAACTGTGTGACAACAAAGGTGGAGATATAGCCATGAAGAACATAACGCTCGCTGTAGAGGACGAGGTTCTGGCGGAGGTTCGGAAATACGCGGCTGCCCACGATACGACCGTGAATGCACTTGTCCGGGATTATCTTGGCCGCTTGGCAAGCTTCGAGTCCCGTTCAAAGAAAGCTCGTGAAGAGCTACTGAAGCTTGCTGAAGAGTCCACACTTGATTTGGGTGCTTGGAAGTGGAATCGCGAAGAACTCTATGATCGTCACGGGCTTTCTCGACACCAACATTCTTCTGTATCTGGCTTCGCGGAACCCGGCGGACGCACACAAAAAGACGATAGCAGCCAGGATAGTTAGAACGGAAAAAATCGGTATGTCTGCCCAGGTGCTGCAAGAATTTTACACGGTTGCCGTCCGAAAGGCAGACTTCGGCCTCACTCCAGCAGAAGGTCTTGAGTGGCTGGAAAAATTGGAAGAGTTTCCCTGCGCGTCTGTAACGCCGTCTCTGGTAAAAACAGCGGTCTTGCATTCGATCCGCCACCGCATCTCCTACTGGGATGGCGCAATTGTAGCGGCCGCGGAGGCGTTGGGAGCCCCGGCTTTATACACCGAAGACCTTAATCACGGACAGGCTTACGGCACGGTTACGGCGATCAATCCATTCCTCGATCTCCCCGCGCAACCGGGATTCCACGAAGACAGTCAGACAGCGCTTGCAAAGGATTAGGGCATGGCCATCCTCGTCGACAGTAACACCAAAGTGATCTGCCAGGGCATCACCGGCGCGCAGGGCACCTTTCACACCGAGCAGGCCATCGCTTACGGCACGAAGATGGTGGGGGGCGTCACACCCGGAAAAGGCGGCAGCACACACCTCGGGCTGCCCGTTTTCGACACGGTTCATGACGCGGTCAAAAAGACGGGCGCCAACGCTACCGCGATTTACGTCCCGCCTCCGTTCGCTGCGGATGCCATTCTCGAAGCCATCGACGCCGAAATCCCGCTGATCGTGACCATCACCGAGGGCATCCCGGTCATGGATATGGTGAAGGTCAAGCGCGCGCTCGACGGCTCCAAGTCGCGGCTGATCGGGCCGAACTGCCCAGGGGTCATCACACCCGGCGAGTGCAAGATCGGCATCATGCCTGGGCACATCCACAAGCGAGGCAGCGTCGGTATTGTTTCCCGCTCGGGCACCCTTACCTATGAAGCGGTACATCAAACGACCATGGCAGGCCTTGGGCAGACGACCTGCATCGGCATCGGCGGCGACCCCGTGAAAGGCACAGAGCACATCGACGTTCTTGAGATGCTTCTGGCCGATGACGAGACGCAATCGATCGTGATGATCGGCGAGATCGGCGGATCGGCAGAGGAAGAGGCGGCGGCGTTCTACAAGTCATCGCCTCGCAAGAAACCGATTGTAGGCTTCATCGCAGGCGTCACGGCGCCTCCCGGCCGGAGAATGGGTCACGCTGGTGCGATCATTGCGGGCGGTAAGGGCTCGGCCGGCGACAAAATCGAAGCCATGAAGTCTGCGGGAATTGTCGTCTCCCCATCGCCCGCAGCTCTCGGGAGCACGCTTGTCGAAGTATTGAGGGGCTGATCTGTGCTCCCACGCGAGGGCGGTTGGCTTTGCGGCATTGTCCGCTTTCAGGGCTGAAAGGTGACTTAGGTGAAACGGGAAAAAATAAACGAGGCGTTTGCGCTAACCTCGTTCCTACACGGCGCAAACGCTGCCTATATCGAGGACCTCTACGAGCGCTTCGAGGAAAATCCCGGAGCGGTCTCAGCGGATTGGCGCGCCTTTTTCACGGACCTGAAGGAGCGCAAGGATGCGGTTCTCTCCGAAGCGCATGGCCCCTCCTGGAAGCCCAAAGCTGAGAGCTTATCCGGCGACGGCGATCTTCTGAACGCGCTCGGCGCCGATTGGGGACGCGAAGAAAAGGAAATCGGGCGCAAGATCAGCACCAAAGCCCAAGAGAGCGGCGTTGAAATCAGCCGCGAAGAGGCTTTCAGGGCCACCCGGGAATCGGTCCGCGCCTTAATGCTGATCCGAGCCTACCGGGTAAACGGGCATCTGATCGGCAATCTCGATCCTATGCATCTTACGCCCCCGCGGCCGCACCCCGAACTTGAGCCCGCAACCTACGGCTTTACGCCCGCAGACCTCGATCACCAGATTTATATTGATAATGTGCTGGGTCTCGAAACCGCGACGCTGCGGCAGATCATCGACATTGTGCGCCGCACCTATTGCGGCACCGTCGGCTTCGAATTCATGCACATCTCCTCTCCCGAGCAGAAGCAGTGGATTCAGGAGCGCGTCGAAGGGCCGGATAAAGAAATCGAGTTCAGCGAGCTCGGCAAAAAGGCGATCCTGACCAAGCTCATCCAGGCCGAAAGCTTGGAGAAGTTCCTCGACAAGAAATACACCGGCACGAAGCGATTTGGCATCGAAGGCGCTGAGGCGATGGTCCCGGCCCTGGAGCAGATCATCAAACGCGGCGGGCAGCTCGGCGTGAAAGAGATCGTGTTCGGCATGCCGCATCGCGGGCGCTTGAATGTGCTGACCAATGTGCTGGCAAAGCCCTACCGCGCGCTCTTCCACGAATTCAAGGGCGGGTCCGCAAACCCGGAGGACGTCGAAGGCTCGGGCGACGTGAAGTACCATTTGGGCGTTTCCAGCGACCGGGAATTCGATGGGAACCAGGTCCACCTTTCGCTGACGGCCAACCCCTCGCATCTGGAGATCGTTGATCCGGTCGTGCTCGGCAAAGTGCGCGCGAAGCAGGATCAGCGGCACGATAAGAGCCGCATCCAGGTGCTGCCGCTGCTCTTGCATGGCGACGCAGCCTTCGCCGGCCAGGGCGTCGTTGCGGAATGCTTCGGGCTCTCCGGCCTCAAAGGGCATCGCACCGGCGGGGGAATTCACTTCATCGTCAACAATCAGATCGGGTTCACGACGGCCCCGCGCTTCTCGCGCTCCTCGCCCTATCCCTCCGACATCGCACGCATGATCGAGGCGCCGATCTTTCACGTCAACGGCGACGATCCGGAGGCGGTCGTGTATTGCGCACGCATCGCCATCGAGTTCCGGCAGCGTTTTCATAAGTCTGTCGTGATCGACATGATCTGCTACCGCCGGCACGGTCACAACGAGGGCGACGAGCCGTCGTTCACCCAGCCGCTGATGTACAAAAAGATCCGCCAGCTTCCGGGCGTGGTCGAAACCTACACCAAGCGGCTTGCCGAAGAGGGCTTGGTCGATCAGCCGGTTGCCGAAAAGCTAAGGGCCGATTTCTGGAACGAGCTCGAGACAGAGTTCGAAGCGTCCGAAGGGTTCCGGCCCAATAGGGCGGATTGGCTCGACGGCCGATGGTCCGGCATCACTCTCGCCGAGGAAGGTCCGCGCCGGGGCGACACTGCAGTCAGCATGGAGAAATTGAAGGCGATTGGCACGAAACTGACCGAAGTGCCGAAAGGCTTCACCGTGCACAAGACCATCGAACGGCTCCTAGCGAACCGCCGCAAGATGATCGAAGAGGGCCGCGGGATCGATTGGTCCATGGCGGAGGCTCTCGCTTTCGGAACCCTGCTCGAAGAGGGCTTTCCAGTTAGGCTTTCGGGCCAGGATGTCGAACGCGGGACGTTTTCGCAGCGCCACGCGGCGCTGACCGATCAAGTGAACGAGAACCAGTTCATCCCGCTCAATCACCTCACACAGGGTCAGGCTCGCTTCGAGGTGATCAACTCGATGCTGTCTGAAGAGGCGGTTCTTGGTTTCGAGTATGGCTATAGCCTGGCCGAGCCGAATGCGCTTGTGCTGTGGGAAGCGCAATTCGGGGACTTCGCGAACGGGGCGCAAGTGGTCATCGACCAGTTCCTCGCCAGCGGTGAACGCAAGTGGCTGCGCATGTCGGGCCTCACTCTTCTCCTGCCCCATGGCTATGAGGGCCAAGGGCCGGAGCATTCCTCCGCGCGGCTTGAGCGGTACTTGCAACTTTCGGCGGAGGACAACTGGCAGGTCGCCAATTGCACGACCCCCGCCAACTACTTCCACGTCTTGCGGCGTCAGCTCCATCGCAGCTTCCGCAAGCCGCTGATCTTGATGACGCCGAAGTCGCTCTTGCGTCATAAGCGCGTGGTGTCGGCGCTTTCGGATTTCGGGCCGGGCACGACCTTCCATCGCGTGCTTTGGGACCATGCGCAGATAGGGGGCAGCGAAAAGGTACAGCTCGTGCCCGACGATCGGATCGCGCGCGTGGTGCTCTCTTCAGGCAAGGTCTACTACGACCTGTTCGAGGAACGGGAGAACCGTGGCACAAACAATGTCTACCTGCTGCGCCTTGAGCAGCTCTATCCGTTCCCGGCGCGCGCGCTCATCCAAGAACTGAGCCGATTCCCGAACGCCGAGATGGTCTGGTGTCAGGAGGAGCCCAAGAACCAAGGCGCCTGGACCTTCATCGAGGCCAATATCGAGTGGGTGCTTGATCACATCGGTGCCAAATTCCCGCGGCCGCGCTATGCAGGGAGGCCCGCAAGCGCTTCCACCGCGGCGGGCCTAATGAGCAAACACACCGCAGAACTCCACGCTTTTCTTGATGACGCTCTAACGCTACAAAGTTAAAGCTTACGGAACGAAACAACACTTGGTGGCCGGGCCCGTCCCCGGCCATTCTCTGACAGGAACTCAATGCCCGCTCTATGGCTGAGTTGGGGTGGCCATAGCGGCGGAATCCTAATTCTGCCTCACCCTCAAGGAATTTCGATGGCCACTGAAATCGTTGTCCCCACGCTGGGCGAGTCCGTCACGGAAGCAACTGTCGGCAAATGGTTCAAGAAGGCGGGCGACGCCGTTAAAGCCGACGAGGCTGTGGCTGAGCTTGAAACGGACAAAGTGACGCTCGAAGTCAATGCCCCTGCTTCTGGCGTGATTTCCGAGATCGTTGTGAAGGAAGGCGAAACCGTCGCTCCCGGCGCGGTCTTGGGCTCCATCGCTGAAGGGCAAGCTGCTTCGGCAAGCGCGCCTAAGGCAGCGCCTCAGTTTGCGCAGGCCGCGGTCAGCGCGCCGCAAGCGATGCAGGCAACTCCGGCCTATGTCAATGCGGCCCCTCAGCCCGCAATGGCCCGCGCGGCAGTGGGAGAAACGCTTGCCCCTTCCGTGCGCCGGCTTGCCGAAGAAAGCGGCGTCAATCCAGCTTCGGTCAGCGGGACCGGCAAGGACGGCCGTGTAACGAAGGGCGATATGCTCGCGGTGATCGAGGGCGGCGGCGCGCGGCCGGCCGCGATCAATTTTCCGCCCGCCCAAGCTCCGCAGCCTGCCGCAATCCGCACCCCGTCCGCGCCGCCGGATGAGGGCCGCGAAGAGCGCGTGCGCATGACGAAGCTGCGCCAAACGATCGCGCGCCGTCTCAAGGAAGCGCAAAACACAGCCGCCATGCTCACCACCTTCAACGAGGTGGACATGTCCACGATCATGGATTTGCGCAACCAATACAAGGACTTGTTCGAGAAAAAGCACGGCGTCAAATTGGGCTTCATGGGCTTTTTCGTGAAAGCTTGCATCCATGCCTTGGCTGAAGTGCCGAGCGTCAACGCCGAAATCGACGGCCAGGACATCATCTACAAGAAATATTGCCACATCGGCATCGCGGTTGGCTCCGATCGCGGCTTGGTGGTGCCCGTGGTGCGCGATGCGGAGCGAAAATCCATTGCGGTTATCGAGAAAGAAATCGCGAGCTTCGGCAGGAAGGCGCGTGACGGCAAGCTCTCGCTCGAAGAGATGCAGGGTGGAACCTTCACCATTACCAATGGCGGGGTTTACGGGTCGCTGATGTCGACCCCAATTTTGAACGCGCCGCAATCGGGCATTCTGGGCATGCACAAAATTCAGGAGCGGCCGGTTGCGGTGCACGGCAAGATCGAAATCCGGCCAATGATGTATCTCGCGCTGTCTTACGATCACCGGCTGGTGGACGGCAAAGATGCGGTGACGTTCCTGGTGCGCGTGAAGGAAAGCCTGGAAGACCCGCAGCGGCTCGTGCTCGATCTCTAGCCTCGCGGGGAGCCTTGTGGCAAAAGGCAACGGGCAGGGGCCTTCATCGCGAGCGAAGGGCAGCAGCCCATGAAGTTTCGGATGCTGTCCTGGATCGCCGCGGCGGTTTTGCCGCCGCGACAACAAGCGGCCAAGCTGGAGACGAGACAAGAAATGACCGATACTTACGATCTGATTGTTATAGGAACGGGCCCAGGCGGTTACGTCTGCGCCATCCGCGCGGCCCAGCTCGGGCTCAAGACGGCGGTCGTCGAGAAAAGCGCTACTTTCGGTGGCACCTGCCTCAATGTAGGGTGCATTCCCTCGAAGGCCCTCCTGCACGCCTCGGAGCTTTACGAAGAAGCGGGCCACGGCTTCGCGGCGATGGGCATCAAGGCCAAAGCCGAACTCGACCTGCCGGCAATGATGAAGTTCAAAGCCGAAGGCGTGGAAGGCAACGTCAAGGGCGTCGAATATCTATTGAAGAAGAACAAGATCGATGCCCATCGCGGCACCGGAAGCATCGTGGCGCCGGGCCGGGTTCTCGTCCGCCCTGTCAATGGAGGCGAGGAAAAGACGCTGCAGACAAAGGCGATTGTGATCGCAACCGGCTCCGATATCATCCGGCTTCCAGGCATCGAGATCGATGAGAAGCGCGTCGTCTCTTCCACGGGCGGGCTCGAATTGGAGAATGTGCCGGAGCATTTCATCGTCGTAGGCGGCGGTGTTATTGGCCTGGAGCTTGGCTCGGTTTGGCGCCGCCTTGGCGCGAAAGTCACGGTCGTCGAGTTCCTGGATCGCATCGTTCCTGGCATGGACGCTGAGGTCGCAAAGCAATTCCAGCGCATCCTGCAAAAGCAGGGGATCGAATTTCGTTTAGGCCATAAGGTGACGGGCGTGCAAGCCAATGGCGCCGGGCCACTCAAAGTGCAGGTCCAGCCCGCGCAGGGCGACGGAGCGCAAGTAACCCTCGATGCAGATGTGGTTCTGGTCGCCATCGGGCGCACACCCTATACCGAAGGGCTTGGCCTTGAGGAGGCCGGCGTGCAGATCGACAATAAGCGCCGCATCGTGATCGACGATCATTTCAGGACGAACGTCGCGGGCATTTACGCTATTGGCGACGTGGTGCGCGGACCTATGCTGGCTCACAAAGCCGAGGACGAAGGCATCGCTGTTGCCGAGATTATCGCGGGCAAGGCAGGCCATGTGAACTATGGCGTGATCCCGAATGTGATCTACACCTTCCCCGAAGTCGCAACCATCGGCCAGACCGAGGAAGAGCTGAAAGAGGCTGGGATCGCTTACAACACCGGCAAGTTCCCCTTCACGGCGAATGGCCGCGCCAAAGTGAACAGGCAGACGGATGGCTTCGTCAAAGTTCTGGCCGACGCCAAGACGGATCGGGTGTTGGGCGTTCACATCGTAGGGCCCGATGCGGGCAACATGATTGCCGAAGCCGCAGTCCTGATGGAGTTTGGCGGATCGGCCGAAGACCTTGCCCGGACGTGCCACGCTCACCCGACGCTCACCGAGGCGGTGAAGGAAGCGGCGTTAGCGGTTGGCAAGCGTGCCATCCACTTCTAGCAGAAAGAGGAGCCGGCCATGTCAGCACCGCCGATGATTTTGCTGGCTTTAGCACTGAGCTTTGTTGCTTTTGCCGGATCGCCTACACCTGCGCATGCTCAATCCGCTTTTCAGCCCACCCGCGGCCCGCGCATTATCCTCGGCAGGAGGCACCCTGGCCGGATAACCGGCCTCTCAGACAGCGGCATCGTTGTGGACCTTAAGGACGGCGGCACGCAAACCGTGCAGTTCAACGAAATTTGGCGCATAAGGCGCGCTTTTGCTTATGATGAGCCCCCGGGTACGACCGTCATCGATTTTGCAGACAACCGGCTTTTCGTCGCGACGCCGATTGCTACCGTTGTGGACGATGCCGCTAAGAAGATTCCGCTTGTCCAGTTCACTGCGCCAAACCGCGAAACGGTTTACATGGCCGCAGAAAAAGTCACGGACATTTCCAATTCGATACCGGGCTTGCATAATCCGCTCAGCAAATCCGTGATCGGTACACGAGACGGCGCGCAGCAGGTGGTGGAGGCGGCAGACTCGGCAAGGCGCATGGTGACTGACGCGCATACGGCGCCGTAGCGGTGCTCCGATGTGGCGCATAGGTATCGACCTCGGCGGAACGAAGATCGAAGCGCTCGCCCTTTCGCCGGACGGGGAAGAGCGCAACCGGCTGCGGGTAGCAACCCCGCGCGGGGATTATCGAGCTACCCTTGATGCGATTGTCTCGCTCGTCGCCGCATGCCGGAGCGGTCTAGCGGATTCGGACATTGCAGGTATCGGTATGGGCATACCGGGCAGCCTGTCGCCCAAGACCGGGTTCGTCCGGAATGCGAATTCCACCTGGCTCAACGGCCGCCCGCTGCTTGCCGATCTTCGAGCACGCTTTGCGTGGCCGCTTGTCATCGAAAACGATGCCAACTGCTTTGCTCTTTCGGAAGCGGCCGACGGCGCAGCAGCGGGGTGCCGTACCGTTTTTGGCGTCATCTTGGGTACAGGCGTTGGCGGCGGCATTGTAAGCAATGGAATGGCTTTGCTTGGCCGCAACGCCGTCGCTGGCGAGTGGGGCCACAATCCCCTGCCCGGGCCGGATGCTGGGGAATTGCAGGGGCCTGCCTGCTATTGCGGCAAGCGGGGCTGCGTCGAGACGTTCCTAAGCGGACCTGCGCTCGAGAAGCAGTATTTCGCGCTTTCGGGCCAGGAAGCGGAGGCAAAGACCATCGCGGAGCGGGCAAATACAGGGGAAGCCACGGCTGAAGCCGTGCTCGCAATCTATGCGAAAAGGCTCGCAAAATCGCTGGCAACGGTGATCAATATTATCGATCCGGACGCGATTGTCTTCGGCGGCGGAGTATCCAATATCGGCGCGATTTTCAATCTGGCAGCAGCCGAATTGCCGGCCTGGGTATTCTCGGATTGCTTCGATACACCGCTTAGCGTCAACAAATGGGGCGATTTAAGCGGCGTGAGGGGCGCAGCACGCCTGATATGCCCCAGGTAACCCGGCTTACACCGGGCTACCTGTGCAATATGCGACTGCAATAGGATTTCGTGCTTACAAACTAAAGAACTGCTCCAAAATAGCAAAAAATTCGCGTATTGCATCACTCATTCGAATGAACCGCTATGTTTTCGCCTTATGACGGTTCGAACGGTGTAATTTTGCAACAAGTTGCCTAACTGGCACTTCGCTTGCTTCGCTCGCATGGTGAGATGATGATCCGCCGCGATTGTGCTATGCACCAGCTGGAGCGCAATTTGGGGGCTTTCGCATGAAAAAGTTGATGGGCCTTGCCATTATCTTGGGGCTTGCGGTCGTCTTGATCCTGACCAAGCCAACCCCCCAGGATATCGTCTCCGCAGCGGCCGGGAGCATGAACTATATCGTCATCAACAAAGACAAGATGCCACGCAGCTTCGAAACGGCAGCCGCCACCGCGGCCGTGATCCAGACCGTCGAGGATGTGTTCGCCATCGGCGGCCGGAATCCGGACGCGGCTGTGAAGTGGCGCATGTCCGATCTTATTTTCCTGATGTATTCGGATTTGACGCTCGCGGGAACAGGCTCGTTGAAGTGCGTCTGGCTGCTTCGCAACGGTTTTTGTTCCTATTTCTCGCGCTAGCGCGCAAGCGCACCGCCTCAGGGAGAACCGGGGATGGCACTCGAAACGCAGCTTCTCAAAATGCTGGGCATTCGCTATCCGAACCTGCTCGGATTGCCTGAGCAGCATCTGCCCGCCCGTGTGAAGGCGGCGGGCTGCAAAGTGCTGTCCAAGGCAAAGACGGTGGCGGGGGCGCCCTTCCTTGGATCGAACGGCGCCGATGCCATCATTGCAACTACAAAGTTAATGGGACGGTGCAGTGAGCATGGTTGAAGTTATCCGCCAGGCGCTCATCTGGGCCATGAGCTGGATCTTGGAGCGGCAGCCGCAAGAGGGCGAAGCGTACCGGCTGTTTTTCCTGATCGTCTTCACCGGCATTGCAACCGCACTCAGTTTCTACTGGCGCGACTTCGCCTACAGCTCTCCCGAAATCCGCCGGAAGTTGCTTCCGGATGAACGCTATGCCGGGCGATACCTCCAAGCGGTTTGGCGGGCCGGCGAGGTCCGTTACGCGATTGTGCATATCTACTACAATCGGAGGAAGAGGCGGTTCGAGGCGCTCGGCCGCAATTACAACTCCTTGGGCGAGGAGGTCTCGTCTTTCAGGTCGAACTACATGCTTTTCCCTTCGGACAAGGACGACAATATCGAGTTCATCTGGCAAGGAAGCCGGGCGTCTTCCGGCTATACCCGCATGAGGGTCGAGGCCTCGGATGACGATTATATAGAGGGCGATGGCTACGTCATAACCTTCGGGCAAAAGCCGAAGACCTTCCCGATCCTGTTCAAGCACTTGCACGGCGGCCACGTGCGACAGGCCCTGGGCATTAACGCCCCGGTCCATTCCAGCGAAGAGCCGCGATTTATCAGAAAATTCCACGCCAAGCTCGGCAATGCTGTAATGGAAGGGTTTGAAACGGCAGCAGAGGAGATGGCCTGACTTCTGGCTTTAGCGGGAAAGATTCTGGAGACCGTTTGGACGAGGGGCGACCTCCTGGAGGGGCGCTTCAATCTCCCAGCTCACGCCATCCTCGCCCAATCGATAGTCTACCACGCCCAAAAGCGAATCGGGGACGACGCGAATGAGTACCATGTGGCCGAAACCGGCATTCTGCCGCGCAAGCTGCGAACCTTCGTTCCGTTCCTTCCAGGCGAGCCTGAAAACCTCCAAATCTCCCCTTTTCTCAACACACCAGATAATCTCGATGTTGCCGCCCCGGCCCGCCAGCGCGCCGTGTTTCGCCGCGTTGGTTGCGAGCTCGTGAAAGGCAAGCCCGAGTGCCTGCGTGGCAGCAGGCCCGAGCATCAGGGATGGCCCTGAAATGCGGACTTGACCATTGTCCAGCGGCGTAAAAGGCTGAAGTTGCCCCCGCAAATGCTCGTCAAGCGGCGCACCCTTCCAGTTCGTACTGACGAGCAGATCGTGCGATCTCGAAAGCCCCTGAATCCGCGCGCTGAAGTCGGCTATGAAATCCGCGGGCCGGCTGTGCTTGGCTATTTGCCTGGCCATTGAATAAATGACCGCCAAGAGATTTTTCGTGCGGTGCGAGAGCTCCTTCATCACGAACTGCATATGCTCTTCCGACCGCCGCCGTTCTTCGATATCGGTGTTCATTCCTACCCATTCGCGGACCTCGCCGTTTGGGTTCAGCAGCGGAACGCCTTTTGCTGCGGTCCACCGGTATCCCGATTTGAGGTGGCGAAGCCGGTATTCAACGGAATAAGTTCGCTGTGTCCGTACAGCTGCACGCCATGCGGCAACCGCCTGAGCGCGATCTTCCGGGTGAACAGCGTTTATCCAGCCATTTGGCATCCACTCGTCGATGCTCTGCCCCGTGAATAGGCGCCAGCTTGGTGAATCCTCGCTGACTTCCCCTTGGGGGTTGCATGTCCAAACGACTTGCGCGGAGGCGTTCACAAGCGCTTCGAAACGGGCCTTGGCATGTTCGAGTTCCTTTGTCCTTTCCGCGACGCGCGCCTCGAGTTCGTATTTCGCCTTTTTGAGTTCGGCCAGCGTTAGGCGATGGGCTGCGACTTCAGCGGCCAAGCCCTCATTCAGGATGCTGAGCTGGCGCGGGCTCGGTATAGCGAGGGCCTTCGGTATAAGGGGGAAAATTACGAAAGCCGTGGCGACAGACACCATTGCCGTGGCCGCCTTGACATAGGCTTGTGTTTCATAAACCGGCCACCAGAGCGTCACCCCCTGCACGAGATGGGACAAACCGCAGAGGAAAATGAACGCCGCAAACAGGACGGCCAACGGTTTCAGATCGAGATCTTCGCGCTTTTTTATGAAAATCCAAATAGCGATAGGTATTGCGGAATAAGATAGGAATATCAGAAAGTCGGACCCAGCGTGCACGGCAACAAGCCACGGCTTCCAGAGCAGGCAATAGCCATGGGCCATATAGGCTGCTTGATTTATCGCGTCATGAAGCATTGCAGCGAACCTTTTCGCTTAACGCATGGCGGCGACTACGTTCGGCTGCGTATGGATCACGCCGATGCGAGCAACTTTTGGGGCTTTCAAATCAAACATACTCCCTTTGCGACTGACAAGGCCCCTTTTTTCGACGCTGGTTAAGGGAGGCTTGCGTCCCGGCGTAACTCGCTTAACTATGCGGCTTCGGAGAAACGCATCATGAAACGTCAACAAGCAAAAGGACCGACCCAACGGCAGCTTCGCGCAGGCGAGCTGTTACGCCACGCGCTCTCGGAAATCTTCCGCAATGAGGATATCGAGGACGAGGATCTAAAAGGCGAGATCGTCACCGTGGCCGAGGTTCGCATGAGCCCCGATCTGCAGCACGCGACCGTCTTCGCGAGCGCGCTTTCCGGCAAGAACAGCGACGATCTTGCCCGCGCGCTCAACCGGCATCACCGGTTTTTGCGCGGCGAGCTCGCGCGGCGCATCGAGCTTAAATATGTCCCCGATCTCGTGTTCCGGGGCGATCATGTCGGCGAGGAAGCTGCGCATATCGATGAGCTGTTGCGCTCGCCCGATGTCGCACGCGATTTGAAGTAAACCAGCGAAGCGAGAAACATGGCACGCCGCAAAGGCAACGAAATTCACGGCTGGCTTATCCTCGATAAGCCGCAAGGGCTGACCTCGAACCAAGCGCTTGGCCGCCTGAAACGCCTTTTCAACCCCAAGAAGGTGGGCCACGCCGGCACGCTCGATCCTCTTGCCACGGGCGTGTTGCCGATCGCGTTCGGGGAGGCTACAAAAACGGTCGCCCATGTGGTCGATTGCGAGAAGAGTTACGATTTCACCATCCGCTGGGGCATCGAGACCGACACCGACGATGCGGAGGGCCAGCCGGTCAGGACCAGCGAAGCGAGGCCACCGCGCGAAGCGATCGAGGCCGCGCTTCCACGCTTCATTGGCGACATCATGCAAGCGCCACCGTCTTATTCCGCCATTAAGGTCGCTGGAGAACGCGCCTACGATCTTGCCCGCGACGGCGAGGCGGTCGAGCTTGAGCCGCGGATGGTGTCGATCTACGAGCTTGAGTTCGTTGATATGCCATCGCCCGATTCGACGCGGCTGGTCTGCAATTGCGGCAAGGGAACCTATGTGCGCTCCATCGCCCGCGACTTGGGCCGCACGCTGAGCTGCTTCGGGCACATCGCCGCGCTACGCCGGACTTCCGTGGGCCCTTTCGGCGAGGAAAATGCGATTTCCCTGGAAACGCTTGAAAGTTTGAGCAATAGTGACGGCGGCCAAGATGCTCTTTTGAGCACGGTTATCCCTGTCGAGACGGCGCTGGACGGCATCCCGGCGCTCGCCATTAGCGGGGACGACGCGGCCAGGCTGAAGCGGGGGCAACCCATCCTCATAAGGGGCGGGAATGCACCAATCCTGAATGGCCCGGTTTATGCGACCTCTCGCGGGGTCCTCATCGCCATTGGCGAGGTGGAGCGCGGCGAGATGCATCCGATCCGGGTCTTCAATATCCCCGCCTGAAGCCAGATTAGCGGCTAACTCAATGGAGATCCCGATGTCGATTGCACCAGAGCGCAAAGCCGCGCTCATTAAAGAATATGCCACAAAGCCCGAGGATACCGGCTCCCCTGAGGTTCAGGTCGCGGTTCTTTCGGAACGAATTGTCAACTTGACGGAACATTTCAAGACTCACAAAAAAGACAACCACTCGCGCCGCGGGCTATTGAAGCTCGTGAGCACGCGCCGCCGGCTGCTCGACTATGTGAAGAGCAAGGACGAAGGCCGCTATCGCGACCTGATCGGGCGCTTGGGCATCCGCCGTTAGAGAAGTATTGGAAGACCCCCTCACCCTGCCCTCTCCTCCAAGCGGAGAGGGAGAAAAAGCTACGGCCTTCGTCCAGGCGACGGGTCAATTCTGGCGTGCTCGCTCCTCTTGGGGAGAGAGACAGAGTGAGGAGGGTGCCGCATCACTGTGCCTTCAAGAACTCCTTCACCGCTTCAACGGTCTTGGCGGGGGCCCAGTTGGCCGCTATAAAGAGACCGGCCAGCACCGGGATTATCAGAAGAACGGCTGCTGCGCTTATCAACATGGTCTTCATCGCCGCCTTACCGTGTGCTATCGACAAACCGCTCAGTCGCGTCGTCAATGTGCCGCCCTGTACGGCCCTTCGGCGTGTGAATGTAAAAGCCGGGCGTCATGTTCACGGGTTGCTTTGCATCGGCTGCAACCTTCGCTCTGGGCATCATCTCATATTTCACCGGCTGTGCGTGGTCGGCCATCATCTTTTCAAGATTGTAGAGGGATGGATAAAGCGTCATGCCCCGCAGGAAATTCATCTGCCCGCGTAGGAGCAGGCCTAGAAAATCGCGCAAACGGCCGGATGCCGTGCGCCAGTTGAAGTGCTTGGAGTAAAGCACTTGCTGGGTGTGCAGCAGCTCGCGGTAAAACTCTTCCAAAGGCAATTTTGTGGGCAGGACGGCGTGTTGGATGTCGAATAGCCTATAATCCAGCGTCTGAATGTTCCGCTCTTCCGTGAGCCAGCTCTCGGTGCCGGGATAAGGCGTGTTGACGCTGATGTTGACGATCTCGGGCACCTCCATGCACCACTCGCGAACGGTTTGGAACCTCCGCCCGTCCCAATCGGGATCGGCAATAAGATTGATCGCGACTTCAATGCCGAGCGTGCGCGCGAATTCAAGCGCCTCGAAGTTCTTGCTCAACGAAATGCGCTTGCGGAACGAGGCAAGCCCTTCCTCGTCGATCGCCTCGATGCCAAGGAATATGTATTTCAGGCCGAGTGTCTTCCAGAATTTGAAGACCTCCTTGTTGCGCAGCAGCACGTCGCCGCGGGTCTCCAGATAGTATTTCTTACGGATGCCCCGGCTCGCGATCTTTTCGCCGATCGCCATTCCGTGCTCGCCATGGATGAAAGCGACGTCATCGGTGATAAAAACTCCCGATTCCTTTATGCTTCCGATGTCTTCCGCAACCTTCTCCGGGCTCGCAACGCGATAGCTGCGTCCATAGAATGTCCATGCGCTGCAAAATGCGCAATCCCACGGGCAGCCGCGCGAAAACTCAATGGAGGCAGCAGGATCCAAGACGCCGATGAAATACTTCCTCCGGTTGCGCAAAAGATCGCGGGCGGGCATGAGATCGTCGAGGCTGTGAACGAAAGCCGGGGCCGGGCCTTCGCCCTCTGCTGTTACGGCTCCGGGAACCTTAGCAATCGAAGAGCGATCGTGCTGAACGGCCTCGATCAGCTTCACAATGGCGGCCTCGCCTTCGCCCTTGAGCACGCAATCGATGGCTCCCTCGCCATGATCGAGGATGGCAGCTGCCGTGAATGACGCACTGTGACCGCCCACGCAAACGTAGGATCGAGGCAACGCTGCCTTGGTTTTTTTCGCCAGATCGACGACTTCCGGTATGTTTGCGAGGTAGTTGCAGGAGAATGCGATAAGCTCCGGCTGCCAATCCTTGAGTATCCGGTCGAAAGCGGCGCAGTCTTCGGCCTGCAGATCGATGAGCTGAACCCGGTGCCCCGCGCGGCGTGCAGCTTCGGCCACGATCTCAAGCCCCAAGGGTTCAAGCCGCAGGAACACCTTGGTATAAAGCAAGGGACCGGGGTGCACGAAAAGAAGCTTCATGATTGCCTCCCAGGTTGGTGCTCGATGCACGTCAGTAGCTTGTAATCACCGCGCAGCGCGTCTCGTTCCGCTTTTGGGTCTTTCCCCGGGAAAGGGTTGCACGGGCACTTTCCCCACTAGGAGCGGGCGCGATTTTGCGCTAAGTGTTTCTTGCGCAACAAATGACGCAAAGAAACGTGCCGGGGGAAGGGCCTCCGGCTGAAGCTGTTGGAATAACGAAATGTTCGAAATACACCGGGAAGAAGTTGAATGGGGCGGCCGCACACTGAAGCTTGAGACGGGGCGCATAGCCCGCCAGGCTGACGCGGCGGTGCTCGCGCACTATGGCGAAACCTCCGTGCTTGCCACCGTGGTGGCGGACCGCGATGCCGATCCAACCAAGGATTTCTTCCCCCTCACGGTCAATTATCAAGAAAAGGCCTATGCCGCGGGCAAGATTCCCGGCGGCTACTTCAAGCGGGAAGGCCGCCCGACTGAGCGCGAGACGCTGGTATCGCGGCTAATCGACCGGCCAATCCGGCCTCTTTTCGCGCCCGGTTTCAAGAACGAGACCCAGATTATCATCACCGTGCTCTCCCACGACATGGAGAACGATCCAGACATCGTGGCGATGGTGGCGGCTTCCGCGGCGCTGACGCTTTCGGGCCTTCCCTTTCTTGGGCCGATAGGGGCATCTCGGGTTGGCTACGCGAAGGGCCAGTACATCCTGAACCCGACGGTCGATCAGATGAAGGCCACCGCACTCGACCTTGTGGTCGCGGGAACCGGCGACGCAGTGCTCATGGTCGAATTGGAAGCGAAGGAGCTTTCCGAAGAGGTTATGCTCGGTGCGGTCGTCTTTGGCCAGCAAGGCTACAAGCCCGTCATCGAGGCCATCATAAACCTCGCCGAGGCCGCGGCGAAGGAGCCTTGGGACCTTCCCGAAGCCAAGAACGAGTATGAGGCCAAGGTCAAAAAGCTCGTCGAGCGCGATCTCAAGAAGGCCTTCCAGATCGCCAGCAAGCAGGAGCGCAATACCAAGGTCGGCGAGGCAAAGGCGAAGGCCCAAGCCGAGCTTCTCGCGGAGGATGCGGGCGTGGCCGGCAAGGTGAAGCTTGCCGAAGCTTTCAAAGAGGTCGAGAAGAACGTAGTCCGCTCGAATATCCTCAAAACCGGCAAGCGCATCGACGGCCGCGATCTCGTAACCGTCCGGCCCATCGATTGCCAAGTCCATGTCATCCCCCGCACGCACGGCTCGGCGCTCTTCACCCGCGGTGAGACGCAGGCGCTCGTCGTGGCCACTCTCGGCACGGGCGAGGACGAGCAGTGGATCGACTCGCTCGAAGGCACCTACAAAGAGACCTTCCTGCTGCACTATAACTTCCCGCCCTTCTCGGTGGGCGAGGTGGGCCGCATCGGTTCGCCCGGCCGGCGCGAAGTCGGCCACGGCAAGCTGGCCTGGCGCGCGGTTCACCCCATGCTGCCAGAGCCGGAAAGCTTCCCTTACACAATCCGCGTCGTCTCCGAGATCACCGAGTTGAACGGCTCCTCCTCGATGGCGAGCGTCTGCGGGGCCTCGCTTGCGATGATGGACGCTGGGATTCCCCTGAAGAGCCCGGTCGCGGGCATCGCCATGGGCCTTATCAAGGAGGATGATGGCGTCGCGGTCCTCTCCGACATCATCGGCGACGAGGATCATCTGGGCGATATGGACTTCAAGGTTGCCGGCACCTCAAACGGCGTCACGGCGCTGCAAATGGACATCAAGATCACCGGCATCACCACGGAGATCATGAAGACCGCGCTCGATCAGGCGCGCGATGGCCGCCTGCACATCCTGGGCGAGATGACTAAAGCGCTCGGGCATGCCCGTACCGAATTGGGCGAGCATGCGCCGCGCATCGAGACCATCACCATACCAACGGACAAAATCCGCGAGGTGATCGGCTCCGGGGGCTCGGTCATTCGCGGGCTCGTGGAGGAGACCGGGGCCAAGATCGACATTTCGGACGACGGCACGGTGAAGATCGCGGCCGCGAACCTGAACGCGATCAAAGACGCCATCCACCGCATCAAGATGATTACATCCGAGCCCGAGGTCGGTCAGATCTACAAGGGCAAGGTTGTAAAGATCGTCGAGTTCGGCGCGTTCGTGAACTTTTTCGGCGCGCGCGATGGCCTCGTGCATATCTCGCAAATGGCCGACCGCCGGCTGAAACATGCCTCCGAGCTCTTGAAGGAGGGCAGCGAGGTTTATGTGAAGGTCATGGGCTTCGACGATCGCGGCAAGGTGCGGCTCGTGATGAAAGGCATCGACCAAAAGACCGGCAAGGAAATGGCACCCTCCGAGCAGCCTGCGGCGGAACAGCCTGCGGATTAACCCGTGGTGGCCAATAATAATGGCGTGTAGGCAAGGCCGCCCCCGGGCGGCCTTCATCTTGCGTTCATGGAACAAATTGCAGGCTCTGCATCCGCTCATCGCCTGGCGTAAGGGCGGGAACGCTTTCGATGGGATTTTTTCAACCCGGAGTAAAAAGATGAAACTCACGCATTCTGCATTTTTCGGCGCCCTCATTGCATCTGCGCTTATGACATCGGCCTTTTCCGTGCAGGCTGAGACCATGGCCCCGGCGCCTTCTACCCCGGCGAAGACAGCGCCAGCGGCGCCAGCCCTTGCGGCCGGTCAGTTTAAGACCGAAGCCGACGCAAAAGGCCATTGCCCAGGCGATACCGTCGTTTGGGTCAATTTGAAGTCAAAGAAGTATCACTACGCCGGTAGCACGTCCTACGGAAAAACCAAGAGGGGCGCCTATATGTGCGAGAAAGAGGCCACCGGGTTCAAGGCTGTCAAAGGCGAGAAGAAGAGCTAGGTACGTCACCGCCGGCCGAACCTCGGATTCGCTTGCGGGTGCGGATGGGAGAGTGTGGCCGCCTAGCGGCGGGGCGAGAGGGGCTTCGCTCAATACCCTGGCTGCTCGACACCTAGGTCTTTACCTATCTTCTTCGCCAGGATGTCTGAAATTTCGTTATGTCTCGGAATAGCGGAGCGCTTTCCTAAGGGTTCTCCCACCAGGAATGATTGCCGCCCTCCCTGACAAGATTGCAGCCGTGCCGGTTCAAATGCGTGAGCAAGTCTCGCCGCTTCATACGGCGAGCTTGACTTCGTGGTAGCCGGAGCCTGCTTCGCGGTTGAACTCAAGCGCTTCCCTCAAAGTCTCGTGCAGGCTATCGAGCAACTCCTCGCGGGTGCGCTCCTGACAGTTGACGCCGGGCAGCTCTTCGATCCAGCCGATCCACCAATCGCCGTCCTGTTTCACGAGAGCGGTATATTCGCCGTGCATGGCTCCTCCAATACCGGGCGCGATCGCCAAAGGTCTGCATTGCGCGGCATGCAGCATCGTAGCACCGGAACCCCGAAGCCGGAAGCGGCGCACAGCCCTACCGCCGCGCGAACATCCACGCGAAATTCGCGCTATCGGCCCACTTGGACACGCAACGGCGCGACACCAAATTCTAGAGCTTGCGCTTGTATGACAGGGGAAAACGGCATGGGCCTATTGGTGGACGGCGTTTGGCAGGATCGCTGGTACGATACGGCGAAAGCCGGAGGGCGGTTTATCCGCTCGGAAGCCCAGTTCCGGAACTGGATCACCGCAGATGGCAGTCCTGGCCCGACGGGGCATGGCGGTTTCAAAGCTGAGGCCGGCCGGTATCATCTTTATGTCTCCCTCGCTTGCCCATGGGCTTCGCGGGCGCTGATTTTCCGTGCGCTTAAAGGCCTGGAGGATTTTATCTCCGTCTCCATCGTAAACTGGTTCATGGGGCAGGAAGGATGGACCTTCGACGATGGCCCAGGCGTCATTCCCGATAGCGTCAACGGCGCCTCGCGCCTATACGAGATTTACGCCAAAGCGGATCCCAAATATTCCGGCCGCGTCACCGTTCCAATTCTCTGGGATAAGCCCGGCGGCACCGTCGTGAGCAACGAGTTGTCCGAAATCATCCGCATGTTCAACAGCGCCTTCGACGGTATTGGTGCAAAGCCCGGCAGCTATTATCCGGAGGAGCTACGCGGCGAGATCGACAGGCTGAACGCGCAGATCTACGACCGCATCAACAATGGCGTCTACAAAGCGGGCTTCGCGACCTCGCAAGCGGCCTATGAGGAGGCCGTGCTTCCGCTTTTTGCAACGCTGGACGAACTTGAAGAAAGGCTCGGCCGGCAGCGCTATCTCTGCGGCGGGCGAATAACGGAAGCGGATTGGCGCCTGTTTACAACGCTCGTTCGCTTCGATCCGGTCTATTACGGGCACTTCAAGTGCAATATCCGCCGGATTGTGGATTACCCGAACCTATGGAGCCATACGCGCGAGCTTTATCAGTGGCCCGGTGTGCAGGAGACGGTGAATTTCGAGCACATCAAGCATCATTATTACGAGAGCCACGAATCCATCAACCCAACTCGAATTGTCCCGGTCGGCCCGGAACTCGATTTCGACACGCCGCATGGACGGGGCGCGTTCCCGGCGGATTGATGCCGGTCAACCGGATGCGATAGGAGGCGCTAAGCGCGGATGAGCCCAGGGGCGGCGGCGCGCCGGGCCGGACGCCGTTTCAGGAATTCCGGCACCACGCTTCCGGCATCGTCCAGCACGACGTAGGGCAGGTCCAAGCCAGGCCGGATAAAAAGCTGCTCGCGCATCCTGTCGAACATCTGCAGGAGCAAATCCCAATAGCCCGCGATGTTCACGATAAAGACGGGTTTATCGTGATGGCCGAGCTGGCTCCAAGTGAGCTGCTCCACGAGTTCCTCAAGCGTACCGACGCCGCCGGGCAAGGCCACGAACCCGTCGGATAAATTGAACATCAGCATCTTGCGCTCGTGAAAGCCATTGGTCACATAGCGCTCGTTGATGTTATCGAGCGCGTTCTCCAGCTCCAGGAGCGAGGCGGGAATGATGCCGGTGACATGGCCGCCATGCTCGCGCACAGCCCCGGCGACGGTGCCCATCAAGCCGTTGCCGCCGCCTCCGTAGACGAGGCCGATCCCTGCTTCGGCCATCGCTTTTCCAAGCTTGTATGCCCCGGCTTTAAAGCGCGGGTCGCGCCCGGAGCCCGATCCACAATAAACACAGAGGCGTTTCATCTTCTTTGTTTTCATAGGTCTTCACATTCTATGCGGGGAAAATCAAGAACGCATGAACGGCAACTTGCGCGCCGCTTGGAGGGAAAGGAAACTCTCGTTATTGTTCAGGGAGCGCTTATATGGAGAGCGTGCGATGCTCCTGCCAGTCCTTTGCGGCAACCTTTTGACCCCTTTACCGAAGAGGCACTATTGCGTCATCATGCTGTTTCCCGTCACGCCCCAGAAATCGCAGGCGAGCCGCATCACGAAGCTATTCTAAGACATCTGCTTCCATTCGTCTGGCCGAACGGCCGGCCGGATCTGAAGCTCAGGCTCGTGCTCGCAGGTATTGCGCTGGTTGCTGCAAAGGCCGTCACGATTGCCATGCCGGTGGCCTATAAGGCGGCGGTGGACTCGCTAACGGCGCTGCGGCCGGGTGCGGCCGCGGCGGAAGCTAACGCCGTTGCGATCCCCTTCGCGTTGATTCTTGCTTATGGTGTCGCGCGCCTCTCCATGATCGGCTTCGTGCAACTGCGCGATGTGCTTTTTACGCGGATCGGCCAGCACGCCACGCGTGTGCTTTCGACAGACACCTTCCGCCACGTTCACGATTTGTCGCTTCGCTTTCACCTCGAGCGGAAGACCGGCGGCCTCTCGCGGGTGCTGGAGCGCGGCAAAGTTTCGATCGACCTGATCATTCGCATGGGCGTCCTGAACCTCATCCCGACCATTCTTGAGCTTTTCTTCGTTTGCCTTCTCTTTGACTTTTATTTCGGCTGGCGGCTGGTGGCGATCGTTCTCGTAATGATCGTGCTCTATTCCTGGTTTAGCTTCTTTTTTAGCGAAAAGCGGATCGCGATACGGCGGGAATATATCGAAGCAGATGTTGATGCGAGCACGAAGGCGGTCGACAGCCTCCTGAACTACGAAACCGTGAAATATTTCGGGAACGAACGCTGGGAGGCGGACCGCTACGACCGCTCGATGGCGAAATTCGAGCGCGCCACCATCAAGACCTACAATTCGCTCGCGATTTTGAACTCAGGGCAGGCGCTGATCTTCACCAGCGGAATGGTACTCGCGATGCTGTTCGCCGCGCGCGGCATATCAAAAGGGACCATGACGATTGGCGATTTCGTGCTCGTGAATTCCGTTTTTATTCAGCTATACCAGCCACTTAACTTCATGGGCATGATCTACCGCGAGCTCAAGCAGGCTCTGGTCGACATCGAAGCGATGTTTGGCCTGCTGGGCGACACGCCGGAGGTGAAGGACAAGCCTGGCGCCGCGCCCCTCCGCATCGCCAAGGGCGCGATCCGGTTCGAGGATGTCACTTTCGCGTATGAGAAAGAGCGGCCGATCCTGCGCGGGGTCGATTTCGAGGTTCCGGCCGGGCACATGGTCGCGTTGGTCGGCCCTTCGGGCGCCGGCAAGTCCACGATTTCGAGGCTTCTTTACCGCTTCTACGATGTCAAATCGGGCCGCATCCTCATCGACGGCCAGGACATCCGCGACGTAACCCAGGAGTTGCTCCGGGCCGCCATCGGCATCGTGCCGCAGGATACCGTGCTCTTCAACGACACCATCGAATACAACATTCGTTACGGCCGCGTTTGCGCCACCGATGAGGAGGTGAAAGAGGCGGCGCGGCTCGCGCAAATCGACGGCTTCATCCAAGGGCTGCCGCTCGGCTACAAGTCGCCGGTTGGCGAGCGCGGGCTTAAGCTCTCCGGCGGCGAGAAGCAACGCGTTGCGATCGCCCGCACTATCCTGAAAGGCCCGCCGATCCTGATGCTGGACGAGGCCACCTCCGCGCTCGATAGTTTCACCGAGAAGGAAATCCAGGAAGCGCTCGACCGGATCGCCAAAAACCGCACCACGCTTGTGATCGCGCACAGGCTCTCGACGGTCATCCACGCCGATACCATTCTCGTCATGGATAAGGGGCAGATCGTCGAGCGCGGGACGCATCTTTCGTTGCTTGCGGCGGAAGGGCTCTATGCCGGCCTTTGGGAGCGGCAGCGGGAGGCTGAGGCGGCACGCAGGAAGCTCGCGGAGATCGTCGAGGAAGGCGTCCTCACCGAGGAAGACGCCAAGCTCGATCCCATCCCTGTGCCGAAACTCGTGGCCGCTCAGTAGCTGTGCCGTCAAGAGCTGGTAACCTCGTTGCTTGGCGCGCTTTCGCCTGTGCTTGCGATTTGGCGCCGATTGCTTTGAGCAGAGAGCTTAAGAGAAAGCGCCTTGCTAAAGCTTTAAGCTGGATAACTCACTGATTTAATGCAAGAAAATGCAACAATGCGTTGGACTGCGGTGAGCCGCCTGCCGCAATTGATGGTTAAATCCTGGAACGAGATATATTTAACGGACTTTGAGGAATGCATTTTCGAAGGCCAAAACGCAAAAAATCGCGATTTTTGCGGCAGAGAGAAAATAAAATGCACCGCATTTACCATCTGAGCATTAACTATACTGCGGTGCTACGAAAATGAGCTTCAGCGTCATCCCGGAACGGCGCTTGCGCCGTATCTACCGTCTTGCCGGTCAAGCAGTTTGTGCGTGTTTCCAAGGCTCGCCTGAGCGGAGCATGGCGTTGAGCGTGACGATGAGCTTGCGCATAACGGCGGTGATTGCCGCTTTGGCGCACTTACCGTTCCGCCTGAGTCTTTCGGCGAAGCTTTTCATAATGCGGTTATGCCGGATGGCGGTTAGCGCCGCCATGTAAAGCGCCTTGCGGACAATGGCCCGGCCTGCCTCGATATGGGAGGGAAGGCTTGATTTGCCGCTCTTATCGTCGAAGGGAGCGAGGCCTGCCATTGAGGCTGCCTGGCCCCTGCTAAATGTGCCAAGCTCCGGCATATAGGCAAGCAGGGCTGCGGCCGTCCCCGGGCCGATGCTCTTCAAACTGCGCATGAGGGCCGCCTTGCGGGCAAGCGTCCCGCTGGCTTGGATATGCGCCGCGATTTGAGCCTCAAGAGCCGCCAGGGATTTGCGCAAGCTTGCGATATGCTCCTTGAGGCTGCGGCTCACGCTTGGGTGGCGGACATGCTCGAGCCGGCTGGTTTCGGCAAGCAGCATGGCTTGGATCTGGTCCCGCCGGGCCTTCAAAGCGGCCAGGGCGGCAAGCTCGGGCGTGAGCGGAACATAAAGGCGCAAGCCCTCCGTCTGCAAGCCGTAGAGGGCGAGCGCACGCGCATCGATCGGATCGGTCTTGGCAATAAGGCCAAGATATTTGGCAAAGTGCCGGACGCGCGATCCATGGGCCTTGTGGGCGGGCAGGCCAAGCTCGATGCAAATCTCAAGCAGAGGGCGCTCATAGCCGCCGGTTGCCTCGCAGACAACGAGGAGGGGCCCGAGGCTTAAATTGGCATTGCGCCGCATCTGCGCCATGAGCAGCTTGCGGATCGCCTTGGGTTTGTTCGCAATGCTGTGGCGTTCATCGCCAGGCAGGATGCAGACGGCCAGGCTCTCCTTGCCAACATCGAAGGCGACGATATGGTTGAATGCATTGTGCGCCGGGTTCATAGTCATTGATGCGATTCCGTGTTCCTGGATTGTATGCGGCCGTGCAAGGCCCTTCTACCGTTCGGATGGACGCGGAACTTGAGCGGCGCGGGTCAAAGATTAGGCTGGACCGTGCAAGGTCTATCCGGGATACGGCCGCGCGCCGCCCATGAGACAGGGCGGCCGCCCTGTCTCATGGGCTAACCTTCGCCGATTCGCGGCGGGAAAGGTCAGCCTGCAGAAATATACAATCCGGGATCGTTACGAATGCGAGGTTTGCGTCTTTAAGATCGCGGACAAGAACTGAGCACTTTCCGGGATACAAGTCTTGAAAAACTTTGTCCCCTATGCGCAAATATATACGCATGAGGTGAGGATGTCAGCGCCGGAAACCAATCGCCAGAAAGTGGTCTCGCGCCTCAAGCGGGAAGGCTGGCAAAAGGAGCACGGCGGCGAGCACGACAAGTTCAGGCACCCAGGCCGAAAGGGCCGCATCATCGTTCCACGTCATAAGACGCTTTCGCCGGGTGTCGCCCGCGAGATCGCCAAGCGGGCCGGATGGAGTGAGTAACATGGGAAAGGCAAAAACGCGTTACGCCGTGGTGATCGACGGCAAGCCCGGAGCGTTCGGCCTCTGGGTGCCCGATATGCCCGGCTGCACGTCTATGGGTGAGACGGTGGACGATCTGTTGCGGAACGCGCAGGAAGCGTTGCGGATGTGGGCGGAGGACGCGCTTGCCGATGGCGAGACCTTGCCCCCGCCGCGGGGCTTCGAGGTAATTGCCAAAGAGCCGGGTGTTGCGGAGGCTTTGAAGGAAGGCGCCGCCTTGGCCATCGTGCCGCTGCTTATCGAAACCGGGCGGACGGTGAAGGCGAACCTGTCATTGGATGGCTGGCTTCTCGCCGCCATCGACGACGCCGCTGAAGCACGCGGGCTCACCCGCTCCGCGTTTCTGTCCACCGCGGCAAGGGAGAAGATCGCCCAAGAGGGCTAGCTCCGCAAGGGCTCCACCGGACAGCCAGCCAGCCCATAACCACATACATCGCGCGCCGGCTGTGCCGCCACGGTAACAGCCCCGGAATCCGCAATTTGAATCAAGAGTAAAGCGGCCCGGCGAAAGCCGGCCAAATCCCGCCATCAACAGCCTATGCACCGGATGTACCCAGATCCCGGCCGCGCCCACGCTTGCACGCAGCAACCTTAGGTGGCATTCGATTCTCATGTACCGCGTAAAGCTCACCAGTTAGCAACTAAAGCGGGATTGTCATGTTAGTTGGAAAGTTCGTACGTACAGGCGCGGCTGCGGCCGGCGCCATGATAGCAGCTTGCGCGGCTCAAGCAGGCGATCTTTACACCGGGAATAGCTGCAATTACGGGCCCTGCGGCTATAAGGATGAGGTGCCGTACATCCCGCCGCCATTATGGCAGGGCATTTACATCGGCGGCTTTGCCGGGGTGGCCTGGTCCTCGGCCGATACTTCCGGCGATATCATCATCCTCTCGAACTCCGGTGTGGTGCCGGTCAGCACGCTGAACAGCAGCGGCTTCTACGGCGGGGCTCAGCTTGGGTACAATCTCCAGTACGGCCGATTTGTATACGGCATCGAGACCGATCTGGGGGGGCTCGATACGGGATCGAGCGTTGCCGTTACCAATGCTTCCTTGGCGAAGCTCTTGCAAATCGATGGCTCGGGCGGCTTTTACGGCGACATCACTGGGCGGGCGGGCATCCTGTTTGGCCCAGGCGCTCTCTTCTACGTCAAGGCCGGCTGGGCATTCTTTACCGGCGATGTCCGTCTCTCCGATCCGTCGGGCACCGTCAACATGGACAGCAACTCGTTCACGGGCTGGACCGTGGGTGCTGGCGTTGAATACATGGTCGCGCCGGACTGGACGGTCAAATTGGAGTACCAATATATCGACCTGTCAAATGACGGCGGAAATCTCGGCAGCACAATCGCCGCTGACACTTTCAAGATCGGCTTCAATTGGTATGTTCACTCGGTGCCCGTGCCGCTCTACTAGCGTCCGCACCAGTTTTTGTGGATGAAGGCCCCCTCACTCTATCTCTCTCCCCGCAAGCTCGCCTTGGCGAGCTTGCAACTAACGTTTGCAAGCAAACGCGATGGGGAGAGAGGACGCTTAGAACTCCCTCTCCCCTTGGGGGAGGGCCGGGGTGAAGGGGTCTTTGCCGCTTCCGTGAAAACGGTCGAGTTAATCGATTATTAACCTAATTGGCGTAACCACCAACCTAGCACACGCGTAGGTTGTGTTGGTGCGATTTGCATTCAAACCTCGTGTGCAGCGTAACGAGCTAGTAAACGGGGAACTCATGTTAGTCAGTAGATGCGTCCGTTCCTGCGCCGTGACATTCGGCGTCATGATTATCGCAAGTGCGGCCCAGGCCGCCGATTACTATGCCAATACCGGCAACTATGGCGGCTACAAAGACCCGGCCGCCGCCGCGCCTCAACCCTCCTGGCAAGGTTTCTATTTTGGAGCCTCAGCGGGCTGGTCTTGGACCACAGTAGACGCGGCCAACAATGTCTTGATCCTCAGCAACAACGGAACCGTGCCCTTCGGCAGCCCCGGCACTAACGGCCTATTCGGCGGAGGGCAGCTTGGATACAACGTCCAGGCCGGCAATTTCGTCTACGGCATCGAAGCCGATCTCGATTGGCTGGACGACGGCGCAGGCGGCTCCTACACCGTCTCCACCTCGCCAAGCAGGGTCCTTACCGTTAAAAGCAGCGGAGGCTTTTACGGCGATGTCACTGGCAGAGCAGGCCTTATGGTGGGGAACGCCCTCGTTTACGCCAAAGGCGGCCTCGCCTTCTTTACGGGAAACGTGCGCGTGAGCGACCCCGCGGATGGCATCAATCAAAATAGCGGTACGTTCACCGGCTGGACCCTTGGCGGAGGCGTGGAATATCAGCTCACGCGCAACCTCTCGGTGAAAGCGGAGTATCAGTATTTCGACGTCGACAACAGCAACTTCAGTTGTTGCCTGCCCTCTTCGCCCGGCCGCTTGGACGACAACCTCACGGCCAACACGCTCAAGATTGGATTTAATTACCTTATGCAATCGGCGCGTTCACCGCTCGAATAAGCTGCGCTCCGATGCGCTCACCCCCTGATCCGCGGCGCAACTCCGCCGCGGCCCTTTTTCAGCGGCGGCAGCGAAATGCTTCGTGTAACGCCGCCAGCGCCAGGACCGTGAACGGCTCGTCTTGCCGCTGGGAGTGGCGCCTTGCATAAGCATCGAAAATTTGGATGAATTGAATAAGCGTGGTGTCCTCCGGGACGCAAACGCGGAAAATCGGGTTTTTTGCGCCGGCTATCTTCAGCGTCGCGAGTTGCTGGATGCTCAAGAAGGCGCCCCAGCAGGTCCCCGTAGAAAACGTATTGTCGAGTTCGAGAGCGTCGGGATCGGCGGCCAGTTTGGCGGTGGAGAGAAGTTGCTGGCACTCCGACAGCATCTCTTCCGCTGTATACGGCGCTGAGGCCGCCCGTTGCACCAGAAGCGGCTGCAATGCTGCACCGGCCAAAAGCAAAACGGCGATGCGAAGCCACCGATTTAGCATCATTCCATCCAGCAATAAGAGTCAAGGGAGCGCTTCGCCCAGCTTGCTTACCGGCCAGGCGGAGTCAACTGGCTAAGCCGCCAAGCCGCTTCACGCAAGAGCTTTCCAGCATTTTGGCATCGGAAAAAAAAGGGCCATTCACAAAGATGCGGCCTCGGTGAAGCCCGCTCGCGCGCAATGCTGCCTCTCGCGAAGAGGGGCCATTTTGAGCCTAGAGGTGAGGCGTGTCCAGCGTGCTGGCGTCCCGTTCAGCCAAATGGCCGCTGGCTTGCTGCGTGGGCTTCAGAATGGCCCAGCCGAGCCGCGCAGGCGGAACCTCCGCTCCGGTCACATAGGGAAGAGAAAGCTTAGGCTGATCAATCGCGCCGGGGAATGCGGAGAGAAGAGCCTGGTGCAAGTCCTCTTTGCGCACATCCCAAATGAGCACCGCGCCATCCTCCGAGAGCTGGCTCTTGTAAATCCAGGGGCTCTTCCACCATTCGCCATCGATGAGAAGCGATGGGTGATCTGGGTGGTAGACCGAGAGCATGCCAGCCAGCCAAGTCTCCCCGATCACGATTTTTAGCGGGCGGCCTTCCGTTTGAGTATCCCACGCCTTTGCGATCGCGCTCGCGGCTGCTTGCGATGGATATTGCGCGCGGCCGCCTTGGTGCAGAAAATAGGGCGCTCCCGCGATCATAGCGGCGGTGGCTGTCACCGCAAGGGTGAACACGCCCATCCCGGCAAAGGCGAATCTCTTGATGCGTTCTTGAAATAGCGCGTTTGTTGCCGTCAGCGCCATGATGGCGAGCCCCAGGAAGTCAAACATGGGGAAGCCCCACATATCTCTGAAACGGACACCCCCCAACCCCTGGAATGCGACCGCAAAAAGGAGCGGGCCCAAAAACAGAAAGAGAATGAAGTTACGATCCGCCCGCGCAACCTCACTTCCCGGCACCCTGATTTTTGTGGCCCGGCCCGTGAAAAGAACTGCAGCAAGGATCAACGCCGCTGCAATATCTCCTAACTGAGCAAGAAGCCAGCCCGCCGGAAAACCAAAGCGTTGCCAGAATGAAGCGGCAATCAGTAGTTCGTTGGAGGGGGTCAGGAGCGGAGAAAAGTTATAAGCATAAACGGCGTTCATATGGGGAATGAGCAGCAGCGTGCCGGTGAGGACCGCAATCCAAGGCCCTTTCCTGGTCAAGTGCTGCCGTGCCACGGGGTCGAACAATATGTAGCCGCCAATCGAGAGCAGAAGCAGCGCCGTCGAGTATTTGCCGAGCATGCCAAGTGCCGCGGCAAACCCGAAGAGCAGCCAATCCTGGGTGCGGCCTTCACGTATGGCGCGATGGCTTGCATAGGCGATAAAAGCCCAAAGCGGGAGCTGAATGACGTTGTGGTTGAATTCGAGGCTGAGAACGTTGAAGTAAACGACGCCTTCAAGCAGCAGGACTGCAGGGAGCGCGCGGGCAGGGTCGAGAATACGCCGCGCCAAGAGCCAAACGAGCCATAGCCCAAGCGTCGCCGCGGCGGGCCCGGCGATAGCGCCGATCCAGGGGTGGCCGCCTGTCAGAGTTAATAATGCAGCCAAACTCCATGCCGGAAGCGGAGGGTGCTTGTAATAGCCCCATTCAATGTTGCGCGCCCACGAGATTTGCTCGATCACGTCCAGATCCAGCGTGGGATGCGTTATTATTGCAAGGGTTGAAAAAGCTGCAAAATGGACAAACAGAACGATAAACAAAACGGCTTCCGGATAGGCTGCGACGCTATCCCATACCGGCCGGATTGCACGTCCGAGCGTTACTTTAACCGGTACCGGAAAAGCTTCACCGTCCAGCGTTTCGACGCGGGTCTCCTCCATGCCCCTGCCCTGCTTCAACAACTGCTAGGTTGTAGCTAGCCATCGGCGACGGCGTTGTCAAATGGGCAATTTCGCTACGAGAAATAAGCCTCGTATCAGGCTGGTTGATGCGCTTCGCTTGAGAGCAAAGACCCCCTCGCCCCAACCCTCTCCCCAAGGGGGAGAGAGGGAGTTAGCCGGATTGAATTCGCGGTAATACCGGCCGTGCGGCTAGGCCCTTCGCTGGGAAACCCAGGAGACGATATCGCGAACAACCTGTTGAAACGCGGTATTCAGAGCTTCCACGCCGGCTTTCGGGTCTTGGCTTGCCGCCTTTTCGCGCGCCTGGAACCGTTTCGATGTCACAACCGCATTGTTGCGCTCGTTAACCAGCTTGACGTAAACGTCAACCACGGCTTCGGCGCCGGAGGAGGCTGTTTCCACCTGGAAGTCACGGATCTCGATTGCTAGCGAGAGGTCGCCCGAAACGCTGTCCTGGTTCGTCAGCACTGCCCGGAATGCACCCGAGTTCGCCAGTGTCTCAACGAGCCTTGCCTGAAACAATCGCGGCAGCCGGTCGCCCCAGGCCATGCCGGAATAATAGGCGACGCGGCCGTTCTCGCCCTTTACGAGGATTTCATCGGTGTCGATGGTCTTGACCGCAACGGGCGCCGCGACCATCAGCTGCACGCTGCGCGAACCGTGCGTTTGCCCGGGGGCGGGCGCTTGCAAATCATAAGTCGCCGGTGCGGAGCCGCCCACCAAACCGGAGCAGCCGCAGAGCATACCTACAATCGCCAAAGCGGCTGCCGCTCGCGTCAGTTGCATCAATCACCCCAGGTATGCCCAGCCTCATGGGTATCAAATTCGGGTTCCACCGGCAAATACTTAGCGCCGAATCCACATAGCGCTAGTATTTTGGCGATTGCTGGCCGCCGAGCAAAAATCCGGTGGGACTGTTTTCGAACTTTCGCACTACCCGATCGAGGCTGTCGGCTAAGCGCCTGCTATCCTTCATTAAAAGCTCGAACTCCCGAAGCGAGCGGTCCGCTTGCGCGGTGAGCTCGGCAGACTTGTCACCAACAGACTTGTCGAGCTTATCGGTAAGCTGACGAAAAGATATTGCCGCCTGTTGCACCTGCGTCACAACGGCATCGGGGCGGTCACCGGCGACGCGGTCGACGGCGGCATCGATCTTGACGGACATCTTGTCGAGTCTCTCCGTCAGCGATCTGAGGTCCTGCACGAAGGCGGCGGCGTCCTCCTTGCGCTCTGCGAGCGTGGCCGTGAGCGCTTCGACGTTGGATAGCGTATTGTGCAGGGAGTCCTCGTTATTGGCTACCAGCCCATTAAGCCGCACCAGCAACGCACTCGCTTGGCCTGCAGCATCCGAAACGCCCGAGAGAAGGCCGGCGGAACCAGGATCGGCTAAAATCACCGGGTACTTCTCGTTTGCCTTGGCCTCAAGCATGGGCGCATTGGGGGTGCCGGGTGTGATTTCCATGGCAACCCAGCCTGCGAGGCCCTGCTGCGCAATTCGGGCTCTGGAATTGGTGCGGACCGGAGTGTCGCCGCGGACGGATATGAGCGCGCGCACTTTCCTTGAATCTTCGGGGACGAGCTCGATGGAGCGCACGGCGCCGAACCGGATGCCGTTAAAAAGCACGGGCGAGGCTTCGGTCAAGCCCTGGACGGAGCCTTCGAAGAGGACGTAATAGTTTTTGCCTTGCGGGCCCGACGCGTCGTTGCCCATCCAATAGATGAAGCCCAGGAGCATGCCCAGGACGCCCAATACGAATACGCCGATAATAAGATAGTTAGCCCTGGTTTCCATGTCCTACGCCGTCCTTGCAATGAGCCGTCCGCGTTCACCGCAGAAATAGTCCCGCACCCAAGGGTGCCCCGGATCCTGCACAAGCTCCCTGGGCGCACCCTCGCGCACAATATGCCTGTCCGCGAGCACGGCCACACGGCTGCATACGGCAAAAATGCTGTCGAGGTCGTGCGTGATCATATAGACCGTGAGCCCCAACGTTTGCTGCAAGTTGCGGATGAGCCGGTCGAAGCCCGCGGCGCCAATTGGATCGAGCCCGGAGGTCGGCTCGTCCAGGAACACGATATCCGGATCGAGGGCTAGGGCGCGGGCCAGCCCCGCGCGCTTGCGCATCCCGCCCGACAGCTCCGAGGGAAACTTGTGAGCCGCGTTCGCCGGAAGCCCGGCCATTGCGAGCTTGAGGCGGGCAAGCTCATCCATGGTCTTTTGCGGCAGCTTCAGATGCTCGCGCATGGGAACCTGGATGTTCTGCAGCACCGTAAGCGAGGAGAACAGCGCGCCATCCTGAAACAGCACGCCCCAGCGGCGTTCGATGCCAGCGCGTTCCTCTCCCTTGAGTGCGGCCAGATTTTTGCCGAAAATCTCGATGCTTCCCGCCTCGTAGTGCATAAGCCCTAGCACGGTACGCAGGAGCACCGACTTGCCAGTGCCCGATCCGCCGGCGATGCCGAGGATTTCACCGTGGCGCACATCGAGGTTCAAGTTCTCGAAGATGAGCTGAGCGCCGAAACGCTTGGTCAGGCCGCGCAGCCTGATCGCGTAATCGCCTGCGCTGTCCTTCGCGAGGCTGCCCGGTTCTGGGTCTGGCGCAAGCTGCATCGCTAAAACCCGCTTGCGGAGAGAAAAATCGCGAAGAGGCCGTCGAGAACCAGCACGAGGAAAATGGCTTTCACCACGGCTGCAGTTACCTGCGTGCCAAGGGACTCGGCGCTGCCCTCGACCCTCATACCCTCCAGGCAGCCGACCAGTCCGATCACAAGCGCCGCGAACGGGGCCTTGATCAGTCCCACATAGAAGTGTTTGGCGCTGACGGCTGAATTCAGCCTCTGCAAGAAAATCGGCGGATCGAGCGCCATAGTGAGCTTCGCCATCAGCGCGCCGCCCGCAAGGCACATGATGTCGGCGAGGAACACGAGGAGCGGCAAGGCCACGATCAGCGCCAAGATACGGGGCAGGACCAGCGTCTCCATGGGATCGATGCCGAGCGTGCGCATGGCATCGATCTCCTCGCGCATTTTCATGGTGCCGATTTGAGCCGTGAATGCCGAGGCGGAACGGCCGGCGACCATCACAGCGGCGAGCATGACACCGACCTCACGCAGCGTCAAAACGCCAAGCATGTCGATAGACATCGCCTCTGCGCCGAAATAGCGGAGCTGGCGCGCGGCCTGCTGCATGATAACGCCGCCGAGCAAGAAGCAGACCAGCGCGACGATCGGCACCGCTGTGAGACCCGTCATCTGGATCTGATGAACAAAGGAGGTGCCGCGGAATTTGGATGGCCGCGCAATAACCCTGCTCAAAGCGGCGGCGGTCTCGCCCAGAAATATGGTCAGGCTGATCGCGTCGCGGCCGATACCGCTGAGGGCGATGACGAAGCCTCCGATGAAATCGGCCAAGGGCTTGCCCCGCGCCACGCCATCCCCGCCAGCCGATGCGGCTCGGGCCACCTCCTCAAGCAGGATACGGTGCCCGGCGTGCACATTGATGAACTCGGCCGCGTTTCCGGCGCCCCGAAAGTTTACGAGCGCAAGTGCCCCGGCGGTGTCCAGCCTTTGCAAGCCGGCAAGGTCGATCTCCCGGACGTGCCCCCGTTGCGGCATTGCGCCCGAGCTTTCGAGCGCTTCGTTCACCCTGTCCAGCACCGCGAGCGTCCAATCGCCCGAGACGACGGCGCGCGCAGTTTCGCCTTCCGGAACGATCCGGCAAGCGGGATGACTTTCTGAAACTGCGTTGCGGTCGAGCATTGGATAGCCGGAAAAGCCTTCATTAATACCTAGAGCCGAAAACCTTGACCGCTCCCTTTGCCGTCCCCGCGCAGGCGGGGACCCAGTAAACACGTCCCTTTACGATTGATGTCACCAATCTTTTCCGTCCCGATTACTGGATTCCCGCTTTCGCGGGAATGACACTACGTGGGTTGGTCGCGGGGCAGTCGAAGGGCCATTCATGGCAATTAGATGACCGGGCGCGCGCACGTCCGTGCCAGCAAACGTTTGTAAAGGTTTAGGTGATAGCTGTTGCTTATGGTTCTCACAAAGCGGCGGCGCGCATGACGACCCCTTCAATGACCTCCATCGCGGAGGCGGATTACTGCGCTATCGAGGACGCCCTCCAGTCGACGGAGAAAGGGCGGCGCTTTCTGCGCGCCTATACCGAACGCAACCGCAGCCTGGAATCGCGCAGGCTGCTTCGCTCGATCTCGCGGCTGCACCGCGCCGCGCTCGGAACCCCCGGGATTAATGCGGAGGTCTGCCGGGATTTAATTTCTGTGCTTAGGAGTGTCACGCAACATCGTCAGGCGGCTACGGAGTGCGTTAACCCAGCCTCCCGCTCATTGATGCTCGAGCACAGTTTGGACGAGGTGGAGTCTTGCCTCATCGCTCTTGTCGAGTCGATCGAGGAGAGGGCCCTTGAGGCGCTTGGGGACGGCACTCACGGCTCCCCGCTGGGGGACGCGGACGAGATCTCCCAGGCAGGGCGAAGCGCCAAGCTTTTCGGCGAGCTTTCTTCCTATTTCTCAATCGAGCCGCGCTGACGCAGGATTTTGAATCCGCTCATCCGTCATCGCGAGGCGGCTCCTGCCGCCGTGGCGATCCACAGCAGCATCAGTAACTTATCCCTGGATTGCTTCGCTTCGCTCGCAATGACGGCAAGCCGGCTGATTATGCGTCATGCAGCCAGGAAAGGATCGGCGGGCGCGCCGACAGCACATCGACGATCTGATCCATTGCGGCGATGTGGTAATGGTGCCCATCCTTGTCGATGGACTCGGTGGCTTGGGCGTAAAACCATCTCACATAACGGGAATTGCGCACGATGAAGATCGGCCAGGGATAAATGCTATTACCCTCGTAGATCGTGCGGAGCAGATATTTCTCTTGCGTACCGCGATAGCAAAGCGGTGCGTCGAAGAGGATTCGAAGCTCCCTCATCTTGGGGTCCAGCGGTTTTAGAATGAGCCGGAAGCCTTCCCGGTCGTCGAGCATGGCGTCGAGAAACATCTTCCGCGCCAAACCGTCGATTGGCTCCCATCGCTCGAACCTTTCTTCGTCTGCCATCGCCGCCCCTTCGCCTTGCGGCTCTTCGTCCGTTTTGTGCCGGTCTCATGATAGCAGACGGCGGGCAGCGCAAGAAATATAGAAAAGGAAGAAGGTAAGCGCCAGACATGGATCAGATCCGCGGCGTTTTCGTTCCTCAGCAGAGGATATTCTGGATATGCTGTTCAGCGGCTAGCGACGTTTATGCCCGCGCCGATGGCCTGGGCGATTTCGGCTCCCTGCTTGTGGCACCTTGGATGACCCCAGCCGGAAGCGCTTTTTCCATCCGGACCGATGTCGTAGATGATTGCATCGTTATGATTGGAACTGGGGCCGTCCGGCACGCGATCCATTTACAAGCCGCAGCAGTCCGCAAAAGGCGCTTGCCAGCAATCCTTCTCGGTGCGCTTGGCCTTCTTGGGCTGCCACTGACAGTTGCCTTTTTTGGCGCTGTGCGGGAGCGGATGCGGAGACAACGGGCTGGGCTCAGATCGGAGCAGAGGAAAAAGCAAGCAGATTACCGGCGAGAGCTCGGTTCGTACATTTGGGGGTACGCTCTCGCGCTTGCTCTAACCATTACACCTTTTGCACTTGTCCACTGGTCTGTAATTGCCCGGCATTGGCTCTTAATCGCTCTGTTCATGGCCGGCGGGACGATTTGGATCCTGGGTAACCTCGCCGCGCGAATGCATTGAACACAGAAAGGCCCTTGCTCCTACATCCGGCTTTTACGTTTTTGCCAAGTTTGCGCCGGGTAGCCGCAAGTTGAAATATATTCTTAAATGCCCGTGGCGTAAGTATGAGTTCTTGTTTAGCCACAGACAAACAGCACGAAAAAGGTTCATGGGATGACTAATGGGGTCCTGCTCGATCGAGGGAACGCATTCGGAGCGCTGTCTGGCAAGCATCGGCCCTTTGAGCTGGGACAAAGCGCTTGGATTCGTGCACTGCAGAGGACCGCACCGCTGCCAAAGCACCCGGAGCGGACTTTTCCTGTTGTCATTGAGGAACTCGCGGCCCAGTTCGGGGAGCGGGTGGCCCTGATATCCCATCGGGAGTCTTTCACGTATTACGACTTATCCAAACGGGCAAATCGCTATAGCCGCTGGATCCTGGAGCAAGATCTCGCCCCTGGGACAGTTGTAGGGCTCATGATGCCGAACCGGCCCGAATATCTGGCCATCTGGCTCGGGGTCGTGCGAATGGGATGCGTGGCCGCATTGCTCAATACGAATCTCGTGGGCGCTTCGCTCGCACATTGCATCGACGCCGCCGGTGTGCAGCATCTGATCGTGGCTGATTGCTTAGCCTCTGCAATCGAGGCGGCTTTGCCAGATAGCAAACTGAAACCCAAAGTTTGGGTTCACGGCGAACAATATCCCGGCTTTTTTCGCATCGATACATGCGTTGGCAGATTTTCCGGGAAGCCACTTGAAGATCGCGAGCGCCGCTTGGTGACAATCGCGGATCAGGCGCTCTACATTTACACCTCCGGTACGACAGGCTTACCCAAAGCCGCCAAGATCAGCCACCACCGCATCCTTGCCTGGTGCAACTGGTTCGCAGGCATGATGGACACCCAACCAGACGACCGCCTCTATAATTGCTTGCCTTTTTATCATTCAATCGGGGGAGTGACTGCGACGGGCGCTCTGCTCCTCGGGGGAGGATCGGTATTTGTCAAAGAGAAATTCTCAGCAAGCAGTTTCTGGAAAGACATTCGAGAAAACGAGTGCACCGTATTTCAATATATCGGCGAGCTTTGCCGGTACCTGCTGAAGGCGCCTGAATCTCCCGACGAACACCTGCATGGTCTGCGCCTTTGTTGCGGCAATGGGCTTGGCGGCGACATTTGGCCAGAGTTCAAATCAAGGTTCCAGATCCCGCACATCCTGGAATTCTTCGCTGCTACGGAAGCGAACTTCTCGCTCTACAATATGGATGAAGAGCCCGGTGCGCTCGGGCGCATCCCTCCGTTCCTGGCACATCGCTTTCCGATCAAGCTTATAAAAATGGATGCGGATGCTTTGCAGCCAGTCCGTAACGATGAGGGCTTGTGCATTCAGGCTGCTTCAAATGAGCCTGGCGAGGCGATCTTCCGGATTGCGCAGGAAGCCGGTTCCGGTCCAACGGCGTTTGAGGGCTACACGAATGCCCGGGACAGCGATAAGAAGATCCTGTGTGACGTCGTAAAAAAAGGCGATGCCTGGTTCCGGTCCGGCGATCTCATGAGAAAGAACGAAGCGGGCTTTTTCTACTTCGTGGACCGCATCGGCGATACGTTCCGCTGGAAGGGCGAGAACGTGTCCGCGGCGGAAGTGATGCATGCGATAGCCGCCTGCCCTGGCGTCAGCGAAGCGATGGTTTATGGCGTGACTGTGCCGAACGCGGCAGGCCGGGCCGGTGCAGCAGCGCTCTCAGTCGACGGATCTTTCGATCTTGCAAAATTCAAGGATCATCTAGACCGGCGTCTGCCACGCTACGCGCAGCCGCTTTTCCTGAGGTTCATCGGGACGCTTCAGCTAACCTCAACATTCAGGCCCCAGAAGTCGAGCTATGCCGCGCAAGGGTTCGACCCGAAAAGCATTGAAGACGAACTCTACCTGAACGATCACGGGCGCGGGGAATTCGTGAAGCTCGAAGAAGCGCTCTATGAGGATATCGCGGCCGGGCGGCTGAAGCTCTGATACCAACGGCGTTCGCGCCCGCCTCTCTTGAGTGTCATTCCCGCGAAAGCGGGAATCCAGTAATCTAGACAATAGAAACTAGCAACTCCAATCACATATGGGACTGGGTCCCCGCCTCCGCGGGGACGACACCCGAAGCGATCAAAACTGCCGGCGCTTGGTGTGAGAGATCAGGCCGTACTGCCGGCGTCGACCGTGAGGACGGTGCCGGTGATGTTGCGCCCGCTCTCGCCCATAAGAAACTTGATAGCCTCCGCGACATCCTTCGGCTCCGCCAGCCTGTGCAGTGCGCTCCGGTTCGCAACCCGTTTTTTGTCTGCTTCACTCAGGCTTTGCGTCATCTCAGTTTCGATGAAGCCGGGCGCTATGGCATTCACCGTGATGCCAAGGCGGCCCACTTCGCGGGCGAGAGAGCGGGTGAACCCGATCATCGCCGCCTTGGTCGCGGCATAGACAGACAAGCCGCTAAACCCGGTTGAACTCACAATCGACGCGATGTTAACGATGCGTCCGTTGCCGGACGTTAGCATGGATCGCACAACGAACTTGCTCAGGATGATCGGCGCAAGCGTATTGAGTTGCACAAGCTCTTTGATTTGAGAATTGTACATATTGGCCAAGACGCCATGCGTGCCCAAGCCGGCGTTATTCACCAGACCGTAGATTTCTCCATATTCCCTTCGTATGGCGGTGACGAAATCCGGAATATCATCAATGTTGCTAAGATCGATCGGAGCGAAGCATAATGCCCCAGTCTTTTTCGCTTCTATCTCCTCCATAGCGGCTGGGAGTTGATTGCCTTCGCTCCGCGCGGCAGCAATGACGCGATAACCCGACTCCCCCAGTAGCTTCGCCGTTGCAAGCCCAAGCCCCCGGCTCCCGCCTGTCACAATTACATTAAGCATTGCGGCGATCGACCTTTCCACTAGGGGTTATCTGCAACGAGGAAACCGAACGGATCAGACCTGGCACCTTGTGACGCGGAAGCTGCTGAACGCAAAAGGCGCGGATTTCTTCCTCAAAATCTCCGGCCATCGCGCTGCCGTTATATCCCGCTTCAGCTTCCTTCGGCACGACATCCGCGACAACGATCGCCCCGAGAACCGGGCTTTTTTTCGCGCGGACCAAAGACATCCGCACTCGAGGATGGCGATTGATAATCGCTTCGACTTCCTCCGGATGGACTTTCTGGCCTCCGACGTTGATGACTCCGTCCCTGCGGCCTGTGAAGTAGTAGCGGTTTCCGCGAAACTCGACGAGATCGCCCGTATCGACGAAGCCATCGTCAGTTCCAATTTTGGGATTTGAGGCTCCGAGGTAGCAAAGGGCCTTCCGGTTGGAACGGATGCGTAAAGTTCCGTCCTCGGCTTTCAATTCAACGGCGCCGCCCGAGTTCTCCATCAAGCTCGCAGGAAAGCCTTCTTGACCATCATGCACTTCAAATCCCACACCCGCCTCGGTGGAAGCGTAGGCGTGGACGATCTTCGCTTTCGGGTAGAGCGCATGCAGGCCATCGAGAACGCCTTGATCGGCAATCTCGCCCGATAGGCGGATATAGTCCGGAGCGATCTTGTGCGACGCAGAACTCATGAGAACGCGGCGCCAGTGGGACGGCGTTCCCGAAATATGCGTAGCGCGGTATTTGGCAAGCCGGTTGAGGTGATCGCCTACACTCTCATCCGCGCTCGATAACAGAAACGAGCGCTTGCCTAGCATCGCGCGCAAAAATATCTGAAGCCCGCCATAGCGGCGAATGTCGTAGAAGGTAGCCCAGATTGATGCGGGATCATAGCCTTGATCGGGCTTGATGGCGCCAATAAGCCCAGAAAGACTGTGGACCGCCATCTTGGGGCGGCCAGTCGTCCCCGACGTGAAAAGAACCCATTGCGTATCGCAGGACGGATTGCACCTGAAATCCGCTTTCTCAAGGCTGGTGCCGCAGCGCAATATCAAAAAGCGCCCCTCACCGGAAATGAGATCTTCCCGGTCAGTGACGATCGCCGCAGCCTCCGCAGTCGCGGCTGCTTCAAGAATGCTTTCAGCAGAAAGGCCGTGAGGGCACAGAACAAGCCGTTTGACGACACCGTCCAGTTGGATCAGAGCAAGCGCAGCAGCGAGTTGATCGGAGGTTGCGACGGCAACGGATTGCTCTCGCAGCTCTCGAATGCTGCCTCTGATCGCAGAACCGCTGTGCAAGCCGGACAGCGGTACCTTCGCGCCAGGATTTTGGAGAAACTGCTCTTTCGGACCGCCCGCGCAAATCATGGTCCAAAGGGAGCGGTCTCTACCTGTCTGCATGTTCGAAAGCCTTATGTTCGTAGGCCTTGATAAAATCGCCAAGGGTGACGGGGAAATATACGTCACCGTCCGAGGTGAATGGATCGAAGCCAAGGCAACTTTCGAGGCGGGCCATTATTATTGCCCAGCAGAGCGAATCCAGGCCACTTTCCTCAAGTGCGAGATCATCCGAAAGAGGTGCAAGCGAACAACTCTGCTCTATTGCCACTCTCTTGATATTTTCTAATATCACTGCCTTGTGAGACATAAAGGCTTACCCCCGTTGTTGACTAAGATATTTTGCAGCATTGGTGGAGAGCGGGCAAGCTTTAGCCAGAGATAGAATTTATATGGAGGTAAAAATGATCTAGCATTTTTGTACGTGCGATTAAATGCTTGTCCGGAGTTACCCTTACTTTGACGGAGCGCCGTCTTTTGTGCGAAAATCGCTTTTGGAAGTATAAGTCATGTAGAAGTTCACCATCCAAAAACTGCTAACTCCGTATAGGCCAAATCAACGATACATGGCTTTTCTCCTCTGTAATACATAGGCAGTCCTTTTTCCGGCAAATATCTGCCAATCAAAGGAAGAGGCCCATCTGAGCCAATAAGCAGTAAGGGCAATCCCTTGCGTAGAAGGTAACGCCCAAGTGGACCGGCGGCCTTCTGAAGCGCGCCCAGCGAGGGGCAGTAGAGCAACTGCGCTGCCGGTACAAGTCCCGTCTTTACACGCCGGCGCCTCAGGATTAGCGGGTAGGAGCATTGCGGCGTTTCACAGACCAGGCAAAGGCACCCATACCTCTCATGGTCGGCCAGCAGAGCGATATCTTCGGCGGGCAGATGCGCCTTATAATCTTGGGTCCGATCGAATTCTCTTATCCTCGCCGTCCCAACGTGCGGCGTTAGAGCGGGAACAGCGGCAAAGGTGCCGGAGGTGAATCGGCTAAATCCTTGAGCCTCAATGGTAGGCAACGTGTTGGGAGCGGGTGAAGTATTTATATAGGTCGCAGGTTGATGCCTGATCGCCCGCAAAACGAGCAGCGACGCCAGGTTGCGGTATGGGGGATCAACATACCAGCTGGAAACGCTGCAGCGGACAGAACAACACAGGTTTCGCTTAATCACGGTGCTGATCACCAGCACCACCCCGACTGCAGCGCCCCTGCTCTGAAGCATATATCCAAACCTGGGAAAGCCATCTGGGACAGGACGATCTTGTAGCCGCCCAAAAGCTTCCGCCCATAAGGACTTATTGGTCAAGGGGAACCCTTTGACCAGGAGACTGCTTATGGAATCGAGATCATCCACCTCTATCTGCCGGCATCGGACCTTTTCGCTGCAAGCCTGCAACATCGCTAAAGCCTTAAACTCGATAGTCATCGCCAGTGGTAGTTTATAACGCAGCTCGATGATTTTTCGATAAACAGCAAGCACCAAATGTCGCAAACTCCAACAATAACTAAAACATATGAGGTATCGGCGTGCGTTAAGAGAACTTGAACCAAAGCGAGTGCCAATTTAGTTACAACGAGTGTCTGCACTTTATTAATTTCCTTGGGGCGTAAGAACACGCTAATTGTAAACATTTATCTTACACTTACAACTTGATTATTTTGAACAAGTAACAATACACCAACGTACCTATCTATAATCGACTTTCTCTTATGCTTCCGATATAGATTGTTGCTGCGTTCAAATTATTATACGGGCTGTACATGTCTGTTCTTGTAACGGGGGGTGCCGGTTACGTAGGTAGCCACTGCGCTTTGGCACTGCTTGAAAGCGGAGAAAAGGTTATCGTCCTCGACAACTTATCGACCGGTTCATCAAATGCGGTGCCGGACTCAGCAACATTTGTCTTAGGCGACATCGGTGACAAAGAACTGGTTACTCGCATAATCCGCAGGGATGCTGTTGACACAATCATTCATCTTGCAGCATCGACGGTTGTCCCAGATTCCGTACGTCATCCGCTTGAGTACTATCGGAATAATACCGCCAATTCGAGGACACTGATCGAGGCCGCGGCCGAAGAAAATGTGAAGAACTTTATCTTCTCATCGACGGCTGCAGTGTACGGAGGAGTAAGCGATACGCCGCTGACCGAAGCAAATGAGCTTCGGCCGATGTCGCCATACGGCGTCTCCAAGATGATGACGGAGCGCATGCTGTCCGATACCTCGGTTGCGGGCGGGCCTCGCTACGTTATTTTACGATATTTCAACGTGGCCGGAGCGGATCCTCTCGGCCGTACGGGGCAATCAACCCCCAAAGCCACTCATCTAATCAAAGTCGCTTGCCAGGCAGCTCTTTCTAAGCATCGGGATATTGCAGTTTTTGGCACAGATTATCCGACGAGGGACGGAACCTGTGTACGAGACTATATTCATGTTACCGACCTAGCGCAGGCGCATGTTTCAGCGCTTGATTACCTGCGCAAGGAAGGATCGTCCGAAATATTTAATTGTGGCTACGAACACGGGTATTCGGTACTCGAAGTACTTCATGCGGTACAGGATGTCTCTGGCCGGAAACTTAACGTACAGTTCTCTCAGCGGCGTCCCGGCGATCCCCCAACGGTGGTTGCTTCCAGCGCCAAGATCCGCAAGGCGCTTTCCTGGCTTCCTCGCCTCAACGATTTGAAGGCCATCGTCGGTCATGCATTGGCTTGGGAGGAGCGCCTTGTCATGATGGGGCTTTCACGAAGCAGGTAAGCGCCGGCCTATGCACTTGGCAAAATAGGGGAGCCTTTCGAATTCGGCAAGGCATCTCCATCAGCCGACGCTTACTGCCAGTTTGCGGATGAATCATCCACGAAAGTTGGGAAAGGAACCGGCGCCATCGCACCCAGTGCAAGCCGCCAATGCTCCACTGGCGGCCACAGCGCCTAGAGCTGCTTACCGTGACGCATGCGGCTCTATTGCTGATTTTCGCTATTTTTTTTCATTAGCTTCGCCTTTCTGAAGCATCTGCTGCGCTCCATCCCTGAGCACAGGCCATAGGGGGCCCACATCCCGGTGAATATCGAACTGTTCCAGTCCATCCCTGGGAAAGCGCAGATCGTCCTGAAGCGAAACCAACCGCCAGACAACCCAGCCGGCGCAATCTGGGTTTCGATAGATTGAAGTGATCCACTGGCGGTAAGCGTCGGCTACGTCCGGATTGGACCGGGCATAACCGAATTCTTCTAAAATAACCGGCTTTCCTACCCGCGCGGCGATGCCGCAATACTGTGTTATCCGCTTATCCATGTCGTCGACCGTCCATTTGTAATAGAGCGGATATCCGTGCCAGGTGGCAAAATCGATCGTGGGAATGTCTATATCCACTAACGTGTCCACATTCGCGTGGCCGGATGTCACCATATGGTTGCTATCTATCGATTTCACAAAGGCGGACATCTCCCGGGTCCAGCTCAAACGAAGTTCTTGTGGAATTGCGTTTCCCTCATTAATGAGGTCCCACGCGAATATGGTTGGGTCATCCTTATAAAGGACCCCGGTTAGAGTGTTTCTGCGCAGCAATATTGTGCGCACCAGAGTTTTGTAATCTTCTTTTGTGCGCGGGTCCTGAAAGAAAAATGTGAACTTGTCTTCGCTCCCGTACCACGCACGCATTTGCTGTGCACCGCCAGTCCATGCCCAGAAGTCGACTAGCGCAATGATCAGCTTGAGATCTCTGTTGCGGGCCTCTTTAACCAAGAAGTCCAGCTTTTGCAAGCCGTTGGGACCCTCATTAATGCCCATTGCGTTCCGGGACGTGTCCCAATAGACCATGTAGTTCCCGTGTACGCCCAAAGCGCTTGAGTAGGCCCTTTGCCGCCAGTCCCAAATCGTTTTCGGATTGTCACCCTGAGGCGAGCCAATCACTGGCTGCAGAAATGTGCGAACGACGTTAGACTTCATGGCGGCGGCATCGTCGAGCACGCGTAAAACTTCTGAAGGCGACCCGAATGTAAGGTAATGATTGTTGACGCCCGCGACGTATAAAGGTTTCCCGTCGAGAACGAAATGTGTGCCTTCTGTGGCTACGAATTTAGTTGGAACCGCGTTTGCCGGATTTCCCCGCAGCTCCAAAGGTACGAGCAAAAGAACTAAAGCAGCGCAAACCGAAAGACCCGCTATAGCACTTTCCCGCCATCCAATGATCATAGCACTACCTCTAATGCAAAGCTCGTACATAATCTTGAGTGAACAGATCATTTTGGCTAGCCGTTTCTGGTAAGCTGCTAAATAAACGTACTCTAAGAGGCGGTAAAGCATCGGACGATCAGAAAATTTATCATTTTTGATGACATTTGTAGAACAGTGTGAGATTTGCTAGGTGAGAATGCTATCGGAAGCGGCGTCTAACCGAAGCGATGCCAACTTATAACTGCGCATTTTGAGACTTGTGCATCTTTCCGGATCCGCTTCAACTCCGTGGTATTTGATATAATCAAAACTTCCCTGATAAGAGATCACCCTCCCCGGAATACCAATCGCAACCGCTCTTGGTTGCAAAGATGCCGTGACGACGGAGTTTGCGCCTATTATTGCATCGTCCCCTATCACTACCCGCCCAAATATTTTCGCACCAGGCGCTACATAAACTCGATCCCCTAATCGGGGGGTTCCAAGCTTGTCTCCGTGGACGCTGACGCCGATCGTCACTCCTTGATGCAGATCGCAATTGCTGCCTATTTCTACGTCTGCTCCAACAAAAATCCCGCTGAAGTGCCCAATATAGAGGCCTGGGCCAATCCGTGCCGTGGGAGCAATCGCGATGCCGGTGACCACCTGAACGGCCCTGTCTAGGAAAACGTGTAGCGCCTTCAATGGCAGTATTAGCCAGGCAGGACCTCTTAAATTCCATATAAGCTGCCCAAGCCGATAGCTTGCGGAGGCCAACGTACCTGGAGCCATAACAAAGGCTACCAGATAAGACCGTCCTTCGACGCAGCGATAGCGGTCGAGGTCAGATTTGAGTAAACCCCAAAAGGACATGGATTTCTTGCGCATGTTCGAAGACTTTCCGGCTTCGAGCCAGTTGATGTGAAAGAACGGGTCGCCCAAAAACAACTTGGAGCTATGAGCCCGTGAGTTGTCATTTCAGCTTACCGGCCCGGACCTCCGTCGCCCGGGTAGCTTCATTTCCGCACTGCGTTTGGCTCGGGGCGCGTACCCCTGTAGGCGTCTTAAGAATTGAGGCAAAGCGGTCTAGGAGATAAGCCCGTTTCTCATGAGGCTTAAGAAAAAATGCTGGAACGGTTTTATCCTTCAGCTTTTCCCAGTAGCCTTCTACAGTCCCGACAGGGCGTGCAGGATTGCCTGCAATTAAAGTGAAGGGTGCAAATCTTCCCCGAAGTACGGATCCAGCGCCAATAATGCAGTTGTTTCCAATCACAGTTCCCGGGAGGAACACAGAATGCGCTCCGACAAAAACATTGTCCCCTATGATAATGGGATCGAAGACGTCAATATCCGGATAGGTTTCTCTAAACTGCCAAACGCCACCATCATGCGTGATAAAGTCCACCCCATGTGCGATCACGCATTTGTTTCCTATCTTCACCAAATAGGGCTCTGAGCCAAATGTATCGCTTGTAATTCCGAAGAGGTAGCAACCCTCTCCTAATCGCACGCCTATCCGGCGCGCATATCCAAAGGGATCCAGGCGAACCCAAAGCGATCTAATAACAAACCGGATAGCCCTGACTAACATCGACATGCCCTTTTGACTGAAAGCATACTAGGGCCAAAGCCTTAGGGAGGGTTTTAAACGGCTATTTCTATTTTATACTTCTGGGACGCCGCATTCCTCACCGGGAGCTTCAACATGCTGGGTAACTCCGCGCGCTTGGCGTCGCGCGCCCCACGCCTCCTGAAGGACAAGCTTTGCCGCGTAGCTTGCCTGTAAGGTCACCGCAAATGTCCAGCCCAAGCACAGGCCTAATAATCCGTAGAACTGTGCACCAATACACGCGAAGACGAGTCCGGCAAAACCGCCAGCTGCAAAAACGTAAGTGGCTCGGATCATCTGTCCGTTCAACCGCTGGATAGTGAGGTAAAGGCTTGATACCGAAACAGCTATAAATGTGATACTTAGAACGCGAAGGCTATTTGCTGCAATGGCCGGATATTCCGGGTTGAAGATGCCGAGGATGAAATCTGCGAGCGATGTCAAGCAGATCACAACTCCTGCTCCGCTCACAATCAACAGAAGCAGGGAAAAGCGTAGCCGCGATGCGTAGGCGTTCCTGTCCTTATCTCCAATCGCAAATATAATCGTTGAGAGCGCTGCCGGCAGCACAATCGTAATACGCAACATTGTCCAAGCTGAGTTGAAGGCAGCGTTGACCGCTGGTGACAGCGCCGCCGTCACCAGAAATGGCATAATGAGGATGGGGGTCTGAATCACAAGATCGAGCAAATGGTGCGAAAGCGATACGCGCATAAAACCGCGAACTACTCCAAAATGAGGAACAGGGACGCTCTCGCGGGTGAGCTTCCACAAAGCCGCAGCGAAAATAAGGGCTGAAATCGCCTGCGCCCCAATCCAAGTTGCGAAAACGATCACTTCATTTGCAGTCGAACCCCACTTAACCGCGACAAGGGCAAGAAGTGCGAGCTTGCAAAACGAAAGGGCAGTCTCTTGCGCCATTGCGAATGTGCTGCGCAAAAGCCCGATGAATGCGCTGTTTAGCATAACGATGAGGCAGCTGGTGCCGCATCCAAGCACAAAGAGAGCGATACCTGCGCGGGATCCGGTTATGCCGCCTAAGCCAAGAGAGGTGAACCAAGCGATTACTAAGAATGCAATTCCAAGCAGGATCGCCATACCAGAAGATACGATTAAGGCCGCCGAGATTAAGCCAGCCTGCTTTTTGCCAAAAGAAAAGGCTTTACTAATGAGGATCGTCCCAAGGCCGAGTTGCCCGGACAACCCGATGAGGCTCGTTATGGAGACAGTGGCGGCGGTCAGCCCGGCTGTTTCAAGAGAAAAGAAACGCGCCGCGATCCACCAATAAGCAAAACCAAGAGCGGAGTTCACAACCATCCCGCCCGCGACTGAAACGGCATTATTCAATAAAGCGATATGCGGCTTTAGCGCTAACCGCAACGCCGCTAAGCTGGCGGGCACTTTCTCTGTGAGCAATGCCTCCATCAAAACGCTCCAGTTCACACGTACTTCATCAGTGGTCCCAGAGGCGCGATGCCCCGGCTGCTTGCGCAGCAACATCTTCGAGACGGCTGCACAGACCGACTCCGCCACGACGGATCTCCAACGGGTTGCGGCGAGCGCCGCTTGCAAAGTTAATAGCACCCGTACTACGGAAAGCGATCTTGATACCCGACTGCCTCAAAACAGATAAATAAGCGGTGTCATAATCTGTTTTGCGGCCGTATGGGAACGCAAAGCTTAGAACCGGAACTCCGAGCTTTCTCTCCAAACTAGACTTGGAGAACGCGACTTCTTGTGCTGCCTTCTCCAGCTCCAGCCCCACCATCATCTGGTGCGACACCGTGTGCGCCCCAATCGTGCACCCATTGCGAATCATTTCTTCGAGATCGGACCAGCTGAGGTGGGTGCCGGCGGGGGGCCGGTGAAATACCTCGTACTTAAGGATTTGAGACAATTCGGCGATCGCGGTTGAGCGAGAGCTTTCGTCGAGCGGAGCGACCGCTAGCACCCACTCCCCCGCGACTGCCTCGTAGTTTCCTGCGTCCCAACTGCGGTTTCCGAGCTTTGGAAGTTTCGCAGATTTAACAGCGCTGTGCCGGAAGGCCTCTGCAACCCAATCCCAGAAGAAGACGCGTTCGTCATCCAGGTAGCCAGTGGCGGCAAACAGTACGAACGGAATCTTTCGAGCCGCAAGTATCGGCAGAGCGTGGGTGAGATTGTCCCGGTAACCGTCGTCGAAGGTAATAAGCAAAGCCCTGGGAGGCAGCGGCTGGGCCTCGTAGGTCCAAGCCAGACATTCCTCAAGTGAAACCAGATTATAATTCTTACATAGATAATTCATCTGCGCGGCAAAGTCCCTCGGCCGCGCGCTCACAACCGACTTCATGCCAAAAAAGCCTGGAGCTTCTGGGTCGCAAACGCGGTGATACATCAGAACGCGAAGGGAGCTGCCGGACAACGTGGTGAGAGCAGGCCACATGTTTGCGCGAGAGAGCGAGCGTAGCCCCAGAATTCCCAACTGTTTTACCGGCCAAAGCTGCCTGATTAGCATGGTGCTAGCCTCCTGCTACAGCAGCGGCTGCAGCGAAAATAAACTCACCTCTAAGTCTTTTCATGTTTCAACTTTGGTCCCCGGCTGTTCTGCTGTTTGCGCTCGCTTCGGTCCCCGGCGAACGTCTCGAGCCGGCCCCTTGCGTAGCCCGCGCAGGCACAGGCTAACCCCCATAGTATGGCTGCCGCCCGCCCCAAGCCGCTCACATCGAAACGCAGAGCAGCATCTCCAATTCCCCTGGCCACGCCCGCGGGCAGCGTGAGCAGGGCATAGCTCCGTTCCGTTGAAAGCCCGCTTTTCGGTCCGACAAGTCCGGTCAAGTAGGCTTTGGAGAGCCCTTCGGCGTAGCAGCGCAACGTGAAATAATTCCAGGTGAGCCGCTTGGCCGGAACGTTGTGATAAGCAACCGCCTCAGGGAGCCAAACAAACGCGGCGTCGCTGATGAGCTGCTGCGCCCGTATACAAAATTCGGTTTCTTCCGAGCCTAGTGGCACTTTGCTTTTCGTGCGGCCGAGGCGATGGTTGAAGCCCCCCGCCTGTTGGAAGAGATAGCGGCGAAAAGCACAGGAAGCTCCCAGGACGTTGCGGACTCTTTGTTTCTGCTTGGGCATTCCTCGATAGGAACACCCAACGACCCACAAGAATTCGCTTGGAAACCAAGATGGCCGCCGGCCTACCCAAGATGGTTCAATCGTTGTAACGACTCCGGCGACACCCGAGTTTTGAAACTCAGATAACAGGTGCCCTGCCCAATTTTTCTCTGCTCTTGCGTCATCGTCCAGAAAAGCAACAATCTCTCCGCTGGCCGCTGCGATACCGGTGTTCCGTGCTCCCGAGAGCCCCTCTTGCTCTCGATTTGCAAGCACCGCGACATCAGGAAAGGCAGCTTTCGCCCTGTTCTCGAGCTCGGTATTATGATCGCAGACGAGAATGATTTCCTTGGCCGGCGGTTCTTGCGCCCGGGCCGAGTCGATCGATTCGCACAAGTCTTGCCAGCGTTCGAGTGTGTGAGTGCAGATGATGATGGAAAGTTCGTCCGCGGGTGCCTTCGTGGTGTCAGGCCGCATTCTGCGCCTCCTCGAAGACAGACTTGGCACAGGGTGAGAGAAGCTGTTTGTAAAGATGCTCGATTCGCGAAACGACCGCTTTCGCTTTATGCGCCTCAACTTTCGTCAAGGCTGCGGAGCCCATATTTTGCCGAAGCCCCGGATCTCCGATGAGCTCACGCATCGCCGATGCCAGCGACTGTGCGCTGCCGGGCACTGCAAGCAATCCGGTGTAACCGTGATCGACAAGATCTGGGCTTCCACCAATGTCCGTCGCTACGACTGCCTTACCGCTGGCCATGGCTTCCATGATCACGGTGGGGCAAGCGTCCGGGCATATCGAAGGCAGTATTCCGAAAAGGCAGCGGCTCCAAGCGTGCAAAATCGCATTGTGGGGCCAATCATGGTACATTGAGACGCCTGGGGGAAGGGCGGCCGGTGTGGTGGCGCAACGGCGGCCGATGAGCACGAGCGGTGGGGCATTTTGCAAGGCTGCGTAGGCTTCAAGCAGTACGGATATGCCTTTGTTCTGGCTGAGGTCTCCAACAAAAAGAATATAGCCGGTGTCCGGAAGGCTGGCGGCGGCGCCGTCTCCGTCCGGTCCAAGAGCCGCAACATTGTCGGGAACAAAGTTAGGAATCACCGCAAATGGGACACCGAGCTTTGCCAGGTGGTTGCCTTCCGCGACTGCTTTGCTCACTGCGATGAATGCGTCTACCCGTTTCTTCTCCAAAGCGCACGACGCCCAGTTTCCAATCGCAGTAATGCTCCCCTTGAAAACCCCATAATGCTGCGTGGCGCAAACAAGACACTTGCTTACTGCGGGGCCGCTGCACAATGCACCTTGGCGCAGCGCGCTTTTCTTGGCGCAAACTAAGCTGAAGTCATGCAAGGTGAGAATTAGCGGTGCCCCATATAACCGTTTCAGCGGCAAATATGAATGGACCATCCAATTGTGGGCATGCACCACATCTGGTTTTTCGCGGCGGACGATTTGGTGAAGTCCAAGAAGAAGCTCGGGATCTGGAAAAGGCGGGACTTGGCGGTGTTCGCCACTCCAGAAAAGCACGGAGGTTCTTTGAACCGTCCCGCGAAGTCTATAAATCTTGACACCGTCTTCGAACTGCGCAGCCTGCCCACCAGGCTGTCCAGTCGTTACAACTGTAACCTCATGACCGCGGCGGACAAGATCGATGCTCAAGTTGCGGACATGCCGCTCCTCGCCGCCAATAACGGGTGGATAAAATTGGGCAAGCATTAAGATACGCATCCGTCCAGTTCCCGTTTAAGAAGGGCCGATGTCTGCCCAAACTCTGCGATATACCGTGCTGTGGTCTTGGTCTTTGTAGAGCCACGCTTCTACTCTCTGAATGCGGTCCGCTCTCAAGCTTGCGTTGAACGCCGAAGTCCAGTTTTCTCCCGGCTGCAAGAGGATCGAACGCAACGCTCCCGCGATTTGGCCGTCCTCCATAAGTTCGACTTCATATGAGGCCGGTTTGCCCTCGTGGTTTGCTATTCCGATTGTAAGGGCGTTCGGGTTACTGGCATCTTGAGGTACCATCCACAATTCCGTGTATTTGAACTCTGAGTAAGCGATCTCGGCTTCCCGTTCGTAAAGGACTGCGGCGGATGCCAACACCGCCGCACAGGCAAGCATTAGAGCCTGCCGGGGCGTAATCTTGGGGATGGTGAAAAAATTCAGTGAGCTGGCGGCGTTTGTGCGCCATTCGGAAGCTCCAAATGAAACCGCAGAGATGGAGCAAAGTAGCAAGGCCCATCCGAGGGGCGTCATTTGCCCTATCGCGTGCAATAGAAAGCCGCCAAACATGACGACAGCAATGCTTACTCCAAAGGCGTAGAGCGCACCTTCAAGCCCCATCCTGTAATAGCATGGAAATAAACGCAGTATCATGTGGCCAGGAATGTAGAAGACGAGAGGGAGCGCCAAGAACGCGCGTAAGGCCGGGCTATGCACCGCTGCGGCTATAAGTCCCAAAAGCAGCGCCGCGGAAAAGAGAGATAATCTTTCCATGCTAATGGGCCGCATGCAAATACCTCACATCGTAAACGATGGCTGCACCGTTATCGAATGGCCGGCTAATACCTTTGATCTTGTTGAACTTCAAAAGGGCGGTTGGTTCCGGAGGGATCGCATGGATGCCAGAATCTTCGCCTGGCTCAAAATACACGCCGAGAATAGGCAGCGCTTGCGAGAGACGGAGGTCTACCATTAAGTAGTCTATGCGGTCATTTTTGATAATTCCTAGTTCGTCTTCCCAGACGCCACTCGCGAAAACAACTCCTGAAATGTCAAACCCGTCCTGCTGCGTTGTGGTTGGGATTTGCCGCCCGTAAGTCGCCAGAAGAATTTGATTGATGCGGTCTGCCGCAAACCGCTGGCCGGGACCAAGCCATTTTCGTGACCACGTTGCGGCCCCGATCCCCATAGGCTCTATGGATTGTGCATCGGCTCCTACCCGGTAAGGGTGGTTGATTGTACTAAGTCCCCAGGCAAGTCCAACGCCGCCTACAACCATGATTGTCAGGCTCACCGCTATCAATGTTGCGCGTAGCCTGCTCCGCGATGCTCCTTGCCAAAGTCCGGCAATTGCGATGGCCACCACGATGCACACGCCGAGCGATACGAACGTGCTCATGCGGTTTCCGATTTCCCAGCCGGATTGCGTGAATCGCAGCAGAACGCTCACTGGGAATGCGAGCGTTAGCAATGTGAAGAAAACCAAGCCGCTATTTCGCCAGGAAAATGGGATGCGTGATCCGGATATGCTTATTCGGCCGCCAGCGGCATTGAGAGACCGGAAGAATCCAGTGGCGAGTCCGAGGCAAGTTAAGAGGAAGCCCGCCAAGCCGGTCCACTTTTGCCAAAGCGGCAATTGAAGACCGCCTTCAGCGGATGAAAATGGCACGCGAGCGCTTTTGGAAGTTATTAAAGCTAAGAGCTCCTCAAAACCGCTTTTGATGAACGGCCCCAAATAACCCGAACCTGCGCCTCCCGTAGAATCCCACCACGCCAAATCGCCAGTCACTGCGATCGCGGCAAGCACCGCGGCAAGAATGGTTCGCCTCGCAAACCCTGCCTGCAGGAAGCACAAAGCAGCGAGACTGGTAAGGGCTCCAGCGCAGAAGTACGATGCTAGGTGATGGGTGACCACTGTGGCGCCCGCGAAAGCAGCGCCTACGAACAAATAGAATCCTGAATGCCGCTCTTCGTGAATCAGGCGCAGTGCGGCGAGGAATGCAAGCGTCATTGCGATGAAAGCGAGGCTCTCGTAGGCGAACAGCGCTTGAAATCCGGCGAAATTCGAGTTTGCCATGAATACAACGCAGGCAAGGGCAGCCACTCGGGACGATCCCGTCAGCAACTCTGCGATAACAAAAAGAGCGTAAAGAAAAGCGACGCGGGCTATGCCTATAACAAGCACGCCGGCAGCGAAAATCGAAAGCCCCGACAAATTCGTCAAAGCGGTTGTTAGGATCTCCAGACCTGGGTAGAGGGGGCTTATTGGGAGAAGCGCATTCGGTATAAACAGGTGATCGCTCTCCATTACGTTTTGGGCAGAAACCCAATGCAAGAATTCGTCGAACATCGCGAAATGCAGCGGGCTATGTAGGATTTTTATACCATAAAGTCCTATGCCCAAGATGCTAACCGAGAGGAGCAGTTCGCTTCTCGAAACGCCCGGCCAGGCGACGCGAAGCGATACCGGAAAGGCCATGAGCACGACCCCCAACGCGTAAAGAGCCTGCCTGCCTGGGGTGCCGTACATTCCCGCTAACTGCGCTTGAGCGATAAGCAATAGCCCCGCAGCAACTGCAAGGCTAACAGGGCCTATCCAGCCAAGCCCCGATGAAGGAGCCTGGGGGCTCGCCGTCAGAGAGCAATCATCTAAGCCGAGCATCAAGCTTGCGAATCTGAATGCTCTGACGCTCAGCCCTTTCCGCGTGTTCATCTTTGGGGTTCTAACCAGTACAGCCATGCCAGCTGCTCACAGTGCCGGCGCTGCGATGGTGCGATAAATCGAGTCGAGTTTGCGGGCGCAGTCATCCCAATTCGGAAGGGTGAATTTAACCGGCGAGGGCGGCGCCTCAAGTGCTTCTACCATCGCCGCAGCAATTCCGGCCGGGGAAGATTTCAGAGGGACAGTACGGATGAGGCTCCTCTCCGCCAGCTCGCGAAAGCCGGAGGTGTCACTCGTCAATACCTTGCGGCCTAGAGAGAGCGCCTCCAGAATGGCGATAGGATGTGCCTCGTATTCGCTTAACAGGACTACGAGGTCTGCCTCTGACAGGAGATTTGCCAAGCCCTGGCGCTCAACGGGCGGGATGCTTCCAATTGTGACGAGCGGCCCCAGACCGAGCCTATTAACAAGCTGGCGTAGTTCCGGCTCGTAAGGGCCGCCTCCCAAAATACGAAGGCGCACATCGGGAAAACTCTGGCGCAATATGTTTACAGCCTCGATCGCCTTATGGTGGCCCTTGTAACGTTCAAGGCGCCCAATGGAGACGATAAGGCGGCCGCTTTTTGGCACGTTCCGGGAAGGTGAAACCTCAGGTAACTGCGCACCGTTAGGGACGACCATGAACTTACTTCGAGGAACCCCCATTTTCTCACTGAAAAAGTCCGCCTCGAACTCGGATACACCGATCAGCGCCCGAGCTTGGCGGACGAGCGGGGCCAAAGCCTTCCACTGGAATTTTCGCATCGCATTCCTCAAGCGGGAGGAATGCCCGCCGCTGTGAAATGTTAGGACAAACGGAACCCGCTTACGGATGGCGGCAAGCATGGCGACTGGCGGCACTAAATTGTGGTAGCCCTGAATGTGCACCAGATCGAAGTTGCCTTTGACGATCTTGCTGTAAATAGCCGGCGCCAGATAGTATTCCGCTTTGGATGGCCAAGCGCGTACTCTTACAACTCGAGCCCCTGAGAACGCCTCCTCGCGTGGAAGGTTCCCCACAGGATCGGTCGTGAGAAGCGTTAGATCATGTCCCAATGCAGCCAGCCGCGGTGCGACCTCGTGAATATGCGATTCGATCCCCCCCATGAAAGGAAAGCACCGCGCCGCAACCATTGCGATCCGCAAAGGCGCAGGAGGAAAGTTTCTTCCGGCTAAGGGCGATGCGGGAAGCTCAGGGCACAAACGGCTTTTTGCGTAAATTTCAGACATGAACGGGCAAACCATTTATATGGCGGTTTTGTTCGCGGTTGCGGCAGGATCAATAAGCGATGCGGCTGAAAGCCGTGCCGGCACTTGCGGCCGCCAAGCGATGTTGCGGAAGCACTCTACAAGGATGCGCGCACCATCTGAAAACGGCCGCAGATGAGATCCGCCTGCCCGTTGGCGGTACGTGATCGGCACCGAATACACATCGTAACCCATGCGCGCCATCTTAGTGATCATCTCCATTTCAATCGTGAATCCTTGCGATCGGATGTGGTCGCGCAAAGCGACCAGTACATCCGAGCGCCAGGCAAAATAGCCGGTCAGCACATCGGTTACATTCACCCGGTAAAGCGCGCGCACAATATGCGAAAATAACCAGTTTCCGGCGCGGTTCGTAAGCGGCATCGAACCATCAAGAATCCGGCCGCCAAGACGCGAACCGACGACTGCATCGCAAAAGCCGGAGTCAATAAGCTCAACCAGCCGCATGATCTCTCCTGCAAGATAGGTGTCGTCTCCATCGAGCATGACCACAAAATCTGCATTGCCGATCTCATGGAAAGCGCGCCGCATTGCATTGCCTTTGCCGCGCCTGGGCTCATGCACGACGCGAGCTCCGTGCTCGCGAGCCAACTCAGCCGTCCTATCCGTGGAAGCGTTATCGATCACGACAACGTCCAGTAAAAATCCATGACGCAACAATTGCGCGCGCGGAAATGCCTGTATCACTGCGCTAATGCCACGCTCCTCATTGCGGCATGGAATTAGCGCGGCAATAGTGCGGGTACTCATCACTGTTGACATGCGGAACTACTCGTTGCAGCCTGGAAAAGGGGACAATGGGTTCAACCGTACGGAGGCCCGGCATTACTCAGTTTGGGCCGGCGTTTCTGCAGGAGGTGGCTTGACGCGGACGAGGTCTCCGGGCTCAAGCTCAGTAAGGTCATTCGCTTGAATGAGTTTCGTGCCGTCCGATGTTTTTCTTAGTACTTCTAAAGTGTAATCTGTTTTCTGTGATTTCATTCGGTTTGCTAAGCTAGACTTCACCGTTCTTAATGTCTCTTTGCCGCTATCTATAGATGCTATGTTGTCGATTACTTCCCTGCTCGCGGCAGCGATCTCATTCTCTGTCTGGGTCTTATTTTGGAGCTGAAATTGAGCTGATTCCTGCTCGGCTTGTTGAAGCTTCTGCTTTGCTACAGCGAGGCTCGCCAAGGCCTCCTCCTTCCGGCTCTCGACATCGAACAAGGTGGCCTGTACTTCAACGAGTTGCGCCCTGCTGGCGATGCCCGTTGAGCTCAGCGATGTCATTGCCTTCAGGCGATCGTTGCGCAGTTTTATAATGTTTTCGAGGGGGGTAATCCGGTCGTTCGCAATCTCGATTTCGTTCTTTGCGCTCTCAATTGCGGCGCGGAGACCCGTTTCCCGTGTCTGACGGGTGGTTAGGACGAGACTGCGCAATGCCTTTTCGTCGCTGATTATCGCCTCAGCTTCCGCTTCTCCCAAAATTTGCGCAAGCCGCGGCGGGATCGTGACCGGCTTTTCATCGCGCTCAGCCCGCAAGACCGCCACACGCGCCAGCAGCCGGCTGGCGTTAGTCCGCGCGCTTTCGATCTTCGCCTCCTCGTGAATCGCTTCGACAGCCTGCCAGCTATCCTGTTGAGGGCGCTCTATGCCGCCAGCGAGCGCAATGGCATGCAAGGCCGTCATGTCGGCTGTGTATTTGTAGGAGCCGGGGTTTTTAACCGGTCCAACGATGTAAATCGGGTTATGCTCCACTGACAGAACTGTCACGAAGGCGGGCCTATGAAAGACCGCCTCAAAAGCTTTTGCCACTGCCTGCTCAAGTTCTGAATTCGTCAACCCGGCAACCGGGATCTGACCAATGAAGGGCAAGGAGATGGTGCCATCGTCTTGGATGGTACGCTCACCGGACACTTCAGAGCGCTGAAGAAAGCTTCGAGATAAGTCGGGCAAGCGTTGCTGCGGGCTGGACCACTTATCCTCTTGACGCTCAATTCGTTCGTATAGGGAGAAGTTAACTTTGTCGCCGATGCGGAGAGCCCCAGCCTTAGCCGTCGCGTGATCGGCAGGCGCCTCTTCGGGCTGACTTGCTTCGGCGGCCCTGACTTCGCGAACGCCAGGCATAGCCATGAAAAGCGTCGAAGCCAAAATTGAGATCAGGGTTACATAGGCAGCAGCACGCGGCCTCGCAGCCGTAAGGGTATTTTGGCGGCGCGCTAGGCCAGCCGGAAGAATTGTTTTCGTCTGAAAGTAATTGCACACTGGTCTGATTGCCGATTGTCTGTACAGAGGCATTGAACCTACATCATTACGTAGGCGGACAATAGTGCAGGTTATTGCGTCGCTTAATGAACCGGAAAGTAGGTAGAGAAAAGACGCATTATTACTTACGGTGTTGGTCGCGTCTAGTGCAACTAAACCAGTATACAGGTTGTATCGCCACTTAGCGTTGAGCAATTGTTCTAAAACACTTCTCACGCACAGGACTGCGTACTTTAAAAATGGCTGCGTGTTTTCGGCCGTTACCGCTGAGCGTCATGCCCAAGCCGCTCGTCCGGCGTTGGAAAGAGGGCCGAGTTTTTTATTGTGGAGTTCATAGCCGGCTCCGCTAGGTAATGGAGCAAGACTGGCTGTTCACCGTCAGGCCGTCTTCGCGATGCTTCTGCTTGCGCTTTGCCTGAATGATGTAGTTGAGCCAGTTCCGGGTAAATCTTTTCAGCTGGAGACCGCCATGTGTTCTGGACGCTTTGTCCCCGTATCGTCCGGGTAACTTCGGTGAAGCAGTCAGGGTCTCTCGTTCGGGCCGCCCGGAGCTGGCATTCTCCAAGCTTGTCCAAGATGCCGCCATCGAAATAGCCAACAGGGGCATCGGGGTAGGTCTCCCGATTTCCTTCAATAAAATGCCTCGCATCGCGTATGTATTCGAGAATGAGCGACTCGGAATCGTATTCCGGATGCCCCTGAAAGAATACAAAGAGGCTGTTACTGTGGATCGTAAAAATATCGAGGCCGGACTCAATGCGTGTGACAGGCTGGAAGCCATGCGAGAGAAGTTCCGCTTCAGGCAGGTCGTTATAAACGGGAGTGTGGAACCAGCCACTTTTCGGGAATGCCGCTTGTGAGGGGATGATCGAGCGCCTTCTTGCATTCAAACAGGCCGCTTAATTTTTGGACAACCGCTGCCTCGACACGCCTGCAAGCCGGAAGACCGCGGCATGCGCCGCGAGGCAGGACCAGATGGATGCGATCGTACGATCCTTTGCCCAGTCAGTGAGCCGTGACATAAGCTACGCTGTCGAAGCCGGCATGGACAGCAATTGTTTCTGCACACATTATGGCAGGGTGCCTTTCATCGCAGATGAATACACCTCCTACTATCTCTCGAATTTAGCTATATTCTTTTAAGTGTCACGTTTAGACTCTAATAAAACGGAGTAAACGGACATTCACTCAATTATAACACAACCTAAATGTTGGCCAGATTGTTGTCGTTATTATAACTGAAGATCTGCACTCGGTTTATTTTGCTCTTTATAAACCGTGCCCAGGGTATTCAATCGACTTAAGCATATGAGCAGCGTACAGCATATAGCGGTTGCTATATTCCGGTTCGGTTCAATTTCATTCTTGCGTTTGATGTAGCCGGCCGGCGGCACCGCTACGAAGCTCCAGAGGGGAGAAGAATCCATGAAAAGCCAAGTATCTAAAGCACCCACCGATGAAAAGGCCGGTCAATTCGCGTATAAGAAGGTCATTGACGATATTTGCAATTTGAGATGGAGCAACCTCAGCGCTGATGAATTGATCAACGTCGCTTGGGCTTACTACTATTTCTCAACTCAGTTCCGGGAGAATATGGAGATTGCGCTAAGTCTCTACCCGGATGATGAACGCCTTCAAGAACTTGATCGCGGAGAGCGGAACACGGACAATCTATCTCCGTGGCCCGGCGTTGCTGCGCCCGGTGAAAAACTGCATCATGAAGAATTCATGCGGAGGGCTCTTGCCCTGACGCCGATCGCGGAAGAGAGGAAACGCGCGCTCGGAGCAATGGGTTCGGCCTATCTCAAGAAGGTGCACTCCCTGGATAAAATGACCCGGGCGATCAGCCTATCAGCTTATGAAGATGGCGGCCTCGAAGCGGTATTCAAATCCATCTTGAAAGCAAAGCATTGGGACGGCGAACTCTTGGGTGCGTTCAAACACTTCCTGGTTGGGCACGTGGCGCTCGATAGCGACCCCGAAATGGGGCACGGCGCTCTCTGCCGCCACATCAGGCCCGACGATCGCATTTTGCCGCTCTGGATTGCGTTCAAGCAAATCTTTGTGGAAGCAGCGCCATCTCTTGCTTCCTGAATCCAGGCCATTTCAGTCCGCCGCGGTGCCACTGCGCCGCGGCTCCATATTTAAGTGAATACTGCTCTTGCTATTGTGCGCTGCTCCTTTTGCAGCGCAAGGCGTCCAGCTACGCACGCAGCTGATCCCCGATTGGAAGCGACCTGATGCGCTCGCCTGTGGCTGCGAAGATCGCGTTGCATATGGCAGGCGCGACTGGCGGCAGTCCCGGTTCGCCAACTCCGCCAAGGGGCTCATTCCAATCCTCCCCTCCCACAAAGTGCACATTGATTTCCGCCGGAGCCAGGTCCATGCGAGCTAGCCTGTAGGTGTCGAAGTTGGCTTGCTGCACGGCACCGTCTTTGAACGTGATTTCGCTGAGCATCGCGAGGCTTTGGCCCATTATGAAGGCGCCCTCCATTTGCGCGCGAATGCGCTCGGGGTTTACCCTTGGGCCGCAGTCAATGGCGATGTCCACCTTCGGCATTGCGAGCGCGCCTCCTTCGCCAACTGCAATTTCCACAGCCACGGCGACATAGGTCAGGAAGCTATAGTGAGCCGCGATGCCAAGCCCATGCCCATTCGGCATGGCTCGGCCCCAGCCAATCGCAGATGCCGCCGTTTCAATGACGTTCCGCAGCCTGCCTGTATCGATGGCGTAGATGGAAGGATCTTCGCCATAATTCCAGTTATCTCCCAGCGAACGCGGATTGATCCTCCTTGCCGGCCCGATAAGCTCAAGGAGGTAATCCTTTTGATCCCGGCCCGCGGCAGCGGCGAGTTCCGCAACGAAGGACTGGACAGCAAAACAGTGCGGGATGTTCGAGACCGAGCGGAACCAGCCAATGCGCGTGTGTGCTTCCGCTTCCGGATTTTCAAACCGGGCATTGGGAAGGGCAAACGGCGTATTCACGAAGCCCATGCCAAGCTCGACTGAAATTTCATGATTTGCGCCTGTCGAGAAAGTCGAGCCGAGGGAAGGCGCAACGCTTCTATGCAGCCAGGCAACAGGCATGCCGGCGGCATCGAGACCGGCTTCCAGCCGCTCGGCGGAAACCGTGTGATAGTATGAGTGCTGCAAATCGTCATCGCGCGTCCAAGTCAGTTTAACCGGCCGTCCACCAACCGCCTGGCTCAAAATGCCAGCTTCGACGGCGAAATCCGGTATCGACTTGCGGCCGAAGCCACCCCCGAGAAGAGTGACATGCACGGTTACGTTTTCCGGGGACATCCCAAGACGCTTGGCAAGCCGGTCGCGAGCGGCCTGCGGCGACTGCACGCTAGCCCAGGCCTCGCATTTCCCATCTTTGATGAGCACGACGGCTGCCGGCGGCTCCATCGGCGCCTGCGCGAGATGCGGTATGTAATAATTCGCGTGCTGACGCCTCACAGCCCCAGCCATGGCGGCATCAACATCTCCGTTTTCGCGGACAATCTTGCCGGGCTTTTCAGCTGCCGCCTCCAGCTGAGCGCGGAAATTCTCCGACGAATAGGTGGCATTCGGTCCGGCATCCCACTCGATCTTGAGGGCTTCGCGGCCTTTGATCGCGGCCCATGTGCTCGATGCTATGATCCCCACTCCGCCTACGGGCATATACTCGGAAGGAGGTGAAACGGGATCGATCTCCGCAACTTTCACCACCCCGGGGACTTTCATCGCCTCCGAGGCGTCATAGGATTTTACCCTGCCGCCATAGACCGGAGGCCTAACCGCGACAGCGTAAAGCATGTCCTCCACGCGTGTATCGATCCCGTAGACGGCGCGGCCCGTGGCGATATCGAAGCCGTCTACGATTTCTGTCTCCTCCTTGCCGATATAGCGGAAGTTGTCTGTGTGCTTCAGTTTGATATCCGCTGGAACGGGAAGCGCAAGTGCCGCCTTAGCGAGCGCGCCAAATCCGAGCTTCTGGCCGGACTTGAGATGAACGACTTCGTGGTTGCTGGCCTTCACGGCACTGACTGGAACGCTCCATTGCGCGGCAGCGGCTTCTTCCAGCATCATGCGGGCAGCTGCTCCGGCACGCCGCATAGCCAGAAAGTGATGACGCATGGAGCGTGAGCCGTCCGTGTCCTGATTGCCGAATTTTTCCTCGTCTGCGGGTGCTTGCGTAACCTTTACCAGGGACCAGTCTGCCTCCAATTCGTCCGCCGCAATGAGTGCCAGTCCAGTCCTAATGCCTTGGCCCATCTCAGAGCGATGACAGATCAGTGTAACCGTTCCATCTTCTGAGATAGCGAGAAAGACTTTCGGATCGTCGCGCAAGCCATGAGGCGTGCTTTCGCCGCCGAACTTCGAACGCCTTCTCAAACCTGCATAACCGAGACCGGCCGCGACAACCAGAGAACCGGCTGCGCCCAACAAAAAAGCACGGCGGCTGACATTGCGAATCTTTGGAAAGTGGAAGCCGTCCTCATTCATAGGGATGCTCCCTTTCCAGAGAGTCTCATGATCGCAGCGGCTTGCTTGATGGCAGCGCGGATGCGCATGTAGGTGCCGCACCGGCAGATATTGCCAAGCATGGCATATTCGATCTCGCTATCCGTGGGGTCCGGCGTGTCCCGCAACAAAGCCGCGGCCTGCATGATCTGGCCTGCCTGGCAATAGCCGCACTGCGGAACGTTCAGAGCCCGCCAAGCATGCTGAATTGGGTGCGATCCATCGGGAGACAAACCTTCAATGGTAGTCAGCGCAGCCCCGGCTGCATCCGCGAGTGTCGTCTGACATCCGCGTACTGCGCGTCCGTTGAGATGTATGGTGCAAGCGCCGCAAAGGCCCGCTCCGCAACCGAACTTCGTGCCGGTCAACCCGAGTTCATCGCGGAGAAACCAAAGCAGCGGCGTGCTTGGATCTGAACCGCTCTGCACTTTCCGGCCATTAACACTAAGCTCGATCATCAGACGACTCCTAGTTCGCCTGCACACGCCATGTGCAGACTGGCGCGCAGGTCATGAAATGGCGCAACACAATAATCACAAGTCCGCCGGCGATGGTTTCATTCCCATATCATTCTCACATAACTATCTTTCTCAATCCCCAACTTCAGCCTCCCTTTGCGCCCAAGCAAGATCGATCGTCCCAAATTAAAATACAGCCTTGTCAGCAGCCATGTTTGTTAGGTTTTTTGTGCGCTGGATGAGAATTTTGGCCTCTTTTTGCGCTGTAATCTAGGCATCTTCCGCATCCCTTTCTTTGCGCCGGTCTGGGGCGTCTCCGACCAGTCAGCAAATTGTTCCGGTCGCCCGTTCACGCGCGTGATCGTGATCGAATCCTCCCGCCTTCCGGCTCTGGCGAGAGCCTGGCTAAACCTTTGAGCGGACTCCGCGCTAATCTCAAACCTGCTCTCGGTTTCGAAGACCTTGATCGCGCCGATGTCGCGTTTGGTGACGCCGCCGGCCTTGCAGATAAGCGGTAGAATCCATCGCGGCTCGGCGCGTTGTTTGCGTCCGACCGAGAGCTTGAACCATACGCCGCCCTCGAAATCGCTCCGCGGCGTCTCAACTCTTTTGACATCTCCTCCGGTATCCACGCACTCTTCGGGCGCCGGGCGGCTGACCTGATTTTGCCGGAAGAACGCGGCAGCGATTTGCTCCGGGGTTCTCGTGGCCAGCAATTCTTTGGCGAAGCTAAGCTCCTCGCCGCTCAGCTCGCCGGTCAGCGCAGGGTCGTTCAGAAGCCGCTCCCGGTCGCGCTGGAGGATGGTCTCGGCGCTGGGAACCGGCATCCAGGATGCTTTGACGCCCGCAAGGGTCAAAAGCCTTTCGATGCTCCGGCGTTTGCTGTGCGGCGTGACGATAACGCTAACACCGCTGCGCCCTGCGCGGCCCGTGCGGCCGCTTCGATGCAAAAGCGCTTCGCTGTTCTTCGGCAAATCGGCGTGGATTACAAGATCGAGGTTCGGCAAATCGATGCCGCGCGAAGCTATGTCGGTCGCAACGCAAATCCGTGCGCGTCCGTCCCGCATCGCCTGGAGCGCCCGCGTCCGCTCCGATTGGCTGAGTTCGCCCGACAGCGCAACGGGCGTGAACCCGCGGTTGGCAAGACGGCTTGCGAGATGTTTCACGCCTTCTCGCGTCGCGCAAAAGACCAGCGTGCTTTCCACCTCAAAGAAACGCAGGACGTTGATAACGGCTTTTTCCCGTTCTGCCGCCGCCACTGAAATCAAGCGATAATCGATATCCGCGTGCTGCTTTGTCTCTTGATTGGCGGATATCCGGATCGCGTTCTTTTGAAAGCGCTTCGCAAGGGTTGCGATCGGTTTCGGTACCGTCGCCGAGAACATAAGGGTGCGGCGCTCCGGCGGAGCCGCGCTCAAGATGAACTCGAGGTCCTCGCGGAAGCCGAGGTCGAGCATTTCGTCGGCCTCGTCGAGAATCAATGCGCGCACCGACGACATATCGAGCGAGCCCCGCGTGATGTGATCGCGAAGACGCCCAGGCGTTCCAACGACGATATGGGCGCCGTCGGCAAGTGCGCGGCGTTCCTGGCGCATGTCCATGCCCCCGACGCAGGCCGCCATTTTGGCCCCGGACGGCGCGTAAAGCCATGCGAGTTCAAGGCGCACTTGGACCGCCAACTCGCGCGTCGGCGCAACCACGATAGCCAGTGGATCGGAGCTTGCTGGGAAGCGGTCTTCTCCTCCGAGCAGGGTCGAGGCCATGGCGAGCCCAAAAGCAACGGTTTTGCCCGATCCTGTCTGCGCGGAAACGAGGAGGTCAGCCTCACCGATTTCCGGCGCAAGGACGGCGCCCTGCACTTCGGTCAGCGTCGTATAGCCTTGTTTTTCGAGCGCCTCCGCGAATAACGGAGGCACCCCATTTATAAACGTCATGTGAAGCGCCTTCATTTCCCGGTTAGACGCGGGAAGACGATAGAGGTCAACCCTTAGCGTTGAACAGCGGGCGACTGATTTGGCCGGGTAGTTCGTCGTAGATGCCAGCTTGGTGATGGCGGTTCAACGGCCTCAATGATAATGAGAGGCCGAGGGTACTACGTTGGCCAGTGAGCTTTCTCCATCTCCGCCGGCTACGGCACGCTTTTTTGGGCCCCCTGGCTCAAATCCGCCGGCCGCCGCCGTTACCCCTACAGCCACCCCTGGGCTTTTCCGCTTCCTGCGATTTTGGCTTAAGTCTTTTGTTTAATTGGCGATCCCGGAGGGGCTGTCAGACTAAAGCAAAAACAAAGAGATAGCATAAAAGTGGGACAATTAGACCACATGGTTTCGTTACGCATTTTTTCGAAATGTCCCACCAATGAGCTCGTTCCCGATGAAAGTCGCGACTTGTCCCTCATAGACTGATCACGGCCTATTAGCGCGTTTATAATTCATGGATCAGCGGCGCGCCTCCTGCGGCTGCGTCCACTCCGACACATCCCACAGTCTCAACGTGGTATCGCCTGCCGAAAGCGCCATGCGGCCATCGGGCGAAATGGCGACCGAAGTGACATAGTTCGTATGGCCCGTGAAGCTGCGAAGCTTACGGCCCGATGCGATGTCCCACAGCATCAGCGTCTTGTCGTTGCTGCCCGACAACGCCGTGCGGCCATCAGGCGAAATGGCGACCGTATTAATTTGGTCCTGATGGCCCGTGAAGCTGCGCAACTCGCGGCCCGAATCAAGGTCCCACAGTTTCATCTCGAAGTCATTGCTGCCGGAAAGCGCCGTGTGGCCACGGGGCAAAATGACGCCCGAATGGACCCAGCTCGGGTAATCCGAGAAGGTGCGGACGAGGCGCTGTTCCGCGTCCTCATATTGGATCGCGGGCGGCGCGGGCTTTGGTTGCGGCAGAGCCAGCGCGAGATTCCCTTTCTTCAACTCATCGAGCCGAGCCCTGGCAATGCCCGCATAATTGGCATCTGGCTTGCCCGGCAGCAGCATAAGCTCAGTTTGCAGCCGTGACAGCCGCTCCGGCTGCTGCTTGCCGCGGGTTGCAGCCAAAACGTCCGCTGTCACATACTTGAACATAAGCTCGACATCGAGGCCAGGGGTCTCGATGTTCTTTAGCAGCGAAGCCGTGAAGGGGCTATTGCGTCCGGCACCGTCGCTTGCGGTTTCGCCGGGTACGGTAGCGTAAACAATGAGCGTGTTGCTGCCAACCGCCGAGGGCGGCGGCAAACCCTTGGCCGGGATGAGGCCCTTGTTCTTCTCCGCCGAAACCCGGCGTATGCGCTCTTGCAACGGGCTGTCGCGGCAGGCGTCGAGCACGATCACGCTCACCTTGGCTGCATTCTCAATACGAGAGACCACCTCTTGGATGGCGACCAGCTCGCGCAGCGCGGCGCTCTCGGTCTCGGCCTTGAGGTCGACCGGCGCAAGATATCCGCGCTTGTCGATCTGCACGCCGTGGCCCGAGAAGAAGAACAGTGCCACATCGGCGTCTTTGGCGGCGGCTTCGAAGGCGTCGATGGCCCGGTCGAAGTCGCGGACTGTGAGGTCTTGCAGCGCCGTCTCTTCGAAGCCTAATCGCTTAAGCGCTGCGGCGACATCCTCGGCGTCGTTCTTCGGGTTGGCCAGCACTGGTGCGTTTGCATAGGCGCCGTTTCCAATCACGAGTGCAACCCGTTTACCAGCGGATGCAGCGCATCCGGCAAAGATCAGAAACCACGCAGCCAATAAAACCCGGCTCGCCCCTTGCAGCATGCGATTCGCCCCTAATCGCTGGCTCAAATCCTAATGAAAGCATCTTGGCGGAGAAGCGAGAGCCGCGCAAGCGCGGCGTTTGTGGCTCGGGATCGCCATTGTTCGACCAGAAGTGGCTCCACAATTTCGGACGGTGCGGTAGGTGGAATTTCTGCCTGACAACGGGCACGCTGGTGCCCGCGAATCAGGAGCGGCAATGAGCAGAAGACCACGGCGGAACCACTCACCGGCCTTCAAGGCAAAGGTGGCGTTGGCGGCGATCAAGGGCGAGCGGACGATTGCACAGTTGGCGGATCAGTTCGACGTTCATCCGAACCAGATCACGGCCTGGAAGGCGCAGCTCGAAGGCGGTGCCCCGGACGTTTTCGGCGGCGGTGGCAGCGCGGCACCGGCGTCCCCCAGCGTCGACGTGAAGGCACTGCACGCGAAAATCGGCGAACTGACGCTGGAGAACGATTTTTTAGAAGGCGCGCTCAGCAAGGCGGGATTGCTGAACGCAAAGCGATGATCGACCGCAGTCATGCGTTAAGCGTCACGAAACAGGCCGAAGCTGCAGGCCTTGCGCGCAGCACGGTGTATTACCTGCCGCGCCCGGTTCCGGCGGCCGATCTCGAACTCATGCGCCAGATCGGCCGGCTGCATCTGGAGTTCCCCTTCGCGGGAGCGCGGATGTTGCGCCGTCTTTTGGCTGCCAATGGGAGCAAAGCCGGCCGGCGTCATATCAAGACGCTGATGCGGCGCATGGGGATCGAGGCGCTGTACCGGCGTCCGCGCACGACGAAGCCGGAGCCGGGGCACAGGGTCTACCCCTATCTGCTGAGCGGCATGGAGATCGCGCGGCCGAACCAGGTCTGGGCGATGGACATCACGTATATCCCCATGGCGAAGGGCTTCGTCTATCTCGCCGCAGTCCTCGACTGGTTCTCGCGGCGTGTGCTGTCGTGGCGGGTCTCCATCACGATGGAAGCCTCGTTCTGCATCGCGGCGCTGGAGGAGGCACTCGCCAGGCACGGGAAGCCGGAGATCTTCAACACGGATCAGGGCAGCCAGTTCACGGGTGCAGCCTTCACCGGCGTGCTCAGCAAGAATGAGATCGCGATCAGCATGGATGGAAAGGGCGCTTGGCGGGACAACGTGTTCGTCGAGCGGCTCTGGCGGACGGTGAAGTACGAGGAGGTCTATCTGCACGCCTACGGGAGCGTTCCGGACGCACGTGCCTCGATCAGACGGTATCTCGATCTTTACAATCGCCCCCGCCCGCACTCCAGCCTTGACGGCATGACGCCCGATCAAGCTTACTACGGAGCACACAGCTTGCCGCCAGTCCGCTTGGCGGCTTAACCCCGGCAGACGTTCCACTTATCGAAGCGGAAATTCTGTCCGAACAACCGGGGCCACCTCAGATGTCGCGGCTGATTTTGACAGCGTGATCACGCAGCCAATCAGCGAGCACCTCGCCATCGGCGACCGTGGCTTCGCGGAAGCCAAGCAGGGTGCGGATTTCAGCGCGATGACGCCTGAGCGTTCGATCGCTCATATCAAGCACGTCGAAAGCCTCGATCGCCGCGTCGACCTGTTTGGCGATGCCGGCGATCGTCTTGGTTTCAATTTCCAAAGCATGGCGGGGAAAACGGCCGTGGGCACGATAGAAAAGTAACAGCACCGCGAACGGTAAACGGCCAGCATGATGTTTAGCTGCGATGACGGCACGATCCGTAGGGTTCAAAATCCAGCCGTCCGGCATCCTGGCGTCGTCACGTACGATCTGATCCATGCAGGCCTCGCGAGCGATCGGTTGCACCAGAAGTGGCCGTGCGCAAACGATCGTTTGCGCAAGTATTCGTGTTTTGCTTGAAATGGCCTGTTTTCGTATTGCAGAAATATATTGCAATTATAAACATGAATGCAATAGAATTGTGCAACCATGCTGATAGGTTACGCGCGCATCTCCACCAGTGAACAAGATACTAAAATGCAGGCGGCTGCCCTTCAGTCTGCAGGGTGTGAATATATCTATCGCGAGAAGGCCTCCGGCGGGCGCTGGGACCGGCCCGAGCTTCACAAACTGCTGGACCATCTCCGAAAAGGGGATGTGGTGGTTGTCTGGAAGCTCGATCGTCTGTCGCGATCGCTGCGCGATGTGCTCACAATTATGGAGCGTCTTCAGGAGCGGAAAGCAGGTTTTCGCAGTCTCACTGAGGCAGTGGACACAACGACGCCCGCCGGTCGGATGATGATGCAGATGGTCGGTGCGTTCGCAGAGTTCGAGCGCGCTATGCTGAGGCAACGCACCAAAGCCGGCATCGATGCTGCACGCAAGGAAGGCCGGATCGGTGGGCGGCGCCCAAAGTTAAAGCTTCAACAGCAAAAGGAAATCGTGAAGCTTGTAAAAGGAGGGAAGAAAACCGCCGCCGATGCGGCACGTCTGTTTGGCGTCCATCCGGCGACGGTATCGCGGTTACTCCAGCGAACCTGAAGCGATTCCTTTGCCCACCAAATCCAGAGAACTGCCTACAAGAAGCAGCTCACAGCCAATTTGGCCTCTGGTGACACGAATGTTGGTTCTACCCCATGTTGCGGGGCTCGGCTTGCGAGAGCCCGGCCGCCGCGCGCGGCGGACGCGCCCAAAATGGCGGACAGGAAAACCTTCTCTCTAGCAAACTTATTTCGGCTTAGCCTGCGGCGCGGGAGCCTTGCCGGGGTTTGGATGATCTTTGCGATCCTGCTGGCCAAGCAAAACCACGGCTTCGACGGTCGCCCTGTCATTTTGCAAAAGCTTGCTTTCGTTCGGCCCGCCCCTGCCCCAAATCAAACGGCTGGAGAAATCGCGTTCGGGTTTGAATTCCGGATTTTTCTTGCGCGCCACCACCAAATTGAAGGCTTGCACCCTGAAGGTAATATCGGGATTGGTGGCGATGTGATCGGGCTTACCGAGATAGCGGAAACCGTTTTCGGCGGCGAATTCCGCTGGCTTCTTCTCGGTCAGCATACTGCTGCCGTCTCTGAGGACAACGCGCCCGGCAAAGCGCTGCGGATCGGGAATGCCGCTGCTGCGCGCCGGATCGAAAGGCTCGACGAGAATGACATCGTCCCTGGCGACAGTGGTGTCGCGAATGGCGATCAGGCCGTTATTGTTCATAGGTGCTCCAAATGGTGTGAGGGGACGAAATGCGGATAGCTTTGCACGGAGCAAAATACAGTCAAGTACTTATATATTAGACCTGTTGCAAAAATAGATTTGAGACAAGCGGCAAGCCTGCGCGGTAAGCCGTCAGCAGGAGCTTCATTTTCATTGGCGTAGCGGCAACGGAAAACTCTGATCTGCATACTGAATTTGCAGAGGTTGCTTTGAGCAGGGTGTTCAGGAAGGGCCCTTGCTGCCGGGAATTTTCCGCCGGACGGGATTCTGGGGGCGTTGCAAAGTCTTAAGCCTGCTTTCAATTAGTTGCGCCATTGGCGTGTGATCGGCTTGTTCAAAGCCTATACGCGAGGCTTCATTCCAACTTTTTGCGTCGCTTGGTTTAAGGTTGAATTCGAAACCTGCGTTTTCGGCGAGCATGTCAAGCCAGAAACGTTGGGCGCGGCCATTGCCGTCAATGAAGGGATGACCGGCATTAATTTCGTTCACGTATTTGGCAGCAAGGGCGGCAAAGTCTTTTTTGCTGCGGCCGACAAGGTAGCCTTCACGCGCGAGTTCTTTAAACTGCCGTTTCATCCATGACGTAATATGCTGAGGGACTGCGAAAGGTGTCGGGCCGCGGCCTGTCGTATAGCGGCGCTCTCTTCCGGCCCAGCTGTAGATATCCTGAAACAAGTGCCGGTGGATGGCTTTGAAGCCGGCGTAACTTTTGAAGGTGGCACTTCGCGGGAAGCCTTCTGCGGCGCGGCGGCCGGTGAGGGCGCGCTCTGTCTGTTCGAGAAGAACGGGATCGCGTATGCCGAGTTTGTTTACATAGGTTTCGGTGTTCGGATAGAAAGTCCGGCGGAATGCGGCGCGTTCGCTGGCGGTTCGAAGATAGCTCACGGGCCCCGCGGTTTTTGGAGGTCGCGGGCTTTGAAGTAGGCGATAAGCCGTCTTCTCTGATCGGCGTAATCAATGCTTTCGGCGTCCATCTCTTTTATGAGGAGGTCGGCTTTAGGATCGCGGGACATGCCCTCAATGGTGGCGTAGGTATTCGCCCGTTTGGACCGCCAGGCTGCGGCCGCAGGATTTTTCGCGTGCAGGCGGCTTACAGGCCTTGTTGCCTTGGGGATGCTTTCGCGTCGTTTCATGATAGCATTATATCAAAGCTGGAAGGGTTCCTACCAGCATTCAATTACTTGCATGCAACCTGGACGCGGTTGAAGTATGGTTAATAGAAAAGCTCAAACCCGCCGGAAGAGCTCTGGCGGGGGGAGCCGCGATGTGGAAACCTGCGCTTACGCGCCAACAGGTTTATGCAACAGGTCTTAACGTGCTCTTTCGGGAAGATTCTGCGATGACCCCGCTGAGGGCGTAATAGCCGCAGCGGCTCTGCATGAACGGCGCGGGCTCCGGCCTGAGCCTTCATCAAAGCGGTAAGCGCTTTATTCGCGGGGCAGGCGCTCGAGGGCATCAAACAAGAAATCAGGCACCGGCTCTAAAAGAATGTCCGCGCCTAAGTCCTTAAGTTCCTCCTCGATGCGCCGCATGGTATCGATGACACGCTGCCATCCGGGATTTTCAGAGAGAAAGGCCTCGAATGCTGCAAGCTCTTCACCTTGCAGTTCCCCATCCAAATAGGCTGAAGCCTGGCGTTGCAGGACATTGCCGCCCCCATTATCAGCGGAAGCTTCAAAATCAGACGCGCAATCGTCATGCAAAGGATGCGCTGTGCTAGAAATTCCGGAAGACCCATACGATGTCATGGCATCATTGCCCCTATGATGCGTTTTGTGAGCGTGCCTACCGACGGCAAGGAAGCGCAATTACTCTACACAACCTAATCCAGGGTTGCACGCGCTGTCCACAATCAACCTTAAAGGCGGGTTGTAACGTGCGCAAACCGGGGATATTTCAACGGGGATAATTTGACGCACAAAACTGCGCGGTGATGAGGATCGCCATCTATCCTTTGCGGCGCGGACAGCAAGAATTTTTTTATATAATAGCTGCGGCTGAAAGAGCGGCTGGCAGCTTGATCGCGGGGCGTATTGGCTTGCGGCGACCGGCGCGCGCGGCATGGAGGCGATCCTTGGCGGAGCGGACGGCGATAATTTTCTGGTTTTTGAGATTGCGAATAAGGGCGGCGGCGTCGCGAGGCGATAGCGAGATGCGCGCGGCGGCCATCAGCGCGGCGTAATAACCGTGAATGCCGGAAATTTCGCAGGGTCCTGCATCATGCCCTTCGGCGCTTGCGTGGGCGTGGTCTGCTAAATTTCGATCGGTTTGAACTTGTTGCAGGCCGTGATGTTGGCGAGAACCGGCTCTCGATCGATCAGACAAATGACCACGGTCGCCCCTAGTTTTGTCGATCTCACCCACCCGGCTTGACAGTTCACGCAGTGTTTGGCGCAGAACGTGTTGAGTGGTTGCGGTTCGTGCGGCGTGTGAGTCATGGCGTTGTCCGTGGCTGGAGGTGGCAGGAATCTTGTTACCTGTCTTTTTATCTTCATCCAACCAACGTTGCAAATCGCTGAAGGGGTCGCGGCAAAGTCTGAGATAATCCTCGGCGATGGCGCTGGCCGTGAAGGGGCAGCCCTTGCCGCCGCTTGTGGTGGTTTTCTTGCGGGTTGGCTTTGGCGCTGGCAGCGTTTGCGCGCGCGCTGCTGCTTTGAAGGTGGCGCGATGATTGGTAACCGCCGGTTTAGGGGCGCGTGGAGAATCGGCAAGCTGGGGGCTTGTTTTGAAGGCGGGGCGATGATTGACGGCGGCCGGTTTAGGTGGACGGGGAACATTGGCAAACTGTGGATTGGCTTGCGTGGGGTGATCTGGCCCTGTGAAATGTTCGACGCGTGGCGTTGACGGCCGGTGCCACGCGTCTGTTACCGGCCCCGGCCACCTCCGCTGCGACCCTTGTCTTTGCCCTTCTGCTTTTGGGTGGAGAAGCTGTCGCGATGCCAGGAACGGCTGGCTTTGTCGCGAGCGTCGAGCTTGCCTCTCAGTTCGGGCGAAGCATTGGCGCGTTCTTCGCTGGTCAAGGTCCGGCCGCTTTGCGCCGCCTGCCGGGCCTGTGTCTGCGCGTCGGGGTGCTGGTTCTGGATGCGGCGGGCGGCTTCCGCCGGTGAGCGCGGCGGGTCTGCCTGCGCGCGCAAGCGCTGGGGCGTCGATGCGTGAAGCTGGTTGCTCTGGCGCAGGGCGTTGAGGCCCGCGCGGATTTTGGTGCGCCGGTCTTGTTCGGCAACGGCCGTCTTCATGAAGGCCCTCATCGCCTCGGCCGGATGTTGCGGGGCCGTGGCCTGGCTATCCTGGGGGCTAGCCTGCCGGGAATTCTGCTTGAGGCGCATGGTTTGCAGCGCCGCCTTTTGCTGGTTCGCCATGCCTTGGTGGCCGTACGCGCGCGCGGCAATGCGGTTCGTGTCGCGCTGTAATTCTTGCGCACGCTGCTGCTCCTGCGTGCCGCGCCTTTCGGCGGCGTGCTGCCTGGTGAGCGCGCTATATTCCTCGCGGTGTGCTGCGCGAAGATCGAGGCGTTCTTTGGCCTGGCTTTCTTTCAATGCCTCCCACGCCTCGTTTTTCTGCGCGCGCAATTCCGCGGCGCGAGCAGCTGCCGTTTTGGCATAAAGGTTTTTTTGCTCCAGCTTGAGCGCCTCGGCGGCCTTGTCGCGCTGGGCGGGGTCTTCGATAGCGCGCTGGCATAAAGCTCTTTGGCCCATGCTTTGTGGTGATTGAGTTCGGCCGTATGTGCCTCTCTTAGCACATCGCGGTCGCGTTTGTGCTCCTTGTACATGGCGCGCCGGTCTTGGCCTTGCGCTTCCCGCAGCCGCTGTTGTTCGTGCTCTTCGTGCTTCGCGGGATGTAAAGGAAGTGGTTCGCGGGCGGGATGAGCTTCTGGCCTTTGGCCGGGCCTGGTCACTTGCTCGCGTGCTTTGTTGGCCTCGATGATCCGGCCGTTGTGCTCGGCGCGGCTGCCTTGATATGCGCGTGCGGATTCCAGTCCGGCTCGTTCTTCTTATCCAACTCCACATGCAGCGCAAAGTGCCACGGCACCCGGTCCTGCGTGACCTCGCGGCAAAACTTCTCGACTGCCTCGATGCACTGGTCGGGCGTCAGCTCGCGCGGCAGCGCCCCGATGAAACGGTCCGACATGCGGGCATTCTTGCGGTCGCCTTTCTCTTGTTCGCGGAACCAGGCCTCGGCTTCCTTGGGCTCCGGCGGGATGACATGGCTCCGCACCGCATAGGTGACTTCCTCGCGGGCGTTGTAGGCCACGTTGCGCGCAGCGTCGGAAAAGTCGTGGGCGTTACCGTTCTCAAGGCGCGTTTCGTTCTCCCGCGCGTTGTAGGCCGCGTTGTCACCTGCGGCCCCTGCCAGGGTCACGAATCCAGGTTAACGGGGATGGGCGAGATGAGGCTTTGAAGATAATCGGGGTCCCATCCGGCGAGTTTTCGCCGGAGTTTGAGGCTTTTCTTGTCTTTGGCTTGGCGGACGATGTTGATGGCGAAGTGGCGTACGAGGGCCATGTTTTGGGCGCCGTGTCCCTTGCGGACGCGGGCGAGATCCTCCCGGAACGTGACGTCGAGCACCCAGTGGAGCGCGTTTTCGATCTGCCAATGGGTGCGGACGGCTTCGCCAAGCGCCTTCGCGGTCATCGCTCGCGAGGCGATGTAAAAACGCCGTTCGGTTCTTGTGCCTGCCTTGGTTTCGACCTTGGTTTCGATCATGGCGATAGCGGCGAGCTTGGGAAAGCGGTATTCGCCTGGAAAGCGGCGTTCGCCCTCCATCCAATCGATAGCCGCACTCACCGTGCAGCGCCGCTCCTCAATACGTCCATGCCCCTTGTCCACATCGGTATGCCGGTCCACGGCAGCTTCCTCCGCGTCGTCGAAAAAGCGTTCTATTTCAGACAGAAGGCTTGGCTGGTTGGCCTTCACGGCCAGGAGATAATCGGCGCCGCGATCGACGATGGCCTGGGCGATGGCTGGGTTGCAGGCGATGGCGTCGATGGTCACGAGCGCGCCCGCTAAGGCGCCCGATGCCGCCAGCCGTTCGAGAAGGGCTGGGATCGCGGTTATCTCGTTGGATTTCGTGTCCACAGCCTCCTGACCAAGCACGAGCTTTTCATGGGTGGCGAAGGCGGAGACGAGGTGGAGCGCCGCCTTGCCCGCGGCACGGTCGTGGCTCCGGCGCGAGGTTTTGCCGTCGAGGGCGATGAGATCGGGCGCATTCGGGCGAAGTTCGCTCGCCCAGCTCATGAAGCAGGCCGAGAATAGGTACGGGTCGATGCGGTTCATGAGGATGTTCAACCAGCGCGGCCCCGGAATGCCGTGGTGGTAGGGGAGGAACCGGCGCAGGAACGGCAAATGGTTCTCGCCCCAGACGGCAATATCGTCGAAATCGTCGCAGGAAGCGATGGTGGCGCAGACCACGAGGAGAAGCACCTCTGCCAGCGGATGAGCGACCCGCCACGCCTCGCGCGGGTCATCGATCTCCGAAAAATGGTCCAGCAGGCTGCGAAGGCGGGGTTTAGGGCCGAAATCGTCCATCTTGAGGGCTCCCGAATCAGAAAGCCCGATGGAATCACACAACACGCAATTGTTGAATAACCGTTAACCTGAGTTCGTGGCCCTGCGGCCCCTGCAGGGTGATTTAAAGAACCGCACCCCATCCTGGGTGACAAGGCGGGCAAATCAGATTCTTTGGCAAAGCCACCAACACTGGAGGTGGCTTTATGGTGCGAACGCTTTGGGATGTTCTTGGCTCAATCGCGGACCGGCGGGGCCGCAAAGGACGGCAGTTTCCGTTGCAGGCGATCCTTGCCATCGCGGTTGCAGCGATGCTTGCTGGGGCCAACGATCTGCGCGCTATTTTCCGCTGGGGGCGGCGGCTGAAACCGGAGGCGCTAGCGCTGTTCGGCATTGAGCGTGCGCCGTGTCATGCCACTTATCACTATGTTTTTCAATCGCTTGATGGCAATGCCTTGGCCATGGCTCTTGGCGGGTTCGCCGGTGGCGGTACCGTGCCGGGACATATTGCCATTGACGGCAAGACGCTGAAAGGCAGCCGCCGGCTCGACGCCAAGGCGCTGCATGTCCTCTCCGCTTTCGCCACCGCGCTGTCCGCGGTCATCGGCGATATTGTGGTGGAGCCCGGCCAGAACGAAATCACCGCCGCGCTGGCGTTCTTGAAGGACTTACCGCTGGAGGGGGCGGTGATCACCGGCGATGCGATGTTTTGCCAGCGCGAAATCTGCCAGGCCATCGATGATGGCAAAGGCGATTATCTGTTTGTTGTTAAGGACAATCAGCCAGAACTGAAAGCCAGTATCGCCGAAAGCTTCGGCGACCTTTCCCCCCTCCGGCCCCGCCGTTCTGCCGCCTGATTTGAAGACGGCAGAAACAGTTGAGAAAGGGCATGGCCGCCTGGAAATACGCAAAATCGCGGTTAGCGCCGAGGTCGTCCCCCATCTCGAATGGCCTGGCTCCGCCCAGGTTGCGCGCGTCGAACGCATCCGCGAGATAAGCGGAAAAGTCAGCACGGAGACCGCCTATATCGTCACCAGCCTGACCGCCGCCGAGGCCGGTCCCGAACGCTTGCTGGACCTGTCCCGCACACATTGGGCCATAGAAAACCGGCTCCACTACGTGCGCGATGTATCGTTCAACGAGGATCGCTGCCGCGTCCGCTCAGGAGCACGCGCACTTGCCGCCATCCGCAACCTTGTCCTGTATCTCATCCGCTCCCGCGGCATGTCCGTGCCTGAGGCAAGAGAAAATTACCGGGAGGATCGCGCTCGGGCCATCGCCCTCGTCACGGGATGCATTCTTTGAATGGCCCTGGCGGCCCCTGCCCGGTTGGTTGTCTTGCCGAACGAATTGTGGTTGAAGGAATAAATAGCCATGGTGACGTGCCCCGCGCCGTGCGCCTCGGCTTTTCGACCCGAAAAGCCATAAAACTCCGCTTCAGATTCGTCCAATAAATGGTTAATATTTCGACGCCGTAACAGCGACTTACTGTCACGTAGACTGAATGCTCGCGGCGGTGCTCCCTGCCCTGCTGTCTCGCTTGGGTTGTGCTGGGGCAATTTCCGGCGGCGTCTTCCTTGCCCATGCGGATAGAATTTTCGCGGGCTCGGCTTACGCCTCGCCATTGCAAAACCGGAATGGATGATCCCGAAAAATTTGCGCGACGCGGCTTCGCCGCGCCTGCTTGGTGCGGTTCTTAGGGCAGTCGCCCGTCACAATCGTTGCAAATGCGGACTGATGTCGAAGTGATGCAATATGGCGCTCGCCCCGCTCACGCAGGGCGAGCAAAATTTGGTTTGCGCGGCTTCGCCGCGCGGCGGGGGCTCATTGCCGCCCCCGCACCCCGCTAGGCTATTTAAACGAGTATGATATCACTGCGGGATTTAATTACGGGGCGTTGCTGCTGGGCTACATCTGAGCGTCGGCGCGAATTTCCAGCTTGATCGTACCTATGGACGCCGCCGCTGATTTCATCATAGGCTTAGCTCACGGCACAGGCCTGGCGGCCGATGACCGTCGAGTGTGATGACAATCACGGGGGCCAGCGTTCTGGAAAGTCGCTGGCCCTTCGCTCTCTTGGAGGCTATCCTCGGGACAGCTCAAGATAGCCTGCTGCGGGACAAGGCTATCCTGCGTAGCGGCTGGCGTTTCGAATGTCACTGAGGCGCGATTTCGGTTTGAACTGCGGAGAGCAGCGAAGGCAGATCGTCGTGAATGGTGCTCCAGACTAGCTTCTGCTGCACGTCTTCGTAATTGTGCCGGTAAATGTTTCCGGCGGCGGCGATTTTTCTCCAGGCAATGTGCGCTTGGCGGCCTTGGATTTCGGGGCCGAGCCGCCGCGACGCTTCGGATATGATCTCCAGGCAGCGCGTCGCGGCATAAAACACAATCCTGTTGTCGCGGAACGCTTCGTAGGGCATGCCGCTGACAAGGCCTTGCGCAAACAGTATGTTGTCGCGGATGTCGAACAGCGCCGCTTGCTGGGTGTCTTCAGAAGGCATAAATCAGATGCTCTTCTGCAACCGGGCGGATCGAAGGCTTGAGATAAGCGCGGTTGATAACGTCGGCAGGAAGGGGAAACAAATCCTCAATCAGCAGCTTGATGCCCGCATAGTCGTAGACGGTGTGAACAGCGTCAGGCTGGGTATCGATGAGAATGTCGATGTCGCTGTCGGGCCTGTTATCGCCTCTCGCACGCGAACCGAACAGCGCCGCATGCGTGATGCCATGTTCGCGCAAAACCGCTTCGTTGGCACGTAGCGTCGCGATAATGTCTTCGGCGTTGAGGTTCGTGCTGTTCATAGAAAGAATATAGCATAGTCAGCGCGAAATTGCGATTGAGCCAGACTCTGCCGCGCGCGTCAGAACGCCGGTATGTCTTGGGATAAGCCGTAAGACATAGCAGGATCATGCTTTCATGCTTGCATGAAAGCATGAAAGCATGAACTCACTTATAGTTTGATCGGCATCGAGCGCCGCGCGTTTGATTTCCTTGGCTTCGGCTGCCCTTACCCGGATTTGCAAGGGTACGTTTTTTTCCTTCGGTAAGGATACGGCTTTCGTTCGCGCCGCTTGCGGCGGCTCAACCGGCAAATTCAAGGTATCTTCGGATAAGGCTAGAGCTTTAGGCATCGGCTTTTTTTCTCCGGCTCGTCCTTTTGCATGCCTGCATGCAAACATGCTTTTATGTTCTGCCATAAGTTGGCAATTTCCTGCGCTGCCGGTCCGCTGGGTTCGGCTTCGGTGATTGTCTGTCTCTTGGCGTAAGGCGATTTGTAACCGGTCCGGTCGGCAATAAACGTCTCGGCAACCTGCCCATGCTTCGACAGAATGGCGGCGGCTTGGGCGGTTATCAGGGTATGCGGTTTCACGCGCGTTAGCGTGAAGATGAAAGGTACTCCGCATTCCTTGATGTTTTTGACAGTCACCGGCGCGGCGGTTAAATCGTCTTCGCTTGGCTGCACCGGAAAAATTACAAGATCGGCGAGTTTAAAAAGCTTGGCGGCAACGTCGAGCCGCCCGGAAGCTGTATCGATGATGCAATAAGCGCCACCATGTTGACGGATAAGTTCCAATCCTCTTGCCAGTTCGTCAAACGGCGAGTCAACCCGTGCCGGTTCCTCGGCTTCGCGCTTGCTATGCCATGCTGTTAAAGTGCTTTGTGGGTCAGTATCGATCAAGAATACCGGGCCGTCACCGGCGCGGACAGCTTCAACGGAAAGGTGCTTGCAGAGCATGGTCTTTCCGCTGCCGCCTTTTTGAGAGTTGATAACGATAGTGTGCATGCAACAATGAATTGCATAACTCCATGTTTGCATGCAAGCATGTTTTTATACATCCATTTTTCTTTGCCCGAATGCAAATACGGCCTATCCGCAAGGGCGGGGGTTTCAGTAGGCGGCACGTAGGGAAGCCCGCGCAAAGCGCGGGCCGAGGCGGTAGGCGCGAAGCGCCGTAACCGGCCAAGCCGCATAGGTCTTGAAGCCGGAAAAGCCGGATAATAAAGGATTTATTGCTGCGTACATGATGCCTCCTTGGGTGGGTTATCCCCAGGGGCAGGGCCAAAAATCAGGTAAAAACATCCCGTTAGCGAAAACGGGGTTTTCGCTTGACTCACGGGCGGATTTTCGGGAAAGTCGTAGTTGCTTAGGTCACGAATTTCTGGGTGGTAATGCGCCCGTGTTAGCCCCGCCACTGGCGGGGTTTTGCATTTCTAGGGTTGCGTTGCTCCTCGTCGGTTACCAATCGGCGCACGAATCAGTACGCCGATTGATGAGTATGACGCAAAAAATTTTACAGTCGAGAGTTGGCGAAAAGCGCGTCTATTCAAGCAACGGCTCGGAGACTTCTAGGTTACATCACAGGTAGAATTCGCTAAAAGCTGCTCATGTGATTGTCGTATTCCTGTGCTTGCTATAATCAATATTTCTGTCACCGTCACCACGGTCCGAAACATGATCGGTAATAAGTGCACGCGCGCTCTATCCTCCACACGAATTCAATTCAAGCTTTTGCACAACAGAGCTTACTGTGGCGGGTTTAAACTCTAGACCTTATTTTCTAGACTAAAGGCGGATACGCTAAAGTCCAAATAATTTGAAACACTGACACCGTTCAAAAGCGAAAATTGGAACGGTGCCATGCCACGCTTCCGCGATGGTATCTATCCCCTTGCGCTCCGCTCTAGCCAGGCCGCCATGCTCGGCGTCAGCGAGAGCCAGCTCCGTCTTTGGGTGAGCGAAGGAAAAGTTCATCGGCCATATCATGTCCGCAAAAATGTGGTGTTGTTCGATGCCGTCACGCTTGCGGGCGATTGGGACCGCATGAAAGCGGAAGCCGAAATTCCGGTTCCGCCGATGGCAATGAATGAAGCAGGGCATGGCACCAATCCGTGGGACGAGGTTCTTGACTGAGCCGGTCTTCATGAGCGCGTAGGTAGTGGGATCGTGACGTTTGTTAAGTTCCGGTACGTGACCAAGGATCGCGACCGTCACGGCAATGTGCGTTTTTATTTCCGGCGGCCTGGCAAACCCAAAGTCAGGCTTAGGGGAATGCCGCGGGGTCCGAAGAATTTGTCTCGGCATACAAGGAAGCGCTCTCCGAAAGCGGTCCCTGCCAAACGAAAGCGGAGAGAAGTTTCGAATGGCTTTGCGAGCGTTATTTTCAATCGCCCTATTTTGAGTTCCTGGAGAAGGGCACACAGCGGCGCAAGCGGTCGATCCTAAACGAGGTTTGCGAGATAACCGGTGCCGGGGGCAAGAAGCTGGGCGCGGCTCCTTACCGGGACATGAAAAAAATTCATGTGCGGAAGCTGCGTGACATGAAGGCGGCGACGCCCATCGGCGCTAACAACCGGGTGAAGGAGATTTCGGCGCTCTTTGCCTGGGCGGTCAAGTATGATCTCGCCACGACGAATCCGGCCGAGAAGTTCGAGAAGTTGCGCAGCGCCACGAATGGACTTTACACGTGGACTGAACAAGACGTGGAACGCTTCGAGGATTATTGGCCGGTGGGCTCCCGGCCTCGTCTCGCCATGGCGATCATGCTCTATCTCGGCGTGAGGCGGTCCGACGCCGTGCTGATCGGCAGGAAGCAGGAGAGCAGGGACGGGGAAACCGTCACCTTCCAGGTGTTCAAAGGACACAAGAGGGGCTCGGCCGTCCTGACGCTGCCGATCCTGCCGCCCTTGCGCGCCATCCTGGATGCGAGCGCGCTTGGCCACGACACGTGGCTGGAGACCTCGCTCGGCGTGTCCTACAGCGCTGCTGGCTTCGGCAATGCCTTTAAGGATTGGTGCAGAGAGGCCGATCTGCCGCAATGCAATTGCCACGGTTTGCGGAAGATCGGGGCCGTTCGGGCGGCTGAGGCTGGCGCAAGCGAGCATGAGCTGATGGCGATGTTCGGCTGGGAAGATGCCGACATGGCGCGAATTTACACGCGGAAGGCAGCTCAGAGGAAGCTGGCCGCAAGCGGCGCGGCGAAGCTGACACACGCCACTATCATTGTCCCACCGCCTGTCTCACCCATGAAAACAGCTAGTAATAACAATGAGGTAGAATGGGCTTGGCGATCCCGGAGGGGCTCGAACCCCCAACCCCCTGCTTAGAAGGCAGCCTGGTTAGAGCCTAAAATCTTGTTTTTTCGTGAGATTTTTTGCAGAAATCATACGAATTCTCACGTTTTGTTCTCGTTTTTCCGGTTATTTCATTCCCATTTCATTCCCACCTAACCGTTTTTCTATATCCAGCGTTGTTGCCACACCCGAAGCGATTCGCTGCCTTCACCGTTTCATCCGAGAAACCTGCACCTAAGCAGACACATACGAGATCGACAAGAAAGCCGCTTGCCGCCTTATCTTCAACATGGCGGCCACGAAATCGGCTGCGGCATTACGCTCCTGACATTCTAACCAAGAGCGCAGAACCTGGCCGCAATATCGGCCAATTTTCGCGCCGACACTTCACCCACGGAGAGCGTGCAGCTCGCGCCTGCAAGCCTCGCTAAAATCCTTCAGCGGATCGCTGCCGGCTACCCTGTCTATGTGTTGCCGGAGTTCATCGAAACTCCGGTCGGGCGCTGCGTAGGCTTCCATCACATGGAGGACCACCTTCTCTGCGAGCTGCCTGACTTCATCCGACGAAGTTAGGCGCATGCGTTCAACCGCGGAGTAGAGACCGGCGAGGACATCGGGAGTCTCGGCATGTTGGCTCCAGGCATCGGCGCGGCGCTTGGAGGCTTCGATGATGAACTCGGCGTAGAGCCTTTCGCGCTTCTTCGCCTCATAGATAAGGGCACGCGCCCGCAACTGGCCGCGCTGGGTTACCCATGAGGCAATCAGCGTCGAAACGCCGCCAATCAGGGAACCCGCCAAAGCCGAGGCGGCTGAGAGAATTGCGGTATCCATTTACACCATGTTTCATGCTCGCCGCCGCGCCTTGGGTGACACACGCTCCGCCTGAGTGAGGCATCTCGCGCCCTCAAAGCTGCGCATGTTTAGGCAACTCTTAATATACGATAATTCGGAGTAGGTGGCCGCTCTTTATAGTTGTAAAACCCGCAGCCAGACTTACGGCCGAGCCAGCCCGCCTCGACGCATTTAACGAGCAAAGGGCACGGACGATATTTGGAGTCCGCGGTGCCTTCGTAGAGCACGCGCATGATATTCAAGCATACGTCGAGGCCGATGAAATCGCCGAGTTCTAGAGGGCCCATGGGCATGTTGGCTCCAAGTTTCATTGCGGTGTCGATGGAGGCGATATCGCCGATGCCTTCGTGCAAGGCAAAAATAGCCTCGTTGATCATTGGCAGCAGAACCCTGTTCACAATGAAGGCCGGATAGTCCTGGGAAGTCACTCCCGTCTTCCCGAGCTTCGCGACGACGCCCTTGATTGCCGAGTAGGTAGCGTCGCTGGTGGTAAGCGCACGGATCAGTTCCACAAGACTCATCAACGGGACGGGGTTCATAAAATGCATGCCCATGAAGCGCTCTGGCCGGTCCGTGTGGGCCGCTAGCGCCGTAACGGAGATTGACGAGGTATTCGTGCATATAAGCGCCTTATCTTGTAAGACCGGGCAAAGTTTTTCGAAAATCTCGCGCTTGATATGCTTGTTCTCAACGGCGGCCTCGATCACGAGGTCATAGCCAGAGAACAGCTCAAGCCCTGTGCCTGTTCTGATTCTTTTGAGAGCCTCGGCGCTCGCTGCAGGAGTAAGCTTCTGCTTTTCGACGAGCCGGTTAAGACGGGCCGTGATTCCCTCCAGGGCCTGTCGCACCCTTTCCGTAGTAACGTCTTGGAGACTGACCTCGTAGCCTGCGACCGCGCAGACTTGGGCTATACCTCCTCCCATCTGGCCGGCACCGATAATGCCAATCCTGGCAATTGCTTCATTTTCGTCGTGATCGCTCATTTCGCGTCTCTCTCTGTTTGCGAAGCAGATTCTGAAGTCTTTGCCAAATTCGATGCCGTTCGCCGGGCTGACGCTCAACCTCCGAAAATCACCTGGCGGAAACGCTTGAGTGAAAATGCGAAGTAGACGCTGCCGATCGCCGCCACGGCGGCGAGCTGAGGCCAGACGATCGAAAAATCAGCGCCGCGAAAAAGGACGGCCTGCGAGAAGTCGACGAAGTGCGGCGTCGGGAAGATAATCCGCATCAAATACTGCATCCAGACAGGCTCGCCTTCCATTGGCGTCATGCCACCCGATAGCATCTGTATGACAAGCAGTATAGGAGCTGCAAGGAGCGCAAACTGCCCCATGGTGCTCGTGATCGTACCCAGTAGGATGCCCAGTGTCGCAGCGCAGATTGTGTAAAGCATGGCTCCAAAGAGAAATAGGATTTTTGAGCCCGCAACAGGAATCCCGAGCCACTGTTCTATGACAAACAAAAGCGACAAGGCAGTGGCGATTAGAATAACGAGACCATTGGCAATGATCTTCGACCACATGATCTCTGGTGGCACAACCGGCATCACCAGAAGATGCTCGACCGTGCCATGCTCACGCTCGCGGATGAGAGCGGCGCCGGTCAGGATCACTGTTAGCATTGTGATGTTATTGACGACCTGCATGACTCCATTAAACCAGGACGAAGAAAATTGGGGGTTGAACTTGGCGCGAACTACGACGTTGGCCAGGGCGGGCAGCGCTATTTCTTGGCTCGCCAGGTAATTGAGGATTTCCTGCATAAGAACGTTCTGGATATAGAGGGCGCCGTTTCCGGCCGGCGCCATCGCGGTCGCGTCAACGTTCAATTGCAGGGAAACCTTCCTTCCGGCCAGCAAATCCTCTTGGAAACGGGGCGGTATTTCGAGAACGAAAATCATCTTCCCGGCGTTCATGATTGGGTCGATCTCATTCGCATTGATGAGAACGGAGCGCTTGAACAGCGGCGGGCGGTTCAGGACGTCCAGAAATTGCCGGGAAAGGTTGGAATGGTCCTCGTCAACAACACCGACCGTCAAATTTTTTGGGTTCGTCGAGGCGCCAGTGGCGATGGTGTAGACGGCAATCGTAAAAGTATAGGCAACCAGAACCAGCAGGATATAGTCAGCGCGGATGCTTCTCAACTCCTTAATGGACAAATAGTAGACATTCTTAAGATGAGTGAACAACCCCTGTTTGAGGGCCTGTTTTTGCGCTGGCTTGGGGCTGGAGGGTTTCTCGAGCAATTCAGGCCTCCTGCTTTCGCAGGATCAGCATCGCGGCGACTCCGAACCCGGCAAAAAAAGCGGCCAGAACGAGAAGATTGGGCCAAAGGTCCTCAAAGCCCAGCCCCTTTGTGAAGGTGCCAACGGTAACCAATTCATACCAGGCCGATGGAAAGGCTAAGCCGACGAGGCGGGCGCTACCAGTCAGCGACGATACGGGAACCAATACGCCCGAAAAGTTCGCGGCCGGAATCATGGTGAGAATAATGGTGGCAAACACCGCGGCGACTTGGGTCTTCGTAAAGGTCGAAACAAGTTGTCCTAAGCCTGTCGCTGCTCCCAAATAAAGGAGGGTCCCAAGGGTCAGCGTTGCCAAGGAGCCTTTGACTGGTACATGGAACAGGAACACCGAAAGCAGAAGCAAGAGCACGAAACTGATCATCGACACGGCAATGTAGGGCAGCTGCTTGCCGAACAGGAACTCGAACTTTGTGATCGGCGTTGAATAAAAATTGGCGATCGAGCCGTTCTCCTTTTCCCGGACCACCCCGACGGTCGCCAGGACTGCCGGGATCAATATCAGCACGAGCATGACGACGTTTGGCACTTCAGCAACGATGCTCTCAAACGCCTGGTTGTAGCGTAGGCGGGTCTCGAAATTGATATTGTTTGCAACGCTGCCCATTTCCGCCGCCTGCTGGGGGTCCAGATATCTCTCCGGAGGTTCCGGCCAAAAGAAATTTCCGGCGGTAAGGGTCATCACATAGCGCCTCATTGTTTCGGCATAGAAGGGATCGCTGCCGTCGATCCAGACCCCAATCTCTGGCGAACGGCCCGCCTTAAGGTCCCGGCCGTATTGGGGCGGGATCTCTACCGCGATCTCAAGATTTGCGTTGCGGAATCTGCGATCGAGCTCCTCGCTGGAGCTGACTGGCGGGGGTATTTCCCTGAACCATCGCGGGGTCGATGTAAACGCGTCAACCGCATTCCGGCTCTCTTTCGTCCGGTCCTGGTCGAAAACGCTAAAACGCAGATGTTGGACATCGAGCGAGATGCCGTAGCCGCAAGCGATCATAACAATCAAAGGCGCAAAAGCGGCAAAGGTCATGCGGATTGGATCGCGAAGTAGCTCCATGGTCTCCCGCCGCGCATAAGCCCAGAGACGGCCTAGATCGATGCGCCTTGGGCTGGCCTTCGGTGTCGCCGCCGATTTGATAGTAGGTTCTTGCGCGGGTGCAGGAGGCTTATCTTCGAGCTTGATCCCGCTCGCTTCCGCCAGATAGGAAATGAAGGTGTCTTCCAAAGTGGCACACCCGCGCTTGCGCACCAGCTCCGCCGGTGGCCCGTCTGCCAAAACTTTGCCGGCGTTCATCAGGGAGATCCGGTCGCAGCGCTCGGCCTCATTCATAAAATGGGTCGTGATAAAGATCGTGACGCCTTGGTCGCGCGACAGATGGATGAGCGTGCGCCAGAATTCATCCCGCTCAACAGGATCCACCCCTGAGGTCGGCTCATCGAGGATGAGCATAGGCGGGTTATGCAGAACAGCCACCGCAAGCTGGAGCCGCTGTTTCACGCCTAGCGGCAAGCTCTCCGGACGCTCGCCGGCAACATCCTCCAAGTGATATTGCTCAAGCAGTTCCTTGATCCGGCTTTCTTTCTTATTCGGGGGCAGGTGATAGAGATGAGCGTGAAGCTCGAGATTTTGCCGGAGAGTCAGTTCCTCATAAAGCGAAAACGCCTGAGTCATGTAGCCGACATTCATGCGCCCCTGCATGTCGCCCGCCGCCATGGGTTTCCCGAACAGCTTCGATGTCCCCTCTGTCGGAGGCAGAAGACCCGTCAGCATTTTCATTGTCGTGGACTTGCCGCAGCCGTTTGAGCCGAGGAAACCGAAGATCTCGCCGCGCTGGATGCGGAAGCTCACATGGTCCACCGCGGTGAAATTGCCGAACCGTTGCGTAAGGCCATCGGCCTCGATGACAGGCGGTCCGGAGTTGTCGAAGGTCCGCGGCCTCACTTCGACTGGCTTGTGTTCCGCACGCTTCTCTTCGGGCAGCAGGTCGATGAAGGCCGCCTCAAGCGTTTTCTCTCCAGTTTTTTGCAAAATTCCCTGAGTTTCTCCGGTCGCGATGACTTTGCCGCCATACATCGCGCAGAGCCAACCAAACTGCTGAGCCTCTTCCATGTAAGCGGTCGCGACGATCACGCTCATCCCCGGACGCCGGGCGCGTATGTTGCCAATCAGTTCCCAGAACTGCCGGCGGGAAAGCGGATCGACACCGGTGGTGGGCTCGTCAAGGATGAGAAGGTCGGGATCGTGGATCAGGGCGCAGCAGAGGCTGAGCTTCTGCTTCATCCCGCCGGAAAGCTTGCCTGCCGGGCGGTTCAAGAAGGGGTCGAGGCTTGTGGCCTTGAGCAGCTCATCCATATGACGCTGGCGCTCAGCGCGCGCCAGGCCGAACAGCCGCCCGTGGAAGTCGATATTTTCAAAGACGCTGAGCGTCGGATAAAGATTCTTGCCAAGCCCTTGCGGCATGTAAGCAATCCGGCCAATTTGCGAATTGCGGAATGCCTGGTTGGCCATATTGCCGCCAAGGACGACGACCTGGCCTTGCTGGATGATCCGCACCCCTGCGATGAGGCCGAGCAACGTCGACTTGCCGGCCGCGTCCGGCCCGATCATTCCAATCATCCGGCCGGCCGGGATATCGAGGGTGACATTGTCCAGCGCAAGCGTTTTCCCATAGCTGTGGGAAACGCCCTCGATCTTGGCTACGAAACTATCCGCCATCGGGAAGCTTCACCTCGAGGTTTTTCGGCCACTCCGTACCTGGTTGGGTCCGGACGAAGCCGATGCCGCGAATTCCCGTCTTCACTGCAGCGTGATATTTTCTTAGCACTTCGGGATCGACCTTAAGCTTCACGCGGAACATCAGGTTCTCCCGCTCCGCAGCCGTTTCGACGGGTTTCGGCGTAAACTGCGCTTCCGTGGCGACAAAGCTCACATGCGCCGGGATAACCAAGTCCGGATACGGGTCCAGGATCAAGCGAGCCTCATCCCCTATTGCCAGCCGCCCGGCTTGTACGTCGGGCAGATAGATCGTCATGTAGACGTCATTCAGATCGAGGATCTGAAGGATTCGTGTTCCCGCGTTAACGACCTCGCCGGCGCGATGAATCTTATATTGGACCCTGCCGTCGCGTGGCGACCGGAGCGTAAGATCTGTAATGATCGAGCTGATTTGGTCCGCCTCGGCCTTAGTGGATATGACAGTGGACCTTGCTGCCTCACGCTGCTTTTCCGCGGCATCGAGAGTCGCATTGGCTGCGTCGGCTTTATTCACGCGCTGATCGAAGACTTGCTTGGTCAGCCATCCCTTAGCCACAAGGTCCTTGCCACGTTGGAGGTCCTGCTGCGCGTAAATCTGGTCGGCTTTGGCCTGGGCAACCTTTGCTACAGCTGAGGCCAATGTGCTTTTGGCGACCAGCACGTTCGCCTGCGCCGTGCGGAGCTGCGCTTCGTATTCAGGTGACACTATGCGTGCGAGCACCTGTCCAGCTTTGACATCATCACCCTCATCGACGTACACGTCTGCCAGTCGGCCGGCATACTTGGGTGACACGTCGATTTCTGTCGCCTCGATCCTCCCGTTCGATTTTGCAAACCCCTGCGGCAGCTCGCTGCCGCGCAGTTTCTCAATCAACGTGTGGAACTTCTGTTCAACGTCTTTCTGAAACTTCTGAACGTCTTTCTTGAACTTCTCAACGTCCTCGGGCGTGGGTTGGGCGTTCGCGGCCGGAACAAGGCCGCCGTTCGAACCCGGACCAGCAATAGTGCCGAGGGTGAGAAATGCAGCCAAAACTATCCCAGAGGCAGCCAACGGCGGGGCTTGGCATTCGCAGTGCGGCCCTACTTTTCGCGCTGGGCCGCGCTTGCCCTTTTTGGAAAAAAGGCCGGGAAATCTAGCCAGCATAATACCGCTCCTTCAGCAGAAAACCTTATTTGGCGCCGCCAACGCCCGGGTATGCATCGCGATCATGAGCTCCTCGTCTGTGGGAATGACCCACACGGAAACATCGCTGTCCTTGGCCGAGATTAGCGGGCCGTTCTTTTTGTTCGCCGCAGGGTCGATTGACACGCCGAGCCAACTGAGTTTTTCGCAGACTGCCGCCCGCACTTCGGCAGAATTTTCCCCGATGCCGGCTGTGAACACGAGCGCGTCCAGCCCTCCCAAGACAGAGGTGTAGGCGCCGGCATACTTTACGATGCTGTACACGAAGTAATCGAAGGCGAGTTTCGCTCTCGGATCGTCATTGTTTTCAAGTTCACGCATGTCGCCGCTCGTCTCTGAGAGACCGAGCAATCCTGAATTTTGATAGAGAATCTTTTCGAGCGAGGCATCGTCGTAGAGCTTGCTGCGCAATAGGTAGAAAAGAACGTCTGGTGGGATGTCTCCACACCGTGTCGTCATGGGTAGCCCCGAAATAGCGGCCATCCCCATGCTCGTTTCGATGCTCTTTCCGTCAAGCATCGCGCACATGCTCGCGCCGCCACCCAGATGTGCAGCGATAACTCGCCGCGCGCTGGGTACATATTTCGGCATCTGTCTGCTAATGTAATCGTAGGAAATCCCGTGGAAACCCCAATGATGCACGCCTGACTTACGCAATTCTTGCGGCACCGCGTAGATCTGGGCAATCTCAGGCATCGTCCGATGGAATGACGTGTCGAAGCAGGCCACCTGGTGCAAGCCCGGAAAGCTGCCCGCAATGGCGCGCGCCGCGGCCACCTCATAGGGCTGATGCGAAGGCTCCACCGCCGCAAGCGATGCAAGATAGTCGAGTACATCGCCGTCTATCAGCACGGGACCGTGGAAGCGCTCGCCGCCGAGCACCACTCGGTGACCGACCGCTATCAGCTTCACCATCGGCAGATGTTTCTCACACCACTCGAACGCAAATGCCAGCGCTTTGCCGTGATCGATAGCGTGACCCTCGCCCCACTCATGCGCACCCAGGGGCTTCCCCTCCTTATCCTTCACCACGAGGTGGGGGTCTGTCTGCATGCTGTCGATCATACCCCGGTAGAGCAGGCGCAAGTTGTTGCTCCCGGCAGTGTAGATGGCGAACTTCAAACTGGTTGAACCGCAATTGACCACAGCGATGCCGGTTTCCATGACGCCTCATTCCGAAATCTCGGGCATAAGGATGGATGGATCGCGGGCGGCCGCGTTTGCGTAAATCACGGCGGCTGCTGCGGAAAAGCGCCTTGCCTCTGCACCATCGGCGCGGCTGGTGAGAATGACCGGGACTCTTGCGCCTACGACAAGGCCCGCCGATTGGGCATCGGCCATAAAGACCAGGTCTTTGTAGACCACATTGCCCGCCTCGATGTTTGGAACGATCAGGATGTCGGCGCACCCTGCGACAGGGGACTCGATATGCTTGATCCTCGCGGCCTCGGCATCGACTGCGGCATCTAGATCCAGTGGCCCGTCAACGATGCCGCCAACGATCTGCTTGCGATCAGCCATTTTGGCGAGAATGGCCCCATCTGTGGTTGCAGGCATTTTCGTGTTCACGGTCTCGATAGCCGCCAATACCGCGACTTTCGGCGTCTCAATTCCAAGCGCCCGTGCAAGGCCAATTGCATTCTGGCAGATATCGCGCTTTTGATCGGCATCCGGCGCGATATTGAGAGCAGCGTCGCTGACAATGATGCGCCTTGCATAGACCGGCGTAGCAATTATCGCGCAGTGGCTTAGGAGGCGCCCCGTGCGCAGCTTGGCGTCCTTGTCCAGGACTCCGCGTAAGAATGCATCGCTGTGCAAGCTTCCTTTCATCAGCGCCTGGACTTCACCGCTCCCGGCAGCCAATGCCGCACGGCGCGCGGAGCCGGCTGCATCCGCAGTGTTTACGATTTCAAAATGCGAGATATCGAGATTTGCTTTCTCCGCGACGGACCTGATCTCTTCGCCAGGTCCAAAGAGCACCGGTAGAATTAAGCCGTCGCTTGCGGCCTCAACGGCGCCTGCGAGGGCGCCTGCGCTGCACGGATGAACAACGCCAGTGACCATCGGTTTGAGCCCACGGCATTCCTCGACAAGGCCGTCGAGCATGTGTTCCCCGGTGTTGCGCCTGACCTTAGACCCAGGCGCCTCAACCTCGAGGACCGCGTTTGCTATGACACAACCCGAGGCATCTTCACAAAGCCCATCGAGGATAACGGTGCCGCGCTCGACCCGCTTGGACTTGACCGACAAAGTTGTCCTGTTAGCGCCCGGCTTAATCGGGAGCCTCATATCGAGGGTAATCGAACAAATCGCCGAGCCGGGGCCAGGAAGCTTGGATTGCGCCAGGGACGACAGAAGCGCTGTTGCGAGCGCCGCCGATCCCTCTTTTGAACCATCAACGCCGCCACTGCCGTTGCCAAGAAGAACGGACCAGGCGCGAAGGTCGGTCGCTGCAAGATTTCTTTCCATCGATGCCGTATCGCCAGGACGGATTTCGTCGAACGTCTTGTTTTCAATAAAGCGTTCCATTTCGAAGCTCCGATTTTGTATCCGCTCCCACGCGGTCATCTTGGACAAGGCAGCACGGTTACTCAGCCGCTTGGCGGGCTTCCTTGGCCGCGCCTCTCTCTAGCCTAAGGAACTCCGTAAGCCGGGACAGACACTCCTCCTCGGCCGGAGAATAGGCCCGATGGCAAGAGCGCCAGCCCGGACCGTTCGCAGAAGCTCGTTTCGCTTTGCTTCCGAAGGTACAAGATCAGGCAAAGCTTCAAGCGCCTGATCCCGGTAGATTCGCAAGATGGAAGCCTGAGTTCTCACCAGCGCCTTGAATTCCGCCAGCGTGAGCTTCGTCATCGACTGCCTCGCTTCATTGAGCGTGAGGGCGGTCCTTGAGTTCATGGAGCCCATCGAACCGATGATGAAAAGGGCCGCCCGGATAATGGCGTCCTCAAAAGTGCCCGTAGTGAGCCTGGTGGCCAGCTCCGATTTTTCTTTCTCCCATGCCGCGATCCGGTCGTGGGTTAATGCGGGCGCGCGTCTCGTCGATTTCTCGGTTTCACTCATTTGCAGCAAGCTTTGAAGGGCGGCCGATCCGAAGATGGCGAAGAAGAGTTGCTCAACCATCGCATCGCGAGTGTCCCCAAACGCCTTCAGAGCAGCTTCGATCTGCGCCGAAACCATGCCCTGCCACTGCCAAAACGGGTTGCTTGGAGATACGGGCTGCCGCGCCTCACGGACCCGGCCGGCAAGCTTCGCCACCTCTTGCATTCCGGGGCTTCTACTTGTGAAGAGGCTGTAGCTGAGCCGAAGCGGGTGAAGATCCCGTGTCAGGGCGGCTGTCTGGTTATTGGCGAGCGCGCGAAGGCCCGCCTGGAAGAAAGTCCTGTAAATGTTGTAATTGAGCTCGGAGAGCCGTTCGACCGTTTGGAAGGCCCGGTCGTCCTCCGGACTGTTGCGGCCGAGAGCACCGATGTCGTCGAGACTGCGCGGCTCGAAGGTAACGCTGCTTTCCGGCGTTAACTTCGCCTCCCCGTGATCGTTCGGGGTGACGATCATCTCGTAGAGGCCGGGTGGAAGACAGTCGATAATATCGATAAGCTGAATGAACTGCTCGTCTTGGTTTTTGGCCACCCGCGAGGAAACGAAGAGCGCTAGATGACCTGCTTTTTGATCGAGGCAATAAACGATCGTCTTGCCTTGAGCATAAATGTCTTCAATATCGCGGTAAACGTCTAGGATCCAGCCTAGCGTTTGCTGAGGCGGGCTGATGTCGTCGGCAAAAGAGGTAAAACAAATTATAGGGCTGGAAATATTGCGGAGATCGAAAAGCTTTCCGTCGCTTGAAAGAAGCTGATTGTGGGTGAGCTTGTCGCCAACGAAAAGCTCGTCCACGAGATATTGCATCTCGTCGCCATTGGTCATTATGAATGAGCCCCACCATTTTTCGAATTCGAGGTAGCGGGGGCCCTCGGTATCGGCTTTTTCGTATAGGTTGTATTGCTTGCCCCAAAGCCAATTGGCTGGATTGAGATTGTCGAAGTTTTCGACCAGCCAGGCGCCATCGAAACGCCCCGCGCCGAGATCGCTTGTGAGCGCTGTCATCCAGCTGCCTCCGAACAGGCCACCCGAATAACGCATCGGATTTTTCCCGCGGACGCCTTGCCAATAGGACATCGGCGAGCCGACGATTAGGCATGGGCCGAACAAGTCGGGGCGCAGCATCGCCACCATCAGCGTCTGATAGCCGGCCTGGCAATTCCCAATCGCCATCGGTTTTGGCGCGTTGGGATGCCTTCTTACGACTTCCTCGAAGAACTTGACCTGACCTTCGACAACGTCGAGGAAACGCTGACCGGGAACCGGCTCCGCGGTGAAGCCAATGAAGTAAACGGAATGCCCGGCTGCGAGGGCATCGCCAATCTCGCTTTCCTTCTTGAAGCCGCCAATGCCGGGCCCTTGCCCCGCACGCGGGTCTACCACCACAACCGGCCGCTTCCTGGGGTTCGTTCTCATCCCTTCGGGTGGGATAATCCGGGAAAGGGAGTAATTCATTGGGCGGGCAAAAGAGTACCCGCTCATCAGCTGCTCCTGCTTATAACGAAGCACCGTTGCCATAGGGCGCGCAGCCATTGACGCTTGCTGATCACCCCGCTGCCGAAGAATATCGAGAAACAGGATCGACCTCTGATAGGCATCGTTTAGATATTCAAGCCATGCATTTCCCGCGCTGAGCGCAGGCAAGTTCTCGAAAGGCTCGAAACGAAGATTTGATGAACTTACATCCATCGGGCGCACCTACGCATGGTATGCAAACAGATCCGCCTTACACAATATGTATTGGCGAATTGACTCGATTGACACATGTCAAAAGCCTACCAAAACCTCTACGCTTGTTTAAGAAAGCCATAATTTAACAGCAACGTTTGGGCCTTAAGTTCAAACTCCGAAGTCAAAAGACAGATCACAACTTAAACAAGCTGCGATACGTTGCAGAATGGGTGTGGCGTAGCGCGGGGAAGCGTTTACAACAACCTCCCAAATATAGATGCACTCTTTGAGGATATTTCTGCAAATCTCGCAGCGGACATGAACAGCCGGGTGGTACGAAGCTTTGCCGGATTGCAGGATCCTCGGCGAAATTTGGATAGTGTTCTTCCAGAATCGAGTTGAAGCCGCCGCCAAACATGAGTAATGGCTTCGTCTCAGCCCCTTGCGGTCCCCGGGAAGTACAATGCCCGCAGGCTCCCCGCGCCGTACGGTACGTTGATGCGTTCGTAGCGGACGCCGAGAGTGTCCAGGCCCTTAAAGAAATAGCTACCTGTCTTCTCGAACGATTCCGGACGCTTGGGAAATATGGCGGTGCGGGCCAAAAGGAGAAGTTCGGATACCACCATTGGTCGCTCCAATATCAGCGGGCAGCGCCTCATTCCACGTTGCCGTGCCACTTCCATTCCGCGACCTCCGGCAACTCCTTGCCGTGCTTGCGAATGTAGGCCCGATGCTCGATGAGCTTGGCTTTCGCCTCCTGCTTCAAATACGTTCCTCGATCGGCCAGTTGCGGCAGCCGCTCGATCGCATCCTGCACCAAATGGTAACGATCCATTTCATTGAGGACTGTCATATCGAACGCTGTCGTAATCGTGCCCTCCTCCTTGTAGCCGCGCACATGCAGATTGACATTGTTCCGGCGCCGGTAGGTCAGCCGATGGATCAGCCAGGGATAGCCATGGAACGCGAAAATCACCGGCTTGCTCCTTGTGAAGAGGGAATCGAAGTCCGCATCGCTGAGACCGTGCGGGTGTTCGGAACTCGGCTCCAGCCTCATGAGATCGACGATATTGACGACCCGGATCTTGAGCTCTGGGAACGCGGCGCGCAGCATCGACACGGCAGCCAGTGTCTCGAGAGTTGGCACGTCGCCCGCGCAGGCCATAACGAGATCCGGCTCTACGCCCTGATCGCTGCTGGCCCATGACCAGATTCCGATTCCGGCGGTGCAATGCGCAACGGCCTCATCAATCGAGAGCCACTGCGGCGCCGGGTGCTTGCCTGCGACCACGACGTTGATGTAGTGGCGGCTGCGCAGGCAGTGATCCATGACTGAAAGCAGGCAGTTCGCGTCGGGCGGCAGATATACCCGCACGATGCCAGCCTTTTTGTTGACGACGTGATCGATAAAGCCCGGATCCTGATGGGTAAAGCCGTTATGGTCCTGCCGCCATACATGCGAGGTTAGCAAGTAATTCAATGACGCAATCTTACGGCGCCACGGCAACTGTGCGGTGACCTTGAGCCACTTCGCATGCTGGTTGAACATCGAATCGACGATATGAATAAACGCCTCGTAGCAGTTGAACAGGCCGTGGCGTCCCGTAAGCAAGTAGCCCTCGAGCCATCCTTCGCACTGATGCTCGCTAAGCACCTCGAGCACACGGCCCTTGGGTGCGAGGTACTCATCGGTTGCGATCGTCTGGGCGACCCACTGCCGGCCGGTCGCCTCAAACACCGCCTCAAGCCGGTTGGAGATGGTCTCGTCAGGACCGAAGAGCCGGAAAGTCTCGGGATTGAGCTTGATGACGTCGCGCAGAAAGCCGCCGAGTGTCCCCGTATCGCTGGCCTGCGTGGCCCCCGGGAACGGGACGGGAACCCCATAGTCGCGAAAGTCGGGCAGGCGCAGATCGCGCAGCAATTGCCCGCCATTGGCGTGCGGATTGGCGCCCATGCGGCGCGCTTCGCCCGGGGCCAGCTCGGCTAGCTCGCGTCGCAAGCGGCCGTTTTCGTCGAACAACTCCGCGGGATGGTAGCTACGCAGCCACTCATCGAGCTGCTTAAGGTGCGCAGGGTTTCCCACTGGATCCGGCAGCGGGACTTGGTGTGCCCTGAACGTTCCCTCCACTGGCTTGCCGTCGACCATCTTCGGTCCGGTCCATCCCTTCGGGCTGTTGAGGACGATCATCGGCCAGCGCGGCCGCTCGACGCCGTCCCCAGCGCGTGCCCGTTGCCGGATCTCCTGAATTTGCGCCACCACGTCATCGAGCGTGCGCGCCATGGCTTGATGCATTGCCTCGGGCTCGTGCCCCTCGACAAAGTATGGCGTCCAGCCGTAGCCGCGCAGCAGCTGCTCGAGCTCCTCATGTTCGATGCGCGCGAGCACCGTTGGATTGGCGATCTTGTAGCCGTTGAGGTGCAGTATCGGTAGCACCGCCCCATCGGAGGCTGGGTTAAGAAACTTGTTCAAATGCCAAGCGGTCGCGAGCGGCCCAGTTTCGGATTCGCCGTCCCCAACGACGCAGGCGGCAATCAGGTCTGGATTGTCAAGCACCGCACCGAAGGCGTGACTGAGTGAATAGCCAAGCTCACCGCCCTCGTGAATGGACCCTGGGCATTCGGGCGAGACATGGCTGGGAATTCCGCCTGGGAATGAAAACTGCGTGAACAGGCGTTTAAGCCCCGCTTCATCCTGGCTGATATCGGGATAGATCTCGCTGTACGTGCCTTCGAGATAGGTGTTGCCTACGAGTGCCGGTCCGCCATGGCCGGGGCCGGAGATATAGATCATGTCCAAGCCGTATTGCTTGATGATGCGGTTCAAGTGCACGTAGATAAAATTCTGACCCGGTGCCGTCCCCCAGTGCCCGAGCAGCATCGGCTTGATGTGCGAGGGCTCGAGCGGCTCGCGCAGCAGCGGGTTGTCATAGAGATAGATTTGGCCCACGCAGAGATAATTGGCGGCACGCCAATAGGCATCCATCTTGAGCAGCAGCTCAGGCGAGAGCGGCTTGGCAGCCCGCTCGTCGCGGCGCGATTCGAATTGCCCAGACATCGCTTGTCCTCCAGATTGTCGTTCGCGTTCGAAGCTGGCAGCTGACGAGACGAGCTAGCGCTGCCAGAGAATCTGCTGGGCCTTCAGCGGCACCGCTACCCCCTCGCGGCAGGGAAATGCCTGCGCCGAGTAGTCGCCCGGCGGACGGCCGGCTGGCACCAGGGCACTGTACAAATAGTCACCCTCCCCGCCGGTGTGCGGACTGACGCGCAGCGCGCGGTGCCGCTCTGGGCCGCTGCCCCCGATGCCCTCGGCGAACAGCTCGACGGTGATCGCTTCCGGGTCGAGACCGCTCAGATGCAGCGGGATCTCAAATCGGTGCTGCCCAGCCGTGGTCTCGATGCTGATCTCGCCAAAGCGCAGCGTGCTCCAGGACCGCTGAAGGCTCGCGAACCAGTCACAGATCTGCTTCGCGGCCGAGCCGCCCGCAGCCGCACGTTCGCGATAGCGGCTTGCCGCAGGCAAGTAGTATTTTTCAACGTATTCACGCACAGTGCGGGCGCTGGAGTATTGGGGCGTCAGCTGTGCCATGCTTTGGCGCATGCGCGCGACCCAGGCGGCGGGAATGCCTTGGGCGTCGCGCTCATAGAACTGCGGGACCACCTCACAGATTGCTGGCACGCGTGGCCGCCAAGGCGACCTCGAAAGGCTGCCCCTTGTCCTGCATGAAGCTGCGCGCACGCTCAAGCACAGCGAACGCCGCGTGGCCTTCGTTCAAAGTTTCATCGGGAGTTGCCTCGTTGATGATATGGGGGTGAAGCCAGCACGCTATCTCAACTTAGGTGCCGGTAGTGAAAAAGGCGCCCGTTTCCTTGCAGCCGCCTTAATGGGCGCGCACGTATTTTAACCGTGACTGTTCTCTCGCGCCAATCCCCGGCCTCAGTCCAGATTCCGTAACGCGTGTAATCCAGCACCCCGAAATTAGCGGGGTCGGTTTGCGAAAGGTAGTGTCGCAAGCCCATCCACGATAGCCAGCCGGTCCTGCTCCGGCACGGGCGGTCGACTCCAGGACAAATCTTCCCAGAGCGCTGTGAGCGCGGTCGCTGATACCCGACGGCGATTGGACTGATCAGATCCAAATCTCCCCAAAGCAGGAGCGCCGGTGTCAGAATTGTGGATTGATGGGGCGCAAATTTTGCCGATTCTGGAAGGGCCCCAGCTCCCACCCGCTGCCTGCCGTGCATTAGCAAAATTAGAACTATCCTAGCAATCTCGCGTCAGAATGCTAATTATTTCAATGGATTGACGATCCCGTGCGACTCGAAGCTCCAATCTCCTGCCCACCGCGCATAGGCAAAATTAGAACTTATCTAACAATCTCTCACAAAAACATGAGCAGTTTTAAATGCTTGGTGATCCCGGAGGGGCTCGAACCCCCAACCCCCTGCTTAGAAGGC
>CAWCTL010000002.1:0-1557406 GCA_963798575.1 uncultured Alphaproteobacteria bacterium | reverse complement strand
CCATGCCAAGCTCAACACGACGGCGCTTTACACGCGCGTGGCCACCAGCACGATCCGCAAGGTGATGAGCCCCTTGGACCGCCTTTCCCTGCTTGAGAAGCGGAGCGGTCCGCCAGGCTTAACCGCCAGCCGCCATGCCGCGGCCTGCGCTTGAGGTTGCGGATATCTTCCGCAGCCACGGGGCTGCCTGGCGCAAGGCCAACGCCGGGCATCTAAGCCTCGGGCAGCTCAAAGCGATGGCAGCCATCGAAGCTTGCCGCACGGCAGAGCTTGGCGGCCACGTTGCGCGCTGCGAGGACTGTAGCCATACCGCCGTCAGCTACAACTCGTGCGGCAACCGGCATTGCCCCAAGTGCCAGGGCAGGGCAGCCAGGATATGGCTTGCAGAACAGGAGGCCGGGCTTCTGCCTTTGCCTTATTACCACGTGGTGTTCACGCTGCCGGCTCGCCATCGGCGCCATCGCCTGGCAGAACAAGGCGGAAGTTTACGGCCTTCTGTTCAAGGCGGCGTCCGAGGCCATGCTTACGATTGCCGCCGATCCCAGGCACCTGGGCGCCAGGATCGGCATGACGGCGGTGCTGCACAGCTGGGGCTCGGCGCTGACCCACCATCCGCATGTGCATATGATCGTGCCCGGCGGCGGGCTGTCGCTCGACGGGGAGCGCTTCGTCCCCTGCCGCGGCCGCCGCCGCCGTTTCTTCCTGCCGGTCCGGGTGCTGTCGCGGCTGTTCCGCCGCCTGGTGCTGGAAAAGCTCGCTGCCGCATACGGCCAGGGCCTCCTGAGCTTTAAGGGCAGCCTCGTCAAGCTCGCAACCCCAGCCGCGTTTGCCGCAGCGCTCAAACCGCTGCGCTGGAAGAAGTGGTTCGTCTACATCAAGGAACCGTTCGCGGGGCCGAAGGCGGTGCTTGCTTACCTGTCGCGCTACACCCACCGGGTGGCGATCTCCAATACGAGGCTCATCGCCCACGATGAGCGCGGCGTCACCTTTCGCTACAAGGACTACCGGGCGGACGGCCTGGCCTGGCGCAAGATAATGACGCTGGCGGCCGGCGAGTTCATCCGCCGCTTCCTGCTCCACATCCTGCCGAAGGGCTTTCACCGCATCCGCCATTACGGGCTGTTCGCCTCCGCAAGCCGCGCCGCCAATATCGCGCGGCTGCGCGAGTTGCTTGGCTCCATGCCGCCGCCCGCGCAGAAGGCCGCAAGTCCCAGCCAAGTCGAACCGGCAGAGACCGTCTTGCCGCCCTGTCCCTGCTGCGGCGGGCGCATGACCGTCATCGAGACCTTCGAAAGAGGAATGCAGCCCCGGTACCGGGCACCATCCCTGGGCGCCATCCGGATCGATACGTCATGAACTGGAACTTGCCGTTGATGCGCACAATGCCGCCTCGCTTTATCGCCGGTTCCCCAGCCGCAAGGCCCACCCTTTGCCTCTTGAGGCGGCCAGTCCCGGAAATAACGGCCAAGCTGCTCCCGGTAGCGGCTTCTTCTCCGGCAAGCCGGATGCCAATCCCCCGGATCGGCATTGCAGCAATCAAAGAAGCGCGTGTGCCGCCAACGCATGCGGCTGCCGTTCCTCCTAAATCCCCATAGGTCACGGACGCTGCCCGCGGTTTCGTTCTTCGAGGGCTTTCAGACGCCGGCCGGGCTGGAGAAGACCCGCGCGCGTTCATCGGCCGCCATCTGAAACCCATTACGAAAGCGGAAAGTCCCGCAATGCGCACATGTAGTCTGCTGGCCCCTCGAACACGGCCCCGAAAGTGAAAAGATCGCCGCGGTAGGATGGCCCAGCTGTTAAGTGGCCGGGGAGATGCGCCGGCCGGGACCACCCCTCAACCCGCAACCTGCGCCGCCAGCGCCGTTTCGATTTTCGCCAGCGCCGGGTCGAGCGCCACGGCGGTCAGGCGTGTGTCGTTCGATGTCGCGGTCAGCGCCATTGTCTGGCCGTGCGTCGTGAACAGCCGGCACAGTGTGGTCGAGTCGGCAGCGTCGCGCACCACCACGGCCAACGCGCCGCCGCGGTGGGCGGCGAAATGGCCGGCGGCGCCGGTCAGGCGGGCGGTGGCCGCGGCCATGCCGTCGAAGTCCGGCGCCCTCCCCGCCGCGGCGACCACGAGGCCGTCTTCGTTGCTCAGCAGGATCGAGCCGAAATTGCCCACTCTGGCGACTTGTTCGAGCAGCGGGGAAAGGTCGCGGCGCTGGCCGGCGCTGCCGACCCGTGCCAGATCGACCGACAGGCGTTCGCGTTCCACCAGCGGCGCCAGCACCTGCTCGATGGTGGATTTCAGGGTACGGTCGTCATCCAGCCCGCCTGCGTTGCGCTGCTTCCAGTGTTGCAGGATCGCGGCCTGTTGTTCGGCCACGCCCCGCAGCCGTGTGCGTTCGCTTGAACCGCGGCGGAGGCCGGCGAGGTAGCCCGCCAGCAGCAGAAGCAAAGCGGCGCCAAGGCCGATGAGAAGGGCGGGTATGTTCATGGATGCTCCGTGGCGCCGGTGGCGCTTTTGCAGGCGTTAACGCCATCGATGCCGGCATCGACGCGGCGGTCCCGCCGGTCGATTTTCGCGGCGGCCTCCCCGGCGCCGGCGGCACGCACGGTCTGGCGGCTGGCGGGGATGCCGTTGCTGGCGAGGAGGGCGGAGACGGCCTTGGCGCGGGCGAAGCTGAGCAAGAGATTGTGCGCCTCGGTCCCCTGGCTGTCGGAATGGCCTTCAATGAGCAGCTTTGCATCGGCATGCTTGCCGAGCCAGTCGCTCAAGCGGGCGATGCCTGCGCGCAGGAGCGCGCGCTCCGCGTCCGTCGCAATGACCGGCTCCGATTTGTCCGTCGCGAACATGACCGACACGGGGTCGATACAGGGCGGCGGCGGGGGAGGCGCCTGCACCTCGATAATTTTGGGCGGCGGCGCCGGCGCGGGCACCGGCACCTCAATGATTCTGGGCGGTGGCGCAGGTTCCTTTTCGTGCACCACGATGGTCACCGGCTTCGGCGGTGTCACGGGCGGGGCCAGCCAGATCGAGGCCGAAACAACCGCCAGCGTGGCGCCCATGGCGGCGAGCAAGGCGGCGAGCAGTGCGGGCGCGCCCTCGCCGGCCAATGGCAGGGCGGGCGGGAAGGCGTCGGGAAGATCGGCGTTCAAGGCCACACTTTCATTTTACCGGGGCGGCGGCTGGCGCCTTGTACAGGTGCGCCATCACGTCTATTCCGCATTCGAGGCTGGCGCACCAGTCGATGAATCTCGTGACCATCGGTTTGCCGCGGAAAAGCGCGCCGTGCTGCGGGGCGATGATTTCGATGTCCAGGTTGCGCACCATGTTGGCCCAGAGGCTCATGGCGCGATTTCCGGTCATGTAGCGGCGGTGGAATCCTTCCATGTATTGCAGGTGCGCGTCAAAGTCGGCGACTTCGAAGTATTCCATGCCGAGCGCGGCGCCCAGGTCGCCGGTGTACAGGATCTTGGCGACTGGGTCGTAGAGCTGAAAGTTGCCCACGCTGTGCAGGAAGTGCGCGGGCAGGGCGTACAGCGTCCCTCCGCCCATTTCGAACGCCATGCCTTCATCGGGGATGCCGAGCAGCCGGTCCTCAAGCAGGTGGTCCAGGCCGAAATGCGGCACGAAGCGCTGCCACAGCGAGGAGATGTACGCCGTGGCATCGGTGGTCATCAGCCAGCCATTGACCGCGGCGACGATGTCCGGGTCCTGGTGCGAGAGGAACAGGTAGCGCAGCCTGCCGCGGCCGAGGGCCGCGAAGGTCTTCGACAGCACTTGGGAATAGACCTTGTGCCCGCCGGGATCGAGCAGCATGGCCTCGCCATTGTGCATGATGAGGTGCTGGTTCGCTTGCACCGCCATGCCGGCACTGCCGGAATCCTCAAGCAGGATGTTACGGTGGGTGCCGTTGTCGAATAGTACTGTATCCGCCATGAGCAGCTCCTGACAGCGATGCGGCAAAAAGGCGCGGGTTTCGTGAAGCTGCCTAAAGGACTTTCTGCAGCGCCCGGATCGCTTCGCGCATGTCGAAGAAGATAAGGCCGAGCTTGCTGGATTCGTTCGTGACGGCGAGCAGCAGGGTGCCGCGGCCGGCGCTGAGAACCACGGCGTAACCGTTTTCGCCGCGCACGATCACTTCCTGCACGGCGCCGCGGGACAGTTCCATGGCCGCCCGGGTGCCCAGGTTGAGCAGCGTGGCCGCCATGCCGGCGACACGCGTTTCCTCCATGTTCAAGTTGTCGGCGCGGGCGATCATCAGGCCGTCCTCGGAAATCAGCGCGCTTGTCTCGATCCCGGGTAAATCGATCTGCAGCTTGCGGAGGATCCTATTCAGCTCATCGAGACGGTTCATGCTGCTCCCCTGCCTTTTCTGTGGCACAACCGGCATTTCCAACAGCCTGGACATCACTCTCACCTTTTCTTCTATTACCTCGGTCGTCCCTGACACCTTATGTCTAGCAAAGCAGGCAGATAAAGGCCAGCAATTCGCGATATGGCGCAAGCCCGTGGCCGGATGCAGGGGGCATGATTAATGCCGGCAGCGTTAACGCGCCGGGGTATGCAATTTTCACCTGCATTTCTGCGAAATTTTCGTATTTTATATAACTGGCCAAGTTCCACTCTCTGCAGCCCAAGCACTTCTAATTTCGTTCATGAGTGGATGCTTAATATCCTCTTGCTCCAATTCGTCGAAGTCGTCCAAGACCTCGTTGTCCCAAATCTTTTTGTTCCGGGTTTCTTTTCCCTTGTGCTTGTTGTAAACGACTCTTGCTTCGTCCGTGGAGCCCTTTAGCATAAGAGCGTGGGCACGATTTGTGTCGATTGAGATGTAACCCTCGCTTATTGCGGCGGCCTGATCCGCGGTCGCGATCACGGTGTCGTACTGGCCAGCGAAAAGCTGATACCATGAAAGACTTAGGAGAGCATCGAGGGTACCGTCGCCGGGCTTCCCCTCAGCGGCAATTTCGGTGCGGCACACCTCCGCGGCGATTCTTTCTTGGAGGCGCGCTGCCTCCGCATAGTTCTTGGCTTCGAATGCGCCGTTTACGGCCTGGGCTCTCTCTTGCGCGTCTTCGATGGCCTTTGCGGGATCGGATGCTGGCGAAATCTCCTTTGTCTCGTAAGCAGCTGCTTGATCCGGTAATGAAGGCCGATTCTGATCGGATGCACGAATGTAGTTAGATATATTTGCCGCCCGTTCACGAGGAACACCCTCCGCCGCGGTTATGACCGGCTTGTGCAAGACAGAGGAGCTGCGCTCAGACGCGTCTGCCTCCTGGGCGTATCGCCTTGAACCAGCGCCAGCTTGAGCCACGACAACCCCCGCCGGCCGAAGCAGGCGCTCCCCGATCATGAAGCCCACCTGGATCACCTGAACTACGGTATTGCCGGGCAAATCGGGCGCGCTCACCGTAGACTTGGCTTCGTGCAGATGAGGATTAAATGGCTCGCCTAGAGGATCGAAGCGCGTCACCCCATAGCGATTCAGTGCAGTCAGAAGTGATCGTTCAGTAACCTCAAAGCCTTCTACAAGGCTGTTCATGGCCGGAATCGCGCTTAGCTGCTCTTTTGGAACCGCCTCAATGGCGCGGTGTACATTATCGGCAACGCATATCATATCGGCGGCAAATTCAGATATCGCATACTTCATGGATTCTTGATTATCCCGGTCGCTGCGCAGACGCAGGGCATTCAATTCTTCCTGAAGTTCTAGATTCTTCTCCTCTAACGATTTGTTCTCAGCAAGTAAAGCGTTCAACGCAACGTATAAATTCTCCAATTCATTCTGTTCACCGGTAGCCGCACCTTCTTCATTTTGCGCAGCAGGTGTATTCTTCATCTGCAGCTTCCGTACTATCCGCCCCCACTTCAGCAGCTTGCTCTGTAGCACCGCCAAATCTCACTCCACCTGGAACGCCTACCACCGTGTGAGCTCACGCCGAAGATTGGCTATTTGCATGCACAATAAGCACCTCGTTTACGAAAGGCTAGCGGTGGCGATGGCCGCATCGCCCGAAGCAGACACAGCTGCCTCAGAATTTCAAGCTCCAGCTGTGTCCAAGGTTCAATGAGGGGGACGCTCTGTGCAATAATTAAGTAAGCGCCTTGATAGACCGGTCTAACCCCGGCAACAGACATCGCGGGCGGCAACCCGATTGGGCCGCTTCCGGCCTTGATGAGGCACACTGGCAGTCGCCTTTGTTAGACAGTGCTTTCATCCTTCCCAATTTTCCACGATTAACTCGTTCACGCGCTGGAATTCCCTTAAATTAGGGGACACAAGCACCAGGTTGCGGGCGCGCGCCTGTCCCGAGATCAGTACATCGTAGGGACCAATTGGTGTTCCCAGTGCCTCTAGGGTGGCGCGGATTTCTCCCGCTTTGCGGGCGTCTTCCTTGTCGAATGGGACAACCTCGAACTGCAAACTATCAACGAGGTTCATATTGTGCGTGCGGCGCTGGCTCTTGAACGCGCCGAAGTAAAGCTCATAAACAACGGCGGAGGGCAAACCGATGTCGGTTGGCCGGTGCTGCCGCGCACGCTGAACGAGCGGGCCGCCGGGATCTTTAAGCAACGCGATAACCGCGTTGGCGTCAAATAGGTAGCGCATCAGCGAAATGCTTCGTTCAACGCTTGGCGCTCTTGCATCGGCGGCTGCTCGAGCGCAGCCTCAAGAAAATCGGCATCCAGCGAGCCGGAAAGACCATCCAGCCATGCCCAATCCAATGGAATTGGCTCCAAGATGACGGCAGCGCCGTGCCGGCGGATGCGGACTTCCCCGCCTTCAAATCGATAGTCTTTTGGCAGTCTGACCGCTTGAGAGCGGCCCGGCCAAAACACGCGCGCAGTTTCCATAGCCGTCTCCAGTGGGGATATATCAAAAGAATGTATCATTGTGCCGTTTAGGTCAAAGCTCCGGCGCCAAAAAATTGGACGTCAGCAATACCACCGGCTTGAGACGGATTGCTTTTAGGCCGGGAATCACCGCAACCAGGCTTGAAGCGCGTATGAAGCTCGATTTAGACTAAGGGCAGCTCTTGTGCCCATCGTGCCCAGGCGCATTTTTGGTAGTCGCCCTATGATCGGTTCGCAGGGCGGGAGACGATAGCCGTAGCGGCATCTCGTGGTTAAAATCGGAATGGTAAACGCGGCGGGAGTTAAATGCCGTTTCCGCGCAAGAATGCAAATATTTCGTGTTTTTACCCCAAAAAGTGGATTCCAGAAAACCCGTTAATTATCATTTTGGGCCTCGTTTAACCATCAATCTTAACCTGCGATTGCGGCCGGGCTTTAATGCGACTTAGCCCAGACTTGCAGCGCCAGCATAAAAGCACAGCAATATCAGCTCGTTAGCTCCGTTTACGCATTCGTAAGGGGCTTTCGGCGATGATGACGTCATCGGTGAACGCTTGGGCAATTATGAGTTTTGATGGAAATTGTATAAACTTTTATACAGAAGCGCCGGGGTGCCGCTGCCGTAAATGCGTGGAATATTCAGCGGGGCGGTTTCGTTGAATTACACTTTCTTAACGAACTCCGACTTCAGGCTCATGGCTCCAAAGCCGTCGATCTTGCAATCGATGTCGTGGTCGCTATCGACGAGGCGGATGTTCTTTACCCTGGTCCCTATTTTGATGGCCTTGGACGAGCCCTTGGGTTTGAGATCCTTGATAACTGTGACGGTATCGCCGTCCTGCAAAATATTTCCAGCGGAGTCCCGGTAGATCCGGCCCGCTTCTTGGGTGGTGCTCGCCTCTGCGTGCCATTCGTGGGCGCATTCTGGGCAAGTGAGCAGGCCGTTATCCTCATAGGTATAGGCGCTGCTGCATTTGGGGCAGGCCGGAAGCGTGCTCATGAACTTTCCTTTCCAATTGCCGCGGCAGGACCTCGCCTTCCGCAGCGCCGTCCTCGCGCGGGCAGGGACCTATCTAACGTCATGCTTTTGCGGCGCAAATAGATTTCCGCCTTCGGGGGAACGGCGCCGCGGAATCGCCAAAGTCTCTAAGAGCCGATCGATGCGAAGAGTGCGCGCGTCAAGTCAGTCCGCGAGATCATGCCCACAAGCTTGTGGCCCGGTTCCAGGACGGGAATGCTCCTGGCGCGCATAGCGATCATCAGATCGAGCGCGCGCGTCAGGGGCTCCTCAGGTTCCACATAGCTGACGTCTTTTGTCATGATGCTGCCAACCATGAGCGCCATCAGCTCCTGGTAATGGGGGACAAGCTGCTTCGTCGTGAACACAAACGCCTTCAGAAAATCGAACTTGGTCACGATCCCCACGCAGACCTCGCCTTCCACGACCGGAAAGCAGTTATAATCGTGGTGCTCGAACAACGCCGCAAGCTCCTGCAAAGTCATGCCTGGGGGGATGGCGGTTACGTTCTTGGTCATATACTGACTGACATGCCATTCGAGAAAGTGATGCATCGGCATGCGGCTCCATCTGACGTTTAGGATTGAGGGCTGGACCCTGTCACGCTGAGCGTTTCCATTTATGCTGCGTTAAGCGCTGCATTAGGTTTTATAAAGGGGATCGCTCACAATCAATGGAAAATGCTGGTGGTAGCGGCCGTCTGCTTGGTTTCGAGCCCGGCAAGGCGCGCCTCGAAATCGGCGAAGCTGACCCCCTGGCCTCCGCGCCTCCTGAAATAGATATGCTGCGCTAGCCACCGCATGGCGGGCGTACTGAAGGCTGCCGATAGAAGGCTGTTCGGCGGCGCAAGGTCCAGCGCATGACGAATAGCATGGCTCAATCCGAACGAGGGCAGCTCCTTCGCCAGTACGATCTCCGGAGGCGGCCCGAAATGGAGGAGATGGTCGGCTACGAGCTGGGCTGAGCGGCGGCCGTAGTGAAGCGCGTAACGGATGCCTCCGCCGGTTGCGGGAGAAACCATCCCGGCGGCGTCGCCGATCAGCGTCACCCCCGGCGCTGCCCAAGGCTTGACGAGGCCGCCGCAAGGAATGCGCCCTTGGTGCAGGGCAATGAGCCTTGCGCCTTCAAACCCGAATATCGGCGCGGCTTTTTTGAGGAAGGCTCGCAGATGCGGCCTGCGTCCAGGCCCTGCCGCAAGCCCGGCATGAAATGCCGAAGGGCCAGGCGCAACCCACGCAATGTAACCGGGCGCCAGCCCGGAATCCAGAAAGCAGTGCAGAAAGCGTGTGTCCGCACCTTCAAGACTATCGAATTCGGCTTCGATTGCAGCCAAGAAGCGCTGGTTGCGGCCAAGCCCGAAATGGCGCGCCACAGCCGACTTCGCGCCGTCTGCCCCCAGAATATGGCGAGCCGAAATATTCACGCCGGAAAACACGAAAACGCCGTCCTGCCGTCCGGCTCCGGCGAATGGCGTGCGCCACAGAAGATGCGCGCCGGCGCGCATGGCCTCCTGCGCCAGCCAGTTCAAAAGGCCGCCGGTTTCGGTGGTCAGAAAAAAGCTGCCGGGTGCAAAAAGATCGACGTGGTTCAAGTTGGGCGCATAAAGCCGGACGCCATAGACCCGGCGCGTGAGGTTATGCGGAATGTCGAATTCCTCGGCGGCTTCCTTGACCAGAATGCCAGTCGTGGCGGCGCGGCTCCCGGCTCCCGGCTTGGCGTCCAGGACTGCAACCTTGAGGCCTCGCATCGCGGCGGTTTTCGCAGCGGCAAGCCCGGCAAAGCTAGCGCCGATAATAACAAGATCGTAGGGCTGGGGAGCGCGCACCATCGGAAAATCTCAAATTGCCGAATGACCATCACCGTTGTGGAACGAATGTGGCAGATCTAGAGCCCCGGGGGCAAATTATGCATCCTGAGAAGGGGCAAGTATGCGGATGCCTAACCTGCCGTTAACACCTTCCAGCGTTGTCTCTGCTATGGTCAGGAGAGTGTGCTGTTTGTGGACTTTGTCATGTGTTTTGCGAATAAGGCGTTCGAGCGTCGCGCCCGTGTTGAGGCGGAAAATTACATCATCGAAGGCGATTGCATAGAGGTGCTGCAAGGGTTGAGCGCAGGCTCAGCCGAGCTTGTCTTCGCCGACCCTCCTTACAATCTTCAACTTGGCGGAGAGCTGCTCCGCCCCAACAATACGCGCGTCGACGGCGTCAATCACGCCTGGGACCGCTTCGACGATTTCGCAGCCTATGACCGCTTTACAAGGGCATGGCTAAGGGAATGCCACCGCATGCTCAAGCCGGACGGCGCCATTTGGGTTATCGGCAGCTATCACAATATTTTCCGGCTTGGCGCGGCGTTGCAAGACGAGGGCTACTGGCTTTTGAACGACATCGTGTGGCTCAAGACCAACCCGATGCCGAACTTCAAGGGCACGCGGTTCACCAATGCGCACGAGACCCTGATTTGGGCAGCGCGGGACAAGAGCTCGCGGCCAACCTTCAATTACGATTTACTTAAGGCCTTCAACGACGACCTCCAGATGCGCTCGGACTGGCTGATCCCGATCTGCTCTGGCCCCGAGCGCCTGCGCGACGATGGGGGGCGCAAAGCCCACCCGACGCAGAAGCCAGAGGCGCTCTTGAAGCGGGTGCTGCTTGCTACGACGAAGCCCGGGGATGTGGTGCTCGATCCGTTTTTCGGAACTGGCACGACGGGCGCCGCGGCAAAGGCGCTGGGGCGGCGTTTTATCGGCATCGAGCGCGATCCCGATTACGCCGCAGCGGCACGGGCGCGCATCGAAGCCGTCGTGCCCTGCGATCTCGAAACGCAAGGCCCCATCGTTTCCAGGCGTGCAGAGCCGCGCGTGCCCTTCGGAATGGTGCTGGAGCTGGGCATGCTGCGCCCCGGCGAAGCGCTGTTCGATGCCAAGGCGCAGATCAAGGCGCAGATCATGGCCGATGGCTCGCTCTTCTGGGACGGAATGCGCGGGTCGATCCACTCAATCGGGGCCAAAGCGCAAGGGCGGGCCGCCTGTAACGGCTGGACATATTGGCACTTCGAGAAGCCCAGGGCCGGCCTCGCGCCCATCGACCTTTTGCGCGCCGAGGTTCGCCGGACGCTGCACCCGGCAAGGCTATAGGGGTCCGATATTGCCTCATCATCACGCCGCCGGCGCTGACTGGATGCATGAGTTAAAAACGCTGGCTTTATAACTCACAAACCGGCTATAAAGTGAGCTATAAAGCAGGGTGTTATAACTCATGGTATGGAACTGGCAGCAGGATGAATGGCCTCGCTTCTTGTACGATAGCCAAGCGCTCGTTGAGCTAGAGCGCAAATTCCTCATGCAGTCAGGAATGCTTTTAGGTGCATACCTCCATATCGATCCAGAAGATAAAAAGACCCTAACGATCGAGCTTATGAGTAATGAAGCTCTAAAGACCTCTCAAATTGAGGGCCAATTGCTTGATCGGGAAAGTCTCCAACAATCTATAAAACGTGATCTTGGTTTTGGCACGCTGCCCTTTAGAGCGCCTCCCGCTGAGGCAGGCATAGCCCAATTGATGGTGGCCCTGCATCGTATCTTTGACATGCCTCTGACGGCGAGAATGCTCCATCAGTGGCAGGCTATGCTCATGAATGGCCGGGTAGATGTTTCGGTCGTGGGAAACTATCGCGACAGCTCTGAACCAATGCAGGTTGTTTCTGGGCGCCTGGACCGTCCTAAGGTCCATTTCGAGGCGCCTCCAGTTTACAATCTAAAACATGAAATGAATCGCTTTGTCCGCTGGTTCAATAAGACCGCCCCAGGCAGCAAAAATACCTTGCCGCCGATAGCGCGCGCCGGCCTAGCCCATCTCTATTTCGTATGCATTCACCCTTATGAAGATGGTAACGGTCGCATCGCGCGCGCGCTGGCTGAGAAAGCGTTAGCGCAAAGCCTTTCACAGCCAAGCTTAACGAGTTTGTCTCAGGTGATACAAAGGCGGAAAAGTGAATATTATAACGCTTTAGCCAGCAATAATAGGGAAATGGAGGTTACTGAGTGGCTTGTCCAATTTGGGGAAATGATTGTTGAGGCGCAAATTCACACGCAACGGCTGATCCAGTTCTTGATTGAAAAAACAAGGCTTTATGATCGTGTTCGCGACCGCTTGAATGAGCGGCAAGAAGGGGCATTGGCGAGGGTCTTCCGCGAGGGCATGGATGGCTTCGAGGGCGGTCTAAGCGTTGGAAATTATCTCTCCATAACAGGAGCATCGCGCGCAACCGCCACAAGAGATCTGCAAGAAATGGTGAGGCTTGGCGCTTTCACTAAGACCGGACAGTTGAAGGCGACACGCTATCATCTACCATTTTCCGTGTCTTAATTTGGAAGCGCAAATTCCGCGGCCGGTTATTACACCGGCTGTTGCCTCGGCGTGCGCTTCGTGACAAAGCATTGCACCACGCTTCCTGACAACTTTTCCGCCCTGGCACATCCATGAAATTCACGCTCTCTTGGCTCAAAGACCATTTGCAGACCGATGCGACGCTCGACGCCATCGTATCGAAGCTGACGCTGATCGGGCTTGAGGTCGAAGGCGTCGAGGACCCGGCGGCGAAGCTCAAGGATTTCACCATCGCGCGGGTGCTCGAAGCCGCGCCGCACCCGAACGCGGACAAGCTCCAAGTTTTGAAGGTCGCGACAGGCGCGGGCGTGGTGCAGGTCGTTTGCGGCGCATCGAATGCGCGTAAAGGTCTCGTTGGCGTGTTCGCAGCACCGGGCGTGCACGTCCCCGGCATCAAGACCACGCTTGGCAAGGCAACCATCCGCGGCGTCGATTCGGCCGGCATGATGTGCTCGGAGCGCGAGCTGGATCTGTCCACCGAACATAGCGGCATCATCGAGCTGCCCGAGCGCATGAAGACACGCGTGGGCGAGCGCTTCGTGGACGCGATGGACCTGCACGATCCCGTCATCGACGTGGCCATCACACCGAACCGGCCCGATTGCCTTGGCGTGCGCGGCATTGCGCGCGATCTTGCCGCCGCGGGCTTGGGCAAGCTCAGAAAGGTAAGCGAGGGCTACACGGGGAAAGGCGCATTCGACAGCCCAATTCCCGTCAAGCTGCAGTTCCCGAAAGGGACGGAAAATGCCTGCCCGGTTTTTGCCGGCCGCGTCATTCGCGGTGTCGCCAATAAGGCCTCGCCGGAATGGATGCAGCGCCGCTTGCGCGCTATCGGGCTCCGGCCGATCAACGCCGCGGTGGACGTCACGAATTACATTTCCTACGACCGCGCCCGCCCCTTGCATGTCTACGACGCGGACAAACTTCACAGCCCGATCATGGCGCGGCTCGGCAAGCCCGGAGAGAACTTCGTTGGCCTCGATGGGAAGACGTATGAAGTGGACGAGACCATGTGCGTGATCGCCGATAAGCCGCACGTGCTGGGCTTGGGCGGCGTCATGGGCGGAGAAGCGACGGGCGCGACCGAAGCCACAACCGCGATTTTTATCGAAAGCGCCTTTTTTGATCCGGTCCGCACGGCCGCCACCGGCCGCAAGACCGGCATCAACTCGGATGCGCGCTACCGCTTTGAGCGCGGCATCGATCCGCATTCGCAAATGCTGGGGCTGAACCTCGCTACCCAGATGATCCTCGAATTTTGCGGCGGCGAGCCGAGTGCCGCCATTGTTGCCGGCCGCGAGCCGGAAGGAAAGGCTGCAATAGCTTTCGATCCGGCCCGGGTTCACAAGCTCTCCGGCGCGAAGTTCACGAACGCCGAAACGGTTTCCACGCTGAAAAAGCTGGGTTTCACGGTTGAAGGCAAGGCTCCGGCGCTAAACGTCACGCCGCCGTCCTGGCGGCCCGATATCCATGGCGCCGCCGATCTCATCGAAGAGGTGATACGCCTTTCGGGCGCGGATCGCATTCCTTCGGTGCCGCTTCCCCGCGATCCCAGTGTTGCCAAGCCGGTGCTCACCTTGGGGCAAAAGCGTGTTCTTGGAGCACGCCGCGCCCTTGCCGTGCGCGGACTCGTTGAAGCCGTCACCTGGTCTTTCATTGCCGAGGCCCAGGCCCGGCATTTTGGCGGCGGCGCGCCCGCGCTTCGCTTAGCCAACCCGATCTCGAGCGAGATGACGGACATGCGGCCGAGCCTTCTTCCCGGCCTCCTCTTCGCCGCCCGCGCCAACGCCAATCGCGGCTTTCAGGATGCGGCCCTGTTCGAGGTTGGGCAGATCTTTCGCGGCGAGAGGCCGGAGGATCAAAGCAATGCCGCGAGCGGCGTTCGCACCGGCACCGCGCGTTTGACGGGCGGCGGGCGGCATTGGGATGGCGCGGTCAAGCCCGCCGATGTTTTCGATGCCAAAGCCGATGCGCTGGCCGTTCTCGGCGCGCTTGGTCTGGATGCAGGGAAATTGCAGACCGCCCGCAATGCGCCCTCGTGGTATCATCCTGGCCGGTCGGGGACCGTGCAACTCGGACCCAAGACCGTCCTCGCCCATTTCGGGGAACTGCACCCAGAGACGTTGAAAGTCATGGACATCGCGGGGCCGGTTGCCGTGTTCGAATTGTTCCTCGACAACATTCCTGCTCAGCGCAGAAAAGGCACGGCGAAGGGCCCGCTGATCGCAAGCGATTTTCAGCCGGTGCAGCGCGATTTTGCCTTTATCGCCGATAAGGCCGTGGATGCCGCGTCCGTGCTGAGGGCAGCGGAGGGAGCCGAGAAGAGCCTGATTTCGCGCGTCAGCCTTTTCGATGTCTTCGAGGGGCCGGGCATGCCCCCGGGCAAGAAGTCGCTCGGCCTAGAAATCACGCTGACGCCGCTGGACCGGACGCTGACCGAGGCTGAGATCGAGGCAGTGTCGGAAAAGGTCGTGGCGCAAGTGAAAAAGGCGACCGGGGCTGAACTCAGGCGCTGAGGCTAGACCAAGCGGCATTGGCGCGGGCCAAAAAGCGTCGATCCCGGAACCCACGACTTAGCGATCGGAGAGCGGATATGCGCGGATGGATGTGGGTGCTGGCTATTTTTTCCATGTTTCAGTATCCGCTGCCGCTTTTTGCTCAAGATGCGGATGTTGCAGCGCAACTATCCCGCCAGCTTGAGCAGCTGTACGTCGCGCAACGATATGAAGAAGCTATTCCCATAGCAATACAAGCATTGGCGAGCCTCAAGGCCCAGTATCCGCACGAAGACTATCATCACGCCATCGTCCTGAAGCGTTTGGCGGATATGTATGCCGCACTCGGAAAATACAGTGAAGCGGAGCCCTATTACCGCCGGGCTCTCGCTGTCGATGAGCGGACGCTGGGGCCGGAAAGCTTCTTGATTTCGAGCACTCTGCTGAAACTTGCCGACACGCATAGACTACTCAACATTCCAGATGCAGAAAGCCTTTATAAACGCGCTCTTGCGATCCACGAAAAGACCCTTGGCTCGCAACATGAGCGCGTCGCTGGCGTCCTCAATTCGCTGGCTGTCCTTTATATCCAGCAGGACCGCGCGGTCGAAGCCGAAGCTCTATTGAAGCGCGCCCTGTCAATCGAGGAAACTGCCAAAGGACTAGTCAATCTGGAAAGCGGAACGATCCTCGGAAATTTGGGAGAACTCTATCGGTCGCAAGGCCGCTTGAAGGAGGCCGAAGGTTTTTTCGCGCGCGCTTTGGATGCGACCGAGCGGCTCTGGGGAAAAGATGATCTCAAGGTTGCTACGCCGCTCAACAATCTTGCCGCCCTTTATGCCGATCAGGGCCGTCTCGGCGATGCGACAGATGCGACAGCCCGGGTTGCCCGCATCTTAGAGAGCAAACTCGGACCCCGTCACCCCGACTTGGCCAATAGCCTGAACAATCTTGGTGAGCTATACCGCCGGCAGCGCATGTTTGGCGATTCCGAACGTGTGTTGCGCAAAGCCCAGTCCATCCTCGAAGAAACATACGGGCCCCATCATCCTGGGGTCGCGACAATTCTCAACAACATTGCGGCACTGGATCAGGATCTGGGCCGATTTGCCGAGGCTGAAGCATTGCTGGCGCGAGTGGTCCAAATTTATAGCAGTGAATATGGCGTTGAAAGTGAAAAGCTCGGCCAGACATATAACAATTTGGCCAGCCTTCAATTCAACCAAGGCCATTGGAAAACCGCGGAGCAGTATTGGAAGCAGAGCACAGCAATCATCATCCACCGGGCACGATTGAGGAATGGCGGACAATCATCCAGCGCGACATTGGCCGGCTCGGATGAGACCAGGCGGCTTGCCTTTGAGTTCCGCGACCTTGTGAAGGCCGCATACCGCGCCGCCGGCACAAGCGAAGCCGAGCAGCAACGGCTGGGGCCGCCGCTGTTCGAAACGGCCCAGTGGGCGCTGCGTAGCGAAGCTGCGGACTCTCTGGCGCAAATGGCTGCTCGCGGCGCAACAGCGACGGCCGGATTGGCCCGGATCGTGCGGGAACGGCAAGACCTCCTTGCAGAATGGAACCGGCGAGACAGGGCACAGACCGCAGCCATCTCACGAGCTCCCGGCATGCGCGACAAAGCCGCAGAAGCGGCCAACTCGAACCGGCTTGCGGAGATCGGCAAGCGTACTGCGGCAATCGATGCGCTCATGAAGACCGAGTTTCCCGATTACGCCGCGCTCGCATCGCCCGAGCCTTTGCCGGTGGCGCAGGTGCAAGCGAACCTTCACCCCGATGAAGTGCTGATATTGTTTCTCGACACGCCGCCCCTCGAACAGTCACGCGGAGAGACTTTTATCTGGGTCGTGACCAAGACCGGTATGCGCTGGGTACGAAGCGACCTCGGTACGCCTTCTCTTCAGCGCGAGGTGGCGGCACTTCGCTGCGGCCTTGACTACGATGGGAGTTGGGCGGCGGAGGAGTCACCGTGTGCCGCGCTCACCAAGACGAGCTACACCAGCGACGACCGTAGGCGCGGCCGTCCTCTGCCATTCGATCTCGCGCGCGCGCACGCTCTCTATGCCGCTCTGTTCGGCCAGGTTGAGGACCTGATCGAAGGCAAGCAGCTCTTAATCATACCGTCGGGCGCGCTAACCCAGTTGCCTTTCCAAGTGCTGGTGGCGAAGGCACCCGACCCTACCGCGAACGGAGCCGGCGCGGTGCGCCGCGCCCAGTGGTTGATTCGCTCCCATGCGATCACGGTGCTGCCGGCCGTGTCGTCGCTAAAGGCCCTGCGTCGCGATGCGAAGCCGAGCCGTGCCAGCCGTCCCATGATCGGCTTCGGCAATCCACTGCTGGATGGAGCGGGAGCGATTGACTTGGAAAGCGCCAGGGTGGCTCGCACGAATACGGCGTGCCCGGTTAAGGTTGCCAGCATCTCGACCGCAGATCGGGGTGTAACTCAGCTCGCCTTGCGCCGCGGCATCGCGGACGTGGCGCAGATACGCTCGGCCCCTCCGCTCCCCGAGACGGCGGATGAGCTGTGCGCAGTTGCCAAAGACCTGCACGTGGATTCTAGAGACATCTATCTGGGCGCACGCGCGACGGTGCCGCAAGTCATGCGCCTGAGCGACAGCGGAGAACTCGCCGAATACCGCTTGATCCACTTCGCCACCCATGGTGCGCTATCCGGGGAGATCACCGGCAGCTCCGAGCCCGGACTTATCCTGACGCCGCCAGCGACTGCGAGCGGGGCCGACGACGGCTACCTTTCGGCGTCAAAGATCGCTGCCCTCAAACTTGATGCCGACTGGGTGATTTTGTCCGCCTGCAACACGGCCGCAGGCGATGCCACGAACGCGGATGCGCTCTCGGGGTTAGCCCGCGCTTTCTTCTACGCCGGTGCGCGCGCACTTCTGGTCTCGCATTGGTCGGTGGACTCCCAGGCAACGGTGAAGCTCATCACCGGCGCGCTCGGCCGCATGACAATAGACAAGACTGCCGGCCGCGCCGAGGCCTTACAGCAATCGATGCTGGCGCTGATCGATAGCGGTGGGGCTTACGAGGCGTACCCGGAGATCTGGGCGCCGTTCGTGGTGGTGGGAGAGGGAAGCGCGGCGCAATAGCACTTTCGTCCGTTGTTGATGAGTAGAGCGAAGGTCCAATCGCTAGGTGCGATTGGACCGGTATAGGTCTTTGATCGGCTGCTTTCAGTTCCACACCTGGGACCTCGCCTCTGCTCCTGCATTCGCCTCACGTGGCGCAAGCCCGGATCGCGAGTGCGCGGCAGCCGCCCGTGGTCGCTAACTGACGTCTAGCCCCGGGCGCGGATGGCTATGCAGGAGGTACGATACAGGCTGTGGGAGCCCAGGCTAAGTCCGCGGCGCACAAAGCTGGAGATTCCAGGCTGGGCCGGCAAACCCGAACCCCGCCGGGATGGTTCGCACGAATACGCTTGGCATTGCATACCCTTTACAGAGGGCGCCAATTACGGAATTGAGGTTTTCTACCCTTTCGATAATGAATTGCGCGTAACGAGGTCGAATGGGCAGCTTATACTCGATGACGATTTTGGCCCCGCCCCGGACAGCGACCTTCAGTGGCCGCCTTTTCGCAGTTTTGGCGAAGATTACTATACTTATCAGATCCTCATCGACCTTAAGGTAAGCGACGGCTTTGCGGTGCTAACTCAGCCGCATCCGCGCTTCTTGCTTGATCGCGGAGTCGATGAAGGAGCCCACTGGAAACGCGGAGCGAGTGCGGCCGTGAGAACAGGAAGGAGACTCGGTAGGAGTGACTGAAGGACTCTCAGCCGCGGTGTTCAGCCTCGTCGCCGTGGCCATCGACGGCTGCGATGCGGTTGACCGCTATCACGGCTTGAGTCCGGCTATCGACACCGAGTTTCTGCAGGATCGCGGAAACATGGGCCTTGACGGTCGCTTCGGACACCGAAAGTTCAAAGGCGATTTGTTTATTCAGTAAGCCTTGGCCCAGCATGGACAGCACCCGGACCTGCTGGGGCGTCAAGGTGGCGAGACGCGCGGAAAGCTCTCCCAGCTCATCGCCGTCGCCGCCGGCTTGCACCTCATCGGGGAACCAGATGCCGCCATCCAGTATCGTCTTGACCGCGGTGCGGATCTGGTCCACCGGCAGCGATTTCGAAATGAACCCGGATGCCCCGAGATTGAGGCAGCGGCGGATCATGCTGGGATTGTCGCTGGCGGAAACGATAACAACCGGAATCCCCGGATGCTGGCTGCGCAGGTACATGAGGCCAGTCAGCCCGGAGAGCGAAGCGGCACCCTCCCCCGGCATCTTCAGATCGAGCAGGACCAAATCGGTGTTCGCGTTCTGGTGAAGAGCCTCGAACAGCTTTTCTACCGAGCCTGCTTCGGTAATTGACGCGCCAGGAAGGGCCGAGCCCAGCGTTTGCTTCAACGCATCGCGGAAAAGCGGATGGTCGTCCGCAATGATGACATGATGAGCGGTCATCGCTTTTGCACCCATATCGAGGCAGGGTGCGGGAGCCAAGTCATACCCGTTTCCTCTTCCATCTTGGCGGTATGCGCCGCAAATCAGCCCGCCTTCTTACCCTTGTCTCACACACAGGTTAGGATAGGATAACCGAAACGCTACTTCTCCGCTAAAAGCTCGCTGAAATTTTACCCGAGATTACTAAAGTATGTCTTACGAAGACGCTAAGCAAGCCTATTGGCGGCGCATCCGCAGTTTGACCTTGGGAATGACGCTCGCCATTGCCGGTTTCACAATGCTCCTGCCCGCTTTCATGCCCGCCTTGAACGGTTACCGGTTCATGCGTTTCCCGCTGGGATATTTCCTGGCCGGCAACGCTTCGATTTTCGCCCTTGCTATCCTTCTTTATGCCTTCTTCGCCGGGCAGCAAAGAAGCGATCGCGCCTACAACGTGACGCTCCAGTTCTAAGATGACGCTCAATTACAGCACCCCGGTTGTCAATCCAAGGCTAGGGTCGGGCTTTGCGATTTTCGCAAGCACTTACACTTGCCTTGTGCTTTTGCTCGTTGTCCTCGAGCAGCTCGGCCTTTCGACGCCGGCGATCGATGAGCTTATAGTGGTCACTCCGGCACTGTTTTACATCGCGATCGGCTTCATGACGAGGACGATCAGCGCCGACGATTTTTACGTCGCGGGCCAGCGCGTGCCGCCCTTCTATAACGCGCTCGCGCTGTGCGGCATGGTGTTCGGCGGCAGCATCTTTTTGGGAAGCATAGGTAGCTTCTTTTTTGCAGGTATAGACGCGATTGCAATTCTCATAGGCTGCTTCGCCGGGCTGATCCTCACGGCGGTGCTATTCGTTCCGCATCTGCGCAAGGCCGGGGCCAATACTTTGCCGGGGTTCTTGCATCTAAGATTCGGCCGCGGAGGCTTAAGGTTTTCCGCATCCGTGCTTATGATCGCGCCCGCTGCCATGATCCTGATCGCCGAAAGCGCCCTTGGCGGAAAAATCCTTGGCTATTTTCTGCCCTCACCTCAAGCGCTTGGAGTTGGGCTCTCGCCCGGCGCTTTTTTTCCGGCGCTGATTTGTGCCAGCGTGTTTCTAACCGTGGCACTTGGCGGCATGCGCTCGGCGACGTGGACCCAGGCTGGACAGTTCATTGTATTTCTAGGCATCCTGGCGCCTTTGGTCACCGTCTCGGTGATGCGGACGAACCTGCCGCTGCCCCAGCTCACCTATGGAAGCCAGCTTGAAGAGCTGAAATCGCTCGAAGCGGCGAAGGGCCTTGTCACGATCTCCCAGCCGCAGGCCTTGAGCGAAAGCCTTCCGCGGCCCGCGCCCGCAAGCGTTACGCGCCCTTCCGAGCGGGCATTCAGCGCGTTCCGCCCCATCGATTTTCTGCTTCTGGTGTTTTGCCTGGCGGCCGGGGTCGCCGCGCATCCCGCGTTCCTGCCAAGGCTCAGCACAACGCCCACGATCTTATCAAGCCGAAGATCGTTCGGCTGGGTGGCTGCGATTGCCGGATTTGCCGTCTTGACCATACCGGCCTATGCATTCTTCACCAAGGCAATGGCCATTGAAGCCCTCGTGGGAGTTCCCGTACCGAGCCTGCCTGCTTGGAGCCGGATCTTGCAGCATATTGGGCTGGTCTCACTGCCGGCGAACCAATTCGACCCCATGAATGCAACCCGGCATGTGAGCTTCGAACGCGATACCGTGGCGTTTATCCTGCCCCTAGCCGGAAGCCTGCCAAGGGTCTTCTTTGGGCTTACTGGCGCCTCGGCGCTGGCCGCGATTGCGGCATGCGCGTCAGGTAACCTGGTGGCAATTGCAAACACGGTGAGCGACGACCTGTATCTGGGCTTCTTGAATAAGGGCGCCTCTCCTGGCCGCCGCCTTCTCGTTGCCAGGCTCACCATGCTTCTTCTCAGCGTGCTCGTTTTCGTTGCCACGCAAAGCCGGGCTATCGATTCGCTTCGGTGGGTCATCGCAGCTTTCTCGCTCAGCGCGGGAACATTCTTCGCGGTTCTTGTGCTGAGCGTCTGGTGGAGAAGGCTGACCGCAGCAGGGGCCATCGCGGGTATCCTGTCCGGTTTTGCGGTTACGGCACTCTATTTGAACGCGAGCGGCACGCCGCTTCTCGGTATCGATCCGCTGACAGCCGCTGCCGTAGGTGTACCCGTCAGCTTCGGTGCCGCGGTCCTCGTCAGCCTGTTTCTGGGCGCGCCGGACGAACAAGCTTTGGAAGCGGTCGATGAGCTTCGCATTCCTGCGGGAGAGACGCTTCAATCGCGTATGCTGCGTTTGGCTGCCCGGGCCAAGGCGCAGCGCTAAAGAAGTACCGGCTCGCAAAAAGAGCACCGGCTAATCACCCCCACGTCTAGAGGCACCCCCATGCGGCAGCCGGATCTGAGAGATTTAACCATCCCCGGAGCTACTGCTGGCCGCCGCCCGCTCTATCCGGGCTTGGAGCCGTACAGGTCGGGCTGGCTGAAGGTGCCCGGCGGCCACGACATCTATTACGAGGAATGCGGTTCACCCGGTGGCAAACCCGCACTCATCGTTCACGGCGGCCCGGGCGGCGGCTGCAATCCCGCCATGCGGCGCTTCCACGATCCGGCGCGTTACCGCATCGTGCTTTTCGACCAGCGCGGATGCGGCCGTTCCACGCCTCACGCTTGCCTCGATGCGAACACAACCTGGGACCTCGTGGCCGATATGGAACGCTTGCGCGAGCATCTCGGCATCGAAGCCTGGCAGCTTTGCGGCGGCTCTTGGGGATCGACCCTGTCTCTTGCCTATGCCGAAACGCACCCGGAGCGCGTCACCGAGCTCGTTTTGCGGGGCATCTTCCTGTTGCGGAAGGCCGAACTCGACTGGTTCTACCAGGAGGGCTGCAGCTGGATGTACCCCGACGCCTTCGAAAGCTATCTCGCTCCCATCCCGCCCGCGGAGCGCGGAAACATGATCGAGGCCTATCACAAGCGGCTCACCTCAAGCGGCCGCGAAACGCAGCTCGCTGCCGCGCGCGCCTGGAGCGTCTGGGAAGGCACCACGCTCTCGCTCTTCCACGATCCGGAACGGGTCCGGAAGTTCAGCAATGAAAGCTACGCCCTCGCGTTTGCGCGCATCGAATGCCACTACTTCGTCAACAAGGGCTTTTTCCGAAGCGATAACCAGCTGATCGAAGACGCAGGCCGGATTGCGCACATCCCCGGAACCATCGTGCATGGCCGCTACGATGTTGTGACCCCCCTGAAGAACGCCTGGGATTTGGCCAAGGCCTGGCCTAAAGCGGAGCTTCGTGTCGTTGCGGATGCAGGCCACGCCATGACCGAGCCTGGCATCGCGCATGAAGTTGTGACCGCGACCGACAAATACGCCAAGTGAGCCGCGACCCGAAAGAACTAACCCCGGTTTGGCGGGCAAGTCCCTGCCTGTAACTCTCAAAGCTGCGACTCGGATAGCACCCGTGTTGCGGTTACACCAGCACCGGTTCGGCTGATGGGCGCCCGGCCTACTCGGCAGGCGCATAGCCGTGCCGGCTCTCATGAGCCTCGCGCTCGCGAGCCGGATGCGGCGCTTCCCTCCTATCGCTCCTATATCCGCGCAGGCGGTCGAGCAGCAGATAGATGACCGGCGTCGAGTACAGCGTCAGCACCTGGCTCACGATCAGCCCGCCGACAATCGCGTAGCCGAGCGGCTGGCGCAGCTCCGATCCCGTGCCCGTCCCCAGCATAAGCGGGATGCCGCCGAGAATGGCGCACACCGTCGTCATGAGAATGGGCCGGAAGCGCAGGAGGCAGGCCTTGCGGATGGATTCGAGCGGCGATAGCCCCTCCTCACGCTCCGCGGCGATGGCGAAGTCCACCATCATGATGCCGTTCTTCTTCACGATGCCGATCAAGAGGATCAGGCCGATGAGGCTGATGAGCGTGAAGTCGATGTGGAACAGGTACATCATCAACAGCGCGCCAAGTCCCGCCGACGGCAAGGTCGAAAGGATCGTGATCGGGTGCACATAGCTTTCGTAAAGCATGCCAAGGATGATGTAGATCGTGAACACGGCCGCGGCGATCAGGAAGGGCTCGCTGGCGAGCGAGGTCTGGAACGCCTGGGCATTACCCTGGAAGCTTGCGGTGATGGCTGAGGGGAAGCCCACCTCACGCTTGGCCGCGTCGATGGCGTTCACCGCCTGGCCAAGCGAAGCGCCCGGCGCGAGGTTGAATGAGAACGTCACCGAAGGGAAGGTCGCCTGGTGGTTGATGACCAGCGGCTCGACCGGCGCAGTGCTGACTTTGACCAGCGTCGTGAGGGGCACCGCCTGGCCGGAGGCCGACTTGACGTAGAGCTGCGAGAGCGTGCTGAGCTTGCCCTGCAGCCCGGGAAGCACCTCAAGAATGACCTTGTAGGTGTTGAGCTGCGTATAGAATTGCGTCACCTGCTCCTGGCTGAACGCATCGGCCAGAACAGCGTCGATGGCAGCCGGCTGGATACCGAACCGCGCCGCTGCATCGCGATTGATGGTGAGGGTCACGGTCGGGCCGTTGAGCACTTGGTCCGTCGAAAGATCCTTAAGCTCGGGAATGGTCTTCAACTTCGCGAACAGCTTGGCGGACCACTTGTTCAGCTCGCTGGAATCCCCGCTCTGCAACGTATATTGGAACAGCCCCTGGGACTGCCGGCCGCCCACGTTGATATCCTGGGTCGGCGCGAGCACGAGGCTGGCTCCCTCCACCTGTGCCAGCTTCGGACGCAAGCGGTTGATGATCTGCATGGCGCTGGCGTGACGTTCGCCAAGGGGCTTCAGCCTCGCATAAACGAAGCCCTGGTTGGGAGCGCGCGTGCCGCCAACGGTGCCGATCACCTGCGCTACGGCAGGATCGCTCGCAACGACGCCCAAAAGCCGCTTTTGGAGCTGCATCATCTGGTCTGGAGATACTGCTGGAGAAGCCTGGGATTGGCCGATGAGAAACCCGGTATCCTGGATCGGGAAGAAGCCCTTGGGCAGCGCGATGAACAGAAAGGCGGTGGCAGCCACGGTCGCGAAGAAGCTCATCAGCACCAACCCGGGATGCCGGAGCGCCACGTCGAGCGTACGCCTGTAGAAATTCACCAGCCCGTTGAAGCCGGCTTCGCTCACCCGGTATAGCCAGCTGTGTTTCCCGGTATGCGCTCGGCTGCAAGAAGAGGCCTGACAGCATCGGCGTGAGCGACAGAGAGACCAGCGCCGAGACGGCAATTGCCACGGTGACCGTCATGGCGAATTCGTGCACCAGCCGTCCGACGATGCCGCCCATGAAGATGAACGGGATGAACACCGCGATCAAAGACAGGCTGATCGAAAGCACGGTGAACCGGATTTCTCCTGAGCCCTTATAGGCGGCTGCGAGCGGCGTCATGCCCGCTTCGATATGGCGTGCGATATTTTCCACTTCGACGATAGCGTCGTCGATCACGAAGCCCGACCGCGATGGTCAAGCCCATGAGCGATAGATTGTCGAGGCTGTAGCCCAGCGCATACATGGCCGCGAACGTGCCGACGATCGAGATCGGCACCGCGAGCCCCGGGATGATCGTGGAGCGGAGATCGCGCAAGAACACGAAGACAACGGCCACCACGAGCACCATGGTGAGGAGCAGCGTGAATTGCACATCGGCGACGGATGCTCGAATGGTGGTGGTGCGGTCGATCACTGTCGTCAGGTGCACGCTCGGCGGGATGTTGGCGCGCAAGCTGGGGAGCTCGGCGTCGATCCGGTCCACGGTGTCGATCACGTTCGCGCCCGGCTGCTTGAATACAATCAAGGCGATGGCGCGCTTCTGGCCGATCCAGCCCGCGACCGTAGTGTCCTGCGGCCCTTCGACTGCGCGGCCGATGTCTCTGATGCGGATGGGAGCGCCGTTCCGGTAGGCGACGATAACGTTGTTGTAGGGAGCGGCAGTGGTCAGCTGATCGTTGTCGTAAATTGAAAAGCTTTGGGTCTCCCCGCGAATTGTGCCCTTGGGCGCGTCCACCGTCGCATTGGCAATAACCTGGCGCACGTCCTCCATGGTGAGGCCCATTGCGCTCAGCTTCGCCGGATCGATCTGAACCCGCACGGCCGGCAACTGCTGGCCGCCGATCAAGACCTGGGCCACGCCGGGCATTTGCGACATCTGCAGCGCGATCATGTTCTCGGCGTAGTCGTCCACCTGGGTGATGGGCAGATCGTTCGAGGTGACGCCAAGAATGAGAATCGGCGGATCGGCCGGGTTCACTTTCCGGTAGGTCGGCGGGTTCGGCAGGTTCTTCGGAAGATAGCCCGCCGCGGCATTGATCGCCGATTGCACGTCCTGCGCCGCCGCATCGATATTGCGGTTCAAATCGAACTGCACGGTGATCATCGTGGTGCCAAGGTAGCTGGCCGACGTCATCTGCGTCACGCCCGGGATGATGCCGAGCTGCTTCTCAAGCGGCGTCGCGACCGCCGATGCCATCACGTCGGGGCTTGCGCCGGGAAGCTGGGCCGTCACCTGAATGGTGGGGAAATCGATGGTGGGAAGCGGCGCTACCGGCAGCAGCGGATAGGCGGCAAGGCCTATCACCGCGATGAAAATCATCAGCAGCGACGTCGCGATCGGGCGGCGGATGAATGGGGCGGAAATATTCATAGTCAGCCCTGGCCTTCCGCGGTTTGCGCAGTTTTTGTCTCTACGATGTGCGCTCCTTGGGTTAGCCCATACTGCCCGGCCAGGACAACGCGCTCGCCGGCCTTTACGCCGCTCGCAATCACGGTCTCGCCGCCCTCAATGGCGCCGATTTCGATGGGCTGCCGCCGCACCGTATCCTTGGGAGAAACGAGCCACACATAGGCTCCGTTTGGCCCGTGCTGCACCGCCTCGGACGGAACCGCCAATGCCTCAGGCTCGGTCCTGATAACAACCTGAGCCTGCACGAATTCGCCGGGCCAAAGCTTGTGATCCTTGTTGTCGAAGCGCGCCTTCAGCTTGATCGTGCCGCTGGCTTGGTCGATCTGATTGTTGATGACATCGAGCACGCCCTTGGAAAGCTGAGTCTTGCCACTCTCATCGTAGACGAGCACGGCCGGCGTGCCGTGGGCCGCGGCCTCCTGAATGTCGCCGAGATCGGATTGCGGCAAGGTGAAATCGACCGCGATGGGCTCGATCTCTGTGATCGTCCCAATGACGGTTGACGTGTTTACCAGATTGCCGGCGTCGATATTGCGCAGGCTGACCACGCCGGTGAAGGGGGCTTGGACAGTCCCGTATTCAAGATTGAGCTGAGCGGTCTCGATGGCAGCATTATCGCCCTCGATGGCCGCTTGCAGACCCAGAACCTGCGCTCTTTCATTGTCGACGGTCTGCTGTGTGGCAAACCCGCCTTTGGTCAGAAGCGTCTCGTCCCGCGAGAGATTTTTCTGCGTGTTGGCGAGATTAGCCTGATCTTGCGCTTTCTTGGCCTTGGCTTGGTCGAGCGCAGCCTGGAATGGACGCAGATCGAGGCGGACCAGAACCGCACCCTTTTGCGCAGTCCTGCCTTCCCTGAAAGGAATCTCTGCGATCCGGCCCGACACTTGCGGCGTGATATTCACCATTTGCCAGGCTTGAACCGTGCCGAGGCCTGGGCGCGTGATTTGGATGGATCGAGGGGTAACAGCCATGGTTTGTACGGGAACGGCTGCGGGCGCAGTTTGAGCGGCGACCTCATTAGCGGGCTCTTTCCACACCCGGTAGGCTCCAAAGGCAAGCCCCGCCGCAATCGCAATCAGCAAGAGCTGCCCCCAGGGGAAGCCGCGTCCCTGTCTGTCTTTTGAAGGCATGCACCACGTCCTTAAGCCGTCACGGCGCGAGCTCCGCGCCCTAGCAGAAGATGGTTTCGCGCGCCCGGGTTTCAGCCTGTAATTTCTGACAGAGGACAAAATGTGGCCGGCCCCTATATAGTATTCAAACACAAAGGCGTCTGTACCATATGGCAGAGTTCAAGATGCCGTCCCCGCATGGGCCACTATCGTTGCGGCGTTCTGCGCCGGCAAAGCTTGCTTTGATTGCTATTTTATTCGTGATTGCCGTGGCCCTGGTTCGCAGCCTAAGTCTCGGAAGCCTCGCCCATGTCGACATACTGAGCTCCGAGATCCGCAATCGCTGGCTCGAACTCGGTGCAAATTCTCGGCACGCTGCGCCACCACATTGCCAGGGTCCGCACGGAGGAAGCGGAAATTCTGCTCGGCGGCGATGCCGCCCAAAGGCGGGAAAGCTCACAGCAGCTCACGAGATATCTCGATCTTGCCGGGCAAGGCATCGCCAGTTATCGCAAAGTGCCACATGATCAGGAAGAGACGAATGCTTTCGACACCTTCGTAAGCGATTGGAATGTGCACCTTCAAAACGAGCGCAAACTCGTCTCCCTGGCGGATAGCGGGCACATGCCAGAAGCAATTGCATTTTTCCATGGCGATGCGCTCGATACATTCCGGAAGGCATCTCTTGAGCTGCATCGACTGCTGCTCCTCACCCATGAGAAAGCTGAAACGGCGCGCGTTGAAGCTGCGAAAGCTTTCGCTACGGCCCAGCGTTTTATCTCGGACATGATCCTGGCGATGCTGGTGTTGTTTATCGGGTTTGCCTTCTATCTATGGCGTTCGTTTTCGCGGCCTTTGCTGAACCTTGCCGGCCGGACGAACCGCTTGTCCACGAACGACACAAGCTTCGAGATTCCCTTCGAAAACAGGCGCGACGAGATCGGCGAGATGGCGCGGTCGCTTGCCGTTTTGAGAAGGAACACAGTCGAACTTTTGGAGTCGCGCAAGAGCCTTGCCACGCAGGCCGAAGTCCTCAGCGGTGCGCTCGAGAAGGAACGGGAGATAGCCGCGGCGCAACGCAACTTCCTGACCACGATGTCGCATGAGTTCCGTACGCCGTTGACCTATATCGACGGCCACGCCCAGCGCCTCTTGGCGACACGTGAGCGCACAACGCCCGGCCAGATTGCGAGCCGGGCCGAAAAAATCAGGTCGGCGGTTTTCCAAATGACGAGCCTCGTCGTCAGCCTGACCGCGGAAATGGAAATGATGAACAAGCCCGCGCGCTTGCAGAAGTGCCGGTTCAGTCCCGCGCAAATGCTTCACGATCTTCTCGCCTATTATAGCGGGATCGGGGGCCGGGTAACGTTCGAGGAGAAGACTGAAGGACTCCCAAAGGAAATCTCGGGCGACCCGAAGCTGCTTCGCTGCGCCTTCAGCAATCTGATCTCGAATGCGATAAAATATTCCCCCGAAGGCGGGCGGGTCGAAATCTCAGGTACGACGGAGGACGGCTCACTCGTGATTGCCGTCAGCGACCGCGGCATCGGCATTCCTGAGGGCGAACTGAAGCGGGTTCGGGAGCGTTTCTTCCGCGGAAGCAACGTCGGATCGATCCCGGGCACTGGAATTGGGCTGAGCCTCGTGCAGCAAATTGTAGAGCAGCACGGCGGCAGGCTCTCGATCGATAGCACCCCAGGCGAGGGGACCAGGATCGCCGTCTTGCTTCCGCTCGAAAAGAACAGTCAAGAGCCCGCCGGGATGAGCCGTGAGCACGATTTTATGCATTGAGGATGACGAGCAAACGGCAGGCCTCCTCGCCGAGGCCTTGACCGAGCTCAGCTACACGGTCGAGCTTGCCCGAGATGGCAAGGAGGGGTTGGCCGCCATTCTTTCGCATAAGCCCGATCTCGTTATCTGCGACATCCGCATGCCCATCCTGAACGGGTTCGAGGTTTTGGAACGCCTGGCGGCTGCCGGACCCGCTTTAGCTGACACCCCTTTCGTTTTTTTGACCGCACTCGGCGATCGTGACAGCGAGCTTGCCGGGCGCCGGCTGGGCGCCGACGATTATCTTACCAAACCCGTCGATTTCGAAATGCTGGGCGCAGTGATCCAGCACAGGCTCCGGCGCCGGCAAGAATCCAATCAGCTCAAATCCGAATATTCTTTGACAGACCGGGAGCGCGAAGTCTTGAGCTGGGCAGGACGCGGAAAGACTTCCTCGGATATCGCGACCATCCTTGGGCTGAGCGAACGCACGGTCAATTTCCACTTCGACCAGGCGATGAAACGCCTCAGCGTCACCAACCGCACACAAGCGGTGGCAAAGGCGGTAGCGCAAGGGCTCATCAGCATCGGGGCTTAGTTCAAAAAGTTGCGAGGCAAATAGCAGGGCACGGATCTTCCAGGACTGCCGGGTTCGCCCATGCTAGGGTTCAGTTCCTAGCATTAGGGAGGAATTGCCATGGGGAAATTAGCCGTCTGGATCGCGTCGCTGGGCATCATTGGACTGAGCGCGGGCACTGCAAGCGCTCAACACATGACCCTAACCAGCTCCGACATTAAAAAGGGCGCAACCATCGCGAACGAGCAAGTATTCAAGGGCTTCGGCTGCAAGGGAGACAATATATCCCCTGCCTTGAACTGGAGTGGCGCGCCAAAAGGCACCAAAAGCTTTGCGGTCACTATTTACGATCCTGATGCGCCTACTGGCAGCGGCTGGTGGCACTGGGTCGTCTTCAACATTCCGGCAAGCACAACCTCGCTGCCCAAAAATGCCGGCGATGCGAGCCAAAAGCTGCTGCCGGAAGGCACCATTCAAAGCCGGACTGATTTCGGGGCAGCGGGTTATGGCGGCCCGTGCCCGCCCGCTGGCGACAAGCCGCACCATTACCATATTACCGTGTTTGCGGTCGATGCGGATAAGCTGCCCGACGCCAAGGACGATTCAGCCTCGGCTGCGCTGGTTGGCTTCGACCTGCATTTCCACACCTTGGCAAAGACGACGCTGACCGGCCTTTACGGGCGGTAAAGGCGGAGCCCCCGTCACCCCGCCCTCTCCCACGGGAGAGGGTGAAGAAGATGCTAGTGCGCGCCGGCTCAGCTTCGCCGCCACGAAGACCACCTCAGCTCCCGCGCGCGCGGCGGAGCCAGGCTTCTCAGGCTACCGGGAAGCAGCCCTGCTTAGGCGATGCCTAAACTTGTTAAAGAGGGCCAAGAATAGGCTTTCAAGCCGTCCGATGTCTCAAAAAAGCCCAAACCATCACCCCCCATGCCTCGAACGTTTGGGAGCAACGGCGGATAATGAGTGAGCCCCGGCTCGGGACGTGGGATCAGGGCCTTCCTTTTCTTGCAGGTCAAAATGTAGGCGATGCTCCAGGACCTCGTAAACCGGCCATGGCAAGCCCTTGTCCAATTCCTGCGCGGAAGTAGGCCGCTGCCCGAAGGGATTTTTGTTGAGCCGAAGCCGGGCGCCGGCAAACCCTCGCTCACCGTTGCTATTGGTAAGCGCCCGAAGGGAAACGCGCTGGCGGAATACCGGCGGAGATTTGCGGCGTCTGCCGGTCAAGAAGACCCGCCGGTCGCCCCTTCGCCCGCGGGCGGACAGCCGGCGCAACCCGATCGCGATTATGCGACACCGCGCGATGCGACAGCAAAGCCGCAACTCCGGGCTAAAACTCGGCGCCGTCACTCACACAGCGGCTCCGGCCATATCTTTGGCGCGGCTTGGACCCTTCTGCGTTTGGCAGTGCTCCGCTTCCAATATGGTGTGGCGGAAATCAAACCTACTAGGAGCGTCTTGATCGGGGCGGCCCTGGCCTGTGCCACCGGGCTTTTCGGAGCGTATCTTTATCGAACGGTGAGCGCGGACCGCGGCGGTGCATTGCGCGCCATTCCAGCCGCGCAGCCTCTGGACGAGAAGCCCGAAACCGCGAATAACAAGCTTTTTTACGACCGTTTGGGGTCCGATGCGCAGCAGGAAACGGCTGCCGCATCGCCTGGTGTTCCCGCTGCCACTGCCGGACTTGCTGAGCCGCCAAGCGCCGTCCCGGTCAATCCGGCGGACGGCCCCGTTCCTGAGAGCAAGCAAGCCGCGGAGACCCCCGCACCTTCAAAGCCGGCCGTTGCAGAGCCGCAGCCGAGCGCCGGGCCAACCGTAGCTGGAGGCGAGACCTTCCTGCCTGACGGAGTGCGCACGGGCATCGCGAAGACAGCGCCCGTTCCCGCCATTGCTCCTGCTGCGGGCGCCGTTCCGGGGCCAAACAGCACCCCACCGCTACAAGTGACTGAATCGCTTTCAGCTTCAGAGAACGGTTATTTTGTCCAGGTCAGATCGGATCAGGATGAGAAGTCTGCGGAAGCGGAACGCGCCGTGGTCATGGAGAAGTACAAGGCCGTTTTAGGGGATGTGCCGATGATCACGCGGTCTGCTGATTTGAAAGAGAAGGGTATTTGGTTTCGTGTTTTGGCCGGCCCGGTAAAGTCGCGCGACGAGGCCGACAGCCTTTGCAAAAAACTGAAAAGCGCTGGGCTGCAGGCTTGTATCGTTCAGAAGTTCGACTAGCCGGTCCGATTACGGGCTTGCCGGATGGTTGTTGCTGTTTGCAATCGCAATCGCCGCACCGGCACCTCCGGCGACAATCAACCCGCCAATGAGCAGGCTGGATGGCTCTTCGACTGCCACGACGCCGTCTTTCAATCCCCCGCCGCCGCAGGCGGGAGGCGTTGCAAGGACAACCATGACATGGTTTGCATCGACCCTGGTAGAGCAGCCATTCGCGTACAGAATATCGGCCGAGCCCTTGCCTGCCTTGACGCGGTCGCCGGGATTAAGCTCTACGCCAGCCGCGCCTTGCTGGTCGCCATTGCCGCGATTGATGGACACCGCCCCTTCAACATTCGTAAGGGTTGCCGCTTGCGCACTCCACGCGAACACTGCCATGCCGATAGCAATTGGGATCGATTTCCGTGACATATTCGCAATTCCCTAAAGGGTTGAAAAGTGCAACCTTTGCAGGGAATAGGTTGATTCGCGAGAAGAAGAAACTTAAAAGTGCGGCATACCTGCGCTGGAATGGCAATGATTTGAACCGAGCCTTCGCTGCCTCATGGGCGACATTGCAGCGAACGCTCACAGCCGCGGTAGGGCTTCCCCAAATAGAGTTCATGGTTAGACGGATGTGTCTTCGATGACGATGATGTGCAGTTCGCGGGGGCCATGCGCACCCAGCACGAGATTGCCCTCAATGTCCGTCGTACCGCTCGCGCCCGTGATCAAGCAAGCGTTGCGCGGGGCCGGATCGCCGCTTCTTCGTGCGGCATTAGCGTAGTCCTCAAGGTGAGGCACAATCGAGGAAGCGCGAACCGCAATGATATGCACCGCTGGAAGGAAATTGAACAGGATCGGCATATCGGCGGCGGAGTGGACTACAAGGGTTCCGTTTTCCGCAATGCCCCAACGCGCAAAGCCCACCACGACGCCATCGTCGACGGCGCCGTCGCAGGCAAGTCCGGCCGCGGCCCAGTCGAGCGCGGTGAGAACGGCCGCTGGCTGCAACGCAATCCGCGCTGGGAGCTTTCGAGCGGCCAAATGCCTCACAACCTCTGCCGGCAGCGCATCGATGGAGGCTATGCGCACTGCTGTGGCGGCGGCCTTCGAAGCTGCCACGCGCTGGAGGAAACTTTCCGTCACCCCTGACTGGGGCAGCGCCGGCCGAACTTCATCGAGATTGCCGATGAGCAGGCGCGCCTCGGCCGCGATGGCTGCTGCATCGAGCCTGCTTTGGGGCAGCGCTTTCGCCACCGCCTCCAGGATTGTCTTGCGGTCGCGGCTCATCCATTACCCCGCTTTCGTGCTTTATAGGCCTGAATGAAGGTTGTGGGCGCCGGCGACGGAAAATCCCGATGGCCGGTCCATCCCCCAGCGAAAGGCATGCTGCGGATCCAGCCGCCCCTGCGGAAGAGACGCATCCACCTGACCGAGATCCCCGCCACCAGCCGGTAGAGGCTTGGATGACGCGCAACCATCGCCCAGCCCGCTACTCCGGCGCGCGCAACGCTCGGCTCCATGCCCTCGCGCCAGCTTCGATCCCGCCAGTCGCGAAGCAGCGTGGGCAAAGGTATCTGGACGGGGCAGACTTCGGCGCATTTTCCATTCAGCGTACAGGCATGCGGCAGGTCGCGCGACCTTGCCAGGCCATCGAAGACCGGTGTCAGCACCGAGCCCATGGGCCCCGGATACGCCCCTCCATAGGCGTGGCCACCGATCTGGCGATAGACAACGCAGTGATTCATGCAGGCGCCGCAGCGAATGCAGCGCAGCATCTCCTTCAGGCCTTCGGCCAGCATCCGCGTGCGCCCATTATCCACGAGCACGATGTGAAACTCTTCCGGTCCATCGGCATCGCCCTTGCGCTTTGGGCCGCAATGGAACGTGGTGTACTGGGTTATATCGCCCCCGGTGGCAGAGCGCACGAGAAGGCGCAGCAGCACGAACGCGTGCTCGATCGAAGGCACGAGCTTCTCGATCCCCACCGTGACGATATGGATGCGCGGCGGCGTCGTTGTGAGCTCGGCGTTTCCTTCATTGGTGACGGTGCAAACCGCACCGGTGTCCGCGATCAGGAAGTTTGCGCCGGAGATACCAACATCGGCAGTGAGGAATTTCTGGCGCAATTCGCGTCGCGCACTAGCAACCAAATCGGCAATCTCGCCGCTGGCAGGATGCTGCGCATGCTTCGCGTTGAAAAGCTTCGCCACATCCTCACGCGTCTTGTGCATGGCAGGCCAGACAATGTGCGACGGGGCCTCGCCCGCGAGTTGCACGATGTGCTCCGCAAGATCGGTCTCCACGCGCTGGATGCCCGCTTCGTCGAGCGCATGCGGCAGACCGATTTCCTCGCCCAGCATGGACTTCGAGCGCGTCACGCTTTTCGCGCCGGCCGCTTTGCAGATTCCGGTCACGATCCGGCAGGCTTCTCCGGAAGTGCGAGCCCAATGTACCTTGGCGCCGGAGGCGACGGCGTTCTTCTCGAACTCCAGAAGATAGTGATCGAGATAGGCGATGACGTGATCCTTGATGCGCCGGCCGCGCGCTCCCGTGGCCGCGAACTCGGCGAAGCGGTCCACTGCGGCGGCCCGGTTGCGTTCCGCGGTCCCGGCCGTGCGCTCGATCGCGGCCTTCAGCGACGGGTTCGCCAACGCCGCTTTGGCCCTGTCTTTGAATGCCAGCTTGACGGCGCCCACGGGGTTTAGTCCTCCTCGCCAATGGCCGTATCCCCCATGCCGGCCAGCACTTCCGCGGCATGCATGACACGCACTTTGCTTCCATTGCGCGAGAGCTTGCCAGCGATGTTCGCAAGGCAGCCAAGATCGCCCCCGAGCAGCAGCTCTGCGCCGGTTCCTTCTGCCGCTTTTGCCTTTTCGGCGACAATGGCGTTCGAAATATCCGGATATTTCACGCAGAATGTTCCGCCGAAGCCGCAGCAGACATCGTTGCCTGGAAGGGGCTTCAGCGTAAGCCCCTCAACCGCTCCCAACAAGGCCCGGGGTTCGTTGAAAATGCCAAGCTCCCGAAGGCCGGAGCAGCTGTCGTGATAGGTTGCCGTTGCCTGAAGCGACACGCCCTTGGGCTTGAAGTCCCGGACACGGACAAGGAAGCTCATCAGCTCCCAGGTTTTCGCAGCCAGCGCCTCTGCACGCGGCAGCCATTTAGGGTCGCCGGCTAGCGCTTCCGGGTAATGCGCCTTGATCATGCCGGCACATGATCCCGACGGGACGACCACATAATCGAAAGGCTCGAACTGCCTGATGAATTGACGCGCAAGGCCCGCCGCGGCCTTCGTCGCGCCAGAATTGAAGGCCGGCTGGCCGCAGCAGACCTGCTTAAGCGGCACCCCGACGGAGCAGCCCGCCGCCTCAAGCAGCTTGATGGCAGCGAAGCCGAGCTTTGGCCGGAGCAAGTCGACCAGGCATGTAACAAACAGCCCAACATGGGGCGGCCCGGAATTTTTTAGCGGCGCATTTGCCTCAACCATGATCTACGCTCCTAAACGGCAGTGTCCTTATGCGAATTACCTCTTCCGAGGGCGCGCGGTGCGATCGAGAAGATGGGCAATTGAGCGGTACTGCAGGCCGCTATGCACAGTGAGGCCAATCTCGCAAGTACGGCTTGTCGAATAGCCTCCCGTGCAGCCCTCGACAGCCGGTGCGAGCGACCGCAGCGCATGAGCGTTCATCTCCGGCCGTACGAACCCTTTGTCGCCAGCAAAGGCGCAGCAGCCGATGCCAGGGGGGACCACCACATGCACAGCGCAAGCCTGCGCAACCGCGAGCAGCTTGGCTTCGAGCCCCATTCGCCGCGTTGCACAGGTCATATGAAGCGCGATTGGCGCAGCCACGCGCTCTGGGATATCGGCGCGCGGAAGCACATGATCGTGGAGAAACTCAACTATATCGAGGAGCGGCAATCGTCCGGCGGCAGCCATCTTCAAACGCTGTGAGCACGGGCTGGTATCGCTGAAAACAGGCCACTTGCCACCCTCGCTCGCCTGAAGCAGAGCGCCGATGGCCTCCTCGGCTTTGCGGTCTGCCTCGCCGGCCAGGCCCTTGGAATTGAAGGGCTGGCCGCAACAGAGCCCCGCTGCGCGCGGCGGTGCGATGAGTTCGAGGCCGGCCTTCGCTGCAAGGCTTTGGAGCGTGGCCGGCAGCGGCTCGCCATCCTTGTCGTCCCGTGCCGATCCGAACATTTGCCCGGCGCAGCTTGCGAAATAGACCGCGCGAGGTTTTGCGCCGTCCGGCGCGCTTCCCAAGCTTCTCGCCTTCGTGCCTGCCCTGGGCGTTCCACGGTGAGAGACAAGCGGAGCCTTGCGCCCCATCAAAGCGCGCAATAGCGCCCCCGAAGCGTCGAGCCCATGATCTGCCGTAACGGCTTCGAACAGGGTGGCCCCCCGGAGGCTGGCGCGGACGAGCCCCAACGCGGCTCCGTAGTGACCGCCTGTGAATCGCGCGACCGATTGCACGATTGCACCCTGATGGCGTCCCCGGATCGCCTTCGACATCGTGCCTGTGTTGATGCCAACGGGGCACGCCGTCTCGCACATCCCGCACGCGGCGCAGCTATCGACGCTGAAGCTTAGGAAATCGCGCTCGAACTGCCCGGTTTCGGCTTTGCCGGGCTGAGATGCCGAAAGCCGCGCCAACTCACGTGCGCCAGCAATCCGCTGACGTGGCGTGACCGTCAGCCCCCGAGTCGGGCACATCGGCTCGCAGAAGCCGCATTCGATGCAGCGGTCGACGGTTGGATCGGCGGCGAGCATCGGCTTGAAGTTCTTGAGATGAATATCCGGGTCGGCATTTAGGATCACTCCGGGATTAAGCAGGCCCTCCGGGTCGAACAAGCGCTTGATGCGCCACATCAGCTCGGTCGCCTGCCGTCCCCACTCCATCTCGACGAACGGCGCCATGTTGCGCCCGGTGCCGTGTTCGGCCTTGAGCGAGCCGTCATAGCGGCCCACGATGATTTCGGCGACATCGTCCATGAGCGCGGCATAGCGGCGGATGGCTTCGCCGTCGGCAAAACCCTGTGCGAAGACGAAGTGCAGATTGCCATCGAGGGCGTGGCCAAAGATGATCGCCTCGCGGTAGCCATGCTTGAGGAGCGCAGCCTGGAGATCGGCGGTGGCCGCGGCGAGGCTTGCAATCGGGACTGCGACATCCTCGATGATGACGGTGGTGCCTACCGGCCGGACGGCGCCCACGGCGGGGAAAAGACCCTTACGGATTTTCCAGTATTTCTCGATCAGAAAGGGTTCTTTAGTGAACTCGGCGTGGCGTGACGGCGGCGTTTCCAACAGCGCGCGCGTGACGGCTTCCAGATGCCCATCGACAGTTACATCATCTGGCCCCTGAATCTCGACGAGAAGCGCCGTCACGTTAGGCCCAAGACTCGCTAGAAAATCCGGCATGCCCGGCTTGCCCGTCACCGATGCCAATCCAGCGCGGTCGATTAATTCGACCGCTGCCACGGGCTCGCGCTTTAGCCGGATGACTGCGCGGCACGCCTCTACCAGCGTCTCGAAGAACAGGAGCGCGCAGGCCTTGTGAGCGTGGTCCGGAACCGTCCGGTAGGTGATTTCCGAAATGAATCCCAGCGTCCCTTCCGAGCCGATCATCAGATGCTCAAGAATATCGAAGGGGTCCTCGTAATCGATGAGGGCGTTCAGCGAATAGCCCGTCGTGTTCTTGATCGCGAATTTGCGCTGGATGCGTTCAAACAGCACGGTATCGGATCGCACTTCGCGGGCAAGCGCGGCAAGACCCTCAAGCAGGCCAGGATTGGCCGCGGCAAAGGCCAGACGGCTTTCTTCGCTGCCGGTATCGAGGATGGCGCCGCCGGCGAGTAGCACGCGCATGGACTTAAGCGTCTTATACGAATTCTGAGCAGTGCCGCAACACATGCCCGATGCATTGTTGGCCGCGATGCCGCCGATCATGGCCGCAGCGATGGACGCCGGATCGGGACCGATTTTCCGGCCATGAGGAGCGAGGCGGCGGTTGGCCTCCGCACCGATCACGCCCGGCTGCAAGGCAATCTCAAATCCGCCTTCGGAAATGCGCGAACCCTGCCAGCCATCCCCAAGCACGAGAAGCACGCTGTCGCTAATAGCCTGTCCCGAAAGCGAGGTGCCGGCAGCCCGGAACGTGACCGGCGCACCCGCTTTCGCACAGATCGCCATTGCAGCGATCACTTCGGCCTCGTTCTCCACCGTGACCACGATCTTTGGCACTAGCCGGTAGAAGCTTGCATCGGTGCCATAGGAGAGCGTGCGCAGCGGGTCCGTCGCGATCCTGGCCTTCGGGATGGCGCGTTCAAGAGAACGCGCCAGTGCGGTGTAATCCGTCCCGCGGTTGGCGGTGCTCACTTAGGGATGACCCACGGAATGAGATATTGCTGGGCCGCAACCAAGCCGCTGAGGAGAAGCGTGAGAATGATACTATGAATGAAGGTGCGGGCGAATACCTCTCCCTCCTTGCCCTGCATCTTCGTCACGGAGACGCCGGTGGCGATGTTTTGGGGTGAGATCATTTTGCCCATAACGCCCCCGGAGGAGTTGGTCGCGGCGAACAGTGTGGGATCGAGGTTCAGCTGGCGCGCGGCGACGACCTGCAGATTGCCGAACAGCGCGTTGCCCGATGTGTCGCTGCCTGAAAGCATGACGGCGATCCAGCCGAGGAACGGCGAAAGCAATACGAACCATTCTCCCGTGGAGGCGACGCCCTTGCCGAGCGTATAGGCAAGGCCCGAATAGTTCATGAGGTAGGCGAGGCCGATGATGAGCATCACCGTGACAACCGCAAGCCAAGCTTGCCGGATCGTTTCGCCGATGCAGCCGAAGAAGGCGCGCACCGGAAGGCGGACGAAGATTGCCGTTATGACTGCGGCGAGCAGAATCGCCGTGCCCGTGCCCAGGGGCTGGAAGGTCCAGACCGCGCCATAGGGCTTGCCGCCGTAAAGGGTGATTGAGATCGCCTTGTCCAGACCCGGCCAGGCGATTTTCTCCTGCCCGACGGCCGCCACTTTATACGAGGTCCACGCGATCACGGTCACCGACACGATGATCCAGGGCAGCCAGCCCTGCCAATCCGGCACAACGGATTGGGAGCGGCGGCCCTCCAGCGAATGAGCAATCCGGAATTCCGGATCGTCCACGGGGCGCCAAATCTGGAGGAAAAGCAATGTGGCGATGAGCGACCCGAGCGATGCAAGCACATCGGTCAGCGTGTAGTCGATATAATTGGAGGCCACGAATTGCGACAGGCCGAAGCTTCCGCCCGCGACAAGCAAAACCGGCCAAAGTGCCCGGATCGAGCGCCAGCCGCCATAGAGCGCCATGACGTAGAAGGGCAAAATAAGCGCGATCACAGGCAGTTGCCTTCCGACCATCGCGCCAAGCGTCGCGGCCGGAAGTCCGGTCACCGCGCCGAGCACCGTGACGGGCACGCCCAGAGCGCCGAAGGCCACCGGCGCAGTGTTGAAGATCAATACGAAAACCAGCGCTTCAAGCGGCGGATAGCCGACCAGGATCAAGAGCGAGCTTGTAATCGCAACAGGCGTGCCGAAGCCCGAAACGCCCTCCAGCAGAGCGCCGAAGCAAAATCCGACCACCACGAGGACGACGCGCCGGTCGTTGGGCAAATAGCTTGCGACCCAGTTGCGAAACGCGTCGAACCGGCCTGACCGGACCGCGACATTGTAAAGCAGCAGCGCGTTGATCACGATCCACATCACGGGCCAAAGCGCGAAGACGGCGCCGTTTGCGACCGAGTTCAGCGCGAGCGGCAGCGGCATCCCCCACAGGGTGATGGCGATGATGAAGGCAACGATCAGACCGGCAAGTGCGGCCAGCCATGCCGGCAAGCGTAGCAGTCCAAGAAGTATGAGCACTGTAACGATCGGCAGTACCGCTACGAGGAAGGACAGCCCCAGGCTGTCAGAGACAGGTGTCAAAAGCTGACTGAACATTCACGCCCTCTGCTTGCTTGTTTTGCATTGAGTCTTATTCGACGGGTGCTATCGCATGCGGTGCGTTCCCCCAACTTCATCAGCGAACGGAGTAGGCCGCCGTTTCGCGAACACGACCGGTCACCCTCCTCCACACGGCTCAACGCATGCAGGTGCGATCAATCTTTTTTTTCATGTGTGGTAGCTAGCGTCTGGCCGCCGTGCTTCGTTATTACTACGAACGTCAAAAGGTTATTTATAGTAACCAGGTTCGGGTATTCTGCATTGATACGAAAGTTGGCCTGGGCGGAAGTGTAGGCTGGGCATGGCGATCCCCTCTCTTGACGTTCCTCACCGGGCAGCTCCCACGCGTGACCGGGGCCGCCTGCTCCTATCGTTATATCTTTTTGTGATCTGGCCTCACCGGTCAGACCAAGCTAAGATTGGCCAAATTGGTTAATGCTGTCAAGCAGGTTCGGGTAGCTATATCGTAGCGCAAATGGGCCGTTGTTGCGTAACCAGTCTGGCGCTCCGGCCACTGTCCCTTTTGCCTTCCCTATGAAGATGGATGGCTTCGAATTTTTAGCTTTGGTGATGATCGGTGACCAAAAAAACATCCAAATCTCTGTTCGAGGCAGTGGAGCCGCCGGCTCGCCTTAAACTGTCGGATTCGATCATCAACCAGATCGAAATCCTCATACTCGACGGTGCTCTCAAGCCGGGCAATCAACTCCCGCCTGAACGCGAGTTTGCGCAAACGCTTGGAGTTTCACGCCCGTCGCTCCGGGAGGCACTGCTAAAGCTAGAAGCTCGCGGCCTCGTGTCGGCGCGACGGGGTGGCGGATATGCCGTGGCGGACGTCACCGCTCCCACGCTCACAGACCCGCTCGTGCATCTCTTACAAAGGCATCCGCCTGCGGCTCTCGACATTCTGGAATTGCGCCATGGTTTGGAGGCTGTCGCGGCCTATCTCGCTGCACAGCGAGCGACCGAGGCCGACAAGAAGGAGATCTCCAAGCGATACGCTGCACTTCTCAAAGCCGATAAAGACGGGAATGATGAACTTTTGAGCGCCGATGCCGATCTGGAGTTTCATTTGTCGGTGGCCGATGCTTCACACAACGTCGCCCTGATGCATGTCATGCGCGGTTTAATGAACTTAATCCGTACCAGTACTTTGCGCTTCCGTCAGTGGATATTCAGGCTTCACGATGGAAGCAAAAGTATTCTCACGGATCAGCATCGCGGGATCTATGAAGCCGTCATGAAGGGCGATGCCCGCGCAGCGCGGGAAGCGGTGAACTTGCACCTCAGCTTTATCGAAGCAACAATCCGGGAAATCCAACGCGGGGGTAGTGCTGCCTCCTCGCATTCGCAGCCGGGGACTTCGCGTAATATCCGCGGCGGGAAGCCTCAAGGTGAATAAGCGGGGATCTGGGGTTGCAGATGCAACGCCGGCCGCCTCGAAGGCATGATCCTCGAAGGCGTGTTACGCTCAGGGGAAAGGCTACTCGCAGAGCGCCGGGTAAGAGTTTTCCAATAACGAAATGATTAGTTCAACTCTCGTTTCCGGCCTCGACAATTACATCCTTGGCGCCAAGCACTTCGCCGCATTCCGAGCAGGTCATCAGGGAGTGGAACCGCTGGCCGCAGACCTTATGACGATGGTGGACGGGGGGACCTTCGCTACCCGCGTAATAAGCGTCGCCCCAATGCACTAGGGAGAGGATCACCGGATAGAGCGCTAGACCTTTTTCGGTCAGCCGGTATTCGTAGCGGGTGGGGCGTTCCTGGTAAGCAACCTTTTTCAGCACACCGTGCTCGACCAGGACCGCTAGCCGCTGAGTCAGAACGCGCCGTGCAATCCCGAGCCGCGACTGAAAGTCCTCGAACCGGCGAACGCGCAGGAACGCGTCCCGCAAGACGAGCAGCGTCCATCGATCGCCGATGACGGCGAGCGATCGCGCGAGCGAACAGTTTTCAGCGGAGAGTTCGTTCCACTTCATCGGCACTGTTTGCCATTGACAGGGTTCCATATCAAGACCTATTAGTCTTAAAAGTGCACTGTGCATGGAGGCTGGGCGTGAAAAAGGCAAGCGTGGCTGTTGTGGGCGCCGGCGATTTTATCGGTTCGGCAATCTGCAAACGCTTCGCGGCCGAGGGTTATCGGGTCCATGGCGGGCGCCGGCAGGGTGAGAAACTGGCCACCCTCTCGCGCGAAATCTCAGCCGCGGGCGGATCGTTCACGGGCCATACACTCGACGCGCGCTCAGAAGAATCCGTGACTGCGTTTCTTGACGCGGCCAACGCCAGCGCGCCGTTGGAGGTGTGCATTTTCAACGTCGGCGGCAACGTCAGCTTTCCAATCTTGGATACGACGGAGCGCGTGTTCCGCAAGGTTTGGGAAATGGCCTGCTATGGCGGATTCCTGACAGGCAGAGAGGCCGCGCGGCGGATGCTTGTCCATGGCCGGGGCTCCATTTTCTTCACAGGGGCGACGGCGAGCTTGCGCGGGGGCAAGGGATTTGCCGCGTTCGCCTCGGCGAAATCCGGCCTTCGCGCGGTGGCGCAGTCGATGGCGCGTGAGCTTGGCCCTCAAAATATACACGTCGCGCATGTGGTGATAGACGCTGGCGTCGATACGGCCTGGGTGCGCGAGCGTATCGCCTCCGTCAAAGGCGCGGAGGCGGCGGCGAACCTGCCGCCGGACACCCTGATGAATCCGGCATCGGTCGCTGAGACCTATTGGCACCTTCATTGCCAGCCGCGCGATGCCTGGACGCACGAACTCGATCTGCGCCCCTACGGCGAAACTTGGTGAGGGAAAAACGCCATGAACCCGACCAATCCGGTCTTCTACTTCGATTTCGGGAGCCCCAACGCCTATCTTGCCCATCGCATGCTCCCCGCCGTGGAGGTTCGGACAGGCAAGCGCTTCGACTATGTGCCGGTGCTGTTGGGCGGCCTTTTCAAACTGTCGGGCAACCAGTCGCCAATAACCGCGTTTGCGGGTATCCCCAACAAGCTTGCCTACGAGATGCTCGAGATAAAGCGTTTCATCGCCAAACACGGTCTATCTGAGTTTCGAATGAACCCTTTCTTCCCGGTCAATACCCTCGCTTCAATGCGGGGCGCTGTGGCGGCGGAGCAGGAGGGACTGCCGGGCGCTTACATCGAAGCGATGTTCCACTTCATGTGGGAGGAGCCCAGAAAACTCGACGACCCTGGCGTGTTCGCCGGAGCATTAACAGAGGCTGGCCTGCCGGCGGAACGCCTGATCAAACGGTCGCAGGAACAGGCGATCAAGGACAGACTTGCCGCAAACACGCAATCTGCCTACGAGCGGGGTGCATTCGGCGTTCCCAGTTACTTGATCGGCGACGAGCTCTTTTTCGGCAAAGACCGGCTGCAGGAAGTTGAGGAGGAGATCGCGAAGCAGACAAGTGGACCAGAATAGTGGTAGCGGAGGGGGATTCGAACTCCCGGCACGCGGATTTTGATCCATCCACGGGCTCACAGAAGCGTTTTTGGAGGGAATGCCGCTTTTTAAGGAAAAAGCTTCCGAGCTTGTCGATTTTTGTGAGCGGAGCACGGCTCGCAGGGCACAATGCGCCGTTCGATCTTACTTTTCTCGACGCAGAACTGGGCCGCTGTGTCTTGCCGCCTTTTATCGGTGCGCTCGATACGCTTGAGCTGTCGCGCCGGGCATCAACTGCTCTCCGCCGCTTTTCTGCGCTGCTCAAGATCCCGGCTCTTGCGGGCTTTCCAGGCTTCGACAGCCTCGCTGAACCGGGTGTAGCCGATGCGCGGTTCAAAAGTGTAGGGATCCTCCCGGACCGGCTGGTTCGGCACATTGTCATCCAGCCAGGCCTGGGCGAACTTGACGATAAGTGTCACGTCTTGCGGGACACGCGCATCGATGCCGATATTTGTGAGCTTGACGAACTCCTTTCGTTTGAGCCCTTGCGGCGGCTGCCAGTTGCCGGCGCCATCCCTCACCGGCCGCACCAGCGGGTTCATTCTCACCAATGACACCGGTTCGGCACGCTGGCTTAAGTCTTTCGCGAGCAGAGTGCCGGTTGGGGTTGGCGGCACGGGATTGCCGAGCATGACCCAGGCTTCAAAGGTGGCGGAGTCCGGCGGGTCGTCCAGAATGCTTCCCGCGAGCTCCCTTAGATCATGAAACAGTCCGGGGCGTGCGGCAGTGCCGGCGAGGCCACGGTCCTTGCCCGGCCTGCCGGCCACGACCGGCAATGAAACACTTCCGGTGCCGAGGCTCAAAACGCGAATGTCGCTGTGAGCGACAAGGCCTTGTCCATTCGCCAGCGCCTCGGTCACGGCGGCCAGCACGGGATTATTGTCGCCAGCGACAGCTCCGTCCCAGAACCGGTTGCCAGAGGTGACGTCTCCCGGCAGCCGTGCAGGGGCGTTGAAGTAATTGACCGGGGCAGTGCTCGAGGCGTGGATGGCTTCGGCGAGCGTGGCTTCAGTTGGCCCCGTGAAGTTCGCAAGGCTGTCCGCATTCGATCTGAGATATCGCGCCTTCATCCAATCGTAATCAAAGCCGGCAATCAGGAAGTGGGTCAGCTGGCCATTGGACTTTTGAATGCGCCCCGGCACCTCCGTTAATTTTACCGTTCCCATAACCGGAAGAAGTTCGAGCAATCCGGTCAACTTTTTCTTTGTGTTATATTTCGGCCCCACGCCCAGGAGCCAACGCGTCACCCAATGATACAAGTGATCAAGAGAAAAGAAGGATTCGCGGGGAAAGAGCAGCTCGGAGGTGCTGAAAAGGGTGAGCAGATGATCGAGAGCCATGTTCTCGGCCAGAGCTCCCAGAACGAGGCTTCCACCTGAGTTTGCGGCCACGAGATCGAAATTGGCCAAAATGTCATAGCCGCGCGCGCGCTCACCGAATAATTTCTGCAGCGCCATCACCGAAATCAAAGACCAGCGGCCGCCGCCATCAAGGCACAAAATGCGATAAGGGCTAACAGCGCCGGGCATGACATCCTCCCCCAAATATTCCTCTTTAGGGTTCACATTAGTCCGCGGGGCCACCGGGCTTAAGCGCTTTTTTCCGTGTGCTGCGCAAATCTACGTTAACGCGCACTGTGACTCCGCGCTGCTTATCTCACCCAACGCGGTAAGACACTTCGGTAAGGTGTCCGGGTGGCAACATCTCATTCAAGCTAGAATTGGTACATTTTTATCATTGTCATTCATCTACATCTCAACATTCAGAGAGAATTACATGTTCATATTCCTATTAAGCTTCCAAAATTAGGCATTGGGGCCGAGTCCTATGCGCCGCCGAGGAAGGCGCCGCGCTCGATCCTGGACGGCACCTGGATGCCGCCGCCACGCGCATCCGTTTTTGCAGCCGCGAGAAATGGTCAAACGAGCCACTTCCGGAAATGGCGGTTTGTCTGAAAGCTTCGCGGCCGATGACCGCTCACAGGATAGCAAAGCAGATAAAGTGATTACGGATCGCTCGCTGGCACTGAATGGCCTGGGCCGCCTCCGTTATTTGCTCGGGATTGCGGAGCCGGCAGCGCCCGTGTTCGCCGCGGTGATCGAGTCAGGAAGCTTGCAAAAGAGTTAACAGTTACGATTTGAAAACTACCGGACTCCTGAGCGGTGTGCGATGTCTATGAGAGAGGACTGCCCATTTTGTCATCCGAGCGCGGCCGTACTCCAGAACGCGCTTGCCTTCGCCTTGCTAGACACGTCGCCGGTGACGCCAGGGCACATGCTACTCATCCCGCGCCGCCACGTTGCGGATTGGTTCGAAACGATGCCTGAGGAACGCCGCGACCTGTTGGCACTTGCGGATGAAGCCCGCGCGTGGCTGGTTCGCGAGCACCGGCCCGATGGGTTCAATCTCGGAGTCAATGTTGGCGAGGCCGCTGGTCAGACCGTATTCCACGTTCACCTCCATCTTATCCCGCGTTTCAAGGGCGACGTCCCTGATCCCAGAGGCGGCGTTCGTGGCGTAATCCCAGCCCGCCAAAACTACTGAAAGCTATAATATCAAGGTTGCCTTCATCGGCAGCGCAGGCGTTTCGGCGACAATCAAGTCTACCAAAATTCACGACAGCGTGCAGCCGCTGCATGAACCGCTGCATGAACTGTTTTCGTTCCCCCGCCGCTGCTTTTCATCTATCATGACCTATGAGCGACTGTTGAGGCCGCGTGATGGAACCAGCTCGGGACGGCGTTCTTCTTCGCGTGTTTATTGGCGATGCGGACCGGAGAGGCGGGCATAGCCTTTACAGGACCATCGTTACGGTCGCCCATAAAGCCGGGCTTGCGGGCGCCACCGCTTTGCATGGGCCGCTCAGTTATGGCCCCAGCCGCCACGTAAATTTCGAATTCAACGTGGACGCGCCCGGCAATCTGCCCATTGTCATCGAGATTATTGACCGGCCGGACAAGATCGAAGCGTTCTTGCCCCAGCTCGATAGCCTGATGGAGTCTGGCCTCGTAACACTAGAAATGCTGCGGATGGCCCGCGTTGGCCGGCGGACTTCGGGCGCATCCGCGTTCAACCTCGGTGGTGAGGCGCCAGCCACGCCCACGGCGGACCAAATTAAGGAGGAGGCGCATATGGAGGTCCCGCATGAGGCCGTCTTATTGCGCATTTTTACAAGCGCCGATGACCGCTATGGCATCGAGGAACCACTGTATGCCGCCATCGTCACTAAGGCCCGCGAGATGCATCTTGCCGGAGCCACAGTGCTCAAAGGCCCGATCGGTTTCGGGCTCGCGGCACGCATGCATGGCGGCTCTCTCTTTGGAAAAAACGACCGCCCCGTAATCATCGAAATTTGCGACGCCGAGGACAAGATCAAGGTTTTTCTGCCGGTGCTGGACGAAATGATGGAAAGCGGCCTCGTGACGCTGGAGAAGGCGCGCGTCATTCAATATGGCCGGAAGCGTTCGGGCTATCTGGAGCGGCTCAAGAAAAGCATGCGTGACCACTTGCATCTGGCACCTCCGATCGGCAAGGCTCCCGGGCCGGACCCAGATCATCTCTAAACCAAACTGAGCCGGTGCAATTATTCCGCTATTTTGCCGGTGTTGAATGGCCCTGAATTGACCCTGCCTGCGGCTGAGCGTATCTACCTTGTTCACGTCCTAGCCTTCCCGTCACGGCCTGCAAAGATTCGCGCTCTGCGCCATGTCCACTTGGCAGGTCTTTAATTCCAATTCTGACTGCATCCAAAGAAGGAAACAATGGGATGACCAAGATCGCTTCGATCAACGCCCTGGAGATTCTCGATTCCCGCGGCAACCCAACGGTGCGGGTCCAGCTTTCGCTGGACAACGGGATCACCGTGTCATCGTCTGTGCCCTCCGGAGCCTCCACCGGCGAGAATGAAGCGGTCGAGCTGCGCGATGGCGACAAGTCGCGTTACAGCGGCAAGGGTGTGCTGAAAGCCGTCGCCAATGTCAATGAGGCTATCGCGCCAAAGCTGATCGGAATGCAGCCGTGCCGGCAGACTGAAATCGACCACATTATGCTCGAACTCGATGGCACGCCAAACAAGGCCAAGCTCGGCGCCAACGCCATCCTCGGCGTGTCTATGGCGGCCGCTCGCGCCGCAGCCGTGAATGCCGGGCTGCCGCTTTACGCCTATCTGGGCGGCCCCGGCGCGACGCGCGTGCCTGTGCCAATGATGAACATCCTGAACGGCGGCAAGCACGCCGACAACAGCGTGGACTTCCAGGAATTCATGGTGATGCCAGTTGGCGCGCCGAGCTTTGCCGAAGCACTCAGATACGGCGCCGAGACCTTTCACACGCTTGCGAGAATCCTGAAGAACAAGGGTTACGCCACGGCCGTGGGCGACGAAGGCGGCTTCGCTCCGAACCTCAAGAGCAATGAAGAAGCTTGCGAGCTTATCGTCGAGGCGATCCAGACAGCAGGATACACGCCCGGCAAGGATGTCGCGATTGCGCTCGACCCAGCGGCCAGCTCGTTCTATGGCGAGGGTGCCTACCGCCTCACCAAATCCGGGCAGGGCGCGAAATCGAGCGAGGAGATGATTGCGCTTTATGGGCGCTGGCTCGACGCCTATCCCATCGTCTCCATCGAGGATGGGCTCGACGAGAACGATTGGCACGGATTCGCGGCGCAGACAGCGAGCCAGGGGGATCGCATCCAGATCGTCGGCGACGATAATTTCGTCACGAACCCGGCCTTCATTCGCCGCGGTATCGCCGAGAAGACCGCCAACGCCGTGCTGATCAAACTCAATCAGATCGGCACGGTGACCGAGACGATCCGGGCGATCGAGCTGTGCCGGGAGGCTGGCTGGGGCTACGTGATCTCCCACCGTTCGGGCGAAACGGAAGACACGTTCATGGCCGACTTCGCCGTGGCCATGGGTGGAGGGCAGATCAAGACCGGCTCGGCCTGCCGCAGCGAGCGCATTGCGAAGTATAATCGCCTGCTTGAGATCGAGCGGGATTTAGGAACGGCGGCTCAGTTCCGCTCGCCGTTTGGTTCGAGAGGCGCCGCTTAGAGTAGAGCGATAAAAAGGATGCAAACGAGGAGCAGGCCGATCAGCGCGAGGTAGAAGTTTAGATGGCCTGATTGAATGACCCGCAGCTTCATCGCGAGCGTGTTCACAAGCCGTTCCAAGGGCGCAAAGAGATAGGGTCCGAATATTGGCGCCACGTCATGGGTGAACACGAGCTTGCGTGTGAAATAGGGGTGGCCATTCCCTTCATAGGGGTGCTCGCGCTGCGTTTCGACCGTGGGCCTGTAGACGAAGCTGTAAAAGGTTCGCAAAGCATTCGAAAATGTCAGCGCGGTGGTGGCGGAGCGGTCTGGGTCCTGTTCGCGCCCGCCATACCAAACCGGCGCGATCCGCACACGGCGGCGGATCGTTAGGAGAAGGAGACCGATTGGCAGCAGGGCCAGGAGCGGCATGGCAATGATCAGCTTGCTCGGGGAAATGAAAGCAAATTTGGCGGTCAAAGGCACAAGCAGCCAGCCGTCGCGCATTTGCGATGTCACATCTGTGCCGAAGTTCGCGGAGGTCGCCGGGCCGAGCGCACCAAGCCAAATTGGCATGCCGACGGCCAGCACGAGAACCAGCAGCCCCAAGGCGCCAACGGCAATCGAAGCCGGGGCCGGCACTGCCGCGACTTTGCGTCCGGCGCGTCCGAGGAGGCCGATGCCGAAGACCTTTATGTAGGTGGCAAATCCAATCGCTGCCGTGAGCGCAAGGCCCGCAGCGGCAAGGGCGGCCGTCAGCCGGCTTGCAGAACTCGCAAGGTGAAAGCCTTGAAAGAGGGTCTGAAGCAAATACCATTCGCTCACGAACCCGGCTTGGGGCGGCATGGCTGCCAGGCTCATGGCGGCGAACAGCGCGCCCACGCCGAAGACCCACGAACTGCGGGCAAGAATGCCGCGCTGCACCAGCAGGTAGTCGCCTGTCGCGCGGTAAACCCCGTCGGCGGAAAGGAACAGCGCTCCCTTGGCAAGAGAATGGCCAGCCAGATGCAGTAAGGCGACGGTCCAGGCGAGACCAGCCAAATCCATCAATCCGTCTTGCCGGAACATGAGTGCCACGCCAAGCAGACATACCGCCAGCGATCCGTTTTCCGCGGAGGAGAGGCTCAGCAATTCGCGCCAATTATCCTGCTGAAAGGCATAAAGCGCGGTCAGAATCGCACTGATCACTGCAATGATGACAATGAAAATGCCAGCAGCCGAGACAGGCAATGTATGCTCAACAGGCAGCCATTGAATGAGAGCGCGGCTCAAAGCGAAAAAGGCAGCGTTCAGGATGACGCCCGAGAAAAGCGCTCCTGTCGCTCCACTTGCGGCGCCGTAGGCGCCAGGGAACCATTCGTAGAATGGCAGCAGGCCGAGCTTTGCCCCAAAGCCCGCCAGCAGTAGCAGACCCACGAAGATTTGCAGGCCAAGAGGCATCTGCGATGCGCCAGCTGCAAAGGCATCGAAGGAGAGGCTATTGGCGTATCCAGCCAGAAGAATAAAGGCGAGGATCAAGGCCACGGCTCCCGCTTCAAGCAGCGCCAGCATGAACAAAACCGGCCGGCCGGAATCCAATGCCAAATCTTCGCCAAGGATCATGATGGCGCCGCCAAGGCTCATGATCTCCCAGGCGACAAGAAAGCTGACCGCGTCTTGCAAGCCGAAGACGCCAAGGGCGCCTATGAGACCCACGGCTGCACCGAAAATCCAGCCCCGCTGATGGGCAGCCGTTGTGCCAAGCCAGCACGCGGGAACCGCGGCAGCAAGGCCAAAACCCATCAACCAAAGCGCATCCGGTGAAAGCTTGAAAACGGCGCCCTCGTGCGCCATGCCAAGTGGCGTGTGAATGGGTGGCAAGCCCTCAGGCAGTCTCATCAAGATCAGCGCGATCAAGATAACACCGCCAAGTCCGAGTAACGCCCGCGCAGCTCTTTTGGCCCATCCGGCGAGCGCAAGCATTGCAGCGAGCAGCCATGCGCCCAGCGCCAGGGCTAGAAGCTCATTCGGCAAGGCGGCCTCCTTTGACCTTCTGCGGCATCCGGTCGAGGAACATAAGTAACGCTTCGATGAAGGCTGCGGGATTTGGCGGGCAGCCCGGCAGATAGAGATCGACGGGCAAAACCCCTTCGAGGCCGTTGCCGCAAGCATACCCGCCACCGGCGATCCCGCCCGAGACGGCGCAGGTTCCGGCGGCCATGACCCAGCGCGGCTCCGGCATCGCCCTGTAAGCGCGGCGCAGCGGCTGGTGCATCGCATAGGTGACGGGGCCTGTCACCAGAAGCAAATCGGCAAATCTGGGGGATGGCGTGAAGAAGATGCCGAAGCGATGGAGATTATAGAATGGGTTGTTGAGCGCTTGCAGCTCCAACTCGCAGCCATTGCACGAACCGGCATCGACATGACGGATATGAAGGCTCCGCCTGAAACCCTTGCGGGACTCGCGCTCCGGGGGCCTGTCTTTGAGATCGTGGACCTCGCCAGAAAGGAGCAAGGCTGATCGCTCGCACGTACCGAAGGCCCAATCGAAGGAAGATGCTGCGGCGCCAGCGGGACACGCCTCGACGCAAAGCTGGCAGGCAATGCAGCGGCCGTAATCGATATCGAGCCGGTGGCTCCTGTTCCCGTCCGCGGAAACCTTAATCGCGCCGGTGGGGCAGACTGCAGCGCATTCCTCGCACTTGGGCTCGCATCGCTCCGGCTCGAACCGCGGCATGCCAAGCACACCTTCCTGCCCTGCATCGGGACTACCACCAGGCCAGGGCGTGGTCGCCTTCCCCTTTTGCAGCCCAAACAATGTCCAGAAGGTCATGGGCTGTCCTAGCGATCGCATCCCGCAACGGTGAGCCCGAAGCTCGCCTCGTTGATGGCGTAATCCATCATGTTGCTGTCGTGGACGGTGAGAGGAAAAACACGCCAATTGGAGAAGGAGGGCGACTTGATTTTCACGCGCGAAGGTTTGCCGTCGCCGCCAAAATGGACCGCATAAAATAGCGAACCGCGCGGCGATTCCGCCCATCCGAGCCCCTCCGAATGGGGCGGCGGTACACAGATCTCGAGCGCACAGGCCCCTCGGGGAGTTCGAGTATAATCTGCTCCATCAAGGCAATGCTCGCATCGATCTCCGCGGTTCGAACCTGGGCTCTGGCATGGGCGTCTCCGCTCGTCCTCACCGGTATAGCGAGTTCCAGCTCTCCATAGGCCGCATAAGGATGATCCCTGCGCAAATCCCGGTCGAAGCCGGAAGCTCTCTGGATTGGGCCTGTCGCCCCCTGATCGAACGCAATATCGTGGGGCAGGACGCCGGTTGTAATCAGCCGGTCCAAATAGCTGTTCGTATTCTCCAGCATCGTTACATAAACCGCGATATCCTCGCGCAGGCTCTGAAGCGTGTTCCATAACCAGGGCCGCAGGTCGAGATCGCGGCGAAGACCGCCCGGTGTCAGCAGACTGCGAAGAAAGCGGCTTCCGGTCAGTTTTCCGTTGATCTGCTTGGCCCGCTCTTCGAGCAGCTTGCCTTGCGCCTCGCCGACTTTGAGTGTGGTCGTGTGCGAGAGATGTCCGAGATAGTGAAGATGATTATAAAGCCGCTCAAGCTCGGCGAGCAGCGTTCGCAGCATTCGGGCGCGTGGCGGCACGGTGCAGCCGGCGGCCTTTTCAACCGCTTGGCAGAAGGCGAGAGCGTGGGCGAAGCTGCCAACGCCTGAAACACGTTCGGCTAAGACGGCTCCGCTGGCCAGCGAACGGCCCTCAAATCGCTTCTCCATCCCGCGATGCTTAAAGAAGAGCTGGGGATGAAGATGGATGATGTGTTCCCCGACATAGAAGAAGATCAGCTCGGCCGATTCCACCACGTCGGCCCGGATGGGACCGAAGGGAAGGCGCTGCACCTCGGCGCTTTCGATCTCGGGCATGCCGCCTTCCATCGGCTTGAACGGCATTGCTGTGCCTTCCGGATAGGATGGTTCTAAAGGCGGCAGGATGGGCTGCGCTCCGGGATGCAGCACGAGCCGGAATGGCTCCGGATGCCCGCTGAAGGTCAGCCCAAACAAGTCGGTGATCTCGCGTTCGTACCAGCCTAGAAGCGGGCAAATGCCAGCGACGCTTGGCACGGGGCCGCGGGGTACGCAGCGCCACATGAAGAAGCGCTCCTTAAGCCCGCGGCTACCCAGATAGCGCAACTCGACGAGTCCAGGAGCAGCGTACCAGGCATAGGCCATCTGCATTCGCCCGCCGCTGCCGATGAGCCGGCTTACGGCGTGCGGAAGGTCCTCCGGCTCGATAGGAATGATTTCGATGCCCGTTATGGCGCTTTCTGCAACGGCGGTCATGGAGCCCCCGGCGACAGCGACTGAGCAACCGACGTCAGGTAGTCCCAAACCCCCGCGGGCCACCAAAGGCCGAAGATGAGCAGCGGTGTAAGCGAGAGCCACATGGGTACGGTGCACCATGCGCTCACCTTGCGGGCCGGCGGCGCGTCGCCGGAGGACGAACCGTAGTACATGGACCGGAAGTGGTTCATGAACCCGATAAAGATAACGATCAGAAGGATCGCCATCACGTAAACAGCCCAGGAGAAGGAAGGCTTCAGCCCGGCGCGCATGATCGTGAATTCGCTTAAGAACAACCCGAAAGGCGGCGCGCCAGTAATGGCGATGGCGCCGGCCAGCCACAGAGCGGCCTGCGTGGGAAAGAAGCGGCTGACGCCATTGATCTGTAGAATCTCCTTCGTCCCGTAAGCGCGCATCATGTTCCCCGCGCCGAAGAACATGAGGGACTTATTGAGCGAATGATTGAGCATGTGGTAAAGCGCACCTGCGACGCCAAGCGCGCCGCCAAAGCCGAAGCCGAGCGCCACCACGCCCATATGCTCGATGCTGGAATAAGCCATGAGCCGCTTGATGCCCTGCTGCCGAACGATGAAGAGCGCGCCGAGGAACAGCGACAGGGCGCCAAATACGACAAGGGCGAGTTCCGGCAGCAGCCCCAGATTGCCGGCCCGCGCAACCGCGAGGAATCGCACGATGCCGATCATGGCGGTGTTCAAAAGCGCCCCGGATAGCATAGCCGATACCGGCGCGGGGCTTTCGCTATGCGCGTCGGGCAGCCAGCTATGCATGGGCGCAAGCCCGACCTTGGTTCCGTATCCCACGAGCACCAGGAGGAAAGCCAAGGTCATCAGGACCGGGTTCATCTTGGGAGCTGCTCCGGCCAGCACTGCCCAGGTCATCTGGTACGCCGGCCCGAGGACGAAGCTGCCGGCCCAATAAAACAGTACCGTGCCGAGCAATGCGAGGCTGATGCCGGCGGAAACGACCATGATGTACTTCCAGGCCGCTTCCATGCTTTCGGCCTCGCGTTCGAAAGCGACGAGGAAGGTACTGACAAGCGTCGTCAGCTCGATTGCGATCCAATAGATGCCGGCGTTGTTCATGAGCGGCCCAATTAGAGTTGTCAGGCCGAATCCGGCAAATAGGGCATAAAAGCGATAAAGGCGATGGTCCTCATCGAGCAGCCGCATATATCCGATCGCATAGATTGAAGCGAGAAAATAGACGATAGCGGAGCACAGCAGCACCCATGCGGAAATCCGGTCCAAGACAACGTAATCGTTCCAGAATAAAAGAGGCCGTCCGTCTACCAGGAAGGGGAGCGGCAGCGTGCAGGCAAAAGAGATCGCACTCGCAATCAGGTTCAGCGCCTCGCAAATGCGCGGCGCACGGATGATAAGGCAGCCGATGACAGCCGCCAGAGGCGCAATCGTCAGTGCTAGAAGCAGCCAGTCAATCATCATCCCACCAGCCGCTTGAGTTCGAGGCTGCTCGTCGTGCCCGCATGGGTCATGAGGTACCTCACCAGAACCCCGAAGCACGCCACGATGATGAGTAGATCGAACAAGATTACCATTTCGATCAGAAGCGGCATGCCGGGGACGAGGATCTGAGAACCGAGAAATATGCCGTTCTCCAAGATCAGCAGTCCGAGAATTTGGCTCACAGCCTCGTGGCGGACCGACAGCATGAGAAAGCCGATCAGCTTCATGGAAAGCATGACCGTCAGCGCGAGGACTGCAACAGAGCCCTCAAGATGGAAAACCGTTGCGATGCGATAAGAAACTGTCAGCGCGAAGATGACGGCGGAGGCGCCGATGATGAGGCTGCTGCTGGGCTGCAATATCACATGGATCTCGCGGTCCACCTCCAGGCGCCGGACTATCCGCCACATTAAGTAGGGCAGGAGCATGCCGCGAAAAAATAACGTCAGCAAAGCAATCAGATAGAGTTCAGGGTATTTACCGTAATAGGCAACCGTCGCGGATAGCGCGGCAATGGCCCAGCTCTGAACCGCGAAGGCGTAAAGGTAGTTTTTGAGCCAGCGAGCTGCGAGCATGACGAAGGAAAGTAAGAGGCTCACGATTGCAAGCAGGCTAAAAAGCGATGAAGCAAGCGGGTCGAGGTGCTCGATAAGCATGGCGTCAGCTCACTTGGGTGCCCACAATCGCCAGGACGGCGAGCAGGAAGGACGCCGCAAGCGGCTCCTGGTAACGGTAGAAGCGCAACCGCGACTGCGCCGTCTCCACGAAGACGACGACACATGCAACAAGCACAAACTTGAGGATCAGCCCGGCGGCGGCGCCGAGTGCGCCGATTGCGGTGCCTTCGATCGAAAGTCCCCAAGGAAGGAGCAAGACGTTGCAGAAGATGGTGTAAAGAATGAACTGCTTCATCGCGGAGGCCCATTTGAGGAGCGCCAGCAGCGGGCCGGAATATTCGAGAATCCGGCCTTCGTCGATCATGTAGACCTCGATATGCGTATTCGAATGGATCGGCATGCGGCCGGTTTCGACGAGAAGCAGGATAAAGAAAGCCGCAACGAGAAAGAGATGCGCCGGGCTCCAGTAAGCCGCCCAGCTCGAAACGAGCAGATGGTTCACTACGAACGGCAGCATGGCTTTCGCCAGCAATGTGATTCCGACAAAGACCAGGATCAGCGTCGGCTCGGCGAGGATCGAGATCATAACCGCCCGGCTGGACCCAATCCCGCCATAGGCGCTCGACGTATCGAGACCCGCCAAGATGACCATGAAGGAGCCGAGGGTGAGGATAAGGCCGCCGCCAAGGATGTCGCCCATGTCCGATTCCGGCAGCGGAAAATTGGTCAGCACCGGGATTAGGATTGGAACTACGAGCATGCAGGTGAAAGCCACCACGGGAGCCGCCCAAAACAGCCATGAGGCGGTTTGCGGGATCACAATTTGTTTGTGAAAAAGCTTCCACAGATCGCGATAGGGCTGGAGGATGCCCGGCCCCTGCGCGCGCTGCACGCGCTCCTCGAATTGGACTACGATGCCTTGGATGAGAGGCGCCAAAGCAAGCACGGTTACGACTTGGCTGATTTGAAGGAGGATGTCCCGGACGTTCATCGACCGCTCTCCATCGGACACGCCCGTAGACGGGCCGATACAGCAGGCGGGCACAAGTCTCTTTTTCTGGGGGGTCTCTCAGGGCCTCTCACGACATTCCTCCTACCGTCCAAGACGGATTAGAAGGAGTTATCAGCCCCAAGGGCGGTTACAAGGCGAACTCCATCGCCTGCTGTGGTTTCAGACTGAAATTTCTAAGGCGTTTTGTCAATGCTTCTGCGATGAAAGGCGTTGAAAAAGAAGTGGATTATCGCGTCTGCCTCTCGGGATCCGCCTCCTTCGGCAACCTGGCGAAGGACGCCACATCCTTCCGCTTTCTCCAAGGCGACTCGTTGCAGGACCTAGACCTTTTCAGGGAGCGGCTGCCGCTTCTTATCCTGAAGCTCGGCCAAGATCTCCTGCAGGGATGAAACCGAATGCGCGGCCTCCTTGACATAGGCGCCCATTTCTTCCGCTTTGGCTGCGTGCCGCTTGAGCGCCAATTGGAGGGCCTGCCGCGTCATTTGCAGCGCATTTTCTAGTTGCTCCGACAAATCCCCTTCGAAATGCAGGAAAGCATCTTCGATGTTGCGCTTCGCCGCCCATTCAAGGTTCGCGATGTTGCGCAAGACAGCATTTTCAGCGTCGGCCCGAAGGTTGCGATAGAGCCGCCGCTCTCGCAGGCTCTTGGGCAATAAGCTTGCGAGGGCGCCCGCGCTCATGCCGATAATTGTAACAGAGGGTTCGGCGGCCACCCAATAGGGAACCCGCTTGAGCTCGAACGCTTCTTCCGAGCGCGGCAGGTTAACGGCGATTTCCATCAAATCGGCTGCCGTTTGGCGCACGAGCTTCAAGAGCACGTCGGCGCGTTCGCAGTGAACCGCGAGACGTTCCTTCAGTTTGGCTTTGAACAGCTCGATGATCTCGGGAAACGCCCCTTCGAACCGTTGCGTCAACACCGCCGCGAGCCGGTTGCGGGCCTCGTGTTCGCCCATGCGCTGTGCCGCAAGCGCATTGACGAGAGTACCGATCTCGCTTTGCGTCTTTTTCCACAACGCCTCGACTTCCGCATTAAGCTCGGCGAGCAGGCGGCGGCAGTCCACCGCGATGAAGTCCGACAGGGCCTGCCGCTCGCTCTCGAACCGGCTGGCGCTCTCCTCAAAGATGGCGGCCTTTTGCTTCAGCTCCTCCTGCGGCGTGAGCAACGCCTTGTGCTCAAGCTCGCTTTGGAAAAGCAACTCGCTCGCGAGCGTGATCGCCCTAAGCTGGGCCACGGAGAGCACGATTTCCCGTTTTTCGCGGGCCAGCTCGTCCGCAAGAACATCCTGCAAATGCTGGATGCCGCTCGCTTGAAGCGCTTCAAGGCTGCCGTCCTGTTTGGCTTTCAAGCCTTGTTTGCCGGAAACGCAGAAAATGCGCACGGGCTGAGGAAGGCCGGGCTGACGTTTCAGGACATCGGCCAGAAAGCCTTCCGCGAGGCTTCGCTCATGGGCGTCCAGAAGATCCTTTTTGTTCAGGATGAAGAATAATTTCGGGATCAGCTTTTGCACCTGGCGAAGGTAGCCCGCCTCGGCCTCAGTTATGGGCGGATCGGCCGACAGCACGAACAGCGCGGTGTCGCACTCGCCAAGCACGGCCTCGGCCGCCTGCGTGTTGTGGTGGATCGTCGAGCCCACGCCCGGGGTATCGATCGCAAGAATGCCGCGGCTTAAGAATTCCGATGGGAACCCGATGTCGACTTTTTCGACATGGAGGCGGTTGTGCGGGTTGCGAGCTTCGGAAATATGCTGCTCAAGGGCGTGCTTAATATCGTTTTCGCCGGAGAGTAGCAGCGGCGCTTTGCCATCCCCGAAGCTTATCCGCGCCTTGGGTTCGGCACCCTCCCGTATGAAAGTTGGGATTGCCGTGATCGGGACGACGCCGGCAGGCAAGAGCGGCGTTCCAAGCAGCGCATTCAGCAAAGTGCTTTTTCCACGCTTGAACTGGCCAAGCACCGCGACTCTGAGCAGCCCTTCATCAAGCCGCTCCTGCAGGGCGTTCAGCTTCGCAATGATTTCCTTTTGTGCTGGGCTTGGGTCCGGAATGCTTGACGCTGCCTGGACCAGAAGGGTTCGTAATGCCGGTGTGGCTTTAGGTCCCGCGGTGGCCGGGCACAAATCTCCTTTGCTGGGGGGGCTCTCAGGGCCTCTCACGCCGGCGGCATTCCAACAAGCTCAAAGACGGTTACTTGTTCTACTGAAAACGTGACTTCCATTCTTCACAATAGGATGAATTTTCGATCTAAGAACCAGCTAGCGTTTGATACTTGAGCGAGATGCCGCATCTCGCCGGAGAATCCGCAGCCGCGGAAAATGAGCGTAGCAAGCAATTATGTTTGAGAGCGCGGAGGTGGCATTTCATTCTAATTCGTTGACGGGCCGTCACGGAGGCGGTCGCTCTCCGGGGCTAACCTCTGTTCAATCGAAGCTTCCTGCTTGCGAAACCACGAAAGAACATTTGCGCGATCTCCCCCGGTCAGTTTTGCCCAATGGGGCATTCGCCCTGTATCGTGGTCTTTGCCCGCGTACCAAAACTCCTTGACTACCATCAGGCTCCAACCTCTTTTTCCAGGATGGGTTAGGGTGAATATCTCGATGACGAACCCATGCATTGGCCCGCTGAAACTATGGCGCACGTGGTCGCACTCAACGCCATCCATTGTCCATCGCGACAGCTTCATGCCAGGATTTGCCGAGCTGAGCAGCAGATCGAACACACGAAAGAAGGATGGGCTTGCGAAGCTTTTCATAATACCCTCCCATAGTAGAAAGTGCGTGGACCTTTTTCACGTCCCTTGCCGAATTCTCGGAAAACTATCGGTAACCCAGAGATATAGACAACCGCTAGGAACCAATACTCAAATCGTTCGGCACTACAAACCCAACCGCCGTTCCGCTAACCGCGATCAAAGTAATTCCGAAGCTACGGGTCACCCGCGGCCGGCCTGCGCAGCACTAGGGAAACCGGTTTCGTCAAGCCAAGGCTTCAAACGTCTGCGAGTGATAAAGGGCGTGAAGCCGGATATCCCGCCCTGCGTCGGCGAAGACGGTGATCAAAGCCCCGCGTCGCTCAACCCAAAGGCTCACAAACTCTTCCGAGATTCGTCCGCAGTTGGGATAGAAAAGCAGCCCAGCCCTCCAATGCCGAGCTCGAAGCCTGCTTCGGGTCAACGGCCGCAATTGTGATGCCGCGCGCGCCACGGAGATTCTACCCCCGGCAGCGGACTCTGATTGGGAAGTACGGCGGAATGTCGCTGATATGTCCGCACCTCACCACATAGCGTGAGTTGGACCGCAGGCCATGATTCACCCGACGGGCCACCAGCTACGATTGGGAGCCTTTGCGCCTCCGTGTTCCCACAAAGCCATACCACGTCTTCCGCAGGTGCCAATGAGCGTCGCTTGGGCAAGAACGTGCTCCAAGAATAGCGGCAGGCACGCGACGCTGTAAGGCTTCTGCCGCTCCGTTTACCGTAGCTGTGGTTTGTCGTTGCCAAAAATTCAGCGTCTATGCGATTTGAGCGAAAGCGAGATCACAAAAAATATGACCGATGAGGTCTTTCCGTGCGCGAAGTGATCAGTATTCAATATCTGCGCGGGTTAGCCGCAAGCGCCGTCGTGTTCAATCATCTGAGTGTGGGATTTGACGGACCGCTAAAAACCGCCGCCGCCGGTGTCGACGTCTTCTTCGTGATAAGCGGTTTCATCATGTGGGTGACAACTGCTGGCCAAGAATTCAGGCCTCAGAATTTTTTGATGCGAAGGATCATCCGCATCGTACCTCTCTACTGGATCGTGACACTCGCCACTTCGGTTGCCGTTATTTGGAAGCCGAATTTTCTGTCCACGCATCATTTCAACTCGGGAGACCTTGCACTTTCCATGCTGTTTTTGCCAACCAATCAACATGGCGAAATGCAGCTAATTATTCTCCAGGGCTGGACCCTCATTTTTGAAATGCTGTTTTATATCGTATTCGCAATGGGCTTACTGATGCGTGAAACCTTGCGGCTTTGGGTTATAAGTAGCGTCTTGATTGGGTTAGTCCTGCTGCAGCCGGTTCTGCACGATAAGTTTATGCGTTTTTTGGCCAATCCCATCTTGATCGAGTTTATCGCAGGCATGATCTTGGCAAAGCTCTGGATGGGCAACCTGCGGCTGCCTTTATACCTGGCGCTGACTTTGCTTATCGCGGGGCTGGCTCTCTTCATCGTGGCCGACCTAGCGCTACCGCAACTGCCTCGTGTCATTCGCTGGGGTGTGCCGGCACTCTTGGTTGTGGGCGGTAGCGTTTTTGCCGAGCGCGCACGGCTTCCAGTATCCATTCGTGCGCTGAAAGTGTTAGGCAACGCTTCGTACTCGGTTTACCTATGCCATGTGTTGGTAATAGCCTGTTTGGAAGGAATTTTACTACGGCTTGGCGTGTCCAGAGTGGCTTATATCGCTCTTTTGGCTATATTAACAATTCCACTGAGCGCGCTGCTTTATTTTCTCATAGAGAAACCGATGACCCACATGCTTCACTCGATGCGGCGTATGCTTGATCGAGGGAGGCAAGCGCGGCTCGCTGTTCAAGGCTAGGCGCGGCACATCTGTGCAGCAACTCAAAGATCATCATCGCCTCCCCTGAAGCCCAATCGGGGATGGGCCGCCAAAAAGTTCCGCCGCACGCTGACAACGATGATGGCCGGGAGCACTGCGTTCCTCCAACCAAAATGACGCCAAACCTTCCGGCAAGGGTCATGCTCGGTAATTTCTTGAACGGAAACAGTGCGTCCGTTCATCCCCAGATAGCCGAGGGAATTGCTGCAACCGCGAAAATTGCGGTATTATGGCGCAACTGCCACAAGAACTTAGCCTGATCCGTGCCTATTTTTCAAGGCATGACAGAACCTCATGTTGTTAGCGGATTGAGATCAAAACGCGGGGAACTTCAGCGCACGATCAGGAGTTATGAGGGCCGGCTTAAGAAGGCGAAGGCTGACTTGGCCTCCATCAGCGCCGCGCTCCGCGTCTTCGGCGAGGAAGCGGAAGAGCCTCTTTTTAAGAAGCAATCGCTATTCCCTGTTAGCATCTCCCAAGACTGATTTTCGACGCCCTTAGAAGGCGCAACGATGGCCTCGACACTGGCGAAATCGTTGAGGCGGTCATGTTGGCGTCCGGTATGGATGCAGGCGACAGAACCTTAAGGAAGCGCGTCTTTCACTCGGTGAGCAATACGCTTCTCTACCAAGCCAAAAAGCAGCAAGTAACTCCGGGTGAGTTTCGGGGACGCTTAAGGGTCTGGAGGCTTGCGCCATAGCCAACCGCTGCTGATGGCTATGTACCGGTATTACGATAAGCGAGGGGTCGCTAAGGATAGACTGGGAACGGTTAGGGTGTGGCGGCCGACCTACCAATCACCACGTCGCAGGCTTCCTAATTGTAGTGCTTGGTATCGGAGATAGAAGTTGAGACGATGCGAGCATCGCTGGCCGAATGTGCCTTTGATAGGTGGCAACGTTCGCCAATTTTGGAGCCATGGCATGGTTACCTGGACATGCCACAAATACAACTTTATTTCTCTCCGTTGTGACCATGCGGATTGGCTCGATCAGGTCTGTGTCGTTGGATATAACGACCGCAGCATCAAAGGCATTCTTCCAAGCGTCATTCAAAAGGTGGGCAGCTAAGTTTACGTCTGATCCCTTTTCTTCCATAGCATGCACCTCTGCCAATACAGCATCTGGGATTGCGCGCCTTGCCCGTGGCGCTCGTTGGCCTGGAACTGGGTAAGAGCCAACTACAAGCTGCTGCCTTCGCGTACCCGTAACATCATGGACTCCTTGCGGAATAATAGTTGGAGCGCAAATCGCCGATGATATTGTCTCGCCAGCGACAGGAAGAGTTATTATCGGCCTCCACATTGATTTGGATAAAAAGGAACCGTAGTGTATTTCAATGTCGTGGAAAGTCTTGAGAGCACTTAGATAAATCTGCTGACGCTGGGGTGAAGTGGGGTCCTTGGCACCTGATACTCTTGCTGTAAAATATTTTACCTTGTCAACCACATGATTGACGGGGATTAATTGCTTAGATAGCGCCAGGATATCCAGCCACTTATACGGAGTTCCCTTCAAAGCCCTGTAGTACAGATTGAATCCATCTACATAAACAATAGTTATCATTGATCTTCCGCGCAAAAAGCAAAGGCCACTCCGAGGAGCGGCCTTTGAGCTGACAGCACGCTGCCAGCGGGTAGCTATGACTTATATATGATTCTACTGAGAGTTGTCAATTTTTCTCTTGACTTTTCCGCAAATCAATCTGCACAGATTCGGCATACCATACGATATATGGCGATTCGGGCGCTATTCGTTAGCTAGATGTTGCGTTGCCAACATCCTTTGCGCATCCGGTTAGCCGGGGGCGCAAAGGCAAGAGGCATCTAAGCCACCTTATGCCGCTGCCAATAGCCTGAGAAGTCCACGGAAGGCTTGCGGGTCATAGCAAGGTGCGCAATGCGATGCACTTGATCGCCATTCGAGACGCGGCGGTTATCTTCGCGCCAGCTCGCTTCTTGAGCATAGCGAAGGAGATAAGCACCCGCAACGTGATGGTGATGGCCGATCTCTGAGCGGCGGGGCCGGGAGAAATAGCTTTCCGCCCAATTGGTGCAGGCGCCGTCAAGGCTGTAGGCTTCTTCGTGGTTGATCCTGGCAACTTCGAAATTCTTGTGCAGGCCATCCCATGAGCCGGCTTCATCGGCATTGAGCGTCGTGCCATGCGTGACGCGCGACTTGATGAAGTTAGCGGCATGGCTTTCGCTCTTGAACACGGCCGGGACAGAATTGCCGCCGCGCTCGCGGACGATGACGACGACCTGGCGCTTGCCGTTCTGGTTCTTGAGCAAGCGGCGGTCGCGCCGGTTCTCGCGAAGGTTCGAAGGCTTCACATAGCCGCCGAAATAGCCGCCATCGACTTCCGCAACCTTGCCTTCTCCGCCGATCATCCGGTTCTTGTACTCGGCTGCCATCGCCTCGCGGAGCTTGTGCAGGAGCACGAAGGCGCTCTTGTAGGCCAAGCCCAGATCGCGGGAGATCGCCAGTGCGCTCTTGCCCTTCACTTCGTTGCAGAAGATCGCGATGGCCGCGAGATAGACGCGCAAGGGAAGCTTGTGAGACGCAAACAGCGTGCCCGAGGTCAGCGTGAAATCCTTGGCGCAAGCCCGGCAGCGGAAGCGCAGGCTACCGTTCGGCCGGCGGCACTCATAGGCGTCAACACCGCCGCAATGCGGGCAAACCGGCGCGCCATTGGTCTCAGCCCAGCGCACTTTGCGGAAAGTCTCTTCCGCCATACTATCGGACATGCGGAAGACCTGAGCCAAGCTCAGTGTCTTTGCCGTCCTCGATAGTAAGAAGTGCTGTGCCATTTCCCGTATCCGATAACTTATTATCTGATACGATACCTATGACATTCGCCCTTGTCAACGGCAAAATATCATTTATGATAACATTCCATCGATTCCAAGATGGAGCTGCTATGAACATCGCAAAAACAGAGCAGGAATGGGCCGAGAGAGCGGTCCGCCACATAAAAGTAGAGCTTAAGCGCGCCGATGTTACCTATGAGGAGCTGGCAAAACGCCTCGAAAAGCACGGTTTCAAAGAAACCAAGGCTAGCATCGCAAACAAGCTCGCGAGAGCAACGGTCCCGGCAGCGTTTTTCCTAGCTTGTTTAGCGGCCCTAGAGCTAGAAGGAGTCCGGCTTGAAGATTTATAATTTGTTTCTCCTTTTTCTCGCAAGAAGAGTGCGAATATTAAAAGCGGTTGTCAATAATATCACAAGCATACATAAAGCACTTAGACACAAAACAATCTTTTCCAAAAGAGATAGCGGTATGTTTCTCTGGCTAGATTTAGATACATGGAATATTCTTATGCAGATTTTGCTTGGTGCTACAGCTTTTGCGGCAATTGGGCTCTTTGTGGCACAAAGAGCAGTAATTGTATTACAAGACGAGGCCGATATAGAAGCTAAGCAAGCTTTAGATAAATACAAATCAGATTCAGCAAAGCTGATCTCAGATGCAAATGCTAGAGGGGAAGAAGCTAAGACGAAGGCACTTGAAGCACAACTCGCGTTAGAGAAATTTAGAGCTCCAAGGGTGCTTTCCGCCGAACAACAACAGGCAATCATAGGTGCCCTAAAAAAATTCCAAGGGCAAGAATATGCAGGCGAAATCGGTGGGGGCATCCCAGATGCTTCAGTGCTTTGGCACTCAATTGACAACGCACTATTGATGGCGGGTTGGATTAGGCTGCCACCTCCAGGAATGAGCATTGGCAATTCGTCTGTTGGAATTTCCTTAGTACCACCCGTTGGAATCGCAATCATTACGCGCGAAGATGATCTTCCGGTATTAGCTGGTAGGGCGATGCCGCTCGTTATCGAACTCAAACGAGCCGGGATCGAAGCGACACTGTCCATTGATGTGCAAAACGTGATCCGAGCAAAGAGCATCGTGATCCAAATAGGCCCGAAAACATAGCAAGCCGCCCGCGCCCGCACGGCGCGCGCTCCTACACTTTATCCCCCGTACTTCGGAAGGCTTCTGTAGCTCCGCTGAAGGTGGCTGTATAAACTGCTTTCGATTCCCTGCCATCAAAATAGGCGTCTAGGAGATCGAGGCCGTGGAAGCCGAAGAGATACGTCAGCCCGAAAAAGATGAGGAACGGAATCCACCACGGGAACCCGCGATCATCGGCGTACTCGGACGCCTTTACAATCGCCATCGCGGAGCAAAGGGCAAGAAGGATAAGGAATACACCTTCCACCAATCGAATGAGCGAAGGATGGCCAACTGGGCGCGAGTCGTTGGTTGGTTCACTGGGGCCTTGGTGCTGACTTCCGCTTTCGCTAACTGGGTAATATACCAACAGCTTCAAGAAATGCGATCTTCGGGCGAAGACACCAGAGCCCTCGTCAAAGCCACGCAGGAGGCCGTCGAAGTCGCTAGAGACACCGAACAACGCCAATTGCGGGCTTATGTTTACATTGAGACTTGTCGCATTAGTTCCTTTGGGAAAAAGGCTCTTATTTCCTGCGACCTCAAAAACACAGGGCAGACTCCTGCCCAGAAATTGGCAATGACCTCCTTCATAGCTCTTGAGGCCGACCAGAGTGTGCTTGATGAACGGCAGTTGCCAAGCAAGAGCTATTTCGGATATGTCGGAAGAGACTCCATTTATACATTCAAAATCGAGTTTGATGCTCCGGACAAATTTTTCGAATATCTCCAATCTGGAAAGATAACCATTAGGTTGAGAGGTGAAATTTCTTTCGCGGACGTTTTCCAGGAAAGCCACACGGCCCCTTTCGACTTCCGCATAATGATTTTCTCTGGCCCAGAGTCCTTGCTGGTTCCAACCGAGGAAAATAAACCAAGCAACAAATAAAGCGCACAAACATCCCCTAGAGGTCATTTCTGACCTCCAGTGGCGTTTGCGCCATAATACCGGAAAATTGCGGCCTTATGTAGCAAACGCAGGAAAGAGTTGCTAGAAAAATCAGCAGGTTATCCCATAAAAATAGGGATATGGCTGAGTCACATATCATCTCCGCATTAAAGACCAAGCGCGAAGAACTCCAGCGCGCCATCGGGGCCTACGAAGGCCGCCTCAAGAAGGCGAAATATGATTTGGCATCGGTTACGGCCACGCTCCGCGTTTTTGGCGACGAAGCGGAGGAGCCGCTTTTACGGCGCCAATCCTTATTCCCAGTGCGCGAGCTGCCGAGATTAATCTTCGATGCGCTGAGAAAACGCCAGGACTGCCTCGACACCGGTGAAATCGTTGATGCCGTTATGAAGGCATCCGGCATGGACGCCGGCGACAGCGCCTTAAGAAAGCGCGTCTTTCACTCGGTTAGCAACACGCTCCTTTACCTCGCTAAAAAACAGAAAGTAGCCGCTGGCGATCTGCGGGGCCGCTTGAGGGTATGGCGACTGGCTTAGGCGTTAGGGATCGTTTGTTTCTGCTTAGGTTATGGTTTTTCGCGTTCGCAAACCGTTAGAACTTTGTTCGCAATATGTTCGATCAATTTACAACCCATTGTGGGTTCTGCGCTCAGGGTGCCGTTTTGTTCGCCATTCCAGCCAGCGTGGCCCGAAGAAGGGGTTAATCGATTTTACAATCCCGCTGTTCGATGCATTTATCCGAAGGGAACTCGGCGAGACGAAAAAGCAACGCAAGCCTAAAACCCTATTCGGCTAAGCCAGCCGCCGTGATGATTGTCGAGGCCATGGCGCATTCCTCCTACCGGATTTGGGTTGGCTGATCTTTAGGCACAGTCCTGGTCGGCGGGTTGGCACGTTCGAGCCTGCACCGCATCAGCTTGCCCTTCGCAATATTCGAAGCTTAGCCGTTGGCGCAGCGAAATTTAAGCTTACGGCTATAAACCGCGGATGAAGCTTTCGGAGGTCCCATCTTCAGGATTTACGAAGATGACATCCCGCGGATCGCGCCGCGGCGTATCGATCGCCAGGAACACCGCCGGTCCCTCGACGATCCTGGGCAAGGAATGCACGGCGCGGCGTTTGAAAACTAGCAATTGCCCGGGTGAAAAGCATGCCTCGCTCGCCGGGTTATCGATCCAGAACGTGCCTCTGCCCAAAAGCACATATAAGTGCTCGCCGCATTTTTCGTGGTAGTGGGGCGGGAGTGGCCGGTAAGCTCGAAAAACGCGCACACTAGCGTGTTCTTCGTTGGTTAGATATTTATCCAGCAACAGAGTATCGGCTGTTTCCGGAAAGGATTTCGCGATCTCATAGAGGTCGAACCTGCCGGAACCACTACTGTTCTCATGCTGTTTCATCACGTTTATCCTCAAGAAACGTTGCAGGGGCCGAGAAACGTTGCAGGGGCCGAGCCTTTCGCGCTTAGCAAATTTTCAGCGGCTGGCCGCCGCACCTGCCCGCGACCAACGATAGGAGCGACGGAACCCCAACTCTGCGGCGCCGGCCAGCGCTCCATTCATCGGTGCCGGCGCTTTTGTGCCGGCTGTCAGACCGGGACAATGCGGCGACTATCCTTCGGAAGTTTCTCGACGTCCTCCCGGGTGAGATTGAAATGCTGCATGACCAGCTCAGGCGGAACGTGGCCAAGCCATTCGGCAAGCGAGACCTCTTCGTATCTGGGGGCGCGGAACACCTCCACGAACTGCAGAACGTCGCTGCCAGTGTTCTCGACGTAGTGGCCGAGGTTCTTGCGCACCACCCCGACGTCCCCCGGGCGGAAGTCGGTGGTCGTCGCCTTCGGCCCGGTATTGAACACCGTCATCCGGGCCTGCCCGCGCAGGAAGTATGCCCACTCGTCGGCGTTCGGATGCCAATGCATCTCTCGCATCCCGCCCGGCTCGACGGTGACCAGGGCCGACGCTACGGTTCTCGAGACCTTGAAATTGGTGCTGTCGGCGACCTGAACGCGGCCGCCGCTGCTCTCCTTGAAGGGCTTGGAGCGGGACAGCCGGAAGATCGCCGGCTCGGTGTCCGGTTGAACGCCAGCCGCAGCCTTATCGGCCGCCAGGTCCCCAGGCTCCTGGCCCTGGAAAATCCACAGATTGTGGAGCGGAATGTTCCTGAAGACCTCTTTGGACACGCCGAAGTTTTTGGCCAGCACATCGGGCGGCGTGTGCGCGATCCAGTCCGTGACGAGCAGCGTGTTGCTCTCGGACTGCTTGCCGCTGTCGAAGGCGAGGACGAACTCGGCGCCCTCGGGGCCAAGGCCCTGAAGCGAGTGCGGCTGGCCGGCCGGGAAATACCACAGGTCCCCCTCTTGGACGTCCTCGACGCTGGGCCGCCCCTTTGTGTCGATGGTGGTGATGCGGCATTTTCCGCGCGTCATAATCGCCCACTCGGCGGTCTGGTGCCAGTGCAACTCGCGAATGCCTCCGGGGGCCAGGTGCATGTTGACGCCGGCAATCTCCTCGGAAATCGCGAAGTCCTCAGACGTGATCTCGCGTGCCCAGCCTCCGTTCTGGATCCGTTTGGGCGAGATGTTGAAAGAAGACCAGAAGAAGGGCTGTGTGCTGATGTCGGTCGAAGGCTGGTCCATCTGCGAGGGGAATTGGCTTTCAATGGCCTGATTGTGCGGGCCATCGCTGCGCAGGCTCTCAGGGTTGTTCGTGGTGTTCACCCGGCCTTGAGGCGGCAAGTCAGGATTGCCGAAGGTGGGCCTCGGATGATTTGGAACGGCTCGTAGTGTGCTCGTCTGTTTTTTGGTGGTCTGCATTGGCTTCTCCTTTGAAAGGCGGCTGCGCTGCTACCGTGGCCAGCGTCAGCTCAGGCTTATTCTCGGTAAACCAAACTAAGCTTTCGCACCTCGGCGAGATCTTAAAAGGCGATGTTTCCTTCCCCCCATGAACTTACCCCGGCTTAACCAGGGCGCGCCCTGCACCGGCGACAAGGTCGCCTGCCGGCCGTAAAGGTCTACGGGTGCGTTCCTAGCTGAGCGTTCCAAGTGCCTTTCCACCGAGAGCGGGTCAGGAACGTTGCTGTGGAGACCTTCCAATAGTAATTACCAGTTTATCGCCTAGACGCTCTAGCCAGAGCACGGCGGCTCATCGGCGCCTATGCCGCGAGAGCAGGTTCATGAAGGAATGCCTCTCGCGGCTTTCTGTTCCGCTATCAACATCCTGATCCTAAGGGCGAAAAAGCCGCCGCCTCAATCCTTTAGAAACGGGCCGGCCCCGCATAAGAATGACGATCCGGACGGTCAACTCACCCCAGCGTGGAAAACGGCGGTCTGAACGTGCAGCGCATTGCACCGCTCACCGCAGCGCGAACAGGACCTCCAGCATCCATTCAGCGGCCCGGACGGTTAAGCGGCACGCAATGGAAGGGCCTCAGACATAATCGATCTTCAGCGCGGCCGCCGTGAGGGCACGGGTCTGGCGGGTGGCCTCCGCGTCCCGCGTAAGGTCGATCCCATAAGTGGGAGTGATCGACCTTAGCTTTGGCAGCCATCCGCTTTCGGTGAGTTCACCTGGAAAACATTTCTTAAGAACTTCGAGCGCTATGAATGCCGCGGTCGAGGCCCCTGGCGATGCGCCGAGCAGCGCGACGAGCGACTTGTCTTGCGAAGGGACAAGCTCAGTTCCGAACTCGAGGATGCCGCCCCGTTGCTGGTCTGCCTTGATAATTTCAACTCGCTGTCCCGCGACAGCCTCCTTCCAATCATGCCTCTTCGCGCGGGGAAAGAACTGCTGCAGCATCGCAAATTGGTGCGCGGAAGTTTGCAGCACTTGGCCGACGAGATACTCGGCGAGCTGCCAATCGTCCTTCGCAACAGCGAGCATCGGAAGGATGTTGCCGGGCCTGAGTGACCGGAAGAGGTCCGTCAGTGAGCCATGCTTGAGGAACCTCGTAGAAAAGCCCGCATAAGGACCAAAAAGGAGCGACTTCTTGCCAGCAATCACCCGCCTGTCGAGATGGGGAACCGACATTGGCGGGGAACCGTGAGCCGCTTTGCCATACACCTTGGCATCGTGCCGCTCGCTGATGGCGTCAACGTCGCAGCGCAGCCAGATGCCGCTGACGGGAAAACCGCCATAACCTTGGGCTTCCTGGATGCCCGACTTTTGCAGGAGCAGAATCGCATCGCCACCCGCGCCGATAAAAACGAACTTGGCATTGACGCTTTGGCGTTCGGAGGTTTCCGTGTCTTCGGTTTCGACGCGCCATTGCCCGCCGTTGCGAGAAATATCGGTCACCTGCTTCAAGTAATGGACTGAGAAACCGGGCTGGGCCACGAGTTGCTTCACCAGCAGGTGAGTCAATGCGCCATAGTCGACATCCGTGCCGCTGACGATGCGCGTGGCAGCGAAAGGCTCATCGCTACCACGGCCCTCCATAATCAGTGGGGCCCAGTCGCCGATCTGCCGGGCATCCTCGCTATATTCCATGCCGTGGTAGCAGTGATTTGCGGCCATCTCCTTGAAGCGCTGGCGCAGGAACGAAACGTTTTCCCGGCCCCAGACGAAGCTCATATGGGGACATGGATGGATGAAAGCGCGAGGATCGGGAATCGCACCTTTGTTGACGAGATAAGTCCAAAGTTGACGGGAAAGATCGAACTCGGTGTTGACCTTCAGCGCCTCAGTTATGTCTACCGTGCCGTCCGGACGCTGCGGTGTATAATTGAGCTCGCAATTGGCGGCATGTCCGGTCCCGGCGTTATTCCAGGCTGACGAGCTTTCCTGCGCACAGTCATTCAAAGTCTCGACCAGCACGATCCGAAGTGCCGGCTCGAGTTCCTTGAGAACCGTCGCGAGCGTTGCGCTCATGATGCCGGCGCCGATCAACACCACGTCGGCAGAATTTGGAAGATCAGTCCCCGGCATGTCTTATCCTCCCGGTCAGGTTGAATGGGCTTTGAAGGGGAGATTGGCGCCTGGGGAAAACATCACGTAGACGCGCCGCCACGGTTCGTCGCCGATTAGTTTCCAACGGTGGCCTGTACCCGTATTGTCCTCCGCCTGCAGGATGTCACCCGGACGGATGGTGAAACGCTCGCCGCCGCGCGTCTCGAACTCCAGCGTGCCGCTGAGCGTGATGACGAAACGTGGGACCGGATCTTCGTGCCACGCGTAGGATCCGCCGGATTTAGTCTCCTGGAATGTCAGGCTGGTGGCATCGATCACATCGCTTAGGACATCGCCTCGTTCCCCCCGCGGAAGCTCGATCGTCCCTTCCTCCCAATGCGAATTGCCATCGCCGCCGGTCCATAGTCTCACACATCGGATCATAGCTTTTTCCTTCCTCGTTTATGGCCTTTTAATCGGTGCGGAACACCCGGCATCGGCGAAATCCTTCACCGTGCGGTGTTCTAATAATGCTCCGTAGGCGGCCTGACCTTACCTCTGAACACGCTGTAGCTGACCACCGTGTAAACGAGCATGAGCGGCAGAACGAAAAGACCCTCGCCCCAGAACATGAAGGCAAGACTCGAATGCGGCGCGGCAGCGTCCTCAATCGTGATGGAGAACGGTATCATGTAAGGCCAGAACGAGATCGCGAGCGTGCTGAACGCCGCGGCGAAGATGAGGGAAACCATATAGAAAGGCGCTTCATCGTGCCGCTGGCGAACACTGATGGCGAGCACGATCGCGGCCGCGGCGCCGATTATTGGGAAGAAGAACAGATAGGGCCGCTCGAGCCACCGGTTCACAATCCGGAGATCTTCAGCGAGCGCATAAGCGAACACCACGATGAGAAAGACCAAGAGCGCAATCGACAGATAGGGAATGAGACTGTAGGCTCTGTCCCGCACATCAGCTTCGCATTTCCTCACGAGCCAGCAAGCGCCGAGAAGCGCGTAACCGAGACAGAGGCCAACACCGCAGATCAGCGCGAACGGAGTGACCCAGCCAAGTTCGCCGCCTGTATATTCTCCATTGGTTATCGGAAGACCTTCAACGAGCGCACCAACCATTAAGCCTTGAGAAAATGCAGCGACGAGGGACCCTCCGGCAAAGCTGGCATCCCACAACCAGCGCAAGCGCTCTGTCTTGTAACGGTACTCAAACGCCACGCCGCGCAGAATGAGGCCCGCGAGCATGACCAGGACCGGGAGGTAGAATGCGGAAAACAGCGTCGCGTAAACAACCGGGAAAGCCCCCCAAAGGACAACGCCGGCCACTACCAGCCAAGTCTCGTTCCCGTCCCACACCGGCGAAACCGAAGACAGCATGGCGTGCCGCTCCGGCTCGCCATGCGTAAAGCCGGAAAGCATCCCGACGCCAAGATCAAACCCGTCAAGAAGAACGTAAAGCAAGATGCTGAGAGCCAGGACGGAAACCCAGAACGAAACCACAGCTATTCTCCTGCGACCGGATGGGAACTCCGCATAATGGGCTCGCGGACCACCGACATTGGACGGTTGGGAATTGCAGCGGCAGGCGGCTGAACGAGGCGGTCCACCGGGCCAATGCGCAATAAGCGGTTGATGTAAAAGACCCCGAAGGCGAAGATGAAGGTGTAGACAAGGCAGAATACGGCGAGCGAAATTGTTACAGTGCGAACTGTAAGGAAGGGAGTGACTGCGTCGGCGGTCTTTAGCAATCCGTATACGACCCAGGGCTGCCGCCCAACTTCGGCGGTGTACCAGCCCGTCAAGATCGCGATCCAGGGAAGCGGAAAGCTCAAGAATGTCGCCCAGAGCAGAAGGCGATTTTGCTCGAGGCGTCCCTTGTAGTTCAAATAGGATCCGGCCCAGGCGACGGCCAACATGATGAGCAAGCATCCGACCATGATGCGGAAGGTGAAGAATGGGATCGCTACCGGTGGCCAATTCTCCGGCGGGATACTGTCGAGCCCTACCTCTTCTGCGGAGAGGCTGTCTGAGTCGATGAGGCTACCTAACGGCGGAGGCAGCGTGATCGCGTAAAGGTTTCGCCGGTTCTTGACATCCGGCCAGGCGATCAGCACTTCCGAAGCCGGCCTCTCGCTTTTCCAGCGGGCCTCGATCGCTGCCATTTTTGACGGCTGGTAGTGACCGACATATAAGCCGTTGAGGTGTCCGAAGAATGCCTGGACGGGCAACAGCACCGCCGCCAGGTACAGCCCCATGCGAAGCATGACTCGGGCCTCGGCATGATATTCTCTGCGCAGCAGATACCAAGCCCCCGTGGCCGCAACAGCGAACGCGCCGGTCAAGAAGGATGCAATCAGCATATGCGGAAAGCGTACCCAAAGAACCGGGCTGAAGACGATCTTGGCCCAGTCGTTTGGCGCGTAGGCGCCCTTGCTGTCGATGGCGTACCCAACTGGCACCTGCATCCAGCTGTTATTCGCCAAGATCCAGAACGCGGAGAGTGAAGTACCAAGCGCCACCATGGCCGTCGAAAACAAATAGAACCACGGCGGGACGCGGTAGCGCCCTAAAACCAGAATTCCAAAGAAACTCGCTTCGAGGAAAAATGCCGTGAAGGTCTCGTAAGAAAGTAGAACGCCTTGAATGGGACCCGTCATCCGCGCGTGCACTTCCCAATTCGTACCGAACTGGAACGCCATCACAATCCCAGACACCACGCCGAGCCCAAAGGCGACGCCGAAGATCTTCAGCCAGAACTCGAAGACCTGGCGGTATACCGGGCGCCCCGTCGCCAGATGCACGGACTCAAGTATGGTCAGCCAAGCCGCCAGCCCGATTGTGAAGGACGGGAAAATGATGTGAAACGAGATGGTGAAAGCAAATTGGAGCCTCGAGAGGAGTAGTGCGGTGACATCCATCGCCGCCTCCTGCTAGTGCCAAAGGTTAGTGCGCGCGAGGTCGATGATCTCATCAGTCCTACCGCTGATAAGGGCTTTGATCATATAAAGCGTGAAGCCCTTTGCCATCTCCACAGTGATGGCAGGCGGCATTGCCAGTTCCGTCCGGGCCACAACAGCGTCGATCAACACTGGACCGTTATGAGAAAAAGCGGCGGCAATTCCGGCTTCGACCTCACCCGGATCCTCGATCCGGATGCCACGCACACCCGAGGCCTCGGCCATCGCCGCGAAGTTTGGATTCTTGAGGTCTGTGCCGGTGGGAAGGAAGCCGGTGGAGATCTGCTCCAACTCGACGAAACCAAGTTCGCCATTATTAAAAACAACGACCTTCACGGGCAGGTTAAGCTGGGTGAGGCTCAAGAAGTCGCCCATCAGCATGCTAAACCCGCCGTCGCCCGAAAGCGAGATCACCTGCCGCCCGGGGAACGCGGCCTGCGCGCCGATGGCCTGAGCCATCGCATTGGCCATTGAGCCGTGCCAGAACGAGCCGACTAGCCGGCGCTTGCCATTCATCGCCAGATAGCGCGCCGCCCAGACCGTGGGCAGGCCGACATCGCAGGTGAAGATGGCGCCCGCCGCGGCCTGATCGCTTATGGCCTTGGCGATCTGCTGCGGGTGGAGCGGCCGTTTGCCCGGCTTGGCTACAGCCAGTTCGTCGAGCGATTTGCGCGCCTTCGCGTAATGCTCGCGCGCCTGCGCCAGAAAGCTGCCGTCTCGTTTTTCCTTAAGCAGCGGCAGCAGGGCGGTGATCGTTGCCTTGACGTCTCCAACGATACCCAGATCGACCTCGGCCCGGCGGCCAATCTGCTCCGCCCGTAAATCCACTTGCGCGATGCGGACGCCAGCTCCTGTGGGATAGAACTGACGATAGGGGAAGTCTGTACCGAGCATCAGGAGGATGTCGCAATCGAGCATGGCATAGTAACCGGACGAAAATCCGATCAGACCGGTCATGCCTACGTCATAGGGATTGTCCCATTCGACATATTCTTTGCCCCGAAGTGCATGCACCATGGGCGTTTTCAGGCGTTCGCCCAGGGCCAACAGCTCGTCATGCGCGCCAGCGCAGCCCGAGCCGCATAGGATCGTGACTTTGCCGTCCGCGTTCAGCATAGCGGCGAGCCGGTCGAGATCCGCCGCCGCAGGCATGACGACGGGTCGCGGAGGCAGTAAGCCTGCGGCCTTTGGCAAGGGCGCGCGCGCGGCGGCCTGCAGCGCGACATCGCCAGGCAAGACCACCACTGAAACGCCGCGCCGGCCAACTGCCTCGCGGATCGCGATCTCGAGCACGCGCGGCATCTGCTGGGGGCCGGACATGAGTTCGCAATAATGGCTGCATTGCTTGAAGAGCATCTCCGGGTGCGTTTCCTGGAAATAGCCGGCGCCGATCTCAAAGGTGGGGATCTGCGCGGCGATCCCGAGCACGGGCACGCGTGATCGATGGCAATCGAAGAGACCATTGATGAGATGGAGATTGCCGGGCCCGCAGCTGCCCGCGCAGACGGCGAGTTCGCCCGTCAGATGTGCCTCGGCGCCTGCTGCAAAGGCGGCAACCTCTTCGTGCCTGACATGGACCCACTCGATTTTGGCTTGGCGGCGCAGCGAGTCAGTGAGGCCATTCAAGCTATCGCCGACGACGCCGTATATCCTTTTGACGCCCGCCGCGGCCAGGGTCTCCGCGAATTGGTCAGCTACCGTTTTTGCCATCTATCCTCTCCTCTCGATTGATCGGCACGATGAGGTTCGAAGCTCTGATTAGACGTACGCTCCTTCATGCCATCCCGGAGAGTTGGGATCGGAGGATAGGCGCCCAGTCGACGGCGGCGTCTTCAAACAAGGCAGCTCCCGCCACCCCTCTTGAGGAATTGGCGGACTTCGCCCGGAGTAACTGCGTCAGCTTTCTTCAGCGTAGGTAACCCATCCTCAATAGATTGCTGCCGGGGGTGTTCCATCAGTGCCGGGGCGGTCGCATCAATCCATGTGACAGCCTTAATGAAGCGTTAGCTCCATGAAGTTAACGCAGCGGTGGCCGCACCGCGCGAGCTAAGTCCACTTCGATAGGGGTGGATTTCAGCCGTTCCAGCGCAAACCCCATTAGAACTCTAGTTCCAGTCACCCCGTCCAATGCACAGCGTTACACGTTACTGAACGGAACTACCCTTCGAGAAATCTGGCGGAACAGTTTCGCCTATTGCCGCTTCTTAGGCTCCATCAGTGAACCCTTCGACCGGGACATATGCGGCGACACATGCCGCCAACAGCGCTTGGAATTCGCGCAGGAGGCATGCCGCACTTTGGCGATCAAAGACCTCCACCTTGCACTGGCAGAGGCCGAGCACACCGCTGTGCCGATGCCGGCGGCGAGCCTTGTTCATGACCGTCTCGTCGCGATGCTTGCTCGTGGCTGGCCCGAGCTTGATCGGTCCGCACTGGGCATGCTTGCCGCCTCTGAAGCGGGATTGGCGCAAGCCACAAGCACTAGAGGTTGAGCCAGCGATGATTGCGGCATTTCAAATTGCTGGGATTTGAACTTTTCAGCGAGTTCCTCCGCGGCGCATCCGGCTTCAAACAAACGGCCGGCACGGATTTTCATCACGATGCGGACCAGCACGCTTGCGAAGACGAGATCGTGTTGATGCCAGAGATCATGCTGCCTGCGCTAGCGCTCCAAAGCGCGGCGCAGCCGGCCGGGAAGACGAGCCCGGCCAGAAGAAGCAGAATGAAAGCGCGCGGAGTACGCGGACGCTCGGGGCATGCCGTAACGAGTGGCCGGCTGCTTTGCTTTGGAGGAAATCTGCACCGTGGCCGTCATTCCGGCAACGAGCGGGACATCTTTGGGATACTCGTCGATATGGATGCGGACTGGGACGCGCTGCGCGAGCCGTACCCAGGTAAAGATTGGGTTCACCTTCGCAAGCCCCGCTGCATCGGGCTGCGCGTTTGGAACTTCGATGCCGCGGGAGAGACTTTGGACATGGCCGCGCAGGATTTGCGTTGAGCCCATCAGCTGGATGTGCACGGGATCGCCCTCGTGTATTGAGGCCAGTTGCGTTTCCTCGAAATAGCCATCGATCCAGTACGAGTTGGTATTGACAATCGAAAGATTATTCTGCCCGGCATTCGCGTAATTGCCAAGCTGTGCAATGAGATTTGTAACATAGCCGTTGACCGGGGAGCGGATCTCGGTGCGGCTCAAGTTCACGCGCGCCTGGTCGAGATTGGCCGCTGCCTGCTCGACGGCGGCCTTGGTGCTCAACGCTTTTGCCTTGTATATTTGTTTTTGTTCAATGGAGGTTGACAAGGTGGTCAGCTTTTCGCGCCGCTGATACTCTGCCTCGGCATCCTCTGCATTGGCTTTGGCCTGGTCGAGCGCAGCTTCCGCGTTCTTTACAGCGATCCTGTAATTCGTCGGATCGATCACCATCAGAAGGTCGCCCTTACGCACGAACTGATTGTCCGAGATGGGCAGCTTTACAATGAGACCGGATATTTGCGGCGCTATCGTCACGACGTAGGCGCGCACAGTGGCATCCCTTGTCCAAGGAGCCGCCATGTAAACATTCCACATCGCCAACGACAGCGCGCCCGCGATCGCAACGGCAATGAAGGTGATCATAATGGGAACGACGCGCAGCCGCGGCCTTGCATCACCCGGCGGCGCCTGCGGTATTATGGCGGCCTTATCCGCGCTCTCTGGCAAGGCCGGATTTTTATTCTCAGCATCCGGCTTTTTGTTCTCAGTTTCCAGCATTCCAGCGTGCGGCAGAGAGTACGATTGCAGAGAGTACGATCATATTAATCGCGAACTCGAAGAGGGCCGGGTGCCAGACATGGCGGAAGATTCCTACCCGAACCGCAGCCCAGCGCAAGGGAAGCAACAGCAGCCACGCCGCCAAAATCATCAAAGAAATCGGGGCCACGTAGACGCCAAACAAGTTGACTTCGGCAAAGCTCATTCCAGGGCCCTCCCATCAAAATAAGCGCCGTGCCGGAAGAGCGCTTCGGACAAGAGGCAAATGCCAGCTCGCGCCTCAATGCGTATGTCTGCGCCTGCTTCGTTGTTCCCTGGCTGGCTCAATACCTCGTCAGCCTTAGCCAGAAGGTCAATCGCAAGCCCGCTCTTGCCATGCGCGATAGCCTCGAAGGCCGGATCGAGCGCGGCTGCAATGCCGGGCTTGGAAGCAACGCGCCGCAGTTGGATTATTGCTGTCCCTGTGAAGAGCGTTGTCCCAAGTCGGGCGAATTGAACAAGCTTGGCTTGTTCCGGGAGAGCACTTAAGCGTGCCGCCAATTTCCCAATCCAGTCCGCTACAGTAGGGATCCCCGGCTTCACCGCTAATTGCCTGAAATCACGAAGCGTCAAGGCGAGGAGACGGCGAGCCCGGAGAGGCGGCGATACTTGTGGCAGCAAGACAAAAGCAAGCGCAGCCACAGCGATCCCCACGATGATAGCCAGGGATTGGTTGTAGAATAGAATGGTGTCATAGGTCATCTCGTTCGCCGGGGACAGCAATGGGATGAAGTTATAGGTACCGGCAAGGAAGACACCGGTTTGCCAGGGCTGGGCGAGCATCGCGCCCATCGGGACGAGAACCAGCCCAATGGCGATACTTAAGCCCAGAAAAGTCTCGAGCTGCGGCAGCAGCGCGAATTTCACAATGGCAGCGAGAGCAGCCGTTATAATTGTCCCGATTAGAAAGCTGACAGCGGTGGCAGGAGCCAAATCGCCTCTTAACGCGAGCAAAGAGGTACCGACTGCTGCGAAGATGATGGCGGAGGCACCACCGGGCCATTCGGTCACAATCCAGAACAGCGAGACGGCTGCGATGGTAAGGAATGCGCGGACAGCATTTACCAAAGCAGGAAGCAGATCGGGCACGCGAAGCTGCTTGCCGCGCGACCACCGGAGTGCCGCTATGGGATCGCTAAGGAACGCCACGCCATTGAGCGCATGCGAAAGATAGGCGAGCGTCCTGGCAGAACTGTCAGCGAGCAATCGCAACGATGGCGTGGATGCAGGCATTGCGTAGAGGGCCGCGGAGGCCTTCCCCGATAGCTCCCGCAAGCTAGGCGCTTCTCTTATCCAAGCCGCCGGATCTCCTGCCGCCAAGGCTCTGTGTAGCTCAGGAGGGATCAGTTTAAGAACGGCAGCCGTATCTTCATCCGCTCTATCGGGCGGAAGCAGGTCAAGATGATTGGCAACGGCGCTCCACCTTCCGATGGAGCCAAAAAGGCCCTCCAGCGCGTCCTGCAAGATGCCTGACCGGTAGCGTATCTCTGACGACTCTCCGATGGCTTCATCGATCACGGTGTCGAGCGCGTTTGCGCGCTGAAGGAGGCGGCGCCGCAGCTCACGCGCCGGCTCCGCCATTTCGCGGGGTAAGCTGAAAGCGCGCGAAAATCCGGCGCCAATCTCCGCGATCATGGCAGCGAACAGGTCCCTCAGCCTTCGCCGCGCGCTGCCAAAATCGGTCCCGGCAAGCACAATGCCCGCCGCGATGATGCCGATCCAGATCTCGGTGACACGCCATACGGCGAGCAAGAAGACCTGGCCGTTCGTGCCACCGATCGCGCCGAGCTCGTCCGCCGCTATGATTGCAGCTGTGTAACCGGCCAGCGCAGCGGCGTAGGAGGCGTAATTGCGCAAGATCGTAGCAATGAGCGTGCACACACCGCCCCAGAGCGCGAGTCCCAGAAGGAAGGGCGCCCGATCTTGCGGAAAGGCGGCGCTCAGTGCCACGATAAAAACCGCGCCAACGGCAGTCCCCACCATCCGGTAGGACGCCTTGCGGAGCGATGCCCCAAGGCTCGGCTGGCAAACAATAGCGGCCGAGGTTCCGGCCCAGTATGCATGGTCGAGCTCCAGCCAGAAGGCAACATAGAGGGCTAGGCAAACCGATACCCATAGACGCAGGCCGAACAGAAGCGGGGATTTACTCGACCACAGAAGAGCTGCAAACCGCTGTCTGGACATCGCCGGCTCCCTCGGTGCGACAATAACTGGCTAAGGGGTATGTTCCCGATATACGAGACGTCATCGGACTGAATACCGAACCCGCAGGAATGTTCTCTGCGATTTGTCCGATTGGCCTAAGAGCCTAGCAACGGCCCGCGAAGCTTCGATTGCTTTGGTTTTAACTGCGCGCGTAGTCCATTTTGCAACCCACGGACTGCTGGCGAAGGAAACCGCTCTTTTCGCGAAAGACCGGGCCGAGCCCGCGCGGCTAAAGCTCAATGCTGACTGGATGATCACGTCCGCGTGCGACACGGCGGCAGGGTGGGGCCAGGGCGCGGAGGCGCTGTCAGGCCTGGCCGTGCATCCTTCTACGGGGGCGCCCAGTCGCCTGCTTGTCTCGCATTGGGAGGTCGATTCTGATGCCGCCGCCGCCATCATCACGGGCGCGATGAGTGCCATGAAGGCCGAGCCAAAGATCGGCCGCGCCGAGGCGCCAGCGTCTTCCTGCGCCGCACGGACCACATCGCAGCCGCGAAGCCTGCTGTCCCCATCGGCCTAACATCCGGCATGCGCGAGGGCGATGTGCTGACGGTGAAGCGCGACGTGATAACAGACGGGCGGATTTCGATCAGAACGGCGAAGCGTGATTTGTGGATCGACATTCCAGTTTCCCGGGAAAGCCGGGAAGCGCTCGCAGGACAAGCTGCGCATGATGCCATTACGCTATGTGCAACATCGCGGGGCACACCCTGGACCGCTGACGGCTTTCGCGCCTCATTCTTCAAGCTGATCCGCGCCCTCGAAGAGGCTGGGAACGTGCACCCTGGGCTCACATTTCATGGCCTTCGCCATACCGCCGCAAGTGTTTTTGCGGAGAACGGCGTCAGCGCAGAAGATATTTCCGGGGTGCTGGGCTGAAAGGACAGCGGCATGGCGAGGCACTATGCCGAGATGGCCGATCGATCGCGCCGCACGAAGGCGACAATCGCCAAGCTGCGCCCACTCAAACATGCACCAAAAAAGGCCAAAGGCGACGGCCTCCTCCTCAAGCGTTAGGACTGTCGAACGCGGCTTCTTCGGCCCCATGGGCGCATCGTGGACGAAAGTCCGTTTCTTCCACTTCGCCACCGTCTTGGGGTTGATCCCATGACGGTCGGCTAGCTCCTTGTCCGTAGCTTTCCATCGCTGTATTGAAGCTCGTATCGCGTGCGCGGTGGTGGCGCTCCCGTGTAATACCTGTCCCATAAACTCTCCCGCAGTTTACGGTCAGTTAGACTGATTCCATCACACAGCGGGACTGAACATCTAGACGGCATTACTCCTGCAGATGCGGCACGTCTCCGGCGAGCCCGGTAGTGCCCAGCCGTCTTGTTAGCCAAGCGCGAAGATCGTCGAGGTAAAGGTAAACAACTGGCGTCGTGTACAGAGTCATAAGCTGGCTGATGATGAGCCCTCCCACAATCGCGATACCCAAAGGCCGGCGCAGTTCCCCGCCCTCTCCAAAGCTCAATGCGAGCGGTACCGCCCCGAAAATCGCAGCCATCGTCGTCATCATGATGGGCCGGAAGCGCAGCACGCAAGCCCGGAAGATCGCATCGCGGGACGATACCCCCTCGTGCCGTGTCGCATCGATTGCAAAATCGATCATCAGGATGGCGTTCTTCTTTACAATGCCGATCAGCAAGATCACCCCGATCGAAGTGATGATGCTGAATTCGATGTTGAACATGAAAAGCGCAAGCACCGCCCCTATTCCAGCGGATGGAAGTGTAGACAGAATGGTTACCGGGTGGATGTAGCTTTCATAAAGAACGCCGAGCACGAGATACACCGCAATCAACGCCGCGATGACAAGCTGCTCCTCGCTGGCGAGAGACTTCTCGAACTCACGTGCGGTACCCTGGAGGCTGCCGTGAATGGCTGGCGGGATATGGAGGCTGTCGCTCGCCTTTTTGATTTCCGCAACCGCAGCCCCTAGCGAAACGCCGGGTTTCAAGTTGAATGAGATCGTGGCCGCCACCAAGAGGCCCTGATGATTGATAACGATTGGCGTGGTTGTTTCCGTATACTTGGCCATGACTTTCAGCGGGACCATCGTCTCGGCCGCGATGCTTACCGAGGCACCCGCTGAAGTGCCGCTAAGGCTTGTGCTAGCAAGGGCGTTCGTCGACGAATTTCGCGCCGAGTTATTTAGCTGGGAGCTTGCCGCTGCTTGCGCTGCTGTTGAAGTGGAAGTGGTTGCCGATTGGGACGTGGAAAAAAAATTGGAATTGATCTGGGGCGTTAATGAATTTAGGACGGCAGTCACCTGCGGGTTGCTCTGCGATACCGTCCCTGAAGGAGCATTGCTTGTCGACGTGCCGCTTGGATTGCCGCCGTAGGTACTGACATATATCTTTCTGAGACTTTCGGGAGACTGCCAATATTTCGGCGCGACTTCCATGACAACGTGATACTGGTTCACATCCGTATAGATAACCGAGACTTGACGCTGACCGAAGGCATCGTAAAGCGTGTTGTCAATCTGGCTTGGCGTCAGATTGACCCGCGATGTTGTATCGTGATCGATGACAACATAGCTCGACAGTCCCTTTTGCTGCTGGTCCGTATTGACATCCGTGAGCATTGGGCTTTGCTGCAAAGCCTCTAAAAGCTTCTTCGACCATTCATAAAGCTGCTGTGTGTTGTCTGCCCGTAGCGTATATTGATACTGAGCTGCGCTTGACCGCGCGCCAATCCGGATATCTTGGATCGGAAAGAACAGAAGGCGCGCGCCCGGCACTTCTGCCAAGGCCCGGCGCCTGATGCGTGCAATGACCTTGTTCATGCCCTGCCGCTGCGAGACGGGCTTTAGGGCGATGTATATTGTTCCAGTATTCGTTTGTGAATTGCCTCCGCCGCCACCGCCGGTAAAGCCGACGACATTATCGACGCCCGGATCGCTTTGAACGATGGACATCAGCTGCGCGAGTTTTTTCTCCATCAGTTGGAACGATATGCTTTGATCGGCTTGGATGCTGCCAATAACGCGGCCGGTATCCTGCTCCGGGAAAAAGCCCTTCGGAATCCTGATGAAGAGGATAATGTTGAGACCCACGGCCGCGATGAGCACGAATAGCACGAGCCGGCGGTGGCCGAGAGCCCAGCCAAGGCTTTGCTCGTACGCGCCGAGCACGCGATTGAAAAGGCTGCGCCTCCGCGCCTCGCCCTGAGGCGGCTCCCTGAGAAACAGCGATGAAATCATCGGCGTCGCCGTTAGCGAGACGAACAGCGAGATCAAAATAGCCAGCGAGAGAGTCAGCGCGAATTCCTGGAACAGACGGCCAAGGAAGCCGCTCATGAACAGGATGGGAATGAACACGGCGATGAGGGAGATGCTGATGGATAGGACGGTGAAGCCAATCTCCGCCGCCCCGCGCAAAGCCGCTTCCCGATGCGTCATACCTTCCTCGATATGACGCGAAATATTTTCAACAACGACAATCGCGTCATCGACAACGAAGCCGGTCGAGATAGTCAATGCCATGAGAGACAGGTTGTCGAGGCTGAAATTCAGCAGATACATGGCGGCAAACGTGCCCATGATCGAAACCGGCACTGCAATTGCCGGGACGATTGTCGCTCGCACATCGCGAAGGAAAAGAAACACGATCAGCGTGACGAGGCCCATGGCGATGGCGAGCGTCAGTTCAGTGTCTCTTAGCGAAGCCCTGATTGTGGTCGTCCGGTCTGCCGCAAGGTGAATATCGATGTCCGTTGGCATCGCCTCCTTGAGCCGCGGCAGCTCAGCGTTAACGCGCTCGACGGTTGAAATGATATTCGCGCCGGGTTCCCGGAAGATGATCACCAGCACGGAAGGCTTACCGTTCGCCAGGCCGACGTTGCGGAGGTCCTCGACAAAATCTTCCACATCCGCGACATCGGTTAGGCGCACGGGGGCGTTATTCCGGTAGGCGATGACGAGCGGTTTGTAATCGGCGGCGCGATTGGCCTGATCGTTTGTATAGAGTTGAAAGTGCTTGCCTCCATCTTCGATTGCGCCCTTTGGGCTGTTTGCGTTCGCCGAGGCAAGCGCGGCGCGGACATCTTCCAAGCCGATCCCGTATTTGAACAAGGCATTCGGGTTTAATTCAACCCGCACCGCGGGCAGCGCCGCGCCGCCAATGATAACCTGGCCGACACCGCGGAGTTGAGAGACCCTTTGCTGAAGGACATTTGTAGCGGCCTCGTAAAGTTGGCCCCTTGTCAAAGTTTGGGACGTCATCGCAAGGATGAGAATTGGCGCATCGGCCGGATTGACCTTGCGGTAAGTCGGGTTCTGCTTGAGCGCAAAGGGAAGGTCGGCATGCGCTGCGTTGATTCCCGCCTGCACGTCGCGGGCCGCGCCATTGATATCCCGGTCAAGACCGAACTGAAGGGTGATCCGCGTGGCGCCGAGCGCGCTCGAGGAAGTCATTTCGGTAACGTCCGCGATTGTGCCGAGATGGCGTTCGAGCGGGCTCGCGACGCTCGTCGCGACTGTCTCCGGATTTGCGCCCGGTAGCTGCGCTTGGACAAAAATAGTAGGAAAATCGACCTCGGGAAGCGACGCGACGGGCAGCTTGGGAAACGCCAGAGCCCCCGCCAGCGCAATGCCCGCTGTAATCAGCGTTGTCGCGACCGGCCGCTTGATGAACGGTGCGGATATGCTCATCGGCTAGGCTCTCCCGCCGGACCCGGGCTTGGCCGCGGCCCGGTAAGCCGTACCGATAGCCTATCGAAATAGAGATAGATTACAGGCGTGGTGAACAGCGTTAGAACCTGGCTTACGATCAGCCCTCCAACGATTGCGACGCCCAGCGGCTGACGCAGCTCGGAGCCGGTCCCCGTGCCCAGCATCAAGGGCAAAGCGCCCAGTATCGCCGCCATCGTCGTCATAAGGATCGGCCGGAACCTCAGCATGCAGGCTTGAAAGATAGCCTCGCGCGGCGGCAGGCCTTGGACTTGCTCCGCATCAAGCGCGAAGTCCACCATCATGATCGCATTCTTTTTGACGATGCCGATCAAGAGGATGATGCCAATGACGGCTATCACGTCCAGCTCTTCCCCAGCCATCATAAGCGCAAGCAGGGCGCCGATACCTGCGGAGGGTAGCGTGGACAAAATCGTGATTGGGTGGATAAAACTCTCGTAGAGGACACCCAGCACGATGTACATCGTCACAATTGCGGCGACGATGAGCAGCAGCTCGTTGCTCATCGAGGATTGGAACGTGCCCGCTGCGCCTTCGAAGACGGTCAGGAATGTACCTGGAAGGTCAACATCTTTTTCGGCCTTGTTAATGGCATTGACCGCGGCTTCGAGCGAAGAACCGGGCGCCACATTGAACGAGACCGTTGTGGCTGGGAACTGCCCGAAATGGGTAACCAGAAGCGGTCCTGACCGCTCTACCGTCTTTACGATAGCGAGCAGTGGCACTTGGCCATTGGTGGCTGAGGACGAGGACGGCAGATAGATCGCCGAAAGGCTCTTAGGGGTCTGCTGAAGCGAGGGTGTAACCTCCAGAATAACCCGGTACTGGTTCGATTGGGTGTAGATGGTCGAAATGATACGCTGACCGAAGGAATTGTAAAGCACATTGTCCACGGTCGCAGGCGTGATCCCGAAACGGGCCGCGGTTTCGCGGTCAATCACGAGATCCATGGCGAGTCCATTCTGCGCCATGTTGTTGGCCACATCCGAAAGCTCCGGCGCCTGGTTGAGCCGCCGCATGAGCTTCGGCATCCAGGTTTGAAATTCGGAGGAGATCGGGTTCTCCAAAACGAAGCTGTATTGCGCGCGGTTGACGCTCGTCTCTATGGTCAGATCCTGAACGGGCTGCATGTATAAGGTGATGCCCTGTATGCCCAACCCCTCGTTTCGCAGCCTGCGAATAACCTCGCTGACATTCTGTTCTCTCTCGTCGTGCGGCTTGAGATTGATCAGCAGCCTGCCGCTGTTGACGGTCATATTGGTGCCATCCACACCAACGAAGGACGTCAGGCTTTGGACATCGGGGTCTTTGAGAACCGCATTGGCGAGCTGACCCTGTAGCTGGACCATGGCGCCGTATGAGATGCTTTGCGAAGCCTCCGTTATCCCCTGAATCATCCCGGTGTCTTGGATCGGGAAAAATCCCTTCGGAATGATGATGTAGAGATAGATCGTGAGGCAAAGCGTTCCGATTGCAACCAAGAGGGTGAGAGGCTGCCGGTTGAGAACCCACTCCAAGGCGCGTCCGTATTGACGGATGAGGCCATTGAATGTGCGCTCCGCCACCCTCTCGAAGCGGCTGCGTTCCGGCTCGGGACGCAGGCGGATCAACCGGGCGCTCATCATCGGCACGAGAGTGAGGGCCACGATTGCCGAGATTACAATGGTGACCGCGAGCGTTACCGCAAACTCGTGAAAGAGCCTTCCTGCAACACCTCCCATGAACAGGAGCGGTATCAGCACCGCGATCAGGGAGATCGTCAGCGATATGATGGTAAAGCCGATTTGCTCGGAGCCGCGCAGGGCTGCATCGAGCGGCGGATCGCCGCCTTCTACGAAGCGTGCGATGTTTTCGATCATGACGATGGCATCATCGACCACGAAGCCGGTCGAGATGGTAAGAGCCATCAGGGACAAATTGTCGAGGCTATAGCCGAGGAGATACATAAAGCCGAAGGTCCCGATCAAAGATAGCGGGACGGATAGGCTTGGGACGATGGTTGCCGGCAGATTGCGCAGGAAGACGAAAATAACCGCAACGACCAAAATGACCGCGAGACCGAGCTCGAACTCGACATCGGCTACAGATGCGCGGATGGTCGCCGTCCGGTCGCTCACAACATCGACGTTAATTCCCTTGGACAGGCCCTCCTTGAGGGTTGGCAACAGGGCCTCGATGCCGTCGACTACCTGAACGACATTCGCGCCAGGCTGCCTTTGGATGCTGAGAATGATGGCGGGGGTTTTATCCGACCAGGCTCCAAGCTTGGTGTTTTCAGGGCCGGCGATGATTGAGGCGACATCGGACAGCCGGACCGGGCCGTTATTGCGATAAGCGACGATGACGCTGCCGTAAGCTTGGGCGGTGGTGAGCTGATCGTTGTCGTTTATGGTTGAACTTTGCTTGGGACCGTCGAAGCTTCCTTTGGGCAGGTTCACGTTCACATTCGTGATCGTTGTCCGCACGTCGTCAATGTTGAGCCCGTAGGCGGCGAGCGCGCTTGGATTAAGCTGGATGCGAACCGCCGGGCGGTGGCCGCCGCTGACTGCGACAAGCCCGACGCCCGCGAGCTGCGAGATTTTTTGCCCAAGCCGCGTCTCGCTTATGTCTTCGAGATTGATGAGCGGCTCAGTCTTTGACGTTACGGAGAGCGTCAGCACGGGCGCATCGGCGGGATTGACCTTGGCATAGATGGGCGGCGCCGGAAGATCGGTAGGCAAAAGATTTTGCGGCGCGTTGATCGCCGCCTGCACCTCCTGCTCTGCCACATCGAGGCTCAGGTTGAGGCTGAACTGCAGTGTGACGACCGATGCGCCGGCAGAGCTCGCCGAAATCATCTGATTGAGGCCGGGCATCTCGCCGAATTGGCGCTCCAGGGGTGCGGTCACCGAAGAGGTCATGACCTCCGGGCTGGCGCCAGGGTAGAAGGTCTGGACTTGGATCGTCGGATAATCCGCCTCAGGCAACGCCGAGAGCGGCAGCCCGGTGAAGGCAAAGGCGCCGGAGAGAAGTATCGCGGCCATAAGCAGCGTCGTGGCGACGGGCCTTAATATGAAAATCCGCGATGGGCTCACACGAAGAACTCCAGCTTGGCCGCCGTCTCCTATTCCCCCTGTTTGACTTGGCGTTACGGTGGCGTGGCACTTGGAAGACCGCTTCCAGGCGGGGCTACGTCGCCTGAGTTGACGATTGTCACCTTCGCCCCGTTCCTCAGCCTGTCGGCGCCATCGGTAACAACGCGGTCGCCAGCCGAAAGCCCCGATACGACCTGCAGCTCCGCAGGCTTAACCGGTTTCGTCTCGGGTGCACCCGGATGTGTTTCGGGGCGTCGCGGCTCGGCGGGCCGCTCCGCTCGAACTCTGGTTTCGTCCATGTACTTTTCGGGGCCCGAAATTAAACTTTTAATATCCTTAAACGCAGCGGGAGGCAAAGCGATCCCAAGAAGTCTGTAACCATTCGTGTCAAGCGCCGGAAACGGCCAACCGCCGCGACTTGGGAATCCAATAGCTGCTTTTATGCGGGATTGGCCGCTTGTTGCTCATGAAGCGTAACAAGCGGTCCTAGCTTCTTCATTCCCCTCACGGCGCGCGAATTGCGTGCCCCCCTAGTCTTTCGCAGCGAAAAGTCACCGTTTACGGTCCCAACCTAGCAACGCCATCGACTCCCGACGCTTATTCCGGAATCCCGGCGACGGGTGGTAATTGCGCGAAAGCAGATGGGCACGTTTCTTGCAAACGGTCGTTGGAAAAGGATGAGGATTTCCTCCGCTGTTCGCGGCCGCGCTAATCGGCGAGGAAGACTTCCGTTGTCAGGGAGGCGCCATCGTGAGCGGTCGAAGTGATCCATGACTGAGCCCGTGGCATTTGATGCTTCGTCGCGCGATCTTGTTCGCGCGAGCCTGGAAATTGCCCGTCAAGCTCTGGGCCAATATGTCGAGGCCTTGCGCCAGGGGCACAATTTGCTTAGCAATTCAGCCGAAGTCATCGCTTCCGTCGGAACAGAGCTTCACGAAATAGCGGTGCGGCATGCCGATGAACATTTGCAGTTGAGCATTCGGCTGGCTCAGGGTCTTGCCGAGGCGAAAGGGCTCAAAGAGATGCTCGACGTCCAGAAGACGTTCGCTCAGCAGACGGCGGAGAGCTATGCGCGGCAGGTTCAGGAGCTTTTACGATTCGTGACTCAGTTCACACCGAAGGCCGACCTGGAAGCGGGTTTTGAATGACCCTTTTCCATATGGGCGGCATCCACCGTGAGGAAGGAATGAGCATTGCAAGGTAAACGCGTACTCGTTGTCGAGGACGACATGCTAATCGCTCTCGATACGACGGACGAGCTTCGAAGGGCGGGCTGCGTTGTGATCGGACCCGCCTCGACGCTGGAAACCGCCATAACCCTTTCGCAAGCCAACGAACTCGACGCGGCTGTGCTCGATGTTTTCCTTGAGGGTGCATTTGTCTGGGAGCTCGCCGGAATACTCGCCGCGCGATCGGTGCCTTTTATCTTTCTAACGGGCTTCGGTCACGCGATCGAATTCCCTCCCGCATATGCTTCGGTCATCCGGCTCGAAAAGCCGGTTCGGCCGGGCTCAGTAAAGCGTACCCTTGCTTCGCTACTCGCGGTATCGTAGGGGAACGCAGGCCAAACCCATAAGCGGCCAATCCGCTCAGGAACAAATAACGGAGCACGGACTTTGCCTCCGCAGGCGCCTGTGACAGCCTGGAACGCACCCCGATTATTCCGGCGCCGCACTGTGTGTCTCATCGAGCGCGTCTCCTGCTAGGTCAGAGCCAGCGTTCGCTAACGGTCCAAATTCTGTTCGTCGCCCGTTCTCTTTATTTACAACTCTTTTTACTCTCTGCGTTAGGAGATGCCCCTTTGTTCACTTTGCCGGACGAAGTTTCCAACCGAAAGGCGCTGGGCGGTTCTCAACCTGTCCCCGGCCGCAACCTCGGCGGGTTTGGTCCTGAACTCCAAGGTTCAGCTAACGGGCTTGCCTGCCGGCCGAAGTTTCGGTTCACTAGTGACACCTGTGAGCCGCCTATGCCGGTGGTCGAAAAGCCCGCTTTGGACTTCCCACGGTTTATCAAGCGGATTTTTGGCTCTCGAAGCTGGGGTCGAACAGCGTGCCGTTTTTGAGCATGGTGCAGGCGACGTAGAGGAGACGGTCGCCAATGGTGCGTAGCGCGCGGGCATGGCTGCAGCCGCGGGCTTTCAGAGCAAGATATTTGGCTTTGCTCTTCTCATCGCAACGCCTGGCGGCGTCCGCCAGGTAGTGAATGGCGTTCCGCAGCCTTGGATTGCAGGCGAGCCTTCGGGTGACGGCGCGGCTTTTTCCCGAGCGCCGGGTGACGGGGGCCACGCCGCACAATATGGGTAAGATGGCGTAATCGGCACGCTGCAGGGTTTCGAATGCCTCCGCAAGCAGCACGGCAAGGACGACCCTGCCGGCGCCTGGCAGGGACTGAAGTATCGCTACGGCGCGCTGCACTTGCTCCTGTTCCGGCGCGGTCTTTCCATCCTCGCTGGCAATCGGCTCAGCAAGCAGCTTGCACAGTCTATCGAGCTGCCGGTGCGCCTCCTTGCGCTTAGCACAGAGCCTGATGCTCTCGATGAGCACGCGGATATGCGCCACGGCAGCCTCAGCGATGCCTGGAGCGACGGTCAGGGCTGTCTGTTTGAGAATAGCCAGCACCTCGGCTGCGCCGATGCGCCGGATGCGATGGCGCTTGAGAAGTTTCTCGACCTGCGCCTGGCGCAGCCGGGCCGCTTTGGCTGGGGTGGGCGCCGCCTCCCACAGCTTTAAAATCCATTCTTCCGCAAGATCGGAGTCGAACTGGAGCATCTGGGGATAATAGCGCTGGAGCTGTTCGCGCAGGCGGTTGGCGTGCCGGATTTTGCCGCCCCTGATGTCATCGGCCATACGCGACCACTCGCGCAGCTCGATGATGGCGGGATCGGCGAGAGAGACTCGATGGAACGCGCGGCAATCGGTTCTAAGAGAAGAGGATAGGGTCTCGGCGTCCCGGCTGTCGTCCTTAGCGCCTGCGGGCGAGAAACGGTCGCGAAAACGGTCGAGCTGCCTCGGATTGATGGCGTAGACCTCAAACCGCGATCCAACAGCGTCTCGACGACAGGGCCATGCGGAACCTCGATCGCAACATGGATGTCTTCGGGCCTGCCGCCGCTTGTGGCGGTGAGCCAATCGCACATTTGTGCGAGCCCCTCGCCGGGTCAACCTCGGGAGAATGGCGTCGGGATTCGGCGAGGCCGTTATCCCCCGCATAGCCGGAGTATTTGCTGCAGCAGCGAAAACCAGAGGTTTGGGCCAAGAGCAGCCATTGGCACCTATCTCTTGCAGCATGAACCCGGCGGCAGGTCTGGGGACAAGGAGCGGAAAGTTGGGTAGTGGGTACTTTTTTTCAGTACCCACTACCGAAAGTTGGGCTGATGGCCTCAAGGGGACCCTGGTGTGCCCTTGAAAACACCCCCGACTGCAAAGTGATGTTTGGGCACTTCCCGCAAAATGATCCGCACGGTATCCCTTGGAGCGCCCAGAGATTCCTCCACAGCATCGGTGACCCTCTTGGCAAGCGCTTGCTTCTGGTCCTGGGTGCGCCCCTCAATCAGCGTGATCTCGATAATCGGCATTCTGAACCTCGCTAAACGACGCTAAAGGATACGCTGCCCAGATCCTGAAACCAAGCGCGGACATATTCTCCAGGAGTAAGGGGATGTGCGGCCGTGGCTCCCCCCGCCAAAACGATGTCGCCCGGCTCGAGCCGTTCGCCCGCTTGCGCCACGGCGCGAACGGCAGCCACGAGCGAGCGAATCGGATTGCCCAGGATCGCGGCGCTCGAACCGATCTGCACAGCCCGCCCGTCAACCTCCATCACAATACCGGTATTGCTCACTTCGGCGTCCGGTTTCGCCCAGGGACCGAGAATGAACCCCGATGAGGATGCGTTGTCGGCAACCACGTCGGGCAAAGTGAATTTAAAATTGCGGAAACGGCTGTCGATAATCTCCACTGCCGGAGCGACGGCTTCGACTGCCGCGAGCGCCTCGGCGGGCGAGACATCGCCCGCAAGCGGCTTGCCGACGATATAGGCAATTTCGGGTTCGACGCGCGGATGGACGTAGCGGGCGCGGACCAGATCGCCGCCTTCCACTAGACGCATAGCGTTAGTCAGACGGCCCCAGACCGCTTCGGAAACGCCGACCTGCTGCATCTTGGCGCGCGAGGTCAGGCCCATTTTTATGCCCACGCGCCGCTCGCCGCGATCGTAACGACTTGCGATAGAGAGCGCCTGGATCGCATAGGCGTCCTCCACCGTCAGGCTGGGGCGCTCCTCCGTTAGCTGCGAGACAGCCGTGGCCGTTCGGGCAGCATCGTCGAGGATGCGGGCTAGCTCAGAAAGCGCGGTCATGCTGCTTCTCCACGCTGTTTGAGGATGTCCAGTGCCACATCGACGATCATGTCTTCCTGACCGCCGACCATCCGGCGCCGGCCAAGCTCGCCAAGGATTTCGCGCGTATCGACGCCGTAGACTTTCGCGGCGCCTTCGGCGTGGCGCAGGAAGCTCGAATAGACCCCGGCATAGCCCAGCGAAAGCGACTCCCGGTCGACCCGGACAGTTCTATCTTGCAACGGGCGCACCAGATCGTCGGCCGCATCCATCAGCTTGAACAGGTCGCATCCAGTCTCGATGCCCATGCGGTCCAGCACCGCGATCAGCGCCTCGAGCGGCGCATTGCCAGCGCCGGCTCCCATGCCCGCAAGGGACGCATCGGCGCGGACGGCACCCGCCTCGATGCCTGCAACCGTGTTGGCCACGCCCAGAGTAAGGTTGTGGTGACAATGCACCCCAACTTCGGTTTCGGGCTTGAGCGCATCGCGAAAGGCGCGCACGCGCTCCGCATATTGCGCAGGCAAGAGGGCACCGGCAGAATCCGTTACATAAACGCACTCGGCGCCATAACTCTCCATGAGCTTCGCCTGTTCGACAAGTTTCTCGGTGGGCATCATATGCGCCATCATCAGGAAGCCAACCGTGTCCATGCCGAGCCCACGCGCAGCCTCGATATGCTGCTTCGATACGTCTGCCTCGGTGCAATGGGTGGCGATCCGCACGCTGCGGGCGCCGGCACCGAAAGCAGCTTTCAGATCGTGCACCGTCCCAATGCCGGGCAGCAGCAGCACGGTCACAAGGGCGTGCTTCACTTCCTCAGCAACTGCGGCGATCCATTCGATGTCGTCATGAGCGCCGAACCCATAGTTGAAGGTGGATCCGGTAAGACCGTCGCCGTGGCAAATCTCGATGCCGTCCACCTTTGCGGCATCCAGGGCCGCTGCGATTTCGCGCACATCTTCAAGCTTATAGCGATGCCGAAGCGCGTGCATGCCGTCGCGCAGGGTTACGTCCTGGATGAATAGTTTATTCGGATTGGGCCGGGCCATTACGCAGCCTCCTTCGCAACTGCTTTGCTTGCCCAGCGCTCTGCCGTGGCGAGGGAAGCGGATGTCATTATGTCGAGATTGCCAGCGTAGGCTGGCAGGTAATGCGCAGCACCTTCCACTTCCAGCAGCACCGTCGTTTTGAGGCCCGAGCAAAGCCCGATCCCAGGAATCCGCACGGGGTGGTTGTCACCGATAGATTCGAACTGCACTTTCTGCTTGAGCCGGTAGCCGGGCACATATTTCTGGACGTCGGCTATCATCGCCTCGACCGATTTCTCAATCGCTTCGCGGCTTCCGCCCTGGGACAGTGTCATGACCGTATCGCGCATGATGAGCGGCGGTTCGGCCGGGTTTAGAATGATGATGGCCTTTCCTCGCTCTGCTCCGCCCAAAATCTCAATGGCTTTCGAGGTGGTCTCGGTGAACTCGTCGATATTGGCACGGGTGCCTGGCCCGGCGGACTTCGAGGAGATGGAGGCGACGATCTCGCCGTAAGGCACCCGCTCGGAGACGCGCCGCACTGCATAGACCATCGGAATAGTGGCTTGCCCGCCGCAGGTCACCATGTTCACATTCGGCGCGTCGACGTTTGCTTCGCCATTGATCACTGGAATGGTGAACGGCCCGATGGCCGCGGGCGTGAGGTCGATGACCTTCTTGCCGTCGCGCTGCAAGATCTCATTGTTGCGGATGTGCGCCTTGGCCGAGGTGGCGTCGAAGACAACGCCGATCTCGTTATACTGCGGCATCTTCACCAAGCCTTCGATGCCCTCCGCGGTGACGGGCACACCCATGCGCGAAGCGCGCGCGAGTCCATCGGAAGCCGGATCGATGCCAACCATCGCCCCCATTTCGAGATGCTTTGAAGTACGCATCACCTTGATCATCAGATCGGTGCCGATATTGCCCGGTCCGATGATCGCGCATTTGATTTTTGCCATCATCTATTCCTTCGAGAAAGTGGCCCGGACGGAGCCGAGGCCATTAATCCGCACGTCGAAAACATCCCCAGGCTCAACCGCAACCATCGGTCCCAAGGCGCCTGAAAGAATGGTGTCGCCTGCCTTCAAGGGGCTTCCCATGCGCGCCATCACCTGAGCGAGCCAGAGCGCCGCATTGAGCGGGCTGCCCATGCAGGCCGCGCCGGCGCCAACCGAGACCGGCTCGCCTCTCTTCTCCATCACCATGCCGGCCAGTCGCGGCTCGAAGCTGTCGAGCCGGCATGGCCGTGACCCTAAAACATAGAGGCCCGACGAAGCGTTATCGGCAATCGTGTCGGTGATCTTGATGTCCCAGTTCTTGATGCGGGAGCCGACAATCTCGATGGCGGGCAAGGCAAACTCGATGGCGCGCTGAAGATCGGCGACGGTGAGCTGTTCCTCAGTGAGGTCCCTGCCAAGCACGAAAGCGATCTCCGCCTCGACCTTTGGCTGCATCACGTCGCGGATGGAGATTTCCTCGCCATCGCAGCGAGCCATATCGGCGAACAGCATGCCGTAATCGGGCTGATGGACGCCGAGCTGCTTTTGCACCGCCTTCGAGGTGAGCCCGATCTTACGGCCAACCAAGCGCCGGCCGGCTTCAAGCGCGCGCCTGGTGTTAATCGTCTGCGCGGCATAGGCGCCGTCGAGATCGCCGTCCGCAAGCAAACTGCGAACGGGCTCGCAAGGCTGGCCTGTGCGTGCCGCCTCAAACAGATGTGCAGCGGCGGCCTCGATATCGGCCTTCGGTGTGGTCACCATACTTCTATTGTCCTGCTTTAGAGTTTGATGCAGACGTTTGTGAGCTCGGTGTAGAACTCGAGCGAGTGCACACCGCCCTCGCGGCCGATGCCGGACGCCTTCGCGCCCCCGAACGCTGTGCGAAGATCGCGCAGGAACCAGGAATTGACCCAGCAAATGCCAACGTCCATTTTGGAGGCGACCCGGTGCGCGCGGCTAAGGTTTTCCGTCCATACCGCGGCGGCGAGGCCGTAGGGCGTGCCATTGGCGAGCCTTATGGCTTCCTCCTCCGTGTCGAAGGGCCGGACGTGGCAGCATGGCCCGAAGATTTCCTCGTTCACCACCGTAGCGGTGTCCGGCAAGCCGGTCCAAATCGTAGGCTCTACCCATGCCCCGCCCGCCAAATCAGCGGGCATATCGGGCACACCACCGCCGGTGACAACAGTTGCGCCTTCTTCGGCCGCCTTGCGGTAGTAAGAAAGCACCTTGTTGCGGTGTTCTTGGCTGATAAGCGGACCGAGATTCGTTTCCGGGTCCTCCGGCCGCCCAAGGCGGAGCTGCTCGGCGCCCTGCTTGAGCCGCGCGACGAAGGCGTCGAACAGCGGCCGCTCGACATAGACGCGCTCGGTTCCAAGGCACACTTGTCCGCAATTGGAGAAGGCCGAGCGCATCGTACCCTCGATAGCTTTGTCAAGGTCGGCATCGGCGAAGACCAGTGCCGCATTCTTTCCGCCGAGTTCGAAAGAGACCTGGCGGACACCCAACGCGGCTTGGCGCATGATCGCCTCGCCGGTGCGCGTCTCGCCGGTAAAAGTGATGCCGTTAACTTCCGGATGCTGGGTCAGGAACTCGCCGGCCGAGTCTGGCCCGAAGCCGTGCACGACATTGTATACACCCTTCGGCACGCCAACTTTGTTCATCACTTCGCCTAGAAGCGTTGCGCTGAGCGGCGTTTCCTCCGATGGTTTCACCACCACCGTGTTGCCGAGCGCCAGAGCGGGGCCGACCTTCCACGTCATAAGCAATAACGGCAGGTTCCACGGCGAAATCATGGCGATCACGCCCTTGGGACGCCGGAGCGCGTAGTTTATAGCCCCCTGGCCGTCGGGTGTCGGCGTTTGGAAGCATTCGGTTGCGATCGTCTTGACGACGTCCGTGAACATCTTGAAATTCGCGGCGCCCCGAGGGATGTCGATGTGGCTCGCAAGGCTTGCAGGCTTGCCTGTATCGAGACACTCCGCTTCCAGGAAGTCGTCGAAGCGCCGGATTATTTCATCGGCAACCTCACTCAAGAGATCGGTGCGTTCCGCGACGGTCAACCGCCCCCAGGGCCCCTCAAGGGCTGCCCGCGCGGCCTTTACAGCAGCATCTACCTCTGCCCTGCCTCCCTCGGGTACGGTGCCGATCGCGCTGTTGTCCAACGGGCAATGGTTCTGCCAGCTTTTCCCGGTTGTCCCTTGCGTGAAAGCGCCATCGATGAAGTGCGCAGCGTTGCGGCGAGCCCTCGATATGTCGAGGGCGCGCGGCTGAGTGATCTGGTGAACCGTCATCAGTCTTCCCAATTGCCCGTCTGTTCAAAGCAAAATTAGTGGTGCCGTCCTGCCTTATACCGCTGGGGTGAGCCCCAGCGCTGCAAGACCCGCTGCGGCGCAGGCCCGGTCGTCGTCCTCGGAACCCCCGGACACGCCGATGGCCCCTATAACGCGGTTATTCTCGATGATCGGCAAGCCGCCGCCGAAAAGGATCACCCTTGGCCTAAGCGAAATGCCCTCGCGCAAGACCTCGCGATGCTCCAGAGCTTTGCAAAGCTGGTCGGTCGAAACGCCAAAGACGGCGGCTGTATAAGCCTTGTCCCCCGCGATATCGACCGACGCAGAGAAGGCCCCATCCGCGCGGAGGCACGCGATCGTGTCTCCGCTTGGGTCCACGACGGCAGCGACGACCGCTTTACCCATAGATTCGCCATGCGCGACAGCAGCAGTTACCGCGTTGAGCGCGGCGCTGGAAGCGATGGAATCTCTGCGGATGGAAATGCCCATGGTAGTGCCCCTGTAAGCGCGTTTAGCTTACGACTGAAAGGAAGGCTTCGTTCAGCTTCCGCTCGTAGTAGAAGATGCCCTTCCCGATCTGCGTCTCATCCCATGTGCGGGTCGGCAGATCGGGATAGTAGGTGTATCCGCCTGCGAACACCTCGTTGCGATTACCCGACGGATCGAAGAAATAGATCGTCTGGCCGCGTGTAATGCCGTGGCGGGTTGGACCGATGTCCACAGAAATGTCGTAGCGGGTGAGGATGTCCGCTGCGTTGCCGACATCGTTCCAGTTCTCAAGCTCCAGGGCGACGTGGTGCAGCTTGCCGGGCTCCGGATGCTTCACGAACGCGATGTCGTGCGCCTTCATGCCGGCCGTCAGCCAGATCGCGAGCAGTCCGTCGGGCATATCGACGCGCTCGGCGCAGCGCATATCGAGGACGCGCGTGAAGAAGTCGAGGTTCTTCTCGATATGCGGCCCGTAGAGCAGCGCATGATCCAAACGGCGGGCGCGCATGCCATGCGGCGGCACTTCCCACACATCCGGATTATGGATGCGGGGCTTCGGATCGGACATATCCGCGTGCGCATAAAGCTCGATGCGGTGGCCGGAGGCGATGGTGAAGCCGATGCGGCGGCCGATGCCCGGCTGCTCACCCGCGGGCACCTTGTCCACCGGGAAGCCATACTCCGTTACCCGCTTCTCGAAACGGTCGAGATCGGCGTCTCCAAGGCATTTGAAGGCCATCAGGTCGATGCCCGCCGTATCGGCGCGGCGGAGCACGATGGAATGATGATCGAACTCGTCAGCCGCCTTCAGATAAACGCGGCCATCGGGGCCTTCGGTCACCTGATGAAAGCCCACATATTTGGTGTAATGTTCAATCGCGGCGGGCATGTCGAGAACGCGCAACTGCACGAAGCCCGGGCGCAGAATGCCTGAAAGTGCCATGTCTTATTCCTCCACTTGACTTACCGGCCTTGTATTGCTTGCGGCCCGTCCTTCCAAAACGAGGGAAAGGTCGGACAGCGGGTAGACGGAGCAAGCGAGGATCAGGCCGTTCTCCTCGTCCTGCGCCGAAACGTGTTCACGGCTCATGGGAGCCTTGCGATACTCGCCCTTAATCACGCGAGCCCTGCAGACGCCGCATCCGCCGCGCCGGCATCCGACGGGCAGGCGCTGCGGCAGATTTTTGAGCTGGCCGAAGCCTTGTGCGCGCTCGAGCGCCACGAGCACGCGCTCGTCCTCTCCGCATTGGGTGCTTCCAGCGCCCGGAACCGTTATGGTGAAACGTTGCGCCATCTTAGAGCCTCTTGAACACGGGGCTTTTGGGGCGCGCGGCCGCGTCGCCCTGTGTGAGGAAGCGCTCAAGGAAAATATGCTTCTCGAACAGGCGGCCCTGCATCAGTGCATTGATGCACGCATCGATCATGGGCGGCGGCCCGCAAAGATAGGCTGTTTGCCCCTCAAACGAATTTTTGAACAGGCGCTGCGCAACTTCATGAACGAATCCGCGCTCGCCTTGCCAAGAGCTTCCGGCTGGCTCGGCCGACAGCGCCGGGACATAGACGAAGTTTCCATGTTCCCGGGCGAGCCGCTCGAATTCCTCCCGCCCGTAAAGATCGGCTTCGGTGCGGACACCGTGGATAAGGGTGATCTTGTCCTTATAGCCCTCGGAAAGGAGATCGAGGATCATCGAACGCGGGCTCGAAACGCCCGTACCGCCGGCCAGAAACAGAAGCGGCCCGCCGCGTGACTTGCGCACAATGAAACGGCCGTAAGGGCCCGTGAACGTCAGCTCATCGCCGGGTTTCAGCTGCTGGTGCAGGTAGGTGGTGCCCTTTCCGCCTTCGACGAGGCGAACCTGGAGTTCCACTTCGGATGCCTGCTGCGGCGGGTTTGCCAGCGAGAAAGCCCGCGACCCATCGGTACCCGGAATGTTGAGGCTGATGAACTGGCCGGCCTGAAAGTCAATCAGTTTGCCGTTGAGATCGAGCCGGATCCGCTTCACGCCGGGGGCCAAATTTTCGGCAGCCGTGACCCGAGCCTTGAAGTCGCGCACGGCAATTCGCCGGGCATCAGGGTCCGGATCGATGTCCGTCTCTATGGTGACATCGCTCAAGAGCGAAGCCGCGCAGGTAAGGGTTTTTCCGCCCTCGCGCTCGAAATCCATAAGCGCGAAGGAGGAGGCGGCGCCGTGGTCGACGTCGCCTTCCACGACATCGACCTTGCAGCTGCCGCAAAGGCCGTGACCGCAGGCGTGCGGCAGATAGATGCCAGCCCGCAGACAGGCGTCTAGCATCGTCTGCCCGTCCGCGACTTCAACAGACTCACCCAGAGGCTCTATGGTCAGAATGTGGCCCACTGCCTTTGCCCTCTTGGTCGCGTCAGCTTGCGGAGCCGCGGAAACCGTCGAAGCCCGGTGTCCAAAAGCGGACAAGCGACTTGTGGTGCATGCCGTTCTCGGCGAGCGACCTGTCGAACTGAGGGTTCACCCTCCGCCCGTCGATCATCCATTGAACGTCAGACCAATCGGCCCTGCTGGCATCGGGGTGGGCCGCATAATGCGGCTTCACCACCTCGTTGACGAAGGCAGCGAACGGCATGGCAAGCGGCAGTGGAAAGGCAAGCGCTGCGCAGAAGGATAGGTGCTTCTCCCAGTGAACGTAGATCAGCGCGTTCCCATGGAAGTTTTTCTCTACGTCGCGGTATTCAACTTTTTGGCCGTAGCCGGGTTCAAGGGCAACAACGGACATGTCTGAATTCCTTTGAATGAGATCGTGAGCTAGCTGGCCTTCAACGCCTGTTTGGCGTGCCATTCCTGCCAAAGCTTTTCATCGGGCGAGCCCACATAGTCCATGTTGTCCGCGCCCACATTCATCTTGTACCAGGCGAGCACCTCCGGCACGGTGGCGCCGCCGCAATTGCCCTGGAAGATCTGATGCACGGGCAGCCAGCTTTGTGCGAACTTCTCCGGCTCGTTGTCGAAGATGTCTTTGCAGCCGTCGGAGCAGAAGTGATAGGTGTCGCCGTTGAACTGCGAGGACCGGAACGCGATGGTGGTCGGGTCGCCCGGCTCCGTGTACCCCATCGGGATCTGGCAGGTCTGGCATAGCTGCGGCAGCGCCATGTTATAGAAGCGCTTGCCTTCCTTTTCCATCTTTGCCCACATCTCGAAGCGCGGACGGTAATAGCGGTCGAACGTTCCCGGATATTTCTCCGAAAGCCAATCCATGTGCCCGGCGTCCGGCATCCAGGTGTGGAACGCCGCCGCGTGGGTGTACTGATAGAAAATGGCCCAGTTCTGGTGCGAGATGTGGTCCGCCTCTGCGGTCGCGACATCAGCATATTTCGGCACGCGCAATCCATAGCGCGCCAGATCCTGGAACAGCGAACCGCCGGCCTCCGTGAAATAGATCTGCCATGCCTCCTTCCAGGACATCACCTTCTTCGGCAGCATGTAGTCCATCATCATGGCGACGAGGCCCAGAACGCGGTGGCCGCGCCAGAACCACTTGTCGACCCACTTCTGCACGATGGGCAGGTTGTCCGGGTGCTGCTCGAGCAGGAACTTGATGACCTCGATACCGAGCGTCATGTGCCGGCTTTCGTCCGATTGCGCGGAGAAGCCGAACGTCACGGTGGCAAGATCGCCATTATAGGCGGCGCCCGACATGAACGGCACGAACAGCAGATTGGTCAGCACATATTCGAACGCGAAGCCGATCGCGATCATATACTCGAACGGGCCGGCGGTGCGGGCATCGTCGAAGAACGATTTCGGCACGGAGAGATACCACACGCGATCGTGCATGTGCCGGAACTCGGAGATGCCGTCGAAAAACTTATTGTAGTGGCTGATGGTGTGGATCTGCGTCTGAGCATGGCGCAATTCGTCCAGGGACTGCATCTGCGACGCAACGCGAGGGCCAACGCCGCGGAGATGGCGGCCAGCCATCGCAAAGCCGCGATGCGCCTGATATTCCAGTGGGGAAACGCCGGTAAGGAACAGTTTCAGCACATTGGCGTAGCGGGCGTCCGATAGTCCGAGCTGCCCATTATTTTGCGCAAAGCTGTCGATCACCGCATAGAGCTTGCGCTCCTTCTCGGCCTGGAACTTCCAATAGGTATCCATGGTGAGCCGGAAGGGGTCTTCCCATGCCGACCAGTCCTTGATTTTGATGCCCTCGAACTTGTCGTAAGGAAACACCTTGTCCATCGGCTGGTAGCTGGTTTCCCAGTCTAGCCCGCGGGTCATGTGCGCATAGCGCTGCTTGAGACCGAGCTTTTTTGTGCTCATAACATCCTCCCAGATGAATTTCTTATTGTCCGGAACTTGCGTCGCCGCGAGGCGGCTTCGCAGCCGTTTCGATCCAAAGCGGCATAGTCATCCTTTGCGCCGGAATGTTTCGCTTCGCCCGCAATGACGATGGCTCCCTTTAGTGTTTCCAGCTCAGCGCAAACTGGTCGTCGTCCTCGTCAAGATTGCCCGCCATCGAGATCAGCACGAGGTGAATCTCCTGCGGGTCCCAATTGCGGCCCAGCCGCTCCTCGACGGAGGCGCGCTTTACGACGATCTCGTCATCGCAATCGAGCTTGACAGCGCCCGGCATGTTGAGCACGCGCACGCCGGGATTGTCGGCCATGATGGCTTCGATGATCGGGCGTGCGTCATCGTTATGCAAAAGCGTGATTGAAGCGACCTGCGCCATGTCTCTGAATCTCCCCGTTAAACTTTGAGGCCGAGCGAGCGGGCCCTGGCGATTGCAGCCTCGCCCGCTGCGTCAGCAGCCCGGCCGCGGTCGCCGACAAGCTCGCGCGACCAGGACTTGCCGGCCTCGACTGCCCGGCTGATCCAGTTCTGCGCCCACCCTGAAATCAGCGCGTTGTTCTCGGCGCTTTCCGCGGCAACGGTTTTGACCACGCTATCGCTCCAGCGCGCTTCTTCAGCCCGCCAGTCGGTCATGAATTCCGTGAGCATGGCCACCAGTATGCCGCCATCGGCCCAAGCGGCGTCGGCATTCTTATAGGCGAGTTCGAACAGGACCGCGTTCACGCCGAGCGTCTGGGCAACGTAAAGATGGAACCAATCGCGCTCGACGAGCGTGTCTTCGATCAGCCTGCGGATGGGCTGCCAGGCCGAATCCTTCATCCAATTGATCTTGGCGCCGTCGAGGCTCGTACCGTTCTGGCCATCGAGCTCAAGGCCGACGCGGGAGATGATCTGCGCCATTGCGAGATGGTCGCCCGCCGAGAAAATGCAGGGTGCGGTGACGGCCGTACCGTAGCCGCGCTGGCAAATCTCGGACATATTCATGTTCGAGCCCCAGTGCAGATGCCGCAGGGGTAGAAGGCCCCGCTCGATCTGTATCCTGGGCGTCCGGCCAAGCTTCTCGATCAGGCCGCGTTCGGCCACAAAAACGAAGTTGCGGTCAACAGCCTGCTGCATGTTGGCACGCGCGATATTGTAGGTGGCATAGTAATATTGGCGCGGGTCGAGTGGTTTGTACCAGTCCGCCATCTTGACCGCTGTCTTGCGGGGATCGTAGTGCCAGTATTCAGTTTCCCACAAGCGGCTTGTAATGAAAATTATCGGTCGCCTGAACATCGAGCGTACCTTCGAGGTAGCGCGAGGCAGTCTTGTCGCCGCCGAGCCGGCGCGCGACATGGCCGAACGTCTGGCGCTTGGGTTCGAGATCGATGGTCTTGATTTGTATCGTCACATGTCCCTCCCCGGGATTATGTTATTTTTGCGTTGGAACCGTCAGTCATCCTGCACGGGCTTGCGGAGCAAACCGGGCTGCCCCGAACGCCAGGCGGCACGCTCCGCCTCTTCCTCCGCAGACGCATCGGAAGGCAGAATGGTGGCGTTCTGCATGACGCAGAATTCGCGGAAAGCTGAAACGGGAAGAACGAGTTCAATGGTCAGGTCTTCGTCGTTTATCGAGAATTCGAATTCGATAAACCGTCCAAGCCGGGTGCCTTTTATTTTGACAAAGGTCTTACCTACGGGCACGCCGCTCCACGTGCCCACAGCCTGGCTGCTGACCATCCAGTCCTCCCAGATCACTGCGAGTTCGGTTTAGGGACCGTCTCGTCTCTATAAGCTCGACTGTGCACACCTGCCGCCGCGGAGTCAATAAAAATCTCGAGATTTTTTAAAAACTCGTTTGCAGCGCACAATGACGGTTTTTCGTGTGTAGTTTTCCTTAACCCAGGATTCTCGATATTCTTCTAGACCACGCGGCGCGATCAAGCGTATAAATAGGGAGATGCGAAATTACAGATTCGGCCGGCAGGAGCTATGTCCCAAGATATGAAGCAGGAAGGAAGCGCCGTCCTGGCCACGAATGTCGTTTCAGCGAGGAGTCTGATCGAGGCTGCTTATTCCGCGCTTCGGGAGGACATCTTGAGCGGCCGTTTGGAGCCGGGAGAAAAACTGCGCGTTGAAATGTTGAAGGACCGCTATGAGGTCGGGGCAAGCACGCTGCGGGAGGCCTTGACGCGGCTGGTTGGCGAGGCGCTTGTGACTTCCGAGGAGCAGCGCGGGTTTCGCGTGGCAGCCGTTTCGCTCGAAGACTTTGCCGATCTCACTAAAGCCAGGAAGCTTGTCGAGGTGGAAGCGCTCCGGCAGGCGATTTTGCAGGGGGACGACAATTGGGAGGCGGGCGTGGTCGCAGCCTATCACCGGCTTTCCAAGGTGGAGGAAAAGCTTGGCTCCAATCCCTTCGATTACACCGATGAATTCGAAGACCGTAACCGCGACTTCCACCGTGCCCTCTTGGCGGCTTGCCCCTCCCGCTGGCTGCACCACATGCACAGCATCCTTTTCCAGCAGTCGGAGCGCTACCGCCGGATTTCGCTGACGCATCGGGAAATATCCAGGGATGTGCATGCGGAGCATGCTTCGCTGCTCGACGCCGTCCTCGCCCGCGACGTCGAACGGGCCTGCCGGGTCGCAAGCGATCACATCGACCGCACGCTGCAGGTTGTAAGCCAAGTGTTTTCCGTTTCTGCCACGAAATAGTAGTACACTTTGCTGTGAGAGGGCGAATGGATACCGGCAACCCGGAAATCGGGAGGCTTGTCAACTGCGGCGGCCTGAGCGTCAATCTCCACGATCAGGGTAGCGGGCATCCCGTCGTGCTCATTCATGGTTCCGGTCCTGGCGTCTCGGCCTGGGCCAACTGGCGCCTTGTCATTCCGGGCCTCGCCAAGGAGTTCCGGGTGATCGCGCCCGATATGGCCGGGTTTGGGTACACTGAGCGGCCTACGGGTTTCGTCTACGGCAAATCCGCATGGGTTGCGCAAGTCATCGGCGTTCTGGACGCTCTAAAACTTGAGCGCGCGGACCTGGTTGGAAATTCATTCGGCGGCGCAATCGCGCTCGCGGCCGCCGTCAGCCATCCTGGACGAGTAGGGCGGCTGGTGCTTATGGGCAGCGTAGGCCTGCCTTTCCCCATCACGGAAGGTCTCGACGCGGTTTGGGGCTACACGCCCTCCTTCGAGAACATGCGGCGCCTCCTCGACATTTTCGCTTACGACCGTTCTCTCGTGAATGACGAGCTTGCTGAGTTGCGCTATCAGGCAAGTATCCGGCCGGGGTTCCAGGAGAGCTTCGCGGCCATGTTCCCCGCACCCCGTCAGCGCTGGGTCGATGCGCTCGCAAGCCCCGAGGACGCCATTCGCGCGATCCCGCATGAAACGCTGGTGATCCATGGCCGGGAAGACAAGGTGATCCCGCTCCAGGTTTCATTGCAATTGGCTCAATTAATCCAGCGCTCGCAATTGCATGTGTTTGGACAGTGCGGGCACTGGACCCAGATCGAGCACACCGCGCGATTTACAAAGCTCGTCGCCAATTTTCTTGCTGAAGGTCTGTAGCGAAGGCGCGGCCATCCGCTTCTAAGTAAATATAAAAAATTCTGGTTTTCTATCTGCGATTGCCGCTTAAAACCGAGTTTTAGAAAAATCTCGAAATTCCTGTTGACACGTTACAGCTGCTCGTGCACGTTTGACTTAACGAGACGAAAGCACGGCTAAAGCCGGAAATCGTGGATTTTGGGAGGACAAAATGGTCGGCAGCCTGGCTGCGGGCGCGGGCGATTTTGCGCGCCACGATAGGACCTCTGTCAAGATCAAGGAAACCTGGCTCAGCGATTCCAAAAATGTCATCGCGAGGCGCCATCGGCGCCGCGGGGATCCACATACTCAAGCCCGCGAATTTCTAATTCCTGGATTGCTTCGGACACCGCGTCCGCTTGCAATGACGAGGAAGTGCGGGCGCTTCGAGTAAGTCACCATCAAAAGCAAAGCCTGGGAGGGAAACATGCTGAAGAAAGCTTACGGGCGCCGGCAAGTCTTGAAGGGAGTAGCAACTGGCGCAGCGACTATGGCGTTTGGCCGAATCGCGTTTGCGGTTCCCCAAACCATCAAGATCGGAGTTGTCGCTCCGCAGACGGGACCGCTCGCCATCTTCTCTGAGCAGATTGCTTGGACGGTCGAACAGATCAAGAAAACAACCGGCGGTCAGGTCTCGGTGAACGGGACGAAGCATCCGCTCGAAATCGTGCTGCGCGACAGCCAGTCGAACCCGAACCGCGCGGCCGAAGTTGCGAAAGACCTCATCCTCAAGGAAAAGGTCAATCTGATAACCGCATTCGCCACACCTGAAACCGTTAATCCTGTTTCCGATCAGGCGGAATTGGCTGGTGTGCCTTGCCTCTCTAACGACGCTCCGCTTGAGCCCTATTTCTTCGGCCGCGGCGGCGATCCAAAGAAGGGCTTCGACTGGACCTACCACTTCTTCTTCAGCGCTACGAATCTGGCCGATAGCTATTTCGCGTCCTGGGACAAGGTTTCCACCAATAAGGTCATTGGCGCGCTTTGGCCAAACGACAATGACGGCCAGGCATTCTCCAAGATTTTCACCGCGCTTGCCGAAAAGAAGGGCTACAAGGTCATCGATCCGGGCCGCTTCGATTTGCCGGCCGGCAACTACAACGCTCAAATCGCAGCGTTCAAGGCTGGCGGCGTTGAGATTATCTCGGGCGTGATCCCGCCGCCGGAATTCACCGCGTTTTCAAGCGCAGCAGCGCAGCAAAACTTCCGGCCGAAGATCGTGTCGGTGGCGAAGGCTACCGAGTTCCCTGCCGCAGTCGCCCCGCTTGGCGACCGCGCGCTTGGTTTGTCGGTTGAGGTTTGGTGGTCGGCCACGCATCCATATAAGTCGGGCCTGACGGGGCAATCATCGGCGGAACTCGCGAGTGCGTATGAGGCAGCGAGCGGCAAGCAATGGTCTATGACGCTTGGGTTCCGGCATTCCCTATTCGAGGTCGCTCTCGATGCGCTGAAACGCACGCAGAATATCACCGATCCCGCTTCGCTTGCGAAAGCCATTGCGGAGACGAATTACAATTCGATCGTTGGGCCGATCAATTTCAAGAAGGGTCCCTTCCCGAATTGCTGCCAAACGCCGCTCGTCATCGGCCAATGGGAGAAAGGCAAGAAATTCCCTCATCATCTCGTCAACGTCGACAACTCGACGGCGACGGACGTCCCGCTGGGCGGTAAGCCTTCTGCGATCGTCTATGGCTGAGCACCTTCTCGAACTCACTAGCCTGTCCCGGCGCTTTGGCGGCTTGCGAGTAATCGAGAACTTGGATCTCGCCGTCGATAGAGGCGAGATCCTGGGCGTGCTTGGCCCAAACGGAGCTGGGAAAAGCACGCTCTTTAATTTAGTCGCCGGTGTCATCAGTCCGAATACAGGTTCCATCCGGTATTGCGGGCAGGACATAACGCGGATGAAACCGTGGCATCGGCGAAGGCTCGGGATCGGGCGCACCTACCAGATCCCGAAGCCATTCTCGCATATGAGCGTTTTCGAAAACGTGCTTGTGGCTGCAGTCCACGGGGGTGGGCTCGCGGTCCCGGATGCACGGCGGGAAGCGGAAGCGACGCTTGCGCTGACGGGCCTTGCAGATCGGGCCGCCTTGCCCGCGGGGCGGCTATCGCTGCTCGACCTCAAGCGGCTGGAGCTTGCTAAGGCAGCTGTGAAATTCCCGGATTTGCTTCTGCTTGACGAGATTGCGGGCGGGCTGACGGACGCGGAATGCTTCTCGCTCCTCGAAATCCTCAGGACGATTCACGCCCGCGGATCGACCATCGTTTGGGTGGAACACGTCGTTCATGCCCTCAAAAGTTTGGCGACGAGGCTTGTGGCTCTTTATTCCGGGACGATCTTGGCCGACGGCGCCCCGGATGCCGTTCTGGCCGATGAACGGGTCATGGATGTCTATCTAGGTGCATAGGGGGAGTTCATGAACGTAATCGAGACCCCCTCACCCCAGCCCTCTCCCCACGGGGAGATGGAGAAGAAGCCGCGAGAGGTGTTCGAGCGTCGGGGAGAGAGACAGCGTGAGGGGGGACTTTGCTCCGGCCATTCTGCGCAACAAAGTCATAACTCGGCGACACCATGGCTTCTGACGGTCGAAAAGCTTTCGGTCTACTACGACCAGTTTTGCGCGGTGCACGACGTCGAAGTGACCGTGGGCGAGGGCGAGATTGTTTCGATCATCGGCGCCAACGGCGCTGGCAAATCCTCGTTTCTGAAGGCTCTTGTCGGGCAGGCAGGAAGAGCCAGCGGCACGATCCGCTATTTGGGGCAAGATCTTCTCAAGCTCACAACGCCACAAATTGCCTCAGCCGGGATCGGTCTTGTTCCAGAAGGCAGGCGCCTGTTTCCATCGCTTACCGTAACCGAGAATCTCCGCATCGGCTGGGAACTCGGCCGTAAAGGCGAAATCGGCTTCGGCCAGGTTTATGAGTGGTTTCCCGTTCTCAAGGAACGGCACAACGCCTTGGCCAGAAACCTTTCCGGAGGCCAGCAGCAGATGGTGGCCTTGGGCCGGGCGCTGCTCATGAACCCGCGGCTCCTGCTTTGTGACGAGATCAGCCTCGGGCTGGCACCTGTGGTTGTGAACCAGCTTTATGAAATTATTCCCGCTATCCGAGACCGCGGGATCGGCATCCTCCTCGTGGAGCAGGATGTTGGCAGGTCGCTTCAGGCCGCGGACAGGTTCTACTGCTTTCTCGAAGGCGAAGTCTCCCTTGAGGGCCGTCCGCAAGATGTCAGCCGGGACATTATCATGCAGCATTATTTCGGCGTGTGAGCTTCCATGACCCTATTTCTCTTTCTGATCGTCCAGGGCGTTCTCATCGGCGGGCTTTACGCGTTATTCGCCGTCGGCCTTTCGCTTTCGATGGGCGTATTGCGCTTCATCAATATCGCCCACGGCGATTACATTGTTGCGGGTTCCTTTTTGCTGCTTTCCGTTTGCGGGTTTCTCGGCCTCTCCCCGTTTATTGCAGTGATTTTGATGCTGCCATTTGGCTATGCGGGAGGTTACGTAATCGAGCGTTTTCTCCTCAATAAGATCGCCCGCAAAGGCGGTGGCGTCCTCCCGGTCATTCTCGTCACCCTCGCCATGGGGGTCATCATTCAAAATGCGCTCCTCGAAGGGTATGGCCCCAATACTCGCAAGTTGTTCGGCGGCAGCATCGAAGTTGCTTCGATCAACATCGGCGGCCTTTTCGATGTCGGTTTATTCCCGCTCGCAGTTTTCGGCACCGCAATCTTGGTGATCGGCTGCCTCGAATTGTTCCTGCACCGTACCTCCATGGGAGCGCGTATCCGTGCGGTCGCGGACGACCCGGCGGCGGCGAATCTCATCGGCCTTCCCTCTGCGCAAATCCACGCGATGGCCATGGGCATCGTCGGCATCACCATCATGATCGCGGCCTGCTGCATGGCGGTTTGGACCAATTTCGATCCGAACATCGGCCCCAGCCGGCTGCTCGCGGCATTCGAGGTGGTCGTGCTGGGCGGACTTGGCAGCTTGTGGGGAACGCTTGCCGGCGGCATCGTCATCGGCATCGCGCAAAATATCGGCGCCCAATTCGACGCGGCTTGGCAGACCCTCGCGCAGCATCTCGTTTTTCTCGCCATTCTCGTCATTCGCCCGCAGGGCCTCTTTAAACGGGATTAAAGCCGGATGAACCGTTTCCGATATGCGCCGCCTTTGGTCCCCATCATGAGGGCGCTCCTTGCTATGGGCGCCGGCATATTTATTGCCGGTCCCTATATTTTCGACCTGAGCCAGCTCAGCTTACTCACGGAATTCTTTACGGTGCTCGTCCTGGCCTTGATGTGGAATCTTTTGGCCGGGTACGCGGACATCATCACCATCGGCCAGCAAGCCTTCGTAGGCGTTGGCGCCTATGCGTTTTATGGCCTCACTGTTTTGGGCCATATAAGCCCTTATGCCGCGATTCCTCTTGCTGCCGTTGTGACGCTCATCCTCGCGGTTCCGGCGATGGCCACAGTCTTTCGCCTGCGGACCGCATACCTCGCCGTTGGCACCTGGGTCGCGGCTGAAGTCCTATCCCTGATCGCAGGCAAGCTACCCGGATTTGGCGGCGGTTCCGGTACGAGCCTTCCCATCCCGATCGCAAAGGCGTTTGGCGCTTCCCTTAGCGGCCGGATCACTTGTTTCTACCTTATGAGCCTCGGCCTCGCGTTAGCGGCATTTGCCGTAACATGGGCGCTGTTGCGGTCGCGGGTCGGCCTCGGGCTAACCGCGATGCGGGACAACGAGGAAGCCGCGGGCGCTTCCGGCGTCAACCTCGATCTTACGCGCGTGATCTGTTTCCTTTTTACCGCGCCCATTTTGGGATTGGCCGGCGTGCTAGTCACGCTGGAGAAGCTTAGGATTGCACCCTCGGCATCTTTCAGCATCACCGACTGGACGATTTTCGTCATCTTTATCGTCGTCATCGGCGGCATCGGGAGCCTCGAAGGCCCGATCATCGGAACCGCCGTCTTCTTCTTGCTGCGGGAATACCTGTCCGATTATGGGACTTGGTATCTCATCATTCTCGGTATGGTTTCCATTGCTACGATCCTGATCGAGCCTAAAGGATTGTGGGGAGTGTGGCGCCGGATGGGAAATCCCGAAATCATCCCGGTCACGCAGAAAGTGCCTGTGCTAGTCCCCGCCAAATCGGCACCTTATCTGCAGGTCCGCCCCACTGCCATTGCAGCGCAAACAGGACCCCAGTAGGCAATTCGTTCGCCTTTGATTGCGCAGGCTTTCACGTTCGGATTATCTGCGCTGGAACAAAATTTAACGCGACCACGCGTTCTTGCTTGGAGGGCTTTAGTTAACGCGCAGCCGGAAGCCGGGCTTCGATGAAATCGCGGATCGCGTCGCGGGGCGCATCCTGCCCAATGAACGCTTCGCCAAGCACAGAAGCAAATCGGCGCATTTCAGCACGGGCAACGATTTCGCGCTCGTGAAGCAGCTCAGTACCCCCATTGCCAAGTACCTACCTATTCCATAGTCACGCGTCCGGATTTTTTGGAAGCGGACGTGGCCAGATAAGGCGGACTGGCAAGGCGCACTTCAGCAACGGGTCTTGGCCGCGTGAAAACGCGAGGGACGAGTCTAAGATGGCTCACGCCGGAGGCGGCTGACACCGGCATGACAGTTTTGAGCACATTTTTGTTTTTCCTGGCCTTGGGCAAGCCTAAGGCGTTTTCCGCGCGTTTCGGTCCCTTTACCCGCTAAATTGGGCCGCAGCGGCAGCAGCTACGCCCCGATCGCCGCCATCAGCGGCTTGATGCCGATGATGTTCATCACCCGTGTCAGATTATAGGCAAGCACGCTGAGCGCCATCTCGGTCGCGGCCTTCGGCAGCGTCTTCATGAAGAAGTGCGTTGCTCCCATCCTCGCCTTGAGCGTGCCGAAGGGATGCTCGACGGTCTCGCGCCGGACGCGCATGGCCTTTGGATTTTCATCGAGCCTCTTCTGCACGGCCTCAAGCACATGCTCGTGTTCCCAGCGCGTGACCCGGCGCTGCACCCCTGACGTACAGCGCTGTTTGATCGGGCAGTTCCGGCAGGCATTCGTCCAGTAGCGGCGCAGCGTCAAGCCGTCCTCTTCGTTGGTGTAGTAGTATTTCAGACGCTCGCCTGCTGGGCAGCGGTAGACGTCTTCCTCTGGGAGATAGACGAAGCCCTGCTTGCCGAAGCGGCCCTTCGACTTCGCGCCGGACGTCATCGGCTTTGGCAGCGTCACCGCGATACCAGCCTGCTCGCACGCCAGGATCTCCTCGCCGTGATAGTAGCCGCGATCCGCAACCGCTTCGAGCTCGTCCACTTCCAGCACCGCCTTCGCCTGCTTGGCCATGTTGGCGAGTTGCGAACGGTCGGAGCCGGTGTTGGTTACCTCATGCGTCACGATGAGATGGTTCTCGGTGTCGACGGCGACCTGCACGTTGTACCCGACGACACCAGAGCCGCGCCCGCTCGTCGCCATCGAGCGGCTATCGGGATCGGTGAGCGAGATCTGCTGATCCGGTGCGGCCAGCATCCGCTTTTCCAAGGCCGCGAGCTTTTCCATCTCCTCGTTGAGTTTTGCTAGCTTCTCCTTGAGGTGTGCGGTCTTGGCCGCCAGCGCCTCCGAGGGCTCTTGCAGATCGGCGGTATCGAGCTGGCCGAGATACCGCGCCACGCTCGCCTCGAGCTGCTTGCGGCGGCGTTCCACTTTGTTGCGCGTGAAGTTCTTGTCGCGGTTGTTCACGGCTTTGAACTTGCTGCCATCGATGGCGACGCTGGCTCTCGCGAGCAGCCCCATCTTGCGGCAGAGTTCGACAAAGCGCGCGCAAACTTTGCGGATGGCGGCCCCATTATCTTTCCGGAAGTCAGCGATCACCTTGTCATCGGGAACGATCCGGCCCAAAAGCCAAATCACTTCAAGATTGCGCCCTGCCTCGCGTTCAAGCCGCCGGCTCGACTGCACCCGGTTCAGGTAGCCATAGATGTAAAGCTTTAGGAGCACCGCTGGATGGTGGCCTGGACGCCCCGTCGCCGCTGGCTCGACGCCCTCGAAGCCGAGTTCGCCGAGATCGAGCGCGTCCACAAACGCATCGATGACCCGGACAGGGTTGTTCTCGTCGATCCAGTCATCGAGACATTCGGGCAGCAACGTCGATTGCCCGCGATCCGCCCCTGCAACAAAGCGCTTCATCGGTTCCCCCCCCCAAATCACCGGAGGAATCATAGCTGACTCGATGTTTTCACGCAGCCAGGGTCACTTTCGTCATAGAGACGCAGCGTCAAAAATGTATCCGCTACGACCGCTTTTGAGGGTGTTGCAGCCAATAGGCATGGCGGAGCTATCGGTGTTCTATTGCGAAGAGGCGATTTCTTTCCTGCGCGACTGCAGCATCGACGATAAGGGCTATTACTCAGCGCTCGTGCGCATGTGCGGGCAGGCGCTGCAGCGGACGCTGTCTCTCGCGGAGAGCGAGCGGGCGCCTTTTCTAAAGCGTCTCGGCCCCGTTCGTGCCGCCGCTGAGAAAATCGGCTGGGGCGTTGGCGAGGAGATGACCATGCTCTGGTACGATTTTGCGGATGATTCCGAAGCGCCAGAATAAGCGGCCGCTTATTCTGGGTTTGGCCTCGGTCTGCCGTTTACCGATCCGAAGCCGTTTGGCCGCTAATGGGATGGACCGGCGGAAGCCGGATTGATTGGATGGGCGAAGCCACCTGCGGGTGATCAGCTTGCCTTGCTCCACTTGAGGCGCAGGCGTTCCTGAATATCGACCGGCGCGCTTGCCGCCACCGCCGCGGTTTTTCTCCCGCTCGCGATGGGCCAGCTGAAGCGGGCAAATTGCCCGGTGAGATTCGCAGGAATGAAGCGGGAGCGCCCGGCAAAAACGTGCCGGTCACCGCCCCGCGGTTGCTGGTGCGTGTAGAAGCGTTGCGGCACGATAAGGGTCAGTTCATCCTTGGCCCGCGTCATGGCCACATAGAGAAGGCGCCGCTCCTCCTCGATTTCCTCGGCCGTCCCGGTGGCGAGGTCCGAGGGCATGCAGCCATCAACCACATTGAGAATATAAACCGCCTTCCATTCCTGGCCTTTGGCGGAGTGGATCGTGGAGAGGATCAGATAATCCTCGTCAAGGAGCGGCTTTCCGGCCTCATCGCTTGCAGCCTGCGGCGGATCAAGCGTCAGCCCGGTCAAAAACTCCTGTCGTCCCGGACAGCTTGCGGCGATCTGGGCGAGCTGTTCGAGATCGCCGGCGCGGACAAGCGCGTCCGCATATCTTTGTTCGAGATAGGGCTCAAGCCAGCGCCGCACGAGGTCGATCTCGGACGGCCAGTCCGCCGTTTTGGTCCAAAGCTGCCGCATGAGCAAGGCGAGGGCCGGCCAATCCTCGGCCGCGCGCGCCGGCGGCGGAAACGAAGACAAAAGCTGAAGGGCGGAGCGGCCGGCGAGCTGGTCCAACAGTCTTCCGGCCGTGCCGGGGCCGACGCCGGGCAAGAGCTGCAAGACGCGAAAGCCCGACATGCGGTCAAGCGCATTTTCCGCCCAGCGCAACACCGCGAGGAGGTCCTTGACGTGGGCCGCCTCCAGGAATTTCAGCCCGCCAAACTTCATGAAGGGGATGTTGCGGCGGCTGAGCTCGATTTCGAGCACGGCGCTGTGATGACCCGTCCGGAATAGCACGGCCTGCTCCTTGAGTGGCACCGAGGCTTCCCGGGTGGCGAGCACGCGCTCCACCACGAATTGAGCCTGGGCTGCATCGTCTTGGACGGCGACGAGCGCGGGCTTTTGGGCGGAGCTTCGATCCGACCAGAGGTTTTTGGTGAACCGCTCCTTGGCAAGCGCGATTACCGCGTTGGCCGCGGTCAGGATCGGCACTGTGGAGCGGTAATTACGGTCCAAGGTGATGATAGCGGCGGGAGGATCGAACTGGTTTGGGAAGTCTAGGATGTTCCGGACAGTGGCAGCGCGGAAGCCATAGATCGATTGGGCATCGTCGCCGACCACGGTCAGGCCTTTGCCATCGGGCTTCAGTGCCAAAAGAATCGCCGCCTGGATCGCATTGGTATCCTGATATTCATCCACAAGCACATGATCGAAGAGGCCGCTCACGTCGCGCGCGAGTTCAGGCACCTTCATGAGTTCGGCCCAATAGAGGAGAAGATCGTCGTAATCGAGCACGTGCTGGCTTTGCTTGGCCTCGACATAGGCCTCGAACAGGCGGCGAAGATCGTCCTCAAAGGAGACGCACCAGGGAAAATGCCGCTGAAGCACCAGGCTGAGCGGATGGCCGGAGTTTACCGCCCGCGAATAGATGGCAAGGCAGGCGGCTTTTAGCGGAAATCTCTGCTCTTGTTCGGAAAACCCCAAATGATGCCGCACGAGGTTCATGAGATCGGCGGAGTCCTCCCGGTCATGGATTGTGAAGGCTGGATCAAGGCCGATCAATTGCGCGAACTCCCGCAAGAGACGCGCGCCGATGGCGTGAAAGGTGCCGGACCACCCGATGGAGGCGCGGCCCTGGCCGATGCCGCGGGCGGCCAAGATGCGCTCGGCCCTGCGTTCCATTTCCTGAGCGGCGCGCCGCGAGAAGGTGAGGAGGAGCATGCGGTTCGGATCGAAGCCCTGCTCGATCAGGTGGGCGACCCGATGAGCAAGTGTCTGGGTCTTGCCCGAGCCAGCGCCCGCGATAATGAGGAGCGGCCCACCGGCCGCACCCTCAGTGGCGATGCCGTATCGCGCCGCGCGGGCCTGTTCCTCGTTCAGTGAGGCGAAACTATCCGAAACGGAAGGGCCGGCAGCCTGGGGTGAGCGCATTACCCGAACTGATCATGATTCGTTCCAAGGCGCCATCCGCCGCGGCGGTCCCACAGGGTGATTCAAAGAACCGCACCCCATCCTGGGTGACAAGGCGGGCAAATCAGATTCTTTGGCAAAGCCACCAACACTGGAGGTGGCTTTATGGTACGAACGCTTTGGGATGTTCTTGGCTCAATCGCGGACCGGCGGGGCCGCAAAGGACGGCAGTTTCCGTTGCAGGCGATCCTTGCCATCGCGGTTGCAGCGATGCTTGCTGGGGCCAACGATCTGCGCGCTATTTTCCGCTGGGGGCGGCGGCTGAAACCGGAGGCGCTAGCGCTGTTCGGCATTGAGCGTGCGCCGTGTCATGCCACTTATCACTATGTTTTTCAATCGCTTGATGGCAATGCCTTGGCCATGGCTCTTGGCGGGTTCGCCGGTGGCGGTACCGTGCCGGGACATATTGCCATTGACGGCAAGACGCTGAAAGGCAGCCGCCGGCTCGACGCCAAGGCGCTGCATGTCCTCTCCGCTTTCGCCACCGCGCTGTCCGCGGTCATCGGCGATATTGTGGTGGAGCCCGGCCAGAACGAAATCACCGCCGCGCTGGCGTTCTTGAAGGACTTACCGCTGGAGGGGGCGGTGATCACCGGCGATGCGATGTTTTGCCAGCGCGAAATCTGCCAGGCCATCGATGATGGCAAAGGCGATTATCTGTTTGTTGTTAAGGACAATCAGCCAGAACTGAAAGCCAGTATCGCCGAAAGCTTCGGCGACCTTTCCCCCCTCCGGCCCCGCCGTTCTGCCGCCTGATTTGAAGACGGCAGAAACAGTTGAGAAAGGGCATGGCCGCCTGGAAATACGCAAAATCGCGGTTAGCGCCGAGGTCGTCCCCCATCTCGAATGGCCTGGCTCCGCCCAGGTTGCGCGCGTCGAACGCATCCGCGAGATAAGCGGAAAAGTCAGCACGGAGACCGCCTATATCGTCACCAGCCTGACCGCCGCCGAGGCCGGTCCCGAACGCTTGCTGGACCTGTCCCGCACACATTGGGCCATAGAAAACCGGCTCCACTACGTGCGCGATGTATCGTTCAACGAGGATCGCTGCCGCGTCCGCTCAGGAGCACGCGCACTTGCCGCCATCCGCAACCTTGTCCTGTATCTCATCCGCTCCCGCGGCATGTCCGTGCCTGAGGCAAGAGAAAATTACCGGGAGGATCGCGCTCGGGCCATCGCCCTCGTCACGGGATGCATTCTTTGAATGGCCCTGGCGGGCGCTCCTTAGCGCTTCAAACGTGGCATCAGCATTAGCGGCCGTTGGCCGGAAGCGGTAAGCGCACTAAACTTGTCCGCTATCAAAGGTTGAGCTGTTTACCCCGTAAACTCCTGAGTCTAACTCTAAGCGGCCATGCGTCCTCCGCGCGGCGCACTGCGTCTTACCACCACGAGCCCTGTTGCTCCTGTCGATAGTACCGGCCGCCGCGTTGCCGCGTATTGCCAGTTTGCGGGCTTTGATTGTTCCCAAAAAAGTCGAAGACGCCGCCCCACGAGTTGCCGCTCGTGACTACAGCCGTAGGCCGGCGCGTCACGAAGCCGCCTTGGGGCTGGTTGTTCAGCACTGCGACGAACTCGGTACGAAAGTTGGTCTCGTGGCTCAGCGGCTCGTCCGAGACGATGATCGAGGATCGCGGCAAAGCGGCCGGCGCGATGCGATCGAGCACATCCTGCGGAATGGTGATGCGGTCGAGCGCGGCCTTGGCGTCGTCCCCGTTGTCGATCGTCACCACGGTCCAGCGCAAGCCCGCGTCGTTGCGCGCTATCGCTGTAAACACATGCGTGCCGATCGGTTTGCCGGGATCGCGGATTGTGACCGGAACCTCAATGGTTGAATCAAACACCTCGCCCCCGTCCGCCCACGGCTTATGCGTGTTGCGCCTCACGTAGAGCTTCAGCGTCGCGCGGCTGATGTAGACCGAGACGGGCTCGAGCGCGAGCTTTGCCTCGCTCGCCGCCTTTGCCGCGTCAGACTTCCTGCCCGCGGCCGCCTTGGCGGCGTCCTTTGCGCCGGCGCCGGCCTCGAGCTTCGATTTGGCATCGGCTCTTGCGGTGTCGAGCTGGGTCCCCGCTTCCACTGCCTTGGTAGCCGCCTTGAGCCTCAGATCCTCCGCATGTGCCTTAGCCTCGTCCGTCTTTGCGGCGGCAAGCGCCTTTTCGGCGTGGGCGAGTTCGGCGTCAGCACGGGCCTTGAGCGTTTCCAGCTTGCGCAGCGACGCCATGAGCGAAGCCGTCTCGCGCGCCGATGTGGCCGCGGCTTTTTTCGTCTCTTCGGCCTTCATGCCGGCCTCCACGGCCTCGCGGGCGAGCTCCTCGGCGCGCGCCGGAGCAGCGGCGACCGCCTCTGTGTTCGGCATGAACAGCGCCGGGTGAGAAAACTCGATCGGTGTTGCGTCGTCCGGCGAGATGATCACCCGCATCCCGATCCGCGTCTTGTCGAACAGCTTCTCCGCAAAGCCGTAGGGCATCCGCACGCAGCCGTGCGAGGCCGCAAACCCGGGCAGCGGGCCACCGTGCAGCGCGATGCCGTTCCAAGTCAGGCGCTGCATGTGCGGCATCGAGGCATCGTCATAGAGACTGGAATGGTGGTCCACATCCTTTTCCAGGACGGCGAAGACGCCGGCTGGCGTCTCCCGTCCCTTGGTGCCGGTCGACACCGGCGCCCGCAGGATCCATCCGTCCTTGTCATAGAAAGTAACTTGCTGGGTCTTGATCGACACGATTGCCATGATCGGCTCGCCTGCATGGCGCGGTGCTGCCGCCTCGGTTGGGGGGGCAGGGCGCGCCTGTCTCGCTTCGGTGCCGGCGGGCAGCGCCGTCAGCGCGGCAATGGCCGCGGCCGTTACTATGACAGGAGGCTTCCAACGCCGCATCGTCTCGGCGGAATGCGCCTTCCTAAATCGAATTGCCATGCCATACCCCGGTGGAAGTGCCAGTCAACATCTGCATCAATCAGGTATCAGATCACGACATTTAGATCCACTGACCCGCCGCCAACACTCCTGGGGACTAACGGCACGTTTCCCATGGCAGTCCTCCGGTATTGGACGGCCTTCGCTCGCGGCTGAAATTGGGAGGATGCGACACTCCACGCCGGAGCAATCGCGGGCAAGTTCAAAAAAGGAAGGCGTCGTTCCGTTTTTGGCCCTGAGCCCCCGTTTTCGCATTCGCAAAATTTGCGTCGGCTATGGGAGGGCAAGCGGCTTTCTATGGCCTGAAGCTGGCTATCCTAGATTGGCTTTCAGCGCGGTATTCGCCTCGCATGCGAGCAGCGGGTGTGCACCCGCCTTCCGCTGCAATCACGTGGCGCGGCCTTGGACCCGCCCTACTGCGCGGCGCCATTCTCATTTCGCGCAAGCTCTCGCCAAAGCGTATGGCGCGACACGCCAAGCTCACGAGCCACGTCACCCTTGCTATAGCCGCCCGATGCGAGCATAGCCTGCGCCTTGCGGAGACCGGATGCCGTGATGCTCTTCGGCCTGCCGCCAGCGCGGCCGCGTTTCCTCGGCAGGCCGGCCTTAGCGGCGATAAGGTTTTCGCCAGCAAGAAAAATAGCTTGGAGTGCGGCCTCCCGGCCTTCATTCCAGAACTTGTTGATCCGCGCCGCCCACTCGGTTCGCGTGAGATGGGCTGGGGCAGGCAGGGCCGCCGCATTCATGCCGTTAGACGCTACGGGCGCCGCCACGGCGGCCGAAGTGGCCGCCGCCAACCATGGTAGCGGGCTCGGCCGTCTCGGGCGCGGCCGCCGGCCCGTTGCTGCCCGTTTTTGCGTCGACGGCCAACTTGTTCATACACTCAGCCGATTTGCCGTAGCAGGGCGAGGCATAGTTATATCCGCAATAAGCACACTGCATCACCATGCCCCTCCTATTTCGGCCGGCTCGCACGAATTGGCGATTGCAGCCGGCTGCGAAGCCAGCGCTTGGCGTCTTCAATTGGGTAGATGGATTGACGCCCAACGCGAGCGTAAGGCGGCCCGCGGCGCTCCTTGCGCTCGTTACGTGCCGTCCGCTTTGTTATGCCGCGTTGCTCGCAATATTCCGTCTCACTCCAGTAGCCGCTAAAGAGTTTTTCACTGTCATCTTCTGGCATTACTAAGCCCTCAAAACACGTTTGAGGGAAAAGTTGGCACGGCTCTAGGCACGGTCAAGGCATTGCCACTTCGCCCAATTGGCGCGAATCAGTGCGCTCGCTAGCCGCGGCAAAGCGCCGCTTTTGCACTGCCGTTGCCGGCCCTGACTAGGGACTAACGGTGAATTTTGAGACTTTCGGGTTTTCGTCTAACCCATTGATTTTGTTGGTAGCGGAGGAGGGACTCGAACCCCCGACACGCGGATTATGATTCCGCTGCTCTAACCGGCTGAGCTACTCCGCCATCCCTGTCTGAGAGAGGGTCTTGCGGCGGGAACGCCGCCGTCTGCCTGCTCTGTATAAGAATGGCCTGCCCCGCCGTCAAGGCAAGCCGTAATATCCTCCTCCCAGGGCTCATGCCACCTTTTCGAGACGCAGAAGTGTAAACAGGCCGAATGGCGGCGCATCGGCGGCCTCCACCAGGCGGAAACCTGGGGCCCCGGTTACCGTGCTCACTGGAAAAACAGGATGCCAGCCAAGCCTATGCGAAAACCGCGCGAGGCCTCTCTCGGCGGCCGCGCGCAACCCCCGTTCGCGGCTGAAATGATTGACAACGATGGCGGTCCCGCCCGGGCGCAGAACGCGCCGCATCTCCGCCATCACCGCGGCAGGGTCGGGGACGACGGTCATGACGTACATGACCGCGGCGGCATCAAAGGTCTCGTCCTCGAAAGCAAGCTTGCTCGCATCCATGACCGTAAGGGTGATGCCTTTCAAGCCAAGCCGCTTAACCCGCTCTCCCGCTTTTGCCAGCATATCCGGTGAAAGATCGATGCCCGTCACGTCGAGGCCAGGCTTGTACCGCGGCAGCGAAAGGCCGGTCCCGACGCCGATTTCAAGTATGCGTCCTTTGCATTCATTCAACTTCGATACGGCGCGCCTGCGGCCCGCAGCCGCTACAACGCCGAAACTGTAGTCGTAAACCGGCGCCCAACCCCGGTAGGCGAGGCGCACCGCATTCTCGTCGAGACGCGGCTGATGAAGAGGCTTTTCCATATGAGGCTATCCCGTTGCCGAAGCGATGAAGCCGCCGCCCAAAACGCGCGCTGCCCCCTGCCCACCGGCATAAAACACGCAAGCCTGCCCCGCCGCCACCCCAAACTCAGGATTGCTGAGCTCGGCGCAAATGCCGCCTGCGTCCGCCAAAAGCGTGGCGGGCCTGGGCTCCTGCGTGGAGCGTACCTTGACGAAGAGCTGGCGCTGTGCAGCAAGCGCTTGCGCCAGCGTGCCGGGGCCAATCCAATTCACGTCGCGCAACCGGATCCGCGAGGTGCGCAACAGTTCGCGCGGCCCGACGATCACGCGGCGGGACGCCCGCTCAATTCGAATTACAAAGAGCGGCGCTCCGGTCGCAATTCCGAGGCCCTTTCGCTGCCCAACCGTGAAATTGACGATGCCAGCATGCTCGCCGAGCACAGTCCCATCGGCGTGCACGATCTCGCCCGGCTTCGCACTATCGGGCCGGAGCTTGCGGATGATCGAGGTGTAATCCCCGGTTGGCGCAAAGCAGATGTCCTGGCTATCGGGCTTGTCCGCAACCGGCAAGCCGAACCCCGCCGCCAGCGAGCGCGTCTCGCTCTTCTGCAGCGAGCCCAACGGAAAGCGCAGGAAGTTTAGCTGCTCCTGCGTGGTCGCAAACAAGAAATAGCTTTGATCGCGGGCAGCACTTTGTGCCTGAAACATCTCCCAGCCCTCAGGCCCTTGAACGCTTTGAACATAATGCCCCGTCACCAGCGCGGATGCGCCAAGTTCGCGTGCGGTCTTCAGAAGATCGGAGAATTTCACGGATTGATTGCAGCGGACACACGGGATCGGGGTCTCGCCTGCGAGATAGCTCGATGCGAAATCCGAGATCACGGCCTCTCTGAACCGGTCCTCGTAATTCAGCACGTAATGCGCAATGCCAAGCGCGTCCGCGACGCGCCTTGCATCCATAATGTCGCGGCCGGCGCAGCATGCGCCCTTGCGCGCGGTGACTGCGCCGTGATCGTAAAGCTGGAGTGTAATGCCAATGGTCTCATAGCCGGCATGCGCCAGCAGAGCGGCTGTCAGTGAGGAATCGACGCCGCCCGACATCGCGGCAACGATGCGGTGATCTCGCGCCGATCCGGAAAGCCCCAGCCTCTGAGGGGTAACGAGCGCTGCCCCGGCCGGATAGATCCTGGCGTCAAGCGTTGCGTTAACTGTGGGCATTAAGCATGCTCGCAATGGATAAGGTGCAAGCTGAAGTCATAGTGGCGCACCGGCGCAAGTGCAAACAGATATAACTCCTTTGTAATCGGCTTCGCCGTAAAGGTGCGCACGATAGTTAGTCTACTCAAGGTTGAATGCGAAGAAAAATTTTTTACCGCGCACGTTAAGTACGTTTTAAGCGAGAGCGGCTAAAGTGCCTTCAGGTCTTGAACGCGTATGAGAGTACTATGACCGATATGTTCCGCCCCCGCCTGCGTTATGTCCTTGGTCCCGATGGCAGCCCGCTGACAATCGCAGATCTTCCGCCGCCCAACACCAAGCGCTGGGTTATCCGCAGGAAAGCTGAGGTCGTCGCCGCTGTGCGTGGCGGCCTGCTAAGCCTGGAGGACGCTTGCAATCGTTACAAGCTGACGATTGACGAATTCTTGAGCTGGCAGCGCCTTATCGACCGGCATGGCCTCCCAGGCCTGCGTGCGACTAGGGTCCAGGATTACCGAAGCTAAGGGCTGCGATCCAGAACCGTCAATTCCTTTCATTTCTGGGTAGCTGACTTGGCTGTGACGGAAACGGGGCTAACGCGCCGTTTTTTCCTGGCCGGCGGGGGAATCGAGAAAGAGCAGCCCTTCCTCGAGGGAAACGATTTCCGTTCCGTCGAATTCATAGTCTTCGCCATCCGGCAAACGGATAACGCAGCTCTTCTCGCAAAGCTCAAGCTTTTCGCCAGACTTGATGACCCGCTCGTTTTGCCGGTCGCCTTCAATGATAATGAGCTTTTGGTCGGCCATGTCGCGGTTGGTCAGGGTAATGGCGGAGGCTGGCGATAGCCCTGCCGCGAGCGAGAGTAGAACTGAGAGCCAAAGGAAGAGCCGCATGGAAAACCCCATCCTGGATTGGAACGATGCCGGTTCTGGCCACGCTTATAGGAAACCTGAGGAAAAAGGGGAAGGAAATCTCTTCACCCTTTTCCACTCAGACGAGCACCTATTTTTTGCCGCCCTTTTTGGCGCCCGCTTTTTTTTCGCCGGATTTCTCCGCTGGTTTAGGGGCCGCTTCCTTTGGCTTGGATTTAGGTTTTTTTGACATGTCCGTTCACCTATGAGAGCGCGCCAAATCGGAATGGCGCACCCAGAGTTTGCGAGCAACTCTTGATTTTCGCAATGAAAATTTACTGAGATTTTAGTGGAATTTGTGAACGGATCGTGAGAATAGAGCCCATGCGCATCGCACTGAAGCTGTTGATCCCCGGTATTGGCTGTGGCGCTCTTCTTGCATGCGCGAGTGCGGCCTTTGGGCAAGCCCCGCCGGCGGATCGAGGCGCTTCATGCTGGTCCGCGGACGCGCTGGCTGGAAAGCCAGGCGAGAAGGCGATTCACCGTGTGCCTTACGATCCCTCGATAGAACCGGCTGGCGCCGCTGTGAGACTTCCGGCGCTGCCCGCGAACCAGCGCGGATCGATTCGAAGCGTGAGGCTTCCCCATGGCCAACGGCTCGTTGCGCTGACCTTCGATCTTTGCGAGAACGGCAACGAAATCTCCGGCTACGACGGGGACATCATCGATACGCTGCGCCGTCTTGAAGTTAAGGCAACGTTTTTTCCAAGCGGGAAGTGGCTGCTCGATCATAAAGAGCGGGCTGGGCAGTTGATGGCCGACCCGCTTTTTCAGGTGGGGACCCATAGCTGGACGCACCGGAATTTCCGCCTCTTGCCCGCCGGAGACGCCAAGGCCGATTTGGCCATCGACCTCAAAGCGGACGCAAGCGTTCGCCGCGGCCTCAAGGAAAAGGCATGTTACCGGCCAGCCTCATCGAAGCCCGGAGACATCGACCACGCAACGCTGTTCCGCTTTCCCTTTGGCACCTGCAACGCGGAGACCTTGAGCGCGGTGAACGAAGCGGGGCTGCTTGCAATCCAATGGGACGTGGTATCGGGCGATCCGGCGAAGGCTGCGAGCGCCGAAGCGATCGAGCATGGTGTTGTAGCCCGCGTCAAGCCCGGCTCCATCGTCGTCATGCACGCCAACGGGCGCGGCTGGCATACCGCGGAGGCGCTGCCGCTGGTGATCGCCGATCTTAGGAAGCGCGGCTTCGAATTTGCGACCGTGGGCGAGCTTTTGGAGAAGGGCGAACCCGTCATCGCCGATAGCTGCTATGAGGTGAAGCCCGGCGACAACGCTCGCTACGATAAGCTCTTCCCGCTGGAGCGGCCCGCCAAACCGCACTGATGGAGCCGGCGATGCTCGACTTGTCAAAGCTTCTGCCGCAAGCCCCCGCCCATTACGCCGGCCCCAAGCTGCCCTTCTATTTCCTGATCGTCATCGCCGTGACAGGCACGATCCGAAGCCTTGTTCATTTGCTCGCGCCCGATGGCGGAGCGGGCACGATCGCGCATCTTGCCTTGGACGTGCCCGGAGGCAGAAACATCGTTGCGATCTTCGCGCAATGGGGCGCCAGCCAGCTCCTGTTGGCCTTGTTTTATTGGGTGGCAATTCTTCGCTATCGTTTTCTGACCCCGCTGATGCTTCTGGCTGTTTTTATCGAGCAAGTCTTGCGTCTTATTGCGGGGACCCTGAAGCCGCTCGAGGTTGGGGCCGCGCCCCCTGGCGCGATTGCTACCTACGTGCTGCTGCCCATCGCCTTTGCGATGTTTCTCGCGAGTCTCTGGAACTTCCGGCGGATCGCATGATCAGCGAGTTGCGCAGGCCTTGCAGCTCGACGTAACATTGACGGGAACCTAACCGCGTTTGCCCTCATCCATGCAAGCATTCGAGCTCAAATCCTACGACCTCGGCGCAGGTCTCCTCCGCCCGCTTTCGCCTGAAAATGCCGAGAAGTTCGGCGCAGCGTTGGCAGCGATGCCGCCATGGTCCGTCATAGGCTGGCCTGCCGAGCTGCTGACTGCCGCGTTCCGCCGCCAGCCGCCTTCCGTGCGCCGGTTCGAGCTCCTATCCGGAGGTGAGCTTGCCGGCATCGTCACCATACAAGCCCCCTTCCTGCATGGTCCCTATTTGCAGCTTCTGGCCATCTTGCCAGACTTTCAGGGGCTCAATCTGGGCTTGTCGGTCCTGCAATGGATGGAGCAGCAGGCGCGTGCGGAGGAGGCGCGCCAGCTTTGGCTCTGCGTTTCGAGCTTCAACGTGCGCGCGCGCAAATTTTACGAGCGCTTCGGCTTTGAAGAGGTTGCAGTGCTGGATAAGCTTGCTTCGGAGGCGTCCGATGAAATTTTCATGCGAAAACGATTGAACTACGGAGCGTCCCGTAGGTGATGCCACGCCTTGAATTCGGGCATCAGTGGATCTTCTGTGGATATTGTGTAAATCCGATCTTCGGACCCGGCGGGCGCCGGGGCTTCGTGTATAGTCGTCTATAGTCGCCCTGGCTAACTTTTGCGCGCAAGCGGGAAACGTGAGCGGCGCCCGATTGCAGCGCATAGATAAAGGGAGAAAGACGAGTGGGCCGAACCCGGACCGAGTTGCTCGATCAGGCGATTATTCGCCTGGTGAACTTGCCGCTGGAGGAACAGGATCGGATCGCAATCGAAATTCTCGCCGATCTCTGCTCAGAAGAGGAGTGGATTCTGCTCGCTACGTCCGAGGCCTATCAAAATCGGCGAGCGGCCCAGCCGGAAAAGCGTTGCGAAACGGAGCAGCCTGAAGGTTCAGCATTGCCGGACTGAAGCGGCCGCCGCTCAAGCGGCGTGCCTTCCATTGCAATCTCCGCCGAAGTTTTTATACTGCGCCGGCAATTCGATTTGATCGAACAGAGGCCCGATGTCCCCCGTTTCCGCCAAGCTCCACTCACCGCACGATCCGCAATCTGCCCTGCGCAATTTCTTTACGTCGCCACTCCAAGCGGCCGATCCGGAGATCGCGGGCGTTCTTGAACGGGAGTTGGTGCGCCAGCGCGATGAGATCGAGCTGATCGCGTCGGAGAATTACGTGTCGCGCGCCGTGCTTGAAGCCGCCGGCTCGGTTCTCACCAACAAATATGCGGAAGGTTATCCGGGAAAGCGCTATTACGGCGGCTGCCATGTGGTCGACGCCGCCGAGGAGCTTGCCATTGAACGCGCGAAGCGCTTGTTTGCTTGCGGGTTCGCGAATGTGCAGCCCCATTCCGGCAGCCAGGCCAACCAAGGCGTCTTTCTAGCGCTGCTCGAAACCGGGCGACACCATTCTCGGGATGGGCATCGACATGGGCGGCCACCTGACCCACGGCGCGGCCCCCAACCTTTCCGGCAAATGGTTCAACGCCATGCATTATGGCGTGCGCCGGGATACCGGATATATCGATTACGAGCAAGTGGAGCAGTTGGCGAAAGAACATAAGCCAAAGCTTATCATTGCTGGCGGCTCGGCCTATGCGCGCATCATCGATTTCAAGCGCTTTCGCGAAATTGCCGATAGCGTTGGCGCTCTGCTGCTGGTGGATATGGCCCACTTTGCCGGCCTTGTCGCGGGCGGCGTCCATCCGAGCCCCTTTCCCCACGCGCATATTGCAACCACGACCACACACAAGACACTGCGCGGCCCGCGCGGCGCCTTGATCGTCACCAATGACGGGGACCTCGCAAAGAAGATCAACTCCGCGATCTTCCCTGGCCTTCAGGGTGGGCCTCTGATGCACATCATTGCCGCAAAAGCTGTTGCCTTTGGCGAGGCCCTGCGCCCGGAGTTCAAGGCTTATGCGCAAGCGGTGGTGGATAATGCGAAGAGTCTGGGCGAGAGCCTCAAAGCGGGCGGCCTCGACCTGGTGTCGGGCGGCACGGACACGCATTTGCTGCTCGTGGACCTGCGGCCGAAAGGTTTGACCGGAAAGGCGGCTGAGGTCGCACTCGGGCGTGCCCATATCACGGTCAACAAGAACGGCGTGCCTTTCGACCCCGAAAAGCCCGCGATCACATCGGGCATTCGCGCTGGCTCGCCCGCGGGGACGACGCGCGGTTTTGGCGTGAAAGAATTTTCAACCGTCGGCAGCATGATCGTCAGCGTGCTTGACGGGCTGAAGCAAGGCGAGAACAAAGCGCGCGATGCCGAGGAGGCCGTGAAAGCGGAGGCGCTTGCCCTTTGCAGCCGCTTCCCGATCTATGCAAACAGTAAAGCGTAGAGAAAGCGGCTCTCAGCCGCAGAAATCAGGCTGACGAAAGATGCGGTGCCCAATTTGCGGCGCGCTTGACACGCAGGTGCGCGATAGTCGCCCATCCGAGGATCATGCTGCGATCCGGCGGCGGCGGTCCTGCGCGGAATGCGGAGCGCGATTCACTACCTTCGAGCGTGTGCAGCTTCGCGAGCTGACCATCGTAAAGAGGGATGGCCGGCGCGTTCCCTTCGACCGTGAAAAACTGACTCGCTCGATCGGCGTGGCGCTGAGGAAGCGCTCGGTCAGCCTGGAGCGCATCGAGCGGCTCGTCAGCTCCATTGTGCGTGCGCTGGAAAACCGTAACGATGCTGAGATCAGCTCGCAGGATGTCGGCAGCCTGGTCATGGAGGGCCTAAAGGCACTCGACGGCGTCGCCTACATCCGTTATGCGAGCGTGTATCGCGACTTTCGTGAGGCAAAGGATTTTCAGCGCGTGCTCGGCGAGCTAGGTGATTCCTTCGTGCGCGCAGCGGAAGAAAAATGAACGAATGATATCGAATTCCACTGAACGGCCGTTACGCCCCTCACCCTGTCCCTCTCAACCTGGGAGACGGGACGCCTTCTCAACGGGCACGGCCAGCCCCCTCTCCCATGGGGAGCGGGCTGGGGTGAGGGGCGCGACGCTCAATTTAGGCCGCGGCGTGCGGGGGATCACAGCGGAGACGATATGACGGGGCCTTCCCTTAGCGCAGCCGGAGGGGCTGGCGCGGGCATGCCTTTTCCGCCGGCGCGGATGGCTAGCCTGATGCGCCGGGCTTTGTTCCTCGCGGAAGGAAATCTCGGCGCAACCGCGCCAAATCCTTCTGTCGGAGCCGTTATTGCTGACGCGGCCACGGGGGAGATCGTTGCGAGTGCCGTTACAGCGCCGGGTGGGCGGCCGCACGCTGAGGTGCAAGCGCTGCAGCGCGCGCGCTCCCGCGCGCGGGGCGCCGTCCTATTCACGACGCTTGAGCCCTGCAGCCATTTTGGCGCGACCCCGCCATGCGCGCATGCCGTTGCCGAGGCGGGGGTTGCAACCGTTGTCTATGGATCGCTCGATCCGGACACGCGCGTGGCCGGGCGCGGACTGGCTTGGCTCGAAGCCCATGGCGTGCAGGTCCTGCGCGGAGATTTCGCAAAGGAGGCGGACTGGCTCAATCTCGGGCATGCGCTTCGCGTAACCGAGCGCCGGCCTTTCGTCCAAATCAAGCTTGCCGTGGATGGGAACGGGCGGGTGCCGGCAGGGGCGGGCAGACCCGTCTGGGCCACAGGAGAAACTGCCCGCGCGCAAGCACACCTGCTCAGGGCAAGAGCCGATGCGATCCTCGTTGGCAGAAAAACCATCGAGGCCGACGATCCGGAATTGACGTGCCGGCTGCCCGGCCTCGAAGAACGTTCGCCGGTGCGCGTCGTGCTGGCACCGCGCTGCGACGTTCCGGCGCAGGCGCGGCTATTTAAAGACACGCGTCCGGCGGTTTGGATCGTTTGCGGCGATTCCTCGAAATGCGGCGGCCTCGTTGGGCTGCCCGGCGTTAGAATCTTCGACGTCGGGGCTTCAACGGGGGGCAGCCTCAGCCTGCGCCTCGTTCTCATGCGTCTCGCGGCCGAAGGCATCACGCGCCTCCTCGTCGAAGGCGGGCCAACAACAGCCCGCGCCTTCCTCGATGCGGGTCTCGCCGACGAAGCCGTCATCATGCAAGGTGAAGCCCGCCTGGACGCCGGCTCGACGCTGCCCGCTTTTGCCGGCCAAGGTTTAGAGCTGGTATCCGATTCGAAGTCCTATATATTGGCGGCGCGCTGGACGGCTGGCCCCGACATCGTCCGTGTCTTCCGCTCCACCGCTCACTGGCAGGCGTAACCCGCGATGTTCACAGGTCTTGTGCAAGCTAAGGGAATTGTAACAGCCGCCGCAGCTGGCCGCTTTGCCATCGCTTGCCCGTGGGAACCGGCATCGATCGAGCTTGGCGCGTCGATCTGTTGCGATGGCTGCTGCCTTACCGCGACCGAAGTACAGCCGGCTCGCGGCGGGGCGCAATTCAAGCTCGACGTGTCTAACGAAACGTTGAGCAAGACGACGCTCGGCACATGGCAGGAAGGCCGCGAGATCAATCTGGAGCGCTCGCTTCGGGCGGGAGCAGAGCTTGGCGGCCATATCGTCACCGGCCATGTCGACGGCGTTGCCACGATCTTGAGCGTTTCGCCGTCCGGCTTTTCGAAGATATTCGAGATCGAGGCGCCGGACACTCTTGCAAAATACGTGGCGGCGAAAGGATCGGTGGCGCTCGACGGTGTTTCGCTGACGGTCAATGAGGTTTCGGGCTCGGTCTTCACCATCAATCTCATCCCAACGACGCTTGAGGTTACGACCTGGGGCGGCCGCAAGCCGGGTGACGGCGTGAACATGGAAGTGGACTTGATTGCCCGCTATGTGGCAAGGCTTTTGGGGCAATAGACAGAGAGACGCAAATTGAGAGCAATCCGCAGAATTGCCAGCGCACCGCCCCTCTCCCCGGCCCTCCCCCATGGGAGTGGGGGCGTTGTTGCGCGCTCCGCAAGCACTTATTGAAGCCGTGCCGTGCAGCAGCGTTCCTTCTCCCATGGGGAGAAGGGCAGGATGAGGGGTGTAACGGCCGGTTCGGGGCGATAGGCTGAAATCCATGCAGGGCGAAGAATTTGCACACCGTCAGCGAGGACGATATCCACCGGCAGCTATCGTCCACCGAGGAAATCCTCGAAGACGCGCGGCAAGGCCGCATGTTCGTCCTCGTGGATGCCGAGGATCGCGAGAATGAAGGCGACCTCGTTATCCCCGCGCAGATGGCCACGCCAGACGCTATAAACTTCATGGCCCGGTTCGGCCGCGGCTTGATTTGCCTATCCATCACGCCCGAGCGGGCAGAGGCGCTTCATCTTCAGTCCATGGCGCGGTCCAACCAATCGCGGCACTCCACCGCGTTCACCGTCTCCATCGAGGCCAGGGAAGGCATCTCTACCGGCATCTCGGCTTACGACCGCTCGAAGACCATAGCGGTCGCCATTAATCCCGAGAAGGACTGGCGCGATGTTGTAAGCCCTGGCCATGTCTTTCCCTTGGTTGCGCGCGATGGCGGCGTGCTGGTCCGCGCAGGCCATACGGAGGCGGCGGTAGACATCGCGCGCCTCGCGGGGCTTTTGCCCGCAGGCGTGATTTGCGAGATCATGAACGACGACGGCACCATGGCCCGCATGCCTGACCTCCTGGTCTTTGCACAGCGGCATGGGCTCAAGATCGGCACAATCGCCGATTTGATCGCGTATCGGCGCCGCCACGAAAGCTTCGTGCGTGTTGTCGATGAGAAGATGATTGAAACCCCGCATGGCGGCCCGTTCAAGCTTAGAGTCTACGTCAATTCCGTGGATAACACTGAACATCTCGCGCTCATCAAAGGGGATGTCACGACGCCCGATCCGGTGCTCGTTCGCATGCACGCGGTCAACATACTTGAAGACCTATTCGGGATGGGGCGCAATGGCAGCCGCCGCTCGCTTGTCGAACGCGCCATGCGCCGCATCGGCAAGGAAGGCCGCGGCGTCATGGTGGTAATTCGCGATGTGCGCGAAGGCGTGATCCAGGCGCGGCTCGCCGAGGCAACGCCTGCTTCTGCCGGCGGGAAGCGTCTGATCGATTACGGCATCGGGGCGCAAATCCTGCTAGACCTTGGCATCAAAAACATGGTCTTGCTTTCAAACTCGCCAACGCCGAAGATCGTTGGCCTTGAGGGCTACGGACTTAATCTTGTCGCGCGCCGGGCGATTGACGACCAATGAAAAACCCGATCCACATCCTCGTCGTAGAGGGCCGCTTCTATCATCATATCTCCGATGAGCTCATCCTTGGCGCGGAGATGACGCTAAGGGAACAGGGCGCCACCTGGGAAGTCATGATGGTGCCCGGAGCGCTCGAAATCCCGCAAGTGCTGGCGCTCGCAATCGAATCCGGGATGTTCATCGAATCGGGGCCAGCCCCATTTCACGGATTCGTGGCGCTTGGCTGCGTCATTCGCGGCGAAACTTCCCACTACGACATTGTCGCGGGCGAGTCCGCACGCGCGCTCATGTCACTTGCAACCACCCACGGCATTCCGCTCGGAAATGGGATCTTGACGGTCGAAAACGAAGACCAAGCCATTGCGCGCGCTGCCGTGACGGGCAAGAACAAGGGCCGCGATGCGGTCGAGGCTTGCCTTGAAGTTATTCGGGTCAAGCGCGATTTTGCTAGCCGGCCCGGCTGAGTGCGTTTGCCGGAGCGGCAGCTTGTATTGGTTCAATTAAAGCGGCGTATCGTCATTGCGAGCGGAGCAAAGCGTCCGGAAAAGCGTTGCTGCTCTGGATCGCCACGGCGGCTAAAGCCGCCTGCAATGACGAAGCTGCTACACGCCGGGTGATACGGAATTATGGACCTCGAGGATAATGGCGCAAGTGGTGGACAAAACGGGGCGCCCGCAGTCCCTTCCCGGACACGCGCGCGTCTCGCGGCCGTGCAAGCCCTTTATCAAATGGACCTCACCCAGTGCGATTTGAGCGAAGTTCTCGATGAATTTTTATCCCATCGCTTCGGGACGGTTGATATTTATGCGGGCGCTGACAGGAACTTTTTCCGCGATGTAACCTCCGGCGCGGCCCACGGCCAGGCCCAAATCGACGGCGAAATCGCCGGACACTTAGCGGAAGGCTGGCGGCTCTCGCGCCTCGACAGCATTTTGCGAGCGATTCTGCGCTCAGCCGTCTACGAGCTTCTAGAGAAACGCGATGTGCCAGCGCGCGCGATCATCAACGAATATGTCGAGATCGCGCACGATTTCTTCGGCGGCGAGGAGCCGGCCGTTGTGAACGGCGTTCTTGACCGTGTTGCGCGCAAAAGGCGGCAAGAAGAATTCGGACGCAAGGCGCCAAAAAGGCTGGTTTAGGAATGCGCCGCCTCGGCGAAATCGCGCTAATCTCCGAGTATCTGGCACCGCTGGCGGTTCATGCAGGCGCCTTCGGTTTGAAGGACGATGCGGCGCTTCTGACCGGGCTTCCGTCGAGCGGGCTGGCCGTCACTGCGGACGGGCTTGTTGCGGGCGTCCACTTCTTCGAGGACGACGACCCAGGCGACGCCGCCTATAAGGCGGTTGCGGTCAATGTCTCGGACCTCGCCGCGAAGGCCGCTCGCCCTCTCGCCTACACGATGACGCTGGCACTTGCCGATGCACCTACGGACGAATGGGCGCAGCGCTTCGCCGCAGGCCTCTCGCGGGCGCACGCGCAGTTCGGCATTGCACTCATTGGCGGCGACACTGTCACGGCGCGCGGAGCCTGGTGGATTTCGATCACGGCTTTCGGTGAGGCGGCGGCTCGGGGTCTGGTCCCTCGCGGCGGCGCCAAGGCTGGCGCCGCACTTTATATAAGCGGAACGCTCGGCGATGCTGCGCTTGGTCTTAAACTGCGGCAGCGCGAAGATGCGTTCGGCCTGCCTCTGACGTCCGAACAACGCGAGTTTCTGCTTGCCCGCTATCTTTATCCCGAACCCCGCCTTGCACTCGCGCCGGCGCTGGCCAGCCATGCAAGCGCTGCGATGGATATTTCCGATGGCCTTGTGCTGGACCTATCGCGGATGTGCGCCGCTTCGGGCTGTTCAGCGGAGGTCTCGATTGCTGAAATTCCGCTTTCCGGTGCAGCCCGCGCTATTGCGGATGCTGGCGGCAATGGCATGCAAACAATCCTAACCGGCGGCGACGACTATGAGATTCTGGCTGCTGTCCCACCGGACCGTGCGAATGCGTTCGAGGCCTCAAGCCGCGAGGTGAAGGTGCCAGTCACACGCATCGGAACCGTGACCGAGGGCCAAGCCGCTCCCAAGTTCAAGGCTGCCGATGGTTCTGAGTTCTCCCTTCCGGTTCAAGGTTTCGAACATTTCAGCGTTTAATACGGGCAAGTCTCCGCTATAATTTCCACTTCGATTAGTTGCCTCCACGGCTTGGATCCCGGTCTCTCAATGCAGCTTGAACTTATTTACGCCGCGCCTGACGGCCAGCAAAAGCCTGTCAAGCTTCTGTTCGTCCACGGCATCTGCACCGGCGCCTGGGTTTGGCAGCGCAGTTTTCTGCCCTATTTCGCCGGTCTCGGTTACGAGAGCTACGCGCTCAGCTTGCGCGGGCACGGCGGAAGCGAGGGCCACAAAAAAATCCGGGAGTTCACGCTCGATGATTTCGCGGATGATGTGGATTGGGCCGTAAAGGAGATCGGAGCGCCCGTTGCCGTCATCGGCCATTCGCTGGGCGGCGCCGTGGTCCAGAATTATGTGAAGCGGGGCGGTAAGGCTGCCGGTATCGTGCTCTTCTGCTCGGTGCCGCCCCATGGGCTGGTACGCGCTTCTGCTGAGATGTATGCCCGTTTTCCAGCGCTTGCCCATGAGTTGCGCAAGGCCCTTATGCACGGCCTGCATGCTGCCAATCTCGATGTCATCGAAAGGGGCCTTTTTTCACATCCGCCGGAGCCGGAGCTGCGCCGGTTTCTATTCGAGCGAATGGATGACATTGCGGAGACTGCGAGCCGCGATGCAATAGGTTGGATGCCTTTTGCGCCGCTGCCTTGGGCGATGCCGAAGATTCTCGTTATCGGCGGCGACAAAGATTGGTTCGTGCCCTCCGGGTGCGTCAGGCTCACTGCCATTTATTACGGCGTGCGTTCCGTCATCGTGAAGAACGGGGCTCACGCGATCATGATGGATACCAATTGGCGCGATGCAGCCGATCCCATTGCACAATGGCTGGAAAAATCGTTCGGCTGAGTGTCATCGGGCCCTAAACACCACCCAGGCTTATGCCCTGGAGGCTGGAAAGCAGGCTAACCCCAAAGCCGCCGCCAGTCGATCCGGTGGAGAGAAGCGCGTCGGGCACATTTGAGTTCGTTGAGGCTGTGCTGCCTTCATTATTTGCATCGTATAGTGCGCAAAAGCGCTCGATAAAGCTTTGAAGCTTTTTCGGGTCCCGGAAGTCGCTGATATTGAGCTTACCCGAGATGAGACTTGCTTGAGTGTCTATATTTTCAGCAGAGGTTAGTGGTGAAATCCCGAGCGCCGTTTGCACTACAGTCAGCAGGTTCTTGTCCGCCAGAATACTGTAGACACTTGTTATATTCGGCGCATTCTGTTGAAAATACAGAGCCAATTGAACTCCAGGATCGGACTGCCCTTGATTGGTCTGCAAGGTCTGTTCGATATAGTTGTTGACGACCCCAGTCTGAACAGCCGATGTCGAGGTGGCGGAGGCGCCATTATCCGCGAAATCGAAGGTTTGGGCCAAAGCCAATATCTGCGGATTATTCAACGTATAGGCGAGATCGCTTTGGCTGCCTGTACCTTGTTCGAGAACCTTTTGAATCATTCCCTTGGCGTAGGTCATATCGCCCAACCCGTAAGCGCTCATGACATATGAAAAGAGCCTGTAATTATTCACCAGTTCCGCGGGCGTTTTCACATTCCCGATATTGGCCTGGTAATAGGCGGTTTGCTGCGCCACCGCTGGCTGCGATGCGGTAAGCGTCTGCCACTTATTTAGATTGTTCGAAATCTGCAGGTAGGAGCTTAGGGTCGATACCGTCATTTGCGCTGCCTTGCCGCACCTCAAGCACTATCTTAGGTTGCACTGCTTGGGCCTCTTATTCAAGCGAAAACTTGGCCGGTCAAGCGCCAAGCAAGCTTAAGCGTATAGGTTTGCGGTTGCGAAATGAGGGCAGCCAAGCTTATGGCCATCAATCCAGGCTCCGATCTACTTAGCGATGCGCTTCTTGCTGCCGATCCTCAACGCGCCCAAGCGGCGGCGGAACGGCTTGCAAGCCTCGCCGCCAATGGCGATTCGGCCCCGCCCTTCGATACAGCGCTCCTGTCGCAGCCCGCTCCCGCGCAGTCGGCTTTTGCGCAAGCGGCTCCACAACTTGCTGCGGCAGCAGCAGGTATCGATAACCAAGCAGCTGTGCCCGTGAAACGCGGTAATCCCTATGAGCAATTCGAGGTTGCAATGCTCAAATCGTTTTTCGAAATGATGCTGCCCCAAAAGGCAGATTCTGTTTTTGGAACAGGCTTTGCGGGCGAGGTCTGGAAGTCGATGTTCGCCCAATCGCTCGCCAATGCGACGAGCCATGCAAAGATCACCCGTGTTGCGCGCGATCTGGAAGAGCGAGCGCGGCGCGCAAAATCCTGAACCGATCGACGGGAAGGCCTAAACGATGCAGTTCCATGCGCCAAACTTGCCGGAGCTTACAAACGCTGCGCTGACGAGACTTGAAAAGGCGCTGGACGAGGAGAATACCGCTCTATCCAGCTTCGATCCCAGCAAACTTGCCGAGATCAGCCGGATCAAGACACAATGCCTGCTGGAGTTGCAAAGGCCAGCGGGCTTGTCCGGAAAAGACGCTGAGTTACGGGCGCGTTTGCGGGTCCTCCGGCAGAAGCTCGAATTGAATCGCTGGCTCCTGCATCTTCATCTAGAAGCCGCGAAGGAAATCGCATCCGTGATTATGTCCGCGCTTCGCGAAGCCGAATCCGATGGCACCTATTCGAGAGTCTCCAGCGCTGCCAGGTTCTTCGGGTGACGATGCGCAATCTTGCCGTTTCCATTTGGATCCTATGCCTGACGCTCGGCTTCGCCTATTTCGGCGCCAAAATGCAGCGCGAACCGGCTGCGGCCAATTCTCAGCCAGCGGCAGATGCTCCAACACTGATCGCGCTGAAAGCCATGACGGTGCCGGTGATCGCCAACGGGGCAATGCAAGGCTATGTATTAGCTCAAATATCGGTCTCAGCGACGCCTGAGGCGCTTAAGACTCTGCCGCAGCCCGCTGATGTTCTTATAGCGGATTCCGTTTTCAATACGCTGTATGCTGAAGAACAAGTCGATTTCAAGCACCTCCAAAAACAGGATCTCTCCAAACTGTCGAACAAGATCCTCGAAAATATCAACGCCAAGGCTGGTGTTCCTCTCGCAAGCGGCGTCTTTATCCAAGAGCTGCATTATCTGAGCAAACAAGAGGTTGGGGCGGCGGCACAGTATCGTTGACCCAATTCACGCGGTAGCGCTGACACGATTTTCACAACTCCACACAAATGTAGGTTGCAGAAGAACCTGCTGTTAAGCTGCAGCACGCTAGAACAATCGTTGTTGTCAACGTTAGGTAGAAAATTGTGAGCCCGGTTAGCCCAATTTCCACGACTGCAAATGGCTTGGAGTTTCCGTTCACCGAGGCGGATTTTCAAACCCTCGCCGGCATCGTCTACGAGCGCAGCGGTATCGTGCTTTCAGCCAACAAGCGCGACATGGCCTACGCCCGGCTGGTTCGGCGGTTGCGCATCTTGGGGCTGGGGTCTTTCCATGACTATTGCTGGCTATTGGGCAGCAGCAACGGTGCCCATGAAATAAGTTTCCTCATCAATGCGATGACCACGAACCTGACGAAGTTCTTTCGTGAGCCGCACCATTTCGAACACTTCCGCAGCCAGGTGCTGCCGGAGATCGTGAATGGCGCGCGGGAAGCCAATCCGCTCGTCAGGGTTTGGTCCGCGGGATGCTCGTCCGGAGAGGAGCCGTACTCCCTTGCCATGACCGCGATAGCCGCTCAGGATGAGATCGGACGGAAATGCGACCTGCACATCCTCGCTACAGACCTCGACACTACGATGCTGCAAAAAGCGAGGGCTGCCGTGTATCCTCCGGCTTCGCTGAGCGATGTGTCTCAAAGCATGCGCGAGCGCTTTTTCGAAGCGCCTGCCAATAGCGGGGCGCCGCTTTCGAAGAATGTCCGGAGCCTCGTCACGTTCAAGCCGATGAATCTCATCGGGCCATGGCCGATCAGCGGCAACTTCGACGCCATCTTCTGCCGGAACGTGATGATCTACTTCGACGCGAAGGCGAAGGCCACGCTCGTGGACCGTTTTCACCCGCTCTTAAAGGACGGGGGCTGGCTTTATGTCGGGCATTCTGAATCGCTTCTCGATCGCCAGCACCAGTTCAAGCTGTGCGGCCGCACCATTTATCAAAAGATAAACTCATGACACTGCCCCCCAAATACAAAGAAATCCGGCAGCAGGCCGGAGCGGCGCCTGACGCGCAGCAAGCCGTCGCGGAATGGCCCAGCCTCGCCATCGCACCCCTGACGGAAGAGCTTGCACACGTCTCGAAGGACATCGAGACGAACGTTCAAAGTATCGGCAACAGGTTTCAGAAGATTGCCTTGGCCGCACGGTCCCAGGCTGAGACCATGCAAAGTTTGATGCCGTCCGTTCAAACGATTGGCGTGGACGGGCAGGCGCTGCCTCTATCGGAATTGGCCGGCAGCCTTGGCGAGACGCTGTCCCATCTGTCTGGCAGGATCGTCCATCTGTCATCGCGCAGTACTGCAATGATATACGCGCTCCGAGATGTACAGACCGAGTTCAACTCCATGCAAGAGTTGATCGCACAGATTGAAAAAATCAATAAGCGGACGAACTTGCTCTCCCTTAACGCGAAAATCGAAGCCGCTCGTGCAGGTCCGGCAGGCCGCGGTTTTGCTGTGGTTGCCTCGGAGGTGGGAGAACTGGCTCAGGCCGTCAACAAGCTTTCCGACACCGTCAGGCGGCAAATGTCATCCGTTTCCGAAGGGCTGGGCCGTGGCGACGATCTGCTCAAAGAAATCGCGGCCATCGAGATGTCCAAAGAGGATTTGGAGGCGAATGCCCGGATAAAGTCGTTGATGGATAAGCTCGTCATGCAAAATGCAGCACTTGCGGGCGCCATGCAGAAGTCGGCTGCCTCATCCAAGCAGATAGGGCAGGAGGCTGCCGAAGCGAGTGCCGGTCTCCGATTTTCTGACGGGGTGATGCAGCGCCTTCAAGATGTTAGTAAAGCCCTCTACCTTATCGGCGAGGCTGCTGCGATAGGGTCGCAATCCCAATCCGAATCACAAGCCGCCTCTGCGATACTGTAAGAGATTGCAGACTGTTTCTCGAGACGCGAAACCCGTGCGCGATTTGTCGCTCAAGCGCAGGTTGAAAGAGCGCCGGTGTCTCAGCATGGGCGTCCGGCTGGACATGCTGGAAATATGAACGTGGACCGCTTGGACCGGGAGGAACAATGACAATTGAAAATCGCCGTAATGGAGAAGTCCTGGAAGTTGGGTTCCGCCATCGCTTGACGGCTGCGGATTACGCGGCATTTCGCACCGTACTTTTGCGGGTGAAAGAAAGCGGAATAAGGATGCTGGTGTTGGATCTCAGCAATCTTGACTGGATAGATTCCTCTGGCCTGGGCGCGCTGATCCTTGCGAAGGAGGCGGCCGTAAAGGCCGGAACGGAATTCGTGTTGCGTTCGCCGAAGGGGCTTGTGAAAGAGCTTTTGGAACTTGGAGGATTGGACTCGATGCTCAACGTAGAGTTCTAGCGGGGATCAAGATATGCCCTAGCCTACATGGCTGGCATCGGGGCCTGTGTCCTCGCCTATCGTGGCATCTATCGTTATCGCGAAAAACCCGCGCGACTGTCCGATGCGGCCGCGAAAGAGCCTGTCTCCCTGGCATTCGAGAATGACATTTTGTTCGGTTCCGCAGAGTTCGATAATCTTGCCTGCTTCGAGCCGCAGAAGCTCGCCGAGTTGCAAGGCCTTCCCCTCAAGAACCGCGTGTACCGGGACTTCGGTGGACGAGATCCGGCTATTCAGCGCATTGGTCCATCGCGGGTCGTTTGAAGAAGGCGCAGTTTTTCGTTCACGCTCAAGCTTTTGCCGGATGGGGTTCAGGCCGTTCTGAGGAACAAGCACAAACATCGACCCCCCTTGTTCCAGTACCTGATAGAGTATCTGCGCGTGGATCATGACCATGCTATTCTGACCGAGCGTGGTGAACTCCAAGGATGTTTCGGTCCTCTCCGGCTCCAGGGAGATCTCGCAAATACCGGCGAAGGACTTTTCGAGGGACTTCGCTGCGAACTCGCAAACAACCCGTCCGATCCGCGCTTCCAAAGCGGTGAACGGCCGCGTTGCAATGAAGGGCTGATCGGTGCCCTCTCCGCCAAACATGGCTTCGACGATTGCGAAGATGAGCCGCCTTTCGAGTCCCACGACAATACGGGTGTCCCACTCGCGGCAATAAAAGACAACAGCGACACTATCGGATAAAGATTCCAGCAAGTCCCAGGAATCTCCCGAGACGATTTGGTTGACGAATGCGCTGAATGGGGGCGAGCAAAAATCGCGAAATCCTTCGACGCAGCCCGATGCCATTCGCTCGAAAACGGTATTTAGTACGGGCAACTTGTCGATAGATAGCTTTGCGATGGCCCTCAGCCTATCGCCAATGGAAACAGTTTCAGATTCGGTTGAGATGGTGGCCATGAATACCCCAGAATTATTCGTCAGCACCCGCAAAAGCTAAATCGATTGCACCCTGTTCGGCCAGTTGTAAAGCTATGTTTGAAACTTCGCGACGTGCCCTTTCAACGTCCTTCGCGCTCAAAGGAGCGGCCAGGGCCAGCTCTTGCTCGATCACCCTTCGCGTTCGCGAGGGCACAGACGACAGAATGAGGTCTTTGAATGCCTGCTCCGCACCGTTAAGTGCGAGGATAAGAAGTTCGTCTTGTATGTTTTCCATGAGAGCCGTTCTGGTCTTAACGGGAAGCCTGGCGATGTCATCGAATGTGAATAGCAGGCTGCGGACGATCTGGGCTGCTTTCGGGCGGCTGGCATGCAAGCTTCCCAGGACTTCTTCCATGTCGCGCCGGTCGAGCTTGTTTATTATTTTCGCGATCCGTGCATGCGCGTCCTGACCGCTTGTTCTTGCGACCTTAAGCAAGAGCTCGTCCCGGAGGACTTGCTCTAAAAGACGCAGGGCATGTTGGGTGACAAGCCTGTTTGTGAGCATCCTCCGCATCACTTCATTTCGCAGGGCGCTTGCAAGAAGGGCAACCACCTCCGCTGAAAGCGAAGTCGGAACCTTCGACAGGACGAATGTAATTACTTGTGGATGCTCCTTGTTCAGAAATTGCGAAAGAACTTGTGCGGGTGTTTCCGCCAATCGCGGCCACACGGCCTCGTTCATTCTCGCGCGTACATCGGACATGATCTGCTTGACCTGCTCTGTTGGCAGCGTCTTCTCGAGGAGTTCTTTGACCTGATCCGTTGAAGCCCTAATGCCGCCATCGGTTGTCACCTGGGCCATGAACTCGCTCGCGATATCTTCAATCACTGTTCCTGAAATGGAACCAAGATCGGATGCCGAGCGCGCAATCGCACGGATTTCTTCTTCGCCTAGATGCGCGATGATCCGCGAAGCGTTCTCCTTTCCCACCGCCAGAAGCAGGGCCGCGGCTTTTTCGATGCCCTTGAGCTTTCTCGGGGGCGTAGCTGAGACATTGATTTCAATCATATCCTAGACCAGCGGCAGCAAATACTTTCGAAGAACAATGCGATTCGACTTGCGCCGAACTCGTCAGTCCTTCCGCCCGGTCGATTGAGCTGCCTTAAGGGCCTGCTCAACCTGCAACAAATCCTGATGGTAAGCTTGGCAAAAGCATCTCAATGAAAGCTGCGGCTGTTCTGCCTGTTCAACGGAGTCTCAATGACCGATCCGATCCGGGTTCTTGTGGTTGACGACTCAGCTTTCATGCGAAAGGCGCTGTCGCGCGAGATCGCCGCCGATGCACGTTTTGTTGTCGCCGGTACAGCCTGCAACGGGGAGGAAGGCGTTCAACTGGCGCTGGAACTTAAGCCGGATGTCATCACGCTCGACGTTGAGATGCCGGTGCAGGACGGCCTGGAAACCTTACGGCATCTCTCCATGAAATCGGACGCGGGGGTGATAATGATTAGCGCCGCGACCGAAGCCGGCACCCAGACTACGCTCGATGCTTTGGCCTTAGGGGCCATCGACTTCATACCCAAGGCGCAAGGCATGGCTTCGCTGCACGAGAAGCTATTGGCGGCGGCACTCGTGCGTCAAAGGCGTGGCCGGGCACTGGCGCAAGGCCCATCGAATGCAGGGTCCCCAATCGTCCGGCCCGCTTTGCCCAAGGGTTTCCGCGCCAAAGCCATCGTGATCGGCAGCAGCACCGGCGGGCCTCAAGCCCTGACGGAGCTTTTCATGAATCTGGCGCCGCCCTTGCCCGTGCCGGTTTTCATAGCCCAACACATGCCTGCACCTTTCACCGCGGCATTAGCCCAGCGGCTCAGCGGCCTAAGCGGGCACCATGTGGCCGAGGCGAAGGACGGCGATTTGATCGAAAACGGAACCGTCTACATCGGGCCGGGCGGCATGCAGCTGAGAGTAAGTGAGGGCGGGCTCTCCGTCTCTCCCGATTTTGGCGAAAGTGCCTATCAGCCGAGCGCCGGCATTTTGGCGTCGAGCGCTTTCGAGGTCTACGGGAAGAACATGCTGGCGATCATGCTCACGGGACTCGGCCGCGATGGCGCCAGAGAATTCGCAAGGCTAAGAGATGCCGGCGCTTGGACGATTGCGCAAGACAGCGCTAGTTGCACCGTATTCGGAATGCCTAAAGCTTTGATAGAGTCCGGGGGCGCATGCGAAATCATGCAGCCGAAATCTATCGCGCACCGGGTCGAGGAAATCCTTGCAAACAGGCATTAGCTCCAACGGCGGACCGCCCCCGGTACGGCATCGGCGCCATTCCGGGATGGCCACCCGATAACCTAGTAACCGCCCTTGCGGCGGCTTTCAGGAAGGCCGGCTATGCGCCCGCCTTGTTTCGATGGGTCGAGTGGAAACAGATCGTAGAGCGTTTTCTGATCGATCTTTTCATGCCACTTCTCGGTCATCGCCTTCAAGATTGTGCGCGTATTCGGCGTGTTTTGATTGTTGTTGAAATACTCGTCGCGAAGATAGCCGATAAGATCCCAATGCCGTTCGGTTAAGGCGATCTGCTCAAGACCGGCGATATGCTCAGCAAGCCCTTTGCTCCAATCGTCTTGGTTTACCAGATAGCCCGTAGGCGTGGCCTCGATCGTCTTCCCCTCGAATTCGTATGACATGCCGATTTCTTCCCTTATTCAAGCAATTCTGATCGTACCCGCCTGCCCGGGCGGCGCCCGGCAGGAGAAGTCTCATATAACTTAATTCATATGTTTGAAGATTTCCAGGGGATAGCCATCGGCTGTGCACGCTCATGGCGCGCACTCATCGGCAATAATCCTTGCCTTATTGAACAATATGAAGCGGGGCACGATCGCTTCATAATCGATGCCGGCACGCCGGAAGATCTCGCCTCATTCGAAGAGGGCCCAATCCGGCGGCGAATAAGATGGAGGCAACGCGCAATGAAGATTACAGGCGAGCAGACTATCCCCGCCACGCCATTGAGGGTCTGGCAGGCGTTGAACGACCCCGAAGTGCTGCGCCAATCCATTCCCGGCTGCAAGAGCCTGGAACGGGCGGGCGAGCACGCTTTCAAGGCAACGATTGAAACGAAGATTGGACCGATCAAGGCGTTGTTTAACGGCGACGTTCAGCTCTCCGATCTCGATCCGCCGCATGGCTACACTCTATCGGGGCGCGGGTCTGCGGGCAGCATGGGCGCCGCGAAGGGAAGCGCGCGCGTGCGGCTCACCCCGGACGGAGAGGGCACGAAGCTCACCTATGACGTCGATGCGGACGTCACAGGCAAATTCGCCCAGCTCGGGTCCCGGCTCATACAGGGCACCGCCAACTTGCTCGCTGGCCAGTTCTTCACGCGGTTCGGAGAGGTTGTAACGAGCCCCGAGGGCATTCGAGTACCCTCTGCGGCCGCAAAGGCAGGCGTTCCCTGGTGGATTTGGGCCATGGCCGCCGCCGCCGCGATTGCAGCCGCAGCTTATTATTTTCTGGCCGTGAGAGGCGCCTGAGGCGAAGCCAGCCGGGATGGGACGATGCTCCAGAACATGAAACCGGAAAACTTCGTGGCCCGGGGCCGGCCGCGGCTTGCGGATATGGCCGAACATCCAACCATGGAGTTCGCAGACTATGAGCGGCGGCTGAGCTCGCTTCAGGAAGTACTTCAACTCATCCAGCAAGCCTATCTCGGCACTGGAGACCGGGCGCTTATCGTCCTTGAGGGGTGGGATACCGCGGGCAAGGGCGGCATCGTCAGGCGGCTCGGCTGGGCCCTCGATCCGCGAAGTTTCAAGGTCCATCCGATCGCCGCGCCCGACGTGCACGAACGCGCCCAGCACTATCTCCAGCGCTTCTGGCACCGGCTACCCGCCAAAAGGCAAATCACCGCCTTCGACAGGTCCTGGTATGGCCGGGTATTGGTGGAACGCGTCGAAGGCCTCGCGACCAAAAAGGAATGGCGGCGCGCTTACAGGGAGATCAACGAATTCGAACTTTTGCTGATCGATTCAGGAGTGCGCCTCGTGAAGTTATTCCTGCACATCACACCGGACGAACAGGAACGCCGCTTCCGCGACCGGCTCTTCAATCCCGTGAAGCGCTGGAAGCTGTCTTATGAGGATTTCAGGAATCGCGCGCGCTGGGCCGATTACGAGGCCGCGATCGAGGACATGATAGAGGAAACCTCGACGGGACACGCGCCTTGGCACTTGATCCCAGCGAACAACAAACCCTATGGCCGGATCGCCGCTTTTCGCATCCTCGCGGACCGCCTTGGCCAAGATGTGGTCCTGGAGCCGCGTCCGATCGATTCCGGTCTTTTGAAGGAGGCAAAAAAGGCGCTCAGCCTCTCGGGCGCGGATATCGAGCGCGCGTCTCAGCCGGGGAAGGGGAAGGCGAAGGTCAAGCGTCCGGCTTAGCCGCCGGCTAAGCAGCATTTGGCGCGACCGCCGCGTCCCGCGCTTGCGAAACGGCTGCAAGCAAAATCAGAAGCTCGCAGCCGGCAAAGCAAAAAGACCCTTGCTCTACTCGTGGAAGAGCCAGGGTCAGTTAATTCACTCTGTTAGGATAGTGGATATTTATTTGGCTAACAGACTTCCCGGATGGTGTGAACTTACTTTAACAGCCCATCCTTCTCCGCCATATGCGCGACCAGATCGAGGACCCGCATGCTGTAGCCCCATTCGTTGTCGTACCAGCTCACGACCTTGAAAAAGTTCGCATTCAGCTCGATGCCGGCCCCGGCGTCGAAGATGCTGCTGTGCGCATCGTGGATGAAGTCGCTGCTGACGACTTCCTCGTCTGTGTAGCCGAGAACGCCCTTCATCGCGCCTTCGCTCGCTTCCTTCATCTTGGCGCAAATTTCCTTGTAGCTCGTGGCCTTTGCGGTTTTGAAGGTGAGATCGACGACCGAAACGTCCGCCGTCGGAACGCGGAACGACATGCCGGTCAGCTTGCCTTTCAGCTCGGGCAGAACCAGACCAACCGCCTTGGCGGCGCCGGTGCTGGAGGGGATGATGTTCATGTAGGCGTTGCGGCCGCCGCGCCAGTCCTTCTTGCTCGGGCCATCCTGCGTCGGCTGCGTCGCGGTTGCCGCGTGGATCGTCGTCATCAGCCCTTCGGCCAGGCCGAAATTGTCGTTGATGACTTTTGCAACCGGCGCCAGGCAATTCGTCGTGCAGCTTGCGTTGGAAACGATCTTGTCCTTGGCGGCGTCGAACTTCGTGTGGTTCACGCCCATCAAGAGCGTCGGAACCTTTTCCGGCTCTTTGGTCGGCGCCGAGATAACCACCCGCTTCGCGCCGGCCTTGAGATGCGCTTCTGCGCCGGCGTAATCGGTGAATATGCCGGTCGACTCGATTACATAATCCGCGCCGTTCTTCCCCCAAGGAAGCTCGGCCGGGTTCCTGATCGAGTAACATGGCACGTGCTTGCCGTTCACGACGAAGCCGTCTTCTTTGGCCTCGACCTTGCCGGCGAACCGGCCATGGATCGTGTCATACTTCAAAAGATAAGCGAGATTGTCGGGGGGCACGATGTCGTTCACGCCGACGAGCTCGATATTTGGATTTTCCACCGCCGCGCGAAAGACCAACCGGCCGATACGGCCAAACCCATTGATACCAATTTTGAACGCCATATGACCTCTCCTTGTTCTTTGATTTAATCCCCCGCGAAAAAGGGCCACGGGGAGCGGGGGATGTCAAGCGGACAAGACAACTCACCGCTGATAACGCACCGCCAGCGCGGATTCCGCTGCTGTAAAGCGGCTGCGCCTGCAAATTTGCCTGCTTGGCACGCCAGAAACCAACGCGACAGGCCGGATGCCGAAGTTCGAACTTGTTGAACCATAGAACGCTATTGAGGGTGCAGCGGACGCCGAGTTTGTCCGCTTAGTCCGGGTTCGACGGCGCGCAGCTAAATGGTGCTCTGGGCCGAGGCTGTGTGAAAACGGCGTTTTGGACTAGCGGGATGCGGCACATGGCGTGCAGCCGGATTGTCCCCGCCGGAATCGCGCTCTTATATGCAGAAAATTGCGGACAGAGGCTATTTGAGAGCTGCTGTGCAAGCATAAATGAACAGTAGGCCCCTTTTTTAGGCGCAGGCCTGCATCGCTTGCAGCAATCCAGGCACGCCGAGGATGTTCATGGCACGTTTCATGTTGTAGGAGAGCACGTGGAGCGACATCTCTGTCTTCACGTTGTGCAGCGTTTTCATCAGGAAGTGCGCCGGACCCATCCAGAGCTTGAGGGTCCCGAATGGGTGCTCCGCTGTGCTGCGCCGCACAGTCATAATATCCGGTTTCCGGTCCAGCCGCTCCTGGGCGGCCTCCAGAACGGCCTCGTGCTCCCAGCGCTTTATACGTCGCTCTTTACCCGTTGTGCATTTCTCCTTTAGCGGACAGGCTGCACAAGCCGTTGTCCAGTAACGCCGCAAGGTTTTGCCGTCTTCTTCGTTGCTGCAACGATAGGTCAAGCGCTCGCCAGCGGGGCAAAGATAGACATCCTCGTCCGCCTTGTAGATAAAATCCTGCTTGCCGAAACGCCCTTCGGCCTTGGCGCCCGAGGTTGAAAACCTTGGCACATACGCCGTCACGCCAGCTTCCCCGCAAGCCAGAATTTCCTTGCCATCGTAATAGCCGCGATCGGCAAGCGCCTCGATGGCTCCGGCGCCAAGAGCCTCCTTGGCTTGCTGAGCCATGCTGGCAGAGCTGGTGGCGGTCATTGACAGCGTTGGTGACTTCATGCGCTACAATGAGATGGTTCTCCGTCTCCACGGCGCTCTGTACGTTATAGCCAACGGTTCCGGTCGCTTTGCCCGTTCCCTGCATGGAGCGCGCGTCGGGATCGGTGAGCGAAATTTGCGTGTCTTCCGCCTTCTCAAGCTGCGCTTCGATCGCTTTCATGCGCTCGATTTCTTGTTTCAGCCTGCCAACTTTATCCTTGAGCCGGGTGCGCTTGATTTCTGGCGTCGAGGGCTGGCGGTCCGCGGTTTCAAGCTCGGACAGATAGCGCTCGATACTCGCCTCGATCTGTTCCAGCCGCTTGGCCACCTTGGCTTTGCGTGAAGTTCCGGTCGCGCGAGTTGACCGCTTTGAATTTGCTGCCGTCGATGGCAACCGTTGAGGCGGTGAGCAGTCCCACCCGCCCGCACACCACGACGAACTCGCGGCAAACTTTGCGGATGGCTGCGCCATTGTCTTTGCGGAAATCGGCGATGGTTTTGAAGTCCGGAGCCAGGCAGCCCGTCAGCCACATCGCCTCCACATTGCGCTGGCATTCCCGCTCAAGCCGCCGGCTCGACGAACGCGGTTGACGTAGCCGTAAACGTAGACCTTCAGCATCACCGCGGGTGGTAGCTGGCCTTCCGGTTTCCTTCGGTTGACCCCGCTAAAACCAAGCTTGGCGAGGTCAAGCTGATCCACGAAGAAATCGATACCCGGACCGGATTGTCCTCGGCCACATAGTCTTCCAGCTGCGCGGAAACGGAGATCTCGCTCCTTAGCAAGGTCTCTTGCTAGGAGGGAAGCGGGAGCACGGTCTGTTAGGCCAAAGCGCGTGTGTCGTGCACTTTTTGATAATATGATGTAACTTTACGGAAACGCGATTCTATTAAAAATGCTCGATGCTGGCACCAGGGGGAAGCATGGAGTTAGGGCAGCAACTTTCGCTGCTGTTGGGCGATTTTAGTCACCTATCCTCAAGAATCCGGCATCTCGATTACGACTGCACGGCATGCGGAGAACGAATTGAGGTCAGGTGTAGCTACCCGTCCTTTCGGGGAGGCGAGCCTACAGTGGACGAGTTCGTCGACATGTTATCGGAGCATGTCATTCCCTTTTGCCTTCCTAGAGCCGACATATTCGAGGCCCAAAAGGCGCTCACCGACGGCGATCACGTAAAAGCGGGACGCATTTTTACGGCGTTATCGGAGCGTGCGAAGGCGCTGTTCATCAAAGCTCAAAAAGGAAGCTCTCGATCCGGTGAAGCGGGCGAAATCGTCCTCTACATCCTCAATGAGTGGGTCCTCAAAGCACCCCAAATCGTCTCAAAAATGTATCTTAAGACAAATGCCAACATGCCTGTGCACGGTACGGATGGCATTCACGCTCGTTTCGATGAGACTAAGAAAAAGCTCTACCTGTACTGGGGGGAGTTCTAAGGCGTTCCCAACGCTATCAAGATCCCTAGAAAGCGCGCTCCAATCAATCAAGAAGTTTGTAGCAGAAGCTCACGAGAAGCGCGAGATCGAATTGATTGCTGCGTATCCAGACCTGTCTGGCATGTCCGCAGAAGCGCAACAAGCTTTAATGAAGTACCTAGACCCATACTCTAATGAGTCCCTAAATAGAGTTACTGTATTCTCGTGCCTCCTCATATATGGCCAAACGTCTGCTGCTGCAGGACCATCGGAGGAGGAGATCGAGAAAGCTTTCGTCAGCGAAGTGAACGCCGCCGTGGCGAAATTTATCGCCCAAATCCAAGGTAAGGTGACCACAGCTGGGCTGGGTTTAAAGCGTTTCGAATTCTTTCTACTTCCAGTTCCGTCGGTACAGGGGCTACGCGACAAATTTCAAGAAAAAATTGGGTGGCCCAAATGATCGAGGAGCTATCTGCAAGAATTTGGAGCTATGTAGCCTTCCACGCGGACATCGCGGCGCTTCGCGAGCATATGCTGCACCGAAAATACATAGCAAGCGAACCCAGACCTTTCTCCGAAGAGGCCCTCATTCGCCTGCTGAAGAGCGCGACCATTTTGGCCGCGTCGAAACGCTTAGAGTTTCGCGAGGCCGCATACAAGATCGCGACAGCAGCAGCTGAGATAGAGACTCCAGAACTCACAGGCGCCAGGCAACTTTTACTCTTGGTGCTTAGCCGAATTGGGAACTTTCCCGCTCTAGCGTTTGCCAAAAGACGCTTCGGCGTTTCAGAGGACGCTTTACCAATCCGCGCGCTGGCCGAAACCTATGAGCGCAATTCACGAAATACAGTCATCCTGAGCGGACAGAAAGTCGCGCTCACCGATTTCCAATTCGAACTCTGGAGCCAGCTTGAGCACAATCTAACACTTGGCGTTTCAGCTCCGACATCGGCCGGAAAGTCATTCGTTTTGCAAGCCTATGCCAAAAAGCTCTTCTCGCAAAGAGCTGCGAAAAACATGGTCTTCGTGGTGCCAACGCGCGCACTGATAAATCAGGTCTCGGATGATGTCGCAGGTTGGCTTTCCGCTCAGGACATGGACGGCGAGCTAGTGACGACTCCGATTCCAAAAAGTGCCGAGCTTCCGGTTCGAGGCGTCTACGTCGTTACGCAAGAGCGTCTTCAGCTTCTGCAAAGTGCCCATCCACAACTGGGCTTTGACCTAATGCTGGTTGACGAAGCTCAGAGTATCGGTGAGGGACCGCGAGGCGTTCTGCTGTCGTCAGTTATTGACGAGGCGATTACTCGCAACGATCAGATGCAACTACTATTCGCGGGGCCAAACCTTACAGATCCAGGCAGTTTCGCTAGAGTATTCGGCAGAGACCAAAAAACAGTTAAAACTGAAGAGGCATCGGTCGTACAGAACATCATCTTCGTCGATGTTGACGAAATCCAAACCTCTAAAGCTCGGCTGTCGCTTTTTGCAGAAGGTAACAAGATTGAAATAGGCCTTCTAGACTTCGATCAGCCCATGATCGACCACAAGAGTAAGCTCGTCAATGTGGCGTTAGGCTTAGGCAAAGACGGGCAAAGCTTGATATATGCTTTGGGAGCGTGGGAAAGCGAAGAGATCGCGTTTGGCTTGGCTGACACGGATGAAGCGTCCTCAGACGATTTGAAAGAGCTGTCAAACTTCATTAAGGATGCGGTACACGAGAAATATCTGCTAGCTCAATCGGTGCTTAAGCGCGTCGGTTATCATTACGGGCGTATGCCCGCTCTCGTTCGAAAGGCAATAGAGGATGCATTTTCGGACGGTTTACTTAGATACCTGGTTACCACAAGCACGCTGCTGTATGGAGTGAATTTGCCTGCCCAGAATTTGTTTTTGCACAATCCTGAACGAGGGAAAGGTCAACCAATATCTTCAAACGACTTTTGGAACCTAGCTGGACGGGCAGGCCGCTTAGGCAAGGAATTCTCGGGTAATATTTTTCTGATCGACTACGGCACCTGGCCATCAGACCCTATGGCAGGACCGAAAGAAAAGGAGGTTATACCTTCAATTGAAGAACATATAGTGCGCCGAACGGATGAGTTGATCGCATATATGAATAATCCTAACATCATTCCTGATAGAGAAAAGCCGGATGAGCTTGAGAACACCTTCGTAAAGCTTGTTCGAGACCACCTTGAGGGCCGCCTTTCGGCAACTCTGGAGAAGGTGGGAATAAGCAGCACGAGCCAGAAAGCAGCTGAAATTGAGACAGCAGTTTCGCAATCGGTGACAGCGACGGATATAACAAAGGACACATTGCTTGCATCGCCGACGGTATCGATCCATCGTCAGCAATCATTGTACGAGCGTCTGGATGCAAGCCTAAGCCGTAGAGGCCCCGCCTACATCATTCCAAAACATCCGCGTGACCCGCAGGCGTACAACTCGTATCTCGCAGCGATCCGCCGCTGCCACGGCGCAATCTTGAAATATTCGACTAGCGATAACTCAGATCGGTATTATGCCCAAATTGCGCTCAGGTGGATGAAGGGCGATCCGCTGCCTCGAATTATAGACGCAAGCTTGGAGTATAAAATAAAGCAAGGCCAATCACCAAATATTGCAACGGTTATAAGAAATACACTGACGGATATAGAGAGCGGTTTGCGCTTTAAATATGTTCGTTTGTTCTCATGCTACAATGCCGTTCTGGAGCTTCTTCTAAGAAACAAGGGGATGAGTGAGCTGGTACCCTCAATCCCTGCGGTGCCGATGTACCTTGAAGTTGGGGCATCTTCGCCGACCATGATTAGTTTCATGGGATTAGGCCTGTCGCGGTTTACGGCAGGAAAATTGTCAGGACTGGCACGTCGCGCGAACATGTCGCAAGGGGAAGCACGAGCTTGGATTAAGTCCCAAGATGTAGAGGCGCTTGCGGTTCCTGCGGCTACTATTAGGGAGATCGGTCGGATGATCGTTGGGTAATAGCTTTAAATCCAAGCGTGTTTGTCTGGCCCCAGCTTTACATTCATACATCTCGCCACTTCGCTTGGGTGGGGCCGGTGCTAGGGGTTAAGCAGCCATGCCCCGATGTCGGGCTCATGCCCGGTCTCGACCCCAAATGGAGTACCTTTTCCGGCCGCTGTTGGCAACTGGGCCGCTATGCTCATTGCGTAGATCCCGGCCTATTTCGTAGCCCCATCTCGTGGTTAAAACCGGGATGGTAAACGCGGGGGGAGTAAATGCCATTTTTTCGCAAACGCCCGTTTTTATCGCGTTTTCACCCGCAAAAGTGGATTCCTGGGAATCTGTTAATTATCTTTTTGTCACCGGGGTAAGCTTGGCAAACCGTTAAAAACGGGCCGGAATTTAAGGTTTCGCTAAGAAGTTGGAAAGGTCTGCAGAAACCGTCCGGCTAAGCTCGCTTCGGAGCGCCATCCGTTGGCAAAGCCGGCGATGCCTGTAAGCGTCTTACGGCTTTCTCGGCATCTGGCTTTGCGCAATGACCGCCAGCACCTTGAGGTCTTCTTCGTTCTTTTCCGCGGTCAGCAAAAAGCGGACGCGGTCCGACACCCAGCTCACCGCCTTATAGGAGCCGTACGATTGCGCGTTTACGGGGCTGTCCGAATATCCGTCCGCAGGAAGCACATAGAGGGTCAAAGGCGGCTCTGTCTTGGACGAATAGGTGAGCTGCATCATGTTGTCTTGGTTATATTTGAGAGATTGCCCGCAGAGAAGCGTGTAGCCCTGATGGCTGAAATCGGGGGGCGTCAGCGCTTTTGCGGAGACCTTTGAGAGCTCGAAGCGAATGAACTCCGGATTTCTGTTCGCCTCCGGGTGCGTCAGCATCTCCCTGGGGAAAAAGCTGTGAAACTTCGCGATATCTGCCGACCAGGTCGCGGGGGTGAAGAGCGCCGCGGGCGGCCTGTCCGCAATCTTTGGAGGCAGGGGCGCCTGCTGGGGAATGAGCGATGCACCCCAATATCCGCCAAGAAGGCCGCTCGCAAAGACCACGGCAACAAGCAGAGCCTGCTTTGCGGGGCCGGGTTTCTTATGCCCGGCATCTACGGCTTTAGCGGAAACCGGGGATGTTGTCCTGGCCGGAACATCGCCGGTTTCGAGCTGAAGCGCGCTGCGCGGCACCTCGATCTCTTCGCGGGCAAAGCCGCCTAGCGTTTCCATAAGCTGCGCCTGAGTCCTTCTCAGGCGCGCCACGCGGCGCGATACTTCCGGGTTTGTGCCTGCAAGTTGCGAAACCTCCGCGGTCTGCGCCTTCTCAAGCTGACCGTCGAGATACGCGAGCAGGAACTCATCGCTGAGATGGGTCATGCCGCCCGCTCTTGCTCTAAGTAGGGATTGAGCTCAAAGCGCTTTCCATCCTCGGCAAGCCCGCGCTGATCGAGCCAATGCGTCATGGCGAGGTGGCCGCGCGCAAGGAGCTTCATCAGGGCAAGCATATTGAGCGCGGTGATTTCGGCCGCTTCGTCGTAAGAGGCTCCTTCTCCGTATACGAGATAGAGCGCACCCCTTTGAGCCGGCGCCAGGTTGGCAATGAACTTGCCGAACTGAAGGTTTCCGGCCAGAGGTCCCTTGGTGAAAGCGCTCGCAAAGAGGCGCGGGTCCGGCGGGCACTTCCGTTGAATGCCGGTGCCTTCGTCCATTTTCGCCGACCAGAGCGCGTACATGCGGCGGAATGCGATCGTGAGGCGGTATGTATCCTCTTCCCGCCACTCGCTGCGCGTGTTCATAGCCTTGACCGTTCCGCGGAGAAGCCCGCGCGCAAGTTCTTCATTTGCCGTCAGCACAAGCGCGAATTTATAAAGACGCGGCAGCGCCTTATGAATCGCGTCGCGCTGTTGACTGGAAAGCTGTCCATAATTTGCCATGATACGCGGCCTCCCTTACAACATACAATTACGCCCCAACCACCTTGAACTTTGACATGGAAAGGTTGACGCGACGTAAAATAGCCACAGCCGATTGCCGAGTATGGCATGGCGCTACAAAATAGAAATTGAAGCTCGCGTCCTAGTTTGCGAAGGCAGAATGAACAACGAAGGCTCCCCGGAAAAGCGGCCTCGCAGCGACGATTGGCCGGGCCGTGCCATTCTAGAGAAAGAGCTGGAAAAGAAAGCGGTTTTGCCGCTGCCGGAAGAACTTGCCAGCCTGATCGAGCAGGCGATGCGGGTTGGCAGGCCAACACCACCCGGGCATGAGGTGCACGGAGCAGCCGAAGTGCCTGGGACAGTGTTGCCGGACCGGCTCATCGCAGAGCTCAGTGCGGCCCAGGAGCGCTCGCAGGCCGAACCGCTGCTTCCATCCACGGTTGAAGACAAAGCGCAACCCTTGGCCGGCATTCCGCCGGTTGCCGCCGGCACTGGACAACCGCCTGGCCACCTCATGCACTTCGCCGCTGCCGCAGGGATCTTTGCAGGGGCCATTCGCCGGTTGCGCGCCGGGCTTCGTCCCCGGGATTGGCATTGCCGCTATTTGGCGGCTCTGAGCCTGCTGCATCGCCACGCGTTCGACCGCCGGATCGAGCGGCTTCTTTTTATCAAGACGCCGGGGCCCCATTCAGGGATGGAAACGGGGACGGACGGGCGGAAGAGATTCTGTTACCGGGGCCCCATTCCGCGATTGGCTTTCGATTGGGCGCTCTCCGCCTTGCCCGCGGACTTGAAACGATATGCGTTCGCGGATTTCCGCGCAGAGAACGGCCGCACCCTTTTGCTCGCGGCGGCCCGCAACTTCGAACACGCCACTGGCTACGCCCCGGATAGCGAGAGTTGCGCGGTTCTTGAGATGAACCTCGCTCAATATTCGCGCTCCTACATGAAGTGCCGGGATGTGCGCGCGTTGCGCGGCGACCGCGACGGCATCTCCATTCCTTTGCAGCCCGCCGTGCTGTTTTTCCCCGAAAGCCTTGGCGCGGGGCATCTTGGCGTTGTGCTCAGCCACCTGTCGGCGTCGCTGAGGCTCAATCCCCGGCCGATTTATCTAATCTTCGAGAATTCTGGCCCCGAGTGCGGACTTGACCAAATCCGCCTTTTCCGGAAAGTGCCCTTGCCGGTCCTGAACCGGATAAAGGCCCGGCTTTTTTCGCCTTCGGACATTGCAGTCTATAAATCGCTCAATAGCGGAGAGACAGACTGAGCGTCTCTCTCGGCACACCGGAAAAAACCATGGACCAAGCCGGCAACGACATCGTCACCGCCATAGAGGGCCGCGCGGCGATTGTGCGACTCAGCAGGCCCAAAGCTCTGAACGCGGTCACATTCGAGATGATCCGCGAGCTCGAAGCCCTGTGTCACCGCTTCGCCAGGGACCCGCATATTTACGCGATCTTGATGGAAGCGGAGGGCAAAGCCTTTAGCGCAGGCGGAGATATACGCACAATCCGCGATTGGATTCGGAACGATCTTCCGCAAGCGGACCGCTTTTATGCCGTGGAATATCAGCACAACTGGTCGCTGCAATGCTTGAGAAGGAGGCATATCGCACTGATGAACGGCATCGCCATGGGCGGCGGGGTAGGCATCAGCATCTTCGGTACGCATCGCGTCGCGGGGGAGAAGATGGCGTTCGCGATGCCCGAAACCGGGATCGGCTTCTTTCCCGATATCGGCGGCGGGTGGTTTCTGCCGCGCATGCCAGGAATGGCGGGCATGTATCTAGGGCTTACCGGCCGCATCTGCGGTCGTGCCGATGCCTATTATGCCGGCGCGGTAACGCATTGCATTCCCGAGGCGAAGTTCGAAACGGTTAAAGCAGCGGTGATCGAAGGGGAACCCATCGATCCAATCCTCGACGGCCTGCATGAGCCTCCGGGCGAAAGCTATCTTGAAAAGCACAGCGAACCGATTGGCCGGATTTTCTCCGCGCCTTCGCTGGAAGATGTTTTGAAGCGGCTGGAAAACGAACGGGGGGCCTGGCAGGACTTCGCGCAGGAAACGCTCGCCGCGCTTTCGAAAAAGTCGCCGCTTGCTCTCAAAGTCACTTTTGAGCAGTTGCGGCGCGGCCAGCATTATCGAACCCTCAAGGAAGCGCTGATCGTTGAATACCGGCTGGCAACGCGCCTCATCCGGATGCACAACTTTTCCGAAGGCATTCGCGCCGTCATCGTCGATAAGGACCAGTCGCCCAAATGGCAGCCGGCCTCTTTGAGCGAGGTAAGCGATGCCTTCGTTCAATCGCTGTTTGAGCCGTTGCCCGGCGGCGATCTTAAGCTCATCGATTATTGGGTGCCCCCGCTTAACGGCTAGCTTCGCCGTAGGAACAAACTGCGCTGGACTGGACTTCAACTCCGCCAAACAAAGTGGAGTAATCGAATGTCTGGCCGAAATGCAAGCGCAACCGATCCTGGCCCAGAGAACGCAGCATTGAGGTCTGCCAGCCGCGACGAGTTCATGCCGCCCAAGACCGACCACGGCCTGCTGCCGCCTTTTTGGAACTCCTTCTCGCTCGCGCATAGGCGTGTGCAGGAAGGCGGCTGGTCGCGGCAAGTCAACGTGGAGACATTCCCAACCTCGGTTGAGATGGCCGGCGTCAATATGCGGCTTACGGCGGGCGGCGTGCGGGAATTGCACTGGCACGCGGCGGACGAATGGGCGCTGATGCTCGACGGCAACTGCCGGCTGACCGCCATCGATTTGGACGGCTCCGTTTACGTGCAGGATGTCTCCGCCGGTGACCTTTGGTATTTTCCAAGGGGAATTCCGCATTCGCTTCAAGGTCTCGGGCCGGACGGCTGCGAGTTCATGCTGGTCTTCGACGATGGGACTTTCTCCGAGGAGAACACGACGCTGGTTTCGGATTGGCTGATTCATACGCCGCCGGATGTCCTGGCCAAGAACTGGAACGTGCCCGAAGCGGCACTTGCGCCTCTCAAGAAGGTCCCGCCCGATGGACGCTACATCTTTCAAGCTCCGGTTCCAGGGCCGCTCGAACAGGACCGGCAGGCCGCGGCGGGTACAGGGCGTCTCCCCAATAGGGCATTCGACTTCCAAATGATGCGGATGAAGCCTCAGAAGCGGGTTCGCATGGGGGAGGTTCGCATCGTGGACTCGACCATCTTTCCCGCTTCCGCGAACATCGCCATGGCCCATGTCACCCTTAAGCCGGGGGGCTTGCGCGAGTTGCACTGGCATCCGAATGCGGACGAATGGCAATATTATATCGCGGGGAAGGGCCGCATGACGCTGTTCTACAACAAGGCGCAGGCTAATACGGCGGACTTTGCCGCGGGCGATGTGGGCTATGTGCCGAAGACCCTCGGCCATTATGTCGAGAACACGGGCGATAGCGACCTCGTGTTCATTGAGATGTTCAAGGCGCCGCGTTATCAGGACATCTCTCTCAATGAGTGGATAACCCATATTCCGCCCGAACTCGTCATGCAGCATCTCGGCATTTCGCCGCAGACGCTGGCCGCGATCCCGAAGGGCAACTTCGCTTTACTGCCCGAGTAAGCTCTTAAACCGGAGGTGGTTCGCCTAATCGTTGGCCCAGAACTCACAATGTTTCACGATGCCGACGAGCGGATCGCCGAATACCTCGTTGTTACAGGGGATGCCCCCTCCTCTGGTATGCAGCCGGGCATATAGGCCGCGTGCGCCGTACCGCACCATGGTCGAATAGGGCGTCGCGCAGTAGCCATGCTCCGTGGCACAACGCACCCATTCGGCGTTGGCCGCAGGCGCATAACCGAGCCACAAAACCCCCAATGCAGATAGGGCGGCCGCGGTTCTTTTTACTAAGCGAATATTCATTTGCGAACTCCCTAACCCGATTGGCGCAATAATAATAAATCTCATAGCGTATTCGACCAATCACCATCCCGTGAAGGCAGAGGTTGCAATCGCGGCCGATGTGCACAAAGGTCTCCCCCGCTTGACAACGCCCTAGCCCCGCCGCCAAGCTTGCTCGAGCACCAGGGAGGCGCGCATGGCAGAAATCGGCTTTGCCGGGCTCGGCAATATGGGCGGGCCAATGGCCGCCAACTTGATAAAGGCAGGCCATAAGCTACGGGTTTTCGATCTTTCACAAGCCGCAATGGACAAACTCGTTGGCGCGGGCGCTGTGGCCGCCTCGTCGCCAAGCGATGCCGCCAAGGGCGCAGAAGCCGTCATTACCATGCTTCCAGCGGGCCAGCATGTCCGCGACATCTATCTCGGGCCGGAAGGGCTGATCGCCGCCGCGCCGCCCGGGTGCCTATTCATCGATTGCTCCACCATTGACGTCGCATCGGCGCGTGCGGTCAGCAAAGCGGCGTCCGCGGCCGGGCATGACATGCTCGACGCGCCGGTCTCGGGGGGGACTGGCGGTGCGCAAGCGGGCACCCTTACGTTCATGGCCGGCGGGAGCGATGCCGCGTTCAAGCGAGGCGAGCCGATCCTCGCCTGCATGGGCAAGGCCGTGATCCACGCCGGCGGTGCGGGCAACGGCCAAGCCGCCAAGATCTGCAACAACATGATTCTCGGCATCTCCATGATCGGGGTGTCCGAAGCTTTCGCGCTTGGTGAAAAGCTCGGGCTCGATCATCGAACGCTGTTCGATATCGCGTCCAAGTCTTCGGGCCAGTGCTGGTCGCTGACGAGCTATTGCCCCGTGCCCGGACCGGTTCCGGCCTCGCCCGCAAACCGCGATTACGCAGCAGGCTTCACAGCGGCCATGATGCTAAAGGACTTGAAGCTTGCTCAAGAAGCAAGCCGCGATTCGGGCGCGAACACGCCGCTTGGGGCCGAAGCCGCCGCGCTCTATGGCCTGTTTGCGAGCCACGGCGGAGGCGCGCTCGACTTTTCGGCCATCTTCAAGTTCCTGCGCGGCGATACGAAATCCGGCTGAGCCTTTTTCGTCATCCCGGAACGGCGCTCCGCCATCTGTGTCATCCCGGAAGCCGCTTGCGGCTATCCGGGATCGCAAAGGGCGCCGGCGTCTGTAACGATCCCGGATAACGCCTGTGGCGTTTCCGGGATGACGAAGGAAGGGGCGAAAGCTAATACCGGGTAAAGCAAAGCCTCTCGCTTTGGTTTGTGCAAGCGGAACAATTGCTCAAACCGCGGCCGCAAGTGCTTGAGATATTTCTCTAAAACTTGCAGTTAATTAATCTGCCATTCATGTTTCCATTCTAGGTTGTGTATGCCGGATGTAAGCGCAACCTAGAGGATATTACGTGACATGATCGCCGATTTCGTACGTGTCCAACCAGACGACCAAAACCTCAAATCCAATTACCTTGTCACCCTACGGATGATCGAGCGGCTGCATCGCCTGCTTCTCGATCTCATCAAGGATGAATTCGAGCGCGTGGGCCGGACTGACGTCAACAGCGTCCAGGCTCTTCTCCTGTTCAACATCGGAGACGTGGAGCTGACGGCAGGCGAGCTCAAGACGCGGGGCCTCTATCTCGGCTCTAACGTTTCTTACAACCTCAAGAAGCTCGTCGAGAGCGGGTATATCCATCACCAGCGCTCGCGCACCGATAAGCGTTCCGTCCGCGTGAAGCTCACCGACAAGGGCAAAGCCATTTCCGAGATGGTCAACCGGCTCCTCGAACGGCAGCTTACCATGCTCGAAAAAGTTGGCGGCGTCACCGTTCCAGACCTCAAGCATTTCAATCAAATCTCCGTTAAGCTCGAACGCTTCTGGGGCGACCAGATCCGCTATCAGCTCTAGCGCCGGATGCGCTTGCCTCCGTCCCGCCGATACGCTTGGCCGGGCAGCGCGCCGCACCCCGCGGCCGCTGCGCCGATGCCGCCGCCGAAGCGAATGCGGATGGCAACCCTTCGAACGAGCCTTCCGTTAACCTTGCTCTTCCGCCCTTCCGGCAATCCCGCATACTTTCCGTGAACTTGCTTCATGCCGCTATCATCGCGGAAAGCGCCTTACGAACGCCTTAACCTGTGTTCAACCCACTGATAATACGAAATAAAAATCCGGTTGCGATGCGCCGGATTTTGCGGCTTTTGCACCGTAATAGGGTTAATCCGGGATCTTGCTTTATATTTAACGGACTTTGTGGAATCCACTTTTGCGGGTGAATTCGCGATCAGATTCGCTATCAGCTCTAGCGCCGGATGCGCTTGCCTCCGTCCCGCCGATACGCTTGGCCGGGCAGCGCGCCGCACCCCGCGGCCGCTGCGCCGACGCGCCGCCGAAGCGAATGCGAAAGGCAACCCTTCGAACGGGCCTTCCGTTAACCTTGCGTTCCGCCCTTCCGGCAATTCCGCATACTTTCCGTGAACTTGCTTCATGGCACTATCATCAGCGATAGCGCCTTACGAACACCTTAACCGGCACTCAAGCCATTGATAATACGCGTGAAAAATCCGTTTGCGATGCGCCGGATTCTGCGGTGTTTGCAACGTAATAGGGTTAATCCGGGATCTTGCTTTATATTTAACGGACTTTGCGGAATCCACTTTTGTAGGTGAATTCGCGATTTGAAGCGATTTTTGCGGCGGGGAGAAAAGAAAATCCCCGCCCGTTTACCATGCTCGCGTTAACTATACTGTCCGTATAGCAGGCCAGCCGTCAAAAACGCTGTCCGACACTTTTTGGGCATCGAGATTGCTCATTTTCAGGTGTTCCGCTTCCGAGACGCTAGGCCGCTTTCGCTTGGTTGACGCCCTTTTTGGATTTCCCACCAGTTTGTTGGTCTTTTGTTGCCGTTGCAGGCCGCTTTGCCGGGGGTGGCGCGGGTGCCTTTGCTGGGCTCTCGCCCTTTACAAGCGCGAGCAATCTTCCAACGATTTCCTTTCTGCCTTTTGGGAACGGCTTTAAATTCTTATCCCATGCCTTGAGAAGTTTTTCGCAGTCTTTCGTCGGCACCGTGTACTCGATCAGTTCGATATATTTCCCGGCATTTTGGCGGGCGTCCTCCAGGGAAACCTTGATCGGCTTATACGGCTCCCGCTTGCCGTGAAGAAGCTGCAGCAAGTCTCGATGAACATGACCGATCACGTCGCCGTCAAGCTTACGGTCTGGCTCCCACTTGGCGGAAAGCTGCTTCGATCGTTTTTGATCGAACAGTTGGATCATGACCTCCAGGTCTGCCTTTGCACCTGAAGACAGGCCCTCGACGGCGTGATATGGCAGAGCGGGGATGGCCTCGTAGAGGACTTTGTTCATGGCATCGCGAATACGAAGCGCTTGCGTGCCATCGGATTCGATAACCTGGTCCAATACCTTGATCAACGAAGCTCTATCGACCATCGTTTTGCTCCTGCTTGGATAAGAGGTTCTGTACTCCCAACGCGATCAGCCCCAAGCTCTCCCGAGTGCGCTGTTTATACATTTTTTCCCAGTTCCAACGCTGGTTCAGCTTTGGCGCCCCATTCAACCTAACAGGGATATGTGAGTTGAGCGGCAATGCAAGAGCTGCATCCGCGCTCGGAGGTCGTGAAGGGTCCAATTCTAACGTTACGCGTTGTTCGAACGATATAACGTTGATCATTTTTTCAATGATCCTCGTCTGAGGATTATGCTTAGGTGGCTTGGCAACAGTCTTCATGAGCACATAACGTGCATCCGTGTCGCGACCAGCTTCCTCTAATATCTCTCTTATATATGCGTCAAACGAGGAGAGACCCCAGAAACTTAAGTATTCGGGTACGACAGGACACAAAATAAGGTCGCAACATTTAAGCGCAGCTTCGGCAAGAACAGTTTGACCAGGCGGGCAGTCGACAAGCACGTATTTGTATTGTCTCGCTAAATCGAGAAGCACCCTTGCCATGCTCTGCTGGAGCTTGTCCGGCCCTGGCTTCTTGATCCCTTTGCGTTCCACATTCCAGGCGCGCGCCTCGTTTGCTAGCAAGGTGTAGTCCGCACCTATGGGGCCGACGCCATGTCGAAGATATTTGTTTATGTCTTCCTTTTTGTTGTCAAACCGCGCTTCGAGGAAGTCTGCAAGTGTCAGCTTGGCATCCAGAACCTTTTTGAGCGGGTCGTCATTCTCCGGCGCAAAGCGGTCGTGAAGCAGCGCTCGCGTCAAGCTTCCTTGAGGGTCCAAGTCGACGACCACAACACGCTTTTCTTCCGGCTTGTAAGGCTGATCCAAAGCGCAGCAAAACGTGTCTGCCAGCCCTAGCGTTAGCGTGGTCTTCGCAACGCCCCCTTTGCGATTGACGATGGAGACTATCTTTCCGGTCATACCCGCCCCGCATGCGCAAGCTGTTCCAATCGTTGCTTGTTTTCTTCGTTGAGCCGCCTGTCTAAAAAACTTTCTGTCTCGGAAGGGTCTGGGGCTCGCCGTTCCGCTCGAACGTGCAGATCAACATTCGTCACGCCGTAATCTCTTCGCTGGGAAACCTGGATATCGAATAGGACGAGCCCAACGCGTTCCCGCTCGCAAGTGCTCTTTAACGCGCGATTTAGGCTTTCATCGAAGCAAGAGCGTGGGCAAACCAAGTAGGGGTAATTGACGTAGCGGCCATGTGCCAAGGCCTCGTAAACGGCGGCGACCGACGATCCAGCCCTGTTTTTCACTTCAAAACTGTAAACGTCGAGCGTCGAGGACGGATCGAAACGCCACCGCTGGACCGCCGCTAGCGTAAAATCAGGCCGGGTTAACCTGCCTTCGCCTAGAGCGCCGCCCTTCGACGTGTTCTGCAACACGAACGTCTCAGCTTTCAGGCCAAGGTGTCTACTCGGGAACTCGCCGCTTCCAAGATGTCCCTCAAGCTTGTCGTAAAGCGTTTGCTCAGGCGGGTCGTGCTCGCAAAGCTTGTACTGCTTTTGTTTTCGTTCAAGCTGCCCCGTCTCTTCCAACCATTTGAGTTCGCGCTCAATTGCCTCGTCCGCAATGTGCTGATTGTGCGTCTTATTGAGGTAGATCAAACCAGTTCCGGCCGTCTTCCCAGTCTTGTATCTTTTGAAGCAAGCTCATCAACGAAATGACCCAAAAACCGACAGCGTTGTACCGCTTAGGCCATTTCGCCATTCTTGAAAAGGAGATATGCGAACGTTGACGTGTCCATTTCTGCCATCCAGACAACAACTCTACATTTCCATCCCCGCCCTTTGCCCTTCGCTAACGCTAAACTAACCCCGTTATGGCCATAATTTTCCTGCATCACAAAGGCGGGCAGCGCTTCCGGCTCCGGCGGCGCGGTTTCCCAAGCCGAACGAGTTGGAAGGCAAGATGGGGATCATGAAACGGGGATGGCTGGCCGCGCTTGCAGGGGCCGCCTTCATGATTGCTGCGAGCGAGGCGAACGCGCAGCGAAGCACCAGCAGGATCGACGATTGGCTCGGGTTCGATCAATCGGGCGACAGCTACGATCAATCGGGCCGTGCACCCGCTTCCCGCGAGCTCGAGGCTGAGCCGGAGCGCGGGTTTCCCACGCTCGCGAAAGAGAATGTGGCAGCCACCAAGAATGCGATAAAACAATATGCGGGCCTCGTAGCGCGCGGCGGCTGGGCGCAATTGCCGCCGGTCGAGCTGCGCACGGGCATGAACCATCCCGCCGTCGTTCAGCTCAGGCGGCGTCTCCAAGCCACGGGCGACTTGCAGGCTTATGGCGGCTATCCCGAAATCTACGATTCCTACGTCGAGCAAGCCGTGAAGAAGGCGCAGACGCGGCACGGGCTGCCTGCAACGGGCTTTCTCGACAGGAACACCATCGAGGAGCTCAACGTGCCCGCCGCTGCGAGGCTGCGCCAGATCCGCACGAACCTGCCCCGGCTCGAAAGCATGTCGGCCTCGGTGCCCTCCGCCGGCAAATACATTGTCGTGAATATCCCTGCGGCGCAAATCGAAGCGATTAACAACGATCAGGTCGTGTCGCGCCATACGGGCGTGGTTGGCAAGCCGGACCGGCCTTCTCCTCTAATCACCTCGGCTATCGAAGAGATCAATTTCAACAAGGACTGGTTCGTTCCGCCGACTGTTTTGAAGTCCGACCTGATCCCCAGAGGGCGCGCCTTGCAGGGCACGGGCAAGGATGCGCTGGCTGAGCATAAGCTCGATGCGTATGCCGATTTCGCGGCCTATCAGAAAGGCCAGAAGATCGACCCGAAGTCGATCGATTGGAACTCGGACGCGCCGCTGCATTATTTCTATGTACAGACCGGCGGCCCGGAAAATCCACTCGGCTTCGTAAAGCTCAACTTCCAAAGCCCCCATCACGTTTACATGCACGATACGGCCGCCCCAAGCATTTTCAGCCAGGCCTTCCGCGCGGAAAGCTCGGGATGCGTGCGCGTCCAGAATGTTCATCAGCTCGTTGCCTGGCTGCTTGAGGACCAAGGCTGGACCGTTCAGCAGGTGTTGCGCATGAAGGAAACGGGCGAGCGGCTCAACATCCGTCTCAAAAAGCGCGTTCCGCTGTTCTGGGTCTACATCACGGCTTGGGGAACGGCCGATGGCACCGTGCAATTCCGCCGCGACATCTATCGCAAAGATGGGATAGATACGCTCGCGTCGGCCGATTGAACGCTCCCCCTCACCCTGTCCCTCTCCCGCGGAGGGGAGAGGGGACGCCTTCTCAACGGCCGCGCCTTGCCCCCTCTCCCCTCGGGGAAAGGGACAGGGTGAGGGGGGACTTATCCCCCATTTGCACAACTTGTCACAGGGACATACGCGCTGCGTATATTTGGAACGATGAACAGCGGCGGCGTTGAAATCCCAATCCTCGATGGAGTGGCTGAAATAAGCCAGAATCGCAAGGCTTGGCTTTGCGACGTCTGGGGCGTTTTACATGACGGCCTGACCGCGTTCCCGCCCGCTATAGAGGCCTGCCGCAGGTTCAGGGGCTGCGGAGGCGAGGTCATCTTGATCTCGAACTCGCCCCGAACTTCTGCCGCCGTTCTCGATCATCTGCATTCGGTGGGCTTTAAAATAACCCCGTTATGGCCATAATTTGCCTGCATCACAAAGGCGGGCAGCGCTTCCGGCTCCGGCGGCGCGGTTTCCCAAGCCGAACGAGTTGGAAGACAAGATGGGGATCATGAAACGGGGATGGCTGGCCGCGCTTGCAGGGGCTGCCCTCATGATTGCTGCGAGCCCATTTGAGGCGAACGCGCAGCGAAGCTCCAGCAGGATCGACGATTGGCTCGGGTTCGATCAATCGGGCGACAGCTACGATCAATCGGGCCGCGCACCCGCTTCCCGCGAGCTCGAAGCTGAGCCGGAGCGCGGGTTTCCCACGCTCGCGAAAGAGAATGTGGCAGCCACCAAGAATGCGATAAAACAATATGCGGGCCTCGTAGCGCGCGGCGGCTGGGCGCAATTGCCGCCGGTCGAGCTGCGCACGGGCATGAACCATCCCGCCGTCGTTCAGCTCAGGCGGCGTCTCCAAGCCACGGGCGACTTGCAGGCTTATGGCGGCTATCCCGAAATCTACGATTCCTATGTCGAGCATGCCGTCAAGAAGGCGCAGACGCGGCACGGGCTGCCTGCAACGGGCTTTCTCGACAGGAACACGATCGAGGAGCTCAACGTGCCCGCCGCTGCGAGGCTGCGCCAGATCCGCACGAACCTGCCCCGGCTCGAAAGCATGTCGGCCTCGGTGCCCTCCGCCGGCAAATACATTGTCGTGAATATCCCTGCGGCGCAAATCGAAGCGATTAACAACGATCAGGTCGTGTCGCGCCATACGGGCGTGGTTGGCAAGCCGGACCGGCCTTCTCCTCTAATCACCTCGGCTATCGAAGAGATCAATTTCAACAAGGACTGGTTCGTTCCGCCGACTGTTTTGAAGTCCGACCTGATCCCCAGAGGGCGCGCCTTGCAGGGCACGGGCAAGGATGCGCTGGCGGAGCATAAGCTCGATGCGTATGCCGATTTCGCGGCCTATCAGAAAGGCCAGAAGATCGACCCGAAGTCGATCGATTGGAACTCGGACGCGCCGCTGCATTATTTCTATGTACAGACCGGCGGCCCGGAAAATCCACTCGGCTTCGTAAAGCTCAACTTCCAAAGCCCCCATCACGTTTACATGCACGATACGGCCGCCCCAAGCATTTTCAGCCAGGCCTTCCGCGCGGAAAGCTCGGGATGCGTGCGCGTCCAGAATGTTCATCAGCTCGTTGCCTGGCTGCTTGAGGACCAAGGCTGGACCGTTCAGCAGGTGTTGCGCATGAAGGAAACGGGCGAGCGGCTCAACATCCGTCTCAAAAAGCGCGTTCCGCTGTTCTGGGTCTACATCACGGCTTGGGGAACGGCCGATGGCACCGTGCAATTCCGCCGCGACATCTATCGCAAAGATGGGATAGATACGCTCGCGTCGGCCGATTGAACGCTCCCCCTCACCTCCTGTCCCTCTCCCGCGGAGGGGAGAGGGGACGCCTTCTCAACGGCCGCGCCTTGCCCCCTCTCCCCTCGGGGAAAGGGACAGGGTGAGGGGGGACTTATCCCCCATTTGCACAACTTGTCACAGGGACATACGCGCTGCGTATATTTGGAACGATGAACAGCGGCGGCGTTGAAATCCCAATCCTCGATGGAGTGGCTGAAATAAGCCAGAATCGCAAGGCTTGGCTTTGCGACGTCTGGGGCGTTTTACATGACGGCCTGACCGCGTTCCCGCCCGCCATAGAGGCCTGCCGCAGGTTCAGGGGCTGCGGAGGCGAGGTCATCTTGATCTCGAACTCGCCCCGAACTTCTGCCGCCGTTCTCGATCATCTGCATTCGGTGGGCGTGCCCGATAGCTGTTTTTCCGCGCTGGTCACCTCCGGCGACGTGACGCGCAACTATGTCGAGGCCTATTCCAGCGAACCTTTGTTCCATATCGGGCCGGATCGCGACCGGTGCCTTTTCGAAGGCTTGAATGTGCAGTTTGCGCCGGCCGCAAAAGCCGCCGCCATCGTTTGCACCGGCTTCTTCGACGAGGACAACGAGGTCCCGGAGGATTATGACGGCATGCTGGCCTCGTTTGCGGCTCGCGACGTGCCCATGATCTGCGCAAACCCGGACCTCGTGGTCGAACGCGGCTCCAAGCTCATGCCTTGCTCGGGCCTGCTTGCGGAGCGCTACGGGGCGCTTGGCCAGACCGTGATCCAGGCCGGAAAGCCGTACCGCCCCATTTATGAGGCGGCGATGCGGAAGCTTTCGAAGCCGCTACCGCCAAGCGAGCTGCTTGCCATCGGCGACGGCGTCGACACCGACATCAGAGGCGCCAGCGGCCAGGGCATCGACTCGATCTATATCGCCAGCCGGGTCAACATGGGAGACGCTGTCGAAGCTGCGAAGCTTAGCGGGCAGCTGCTAGGCCGGCTCTTTGCCGAACGGCCTTTCCGCCCGGCCGCAGCCCTGCCCCAATTGCGATGGTGAGCTTGGCTCCGGAAGGTCAGCGTTCGGCTTAGAGCCCTCGCGGGGTTGCCCCTACTCACATTCCGTTGGCGAGGATGGAGCTGCCAGCGCAGACCCCGGTTCACACCGTCAGTTTGAGGGATGACCGGCTACCGAGCGCCCCAGTCGCGGCGCTATCACAATTGCGCTGGTGGGTCCCTTATTCCACAGGCGCCGGGCGCATCGGCACCATAACGATCGCCTCGCCTTCCAGCACCACGGTCTCGCCTACTTTGCATTGGCACGTGAGCCGCACGCGCCGCCGCCCGGGGATAAGTTCCGCGACTGTTACCGAAGCGTGCACAATGTCGCCGATCTTCACCGGCGCCTTGAAATGCAGCGTCTGCGAGATATAGATGGCCCCCGGCCCGGGCAGGCGCGTGCCGATCACAGCCGAGATCAGACTCGCGGTGTAAAGGCCGTGGGCGATGCGCGACTTGAATGGGGTCCTCGCGGCGAAGTGCTCCGACAGGTGAATCGGGTTCCGGTCGCCGCTGATTTCTGCGAAGCCGATTACATCGGAGGATTTGACCGTCTTGGCATAGGTTTCGGTCATGCCAGCGGTGAGGTCTTCCAAATACAAAATCCGTAATTCCGGGAGTGTCATCGTGGTTTCCTAATTCTCATGCGGCGGACCCGCCGGGATGACCTGGACTGTATCTTGAACGCAGTTCGAAAGATAGTTCCGTCAGCCTTCACCAGCAATAATGCAAGAGTCTAAACGGGCCTTGACGCCATCAAGCCACAGGCTCGCGAGGCTTGCAATCCCTGTTCAGGTCTGCTTGCGCAAAGCCCAAGCTATCGCCTATAAGAGCGCGGCACGGCAATCCTTTGCGTATTCGCATCGCCAGACCCTGACGGTGCCTGGGAGGGACCATGAGTAGCGAGATAGCACCGGGGCACTTTTTCGAGGATTTGTACATCGGCATGGAGGCGAGCCTCGTCCAGATCGTCGGTGGCGATGACATTCATGCCTTCGCGCAGGTGAGCGGCGACGTCAACCCAATCCACCTCGACGATGCCTATGCCAAGGAAACGCCCTTCCGCCGCCGCATCGCGCATGGCATGCTCAGTGCGGCGTATATCTCCGCAGTGTTTGGAACGAAGCTGCCTGGGCCGGGCTGCATCTACATTTCGCAAACGCTGAATTTCAAGGCGCCGGTTCATATTGGCGATCACGTCACCGCGACCGTCAGGGTTTCAGACTTGATCGAGCACAGAAAAAGGGCGATTTTCGCTTGCGCCTGCGCGGTGGGCGGCAAAGTCGTGCTCGAAGGCGAGGCCGTGATGATGGTCCCATCGCGGGCGCCGAAAATATAAGAGAGGCAGAATGGATGTCGTCCGGGGGTGGCACGAAGTTCCCCAGCACTTGAAGGGAGCCTCGCTTGCAATCGGCACTTTCGACGGCATGCACCGCGGCCATCGCGCCGTGCTCGATGCAGCCATGAACGCCGCCGCGGGCAAGCTTCCCATGGGCGTGATGCTGTTCGAACCCTATCCCAGGATGTTCTTCCAGCCGCAGCGGCCCTTTTTCCGGCTCATGAGCCTTTCAGCCAAGCTCGACCTGCTTTCGGACTATGGATGCGGCTTCGCGGCTGTCATACCGTTCGATCGCGAGGTTGCCGGGCTTACCGCTGAGGAATTCGTGCGCATCATTCTCGCCGGGGCGTTCGCCATCAGCCACGCCTCGGTTGGCTACAACTTCTTTTTTGGAAAGGGCCGTGGCGGCAATCCAAGCTTTCTCGCTGAGGAGGGCCGCCGCCACGGATTCGGTGTGACAGTGGTCGAAGCGCAAGGCAATGCCGGCGAAATCTATTCATCCACGCGGGTGCGCGAGCTGCTCGCGGAAGGCGACGTTGCCGCCGCGGCTGAGATGCTCGGGCGCTACTGGCGCGTTTCGGGCACCGTGGAAAGCGGCGCTGGGCGCGGGCAGGGCTTGGGCTTTCCGACCGCGAATATCCGTCTTCAAGAGGGTATTACGCTGAAGCACGGCATCTATGCCGTTTATGCCTACGCGGACGGGCAGAAGCTCCACGGCGCGGCCTACCTCGGCACGCGGCCGACTTTCGACGCCGGCCTGCCGCTGCTCGAAACCTTCCTCTTCGACTTCGACGGGAACCTCTACAGCAAGACCCTCGAAATCGAATTCATCGCCTTTCTGCGAGAGGATGCGAAGTTCCGCTCCAGCGAGACGCTCGCCACGCAGATGGCCGCGGATGTCGCCAAGGCCAAGGAGATTCTCGCCCGCACCGGGAGCGGCGCCTCGAATTGAAGTCTCGCGAACGGGCTCGGCCCGGCTTACCTCTCGCTGCGGCCGCCGTGGCTATGATGCCCGCCCTTCTGGGCTGCGCCCGTCGCCTGTCCCGAACTTGGCCGTTCGGAACCGCCTTCTTCCTGATTGAGCTGGCCGAAGGCCTTCTCGACTTCCGCAACGGAAGCATACTCCTCGTCGGGCAAGTCTTCCATGGTCTCGCAAACTTCCTCCGGGACCCCATTCTTGCGAGCGAGTTCCATCAAGTCTTCCTTGCTGATCGGGAAGTGAGCGCCTTTCAAGCCGTGCGCGAGATCTGCTGCTGAAGTCCGGGCCATGTGTACCTCTTAACCGCTGGGATTGCACCCTTTCATAGCTCTCCAGCACCGGTTGCAGGCCCATGTTCCCGGGATGGAAAGGAGGAAGGGGTGGCAAGGCGCGCCAATAATGCGGCTTTTCATTTCATTAACGCCACGCTACAGACATCCGGCGCATTGGCACGCATTGCCGATAGGATATGAGCATGATCGACCGCCGTAATTTTCTCAAAATTGCGCTCGCAGCGCAGGCATTTGCAGCTCTCCCGGCGCGGGCGAGCGCGCTTGGATTGCGCATGGGCACACCGCAACCGTTTTCCTTCGACTCGCTGAAGTCTCACGCGGAAGCACTCGCGGCTGCTGCCTACGCTCCGCCTCCGCGGCCCGATCCCAAGATCGTTTCTGCCATCGACTACGACGCGCACGGCCAGATCCACTATAAGCCGGAATACGCGCTTTTCGGCGAGGGCGATCCGGGCGCCTTCCCGATCACATTCATGCATGTGGGGCAGTATTTCCCAAAGACTGTCCGGATGTACGCCATCGAGCCGTCCGCCGGACAGGAGATGGCGCGCGAGATTTTTTACGACCCGACTTATTTCTCGATCCCCTCTGGGAACGTAGCGGCGCAGCTGCCGCCGAACCCCTCGCCCATGGCCGGCTTCTGGGTCCGGGAAGCAAAGGCTGGCAAAGAGGATTGGCGCAAGGCCGAGCCTTGGGTGACATTCCTTGGCGCTTCCTATTTCCGCGCCAAAGGCGAGCTTGGCCAAGTGGGGCTCTCCGCGAGGGGGATCACTTTGGCGCCCGGCGGCAGTTCGCCCGAGGAATTCCCCGACTTCGTCGCCTTCTGGTTCGAGCCGGCCCCGGCGGCGTCCAAATCCGTCACCGTTTACGCGCTGCTCGACGGCCCAAGCGTGGCAGGCGCCTACCGCTTCATCCTGGAGCGCACCAAAGGCGTCGTCATGGAAATTGAAACCAAGCTCTTCTTCCGGCAAGCCGTGGAGCGGCTGGGCCTCGCACCGCTGACCTCGATGTATTGGTATTCGGAGACCGTAAAGCGGGCGGGGATCGACTGGCGCCCCGAGGTTCACGATTCTGATGGCCTTGCCATGTGGACCGGCGCCGGCGAGCACATCTGGCGGCCGCTCAACAATCCCGCCCATATCACCGTATCGGCTTTTCAGGACGAGCATCCGCGCGGCTTCGGGCTGCTTCAGCGCGACCGCAATTTCGACCACTATCTCGACGGCGTCGGCTACGAGAAACGGCCCTCCGCCTGGGTTGAGCCGCTCGGCGATTGGGGCAAGGGCACCGTCCAGCTCGTTGAGATCCCTACCGACGATGAAATCAACGACAACATTTCCGCCTACTGGTGCCCGGAGCAGCCCGTCGTGGCCGGCAGCCGGGTCGAGCTTCGCTACCGGCTGCATTGGCTGGCGGACGAGCCCTATCCAACGCCGCTCGGACGTTGCGTCGCGACGCGGCTCGGCCGTGGCGGACAGGCAGGCAAGCCGCGCCCCGGCGGGGTGCGCAAATTCGAGGTCGAGTTCCTGGGCGGCCCGCTCGCGGAACTGCCTTACGGTGTAAAGCCGGACGTCATCTTGTGGTCGTCCCGCGGAGAGTTCACCTACACCTATGTGGAGGCCGCTCCCGACGATGTGCCGGGCCATTGGCGCGCCTTATTCGACCTCACCGTCGAGGGCATCGATCCCGTCGAGCTGCGCCTGTACCTCAAGGCGGGCAAGCAGGTGCTGACCGAAACCTGGCTCTATCAATACCGGCCCTTCGCAACCACCGGCTATCCGGTGGGGTATTAGGCGCGATGTCATGGCCGGGCTTTGACCCGGCCATTAGCGAATGCTCAAAATCTGACGCTTGGAACCCGGTACAGTCGGTCGCTATGGGTTGAATGCGGAAATTGTGGTGCGATTGGTTAGGCGCCCGGCCGATGGCTGCTTACCGATCAGGAAGCCAAGAGATGGGCTGTCTCACGCGCATAGTTGACCCCGAACGGACCATTTGGCCGGCAAAAAACCCGCCTTCGGCCGTGCCTTGCGAGATATAGAGTTTTGCGGGGAATTGGGTACAAGCGATGCGGGCGGCCGCCGGAGCAAGCAATCATGTATCACGGCAGCGCTCTATACGCTTGCTGGTAGGTGTAGCGTGCGCTGGCCCAAGTAAGGATGCTATTGTATCACCCAGACATGGACAGGAAAAAATGCGCCTTGCCGGGACCATAGCTGCCGCGGCGTTTTTTATAGTCACCGCCCGGCCCGCCTTGGCTGCAGACGAGGTCCACGACGAAATCCAGGTCTACAATGCCGACATCGCCGAGGTCGGCCAATGGACATACGAACAGCACCTGAACTATGCGCTGTGGGGCCAGACGCGGCCTGAGTTCCCGGGCGGATTTGTCTCGAACCATAGCCTGCAGGGCACACCCGAGTTTGCCTATGGTCTGACCAGCTGGTGGGAGGCCGGTTTTTATCTTCCATTCGCGGTCAACGCCGAGGGCGAATTTCTTTCGGATGGAGCTAAGATCCGCAGCCTATTCGTTATCCCAGACGCCGCCAAGCGCAACTTCTTCTACGGTATCAATTTCGAGCTCGGCTACGAGCTGCCGCCGTTTTCATTGACACGGTGGGCGCTGGAGATCAGGCCAATCGTCGGGGTTCGCAACTCGGAATGGGAGCTCATCGCCAATCCGATTGTGGATGTCAGCTTCGGCGAGGCCGGGGAGGCGGATTTCGCCCCGGCTGTGCGCCTCGCTCGCAATCTCGGCGAGGACCGGTTCATCGGCCTCGAGTATTACGCCGACTTCGGCAGGATCGGCGATTTTTTACCGCTACGGGAGCAGAGTGAGCAATTATATGCGGTTACGGATTTCAAGCTGGATAGGGCCGACGTGGAACTCGGCATCGGCCACGGCTTCACCCCGGGATCGGACGGCTGGGTGGTCAAGGCCATCATCGGCTACGCATTCCCGGTCCCCGGCAAGACGGGCGACGCCGAGAACTCGCCAGATACCCCATTGGCCATGGGGTTGCCGTCGCGAGCCTCGCAGTACCGTCCATACCAAAGCCCTTAGCTCGAACCGGGATAGCGACTGGATGGCGTTGTGACCCGTTGTGGCCCCGGCCGCCATTTCGCAGCCATTTCCGGTATGGGCTGTCGAGGGATCTGATAGCGGTCAAACAGATCTAACAAAATATTTAACGCCGCCTAATCCGCCTAGGGTGGAAAGCCGTCGCCGGGGCAGCACCCAGAACGCGCCAAGCCTTGGTTTTTGACCGCTAACACATTAAGGTCATTGACCAGTTCTTCTACATGGAGCCGCAAATTTCTTGAGACCGCGAGGCCTTCCAAACTGTTATAAGGACCGGCATGTCAAATCCGCCCGGCCACGCCGAAACAGACACCGTTACGTCCGCCTTCGAGCGGGACTTTCAGGCTTGGCGTAAATCCCGGGCGGAGGCTCTGCAAGACGGCTTTGGGGAGCTATCCTGTTATCGCAGCGCCAATGTTGCGCTAAGGGCCGCCGCCCCGGATGAAGGCCGCGTTGTGTTTTTCGGGGATTCCATCACGGAAGGATGGAGACTTGACGAGTATTTCCCCGGCGAACCTTACCTCAATCGCGGAATTTCCAGCCAAACCACCTCGCAGATGCTGCTGCGCTTCCGGCAGGACGTGGCTGCGCTTGCCCCCAGCATTGTCCTGATCCACGCCGGCACCAACGACATCGGCGGCAATTGCGGCCCCGTGCTGCTCGAAGACATCGAGGCCAACTGCGCGTCCATGGCGGACATCGCGCATGCGAACGGCATTCGCGTTATCTTCTCCTCGCTGCTTCCTCCGCCTCACGAAGAGACGCCGCTCTCGCGGTTCAATCTGCTTAAACACCCGCCGGAGAGGACATCGGCGCTGAACCGCTGGCTCAGGGAGTACAGCGCCGCAAACGGTTGCGATTTTCTCGATTATGGCAGCGCCATGTGCGGCGCCGGCGGGCATATCAGGCCGGAGTTGTCGGAGGATGGATTACACCCAACGCCCGCGGGCTATAGGGTCATGACACCGCTTGCACAGGCCGCGATCCGGTGCGCGCTTGCCCCAGAGGCCTGATCGCCGCTGCATTGTAATTCTGTTGAAGCCCGCGCCAGAAAAGAAGAAGCTTTTCCGGGTAGCCGCAAACAGGGGTCCAGCCATGACAGTCGAACTCGCTCCCAGCGCGCCGCTTCTTTTGCCTTTCGATGGGATCGAGCCGCGTTTCGGCGAGGGCGTCCGCTTCATTGGCCCGGGCGCAAGCGTGCTCGGCAGAGTGGAGGCCGGCGCGCATGCCACAATCGCAGGCCGCGCAGTGCTCCGGGGCGATGGCCATTTCGTCCGCATCGGGGATGGCTTTTTCATCGGAGAGATGGGGACCGTTCATATCGCTCAAGGGCTTTATCCGGCCATTATCGGCGATCGCGTCACCGTGGGGCGCAACGCGGTCGTTCATGCCTGCACGGTTGGCAGCGATTGCGTAATCGAGGACAACACCATTATTCTCGACGGCTCCGTCGTAGAGGACGGCGCGCTCATCGAGGCGGATTTGACGGTTTTCCCAAAATCGAAGCTTGGCGGCGGGTTCGTCTATGCGGGCACTCCGGCAAAACCCGTTCGCGCCTTAGCGCCCCGGGAGTTGGAAGAACGCGCCCAGCGTTTGCGCCACGCCGCGCAAAACACTCCCGCATGTTCCGGCCGGAGCGGCGTTAACGTCAAAGCCGCCGCGACAGCTTTTATCGCAAGCACTACGCGGCTTTCCGGCATGATCGAACTTGAAGCCGGTTCGAGCGTCTTCTTCGGCTGCGATTTCGATGCCGGCGATTTCACAATTGTCATAGGCGAGAACACCAACATCCAGGACAATACCCAAATTTATTGCGGTGCCGAAGCAACTATTATCGGCCGCGATAGCACGCTCGGCCACAACGTCCGCCTCGCCTCCTGCTGGATCGGCGAGCGCGCCCTGATCGGCATCGGTTGCGTAGTAGCCCCCGGCACAATCGTCGAGGATGACGTAATGCTCGCAGCCGGGGCCGTCACGCTGCCCGGGCAGAAACTCGAATCCGGCTGGCTTTGGGGCGGGCGTCCGGCGCGCCCGCTCTCCCCGCTCGACGATGCCAAGCGCGCCGCGATGCGCACAACCGTCGAGCACTATTGCGAATACGCGCAAGCCTACGCCCGCGCACAGGAACACCTCGCCGATCTTTGAGCGCGCCAATCGTCGCGGCCCTGTGATTCTACCGCAAGGGGAGATGGGACGTTGTTGCGAGCGCGCCCTACTCCCTCTCCCGCAAGGTGCCTTGGAACGAGCTTGCAAAGGCCGCAGCCTGCATCCGCTCTCGCCCGCGGGACGGGAGAGGGTTGGGGTGGGGGTGAGTCAGGTGCTCCCCATTCTCAAATGAGGTTCCATGCCCGTTCATCGTCCTGCGCGCCAAACTTTGCGTGGTTCCGGCCGCCGTTGCGCAGTTGCACCAGCGCTTGCGTTTCTCAGTTTTCCGGGCCATTTGCCCCATCCAGTCCGCAATCAGACTATAGGCGGTCGAAATTACCGCGACGGCATTAGGGCAAAATACGCATGCTCCGCTCCATCCTACGGCTCGAAGTGCTGATTTCACTTGTGTGTGCTATCGCCCTTGGCTCTGCGAGGGCCGAGCCCAGATCGATTACCGCTCTCTTCTTTGGCTATTCCAAAGCCGTGAACGCGGTTGCGCTCTCGCCGGACGGCCGCCAAGCCGTTTCCGGCAGTGAGGACGATGCGTTGCGCCTTTGGGATACCGCGACCGGCCTCCAGCTTCGAACCTTCGAAACAGAAACAAGCACGACCCATTCGGTGGCGTTTTCGCCGGACGGCCATCGCATCTTGGCAGGCGGCAATGACGGCCGGCTCCGGCTGTTCGATATTGCCACAGGAGAGGCCGTCTTGACCATCGAAGCGCACACGGGCGAGGTCTTGGCGGCCCTGTTCTCGCCCGATGGCAGGCAGTTACTTTCGGGAGGCGCGGACAAGACGGTTAAACTCTGGGACGCCGAGACGGGCCAGCTTCTCAAGACCTTCGAGGGTCATTCCGGAGATGTGGCGGCGGTTGCATTCTCACCGGATGGCCGGTTTGCGCTTTCGGGGAGCGCCGACAAGACGCTCAAGCTCTGGGACATCGAAACGGGCCGGCTGCTCAAGACGTTCGAGGGCCATACCGATGCTGTGACTTCCGCCGCATTTTCACCGGACGGCCGGCAGGCGCTCTCGGCAAGCAAGGACAAGACGGTCAAGCTTTGGGACGTGGCGGCGGGAAAGCTCCTCAAATCATTTGAGGGGCACTCGGATGAGGTGGCGGCGGTCGCCTTCTCACCCAGCGGCGGTCAACTCCTTTCGGCAAGCAAAGACAAGACCCTGAAGCTGTGGGATGCGCAAACGGGGGCGTTCATTAAGACATTCGAAGGGCACTCCGATGCGGTGACCTCGGCCGTGGTCTCCTCCGATGGGGCGCGCGCACTGTCGGGCAGCAAAGACAAGACGCTCATTCTCTGGGACCTGGGGGCAGGAAAGCTTGTGAGGACGCTTGACCTGCAATCCGAGACATTCGCGCCCAACGGCCGCCGGACCTTCGGGATTTTCGGCTTCGTACCGGGAGTCTCGCTTCCAGGCACGCCCGATCTCTCCCGGCTCAAAGAGCGGCTGCAAGAGAAGGGCCTCAAGCTTGGCGATCCGGTGTATTTGCGCATCTTCAAGGGCGAATCCCAAGCCGAGCTGTGGATGAAGCAGGGCCAGCGGTTCGAGCTGTTTGCCACCTATCCGATCTGCGCCTGGTCGGGCCAGCTTGGGCCGAAATTGCAGGAGGGGGATTATCAGTCGCCCGAAGGCTTTTATACCATCGGCAAGGGCCAGCTCAATCCGAACAGCCATTATCACCGCGCGTTCAACCTCGGCTTTCCCAATGCGTACGATGCCGCGAACAACCGCACAGGGGCGGCTCTGATGGTGCATGGCTCGTGCCTGTCCGCAGGCTGCTACGCCATGACGGACCCGGTGATCGACGAGATATGGGCACTCGTTACCGCCGCGCTGAATGCGGGACAGGAGCGCGTCGCGGTGCATGTGTTTCCGTTCCGCATGACGGGTGAGCGCATGGCCGCTTTTGCGTGGCACCCTTACGCGGAATTCTGGCGGGAGTTGAAGCCCGCCTACGATCTCTTTGAAGAGACGCGCATTCCGCCGCAGATCGGCGTGTGCGGCAAGCGCTATGCCGTCAAACGCGGGACGCCGGCGGCGGTGAACGCGCCGCAGCTACAGGTGGTTTGCCCGGCGGGTACGCTGAACGCCTGGCGTACCAGCACCGGCCCGTTGTGAACGCCCACCTATTACGGCGTCGAACCCACCGCGCGGCAGACTTGCGAGTATCGCCAAATGAATTGCGGGCTACGTTGGCCGCACACAAGTGATGGGTCTTAGCACCGCCCCCTGGACCGAATTGCGACCTTGGCTGGTTCGCTATTGCAAAATGGCGCACGCATCGGGGAAATGGGTTGTCCGGATCACTATCTCAGATTATAGAAGCACTTTGAAATTTTTGGTGCAAGGATCCGAAAAGTGGATACTGGACAAAAGACCGAGTCCTTGGCTCAGCTTGTGGCGGATATTGATAAGAAGTCCGTTGTCTTGCCCGAGTTCCAGAGAGACTTCGTTTGGGAAATCGAGAAGACTTATGACCTATTTGACTCTTTTATTCGAGATATATTTGTGGGGTCGTTAATATATGGGGTTCCCAGTTTCGAGATTACTGTCCGCGACATCGACAATCGTCCGAGGAATGGAAAGGGGAGCCGAACAAAGCTGAGGCTAACAACTTATTCGAAAGAGGATATCGAAAAACGAGTAAAGACCCATGGATTTCGATTGCTGTTGGATGGTCAGCAACGAGCCACTTCAATTTATCGAGCCCTCAAAGGGATCGACGACATATATTTCGTCGTAAAGAATGAAGCTGAGCTTGATAACGAGATCAGAGAAATTCCCGTTTCCAAGCGCTCATTGGAACAGGTGCTAAGCGAGTTTAGCGGGGAGCCTGCAAAAGGCAAAGTAAATATTAAACTCGCTGATGTCTTCAATATATTGAATGGCGATGCATCGAGGGAAAGTGAGAAGGCTGCGTTGTTTTTGAAGACATCGACTTTCCCGCATGTAAGTGAAGCGAGCGCCCTAAAAAGTGCGGAGTTCGATGTTTATCTGACCCATCAAAAAAACCTAGAGAATCTCTTTCGCCAGGAAAAGCTTGTTGCTTACTACCTCTTAGATACAGATGAAGAGAAGTTTGCTCTGTTTTTTGAGCGTTCTAACAGCAAGGGTATCCAGTTAAATTTCATAGATATCTTAGCTGCAAAACTCTATAGCGGTTTCAACCTGAGGGAGCGAATCGAAAAATTTACAGATTCGAACCCTAGTATGAAGCTTAACAGAGAGGTAATAGTCCGATCGATAAGCTACCAAATCAGCAAGGGCAAGGAAACCGGAAGATCCTACATACTATCAAACTTAAGCGCTCAACACTTTATCGATAACTGGGACAATAATATCGAATTATACAAGAAAGTCTATGAATACCTTCTCAAAAATAATTTCTTAGTCAACCAGGATTGGATGCCATATGAAAGCATGCTCATACCTATGATGGCATTTTTGCGACGTGTTAAGGGTGCTGACTTCTCCCAACTTTCCTCGCTTCAGTCGCGCATATTAAAAACATGGTATTGGCTTGCGATTTTCTCGCGCCGATACTCGAGCGCAGCTCAGACATATGTTCTAGAGGATGCTCAAGCCCTTGAGAAAGCTGGGATGGGGGATCTGTCGTCAATCGTGCCGCTGTTTCAAAAACTGCATCCAGTGGTCGCGGATCCGGAAGACTTGCTAACCGTCAATAAAAAGTATGATGCCCTCTATAAAGGGGTTATCAATTTTATGCATTATTCGAACGGCGGATTGAAGAACCTTGAGAATAGCGACTTTGTAGCAAAATCTAGTAATCTTGAGGATCATCATATTTTTCCAAAGGATTACCTAAGGTCGTCGCTAACTAATTTAGACTCAACTATAGACAGGCAGATCTTGATCGATTGTGTCCTGAACAGGACGCTGATCGCAAAGCTTACCAATATAAGGGTCTCAAATAAGGCTCCCACGAAATATCTTGCGGAGGTTAAGAAACTGAACGCTAACGTGGATAAGTCACTAGATTCACATTTGATTCCTGGAGGCTTGATTGAAGGACGCTTCGATAATAGCTATCAAACCTTTCTTGAGGCCAGGGGAGCCCTAGTTATTCAAGCGTTTCAGAACAAGGTCGTTGCAGAAAAAGATGATCTGATACGCGGCATTCAGGCCCAATAACGCGTATTCGCCTTACCGCGAAAGCGTTTCTCCTCATGCGGTAAAGCTAAAGCGCAATGACTTCGGCGTTGGCGTCTTCGCACCCGCGGCAAGGCTGTGGACTGCTTTATCCCAAAACCGGTGGCCATCCCCGTTTTCACGGGGACAAGCTTTTTGAGAAACTCTGCTTGGGAGCAGCAGGCACAAGCACGGTGCAAACCGTCCCCGACCGCTACGGCGCCGATGACGCCTCGCGACGGCGTTCTGGAATAAACTCCCCCAGCGTTTGCGGCTAACCGGCATCCGCTTTATTTGTGCGCGCCATGCTGTAATATTCGGCGTTGGGCCGCATATCGGTGGCGCTGGCGAGCCGGTTCGACATATTGAAGAAGGATGCGACCGCGGCAATGTCCCAGATGTCGCGATCGGAAAATCCGAGCTGACGCAGGAGATCGCGGTCCGCATTTTCGATCTTGGCCGGCGCCTCGGTAAGCTTCACGGCGAAATCGAGCATCGCTTTCTGCTTCGGCGTAAGCTCCGCCATCCGGTAATTGTGCTCGATCATGTCGCCGAACATCGGATCGTTAGAGCGGTAGCGGACGGCAGCCCCATGCGCGGTCAGGCAATAATGGCAATGATTGATGGCGCTCACCGCGACCGCTATCATTTCCCGCTCCAGCCGCGAGAGGCCGCTCTCGCCTAACATCAAGTCGTCCACCATATCGATGAAAGCTTTGAGTTTCTTATTATCGAAGGCATAGGCCTTCAGTACATTCGGCACAAAGCCCAGTTTCTCCAGGCAAACCCGGAAATAGTCGCGAATCTCGGGTTCAAGGCCTGTCTCAGGAAGGTTCAGCGCTATAACGGGTTTAGTTTTGCTCACAGGGTCGATCTCCCCAAAAAATACGGAATTGGTGGCCACACCATGCCCACCTTACATAGCATGCTGCGGCCACTCTCCAAAACTGGCCCGGCAAACAAGGGAGCCTAAGCAATGACTTTGCCGGCCGAACCGGTTCACCGCAGTAAGCTTGAGGCCGTTGTGCAGAGCTTGGAGAGCCGCATCGCAGGCGGGTTTGCCGGGCGCTTCGCCGAAGAGCTTTTCTGTGAAGCGGACATTGGGGAGCTGGAGAATTATGAGACCGGCGACCTGGCCGCCCTTGCCGCCAGCGCGTTTGAAAGTTTCCGGGTCCGGAAGGGCCATCAGCCTAAGGTCGTTTTTAGCGACTGCACCGTCAAAGGCACCGGCTTCCTCGTTATCGATATCGTCAACGACGATATGCCGTTTCTTTTGGACTCGGTGATTAGCGAGCTTCGGGACCGGGGTCTCACACCTGAGCTTGTTGCCCATCCTATTTTTGAAGTGCGGCGCGACGCGGAAGGCCAACTCTCCTCCATCGATGTGGCGCGCGCCGGGACCCGCAGCGCGCTGCACGAAAGCTTCATTCATCTGCAAATCCGGAAAACCCGGCCTTTGCTGCCGCCGAAGTACCTCAAGGACGGTATCTTGCGCGTTCTTGCGGATGTCAGGACCGCCGTTTCCGATTTCGAGGCCATGACGGACCGCCTTCATTGTGCGGTCTCCGAATTTGAGCGCAAACCGCCGCCTGTCCCGGCCGGGGAGGTTGCCGAGGCGCTGGCATTCCTCCGCTGGCTCGGCGACGGCAATTTCACATTTCTCGGCGCGCGCGACTACGACTATTCGGGCGGCCGCGACACCGGGCAACTCGTGCCCAAGGCAGAGTCGGGATTAGGCCTCCTGCGAAACACCGCCATGCGCCCCCTCTTGCGCGGTGAAGGGCAGCCGTCACTTACCCCGCAGATCCGGTCTTACTTCCTCAATTCGCCGCCCGTTATCGTAGCGAAGGGAAATGACCGGTCTACGGTGCGCCGCCGCGTGCACATGGATGTTGTCGGGGTCAAGCTTTATGGCGAAGGCGGCAGGATCACCGGGCAGCTGCGGCTGGCCGGGCTCTTCACAGCGAGCGCCTACACCCTTTCCACTCTCAACATTCCGCTGCTTCGTTTGAGGACCGGTCAGGTTCTTTGCAGCTCCGGCTATCCGCATGACAGCCATTCCGAACGCGCTCTTCTCAACGTGATTGAGAGCTTCCCACGGGACGAGCTGTTCCAAATCTCGGCCGGACAGCTCGCCAAGATTTCCGGCGAGATCCTGAAAACAGATTTGACGTCGAGGCCGCGCGTTTTCATCCGCCGCGACGAGTTCGAGCGCTTCGTATCGGCCTTCGTTTACGTGCCCCGCGAGCGCTACAACACCGATGTCCGCGTCGCCGTTCTGAAAATGCTTGAGGCGGCATTTGGCGGCCGCCTTGAGTCCTTCACGCCGTTCTTCTCCGATGGCGCCATGGTTCGCATCCACTATGTGATCTGGCGGACCGTTGAAGCGCTCAAGGATGCAGAGGAAGCCGATCTTGAGCGCGAGGTTGAGAAAATCGTCCGGACCTGGAGCGACGAGCTTCACGACCGCCTCCTCAAGCATTATGGGGCCGCCGCATACAGGCTTGCGGACAAATATTTGAACGCTTTCCCCGCTGGATATCAGGAAACGAACCGGCCGAGCCGTGCCTTGGAGGACATAAGGGGGCTTGAGAAGCTGGGGCCGGACCTTAAGACCGAGATCGACATACACCGCGACGATCCCCTAGACCGGCAAAGTGTACGTGCCACGCTGCTGCAAGTGGATGAACCGCTGACTCTGTCCAAGCGCGTTCCGATCTTTGAGAATCTCGGCTTCGACGTTATCTCCGAGCGGACGTTTGAGCTCACCCCCAAAATCAGCGGGAAGCAGCGCCGTGTTTACCTTCACGACAGCAGCCTGCATCTGCCGGATAACGGCGGCAACGATCTGTTGGGGCGGGGCGAAAATCTTGAAAAAGGCTTTTTGGCCATTTGGAGCGGCGAGGCTCAAAACGATGGTTTCAACGGGCTTATCCTGAATGCCGGCCTCCATTGGCGGCAGGCGGCCCTGCTTCGCGCCTACGGTGCCTATTACCGGCAGACCGGCGCGCCCTACGGCAACGTCTACGTGTCGCAAGTCCTCAACAAGCATGCAAATACTGCCGGGGAGCTGTTCGCTCTGTTCGACAGGATGTTCAATCCGGCGAGCGGTTCCGATCCGGAGGGTCGCGATGCAGGGCGCGCCCGGATCTCGGCGCGCATCGCCGCAGCGCTCGACAAGATCCCGGTGCTTGATGAGGACCGCATCCTGCGCAACCTCCTTGCGATGATCAACGCCACGCTCAGGACCAACTTCTACCACCGCAGCAGCGGCGGCAAACTTCCGGAAACGATCGCGTTCAAACTGAGGAGCAGCGAGATCGATTGGCTCCCCGCGCCCAAACCGTTCGCCGAGATTTTCGTTTATTCGCCGCGCTTCGAAGGCATCCATCTGCGCGGCGGGCCAATCGCGCGCGGCGGCATCCGCTGGTCTGACCGGCCGCAGGATTTCAGGACCGAGATTTTGAGTCTCGCCAAGGCGCAACAGGTAAAAAACGTGGTCATCGTGCCGCAAGGCGCCAAAGGCGGCTTCGTGCCTCGCCTACGCAAGCAAGCCAGCCGCGAGGCGGCCCAAGCCGAGGGCGTTACTTGCTACAAATCCTTCGTCTCAAGCCTGCTTTCGCTTACTGACAATCGCGTGAAAGGCGAAATCGTCTCGCCCGAGCGTACCGTTCGCCGGGATGGAGACGATCCCTACCTCGTGGTGGCTGCGGACAAAGGCACGGCGCCGTTCTCGGACATCGCGAACGAGATTGCGCTTTCGAGGAACTTCTGGCTCGGCGACGCCTTCGCAAGCGGCGGGTCGGCGGGCTACGACCACAAGAAGATGGGCATCACGGCAAAGGGCGCTTGGGAAGCGGTGAAGCGCCATTTCCGGGAGATGGATATCGACATTCAGACCGCACCATTCACGGTTGCCGGCATCGGCGATATGTCCGGGGATGTATTCGGCAACGGTATGCTCTTGTCCAAAGCCATCAAGCTCGTGGCCGCCTTCGATCACCGCGACATCTTCATCGATCCCGATCCGGACCCCGCCGTGAGTTTTGCCGAGCGCCAGCGGCTTTTCGATCTGCCGCGTTCGAGCTGGCAGAATTACGACCGGTCCAAGATTTCAAAAGGCGGCGGAGTCTACAGCCGGGACGAGAAATATATCACGCTCTCAGCCGAAGCGCAGAAACTCTTTGGCGTGGGACCCGCAATCACGCCGGCCGAAATTATGGAGGCGATCGTCAGAGCGCCCGTGGACCTCCTATGGTTTGGCGGCATCGGCACTTATGTGCGGGCTAGCGGCGAGACAGACGCGCAGGTGAACGACAAGGCGAACGACGCGATCCGGGCGCCCGCGAAGGACGTGCGGGCGAAGGTGATCGGCGAGGGCGCCAATCTCGGCGTGACCCAGCGCGGGCGCATCGAATTCGCGCTTAGAGGCGGCAGGATCAACACCGACGCGATCGATAATTCCGCGGGTGTGAATACCTCCGACGCCGAGGTCAACATCAAGATCGCGCTTGGCGCCGCGGCCGCCTCCGGCAAGCTCGATACGCCGGCGCGCAACGAGTTGCTGGCGGCGATGACGGACGAGGTGGCCGCCAGCGTTTTGCGCAACAACTATCTGCAAACTCTGGCCATAAGCTTGGCCGAGATGGATGGCTTGGCCGATCTAGGCTTCCAGCAGCGGCTTATGCAGACGCTCGAAAAGCAGGACCACCTGGACCGCGCGCTGGAAAACCTTCCTTCCGATGCCGCGATCTTGGAGCGCCAGGCCGCGGCCAAACCGCTGACGCGTCCAGAGCTTGCGGTGCTACTGGCCTTCGCGAAAATCGATCTGAACCATAGCCTTATCGGCTCATCGGTGCCGGACGATCCGCATCTCGGCCGCGCGCTCAGGGCTTATTTTCCGCCGCTGATGCTAGAGCGGTTCGCCGGTGAGATCGCTCAGCACCCGCTGCGCCGCGAGATTATCGCCACAAGGCTCGCCAACGACATCATCAACAGCGGCGGGCCGACTTTCATCGTCCGCCTGATAGAGGAAACTGGGAATACGCCGGAAGACATTGCCTACGCCTTCGCGGCCGTGACGGCAGTCTATGGGCTCGGAACGATCTATGCCGGCATCAACTCGCTCGACGGTAAAATCGGCGGACGGCAGCAGCTTCTCCTCTACGGCAAAGTGCAAGAACTGCTCCGGAAGCAGACGGCTTGGTTCCTGCGCCACGGCCTTTCGGAGGAGAGTCTGGAACCCGAGATTGAGCGCTATCGCGATGGCGTCGAGCGTCTGGCCGTAAACTTGGCAGCCGCGCTGCCAAAAGATGCACAAGCGCGGACCCAGAAGGAGCAGGAGCGCCTTCAGGCCGAGGGCGTTCCTCGCAACCCTCGCTGAGCGCTTGGCCGCCCTGGGGCCGCTTCTGCAAGCGCTCGACGCCGTTCGTGTTGCGGACACGGTGGGAGTGCCGATCGCCGATGCGGCGCAGGCAATTTTCGCGATCCGCAATGCGTTTCATTTAGACGAGTTGGCCGCAGCGAGCGAGGCACTCGCAGCAGGCGATTATTTCGACAGGCTGGCGGTGAATAGCTGCCTGGCCGCGGCGGCATCCGCGCAGCGGGCTCTTGCCAAAAGTGTGCTTGAGCACCAAGCTGCCAAAGGCGATTTCGAGGCCTGGAGAAAACATAAAGAAGCCTCTGCCGGCCGTGTGGCCGCAGCTCTCGCTGGAATGCTCGAAGGCAGGGGCCTCACGCTTGCCAAACTGACGGTGGGCGTGGCTCAGCTGCAGGATCTCGCTGTAGCATGATAAGGGGGAATCATAATTGTAATCGATTTAGGTGAGAGGGTGCAGCGGCGCAGACATTACCTATATGCTCGTAGCCTGGTGCGCGGGCAATCATCGTGTGGTATTTTGGTGCGAATCTTGCTCGGGCTTTAACCAGCTTGACCCCGGAGGAGCGGCCGCCAGTGAACATATTTTCTGCATCGGCCAGATTCATCGGAGGAAGGGCGCCGATTGCCTCCCTTGGCCCGGCAACTCCAGCTCCAGGGCCGGCCGCAGTACAGGCAGTGCATGAACTGAGGACGCAAAAGCCTCATTACGATTACCGCATCGACTTCTTTCGCGGCCTCTCGCTCATTTTCATTTTTATCAATCACATTCCGGATAACTTCTATAGCTACTTCACATCGCGCACCTTTGCGCTTTTCGACTCTGCCGAAGTCTTCATGTTTCTCGCCGGCTATTCCGCAGCGCTGGCCTATTACAGCCTGCTTCCTCAAGGTCTCCAGGCCTTTGCGCGAAAGGCAGTCGTGCGGGCGCGAACGATGTTGCTGTACCACATGGTGCTCGTGGTTATCATTATGACGGCCGCCTACGTTCTCATCTCGGCCGGTGTAAAAACGGATTACGAGGTCTTTATAGACAAGATCGAAAGCGACCCCCTGCAAGTGATCGCCGGCGTACCCACCCTCGCATTTCAGGCACCGCTTCTTGATATTCTTCCGATGTACATCATGGTTATTCTAATCGCTCCTTTCTTGATATGGCTTAGAGCGCAAAGCGAATTGGCGCTGCTTTCGGTATCGGGAATGATGTGGATGTTCGCCGCCCGCTTCTTTCCAGCCATTCCCACCGTCACCTACGATGTGAACTGGTTCTTCAATCCGTTTTGCTGGCAGTTCCTTTTCGCCATAGGCTTGATATTCGGCTGGCGGGCGCGAACCAGCATGCCGCCTGTCGCGGCGGGCGCGTCGCGCCGCGTCCTCGATATTTGCTGTGCGCTGTTCGTGATTTTCAGCGCCTGCGTGCTGATGACGATCGCTTTCGAGACCATCGACTTTGCGGCATCGAACCGGCTGCGCGCCATGTATTTCAGCCTCAATAAGCAGTCGCTGGATTTGTGGCGGGTCGTGGGATTGCTCGCATCGGCCTATCTCGTGGCGCGGCTGATCTCGAAGAACTCGGAATGGTTAAGGACCAAGCCGGCAGGCTGGGTCTGCGCAGCCGGCAGCTTTTCGCTGCCGATTTTCTCGCTTACCGTCGTGCTCTCTTTCGCTGGCAAGTTTTTCGTCAAGGCAATGGGACCTGACTATTGGATCTTGGCCGATACTTTGGCCACCGGAGCCGGGCTCTTCATTATGCTCATTGTTGCCCAACTCCTCAGGCGCGGCCTGTTCCAGCGTTTGGCGGAGAGCGTCTTCGCGCCCGTAAGCCGCCCGCCTTCCCAGCAAAGGCAGACCGGCTAATGTGGCCTTCAATGGCGTCTGCGTTTGGGATAGCAACGGCAATTTCGTGGAGTAACGATGAAGTCTCCCTCACTCTGTCTCTCTTCGAGGGAATAGAGGTGAGGGGGGCTTTTCACGACCGCTCATGAAGCGTAGGCGGCTAACGGCACGTTGTCGTTCATGGCGCGATAGGGCGCGGCGATGATATTCGGAAGGCCAGACTGCGTCTCGTTGCGGAAGAAGGGCGCTTAGCGCACCAGTGCTCGCGTGGTCTGCAGCGGGTGCCGATGCGAGCGTGCCGGACGGGAGCACCGCAAAGGCTTCCCTCATGCAAAGTGAAGCAATCAATTCAAGGATCACCGCCCAGAAGATCGGCAAGCTGCGGCGCACATTGCCTTCGTCTACGCCGAAAACCCAGGCCAAGGTTTCCGCTCCAGCATCTTTGGCCCCGGGCTTTCCCTGCGCGAGCGTCGCCCGCGCCGCTTCGACGCGCGATTGCGCGGCACCCAGACGTTCGCAATAACGCTTCGATTTTGGTGCGCTGACGTTCGAGCAGCCGCTGGTTGCCTCCCACCGAAAATTGAGCTGCAATCCTCTGAGCTCGGCCGACGCCTCCGCCTCGGCACGCTGGGCACGGTTATAAGTATCGATGAGAAGGCCCTTGGCCTCCGTCATCTCGGTCCGGTAGTGCGCGCAATAGGCGATGGAATTGGCGAGCACGAAGCCAAGCGCCAAGAACCAGCTCAACCGCCAAAGCCAGGCTTCGCGATACGATCCTTCCGCCGCGTGCTTGTCTGCCCAGGGGAGCATGATCCAGCTTATGATAACGACGGCGGCGAACGCGAGGCCGAACATGGCCCCGGCGGTCCCGCTGGCCAGGGTCTCTCCGTTTGAATATGCGGCAAATGCACTATAGGCACCGGCAACGCATCCCCCAGCAGCAATCAGGAGGCTAAGTATATGGCGTTTGCTAATAGTATTCATTTTCATCACTCGTTGCGGCTGTGATAGATGACAACCTTTACCATAAGTTGGTTGTGCAACGGTTTGGCAGCCGGGAATGGTTTTAGCCGGTTGCGCAAAGTTTTATTCATCTTTGGGAAGCTCAAATTTTGTGGCTGGCGTTTGTCTGCGGTCTGTGCAACCTTAAGGTACGCGACGGTTCCCCGGTTAAGGGGATCAAAAGGGAATGCGGTGACGGGAGACCGGAAGCCGCAGCTGCCCCCGCAACTGTAAGCGGCGAGTGGAAGGCCCGATGCCACTGGGGATTACCCGGGAAGGCGGCCTTGGCGCTTCGACCCGCGAGCCAGGAGACCTGCCGGAGCGAAAACTCTAGCACAGCCGCCGAGGGGGCGGCGAGGAGACCATGGCGATGTCTAATAATGGTACTGCGGCGGCTGCCGGCAGCTATAATAGCGCGCTCGTTCAATCACGCGTGCAAACAATCCAAGCGGCGCTCGTAGCCGCGATCGTCGGCGGGGTGCTAATTTTCGCAACGGGCTTCGCACATCCGCAAGTTCTCCACAACGGCACGCACGACACGCGCCACGGCCTCAGCTTCCCCTGCCACTGAGGCATTCGTGATCAATCGCGTTCTCGCGGCCGGCTTTTCCGCCGGTTTGCTTGTAGGGCTAGCTATCGCAGTCCTGCAGCAGTTCACGACTTCTCCGCTCATCTTGAAGGGAGAAGTATACGAAGCCGCAACCGTGGGATCCACACCGGCTGAGCATGCTCACGAAGGCCCGCACTCGCATAGTGCTGCGGATCACGATCATGACGAGGGCGAAGGGTGGAAACCCCGGGAGGGCTTTGAGCGCATTGCTGTAACCAGCCTCGCGACTGTGGCAGCAAGCATCGGCTACTCTCTTCTCCTGCTAGCCTCTATGCTCCTCAACGGCTCTGACATCGCAAAGCCGCAGACGCTCGCTTTCGCGGCCTGCGGTTTCGTGGCAACGGGCCTTGCGCCTGCGATGGGCCTCGCACCGGAGCTTCCCGGAAGCGCTGCGGGACCGCTCGTTGCGCGGCAAGTATGGTGGGTTTTCACCGTGGCTGCGACAGTGGCTTCACTGTGGCTGCTGCTTTCTTCGAAACGGCCTGTTGCAATTTTCGCCGGCTCAGTACTGCTGGCGCTGCCGCATGCCATAGGAGCGCCGCAACCGGCCGCCTTCGAAAGCAAGGCGCCCGCTGAATTGGCGGCAGAGTTTGCGGCCACCTCTCTCGGCTTGCAGGCGCTGTTGTGGGCTTCGATAGGACTTGCGGTAGCCGGGCTTTGGCCGTTGTTTGAGCGGGCCGCCCCGGCGGACGATAAGCTCTTCGAGCGGGCAAGCCCATGACAGCCCCCTCCTGCACTATATTCGTTTGCGTTTCATGCGGGCGAAAGAGGGATGAGGCGGGCATTGTTACAGAAGGTCCAGGGCCTAAATTCTTCGAGGCTTTGAACCGGACTTTGACCGAAAGCGGCAATGTTTGCCTTGAGGCTTATCCCGTTGAATGTCTCGCCGTTTGCAAGCGGCCCTGCACCATTGCATTCGCCGCCGAAGGCAAGTGGACTTACATTGTCGGCGATCTCGACGAGACCGCACATATCGGCGACGTGGTATCTGCCGCACTCAGCTATGCAGCGTCTGAAAACGGAATCGTGCCTCGGAAAGAACGGCCGCCGTCCTTCCGCAAAGGCGTTATCGCGCGCGTGCCGCCTCTTCCCGCGGAAATGATTGCGGCTCAAGTCCAAGGAGGCACGCCCGGATGATGCAGCCCAAGGTGCCCGTGACGATCGTTACGGGCTTTCTCGGCGCCGGAAAGACGACGCTGATCCGGCACACGCTTGAGAACGCGAAGGGAAGACGGCTGGCGCTCATCATCAACGAATTCGGCGATCTCGGCATCGACGGCGCAATCTTGAAGTCCTGCGGGATCGAGAGCTGTTCCGAGGAGAATATTGTCGAGCTGACGAACGGCTGCCTTTGCTGCACCGTCGCGGACGATTTCGTGCCAACCCTTGACGCCCTTTTGTCGCGCGCCGAGCGTCCGGATCACATCATCATCGAAACGTCGGGGCTGGCGCTGCCGAAGCCGCTGGTGAAAGCCTTCGGCTGGCCCGATATCCGCGCCCGCGCAACCGTCGATGGCGTGGTCGCGGTAGTGGACGGCCCGGCGGTTGCAGCGGGCCGTTTTGCGAGCGATCTCGATGCGCTGTCGAAGCAGCGCGCGGCCGATCCATCGCTCGATCATGACAATCCCCTGGAAGAAGTCTTCGAAGATCAGCTTCTCGCTGCCGATCTTGTGATACTGAACAAGGCAGACCTTCTCGATACGGAAGGCATGCAGGCAGTCGAGGCGCAAATCGGGGCCGTGCTGCCGCGCGCAGTCAAGGTGGTGCATGCGCAACATGGCGCAATCCCGGCGGAGGTTCTGCTCGGGCTCGACGCCGCTGCCGAGGACGATCTTCACGCGCGCCCTTCGCACCACGACGGCGCAGCCGATCACAATCACGACGATTTCGAAAGCTTCGTGGCCAAGATCCCTGCTCTCAACGCTCCTTCAATTTTGGCGGAGCGTGCGGCCCGTGCGGCGGCGGAACATGATGTGCTGCGCGTCAAAGGCTACGCCCATATCGAGGGCAAGCCCATGCGCCTCCTCGTTCAAGGCGTCGGCAGCCGCGTCGAAACGCGCTACGAGCGGCCTTGGGAGCCGGGGATGCCCCGGCAGGGCGAACTGGTGGTGATCGGCCTCAAAGGGATCGACCGCGACGGCGTCACCAAAATCCTGCGGGGCGAAGCCTGATGCATCTCATCGTCCGGGATTGCGCAAGCTTGGATGAGATCGGCGAGCCTCAAGATTTGGGTCTTGCGCCTGCGGATTTCATTCTGCTGTCGTTCTCGGATTCGGACCTGGCCACGTTTCGCGATGGAGCAAAGAACTTCCTTCCTTCGAGCTTTGAGGAAGAAGGACCCCCTCATCCTGTCCTTCTCCCGCGAGGGGAGAAGGAACGCCCGCTCAACGGGCACGCCCTGCTCCCTCTCCCCTTGCGGGAGAGGGCTGGGGTGAGGGGGGCTTTCTCCGCCCATTTCATCAATCTTGCCTCGTTGCGCCATCCAATTTCCGCCGACCTTTTCATTGAAAAGACGGTCCCCGGCACTAAAGCCATCCTCGTTCGCCTGCTCGGCGGCCTGGATTACTGGCGCTACGGCGTGGAGGAGCTGGCGCATGCCTGCCGCAAGCATGGCGTGGCACTCGCGGTCCTGCCCGGCGACGGCCGCGCCGACCCGCGGCTGCCGCCGCTATCGACGGTTGAAGCCGGAGAACTCGATGCGCTGGACCAGCTCCTTATCGCGGGCGGACCGCAAAACGCAGCGCACGCGATCTCGGCGCTCATGGCCCGGGCGGAAGGAGCGCGGATCGGCCCCTCAAAGGCTCCGCTCGAAGCGTTGCCCGAGTCCGGCATCTATCGCGAAACTGTCCCGGCAGCGGCCGGCTCGGTAGCGATTGTGTTCTATCGTTCTTTTCTGTTGGCCGGCGATTTGCGCCCTATCGATTCCTTGTTTGAGTCTCTGAGCGGGAAGGGCTTCAGCGTGCGTGCCTTTTACGTGCCGAGCTTGAAGGCGCCCAGCGCGGCGGGCCTGCTGCGCGAAGAATTCCGCCGGAATCCACCAGACGTCATTATCAATACAACCGCTTTTTCTGCCCGCGGCGAAGACACGGGCTCGCCGCTCGACGATGCGGACTGCACCATCCTTCAAGCCGCCATGGCGGGAAGCTCCGAGGAGGCGTGGCGGAAATCTTCGCGCGCGCTTTCCTCGACCGATCTCGCCATGCACGTCGTGCTGCCGGAAATCGACGGCAGGGTGTTTGCGGGCGCAATCTCCTTCAAGGACCGCGATGCCTCCGGCGCCGTGTTTCACAGCCCGCACGAGGAAGGCATCGGGCACGCCGCCGGTCTTGCTGCGGAGTGGGTGCGGTTGCGGCGGAAAACCCGGCAAGACCGCAAACTTGCGCTCATTTTGTCCACCTATCCCGGCCGCCCGGACCAAATCGCGCACGCCGTCGGCCTCGACGGACCCGCGAGCGCGCTGAAACTCGCGCAGCATTTGCAAGGCGAGGGGTACGCTATCGCGGGGCTGCCTTCGAGCGCGGGCCAGTTGATTGAGCCCTTCGTTTCTACCTCAAACGTCACGCCCCTCACCCTGTCCCTCTCCCTCTGGGAGAGGGGACCCCCTATCGACCGCCGCAACCTGCCCCCTCTCCCATGGGGAGAGGGCTGGGGTGAGGGGTGGAAGCTCTCAGAGTACGAATCCGCCTTTGCCCGCCTGCCCCGAGCCTTCCGGGAAGCCGTCATTTCTACATGGGGCGCGCCAGCAGACGACCCGGCATTCCTTAGCGGCTCGATTGCCTTGCCGGTATCGGCATATGGCAATCTTCTGATCTGCCTGCAGCCCGAACGCGGCCACCTCGCCGATCGCAAAGCCGCCTATCACGATCCGAACCTGCCGCCGCGGCATGCCTATATCGCATTCTATCTCTGGCTCAGGGAAGAGGCAGGCATCGATGCGCTGATCCATCTCGGCGCACATGGGACCCTCGAATGGCTGCCGGGCAAGGCGACGGCGCTTTCGGAGGCCTGTGCACCGCGCGCGCTGCTTGGGCCTGTGCCTGTCATTTATCCCTTCATCGTCAACGATCCAGGCGAGGCTGCTCAGGCGAAGCGGCGTATATCCGCAATCACCATCGGCCACAATACACCGCCGCTGATCGAAACCGGATCGCCGCCCGGGCTCAGGGAAATCGAGCGCCTTTTGGACGAGTATTCGGCAGCCGATGGCCTGGATAAAAGGCGCCGCGACCGGCTCGCACGCGACGTTCTCGATGCGGTTTCGAAAGGCGGCCTCGAAGCAGCCTGCGGGATTGCGCCGGAAATGACAGGGGCCGAGGCTTTGATGCGTGTCGATGCCTTCCTGTGCGATGTGAAGGCGCTCGCCATCCGCGACGGACTGCACATTCTCGATGGCACTGAGCTCAATGCGATTTCGCGCGCGCTCGACGGGCGTTTTATCGAGCCGGGTCCCTCCGGCGCGCCGAGCCGGGGCCGCGCCGACGTTCTGCCCACAGGCCGCAATCTCTATAGTGTGGACCCGCGCACGATCCCGACGCCGCTCGCCTGCGAGAATGGGACACGCATGGCCGGGGCGATTATTGCCCGCTACTTGGAAGACCACGGCGATTGGCCCCGCAGCATGGTGTTCGACATTTGGGGCAGCCAGACCATGCGGACGGGCGGCGAGGAGATCGGCACCGCGCTGGCGCTCTTAGGCGTGAAGCCTGTGTGGGACCCCGCATCCTTCCGTGTTACGGGCTTCGAAATCGTTCCGTTGATGAAACTGAACCGGCCGCGTGTTGACGTGACGCTCCGCATCTCCGGGCTATTGCGCGACATGTTTCCGGCGCAGCTTGCGTTCTTCCATGCTGCTGTGCAGCGCGTTGCGGCCCGTGACGAACCCGCGAGCGAGAACCCGCTGCGCCGTCAGCAGGGCGAAATTCATCGCATTTTCGGAGCCGCCGATGGGGCTTATGGGGCGGGCGTCTCCCAGCGTATCGATGCCGGCGATTGGAAAACCAGCGAAGACTTGGCCGAGAGCTATCTCGCGGCGTCCAGCACCGCTTACACGGGCGAGAGCGAAGGGGTTGCCGCGCGCGCCGAATTCGAGCACCGGGTTAAGGCCGCCCAGGGCTTCGTGCATGTTCAGGATCATCGCGAGACAGATGTTCTTTCGAGCCTCGACTTCGCGGCACATGAAGGCGGCTTCGCCGCCGCGGCCTTAGCGCTGGGCAATGGCAAAGCCGCGGTTTATCATGCCGATGCGGCCGCTCCAGAGACGCCGCGCGTCCGCAGCCTGGCCGGAGAAGCCGCACGCGTCCTGCAGGGCCGCGCGTTGAGCGGCAAGTGGCTTGAAGGACAGATGCGGCATGGCTTCCGCGGTGCGGCAGAGATGGCGAGTACCGTCGATTGCGCGTTCGCCTTTGCCGCGACCGCAGGTGCAATTGGCAGCGAAGGCCTTGAGCACCTATACGAAGCCTATCTCGGCGACCCCACCATCGCGAGCTTCCTCGCACGCGAGAATGGCGCGGCGCTCGCAGCCATGCAAAGCCGGTTCAAGGAGGCGATTGCGCGCAGCCTTTGGAAGCCTCGGCGCAACGATCTTTCCGGCCTCGAAGGAGGAACATGTTCATGAGCGGACCTAGCGATCTTATTGTCGGATGGTGCCCTGGCGCGCTCCGGCCGATGGAATCCGGCGACGGGCTTATAGTCCGCGTCCGGCCCCGGCTCAGCAGGGTATCGCTGGTTCAGCTCGAAACGCTTATGCAGGCGGCTCAACGTTTTGGTGACGGCAGCCTCTATCTCAGTAACCGGGCGAATGTTCAAATTCGTGGCGTGACCGCCCATGGGCACACTGGCCTATTGGATGTTCTGGCAGGTGCCAGCCTGATCGACAGCGATGCTCGCATCGAAGCGGTGCGCAACATCATGGTGCCGCCAGCCGTGGAACTAAGCGCCCACGCCGGACTGGCATGGGGGTTGGTCGCGAGGCTGGAAGACGTTCTCGCGAAAAACGAGGCGCTTTATCAGCTTCCGGGGAAATTCGGGATCGCCGTTCAAGCCGGAAACGAAATCGACTCCGCCGCGATGAGCGACGTTACCTTCATCGTCGAAGGCAATGAGATTGCGATGGTGCCCGAGGGAGCGGCAGGCGAAGCGTTTCTGTTCGGAAGCACCGTCGCCGCAGCCGAAGGGTTTGTGCGCCTGGCGGTGGCTTTTCTCCGCCTGCGCCGCGCGCAATCCGCTATCCGGCGGATGCGCGACGCGGTTGCGCTATTGGGAATGGAAGCACTATCGAGGGAGGCAGGCCTGCCTTTGATTGCACATGGCTTGCCTCAGGCAGAGGCGCCAGCGCTTTTAGGCAATCTGGGCGAAGCCTTCGGCATAGGCTTCACTTTTGGTGAAATAGGGCGGGACGCCTTGCTCCAGATCACAGCGCTCATGCGCCGGGAGTGCATAGCGGAGGCCGCCATATCGCCCCACCGCGCACTTGTTTTTCCGGCGCAGGAGCAAGAGAGGGCCGCATTAGAGGACCTTGCGAAGCGCATTGACGGGATTACCGATCCAAACGATATCCGCCTTCGCCTGCATGGATGCCCTGGGACCCCGGCCTGCCAGCGAGCCACGGTTGCGGCAAGGCACGACGCCGAAGCTGTTCTGCAAGCGCTCGGCGATGCCGGCTTCAAGGGCACGATCCACATTTCGGGTTGCGAAAAGCGATGCGCCTATCCGCACAACGCTGACATCACTGCCATTGGAGCGGAGGGCCGGTACACCGTGACAGGGCCTGGCACTCGAACGCTGAACGGCGTTGCCGGCGCGGACCTGCCAGGACTTATCGCGGAGCTAGCGGGAGCTGCATGACGGTGCCTCGCTACATCCGCAATGGCGATGAGATCTACCGCCGTTCCTTTGCGATCATCCGCGCGGAGGCCGATCTCGCCCGTTTCGCACCGGCGGAGGAGCGGGCCGCTGTGCGCATCATCCACGCCTGCGGCATGACCGAGGCCGCGCGCGATATCGTCTTTCATCCGAATTTCACAGACGCCGCAAGCCAGGCTCTCCAGGGCGGGGCCGCGGTCTTGTGCGATTCAAAGATGGTGGCCAACGGCATCACCCGTGCGCGGCTGCCGGCCAGCAATGAGATCGTTTGCACCCTCGATCATGCGGACGTGCCGGCCCTTGCGGCGAGGCTCGAAAACACGCGAAGCGCTGCGGCGCTTGAGCTTTGGCGGCAGCGCTTGAAAGGGTCGGTCGTAGTGATCGGTAACGCGCCAACGGCGCTTTTCCGGCTACTTGAAATGCTGGACGAAGGCGCGGACCACCCCACGGCCATCATTGGCATGCCGGTCGGCTTCGTCGGCGCGGCTGAATCGAAGGAAGCACTTATGGAATACGGGCGCATACCCTACGCGGTGATGCGCGGGCGCAAAGGCGGCAGCGCGATGGCGGTGGCTGCGCTCAACGCTGTGGCGAGCGAGCGCGAATGATTACAAGCGCACAACAAGGTCCCTTCTCCCGTTGGGGAGAAGGACAGGATGAGGGGGTCTTTTTGCCCTACCCTAGGCAAGTCCCCCCTCACCCTAGCCCTCTCCCCGAGGGGAGAGGGGACGCCCACGGCGTGCTTCCGGAAAAGAGGTAACGGCCGTGACCGGCACACTCTACGGCATCGGCGTAGGGCCGGGCGATCCGGACCTGATCACGGTCAAGGCAGCCAAAATCCTTGGCGCCGCCCGCATCGTCGCCCATTTCCGCAAGCGCGGCTCGGCCGGCCATGCCTGGACGATTGCACGCCCGCATGTTGCGTCTGGGGCGCAGGAACTCGCCCTCGAGTACCCACTCACGACCGAGATCGCCTTCACCGAAAACGGCTATATCAGCGCCCTGAGCCGCTTCTATAGCGACGCATCGGAGAGCATCCGGCATCTGCTTCAAGAAGGCCAGGATGTGGCGCTCTTGAGCGAGGGCGATCCATTCTTCTACGGCTCCTTTTTGCATATGTACGGGCGCTTGCGCGGCTTGGTTCCAATCGAGGTGGTGCCCGGCGTAACCGGCATGTCCGGTTGCTGGACGGCGGCGGCTGCGCCCATCGCTCTTGGCGACGATGTGCTAACCGTGCTGCCGGGCACGCTCGGCAAGGAAGCGCTGATCGAGAAATTGCGAACCACAGACGCCGCAGTCATCATGAAGGTGGGACACAATTTGCCGAAGATCCGCGAGGCACTTTCCGCGGCCGGGCGCCTGGAGGAAGCGATCTACGTCGAGCGCGGGACCATGCAGGGCGAGAAGGTCGCACCGCTTGCCGAAGTGGGAGAGGCAGCGCCCTATTTCTCGATTGTGCTGCTGCCTGGCTGCAAAGGGCGGCGCATCCTGTGAGCGGGCGGCTTACCATAGTCGGGCTTGGGCCTGGGGCGCAGCGCTGGGTGACGCCGGCGGCTGAGGAGGCGCTTGCGGATGCGACGGATATCTTCGGCTATACGAGTTATCTCGAACGCATAGAAGTGCAGCCGGGCCAAACGCTGCATGAGAGCGGCAACCGCGTTGAGCTTGAGCGTGCGCAGGCGGCGCTGACGGCGGCTCAGTCCGGCCGGCGAGCCGTTCTCGTCTCGGGCGGCGATCCGGGCGTGTTCGCAATGGCCGCCGCTGTGTTCGAAGCGATCGAGCGCGGCCCGGAGGAGTGGCGGACGCTGGATGTGATTGTCGAGCCCGGCGTCACCGCGATGCTGGCGGCTGCGGCGCGCATCGGTGCACCGCTTGGCCATGATTTCTGCGCCCTATCGCTTTCGGACAATCTGAAGCCGTGGAGCGTCATCGAAAAGCGGTTGCGGCTCGCTTGCGAGGCCGATTTCGCGATTGCCCTCTACAATCCGGCTTCGCTCGCCCGGCCCGAGGGCATTCACCGCGCGTTCGAGGTTCTGCGGCAGGCGAAGCCGGGTAACACCGTGATCGTGTTTGCCCGCGCCATCGGGCGCGAGGGCGAGCGCGTGCTGGTAACGGACCTGGATAAAGCCGATCCGGGCACGGCGGACATGCAGACGCTCGTTATTGTAGGATCGAGCGCGACAAGAATTCTGCCCCGCGGCGGCGCAAGTCAGCCCTGGGTCTTTACGCCGCGCAGTGCGGAGGCATCGTAATGCCGGGCAAGCCAGAGCATGGCGTATTCGGCAGCCGGAACCGTTGGCCTCGGCGGGACGAACGGACGCTTGACCATGATAACGGGCAGCTTGAGCGCGCGCGCCGCCTGGATCTTGGAGGCTGTTGCATGTCCACCGGAATTCTTCGCCAAAACCACGTCGATGCGATGGCGCTCGAACAAACGGATGTCCTCTTCGGCGGAGAACGGCCCGCGTGCAGAAATAAGGACGATGTTGCGAAAGCCGTCGAAAATCGCGGGCTTGTCGATGAGCCGGACGACATAGGTGTGCTGGGGCGCGGCTTCGAGCTCATTGAGAACGAGGCTGCCAACGCTGAAGACCCTGCGAGGCTTAGGACCAAGGGCTGCAACAGCCGAGACAATGTCCGGGACTTCGAGCCAGTCGTCGCCCGGCTGCCGCTCCCAGGCCGGCCTTTCGACAGCGAGAAGCGGCGTGCCCGTTATCGAGGCGGCTTCGATGGCGTTGCGGCTCATTTGGGCGGCAAAGGGGTGGGTGGCGTCGGCCAGGACATCGATGCGCTCATCCCTCAGGTAACGGACCAGCCCTTCGATCCCGCCAAAGCCGCCGCTTCTGACCGCGATCGGCTGGGCGCGAGGCATCGCCGTCCGTCCCGCGAGCGACAAGGTCGCTTCGAAGCGTTTGTCGGGAGCGAGCATCCTCGCAAGCGCGCTCGCTTCCGTGGACCCCCCGAGGAGAAGAACGCGCATGGTTCGCGCTTTTGACGATGTGGTAATGAACGCCATGGGCAACAGCAATGGCACAAGCGGCCGGTGGCTGTCCATAGTTGGCTTGAGCGAAAGCGGCCGGGATGTGCTTTCACCCGCTGCGAATAGGCTTGTCAACGGCGCTGTACTTCTTGTTGGCGGCGCCCGGCACCTCGCTTTGATTGGGCCAGTTCCGGCGGAAACCCTCGAATGGAAAAAGCCATTCCGGGACACGGTTGCGGCCATCCTGGAGCGGAGAGGCGAGCCGGTTTGCGTGTTGGCTTCGGGCGACCCCTTTTGGTTCGGGGCAGGCGCGGTGCTGGCGGAGTATGCCGACCCCGACGAGATGCTGGTTTGCCCCGCGCCCTCTGCGTTCTCCCTGGCAGCCGCCCGCCTTGGGTGGCCGCTGCAATCGGCGGTAACGCTCGGACTGCACACCGGCCGGCCGGAGGCCTTGCTGCGCCACCTTCATGATGGCCAGCGCATCCTGGCGCTTTCGCTCGACGGCTCGACGCCGGGGCAAGTGGCGGATCTGCTCGCCCGTTACGGCTTCGGAAGTTCCACGCTCCATATCATGGAAGCGCTAGGCGGCCCGCGCGAGCTTCTGCATCGAACGGTTGCGAAAGACACGATAGGCGAAACCTTCGGCGCGCTGAATGTCATCGGCATCGAGGTCAAGGCGGAAAGGGATGCAAGGCCGATCCCGTTTGCGCCCGGCCTGCCGGACAGTTATTTCGAGCACGACGGCCAGATTACAAAACGCGAAATCCGGGCATTGACGCTTTCCGCGCTGAGGCCGGCGCCGGGGGAGCTGCTCTGGGACATCGGGCTCGGCAGCGGCTCGGTCGCCATCGAATGGCTGTTGAGCCATGCTTCTATGCGCGCCTTGGGCTTCGAAAGATCGGCGGAACGCGCCGCGCGCGCAGCCAAGAACGCGGTTGCGCTTGGCGTCCCGCATTTGGAGATCCGCGAAGGCAAGGCGCCGGAGGTTTTGCGAGGCGCCGAAGCCCCGGACGCGATTTTTGTGGGCGGGGGTGTGAGCGGTGCAGCGCTCCTGGGGGCAGCATGGGATGCGCTTAAACCGGGAGGCCGCATGGTCTCTAACGCTGTGAGCTTTGAGGGCCAGGCGGCGCTCATGCAATTCCGCGCCGCGCGGGGCGGGAGCGTGACGCGGATCAATATCGAGCGCGAGCATGCGGTCGGGAATTACACCGCATGGCAGCCCGCGCTACCGGTGGTGCAATGGGCGGCCGTGAAGCCATGGCCGTAATCGGAATAGGCACAACCAGCCGTGCGAGCACTGAGGATGTCCTGGAGATCGTCGCGGCGGCAAGGGCAAAGATGATTGAAGTGGGAACCTCAAAGTACCCCTCACCCCTGCCCCTCTCCCGCAAGGGGAGGGGGGAAAATGCCACGGAACATGGCACTCCCTTTACACGGGCGCGTCATACCCCCTCTCCCCTCGCGGGAGAGGGCTGGGGTGAGGGGGAGCAACTCATCGAAGCGCTCGCCTCCTTGGACCGCCCGGCAATCAACGGTGTACTGCAAGCAGCGGCCCGCCTGTCCGGGCTTGACCTTATTCTTCTGACGTTAGACGAGTTGCAGGCAGCCGCGCATCTTTGCGTTACGCATTCGGAAAAGTCGATGAAGCACTATGGCATTCCCTCGGTTGCGGAGGCGGCGGCGCTGGCGGCGGCGGGCGCGGGAGCGCGGCTGCTGCTGCCCAGGTTTTGCGGCCGGAACACCACGGCAAGCGTAGCGGCCGCGCCATGATTGTGCACTTCATCGGCGCAGGCCCAGGCGCGCCGGACCTCATCACGCTGCGCGGGCTCGAACTGCTCTCACATGCGCCGGTGTGCCTTTATGCCGGATCGCTCGTGCCGCAGGCTCTGCTCGCGCACTGCCCGGCTGGGGCGCGCATCGTCGACACCGCGCCCATGAGCCTCGATGAGATCGAAGCGGAATTCGTGAAGGCGCATGAAGCAGGCGAAGACGTCGCACGGCTGCACTCCGGCGATCTTTCCGTGTGGAGCGCCATGGGGGAGCAGATTCGCAGGCTGCGCCGCCTTGGCATCCCTTACACGATCACGCCCGGTGTGCCGTCCTTCGCTGCCGCCGCCGCCGCGCTCGGACAGGAGCTGACCCTGCCGGAGGTGGCGCAATCGCTCGTGCTCACCCGCACTTCGGGCCGCGCGTCCGCCATGCCGGAAACGGAAACGCTCGAAGGCTTCGCGGCCACGCGTGCAACGCTTGCCATCCACCTCTCGGTGCATGTGCTGCGTGACGTCGCCGCGCGCCTCATGCCGTTCTACGGCGCGGATTGCCCGGCAGCGGTGGTCTTCCGCGCCTCTTGGCCGGAAGAGCGCATCGTGCGCGCCACGCTTGCAACCATCGTCGAGGCGGTGCAGGCGCATCCCATCGAGCGCACCGCTATCATCTTCGTGGGCGAAGTTCTTGGCGAGCGCGATTTCCGCGAAAGTGCGCTCTACAGCGTGGATTATCAGCGGCGCTTCCGCGGGCGCGACGCAGGCTAGCCCCAGTGACTCAGGCCACACCACATGCCGCCGTGATCGGCGCCGGGCCTGCCGGGCTGATGGCAGCGGAGACGCTGGCGCGGGCGAACGTGAGTGTGACGGTCTATGACCGCATGCCGTCGCCGGGCCGCAAGTTTCTGCTTGCCGGGCGCGGCGGGTTGAACCTGACCCATAGCGAAGAGTTCGAGCGCTTTCTATCCCGCTATGGCAAAGCGGCGCCGCTGTTGCGGACGGCCGTCGAAGCCTTTCCGCCATCTGCGTTGCGCGCCTGGTGCGAAGCGCTTGGACAAGAAACCTTCGTGGGCACCAGCGGCCGCGTATTCCCCAAGGCGATGAAGGCGTCCCCGCTGCTCCGGGCCTGGCTCAAGCGGCTGGCTGCGATGGATGTGACGTTCAAGTTGCGTCATCGCTGGGCCGGATGGGACGGCGGTGCGCTCCTGTTCGACACGCCGGATGGGCCCGCGCGCGCGGCTGCCGATGTGACGATCTTAGCCCTTGGCGGCGCGAGCTGGCCGCGGCTCGGCTCGGACGGGCGATGGACGGCGCTTCTCGCTGAGAAAGGAGTGGCGGCCACGCCGCTGAGGCCTTCCAATTGCGGATTTGCGGCGGAATTCTCCGATCTGTTCCGCGCCCGCTTCGAGGGGCAGCCCTTGAAGGGCGTCGAGCTGCATTTCGCGGGCGCAAGCGTCCGTGGCGAGGCGGTCATTACCAAAATTGGGCTCGAAGGCGGCGCGGTCTATGCGCTTTCGCCGCTTCTCCGCGATGCGATTGAACGCTCGGGCGAGGCGGTTCTTGGCATCGATCTGCGGCCCGGTCTTCCTGCGGCCGAGTTGGAGGGAGCGCTTTCAAAGCCGCGCGGGAAGCAATCGGTTTCGAACTTCCTCCGCAAGGCCGTCAAGCTTACGCCCGCTGCCGTGGGCCTGCTGCAAGAGGCCACGCATGGGGCCGGGGTGCCGCTCACGTCCCTCGATGCGAAGGCCCTTGCGGCGCTGATCAAGCGCGTTCCTGTCCGCCTCACGGCAACAGCTCCCATCGAGCGGGCCATTTCGACGGCAGGCGGCGTTGCGTTCGATGAGATCGACAGCCGCTTCATGCTGAACCGCGCTCCCGGTGTTTTCGTTGCCGGCGAGATGCTGGACTGGGAGGCGCCAACGGGCGGCTATCTGCTACAAGCCTGCTTCTCCACCGGAGCGGCCGCTGCACGCGGCGCAATGGAGTGGCTCGCGGGCCTTTCTACCGCGCAGGCTCACGCCCGGGTCAGCGATCATGAATCGCGATAGAGTGTTTGTGCCGCTGCGTGGCTGGCGTTGACCGCGCCGCACTCTGCCATCACTTTAATAGCGCAGACGATAGGAAGCCCGTTTATGTCCAATTCCGCGCAAGCCTGGCCGGCTCATACGATGACCGCAGACGAATTCCTGGCTTGGGCTGAAACCTACGAAGGCGAGGAAAAGCTTGAGCTGATCGATGGGCGGATCGTGCCGAAATATACGGCCATGGCCCCGGAGACGCTCAAGCACCATAATGTCAAGGTTGCGGTTTTCGATGCGCTAAGGTTGGCGATCAAGCAGGGCGCCTTGCCTTGCGAAGTGCTGATCGATTCCTTGGCGGTCCGGATCTCCGAAAGCAAAACCTTCATTCCTGATGTGGCCGTTCGTTGCGGTGCAGCGCTAAATCAGCAACAGCGCGAGATCCCCGATCCCCTGATCGTGGTGGAGATACTGTCCCCCTCGACAAAGAACTTCGACTTCAGCGGCAAGTTGCAGGGGTATTTTCAAGTGCCTTCGGTCGAACATTACGTCGTGATCGATCCCGACAAGCCGCTCGCCATCCACTTTACCCGCGCCAACCAATCCACGCTCACCGCCGCTTTGGCAAGCGCTGGCGCGCTGAAGCTCGACCCGCCGGGCGTGGACTTGGACTTGAGCGCGATTTTTGGTTAGGTCCTTCAAAGGGCCGAGCCTAAAGGCACAAAGTTGCGCGCACCCGCAGCGCGTTTAGAGCCGGTAAGAACTCATAACGTTGAAAACGGTACACCAATTAAGATGAATGTACGCGATATAACGTGGGAGGAGGCGCTGATCCTCATCAGTCGAGAAGAATCCCACTTCTTCGATAAGAAATCTCGCGACGTTGCCCCCCGTCAGATCGAGAAGCTGGCGGTTGCCTTCGCAAACGCCGATGGCGGCGAACTTGTAATAGGCATAGCTGACGCCAAAGAGGAACCGATTGAAGAGAAAAGATGGGTAGGCTTCGAGAGCATAGAACTAATTAATGCGCATCTTCAATCACTTTTTGCTCTAAACCCGGCGCTAGACTTGCGATACGAGCTGCTTAAGAGAAACAACGAAAATCATTATGTATTGAAGGTTGCGGTTGAGAAGGGATCTTCCGTTCACAAAACATCAGACAATACTGTTTACCAACGCCTTGGAGCTCAGTCTCTTCCTATCAAAGAACCCGATAGGATTGCTGCGCTTTCTTTTGCCAAAGGCGCGGCATCTTTTGAAGACACAGCGCTATCTGAAATTACACCCGATGAGTTGGTTGACTCTCACGAACTTAGCACCTTCTTGCGTGATTATTCACCAAGGACGGATCCGCTAGAATTTCTGCTAGGCCAAAATCTGCTCCACAATAAAACCTGGGAGCCGAGAGTGGCCGGGACACTCTTATTTGCGGGAAATCCGGGCACGGTAATTCCACGAAAATGTGCGGTGAAGATTGCTCGCTATGAAACTCGTGAGGATGACCCCGAAAGAGACCATCTTGCGCATCAGGAAACCATCGAGGGACCCAGCTATCCTCTAATACACGCAACAGTCGACCGAGTGCGTAAAATTATGTCGTCTGTCCAAGTGTGGACGAGGGAGGGGCTCCGACATCTGGACTATCCGCCCGAGGCTATATGGGAGACTATCGTAAATGCGGTTATCCATCGCGATTATTCAATATCTGACGACATACATATATTAATATTTGACAATAGAATTGAAATCAACAGTCCGGGCCGCCTTCCCGGTTACGTAAATGTCAAAAACATTCTTGACGCGCGCTACTCGAGAAACCCAAAAATTGTGCGAACCTTAAATAGATATAAGACGCCGCCTAACAAGGATTTGGGCGAAGGATTGAATACCACATTTCAAAAAATGAAGGAGTGGGGCCTTAAGGAACCCTGGATTGAAGAGCAAGGCAATTATGTTAAGGTTGTGCTTCCTCACTCCCCTTTAGCAGCACCAACTGAGGCTATTTTAGATTTTTTGCAGCATGAAGACTTAATTACTAATCGGCAGGCGCGAGAACTTACAGGTATCAGATCAGAAAATCTAGTAAAGATCGAATTTTATAAGCTGCGTGATGAAGGCCTGCTTGAGCGGGTTCCAGACCTCCATGGCCCCAAATCAGCCTGGAGATTGACGAAGCTTGGGCGCGAAAAGGTTTTTGGGGCCTAGTCTGCCTTGAGCCGCTGCCCGCGATCCGCTACATAACGACTCAAATTCCAGCGTTCGCTTCTCCCGCAACTGGCGCCGCACCCTCGCGGCCCGCGTATCCATTGCAGCGAACAGCGCTCACCGTTCAGAAAAAGGACACCCCATGGCCGCCCCGCAATATGTCTACACCATGCAGAAGCTGTCGAAGACCTACCCCGGCGGCAAGCAGGTGCTCTCCAACATCCAGCTTTCCTTCCTGCCCGATGCGAAGATCGGCGTGGTGGGCGTGAACGGCTCGGGCAAATCCACGCTGCTCAAGATCATGGCGGGCGTCGAGAAGGAGTTCCACGGCGAGGCCTGGGCGGCGGAGGGCATCAAGGTCGGCTATCTGCCGCAGGAGCCGCAGCTTCACCCCGATATGGACGTGCTCGGCAACGCGATGGAGGGCGTGGCGGAGAAGAAGGCCATGCTCGACCGCTATAACGAGCTGGCGATGAACTATTCCGACGAGACGGCCGACGAGATGGCGCGGCTGCAGGACATCATCGACGGGCAGAATTTGTGGGACCTCGACGCACAGGTGGAACAGGCGCTGCAGGCGCTGAATTGCCCGCCGCCGCACGCTAGCGTCGAGAATCTGTCCGGCGGCGAGCGGCGCCGCGTGGCGCTCACGAAGCTGCTCCTTTCCCGGCCCGACATCCTGCTCCTCGACGAGCCGACCAACCATCTCGACGCCGAGACCACCGATTGGCTGCAGCATTACCTCGAAAACTATCCGGGCTGCGTGATCCTCGTCACCCACGACCGCTACTTCCTCGACAGTATCACGAGTTGGACGCTGGAGCTCGATCGCGGCCAGGGCATCCCTTACAAGGGCAACTATTCGAGCTGGCTCGAGCAGAAAGCCAAGCGCGCGGCGCAGGAGAGCCGCGAGGAAGAGGCCAAGCAGCGGACCATGCAACGCGAACTGGAGTGGATACGGTCGAGCCCCAAGGCGCGGCAGGCGAAGAGCAAGGCGCGTATCACGGCTTACGAGAAGCTGGCCGAGGAGGCCGGGCGCGACCAGGTGGGCCGCGCGCAAATCCAAATTCCAACCGGCCCCCGGCTTGGCGGCGTGGTGCTGGAAGCCGAGCATCTCACCAAAGGTTATGACGGGCGCAAGCTGATGAACGATCTCGAATTCAAGCTGCCGCCCGGAGGCATTGTCGGCGTGATCGGCCCCAACGGCGCGGGCAAGACCACGCTGTTCCGCATGATCGTGGGCCAGGAAAAGCCCGATGCCGGCGCGATCCGCGTGGGCGAGACCGTGAAGCTCGGCCATGTCGATCAGTCGCGCGATGCGCTCGATCCCAAAAAGAGCGTGTGGGAGGAGATATCGGGCGGCCTCGATCAGCTCATGATCGGCAAGCGCGAGGTGCCGAGCCGCGCCTATTGCGGCTGGTTCAACTTCAAGGGGCCGGACCAGCAGAAGAAGGTGGGCCAGCTTTCGGGCGGCGAGCGCAACCGCGTGCATCTGGCCAAGATGCTGAAGGAGGGCGGGAATCTGCTCCTGCTCGACGAGCCGACCAACGACCTCGACGTGGAGACGCTGTCGAGCCTTGAGGCGGCGCTGGAGGATTTCCCCGGCTGCGCCGTGGTCATCAGCCATGACCGCTTCTTCCTGGACCGGCTCGCCACGCACATCCTGGCGTTCGAGGGCGACGGCCATGTCGAGTGGTTCGAGGGCAATTTCCAGGCGTATGAGGAGGACAAGCTGCGCCGCCTCGGCGCCGCCGCGCTCGATACGCCCAAGGCGAAGTTCGCTCGGTTTGCGCGGGGGTAAGTTCGCAAATCCCTTGGTTGCCTAATCACCTTCTAAGTTCTAGAAATAGTCAAAACGCCGGTATACGTGCAATTCAACAACGGATATAATTATGAGTAACCCACTTGACCTTACAGCCAGAGGCTAATAGTTGACAGCCTCTGGCTGGGGGAAAGTACCACAACCGAAGATAAGCGCAAAAAAGATCGCTATTCACTTCGCAAAGCCTTGATAAAAGACGTAGTAGCAGCTGCGCAAACTTACTCCCATCAAAACAGCAGCGACATCTACCAATTTGAAGACCTTGCCTACAAAGGACTCAATATTGTTCAAGAACTTCAATACAGCCTAGTTCAAACCCCCACGCACACTGCAAGCGATTGGAACTTTTGGCGACACGAGCGCAATCCCTTACAAATAATTCAGACCGATCAGAAACCGTACATGGCTCGCGACTCACTTAAGTCCTCGGCATCGGCATATCTGGCGTTACCTTACCGGGCTCCGCTTCTTGAGCGGACACTTATTGATGTACTTATTGCACTTGAAATGTATTCCTACGGAGAGGAGATGCTATCTCCAAGACCTACTTACCTGCGTTGGCTTCCCGCGCGTTCTCCGCTTCATCAAAGCCATGCTCTCGTTAGTTATCTGAGCACCGTGTTTTGGAATGGCTTGATACTACTTGGGCTGGCTTATCTCGCTATAAATCTCTTTGCGCCTCTTTTCGGTACGACTGCCGCGAATTGGATCAGTGGATTTTCCATCGGACTCTTTTTACTTTCGTTCATTTTGGGAACGCTTTTTCTTCCCTTTAATTGGCGGCAGCAATCAAAAGGGCGGAGGAAGGTGCGAGAACTGATGATGGCGATGGTTCGGGCTTATGCTGAGCTGGGATCCGAGGGGTCGCTCAGCACGAAGAGAGTGCGCGAAGTTGTCTCGAAGGCCGCTGACATCGGTGTTGTCTGGCCAGGACCGCTTTATGCTATTCTTGATGATAACCTTGCGAAGACAGGTCGTCTATGAATTGTTTTTTGCTTCAGAAGCAAATCCTCCTATTCCGAGCGGCGCTCAGTGCTAGGTGTTCACGGGTAATACCGTTGTTTGCCAGTAAAGCATTTTTAGTGGGCAATTATTGCAGTGATCGACGTAAGCAGTTTGCGTTAAGGGGCGATAGCTGTATGCGCTAAGCAGGTTCTTTTAAAGGGAAAAAATCATCGGAGCAATCATGTTATTGAAGTCAGACTGGAATTTCGTCGCTTTGCTCCTTCCTGTGTTTTGGCGGCTAGCGTTGTCATTGCCCGCTGTACGCGCTAGAAAGCGGTGCTGGGACACGCTGATTGCTTCGATGGTGGATTATCAGCTAAAGGGGGAAGCGAATGCGGAAAATCATCTTGCCACGATAAAAAGGCTTGAACTGGAGTTTTACATTTCTAATCGGCGAACCGCCACTACTTGGAATGCATTGAAAATTATAGGTATTACCTGGGTTATAACTTTAATCGGCTTTTTCGATTTATTGGCGTTGAGCATAGATGAGCACGGCTTCACGATTTCCTCCAACGTAAGTTCGATCAAGACGGATACATTCTCGTCTATCATGGTATGTCTGTTTGTTTTAGAGGCAGCAGGTACATACTTCTGGATGGCGAAGGGACACAAGCCTTTACCGGATATCGACTATGTAAAGCAATTTGAAGACTTTCTCAAATCCGAGCGCTCAACGAAACGACGGCGTGAACAGACATCAGCGCAGCAAGGATATAACACTGGAAGTTTTGCACCGAATAACTCTGTTGATCCCCAAGCTGAGCTTAGAATCTTGTTTGGGTTAGGAGACAAATTTTCAAAGGCTGACCTTCAACGAGCCCGCCGGCGGTTGGCCGCATTTTATCATCCGGATCGCTGGCTTCATGCGACGTCTAAAGTCAGAGCAGAAAAGGAAAATGAATTCAAACTTATCAACGCTGCATATGAACAGCTTAAGCCCTTTGCTTCCTGAAGGCTCTTCTGTGGAACACATCGTCAATCTGCATATCGAAAAGCTGCCGGAGGGCGTGTATCTGGCCACGTCGGATGACGTGCAGGGTTTAGTCGCGCAAGGCCGTACCATCGCCGAAACCATCGAAATAGCCCGCGACATCGCAAAGAAACTTATTGAAGCGCAAGGAGAGGATGTGCAAGCGCAACGCACCGCGCACTAAAATTTCAGCCGCAGGCCGCTGACGAACGCGGCCGTATTGCCGCTCAGAAATCCGCATGCGAGACCGCCGCTGACTTCAGAGTAGCTGATGCCGCTATACACATCGAAGTGCTTATTAAGCGGGTAATCGATCGAAGAACGAACCCTGGTTCAAATCGCCGGCGCAATTGCTGGCAACGGGGTTCCCAACGTAAGCGGTATTAGCCCTGTTGGCAGACGTGACGAAAGCGCAAGTATTCTGTCCCAGCCGCCGCACTCGTGCGATAACCGTTCTGGCTAAGGCGGTAGTAAGCGGCCGTGAAACTCAGGCCGGAAGCAAGCTCATATTTCGCGCCCGTCCAGAACGTCTGCAAAACCTTGCTGCTGCCGTGAGCATACGGCTGGTTGTTGACGGTCAGATACTCATAACCGCCAATCGTCTCCGATCCCGCCGCAACCGGGTCTTGCGGATCCGTCAAATCGATATGCACGTACCCGGCATAAAAGCTGAGCTTAGCGGCCGAGCCTTCGTCTTCGACGCCGCCGATGTCATAGACGTATTTGGCCATGACGGACCAAGCCCTCGCCATCCGTGACGGTGCCAGCTAAGACGTTTCCCACGCAGCCGGCGCCCGGGCAGGTGGCAGAGGGCTTGATCGATGACGAAGAGACGGCGCTGTTCTCCTTCGTATAGACGGCATCCAGTGAAAAACCGCGATAGGCGGCGCCTGCGTTGAAGCCGTAACCATCGCCGAACATGGCGGTATCCTGCCCGCCGTCCGTGTACATGGCCGCGGCGTGGGCTGGCCCCCATTGATAGACATATTTAGCCGAATTGTCCCACCGGCCGGTTTCGGTATTGCCGATCCCTGCCGCTGTTCCGCCCGAATAGCCGATCAGCGAGAAAGCGTAGGGCAGCCCCATCGGATCGTAAACGGAGATCGCGTCAAGCTCCAGCGACTGCTGCCGGCCGGCCGTGAGCGTGCCGTAAGTAGCGTTGCTCACGCCCGCATAGGCCGGGCCGCTGAATGCCTGGCCGCAGCGGCTGCCGTCGGAGTTCGCATTCTGCGCCGCTAAAGGCTTGCCGTTGTTGCTGACCAGGCTCGCGCAAGCGTCGGCAAGCTCGCCCGAAAGAGGATCGAAGCCTGCTTCGAGTTTGCCGATGGCCACCCAGCCATTGCCGATCGGTTCCTCGATTTTCAGGCCAATTTTCGATTGCTCAAGGCCGCTCTCGGCGAGCGACGAGATTGGCTTATTCGCATTCTTGGAGCCCGAGATATTGTATTCAAGGCCGGGGTAGAACGAAGCACCCAAGGGAACGCCATGGGTCTGATACGCGTAATCGAGGTCGATGGTGCCGTAAACGGTGACGCCATGCCAGCTGAGATTATCGGGAATGGGATGTTTGAGGCCTAGATCGCCAGAATCGCCAGCCTGCACCCGGGCAGCTGTAGCTATGAGCACAAAAACAGATGCGACACCGGCTTTGAAAATCACGTTTCCTCTCCTGTTCAGCAAAGCCAACGCGAGACGAGTGCCTCAAGCAATTAAGGCTACAACCCTTGCGCGTAGCTGGTTGTAACTTGGCTGAACAGGCCTGCGATTCTGTACATTGTGCATAAAGGCGGTTGTTGCTCTCGAACGCTCCTGCGGAGCCTAGTGGGGTGGAGAGCAGACCTCTCATGAGCGGCTACGCGCTCAGGGCAACGGCCGGTTCTGGATCTGAGACAAGAAAGTGCAGGCTTTGCGGTGGCAAATGGCTGATCAGTCCCGTCCGTTGTGCCGGGCGATGAGCTGATCGGCAACGTCACCCAAGTCATTGCCAACGATCTGCGGCTGAGGGCCAACTCCCAAAACATCGTTGCCGGCCCGTTTGATCAGCGCCGCTTCCCAGCCGGCCGCCACGGCACCAAGCGTGTCCCAGGTGTGGCACGCGATCAGGCAGAGCTGCGAGGGCTCAACCCCAAGCTCCCTTTCGACGTAGGCGTAAGCCTGACGCGACGGCTTATGATGCTTGACGCCGTCCGCGCTAAAGCGACGATCGAAAAGACCCGAAATGCCGCCATGTTCAAGCTGCCGGGTTTGAACCTCAAGCAAATTGTCCGTAAGGGTGAAGAGCCGGAAACCTGCATCGCGCAGCTTGGCGAGCGCTGCCGGTACCTCGGGGTAGGGTGGCATCGTCGAAAACTTCTCCGTAAGCTCTTGCTTATCCGCGTCATTGATTTTGATACCTGCCGTATCTGCCTGCATCTTCATCACTGCTGAACCGATATCGGTGAAAGGAACGTAACAGCCGGCCACGGTCAAAGCCGCGGAATACAAGATGAGGTTAGCGAACCACAGGCGCATGGCTCTCTTTTCGCCAAAGATGCGCTCAAAAACCGGCTCCATTGTTTTAAGATCGAGAAGCGTCTCGTTGACGTCAAAGACGATCAGAGGAAGAGCAGCCACGGAAGTAGACTCCGGATTGTTGAAGTTACGCCAAACGGCTGAGGAATTCGCGGACAGCCGCGGCGATCTCCCCGGAGTGCGTCTCCAGTGCGAAGTGGCCCGTGTCCAAAAAATGGACGGCCGCGCCGGGAATGTCGCGCTGGAACGCCTCCGCCCCCTGCGGCAGGAAGAACGGATCGTTTTTGCCCCACACCGCAAGTAGGGGCGGCCTGCGAGCGCGGAAGTAATCCTGGAAAGCGGGGTACAGCGCCACGTTGCTCTTATAATCGCCGAGCAGGTCCAACTGGACCTCATCGGCGCCGGGCCGGCCTAGATAGAAATTGTCGAGTGAATAGCCATCCGGGGACACGGAAGCCGGATCGGTCACGCCGTGGGTGTACTGCCAAATCGTCGTCTCAGGGGCGAGGAATTTGCGGAGTGCGTCCCGATTGGCCTGCGATGGCTCCTGCCAATAGGCGCGGATAGGATCCCAGCCCTCGCTCAGCCCTTCCACATAGGCGTTGCCGTTCTGCGAGATGATTGCTGCGATGCGCTCCGGGCGTCGCAGCGCGAGCCGGAAGCCAGTTGGTGCGCCATAATCGAAGACGTAGACCGCGAAGCGATCCAGTCCGATCACTTCCGTAAATCTCTCGATGACTTCCGCGATTTTGTCGAACGTGTACTGGAACTCGTCTCGTCCGGGCATGTCCGACTGTCCGAAGCCTGGCAGATCGGGCGCAACGATGTGGAAGCGATCGTCAAGAAGCGGGATAAGATCCCGGAACATGTGGCTTGCGCTGGGAAAACCATGAAGCAAGAGCAGCGCCGGCATGCTGGCGTCTCCAGCCTCGCGATAGAACACCTTGAGGCCGTCCACGTTGGCGGAACGATATTTGATGGTACTCATTGCGCTTCTCCGGCCTCTTGTAAGTCGCGAACGGCATCGAGGATAATGTCCACAACGACGCCGGGCGCGGTGACGATGGCGGCGTGATCGACCGGGTGTGAACGTACCCGCGCCTTCATCCTCTCCGCCATGAAGCGCTGCGTGGCGGGGACAATCATGCGATCCTCCCCGGCCACCAGGAACCAGCTCGGCCCGTCCTTCCAAAGCGGCCTCCCGGCGGGCACATTTATGCAAGGCAGGGCGATCGGCCGTTGAACGGCGGCCAGCATCGCTTGCATTTCGGCCGGGGCGTTCTGGGCGAAGGCCGCTGCGAAGGCCTCTACAGGCAGCCAAATCAGGCCATGATTGTCAGCAGCAAGTTTGGGCGCCTGAGGGTGCGGCTCAGCGCGATAGAACACATCGGAAACCGTCTCGCCTTCATCGGGGGCAAGCGCCGCAACATAGACGAGCGACTTGACCTTCTCATCATGGGTCGCCGCGATGACCGCGCCTGCATAGGCATGGCCAGCCAGCACGGCTGGACCACTGACGCGCTCCAGCGTCCGGTCCAGTGCGGCCACGTCGTCGGCCAGGGAGGTCAGCGGCAACGGGGCCGCCATTACTTTGACGCCCGCAGCCTGAAGAGGGCCGATCACTCTGCTCCAGCTTGAGCCGTCGGCCCAAGCTCCATGTGCGAGCACCACGGTCACATCCTTAGGCGGCATTTTGAACTCCATCCACCGAATAGAAAAATGCCGGCGCCGCTATTGCAGGGGTGGCGGCACATTTGAAAAAAGGGAGTTCAGTCCTTCCGCCATCGTAGGATGTGCGAGAATGGCGTCGCGAAGGCCTGTGTATGGCAGCCCTGCCAGCATAGCCGCCTGCACCACAGCCATGACCTCTCCCGCTTCGGCACCTATCATTGTGAAGCCGAGAATATCTGCGTCGCGCGGGGCAATCAGCGCCTTCATGAAGCCCTTTGTTTCGCTGATCGTGTGCGTCCGGGGCACAGCCGCGACCGGCAGTTTTGCGACGCGCACCTCGATCCCGGCATGGCGCGCCTCGCCTTCGCTCATTCCGACCCGCGCAAGCGGAGGATCGGTGAACATGCAGTAGGGAACCAGCCGGCCGCGGGTGGAGCGGTTTCCCCCGGCCAAATTATCCCGGATGATCCGGAAGTCGTCATAGGAGACGTGTGTGAACTGGGGGCTACCAGCACCCTCTCCGATAGCCCACACCCCGGGCGCGGTAGTTTCCAGACGATCGTTGACTTTGATGTAGCCACGGCCGTTCACTTGGACACCGGCAAGTTCTAGGCCGATCCCAACGGTATTGGGAACGCGCCCCGCCGCAACGAGGATGTCGCTACCGGCGATAGTCCGCTCACCGGAGGAAGTGCGCACGGTTAGGCTGACATTGTTTGCAGACCGGCCTTGTACGTTGGACGGCTCCGCGGCCAAGAGAATCTCGATTCCTTCATCGCCGAGGATCTTCCGTATCTCGTCCGCGACGTCTGGATCCTCGCGCCCGGCAATGTGAGGTCCCGGCTCGATCACAGTGACCCGGCTGCCGAAACGCCGGAAGGCCTGCGACAATTCGAGCCCGACATAACCGCCCCCGAGCACGATTAGATGTTCGGGCACATAGCCGAGTTCCAACGCTTCGATGTTCGTGAGCGGTTTGGACGCATCAAGGCCAGGTACGTTCGGAATCGCTGCATGCGTTCCGAGATTGAGGAAGACCTGATCGCCTGCAAGCAAACGCGTCCCGCTGTCATTCAGGCGCACCTCTAGCGTTTTCGGCGCCGCGAAATGCCCGGTCCCCATGATCAATTCCACACCGCTAGACTTATATTCCTCCACATCCATGGCTACGAGGGCTGCTACCATGTCCCGCTTGCGCTGGCGGACTGTGGGCATGTCGACTGCGACGGAACCCGTTAGTGCACCGAAGCTCGCGGCGTGACGCGCTAAATCGGCGACTTTCGCGCTCCAGATTTCATTCTTGCTGGGGAGACAGTTAGTGTTGTGGCAGGAGCCGCCAATCCACCGGCGCTCCACGACCGCAGTCCGCCGCCCGGAACGGGCTAGGTGCTGGGCGAGGAACATGCCGCCATTTCCACTACCAAGGATAAGGGCTTCAAACCGTTCCGGTTGAGGCATGACCATCTCCGTGCGAGGGCACGCAGGTTATTCCCCTCAACTGCGTTCTGTTTCAGCAAGACTTGCTCAACCTTGCTTTACGGTTGAGGAACACTAAACACACACGGCACAAACTGCGGCGGCCGTTGCGCTTAGCTTTTTGCTGGGGCCTGGGCGGCTGTTCCGGCAGCGGGTTTGACTTTTGCGCCGCTGGTAATCCCCGCGGGAGGATTCACAATGAGGTCTTGTCCAGGAGCGAGCCCGGACGCAATTTCCACTTGTGCGCCATTGTCTTCGGCAATCACGACTTTCTGCAAATGCGCGGTCCCATCCGAATATGTCGCCACCTGCATGCCGTGTTGATCGAAAATGAGCGCCGACGACGGGACCATCATCACAGGCGCTGGCCGCGGAACGAGAAAATGCACAGTCCCATAAAGGCCGGGGGACAGAGTTCTGTCCGGATTTTCGATATCGGCTTCGACGAGAAGCGTGCGCGTGGCGGGGTCGAGCGAATTGGCCGTGCGCGCGACCTTGCCCTCGAAGCTGCGGCCCGGAAGCTCCGGCACATCGAGCGTTGCTTCCATCCCTGGCTTAAGGAGCAGCGCTACGTCTTGCGGAACGTGCACCCGAACGCGCAAAACATTATCGTGCGCAATGGCGAACATAGGCGTCCCCGAGGTCGCGTCGGCCGCGACAAGGCTGCCTATGTCGATATTCCGCTGCGTTATTACCCCATCGAAAGGCGCTACCACGCGCTCATAGGATTGCAGCCGTTCGAGCCTGGCGATCTGGGCTTTCTGCGCCTGAATATTGGCCTTGGCCACGTCCACAGCGGCATTCTGCGCGGCCAGATTGTACCTGTACTGATCGCCGGTCTGCTTGGTCTCCCACCCCTGCTGCACCAAGGGCGTGAAGCGGTTGTTGGTGGCATTGGCAAACCCCCGGTTCGCTTCCGCCTGCTCAAGTGCTGCCACCATTTGCTGAAGCTGCGCGCGGGCTTGCGTGAGCTGATCGTCAACCTCGGGCGCGGAGATCAGAGCCAGAAGGTCGCCAGCCTTCACCCGGCTTCCAATATCCACGAGCCGCTTGTCGATATACCCGCTTTGCCGTGCATAAATCGTAGCGGCGTCGAAGGCTTCCGTCGAGGCGGGAAGGTGGAACTCCCTCGGAGCGGTGATGGCGGTGACCTTCTCGATCCTGAGCTCGGGGACGCGATTGATGCGATTGTCAAGTTCGGCCTGCGCTGCCAGCGTGCGTTCGCGCCGGGCATGGGCGCCATAGGCGATAAATCCCGCCACCGTCAGAAAGACGAGCAGTCCCGCGCTGATGACGATGCGCTTGCGACGCCTTCCAAGCGCTGGATCGTCCGGCTTTTTGCCCCCGCCACCGTGTGGCTTTCCCGGTTCATGACCGGGAAGCGGCGCACGCGCCGCTGGCTGCGGCCCGCCTTCTGCCCGGTACTCTGCCTCGTCGTGGACTTCCTGATCTGGACCAAGCCCTTCAGTCCGCTCTTCTTGGGAGGTCATGCGTGTTCGCCCTCCGCCTTTTGTGCATCCTGTCCCTTCGCATCTCGCGCGTTCCCCGCGCTGCTTCCGCCGCCCTTGATGCGAGCCTTTGCTGCATGAATGACCGCGTAGAGATAGGGCACAACAAGGAGCGTCGTGACGGTGCCCACCAAGAGCCCGCCAATCACGGCCCGAGCCAGCACCGCGTTTTGCTCCTCGCCCGGCCCGCCGATCGCCATCGGCAACATGCCCACGATCATGGCGCCTGCCGTCATGAGAACCGGCCGCAACCGCGTCTTGCCCGCCTCCACCGCAGCCTGCGCGGGATGCATTTTGTCCTGCACGCGCTCGCGCGCGAAGGTCACGAGCAGGATCGAATTCGCGGACGCAACGCCAACCGCCATGATCGCGCCCATCAGCGATGGGACACTCAAGGTAGTGCCCGTGATAAACAGCATCATCACAATGCCGCAGCCAGCGCCGGGAAGGCCCAGTACGACGGCGAGCGGGTCGATGAAATCCTGAAAATTCACAACCATCAGAAGATAAACGAACACCGCCGCAAACATGAGCCCGATGCTGAAGCGGTAGAAGGCCGATTGCATGCTCTGTGCCTGCCCGGCAAGTGAAAGCGTGTTGCCCGGCTGGAGCTTGCCTTTGAACTCTCCGAGTACCTTGTCGATTTGAGTGGCCACGCTGCCAAGGTCGCTATCGGAGACGCTCGCGTAGATATCGTACACCGGAGCTACGTTTTCGTGGCTTATGACCGACTGAATATATTGCCGCTTCATGGTTGCAACATTGCCAAGCGTATTCGGGACCGGGGACGCCGCACTTCCCGAAGCGCTTGTAATTGGCGTGTTCTTCACATCGTTCACGCTCGAAACGAGCCGCTCCGGCGTCTGCACAGCCAGGAAATAGGGGATGCTCTGCTTTGGATCGATCCAGAAGTTCGGGTAGACTTGTTCGGATGAGCTGAGACTTATGGTGAGATCGTTGACGATTTGCCCGGCTTGAAGGTTCAAGCCCAGGGCGCGGGCGCGGTCGATGTTGAAGAAGAGATTAGGCGCGTCAAGCTCTTGCTGAATGTGAACGTCGACGGCGCCTGGAATGCCGGCGACACGCTTTTGGATTTGCTTTGCGATCTCGACGTTCTTCGGATCGCGGCCCTGAACTTGCACGTCGATTTGAGTTGGCACGCCGAAATTCAGAATCTGCGTCACCATGTCGGCCGGCTGGAAATAGAACAGCAGATCCGGGAACGCCTGCGGAAGCTCCCGGCGCAGCCTTTTGATATAATCCTGGGTCGGGCGGTGGCCCTCTTTCAGTGAAATCTGTATCGTGCCGTCGTTCACGCCAATGATCGTGCCATCGGTGAAGGCAAGGTTATAAAGCCGCTGCGGTATGCCGATATTGTCCAGGATCAGATCGCGCTCGGAGGCCGGAATGATATCCCGGATGCGATCCTCGACGCGCTGAAAGTATTTTTCGGTGTCTTCGATGCGGGTGCGGGCTGGCGCGCGCACATGGAGCTGAATGAGGCCCGCGTCCACCGCCGGGAAGAAGTCGCGCCCGATATGCAGCGCCAGGAATCCAGCCGTTCCGAACACAACAACGCCGAGCAGTGGCACAATCCAACGGTGTTCGATCAGCCCGCCGAGCACCCAAACATAGAAATTACGGAATCGCTCGAAGCCCGCGTTGAAACCGGCAGTGAAGCGGCCGAATAAGCCTTTTGGCTCTTCGGCGCCCCGGGCTTCGTATTCAGAGCGAAGCAGAACGCGGTTGATGATGGGGACGAGAGTCCGTGAGATCGTATAGGACGCCAGCATCGCAAACACGACAGCGAATCCTTGCGGCGTAAACAGGTATCGCGGAGCTCCTTGCAGGAACACGACGGAGACGAAGACGCAGGAGATGGCGAGCGTGGAAACGAGCGTGGGAAGCGCAATTCCTGCTGCGCCTTCCTCGATGCCCTTGTCGAATTCCATCCCCTCGCCGAGGAGGCGGTGCGTGTTCTCGATCGTGACCGTCGAATTGTCCACGAGGATACCGACGGCGAGCGCCAAGCCGCCTAGCGTTATGGTGTTGATGGTCTCGCCGAGCGCGCTCAGGACCGCTATGGAGGTCAGAATCGAAAGCGGGATGGAGATCGCCACGATCAAGGTCGAACGCCAGCTTCCAAGAAAGACGAGGATCATCAGCGCGGTCAGCCCCGCCGCGATGGCGCCCTCGCGGAGCACACCGTTGATTGAGTTCGTCACGAACACCGATTGATCGAATAGCTCCTTGATCTCCATGCCGGGCGGTGCAGCGGCCCGGATCGTCGGAAGCGCCGCCTTGACGCCGTTCACGACGTCGACCGTCGAGGCGTCGCCGTTCTTGATGATGGTCAAGAGCACGCTGCGCTTTCCATCCGCCCGGACGATATTCTGCTGAACCGCCCAGGCATCCCGGACATGCCCGATGTCGCGCAAATAGACCCAGGCGCCGTTCACCTGCTTGATCGGAATGTCGTTCAGCTGCTCGACCGTCGACGGCTGCGAGTTCACGCTGACGATATATTGCCTGCTGCCGATCTTGGCGTCTCCGGCAGGGACGGTCAGATTCTGAGCGTTGACCGCGTTCGTGACGTCGGCCGGTGTCAGCCCTTGGGCCAAGAGCGCCGCAGGATCGATATCCACCATGATCTGGCGGTATTTGCCGCCATAGGGCGTCGGCAGGGTCAAGCCAGGGATGGGTGCCAGCGCCTGCCGCACACGGTAAATGGCATAGTCGTAAAGCTGCTGCTCGTTGAGCGTGTTCGAGCTGAGACTGAGCTGCAAGACGGGCACGCTCGATGCATTGTACTGAATGACGATTGGAGGCTGTATCCCCGGCGGCATGAGAGCCCGGATCGAGTTTGTGCCAGAAACGATTTGGGAGATAGCAAGCGAGAGATTGACGCCAGGCTGGAAATACACGCGCTGGACAACGATGCCTTCCAGCGTCTCCGACTCCATATTCCGAATGCCGGTCACGCTGGAACTGATCGAATATTCGCTATAGGTCGCGACCCGGACTTCCATTTCCTTCGGGCTGAGCCCAGTATATTGCCAGATGACAGTGACAACCGGGATGTTGATTTGTGGAAATATATCCTTCGGCGTTGTTATGATGGCCGCTACGCCGAGGAACACGATCAGGATCGCGAGCACGTAGAAGGTGTGGGGAAAGCGAAGCGCGAACCGTACAATACCCATAGCTTTCCCGCGCCCGTCCCCTTCTGTAACCACTGGTTTCTCATTAGTTTAGGCGGAACGCCGGCTTTTCTAATCCGGCTCACGCATTCGTGATGACCTGAGCCCGTAGAGCCCCTGCTCGCGGCGAGAGGCCGCAGGGCTTTGAACTTCGCGCGCCGCCGGGCTTGACAGCGGCCCAGCCTATCCCTCACACCACTCGCAACGGATTCTCACGCGGAAGCGCACATCATGAAAATTAACGGCAATGAAATTCGCCCCGGCAACGTAATCGAGCACAATAACAGCCTTTGGATTGCGGTGAAAACCCAGGCGGTGAAACCGGGCAAGGGTCCCGCCTATAATCAGGTTGAGCTGAAGAACCTCATCAACGGCTCGAAGCTCAATGAGCGCTTCCGGTCATCGGAGACTGTGGAGAAGGTTCGGTTGGAGCAGAAAGACTTCCAATTCCTTTTTACGCAAGGCGACATGCTCGTGTTCATGGATACCGATACCTACGAGCAGATGGAGCTGGCGCAGGAGTTCGTGGGGGAGCGCAGCGCGTTCTTGCAGGACGGCATGAAGGTGGTCGTGGAGATGCATGAAGGCCGCCCTATAGGCATCAGCCTGCCCGATCAGGTTACGCTCGCCGTTGCCGAAGCCGATCCCGTTGTGAGAGGGCAGACGGCAGCATCGTCCTATAAGCCGGCGGTGTTAGAGAACGGCGTCAGGATCATGGTTCCGCCTTTCGTAACCTCGGGCGAGAAGGTTATCGTCGATACGAACGAAATCGCTTACATCAAGCGCGCGGAATAAGGGTCTTTGAGGCGGTACGTGTGCCGCCGTCATTGCGAGCGCAGCGAAGCAATCCAGGGCGCAGTATCGAGCGTGGTTCCTGGATCGCCACGGCGGCCTAAGCCGCCTCGCGATGACGGTGATTGCATCGCCAAAATATTGGAGTGACGGATTATGCCCGCTTCCGCACTGATGACGATCATGGTCAACGCCGCCCGCAAAGCGGGCCGCAGCCTGGCGCGCGATTTCGGCGAGGTCGAGCACCTTCAGGTGAGCGTGAAAGGCCCCGCGAATTTCGTCTCGGCCGCCGATCACCGCGCGGAAAGCATCATCTACGAGGAGCTGAGCCGTGCGCGCCATGGCTACTGCTTTTTGATGGAAGAGCGCGGGCTCGTCGAAGGCCCAGACAAGACCCATACCTGGATCGTCGATCCCCTCGACGGCACGACGAATTTCCTCCATGGCATCCCGCTTTTCGCGGTCTCAATTGCGCTGGAGCGCGATGGCGAGCTTGTCGCGGGGCTCATCTATAACCCGGCCAGCGGCGACATCTACACCGCGGAGCGCGGCAAGGGCGCCTTCCTGAACGACAACAGGAGGCTTCGCGTCGCCGGCCGCCCCGATCTCGAGAATGCTGTGATTGTCACCGGTATCCCGCATCGGGGAAAACCCGGACACGAGCAGCACCTGACTGAGCTGTCCGCTGTCATGCGCGATTGTGCGGGCATCCGCCGGACCGGCTCGGCCTGCATCGACCTTGCCTGGGTCGCGCAGGGCCGCTTCGACGGCTATTGGGAGCGCAACATCCAGTCCTGGGACATGGCGGCCGGTATTGTGATCGTGCGCGAGGCAGGCGGCTTCGTTTCCGATGCAGGAGGGCGCCAGAATATGCTCAAAACCGGCGATATCGTCTGCGGTAACGAAGCCATTCACGCCGCGCTGCTAAAACGTGTGAATATCGCGGCGTAGGCTGGCTTACCGTTTTGCAAGGAAGTTGTGATTTCCCGGCGGGCGCAAATGTTGTATTGGAGATTCCCAACTCCGAGTTTTTAAGCGCCCGCGAGAGACTTTTGCCATGAGCAAGCCTCCCTACTACAAAACCCTGTCCGGTCCGCAAATCTTCGTCTGGCGGATGTTTTTATTCGTGGTCCTTGTCGGGCTGATCGTTGCGATTTTCAATCAGAAGATATTGGAGCTGGTGAATTTCAACAGCAGCACGCCGCTGAAGATTCTCATCGTGGGCGTGCTTTTCTTTGGGGTTTTGCTCACCTTTCAGCAGGTGCTGCGCCTTTACCCAGAGGTACGCTGGGTCAATAATTTCCGCATTTCGGACCCAGGCCTTGCCGTGGACAACGTGCCCGTGATGCTGGCGCCAATGGCCATGATGCTGAGGCGGCGCCAAGGGCAGGCCGCAATCTCGACGACAGCCATGCGCTCCATCCTCGATTCGATTGGCTCGCGGCTGGACGAGAGCCGGGAGACCACGCGCTATCTTGTGGGCCTCCTCATCTTTCTGGGCCTGATCGGCACATTCTGGGGCCTCCTGATCACGACGGGGTCGGTTGGCGATACGATCAGGGCGCTCAATACCGAGGGTAAGGAAACCGCCCAGGTCTTTCAGGAGCTGAAGACGAGCCTCGAAGCACCGCTGAGCGGCATGGGAACCGCGTTTTCGGCGTCTCTGCTTGGCCTCGCAGGCTCTCTGATCCTGGGCTTCCTGGATATCCAGGCCGGCCAGGCGCAGTCGCGCTTTTACAATGAGCTCGAAGAATGGCTCTCCACCATTACCGAGCTTCGTACCGAAGGCTCGGGCGACGCGCCCGGTACGCAGACGCAGCTTCGTTTCGCTCTCCTCGACATGCAGCGGAGCATATCGGACCTCGCGGAGAAGATTGAGCAGGGCGTCATTCGTGCGGGCGGCCAAAACGGCGACGGCCTGCTACGCCTGACGGATGGCATCGACAAACTCGTCCAGCAGATGCGGGCCGAGCAAAAAGTCCTTCGCGAATGGGTCGATGAGCAAGCGCATAGTTCCGCGGAGCTCGCTGCGGTTCTAAAAGAGCAGAACAAGCTTGCGGGCGCGCTCCGGGACATTGCCTCCCGCGCTCCACGCCGGGATTCCGTCGACCGCTGACCGCGCAAGGAGCTAGCTCATGGCATTTTCGAGATCACGCCGCCGCCCTGCCGGTGTCGATTACTGGCCTGGCTTCGTCGATGCGCTTTCGACACTGCTCCTCACCGTCACCTTTTTGATGGTGCTGTTCATGGTCGCCCAATATTTTGCTGCGCAAGAGGCTACGAAGAACGATACGCTTTTGGCGCGCCTGCAAAAGCAGATCGCGCAGATGGCCGATATCCTGTCTTTGGAACGGTCCCAGAAAAAATCCGCGGAGGATGAGGCCTCCAGCCTTCGTGCAACGCTGACGGCGTCGGAGTCGGAAAAGAAGCGCCTGTCGGCGCTGTTGAGCGCGGAGGGATCAAAGGGCAACTCGGCCGAAGCCCAAGTTGGCGCCGTGACCAAGCAGCTCGACGATCAGCGAAGCCTTACGGCGCAGGCGCTCGCTCAGATCGAGCTTCTCAACCAGCAGATTATCGCTCTGCGTAAGCAGATCGCCGCGCTGGAAAATTCGCTTGGCGATGCCGATAAGCGGGATAAATCGTCGCAGGTGCAGATCGCCGATCTCGGGCAGCGCCTCAATGTCGCTTTGGCTAAGCGCGTGCAGGAATTATCGCAATACCGCTCGACATTCTTTGGCGAGCTTAAGAAATCTCTGGGCGATCGCCCTGACATTCAGGTGGTTGGCGACCGCTTCGTGTTTCAATCGGAGATTTTCTTCGACAGCGGCTCAGCGGATCTCGCGCCCGCCGGTTACATTGAGCTCGACAAGCTCGCGAGTGCCCTGCACGACCTTGAGGGCCGCATTCCCAAGGATCTGAACTGGGTGCTTCGTATCGACGGCCACACGGACATCCGGCCGATCAATACAGCCACCTTCAAGTCGAATTGGGAGCTTTCCTCACAGCGGGCCATCTCAGTCGTGAAGTATCTTGTGGGCAAGGGCGTACCGCCGAAACGCCTCGTTGCAGCGGGCTTTGGCGAGTTTCAGCCGATCGCGCCGGGTAACGGCGAAGCCGACTTGCGGCGCAACCGGCGCATCGAACTGAAGCTCACGGAGAAGTAGGGCGCTTATGGTACCGGAGTGGAGTGATTCTTAACTTCGTCATCCCGTGCGCGCTGCGGCATGAAATGCTGCTGCGCAGACACGGGATCGTAAATGGTGCCGGCGTCCGTAACGGTCCCGGATACCGCCTTTGGCGGTTCCGGGACGACGGCCGGAAGTGCAAGGTTAGTGCCGGCGGGTCCGCAGGTAGCTTTCAATGCTGACGACTTTCGGTTCTGTTGCCAAAGCTTGAACGAGAGCCTGCTCTTGCGATCCAGGGGCTGAGCCGGAAAAACAGCCTCGCGAGAACACGGTCTTCGGCAAGGGCTTCGAAGCTCCCCATAAAGCCTCAAAACTGGCAGTGGCCTCGCCGATGATGCAAGGGGTTCCGTCATCGACCCGGTCGATAGCGCTGCGCGAATCTTCGGAGCGGCGCATGGAATCGCCGGTCCAGCAAAGGGCGCGGCCAAGGGTGAGCCGTTCATGCGCGTCGAGCAGCGCGCGGTTCTTGGCCCATCGTATCGCTTCCTCGGGAGGCTGGCGGCAGGCTGCGCTCATTGCGTTCGAGATAAAATTGAGCGCGGCCGGCGGCGCGATTTGGGTGAAAATGATCCGCACCTCGAGCGACATCGGCTGAAACCGGCCAAGGTTCATCGCAAGAGCCTGCGCCGGAGGCGAGGCAGGAGAACGCGCAATCAGCGTGATCGTGCGGCTCTCCAAATCGGCGTGCTGTTTAAGGCTCAGACCATAAACATCGAAATAGGGGTCGAAACGGCTGGCTGCTTGAAGCGGAGAAACAGGGGGGCCGTCGAAATCCGAGGTGAAGCTCATTTCATTTATCCGGGCTATTTGCAAAGGGGCAGGCAGCACGTGGCGTCTGCGTTCTTTGGTAAACTGCCGAGGTTAAATAACATTTGAGATCGTGCCCGCTGTACTCAAAAACCGAAAGTTAAAAGTTACCGATTTCAACAGAAACAAAGTATTGTTCAGTATTGTTAATGCGACTCTGCGCCAAGAGAGACTACCGGCGGTAGATTGTTTACTTGTGCACAACTTCCAGGCGAGGCGAATTGTGGCGCCCTGCTCAGGCGGGGATGGCGCACCGCTCGATGGAGGCCGCGATATCGTCCACCACCTCGGTGACGAGGAACTGATCGTCGCCCTCTGCCATCACCCGGATCACCGGTTCCGTTCCCGATGGGCGGATCACCAGCCTGCCAGAATTACCCAGCCGCAGCCTTCCAGCTTCGACGGTTCCCTTTACGGAAGCGTTATCGAGCGGGTTCCCGCCCGCGTAGCGAACGCTCTTCAACTTTTGAGGCACCGGCTCAAAGCGGCGGCACACCTCGCTCACCGGCCTCCCGCTCTGGATCACGACACCCAGCACTTGCAGCGCCGTCAACAGGCCGTCGCCGGTGGTCGTATAGTCGGAGAGAACGACGTGACCCGATTGCTCCCCACCCACATTGCGGCCGGAACGCCGCATCTCCTCGACAACATACCGGTCGCCGACCTTGGTCCGCGTGAGCGTAAGCCCGAGCCCGCCCAGATACCGCTCCAGACCGAGGTTCGACATAACGGTTGCGACAATGCCGTTACCCTGCAGCCGGTGCGTCTCCCGCCAGCTAGCGGCGATGACCGCAAGGATCTGGTCGCCATCGACGACCTGCCCATTCTCGTCGGAGATCACGACCCTGTCCGCATCTCCGTCGAGTGCTATTCCCACATTTGCGCCGGACTCCCGGACCTTGCGGCAAACCGTGTCAGGAAAGGTGGACCCGCATTCCCGATTGATATTGCGTCCGTCCGGGTTGGTTCCCAGGGCAACGACCTCGGCACCCAGCTCCCAAAGCGCTGCTGGCGCAGCCCGGTAGGCCGCACCGTTGGCGCAATCCAAGACGACCTTCAGGCCGTTCAGGCTCACGCTGCGGTCGAGGGTACGCTTGGCGAATTCCACATAGCGATCGTTAGCGCCGTCGATGCGCTTGGCTTGGCCGATGCGGTCGGGCTTGGCAAGCAACTCATCCATGTTGCCATAAACATGGCCCTCGATCACCTCCTCGACGTCGTCGGAAAGCTTATAGCCGTCGGGGCCGAACAGTTTGATGCCGTTATCCTGGTAGGGATTGTGGGAGGCGGAAATCATGACGCCCAGATCGGCTCGCAAGGACCGCACGAGCATGGCCACAGCGGGCGTCGGAATGGGGCCGAGCTGCACAACGTCCATGCCCACGGAGGTAAATCCGGAAACGAGCGCCGACTCGATCGCATAGCCGGACAGCCTGGTATCCTTGCCAATCACCACGCGGTGCCGGCGATCGCCGTTCGTAAACATATGGCCCGCAGCCATGCCGACCTTAAGCGCGATGTCCGCGGTCATCGGATGGGTATTCGCCTGACCGCGTATGCCGTCTGTTCCAAAAAGCTGCCGTGCCATCGTCAAACCTTGCTCATTTGCCTATCAACGCAATGTCGCTTTGGGCGCCGCCTGGGCCCCGTCCAAGCCTTCAACTCGCTCTAAGTTGGTTACTATATTCCGCTTTTTAAGCGAAGAGAATGAAACGGACATTCTTAATGCGGTCATTCCTTAAGAGTGCGGGAGTAATCGCCTTCAAGACTGGCTACGGGACTCGTCTGAATTTGGATTTGCAATCTATACCGGAGACAACTTCCGCGCTCTTCCAGTTCCACCCCTACGTTGCATTTGGAATGTTAGGATTCCGGTGTGGCGATATTCTGGCCGCCGCGCAGAGACTTCCAGAAAGACAGGGCTTGGTGCGTCGCATGCACATCGTGCGTACGGACGATGTGGACGCCTTGCGACACGGCGTCGAGGGCCGCGGCAATGCTCCCCTCGACTGCCTCCTTTGGCCCCGCGGCACCGCTAAGCTTTTGAACAAATCCCTTTCGCGACGTTCCAACAAGAAGCGGCACGCCGAGGCCGTGGAAGATGGAAATGCTTTGCAATAGAGACAGATTGTGAGCAACCGTCTTGCCGAAACCGATGCCGGGATCGGCAATGATGCAGCCGCGAGGGACGCCGGCGGCGGCTGCTGCTTCTATGCGGCTTTCCAGAAAGTCGTAAACTTCGATCACGGCGTCCTTATAGACCGGGTTTTCTTGCATGGTGCGCGGGTCGCCCTGCGCGTGCATGAGAACCGTGGGCAATTTAAGCGTAGCCGCAATGCTCAGGCTGTCCGGCGCGAAGCCCAGAGCAGAGACGTCATTGAAAATCACTGCGCCGGCCGCGGCAGCCTCGCGCATGATTTGGGGCTTGCGCGTATCGGCGGAAAGCGGAACCGTTAGCCCCGCAAGGCCTCTAAGAACAGGCAACAGGCGCCGCAGCTCTTCATCTTCAGCGACCGGCGACGAACCTGGCCGTGTCGACTCCGCGCCAATGTCGATGAAATCGGCGCCCTCGGCAGCAAGCTTGCGGGCGTGCCCGATTGCCGCTTCAGGCTCGAAATGATCGCCCCCGTCCGAAAAGCTGTCGGGTGTCACATTCACGACGCCCATAATACGGGGGCTATCCATGGAAACGCCGGCAATGGCAGCCCGCTGCGCTACTATCCGGTCGAGAAGATCCTTAACGCGCGGCTCGTCGATGGCCTGGATGGTGCTGGTCCGGACGATTGCGTGTTTCACGTTCCCCGGTTCGCCTTCCCATAAGCGCACGGCGCCGAACGCAATGAAGGAGCTTCCTGCGAGGGGAAGCGCCGCGCTAAGCGCAACGGCTTCTTGAGCAACCGCGCCGTAAAGCAAGCCAACCGGTTCCAAGTAAATGCCGGGCATCGCGGTCTCCGGGAAAGGGTGGTGGAAGAAAAAAGAAACGCACGGATCAGCGCGTGAAATCGATACACGAGTTTGAGGCGCTTATAAAGGGATTAGGAGGGCAGCCGGATGCCACACCGGAGCAAACGCGTCAGCTTTTGCTGCACTGCACGAAGGGCATTACCCCTTAACCCTGTCGCGCGAAGCGTTGTGCAGGCGCCCTTCTGCCATGGGGAGAAGGACAGGATGAGGGGTAGTGCCCTATGGCAATGATCTTGCTTCAGCGATAGTGGCTGCTAGGCCTCTTGGCCAACCCGCCGCAGCCCCTCATACGCCTTAGTGCTGGAGGAGTTGATTTGCAGCGCTCTGCGGTAATCGCGGGCTGCCTCTTTGCGGTCGCCCATCGCCTCTGCCGCCTGCCCCGCGAAAGTCCACGCTTCGTAATTGTTGACCTTGTTGGTGCCGGCAACCTGGAAGTCTTCCAAAGCCTTCTTGTAGTCCTGGACAGCCATATAGCTGACGCCGCGTGCAAAGTGCGTGTCGGGAGCGTCCGGGCGGTAATTTATGGCGACGGTCAAATCGTCGAGCGCGGCTCGTTGGTCGTTCATGGCCTGATGAATGAGACCGCGTGCATAGTACGGCGCCGGGTCGTCTGGCTTCAGCTCGATGGCCCTGTTGAAATCGGAAATGGCCGTCGGATAATTCCGCTGCTCTTTGTAAACATTGCCGCGCCCTACATAGGCTGCGGCGTAGTCTGGCTTGATTCCGATGGCTTGGTTATAATCGGCGGCGGCCTGTTCCAGCCGGCCCATCCGCAAATAGATGAGCGCCCGGTTGTTATAGGCTTGGTAGAACTGCGAGTTGAGTTGGATTGCGGCCGAGAAGTCGGCGATCGCCTTCTCATAATCGCCGGCCTGTCCATAGGCAGTTCCGCGCAGATTAAGAGCGTTCGCGTCCCGTGGATTTTGCGCCACGACGGCTGAGATCGATGCGATATTGTTCCGCGGATCGGCTTGCGGATGGTTCAAACGGTCGGCGTGCGTATCGCCTATGCCGCCCGTTTCACAGCCAGCAAGCGAAATCAACGCCAGAACCAGCACGCTCCTCGCCGTCAGACCTGTCATCGTTTCAGGCTCCACCCCAAGCCTATTCCCTTCGGACACATCACCACGCTGGTCCCGGAATGCGGCTACATTCGGTACGATAAGTAAAAAGCATTGCCGGTATGTCAACGAAAGGCCTAATATCGGGCCTTCAATACAATCTGTTACCGCATCGCCGCGCGGCCGGGGGCGCTTATACCTTCGCGCTGGGCCTTCTTGCGTGCGAGCTTACGCGCCCTCCGCACAGCCTCAGCTTTTTCGCGGGCGCGCTTCTCAGACGGCTTCTCGTAGTAGTTGCGCAACTTCATTTCGCGGAAGATGCCTTCGCGCTGCATTTTCTTTTTGAGCGCCTTAAGCGCCTGGTCGACATTGTTGTCACGAACGTGAACTTGCACGCTGGCTCCTTTTGTAGATGACGGGCGAACAAAAAAGCCCGCACGCATGCATGCAGGCTCGTCTAACGACACTATAGCAGGCTCTTTTTGCGATGTCTATTTCCTGTAAGTCTTAGCGGCAATATCCCCTATTTCTTTTTTCGCGGTGATATTCCGGTAACATGCCCGAGCTTCCGGCCCTGTCTTACATCGTTCTTGCCGTAAAGATAAATGGATAGGCCTGGATCGCTTGCCAGGATGCTGCGCCAGCGCAGGACATCCTCGCCCAAAAGGTTGGTCATAACTGCGTCCGAATGCCGCGCAATGGAACCAATTGGCCAGCCTGCTATGGCCCTGATGTGGTTCTCGAACTGGCTGATTGCGCAGGCGTCGAGCGTCCAATGGCCGGAATTGTGCACGCGTGGCGCGATCTCGTTCACGATCACCGTCTCAGGGCTTCGATCCGGCATCACGAAGAATTCAACGCCGAAGACACCGCAATATTCGAGAGTTTCCGCAATGCGTGCCGCTATCTCCTTTGCGCGGCTCTGGTGCTCCTCAGGGCACCCCGCGGGAACTGTGCTCGTGCGAAGGATGCCGCCTGCATGGCTGTTTTCGGGGCAATCGTAGCAGAAGACCTGGCCATCCAGGGAACGCACCCCGATAACGGATATCTCCATCGAAAAATCGAGTACGCCTTCCAAGACGCAAGGGGCCGCGAAGCCGCCAAAAGCGGCGGTGAGCCCGGCCGCAGTTGAGACGCGGGCCTGGCCCTTGCCGTCGTAACCTTCGCGGGATCGCTTGAGGATCGCGCGCCCAGCCGTGTCAAGGAACGCGAGTGCCTCCGGAAGATCGGCCTCGCTCTCGATAATCACCTGGGGGGCTACGGGCAAGCCCAGGCCCAGAAGAAAGCGCTTCTCGGCGATCCGGTCCTGGGTTGCCGCCGCCGCGCTGGCTGCGGGACGGACAGGGGCATACCGTGCGGCGATGTCAAGCGCTCCCGCCGGTACATTCTCGAACTCGAAGGTTATAACATCGCAGGCTTTCGCGAACACAGCGACGGCACCCGCGTCGCCATAGGGTGCCGCAAACCGGTGCGATGCCACTTGAAAGGCCGGGCTCTCTTCCTCAGGCGCATAAATGGCTGTGCGAAAACCCAGCTTGGCCGCGGCGAGCGCAAGAAAACGCCCAAGCTGGCCGCCACCGAAAATCCCGACGGTTGCTCCCGGCTGCAGAGGCTCAGGCATCATTGGTCCGGCCGCTCCGCGACTTTGGCCGTCCTGCCGGCCCGCCATGCATCGACACGCGCTGCGAGACCGGGATCGCCGAGCGCCAGGATTTTCGCGGCAAGCAAGCCGGCATTCAGAGCGCCGGGCTCCCCGATGGCAAGCGTGCCGACGGGGACGCCCGCGGGCATCTGGACGATCGAGTAAAGCGCATCCAGGCCGGAAAGTGCCGTAGTCGGTATCGGCACGCCAAGAACCGGCAGGGTTGTTAAAGCAGCGGTCATCCCTGGAAGATGGGCGGCCCCTCCGGCGCCCGCAACGATCACCTTGAAGCCCTTCTCGCGGGCGGTTTTAGCGAAAGCATAAAGCCGGTCAGGCGTCCGGTGCGCGGAAACGACGCGCGCCTCGTAGGCAACGCCTAGCTCGTCCAAAACGGCTGCGGCGGCTCGCATTATGGGCCAGTCGGATTGGCTGCCCATGATAATGGCTACAGGCGGTGATTGAGTTGTCATGATGGATCTCAATCATGAATTCGAGCGCATCGGAAGCCGATAGCGTCCAAACGCCCGTTTTGCCCCCTATATTCCTGAAGAGGGCCGGGATTTCAGGCGATGATGTCCGGAAGAAGCTGGTCCTCGATGCGGGCGATTTCGTCCTTGAGCCCAAGCTTGCGCTTTTTGAGGCGCGTGAGCCGAAGCTGGTCCCGCTCGGCCGTAGCTTCGAGCGCGATGATAGCCTCGTCGAGATCCCGATGTTCTTGCCGCAACTGTGCGAGCTTGTGACGTAAACTTCTGTCGTCCGAAGTGCTCATCAACCCCCCGGAGATGACGCCGTAAAAGTACGGCCGGGATAAATAGCTGACACGCGGTATCATAGCATGGATTCCCGAAAAGCCGAAAAGTGCAATCGCCTATTAGCGTATGTATAGCACAGGCTTAGGCATTTCTCCTCGAAAATAGCGCGAATTGGTAAGATTCTGTTAATCTGAGGTAATTCAGCCATACCGCCCAAGTTGCTTGACTCCTTAACACAACCTGTCACAATTTGGACGCAATTGTGTCATCCTTTTGACACAGGTTCGCGTTGCGATAGAGCGTTAAACTGAATGGAGGCCGGGAAATGAGCCTTTTTGCGCATATCGAGGAACTTACCGAAAAGCATCAAACCATCCATCGCCAGATCGAAACGGAAATGAGCCGCCCCCTCGTCGATAGCCTTAAAGTCTCTGAATTAAAACGCCGAAAGCTCCGCCTCAAGGAAAAAATTGAAAAGTTAAAATCCGAGAGAGACGTAGCCTGAACTACGTCCCTAATCGAATTGCCTATCGCGGCCGTCTTGATGACGGTCGAGCCTAGCCCGCCGGAGCGCGCCGCGTTTAGGCATGCAGGGATCACCCTAACAAATCTATTGCGCTAAAGCGCGGACCCCTTCATTTCTTGTCAGCATGAGCGGCAAGAAGAAGTCCACACTGGTGAGGGCGCGCCTGCCGAAAGGCATGCGCGACGTCGAGGCGCAAGAATTACGCGCGCTCAAGCATATGCTGGGCACGATAAGCAGCGTTTACGAGCGCTATGGGTTCGAGCCGCTCGATACGCCGGCTTTCGAATATACGGATGCGCTCGGCAAGTTTCTCCCCGACACCGACCGGCCGAATGAAGGGGTGTTCTCGTTTCAAGACGAGGACGAGCAGTGGGTTTCGCTGCGCTACGACCTGACGGCGCCGCTCGCGCGGTACGTTGCAGCGAATTTCGATGCGCTGCCGAAGCCGTTCCGGCGCTATCAATCGGGCTATGTCTACCGCAACGAGAAGCCTGGGCCGGGCCGCTTCCGCCAGTTTATGCAATTCGACGCCGACACGGTCGGGCACGGCAAATCCCGCCGCAGACGCCGAAATGTGCATGCTCGCCGCCGATACGCTGGAAGCGCTGGGCATCCCGCGCGGCAGCTATGTGGTGAAAGTGTCGAGCCGCACCTTGCTCGACACGGCTCTCGACGCGGCCGGGGTCATGGACCCGAAGCAGCGCCTTGTTGTGCTTCGCGCCGTCGACAAATTCGACCGCTTGGGCTTGCGCGGCGTGGAGGAACTCCTGGGCGATGGCCGCAAGGACGAGAGCGGAGATTTTACGCCGGGTGCGAAACTCGCATCGGGGCAAGCAAGCCGGATTTTAGCCCTCTTGTCCGGAAATGATGAGGCTCCGGATGACGAAGCCGTGGGCGCGATTATAGGGCTTGCGCGTCAGGCGGACTTTGGGCCGGATCGCATACGCTTCGATGCAACCGTTGTGCGCGGCCTGGAATATTACACCGGCCCGGTATTTGAGGCGGAACTGACGTTTCCGGCGGCAGGCGAAGACGGCGAGGCGGTGCGTTTCGGCTCTGTTGGCGGCGGCGGCCGCTATGACGGTCTTGTCTCGCGTTTCCGTTCGCAGCCCGTGCCCGCAACCGGCTTCTCCATCGGCCTCTCCCGCCTCTATGCCGCGCTTTCACATCTGGGCAAGCTGAAGGACGGTGCGATAAGCCTCGCCCCCGCCGTTGTGCTGGTGATGGATAAGGCCCGCGTGGGCGATTATCAAAAGATGACACGCGATCTGCGCCAGGCCGGCATTCGCGCCGAAATGTATCTGGGCGATGCCGGGATGAAGGCACAGATGAAATATGCCGACAGGCGCGGCGCCCCTTGCGTCATAATTCAAGGCGAGGATGAGCGCGCCCAAGGCTTGGTCACCATCAAGGATCTTTTCGAAGGCGCGCGCCTTTCCGAAGAGATCGAGGATCGCAGCGAGTGGCGGGAAGGCCGGCCTGCGCAGTTTTCTGTGCCGGAAAACGAGATGGTGACGGCGGTTCAAAACCTTCTGGCCGGGCGCGCCAAATCATGACGGCGGAAGGCGCCATCGAGTTCGAGGCCCTGGAGGCCCAGGCAGCAAGCCTGATGGGCTTGTTCGGGGAGGCGGGCTATGAGCGCGTCGCACCCGCGTTCATCCAACCGGCCAGCCTGTTTCTCGACCGGATCGGCGAAGCGCTCCGCGCGCGGACCTACGTCTTCACCGACCCGAATGGCGAAGAGCTTTGCCTCCGGCCCGAAATGACCATCCCGGTATGCCGGGTTTTCCTGGAGCGGGGCGAGGAGGCCGCAACCGCCAAATATTGCTATAATGGGCCGGCCTTCCGTATTCAGGAGGGAAAGCCGGACCTGCTGCGGCCGCGCGAGTTCCGGCAGGCGGGCATCGAATTTTTCGGCGAAAGCGGCGAGGCTGCCGATCTCGAAGTTGCAGGCTTGACGATCGAGGCGGTGCGGCGGGGTGGCGTCGAGTCTTTCACGATCAAGGTTGGGCATATTGGCCTTTTCACCGCGCTCTTGAATGCGATTGACATGCCGCCGCGCTGGCGGGATCGCTTGGCGCACGCTTTCTGGCGTCCCGGCGTGTTCGCAAGGGAGCTTGCGGCCCTCTCTGAGCCCCACAATGGGCAGCCGCTTCCGCTTTCGCCTGCTGAACTGACGCCGGACGGCTTTCTCAAATACCTGGACGCGCGCGGCATTCCCTTTATCGGGTTGCGACGGCCCGATGAAATCGCCAAGCGCCTGGCCAATAAGGCCGCCGATGCGGGCGAGACGCCGCTCTCCAAGGAGATCGCCGGTCTTATCGAAAACTACCTCCACATCGCCGGCAGCATGTCAGCCGCTTTCGATGCGATAGAGGAGCTTTTCGCCAGGGGGAAACTCGAATTAGGCGGAGCAATCGCCAAAGCGCGCTCGCTTTTCGAGGGGTTGAAGGCGGCTGCCGGTTCCGCACCCATCGCGTTCGACGCCGGCTTCGGCCGTCATTTCGAATATTACACCGGCATGGTCTTTCAAATAGAGATCGAGGGCCAGGGCGCTACGGGGCAGATCGCCGGCGGCGGCCGCTATGATGGGCTAATCCGCGCCTTGTCCGGCGGGAAACGTGATGCTCCGGCGGTAGGTGCGGCCTTGCACACCGAGCGATTGCTCGCAGCAGCGCGGAGGTGATGCGATGGCGGGCAAGCTCATCATTGGGATTCCGTCCAAGGGACGGCTCATGGAAGACACGCTCGGTCTTTTCCGGGCGGCCGGGCTTCCGGTCGAGAAAACGGGGGACGAGCGCGGTTATCGCGGCGCAATCGCGGGACTTGCGGATGCCTCCGTGGAGTTCCTCTCCGCAGGCGAGATAGCGCGGCAATTGCAGACCGGGCGCATTCATCTCGGCGTGACCGGGGAGGACTTGGTTCGCGAGCAGATTCCAGACGCCGATGACAGGATCGAATTTCTCCTCAAGCTCGGTTTCGGCGACGCGGACGTGGTGACCGCCATCCCCAATTGCTGGCTCGACGTGGAAACGATGGCCGATCTTGAGGAAGCCGGCGCTATATTCGCCGCCCAACATGGAAGGCGCCTTCGCATCGCAACGAAATATCCCATGCTCACGCGCCGCTTCTTTATGTCCAAGGGGGTTGTGAGCTACCGGACCGTCGAAAGCCTCGGGGCGACGGAAGGCGCGCCGGCTGCTGGAAGCGCCGAAGCCATCGTCGACATCACGAGTACCGGATCGACGCTCAGGGCCAATGGCCTTCGCATCCTAAGCGACGGGGTCATCCTGAAATCGGAAGCGAACCTGGTACTCTCGAAATTGGCCGGCCCGCAGGACGCGGCGCGCTTTCTCGCCGATTGTATCGCTGAGGAAGTTGCGCAGGCCCTGGCGCCTTGAAAGCCGGCGCTGACCCACGTTGCGATCTTGGCCGCTGCCGTCGTCCCCTCGGAGGCGGGAACTCATTGAAGGCTTGTTCCAGCGGCAAAGATTGGATTCACGTGCGCGGGAATGACGCTACGGAAGCTTAATCCGGGATCGCTTCGCTAGCCCGCAACATTCCCGGTTGCTTCTGGCTTTTCGGCGGCGGAGGCATCTAAATTCCGCCATGCTTGCGCCATTCATCCGTACTGGAACTTTTCGACAAGCATTGTGTCTTTAGGCCGTATGTCTTGAACACGGCAAAACCAGGGAGTTTTTTCATGAAAACCACGCTTGCAGCCGTGACCGCCTTGATGATCGCGGTTGGCCCCGCAGCAGCGCAAACGGCTGCCAACACACCGGTGACATTTGTGGACAAGCAGAACAATTCCGAGGTGCTGGGCACGGACTTTATCGGCACGCCCGTCGATGACAAGGGCGGCCAGCAAATCGGCAAGATCGCCAATCTCGTTTTCGACCAAAACGGAAGGATCGAACTTGCGGTCATCGGTGTCGGCGGCTTTCTCGGCATCGGCGCGAAGGAAGTAGCCGTGCCATTCGACGCGGTGAAATCCGAAGAGGCCAACGGCAAGCACGTTTTTGTCGTCGACGCCACGAAAGATCAGCTGAAAGCCGCTCCCTCCTATCAGACGCTGAACAAACAGGCGTTCAATGAGCGCATGAAGGAATGGCGTGCGAAGGCCCAGCAAAGCTGGAGCGAGGTCAAAGAGCGCGCTGAGAAGGCCTATGATGAGGCCAAGCAGAAGGTAGAAGAGACCGGGCAGCCGAAGCAATAGCAAGCCGGAGGGGGCCTCGGCCCCCTTTTCGATTCAGCGGGATTTTGACGGCGCTCCGCTGTAACAAGTTTCTTTAAAGTGATAAAAATAGCTCTGGGACAAATTTGACGGGAGAAATTTCATGAACGAGACGCTGAAGGAATTTAGGGAATTCATTCTTAAGGGTAACGCGTTCGATTTGGCGGTCGGCGTGATCATCGGCGCCGCGTTTGGGGGCATCGTGACCTCCCTCGTCGGAGACATTCTCATGCCGCCGATCGGCATACTTTTGGGCAATCTCAATTTCTCCGATTATTTCATCGATCTGACGGCGTTGAAGGCCAGTCTGCTTGGAAGCGCGCCAGTGCAGGTTCCGGCCTCCTATGACGCTGCGAAGCAGGCCGGCCACGCGATCATCGCTTATGGCAGGTTTTTGAATGCTTTGATCAATCTGCTGATTGTCGGGACCGTGATCTTCTTCCTCGTCAAGCAGGTGAACCGGCTGAAGCGGGAACCGGTATCGGCCAAGCCTGCGGAGAAGCCCGAGGATGTACGCCTTTTGGCTGAAATTCGCGACCTGCTGGCCCAGGGCGCAGTTTCCCGCTCCAACGAAGGCGTTTAAGAGCAAGCCCAAAGCGCAGGGGGGCAAAACTCCCGCGCTTTTTTCCGCGTTCCCCAAACAGCGCATTTACAACGCGGCCTCCAAAGGTCAAACTTGAGCGGCGTAAGCTGAGGCACACTTGCAAAATTTTTGCGTGATGCTAGGCTATGCGTTAGCGTTGCGATGCAGCTATGCTCCTAAACAGCGTGACGGGGGAATGAAATGACAACCAGACAAGCCTGGAACGAGGCAAGCGATTCCGGTCCGGTACAACCGTCGAGGTTTAGCGATTTCTACCTGAAGGAGGATTGGTGGGCGATCTGGCTGGGGCTCGGCATCGTGGTCCTTGACATCGTTCTGTTCAACAATGGCAGCACTGTTCTCAAGACCCTGGCCATCAATCCGGGCGGGATAAAGTGGCACTCCTTCGATGAGCTCCTCGCTCATTTCTCGGCCAATGCATCCACGTACCTGCTTCAATTCATCGCCTGGCTCGTCATCTTCGGCGTGAGCTGCCGGGTCATGGGCATCAAGCTTCTGCACTTCATTCCGGGCTTCGCGATCGTTTATGCGGTGTCGCTGGTCATGTTTGGGATTTCCGGCTGGGCCAATGCCAGCCAGTACAATCTGGAAGCAGCCCTCCTCGCATTATTGTTTGGATTGATCGTAGCGAACCTGTTTGGTTTGCCCAGCTGGATGGACGGTGCGTTACGCGTCGAATACTTTATCAAGCTCGGCATCGTTTTGCTCGGCGCGACCTTCCCCTTGACACTCGTCGTAACGGCGGGGCCCGTTGCCTTGGGCCAGGCCACCGTGATTTCGCTTCTGACTTGCCTTACGATTTTCTTCGCGGGCACCAAGCTATTCGGCCTCGATAAGCGGTTATGCGCGGTGCTTGGCGTTGGCGGCGCGGTCTGCGGCGTTTCAGCCTCCCTGGCGATATCGGCCTCGGTGGGTGCCAAGAAAGAACACCTCTACACCTCTGTCACAATCGTCGTGGTTTGGGCGCTGATCATGGTCTTCGCTCTGCCCTTTGTATCGCAGGCGCTGGGCTTGCCCGCGGGCGTGGCCGGCGCGTGGATCGGGACCTCGGAATTTGCCGACGCCGCCGGCTTCGCCGCCGCAACCGCTTATGGCAAGATATCCGGCAACGAAGATGCCGCGATCAAGGCCTTCACCTTGATGAAGGTTATCGGCCGCGACCTCTGGATCGGCATATGGTCGCTCGTCTTCGCCTTCATAGCGACCACCGTGTGGGACCGCAGCGAACTGGGCACGAGGCCCGGTGCGGGCGAAATCTGGCGCCGGTTCCCCAAATTCGTGATCGGCTTTTTTATCGCCTCGGCTATCGTGACGCTTGTTACCAACGGTTACAGCGCCGAGGAGATCGGCAAAAAGGTGAAGCCGGACCTGCTGAAACCGATCGCGTCGCTTAGGTCCTGGGCTTTCCTCTTTTGTTTCCTGAGCATCGGGCTGACGACAAGGTTCCGCGAGCTCAAATCGGCGGGCTTAAAGCCGTTCCTCGCCTTCACCTTGGGTGTGGTGGTGAATGTGGCGGTGGGCTATTTCCTTTCGGTCCATGTGTTCGGCGATTATTGGGGCAAGCTGTAGGTGCTTGGCTGCAACTTTTGCCTTTACTGCGAAGCAAGCCCGGCAGAACTGGAACGGCTTCTGCCGGGGCTGCGCATTCTAAGTTCGGCGTATGGTTCAAGCCGCGGCGATACGGCTTTATGCCAGTTCCACGATACGTTCATTCGCCCCGGACCCGCCTGTTCGAGCTTTTCGCCGCGGCACGTGGAAACAGCAGCTAGGTCAAAATCTAAGGCTTAGTGCCCGCTCCAGTCGCTGCCCGGCTGCGGTTTTCCACCCAGAGCCGGCTTCATCCTCTTGTTGAAATAGGAAGGCCGGGGTCCGAGGCCATCCTTCGAAGAATTCGAACTAAGGACTGCTAACCCTTCATCAACGGACATATGTTGGCTGCTTTCTAATTCACCGCGCGAGCACATAATCCTGCGCATCCCGCCCTTTGACGAACTGCACCTCCTGATCCTGGCCGAACGGCTTGGCCAGCTCCTGCACCCGCGCCCGCACATAATCGCGCAGCGACTCCGCGCGCACCTCGCCTGCCTTGTCCTTCGCCTTGCCGTTCACGCCCTCGACCAGCGCGTGAGTGAAGAGCCCACCGCTTTCCGACTCCAGCGCGTCCTGGTCCCAGCGCGCGGCCGCGTAGACGACGATATTCTGCTCGTGCGCCTCGTTGGTGAGCCGCTGGCTGTAGCGGTTGCCGGAGCGGCAGGTGTCGAGGAACAGGAAGCGGCGGCCGTTCGTACCTTCAAGCACGCTTTGGAACCGGTCCCAGGGCACAGCGGTGGATTTGCGCAGCCGCCCGCGCGCGAATTCCGCATCGGTCGGCACGAAATAGTAATCCTGGTCTTCATGGAAGCCATGGCCCGAGACAAACAGGAGAATCGTGTCGTTGGGCTCAGCGCCGCGCAATTCGTCAAGCGCATCCACGATGTTGGCCGCCTTCGGCTCGCCGCTCTTGCCGCCATTGACCAGCACGGTGCTGACCGTGCTCCGATGCAGCGGTCCAAGCCGCGCCGCCATCGCCTTCGCGAAAGCGGTGGCGTCGGACACAGCGGCGCTGAGGTCGCAGCCCCTCGGCGTGATGCCGTCAAGTTCCCGGCAAGCCATGCCGAGGCCCGGATATTTGTCCACGCCAATGGCCAGAATGTGCAGCGTGCCGCGCTTGTCGAGCGCGCCTTCGCTTTGGGTGTCGACGGCAACTTCGGCGGAGGTCTCGCCGGTTTCATTGACAGCAACGGCGCGGATCAGGTTACGGCCCTTGGCGAGCGGCACTTTGAAGGTCAGCAGGCCCGGCTTGAAGCCTGGGCCTTGACCTTCCTCCGGCTGGCGCGCATCCACCTGCACGCCGTTGACGTAGAGGCGGATAAGGTTCACCGGGTCCGGAGTCTCCTCGAGCGCGAGTTCGAGCTGCGCGCTGCCGGCAGCGAGCGTGGCGTTGGCAGCCGGCGACACGATGCGGAAACGCGGAACGGGCTTCGCCAGCAGACGGGCGAGCCTGAAGTTCGTGCCGGGCGACTGCTTCACGGCCTCTTCGGCGCTGGCGAGCTGGATTGCCTTGACGACAACGTCCGGCCGGTTGAGCGATCTGCGGAGCTGAGCGGCGGTAACATACTCGGCCTCGTGCTCCGGGCCATGGTTGATCTGCCAGCCGATCATCTCCGCGCCGGCGGGTGAGGAGGCGTAATAGCCTTGCGGCGTCCACATCACCCATTCGCCGTCCTTACCCTGGAATAGGCTCACGAGCAGCTCCCGGGTTTTCAGGTTCCACAAGCGTACGGTCTCATCGGACGAGGCCGAGACCAGATAGCGCCCGTCAGGAGAAGGCGCGATCGCGAAAACATTGCCGTCATGACCGGCGAATTCGCCGAGCGTCTTGCCCTCGCGGTCATAGGCGGTGAGCACGCCGAAAGAACCGCCGGAGACGATGGTTTTGCCGCCGGGCGCGAAGCTATAGGCGTGATGGGCAAGACCATTGCTCGCATCTCGTGTGATGGAGGCGATAATCTGGCCAGCCTTCAGGATATCTAGTATCGCGTTGTCATAGCCGTCTTCGCCCTTGCGATGCCCGAGGGACCAGCCGCGGAAGCTGGGAGACTCGAGGCGAAAGGCATTCGCGCCCGGCCCGGCCAGAGCTTCTGGAGCGCCGAGCGTGGCATCGCCCAGAGGCAGGGTCAAAACCTGCTGCAAAATGGTTTGCCCGTTTGGGCAGGTAGGCTTGTCCGGACAGGCGTCTACGTTCCCCCACCCGATCTGCCGTCCATCCACGGAAAAACCGGACGCCCAGACCGCCTGCCCTTCTCCGGCGAGCAGCAGCGGCTGTCCGTCCGCGCCAAGGCGGCGCTGTCCCGAATGCGGGTCCCACAGGTGGATTTCGCTATTAGCGCCCCCGCCGGTCGCCACCCAGCGCCCATCCGGGCTGAAGGCGCTTGCCTGCACAGCATTGTCATGCCCGGAATAGGTCGTGACCACCTGGCCGCTCGCAACGTCGTTAACGTATATTGGCGCACCGGTACACCCGCCCCGCCCGCAAGTCGACAGGAGCAGTTTGCCGTCGAGACTGAAATTCAAGGAGCCGACGCCGGTTTTATTTTGCGCCAGGATACGCAGGAAGCGCCCGTAGCGCCCATCCCAGAGCAGGATCGCGCCTGATAAATCGCCGCTGGCGATTGTCCCATCGGGGGAGAAGGCGAGACTGTGTACTTTATCGCCATGGCCAGCCATAAGTGCGATTTGGGACCCATCGGATACCTGCCAAAGCCTCAAATCATGGTCATACGAGCCGGTCACTGCGCGGCTTCCATCGGGGCTGAAGACGACGGCGAAGATGTCGCCCTTATGACCTTCAAGCCTATGGAGCAGTTTGGGCTTCGGCACACCGGACTGCACTCCAGCGTCCCAGATGATCGCAGTGTTGTCGCTGCTTCCCGAAATCAATTTGCTTCCGTCCGGCGAGAAAGCGAGAGCACGGACGGCAGCCGTATGCCCCTTCGACAGCGCAACGAGCTTGCCGCTTTCGAAATCGTAGAGGCGGATTGTTTGAGTTTCTCCGCCTCCCTGTAAATTTGTGCCGGTGGAGGTCCTGAGATCTCCGCCAACCGCCAGCCATTTGCCATCCGGCGACAGCGCCATCGCGAAAATCTTGCCCGGACTGCCCAGGGCGCTTTCGCCCCTTATGGTGCGGACCGTCTTGCCGCTCGCCACATCCCACACCCGGATCACCTTGTCTTCGCCCGCGGAGACCAGCTGCTTGCCGCCCGGTGTAAACGCGATACCCCGGATCGCCGCCATATGGCCGCCGGTGTCGATCTGCGGGATCGGACGGTCATCGGCGCGCGCCGCGCCCCAAATGCACACACAAAACAAAACCGCAAAATAGCGCATCGCCGCCACGCTTTCGCAACAGTCAACCCAGCTTTTGGGGCGCATTATAACGAGCGTATCGTCAAACGCCAGCGACAAGGAGCACGCAGTGCTTCAGGCAGCGGCTCGGGCAGCGGTCCGTTCGCCACAGACATCAACTTGACAGACATCACCCGCTTTGTGATAATAATTTGCTTACAATTTCACCGGTTTTAGCACGCAGAATTTATTTTCAATATGAAGGAGGGTTGCATGAAGGGCTTAGTTAGGACAGCAGCTGTGGCTATAGCAGCGGCAGGAATATCGAGCGCCCTAGCCGCTCCAGATCCCACAGCAGAAGATACGGCAAGAGTTACTCGGATAAGCGGGGAAACGGGGCTTTCGTTTGAGGACTTGCGCGTAGGCCCGATGGGGAAAGTACTGGTTGCGATTGGATCCACCGAAGTACCGGTGCGAGTGGCCGGCGACACACCCTGTGACAAGAAGTAGGTATGTTAAGCCATAGTTCCAGGCCGCGTGATTAGGTCTCCAAAGCTGCCCTCGGAGATTGCCCAGGCCGTTACCAATAGCGGCCTGAAGTTGACTATCAACTCATCTGAGCAATGCAATTTGCGCTGCGTCTATTGCTATGAGACGTTTGCTCTCGGACATATGAAGTTAGACGTGGCGCATGGAATTGTCCGGCTTATTGAAAAAAGGGTCGCAGACGGACTTGATTGGCTGGAGATCGAGTTTTTCGGCGGGGAACCCTTGGGCGCATGGAGTAGGGTCAAATACGTCACTGGGAACGTCTATGAACTCTGCCAGCGGCATGGCATAAAATTCATTGGGGGAATGACGACAAACGCCACCTTGCTGCACATGGATCGTCTCAAGTGGCTGGTGCAACATGGGATTAAGGCATTCCAAATCACATTGGATGGGCCGCGCGAGATACACGACGCCCGCCGTGTGTCGCCGCAGAGGATCGGTTCGTTCGATGTGATCTGGCAACGGCTCGTTATGATGCATGCGTCAGATCTGGCCGATTTAGATGTTACGATCAGGGTCCATTTCGATGCCTCCTCGTCGCCTGCACTTGCCGGGCACCCGAGTTTTATCGACACGATTATCGAAACTCTTGTCCGGCATGACCCGCGATTTAAGCTGCACTTCCATGCCATAGGAAATTGGGGAGCAGGTAGTGCGGAAGGAATCAAATTCTTTGCTGGCCGCCAGGACGCGGACGCGGCGCTACAGGAATTATTAGCCCGGGTTGGTAAGGCGGGGCTTGGTCCGAGCCAGGTTCCTCAGTTAGGGGATGGGCCTGAAACCGGGGAGTCGGGTTACGCCGTCTGTTATGCAGCCCGGGCGAATGCCTTTGTCATCCGGGCAAACGGTACGGTATCGAAATGCACGGTGGCATTCGATGACGGCCGCAATATAGTGGGCAGGCTCACGAAGGACGGCGAGCTGATTATCGACCACGAACTTCATATACCGTGGTTGAGAGGGCTAGTGTCGGGTGATGCTTCAGCCTTGGCCTGTCCAGCCAGAGGGCTTATTTGGCCTATGTAAAGGCGAGAATGAATCGGCCCGTAAAATCGATAACGTTGGCTGACGCGGCATTCTTGGCGCCGCTGTTTCAATTCCGCTCCTTCCGCGATTGCGGACGAAGATCGGCCTCAAGCGGCGTTGGAATTGCGCCTGAGATGACCTAATCACAATTCCGCGTTCAACCCATAGCGGCCTAATCTATCGGGACCCAAGCGTCAGATTTTCACCACTAGCGTTGAAGGAGGAGAATCAGCCCGAGCGCCGCAGCGAGGCAGAGAAGGTTGAAGTAGTAGCTCCGGGATAGCTCGAACCAGCAGGGCCGCGCGGCGAGCTTTCCGATCCCAAGTAGAAGAGCGGCGGGCAAGGTGAGGAAGGGCAGCAAGGTTGGCCCGGAAATTAGTGCGCCAATCGCGCAAAGCGCCGCCGGGAGCGCCCAATCGATTACCGCCTCTATCGGAGCCTGCGCAGGCAGGCTGTCGTAAGGCGCCATGGCCTTTCGCGCCTGTGCGATGAAGAACAAAAAGAAAAGAATGGCCGCAAGGATCGAGGCGTCCGCGAACCATTGAGGCGGGGAGGGCCAGACCGCATTCGCGCCATATCCGAGGACAGGTGCGACCTCGGTCCGGTAGAAGGACAGCACGGGGGTAAATTCTTCGCGGAGAACGGCTGCCTGCCGGGCTTGGATAAGCGAAAGAGCGGCCAAGATCTCGATGAAGAGCGTAGCGATGAAGATGGCGTCAGCCGTCAAGGCCCTCAGCATGCCGGTCTCCCCGTTCTTTACACTTAACGCCCTAAGATATGCGGCAGCGCATTTACATGGGTTCCCGCTTTCCCTTTCTAAGCCATATTCATGGCGCAACGCTACAGGGCCTTGACGTTAGCTTCACCGTTCAGGTTTATGGTCACGCAGCCCAGCATAGCCTGCTGCGCTCATGCCAAGTTTTGCCAAGTCTCGTTACATGGTCAGGCTTGTGGTGCAGGCACAAATGCGCAAAGGCTAGCCCCCTTATTTCACAGATGCGGTTGTGAGGTCTCTAAATGCTTCGAGTGCTGGCGCTTGTTGGCTTTTGCCTCCTTTCGGGCATTGTTGGCTATACTTGGTATGCCGCACCCCCGCCGAAACCCATAGCCGCGTCCGCCCAACCGTTGGCCGTATCGACGGTCAGCGCCATGAAGCAGGATATTCCGGTGCTGCTATCGGGCATCGGCGCGGTTCAGGCGCTTAACACCGTCCAGCTTCGCAGCCGCGTGGATGGCACGCTCGACCGCGTGAACTTCCAGGAAGGCCAGCAGGTCAAGAAGGACCAAGTCCTCGCAAGCATCGACCCGCGGCTTTTCGAGGCGGCGCTCGCTCAGGCGAAGGCAAAGAAGGCCCAGGACGAGGCGCAGCTCGTAAGCGATCAGAAAGACCTTGAAAGGGCGCGGCAGCTTTCCGAGCAGAAATTCGCTTCCGTGCAATCCGTCGATCAGCTAACCGCGAAGGCCGGGGTCGATCGCGCGCTCATTCAAGCGGATGAAGCGATGATCAAGACCGCCGAGACCAATCTCAGCTACACAACCATAACGGCGCCTTTTTCGGGCCGCATCGGCCTTCGCGCCGTCGATCCAGGCAATATCGTAAGGGCCAACGACGCAACCGCGTTCATTGCCACGCTCACGCAGCAGCATCCGATCGCGGTGATATTCACGCTTCCGGAAGCGGAGCTTGGCACGGTTCGTGCCGCGCAGCGTGAAGGCGATGTGCCCGTTATCGCCTACGATCAGGATGGCACGAAACCGATTGCGAAGGGCAAGCTCGCCGTGATCGACAATCTGGTCGATCAAGGGTCGGGGACCATCCGGCTCAAGGCCATCTTCGAAAATGAGGACGAGGCGCTCTGGCCTGGGCAATACACGCCTGTGCGCGTGCAAACGGCCATCAAGCGCGACGCTATCGTTGTTCCTGCCACGGCCATCCAACGGGGGCCTAGCGGTCTCTACGTTTGGCTCGCCTCGCCGGATGCGCGCGCCGTCATGCAGCCCATCGAAGCGGGGCCGGCTTACCAGAACGTGACCGTTGTCGAGAAGGGTTTGGTGGAAGGCGACCAGATTATCATGACCAACTATTACCGCCTCCAGCCAAACAAGCCGATCAAGACGGACGAGCAGCCGGTCGCGGTCAATGAGGCGGGCGGCCGTTCATGAATATTTCGGCTCCCTTCATCAAGCGGCCGATAGCGACCACCCTTTTGATGGCCGCTTTCACCCTCGCTGGGGTTGCGGCCTATTTTTATCTTCCTGTTGCCCCGCTTCCACAGGTCGACTTCCCCACGATCCAGGTGTCCGCACAGCTCGCAGGCGCCAGCGCGGAGACCATGGCCTCCGCGGTCGCGAACCCGCTTGAGCAGCAATTCGGGCAGATCGCCGGCGTCACTCAGCTCACCTCGATCAACACGCTCGGCAATACCCAGGTCAATATTCAGTTCGAACTGGACAGAAACATCGATGCTGCGGCGCAGGACGTGCAAGCGGCGATCACGGCGGCGGGCCGCCGGCTGCCAACCTATCTGACCACGCCGCCTTATTATCGCAAATATAACCCTGCCGATCCGCCGATCCTTATTATTGCGGTAACCTCCGATACGGTACCGCTTACCGATGCAGACGACTATGCCGAGAACATCCTTTCGCAGCAGATCTCGCAAATCCATGGCGTGTCTTTGGTCTATGTCGCGGGGCAGCAGAAACCTGCCGTGCGGGTACAGTTGGACCCGGAAAAGCTCGCCACGCGCGGACTTACCTTGGAGGACGTTCGCGCCGTCCTTGGCAACATTACCGCCGACGCGGCCAAGGGCACGATCAACGGCGCGGTACAGAGTTTCACGGTCGCAGCCAACGACCAGATTATGAAGCCGGCGGATTACGGCAACATCATCCTCGCCTACAAGCAGGGAGCGCCAATTCGCGTCAAGGACGTGGGTCATGCCGCCGGCGGCCCGGAGAACTATCTGCTTGGCGCCACGTCCAACGGCAAGCCTGCCGCTGTTTTGATCGTGTTCAAGCAGCCCGGCGCAAACGTTATCGAGACTGTCGAAGGTGTCTACGATGCGTTGCCCAAGCTTCGGAAAGTTATACCGGCAGGCGTGAATGTGGACGTGACCAGCGACCGCACGGTGACAATCCGCGCCTCGGTGTTCGACGTGGAATTCACGCTGGTGCTTACCGTTGTGCTCGTGGTTTTGGTGATCCTCGCCTTCCTCCGCAATGCGCGCGCGACACTCATCCCCAGTGCGGTCGTGCCCATCTCGCTGCTCGGCACCTTCGCTGTGATGTATTGGGTGAGCTTCAGCCTCGACAACTTGTCGCTGATGGCGCTTACCATCGCGGTCGGCTTCGTGGTGGACGATGCCATCGTCGTGGTCGAGAACATCTACCGGCATATCGAGGCGGGCGAAGAGCCTTACCAGGCGGCGCTCAAAGGCGCGGGCGAGATCGGCTTCACTGTGTTCTCCATTAGCCTTTCGCTCGTTGCCGTGTTCATCCCGCTTATTCTTATGGAAGGCATTATCGGGCGGCTGATGCGTGAGTTCGCGCTGACGGTAACGGTCACGATCGCGGTCTCCGTGGTCGTGTCCCTGACGCTGACGCCCATGCTCTGCTCGCGCTTCTTGAGGCTTGGGGAGCACAAGCCTGGATGGCTCAGCCGCCAGATCGGCGGCTTTTTCGAAGCGCTGGCGGCCGGATACGAGCGCACCCTTAGCATAGCGTTGCGCTATCGCTTCACAACGCTGTTGGTCTTTTTCTGCACGCTCACGCTGACGGTGTTTCTCTACATCTTGATGCCAAAGGGTTTCTTCCCGGTTCAAGATACGGGCATCGTCTTCGGCGTCACCGACGCGCCGCAGGACATCGCCTATCCTGAGATGTACAGGCAGCAAGAAGCGTTGGCTGCCATAACCGCTAAAGACCCCGATGTGCGAACCGTCGCCTCGTACATGGGCTCGCAATCAGGCTACACGCTCAATTCCGGGCGGCTGGTGCTGACGATGTCGCCCCGCGGCGAACGCTCGACCGACGCCCTGGGCGTCATAGAGCGGCTCCGGCCGAAGCTTGCCCAGGTTCGCGGCGCGGTGGCCACCCTATCGCCCGCCCAAGACATCACCGTAGGGGCACGGCTCTCGCGGGCGCTTTACCAATACACGCTGCAGGATGCCAGCCTCGATGAACTCAACGAGTGGACGCCGAAGGCGCTCGAGAAGCTGAAGACGCTGCCGATCCTTATGGACGTCCAGACGGACTTGCTTGTGAACGGCCCGCAGCTGAGCGTCACGATCGACCGCGACCGCGCCTCCCGCTACGGGATCACGGCGCAGCTCATCGACGATACTCTGAACGATGCACTAGGCCAGCGTCAGGTGGTGCAGTATTACACGCAACTCTCCACCTACAACGTGGTGCTCGAGATCCTGCCCGAGCTTCAGGGCCTCCCGGACGTGCTTTCGAAGATTTACATCCGCTCGCCGGTGACTGGCCAGATGCTGCCGATGGCGACGTTCGTTAAATTCGACACAAAGAAGACGGGTTTTCTGTCGATCAACCATCAAAGCCAGTTTCCCGCAGCGACCGTTTACTTCAACACCGCGCCGGGCGTGTCGCTCGGCGAGGCCGTCGTGGCGATCAACGCCGCGATGAAAGAGATTGGTGCGCCGGACACACTTGTTGGCAGCTTCCAGGGCAACGCTCAGGCGTTTCAGGCGTCGCTCAAATCCACGCCGCTCCTGATCCTCGCGGCCCTCATCGTGATCTATCTCATCCTCGGCATGCTCTACGAGAGCTTCATCCATCCTCTTACGATTTTGTCTACCTTGCCGTCGGCGGGCGTGGGCGCGCTCCTGATGCTGATGGCCTTCGGCTTCGATTTGTCGGTGATCGGGATTATCGGGATTATCCTGTTGATCGGCATCGTGAAGAAGAACGGGATCATGATGGTGGATTTCGCGATCCAAGCCGAGCGCGAGCGCGGGCTGACGCCCGAGGAATTGATTAAGGAAGCGGCGCTGCTCAGGTTCCGGCCCATCCTCATGACGACCATGGCGGCGCTGCTGGGCGGACTGCCGCTGATGCTCGGCCACGGCACGGGTTCCGAGCTGCGGCAACCGCTGGGCTATGCTATGGTTGGCGGCCTAGCCTTGAGCCAGGTGCTGACGCTTTACACGACGCCGGTTATCTACCTCTATCTGGACAAGCTTCAGAATTGGCTCTCCGGAAGTGAGGCCGTGCCTACGGAAGCGTTGGCTGAGAGCCGCAGCGAAGGCGCCGCGATTTCTTAGAGCGTTGTCGCCTTTGATGGATGCAAAGGCGCACTCTAGCCCCGCCTCGCATTTTGGGCCGGGAGGGGTTTGTTCGAGGAACCGGAACTTAAGACCGTTGCCCCTCCATGACCGGAAGTTCCCGGCCCGACAGGACTTGCCGCAAGCAGTGACAGGGAGACGCCGGTCTGAATGCGTCCTCGCGCCGCGCTAGGCAAGGAGTAACAAAGCCAACACATAAGCCCCACTCTAGACTTATTCTGTCCTAGAAGAATATGCTGTGGCATGCTCGCCACCTAAGAGCAAAGTTTGGGGGGGGCGTCGCCTTCGGCGCTTCGCGGCAGTGCAATCGATTACGGGTCTAGGGGGCACTTTACAGCGCCCGCTATCATGGCTTTCCAAGTTTGCCAAGGCGTTCGAGCCTGCGCATTCCATCGGCCGGCAGCTCGCATTAGGCGCCGCCGCCGCCGGCTTGGCTGAGTTCGCCCACCTAGCCTTTCTGGGCGGGGTGAAGCATAGCGATCCTGTCATCTTTTACCCGGCCGCTACATTGGCGGCGTTAGCCGGGCGCGCACCGGCGGGCATGCTCGCCGTCGCGCTTTCCATCGCCGTCATCGAGTACCACAGCATCATCGCCCCCGATAGCGAAGGGGCAGACAGTATTATCTCCTTTGATGGGCTCATCTTCGTTTTCGGCTCTATATTTATTATTGCTGTCATTGAGGCGCTGCACCGGGCCAGAGTAGGACGTGAGCGCGCTGCGGCGTCTCTTCGTGCGCGAGAAGCGCGGCTCAAGGCCGTTGTCGATGGGGCGGCCGATGGCATCATTATAGCCGACGGGAGGGGCGTCATCCTCTCGCTGAATCCCGCTGCTCTCAACATTTTTGGATACACCGCCGAGGAGACCCCCGGCCGGAAAGTCCACATGCTGATGCCCGAGTGGCGCCGGCAGGCGCACGATGGCTACATCGCTCACTATCTCAAGAGCGGCAAACCGAAGATCATCGAAGGGCGCGCGGTCGAGGGCCGCCGGAAGGACGGCTCGGTCTTTCCCATGGAGGTGTCCTTGGGTGAGGTTTCCTGCGACGGCGAGTGTCTGTTCATTGCCACGGTCCGCGATATCACCGAGCGCAAGCAGGCCGAGGAGCAAATCCAGTTGCTCATGAAGGAGGTGAACCATCGCGCCAAGAATTTGCTCATGGTCGCGCTGGCCGTGGCGCGCCAAACGGCGAGAGAGGAGTGTCCGGAAAAATTTAGCGAGCGGATAAGCGAGCGCATCCGGGCACTTGCCGCGAGCCACGACTTGCTTATGCGCAGCGAGTGGCACGGTGTCGACGCCGGCGATCTCGTGCGCTCACAACTCGCCCAATTTGGACAACTTATGGGAACCCGGATTGTATATTTCTGCAGGCTGACCTTTCCCGCCGCGAATCGGCGAAGGTTAGCCCATGAGACAGGGCGGCCGCCCTGTCTCATGGGCGGCGCGCGGCCGTATCCCGGATAGACCTTGCACGGTCCAGCCTAATCTTTGACCCGCGCCGCTCAAGTTCCGCGTCCATCCGAACGGTAGAAGGGCCTTGCACGGCCGCATACAATCCAGGAACACGGAATCGCATCAATGACTATGAACCCGGCGCACAATGCATTCAACCATATCGTCGCCTTCGATGTTGGCAAGGAGAGCCTGGCCGTCTGCATCCTGCCTGGCGATGAACGCCACAGCATTGCGAACAAACCCAAGGCGATCCGCAAGCTGCTCATGGCGCAGATGCGGCGCAATGCCAATTTAAGCCTCGGGCCCCTCCTCGTTGTCTGCGAGGCAACCGGCGGCTATGAGCGCCCTCTGCTTGAGATTTGCATCGAGCTTGGCCTGCCCGCCCACAAGGCCCATGGATCGCGCGTCCGGCACTTTGCCAAATATCTTGGCCTTATTGCCAAGACCGATCCGATCGATGCGCGTGCGCTCGCCCTCTACGGCTTGCAGACGGAGGGCTTGCGCCTTTATGTTCCGCTCACGCCCGAGCTTGCCGCCTTGGCCGCTTTGAAGGCCCGGCGGGACCAGATCCAAGCCATGCTGCTTGCCGAAACCAGCCGGCTCGAGCATGTCCGCCACCCAAGCGTGAGCCGCAGCCTCAAGGAGCATATCGCAAGCTTGCGCAAATCCCTGGCGGCTCTTGAGGCTCAAATCGCGGCGCATATCCAAGCCAGCGGGACGCTTGCCCGCAAGGCGGCCCTCATGCGCAGTTTGAAGAGCATCGGCCCGGGGACGGCCGCAGCCCTGCTTGCCTATATGCCGGAGCTTGGCACATTTAGCAGGGGCCAGGCAGCCTCAATGGCAGGCCTCGCTCCCTTCGACGATAAGAGCGGCAAATCAAGCCTTCCCTCCCATATCGAGGCAGGCCGGGCCATTGTCCGCAAGGCGCTTTACATGGCGGCGCTAACCGCCATCCGGCATAACCGCATTATGAAAAGCTTCGCCGAAAAACTCAGGCGGAACGGTAAGTGCGCCAAAGCGGCAATCACCGCCGTTATGCGCAAGCTCATCGTCACGCTCAACGCCATGCTCCGCTCAGGCGAGCCTTGGAAACACGCACAAACTGCTTGACCGGCAAGACGGTAGATTAGGCTGGTTGGGCCAGCGGTGCGGCTTTCCCCTGCGGCAGCGCAGGCGGCCGGTATGGCGCTGCATGAGCTCGCGACGAACGCCGGAAAATATGGCGCGTTATCGAACTGCGAAGGCCGGTTGCTGGTCGCATGGGAAGTTTCGGAAAAAGGGCGCGAAACTTGCTTTCAAATGCGCTGGATTGAAGAGGGTGGCCCGCCCTGTGCCGCACCTCAAAGGCGCGGCTTCGGCCATACGGTCATGGTCGAGATGGTAGAACAGGCGCTCGATGCCGAGGTCCGGCTGGCCATCACTGCCGGCGGGCTCGCCTGGGAGCTCTCCGCCCCGGCGGCGCGCGCGGTCGAGGATGGCGAAGGTGCGGCAGACACGTACCGGCACGTAGCTCCTGCTACTCCCGCTTAACACCCTGCATCAGAAAGTCCCTTTGACGCTTTCAAAGTCCGCAAGCGGCCTTCTCCAGCCAAAAATGAAGCGGGTCAATCTCACCGTCCAATCGTTGGGCAAGTCGCGAGCGCCTGCTTAGTCGAAAAGACCGGGGCGAAGGTCGCGCGACGTGTGAACGAGGTGGCGAATGAGGATGTGGCCGGTTTCTATGGTGTAGAAAATATAATGCCTTTCGTAGCGGTACCGGCGGAAGCCGGGTCTGAGTTCCTCGGCAAAGCGGCCGATGTTGGGAAAATTGGCGAGGAGTTCAAAAGTATGTTTTAAGCCGCTTTGGTAGGCTTCGGCTTGATAGACGCCGAAAAGATCGACGGAACGTTCGTAAATCTCGATGAGAGCGGCATCGGCCCGCTGGGTAAGTTCATACCGGAGCATGCTGTTTGCGGGCCACGCGATCGCGCGCATCGGCAAGAATTTCGTCCATGCTGCGGTGGCTGCGCTTGTCGCAGTCTGGGTGAGATAGCTCTTCGCGTAGACGCTGAAGTTGCTGCTCGCGTGACAGCGCATTCCAGGCGGCTATATCCTCGGCGCTGGGCATGGTCAACGATGTAAGCGTGTCGCGTTTATCGGTCATGGCATCATCGTAGCATAGAGGCTGAAGACTTTCCACTTGCAGAAAATCCCGCCAATCTCGAAGGCCTGGCGGGTTCGATGCGGTCAGTTCTCCTGGATCGCATCGCGTTCAGCCGGGATCGCCTGGACGCGAGAAACGTGATCGCCAACGAAAATCTAGAGCATGAGGGAGAAAACGCGGCACGTCTTGTCCGGATCGGACGGGTCCCGTTCAAGGCAGGCAAGCGGAACGGCGGCCTATCAACTACCTTAAGGCATTCCCCAAAATAAGCACGATGACCGCAAACGGCCTATCCCAAACTAAGCGGCCATTTCTATTGGGAGCGGTCCTTACGACGGCTTCCGGCCCGCCGCGCTGGGGGCCGGCAGGCCGGGCGCATTCTCGCAGCGCCGGGAGCCTTTTCGGTAGCGCCGTCTCGTGGTTAAAATCGGTATGGTAAACGCGGCGGGAGCAAAATGCGATTTTCGCGCAAAAACCGGAAATTTTCGCGTTTTCACCCCCAAAAGTGGATTCCTGAAAACCCGTTAATTATCTTTTTGGGTACCCGTTAACCGGTGCACCTCGGGTCGGCTTGCGGCGCTAGCTAAAAATCCATAGCTATATCAGTAGCTTAGTGCCGTTTACGCACTCGTAAGGAGCTTTCGGCGACAATAGTGGGATCGAAAAGCGTGGGGCAACCAATGACTTTTTTCGGAAATTGTATAGCAACTTATATTGTTCACCCCCCCTATCGCGCGCGGGCCTCTGCCCACATCTCTATAGTACGCGGCGCACGGGGCGGAGGACAGCACTCGCGGCCAGGTTTCAAGGGGCGGTTCCAGGAATGGAAAAGTACTTAAAAATGGCGGCCAAGTCGCCGATCTATTTTTACCGCTATGCAATTTCGCCTGTGATAGGGCCGCGCTGCCGGCATCTGCCCACCTGCTCGCAATATGCGCTGGATGCCATCGATCTGAACGGGGTTTGGATCGGAAGCTGGCTCGCGGGAGGCCGCATAGCGCGCTGCCACCCGTGGGGCACAAGCGGTTACGACCCGGCGCCGGACTTAAGGAATGCCCATATTCCGTTTTGGGCGGTTTGGCGCTACTTGCGCTATCGCGGACCGGCGGCAGGTTAGACGCGCGCTCCCCGCCAGCGTTAGCGTTTGGTATATAATGCAAATGTCGATGTCCTCCTTCATCTGACGTTCAGGGGTCTTGTGATTTCATGAAGGCGAAGGATGGGCTTGAACCCCAGATGGCCCATCCGCCACCAATGAGGAACAAGACCATGCGTATGATTTTAACTGGCGTTGCAGCAGCAGCCTTTCTGATTGCGTCCGCCTTCGGCGCGTTCGCGGCGGGTTCCACTGGCGATACAATGGCAACCACGCCACCCGCAAAAACCGTGATGCATAAACACAAGGCGATGCATCACACGATGATGCGGCACAGAACAGCGAGGACGATGCCTCGCAGGACGGCCATGCACCACAGGACAACGATGCATCCCAAGACGGCCATGCATCACAGGCCGATGGTGCGCCGGAAGGCGTCGTTACAACATAAGACGAAGAAACCCGCGGGCAGCCCGGGTTCCACGTACTGAGCCGGAAAGTCTGGCTCGCAGTGCTGATGTCAGCATGAAGTAGGCTCCCGTTACCGGGCAGGATCGACGGCGCTATCGCGCCGTGAGCTGCCCGGAACTTGACATTCGAATCCCAAGCACACATTAGAGATCGTGCCAAAGTCTTACCCGCATGTGTACGCGGGAGTGAGAGGAACCATGATCTCTTTGACCTTCCCCGACGGCTCTGCCCGCAATTACAATCCCGGCATCACCGGCGCCGAGCTTGCTGCATCGATCTCGAAATCGCTTGCCAAAAAGGCCGTTGCCATAAGCCTTGACGGTGCGCTCGCCGATCTTGGCGAGCCGATCGAGGCGGATGCCCGCGTAAGGATTTTGACACGCGACGATCCCGAGGCGCTGGAACTGATTCGGCACGACGCCGCTCATGTCATGGCCGAAGCGGTTCAGGAGCTTTACCCCGGCACGCAAGTCACCATCGGCCCGGTGATCGAGAACGGCTTCTATTACGATTTCTACCGCGACGAAAGCTTCACTCCCGAAGACCTTGCCAAGATCGAGGAGAGAATGCGCGAGATCGTGGCCGCGGATAAGCCCTTCGCGAAGGAGGTCTGGTCCCGCGGCAAGGCGCAAGACTTCTTCGCGGCCAAGGGCGAGGGCTTCAAGGTCGAGCTCGTCGATGCCATCCCCGAGGGCGAAGACGTAAAGGTCTACCGCCAGGGCGATTGGCTCGATCTCTGCCGCGGCCCGCATATGCCCTCGACGGGCAAGATCGGCAATGCTTTCAAGCTGATGCGCCTGGCCGGGTCTTACTGGCGCGGCGACTCCAACCGCGAGCAGCTCCAGCGCATCTACGGCACGGCCTGGACCCATAAAGAGCAGCTCGACGCCTATCTCCATCAGCTCGAAGAGGCAGAGAAGCGCGACCATCGCCGCCTTGGCCGCGAGATGGACCTGTTCCACCTGCAAGAAGAGGCGCCGGGTTCGGTCTTCTGGCACCCCAAGGGCTGGACTCTTTTCCGGACCCTTATCGACTACATGCGGCGGCGCCAGGAAGCCAATGGCTATGTCGAGGTGAACTCACCCGACATGATGGAACGCAAGCTTTGGGAGCAATCGGGCCATTGGGAGAAGTTCGGCGAGAACATGTTCGTCACGGAGACCCCGGACGAGCGCGTTTTTTGCTGCAAGCCGATGAATTGTCCCGGCCATATTCAGATTTTCAAGAATGGGCTCAAGAGCTATCGCGATCTGCCGCTTAGGATCGCGGAGTTCGGCAAGGTGCATCGCTACGAACCGTCGGGCGCGCTCCACGGTATCATGCGCGTGCGCCACTTTACCCAAGATGACGCGCACATCTTCTGCACGCAGGACCAGATGATCGATGAGTGCTTGAATATGCACAATATGATCATGTCCATCTATCATGACTTCGGCTTCGACGATGTGCTGATAAAGCTTTCTACCCGCCCGGAAAAGCGGGTTGGCTCCGGCGAAGTCTGGGATTTGTCCGAGGCCGCTTTGAGGGTGGCGCTGGAAAAGACCGGCCTGCCCTATACAGTGAGCCCGGGCGAGGGGGCATTCTACGGGCCGAAGCTCGAGTACACGCTTCGAGATGCCATCGGCCGCGAGTGGCAATGCGGCACCATTCAGTTGGACTTCAACCTGCCCGGGCGGCTTGGCGCCTTCTACATCGGCGAAGATGGCGCCAAACACACGCCAGTCATGATCCACCGCGCAATGTTCGGCAGCATCGAGCGCTTTATCGGCATCCTGATCGAGAACTACGCCGGACACCTGCCGCTGTGGCTTTCGCCGGTGCAGGTCATGGTGGCGACCATCGTCTCGGACGCGGACAAATATGCCGGCAAGGTGCTCGCGGCGTGTGAAAAGGCGGGACTGCGCGCGGACATCGACCTCAGGAACGAAAAGATCAACTACAAGGTCCGCGAGCACAGCATGGCAAAGGTCCCGGCGATGCTCGTGGTAGGTAAGCGCGAGGCCGAGGACAAGACGGTGTCCATCCGCAGGCTCGGCAGCCAGGCACAGGAATTGCTGCCGCTGACCGAGGCCATCCGCCAGATCTCCGCTGAGGCCGTCCCGCCGGATTTGTTGGCCGCAGAGCCGCAGGCCCGGCAGAAGGCAGCGGAATCGATCAGCTAAACCGTGTTGGGTTTTCATGGTGGGAGGCAAGACCCCCTCACCCCAACCCTCTCCCCATGGGGAGAGGGAGAAGAGGCTGCGGCCCTCTCCGCAACCTTGAGAGGGAGAAGAAGCCGCGGCCCTCTCCGCAAACGGGAGAGCGATGTTGCGGGCGTGCTCTCTCCCCTCGGGGAGAGAGACAGAGTGAGGGGGGACTTGCTTGTGCTTCCCCAAGGGCAGGATGCCCCTTAAAACGCAATGCCCCATTCTTTCAGGGCATCCTCGCCGCCTTCGCCTGGGGCGCTGTGGCCCAAAAGCGAGGTAATGGACCGCGAGAACCGCGGGGCGGGCGGCGGCTGCAAATTGCCGTCCACCTCCATGAAAGTCGAGCGCATCGCATTATGCGGATGGCGCGCGGCCTCGTCGAAGTTGAGCACGGGCGCGACGCAGGCGTCCGCCGCTTCGAAATGTGACGCCCATTCATCGCGCGTCTTGGTTGCGAAAATAGCTTCAAACTCCTGATGGAGCGCCGGCCACCCTGTGCGGTCGTATTGAGCGGGCGCAAGCTTTGCCGCATCGAGGCCAAGACCCTCAGAGAGGGCGGCGAAGAATTTGGGCTCCAGCGCGGCCACGGCTATGAACTTCCCATCGAGGCAGCGGTAAGTCCGGTAGAAGGGCGCGCCGCCATCGAGAATATTCTGCCCGCGCGATCCGCCCCAAAGGCCGCCGGCACGCATGCCCAGGATGATTGCAAGCTGAGAAACCGTTCCGTCGAGGATCGCGGCGTCGATCACCTGGCCGAGACCGGATCTTTGGCGCTCGAGCAGGGCCGCTAAAATGCCGATGACCAGGAAAGTCCCGCCGCCGCCCATGTCGCCGGCGACATTCAGCGGAGGCACCGGGGGCCCGGCTTCCGGGCCGATTGCCTCAAGCGCGCCCGTCAGGGCGAGGTAGGTGAGATCGTGGCCCGCAGCGGACGCAAGTGGGCCTTCTTGCCCCCAGCCCGTCATGCGCCCGTAAATGAGCCGCGGATTTCTATCAAGTGCGGTCTCCGGCCCGAGACCGAGCCGCTCCATGACGCCCGGCCGGAACCCCTCTATCAGCACGTCCGCCTTTTCGATGACGCGCAGGCTCAAGTCCACTGCGGCCGTGTCCTTCAGATCGAGCGCGAGCGAGCGCCGGCCGCGGTCGACAGCAGCGTTTTCCACGGTAAAAAGCTGCGATCCGTGAGCCCGCTCGATGCGCAGAACATCGGCGCCGAGATCCGCGAGAAGCATTCCGGCATAGGGCGCAGGGCCAAGCCCCGCGAACTCGATCACGCGAATGCCAAAGAGCGGGGTTGACGCCGCGGGGTCTATTTCCATGCTGGCATCACCCCTTTGAACCCGAGTGAGTGCTGTGGATCAGCACAGCGAGGCTTGGGTTTGCGCCTGCGTAAGGCGTGACCTTTGTGAAACCGCAAGCTTCGTAGAACTTCACGGCACGGGATGAAGGGCCGGTAACCACGTGGACGCCGGGCGAGCCGCCGATTGCGCAAAGCTTTTCAAACTGCGCAACGAGCATGTGTCCGACGCCTTTTCCCTGGTGGCCGGGCATGACATTGATGTGGAAATGAGATGGATAGTTTTTAAGCGCGGCGCAAAAGGGAGGGGTGAAGTAATCGATATCGCCGGCGATGGTTTTGGATTCGGGTGAGAAGCTATCCACGCAGCCTGCTAAATAGCCGGTCACGCCGGCTTCGAGGTCCAGGGCCAACAGAAAGGTTTGAGGGTACGTCTCGGCATAATTGCCAAACCAGCGCTTGAGGAATGTCTGCCGGTCTGCCACCGAATCGAAGGAATTCGTATAGGCAGTCTCGAAGAAAACGCGCTCCGCCTGATCAAGCCAGAGCGCCCGCTCCGCCGGAGAACATTCACTCAGCGTTACGCAAGCTGCCACGACGCCCCAGCTCTATTCAGCGGCCTGCGGCTCTGCTCGGGCCTCGACGGCGCGCTGGCCGTTTCCATTCCCCGAATCGATTGCCATTCCCTCACCCTTCTCATTGATGGTCTCCGGGCGCGGCATCGCGACGATATTATAGCCGGAATCCACATAATGGACCACGCCTGTCACGGCGGTGGAAAGATCGGAGAGAAGGTAAAGAGCGGCGCCGCCGACCTCATCGAGCGAGGGCGTACGGCCGAGCGGGGAATGCATTTTCTGATAGTTGAAGAGAACTCTGGCGTCGGAAATGCCGGCGCCGGCGAGCGTGCGCATCGGCCCCGGGGATAAGCCGTTCACGCGGATATTTTTGGGCCCGAAATCCATCGCCAGATAGCGAACGGAAGCCTCAAGCGCCGCTTTGGCAACCCCCATCACATTGTAGCGGGGCACGACGCGCATTGAACCGCCATAGGTCAGGGTAATCATGGAGCCGCCATTTTTCATGAGCGCGGCTGCCCGTTTTGCGATCTCCGTGAAGGAGAAGCACGAGATCACCATGGTATTGATGAAGTTTTCGCGCGTAGTATCGGCGTAGCGCCCCTTGAGCTCGTTGCGGTCGGAAAAAGCGAGCGCATGTACGACAAAATCGAGAGAGCCCCATTTTTCAGCGATTTCCGAAAAAACCGCATCGACGGATGGGAGATCGGTTACGTCGCAGGGAAGAATGATCTTCCCGCCAAGGCCTTGCACCAGGGGGACCGCGCGGCGGCCGAAAGCATCGCCCTGGTACGTGTAAGCAATCTCAGCGCCCTGGCCCGCGAGCACGCGCGCGATGCCGTAAGCGATGGACCTGTCGTTGGCCACGCCCATTATAAGCCCGCGCTTGCCCGCCATCAGCGGCGCAGGTTTTGCAATGTCCACCGGAGTCATTCGATCGAGGCCTTTCCTATCCCTGCGCCTTATGTTTCGTAACGCCGGAATACCAGCGTCGCGTTCGTGCCGCCAAAACCAAAGCTGTTTGACATGACACAATTAAGGCCGATGTTATCCTGCCGCTGCCGTACTATAGGCATATCGGCAAAGGCTGGATCAAGTTCTTCGATGTTAGCCGATTCGCAAACGAATCCGTTGTTCATCATCAGGAGCGAATAGATCGCCTCCTGCGCTCCCGCTGCGCCCAGCGAATGCCCGGTCAGCGACTTTGTTGCCGACAGAAGAGGCACCTCAGAGCCAAACACCTGCCGGATCGCTTCGATCTCTTTCAGATCGCCGATCGGCGTCGAGGTCGCGTGCGGATTGATATAGTCGATCTTGGCATCGAGCCCTTGCATGGCGAGCTTCATGCAGCGGGCAGCGCCTTCGCCCGAAGGTTGAACCATGTCGAAACCGTCGGAAGTCGCACCGTATCCGCAAAGCTCGCCATAGATTTTGGCGCCCCTGGCCTTGGCCCTTTCCAGCTCTTCGAGTACGAGGACGCCCGCACCGCCTGCGATGACGAACCCGTCGCGTTTAGCATCGTAGGCGCGGCTCGCCTTCTCCGGCGTATCGTTGAAGTTCGAGGACATGGCGTTCATGGCGTCGAAAAGCACCGAGAGCGTCCAGTCAAGCTCCTCGCCGCCGCCGGCGAACATCACGTCCTGCTTGCCCCACTGGATCATCTCGGCCGCATTGCCGATGCAATGCGCTGAGGTCGAGCAGGCCGAAGAGATCGAATAATTGACGCCCTTGATGTGAAAGGGCGTGGCGAGCGTCGCCGAGTTTGTGCTCGACATCGCTTTCGGCACGTCGAACGGACCGACCTTGCGCGGCCCTTTCTCGCGTGTCGTGTCCGCGGCTTGCACGATGGTGCGGGTTGAAGGGCCGCCGGAGCCCATGATAAGCCCGGTCCGTTCGTGGCTTATCTCGTTCTCCTCCAGGCCCGCATCCGCAATCGCCTGCTGCATTGCGATGTAGTTCCAGCCGGCGCCCGCGCCCATGAAGCGCCGCACTTTGCGATCGATGAGCTCTTCCCAATTGAGATTAGGCTCTCCGTGCACCTGGCACCGGAAACCTCTTTCGGCATAGTCCTTCGCTCTGACGATGCCAGATTTCGCTTCTCGCAAGGAAGCGAGTACTTCCTGGGGGTTGTTCCCAATGGATGAGACGATGCCCATTCCCGTAACAGCAACCCGTCTCATGTCATTACCCCACGATTCATGTCACTACCCCACGATTCGCATAGGTTTCTTAGGCAGTGCGTTTGGCACAGATTGGCTTAGGCCGCAGTGTTCATGCCCATATTTGCGTCCGCAAACAAGCCAACCCGAAGGTCTTTTGCGGAATAAATTAGCGTGCCGTCGGCTCGCAGATATCCGTCGCCTACGCCCAGCGCAAACTTGCGGCGTATAACGCGCTTTACCTCCACAATATATTCGAGGCGCTTCACGGTTGGCACCACCATGCCGGAGAACTTCACCTCGCCAGCACCGAGCGCGCGCCCTCTCCCCGGCGCGCCAAGCCAGCCAAGGAAGAACCCCAGCATCTGCCACAGGGCATCTAGTCCGAGGCAGCCGGGCATAACCGGATCGCCCTTAAAGTGGCAAGCGAAAAACCATAGGTCCGGCCTGATTTCCAGCTCGGCCGCCAAACGGCCTTTTCCATGCTCGCCGCCAGCTTCTGAAATGCTTGTGATCCGGTCGAACATCAGCATGGGCGGGAGGGGCAGCTGCGCATTTCCAGGCCCGAAGAGTTCGCCGCGTCCACAAGCAAGCAAATCCTCATAGTCGTAGCTGTCGCGGCGTTCAGACATAATTCCTCTTTTGTGCTCGTATTCTAGACCAACCCGCCTTTAATCGGAATCGACTAAAGGCGGAAAGTCGATCGTTTCTAAAGTGCCAGAGCAGCTTATCCGCGCCGGACTGGACGCGGGCCGCTCTAATGCCTTCCGGCAACGCACCTCTTAACTATCATACCCTGCGCGGCTCGCAAGCAATCTGAAGGGCTGCCGGCAGAAAGGAGGGCTGGAGGGCGCTTGCGAGTTAAGGCGCCAGACCCTATAGTACAAGGCTAAACATGAAGGATTGCAAAGAAGAAATGGCCGAGAACGTTCCCGATTTGCCCATTCAGCGCCTGCGAAAGACCGGTTTGCGCCCCACGCGGCAACGCGTCGCGCTGGCTGAGCTGCTGTTTGGGCGCGGCGATTGGCATTTTACGGCCGAAACGGTCCACGCGGAGGCCGTAAGCCGTGGCGTTGCGGTGTCTCTTGCCACGGTTTACAACACACTTCATCAGTTCGTCGAGGCAGGGCTTCTGCGCGAAGTCGCAATCGAAAGCTCGAAGACTTATTTCGATACGAAGACATCCAATCACTTCCACTTCTTTTTTGAAGAACATGGCGAGCTGGCCGACATCGAAGTAGCCGATCTGAAAGTTCAAAACCTGCCTGAGCCGCCAGAGGGTATGGAAATTACACGGATCGACGTGCTCGTAAGGCTTGCCCCCAAACGCTAGCCGCTCCGGAGATTAGAGCTGTGAAAGACATGCTCGAAAATGAGCGCATGGTTCAGAAGAACGTGTTTGGGGAGCCGCTCCAGACCTGCTCGGATTTGCCGCTCACCGGATTTTTTCGCGACGGATGCTGCAATACTGCACCGCAAGATTTCGGATCGCACACCGTCTGCGTAGTCATGACGGCCGCCTTTCTCGAGTTCTCGAAGCGGGCTGGAAACGACCTTTTCACTCCGGTGAGCGAATACGATTTCCCCGGTCTTAAGCCCGGCGACCGGTGGTGCCTGTGCGCGGCACGGTGGCAGCAAGCCTTCGAGGCCGGAATGGCGCCCAAAGTCGTGCTGTCGGCAACGAATGAGAGGGCGCTGGATATCGTGGCGCTGAAAGACCTCAAGCCCTTCGCCATCGATCTTTCTTGAAGCGCCTTCAAGTGCGCATCAGAAGCCCGCGGTATTGCCGCGCGGTCAGCCCATAGGTCCAGGCGACGCCGGAACGGGCCGTCAGCATGTTCGGGGGCACCTGCAGGTAATACCGCTTATGGGAACCATCGGGCTCCGGGGTGCCATTGACCACCTCTACGGCGGCCCACGCGTCGCCATCCGGCCACCGCTTTTCCCAGAGAATTCCTGTGTCGTCCTCAGAAATGCGGAAAGCAGCTCCGCTTGTGATGAACCGTTCCGGCGTCATTCGCTCGATCATGCAGCGCCGGACGTGGATATCCACGGCGCGATCTATATCGGAATGCGTAATTTGATCGGGCCTCTCGATCACGCGGCATGGCACTTCCACGCCCTTCCAAGCGTAAACGGTCCAGCCGTCCCGGTACCGGAGCGCTGGCCCCGAACCGCTATGAAGTCGGCCCCGATCATCGGTCTTAAGGACTTCGGGAGGCTCAGATACCCAGCATATGTGCTTGTGCGGGATGATCCAATCGGCGTTCGCAGCAATGAGCAAAAGGCCGGCAAGGGGCTCGGTCTCGTTTTTCAATCCGCAAACGGACCGGAAATAATCGTGCCGCTCAAGCCAGTTGTGGCTGCGCGGAGAGTAACCCGCATCTTGCAAATTTAGCCACGGACGGCCCCTCCCCAGCCAAAATAGCCACGCACCCCGGCTTGGCGCGGCGGGGCGGGCCGATTGGGAGGCCCGGATAACGGCGTCCCGAATCGTATTGCCTAGCGCGTCCGGGCTGTGCTGCTGGCTCAGCTCATCAACAGCGGCCAGCACACTGCCGCTCACCCGGCGCTGTATTGCAAAAGCGGCGCGGCTCCGAACTTGATCGGCGATCGAAGCCCTGAGATTGGGGCCTGAGCGGTCGTGGCCGATCTTTGCCCAGACCGAAGCCATTTGGACCGGGCTGGAGCACCAAACGATCCGCCTCGGTTCTGACCACCCAGCCGCCTTATAGGCCGAAGCTATACCAAGCTCCGCCACACCCCGGTCGGCCGGCTCTGTCGAAGTTCTAAGTCCGGCCCAACGCTTGCGATGTTCCTCGATGCAGGCCTTTTGCTCGGGAGACAGACGCTTGAGTTTAGTCTGCAACGATCCTCGCATCCTTCGGTTCGAGCTCGCGCTGCCGGCGAATACGATAGGTTCCCTTTGGCAGGGTTATTGAGTCGTGCTCATCGTGCTGAATGCGCGCGCATGGACCATCGACCCGGACGTGGCCTACATACAGTCCGTTGGGAATATCGTGCGCAAGGGCATCGTCACGGAACATGGTAATGCGATCGTAAATCGCGTGCCGGTGCCCTGTCGTCTCGCCTTCCGCCAAAACAGACGCGCCGTCGGTTCCAGGCTCAACCGGCGTCCCGGACATTGGGATGTCGGCCACCCGTTCAACTAGCAGATCGCCCTGCGCGTATAATAAACTCATGATGCTCTCCTCTCCTTCGGACAAAGCTCTCATTTGAGCGAACAAGCATTATTCTGTTGGGTTCCATTACACATCCGTGAGCGGGTTTTTAGGAGCAACCCCGGCGATCCGGCCGCGATTTCGTCCCATTGTACAAGGATTGTAAGGCCTGAAAGGCACTTGCTGCGGAAATCCCTATTGTGCGGGCAGCCGCAGCAAGGGGTCGCGGCGTGAAGGACGCGTTCCCTTTTGACACTTTGCTGGCGATCACATATGTCAGGCGCCAAAACCGGCCAGCGCGAAACGCGGCGGCCACAATTCAAGAACGAGAGTGCAGGCCCGCTATATGCCCCACATGGAAACTGTTCAGACCGCCCGGCTTTTTTCGATGAAGATGGCTGCGCCGGTCATCGCGCTTGCATTTTTGATGGCGGCGCCGCCGGCGCACGCGCTTCGAGCCAGGGGCAAGCCTGCACCGCAGGTGGAGGCGGTAGACGGCACCTCGCTGCTTGGCAGCTATCTCGCGGGGCATGTAGCGCGCGCGTCACGCGACAGCGATAGCGCTGCGCTTTATTACAGACGCGCACTCGCCAAAGATCCCGGAAACCAGGATATTCTCGAAGAGGCTTTCCAGCTTGAGCTTGCGTCGGGCGAATTCGTCCCAGCCCGCAACCTTGCGCAGCGGCTTATCAAGCGGCAGCAGGAAAATTCCATTGCCCACATCTTTCTGGGCGTCGACGCCTACAAGCGTGGAAACTACAAGGCAGCGGACGAACATTTCAAGATCGCACAGCACGCCTCTTCAGCCGAGGAGCCAACGACAAAGCTGGCGCGCGCTTGGGTAGCCGTCGCTCAAGGCCATGCGGATAAGGCGTTCGCGGCCTTGCAGGACTCGCGGAAGGCAGTCTGGGCCACCCACTTTGAGGCCGTGCAACGCGCGTTTATGGCCGATGTAGCCAGGAAGAAGGCGATGGCTGCGGAGGCCTATAGCGCAGTATACGACAAAAAGTCGCCTAATCTGAGGATCGCTGAAGCCTACGCCCGCCATCTTGCGGTTTGGGGCGACAGCAAGCAGGCGCTAAGCGTTCTGGAAGAAGCCGGCGCCCAGGAGACCCCTCTCGGGAAGGTAGTGCTGGCTGAGCTGAAAGCCGGCAAAACACCAAAGCTCATGGTATCCAACCCTGAGGAAGGACTGGCAGAATCCTTTCTCGGAATCGGACAGGTGCTAGCCGCAAATAACGGGGTGGACGCTGCTCAGATTTATTTCCGTCTGGCGCTTCTGCTGAACCCTGAGTCCGATATCGCCAAGCTTGAGCTTGCTGAGCTTTATGGAAACCTTGAGCAGTATAATAAAGCGATCACTGTCATCGATAAGGTCCACGATGGGTCCCCCTTCTGGATCAATGCTCAGATGCGGAAGGCGCTTTACCTGAATTCACTGCAAAAGTCTGACGAGGCGGTGGCACTTCTTGCTGCTTTGTTGGCAAAACACCCGGATAACCAAGCGCTTCTGCAAACGGCGGCAGCAATCGAAAGTACGCGCAAGCACTACGAGGCCTCCATTCCATATTACGACCGGGCTATCGCCTTAGTCGGCACCCCGGAGAAAAAGGATTGGCAGCTGTTCTATTCGCGCGGTATTGCCTATGAACGCACAAAGCAGTGGCCAAAGGCCGAACCGGACTTCAAGAAAGCGCTTGAACTCGATCCGGAGCAGGGCGCGGTGCTTAATTATCTTGGCTATTCCTGGCTCGATCAAAACATGCACATCCCGGAAGCTTTCGACCTCATCAAGAAGGCTGTGAAGCTTAGACCGAACGACGGTTTCATCATCGATAGCCTTGGTTGGGCCTACTACATGCAGAAGGATTACGAGCAGGCGGTGAAGCATCTCGACAAAGCAGTCGAGTTGCGGCCCGAGGATCCGACGCTCAACGACCACCTCGGCGATGTGTATTGGCGCCTCGGCCGGAAGCTTGAGGCCAAGTTTCAGTGGACTCAGGCGCTGACCTTGAACCCAGAGCCGGAAGATGCCGCCAAGATCAAGAAGAAGATCGAGGAGGGCCTGCGGGATGAGGCCGGTCCGCACGTAGAGCTTGAAAAGCAGCCTTCTCCGGCTCAAAGCCAGGCGCCAGGAGCCGCGCAGCCTCAGACAGCGAATCCTTGAGAATGCAGCAGGGCAAAGGTCTGTGAGTTTCGCTGCGAGGGGATCGACAAATCCCCTTTCGGCGTCTAAGCACCTATTCTGGTTCGAGTTCTCACACTTGGTTTACCGATGACGCTATTGCCCGGCTCCGCGAGCGGCGGCACACTACATGACGGCGCTGCTTCTGCTGTCATGCAGGAGCAAGCCCCCGCGAAAGTTAATTTGACGCTTCACATATTGGGAAAGCGGCCTGACGGGTATCATGAGCTTGAAAGCTTGGTCGTGTTCGCCGATCTTTGCGACAAGCTTAGCTTCAGCCCCGCGCGCGAAGACCGTATCCTCCTCCAAGGCCCCTTCGCGGGCGCCGTCGACGGGGAGAACCTGGTCTTGAAGGCAAAGCGCGCGGTCGCCGGCTGGCTCGGCCGGGAAATTCACGGCGATTTCGTCCTCAACAAGAACATCCCGGTTGCTGCCGGCTTGGGCGGCGGCTCCTCCGACGCGGCTGCTGCGATACGGATCTTGCTGAAGGCCTACGGCGATTCTGCCGGAGTTGAGGGCTTCATCCAAAAATCTGCGGCTGTTGGCGCGGATGTGCCCGTCTGCCTCTATGGCCGTGCTGCTTGGATGCGAGGCCTCGGCGAGCGCGTGATGCCCGCCAGCAGTGTGCCTTCTCTGCCTGCAATCTTGGTGAATCCACGGATAAAACTCTCCACGGCTGAGGTTTTCAGGCGGCTCGGTGCTGCCCCCTACCAGCCTCAGCAAGTGGCGCCTTCCGCTTTTGAAGGCGTGGACTTCGGCGGACCGGAGGAAGCCGCCGCTTTACTCAGGCAAGGACGCAATGACCTTGAGAAGCCTGCGACAGCCCTTGAGCCGGCGGTCGAGAGCACGCTCAATGCGATCCGGCACCAAGAGGGCTGCCTCTTAGCGCGCCTTTCGGGAAGCGGCCCGACGTGCTTTGGCCTATTTCCGTCGCAAGAGACTGCAAAAAGGGCCGCAGAGGCGGTCGCTAAAGCCCATCCTTCTTGGTGGACCGCAGCGGTGACGCTGTCCTGATCGGCCAAAAAAGGACGCGGGAAAGGATGACATCGCAACGCATCGATGCGCTGCCGGCGAGGGCGCTGGGCTCAGGCAAGGCTGCGGCACAAATCGAGTTTGCCGGGTTGGCGCTCACGCTAGACAACTCCGGTGCGGCTTTCATCAACTCAGAAGCAACGCTCCTCGTGGCCGATCTGCATCTGGAAAAAGCGTCGCGCTCAGCGGCGCAAGGACGCCTTCTGCCCGCGCTCGACAGCTGCGATACGCTCCATCGCCTCAAGCGCGCGATAGAAGCCTATAATCCCTGGCGCGTTATCTGCCTCGGCGACAGCTTTGACGACCGTTTTGCCGGCGAGCGAATGGCGGAAGCGGATCGGGAAGAACTTGCCTTTATCTGTGCGCAGGCCGGCGAGTGGATTTGGCTTACCGGCAACCACGACCCGGAGATCCCCGCCTTTTGCGGCGGCGAAACCGTCGCGGAGATTGCGATTGGCGGCGTAATCCTTTGCCATGCGCCGGCCGCTAACCGCGCTGCCCCGCAAATCGTGGGGCATATTCATCCAAAGGCCAGCGTGCCTGCTGGCGGCTCCCGCTTTTCCGGGCCGTGTTTCTGTGTTTCACACGATCTGCTCATCATGCCGGCCTTCGGTGCCTATGCGGGCGGCGTCTCCTGTTTGACACCTGCGATCCGGTCGCTGCATAGATCGGAGCCGAAGGTCTATATGCTGCACGCAAAAAAAATATGGCGCGTCGCTTAGAGGGCGGCGCGCCAAATCTCGCTTCGTATCCGGGGCCTAAAGCCGGCTGAGTTTCCCCGAGTGGCCGGAGTGCTTTACGCGGATAATATTGCTTTTATTGCTCGCAGCCCGCGACTTCTTTTCCTGCGCGGCCAAAGAGCGGCAGCGCCCATGCTTCTTCGGGCAAGCCGCCGGATGGTTCACCGCTACCTGCAACATCTTGCTGTGCAAGCTTTTCGGATTTCCGGCCTGCGCCTCCTGCTCAAACGCCTTCTGAGTGCTGCCGGCAGCCATGTCCGCGCTCTCCGAGGAGGCGGCTACAACGGGCTTATCCTCTTTGGGGAGGTTGGAGGCGTTCCTCGCGCCTGAACGCTCCTCCAACGGCTTACAGCCAGGCAAGTGAACGGAATGCCGGTGCGAGTCTCCGCGCCTGTCCGAGAAATAGTAGCGGCCGTCGCAAATCCAGGCAGCGGGAGGCAGCCTGTCCCTTTCGAAGAGAAGATCGGCGCGCCGCAGGTCCCCCCAGAACTCGTTCATTTGCAGCGTGTCCTCTTTGGAAGGAGCCAAAGCGGTGAACCGGAAGGGCAAGGCGAGCACAGGGACGTAGGCCTGCCCGTTGCGAAGGGCGGCACGCACAGCGCCAAAAACTTCCTCCACATTCTGGTTCTGAATCGCGAAGCAGCCGATGGAGCCGCACCCGCCGTGAATGAGGATGCTTGAGCCTCCCCGGTGATTCACTTGATCGAATGTGTTCGGATAGTTGATATTCATCGCCCGGTCCCAACGCCGGTTGACGATGAGGTCCGACGTCGTGATCCGGTAGACGCCTTCCGGCGATTGCCTGTCTCCCTCATAGAATTTGGGGCCGAGCCCGCCTGACCAGCGGCAGATTCCAAAGGTCTTGAACAGCTCGTAACGGGGACCCCGCTGGACCCAAAGCTCCATTTCTGAGGTTTGCTTGTACACGCGCAGGAAAACAGGCGACCCAAGTTTCAGGCTATGAGCCTCGAACTCTTGGGAAAGGTCGGCCTCTCTCGCCGCCACCGATTCTGGGTGCCAGGATTTCCTTGCCGTTTCGGCATTTGCAACAAGAGGCGCAAAAACCGCGAACACTGCCGATATTAAAGCGGCAAGACGAAACTGCATTTCAACTCCTTCGAGGCTACAACGCAAGAGGACAATTTGAGCGCAACAGCGCTTCCCTCTCTTGCGAAAACAAATAGCAAGCAAGCGCAATCCCTAAATTGAAATGTGATCTCAATATGACCCCACAAGGACAGATTGTCGCATTTTGGGTTGCTCAGCCTATTCATCTTTTAGGAATACAATTATTAGTATAGCTTGGTTGCTTCTGAAATTTCGCCATATTTTCAAGGGCTTCGGTGCATATCAAATGCAAAGCTTAGGGCTGTTGCCCAGCTGTCGCTCGCATTGTATTTTTGCCACATGGTTAATCGTAAGCGCCCTGGACTTGCCGCTCCCGTTGCCAGCGGCGGGGCGGTGAGCGGCTGAGCTCCTTAACACTTTGTAATCTCGCGGCAAGCGCTCTGTAACGTTCAATTGGCTATATCAGCTTGAGGATAAATTACTCAGGGGAGTTGGAAGCCAATGGCGTCCGGACGAATCCAGGATGACAACATTTCTACACGCCGGCGGCTCAGGCCGTTAAGCGCCATCGCGGGGGCGGGGCTTTTGAGCGCCAGCCTTCTGGCCGCGATTCCGCAAAGCGCATTCTTCGTAACCGCGGCTGTTGCGCAGGATCAGCGCCCGCCGAGCTTTGCCGACCTGGCCGATAAGGTCCGTCCGGCGGTCGTTAGCGTCAACGTGAAGTCGGTAAGCGGAACCGGAGAAGTGTCAGGCAGGGACGTGCCGATACCGGATCTGCCGCAGGATTTTCGCGATTTCTTCGATCAGTTCAAGCGCAACCAGCCCGAACGGCATGCAATGCGTGCCCAAGGCTCCGGCTTTCTTATTTCCCCCGACGGCTATGTCGTGACCAATCATCACGTTGCCGACAAGGCCGATGAAATCGAGATCACCTTCGAGAATGAGGAGAAATACAAGGCGAGAGTTGTCGGCAGCGACGCGCGCACCGATCTCGCTCTACTCAAGATCGATAGCAAGAAGAAGTTCGATCATTGGCTCGAATTTGCCGATATGCCTCCGCGGGTCGGCGATTGGGTCTTGGCCGTGGGCAATCCCTTTGGTCTCGGTGGAACGGTGACGGCCGGCATCGTCTCGGCCTCGGGCCGCGACATCGGCTCTGGCCCCTACGACTTCCTGCAAATCGACGCCGCTGTGAACCGCGGCAATTCCGGCGGACCCTCCGTCAACCTCGACGGCAAGGTCATCGGCGTAAACACCGCGATCTATAGCCCGAGCGGAGGCAGCGTCGGCATCGCTTTCGCAATACCTGCCCAGACCGCGCGCGATGTCGTGCAGAAACTCAAGGACAAGGGCAAAGTTAGCAGCGGCTGGCTTGGCGTTCAGATCCAGAATGTCGACGACAACCTCGCTGAAGGCCTCTCTCTCAAGGCCGCGAAGGGCGCTCTGATCGCAAAGATCCTGGCCGACGGACCCGCTTCTAAATCCGAGCTCAAACAGCAGGATGTCATCCTGCAGGTCAATGGCAGGCCCGTTTCCAACTCGCGGGAGCTTGCCCGGACCATTGCAGCGCTGTCGCCGGGTTCCGAAGCGCACTTGCATATCTCCCGCAATGGCGTTGAGCGCGACGTTACCGTGGCGCTTGGGGAATTTCCCGATACCGAGAAGGTTGCCTTTGCGGGCGGCGGCGACGAGAACGACGCTGGCAAAGAAATTGAAGACCTCGGCATGACACTTGTTCCTGCGCCGGAGTTGCCAGGCAGCAAAGCAAAGGAAGGCGTCGCCGTATCGAGCGTCGATCCTGCATCCAAAGCCGCCGATCAGGGCATAAAGCGCGGCGACATCATCGTCGAGCTGAACAGCAAGCCTGTTTCGACCGTCGAGGACGTGAGCGCAGGAATTCGCGCAGCACGGGAGAAGGGCAAGCGGGTCGTCCTCCTTCAGATCCGTGGACGCGACAAGCAATCCCGTTTCCTGGCACTTCCTCTGGACCAAAAGCCGGACCGGGGCGGTGAGGACAAAGATAGCGATAGGCACTAAATTCAGCTTGAAGACGAGGGTATTCCCCTCGTCTTCTTTATTACGTAACATTATTTCATCAGAATACATTTCTGTTTCCGCCAGGGTGCTCAAATGCGAGTTTTGATCGTTGAGGATGACCGTACGGCGGCCGATTTTCTTGCAAAAGCGCTAAGCGAAGCCGGCTACCAGACGGAGATTGCAAGCGACGGCGAAACGGGCTTTGAACTTGCAAGCAGCCAAGCTTTCGGGGTGCTGATTGTAGACCGTATGCTGCCGAAGCTCGACGGGTTGACGCTTGTAGAACGGCTCAGGGTCCGTGGAGACCGCACGCCCGTCTTGATTTTGAGTGCTCTTGGCGCGGTCGATGACAGGGTTAAAGGCTTGCGTGCCGGCGGAGACGATTACTTGCCGAAGCCATACTCGCTCGTCGAGCTGGTGGCGCGGGTTGAGGCCCTGACGCGCCGCGGCCAGTCCGAAGGCGCCGTTACCACCTATGCCGTGGGCGATCTCGTTCTGGACCGCCTGTCTCACAAGGTCACGCGCGGCGGCGAAACAATCCTTCTCCAGCCCCGCGAATACCGGCTCCTCGAATATCTCATGCGGCACGCCGGACAGGTCGTGACGCGCACGATGCTCCTCGAGAATGTTTGGGACTATCACTTCGATCCGCAAACCAACGTGATCGATGTGCATATATCGCGGCTTCGCAGTAAGATTGACAAGGGGCAGGATAAACCGCTCCTAGAAACGGTGCGCGGGGCGGGCTACATGATCCGCAATGACCGCCGTTAAATTCGAAAAGATCGTCCCCCGCGTTGTCTTCGCGACGCCCTTCAGGGTTTTCGCCATCTACATCTCGCTGTTCTGCGCCGCAGTTGCCGCGACGTTCATCTACGTCAATATCTCGATGCAGGGCTATCTCAGCCATGAGGCGCAAGCCGCGGTGCAGGCTGATTTCGAGGCTCTTGCTGCGCGTTACAGGGACGGCGGAGTAACCTCGCTCATCAGTGCCATTTCTGAACATTCGGCCTCCTCAAGCGGCACGCTCTATCTTCTGACGGACAGCGCAGGCCGGCGGCTGGCCGGCAACCTCGACTCCGTCGCGGCGGACCTCTGGAACGTCCAAGGGCCCGCTCAATTCGCCTATCGCAAGCGCGAGGACGGCCGCGTTAGCGAGCGCCAGGCATTGGGGCTAATCGCGCGGCTTCCGAATGGCCTGCGTCTGATCGTCGCCCGCGACATTGAAAATCAAGAGGCTCTGAAGCGCGTGCTCCGCATGGCGCTTCTGCTCAGTTATGCTTTCATCATCGTCATCGGCGTTGCGGGGGGCACCCTGGTCAGCCGCAGCATCCTGCGCCGCGTGGACGCGGTCTCGAACACGGCCAGGGCCATCATGCAGGGCAACCTTGCGCAGCGTATTCCGGTCACGGGGCGCAGCGACGAGTTCGAGCGCCTGACGCGGAACTTGAATGCCATGCTGGATCGCATTCAAGACCTGATGACGGGCCTCAAAGATGTATCGGACAACATTGCCCACGACCTGAAAACGCCGCTCCACAGGCTCCGCACGAGGGCTGAGCGCGCCCTCCAATCGAGCCGCTCGCCCGAAAATTTGGCGGAGGCCCTGGGCTCGGTGATCGAGGAGGCGGACGCGCTCATTCAAACCTTCGACGCGCTTCTGAGCATCGCCCGCCTTGAGGCTGGATCGCGTTCGGAAAGTTTCGGCCCGCTCAACGTTTGCGCGCTGACCCGCGATGTGGCCGAACTTTACGAACCTGCCGCAGAGGAGCGTTGCCTTTCGTTGCGGCTTTCCTGCGCCGGCGATGTTATGATATGCGGCGAGAAGCACCTGATCGGTCAAGCGCTGGCGAACCTCTTGGATAACGCGATCAAATATGCTGCGCCGATGGCGGAGGCCGCGGTTTTGGCGGGCGGCCCGCCGCTCACGGTCGACGTCGGGCTTGAGGACAAAGGCGGGACCGTCGATATCGTGGTCGCGGACCGCGGCCCAGGGATTGCGCAAAACGACCGGGAACGCGTCCTGCAAAGGTTTGTGCGGCTTCAGCCCAGCCGGTCCGTTCCCGGAAGTGGACTGGGCTTGAGCCTCGTCGCGGCCGTCGCCCGGCTGCATGGCGGCGCTGTTGCGCTGGAGGATAACTGTCCTGGTCTCAAAGTCCGCCTGTCGCTGAAAAAGAACTTGCCGCCCGAGGGCGTCCAAAACGCGGCCTCGCCTCAACCCATGCTGACCCATGCCGGCTAGCCCCGGCCTCTTTTCCGGGCGCGTGCGTGAAGGCCCGCTCGACGATGAAGCGGGGAGCGGGCAGCGCTTCCTCGACAGGCTGGGCCCCGGCTTAAAGCCGGAACAACGGTTTCCGCCTCACATCTCAGCTTTCCTGAGCGGCGTCTTTGCAGGGTCTTCGTATCTTTCGGGCTTGGCGGAAAAATATCCGGAGCTGCTCATCGTCACGCTCGACACCGCCCCGGAGGCCCATTTCGAGGAAATCCTTTCGCGCACCGCGCGCGAAGCCGCGGAGGCAGAGTCGCAACGCGATCTCATGCGTATCCTGCGTGAGGGAAAGACCGGCATCGCCTTTCTGATCGCTTTCGCAGACTTGGCGGGCATTTGGAGCGTCGAGGAAGTCACGAAAAGATTGAGCGAAGCGGCAGATCGATTCGTGGGCGCCGCCGTCCGCTTTCTCTTGCGCCGCGCGGCCCGGGCCGGGCAATTCCAACCGCGCGATGCCGCAAGTCCCGAGGCCGGCAGCGGTCTCGTTATCTTGGGCATGGGCAAGTTCGGCGCCTGCGAGCTCAACTACTCAAGCGACATCGATCTGATTATCTTCTTCGACGGCCGTACCGCGCCGCTCGCTCCAGGCGTGGAACCGGCTCCCTTTTTCGTGCGCCTCACCCGCGATCTCGTCCATATTTTTCAGGAGCGGACGGCGGACGGCTATGTCTTCCGCACCGATTTGCGGCTGCGCCCCGATCCCGGCTCGACTCAGGCCGCGATCTCTACCGAAACCGCTTTCCGCTATTACGAAAGCCTTGGCCAGAATTGGGAGCGCGCCGCTCTCATCAAGGCTCGCCCTGTGGCCGGCGACATCGCGGCGGGGGACGCCTTCCTCAAAGCGCTCGGCCCCTACATCTGGCGGAAATATCTCGACTACAACGCCATCGCCGACATCCACGCCATGAAACGGCAGATCCACGCCGCCAAGGGGCATCAGCGGATCGCGATTGCGGGGCATAATCTGAAGCTCGGCCGCGGCGGCATCCGCGAAATCGAATTTTTCGTACAATCTCAACAGCTTATCGCGGGGGGGCGCCAGCCAGCGCTGCGCGTGCGAGAGACGCTCACCGGCCTCAGGCTGCTGGCGGATTCCGGCTGGATCGGAGCCGCCGTTCGCGACGACCTCTCCGCGGCATATCGCTATTTGCGGCGCATGGAGCACCGCCTGCAAATGATGGCGGATCAGCAGACGCATACGCTTCCTGCGAGTGAAGTGGAGCTGGCCAAGTTCGCGCGCTTTGCGGGCTATGCGAACCTTGAAGTTTTTAAGGACGAGCTGCGCCGGCAGATGCAAATCGTGGAAGCGCACTACGCTGCCCTGTTCGAGAGCACGCCCGAGCTGACCCCGAACCGCGTGGCAGGCAACCTCGTGTTCACCGGCGACGCAGAAGATCCCGGAACCGTTGTGACACTGAGCAAGCTCGGCTTCAAGAACCCGTCCGCGGCCATCGCCGCCGTGAAAGGCTGGCATTACGGCCGGTATAAAGCCATGCAGAGCGAGCGGGCGCGCGAGATCCTCACGGAGTTTACGCCCGCGCTGCTCGAAGCGCTTGGCGATACCAGCGATCCCGACCTCGCGCTCGATACGTTCGACACTTTCTTAAGCGAGGTGCCCAGCGCCTTGCAGCTTTTTTCCATGCTGCGGGCCAATCCGCAGCTGTTGCGCCTCATTGCGCAGATCATGGGCTCGGCGCCGCGGCTCGCCCGCATTCTCAGCCGGCGGCGGCGCCTGATGGATGCGATCCTCGATCCGGGCTATATCGGCGCCAGGCCCTCTGAAAATGAGCTTAATAGGCTGATTCGACGCGAGATTTTCGAGTCCAGTACTTATGAGGACCGGCTTGATCAGGCACGCGTCACCGGCCAGGAGCAAGCGTTCGCCATCGGGGTGCGGCTGCTCTCGCGCCAGCTTACACCGGCTCAAGCAGGCGAGGATTACTCGCTGGTCGCCGAAGCCGTGATCGAAAGCCTGCTCGATGCCGTTCAAGAACAGTATGGCGGCGGCCTGCCGGAGCCGGCTGTGATCGGGATGGGAAAGCTCGGCGGGCGGGAGATGGCGGCCTCGTCCGATCTGGACCTGATCGTGGTTTACGATACCCCGCCGGCTGCTGCACTCCAGGCCTCGCAGCATTACGCGCGGCTTACGCAACGGCTCATCGCCGCGATCTCGGCGCCAACGCCCGAGGGGGTGCTTTACCCGGTCGATATGCGGCTTAGGCCATCCGGAAAAGCCGGGCCCGTTGCCGTCCGCCTCGACGGCTTCCTGGCCTATCAGCAAAACGAAGCCTGGACGTGGGAGCATCTGGCGCTGACGCGGGCGCGGCCCGTTGCGGGGCTGGCCGCTCTTAGGGCGCGCCTTGCCGCAGACATCCACACCGTGCTCACGATGCGCCGCGACCGCGCCAAGACCGCGGCCGATGTGCACGAGATGCGGGCCAGGATCGAGGCTGAGAAAGGCACGGCCGATATCTGGCAGACGAAAACGCATCGAGGCGGGCTCATCGATGTGGAATTCATCGCGCAGTTCCTGCAAATCGTGCGCGCCGCCGATTCGCCTAAGGTGCTGAGCCCCAACACCGCGCAGGCGCTGCGGAACCTGATGGCGGCCGGCATTTTGAGCCTCGCGGACGGCAATACGCTGTTGCGCGCCCTGGAGCTGTATCAGGACATCGCGCATATTCTGCGGCTGTGCACCGAAGGCGGGTTTGAGCCTGCAACCGCGCCCAAGGACCTGATTGGCCTCATTCTGCAGACCACCGGCGAACCGGACATCGAAAGGCTGGAGGCTCGGCTGCGCGAGAGTTACGCCGCCACCGCGCACTTGTTCGCCACGCTGGTTGCCTGACGGCTTCAAATTTCATTAACCTCGGATCTTCGCTTCCCTGCGCCCGCGAAACTCCGGCCCGTGCCGCTTTCTTCACGCGCGTACCTTAAGCGAAAGCGCCTTGCGGAAGCATTAATGTCAGCTAACATGTTGATGCCTAGATTGAAAAAGCCAAACGGCGCATTGAACCGCCATCGGCCGGCGCGGCAAGTAATTGTTAACGGGGGACCAAAAAGATAATTAACGGACTCTGCGGAATCCACTTTTGAGGGTGAAAACGCGAAAAATTCCGGTTCTTGCGCGAAATTGCCATTTAACGCCCGCCGCGTTTACCAAACCAAAATTAACCACGCCGCGGCGTTACGAAATTCGGCGGCACATCCCTCTGGCCTACCCCTCATCCTGTCCTTCTCCCCGCGCTCGAACTGGCGTGGCGAGCGCGAAGTCGTCTGGACACAGTACATCCCATCGCCGATTCATGACGCTCGCGATTGGCTTGTTGCCTCACCGATGGTAGGGTCTTGCATCCATGTACATTTTCATAAAGCCTTAACAATATGACCGACCAGTCCACACCTCAGCCATTCGTCTTTAAGCTAAATCGGCTGACCGAATACACAAACTCTGCGATCCTCGACGAACTGCGCCGGGTTGCTGCCATTGTCCCGGATGGCCCTTTGCTGGGTACGCGCTTCCAGCGGCACTCCCGTGTGTCCCGGGATACCGTCACCAAACGGTTTGGCTCATGGAGCAAAGCTCTGGCGGCGGCCGGATTGAGTGACCGATGTGGAGAGAGACTTCGCGTGCCGGGCGTCAAGTCGCGTGTAATTCATCGCATGACTAATGAGGAAATCCTAGAAGCGCTTTCTAGTTTGGCCCGCATGCTGGGAAAGACCGAGGTGAGCGTGTCTGATGTCGAGACCCATCTTCCCTTCGGCCCGGACACTCTCAGAAAGCGGTGGGGGTCTTCGAGAGCAGCGTTTGCGGCAGCGGGGCTCTCATTGTCAATCCTTGGGCGCCGCTACACGGATGAAGAGTGCTTTGACAATATGTTGGAGGTGTGGACGCACCACGGGCGCCCGCCGAAATACCTTGAAATGGGACAGCCTCCTTCCAAGGTTGGCGGCAAAGCGTATATGCTTCGGTTCGGTAGCTGGAACAAAGCCCTGGCGACCTTCGTTGAGCGCGTGAACGGCGACCCGGATACGCCAGCCGCTGACCCAACATTGGACGCTGATTCTAACGATGCCGAGCAACTTCCGTGGGCAACTCAGGAAAGTAGCAGAGATAAGCGCGAAATCTCACTTGGTCTGCGCTTCCGTGCTCTCCATCGGGACCGTTTCAAATGCACGCTGTGCGGCGACAGCCCATCCGTGAACCCGATTTGCGTGCTTCACGTTGACCATATCCTGCCCTGGTCGAAAGGGGGACCCACAGCCATAGACAATCTCAGGTCTCTATGCGGCTCCTGCAACATGGGTCGAGGCAACCGATACGAGGACTGAAGCGCCTGCCCCTTCCACCGCCGGAGGCGCGATCCAGCTTTGATCGCAGCGGCTTTAACGTTATATTCGAGCCATGAACAGGAACGCGATTATCGCCAAGTTGAACGAGCACCGCGCCGAGCTGCAACAGCTGGGTGTGATGTCCGCGTCCTTGTTTGGGTCCACGGCCCGTGGGGACGGCAGTCCTGAATCCGACGTGGATATCGCAGTGAAGCTCGATCCGGCGCGGACGCCCCGCGGGCTGGATTACATTGGCTATGTGGACGCCATCCAGGAGCGCCTCGAAGCTCTGCTGAAGAAGGAGGTCGATGTCGTGCCTGAGCCCGCCAGAAAGCAAAGGCTTCAGGATCAAATCGACAAGGATCGCGTCGTTGCCTTCTAGCAATCCGGCCCACCGCCTCGAAATGCGGCTCGCATCGCCGAATACATTGACGGCATCGACGAGGCGGCGCTTCAGAAAGACCGGAAGACGCTCGATGCCGTGGAGCGCTGCATCGAGCGCGTGATCGAAGCCACAACGAAGCTCGACGCCAACACGAAATCGTTGCTGGGCGATCATCCCTGGAAGAAGCTCAGAGGGATGGGCGACTGGTTGCGCCACGGATACGATAAGGTTGGCCCGGACATTGTTTGGGACGTGGCGAGTAATAAAATTCCACAGCTCGCGGCCGATTGCGACAGGGTCTTGAAGGAAATCCGTTCAAATACAAAGCCGGCGTGACGGCAGCTTCGGACTGGCAGGAGCTGGACTAGGGCCGTCTAACTAATTTTGAAACGCGCATCGATCAAGAGATTGAGGGTTGCTCGCGCCGTAGACGAACGCGCCGGCCCGAACGTTATGTTCCAGCCGCGGGAGTGCGGCTCTAATCGAACGGACAGCGCAACCAATCCTGGATGACGGGATCAATCGACGGGTGTATAGCTCGCTAAAAGCTTCCCCGGATTGAGGATGCCGCGCGGGTCGAAGGCCGCCTTCACGCGGCGCATGAGCGCGAGTTCCACGGGCTGCTTCAAGCGTTCGAGTTCCCGCGCCTTCATGCGGCCGATGCCGTGCTCGGCGCTGATCGAGCCGCCGAACCGCAAGACGATGGCGTGCACCGCGTCCGACACTTCCTCCCAGCGCGCGAGGTATGCGGCCTTGTCCGCGCCAACGGGCTGGGAGATGTTATAATGAATGTTGCCGTCGCCATAATGGCCGAAGGGCACTGGCCGCGCGCCGGGGACAAGCCGCTCGATGGCGGCGTCCGCTTCGCCGATGAAGGCGGGGACGGCGGAAACCGGCACCGAGACATCATGCTTGATGCTGCCGCCTTCGTGCTTTTGGATCTCGGAAATGTTCTCGCGCAGGCACCAGAAATCGCGCGCCTGCCCCTCCGATGCCGCAACTGCCGCGTCGGCGACAAGGTCTTTTTCGAGGGCGTCTTCGAGCAGCGCCATCGCGGCGCGCTCTGCGAGCCCATCGGCCACCGGCGACGACACTTCGAGCAGCACATACCAAGGGTGCGGCGCCTCAAGCGGATCGCGGATGGGCGGCATGCGCTCGGTCAGGAACTCGACGGCGATGCGCGGGATCAGCTCGAAGGCTGTCAGAAGGGCGCCGGCACTCTCGAAGGCACGGCTGAAAAGCTGCGCCACCGCGTCGAGGCTCGCGCAGCCCGCAAAGACGGTCGCCACCTCAGCCGGACGGGGAAACAGCTTCAGCGACGCCGCCGTTATAACGCCAAGCGTGCCTTCCGAGCCGATGAGCAGGCTTTTGAGATCGTAGCCCGTATTGTCCTTGCGCAGCGAGCGCAGGCCGTTCCAGATTTCGCCGCCTGGGAATACGGCTTCGATCCCCAAAACGAGCTCGCGCATGTTGCCATAGCGCAGCACATGGATGCCGCCGGCATTGGTGGCGATGTTGCCGCCGATTTGGCAGGTGCCCTCCGCGGCGAGGCTCAAGGGGAAGAGGCGGTTTTGGGCTGCGGCGGCATCCTGAACGGCTTTGAGCGTTGCGCCGGCCTCCGCTGTGAGCGTATTGCCGGCTACATCGACGGCGCGGATCGCCTTCATGCGGTCGAGGCTGAGCACGATCTCAGTGCCCGTCTCGAAAGGGATCTGGCCGCCGACCAGTCCGGTATTGCCGCCCTGCGGCACGATGGCGATGCGCTCCTCATGCGCGAGCTTCAAGATCGCGCTGACCTCGCCCGCCGAAGCCGGGCGCAGCACCATCGGCGTTCGCCCGAAATACTTGTCGCGCCACTCCTGGCAGTAAGGTTGAATATCGGCCGGGTCTGTCAGCGCGCCCTTGTCGCCAACAATGGCTGCAAAGCGCGCAAGCAGCTCAGGGGTTGGGGCCTTCAGCTCATTTGACATGTTATTTGGCTCCGGTCACGTTCGATGCTGAGGCTTGCGTCACGCTCATGTCATCCCGGAAAACGCGCGCCTCATGTCATCCCGGAAAACGCTTTAGCGTTTATCCGGGATCGTAACAATCGCCGGCGCCCATAACGATCCCGGATTAAATGCCTGCGGCATTTCCGGGATGACGGCCCCCGGGGCTAGCCCGGCGCCCCCGCGGCTTGTCCTTCGAGCGCCGCAAACCGCGAAAGATATGCCGCCTGCGCTGCCGCGGGTTCGAGGGGCACGATCTGCAGCAAAGCGCGCGGCAACTCGACACCGAGTGCGGCCGGATCGCCGGCAAAGGCCTTCGCATCGTCGGCCGAGAAACCCGCAAGCTGGGTCGCCTCGAAATAGGCCGCGATCTTATCGGCCTTCTTGATGAGCTGGGCGATGTTCAGCGGCAACAGGGGAGCGAGCCCGAAGCGGATATGGATCGCGCGCTGGATGCGCTCCTCGAAGGATTTGTAATGTACGCCCATCGCCGCCTTGAACGGGCTGATGAGATCGCCCACGACATATTCCGGGGCGTCGTGCAGCAGCGCCGCGAGCCGGTACTTCTCGCTGAGATCGGATTTAAGCGCCGCCGCGATGGCTTCCACAAGCACGCAATGCTGCGCGACCGAGAAAGCGTGCGCGCCCTTGGTCTGCCCATTCCAGCGCGCCAGCCGTGCCAGCCCATGCGCGATGTCGGCGATCTCCACGTCCAGGGGCGAGGGATCGAGCAGATCGAGGCGGCGGCCCGAGAGCATGCGCTGCCAGGCCCGGGCGGGGAGAGCGGTTTCGCTCTGGGCTTTCAGTTTCTGCTGCATGGCGCCTTCCGATTCGTATCGGCCCCTTTATGCCAGAATTTGCGGCCGCGCCAAAGCGGCACAAGCATCGTGGCGATGGCAGGAGATGAGATGATCGTTCACGAGGCCGCAAGCTTGCATGAGGGAATAGGTTGTGGTGGGTCCCGTGAAGCGAAAGCCCCGGCTTTTGAGGTCCTTCGCAATGGTGCGGCTGAGCGGCGTTTGCGCCGGCACCTCGGCCATCCTGGCGAAGCGGTTCTGGATGGCCTCGCCGTTCACAAAGCCCCAGAGGAAGGCGGTGAGCGATTGGCCTTCCGCCAAGGCAAGGTAAGCGCGGGCGTTGGCGATGGCGGCTTCGATCTTGCCTCTGTGGCGGACGATTCCGGCGTTGGCGAGAAGGCTTGCGATTTTCGCATCGCGATAGCCTGCGATCTTGGCCGCGTCGAAGCCGTCGAACGCCTCGCGGAAGGTTTCGCGCTTGCGGAGGATAGTGAGCCAAGACAGCCCGGACTGAAAGCCTTCGAGGATCAGTTTCTCGAAGAACTCGCCGTCGCGCGTCTTGGGGACGCCCCACTCCTCATCGTGGTAGCGCAAGTAAAGCGGATCGCTGCGCGCCCAAGGGCAGCGGCAGAGGCCATCTGCCTGTTCCGTCAATGCGCTGCCTCCGTGCCGGCGCTATCGAGCGAATAGTTGGCCCAGGCGGGAACGGAGAGCGTAACTTCGATGCCGCCGGCACTGAGAGGCTGGCCCTTCGCCAGCGCCTCCTTGACCCTGTCCAGACGCGCAAGCGCTATGCCGCGGTTGCCCGAGACCGATCCGAGCCGGCCCACCGCGAAGCCCTCCGCGAGGATATCGGCGCCACCCTCGGGCAGTGGCGCTTCTGCTGAGACCGCCAGCACCCGTGTGCGCGCCGTTCCGCGGTGCTGCATGCGCGATACGACCTCCTGGCCCACATAGCAGCCCTTCTTGAAGTTCACGCCGGCGAGCAGATCGAAGCAGGCTTCGTGCGGAAAGGCGTCGCCATAGGCGTAATCCTTGCCGCCCTCCGGCACGGCAGCTGCGATGCGCATCGCTTCGTAATCGCTCAAGCTCGCGGAGAAGCTTGGCGTCTTGCTCGCTTCAATGAGGCCGCGGAAACCGAGGGCGGGCAGGCGCGGATCTGGGAACGCGACGGCGGCGCTGGATTTTAAGAAATCTTCGGCGCCATCGCCCCAAGCCGCTGCGACGGTCCATTGCGAAGCGGCAAGCGAAACCTTGGCGCGAAGCTTGTAAAAGCCGAGCCGTTTCAATAGATCGGCGGTCAGCGCCGCGGGACAGTCGAGCAGGATCGTTTCACCTGCATTGACCGCAAAAAAATCGAAAAGGATCTTCCCTTGCGGCGACAGCAGGCCAGCAAAGCTCGCCTGCCCGCTGCCAAGCCCGTCCACATCGTTCGTAACAAGGCCTTGCAGGAAGCTAGCCCGGTCCTCGCCCGCGATTTCGAGCACGCTTCTATCGGAAAGTAATGCCGCCTGAACTGCCATTGCGCCGTAGCCCTCGCGAATGCCAAGGCAGCATTCGGTTCGAAACCGGCAGCCGCCGCCTTTAGTAAGATAATAAGCCGCCGTTCTAGAGCTAGCCTTGCATGTTTCTGGGGCCGTGTCCCGCTTCGAAAATCGATGTTCGCCGCATAATTGGGTGAACGAAGGCGATTATCGCGGTGATAATCGCCAAAACCGCAGCAAGTATGGACGGGTCGTAGTGGGAGCCGCCGTTGGGGAACATGCTGTAGGAGGTATTGATCGTGGCATGGAAGACGATTGCCAAAAACAGGCTTTGTCCGCCATAGGCGTAGATCCAGCCCATAACGATACGCATAAAGACGGTCGATATGACCTGGCCTGCGACCCAGGAAAGCGGATGCCCCTGCCCGAGCCACCAGGGCACAACGTGCCACAGGGCCCACACCGTTCCGATGATGAGACCGGCGCCAAGGATGCCGTATCGCCTCTGGAGCGGGGCGGTCGCGTAGCCGGTCCAGCCAATCTCCTCGAAAATGGCTCCGGCAAAATAGACGGCGAAAGCGGGCGCGGCCTGGATGAGGGAAATCGAGACGGCGGAAGGAAGCGGCAGATCGAACTCGCGCATGATCGGATAGGCGAACAGCGACGCGGCCGGCATGATGAGAAGTGCCATCGAAAGCCACCATACGCCCCGTATCCGGCTGAGATCGCCAATTCGCCGCCACAGTTGCCACGCGGCAGCGGCGCCTTGCTCCCGGTGCGTCATGAACGTAGCCACGCTCGCCGGCACAACAATCATGATGGCCGTCGCGGGCAGGCCATAGGGAAGTCCCCGCACTGGCCAGAATACGCCCCAGACATAAAAGGGGGCCGAGAGCAACAGCACCCAGCCGAAAAAACGGTATGGGTTCACCCCATTCCCAGCGTGCTTCATGCTAGTTGCCTGGCGCCGGCTTCGGCAAGATGAGCTCACTGAGAGAGGGCAGCGGGTAGGGGATGCCCTCAAGCTAACACGCCGTACTTCTTGAACCAGGCTTCCATTTGCTTCCAGCCATCCTCCGCGGCCTTCTGCCGGTAGCTTGGCCGGTAATCGGCATGGAAGGCATGGCCGGCGCCGGGGTAGATTTTGAATTCGGCGGTTTTTCCGGCGGCTTTAAGGGCCGCTTTCATTCCCTCGACTTGGGCGGCAGGAATGCCTTGGTCTTCCTCGCCGTAAAGGCCGAGCACCGGCGCTTTCATCTCGGGCACAAGCTCAAGCGGGCTTTTGGGCCATCCGGGATTTTTGGGGTTTTGCGGATCCACCAGCGAGCCATAGAAGGCGACGCCTGCTTTGAGTGCATCGCTATGGGCGGCGTAGAGCCAAACCGTGCGCCCGCCCCGGCAGAAGCCAACAATGCCGAGCCGCGACGTATCTCCGCCTTGCGATTTCGCCCAAGCCACCGTTGCATCGAGATCTGACAAAAGCTCGGCATCAGGCTTCGCATTCACGATCGGCATCAGCTCTTTGAAATCGGTGAGTTTGGTCAGATCCACACCGGACCGGAAATAATAGTCCGGGGCCACCGCAAACGCGCCGAACTTTGCAAGCCGCCTCACGACGTCCTTGATATATTCGTGCAGCCCGAAAATCTCCATCGCCAGCAGGACGACCGGAGGATTGGCCACCCCTTTAGGACGCGCAAAATAAATAGGCATTTCGCCGCCTGAGACCGCAACCTTCGCGTCGCCCGCGTCGAGCCCGGCCGTATCGGTCTTGATCGCTTCTGCGCGCACCTCGCCCGCGGCGATGGTGTAGCCGGCCGCCGTGGCGGCAGCAGCCGTCATGAAGCCGCGCCTGGAGAAAGGGGCGGCGTTGGTCATGCCAGCAATGTCCGGCGTCAGGATTGCGTCATCAGGCATCGGCGTTCTCCGGGATGGCGGGTTGATGCGCGCAAGGCGTTTCTGCGGCAGGCATCGGACTGCCCTTATATGAGACTACTATTCGCAGGCGTCAGCTCCCGCATGGTTTTTATATTGGCTGCGAAACGAGCTTAAGCGGGCCCATGCCGCAGACGCATCAGGCAGCAAAATTTGCTTACCGGAATGAATCGCAAACGTGAATCGCGTTCGGCACAAAAGTTGCAGCCCTGCGTGAGCCGCCATTAAGAAACTTATGCAACAATATGGGCGGGAATCGTGTTGGGAAGCTGAGAAGGTGACGGCATGCAAATACAAATAACATTAGAGCCAGAGCAGGAAGAGAACTTCGAACTCGCCGAAGTTTTGCGGGCGTTTGCCGCTGACTATGAAAACTGGATGATCAGGAGCGTGAAGTCCGGACGGCATACGCTTCACGCCGAGGACGGAGAGTTGGTTGCGTCTCTGGAAATCGTGAAAGGGGCCGCGCAGGAGCGCGATCAATCGCAGGCGACGAAAGTGCTGGATATCCGGTATGGATAAGCGCGGGCATCGTGTGCCGCCCGTAGTTCCGCGCCGTTAGCTTAGCCAGCTGACCTTTCCGGTCGTGAGGTCGTGCATGGCTGAAACAACCTTCAGCTTTCCTGAGTTGATAAGCCCGGACATCGCAACACTGCGCCTTTGGATACTCTGAGCGGCAAGCTTGGCGTTTGCCATGGCAACTTGCTGAACGAACTCGTAGTTGTGAGAGTTGCGCGCGCCGCCGATCTCGCCCACCGATTTAATTGCGGGCTCGATATTCTGCAGCGCCGCCGTCAGGTCACCAAGCTGAACTCTATCTATGGCTCCCTTGATCGCGCCGCAGTTACTATGCCCGAGAACGACAATCGCCTTGGCGCCGGCGATTTTCGTCGCGAACTCCATACTGCCGATGATGTCTGTGTTGACAAAATTCCCAGCGATGCGCGCGCAGAAGATGTCGCCGATACCTTGATCGAAGACCAGCTCGGGCGCGACGCGCGAGTTGATGCAGCCGACAATCGCGGCGAAGGGCGCCTGCCCGGCCGCGGTCTCCTTCACCTGAGCCAGGTGGTCGCAATTGACTGACTTGCCGGCAACAAACCGCTCATTTCCTTGCTTAAGAAGGGCTATGGCCTCATCCGGCGCCGTGGCCTTCTGCCGCTCAGGCGTGAACACCGCGCATGCCGTCTGCGCACGAACCGCTGCTGGGACAAACGCAGCCGCTCCTCCTAGACATCTGCAAAAATTACGGCGTGTGAGCATGCCCGGCTCTCATTTACAGCGGCAATCCCCGCCGCTGACGTTCTATTCTTTTTAGCGGCCGCATGCGCGCCAAAGTTGGGATAGCGCTTGCCGGAAGGTTAATTTGTTGCAGTCCCTTGGCGCGGCCTCGCCGCTGTCTTGGGGTTCGCTGCATCCGCGGGCACTACATGCACAACGCGATATCCACGCTTCTTGAGCTCGCTTAGGATCAAAGGCAGCGCGAGCGCGGTCCTTTTATGGATATCGTGGAGCAAGAGAATGCCCTTCTTGTAGCGTTCGAGGGCGGTTAGCGCTTTGGCCGCGACTTGCCCTGGCGAGATGCGATGCCAATCGTAGTCCTGGAAGTCGGCGCTCCAAACCGTAAGCCCGAGCCTTAGCGCAATGGCATCTTTGGCGGGCTTCTGATCGAGATAGGGAAAGCGGAAGAAGGGCGCCGCTACCGGGCCTCCGAGAGCTTTGTTCACCGATGCGATGCCGTCCGTAATTTCTTTTGTAGCGGCTTCTTCTGAGAGGCGGTTGAGATCGCGGTGATGCTGGGTATGGGTCCCGATTGTATGCCCTTCCCGGTATTCACGCTGCACGAGCGCGGGATAGGTCTCAGCCATTTGCCCGACAAGGAAGAAGTTGGCCTTCACGCACTCGGCAGCAAGCGCGTCCAGAACCATGGGCGTGTAACGGGGTATTGGACCGTCATCGAAAGTCAGCACCACTTCATGATCCTCAAGCGGCAACGTCTCGCCGTGATCCATGAGCCCGAGCCGGCGCTGCTGCGAAGGCTCCAGGACAATGGTCCGGCTCGTTCCTAATGCGTCCGTTCTTCCGTGACAGAGTTCGGCTTGCGCGGTGCTTGGAAGAGCGAGGCATGTAAGCACTGCGGCTGCGGCTAGTTGGGAATACATGAGTTGCTTTCGTACTTTGAGCCCAGATATTAACACACGGCGCCTTGCCCTGACGGTAACAATGCTTGAGGTGTTAAAGGAAGGTTACAGACCGCTGCCCCACTTGTGGGGACTAGCCGCCCAAAGCCGCACAGGCAGTTTCCGATGTAGCTTGGCCGTGAGCGTTAAACCGGGCGCGAAAGCCTACAAACGCTACGCGAATGTCTAAGACCCGACAATATGCTGCCGCCACTGCGATGACCGCATTAGACCGGCCATCCAGGAAAGCGTTCAAGCCATCCGGCGCTTTATTTATCGCACTGTTGCGGTCCATTGGCCGGGGCTTGCCGCTGTCTTGGGATTCGCTGCATCCGCGGGCACTACATGCACAACGCGATAGCCGCGCTTCTTGAGCTCGCTCAAAATCAAAGGCATCGCGAGCGCGGTCCTTTCCTGGATATCGTGCAGCATCAGGATGCCCTTTTTGCTGCGTTCCAGGCGTGCAATTGCGATGGCCGCGACCTGCTCTGAGGAGATGAGGGTCCAATCGCTGGCGTGGAAGTCCGTGCTCCAGACAACGAGCCCGAGCTTCAACGCGATTGCTTCTTTGGCGGGTTTCGGATCGAGATAGGGAAAGCGAAAGAACGGGGCGACTGCTTCCCGGGAGCCGAGAACCCTACTGACCGTTGCGATGCCGTCCGAAATCTCCTTGGTGGCGGCTTCTGCGGTGAGCTGGTTGAGATGGGGGTGGTGCTGAGTGTGGGTCCCGATCGTATGCCCTTCCTGGTATTCCCGCCGCACGAGCGCGGGATAAGTCTCGGCCATTTGCCCGACCAGGAAAAAGTTTGCCTTCACGCACTCGGCGGCGAGCGCGTCGAGCACCTTGGCCGTGTAAGGGGGAAGCGGCCCGTCGTCGAAAGTAAGCACAACTTCATGATCTTGAAGGGGCAGCGTCTCGTCGTACTCCAGGAGGCCAAGGTGGCGGTGCAGCGCAGGATCGAGGGCGATGACCCGGGCCGTTCCCAATGAGTTCGGTTTTCCCTGGCATAGCTCGGCCTGCGCTCCGCCCGCTAGAGTGAAGAAGGCGAGCACGAGACCTGCGGCTAATCGGATATTCATGAGAAGTTCGCCCATTCGGCTGGGTTGGTTGTAGGAGTGACTGCGCACCTAATGGCAAAAATCCTCAAAGCGGTAAAGGGAAGTTGCAGCTCATGGCTGACGTTGCTTCGCTTGAGGAGCCACGCGCTGCGCCTGACGCACAGACGGTTGCGGATGCGTCCACGCTGGCTGAGCTTCGGAGTTTGACAGCTCTGCCGGACTCTGCTTAGAGACTTCCGTTTAGCTTTGGATCGGGACTGTATGCGCCAGACACGCTATCTGCCTTATGCGGCTTCAATTTCGGCTCTCATTCTGGCTCTTGCCGCGGCAGGCTGCGGCTCTTCCTCTCCCGGCCTCAAAGAAGGCATCGACGGCGCTTTCGTCCGCGCCGCTGCAACGTGGGATCTCAACCACGACGGCAATGTGACCTGCGATGAGTGGAAGCAATATGCCTCTTCGCTGTTCAAAGAGGCCGACCTTAACCGCGATGGCAAGCTGACCCCGGATGAGTGGGACCGGCTCGCGAAAATCGACCGGCTGTTCCTGATCGCCAACTTTGCTTACTACGACGCCGACAAGAAAGGCTATGTCACGCAAGCCGATTTCGTCGAAAAGCCCAATCCGGCCTTTCATGAGCTCGACAAGGATAATTCCTGCGTCATCAAAGCCTATCAGCTCCGGGCAGCGATTTCGGATAGTCCGAAGTCAACAAATCCAGGCTCGACCCCTTCGGGCGCACACCATTAGTGCCTACCAGCCGGTGTCCGGCTTGAATATCATGAGATAGAAAATAGCGAGCACGCCAGCGAAGGCAGGCCAGCCAAGCGTGAACCAATAGCTCAGATAGCGGAAATACCGCTCCGGGAGCTCGCCTCCGGACAGAAGGCTTTTGTGCGCCATGGCGCGCAGCTCAATCTGCAGCCAGACCACAGGGAGCCAGCACGCGCCCACTAAACCGTAAAGCACGAAAGTAAGCGCCAGCCAGCCTGTTGTGAGCGGGAATCCGGCCGTGACGGCCATGGCGATGCCGGTTGCTGGCTGGATGATGACGGCGGGAGCGGTGAAGAGCCAGTCCGCCAGGATCACGGAGCGCCCCACGGCCGCGATCACGCGCGAGTTGCGCGACCTGAAGGCAAGATAACCATGAAACGCCGTGCCTAGCCCTGTTCCGAAAAGCAGCGTCGCGCTCAGGATGTGGATGTATTTGAGGAGAAGATAGGTCATAGCGTATCCGTGGGCTTACCGCGCGTGTAAAGTAAGGGTTATACCAGATCCGCTTGATCGCTTCGCCATCCGCTGGCGTCATCCCGGAAACGCCAAAGGCGTTATCCGGGATCGTTGCGAACTTAGGCCGGCGTTTTTTGCGATCCCGGATAAACGCAAGAACGTTTTCCGGGATGACGGGACGCGAATTACTCAGCCGGATTTGGTATTACTCCCCTCATCCTGTCCCTCTCTCCCTGGGAGAGGGAACGCTGATGCAGGCGCGATGCTTAGTTCAGGCGTCCCTTCTCCCATGGGGAGAAGGACAGGATGAGGGGCGAAACAGCCAGTTTTCCGCTCATCGTCTCGCCTCCATTGCGATCATTGCGAGCGTCGCCAGCGACTACGGCGATGTTTTTCGTCAGAGGGCCCAGCGGATCGATCCACGCCTCAGGTACTGCAAAAGACGCAAGCACCGTAAAAACCGCAATCGTGACAAGCTGCAGCACGCCAATCAGGGCAGGCTTGATATTCAACAAGAGTGCAAGCCCCAGGAGGCCGTCTACGGCGGCCCCGGCATAAACGAGCGCGCTTGCCTGCCATGCGGAGACATCAAGCCCAGCCACCATGCCAATGCTTTTTTCGAGCGGGAAGACGAAGGCCGAAAGGATCGCCGTCACAATCCAGAGCAGGGCCAGGCCCATTCGAAGGGCCGGACGCAGGAAGAAGAGCCGGGCGTGCCAAAGGTCGGCCTCGGTGGCGGGCTCCGAAGCGAGCGCTGCCCCGATTTCGCGCGGCGTCCAATGCAGCGCATCGGTCAAGGGGGCAACAGGCGCGGTGTTGCCCTGCTTCAGCATGGTGAGGCTGTCCTTTGACAGCGCATCGAAGGACAGAGCCTGCGCCAACGGCACGCCAGCGCGAAGCAGCCAATACGGAACCGGAAGCGGACGGGCCGGCGGCAATCCGAGCCATCGCCTGAGCTGGCTCGTTAACTCATCCGTCGTCATCGGGGACGGCCCAACCAGATCCAGCACCCCGCGCGAGGACGCGTCCCGTTCCAGCAGAAGGCGAATGGCGCAGGCGAGGTCCGCGACGTGAATCGGCTGTGTCTGCCACGTTCCGCGACTGAGCCGGAGCGGCCAAGGCAACGCGCTCAGCGCGGCAAAAAGCGCCGTGCTTTGCCCCCCTCGGCCGATGACAAGCGAAGGCCGGACGACGGTCCATCCGGGCAGGCCGTACTGCCGGGCACGTTCCATGCAGCAATCGTCCGCAGCGCGCTTCGACAGGTGAAACGGCGTCTGCGCCCCTTCGCCTGCGCCGAGCGCCGAAATCTGGATCAGTTTGGGAACCTTGAGCGCGGCGCAAGCCTCGAACAAGGTGCTGGGGCCTGCGGCGTGAACCCGCCCGAACCCGTTTGCGCCGTGCTCGCGGAAAATCCCAGCCGCGTTGACAACGGCGTCCACCCTAACGAGGCGCGCGCGCCAGTCTGCGGCCGTGTCCTTGGCGAGATCGCAGGCCATCGCTTCCGCAAAGGGTAGAAAACGCTGAAGCCGGTCCCGGTCCCGGCCACACGCAACGATCTTGTGGCCTGCGTTTTGGAGTTCGGCCGCGATCCTGCTGCCAATAAAGCCGCTGGCCCCGAGAATGAGAATGCGCATCCGGACCCGCCAATTTCGCTCGAACGATGCGCGAGCCTAAGCAAAGTTGAAGGGCTTTGCCAGCATGCGCTTCTCTCCAGTCCTTGACGCCCATGACTTATTTGCGGGAGCGGTCAAGGTGCGTACTTGCGTCCCCAATCGCGCATCGCACTGACAATCGGGCCGAGGTCACGGCCCTTTGCGGTGAGAACGTACTCGGCCCGCGGCGGGCTCATCGAATAGAAACGCCGCTCCACGATGCCATTCTGCTCAAGCGTCCTGAGACGCTCCGACAATGTGGTCGGCGCAATGCCACCCAACGAATCCTGAAGGTCCTGGAAACGCCTTGAGCCGTGCAGGAGGAGGTCGCGCAGGATGAGGGAAGTCCAGCTCGATCCAATGACGCTTAGCGTGCGGGCCACCGGGCACTCGGCGATGTCTTGCTTCTGCATGGCGCTATTTTACCCCAGCCGCTGCGTCTTTGGCAATTGACTTCATATATCATAGTGACTATGATAAGAATAGTTACAGCAATGGAGACGTACCATGACCCCACAAATCCCTGGATATCTCCTATCGTTCGAGTCGGCCTTCCTGCCCCTCGTGGCGGCCATTGCCTTGGGCCTCATCTGGATAGGTGCCGCTCGAATGAAAGCGCCAGCGCAATTGCGTTACGCGACTGCCGGTGCGCTGTCGGCGGCGCTCATCGCTTGGCTGGCGGCCGCCCAGTACCTTGGCGCGGCAAATGCCTATTTCGCGAGCACCGAGGCTTTCGTGCCAACCCTGATGTTCGGTTTGCTGATCCCGGTGATTATCGCCGCCATTGTTCTGCGGCTATCGGGAAGCGTCTCAAGCCTTGTCTCCGCCATACCGCTGCCTTGGCTCGTGGCGGCTCAAATCTATCGCGTTGGGGGCGGCATATTCCTCGTGCTCTGGGCGGACGGGCGCCTGCCCTGGCAATTCGCACTGCCCGCAGGGTTTGGGGACGTTGCGACCGGCACTTTTGCAGTCGCCGTCGCCGTGCTGCTGGCGCGAAATGCGGCCGGCGCTCGCAGAGCGGCCTATGCCTGGTGCCTTTTTGGAATCGCCGACCTTGCGGTGGCGGTTACAATGGGGGCCCTGACTTCTCCAGGACCCGCGCATCTTTTTGCCCGCGCTGCACCGAACCTCCTCATCTCATCGTATCCGCTGGTCATGGTTCCCACATTCGCCGTGCCCATGGCCTTGATGCTCCATGGCCTGGTCCTGTGGCGGTTGCGGCGGGAAACCGTTTCAAACGCCCGGCTGGCCGTGGCGTGATGACCTCGCCTGATCGAACGCCGTGAGGGCGGCCAGATGCTGCCCTCACAATCTCGTCATGACGTGCTTGGCCTCAAGGCCACTTCACCACGGGCCGCATGGATGGCAGAATGGCGTCCACGTTGCCCCCCGTCTTCAGCCGAAACGCAGCGACGCGGCCGCAAAGCAGTTGAACTCGACATGGCGGCCGGGCCGGGTCAGCCATCGGGCGCGCCGAGAACTTCCCCGGCCGGGCACCGTAGCCGCCAGATTAGCCCCGATGCTCGGAACTCTAGATCCACTTGAGCGCCAAGGCTTAACTCGGCCATGTCGCAAATGACCATTAAGCCAAAACCGCGCTTGGAAGGCGCGGCAATCGGATGCGTAACCTGCTCGCGCCACGCTATCATGAAGGTCTCAGCCCCTTCAGTCTCCCGTTCCAGGCCCCACTCAATTGAGATGCTGCCGCTGTCACTGGCGAGCGCCCCATATTTGGCGGCGTTTGTCGCCAGCTCATGAAAAGCCATCCCAAGGGCCTGGGCCGCGGCTGCGGAAACAAAAAGGGACGGACCTTCGACCTCAATCCGCGTACCGGCCAGATCCCCGAAGTGAGCGAGCTGCGACCGGACCAGCTCATCGAGCGCTGCGCCCTTCCATTCATTCTTGAGAAGTAAATTTTGATTTGCAGCGAGCGCCTGGATGCGTTCTCCGAAGCGGCTGGCGAAGTCCACGGGAGTGGCTGCGGTGGTCTGACGGGCAATTGCCTGCACAACACTGAGCAGGTTCTTAGAACGGTGGTCCACCTCACGCACATGTAGACGGATTTGCTCGGCCTGGCGTTGGCGCTCTGTAATATCCTGGAGCGCCACTGCGAATATTTTTTCCCCGCCGATCTCTATCTTGGAGATCGAAGCTTCCGCTGGAAATTCGCTCCCATCCTTTCGCAGCCCCGCGACTTGCCGGCGCTTGCCCATGCGCCGCACTTTTTCCGGCTCCAGCCAGAACTGCAAGACGTCGCTAGCATGGACACTGCGAAACCGGTGCGGTATCAGCAGGCCGAGCGGCTGACCCATGATTTCGTTCGGCTGGTAGCCGAACATCTGCTCCGCGGCCTCGTTGAAGAGCGTGATCTGTTGCTGCGCGTCTATGGCGATGATGGCGCTGGGCACAATCGAAAGAATCGCGCTGAGCCAAGCCTGGTGGTGCGTCGCTTCCGCTGCATTTTCGCCCAAACAAACCTCACACGTTACTAGAATAAGCCCAGGTCAAAAATAGGATGGCCTCGTATCACGGATCAACTCCGCAGACCATGCGTAGCAAAGGCGATTAAGAAATCTTACGACGCCGATTTTGGCTGCGTGTGAAATTCGTAAGGTCCTGTCTAAAGTAGACTAACATCTTTGCCGGTTTTTGACAAAAAACCATTCGAAGGCCAGCCGCGCTAGTGGTCCGATTCCGGCATTTGCATCCCCTTGCAGCACGCTCGAAAGCAAATGCCGGAATCAAAGGACCTCTAGCAACCCTTTGAGTCTAGTGGAGCTTTTGAATTTGACATTTGAACGTGAGCTCGCTGCAGCCGGGACTCAAATGTCAAATTCGCTCCACTAGCCTGGTTCACCGGCGACTCGATTTAGGCAACTAAGGTACGCTCGCTTGGCCTTAGGGCCACTTCACCACGGGCGGCATGGACGACAGAATAGCGTCCACGTTGCCGCCGGTCTTGAGGCCGAACACGGTCCCGCGGTCGTAAAGCAGGTTGAACTCGACATAGCGGCCGCGCCGGATCAACTGCTCTTCCCGCTGCGCTTCGGTCCAGGGCGTGTTCATGTTCCTGCGGACCAGCTTCGGGTAGATATCGAGGAAAGCACGGCCGGCATCCTGGGTGAAGGCGAAGTCCGCGTCCCAGTTGCCGGCATTATGATAGTCGAAGAAGATCCCGCCAATGCCGCGCGCTTCGCCCCGGTGCTTGAGCCAGAAATAATCGTCGCACCACTTTTTGAACTTCGCGTAATCGGCAACCGGATGTCTCTCGCAGGCGGCTTGCATGGCCGCGTGAAAATCGGCGCTGTCCGGGTCTTCCTGCGTCCGCCTCTTCTCAAGCAGCGGAGTGAGGTCCGAGCCGCCGCCGAACCACCATTTCGAGGTCGCGATAAACCGCGTATTCATATGCACGGCGGGCACATTCGGATTGTGCATGTGGGCGATGAGCGAAATGCCGGACGCCCAAAACGCGGGGTTCTCCTCTGCACCTGGAATTTGCGCGCGGAATTCCGGTGCGAATTCACCGTGGACCGTGGAAACGTGGACGCCAACCTTCTCGAACACGCGGCCGGCCATCATCGCCATCGTTCCGCCGCCGCCCTCAGCGCCCGTGTGATCGGTCCGCTGCCAAGGCTTCTGCTGAAACCGGCCCGCTGGTTTTTCCGCCATCGGCCCGCTTGCGAGCTCGTCTTCGATGCGTTCGAATTCAGCGCAAACGTCGTCCCGGAGCGCAGCAAACCAGGCGCTGGCTTTCGCCCTTTCAAGCTCGAACGGTCCGCGGGGTTGCGACATCTCGGCTCCGCCATTTGGTGTTACGCAAGACGGGAAAAACCGCCTGTTTGCCTAAGCGCTTCACCTAACACCATTGCCAGCGCCACAGCAACATTCAACGACCGCAAATCCTGCCGCATGGGAACGCGGACCCGAAGGTCCGCTGCGGCATGTACGTCAGCGGGGACGCCGGCACTTTCCCTTCCGGTAAGAAGAATATCGGAAGGCTTGAATTCCACGCTCGTATAGGCTTCGGCCGCTCGCGTCGTCAGCAAAACGACACGAGAGCCCTGCGCCCGGGCATTGTCCTTAAAAGCTTCGAAAGTGCTCCACCGCGTGATGCTCACCCAGTCGAGATAGTCGAGCGCGGCGCGCTTCAGGGCGCGCGATGAAAGATCGAAGCCCGCAGGCTCGATGATACCGGCTGCGACATCAAGGCAGGCTGCAAGTCTCAAGATAGTCCCAGTATTCTGCGGGATATCCGGTTGATAGAGAGCCACACGCATTCTTCGACAAAAGACCCAGCGCCAATTTGCAGCATAGACACGGCATACGAGAGCTGCAATAAAGCCCCGATTTCGCACCCGCAACAGTCCTACAAGGTTGAGACTCTAATGGCCACGACAATCGACGATCGGCACGGCGGAATAAATCGCCGGGACTTCATCTACATTGGCACTGCGGCGTTTGCAGCCATTGGCGGCGCCGCGGCCCTGTGGCCATTGATCGATCAGTGGAATCCCGACGCTTCCACTCTGGCGCTTGCCTCGATCGAGGTCGATCTGGCACCGATTCAAACCGGCCAAGCCATTACCGTTCTCTGGCGGGGAAAACCAATCTTCATCAGGAACCGGACGCCCGAAGAGATCGAGAAGGCGAAGGCGGTCGAGGTCAAGGATCTGAAGGACCCGGACGCCGAGGTTCTAGGCGTTTCCAGTTTGCCCGCTACAGATGCGAACCGGACGAAACCGGGCAAGGAAAACTGGCTGGTCATGGTCGGCATTTGCACCCATCTCGGCTGCATTCCAAAGGGCCAGTCTGCTGGCGACGAGAAGGGGCCTTTCGGCGGCTGGTTCTGTCCCTGCCACGGTTCGGCCTACGACACATCCGGCCGCATCCGGCAGGGCCCGGCGCCCCGCAATTTGGAAATTCCGCCCTATGGGTTCATAGGCGACGCCAAAATCAAGATCGGTTAAGCCACGCTATTCGAGAGAGCCTTTCCATGTCCCATTCCAACTACGAGCCGAAAACTGCGTTCACGCGCTGGCTCGATACCAGATTGCCGATCATCCGCTTCACAGCGGATTTCATGACGTTCCCGACGCCGCGCAACATCAACTATCTCTGGGCGTTCGGTGCGATCCTGTTCTACTTCCTCGTGGTGCAGCTCTATTCGGGCGTCATCCTTGCCATGCACTACGCGCCGAATTCGGCGATCGCTTTCGAATCGATCGAAAAGCTCATGAGGGATACGAGCTACGGCTGGCTCATGCGCTACACGCATGCGGTCGGCGCCTCGCTGTTTTTCCTAGCCGTCTATATTCACATGTTTCGCGGCCTCTATTACGGCTCCTACAAGGCGCCGCGTGAGGTCCTGTGGATGATCGGCGTGGCCATCTTCGTCGCCATGATCGCAACGGCCTTTATGGGCTACTCGCTCGTTTGGGGGCAGATGAGCTTCTGGGCCGTGACGGTTATCACCAACCTGTTCTCATCGCTCGATTCGATTTACCCCGGTCTCGGCACCGGGATCGTGCAGTGGGTGTGGGGCGGTTTCTCGGTGGACAATCCGACGCTCAACCGGCTGTTCAGCCTGCATTATATGATCCCCTTCGTGCTCGTGGGCATCGTCGCGCTGCATATCTGGGCCTTGCACGTACCGGGCAGCAATAACCCCACCGGTATCGAGGTGCGCGATACGCCGAAGGAAACGCTGCCTTTCTATCCTTATTTCACCACCAAGGACATGTTCGCCATCGTCGTCATGGCGCTTATGTTTGCCTATCTCGTCTTCTGGACCCCGAATTATCTCGGCGATCCGGTGAACTACGTGCCAGCGAACCCGCTGTCGACGCCGCCTCATATCGTGCCGGAATGGTATTTCCTGCCCTTCTATGCGATCCTGCGTGCGATCCCATCGAAGCTCGGCGGCGTGATTGCCATGTTCGGCGCAATCGTCGTGCTGTTCTTCATCCCCTGGCTCGATACTTCTCGCGTCCGTTCGACCCGCTACCGGCCGATTTACCGCTGGTTCTTCTGGGCATTCCTTTTCGATTGCCTGGCACTCGGTTATCTTGGCTCGCAGTCGCCAGAGGGCAACGCGCTGATCTCCGCGCGGATCTTCACGCTTTACTACTTCGCGCACTTCTTCCTGGTCATGCCGATCGTCGGCCTGATCGAGACGCCCAGTCCCATGCCCGAAACGATCGCGGACGACTTCAAGCACCGGGCAGGGCACGTTCATCCGATGCCGGCCGAGTAGGAGAGGGTATAATGACAAAGATCAATACGACCCTGATGGGACGTGCCGCCGGAATCGTGGCGGCAGGGCTCCTGCTGGCGATTGCACCGGCTGCGGCATGGGCGGCCGGAGAGGCTGCGGGCCAGGCCCATGAGCGTTATGAAATTCAGCGCCAACCGTGGACCTTTGGCGGCATCCGCGGATATTTCGACCAGCAGCAGCTTCGCCGCGGCTTCAAGGTTTATAAGGAAGTCTGCTCGAACTGCCATAATCTGGGGCTTCTCTCCTATCGCAACCTGGGCGAGCCGGGCGGGCCAAGCTTGTCGCCGGACGAGGTGAAGGCGATAGCGGCCGAGGTCCAGGTTTTCGAGGGGTTCGACGAGCAGGGCAACCTAGCCATGCGGACCGGCAGGCCCGCGGACAATTTCCAATGGAAGTTCAAGAACGCGAAGGAAGCTGCTGCCGCGTTTGGCGGAGCCGTTCCGCCGGACCTCTCACTCATCACCAGGGCACGCGGTATCGAGCGCGAATTCGCTTGGTATGCCTTCCCGCTCGTGATGCTGAAGGACTTGGCCACGCAATACCAGGAGCAGGGAGCCGACTACCTCTACGCGCTTCTTAACGGTTACACCGAGGCGCCGGCTTCAAAGAAGATCGCTGAGGGGCTCAACTACAACCGGGCCTTCCCCGGCAATCAGCTAGCGATGCCGCAACCTCTTTCCGACGGCCAGGTGGAATACGCCGACGGAACGCCCAACACGCTCGATCAGGAATCGCGCGACGTCATAACCTTCCTGGCTTGGGCAGCAGAGCCGCATCTCGCAGAACGCAAGAAGATGGGCCTTTGGGTGATCGCCTATCTGGCCGTGCTTGCCGGACTGCTGTTCCTCTCCAAGAAGACCCTCTGGAGAAACACCGAGCACTAGACTAGCCTCAAGCCGGCCGTCATGGCCCGGCTTGGCCGGGCCATTCAGAGATACAAGTGCGATTTGGATTTATTAGATGGATGGCCGGGCCAAGCCCGGCCATCCACGCGCTACAACACGCCGAGCTTCTTCTGCAAGCTTGAGGATGAGGTCGTGTATTGGAAGATCACGCGCTTGTCCGGGTAGATGTAGCGGTGCGCGCGCTGAGCCATCAGCGCCGCCTCGTGGAACCCGGATAAGATGAGCTTGAGCTTCCCCGGATACCAGTTGATGTCCCCGATTGCGAAGATACTGGGCTCCGAAGTCTCGAACTTTTCAGTGTCGACAGTGATCAGATTCTCGCGGAGATTCAGCCCCCAGTCCGCCACCGGGCCGAGCTTCATGGTCAGTCCGAAGAACGGCAGAAGTCGCTCCGCCTCGATCTGAAAATCCTGCTCCGGCCCGCCATTCAGCGGCCCGCGCACGGTCAGAGCGCTCAACTCGCCGCCTTCGCCGTGCAGCTTGGTCACTTGCCCAAGTACGAATTTGAGCCGCCCCTCGGCCTCCATGGCACGCATCTTGTTGACCGAATCCGGCGCCGCACGAAAATCCGGCCGCCGGTGAATGAGCGTCACCGACTTTGCGACGGGCTCAAGGTTCAAGGTCCAGTCCAGCGCGGAATCGCCGCCGCCAACGACGACAACCTTCTTATCGCGGAAGGCATCCATCTTGCGCACGGCATAAAGCACCGACTTGCCCTCAAAAGCCTCGATGCCAGCCAGCGGGGGCCGCTTCGGCGTAAAGGACCCTCCGCCAGCCGCAATGACGATGACCTTGGCTCGGAAACTTGCCCCGGCGTCGGTCGCTACTTCGAAGCCGCCCTCCACCCGGCGCAGGGTTTCGACGCGCTCTCCCAAATGGAATACAGGCCCGAAAGGCTTGATTTGCTGCATCAGCCGGTCCGTAAGCTCCTGCCCGGTTACAATGGGAAGCCCCGGAATGTCGTAGATCGGCTTTTCGGGATAAAGCTCGGTGCACTGCCCGCCCGGCCGGTCCAATATATCGATAAGATGGGCTTTGATGTCCAAGAGCCCAAGCTCGAAGACGGCGAACAACCCTACGGGGCCAGCTCCAATAATAAGGGCGTCGGTTTCAATGGGAGATGTCATTTTTTTGCTTCGACCCGCGCGGGCGGTCCGCTCTTTTCTATAATTCTAGTTCTGATGCTCGGGAATGCGGACAATAAGGCCGTCCATCTCAGGCTTCAGCCGGATTTGACAGCTTCAGCCGGCTGTTTGGCCGGACATCGAACGCGAAATCGAGCATATCTTCTTCCATGGGGGAGGGGCTGCCTGTCTTTTCCTTCCATGCGTCGTCGACATATACATGGCAGGTCGCGCAACTGCACGCGCCGCCGCATTCGGCGACGATTCCGGGCACCGAATGCTTTACCGCCGTCTCCATCACGGTCTGTCCGTCCTCGCCCTCGACCGTATGAACCGTGCCGTTATTTTCGATGTAAGTGACCTTTACCATAGCTCCGCCATGTCCGCTCGATAAGCAGCCATCTCTAAGGGAGATCCGCCAAAATTTCAAAGCGGCAATTACCAAGCCGCATCTCCGCTGCCACAATGTGGCGCAAAAGCTCTCAAAAAGCGAAAAAAGTTGTGGTTTCTGCCCGCACTTGCCAGGGTAGTTAGTGCACAAGCCGCGAATCACAATATTTATTACAAGAATATTCAGCGCTTTAAGATCCTGGCGCGGATTGGACAATTTGCTCGAAGCGTCCGGTATCTTTTTTTGGCCTCAAAAATCCATTAGCGAAGGCGTCGGCTGGAGTTTTTTCAGAGCGCTGTCCAAGCGTGCGTTTGAGGGGCTATGAAGGTCTGCCTAGTGTTTGTGCGTAGCGTCGCGGCGAACTCTTATCATTCACCGTTTTGCGGCGTTGGCGGAATCCCGGTCATATCAAATAAGGTCAGGACGGCCTGATGAGTCAGAAACAAGCTATCACGCAGTCGCCCATGGATCTTACACCCGAAGATGTGGCAAAACCGCAAAACCCGGGCGGAAAGCCTGCTGTTGAAGCGGGCGCCGGAGCGAGCGCGCAGGGGGCGCAGCCGAAGCCCGAGTCAGTGGTTTCCGGCGGGCGGGCGCCATCGCGCCGCGCTCAGGACGGGCGCGAGACCAGCGTTCAAGTTTCACCTGGAGGGTCCGGGGGACGGCCATCGGCGCAGAAGCGTCCCACCGGTGCCGCAAGGCCCCACATCCCGGCCAATGACGACATGCCGTCGATCGGCGGGCTGATCTATGCACTCCAGCAGCGGCCATCGAGGTCGCCCTTCCTGATCGCGCTCATCGCGTCGGCGGTCTGGTTCGTGCTCGGGCTTGCCGTGTCTTGGGCTGTCTTCCAGAAGACCCTCGATGTCTCGGGCAGCACAGCCGATATGATCGCCAATCCCGCTATCGTCGCGGTGATTGCAACCGTTATCATTCCGATTGCACTGTTTTGGTTCCTGGCGATTCTGGTTTGGCGCGCTCAAGAACTGCGCCTGATGTCGTCCGCGATGACAGAGGTCGCGGTCCGGCTTGCCGAGCCTGATCGCATGGCCGAGCAATCGGTCGCCTCGCTCGGACAGACGGTGCGGCGCCAGGTTGCCGCCATGAACGATGCGATATCGCGCGCTCTTGGCCGGGCGGGAGAGCTTGAAGCGCTCGTCCATAACGAAGTCGCGGCTCTGGAGCGTTCCTATACCGAGAATGAAAACCGGATCAGGAACCTCATCAATGAGCTGGCGAGCGAGCGCGAGGCGCTGGCGAACAATAGCGAGCGCGTGAGCGAGGCGCTGCGCGGCGTTGGCAGCCAGGTCACGAGGGAGATCACCGCTGCAAGCGAGAAGGCATCGCAGACGCTGAGCCACGCCTCGGTGAACATGACTGAGGCCTTTGCAAACCGCGGCCAGAAAATCACCGCTGCCGTAAGCGCGGCGGGCACGGCGATTGACGAGAAGCTGGCCGAGCGCGGGGCGCGCATCACCGAGCAGCTCGTCAAGCACGGCGCGCAAGCGGCGGAAGCCCTGCGCACGTCGAGCCTCGAAGTCACCCGCGCGATCCAGGAGACGTCCGACCGCACCGCCGCCGCAATCTCAGCAAAAGGCAACAGCCTCGTAACCTCTGTAATCGGCATGAGCGAGCGCGTGGGCCGCGAAATTCCGGTGCTTCTCGAAAAGCTCGGGACCGAGCAAACGCGGCTGAGCTCGATTATCGACGGCGCGACGCGCAATCTGTCGGCGCTCGAAACCGCGCTCGCCGAAAAAACGCAGTCCCTTGGTGCCACGCTGTCCGACCGGACCAGCGTTCTCCACACCGTCTTGAGCGAACATTCGCAGCGGATCGATACCACCTTGGCGGAGCGCATCCAGGAACTCGAGACCATCCTGAGCCGCCGCACGCATAATTTCGATGTGAGCTTGGCTGAGCGTTCCAAGCAGCTCGACTCCACCCTGGCGCAACGGGCGCAGGCATTGGAAGCCTCTATCGCTCAGCAAACCGGTTCACTCCGCGAAACGCTCGATAAGCACGGCGGGTCCATGGAACACACGCTCGCCCGCCAGGCGGCCGCGATTGAGCGCGTGGTATCCTCGAATTCGGCAAATCTGCAAAGAGCGGTCGAGGAACTCGCCAACCGTTCGTCCAGCGGCTCGGATGCGCTGTCCGGCCAGGCTCGTGTGCTGAAAGAGGTGTCTGCGACGCTGGTGAACCAGCTCGGCGGCCTGACCAAGCGCTTCGAGGATCAGGGTGCGGCACTCATCAATGCTTCCCGCACCTTCGAGGTATCGAACTCGAAAGTCGATGCCATGATGGAGCAGCGCCAGGCCGGCTTCAACAAACTGATGGAGAGCATCGGCTCGCGCGCGGCCGAGCTCGATCGCATGATGAACTCCTACTCCAATATGCTTGAGCAGTCTCTGAGCCAAGCCGAGCTGCGGGCGCGAAAAGTTACAGAGCTCCTTGCCAAAGACACGGCCGAGAAGTCGCAGGTCGCGATGCGGGAGATCGAGCGTCTGCGGCAAGACGCACAGGTGCATACGCAAAAGGCGGTGTCGGAGTTGCAAGCCAATTTCGGCTCGCTTTCCGATCAAGTGTCCAGCCAGCTTTCATCGCTTTCGACGAAGTTCACCGATACGACGCGCGTTGTCCGCGACAACACGCGGCGCGCGGCTGTCGATCTCGAATCGGCGCAAAACGAGCTGCAGCGTCACGCAAAGGTGTTGCCGGAAACGGCGAAGCAAAGTGCAACGGCCATGCGGCGCGCCTTGCAGGATCAGCTTTCGGCGCTCGACGCTCTCTCCGAGCTCTCCAGCCGGCATACCTATTCGAGTTCGGTTTCGGCTCCGGAGCAGAGAGGCGACCCGTCGCGGCGCGAGCCTCCATCGCCTCCACCGCACGACGCGGCGTTCCCTGTGCAGAGGCCCGCTTACGATTACGGACAGCCGCCTGCTGAGAAATCCTGGCTTCAAGGGGAGCCGCAACAACCGGCGAGACCTTTCCAGGCCGAGCCCCAGCACGCTCCCGTCCCGCCGCTTCCCCCCTTCCCCGAGGCTCAGCCCCCGGAAAGGCGCAACCAGTGGTCTTTGGGGGATCTCCTTGCGCGGGCATCCGAAGGCGATGCCGGTTTTCTTGAGAAGGACGATTCTTACGGGATGCCGCCCGTCATGCCGCCCTACGCTCCAAGAGGCGCGACCCCATCCGTGCAGCCAGAGCCTGCCGGCATGGATTTCACCATGAGCGACATCGCCTCTTGCATCGACGAGCGCCGGGTTCTGGACATCTGGACGCGGTTGAAGCGCGGAGAGACCGACGTCCTGCAGCAGCGGGGTTTGTATTCGCGTCAGGCCCAGCCGATCGTGGACCGCGTTCAGCGGCGCTATGAGACCGACCAGAATTTCAGGAGCGTTGTTGAACGCTATCTCGCGGACTTCGAGAAGATGCTCGGCGATCTAAGCCGCTCCGATCCGCGCGGTACTGCCGTTCAATCGAGGCTCGGTTCCGATGACGGGCGCATCTATTTCGTGCTTGCTCATGTCAGCGGCCGCCTCGGCGGGTAATGCCAAAAGGTCATCCTGGAAAACGGTTTGCCGTTTATCCGGGATCGCAGGAAGCGCCGTGTGAGTTCGTGACGATCCCGGATAACGCCTCCGGCGTCTCCCGATGTGTCGGGGTCCAACCGCTAGCGTTCAGACCAACTTGAGACCGCGTGATACCGTTTAGGCGGGAACCAGCGCAGGCGACGTTGCATTGTCAGGGAAATCCTTAGCATAATAAGCTTATCGCTCAGGGGGGAGCGAAGAGCGGCGCGCTTCGGGCGCGCCAAGGAGTTCCGCGTATGGCACCCCGCCCCTATTGGAAAGGCTACCTCAAGCTTTCCCTCGTCTCCTGCGCCGTGGCTCTTTACCCGGCGGCATCCCGATCCGAACGGATTTCATTCCATTGGCTCAACCGGGACACGAAAAACCGCCTACGCCAGCTCATGGTGGATTCGGAGACGAGCGAGCCAGTCGAGCGCGAAGACCGGGTTCGTGGCTTTCAGGTCGCGAAGAACGACTACCTCGAAATCGAGGAAGAAGACCTCGATGCCTTCGAGATCGAAAGCTCGCATACGATCGACATCGAAAGCTTCATTCCCCGAAGCGAAATCGACCCCGTTTATCTCGATAGCTCGCACTACTTGGCTCCCAACGACAAGGTGGCCGAAGAAGTTTTTTCGGTGATCCGCGAAGCGATGGCCGCCGAGGGCGTGGCTGGGCTTGGCCGCGCGGTCATTTCGCGGCGGGAACGGCTGCTCGTCATGGAACCGCGCGACAAAGGCATTCTCGCAACCGTTCTCCATTACAATTACGAGGTCCGCGACGATAAGGCCTATTTCGAGAGCATTCCGGACATTAAAATCCCCGCCGAGATGCTGGACTTGGCCAAGCACATCATCCGCACCAAGTTGGGCCATTTCGACATCTCAAAATTCGAGGACCGCTATGAGAATGCGCTGATCGAGATGATCCGCGCAAAGCAGGCGGGCCGTCCTGTCGAAGTGACAAGACCCACCCAGCCCACGAATGTCATTAATCTCATGGATGCGCTGCGAAGGTCCATTGCCGCGGAAAAAGGCGGGCTCAGGGAGCAGGCGCCGCAGGAAGCGGAAGAGCCGGCACCCCGGCCCGCGAGAAGAACCGCCAAGAAGAAGGATGAAGGGACGGCCATCCGGAGCGCCGCTCAGGCAAGGCGCGATCCCAAACGGGTCGAACGTGGCGCTGCCTCCGAGGAACCGGCGGCGGCTCGCTCCAAGCCTCCCAGCAAATCGGGGGGCCGCTGATGCCACGCGCCGGTCAGCCATCTGCGAAGCGTGCCGCCCCTTCCGAGGCAAAGCGCGGCGCAGAAGGCGATCTCAGCCGCTACCGCGAAATCCGCGATTTTTCCAAGACGCCTGAGCCAAGTGGCAAGCTAGCGCCCGGCACAGGCGGGCAGCTCCATTTCGTCATTCAGAAGCACGCGGCACGCCGGCTGCATTACGACCTCCGGCTCGAACTGGGCGGCGTCTTCAAGAGTTGGGCGGTAGCGCGGGGACCTAGTCTCGATCCGCATGAGAAGCGCCTCGCCATTCAAGTCGAGGACCACCCCATCGACTATGGCGATTTCGAAGGCATCATCCCCAAGGGCGAGTATGGTGGCGGCACGGTCATGATCTGGGACCGCGGATTCTGGAGGCCGGAAGGGGACCCGGCGAAGGGCTATGAGAAGGGGCATCTTGCCTTCGAGCTTGACGGCGAGAAGCTCAAAGGGCGCTGGCACCTGATCCGCACCAAGGGAAGGCCCGGCGAAAAGAAAGAGCAGTGGCTGCTTTTCAAATCCGATGACGAATACGCCGAGCCTGCCTCCCAAGGGGATATATTGGAGGAGGCGCCGGATTCGGTTGCATCGAACCGCTCGCTGGACGAGATCGGCGCGGAGAAGCCGGCGGTCTGGTCCTCGCGCGGCGGCTTGGTTCAGGGCGAGCTTTCTCCGGTAGGCGATAGACCCCCTCACTCTGTCTCTCTCCCCAAGGGGAGAGAGGACGCTCGAACTGCCCTCCGCCGTGGGGAGAAGCCCGCGGCTTCTTCTCCCTCTCCCCTTGGGGAGAGGGCCGGGGTGAGGGGGGACTTAGCACCTATCAAACCGTCGAAAATCGAGGGTTCGAAAAAGGCACCCCTTCCGCGCGTCATAGAGCCTTGTCTTGCGCTTCTGGTTGAGAAGCCGCCGGCAGGCGATAACTGGCTGCATGAAATCAAGTTCGATGGCTACCGGCTTTTTGGCGTCATCGAGGATGGCCGCGTCCGCCTTTTGACGCGCCGTGGCCTCGATTGGACGGATCGCTTCGCAGGCATAGCAGCGGCGTTGGCGCAACTCCCGGCAACGTCCGCCGTCCTGGATGGCGAGGCCGTGGTGGAGGACGAAAATGGCGTTTCGAGCTTTTCGGCATTGCAGGATGCTCTGTCCGAGCGCCAGGCCGCCGCGAATGCCGTCTTGTATGCCTTCGATCTTCTCTATCTCGACGGCTATAGCCTGCGTGATGCCATACTCGACGTGCGGAAAGAGGCGCTTGCCAAGCTCTTGAGCGCAAAGCGCGCCTCGGCTCGGTATTCAGAGCACGTCATCGGCAACGGGCAGGCGATGATCGAAAATGCCTGCCGGCTGGGCCTCGAAGGCATTGTCAGCAAGCGCCGCAATTCGCCGTACCGTGCTGGCCGCCACGGCGAATGGACGAAGGCCAAATGCACGAACCGCGAGGAATTCGTGGTGGGCGGTTACGCACCCTCCACCGCGGCACGCAATTCCGTGGGCTCACTGGCCCTGGGCTTTTATGAAAACAGCAAGCTCATCCATGTTGGACGCGCGGGCACCGGCTTCACCCACAAAACGGCGCAGTTGCTCTTCGACGCGCTCCAGGACTTGCGGATCGAAAAATCGCCCTTCGCCAACGCGCTCACGCCGGACGAGCGCCGTGGGCTGGTGTTTACCAAGCCTGAACTCGTTGCAGAAGTCGAGTTCCGCGGCTGGACGGCCGACCGGCACATCAGGCAGGCAGCGTTCAAAGGCTTGCGCGAAGATAAACCGGCAGAGGAGGTGCAACTCGAAATGCCGCGCGATGCAAATGCAGGAACAGCGGATAAGCCACGAAAGACAGCGCCGGCAAAACGCGAGTTTGCGGCACCGGTAAGGTCCAGAAGCGGGGCGATGGAATTCGCGGGCGTCAAACTTACGCACCCGGAGCGCGTCTTGTGGGAGGGGCAGGGACTAACTAAGCTCGGACTAGCCGAATATTACGCCGAGATTGCCGATCGCATCCTCCCTTACATCACGGGCAGGCCGCTCGCCTTGGTGCGCTGCCCAAGCGGAAGCGAAGGCGAATGCTTCTACCAGAAGCACTCCTTTGCCGGGCTCACCGATGCGGTTGAGATCGCGCATGTGCGGGAAAACAGCGGCGAAGCGGAAGCAATCGTCATCCACGATCTGCGCGGCCTCATCAATCTGGTGCAGGCGAATGTGCTTGAAATCCATCCCTGGGGCGCGCGCATCGAGAACGTGGAACACCCCGATATATTGATTTTCGACCTCGATCCCGGCGAGGCCGTCGAGTGGACCTCCGTGATTGAAGGGGCGCGGGAGATCCGCGAGCGCCTTCGTGAATTCGGCATCGAAAGCTACGTAAAAACCACCGGCGGAAAGGGCTTGCACGTGGTGTCGCCGCTGGAGCCCGCTGTGGATTGGGACGAGCTTAAGGCCTTTGCCCACGGTATTGCGCTTGCGATGGAAGCCGATAGCCCAGCGAAATACATCTCGACAATGGCCAAGAAGGCGAGAGGCGGCAAAATCTTCGTGGACTATCTCCGCAACGGGCGCGGGGCGACCGCAGTTGCTGCTTATTCAACCCGCGCAAGGCCCGGCGCCCCAGTATCCACCCCAGTCCGCTGGGATGAGTTAGGACCGGAGCTTACCGCCTCCCGATTCAACGTCGCGAATATAGGCAGGCGGCTGTCGGCGCTTAAATCCGATCCCTGGGAAGGCTTCTTTTCATCACCTCAAACCATCGCGGCGGCGGTTGCCGCGGCGAAAGCGGCAGCAAAAAGCGGCAGAGCGAAGGCAAAGCCTCGGCGCTAAGGCGGATGCGACGGCAATCGCTTATCATGATGTTTAATATCAATTGCGATTATTATTTGAAGCAGTGCTCAATCAAAATCATGCACATGTTTAAATCCCGAAACAAATTTCTCGAAGGCATACGGCATCATGCCAAAGCTCTACCTTTGTGGGGCGGGAATCGTACTGTGTGCCGCTATTGCTCTTGTCTCCGCCGGGGCATCCGCTCGCAATTCTGGCCGCTGTCTGACGTTCCAAGGCTACGACCGCGAAACCGAAACTGTTGTTATCGGGAACGGGTGCTCTGAGTGCCGGATAACAACTGTCCGCTGGTGCGATGGATCGAGGCTCTCGCTTCAAGTTCCAGGATCGTCATCTTATAGCGTGCCAGGATTTGCTGGCTGCACGATGCGGAAAACGGCTGACACGCCTTGTGAACAACCGCCGCAAAGATCATCAAGACAAACTCCAAAGCACAGGCGTACAGGCAGAAAGGGAAAAAAGACTGCTACCAATTCCTCAACCCAGGATCGCCTGCCAATCGAGCCACAGGATAGTCAGCGAGATCGGAAGGGCTCACTGCCGGCAGATCAAGCGAGAACCACTCAAGAAAAAGGGGTGACATCAGCGGCGAGTTCGCTGGAAGCGATCACCGGGCCTTCACCCAAAGGGGTCCCGGCGATTGCCTCACAGAAGGAGAAACTGGCAACCCGGCCAGCGACCGGCAAAAGAACACCGAGGCAAATTGCTTTATTCCCGAGTGCTTCTGATCGCGATTGGGACATCCTCTTATGCACGGAGAGCGGTCAGAGCCTGATCCGTCAAAGCGAGGCGCTCCTAAATCGGCAAGAAGTGTTGCTCGAAATAATTGTCAGTATCTCGTTCAGTCCCCAGGCATTGGAAAAAGCAGATGAGTTGGATGCGGCGAGCAAGGAACTGCAAGCCATTGACAGGGAGCTTAGTAAGTTTCCAGAAAGAGCAAAGAAAACTATTCAGGAGCATATATTCAATTGAACCTTCTGCAGCTGGACTAGCCGGAGCCCGAGGCGAATCAGCTCCTTAGACTGAGCCGCACGCTGCCGCCCATACCGCCGCAAGCTCCTCAATCCCCCACTCTCTTATTCCAATACTGTGCATAATCGCTTCTAAACCCCTGTGAGAATCAATACCGTAGGCTCATTTGAATTAACTGAGATTTATGATAAGAGGTGATATTTAATCGTATCAGTGGAATTTACGCGCGCAGTCTGCGGACGAACACCTCCCAACCATCACAGGAACTTTCAATGGCAAAGGCCACACAATCACCCTTGAAACAAGAGCCGCCGGTCCTTGACTTTTCGGCCTACTCTTTTTCAGAGTTAGCGCAGATCAAGAAAGGCATCGAGGACGAAATGCACTCCCGCCAGGCGAGGGAAGTCGAAGATCTCAGGGCGAAGGTCGCGGAGGCAGCGCAGACACTCGGAATGTCTGTGGAAGAGATATTTGGGCTGTCGCACAGCACTAAGCGAATGACAAAGCATCCCAGAGGAAAGCAGCCCCCGCGCTATCGAGGCCCCAACGGGGAAGAATGGTCAGGACGAGGGCCGTCACCGCGCTGGATGAAGCCCTTCCTAGCTAAGGGAAAAACGAAAGAGGACTTTTTAATTAAGTAGCGCAACGCGCCGCGGGCCGCAGCCGCCTTCCGGGGCGCTGCGGCGGCCGGGTGCTGGAACGCATTTCCAGGCACCCTATGCTCGTTTTATAGTGCCAATTCCTATTTCAGTAGCGCCATGCCGTGGTTAAAGTTGGTGTGGTGAACGCGGCGGGAGTAATTTTCGTTTTCACCATAAAGCTCAATCTACACTTGCAGCCGGCTTTGGCGCACCTTGGGTTCGCCCTTTCGCCGATGATGGTGCCGCCGAAAGCGCATTGAGCACCAACATGTATAGAAATTTATGTTCGCACTTCTGCTCCAAAGTTGCGTTTTGTTTGTTTGGTGACGCATTCTTGAATTTCGCTGCCCGTTTGCGGAAGGACACGTATATGCGTAGCTTAGACTTGGCCCGTTGGCCGATTATCCTGCTTTTTCTGCTCGTGCTTTCGCCGGTCTACGCAGAAGACGCGAAGCCTGAAGCGCCCCATGCGGCAGCGGCGGCAGCTCCTGCCTCGCAGCTCCCCCCAGACAGTGTCACGCAACACACCATCACCCTCGACGGCAAGCCCCTCGCATACAAAGCGACGGCCGGCACCTTGCCGATAGCCGGCGCAAAGGGTGAGGTTGCGGCAAAGGTCTTCTACGTGTCCTATACGGTGGAAAGCGCAAACGCCCGTCCAATAACCTTCGCCTTCAACGGCGGGCCGGGCGCTGGGTCCGCATTTCTGCAATTGGGCGCCCTGGGACCGCGGATCGTACCCTTTCAGGCGAACGGAGCGGCGCCCGTTCGACCCGTAGCCTTGGCCGATAACCCCGATAGCTGGCTCGCCTTCACCGACCTTGTTTTCATCGATCCCGCCGGCACCGGATACAGCAGGGCGACAGGGGGTAGCGAGAATGCGGAGAAAGCTTTTTGGAACGCCGCGAAGGACATCGATTCAATTGCGGAGGTAATCCGGCTTTGGCTTTCGAAGAATGGACGCGAACTTGCGCCGGTCTATCTGGCGGGCGAAAGCTATGGCGGCTTCCGCGCGGCCGAGCTTTCGAACCGGCTTCTGGCCATGGGCTTCTCGCTCAATGGCGCGGTCATGATCTCGCCGGCGCTCGAATTTTCCATGCTGCGCGGCGATGATTACGAGCTCGTGCCGCTGACGTTCGCGCTGCCCTCGCTGACGGCTGCAAATATCGAAATCCGCCAAGGACCGGACGCCCCCCTTGATTTGATTCCCGAGGCGGAAAACTATTCGCTCACCGGCTATCTCGTCCACCTCGCCGCCGGCCTGAAGACGGATAGCGATGAGATATCCACCCTGGCGAAATTCACTGGCCTCGATCCCGAGATCATTGCGAAACATCATGGCCGCGTCTCTTCGGCCCTGTTCAAGCGCGAGTATCTACGCCGGACGGACCGCGAGCTGAGCTCCTACGACGCGACCGTCAGCGCTCCCGTTCCGAAGCCCTCCGAGCACCCTCATTTCGACCCCATTCTAGACCGCGCCGTTACGGTCCTCGGGCCGGCAATGGCAAAATATGCTGCGAGTGAGCTTGGCTTTAAGTCCGGTCTTGAATACCAGCTTCTCAATAGAGAAGTAAGCTCGCATTGGGACTTCGGCTTGAAGCCCGGCCAGCAAGGCTTTGCAGGATCGCTCGACAGCCTGGAAGAGGCGCGGATGCGCGACCCCGCTCTTAAGGTCCTGATCGTTCACGGCTACACCGATCTCGTCACGCCGTTCGCAATGTCGCGTTATCTGGTCGGCCAGCTCCGGCCTATCGACGGGGCCGCTCCAATCGATATTCGAGTCTTTCGTGGCGGACACATGATGTATCTGCGTCCTGCGTCGCGAGCGGAGTTAAGTAGCAGCGCCCGCACCATTTATGGAGCAACGCCGCCCCATTAAGTCCGCGGCAGCGATGCGAAGTTAACGTTAGAAACATAATCGAGACTATTACAAGCATTTATGTCTAGAAAATTGGTATTAGCGGTTGCGGTAGGTTCTGGAACGCTTCTTTCTTCACGGCGTTCGCCCGTAAAGGGGGAAAGATCATGAAAAAACTACTAGCGTTTGGACTCGCTATGCTTCTGACGACGGGCACCGCAGCTTATGCTCAGGGTGGCGGTGGCGGCGGAGGTGCCGGCGGCGGCGGTGCAGGCGGCGCAGCTGCCGGCGCGGGCGGTACGGGTGCCGGCGGCATGGGAACCGGCGCTACCGGGAGCACCAGAATAGGCGGAACCGGCACAACTGGCAACATGGGCACCGGAACAGGCTTGGGAACCGGTAATTATGTGAATGCGCATATGGGTAACCAAGGAACGGGAACGACCTTGAACGGTACGGACGTCCTGAGCACCGGCAACAACAGCGGGAATAAGGTCTGGCGCCGCGCCTACAAACCAAACCGCCCTGTCACCCGGTAGGGATTATGATTGAAGCCGGGGCTCAGAGTTTTGAAAAAAAAATCTATAGCGCCAGGCTTCTTGACGCTACCTGAGAAATAATATTCTATTCCCGTGCCCGGGCGGGGGCCAGTGCAGAGAGGAGCGTACCGAGTTGCAAAGCCAATCAGAAAGCTTCCTCGCCTTCCTCCGGACCGCCGGCTTTGTTCTCTTCCCGGGCGCGATGGGAACCGAGCTTCAGCGCAGGGGCTTCAAGAGCACGCTGCCGCTTTGGTCTGCAGCAGCCAATCTGGACGCGCCCGCTCTTGTTGAGCAAATTCACGCAGAGTATTTCGATGCCGGCGCCGATATTGCCATCACGAACACATTCAGAACCACGCCGCGCACTTTCCGCAAATTGGGACGTGAAAGCGAGGCGGAACGTGCGCTTAAAACAGCCGTGGGCATCGCGCTAAGAGCTAAAGAGAACACCCGGCGCGGAGTTTTTGTGGGCGGATCGTTTGCCCCCCTTGAGGATTGCTACCGCCCTGACCTTGTCCCCTCCGAGGACGAGCTTCGCAAGGAGCATATGCAGCAAGCCCGGTGGCTTGCGGAGGCCGGCGTAGATTTCCTTCTCCCCGAGACCGTCAACTCGTGCCTGGAAGGGCAAATCATGGCGGAGGCCGCTTCAGCGGCGGGGCTTCCTTTCATCATCAGCTTCGTTACCGGCTGCGACGCCAGGCTTTTATGCGGAACGCCGCTTGCAGAAGCCGTTCAGAAAACAGACCTCCCTGGCCGTGCGGGGGTATCGCTCAATTGCAGGCCAATCGACGCGATTGACAGCGTTTTTCAAAACCTGTCATCCAGCTACGAAGGGGTGATAGGGCTTTATCCGAACGGGGCCGGCCATCCTCACGGGGATTTGGGCTGGCGCTTTGAAGCGCGGGGCGATGGAGTTCAGAAGTTTGCCGCCATCGCGCTGCGGTGGAAGAATGCGGGCGCGAAAATCGTTGGCGGGTGCTGCGGTACGACGCCTGCCTATATCCGCGCGCTTCATCGGAAACTGCAAGGCAGCGCCGGGCGGCGCCCCTCGCTTAAGGCCGTTACCCGGCGGCCTTCGGCGAGCCAGGGGTCTGCAGGACCAGGCTAGGCCGCAGCTTCGTCGCACTTGATATATCTCCGCGCCGCCGCTCAACTCCGAAAACGCCGTTTTCCTCGTCATTGCAAGCTATGCAGTTATGCCCCTTTGTGAAGCGACGCTGGGGAAAGTGAAGCCTGCCGGTATAATCTTTGCTTAGAAAAGCGGGACTCCATTCAGAAGTCACGAATTCCGGCTATAGTGTGAGCCTCGGCGCCTGCCAGTCTGCGCGCCCGCCCGGCGGCCATTCCAAGAGGAGTTAGCGCATGTTGAATTGGATTTCCCGCTTCTGGCGCACGAGCGTCACCGGTTCATTCCTGGCGGGCCTTCTTTTCCTGCTGCCGATCGTCCTTACGGTCTTTATCGTGGCGTGGATTGTCAACCTCGTCCGGGGTGCCATCGGCCCCGGCACCATCTTAGGCGATCTTCTGACGCGGGGCGCGAGCTACCTGCTGGGCCTCTCCAATCAAGACACGCTCTCCTTTTGGCTAGGCGTGGGCATCGCGCTCGTTGGCATCTGGTTTCTGGGCCTGATCGTAAAGACCCGCGCCAAGCACATCATTCAAGATCACCTCGATCGGCTGCTGACCCGCGTACCGCTCATCCGGTCCATCTATAACCCAGTTTCACGCGTCGTCCGGCTGGCAACCGAGCGCGGCACGAGCGCGCCCGGGGATCTTTCGAGCATGAGTGTGGTGTCCTGCCGGTTCGGCGCCGGTGAGGTCGCGGTTGACATACTGGCCCTGCTCGCCAGTCAGCATGTTTACAATATCGCCGGCGGGCGCCGCAGGCTGGTTTATCTCCCCACCGCGCCTATTCCCATGTCGGGCGGGCTTGTGCTGGTGGCTGAGGCCGCGGTCACGGCGGTGCCGGAGATGAAGGTGGACGATCTCTTGAAAATCTATGTATCGCTCGGCGCTCTTATGCCTGAAGTTTTGCCTGGCGCCATCGCAACCGCGACACCATCCCTGGCTGAAAGGGCCGCGCCCAGCCTGGCCGCTTTGCCTCTCGAGAGCGCCGGGAGCGTCTAGCCGGACCCAAGCGGACCGCGCAACGTGAACGGCGGAGAACCATCGGCTTTTTTTCAGGCGGTGTGTGGAGCGGTGTGCACAGCAGACATAGACAGACGGCCAGAAGCCCATTATACCTACACTCTCGCGAAAGCGGGCGCATAGCTCAGTTGGTAGAGCAGCTGACTCTTAATCAGCGGGTCCAAGGTTCGAATCCTTGTGCGCCCACCATTGTTTTCAATGGTTTAGTCCTCAAGCGTTTTTGACCCTTGATGACCGAGCAATGTGCTTCAACGGCACTTTCCCCACGACCCAAGAGATGCTCTCATTCAATTCGTGGAATAAAAATAAATAATTTCCCTCTTTTGCGAAATTTCGTAGTCACTACCTTGACGCCCATCCCGCGACTTGTTTACGCGGGATGCTGATCCCATTCCGGGGGTGAAGTAGGGCGTTAGATGGACGAGCTATTCAATTCGCTAAACTCGCCAGCTTTTTGGTTTTTGTTCTCGCTTAGTATTCTTGGCAACGTACTAGCAAACCGCTTAGATAAAAAAATTCCGCCCGTGTCCGTACTTTGGCTTGAGGCATTTATATACCTCTATTCCCTCTTCGGTGTAGCAGTAACTCTTCATGCTTATTTCCTTGGCGGCTATTTTCCGTTCACCATTCCACACGAAAACCTTCCTAAGTATCCAACTTCAAACAAGCTAGCCGAATACTATCCCTTATTTTTGATCCTGATGACGTTCACCCTTCCCATGTTTGTTATCTTTCACACAAGAGTAGAACTTGTAAATACACCCCGCTTTCATAAATGGGCCGCAATATCCATAGGAACGCCCGCAGCAATATCGTTCGCATACAGCCTTTGCGCGCTCGTGTTAAACAAGGGTTGGACAAAGGAGGCCTACGGGTTCTTCATTATTTCGGCCGTTTTGCCGCTGGTAATTAGTTGCTTCTTTTTGGTCGCCTCTGTTTCATTCGCAAAGAGAACAGGCTGACTCTTGACGCCTTGCGCGAACTGTGCTGCCTTTTTGCAGGCTTAGCTTTTTTTGAGAATAAACATGTCAACGCACCACCGAGGCTTGGTGTGCAGAGTCATCGACCTGCATTACAATTTCGTGACTCGCACAGGCGTCCTTCACATGGAAAAAGGCAATTGCTGCCACGCGCCGGAGTGCATCAACATTTTCGAACGGATTGACGTTGAAGTGAAGGAAATAAAAACTTTCGCTGGTGACAGACCCGATACTTCTTATGTTAAAGGCCAAAACGGTTGGGAGGCATTTTTGCCAGTTCGCAGCGCCTAATGCGTTTTACAAGCTCAAAACCCCATGGAGAAGCCCACCGATGAGCAGCGGCAGGGGGGCGCGAAAGTCATCCGCGCTGAAAGGTTCGCCGGGCGCGCTGCCGGTTGCCGTCCAACAAAATTCCGTACGGCGATCTCAGTAGCCATACAGCACAAACGGCGCCCAGTGAGCCGGTCCCGGCAATGAATGTGTCATGCCCGCTTTGAGCTTGGTGAAGAACCCACCGGGTCGTTGCCGAACTCGTAACCTGGCCATTTTGCGGCGGTGACGCAGCCGCCGGTTCGTGCGCGCGAGATATTCAATCCCATAATCATTCCCGGTGAATCGAGAGGTGCGTAGGCCGCGACAAGGAGCATTTTTATGCGTGTTTTCGAACTTCAGCTCTTTCATCGCATAATTCTGATTGGTAATGATAATCGCGATGCTGGTTTTCGCGTGAGGGGACGGGGAAGCGAACTCAACCGCCCGCCCGCGCCCATACGATTGCCTGCCACCGCTCCCCGGAGGGGCTCTTCCGTCTGCGGATAATGCCGGATAGTATATGGAAGCGGAACATTTTGAACATCTGTTAAGGTCAGGCCGTCAACTTTTGCGCTCCGGGAGGACGCTTCGATGCGTATAGGCCGATTGGTTTTTAATAGCCTTGCTCTGTCGCTTTTGGGGGCGAGCCTTTTTGCGGTTCCTGTTCAATCCCAGCCTAAAACCTGCGCGTCGAAACGGAGCAAGATTGTTGGCGGGGAAGTGGCTAGCCCAGCCAACTGGAAGAGCCAAGCCGCGCTCCGGCGCTTTGCCGCTTCGGATGACGCGCCACTCTATTTTTGCGGGGGCACGGCCATTAGTGAGCGGTGGGTGCTCACTGCCGCCCACTGCTTGGCCGATTTCGTCTCGACCCTATCGGGCCCGGCCGCCGAACCCAAAGCTAAGCAGGATGAGGAGCGCCTTGAAGTTGTCCTGGGCGCTGGCGATTTGACGCGCGTGAACGCGGACCGGGTCTTCACCGCTGACCGCGTGATCGTTCACGAAAATTATCTGGCCGAAATCGGCAAAGCTTTGGTGCTCGGGGACCCCGGCGAAAGAAACGATGCCCTCGGTCAGATCGCCCCGAATTTGGGCGACGACATCGCGCTGGTTCACTTGGAGCGGCCCTGGACAGGTGCAATTGCTGAGCTTTCGCTCGCCGCGGCAACGGATCCAGCGACGCCGCCCGGCGTACAAGTCCGGGTGGCAGGCTATGGGACGACCGAGGATAGTGAAGACCAAGAGACAGCAGGACGTTTCATTCGGGCCGATGGCAAGGGCGAGCTCCTCGCAGGCTCAGCACTTCTGCGCGAGACCGCAATCGAGACGATCCCGGCACAGCGCTGCGCGGCACGTAATCCGGGCACAGCGATCGGCGCCGGACAAATCTGTGCCGGCCTAGAGCAAGGGGGCAAAGACAGCTGCCACGGCGACAGCGGGGGGCCGCTCATGGCATACGACGCAGGCGCCTGTCCGCGTCAGATCGGCGTGGTGAGCTGGGGCAGGGGATGTGCGGAAAAAGACGCTTATGGCGTCTATACCAGGGTATCGCATTATGCGGATTGGATTCAAAAATACACAGGACCGTTGAAAGGAGCTCAGCCCATTGGAACAGAAGCCCCGCAGAACCGGCTCAGCGAAGCCGAACTCGCAGAGGCATTGCAGCAAATAGAAACGCTGCTTGGTCCGGCGAAGGGGCGCGTCCGCATCGGGGTGCGCGGCGGCAATAGCGTGAAGCTTGGGGATCGGGTGGTGTTCGAAGCCGGCAGCGATATTGGCGGCCGATTGCTTATCCTCGATGTCAATGCGAACCGGGAGGTGACGCCGCTCTATCCGAACCAATACGTCAGCGCGGCCGAAATCGGCCGGATCGGAGCTGGCGGGCGCGTCACCGTACCCGGGCCAGACTATCCAGGTTTTACGAGCTTCCGGGCCCAGGAGCCGCTTGGCAAAGGACTTCTGGTGGCGCTCGTTGTTCCAGAAGATTTCGATGTCGAACGCTTCGCGGCGCCCCCGGCCCTGCGCTCCAAAGGCTTTCAGCCAGTGAACGATCCCCCGGATTACCTCATGCGCGTCATCCGCCAGGTCGAGATCACCCTTGCTTCGCCCGCAAAGGCTGGCACTTCCATCGAAGGAGGGCTGAAGCATTGGGGGTATGGCGCCGCTGACTATGAGATTGAGCCATGAGAGGGAATGCAGCCATGCGCTGGTTCGCGGTCCTCCTTGCAGGGCTTGGCTTTTGGAGTTTAGCCCCGGCGGCCAAGGCTCAGGAGACCGCCAAGCTCGCGCTTCTCATTGGCAATCAGGGCTATGAGCCCTCCGTTGGCGTTTTAAAGAACCCGCATAATGACATCGCCCTGGTCGGTGCGGCGCTCAGTGTCCAGGGCTTCACCGTCCTTCCGCTTGTTAAGGATGCAAGCCGCGTCGAAATCCTGCGCGCCATCCGCGATTTCGCACGCCGCCTGAACCAGGCAGGCGCGGGTGCGATCGGCTTTTTCTACTATTCCGGGCATGGCGCGGCCGAGAACGGCACGAATGCCAACTATCTCATCCCGATTGGCGCGGGAAAGCCGGGCAGCGAGGGTTTCTGGGACGAGAGCGTCAATCTGGACGACGTGCTGAAGCTTCTGTCGAATGCGAGCGCCGCGGCGAAATTCGTAATATTCGATGCCTGCCGCAATGAACTTCGCCTGCCTTATCGTGGCTCAAAGGGGTTTGTGCCGGTGCGCGAGCAGCCTGGCATTTTTGTGGCATATACAACCGCGCCCGGCCAGCCCGCTTCCGATGATGGTGAATCAAGCGGGCCATATGCGGCGGCGCTCGCGGCGGAACTCGCGAAGCCGGGCCTCGATCATCTAAGCTTGTTCCAGAATGTGAAGGAGGCAGTCTACGCAGCGACGAATGGCGCGCAGCAGCCCTGGGAGAGCAACGGGCTGCTCAAGCGCATTTACCTGACAGGGCGGCCGCAAGCGTCCCAGGCAGGGGCGCCGCCAGTAACACCCCGGCCGCAAGCGCCGGTCAGCGAAGCTGCATTATCCTGGGACCGGATCAAGGACAGCAAGAACCCGGCAGTGTTCAAGAAATTCCGCGAACAATTTGGCAAGGCCAACCCGGTTTACGACGTACTCGCCGCCGATAAGGAGGCTGAACTTGTGCGTGCGGCGGGCGCGGCTCAAAGCAGCTCTGGTTCTTCTTGGTGGCCCTGGTCTTTGGGAGGAAATCAGGAGGCTCAGCCGAAGTCCGCGCTTAATGTACCGAACGCGCCGAGAGTTGAGCGCGCCGAAGGGTGTGACGGCCTGGCGGTTTCGGTGGCGGCCGGCAAAAGCCCCTGCATCAAGCCTGGTTCTGGCGAGAGCTTCCGGGATTGCCCAGATTGCCCCGAGATGGTGATCGTGCCAAGCGGAAGCTTTTCGATGGGGTCTCCGCCCGTTGAAGAAGGCCACTCCAGCAGCGAAGATCCCCGGCATCTAGTCAGGATCCAAGCGCCTTTGGCTGTAGGAAAATTTGCGGTCACCTTCGCGGAATGGGATACTTGCGCCGCTGCGGGAGGATGCGGCGGTTATAAGCCCAGCGACGAAGGCTGGGGCCGGGGCGATCGCCCGGTTGTCAATGTAAGCTGGAATGACGCAGACATGTATGCCGCCTGGCTGGCAAAGAAGACCGGCCATGTCTACAGGTTGCTCTCAGAGGCCGAGCGCGAATACTCGACGCGTGCGGGAACGCCGGCTCCATTTTGGTTCGGAACCGCAATAACGCCCGAAAACGCCAACTATAATACGAACTTCGCCTATGGCGGGCCCCGCGGTGAATATCGCCGGAAGACGGTGCCTGTTAACTCTTTCCTTCCAAATCCGTGGGGCCTCTATCAGGTGCACGGCAATGTTTGGGAGTGGACGGAGGATTGCTGGCATGAAAATTATCAGGATGCGCCGGCGAATGGCTCAGCTTGGACGGACGCCGATTGTCTATACCGGGTTATCCGCGGAGGAGGCTGGAGCTTCAACCCCAGGTTCTTGCGTGCCGCCGCAAGAAGCGATGACAGCGCAGCGAACCGGAATTCAGTCACAGGGTTTAGGGTGGCGAGGAAAATTAGCCGTTAAGGTCTTACCTTCTCCGCCGCCGTCCTTCACTGTGTGATACAAGCTCCGCCATCCGGTCATAAAACGACTTCGCCTTGGCCCCATTGCGCTTGGCGTCATCGCGGGCTGATCTATATTGCTGGGCAATTCTGTCGCGGAAGCCTCTTGTGAAGCCGGTGTCTTCAGGCTTTGGTTCGCGTCTTCCTTTATCCTTCGCCTGCGTGATCTCAAATTCGGAACATTTGTAGTGACGCTCAAGCCACCGGAGCTGAGACTCGGTAGGAGGATCGTCGCGATCCCAGTCCCAAACCATGATCCAAGAATTCTCGACCCAATTTGAGCTTTTTCCGCATGCGGCATCGCCTATCCCTGACACACGAATGAAGCCCTTTTTCACGCCGTCACCGTAATCCTGGCGAAGCTGCTGGATCTGGTCCTCCGAAAGCAGAGCACTGCCGTCTTTGCGCTTCGCTTCGCCATTATCACACATCGCCATGAGTTCAAAAGCGGCTAGAGCGGCAACGCGTGGATCTGCTTCCCAGCTACCTGTATCAGCCTGATTGACCCGTTCGATCGTTCTATAAAGCAAATTGATCGCGCTTTCCGGGTCCTTTGGGATCGCATCGGACCCTTCCTCCGTTGGAAATCCGGACCTGTATAATTTGGCAAGCGCCAAGCCAGCGCGTGGATTGCCCTTTGCGAAAGCCGCCAGATATAGAGCCCGGATCTCGAGCGCTCCGCCATCGGGCTTGCGATCTGCCACGGGCCGGAACGGGATCGTCCGGTCTCGAAGTAAATCGCCAAGTTTAGCCATAGCGTTTTCCGAGCCACCATAAGCAGCAAGCCGGTAGTACCGCCCGGCAGCCTCCGGCTGAGGAGCGGGGACCCCATCTCCATCCCACAACATTTCGGCAAGGTTATATTGTGAGGGTACGTGCCCTGCTTCTGCTGCGCGCGCATACCACATTACAGCTTGGCTGAGCGCTTGAGGGTCGTCATTATTATCGTTATTCTTATATCCTTTTTGATAGATCCACCCGAGCCAGTACATCGCTTCCCAAGAGCCTGTATAGGCGGCGCTAGACAGGAGTTCTGTGGCGCGATCTACGTTCCTTGGGACGCCTCTGGCGTCGTGCAGCAGCAACGCTGCCTCGATCATGGCAGGCACATAGCTTTTTTCCGAAGCTGCAGAGATATATTTGAAAGCTGTCGCCTCCCGGCTTTTCTCGGCGATCGTGGCGCTCGTCAAGGTAGATGTTTTCCCAAATCCAAGATCGCCACGAAGATAGGCCATGCCGAGATTATACTGCGCGACTACGTGCCCGAGATCGGCACCCCGTTGAAGAAGTTTTGCTGCTGCTTCGCGATCTGGTGTCTCGGGAGAGTTTGAGTTCTCCTTATAAAGTTCCCCATTTTGGATCATGACCGCTAAATTATTGTAGGCCGCGGGATAACCAAGATCCACCGCCTCCTGATTCAAGCTCGACGCCCTTCTGAGTGCGACAGTGCGTTCAAGTCCGCTTGTGACACTGGCGAGCGCATAATTAGCCCGGGCAGCGTTGAATTTAAAGCGGGCAACACGGGGACGCCGCGTTACGGCTTGTTCGCAGGCGTCTACAATCGACTTGATCTCTAGCACGTTGCTGTCTCAATTCGGCCCGCCTGAAGCCGCGGTTAGTGCTAGCCTTTGAACGTCGATCCCGGAAAATATCGGCTGGCGATCGTCATCCACAGGCGACGATCCTTTTGCATCGCATATTTGCTGCGGGTCGGTGATCTTCGAAGCGTCGACAGCCTGGGTTGCCTGAGTTGCAAATGATCCGGTGCCTTGTGCTTCGATCGTTCGCAGGACACGAATTTGCTGCCTTACGAAAGGTCCGCAGCGAGACAAAGCCGCGAAACTATTTTCAAGGTATTCTCGTCCAAGCGCTCCCAGCGATATTCCAAAGCGCAGATTCTGTAACTCGGTATCGGCCCATTGGCAAAAGGCTTCTTGCTCTGTTCCGCTATCGGCCGGCCATAAAAAATACTCCTCATCCCGCCGCTCTTGGTTGTAATCAGGGATTTGGTCAAAAAGCTGGTCCTTGGCTTGAGTGCGAACCCTGGTCTTAATTCGCTCCGCCATAACCAAAAATGGCTGGCCGGGCACTCGAATTTGCGAAACAAGTACGCGGGCAAAAAGGGAGTTTCGCCGCGGCTTCGATTTTTCATCGGAGGGGCGATAGTCCTTTACCCCGGTCTTCCGGTATACCGGTTCCGGGCTATCGAGCGAAATCTGCCCTTCACTTGCGCTGTAGAGACGGTAAGCTCCCGTCGTCGAGCGCGGCGGAAGGATAATCCCTTGTGGCTCTAAAGCCGAGCCCTTCGAGCCGTCTGTCTTGCTGCGGGAAGCGTCGGCGATCAGAATAGTCGTTTCGGGTTTACGGTCCGCAATCGCCTTCTCAATCTCATCTTCGGATAACGCCACATTTTTTATAAACTCCAAATAACGCTTGGTCTTCTTATCGTTGGTATCTAATTCCTTTGCCTCAGCAGGCGTAAGGTCTTTGAAAAAGGCAGAGTCCGATTTTGCGGTTCTGAGCAAAAAGTAATTTTTTTTATCGGTGTTATAGCCGTGACCGGCAAAGTAAAAGATGACCTCATCTCCCGAATTGATGCGGCTTAGAAAGCCGTTAAAAGCATTCTGGAACGTTTCCTTGTCTTTCGCCTGATCATCGGTGAGGATATCCACATTAAAGGGCAGGGGCAAACCTTCAAGGGCAAGTTTTACATCTTGCGCATCGTTCACCGGTGTTGCTAGATCGGCCAATCCGCTCTTATCATTATAGTCCCCGACGCCGACTATAAAAGCGTACCTTTGTTTCGCAACTGCCTCAACCGGCTGATAGCCAATAAGGAAAGAGATACTGCCAAGGAGAATGAAGAGGTTTTTAGTAACGGAATAACTCGAAAAGACGCACATACCGGGCACCGTGTTTCAAGATAGGGTGAGAGCCAGCGCAGGGGGAGGAAGGGGGCACCTTGGCGGCGGCACGAAAAGCGCCTCCGCCAGTACGGGGGACTATTATTCGCCAGACCGCATTTGGAGATACTGGCCTTCCGACCGGTTCACCGCCATTCCCGCATTAACCGCCAGGTCTGTTCGGGCAGAAATTGGCTTTAGGCCGCCCCCCATTGCGTTTTGGGCCAATGGCCGAGTCAATTCCTTACATGTTTGGCCAACCAGCTGGCGCGTCCGCTTCCACACGTTCTCAGGAGTGTCCGCTGACGCGGCAACCACCGTGGCAGCTCCATTTTTCGAGGGGATAGCGTTGCCCTGCCGGCCTGTTTGGAGAAGACCGCCGGGTTGAGCCTTACTAGGGCCATTCATAAATGGCGAGGGGACACTGCCCCCACCGGTAATGAGAGAAACATAGCTCGCGGCAAGGCAATCATACAAGGCTCTCCGAGCTCTGAACCGGAAACTGAATTGCTGGGCGAGCCTTCCCGTGAGCGTTGAAGTCCTCTGATTTTCGATGCTTTCGACGGCAAAGTAATATCTATCGACGTCGTTGATAACATTTGTCAGCATACGCTCATATCGGACGTCCGCGCCGACAGTTTCTAACCCGATGGGCGCTTGATCGCTATTTTCGTAAATGGTCCGGATGAAATGATCGAAGCTGCGACTCACACCGATAATTTCCGCGAGTTCCAGCGCGCGGGCATACACTGACTCCGCAAATTCCTTGAACACATCCTGCAAATTATTCAGATCAGGGCCCTTCGCGCCGACGCCCTTGAAATAAGGCAAGATACCCTTCTCAGCCTCTACAAGTATTTGCACCTGAAGTCGGTCCCGCGTCCAGAGCTCGCCTGCTAGCGTCTCGAAATCGGTCAGGTGACCCTCTTGATAGGCCTTATCTACTGCAAGGCGTATTTCGCCTTCGGTTAATTGATTGATTCCCCCTCGGAATGCGCCGCGAATATTCGAGTTGCTTGCTTCCAAGAGTTTATGCTGCGCTTTCAAGACCTCTATGAACTCGTTAATGGCGGCCTTCACATTGCGCTGGCGTTCCGTTTTGTCGTTTAGGTCAACCTTCCTTGTGGCTTCCTCAGCCGCTACAGCATTTGCATTTGCATTTGCTTGTTCCTGCTTCGCCCGGTCCGAACCCTGATTGCTGCCTTGATCGTCAGAGTCGCCGCCACCGCCGCCGCGATGCCTGCGATAGCCGCCACCCCCGTGGCGCCCGCCCATCATACCCCTGGCGATCATTCCAGCGGCGAAGCCGCCAAAATTTTGAGCGAAGGATGTCTGCGGCAGCCATGCTAGGCCGGTTGCCAGAGCCAATGCAGAAAGCGTTGCCGCGCGGGCACTTTTAACTAACAGCACCATAATGAGCCTCGGAACTCTTGAAATACAAATTAATCGGATATTAGCCTAAATAGCAACCGGCGGCAATTCACATCTCAGCATACGAACAGGCGGCTCGGTTAATGATTTTAGGGGCTCCAGCTGCTCAGGCGGCGCTTCAAAGAGCGGCGCTCACCCGGCGAGCTGCAGCGTTGCTATGCGCTCGTAATAGGCGTTATTTCCCATTAAATCCTGATGTGTGCCTGTCGCCTTAACTCTCCCGTCCTCAATTAAGGCAAGCTCATCTGCCTGGCGAACGGTTGAAATACGATGGGCAATAACAATGATAGTCTTTTTTCCGGCCTGAGACTGCATATAAGCGCGGATGAGCTCCTCATTGTCGGCGTCCAGCGCCGATGTTACCTCATCGAAAAGGAGGATAGGCGCGTCCTTGATGATGGCACGCGCGATGTTGAGACGCTGTGCCTGACCGCCCGAAATTAGCGATCCGAGTTCGCCGACATCCGTGTCGTAGCCACTGGGCAAGCTCTCGATGTAGCTGCTAAGCCCGACCGTCTTGCAGGCTGTATCCATGGCTTCTTGCGTCACTCCGGGGTGCCGCAACGTCAAATTATCCCGGACGGTGCCGCTGAAGATAAAGTTGGATTGGCCAACATAGGCAATCAGATTACGCACTTCATTCGCCTGGAACCTATCGACAGGTATGCCGCCAATCAGGATTTCTCCTGACTGCGGACGATGAAATTGCAGGAGCAGCGAAAGGACGGTCGACTTCCCGGCACCAGAAGGCCCAACCAGGGCGACCGTCTCGCCCGGCCGGACTTCAAGCGTGAAGTTCTTGAGGACATCCGCGCCGCCTGCATAGGCAAATCGCACGTCACGCATCGCGATGGCCAAACCCCGTCCAGGGCGAGCAACTGGCGCATCTTGCGGAGCGATAAGCGGCTCCTGGTCGGGATCGCGGTCTTCAAGCAAGTCATGCACAAGTGCAACGCCGACGAGCGAGGTCTTTAGCGAAACGCGAAGCTGGCTCAAGCGCCGCGCAGGGTCGAGGGCAAGCAAAAGTGCTGTGATAAAGGAAAGGAATGTGCCGGGATCGTAAGCGCCATAAATCGAGCGGTATCCAGCATAAAGGATGGTGAGACCGATTCCCGCCCCGCCGATTGTGTCGATGATCGGGACGGGAGCCGTCTGTAGCGCAGACACGCGGTTCGAACGGTCCATGATGCTGTCAATAACGGCGTTAACCTCGGAGGTGATAATGGGCTCGAGATTGTAGGCTTTGATTACCTTGATCCCCTGCACGACCTCACGCATGTGCTTATTCAACTCTGCGACGGAACGCATCTCTTGCTGCATCAGCTCTTTTATTCGCTTAAGAAGCCGGGTGATGCCGAGAAAAACTAGCGGTACAGCGAGCAGGCAAATCAGCGTCAGCGTTAAGTCTTGCGTGACCATCACCGAAAGAAGGGCAACGACCGTTGCTCCGTCCCTCGCGCCATTCAGGACGACTTGATTGAGGATCAACCCGAAGGAGGACGCACCCATGTTGATCCGCATGGTCAAATCATCGGACGTATAGCGTTCAAAAAAGCGCACGCGTTGCGCCAGGATGTGAGAAAACATCCTCTCTTGCGTACGAGCCACCATATCGTTGGCTATGCGAGCCGAAAGTACAGCCTGCCAGTAGGAGGATGCGCCTTTGGCAGTGAAGAGCCCAACGATCCCAAGGAAAAGAGGGATAAGGAATTCACCCTCTTTCTTCACGAAGAAGTCGTTGACGACATCGCGCACGAGCCAGGCAGCGGTTGCAGTTGCATATGAAGAGATTACTATGAGTACAAGGATGATTCCATATCTATACTTATAGAGCGGAAAGTAGGCTCTGAAGATGGATAAGAATACACGAAAATCGCTGTCCGCTAAAAGTCCGAATACGGAGAATAGTCTATCGGTAATCATGGCTTCAGACCCATTCCGGAGCAGTCTCTGCAAGCGGCATAGAGTTGAAGTGCCCGATGGTCAAGGCTCTTGATCCGGAGGCGACCCGCGTCTGAAAGCGCAGTGCCTGGAATTGCTTGAGAATCCGAACTTCAGGCCGCGGCAAGAGCTTGCAACGCCGATCTCCGGTGCAGACGGCGAGCCCGCGCTCCCTCCCATCGTTCTCTGGCGCTGCACAACGCGCTCGCGGCAGCTTCGACGTCGGCTTCCGCCCAGAAAAGGCCATCCCCCTGATAGTGGAAGGTTGGATCGCTATAAGGTACCACCTCAAAGGGTACAGGGATTGCATTGGGATAATGGGGCATGTAGTCCATGTTCCCTGACCAGCCGGTCGCGATCACCGGCGTACCGATTTCCAGCATCTCGTGGATGTTGAGCCCATACCCCTCGGCGCGGTGCAGCGAGAGATATACATCGGCCATTCTTTGAAAAGCACACATGTCATGGTCGCTAAAAAGGGTTTCAATCAAGGAGATGTTTTGGGCGCTTCCGATCTCCTCGATCAGTTCCTTCCGGGCAAATCGCGTATGTTTAGAGAACTTCACCTTTACTATGAGATGGGCAGACCGGTCATTGCCGAAGGCCAGTTTCCAGGCTTTGACATGTGCCAAGGGATTTTTTCGGGCTGGGCAGCTTGAGAGGTCCATGATGGCCATCCCGAGGAACTGGTTACTCTCAAGGCCGAAAAGGCTTCGTTGCATTGGCAGGACATTGGGTATCGAAATTGCGTGCGGAACCACTTCCACGGGAAGGCCGCTGGCACGCCGGATCGCTTTTGCACTGAAGGACGATGGCGTCCAAATTTCATGAAGAATATCGAACGCGAACTGCCAGTCCTGCGGGGGAGCATCAAACTCGGTCACCAAAAGTCCTATGCGGTAGCCCTCGCGGAACGCTTTCGGAGGCGCGGCTAGCAATCTTCGATAATCTTTGGGTTGCCCAAGGATGAGGAAGTTCGATGCCGCTTCAGGTGCGCAAGCCAGAAGATTGCCGCCCGATGCGCTTAGCTTCGCGATTTCGTAGCGATAGGCGCGCGACAGGCCATTGATGCCCTTGATGTTCGCAATGACGTGGAAGCCGCCGTTGGGATTGAACGCTTGCGGCACTTTTTTTAGGCGGCGTGCCACGTGGTTTCCACGAATCTCACGGCGAAGAGATTTGAACTCACGCCTGCCGTATCTTGAGTACAAGGATCGGATGACAGCTGGAAAAAGCCTGTCGCGAAAATCGCCTGCCGCGCCATTTTGGTGCGCCGGAGCATCGCTATAATCGGGCCGGGAGATATTCGTAAAGGAATGAAACGCAATTGGCATCGCCGCCCCCACAAAGCCCTCATCGATTAGCGTTTCTAATCGGGACTTTCAATCTCAGAAGTATGAAACGCGAGAATTGGGCCGCTACCGATGCTGTTTTACAACTTGACGGCTGCGGTGGATGCAATCAAAGGTTGCGTTTTTGGGCGCGATGCACCAAACTAAGTATCTGAGTGGGCCCCGGGGGCGGCTGCGCCAGCCCCGCAAGCCGGTAAAAAGGGGCTGCTATTTGCAGCTTGGTCTGGCCTTGAACTTAGGCTCATTTAGACGCAACGCATTTAGCGTACCCAAGCACTTCGCGGCTTTTCTTACGTTCAAGGCAACAATTGATCTCAAGAGAACGATGATAGCGCGTTTTCTTTCGCGATGAGCATCAAGCGGCAAAGTATATTTATTGCTTATAAATATTCTCGACCTTGCAGCATGGTAAGAGCGAAAATAATCGAGATAGATACCATTTCCGGACGATCTATTCCGATGGTGCATCACATTGGCTGTGGCGACATATATCAGTGTTCTGTTTTGTGACCTGAGTCTGAAGCAAAGATCGTCGTCGTCATAGTATAGAAAGAGGCCTTCATCGAAGCCGCCAATTTTAAGAAAAAGCTCAAGGTCGCAAATAAGGGCGGCGCCGTCGAGGAAGTCAACCTCGGCGGTGCCGGCAGGCGGGACGTCTCCTTCATTTGGCCGGCCTTGATATTGCGGATAGGAGGTGCTGCGGAATTTTTGTCTTTTGCCGGGAATTGCGATTGCAGGTCCGAACCCTCCTGCGTCCGGATAGCGCCCTATTGCCTTTTCGATTTCTGATACTGCCCCCTCCAACAGAATCGCGTCCGGATTCAAGAAGAAAACATGGGAAGCCGAAAGGAGTTTCGCGCCGCGGTTGCATGCGGCGCCAAACCCGATATTTGTTTTATTGACGATAACGCGCGCCCCTAGCGAACGCGCGATTTGAGCGGACTTATCCTTGCTCGCATTATCAACCACAACAGCTTCGTAGCCGGAAGGTATGCTTTTCAAGCATGCGGGCAGCACGCTTTCACTGTTGTAGGTCACAATTACGAAACCGATGGACATCGAAATCCTGGTGCGCCCTAGACCTGAAACATCTCATCCAAAACCTTGTCCAGCGCGCGTTCCCACGAATCCGGATGAAAGTCAAAAACCTGGTCCAGCCGTTTAAGCGACAATCGCGAAAATTGGGGCCGCGTTGTCCGGGTCGGGTAATCGGAGTTTGGAATGTCTCTTACCTTCGACGCCTTGACCGCGATGCCGCGGCGCTGCATTCCGGCCACGATTGCGCTCGCAAAGCCGTGCCAGGTAGTCCAACCAGCTGCAGTGAAATGCACCAATCGCGAAGACTTTTCAAAAAGCCCTGCGCAGGATGCCGGCCCCTCGCTGACGATATGGTGGACGAACTCAGCAATCTGGAAGGATGCGGTGGGCGTCCCCACCTGATCGCCGACCACGGCAAGTTCCTCCCTCTCGCATGCAAGCCTCGCAATCGTTCTCAGGAAATTCTTCCCAGCCGGCGCGTAAACCCAGGCGGTCCTGACGACGAGGCAAGGGGCAGCAGATTCAAAAAGAAGGCGTTCGCCTTCAGCCTTGCTCTTCCCGTAGACGGACAGGGGATTAACCGGTTGCTGCTCGCAGTATGGCTCGCTGGCCTTTCCGTCGAAAACGTAGTCGGTAGAAAAATGAATGAGCGGCACGCCTTTACGGGCTACCCAATCGCCTAACACCCCGACAGCTGCCGCATTGACCGTGAACGCAAGTCCCGCCTCATCCTCGGCCCTGTCGACGGCGGTGTACGCCGCGGCGTTGACGATCAATTCCGGGCTTATCCAGTCAAGCTTTTCGGCGATCGTTTCAGGTTTCGACAGATCGATTTCCTGCCTTGTCGCGAGGCTCAACTCCGCTACTGGCGCGAGCTTCTGCGCAAGTGCTTGGCCCAGTTGTCCTGACGCGCCCGTGATGAGGATGCGCATCGGCTCTAACCTTCAAACCTTGGAAGCTTATCGGTCAATTCCCGGAGTAGAGGGGCCGTCGCATCTTTATCCGAGAGGATCGGCTCCTTCACACCCCAATCGATAGCAATATCGGGATCGTTCCAGCGAATGCCGATCTCGCTGCCGCGATCATAAGGGGCGTCGCATTTATATAGAAATGTGGCTTCGTCCGACAGCACAATAAAGCCATGAGCAAAACCGCGCGGAATCCAAAGCTGGCGATGCGTGCTGCCATCCAGAGCGAAGCTTTCATATTCGCCGAAAGTTGGACTCCCGAGGCGAACGTCGACAGCAACATCCACGACATCCCCGGCCATCGCCATGACAAGTTTGCCCTGCTGCGCAGGGTTCTGCAGATGCAGGCCGCGCAGGACGCCGCGACGGGAAACAGACAAATTGTCCTGCACGAAATCGCTGCCAATGCCGGCCTGACGGTACGTCCCACTGTTGAACGTTTCGAGAAAATACCCTCGGGCGTCCGCAAATAGTGCCGGCTCTATAATTTTGATACCGCTCAGACGTCCTTCGGTAGTACGCATCGTGTCTCCCAAGCGGCAGATATTTACCCCTTCGCGAAAAACGGCTTAGCCGCGGGCGTTTCGCCTTGCAACATCCTTTTTTTTATTATAGCCGGGTTGCAGGTGGCGGTTGCCGGTGAGTGTGCGTAATGAAGGGAATTATCCTCGCGGGAGGAAGCGGGACAAGACTTTATCCCAGCACGATGGCGGTTTCGAAGCAGCTGCTCCCGGTTTTCGACAAGCCCATGATCTATTATCCGCTGAGCACGCTTATGCTTGCCGGAATACATGAGATCTTGCTCATCTCAACGCCAAGGGATCTTCCGGCGTTCAAGCAGCTGCTTGAGGATGGCTCCCAGTTCGGGCTTGATATCTCTTATGCGGAGCAGCCCAATCCTGGCGGGCTTGCCCAAGCCTTCCTTATTGCAGAGCGCTTCCTCGGCAGCGAGCCGGCCTGTCTCATTCTCGGCGACAACATCTTCTACGGGCACGGCTTGCCTGAACTTCTCTTGCGAGCAGCCGGCGGCCGGCGCGGCGCAACAGTTTTTGGCTATCGAGTGCGCGACCCTGAGCGCTACGGCGTGATCGAGCTCAACCAAACCGGGCAAGCGGTTTCGATCGAAGAGAAACCGGCAAGCCCAAAGTCAAGCTTGGCCGTCACAGGCCTTTATTTTTACGACAACCGAGTGATCGAGATCGCAAAATCGCTCCGGCCTTCCGCGCGCGGCGAGCTCGAAATCACCGATGTCAACGCTGCCTATATGCGCGATGGCGAGCTTCACGTCGAGATTATGGGCCGCGGCTTTGCCTGGCTCGACACGGGCACCCACGAGTCTCTGATCGAGGCTAGCCAATTCGTCCAGGTCATCGAAAACCGCCAGGGCCTCAAGATCTGCTGCCCGGAAGAAATCGCCCTGCGTTTGGGATATATCACGCCTGAGGCCTTTTTCGATGCCGTCCGGCGTTGCGAAAAAAGTAGCTACGGGCGTTATCTTCTTGCGCTGCCGCAAATGGCTCCGGAGCTTTTTTCTGCGGATAAAGCCCCGCTTTCGCAGGGTGGCTGACATGACCGCAAAGCGCATCGTGGTCACAGGAGGTTGCGGCTTTATTGGATCGGCCCTGATACGGCTTCTGCTGGCGGAGACGGATTATCGGGTTTTGAACATCGACAAGTTGACCTATGCCGCCAACCTAGCCTCGATCCCTGGGGCGGACGGGAACCCCAGATACCGCTTTGTGAAGGCCGATATCGGCGATGCTACGGCGATGCGCGGAGTATTCGAGGAGTTTACCCCTGACGCCGTAATGCACCTTGCGGCCGAAAGTCATGTCGACCGCTCGATCGAAGGGCCGCAGGAATTCATAACTACAAACGTCATTGGAACGTTCACGCTCCTGCAGGAAGCTCTGCGATATTGGCGTGAGCTTCCTTCAAACTGTGCCACCCGCTTTGCCTTCTTGCATGTTTCTACGGACGAAGTCTTCGGTTCGCTGGGTCCAACTGGTGCATTCTATGAAGACAGCCCCTACCGGCCCAATTCGCCTTACTCCGCCAGCAAGGCCGCATCCGATCATCTGGTTCAGGCGTGGCAACATACTTATGGTTTGCCCACCCTTATAACGAACTGCTCGAACAACTATGGGCCGTATCATTTTCCGGAAAAGCTTATTCCCCACACAATCATCAAGGCGCTCGCAGGCGAACAGCTTCCCGTCTATGGCGACGGCCAGAATGTCCGGGACTGGCTTTTTGTTGAAGATCATGCCCGCGCGCTCCTCCTCGTCATGCGCGAAGGAAAGCTGGGTGAAACCTACAACATAGGCGGACAAAACGAGCGGACAAACCTCCAAGTCGTCGAAGCCATTTGCGATCTGCTCGATCGATTGTCGCCAGTGCGAGGGATGTCCCGCCGAAGCCTTATTACATTCGTAAGCGACCGCCCAGGTCACGACCGCCGCTACGCCATCGACGCCTCCAAAATTCAGGCTGAGCTGCGCTGGCGTCCGGCCAAGAGTTTCGAAGCGGGGCTTGAGGACACTGTAGCCTGGTATCTCAACAATCGCGCTTGGTGGCAGGCGGTGCTGGATCGCGGTTACAAGGCTGAACGCTTGGGCACGTTGCAGTCAAATCGCGTTCAAGATGGCGGGCTGGCCAACGAGGCAGGTTAACAGAATTAGGCCTTCCATGTTCAAAGATTACGAAAGCCATAAATGCCTGCGACATCACTCAATTGAAGCCGAGCCTGCGGCAGGTGAAGCTTGGGTTATGCCTTGTGACCGTGTGGGCAGCTCCTATCAGATCAGCATCGAGGTTGCCCGTGGAGGAACTGGCACAAGGGGCGTTAAGGCAAATATGGAAGTGGGTTTTAAATGAAGTTCATTTCCGCAAGCAGCTTCTGGTTGCCAGACTTCATGGTCGACTCTGCGTGGCATGAGCACGCGCCTTTTGCTTTCTGGCTGATGGAAGCCCAAAGGCCGCGGGTTTTGGCAGAATTAGGAACGCATCACGGATTCTCTTATTGCTGCTTTTGCCACGCAATTGAGCGGCTTGGCTTGAACGCCAGAGCGTACGCTGTCGATACCTGGAAGGGCGACGAGCACGCCGGGTTCTATAACGAAGACGTTTTTCAGAAGCTGAGCAATTACCAGGAACGTTACCGCTCATTTTCCCGCCTCATCCGTTCCACGTTCGACGAGGCTCTGACGCATTTCGAGGATGGTTCGATCGATTTACTTCATATCGACGGCCGTCATTTCTATGAAGACATCAAGCATGACTTTGAATGCTGGCGGCCAAAATTGTCTGCCAAGAGCGTGGTGATTTTCCATGACACCAATGTGAGGGAGAGACACTTTGGCGTCTATCAGCTCTGGGCGGAAATCAAGGAGCATTATCCGGCCTTCGAGTTCTTCCATGGTCATGGATTAGGCGTTCTAGGCTATGGCGGCGATCAATGCGGCGAACTCCAACAATTCTTCCGTGGAGCTCAAGATGACTCAGCCGCTCTCTTGATCCGCGAGACTTACGCAAATCTTGGCCATCGCGTTGCTTTACGGTATGGCAATTTGATGCTTACAGCAGCTGCTGAAACTCAACAGCAAAGCTTAGCGCAGCAATTCCATGTTGAACTGCAAGCTCATCGGGCGCGTTCGCTGGGGGAGAAAGAGCAACTTGCGAATGCTCTCAATGCTGAGATAGAGCACCTGAAGCTTGAGTTTGCCGGCGAGAAGCAGAGGTATACCGAAGAAATTGGGACAGAGCTGGGCCGGCTGGAGGGTGAACTCAACCTAGCTCGTGAGGAAGCCCTAGCGTTTCGTGCAACGCAGGAAGCGGAACGTTTGCGCGAGCGCCGTAGCTTGGAGGTTCAGTTGGAAAATGCGCGTGACGAGATTGGCGCGCTAAAGGAAGCCCATGAGGTGGAACTGCACCGTATGAAGGAAGAGGTTAATTCGGTTCATCAGAAGACGCTTGCGCTTCGTGAGGCACAAGCGGAAGAGCTTTCACGAGAGCGCGCTGCAGCAAAGCTGCGGCTTCGACATGCCGGGAGAGAGATGCGCGCGCTAAAGAAAGCTCACATGGCAGAGTTGCATCGCCGGGAAAGTGAGTTCACTGCGGCTCGGGAGTCGGACTTGGAAAATGCCGGTAAGGAGATGAGCGCCCTTAAAGAAGCCCATGCGGCAGAGCTGTGTCGCCGGGAAAGTGAGCTTATCGCGGCTCGAGAGGCGGACCTGGAAAATGCCCGGAAGGAGATAAGCGCCTTTAAAGAAGCACATGCGGCAAAGCTGTACAGCCGGGAAAGTGAGCTTATCGCGGTTGGGGGGGCCGGCCTGGAAAATGCCCGGAAGGAAATGAGCGCCCTCAAAGAAGCTCATGCGGCAGAGCTGAGCCGGGTCAGCAATAGATTGGAACAACAGCTGACATCGGAGCGTGCACTTCGCGAAGAGGAGAGCCTTAAAGCGGCAAATGAATACAATGCGCTCTTAAGCGAAATGCGCGGTCGGAGCGAGGAGTATGTCAACAAGCTGGCACGCCTCAAATGGGCAGATCGCGACGGCCGGCTGCTGGCGAAACTTCACAGCCTTCACCGGCGCATAGTCGGGCGCGTAATACCAAGAGGAAAATGGAACCGGCTCGCGCGCCGCTATCAGGCTATCGCTGCTTCACCATTGTTCGACGAGGAATGGTACCTGGCCAACAATCCGGACGTGGCCAATGCCAAGCTCGACCCTGTCCTCCATTACCTTCGGCACGGCGGGAAAGAGGCGCGAGCGCCGGGCCCACTCTTCGATAGCGAAGCTTATCTGCAAATCAATAGCGACGTCGCCGCTGCCGGGGCAAACCCGCTCTTGCATTACATCTTGTATGGGAACCGAGAAGCAAGGCGAGTGTCCCCCGATTTGCCATTGCATCACACCGTAAGCGAAGCGGCTCCCCCCTCCCAGCAGACGCGTGGGGAAGAACCCCAGCAGAAGCATGCGGAGGAAAAAGCTTCGCCTGCCCGGCTTGGTTTGCAGAAGGTGCGGCCTGCCGATGCAGCCCTCGGTTGTTATCGCTACATAACAACCCACCCCGACATGGATCTGGCAGTCCTACCGCCGTTGGATATTTCCGTTTCTGTCGTAATACCGGCCTACAATGCAGGACCTGAACTCCGCCCCCTTATCGAAAAACTCTTCCGTCAAAAGGGGATGAAATCGATCGAAGTTGTGATTGTGGACTCCGAATCACGGGATGGCACTGCGGAGACTTGCTCCAATCTTGGATGCAAGGTGATACGCATTAAACAAAGCGAGTTTTCTCACAGTCACTCCAGAAACTTAGGGGCCGAGAACGCGAGCGGCGATATTCTGGTGTTTATGGTTCAGGATGCTTATCCCATAGGCGACCATTGGCTTTACGGTCTCGCCAGATGTTTGTTGCGGCCCCTATCCGAGGATGTCCGTGTATCAGCGGTATCCTGTGCGGAATACCCGAGGACAGACTCAGAGTTGTTTTATGATTGTCTGTTGAAGACACACTATGATTTTATCGGCTGCAGTGAGAGCGATCGTGTTGGCCGCTTTATTGCAGAGGACAACCTCAATTTGCGCAAGCAAGGGCAACTAAGTGACATAGCTTGCGCTATTCCTCGTGACCTGTTCAGGAAATACAGATATATTGGTAGTTACGCCGAAGACCTGACTCTAGGCATCAGGCTGATACGTGACGGATATCAAGTCGGGATGCTATCTTCGATAAGAGTAATCCACTCCCATTTTCGCGCACCCCACTACTACCTGAGGCGGTCATTTGTAGATGTGATGTTCCTGACTGAAATATTCTCCGACTTCGCCGCACCGCCGCAAAACTGCATCGTCGGTTCTCTGCTGGGTTACACGACGCTTCAGCGGAAACTGAGACCGATTAAAGCGTCAGACTTTTTACCTACGGCCGTGGCGTTGAAAAACTTTATAGCGGACGTGGAGAAAATAGCGATACCTCATGATCTGGATACCCTCGACACTTCCGTGGAATTGAGGCATCCGCGCATAGAAGCGTGGCTTCGAAAGGCCGGTCAATTAGCCAAAGAACTGCATTACAAGATTGATGAGACTTCAGCTAAAAGCATCAAACAAACCAAAACGATGTTCATCGACCGGATTTCAGCTCTCCTACCCTTCGTCAGCTCTACCTATCCCATTCTCGATGAAACAGTCGCGCTAGAGATTAATAATGCTATCCAGAAAACATTAGTGATGACTGCCGGCGCACAACTTGCCTTTTGCTATCTTCAACCTTACGATCAAACCGGGGATTGCCATTTTATGAGTTTTCGCGACGAATTGAAGCTAATAATGATGGCAGGTATTTGATGAAAATACTTTTCGTCCTTCATCAGTTTATGCCTGAGTACGCATCTGGCACAGAAACCGTTACTTATCGCTTGGCTAAAGCGGCCCAACGAAGTGGTCACTCAGTAATTGTGCTCACGTGCTCGATGCATGAATTGGCATCTTGGCGCGGAATAACTCCCGAGGGCTTGCGTTGGACATCAGTAAACGGCGTGCCCGTATATGCTATTCCCGAGGCGTTAGTTTCTGACCCGTATGGCTTTACGCCAGAGGTTCACGCCGAACCCGCATATGCATTGCGACAATTCATCGCCAGGCATAATGTTGATGTATGTCACATAGTGCATTTATTTAGAATGATTTCAGTGGCGTTAGTTATGAGGGAGCTAAATATTCCGTATGTGGTGACTTTGACCGACTTTTTTACTATTTGCCATCGTATAAATTATATTCTCCCCTCGGGAGAGCAATGTCATGGCTCGCTTCGCGGTTATCATTGCGAACTTGACTGCAACATCCCGGAAAAAAGTGATACAATTAGACAGGCCTTCTTACGCGATTTGCTAGAGGGGGCCGCGGTGCGAGTAACTTGTTCTAACTTCATCAGAGACATCTTCGTCCGCGAGTTCCCCAATATAGGGATTCGTGTGATGGCCCATGGAACGGATTTCCTCAAGTTTTCTAAGAAAATCTATAACGGCGATTCGGATGAGATGGTTTTTGGATATTTAGGAACCGTATCAAAGGAGAAAGGCGTTGACGTCCTTTTGCGCGCCTTCATCCACGCAAATGTTCCTGGAACCAAGCTCGTCATCGCCGGACCAGCCTACGGTAACATTGAAATCGAAGACAGCGTCAAACGTGCTTCCGAAAACGATCGAAGAATAATCCTAAGAGGTCCCGTACCCGCCAGCGAGGTTCCTGATGTTTTAGCGGAGTTTGACGTATTGTGCATCCCATCTAATTGGCCAGAAACATTCTGTCTTGTTCTTCATGAGGGGTTTGCAGCCGGGCTTCCGGCCATTGTCTCGGATTTAGGGCACCCCCCCGAAGTCGTTGGGTCCCTAGGGTGCGGGTTAGTTGCAAAGGCGGGCGATGTTAGGGCCTGGAGCGACGCAATAGAAAACACAGCGAAACAAAGGAAGCAACTGCAATTATGGCAAGAGAAAATCCCCACTCTGACTCGCATTGAGGAAGAAGCTTTCTTTTATGAGCTCCTATACAGAAACGCGATAAATTTCTTGGAATAAAGGGCTCATTAACGGAGAATTCGCTAGAGCTTATCAATCAACGGCGCGTCCAAAATCGGAAGAGATCCTGACGCCCAAAAGCGGTACAAAATGTTTAATATAAGCACCTCAATCCACGCCGGCGATGAAATGTACTTAACAGCGCTTGCAAAAATTACAAGCAGCGGCCTTGCCAAGGCCGTGTATTTAAGGCAGGGCGCAGATATTAATGCAACCATCCAGCAATTGTTGAACTGGCGATTTGGCCGCAAGGATACTATTAAGTTCCTAGATTTTGCCTCGGGGTATGGCAGATCCACGCGCTTTCTTGTGCAGGACGTTCCGCCATCTAACGTGTGGGTTTCGGATATATATGCAGATGCGGTAACTTTTCAGAAAGAAACTTTCAAAGTTAATGGTTTTGTCTCCTGTCACAATCCGTCTTCGTTGTACTGCGACGAAAAATTCGACATGATATTCGTTGCTTCTTTGTTCACGCACCTGCCGCAAGAGCGATTCATGAACTGGCTTAGGCGCTTGTTCGAGATGCTGGCTCCAAGGGGAGTTTTGGTGTTCAGTTTGCACGATGAGGCATTGGCTGGTGGTCGAGAAATCCCGCCACCTGGAATACTGTTTTTGGAGGCCAGCGAGTCTCGAACGCTGAGTAAAAAGGAATACGGTGAGACTTATGTTACTGAGGGCTTTGTCCAGCTTGCAATTAACACGATCACCAGCTCAAGCTGGCCCTATAGGCGCCTGGTACGCGCACTGTGTGGAGCGCAGGATGTGTACATCGTGCCGAAAAACTCCGATGAAACATTTCGCGATTTTCACTACGTGCAACCGCCAGTGGGCTATGTCGATTGGTTTAAAATCTCTGAAACTGGCGAGCTAAGGATCGGTGGATGGGCCGGCAACCCCAATGATGGCGTAGGCCTCGAGGCTGTTGGGGTCTCCATCGGCGGAAGCACTATTATGTCGTGCAAGCCGGACTTACCCCGCCCTGACGTGGCTAAGGTATTGGGAAATGAGAAATATTTCAATTCGGGGTGGGAATGTGTTCATTCGGTTAGCGGACTCAACCTGGACGGCATGATCGAAGTCGTTGCCATCTCAGAAGGCGGGCTGTCAGCTTTACTGCATTTCAGCCCTTTATCTGCCGCAGATCAGAGGAACTCGCCGGCATCGCCGCTTGAGTGATTGCCCCTTGAGTAAGTGCGTGCGCCGCAGCTATGGTATCAAGACGCGGCTCTCTAAGCGCAGACTTTTTATAAGTGATCGCGCGTTTCAGGCGGCGATAGAGCCAAATGTCGAGTTCACCGAGCGGGGCACTGACCAGCACGGCAGCCAGCACGATCGCAATGAACGTGACCGGACTCGAAAAGGCATGGCCAAGGAATTTGAGGGCGAGAACCATCGTGGTTACGTGGCAGAGGTAAAGCGCGTAGCTCCAATCACCGAGCTTGCGGACTAGGGCGAACCAGGAGCCGCGAAACATTTGCATCGGTCCCGCTTCGGCCTGAACGGCTGCGAAGATGAACAGCGCTATCCCAAGGGAAAACTGTATCATTCCATAGGAATAACCGGCGGTTAGAACCTGGTAGACCAGCGCCGTGCCAAGGAATAGGGCCGGAAGAGCAAAACGGCCAGGAAATCGAGCGTAGGCCGCGTAGACGAATATTCCAAAAATAAACCCGTAGTTTGAACTCGTGAAGAAGATCGTCGCCGGGCTAGGAAAAACATAATTGTTGTGTATGCCGGGCGCGATCACGGAGGCGGCGATTATGGCAATTAACCAGACTACGGCTACATACAGAAGCCGGGAGCTGAGACCAACGGCGACAATTAGCGTTAACGCGGCATAGAATGCGAGCTCGTAGGAAAGGGTCCACTCGACACCTAGCGGCGTGTCGCTGAACCTCGCCGGCACTAAAATCGACCTCGTAAAAAATCCAGTCGTCCCGTCGCGGGTGAGCATGCCGAACAGATCGGGTAGATAATCCGCGTCATGCCGGAGGGGATACCAGGCCAGAAAGCAGGCCGAAGCGGCGAGCAAGACCGCGATCCAGTAAACCGGGTAAATCCGCGTAAGCCGGTGCAAGGCAAACGTGGAAGCGGAGCTTGACCTTGCGAGGGAGGCCATCAAAAACCCCGAAATCACGAAGAACGCCGTAACGCCTAAACCACCGCCCCACTTGAACCAGACTAAAAAAGACGCATCGCCATGAATCGCCCGCTGATAGTGTGCGGCGTGGAACACGACCACACTGAAAGCGGCAAGGCCGCGCATGACCTGGATCGAAAAGAGGCGCTGAACGGATCCGCCGGCGATATTGGCCCGGTTCCTTGCGGGGTCCCCACTATGCAGAGGCAAACAAGTATCTCCAAACGCTGACCAGCTATAGGCCGGAACTCTATAGGTGCAGCGTTTAGCCGTAAACCTTCTTTCGTTTTTTGTTTAGCCGGAACCGGGATGGTTCCGGCCGTTTGCTGGCGGGCGCTAAGAGGTCGCGCAGCCCGTCAATGTGTGGAACACAAAGCCACATTATTAAGCCTTCGCCCGCCAAATCTAGCGTCTTCTGTCCATAGGCATACTTCCGCAATTTTGGGCTTCGGTTTGGCTCTGTCCAATTGAACGGTCAACTCGAAGCCTGAATTGGCCAAGTATGGGTTCCCGACCACTTTAACCACATCGGGTCTCGCGACAGTCTTGATCGTCATGCTCTCGACGGGCAAATTCGTGTTCACCATCATTTTGGAGCCCGTTTCGGGCTGCCAGAGTCCCCATCCCCAAAGGACGAGCTTTCCGTCATCAGGCTTCGTCCAGCCGTCAACCTCACCTTGCCGCTCAACCGGCATCGGTGAAGACGCAAGGCTGACCGTTGGCCCTCCGCTTCCCGGTCCCGCCGCTTGCGCTTGCGAAGCCGCTGGCGCGGCACGCGCCGCGGCAAACACTCCGCGCGTCTCGGATTTGGCTACCCTGAACCCGATCGCGTTGAAGCGGTACGAAGTGCTGAAGCTCATCCGGTAGGCCGAAGTGAGAGTTTGCGGAATCCTGTCCCATGCGCCGCCGCGGACGGCATGGCGGCTGCAAGAAGCTTCCCCGGTCCACGCGGACCCATCGGAGGGAGCACCTTTGTAATTACCATGCCAGCAATCCGCTACCCATTCCCAAATGTTGCCGTGGACCTGGTAGAGACCCCAGGCATTGGGCTGAAAGGACCATACCGGAACCGTCTTCGCCCGGTTTTCGGCTTTCTGGCTGCTACCGGCGCGGTCGTGAGCGCCGTTGTAATTCGCTTGGTCCGTGGTGATCGCGGCGCCCCACCAAAATGATGTCGCGCTGCCCGCGCGCGTGACATATTCCCGTTCCGGCTCGGAAAGAAGCCGGTAAGGTCTGCCAGACTTCCGCGAGAGCCAGCTAATGTAGGCCATAGCGTCATTCCAGCTGACATTGATGACCGGTCTGTCGCCGCGGCCCCAGCCATTATCGTCCGGCGTATAGCCTCCGCATCCTTTGCCCTTTACACAGGCGTCCCACTCCGCGAATGTGACCGGCGACCGGCCCACCGCAAAGGGCTTGGCGATTGTTACTTTGTGTTGCGGCTCTTCACTGGCGTCGTGTCCTGGCTCACCTACGCGCGAGCCCATAATGAAGCTGCCCGCTGGCACTGCAATCATCTCGGGGCACTCAGGACAATCCTTGAAGCCCTCCCCGGGTTTAAAGTACGACTCAGCCTTGCTCTGTGTGGCGCAAAAAAGCAAAAGCGAAATCAAAGCAGGCCCAACCACCCTCACCAAGAATCCTCCAAAACCGGTTCAGAGGTGCACTATGCCGGAGGCTCCCCGAGCATGCATCAAACTTCTTTCTTCCGGTGAGCGTTTTCCACGCAGCACTACAATTTTCCAGCACTTTCGGTTTAGTGGCTGAAGGGTTCGCGCCAGAGGCGCTAAACGGTATTTGTGAATGCGTTCGGCGCGGTTTGTAAAACCGGCCGCTGATGTTCCGGTTTATTCGAAGGGCTGATCCCCTCATATTAATGGAGCGGGCGACGAGGTTCGAACTCGCGACCCTCAGCTTGGGAAGCTGATGCTCTACCGGCTGAGCTACACCCGCGTGGAAATCACAATAGCATTCGGCGCGCGCTTTGCAACAGGGCTTGCGGCCGGCGCGCGATCAGAGCAACAAGCCCTGAGCGGGAGGGTAGGTTATGGCGCCATCGGCGCCGGTCACGGCTGCTTCCGTCATGCGCGCCGGCTCCTGGTGGCCGCCGCCCATGATGTGGTTCACCGTGTCGCCTGCCGCCAGAAGGTAATCGGTGATGATGCGCCGGTGGCATTGCCACCAGAGAGCCTCCGCGCAGAAGATTGCGCAAATCTGCACCCCCCCAAGCGCGCGCAGCTCGCCCAGGCCGAGCCGGAATTCCCCGGTCGCGGCGTAATCCGCGTAATTGCGGAAGTTTTCATTGTCCCAAAAGCCGTTCGGCGAGGGGCCGGCGCCTTTCTTTGCGTGACGCAAGCCGCCAAGCGCCGGCATGTGCCTGTAGCCGATCCCTGCGGTTTGCAGAGCCGGCGCGATAGCCTCGGTGTTGAACTGCGGATTGTACCGCGATTTCGGGATGGTTCGCACGTCGATGGCGAGCTGCACGCGCGCCGCTTCGAGAAGGCCGATGAACGCCTCTATGGAGCGGGTGGAATGGCCGATGGTGTAGAATGTGGCCAAGGCGGCGTTCCTGGGCTAGGCGGTCTTGGCGCGATCCAGCGCGCGGCCGAGGTCGGCGATGAGGTCGTCCGCGTGCTCAAGGCCAACCGACAGCCGCAACGTGGCGGGCGTGATGCCAAGCTCGGCTCGTGCTTCATCGGTGAGCCGCTGATGCGTCGTCGTCGCTGGATGCGCAATCAGGCTTTTCGCGTCGCCGAGATTGTTGGATATCTTGATGAGCCGAAGCGCGTTCATGAAACGAAACGCGGCCCGTTTGTCTCCGGTGAGCCGGAATGCAACGAGCGGCCCGCCGCCGGCCATTTGTTTGGCGGCGATCGCGGCTTGCGGGTGATCGGACCGGCCTGGATAAACCACGCTTTCCATCTCCGGCCGACCGGCCAGATAATCGGCGATTTTGGCCGCGTTTGCGGTTTGCTGGGCAACGCGCAATGGCAGGGTTTCGAGCCCCTTGAACAGCACCCAGGCGTTGAACGGACTGAGCGACGGGCCGGTCTGGCGCAGGAAATCCTTCAGATGCTTTTCGACGAAATCGGCGCTTGAGCAGATCACCCCGCCAAGGCAGCGACCCTGACCGTCGATGTGCTTCGTGGCCGAATAAATGACCACGTCCGCGCCGTGCTGAAGCGGTTTTTGCAGCATGGGCGTCGCAAAGACATTATCGACCATGAAGAACGCGCCCGCATCCTTCGCAATCGCAGCAACCCCAGCAAGATCGGTAAGCTCGAGCAACGGGTTGGCCGGGCTTTCGCAGAACAGCACGCGCGTATCAGCCCGCACGGCGCTGCGCCACGCCGCGAGATCTCGCCCGTCGACGAGCGTGGACGATACGCCAAACCGCGGCAGAAATTCCTCTATCACATAACGGCAGGCGCCGAACATTGCCCGGCCCGCAACCACATGATCGCCGGCCTTCAAACAGCCCAAAAGCGCCGACGTGACCGCCGCCATGCCCGTTGCGGTCCCGCGCGCAGCTTCAGCGCCTTCCAAGAGCGCCATGCGCGTCTCGAACATGGTGTTGGTCGGATTGCCGTAGCGGCTATAGACATAGCCCTCCGCCTCGCCCTTGAAGCGCGCTTCGGCCTCCTCCGCGCTGTCGTAGACGAAGCCGGAATTGAGAAACAAAGCCTCGGACGTCTCGCCGAAGGAAGAACGCAAGCTTCCGCCCTGGATGAGAAGCGTTTCGGGGTGCAGCCCGGTGAGGCGATCGGCGTCTGACATTTTTCTGTTCCTTGGGGGACGCAATACGCCGCGGCTTGTAACGGTTCCAGCCCCTTTCGTCATCCGGAAACGCCAAGGGCGTTATTCTTTACTAAGCGTAGCCGCAATCCGGCCGGCAAATGAAAGGCGCCATTAACAAAACGCAGCTTCACGCTCGCCGTCAAGCTCGCCGGCATCGGGGGTGCTATTGCTTGCGGCAGCCGCTGAGACTAAAGCAGAGGCGACGACCGCGCACCTGGCGGGGCCGGAACTGTAAGCCGGCCAAGCAGTTTTGCTATCTCGATCGCCGCCGCCCGCGCCGTCCATCCCGGCGTCATTCAAGAAACTTGAGCGATGAGACCAAGACATGAAAACGAAAACCCTCACGCCGGAACTGCTCAGCAAGATCGATGCCTATTGGCGTGCAGCCAACTATCTGTCCGTTGGCCAGATTTATCTTTATGATAATCCGCTGCTGAAGCGCCCGCTGAGGCTTGAGGACGTGAAGCATATGCTGCTCGGTCACTGGGGAACGACCCCCGGGCAGAACTTCATCTACGCCCATCTTAACCGCGTCATCAAGAAATACGGCCTCGACATGATTTATGTCTCTGGCCCCGGCCATGGCGGCCCGGCAGTTGTGGCCAACACCTACCTTGAGGGCACTTACAGCGAGGTCTATCCGAATATCAGCCAGGACGAAGCCGGGCTCCGGAAGCTCTTTATTCAATTTTCATTTCCGGGAGGAATCCCGAGCCACGCATCGCCCGAAACCCCCGGCTCGATCCACGAGGGCGGTGAGCTTGGCTATTCGCTCAGCCACTCGTTCGGTGCGGTGCTCGACAATCCCGATCTCATCGTGGCCTGCGTCGTGGGCGATGGCGAGGCGGAGACCGGGCCGCTGGCCACAGCATGGCATTCGAACAAGTTCCTGGATCCGGCCACCGATGGCGCGGTGCTGCCCATCCTCCATCTCAACGGCTACAAGATTGCCAACCCAACCATCCTGGCTCGCATCACCCGGGAGGAGTTGGAACAGCTGCTTCGCGGCTACGGCTGGACGCCCTACTTCGTTGAGGGTCACGAGCCGGCACTCATGCATGAAGCCATGGCCTCAACGCTCGACACGGTGATCGAGGAGATCAAGGCAATTCAGGAAAACGCCCGCGCCCGCGGCAACGCGGAGCGTCCGCGCTGGCCGATGATCGTCCTCAATTCACCCAAGGGCTGGACCGGGCCGAAGACGGTCGATGGCGTGCAGATCGAGGGCACTTTTCATGCGCACCAGGTGCCGATTTCCAGCCCCGCGTCTCATCCGGGGCACCTCAAACTCTTGGAAGACTGGCTGAGGAGCTACCGGCCCGGGGAGCTCTTCGATGAACAGGGGCGCCTGAAACCGGAGCTGGCCGAGCTCGTTCCCAAGGGTGAACGGCGAATGGGTGCCAATCCTCACGCCAATGGCGGCATCCTTCTTCGCGATTTAATGATGCCCGATTTCCGCGACTATGCAGTCAACGTTCCCGAACCGGGCGCACCGGGCATCGGCGACACGCACGTGCTCGGGCCATTTCTTCGCGATGTGGCGAAACTGAACGCGCAGAATTTCCGCGTCTTCGGCCCCGACGAAACGCTCTCTAACGGCTTGGAAGCGCTCTTTGAAGTGACCGAACGCCAATGGGAAGGCTCGACGCTGCCGAACGACGAATTCCTCGCCAGATCGGGCCGCGTCATGGAAATGCTCAGCGAGCACCAGTGCGAGGGATGGCTGGAGGGCTATCTGCTCACCGGGCGGCACGGGCTTTTCAACTGTTACGAAGCGTTCATCCATATCGTCGATTCGATGTTCAACCAGCACGCGAAGTGGTTGAAGGTTACTTCCCAGCTGCCCTGGCGGCAGAAGATCGCCTCGCTGAATTATTTGCTGGCCTCCCATGTCTGGCGTCAGGATCATAATGGCTTTACCCACCAGGACCCCGGATTTATCGACCAGGTCGTGAACAAGAAGGCCGAAATCGTCCGGGTTTACCTTCCGCCGGATGCTAATTGCCTGCTGTCGGTGATGGATCACTGCCTGAAGAGCCGTCATTACGTCAACGTCGTGGTCGCGGGCAAGCATCCGGCGCCGCAATGGCTGACGATGGATGCGGCGATAAAGCACTGCACACAGGGCATCGGCATCTGGCAATGGGCCAGCAACGACCAGGACGGTGAGCCCGATGTGATCATGACCTGTTGCGGCGATGTTCCAACGCTCGAGACGCTGGCTGCTGTGTCCATCCTGAGGAGGCATCTGCCGGAATTGAAAATCCGGGTGGTCAACGTCGTCGATCTCATGAGGCTGCAGCCGCAGACCGAACACCCGCACGGATTGAGCGACGAAATTTTCGACGAACTCTTCACCAAGGACAAGCCGGTTATCTTCGCCTTCCACGCCTACCCCTGGCTGATCCACCGGCTGACCTATCGCCGCACCAACCACAGCAACATCCACGTTCGCGGCTATAAGGAAGAGGGCACCATCACCACGCCATTCGATATGACCGTGATGAACGACATGGATCGATTCCACCTCGCGATGGACGCCATTCGTCGCCTGCCGCAAACGGGCAGCAAGGGGGTCTATCTCACGCAGCAGCTGCAAGACAAGCTGATCGAGCACAAGCAATACATCGATAAGAACGGCCAAGATATGCCGGAGATCCGTAATTGGAGATGGGGCCAAAGCGGCAGTAGCAGGTAATCGCAAGCGTAGGCCTACATGTTCCGTTAGCGAATGGAATCCCGATTGACGCAGTGCGATGCTTCGTCGGAGCCTCGTTATCGGCGGCCTGCGACTCTATACTTAATGTCAAGCACGTGTTTCATTGTTTTACGAGGCGTAAGTGGGATTTACCGCCCTCTGGGCCGCTATCTCCAATGATCTCAGAGCGATACATCTCCTGAAATTCGGAAACCTTCAAGTGGAGCATCTTAGCCAGTTCGCCTGTGCTATAACCAAGTTTTTTAATATGAAAGGAAACCATCTGACGTAGAAGCTTTGGCACCTCGCGCGGCGGTTCGTTCGGTTCTCTCTTTCTGTATCCGAGTTTGCCCATCTCGATCCAAAACATCTTGCTTTGGTACGGAGTTATGAGTTTTAGGCGGTCAGCACGAACCGCGAGAGCCGCCATGGAAACCTTCCAATATAGCTTTAAATTCGCCAGTTGGCGCAGATCGAATCGCCTGAGCTGAGGCCTTATCTCATCCGCCGGCAGCAAGAATGCCCCGGCGAACGCATCAGCCTCATCCTCCATTTCTTCGTCACTTTTGATAACAGTCGTATGCAAAATCATGTGACCAAGCTCGTGCGCGAGCGTAAGCCGCAGTCGGTCCGCTGGGGAATTGACGTTAACAAAAAATAAAATCGGTAAGCCCTCGATCCTCTGGCTCATGGCGTCAAGAAGATCAGTGCCAAAATCACATGGAATGACAATTCCGCCGTTTTCCTCCAAGAGTTCAACCATATTAGGGATTGGGCCTTTCGGGAGCATCCACATTTCGCGAATGATGCGTGCTATATCCTCCGTGGAAAGTGGGCCTTTGGCTTTGCCACGATACTCGTCTGGGTCTATCTCAGGGATGAAGGCGTTCGTCTTCCAGTCGTAAGAAATAAGCATTTTGGAGAGATGCATCCTACGGATGTTCATTTCCGCCACGATGCGAGCAAGTGCTTTTGCTGAAAGTTTTTTGCGTCTCCGATAATGAAACGGCGGAAGCCCATAGGGCCTTCCTACCTCAAAAAAGAACGATGATTCAAAGCCTAAGACTGCTGATAGGTCGTCTATGAACTCCCTTGGGGGTTCCTGAAAACCTGTTTCGTACTTTGAAAGCGTGCCTTGCCCGATCCCAAGCCGAGCGGAAAGTTCCGCTTGAGTTATGCCGCGAACTTCGCGGGCAAGAACCATCATATGGTGGTTGAACTTATCCATATAAGCTTCATTAGCCAAACCGACGTTGCTTTGTAACGTCAAGCCAGATTTTCTCGCCCTCTTGTCGTTTATCCTTTGGCACTATCGCGGCGCACCAAAGCATCCCTTTTCCTTCCGGGCGACCGATTTGAGACCGATTGAATTCTACTCCGGTCTGGTCCAGCCAATAACCTGCGGTAAGCCGAACGGGGGGCGATGGCAAGCCGGGTAGTTCCTTCTGCGCGTCGAAATCTTTGGCTTGCTTCGTTGGATAGTTCCTGGATCGGCCATCCTCGTCCATCTTTTTAAATCGGACGACCACGTTTGATTCCTCAAACATCCATAGCTTCAGGCCTCTAATGTCCAGCGTTCTCACGCCAGAACGGCCTATAAATCTACGATCCGCTTCGGCCAACATATGATCGTATGTGCATGTGGCTTGCGCCCTGGCCGACAACTCGATCAAATCCTCCGGTCGGTAATCTCTATAGCGACCGTGGGCGGTTCTGGCGATCTCGTCAAACTCGTCCAGGATGGCATCGCCAAGCACATCAAGAGTTTCCAACATAGAACGTTCGGGCATCGAAGGCTCCTTTCATAAGGAGCCACACTAAAGGAATTGCGACAAAACTCAAGAAAAATATTCCTAGAATTATTCCTGAGGCCGATTCCAACGTTTGTATGCGGCCTTTTCCGCAATTGCTGTTAATGCCAATGCGAGTGGTGCCCATGAGGGCATTCGCGTTGTTCCTGTTGGGGTTAGTTAATGCCCGAAGTTCCAAAAGGCGAAAAGCGCCCTGCTGACGTTATAGCAAATGCCGCCAAGGTAATGAAGATCGCAACGGGCGAGATGGAGGAAGATATTGCCGCGCTTTGCTTAACCCTTCCGCAAGGCGCTTTTTCCGATCATGGCGCCTTAGAGAATCGTTCGCGGCGGCCATGGTCTTGTACTGCAATCGTAAACGCTGGAAGCAGCCCGGAGACGGCGGAGATGCCGCCGTTCCGGTTGCCGTACGCCCCGCTTAAGCCGCGAGCGACGCCGGCCGCCTGAACGATGCGGGCTTGGCGCAGGCCCATTTCGCCACCGTGCCGATATCGTAGAAGCGGCAAGCCTCCATCAGCATCCGGCATTCCGTCCAGATGTCGCCGTCGGACATGGGCATGAACAGATCGTGGATGTTGTCCACGCCAAGATAGCAGCGCACGCCCGCCTCGTGCAGCTTCGGAAAGGGCGCGATGGAGTTGTGCAAGGGCGCGGCCATCTGCAGCTTCTGCATGCTGAGCGCGGCCGATGGGCAGATGATGATGCCCATGTCGGCCTCGGCGATTTTGGCGATGATGCGGTCCTGCTCGCGCTCCTCCTTCGCGCCGACCGAGATCGCATGGATGCCGTAGACCATGCCCTGCATGCCGTGCTCGATGGTCTTGGCGGCGAGCAGCTCGGTCTCGTTCTCAAGCGGATTGTTCTCCTGGTCGACATGCACTTCGACGGGCTTGCCGAGCCGCTTGGCCAGGTCGAGGACGATGTCGAGATGGGCCTCGGGCCGCGGCCGGTCGCGGGAGGGCAGGCCGCCGCAATAATCGGCCAGCCGGCAGGCTTCCGCATATTGCTCATAGGACGCGGGATCGAGCACGCCTTGCAGCGGCTGAACGCCCACCTCGAACACGATGCGGCCGGCGTAGCGCTTCTTCACCTCAGCCGCCGCAGTGACCGGGAGCAAACCAACCGTGCTGTCGGCGTCCACCATGGTCCGGCAGTAGGTGACGCCCTGGTCGATCATGGTCTCAAGGCCGCGGCTGATGCGCTCGACCAGATCGTCATAGGTGTAATTTTCTTTGAGGTAGCGGTAGATCTCCCACTTCTTCTGCATGTCCACCTGGGAGAGGCGGAGATTTTCCATGTTGATAAGGTAGGCCTTGTCGAAATGGGCGTGGTGATTGGCGATCCCGCCCAGCCGTTCCACGGCTTCCATGAAATGGAGGTGAAGGTTCCAGGGCGCGGAATTGTCCGCGAGCTTGTAGCGGAAGGTGCCCTTCGTCGTGTCGGCAACGATCTGTTCGAGCGTTGCGATGCCGACATCGCAATCGGTGATGAGCGGGATGCCGTTCTCGATGCAGAGCTTGCGGATGAGCTTGGCGTCGGAGGCTTCGTCGTAATCGTCGTCGCCCGTCAAAACATTGATAACAAGATCGAAGCGGTTCTCTTTGAGGAAAGTGAGAATATTGGGTGCGCGGCGGTCTGTAATTTTATGAATCTCAGTCGTCTCAATGCCACGCTCTAAAAGAAACTTATGGGTGCCGGGTGTTGAATAAATATCGACTTCCAATGTAAGAAATTGTTTTATTGCAGGAAGCATTCGCTTTTTGTTTTCCTGCCTGCCTGCGCTAATGAGCACCTTCTTCCGGCTCTTCCGGCCAAGCAACTTCAAGTTGAAGGCCAGCATCTCTAGCGAAATACCGTCGTTCATAGGTCTTACCCCTTGCTGTGCTGCCCCCTTTATTCTTCAACACGCGCCCGCGCTACTGCCTGCCCGCGAACTCTCGCTTCGCGGCCCTCCCCCGCAAATGGTCCGCATGTTGAAGGGCGAATCTCTTCTCGTCAACGCCGAAATCACGCTAGCGCTGCGATTGTTGCTAACAAATCCGTTAGCTGGCCGGCGGGGAGGATGTCAGTTGCTTTTTACGTATCCACTGCTGAGCATGCACAGATTGTAGGATGTCGTATACATTTCCGCGGCCTTTTCGTGCGCTCTGTCCACGTTCGCCAGGCTGTGCCGCTCGGCAGCAATGGTTTTCTCAAGTTCGGCACTGGCCACGAGCGCTTTTGCTTTGCACGCAGTTTGAGCCAAATCCAGAGCGCGCGCTCTTTCGGTCTCCGTCTTGTACTTGTTCGGATCGGCGAGCGCGAACCGCATCTCAGGCGGAGTGCTTGCAGCCGGGGCGCAGGCGGAAAGGCCGGCGAGCATCATGAGTAGAATCGAACGCAACACTGGAATTGTATCCGCAATGGAAATGGTGTTGCGTCTTCTTAGCACATTTTGCGCGGGCGGAAACGGCTAAGATAGCGGTAAGCCCGGTCTTTGTTGTCCACGCGAACGTTACCTCACCAGGCTGCGATAAACGCCAAGCCCCCCGGCGCCGAATGCCATCAGCGAAAGGAAAAGGAAGGGCACCGCGACGAAGTAGGCATAGGGCTGCGGGATGAAGTACAGCGCCAAAGCGCAAACCGCCAAGTGGATCAGGCCCGCGATGAACGGGCGCATCGATGGCGATAGCGAGGCCCCGCAGATGGGACAGAAAGGAGTTTCATTCGCGAGCTCGGCTCCGCACACCGGACATTTTATCAAAGGCGCCCTCCGTTATCGTTGAGGCAAACTATCCCGGCAGCTCCGCTTCTGCAATATAGATGCGAATGCGTTAATGCGTTTTCACGTGACGCGCCTAAGGCGGCCGGCTACAACCTCTTCGCGCCGCCGGCGCTATTCAAGAGTTTCCGCATCCCCATGCATGTCTATTTGCCAATCGCCGAGCTTCCCGTAAACGCACTTCTGATGCTCGCGCTGGGCGGTGTGGTGGGCTTTTTGTCGGGCATGTTCGGTGTTGGCGGCGGCTTCCTGATGACGCCGATGCTGATTTTCGCCGGCGTGCCTAGCGCCGTTGCCGTCGCCACGGGGGCCAACCCGCTCATCGCCTCCTCGATTACGGGCACGATCGCCCAGTACCGGCGCAAGAATGTGGACATCAAGCTTGGGCTCTATCTCCTCGCAGGCGGCGCGGCGGGGTCGCTTTGGGGCGTTCATATCGTCAAGCTGCTCAGGGAGGCGGGACAATTCGATCTTGTTGTTTCCCTGCTCTATGTGATTTTCATGAGCGTTGTGGGCGGCCTCATGTTCGTCGAGAGCCTCGGGGCGATCCGCAAACAGCGCCAGGGCAAACACACGCCGATGCGCCGCAAGGCCCAGCGCGGCTGGATTCACTTTTTGCCGTTCCGGACGCGGTTCAAGGCGTCGAAGCTTTATATCAGCGCCATTCCCCCGATTGGGCTCGGCGTTCTGGTGGGGCTCTTGTCCGGCCTCATGGGCGTCGGCGGCGGCTTCATCATGGTGCCGATTTTGATCTACGTCCTGCGCGTGCCGACTAGCCTCGCGATCGGCACCTCGCTGTTTCAGGTCATTTTCGTGAGCGCCATCACGACAATATTGCAAGCGGTTTGGAACCACACGGTCGATATTGCGCTCGCGCTGATGCTCATGGCGGGCGGCGTTCTGGGCGCGCAGGCCGGTGCGGCGGCGGGTCAGCGCCTTCGCGCCGAGCAGTTGCGCTTGCTCTTGGCGATCCTGGTTTTGGGCGTGGGGCTGCGCCTGCTCGCCGGGCTTTTTGTCCGGCCGACCTTTTCAGCATAAGCCGTGCGGGAACGTGAGCGATGGGCGCTGCCTGGAAACGCATCTGCATTTGGCTGGCCTTGCTGCTCTCTGCTGGCGCGCCTGCCTCGGCTGAGGTCCCCAGTTCGATTGAAGCCGACGCATCGCAGAACTACTTCTACATAGAGCCGGGCTACAACGGCTCCAGCATCGTGCTCTTCGGCTCGATCGACCGGGACAAGCTTCGCGGCAAGGCTTTCGATGTCAGCGTTACCGTCCGCGGGCCCGTGCGGCCGGTGACGGTTTGGAAAAAGGGCCGCCACGCGGGATTGTGGATCAATTCGGAAAGGCTGACCTTCGAGGGCGTCCCGAATTATTACGCGGTGCTTTCCACAAAGCCCGCGAGCGAATTGGCCTCCTTTGAAGAGCGCAAATCCCGCGGCATCGGCCTCGATGCACTTGCCCTTCCGCTGCAAGCGGGAGACGGCGGCAAAGCCGTGGCTCAAGCGCCTCGAGAATTTCAAGACGCGCTGATCCGGCTCAAGCAATCGGCCGGCCTTTTTGTGGAGCAAAGCCAAGAAGCCATCGAATTCCTGGGCAGCCGGCTTTTCCGGGCGCATGTTTATCTTCCTGCCGCTGCGGGCGCGGGCCTGTACCAGGCGGAGTTTTATATCCTGCAGGACGGAAAGGTTGTAGGTGAAACCCGGGCGGATATCCTCATCGAGAAGATCGGGATAGAGCAGCAACTGTCGGAGGCTGCCTTATACTTCCCTTGGCTCTATGGCATGCTTGCCGTCGTTCTAGCCGCAGTTGTAGGGGGCGGCGCCTCGCTTATCTTCCGCAGGGTGTGATTGCCAAATCTGGGGGCTATAGTCGCGGAACGCTTTTCAGATCGCTGCGCTTGATCTTGCCGTTCGGCGTTTTCGGCAGGGACTGCACGAACACATAGTCTTTCGGGCATTTATAGGCCGCGAGAACGCCGCTGGCGAACGCGGAGAGGCTCTCCGCGAGCCCGGCCTGCGCGCCCTCGAGCGGCACGATGAACGCCGCGACGATTGAGACGCCATCGCGGACGGGAACCTCCGCCACCGCGGCTTCCGCTACGGCGGGGTGCCGGGCAAGCTCCTGCTCTACCTCGGCCGGGGAAACTCGGAAACCGCCGGCATTCATCAGATCGTTATGGCGGCCAAGGTGCGCGATATATCCGTCCGTGTCCGCTAGCCCGGCGTCGCCGCCGATGAACCATTCGCCGCGGAAGACCTCGCGTTCCTCCTCCGGCCGCCGCCAATAGCCGAGCATCAGGCCGGGATCGCTGCGGTGGACGGCAATGAGGCCTTCGGAGCCCGGCGGCAGCGGTTCTGTGCCGTCATCATAGCCAAGGATCGCGACGCACCGGCCCGGCTGCGGGCGCCCAACCTTCCCGGGCCGGGGCGGGATGCCGGGCGCGCTGGAAATGTAGGTGGAAAGCTCGCTTTGCCCTAGCGCTTCATAGAGCACGGCGCCGGTTCGCTCCCGCCATTCGGCAGCAACCGCGCTCGTCAGAGTTTCGCCGGCCGTCAGCCCGTGCCGCAGCAGGGGAAGCGCGCCCGGTGCGAGATCGCCATATTTCAGGATTTGCCGGTAGACGCCCGGCACCGCGGCGAACATCGAGACGTTTTGATCGCGCATGAGGCGCGGCCAAAGTGCTGGGTCTTTCTCGCCTGTGTACACGATGGCGGTGGCGCCGTTCGCCCATGGATCGGTGAGCCCTGTGCCCAAGGTGTAGGTCCAATTGAAACTCCCGGCGTGCATAAGGCGCTCGCCGGGCGCGATGCCGTACCAGCCCCGATACATCGGGCGGCGGCCCCATGCACTTCGATGTGCGTGCAAGACGCCCTTGGGGGCGGCGGTCGTGCCGGAGGTGTAGATCAAAAAGGCAGGATCATCCGCCATCGTATCGGCATAGCCCGATGCGGGGCCTGCTTCGGCGGCTGCAGACAACCGCCTTTTCCGGGATCACCGAAAGGCCCGGATCGAAATCGCCGTGCGGCAGGCTCTCGTCGAGCGCAATTGCGGCGGCTTCGCTGTCGGCGAGAACGAAGCTCAGCTCCCGCGCAGTCAAATCCGGCGATAGAGGGATGGGGACGAGGCCGCCCGCGATGGCGCCGAAAAATGTAAGCGCGTAAGGCGTGCGGTTCCTGAGCCGGATGGCCACGCGGCTGCCGGCCTTAAGGCCATAAGTGGCCCGCAGCGCATAGGCTGTCCGCAGAATCGCCTGCTCCAGCGCGCGATAGCTCCACGTCTCCACATCCCTGCCAGCGGGATCGTGGACGACGAGAAGCGCCGGCTTCTCCGGCCGCGCATGCCCCGCCTTGAGGCAATAGCGAGCCATATTGAACCGCTTTGGCGGCAACTCGCCGCGATAGGTACGCACCGGACTTGTCATCCGCAAACCGTATCATGGACGCGGCCATCGAAATCTAAGGGGCATTGCTGTCGCAGCCATGACAACTAAAGCAAATTTTCTTATCCCCGCCAACGCATGTGAGCGGGGTCAGCCTCGCGAGGGTCATACTGGGCTGGGGCAGACACTTGTTCCGTCGTGGTCAAAGGCGGCATCTTCGAAGATGGATTCGTTAACGAACACGAGCTAGCTACACACCAAATGTGGAATTCTCTGCTCATTCGCCGTGATGGTCTTTGCGAAAACAAGCGCGCTCACTGGAATCTCGTCGGAGTATTTGCGAAACGCAGTATTGTAAAAGTTCCGGAGAATGAACCCGCCAAAGGCGAGTGGGCTGAGCGGGGAACAAACCGGGATCCGGCAATTCTCATACTGGCCGAGGGTCAAGTGGGAATATGGATGATGAACATCCACGAACTTAGCCGCATCGTCGCTGAAGTCGAAGCGAACAGGAAACGGCACGATATTCCTCGCAATGATGTCCGCGTAGATTTCGTCTTCCAAGTAGAGTTCTGGATTATTCTGAAAATGCTCAAGGTCAGGCGAAGGAAAGTACGAAAGAGAATGCTCACAAATAACCCCGGCCCGAAATCGGTATCGAAGTGCAACTAGAGCACCGTCCAGCATTTTGAAATTAAAACACCGAGCTTTCTCAAGCTCACCATAGACTTCACGGTAAGCTACGTTCCTCAATGCGATAGTTATGCGTTCAGCATTACTCGCATTAATTTCGAAAGCCGCATTGAGAGCGCCGTATGTCGCAGGGAAATTCTGCTCATTCGAAAAACTCAATTTTACGAGCGATCCCATAAGGTCTTTGATTTGCTTGAGCGTTTGCTTAGGCGTCATTTCTTCCGACGACATTTGGATTTCTTGGCTAGCAGGTCCTGAAGCTTCTCTACGAGGTTATCGGGGTAGTCCTCGATAAAACTCTCCCCGGACTCGAGCGACGCGATTATATCGGCTAAGTCGCTTCTCCGCTTTGAACTGCGATCCTGCTCTTCTTTCGACATATCACGGTTTATAGTTGTCATCGTCTTCCGCTCCTCCTCGGTCGGGTAGCGGAAATGCAGCGCGAAGTTCTCGGCCTTCGCCCTTTCGAACTCAGCCTTTAGGGCTGACATCGCGCTTCCGATACCGAGAACCCTAACCCATGCTTTAGAGCGTGTAATGGCTGTAAAAAGGCGGTTCCGCACGCGTGCGATGTCCCGTGGCATTGGCGCAGTAAAACAGTCCTGTGCATTGATTACGTAGACCATGGCGGCCTCATTGCCTTTTGCACGGAAGATCCCAGTGAAGGTCACGGTGCCTGGCTCGGTAAAGACATCGGCAATTGTTGTCACCCCCGCAAGATTCGAGTTGATTCCCTCCTGTATCAGTGCCTGCCGGGCATCCCCAACCGCTCCTTTCGTGGTTAGCGGAGTAGGATTTATTACAACTACATCGTCTGGAATCAGCTCATCTTCGACGAGATTTCGCTTAATCTCGGCGACGAGCCATGCGGTCTGGGCCTCAGGCGTATCGAAGACCTCAAACTTAATCAAGTCGTCAATCGGCGAGTGTTTCTCTAGGAATTCCGGACTAGATTTTCGTGTTCGTGTGAGCGTGACGAGTTCGCCATCGTCGATGTCCCCGTCTTTCTCTTGATAGCCGATATCGAACCAAAGGTTTTTGTTCTCGAATATTTGAACTAGGCCCTTGTCGCGATATATTCCAAATCCCAACGCATGAGCCGTCGACAACACGGGCCTGGAGTTGCGATAGCAAGTATCGAGGATGATGTCCTGCTTGGGCTTCCCGGCTTCGGCGGGTTGAATAACGACCCGAGGCGTTCCATCCGCATGCTTGCCAAAGATTTCTTCGACAGGAGGGAGCGAGCTGTTTCCGAGATTCTGTAACTCATCGTACGCGTAGACGAGCCGTTTTGGAGACTTAAGGTATTCGTAACAGAGCAACAAGAAATTGGGCGCAAAATCCTGCGCTTCATCAACTAGGATGGCATCGTATTTTGGCACGAATCTCTTAACGCCGTGAATAGCGATGTCGCATGCCGAACTGAAAGCCTTGTCGGATCCAAATCGGTTTTTCGCGGCCCCGAAATCCAAATACTCGACACCGTGGTCACGGCAAAACTCAAAGTAGATGCCAGTACGGTCTATCCCGCCTGGAGCACCCCAAGCGTTTAATATCCTGATTTTCTCCCAGTCTGGCTCCTCGTTCGCTTGCTCAAGCACGAAGGTCGTAATTAAATTCTCGAACTGTTTCTTCAGTGACCGTGTGTTGAACGTCACACCAATTAGCCAGTCGCGGTGCTTCGCATGCAAGTAGGCGACTTTCAACGCCAAGACGATGGTCTTACCGCATCCAGCGAGCCCACGAATGCGTTGAACACCTTCAAACGTTTCGACTACTGCCGCGCTCTGCTGGCTATCGAGATTGGCTATCGAGTTCTTCAAGTGCCTTGATCTTAGTGCCCCTGGAATGCGCTTTGTGCAGTTCACGCTTCCTGCGCCCTCTGCGCAGCGTCGAGATCGCCTGAATCACAGAGACTAGTGCGGGATAAACCTCGGGGTCGGAGGCCTCCAGTTCATCGATAGCTGTGAGGAGGTTGTCAGCATTACAAAGGTGATGGTCCTCGCCGTCCGCAACACCGAGTTGATTGACCGCCGGCGCAAAAGTGAGCGTATGTATATCGACCAAAAGCTTCCGCTTCCGAATCAGGCCCTGATGCTGAAGTAACTTTGCCTGCATCTTATTGAAGCCTTCGTCTTGGGCTGTGGCGTAATCAGGGAGGTGCCGACCTTCGACGACGCTAAACAGTACAAGACCCTTCGTCGGCGATACGAGCAAAGCGTCTATCGGAAACGAGCCATCCGGCGTCCCGATGATCGGATAGCCAATGTAGAGTGTGCCTTCGAGGGCAGCTTCTGCGCTAAGGATCTCGGCAAGCCGCCTACTCGAAACAGGCTTATCGGTGCTGCCCCATACGGTGTTAATCACGGAGTGGCTCGGGTTGATTGTTCATATGCAGATTGGCCGCGCGTAGTCGGCGGGGAGGAAGAAACATTGAGTGGCTGCAATCCGCCCTAAGTTCCCTCATAACAAATCAATTATAGCCGCAAGAGGGGCGGAATTTCCCGCGGGGCGTACTAGCCTGCGCGCGATCAGCGCGCGCGTTCCTCAAGCTCGGCCTTGAATTCTTCCCAAGTCATAACATCGGCCTTATCGGCCTCGAAACTCGCCAAACGCCGGTCGAGTTCGGCGGCCTGAGCAGGCGTGAGCGGGGTATGCGCGCCATCGATGCTATCCCACAGGGCAGCGATGATCTCCAACCGCTCGGCGGCAGGAAGCGCAAGCGCATTTTCGATGAGGTCGTAGCGAGACATGTGCCAAGAATAGGCGCACCGCTTTTCACGGTCAATCCTATCCAGCGGGCGGTGATGACGCGGAAGCCGCCCGGTCCGGACCGCATCGTTAACGCCGGCATGGTAAACGGCCTGCCCCGGCATTTTTTCCCCGCCGTGTTTTTGCGTTTTTTTTCGCGATTCGGGGTCGATTTCTGCGATTCCTGGAATTCCCGTTAATTATCTTTTTGTGTAGCGCTTAACCTTAACAGGCGGGGACGCCGGGCGGGAATTAACCAAGTTCGCTTATCATTTTGCGCAGGGCTTAACCTTGACAAAGGGATAAGCGCCCCCTGGATTAATAGTTCGATCACCTCAACTGCTGTGGCGACCCGGCCACAGTATTGTCAGTGCGCGCCGGATTGCAGGCTCGCCGCCGTGCTTCTGGCTTCGCCCTCCCACCAGGTCTCGAGCCGCGCCCCATAAAGCGTCGAGCCGGGCGGCTGGCGCAAATGCGCCCACGCCGCGATCCATTGCTTGGGCGCGTAATAGAGCGGGATGCCATAGCGGCCCGAAAGCAAAAGCCGGTCAAGGGCGCGGACGGCCGAGACGAAGTCCGCGCGCGTGCTGGCCTTGAGCATCGCGGCGATCATGGCGTCGACGCCCGCGCTTTTGACGCCCGCGTAATTGTAGCTCCCATCCTGATCCGCCGATGCGGCCGACCACCGGAAATTTTGCTCGTTGCCGGGCGACAGCGACGACCCCCAAGACGCCTGCATCATGTCGAAGTCGAAAGAGGTGCTGCGGCGTTGATATTGCGCCGAATTGATCATGCGCACCTGGGCGTCGATGCCGATCTGGCGCAGTGCGCTGGCATAGGCCAGCATCAGGCGCTCCTGCTCCCGGGTCGTGCAGAGCATCTCGAACGTGAAGGGCAGCCCGGTCGCCTTGGCGGTCATGACGCCGTCTTTAAGCTCGTAGCCGGCCGCGTTCAGGAGCGCGATGGCCTCCCTGCGGCCTTCCCGGTTCGTTCCGGTGCCATCGGTGATCGGCTGGCTGAATGTCCCTTCCAGGGCGCCAGGCGCCAGCGCTGCGGCGTAGGGGGCAAGGAGGGCCCGCTCGCGTTCGTCCGCCGGCCTGCCGTGCGATGACAGCTCCGAGCGGTCGAAAAAGCTTTCGCTCCTTGCATAAAGCCCGCGGAAGAGCTCCTTGTTGAGCCACTGGAAGTCGAACATCCGCGTCAGCGCCTCGCGAACGCGCGGGTTGGCGAAGATGGGCCGGCGTGTGTTGAAAACCAGCGCCGCCATGGGCGCGGGCACGCCCACGCTGAATTCGAGCTTCTTGACGAGGCCTTCCCGCACCGCGGGGAAATCGAAAGCCTCGGCCCATTTGACGGCGTCGATTGCCTCGCTGTCGCCCATGACGTCGAAAAGGCCCTTGCGGAACGCCTCCATCATCGCCGTGCTATCGCGGTAATAGTCGATGCGGATCGTATCGAAATTGAACTGGCCGCGCAGGATGGGAAGGTTGCGGCCCCAATAGTTGGGGTTCCGTTTCAGTACGATACTGGCGCCGGGCGAGACGTCTGCGACAACGTAAGGGCCGCTGGCAAGCGGTTTGCCGAAGCTCGTCTTATCGAAATTTTCGGCCGTGATTGCGTGCCGGGGCAGCACCGGCATGAGCCCCATAATGAGAGGCATCTCCCGGTCTCCGCCTCCGGCGAAGGTGAACTTCACGCCGCGCTCGCCAACTTTTTCGGCGGCGGCAACCTTGGCGTAGTAGGCGCGATGATTGGGCCGCCCCTTGCTTTTGAGCAGCGACCAGGAAAACAGCACGTCCTCGGGCGTTACCGGCGTTCCATCGGCAAAGCGGGCTTCGGGGCGGATCTGAAACGTGACCGAGCTGCGGTCATCGGGCGTCTCGATACTTTCGGCGATCAGCCCATAGAGCGAAAACGGTTCATCGTAGCTGCGCGCCATCAAAGTCTCGTAGACATATTCGCGCATTCCGGCGGCGGGCTCGCCCCGGATGATGAACGGATTGAGGCTGTCGAAGGAGCCGAGAACCCCCAGCCGAAGCTCGCCGCCCTTGGGCGCATCCGCATTAACATAATTTAAGTGTGGAAGCGCATCGGCGTATTTGGGCCGGTCGTGCATCGCAATTCCGGGCTCGGGAGCGGCGAAGGCGGCGCCGTACAGAAAGCAAGCCGCGACTGTGGCAAGAATGCCATGCCAGCGTACCGATTTTTCCCTTTGGCCCCGGCGGCTAACTTTTCCACATGCCAAAATGAGGGCGTCCTTTGTGTTCGATTCCGATTTCAATCCCCCCTTTTACCATTGAAATCTTCGAAAAAATGGCAGCGGGGCAATTCCCCTTCCGAACATAACCAGTGGGACGTGAGATTGATAGGGGTGCGAAACTGTCACGGGAAAGCCGCATTTCCGGGTTTCCAAGCAACAGCCCCGGACGTGGGGGCGAGAGATAGGATACCCAGCACAGTTCGGGGAAAGGTTCGCATTAAATGGTTTTCGCAAAGCTTGTGAAAGCGGCTACTCTCGGTGTAGCCGCCACATTGGCGCTGACACTCGGCACTGCCGGGAGTATGGCTGCCGATAAGAAGCCCGCTGTACCAGCGGCACCCGCTCAGGCGGCCGACGCAGCCAAGAAGCAGGACATTTGGTACAAGCTCTGTATCGATGTTCCCACGCCCGAGCCCACGAAGCCGGGCGAGCAGCCGAAGCCGCAGAAGCCCGAGGAAATGAAGAAGGTCAATGTCTGCATCACCCAGGTTGACGTTCGCGACAATGTTATCGGAGCGCTCCGCGGCAAGCTCGCCGTTCGTCAAACTGCTGGCCAGGAGAAGCCGCAGCTCCTAGCCATGCTGCCGCTCGGCTCCGCTCTGCCTCCGGGAGCGCTGGTGAAGGTTGACGACAAGGAGCCCATCAAGCTTGCTTACCAGACCTGCGATCAGCAGGGGTGCTACGCTGAGGCTACCATCGAGCCCGCTCTCGTCAATACGATGAAAACAGGCAAGCAGATTGCCTATCTCGGCATCGACATCACGGGGCATGCGCTCTCCATTCCGCTGCCGCTGGAAGGCTTTGCAAAAGCAATCGATGGCCAGCCCGTACCGCTTGAAAAGTACACCGAAGACCAGAAGAAGATTGCTGAATTCATCATGAAACGCGTAGCCGAACTCCGCAAGAAGCAGGAAGAAGCGAAGAATGCCGCCGCGGGCCAAGCCGCTCCTGCAGCCGCTCCGAAGAAGTAGCTCCTATTCGAGGCTATATTAATAGGCCGCGCACAGCGGCCTATTTCATGCGTCCCGTTTTGAGAGGCAGCCGGAGCCGCAGGCGGGCGACCTGCGATTATTCTCCTTCTTCCTCTTCATAGCCGAGCAGCGACAGGGCCCGAGCGGAAAGGCCCGCCCTTCGGCAATAGTGGACGAGGGCCTCCTCGCGCCCGTGCGTGACCCAAACTTCGCCCGCGCCCGTCTCGTGGATGGTCTCGATGAGCTGGGGCCAATCGCAATGGTCCGAGATAACGAGCGGCAACTCTACTCGCTGCTGCTTGGCGCGCGCGCGGATCTGCATCCAGCCCGATGCGGCCGCCGGCAGCGCATCGGGCAGCGCCCGAGACCAGCGATCCGCTAGCGCCGAAGGCGGACAAAGCACAATTTCGCCGGCGAGCGCTTTGCGGTTATTTTCGCTGACCTGCGCATAAGGGCCAAGGGACACCCCGCGCTCTTCGTAGAGCTGCGTAAGCCGCATCAAGGCACCGTGCAGGTAGATGGTTTTATCATAGCCTGCGCGCCTCAGCTCCGCCATAACCCGCTGCGTCTTGCCCAGCGGGTAGCACCCCACCGTGTGGCAGCTCTCCGGGAAAATGGCGAGAGAGGTCAGCAACTTTTGGACCTCATGTTCCGGTTCGGGATGACAGAACACTGGCAGCGCAAAGGTCGCCTCGGTCACGAACACATCGCACGGCATCGGCACGAACTCGCGCGCAGTTGGATCCGGCGTGCGCTTATAGTCGCCGGAAATGATGATGCGTGCACCGCCATATTCAATGAGAACCTGCGCAGAGCCCAGGATGTGGCCTGCAGGGTGAAGCGTGACGCGGGTCTCGCCCAGATGGATGGCCTGGCCGTAAGGCAGCTCGACGCGCTTCGCCGTAAAGCCTTCGCCGTAGCGGCAGGCCATGATCGCCAGCGTGTCCGGCGTCGCTATCGCTTTCTCATGTCCTGCGCGCGCATGATCCGAATGGCCGTGCGTGATCACGGCCTGCGGCACGGCCCGGGTAGGATCGACGAAGAACGCGCCCGGCTTGCAATAAAGGCCGCCGGGCCGCACCTCCATCCATTCGCGCGGGTGTATCATAGGCTGCATCTAATCCGGCGCCGGCATTTTTCCAGCGGTCACCGGCTGGCGTTCGGGACCGCAATTGCCTACATCAACGGCAGCCATGGCGAAGCCGCGTCCTTCCCAAGATTTACGTTCGAAGCTGCCGTCTTATGTAGAAGCCTGGTTCGCAAGCCGGGGGTGGGTCGCCCATCCCTACCAGCGCGCCATGGCGGAGGCGTTCCAGGCGCGGCAGTCCACGCTCCTCATCGCGCCGACGGGTGGTGGCAAGACGCTGTCGGGCTTTCTGCCCTCGCTCATCGATATCCATGAGACGAAGGCGCAAGGCATCCACACGCTGTATGTCTCGCCGCTGAAGGCGCTCACCAATGACATCGAGCGCAATCTAATGCGGCCGGTTGCGGAGATGGGGCTTGCCGTGACGGTCGAAAGCCGCACGGGCGATACGCCAGCCGCCAAGCGCGCCCGCCAGCGCCGCTCGCCACCGAATGTGTTTCTCACGACGCCGGAAAGCCTGATGCTCATGCTGTCGTCGTCCGACGCGGTACGGCTCTTCTCCGGCTTGCGCGCGGTGATCGTGGACGAGGTTCACAGCTTCGCCGCCAGCAAGCGCGGCGATTTCACAGCCCTTGCGCTGTCGCGGCTCCAGGCTGTTTCGCCGCAGCTGATCCGCACTGGGCTTTCCGCCACCGTCGCCGATCCGGCCGCGCTCGCCGCGTGGCTTGGGGCGGCGGGCGCGCCGGCAAGCGTGCTGCAATCGGGCCTTCCAACCAAGCCCGATATCCGCATCCTCGTGCCCGAAGACGCCAGCATACCCTATGGCGGCTTCATGGCACGCTATGCCGTGGCCGCGATCTACGAAGCGATCCGGAAAGCAGGCACCTCCATCGTGTTCGTGAACACGCGCGCGCAGGCCGAGCTGATGCTGCAAATGCTTTGGAACGCGAACGAGGACAATCTGCCCATCGCGATCTATCACGGCTCGCTCGACCGCGAGCACCGGCGGCGCACTGAGGCTATGATGGCGGCGGGGAAAATCCGCAGCGTGGTCGCCACGGCCGCCCTCGAATTGGGCATCGACTGGGGCGATGTCGATCTCGTCATCCAAGTTGCGGCGCCCAAGGGCGTGAGCCGGCTCTTGCAGCGGGTCGGCCGCTCGAACCACCGGCTCGACGTGCCGAGCCGCGCCTACCTTGTGCCCGCGAACCGCTTCGAGGCGCTGGAATGCCAGGCAGCACTCACCGCAATCGATCACGGCCAGCTCGACGGCGAAGCTCCAAGCCCCGGTTCGCTCGATGTGGTGGCGCAGCACATCCTGAGCTGTGCGTGCAGCGGGCCAGTGCATCCGGACGCGCTCTTCGAGGAGATCCGCACCGCGCTGCCTTACGCTTCGCTGGAGCGCGGCGTCTTCGACCGCCTGTTTCAATTCGCGGTCGATGGCGGCTATGTGCTGCGCGCCTACGACCGCTATAAGCGTCTTGTCGCACTGCCGGATGGGCGCTACCGCATCGCGAACGCGGCCACGGTCCGCCGGCATCGGCAGAATATCGGCGTCATCGTCGAGGCGGCGCGGCTTAAAGTGAAGCGGATTTCCGGGGCCGGCCGCGGCGGGCGCATGCTCGGCGAGGTTGAGGAAGGTTTTGCGCAAGGGCTGACGCCCGGCGACACGTTCTTCTTCGCGGGCGAGTTCCTTTCCTTTCATGGCATCCGCGACTTGACGCTGGAGGCAAAGCCGGCGCCTGGGGGCGAGCCCAAGATACCGGCCTATTCGGGCGGGCAAATGCCGCTTTCGACCTTCCTCGCCGATGGCGTGCGGGCGCTGCTTGCCAAGCCCGAAGACTGGCGCGCGCTTCCGCGCGATGTACGCGATTGGCTCGACCTTCAGGCCCGCTTTTCTGCCATCCCCGGCCCGGCCCGGCTCCTGGTCGAGCATTTTTTCGAACGCCGCTATCACACGGTTTTCTACACCTTCTCAGGCCGCAAAGCGAACCAGACGCTCGGCATGCTCGTAACGCGCCGGATGGAGCATCTGGGGCTCAAACCGCTCAGCTTTCAGATCACGGATTATGGGCTCGTGATTTCTGGTCTCTGCCCAATCGGCCGGATGCATGTTTCGCAGTTTCTTGCACCAGACATCCTTGGCGACGAGCTCGAGGAATGGATCCTCGATAGCCGCATGCTGAAGCGCTCTTTCCGGCACGTCGCGACCGTGACCGGCCTCGTCGAGCAGCAGAACAACGCCGCGAAGAAGTCCATGCGGCAAATGACGGTATCGACGGACCTCATCTACGATGTGTTGCGCAGGCACGAGCCCGATCACATTCTTTTGCAGGTGACGCGGCGGGACGCCGAGCGCGAATTACTCGATCTGAAGCGGCTTTCGGAGCTCCTCACGCGCTTTAAGGACCGCTGGCTGTTTATGCCGCTGGACCGGCCGTCGCCCTTTTCCATCCCCGTTCTGACCGATGTGCGCCTTGAGCAGGTGCGCGGCGCGGGCGTGGAGGATATCCTGGCGCAGGCGAGCCTTCAGTTTGAGGCGGAGGAGATGATGGAAGGGGTGCGCGCCGCCGTCGCCGCTTCAGGAGCGTTCTGAGAAAAGACCCAGCGAGTTCGCGGCTTCGTTTTCAGCCTTAAGCGCGTGCTGTGCCTTCGTTAGCGCTCTGAGCAGCGCCGGCATTTCGCGCAGAGGCCTCATCTTCCGGGATCTCAGGGGTATCGACTGCGTCTCAATCGCGTTGAGCGACGGTTTCAGGTTTTTTCATTGGCATATCTTCGTCGCTCAAACTTACATGCGTGATTAAGAGCTGCTCGCCGGCAGGTTCTTTAATACCTCCGGCAGGGCCGTTTGCACTGTTTCCCAGACGATATCGAGATCGATCTCAAAATAGCCGTGGGCGATCCGGTTGCGCATGCCGCGCATGCTGCGCCACGGAATTTGTGGATGCCCGTTCGCGAACCCGGCATGCTGGTCCATGATTTTCGTCGCCGCCTCGCCGATGATGACAAGGCTCATAATGACGGCTTGCTGCGTTCGCTTATCGCCGAGAAATTCGTCCTTACTCAAACCTTCCACAAAACTGCATGCATCGGCTGCCGCCCGCCGCATATGATGCAGATAATCGGAAAGCCGGCTCCCGGTCATACCGCTTGAGCTTCCGCCAGAACCTTCTCGCGCAACTTCTCGGGCAGATCGCCGGGCGTCAAGAGATCGACCGGCACGCCCAGAAGCTCTTCCAGCTCCATCTGCAATCCCCCGAGATCGAACAGCGTGGCGCCCGGCAAAGTATCGACTAGCAGATCGAGATCGCTGCCTTCCCGGTCGCCGCCACGCAACGCCGATCCGAAGACACGCAAATTTGCCGCGCGGAAGCGTCCAACCGCTTCCCGCGCCGCGCGGCGCTTCAACGCGAGTATTTCGGATGGCTTCATGGACATTTCCAAAACATGTTTCGAACTGAGTGTACCCGATCGCCTGTTAGGTCTTAAGCGCAAAATTGCCGGCAGGCGTGAAGTTTGGCGAGAAGCTAGCCGTAGCGGGCGTATCAATGACACAACGTAGACGCCCTAGGCCTTATCGATCCCGGTTCTAAGGGACGCGCGCATTAGCGCCGGCGAGCCTATCCTCTTGTGCAGCGCGGCATTGCGCGTTAATGCTTCGCTTTAAGCCACCGAAAAAGAAACCAAGATGGCCAACAAACCGCACTCGGGCAGCCCAGAGGGCGATAGCGCAAACAAAATGTGGGGCGGGCGTTTCGAGACCAAGCCCGCGGAGATTATGGAGGAGATCAACGCCTCCCTCTCCTTCGACCGGCGCTTTTACGCCGAGGACATTCGCGCGAGCCAAGGGCACGCCAACATGCTCTGCGCCGTGGGCATTCTAACCGACGCGGAAGCCGAAGCCATCGTTTCGGGGCTTGATGCGGTCCGCGCCGAGATCGCAGAGGGCCGCTTCGAGTTCCGCCGCGAATATGAGGACATCCATATGGCGGTGGAGGCGCGTCTAAAGGAGCTGATCGGGCCCGTCGCCGGCAAGCTCCACACCGCGCGCTCGCGCAACGATCAGGTTGCCACCGATTTCAGGCTCTATATCCGCGGCGTCATCGACCACCTCGACAGCCAAATCGCTGGATTGCAGCTTGCGCTCGCGCGGAAGGCGGAGGCGCACGCGGCCACGCTCATGCCGGGCTTCACGCATATGCAAACGGCGCAGCCTGTCACTTTCGGCCATCATTGCCTCGCCTATGTCGAAATGCTGGCGCGCGACCACGGCCGGTTTGCGGATGCGAGAAAGCGGGTGAACGAGTCACCGCTTGGAGCTGCGGCGCTGGCGGGAACGTCTTTCCCGATCGACCGGCATATGACGGCAGCGGAACTCGGGTTCGACAAACCTATGGCAAACTCGCTCGACGCCGTCTCCGCGCGCGATTTCGTTCTCGAAACGCTTGCCGCGGCCGCCATCTGCGCCACGCATCTGTCGCGGCTTGCCGAGGAGATCGTGATCTGGTTCAGCGCCGGTTTCGGCTTCATCCGGCTCAGCGACCGGTTCACGACCGGTTCCTCGATCATGCCGCAAAAGCGCAACCCCGATGCGGCGGAACTCGTCCGGGCCAAGGCCGGGCGCATCGCCGGCGCATTCGCCGGGCTGCTGTTGGTGATGAAGGGCCTGCCCCTCGCCTATTCCAAAGATATGCAAGAGGATAAAGAGGCCACATTCCAGGCCATCGACGCGCTGTCGCTGGGGCTGGCCGCCATGACGGGCATGGTTGAGGATATGGAGCCGGACGCCGCCAAGATGCGGGCCGCGGCGGCGCTTGGCTTTTCGACCGCAACCGATCTTGCGGATTGGCTCGTGCTGCATGCAAAGCTGCCCTTCCGCGAAGCCCATCACGCAACCGGCCGCATCGTCAAGGCCGCCGAAAAGGCAGGCGTCGATCTCGCCCATCTTCCGCTCGCGGCCATGAAAAAAATAGAGCCGCGCATCGATGCCGGCGTCTTCGATGTGCTGGATGCCGAGAAGTCCGCCGCCAGCAGGCGAAGCTTCGGGGGCACAGCGCCGGAAAATGTGCGCGAGGCCGCGAGAATTTGGCTCAAGACGCTGGAGTTGGGGCAAAGTTCAGGCTAAGAAGGGGTGCAATGGCGAAGTTCCGGCTGCGCCCAACGGGGACATCATGGTTCGCATCGCGCGTAATTTGGTTCTGACTTTGAGCGTCGCTCTCCTTCTTGCCTCTTGCGGCAAGCGGGGCGAGTTGCAAAGGCCAGCTCCGCCTCCAGATATCAAGACGGATCCCAAGAACCCGAAAGCGGCGGACCCGGACCGCCCCTTCATTCTGGATCCGCTCATTCGCTAGATATTCTGGGCCGTTGCTCGTATGCATCATTTCCACTATCGCAACGGCATCCTGCATGCCGAGGACGTGCCGCTCGACGCGATCGCGCGGGCGGTTGGCACCCCTTTTTACTGTTATTCGTCGGCGACGATCGAACGCCATTACGGCGTCTTCGCGGGGGCATTCGCGACCTGCGATGCACTTGTCTGTTATTCCATCAAAGCGAACTCCAATCTCTCCGTCATCCGCACGCTGGCAAAGCTCGGCTGTGGCGCCGACGTTGTTTCCGAAGGCGAAATCCACCGCGCGCTCGCGGCCGGCGTGCCAGCGGCCAAGATCGTTTTTTCGGGCGTCGGCAAGACCCGCCCCGAGATGGCTTTCGCGCTCGATACCGGAATTTTCGGTTTCAATGTCGAATCCGAGGCGGAGCTTCTGGCCTTAAGCGAAGTCGCAGCATCGCGCGGCGGTACGGCGAGGATCGCGTTCCGCATCAACCCGGATGTCGACGCGAAAACGCACGCGAAGATCGCGACAGGAAAATCCGAGCACAAGTTCGGCATTGCGTGGCGCGAAGCCCCGGCCTTATACGCGCTGGCCAGGACCTTGCCGGGGCTGTCGGTTGAAGGTGTGCATATGCACATAGGTAGCCAGATTACCAGCATCGAACCGTTCCGGGATGCGTTCGAGCTTTTGGCTTCTCTCGTCGAGGATTTGCGCCGCGATGGGCACACGATTTCCTTTGTGAACCTGGGCGGCGGACTTGGCATTCCCTATCGCTGGGACGAGGACGATCCGCCGCTGCCGGCGCACTACGGCGAAGTGGCAATCGCAGTGGCCAACCGGCTTCAGACGAAACTGCTGTTCGAGCCCGGCCGCCTTATCATGGGCAACGCCGGCCTGCTCGTTACGCAGGTAATCTATGTGAAGCAGGGCGGTGCCAAGCGGTTTGTCATCGCAGATGCCGGCATGAACGATCTCGTGCGGCCGACGCTCTACGACGCCTATCACGATATTTGGCCCGTGCGCGAGGCGCTGCGGCAGAGCGCGATGAGCCGCGCCGATCTTGTCGGGCCGGTTTGCGAGACGGGGGACTTTATCGCGCGGGACCGGCCGCTACCGGAACTTGCCTCGGGTGAGTTGCTCGCGATCATGACATCGGGCGCATACGGCGCCGTCCAGGCTTCGGCGTACAATTCGCGCCGGCTGGTGCCTGAGGTGCTTGTCAAAGGCGCCTCTTACGCCGTTGTGCGGCCACGCCCGTCCTATGAGGAAATGCTGAAGGCGGAGATTATCGCGCCTTGGCTGCGTTAGAGCGTAACGAGCGGCTACCCGGCCCCATGCGGTGCGCCGCTTCCTTGGAGCGCCTGCGCCAAATACTCGGAAGTGCGCATTTCGATGAGCCTGGACGCCGTGCGCTCGAAATGCTCTGAACCCTCCCCCAGACGGTAGAGCGCCCCGGGCCCGGTTTGGGCCGATGCCACCAACCCTGTATGGTGGTCGTAAAGCGTGTCGATGAAGGTGATGAATCGGCGCGCTTCGTTGCGATGCTCCCGGCCCATGATTGGGATGCCGTCGATGAAAATGGTGTGATAATGGCGTGCAAGGGCGATGTAGTCGGCTGCGCCCAGCGGCTTCTCGAAAAGGTCTGCAAAGGCGAACCGCGCCGCGCCGAAACTCGCGCGGGGCACGGGCAGCTCGTGCCCCAGCACGTTCAGCACTTCGCGCCGGCAGGGCTCGCCAAAGGTGAGCCTCGACCAAAGATCGTCCATCGAGGCGTCTGCCGCCTGGCCTAGAGGACAAAAGTAGAGCGAAGAGTTGCCAAGCTTCTCGATCCTGTAATCGCGAGCGGCCTCAAGCTGGAGGACCTCCATGTTTTCTTCAACGAGATCGATGAAGGGCAGGAAAAGATCGCGATTGCGGCCTTCCTTGTAGAGGTCGCGCGGATGCGCATTCGACGTCACCACAACGATGGTTCCGGCCGCGAAAAGCGACGCGAACAGCCGGTTCAAGATGGTGGCGTCGGCGATGTCGATGACAAAAAGCTCGTCCAGGCAAAGCAGGTGCGCCTCCGCCGCGATCGCCTTCGCCACAGCGACCGCCGGGTCTTCCTTTGCTTCCCGGCGCGCTATCGCGAGCCTCCCATGCACTTCCGCCATGAACTCGTGGAAATGGGCGCGGCGCTTCTGCCTGACAGCGGCCGTGCTGAAGAAAAGGTCCATGAGCATGGTCTTGCCGCGGCCAACAGCCCCGAAGATGTAAAGGCCCTTGGGCACCTCGCCGCGGCGCCGGGTGAAGAAAGAGAAGAAGTCGGTCCGGGCCGGCGGCGCATAATTGATTAGCCGGTTTGTGAGGATCTGCAGCTTTTCGACGGCGAGCGCCTGCGCACTGTCGGGGGCAATCTTGCCCTCGGCCAAAAGCCGGCGGTATTTTTCAAGTATCGACTCAGCCATTGCTCAAGCTAGCGCACATTGCGCAGTTCAAGCTCGACTGACGTGATCGATGGGCTAGGCGATAGAAGCTCGATCTCGAAATCGCTGCGCTCATCGGGCCCGATCTTGGGGCCTTCCACGGGAAGGCTCGCCGGTAATTCGCGGTCGAGCGCCGGATCGTCATCCTTCACCGAGATCACAAAATCGGGCACTTTCACATTGCGGTTGGCGCGATTGTAAACGGCGCCTTTGATGTGCAGCACGGGCTTGTTTTCTGAAACAGTCCAGTCGTACTGGACACCCTCGAAAATAAGAGGCTGCACCGTTACCGGCATTCCCAGCGCCCGGTAAAAGGGTGCGAGACCGGGAAGAGCATCCGCCGCTATGTCCCGGAAAGCGAAAAGCCCGGCGCTAAGGCCTCCTGCAACGCAAAGGAATAACCCCCACGCCGCTATCAGTGCCAGGCCGCCTTTCGCTTCGGCACGCTTGGACTGCTTAGCGTGCTCCCGGGTCTCTTCGATTTCGCGGTAAAGCCGCTCGTCGAAGGAGCTATCCGCGTCACTGGCGCTGCTTTCCTCGTCCGGCAGTGCTGAAAACTCTTCAAGCGGCTCCGCAGGGGCTGCCGGGGACCTTTTCCAGAAGGATGTCAGAGCTTCTGCTACCGGGGTTTCGTCTGCGGCAGCCTCGAGTTCCTCCTCAAATTTCGCTTGAGCCGGGTGGGCCGGGGAAGCATGCGTGGGGAAGTGCGCGCGCATCGCGTCGCGGAGCTGAGCGTCCATGTCGTTTGAGCCGTCCGCCTCGTCGTCAGCCTGCCAGCCTTCCGGGACGTCCTGTGTATCGGAGTGCCAGCCTTTGAGCCAGCTTTTGGGGGCGGCTGGCTCTGGCGGGTCCGCGGCTGTTGTTGCGGCCTGATGCCAGGCCTCGGCCCTCTCGAAACCCGTCTGCCCCGGCGAATGCGGAAAGTTCCCGCCGGTTGTGGCCTCGCTTTCCCAGCCGCCGGCGCTTTCTTGCTCGGGCTCGCCCTCCTCCGGATTGTCGTAAACCCCGTTTGTGTCTGTCATAAAGCCATGGCTCGCGGAATGAAGATCCGTGGCTTCCTCCTCCGCATCGGACTGCGCGGTTACGGGAGCTTGAATGATAGAGGTAATGTGCGGCCGCTGCTCGCCAAGGCTTGCGAAGACGTTGCGGACAGCCGCCCTGGCGTTATCCAAGGTGCGGTAGTCATCTTCCGGCGGCGTCGAATGCCCGGCATCCGCTGCGGGGCGTGGAAATGGAATTGTCTCCGCGGCCGGGAACGGCTGCGGCGCCTCGAAAACGGGTTCGGCTCTATGGCCTGACTTCTGGCTATTCTTGCGAATGAAGCTGCCGAACCAGCGCACCTTGCCTGCGTTTTGCTCCTGCTCGGGCTTTTCTTCCTCGAAGTTACCTGCGCCGGCCGGCTCCGATGGGGGGGACGCCACATCCTCTTCTGCAAAGCCTTCCGTCACGGCGTACCCGGCAATGCCGTTTTCCCCCGGTTCGGGTTCATGAGCGCTGGCCTGAGGGGGCGCTGCGGTTTCTTCGCTATTGCCCCAACTGCCGGTGCGCTGAGGCCAAGCCCCTGGCTCCGGTCCGCTCGCGCCGGTTTCATCTGACGCGCCAGCAAGGGGAACTTCCTCGCCGGCGGGCATCGCTCTCCAAACCGCGCTGCATTTTGCGCATCGCACCGTCCGGCCTTCCGGCGGCAATTGTGCCTTGATATCGTAACGGGTGCTGCAAGCCGGGCATTCAATGATCATGTAGGAACTCTATTTCTTGGCTTAAGGCTCTCGCTGTCTCGGCTTTGCCGAAATCGATTGCTAGATGACGCTCGTTTTATCATAAATCCATACGGGATCGAACAGCAGGGTTGAAGTTGTGGTATCGAGTCATGCTCTTATTCGATTCGAGAATGTCGGCCTACGGTACGGCGTCGGGCAAGAAGTGTTACGCGATATCAACTTCCAATTGCAGCCGGGATCCTTCCACTTTTTAACAGGGGCTTCGGGAGCGGGCAAATCGACACTCTTGAGGCTCCTGTTTATGTCGCTGCGCCCTACGCGCGGGCTTGTCTATCTTTTCGGACGGAATATTGCCCAGAATACGACAGCGCAGCGCGCCGATCTAAGGCGCCGTATCGGCATCGTTTTTCAGGATTTCCGGCTTCTCGATCATCTAACGACCTGGGAAAATGTAGCACTTCCCTTGCGAGTCAGCGGCCGCAAGCAGAGCGATTACGCCGAGGACGTGACCGAGCTCCTGAAATGGGTGGGGCTTGGAGACCGGATGCATGCATACCCTTTGGTTCTGTCGGGCGGAGAGAAGCAGCGAGCCGCCATCGCACGCGCCGTCATCGGAAAACCCGAGCTTCTTCTTGCTGACGAGCCGACCGGTAACGTCGACCCGCAAATGGCGCGCCGGCTCTTGCGTCTGTTCATCGAGCTGAACCGGCTGGGCACCTCCGTTATCATCGCCACCCACGATTACCAGCTTATGTCCCAATTCGCAGGTGCGCGAATGCAGCTTGAGAATGGGCGCCTGGAACTTTACGAGTAGGTATTCGCCGGCCAATGAGCACAATAGATACGCAGCGATCGCTTCCGGCACTGATAGATGCACCGGGCCAGACATCTGCGAAGTTTGCGCGCGCCAATGCGCCGATCGTCCCGCCGGGCTCGGTCGCGGGCCGCTCGCTTACCTTCGTGATCGCGATCATGGCCTTCCTCGCCTCGCTCACGGCGGGAGGCGTTTATCTTGTTTTCAGCGCCGCTAACGTCTGGACGAACAACATTTCCTCCGAGATCACGGTCCAGGTCCAAAGCCGCACCAGCGATGCCGGGGATGCGAAAATCGCCGAGATCGCGAAATTTCTGTCCGATCAGAATGGCGTAAGGCAAGTCGAGCCCTACACGCGCGAGCAATCGCTGAAGCTCGTCGAACCATGGATTGGGAAATCCGACGTGCTGAAGAGCTTTGCAATTCCAAGGCTCATCGCAGTAGAGATCGATCGTGATAATCCGCCGGACCTTTCCACGCTGAAGCAGGTCATCGAAGCGAAATATCCCGGAGCTGTGCTCGACGACCACGGGCGTTGGCGAGCGGAGATCCGGCGGCTGACAAGGTTTATGGAACTTGCGGGGCTCGGCATGCTGGCCCTTATGGCAGCCGCCACCGCAGCGGTAATTATCGCTGCGGCTACGAGCGCCCTGGCCTCGAACAAAGAGATCGTGGCGGTGCTCAATTTCGTTGGGGCTGAGGAGAAGTTCATCGCCAGGCAGTTCGAGATGCACTTCCTGAAGGTCGGCATCAAGGCGGGCGTCACCGGCGCGGGGCTTGCCGCGCTTGTCTTTCTGGCCCTGCCCCACGTCACCGGGGGAATGAGCAGCAGTGCCGCGGCCGAAGCCGAAATCCGGAGGCTTGTGGGCGCGGGGACGCTGGATGCGGGTGGATACGCGGTTATCATAACCGTCGTTGCCGCTGTCGCCCTGATTTGCAAGATGACCTCGCGCTACGGCGTGCGGCGCATTCTCAATCAGCAAAACATATGATGTTTAAAAAAAAGCTCCGGCATAAGCGCAGCAAAAAATGGCATGCAACATTGCGCGGTTAGCAGTATGATTGTTAGCCATGAAGGCTGGGAGCGAGAAGAAGAGGCTGGCACTTTTGCGAGTAGCGCAAGCGATAGCGTTGCGGGCGGTGCGGGTCTTCGCGCTCTTTGCGATTGCGCTTACGCTCGGGTTCTTCCTTTTTGCCCATTGGGTGAGCGTGATGCCAGCCGGTTCCCTGCACGCGGCCGATGGCATCGTAGTGCTAACCGGTGACGAGGACCGGATCTCTGAAGCAGTCCGCCTTCTTTCTGAAGGAAGAGGCCGGCCTTCTGATATCGGGCGTCAACAAGAGCACGAGGGCGCTCCAGATCATCAACTCCAACGGGGCTGGCCAAAAGGAGGCTTTACTCTTCCGCTGCTGCGTCGATCTCGATAGGCGCTCGCTCAACACCGAGGACAACGCCTTCGAAGCGACTGCCTGGGCACGCAAACGTGGCTTCCGCTCGCTCATCGTGGTGACGTCGACCTATCACATGCCAAGGGCGCTGATGGAGCTTAGGCAATCGATGCCCGAACTTGACCTCATTCCATTCCCCGTTAAATCGCCACGGATGGAAACCGAATGGTGGAACGACCCGAAGACAAGCTGGGTGCTGTGCAAAGAGTACCTTAAGTTTGTAACCGCCTCCGCGCGCTATGTGGCTAACGTGTTCGCGGGCTCCTCTGCCAATTTGCAGTCCAATCAGTGGACGATCAATGCGCGCATGGACTAGGGGGGCGCTCTATTTCCGGTCGGCGCTGTTCTACCCCGTTCTTTACGTAAATTGGGCACTTTTTTTGCTTCTCGGAAGCTGGCTCCTGCTTGGGCCGCGCCGCTGGGCCATGGCGGGGCTTTCGGCGCACGGGCGCGCGACCGTTTGGCTCCTGCGAGTGATTTGCGGTACGAAGATGGAGGTTCGCGGCCGTGAAAAACTGCTGCCAGGCCCCGTCATCGTGGCGGCGAAACACCAGGCGGCTTGGGACACGTTCGCACTGATTCCCCTCATGCGCGACCCCGCTCTGGTCATGAAAGCGGAGCTGTTATCGATTCCGCTTTACGGCGCTTTCTGCCGGAAATTCGAGCTGATCCCCATTCAGCGCGAGCTTGGGCCCGCAGCGCTCCGGCAAATGGCGCGTGAGGCGCGCGCACGCGCCGCCGAGGGCCGTGAAATTCTGATCTTCCCCGAAGGCACCCGCAAAAGTCCCGGCTCTCCTCCGGATTACAAGCCTGGGATCGTCTTTCTTTACCATGACCTTAAGATCCCGGTATGCCCGCTCGCTCTCAATTCGGGCGCATTTTGGCCGCGGCATTCGTTCCTGCGCTATCCCGGAACCATCGTGGCTGAGTTCCTGGAACCGATCCCGCCCGGGCTTACGCGCCAGGAGTTCATGGATAGGCTCGAAACAGCCATAGAAACAGCTTCGGAGAAATTGCTTGCCGAGGCGAGGCAAGAGCTTAGGGAGATGGGATTAGAGACGCCCGCGGCTCCCGGAGCGGCCCGATCCGTCTTAACGCATTAGAGAATTCCTGCGCAACGGCTTCCTGGGCGCTGTCATTGCGGCCGCCCGCGGTATATTTTGAAGGTACGCTAGTCCAAACTTATCCACAATTGGGCTTGACGGGTTGGCACAAAAAGAGAACATTAAGCGAACATATCACGAATAGAGAGCAATGGATCGGCCCACCATGTTAGTTCCGGTCTCACGGCAAATCTGGGAAGCCAAATATCGTTTTGAGCCTCCGGGCGGCCAAGCTGAGCGGTCGGTCGAGGAGACCCTTGCGAGGGTTGCTGCGGCCGCTGCTTCCGCAGAGCCGCGCGCCAGCCGCAAAGCTTGGGAGCGGCGCTTTTTGGATGCCATGACGGGCTTCGCGTTCATCCCCGCCGGCCGCATTCTTGCAGGCGCAGGGACGGCGCGTGGCGTCACGCTTTTCAACTGCTTTGTCATGGGCGAGATCGGCGACGACATGGGCTCGATTTTCGCCAATGTTCGCGAAGCTGCGCTCACGCTCCAGCAAGGCGGCGGCATTGGGCACGACTTCTCGACGCTAAGGCCCAGGGGCGCGCCTGTGCGGGGCGTCGGCGCAGATGCCTCGGGCCCGGTGAGCTTCATGGACGTCTGGGACGCGATGTGCAAAACCATCATGTCCGCCGGCTCCCGGCGGGGCGCGATGATGGGAACGCTCCGCTGCGATCATCCCGACATCGAAGCTTTCATCGAGGCAAAGGCGGACCCGGCAAGGCTCAGGAATTTCAATCTGTCGGTGCTTGTAACCGGCGCTTTCCTCGATGCTGTGAAGGCGGACGCGCCTTGGCCGCTCGTCTTTGGCGGCGAAGTGTTCCGCACGTTAAGCGCACGCGGCCTTTGGCACAAAATCATGCGTAGCGCCTACGATTACGCCGAGCCCGGCGTGATTTTCATCGACCGGGTGAATGCTGCGAATAATCTAAGCTACTGCGAAAAGATTAGCTCCACTAATCCATGTGGAGAGCAGCCATTGCCTCCGTACGGAGCGTGCTTGCTTGGCTCCATCAACCTCGCTGCCTTGATCGAGGAGCCGTTCACGTCCGCGGCAAGGCTCAGCGAGCGCAGGCTCGAAGCCCTCGTGCCCCATGCGGTGCGGCTTCTCGACAATATCATCGACGTGTCCCGCTATCCGCTGCCGCCCCAAGAGAAGGAAGCCAAGGCCAAGCGGCGGATCGGGCTCGGCGTCACTGGGCTTGCGGATGCGCTCATCCTGTGCGGGAAGCACTATGGCTCTGAGGAGGGACGCGATCTAGCAGAAAGCTGGATGCAGAGGATCGCGCACGCGGCCTATGCGGCAAGCGTCGAATTGGCGAAGGAGAAGGGCGCCTTCCCGCTTTTCGAAGCGGCTGAGTTTATGAGCCGGCCTTTTCCAAGTTCGCTGCCGCCAGCCCTGCAAGAGGAAATACGCGAGCACGGCATAAGGAACGGGGTCCTGACCTCCATTGCTCCCACCGGCACGATCTCGCTGCTGGCGGGCAACCTGTCGAGCGGGATCGAGCCTGTCTTCGATTTCGAATACCGGCGCCGCATTCTAGGGCCGGACGGTGCGCCCCATTACGAAACCGTGGAGGATCATGCGGTACGGCTCTTCCGCGAAAGACACGGCTCCACAACCTTCCCGGAGGCATTTGTGACCGCGCATCAGCTTGCGCCGCAAGAACACCTCCTTATGCAAGCCGCACTTCAGCGTTTTGTCGATGCGTCGATATCGAAGACTGTGAACTGTCCCGAAGATATGGCGTTCGAAGACTTCGAGGCCCTCTACCTCGATGCGTACCGGCTGGGGCTCAAAGGGTGCACGGCCTACCGTCCCAATCCGGTGACGGGCGAAGTGCTTTCGGCTGCGCGGCCAGCCTCAGCGGACGCCATGCAGCCGGCCCTCCCGCTGCCTGTTGCCGCTCCGCAAGCGGGCCACGTTGCAAGCGCTTTGCCGCCAGCCCGCGATGCCGTCTTATCCGGCTTCACCTACAAGCTGAAGTGGCCAGGCTCCGATCATGCCATTTATGTGACCCTCAACGACACATTTGATGGCGATCAACGCCGCCCCTTTGAAATATTTATAAATTCAAAAAATCTGGAGCATTACGCCTGGACGGTTGCGCTTACGCGGATGATCAGTGCAATATTCCGCCGCGGCGGGGATATCTCCTTTGTCGTCGAGGAACTGAAGGCTGTTTTCGATCCAAGGGGCGGCGCCTGGATGAATGGCAAATATGTTCCAAGCTTGCTTGCGGCCATCGGAGATATTATTGAGCAGCATCTGGCGCATATCGGATTCGCGGGTGCCGGCGGCATCGCCGGAATGCCCAGCGGGGGAGGGGAAGGGTTGGTGCTGGAAAGCGGTTACGCCCGCACGGAAATGGCCTCAGGCGGCTCCCGCACCTCTGCCTCGCTCTTCTGCCCGCGTTGCGGATCGCCAAGCGTCGTTTTCCAGGAGGGTTGCCGCGTCTGCCGCAATTGCGGCTTTTCAACATGCAGTTAGCCGCTCTGCGGACAGGCTGCTTCTTCGACCTTAGCTAGGTTGCTCCGCAGCGGGCCAGTCACCATAATGGCCGCGAATTTTTCTTTGGGAGGATATCAATGACGGGAAAGACCTATCCGGTTCCGGCGGAGTGGAGTTCCTCTGCCTACATCAACGCGGAAAAATATCGCGCCATGTATGAGCGCAGCGTCAGCGATCCGGACGGATTCTGGGGTGAACAGGCCGCCCGGCTTGATTGGGTCAAACCCTTCAGCAAAGTCAAGAACACCTCGTTCGACCCGCACAACCTTTCGATCAAGTGGTTCGAGGACGGAACGCTTAACGTCTGCGCGAACTGTGTGGACCGCCATCTCGAAAAACGCGGCGACCAGGTTGCCATCCTGTGGGAAGGCGATGACCCCGATATGGATCAGAAGATCACATACCGGCAGCTTCATGAGCGCGTCAGCCGCGTTGCGAATGTGCTCAAGAAACACGGCGTGAAAAAAGGCGACCGCGTTACGATTTATCTGCCGATGATACCCGAAGCAGCCTACGCCATGCTCGCCTGCGCACGCATCGGGGCGGTTCATTCGATCGTCTTCGGCGGCTTCTCGCCGGACAGCCTCGTAAGCCGCGTCCTCGATTGCGACTCGAACGTCATTATCACAGCGGACGAAGGCATGCGCGGCGGCCGAAAAGTGCCGCTCAAGGCCAATGCAGACAAGGCGCTCGAAAAATGCCCAGGCGTTGATCGCGTCCTCGTCGTGAAGCGGACCAATAGCCCCGTTGCGTGGAAGGCTGGGCGCGATTACTGGCTCGCCGAGGAAATGCTGAGCGTTTCAGCCGATTGCCCGCCCGAGGAGATGAATGCGGAGGACCCGCTTTTCATTCTTTACACCTCCGGGTCCACCGGCCAGCCGAAGGGTGTGTTGCACACTTCCGGCGGCTATCTGGTCTATGCGTCGCTTACGCATCAATATGTGTTCGATTACAAGGACGGCGACATTTACTGGTGCACCGCCGACGTTGGCTGGGTAACGGGCCACAGCTACATCATCTATGGGCCGCTGGCTAACGGCGCGACCACGCTGATGTTTGAAGGGGTGCCGAATTATCCTACGCCTGCGCGCTTTTGGGAGGTTATCGACAAGCACCGCGTAAACACGTTCTACACCGCCCCAACGGCGATTCGCGCACTCATGGGAAGCGGCGAAGCGAACGTCAAAAAGACGAGCCGCAAGTCGCTCAAGCTCTTGGGCAGCGTCGGCGAGCCGATCAATCCCGAAGCCTGGGAATGGTATTATCATGTTGTCGGCGACGGACGCTGCCCCATTGTGGATACCTGGTGGCAGACGGAGACGGGCGGCATTCTGATCACGCCGCTGCCTGGTGCGACGGCGCTGAAACCGGGCTCGGCCACGCTGCCCTTTTTCGGTGTGCAGCCAGCGCTGATGTCTCCGGATGGCCTGCCGCTTGAGGGGGCAGGGGAGGGCAATCTCGTGATTACGGATGCGTGGCCGGGCATGATGCGCACGGTCTACCGCGATCACGAGCGCTTCGTGCAGACCTATTTCTCCGCCTATCCCGGCACCTATTTCACCGGCGACGGCTGCCGCCGCGACGCGGACGGCTATTACTGGATCACCGGCCGCGTCGACGACGTGATCAACGTCGCCGGCCACCGCATGGGTACAGCAGAAGTAGAGTTGGCTCTTGTCGCTCATCCGAAAGTAGCAGAAGCTGCTTGCGTCGGCTATCCGCATAGCCTAAAAGGACAGGGCATTTACGTCTACGTGACGCTGATGTCCGGCATCGAACCCACGGAGGAGCTCAGGACGGAGCTTAAGAACTGGGTCCGCCAGGAAATTGGGCCGATCGCGACACCCGATTTGATCCAATTTGCTCCAGGCTTGCCCAAAACGCGGTCCGGCAAGATTATGCGCCGCATCTTGCGCAAAATCGCGGAGGACGATTTCTCCAATCTGGGCGACACATCGACCCTGGCCGAGCCTGGGGTTGTGACCGATTTGATTGGCAATCGCATGAATAAGGCGGAGTCTTAATACTTTCGCCGCCCGGTTGATCGCCGGGCGGCCGCCCGGCGCGGCCATATAGAAAATGGCGGCACTGGTTTGTCCAAGATCAAACAAGTGCCGTCCATTGGCGTTAAACCTAACCGCAAGTTGCGCCGCGGAGCTTTCCAATGCAAAATACCCCGACAGCTGGAGCGAAGGCGGTCTTCTCGCCGGACGTCCTCCAGGCCCTCATCGGCGTTTTGGCGCGGCAGGGCTACACTGTGCTTGGCCCGTCTGTGCGCGACGGCGCCATTATCTATGACGAAATTGCAAGTCTCGAAGACCTGCCCGCGGGCTGGACCGATCGCCAGGAGGCCGGACGCTACGGGCTGGAGCGGCGCGAAGATGGCGCGCTATTCGGCTATGCTGTCGGGCCACAATCCTGGAAGCGCTTCCTGCATCCACCGGCAGAAACGCTCTGGACCGCGCACAAGACCGAGGAGGGATTCTCGATCGCCCCTGCAAATGAGGCAGCCCCTAAACTCGCCTTTCTGGGCGTTCGCGCCTGCGAGCTTGGCGCAATCGCAATCCAGGACCGGGTCTTCTGCGAAGGGCCATTCCGGGACGAAGCCTACGCCACGCGGCGAGGGAACGCTTTTATTATTGCTGTGAACTGCAGCGTCGCCGGTGGGAACTGCTTCTGCGTATCCATGCAATCGGGCCCCAAGGCCGAATCCGGCTTCGACTTGAGCCTGACCGAGCTTTTGGCGGGAGGCGCGCATAAGTTCCTGGTGGAGGCGGGCAGCGAAGCCGGCGCCGCGCTCCTTGCTGTGCTGCCGCATGAGCCTGCCACGGGGGAGCACCTCGCCGCCTCCGAAGCTGTGCTCGAGCGGACTGCAGGCCAAATGGGCCGCAGCCTCGATACCGATGGCCTCAAGGAACTGCTCCAGGCCAATCTAAACCACCCCCGCTGGGATGAAACGGGAGCGCGCTGCCTCGCTTGCGGCAATTGCACCATGGTTTGCCCCACCTGCTTTTGCACGACGGTCGAGGATCGCACGGGCTTTGAAGGCACGACCGCCGAGCGAGTGAAAAAGTGGGATTCCTGCTTCACCTTGGACTTCTCCTACATTCATGGCGGCAGCGTGCGCAACTCGGCCGGCTCCCGCTACCGGCAATGGATGACGCATAAGCTCGCCAACTGGATCGATCAATTCGGAACGCCCGGCTGCACGGGCTGCGGCCGCTGCATCACCTGGTGTCCCGTAGGCATCGACATGACAGAAGAGGCTGCCGTAATAAGAGCAGGGCTTCCGGCGGAGGAGGAAAAACATGATTGAGGGGCTTGAGCGAATTATAAAGGAACATCCGTTCTTTGCCGCATTGGAGCCTGAGCACACCCAGCTGCTGTCCGGCTGCGCGCGCAACCACCGCTTCGCTGCCGGACAGTACCTGTTCCACGAGGGCGAACAGGCGAATGAGTTCTTCCTCGTCCGCCACGGCAAAGTCGCTCTCGAGATCGCCGCGCCCGGGAAGGCGCCCATCGTCTTCGAAACCCTTGGCGACGGCGACATCGCGGGCGCGTCGTGGCTTGTGCCGCCTTATCGCTGGATGTTCGATGCGCGGGCCTTGGAGCTAACCCGCGCGATCGGCATCGACGCCGCGTGCCTGCGCGGCAAATGCGATGCAGATCATGATCTTGGCTATGAGATGATGAAGCGCTTTCTATCGATCCTCGCTAAGCGGCTCGATGCCACCCGGCTGCAAATTCTCGATGTTTATGGGAGGGGCTGATTTGAGCTTGGCGCCGAATTCCGATCCATTCGTGCCGTACCTCTATCGCGCCGTCCGCGTGGAACGCGAGCTTGATGATACGGTAACGCTGGAAGTGAAGCCGCTCTCGGGGACGCGGCCGGCTTTTGAGCCCGGACAGTTCAACATGCTCTATGCGTTCGGCATCGGCGAGGCTGCAATCAGCATCAGCGGCGACCCTGCCGATGAATCCGGGTTCGTGCATACCGTGCGCAAGGTTGGCGCAGTCAGCAGGGCGCTTGCAGCGCTTGAGGCAGGCGCCACTTTGGGCGTGCGCGGGCCGTTCGGAACCAGCTGGCCCGTGGAGGCTGCCGAGGGGCAGGACGTTGTCTTTGTTGCTGGTGGGCTTGGCCTGGCGCCGCTCCGGCCGGCCATCTATAGCGTGCTCGCGAACCGGAGCCGCTATGGCCGCGTCTCCATTCTGTTCGGCAGCCGAAATCCGTCCGACATGCTTTACCGCCATGAATTGGAGCAGTGGCGCCAGCGTCTCGATGTGGACGTTGCCGTGACGGTCGATCATTCCGATGACGGCTGGCATGGCAATGTTGGCGTCGTGCCATCCCTTGTGCCGCGCGCTGCTTTCGATCCGCGCGAGACCCTTGCCATGGTTTGCGGGCCCGAGATCATGATGCGATACACGGTCAACGCTCTCAGGGGTGCCGGCGTTAGCGACGCCCAAATCTTTCTCTCGATGGAACGCAACATGAAATGCGCCATCGGCCTGTGCGGTCATTGCCAGTTCGGGCCGGACTTCATCTGCAAGGACGGACCGGTGATGGAGTACAGCAAAATAGCGCATGTGTTCACGGTGCGGGAGATTTGATATGACGGAAAGCCCGCGCCCCAGGCTCGCGGTCTGGAAATTCGCTTCCTGCGACGGATGCCAGCTTTCCTTGCTCGATTGCGAGGACGAACTGCTGGTGCTTGCGGGCGCGGTCGAGATCGCGAATTTCCCCGAAGCGTCGAGCGCAGTCTCCGATGGGCCTTACGATCTGTCGCTGGTTGAAGGCTCCGTCACAACGGCGCATGATGCCGAACGTATTCTTGAGGTCCGGAAACAATCGAAATACCTCATTACCATAGGCGCTTGCGCAACGTCGGGCGGCATCCAGGCGCTGCGCAACTTCGGCGATGTGGATGATTTCATTGCCGCTGTCTATGCGAGGCCTGACTACATCAAAACGCTCGCCACCTCCACGCCCATCTCGGCTCACGTCCCCGTCGATTACGAGCTGCACGGCTGCCCCATCGATAAAGGCCAGCTCACTGAGGTGATCGCGGCGTTCCTGGCTGGGCGCAAGCCTGCGATCGCCGCGCACAGCGTCTGCATCGAGTGCAAGCGCCGCGGGACGGTTTGCGTAATGGTGCAAGGCACACCCTGCCTCGGGCCGGTGACGCATGCGGGATGCGGCGCGATCTGCCCCACGTTCCGGCGCGGATGCTATGGCTGCTTCGGGCCGATGGAAACGCCGAACACCGCGGCGCTTGCCCGCGAATGGCAGCTCTTGGGCGCGTCACCGCAGGAGATAGCCCGGTCATTCCGGACCTTCAACGCCGCCGCGGAACCCTTCCGCAAAGAAAGCGAAGCCCATGGCGTCTAAGACAATCAAGGTCGATTATCTTGCCCGCGTCGAGGGCGAAGGCGCGCTGCACCTCGAAATTTCGGGCGGACGCGTAGAATCGGCAGAACTCAGAATCTTCGAGCCTCCGCGTTTTTTCGAGGCGTTCCTTCGCGGGCGCAGTTACACCGAGGTGCCCGACATCGTGGCACGGATCTGCGGCATATGTCCGATCGCCTACCAGATGAGCGCTGTCCACGCCATCGAGGATGCCTTCGGTGCGACCGTAGATGGGCAGCTGCGCGCGCTCAGGCGTTTGATCTATTGCGGCGAATGGATATCGAGCCACACGCTGCATGTCAGCATGCTGCACGCGCCGGACTTTCTAGGCTTTCCCGATGCGATCCAGATGGCTCGCGACCACGGAGATATTGTGCGGAACGCGCTCGCCTTGAAAAGGGCCGGCAACGAGCTGATGCATGTCTTGGGAGGGCGTGAGATCCATCCCGTCAGCGTGAAGCCGGGCGGCTTCCATCGCGTGCCAACCCGCGCGGAACTGGCACCTGTGGCCGAGACCCTGAAGCGGGCCAGAGACATTGCCGTTAGTCTTGTCCACTGGACGGCCGGGCTTTCTTTTCCCGAATTTGAGCCGGATTACGAGTTCGTGGCAATGCGTCATCCCCACGAATATCCCTTCAACGAGGGGCGCATCGTCTCCAGCCGTGGCATCGATGTTGCCATCGCTGACTACGAGACGGAGTTCGAGGAGCGGCATGTCGCCCACTCGACCGCGCTGCATTCGGTGGTGAAGCGCCGCGGCGCCTATCACGTTGGGCCGCTTGCCCGCTATGCCCTCAATTTTGACCGCTTGCCGGCGCACATCCAGGAGCTTGCGCGCGAGGCCGGGCTCGGCCCTGTTTGCAAGAACCCGTTCAAGAGCATCGTCGTGCGGGCCATCGAGATCGTTTATGCGTGCGATGAGGCTTTGCGCGTGATCGCGGAGTATGAACCGCCCCGCCTCGCAGCGGTTGCGCTTGAGCCGCGCGAGGGGATAGGCTTCGGGTGCTCGGAAGCGCCGCGCGGTATTTGCTGGCACCGTTACGAGTTCGAGGCCAGCGGCGCCATCCGCCGCGTCCGCATTGTGCCACCCACCTCACAGAACCAGCCAAGCATCGAGGCCGATCTTGCCGGTGTCGCAGGCACAATGCTGGACGAGCCCGACGACGTTATCAGGCAGCGGTGCGAGCAAACCATCCGCAACTACGACCCGTGCATTTCTTGCTCCACCCACTTTCTCAAACTCTCAATCAACAGGTCATGAGGGGGGCGGGCAAGGGGCGCAAAGTTCTGGTGGCGTGCCTTGGCAATCCCGATCGCGGCGACGACCGTTTGGGGCCAGCGGTCGCGCATTTGCTCGAAGGGAAGCTCTCCGCCAACGCAACGATCATCGTCCGCAGCGGCGACATGCTTTTGTTGATCGAGGACTTTTCAGGCTTCGATGTGGTCCTGTGTGTGGATGCTGCGGCGCCAATGGGCGCACCGGGACGAATCCACCGTCTGACAGCGGACGAGTTGCCGAGGGAGTTCCTGCTCACTTCCACCCATGGCTTTGGGCTCGCCGATGCGATTGAGCTGGCCCGCACGCTCGACCGGGCGCCGGCGGAAATTGCCGTTTATGCCGTCGAGGGCTGCTGCTTCGATGCCGGCGCTCCAATGACGCCAGCGGTCGCATCCGCAGCGGAAGAAACTGCGCGCCGTATCGCCGCTGAAGTTGGACGGCTCGCCGCCGAGCCAAGTATGACGTTCACGGAAGCGGCAGAGGGGGAACTTCGTCAAGGCTGCAGCGCGTCGTGTTGACGGATGCATCAGCTCCCTTGAATCCACTCAACAAGCTTCTGCGTCACTAGCCCTGGGCGTTCCAGAGTGGAAAGGTGCCCGCTTTCTGGGATTTCTTCAAGACGGGCGCCCGCTATGCCCTGCGCAATCTCCTGCGCAATCGCTGGCGGGGTCAGCTTATCGCCGTCGCCAACAAGGACGAGCGCCGGGCAGGTTATTCCGGAAAGGGTAGGGCGTGAATCCGGCCTCCCCATGATAGCGGTCTGCTGCCGGATGAAAGCTTCCGGCCCGGTTTCGAGCGCCATCTCCTCCACGATGGCCTTCAAATCTCTGTCGTCCCTGCGGTCAGCATGCACCAATTGCGGAAACATAAGCGCCGGAATTGCGCCGAAGCCGCCCGCTTGGGCCATGCTGATCCTGAGGCGGCGGCCCTCCATTTGCTCCGTTGTATCGGGCCTTGCGGAGGTATCAAGCAATGCTAGCTTGAGCACCCGCTCCGGCGCTTGGCGCATGATTTCAAAGGCGATGTAGCCGCCCATGGAGAGGCCCACGAGTGCGAACCTCGGGGGGGCGAGCGCAAGAATGTCCTGCGCGAGGCTGGCCATTGAACTCTGGCGCGTGTGATCGGCCACCATAACCGGTCCCAAACGCCAAAGAGCAGGGATTTGACCCTCGTAAAGCCGCGCGCTGTCGGCCAGCCCAGGGATCAACAGGGTGGGAATGGGGTTCATGCAGGAAGCCCTTTCGCCTGCGATCGAAAAAGAGAGTCTGTCCGCATTCGATATGAAAAAAGCCTCCTTAATATCCTGCTCCCAGCAAGCCCGCCATTGCAAGCTTGCCGGGAAAGAGTGAGAGGCTAAAGTCTTAAATTCTCGCAGTGCGCTTTTCGGTATCCGTATCCCGGCGTTTACGGTGAGAGCGGACTTCGAAGAATAGCGCTTGTCCGATTACTGCTTTGACCGTTTCGGCATTGAAGGGCTTCGCGATCAGGAAAGTAGGTTCAGGCTTCGCCCCCGTCAGCATCGCCTCAGGATGGCCGGTGATAAAGATGACCGGAACCTCGAGTTCGCCCAGAATCTCGTTCACGGCCTCAACGCCGGAGCTGCCGTCGGCGAGCTGAATGTCGGAGAGGATAAGCGTGGGCTTGATCTTGTGTGCGAGCGTTAGCGCTTCCCGGTGTGTGCGGGCGATGCCTGTCACGTGGTGGGCGGCACTGAGCACGAGCTGTTCCAGATGGGCGGCGGTCAGCGGCTCATCCTCTATGATAAGGATATCCGCGGGTTTGATCTGGTTCGCGATCTCTTGATCCGCGGCCGCCACCAGCGACGCCACTTCGGAGGCATCGGTGTCCAGGATTTTCGCGATGGACTGTGCATCGAAACCCTCGACCGAGAGCAGCAGGAACGCTTGTCTTGGCCTCGGCGTCAGCGTCTGCAAACCCCGAATGGCTTCGGACTGCTCCAGCCCGAATGCCAGGAATGCGTTCGCATCCACGGAATTCCATATCTTGAGGAACAATTGGTAGAGCCCTATTTTCGGTTCCAGGTCCGAGGGAAACATGGAGGGATCTTCAACGAGCGCCTCAAGCAACGCTATGACGTAAGCATCCCCACTCTCCTGCGACCCGGATAACGCGCGCGCAAATCTTCGAAGCGAGGGCAGGTGTGGCGCGATCATCTGAGAGACCCGCATCGTCGATACCTCAAACTATAGCTACGATTTAGTCGCCATGTTGAAACAAACGTGCGCCAAACGTGTTCCCAGGTCGTGAACATCTAATTAAGACAATTTTTGTCAATGTCCGGTGCCGCCGGCGGACTTCAGGCAGAGGATTTGCGATGAACGAATGCGATGAGGGCGAGGACAAAGTTGCCGTCCCGGCTCAACAACAGCACCAGCCTCAACCGGTTCAGGCTGCGAGGGACGAAGGGCTGGCTGCGCGGGCGGGTTCGCTCGCAAGGGGCGTGTTAGACGGCGGGGGGAGATCGCCGGGGCCAGACGAGGCGCGCGGGAGTAGGCAACCCTTCGATCAAGCGCGCTTCAATGCGGGGATCGTCCGTTTTTACGAAGCCGTTCTCAAAGAGCCGATCCCCGAAAAAATGCTTCGCCTGATCAATGAGATCGCCAAGCGGGAGCGCAAATCATGAGCGGCCAGGGAGATTTACGCGACGAGTTGGTCCGGTGGATTCCGAACCTGCGCGCTTTCGCACTCTCGCTGACGCAAAGCGCGCAGCATTCCGATGACCTTGTTCAAGATACGCTGGTCAAGGCCCTATCCAATCTCGACAAGTTTCAAATGGGTACGAACTTGCGGGCGTGGCTGTTTACCATCCTCCGCAACAGCTTCTACAACGACATACGGTATAAGAAATATCATCAAACTTTGCCGATTGAGGAAGTTGACCCGGGATTTCTCGAACTCCGCGCCACGCAGGAAAAATACATCGAGTTTCAGGATGCGCTGACAGGCCTTTCCCGGCTGGTGCCCGAGCAGCGTGAGGCAATCATTTTGATTGCCGCCGAGGGACTGTCTTACGAAGAGGCCGCCGCGGTCTGCAACTGCCCCGTTGGAACCGTGAAAAGCCGCTTGAGCCGGGCGCGCCAGCGTCTCGAAGACTATGCCAATGGTGAAGCAGCCGGGCGAGAGCCCGTGCATCAGGTCTAATTGGAATTTTCCTTAAATCGCTCAATCATTTCTTGACCGTACCGTGGGATATTACCCCGTTGCAGAAGTTTCGGGCCGATGTCTTGAAGAGCGATAAGACATGCAATTTATGCCCGGCAACGGCCGACGCTTGACATGAGCGGCCAATAAGGCCAGTTTCATGCCACATCGATAGCTTGAGATTGCGCGACGGCCGTTACCGGTCTTCTCTCAGGTTCATCCACGAAACCTGTCCTCTCTGATTGCGCGGCGGCGGAGGCATATGTCCGCCAAGCGGCTGCCCAAATGTCGGGCGCCCGCCGCGAAAGAGATTCACAGCTTGACCTATTCTACTTTTGACGCGTTCGGTCTTTCCGAACCTATCCTCCGCGCTTTGCGCAACGAAAGCTTTGAAACGCCGACGCCCATTCAGGCCAAGGCCATTCCGATCCTGCTCGAAGGCGCGGATCTGATGGCGGTCGCACAGACCGGCACGGGTAAGACGGCGGCCTTTGGCTTGCCGCTTCTGGAAAGGCTTGCCGCGTCTGGCGCACCCGCCGCGCCGAAAACGGTACAAGCGCTGGTGCTTGTGCCGACACGGGAGCTGGCGCTGCAAGTGCACGCAAGCCTCACAGCTTTCGCGCGGCACCTCAAACTGCGCCACGGCATCGTCATCGGAGGCGTAAAAATGCATCCGCAGACGCGCCAGCTGGCGCACGGCGTGCATGTGCTTGTCGCGACGGCTGGCCGCCTAATGGATCATCTCCGCGAAGGCAATGTTAAGCTCGACCGCGTCTCGATGCTCGTGCTCGACGAGGCAGACCGGATGCTCGACATGGGCTTCATCAACGATGTGCGCAAAATCGCGAGCCTTCTGCCCAAGTCGCGGCAATCTGCGATGTTCTCGGCCACCATGCCGCAAGAGATCGCAAAGCTCGCGGGACAAATTCTCAACAACGCGGAACGCGTGCAATTGGCGCCATCCGGCACCGCTGCCGGACGGATCACGCAGAATGTGATCTTCGTCGATAAGGCCGGCAAAATGCGCGCGCTCTATGAGCTCCTGGGCGATCCCGCCGTTTCGCGCGCCATTGTGTTCACACGCACGAAGCACGGAGCCGACCGCGTTGCGGCCCAGGCCGGGAAGGCCGGCATCGCCACAGAGGCGCTGCATGGCAACAAGTCGCAGAATGCCCGTCAGCGTGCTTTGGCGCGGTTTGCAGCAGGGCAGGCGCGCGTACTGGTCGCGACCGATATCGCCGCGCGCGGCATCGACGTAGATCAAGTGTCGCATGTCATCAATTACGAGCTGCCGGATGAAGCGGAAACCTATGTGCATCGAATTGGCCGCACGGCGCGGGCGGGCGCAGAGGGCATAGCTGTATCGTTCTGCGATGCGGGCGAGCGCGGTGCGCTTAGGGCAATCGAAAAGCTCACAGGCGAGCCACTTATCGTACTCGGCTCCAGCACTGGCGATGGCGAAAGAGCGCCTGCACCGGCAAGAGAGCCAAGCCAATCCAGGAAAGCAAAGCCGGCGCGGAGGCGCCCGCTGAAATCCGTGGCTGACGCCAGAGCGAAGCCGTTCCCCAAAGGCAAGCCGCAAATGGCTGCCTCAGCGCCATCGGGGACCGTGAAATGGTTCAACCTGGCAAAAGGTTTCGGTTTCGTTGAGCCGGACTGTGGCGGCAAGGACGTCTATGTCCATATCAGCGAGGCCGAGAGCGCGCTTGGCACACCGCAAGAGGGCCAGCGGGTGCGCTATGAGATCGAACGCGACGATCGCGGCCGAACGTCGGCAAGGAATTTGCGGGCGGCCTGAGAAGGGAAGGGTGCGCTTCATATGGAGCGGCCTTTCCGGTAAACTCATCCGATGACGCACGCGAAATACCGGTTCCCGTCCTATACGCGGCTCGAGCATTTTGCCGATACTTGCGTTCACGCCGTGAGCCTCCTCTTCGGAGGCGCCGCGACAATAATTCTACTCGCGGCCGGGATCGGGACCGTGCCTCTTGCCCATATTGCCGGCCTGATCGTTTATTCCATCGGGCTGATGGGCATGTTTGCCGCCTCGGCCGCGTACAATCTCGTCTCGCGGCACGAACTGAAGGAAATCCTGCGCCGGCTGGATCACGCCGCCATCTTTGTTATGATCGCAGGCAGTTACACACCCTTCGCGCTGGTTATCGGCGGCGGTGCGGGCCGTTCCATGCTCGCCGCCGTATGGGCCATCGCCGCAATCGGCGTCGCTATCAAGGTCCGCTTCCCCCGGCGGTTCGACAAGCTTTCGATCCTGCTCTATCTCGCACAAGGCTGGATCGTGCTTCTGGCGCTCGGCCCCGTGACGGCATCGCTCCCAAGCCAGGCCTTCTGGCTGCTGCTGGCGGGCGGCATCGTCTATACGCTTGGCGTCCCGTTTCATCTTATGGAATGGATGGGCTTCCATAATGCGATATGGCATCTGTTTGTGCTCGGCGGCGCGGCCTGCCAATTCGTAGCCATCAAGGGCGCGGTCATCCCTGGATAACGCGTGCCCGGGCGCTGATTATTGCGAGCCGCGCTCCAGCAAACGCAGCGTTTCCCGATCGGGCTCGCCGCCGTAATATTTTTGCAGCGCGGCGCTGAACACATGCGGCGCGTCCGTCAGTTGCGCGAACAGCGTCATCGACGAGCGGAATTTGAGATCGTCCGGATAGGGGAAGATCTCCCTTGCCGAAACCTTATGCGCATTTAGCACGAGCTGCGTGCACTCCGTCAGGCGCGGGCCGAGAACGGGGTGGGCGAGATAGGCGCTGGCTTCGTCTTTGGAGGAAATCGCATATTTCTGAGCGGTTGCGCTGTAGCCCAGCCCGCGCAACTGGGGAAAGATGTACCACATCCAGTGGCTCCGCTTGGCACCCTGCCGCAACTCGGCCACGGCTTGCGGGTATGCGGAGCGTTGCGGCTCCACGAAGCGCTGCAAATCGAACGGGTCTGCCCCTTTTTTACCACCGGAATTTGGATCGTTGCTCATCTGCATCTCATCCCGGGAAAGACCGACCCTCAATTTATGCTACCGCGATGCCGCCAGAATATGTAGTCAAAGGTGCCGGCAAACGGGTAGATTTCAGCCGGGGGGAGTCTTTGGCCAGTTACGCTCATAGCCTTCGCATATCGGATACCGAAGCCGGTCACGGCGCGGGGGCGTTTCCCGCAGGCCCCGATTATGCTTTGGTTGCGGACCGGTCCATCCCCAAGAGAGAAGTGCCGGCGATCTATTTGCTGCGCGCAAACGCACGCGTTCCCAAAGGGCCTCTGCCGCAAGAATTTGCGCTGACGGCAGGGAAGCAGCCGGTGAAGGCGGGGGCGCTGCGCAGGCGTTGGCCCTATCGCGCCCTAGCTGCCGCAATTGCCGCCCATCTGGCCATCGTCGCACTGTTCGTCGCACGTCTCGGGGAGCCAAAGCAGCTGGGAATGGAAAACGGTGTGCCCTTGGAAGTCTCAATGATCAGCGCGGACGACCTCAAGCGCCTCAGCTCGAACCGCTACCTTCAGGATGCCCCTCCCCCGGCTCCCGAGACGCCGCCCACTCCCCCGGAACCGCAAGCAGTCCCGGTGCCGCAGCCGCCAGCGGTCCCGCCACCCCCGCAGCCCGTGCAAGAAGCGCAAGAAGCGTTCTCCCCCGCAAAATCCAAGCCGGTCAAAACGACCGATTACGATCCATCGGGCTTCATAGAAATGGCATCCGCCCAGTTTTCCGCCCAGCTCAATCAGGCCTTCAAGGCCGCGGAAGCCCGGCGCGATGCACAGCGCAGCGCAGACCCTCATCCGTCTGTGAAGCGGGCTGCGCTGGCGGCTCCCAACGTGCAGGTGACGCGCCCGGGAGCGACCCATGTGGGCAAATCCGATGAATTCGAGCGCAACGTGATCTGGGCGCTCGGCGCCACGGTACCCATGGGGAACGGAAAGTACGGCATCAGTATCGTGACCTTCGTGGTCTCTGAGGCGGGCCAAGTCGAAGGTTTGACGCTCGTAAAAAGCGCGGGCGACGATTGGCTCGACAAAAGCGCACTCATGGCCGTGAGGCAGGCGCGCATGCCGGTTCCTCCGGGCGGGCTGCCGGTGGGAGACCGCAGGTTTGTGATCCGCTATATTTCCGATCCGCTCCTCCGGCGCCGCTGATTCCAAATCTCTGTTAAGATGACACCGTGAAGTGCCGCGGCACTTCGAGACCACCGGAGAAAAGCCCCTTGCGCGCCACGCCAGAAGCCCTAGCGAAGACCCGTGCGTTTGCGCGCGTCCTCGGGCCCTACCTTGCCATTGTCCCCGGCATCATCGCGGTGCGCGCGCCGGACATGGGCCCGATGGTATCGGCTTTCTTCGGCAATGTGGCGCTGGTTTGGATCACCGGCGCCCTGATACTGTTCGCGGGCCTGTTCGTCATCGCGCAGCACCAACATTGGGCCAGCGCTGCCGCGATCTTCATTTCGCTCTTCGGCTGGTTTTTGGCACTTCGTGGTCTTGCGCTTTTGGCCGTTCCGGAGATTTACGCGCAGGCCAGCGAGGGCGTCATGGGTGCGGCTGTTGCGCTCACGGTTGTGAGGATCGGTTTCGGTGCGCTGGTTCTGGCTGGACTCTGGCTCACCTATGTGGGCTGGATCGCCAAGCCCGTCCCGTGACCGTGTCTTAAAGCGCCCAGCGAAACGCATAGCGCAGTGCGGCTGCTGCGTCCTGCTCGATACAGCGGCCGTGGCTTACAATGATCCGCTCCGGCCCCCAGGCCAGCATCTCGCGAACGGCTTGCCGCACCGCCCGTCTCTTGGGCCAGAACGTTGCGCGCAGGTCGATGGGCAGTTGCCCGCGCGGGGCGTAAGCGCCCGAGAGCCAAACGAGAAAGCGATAGGGCTGCTTGATTCTCGCGAGCTCGAAATTCTGGATGGTGTCCGTGAGGATGAGCGTTTTCGACGCCCTGTGAAAGAAAACCAGCTCGTCGAGGTAACTGCCGGGGATTGCGGTTTGCAGCAAATCGCTTCGCCACGCCTCGGCCGTCTCCGGGCCAAGCTCCCGGTCGAAGCGGACCTCGATGCCCTGTGAGCGCGCGCGCTCGCGCACGCCGGGCGACGCCCAGACCGTGGCCTCATGGAAGGCCTGAGACCACGCGCCCAAATGCGCATAATGGAGCTTGTTGGGCGACACGAGATGCCGGATCGGCCCCATAGCGGACAGCATGTCGGCGAGCCCCGCGTCAAAGGCGGTGGGCGAGTGCAGCCACAGCTCGCCGCTTGCGAGCCGCACGATGGTCATGCGCGTTGGAAAAGGGATTTTGAGGAAGCTGAAACCGGGATAGGACATGAAGACGAGCGGCCCATCGGCGATGCCGATGCCTTCGCCGATGGGCTTATAGGTGTTGATCGGCTCGTATAGGGCGACAGCGGATTCAAACATGCTTTTCGACTAGCGCCATAGGCGGAGGGCGTTGCGTCAGCGCTCTTTCCGCTGCTGCCACACGGCAGGTTGCGCACGCGGTTCGCTCATTAATTTGCCGAAGCGTTCCTTCACCTCGTCGATTGTGAAGCCGGGGTGAGGATCATCCATTGCGGCTTGCAGCGTTCGCCGCAAAATCTCCTCTCTAAGATCGGCATGCGGCTCCAACTCCTTGTGCTCGCCGAGGATCACAAAAACGGCTTCGCCCGGATCGGTGAATACGCCTGCCTCCACGAGATCGAGCAGCCATTCGGCAAGACTGGGTGGCAGATAGGCTTCAAAACGGAGACCACCCTTGCGCGCTTGTCCGCGCAAGCTCCTGGCTTGTGCGATGTCGCTCTCCCTTTCTGCCGCAGCCCTCCAGTCTTGTTCCGCTTCTTCGGTCATAAAACCTCCCGCGTTAGCGCCGCGCACTTAGCGGCGCTCAATCTCCCAGCGCGCGTTTGAGATCGCGCTTACCATGGATAACGCGCACGATTTCGACGCCGCCGGATATCTCACGGTAAAGAATCAGGTACTGGCCGATAGGCCAGCGCCGCATTCCTTCGCGCAGTTCCGGCAACGCACGGCCGAGTCTGGGGTTTCTGGCGAGCAGAACGAACTTCTCATCTATATGGCGAAGCATCGTATCGGCCGCCGCCGGATTGTCTTGCGCGATAACGAGCCAAATTTTGATAAGGTCTTCTTCCGCCTCCGTGGAGCGAAGAAGGCGGGGCATGAATTAACCGCGCTCGCCTGAGGCGCGGCGGCGCGCTTCGGCGATAATATCCTCGATGGAGGCATACTTACCCGGCTCGCTCGCAATGCCCTTGTCCCAGGCGTCTTTCAAATATTGCTTGTACGCGTCCGAAAGAGCGCCGTCCTCGTCCTCCAGATGATCGGAGGGATGCCGGCCGAGACTGGCCGCAAGCGCAATCAAAAGCTCCTCCCGGTCGCCGGCTGGGAGCGACAACGCCTGTTCAGCGATGATCTTCGCCCGTTCGTTCATGGCTTAAATTTGCGCGGTTCAGCCGCATAATGCAAGCCTCTGAATCAATTTGAACCGGCGCAGCCATTTAGATCCGAACAGGCTACGGTGTTGTGATATCGCCCGCTCCTTGGCCGGCGCCAAAGGCGCGGGATCGATCAACGCCTCGGCAAAACGCTCCTGATCCTCCGCCGGCACCTGGCGATGGGGGTTTCCTCGATGGTCTTGCGCACCGCCTCTTGCGCGGCCGACACCACGAAGTCCATGAGCGAGCGCCCCTCGATCCCGCCGGCGCGCTTTAGCAGCGCATGCTGCTCGGCGGGCAAGCGGGCTTCAAGGCGGGCTGTGGTCGCGGGTTTTGGCACAGGGGCACGGCAATTGCCGTCGCGAACAAGTGACCGAAATTGAGTTGCCGCTGCTATAATGGCCGCGAATCGAATGAAAGAGGCCCGGATTGATTAAAAATAAAACAGTCTTTGTGCTCGGCGCGGGCGCGAGTTGCCACTACGGATATCCAACGGGAGAGGGCCTGATCGATGCTGTGATTAAGAAGGCGGACGCGTTCGAGGCTTATTGCCGATACCGCTCTGCCAGATATGGAAACAGCTATCACTGGATCCCGGATTACGTTGATGAAAAAATGGACAAAAGCAAAGGGGCATCCGCCGCTGTTGACGCCTGGGCAGCAGTTGCCGGCGAAGCGAAACTCCTCAGTCAGCGCCTCTCTATGGTCCGGCCGATCCTGATAGACCATTTTCTGGCGTGGAATGAAAGCTTACGCGAAATAGGCAAGCTAATGATTGCCATGGTTATACTGGAATGTGAGGCGCAAAGGCGGATCTCTAAGGGATGGTATAAATTCCTCATACACAAGCTTGTCTACAATTGTCAGGAAAGCGGCGACATATTTCTTAATAATGTCAAGTTTATTACGTTCAACTACGATGTCTCGCTAGAGCGCACACTGTATAGAGCGATCGGCGACATGGATCTTTTTGAGCAAAGCGACGTCCTGAAATTCTTAACTGAGGGCAGAATAATCCATGTTTATGGTTCGATCGATACAGAAATCACGTCGGAGGCGCCTGGAATCAACGCGACCATAGCGGCTACCCTTGGCAACACGACAGAGCTTGACCTACAGGGACTCACGCGATTTCAGCAGCTTAAGGACCTCATGGATGTCGTCCGTCGATCAGCTAAACTTATTCGAACCGTGGACCCGCACGACAAGGAGGAGGATGCGGCGGCGCTACAAACTGCGAAGAAATGGATTGCAGAGGCAGGGGTGGTTTACATTCTTGGATATGATTTTGACGACAATAATAGCAGAAGAATTGGTTTAAACGCCCTTCATTATACGGTACATAAAGCTGCGGTGATGTTTACAAACTTCGGTGACCTCAATGTTATAAACAAAAAAGCTTCTAGATTATTTTACGGAATGAGGACGGCCTTTCTAGACGGAGCCATACAGGGGAATCCATTGGACGGCTTTTACGCGGAGAAGAGTATCAGGAATGTCTACGATGCACTGAACATGGATTTTGATGCCCTAGAGAATGAGCTGACGGCCTCCACAAGAATTTAGGCGCTCAAACCGCCTCGACAAAGCTCGCGACCACCTTCTTCTGCCCGGCCTTTTCGAACTCCACCGTCAGCTTATTTCCCTCGATCTCGCTGATGGCGCCGTAGCCGAACTTCTGGTGGAACACGCGCTGGCCCAGCGCAAAGGGGGACGGCGTCTCCACCGTGCTCGCCGCGACCAGCTCGCCCTCGATCTCTGCCGGCGCACCCCGCGCGCGGTTGCGCACCGCACCCTCCGTTCGCCAATTCGCTTGCGCGCGCTTCCACCCCGGCGTGGTGCGCTCCTCGTAATCGAAGGGCGAGGCGGCCTCGTCGAAGCGGCTCGCGCCATAGCCGCCATGGGCCGCGCCATACCGCCCGTAGCCATAGCCGCCGCTTTCCATCACCAGCTCGGCGTGCTCCTCTGAAAGCTCATCCAAAAACCGCGAAGGCATCGCCGATTGCCACGAGCCGTGCACGCGGCGGTTCTGGGCGAAGCTGATGATGAGCCGGCGCTTGGCGCGCGTGATGCCGACATAGGCGAGGCGGCGCTCCTCTTCGAGGCCCTCCTGGCCGTTCTCGTCGAGCGCGCGCTGGTGCGGGAACAGGCCCTCCTCCCAGCCGGGCAGGAACACCACGCCGAATTCCAGCCCCTTCGCGCCGTGCAGCGTCATGAGGCTCACCCGGTCGCCATCGGCGTTCTGGTCGGCGTCCATCACCAGGCTGACATGCTCCAGGAAAGCGCCGAGGCTGTCGAACTGCTCCATGAAGCGGATCAGCTCTTTCAGGTTTTCGAGGCGGCTTTGCGCTTGCGGCGACTTATCCTTTTGCCACATCGCAGTGTAGCCGCTCTCGTCCAGGATCAACTCAGCCAGCTCGGTGTGCGGCATGTGCCCGGCGAGGCCGCGCCAGCGCGCGAAATCGTCCGTGAGCGCACGCAGCGATTTGCGCGGCGCGGGCTTGAGCTCCTCGGTCTCGGTGATCTGCCGCGCGGCGTGGAACAGGCTGACGCCGGCCGCGCGCGCATGCTGGAAGATCGTTTGCAGCGATTGGTCGCCGAGCCCGCGCTTGGGCACATTGACAATGCGCTCGAATTTGAGGTCCGCGGCGGGGTTCTGCATCACCTCCAGATAGGCGATGGCGTCCTTGATCTCCTGGCGCTCGTAGAAGCGCGGGCCGCCGATCACGCGATAGGGCATGCCCATGGTCACGAAGCGGTCTTCGAAAGCACGCATCTGAAAGCTCGCCCGCACGAGGATCGCAATATCGTTCAGCGCAGTGCCATCGCGCCGGAACCGGTCGATGTCCTCGGCCGCCAGCCGCGCTTCCTCGTCGTCATCCCAAACGCCGCGCACGGTGAGTTTGCCGCCGTCGCCGGCCGTGGCACGCAAGGTCTTGCCGAAGCGGCCGAGATTATTTGCGATCAGCTTCGAGGCCGCGCCCAGAATATGCGCGGTCGAGCGATAGTTCTCCTCCAGCCGGATCACATGCGCGCCGGGGAAATCCTTCTCGAAGCGCAAGATGTTGTCCACCTCGGCGCCGCGCCAGCCATAGATCGATTGATCGTCGTCGCCCACGCAGCAAATATTATGGCTGCCTTGCGCGAGCAGGCGCAGCCAGAGATATTGCGCAACGTTCGTATCCTGATACTCGTCCACCAGGATATAGGTGAACCAGCGGTGATATTGCTTGAGGACGTCGGGATTTTCCTGGAACAGCCGCAGGTTTTCGAGCAGGAGGTCCCCGAAATCCGCAGCGTTCAGCTCTTTCAGCCGCTTCTGATAGGCGGCATAAAGCTCGATCGCGCGTCCATTCGCGAAGTTGAAAGCATCGCTCGCCGGCACCTTTTCCGGCACAAGCCCCTTGTTCTTCCAGCCGTCAATCAAGCCTGCCAGCTGGCGCGCGGGCCAGCGCTTTTCGTCCAGCCGCTCCGCCTGGATCAGCTGCTTGATGAGCCGGATCTGATCGTCCACATCGAGGATGGTGAAATTGCTCGAAAGGCCCACAAGCTCGGCGTGGCGGCGCAGGATGCGCATGCCGATGGAGTGAAAGGTGCCGAGCCAGGGCATGCCCTCGATGGCGCCTCCAACCAACTGCCCCACGCGTTCCTTCATCTCGCGCGCCGCCTTGTTGGTGAAGGTCACGGCGAGAATTTCGTTGGGCCGCGCGCGCCGGGTCCATAACAGATGCGCGATGCGCGTGGTCAGGACGCGCGTCTTGCCCGTGCCCGCTCCGGCCAACACAAGCACCGGCCCGTCCACGCGCTCGACGGCCTCGCGCTGTTCGGCGTTCAGTCCTTTGAGATAAGGCGGCTCAGCGGCGAGAGCGTGCGAAGCGGCGATTTTTTCGGCAATGGAGCGACTCGTTCCCATGCCTCAGATATAGCACGGCGGCGCGAACGGCAAAGTAAGCCGCGCCCGCTTTTCACAGCGCAGATTTTAGGGAAGCTGCGGACGCATCAGCAAGTGCCTACCAACAGCGCTTCGTCTTCCGCGGCAGCTGCCTGGTACAATCGCCGCCAGTTTTGGAAATCCTCAAGCTGCCAAACGCTGGCAAAAAGCATCTCGGCGCCTGGCGCGCACAAGATTTGCGCTCCCTCTTGCACCAGGGCAGGCGAGACGAGGCCCACCGTATTGCCGTGATCCTGCATGATGGACTCGATATCGTTCGCGCCGCTTTTGCCAAGCACAAGATCCCCGTAGATGAGATTGCGCACCAACTTTTCCGCGCCGCTCCCGGCCGGCTTCAGCGCCTCCGAAAGCTGCTTCTCGATCAGGAAGCAGGTATATTCGAGCGAGCAGCCCCGGTGCTCGACGCCAGGATAAGTCAGGCGCGTCCGCTCCAGTTCCTCGCGGAACTCCTCGATCAAATGCCGGGGCTCGTGGCCGAGCCTGCTCCAGCGGTCCTCGATCACGCGTTCGAGGATGCTCTCGCGCTCACCGGCCTCAGTTTCATTAAAGAAAACAAAGACGCCGCGGCCATAAGGGAACAGCGCCGCCATCAGCGTGACGAACGCCTTATCGTGCTCTAGGCGCCGGAACAGCGCGCTGGCGGGCGGAAGAGCCCAGACGTGAATTGAAACGCTCATACCGCAGGGTCCCCGATCCAAATACTCTGAGAGCATCGCTCCTAAAGTTGTCTGTCTTGAATATCTGCTGCAAGCGTCATGCCGCCGCAGCCTGGAACGCCGCCTCTGGCCTAGCGGCAATGAAAGCAGCGCCCGCTATCGAGCGGCTGCTGTAAAAGCGCTTCCCCAGATCCTCAGACTGCCGCAATTGCCGGTGCCTGTCGCGCGGGCTAGGATGGGCGAACGGCAAAGAGAGGGAGGAGCATCATGAAAGTTCTTGCGCGCGCGGCAGTGGCGGCCGCATCGCTTGGGCTGCTTATAGGAACCGCAACGCAAGGCTTGGCCCAGGGCCAGGCGCCGGTTTCGCTGTTCAAAGTCGTCACCGTCAAGGATGAGGTCATCATCGGGCTCAACGCGCAAGATATCCAAGCGCTGGGCGGCCCGGAGAAGGCCGCGGCGGGCGCAATTGCGAGCGCGCTCGCTAGCCGGCATGAGTTGACGGTGTGGCAGTATGCCGTGCGGCACGGCGCGAAGGGCGAGCTCGAGGTTGCGCCCCTGCACCCAATAGGCCTTCTCGCGCACGATTCGCTCAGGGTTGAACCCTATTCGAGCCCCTTCGCCATACTGCCGCACGAGTAGCGGCGGCGGCTGATTGTACGTCCCCAGCGCCGCAGTAATTAGCGGTGCCTTAGCACCCGCATGATGCTACAGTCGTAGCCATGAAAATCACAGTTGAAATAAATCCCGAAGACCTCGCCGTCATTACCGGACAGGTCATGAAGGCGGCAGGCCCCGAGGCGATCAGTAAAATCTGGATGGCGATCGGCGATCAGATCGCGGAACAAATACAGGCCCAGATGCTGTCTCAGGTGCCGGATGCTTTCCGGCCGTATTTCAACATGCAATCAAAGCCTGCGCCCCGGAAAAAATCATGAGAGCTCACGTTCGCCGGTAGAGGATGCGCGCGCGCACCGTGCCGGGCAGCGCCCGGATCTCGTTTAGAACCGCACCGGCATCATCGACGCTGCCGTCGGCATCAAGGACGACGTAGCCGATCTCGCCGTCCGTCTGCAGGTACTGTGCTCCGATGTTCACGCTGTGGCGGGCGAATACCTCGTTCAATCGGCCAAGCTCGCCGGGCAAGTTCTTATGCACCTGGATGAAGCGCGTGCCAGCCGGGCGCGGCGGCAGCTGCACCTGCGGGAAGTTCACCGCGCCTTGCGTGGAGCCCACGTCGGAATACTCGATCAGCTTGCGTGCCACTTCCGAACCGATCCGTTCCTGCGCTTCGTGCGTCGAACCGCCGACATGCGGCGTAAGAATGACGTTGTCCAGGCCCTGAAGAGCCGACACGAAACGATCGGCGTTGGACTTGGGCTCGACGGGAAACACGTCCACCGCGGCGCCGGCCAAGTGCTTATCCTTGAGTGCGCGCGCCAGCGCCTCCACGTCGTAGACCGTGCCCCGCGCATTGTTGATGAAATACGCGCCGGGCTTCATCGCGCGGAACTGCGCCTCGCCGATCATGCCCTTTGTTTCGGGGGTTTCCGGCACATGCAGGCTCACTACGTCGCTCGCCGCCAGCAGCTCCTCCAGCGTGTCCTTGGGCTCCGTGTTGCCGTGGCGCAGCTTGTCGGTGCGGTCGTAGAAGATGACGCGCATGCCCATCGCCTCGGCCAGAACCGCAAGCTGGCTGCCGATATTGCCGTAGCCGACGATGCCGAGCGTCTTGCCGCGGATCTCGTTGGCGCCCTCCGCCGTCTTTTCCCAGCCGCCCGCATGCGCGCCAACCGACTTGGGAAAGATGCGCCGGTACAGCATCACGGTCTCGGCAATGGTCAGTTCCGCGACGCTGCGCGTGTTGGAGAACGGGGCGTTGAACACAGGGATGCCCGTGTGGCGGGCGGCATCGAGATCGACCTGATTGGTTCCGACCGAGAAGCAGCCGATCGCGATCAGCGAGCGCATGCCGTCGAGCGCTTGTGCGTTGAGACGCGTGCGCGAGCGGATGCCCACCATGCTGGCACCTTTGAGCGCTTCCCTGAGCGCTTCGCCTTCGAGAGCCTTGGTGAGCCGCTCGACATTGGTATAGCCGGCGCTAGCCAGCGTGTTGACCGCTTTCTCCGAGATGCCCTCGAGCAGCAGAATTTTGATTTTTTCCTTGGGGCGGGAAAGGATCATGTCATGTCGCCTGTTCGTTGTTGAGCGCGGTGCCGGTCCATGAACCGACGCCGGAAAGGCTGACCCGGCTTCGGTTGCTTTCATCACTGCGACATGCGCGAGCGCTTGAGCGTCGTCAAGTGCCTTGGCGCTTGTGCAGCTTGACATCCGGGTCGCGGCTACGCCTGTGAAGCCTGCGGCCGTTAGACAGGCACGCAAGCCAATACGCCACGTCGCCTCTTCAAAAAGAATGATTGTTTACTTAGAAAGAAGAGCCGGCACCGGCCTTACCGGGCGCGCGCCAGCTCAGCTTGTTTCTCGAAACTTATCCCACCGCCGAAGTGGGCGCTGGCGTTGAGCCTATGCGCAAGATAAAACAGCGCTCGATCCGTTAGGCATCCTTAATCCCGGCAAGATTATTTTGTTTACCTGGGAGGCGCCCCTGCGGGTCAGAAAGCCAAGAGGAACGATTTGGGCCGCATACTTGCCACACTGGCTACGATCTTGATCCTTTTGCTGGGTGCGGCATTTGCCGTGCCCGCATTGGTCGATTGGAATTCGTACCGGTCCGCCATCGAGAAGGAGGCCTCAGCCGTCCTTGGCCGCAAGGTGAGCATTCTTGGCGATATCGACATCGTCCTGCTTCCCGAGCCGCACCTTCGCGCGAGCGACGTCGCGGCCGGCAACGGAAAGAACGGCGTGCTCATGACCGCTGCTGCGGTTGACGTTTCCCTTTCGCTGGACGCACTGTTTGGAGGACGTCTCGACGCGGGCAAGCTCAGGCTCGTTCATCCTGTCCTGACTCTGGACTTCTCAAGGCCGATGGCTGAGCCGGCTGCCGCCGCGGAAGCTGGCGCGCTGCCATTCACGGCCGGCGTCAGGAACGTGGAGATAGAAGGCGGCCGCATCTCGGTTTTCTCCCGCAGCGGCGGGGCAGCCGAGGCGCTGGCTCTGAGCGGGATCGATGGCAGCGCTTTTGCCGCCCGCGGCAACGCCTTCCGTTTCAATGGGCATATTTCGAAGGATGGCCGGCAATACGAGGTTAAGCTTTCAGCTTCGCCGCACGAAGCCGGGCTCAAAGTTGCGGGCAGCGCGGTAGACTTGGCTTCGAAGGCTTCCCTTCAGGCAGACGGCGTACTGAACGCAAGCGAAGACCCCGATTTTGAGGGATCTCTCGCGGCGAGCGTGCCGCAGGGGGCCGCCGGGCCGAACCGGCTTCCCTTCGAGCTTCAGGCGAAAGCCGCCGCGAAGATCGGCTTAGCAGACGCAAGCCTGGGCGATCTGGAGCTGACGCTTGACCCGCAGAACCGGGCGCAGGTGCTGACGGGTTCGGCAAACCTCAACTTTAGCAGCAAGACCGCCTCTGCCGCTCTCAAAGCCCTTTCATTGGATGCCGGAGCTTTGCTGAATAACGGCTCTGCCTGGCCAGGGATCGCCGGCTCCGCTCCCAGCGATTGGAGCGCGCTGGCGACAGCAGGGAACAACCTCCTGTGGCTCTATCAAGACTACGCCGTGAACCTCGATCTTGAGGCGGGGCTGGTTCAGGTTGAAGGCGAGCCTGTCGAGGGCGTGAAGCTCCACGGTTCGCGCACCGCCAAACGCTGGCTTTTCGACGAGGCTCTGGCGACGCTGCCCGGCGACACTGCCGTCAAGCTTGCGGGCACGCTCATCAAGCCCGCGCAGGCATCGCAGCTGAGTGCGAGCGTGTCGCTCAAAGGCAAGAATTTAGGCAGGCTTGCCCGCTGGCTCGTCCCGTCCACAGCGTCGGGCGGACGGGTAGCCCTGGGTGCGTTCGATGTGAAGGGTGCGCTGACGCTCTCGCCCGATGTTTCGGCCTTCGAGGGCGTGACCGGCAGCCTCGACGGGACGCCCTTTACGGCAGGGCTGCATTTCGACAAGGCCCCCGTACGCAGGCTGCAGGCCTCGCTATCCGGGGACAATTTCGATTTGAGCGCCTTCGATAGTACCGGGGAGGACGCAAGTACTCTGTCGCCGGATAGCCTCAAGTCCGCTTGGCAAGCGGGCCTTGCGCAAATGGCAGCGATGCTCGGCGGCGGCCCGGAAGGCTTCGACACGGCGGATATCGACGTCTTCGCCGGAGGCATCAAGACAGGAGCCGTTGAGGCCAAGAACGTCGCGGTTCACGTAAAATTCGACCGCGATCTAATAACCGTCTCAAAGTTGAGCGCGGAGACCAGCAGCGGGCTCGTATTGCGAGCGGAGGGTTCGGTACCTTTGCGCGGTTCGGGCCAAGGCCGATTCGGCGGGCGGCTAGAGGCAAGATCGCCGGAAGCTGTCGTCCAGATCGCAAGCCTCGCAGGATATGATCGCGGCAGCTTCGAACGCCACGCCCGGGATATCGCGCCCGCGGTGCTTTCCGTTAGTTATAACGCCGAAACGGCGGGCACTGCTACCGCTCAGATCGATGGCAGTTTGGGGCCTGCGCGGGTTGACGGCCAGGCCGAATTCAAGGGAGCGCTGTCGGATTGGAAGGCGGGCGGGATCTCGGCGCAGTTGAAACTCACCGAACCGGATGGGAACAAGCTTATCTGGCTGCTATTCCCGGAGGCGATGCTTCCACCGGGCGCCTCGCCTTCCCCCGGCGTGCTCTCGATCGGCCTCAATGGAGTTTCCGGGCAGCTTCAAGCCTCGGCCTCCATTTCCACGGGTGGGCTCCAGGGCCAGCTTGACGGCTCAACGGACCTCAAGGTATCGAGCTTCAAAGGCAAGGCCTCCGCATCCACCAACATTCCGGAACAATTCCTGCCTGCGTCTTTGCTGGCGCTCTTGGGCGGTGAACCGCAAGCAAGCTTGCGCGTCAGTGCCAACGTCAATGTAAGCCCTGGCAGCTTGGAAGCCCGTGAGCTGAGCGCGGAATCGCCTGGCAACGCTGTCACGGGACAATTGGCGCTCGAAACGAGGGGCGGCATCACACAGGTCGATGCGAATCTTAACGCCGAGAAGGCATCGCTGCCTTCGCTCTTCGCCTATTTTCTTGCCGCAACACCCGCGGATGCATTCGCATTGGCGGTGCCCGCAACGCTCGGCGCGCCGCCGCCTCCGCCCGATATCTGGAGCGGCCGGCCGTTCCGGCTTTCCGCTTTCCACGACACCGGGGGCGTGATTTTGCTCACCGCAAAAACGATGAAGCTCAGCGACACTCTGGCACTTTCCGACGCTCAGCTTCATGCGAGCCTCGATAAGGGCCGGTTTGAATTCGAAGAGCTTAGGGGAGCTATGCTTGGCGGCAGCCTCGACGCTTCGCTGAGCCTGACCGCGAAGGATAGCGGCGTTGCCGGGGAAGCCGAATTATCCCTTTCCGGCGCCGATTTGAACGCCTTGGCAAGTCCCGGGACTGCACCTGCCGTCACGGGGCAAGCTTCGTTGTCGCTCGCCGTTTCGGGGCAGGGATTGAGCCCGCGCGGGCTCGTATCGGTGCTGCGCGGCCGCGGAACGATCGGCCTTGCCGATGGTGAGCTTACGAAGCTTTCGCCATCGGCTGTGCAAGCGCGCGCCGAGGAATTGCTTGCGCAACAATTGCCCCTTACGGAAGATGGCGTGACGAAGAAGGTTCTGGAGGCTGTCCAGGCGGACAATTTCCCGTTCCGCAGGTTGAAAATACCCGTGAACGTGTCCGACGGCATTCTGGAGATTCGCAGGGCCTCTTTTCGCGGCGAGGATGCAACCGTGCGCATGGAGGCTTATGCCGATCTCAACAAGGCGCAAGTGGATAGCACCTGGCAAATGGGTGTCAGCTCCGACCGGCACCAAAAGTGGCCGCCTGTGAAGGTCATGGTCTCCGGGCCGTTGCGTGAACTGGGGGCAAGGCCGAGGACGCTCGCGGCGGAGGACTTCGTCCGTACCATTCTTGTCCGCAAGATGGAGGGTGACATCAGCCGGCTGGAAGGGCTTAACAAACCTCCGGCCGCACTGGCGAAGCCGCCCTCACCCTGGACGGCGACGCAAGAGGCGGCTACACCAAAAAAACACCGGCACAAACGCGATAAAGATAAGCCCGAGGATGCACCCACGGCCAAAACTTCGGAGCCGGCTTCCGGGCCTAGCTTTGAGCAGCGGATGCGCGACGCGCTGGACAATACCCCAAACGCTCCAGCCGCCCGATGAAGTGTATCCACCCTGTTGCCGTGGCCGGGCTTGACCCGGCCATCCACTAGCCTAGTGGAGGACTTAGTCTTGATCCTGTATGCCCGCATCAAGCCCGGCCACGACAGGGAAACCTCCATTCCGCACTCTCATCGGCCTTGCCAAAAACCTACGTTCACGCAAACCTAAGCGCATGCCTGAGCTTCCGGAAGTTGAGATTGTGCGGCGCGGCCTTGCCTTGGCGATGGAGGGGACGTCGTTCGCCGCCGTAACACTTAACCGTGGGGACTTGCGCTTCCCTTTCGAAGCGGGGTTTGCCCGGCGTCTTAAAGACCAGCGCGTGACCCGGCTTACGCGCCGCGCGAAATACCTTGTCGCGGAAACCGAGAGCGGGCTGGGGCTCGCGATGCATCTCGGCATGACCGGGCGCTTCACCGTCTTGAGCAACGGTGCCGGAAGCGGGAAAACGCCAGGCGCGTTCTACTACGAGGGCGATGCCGATCCGCGCCACGATCATGTGATTTTCGCAATGAGCAGCGGGAACGTCATCCGCTACAACGATGTGCGACGGTTCGGCTATATGACGTTGTTCAAGCTGAACGCGATGGGTCAGCATCCGCATTTCGCAAATCTTGGCGCGGAGCCGTTATCGGATACCCTTTCGCCTGAATATCTGTTGCAGCGCGCGCAAGGCAAATCGCAGGCGCTGAAGGCTTTCCTCCTCGATCAGCGCATCGTCGCCGGGCTTGGCAACATCTACGCTTGCGAGGCGCTGTTCCGCGCGGGGCTGCCCCCTGCAGCCGAAGCCGGCGCGCTCGGGGAAGGCAAGCTCGGCGCTGCCGCCGCAAAACGCCTCTCAGCCAGCATCAAGGGAGTGCTGAACGATGCGATCCTCGCGGGTGGCTCCTCGATCCGCGATTACCGCCATGCCGATGGCGGCGGCGGCAGCTTTCAAGAAAAATTTGACGTCTACGGCCGGGCGGGGCAGCCTTGCCATGCTTGCGGCTCGGTTATCGAACGCAAAGTTCAGCAAGGGCGCTCGACCTTTTTCTGTCCGCGCTGCCAATCCAGGATTTGAGAGGATACCCATGTCTTTCGAAACGGTACTTTTCGAGAAAAGGGGCAAGGTTGGGCTCATCACCCTTAACCGGCCACAGGCGCTGAATGCGCTCAACGCGCAGCTTATCTCAGAGCTCAATCAGGTCTTGGACACTTGCGAGGCCGATGAAGAGATCGGCGCCATGGTTCTCACCGGGTCGGAAAAGGCCTTTGCGGCTGGCGCCGACATCAAGGAAATGAAGGACAAGGGCTTCAGCGATGTCGTCATCAACGACTTCATCGCGCCCTGGGAGCGCTTGAGCCGCTGCCGCAAGCCCGTAATCGCGGCGGTGTCGGGCTATGCCCTCGGGGGCGGTTGCGAGATGGCGATGATGTGCGACTTCATTATTGCAAGCGAAACCGCCCGCTTCGGCCAGCCCGAAATCATGCTCGGCGTCATTCCTGGCGCTGGCGGCACGCAGCGGCTGACGCGCGCGGTAGGCAAATCCAAAGCCATGGACCTTTGCTTGACCGCGCGGCACATGGACGCGGCCGAGGCTGAACGCTCGGGCCTCGTTTCGCGTGTCGTGCCCGCCGCCGATCTGCTGGCGGAGGCCATGAAAGCCGCGGAAAAGATCGCAAGCTTCTCGCTGCCGGCCGTCATGATGGCCAAGGACGCGGTCAATCGCGCCTTCGAAACCACGCTTGGCGAAGGAATCCGCTTCGAACGCCGCGTCTTCCAGGCGCTTTTTGCGACCGAGGACCAGAAAGAGGGCATGGCTGCCTTCGCGGAGAAGCGTCCTCCGCACTTCAAGAACCGCTGAGGTGGTAACGCTGCGAGATCGAACCGCGGTTGAATCAGCAAGGCCCCCCGCCGCAGCGCGGCATTGGACTCCAGCCGCTACAACGGCTAGGTTGAGGGTAGCAAAATAAGAAGGGATAAATTCGGGGCTCCTGTGCGAACAATGGCCAGCCAACCGACCGATCGCCCCCATCTACTGTCGGGGAGGTGCGACGTCTGCGCTATCCGCTATCGCGGACTTTGCAGCGCGCTTTCCACCGTGCAGCAGGAAAGGCTCCACGGCATCAGCAGGCGGCGCACGGTTCCCGCAAATCATTACATTTTCAGGGACGGCGATGAAGCGGTCACTTTCGCTTCCATCTTGTCGGGCGTGGTGAAACTAATTAAGACGACCGCGGATGGCGAGCAGCACATCATTGGCCTCATGTATGCCCCCGAGTTTCTGGGGCATACCTTCGGTAAGCAGCACCGCTTCTCAGCCGCAGCCGCCACCGAAGTCGAGCTGTGCACCTATCCGCGCGCATCCTTCGGCCGGCTTATGCTCGATATTCCGATGATGGAACGGTGGCTGTTCGAGTTCACGGCGCGTGAGCTCGACCTTTGCAGGGACTGGACGCTAATGCTGGGCCGCAAATCGTCCTATGAGCGCGTGGCGAGCCTCTTACTCATGATCGCCAAACGCGCAAGGTACACGGGGTGCGCTCCGCTGCCGGAAAACTACGCCCAGTTCGAGCTGCCATTGACGCGCTCCGAACTCGCCGACTATCTCGGCCTCACCCTTGAGACGGTAAGCCGCATGATCGGGCAGCTGAAGCGCAAAGGACTGATCGAGCTTCGCAGCACTCGAGAAGTGATCGTGCCCGATATCGCGCTTCTGGCGGACGTAGCCAACATGGATACCTGGCTGGAGGATGATGAGCGCTCTCTCCAAGAGGGGCACGGTCAGGCATAAGCGCGCTCATTTTACTGAGCCCTGTTGAACTTGGGGCAGGACCGCGCATGCAATGACGATGGGACGCGGACGAGGGATGCGGCCAATAAAAAAGCGCGGCTTCGAGCCGCGCTTTCCGAATGGGACTTTTTCTAGATGACTACTTCAACGGGGTGTACCCGGTGCCGAAGCGATAGCCGATGCCCGCACCGGCGATGATCGGGTCGATAGCGACGTGACCCTTCGCGGCGCCGTCTGCGTAGCCGGTGCCGATCCAGAACTTTTTAAAGTCCACGTTGGCGAACCAGTTGCCGGTGAGATAAACTTTGAGGGTTGACGGCCTCGGAAATAGCCTAAGACGCGATGATAGTTCACAATATCAGCCTGGGAGTGACACTCACGCATCCCGCAGCTTGAACGGAGATTGCAGGTCCCGTACTCTTCTTGGAAAGCAACTAAGGGCATTGGGAGAACGTCATGCGCCATATCGGTCATTTTGCCGCGGGCAAAAGCGTCGAGGGAAAGTCCGGCCGCTTTGCGGATGTTTATGCTCCCCACACGGGAGAGATTCAGGCGCGGGTATCGCTCGCGAGCGCGGACGAGGTGGCGGAGATTGTGGCCAATGCCAAGGCCGCGCAAGTCTCGTGGGCCGCGCAAAATCCGCAAAAGCGCGCGCGGGTCATGATGAAGTTCCTGGAAATCATCGCCAAGGAGATGAAGCCGCTCGCCGCGCTGCTTTCGGCTGAACATGGAAAAACGCTCCCCGATAGCATGGGCGATATCCAGCGCGGTCTAGAGGTGGTCGAGTTCGCCATCGGCGTCCCTCATCTGATGAAGGGCGAGTTCACCGATTCGGCAGGGCCAGGCATCGACATGTATTCGATGCGCCAGCCTCTGGGCGTGGTGGCGGGGATCACGCCGTTCAACTTTCCGGCGATGATCCCGCTCTGGAAGGCAGCGCCCGCCATCGCTTGCGGCAATGCGTTCATCTTGAAGCCCTCCGAGCGCGATCCCAGCGTGCCGATGCAGCTCGCCGAGCTGTTTATCGAGGCGGGCCTTCCCCAAGGCATCTTCAACGTCGTGAACGGGGATAAGGAAGCGGTGGATGCGATCCTCTCGCATCCGGATGTCAAGGCCGTCGGTTTTGTCGGCTCGACCGCAATCGCCCATTACGTCTATGCCATCGGAACCGCGCACGGGAAGCGGGTCCAAGCCTTCGGCGGCGCCAAAAACCACATGATCGTCATGCCCGACGCCGATTTGGACCAGGCCGCGGACGCGCTTATTGGAGCGGGCTACGGCTCTGCCGGTGAGCGCTGCATGGCGATCTCGGTCGCCGTTCCCGTCGGCGAAGCAACGGCAGACAAGCTGATCGGCAAGCTTCTTCCCCGCGTCGAAGCGTTGAAAGTAGCGCCCTATACCGATGAAAAAGCCGATTTCGGCCCGCTGGTCACAGCAGCGGCGTTGAAGCGCGTGAAGGACCTCGTCCACTCCGGCATCGCTGAGGGCGCCAAGCTTCTGGTGGATGGCCGCGGCTTTCAAATGCAGGGCTACGAAAACGGCTTCTTCATGGGCGCCTGCCTCTTCGACCATGTGACGCCTGACATGCGCATCTATAAGGAGGAAATCTTCGGGCCCGTCCTTTCGGTCTTGCGCGCACAGGATTACGAGGAGGGCTTAGCCCTCGCGAGCGATAACGAATACGGCAATGGCGTCGCCATCTTCACCCGCGACGGCGATGCGGCGCGCGATTTCGCTTCCCGCGTGAATGTGGGCATGGTGGGGATCAACGTGCCGATCCCGGTGCCGCTCGCCTATCACACCTTTGGCGGATGGAAGCAATCCATGTTCGGAGACCTCAACCAGCACGGGCCGGACTCGATCCGCTTCTACACAAAAACGAAGACGGTGACGTCCCGCTGGCCAAGCGGGGTGAAGGAAGGGGCCGAATTCGTTATTCCGACGATGAAATAGTGGATGGCCGTGTTCAGCCCAGGGCTTTGGAGTTCTTCACGCGCTCGATTGCGGGAATGATACCAAGGGCCTTCAGTGCTGATCCATGTAGTGTCGTTGTCCCGGAATGCACCTCAGCGATGACTCCGCAGCGTCATTCCCGCCCCGGCGCGAATCCATTTTACCCGTCCGCTAGGGATAGTTCGGGCGCCCTCACCTCCTCGGGGAGAGACAGAGTGAGGGGGGACTTTGTATTGGCAATCACGCCGATGGCGCTTCGCCCTGAACGCGCAAGCGGTAGCCGACGCCGGTTTCGGTCAGGATGTGGGCCAGGCTTTCCGGGTCAGTCTCGATTTTTTGCCGGAGCTGGCGCACGTAGATCCGCAAATATTGCACGTCGCAGGCCGGACCCCAGACTTCCTGCATCAGGAACCGGTGGGTCAAGACCTTGCCCGCGTGAACCACGAGAAGGCGAAGGATTTCGTATTCCTTGGGCGAAAGCTTCACCTCAACGCCTTTCACCGTGACGATCCGCCGGACAAGATCGACTGAGAGGCCGCCGCTCTTGAAAAGCGGCTCGCTGCCCTGCTCCTGAAAGCGGTGGCGCAAGGCCGTGCGGATGCGCGCGACGAGCTCCGCGATCCCGAAGGGCTTGGTGACGTAATCGTCGGCGCCGTGGTCCAGGGATTCGACCTTGCCGCGTTCGCTGGAGCGGCTGGACAGGACGATGATGGGCATCTTCGACCCGCTGGCACGCACGCTGCGGATAACCTCCAATCCGTCCAGATCGGGAAGCCCCAAATCCAGGATCGCGATATCCGGCTTTGCACTGCCGATAAGGGCAAGCGCCTTTTCGGCGGTCTCGGCTTCGAGCACGTCGAAACCTTCCGCTGAGAGGCTCGTTCGTAAAAGCCGCCGGATCGGCGGCTCGTCGTCGATAACGAGAACGCGAGTCTTATCGCTGGCTGCGGCCATATCTCAAAGCAGCTTCAGGCTGCTGCGCCCTTTTCTGGATTCGGAAATGTGATTGTAAAAATCGCTCCCGAGCGGTCCGCCCTATTCGCGGCGACGATCCTGCCGCCAAGCGCATCGATGAAGCCGCGGCAGATCGAAAGCCCAAGGCCGGTGCCCGCTCGCTGCCGGTCGCCCTGCTTCACGCGATGGAATTTCTCGAAAACGCGTTCCAGCCTGTCCTCTGGAATGCCAGGCCCCTCGTCCAAAACCTCAATCGCTATCGAGCCGAAGCTACGCCGCGCCCGAATAGTTATCGCCGACCCAGGCGGGGCGTATTTCGCGGCGTTGTCGAGGAGGTTGACCAGCACCTGCTCAAACAACATCACGTCGAGATTTAGCATGGGCAGGTTTGCTTCGAGATCGGCCTCCACGTGATGATGGGCAACCATGCCCGCCACACGCTGAAGGGCCGTGCCTATGACCTCGTCGATATCGACGGGCTGTTTGTCAAGCTCGATGGTGCCCGATTCAATCTTGGTCATGTCGAGCAAGTTCGCCACAAACCGAGAAAGCCGCTCAGCCTCTTCCTGGATGGTCGCGACGAGTTCCTCACTTTCGCTTTCTCCAAGGACATCGCGGTATTGCTTGAGCGAGGTCACCGCACCGAGTATCGAAGCGAGCGGCGTTTTAAGATCGTGCGAAAGGGAAGTCAGAAGCGCCGCGCGCAGCCGCTCGGTTTCGGCAGCCAGCCGTGCTTCGTTGATTTGGCCCGCGAGCCGCACGCGTTCGATTGCGACGGCCGATTGGTCCATCAGCGCGTCCAAAAGGCGCCGCTCGTCGGGCGTAAGGAGCATCTCGGACCGCTGTCCGCGCGCGAGGCCCACGACGCCGACTGCTCCGGAGCCGGTGCGCAAAGGAAGGAACAGCCGACGCGCTCCTGGCAGCGTCTCCGAGCCGCGCCCAGTCGCCCGGTTGTTCTCGAATGACCATTTCGCAGCACCAAGTTCCGCCTGGTCGAGGTCGTCCTCGGGCGGGAAACCGGCCTTCACGCGCAGCACCCCGTCGGTGTCCGGCAGAACGATCACCACATCGGTTTTCAGCGAATGCGCGATCTGATAAGCGGCGGCCCAGAGCAGATCGTCCAGCGAGACAATGCCGGCGAGCTTCTTGGAGAAGATGTAGAGCGCTTCGGTCGTTGCGGCCCGGTTGCGCGCAGTATAAGCCTGCGCCCTGACCGTGGCGGTGAGGTTGCTGACGACAAACGCAGTGAAGAAGAAAAAAATGAGAGCGGAAAAGTTCCTGATTTCAGCGAAATCAAACTCGTAAACCGGGTTCAGGAAGAAGAATTGATAGGCAAGCATGCTTGTCACGGCCGCAAACATCGACGGCCATAATCCATAGGCATAGGCGACGCCAATAACAGCGACCAGAAAGACAAGATCGGCGCTTTCTATGCCTATGAGGGGTTTGAGCACATAAGCGAAACCCAGTGCCAGCACCACCGCCCCAATCGTCACCACATAGGGCACAGGGTCGAAGGCGCCTTGATCGGCGGGTGCGCGCGTTTTGACCGATTTCTTCGGGATAGGGTCGGCCTTGAGGTGTTCGCCCGCGATGACATGCACGCTGATATTGCCGGAATGGCGCACGATATCGCGAACGACCGAGCCATTGATGATCTCGAACCAGCGCGTACGCTCCGACTTGCCCAATACAATCTGCGTCACGTTATTGGCGCGCGAGAAGGCTAGCACATCCTCGGCAACATTTGTCCCGCCGGGGATGGTGATCGCTTCGCCCTGAAGTTTTTCGGCTAAGCGCAACGTATCGGCGACGCGGTCGCGCTCGACTTCGGAGAGATGCTGACTGTGGCGTGTCTCGATATAGATCGCGGTCCAGGGCGCGTGCAGCCGGTCGGCTAGACGCTTGGTGTAGCGCACAAGCCCTGCGGAGCGCGGGTCTTCGCTGACGCACACAAGGAGGCGTTCACCGGCCGGCCAAGGACCGGCAATGGCATGCGCTCGCATATGTGTCAGAAGCTGCTCGTCCACGCGTTGCGCGGTCCGTCTGAGCGCAAGCTCTCTAAGTGCGGTTAGGTTGCCGGGCGAGAAATAATGGTTGAGCGCGCGCTCGGCCTGTTTCGGGACATAGACCTTGCCTTCGCGAAGCCGCTGGATCAGCTCCTCGGGCGACAAATCGATGACTTCGATGTCGTCGGCCTTGTTCAACACGTAATCCGGCACAGTTTCGCGGACCCGGATGCGCGTGATCTGGGCCACGACATCGTTCAAGCTCTCGACATGCTGGATGTTGAGCGTGGTGTAGACGTCAATGCCGGCGGCGAGCAGCTCTTCCACATCGAGATAGCGCTTGGGATGCCGGCTGCCCGGGGCGTTGGTGTGCGCGAGCTCGTCCACAAGCGCAATTTTCGGGCGGCGCTTGAGGAGGGCGTCCAGGTCCATCTCCTGGAGCACATGGCCATGATAGTCCATCTTGGCGCGCGGAACGATCTCGAAGCCCTTGAGCAGGGATTCCGTTTCGGCCCGCCCATGGGTCTCGACAACACCGACCACGACATCGGCGCCCTCGGCCAGCTTAGCTTTGGCCGAAAGCAGCATCTCATAGGTTTTGCCGACGCCGGGTGCGGCGCCAAGAAACACCTTAAGGCGGCCCCGGCTCTTGTCTTCGCGCTGCGCCTCAAGCAGCAGCGCGTCCGGCGATGGACGTCTTATGGTTTCGGTTTCCGCCATGCCCCTAGCTTACGAATTCCCCTAGCTTACGAGTTGAGCCGCCGCAGGATCGAATTTCACGACGATATCATAGACGCTCCAAGGATTGGTGGCATTTCGCAAGGCAGAGGCGAGCTTCTCGTCCCGGAGCATGCGGGAGACCGCGGCAAGATAAGTGAGAGCTTCCCCGCCGCCGGTACCCGAGCCCGGAGGGGTTATGATCGTGAAAATGAGGTCTACCGGCTTGTTATCGATTGAGTCGAAATCAATGGGGTCCGCCAATGTGCAGAACAAGGCGTAAGGCCGATCCAGATCGGGAAGGCAAACATGCGGGACCGCGATGCCGCGGCCGATGCCGGTCGAGCCCAAGGCTTCGCGGCCAGCCAAGGCCTCGCGGATGCGCTCGGGATCAAGGCCGCAGCGCGCTCCCAGCGAATCCGCCGCGAATCTCAGTGCGTGAGCCTTATCGTCGATATGCACATGAACCGCGATAGTCGCGGGGGTGATCATTTCAGAAAGACGCATACTTTCACCTGCCAGACAAAACACCCTGAAACCGCAGGCGGCTCCAGGGAGAAACGGCGCCGGAGATAATACCAAATCCCGCAGAATGCTTTCCTGGACACGAAAGAAGCAATCTGCCGGTTCGATATATCACTTCTAACCGGCCTTCCGCTAGCAATGCGGACGGCTAAGGGTTAGCGGCTTGCGCTAGCGGGGGGTTCCGCGTCAAGGCTCAAATTTAACTTGAGGACATTAACGCGGGGTTCGCCCAGAAAGCCCAACACGCGGCTGGCCGTGTTCTCCTCGACAAGTTGCCGCAGACGGCCCTCGGATATCCCCCGCGCTTTCGCTACCCGCGGGATCTGAAATAGGGCTGCAGCCGGCGATATGTCGGGGTCCAGCCCGCTAGCGGATGTGGTAACGAGATCCACCGGGACAAGGGCGGAGGGGTTTTCCGCCTGCAGTTTTTTTGTATCTTCCGCCACCCTGTCGATAAGGGCCTTCGAGGTTGGGCCGGCGTTGGAGCCGCCGGAATTGCTGGCGTTGTAAGGCGCGGGCACCGTTTTGCTGGGGTCGTTCGGGTCCGTATCGGTGGTAGCCGACGGGCGGCCATGGAAGTAACGCGCATCGGCGAAGTTCTGGCCGATCAACTCTGAGCCGATCACTTTGCCGTTGCGCTCGATCAGGCTGCCATTGGCTTGATGGGGGAACAGCGCTTGGGCGATCCCGGTCATTGCCAGCGGATAGGCCAGCCCGGTTATAAGCGTCAGCGCGACAATCATGACGATGGCGGGACGGATTTGCTTTAGCATGGCACTTTCCTTATGCGAGACCGATGGCCGACACAGCCATGTCGATGAGCTTGATTCCTACGAATGGAACGGCAAGACCGCCCAGCCCGTAGATCAGCAGATTTCGAGTAAGCATTTTCGAGGCTCCCACCGGGCGGTATGTGACGCCGCGCAGAGCGAGCGGGATCAGGGCGATAATGATCAAGGCATTGAAAATGATCGCCGAAAGGATCGCGCTCGTTGGCGTCGAAAGCCCCATGATGTTGAGGGCGTTGAGGAGGCCGTTTCCGTTAGGCCCCTTATAGAACACGGCAAACATAGCTGGGATGATGGCAAAGTACTTCGCCACGTCGTTGGCAATGGAGAAGGTCGTCAGTGCGCCGCGCGTGATGAGCAGCTGCTTGCCGATCTCCACGATCTCGATCAGCTTGGTCGGATCGCTGTCGAGATCGATCATGTTGCCCGCTTCGCGCGCCGCCATCGTGCCGGTATTCATCGCCACGCCAACATCGGCCTGAGCAAGTGCCGGGGCATCGTTGGTACCGTCGCCGCACATGGCCACGAGCTTGCCCTTCGCCTGCTCGTCCCGGATCAGCTGGAGCTTGTTCTCGGGCGTTGCCTGGGCGAGAAAGTCGTCGACACCGGCCTCCGCGGCGATTGCGGCCGCGGTCAAGGGGTTGTCGCCCGTGATCATGACGGTGCGGATACCCATGCGCCTCAACTCGGCAAAGCGCTCGCGTATGCCGCCTTTCACGATGTCCTTCAAGTGAACGAGCCCCAGAAGCTTTCCGTCGCGGGCCACCGCAAGGGGCGTGCCGCCGCTCGTCCCAACCGATTCCGCAAGGCGTTCGAGCTCGCGAGGCATCGGCATATTCGGGTTTCCGTTGACCTGCCGGAGATAATTGACCACCGCGTCAACTGCGCCTTTGCGGATCTGATCGTCCCCAATATCGATGCCGCTGATGCGCGTCTGTGCCGTGAACGGAATGAAATGCGCGCCGAGCGGGGCCATGTCGCGCCCGCGGATGCCGTAGCGCTCTTTCGCCAGAACCACGATGGAGCGGCCTTCCGGCGTCTCGTCGGGGAGCGAGGCGAGCTGCGCGGCATCGGCGAGTTGCATCTCGCTGACCCCTGGCAGCGGAATGAACTCAGCTGCTTGCCTGTTGCCGAGCGTAATGGTGCCGGTCTTGTCGAGAAGCAGCGTATCGACGTCGCCCGCGGCCTCCACCGCGCGGCCGGACATGGCAAGCACGTTGAAGCGCACGAGCCGGTCCATGCCCGCGATGCCGATGGCGGAAAGCAGCGCGCCGATGGTTGTCGGGATCAGCGTCACGAAAAGCGCCACAAGCACGATCACGGTTATCTCGCCCCCTGCATAGGACGCAAAGCTTGGAATGCTTGCGACCGCAAAGACGAAGATGATTGTCATGCCGGCCAAGAGGATGTTCAGCGCGATTTCATTGGGCGTCTTCTGCCGCTCGGCGCCTTCGACGAGCCCGATCATGCGGTCGAGGAAGGTTGAGCCTTGGGCCGCGGTGATGCGCACCACGATCCAGTCGGAAATGACCATCGTGCCGCCGGTCACGGCTGAGCGGTCGCCGCCCGATTCGCGGATGACCGGCGCGGACTCGCCTGTAATTGCTGCTTCATTCACCGAGGCAACCCCTTCGATCACGTCGCCGTCCGACGGGATGAGATCGCCAGCCTCGACGAAGACGATGTCGCCGGGCTTCAGCTCTACGGCCGGCATTTCCGTGAACTTGCCGTGGTTTTTCTGATCTGCGAGCTTCTTGGCGATCACATCGGTCTTGGTTGCTCGAAGGCTTGCGGCCTGGGCTTTTCCGCGCCCCTCGGCTACGGCTTCCGCGAAGTTCGCGAATAGAACCGTGAACCAGAGCCATAAGATTATTTGGAGGGAGAAGCCATAGTGGCCCGCGCCGGCGATGACGTCCCGGATGAAGAGCACGGTCGTTAGCGCGGCAACAACCTCCACGACGAACATGACCGGATTCTTCGCCATCAGCCTTGGATCGAGCTTCTTGAAGGAACCGCCGATGGCTGGAATCAGGATTTTAGGATCGGTGATCGTAGCCGTCGCCGTCCGCTGATGTTTCGGTGCAGGAGACATGATTTTCAGTCCTCAATGCTTAAAAGGTTTGGCCGGCCATCATCGCGAGATGCTCGACGACTGGACCAAGCGAGACTGCTGGGAAGAAGGTCAAGCCGCCGACGATCAAGATGACCCCTGTGACGAGCAGCACGAACTGGATGCCGTAAGTCGGGAATGTGCCCGCGGAAGGCGGCAGAATCTTCTTGCGTGCCAGCGATCCGGCAATTGCAAGCGCCGGGATGACGAACAGAAAGCGTCCGATCAGCATCGCAATGGCGAGCGTGGTGTTATAGAACATGGTGTTGGCGGAAAGCCCCGCGAACGCGCTGCCATTGTTGCCAGTTGCCGACGTATAGGCGTAAAGGATTTCGGTAAACCCGTGCGGGCCAGGGTTGGCTATCCCCGCAAGACCGTCCTTTGCAACTGTGGCGATTGCCGTGAAGCCAAGCATCGAAAGCGGCAGGATCAGGATCGCGAGCATCGCCATCTTCACCTCCTTCGCCTCGATCTTTTTGCCGAGATATTCCGGCGTGCGTCCGACCATGAGACCGGCGATGAAGACCGAAAGGATTGCGAACAAGAGCATGCCGTAAAGGCCGGAGCCCACGCCGCCGAAGATGATCTCGCCCAGCATGATATTGATGAGCGGCGCCATGCCGCCGAGCGGGGTCAGGCTGTCGTGCATGTTGTTCACCGCCCCGCATGAGGCGTCGGTCGTAACGGTGGTGAAGAGCGCGGAGTTGGCAATGCCGAAGCGCATCTCCTTGCCCTCCATGTTGCCGCCGGGCTGAAGCGCACTCGGCGTTTGATCCACGCCCAGCGCCGCGATCTCAGGGTTGCCCTTGCCTTCGGCCCAGTAGCAAAGCGCCGTGCCGCCGAGGAATAGGATACCCATTACCGCGAAGATGGCCCAGCCCTGCCGCTGATCGCCAACCATGCGGCCGAAAACGTTCGTGAGCGCTGCCCCAATGGAGAAGATCAGGATGATCTGGACGAAGTTTGTGAGCGCGTTCGGGTTCTCGAAAGGATGGGCGGAATTGGCGTTGAAGAAGCCGCCGCCGTTCGTACCCATCATCTTGATGACTTCCTGGGACGCGACCGGGCCTTGCGCGATCAGCTGCTTGCCGCCTTCCAGCGTGGCAACCTCAGTGTAGGGGTTGAGATTCTGCGGCATGCCCTGCCAAACGAAGAAGAGTCCAACCACGATGGAGGCCGGCAGCAGCACATAGAGTGTGGTGCGGGTCATATCGACCCAGAAATTGCCGACCGTATTGGATTGGCGCCGGGCGAAGCCGCGGATAAGCGCAACCGCCAACGCTATGCCTGTGGCGGCGGATAGGAAGTTGTGCACGGTGAGCCCCGCCATTTGGACGAGATAGCTCATCGTGGTTTCCGGCGTATAAGACTGCCAGTTCGTGTTGGTGATAAAGCTCACCGAGGTGTCGAACGCGAGGTCCGGCGTGACGGCGGCCTGAGCTTGCGGGTTGAACGGCAGGTAGGCCTGAAGCCGTTGCAGCGCATAAAGCGTCAGGAAGCCCGCGACGCTGAAAATGAGCATAGCGATCGCATAAACGACCCAGCTCTGCTCGCGCGTTTCATCGACGCCGCTCGCCCAATAAAGCAGCCGCTCGACGGGGCGCAAGACGGGTGAAAACAATGTGCGCTCGCCGTTGAACACTCGGGTCATGTAGCGGCCGATTGGCCTCGTGATGATTATGATTACAAGTATATAGAGCGCGATTTGCGCCCAGCCCTGGAGTGTCATGATTGGCGATCCTTAAAACCGCTCGGGGCGGACAAGCGCGTAAACAAGATAGCCGAGGAGGAAGGCGGTAACGGCGCCCGCCAGAATATAGTCGAAGGTCATGGCTTCCTCACAGTTGATCGCAGGCGGTGACGTAGGCGAGGGCTATCACGAAGAAACCGAGCCCCATGGCGAGCATCCAAAGATCAGTCATTTGAGCACTCTCTAGCTTAGTAGGGTCGCTCACTCAGGCGCGCCACGGTTTGGCCGCAACCTGGGCAGCAAAGTGCCCAGAAGGTCGCCCGTCTGGCGTATAAAAGCAATGTAAGGGGCCGGCGCCAGCTATAGGAATTTCATAGTGGTAAAGGGCGGCTCAACGGTCAGCCACCATCGCGAGGCAGCATCGGCGGCCGGTGCTGCCTCATTGAAATTGCTTCGCCTTTAGCCTCGCGGACTGCCTGTCAAGCCGCGCGGGCGTCGAGGGAGGCGAAGATCAAGGCGAAGCCGGTAAACAACAAGTTGATGCCGACATAGAGGCCCAGGATGAAGAAGCTCGTGCTTGGCCATCCCGCGATCACGAGTGCCGCGAGCGCAAGATCGATGATCCCGCCGATTAAGAGCAGCACCCAGCGCCCAGTGTCGCCCTTGAAGGAAAAGCCCAGCGCAAAGCTCGATATGCCGTGGACGATAAAGTAGGCCGTGAGCACCATGGTAAGCGTAATGGCGCCTTGGAGCGGAAACAGGGCGATAATGATGCCCAGGATCGCGGTAAGGATCGAGAGTAACAGGGTACTCCAATAGCCCGGAGCGTGCGGCGCGCGGAAGAGCGAGATGGCGCGAAACATCCCCGCAAAGAACAGGAGCCAGCCCACGAAGGCGGCAAAGGCGACGGATGCAATCGCAGGCACCGCAATCGCAAGGGCGCCCAGAATGACGAGAAGGATGCCTTGGATGAGGAACAACTGCCAATGTTCTTTGAGGCCGCGGCGCACAGCGCCCACCAGATCCTCTCGATTGATGCTAGGCGAGGTCATGATCTTCTCCTTTTCGCAGGGGAATAGGATAGCGATAAGATACCAACTAACCGCGAAGCTCCGCTCCCTGTTCCGCGCAGGCGGATTAACGGGACTATTAGCATGTTGTGCCGTACCGGGACGATTGGAAGGGCCGGGAGGGGGCAGAGTATAATCGGCATGAACTACCGTCATATCTATCATGCGGGGAACTTCGCCGACGTTGTGAAGCACATCGTCCTCGCGCTATGCCTGGACTACCTCCAGAGGAAGGACGGCGGCCTTTGTCTGCTCGACGCGCATGGCGGAGCAGGGCTCTACGCGCTCGATTCCGAAGAAGCGGAAAAGACCCGCGAATGGGAGAAGGGCATAGGCCGGCTTTGGGGCCGCGCGGACGCGCCGGCGGACCTTGCGCTTTATCTCGATCTGGTTAAGGCAGACCTTGAGGCGCAGAGTTACCCCGGCTCGCCGCTTCTCATGGCGCGGCGGCTGCGCGGCCAGGACCGCTTGATCGCGGCCGAGCTGCATGAGCCAACTTTCGAGGCGCTGCAAGCGGTGCTCAAGCCCTTCAAGAACCTCCGCGCGATGCACATGGACGCCTATGAATGCGTCCGCGCCCATATGCCCCCAGCGGAGCGGCGGGGGCTGGTGCTGATCGACCCGCCGTTCGAGCTGAAGGATGAGTTCATGACGCTGGCCCGGCAAATGCGGGAGTGGAAGAAGCGCTGGCCTACTGGCGTCTACCTGATTTGGTATCCCATCAAGGCCCATCTGCCGGTGGCGGTGCTGAAAGATGCGGCGCAGGCGCTGGACTTGCGGCGGACCTGGTGTGTGGAGGCGCTTATTTGGCCCCGGGATAGGCCGGAAAGCCTGAATGGATGCGGCGTGATCGTCTTCAATGCGCCTTACACCGTGCCGGAGCGGGTGGATGCGCTGCTGCCCTATCTCAAAGTGGCTATGTCCCTTCATGAGACAGCGTCCGGCTGGCTCGTCCCCGGCAGTTGATCGGCTTGGAGCTGGCACCGATCTTGCTGCCGGCCCTGGCATGGAAGACACCCCATCCTCGAATGTGTTCGTGCTGAACGCGGGCGATGCCGTGAACTTCGGCGATTTGCCCGAGGCCATCGACACGCTGTTGCAGCGCGGCGTCATCGCCTACCGCACGGACCCGGCGTTGGCGGACTCGCTCTTCCGCGAGGCGCTCGCGGCAGATCCCCGCCAGCTCCCGGTGTATTATTGCCTTTATAAAATCCACACTTATCGCGGCCGGCTTGACGAGGCGCTTGCCGCTGCCCGCGCCGGTCTGGCCGAAGCGGCGCGGCAGGCGGGGTGGAGCGCCGATTGCTGGGAGTGGCGGCCTCAGCCTACGCCAGAAGGGCCGGGCCGTTTCGCGCTTTATACGCTGAAGGCGCTGGCCTTCATCCACTTGCGGCGGGACGAGTTGGAGGAAGCGCGTAAGCTTCTCAACATTTTGTCGCATGCCGACCCAAGCGGGGCAGTCGGCTGGCCCGTTGTCGCCGCGCTGGCTGAAGGCGCAGCTGTAACATAGATCCCCCTCACCCCAACCCTCTCCCGGCAAGCACGCCTCAGCGCGCTTGCAACTCAGCGTGTCCGCTTCCGCAAGCGGATGCGGATGGGAGAGAGAGTAACTCGCGCCCCGCAACAGCGTCCCCTGACCTTACGGGAGAAGGACAGGACGAGGGGCAAGCCACAATTGGGCGCGGTTCATCGCGACGCTAAGTGTGCGGCGAGGCGGTCAAGGAAAGCTGTTTGCGCGGGATTCATTTTCGGGCGCGCCTCATCCAGGGTGAACCAGTCCGCCCGGTCGGCCTCGGGGATTGAAAGCCGCCTGCCGCTGCGCGGAGGCCACTCGATCTCGCAAGAGTTGGAAACAAGCCGCGCTGGATCGAAATCGCCTGCGCACGCCCAGGCAGCGACAAGTTTCCCGCTCTTCTGCACGATCTCGCCCAGGGGCTGGAATTCGCCAACAGGCTGCATCCCGGTTTCTTCGGCAAACTCGCGAATGGCGGCGGCAAGCGGCTCCTCGCCCGGCTCATACTCTCCCTTCGGAATGGACCACGCTCCCTCATCCTTCCGCGCCCAGAACGGGCCGCCCGGATGCACCAGCAGCACGCGCAGCCCGCCCTCGGTGCACTTGTACAGGAGGATGCCAGCGCTGCGTTTCATGGTCTTGCCTTCCGGGGCCGGTCCGCCTACGTCCAGAGGACCGTCTATACGGCCGTGCCCTCATCAAAATCGCTAGGACCGGGGAATTATGGCGAAACGGCACCTGCTGGTTCAGGGCAACCTCTTCGCGGCAAAATCCCGCCCGCCCAATGGCTTCGCCTATGCCGAACCGCTCATTTCCGCCCGTGATGAGGAACAATTACTAAAACACATCCGCGCCCTCCCATTCAAGCCTTTTGACTTTCACGGATTCATAGGCAAGCGGCGCGTTGTGTCCTTTGGCTGGCGCTATGACTTCACGAAAGAAAATCTGCGTCCGGCCGGTCCCATTCCAACGTTTTTGCTTCCGGTGCGGGAAAAGGCGGCCATGTTCGCGAAGGTCCCGCCGGAAAGTTTGGAGCAAGTGCTGATCAACGAATATGCTCCAGGCGCCGGGATTGGCTGGCACCGCGATAAGCGCATGTTTAACGATGTCGTCGCGGTCTCGCTCGGTTCGCCGTGCATCCTGCGGCTTCGACGCAGGTGCAAACAGGGCTGGGAACGTTACTCGCAAGAGCTTAACGCGGGTTCGGTCTATCTATTACGAGGCGAATCGCGGCGGGAGTGGGAGCACAGTGTGCCGCCAGTAGAGGCTCTGCGTTACTCGATTACGTTCAGAAACTTTGTGGCAAGCGAAGGCAGCTCCTAGAAGACGCCAACTATTCCCGCTCCTTCCGCCGGTTCAAGAACGCCAGCCGCTCGAACAGCGACACATCCTGCTCGTTCTTGATGAGCGCGCCGGCGAGCGGCGGGATGAGCTTGCGCGGATCGCGCTCCTTGAGCGCATCGGCGTCGATATCCTCGCTGAGCAGCAGCTTGATCCAATCGAGCAGTTCCGAGGTGGACGGCTTCTTCTTCATGCCGGGCACGTCGCGGATATCGTAGAATATGTTAAGCGCCTCACGCAAAAGCCGCGGCTTCAGCCCCGGAAAATGCACATCCACGATGGCTTGCATCGTCTCGCGGTCTGGGAAGCGGATGTAATGGAAGAAGCAGCGGCGCAGGAACGCGTCGGGGAGCTCCTTCTCGTTGTTGGAGGTGATGAACACGACCGGGCGCTGGGCCGCCTTGATCACCTCGCCGGTCTCGTAGACGAAGAATTCCATGCGGTCGAGCTCTTGCAGGAGGTCGTTCGGGAACTCGATGTCGGCCTTGTCGATCTCGTCGATGAGAAGGATCGGGCGCCTTGAAGCCTCGAACGCCTCCCAAAGCTTGCCCTTGCGGATGTAGTTGCGGATGTCCTTCACGCGCTCGTCGCCGAGTTGGCTGTCGCGCAAGCGGCTGACCGCGTCGTAATCGTAAAGCCCCTGCTGCGCCTTGGTGGTGGACTTGATGTGCCACTCGATCAGCGGCGCGCCGAGCGCTTCCGCCACCTCGCGTGCGAGCACGGTCTTGCCGGTGCCGGGCTCGCCTTTGACGAGCAGAGGGCGCTCCAGCGCGATGGCGGCGTTCACCGCAACGCGGAGGTCGTCCGTGGCGACGTAGGTGCCCGTTCCTTCAAAGCGCATGCAGTAGCCCTCAAAAGCGTTCCACCCCTCGCCCTGTCCCTCTCCCCATGGGAGAGGGGACGCCTTCTCAACAGTTGCTAGCGGACTCCCTCTCCCATGGGGAGAGGGCTGGGGTGAGGGGCGTGCCCCTATTTTGGTCTCAAATACTTGCCCGCATCGAATTTGTAGCTCGAATTGCAGAACTCGCAAGTGACCGTGATGACATTGTCCTCGGCCATGCCCTCGAGCTCGTCCGGCGAGAATTGGCCGAGCATCGCCTCCACGCGCTCGCGCGAGCAATTGCAGCGCGCGGCAAGCGGCGACGCGTTGAACGCCCGCACCTCTTCCTCATGAAAAAGCCGGTAGAGCAGGCGCTCCGGCGAAAGCGCCGGGTCCAGAAGTTCGTGATCCTCAACCGTTGCCGCGAGCGCCGTTGCGCGCCGCCAGCCATCATCGTCTTCGCCGGCGTCACCGGCAGGCCCAACGCCGCTGGTAAAGCGGCCGCCCTCCGCGGTCAGCTTTTGCACCATCAAGCCGCCGGCGCGCCACGTCCACTTGCCCGGCGCGCTGCCGCCCGGCCCGGTATATTGACGCGCGACGGCGATGCGGATGAAGGTCGGAATCTGCTCGGAGCGATCGAAATATTCGAGCGCGGCATCGGCAAGCGAACCCCCGGCGAGCGGGACGATGCCCTGATAGCTCTCCATGCCCGCGCCCGGATCGATGGTCATGGCCAGATGGCCCTCGCCCAGCAGAGCCTCGGGCGCCGCCGCGCCGCCGTTCGAGGCAAAATCTTCGCGGCTGTAGCTGGCATAACCCCTGAGATGCCCCGGGGAGCTATAATGCACGACAAGGAAGCTCACCGGCCCTTTCGACTGCGTTTGCAGAATGAACTTGCCGTTGAATTTCAGCGAGGCGCCGAGCATCGCGGCCAGCGTGACCGCTTCTCCCAGTAGCAGCAGAACCGGCTCGGGATAGGCGTGCTTGGTCAAAATCTCGTCCACCGCCGGGCCAAGGCGGATCAGCCTGCCGCGCGCGCCGGAGGCTTCGAGTTGGAAGGGGAGAACGTAATCGCTGAATTTATCCGCGCCGGTGCCTCCAGCCCTTTCGAAATCGCCGTCCATCAAACCTCAAGGCCGCTTATCGTGCTTTCGCGCAACCGCTCCGTCTGGCAGGTGCCCGCTGCGTTGCAATATGACCCTCGCCCGCGCGGTCTGCAATATGTTCGAGGAACGCTCCCTATCGCGGCCAATACTCGCCCCGGCTCGAACCCATGCCGGCTGAACCGCCGCGCTAGAGCAGATACAAGCCTTTATGGTGCGCCCGTTTTACGGGAAAACGTGCCTCAGGCCCCCGCACAGGAGCTGCGGCGTGCCGGGGAACTCCCCTCAAGGGATCGCATGGCCGATGCGTTCGGGCTCACCCCTTTTTTGAGCATGCTTAAGTTTTGTGAAAAAGTGGGCCAGTCCGGCTGCTGCGAGCGGACACAACAGCATGGCATCCATCGTAAACAATCTGGAGTCGGTCACTGGGCCTTGAAATGTATAGTCGGCGATAAACACGGTACCGAGTATGAGGGTGGCAACCCGGGCCGCGGCCGGCACTCGCCAGTTCAGGCTTATCCAAAGGCCGGTTACCGCAAAAATACCTACCAGGGCTTTCCAAAGGGCAAGCGGTATTGTGAGGGATGGGCGGTATTGTTCCTTCCCGGTGAAGGCAAGAAAGTACCGTTGGGCGGGAGGGCTAAGCCAGCGCAGGGCGAGACCTCTCACGTAGTAATACGCAACAGCGAGTTTGTGCGATGCCGCCCAGTTGAGCGCCACATGCTTGGCACATCTTGCATTGGCGTAGCCATTTTCCGTGGGGCAATCGTGCATATCCGGTATCCAGATATTCAAATTTCCGCCTGCGCCGACCCCTGCGGCGAGTTCCGGGTTCATGCGCGTCTTTGCTGTGCCTATCAACAGCGCAGCAATATTGAGGTCATACGACGATGTGAACTGATATTCATTGTACTTGATGCCATTCCGTATAACCCAGGGTGCGCAGCATGCAACTACTATCGCCGTAACGGCAAGCATCGTTTTGGTGGAATTGGCTGCCAAAATCAAACTAGCGCACCAAAACGATGCTAAAAGCAGGAAACCGGTTGGCCGTGTATATTGACATGCAGCTAATAAAATTGCCAAAAACACGGCCATAATAGCTTTGTTCGAGCTGCGCGCGGTTACAATGAACATTGCTATTGCCGCGGAAACAAGGGGAATGAAAATCGCTTCGGACGAAACCGAGGTGCCAAAAATGATGAGCGTAGGATCGGCGGCTGACAAGGCAGCGGCAAGCAAAGCGGCACGCCGGTCCAGAAAGCTTGCGGCAATAAAGTAGATGAGCGCGATCATCGCCATCGAAAGCAACAATTGAAACGCCACAACGGCGTACTCGGCCATGCTTCCAAATACCACAATCGCCGCTGCCGAAATCGCGGTTGTCAATGGACACCGTACTGGATCGTCGTAATCGAAGTGCGAGCCGATGAGATGCTCCGCGAAGAGGATGTAATCGTCCCCCAGCCTCAGGCCGTTGGGAGTCCGGCTCAAAGCGAATGCAATGATTATCCGAACGAGAAGGCCGGCGAGGATCACGTAAAGAAGCTGACGTCCCGTGCTCCGGGTAATGCCGGCTTTGGAAATGCCTATGAAACTTTGATTATTCATTGCCAACCAAAAGGTGTTTTGATGATTTAGCGATTATGCAAAAACTACCGCCCAAGCAGTGCCAGCTTTTTCAGCGGGCAGATTTTGGGAAGCCACGGGCATCGCTCTTCCTTCTCCGGGGTCTTCCTGGCGGACTGCATTTTGCAGTAGCGGATAACCGCGTACGTCTTTCTTATTAACCAGTCAAATGGAATCCCGCTCAAGTCCGCTGTCCCAGTGACTTGTGGCGCGCCATCGCCCACTACACCAAGGCCATCGAGCTAAGCCGAAACTCGCCGAAGCCTATAGCAATCGCGCCCGCGCTTACCTAATGGCGGGGGCGGCCGGCGCACTGGAATCGCGCCCAGGCTCGCAGAAATCCTCGACGCCCGCGCAGGTATTTTCGAGGCTCCCGGACGCAAGGACGAAGCCATCGCCGGCTTCCGGCGTGCGCTCTCAAAAGACCACGCTGTCAGTGATTTTGATTGCCGCGACTTGCTGGGCAATCACGAAGCGATACTTTATCGCTGCGGAAAAATTTCCCCTTCTAGCCCTGACATCCATCGGGGAGCGTGGCGCAGATTTCCACTTCCGCGAGACATTCGGCAGCAAACTCGTTCCTTGCCAGGCGCGATGGTCCGAGATCGGCCTTTTGCGGTTTTTTCGTAGCGCCGGCAAGATGCCTAATATCGCCATGGTAAAGGCGGCGGGTATTTACTGTGTTTCTGGTGTAAAACCCGCATTTTTACCTGTTTTTGCCTGCAATAATGCGATTCTAAAATCCCGTTAATTATGTTTTTGTCACCTGCTTAATGAATGTTATTGTTCCGGACTGGCCGCGAGACGCCGCCACGGCCATAATTTCTATCGGCAGATCAATGCCCTGGCCCGCATTAAGCCTTTGGCAAAGCGCTTTCTCTTATGATGTCGTCTTAAGAAAGCGGCGGCGGGCAGCGGGAAGTCATGCCTATCAACGGCAATCGTAAACGGCGAAGCGGCGTATGGCGCGCTAGCGGAAAAGGCGCGGGCCTCACGCCGGGACGGCGGCCGGCCTCAAACTTTCTCAAGGCACCATGCGAGGATCGCCCGCTGGACATGAAGCCGGTTTTCCGCCTCGTCGAACACAACCGACTGCGGACCGTCGATCACCCCGTCGGTTACCTCCCTGCCGCGATGCGCGGGCAGGCAGTGCATAAAGATGGCGCCGGGGGCGGCTTTTCTCCATGAGGGCTTCGTTGACCTGGTAGGGCTGCAAGAGCGCGATGCGTTCCGCCGAGCCCTGCTCCTGGCCCATCGAAACCCAAACGTCCGTGGTGACGCAATCGGCACCCGCCACCGCCTCGGCCGGGTCTTCGAAGATCGCAAGCTTTCCGCCCTCCCCGCGCGCCCATTCCACAAAGCTCAAAGAAGGCTGCAACAGCTTGGGAGCTGCAATCCGCAAGTTGAAGCCAAAGCGCACCGCCGCGTGAATCCAGGAGGTCGCGACATTGTTGCTGTCGCCGACCCATGTGACGGTCAGCGGCTCGAGCGCTCCCTTCTTTTCCTCCAGCGTCAAAATGTCGGCAAGGATTTGGCAGGGATGCGACTTGTTGGAAAGGCCGTTTATGACCGGCACGGTCGCGTATTTCGCGAGCTCGATCAGCGTATCGTGGGAAGTCGAGCGCATCATGATGGCGTCGACATAGCGCGACAGCACGCGGGCGGTGTCGGCGATGGTCTCGCCGCGGCCGAGCTGCATGTCCGAATGGTTCAAGACGATGGTCTCACCGCCGAGCTGGCGCATTGCGACGTCGAACGAAACGCGCGTGCGGGTCGAGCTTTTCTCGAACAGCATGGCAAGCACCGCGCCCTCTGCAAGTTTGGGGCGGGCGCCGGCGCCGTTCTTGAAGGACTTCTTGAGCGTGTGGGCGCAAGTCAGGATTAACCGAAGCGTATCAGTATCGTAAGTGTCGATATCCAAAAAGTGACGGGGTGCCATTTGCGCTGTTAGTGCGGAATTACCCTGGGTGTGTAGCATTGAGCCTCGCAAATGCGCTGTCCATTATGGCGCATGCCTCTCCTATTTCGTTTTCCGTTATGATCAGCGGCGGGAGAAGTCTTACAACGTTATCGCCAGCTGCAACGGTTAGCAGTCTCTCAGCAAATAACGTGCCGGAGACTTCTGTGTTCGGTATTTTGCACACCAGCCCGAGCATCAGTCCTTCCCCGCGGAATTCGCTTACGATGCTCGGATACCGATCTGCAATTTCAGCAAGACGCTGTTTAAAAAGCAACCCCATCCGTTGGACATGTGGAAGGAAATCCGGTTTGAGAACGATGTCCAATGTCGCGTTAGCGGCCGCCGCTGCGAGCGGATTGCCGCCAAAGGTGGAACCGTGCGACCCTGGCGTCATGCCGGCCGCGGCTTCTTCTGTTGCGAGACACGCGCCTATCGGAAAGCCGCCGCCCAAACCTTTCGCGATGCCCATAACGTCCGGCTCGATGCCTGACCATTCATAGGCAAACAGCTTGCCCGTGCGGCCCATGCCGGTTTGCACCTCGTCCAGAAGCAGGAGAATGCCATGCTCTTGCGTCAGTTCCCTGAGAGCGCGCAAGAATTCCCAGCCCGCAGGCCTGACGCCGCCCTCGCCTTGAACCGGCTCGATGAGGATACCCGCTGTCTCTTCCGTAATCGCATTCCTCGCCGCAGCAAGGTCGCCAAGCGGGACCTGATCGAAGCCGTCCACTTTCGGACCGAACCCGGCAAGGTGCTTGGGCTGGTTGCCGGCGGCGAGCATTGCCAGGGTCCGGCCATGAAAGGCGCCCTCGAAGGTTATGATGCGGAAACGCTCGGGCTGGCCGTGGTGGCTGTGGTATTTTCGCGCCACTTTCACGGAGGCTTCCATGGCCTCTGCGCCTGAATTCGCGAAGAAAACCTTGTCTGCGAAGGTCACTTCCGTGAGCCTTTGCGCCAGCCGCTCCTGCCCCGTTATTCGATAAAGGTTCGAGCTGTGCCAGAGCTTCTGGGCCTGCGCATTCAGCGCTTCGACAAGATGGGGATGCGCGTGGCCCAGCACGTTGACGGCGACGCCGCCCGCAAAGTCGAGATAGCGGTCGCCCGCGGGGGTCCAAAGATAGGCGCCTTCCCCCCTGTCGAATTCGACGTTGGCCCGTGCGTAGGTTCCAAGCACCGCAGACATATTCGTGGTCTCGCTTCCAATTAAAAAAAGCCGCTCCGGAATCGGGCGGCCTATGCTCGCAGTTTAATTTTCCCCGCCTTCGGAACGCTGTCAACCGGCATAAAAGACACAGTGCCTTTAAAATGCACCTGAATTCCTTTGCTGCAAGGGTTTGGCAATTTGTCAGGAGCGGGCTTTTGTGCAAATATCCCCTATCACGTAGATAGTATGGTGGCATCTCCTTCCGAGTGCGCATTTCGCGCGGGCCGCCATCTCGCAGCTCACTGCGAGGCTTGAGTTCCTGTGATTGGTAGCGTCTCCGGCCCCGGCACTGTCCGGGAGAAGCCCTTTGTTTCGGGCGTCCGGCCGCTCCTACGTTTCCTTGTTTTGCGTTAGCGCCCGTGGCCCCGCTGGCCCCCAGTCAGCGGCCCCGATCCCTATTCGCGGTTCGTCCGCCGAGCTGAACGAGGAGCTAACATAATGAGTTGGACCGATGAACGCGTCGATCTTCTAAAAAAACTTTGGTCGGATGGCCTCAGTGCGAGCCAGATCGCCACGAAATTGGGCGAAGTCACTCGGAACGCTGTTATCGGAAAGGTTCATCGCTTGGGCCTGGCAGGCCGTGCGACGACGTCGCGGGTAAGAACAGCGCGCCCGAGGTCGAACATCGCGCTGTTCCCATCCAGATCGCCCCAGGTGCAATATAGAACCTTTGGAAACGCCGCCCTCAAAACGGCCGTTCAGCCTCAGGAGCGCAAAGTCGCGTTTGTCATTCCGCTTCGGGCGCTGCCGGAACTTGAGCCGGCGCCAGAAGGTCTCATAACCTTGGCCGACCTCAAAGAGTGCATGTGCCATTGGCCAATCGGCGATCCCATGGAGGAAGGCTTCCACTTTTGCGGCCGCCGCAAGTCCTCGGGCGGGCCTTATTGCGAGCACCATAGCGCCATCGCCTACAATCCGGCCGCACGGCGCCGTCGCGCGAGCTAGCGATTTCGCCGGGAGCCGTGGAATCGGCATTTCCGGCCAAGCGAAGGAACGGGAGGGAGGCGCGGAGCGTGGCCTGCCCGGTGAGGAGTGTCCTGCGGCTCACGCTCTTAAGGTCCCGCAATCAGATATTGCGCTGCGGGAACATTTTTACCGCTGGTTGTTATACGTCAAGCCGCCAAATGGCGATCCAGCCCGGAAAGGGATGGGCGATGTCATTCGTGGAAACGCTTGCTCTTTATCAGACGTGCAGGGGCGAATTGGACCGCCTGAACAATGTGCTTGCTGCGTTCAAGGCGTTCGACGAGGCATGGGTGACCGCCGCACCCTTAAAAACCGAAATCCGGCAAGATGAAGCCATGCTTCGCAGGACCAGCATTCGCACTCTTTCGGAACGCGCCAAAGATACCCGTGCCTTCGCAAAACAGGTGAACGACGCTGAGGTCAAGCGGCTTCTGCTCAAGCTAGCGGTAAGCTACGAAGAAATCGCGGAGGCTGCGAAAGCGGATGACCGCATATGCGCGTAACCTGGGCTGCTAGGCTGATGAATGGCCCGGGCGAGCCGGGCCATTTGCAGAGTGTGCGTTCCAATCAAGAGAGCGCCAGCGCATTTTCACCGGGGAGGCGCTTTCCCTCGGGCAACTCAACTTCAAGAACCCAGACGTCTGGGTCACGGGCTACGTGGCGCGAGAGATAAGCGTCCGCCTCGGCTTCTGGCGCATCGGGGGAGTAGATGGGCTGCCACGCGCGCCCTTCGTCGAGAAGGAGCGCGTCGCCCGGCATCTCCCCGGAGAGATGCGCCGACAGCGGCGCATACACTTGGCACGACCCATCGAGATGGGCCACTTTGATATAGATTGCACCTGCATCGGAGTCGCCGCGGTGCACTAGGGCTGCGGAAATGAAGGCACTGTTTAAGCGCCGCAGATAAGCGCTCACCCAGATGTGTGACTTAAGGCGCATGCGTTCCCTCTTGATTGAAGCGAAAGCCTTCCGCCCGCCAGCGTTAAGCCATTGCTTCGGTCTTGTGACCTGGCTTTCCCGGCAGCAATGGATTGCATCATCGCTACCTCGAAAGGATGAAAAGTCCTGTTACCGGAAATCGCGGCTTTTTAAGGAATCCGTCCAATCGGAATTAACACTTTTTCTTGTAGAGGCGGTGACATCCGCGGCTGATACGGCGTCACCGTTCTGGCCGAGGCGTAAGGCGAAGGCATTGGATTGACCCGGTTGGAGGTTTTTGAGCATGGCGGTGCAATCGGTGAGACGGCGGCTGACCACATGTATGACATTGCTTTCCTTTTGCAAAATTCCTTCGCAGAGAAGGATCTTAGACCCGAATACTGCCCGGCGGTATTTCTGGGCTATCTTCGGCCAGACGATCAGATTGGCGGCACCTGTCTCGTCCTCGATGGTGATGAAAATCGTGCCTTTGGCAGTTCCTGGCCGCTGGCGGAATAGGACAAGTCCCGAGATTTTGACATACCTGCCATCAGGCAATTTTTTCAGGTCCGCCGCCGTAATCATGCCCTTGGCCCTAAGCGCCGGGCGCACGAAGGCCATCGGATGATTGCGAAGTGAAAGCCCGAACGCCGAGTAATCTTCCGTAACCGCCTCTTCCTCCCGGAGCGGTGGCAGGTCCACGTCATCCCGTGCGCGCAGCGGCATGAAATGACGCCGAGCAGACACGGGATCGTTACAATCGCCGGCGCCTTTTATGATCCCGGATATCGCCCCTGGCGTTTCCGGGATGACGCCCTGCGCAAGCGGCATGACATCTGCCTCAAGCCCTGCAACATGCCAAAGCGTTTCGCGCCGGGGGAGATGGAGGGAGCCGAAAGCGTCGGCCCGCGTCAAAATCCGCATGGCGGCAGGCCCAAGCTTTGCCCGGCGCATGAGATTTTCCGGCGTGAGGAACGGACCGCCTTGCCGCCGTCCCTCAACCAGCTTCTTGGCATCTTCTTCGCGCAAGCCCGCAATCAGGCGAAGCCCGAGGCGCAATGCATGGCGCTTTCCCGGAGGAAAAGCCCCCTCACCCCAGCCCTCTCCCGCAAGGGGAGAGGGAGCAGGTCGCGGCGGGTGAGAAGGCGTCCCCTCTCCCCTCCGCGGGAGAGGGACAGGGTGAGGGGGCCTTGTTAGAGGTTCCAGCGTGTGATCCCAATCGCTGGCATTCACATCGATCGGCCGCACCTCCACGCCATGCAGCCTCGCATCGCGCACAAGCTGGGCCGGCGCATAAAATCCCATGGGCTGGCTGTTCAAAATCGCGGCCGCGAAAACATCGGGGTAATAGCATTTCATCCAGGCGGAGCAGTAGACGAGGAGCGCAAACGACGCCGCATGGCTTTCGGGGAAACCATAGGTGCCGAAGCCTTGGATCTGGCTGAAGCAGCGTTCTGCGAAATCGCGTTCGTAATTCTTTGCGAGCATGCCGGCGATGAACTCGTCCTTGAAAGTATGGATTGTGCCAACCTTCTTGAAGGTTGCCATTGCACGCCGCAACTCATCGGCGCGGCCAGGTTGAAATCCTGCTGCTACAATGGCGATGCGCATGCATTGTTCCTGGAAGAGCGGCACCCCGAGCGTTTTTTCGAGGATTTTTTTTAACTCTTCGCTAGGGTAAGTGACCTTTTCCAACCCCTGGCGGCGGCGCAGATAGGGATGGACCATGTCCCCTTGGATCGGGCCGGGGCGCACGATGGCGACCTCGATGACGAGATCGTAGAACGAGCTGGGCTTGAGCCTTGGCAACATGGTCTGCTGGGCGCGGCTTTCCACCTGGAACACGCCAATGGAATCGGCTTGGCTCAGCATCTCGTAGACGCCCGCGTCCTCGGCCGGCACGGTCGCGGGTTTGAGGTCTACCCCATAATGTTTGCGCAACAGCTCGAAGCCCTTGGCAAGGCAGGTGAGCATGCCGAGCGCCAGCACATCCACCTTGAGCATTCCGAGCGCATCGATATCGTCTTTGTCCCATGAGATGACAGTGCGGTCCTCCATCGATGCATTCTCGATGGGAACCAGCTCGTCGAGCCGGCCGCGCGCGATCAAGAAGCCGCCCGGATGCTGCGAAAGGTGGCGCGGAAAGCCGATCAGCTCGCGGGTAAGCTCGATGCATTGTGCAAGCCTGCGGTCGCCCGCATCGAGGCCGAGCTCTTGAAGCGCTGCGGCATCGATGCCTTCCTCGCTCCAGCTCGAGACCGCACCGGCAAGCGGCGCCGTTACATCGGGCGAAAGGCCGAGCGCTTTGCCTACTTCCCGCACCGCGCCGCGCGTCCGGTAGCAAATGACGGTAGCGCAAAGCCCAGCGCGGTGCCGGCCGAACCGGTCATAGACATATTGGATCACCTCCTCGCGCCGCTCGTGCTCGAAATCGACGTCGATATCGGGCGGCTCGTCGCGCGCGTCCGAGATGAAGCGCTCGAAAAGCAGGTTCGAGCGAGCGGGATCGACCTCGGTGATGCCAAGGGCGTAGCAGACAGCGGAATTGGCGGCCGAGCCGCGGCCTTGATGGAGGATGTCCTTCTCCCGGGCGAAGCGCACGATGTCTTCCACTGTGAGGAAAAACGGCGCGTAGTTGAGCCGGGAGATGAGCTCGAATTCATGCCTGATTTGCTCGGCCACCGAAGCGGGCGTACCCGCGGGATAGCGCCGTTTGAGCCCCTCCCAGGTCAGGCGTTCAAGGCGGGCTTGCGGGTCCTCCCCGTTCGGGGCGATCTCGTCGGGGTATTCGTAGGTCAGCTCTATCAGGTTGAAGGTACAGCGGTTTGTAAGCTCGATTGTATTCGCGATCGCCTCAGGATGGCCGGCAAACAGACGGGTCATTTCGCCGGCACTTTTGAGATGACGCTCGGCGTTGCGCGCGAGCCTGAAGCCTGCTTCGTCAATGGTGCAGGTGTCGCGGATGCAGGTCAGCACCTCCTGAAGGCGGCGGCGGGCGGGATCGTGATAAAGCACGTCGTTGGTGGCGATGAGGGGAACGTGCGCCGCACGGGCAAGCGCTGCGAGGCGATGGAGCCGTTTGGCGTCGTCTCCGTGGAAGCGGCAGGAGGCGGCAAGATACACCCGGCCCTTCAGCTGTGCGCTAAGGCTGGCCAAGCGCGATTGAAACGCTTGGGCGATCTTTTCGCTTTGAAATACATCGTCCGGCGGGATCAAGGCTGCGATCTGACCTTCTGAAAACGTGAGGAAATCTTCAAAAGAAAGATGGCACTCGCCTTTTGGGATTTCTTGCTCCTTGGCTGAAGACCCCCTGACCCCTGCCCTCTCCCAAAGGGGAGAGGGGGGAGGAGCTGCGGCCCTCTCCCCAAGGTGAAGGATAGTTCCGGCGTCCCTTCTACCCTCGGGGAGAAGGACAGGATGAGGGGGGACTTTCCCTTTCTGCTTAAAAACCCTGTCCGATTTCCCAACCGTGAGCAGCCGGCAAAGCCGGCCATAGGCCGCGCGGTCTTGCGGATAGCAGAGGAGGTCCGGCGTGCCGTCCTGAAAGGAAAGGCGGCAGCCCACGATCAGCTTCACATCCAGCTCGCGCGCAGCCAGGTGCGCCCGCACCACCCCGGCAAGCGAGTTCCGGTCCGTGATGGCGAGGGCGGCAAGGCCAAGCTCTTTAGCCCGGACTACCAGCTCATGGGGGTGCGAGCCTCCTTCCAGAAAGGAGAAATTCGACGTTACTTGCAACTCGGCATAGCCGGCTTTCCGCAGGGCGATCCGGCTCATGGGAACAGCCCGTGCAGGAACCAGCGGGGCAGCCGCCCGGCGCCATAGGCGCCCTCGCGGAAAACCCAGAAGCGTAAGCCCCTTACGCTTTCGACGCGGTAATAATCGCGGGTCAAGGCGCCTTCATCGCATCGCTGCCGCGCCACCATTCGGGTGAGATGCGCTCAGGCCCTTCGGCGCGGGCGATGCGGTGCAAGACCTTCCTCCACCGGAACAGTACCGGGGGCGAATCGGGTAGCGCTGCCGTTACATCGATGGGCTGCGGCTGTGCGAAAAGCCGGATCGGCCGCTCGCCCAGATGCTGCCAGGCTTCGACTTCGATCCTTCCAGAACTAGTATCGCCAAGCTCGGATCTTTTAAGATCCCGGATAACGCCGTTGGCGTTTCCGGGATGACGATGGGTTGGTGTCGTCCCGGAACCGGCTTGCCGGTATCCGGGATCTTTGCGGAAACGGCGCTTGGTGTCTTTGACGATCCCGGATAACGCCTTTGACGTTTCCGGGATGACGGCTTGGCGTTTCACGGCGCGTTCGGGGATGTAGCTCTCTTGCGGCGCGAGCCTAAAGATGCGGCCTTTGCCGAGCCTGTTTTCGAGTGTATCGATCAGGCTTGCGAGCTCCTCCAGGCAAGCGGTGTTTTGCCCGCTCTGCAAAATGCTGGATTGCCGCTCATCCAGGGGTTCGGTATTGGGCGCTGCCAGCATCGCAAGGTCCACCCCAAAACCAGGATCGATAAGCCCAAGCTTTTCGCGGAAGAGGCGCATGATCCGGGGAGCATCCCGCGTTGGCAGCGCTGCCGAAACGGCTTGTGTCTCCACGCCGCCATCGGATCGGAAAAAGCTGATCTCAAACTTGAGGCCGCCTTGGCGCCCGGCCTCAAGGCGTGCGCAAAGCATCTCCAAGAGCTTGGCTGTGATGCGTTCCAAGTCCCCGGGCGCCGAAACAGGTTCGGCAAATCGCAAGCGCTCGATCCAGGGTGTGGAGGGGCGCAAAAATTCGATGGCCTCCTGGGCGACCCCCATTGCCTTGTCAAGCTGGGGCAGAAGGCCGGGGAAGCGGCGTGAAAGGCCTGCGCGCGACAATTTTTGCACATCGCCGATGGTGAAAAGCCCAAGCTTTCTAAGAAGGCTCGCCGTTTCCTCACCGATGCGCAGGCGCTCAACAGGCAAAGGCGCAAGGAGCGCCGCTAGATAATCCCCCTCACCCCGGCCCTTCCCGCCAGGGGAGAGGGAGCAGGGCATGCCCGTAGAGGAGGCGTTCCTTCTCCCAGCAAGCTCGCCATGCCGAGCTTGCAACTCAAAATACCCGCACCCGCAAGCGGATGCGGGACGGGAGAAGGACAGGATGAGGGGGAGCCACGCATGACGCGGGTGCTATCGGCGATGACATAACGCTCCGCATGGAGTGCGAGCGCATAAGCCGCGCCAAATGTGGGGGCAATGGCGGCGCGTGCGGGAATGCCTCGGGCTTCGAACCTGCCCAGCAAATCTTGGGTCAAGCCCGCTTCTCCGCCCCAGAGATGGGCGCATCCGGTAATATCGAGCCACAGGCCAGAGCCACGGGCTGGTGCGGTGAAGGGGCTGTAACGCCGCGCCGAGACGGCGAGCGCCATCAGAGCCTGTTCTGGAGCTTCAGGTTCCGCATCGGCAACGATGAGCTTAGGGTAAATAGCCAGTGCATCGGCTAGAGGCTGATGCCGATGAAGCCCAGCCTGCATGGCTGGGCCGTCGAGAGCTGCTATGCGGCGGATATTGCCATGCTTTTCAATAAGAGCGAGCGGCTCTTTGGGCTTCGCAAGCGGAGGCTGCTTGAGGCGCGCCAGCGTCATCGCGAAGTTCGGCAACCACACGAACATGGCCCGCTTTTGCATCATCGCACCCATTGGACACCTCCACAATCCACGCTGCCGTTCTGCCATTGCGGCAATATTCCAGGTCGAGCCGGAAGCGCGGCGGGCCGAGGCCTGGGGCCGTCATCCCGGAACCGGCTTGCCGGTATCCGGGATCGTAAAAATCGCCAGGCTCGCGTCCGTAAAGATCCCGGATAACGCCCTTGGCGTTTCCGGGATGACGAAGCGGGTTTGCTTCACCGGGATGCCGGTAGCCGCCAGGCACAGCACTCACACGCCAGCGCGTTGCTGCTGCGCCGCAATTAAGGGCGGCCGCTTGCGAAGGCTTTGAACGGTGGCGCCGCAAGAGAAGCGCTGTGGTGCCGGATTGCCGGGCGGCGGCATCGAGCCTTAGCGCCGTCTTCAAGCTGAGCGCACCCGCCTCGCCCAAAACTGCGGCCAGCGCCTTTGAATGCAAAGCTTCCTCCATGACGCTTAAGACCTCGGCATCTTTCGAGCAGCCGGCCCAAACGATGCGGGATGGGTTAAGCCCCAAGCGGGCCAAGCCGGGCGGGTAGCAGTCGGGCAGGCTTGCCGCCCAGAGGAGAAAGCCATCGTGCGCACGCAAAACTTCCGCCGCCACCGTTGCCGCGAAGGCTGTCACGGAGGGCGCCAGTTCGCCCTCAAGGCCGCTCGCACAAAATTCATGGAGCGCGCCAAGCTTAAAGCCGCCTCCTGGCAGGGGTGCATTCAGCTCCCGGTCTGCAAAAGGCAAAACCCGCCCCGGCCCTTCCAAATGCTGGCCTTCGAGGGCGCGGATTTGCAGCCGCAAGGTTTCGAGCTTAGAATTCCCACTCATGACACACTTTGATCTCGTTTTGTTCTAGTTTTGGACCAAAAATTGATAGTGGTCAATCAATTTGTTCCGCCTATGGGTTGTATGAGAACAACTTTTGAAGGAGACGCAATGCCAGTAAGACCGGAGCAAATGAGTTTCGGTTTCGAGCCCGGCAAGGCTGCCGCAACCGCCGCCTTCGAGGAGGCGCGGGATGCCGCGCGCCACTGCCGGGCATGCCACCTATGGGAACCCGCGACGCAAACCGTGTTTGGCGAAGGCCCGGTTCCCGCGCCCGTGATGCTGATTGGGGAGCAGCCGGGAGACAAGGAGGATATCGCGGGCCAGCCGTTCGTCGGCCCAGCCGGGCTAAAATTGAACGAAGCGCTGGAGGAAGCCGGTATTTCGCGGAAAGCCGTCTATGTCACCAACGCCGTCAAACATTTCAAATATGTCCCGCGCGGCCGCATCCGGCTTCACCAAAAGCCCGTTAGCGTTGAGATCAAGGCCTGCCGGCAGTGGCTTGAGCGCGAACTCGATTTTGTGCAGCCGAAAGTCGCGGTCGCAATGGGTGCAACGGCAGCGCAATCGCTCTTCGGCAAGGCGATGCCGGTCAACAAAAATCGCGGGCGGCTTTTCGATCTAGGGGTGGTTAAAGGCCTTATCACCGTCCATCCGTCTTATCTGTTGCGCATTCTGGAGGCGGCTGACGCGAAGGCCGAATATACGCGCTTCGTTGCCGACTTGCGGCAACTCCTGCCCTTTTTGGACTAAGGGCGCGTTCGTTTGCAAAAAAAGGGGATGAATCATGCCGCGGCGAGGCCTAGCTGCTATCGCACAGTGCCTTGCTTGGAACTTAAGAGCGGGAGGAGAAAGGAAAGAGAGAGACGAAGCCTTTGGCTAGCGGGGGGGTGGGGGCCTTAGGGGCTTCGTCTCTCAGGGGCAACTTTACCGGGTATTGGCGTCCCTTGGTAACTTGAGACGCTAGACCAAACTCGTGAACTAAGGGTTACGCCGAACTGCTTCGTTGAGGCTACTCTAGCGCTACGCAATACCGGCCAAGCGCCAACTAAAACTCAACAGACGCAACAACAGAACTACTGCAACGCTACCCTAACTCTACTCTTACTTCACAGCGGGGGCCCATTCTGGAGGGGGGCGATCGGATGAGCCGCCGTCTTGTGATGTGATGTTTATGCCGCTGCGTTTGGACGAAAATAAGGCCGGATAGAGAAATTTGCTTGACGTGTGATTTTTTCCACACCCGCCGCTTCGCGTCCAACATTACATTTGCCGTTGAAACAACTGAAGCCCCCCTCACAGGGTGAGGCGGGCTTCGGGTGATTCCAGCGCCGGAAATCGGCCCGGATAACGGTGAAGGGTGCTAAAAGGCTGCAGCGATGCTTACGCCGCTTCCAGCAGCTCCACGGGGGCTTCCCCGTCTGCCGCAACTCTCGATCCGGCCGATGCCTGCAGCTGCAGATCGTCGCGTAAGAAATCGAAATCGAAGCCAGCGTTCAAGAGCAGGGCCAGGACTTCGTCCACCGGCAAGTTGCGCGCGCTGGCGGCAGCCCAAATAATCGCGCTGCGCGTACCGGACTTGCAGTAGGCGAGCACCGGCCCGTTGGCGGCCCGAAGCGCAGTTTCGGCGGCATTCACTACTTGATCGGAGAACAGATCGAGCTTGCCCGAAGGGATATAGTGGTAATCAAGGCCGGACAGCAAAGCATGGGATGCCGCGGCATAGTTCGGAAGCTGGCTATTCTCTTCGCCATCGGGGCGGTTATTAAGAACGGTTTTGAAACCCAACCGGGCGATCTCAGCGAAGTCTTCTGCCTCGAGCTGGCCGGCGACTGCGAAATCGGGAGTAATGAAGGTGATCTTTTGCATGCCCGCTGGTCCTTCTCGAAACCGGGCCAGAGCGGCCTCTGACACAAAAATAGTTCATCTGATGCCCTTGCGGCAAGTGAAAGCGAGGCCGCAATGCGAAAAAAATACTAATTTCCGAGTGAGACGCCCCTGATTAGAACAACGATGTTCCTGAACAAAGCGCTCACAGCAATTTTATTGCGATCGAAGCGGTCTTCGAAGTCAAGCGTGCCTGTTTGCGCTTCCGCCTATGGGAAAGGCGATTTAGCATGGACTTGGCGCTCGTGAACGGGCCGGCTGCATGGCTCTAGAAAGCACATGGATCGATTGTTCTTTGTTGGCGTTTAGTGCGAATTATGCGAGACAAAGGGTCGGCCACTCCTGCGGCGTCCCGAAATTGCCCACAAATGGAGCGGCGACTCCGAGACGAGTCACGAGTGCGGAGAATAGCGAAGTTTAACGGATGACTTCGAGGAATACGGAAAGCAGGTCCTATGATCATCAATCGGCGTCTGAGGTGGAAGCTTGCGATTGGGCTTGCCGCCGCGATCGCGATCGACACGATCCTCCAGCTAACCTGGAAAACAACCGTCCTCGAGACACCCTCCGGCCCATCTCCGATTGCAACATTCACCTCCGTATTCGCCAATCCGCTTTTTCTTGGCGTTATCGCCCTGATGGCGCTGCAATTCTTCAATTGGCTCGCGGTGCTTGGCCAGGCCGATTTGAGCTTCGCGAAGCCGATTTCATCGCTCAGCTACGCGTCGGTCCCCATTTTCTCGGTGCTGCTGCTGAATGAAGCCGTTGATTTTGTCGAGATCGCCGGGCTCGTATTGGTCATCGCGGGGGTCTGGTTCATCAGCCAAACAAAACCGTTGACCGAGGACACATCGGAACTCCCATGACAGGGACGGCTCTTGGCATATTGCTCGTTATTGGCTGCGCTATCCTGGAAGGGCTCGGGCAGGTCTTCTTGAAGAAATCTGTGCTCACCAGGGTGCACTGGTTCTTGTGGATCTCAGCAGGTGTGCTCGTGCTCGCGGGCGAGGGTCTGGTTTACACGGAGGCGCTGAGATTTCTCAACGTCAGTGTGGCTTTTCCGATCTTAAGCCTGAACCTGATTGCAATTGCCCTGCTTTCGCAATGGGTCTTGAACGAACGCGTGACAAGGACGCGCTGGATTGGCGTGGCTCTTATCTTTGCCGGCGCCGCCTTGCTGATGGCTCGCACGGCGTGACCGACCCGTTCGCCGGCGCAGAAGAATAATTCCACTCCCAAGCGCCGGCTTATCGGTTTCGCAACCATATTGCTGCAGGGTTGGCAGATCAACCCAGCCAGCCCGAGCCAAGTAGATGATAAGCAAGATCGTAGCAGCCATCCTTGCCGCAGTGAGTATTGCCGCGGTCAGCGCCAGGGCCGAAGCATCCTACCGGATCGAGAACGTCTATTGGGGTAACGAGGATGTGGCGAAGGACCGGATCTATGTTCGCGACGCGGCCACCGGTAAGCGCCTGGTTCTGTCCCGCCATTGGGGCAGCCGGTGCAAGCGGCGGGCTGCGCTGGACTACGGACTTGGCGGCGGCTGCTGGTATCCGATCAGGGAAGGCTATTCGACATCGCACAGGAAGCCGCGCCGGTGGATCAGTTCAGAGCGCAACAAACCGAAATGGGTCAGCTCAGGGCGCCACAGACCCCACAGCTCAGGGCGTAAGCACCGGCTAAACGCCTCCCACGGGTTGGGTGGCGGATCGCTGGCCGGGCCGTTCGAAGCGATTGCCCGCGCGTTTCTGCCATCAATTTAGAGCTTTACGGCCCGCGTTGTGAACTTCCGGTATGGGCCCTAGCCCTATAGCATTCAGTAGCCAAAGAATGAGGCGAACGGAGAATATTGCGGGTTTCGCCAAACCGCGCCGGTAGCGTGAGCTCTGGCGCGGGGAGAAGACGAACTTGCTCTCCTTTTCTCCCTACGCAAACGCTTGCCTTCGCTTTGCGCATCCTGCCGGTCTGCGAGCGCGATGCGCGATGTCGCGCCGCCCTGCGGTTCGCCGCTCATGAACACGACAAAATCAGTGTCCTTGCCGGTCTCGTTGCTCAGTCCTTCATCGGAGATGATGAGTGAAGAGCCCGGCAGCTGGAATCCGGAGAGATGGGCGACCGCTTCCTGAGGCACCACGAGGCGTTGCATAGCCGTCCGCGCTCCCACAATATCCGCCGGCTCTGGCGGGCGGTGTTTCTTCGATCCGTGCTTCGAATAAGGCTCGATTTCGGTCGCATTCTTGTACATGGAGACGATATTCCAGCGCAGGCGTCCGGGTGTTTCCGTATAGCTCAGAGCGGTGAAAACAAAGGTGCCGATCGGTTTATCTGGGTCGCGAATAGTCACCGGGCCTTCAAACACAGGTTCCCGGCCTCGCCGGATATAAACACGCTGCGTCTTTCGGCTGATGAAGATTGAAATGGGCCAGGCGTTCTCCCTCGCGATCTCTGCCGCCTGGGCAGCCTCGCTCAACGCGGCAGCGGCGGCCCGCGCCTCTGCTTTCGCTTGCGTCGCAGCGTTCATTTTGGACTGCGCCTGGGCCTTGGCCGCCTCAAGCTGCAATTGCGCGGCTTCAATCTTAGCGGCTGCCTGAGCCCTCACGGTTTCGCTTTTGTCTGTGCGTCCGGACACCGTCTCCGGCATGGCCTTTAAGGCTGCGAATTTTGCTTCGGTTTGTGCGAGATTGGCCTGCGCCGTCTCGATCAAACGGGTCGCTGCCGCAGCCTCGCGAGCTTTCTTCGGAGCCACAGACCGCGCTTCCAGCTCGTGCTTCTTTGCGGTCTCTGCGTCTGCCTGCTTTTCCTCCTTAATGGTCTGGAGGCGTGCGCCTATCTCCGTTTCGTTCGGCGAGCCGGGCGTATTCATCTCGAATGGCGAAGCTTCCGATGCTTGGTCGAACAATTCGGGTTGCTCAACATCCACAGGGGTAATGTCATCACGAACGACGACAACGCGCATGCCGGGTTTAGTCACCTGGTAAAGCTGCTGCGCAAAGCCATAGGATAGCCGGGTGCAGCCATGCGAGGCCGGGTAGCCGGGCAAAGCTCCGGCATGCATGGCCATCCCCGTCCAGGTTAAGCGTTCCATGAACGGCATAGACGCATCGTCATAGAGATTGGAGTGGTGGTCCTCCTCTTTCTCCAGAATGCTGTAGATCCCGGCCGGTGTCTCGTAGCCCGTGGCCCCTGTCGAAACCGGTGCCTCTATAATTTTTCCCGAGGCCCCGTAGACAGAAATGCGCTGCTGCGCCAGCGCTATGACGGCCAAGCGGGGCGTGCCGCCGGCGTTAGACTGAGTGTGACGCTCACTGCGCCTTGCCGCCCTCGCATCTGCGGGGGAAGTCCCATCTACAACAGCGGTCAAACCCGCCATGCAGAGTATGGCCACTATGCTTGCTAATCTCATTGCGGCCTCAGCTTCCGGAGTGGCAGCAAATGATCCTCTCAAGATTTGCGAAAGTGCAGCGATCAGGACACCGATCGAGATAAGCGAAGGTCTTGACTAATGGTTCCAAACAAGGGGCGGTCACGGTTAAACGAATTTAAAGGAATTGGGCGCAGCGGAAGCCCCCCTATTGCGGGCTGCTATTCACAAGAATTTCACCTAAGCAAATAATATTTAGCAAGCGCGGGGCCCGCCATAGAGAACAATATTGCGCCTTCTTGATTACGCTATCCCAGGTTAGCTATCAGAGGCCATTCCATGAATATTCATAGGCTTGCGGCCCTTATCGCCTGTTTCGCTATGCTTGCTGCGCCTGCAGTTGCGGGAACCTGGCCTAGAGAACACCACCGGCCATATCCAAGCCGTCACGCAGGGAATCCGTGCTGCTGTCCTATTCACAGAACAGCGCTTGGCGAGCTGGTGGACTGCCAGGGATGGAGACTGAGGGATAATGCGATCGGCTGGGATAATTCCTGCTTCAACCTCGATTATCTTCCCTCCCAATTCGCCTGCGGAGCGAACGGCCGTTAGGCTTTAAGAGCCTTCGGCTACCAAGTACCGGCGAGACCCGGCTGGGGATCGGGAAGCCAGCCTATTCCGCGGGCCAGACCCTCACGAAGTCCGCCGGGTCGAGCGGGGCAGGGGGGTTCGGCATGGCTATACGGGTGCCGATATAGAGGAAGCCCGCGATCTCGTCTGCGGCCTCAAGGCCGAGGGCCTCTTTTACGTGCGCGTCATAGGCCGGCTCGCCCGTTTTCCACATGGCGCCGAAGCCAAGGGCGTGGCTTGCGATCATGATATTCTGCGCAGCCGCCGCGGCCGAAAGAAGCTGTTCAACAGCGGGGATTTTCGGGCTCGGCGAAATATGCGCAGCAACCACCACAATCAGCGGCGCGCGGAGCGCTTTCTGCCGCTCGCGCTCCAGGAGGTCCAGGTTGGCGTTCGGATCGCGCCGCATGAGCGAGGAGGCCAGAAGCTCGCCCAGCCGGTGCCGCCCTTCACCCTTTATCGATATGAAACGCCACGGGCGCAGGCGGCCATGATCGGGCGCGCGCAAAGCGGCCGCAAAAATCTTTCGCAGCGCCGCTTCGTCCGGCGCCGGCTCGCCAATTTCCTTCGGGCTGACGCGCGTTACGAGCGCTTCCAAGGCATCCATGTTCCGCTCCGGTTGTTTTGCGCCGAACCCTTAGCACGGCCGCGCGGACGCGCAACAGCCTCCATCACCGCGACGGCAAGTCAATTTCGCCATCGACAACGTGGTGCAAGTCGGTTCCTTCGGCCGTGAGAATCATCCGGACTTTGAGCTTTCCGGAAGCGGGCTTCTTGTCCCGAACCACGCGCTCGATCTCTTGCTGCGAGGTAACGCCAACATGCTTCAGGAACTTCCTGAGCGAGATGTTGAACCGGTCTTCCTCCATCCGCGGCCTCCGCTAAGGACCAAATGCCAATATAACGCTTATGCAAGGCGTCTTGTGCCGGCTCCAGGCCCTGCTAAGATCAAAAGGCAATCCCAATATATTGACAAAACAGAACAAGGTATCCGGGCGGCGCTCATGACCCTTCTCGTCCCGTCCCCAGCGGAGCTGCCGGTAAGCGGCAGTGCCATGGTGGACTCTTTCGGCAGGCACGTAACCTATTTGCGGGTGTCGGTCACGGACCGCTGCGACTTCCGCTGCGTCTATTGCATGTCCGAGCACATGACCTTCTTGCCGAAAGCGGACCTTCTCACGCTTGAGGAACTGGACCGGCTCTGCGCTGCGTTCATCGCAAAAGGTGTGCGGAAGCTGCGGCTTACGGGCGGGGAACCGCTGGTCCGCAAAAACATCCTTTGGCTTTTTCAAGCACTTTCACGTCATTTGGCGAGCGGGGCCTTGGACGAGGTGACCGTTACGACCAACGGCAGCCAGCTGAGCCGGTTCGCGAGTGAGCTCGCTGCGGCAGGGGTGCGCCGTATCAACGTCTCCCTTGATACGCTCGATCCCGCAAAGTTTCAGGAAATCACCCGCTGGGGCGACATTGCCAAGGTTATCGACGGCATCCGAGCCGCCCAGAAAGCGGGGCTTCAGATCAAGGTCAACATGGTCGCGCTCAAGGGCGTCAACGAGGGCGAAATCGAGGAAATGCTGCGCTGGTGCCACGGCGAAGGCATGGACCTCACGCTGATCGAGACCATGCCCCTCGGGGATGTGGAGGGCGATCGGACGGATCAATATCTCCCGCTTTCGGTGGTGCGCGCGCGCCTCCAGGATCGGCTTACGCTCGAAGATATTCCCTATCGCACCGGCGGCCCGGCGCGGTATGTGCAGGTGCATGAAACAGGGGGCCGGCTTGGCTTCATCACGCCGCTCACCCATAATTTCTGCGAAAGCTGCAACCGGGTACGCATCACCTGCACCGGCACGCTCTACATGTGCCTCGGCCAAAACGATGCTGCGGATTTGCGCACCCCCTTGCGAGCCTCCGAATCGGACGAACTCTTGAACGCCGCCATCGGTGAAGCCATCGGCAGGAAACCGAAAGGCCACGACTTTGTTATCGACCGGCGAGCGCAAAGGCCGGCGGTCGCACGGCATATGAGTTTGACCGGCGGCTGATATGAGTTCACATGCGAATATCGGGAAAGCTGGCGCGGCTGTTTTGGGCTTTTTTCCTGACGCCGTTTGGCCTTTGCTTCGCCGAGCCGAGCCTTGATCCGCCACCCAGCGACAACGAAAAGCTGTTTCTCGACCGCTTGATGCTCGCAGAATCGGGCGGCAGGCTATTTGCTAGAAATCCCAGGTCCGGCGCCTATGGCCCCTTCCAGTTCCTGAGTCAGACCTTCCTCGACATTGTGAAACGCAACTTGCCCGCGGTAGCCGAAGGAAAAACAGATGCGCAGCTCCTTGAGCTTCGGGCTACCGCCGATGTCGCGCGCGACGCCGCATTGATTTACACCCGGGAAAATGCAAGCTTTCTTACAGCGCACAACGCGCCGGTCACAGGCGCGAATCTCCGCTTGGCCTTCTTCGTTGGGCCAGGGGCCGCGCTCAAGGTCTTGACGGCGAAACCGGAGGAGCCGCTATCGAATATCCTCAGCCCGGCGGCGGTCGCGGCGAACCCGATGTTCAGCCGCATGACCGCCGCCGCGCTGATCGAAAAATCGAGCCGGGACGCAGAAGGCGTTGGCTCGCAGTTCAGCGCCGCTCCTCTTTCCAGTCCTGGCACCCTTGCCAAGGCGGCGAAGTCCAATATCGATGTCCGCTGCAACTTGAAGCTGGCAAGCTGCCGGAAGTGGCTGGCCCTGGCTGAAAAACGCATGGGCAGGAGGCGAATCGTCCTCGGCCCAGAGTCCGGGCAGGCTAGTGTCAACCCAGTTTCGCGGCCAGCTCCGCGTCTTTCGCGCGGGCGCGCAAAAACGCTGGCCGTGCCTGAAACCTCGTCAAGTAAGCTTTGATTTCAGGCAGCTCCGGCACAAGTTTGAACATTGTCGTCCAGCCTAGGCCGGAGCCCCAGATCACATCGGCTGCGGTGAAACGTTCGCCGAGCAGCCAGGGACCTTTCGCAAGCTGCGAAATCAATGTGCCTAGCATAGTGTCATAGCTCCCGTACGGAAGCATCGAGGCGGGACCCGCCTCTATTTTGCGTGCCTGGTCCACCACCGCCGGTTCGAAGCAGGCAGCATAAAAGACGAGCCATCGCAAATAGGGTCCGCGCAACGGATCGTTGGGCAGCGGAGCGAGGCCGGCCTCGGGAAACAGGTCGGCGAGGTAAATCAGGATCGCAACCTGCTCGGTGACGATGGCGCCGTCATGCTCTATGGCCGGCACTTTGCCCATCGGGTTGATCGCGAGATAAGGCGGTTGCCGATGCTCGCCCGCCTTCATATTCAGGAGCTTAAGCTCGTACGGAGCGCCAAGCTCTTCGAAAAGCAGGAGCGTGCCCGAGGAGCGCGTATTCGGCGAATGATAGAACGTGATCTTTCTGGTGTCCGGCATGGCGTTCAGAATCCCCAGTCTCCGCCTCCCCAGCCGCGATACGTGTAAGCGTTCCATCCCCTCTCGCGGCGATGCCGCTTGCGATGAACTTGCCTTGTTATATCGCGCGCGCCGGCGGGCGGCGTGACGTCTGCGGCAGAGTTAGCCTCTGACTTTGCTGCGCTTGCGTGCCGCGTCATCCATGGCGGCAAGTAATCGTCGCTTTGCGCGGGCTGGGGCGTGGCAGCAATGGCTTCGACGGGACTTCGCGCGGGACGCAATTCGGCTTGCCGGATAGGATGCCGGTCCGAACTATTCTCTGGTTTCGCCTCCAGCTCCACCAAATTGGCGGCTTGCAGCGAGGCCAGAAGCTCTAGCGAGGGCTGCGGATGGTGCACGTGACGCCCGCCAGTCCGGCGGATGAATTCGCGCACGCCGTGGCGGACGGCCTTGCTCCATCTGCCGCTGTTTGGGCCGTCGTAGTAGCCTAAACGGCTCAGCTCTTTTTGGATCGCCGAAATCAGCTCTCTTCCATCCCCCGGAAGTGCTGGCGCTTCGCTTGCCGGGACAGCAGAAAACTTCTGCTGGACGCAATGAAACAGGGACAAGCTGCACTGCCACCGGTCTCTCAACCGGCATAGCGCCCGGCCTCGCAGGAATAGGGGCAGCGGCGGCTGCGGACTGGGTTTCAAGTTTATGGCTGACGGTTCCAGGGCTTGCCGCGATGGCCTGAGCCTCCTTGGCCTCCAGCTGCGGAGCGCGATACTCATTTACCAATCGCGGAATGCCAAAGAGGGCTGCGATGCGATAATAAGGAAATGGAAAATCGTACGCATGGCCTCTCTCCAAGAACGAAAACCGGGCTTGCCGGTATTCTTTCGCGAGCGCATATGGTCCGCACATTGTGAAACTTAATAAATCTTATAACAGCGGCGCTTTGCCTCGGCCACATCAATATGAGGGGCCTCAATATAAAGTGAAAACACCAGATGTTGTGGACAAAAATTAATCCTCGCTTAACACTTAGCGAATCACTTAAACCTGATTCGGGGGCCTATTTAAGCGCTTGATTCGTGTGGAAAAAGACTGCGAGCCTGCGGCGGACCGCTAGTCTTCGAGAGCCTGACTCTCCCTTCACGCTGGCCAAGTGCCCGTACCGATACCCGCGCGTTTCCAGTGCGGCTCTTTAGAGCCTGCGCTCGCGGGTTTTGTTGTCTCAAAGTTTGCGACGAAACCGTTGGCCCCCAAATGCACGGCGCCGCCAGCGGAGCGGCGCCCCAAATGGGGGCGAAGATGAGACACGTACTTGGCATTGCAGGCGTTACCGCGGCGGCGGTTCTGCTTATCGTTTCGGCCGCCATGAACTGGCGGTTCGGTTACACACTCGGTAAATCGGATTTCGAGTCGCAGCTCTATGGCGCTGCCAGCGCTGCGGCCGATTGCTTCAAGGCGCTGCTGCCGTTTTTCATTTTTGCAGCCTTTAGAAACAAGAGCTATAGCCAGGCGCTCGGCGGGGCGCTGCTGTTTGCGGTTTGCTTTTCCTATTCCTTGACTTCGTCGCTCGGGTTTGCGGCACTCAACCGCGCGGACTCGAATGGATCGCGGGTGTTGAAAGCTGAGACGCACCAGGATTTGCGCGTCGAGCTCGACCGCTCGCGCGACGCTCTCAAGGCGCTTCCGGCCCATAGGCCCGCGGGAACTGTCAGCGGTGAAATCGAAGCCTTTAAGCAGAATGCGAGATGGGCTGCGAGCGAGGAGTGCAGCAACGCAACCTCCAGCAAAAGCATGACCTATTGCGAAGGCTTTTATAAGCTCAAGGCCGAACTAGCGATTGCTGAGCAGGCGGATAAACTCGACGCCAAAGTTGCGCAGCTCCGTCTGAAGCTCGGCGCCATCGACCCGGAAGCCGTTGTGAAAGCGAGCGATCCGCAAAGCCAGGTACTGGCGGGCCTTACCGGGCGCAGCACAGAGGAAATCCAGACGAGCCTTACGGTGCTGATCGCACTCCTGGTGGAACTTGGTGCAAGCCTTGGCTTCTACACCGCGTTCTCCTATTGGCGCATTTTCGACGTGAAAGGGCTCCCTGTGCCCGCCCCGTCGCGCGCGATGGTTCCAGCGCCCGCATTTGTCCCGGTCCGCTTGACCGCGATTCCGGATTCGGACCCGTCTCTTCAGCCGGCTGAGCCAAAGACCGATGTCGAGCTCTATTACGATGAGCGCGTAGGCAAAGAACCCGGCTCAAGTGTCACCGCACTGGCGCTTTACGACGATTATTGCCAGTGGTGCGAGGCAAGGGAAAAGCAGCCGCTCGGCTTGCCGATTTTCACCCGCAGGTTCAGCGACCTTGGAGTGCAGAAGGCGAAGGTGGCTGGCCGCATCCGCTATATGGACGTCAAGCTGCTCTTCGGAGCTAGCGACGAGGGGCTTAGGGAGCTGTCCGCAGTTTCCTAACTCAATGTTCTTTGCCAGAGAACAAACCCCGCCAGTCCGGCGGGGTTTTTTTTAGGGGGCGCGACCCTGAGAGTTACGGGCCTTAGCCTAACTCGGGCTTGTGTTTCAGGCCGGAAGCTACCGCGTACCTGTGGAATGCTGTGGACCTATGACGGCCACCACAAGGACGAGGATGACAAAACCCGCGGCAACGGCAATGTCCCCGAGCGGGATTTCGTTGAAAAATGAATCCGTGAAGCCGGACGCGGTTTGACACGGCGGCGCATAGGCAACCGCCACCGTCTCGCGAGACCCCACCTGCACAGCGCAACCGTTTTCGTAAACGATGCGCACGGTTCCTTCCCCGGTGCTAACGCTTTCGCCAGGTGCTATAGGAGCACCTTCGGAGGCCGCGATGACGCTTCCGCCACGGGCAATTGAAACAGCTCCCTCGACGCCAGCCAGCACGGCGGCTTCTGCTTGCGTGATCATGAGAGCCGTCAGCGCCAATATTGAGACGATGGTTCTGAACATGCGGAAACCTCCCTTCTGGGCCTGCGCCGGACACGTAGGCGCACAACGGAGTTTACCGACTAAAGAACCCCCTTCCCGGGCGACTAAATGATTTGGCCGGGAACGGCGACCAATCAGTTTACATCTGAGGTAGAAAAACCCAGGCTTTTTGGCATTGAACAGCAAGCCATGGCCCTTCCGGGGCCGTGATGCCACAACCTGAGGGAAACGCTTTTGCCCGGCACCAGAATCCGCTAGCGTCAGCTCATGAGCGGACGTCTTTTGGATCGTGAACGCCAGGAAGAGGATGCAGGCGAGCTTTCGCTGCGTCCCCAACGCTTGTCCGAATTCATAGGGCAGGCGCAGGCGCGCGCCAATCTCAAGGTCTTTATCGACGCTGCACGCGGCCGGGGGGATGCACTGGATCATGTGCTTTTCGCGGGGCCTCCTGGTCTTGGCAAGACGACGCTTGCCCAAATCGTTGCGCGTGAGCTTGGCGTTAATTTCAAAATGACCTCCGGCCCCGTCATCGCGAAAGCGGGCGATCTCGCGGCGCTGCTCACCAATCTTGAGGAACGCGACGTTCTCTTCATTGACGAAATTCACCGGCTGAACCCCGCGGTCGAGGAAATACTCTATCCTGCGATGGAAGATTTCCAACTCGATCTCATTATCGGCGAGGGACCTGCGGCGCGCTCCGTGCGCATCGATCTCGCCAAATTCACGCTTGTCGGCGCCACGACGCGGACGGGCCTGCTTACGACTCCGCTCAGGGACAGGTTCGGGATCCCGGTCCGGCTTAATTTCTACACGGAAGAGGAGCTTGAGGAGATTGTCAAACGCGGGGCACGCGTACTGCAGATGCGGGTGACGCCGGATGGCGCACGCGAGGTCGCACGGCGCAGCCGGGGTACGCCGCGTGTCGCAGGCCGTCTTTTGCGCCGCGTTCGTGACTTTGCCTCGGTTGGCGGCTCTCGTGAGGTCACGCAGGCGGTTGCAGATGTCGCTTTAGGCCAGCTTGAGGTAGACGCGCTTGGCCTCGATGCAATGGATCATCGCTACTTGCGCTGCATCGGAGAGAACTACGGCGGCGGCCCGGTCGGCATTGAAACCATTGCGGCGGCGCTGAGCGAAGGTAAGGACGCGATCGAAGAGGTGATCGAGCCCTATCTGCTTCAGCAGGGCTTTATCGGCCGCACCCCCCGGGGCCGCGTGCTCACTCTGAAAGCCTTCCGTCATCTCGGGATGGCTGCCCCGCAGGCAATGCGCGACGGCCAGTTGCCCCTGTTCGAGGGCTCGCGCGAAGGCTGATGCTTGTCCGCTTTTTGCGGAATCGACCCGTATGAGTCCCCCTCACTCCCGCCCTCTCCAGCAAGCTCGCCTTGGCGAGCTTGCTACTTGGTGTGGCCCGCACCCGTAAGCGGATGCGGTGGGGGAGACGGAGTTGGCCGCAGCGGGTGCAACCGCGTTCCCTCGCCCCAACGGGGAGAGGGACAGGGTGAGGGGGTCTTCCAGATTTCGCGGCGCTGCAATCAGGCCGCTTCTTGAAAATGGCTTAGCCGCTTAATCCTGCATCGCTACTTGCGTGTGGCGCTCCAGGTTGCTAACGAAGCGGGGGCAGAGAGTTTAAGGGGGCACCTATGCACGGATCTGGCCTTTCTTTGGTGGTTTGGCAGGGCTGGGGCGTGCTCTCGGTCATGGCCCTGCTGACAGCGCTGCTCGCCACCATTCTCGCTTGGCTTTTGCCATTTCCGGAACGTTCGCTGAACCTTCAGCTTTCGAATTATGGCGACCGGCAGGCGCTTAAGGACCGGCTCGGCGCAGCTCCCCCCTTCCACACATATCTTTTGACGGTCCGGCGATTCAACGAATGGCTGGCAGAATGGTTCGGGCCTGCATTTAGCGGCCAGGCGTTCGAGCGCTGCCTTGCCATCGCTTTCATTTTTCCGATTGCCCTCTTTCTGGTCACGCTCATAGCGCACGGCGTCACCGGAAATTCCATCACCCTGGCTGAGGTTGCAGCGTTCGCGGTGGCTTACGCCATTTTTGCCTATGTGATAGCCGCTGCCTTCAATAATTTGCTCCGTCTCATACAGCATGGCTGGACGCGATTCGGCGGCGATGCCGACATGGCGCACACGATTGCGCGCGTGCTGCTGGGCGCCTTTGCAGTCATGGTGGCCTTCACAATCTCGTTCGCCATTGCTTCGACTTTCTCGGGCCAGGTGTCGAATGCAGGCTCGGTGCTCGGGTCGATGGCCGGCGGATTTGCGCTGGCGTTCGCGTTCGCCCTTGCTTTCGCGCTGGCGGGCGCTGCGCTGTTCTCCGTCGCTATTGCGATCCTGGCCGGGGCAGCGCTCGCTTTTGCAAGCGACTTCGCGTTTCTGCTGTTTCTCTTCTTCGTCCTGCTGCCGGTAGTAAACGCTTCCGTCGATTGGATTTCCTGGGGGGTGACGCGCTTTCTCCTCAGACAGGCCGAAGACGCCCGGCCCGATTTCCTCGGCGGCCTTAAGGTTGCCGGAGCCGTTCTCGGCACCTTTCTGTCCGGCGCCGTCCTCATGGTGCTGCTTTCGGCGTTGCTGCCGAACGTGCTGGAGGGGCTGAATACGCTGTTCGCCTTTGCAAAGCTGCCGCCCTTCGATTGGCAAGCCATGGTTCAGAAGGCGGTGGCTGCGCCCTGGACCGACGGATTGTTCGTGACCGGGATGCTGATGACGGCAATCGTTCCCGCTTCTTCCCATCTCATCATTGGACTGGCAGGCATGCTCGCCCGGCTGACGCCCGGCGCCAGGACGGCGGCGGCGACCATCCCGGAGCAGCCGGACGTGCCGCTTGCGCCAAACGAGCAGGCCCCGGTGAAGCTGGCGCTCATCTTTTCGCGGGTTTGGTATCTTGTTGCGGCCGCCATCACCGTTGGCTTCATTACGGCCGCAAGCTGGCTGATCTGGTACACCCACGCCCCGGTCGCACAGTTCTTGGCCGATGTGTCTCAATGCGCGACGTCGTGGAGCCACGGGCAGTGCGTGTGGTTTGATGCGGCTTCTATCGCGTCGCAACAATAAACAAGCGCGGGAAGGGCAGGATCGCCGTCCCGCCTGCCATCGGTGTATAAGCCTTTGCCAGCTCGGCTCTATACGCCGCGATGAAGGCGGTCTTCTCCGCTTCCGATAGCGGCCTAAGGAAGGGCGTCAGCCCGGTCCCTTTCAGCCAATCTACGATTGCATCGAGGCCACCGGGGAGAGGGTGGTAGTAGACGGTTTTCCAGATATCGACACGCGTGCAAAAGGGCTTGAGCAGCGCATAGTACCAGTCCGCTTGGGCAATCGCCGTGCGAGCTTGGTTCGCGAGCGCGAGCTTCGAGGCGAATGGCGCGGTCTCCGCAACCGTGACCATGGCCACGTGCGAAGGCTCGGCCAGATTATCCGGCATCTGGATCGCAAGGCTTCCGCCGGGTGCGAGCAGCCCGGCAAGCCTTGGCAACAGTTCCTCGTGGCCGCTCACCCATTGCAGCGCGGCATTGGCGAAAATCAGATCCCACGGCCCCGGCTCGCTCCATTCCTGGAGGGCGGAGAGTTCGAACCGGACACCGGGTAACCGCTCTTTCGCCGCTCTGATCATGTCCGGCGCATTGTCGACGCCAAGGATGGACGCGGCCGGGAACCGGACTGCAATAAGCTCCGTCGAATTGCCGGGTCCGCAGCCAAGGTCCGCCGCAAATCGTACCTCATTTGAGGGAACGGCCTGCAAAAGGTCGCGCGCAGGCCGCGTCCGCTCATCCTCGAATTTCAAATATTGCCGCGCCGACCAGCTCATCTTCGCCTCATCCGGTTCACTTAATAAGCGCGGATGCCTCCCGGAACCGGGGATGGCCAGCGCTGCCGAGCCACTCGAAAATCACCATCTCGGCGGTCACGATCTCGGCGCCGTGCTGCTCCATGCGGCGGATCGCGGTCTCTTTGCTTTCCGCACGCCGCGAGCCTATCGCATCTCGTACTACGAAGACGCGGCGGCCTGCATCGATGAGGCTAAGAACGGTTTGCAACACGCAGACATGCGCTTCGCAGCCGGAAACTATAACGTCTGGCTTCTCGCCGAGCATCGCCATGAAGCCATTCGCACGGCACGCGTCGAACGCGAGCTTATGGACTACCGCGCCCTCGACGGGATTAAGGTCTTCAACGGTTGGACCAAGCGCCTTCGCGTTCTGCTCCGTAAAGAGAGCGGGCACACTGAACAGTGCGGCTGCGTCGAGAAGACGCCTCGCATTGGCGATCACCGGGTCAGCATCTTCGATGACCCGCATGAGGCGCGGCTGGATATCGATAAAGAGCAGCGTTGCGGTTCCGGCAACCATGGTTCGCATGCCAACGGCTCCTTTGAGAGGCGCTATGCAATCGAGCGTACCATGCCCAGGCTTTGATGTCCGCAGGGTTGCTACGAGAGCGGCCGCCGCGGCCAATCCGCCTTAGCTTACGTGACCGTCGCCGTTCTTGGGGTGCGATGGCGTGAGCGGCTCGCTGAAAGCATGCTCGTCTTCCGTCCAGCGCAGCGTCCCGTCGTAACGGGTGCCCATCTCGATGCCGATACCTTGATGGAATATGTCGCTCTCAACTTTGGCGGTGGATTGCAGCATCACGCGGCGGCCGCGGATGGTGCCCTTCACCTGACCCTGTACGGTCACTTCCTGGTTGGCGACGATGCCGCCATTGACGCGGCCATTCGCTGTAACGATGAGGGAAGTGCAATAAATGTTGCCCTCGATCGTCCCGTCCAGCGTCACGCTACCCCTGGATGAGACATCGCCAATGATGGTCAGGTCGCTGCTGATGTTGGAATCACCGGTTGAGTGGACGCTTCTGCCGGCCGCAATTGGCGAGAGGTTGGAAGGTTGAGCGTGGGGAAACGGTGTCGCCATGGGGCCTCTGAGCATAACCAAAAAGTGTTGATCCAGTCCGGAGTGGCCCGCGCACTCGCGCGAACGCTGTCTTTCTCTAAGCGGCCATTCGGGGCTTTTGCATGGCATAAACGGCAGGCGGGGCAGGATTTTGCAAGCGAGATTAGCGTTCACCTCTCAACGCGACCTCGATTTCTTTGGCTCTGCCGCCCTCGAGAAAGAAGGGTTTGATTTCGGGCCGCCGCTCAAGTTGATGCCTGTAGATGGCTCCAACCGCGGTGGTGAACTCGCCTTCGCGGCCCAGCTGGGCCTCACCCAAGGCAAGAATCCGCAAGTTGGGCCAAGCCTTCTCGCGGATGCGAAGAACCTGAGCAAGGACATCGGGCGCGCGGAGCTCCGGCTGAGCCTGCGCGAGCAGGAGCGACATGGACGCAGTGGAGCGCGAGATCCCGGCGTGGCAATGCACCAGCAGATGGCGAAGATTCTCGGGATCGCGAAGAATATCGCGGCCGAAATCCAGAATTTTCGCGACGTGCTCCGCCTGGGGAGCCACGAACCCGGGCATTTCCTCGATGATATCGTGAAACTTAAGCTCAAGCCGGGCGTGCTCGCCATAGGCGCCGAACGCTTCGGGCTCGGGCTGGTCTGGATCGAGGATCGAAAGCACGTGGCTGACCTGGCGATCGGCATGGCCTTCGAGTTCTTCCAGCCCGCAAACAGTTATCGTGAAAGGAGCTTCGGCTGGCAGCATCTTCAATCCTCTCAGCATTAGGCGCGTTTTCGCTTTCCGCTGTTCTTATACCCCAATTCTGGCTTTTGGGGAGATCTGCGGCACAGGCGAAAAATACAAAGTTGTGAAAGCCGGTTTCACAAAAGATTAAACATTCGAAATGACGGTAAGCCTATAAATGCGTCCGGAGGAAGCCGGCGATTTCGCGAATGGCTACGTTGGCTGCGGTCAGGACCCCCCCAAATTCGATAAATCCGTGGATTTGGCCAGGAAAGTCGCGATAGATGGCAGGCACGCCCGATGCGGCGAGGCGCTCCGCATAGGCTTTGCCCTCGTCGCGAAGCGGATCGTATTCGGCGGTCAGCACCATTGCAGGCGGCAGGCCGGCAAGGCTTTCGGCGTAAAGCGGGGATAGCCGCCAGTCCTGCATATCGATTTGCGCAGTCCGCGGCAGGTATTTCGTTGCGAACCAATTCAAAGTCTCGATATCGAGCGGCGGTATCTGCAAATTCTGTATGCGCGACGGCCAGAGGCGGACTTCCGGCGTGCTGTCAGTGCAGGGGTAGATAAGCACCTGAGCGCGCAAGCTCAGGCCGTTGCCGCGCGCGTCCTGGCAAGCCACAGCAGCCATGCTGCCGCCTGCGCTGTCGCCGCTTATAGCCATGCGCTCCTTCTCAACACCCAACGAGCGAGCATTTTCAGAGATCCAGCTTACCGCCGCAAGTACGTCTTCAAGACCTCCAGGAAATGGATGCTCGGGCGCGAGCCGATAGTCCACGGCGATAACCTGGCACGGCGTTTGCGCTCCAATGGCGCGGCAGACTTTGTCATGGGACTCCAAATCGCCAAGCACCCAGCCGCCGCCATGGACATAAATCAGGGCCGGGCCTGGGCCGTTTAAGCCCTCGGGCCGGTACAGCCGGAGCGGAATTTCTCCGCGAGGACCTGTTGCGCTAAAATCCCGTACTTCCGCCATAGGTGCGGTGTGTCCGCCAAATTTTGCAGTCTTGTTCCTATAGTCGAACCGCGCCTGCTCGACAGTCTGCGCCGGGAGCGGTTTGATTCCCGAGGCCAGCAACAGCCCAAACAGCCTTATCACTTCGGGATCGAAAGCCATTGCGCACCCCCTTACATCTTGCCGTGGACAGTCACGTTAGATGCGCTTGATGGCAATGACGCTTGGGATTTAGGCCACCGCCTCGTACCGCGGCGCGGCCACATGTCCGGCCAAAAGCGCTTCCAAAGCGGCAAAACTGCTGACGACGGTTTTTGCTCCGCCTCTCCTCAGATCGGCCACAGCATGGTAGCCCCAGCTTACGCCGATCCCTGTCACATTTGCGCATGCGGCCATAATCATGTCGTAGGCCGTATCCCCAATCATAACGGTCTTTTCAGGGGCGGCGCCCGTCTCCTCCATCGCCTGCAAAAGCATCGCTGGATGCGGCTTTGAAGGGGCGGTGTCCGAGGTCTGAATGGTTGCGAAGACGTCGCGCAAACCGTTCTGCTCGATGAAGCGCTCAACGCCGCGCCGCGATTTTCCAGTAGCAATTCCGAGAAAGGTGTTCGCTCTCGAGGCCAAGCTGGAAAGAAGAGAGGCAGCCCCCGGGAACAGCGGCTCTTCGGCATTTGGCTGGCGCCGCAACACGGCGCAGCATTCGCGATAGGAGCGGGCGAGCTCATGCTTGGTGTCAGGGGTTTGATGCGCCGCAAGGATTTGCAGCGACTCGGCGACCGAAAGCCCTACCGTGTGCAGTATTGTGGAACGCTCGGGAACGGAAAGGCCCGCGCCCCGGAAGGCAAGGCGCATGGCTTCCACGATCAAATGCTGACTGTCGGCCAGAGTGCCGTCGCAGTCGAAGACAATAAGATTTGGCGCTGATGTCATTTCAAGCCACCCGCAAAGGTTTGGTTGTAGCGATGTGCTTCCATACAACTCCGGTAATGCTGGACCGGCGCGGTTACGCCACGCTGACCAACCCAAAATTAGAAGCTTGGGTTAATGCTGGACTAACGCTGATGCCCCGCCGCCGGATTGCCGCTTCATTTGCAGCACCCTCGCACGGCAATCCGGCGACAAAGGGACACTAGCAGACTAAAAACTCTCGCGTGGCTTATGTCCCGCAACGCCTTTGGGCCTCGCGCTAATGGCGTTGGCAATTGCAGGACGCCACTCCAGCTACTCACCGTAATGCTGCGCCTCAAAGCCCAATAGTTCGAACGTCTTCGCCAGATGCGAGGGCAGGGGCGCGGAGATGTCGATATCTCCAATCTTGGGGTCCCTCAGCGTTAGGCGCCTGGCATGAAGATGCAGCTTGTTCTCAATTCCGTCTACCGGCATTTCAGAAAAATCACCATATTTTTGATCGCCCAATATAGGCGTACCCAGAATATCCATGTGGGCGCGAAGCTGATGCTGGCGTCCCGTTACAGGCTTGAGCGAAACCCACGCGAGCTCTTGCGCCACCCTATCGATGACCGAGTAATAGGTGGTTGCGTGCTGGGCTAATTCCTGCTCGCCGGGCCTCGCTTTACGCACGCGGTCGCCCTCCGGGCCTGCCGCCTTTACGAGCGGAGCTTCTACTTTGCCTTGCAGAGGCTTAGGCACGCCCCGCGTTACGGCCCAATAGATTTTCTGCACGGACCGGGTTTGGAACAACCGGCCAAGCCGCGCCGCGGTCTGCCGGTCTTTCGCAACGACGAGAATGCCGGTGGTGTCGCGGTCGAGCCGGTGGACGAGGCGCGGGCGCTCCCCGCCGAAACGGTCTGCCATGCCGGCAAGCAGGCCGTCGATATGGCGCGCTGTTTTCGTGCCGCCCTGAACCGCGATGCCGAAGGGCTTATTCAAGACCGCGATGAATTCGTTCTCGAACACGATCATCCGCTCGATGAAATCCCGGTCGGCTTTCGACATGCCCGGCGGCGGCTTGAGCGAGGGCGCCGCTGCGGCTGCAGGCTCGGCAAAATGGGTGGGGACGCGGATTTCCTGGCCTGCGCTCAGCCGCGAATCGGCCTTCATGCGCCCGCCATCGACCCGCACCTGACCGGTGCGCACGAGTTTTTGCACCAACGCATGCGGCAGCGATGGATAATTCTTCTTCAGCCAGCGGTCGAGACGGAGCCCGTCATCGTCCGCGCGGACGGCGCGTTTTTCGATGCTCATGCCGCTAATGTCGCAAGCTTGGGCGCGATGTAAAGGGGCGATAGGAAAACCTCGGGGATAGCGGTGGATGGCACAAGGATTTTTTACCCCAGCTTTGTGGCTGGAAAGAATCCGCGCTAGAAAAGGGCATGGAAGGCTCCGGTCCCTATATTCAGCTTCTCGCATCGGTTCCCGCCTTTGCGGCTTTCGACGTGGCTCAGCTGCAAGCGCTTTACCGCTTTTGCGCGCAGAAAGTGCTCGCCAAAGGCGAGGCGGCGTTCGTTGCGGGGCAGGCCGTCGAGGAACTCGCAATCGTCGTGTCCGGCCGCCTGGCAGCTCAAGAAGCTGGCAGTTATGAGGCCGGGCGGGGCGAAGCGGTCGAGGCGCAGGCGTTCTTTACACGCGGCCCTGCTGAAGCGACGGCCGTCGCGCTGCGAGAAACGGTGCTTCTCACGCTTGGCTGGGACGATTTTGCGGGCGCCTTCCAGGCAAGCCCGGATCTGATCGGTGCAGCATTGTCCAGCCTTTGGAGCGCGAACGCGCAGCCGGTCAACCCGCCCGCGCCGCTGTCGCGCCTCGTGGTGTGCGCTGCGGGCGCGGAAGCACGCCTGGAACCGGGCGTGAAGGAAGCGCTGCTTGCGGGGCTAGAAAGCGTGGCCGAGGTTAGGGTTTTGGGCCGCCAAAGCTTCGGCGCCGGCATGCCGGGCGCCTTGGCGCTCGACTCGCCCGAGATCGCGCATTGGCTTCAGGAGCAGGAGCTTGAGTTCGATCTCACCGTAATCGTCGCCGATGAGGCGGACCTCGATTTCGCGAAGGAAGCAATCGAAGAGGCGGACGGGGTGCTTTTCATCGCAAGCGGCAAAGACGCGGGTCTTTCTGTACTGGAGCGCCACGCTCTGAAAGTCCGGGGCGCAGGCAATTGCCGCCTCATCCTTCAGAAAGCCACGGCCGGCCCAATCACGAACGCCGCCGCCTGGATCGACCCGCGCCGCTATGGCTTGATGCAAGCAGTAGATTTTGCCTCCCCGGACGCGGTGCGGCTCATGGGCCAGGCGCTTGCCGGCAAAGGGCATTCGATCGCGGTCACAAGCTCGGGCGTTTACGCAGCTGCGGTTTTCGGCGCGCTTCAGGCCCTCGAGGCGCACGGACTGCCCCCGGTGTCTCTTACGGCCGCAGGGAGCGCTGTTCTGCCGGCCGGCCTCCTGGCATGCGGAAAATTCTCCTCGGGGCCGGCGATTTTCAAGGAGCTGGCGAATCCTGCGCTGTGGAAACGCTCATCCCGGTCTGAAGCCGGCCTATACGATCCCGCGCCGCTCGACAATTTCCTCGTCGGCGCTTTGCAAGGATTGGAGTTTCCTACAGCCAGCCGGCCGTTTGCCGCCGTGTCGCGTTCGCTTTCCGCTGGCGCGCCAGAGATTCACCGGACGGGGCGGCTGAATGGGGCAGTGCGGGCCGGCATCATGCCACCCGGCATCCTGCCGCCGCTCATTTTGGAGGGCGGCGACATTCTTGTAAGCGGGGAGCATGAAATCGAGGCGCTTTCTGCTGCCGCCCGGAGGCTCTCCGCCTCGCCCGTTTCCTTCCTTCATACCGAACCGCCGCCGCTTGGCACTTCGCCGATGTCCTATCGGAACTTGACCGGCTCCGCCCTGTTCCGCCTCACGCAAACAGTTGACAAGCGCGTGCGCCTTGAGACCGTTCTAAGTATCGGCGCGAACGCACCTCGCTTCGCCGCCGGGCCGCGAACGTTCGCCATCCCAATCCCGGAAGGAATCATGCCCTCGGATTGGCAACAGTGGATTGTGCTCCGCGACGCTGCCTATGAGTGGGCGTCAAAGGAATTTGAGACAGGCAAGCTGGCTTCGGATAAGAACGCCCCAATCTAAGAGATGGGCTGAGAGAAAAGATGACCGGCACTTTGAACCAGGAAGAGCCCGGAGATGGGCCCAATACTGTGCCGCAGCAAGCGGCGGCTGCGCTACGCTTTACAGTAAGCCTGCCCTTCAAGATCGCGGCCCGCCTTGCCCGGCACACCGTACAGATTCTCTTCGCGCTCTTTGTACTTATTCTTCACCCGCAGCTTAAATGGCTTTTCAGGCTCATTGCCGGATCGGCCTTGGTCCAGAACTATGTAAAACCGAGCCTGCGAATCTTTGCCGTCCATGTCTACGAGCCGTATTTTTATTATCTAAGCCGATTGCCCCCATTTTGGGCGACGTTCAGCATCGCGCTGCCGTTGGCGGTCCTTGAGCCCACAAAGCTCTACGCTACGATCCTCGTTGCGGAGCGGCCCAAGACCGGCGTCATCCTGTGGCTTGCACTGCAGGGCCTGAGTCTCGTGCTCATCGACCGGACCTGGACAGCGGTACGCCCGCAAAGCCGCAAGATCTGGCTCGTCGCCCGCGTGCACGCTTGGGTCTGGCTCAACGCCGAGTACGGCAAATACTGGATCAGGAACTCTTCGTTCTACCGGACGGCGGCACGCTGGAAGGATCAGGTGCGCCGTGCCACCCGCGGAATTTGGTTAGCCGTGCTGCCGCGGCGGCGTCGCAGAAGCTTCTGAGAGACCCGCTATCGCTGCTCTCAGGAATTGGTTTGCATGGCGGCCGAAGCTGGGCTGGCCTCGAAAGCTTCTTTCGAGATCCAGAAGCTGCCACCCTTGTCGCTGGCGACCATCCCGGCCGGGGTGAGCTTTGGGGCAATTACAAGCTGGTTCCCCAGAGTTAAGAGGGGGCGCCTGAGAGCGGCATGAACGCGAGTAACCGGTATGTAACCTGCGAGGCCGGTATCGCACTTGGGGACGTAATAGATGGGTGAGCCTAAGCGGAAATTTGGTGTCATCTGGGTGCCACTTCATCGAACCAAGTGCCGTGCAAGTGAACCGGCCGGGAAGGTCTTGAACCTAGATCAGCCGCAAAACAGGGGGACGAGCTGCAGATTGATCAAGAGCTGAAGCGGCTGGCCGCGAAGCCCCATCACCTTCAACCTGTGGCCCCGTGCGAGAAGCCTTTTGTGCAAAGAGACGAGTGCACCTATGCCGCAGCTATCGACAAAGCTGACGCCGGAAAGATTGAGAACGACATCTTCCTGCGCGCTCGATAAGGAGTTGATCTGCGCTCCAAACTGCTCAATATACCCGGCATCGAAATCTGCATCGACATCGTAGTTCATGGGCGTTACCGCTACCGTTTCAACTCATGCGAGCAAAGGTAGCTCAATAAGTTGTACGCAACCTTAACGCCGCAGGGATTGAGTAGTACCGCATTGTGGAGGCGCTATCGCCTTCTCCGCCCGCCAGTTCCGCACAAGGCGTAAGCGGTATCTCTACAATCGGAATCAATTGAAGGTTGAGAGAACGTGGCATGAGCCTATACGGATTGCTTACTACGAGCGCTTCGGGAATGTCTGCGCAATCTACGTTGCTCAGTACCGTCGCCGACAACATCGCCAATGTCGACACGACCGGTTACAAGGACGCCTCGACGCAATTCTCCTCCCTCGTATTGGATACTGGAGGCTCGAATTATCAATCCGGAAGCGTAATTGCCGATACCACGACCGCCATCGGCGCGCAGGGTTCGATAACTTCGACGACGAGCCCTACCGACCTTGCCATACAGGGCAATGGCTTCTTCGTCGTAGACGGGCCCGGCGGCCAGCCGGTCCTGACACGCGCTGGCTCATTCACCGAGAACGCCAGCGGCGACCTTGTCAACGCCGCCGGTTACACGCTGCTTGGCTATGCATCGGGCACCACCGGAGTTGCAAACGGATATAGCGGACTGGAGCCAATCAATCTCAACAGCATCGCGCTGACGGCGAGCCCGACAACCTCCGGTGACCTCTACCTCAACCTGCCTTCGAACTCGACAGCCGTCACCACGGCTGCGGACTTGCCTTCCGCCAATGCCGCAACGGCGACGCCGACGGATGAAACATCGATCGTGACCTACGATAACCTCGGTAATCAGGTCACTCTCAACGTTTACCTGACCAATACCGGCGGGAACACCTGGGAGGCGACCGCCTACAACGCGGCGGACGCGACCAATGGCGGGTTTCCTTATACCAGCGGCCCTTTGGCTACGAAGACGCTGACCTTCGATTCAGCGACCGGCGCCCTCGCCAGCACCAGCCCCACGTCTCTCAGTATCCCAATCCCAAATGGGTCGACGATGACGCTCGACATGTCGCAATCCACTCAACTGGCGACGAGTTATACCGTATTGGCCGCTTCCGCGAACGGCAATGCACCAAGCACGGTTTCGAGCGTCAGTATCTCCAGTAACGGCACCGTGTCGGCGCTCTATCAAGACGGAAAGTCCGTTTCGCCCTACACCATCCCGCTCGCGACCGTAAGCAGCCCAGACAACATGACGGTCATTTCCGGAAACGCGTTCGAGCCAAGCCTCAGTTCAGGCAGTGTCCAAATCGGCGCGGCAGGAACCGCGGGGTTCGGCAACATTCAATCTAGCGCCCTGGAAAGTTCCACCGTGGATTTGTCCAATGAGCTCACGACTATGATCGCCGCTCAGAACAATTATCAAGCGAACTCCAAAGTATTCCAGACAGGGTCGCAGCTCCTGCAAGTCCTTATCGGTCTGGATCACTAAACGCCATCGGTGAAAGCGAGTCATGACCCTTAGCGCTGCCTTGAACGGTGCCGCAGCAGGAGTATCTGTCGCTTCGGCGCAGATCTCCGTCGTGTCTCAGAATATTGCCAATCAGAGCAATACGGGTGCAAGCCGGAAGATCGCGAATATCGTCACGATCAATGGGTTGCCAACGGTCGCCTCGATCTCACGGGCGTCGAATGCCGCCCTGTTGAGCAGCTTGCTTTCAGCCAATTCCAGTCAAGCGCAGCAGTCCGCCATTTCCAATGCTTTGACCCAGCTGCAAAACACACTGGGCACGTCTTCAAGCGATACAAATTCTCCAACTGCCCTCATAGGGCAGTTGTCGGATGCGCTCCAGACCTATGCGGACTCGCCGCAAAGCACCGCCAGCGCACAGGCCGCAGTAACGGCGGCTGACAACCTCGCGAGCGGGCTCAACAGCGCCAGCGCCACCGTCCAGAGCGTAAGGGAGCAGGCCGACGCCGGCATTGCCAGCTCTGTCAGTACAATCAACAGCCTTCTGACCCAGTTCGGCCAGGTAAACCAAACCATCGTCAGCGGTACCCAAAGCGGTGCAGACGTCACAGATGCGCTGGATCAGCGCGACAGCGTGCTTCAACAGCTTAGCACCCAGATCGGCATCACGACGGTTACTGGCGCCAATAATAGCGTTCAGATCTACACCGACAGCGGTGTGACGCTCTTCGATCAGACCGCAATGCCGGTCACCTTCACACCGACGCCTGCTTTCACCGCGTCAACTCAGGGCAATGCTGTCTATGCGGACGGGGTTCCGATCACGGTTCCCGGCTCATCGCTCTCGATTCACAGCGGCGCCCTTGTCGGGCTGGTTTCGGTCCGCGATAATCTCGCACCCACCTATCAATCGCAGCTCGACCAGATCGCGAGCGGGTTGATTACCGATTTTCAGGAGACCGATCAGAGCGCCACGCCGTCCCAACCCGCGCAGGCCGGTATTTTCACCGATGGCGGCAGCCTCACCGTACCCTCCACTGGAGCTGTAACGCCGGGCCTCGCGGCCACGATCCAGGTTGCTTCCTCGGTGAACCCAACCACTGGCAATCCGGCCCTGCTGCGCGATGGCGGAATTTCGAGCAACGGCGCCGCTCCCTACGTTTACAATCCGGTGCCTGGGCAGACCGGCTATTCCGACCGATTGAACCAGCTCATATCGAACCTTTCGCAGCCCCTGACCTTTGATGCAAACGCCGGGGCCGGCACCCAAGCCAGCGTCACGGATTACGCGTCCTCGTCGGCCTCATGGCTTGGAACCCAGGTCAACCAAGCGTCGACGGCAGCCAGCTACAGCGCTGCCGTACAAAGCACCGCATCGACAGCGCTTTCAAATGCGACCGGCGTAAACTTGGACACAGAGCTCAGCAACATGCTCGCGTTGGAACAGTCCTACCAAGCATCGGCGAAATTGCTGAACACTGTCAACACGCTCTACACAGCCTTGTTTGCAGCAATACAGTAGGTGACAGCAATGTTGAACACAGTATCAACCTATTCATTGTTTGCCCAACCGCGAACGGCAGTTACCAATTTGCAGACTCAACTGACACAGGCCGAGACGGAGGAAACCACCGGCCAGCTTGCCGATCCCGTCCAAAGCCTGGGTAGTCAAATCGGGCTGTACGAGTTGCTTAGCAATCAGGTTGCGTCTTTCGCAAATACCCAAACCTCGAATTCGGTCGCTCAAACGGCTCTCACAGTGTCGCAAAACACGCTGAGTTCCATTTCCTCAGACGCCCAGACCTTCGTGAACGCGCTTCTCACGGCGCAAAGTTCCGGCGACGTGAGCACGCTGCAAACGGAGGCGCAGTCCCTCTTAAGCTCCTTCACGTCCGATTTGAATACCACCTCGGCTGGGGCTTACGTCTTCGGCGGGACGAATAGCTCAGTCGCTCCCATGGCGGATTACTCCGGGGCTCCGCAGGCGGCGACCGCCGCAGCTTTCCAATCCGCGTTTGGCTTTGCGCAGTCGAGTTCGCAAGCCAGTTCGATTACGGCCTCCAGCATGCAGTCCTTCTTGTCGGGACCCTTCGCCAACCTATTCAGCGATCCGTCCTGGGGCAGCAACTGGTCTCAGGCCTCGAGCACCGCAACATCCGCAGTCATCGCGCCTGGCGAAAGCGTGCCTACTTCCGTCAGCGCCAATGAAGCCGCGTTCCAAGACCTTGCCAGCGCTTACACAAGCATCGCCGATCTGGGGATCGGGAACCTTAACTCCTCAGCGCAGCAGGCGATTGTAACGAGCGCGCTCAGCCAGGCAAACGCGGGGATGCAAGGGATCAGCGACGTGCAAACGACGCTTGGCCTGTCGCAGTCGCAACTCACGAACGCGAACACCGCTCTGCAAACGCAGGGTAGCGCGGTCAGTAATTTGGTGAGCCAGCTCGATGCCGTGGACCCCTATCAGGCTGCCACAACGCTAACCGATCTTACAACCCAGCTTGAGACCGCGTACGGCCTGACTAACCAGATCTCCAAGCTGGGCCTCGTAAATTATTTAGCTACTTAGCGCTGCGCGCCGCATCGGCCGGGGAAAAGAAGAATGTATCAAACCTCTTATACAGAAGTTCTCGAAGGCGCGTCTCAAACCGTCCGGTCGAATGAGCGGACGGCGGTGCTTCACTCTATCCGCCTGTTGGAGCTTGCGGAACAGGCCGGCGCCAGTTCGCGCGAAGCGATTGTCGCCGTGCAGTTTCTGCGGCGCCTTTGGGAATTCTTTCTGATCCATCTCGCTAGCTCAGAAAGTCAATTGCCCGAAAAAATGCGCGCGCAACTCATTTCCATCGGGATCTCTCTGCTCAAGGAAGCGGAACGGATCAAGCGCGGAGAGTCGAACGATTTTCAAGCATTGAAAGAGATCTCGCAATCCATCGCCGATGGGCTCGCATGATCAAGCCGTTCAGCATCAGCCTCAAATCGGGGGAGCGGATATTTATCAATGGCGCGGTGCTACGCGTCGATCGCAAGGTGTCTATCGAGTTCCTGAACGACGTGACGTTCCTGTTGGAAGCGCATGTCATGCAGTCAGAGCAGACCACGACGCCCTTCAGGCAGCTCTACTTCCTCGCTCAGGCAATGCTGATCGACCCAGCGAGCGCGGCAAAGGCAAAACAGCTCTTCGATGCATTCTGCACCAATCTCAGCGAGGCGATCTCCAGCCAGGAATTGCTAAGCGCGCTGGCAGGGGTGCAGCGGCTGGTGGACTCCAAACGCTATTATGAAGCCCTCAAGACATTGCGCAATTGTTTTGCCATGGAAGATGCGATCCTGAAGCGGGATTGCGGCGTTAAGCATCTAACGGAAACGGGAGCACAGATATGACCGTGTCTTCAACCACTCCGGCAACCAATAGTGCCGCGACAAGTACAAGCAACACCAATAGCACAACCGGGACAAATGGCACCCTCGATTACAACGAGTTCCTGCAATTGCTCGTGGCGCAACTGCAAAACCAGGATCCCACAAATCCCACGGATCCGACGACATTCGTTTCTCAGCTTGCATCATTCTCGGGTGTCGAGCAGCAAGTAAATACAAACTCGCTGCTCAGTTCCTTGCTAACCCAATCGGCGATTTCCCAAGCGGGTTCGCTTGTTGGTCAAACCATCACGTCAGCAGACGGCAGCGTTTCCGGGCAAGTTGCGTCGATTCAGATCACCTCGTCGGGTTCGCAAGCCACTCTGTCGAATGGCCAGACCGTCAGTCTGGGCAGCGGCGTCCAGATTTCATAAGGCTCGGGTAGCGCGATGAACCAGGCAGACGCTCTCGATCTTGTGCGCTCGGCGATCTGGGCCGTTATCATGGCGAGCGGCCCTTCCATCGCCGCGGCGATGGTTGTTGGCCTGGTGATTTCCCTTTTTCAGGCGCTGACACAGATTCAGGAAGCAACACTCACGTTCATTCCAAAGATCATCGTTATATTTCTGGCGGCAATTATCACGGCGCCCTTCATCGGCAGCGTTTTGTACGGTTTCTCCGAACTCGTCTACTCCCACATCGAGCATGGCTTCTAGGCCAGGAGGCGCTGGCTTTCTCCACTGGATCATTTGCGCAGGTAGATCATGTCGACATCCATCGTACCGGCAGCGCCAGGGCCTGCGCAGCGAAGCAGCAATCAAGACGTCGGCTTCGCGGCCGGCATCCTGTTCATGCTCACCGTTCTCTTTCTGCCGCTGCCTGCGGCCGTCATCGACATGGGGCTTGCCCTTTCCATCGCGCTTGCCGTCCTGATCCTGATGGTCGCGCTTTGGATTCAGCGGCCGCTCGATTTTTCCGCCTTCCCAACAATTTTGCTGATTGCAACGCTGCTTCGTCTTTCGCTTAACATCGCCACAACGCGGTTGATCCTTGCCAACGGAGCTGAAGGCTATACCGCAGCGGGCTACGTGATCGCCGGATTTGCAAATTTTGTGATGAGCGGTGATTTCGTAATCGGCATTATTGTCTTTTCGATCCTCATTACCGTGAATTTCCTCGTCATAACCAAAGGCGCGACGAGGATCGCGGAAGTTGGCGCCAGGTTCACTCTGGATGCGATCCCCGGCAAGCAGATGGCCATAGACGCCGATCTTTCGGCAGGGATCATCAACGAAAAGGAGGCGACCGGGCGCCGGCGCGAGCTTGAGGAGGAGAGTGCCTTTTTTGGTGCGATGGACGGCGCCTCGAAATTTGTCCGAGGCGATGCCATTGCCGGATTGATCATAACAGCGATCAATATGTTCGGCGGGATGGTTATCGGCGTGGTCCGGCACGGCATGTCCCCTGGCGCTGCTGCCGACGTTTTCATGAAACTCTCCGTAGGCGATGGACTGGTGACGCAAATCCCTGCCCTAATCGTCTCTCTCGCGGCGGGGTTGCTCGTCTCCAAGGGCGGAAACCGCGGATCGGCCGAGAAAGCGGTGCTGGGGCAGCTTGGAAACTATCCGCGCGCCTTGTTCGTGGCGGGACTTGTCTCAGCGATTCTCGCGCTTGCCCCGGGTTTACCTTTCTTTCCATTCGCGCTGCTGGCTGGAACTTTGACATTCGTTTCCTATGCAGTGCCGCGCCGGAAGGCGGAGGTTCTGGCAAACAAGGAAGCGAACGAGGCGCGGGCCCGCGCCGAGGCAGATGAGGAAGCCAAGCTCTCCGTCAAGGAATCCCTGAAGGTTCCCGGCATCGAGCTATGTCTAGGCAAGCAGATCGCAACAGCACTCCTGCCGTCTCATGCAGAGCTTGGGCAGCGGGTTTCCAAGATGCGGCGCAAGTTTGCGAAACAGTATGGATTTGTCGTTCCGGAAATTAAGCTTTCCGACGATATTTTTATGCAGCCCAAGACCTATCAGATCAAGATACACGGCGCTGTGATCGCAAGTAGCGAGTTGCGGATCGGCGAAGTCCTGGTTGTTACCGGAGACGCGCCTTTGCCACGGGTTCCCGGCGAGGAGACGAGGGAGCCGGCCTTCGGGATGAAGGCGGTCTGGGTGCCCGAGGTTTTCTCTGCGACGCTCAGGGGAGAAGGCTTTACGCCGATCGACATCATGTCGGTCCTGCTTACTCATCTTGGCGAAACGATCCGGAACAATCTCGCGCAGCTCTTTTCGTATAAGGATTTCCGGAAGTTGCTGGAAGGGCTAGAGCCGGAATACAAGCGCTTGCTCGATGAAGTTGTCCCATCCAGCCTATCCAATTCCGGCTTCCACGCCGTCTTGCGCAGGCTCCTTTCCGAGCGGATCTCAATTCGCAATCTGAACCTCATTTTGGAGGCCGTAGCCGAGATTGCTCCGCACGTTCACCGGAGCGAGCAGATCGCGGAACACGTCCGCACCCGGATGGCCCAACAAATCTGTGCGGATTTCGCCCAGGATGGCGTCCTGAAGATCCTCCGGCTCGGACAGCGCTGGGAAACGGCCTTGCATCAAGCCTTGCGGCGGGATGTTAAAGGCGAAGTGATCGAGTTCGATATCGAACCAGCCTTGATAGAGCAGTTCAGCGCCGAAGTATCGAAGATCGTCCGGGATCTGATGGATACCGGCCAGAGTTTCGTGCTGGTCGCCGGACCCGATATCCGGCCTTATGTACGCATGGTGACGGAGCGCATGTTCCCGAATTTGCCGGTGCTTTCCCACCTCGAAATCGCGCGTGGTATGCCTATCAGCCAAGCTGGCTCCGTCTCATGATCGCTGCGGCGCTCGATGCCCTGCCGGGCTTGGCGGTTTCGATATTCCTGGTGTTCTGCCGCATCGGCAGCTGTTTGATGCTGGTCCCGGGCTATGGCAGCGCCAGAATACCGGTGCAGGTGCGCCTCTTTTTCTCTCTTGGCGCCAGCATTGTAATCTTTTTCGCGATTGGCGAGTTGAAGGGGGCTCCCGAAAGCGTGGGGAATCTCCCGGTACTCATAAGGTTTGCCGGCGTCGAGGTTGCGAAAGGAGTGTTCATAGGATTTATGGTGCGCTTCTTTTTTGCTGCTTTGCAATTCGTTGGGGAAGCAGCCGCTAATGCCATCGGGCTCGGTTCCATAGGGGAATCGGTAGAGGATGGGGATCAGGTGCCCGCGCTGACGGCGCTTGTTACGCTCACGGCAACGGCGCTTTTTTTTGTGACGGATCAGCATCTGGAAGTGCTGCGTGCACTGATCCAATCTTATAATGTTCTCGAATTTGGCGCCGATTTCAATGGCCAAGCTGAGATGTCTACGCTGGTTGACGTTCTTAGCTCCGCAAGCCTGCTTGCTTTACAGGTGTGTTCGCCCTTTCTTGTCTATGCGATTGTAGTCAATCTTCTATTCGGTATACTGAACAAGCTAGCACCTCAAATACCAGTCTTCTTCATCTCCCCGCCCTTTATAATAGCTGGCGCTTTGATATTATTTTATTTTATCTCGGAAGACTTTTTTACGATTTACATGCTGCACTTCTCCGGCTGGCTCATTTCAGGGTGATCGCATGAAAAGACCGCTCTCTCGTGCAAAAAGACTATTCGAGGTTCAGCATCAACTCTATCGCATGGAGCTTCTAAAGCTGCATGAGCTGCAACATGCGGCGGCGCAGGCGCAAAAAGCCGAACGGGATGCACTTTCGCTCCTTAGCGCCGGACATCCAGCTGCGATACCGTTGCAGCTTGTGGCGCGCATGCCGGCAGCGGCAAGCATCAAGGTCCGAGCCAGTCAATCCATGCTGGAAGCGCAAATGGCGCGAACGCTGGACCTATCGGGAAAGGAAAGCGTTGCGAGACAAAGGCTTGATGCTGAACGGGCAGACCACTCGAAGTTAGAAGCGAAGCGCGCCCTCGAAGCCGCGGTCGATGCCTTTTTGGAGCGCGAACGCTCATAGATGAGCGGGCTTTGGCGGATAAGCGCTACAATTCGAAATCGAAAAGCCGCTGAATGTCCAGAATAGGGATCAGCCCGGAGCCATACACATACAGCTCCCGGGTGTAGCGGGATTGAAGCGCGTCGCAATGCGGCGGAAGCGCTGTTCGCGCCGACTGAGGAAGCGACAGTACATCCCCAACCCGTTCCGCAAGAAGAGCGAAATGTTCGCTTCCTCTTTCGAGGCCGATTGCGATGCTTTCGCGATTACCATTGGCAATTGCCGACCCAAGCCGCTGGCGAAGGCTGACTGCCACCACAACCTTGCCTCTTAGATTGATGAGCCCAGCTATTTCCTTCTGCATCAGTGGGATAGGGGTAATCGCTCCCACCCGGAAGATGGCCTGCGCCTCCCTTACATCCAGTCCGAAGACATTTTCATTGACATAGACAGTAAAAAAGCTCCTCTCCCTAGCGTAACCCTCGTTGGCGGGGCCACTGGTGCTTCCATATCGAATATTTGAGTCAACGGTTCTCATGATGATACCCAGGCAAAGTTCGGGCTCTTCTCTCAGGGAATAGCATTCAGATTCATAGCTGCCCGCTTGTCCGGAGGCATCGCATCGACGTGAGCTGCGATGGCATCAAGAAGGTCGCGCCGATCAAATGGGCTAATCACAATATCATTCGCATTTGCGCATCCGGGGCGGTGCTGGCGGCGCTCGTCAAGAACCACCCGCAGCGTATCCGAGCCGCGCGATAGCGCAGACTCGTCCAGCCAGTCCCGGGATTTTGCATCTAGAACAATGACCCCGAAATTTGTTTGCTGCAAAAGTTTGCTAGCCTGCTCCTGCGTCTCGGCCGACGTCACATGATGTCCGGCGGAGGCAAGCAGAGGCGAAAGCATGTCCTGCATGCCGGGTTCGCCGCTGGCTATGAGAAGGTTCGCCTGATGCAGCTCCGTGTATTGCGGAGCCGGATAGGCTAGACCATAGTAATATCCCGTATCGATGAACTCGACTGCGCATCCGCACAAGTCCATGGTCCCAGTTACTGATGGGGAACTCCTTGCTAGTTGTAGCTCGCCGGTAGTTTCCACGACGTCCAAAACCTCATCGACCCAAAGCCCGAAGGTTTTATCATGTAAGGACATGATCAGGATCAGGCAGCTATCCGGTTTCTGGCCGCTGCCGCCTGCGGGCAGGACGGGGATAAGCTTGTCTTGATAGCGATAGAGAAATTGACCATCGGCCTCATATATCGAATTAGCTTGGGCCCGCACGATTCGAAGTACCGCAGATCGGGGAACAGCTTTCGGTGCCCCGGCCCCCGCCTTGAATAGAATAAGGTTCGATGGGGCCGCACCGGCATACCGTTCGGCTGTGTGTGTGTGAACGATGCCGGAGCTGAGTTCTACGCTCATTGCTTCGGCAAGGCCGGTTGGATCGAGAATCAGAACGATGGAGCCGTCGCCAAGAATTGTGTTGCCGGAGAAAACCCTGAGGCTCGAAAACAAAGGGCCGAGAGGTTGCACCACAATCTCTTGTATGCCCGCAACGTCATCGGTCACGATGCCGAATTTTTTGCCGCGCTGGCCCAGAATAATAACCAGCTTGTCTGGGTACCCGGCGGAGGGCTGCAGCTGAAGCATCGTTGCCAGTTCGCCCACAGGTATAATTTCATCGCGAAGCTGCAGCACCAGCGCATCCTGCACAGTCTGGAGACTGCGAGAGTCCTCCTCAACCGTCACGGCTTCGACAACATATTGCTGCGGAATAGCAAACCGCTGACCCCCGGCCCAAACAATGAGTGCGGGTGCGATTGCAAGCGTTAAGGGGATTTGCAGGATGAATTTGGAACCAAGCCCCTTGCGAGATTGCAGGGAAATAGTTCCGCCGATGGATTCGATGCTTGACAGGACGACGTCCATCCCAACGCCCCGCCCCGAGATTTGGGTAACGCTCTTGGCGGTAGAAAAACCAGGCAGGAGTATGAAGCGATAAACCTCATCATCGCTCATATGCGCGATTGCCCCAGGAGAGCCCAGGCCCCGCTCCACCGCCTTTTCGCGGATCCGGCCGGCATCGAGCCCGCGTCCATCGTCGGCCACCTCGATATGGACTTGGCCCGACTCGTAATATGCGGCGATGGATATTTCTCCGGTTTCCGGCTTACCTGCCTCCGCTCTATCCTGGGGACTTTCTATTCCGTGATCCGCGCAATTGCGGATCAGGTGCATGATTGGATCGCGAATTGTTTCGATCAGCTGGCGGTCGAGTTCGGTATCGGCGCCCTCGATGACAAGGTTGTACTTCCTTTGCAACTCAACGGAAAGCTCGCGCACCAGGCGAGGAATGCTTGCAAAAAGGCGGCTCATGGGCTGCATGCGGGCGCGCATGACCGCATCCTGCAAAGCCGTAGTGACCGTCGAAAGCCTTTCGAGCGGGGTCTTGACCTGCGGAATATTGTGCTGCCTCGATAGCTCGATAATTTGATTCCGAGTCAGGACGAGTTCGGACACGAGATCCATAATTTGCTGAATGGCCGCAACCGAAATCCGGATTGTGTCCGGTGTCCTTTCCCGGGCGGGTGTTTGCTCTGGCTCCTTGCCCAGGCCCGAAGCACTAGTGTGGAAAGCCGGTTCTGTGCCGGTTCCTTCGCTGGGGGCGGGTGCAGTGGGTTTTTCGCATACCGCTTGTCCCGTTGCTTTCGTGCGCTTCGCCTTCGTTCTCCGCTGAGGTCGAGGGGGCCGTGACGGCAGTGCGGGGGCGGGCTTGGGTTCGTCCGGGCGCCCATCCTCGCCGCTTGCCTCTCCGCGCAAATAGGACTTGATTTTACCGGTGATATCCTGGTCGTCGCCTTGCGGCTCCCGCTGCAGTTCTGCAATACCGGCCACGAGTTGCTTGATCCGGTCCATAGCTTGAAGAAGGAGCGACACCGCTATCGGGGTGGGAGGTGCGCCGTCCCGCAAGGTATCTATTAAAGTTTCCGCGGCATGGGCGATGCTCTGAAGGCGCTCCAGGCCAAGGAAGCCGCAGGTTCCTTTTAACGTGTGAACCAGCCGGAATATGTGGGTCACTGCATCGCCGTCGTGCGGGTTCTGCTCGAACAAAACCAAATAGGATTCGATACCCTCGATATGCTCGGCCGTTTCGCTTAGGAAATCGCTTAATAATTCGTCCATCGCAGTTCATCTCTAAAATAAAAGCCGCGCTAAGTCTGCATTAGTCGATCGGCCATTGCCTGTAACGTTTCCGGCGGCACCGGCACTCCGTGATTGACAAGCATGCACGATCTCTCAATCTCGGCTCTTAGCTTTTTCGATATCTGTTTGCAGAATAAGGCTACATCCTCGGCTTTCAGATCTTCGGAATTCCGGTGCTGCTCGCTGATGACGGCGATTGCTTTCAAGGCAAGTTTGTTCATTTTAGCGATTTGTGCTTCGAACTTCTTTCGGAAGTTTCGATCGAGGCAATAGTAAATCTCAATGGCCATCGCGCCGCCGGGCAGTGGCGAATAAGAAAAGTACTCACGGTAGGTTTTTGGCTTCCAATCCAGCAGGTCCTCGACCATGTCTGGAATAAGAACCTCCAAATTCTCAACGAGGAGCAGTACCTCATTGTACTGATTTAGAAAATCGTTAGCGATTCCGGAACTGGGATTGACCAGATTGCTGGCCTCTTCTAACAGCGCCTGCGCTTCCTTCAGCTGACCGGCCATTCTTGGCAATTGGCGAGTTGCGCTCATCTGCTCTTAGTCCCCCAGCTGGATTGCGAACTCATACCGCGCAAAGATTAACGATTCGCGTTAAGGTAGTGCTAGGTTGCGAGAACAATCTCACATAGTGGCGCTGAGACGTGCCTGTCGGGAGTTTGCGAGAAGCATCATAACGCTAGCTTAACCTCAGGCGCGCATACATGCTCCAGCCACAACTTATGGTGTAGGAGTGATTGCAATGCTCGCGCGCCTAAAAATCGCGACCCGTGTCAATTTGATCCCCCTGCTGGTTGCCTTTGGGGTCCTTGTTTCGTCGGCAATCGGGCTTTGGACGTTGCGCTCGCAAATGCTTGAGGACCGGCGCGTGCAACTCCGCAATCTCCTGGATTTGACGCTTTCACTGGGTCGCCACGATATGGAAGCGGCCGGGGGACCGGCAAGCGATGCCGGAAAAAAGGCGTTTCTATCGGTACTCCAGTCTACCCGGTTCGGAGAGGAGGCGGAGGCGAACTATATCTTCGCCTATGACTATAACGGAAATACGGTTAGTCACACCGACCCAAAGAAGATCGGCCAGAACCGCCTCAATGCCGTCTATGCCAATGGTGTAAAGGTCGTACAGAAATTCATAGAGATCGCTGCCAGCGCGTCCGGCACCGGTTTCATCGAGTATCCCATTGAAAAAGGCGCCGATGGGCCGGTAACGGAAAAGCTCACCCTTGTGCAGAACGTACCTGAGATCGGCGGCCTGGCAGGCGTCGGGGTATATATCGATGACGTTGATGCCGTCTTCCTCCACCGGCTCCTCATCGAGGCCGCCTTGCTCAGCATAGTGCTCATTGTCATCGCGGTGTGGAGTTATCTCATTGGCCACTCGATTTCCAGACCGCTTTCCGAGCTAGCGGAAAGGATCGCACGGCTTGCGGATGGGGACTTGAACGTGGCTTCAGAGGGCACAGGCGAAGCCACGGAGCTCGGCGCAATTGCGCGAACGATCGAAGTGCTCCGCCAGAACGCCATTCAGCAGAAGGCATTACAGGAGAAAGTGAGCGAGACCCAACACCGCGACCAGGAGCGGCAACGCCATTTCGAGGCTCATGTTCGCCGTTTCCAGAAAGTCATGACTGCCGTCGGCGCCGCTTTGGGCCAGCAAGTGGAGCAGCTGCGCAATTCAGCCGGGACGTTGTCGGAGGCCGCGGAAATAGCAACCTTCGAGGCGGCGAACGCCGCGAACGTTTCGGCAAGTGCTGCCGATAACTCGCACGCCGTGGCGGCGGCAACGGAGCAGTTGAGCTGCTCGATACGAGAGATTTCCGATCAGGCGCATAGGACAAACGCTGTCGTCGAGGCGGCGACACATGAGGGAAACCGGACCAATAGCGATGTCGCCGGCCTTGCCAGTGCTGCTGAGGAGATAGGCTCGATTGTCGCGGTTATCAGGGGAATTGCCGACCAAACCAACCTTCTGGCATTGAATGCCACCATAGAAGCGGCGCGGGCGGGCGAAGCAGGCCGGGGCTTCGCGGTGGTGGCTGCGGAGGTGAAGGAGCTTTCCGCGCAGACAGCCAAGGCCACCGACGCCATCGCCGATCAGATCCATTCCATCCAAACTTCCACGGGCGCCGCCGTCGGCGCCATCCAGTCGGTGGCAGCGAAGGTGGCCGAAATTCAGGGCTTTACGGGTGCAATCGCGGCCGCAGTGGAGGAGCAGACGGCCGCGGCGCAGGAAATCGCCAACAATGTTGCACTCGCAGCCGAGGCCAGCGAGAAGGCGGCAAGCAGCTCGAGCGAAGTCTCTCAGGTAGCGGTCCAGACGAAGCAGCAGGCGGCCTCGGTGTCGACCGTATCGGCCCGGCTTTCCGACGTTTCCCTGCAGCTTTCAAAGGCAGTCAAGGACTTTGTGACCGCTATCGCCGGAGACCTCGGCGAAGCCCGGGAGGAAACCGGAAGAATTGAACCGCGGATGGAATTCGCAAAAGCAGCCGAGTAAGGATCGAAGCATGAACCCCGGCATTTCGTACAACGCTCAAGGTGCTTCATGAACATAAATTTCTATATAACTCAAGCCGGTATCATTTTTTGCCCTGCCCGTTGGTGGCGCTGCGTCACGATGCCCTTTCAAGCGTAAACGGACGCTTTCTCGCAATTACAGACCTTTCCAGCCTCCTTAGCGAAACGTTAAATCCCGCCCCTCTTTTGATGGTCTGCCAAGCTTATCGCGGTGCACCAAAAAGATAATTAACGGCTCTTGTGGAATCGACTTTTGGGGGTGAAATCGTGCAAAATTCGCGTTCTGGCGCGAACATGGCATTTAACTCCCTCCGCGTTTACCATTCCCGTTTTAACCATGAGATGGCGCTACGAAATGCGCGACAGCCGCATCCAATGCGCCCCGCATTTACCATTCCTACATTCCGATATTAACCATGAGATGGCGATACAAAACTTAGATTCCCTGCGCTACCGTTTGGGGGTCGAGAGCGGTAAGTCTCACTTCGAGCATATGTGGGCGGTTACACCCACGCAACCGGACTTGGCCTTAAGAGAAGCCTAGACACTAGCGATCTATTCAAGAGCTTCGCGCAACGTCTTCAGGTAATGAATTCGTCCACGACGGAGAGCCCTCCGAGCTGGTGCTTTTAGGTCAAGCCAACGAGCGTCGGGACCATAATGCAAAAGCATTTCTTCTTCCGCTGCAATTGCGGCGCGGGAAGCTTCCAACGCGGGTTCAAATCCTTTTATATGCTCGCTTAGTTCAGCCTCTATCGCGAAAATCTCGCTTTTCAGATGCTCTTCGACTTCAATTGCGCGGCCATCAAACGAAAGCTTATTTGGAAAATCTGTTGGAGCCTTTTCGGTAATCACAAATTCGATAGCTCTTATCAAATGATAGATAAAACGTCCATAGCCAACCGCTAACTCGCTTGTCCATGGAGCATGAGAAACTGGGTGCCCAATAGTACCGTTGCTTATTTCGTGCACTAACATATTTCGGTATGCATACAATGAACTTAGATATTCCAATCCAGAATCTATGTCGGTAGTATCTGGTGGCCGCACATTGTGTACAACCTTCCATGGATCTGGTTCTATTTTCAGAGATCTAAAAATACGATCAAACGTATTAAGGTATGCATCTGCGCTGGAGTAATTTTGGGTAGCAGCAAGGAAATGCGGAATACTCGCGTTTGCCCCGATTAGCTGCGTCAGTATTTTTCCGCTTGCGGCTTTTTTAATATCTTCTTCTGTAATGCCTCCCGGCATATAAGTGAAAAGGTCTGTGAGTTTGGATCGCGCATGCCATTCTAGGCAGGTCACATATCCAACCGAATAGTAGGAGACAATATCAATCGAGAATGGTCTCCAGCCTCCGAAGGGATCTTTCGGCGGGGCAGCCTTAAATGACTCGGCGGCTCTTTCTGCGTCATCCACAAGCATTTCCACGCGCAAGATGGCAGAAGCAGCGTTCAATGTTCCAGAGACATCATCCGTTACTCGCTTCAAAAACTCGAGTTTCGTCTTAGTCTTATCCATCCTTGCCCCGTCTTGCTGTTGTTGGCCTTGCACGGGTACAACAATAACTAATTGCTGGAAACGTGGAAGCTGTATAACGTTGGTGCCGGTCCAGAGTGGCAGCTTACCCTCCGACTTGAGGCATCCTCCAGAATAGGCTCGATGACCGGTTTCGGCCTCAACCCGCAACCTCTAATTAGAGCGCGGGGCTTCGCCTCGCGTCATCACTCGAAGCATATCGTCGATGGCAAGCTCCTGCCGCGCATCGTCCGGGCCTTGGCAAAGGTACTGGTAAAGCGGCGGGACGATAGACATTGCCCGATCGAGTTCCGGGTCGATGTTGGGCTTGTAGCCGCCAATGGCGCGTAGGTCGCGCGTCTCTTCGTACTTCGCGATCAATCTTCTCAAGTCGCGCACGGCCAGCCGCTGGCCCGGGGTCCAGACACGCATTGCGAGCCTCGAAACCGAGGCAAGAATGTCGATAGCCGGGAAACGGCCTTGATCCGCGATTGTCCGGTCGAGCACGATATGCCCGTCCAGAATACCGCGAAGCGTGTCGGCGATGGGGTCGTTATGGTCGTCGCCCTCGACGAGGACCGAAAACACCCCAGTGATCGATCCGCCATGCGCGTCGCTGCCAGCCCGCTCAAGGAGCTTTGGTAGATCGGTAAAAACGCTTGGCGGAAAGCCTCTGGACACGGGCGGCTCCCCGGCGGCCAGAGCGATCTCGCGGACCGCCTGAGCGTAACGGGTCATGGAGTCGAATATCAGAAGCACCTGCTCTCCGGTATCCCGGAAGTATTCGGCAATCCCAAGCGCGGTCTTTGCCGCAAGGCGGCGCATCATGGGGCTTTCGTCGCTGGTTGAAACGACCACAATCGCCTCGTCCATGCCGCTCGCCACGGCGTCGTCGACAAACTCTTTGACTTCGCGCCCCCGTTCGCCGATTGCGGCAAAGACCGCCGTATCGAACTTGTTTCCCTTCCCCAGCATGGAGAGCAAGGTCGATTTGCCGACTCCCGAACCGGCGAAAATCCCAATTCTTTGCCCAGCGCAAAGGGGGGTGAACACGTCGATTGCACGCACCCCTGTCAACACGGGCATGCTGAGGCGTTTGCGTTGAACGGCTGGCGGAGGCATCCGGTCAAGGGACACCGCGCGCGATCCTTGGCGCAGCGGAGGGCCGGCGTCGGCCGGTTGGGCCAAGGCGTTGATTACACGCCCTTTCCAGGTCTCGTCCGGACGCAGTTCAAGCGCGGGTGTGACCCTGGCCTTCGCGCCGATCGTGGCCCGGAGCCTGTCTTCGAATGTGCGCACCGAGATGGTTTCACCGTCGATTCGAATAGCTTCGCCGATCTGATTGCCCGACTCGGTCTCGATTGCAATCCAATCGCCGAGTTTCGTGAATTTCGAGAGGCCCGCGATGCGAACCTGGCTCGAAGTCAGCTCGGTCACGCTGCCCCAAATCGTAAGCAGAGGTTCGAGCGCGGCAGCTTCAAGCTGAGCCGCCAGGCTTTCGAGCGCATTCAACGCCGTCAAGATGACGATCCAAGAGTTTGGATGGCGTTTTTGAAGCTGGCTTCCGCGGACTGTACGACGGCGCTGACACTTTCGAACGCCCTCTGGACGTAGACAAGCCGCGAGATCTCCGAGATAGGGTTCACGTTCGACTGCTCGACAAAGCCTTGAACGGTCCCATTTGCGGTAAAGTCTGAAACCGGAATCCCGGGGACGCTGGACGTAACGCCTCCCTCTGCCCTGGAAAGCGTGGCGTTACTTGGCAGGTTGAATAGGCCTAGAACCCCCGCCCGTCTGTCGCCCTGGCTGATCGTTCCGTCCTGCGCAATTTGTGGCGCGCCGCCAAAAGGATCGAGCTGGATTGGCGCGCCGCCTGCGTCGAGCACGGGCGCGCCGCTCAAAGTCACCAGACTCCCAGCAGCGTTCATCTGCATGCGGCCGTCGCGCGTATAGGTTTGGCCCTGCGGCGAGGCCACGGAAAGCCAGCCGTCTCCCTTAACTGCAACGTCCAGCGGGTTCCCTGTTTTGACAAGCTCGCCGGTTGCCCTCCTGATGGTCTGACTGCCAGAGGAAACGAAGGTGACGGGCGCGCCACCCGAATTTGAAAGGACGCTGTCGAACTTGACTTCACTGGCCCGGTAGCCGGCCGTCGTCCCGTTGGCCACGTTTTGTGCAATTGTGTCGAGGCGGTCCTGAAGCGCGAGCTGGGCTGAAAGGGCGATGTATAAGGTCGATTGCATGTCTATCTCCGGCTGCGCTGCAAACTGAAGTGCCGCAAGTTCAGCTCTTGACGCTAGGAATGGGTGATCCGCTATACGGAGACTGCAGAGAGCGCCTTCTCAATCTTGTCTTTCAAAACTGGCGCAGTGAATGGCTTTACCAAATACTCATTCGCGCCCGATTTCTTTGCAGCGATGATGTTGTCCGGCCTGGACTCGGCGGTCACCAAAATGAATGGCGTTTTCGCCGTCGCTTCGGCCGCTCTAACCCGTTGCAGCAACTCGAAGCCGGTCATGGGCTCCATATTCCAATCGGAAATGATCAGCCCATACTGGTTCTTCTGAATCATCCCGAAAGCCATTTCACCGTTCGAAGCTTCGTCGACGTCCTCATACCCGATCTGCTTCAAGAGCTTTCGTACAATGCGGACCATTGTGTTGTAATCGTCCACAACAAGGATCTTCAAATTCTGGACCATTAGATTACGATCTCCTCAAAAAATTGAGTGCGCACCCGCATTGCAAAGCTACGCTCAAGTTGTCTTAACGAGCTTGTGCGAGACTGTTTGCGATTTGGCCGGAATGTTTTGCCGGCGGTTCGCCAAGCCTCTGCAACTCGCCTTCGCAGAACGCAGCGCTGTTAGCGGTCCAGGCGCCGAATCCGCTCTTTACGAGGCGTTCCAAGACCCTGCACACGTAACGCCGCTGACCAGGATCGTTGTTCCTCCCGGCATTGTAACGCGCGACGGCCATGGTCCAGCTTCCTTCGCGCGCTCGCAAGCCGCTTAGGAAACGGGCCGCATAATCGACATTCTTATGCGGATCGAGCATATCCTCGACTGAAGAGAAGCGATCCCCGTGAAAGTAATAATTAAGCTGCATGCAGCCCACATCGATCAGCTTCATGCCGCCGGCTTTGGCAGCGTTGAAGCGCTCGACGGCTTGGGTCTTGCTGAGTGAGTAGACGGTATTGCCTTCCAAGTTGAGCGCATAGGCGTGAAGGCTGCCATCGATCCCTGTCTCTGCGAGCCCAACCGCAAAGAGGATGCCGAGCGGAACCCCATATTTGATAGCGGCCTGGGACATCTCCCTCTCACAAAGCTTTACCTCCTGCCCCGCTTCTGCAACCGCGCTAAACAATGGGCTAAACATAGAGAGAACGATCGCGATTACCGCCTTCGGAGCGCCCATTTCCGCTTCCTTTCCGGTCTTGATGCTTATTGGCCTCGCCGTCCCGGCCGCCGGTGGCCCCGCCGCCGGCGGAATTGGACATACTGAAAGCGCTTTGGCCGTTAGGCGCCTGCTGCGCTTGTGCCGGCAGGGGCTGAGGGGAGACGTGTACGGAGAGGCTAGCGACCGAATACCCCCCCGATTCCAATAGCTTTGTAAGCGCGCTGCCGCTTTGCTTGAGAAGCTGCGCTGTGCCGGCATCGCTGGCCTCGACCCGCACCCCAAGCTGGCTATTGTTAATCGAAAGCTCGACAGAAACGGTGCCAAGCCCCTGCGGATCGAGAGCGATGGTAAGGCTCTTCACCGGTCCGTAGCCGCCAGGCGCAAGCTGGTCCGCCTGCGTCGCGTTTTGGGCGGGAGCGCCAGCCGGTATGGCTCCCTCGATTGCGTTGAAAATTTGCTGCACCGGCGAGGCTGCGGGCTGAGGGCCCGCTTGCGCAGCCAAGGCAAGGTCCGGGCCGGCGGTTGGCGCCGCCTGGACCGCAGCCGGGCTCTCGCGCGAGGCGCTGTCTCTATGGGAGCTTGCATCCTTGACCGCCGTTACCGGCCCGGCGTTTCCGCTAACGTTCGATACCGGCGTTGACGCGCCCGTGCCGCTCCCGCCAGTGCTTTCTCTTTTTGTGCTGTCCATCGCTTGGGAAAGCTTAAAGCGGGGCAATGCCTCCGGAGCTAGATGCGTCTGCAAGCCCGAAACGGTGAAGCTGCCGGCAGGGATCGAAGTGGCGGGATTGCTGGTTTGCTCGCGTTCATCGATGGCGTGGAGGCTGTCATTGGGCAACAGCGACTGTTGCGCCAATTCAATTACGAGCGGCGTGGCGGCGCTGCTTGGGTCAAGGGCCGCGCTTGGAACGGTGTCCTGAGCGAAGCTGCTGGTGCTTAAGATCAGGGTGCCACCGGGTGTAAGAACCTGTCTGTTTTCGGACTTCTCATCCGCTGCCGTTTCCGGTGCTTGCGGAGCTTCGGCGGCAGGGCTTTGTTTCACGGACGCGGCATGGGGACTCGTTGCCGAATTCCCGCCAGGCGAAAGCGCAGCGGCTGTGTTCACAGCGGACTGCGATGCATATTCCCAATGGCTAGGCTGCGGCCCGGTCGCCTCATGCGACTCGGATGGACTGGAAACCTCGCTGGTTCTTTTGCCTCCGGCGGCTTTTCGCGCAGCGAACTGGGCGCCGATTCCCGGCACAGTGCCGGAGGCGCCATACGCCTCGGTTCCTTTTGGGATGGTGCAGCTCCCAGTCGCGGTGCTTTCGTCGAGCAAATCGGCGAAAGGTGCCTGGCTATTGTCCGCTTGCTTTTCCGTAGCCTTCCCGGCCGGGAGAAGTACCGGTCTTGGAGCAGGATTGAAAAAAATCGCCGGTGTCTGAGACATTAGTTCGCATTTTGCAATATAGCGTCTACGCTCATGAGGGCACGCTTCGCAGTTTCTTGCCGGCCGCTGGCTGGGAAAAAGCGGTTCCGTTTCGGTACAACCGCCAGCGCGTCTTGATTTAACGGCATGGGGGTTTTGCGAAGCTTGTCAGCAAGCGCGAGCGAGGCGTTAAGCAGCTCCCTATCTTCACGGCCGAGCTTTGCCTGTTCCGCTGCACGCAGCGATGCCAATCCTTCTTCAAACCCATCGGTAACGATTTCAGCGCAACCCGAGTAGAGCAGCAGGCGCTGCCTCTCTAAACTATCCGCCGGAACCAGAGGCAAGGCTGCCGCCACGGCAGTCTTTGCGAGCTCGACCTTGCCTCGCAGAATGGCCTGCTCGGCGACACTCGTGAGAAAGCAACTCAGGCATCCGCCCCATCCCTCTGAGGCGGCATTCAGAATGCTTAGCAAAATACGCGCGCCGTCTGGATCGGGAAAACGCGCGATATAGAACGCAACCTGCGTCTCGAAGCCAGCCAGGTAGGCCGAATGCGGGAAACGGCGCAAGTAAGCGGCCGCGGCAGAGGAAAAACTGCCTGCGTCGCCAGTTCTGGCTGCAAGGACAGCGCTCTGCCGTAAAGCTGCTTCCTCGACAAGCGTGCCAGGCAGCAGAAGAGCCGCAGTCTGTAAATAGCCGAGCGCGCGTTTTGGGTCGTTGCGCGCTGTAAGAAGCGCCTGGGCCAGACTGAGATGACCGCCCCGCATTGGACCAAGGCTCGCGGGATCGACCGGAAGCAGCTTGGCCTCTGCTTCAGAAGTTCTCCCCTCGCCATAGGCGAGCGCCCCCTCGAAGATTCTGGTCTCCGGGCTGTTGGGATCGAGGCCCTTGCGCCACGGTTCAAGTGTTGCGGCATCGCCGCCGCTTAGGACGAAGATCTCCGCCATTTCCCTGATTCTCGGGTACTGGTCGCCACCGGCAGAGGCGGCTCGCCGGAGACAATTCAGATATTGCTCCCGAACTCTCGCGAGATCCGCCGGTGGAGAGGAGCCCGTGCCTGCGATCCGGTCGTATTGTTGGGAGATGGCGCGAAGCTCGCTCAAGAGCGCGGCCTCGCTCCCTGCTGCAAAGGCTAAGGCGGGCAGGAAGAACAAGATAGCAAAGGCCGCTCCTGCCGCCCATCTCATGGCTTGTCTGCGCCCTTGATGAGAATTTCGATTCGCCGGTTATTTCCCGCGAGCGGGTCCGCTTTGTTTTTCGGGTTACGGTCCGCGTAGCCTTCCAGCGCCAGAAACCGGCTTTCATCGAGTTTGCCCCGGAGAAGCATGTAATAGGCCATCGTGGCGCGATTAACCGAAAGGCGCCAGTTGCCATACCGGTCGCCAGCATAGGGACGGCCGTCCGTATGACCCCTGACAATAATCTGACCCGGATATTTGTTTATAAGCTCGCCGACCTTCTGCAAGACAAGCACAAGTTGCGGAGAAGGCTCCGGCGATGCAATCTTGAACATGGAAAAGTTCGTATGGTCAGTTAGACTAATAAGACTTCCTTCGCTTGTTGCTTTTGTAGAGATATCCGGTCTGAAGGATGGAGGAAGGGACTGGATCAGGTGTGCGAGATCCTTTTCCAACCGCGCGGCAGTTTCCGCCGTTTCCCTACTGACTTCTTTATCCGGAGAGCTTGGCGCCGGCTTTGAAATCCGGGCGGCCGCCTGCTGAGAAGCTTCCTTGTCTTGATGCAAAGGCGGCAGCGGAGGACGGGTATCGCTGGCTGCTTCGGGCGCCGGCTCCTGTTGCACCGGCCGCGGCGGGGCGTGGTTAAGCGGCTGGTTCATAATCGGATCGGTGATGAAAGGATCGTGAGACGAGCCGCCTGCGGAGAGGTTATCCATGTTCGTTTCCGGCATCACAGCCGTCATGGTGGCTTCCGCTTGTGAGGCAAGCTGGGAAAGCGCGCCGAACGGATTACGAAACAGAGCCTCTTCTTCCGTCGTGTGGGGAGTTGGGTTAGGCTTTGCACCGGGTTTGGCGGTGTCTTTGCTTGGCTTATTGGGCGCCGTATTCTCGCTTTCGCCCCCGGCATTATGATTTTCGCTGACCCCTTTGGCACCGGGCACGCGGTCGTGCAACTTCACGGGATTGAAATAGTTGGCCAGCTGGGTGATTTTCTCTTTAGAAGCAGAGTTGATAAGCCACATGACCAGGAAAAAGGTCATCATCGCCGTCATGAAATCGGCGTAGGCTATTTTCCAAACCCCTCCGTGATGCCCTTCCTCGCTCCGATGTTGTTTTCTCTTGAACACCACGGTTGGGTGTTCATGGCCCTTGGGGTTCTGGTTCTTGAGCAAGGCCATATACTCCTATACGCGTGAGCCACTCGGTTAGCCTTGTTTCGATTACGGTCTTGTTGGCGAAGACCCTAACCTCAGGCTTGTCTCCGGCTTCCACCGTTACGATCGCGTTCGGAGGTATGCGTTTACGCAACTCAAAGACGAGATCGGCTGGGCCTGAAACCTTGAAATGTATCGCATCATCATGTGAAAGTAGATCTTCTATCTCGCTCGCAAGTTTAGCTAAAGCTTCAGCGGCCAGCTTTTGGGCTACCAGTGGCCTTAAGATGCGTGCGACCGTGTCTGCGATATCCGCCTTAACAGCCGACGCTGCGTGCGTGATTTGCATTCCGAGCGCCGCGCCCTCGGTCTCCGACCAGCTTTTCCTTGCGGCGTCGATCCAAAGCTTGCATTCCACTTCGCGATGCGCGAGGGCAGCGTCGCAGGCGCTCTTTGCTTGCGCCGATCCCTCCTTGAACCCTTTTGCGTACCAAGCCTCCGTCGCCGCTTGAATGTCGAGGGGGGTTGGCTCGCTGGAAATGCCGGCACTTTCCCGGCTTTTGCGTTCGAGGTAGTGAGTAATGGGAACCGCTATCATGCTAGCCTTGCTTCATCCATTCTTTCAGAACTTCTACAGCGTGCTGTTCATTCTCGATAATCGCCGTTTCCACTTGCCCGATAAGTGACGGTTTCTTGGCAGCGGGCGGTGCCGTGGCCGGTGCTTGCAGTTTTTGCAGCGCCAATCCCGGCTCTCCCGTTTCAATCGTCAGAGCGGGTCTGGCTTCGGCGGTTAGTTGCGGGGGATTTAAGCTTTTTTCTGGATGCTTGCTTTCAATAATGAGGCGCAGGGCAGGGCGAAGGCCGAGCGAAATAAAGATGATTGTAGATAGAAGAATGGCAACTGCAACGACATAGCTTCCTGCCTGGCCAGCAAGCTCTTCCCAAATCGTGGGAGGTGGAACAGGCTCAAGTTCGTTGCTCGCGGCAAAATCGACTGCCGCCACTGTAACTTTATCTCCCCGGGCGGGCACAAGTCCTGCCGCCGAGGCCACAAGTTTCTCTACCGACTTGATCTGCTCCTCGACGGAGACCCCGGAATTCTTGTCCGCTGCGGCTGAAAGAAGCTGCTTCCGGTTTATTACAACCGCTACCGCTAAGTTCTCGATCCTGAAGCCATCGCTCACGGTAGTAATACTCTTGGAGTTCACCTCGAAATTTGTGATCTCTTCCTTACGCTCACTGCTGCGGCGAGATTGATCGGAGGGCTTTGTGCCCGCTTCGCCGCCCGGCAGGTTCTGCTCGACGCTGACATTCCATTTCGCGTTGGAATTCTGGGAGGTTCCGCTCTCTCTGATTGTCCGGGTGGAACGCTCCACTTTGGAATCTGGATCGAAGGCAGTTTCGCTAATTTGCCTCTTGTCGAGATTGAGCCGTGCCGAGACGCTTGCCTCGAAATTGCCGAGCCCCAGAAATGGGATGAGCGTCTTCCGGATGTTCTCGGTAATTTCGCTGGCAATCTGCTTTTCGAGATCGAGCATCTTTCCGCTCGCGGCGCCCCCAGCTTCGCCGCCGGCGGCAAGGATGGTCCCATCCGTGGAAAGCACCGCAACATGGTCCGGGGTCAATCCAGGGACCGCAGCGGAGACAAGCTGACGTATCGCGGCGGCTGAGGGAAGCTCGGGAGAATCGGCGCGGACAACGACGGAGGCCGAGGGTGTTTGCGGGGCCTGGCGGAACGATCCTGGATCGGACAAGACCAAGTGCACCCGCGCGGCCCTGACGCCCTTCATAGCTTGAATCGTGCGCGCGATCTCGCCTTCCAAGGCTCTGAGGCGGGTTATGTTCTGCATGAATGACGTAAGGCCCATCGAGCCCAGCTTGTCGAAAAGTTCGTATCCGGCGGTGGAACTGTTGGGGAGTCCATGTTCGGCGAGGAGCATTCGCGCTCTAGCAGCCTCACCGCGTCTTACGAAGACCTTTGTGGCTTCGGCGTTTGCGTCGAAGGAAATGCCGGCTTCGTGAAGCACATCGCCGATCCGGGCCACATCGGCGGGGGCAAGGCCCACATAGAGCGCTTCGAGATCGGGACGGCTCAGATAATAGCTGCCGAACCCAACGATCGCGAATATAGCGGCGCCGACGGCTGCAAGCGCAGCCAAACGCCTGGGCCCAAGCCCAGCCAGGCTCGCACTAAGCCGCTCTAGCTGATCGCTGGCCGCCATATAAATCCTCCAAAGCGATTCCCATGCGAGATCATTTGCCCGCTACCTTGTGCGTAGCAGAATGGCCGGTAGGTTGTGCCGCTCTGGACGTTAGCGTAGCAGCCCCATAATGGTGCCGTCCAAATAAGCGCCATTGGCGTAGATCGACCTTTTGAGCACCCCCTCTTGCTGAAAACCGGCCTTCTTGTAAGCGCGCATGGCGGGCTCATTTTGTCCGGCGATCAAGAGGGAAAGCCGCTGGAGATTAAGCTCATTCCAGCAAAAGCCGACGCACAAGCGAAGCGCCTCCGCTCCATACCCTTTTCCGCGGTCCGATGGGTCCCCAATCATGATGCCGAGCACACCGGAGTGAAATGCAGGGTGGATGTCGGTGACTTGAATATAGCCTAGTAAGGCGAGAGTGCCCTGCTTTCTAATCGCGAAAACGACGCTCGCTAGATCACGTCCAATATTGTGAAACCATTCGTCGAAAGTGCGCTGGCTCATAGGAAGATACTGACCGTGCAGGTGCATCATGCTCACGGTGTTGCGCCAATTGAAGATAATCGGGGCATCGGGCTGGAGCATCGGTCCAAGGCAAACTTTTTCACCAATTAACATCGCTCTCGTGACTCCAAGGTTCGCGCTTTTCTGCACCTCTCGCCGGACCCATCCGGCTGAAGGTGCCGATTGCTTCGAGTGGAGCACTGGCGGCTTGCCGCAACCTTATTTTGCCTGCGGTTGTGATGAAAGCTGCGCTCGACATAACGCCGCCGTGACAATTTAAGCCCGCCGGCGAAGCGCAGGAGGGCTAACGGCCCCCCTGCTCATTAGGCTCATTACTGGAAGAGCTTCAGAATTGCCTGAGACGACTGGTTGGCGATAGAAAGCGACTGCACGCCAAGCTGCTGCTGCACTTGCAGCGCCTGGAGTTTCGTGGAGGCGACGTTCAAGTCTGCGTCGACGAGCGAGCCGACGCCGTTGTTTATCGACGTCTGCAGGCTGGCAACGAAGGACGACTGCGCCTCGATGCGCGATTGCGCCGTGCCGAGGACCGCTGCCGACGAGGCCACATTCGTAATCGCATTATCAACTTGGTTCTGATAGGCGTTCAATAAGGCATTGTCAGACGCAGAACCGGTCAAGCTCGAAATGTTGATGCCCATGATCGAAGCGCCCGTTCCGGTCACGTTGGTGGTGTTGCCGTTCGAGTCGGTGTAGGTTCCGGTCGTGGTTGTGTCTTTGCTGTCTAAGAAGCCGTGGCCGCCGGTGGACGAGACATTTGACACGGTGTATTTGTTATAGGTGTAGCTTCCGGTGCTGCTATCGGTGTTCTGGGCAACATAGAATGTCAGCGTGCCGTTGCTGTAGGTGGCTTGATGCCCTGCGCTCGTCGCGACTTGCCCAGCCACGTCGCCACTGGCAGCCAGCTGAGCCGATGAAAGGCCCGCATCCGTACCCGTTCCTACGGTTTCCGTTACTACGCTGTTTGCGCTGGCGCCCGCCACGGAAATGTTGGTGGTAAAAGATTGGCCTGCGGAGCCCACGACGGGCGGGGTGCCCGAGGGATCGGCCGCCACATACGGATTAGCGGTATCCCCCGAGTAGGCTGTAAACGACAGGACGCCGGTGCTTGTGTTGTAGCCGGCCGCACCCGTGCCGTTGCCGTCGTTGGCGGTACCGTTGCTCGCTTCGGTAAAGTTGCTCGTAGGCGTCGCTACGGATGTCGTTTGGCCGGTCGAGCCCGGTGTCGCGGTAACATCGCTCGCATTGGAGCCGGAATCGAATAGCGCAGTTTGTGCGGTATTGACATTGATATAGCCGATTGAAACCGCCCCGCTCGAATTCCGCGAATAGGACGCTACGAAGCTTTGCGTGGGGTTGTAGCCTGCCGCGGACGAGTCGACCGAGAGAAAGTTTTGCCCGTTGAAGCTCGCGGATTGCGCAATATTCTGCAACTCGGCTTGATCCGCCGTGATCGACTGCTGAATGGTTGTCATATCGGCGCCCGGCGCCGAAGCGGCGACAAGCTGATTTTTGATGTCGCCGAGCGTTGTCTGAATTTGCGAGAGTGCGGTGCTGGCGACGGAGAGCGAAGAATCGCCCATATTCAGCGTATCGGAGACAGTTCCGAGAGCGCTGCTGTCGCTACGGAGCACCGTTGCAATCGAGAAATAGGATGCGTTGTCCTTCGCACTGTTGACCGCAAGGCCCGTGGAGATTTCGTTTTGGACGTTGTTGAGATTGTTGTTGGTATTTTCGAGATTAAGAAGAGCGGTGTTGGCGGCAACGTTAGTAAGGATGCTGCTTGTGATCGACATGAAATGTCCCTCTTGATGATGAATACACGGGACATACCGGCCTCGAACCGGCATACAGGACCGGCATCATGCCTGCGAGCGCGCCTGAAAAGCTAAAGCTCGCTCCTGTATAGAGGCTTAGAAAACGCTTAAACTCTTAATAAAACGTTAATATCGAGGCTGCTCAGCTCAAGATGCTGAAGAATGTTTTAACGGCCAGGCGCCCCCGTCCCGGCTAATGAAAGGACCTGACCAGGCCTCCCACCAACAGGTTCCAGCCATCGATGAGGATGAAGAACAAGATCTTGAAGGGCAGGGATATGGTTGATGGCGCCAGCATCATCATGCCCATCGACATGGTGAGTGTTGCGGTAATGAGATCGATAACCAGGAACGGGAGCATGATCAAAAAGCCGATCTCAAAGCCACGTCGCAGCTCAGAGACCATGAAGGCTGGGATCAGCGTGCGCAGCTGCGCGGCTTCGGGAGCGGCGGTGCTGGCGCGCGCTTGTGAAAATCCGGCAAACATGTCGAGATCCTTCTGCCGGACATTCGCGGTCATGAACTCACGGAAAGGGCTGGTGACGCGGCTGAAAGCCTCCTCCTCAGGGAGCTTGTTATCCATGTAGGGCTTGAGACCGCCCTCCCATGCCTTGTCGAAGACCGGCGCCATTGTAAAAAGCGTCATGAAGAGCGCCAGGCTGATAAGAACGATGTTCGCCGGCGTCGAAGGAAGGCCCAGTCCGGCCCGCAGAAACGAAAGCGCAATAATGAAGCGCGTGAAGCAGGTCACCATAACGAGAATTCCCGGCGCAACCGATAATACTGTAACCGCCAGAATAAGCTGAATAATGCGAGTCGACGTTACATTGTTCGCATCCTGAATGAGGGTGCTGAAGCCGTTTTGTTGTGCGGCAGCCGGAAGCGCCGTGAGCGCGAAGGTCGCTGCCGTGAGGAGGAAAGGCGTTAGAAAGGCTGAACGCTTATTGGGCATGGCGATCACTCCACGACAAAGCCAGTGAGCAGCAGATCGCGGATCTTTCCGCCGCCAAGCTCGATTGCGCGCTTTTTCAAATCCTCTCGGAGGTATTGAAAACCGGTTGCTCCTTGAATCTCCGTTACGGAAACGGTGCGCAGATAAACCACGATATCGTCCCCAACTTTGGCTGCAAGCGCGGCAGTGTCCCTCGCGTCCGGCTCCAGCACGATTGCCGCCTGCAGCCGGACAAACAGATCGGAGGGATTGCCGAGGTTTGTAACGATAGGCGCAAGCGGCACAACCTCGCTATCCGGCACATGGGGCGATTTGGCGGATGAAGCCGCCGTCTGGGCAGGGCTCTGTGGCGGCTGCTTGAGAATAAGGGCCCCAAAGGCAAAGCCGCCGCCGGCTGCTGCCACTGTGCCAATAATCGCACCTAAAATTGCCCCGCTGGAGGTTTTGTTGCTGGCCACAGTGCTGCTCCCGGCTCGATCTTGCATCAGAAAGGGGTGATCTGGTCCAATAAGCGCGCTCCCCACGCAGGCTGCTGCACCTCCATGACACGGCCGCGTCCGCCATACGAAATTCGCGCTTCGGCGATCTTGTCGTAAGAGATGCTGTTGTTGGTTGAGATATCCCTGGGGCGGACGATGCCTGAGACCGTTAATTCGCGAAGCTCGCGATTCACCAGGACTTCCTGCCTGCCGCTGACAACGATATTGCCATTGGGCAGGACGTTGGTCACAACCGCGCCGATCAGAAGGTCGATAGTTTCGGAGCGCTGGATCGCTCCCTGTCCCGCCGAGCTTGTGGAGGTTTGGAGCTTTGGGTCCAACTGGCCCATGCTCTGGACGTTCAAATTGCTGGGGGAGTAAGTCAGATTTGCTGTATTGGTGAGGTTCAGTTCACGGCTTGCATCGCGCGAGCTGTTTGTAGAGTTGCTGAGCGAGGCTTGGTCCTTTATCGAGATCCTTACGGTGACAACATCTCCAACCCTGCCGGCGCGGGGGTCTCTGAACAAGTCGGCGCCGCTGTCCTGCCACAGCGAGGCGTGCGTTGTGTAGGCGACAGGGGTCGCCTGCATATTGTTAATCAAGGCGCTTTTCTGCGCGAGTCCGGTGCCGACCGGCGACAGTTTAGGTTCTTTGCCAACCTCGCTTAGGGTCTCAAAACATCCGGCAAGCAGGAAAGCCAGCGGCGCGATCGCGAATGCTGCTTTCATCATAATTTCTTTTCCGGCGCTTGATGTTGTTCAGGCGCTTGCTCATTCCCGGCTTGCTGAGCTTGAGGCGCGTCTTGCGCGGCGGCTTTTTCTGGGGCGGCGCTTGATTCCTGGGCGCCAGCCTTTTCTTGGGGTTTGGCTGCGCCGATCATGACCGAGACAAGCCGCGCCGCTTTGATGCTATCCATTTGGTTCAAGATGGCGCTAGAGTTCCTGGAGCTGAGTTTCAACAACAGGGCTGCGGCGGCATCCTCGTCGATGGCGGCCAATTGCAGCGCAGCCGCATCGGGTTTGATTTTTGAATAGAGCTCCACCAGGCTGCCCTCGGCCTTGCTGATGAACTCGTCGCGGCGTTTAAGCCAGTCTTGATATTCGGCCCTTTTGGCTTCCAGCGCTGACGTGCGCTTCTCGAGTTCGCCTTCCAAATGCTGAAGCTCGGACTTCTGGTGGAGGAAGCGGGCATCGAGTGCTGCGTCCTCGATGTTCTGGCAGTAGGCCTTAACCGTGGCCGAAGTCTCGGGCGTAGGGGCGGGCGCCGGGGACTTTGCGCCTTTTAGGGCAGGTGAGGCCGGCGCGGCGACGATGGCCGCGTCCCAGGCGTTTTGCGCTCCGCTACTTTTGGGCTTTATAAGCTGTTTGTAGTGAGCAACTTCGTCGGGCCTCCAACCCCATGCGGGCTCTGCGCCCGCGCGAGGAATGGCAAGCGCGCTCGTTACGCATATGGCCGTGAGGAAAACTGCGGATTGGCGTTTCATTGGACCACGAGCTCCGCTTGCAGGGCGCCTGCGGACTTTATCGCCTGCAGGATGGCGATGATGCCTTGTGGCTTGAGGCCCATCCGGTTCAATCCTGTGACAAGCGTCTGCAAATTATCCCCGTCGAGGATGCTTAAGTGTCCGCCGGCCTGATCCGCGCTGATTGCGGTCCGCGGCTGTACCGCCGTGCGGCCATTCGAAAATGGCAGCGGTTGCACCACCTTCGGCGTTTCCGTCACCCGGACGGTGATGCTGCCATGGGCGACCGCGACGGGGCTGATTTGCACGTCATGTCCGATCACCACCGTCCCGCTCCTTTCGTCGATGACGATTTTTGCAGGCGTGTCGGGCTCGACCGGAAGGTCTCCGATTTCACTGAGGAACTGCGCGGCATCTAAATGTGGCGGCCGCAACAGCACGATCGAACGCAGATCGCCGGCGCGCGCGGAAAGCCCATGATAGTGCTCTAGCGTATAAGCATTGATGGCATCGGCTGCCCGCGCCGCTGTCGCGAAGTCGGGATTGAAGAGCTCAAGCGTGAAAGATTTCTCGGCTTCGAGGCTGATTGGCAGTTTGCGCTCGACCAAGGCGCCATTGGCAATCCGGCCTGCCGTAGGCACGCCTTGTGTAAGCGTTTCCGCGTGTCCTCTGGATGAAAATCCGGAGATGCTCACCGGTCCCTGTGCGGCAGCGTAGATCACATTATCGGCGCCTGACAGCGGCGTGAGCATGAGCGTTCCTCCCGCCAGCGACGTTGCATTGCCGAGCGAGGATACGGTTACGTCGAGGCGCGAGCCCTCCCCGGCAAAGGGCGGCAGTTCCGTGGTCACGATGACGGCCGCTGCATTCTTGGTTTGAACCGGATTGTTGTTGTTGGTGGAGTTGTTGCGGATATTGATGCCCATCCGGTCGAGCATGGACTGGATGGATTGGCTGGTGAAAGGCGAGCCGTTAAGCGTGTCGCCGGTGCCGTTCAAGCCGACCACGATGCCGTAACCGACAAGCTGGTTCGGCCTTACGTTCTTGACCATTGAAATATCCTTGATCCGCGTGGCTGCTTCGGCAGGCGCACCGGCAAGGAGAATTGCAACTATGAGGCCCCTTATCATCACTGGGCCCGCAAACTTCCATCCGCTTGAACTATTCCTTGTACAACGGAGCCGGAATTGGGGTTACGGGCGTTGATGAGGTCACCCGCGCTTCCGGATTCCAATGCGAGCGCCGCACCCGTGATCGTGATATTTCCCGATTGGAAGATGAGAGGGACCGTCTTGCCTTGCTGGACGATGAAAGGCTCGCGTATCGCACTTTGTGGAATCGGCTGGCCGGGCAGCAAAGTACGGCGCGCAATCTTTCCGGCGAGGGTCTCCTCATCGGTGACGGCGGTGCCCAGCCCCGAAAAATGACCGGCAGGCACGAGATTGACCATTTCGGGGGTGATCGTCTGGCCCGGATAAACGGTGACTTTGACGGCTGCAAAAGACGCGGGCCGCCCGTTATCCGAAGCCGGAGCGGCTGCAGGCAAGTTCAGTGTCACGATGGCGCCTATGCAAAGCAGTGTATTTCGCATCCGATCCTGGCCGCCTAGAGGTTATTTTTCGTAATGGTCTGATACATATCGTCCGCAGCCTGAATGACCTTCGAATTCATTTCGTAGTTACGCTGGGCGGTGATCAGATTGGTGATCTCTTGTACCGGATCGACGTTCGAGCCTTCAACATAGCCCTGCTGGATCGTCGCATATCCCGCGCTGCCTGGAGTCTGCACCTGCGGGTTACCCGCCGCCTGCGTCGCTTGGTAAAGGCTGTTTCCTTGCGCTTGCAGGCCTGCGTCGTTGGCGAAATTCGCGATGGTGAGCTGGCCAACCTGCGCTAGAACGCCGGTCCCGGGATCTGCGAATACCGCGCCCGTCTGGTTGATCTGAATATTCACCGTGCTGGAAGGAAAAGTTATATTCGGCAGTACGAGGTAACCGTCCGGCGTCACCAATTGCCCCGTAGCATTTTTGCTGAAGCTTCCGGCCCGCGTGTAGAGAGTTTGATTGTTCGGTCCTTGAACCTGGAACCAGCCCCGGCCGTTGAGCGCCAGGTCTAATTGGTTTCCTGTGCTGTTGATCGGCCCTTGAAGGTTCAAAGTCCGGATCGCGAGCGGCTGAACCCCAAGCCCCACCTGGGAACTTTCCGGGATGGCTCCGGCGGTACCCTGGTTTGGAACCCCGGCCGTACGCTCAGCCTGGTACATCAGGTCGGAGAATTGCGCCTGCGACCGCTTGTAGGCGGTCGTGTTGGCGTTGGCGATGTTGTTCGCGATCACCTCGACGTTCAGCGCCTGCGCCGCCATGCCGGTTGCCGCTATTGAAAGTGCGCGCATGATTTCCCCCTATCAGATCGGCATACGGGTTAAGTCTTGATAGGCAGAAACCGCCTTGTCGCGGACAGCCAGCGCCGTTTGCAGCGAGGTTTGGGCCTGCATGACCGCTTGAACTACATCCTGGACCGGTGCTTGCCCTTTGATCCCCTTGATCGCCATATCTTCGCCGGTCTTGATGGACGACGCTGTCTGGCTGGCGAGGTCTGCCAAGACGCTCGCGAAATCGGGCGCGCCTGCGGCCTGAGCTGCCGGGGCCGCGCCGCTGCCGGGCTTGGTGCTGCTTAGAAAGGCGCTATCGGTGATGGGCGAAAGAGAAGTGATGGTCATTACGATGCCTTTAGGAGATCAATGGTCATATTCACGAGTTCACGCGCCTGCTTCATGACTTGAACATTAGCTTCGTAAGACCGCGTTCCTTCCCGGATGTCGGCCAATTCCACCAGCATGTTGACATTCGGCAGCTTGACATTGCCGTTTTGGTCTGCCGCAGGGTGGCCGGGGATTTTCTCGATGCGGTACGGCGATGTATCCAATTCTGTTCCGTCAGCCTTGACGACGTCCGCCCCGGTTGCCTCATCCAACTCCGACTCGAAGGTGACGACCTTCCGGGTGTACGGGAGCGCTCCTGGAGTGTTGCCGGTGGACTCAGAGTTGGCGAGGTTCTCGGCGGCAACGCGGATGCGCTGCGACTGGGCGTTGAGCGCGGAGCTTGCCACCTGGAATATACTCGCAAGATTATCCATCGCTCTTTAGCCCTTCGCCGCCGACAAGACCATGCTATTGAACGCTTTCACGATCGCGGTATTGAGCGCGTAGGCCCGGGAGATGGCACCGGCTTTGCCCATTTCCTGCTCCTGGCTAACGTCGTTGCCGGAAACATAAGCCTCGGAATTCCCTTCAATGCTTGCCGCCGTGGACAGGTCTTGCGTCTCGTCGATGCTGAAATGAGCCGGCGAAGTCGCGGTGAGCTGCATCGAGGCCGTCTGTAAGCTGGCGTCAAACGGCTTTAGATCGGCAGCTTTGTAACCCGGCGTATTGGAGTTAGCCACGTTTTGCGCAATGACCTGCTGCCTCGCAAGCAACCACGACGCCTGGCGAGCCGCCAGACCGAAGACATCATTCGCCGTCATACCAGCATCCATCTGCTGAGAGCTTTGCCGTACTGAGGCGGCAACTTAGGCGTTGTCTAGGTTGTTCGTCTTACGCGGGGCTTATCGGACCGGCGGCTGGCGGGGTCTGGCGTTCCCTGGCTTGCGTTGCGCCGGCCGCGATTTTGAGCTCAGATAAATGATAATTTCAGCGACGGCCTTGTAGAACTCGGGCGGGATAAGCTGGCCGGCGTCGGCCGCATCGAAAAGCGATCTGGCCAGCGCCTTGTCTTCAACGACTGGGATGTTGTGCTGTTCTGCAATTTGGCGGATCCTCAGTGCGACGGCATCCTGACCCTTTGCCAGCACCTTGGGCGCTGCATCTTCACCCCGCACGTAACGCAACGCGACTGCATAATGGGTGGGGTTTGCGACAACGAGCGTTGCCTTCGGCACGTTCTGCATCATCCGGCGCTTGATGCGCGCGCGGGCAATGGCACGCACCCGGGCCTTCAAGATAGGATTGCCCTCCGCCTGCTTAAGTTCCTCCTTTATTTCCTGCTTGGTCATTCTGAGCTTGCTATTCCAGGCCCGCCGCGCATGGAAAATGTCGGCGGCCGCTATAATCGAGGCCAGGATTGCGCTTATGAAGGCAACGCGAGCACAGAGCTCTCCGATGAGATCAGGGATAGCCTCCGGGCTGGCATGCACGGCGTAGAACCCGGTGGCAAGGCCGCCAAGGCCCCAAAAAGCCGCGACGCCAACCAGCCCAGTCTTGGCCAGTCCCTTCAAAAACTCGACAAGGGACTGCGAATTGAAAAGCCGGCCAAACCCGGCGCCAAGCGAAATGCGGGATAGATCCGGCTCGATTCTGCTTAGAATGAACCTCGGCATGTTCTGTAAGACCGATGCGGCAATTGCCGCGATGACGGCGATGCCGGCGAACGGAATGAGAAGAGCGGACACGGCCGAAACCGCCGCTTGCAAAAGGAGGATTGCGTCTGCGCCGTTATCGAGATGCCAGGCACCGGGATCTTCGAGGAAGATCGCGAGTTCCCGAGCCGTATGGCTGACCAGCCCGGGAGCTGCCGTGACCAGGAACAAAGCAACCGCCATGAGTATTGCGGCGGACCCCACTTCCCGCGAAAAGGGACCGCCTTCGCGTTCGAGAGCCTCCTGCCGGCGTTTCTCGGTCGCTTCCTCTGTTTTGGAATCGGTTTCGGACTGATCGCTCAAGGGCTTCGCAACTTGCTACGCTAAACCGCGAGCTTTGCGCCGTCGATCATTTCGGTGAGCGTTACGCCGAACCGCGACCCGTCTTCGTCGAGTACCACGATTTCGCCGCGGGCAATAATTCTGCCGTTGACCATAACGTCCACCGGCTCGCCGACCCGGCGATCCAACGGGATGACAGCGCCGCGCCCAAGCTTGGTTAGTTGAAAGATCGGCATGGATGCGGAGCCGAGAAGTACCTTCACCGTCACAGGTATCCGCAAGACCAAATCGATGTTGCGATTCGCTTGTTCGTGCGAAATTTCGCCGGCCTTGGCAGCTTTAACGGCTTCGGCTGGCGCTTCAAATAAGGGGTGGTCGCTGTTCGGTTGCATGCGCAATTCTTTCTTAGGCTCAGGACGTGTGAACGGGTAGGGCGAAGAAGCGGACGAAGCTCTCAGGCGGCTGCCTTTTGCTTGGCGGCGCCCGCATCGTTTGCGCCGGATAAGTTGGCTTCTACTTGATCGATACTGGGCCTGTCGTAGGCAGAAATCATTTTCCGCCCATGCTCGACTGCAACCGTGGCCATGGCGCCATTCATGAACGCGAGGATTGCCTGTTTAACGAGAAGATAAAGGCGCATTTTCTTTTCACGCACTCCCTTTATTTTCGCTGCGATGGGAGATACTACGGCATAGGACATGAAAACGCCTGCGAAAGTGCCGACCATTGCGGAGCCGATAAGCTCGCCCAGGACTTCCGGAGGCTGATCGAGCGCCGCCATCGCCCGGATGACGCCCAGAACCGCCGCAACGATCCCCAAGGCCGGGAAAGCATCCGAGACAGTTGAAAGCGCATTGTACGGCTTCAAGGCGTCATTCCGAATCGTCTCAATTTCCTCGTCCATCAAGGCTTCGATTTCATCCGGACGCGCATTGCCCATGATATGCAGACGGAAATAATCGCAGATGAACTGGGTCAGCTCCTTATTCTTCAAAACTTCCGGAAACTTGGCGAAGATCGGTGACTCGTTGGGGCTTTCGATGTGTACTTCAACTTCATTCTTGGGTTTTGCTTTGAGTTCACGCATCAGCGAATAAAGGACGCCAAGTACGGCAAGATACTCTGACCGTTTAGGCTCCGCATTCTTCAAGGCTTCGACAATACCCTTGCCGGAGTCCTTTATCACTTTCATCGGGTTCGCAACGATGAAGCTTCCCGCCGCGGCGCCGCAGATAATGACATATTCGGCCGGCTGCCAAATTACGAGAATATGGCCTCCCATGACCACGAACCCGCCCAGCATGCAGCCAAGGGTCACCAAAAGTCCCAGAGCGATTGTCACAACCTTCTCCTCGTGCAGGTTTAGCTACGTTGGTCAGCTTGCACGAGCCTGATTGCGAAAGCGGGAAAAGCACCGTTCAAGTTTTAGCGGCTAAATTAAAGTGGGCTTCCGATCCGCTAACGCGCTTCTGCGGAGAAGGAAGTCTTAAGGGCCTCTCGTATAAGCATTTCGCTTTGGCGCTTTTCCTATTTCTTGAGGGACGGACATGATTGCGGCGAGCTTCGGTCAGCTTCTTGAGCAGCTGCGAACGCCTGAACAGGACGGCGAGGCGGCTTTGAGCGAGCCGGCCTTCAAAGTTTCGGCTGGCGTTGGCCTTGTGGTGCTGGCCCTTACGCCGGAGAAAAGAGCAATTCCCCAGCAGATGCCCTCGCGATACGAGGAACTTCCCGAAGAGCCCCAGAGCGCGCCGCAGCTTTCGCTTGCGGATTTGAAACGCCAGATCGGCGAGGCCGCGTCAGCCCCCGAACTTCGCCGCTTGAGGCGGTTATTTGCCCGGCAGAGCCATCCGGACCTGTGCGGGGATTCCTTTGCAGCATCCGAGATGGCCGCTGCAAATCGCTTGATCGATAATGCGATCGCTTCGCTGCAGCAGCAGCCCCTTGCTGGCTCGTGAACTTTTGCCCGGGGAGCAATGCGCCTCCCTCGCCGTCCTCCCGCCCGGGGAGAGGGAGCTTTAGGAGACCTGGGAGTGTCCTCCCTCATGAACGTCCGTTTGGAGCGCGACAGACGAAGGGGCCTAGTCCCGCAAGAATAAAGCGCTAGGGCAGATACGGTTCCCATTTCCGTTACCTTTCTGGCCGTTGTGATGCGGACATTCCGCCCGGCTCGCGATCATGGATTGCATGCCGCTCAGGCACCAGGGCGCAGGAGCAAAGCCGGGGCCGCCTGTGTTATAGCCCACAGGGCAAGCAAGCCTCCGCATGGCCGCGTTACCCCACCGGGGCGGCACAGTATTCGTATGAATCCAACAAAACCAAAATTTGCGCGTCAAACCTATCCGGAGGACGTCATCTGGAAAGTCTTCGGCGTTGCCGTATTGTTAGCGGTGCTCGTATTCATCTACTTCTTCTTTGAGATCGTTCTTTTGACGATCGGCGCTATCTTGATTGCGGTGGTGGTCTTGCTCATAGCGGCACCCTTCGAGGACCGTCTAAAGCTTCCCAAGTGGGCTTCTATACCTCTTGCAGTCCTCATCCTGACCGCTGTGGTGGTTGGAACCGGCTATCTCTTCGGGACAAGACTGGCTCTGGACATCCAGAACGTTCTGGCGCGGATGGAAGAAGCTCAAAACACCATACGCGCCTCACTTCAAAGTTCACCGCTTGGCAAACTTCTCCTGGCTCAGATGGGGAGCGCTAATATCCCCGTCGCCACAATCGCCACCAGCGTTTTCAGCGTCAGCGCCAGTTTCATGGCGGGCGCCTTGGTGGCAATCATCGCTGGCATCTATTTTGCTGCTCAGCCATCGCTCTATCTCAGCGGCTTGTTGATGCTCTTCCCTCATGAAGAACGGGCGCAAGCGGAGGAGACGGTCATTGCAGTCGGCAACGGCCTTTACCGGTGGCTTGAGGGCCAGTTCATCACCATGGTTCTCATCGGGGTGCTGGCGACGTTTGCCTGGTGGGTAATAGGATTGCCCTCGCCCTTCGGGCTGGGTTTGATCGCAGGCATAACCGAATTCATACCCTATGTGGGGCCGATAATCGGCGCGATCCCTGCCTTGCTGGTCGCTGCAACGAAAACCCAGGCCGACGTGCTTTGGACATTTATTGCTTATCTCGGCATCCACCTAATCGAGGGCAATGTCATCTCGCCCCTCATACAGCGAGAACTAGTCTACGTTCCGCCGGGCGTCATGCTCCTTGGCATTTCCTCAATTACCATCGTGTTCGGAACGGCCTCCATTATATTCGCGGCTCCTATCGTTGTTGTGCTGTTTGTTCTCATCAAGAAGCTTTATGTCAGGGATAGCCTCGGAGAATCCACGCCTCTTCCTGGAGAGGACAGGCCGCAAACCTGAATGCCAAGCCCGTGGGCCTTCAAGTCTGCGGTCAATTTATTGATGCGGCGTCCAGAGCTGCCAGCAGCAAAGCTTCCGGTATCGTAAAGCTGTCGTCTCGCGATTCAGGCGGACCGGCAAGGTAACCGCTATAATGGTGGCCGCGCTGCGCGGCTATGAGCCACATGCCGGTGCCGGCGTTCTTGACCACGCGGTTGCCGCCCAGCCCTGGAAAGAACTCGATGACCTTCGTTCCCGGCTTACACCATGCGGTGTGGGCGAGGCCGGCCCCATGCGGTCCAACGACCGCCTCCGCTTGCCGGAAAAACTGCACCTGCTGGGCCATGGGCATTCCCTTGAGCGTCACGCGCTGGAACCCCCTGGCCTCCAGGGCATGCAGAATGCGGTCCTCGTTAAGCACGCGCCGTAGACGCGCGTCATTCCGGCTGACATAAATGCGCTTGGGAAAGCCGTTTTCCGGAGTATCTCCCGCGATAAACCGCCCGAGATCCTCAAGTTTTGCCATTCCGGCTTCCGGACGCAAGGCTATCGGAGCATACGGCACTGGAACTGCCGCCCTCAGATGCGGCACCTGCACGGCATCGCCGGCGCGGAGCGGCTCAAGGGTGTCGATTCCATATTTCGCTTTGAAATAGCCGATCGTTATCTGTTGGAACCCGCTGCGCTCCGCATTGACGATGAGGCCCAAGTCCAAATCCCGTCCGCCACTTTCCAGGAAGGTGAGGAGGGGCACGACGGACTCGAAGAGCCAGTGAACGATGTGCCCGCGCGCAGGGATCGGCGCCATAAGATTGTAGTAAGGCCGGGAGGCGGGAAGCGTCCGCATCTGGTGCGGGCGCGCCCGGACCAAAGCGGTCCAATTCGGGCCCGGGTGCAGGGCCAGAAGATCGCCATTCTTGATCATGGCCCCAGCCCAGCCGGTGACCACGGTATCTCGCAACCCATAAAAATGCTGGGCGATCTGCAGCGGCTGCGGGAGAGATACCCCAAGTTTTGTCAGGCACTCTGGGATAGGAGCGTCGATCAAAGGCGAGGGGATCGCTAAATCTTCGACGGCGGCTTCCGAAATGGGGCGCGACTCCAACGGCAAAAGCCAGCGCCGCTGCAAGGCCGGAAAAGCCCGCGCCGCTTGATCCGACACAATGTAACGGATGCTCCGCATCGAGAACTTCGATTTGTAAATCCGGCCTTTATATTGCAACGAAACCATGGCGCATTTTCCGGTGTCTTGGGGGTGCTTACGCCAGCTTTGCAGGCCGCTGCAACGATTTTCTTCGCCTCGCTCGCAAAGGTGAATGCCGGCATCGGACGCACGCCTGAGTGCCCTGTGCCCCTCTCCGCACCCTCATCTAGGACATAATATAGCCCAGAATTGCCAGCCAATTTGTGCTAGGAGCTGCTAAAGCTAAACCACTGATTGTGGTGCTTTTTGGGGGTACGCATGGACAAGGCGTCTGCGGGGAGGAACTTGGGTTCCGTCGTGGTTTTGGGAGGCGATGGATTCTGCGGATGGCCGACCTCGCTGCATCTCTCGAACCTCGGCTACGATGTCGTCATTGCCGACAATCTCTCGCGCCGCAAGATCGACATCGATCTCGAGGTCGAGTTGCTCACGCCTATTTCGCCTATCAGCACCCGGATCCGCGCCTGGGAGGAAGTTTCCGGCAAACGGATCCGTTTCGAGAAGCTGACCCTCGGCCAGAACTACTATCACTTGAAGGCGCTCCTAGCCGAAGTCCGGCCCGTTGCAATCGTACATTTCGCCGAGCAGCGCTCCGCGCCCTATTCCATGAAATCGCCCCGCGAGAAGCGCTATACGGTCAATAATAATCTCAACGCCACAAACGATGTACTGTGCGCCATCGTTGAGACCGGCATCGATGCTCACCTGGTCCATCTCGGCACGATGGGCGTTTACGGCTACGGCACGGCAGGGCTCGATATCCCCGAAGGTTATTTGCAGGTTACCGTTGAAACCGACACGGGACCGAAGGCGATGGAGATACTGTTCCCCGCCAACCCGGGCAGCATCTACCATATGACCAAGACGCAAGATCAACTGTTCTTTCTTTATTATAACAAGAACGACGGTGTGCGAATTACCGATCTGCACCAGGGCGTAGTGTGGGGAACTCAGACGCGCGAGACGTCGCGGGATGAAAGGCTCGTCAACCGGTTCGACTATGACGGCGATTATGGCACAGTGCTCAATCGCTTCCTGATGCAAGGGGTTCTCGGCTATCCCCTGACGGTGCACGGAACGGGCGGCCAAACACGGGGCTTCATTCATATTCAAGATACCGTCCGATGCATTGAGCTTGCCATCGCCAACGCGCCAAAGCGCGGCGAGCGGGTACATATCTTCAATCAGATAACGGAGACGCATCGGGTAATCGAGCTGGCCAAGATGGTCTCGGAGATGACAGGCACGCCTTACCAGCTTGTCGAAAATCCGCGGTACGAGGCAGCAGAAAACGAGCTAAGGGTATCTCACACCCGCTTCTTGCAGCTCGGATTTAAGCCGACGAAGCTTGAGGATAGCCTCCTAGCCGAGGTGCAGGATATTGCGCGAAAATATCTGCATCGCTGCGACCGGACTAAGATACCGTGCACTTCGCTTTGGCGGCCGGCAGAAAAGAGCGCTGAGACCCAAGCTCCACGCCTCGCGGCTGTTCCGCGCCAGGCAGGCCTTTAGTACAAAGTCCCGGCTGAATAGCACGTCATCGCGAGGCGGCAAAGCCGCCGCGGCGATCCATGAGCTCATCGTACCCGTGGCCTAACGGGACGCAGACAACAAAAAATGCCGCCTAAAGCTGGCGTTCCACCAGCATGTGCTTAAGCTCGGCTATTGCTTTGGCGGGGTTCAGGCCTTTCGGGCAGACTTGCGCACAATTCAAGATCGTGTGGCAGCGGTAAAGCCGGAACGGGTCCTCGAGGTCATCGAGCCGCTCGCCGGTCGCCTCGTCGCGGCTATCGGCAACCCAGCGCGTGGCCTGCAGGAGTGCTGCGGGCCCGAGATAGCGCTCGCTGTTCCACCAATAGGACGGGCATGAGGACGAGCAGCACGCGCACAAGATGCACTCATAAAGGCCATCGAGCCGGGCGCGATCCTCGCGGCTTTGCCGCCACTCCTTGCCGGGCTCGGGCGTTTCGGTCTTGAGCCAAGGCTCGATGGAGCGGTGCTGGGCGAAAAAGTTCGTGAGATCGGGCACCAGGTCTTTCACGACTTCCATATGCGGCAGCGGATAGATCCGAACCGCGCCGCTCAGATCCTTGATCGCTTGCGTGCAAGCCAGCGTGTTGGTCCCATTGATGTTCATCGCGCAGGAGCCGCAGATGCCTTCGCGGCAGGAGCGCCGGAAGGCGAGCGCCGGGTCGATCTCATTCTTGATCTTGATGATCGCGTCCAGGACCATCGGCCCGCAGTCGTTCAGATCGATATAATAGGTGTCGATGGAGGGGTTGTCCGGGGTCTCCGGGTCCCAGCGATAGATTTCGAACTTCCGCCATTTCGACTTGCCGTCGCGCGCGGGCGTGTTCCAGGTCTTGCCTTTGCGGATTGTCGAGTTTTTCGGCAGCGTAAGCTGAACCATGGAGAACTCCCGGCGGATGCACTAAGCGGCTGAATTTGGCTGGGTACCCTCACCAGACCAATTCACGCGCAATGTGGCAAACATTGTGGCTGTAAGCAAGACAAACGCTGCAACGGCACCTGCCAAAAGCGCGTAATCCTTACGCTGCAGGATCGGATAGAGGAGACCGTAAAGGAGCGCGAAAATGCCAAGCATTATAAGCCCTCACGCTGCGCTGCGCTGCGCAGTGCCTTGCCTGCAAAATCGTGATCGTCGCTCCGGTTGCGGCAGAGGCGCACAGATACGAAAATGCAAAGCCAATGCTCGAAGAGCGCGAGCCTGTCCTCCATGGGAACTGACGCAATGCAGCAATGCAACCGCGGGGAGTTTGAGACCCGGATTAAGCTGGGGCACAGCGTCAAAAGCCGAGGAAAGGCCAGGGGGCTGGCCCCCTGGACCCCATGTTTTCTCGCTATCGCGAGAGGCCTCACAAAACTGCACGGCTGAGGCAATGCGTCCATCGGTCCCCTGCGGCCATGTGTGGACGGCACCCCACAGCGCTTCCGGCAGTTTCTCATGCGGCGTCGAGGCGGCGGTGAAGCTCGCCAAGTTCGGAAGGATTGGAGAAGACTTCCGCAACGCGGCCACGAACCCATCGGCTGCTCGCGTATTCCCTGATTTTTTTAGTGATTTTGAAACCTCAGCGTCAAAAAGCGGACGCTTATGGACCACTCGCGTGCTTGAGTGGGATTGCGCTAACTTCTTTATCCGGGTCATTTGAAGGTTGTCCTGTCCCAGCGGGAGGCAAGTCTTGGTAACATCGCATCGCGCGGCGATTTGCCCGCGCAGGATAGGCCCAGTCTCGTCCACAGCTTCGAAATGCGGCTCGTTTGCGCAACTGAGCTTTCGCATCTTCGCAGGGGCTCGCAAAAGGGGCCGCGCGCCCCTTACTTCGCTTTTGATGGCAGCTTTACTCGGCGCCTGCACCCAGGAAAACGCCTTTGTCGCGCCGCCACCACCCAAGGTCGTGGTTGCAAAGCCATTGCAGAAGCCCGCGGTCAAGTACGATGAGGCCACGGGCAACACAGCAGCGCTAAACAGCGTCGATCTGGTAGCGCGTGTGCAGGGGTACCTAGAAAAAATAAATTATCTGGACGGGGCGAAGGTGAAGCAGGGAACGCTGCTGTTCGAAATTCAGCGTAACACCTACGAAGCGCAGCTCGAACAGGCGAAGGCCAGCTTGGCTTCCGCGCAGGCTACCGCTCTCAACGACCAAATCAACTATCAACGTGTGATTACATTAGGACGCCAGGGCAACCTGGCAGTTACACAGCAGCAAATCGACACCGCCAAGGCAACGTTAGATGCGGCGAACGCCTCGGTGGAAAACGCAAAAGCCAGCGTGGTGCTCGCAACGATCAATCTTGGCTACACGCGGGTAACCGCGCCTTTCGATGGCGTTGTAACGAGGCATCTGGCCGACATTGGCGCTCTCGTCGGGTACTCCGGCCCGACCACGCTCGCAACCATCCTCCAAATCCAACCGATTTATGTCTATTTCACGGTAAGTGAGGGCGTGGTGTTGCGCTACAGGCAGCAGCTGGCGGAGGAAGACCGTCCCCGGGAAAATTATCATAAAGTGCCGGTTGAAATAGGCTTGATGACCGACACGGGATACCCGATCGGCGGCCACCTCGACTATGTATCGCCTCAGGTAAACTCGGCAACCGGGACCCTCGAGGTCCGCGGGATTTTCGAGAACAAGGATGGGCGGCTCTTGCCGGGGCTGTTCGTGCGCCTGCGCGTTCCGCAGCCTCAGCAGCCGCAGGAAAGCGCCCTGTGGGTCGATGAAACGGCCATCGGCCAAAATCAGCTCGGCGAATATCTGCTCATTCTGGGCAAGGATAATGTCGTTGAACAGCGCCGGGTAAAGACGGCCGAATCCGAAGGCGGTCTAAAGGTTGTCGAGTCCGGACTTACGACCAACGACTGGGTGGTGACAAGCGGCATTCAGCGCGCCGTACCGGGACAGAAAGTAAACCCGGAAAAGCGCACCATGATAACAGCGGCGGCTGGACAATGAGAGTTGACCTCCATCTTCTTCGCGAAGTCAGGCCTCCAGGTTAACCATGTTTTCCCGCTACTTCATCGAGCGTCCTGTCCTATCCAACGTCCTGGCGATCATCATCGTCGTAATCGGCGCCGCTTCGTTTCTCAGGCTGCCGGTCGCTCAATATCCAAATGTCGTACCGCCAACGATCGCGGTAACGACGCTTTATCCGGGCGCCAGCGCCCAAGTTATCATGGACACCATTGCCCTGCCCATCGAGCAGCAGGTAAACGGCGTCGACAATATGCTCTATATGCAGTCGACGAGCTCGAGCGACGGCAAATATTCCCTGATCGTGACCTTCGCCATCGGCACCGACCCGGATTTGGACCAGGTGCTGGTTCAAAACCGGGTGCAAATTGCGCTCGCGGAATTGCCCCAAGCGGTGCAGGTTCAGGGGGTTACGGTACAGAAGCAGTCGACGTCCATTCTCGAGTTCCTGAACGTTGCCTCACCGGACCGGCGTTACGATAGCCTGTTCCTTGCGAATTACGCCGTAATCAATTTGCAGAACGAACTTGCGCGCTTGCCTGGGGTCGGGCTTGTGACGATCTATGGCACGGGCCAATATGCGATGCGGGTTTGGATGAACCCGAACCTGCTGCAGTCTTACGGGCTCACGCCCCAGGATGTGGTGAACGCCATCCAGCAGCAGAGCCAGGAGGTAACAGCGGGTGCCATCGGAATGGCGCCCGCGCCAAAGAACCAGGCGTTTCAATACACTGTCGACGTCGCGGGCCGTTTTAGCACCCCTCAGGAATTCGCGAACATCGTTGTGAAGGCGTCCAACGCCAATGGAGGTCAGCTCGTTCGCGTCAAGGACATCGGCTATGTCGAGCTGGGCGCGCAAACCTACACCCAGGCCTTTACATTAGATAACAATCCGTCGGCGGGGATTGGCATCTCCTTGCTGCCAGGGGCGAACGCTCTTAATACCGCAGCACGTGTCAAGGCGAAGATGGATGAGCTCGCGAGAAATTTCCCGCCGGGCCTCGTCTACAGCATACCGTTCGATACCACCAATTTTGTGAAGGCCTCGATCAACGAGGTGTACAATACGCTCTTCGAAGCGGGCGTCCTCGTGCTCATCGTTATTCTGGTGTTCCTGCAGGACTGGCGGGCCACTTTAGTGCCTGCCACCACCGTCCCCGTCACCATCATCGGCGCCTTTGCCGCCATGGCGGCGCTGGGCTTTACCGTGAATATGTCCACACTCTTCGCGCTCGTGCTTGTGATCGGCATCGTGGTTGACGATGCGATCGTTATTGTCGAAGGCGTGGCGCACTATATCGAGCAGGGGATGCCGGGGCGTGAGGCGGCGATCAAGGCCATGGGCGAATTGACCGGTCCCGTTATTGGCATCACGCTCGTGCTGATGTCCGTCTTTCTTCCGGCTGCTTTTGTGCCAGGCCTAACCGGGCAGATATACCGCCAATTTGCCCTCGTTATTGCCGCGACGGCGCTTATTAGCGCGATAAACGCGATGACCTTGAAGCCGACGCAATCTGCCCTCTGGCTGCGGCCAGCGGTGCCGCCCGAACAGCGCAACCTTTTCTTCCGCATCTTCAACCGGATCTATGGCGCGGCCGAGCGCGTCTATACGCGCTTGATAGGCGTGATGGTACGCCGCAGCGGGATGGTGGCAGTGATAGGACTTGTCCTCGTCGGCGTTGCCTTCTGGGCTATTGCCCGCGTGCCAACGTCTTTTCTGCCTCTTGAGGATCAGGGCTATTTCGTGATCAGCGCACAGCTTCCCGATGGATCGTCGCTGGAACGCGCCCAGCGCGTCATGGAAAAGGTCACCAAGGTTGCGAAGGCGGTTCCCGGTGTCGAACGGGTCGTCGCCATCAGCGGCGTGTCCCCGCTCGACAACAACGCCTCGCTTTCCAGTGCGGGGGCAGCTTATGTCATCCTGAAGAGCTGGGATGAACGCGAAAAGGTCAAGGGACAGGACTTTTTTTCGTTGTTGAAGACTCTAACGGCTGCCCTCCAACAGAATATCCTGGAAGCGGCCACCATCGTGCTCCCTCCGCCCCCCATTCAGGGAATAGGCAATGCCGGCGGCTTCACGATGGAGATCGAGCTCAGGGACGGAAGCGTCGATTTTTCCAAGCTGCAAAGCACCTCAGTCCGGGTCGTCAACGATGCCAAGTCCCAGTCGGCGGTGCAAATGGTCTTTGGGACATTCCGCGCTTCCGTCCCGCAGGTGAAAGCAGCCGTCGACCGGACCAAGGCCGAAACGCTCGGTATCACAGTGGGCCAGGTTTTCCAGGCTTTGGAAAGTTACCTCGGCTCGACCTATGTCGGGCAGATCAACAAATTCGGCCATGTTTTCCAGGTTTACGTCCAGTCGCAGTCGCAATTCCGGGCGCGGCCCGGCGACATCGCACAGTATAAAATCAGAACGCCGAACGGCGGAATGGTGCCCCTGGGCACGCTCGTCGATCTCAAAAAAGTTGAGGGACCGTCGCTTATCACACTCTATAATCTGTATCCTGCTGCCACCATCAACGGCATAACATCGCCGCAATTCAGCTCCGGGCAAACCTTGGGACTAATGGAACAGATTGCGGCGAAGTCGCTGCCGCCCGGCATGAGCTACGATTGGACCGCGATGTCTTATCAGGAGAAAATAACCGGCAATCAGATTTATTATATCTTCGCTTTTTCTCTTCTCCTCGTTTATCTGGTGCTTGCCGGGCAGTATGAGAGCTGGCTTCTGCCGCTTGCGGTTATTCTCAGCGTACCGCTTTCCCTGCTTGGCACGGCCGGCGCTCTTATTGCGCTCGGTTTCCCGAATAATCTTTACACCCAGATCGGCCTCATCCTGCTTATCGCGCTTTCGGCCAAGAACGCGATCCTGATCGTAGAATATGCCCGCGACGAACATGAGGCAGGCGCGGGTATTATGGAATCTGCGGTCGAAGCCGCGCGGCGGCGCTTCAGGCCGATACTCATGACTTCTTTTGCATTTATTCTGGGCGTCTTTCCGCTGGTTGTGGCAACCGGTGCGGGGGCGGCGTCCCGCGCGTCGATCGGCATTGCTGTGTTCAGCGGCATGCTCGCGTCGACGCTCCTCGCCATGCTGTTTGTGCCTTCATTCTACGCGGTTTTCGCGCGGATCAGGGAGCGAAAGACAGCGCGATATGCGCCGGAGAAGTTAGACCAGCACGAGAAGCCTTGATCTGGGCTACGGCATCTCATCCTGCTGGTTGGCAAGATGCGCTTCGCGAAGATCGAGCTCGTGCTCGATGCGGCGGCGGGATTCGTCTTTCAATTCGCCGCTGCGATAGAGATCGTTCACTCGTCTCCGTTCGGCTTCAATCAGCAGACCCTCCACTTCATCGTGCAGCCTGGGATGCCGGATAATGCCATCACCGGCATCACCCCCGTGATCCAAGTGCTTCAACCTGTCCCGATGCTGAGCGCGGGCGGCTTCGACCACGTCCTTAGGGAGATTGCGTTCCGCCGCAAGCTGGACTAGCAGCCCGGCCGCAGCCTTCACGGCCTCGGAGCGGGCTTTGTGCTCTTTGGCGCGGTTGATCTGGCGCTCCCTCCGCCCGGCATGGGAGAGACCAAGCCAGCGGATTACCCACGGCAGCATGAGCCCTTGTCCGGCAAGGGTGATAAGAATCACCGAAAACGTCAAAAGCAGGATCAGGTCACGATAGGGGAACGGCTCCCCGCCCGAAGTTACAAATGGTATGGCTAGGGCTGCGGCGAGCGATACGATCCCCCGGATACCGGTGAATGCCAGGACGAACGGCCATTGCCAGGGCGGCGACGGGTCTTTTCTTCTGATTGCCGGGAAGAGCCAGCGCGGCATGTAGACCGAAGGGAAGATCCAGAGGAAGCGGGCTGCGATGATCGCAGCGACGATGACCGCGACGGAGATGCCAATCTGCGAAACGGGGTACTCGCCAATCCGGCTGACAACGCTTCGGGCTTGCAAGCCGGTGACCAGGAACACCATGCCCTCGATCACATAGTTGAAGAACTGCCAAAAGAATACGCCTTGCAGCCGGGTAGCCGCGCTGATCAGGCGGGGACCGTTCCAGCTGATGTAAAGACCGGCCGTTACTGTGGCCAGCACGCCGGAGCCGCCAAGGTAGCTTGGCGGCCAAAAAGCGAGGTAAGGCGTTAAGATCGCAAGTATCAGTTCAATCAAAGGATCGTTCACCCACTTCCTGAGGCGCAGCATCAGCCAGCCTGTGCCGATGCCCCAGATGATTTCGCCCGCGACGATTGCGGCAAACATCCCGGCTGCGCTGTAAAACGAGAAGGCGCCGGTGCCAACGGCCGCGACGGCGAAGCGATAAAGAATAAGCGCAGTGGCATCGTTCGCCAGCCCTTCGCCTTCGAGGACCACCAGGATCCGGTGCGGGAGCTCCAATCTGCGGGCGATGGCGAGGGGTGCTACAGGGTCTGGAGGCGAGACGATGGCTCCAAGAACGAAGCCTGCGGCCCAGGGAAGTCCCAAGAGCCCGTGGGCTGCGGCGGCGACCGCGCCCGCCGTAAACACAACGCCGCCCAGAGCCAAGAGCGTTATCGGGCGCAAATTGAAGCGGAACTCCCGCCAGCTCATGTTGAAGGCCGCGGTGTAGATCACTGCAGGCAGGACAAGCAGCAGTACGAAATCCGGAGCAAGTTCTACCGGTGGCAGCTTAGGTATAAGCGCGAGCCCAACACCTGTAAGCACTAGTAGAATTGCAGGCGGGATCTTGAGGCGGTTGGCAAGAACGGCCACGGCCGCAACGACTGCCAGCAGCACGATCAGCACTTGGATAGCTGAGATAGTTGAAGTCATCGGAACAAATCGCCCTTTTAGCGGCGAAGACCGGCTCAGGTATAACAAGCGCTGGGCGGCTCTCAGCCGGATAACGTAATCACCTGGCTGCGAGCATGCTCTGAATCTGCGCCACTACGGAAGCCCCTTCGCCCACCGCAGCAGCGACGCGCTTTGTCGAGCCTGCACGCACATCGCCAATGGCAAAAAGGCCGGGCCGGCTCGTTTCGAGCGGCAGGGCGGGATGGGAGTCCGCGGCTGTTGCCCTCGCAAAATTGCCCCCGGTGACCACAAATCCCTTACTGTCCACCGCGACGCAGCCATTGAGCCAGGAGGCGTTTGGGTCGGCACCGATGAACAGGAAGAGATGACGCAAAGGACAGGTCCGCATGGCCCCGGCGGATCGCTCGCGAAATACCACGGCGTTAAGGCCCGTGGCCTCATCCCCTTCGAAGCCTGACACCTCGGTGCCAGTGTGCAATTCCACATTGGGCAGCGCCGCGATGCGGTCAATCAGATAGCGCGACATAGAGACTTCCAAGCCCGGCCCGCGCACCACAAGATGCAAGCGCTTAACCTTAGGCGCGAGGAAGACCACGGCCTGGCCGGCTGAATTGCCGCCTCCAATCAACGCTACCTCCTCCCCCTCGCAGAGCTTTGCCTCAACCGCAGAGGCCCAGTAGGAAATTCCCCTGCCTTCGAAAGCCGCCAGGCCCGGTATTGCCGGCTGGCGGTAGCGGGCGCCTGAGGCGATTACAACAACCCGGGCACGAACAGAACCGCCATTTGTGAACTCCATACGAAAAGGATCGCCTGGTTTTCGGCCCGGCTTGCCACACTCCAGCCGTGTCACCTCAAGCGGGATTGCTATCTCTGCGCCGAACTTCAGCGCTTGATTGAAGGCACGTCCCGCCAGGGCCATGCCGGATATGCCGCTCGGGAAACCGAGGTAGTTTTCGATGCGCGCCGACGCGCCCGCTTGTCCGCCGAAAGCCCGCTGGTCCAGCACCAGCACCGATAGACCCTCGGACGCCGCATAGACTGCCGTGGCTAGCCCGGCAGGCCCGGCCCCTATAATGGCAACGTCGTAGACGTTTTCCGGGTCGAGTTCGGGCGTGATCCCGAGACAAACGCCGGCTTCGGCGTCGGTGGGCCGCTTCAAGACCGCGCCGCTCTGGCATACCATCAAGGGCAACTCGCTTTGCTGCACCCCAAAGCGCTCTACAATCGAGCGGCCATCTTCATCGTTGACGGCATCCAGCACCGAATAGGGGTAGCCGTTGCGGCCGAGGAAGCCCTGCAAGCGGACCAGATCGCGCGTCCCCGGAATGCCGACGAGAACGGATCCAGCGCCGCCTGCCTCGATCAGCCCAACCCGGCGCAAGATAAACGCCCGCATCATGATCTCGCCCACCTCCGCGGAGCCGATCATTAGGGCGCGAACATGGGCGGCATCGAGCGGAAGCGCGGTGCAGCCTTGCGGGCCCGCATAGCCAGCAGCAAGCGATGCGCGTCCGGCGATCTGGCTGACCTCGCCGGAGAATTGGCCGGGGCCATGGCTCGTAATCTCCGCCTCGTGGTCGAGACCATCGCGGCGAGCCACCTCCATCGAGCCTTTTACCACGAGCCACGCGGGAACGTTGCGCTCGCCCGCGGCAAACACCTGCGCGCCAGGCGCGAAATCCCTGGCAGGTCCACTTGCAAAGCGCTTCGCCGTCTCGATCTGAGAGGCGTCGAGCACCGGAAACAGCTGGTGGCCGCGGGTTTCAAACAGGGTCATCTGTCCTCTCCTGACGGAAACCTTTCCGTCTTTGAAGGGTTGGTGCCCCACTGCTCCCGGCCGCAGCTAAATGTCTTGGCTACCAGGCGGGTTCCAGCCGGGTAGCCGCGCCGAACCAGCCGCCGAATGCACTTAGCACGCGCAAAAGGTGTAGGCAATTGCGGCACGCCACATTACAAGCTGCGAAGCGCCATTCGCTGGCAATGCCGGCGATGCCTTATCTCTTTGGAGGAATCAAAACCATGCTGCAAATGGTCCGCGCTCCCCTATCCCACCCCATTGACATCGCGGAATTGAAGCCAACGCAAATGACGATTGGCTTGAAGGAGGTCGAAACAAGGGCCGCGAAACTTAAAGCGCTTGCGCAAGAGGACGGGGAAAAGCTCGTTCGCAAGCACGTCATCCCCGTCGTCAAGGGGCCCAAGGAAAACTACTATGTCATCGACCATCATCATCTGTGCCGGGCAATGCTGCTTGCAGGTTCCACCCAGGTCTCGGTGATCGTGGTCTTGAATTTGGTCCGGCTCGAAAAGGACGCTTTCTGGGTCTTCATGGACAACAGCGGGCTCGTTCATCCCTTCAACGATGAAGGCAAGCGCTGCGACTACCACGACATTCCAAAATCGATCGCGGATATGACGGACGATCCGTTCCGGAGCCTCGCCGGAGCGATGCGGCGCAAGGGCGGATATGCAAAGGACACGACCCCATTCAGCGAATTTCTTTGGGCCGATTTCTTGCGGCGGCGTTTCGCCCGCAAGGATGTGGAGAATAACTTCGAGGCCACGCTTGCCGCCGCGCTCGATCTCGCCAAGAAGTCCGATGCGGATTTCCTACCCGGCTGGTGCGGCCCGGTTGAGGAGGAAGGGTGATCGCCAAGCCCGCCCGCTCATCCAAGGCAGCCGCATGCGCTAAAGCTGACCCTACCGTCGTCGCGAGGCGGCGCTTGCCGCCGTGGCGATCCAGAACAACATCAGTGACTTAATCGCTGGATTGTTTCACTTCGCTCGCGATGACGGTGAGGCGCGATGCTTAATGCTTGAAGCGAAATCGTTGTCCGGCCGATTTCTGGTTCTGCTGTAATTCGAGATCGCCCTCGAATTCAAAGTCAGGCGGCAGCGGGATGTCGCCCCGCTGTTCCGGCGGCGGCAGCGCCGACTCAACCAGATAGCTTCGCTCCCTTGCCTGCGGCGCGCGCTGCTGGCTTTCGGAGCCTAAAGGCAACGGGCTGATGCCTCCGCCTCCACCGCCTCCGCCGCCACCCCCGCCGAGCGGAGGTCCGGCCGGCGACCATTGGCTCGCGCCGAACCAGACCTGGACAAGCTGATGCTCGTCTTCGGTAAGCTTCACCCCGGCGTGGTGGCATTTCGCCAGAACATAATCGCGATAAGCCCGGGCCACGGCGGCGGGCGAGCGCGTGTGCTCAAGCCAAGGATCGATCTCGTCGACGGCATCGAGCACGAAAGCGACGTCTTTCATGGCGATGCCTAAGCCCTCCTGGTTCGCGCGCGCCACGACCGATTGCGCCGTTTTGACAGGCGCAAAGCCGCGCTCGTGCACCTCAGTTGCGATCAGAGTGAAAAGCAGCTGGTATTCGCTCGGCGGCAAGGGCGGCGCTTTGCACGCCTCGTAGATCCGGGTGATGGAACGCTGCAGCTCCGAGAGCTTGGATGGGCTGGCATCCGGCTGGCGCTGCAGTCTTTGCGGAGGCGGCGGCGCCTGCTCGTCGGTGCGGTGCCGCTTCGGATCGTAGACGAAATGCGGCGGCTTGTCGGTGAGCTTTATGCCTTCGGGCAGCGTCGTGTTAAGAAAGGCCAAGAAGCCGCCCGAACCAGCCCAATTGGTGCCGAGCGTTTTGGCATGGCCAAGGATTTTCTGGGCGCGGTCGGCGAGATACGCAATCGGCACCGGTTTTTCGGAAGACTGGACGACATCGACCACGAGGCTCAAAATTTCAGCGCCGATGGCCTGGAAATCCTCCATCAGCGACTGAACCGCAGAGCTTGGAGGGCCAGCGGGCAGGCGCCGCTTCGGCGCTTCCGGAGAAGAACCGTAGCCGTTGCCATAATTGCTGTAGCCGGGCTGCGAGGCAACCGGGTAAGCGGGTGTGCGCGGCGTAACGCTTTGGGTCAGCGCTTTCGGACCTTCATAGCCAAGGGCACCCCTGGGCCTGCTGCCGCGATCCTGCTCCAGCATGACCGGAGTGGTTTCGTCCATCAGAAAAGCGATCATATCCCGCTCTTCGATCCAGCCGTCGCTGAACGCTTTATAGATGTCTGCCGTGTTCTCGTTGGCGTAGACCACGGTACGGCGGTCGTGAGAGCGCAAGTGATGCAGAACGGGCGTGAAATCGGCGTCGCCCGAGAGAATCACGAATTCCTCAAACCGGGTGGGATGCTCAAGAAAATCGCGGATGTCGCAAGCGATCTTGATGTCGGTGCCGTTCTTGAACTGCGACGACAGCGGCTGGCAATCGACGACTTCTATGCCGGCAATCATGAAATTCGTTCGTACGGCCGCAAAGCTGTGCGGATCGTGCGGGCCGCCGCGGCTGATGAGCTTGCGGCCGGGATTGCCATAGCAGCGCGCAACGGCGAATTGGCGGTGCGTGTGCGTCTGAAAGGATTTGTAACGGACGAGACCGCCTTGGGCGATCCGGCTCATCCATTCCTGAGGGTTGCGAGCAAAACGGCCCGCCGCCTCCTCGCTCTGGCGCCGCAGAGATAGGTACACGTTGTCGAAATCGACGAACAACGCGGAAAGGCAAACTTCCGCGGACCCCGAAAGCATATTTCTAATCCCCGCTCGGACCATCGTACGCCTGCGCCCTCAACCGGCATCCGACAGTTTATCTAAAATTATGGCCTTCAGTAAGGGCTGTTGCACACCGCAAAGCTTAATCGGGCCATTTTTTTTGCCGGTTGGAAGCCATAAACGCTGACGTGGCAGGAATGTTCCCTCATAAATTCCGCACCCGGCCGCAAATCGGGAGCGGAGAATTCCGCCGCATCAGCGCGTGACGTCAAACCAAAACGCATTAAAAGGTAAATGACCCCCCTGCGCAAGCTGAACCTCGCGATGCCGGGTTTATCCACATTGCAGGGCGATATTGCAAAGCTCACGGTGGCAACCCTGAAGGGCCTCCGCGAGCAGGGAGTTATGCCTTCACGTTTTTGAGAAGAACGTCTTTTGCCTCGTTCACCTTGGCGGCAAGGTAGGTCGAGCCGCCTTGATCGGGGTGGAATCGCTTCATCAGGTTGCGGTGCGCGGCTTGGATCTCCTGACGGCTGGCCCCTGGATCGAGGCCCAGCACAAGGTAAGCCTCCTCGGCGCCCATGCCGCGGGGCGGAACGTTTCCGCGTGCTCCCGCTCCGCCTCCTCCGCCTTCCCATCCCGGTGACGTACGGTCGAGATAGGCTTCGAACAATTGCGCGGCTTGCCCGTCTTTGGCGCGCAGTTCGGCGAGGCAGGCCGCGCGCTCGGCAGGCGTAAGACCGGAAAGCTTCCGGCCTGCAAAGGCTCCCTTGAGCAGCTGGCCGGACATGGCGCCCAATGCATGATCGAGCGAAATTTCAAGATAGGCCGTCCGCACCGTCGAAACGCTGCCGGTCCGCGTCTGCCGGGCGCTCCCCGGAAACCAGCCCGTTCTCTGCATGAAGGAATAGGTGAGCATGCCCGCCAGCACGGCCAGGCCAAGATTTCTGGTGAGGATCAACGCTGCTCCCGCGGCGAGCAAAACCCCGCTGCTTTTGCGGATCCAGTATGCGGCTTTGCCGGCGTTGGCCGTTGGCAACCACCCCAGCAGATAAAGGAGGGCGCCAAGCGCCAGCAAGGTCAGGAAAAGCGGTAGAATGGGCCGTCTCCGCGCTTAAGGCTTGGACATCTGTTCGAGCAGCAAAGTAGGGCCGCTGCGGCCTTTTGCATAGTCTTGAAGCGCGGCGCGTCCACCGGCGGCGTAAACGGCAACGGCTTCGAGAAGCTCGCGCAGCTGAGCCGCCGATCCAGGACCGAAGCGGCATGTCGCGCCGTGGGTGAGCCGGGCAATCTCCTTGAAGCAGGCGCGCGCCCCGCCGCTGTGCCCTTCCTGGAATAGAAAGACGGGTACGGCCAAAAGCCCGAGCTGGCCAGCCAGATTGCAAAGCTCGTCCGCGTTCTCCTCCATGGCGTCGCCCACATAGACGAGCGCGCTCACTTTGCCGGCCGCCAATTCGCGTAAGGCGTGCATCAAAACCTTGCGAATTTGGGTGTAGCCGCCGCGGCATTCGACAGCGGTCATAAGCCGGCACAACGCCGCAGCATCGCTCACCCAGCGGCTCGCCCGGCATTCGTCGAAGCCCCGGAAGAACACGAGCTGCACATCGAGCCCGCCCACGGCCTTTACCGCGTTGAACATCTCTGCCTGCACCGCGAGCGCCATGTCCCAGCTTGGGCGCCGGCTCATGGTGGCGTCCATGGCGAAGATCAGCCGCCCCTGGCCGGCCGGTTTCGCGGACGGCGAGGAACGCATCTGCGCTAGAAATTCGTCGATCTCCGTGCGGCTCGACTCCTGCGGCGCAATCTCATGCGGCGTTCGATCGTTCGATGGCGGCTTCGGCAGGACCATGGCTTTTAAATAGTAGACAGCAAGGAAATTCGCGAGCCTCAATCCTTCGCGTTGGCAGCAATAAGTCGCGCATAATCCTTGACCAGTCCGCAGCGTCGTCCCGCGGAGGCGGGGACCACCTAAGGCGTTGTTCCGCATCAGAACTGGATTCCCGCTTGCGCGGGAATGACAGTTAATCATGGGTCAGCGCCAATGTCCGCTGGAATAACGCGGTGTACAGGCAGGCTTCGGCCTTGTTAGCTTTAAACTGAGGCGCTATGAGCTTAGGCAAATTGGCTTTGAGCCTATCAGGCTCACTATGAAACAGCTCCTCTGTGGATTGATCGTTTTGGCGGCTTTGGCAAGTCCGGCTGGTGCGGCGACCTGCGCCGAAGGGGTGCAGGTCGTCGAGCAGATGTCGAAAGCGCTCGATCTGCCGGAAGCCGAGCGGTCGAACATCCAGGCCCTGATCGCAAAGGCGAAGATCGAGGACCGGCAGGGGCATCAGCGCAATTGCAAAATCATCCTGGCCGGCGCCATCCGCTTCTTTCTCATCAAGACCGTGCTCGACTGAATGGGGCCCCTACGGCATCGCCAACTTTGCCAAGGATGCGCCCGGCTTGATGCGCCGGACGTTCTGTGCGGATCTTACCAACCTCTTCGCGAAACTTTAAACGCTGCGCTTAACGCAGTGACAAAATGATAATTAACGGGTTCTCAGGAATCCATTTTTGTAGGTGAAAACGCGAAAAATTCGCGTCCGGATGCAAAATTGTCATTTAGCTCCCGCCGCGTTTACCATCCAGATCTTAACGACGAGACGGCGCTTGGGAATTAGGTTCCCGGCGCTACAAAAAACGGCTGATGGCGCTACGAAAACCGGCCTCCCGGCGCTACAAAAAGCCGCTGGGAGCTGCGCAAGAACAAAATCGTTAACATCGATGGTGGCAGCAATTTGGCAAAAAGTGGGCGATGCTTCTGACTAATTTTGTTTTACAGACTTTTTACTCAGTTATATGCGTTTTTAGGCTGATGGAGTCGCCGGCACGGGCAAAGCGGCGCTTCCGCCAGCAGCCCGGGGGGAAAGTACTTCCCAAAGGTGCTTCCCTTTGGGGTCGATTCCAGTTGTGCTGGGTTTCTCGCGATCCCATGAGCGTCAAGACAGCTTTGAGATCCAAAAGCGGTCTTCTCCGAAAAGGCGCGCGACATGTCCGGGCAGCCCGTCAAATCCCGCCCCTTCCTCTCCTATCCACACAGAATTATCGTGCAGCCTAGAGGGCTGCACCCTTTGTCGACGGCTGGCGCTCCGCTTCGCCATGCCAGTTTGGTGCAAGGCAATGCGCCCAAAAAAGCTTGCCGGTAGCATTTGCAGACCGGGCAGGGAGGGAAGAAGCCTGCCGATGACGGCGTGCGAAAGTTTCCGGTTTACCGCCATGGGGACGGGCTGCGAACTGCTTCTCCATGCAGAGGGCCGCGAAACGGCTTCGGCCGCCGCGGAGGCTGCGATTGCCGAGGTGCAGCGCATCGAACGCGCCTACTCAAGATACCGGACAGACAGCATCGTGCATGCCATCAACCTGGCGGGCCAAACGGGCGGCTCGATCGCCCTGGACGCCGAGACGGCGGGCCTGATCGGTGTCGCCGTTGAGGCCTACAGACTTTCGAACGGGCTCTTCGACATCACCTCCGGCGTGTTGCGGGAAATCTGGAACGGGCAAACAGCAACTTTGCCCTCCGATGCGGATGTGGCCCGCGCGCGAGCCCGCATCGGACTTCACAAGGTCAAGTGGAAACCGCCGGTGCTGAGCTTTTCGCAGGCGGGCATGCTGATCGATTTTGGCGGCATCGGCAAAGAGTATGCGGCTGACCGGGCCGCGGTTATCTGCCGGTTGCATGGCATCTCGCACGGCTTGGTGAATTTGGGCGGCGACATCGCCATTGCCGGGCCAAACCCAGATGGATCGCCCTGGCGGATCGGCATCAGCGACCCAAGGGATCCCCGCACCGCCGTCGCTACGCTGTTCGCAGCGGGAGGCGGCATCGCGACGAGCGGCGGCTACGAACGCTACTGGGAAATCGATGGCCGCCGTTTCGCGCACATCTTGAACCCGCTGACGGGCTGGCCGGTTGCTGGATTCTCCTCCGTCACAGTATCGGCGGAAACATGCTTGGCCGCCGGGCTTTATGCAACTGTGGCAATGCTCAAGGAGGCGGATGGACCGCGCTGGCTGCGCGAAAACCACATCGCGCACGCGTTCGCGGAGGCAGACGGCAGCGTTGAGTTGAACGGCATGGAAAGCCCCCGTATCAACGCTGGCGTTTTTCAGGCCGGGCGCCCTGCGCTCAGCTCTTGACCTGTGAAATGAGGCTCGTCATGCCCTGGATGAAATTCTGACGCGAGACGGAACCGGTGCTGTTCGGGTCGAGATTCGCGAAAACCGCATTGGCTCCCATCTGCTGGAAAGCGGCGGGAGGGTTCATGGTGTTGAACGCAGTGTTGAACTGGCTCTGGGTTATGACGCCAGAGCCGGGCGTGGTGACGCTGGCGAACACGTTCGACATTTTCTGTCCCGGTGAGGCGTTAGCGCTCGCGCCTGACATGGTTTGGGGAGCGTGGCTGCCTTGGATTGCTGAGATAGGAGCCGTCACGGTGACATCCTTTGCTGGCGATGTGATGATTTGACGCCCAAAGGTTGGGCTTGGCCGCTTGCGCGAGGCTTGCAACGTCCGATCATGATAGGTTGAGTCTCTAAAGACTTACCGGTTGCAGCTGCTTGGGAGCCACCTGCGTGTGGCCGAAAAATATCTTATTGCCCGGACATTTTGCCCAACGCAATGGCCGCCAGCTAGCCGCGGTAACGCTCGCAAAGATAGCCGTGCGCAGGCCTTGAACTGACCGGCATTAATCTAAAATAATGGCGGCTTATCCCTCAACATGAGGCATTCCCGGAAATAAACGCAATGCCCAGGCTCGTCCTAATGCACCCGCGCAAGGCTGACCCTTCTTTCATCCGTTAGCGAGGATAGGAAAGTTTGCTTCAGCGCCGCTAGCGATACGCCGGCAGCAACAGGTCGGGCAGGTGCAGCGGCGGCACGAAAGTAATCAGATGCCGGGTCTTATCCGCGCCCGTAACTTCCATGGCGATGAGATCGGTGCCCGCATGCGCGATGTCGATCCGCTCCGGCCGCGCGATCATATGCTCCACCGCGCCTGCCCGGATTGCAATCGTGCCGCCCTTGGGGTCGTAGCTCAGGCCGTCAAGCTTGGCATTTTCGACCTCCTTTTGGGAGCCGAGGTCTTCCCGGTCGACCTCTATCGTGACCTTGTGAGCGTTTTCCGCGCGCGAGATGTGATCGAGAATGTTTTGCCAGTCCCGGCGTTCAAGATGGAGGTTCTGCATATCGAAAACCTATGCGAAGAAGCTTGCCTTATTTTTTAGACGCTTCTTCAGCAACCGGCTTTGACAAATCACAAAGAAAGAGCCGCTAAAACGGGAACAAAGTATTCGCTGCGTTTTTTCATGCTCCGTATAATTCCGTGGCGTTGCCGGGCAAAGCTATATTTGGATTGCACGCCAAGTCGAGGTTAAATTGCAATGACCCAGGGCGCCGCGCACCAGCTAGACTTTCAAAAGCCATCCGGCTCCCCGCTGCTTTGGCGCTCTTTGCGAGCGTTTGTCCATACCGGAGACCTGAAAATCCGGGACTGGAAGGACGATGTCCACGAATTTGGCGACAAGACTGGAAAGACCGTGGCTGTTCACTTCCGCGATGCGAGAATCGAACGGGCGCTGCTCCTCGATCCGCAACTCGCAATCGGCGAGGGGTACATGGACGGCGTTGTCGAAATGGAGACCGGTACCATCTTCGATTTTTTGAGCTTGATTGCCCGCAATATCGGCGACAACGAATTTCCCGGCTGGATGGGGCTCGCCGATAAGGCCCGTCAGCTAACGCGCCTCCTCCGGCAGACCAATACCCTTGGCCAGGCCAGGCGCAATGTCAGCCACCATTACGATCTTCCCGGATCGCTCTACGACCTCTTTCTCGACAAGGATAAGCAATATTCCTGCGCCTACTTCCCGAAAGGGAGCGAAACCCTGGAGGAGGCGCAACTCGCCAAGAAGCGGCATATCGCCAACAAACTATGCCTGTCTCCAGGCCACAGCGTGCTCGATATCGGCTGCGGATGGGGCGGCCTATCGCTCCATTTGGCGCGCGAGGCGGGTGCGAGGGTTTTAGGCATCACCTTGAGCCAGGAGCAGGAACGCTACGCGAGGGCGCGTGCGGAGGCCGAGGGCCGGAATGACGTTTCCTTTTGCCTTTGCGACTACCGCACGATCAACGGGTCCTTCGACCGCATCGTCTCGGTTGGCATGTTCGAGCATGTCGGCGTGCCGAACTACCGCGCCTTTTTCCGCAAGGTCAACGGCTGCTTGAAGGACAGCGGCATAGCCCTTCTCCACACCATCGGGCGCCTCTCCGGGCCCGGCACCACAAATCCATTCATCGCAAAATACATCTTTCCGGGCGGTTACTCCCCGGCGCTGAGCGAGATCGTGCCCGCGATTGAGAAGTCCGGGCTGATCATAACCGATATCGAGGTTTTAAGATTGCACTACGCCGAGACGCTGGCTCAATGGCGCCGGAACTTTGAAACGGCTTGGGGGGAGGCTTCAAGCTTGCTATCCGAGCGCTTTTGCCGGATGTGGCAATTCTATCTGGCAGGGTGCGAGGTCGGGTTCCGCTATCATAATATAGCGGTGTTCCAAATCCAGCTTGCAAAGCGGATGGAGGCGGTCCCGCTGACCCGCGACTATCTTTACATGCAAGAAAAAGAGGCGGAGCAGGCTTTGCAATCGTCGATTTGATATTGATCATAGCGTTTTAGCCGGCCGCAGTGTCCTCTAAGAGGATCCCGAAAGGGCAGATCGCCTCACTTTTCGAGGGAGAAATAGCCATGTCGACGGGTCTCGATGTCTTCGACGCCACTGTTCAACAAACCAATCTTTGGCTCAAGGACCTGATGGCGCGTATCCCCACGACGGACCGGCATTGCGCCTATCAGTTGCTGCGCGCCACCCTGCACACCTTCAGGGACCGGATCGGTCCCGAAAATGCGGTGCACTTCGGCGCTCAGCTTCCGATGCTCATCCGCGGGTTTTATTACGAGGGCTGGCAGCCGGGCAAACCTCAGACAAAGACGCGGCACCTCGACGATTTTCTCAACGCCGTCGAGGAGGAAGCGGGCCGGAACTTGGGCTCCGGTGTCAGCGGCAAGGTGAAGGCTGTTTTCGCGGTCGCCGCCGACAAGATCGACGCGCACGAAATCGAGAAGCTCCGAAAAGTCCTGCCGGCGGAATTGAAGGGTCTTCTGCAAGAAGACTTCTATCTATTTTAGAACCGCTGCTGCGTAAGGCGCGCGAGGAACCGTATGAGAAGAGCCCTTTTTTGCGCAAGCCTAGTTGCGGCTTGGTGGGCCCCGCATGGGGCCTTGGCCGAAACATCCGAAAACCAAATCCGGGCAGGGTATGAGATCGCCCAAAAATTCTGCTCGCGCTGCCATGCCATCGGCCCCCAGGGCGCCAGCACGCACCCGAGCGCTCCGCCGTTCCGGACCATTGCCGCCAAGGGCAACGTGCAAAACCTGGAGGAGGCGCTGGGTGAGGGCATCATCGTTGGCCACCCGGACATGCCTCAGTTTCAATTCAAGCCAAGGGACGTTGGCGCGTTAATCGCCTATCTCAAGAGCTTGAGCGGAAAGGGATAGACCGGACCCTCTCAAAGGTCATCTCCCTGGTCGCGGCATGAAAACAAAAAGGAGACCGCATATGAAGCCTATTCGAACCTACATTCTGATTGCGGACGGGGCGCGCGCTCATCTTCTTTTGTCGGAGGGCCGCGGGAAACCATTGGCCGAAGTAACGGGTTCCGAGCAGCAGCAGGAAATTAAACCCGATCACGAGATGAGCGCGGAAAGGCCGGGCCGCGTGCATGAGTTGGCGAACGTTGCACGGCACGCCATCGAGCGCGACGACCTTCACCGGCGCGAAAAAGAGCGCTTCGCCCAGTCCCTTGCCGAGGATCTCGGCCGGCGCCTTGCGAATAACGAGTACGACCGCCTCGTCATAGCTGCGGCACCGGAGACGCTTGGAGTTATCCGCTCGGCTATGAGCGAGAAAGTCCAGGCGGTCATTCTTGCCGAAGTCGCTAAGGATTTGACAAAGCTGCCCAATCCACAAGTCAAAGAACTGCTTGGCAAGGACCTGCCCATTTAGCGCTGCTTCCTGGGTCCAGGCCTCGATCCGGTGTGGGAAAAGCAAAGTTGCTGCCGGGTCCGCGATCCTTGCCCCGCTTGACAAAAATCATGGGCTGGCCTGAGCGACAGGATTAGAACATCGTTGGCGATGTGGCTGACCTCCCGCCTTGCCGAAAGCCGGCGGGAGGGAATCTGTTTGCCGCCCCATTTTGCGAGTGGTATGCTCCCAACCGCCAGAAGTACGGGAGACGCCATGCACGGCATCCGCACACGCTGCGACACGTGTCAGGCCCGCTGCGAGGGCATTTGCGCAGCCCTGGACGACGATGCACGGGCCCAGCTCTCCCAAATCGCCCGGCGAAGAGTTCTGGCTGCCCATAATGTGATATTCCGCGACGGCGACGAAGCCGATCACTATTTCAGTATTACTTCCGGTATCGTTAAGCTTGTGAAGACGCTTGCCGACGGCCATCAGCACATTATTGGCCTCATTCATCAGCCGGGCTTCATGGGGCAGACGCTGAACCGCCGCCATACTTATGCGGCCGAATCCGCCACTGGCGTGGAACTCTGTTCCTATCCCCGGGCGGCATTCGACGCCTTCCTGAGAACGCATCCCGAGCTTGAGCGGCAGATTTTCCAGATGACCATTCGCGAGCTCGACGTTTGCCGGGACTGGACGCTTCTTCTGGGACGCAAATGCTCATACGAACGCGTCGCGGGCTTCCTCTTGATGATGGCCAGGCGCATGCCCAAAGCGGCGGAAGAGGTGACCGGTTCCGTTCACTTCGAGCTGCCGTTCACCCGCGCCGAGATGGCCGATTATCTCGGCCTCACCCTCGAAACCGTAAGCCGCCAGTTCAGCCGGCTAAAGAAGAAACGCATCATCGCCCTGCCGTCGAGCCGCGACATTATAATCCCCGACGTCGAGCTCCTGAGCGCCGTCGCCCAAATCGAAAGCTGCTCCGGCGCTTTTGATGAAGGTCAAAGCCTCGCCATTGCTTGAAGAATAGCATCGTTCAGCAATGAGCGAGAGCGGGAGCGGCTATCATGTCCATTAAGACAATTCTCGTCTATTTGCCCTCTGAGAAGAATGCAGCGGCCACGCTTGGACCCGTACTCAAGATCGCGAGTGCGAGAAATGCTCATGTGATCGGCCTGCACCTTACCGCCGACCTGCCGGTTTATGGGGAGTTCCCCGCGGAAGTGTCGGAGGAAGTCATCGGCCGGCTGCAGAAAGCCGGTAACGATGCCGCCGCCGCTGCAAAGCGCGCGTTTGAGGAGACTTTGAAGTCAAGCTCAGTGACCCACGAGTGGCGGGGCTTTATTGCATCCTACGTCATGGGCGCCGACTTGATCGCCCAGCAAGGGCGTAGCGTGGATCTCATTGTTTGCGGCAAGCCAAGCGACGAGGTTCCCGATGCGTGGAGCGACTTCGCCGAAACGGCGATTATGAGAAGCGGCCGGCCTGTTCTGATCGTCCCGCCAGGCACATCGGTTAAACAAATCGGCAATCATGTTGTCATCGCCTGGAACGAAACCCGCGAGGCGGCGCGGGCGGTTTTCGATTCGATCGATCTCATCCGGGATGCCGCAACGGTACGCGTGGTCACATGCATCGAAAACGAGAAGGAGCGCGCGGCAGCAGAAGCCTACGGCACACCGCTCGTCGCAACGCTCGCCAGGCATGGCATCCATGCTATTTTCGAGGTTTCGTACGCGACCGGCAGCACCACGGGCGAGGTCATTCTCGGTAAGCTCGTCGATGAGGGCTGCGACCTGCTCATCATGGGCGGGTATAGCCGTTCACGCTTCCGCGAGATGATTTTCGGAGGAGTAAGCCGCGACATCTTGCGGGATACTTGGGTGCCAACTCTTGTATCTCACTAAGCCTCTTAGAAAAGTCTGGAGTACCGTTGTGACACTAAGAAAAATAAGACTGGAACTGGCGAGGGACCGCGAACACCCTGAGGGCAGCAACCGGCACGGCTATGAATTCGTTGGGCCGCTCGATGACGAGGGCCACCTCGATCCCGTGGCCTGGAAGAAGTATCGCGAGCGCTGCCGGGTCCGGCGTTTCTGGCAGAACGAGCCCGACGAGGTCGGGCATCTGGTCAGGAAGCCTGGAGGGCAATGGGCCTTCCATTACGACATTCACGGCGACGCAGACGACGACGAGGGCGGGTATCGTCTGGGCAATCACAAGTTCGCACCCGGAGAGTACGTTTCGATCCGGGAGCATGAGGACGAGGTGCTGCGCACCTTCCGCGTTGTGCGCGTCGAGCCGCTCCCCATAGATTGACCGGGCGCCGTCGTAGTGGGGTCTACTGGGCTCTGCTCAAGGGTCTCCATTGCGTCGCCTTGCCGGCAGGCAAGGGGCCGTGCGCGACAAAAGGAGCCTTCTGGACGGATCGCCAGCATCTAGTGTATGCGTCACGCTAAATTTAGCGCGAGCGTTGCATTAGGCGGCAGCATGACAGAAAACCCGTACATTATGGTCGCGACGCCCTGCTACGGCGGCCAGATGAGCTCGGCTTACGTTTCCTCCATTTTGGCGTTGCAACGCGGCTGCCAAGCGCGCGGGCTCAAAATCGATTTCAATTTTCGAAGCGGCGAAGCGCTGGTGACCCGGGCGCCGATTTGACGGCTGAGTTTTTGCTTTCGGATGCCACCCACCTCATGTTCATCGATGCCGACATCGGGTTTGCGCCGGAGCAGGTGTTTTTTCTTCCCCGAGGTTAAGGGGCCGATGCCGGTGAACAACGACTTTGTGCGCGTACGGCATACCGGTACAGGCTTCCTTATGATCCGCCGGTCTGCGTTGCAGCGTCTCTGCGAGGCGCATCCAGAGCTGCGTTACAAGCATGCTCAGCGGGAAGTGGATTTGGTGAAAGACGTGCAATACCTGTATGCGCTGTTTGAGTGCATGATCGAGCCGGAGACTGGGCTCTATCTGTCGGAGGATTACGCGTTTTGCCGGCGCTGGAGAGATCTTTGCGGCGATATTTGGCTCGATATCAGGAGCAAGTTGACCCATTACGGGGTAAACGCGTTCAAAGGCGACTTTGAGAAACAATTCTCGCCGGCAGGATGATCCGCAAGAGCGGGCACCCATGATTGACTGTCATTCCCGCGCAAGCGGGAATCCATTTCTGACGCGAGAACAACGCCTTAGATGGGTCCCCGCCTCCGCGGGGACGACGCTGCGGACCGGTCAAGACATCCTGTTGATTGCTTCACTGCCCGCCGCAGCGTCATCCCGTGCGCGTTGCGGCATGAAATGCCGCTTCGCAGACACGGGATCGTAAAGGGCGACAGCATTCGTGACGATCCCGGCTCTGCGGTGCACCGTTTCACGCTGCACCGCGTCTGGGATGACGGCTGCGGAAGCATTCAACCGGAACCGGTATGAGATCGCGCGGAAACAAAAGCTTAGAGCGCGCCTTCGATTTCATCAAAGGCAGCGCTCTAGTCTTTTGAAATCGATTGAGCTGCAGGCTTACTACCGCTACTTGTTTTCGGCCGGGATACCCGGAAGAATATCAACCATCGTTTCGTCGCAGACATTCTTGGTAAGCGTGACCGTATACTTTTGGTCGCCCCGCTGCATGTTGACCGTCATCTCATAAAGATTTTGCATCTTGTCTTTCGAGCAATCGGGCCTGAAATCGAACTTGGCAAAATTTATCGGCGTCCCGCACCTGCCGCCAGCGTTACCCAAGACGCTGTTCAACGGTTTTCCAGGAATGGGTTTGGCGGAGATGTTTACGCCCTTCGGCGTTGTTGCAAAGGATTTCGAGGTCCGGTCGTAATCGCTGATCGGCCTGACACGAACAGCCGTAATCGTTGTACCCTCGACCAAATTCCGCAATAGAAGTTTCGGCTCGCCAGCAGTCGTTTCGCAATCCGGGGTCGAACCCGATAGACCGTCGCCCGGCGCAATTTTATCGGAATTGTCAGATGGGATGCCAGGAACAAGATCAAGCATTGTTTCGTCGCAGACGTTTTTGGTCAATGTCACGGTATATTTCTTGAGGCCCCGTTCTATATAGACCGTCATCTGATACAGATTTTCAACCTTGTCCCGGCTGCAAGCCTTGTTGTAGCCGAACTGGCCAAAATTTACGGGAAACCCGCATCTTCCTGGATTATCGTCGTCCGTTCCCAAAATGGCGTCCAGTTTCTTTCCTCTAAGGATTCGCGAACCGAGAAGATTAACCTGACTTCCTATCAAGCTTCCAACGGATAAGAAGCGTTGTGCGCGTTCGTTGTAATCACTGTAAGGTTTCGCGTAGACGCCCGTAACCGTCGTGCCCTCAACTAAATTTCTTATGAGGAGCACAGGCTCGTTTGCAGTGCTTTGGCAGTCTGGGGTTGGCGGAGTTGTTCCTCCGGACAAGCCTAATCCTTGATCCGAAGCTTGCTGAGCGTTGGAATTGCTGGCAGCAAGGGCTCCTAAAATCAGAGCGGCTGCAAATGCAGACTTTTTCATGTGACCAGTCTCCTTCCGCGGGCGCTTCCCGCGCGAGTATTTAGCTATTGCTTAGGTTCTGCCTGCAATTGAGCAACGCCCGCCGCCGAGTTCATCAAGACCGGCCGGCTGGCGATGCGGCTACTCCAAAACATAAGTGCCGGGTGCATCGCACAGCACTGGGTATCCCGCTTCCGGCGCTCCCATCGGAGGCGGCGATGAAAACTCGTTCGAGCCCAGCTTAAGCCAATTCACCCACTCCGGCCACCAGGAGCCATCAACGGGCTGATTCCGGGCGAACCAGGCATCTGGCTCATAGTAGGGCTCTCCTGGCTTCAACGTCGCGGTACGGTAATGCCGGCCCTTGTGACCTGGTTCGGAAATAATGCCTGCATTATGTCCGCCATTTGTCAAAAGGAAGGTCACATCGGTTTCGGCGAGCACGTTGATCTGATAGACCGACCGCCAAGGCGCGATATGATCCCATTCCGTGCCAACGGCAAAGATCGGCGCCTTTATATCGCGCAAGGCGATCGCATGGCCGTCCACCATAAACCGGCCCTCAGCCAGCCGATTTTCGAAAAAGATATCCCGCAGATATTCAGAATGCATTCGCGCGGGCATGCGCGTCCCATCCGCATTCCAGGCCATGAGATCGGTCAGAGCCTCCCGCTCGCCCATAAGATAATTCTTAAGCATCCGCGACCAGATCAAATCGTTGGAGCGCAGCAGCTGAAAGCTGGCCGTCATCTGCCCGGCTTTGAGCACGCCGGCTTCCTGCATCTGATCGTCAAGGAAAGCGAGCTGGCTCTCATTGACGAAAAGCTCGAGTTCCCCGGGCTCGCTGAAGTCGGTTTGCGCTGCAAGCAGCGTCAGCGTTTTCAGGCGATCGTCGCCATCCCGCGCCATTGCAGCGGCGGCAATGGAAAGCAAGGTTCCGCCAAGGCAATAGCCCAGCGCGTGCACCTTGCGTTTGGGCACGATTTTCGAGATCGCCTCCAGCGCCTCCATGATCCCCAAGCGCCGGTAATCGTCCATTCCGGCATCGCGATAGTTCGCGTCCGGGTTCTTCCAAGAGATCATGAAAACGGTGAACCCTTGCGCAACCAGATAGCGGACGAACGAATTGCCAGGCGAGAGGTCCAGCACGTAATATTTCATGATCCAGGCGGGTACGATCAGGATCGGGTCGGGATAAACGGTGGATGTGCTTGGGCTATATTGGATCAGCTCCATCATTCGCGTCCGGGCCACCACCTTTCCCGGCGTAACCGCAATCGATTGGCCCGGCTTGAACGCATCCACGCCGGGGGGCGGGAGGCCGGCGGCATGACGAACGGAATCCTCCATAAAATTCCAGTAGCCGCGCATCAGGTTGATCCCGGCCTCCCGAAGCGTCCGCTCCAATATTTCGGGGTTGGTGGCGGGGAAATTCGAAGGCGCAACCATGTCCAGGAGCTGCCTCGCGCAAAAATTGACGGACTCCTCGTGGTCGCGGCTCACTCCGCGCACATTCCGCGTGGCTTCGTCCCAAAACTGCTCGTACAGCAAAAACCCTTGCGTCAAAGCGTTGTAGGGCCACTGGGACCATTCGGGATGGGAAAAACGCTTGTCGCTGGGCGCGGGCTGGGCGGCCGCCACTGCGGAACTGCCGGCCAATTCGGCGAGGCTCGCGAGGTAGTTCTGGAACGCGAACCCAGAAGACATCAGCTTGGCGGCAAGCTTGGTGCGCGTTCCCGGCGCCAAAGTGAGATGAAGCGCCCAGTCCATGAACGCCAGCCAAAGCGAAGCCGGAGAAACGCCGCCTGTTTGTTTCGCCAGCATGTAATGGTAGAAACGGTCAACCGGATCTGAGCTTTCGGTCATGGCAGCCTCCAGCCTTCCGCAGGGATATGAGCACAGCACGCTTTCATAGGAACTCCGGCTGAATGCTTCCCGGGCGTCATCCTGAGAACGGCTTGCGGCCGCTACCGTCATGCCGGAAAACGCTCTAGCGTTTATCCGGGATCGTAAAAAACGCCGGCCTAAGTTCGTAACGATCCCGGATAACGCCTTAGGCGTTTCCGGGATGACGCGCCAGCGGTCGGCGAAGCGATCAAGCGGATCAGGTATAACCCCAAGCTTGCCCCATCTCTTAGCACAAATCCCCGGATAAATGGAAAGCGCTTCCTTCTTTTGCGGCTTTGCCGGAGCTATCTCTTTTGCCTTTCGGGACTTTCCGCCTATATGGGAAGTTGGGCAATGGATACGCTGGGACGCTGGGTGCTGCGATGCGGCTTCTGCTTGTGGAAGACAATGAGGAGCTTTCCAAGCTTCTGGTCAAAAGCCTCGGTGGATCGGGTATCGACGCAGATGCCGTGACGACAGCCGCTGACGCGCTGAGCGTTCTGGGCTCCACGCATTACGCCGCGGTGATCCTCGATCTGGGCCTTCCCGACGAGGACGGCCTTACTGTGCTTCGCACGCTAAGAACGCGCCAGAACACCGTGCCCGTGCTGATCCTCACGGCGAGGGATGGCGTGAACGACCGGGTCACGGGCCTGAGGGCAGGAGCGGACGATTATCTCGTAAAGCCCTTCGCGGTGGAGGAACTTGTCGCTCGCCTTGAAGCCCTGCTCCGCCGCCCCGGACATTTGCTCGGCCGCTCGCTCGAGCTTGGCAATCTCGTGTTCGACACGGTAGGCCGCCAGCTTTTCATTGGCGGCAAGCCTCATATGCTTTCGGCAAGGGAGCTTGCCGTTTTGGAGATCTTGCTGCGCCGCAGCGGGCATGTCGTTTCAAAACGTGTCGTCGAAGATCAAATATTCGGGCTTTCGGGCGATGTGGGATCGAACGCAGTCGAGGTTTACGTGCACCGCCTGCGCAAGAGCCTTCAGGATCTTGGCGCCGGCGCTGCGATCCATACAATCAGGGGCGTCGGCTATCTGATTACGGCGGCGTAGCTAACCGGGAAAGGCGCAATGTTTCTGTTCAAGTCGATTACCCGGCGCATCATCTTCCTCCATGTCATCGCGATCTCGATCACTTCGGTGTTCATGCCGCTTGCGCTTTATTTGCTGCTGCGGTCCACGGCGGAGGATTTGCAACACAGAGCCTTCCGCGAGAACGCGGAACTCATCACGCGCTATTTGTCTCAGGAGCCGGATGCCAGCATCGAGCTGCATTTGCCGCCGGAACTGGCGACGCTCTTCTCCGCAGCCTATGGCCGCTATGTATATTCCGTCGTCGATGCTTCAGGGCGTGTGCTCTATTCCTCGCTCCATGGCAGCAAGCCGGTCTTCAACACCACGGAGCGCGGCTCTTATCCCGAGTATCTTGAAACCAAGCATCAGGATGCGTTGCTCTCCGGAGCAAGCATTCCGGTTAAGGTCGGGGACCGCACGGTCTGGGTGCAGGTTGCGCAGGACCTGCAGCACCGCGACGTACTGATCGACGATATCGTTGCGGAATTTTTCGGCCGCGTAGGCTGGATCACCATTCCCATTCTTCTCTCGCTCTTGGTTATCGACGTCAGCATTTTCCGGCGGGCCTTGAGTCCGCTTTTGAAAGCGTCGGAAATGGCGGAGAAGATCGGCCCCGACCGCACCGATGTGCGGCTTCCCCTGGAGGCGATGCCGCAAGAGATTACGCCGCTGGTCCATACCATCAACCAGGCGCTGGACCGGCTTGAGCGCGGCTTCCACGTCCAGCGGGACTTCACGGCCGACGCCGCCCACGAGTTGCGCACGCCCTTATCGATCCTTCAGGCGAGGATCGATACGATACCCGACAAGAAGATTGCAAAAGAGCTTAGCCGCGACATCGCGCGCATGAAGAGGATCGTGAGCCAGCTGCTGGACATCGCTGAGCTGGAGGCATTTGCTGTAGGCCCGCAAGAGGCCGTGGACCTTGGAGCGGTGTGCGTGGAAGTTGCGGAATTCGTCGCCCCGCTTGCGGTTTCGGAGCGCAAGCAGATCCTGCTTGAGGCTCCCGAAGCGCCAGTGCCCATAAATGGCAATCCGGAGGTGCTTTTCCGGGCAGTGCGCAATCTGGCCGAGAACGCGATCCGGCACACACCAGAAGGAAGCACGGTGACGATCGCGGTCAGGCCGGAGGGCATCGTCTCGGTCGCAGATCAAGGGCCAGGAATTCCCATGTCCGAGCGCGTCGACATTTTTCAGCGGTTTTGGCGAAAGGACCGCACGGGCTCGTCTGGAGCAGGCTTGGGGCTGTCCATCGTGAAGCGCATCATGGACGCTCATCGCGGCGAGATAAACATTAGCAATCCGCGGAGCGGGGGGTGTATCTTCACGTTGAAATTCCGGGCAATGCCCCAGGCCGCTTTGCCGGGCGCAATATGGAACGAAAAAGCCCGGCCTCCATTGCAGACGGAAGATCGGGCCGGGAGCGAGAACCAAGGAGCAAGGGCATGAGCGATGCATGGAAGTACCAGATACGGGTCGATATTGAGGAGGAGTTCGCTGAAACCGCCCGGAAAGACCCCGGCTCGGCGGCGCTGAAGCCGCTGCCGGATATATTGGCCAAGCACCATGCAGCGATGAAATGTCAGTTCGATGCCTTTTCGGACTATGTCTCCGCCGCCGAAGAGCAAGGCGCCTTGAACGATCCGCTTTATAAGTGGACCAAGGCCACAATCGAGAACCCTGCAAAGAAAGAAAAATATCTCAAATCCTTCACGCTCTACGTGGAGGGCGAGGAGGTCTATGAAAAAGAAAAAGCGGATGCCCTGGAAAAGGATTTGCAGCCGCTCGTTGGCGGGAAGGTGATCGGGCGGATGCACAAGTACGACTCGAACCCGGCCAACAATCCGCAGCCGCCGGCACGCTTTCGCTGACGGCGCGACCCCCCAGTGGCTCTAATTCCACACAAAACTGTGCAGAATTGTCACAAAGCCCGTGATTAGCGGCACAGCGTGTGTTTTAAGTCTTAAGATCCCGGACCAGTGGCACCGCTGGCGTTCCATGTAACTCTCTAACCTGCGCTGGCTCTGTTTCCGTACATGACAACAAAAAATCTGCTCCTTCTTCCCGGCGACGGTATCGGCCCAGAGGTCGTGGCCGAAGTGAAACGCGTCATTGCCTGGCTCGAACAAGCCGGCCGCGCCAAATTCGAGCTGAGCGAAGACCTCGTGGGCGGCTGCGCTTACGATGCACATGGCGAGGCGATTTCAGACGCGGCTATGGCAAAGGCCAAGGCTGCGGACGCGGTTCTGCTCGGCGCCGTCGGCGGCCCGAAATGGGACAAGGTGCCCTATGCGCAGCGTCCCGAGGCGGGGCTTCTTCGCCTCCGCAAGGATCTGGAGCTGTTTGCCAATCTCAGACCAGCCATCTGCTATCCTGCGCTAACCGAAGCCTCTAGCCTTAAGCGAGAGGTTGTGGAAGGCCTCGACATCATGATCGTCCGCGAATTGACGGGCGGCGTCTATTTCGGCGAGCCTAAAGAAATCGTGACGCTCGAAAGCGGTGAGAAGCGCGCCGTCGATACGCAGGTTTATACCGGGCACGAGATCGAGCGCATCGCGCGCGTGGCTTTCGATCTGGCCAGGGCGCGCAAAAAGCGCGTGGCCTCCGCCGAAAAGCGCAATGTCATGAAGACGGGCGTGCTTTGGAACGCGGTTGTCAGCCGCGTTCATGCTGCCGAATATCCGGACATCGAGTTGACGCACATTCTCGCCGACAATTGCGCGATGCAACTCGTGCGCTGGCCCAAGCAGTTCGACGTGATCGTCACCGATAATCTGTTCGGCGATATCCTGTCGGACCAGGCGGCGATGGCCACAGGCTCGCTCGGCATGCTTCCCTCGGCCTCTCTCGGCGCAAAGGACGCGAGCGGACGCCGGGCGGCCCTTTACGAGCCCGTCCATGGCAGCGCGCCCGATATAGCGGGGCAGGGCATCGCCAATCCGATCGCCACCATCGCAAGCTTCGGAATGGCGCTCCGGTACTCGTTCGGAATGACGGCTGAGGCAGACTTGTTGGATTCGGCCATTGCGGGGGCTCTCGCTAAGGGGCTGAGAACCGCAGATATCATGCAAGACGGCATGACCAAGGTTTCTACGGCGGGCATGGGCCAGGAAATTTGCGCTCAGCTTGAACGTTTGTCGCAGCTTTAGACACCAAGACTGAAGAGCCGCGTGCGGGTATTTTAGGGAGCGTGCAGAGTGATGGCGGATCACTTCAGCGTCATTGGCTATAGAGCGAGTTCGGCGGAAGCGCTATCCGCGCTGGTGACCGGCCTTTTGGAGAAGGGCGGCGAAAAGCAGCCTTGCCCATTCGGTTATTATCACCGGCTGCACACGCAAGCCGGGCCTGAGCTTTGGGTTCATATGCAAAAGGCGGCCGAGCCGGCGGAGCTGGATGCCGATCCCTACGTCGCCGTGGGCATTACCCCCTTCTTCGAAGGCGAAGGCAGCACGCCGATCCGGGTCCGCGCGATGCGCCAGCGCCCGAGCGACAATCTGTTCGAGGGCGCCTTCTATGTCGAGCTCGGACCCACGATCGCGTTGATCGACGTGGTGGATTTCGCCCGGTTCGCGGGCAAGGCCGTGCCCTTCATGGCGATTGCGCAGATCGTAGCGTTCCCCCATGAACTCGCGCTGTTCGAAAACGAGGCGGCGTTTCAGGCCTCCCAGGCGGATAAAAGCGTGAAGTTCACGCCGCGCTCTTTTCTGGCAAGCGGGCTTTTCCTGGGCGGCGGCAGCTCCGGCGATATCGTCTTCCTGGACCCCGAAGCCGAAGATTTCCGCGCGCCAGCCCGCGCCTTCCTCACCGGGGAGGTGCAGAAAACCGAGCGCCGCCGCAATCCAGAGACACAGCAGGAGTTCACCTGGGCGCTTATCGGCACCGCAGGCGGCACATTCGACCTCGTCGCTGACGATGCCGTTCTGCCGCAAGCCTTGGCCCCAGGCATGATCGTCGAGGGCGAATTCTGGCTTTGCGGCCGCCTCGTAGAAATCTTCGGCGCTGCGTAACTCTGAGACTTGCTTTGTGTATGGAGTTGTGTATCGTACACAAAGCATAGGAAAAGCTCGAATGCGAACGAATATCGATATCGACGATGCGCTGATTGGCGAGGTCATGAGGGTGGCGAACGTGAAAACGAAAAAGGAAGCCGTGCATCTTGCCCTGGCAGAGTTCTTGAAAGTGAAAAAGAAAAAAGATCTCTTCGACCTGGCGGGTAAGATCGCGTTCGAAGACCGTTACGATCACAAGGCTTTGCGGCATACCCGCTACGATGCTGATTGACACAAGCGTGCTTGTCGCGCTGTTCAAGGATCGTACGGGCGTGGTGACCGATGCCCTGCGCGAGCTTCTCGAGGGACGCGACTATTACTTGACGCGCTTTACGCAAGTTGAGCTGTTGCAGGGCGCCCGCGACGAGAAGGAATGGCTCAAGCTTTCGGATTACCTCGCCGATCAAGACTATCTCGAGATGGAGGAAGAGAGCTGGACCAACGCAGCCCGGCTTTATTTCGATTTGCGCCGGCGCGGCCTCACGGTCAGAAGCGTGATCGACTGCTGCATCGCGGAAATAGCTTTACGCCACGAGATGCCCCTTGTTCATAACGACCGCGACTTTGCAACCATAGCCAAGCTCCGTGCGCTCAATCACATCGAGTTCAACAAGGTTCACGCGCCTGGCCTGCATGAGCCGGATCAAAGCCCGCTGCGTTAGAGAGGGATCGTTTTTGATGGAAACATCGTCATCCCGGAAGCCGCTTTGCGGCTATCCGAGATCGGACAGGCTAGGGCGTTTGTGACGATCCCGGGTAGCGCCTTTAGCGTTTCCGGCATGACGCGTATCGGTTCCTTCAATGCCGATCCAGTTCCAAAGCCGAGCTGCGACGAGGGAGGAACGGGAATCCCATTGGAAAAGGCTGACTAGATGGTTCAACTGCAATCGGCGATTACCTGCCCAGCCTGCGGCTTCCGTTCGATTGAAACGATGCCAACCGATGCGTGCCAGTATTTTTATGCGTGCAAAGGCTGTGGGTCGGAGATGAAGCCGAAAAAAGGCGATTGCTGCGTATTCTGCTCCTATGGCGACGTCCCCTGCCCGCCCATTCAAATTGAACGCGAGGGCGGCGGCAAAGGCTGCTGCAACGCAAAGCCCTGCGCTTGACGCCGCTCGCTTGAGCAAGGGATTTTCCTTGAAACTTCGCGCCTTGGCCACCAAGGTGCAGGGCAAAGGCGCATCTCGCGCGGGACCGGTTGAGGCATGACAGGCACAGGCCAGCAATTCATTATGGTGGGCGAGCGGACCAATGTGACCGGCTCGGCCAAGTTCCGCAAGCTCATCGAGGCTGGCGACTACGACGCAGCGCTTGGCGTGGCGCGCGAGCAGATCGAGAGCGGCGCGAACGTACTCGACGTGAACATGGACGAGGGCCTTCTCGATTCTGAGAAGGCGATGACAACCTTCCTCCATCTCATCGCCGCCGAGCCCGATATTGCCCGTGTTCCCGTGATGATCGATTCCTCGAAATGGCCCGTGATCGAGGCCGGGCTCAAATGCGTGCAGGGCAAGCCCATCGTCAACTCGATCAGCTTGAAGGAAGGCGAAGCCCCCTTCCTCGACCATGCCCGGCGCATCCTACGCTACGGCGCCGCTGCCGTGGTGATGGCCTTCGACGAGGCCGGCCAGGCCGATACGGCGGGACGGAAATTCGCCATCTGTCAGCGCGCCTATAGGCTTCTTACGGAGCGCATTGGCTTCGCGCCTGAAGACATCGTCTTCGACCCCAATGTTTTTGCGGTCGCGACCGGGATCGAGGAGCACAACAATTACGCCGTGGATTACATCGAAGCTGCGCGACGGATCCGGGCGGAGCTGCCGCATGCGCATGTCTCGGGCGGCGTTTCGAACCTTTCCTTTGCCTTCCGCGGCAACGAGCTCGTGCGGCAGGCCATGCACACGGTCTTTCTGTACCACGCCATCGCCGCAGGCATGGACATGGGCATCGTGAATGCCGGCCAGCTCGGCGTCTATGACGATCTCGATCCCGAGCTTCGCGAGCGTTGCGAGGATGTGGTCTTGAACCGCCGCCCTGACGCGACGGACCGCCTGCTCGAAGCGGCGGACCGTTTCAAGGGCGGGCTCGCCAAAAAGCAGGCGGCCGATCTTTCCTGGCGCGAGCGGCCGGTCGCCGAACGGCTTAAACACGCGCTGGTCCACGGCATCGCGGACTACGTCGAGGCGGACACGGAGGAAGCGCGGGCATTGGCTGCAAGGCCCTTGCACGTGATCGAAGGCCCGCTGATGGACGGCATGAACGTGGTTGGCGACCTCTTCGGCGCAGGCAAGATGTTTCTGCCCCAGGTCGTGAAGTCGGCGCGCGTGATGAAAAAGTCGGTCGCCTATCTGATGCCGTTCATGGAGGCGGAGAAGCACGAAAGCGGGCTTGAAGGCGCCCGGGCTGCGGGCCGCATCCTGCTCGCAACAGTCAAGGGCGACGTTCACGACATCGGCAAGAACATCGTCGGCGTTGTGCTTCAATGCAATAATTACGAAGTGATCGACATCGGCGTCATGGTGCCGCCGCAGGTGATTCTCGACAAGGCGAAAGAGGTGAAAGCCGACATCATCGGCCTTTCGGGCTTGATTACCCCGAGCCTGGACGAGATGGTTTTCGTTGCCTCGGAAATGGAGCGCCAGGGCTTCGATGTGCCGCTCCTGATCGGCGGGGCAACCACAAGCCAGGTTCACACCGCCGTCAAGATCAGCCCGGAGTACCGGCGCAACCAGGCCATTTATGTCACCGACGCAAGCAGGGCCGTTGGCGTGGTCTCGAGCCTCCTCGGCGAAGGCCGCGACGCCTATACCGCACAAATTCGCGGAACCTATCGCGAAGTCTCGGCGGCCCATTCGCGCGGACGGGCGGCCAAGGCCCGGATGAGCCTCGCCGCGGCCCGTGCGAACAAGCTTAAACTCGACTGGAAAAATTACCAGCCGCCAAAGCCAAGTTTCACCGGCACGCGAGCCTTCCGGAATTACGATCTTGCCGCCCTCATCCCTCATATCGATTGGACACCCTTCTTTTCAGCGTGGGAAATGAAGGGCACATTTCCCGGCATTCTTTCCGATAGCCGCTACGGTAACGCAGCTTCCGCGCTTTATGACGATGCGCAAGCGATGCTGCGCCGGATTGTTGAGGAGCGATGGCTCACCGCAAACGGCGTCATCGGCTTTTGGCCTGCCAACTCTATCGGCGGCGACGATATCGCGCTGTTCGCCGATGAAGACCGCCAGTCTCCTGTCGCGACGCTTTACACGCTGCGTCAGCAGATCGCACGCGAAAGCGGACGCGCCAGCACAGCACTCGCCGATTTCGTCGCGCCTGCGGAAAGCGGCGTCGCCGATTATGCCGGAGGATTTGCGGTGACGGCCGGCATCGGCGAGGAGGCGCTCGCCAAGCGCTTTGCACGCTCCCATGACGACTATTCCAAGATCATGGTGAAGGCGCTTGCCGACCGGCTCGCCGAAGCCTTTGCCGAACATCTGCATGCCCGGGTGCGCCGTGAGTTCTGGGGCTATGCGAAGGATGAAACGCTCACGAATGCGGAGCTGATTGCGGAGGCTTACCGCGGCATCCGGCCCGCGCCCGGCTATCCGGCTCAGCCCGACCACACGGAAAAGGCAACGCTGTTCAAGCTTCTCCAGGCCGAAGATGCAACCGGCATCCAGCTTACCGAAAGCTTTGCCATGATCCCTGCGGCTTCGGTATCGGGCCTCTACCTCTCGCACCCAAAGAGCCATTACTTCGGCGTTGGCAAAATTGAGCGGGACCAGGTCGAGGATTATGCGCAGCGCAAGGGCTGGACCATTGCCGAGGCCGAGCGCTGGCTGGCGCCGATCCTCAATTACGAGCCTGCGGCGCCGGCGGAGCGTGCGGCAGCCGAATAGCGCTCATGCGAAGTCTAGCAGGCCGCTTCATGGCCGCGTCGCACCACTGAGCCGGCTCCGGCCTCTTAGTAGGCGCTACTCTATGAAGGGCGGCGCGGGAGCCGTATTCCAGCTCCCGCGGATTCTTGTGTTCAGACTACTTCGGGGCCTGAGCAGGGGCCTGAGGGGCCGCCGGCGCTACAGGAGCGTAGCCGTAGGGGCCGGCCGGATAGCCAGGGCCGTAGCCGGCGGGGCCGTAACCATAACCAGGGCCGTAACCGCCGCCCGGATAACCGTAACCAGGGCCGTAGCCGTAGCCCGGGCCACCCCAGCCGTTGTTCCAGCCATTGTTACCCCAGCCGCCGCCGTTGGCGCCGCCATTGCCGCTCATGCCGAAATTGAAGCTGCCGCTGCCGTTGCCGGTGCCATTGCCATTGCCCCAGCCATTGTTACCCCAGCCGCCGTTGTCCCATGGACCCCAGGCGCTGGCGCTGCCGGAAGTAAGTGCCACGGCGCTGATGCCGAGAAGGCACGTGACCGCTGCGCCTTTGATAAACTTATGCATAATTGTAACTCCCAAATTGGCCTCCTCAGGAGGGCCGTTAATCTTCGGTCTTTGGCCTTCTGCGCTTTTTTATTGGTTGCTCCGTAGCCGAAGGCAATGCCGCGAAACTTCCGTTCTTTTCGTTGCTATTCCAGGACTCGGGCCGTTGCTCAGTTAGTTCGCCACGTCTTGATTAGCATAGACATATTCGAATATCATAATGGAATAGGTGTCAATGGAATGATGAGTTTTCCTAGTGCGACAAAGTGCGCAATCTCAATGCGTTAGACCCTTTGCGTCAGTGCGCTGGCTTGCGCCGGCCCGTCGCGGAAGATGTGGAGGGCCAGGCCCGCGTCTCCATTTCACTTGCCGCCGCCAAAACACGCGTTTTTTCGCGTTTCGCTTACATTCCTGGTTCCACCGGAAGCGGCGTCACTCGGTCTTTACCAGGCCGGAGAAAGCGGCGACAGCGAGCAAGCTGGCAACCCAGCCAAACACAAGTTCGGCGAGAACGAGGGCATTGGTGCCCCAGCCTGGAATGGTGACGGTTTGTGCGCCGAGCTTCAAACTCACTGCCTTCTGCATAGGCACCCAGCTTTTCTCCTGCTGCAGATCGACGACCGGAAGGAGCACATTGAACGAATAGACCCATGGATTGAATTCGGGATACTCCGCGAACTTCTTCCCGGCTATGACCGCGCATCTGATCCAGTTTCCCTGGGCCTCAGGCAGGCAATCCTTGAACTGCTCGGAAAGGAAAACTTGGGAATCGCGCGGCGCGAAAACGCCCTGATCCGCAGCGAGGTCGAAGTAATATCCGCAGGCAAGCCCGACCGCTCCCATAATGAAAAGAACGCGCAAGGGCCGGTAGCCGTGGCCGATAAGCAGTCCGCCGGTTAAGGCCCAAATCAGCGCGCCCAAAGCGCCAAGGAACCCGCGCCATCCGCATCGCCAATTTCCGAGCCGCCGGCGGATAAGAAAGCCCTGCCGTTCGATGGCAAACCGGCGCGCTTCCTCTGGGTGCCCCATGGCTTTGAGCACTTTAATGAGCTGCTCGAAGGGCTGGGGCTTGAAGTCGTGCCCAATATGAGCCGGCGGCTGGCGCTTGAGCCAGGTCTTGCGAACCGACGCTTCGACCGGGGCGTTGCCCGCAAAGCGCTCATAGGTGAAGCCGTCCAGGTGAATGACGTTCCTGAGACCGTTTACCTTGGAGTCTTGGGGCCAAGCCTCCGGGCTATCCAAAAGCACTTGGACGTGCGCGCTCTTGAGATCGAGCGAACCCTTGATGAACGCGGCAGGCTCTTCCCTCCCGTCGATGGGAGCCATCATAAGGGCACCGTTGACCTTGGCATTCACAAGGGAAACCGCGTCCTCCGAGAACGCTTCACCAGGAGCGGCGGCGTCGTGAGAGGCCGAGTGCGGCACCGTGAATGTGCCGCCGCGTAAGTCGATATTCCCACGGGCGATAATGCCATTGAGCTGCACCTTGCCCTTCGCCTCGAAACCGGCCGAGAGATAAATATTGCCCGCGGCTTCAACGCGCGTGAATCGCAAAGCGGTGCTGTCGCCATTGCCGGCGCTGTGAAACTGGCCGTTGCGGCAATCGATATCGCCGCCAATCCGCGCACCGGAAAAGGATAGCTCGCCATCCGCTTCGCAATCTCTGAGGTAGAGACTGCCATTGATGTCCAATCGATGAGCCTTAAGCGCGCGGCGCGCGGTACGTTCCCAGCGGCCTGCCGGCTCCGGCAGGGTGTCGTCGAAGCCGGCGAAAAATTTTCCCTCGGAGCAATCGAAGGTGCCGCCGATTTCGGAATCATCAAGCTGTATAAGGCCGTTTGCCTTGAATCCGCTCCGGAACTCGACGTTTCCGCGGACCTTCACCGTCGCCAGATCGGCGGCAAGACGCTGGGTACGCCAGCGCCTCCCTTCGATGATGCATCCGGCACAGGAAAGCGTGCCAGAAATCTCCGCACCGAAAAGCTGCAGGCTGCCTTCAATGATAGTGCGGCGAAGCAACAAGCTGCCATCGACCCTCACACCGTCTCCCCGGATTCCCGAAACGATAGTGCCGTCAAGGCTGACGACTTTGGTTTCAGCATCCGAAAAACTGAATTCTCCGGTAATGGTACAGTCTTGGATCCATAGGGGCCTGACTTTCGTTGCACCATCGAGAGCGATGGAACCGTCGACGAAAGCGCCCTGTACCTTCAATCCGCTTTCGTGAACGGCGGTTCTTTTCTCACCCCCGAGAGCCAGAAAGCGGAGAAAATCTGCCCTGATCTCGTTTGCTTGCGTGGGGGCCTCCGGGCGGGTTCGCTCGAAAGAGCACTGCTTACCGATCAGAGCGGCATCCAATAATTTTTCTTCAGCCGGTTTAAGCGGCTGGAAGTCTTGCAAAGAAAGCAATTTGGACCCCACTATCCAATATCCGCGCCGTCACCGGCCGTAGGCTTCGCCGGGACATAACAGGAGAAGTTGGACCCAATCATGGAGAGCAAACTATTTGCATTCGGGCATTGGCCGTCTCCGATCCCATCCGCCTCGGTGGCTGAGGGGGCCCTGCGCTTCGGGCGCGTGCAAGTGTACGGCAACGCCGTCTATTGGAGCGAAAGCCGCCCCGCCGGCAAGGGCCGCGCGCCTGTCATGTGCTGGAGCAAAGAGGGCGGTTTGAGGGAGCTGCTGCCGCCGCCTTATTCGGCGCGCTCCAGGGTGCACGAATATGGTGGAGGCGAATTCCATATTGCCGCGCGCAGGCTTTTTTTCGTGAACGACGCCGATCAGGACGTCTACGGGATGGGCTTGGCGGCCGGCGACGGTCCGCCGGAGGTCCAGCGCCTCACAGATTTAGCAGCCACCCGCTTCGCGGACTTCGCTTGGGACGGCCCGCGCAAGCGATTAATCGCGGTTGGCGAGACCCATGGCCTTGGGCATGGGACCCTGCCACAGAATGCGCTTTGGACGATCCCAGCGGGCGATACGTATGCGACAGCGGAAACTCTGCTTGGGGGGCAAGATTTCTACGCGAGCCCCCGTTTGAGCCCGGACGGGCGCCGGCTTGCCTTTCTCGCATGGAACCTTCCTTCAATGCCCTGGGACGCTGCACGGCTTTTTGTCGCAGACATAAGGGATGATGGGCGCTTGGCGGAGCCCGTCTCTATCGCTGGCGGCAACGGCAGCGCCTGCTTTCAGCCCGAATGGGGATCGGACGGCACGCTCTACTTCGTTTGGGATGTGGATGGCCTCGGAAACCTATACGCATGGCAGCCAGGTTCCGCGCCCAAGAAGGTTACGCATCTCGATGCGGATCTCTCCATGCCGCTTTGGAGCTTAAACGCGGCAAGCTTTGCGCTGCTCGCGGCCGATAAGGCTTACTGCACTTTTGTGAGGAATGGGGAGGCCGGCGCTGTAATTGCTGAGCTGGGGCGGGCAAACGTCTCCTCGCGGGAAACCGGCTTCAGCGCCGTGCATACCATCTCGGCGGGGGATGCCGGCATTGCTTTTGCGGGATTGAAGGACGATGAGCCGCTTTGTATCGCCCTCGATCCGGGCGTTGCGACCACAGAAGCCAAGCCGGTTATTCTGCGCCGGAGCAGCGCTGCTGCCATCGATGCGCGCTACATTTCACGCCCAAGCCGCCTCGAAATCCCAAGCCGCGAAGGTCCTGTCTTCGGCTTGCTCTACCCGCCTCAAAACCCATTGGCGCACGGCCCCGAGGGCGCTCCTCCGCCGCTCATCATCAGCCTGCACGGCGGTCCCACGAGCGCGGCTGCGCGCGGGCTCAAACCGCGAACGCTGTTCTTCACCTCCCGGGGTTTTGCCTGGCTCGACCTCGACTATGCCGGCAGCACAGGTTATGGGCGCGCTTATCGCGAGCGGCTTAAGGGAAACTGGGGGATTGCGGACGTTGAGGATACGGCCTCCGCCGCCCGTTTCGCCGCAGAAGCGGGGCTGGCCGACGCGCGCGCAATTTTCGTCACGGGAGGCAGCGCCGGCGGTTACACCGTGCTGATGGCAATCGCGGCGGCGAAGCTATTCCGTGGCGCCGCGAGCTATTATGGAGTTTCGGATCTCATTGCCTTGCAAAAAACCACGCACAAATTCGAGCAAGGCTATCAGCAAGCACTGCTCGGAGCTTCCCTGGAAGAGAACGAGGCGGTGTATCGGGAAAGGTCCCCCATTCAGCACATCGAGCGTATCTCAACGCCACTCATCCTGTTCCAGGGCGCGGACGATAACGTGGTCCCAAAGGATCAATCGATCGCGATTGCGGAGGCGCTGCGGGCCAAGGGCGTGCCCGTCGAATATCACGAGTTCGCCGGCGAAGCACATGGTTTCCGGCGAGCGGATACGATCCGCACATGCCTGGAACGCGAACTTGCCTTCTATGTCGGACTTATGGGCAGCGCGCCCGCTGCGGCTTAGAGGATTTCTTGAACCACAACCTGCGGCTCAATTCCCTTGTCTTCCACTTGGGCGACATAAAGCCATGAGCCCCAGGCGAAAGTTACCGTGTTGGCGGTGGAAGCGGGCACGATGTCCCTCAGCTGTGCGTTGTCGGGCATGGCCCGATCCATAATGGGCTCGCGCCGGATAATCCGAATCGCGATCCGGCGATGCTCTTTGGTGACGAACTCGGTTTGAAAGCCGGCTTTGAGGCTTGCATCGGTTGCGCTGGCAAAGGCAAGTTCCGCATCGCTTACGCTAAAGACGTTGGCATCTCGAGGTCTTGTTTCGCGCAATTCGGCGCTTACGCCCCTGAGTTGGGGAACGGCGTGACGCCGGAGCGGCCACGATATCTGGGTGACATTGACGGGCGCTAAGCTTGAAAGCTTGGTGGTAATAAAGCCGTTGCTGTTGAAGTGCGCAGGCCTTGTGATCTCGAAAAAGAGCATGAGACCGCATAGCGGCAGCGCCGCGAAAACCAAATAGACTAACCCGCGGCAAAAGCCTTCCATACGGACACAGCGATACTTATCGTTCCGGCTCGTCACGTTGCTCATCGCGTTATGATAATCTGAATGTGAATTCGCGTCCACGCGCAAGAAGGTCATCCCCGATCAAGGCAAATTGATGATCGAGCCTAGCGGCTCTCCCTTACTTAAGCGGCAATTATGATGTGGATCGTTCTAAAAAAGCGACAACAAAATCGCCCGACGGACGCAAAACAAATCGTCGAGCGTTCTGTTCCAACCAGCCTGGCATTTGAAACCAGGTGATTAGGAACCTCTGCAACACCTACGTTGCTTGCGTCTATATGGCGCTATCCCGGCGGAAATGTCACCTGAAAAAATGCCTGGTTGCGAGAACACTGTGTGAATCCTGTGGGTGAATCTTGTCTGTTGCCGATCTGCCTGATTCGCTTAACCAATGTTGGTCTGCTGCTTCGCCTCTTTCGTTCTTAACACAGGCGGCGCCCGCACTTCGGATAAAGTGTCGATCACCTCGCTATCGCTGACCTGGTGAAAATCTTCGTAGAAGGACCCGATTGAATAGAAGGGCTCAGGGCTTTCGGGGCACACAACGTCATCTGCCTCGCCGCGCAGCTTTTCCAGCGTGCTCACAGGTGCGACCGGCACCGCAAGCACAAGCCATCGCGGCATGCGTTTGCGAACGGCCTTAAGGGCGGCGCGGGTTGTCGCGCCTGTGGCGATGCCGTCATCCACCACAATCGCAACGCGGTCTTCGAGGTCCGCTCGCGGCCGGTCCTTGAGGTAAAGCCTACGGCGGCGTTCGATCTCTTCGAGTTCGCGCTCGCAGATTTCCTCGAAAACTTCTTCCGGCATATCGAGTTGTCCCAGAATGTCTTCATTCACGACAACATAAGGGCGCGTGCCATCGACGACAGCCCCCATCGCAAGCTCGGGCTGCCAGGGTACGCCGAGCTTTCGAACGAGAATAAGGTCGAGGGGCGCATCGAACGCGCGCGCGATCGCCGCGGCCACGATCACCCCACCCCTTGGCAGGGCAAGAATTATTGGATCGTCCCTCCTGTATCGAGAAAGTTCGCGGGCGAGCCTTCTTCCCGCATCGGACCGGTTCTTGTAGATCATCTCCGTTCCTCACGGCCACCGCCAAGATAGCGCTCGAACCACCTTGCCGCATCGTCGATCACTTCTTCCAGCGCTCCCGGTTCGCTAAAGAGATGGCTTGCGCCTGGAACAACCTCTAGCGACTTCGGTCCTCCCAAACGCTCAAAAGCGAGCTCATTCAAGGCGAGGACTTCCGTATCGGCGCCGCCAACGATCAGAAGGGTGGGAGCATGAACCTTCGGTAAAACCTGCAACGCCAGATCCGGACGCCCTCCGCGCGAAACGACCGCTCCCACCCTGCGCCCGAGTTCAGCCGCGGCGATGAGGGCGGCTGCGGCACCCGTGCTCGCGCCGAAAAGGCCAAGGTGCAAGCGTTGGGTGTCCTTTTCCCGATCAAGCCAATCCGCCGCGGCTATGAGCCGCTCCGCAAGCAGCGGGATGTCGAAGACATTCGCGCGATCGGCTTCCTCCTCGGGGCGCAGGAGGTCGAACAAGAATGTCGCCATCCCCCTGGCGTTGAGTGCATTCGCGACCTTATTATTACGAGGGCTGAGCCGGCCCGATCCGCTTCCATGAGCGAATACTACCAAAGCGCTGGCGCCCTCCGGCCACTGAAGGCTGCCCGGCAAGCCGAACGGCTCGACGCAAACAATATCCTTTTTCATAGCGCGAGCCCCTGAACCATAGGGTAACGATTATCTAACCCGGCCGGAGGAATTTGAGTTGCGTAATGACAGACAAATTCCGTATTGCGAAAAAGAGATCTGGACCACCGAAGCACGTCTTCGAACCGGGAGATCAGCGCCGCTGCGGCTGCATTCATCGCGGTGCGTCTGAAGCGGGTGGCGGAGGAGGATGGGAGTTCGAACCCACCTGGGACCGTCTGACGGCCCCACCCGGATTTGAAGTCCGGTCGCCCCACCGGGAGCGGGACTCCTCCCTTCGATTGAACGCCGTGCTCCGCAAGCATCGATTCCGGCGCAAAGAAACCGATACGGGCAGAGTTTATCCGGCGCAAGTCCTGCCGCCGGATTGTGAAGCCATGGCGATCGAAGAACTCGAGGATCTGGATCGCCACCTTGCGGCCGTTGCCAAGGCGGTCGCGGAATTCAGCAGCAGTGAAGGCACCTTGGGGGGCTTGCTCTGCGAGCTCGATGGCAACGCGCGCCATGGCCTCCACTGCGGATCGCACGAAGAAATGATCGTGGGCCAGTTCCTCGACCTCGCCGCGCCGGGAGGACATGCGCAACAAACGCCGCACGGATTCTTCAGCGATAGACATCGCCGCCGCGATATCGCGCACGCGCGGAGGGCGGTAAGGCTCCGCACTCAAATGGACGAGAATGGCTGCCACTATCCGCTCTTCTTCCGCGGAGAATTTAACGGAATGGCCGGGGCGGCGCACCCACATGCGATCGAGGGCGGCGTCGCCGGTTTCGGCAAGCTTCCTGAGCGCTGCGGCAAATAGAGGGGCAGGCAGTGGCTGGTTCAGAGCCTTGCGCAATTGCTCAAGACCAATTCCCGGCAAATCCGGGTTCGCGGCGTGATAGGCGTCGAGCGTTTCAAGAACCGCCAAGCGAAACTCTTCCCACCTCCGGCCGAGCATCACGGCAGCGCCCCCGCGCAGCGGCAGAAAGACAAGACCCAGCTTCGCGACGATGGCGGCCGCGCCCTCCTCGCCAATCGCCCGGTCGCGCAGGAATACCCCGAGGTCTATCCAGCCGTTCTGCCTGTCGAGAATCCGGGTCAAGGCGGCTACGGGATCTTTCTCCGCCAGAGCTTCGAGCATTGCGAAGCGCTCGGGCGTGCGGCGGCGCCGCACCGGGGCCCTGAGGTCGATAAACGTGCCGCCGCCAACCGTGCGGCTGGAACTCGTATCGCGAAGCACGAACCGGTCGCCGGCCGCGGCTGCCAATGGCCGGTCCAGCACCAGCTGTACGAGAGCGGTATCGCCCGGCACGATAGGTTCATCGCTCAGAACGACGATGCGGCCGGGAACCTCCGCGGCGGCGTGATGAACTTTGACCGGGAACCATTGGCCTATCGGTTTCCGCTCCGAAGGCAGTACACGCAAGCTTGCATCGATGCGGGCCGTGGGCGCATCCAGCACAGCATCGAGCACCATATCCCCGCGGTGCAGAGCCTCCTTGCCGATGCGCGGTCCGCTGAGAACCAAAGCGCAGCGTTGCCCCGCTTCACCTTCCTCCACGGGCTGGTTCTGCGCGTGGATCGAACGGACGCGCGCGTCGAGACCGGCTGGGCTTACTCTAACGTGATCGCCGACGCGAACTGCGCCGGAGAGTACGGTGCCGGTGACGGCGGGGCCATACCCGGCGAGCGTAAAGGAGCGATCCACTGCGAGACGGAAGCGGCCTTCGCGCGGCCGAACAGTTGAAGCGGCGACGGCGGCATCGATGCGGGCTACGAGAGCGTCGAGCCCGGCACCGGAAACGGCTGAAACGGGAATGACTTCCGCTCCCTTAAGGCTGGTATCCTCAAGCAAGCTTTCCACCTCGCGGCTCACAGCCAGGAGGCGCTTATCGTCCACAAGATCGCACTTTGTGAGTGCGACAACACCCCGCTCCAGTCCGAGCAGGTCCATGATCGCGAGATGCTCCCGAGTCTGGGGCATGACACTGTCATCGGCGGCAACGACGAGGATCACGAAATCGATGCCCGTCGCGCCAGCAAGCATGTTGTGCACGAGCGCTTCATGCCCCGGAACATCCACAAAGCCAACGATCGCCCCGCCTGGCCGCGGCCAGTAGGCGAAACCGAGGTCGATCGAGATGCCGCGCGCCTTCTCTTCCTTGAGGCGATCCGTGTCGATTCCCGTCAGCTTCCGGATCAGCGAGGTCTTGCCGTGATCGATGTGCCCAGCGGTGCCGACGATCACGAGCCCGCCCCTTCGATTGCGCTGGGATTGGCGTCAAGGCGCAGGTGATGGAGTTGGCCGAGGAATGCCGGCTCATCGTCCAGGCACCGCAAATCGAGGACAAGCTCGCCGTCCCGTATCCGCCCGATCACAGGGATCGGCAGTGCCCGCAGCGCCGATGCAAGCAGCTCAAGCCGGCGCCCCGAGTTTTTGCGCTCAGCGGGCGCGATGGCGATGCCAGCGCTGGGCAATGTCTCGAGCGGGAGCGAGCCGGACCCGATCTGGCTCGCACATTCCGCGAGCCGCACCGAATAAGCATTGCAGGCCGCGGCAGCGAGTGCATCCCGGACGCGTGAAGCGGTTGCCGCTATATCGGATTGAGGGCGGACGAAGGCCCGCAGCGCGGGCAGAGTTTCCGGCAAACGGTCTGGATCGCGATAGAGCTTAAGTACGGCTTCAAGAGCGGCAAGACGTATTTTGTCGAGGCGCAGCGCCCGCTTCATCGGATTGCGCGCAATCTTCGCGATCAGATCCTTGCGGCCGGCGATGATCCCGGCTTGCGGCCCGCCGAGCAGCTTATCGCCGGAGAACGTCACAATATCCGCGCCTTCTGCGAGCGCCATGCCGGCCGTGGGTTCGGACTTTAGGCCATAGCGGCCAAGATCGATCAGCGCGCCAGACCCCAAATCGTGCACGAGGGGGACCCCCTTCGCGCGGGCTAACGCGGCCAGCTCTTGCGCGGGGACTGACTTCGTGAAGCCTTGCACGATATAATTCGAGGTATGAGCCTTAAGGATCAGCCCGGCGTTCGCGCTCACCGCCTGCTCATAATCTTTCAAATGCGTGCGATTCGTCGTGCCAACTTCGGCAAGCCGGGCACCCGCGCGGGCCATGATGTCCGGCAAGCGGAATGAGCCGCCGATCTCGATCAGCTCGCCGCGCGAGACGATGGCGTCTTTGCCTTCTGACAAGGTGTTGAGCGTCAGCAATACCGCCCCGGCGTTGTTGTTGACGAGACAGGCATCCTCCGCGCCGGTGAGCTCGCAAATGAGATCGCGCACGTGGCTGTCGCGCTCGCCGCGGGAGCCGAATGCCAAATCGAATTCAAGTGCAATAGGGTGCCGCATGGCCTCGACAGCAGCCTCAATGGCGGCTTCCGGCAGGATCGCGCGGCCAAGATTGGTATGGAGGACAGTGCCGGTCAGGTTGAACACACGCCGGACTTTCGGGGCGTCTTCCTGCTCGGCGAGCTGGAATGCGGCCGCAGCAACCGCCGCCGCATCGGGGCAGGCAACCTTCTCTGAAACCGCCTCACGTAACTGGCCGAGCCTGCGGCGAATGGCGCGCACCGCCGTTTCATGCCCGAAACGCGCGGTCATCACGAGGCCGGTGTCCGAACGCAAGACCTTGTCCACCGATGGCAATGTGCGGCCGGCAGAGTGCACCTGACCTTTGGAACGCGCGCTGGCGCTATCGCTCACGTCAATAACCCAAGAGAAACAGATTCTGGCCGCCGCGCTTCCAGCCTTCGTCAGCGAGAAGCATGTCGAGATCGAGCGAGGCGATGTCGTCGCCAAGCGGATCGAGCCTGTGGTCCTTCACCTGATAGAGGATCTTCACGTAGTGTCCGCACTTGTCGCAGGTTTCCGCTTTAACCGTTTCAGGCTTTCCTTCGATTGACTGGTAGCCAATACCTTCGGTTGAGCCGCAGAGCACGCATTTGACGCGAACCACATGCCATAGGGTTCCGCACAGCGAGCAGCTGCAAAACCGCGTGTTATGAGCTTCGGGCCAGCCAACCACCATGCTCGCCATCGGAGCGCTGCCGCAGACGGGGCAGGCACCATCGGCGGTAGGTTGTATTTCCAGCCCCGCCATTTTTGCCGCGAGCCGGGAAAAATCGACTTGAAGGCTGGCAAGAACTAGGACGCGTTCAGCGGCATTCTCTGCGGGCACATCTTTAAGAGCGCTGCTCATCAGCTGACGCAGTTTTTCACCCGAAGCCATGGCCAAGGATTCAACTGCCGCGCTCGCTTCCTTGGGTATTTCCCTTTGCTGCAAGGCTTCGAGCAGCCGCCGCAGCGTCAGCTCAGCGGCTTCGCCTGGATCGTGGGCCGTGCGTGAGAGAGGTGGAATTCTGCCGTCCAGCGCTTCCTGAATCTGGCTGGCTGGCGGAAGCACCGCTGCCGGAAGAGCGGCTTGGATGGTGTGCTGAGCCTCTGTTACGTGCGCAACAAAGCTCAGATAGGCCTCGAGAATGTGCCCAGAGGCGAGCTCGCGCAGACGCTTCGACCTGTTCAGGAAGAGGGTGGAGGGATCTTGGAAAACTGCGAAACTGGGCTTTGCTTCCTCTCCGATGTTCGTCAAACCTTGGGCTGCACCAAGTTCGCTCATTTATAGACCTCAGACTGAGGATATTGCGTTTCCGCAACTTACCTTGTTACGCAGCCAGCTTCAATCGCGGGGCACTGCAGACTTCTACCAGGTCTTTTCGCTTAGTCCGTTGATTTTCGTGAAAAGAGTTGATGAAGAATGCCCGTCACAGCGGTCAGCGCGACAATCGCCATGCCCGCATATGCAGATCCTTTCCACGCTTCGTCAAGCCGCGTGGCGGTAACCGGATTCGCTGGCAACCCGGCATAGATTTCCGGCTGATCCGCGTGATGCAGTACATACATGACGTGCGTGCCGCCCACCCCCTGTGGATTGTAAAGCCCGGCCTGATCGAAGCCGCGCGATTTCAAATCCGCGATCCGCGTCTCTGCATGAGCAATCATCTCTTTTTTCGTTCCGAAGACGATTGCTTTTGTGGGGCAAGTCTTGGCGCAGGCGGGTTCCTGGCCCACTGCGACCTTATCGGAACATAGCGTGCACTTGTACGCAAGACGCTTCTCCTGTGAAAGGCGCGGGATGCTGAACGGGCACGCCTTTACGCAATAACCGGTGCCAAGGCAGTTCCGATCGCTTCCCCGGCCGATTGTGCCGTGCAAAAAGTCCACGATACCGTTTGCATATTGCACGATCGCGCCAGGCGATGGACAAGCTTTCAGGCAAGCCGGATCCTCGCAATGCATGCAGCCATCCTTGCGGATGAGCCATTCGAGGTTGCCCGTTTTGGGATTGTCCCACTCGGTGAAGCGCATCACCGTGAACATGTTGGTTGTGAGATCGGCGGGGTTTTCGTAAACCCCGGCGTTCTCGCCAACAGCCGGCCGCATGTCATTCCACTCCATGCAAGCAGACTCGCATGCCTTGCAGCCGATGCATTTGGAGACGTCGATGAGTTTTGTAACCTCAACGTCGCGGTTCGGCTCCAGAGCTCCGGTTTCCCTGACCGAGGTGCGAACGATGTCGAAGGGCTGGAATATTGTCATCGTCAGCCTCCTCTACGCTACTGGCGCGTGAATGGGTTCGATGTTCACCAGAAACGCCTTATATTCCGGCGTCTCCATATTCGCGTCGCCGACGGTGGGCGTTAGCGTATTCGGGCCAAGCCCCTTCTTTGCCTCACCCATAAAGCCCCAGTGCAGGGGGATGCCTACGACGTGCACCGTCTTGCCATCGACCAGCAGCGGCTTGATACGCTTCGTCACGACCGCCTTGGCTTTGACTGAGCCCCGTTTGGACCAAACGCGCACCCATCCGCCTCTCTGGATACCCTTTTCCTTTGCGAGCTCTTCCGAAATTTCGACGAAGAACTCCGGCTGAAGGATCGCGTTGATTTTCGAGTGCTTCGTCCAGAAGTGGAAGTGCTCGGTCAGGCGATAGCTTGTCGCGGCGTAAGGGAACTCATCGGCGTTGCCGAAGGCTTCCATGTCGCCTTTGAAGACGCGCGACGCCGGATTGCCGTGGATTTTCGGCGCGATCAGGTTTGCGACAGGACTCTCAAACGGCTCGTAATGGGTGGGGAACGGACCGTCCTTCATCATGCCTCTGACCCATAACCGCGCCGTCCCTTCAGTGTTCATGATGAAGGGTTGCACCAGCTCTGGTTTAGCCGTGAGCGCGATATCGGGGACATCGTAGCCGCTCCACTTGGCGCCGTCCCATTCTATGAGCTTGCGCTTGGGATCCCAAGCCTTGCCATGAATGTCCGCCGAGGCCCGGTTGTAAAGGATGCGGCGGTTGACCGGCCAGGAGAAGGCCCATTTGAGGTAGGCGCCCGTATTATCAGGATCCGTGTTATCGCGGCGGGCCATATTGTTGCCGGCCTCGTTGAAGCAGCCAGAATAGATCCAGCAGCCGCAGGCGGTAGAGCCGTCGTCCCGCAAGACGGCGAAGCTGGCCACCTGCTTGCCCTTTTGAAGCAAGAGCTTGGTTGGGTCCGCCGGGTCGGGCACATCCGTCAGGACGTAGCCGTTGATCTCCTTGGCGAGCTCGGCCGGCGATGGCTCATCCGGATTCTGATAGGGCCAAGTGATATTGAGGATTGGATCGGGGAACGCGCCTCCCTCTTTCTGGTACAGCGCTTTCAGCCGCTTGTAGAGCTGCGCCATGATCCAGACGTCGGACTTCGCTTCCCCCGGCGGTGTGCCGCCCGCCCAGTGCCATTGCAGCCAGCGCCCGGAGTTCGTGAGCGAGCCTTCGTCCTCTGCGAAGCAGGTGGCAGGCAGCTCGAAGACGGTTGTCTTGATCTCCTCAGGTTTGACGTCGTTATATTCGCCGTGATCTTCCCAGAATCGCGCCGTTTCGGTTTGCAGCGGGTCCATGCTCACGAGGAATTTCAGCTTGGACAGCGCAGCCGTCACCTTGCCGCGATCGGGCGCCGACATCAGCGGGTTGAAGCCTTGGCAGAAGTAACCGTTCATCTGGCCATTGTGCATTAGCTCCAAGGCCCGCATGAGGTCGTAAGCCGGCACATCGAGCTTCGGCAGATAGTGATAGGCCCAGCCATTCTCCGCGGTGGCCGCAGCGCCGAACATCGATTTCTGGAAACTGACGAAGAACTTCTTATAGTTCTGCCAGTAACTCATCTGGTTCGGCCGTTCCGGCTTGAAGCCCCGCTTGCCGATATAGGAGGCAAAGTCGGGTTCCTTGTCTGTGCCCAGCGTCAAATACCCAGGAATGAGGTTCGACATCAGGCCAAGGTCGGTCAGCCCCTGAATATTGGAGTGACCGCGCAGCGCATTCATGCCGCCGCCGCGTATGCCGATATTGCCGAGAAGCAACTGCAGCATTGCCATGCAACGGATGTTCTGCGAGCCTTTTGAATGCTGTGTCCAGCCGAGCGCGTACATCGACGTCATCGCCTTGTCCGGGGCTGACGTCTCAGCAATCATCTGACACACTTTAAGATACTTATCCTGCGGCGTGCCACAGATGCGCGAGACCAGCTCAGGCGTGTAGATCTTCACATGCTCTTTAAGAAGGTTCCAGACGCAGCGGGGATGCTTGAGCGTGTCATCGGCTTTGACGAAGCCGTCATCGCCCATCTCATAATTCCAAGTGGACCGGTCGTACTCGCGCTTGGCCTCGTCATAGCCCGTGAACAGGCCATCGTGGAAGCCGTAACCCTCCTTTACGATATAGGGGGCATTGGTAAACGCCTTCACATACTCCCACTGGATCTTATCGTTCTGGATGCAGTGATTGATGACGCCCAAGAGGAAGGCGATATCGGTTCCTTGCCGGATCGGCGCGTAGTGGTCGGCGACCGATGCGGAGCGTGTGAAACGGGGATCGACAACGATGAGCTTCGCGCCGCGATGGGCCTTGGCCTCCGTCACCCATTTAAAGCCGCAAGGGTGCGCTTCGGCGGCATTGCCGCCCATAATCACCACAAGGTCGGTATTTTTAATGTCGGTCCAGGAATTCGTCATTGCACCACGGCCGTACGTCGGAGCCAAACTGGCCACCGTCGGGCCGTGTCAAACACGTGCCTGGTTATCGAATGCCACTATTCCGGTGCCTCTGACTACCTTGTAGGTCAGAAAAGCCGTTTCATTTGTTGTTGCCGATGCAGCCAGGAAGCCTGTCGTGGTCCAGCGATTGACCGTGACGCCGTCTTTGTTCGTAGCGATGAAATTGCGGTCGCGGTCATCTTTCATGAGCCGCGCGATCCGGTCGAGGGCCTCGTCCCAGGACACCCGCTTCCATTCCTTGGAGCCGGGCTCACGGACTTGCGGGAACTTCGTGCGCGTCTCGGCGTGCACCATGTCGAGGAGGGCTGCGCCTTTCGGGCATAGCGTTCCGCGGTTGGTTGGATGATCCGAGTCGCCCTCGATGTGGATGATCTGGGCCTTTTCGCCTTTTTTGATGTCGCCGCGGCTATACATAATAATGCCGCACGCAACCGAACAATAGGTGCAGGTGTTTCGGGTCTCTGTGGCCATCGCGAGCTTGAAGGGCCTTACATGCGAGGCAACCATCGCCTCCGCAGCCGTAAAGCCGAATGCTCCCAACGCCGTCCCCGCCGCACCTGTCCCCGCCATTTTCATGAAATGACGGCGGGAGACTTCGATGTTCATGGACGCTTCCTTCCTCCGGGCTTTCACTCTCAAGGAGAACCCCATCTTCGAGGATGGGTCTGCGGGAAACTAGGCCGTGGCTAGCGTTACGTCAATCGGCTTCGCGTCGATAAGAGAGGTAATTATCACAATGAGCGGCACCTTAAAGTCCGGCTTGAACCTAGCCAGTGTATTCTGTCTCTATCACAACTTAATGCTCAAAGTACTGGTTTAGCTTTTGGAGCCCGATTGGGGATTGACCTCCCTCCGAAAAGCAAAGATAACCCTCCAGCGATGGAGCTTGGCGGCGCTCCCGAGTTTCGGGGCTCACGAATAGGCGTATCAAATGACGGCAAGCTGGATACGCTTGCCCTCGCCCCCTGGGCTGTCCAAAGACGCGCCCGACGAAAGCACCCATTGCTCTCACCCGCACAGTTTGCGCCTGTAACGCCGGAATCATTTCTGGCGAGGCTCACCGGTATTCCCGGGATGCCCCAAAGCAAAGCACATAGCCGCCGGTCTCCACCCTCTCTTCAAAGGAAGACGATATGAGCGTTGCCACGCCTCGCCTCACCAGCCTGGCTCACGGCGGAGGCTGCGGATGCAAACTCGCACCTTCGGTTCTCCAGCAGCTTCTCGCGGGGAAGGCGGCAGCTACGCCCTACAGCCAGCTTCTCGTCGGCAACGAGACGGGCGACGACGCCGCGGTGTGGCAACTGGATGAGAATACCTGCATTCTGGCCACCACCGATTTCTTCATGCCCATGGTTGACGATCCTTTCGATTTCGGCAGGATCGCCGCAACCAATGCCATCTCCGATATCTACGCCATGGGCGGCAAGCCGGTTATGGCGCTGGCGATACTCGGGGTTCCCTTGGACAAGCTGCCGGTGGATGTGGTGCGCGAAATCCTGAAGGGTGGCGAGGCGGTTTGCGCGGCCGCCGGAATCCCGGTTGCGGGCGGCCATTCGATCGATTGCCCCGAACCTGTCTATGGCCTTGCCGTGATCGGCACCTGCCGGCCGCAGAACGTCCGGCGCAATGACGGGGCTCGCGCTGGCGATAGGCTGATCCTTACGAAGCCGATTGGGGTAGGGATTTATTCCGCTGCCTTCAAGAAAGGCGCCCTGGCTCCGCAGAGCTATGCGGAAATGGTGTTGGCGATGACGCAGCTTAATTCGATCGGCGCAGACCTCGCCAAGCGTCACGAGGTTCACGCCATGACGGATGTCACGGGTTTCGGCCTATTAGGGCACGCAATGGAGATGGCCAGGGGCGCAGGGCTTACGCTCAGCATCCGAAGCATTGAGGTGCCGCTGTTGATGGACGCTGAACGGCTCGTGCAGCAGGGCTTCGTGACCGGCGCGTCGGGAAGGAACTGGGCGAGCTATGGTGAGAGCGTCACGCTTCCGGCGGGTTTCCCCGAATGGCGGCGCAACCTGCTGACGGACCCCCAGACCTCGGGCGGGCTGCTCATCGCTTGCGAGGCGGGGCAGGCGGAAGATGTCCTTCAGACGATCTTGGGCGGCGGTTATCTTTCCGCGCGCATCATTGGCCGGGTGTCGGAGGGCGATCCCGCCATTCGTGTAGACTGAAACCAGAATATTGAACCTGATCGGAAACCCGGTCTTATCGTCGCGGCGAAGGACATGCCCGGCAAAACCTAAGGCAGATCGTATAATTGGAGAGCAACATGAGTTTTCGCCGGCGCGACATCTTGAAAGCAGGCGCAGTCTTCTCGGCAGCCGCTGCCATTCCCTCGCCCATTTGGGCGGAGAACGCTTTTGCGCCGCAACCTGGGGCATGGCGCAGTTTCCAGATCACCACCAAACTTGAGATCGTGAATCCGGTTGGTGAGACACAGGCCTGGGTTCCGCTTCCCTCCGTCAATCAAAAGGAATGGTTCCGCTCCAATAGCAGCGAATGGAAAACCAACGGCAGCGCAACCCGTGTGCGCGATCCAAAATACGGCGCTGAAATCCTCCATGTAAGATGGGCAGGCGCAGAAAAGGCGCCCATCGCCGAGATAACGAGCAAGATTACTGTTCGCGACCGTGCCATCGATCTTAGCAGCCCTGGCGAAGCCGCGAACTTACCGGCTGCCGAGCGGAACCTCTATCTTGAAGGCACAGAATTGATCCCAGTCGATGGAGTTGTTAAGCAGACTTCCGATAGGATCACTGCCGGCGCAAAGACGGATGTCGAGAAGGCGCACGCGATCTACGAATGGATCGTCGAAAACACTTTCCGGGATGCAGCTGTGCGCGGCTGTGGCATTGGAGACATCGCCAATATGCTGAAGACCGGGTATCTCGGCGGGAAATGTGCCGACCTAAACGCACTCTATGCCGGCCTCGCTCGCGCGGCTGGTATTCCCGCACGCGACATTTATGGGATTCGCGTGGCTCCCTCCCGTTTCGGCTACAGGAGCCTTGGTGCTGTATCGGAGGTTATAACCAAAGCACAGCATTGCCGCTCGGAGGTCTATTTAGCTGGCTTCGGCTGGGTGCCGGTCGATCCCGCAGACGTTCGCAAAGTAGCTCTGGAGGAGCCGCCAGCGAATTTTGCGATGAACCATCCCAAAGTGGTAGCGGCCCGCAAGGCGCTTTTCGGTTCATGGGAGACCAATTGGCTCGCCTACAACTTCGCGCAAGACATAGCGTTGCCGGGATCGAACGGGCCGCGGATCGGCTTTTTGATGTATCCGCAAGCCGAGACTGGCGGAACGAGGCTGGATTGCCTGGACGCGAACAACTTTAAGTACACAATCCTATCTAAGGAATTGACGGCTGCATAACTGCGCCATAGTTCCAGGTTAGGCCCCTCAAGTGCGGGAGCGGGCCTTACGTATGGTCACGTACAGCGCTCCAGCGCCCCCGTGCTTCATGGCCGATTCCGTGAAGCTTACCACATGCAGGCGCATGGCCGGCTCGCACAGCCAATGGGGCACAAGGCGGCGCAGCACACCGCGCTCCTCTGCGGTCCAGAACTCGCGCTCTTCTCTCTTGTCGCCGCTGCCCTTGCCCGTAATGATAAGCACATGCCGGAGATCCTCGGCCTGGCAGCGGGCCAAAAAGCGCCGGAGCGCCACATAGGCGTCTTGCTGGCGAAGCCCGTGGAGATCAAGCCTCGCGTCGATCTCGCGGCGCCCGCGCGCAATACGCTTCGCCGCCCGCGCATCGAAGGGTTCGGGCGGCCGCGGGGGAGCGGAAAGCGTATGCTTCATTGGAAAAGCAGGCTTGGCTTCGGGCTGTGCTGAAGTGCCCAACGGCCGGGCGCGCTTTTCCGGCGCCGGCCGGGGCATCGCGGCCGGCGGAGGCTCTACCATTTCCCGCGCAGCGGGCTGTGTCCGCGCCATCGGCTCATCGTGGCGCGTGACCTTGGCCCACAATTCCAGTTCCTCCTTCGAGGGGAACCGCCTGCGCCTGCGGCCTTCCATGTTCAGCTCCCGCAGCCGGGCCCATTATCGCTTCGGCCGCAACGTAATAAACGCACAGGGGTGCCGGATATGTCCCGCAACGCGGCCGGCATCGGCGCCCGTTCCCGCAAAAACATCGCCGCGCTGCGGTCCCGTTATCGCCGAACCGGTATCCTGAGCGATCAGCAGCCGGTGGAATGGCGCGGACTCGAAGGTAAGCTCAGGCGCTGCCACCCATATGGGCGTTCCTGCGGCATGGTAAAGCGGGTCGGCCGCCAAGCTGCGTCCGGGCTGAAGGTGGGCGCCTGACGAACCCATTGGGGTTGGCGCGGAGTACTCCAGCTCCTTGAAGAATATGTAGGATTTGTTTTCGTTTAAAAGGGCCAGCCGCTCCGGCCGCGCCATTAGCCAGGCAACCATTCCCTCAAGGTGAGCGCCCTCGCGGGAAAGCTCGCCCCGTTCAACAAGTACCTTCGCGATGGACGTGTAAGCGTGTCCGTTCTTGCCATCGAAGGTGAGCCTCACGGCCCCGCCATCGTCGAGTTGCACCAAGCCGGAGCCTTGAACGTGCATGATGAAGACTTGCACCGGGTCCGCGAGATAGAGGATTTCCAGACCCAGGCCGGCCAAGATCCCAGCCTCAATTTCGGCGCGCGTGGAGTAAGGCTCGAAGCCGCTCGCTGTCTTCCGCCCCGCGGTCAAGCACAGTTGCGCCAGAGGATGCCCCTGCGGCAGGGGCGCCAAATCGTCCGGGCGGCGGTAAACAGGCACGTTAAAGGCCGGCGATGGCCGGCGCGAGCCTTTAAGGACCGGCTCGAAATAGGCGGTCAATAGCCCGGGCGCCGCCGAGACGCGAAAAGCAGCGAAGTTCTTTTCGAAAAAAAAACGGGCCTTCTTGCGATCCACCAACAAAGAGGACACTTCGGCCGGGTCTGGAAGCGGCTGCTGCATTTGGCCGGCCAATTGCAGGTAACAGGCGAGTGCGGCGCAATGATCGTCCGCGCTCCAGCCATCGATCGCCTCAAATTGTACGGGCTCGAACTGCGCCGGGCCAGCCTCAGCCCTGGAATGCTGCCAGCGCCAATGTTCGCCTTGCGGTTTCTCCGCCACCGCGCCTAGCTTTCAGCCGTGTCGGTAGCGACCAGCCGCCAATTGGGGTTGGACGAGCGGACGTCGCGTGCGAAAGTCCAGATATCGGTCACGCTCCGGACTGCCTTCAGATCGCCTTCGATGACATTGCCCATGCGATCGCGAACAGCTGTCACAAGCTCACTGACAAATCGAACCGTGATATGAGCCATTTGGCCGGTGAGGCTCGCATCGGTCACGCTGTCGGATGAAATGCCGACAAAACTGAACTCGGTCGTTTCCTCCCGGGACTCCCGCTCGGATATAACGGCGTTGAAACTGTCGTAAACCTCGGGAGACAGAAGCTTGCGCAGCGTCTCGCGGTCGCCATGCGCATAGGACGTCACTATCGTCTCATAAGCAACTTTTGCGCCCTGTAAAAATGAACTCATCTCAAAGCTTGGGTCGGCGGCTGCGATCTCGCGCAGCGGTTTGAGCGCACTGCTATCCTGCGGCAGGCTGCCCAAGCGTTCGTCAACAGCCGGCGCAGTTGGCTTGGTCGCAGCGGGGCGGACTTCCGTCCTTGGCAGGGTGACAACCTTGCTATCCCGATCGCGCGGGGACGCTCCATCCGATGCCGCAAAGGGATCGAGGCGCGGCCTTTCGTTTCCGGTTCGCCGCCCCAGCACGCTCCTGAGCCGGAATAAGATTACGACCGCAACCACGAGAAGTAAAATATTGGTCAGATCGAAGATATCGCTCGTCTGCAAAGCCGCCCCTTTGGCCCTAAGGCCTCTTTAGTTGTATGACCGGTTAGCCGTGATATAAGCCGTTTGGATTGAGCTGGCTATAGCTGGCAAGCTTTTGCCTCTGAATAGGCCGGATTTCCGGCCGGCTTTTGCCGCAATCCCGCCTTTCGCCCCCATATTAAAGGAAGCGGTTTTCAATTCCAGCCAAGCGGGACGCCCGATGCCATTCGTCATCTTCTTCCTCATCGTTTCACTGCCGGTGATCGAAGTCGCTTCGATCATCGAGGTGAGCTACTTGGTGGGCCCCCTTGTCACTTTCCTGCTTTTGGCAGCCTCGGTTGCTTTCGGCGCCTACTTGATCCGGTCCCAAAGCTTGGCGGTAGGCCGCCGGGTCATGGAGGCCATGCAGGCAGGGACACCGCCCGAGGAGCCGCTACTCGACAGCGGATCCACCATCCTGGCCGGGGTGCTTTTTATGATCCCGGGCTTCGTTACCGATATCGTGGCGTTCTTGCTCCTGCTTCCTAAGGCGAGGCGCCTGATTTGGCGAGGGATATCCTACGCGATGCATGGCAGGACGCGCGTAGTGGGGCAGCGGGCGCGCCCGGAGCCGCAGGCAGCAAAGCCGAAGCGCGCCGATGACGTGATCGACGTGGAATTCACCGAAGTGCCCCGGAAAGGGAATTCCGGCGACGGCGACCACAGGGAATCGCCTTGGGGCAAACCCTGAGTTCGAGCTAACTATCATTCTCGACATTGACAGGCCAGGGCCATTGGGGGCTGCCCCTGGAAGACACCATCGATGCACCTGGAGGACTAAGGCATGGCATTCAATGCGGCGCCTAGTCTACCGGAAGCCCGGCCCAGAAACCTTACAGCTTGTGCGCCTGCCATAGCGATCTCGGGCTTTAGTGCTATTCCAAAACTGCCCACGCCCTCTACTCATCCCCGGCGATGCTTGGCAGAAAGCTTTGGCCTTCCTTGAGCACGTAGTGCCAGAAAGCTGTAGCAGCGGGCGTGAGCTCCTTATCGAGGCGGTGCACGATATACCATTCCCGTATCGCGGGCAGATCCTTGATATTCAGGATGGCAAGCCGCTTCGTCTGAACTTCGAGCTCAATGGTGTGAGCCGAGATGAACGCGAGGCCCAGTCCAGCCATGACCGCCTGCTTGATCGTTTCGTTTGAGCTGATCTCGATCCTCATTGCGGGCTCTGCCACGTCGACGCCCGGGATGAGCATCTCAAAAAGCTGGCGCGTTCCCGATCCCGCCTCCCGCATCAAAAGCTTTTCCCTCACAAGGGCCTGCCGCTCGATCGGGACGGTAGACGCAGCCAGCGGATGTCCGGGCGGCGCAATTACGACATGCGGGTGAGGTCCAAACACCGCTGACTTCGTTGGGATCCCCTCCGGAGGACGCCCCATGATCGCGACATCTATCTCATAATTCCTCAGTGCCGCCGCCGTTTCCGTACGGTTGCCGATGAAAAGCTGCAGTTCGATTTTTGGATGTTTTTCTGAGAAGGCCGCAATCAAGCGCGGCGCGTAATATTTCGCGGTCCCTACAACCCCAATCGTGACCCGGCCGCCGGCCAGGCCCTTTATCGCGCGCAGGCGGTCCCCGCTATCGGTGAGAAGGGCTTCCATACGGATAGCCGTTTCAACGAGCTGCAGGCCGGCATCGGTCGGCCGCAACCCAGCCCTGGTGCGCTGGAACAAACGAAGCCCCAGACGATCTTCCAGCAACTTCAGCTGCTCCGTCACCGCTGGCGGCGTCAAACATAATTCGTTCGCCGCATGCGTTATTTTCCCCGTCCGGGCAATCGCCGCGACGGCCCGAAGTTGGCGAATCGTTACGTCCCTTACAGTCAAGAAGGTTTTTCCTAATGCTACATGCGGTTTATTCTATTTTCCTTAAATTACCACATCCTGCATATTTTCCGACAAGCAAAGCGCGGCAAGGAGCCGCAGAAAGATCGCGGCCGTTCGCCGCACACATTGATCTCGATCAAAGCGAAACGCTTTGTTCAGCGCATCCTCTTCCACACAAGCCCGGATAAGGGCAGAGGGTGAACGGCAGGGCGGAAAGTTCGCGCAAGTGCGAACCATGAAGGGGGGGGATTTTGACGCGTTTCTTACGCTTCGCACGTTGCGTTGGTGATTGTTCGTGTTCGCTTGCGGCGCGCTCGCTAGCGCGTAGCTTGATCTTGCTCGCTGGCCTGACTCTTGGCGTTTCCATTGCCGCCGCCGGTGACAAAATCGAGCAGCCGATCGAATTTCCCCACGACGTGCATGCCGGAAAATTGGGCATCAATTGCATGTACTGCCACACCTACGCCCGGCGCAGCGCGGTCTCAGGCATCCCGCCACTGCAAAAGTGTATGGGCTGTCATGAGAATATTGAATTGGTGAAGGACAAGCCGCGCATAAAGAAACTGTTCGAGTATTGGGCAACAAAACAGCCCATACCCTGGAAAAAAATACACGACCTTCCCGATTTTGTCCGGTTCAACCACGAACGGCACATCCAGCGCTTCTATTTTCAGCAAAAGCGGCCTGTGGATGAGGTATGCGCCCTCTGCCACGGCGACGTGAAGACCATGACCGTCAGCGAAAAGGTCAAGCCTCTTACCATGGGCTGGTGCGTTTCCTGCCATGAGCAGGATCATCGCGTGAACTCCGTCAGCGCCACAACAACCAACGGTCCGAATGACTGCTCCTTCTGTCACAAATAGCCCCTGCACAAAATCAACCGGTCGAGTATGAACACTTTAAATCGCAGAAGCCTCCTGAAAATACTGGGATGGAGCAGCGCTTCCCTCGCAGTTACCGCATGCGGTAACCCGCCCGAATCCGGCGTCGAGAATGTGGAGTCGTATTCTGAGCCGCAGGATTTCGTGGTGCCAGGCGTTGGAATTTACTACGCGTCCACGTGCACTCAGTGCGAGGCCGGTTGCGGCATTAAGGGCCGGGTGCGCGAGGGCCGCATCCTGAAGCTCGAAGGCAGCCCGGAGTTGTTGATCAGCAAGGGCCGGCTGTGCGGCTTGGGTCAGGCAGCGGTCCAGCATCATTACAACCCCGACCGCTTGACGGAGCCGCTTCTTCGCCAAAACGGCAAGCTTGAACCAGCATCATGGGATAAGGCGCTAAGCCTTCTCGCCGAAAAGACCCACGATGCCGGCGATAAATTCGCGTTCCTCACCGGGCCGCTGAGCGGACACCTTAAGGTGCTCGTGCAGAACTACGTAGAGAGCTTGGGCTCCAAGAACCATTTCGTCTATGACCCTCTCGCGAACAAGATCAATCAAGCAGTCAGCGAGAAGATCTTTGGCCTATCGAACCCAAATTTTCAAATTGAAAAGGCGAAATTGATCCTTTCCTTCGGTGCCGACTTCCTCGGCACATGGGGGTCGCCGGTCCAGTTTTCGGCGCAGTACGCGCAGTTCCGCAAAGCGAACGACGGCAAAGCGCGAGGCGTTCTTATTCAGGCCGAGCCAAAAATGACTCTGACCGGCGCCAACGCGGATCGCTGGATTCCGGTGCGCGCGGGCAGTGAAGGCGTGTTCGCTTTAGCCCTGGCCAAAACCTTACTGGAAGATCCAGCCTACTCGAAAAACGTACCAGCCTCGATTGCCGACGCAGTGCGCGGTTACAGCAAGGAAAAGGCCGCTAAAGAAGCGGGCGTTCCTGGCGAGGTCTTTGACCGCGTAGTGGCGCTTCTGCGCGAGCGCACGCCCAGCCTGGTTCTCTCCGGGCCTTCAGCCGAAGGTCACGCTCATGGCGCTCAAAATGCCGCGGCGATCATGCTGCTGAATGTCGTGCTGGGCAACATCGGCAAGACAGTTACAGCGCCTGCAAAAACCCCGTTCCCGCAAATCGCTCCGGCCGGTGGCGATACGCAAGCCCTTAGCGCGTTCAACGATGCGCTGGCACAAGGCCGCGTTCAAACCGTGTTCACCTATGGGGTCAACCCGGTCTATACGGCGCCAGACTTCATGAAGCTGCGCGACAATCTGCAGAAGGCGGCATTCAAGGTTGCCTTCACCCACTACCGCGATGAAACCGCGGAGCAAGCCGATTTTGTTCTTCCTCTGGATTCCGCCATGGAAGACTGGGGAACCCATCTTGCCGCCTATCAGGCGGACAGGGTGCAACTCCATATGCAGCAGCCGCTTATGGAACGGCTATACCCGGCCGGAACGCGCTCGCTGGGCGATGTGCTGCTCGCCTTGCTGAAACAGGTGCAGCCGGCCGAGTATAATCAATGGCCCGACTATTACGCTTACTTGAAGAGCGCGATGATCAAGAACAAGTCCGCCTTCAAGGATGCCTCAGCCGATGACGAGGAATTCTGGTACGAGACCTTAAGTCATGGCGTGCTGAACGTCAGCAACGTCGAACAGCAGCAACTATCCGCCAATCCAGCATCGCTGAATCTGGAGTTGCCAAGCCCCCCAGGCGAAGATCAGCAATATCCGTTCCAGCTCGTGCCCTCGATCGGGTCCAATTTCAGGGACGGGCGCCACGCGAACCTGCCATGGCTGCAGGAGACCCCCGACTCGCTGACAACCATCGTCTGGGATTCCTGGGTTGAGATCCATCCGAAAACCGCTGAGCGAATGGGAATAAACGAAGGCGACATCCTGGAAATCACATCGAAGAATGGCTCGGTAAAGACACAAGCCTATCTGTTTCCGGGCATCGAACCTGGAACCGTAGCCATCCCAATCGGCCAGGGTCATGAAGCCATGGGGCGCTACGCAAACGGCGTGGGCGTCAACCCTCTAAAGATCCTCGACCCCATTTTTGAAAAGTCCACCGGCGAGCTGGCGATGTATGCGACTCGCGTAAGTGTCCGCAAGACCGGCGACAGTGTGACGGTAGTGAAAGACGAGGGCTGGAGGCCGGGTGCGATTAACACGCAACTAGATCGCAAGATCGTCGTCACGATGGCGGCTGATAAAGTCAAGCTGTTCGCGGAGGAATAATGTCGATCACCAGGATGTTCCGGGATTGGGACAAGTACCGTACAACCAACCCCTCCGGCGACCTAAAGAAAGATCACCCAGACTACAAATGGGTAATGGCGATCGATCTCGATGCATGCACGGGCTGCAATGCATGCGTGGTGGCCTGCTACGCGGAAAACAATCTGCCCTCGGTGGGCAAGAGCCGGTTCGAGCATGGCCAAACCATGCACTGGATCCGAATTGAGCGTTATTGGAACGATGAAGACGTCGAGACGCCTCATCAAGGCGCCCAGTTCATGCCCATGCTGTGCCAGCAATGCGAAGCCGCACCCTGCGAGACCGTGTGTCCGGTAGGCGCTACGAACCACACCCCCGACGGTCTCAACTCGCAGATCTATAACCGCTGCATCGGCTCACGCTACTGCGATGCAAACTGCCCATACAAGGTCCGTTACTTCAATTGGTACGACTATCCGGAACAGGAAGTTGCATGGCCCGAGCCCTTACCGATGCAACTCAATCCGGATTTAACGGTGCGCACCAAGGGCATCATGGAAAAGTGCACGTTTTGCATCCAGCGCTTAAGGACTGCACAGGTCACCGCCCGTACCGAAGGACGGCTGGTCGAAGACGGCGAGGTCACAACAGCGTGCGCCCAAGCCTGTCCGACCAGCGCCATTCATTTCGGCAACTTGCGCGATCCTTATTCCGATGTGTCGAAGCTTTGGCGGCAACAGGAGGTGGAGTTGCACAAGGATTCGCAGGATAAAGACAAGACGGGCGACAACGGCGGGGTTCGAGGTTATCGCGTTCTGGAGGAATTGCGGACTTATCCGTCAATCATGTACCTCGAGCGGGTGCGGGATACCAACGCTTAGCCAATAAAACACCACTCTTGGGGAAACGCAGTATGCCCGATTTTACAAAAGGCGAAGAAAAAGATATCCGCGACGACATCGCGTGGGCCCAAATCAATGTCGACGTTCTCAGAAGTTTATCGAAGCCACGTCTTTCCTTCTGGCTGCTCTTCGCTTTCGCAGGCTTCTTATTTTTGATCGGAGTCTCCTGCGAAGTCTATCAATGGCGAAAAGGTCTCGGTGTCGCGAATTTCGATAACCCCCACGTTTGGGGCCTGTATATCGCCAGCTTCATTTTCTGGATTGGCATAAGCCATTCCGGGACGCTTTTGTCGGCCATTTTGCATATCATTCATGCCGACTGGCGCAAGCCGATTTACCGCTTCGCCGAGGCCATGACGACCTTTTCGGTGATGACTGCCGGCCTCTTTGTAATGGTCCATTTGGGGCGCCTATGGAAGGTGTATTACGCCCTTCCGTACCCCAGTGAACGCTGGGTATGGCCAAATTTCCAATCTCCTCTCTTATGGGATGCGATCGCGATCCACACCTACCTGACTTCGTCAATGCTTTTTCTATACGTCGGCGCGATCCCGGACTTCGCGATTTGCCGCGACCATGCCACCGGCTGGCGGAAAAACTTCTACACCTTCCTTGCTCTGGGCTGGATGGGCACCGACCGGCAGTGGCGCAATTTTCGTGTTGCCTACCTTACGATTGCGTGTTTCCTCATTCCGTTGGCAGTGTCGGTACACTCCATCGTTGCATCCGATTTTGCCATGTCAATACAGCCCGGATGGCACATTACCTCCTTCCCGCCATACTTTGTCGCCGGAGCACTTTACTCGGGCTGCGCCGCGATCATCACGCTCTTCATCGTATTGCGATACACCTTCCGGTTTGAGGAATACATGACGATGCCGATCCTCGATAAGGTCGGCCGCCTCACCTTCGCAATCGCGATGGTATGGACTTACCTCAACTTTGTTGAGTACGTCTCCATCTGGTACGGAGACGATATGTATGCAAAGGATCTTTTGATCCAAAAAGCCACTGGGCCATACGCTCCGTTCTGGTGGGCAATGAATTTCTGCGGTTCCGTCGTGCCTTTCACCCTGCTCTCGAAAAGGCTACGCGGAAATTTGACTGCAATGATGATCATCTCTCTGCTGCTCAATCTTGGCATGTGGCTTGAGCGCTGGATGATCGTTGCGCCAACTTTCAGCCACGGATACTACCCCTGGACGCTGGATCACGACCAATGGCCGAGCTTCGTTCAATGGGGAATGGTGCTTGGTAGTTTTGGCTTTTTCGGCCTCTTGTTCATGGGCTTCTGCAAACTTGTGCCGTCGGTCTCAATGTACGAAGTAAAAGAAATGGTTTATCACCGGACTCTGGCCCAGCAACATGCGAGGGAAGCATGAGTACTATTCGAATCCTCGGATTGTTCAACAATTTCAATGAGGCTTCCGATTCGATCCGGGATGTGCGCGACGGCCATTTCCCAGCGCTTAACATGAACGACGTAACCATAAAATCACCAATCGAGCATCCAGACGTTGAGGGTCTGCTTGGGCCTCGCCCAGCGCCTGTCCGCAGGTATACCCTGCTTGGCGCGCTGCTTGGCTTGTCTCTCGGCTTCCTCTTTCTGGCCTCGTCGCAAGGAAACTTCTTTGCCCAGCAAAAAGGCGGGAAGCCGATTATTCCGATTCCTCCCGATCTTGTTCTTACCTACGAATTAACAATTTTGGGCGGCGTTTACATAACGGTGTTGGGATTTCTGATTAGCGCGGGACTGCCTGCGCGCATGAAAAGCGAACTCTATAACGCCAGGATCTCCGAAGACCAGATTGGGGTCATGGTGAAGTCCGACGCGCACACCATTGGCCAAATCAAGCAAATTTTCCAGAAGCACCAGGCGATAAGCATTGCAGAAGAGGTCATCGAATGAGAAAGTACGCGTGCTTCGCGGCCTTAACGCTTCTGCTGCCGGCTCCTGCTCACGCATGGTCGCTGTGGACAGAGATGATCCACCAAATCAGCATTAAGCCTCAGGCCAATCCTCTGCCATTCCCGAAACGTTCGGTCCCAATGCCTGGCACTGCCACCATGCGTGTGGCAGACCAGGACTCCGCCACCGCGTTGCCCAATCCGATTCCGCCCACGGCGGCATCGATAAATACGGGCAAAGAGATGTTCATGATCTACTGCACACCCTGTCATGGAACATCTGGTACCGGAAATGGGACCGTCGGCGAAAAGCTCTCGGTGCGGCCCTTCGATCTTACCAGCGAGGCTGTGCAATCCTTACCCGATGGCTTCATCTTCGGGTATCTCACCTTCGGAGGCACGGTCATGCCAAACTATGCAAATGACCTGTCACCGGCAGAGCGCTGGCATGTAATCAATTTTCTTCGTCATGGTTTGAAGCCGGCCGCGCCTCAGCGGGCGGACAGCACGGCAAAATAGGGAGCATCGATGGTTCCGTTCGCGAGCTGGTCGGTATTGACCACTGATTTCTTGATCGTGCTTTATCTGACGCTCAGCGGGGTGGTGTTTTCGGCCATCCTGCAGCTATCGGGTGCGCGGTGGCACTATGAGCTGCGCAAGGTCGCACTCTCTCTATACGCCCTGTATCCGCTCGCTTTCATTCTCTTGGTAGTGCTGCTCGCGGCAGGAAAAACCACATTCCCGTGGCTCGGCTCAGTTGAACACTCATCCGGCTGGCACACTTATACCTTGCCTCTAGGCGCCGGCAGCGCGCTAGCAATATCCCTGCCCGAGTGGCACAATTACACTTTTCTTATCGCACGCCAGATCGGCGGATTTCTGCTTGTCGCCTTCCTGTATGGGCGATACATCAAGCTGTTAGCCGTCAGCGATCAAAATATGTCTGACTGGAAGCGCTTTAGGCGAATTTCATACTGGGTTCCTGCGATCTTTGTTCTTTATGGCACCTTGATCGCATGGGATTTTGAAATGACTCTGCTTCCCGAATGGCATAGCGCGATTTACGCCATGTACCATTTCGTCAGCAATTTCGGCATGTTCATATCCTTTACGATCACGCTAGTATACTTCCTCAGCAAGAACGGCATGATGGCTGGACGCGTCCCTGAATATGTGTATAACTATATTTCGCAGCTGCTCCTCGGATTTACATTGATTTGGACTTATACCTTCTTCGCTCAATACCTTACCATTTGGTATGGCAATCTTCCCGATGAAAGAAATCGGCTAACCGCAATGGAGGAAGGCGACTATTCGGTTTTATGGTGGTCCTTCATAGCCCTTAAATTCCTGATCCCGTTTGGGCTACTCATATTCGATTATGTGCGTCACTCACCCGGAATGATTGTAGCGGTTGCATGCAGCATTATACTGGGGACGTGGATTGAGCAATACACCTGGATTTCAGGTTCTTATCCAGCCGGTCCTTTCCAACCCGGATATACGCCGATGACGAGTGCGTTCGATATTATTGCAACGCTGGTTATCGCCCTCGCGGCGTACGCGCTTGTCAGACTTTCGCTGGTGCGGAACCGAGTGGTTCTAACCTCCCGGGCACCCTCAACATTGTAGGCTTATAGCAGCCTCAGCTCGGTAAGCGCCTTCCGCATTTCGGGCGGGATGGCGCTGGAGACGCTGGCAGCACCGGCAGGGAGGTCCGCAGGCGCTTCCGCCGCGGCAAGGTAGCGCCAGCCCTGAAACGCCCGCCGCGGCACAGGCTCCGTCGCCACAATCTCGGGGTCGAGGACTATGCCGCAGCGCAGAATGCCATCCCCGCCTTCTACCTCGCGAAGCGCCGCGATCTTTTGCCGGGCGCGGATGTAGCCCCCAATCACCCAATAAAGGGATGAGCCGGGAGCAAAGCCGTCGCGCCTCGGCGTTTGCCGGGTGACGTGCATCAGCTCAGCCGCTGGGTTGGCCTCCTGCATCGTCGCAAGCCGGCGGCGCTGCCAGGCCGCGAGTTCCTCCACGCTGCCGCAACCCACGCACAATTTCAGAATGTGAAGCGTCATACCAGCTATATAGCAAACGGGTTGGATGTCCGCGCGGGTAGAGATTGAGGCGGCCGCCATTTTCCCCTACCTTGTCGCGGGTCAGCGGCAGAACGCTGCTTCGGCCGCTTTTGCTGCGTCATTGAACCCCGGGGCCTTTATGAACTTCAACTTGCGCGCTCATCGTTTGATGAAAATTAGTCTTGTTTCGATGCTTGCGCTCCTGGCCGCGAGTTGCGGTGCAGTTGCGGCCATACCTGCTTTGCGCCATTTCGCCATCGCGCTTGCCCATGATCCGCGCGATCTGCCGGCTCTCGATACCGACACCCGCGTTCATTTTGAACAAGGCGCGGAAGATTGCGCCCGGGAAGTCGCCGCCCGCCTGCCGGCCGCCGTCGCCCGCGTGGAGGCGGCGCAAGGACGCCCCTTTGCGCGCGACGTTCCCATCGGGGTCTATGCTTCGATGGAAAGCTTTGGGCAAGCAAACGGGGTTGGAACCCCAAGAGTCGGGGGCGTCGCCCTTCCCGGGCGTCTTACACTCTCGCCTGCTCTTTGCGGAGCGCAAAAGGAACGCATGACCGCGGTCCTCACCCATGAATTGTCGCACGCCCATCTGCAGAACTTGGCTGCCGCCGCTGGTTTTCGCGAAATTGCCGAACTGGTTCAAGGAAGGACTGGCGGTTATGATTTCTGGCGGCGGCGGAGCCGAAGGGGTGAGTGAAACGGATGCGGCTGCAGCCATTGCCAAGGGGGATGCGATAAAGGTGGAGGACGAAGGCTCCTTGTTCCATCTCACCGCTGTGCGCTTCGAAAATCCTGCGCTGCGGGATACTGGCGATCCGTTCCTGCGCGCGCACCTTGCCTATCGTCAAGCCGGGATGTTTGTCGCCTGGCTGCGTGAACGCGATCCCAAGGGCTTCGCGGACTTCCTGCAGCGCGTCGAAAGCGGAGAGCCATTCAAACTTTCGTTCCAGTCGAAATTCGGCCGCAGCCCTTCTGAGCAGTGGCAGGAGTTCGTTTCGCATCTGAGGGGATAAAAACGGATCGCGAGCCCTCAAGGCTCGCTTTGAGAGAATTTGGCCGTGACAGATGTTCATATCATTGGCGCCGGTTTGGCGGGTTCCGAAGCCGCTTGGCAGGCCGCTGAAGCTGGCGTTTCTGTGGTTTTGCATGAGATGCGCCCCAATCGCATGACCGAGGCCCACAAGACCGGGGGCTGCGCCGAGCTTGTCTGCTCGAACTCGTTTCGCTCCGACGATTGTGAGAACAACGCCGTTGGCCTCTTACACGAAGAGATGCGCCGGGCGGGCTCGCTCATTCTGCAAGCAGCTGGGCACCATGCGCTTCCGGCAGGCGGTGCGCTTGCGGTTGATCGGGAAGGCTTTTCGGCGGAGGTCTCTGGGAAGCTTGCCTCCCATCCGCGCGTTCGCATCGAGCGCGGCGAGATCGCCGGTTTGCCGCCCGCAGACTGGGCATCCGTAATCGTTGCCACCGGACCCTTAACTTCGCCCTCGCTCAGCGCTGCAATCAATGCGCTCACTGGCGAAAACGCGCTGTCTTTTTTCGATGCGATTGCGCCCATCGTCATGCGAGACAGCATCGATATGGACGTGGCCTGGATGCAATCGCGCTACGATAAGCCCGGCCCGGCCGGCAGTGGCGCGGACTACATCAACTGCCCCATGGCTCAGGAGGTGTACGAGGCCTTCATCGATGCGCTGCTTGGCGCGGAGAAAACCGAATTCAAAGATTGGGAGAAATCCACGCCCTATTTCGAGGGCTGCCTTCCCATCGAGGTCATGGCGGAGCGCGGGCGCGAAACCTTGCGCTTCGGGCCCATGAAACCTGTCGGCCTCACCGATCCGCGCACCGGGCGTTGGCCCTACGCCGTTGTCCAGCTTCGCCAGGACAACGCGCTTGGCACGCTTTGGAACATGGTGGGGTTCCAGACCAAGCTCAAGCATGGCGAGCAAAGCCGCGTTTTCCGAACCATCCCGGGGCTTGAGCACGCGGTGTTCGCAAGGCTCGGCGGTTTGCACCGCAACACTTTTCTCAATAGTCCAAAGCTTTTAGACGCGAGCTTGCGGCTCAAGGCCGATCCGCGCCTGCGCTTCGCGGGGCAGGTCACAGGCGTCGAGGGCTATGTGGAATCGGCCGCCATCGGCCTTGTCGCAGGGCGGTTCGCCGGGGCTGAGCTGCAAGGACGCGAGGCCATTCCGCTCCCGCCAACCACCGCGCTCGGAGCGCTCGTCGCCCATATCACCGGCGGCCACCTCGCCGAGGAAAGTGCTGGCGCGCCGCGAAGCTTTCAACCGATGAACGTGAATTTCGGCCTGTTTCCGCCACTGAACGAGGAGCCGGGCCAGCAGGGAAAGCGCCTCAAGGGCGCCGCACGCGGCCTCGCCAGGAAGAAGGCGCTGTCCGGCCGCGCTCTGGGGGACTTGGCACAATGGCTGAGCGCATTTCCTGCGGCCGCACAGGCATAGGGGGCGTTGCCTTAGGGGGTAGGGCAGGGTACCGCTCGCCTTCAGCGCCGCGACTCCATCCTCGCCGATTTCGATGAACGCAACAAAGTGGCCGGAACGGCTTTCGCTCTCATGAAGGAGGTGGAGCATGAAGGCAGTTCGATTCGATAAGTATGGCGGCATTGGAGTCCTTTATGTCGCTGACGTGCCCGTTCCTGAGCCCGCTCAAGGGGAAGCGCTGGTCAAGGTAAAGGCTGCCGCAATCAATCCCGGTGAGGCGAAAATACGCGAAGGGCTGCTTCACGCGCTTTGGCCCGCCACTTTCCCCTCGGGTGAGGGAAGCGACTTGGCCGGGATTGTGACGAAGACCGGCCCCGGAGTCGAAGGGGTCGCGGCCGGGGACGAGGTCATCGGTTTCACCAACCGCCGCGCCAGCCACGCCGAGTATGCCGCCGTCGAGGCCCAAAACCTGACGGGAAAGCCCGCGAACGTGTCCTGGGAGGTTGCCGGCTCGCTCGCCGTTGCGGGAAGCGCGGCCTATGCCTCGGTGCATGCGGTGTCCCTGAAACGCGGCGACACGGTTGCGGTCTCCGGGGCCGCAGGTGGCGTTGGATCGATTGCTGTCCAGCTGGCCAAACGGGCCGGGGCGGAAGTAATCGGGATTGCAGGCCCTCACAATCACGACTGGCTGAGGGCACACGGCATCAAGCCTGTGGCGTATGGAGGTGGCCTGGCGGGTGAGCTGCGTGAGGCTGGGATAGACGCGTTCATCGACACCCACGGCGACGGCTATGTGAAGCTTGCGATCGAACTGGGCGTTGCACCGGACCGGTTAAACACGATTATCGACTTTGCCGCCGCCAAGCAGTACGGGGTGAAGGCGGAGGGCAGCCAGGAAGCGCTAAACGCTGCGGTCCTTACAGAACTCGCTGGGCTTGTGGCCGCCGGCGAGCTTGAGGTGCCGATCGCCGCGGCCTTCCCTCTGGCGGAGGTGCGTGCGGCGTTCGAACTGCTTGAACAGGGCCACACGCGAGGCAAGATCGTGCTGCTGCCCTGACACTCTCCGTAGCGTGCAACTTAGGGCGCTTTTGGGTGGAAGCGGAATCCAGGTTAGGTCATCTCGGATACGATGCTAACCCCGGTTGGGACGGAAGCGGAATTTCCGGGACAGCTGCTCTCAAGCGGACAGTTGACCCGAACCGTGCTCGTGCCTCCTAACCCACCCCGTGGCGAACGGTCGATTCCGGACCTGGGAGTAAAAAGCGGGATGAGTTCCCGGTTACGCTCTGAATGGATTGACGCCCAATGCCGGAAAGGCGATGACAATCGTCATCCGAAAATCGGGGGAGGCGGGCATGGCGATCGCACGCGGCTGGTACAATCCGATGGCGTTCATGCACTCCGTCATGATCCGCCCAAGGTTTTATAGTGCCGTCATCGCCGGAACGCTCGCGATGCTTCTTCTGCCGGATAATTGGGCGCGCACCGTCCGGTCGTCCGTTGCCTGGGACCTTGGCGGATTCGTTTACCTATTTTTTGCTTTCCGGCTAATGTTTGACTGCGGCGCAGACCGGATCAAGGCCCGGGCCGCTAGGCGCGACGACAGCCGCACAGTTATTTTGCTGATCATCCTGCTCGGCATCTGCGCGAGCTTCGCAGCGATTGCGGGTCTAATCGGAGAGGCGAAGCTTGCAACCACGGGCCAGACCGAGAAGCTCTTTCTCGCGGGGCTTGCGGTCGTGACGATCATGACCTCTTGGGGCGTGACCCAAGTGGCTTTCGCGATCCATTACGCGCACGATTATTACGGCCCCGATGAGGGCGAGGCGGGGGGGTTACGCTTTCCCGAATGCGAAGACCCCGACTATTGGGATTTTCTCTACTTCTCAACATCCATCGGAGCGACGTCGCAAACCTCCGACACCGAGATCCGTTCCAGGGCATTGCGGCGGCTCGTCACGCTGCACGCAATCGTCGCGTTCTTCTTCAACACCGCGGTTCTCGCCCTTACCGTGAACATCGCCGCGAGTTTGGCAGGTTAGAGCCGATGTCCCAACAGAATCGGAGCGTGCTATGATCGTTCAATCCCAATGGCAGCGGATTACTCTTATATACTGTGGGCTTTTCGGTCTCGTCGCGCTCGCCTATTTCTTTGCCGACCGCCCGCTCGCTGGCGAGTTCCGTACCAATCTTGCTGGCGACCCAATTTTCCCTTGGCTTACCCATATCGTCGATCCGCTGGCCCCCCTCGCTTCGATCGCCGTGGCTTTCGCAGCCGCACGCGCCTTGGCGCGCGGTTCACTCACGCCCCTCGAGTTGGCGATTGTCCGCGTAAGCTGTGCAATCCTGATCGCCTGGGCGCTGAAGGAGGAGCTGAAATGGGTTTTTGGGCGCACTTGGCCCGAGACCTGGATCAAGAACAATCCAAACCCCTCTTATTTCGGCAACGGAACCTATGGCTTCTTCCCCTTTCACGGCGGGAGGGGCTATGCCTCTTTTCCCTCTGGGCATACCACCGCGATAACCGCCTTGGCCGGCGCGGTTTGGTTTCTCTGGCCCAAACTGCGGTGGCTTTGCGTGGCGCTTGTTCTGGCGGTCGTCATCGGCCTTTTGGGCGCCGATTATCACTGGCTCTCGGACATCATCGCCGGCGCCATCCTTGGCGGCACCACGGGCATGGCCGCAGCCAAAATCGGGCGTCACAACGCGGGCGTTTGAAGCAGTTTTCCGGCAAACACCGGCGGGCCGCTAGGCTTTCCATCCCGGGAACCGCCTTCCGGCTCATCTGTAATTGCCAGCAGAATCTTCCCAAGGGGCTCGCCGCCCGTCCCCTGCACAAGCGCTTTTGCAGGGATGACCGCAGTTTTGTCTACCACACCGAGCGTCTGAGGCGGTGCCCCCTCTCTGATTGCCCAAAGCTCGAAGCTGCGGCCGGGCGGAGGCGGAGGACCCACCCGGCGGATAGAAAGCCCGCCATCGGCAAGATTGGCGGTGGCTACGAAAGCGGGCTTCTTATCCGGAGATTCGAGCACAGCCACGAAGGCGGGCGAGTTTGGCGGCTCCAGCAAACCGATCGCGAGGAAGGCGATCAGGCTTGCGGCAAGAGCAGCAGCAGCGGCAGCCGTCCATTTACAAAGAGTGAGCCTGCGCCGGAGCTGAACGATTTCGGCGCTTGGCTGGGGCTCTTGTGCGCCGATTGCGGCGAGAATGCCGTCGAGAGCGCCTGCAGGAGGCGTAGAGGACGGCGGATCCAACGCCGCAAAAGCGGGCGCTGTTCCCGCCATCAGCCAGCCTCTTGCGCGCTGCCAATTGAAGTAGGGTTTATAAAGATTGCTTCGCGCTTGAATTTATTGATAAAACCTTACCAGACACTTCCCGCGGGCCACATTGCAGCGGCATTCGCCGCAATCCTGGAAAATAAGGCAAATTTGAACTTGACGGACCCCGCACAGCCACCTATTTTGCACGCACTCTAGCGGAAGGTCGTAAGCATTTTTTCGCGCCAAAAGCGCGTACACGCTTAAACACTGCCGCAATGAAACCGGACAAAGCACATGTTGAGGTGGGGGAAGCGTGGGCTTCCGGTCATCTCATTTTTCGTCATTGGACCGGATGTTAATTGTCAGGTCCGTGCCGTTCTCATTTGGAAGCGCAGATGCCAACGATACAGCAGTTGATCCGCAAGCCGCGCGTCGCGCCGGTCAAGCGAAACAAAGTACCGGCGATGACGGAATGCCCGCAAAAGCGCGGGGTTTGCACGCGCGTCTACACGACCACGCCGAAGAAGCCGAACTCGGCTTTGCGGAAGGTCGCGCGCGTCCGCCTCACCAACGGCTTTGAGGTCACGAGCTATATCCCGGGCGAGGGCCATAATCTGCAGGAGCACTCCGTTGTGCTCATCCGCGGCGGCCGTGTGAAGGACCTTCCGGGCGTCCGTTACCATATCATCCGCGGCGTCCTCGACACGCAGGGCGTAGCAAAGCGTAAGCAGCGCCGTTCGAAATACGGCGCGAAGCGGCCGAAGTAGGCTTAGGGAACAAGAAGCATGTCACGGCGGCATAGAGCTGAGAAGCGAGAGATCATACCGGACCCAAAGTACGGCGATCTTGTTGTCACGAAATTTATGAACAGCCTCATGTTCGAGGGTAAGAAGGCCGCGGCCGAAACCATCGTCTACGGCGCCTTGGGCCGCATCGAGCAGAAGGCCAAGCGCGATGGCTTGGAACTTTTTCATGAGGCTCTGAATAACGTAAAGCCTGCGATAGAGGTGCGCTCACGCCGCGTGGGTGGCGCCACTTACCAGGTGCCGGTGGAGGTGCGTAACGAACGCCGCCAGGCGCTCGCCATCCGCTGGATAATCACGGCGGCACGGGCGCGCAACGAGAATACAATGGAAGAGAGGCTGTCGGGCGAGTTGCTCGATGCCGCGAACAATCGCGGAACCGCAGTTAAGAAACGCGAAGACACGCACAAGATGGCCGAGGCCAACCGGGCGTTCTCGCATTACCGATGGTAGAGTTTAAGGCTACGGTGAGGGCTTAGTCATGGCACGTCAGACCCCAATCGAGGACTATCGTAATATCGGCATCATGGCGCACATCGATGCCGGTAAGACGACCACGACTGAGCGTATCCTGTATTACACCGGCAAGAGCCACAAGATCGGCGAGGTGCATGACGGCGCCGCGACGATGGATTGGATGGAGCAGGAGCAGGAGCGCGGCATTACCATTACGTCCGCCGCGACCACCGCATATTGGAAGGGCAAGCGCGTCAATATCATCGACACGCCGGGCCACGTGGACTTCACCATCGAGGTGGAGCGCTCCTTGCGCGTGCTTGACGGTGCGGTAGCCCTCCTCGATGCCAACCAGGGTGTTGAGCCGCAGACAGAAACCGTCTGGCGGCAAGGCGACAAGTACAACGTGCCGCGCATGATTTTCGTCAACAAGATGGATAAGATCGGCGCCGACTTCTTTGACTGCGTGCGGTCTGTGATCGATCGCCTGGGCGCAAAGCCGATTGTCATGCAGCTGCCCATCGGCGTGGAAAGCGATTTCAAAGGGATTGTCGATCTCGTCCGCATGAAGGGCGTGGTCTGGGACGAAGATACGCTTGGCGCGAGTTTCCGCGACGTCGATATCCCGGCCGATCTCGTCGAGAAGGCAAAAGAATATCGCGACAAGCTCATCGAAATGGCCGTGGAGGTCGATGACGAGGCCATGGAAGCTTACCTTGAGGGCAACGAGCCTGACGAGGCGAAGCTCAAGGAACTCGTGCGCAAGGGCACGATCAGCAGCCACTTCTATCCTTTGTTCTGCGGCTCGGCTTTCAAGAACAAGGGCGTCCAGCCGTTACTCGACGGCGTACTCGACTATCTGCCGTCTCCGGTCGACGTTCCGCCGATCAAGGCAATCGACGTGAAAACCGGCGGCGAGACCGTGCGCAAGTCGTCGGACGACGAGCCGCTCGCCATGCTCGCCTTCAAGATCATGAACGACCCCTTTGTTGGCTCGCTCACCTTCTGCCGCGTCTACTCGGGCAAGGTCGAGACCGGTATGCAACTCGTCAATACCGTGAAGGACAAGAAAGAGCGTATCGGCCGCATGCTCTTGATGCATGCGAACAGCCGCGAGGACATCAAAGAGGCGTTCGCGGGCGACATCGTTGCTATTGCGTCGCTGAAAGACGTCATTACCGGTGACACGCTGTGCGACCCGCTCAAGCCTGTGATCCTGGAGCGTATGGAGTTCCCGAACCCCGTGATCGAGGTTGCCGTGGAGCCCAAGACCAAGGCCGATCAGGAAAAGATGGGTCTTGCGCTCAACCGGCTCGCTCAGGAGGACCCGTCCTTTCGTGTTTCGACCGATCAAGAAAGCGGCCAGACCATTATTAAAGGGATGGGCGAGCTCCACCTCGAAATCATCGTGGATCGCATGAAGCGCGAGTTCAAGGTGGAAGCCACCGTCGGCGCGCCGCAAGTTGCCTACCGTGAGACGATCACGCGCAAGCAGGAAGTGGATTACACCCACAAGAAGCAGACCGGCGGCACCGGTCAGTTCGCGCGCGTCAAGCTCGTGCTCGAACCGCAGGAGCAAGGCGCCGGCTTCGTGTTCGAGAGCAAGGTTGTGGGCGGTTCGGTGCCGAAGGAATATATTCCGGGCGTCGAGAAGGGCGTGAAGAGCGTGCTGGATAACGGCGTGCTCGCAGGCTTCCCCATGCTCGATCTCAAGGTCTCGCTCATCGACGGCGCCTATCACGAGGTGGACTCGAGCGCGCTCGCATTCGAAATCGCTTCGCGTGCAGCCTTCCGGGAGGCCGCGCAGAAGGCCGGTCCAAAGCTGCTCGAGCCGGTAATGAAGGTAGAGGTAGTTTCGCCCGAAGACTATGTTGGGGGCGTCATCGGCGACCTGACAAGCCGCCGCGGCCAGATTCTCGGCCAGGAGATGCGCGGCAACGCTACGGTCATCAATTCCATGGTACCGCTGGCAAACATGTTCGGCTATGTGAACACGCTCCGCTCCATGAGCCAGGGACGCGCCCAGTTCACCATGCAGTTCGATCACTATTCACAGGTCCCGCAAAACGTTGCAGAAGAGGTTCAGGCGAAATTCGCTTGATTTAAAGTTCAACAGAGGTAAGCAGGAGCTTTTTTCCGGCCTACTCGGTAGCCCGGTATAAAGAGGAAGACGGAGAGCCAAATGGCCAAGGCAAAGTTCGCGCGCACCAAGCCGCATCTGAATATCGGAACTATCGGTCACGTCGATCACGGTAAGACCTCGCTAACTGCTGCGATCACGAAGGTGCTGGCTGCAACCGGGGGCGCGACCTATACGGCCTACGACCAGATCGACAAGGCGCCAGAGGAGAAGGCCCGCGGCATCACGATCTCGACCGCCCACGTGGAATACGAGACGCCGAACCGTCACTACGCGCACGTCGATTGCCCCGGTCACGCCGACTACGTGAAGAACATGATCACGGGCGCAGCGCAGATGGATGGCGCGATCCTCGTCGTTGCGGCGACCGATGGCCCGATGCCGCAAACGCGGGAGCACATCTTGCTCGCCCGTCAGGTTGGCGTCCCTGCGCTCGTCGTGTATCTGAACAAGGTCGATATCGCCGACCCAGAACTTCTCGAACTTGTCGAGATGGAGCTTCGCGAACTTCTTACCAAGTACGAATTTCCGGGCGACGATATTCCGATTGTGCACGGCTCCGCAAAGCTGGCGCTTGAAGACGACAAGGGTGAACTCGGCTGGGGCTCCATTACCAAGCTCATGGAGGAAGTGGACCGCTACATTCCCCTTCCCGAGCGGCCGCGCGACAAGCCCTTCCTCATGCCAATCGAAGACGTGTTTTCGATCTCCGGCCGCGGCACTGTGGTGACTGGCCGTGTCGAGCGCGGTGTCATCAAGGTTGGCGAAGAAGTCGAGATCGTCGGTATCAAGCCGACCGTAAAGTCGGTCGTGACCGGCGTCGAGATGTTCCGTAAGCTGCTCGATCAGGGCGAGGCCGGCGATAATGTGGGCTGCCTGCTTCGCGGTATCGATCGCGAGGCGGTTGAGCGCGGCCAGGTTCTCTGCAAGCCCGGCACAGTGACGCCGCATACGCGCTTCAAGGCCGAAGCTTACATTCTAACTAAAGAAGAAGGCGGGCGTCATACACCGTTCTTCACGAACTACCGTCCGCAGTTCTATTTCCGTACCACCGACGTGACGGGCGTGGTTCATCTGCCCGAAGGCACCGAGATGGTGATGCCGGGCGATAACGTGTCCATGGAAGTCGAGCTGATCGTGCCGATCGCCATGGAAGAGAAGCTTCGCTTCGCTATCCGCGAGGGCGGCCGCACCGTGGGCGCCGGCGTTGTCGCAAGCATCATAAAGTAGCTAGGGGAATCGAGAAGCGGGCGTCCCGTGACCCGGGGCGCCTCTTCTTTTGGGAGTGAGAAATGGCTGGCCAAACGATCCGCATCCGGTTGAAGGCGTTCGATCACCGTGTGCTCGACACCTCCACAAAGGAGATTGTCAACACGGCGAAGCGCACGGGCGCGGATGTGCGCGGGCCTATTCCGCTGCCGACGCGCATCGAGAGGTACACTGTGAACCGCTCGCCGCACATCGATAAGAAGAGCCGCGAGCAGTTTGAGATGCGGACGCATAAGCGCTTGATCGACATCGTCGACCCGACGCCGCAGACCGTTGACGCGCTCATGAAGCTCGACTTGGCTGCAGGCGTGGACGTTGAGATCAAACTCTAATTTCGGATGATGCCGCTCAAGCGGCCATTTTTGGAAAGCCTGCGCGGGACGCGCGGAATAGGAACTGAGGCAGACCGATGCGATCGGGATTGTTGGCACAGAAGGTTGGCATGACGCGGATCTTCACCGATGCGGGCGAGCATGTGCCCGTTACGGTGTTGAAGATCGATCGATGCCAAGTGGTTGCGCATCGGACGCAAGAAGCGAACGGCTACACGGCGTTGCAGCTCGGCGCGGGCGCGCGCAAAGTCAAGAACGTAACCCGCGCGCAACGCGGTCACTTTGCAAAGGCGCAAGTCGAGCCGAAGGCAAAACTCGTTGAGTTCCGGGTTTCGCCCGAGAATTTGATCGACGTCGGCGCGGAGCTCACTGCGGATCACTTCATCCCCGGCCAATTTGTGGATGTGACCGGGACGAGCATCGGCAAGGGCTTCACAGGCGCTATGAAGCGCTGGAATTTCGGCGGCCTGCGCGCGACCCACGGTGTTTCGGTCTCGCACCGCAGCCACGGCTCCACGGGTAACCGCCAAGACCCCGGCAAGACCTTCGCCGGCAAGAAAATGGCCGGTCATTATGGCGACGAGCGCGTCACCACCCAGAATTTGAAGGTGGTCCGCACCGACGTCGAGCGGGGGTTGATCCTGGTCCGGGGCGCCATTCCGGGTGCAAAGGGCGGCTGGGTCATGCTGCGCGACGCCGTGAAGCGCCCGCTGCCCAAAGAAGCGCCGAAGCCCGGCGCATTCCGCAAGCCAGAAAATAACGGCGCCGGTGCAGGCGCGGAAGCGGAGGCAAAATGAAGGCGGATGTGATGACGCTCGACGCGTCCTCTGCAGGGAGCGTCGAGCTCAGCGACGGTCTCTTCGCGCTCGAGCCGCGTAAGGACATTTTGCAGCGCATGGTTCGCTATCAGCTTTCCAAGCGGCAGGCCGGCACGCATAAGGCGAAAGGCCGTAGCGAAGTGAACGGGCCGAACAAGAAGATTTACAAGCAGAAGGGCACCGGTCAGGCCCGGCACGGTAACGACAAGCCGCCTCAGTTTCGCGGTGGCGGCCGTGCTTTCGGCCCAGTTCCGCGCAGTCACGCGCACGATCTGCCGAAAAAGGTGCGCGTGCTCGCCTTGAAACATGCGCTGTCCTCCAAGGCGCAATCGAACGCGCTGATTGTGCTCGATAAGGCAGAGCTAGCGGAGCCGAAAACGGCGCAACTCCGCGGCAAGTTCTCCGGACTGGGCCTTTCGAATGCGCTCATCATCGACGGCGCGACGCTGCAAGACAATTTTGCGCTCGCCGCGCGTAACATCCCGAATGTGGATGTGCTGCCGGTCCAGGGCATCAACGTTTACGACATTCTGCGCCGCGAGAAGCTCGTGCTGACACGTGCCGCGCTCGAAGCGCTGGAGGAGCGGTTCAAATGAGACAGGAAGAACTCTACGACGTGATCCGCTCTCCCGTCGTTACCGAAAAGTCGACCATGGCATCGGAACACAGCCAGGTCGTTTTCAAGGTCGCGATGGGTGCTACGAAGCCCGAGATCAAGGAAGCGGTTGAGCGTCTGTTCAACGTCAAGGTCGTTGCTGTCAACACCCTGGTTCGCAAAGGAAAGACCAAGCGGTTCAAAGGTGTCAAAGGACAGCAGAGCGATTTCAAGAAGGCGATCGTTACCCTTGAAGAAGGCCAGGCGATCGACATCACGGCAAGGCTTTAAGAAAGATTCGGTAAGGGCGCATTCGCCATGGCATTGAGAAAATATAACCCCATAACGCCGGGCCTTCGCCAGCTGGTGCTGGTCGACCGCTCGCAGCTGTGGAAGGGCAAGCCGGTGAAGGCGCTGACCGAGGGCCGCTCCGAAAGCGCGGGCCGGAATGTGCATGGGCACATTACCTCCCGGCGGCGCGGCGGCGGCCATAAGCGCACTTACCGCCTCGTAGATTTCAAGCGGCGCAAATACGACATGCCTGCCACCGTCGAGCGGCTGGAATACGACCCGAACCGCACCGCCTTTATCGCGCTCATCAAGTATGAGGACGGCGAGCAGTCCTACATTCTTGCCCCGCAGCGCTTGAATGCCGGCGATAAGGTTGTCTCTGGCGTAAAGGTCGACGTTAAGCCCGGCAATGCGATGCCGATGGCGAACATGCCCATCGGCACCATTATCCACAATGTGGAGATGAAGCTCGGCAAGGGAGGACAGATCGCCAGGTCCGCCGGCTGTTACGCCCAGCTCGTCGGCCGCGACCAGGGTATGGCGATCCTCCGGCTCAACTCCGGCGAAATGAGGATGGTCCAGGCCAATTGCATGGCCACGGTAGGCGCCGTCTCCAACCCGGATAATTCGAACCAGAATCTCGGCAAGGCCGGGCGGAATCGCTGGCTCGGTAAGCGTCCAAGCGTTCGCGGCGTCGCCATGAACCCGGTCGATCACCCGCATGGTGGCGGCGAAGGCCGTACATCGGGTGGCCGCCACCCAGTTACCCCGTGGGGCAAGGGCACCAAGGGCACCCGCACCCGCAAGAATCCAAAGACGGATAAGTATATCGTCCGCGCCCGCCACGTGAAGAAGAAATAGAGGCAGCGATGACACGCTCAGTTTGGAAAGGGCCGTTCGTCGACGGCTATGTGCTCGCAAAGGCAGATGCCGCGCGCGAGAAGAAATCGAACGCGCCGATCAAGATTTGGAGCCGGCGCTCAACCGTCCTGCCGCAATTTGTGGGGCTTACTTTCGCCGTCCATAACGGACAAAAGCACATCCCTGTGCTTGTCTCCGAGGACATGGTGGGCCACAAATTCGGCGAGTTCGCTCCGACCCGCACCTATTACGGCCATGCCGCCGATAAGAAGGCGAGGAGGAAGTAGCCATGTCGAAACCGAAATTCGAGCGGCGACTCAAGGAAAACGAGGCCCAGGCCGTGGCCCGCTCGCTTCGCGTGAGCCCGCAAAAGCTCAATCTCGTCGCCCAGCTGATCCGCGGCAAGAAGGTCGAGAAGGCTTTGGCCGACCTTACCTTCTCGCATAAGCGCATCGCGCAGGACGTAAAGAAGACGCTGCAATCGGCGATCGCGAATGCGGAAAACAACCACGGCCTCGACGTCGATCAATTGGTCGTCGCCGAAGCCTATGTCGGCAAGAATCTGGTGATCAAGCGCTTTCATGCGCGCGCTCGCGGACGTATGGGCCGGATCGAGAAGCCATTCTCGCAGCTCACCGTCGTTGTGAGAGAAGTTCAGGAGCAAGCCTAATGGGGCAGAAAGTCAACCCGATCGGACTTAGGCTCGGCATCAACCGGACTTGGGACAGCCGCTGGTACGCGGACAAGGGCGAGTACGGCAAGCTTCTGCACGAGGATTTCCGTATCCGCGAGTTCATTTTGAAGCAGCGCCGCCAAGCCGGCATTTCCAAGGTCGTGATCGAGCGGCCGCATAAAAAGTGCCGTGTAACGGTGCATACGGCGCGTCCGGGCATCCTGATCGGCAAGAAGGGCGCCGATATCGAAAAGCTGCGGGGCCAGCTCGCGAAGTTCACCTCTTCCGAGGTGTATTTGAACATTGTCGAGGTGCGCAAACCCGAGCTCGATGCCACGCTTGCCGCCGAAGGCATTGCGCAGCAGCTCGAGCGCCGCGTCGCTTTCCGCCGCGCGATGAAGCGAGCGACCCAGTCCGCGCTAAGGCTCGGCGCGCAAGGCGTGCGCATCTACGTCTCCGGCCGCCTCGGCGGCGCTGAAATCGCGCGCATGGAATGGTATCTGGATGGCCGGGTGCCGCTGCACACGCTGCGCGCCAATATCGATTACGGCACGGCTGAGGCTGAGACCGCTTACGGCATCATCGGCGTGAAGGTCTGGATCTTCAAAGGCGAGATCCTCGATCACGATCCGATGGCGCAAGAGCGCCTGTCGATGGAGAACCAGGAGGGCGGCGGTGGCGGCAGGCCCGATGGGCGTCCTCCGCGGCGCGACCGGGATCGCGACAGGTCCGATCGCGGCGGACGCGACCGGAACCGGGAACGCGAAAGAGAAAAGGTATAGCGCTGGCGCAAACGGCGCGGTGCTTAGGGACAATGGTGTAAGCGATGCTGCAACCGAAAAAGACAAAGTTCAGAAAGGCCTTCAAGGGCCGGATGAACGGCAATGCCAAAGGCGGCACCTCGCTTAACTTTGGCAGTTTTGGCCTCAAGGCGATGGAGCCGGAGCGGGTGACCGCACGCCAAATCGAAGCGGCGCGCCGCGCGATTACCCGCCAGATGAAGCGCGCGGGCCGCGTCTGGATCCGTATTTTCCCAGATCTGCCGGTTTCGAAGAAGCCGACCGAGGTCCGCATGGGTAAAGGCAAAGGCTCGCCGGAATTCTGGGCGGCGCGCGTGAAACCCGGCAAGATCATGTTCGAAATCGACGGCGTCGGCGAGGAGACCGCGCGCGAGGCGTTGCGGCTCGGCGCTGCCAAGCTGCCCATCCGCACACGCGTCGTGGCCAGGCTCGGCGAAATCGCGCCGGTTAAGGAATAAGCGGGGCTGCCATGGATATCGAAGAAGTCCGCCGTTTTACGCTCGACCAGCTTGAGGATGAACTCGTCAAGTTGAAGCGCGAACAATTCAATCTGCGGTTCCAGAAGGCAACCGCGCAGCTGAACAACACAGCGCGTGTCCGCGAGGTGCGCCGCACCATCGCCCGCATCAAGACGGTCGAGCGCGAAAAGCGCGTGGCCGAAGCGCAAAGTTAAGGACGAAGAAAATGCCGAAGCGCGTTTTGCAGGGTGTGGTTGTCTCCGACAAGAACGACAAAACGGTCGTCGTTAAGGTCGAGCGCCGTTTGACGCATCCGGTTTTGAAGAAGACCGTGCGCCTGACCAAGAAATATCACGCGCACGACGAGGGCAACAAATTCCATGAAGGCGACGTGGTGCGCATTCAGGAATGTCCTCCAATCTCGAAGAACAAGCGGTGGGTAGTGCTGGAGCAAGAAGCTCCGCAAGGCTCGTCCGAGTGAATTGAACGAAAGGGGCAAGAAAAGCTCCTTCGCTTGAAAGGTGAACCAAAATGATACAGATGCAAACTCATCTGGATGTCGCCGATAATTCAGGCGCGCGCCGGGTCATGTGCATCAAGGTGCTGGGCGGGTCCATGCGCCGCACGGCTACAATTGGCGATGTGATCGTCGTAAGCGTGAAGGAGGCGATCCCCAAGGGGCGCGTGAAGAAGGGCCAGGTCATGAAGGCGGTCATCGTCCGGACCTCGTTCCCGGTACGCCGTCCCGACGGCAGCGCGATCCGCTTCGACAGCAACGCCGCCGTGCTCATCAACAATCAGCGCGAGCCGATTGGAACGCGCATCTTCGGGCCGGTCCCGCGTGAGCTCCGGGCGAAGCAGCATATGAAAATCATTTCCCTTGCACCTGAGGTGCTGTGATGAGCCGGCCGAAGCTCAAGGTTAAGAAGGGCGATCATGTCATCGTGATCGCCGGCCGCGACAAAGGCAAGCGCGGCGAGGTGCTGCAGATAATCCCGGATGAGAACCGGGCGCTGGTGCAGGGCGTGAATGTTGTGCGGAGGCATCAAAAGCAGTCCGGGCAGCAAGAGGGCGGCATCATTTCGAAAGAAGCGCCGATCCACATTTCAAATATCGCGGTGGAAGATCCGTCGGACGGGTCTCCAACGCGGATTGGCTACAAAATCCTGGACGGCGGACAGAAGGTCCGCTTTGCCAAGCACTCGGGCGAGACGATCGATGACTAAGGCTCAAGAAAGCACAAGCGGGTACATGCCGCGGCTGAAACAGCATTACATCGAGGCCGTGCGGCCTGCGATGCTGGATCAATTCAAATATTCCAACCCTATGCGGGTGCCTGAGATCGAGAAGGTGGTGCTCAATATGGGCATCGGGGAGGCCACGGCCGACCGCAAAAAGGTCGAGCAGGCGACCCGCGACATGACGCTGATCGCCGGGCAAAAGCCGGTCATGACCAAGGCGCGCAAATCTATCGCCAACTTCAAGCTGCGCGATAACATGGCGATCGGCTGCAAGGTAACGCTCCGCAAGGCGCGAATGTACGAATTCCTCGACCGGCTCGTCACCATCGCGCTCCCGCGCGTGAAAGACTTCCGGGGCCTGAACCCGAAGAGCTTCGACGGGCGCGGCAATTACGCGATGGGCATCAAGGAGCACATCATTTTCCCCGAGATCGACTACGACAAAGTCGAGCAGATCTGGGGCATGGACATCATCGTGTGCACGACAGCCGAGACCGACGACGAGGCCCGCGCGCTTCTGAAACAATTCAACTTCCCCTTCCGGCAATAAGGCGAGGCGGAGGAGAGACAATGGCCAAAACAGGCATGATCGAGCGGAATAACAAGCGCCGGCGCATCACCGCCCGCGACGCTCAAAAACGCGCAGACCTCAAAGAGATTGCGAACAACAAAGACATCCCGATGGAGGAGCGGTTCGCAGCGCGGCTCAAGCTGGCGCAGCTTCCGCGCAACGGATCGCCGACGCGCGTTCGCAATCGCTGCGAGGTAACGGGCCGCCCGCGCGCCTTCTACCGGAAGTTGAGAATGTCGCGTATCGCACTTCGCGACCTGGGCAATAAGGGGCTTATCCCCGGTTTGGTGAAATCGAGCTGGTAGGGATCAAGAAGATATGACGGTTTCCGATCCACTGGGCGATATGCTGACACGCATCCGTAACGCCCAAATGCGCAACCGGCCGAAGGTCTCCACCCCGGCTTCGAAATTGCGCGCGCATGTGCTGGATGTCTTGCGGGAAGAAGGCTATATCCGCGGTTATGCCGAGATAGAATATGGCGGGGGCAAGACTGAGTTCGAGATCGAGCTCAAATACTACGACGGCACACCCGTTATCCGCGACATCAAACGCGTATCGACGCCAGGCCGCCGGGTCTATTCGAGCGTAGCCGACCTTCCGACGATCGCGAATGGCCTCGGCGTTGCGATCCTCTCCACGCCAAAAGGCGTAATGTCCGACACGCGCGCCCGCGCTGAAAATGTGGGCGGCGAGATTTTGTGCAGCGTGTTCTAGTCTGTTGTCATGGCCGGGTTCGACCCGGCCATCCAGATAAACACGCTTCACCGGTGAAAACTGCCCGGAATGGCACCTCTAAGGGCGCCATGACGGGCTCGACGAAGAAGAAGGTTTGGACCATGTCCCGGATTGGCAAAAAGCCGATAGCTGTGCCGAAGAACGTGACGGCGACGGTTGACGGACAAAAAGTGACGGTGAAGGGCCCCAAAGGCCAGCTTTCGCTCACCCTCGTCGACGACATCGAGGTGAAGCTGGAAGACGGCTCGATCATCGTGTCTCCGCGCTCTGACAGCAAGCGCGCCCGCTCGATGTGGGGCATGTCGCGCTCGCTGGTCGAAAACCTGATCCTTGGGACGACAAACGGTTTCACGCGCACGCTCGAAATCACTGGCGTCGGCTATCGCGCCGCGATGGACGGCAAATCCCTTAAGCTTCAGCTTGGGTACAGCCACGACGTGTTCTACCCCGTGCCGGATGGCATCGCGATTGTGGTGCCAAAACCGACGGAGATCACCATTTCCGGGATAGAGAAGGATAAGGTCGGGCAAGTTGCCGCCGAGATCCGCAGCTTCCGGGGGCCCGAGCCTTACAAAGGCAAGGGCATTCGCTATCAAGGCGAATTCATTCAACGCAAAGAAGGCAAATCGAAGAAGTAGGACCGAACGATGGCTTCCCCGCTCTCCAGTTTCGACCGCCGCGCAGCGCGTGTCCGCCGCACCTTACGGCGCGCACAGGGCAACCGGCCCCGTCTGTCGGTTTTCCGCTCGTCGAAGCAGATCTATGCCCAAATTATCGATGATTCCAAGGGCCTTACAATCGCGGCTGCCTCCAGCATCGACAGCGAGCTGAAGGGCAACCTTGCCAAAGGCACCAACACCGCAGCGGCGGCAGAGGTCGGCAAGCTTGTCGCACAGCGCGCGCTGAAAGCCGGCATCAAGGATGTCGTCTTCGACCGCGGCGGCTATATCTATCATGGGCGCGTTAAGGCTCTGGCAGATGCCGCGCGCGAAGCAGGACTGAATTTCTAAGAAGGTTTGCTCAGGCTCGGGCTTGAGAAGAAGGAAAGGGTGTGCTCGTGGCTCGAGAACCACATAGCAGAGGCAGAGAGCGGGACCGCGACGAGCGCGACAGCGAATTCGTGGACAAGCTCGTTCACATCAATCGCGTTGCCAAGGTGGTGAAGGGCGGCCGGCGCTTCGGTTTTGCCGCGCTGGTCGTTGTGGGCGATCAAAAGGGCCGGGTTGGCTTCGGCCACGGCAAGGCCCGCGAGGTGCCCGATGCCATCAAGAAGGCGACGGAGTCCGCAAAGCGCAGTCTCATTCGCGTACCGCTTCGTGAAGGCCGGACTTTGCACCACGATGTTCACGGCCACCATGGTGCGGGCAAGGTGTTCCTGCGTGCAGCGCCTCCCGGCACCGGTATCATCGCTGGCGGTCCGATGCGCGCTGTGTTCGAGACGCTCGGCGTTCAGGACGTGGTCGCAAAGTCGCTCGGCACTTCGAACCCCTATAACATGGTGCGCGCGACGTTCGATGCCCTCAAGCGCGAGGACAGCCCGAGGGGCGTCGCCGCGCGGCGCGGCAAAAAGGTGAGCGAGATCGTCACCCGCCGGCGCGACGGCGCCGAGGGCGCTGGCGCGGCTCAACCCGCAGACGCTTAAGGGAGAGCATCATGGCTGAAGCACCGGCAAAGAAAACGCTGACGATCGAGCAAATCGGCAGCCCGATTCGCAGGCCATACGATCAGCGCGAAACGCTCATCGGCCTCGGTTTGAACAAAATGCACCGCCGCAAGGTCGTGGTGGACAACCCCGCTATTCGCGGCATGATCAACAAACTTCCGCATCTCGTCCGCATCGTCGAAGAAAATGGCGTGCCGGTGGATGCGAAAAAGCGGTAGAAGCGCTGCCGCTTGCCGGTTAAGGATCTGAACCATGAAGCTGAATGAGCTAAGAGACAACCCAGGCGCCACAAAGGACCGCATCCGCGTCGGCCGCGGTATCGGCTGCGGCAAAGGCAAGACCGCTGGGCGCGGCGTCAAGGGTCAGAAGGCGCGCTCTGGCGTTGCGATCAAGGGCTTCGAGGGCGGCCAAATGCCGATCCACATGCGCCTGCCCAAGCGCGGCTTCAACAATCCGCTCCGGCTCAATTTCTCGCATATCAACCTGGATCGCGTCCAGGACGCGATCGATGCCGGAAAACTCGATGCGCATGGCGTGATCGACGCGGAAGCCCTGATCGCCTCTGGCGCGCTGCGGCGTGAGCGCGATGGTGTGCGGCTGCTCTCCCGCGGCGCCGTCAAAGCACCGCTGAAATTCAAAGTCGCCGGAGCTTCCGAGGCTGCGGTGAAAGCGGTGGAAGCAGCAGGCGGCTCGGTTGAGATCACGGTCGAGCGCGAAGACCGGCTCGCGGGAGACGGCAAGCGCGCTGTGAGGCGGCGGGCCGCGCAAGCCAAGCGCGAAAGCCGCCAGCCCAAGCCCGAGTGAGGGCAAACCGAGGTGGTACTTGCTTTGTTCTTCGCCGCTGCCCAGATGATCTTGAAAGGTAGCCGTTCGATTGTACGATACTTATAGAAGCCCATCATGCCCAAACACCGTTCCGCATAGCGCGCCGGAACGGTCCGGCAGACCGGAGTAGCAGTCATGGTTTCCGCAGCGGAACAACTTGCCGCGAACCTTAAATTCGATACTTTCAAGAAAGCTAGCGAACTCCAGCAGCGCCTTCTCTTTACGCTCGGTGCTTTGCTCGTCTACCGGTTGGGCACATTCATCCCGATACCCGGGATTGATACCGCGCTTCTCGCCAAGCTGTTCCAAAACAGCAATACGGTTTTCGGCCTGCTCAACGTGTTCTCCGGCGGCGCGCTTTCGCGGTCTGCGATTTTCCTGTTGAACATCATGCCGTACATTACGGCTTCGATCATCATTCAGCTTCTGACCTCTGTCTTGCCGACGCTCGAAACGCTCCGGAAAGAGGGTGAGTCGGGCCGCAAGCAGCTCAACCAATATACGCGCTATCTGACGGTGGTGATCGCCACCGTTCAAGCTACCTTGACGGCTCGCGGGCTCAATAGTTCCGCGCTTGAGCCCGGCTGGTTTTTCCAGCTCACCACCGTGGTTTCGCTCGTCGGCGGCGTGATGTTCCTGGTCTGGCTCGGCGAGCAGATCACCGCCCGGGGTATTGGCAACGGCTCCTCGCTTATTATCTTCGCGGGCATTGTGGCGGAGATGCCAACCGCACTCTCGCGCATTCTCGAGCAGGGCCGCAGCGGCATCTTATCGCCGGCGGTTATTATCGTGCTGCTAGTGGTGATGATCGGCGTCATAACCATGGTGGTGTTCTTCGAACGCGCTCAGCGGCGCCTCCCCATCCAGTATCCAAAAAGGCAAATGGGCAATCGCATGTTCCAAGGCGATAGCTCGCACTTGCCCCTGAAGCTCAACGCATCGGGCGTTATCCCGCCAATTTTCGCATCCACGCTTCTTTATCTTCCTGCGACCGCGCAGCAATTTATTGGGGCTTCATCCGACCGGATGAGCCAGGTACTGGCATTGCTGGGACCTGGGCAGCCTATCCACGTGCTTCTCTACGTCGCTCTGATCGTCTTTTTCTCATTCTTCTACACGCCGATCGTTATCCCGCCCCAGGAAACCGCCGATAACCTCAAGAAATACGGCGGCTTCATTCCGGGCTACCGGCCCGGCCCGCGAACGGCGCAATATATCGACTATGTACTCAACAGAATTACGGTGATTGGGGCCGCTTACGTCTCCGTCGTGTGCATCCTGCCCGAAATCTTATCGTACCAAATGCAGGCCCCCTTCTATTTCGGCGGCACATCGCTCCTGATCGTCGTCAGCGTCACCATGGATACCGTTGCGCAAATCCAGAGCCATATGCTCGCGCACCAGTACGAGGGACTAATCAAGAAAGCAAAATTGAAGGGGTCGAAACGGCGATGAATATTATTTTGCTTGGGCCTCCGGGCGCCGGGAAGGGCACGCAGTCGAAGTATCTTGAAGACCATTTCCACCTGAAGCAGCTTTCCACGGGCGACATGCTTCGCCACGCCGTGGCGACGGGAAGTCCGGTCGGCACCGTTGCCAAGTCCTACATGGAAGGCGGCAAGCTCGTTCCCGACGAAGTCGTCGTTGGCGTGATCTCCGAGGCCATCGAAGCGCTCCCCAAGGACGTTGCAGGCTTCATCCTGGATGGTTTCCCGCGGACCGTTCAGCAAGCGGAAACGCTCGACGGCCTTCTCAGCAAGATCGGCAAGACCATCGACGCCGTAATCGTCGTCGACGTCAAGGACGAGGTCTTGGTCAAGCGCATCTCCGGCCGCTTTACCTGCGCGAGTTGCGGCGAAGTGTTCAACGACTTCTTCCGGCTTCCCAACAAAGAGGGGGTTTGCGACCGTTGCGGCGGCACCAACTTCAAGCGACGCTCCGACGACAATGCCGAGACCGTCCGCGAACGCCTGGTGGTCTATCACCAGCAAACAAAACCCTTGATCGACCACTACAAGACCGAGGGTAAGCTCCACGCCATTGATGGTGAACTACCCATCGAAGACGTAAAGAACCGCATCAATCAGGCCTTGGAGGGCGCCCGCCATTAGGCGTGGCGTCACGGCACCGGCAAGGGCTGGGACTGCAAGCTTTAGAAAGAAGGGCGCTAGACTTCCTTGAAAAGCGTGATTATATTGCAGCCCTTGGCTCACGATCTGCGGCGGTCTGGAGGGAACACCTTCCCGGGCGCCGTTGCGTATTCCCAATTTGGGCGGACACCCGCCCGGCTCAGCCTAAACACGACGAGGACCACGTGGCACGTATAGCGGGTGTAAACATCCCATCTAATAAGCGCGTTGAAATCGGCCTTCGCTATATTCATGGCATCGGCGCGCGTTTCGCGAAAGAGATCTGTGAGAAGGTCAACATCCCGGTCGAGCGCCGGGTCAATGAGCTCTCCGACGCCGAGGTGCTGCAAATTCGCGAGGTCATTGACCGCGATTATGTAGTGGAAGGCGATCTGCGCCGCGAAGTCGCGATGAACATCAAGCGCCTGATGGATTTAGGCTGCTACCGCGGGCTCAGGCATCGCCGCGGACTGCCGGTTCGAGGCCAGCGCACCCATACGAACGCTCGCACGCGCAAGGGTCCGGCCAAGCCGATTGCCGGTAAGAAGAAGTAGGGCATGGCTCAAGCGGCCAGATTTGGGATATAGACTATGGCAAAGGAAAAGGCGCGCGTTAAGCGCCGCGAGAAGAAGAACATTGCATCCGGCGTTGCGCATGTGGCTGCAAGCTTCAATAATACGATGATTACGATCACAGACGCGCAGGGCAATGCGATTTCTTGGTCGTCATCGGGAGCGATGGGCTTCAAGGGCTCGAGAAAATCGACGCCCTACGCGGCGCAGGTAGCAGCCGAGGATGCGGGCCGCAAGGCGCAAGAACACGGTATGCGCACCATCGAGATCGAGGTCAGCGGACCCGGATCGGGCCGGGAGTCAGCGCTTCGTGCGCTCCAGGCCTGCGGCTTTCAGGTGACTTCGATCCGTGACGTGACCCCAATACCGCATAATGGCTGCCGCCCGCGCAAACGGCGCCGGGTCTAGTCTCTTTTCGCGAGAGGCGACCCTCTCTCATTCGCAAGTGATTGCGGTGCGCAACTCTGCGTGACGCCGCCACATAAGGAAAGAACCGTGCTCAACAAGAATTGGCAGGACCTCATCAAGCCTGGAAAGATCAACGTTCTCCCGGGCACGAACCCAAGATACGTTGCCGCGATCGTCGCGGAGCCGCTGGAGCGCGGCTTCGGCCTGACGCTCGGAAATGCTTTGCGCCGCGTTCTGCTGTCTTCCCTCCAAGGCGGAGCGGTCACTACGATCCATATCGACGGCGTCCTTCACGAGTTCTCGTCGATCCCCGGTGTGCGCGAGGACGTTACCGACATCGTGCTCAACATCAAGGAAATTGCGCTTCGCATCCACTCGGATGGCGTGAAGCGCATGGTGCTGCGCAAGGACGGTCCGGGCGTGGCGCGCGCGCGCGACATCGAGGCGGGAGCGGATGTGGAAATTCTCAACCCCGATCTCGTGATCTGCACACTCGACGAGGGTGCGACGGTCCGGATGGAGCTGACCGCCAATATCGGCAAAGGCTACGTTCCCTCCGAGCGCAACCGGCCCGACGACGCTCCGATCGGCCTCATTCCGGTCGATAGCCTCTACAGCCCGGTGAAGAAAGTTTCGTATAAGATCTCCAATACGCGCGAAGGGCAAATCCTCGACTACGATAAGCTCACCCTCGACGTTGAGACCAACGGTGCGGTGTCCCCCGAGGACGCGGTCGCTCTTTCCGCGCGCATCATCCAGGATCAGCTTTCGATCTTCGTGAATTTCGAGGAGCCCCGCAAGGAAGTCTCGGAGGAGCGTATTCCGCAGCTTGAGTTCAACGCGGCTCTTCTCAAGAAGGTCGACGAGCTTGAGCTTTCCGTGCGCTCAGCCAACTGCCTCAAGAACGATAACATCGTCTATATTGGCGATCTTATTCAGAAGACCGAGGCCGAGATGTTGCGCACCCCGAATTTCGGGCGTAAATCCCTGAACGAAATCAAGGAAGTGCTGGCCGGCATGGGCCTGCATCTGGGAATGGAAGTCCCGAACTGGCCGCCGGAGAACATCGAAGAGCTGGCGAAGCGGTTCGAGGATCATTATTGACAATAGACCCGTGGCGCGTCTCGCGCTGCGGCTTTCGAGGGCGAGACAATGCGTCACCGTACATCCGGCCGTAAGTTTAATCGCACGGCAAGTCACCGCCAGGCCATGTTCGCGAATATGGCCGCCGCGCTCATCAAACACGAGCAGATCGTTACAACGCTTCCTAAAGCGAAAGACCTGCGAGGCGTTGTCGAAGCCCTCATTACGCTTAGCAAGCGCGGAGACCTGCATGCAAGGCGCGTCGTCGCGTCCCGCCTGCGCGACGATAAGATGGTGGCGAAGCTGTTCGAGACTCTCGGCCCCCGCTATCAAGGCCGCCCAGGCGGTTACACCCGTGTGCTCAAGGCCGGTTTCCGGTATGGAGACAACGCGCCGCTTGCGGTCATCGAGCTGGTCGATCGGGACGAGGGCGCGAAGGGCTTGGATTCCGGTCCCGTCCACGGAGCCGAGGAGGGCGAGGCGGCGTAAAACGCGTTTCATCACTGTGCGCTTGACCGTTCCGGCCCCAGGCGTTACATCAACTTAAATTGGCAAATACTGCCCAACCTCCTTTCACGTCTAGGTCCGATCATGTCGCGCCAGTGCGAACTCACAGGCAAGGGTGGCCTCGTAGGTCATCTCGTAAGCCACTCGAATATCAAAACCAAACGGCGCTATCTGCCGAACCTCTGCAATGTAACGCTTCTAAGCGATGCGCTTGGACGCGGCGTGCGCTTGCGGATTAGCGCCAATGCGCTCCGTTCTGTGGAACATCGCGGCGGGCTCGATGCGTTCCTGATGAAGGCGAGAGACGAGGAGCTTTCTTTGAAGGCCCGCCGGCTGAAGCGCGAGGTTGTCAAAGCGCGCGCTCGCACCGAGAGCGAGAACGCGGCGTAGGCCGAAGCCCCAATCGCAGATGTTTTTTGCGCCCTGGATGTGAGAACGTCCGGGGTGTTTCGTGTCCGGGATAGGGGACGGCAGAGGCGTGCCTGCTTTAAATTCTGGCGCAGATGACCACATAGGGCCGAGCGGGAGAAGGCGCATGGAACTATTTTTTGCCGATGGCGTCCAGATCGCTTACGAAGAGCTGGGTGAGGGCGATCCGGTTCTTCTCATTCACGGCTTTGCCTCGAACGCGCGGACGAATTGGCGCGACACGGGGTGGATGGCCTTCCTGGCAAGTCAAGGCTTCCGCGCACTAGCCTTCGATAATCGCGGCCACGGCGCCAGTGAAAAGCTTTACAGCGCGGATGCGTATTCCGGCCTGAAAATGGCGGAGGACGCGCGCCTGCTTCTCGACCATCTTCATATCGCCAAAGCCGATGTCATCGGCTATTCCATGGGCGCACGGATCGCGGCCTTCCTTGCGTTGGCCCACCCTGAGCGTGTCAGAAGCGTAGTGCTCGCCGGGCTTGGCGCGAACATGATCCACGGCGTAGGCGATCCACAGCCCATCGAGGCGGCACTTCTCGCCGAAGACGCGTCCGCAGTCTCCGATCCAAACGCGCGCGCATTCCGGGTCTTTGCCGATCAGACAAAAAGCAATCGGCGGGCGCTCGCCGCCTGCATCATGGCATCGCGCGACCGCATCCCCGCCACAGAGCTGGGCGCACTCAAAGTGCCGGCGCTCGTGGCCGTTGGCAGCGAAGACGCGATTGCAGGGCCAGCCCAGCCGCTCGCGGATGCAATCCCTGGTGCGGAGCTACTCGATATCCCGGGACGCGACCATATGAAAGCGGTGGGCGACCGCGTCTTCAAAGAAGGCGTTCTTGGATTCTTAAGGAGCCGGCCTTGATGCCAATCTTTGCGCACCGGGCAGCGATCGGGTAAACTAAAGTTAATGTAGCTCTCACGGGGATTGCGAGAATTGCCCATGTTGGAAACAAAGCGGCGGAGCAAATCGGGCAGAGTAGCGTCCTACGATCCTGTTTGGGACCATGTCCGCCGGGACGCCGAGGACGTGACGAGGGCCGAGCCCGAGCTTGGCGCGCTTATCTTCGCAAACATCCTCAATCATAACCATCTTGAGCACGCTGTCTGCCACCGGGTTGCTCAACGGCTAGACCACGACAACGTCAATGCCGATCTCATCCGGCAAACGTTTCTCGCGATCGTGGAGCAGGAACCGGAGTTCGGTGCGATCATGAGGGCGGACCTCTCGGCTGTCTACGACCGCGACCCCGCCTGCAACCGGCTGATCGATCCGCTGCTCTATTTCAAGGGCTTCCACGCGCTTCAGACCTATCGCTTTGCCCATTCGCTCTGGCATGCCGGGCGCAAGAATTTCGCCCTCTATCTGCAAAGCCAGTCTTCGATGGTCTTCAACATCGACATCCACCCGGCGGCCAAGATCGGACGAGGCATCATGCTCGATCATGGTTCCGGCATCGTAATCGGGGAGACCGCGGAAATCGGCGATCACAGCTCCCTTCTGCACAGTGTCACGCTTGGCGGAAGCGGCAAAGAAATGGGAGACCGCCATCCGAAGGTCGGGCGCGGCGTCATGATCGGGGCAGGCGCCAAAATTCTTGGTAATATCCACGTTGGGAATTGCGCGCGAATTGCGGCGGGCAGCGTGGTGCTGAAGGACGTTCCGCCGAAGACAACAGTTGCGGGAGTGCCAGCCCGGGTGGTAGGCGAAGCGGGATGCAGCCAGCCGTCGCGGATGATGGATCAGCTCTTGGTGGGCACAGAGCTTGGCGGCGCCGCGCAACAAGCTGAGAAAACAGGCAGATCATGACGCCAACAGAGATCAAGAGCCTCGAAGTGTACTTAAGGAAGAAATTCGACCTGGATGCTATTGAGGTCCGGAAGCGCCACAAGAAGCAGGATTCCGTCGAAGTCTTCGTAAAAGAGGAATTCATCGGCGTCATCTATAAGGATGACGAAGATAATGAAGTATCCTACCAGTTTCAGATGGCAATTCTCGAGGACGACCTCAAGGAGTGACCGGCAGCGCCCCAATATCAATGGCACTTGATTATCCCGCCAAAACAAAAACGCAAGCCGGTGCTCCTTTCAGGGACACCGGCCCGCGCTGGCTCCGGCGGACGGGACATGGGGGCAAGGGGAGGCCGGACCACGGAACCGTTAGATAAACATCCCCGGGCGGCTAACGTTCCACGGAGCCCAAATTCACTCAAAAGTTAATGTCGCGACGTGGTTGCAATAAAGTTCCTTTGCAGGCATCATTAAGCTTCAGAATAAGCCGCGTCTCAAAAAGCGGCAGAAAAGAGCGGGGGGATATCGGCTGGGAGGACAGACAGCATGACCGTCGCATGGATATTGAAACAAAAGGGCCGCAACGTCGTAAGCGCGCTGCCCAACACCACTATCGACCAAGCCGTTGGGCTTCTTGAAAAGCACCATATCGGTGCCATCGTCATCGTAGATGAGCAGCATCGCGTGCAGGGCATCGTTTCCGAGCGCGACATTGTGCGTATTTTGGCGACCCATGGCGCGGCCGCGCTCTTAGAGACGGTGTCGAACCATATGACCCGGAATGTTGTCGTCTGCTCAGAGCATCACAGCATCGATTGGCTCATGGAGCAGATGACCATGCGGCGCTTCCGCCACATACCTGTGGCCGAGAACGAACGCCTTGCCGGCATTGTGTCCATAGGCGATGTGGTGAAGTATAAGCTCGCGCTCGCAGAGTTGGAGGCCGCGCAGATGCGGCAATATTTTGTGGCCGGCTAGCAGGCGCTCGCACCTATCGCCCCGGGGCTGTGTCAATCTCAAGGCCACGGCCTTCCAGTTGCATCACGCTCAAGAAGCGGTGCGCCGCGTTCCGGCCTTGCTCGATGGCCTGTTCGGCTTTGTGAAAATCGAATAGGCCGATGCCATCCATATGAACCTGGATCGTGGCGTCCGGCGGATCGCCCGCGAGCCTTGAGCGGGCAATCCGGTTCTGGGTGATATTGAACGCCTCGAGGACGACGCGCGGAATGCCCGGGGCGCCATCGCGGCGCTGCCCCCGTAACTGCCGCTTGACAAGAGCGAAGCGGCTCTTTTTTGGCAGGTCCTCTTGTGCCGCTGCTTTGGCATCGAATTGCGCCTCGGCCTCGACTGGGAAGAGTGTGTTCCGGACATATTGGCCCGAATGGATCGTTACAGCGACGACAAATTGGGCGCCAAACGCCCTCGCCGCCGAAACCGGCACCGGGTTCACCAGCGCGCCGTCCATCAGCCACCGCCCTCCGATCCGGATAGGCTTCAGAATGCCCGGCAGCGCGTAGGAGGCGCGTAACGCGGCGGCGAGCGATCCTTTCGTGAGCCAAATCTCCTGGCCCGACCCAAGCTCGGTCGCAACCGCAACGAATTTCCTGGGCATTTCCTCGATGAGCACGTCGCCGATGTGAGAGGCGAGCGTCTTTTCCAGGCGCTTGCCGGTCATCAGGCTCGACCCGGCAAGGTTCACATCGAGATAGCGCAGAACCTGACGTAAAGTCAGCCCGCGCGCCAAGCCGTGCAGCTCATTCAAGCGCCCCGCCGCGTAGAAACCGCCCGCGATCGCGCCAATCGAGGTGCCAGCGACGACTTGCGGTTCGAGGCCGGCTTCCGTCAACGCCTCCAGCACGCCGATATGGGCGAGGCCACGAGCGGCGCCTCCGCCTAATGCCAGTCCTATAACTGCCTTGACCATGGATCGCTGGAATGTGAATTACGCGGCAAGCTAAACGGCTCCAATGCGGGGAAATTGAGATCGTCCCATGGCAGCAATAGAACCATAATGACAACCGAGCCTACGCCTGCTTGCCATCCGAAATAAGTTCAAGAACCGGCCCGTCGCCGGCTCTCTGCTTGAGGCGCCGGTAGAAACAGCTTCGCCGCCCGGTGTGACAGGCAGCATCGCCTGAAAGCGTAACGCTAAGCCAAAGTACATCCTGATCGCAGTCGGTTCGCATCTCCTGGACCAGCAGCCTGTTGCCGCTGGTTTCGCCCTTGCGCCAGAGCGATTGCCGCGACCGGCTCCAGAAATGCGCCTCGCCTGTCTCCGCGGTAAGGCGCAGCGCCTCGGCATTCATATAGGCGAACATCAAGACGCCCCCGCCCGCGGCGTCGGTAACGATTGCGCCGATCAAGCCAGCCTCGTCGAATTTTGGGGCGAAAATGCTGCCTTCTTCGAGGTCCCGCTTGCTGAGCTTTGCGGCTTCAGACATGGGAGTGTGCCCTTATTTCAGAGAAACGGTCCGCTGTCCGTTCACGAGCTGCATAAAGCGCTCGCGATACTCCGGATCCGTTTTGAAAATGCCCGTGAACAGGGTGGTGATGGTGGTGGTGCCGGGCTTGTGCACCCCGCGCGTGGTCATGCATTCATGCAGCGCATCGATCATTACTGCGACGCCATGCGGCTGCAAAACCTCTTCGATGGCATTGGCGATTTGCGCGGTCATGGTCTCCTGCGTTTGCAGGCGCTTGGCGTAAATATCGACAACGCGGGCGAGCTTGGAGATGCCGACAACGCGGCCGCGCGGAATGTACGCGATATGCGCCATCCCGACGATCGGCAACATGTGGTGCTCGCAGTGCGACTCGATGCGGATGTCGCGCAGCATGACGAGGTCGTCGTAACCTTGGACGTCCTCGAATGTGCGCGAGAGGATGTCGTAGGGGTCGCCCTCATAGCCCGCAAAGAATTCCTCGAAAGCTTCCACCACCCGGCTGGGCGTTTCGAGAAGGCCCTCCCGGGAAGGGTCGTCTCCTGCCCAGGCGATGAGCGTGCGCACTGCCTCCTCAGCTTCTTTCCTGCCCGGCCGCGGCGCGGGACTACCGGCACCGTTGGCGGTTTGCCGGCCGTGCGCGTGTGGCTCCGGAGCTGAAGCTAATGTATCCATGGGAACATACCCTTTCGGCAGGTGCTTACGATTGCCGGGCTAGAACGGAAGATCTTGGGCCATCCGGTCTTTCCCCGCGGTCTTTTCTGCGCCGGGCCAAGCCTGTAGAAACTTGAGGCCCACCGCACACTTAGAGTTGAACACGCTGGAAGCCGCCCAGGCGATTGCAGGTGCTAGGACGCAACAGTATATAAGAAGGGGTGACCCCCCGGCAAGGCCGGCGGCCTTGGTGAGAGCTTATGCGCATGGTTGACTTGGAAGATATCTATAGCGAGCGGGTGCTTGAGCTTTCCGCGAATATTCCGCGCACGGGCCGCCTTCCGGACCCGGACGCGACCGCGAGCGCGCATTCCAAGCTCTGCGGCTCTCGCATCCTGGTTGACCTGAAAATGGAGGGCGGCAAAGTCACCGGGTATGCACAGGACGTGCGCGCTTGCCTTCTCGGACAGACCTCGGCGGCGGTAATGGGTGCGAATATCGTGGGAACCACGGCTGGTGAGCTGCGCGAGGTCGGCGCGCAAATGCGCCGCATGCTGAAGGAGGGCGGCCCCGCCCCGGAGGGACGCTGGAGCGATCTTGCCATCCTCGAAACGGTGCGCGACTATAAGGCGCGGCACGCTTCGACGCTCCTCGTCTTCGACGCAGTGGAGGACGCCATCGCGCAGATTGAGAAGCTACAAGCGGCCTAATACCAAAGGGCGCCATTTAGCGCCATTCCCCAATCATTCTGTTGTCATGGCCGCACTTGATGACACTTGATGCGGCCATCCAGGAGCTTCTCCCCTCACCCTGTCCCTCTCCCCATGGGAGAGGGAACGATGTTGCGCGCTCCGAGAGATGTTCAGGCGTCCCTTCTCCCATGGGGAGAAGGACAGGATGAGGGGAGTGAGCTTGGTGCGCGACACTATGTCTTGCACGCTTAAATTAGCGCCTACGGGTTAAGCCCGGCCATAACCTGAGCTACTCAAGCAAGCCCCGCTGCGCCATATTGCACCTTGATCGCGGCCACTACTTATGCTACTGACTGACCGGACAGTCAGTATCTATGGCATGGAAATGGGAAGTAGAGTTGGCTTCAAGCCGTTAGAAAGTGTCGCAGACAGCCCTGGCGGCAACCTCGTTCGCCGCCAGCGGGCCACGCGTGCGGCGCCGGAAGAACGGCAGGAAGAGATTCTCAAGGCGGCATTGGAAGTTTTTTCCGAGCATGGCTTCGCTGCAGCCCGCCTCGACGAAGTCGCGCGGCGTGCGGGCGTCGCCAAAGGCACCCTCTACCTTTATTTCCCGGACAAGGAAACGCTGTTCGAACGGATGCTGCAAAGCGTCGCCGCTCCGGCGCTTGCGCTCCTGGCGCGCCTCGCGGAGGCGGAGAATGTACCGGCCGCCGCCGCCATCGGGGCTCTTCTCTCGTTCTTCGAGAACGAGGTTTTGGGCACCCCGCGCGAGAAGGTGATTCGCCTTATCATATCGGAAGGCCCCCGCTTTCCGCGTCTCGCGAAGTTCTATTATGACGAGGTCATCTCCAAAGGGATTGCTTCGATACGTGCCATTGCGGCACGGGAAAAGGACGCGGCATTCAACGCGGATGCCCTGTCGCGGTTTCCCCAACTCATCTTTGCGCCCCTGCTCATGTCAGTCATGTGGCGCAGCATGTTTTCCCAGTTCGAACCCCTCGATGTTTCCGCACTATTCGCGGCCCACAAAGAAATCTTGCTGCAAAGGCAAGGGGAGCGTGATTCATGAATTCCCGGCGCATTTTATTGCTTGCTTTGCTCGTGGCCGGGGGTGCCGGCGGATATTGGTGGTACTTCCTGCGCAAGCCGGCTGGTGGTCCGCTTGTGCTACAAGGCAATGTGGAGGTCCGGCAAGTCAACCTTGGTTTCAAGGTGTCCGGGCGCATCGAAAAGCTCAATGTCGACGAGGGCGACGTTGTCCGCACTGGGCAGACGATTGCTTCGCTCGAAAAGGTCTATTTCGACGATTCGCTCGCCCAGGCGCGCGCCCAGCGGGATCAGATGGCGGCGAACTACGAGAAGCTGCGCACCGGAAACCGGCCTGAAGAGATCGCGGAGGCACGGGCGCTCGTTGCCGAGCGGGAGGCGACCCTCACGAATGCGCGCGTTACGCTCAAGAGAGCGCAAACGCTTCTGACCTCTCCCGCTGGCTCCCAAAAGGCCTTCGACGACGCGCAAGCGGCGGAGCGCCAGGCCGATGCTCAACTGAATTCCGCGCGCGAAGCGCTGCGCCTTCAGGAAGCGGGTTTTCGCAAGGAAGACATCGCGCTTGGAAAGGGCCAGCTCGACGAGCGTGTGGCAGCCGCGGAAACGGCCGGGCGTAATTTGGTGGACGCCGATTTGATTGCTCCGAGCAACGGCACCGTCTTGAGCCGCGTGCGCGAAGTTGGCGCCATCGTTGCCGCCGGCGAAACGGTTTATGTGCTGAGCCTTACAACTCCCATATGGGTAAGGACCTATGTGTCCGAGCCCGATCTAGGCCGCGTCCGGCCCGGCATGGAGGTGCAGGTCAAAACGGATACGCCGGGAGCCAAGACTTTCGCCGGCCGGATCGGGTTCATCTCCACTGCGGCCGAGTTCACGCCCAAGACGGTTGAAACGACCGAGCTTCGCACGTCGCTCGTCTACCGGCTGCGCATCGTCGTGGATGACGATACGGGCTTCTTGCGCCAGGGCATGCCCGTAACCGTCATAACGGAGCCGCCGGCGAAAGAAGGAACCCCTGTTGCCAGCAGAAATTGACTATGAAAGAACCGCTCGCGCTCATCGAGAACCTGACCAAGCGTTTCGCTGCAAACCTGCCGCCCGCGCTCGATACGCTGAGCTTTTCGATCAGCTCCGGCCAGGTCACCGGCATTGTAGGGCCGGATGGAGCCGGGAAAACAACGCTTATGCGGCTGCTCGCAGGCCTGCTTAAGCCGACCGAAGGGCATGCCACGGTCTGCGGCTACGACACAATCAAGGAGGCACTGGGCCTTCATCACGCCATCGGCTACATGCCACAGCGCTTCGGCCTTTATGAAGACCTCACCGTGCTCGAAAACCTGACGCTCTATGCCGACCTTAGGGGCGTGGTTGGCGAGGCGCGCGTCCAAACCTTCGAGCGGCTGCTTAGTTTCACCGATCTTGCCCGTTTCACCGGCCGCCTCGCCGGACGGCTTTCAGGCGGCATGAAGCAAAAGCTGGGCCTAGCCTGCGCCATGTTGCGCTCCCCGCGCCTTCTCCTGCTCGACGAACCAAGCGTCGGCGTCGATCCGATCTCACGGCGCGAACTATGGCGCATGGTTCACGAACTGACCGCGGATGGAGTCGGCGTGGTCTGGACCACGGCCTACTTGGATGAGGCCGAGAATTGCGCGGAAGTGCTTGTCTTCAATGCTGGTAAGCTCCTGTTCCAGGGCGATCCCAAGGGGATGACCGAGCACATAAAGGACCGCGCGTTTCTGGTGCGGGGGGCTATGGGTGAGCGCCGCGAACTTCTGGCCCGCGCGCTCGCCAAGCCTGAGATCATCGATGGGGTGCTCCAGGGAGAAGCGGTGCGGCTCGTTATGGCCGAAGGGGCCGCACCTCTTGAACCGGCCGATCTTGACGCGCCAAAAGCGACCATCACGCCGGCGAAGCCGCGCTTCGAAGACGCCTTCGTCGCCTTGCTGGGAGGACAGCCCAAGCGGACGCAAGCATTCGAAGCACCAGTGCGGCCCGAGAATAGCGGCGGCGACGCTGTGGTGGCCTCCGGCTTGACCAAGACCTTCGGTGATTTCACCGCGGCGGACAATATTTCCTTCACGATCAAACGCGGCGAAATTTTCGGGCTTCTTGGGCCAAATGGGGCAGGCAAGTCGACCACCTTCAAGATGATGTGCGGCCTGTTGCGGCCCACGGCTGGCACCGCCAGCGTCGACGGCTACGATCTTTACAGCGCCCCCGCGGTTGCGCGCGGCCGGCTCGGCTATATGGCGCAGAAATTTTCGCTTTATGGCGACCTTAGCGTGCGCAACAACCTGGATTTCTTCGGCGGCGTTTACGGTCTCACTGGCGCAAAAAAGCGCGACGCCATCAACCGCACGATCGCGGCCTTCGACCTGACGCCCTATCTCAAGACGAATGCCGCGGAGCTGCCGCTCGGCTTCAAACAGCGCCTGGCGCTCGCCTGCGCCACGCTCCATAGCCCGCCCGTGCTATTTTTGGATGAGCCCACTTCGGGCGTCGACCCGCTCACGCGGCGCGAATTCTGGGGCTTCATCAACGCCATGATCGGCGGCGGCGTTACGGTGATGGTGACGACGCATTTCATGGACGAAGCGGAATATTGCGACCGGGTTGCGCTCATCTACCGGGGAAAGAGCATCGCCATCGGCACGCCGGACGCGCTGCAAACCTCTGTGAAGAGCGCGGCCCTGCCGAACCCGACCCTTGAGGATGCTTTTATCGCGCTTATCGAGGCGCAGGACAAGCGGGAGGCAGCATGAACGAGCGTCCCATTTTCACCGAGGCGCAGCCGCTAAAAGCAGCGCAGGCTCCGGACCCAAGCGAAGGCCGCCTCCGCCGCATCAAGGCGCTTGTCCGCAAGGAGACCCTGCAAACGCTCCGTGACCCCAGCAGCCTTGTCGTGGCTGTTGTGCTGCCGATGATCTTGCTGTTTCTCTACGGATATGGCGTTTCCTTCGACGTCACGACCGTGCGCATCGGGCTCGTGATCGAGAATCCGACGCCCTGGACCGATGAATTTCGTCAATCCCTTTCCAACACGCCCTTTTTCGATGTGCGCTCCAGCTCCGGCCGCCAGGCCTTCCTTGGCGATCTCGCAGCCGGGCGGCTCGAAGGCATCGTGGTTATTTCCGGAGATTTCACCCAGCGGCTTGGCCGCGGCGATACGGCGCCGGTGCAGATCATCACCGACGGCAGCGACCCGAACACGGCAAGCTTGGTAACGGGCTATGTGCAGGGGGCATGGCAGTCATGGCTCGATCAGCGGCGTTTGAGCGCTGGGGGGCCTGCTGCGGGCCTTATCGATGCGGAGCCGCGCGTTTGGTTCAATCCCGAGCTTGAGAGCCGGCGGTTTCTGGTTCCGGGCTCCATAGCACTCATCCTCATGATGATCGGCTCGCTCCTCACCGCGTTGGTCGTCGCGCGCGAATGGGAACGCGGCACCATCGAGGCCCTGCTTGCCACGCCTGCAAGCGTGCCAGAGTTTTTGATCGGCAAGGTGGTGCCGAATTTCCTCCTTGGTTGCATAGCAATGGCGGTTTCGGTTGCCTTTGCCATTCTCGTTTTCGACGTGCCGCTCCGCGGCTCGGCCTTCATGTTAATCCTTGCGTCCTCGGCGTTTCTGCTAGTCGCGTTGAGCATCGGCCTGTTGATCTCCACGGTCGCGCACACGCAGTTCATAGCAAGCCAGATCGCCATGCTCGCCTCGTTCCTGCCCGGCTTGTTTTTCTCGAACTTCATTTTTGAGATAGCGAGCATGCCAGCGCCATTGCGCGCTTTTTCGAGGCTCGTTCCCGCCCGCTATTTCGTCTCGGCTTTGCAAACAATTTTCCTCGCGGGCGATATCGCGGCGGTGCTCGTGCCGGCCATCTCGATTTTGATTTTCATGAGCGTAGCCGTGCTGGTGCTCACGGCAAGAAATTCGAGGATGAGGTTAGACTGATGATCCCGCCAAAACTCATCGCACTGATCGTCAAGGAACTCCTGTCGGCCTTCAAAGACCCGAAAACCAGGCTCGCCTTCATTATCCCGCCTTTGATTCAGATGTTCCTTTATGCCTATGCGGCAACGCTTGAGGTAACGAACGTCCCCATCGCGGTCTATAATGAGGATTGGGGCCAGGCTTCGCGCCAGCTTATAAACCGCTTTGAACGTGCTTCGGCCTTTTCCGAGATCGTCTACCTTAAGAGCGACGCAGAGGTGAAGAAGGCGATCGACGCGCAGCGCGTTCTCATTGCCGTTCACATCGGGCAGGATTTCTCGCGTAAGCTCGCCGCCAAAGAGCAGGCTCCGGTGCAAATCATCCTCGATGGCCGGCGGTCGAACAGCGCTCAAATACTCAGCGGCTACCTCACCACCATCCTAACGCAATTCGCCGCGGACTTTACGCTTGGCGAAGCCCAGGCGCCGGCGGTGAGCGACGCCATGGACCGCTCCTGGTACAATCCCAACCGCGAATACCGCGTCGCGATGATCCCGGCCCTTGAAGGCACCCTGACCATGGCGACGGTGCTGTTCGTCATCGTCATGTCCGTGGCGCGCGAGCGCGAGCTTGGCACCTTCGAGCAGCTCCTGGTCTCGCCCCTCCAGCCCATCGAGATCATTATTGGCAAGGCCGTTCCAGGGCTCATCATCGGCTTGCTGGTCGGCACCGTCATCAACCTTGCCGTTACACAGATTTTCGGTATTCCGTTGACGGGCTCAATCTTCGTGCTCTACGCCGGCCTGATCGTCTTTCTGCTCGCCATCATCGGCATCGCGCTCTTCATCTCGTCGCTTGCCTCCACGCAGCAGCAGGCCATGCTGGGCGCCATGGTCTATATGATGCCGGCGATGATGCTTTCGGGCTTCATGAGCCCGGTGCAGAACATGCCTACGTGGCTGCAACCGCTGGCGCTGGCGAACCCGCTCACCCACTTTCTGGTGATTGTGCGAGGCGTATTTTTGCGCGATATGCCGATCGCGCTTGTGGCTCAGCGCATTTGGCCGATGCTATTCATCGCCATTTTTACGCTGTCGGCGGCGACGTGGTTGTTCCGCCGCAGGCTCAGCGGGTAGGGGCGGCTGCCTCAAGAAATCATACAGCGGGAAGCTGACGTTAACGCAAATCGCCATAGAATCAAAAACCCATCCGAAGCACCAGGGCAGAATTCAGACCATCTTCTCAAAAACTGGGGGAACTTTATGTATCGTATGCTTGTGCCCGCGGCAGTTGCCGCGGTTCTCTGTCTGAGTGCGGCCCTGGCCGGGGCGCAGCAAACCGTTCGGCACAGCGGGAGCGCCGATGAGCAGTCGGCTTGCACTCCCGACGTCTTCCGGCTTTGCAGCGCCGAGATCCCAAGCGAAACCCGCATCGTAGCCTGCCTTAAGCAGAAGAAGGCGAAGCTTAGCCCTAACTGCCGCAAGGTTTTCTCCTGATAACAAGCGCCTGACCGCCGCCGGTGACCTCGGATCAATTCCCGTCAACCTCAGCGTTCCGCTTTGGCTTGACTGCCGGTGCCTGGTCAGGCCGCTTCCCTTAAACCGCCATCGAAATTTAAGCGCCTTGCAAAAGCCTAAGCCGCGGCAAGGTGTGAGCTAACAACGAAGCCGGCGCCACAATTATTCCGTGGCCCCACGCTGCCGCAGCAGTTCCGCCTCCTCCGGGCGCTCGTTTTTCGAGGCAATCGACAACGCCGTCTTGCCGTCCCTCGTCTTCGAGTTCACATCGGCCCCTGCATCGAGCAGCGCCCGTGTAATATCGAGCCGTCCAGCGAAAGCAGCCCCCATAAGCGGGGTGACGCCGTTCGCCGCCGCGGCATTCGCATCAGCCTTAGCAGTGAGCAAGAGCCGCGCTGCGTCAAGGTTCCCGTTATACGCCGCAAGATACAGCGCCGTATGCCCGTCGGCTGCCCTGGCGTTTGCATCGGCGCCCGCGGCAAGCAAGGCTTCGAGCGCCTCCGCCTGGCCGTTCTGCGCGGCGATGAAAAGCGCTGTCGCGCCGTTCACGGCCTTGGCGTTTATATCGGCTCCGGCGGCGATGAGGGCTCGCACAACGCCTGCATGCCCGCGTGCAGAAGCAAGGATCAAGGCCGTGGTACCGTTGGCCGCCTTGGCGTTTGCATCGGCCTGGCCGCCGAGCAAGGCCCGCACGCAATCCAGGCTGCCCTTTTCCGAGGCGAATATCAGCGCGGTGTAGCCGCCGCTCACCGTCGCGTTCGCGTCTGCGCCTGCCGCGAGCAGCGCCTTGACCAGGGCAGCATCGCCGTCCCTGGCAGCATCGGCGACGCTGGGCTGTTGCGCGTTCGCGGGCGCTGTGCACAGAAGGGACAAGCCCATCGCCAGCGCGGACAGAAATTTTCCAAACGATGTCATGCCGATGCCTCTACCTTTTCGAACTCCGGCAAGGCCGGTGCCGCGACCCTAGCCGGCTTCCGGCGGCGGGGGAATATTATTGGAGCAAGTCCGCAGGGCCGAAACGTTATCGGTTATGCTTCGCTAAAACCTGTCCTTCCGCAGGCGCAGCTCCTCGAACACCTTTTCGGGCGCAGCATCCGGCCCGAAGCCGAGGTTCCGGCGGATTTCCGGGCTATTCACACGCAGGAACGGGTTTGTTTCAAGCTCTGTGCCAAGCGGCACCGGGAGAGTGGGTTTGTCTTGAGCCCGCAGCGCATCCACCTCTTCTTTGCGCCTCTTCAGCGCCTCGTTTCCGGGGTCGACCGATAGCGCAAACCGGATGTTGCTCTGCGTATATTCGTGCCCGCAATAAAGAAGCGTGGACGGTGGCAGCGCGGCAATCTTTTCCAGCGAATGCCACATTTGCGCCGGTGTCCCCTCGAAGAGCCGGCCGCACCCTGCCGAGAACAGCGTGTCGCCCGTGAAGACGGCGCCCTTGCCGGGAGCAATGGCGTCAGGAATGAAATAAGTGGCAGCCCCGCGTGTGTGGCCGGGCGTCTCCAGCACGCGCACTCCGAAGGAACCGAACGGGAGCCGGTCTCCCTCCTTCACCGTCACATCGATGGCGGGAATGAGGCTGGCCTCCCCCGCTGGGCCGTAGATCGTGCAGCCGGTCTCGCGCTTAAGCCCTTTATGGCCTTCGACATGGTCGTGGTGGTGATGCGTTGTGAAAATATGGGTTAGCATAAGGCCGGCCTCGTGCAGGGCTTCCCGGACCGCTGCCTCCTCGGGCGCGTCGATGGATGCGGTAAGACCCGCTTGACGGTCGTGGATCAAAACGCCGTAATTGTCGTTCCAGCAGGGGAATTGCAGGATTTCGAGTGCGGCCATGTCTTTTATCCCAGTTGTTTCGAACGGACAGTCTTAATAGAAAACGCCTGCACATTAAACCCGGACCTTAGAAATGCTATTATCCTCCGCCATGTATGACGACGCTGCCCGCCTCCGGGATTTTTATGCGACGCCGCTCGGCCAGCTCGCCCGGCGGATCATTGCCCGGCGCATCCGCGAGCGCTGGACCAATGTTTCGGGCATGGATGTGATCGGGCTGGGCTACGCTGCGCCCTATTTGCGCATGTTCCATGGCGAGGCGCGGACGACGGCGGCGCTGATGCCTCAGAGCCAAGGCGTTGTGCAGTGGCCGTATCATGGGCCTTACCGCTCCGCTCTCGTGCCTGAGATCGAGTTGCCCCTCCGGGACAATTCCGCGGAGTGCGTGCTCGCGGTTCACGGGCTTGAGCATGTGGAGGCGCGCCATGATTATTTGCGCGAGATTTGGCGCGTGCTGATGCCGCAAGGCCGCGTCATCGTTGTCGTCCCCAACCGGCGCGGAGCCTGGGCAGCGCTTGATACGACGCCCTTCGGTCACGGCAGGCCTTACAGCGTGAGCCAAATCGAAAAGCTTCTGCGCAGAGCCTCCCTCGATCCGGTTGGCGTGACGCCGTGCCTGTTCGCGCCGCCGTTCAGGGCGCGTGCGCTGCCTTGGGCGGCGCTTGCATGGGAGCGCATCGGCAACAGGCTTTGGCCTGCTTTTGCCGGAGTTGTGATTGTCGAGGCTATCAAACAGGTCCACGCGGAAGTGCGGGTCCCGGTGAAGAAACGGGCGTTCGCGCCGGTACGCGCGCTCGGCGGCTTGAGCCCGGCGCCGCGTGATTTCTCGATCTAGGGGCGAAGTCGGGGCTTTTTGATAGACTCCACCGGACGCGCAGAGACCGCGAGGGTGGCCTGTTGGCTCCGTATATCAGGTCACACGGCCGGGCGTTGCTCAAGCGAACGAATAACCTTGGAGGGCACACCCGCCACAAAGCTGTTTGCAGGAATGTCCTTGGTGACTACCGATCCGGCTGCGATCACCGAATTTTCGCCCACAGTAACGCCTCCAATTATAGTGACACCTGTTGCAATCCAGACGTTCTTTTCGATTACAATTGGCTTTGCCTCAACGTAGGCGCGCCGCTTGGCTGGCTCCAGCGGGTGACCAGAGGTGATGATGTTCACGTTTGGCCCAATCATGACGTGATCGGCTATGTCAACGCCCCCCATATCATAAATCGTGCAGCATTGATTGATGAATACCTTGCGTCCAACCCGTATATCCAGGCCATAGGCTGAATAGAAAGGCGGTATGAGGGTGAATGTGTCGTCCACTTTTTGACCTGTCAATTCGCTGAATATTTCTCTCACTTTCGCAACATCATCGAACGAGAGCTTATTCAGTTCTGCCGTCAATCGCATGGCCCGCTTGATAGCACTAGCCGCCGCGTCCCATTCAGGACTGGGGATTGGCACACGCTTGGCAAGAACGGGCCTCTCGATACCCATATGGTTTTCCTCCAGCGTCTGATTTGCGATCTAAGCAATTCGGAGCGTACTCGCCGCGCAAGAACCAGGAATTGTACTCCTATAGCCGAGTCCCGTCGATCAAGGGGGGGAGCGTACAGAAATCATGTGAAAATCTCCGCCTATGTTGCGCTCTTAGCCCGCTACTCCCTTGAACAGCACATTCATCGTCAGGGCCGGCTGCAATCTTATGCCGGCTCTTGGGGCGCCAGTTCGAACCCCTCGAACTGAAATGCGGGCGCGACAACGCAGCTGACCAGCGTCCAGGCCCCGAGGCTGGAAGCTTCTTGCCATACGAAGGGTGGAACAACACCCTGGAAGCTTTCGCCGTCTGCGGCATTCGGACCGAGCTTGATCGTCTTGCAGTGTCCGCGGGGAGGCCGGAGGCCGAGCACGAGAGGCGCACCGGCCTGCCAAATCCAGATTTCCGCGGCGTCGATGCGATGCCAATGAGAGCGTTCACCGGCGGCAAGGAGGAATAGGATTGAGCTTGCGGCACCCCGGCCGCCCGCTTCGGGCATGTCGCGCCAGAACTCGCGATAGTGGCCGCCTTCAGGATGCGGACGCAGCTCCAAGGCTGCACGCACCTGAGCTTCGGGAAGGGAAGGGTCTCGCAGATCCAAATTCATCCGCAGAGGATGCCCCCATTTGCGCGCTTGATCAACGCCCCTAGCTGGCGCAAGGAACTTGCCCGCCGACGGTGCCGGAGTCCATGTGAAAAGGGGATTCGCACAAAGGCGCAAGACAGCTTTGCTGCGGTGAACGCAGCTTGTGCCAGGCGACCGCCGGTTAGCCATCGTCCGGCTTCGGTTTGGATGCACGTCATGAAACCTTAAATAGACGGCTGGGCCTCACGACATCTAAAATATACCGAGCTTAACGCTTGGTCCCGCCAACCGCCCCGAGGTGTGCCTTGAGCCAGCAGCAGCTGCAGTCAGCGCCGCTCTTCAATCCCATGTCGCCTGAGGTCATTCGCGACCCCTACCCCTACTATCACCGCCTGCGCGCGAGCGATCCGATGCACCGCTCCCCGCTTGGTTTCTACGTGGCGAGCCGTCACGCGGATAACGTCTTCATCCTGAACGACAAGCGCTTCGGCAAAGACTTCGCGGGCCGGATATCGCGGCGCTCCGGCGAAAAGGTCCTCGAAGAGCCAGTCTACCGATCCATGCGGCACTGGATGCTGCAACAGGATCCTCCCGCTCACACCCGCCTTCGCGGCCTTGTGGTGAAGGCCTTTACTGCGCGTAGGGTTCAGGATATGCGCCCGCGCATTCAAGAGATCGTCGATGATACCCTCGATCGCGTAATACCCCAGGGCCGTATGGACCTGATCGCGGACTTCGCCTTACGGCTGCCGGTAACGGTGATCTGCGAGATGCTCGGCATTCCCGATGACCACCGTGAGATGTTTTTTCTGGGCTCTCGCGCTAGCGGCCGGCTGCTCGATCCGGTTCCGCTCACGAGGGCGGAGCTCGATGAGGCCAACGGCGCCAATCTCGCATTGGCTGAGTATTTCCAGGGTCTATTCGAGCTACGCCGGCGCTCGCCTGGCGAAGATCTAACGACGCAGCTTGTGCAGGCTGAAGAAGAAGGCAACAAGCTGTCAAACGAGGAATTGACAGCCAATATCATCCTTCTTTTTGGCGCTGGGCATGAAACGACGGTGAACCTGATCGGCAACGGCCTTCTAGCGCTTCACCGCAATCCGGGGCAGCTCCGTTTGCTGAAAGAAAATCCGCAGGTCACAAGCGCAGCAATTGAAGAATTGCTGCGCTACGATTCTTCGGTGCAGGTCACGGGGCGCACAGCGCTGGAAGATGTCGCCGTTGGCGGCTTCGGCATAGAGAAGGGCGAGTCGATCCTGTGTCTTCTCGGAGCTGCGAATCGCGACCCAGCCGCTTACAAAGACCCGGACCAGCTTGACATCACTCGGCAGAACGTGCGCCCCCTGTCGTTTGGAGGCGGCATCCATTTTTGTCTTGGCGCTCAGCTTGCGCGCATCGAGGCCGAGATCGCTATCGCCACACTGTTGCACCGGCTGCCGGACTTAACGCTCGACGATCTCGAAGCTCCAGATTGGCGTCCGGCATTTGTGCTGCGGGGCCTCAACAAACTGCCCGCGCATTGGTAGCCGTTCAATGCAGCGGCCAACGCCCTAAAAACTCAGCTTTGGCGCGAAAGGTTATATATGTCTCCGGAGTTGAAAGACCTTCCCTTATCTGCCGTCAGCGATAAAAGCATGGCCGTTGAGCATTTCGACGTGCTGATAATTGGCGCCGGCCTGTCGGGCATAGCCGCAGCATACTATCTACAAAGCCGGCGCCCGGAAAGGACCTTCGCCATCGTGGAAGCGCGGGAGGCGATCGGAGGAACCTGGGATCTGTTCCGCTATCCGGGCGTCCGATCGGACTCCGATCTATATACATTTGGATTTAGCTTCGCGCCATGGCGGGATAAAAATTCCATCGCCGGCGGACCCCTTATCCTCGATTACCTTCGCGAAACAGCAGGAAAATTCGGGATCTGCCAGAAAATCCGGTTTAAGCAAAAAGTCAAAGGCGCCGCGTGGGATACGAGCCGGTCACAATGGACCGTTGACGTTAAGGCTGGCGCGGAAGAGGCACCCGTCCGGTATACCGCCAATTTTCTCTATCTATGCACCGGTTACTACGATTTTGACGAAGGCTATCTGCCCTCGTGGCCGGACATGGATAAATACCGCGGCGCATTCGTCCATCCGCAGGTTTGGCCAAAAAGCCTGGATTATGCTGGCCGCAAGTTGATTGTGATCGGTAGCGGCGCAACAGCCGTGACCCTTGTCCCTGCCATGGCACCTCTCGCCGCGCATGTCACGATGCTGCAACGATCCCCAACCTATATCGTGGCGCTTCCTGCAGAAGACCGGATTGCGAACTGGCTTCGCCGCAGCCTGCCGGAGCGGTTCGCGCATGGGCTGTCGCGCTGGAAAAATATTCTTCTCACCATGTTCTTTTACAACATGGCCCGGCTCAGGCCAAAAGCCACCAAGCAACAAATATTGCGGCTGGCAAAGTCGCAGCTTGCACCCGAATTCGATGCTGAACAGCACCTTTCACCGCGCTACAACCCTTGGGACCAGAGGCTTTGCCTCGTACCGGATGGCGATCTTTTCAAAGCCATAAGTTCGGGGCGCGTCTCTATCGTAACGGGCGAAATTGCTGCTTTCACAGAGAAGGGTATTCTGACCCGCTCCGGTGAAGAACTTGAAGCAGACATCATCGTGACAGCCACCGGGCTTAAACTCAAACTCCTGGGTGGAATCCAACTGACCCTCGATGGAAAGGCCCCCGATTTAACCAAGTCGCTTATCTATAAAGGCATGATGCTCAGCGATGTGCCGAACCTTGCCTACTCGCTCGGCTATACCAACGCATCATGGACGCTGAAATGCGAGCTTATCGCCCGCTACGTCTGCCGGATTCTCAAACATATGAAGAAGCACGGCTACTCTGTGGCGACGCCACGCGTTCACGGCAACATAAGTGAAGAGCCCGCCATCGGTCTTACCTCGGGCTATGTCCAACGAGCTCTTCCCGATTTGCCAAAGCAAGGCTCAAAACGGCCTTGGAAACTCTATCAGAACTATGCGCTCGATCTTGTCACCCTGCGATTTGGCCCGGTCGAAGACGGGACAATGGAATTCACTGTTTCAAAACCGCCAAGCACGCTACCCGAGCGAGCGCTTCGATGAAAACAAGAATGAACCTGAAAGGACGCACCGCGGTTGTTACTGGCGCTGCGAGCGGAATTGGGCGTGCGCTTGCCGTTTGCCTCGCCCGGCGCGGATGCCACCTTGCCCTGGCAGATATCAACGAGGCAGGTCTTGCTGAAACGGCGGAAGCTGCGGCGCCCCAAGGCGTTAGGTTAAGCACGCATCGTCTCGACGTAGGCGACCGCGGGGCGGTAGCCGCATTCCCCTCCACTGTAAAAGCGAAGCATTCCGGGGTCGACCTTTTGTTCAACAATGCGGGCGTGGCGCTGGGCGGCACGTTTGAGCAACTATCCGAAGGCGACTTTGAGTGGCTTTTTGACATAAATTTTGGCGCTGTTGTTGTTAGCTGTTGCGGTTCATGCCAAAGCCGCCAGGAGGCAACACTGTGCGGTGATGTTATCGCCTTCGCGCTCGAAGATGCGGCGCCAGCCGAGATAGTTTGGGAGATATTTCGCGGCCACGCCGTTGAACCGGCGCATCCAGGTTTTGAGGCGGCTATGATAGGCGTTGACGTTCTGAATATGAGAGACGCCCCGGCGCCGTTCGCCGCGGCATCCCGCGAGTCCTACATAACCGATGCCGGCTTCGGTAGCGAAAGAAGCACAGGCGCGCGCGCCATCGCTGACGAGCACGGTGTCCTCATCCCTAGCGATAACTGGCGTGAGAATCCGGTAGAACTCGCTTACCTTGAGGCTTTCGAGCACGGCATCGGCCGTGGCGCCCGAGCGGCCGCGCAGCACCAGTACCGGAACTTGTTCGTCTGACGCCCCCCCCGTTTCGACGCGCCGCCAGTGAGCCGAAACCACGCATATTGGAGCGCGGATAGAGGCCACTTGCACACCTGACGCAAAGGCGCACCTGAAACGCATAGGTCACATCCTGATAGCGGCGCCGCACGGAGCTTCGCCGGTTAACGAGGATGTTGAGGGTCAGGGACGGGCATGCGCTTCGATCTGAAGGGCTCCTGAAGGACGCTGGGCGCCCCCTGATCCCGGAACGGTAACGCGGAGCGCGCGTCCGTTCTTCGGCACGGATATGCGAAGGACCGCCTCCGAAGGCACGCGCTTCCACTCCACCTTGGCTGCGCTCGCTTTATCGTCGAGCAGATTTACTTCGCTCAGGGGAGGAACCGTGACGTAGTCTCCCCAGGAAAGCTTGACATCCACCTCGGCGACGCCCGCATCGAGAAGCACGGTCAGGCCAAGCGAGGATGGAGCGCACACACTTACGGCTGTAAGTTCGTCATCAGGTTGATCGTCGGCGGCCCGAGCCGTACTGGTTTCGGCGTCCGCGCTGACATCATCGCCAAAAATCGGGTTGCCCTCTTCTTCCGGCGCTTCATCGGCAGCTTCTCCGGCCGGCGGAAGAGGCGCGAGAAAGCCGGTCAGATGACAGCCGGACGGTCTGTCGTTCAGCCGCTCGTTGAACAGGTCCTCGTCCTCGGGACCGGGGCCGATCAGGTCTCTCCGCAAGGTGCGCACGAGACGTTGGCGAGCCGGCGCAATCTTCCACAGCTAAAAGATTACCGGTGTCACTCGCAGAGCAACGTGCTCTCAATGTCATCCGTCCGCCTAGAGCGCAGTCAGAGATTTCGTACCGCCAAAAAGCCGAAGAGAGACGTAACCCTCTAAGACCGCCGGGATAAGCGTAACTGCGCGTCGCTCCTTGCCGGCCTTTCCCAACAGCTTGATAAGCCCCGGAAATCTCGCCGGAATTTTGACCACGCACGGCATAAACACGTAGCTAAAACAATGCCTTAGGTCGTGGCGGAGGGGGTGGGATTCGAACCCACGATACGCTTGCGCGTATGCCGGTTTTCAAGACCGGTCTATTCAACCACTCTAGCACCCCTCCAGGCCGGCCGATCAGGCCAAAAGGCAACCCGGCTCGCCGGAAATCGCTAGCAAGACGGATAACAAATGCAAGCCTTCCGGGCAAGCCATGCCAGCCCCGCAGCCGGCGGTAAATCGTTTTTCCTTTGTGACAGGCGATCCGAGGGGCGCCGCCGCTTTCGCGTTCCAGTAATCGGCCGGCAACGCCGGTTTATCTGCCGTTCCCTTCGCTGCGTTGAAACAAAAGCCGCCGGCATCTGTCCTCTTAACAACCATGTTTTGCAGCACCGGCGCTCCCCGTTCGGTTTCCGATTCTGTATAAGGAGAACCGCCGGATGAAAGCTTTATGCTGGGAAGGCGTCGGCGACATTCGCTACGAAACGGTGGCCGATCCCAAAATCGAAGACGGCCGGGATGCCATCGTGCAGGTTTCGAGCTGCGCCATATGCGGCTCCGACCTTCACCTTTACGACAGCTTCATTCCTGGGATGAAGCACGGCGATATTATGGGCCATGAGTTCATGGGCGAGGTGGTCGAGTTCGGCCATGACAACAAGAAACTGAAGGTTGGCGACCGGGTGGTCGTTCCTTTCACCATCGTGTGCGGTGAATGTGAGCAATGCAAGCGCGGCAATTTCTCGGTGTGCGAGCGCAGCAACCGCAAAAAAAACTCGCTGACAAGGCCTTCGGCCACACCACGGCCGGGCTCTTCGGCTACACGCATCTGACGGGCGGTTATCCTGGCGGCCAGGCGGAATATGTACGCGTTCCCTTCGCGGATGTTGGGCCCTTCAAGGTTCCATCGAGCCTTAGCGACGAGCAGGTTCTTTTCCTGAGCGACATCTTCCCCACCGGCTGGCAAGCCGCCGTTCAATGCGACATCCAGCCAACCGATATTGTCGCGATCTGGGGCGCCGGGCCTGTCGGGCAATTCTGCATCCGCAGCGCCGTTCTGCTTGGCGCAAGGAAGGTGATCGTGATCGATCGACTGCCCGACCGTCTTTCCATGGCCAAGGCCGGCGGGGCGGACGAGGTCATCAACTCAACTTCGAGGAGGACGATGTCTTCGACCGGCTGAACGATCTCACGGAGGGCAAAGGCCCGGACAAATGCATCGACGCCGTTGGCCTCGAGTCGCACGCCACGGCTTCGTTCGATTCGGTCTATGACCGCGCCAAACAGGCCCTCATGCTGGAATCGGACCGTCCTCATGTTTTAAGGCAGATGATCTTCGCCTGCCGGCAGGCGGGTGTGCTGTCGATCCCCGGTGTCTATGGCGGCCTGGTCGACAAAATCCCCTTCGGCGCCCTGATGAACAATGCCCTCACGGTTCGGACAGCGCAGACGCACGTAAACCGCTGGACCCCTGGCTTGTTGCGCCGGGTCGAAGAAGGTCAAATCGATCCGTCTTTCGTCATCACCCACAAAATACCGCTCAGCAAAGGACCGCAGATGTACAAAACGTTCCGGGAAAAAAGCGACGGCTGCGTAAAGGCATTTCTCAAGCCTGGAGGAATGATCTGATGTTGATGATAGAAGCTGCCTCAAAGCTTATGAACAACATGCCGCGCTCGCGCAAGCATTCGGCCCGGCACCTCGCATATCGCCTTGGCTGGTTCAGCATCGGCCTCGGTATGCTCGAAATCCTGGCCCCTCACAGGCTCTCCCGGCTGCTCGGGTCTCGCGGCGGCGAGTTGCTGGTCGGCTTCTTCGGGCTTCGCGAAATCGCGACCGGCGTGGCTATCCTTTCCGCAAAGGACCCGGAGCCCTTCGTGTGGGGACGGGTGGCGGGAGATGCGGCCGACCTCGCGGCACTTGCGGCAAGTTTCATGGCCAGCAGGCGCAAGCCGCTCGTTCGCTTAGCGCTCGGCTCGGTGGCGATGATAACAGTCATAGACGTGATCTGCGCTCAAACCTTGTCTGCCGGCGCTGCGCGGAAAGCTGGCCGGATTCCCGATTATAGCGACCGGTCTGGCCTACCGAAGATGGCCGCGCAGATGCGCGGGGCAGCTAGAGACGCCGCAGCCAGGTCCGGGGTCACGCTGCAGTAGTCAGCCCCGCAGTCTGAGGGCCGGGTGACCGGCCTTGTTCCGATCAGTGTGGCTGCGGTGCCCCAGGTCCTGCCGGGGGAGGCGGAGGAGGCGGCGCAATCGGTACAGCGGGTGGGGCCTTGGCCTGGACACTCTCCTTCTTTTCACTCGCGGCGTGGTCGAGAAGAATGATTGCAGCGTTGACGCAATCCTCGGTGGAATCGTCCGCCGCACATTTCAGAGCGATGGTCGCGTTCCCTCTGGTAAGCCTCACGCGCGGCCCGCTTCCGGCCTCTCCGCCGGTCTCCTCCATGCCGTGCATCCCCTTCATGTGCTCCGTCATGCCCCAGCCGCACCCCTTATGACCCATGCCGTCGCGCATCCCATCCTGATAGCCGCTCTCGTAGCCGTTTGGTCCGGGCCCATAACCACTTGGTCCGGGTGCTGGAGCCGGTCCAGGTCCTGGCCCTCCGGGCATCTGAGCGGAGGCGGGGCAAGCCAGCAGCAAAGAGGAGGTCAGAAGGCTGGCTGCAGCGTAAGCGATTGCTTTCATTGGGCACCTCAAAATCAGTTTTATAGAGGTAATGCCCCGCCAAATGCTGTGTTCCATCATAGAGGACGCACAACCACGGCTGCCGCAGCTGTTCAGGCGTTGCCTTTGTTGGCGGCCGCCTTGAACTATGTCATCCTTAACCCGGCGGATTCACCGCCCGCCAAAACCGGGAAGGCTGCCGCCAGCGCATGTCTCTTGATACCATCCGCTATGTTGCTCCCGTCTATCGCCCGCCGAGCGAATCGGAATCGCTGATCCTGCCGGTGACCGATGGCTGTTCCTGGAATCGCTGCACCTTCTGCGAAATGTATACCGCCCCGCAGAAGCGTTTCCGCCCTCGAGACGAGGAGGAAGTGCTCGAAAGCATCAGGCGCTGCCGCGAAGAGTTTGGAAGCGAAGTCAGGCGTGTTTTCCTCGCCGATGGCGACGCGCTGACGCTCTCCACGCGACGCCTTTTGACGGTGCTCGAGGCCATCCGCCGCGAGCTGCCCGCCGTGCGGCGGATATCGAGCTATTGCCTGCCGCGCAATTTGCGCAAGAAATCGGTGGCTGAACTCAAGGAACTGGCTGCGCTTGGCCTCTCGCTCGTCTATGTCGGCGCCGAGTCGGGCGACGACGAAGTGCTCGGCCGGGTGAACAAGGGCGAGACCTTCGCGACCACGCTCGAGTCGCTAGAAAAGCTTGCCCAGGCCGGAATCAAGCGCTCGGTGATGATCCTCAACGGCTTGGGCGGCCAGGCGCTGTCGCAGCAGCACGCCATAAACTCGGCCCGGCTAATGAATGCCGCTCAGCCTGAGTATCTCGCCACTTTGGTGGTGAGCTTTCCCCAGGGCGAGGAGCGTCTGCGCGACGGCTTTCCGGGCTGGGAACCGCTCAGCGTGTTGGGCCTGATGCAGGAAATGCAGCTGTTCATTTCCACGCTGGAGCTGAAGCGAACCATATTCCGCAGCGACCACGCCTCGAACTGGCTTGTCCTCAAGGGCACGCTGGGGGCGGCTAAGCCGAGGCTCCTGAGGGAATTGAAGGTGGCCATTGCACTGCCTCAGGCGGCCCCGCTGCGGCCTGCTTGGGCGCGCGGCCTGTAATCGGCAGCTCATAAGGGGCACCCTTTTTCAAAATCCGCGGCAGGCCCACTAATGAACAGTGCACACCATGCAGGGGTCGAAAGACCTCACAATGTGCTGCACCGCAATCGGCGTTGTTTCGCCCTTTCGTACAGGTGCGCCAACGAGCGACTGCTCGCAGGCGCCTGGCTGGCCCGCACTGTCGCGCGGCGAGAAATTCCAGGTGGTCGGCGCGACGATCTGGTAGTTGAATATGCGCCCCTTCCTAATTTCGAGCCAATGGCCGAGCGAGCCGCGCGCAGCTTCGATCAGGCCTTCGCCTTTCGCCTCGTCCGGCATCGTGGCGTGGGCGCAGAAGGGATCGCCCGCCCTGATTTCCCAGATCCACCGTTCCATGAGCGGAATTAATCGCGCGACCTCGATTGCCCGCGCGATGACGCGGCTTGATACATTTCCGCCGCTCCCTTGGACGAGATCGCGCACAAGCGGCTGCCCGTCAACGAGCTGGCGCGCAAGTGCTCCAGTCTCGGCCACCTCGCCGGCAAGCCGGGGCGCCTTGCACCAGCTATACGCTCCGGACGCATTGGCATCTGGCACGGTCAGGCCGCGCGAAGGTGCTCGCGGTCCATCCGCGCGGACGAGCCAAGACGAAGTATGATCCTCGGTGATGTTGCCTGGATCGAACGGCGCAACGGTGCCGGCTTTGTAGATGCCCTTAGCGAAGGCCGCTTTGCCGTTCAGGTCATAAGCGCCGTAGGAAAGGAAATTGTCGCTTCCGCGGCCTAACGACTCGAGGCCGAGCGCCCTGGCAAACGCAAGAAAACGGCCAAAGTCGCTGTCACGCCCCCTTGCTTCGGCCCACTCGGCGAGCGCAGCGCCGCTTGCAAGCCCGGCAACGCTTTCGAGAACGTCGCCAAAAAATGCCGTTTCCAGAAAGCGGCGCAAGGCCAGAACGTGGCCAGTCAAGCGCGACTGCACGTTGAGGCCGATGGCGCGCGTTATCCCGCCTGGCTGCACACCAAGCGTGTGCGGCCAGTGCCCTGCGGCAAGCCCCATGACATGCAGAAAGGCAGCCCTGGCCGGGAGAAATTCCCGTTGCGCTTGTCCGCTTATGCATTGAAAGCGCGCGGCGGCCAAATCATACCAAGGCTCGCCTGCATAGACTGGCTGAGCGAAGTCCGGCATGAAGAACATGTAAAAGTGTGTCAAATGATCGGCCACATTTTCCGCGGCAAGGATGACATTCTGCAGCAGTGCGCCGTTTTTCGGAGCGGTCAGGCCTTGTGCCTTGGCGAGCGCTTTCGCTGCGGCGGCCGATTGAGAAACGGAGCAAATTCCACAAATCCGGGGCGCATAAACGAGCGCGTCGAGTGGCGCCTTTCCCAAGAGGATTTGCTCGAAGCCGCGATAAAGGGGTGAGTTGACATAGGCGGCGGTAACAGCGCCTATCTCCACATCGAGCTTGATTTCGAGATCGCCCTCAACGCGGTTGAAAGGACCTGCGACCAGCCGCGTCATCTCTTGCGCGTCCCTGGACCCGCGGCGGGCGGCACCGTGATCGTCTCGGCGATCGCGTTTTTGCGCAGGCGCTCCGGCGTCGCCGCCTTGGCCAAGGCAGCCAGCGCCACGAACCACGCTTTTGGCATATCCGTGGGAAGGCCTACGGGGATGCCGCCGCGCTTCGGCGTCTCGAGATAGGGATAATCGCGCTCCCCGAAAACGGGCTCGGTGCAGCCAATGCAGGGATAGCCGCCGCGGATGCAGGAGCCTTCGCCGTTCCAAAGCCGGACGTTGCAATCGCCATGCACCTGTGTGCCGATGCACCCGAGGTGCTCCATCATGCAGCCAAGCTGGCCTGGCTCAAGGGCGCTTGCCTTGAACTCGTAATATTCGTTTCGCGAGCACCCGTGATGCACCAGATGGTCCGCGAAAAACCGTGGGCGTCCATACTCATCAAGGTCCGAGACTGTGAATTGGCCGAGCGAAAGTTGGATAAGGGTCTCGGTGACCCAGCCTGGATGAACGGGGCAGCCCGAAATATTAATGACCGGAAGCCCGGAGCGCGAGCTAAATCCAGAGCCGAGCAGCCCGCCGGCATCACTCCCATCGAACGAAAGCCCGCACGCTTCCGTGACGTTGTCTCCCGCTGCCGTAATCCCGCCATACGCGGCACAAGAGCCAATCGAGATCACATATCGCGCGGCCTGCGCCATCTCCGCGATAATTTGCGCCATCGGTGTGTCACTTCCCGCCATTACATGAAAACGGCCGGAACCGCCCGGACCCCGAAGCACAGCGCCTTCGAGACAAAGGATATCTAGCGCGACCTGCTTGGCGTGGATACGGCTCAGGAGATCGGCGAAGTTTGTGCCGCCGGCTTCACTGACGGAAGGGTGCGAGAGAACGTCAATCCGGGCGAGATCGAGGGTGGAGAGAAAATCGGGTGCCTCGGCCCCGAAGAGGGACATCGTGCAGCCGCCGCACCCCCCCGATTGCAGCCATAGGAGTGTCAGCTTTTCCCTGACTGGCATATCAAGGGGCATGGCGGTCTACAGTTCTTGGAATGCGAAGCGTAAATTCCGCGCCGCCCTCCCGGTGGTTGGCGGCAGAGAGCTTTCCGCCAATGTCTTCGGCTAGCCCATAGCTGACATACAGGCCGAGGCCAAGCCCTTTTCCGATAGGCTTCGTGGTAAAGAACGGCTCGAACAGCTTCTTCATTGTTTCCGGCGGGATACCCGGTCCGTGGTCCCGGACGGTAACGGCAACCCAGTCGCCGGTTCGCCTGGCGCCAATCTCGACCTTTGGCGCATCTTGGCCCGCCATGGCATCGAGCGAGTTTTGGATCAAGTTCACCAGGATTTGGTGGATCGCGCCGCGCGCGCCGAGAACGGTGAGGTCTTCAGGCACGTCGAAACAAACGCTGGGTTTGGCGCGCGCCGTTTTCACCACCCAACTTGTCGCGGTTCGAATCACGCGCCGCAAATTGAACTCTTCGGCGGGTTCAGCCTGGGTACTGGAAAAGCGCCGGAGATCCTGAACGATTTCGCTGGCACGCGTAGCGCCTTCGAGCGTGCCCTCGACGAGCGGTTCAATGTCCGCTAACATCCGGTCGATCTTAAGCTCCTGGCGCAGCGCCTGGAGTTGCTCGCCTTGTGTGCCGGCATTTACGGCTTCGAGATAGCGGCGCACGCGCAAGGCATATTTCTTCAGAGCGTGCATGTTCGCGAAAACGAAGCTGATTGGATTGTTCAGCTCGTGCGCTACGCCTGCGACCAGCCGGCCAAGCGCCGCCATTTTTTCGGAAAAAACGAGGTGCTGCTGCGCCTCTTGCAGTTCGCGGTGGGCCTTGTCCAAGTGCTTATACGCCCGGCGCAGTTCGCCCAAGGGACGGCCCACCATGACACCGCCCGCATACCGTCCCTTGTGGTCGAAGCGGGCAGAGCAATTCATCGCAAAAGGCGCCGGCGATCCATTGCCCTCGCGAAGTGTCACCTCGCAATCGGCGACCGCACCTTCAAAGCGCAGCTTCGCGAGCATTTGCGCGGCCTTCGCAGTGCTTTCGGAGGCGAAGAGGGAAGGGAGCGGCTGACCGATCAGCTCAGCCTCCCGGCACCCCGTGACTTGTTCCAGCGCGTGGTTGACGCGCTGAATGCGCCCCACCCGGTCGCAGACGGCGAGCACATCCGTCATGGACGCAAAGACACTTGCGATCAGGGTTTGGGCTTCCTCAAGTGCTGCGTTCTTGACTTCAAGCTCGACCTGGTTTTGGACAAGCTCGGCGTAGACGGCGTCCATTTTCTGGATGACTTCGATCCAGGCATCTTCGCTGGGCTGCCCAAACGAAACCGCCTGCGCGACGCCTGCCCTTGCGAGCAGGCTCTGCTCGTGGCTTACCTGATTGGGACCCGGCTTCATCATTGGCTTCTTACATTCCCGAAGCGTACTTATTCGCTTGTGTCAGGGGGAGCCCCTCTATCTTCTCAAGTCCATAGCGTTCAAGCTTAGCACGAAGTCCCACCCGTGACAGGCCGAGTTCTTTCGCGGCCCTGCTCTTGTTCCATCGATGGCGGATTAGGCTTTCGCGCAGAATGCATGCCTCAAGGGTTTCGATCCGCTCCCGCAAGGTTCCTTCGAGATTTGCGATCGTCAAATCGGCCGCTTTCGCGTTTTCGCGCGGTGATGCCTGCAAAATTCGCCGGGATAGATACTCCGCGCCAATCGTTACCCCCTCCGGCCCCATGACCAGAAGATGCCGGATTTCATTTTGAAGCTCGCGCACATTCCCAGGCCAGTGATAGGCCTTAAGGCACTCTATGGCTTCCTGCGAAAGGCCCTTCACGGTCTTCCCGAGCTGCTCTTGCGCCTTTTCGAGGAGCGCTTTCGCAATTAGCGGGATGTCCGTGCGCCGCTCGCGCAAGGGCGGCAGCTGAATGGAGACGGTGGCTAGCCTGTAATAAAGGTCTTCGCGGAAACGGCCGGCCTGTACATCGGCTTCGAGATCGCGATTTGTCGCTGCGATCACGCGCACATCGACGGTGCGTGTCTGCCTGCTGCTGACGGGGCGGATTTCACCCTCCTGCAGGACCCTTAGCAGCTTCGATTGAAAGGCCGGCGAAATCTCACCGATCTCATCGAGGAACATCGTGCCGCCGTCGGCTCGCTGAAAAAGGCCAATATGCTCGTCGATGGCTCCGGTGAAAGCGCCGCGGCGATGGCCGAACAGCTCGCTTTCGAGAAGCTCATCTGGCAGCGCGGCGCAATTCTCGACGACGAATGGCTTATTCCAGCGCAGGCTGTTGTAATGAAGCGCGCGGGCGATGAGCTCTTTGCCTGTGCCGGACTCCCCGGTGATGAGCACCGAGATGTCGAAAGGGGCAACGCGGCGCATGCGGTCGCAAACCGCGTTCATCGAGCTTTCCTTGCCGCGCACGAGGCCGTCCTCGCATTGATAGTGCTCGCGTAAGCCCTGGCGCCGGGCCGTGATGATCTTTTCCGCGCGGTTCGACGACATCTTGAGCTCGATGGCGAGAAGCTCGTTCTGTCGCTGCAAATCGTAAAGCCGGACAGCGTTCTTGAGCGTGAGCGTCAAGTTCTCCGGTTGCCAAGGCTTTGTCACATATTGGTAGATGCCTGCCTCGTTGATTCCCTGGATGATGTCCTCGGCGTCGGTGTAGCCTGAAATGATCATGCGCACGACATCGGGCCAGCGCTCGCGGACAGTTTTCAAAAACTCGACGCCCGTTACTCCGGGCATTCGCTGGTCACAGAGAATGACCTGGATAGCCTCGTCGGACAGGATAGCTTCGGCCTCACGGACCGAAGTCGCTTTCTTGACTTGGAAATCGTCTTCAAGGATGCGCTCAAGGGCCTCGACGCTTCGAACCTCATCATCGATCACGAGAACGGAAGGCAAGCTGCTCATGGCGCACTCCGGTGTGAAAGCGGCTGCCGCCGGTCGCGATGGCGCGCAATCGTCACCGGCGTGCGGGATTTCGGCACTTTGCGCACGAAATTATACCGTGCGACGTGGTAGCTTGGATCGAAGCCGTAGAAATTGAGCCGCATGCGTTTCAGCTCCTCCTCACGGTACTGCGAAAGAGGCTTCGCCGCTTCCTCTGCCGCGCGAGCCGTTTGTTTTTTGGCGAGACGCTGCGTTAACTCCGGTTCTGCAGCGAGCGTGGCTGCCTTCGCGCGCGTCATTCTGGCAAACTCCGCAGATGTGGAACCAAACCTAACATCGGCCAGCCCGATGCGAACCGCCTCCGCCGACCCCATGGGCAGCCTGCGCGTCATGATCGACGCTGCCCTGTCTTTCCCGGCATGCCGGGGGAGCGAGTAGGTCCAGAACTCGGACCCGTATAGGTTCCCCATGTCCTTGTAATGCGGGCTCAGCACAACGCCTTCCCGGAGCCAGACTTCATCGGCTGCCCTCGCCAAAAAAACCCCGCCCGCTCCGGCATTCCCTTGCAGAGCGGCGACGGTCCATTTGCTGCCGGTTCGAAGGATCGCTTCGGCGAGATCGTCGATGGCACCAATGTTGTGCCAGGACGCATCCGCAGGGCTTGAGGCGGCCTCGATTAGGTTGAGGTTCATTCCGTTGGACCAGAAGTCCGGCCCGCCCATGAGTACCAGCACGCGGGTGGGACGCCGAAGTGCTTCGCGGTAGGCCGAAAGCAGGCGTTCGCAAGCTTCGCTGCCCATGGCGCCGTTGTAAAAGCGGAAATGCAGGAAGCCTGCGCCGCCATCCTCTTCGTAAATGATCTCCTGATACCCCTCCCGGCTATCCACGGGTTGGATGGGTATGCTGATGGAAAGTCCCCCCTCATCCTGTCCTTCGCCCCGAGGGGAGAAGGGACGCTGGTTCAAGCCGCAGCGGACTCCCTCTCCCCTTGCGTAGAGGGCAGCAACTTCTTCCCCCTCTCCCCTTGGGGAGAGGGCTGGGGTGAGGGGGTCTCGGAATAGCACATCTGTGGCGGGCAGTTTAAAAGGGCAGGGGCTTGAGAGATCGCGAAGATGGCCGACCCAAACCGCGCTATCCGCAGCGGCGATGGCAACCGCGGGGCCGCTGCTTGCAATCGCCTCGCCCGGCGCGCCCTCGAGATGGGGAGCGAGATGCGCATCGTAGAGATAGAGGCTGCTGCGTCCGCAAATACGGCTTTTGACCCCTGGATTACCATCGGCGCTCCGGATTTTGCGAAGAACCGCAGCGGCGCTATCCCGTTCCCAGTCTATGGCCCGGTCCGCTTGGGTGACCGCGGGTTGGCATACCGTTTCGCGTGGCCGTTCAGGAACGTAGCGGCCGCTCTCGAACCGGCGCAGCGCCTCGAATACTGCCTCTACCGCGGCCTCGGTCACTTCGTTGCGGTAGAGGCTCGATTTCGACGCCTCGCGCATGGGAAAATCCACGAATGCCCATACCGGACCGGCATCCATCTCCTGCTCCGCTTGGAGAACGGTCACACCCCACCGCGGAACGTCCTTCAAGATCGCCCAATCGAGAGCGGAAGGGCCTCGGTCGCCGGCAACGCCGGGATGCACGATAAAGCAGGGGAGCTTGCTCCAAACCGTCTCCGGGATGGCGCGCTTCAAGAAGGGCGCAACCAGGCAATCGGGCTTGAACAGCGAAACGGCTTCTTCCGTAACGGCATCGTTGATGTCGAACTCGACCGACACTTCGTGCCCCGCGGCTTCCAGCTCGACAAACAGCCGCTGGCAGAGGCTGTTGAAACTGTGGGTCAGGAGCAGAATGCGCATGACTCAGCAAATCCTCGGCAGCGGATCGCCTGCAAGCCAATCAACCATGCGGCTGCCGCCAAACTTGGTTTGCATCTGCACGAAGGCGTGGGGGTCGGCGATCACTTGGCCGATGATCGCGGCGTCCCGTCCGAGCGGATGGCTCCGCATCGCGCCGAGAAGGCGCTCCGCATCCTTACCCTCGCAGATCGCGATGAGCTTGCCCTCATTGGCGATGTAGAGCGGATCGAGCCCGAGCAATTCACAGGCCGCTATTACATCGGGCTTGAAGGGAATGGCATTTTCGACGAGCCGCATGCCTGCGTGCGATTGCTGCGCGATTTCGTTCAAGGTCGAGGCGAGGCCGCCGCGGGTAGGGTCGCGCAGACAGTGGATGCCGGACACGGCCTCGACCATATCCGTGACGAGACCATGCAGCGCGGCGCTGTCGGATAGGATTTGGGTCTCAAAGGTCAGGTTCTCGCGTTTGGAAAGCACGGCGATGCCGTGGTCGCCCAGCGTGCCACTTACGAGGATCGCATCGCCGGGGGTTGCGCGGTCGCCGGAAATGTGAACGCCGGCCGGTACCACGCCAACGCCCGTGGTAGTAATGAAAACGCCGTCGCCCTTGCCCTTCTCCACCACCTTTGTGTCGCCGGTAACAATGGGCACGCCTGCGCTGCGGGATGCGAGCGCCATGCTTGAGACGATGCGTTCGAGATCGGCAAGCGGAAACCCTTCCTCCAGGATGAACGCGGCCGAGAGGTAGAGCGGGCGCGCGCCGGCCATGGCCACGTCGTTGATCGTGCCATGCACCGAAAGCGAGCCGATATCGCCGCCGGGAAAGAACAAGGGCGAAATTACATGGGCATCCGTGGTCATTACCATGCGGCCTTGGGCGACATCGAACGCGGCCTGGTCGTTGGCCTGCGCGAGCCAGGCATTCTGGAAATGGCGGTGAAATAGCCCGCGGACGAGTTCCGCGGTCGCCCGGCCGCCGCTACCGTGCGCCATCTCGACCGAGCCGCCCGGGGGCAACACTGGACCTTGCCCTGGAAAGCGCGTTGCGGGTGCGTTCATGCTACTGCTCCCGCTGTTTGCTGCTGCTGGCGGAAGCGGCCGTAAGTCCAATAGGCGGCGCAAGCCCCTTCGGAGGAGACCATGCAGGAGCCTATGGGGCTATCCGGCGTGCAGACGGTTCCGAACAGTTTGCAGTCGGTTGGCTTTTTGACGCCCCGCAATATGGCTGGGCATTCGCAGCTTTTGGCGTCTCGAGTGGGCTTCGTGACGATGGAATAGCGCTGCTCAGCGTCGAATGCCGCGTAGGCCTCCTTGATGCGCAGCGCGCTATAGGGAACGAGGCCCAACCCGCGCCATTCGAAGGACGGCCTGAGCTCGAAGATATCGGCCACTAGCTGCTGCGCCTTCAGGTTTCCTTCCCGCGTCACAACGCGAATGTATTGGTTTTCCACCTCATGCCGCCCTTCATTGAGCTGGCGGATTGCCATCAACGCGGCCTGCATCACGTCGAGCGGTTCGAAACCCGCAATGACAACCGGCCGCTGGAATTCCTCGGCGAAGAACTCATAGGGCTGGGTGCCGATCACGCTGCTCACATGCGAAGGCCCAAGAAACGCGTCGATGGAGACGCTGCCGATGGAGCGGACTTCCGGACTTTCTAGGATGTGCTGGATTGCGGCGGGCGTCAGAACATGGTTGCAGAAGACGGAAAAATTCGAAAGCCCCTCAGCCTTCGCTTTGCGGATCGCGACGGCGGTCGGCGGCGTGGTCGTCTCGAAGCCGATGGCAAAGAAGACAACGTCGCGGCCGGGGTTTTGCCGTGCAATCTTGAGCGCATCGTCGATCGAGTAGACCATCCGCACATCAGAGCCGGCGGCCTTGGCCTGCAACAGGCTGCGGCGCTTAGAGGCCGGAACGCGCAGCATGTCCCCATAGCTGCACAGGATGACGCCGTGCTCTTCCGCGAGTTCAAGCGCGTTGTCGATCCGCCCGACCGGGAGCACACAAACGGGGCAGCCGGGACCGTGCACGAAATTCACGTTCTCCGGCATCAAATCCTGCACGCCATAGCGGAAGATCGCATGAGTATGGCCGCCGCAGAACTCCATGATGTTATATTGGCGCGAAGGATGCGCCTCGCGTGCGATGGCGCCGGCCAGGCCTTCGGCAAGCGCGCGGTCGCGAAATTCATCGACATATTTCATGGCGCGCCTTCCCCGGCGAAAGCGGCAAGCTCGCTTTCCTCGCCCGCCTCCCGGATCATGGCGAGCGTGCGCTCTGCCTCCTCGGGCGACACCTTATGCAGGGCGTAGCCCACATGCACGAGCACGAAGTCGCCGGGCGTCAGATCGTCGAGAAGGGCGACAGAGATCTCCTTCTTTACCGGGCCGAGCGCGACGACAGCCGTCTCGAGTTCCGCATCGATTGAGACGACCTGGGCGGGGATGGCAAGGCACATGGCTAACTCTAGACCTTTGCTGCGGCTGCTGGATGCACTGTCCGCGCTGTGCGGGCGAAGCCTTTGGACGCATTCATGCTTAAACTCCGCATTTGAACCTGCAACGATTATATCAGGCATCGCAACCGCCGCTAGGTACTGCTTGCCGCTGTCATGTTCTGGCGTCCCCGGACTTGCTCAGGCCCAACATGAGATCGCGGCGGCTAAGCTTTTGGGCGTGTGGCTTTTCTCCAGCAGGTACTTGCTTGCCGGCTCCTTCGTTGGTTGGATTAAGGTTCGCATCGAAAAGCGCGGAGAGTGAGGCTTCCGCCGTTGCTACCGCCGTCTCCTGGTTCTCGAACTCAAGTACGGGAGAGAAGAGCGAGCACATCCGGTAGGCGCCAATGTCATTGTCAGTGGCGCAAATGAACTCGAACGCGCCGGCCGGAAACTGGTGCATGAGCTTGGTTCCAGGGGGAATTTCACTCCACGCCTCTGCGTGCGCTTCGCTTGGAGGCAGGAGCAGCAGATTGATGAACCAGGGCGTTACGAGCACGCAAAGCCAGCCGTTTGCGGAAGGCCGCATCCCGATACAGGCGGCGCTCAGCGCCTTATTGAGGATAGGAATATCGCGCATCCTCTCTTGTTCTATCTTGCGAAAAGCAGCTTCCAAACTGCGTGTGAGCCTTTCGGCTACCGCAATCCCGTCCCGGTTTTCGCCCGCTCCGGGCGCCGCGGCTTCAGGCATCGCGGTCCTCCAGCACCATGAATCCCTCTCGGGGCGCGTCGCAAACCGGGCAAGTCCAGTGATCGGGAAGTTCGGAGAACGGCGTTCCGGGCGGGATCTGCCAATAGCCGTCACCCTGAGCGGGATCGTAAACGTGCCAGCAGATCTTGCATTCAAGGCGCGTGCCCGCGGTGATCTTTTGAGCATCGCCGCCGAATGAGCCGCCGAAGAAATGCCCGCTCATCGATAGACCTCCAGAATTTCCTTGAGCCGGCCGGCGCTGTCTTCGAGGTCTTCCGTCGCCGCGCAAGCCACCTCCGGAAGGGTTGTCACCTCCACGGTGTCGAGGATGACCGCTTCGCGTGAATTGAAGTAGCGCACCCGCCACGCGTTTTTCACCGCGGTGGAGGAGATGCGGCAGTTGCCATAGCCGCGCGAAAGGATCGTCACGGAGCCATTGCCGAGCCGGCTGTCGAGGTAGGCCTGGTCTTCCTCGCTCAGTGGCAATAGGGTAAGATTGACGGCATGGGTGCCGCTTCCAGGCCCGTAAGCGCTGAGCTTGTCCGCAAGCTCCGTCGCAATCGCTGGGGCGTTCATCAGCCCATCGTGGGCCGCGCCGCCGGCGGCGAGCAATCGTTGACCCGCGCTTGCTTGCGCCGCCTTAACGACCCGAGCCGGGAAAGTGCCGATTTCAATGCAATCGTTGATGAGGACGCCAGTTGCATCCACCTCGTAGAGCCGCCAAATCCCGGCCATCACCGCTTCCTGAGCCTGAATCGAAGAACCCGCGATAACGCTCACCTCGCCTTCGCCCAAGACTTGCCCGATAAAGTCGCGGTTGGCCTTATCGAGCGCGTTGAGGTCAATCTCGATGGTGGTTCCCGGAGGTGGCGTTGTATTGAGCGCCTCCAGTACCTCGTCAAGCTTCGCAAGCGCGGGCCGGAGGGCATTGGCGTCTTCTTTCTCGGGGATCTCCGGCATGGAATAGGTGTGCATGCCCTTGGGCATTTCCATGTAGCTGAGTTCCGCGCCATCCTCCTCCGAGGGTTGGCTGCCTGGGCCAAATAAACCGCCTGATCCGCTCATTGGTAATCTCCGGTACGATCGTGGTCATGGCCTGCGCCGTTTGCACCGGCGCTTGGGATGCAGCCTTCAGGAAATTCATAAGCAGGGGGAACGCTTGGCTCGCGGGCAAGGATGCTTTGAACCTCCATGAGGTAATCCTGCCAATCGAGCACGCGGCAAATCGCGCCAAGATACTCGCCGCCTCTCAGAAAAACGAGCGCCGGAAAGGCGTTGAAGCGGTAGCGGCGTTGCAGCCCGCGTTCAGCACTTTTTTCAACGAGTGCGGGCGTAAGGCGGCCTTTGAACTCCGTTAGGATCTCGGGAAGGATAACGGCCACATCCGCGACTTCAACAAGCCGTTCGGGATCGCCGGCGAAGAACAGCACGCTTTCCTGGTTCCCGTTGAGAAAGACATCCACGGTTCCTTCCGTCACACGGACGAAACCATGCTTGGTAATCAACGCCTCGATCAGGGCCTGGGACATGCAATCTCCTAAGTTTTGCCGCGGAGCGGTTTCAAATGATCCGGCAGCTCGGGCTCGCGTCCTACCAGATCCGCAAAGAGGTGATCGACATTGGTCTCGCCCTGGAAGACGAGCGATAACGCCTGCAGCGCATTGCCGATTTTGGCGGCATCCGAAGCCGTTATGATCTCACGAGCCGCATCGAGAAATACGAGCACCCATGTGCCGGCGGGCTGATTGCCGACCAGCGCCATGTCGATCTCGCGGGTTTCTCCGTGGCCTTGGCAGAGTGCAAAATGAGCGCGGGGCTCGATGACCCGCATTGGAATACCGATACACATGATAGCGCTTACCTGTCCGCCGCGGCACGCATGGCAAGCACTCTGGCATCGCCAGCCCGGCACGCTTCCTCATCGCTGGGCCTTTCGGCTTCGTAGCGGGACATCAGCATATGTTCACAGGCCAAAGTCGCGCTTTCAGGCAGAGGACATTCGCGTAGCCCAGCCGCAATCCCGAACCGGCTAAGATAGGCCACGGCCTCGTCGATTGCAGCGGGGATTTGCGCTTTCACCTCCGGCCTGAGGCTTCCGCCGTAATCGTCAAGCGCTGCGGGCTGTACCCCGATCAGGAACAAATGGGCTGGAGCTTTTCCCAAAAGCTCGGCACTGGCGATCACTTCCTGGAAGCCGGTCTGGTGCAGGCTCATCTTCTTCGCCCCCAAGAACGATGGCACATTGCCATTCTCAAGCAGCATCATGGCGCCGGGAGAAAGCCCGTAGTCCACCGCATCGAAGATGACAAGAATATCGGCATTCGTTACATGGTTGAGGAGGTAAAGCCCCTGGGTGCCACCGTCGAGCAGCTTGACATTCTCTGGAAATGCGTACTGCCGGTGTAATTCCTCGACCGCCCGGACTCCGAATCCCTCGTCCGCCCACAACAAATTACCGATGCCCAGGATCAGTGCACGCACGCTGCCTCCCAAATTACACTCATCTTTTGTTATAGCGAGTGCCTTGGAACCCTTAAATGCAAGCTCTGGGCCAAATCACCGCGCGTACCAGGAGCCGTTTGAAATCAGGGCAGCGAAACCATCCGCGTCTGTTCTGATGGTAAGTTAATTACCAGGGCGGTGGTTGATGTGCCAGGTTCCATTCCAGCGCCTCTGCCGTCAGCTAATTGCCATTCCGTCAATGCCGTGCCTTGACACGAAAAAAGGCGCGGATGTTTACCCGCGCCTTTCCAGAAGGGCTAGAAGGGAAGAATGAGCCCTTCTGTTGTTAGTCCTCGTGGTGATCCTCCGGCGGGCGGGTATCCTTGAAGGTACGCCAGCCGGAAACCATCGTGCTGATGATGCTTTGCCGGGACATCACATCCTCTCGGAGGGCCGCATAAATGTGGACCATTACGAAGAGGACGATCGCCCACATGCCGAGGTGGTGGAAGGTGTGAACGTTTTGGCTGTTTCCAAACAGCGGAACAATCCAGCTCGTGAACAAGCGGTATTGCCACGACCCCATCCCTTCCCCTTCGCCATAAAGGGCAAACCCGGTGAAGATCATGAAGGTCACGCCCCACACGAAGAGGAAGAACATGACGAGCGTGGCCAGCGGGTTATGCCCCTCATATTTCTTGGGCTCCTTCGCGATGAAGGCGTACCACTTGATCTCGTGGAGCACTTCGCTCCACCATTTGCCGCTTATGAACTGCGGGAAAAAGATTTCCCGCGCGTGCCAATTGCCCATGATCATCCAGTAGATGCGGCCGATGAAGCCTACGGCAAGCACATATCCCGCTGCGAAATGGGCAAAGCGGATATAGCCCATGATGAAGTGCTCGCTTGCTTCGCCCGGAGCGGACGGCAGCGGGCTTGCGATGAAGTACCCAGTGGTGGCAAGCACGACGATGGAAAGTGCGTTTATCCAATGCCATAGCCGTAAGGGGGCTTCATAGACGTAGACCGCCGGCTGGTAAGCCGATTGAGTTCCCATTTGGCCCTCCCTAGCGCACGGTTACGTTTGCGAGTTCACGGCCGTCTTCGCTCATGACGTGGGTCGAGCAGGCAAGACACGGATCGAAACTGTGCAAAGTGCGCAGGATTTCGACCGGCTCCTCGGGCCGTTCCACCTTCGTGTTCATCAAGGATGCCTCGAAGGCGCCGATATTGCCTTCGTTGTCGCGCGGGCTGCCGTTCCAAGTGGTGGGCACGACGCATTGGTAATTGTCGATCTTTGTGTCCTTGATCTTGATCCAATGCGCGAGCGCGCCGCGAGGAGCTTCGGTGAAGCCGACGCCTTTGGCTTCGCTTGGCCAGCTCTTGGGCTCCCAACGCTCGACATTGGCTGTCGCCGTGTCGCCCGCCTTCACATTCGCGATGAGTTTGTCCATGAAGTAGGACATCTTATGCACCGACCACTGGCATTCGAGGCCGCGAGCCGCCGTGCGGCCAAGTGTGGAGAACAGCGCGTCCACTGGCACGTCCAAGGTCTTGAGCACCAAACTGATCTGCTCGGTGATCTCCTTATTGCCCGAAGCATAGCCGACGATGTAGCGGGCAAGCGGCCCCACTTCCATCGCATGGCCTTTCCATCGGGGCGCCTTGATCCAGGAATATTTCGCGCCTTCGTCGATCTCCAGAATATTCGTGCGCGTGCCCTTAGCGTTCGCCCCGAGCCCATAGGCTGGCTCAGTAACGCCGTCCCAGGGATGTAGGCCCTTCTTTTCGTCCGCATATTTGTACCAGGAGTGCGGCACGAACTCTTGGATCTGATTGGGATCGCGCAGATCGACGTGGTGCACCTCTTTGAGATTGCCATTGATGATCGCGCCGCTCGGCATCAGGAGGTTCGAGGGCGAATAGTCGTTGGCATGGTCGGGGATGTCGCCGTAGGCCATTACGCTCTTGCTGGAGAGGCCGCCGCCATAGAGCCAGCCCTTGTAGAACGACGCGATCGCGAGCAAGTCCGGAATATAGACGTTCTCGACGAACTCGATCGATTCATTGATGATCGACCGCACGAAGTTGAGGCGCTCCATATTGATGGCGCCGACCGCGCCAACGCCATCGACGTTGATCGCACAGGGTACGCCGCCGACGAGCCAGTTCGGATGCGGGTCCTTGCCGCCGAAGACGGTGCGGATGCGCATGATGTGCGTCTGGAAGTCGAGCGCTTCCAGATAATGTGTCACCGCCATAAGATTGGCTTCGGGCGGCAGGAGATAGGCAGGGTTCGTCCAATAGCCGTTCCTGAAGGGGCCGAGCTGGCCGCTCTCCACGAACTTCTTCAGCCTGTTCTGCACATCCCGGAAGTAACCGGGCGAGGATTTGGGGTGATGCGGCGAAACCTTCTTCTGCAACTCGCTCGTGGCATTGGGATCGGCCTTCAGCGCCGTGACCGGGTTCACCCAATCGAGCGCGTGAAGGTGATAGAAGTGCACGAGGTGATCGTGGGTCTGCAGCGTGAGCTGCATGATGTTGCGGATGGTGTTCGCGTTTTCAGGGATGTCGATCTTGAGCGCATCCTCGACCGTGCGCACCGAGGTGAGCGCGTGAGTGCCCGTGCATACGCCGCAAATGCGCTGTGTGAAGGCCCATGCGTCGCGCGGATCGCGGCCCTTGAGGATTACCTCGAGCCCGCGCCACATCGTGCCGGTCGAGACAGCGTTGCGGATCACGTTGTTGTCGTCGATATTAACCTCGCAGCGCATATGCCCTTCGATGCGCGTGACGGGATCGACGACAACGCGCTTGCCGCTGTTGTCGAGCGTAAAGCCGTTCGGCGTTTGAATCGTCATTATTGGTCTCCTCCCTTACTGCTCGCCCTTTTCACAGCGGTTGCTGCGGCATGCACGGCTATAGCGGCGCCGACCACTCCCGCGGCGCCCATGCCGACTGTGTCGGCGTTGGCTTCGATGCCGAATTGATTGATGTTCGTAAGCCTGTTGTAGAAGCCGCCATTATCCCAGAAGCCGTCCTCGGAGCAGCCGAGGCAGCCATGTCCCGACTGGATGGGGAAGGACAAGCCGCCGTTCCAACGCACGGTAGAGCAGGCGTTGTAAGTCGTCGGACCTTTGCAGCCCATTTTGTAGAGGCAATAGCCTTTGCGCGCCGCCTCGTCGTCCCATGCCTCGACAAATTGGCCTGCATCGAAATGTGGACGGCGGTAGCATTTGTCGTGAATGCGCTGGCTATAAAACATCTTCGGGCGGCCTTGCCGGTCGAGTTCCGGCAGGCGGCCGAAAGTCATGATATAGGTGATGACGGCCGTCATGACCTCCGGGATCGGCGGGCAGCCTGGGACCTTAATGATGGGCTTGTCGTGGATCACCTTATGGATCGGCACGGCCTGCGTCGGGTTCGGGCGCGCGGCTTGGACGCATCCCCAGGACGCGCAAGAGCCCCAGGAAATGATCGCCATGCAGTTGCTCGCGGCAAGCTTCAGCTGCTCGAGGTAGGGTTTGCCGCCAATGATGCAGTACATGCCGTCTTCGTTGAGGGGCGGATTGCCCTCGCAAGCCAGTATGTATTGGCCGCTGTATTTGTTGACGATTTCGTCGACGATCGCTTCCGCCTGATGGCCGGCCGACGCCATGATGGTGTCGTCGTAATCGAGCGAGATCATGGAAAGCACCACATCCGACGCGAGCGGGTGGGCAGAGCGGATAAACGCCTCTGAACAGCAGGTGCACTCAAGGCCGTGCAGCCACAGAACCGGTACGCGCGGCTTGGTCTCCAGCGCGTAGGCCATTTGAGGGGCGATCTCTGGGCCAAGGCCCAGGGCTGCAGCGGTGAGGCTGCAGAATTTCATGAAACTGCGGCGTGATATCCCCTGCCGCCGCAAGACGTCGTAAAAGGTTTCCACCATAACCTGGCGCTCCTCCTGAGCGAAGATGCTTTTAGGGTGAACCGGCTAATCTTTCGCACCGGACACGCATCTCCTCTTCGCAAGGGCTATGCCAAGCCAATTTATGCTGTGATTTCCGCGGGTTGAGCCAGAGAATGCGGAACTTTCAGCATGTGGCGTTTGGACGCTGGTTTTCCAGTTGGCGGGTGCCAGCGGAAACGGAATATCCAGGCTGGCTGCTTGAAGTTCCTCACCCTGTCTCTCTGCGAGCTTGCCTTGGGGAGGTTCCCGCTCAGAATGACAAGCGGAATCCATGCTCTTATGCCGGACTTCTCTCGCCGCTGATCAGCTGTGCAGGCCGGGGGCCTCGTGACCCGTGCGTGCGACATACTCGGTATAGCCGCCATTATAGCTGTGCACGCCTCCGGGGGTCAGTTCGAGCACGCGGTTGGATAGGCCCGCGAGAAAATGCCGATCATGCGAAACAAAGAGCATCGTGCCCTCATATTGCGCCAGTGCGTTTATCAGCATCTCCTTCGTCGCCATGTCGAGATGGTTGGTCGGCTCGTCGAGTACGAGGAAATTCGGCGGGTCGAACAGCATGATCGCCATTGCCAGCCGAGCCTTTTCGCCGCCGGACAGCACTCGGCACTTCTTTTCAACATCGTCGCCGGAAAATCCGAAACAGCCAGCGAGTGTCCGCAATGTGCCTTGCCCTGCCTGCGGGAACTCATGCTCGAGCGACTGGAAAATCGTGGCGTCGCCATCGAGTGTCTCCATCGCATGCTGAGCGAAGTAGCCCATCTTGACGCTGGCGCCGATCGTCACCGAGCCCTGATCGGGCTCGCTCGCACCGGCCACCAATTTCAGGAGCGTCGATTTACCGGCACCATTGACGCCCATCACACACCAGCGCTCCTTGCGCCGGATTGTGAAATCCAGCCCTTCATAGATCACCCTGCTTCCATAGCGCTTGTGGACATTCTTGAGCGCCACGACATCGTTGCCGGAGCGCGGCGCGGGCGGAAAATTGAACGTCACGGTCTGCCGCCGCCGCGGCGGCTCGACGCGGTCGATCTTTTCAAGCTTCTTGACCCGGCTCTGCACCTGGGCGGCATGGGAGGCGCGCGCCTTGAACCGTTCGATGAACTTGATCTCTTTGGCCAGCATTGCCTGCTGACGCTCGAATTGCGCCTGTTGCTGCTTCCCGTTCAGCTCGCTCTGCTTTGCGTAGAACTCATAATCGCCGGAGTAGGAGTTGAGCGAGCCGCCGTCGATCTCGATAATCTTGTTGACGATGCGGTTCATGAACTCACGATCGTGGCTCGTCATCAAGAGCGCGCCATCGTAGCTCTTGAGAAACTGTTCGAGCCAAATCAGGCTTTCGAGATCGAGATGGTTGCTTGGCTCGTCGAGCAGCATTGCGTCAGGCCGCATCAGGAGGATCCGGGCGAGAGCAACGCGCATCTTCCAGCCGCCTGAAAGCTTGCCAACATCGCCGTCCATCATTTCCTGGCTGAAGCTCAAGCCCCCAAGCACCTCGCGTGCGCGGCCTTCGAGCGCGTAGCCGTCGAGTTCCTCAAACCGGTGCTGAACTTCTCCATACTGCTGAATGATCGCCTCCATCTCGTGGCTGCGCTCCGGATCGGCCATGGCGGCTTCAAGCTTATGGAGCTCGGCCGCTACTGTGCTGACCGGTCCGGCGCCGTTCATGACCTCGGTCACGGCGCTATGCCCGGACATTTCGCCAACGTCCTGATTGAAATAGCCGATCGTGATGCCGCGATCGGCCGCGACCTGGCCCTCGTCGGGCACATCCTGGCCTGCGATCATACGGAACAGCGCCGTTTTGCCGGCCCCATTGGGCCCGGCAAGGCCGGCCTTCTCACCTTTTAAGAGAGAGGCCGAAGCCTCGATGAAGAGGAGATGATTGCCATGCTGCTTGCTGATGTTTTCGAGACGAATCATGATCACCGGGGGGCTTGCGGAAATTGCTTAGCTGCGCTATCGCGCTTCGCGTTGCTTGAGCGCAATTGGCCACCCTTATGCCACGGGAAAGGCGCAGCGCCAGCGTGCAATAAGCCGCTACCCCGCAATGGGCATCCAGACCGGACCCGATAACCACAAATCCGGCATGTTGCGGCGACAGTTGAGCGTCTTCGCGCTAATCTAATCCGTGGGTTCGCTAAAGGCCGACGCTGCCTTGCATGATGCCGCCGTCCACGAAAACCGTTGCCGCGGTGATATACCGGGCGCCGTCGCCGGCCAGGAACCCTACCACACTGGCAATCTCCTCTGGCTTCGCCATCCGGCCTAGCGGTATCGCTGCATTCAGCCGGGCGAGCTTCGCCGGATCCTTCATTGTGATGAGATTGATCGGCGTTGCCACCGCCCCCGGACCCACGCCCACCACGAGGATGTCATGCTTGCCGAGTTCGACGCCGGCTGTCCGCGTGAGCATTCGTACCCCGCCCTTGGCAACGCAATAGGGAGTATTGCCGGGCATCGGCCAGTCCTCGTGCACGGAACTGATGTTGATGATACGGCCGCCACCGCCCTGCTTGATCATCTGCTTGGCGGCAAGTTGCGTGCCGAAAAAGACGCTCTTGAGATCAATTGCCAAAACCTTGTCATACTGATCCTCGGTGGTGTCCAGCACCGAGGTACGGGTTTCGATGCCTGCATTGTTCACCATGATGTCCAAGCGGCCGAACCTGCTTACCGCAGCATCGAAGAGCTTCTGCAGTCCGGCGAGGTTACTCACATCGGCATCAATGCCAATCGATTGCTCACCGAGCTTGGCAATTTGCTGTTCGAGCGCTTCGGTGGCCTCAGGATGCGCCACGTAGTCGATGACAACTTGGGCTCCCTGCCGGGCCAATTCGAGCACGATCGCTTGACCGATCCCGCTATTGCCGCCGGTGACGATAGCAACCTTGTTCTTCAGCGACATGACCAATTACTCGGTGTTGTTGACGCGCTAATGGCGGTTCCGCCGCCGGCGCCGCTTACCGCCGAACGCCCAATATTGCAACTTGTTGCATCGGGCCGTATTAGAATTCGGGGACCGGCGGGATTCTTTGGGTGAAAGCTGAATGGGTCTTTTCGCCTGTGTTTCAGATTTGGCAAGCGGGAATGATACTGTGCTTCCGTCTTACAAGGGAGCCTCAAGGCGGAGGAGATGCCCATCTGGATCCCTCAAGATCGCGCGCGCCACGCCATCCTCGAAAGGCACCGGCCCGGAAACAAAAGCCTCAGCGTCTTGTGCGCAAAGCGCATGCAGGGCGCCGAAGCTGATGGCCGTCAGCACCAGCTGGGTCGCTGCAATATCATTAATCCCAGCAACGCTTGGACTGTGGATGGAGACTTCGCGGTAGCAGAGCAGTTCCACATGGGGCGGTTCTTCCGGTGGAGCCAACGCCGTCACCTCCACAACGGCACCCTTGGCATTGTCGAGACTATCCTGGGCCAGGCCCGTATTCAAAGAACCCCCAGAACGCTGGAAGCCAAGGGACCGGTAAAACTCCACACTTTGGGAGGTATCGGCAACGGAAATGGCGGAGTGATCGATTCCAAGGAAAACATGATCGACTGCCTTCTTCCATGCCTCCGGAATGGCTCCGGAGGGAAAGGCGAGGAGTTCAAGCGGATGGCCCTCGGCGTCGCGGAACTTGAATGCGCATACCCCTCCCGAGGAGGCGGGCAGCACTTGCGGCCCTGTTCCAGAGATGGGGTGCCAGTCTTTGTGGGCCGTCAGCTTTGCGTAGGCTGCGGCCATGTCCAAGACTACGATGGCAAAATGCTGAAACAAAGAACTCCACGCCGGAACCTCCGCAGGGTAGGGTCGGCCTGGCGGCTTGACGTTGACGAGTTCAATAGTCTGCTCCCCGAGCGCCATGGGGATGATATGCGCCTCGGCATCGGGGATGGCGAGCAGGGAACCAAGTGCCGCGCCGCCTATGAACTTTTCCTTGCTGCGGACGAAACCGAGAGCGCTTTCATAGAAGCAGGCCAGTCTTTCCGGATCCTGGCAAATGAGGCTGATTAGCGAAAGCCTTTGCACCGCGCTCATGGCGTCTGCACGCCGCGTGTGTTGAGGTAAATAGAATAGAGGGTTGTCGAGCCTCCGATAAAAAGGCGGTTTTTTACAAGTTCTCCGAACGTCACGTTCGCGACCACGTGCGGTACAAAAACTTTGCCGAGCAATTCACCGCCCGGACCGATGCAGTGCACACCATCGCCTGCGCTGGTCCAGATATTGCCGTCTTCATCCACGCGGAAACCGTCTGAGAAGCCCGGCTCGACTTTGTGGAAGATGTCCCCGCCCTTCAGCGTTGCACCATCGGCCTGGACCTCGAACACGCGGATATATTGTTTTGGATTGTCTACATTCGGAGCACCGGACTCCGCTATGTAAAGCAGCCGCTCGTCCGGGGAGAATGCCAAGCCATTCGGCCCATCGAAATCTCCGGCGACGATCCGGATCTCGCCGCTCTCCGGATCGAAACGGTAAACCGCTGGCGGCTGCTCAGACTTTTGCCGCCCGCCCTCGTAATCGTTCACAATCCCATAGACCGGGTCCGTGAACCAGATGGCGCCATCGGATTTCACAACGACATCGTTCGGCGAATTCAGGCGCTTGCCGTCGTGCCGGCCGGTCAAGGTCGTGATGCGGCCGTCATATTCCGTACGGTAGATGCAGCGCCCGCGATGCGAGCAGGCGATGAGGCGGCCTTGACGGTCGCGGGTCTGACCATTGGCGTAGTTCGACGGCGCGCGATATACCGAGGCGCCCTGGCCTTCGATCCAGCGCATCGTGCGATTGTTAGGGAGATCCTGAAAGAGCAGGCAGCCTGCGTCGCCCATCCAGACCGGCCCCTCGATCCACCGGAAGCCGGCCGCTAGCTCCTCGAGCCGGGCGTTCGCCAGAATGTATCGCGCGAAGCCCCGGTTACGGATCTCGAACCCGTCCATGGATCACCTGAATCTGCATGGCGAGGACCCTTCCGGAAGCGTCTCAAGCTGCACGATCATAAGGACAGCCGGATTATCTCCCACGGTGCCCGACAGATGTCCCTTCTTGCCATCCACCTCGCGGGCCTTTTGATCCTCGCCAAATGACATCTCACCCGGGCCCATTTCCACCCTGTGACCATCCATGGACTCCACAAACCAGCGCCCGGACAGTGGAACGATCCATTGCGGCTTTGGATTTTCGTGCCAGTCACCCGCCCAACCGGGAGGCAAGACCGTGACGAAGATTGTGGCGTAACCCTTGGTCTTGGACCCGATCCATTGCGGCGCGGCTCCTGGCTGGATAGAGGCTTTCTGGAACTCAGTCAGTTCGCAGCGCGTCTGACGGCTGACACCACGCTCGTCGGTCCAAAGGTGCCAATAGGATACGGCTGGGCTGGCGTCTGCTATCATGGCTGAACCTGTTGCTTGACGAGGCGATAGGGATCGGTCGACCACGTAGGGTGGGCTATAAATTGCCTCACGGAGGTAGCGCTCGAACCGAACGTGATCAGTAAAAAGCCCGCGCCTAGAGCGAAGTTCTTCAAGAAGTCCCAGAAGAGCGCGCGCCCCTTGCCGCTCGGGGAAGCCCAGAAGTCGCCGGGCTTCCAGAACTGCTTCCAAAGAAGCGCGGTAACTCCGCAATATCCGGCGAGGATAAATGCGCAAAGCCGGTCAGCGATACCTGTCAAAACTCCAAGAGACATAACGATCTCGACAAAAAGCGCGGCAAAAACCAGTGCCATAGCAATTGCGCGATCGGAAACGGCTTCTCCAGCCTGGTCAAGCGCGCCGCCAAAGTTGAAGATTTTGTCGATGGCGCTGAAGGGAAAAAAGAGCAGGACCAAAACGATCCGGATCGCCAGTGTGATCGCTATGCTGAGGGCGGCCATCGCACAGAACCATTCAACTCGTCTTGGGCAACATTCGAGCGCCGCTGTTGTTTCGAAGCAGCGCCGGCCCGGATAGCCGTGCTCAATCGACTGCCATGTAATACTCAGCGCCGCGGAGCTGTTCCTCATGACCACGGACAACCATTACGATGCCGTTATCATCGGTTCCGGACCCGGCGGCGGAACCATGGCTTGGCGTCTTGCAAAAACGGGGAAGCGCATTCTCCTTCTGGAGCGCGGCGGCTACCTGCCCCGCGAGCGCGAAAACTGGGATGCCAAAGCCGTTTTCGTCGATGCCCGCTACCAAACCAAGGAGATTTGGTACGACTCAGAGGGCAGAAGCTTCCATCCTGGGCTTCACTATTTTGTAGGCGGCAATAGCAAGGTCTATGGCGGCGTCTTATTGCGGCTTCGGGAACGGGATTTCGACGAAATACGTCATCCCGATGGAATTTCACCGGCCTGGCCGCTCAAATATGATGTTTTTGAGCCCTACTATCAGTGGGCCGAAGAGCTGTTTCACGTCCACGGCCTGCACGGCGACGACCCCACCGAGCCGCCGTGGACGAAACCCTATGCCTATCCGCCAGTTTCGAACGAGCCGCGGATTCAGCAGCTCTGGGATGGCCTCAAGCGTGAGGGACATCATCCTTTCCATTTGCCCGTCGGTGTCCTGATGGATGAGAGGGATGGCAAGGTCACGCCGCAATCGCCCTGCATCCGGTGCAACGCCTTCGACGGCTACCCTTGCCTGGCGAACGGCAAGGCCGACGCGCAAATCATGTGCGTGGACCCCGCTCTGCGGGAGCATCCCAACCTGACGCTTCTGACGAATACCCACGTGGAGAAGCTGACAACCGGCTCGAAGGGCCAGCGCATTTCCGGCGTCGAAGCATTTCGTGACGGAGAGCGCACCACCTTCACCGGAGACATCGTCATCGTCGCCTGTGGCGCTCTCTCATCCGCGCTCTTGATGCTGCGTTCGGCAAATGAAGACCACCCCAACGGCCTGGCCAATGGCTCGGGCCTCGTTGGCCGCAACTACATGCGCCACAACAATTCCGTCGTGCTCGCAATTTCGCGCACGCCCAATCCAACCAAATTCCAGAAAACCCTCGGCCTGAATGATTTCTACTTCGGCTCCAAAGACTGGCCCTATCCGTTGGGCCATATTCAAATGGTGGGCAAGTCGGACGGGGAACAAATCCGCGGTGAAGCGTTGCCGCAAATTCTTCAGTGGTTTCCGGAGGCGCCTTTCGATTGGATCGCGGAACATTCGCTTGATTTCTGGCTGACCTCTGAGGATTTGCCGCTACCGCAGAACCGGGTCTTTTATCGCGGCGGTCGCGTTTTTCTGGACCTAACGCTCACCAATCAGGAGGCGCACAACCGGCTCAGGCAAAAATTGGCCGACCTATGCAATAAGCTTGAGATCCATCCGCAATTGTTCGACCGGTCACTCTATCTGGGGCAAAACGTTCCAATTGGCGGAACGGCGCACCAAGCCGGGACCCTGCGTTTTGGGACCGATCCTGCACAATCGGTGCTCGATCTTAACTGCAAAGCGCATGAGATAGATAACCTCTATGTTACCGATGCAAGCTTTTTTCCCTCCATCGGAGCCGTAAATCCCACTTTGACCATCATTGCAAACGCGTTGCGGGTTGGCGAAGGGATCGCGGCGCGAATGCAGTGATATGCTCCAACATTTTCAGAAAACAGCCTGTTTCCCTGCAAAGCCAAACTGGACCACGTCCGGGCCGGATTTCACCATTTCGTGCTGGCCAAATGCGGGTACGGAATCAATACTGCGCCAGTGGAGAGTATACTCGCTGAGCATCATGGATCAGTCCCTTAGGGTGCATACAGCTCAGCGCAGGATTTTTTCAATTTCGAATCGCGGCGGGATGTCATGTTTGACCGGCAAAATAGGAACCTAAGTGCTCTAATTGGAACTGTCATTGTTCTGCTCCTGACTGCGGAAGCATCCTTAGCAGCAGATTGTTCGAATTCGCTGGTAGCTCCTGAAATTGATGTTCGAATGGAGGCTCAAGCACCCATCCGGGCAGGTGAGCCTGTTGAAATTCGCTGGACCAGCGCGGCGAGTGGCACAAAGGACTGCCGCCAGCCGCTCTATCTCGTCTTCACCACAGGCGCGCGCGTCAGGTTTGAAGGCGAGGGCTTTTTGGCCATGCCCCCCGGCGGCAAGGGCCCTTACGGCATCGCTGAAAGGCTTAGCCAAACGCGTGTCTTTATTCCGCTGCATGCTTTGCCCGAAGCGGCTTCCGGCGCTTTCAAGATCAAATTTTTCAGCGCCGGCGAAAACTCGGTCGACTGGTTCGTAACCCGTGTATCGGGCAATTTCCGGGATGAGCAGATGCGAACCTCGACGGTGCTGGCGGTTGCCAAGCAGCCCTTGAGCGTGGTTGCCGGGACCGGCAAGCCCACCATAGTCGTCAGGGATGCCTTCACGCCGGGTATTGCAACCGGCGGAGCGGCAATCGAGCGTCCAAAGAAAAAGATCGTCTCTAACTCAAACGAGTTTGAGCTTCAGGTGTTCGACAAGTTTTACCGCGTCTACGACACGCAGACCGGTGAGCTCATTATGGAGCGCGCCGGCATAAACCCGAATTTCTCGCCGTCGAGCCGGTTCATCGGCGCCTTCGCGGACGGCCCAGGGTTCGAGATCGCCGATCTCTACGCGGATACCGTGATCGCAACGAGTGGCGCGCTCAATAGGCATGGAGGGTACGAGGGCACGGCCCATCTGGCGGCCTGGAGCCGGGGCGATGCGGTGGTGGCGCTGAGCTTTTGGGGCTATGGCGGCGTCTATGTGCAACAAACCCTAGTCGACGGTCCCGGGCTAGGCGACGGGATGGCCAGCTGCCACGCATGCCAAGGCATCGGCACCTCCCTGCTCGTGAATTACGACACCGGAATTGTTGCCTGGTCGGGCCAGGAGCAGGGCTGGGGCAGCTTTTTCGACACTGCGAGTTCGGCCCAAGCCAAAGCGGAAGCCGAAAAGGAATTTCCGCTCCCGCCCGACGACTTCACAAACATTGAACATCAGACGGCGCTGCAGCAAAAGCTATCGCAGGCGTACCTGGCTGAGCTCGGCCGCAAGTATCTTTTTGACGCAGACGCCTTATTGAAAGGGCTACCAAAAAACTCCGATGTCACGAACTACGACGGGAAAGCTTGGCATCTGGGAGACGACCTTCGGCTCAGTCATGCCTGTACCCAGGATTCGGCGGATAATTGTTCGTCCTTGGGGGAGGAAAGCGCCGAGGGCAGGGCGGCGCTAAGATTGCTTGCCAGCAGGCGCATCGAGCACCGCGGCTTGAAAAAGGATGGCGAGCATCGCATGCAACTCGCGGACGCGCGGCTAATCTTGGCGCGGGCGGCGGCCCGGGGGTCCGGCTACGCTGGCGACCGCAATATTTGGGCGCGAATGCATCAGATTGGAGCGCCTGTGAGCGGCGAGGTCCGGGTCGAAGTGCCGGTCCAGGACTTCAAGTGGGACGAGCTTTCCAATAACCCGGCGCCGGTCGTTAGCAAACTGACGGCAAAAATACCGGCAATCCGCGCCATCCTCGTCAGCCGGGCAGCTGACGATAGCTTGGAGCCTCCCGGTCATCCGGGCCCAGGCGAGGAGCTTAAGCAAATTGACCCCAGGAACGTAAGGCATATCGCGAACTGGAGTACCGGTGGCACCGAATATTGGCTGATCCACGAGGATTATCAAAGCGGCAATAGCGCCACTCCGATGGACCAATATCTCCACCTTGTAGCGGGCAGCGCATCGGGTCTCTCAAGCGTGATCGACCTGAGCGCCCGGGTTGCCGCCGGGGGATTTCTTACAAGAAGCACGGACCGGGAAGGGCCACTTGATAATCTTTGGCCTTCCGATTTCGATATCGTGACGATTGCAGCGGGCAGATATCTGTTGGCCTCCGGGCATTGGCTGCACGATGCAGACCGGTGGGCGCTCGTCTACGATTTGAAGGATAACAAGACCCTGTACTTCAATGGCTATCTCCCTAATGCCACGGCGACGAAGTCGCTCTCCATAACCGATAATGGGCGCCTATTCGTTGTCACCAACAGCAACGGCGAAGTTTATTTCTATAATATCAAGTCGGGCAAACAGGTTCTTGCCGGAAATTATGTCGACGATGAGATGGTGATCTACGACCCTAATGGCTATTACATGTCCACGTATGAGGGTAGCCAGTTCGTCTTTCTTAAGTTTTCGGGTACGCCTGGCTATCTATCGTTCAAGCAATTCGCGAAAGTCTTGCAACGGCCCGATATTGTGAAGGGGGTCTTCTATGGCACCGAACCTTCAGAGGTGCCCGATTTGGTCCCGCCGCCCCGCTTGACATTGTCCGCCTCGGACGGAGCGCCGGGCCAGTTGCACCTTTCGATATCGGCGGTCTCGTCGCGCGAGCTTGCCAAGTTGCGTCTTTTCGTCGATGGCCAGCTTTGGCGCGAACAGGAAATCGGCGGCCTCGACTATCGCATCGACGAGGACATCACCCTTCCAGCGCAAGCGCGCTGGCTGACGGCGGTCGCCGTGGACGCGGCTGGCAGCGAAAGCGTGCCCGTGGCGCGCGCCCTCCCGAAGGATACCCGGCCAAGCAGCCGGAAATTATTTGTTTTTGGTATCGGTACGGATACCTACGCAAATCTGGACAAATCGCTGCAATTGCATTTTGCAGTGTCCGATGCAAAGCACTTCATGTCGGCAGTGAAAGCTCAGAAGAGCGGATATTATAAGTCCATTGAAGCGATGCCGTTCCTGAATGCGCATGGGCTCAAGACCGCGCTGCCAAACAAGCTGAGGTCCGTGGCTTTGTCCGCAAGCCAGGACGACACGATCATGATGTTTGTGTCCGGGCACGGCTATAGGGCGCCGGACAACACGCTTTATCTGGTGCTGGCCGAGAGCACGGCCGGCAGTTTGGAGGAAACGTCTTTATCGTGGGACGAGCTAGCACAAGCTTTCGATGGCACGAAGGCCAGGATCGTCGTCTTTATCGATGCCTGCCATTCGGGCGCGGTGCCAGACGGAGGCAGCAACGATGAAATCGCCGATGCGCTGTCGGCGCGGCAGGTCCGGTTCACCGTCATGGCGGCAGCGAAGGGCCGCCAGGAAAGCTTCGAAAAGCCCCCCTTGGGCGGCGTCTTCACAAGCGCCGTCGTTAAGGCCATAACCGGCAACCGCGTAACAATCGACACAAACAACAATGGTGTTATCGAGCTCAGCGAGCTTTACAGCAAAATCAAGCCGCAAGTATTGACGGAAATGCACGGCCAGCAGACCCCGTGGCTGGCGCGTGCCGATATGGTGGGTGAGGTGCCTTTGTTCTAGGTATCCAATTGAACGCCCGCGCGTTGCGGTACGGCAACGCAATGGGTGGGCCAGCCCCGATCTGCCGCTCTGCGAAGCGGACCGCAAAGTCGCCGGGATTTGCAGCAATGAGCGCGTGGCCAAGGATGAGAATCTTCTTGGCGCGGAGGTTGGCCCTCTCGCATTACCGGGCGGATGGGGTCTTCGTGCCGCTTTCCTTCAGCGATGCCGGTGACAAACGCTGAGTAAGATTTCCGCTGACTAGGTATATGGTTAGAAGTTGAGACGGCCGCCCAGCACAATTGCCTCACCTTTGATATCGGATCCTTCTTTGTAGACGCCCTTTACGTAGCCGGTAGCTTGAATGCTGTTTTCCGCGAAAGAAAGACCGCCCTCAACCTGCATGAAGTCTGGCGGCGTTGGGGTTGCGACGTCCACCACGGTTCCGTTGGTAACGAAATATTTGAGGCTTGTGCCGTTCTCGAACGCGTGCCACCCGCTTATTCCGGCGAATGGCCTTAGGTAGAACGTGTCCGTGAGTTGCTGTACATAGCTCAGTTGGAATCCAAGGCGGCCCATGCTGTCTTCGCTCGTGTTGGGCGCAACAAGTCCAGTCGGAATGCCCCCAACATTTGTATAGATTTCGAAATCGTTTAACTCCGAGCGAGTCCAAGACAGGCCTGCATATGGCATCAGCAGAACATTCTTCTGCACTTCAAGGGTGTACGCCGTGTAGGCTGCCGTTGTCGTCGCCAAACCGTCAACAGGCGTTTTCAAAAGCCCGGCCTGAGCAATGGTGAATTGCGCATCCGTAAAACTTCTCCGCACAGAAAGGTCGAATACAAAGCCGTCGTTTCGAATAAAGGCATAGGCGCCGAGGATGGGAACATGGAGATCGGTGTATCCCAGGCCGTCGGTTTGGGTAACCTGGCCGTCGACCTCACCCCCCATAAAACCGAGGTGAACGTTCCAACCTGTGCCGCCTACACGTAAGAGCCCGCAATCCAGTCCACTTTCGATGGCCGAATAGTTGATATTCTGAGAGGTGCTCAAAGGCGCAACAGACGCTCCGCTCGCCGTAACGGTGCTCGATGAGTGGACCGTCAAGCGGTCGAAATCGGTTCGAGCCCACGTTCCGCAATACAGCTCGTCGGTTTTCGCGTTGGATTTGTCCCCGACATAACTGCTCGCGGGCTGCTGGAAGACCGTGGAAATAGACGCCAGTGCGCCGCCGATATCTGCGAGCGGCCCGAAGCTGTTGTTCAAATAGGATTTGACAACCCAGGCATTGCCATCCTGGACAAATGAATAACTGATGGTCCCCCAGCTCGGAATAGAACCGCTGAACGCGGTCGTATCGGTACCTCCGCCCGTCGTCACGACGGGGAGCGCGACAACAAACCCGTTTTTCAGTACGTCGAATGAAACCAACGTGGTTCCGTTCGTGTTCAGCGCCGTCCCGCCAACCACAAGTTGATCACTTTGGCCTGTGAACGTGTTGATATCGACTTTCAGGACGCCATCGCCCGAATAATTTCCAGTCACCTTCGTCACATCGGTTGGAGACCCATTCCACATGTTGATGATGCTGTCGTTAATGAGGTTGCCGGTGTACGTCGTCGATGAGCCAGGCGCGAGGTAGTTGATCGTACCGCTGTTTATAAAGGTGGCTGCGGTCAATGAGCCGGTTCCAGTGACGTCGATCACGCCCGTGGCGTTGTTTATCAGATCGCCGGACAGATTGAGGGTGCCGGCATCTGTAACCAACGCGCCGTTCGTCAGGCTTGTACCGTTCAGCGTATTGCCGGCGGCGACCGTGAATGTCCCGCCGTTGTTCTGGATCGGGCCGTTGATTGTGCCCGACGCATTCACGGCGGCAAAGTTGGTCAAAGCGTTGGTTGCCGTGCCCCTGTTAATCGTGCCTGTGGTGGTGAACGTGCCGCCATTGACGATCACGCCGCTCGCTATATTGCCTTCGTTCGTGGTCACGCCGCCCGCATTGTTCGTCAGCCCGCCCGTCACGATTGCATTCGATTGGTTGTCGAACGTCCCCGCGTTTGTCACGCCCGCGATGGAGCCGCCGCTATAGTTAGTGGCTATGCCGGAGTTGTTGAGGCCGCCGTTGAGCTGGCCATAGTTGTTTGTAATGGCCGCCGAGTTTGTTGTCAGCCCCGCGACCGTGCCGGTGCCGTTGTTCGTGAAGGTGCCCGAATTACTAACGGTCCCGTTTACGGCGCCGCCGTTTGCGAACATGCTCGTTGCGTCGATGTTGACGTTGCCGGCGGTGCCCGTTCCCGCCCCGAAGCCGATCGTGCCGCCGTTCTGGTTCGTAAGCGAGCTGCCGTATAACACCGACACGTCGCCGATCTGGCCGCCGGATCCGATGATCAGGCTGCCGGACTGGGGGACGCCTGGATTATACCCAACTTGCGTTCCGCCCGAGAACGTGTTGTGGACGCTCAGCGTGAGCGGCGCAGGCCCGTACACGGTCAAAGCCGTTACTCCCGTCCCATCCTGGATAGGGTGCGCGAAGTTCGTTGCACTGGGGTTAGAGGCAAAGAGCGTCGCGGTGGTGCCTACGGGGACGCTGTTGCTAATCCCGGTGTAGGGGATCGTGCCTAGGTTGGGAATCGTGGTGTTACCGGTAAGAAAGTAAGTCTGACCAAACGCAGGAGGCATCCAAGGGCCGGCAGCCATAAAAATCAACGTGGAGGCCAAAACCAATGCCGGGATGGTGACGCGCGAGTTGGGAGTACAGAGTTTGCGTCTGGCAGCGATTTCGGCACGCTCCGCACCGTTGCGCACGCCAAATCCCAGACGCAACTCGAAAAAACCCATGGCCGGCTTGACCCCACACCTGAGCGGTCAGAAAACCGCCCCAACATAACTAAATCGAGAGGCCTCCTTCATCGGATGACCGGATCGCAGACATAAGACAGCGCATTTTAATACCTTGAACTCTGCTTTGCGATTGAGATCGATCAAACGGAAACGCTTTTGCTCTTCCTTGTGACCAAAACTACCCGCTGCCCAGCGTCGGGGCTGCGTGCGTTTTCACACCCCGCATTGTCTCAGCCCGCCGGTCAACCGGCCTCGCTGCACCAAAAGCTCAACCTCCGGGAGCCGCTGTCAGTACCGTGCGATCCAAAGCGTGTTGCGCCACACCGGCCCTGGCCGATATGAGATGCTGCTGCGGTTTCATCCTTTGCCGATCGCCAGGGATGTGCAACGCAGCGGTATCGATTGTCTTCGGCGGTACAACCGATTTCTTCCCGGAGCCGCCCGCTGCCTCATTTGGGGGCGCCTGCAGTTCCACGGCGGCTTCGTGTTTATCCTGCATCCCTTTTTGCACCGATGAGACTTTTGTCTCATCATCTTGGTCCGATGGCTGTGCCGAGCCGTCAGCCGGTGCGATGGCGATCCCATTACGCGGTGATAGTGTTTGGACGCCCGATGTGCGCCCCTCGCCCGGCGGTGCGGTTTCCGGATAACGCTGTGCTTCGCCAATCCCCTGCGATGAATGCGCTTCGAAAGATGCTGTGCGGCGAAATCGCCCACCCTCAGCGAGCCCCCCGCGCGAAGGGGCAACAGGTTCTACATCGGCGCTGACATCGGAGGAGCGTTTTTCAAGGCTGATAGAAGGCGCTTCGGCAACTCCGTCCGTGTTAAGCGCTGCTATTCTCTCTGGCGCGGTGCCGCCATCATCTCCGGACCGAGGCGAGGCAGTGCCTTCCGCTTGCGTGAGTTCAGGAGCGGGCACAGACCGCTCTCCGCTCCTCAAAAAAAGGAAGAACGCCAAAGGTGCCAGCACAAAAAACAAAACTGCACTCGCTAGCACCTGCCTATAAGAACCCCAATACTTCGGAGCCCGATAAGTTCGCGCGCCTCCTAAAACACGGAAAGAAGACCGCAACTCATTGTAGGCCTTGGTGATGCGTTTGAAGCGGCGCTCAGCTACAGGGTCATCCGGATGCGTATCGGGATGGTACTCCTTTGCGAGCCTGATGTAGGCTTCCCGGACTTCAGCGCCGCTTGCATTGCGGGGAAGGCCAAGAATCTCATGCGCATTCTCACCTTCATCGATCATGATGCCCGGACCTGGACCGGATGAGCCATTTCGCACAACAAACGCCCCTACGCCGCCTTAAGGTTAGCTAAAAAGAAACCACCTCTTCCAATAACGGTCAACCTCCTCAAAGTTGCACCGCGGATCTCAGCCGCTTCGATGTTGTAGCAGGCGGCGCGAAACCGGGAACGCACCAGCGAAAAAGCGCCATCGCCCTCGTTATACACGGCATCAACCATGCGCTGGCGGCGCTGCAGACGGTTCAGTGTTCGGTGTCCGGCGTCGTGGCGGCCCATGCAGACCAGCAAACAGCGTCAGCCGATCTAAGCGCCATTCGCGGTGCCACCACCAGGTGTTCTCGTCAAGGCGCGGCTAAGTTGAGAAGGTGCCCTTGGTATCTGAACTGCCTTGAGTTTGAGAATCACCAGCCGCGAGCAGCATCGCAGCTTCGTTTTGGTAGCGGACGACAATATTTGAATTATGGGCCCGTCCGAAAACCTGTTCGATCGCTGCCCCCAAATCAAGGCCCTTATTTCCGTATTGGTCGATCTCATCAAGGAACACGTCGTGAATTTCTCGAAGCTGTTTCCTGGTTAGAGTTTCACTTAGAAGCGCTTCTGCAACAGGGCGATGGTTTTTCCAGTCCCATTCTCCAGTGAAAGTCATGACAGCTGTGGATATGCGATCTGTTATGAGCGCGCACCGGAACGACTGATTCTGAATGACGCCCCATCGGCCGCCGGAAAAGAATCTTTCTTTGTTAAATACAATCATCGGCCCAGCCTATTACACCAACTTGATAACAAAATGTTAGTCATGGGTCGCGTCTGCAACCCGAACTGGGCCGCGCAGTGTAATCTACGCTGAGCTGTGGCCTTAGGGCCACCCGATGGGCAGGTATAGCCGCCACAATTCAAGCAATTCCGGTGCTGAGGTGTACGCGGCCTACTCCATTTAGCTCCGTTTCAACAGCCGGCGTGACCCGGCTTCAGCAATATTTTCCGGTTTCGCGCAGCATTCCGTAATCGCTGGCCATTTAGCGGGGATCGAGAACTGAAAGCGCTTCGAGATCCAAATTAGCCGGAGGCTGGAACCGGGGCCACGCTTGAATGTCTATTAGCAAATCCAGACGGCCGCGGAGATTGCCATGACTGAGCTCAAGATAAACGGTAAGACGTTCCATGTCTCGGTCCCTGCGGATACCCCTCTTCTTTGGGTTTTACGCGATGAAATAGGCTTAACCGGCACGAAATTCGGCTGCGGCATTGCGGCTTGCGGCTTGCGGCGCCTGCACTGTGCTTTTGAACGGCGCCGCCATCCGGTCTTGTGTAACGCCGCTCAGCTTGGCGGGAACCGATGAGATCACGACCATCGAGGGGCTCTCCGGCGACGGTATGCATCCGCTGCAGGTCGCTTGGCGCGAATTGAACGTGCCTCAATGCGGTTATTGTCAGGCCGGTCAAATCATGAGCGCCGCAAGCCTGCTGAATTCGACCCCGAACCCATCGGACGCCGATATCGACAATGGCATGAGCGGAAATATTTGCCGGTGCGGTACCTATCCGCGTATCCGGGCGGCTATCAAGCAAGCCGCGGGCTCAATGGCCTATCAAGGAAAAGCGGCCGTGCCGCATCCGCGTAGAGGAGCGTCGCGATGAGCGGTCACCCCAAGATTGCCAGCTTGAGCCGGCGTGACGCGCTGCGGACCCTTGCGGCGGGCTCGTTCGTGCTCGCGGCTGGGCTTCGAATCCGGTCCTTGCGGGCGGAAGAGATTTCGAACCTGCCGATGCAGACGAAGAAATATGGAGGCGCCGCGCTTCCAGGAGGCGTTAAGGATAGCCCGCTCGTGTTCCTTGCTATCGCGCCCGACGGAACCGTGACCTTCATTTGCAACCGTTCCGAGATGGGCCAGGGCATTCGTACAAGCCTCGCCATGGTCGCCGCGGACGAGCTTGAGGCCGATCTGGCGCGCATGAAGGTCGTTCAGGCGGTTGGTGACGAAGAAAAATACGGCAATGAGGACACCGACGGGTCGAGATCCATGCGTCAGCACTTCATGGCCATGCGCCGTTGCGGTGCAGCCATGCGCATGATGCTCGAAACGGCTGCGGCGATCGAGTGGGGTGTTCACGCCGGGCAGGTAAAGGCGGTCCGCAATGAAGTCGTCGATACAAACAGCGGCCGGAAGCTTAGCTATGGGGCGCTGAAGCGGCCGCCAAGCTCCCTGTCCCGGAGGATCAGGAAATCAAGCTGAAGAACCCGGCAGATTTCATCTATATCGGCAAGGACAACGTCCCGAATGTTGATGGGTTCGACATCACTATGGGACGCGCCGAATACGGCATCGACAAGCGGCTCGACGGAATGCTTTATGCGGTTGTAGCCCGTCCGCCCGCCTATGGCGGCTCTTTGAAATTCTACGACGCCGGCGAAACGATGAAAGTGCCCGGCGTCGTCAAAGTTGTCACGATTGCGTCGCCGCCTTTGCCAGCGGGCGTCCTGCCCGCAGGTGGCGTTGGCGTTATCGCAAAAAACACCTGGGCCGCTATCCAAGGCCGTGAGGCTCTCAAGGTCGAGTGGAATCCGGGGCCGAACGGCAGTTTCTCATCGGATGCCTACAGGAAGGAATTGGAGGATACGTCCAAAAAAGCCGGGCATGTTGTCCGCCGCGACGGCGATTTCGATAAGGCATATGCAAGTGCCGCGAAAAAGCTGGAGGCCGATTATTACGTGCCTCTGCTGGCACAGGCGCCGATGGAACCGCCGGCTGCCACCGTGCGGATCAAGGAGGGCAAGTGCGAAGCCTGGGCTTGCGTTCAGGCGCCTCAGTTGACGCGCCTCGAACTTTCAAAAGAGCTCAACATTCCGTTCGAGGATGTGACCGTCAATGTCACGCTTTTGGGCGGCGGCTTTGGCCGCAAGTCCATGCCCGACTTTGTGATCGAGGCAGGGATCCTAAGCCAAGCCATGGGTGGCGTTCCGGTGAAAGTTGTCTGGACGCGGGAGGACGACATCCAGCACGCCTTCTATAACGCGCCCGCTGCCGATCACCTGGAAGCCGGCCTCGATGAAGACGGGAAGCTCATAGCCTGGCTGCAGAGGAGCGCGGCGCCGCCCATGGCCTCGACATTCAAGCCCAACCAGGTTTACGAAGGCGCAACTGAGATGGGCATGGGTTTCATCAACAATCCCTTTGTCCTGCCGGATGCCCGTTTTGAGGTTGGCAAGGCCGAAGATCATGTGCGTATTGGCTGGTTCAGGTCGGTTTATAACATTGCAAATGCCTTTGGCATCCAGTCCTTTGTGGCGGAACTCGCCGCTGCCGCTGGGCAAGACCCGAAGGACTTCCTGCTGGCAGCGATAGGACCAGCGCGGACCATCAATCCATACGCGCTTAACGACAAATGGAACTATGGCCAGAGCCCCAGGCGCTATCCCATGGAAACGGGCAGGCTGCGCGCCGTTACCGAGCGCGTTGCGGAAGGCATTGGCTGGGGACGTAAGCTGCCGAAAGGTCATGGCCTCGGCATCGCCGCGTTTTACAGCTTCGTGACCCATGTTGCTGTGGCCGCCGAGGTGGAAGTCTCACCCGAAAATGGCCTCGCGGTGCACCGCGTCGACATTGCCATGGATTGTGGCCCGCGTGCCAACCCGGACCGTGTCCGCTCCCAGATGGAAGGCGCGGTCATCATGGGCCTTACGACCATGAACTATAGCGAGGTAACCTTCAAGAATGGGGCCGCCCAACAGCAGAACTTCCCCGATTACCGAATGGTCCGGATGGACACGAGTCCTCGTGAAATTAACACCTACCTTGTGGGTGGCGAGGACTGGAACCAGCCGCTAGGCGGGGTTGGCGAGGCCGGTGTGCCTCCAGTGGCGCCAGCAATCTGTAACGCGATTTTCGCTGCCAGCGGCAAGAGGATAAGGTCGCTGCCGGTGAAGGATCAGCTGAAGGCGTAAGTCTTCGCCGAGGGCAGCTGCCAAAGCACGTTTCAGGCCGCTCTTAAGGCTACCTTGGCAAGTTGGGGAGGACAGAAGTTGCGTTCGGGGAAGTCACGTTCCCGGCCGTATTGCCCATATTCTTGCCGGACGGACCGGGCTTCCCTGTGGGGCTGCTTCTGGCCATGTTGGAGCGGCGGCTGCCGGGGCTAACCATGACCGGCGCGGCGCCAGAGCCGGGCAAGCAGACAAAAGCCAGTCGCCGTGAGCACCATCCCGAGCGTGGAGAACAGCCGGGCGCCGTAACGGTCCGACAAATAGCCGGATAGTGGTCCCACCAGAAAGCCGGCCATCATCGGCAGCATGTAAATCCCGGCCCATAAGGGTGTTGTGGAGAACGGATAGCCATGCAGCGGCAGCCACACGCCTTGCAACCAGATGACAAGAAGAACCTGCACGCCGCCGCGAGCGATGCCGGTCAGCCAGCACGCGATGTTGCCGGCCGCAAACGCGCGGATGCGAAAGAGATCGAGCCGGAACATCGGCTGCGCCACCTTGGTCTCGATGTAAACGCAGGATGCTGGTGTTGATCCCGGCCATCAGCACGCCCAGCGTGGACTTGGTAAGCGCTATCCATTGGGACTGCATTGATGGCCGCAAGAACTCGATCTTGGTTTTCCCTCTTCTGCAAGACAACGCGCTGACTGCCCGCGGTGCCACCCGCCGCTTAAATTGTGGCCGGCGGTCCAACAGGACCGGCGGCCGGGCTGTGAGCTCAAATTTCGCGCTGCGGCCCGGAAAGCGGCACCGAGCGAAAGCGGATTGCCAGCATCCGCCCTGCGATAGCGGCGCCGAGCGAGGGCGTGAATGGCAGCGGCGTGCAAGCTTTGATCGCTTCAAGTATGCTTGCGTTGATTTCAGCTCTTAATCCAGGCATTGAGCCGGCGTGAATATAGGTGGTGCGCGGCTCGCCCATAACCGTTCCCTCACGTGAAAAGCGAATCCGCACCGTGACCTCCACGATCTGGAACGCATCCGTCTGCGGTGCGTGCCAGCATTGGGCAAGGCGGCTGCCGATTTGATCGATTGAGTTTAGCCGGGGTGCGCTGCTTTGAGCGGAAGCCGCAGCGGCCGCGGATAAGAAAACGGCAAGCCAGCATAGGAGGCCGGCCGCCAAGCGCACCGGCGCCGGAAGCGGTGCAGAGACTTCCACCGCCCGCATCTCAGAACCTACCCCAGCGGCTGAAAGGCGAGTTCAAGCCGGACGGCGAGGAGGCAGCGGAATCGGACTCGCCGGGAAACCTTCCCCCCCCGAAAATGGCTGCGATAAGGCCGATCGCCGCCCGCATGGCTATGCTGAAGCCTATTAGAACAATCTGATTGGGCTGAAGAAAAATGTCGACCCAGACCATGTAGCTGTCCGGCAAGCCCAGCAGCGAGACCTGATCGCGGACATGCTGAGCACCGGCCAGAAAGTCCCGCATGGTCGTCGGAAAGTGGATGGCTGTATAGGTGAAGGCTATGAGCGCAAGGATCATCGTGAAGGCAAAAGCCGATAGCGAGAATATCAGTCTCATGGTCTGCCCCTGGGTTGCTCACTGGACAAGCTTACGTTCCTCCGCTAACGCTTCCGGCGCGATCCGATGATCCGTCAATTCTCGATCATTCTCCACAAATTGGCACGGTTTTATGAAGGGCAGCCGGGAAACCGCCAGCTTTACACTTACGAATGGGTTGGGGCGCCTCTCCGCGCGTGCTATGCTGCAGTGCAGCAGCGCTCAATAAAGAGAACCGGCCCAGCCATGCGCGACCAACCTTGGATTTTCCGCACCTATGCGGGGCATTCGACCCCGAAGGCTTCCAACGAGCTCTACCTCAAGAACCTTGCCAAGGGGCAGACGGGCCTATCCATCGCTTTCGACCTGCCGACGCAGACGGGTTACGATGCGGACCATCCGCTGGCCCGCGGCGAGGTGGGCAAGGTCGGCGTTCCGGTTGGCCATCTGGGCGACATGCGCGCGCTCTTGAACGGAATTCCACTTGAGAAGATGAATACGTCCATGACCATCAACGCGACGGCGGCATGGCTGCTTTCGCTGTATGTCGCATTGGCGGATGAGCAGGGTGCGGACCGCAAGGCGCTTACGGGCACGGTCCAGAACGACATCATCAAGGAATATTTGTCGCGCGGAACCTATGTGTTCCCGCCGCAGCCCTCGATGCGGCTCATCAAGGACATCGTGGTTTTCACCTTCCGGGAGGTTCCGAAATGGAACCCCACCAACGTGTGCTCCTACCATTTGCAGGAGGCCGGGGCGACGCCGGTGCAGGAACTGGCCTATGCGCTGGCCATCGGCCAAGCTGTGCTCGACACGGTGAAGGAGAGCGGCGAGATCCCCGCGGAGGCGTTCCCGGAAGCGGCTGCGCGCATCTCCTTTTTTGTGAACGCAGGCGTCCGCTTTGTTACCGAGATGTGCAAGATGCGCGCCTTCGTGGATCTCTGGGACGAGATTTGCGAGAAGCGCTACGGCGTGACCGACCCCAAGCTCCGGCGCTTCCGCTATGGCGTTCAGGTCAACTCGCTGGGGCTCACCGAGCAGCAGCCCGAGAACAACGTCTATCGCATCCTGCTTGAGATGCTGGCCGTGGTGCTTTCCAAGAAGGCGCGCGCGCGGGCGGTGCAATTGCCGGCCTGGAACGAGGCGCTGGGCCTGCCGCGGCCCTGGGATCAGCAATGGTCGCTTCGCATGCAGCAGATTGTGGCTTACGAGACCGATCTGCTTGAATATGCAGACATTTTCGACGGCTCCCGCGCTATCGATGCCAAGGTCGAGGAACTGAAGCGCGAGGCGCGCGAGGAGTTGGCCCGCATCGAGGCCATCGGCGGGGCGATTGCAGCAGTCGATTCGAGCTACATGAAGCAGCGCCTGGTGGAAAGCAATGCGGCGCGTCTCAGAAAAATCGAAACCGGCGAACAGATCGTCATCGGCGTCAACAAATTCCTTGAGACCGAGCCTTCGCCCCTGGCCGCCGGCACCGATGGCGGCATCCAAACCATTCCGGAAGGGGTCGAGCGCGAGCAGGTGGAGGCGCTGAAGGCTTGGCGCGCGGCGCGCGATAACAGGCGGGTTGAGGCCACCCTGAATGAGCTTCGCAGCGCGGCGCAGGAAGGCCGCAACATCATGGAGCCGTCCATCGCGTGCGCGAAGGCGGGCGTGACCACGGGAGAATGGGCCGGCACGCTGAGGCAGGTTTTTGGCGAATACCGCGCCCCCACCGGCGTTTCGCGCGCCTCGGCGCAGAGCGGCGGCGAGGGGCTAGCCGAAGTGCGGGCCGGCGTTGAGCGCGTCTCGGCGAAGCTCGGGCGGCGGCTGAAATTCCTGGTCGGCAAGCCCGGCCTCGACGGCCATTCCAACGGCGCCGAGCAGATCGCGGTGCGCGCGCGCGACTGCGGCATGGAGGTGGTTTACGAAGGCATCCGGCTGACGCCTGCGCAGATCGTGAACGCCGCACTTGAAGAGAGCGTGCATGTCGTGGGGCTTTCCATCCTGTCGGGCAGCCATGTGCCGCTCGTGCGCGACATCATGGAGAGGATGCGCGCTGCGGGGCTTGGCGCCATCCCCGTGGTGGTGGGCGGCATCATCCCGGCCGAGGATGAGGCGGTTTTGAAGGGGTTCGGCGTAGCCGCGATCTACACGCCGAAGAACTTCAAATTGAACGAGATCATGGCGGGCATCGTCCGGCTTGCCGATTCGGATGCGCGCGCAGCCGCTTCGTAAAGCAAGCCGCGACCGAGGGAGCGAGAAGATTACCTGATGCAAGCAAGCCCGAATTTGAAGCGCAGTTTGGAAGTCTAGCCGCTTCTTAGCTGCGTAAGGCAAGCCGGGCGGCGAAAAAGCCGTCCATGCCGCCATAATGAAACGACAGCGTGCGCAGCATTCCGGAGGGCGTGACGCATTCGCGAGGGACGTGAAGCTCATCTGCTTTTATAGGCACGAGCGCCACATACGGCCTCGTTGCGAGCAGCCGCTCGATCTGCGCTTCGCCTTCCTCCGCTTCGAGCGAGCAGGTGCTATAGATGAGCTGCCCGCCGGACTTGATGAGGTTCACCGCGTGATCAAGAAGCCTAGCCTGAACCCTTACAAGCGCCACGATATCGGCCGGGCCTTTCAGATAGGGGATGTCGGGGTTGCGGCGGATGGTGCCAGTCGCCGAGCAGGGCGCGTCAAGAAGCACCGCGTCGAAGAGTTCGGGCGGCGTCCATCCGGCGACATCGGCTTGCACGATTTCTGCTGTGAGCTGAAGCCGGTCCAAGTTTTCTTTCAGCCGGCGCAGGCGGGAAGCCGAAACATCCACTGCCGTGACCCGCGCTCCGCGTGCAGCAAGTTCCGCAGTCTTGCCTCCCGGCGCTGCGCAGAGATCGGCCACGCGCTTGCCGCCAACTTCGCCAAGCAGGAACGCCGGCATCGCTGCGGCGGCGTCCTGCACCCACCACGCGCCCTCGGCGTAGCCTTCGATGTCCTCGATGCGGCCCTTGACGGAGAGCCGCACGGTGCCCCAGGTCAGTACTTCGCCGCCAAGCCGCGCGGCCCAGCCGGGCGCATCCGCTTTCACCGAGAGGTCGAGCGCCGGTTCTTCCAGATGCGCGGCGGCGATTTTGCGGGCTGTTTCCTCGCCGTAATGGCCGGCCCAGCGGGTGAACAACCATTCCGGCGTGTTGAGCACGGCCGCATCCTGCTCCGCGATCAGTGCCGCCGCATTCGCGCTTACCTTGCGCAGGACGGCGTTGATGAGCCCGGCGTAACGGTAGGCGCCGCGCAATCCCTTCGCCTGCTCGACGGCAAGGCTGATGGCGGCGTGGGGCGCTACTTCCATAAACGCAAGTTGCGCCGCACTTGCGATCAAGATGAACCGCGCCTCGAACGCCTCGGCGGGCAGCGGCTTTGCAAGGAAGCGGTGCAGCAAATCCTCGATTTGCCCCAGCCGGCGGAGCGCAGTTGCCGCGATGGCGCGTGCGAAGGCGCGGTCCCGGAATTCGAGGCCGGCGAAAGCCGTTTTCGCGCTGGAGCCGGCGAAGGCGTCGTCGAAAGGCTGCCTCTCGCGCAGCACCGCCCTCAACAGATAGACGGCCAGCTGGCGCGCTTTCAGGCCGGAATTCTCGGATTGCGATTGCTTATGGGGAAGTCTCAATTCCTGTCATCCCGTGGGTAGCGCAGCGCGAAGCGATGCACCGCAGACACGGGATCGTTACAGGCGGCCGTGTCTGCGCAGCGTCATTTCATGCCGCAGCGCGCGCGGGATGACAAGGGCGGCAACTATCCCCAAGGCCCGCGCCCGGACGGCCCGCGATCGTTCCACTGGCGTCCCCAAGATGCGCGCGGCGACGGCGGCGGCGCCTTGCGCGCGCTGCCGCCCCACGGTCCGTCAGGCGCAGCGTCGTCCGCCGGTCCGCCGCCCGGCCATTGCGTCTGACCCATCTGCCGGGCCAGCTCTTGAAGCGCGGCGATGCGGTTCTCCGTGTTTGGATGCGTCGAGAACAAATTGTCCATGCCGCCGCCGGTAAGCGGGTTGATAATGTAAAGCGAGGCGCTGGCCGGGTGATCCTCCGCCTGTTCATTGGGAATTTGCTGCGCGGCGCTCTCGATCTTCTGCAGTGCGGAGGCGAGCCAGAGCGGGTGGCCGGTAAGCTCCGCGCCACCGCGATCCGCCGCATATTCACGCGAGCGGCTGATCGCCATCTGGAGCAGCGCCGCCGCTATCGGTGCTACGATGATGGCCAAAAGCGTGCTCACTATCCCGCCGCCATTGCGCCGGTCGCCGCCGAAGAACATGCCGAAATTGGCCAGCATCGAGATCGCGCCGGCGATGGTTGCGGCGATGGTCATGGTGAGCGTGTCGTGGTTCCTGACATGGGTGAGCTCATGGCCCAGGACGCCCGCAATCTCCTCCCGGTTCATCCTTCGGAGCAGGCCCTCCGAGGCGGCCACCGCGGCGTGCTGCGGATTGCGCCCGGTGGCGAAAGCATTCGGCTGATCGGTGTGAATGATGTACACTTTCGGCATCGGGAGCTCTGCCTTCGCCGCAAGTTCGCGGACGATGCTGTAAAGCTCGGGCGCGTGGGCTTCGTCCACCTCCTCGGCGCCTTGCTGGGAGAGCACCATCCTGTCCGAGTTCCAATAGGCGAAGATGTTCATTCCTCCCGCGATCAAGAAGGCGATGGTCATGCCAGGGCCGCGCCCGATGGCATAGCCGATGGCCATGAACAGCGCGGTGAGCGCTGCGAGCAAAAGCATCGTGCGGAAGAAGTTCATGGGTCGCCTGCCTTCGGTGCCGCGTGCTTCGCGCACCTTTTCAGTATCTCGGCGCTCGGCGGCGGCGGTGCAAGATCGGGGAAGGGCCATCCGCGCGCCAGCTTGACGCGCCACGCGCGCGCGCAAATTCATTTTTCAGTTGCGCAGCAAATGACTATGAAGAACGGCGCACCCTGTCCTAAGGATTCTCAAGATGTTGAAAGCAATTGGCTTCCTAGTATTGGCAATTTTTGCGGTTCATTTCTACATGCTCGCGCGGACGGGACATATCGATCCATGCGATGCAGCATTCGCCAAGCTTGAGTATGACAACATCGGTTATTTCAAGAGCAAAAACCGCGAGCTGGTGGTGGATGATGAGCAGCAGCAGCTATATGATTACATAAATCAAAGAAACATATTGCAGTGCTATAGGGTTGCGCTTTTCTGAACCCCCGCGAGGCGGGCTGCACGAGCAAGCATCGAGTTGCTATAGCTGCCCAAAAACCCGTCACGCTTGAGCACGGAATCGCATACAGTGGCCAACTCTATTTGGAGTTGCCGCGATGTCCGAGCGCATTCATGATCCAGATCAGCGCAAGCAGGTTACCTTCCGTCAGGCGGGGGGGTTGGAGGCGATTCCAGGCCCGCTCAGGTTTCTCGATCTCGATCGGCACCTTCGACATGAACTCTGGGACGTGATTTTTTCCTTCTTATCAGGCCATCGTCGCCAACAGGTGTACGGGGTAACCTTGGAAGGGGAAGGACGTGTTTGGGTTGGGCAGGTTTATCGTTATGTTTGGCACAAGCCTTTGGATGAAGCCGTGGACCGAGCGATTGAGTCCTCACTTGCGGAAATGAAGCAATTAATTCTGAATGGCAAAGTAACTGACATCTTGGAGCTAATCCAAGTAACATTACGAATGCGCGGTATAAGTGAGTTTTATAAGGAAAACTTAGGCAAAGTAATAACCTCGGATCGTGCCTCCTATAGTGTCATTGACGAGACAATTATACCACTGGCTTCGCCAGAAGAGCGTGATGATGTTGTAACCAACCTAACGGAAGTTGCATCTTCGCCCCTCACTGGTGCGTACGCTCATCTGAAGAAAGCGGGAACTGAACTAACCGCGGGACACAATCGGGATGCGATCCGCGAGGCCATCCATGCAGTCGAGAGCGCTGCGAAATGCGTTAGTGGAAAACAGAACGCTACTCTCAGTGATGCTTTAGCCCAAATCCAAAAGACACACCCGATACACTCCACCATGAAGGCTGCGTTTGAAAAGCTCTACGCATATTCAAACGCTGAAAATGGTATTCGGCACTCTTTGCTCGATTCGGAAAATGAAAAGGCCGGGCGAGAGGAGGCTTTGTTTATGTTCAGCGCCTGCACGGCCTTCGTGGCTTATTTAATTCGAATAAACTTGAGCGTCACGCCCTGAGGGCCGTGTTTACGCCACGCGGCCTTTAACATCCCGCAATCGCCCCAGCGTAAGGGGCGAGTAATCTTGGGCGGCAAGCTGAAGGAAAATAACACAGGCACACATGGCGCGGCGCACCCATTCGGCAGGCATGTGTTATAGTCGGCACGAAGGGAATGTTGTATGCAAACGCTATCCGCAAAAATTGAGGATTTGAAAGTGCGCAGGCTCATTGAGGCGGCCCGAAGGGAGCCGGTAACGGTGGTCGAGGATGGCGAACCGGTGGCCGTGGTGCTTTCGCCTGAGGAATTCGAACGCCTCGACGAGCAGGATCGCATCCGCCGCGAGGCGAAGGCACGGCTGCGTCAGACAATGGCCGCCGTCCAGGCGGAAGCGGCGGGCATGGGGTTTACGGAAGCGGAGCTAGACCGGCTTTTAGCCGATGAGAGTTAAGCGCGCCGTTCTCGACACCAACGTTTTCATTAGCGCTCTGCTCTCGCCGGCCGGGAAGCCATTTGCATGCCTATCCTGGGTTTTAGATAACGCCACACTCCTCGCATCGCGGGATTTGCTCCTGGAACTCGAGACGAGGCTGGCTCGGCCGAAATTCGAAAAATATGTCGATGCAAACCGGCGCAGGGCTTTTGTTGCCGATTTAGCACTGGCCGCTGTGCAGATGGAGACAGGCGTCACTCTCAGGGCTTGCCGCGACCCGGACGACGACAAGCTCTTGGGAATTGCCGTGATCGGAAACGCGGACTGCATTGTTACAGGCGATCAAGATTTGCTCGTGCTCGATCCTTTTCGCGGAGTGCGCATTATGACACCGGCAGCCTTCTTGGAGGTAGTCGCGGAATGAAACCAGGCTCGAATCCCCGTGCGTAACCGCTGCGCCGGCCTTTAAAATCCCGTCATTCGTTCTAAGGTAAGGGGCGAGTAACCTTCGGCGGCAGGCTGCCGGGCAGCGCCCGGTGGCAGGGCGGGTAAGCCTTTGACACAAACACACATCTCGGTGCGCGGCGCGCGCGAGCACAATCTCAAGAACATTTCGCTCGACATCCCGCGCGAAAAGCTCGTGGTCATCACCGGGCTGTCCGGCTCGGGCAAGTCGAGCCTCGCCTTCGACACGATCTATGCCGAGGGCCAGCGCCGCTATGTCGAGAGCCTCTCGGCCTATGCGCGGCAGTTTCTGGAGCTGATGCAGAAGCCCGATGTGGACCATATCGACGGGCTGTCGCCGGCCATCTCCATCGAGCAGAAGACGACGAGCCGCAACCCGCGCTCGACGGTGGCGACCGTCACCGAGATTTACGACTATATGCGCCTGTTGTGGGCGCGCGTGGGCGTGCCCTATTCGCCCGCGACGGGCCTGCCCATCGAAAGCCAGACCGTGAGCCAGATGGTGGACCGGGTGCTGGCGCTGCCGGAGGGCACGCGGCTTTATTTGCTTGCGCCGATGATCCGCGGCCGCAAGGGCGAATACCGGAAGGAGTTCGCCGATTTGCAGAAGCGCGGCTTTCAGCGCGTGAAGGTGGACGGCACGTTTTACGAGATCGCCGATGTGCCGGCGCTCGACAAGAAGATCAAGCACGACGTCGACGTGGTGGTGGACCGCATCGTGGTGCGCGGCGATATCGCGAGCAGGCTCGCGGATAGTTTCGAGACCGCGCTGGAACTCGCTGACGGGATTGCCGTGGTGGAGTTTGCGGATGCTCCGAAAGTCCCCCCTCAGTCTGTCTCTCTCCCCGAGGGGAGAGAGGACGCCCGCACATCCGCGTTCCCCGGAGAAAGCGCCGCAGTCTCTTCACCCTCTCCCGTTGGGGAGAGGGTTGGGGTGAGGGGGTCTAAGGCCAAGGCCGCCGAACCCGAGCGCATCACCTTCTCGCAGCGCTTCGCGTGTCCGGTCTCGGGTTTCACCATCGACGAGATCGAGCCGCGGCTGTTCTCCTTCAACAACCCGTTCGGCGCCTGCCCGAAATGCGATGGGCTCGGCACGGAGCTGAAATTCGAAGCCGCGCTGACCGTACCGGACCAATCGCTTTCGCTGCGCAAAGGCGCCATCGTGCCCTGGGCGCGCACCGGCAACACGTCGCCCTATTACACTCAGACACTGCAGGCGCTCGCGGCCCATTACGACGTCTCGATGGACACGCCGTGGAGCAAGCTGCCGAAGAAGGTGCAGGACGCGATCCTGTTCGGCTCGGGCGGCGAGCCCATCTCGTTCACCTATGACGACGGGATGCGCAGCTACATCACAAAGAAACCCTTCGAGGGCGTGATCACCAATATCGAGCGGCGCTGGAAGGAAACGGATAGCCAGTGGGTGCGCGAGGAGCTGTCGCGCTACCAGTCGGATGCGCCGTGCGAGGAGTGCAGGGGCTTCCGGCTGAAGTCGCAGGCGCTGGCAGTGAAGATCGGGGGCTTGCACATAGGCGAGGCGTCGCGGCTTTCGATCAAGGCGGCGAACGAGTGGTTCGGTGCGCTGCCGGGGAAGCTCACCGCGAAGCAGAACGAGATCGCCGCGCGCATCTTGAAGGAAATCCAGGAGCGCCTGCGCTTCTTGAACGATGTCGGCCTCGATTACCTGGCGCTTTCCCGCAATTCCGGCACGCTCTCGGGCGGCGAAAGCCAGCGCATCCGGCTGGCCTCGCAGATCGGCTCGGGACTTACGGGCGTGCTTTATGTGCTGGACGAGCCGTCCATCGGCCTGCATCAGCGCGACAATGCGCGGCTGCTCGTCACGCTGAAACATTTGCGCGATCTCGGCAATTCCGTCCTCGTGGTCGAGCATGACGAGGAGGCGATCCTTGAAGCCGACCATGTCGTCGATATCGGCCCCGGCGCCGGCGTGCACGGCGGCGAGATCATCGCGGAAGGAACGCCCGCCGAAATCATGGCGCACTCCGAAAGCCTCACCGGGCAATATCTCACGGGCAAGCGCGCCATTCCGCTGCCGCCCGAGCGGCGCAAGATCGACAAGCGCCGCCAGCTCACCGTGCGCGGCGCGCGCGGCAACAATCTGAAAAACGTCACCGCCTCGATCCCGCTCGGCTGCTTCACCGCGGTGACGGGCGTCTCAGGTGGCGGTAAATCCACGCTTCTGATCGAGACCATCCAGAAGGCCGCCTCGCGCCGGCTTAACGGCGGCGGCGACGCGCCTGAGCCCTTCGACGCGCTCGACGGCATCGAGTTCCTCGACAAGGTCATCGACATCGACCAATCGCCCATCGGCCGCACGCCGCGCTCGAACCCCGCCACCTACACGGGCGCCTTCGGCCATATCCGCGACTGGTTCGCGGGGCTGCCCGAAGCCAAGGCGCGCGGCTATCTGCCGGGCCGCTTCTCCTTCAACGTGAAGGGCGGGCGCTGCGAGGCCTGCCAGGGCGACGGCGTCATCAAGATCGAGATGCACTTCCTGCCCGACGTGTACGTCACCTGCGACGTCTGCAAGGGCCACCGTTACAATCGCGAAACGCTGGAGATCAAGTTCCGCGGCAAGTCCATCGCGGACATTCTGGAGATGACGGTGGACGAGGCGGCCGAGTTCTTCAAGGCCGTGCCCGCGGTGCGCGACAAGATGGAGACGCTGCAGCGCGTGGGGCTCGGCTATATCAAGGTGGGCCAGCAGGCCACCACGCTTTCGGGCGGCGAGGCGCAGCGCGTGAAGCTTTCGAAGGAGCTGTCGAAGCGCGCGACCGGCAAGACGCTGTATATCCTCGACGAGCCGACCACGGGACTGCATTTCCACGATGTGGCGAAGCTTTTGGAGGTGCTGCATCAGCTTGTGGATGCGGGCAATACCGTGGCGGTGATCGAGCACAATCTCGAGGTGATTAAGACCGCGGATTGGGTGATCGACCTGGGGCCGGAGGGCGGCGACGGTGGCGGGCGCGTTGTGGCCGAGGGCCGGCCGGAGGATATCGCCAAGGTGGCGGAGAGCTATACGGGGCAGTATCTGGCGGGGCTGTTGAAGCGGCGGCCGGCGAAGCGGGCCGCAGCTGCGGCTAAGGCGGCGGAGTAGCGGGGTGGAGAGCCGGATTTTCAATCGAATTCTGGCGTTGGTGGCGGAACGCCGTTACCAGTTTTCCCGTCACGTGTTGAAAGCAGCCGCCGATGACAATATCCTCCTAAGGGACTTAGTCAGCGGCGTTGCTTTTGGCGAGGTGGTTGAAGATTATCCCGATTATTATGCCGGCCCATGTTGTTTGGTGCTTCAGAGCGATGCCAGCGGCAATCCCATTCACGTGTTATGGGGCATAAAGAAGAATACCGATGGGCCAGCAATTGGAATTACCTGCTACAAACCGGATCCCTCGCGATGGGAAACCGGTTTTCGGAGAAGAAGGCCATGAGTAGGAGACAATCTACCGAATTGATCTATGAGGGACGGTATCTCGCTGTCGTGCCCGTGGAACTAATCGAGGATGAGACCGAGTGGTCTCCTTACCTTTCTGCGGACGAGGCCGAGAAGCTGGACGCCGTTCGCCTCGCGCTTCGCGCGGGGGATATCGCCGCCGCCGCACGCCAAGCTAAGGTGTTTGAGCTTACGCCTGTGGGTGCTTAGCCGTTCCGGCGCTGGCGAGTTGAGCCCTCACATCGGATTCTCGCCGACAGATTGGGTGATCGATCTCGGGCCCGACGGCGGCGATAGCGGCGGTCGTGTCCTGGCCGAGGGCCGGCCTGAGGATATCGCCAAGGTGCCGGAGAGCTATACCGGGCAGTTTCTGGCGGGGAAGTTGCGGCGGCCCGCGAAGAGGAAAGCAGCGGCCGCTAAGGCGGCGGAGTAAACAACTTAGTATCGTTGGTACACATTCATTGTTAAGCTTTCAATGTGGCTTGCGACGACATGATCTGCGAGCGTGAAAGCATTTGGATGCCCGCATCGATTCCGCAAATCTAACCGAGCCTGCAATTCTTGCTTTTCACTTTTGTCCAACATTCCGCAGTCCTGACAAAGTTGAATCAGACCACTCTCCGTGAGTTCGGCTAGCTCTTTTGTGGTTCTCGCGGGCTTAAAATTCGGCCCGAACCGGGCTAGACCCGACGCGTTGAACGAGGACAGGTGCTTGTTTACCACGTTTTCTTGAATAACAGCAGAAGCGCCGACCCACGAGAAAACGACTGCGGCCCGGTGGCATCCGTTATCAAAAGCTGACACTGCTTCGATCAAGAAGGACTTCCGCGCTTCGTCCGCGATTTTTGAGACCTGGGAAAGCAGATTGTGACGGGCTTGCTCAACAATCTGGCCGCGAAGCGGAAACCCGGCATCCCGCAACTTCATTTTTCCATCAGGCAGCAGCTTCCACGCTCTACCTAACTTAACAACTAGATGTCCATGCTCAGCCTTCGCCAAAACATCACTGAGGTTCCAGTTTTTCACTTCGCGAAGCCCAATTTCAATCGCCTTATCCCTGATTGCTGTGGTTAGGGCGGGCTGATCTATATTTTCCAGTACGCCAAACACAACAAAGGCTTGGCTCTGCAACTTCTTAAGTTCAACAGCTAAAGTAATATCATTTAGCAAGTTTCGCCTCCAATTCCGACAGAGCAGATTGAGATAGCGAAAAAACATCTTTTGCCTTTTCGTTTATTTGACCGGATTTTTGCATGCGGTCAACGTTGACATAAACCTGTTTCGCGTAATCGCTCTTCCAAGCTCTGGCATCCTTTGCACATGACAGCCACTCATCGCGAGTAAACTTCTCCTTCCCTTGATAAAAGCTCAGAAAGGCGGCTGCTGCCAGAAGTAGATCACGACAAGACTTTGCCCCTAATTCGTTGGTAACTTGGTTGACAGTTCCCTCTCTGGGAGCCTGAGAAGCGGTTTCTTGATTAAGCCGTGGAAGGGCATCAGGAGACCTTCCAACATTTACGCCGAACTTTCCCTGGACCCAAGTAACGACACGCCCTTTTTCCTCTGGGTTTAGAGGCTTTAGGGCCTCAAGCACACGCGCCATCGCAGCCAGCTCGGCGTCGTCAAAGGTGTCTTGCATCGTGTTTCCTTTGATTATGTCTTCCTAACACCAACATTTAGATTGCAACTGATTTTTCGTCAAGTCATACCAGCTTATTTTTCGACAATTAAGGAGCCGTTTTTTATGACGGTAGGGCTACAAAATCACAAAGGCTACTATGCACTACAGAGTGCATGAAGGATTTGGTCTGGCGCGATCTGTTGCATTTATCCCATCGGATGTAGCCAGACAATAGCGCGAGAATGAGCCGTAATATCATAATGTTAGTATGCCACCAGACGTATAATGTTAGAGGGTAAGCTACACACAAAGTGACCAGAGCAGTGCCGCATTGCAATACTACATGTGTTTCCAGCCAGAGCGATCATATTGTTCTATAACCAAAAAACTATAATACAAATAAATAACGTAGTGCTACATGGTTCAAGTAGGATTTGAGCGGGCTCGATCTGTTGCGTTCTTCCAATCCAATGTAGCCAGCGTTTGCAGCGACTGAAGAAGAAGCGATGACGAACGCGGAGGCGCTCGCGCTGAGGGTGCTGCCGGGAAGCTAGCCAGGGAGTAGCGAAGCCGATAGAGCTTTCCGCTAGCCATCGCGGCCGAATGAGCCTGTTTGCAGCGACGAGGGCCTGGAGTACAATTAAGTTATGAATTGCGGCGAGATCATAGGGGCGATAGCCCATGGGAAATCAGCGTTGCAGGCCAAGGGCGTGCGGCACCTTGCGCTGTTCGGTTCGTACGCTCGCGGCGAGGCCCAAGACCAGAGCGATCTGGATGTGTTGATTGATATCGATCCGGCCCGGCCGAAGTTTTCGCTCGTCGATCTCGCTGGCATTGCTAACTTTTTGACCGACATCACGGGGATCGAGACCACCCCCATTGAGCGCAGAATGTTGGCGAAAGACCCCCGCTTTGCCGAGCGCATCGCGGGTGATATCATCGAGATTTTCTGATGGCGGCGGCGAGCGTTCGCGACCGGCTTTTGCATATCGCGCGATCCATCGCTGCAATGGAAAGTTACTGGGACGGGAAGACTTTCGAGGATTTCGAAGCAAGCGAACCGCTGCGCGCCGCAACCGAGCGTCATCTGCTTATCGTCTCAGAGGCAGTCAGGCACATCCCCCATAGCGATAAAGACAATCATCCGCAAATACCTTGGCGCGATATCGCAGGCATTGGCAATATTCTCCGTCATGGCTACGAAATGATCGATCCACAGCGGATTTGGAGCGTTGTGAAAGCCGATTTGAAGCCGTTGAAAGCGGCCGTTGATGAGATAGCGAAGCGCTACCCGGAGTAGGACCCTGCCGCCGCGAAAGCGGCTGAATAAGTAAACCAGGCGTTGCAAAACTTCGTAATCCAGATGTAAATAGGAGTGCTTCAAGGGGGATACGGCATGCCGGCGCCAGAGGTTACGCGCGAAGATCTGAAACGCGTTGAGGATCGCGTCGAGTTTGTCGCCCAAGAAGTGGACGGCGAGAAGCTCGTATCACGCTACATTCTCCAGCAGGCGCGTCAGAATGGCGACGACCTTGCCGCACTCAAGACGCGCGTCGAGCGCATCGAAGACAAGGTCGACCGGTTGGAGACCGAGGTGCGCGGGCTAAGAAGCGAATTCAAATCGTCGCAAAGCGCGTTGCCCGGCATGATCGCCGAGGTTATGCGCGAAGTTTTGCGCGAGCATAAGAGCTAAGAAGCCAGCATCCAGATACGTCACAGTAAACGAGGCCGGCCATGCAGCTCACGCTCTACGAATTCGGTCCCACACGCGCCGGGCGCGTGCGCTGGACGCTGCTCGAACTCGACATGCCGTTCGAGAGCATCGCCGGCCGCGAGCTGTTTCACTCGCCGGAACTGAAGAAGGTGCACCCCCTGGGCAAGCTGCCGGGTTTCGTGGCCGATGGCCGTCCGCTGTTCGAATTGGCCGCCATCGCGACCTGGTGCGCCGACCGGAAACCGGAGAAGGGCCTTGCGCACAAACCGGGGACGTGGGAGCGGGCGCTTCACGATCAATGGGTTTCCTTCGCATTGACCGAACTGGAGGCCCATCTGTGGTCGAGGCTGCGCAATACCATGCTGCTGCCCGAGGAAAAGCGGGTTGCTGCGATCGTCCCGCAGAACGAAGCGGATTACCGCACCGCAATCCCCGTGCTGGACGACGCGCTGAAGGGCCAGGAATACCTCGTAGGCGGCGCGTTCTCGGTGACCGACATCATCGTGGGCTTCACCGCAAATTGGGGCCGCAATTTCGGGCTTAATACCGGGACGCCGGAAGTGAACCGCTGGCTGGATGGCCTCTACCAGAGGCCGCACTGCACTATAAAACTCATGGCGCGGGCGGCTGCGTAAGCGGCCACTCGGCCTCCACGGGGAGCTGGGCTTGTGGCCGTGCGCGACCTTGGGTTCCGGACTTGACGGTTCTGGACAAGTGTGTCCAATGTCAACGGAACGCCCGGCCATCCAATAATAACCAGCTAAAAGCGCGGGGCGTGTCGCGAGGAACACAGCTGGAGGACTGTCGCAATGCCGGGTTTATGCTTTGCTTCAACTTCGGCGCCGGGAATATCCTCCACGTAAAGGGGTTGAAATGTTCCAGATTCGCATTCATGGCCGCGGCGGCCAGGGCGTCGTAACTGGCGCGGAGATGCTGTCTGTCGCAGCCTTCCTCGAAGGGCGCCATGCGCAGGCTTTTCCAAGCTTCGGGTCCGAGCGCATGGGCGCGCCGGTGGTGGCCTTTTGCCGGATCGCGGATAAGGAAATCAGGCTCCGCGAGCCCATCCTGGAGCCGGATTGCCTCATCGTGCAAGACCCGACGCTGTTCAAGGTGATGGATGTTTTTGCGGGCCTTAAGCCGGACGGCTACCTGCTCGTGAATACGAACAAGACCTTTGGCGATCTTCACATCGAGAGAATCGCGGCCTCCTTGCCGAAGGGGCACGCGGTCATCGTGCCCGCGACCGAGATCGCGCTGAAACATGTCGGGCGTCCGCTGCCTAATGCTGCGCTGCTTGGGGCTTTCGCCGCTTTGACCAATCTCGTTAACCTCGACAGCGTCAAACGCGCAATCGCTGAAGCATTTCCGGGCAAGATCGGCGCAGCCAACGTCGAAGCGGCCATGGAAGCCCATGAGTTCGTAATGTCCCAAGAACGCGCCGCAGCCTGAGGAGCGCCGATGCTGAAGCAAGTCGAAGGTTCGCATGCCATGGCGGAAGCCATCGCGCTGTGCCGCCCGGAGGTGATCTGCGCCTATCCCATCACGCCGCAGACGCACATCGTCGAGGGGCTTGGCGAGCTGGTGAGAAAAGGCGAACTCGCCAATTGCGAATTCATCAATGTGGAAAGCGAGTTTGCGGCGCTGTCCGTCGCAATCGGCGCGTCGGCCGCGGGCGCGCGCGCTTACACGGCGACCGCATCGCAGGGGCTTCTATATATGGCCGAAGCCGTCTACAACGCTTCGGGCCTCGGCCTTCCCATCGTGATGACCATCGGCAACCGCGCAATCGGCGCGCCGATCAACATCTGGAACGACCACTCCGACGCCATGTCGATGCGCGACGCGGGCTGGATGCAGCTTTTTGCCGAAACGAACCAGGAGGCGGCGGACCTTCATATCCAGGCGTTCAAGCTGGCGGAAGAATTGTCGATGCCGGTGATGGTTTGCGTCGACGGCTTTATCCTTACGCATGCGGTGGAACGCATCGACGTTCCCGATCAGGCCACTGTGGACGCGTATCTCCCGCCTTACGATCCCATCCAGGTTTTGGATCCGGCACTGCCCGTCTCCATCGGCGCGATGGTAGGGCCCGAAGCCTTCACCGAGGTGCGCTTCCTCGCCCATTACAAGCAAACCAAGGCGCTCCGGCTCATCCCGGAGCTTGCCAAAGAGTTCTCGGTTAAGTTCGGGCGCGAATCCGGCGGGCTTCTGCGCTGCTATCGCGCAGAGGATGCCGATATGCTGGTGGTTGCGATGGGATCGGTCTGCGGCACCATCAAGGACACCATCGACGAGATGCGCGAGGAAGGCATCCGCATCGGGCTGGTGACCGTCGTCTCCTACCGCCCGTTCCCAACCGATGCCTTGCGCAACGTCCTGGCGGGGGCGCGGGACGTCGTCGTGGTGGAGAAAAGCATCTCCGTTGGCGTGGGCGGACCGCTGGCGAACAATGTCGACATGTCGCTGCGCAATTTGCCCCGTGCGCCGCGGCTTCATTCCGCGGTTGCAGGGCTCGGCGGCAGGCCGATCACGCGCTCCTCGCTGGACCGGATGTTCCGGCAAGCCGCCGTGCAGCCTTGGGAAGGCACGCATTTCCTCGATCTCAACGAGCGCGTCGTCGGCCGCGAAATTCATCGCACCGGCAAGACGCGCCACTCCGGCCCAACCGCCGAAAACATCTTGCGCCAGATCGCCCAATCCGCCCGTTTTGCCGGCGACGCGAGGGAAAAGCTATGACCGGAACTGCCCCAACGTCCAAGCCCGGCGAAGCCTTGCAAAAGCTGAAATATTACCAAAAGGGAACGTTCACCGTCGGCAACCGTCTCGTGGCGGAGGCGGAGCGGTCTGTGCAGGCGCATGAAAGCCGCACGAACGCGCTGACCTGCGGGCACCGCGCCTGTCAGGGTTGCGGCGAGGCGCTGGGCGCGCGCTACGCTATCGACACGGCCATGAGTGCCACGAATAACAACCTGATCGCGGTCAACGCGACCGGCTGCCTCGAAGTGTTCACGACCCCCTATCCTGAGACATCGTGGCAGCTGCCATGGCTGCATTCGCTGTTCGGCAACGCCGCCGCTGTCGCGACGGGTGTCGCGGCTGCCATGCGGGTCAAAAAGCGCCCAGAGGTGCGGGTCATTGCCCAGGGCGGCGACGGCGGCACGACGGATATCGGCTTCCAATGCCTGTCAGGCATGTTCGAGCGCAACGATGACGTGCTCTATATCTGCTACGATAATGAGGGTTACATGAACACCGGCGTGCAACGCTCCTCGGCGACGCCGCCGGCAGCGCGCACCGCAACCACGCCAACCGTGGGGCCTGAGCCGGGCAACGTCTTCGGCACTGGCAAATCGGTGCCTAAAATCGCCGTAGCCCACGGCATTCCCTATGCCGCAACCGCATCCGTCGCCGATCTGCACGATCTCGAACGCAAGGTGACGAAAGCGATGTCCATTCACGGCGCGCGCTATATTCAGATCCACGTTCCCTGCCCGCTGGGCTGGGGGTCGGCCTCACAGGATACGATCAAGCTCGCGCGGCTTGCCATCGAATGCGGCGTCTTTCCAATCTTCGAAGCCGAACACGGCAAAGTGACCCAGGTCAGGAAGATCCGCCGCCCGGTTCCGGTGCGCGATTATTTGAAGCTGCAGCGCCGGTTTGCGCATCTCTTCCGCGACGGCAAGGAAGACCCTCGCGTGGCCCGCCTGCAGGCGATCTGCGACGCGAACATCGCTGAATATGGTCTCGCCGATGCCCAAAGCGACGAAGCTGAGGTATAGATGAGTTTCGATCATCCTTTCGCAATCACGCTCGAAGTTGGCACCTCGCTTGTCAACCACACCGGCTCCTGGCGGACGCTGAGGCCGGAATATGTGCACCGGCTCCCGCCCTGCAACAATGCCTGCCCGGCGGGCGAGGACATCCAGGGCTGGCTCGCCTTCGCCGAAAGCGGCGACTATGAGGCCGCCTGGCGCGCGCTCACACAGAACAATCCGCTGCCGGCCGTGATGGGACGGGTGTGCTATCATCCCTGCGAAAGTGCCTGCAACCGCGCCATCGTGGACGAGACTGTCGGCATCAACTCTGTCGAGCGTTTCCTGGGAGACCTCGCCATCGCCAATGGCTGGCGCTTCGCAGAGCCGGCCGCGTCCTCGGGCAAGAAGGTGCTGGTCGTTGGTGCGGGGCCTTCGGGCTTGTCGGCTGCTTATCACCTGACCCGGCTTGGGCACGCCGTCACCATCAAAGAGGCCGGGCCGTTGCCCGGCGGCATGATCCGTTTCGGCATTCCTAAATACCGCATGCCGCGGGAGGCGCTGGACGCAGAGGTCAAGCGCATCACGGATCTTGGCGTCACGATTGAATACAACGCCAAGGTGTCGCACATCGCGGACGCCATGGCGCAGGGCGGCTTCGACGCGGCCTTCCTTGCCGTGGGCGCCCATATCGCCAAGCGCGCCTACATTCCGGCCGGCGAGGCGGCGAAGGTGCTTGATGCGGTTCAGCTGCTCCGCTCCATGGAGGGCGAGGACAAGCCGCTGCTTGGCCGCCGTGTCATCGTTTACGGCGGCGGCAATACGGCGCTCGACGTAGCCCGCACGGCAAAGCGCCTCGGCGCTGAGGAGGCTGTGATCGTCTACCGTCGCACACGCGACAAGATGCCGGCGCACGATTTCGAGCTGGAGGAAGCGCTCCAGGAAGGCGTGATGATGAAATGGCTTTCGACGATCAAGAACGTCGAGGCCGGCTCCATCACCGTGGAGAAGATGGAACTCGACGAGAAGGGCTTCCCGCAGCCCACGGGTGAATTCGAGACGCTCGAAGCCGATTCCGTTGTTCTCGCCTTGGGGCAGGATGTGGATTTGTCGCTGCTCGAAGGGGTCGCAGGGCTTGAGGTGAAGAACGGCACTGTGCAAGTAGGCCCGAATATGATGACGGGCGCTCCCGGCATCTTTGCGGGCGGCGACATGGTGCCTTCGGAGCGCACGGTCACGGTTGCCGTGGGCCACGGCAAGAAAGCCGCTCGCAACATCGACGCGTGGCTTCGCGGCGGAGTCTATACGCCGGCGCCCAAGCACGAGATCGCCTCCGCGGACAAGCTCAACACCTGGTATTACGGCGAAGCGCCGAAGACCTTCCGGCCGGTGCTGGAGATCGCCCGGCGCACCTCGACCTTCGAGGAGGTCGTCCAGGGGCTCGACGAGAGCAACGCGCTCTTCGAGGCGCGGCGCTGCCTTTCCTGCGGCAATTGCTTCGAATGCGACAATTGCTATGGCGTATGCCCCGACAACGCTGTGATCAAGCTCGGGCCTGATAAAGGCTTCGAGTTCAATTACGATTATTGCAAGGGCTGCGGCGTCTGTGCGGCCGAATGCCCGTGCGGCGCCATCCGCATGGTGCCTGAGGCGATTTAGCGGAGCCCACTTCCGTTATGACGGCGCAGCACGAATAGGAGCCGCCATGATCGACCATACCGGGGTCGCCGTAGGCGATTTGATTTTGAGCTGGGCAAGCAACTCTATGCAAAGCGCTCGGACCCCTCGGCTACGCTTTGCTCACGGAGGTTTCGGCGGAGCGGGCGGGGGCGACGCGGCAGGTTTTGGCGTGCCGCCGAGCCGGGCTTCTGGATCGGCAGCGGAACACCCAACGATCCGCCTGTCCATGTTGCGTTGCGCGCCGAAAACCTCGCGATGGCCGACGCGTTCTACAAAGCAGCCATCGGCGCCAGCGGCGGCGATAATGGCGCGCGACCCCTACGCCGCCTTTGGGCTCGATCCCGATGGGCACAATATCGAGGCGGTGTGTCACCACGCTGAGTGATTAGCTTTGCCAGCTCGGCAGTGTTGCCCTCAGATTGAGCCCTACAACCAACTTTGTACCTTTCCACTAGAGAGGAGGGACGGCTGCGGGCCTCTATTTGAAAACATGCGGAAAAACAGTTCATCCGACGGTACAATTCCTTTACGGTCTGCCAAAGCTATCACAACCGGGCTTGGGGGGAGTTATGGAGCCTTTGTTTGTACCGTTGGAATGGATACTGGGTGCTGCGTCTACAACCGCTGGAGGGCTTTGGTGGACCTATAGGCTCGGCAGAATATCCATGGCCGATCATCTGAAGTTGAGCGAGCAGAAAGAAGGGCTCGAAACTCTGCGCGCTATCGGCTTGAACGAAGATTTGGCCACCTGCAAGCAGACACTACAGAATCGGGAAGCACGAATTCGCGAACTCGAAAGGCAGCTATCGAGCGCCGAGACCGACCTGAAGGTTTTGGTTGCAAAGCGCCCTGATTTAGCCATTCAAGGCGATCTTCTTCTCGTCGACGAACTTCAAACTCGCGTTGCGAAGTTCGATGAGCTGCGTGACGCCCTTCTCGGCTCCGAGCAAGAATTGTGGAGACTTCGAGGGGAAATCCCTTCTACCGCCTGGGCCAAGGCACTTCGCGAAAGCCGCGTGAGGGTGATCACCATTGCCAACTTAAAAGGTGGCGTAGGCAAGACCACAATCACAGCCAACCTGGCCGCTTACTTTGCTCTGAAGAGGCACCTCAGAGTTCTGGTTATAGATTTAGATTACCAAGGGTCACTCACCGCTACTTTGTTAAACGCCGCAAAGAATACATTGGGCGCTAACATTTTGGCAGACGCCTTACTAGGCGGGGAAGTTAGGGGCCGCTGGCTCGCCGAAGTACCCCGCGACCTCGGCAAAATTCTTCCACAAACGAGGCTCGTGACCTGCGGTCAGATCTTCGACCGCTTCGAAAACCAAACTATGCTGCGCTGGCTTATAGGCGAGATCGCGGACGATGTTCGCTTCAGGCTCGCCAATCTCATACTTACCCCGGAAGTCCAGAACGCTTACGACATCGTCCTCGTTGACGCTCCCCCGCGCACCAGTTTAGGTGCGGTCAATGCCTTTTGTGCGAGTCACGCTCTGCTCGTGCCAACCGTGCCAGACAGCCTCTCGGTAGATGCCGTTGGCCGCTTCTTACGGCGCATGTCCGAACTACGCGCTATATACCCCGCGCTCACGAATGTGTCCGTGATACCGAGCCTAACACAGGAATCTAAGTTCAGGCCTGCCGAGGAAGCCGCACTTGCTGAAGCTTCGCTAGCCCTTACAAACTGGAGCGGCGCTTCCAATATTACCAAGGCATTTATTCGGCATTTTCCGACTTTATCTAAAATTGCTGGCCGGGAGGTCGGGTACATAAGCGATAGTAGGTATGTAAGGCCAGCATTCGACAGTTTGGGCGACGAGATCTCGGAGCGAATAGGCTTAACATGAAGGTAGCGCAGCTGCGCCAGACCTTGGAAGCGATGGCGAAGGTCTATCAAAGCGGGGGCAAAATTGAAGATGCCGAGTTGCTCCGGAAGCTTGCTCGTGCACTTTCGCCTGCCGATAAGGATCAGGTCTCGAAAGCGCTGGAAAGGCTTAGGTCTTAGAATAGCGCTTTTCGACTCAGGCCAAATCACACTATCCATAGTGACTAACGCCCGTTCTGCGTATTGGCACTAACTGGAGGCTACCATGCGCGCGGATCGGCTTAAACACGCCATCCAGGATATTCGGTCAATACTGGGATCGGCGGGTGCAACTGCTGCTGAAACCGATTTTGCGAAGCTAGAAGAATTCATCGAGCTTAACGGCGATAGAGATCTCGATGAACTGCTTGCGGAAGTGCGCGCGAAGCTTGATCCGGCTCAAAAAAAGCAGGAAGCGATCGCTCAGTACTTGGATAAATTGCAATCTTCTGGCTTTGATGAAGCGAAATTTCATGGAGCGTTGCAAGCTATCAAGAATGACAAAACTTTCGATAAGGATGATGTTTTGCTGATTGCAAAAGCCTATGGTGTGATTCGTATTTCAGGAAAATCAAAGTCTAGCTACATCGAGTTGATTGATAAGCACTTTTTCTGGCGGCTGTACAATCGTGATGCAGACGAGATGGCAAAGCGCGCCACGCCTTGGTGAGCGCCTTGCAACGCCGTTAGGATTTTAGCTGCTGAAAACCCTGGCGTAAGTCTTGAGCGCGAACATATCGGTCATCCCGGCGACGAAATCGCCCACCGCGCGCTGGCGTTCAACCGTCCCTGCCGTTGCGGCGCTGAGGCCGGCATCGGCGTGCATCGCCTCCGGATGCGCAGAGAAATGGTCGTAGAGCGCGCGCAGCATCGCTTGCGCTTCTGCCATTTTCTCCATGATGGCCGGATGGCGGTAGACTTTCGCGAACAGAAAGCGCCGCAGCTCCGCGATCTCCGGCGCCATGCCTTTCGAAAAATCCGCAAGCGGCGCGCCCAAAGCGCGGACATCCTCGATGCAGGCGGGTTTCGCCTCCGCGATCCTGGCCCGGGTCTCGGCCAACACATCCTCCACCATCTTCGCGATCATGCGGCGGTTCATCTCATTGACGAGCGTCGCCTCTGGGATGGCGCCGTAGCGCGCGCGAACGGCGGCAATCGCGCTGCCGGCCATTGGGATCTCTTCCAGCTCCCTTACAGCTATGTAGCCGGCGCGAAAGCCGTCGTCGATGTCGTGGTTGTTGTAGGCGATGTCGTCGGCCACCGCCGCGATCTGGCCTTCGAGCGAGCAATAGGTGCTGAGGCCCAGATCCTGGATTTGCATGAACTCGCGGATCGCGTGGGGCAGGCCCTTCTGCGCGTAGCGCCCAAGCGGCTGGCCTTCCGCGCCGGTGAGCGGACCGTTGTGTTTGACGATGCCCTCCAGCGTCTCCCAGGTGAGGTTCAGCCCGCGGAAAGCGGCATAGCGGTGCTCCAGATGCGTGACGATACGCAGGCTCTGCGCATTGTGGTCGAAACCGCCAACCGGCTGCATCGCCTCGTTGAGCGCGTCCTCGCCCGCATGGCCGAAGGGCGTGTGGCCGAGATCGTGGGCCAGCGCAATCGTCTCGACCAGGTCTTCGTTGAGACCCAGTGCACGGCCGAGCGTGCGCGCGATCTGCGCGACTTCCAGGCTATGGGTCAGCCGCGTGCGGTAATGATCGCCCTCGTGATATACGAAGACCTGCGTCTTATGAATGAGCCGCCGGAATGCCGTCGAATGCACGATGCGATCGCGGTCGCGCTGGTACGGCGTGCGCGTAGGGCAGGGCGGCTCCTCGTAAAGCCGGCCGCGGCTTTCTTCCGGGTGCGCGGCGTAAGCTTGAAGCCCGTCCATGCGTTAGTCTCCTTGGCTCGCGCCGGTTGACATTGACGCGCAAACATCCAAACTCTTGGCTTATGGTTCAAAAGAGGCGAACGATATTCATGCCAAACGATGCGAACATAAGCGTAAGCGGCCGCGCCGCCAACCGCATCCGCGAAATTGTGGTGGAGGGGCAGAACGCGCTGCGCATCAGCGTGGCGGGCGGCGGCTGCTCGGGCTTCCGCTACGATTTCGAGATCGTGGAAGGGACGAACGAGGACGATCTCGTCATCGAGAAGGATGGGGCGCGGGTTGCCATCGATCCGGTCTCCATCCCTTACATGGCGGGCTCGGAGATCGACTATGTGGACGACCTCATTGGCGCATCGTTCAAGATCCATAATCCCAATGCGACCGCGTCCTGCGGCTGCGGCACGTCCTTTTCGCTTTAGCCGTGCTCAAAATCGCAACCTGGAATGTGAACTCGATCAAGCAGCGCGAGGCGGCCTGCGCCGCGTGGCTCAAACAGGCTACGCCCGATGTGCTTTGCCTGCAGGAATTGAAATGCCAGACGGATGGCTTTCCGCGCGGCACGTTCGAGGACCTTGGCTATAATTGCGCGGTGCTGGGCCAGAAGTCGTTCAACGGCGTCGCGATCCTCTCGAAGCATTCGATAGACGAAACCATCACTGCGCTGCCCGGCGACAGCGCAGATGAGCAGGCCCGCTATATCGAGGCCGCAATTTCGCTTCCCGGCGGCAAGGCGGTCCGGGTTGCCTCGATTTACGCGCCGAACGGAAACCCCGCCCCATCGCCGAAGCTTGATTACAAGCTCGCGTGGCTCGCCCGGCTCAAGGAGCACACGCAAATCTTGCTCGCCTATGAAGAGGCGCTAATCCTGGCCGGCGACTACAACATCATCCCGCGTCCGCTCGACGTGTATAATCCCGCAGCCTGGGTCGAGGATGCGCTGTTCCGGCTGGAATCCCGGGCCGCGTTCCGGCGTATCCTGCATCTGGGCCTCACCGATGCAGTGCTGGCCTGCGACAGCCGCGGCGGGCAATACACCTTCTGGGATTATCAGGCGGGCGCCTGGCAGAAGGATCTGGGCTTGCGGATCGATCACATTCTTTTGTCCCCGCAGGCCTTGGAACGGCTTAAGGGCGCCGGCATTGATCGCAAGCCGCGCAACTGGGATAAGCCATCCGATCATACCCCGGTTGTGGTTTCGCTCGATGTATAAGAAGCTCTAACTTAGCCGTTATACATGTGCACAAGTATGTGAGCGCTTCGTTTACTCGCTTGCAGATGCTTTGATACCCGCTAAGGTGTTTTACCCCCCAAAGGATGCCAGGAGTAGTTTGTTATGCAGAGCGAGACAACCCTCTCTGAACTTCTAGAAGGCATCCGTGCCGTAATTGCCAAGGACATGGCGAGCAAGCCGGTGCCGCGTAACAAGGCCGTCGCCGACCCGGCGCTCTGGCGAGCCATAGCTAGCCAGCAAAAAAATAGCAGCGAAGGCCACTGCTGGCTTATGGGCGTTCCGCGGAAGCCCTAAAGGTTCTGGAATCTGCGCGCTAAAGGCTGGAAAACAGCACGGCGAGAGCTTCGGCCACACTGCCGGGCATCACCGGCTTTTCAAGGCGGCGCGCGGCTGCGAACTCAGGAGGGAATTCAAGTTCGGGCCCGAAGCCGGTCAGAAACATGAACGGCACGTTGCGGCTGGCGAGCGCTTCAGCCGCCGGCCACACAAAATGGCCCGCAAGGTTCACGTCGAGCACGGCGGCGTCCAATTCCTCGCCGCGCGCTAACGCGATGGCGGCCTCAAGCCTTCGCCCGGGGCCAATCACCGTGCAGCCGGCGTTCTTGAGCTCGTCCACGATTTCGAGAGTAATCAGCATCTCGTCCTCGACCACGAGCACACGTTTCCCTGCGAGGGTCATTGCAAGTGCTTTGCTCAAATTTTTTATTTATATCTATTTAACGTCAGCTTAACAGTTTCTGCAAGCTCTTCCTAACGCCAAGGCCCTGGAAGCCGGCTGCTCCTTCCGCCGGCCGCCGCAGGCGGGGACCCAATGACGCTTTTCTACATTATTGAATGCACTGGCCCGATTACTGGATTCTCCCGCCTGCGCGGGAATAACGGTAAATGGGTTAGCGCTTGATCCCCGCATCCCTGGCTGCCAGCGAGCTGACGGCGGACCAATCCAGCCTTTCCCCGCCATTGGCGAGCAGCTCAAGAAAACGGTCCCGCAAAAGGCTCGCGAGCGGCAGAGGAACTTGCAACGCTTCCGCGGCGGCAAGCGTCAGGCGGATATCCTTTTGGCCCAATGGCGCCGCAAAGCCTGCTGGCTCGAACTTAGCATCGGCGATGAGTGTGCCATAGGTCTTGTAAACCGGCGCCGAGAATAAGGTCGAGGTCAGCACCTCAAGATAACGGTGCTTGTCGATCCCGGCTTTCTCGATGAGCGCCATCGCTTCTCCAAGCGATTCGATCACGACCGCGATCAGGAAATTGCCGCTAAGCTTCACGAGATTGGCGTCTTTGGGCGTCTCGGAGATGACGAAGGTTTTCTGGCCCATCGCATCGAGGAGAGGTTGCGCCGCCTTCACCGTCTCCGGCTCCCCGGCGGCCACGATGAAAAGCTGTCCCTTGGCGGCAACGTCGGGCCTGCCGAAAACGGGCGCGGAGATGAAGCGCTGGCCCGCTTCGGCGTGAGCCGCAGTCATCATCGCCGGCAGCGTAGCCCCGATGGTACTGCTTGAAATATGCATCGCCCCCTTGCGCAAACTCGCCAACACGCCGCCTCCGCCGAAGACCACGCCGGACACGGCCTCGTCGTTGGCGAGCATTGTGATGACGGCATCGCCCTGGCAGGCTTCGGCAACATTCGCCGCCACTTTCGCCCCTTCTTTGGCCAGCGCCGCGGCTTTCTCGCGCGTGCGGTTATAGACGGTCAGCTCGTGGCCGGCCTTCATGAGGCTCGCGGCCATGCCTTCGCCCATTTGACCCAGTCCGATGAATCCCACTTTCATAGCTTTCTCCTTCTTCGCCCCTCTAAAAATCATAGCAATGCGGCGGGAACGCAAAGGTTGCCGCTGCTCCACGTCCAATCGGGACGCCACCTCCTTGGTTTGTCCGTCATCGCGAGGGGCTTCAGCCCCGTGGCGATCCAGGGTAGCGGATGCGGCGGCTGGATTGCTTGGCTATGTTCGCATTGACGGAAGCGGACTTGGCGACGGTACGCTTTCTCTACAGAAAGATAGCAGATTGGCGTTGGGGGCTGACTTTTCCATGTTTGTGCGCGCAGCGGTTTGCCTCGTCCTTTTATTCTTTGCCGGCGCGGCCTTCGCGCAGGACGCGAAGAATCGCGTCGCGCTTGTCATAGGCAATTCCGCATACATAAAGCACGCTGCACTCGCCAACCCCGTCAACGACGCGAGGCTGATGGCGGAGCGGCTGAAAGCGCAAGGCTTCGAGGTGTTCGCCGCCTACGATGCCGGCCAGCGCGACATGAAGCGCGCGGTTCAAAGCTTCGCCGCCACGCTGCGCGAGCGGAGCAAGGACGCGGTGGCCTTCATCTTCTATGCGGGCCACGGCGTGCAGGTGAAGGGCGAGAACTATCTCATCCCCGTGGACGAGCAGATCAAGAGCGAGGGCGATGTCGATATCGACGCGGTGAGCCTCTCCGCGATCATGAGCATGCTGGAGAATACGCAAACGCGGCTCGCCATCGTGGTACTGGACGCCTGCCGCGACAATCCGTTCGGCTATGCGCGCGGCGGCCAGCGCGGACTTGCGCGCGTGGATGCGCCCAGCGGCAGCCTCGTGGCGTTCTCGACTGCGCCAGGCAAGGCGGCGCTGGACGGGCCGGAGGGCGTCAACAGCTATTACACCGCGGCGCTGGCGCAGGCGATGGCCGAGCCGGGGCTCAAGATCGAGGAGGTGTTCAAGAAGGTGCGCATCGCCGTGCGCGAGAAGACGAAGGGCGAGCAGACGCCGTGGGAGTCGACCTCGCTCACCGGCGATTTTTATCCGGCGGGGGAGAAGGTTGCGGCGCCGGAACCTGCTCAGCAGGTCGCCGTCGCCAAACCGGAACCGCAACCCGCGATGCAATATGAGGACAGGGCGCAGCGCCTTGTCCGCACCCTCACCCACACTGGGAATACAAGCTATGTCTTTTCGCTAGCCTTCTCCCCGGACGGCCGCACGCTGGCGAGCGCGAGCTGCGACAACACGCTCAAGCTTTGGGATGCGGCGAACGGCCGGGAGCTTCGCTCCTTCACCGGCCATACGGCATGGGTCTCTTCGGTTGCCTTTTCCCCTGACGGCCGCACGCTTGCGAGCGCGAGCGAGGACAAGACGCTCAAGCTTTGGGATGTTGTGAGTGGCCGGGAGTTGCGCACCCTCGCCGGGCATACGCAGACTATCTGGTCGGTAGCCTTTTCCCCGGACGGCCGTTATGTTCTTTCCGGGAGTTGCGCGGAGCAAAACACCGCCTACGGTTGCATATCAGGCTCACTAAAACTCTGGCTCGCGGACACAGGTCAAGAGCTGCACGAGTTCCGGAAGCACACGGACAGGGTTAACTCCGTCGCCTTCTCGCCCGATGGCCGCTTCGCCCTTTCGGGTAGCGAGGACAAAACGCTGAAGCTGTGGGATGTGTCGGAGTGGACGCAGCCGCAGGAGGCGCGGCGCTGACACCGCCTCGCCGCTCACGCCCGGTAGGGCCTGCGCCGGCCGTCGCGAACGTGCAGGATAAGAACTTCCTCACCCGCAATGCGGTAATAAACAAGATAAGAGCTTCGCGGCACGGGAATTCTGCGCTGCGCGCCGCGAACGGGCTTTCCCAGCTCCGGGTAATCTTGAAGGTAGCCGATGCTGTGCTTGATTGCTGCTAGAATGCGCTGCATGGAAGCGCGGTTATGCTCCCCAAGATAGGCCGCGATCCGTTCAAGGTCGCGCAACGCCCTTGGAGTGTAGCTTAGGATCATAGGCCATGGGATCGCCAGAACGCGCGCACGCTTTCCGGGGAAGCCCGCTCGCCGCGTGCGATTTCGGCCTCAGCCTCGTCGAGGGCGGCGATTTCATCCGGTTGCAGCGGCGCCTCCGAAGCCAGCTCCAAGAGGAAGCGTCCAAGATCGTCTTGGGTTTCCGCAGGCAGGCGGCGGACGGCGTCGATAGCTTGTTCGAGAAGCTTTGTCATGGGAAGAGAATATGCGCGCGACGCGGTTTCGTCCAGCGGCAGCGCTGGGTATGGCCGCCTCGCCTATGTCGAGGCGTGAGACTTAATTCAACTCAAGCTCACTGAGCTTCACGGCAAGCTCCGGCGCGAAGACCGGGACCAGCGCTTGATCCGGGGCAAGGTCGATGATGTCCCGATAGCCCTCAGGAGACGGCTGGCGGTGGATGCGCGTTTCGAGCCGCACGGCGTGGATCACCCACAGCTCCTTGATGCCGAAGCTCGCATAAAGCGCGGCCTTGCGCCCGACGTCGTAGGCGTAGCTCGAATCCGCGATCTCGACCACAAGGTGGGCCGTCTCCGCCTTCAGGCCCCTTATACCGGTTGGTTTGTCATAGAAGACAAAATCTGGTTCGAGATAGGTGTCGGGCGTCAGCCGGAATGTCGTTTCCGTTGCGAACCGCAAGCTGTCTGGCAATCGCCCCGCCCAGAAGAGCGCCAGAGCTACCTTCATGATCTCATGGTGGTTACCCTTCGGCGACATAGGCACCACCTCCCCGCCGATCAACTCGATGCGCTCGTCCTCATCGAGAATGCCGGCCGCAACCATTGCCTCCAACTCAGCCACGGTGAAGCGCCGCCGCGGCATGCCCTCCGCCGCTTGCGTCGCGGGCTCCAGATTCTTATCGCGCAAATGCATAAGGTTCATGCCGCCACTGTACTAGATTTTGTGCCACCCCGCAAAGCTGCTCCCGGTTGCCCCAGGGTCACGAATCCAGGTTAACGGGGATGGGCGAGATGAGGCTTTGAAGATAATCGGGGTCCCATCCGGCGAGTTTTCGCCGGAGTTTGAGGCTTTTCTTGTCTTTGGCTTGGCGGACGATGTTGATGGCGAAGTGGCGTACGAGGGCCATGTTTTGGGCGCCGTGTCCCTTGCGGACGCGGGCGAGATCCTCCCGGAACGTGACGTCGAGCACCCAGTGGAGCGCGTTTTCGATCTGCCAATGGGTGCGGACGGCTTCGCCAAGCGCCTTCGCGGTCATCGCTCGCGAGGCGATGTAAAAACGCCGTTCGGTTCTTGTGCCTGCCTTGGTTTCGACCTTGGTTTCGATCATGGCGATAGCGGCGAGCTTGGGAAAGCGGTATTCGCCTGGAAAGCGGCGTTCGCCCTCCATCCAATCGATAGCCGCACTCACCGTGCAGCGCCGCTCCTCAATACGTCCATGCCCCTTGTCCACATCGGTATGCCGGTCCACGGCAGCTTCCTCCGCGTCGTCGAAAAAGCGTTCTATTTCAGACAGAAGGCTTGGCTGGTTGGCCTTCACGGCCAGGAGATAATCGGCGCCGCGATCGACGATGGCCTGGGCGATGGCTGGGTTGCAGGCGATGGCGTCGATGGTCACGAGCGCGCCCGCTAAGGCGCCCGATGCCGCCAGCCGTTCGAGAAGGGCTGGGATCGCGGTTATCTCGTTGGATTTCGTGTCCACAGCCTCCTGACCAAGCACGAGCTTTTCATGGGTGGCGAAGGCGGAGACGAGGTGGAGCGCCGCCTTGCCCGCGGCACGGTCGTGGCTCCGGCGCGAGGTTTTGCCGTCGAGGGCGATGAGATCGGGCGCATTCGGGCGAAGTTCGCTCGCCCAGCTCATGAAGCAGGCCGAGAATAGGTACGGGTCGATGCGGTTCATGAGGATGTTCAACCAGCGCGGCCCCGGAATGCCGTGGTGGTAGGGGAGGAACCGGCGCAGGAACGGCAAATGGTTCTCGCCCCAGACGGCAATATCGTCGAAATCGTCGCAGGAAGCGATGGTGGCGCAGACCACGAGGAGAAGCACCTCTGCCAGCGGATGAGCGACCCGCCACGCCTCGCGCGGGTCATCGATCTCCGAAAAATGGTCCAGCAGGCTGCGAAGGCGGGGTTTAGGGCCGAAATCGTCCATCTTGAGGGCTCCCGAATCAGAAAGCCCGATGGAATCACACAACACGCAATTGTTGAATAACCGTTAACCTGAGTTCGTGGCCCTGCCGGTTGCCCCTTGTATCCGCCGGGTGTTTCCGGCTTACTATCGCATCCGGCCAGGCAGCGAACACGATGCAATCCACCTCGCTCAACTTCAAGGAAAACGCGGCGCGCGCGCTCCACGATCCGCAGCTTCAGCGCGCGCTGGGGAACGTGAAGGCCGGCTTCATGGTCAAGCGCGCCGCGGCCCGCGCGGGTCTGCCGGAGTTCGATGCGCTTCGAAGCGCCGCGGTGGAGATCAAAAACCACGTGTTGGCGCATCTGGATATCTATCTTGAAGAATATGAGCGGCGCGTGGCTGAGACGGGCGGCCATGTGCATTGGGCGCGGGACGCAGCGGAGGCGCGCGAGATCATTGTGAGGCTGTGCCGGGAGGCGGGCGCCCAATCTGTCACCAAGGGCAAGTCCATGGTGTCGGAGGAGATCGGGCTCAACGCCGCGCTGGAGGCGGCCGGTATCGAGCCGGTCGAGACCGATCTTGGCGAATATATCATCCAGCTCCGGCACGAGACGCCGAGCCACATCATCGCGCCGGCCATCCATCTGAACCGCAGACCAGATCGAGCACGATTTCCGCGAGGCTCACAAGAGCCTGCCGGATGGGCGCGATCTCACTCAAATCCCCGAGCTCGTGTCTGAGGCGCGGACCATGTTGCGGCAGAAGTTCTTGGCCGCCGATGTTGGCATCACGGGCGCGAATTTCCTCATCGCGGAAACGGGCAGTTCTGTAATCGTGACTAATGAGGGTAATGGCGACCTCACCCAGCTTCTGCCCCGCACGCATATCGTGATCGCCAGCATCGAGAAGCTAGTCCCCACGCTCGAAGATGCGTCAACGATTCTGCGCCTGCTCGCGCGCTCGGCAACCGGCCAGGAAATCACGACCTACACCACGTTTTCGACTGGCCCCCGCCGCGAGGGCGACCCGGATGGGCCGGAAGCCTATCATGTGGTGCTGCTCGACAACGGCCGCTCAGAGATGCTCGGCACCGAGTTTCAGGACATGCTGCGCTGCATCCGCTGCGGCGCGTGCATGAACCATTGTCCGGTTTACGCCGCCATCGGCGGCCATGCCTATGGCTGGGTCTATCCCGGCCCGATGGGCGCAGTGCTGACCCCGCATCTGATCGGCATCGCCGAGGGCGCGCATTTGCCGAATGCGTCGAGCTTTTGTGGCCGCTGCCAGTCGGTTTGCCCGATGAACATCCCGCTGCCCAAGATGATGCGGCATTGGCGGGAGCGGGACTATGCGGCGAAGTCACCGGCCTCGATCCCGAAACTCGCCTTGCGCGCCTGGGCGTTCCTGGCAAAACGGCCACGCCTTTACCGGCTGGCGATGAACCCTGGCGTCCGCATGCTGTCGCTGATGGCGGGGCGCAAACGCCGCTTCTCCTATTTGCCGCTGGCCGGCGCGTGGACGAAATACCGCGATTTGGCTGCGCCCGCGCCCAAAAGTTTCCAATCGCTTTGGCAGAAGCGCGAACGGGAGAAGGCGCATCATGGCTGACGCTACTGCGCAAGATGGGCGGCTCGCTGTGCTGTCGCGTGTGCGCGAACGGCTGGGCGTGCGCGGCGACGAGCCGGGGCGCCGCGGCCTGGTGCAATCGCGGATGCGAAATCCGCAAGCCAATCTCATTCCCGAACGCGCCAAAAAACCAAAGGCCGAGCTCATCAAACTGTTTCAAACCATGCTGGAGAAGGCAGGCTCAAAAGCCAGCCGCGTGCGCTCCCTGAAAGGGCTTCCCGAGGCCATTGCCGCACAGCTTCGCGAGAATAATCTCCCGTTGCGTGTGAGGCTCGGCACCGATCCGGTTTTCGATGGCCTAAGGGCGGAGCCGGGCATACTGGAGCTTTTTTCGGGGCCAGCGGAGGCAAGCGACGCCGTTGGGCTGAGCTATGCGATTGCCGGCGCGGCCGAGACGGGCACCTTATTTCTCGCATCCGGCCCGGATAACCCCTCGACACTGAACTTCTTGCCGGCAACTCACGTCATCCTGATCCTGGCAAGCGATATCGCAGGCTCTTACGAGGAGGGCTGGGCCAAGCTGCGCTCCATCTACCGAAGCTTCAACATGCCGCGCACTGTTAACCTGATCAGCGGACCATCCCGCACCGCGGATATCGAGCAGACCATTGTGATGGGCGCGCATGGACCCAAGAACCTAATTGTGCTGATCGCGGGTTCGTAACACAAATTTTTGACTGTTGAGAGCAACTAATTTGAACTTGCCACACATATGTCACACAGAAAGGTGATTCTCCTCAGCGGAGGCGAAGCTTTATAACCTCCGGAGAAGGGTCTCGGTAACCCCGCGCCGGACCTTTCTCCACCAGGTTACTGGGCGGGTGCAGCGAGCGCTAAGCGCGCCACCTCTCAATAGCCGGCGGGAGGTGTATGAAATCTTCTTCCGCTCCGGGTTCTGCCGGTGAATATTGGAAGCTCACCGGTAAAGCGGCGTCGTAACCGAGCACCCGTTCCACCGAACCGGACAATCCGCTCAAGGGGAGCCGCATCCAAATGAGAAGCAAATGGTCGCGGCCGGAAACAGGGCCGCGAACGGCGCCCTGCATGGGCGTTTGCTCGCCCATGACTTTCCTGTAAACGGAAACCCAATAATCCCGCTTGTGTTGCAGCCCGCTATCGAACACGGCGCGCCCGGTGATTTCGGTGCCGTAAATCTCGCGCACGCGAGTTCCGGCAAGGCGGTATTTGAGCGCGTCCAAATCTTCGCCCGCGTCGAGCAGGCTGAGCCGTGGAAGCAGATGGGGAATATCGACGGGGTCTATATCGTAGCGGGAAGGGATCGGCTTCGACTGCGCGCATGAGCGCCAATAGCCATACAGATCCCGCTGCTCGCGCAATATGAGCTGTGCGCGGAAAGCGAGTTCCGATGGCATTTTTCTCCTCCGATATGCGCGCGCCGATCCGCCTTCAGCGTGCGGCGTGAAAAACTATCGGTGATTTGCGGCAAAGAACGCAAGCAATTCGCGCAGGCGCGAGCGTAAAAACTTACTTCGCAAAAGAGGTATTGCCAATGCGCAGCGTCCACAGACGGTGCAATTATATTGCGCAGCTCACGCAGTGCAGGGAACTCCGTTCACACCCCAAATTTTCTCGTGTATGTTGCTTCCCTTACAATTTTGGGAGGGGGTAGCATGAGTGGTCAGCTCAAATACGTTCTAAGCGAAACGCAAATTCCAAAGACCTGGTACAATCTCGCCGCCGATCTGCCGGTGCCGCTTCCGGCGGTGCTGCATCCGGGCACGAAACAGCCCATCGGGCCTTCCGATCTCGAGCCGCTGTTTCCGATGGCGCTGATCATGCAGGAGGTGTCAGCCGAGCGCACCATCGAAATTCCCGAGCCGATCCGCGACGTCTACCGCGCCTGGCGGCCATCGCCTTTGTTCAGGGCGCGCCGTCTCGAACAAGCGCTCGGGACGCCGGCCAAAATCTACTACAAGTACGAGGGCGTTTCGCCGGCCGGATCGCACAAGCCGAACACGGCCGTGCCTCAGGCCTGGTACAACAAGGAGCAGGGCATCAAGCGGCTCTCGACCGAAACCGGCGCCGGCCAATGGGGTTCCTCGCTCGCTTACGCCGGCGCCCTGTTCGGCATCGACGTGACGGTGTTCCAGGTCCGGGTGTCCTACGATCAGAAACCCTATCGCCGCGCGCTGATGGAAACTTACGGCGCCCGCTGCCTGCCTTCGCCTTCGAATACGACCGATTCCGGGCGCGCCATCCTTGCGGTCCATCCCGATAGCCCGGGATCGCTTGGCATCGCGATCTCCGAGGCTGTGGAGATGGCGGCAAAAGACCCGGCGGTGAAATATTCGCTAGGCTCGGTGCTCAACCATGTGCTGTTGCACCAGACCGTCAATGGCCAGGAAGCGATCCAGCAATTCGAGATGGCAGGCGACGACCCCGATGTCATCATCGGCTGCGTGGGCGGCGGATCGAACTTCGCGGGCCTCGCATTCCCCTTCCTTGGCATGCAGCTGCGCGGCGGGCGCAAGCGCCGCTTTGTGGCAGTCGAACCCGAGGCTTGCCCCACGCTGACACGCGGCAGATATGCCTACGACTTCGGCGACACCGCGCATCTGACGCCGCTCGTGAAGATGCACACGCTCGGATCGGAGTTCATCCCTCCGGCTTTCCACTCCGGCGGCCTGCGCTATCACGGCATGGCGCCGATGATCTCGCATATCAAGGAGCTGGGCTTGATCGAAGCGCGCGCCTATCCGCAGAAGACCTGCTTCGACGCGGGCGTGAAGTTCGCGCGCTGCGAGGGCATAGTGCCGGCGCCCGAGGCGACGCATGCGGTGCGTTGCGCCATCGACGAGGCGCTCCGCTGCAAACAGGAAGGCAAGGCCGAGACCATCCTGTTCAATTTGTCCGGCCACGGCCATTTCGACATGGGGGCCTATATCGCCTATTTCGACGGCAAGCTGAGCGATGAGTCCTACGACGAAGCCGACCTCGCGTCAGCGCTGGCGGCGCTGCCTGCCATGGCGGCGTGAACGGCTCGACGTCATCCCGTGTCTGCGTAGCGTAACCGCGTGCCCCGGGGCGCACGGGACGACTTGTAGGGAGAAGCGCGCATGATGACGCGATAGGAACCCCTACCGTTTCGTTCAAAGAGTGTTTCAAAGCCGCTTTCGGTGATGTAATGAATTCAGAGGCTTCGCCGGCGGGTGACACTGGAATAGCTCGCGCGGGCGTTGATGATGCTCTTAAGCTTCGCCTTGAGAGGCGAGCCAACCGGCATGGCAAGCGCATTGAAGCCGAGGGGCGAGACATCTTGCGCGAAGTGCTTTCCGAGCCCGAACTCCAGGCTAGCAATCTCTACGCCGCTATACGGAGTATTGTCGAACCGATAGGCGGCCTGGAGCTGGAAATTCCGCCAAGGGAGCCTGTTCGCGAACCCCCAAGGTTCGAGTAGCGGCGATGATCGTGCTCGACACCAATCTCATATCGGAGGCGATGAGGCTCACGCCTTCGCCAGCCGCGTCGCGACCTATTCCCTGCTACGCGGCCCTATCTAACTTTCGCCGGCCGCAGCGTGCTGCTCACGCCGTGTTCGGTTTTCTCCCAATAGAAGGGCGCATAGAAGAGCTGCCACACCGCGCGGTAGGCGGCCGCCGAGACGTAGAGCCAATAGACCGGGATGAAGACTGCATGCAGCCAGAGCCCCTTGTGCCTTGCCCCCCGCAGGCTCATCGCGCCGAGGGCGACATTCACAGCGTAGCCGGCGACGAAATTCACCACCGCGATGGCGAGCAGAATGTCGCCGGCCAGCGTTCCGCCGCTTTGAAACAGGGTGCCTTGGCTGCCATGATAGGCCAGCACGAGGTAGAAGAGCGGATGGGCAAGCGATGAGACGATAATGCCCGCGAAATAGGCGTGGAAGGAAAGGAAGCCTGCGAGCCCTAGTTCGCGCGCCGTCAGCGCAGGCCGGCGCATATGCACGCCGAAGGTCTGCATCCAGCCTTTAAGCCAGCGCGTGCGCTGTTTGAGCCACGGCACGGACTGGCAGCACGCCTCCTCATAGGTGGTCGAGTTGAGCATTTGCACATGGTAGCCAGCCCGGTGCAGGCGCATGCCGAGATCGGCGTCTTCCGTGACATTATACGGGTCCCAGGCGCCAAGGTCGCGCAAGACGCCGATGCGGAAATGGTTCGAAGTGCCGCCGAGCGGCAAAGGCAGGCTGAACCGGCCCAAGAGCGGCAAGAGCCCGCGGAACAGCGTGGCATATTCGATGGTGAACTGGCGGGATAGCCAATTTTCGGCCGGGTTGAAATAGTCGAGCCGCGCCTGAAGGCAGGCCACATCGGCGGACGCGTGATGAAAGGCGGTCGCCGCTTTGCGGAGCTGATCGGGTTCCGGCCGGTCTTCGGCATCGTAGATGACCGCCAGATCGCCGGTTGCAAATTGCAGTGCGTAATTGAGGGCCTTCGGCTTGGTTCGCGGCAGCCGGTCCGGGACGACGATCAGGTCGACATTGCCCGGGAAGGAAAGCTTCACCGCCGCCTCGATCGTGGCGGTGTCCACCGCCTCCAGGACGATCTTGATATCGAGCTTCGCAGCCGGATAATCCAGCTTTTCCAGGGCCTCCGCCAGATGGGGCAGGATCTGCACCTCCTTGAACAGCGGCACGAATACCGTATAACGCGGCAATTCGGCGTCGATTAGAAGACGCGGCTTGCGCGCTTGCGCTTGCGGGAAAGCAAGGCTCAACAGGGCGGCCAGCCGGAGTGCGGTCGCGAGCAAAAAGAACAGCGAGAGGAGCAATGCGCCAAGCGCCGCCGCCTCTCCGGGTGCGGCGATCAGGGCGCCCAAGGCGAGGCCGGTCGAGATCGCGCCTGCATGGACCTGCCAGCGGGCCGGTCCAGTTTTGGCGCTCCACTCCGGGCGCGCTTTCATGAGGCCCGCGACAGCGCGCCCGACAAGGACGCGCCCGTAAGAACGCGTCACCGAGTTGATAAGCTCCTGCCGCGTGATAAGCTTTAGATGGCGGCTTTTCTCGCCGAGCTTTGCGGAAAGCGCGATCAGCTGGTGCATGGAAAAGCTCTGCCCATTGATGGCCACCGCGGGGGCCCCTTGGCCGGCAAGCGGGACGGGGCGCTCGATCAAAAGCCAGGCTTTCGAGGGAGCGGCAGGCAACTGCACACGGTAGGGCGCCTGGCTGCCCGCGAAAGACAGCGTTCGCGAGAGCCTGTCATAAAATTCGGAAGCCTTGAGCATCCCGGAAGCGATTGCCGCCTGGAATAGGTCGACCTTTGCGCTCAGTGCTTGCTTTTCCAGTTCTTCAATTGCATGTCGAGGCCAGCCCATGGACAGGAAAAAGTTGCGTTCGAAATCGATATCGGAGCTTGTGGGAGCGTCCGGCTGCAATATCGAACCGGCGGCGGAACTCCATTCGCTTGCATTGCGATTTTGCCCAGGGTTATGGTCCGGGGACAATGAATGGATCGGAACGTAATCGAGACTCATTTGTTCCGCCATGCTCTAAGTGTTATCAACATTTTTAACAAATAGGGACGGACTGCCCCTGTCAATAAACCGGAGATTGCCTTGAAAAACTGGGTGTTCTACTTCTGGTTGGTTGCTTGTTGCGTCTGGCTCGTACCGGCGCCGCATGGGGCCTCGGCTCAAACCGGGCCGAAGCCCGATTGGTCCTGGCTGACCGGCCTGCGCGTCTTGACGGAGGCGGATTATCCGCCCTTCAACTATTACGACGAAGAGGGGCAGCTGACGGGCTTCAACGTGGACCTCGCGCGCGCCATCTGCCGCGAGCTTGCCGTCACTTGCGAGATTAACACTGGGGACTGGAACACGCTTATTCCTTCACTTCAAAACAACGAAGCCGACGCCGTCGCAGCTTCGCTCGCCATCACTGCGAAGTCGCTGAGCCAGGTAGATTTCACCGGCCGCTATTACTCGACGCCCGCTCGTTTTGCCGCCAAGGTTGGCAGCGGCATTAGCGAAATCTCCGTTGCAGCTCTGAAGGGCAAGAAGATCGCGGTGGTGCAGGGTACCGCGCATGAAGCCTTCCTCCGCGACTTCTTCGAGGGCGCGCAAATAATGCCCTATCCCACGCCCGCGGAGGCGCGCGCCGCTCTCAAGAAAGGCGATGCAGACCTTATGTTTGGCGACGGCATTTCGCTCATGTTCTGGATTCAAGGGACCGGCAGTGCACGCTGCTGCGAGTTCAAGGGCGAGGGCTATAGCGAGCCGCGCTATTTTGGCGACGGCGTAGGCATTGCCGTGAAGAAAGGTAACGCCCGCTTGCTTGAGGTGCTGGACTATGCCTTGGCCCGCGTTAAAGCATCTGGCCGCTACGAAGAATTGATGCTGCGTTATTTCCCCTTGCCGCTCTACTAGCGGGCTGGCGCGCTGAAGCCGGGCATCGCCGCATCATGCGAGCAGCCGTGACGATAGGCAACTCCGGCATAGCTAAGCGCGAAGCCGCCGTCAGCGGCAAATATCCTTCTGTGGATCACCGGTAAATTTATGGAACCGATCGGCTCCCCGGCCACTTGTCGCTGGCTGGATGCTACGCGGTAGCCTGATCGTCAGTGGGGCAGCAGGCTTCTCCACACTAAATCGTAACCCTATCCCACTATTGGTGTACAAAGGAGCGTCCTCTGCATGTTAAATCTTAGGAAGTAGTAACAACTTTATCACAGCGACGTGAATTGAGCTGGGATTAACCTCCGGTATCTAGCGAAGTTTTAGAATGCTGCGTAATGTCAAATCAGGTTATCGGTGGGGAGTATTGAAGGTGCCAGTTAAGAAGATCGGCCTGGAGGATTCCGCGCCTCGGATATCGCTTCGATTTGTGCTAATCGGATTGGCGCTTGCCGGCAGCTTGGCCGCGGGCTCGTCTTTCGCGCGGCCCTACTATGCCACTGGAGGCGAAAAGAGGTTTCACCATCGTGCGGAGAGCGAAAAGAGGCAGAAGGCCGAGGAGCCAGCCCCGCCAGCCGGTCCCTTGTTTTTCGTGATCTCCACGAACAAGCAGCATGTCTCCGTCTACAGCAGCAACGGGCTCTACGCCCGCTCGCCCGTTTCGACCGGCCGGCCGGATCACCCCACACCGCACGGCATTTTCAGCATAATCGGCAAAGAGCGTTATCATCGCTCGAATATCTATAGCGGCGCTCCCATGCCCTATATGCAGCGCATCACCTGGTCAGGCGTCGCCATGCACGAGGGCGTGCTGCCGGGCTATGCCGCCTCCCACGGCTGCGTAAGAATGCCCCACGAGTTCGCGAGGCGCCTTTTCGGCTATACCCGGGGCAACGAGCGCGTTGTCATCTCGCGCCAGGACGTGGTTCCGGCCAGCATCTCACACCCCCGCCTTTTTGAGCCAAAGCTTATGGAGGCGCCTGGCTCTGGAAATATAGCCTCCGGCTCGGCCCAAATTCTTCAGCATGCCATCGCTCAAGTTTCAGGGAGGAACGGAGGGGCCGAGAAGCTCGATGTCGCCGTCAACCCGGAAGCAGGGGAGGCGAAGCCATCCGATGGCGGACAAAAGCTGCTTAATCCGTTCGAATTTGCGAAGGCGATGCAAGCCCGGGCAGCGAAACAAGCGAGTGAGGCCGCAGCGGCCCTTAGCCCCGCCCGTATTGCGATCGGAGCCAAGGCAAAGGAAGTGAGAGAGGCGGTTGTGGCCGTAAGGAAGGCCGAGATTGGCCTGGCCAACGCGAAGGACCGTCTTGAGGCAGCGGACCGCCAGGCGAAACAGGCGCCGGCCGGCGAGGAGGCGAACGCTGCCGCTGCCGCAAGGGAGCAAGCCGCAGCCAAAGCCGCGGAAGCCGAAGCGGCGCTCTCTTCAGCCCAGCGTGGGAAAGCTGAAAAGGAGCAAGACGCCGCCAATGCTTTGAAGGCTTATAACGATGCGGATTATGCGAGAAGGGTGGCATCGGATGCCGTCAAAGCCTGGAATAGAAGGCTTGCCCCGCTCTCGATTTTCATAAGCCGGAAGACTCAGCGCCTATATATCCGGCAGGGGTTCACTAAGGTCTTCGACGTGCCGGTGACCATCCGCGATCCCGAGAAACCGCTCGGCACCCACTTGTTTATGGCAATGCCCGGTGGAGCGCCGGACGCGACGCCTGGGGTGCATTGGCTTGTCCTGACGATCCCCGATGCCAGTACGGCCACGGAGGAGCCCAGACGGCACCGGCACAGGCATTCCTGGGACGAGGATGACGACGCCCCGCGCGCGGACCAGCCTGCTGCATCGGCTTCGGAGGCGCTGGACCGGATCGAGGTGCCTGCCGAAGTGAGGGAAAAGATCTCGGAAATGCTTTGGACTGGCAGCTCCCTGATCGTCTCCGATAAAGCTATGAGCGGAGAAACGGGCGAGTACACCGATTTCGTCATTCTCACCCGGTAGCAGCGGCATTCCAGCTCTTGCGTAGGGAGATTGCTTGTTTTCCCTTCGTCCCAAGAGCGCGCCCGGCTTTTAGGGGAGCAACGGAAGACCCCCTCACCCCAGCCCTCTCCCCAAGGGGAGAGGGAGCCATAGGCGTTCCCTCGCCCCAACGGGGAGAGGAACAGGGTGAGGGGGTCTTTTCAGAGTATCGTCTTCACCAGGAAAACGCGGCCATGACGAAGCCTTATATTGTACCGCCCCAAGAGGGACGCACTGCCGTCGTAACGGGCGCCAGCAGCGGCATCGGGCTCTGGACCGCCACCGGCCTTGCCAAGGCTGGCGCGCATGTCGTCATGATATGCCGGGACGCTCAGCGCGGTGAAAACGCGAAAGCCTTTGTGACGCGAGCGTCAGGCCACGCGCCGTACTTGATTTTCGCCGATTTCGCGGACCTGAAGAGTGTGCGCGACGCCGCAGCTAAAATAACCGCGCGCTATGCTCGCATCCGTATCCTAGTGAACAACGCCGGTATTTTTTCGCGCACCCGCAAGCTGACCAAAGACGGCTACGAGATGACCTTCGCAGTCAATCACCTCGCCCCGTTTCTGCTGACGGACAGGCTTCTGCCAGCCTTGGAGCGCGGCGGTGAAGCAGGGAGAAATGCCCGCATCGTGAACGTCGCGTCGGCGGCTGCAAATCGCGCATCCGTGGTTTTGGGCGATCTCATGTCCAAGCACCGGTACAGCATGTTCGGCGCTTACAGCCAATCCAAGCTCGCCAACATCCTGTTCACGAAGGAACTGGCCCGCCGCCTGCCGCCGCGCCCCATCTCCGCGAATTGCCTGCATCCTGGCGTCGTCGCCACCAGGATCGGCAATAAGGGCGGCATCGAGGGCCTGGTGTGGTCGGCGATCAAGCCCTTCATGATCGGTCCGGAGCGGGGCGCGGTAAACTCGCTCTTTGTCGCTACTTCCCCAGATATCGAGGGTGTGAGCGGAGCCTTTTTCGTGAGCCGGAGGCCGGCCGATCCGAACCCGATTGCAGAGGACCCGGCCGCCGCCGCCCGCCTTTGGTCTGAAAGCGAAAAGCTTATCGAAGCCGCGCTTCATACAAAAGCCGGTTGAATTGTTCACGTCATTGCGAGCGAAGCGACGCAATCCAGGGGCCAAGAATGCGGCGGCGGTGCGCGTGACTCCTGGATCGCCACGGCGCCTTTGGCGCCTCGCGATGACGGCTGCGAACGCTTAGCCCGGAAAGAATTGCTGGCTGAGCCTGTTACAGTAGGCGCGGAGATTGGGATAAGCCTCGGCCTTCGAGCGCAGCCCGGTCTCGAACACGGGGCACAACGATCCGCCCACAAAGGCAAAAACAGTGGCGTCCGCGCCGCAAGGTGCATCGCCCATGAGATAGGGCTTCTCGCCCAGGATCGCCGCGAGCGAGCCGAAGGCGCGATCCGCGAAAATGGTCCGTTCATCCGGCGTGTAGCGGCCGGCACCTTGGCCCCACAAATTGCGGCGCACCTGGCGGCGTACGATCACTCCAACGAGGGGGCGGAGCGGCGCTGGCACCGATTTGAAGAAGCTCGCCGGCCCGCGCGCAAAATTATCGCCGTCCAGCCAGCGCGCCTGCACCATGAGCCAATAAAGATGGTCCTCGCACATCTTCTCCACCGCCCAGGCGATGCCGCGCTGTTCGGGCGTAAGACCGCGGTCGAAATCGATCTTGTGCCGCTGCTCCAGGTGGAAGCGGATCAAGGTGGAATTGGAAACGATGGCTTCCCCGTCCCGGATGTAGGGCAGCTTCCCGCGCGGAGCCTTGCCGAATCCCTTGCTGTTCGTCTCGAAGGGAAGGCCGGACAGCTTCAAAAGCACGATTGCCTTGGTGACAAAAGGGCTTGGGTCGGGGATGCCCCAGGCCGGGCCAAAGGTGTAGAGCGTAATCATGGATGCCGCCATTCTCCGTTCGTGAGACCCGGGTTGTAACGTGCACCTAGTTTTCTAGCCATCGCAATCCGGTGAGCGAAGATCGCCTCAGGGGAAGATAGATTGTTATATAATTCAAATCAAAATTCATTGGTTGCTCCGTGCGCTTGCCGAACGCGCCATCGTCGGCGAAAGCGCCTTACGAAAGCGTAAACGGAGCTAAGTCACGGATATGGCGGAATCTTTTACGCTAACGCTGCAAGCTGTCCTAAGGCGCATCAAAGCCCGGCTGCAAGCGTAGATTAAGATTTGTGGTTAAGCGGGGACCAAAAAGATAATTAACGGATTTTGAGGAATCCACTTTTGCGGGTGAAAACGCGAATAACTCCGATTATTGCGCGGAAATGGCATTTAACTACCGCCGCGTTTACTATGGCAGCTTTAAGCATAACCCGGCGGTACGAAAATCGGCTGAGCGCGATGAAACGGGCATAGGGTGCCGGCGAAAATGCGCCCGGTCACCCGGCCTGGCCCACGGCGCGATGGGCAAGCGCTGCCTTTAGTCCAAATCGATCTTCATACGCGCTTTAGGCCCGAAAGCGGCTGTTTGGATGCTTCGCAGGAAGTGCCTCTTATCGAGGGTTGAGCGGCAATACCAAAAAGCGCGGTTCGAAGTACTTTGGCGGGCAACGGGCCTTGGTCAACAGCAATGCTGCGCACTGAGCGTCTAAAACGTGGCCTGCAGAGCCAAAAGCCACCTGCGCCGCCGTGCTTTGAGTTAGACCTCCGAGTTCTCGCCATGGAACATCGCAATTCCCACGATGTGCGTCACCCGCATCCCGTTAGCCGAATAGGGCAGGAGGAGCTTTTCGAAGTTCGCCGCGTCGCCCTTGCCGAAGTCAAAACGCAAGCTTTCATAGCAGGGTTCAGCGGTAGCCGCGCAGCGGCGGTAGGCCTGGACGAGGCCGTCAGCCTCCGCAAGCCCAGGTTCGGCCTCCTTTAGGGCGCGGTCAAGCTGGGCTATGGTGCGCCCGCTGGCCTCGATATGGCCGACGCCGCCATCCGGTCCGATTTCGACCACGCACAGCTCTCCGGCAGCGGCAAAACGGCCCCGGTCGAAGTGAGCGAAGTCCGCTAAGCCGCTGGCGGGATTTCGCGCGCCGTCCCAGGCATCGTAAAGCGCGGTGAGGGCTTCGCTCTTGAGCTTGCGCCTTACGGGCGCTTCTTCGATGACCGCGCCCATGGCTTTAAGAGGCGCATGAAAGCGGTAGCAGAAGCCCTCCCGGCCGTAGATAAGCTCAGGAGTACATCCGAACTCATCGCCAGCCACCGATGAAATGAGCGTGGTACCGAACCCGCGCCGGCCCGGCGGAGAAGCAGGAGGCCCGCCCTTCTCGGTCCACTCAAACTCCAAGTGCCCTCCATCAGCGGCTCCTTCAGTATTCCAGGCTACATCGACGGTTCCGCCGGGCACCGAGAATGCGCCATATTTGACAGCGTTCGTTGCAAGCTCGTGCACCACCAGCGCAAAGGTCTGCGCGACTTTGGCGCTGAGCATGATTTTCGGGCCCTGAATGGTGCTGCGGTCACTAAAGAGCTGCAGTTCAGCGGCGATAATCCCGTCAAGCCTTGCCCCCTCGAATGCTTCATCGGTTAAGCTGCCATAGATGCGGGCGAGTGCCTGCAAACGCCCATTAAAGGCGTTGCGGGCATCATCCAGCGAGGAAGCGTCCAACAGGCTGCGGCTCGCGATCGATTGGACCACAGCGAGCAAATTCTTGCCGCGGTGGGCCAGTTCGCGCATCAGAAGGCGCTGGCGTTCCGCGGCGCGATGGCGCTCGGTCCTATCGGCCAGCAGCATCAAAATATTCGAAGGCTTGCCATCCGCATCGTCGAGCCGCGAAACTGTTTTTTCTGCCCAGAGTACATCCCCATTCTTGCGCAGGCAGCGGCAAACGGTCTCGAAGAGCGGGATTTCGCCGCGAACCAACCGCTCAATGCCGTCGAGACTGGCCTCGCGATCCTCAGGATGAATAAGATCGCGCAAAGCGAGGCGGCGGAGTTCGTCTTCGCTGTAGCCCAGCATCGAAGCGCAGGCTCCATTGCAGCCAGCGAACTTTCCTTCCAAGCCGGCCGTGGCAATGCCAATCGCTGCGTGTTGATAGACGCTGCGGAAGCGGGCCTCGCTTTCCCGAAGCGCGTTCTCGGCCTCTTTTCGCCCGGTAATATCCTCTGTGAGTAAGATTACTCCTTCAATGGTTCCTTTCGATGAGTACCAGGGCCGCATCTCCCATTCTAGCCACGCGCGCGAAGCGCCAGGACGCTCGATGCACTCACCGGCTGACGCGACGGTCTCGCCGGCAAGCGTACGGTAGCGAGCTTCTCTCCAGGGTTCGCAATTGGCAGGAAATTCATCATCATGCGAGCGGCCGGCAATATCCGCGGGAAGAGCGTAGTATTTCCGCCAGCGGCGGCTTGCGGCGAGATAGCGCATTTCACGGTCGAACATGGCGATCGCTGCGGGCGCATGGTCGATGAAGGAGCGGAGCTGCTCTTCAAGCCTCACACGCTCGGTAACGTCACGAATGATGACCACATAGATCCCGCCGCCTTTTGAGGCCGTCCCTGAGATCGACGCTTCGATTGGAAATTCTTCCCCATTGGCACGCAGACCGAAGAGTTTGCCAAGCGCACCCATGCTCCGCGCGGTTGCCCTCCGGACCATATACCGGTCTAAATGCTCCGCGTGGGGCTCATGGAAGCGGTCCGGAATGAGAATATTGACCGGCTGCCCTAGCGCGTGCAGTGCAGGAAGACCGAACATGGCTTCGGCGGCTGGGTTGAACAGAATAATCTGCTGGCGCGAATTGACCGCAATGATGGCATCCAGCGCGGAGGCCGCGATTTTTGCAAATTGCTCCTGGATTTCATCAGGGCTGGATACCGGCGGGATTTCGGATTTCAACCGCCAGCCCGCTAGCAACGCGCGAATCTTTTCTATCGGGTATGGAAACGCATGTTTCGAGGGCGTGGGACTTCGGGACACGAGGATCACCTCCAGCTGCGGTCACCCGGCAGCTTCCTTACGCCCCCCTCGCATTTGCGTATAGCCCAAAGCTTCGCCTGCTTCTACGCTGAGTTCCCTTTGACACAGCCAAAGCCGGAAGTCGAGAGGATGTTGTAATACCGTTAATATTACGGGTCGGCTCTTGTAATAATATTGCAATGATCGGCGGTGGCATCGAGCGTCACAGGCGAGACTCTACATGAAAGGCTCGATCAGGATGGCCCGAGATTTTCGCGTGATGGAGGCCATTTCCGAAAGCCGAGGTGTCGCGGACGCCCGAATTTTCCGACGCGATCTCCGCTCCTGACCCCGCCTTGGGTCGGTATCGCCGCAAGTCATCCGGGATAAGCCACTGATGCTGCGATGGATCGCCGGCGCGCTCCACTACCCGCCGCCCGTGCCGGCATCGGCAACCCGGATATTGCGCCATGCGGCGCCAAGGCTTGCGCGGTCGAAAGACACAGACTTGACGACAGCGAACACGGGCGTGCCGATGCGCAGCGCAAGCCGCTCCACGGAGTAGCGCGTCAGGCGGGCCACGAGCGCCTCTCCGCCGCAATCGAGCCTGATTTCGACGCCCGGCTCGTCCAACGGGCCGATCTCGGCAACCGTCGCCGGAATGACATTCAGGGCGCTCATGGCCTCCGGGCGGGTGAGGGCGATCATCACGTCCCGGGCCTTGATCTGCATCCGCACCGTTTGCCCGGGCGGCGCATCGAGCAGCGGCACGCGCCAAGTGCCCGCCCGCGAAACGAGCGCAGTAAGGCCATAGGCGGCATCGTGGCTTTGCACCACGGCTTCGATGAGTGCGCCAGCCTCGTCCGGCGCCGAAGCGGGAATGAGGTCCAGGCGTTGCATCAGTTCCACGGTCGGCCCCGCGGCGCGGACCTTGCCCGCCTCTAGGATGACGAGCGTATCGGAAAGCCTTGCAACTTCGGCGACCGAATGGCTGACATAGATGATCGGGATGCGGGCCTCGTCGCGCAGGCGTTCGAGATAGGGAATGATTTCGAGCTTGCGCGGCTCGTCGAGCGAAGCCAGCGGCTCGTCCATCAAGAGCAGCGCCGGCGAGGCGAGGAGCGCGCGGCCGATGGCGACGCGCTGCTTTTCGCCGCCGGAAAGAGCCGCCGGGTAGCGCCCCAAGAGCTGTTCGATGCCAAGCAGGCCCGCAACGCGGGGAAGGTCTGTCTCCTTTTGAGCCGCGCCGGCGAACCACGCCCCGTAGAGCAGGTTTTGGCGCACGCTCAAATGCGGGAAGAGGCGTCCCTCCTGGAAAACGGTGCCCAGTTTGCGGCGGTGGGGCGGCAGGAAGATGCCGGCGGCGGTGTCGATGAGCACGGTTCCGTCGATGGCGATGCGCCCGCGATCGGGCCGGATCAAACCGGCGACGATATTGATGAGCGAGGTCTTGCCGGAGCCGGAATGGCCGAACAGCGCAATGATCCGGCCGCTGGCCGCGAATTTCGCGTCGAGCGTGAAGCGGCCGAGCCGGTGCGTGATGTCGGCCTCGATCATGTTGCCGGGTGCAGGCTGCGGCCTGCCTTTCTCGCGAGAAGCTCCGACAGCAACAGGGCCGCCATCGAAATGACGATGGAAATAGCGGTAAGGCGGAGCGCGCCGGCATCGCCGCCCGGCACTTGCGTCAGCGTATAGATGGCCGCGGGCAGTGTCTGCGTTTCGCCGGGGATATTCGAGACGAAGGTGATGGTTGCGCCGAATTCGCCCATGGATCTGGCGAAGGAAAGGATCATGCCGGCGATGATCGCCCGGCGCGATCAGCGGGAGCGTTATGGTGAGGAACACCCAGATCGGGCTCGCGCCGAGCGTTCCCGCCGCCGCTTCAAGCCGCTTATCGACGCTCTCGATGGAAAGCCTTATGGCGCGCACCATCAGCGGGAAACCCATCACCGCGCAGGCGAGCGCGGCCCCGGTCCAGCGGAACGAGAACACGATGCCGAAAGTGTGGTCGAGGAAAGCGCCAACCGGCCCCTTTCTGCCGAAGGTGATGAGGAGAAGGTAGCCTGTAACGACCGGCGGAAGCACAAGCGGGAGATGCACGATGCCGTTCAGCAGCGATTTCCCCCAGAACTCACGCCGCGCAAGAACCATGGAGATGGCCAAGCCGAACGGAAGGCTTGCAAACATCGCGACGGTGGCGACCAGGAGGCTAAGCCTGATCGCAGTCAGCTCATCGGGACTGAGAGCCAGCCAGCCGTTCAAGGTCACTTCTCCGCCAGCACCGTAAAGCCTTGCGCTTCAAAGAAGGGCGCGGCCTTTGCAGACCTAATATAATCAAGGAAGGCCGCTGCTGCCGGCCCCTCCTTCGCGGTAAGTGCAGCGGGGTAGATGATCGGTAGATGCGAATCAGGGGGGAATGTTGCGATAATCTTGACGGATGGATCGGAGGCCGCATCGGTCCGGTAGACCACGCCGAGGGCGGCCTCGCCGCGCGACACGAGCAGCAGCGCGGCGCGCACATTTTCGGCCTGAGCCAGCGAGTTAGCAACACTTGCCCACAGCCCAAGTTTCTCAAGCGCCGCCTTGCCGTACTTCCCGGCCGGCACGCTATTGACGAGGCCCATGGCTAAGCGGCCTCCACCCAATGCTTTGGCCAAATCGGCGCCGGGCTTCAACTCCAAGGATACCTTGCTGTCCTTCGGCGCAATCAGCACAAGCTGATTGCCGAGGAGATTGGACCGGCTTCCCGGTTTAAGCAGCCCCTTGCCCTCCACATAATTCATCCAATCCTCGTCGGCGGAGATGAAGATCTGGGCGGGCGCGTCCTCTTCCAGCTGCTTTGCGAGCGTGGAACTGCCCGCGTAGCTCGCTTTTACCGCCGTTCCTGTCTCCTTCTGCCAGGCCGCAGCGGCGCTATCGAGCGCGTTCTTCAAACTCGCAGCGGCGAAAACGATGACTGCGCCTTTATCTTGCGCGAAAGCGCCAGGCCCCGTAAGGGAGGCCGAAAAAAAGATAACAGCCGCGAAACCCGATATTAGGTGCGATCGGAAGCTCATTCAATTTCCTATTGTTCAAGGTGGTATATTTGCGCGTATATAGCGTTCGCGTTTCCTGCCGTCGACTTATATGTGACGAGACCGGATGCGCGAGCTTGAACGAAAGCATGCTGTCCCAGAGATTCGAGGCCCCGATGAAAATCAGCGCAAGAAATTCACTTAAAGGCAAAATCACGAAGGTAATCAAAGGTGCGACAACCTCGCACGTCATCATCGACGTGAACGGGGCCACCATCACCTCGTCGATCACGAACGAAGCGGTGGAGGAGCTCAAGTTGAAGGAAGGCATGGAAGCCTTCGCCATTATCAAGTCGTCGGACGTCATGGTCGGCGTGAAATAAGAAGCGCCGGTCCTTTCGGGGACCGGCCATTACATTTCTTGCCCCGCCTTTGACTTTGCCCGCAAGTCCATTATGCTATCGCTACGATAGCATGGAGCGGGTGCCATGGGGCAGATCCTCGTTCGCAACCTTGAGGACAGCGTGATCGAGCGGTTGAAGGCGCGTGCGCTGAAGGCGGACAAATCGCTGGAGCAGACCGTTCGCGACATACTGATCGAAGCGGCTAAGGCGCCCAAAGATGAACTTTGGGCAGAGATTGACCGTCTGCGCGAAAAGGCTGGGCGCGTAAGCCTGGATGCTACAGATCTCATCAGGCAAGACCGGGATAGCCGTTAATGCTCGTCGTTGACGCAAGCGTAGCGGTGAAATGGTTCGTCGAACAGGACGGCTGGGAAGAGGCCCGTGCATTGGGAGGACCGGGCATAGAGGTGATCGCGCCAGAACTCGTTCTGGCTGAGATTGCGAGCGCGCTCTGGAAGTACGTGCGTGTCGGCCAGCTCGCGGAAGACTCTGCGAAAGCCATGCTGTCCCGCGCGCCTGCGGCATTCGCCAGGCTCTTCCCTCTCGAAGAGCTGCTGGCCAATGCCTTCCAGCTGTCGCTTTCGATCCCGCATCCTGTTTACGATTGCTTCTATCTCGCGTTGGCGCGGCGTGAGAGCGCGCCGCTTGTGACGGCGGACAAGCGCCTTGCCGCCGCCGCGCGAGCCTTGCCCGGTATGGAGGTCCAGCTTTTGGGCGGTATCCCGCTCTAAAGCGGGATGTTATCGTGCTTCTTCCACGGCATCTCTTGCTGCTTGTTGCGCAGCATGTTGAGTGCGCGCGTCACGCGGTAGCGGGTGTTGTAGGGCGCGATCGACCTCGTCGATATAGCCGCGTTCCGCTGCGATGAAGGGGTTGCCGAAGCGTTTCTCGATAGTCCTCGATGCGGGCCGCGATCTTATCCTTGTCGCCGAGCTCGGAGCGGTAGAGGATCTCGGCCGCGCCCTTGGCGCCCATCACCGCGATTTCAGCCGACGGCCAGGCATAGTTCACATCGCCGCGGATGTGCTTGGAGCTCATAACGTCGTAAGCGCCGCCATAAGCCTTGCGCGTGATGACGGTGACCTTCGGCACTGTCGCCTCGGCAAAGGCGAACAGCAATTTGGCGCCGTGCTTGATGAGCCCGCCATATTCCTGCGCGGTGCCCGGCAGGAAGCCCGGCACGTCGACGAAGGTTACGAGCGGGATATTGAAGCAGTCGCAGAAGCGGACGAAGCGGGCCGCCTTGCGGCTTGCGTCGCTGTCGAGCACGCCGGCCAGAACCATCGGCTGATTGGCGACGATGCCGACCGTCGAGCCGCCGAGCCGCGCGAAGCCGGTCACGATGTTCCTCGCGTAAGCGCCTTGGATCTCGAAGAAATCGCCCTCGTCCACGACCTTGAGGATCAGCTCCTTCATGTCGTAGGGCTGGTTCGGATTGTTCGGGATCAGCGTGTCGAGCGACATGTCGATCCGGCGGATGTCGTCCCGCGTCGGCAGGTGCGGCACCGGCTCCATGTTATTCTCGGGCAGGAAATCCATCAGCCGGCGCATTTGCAGGAGGCATTCGACATCGTTGTCGAAGGCGCGGTCGGCGATGGAGGAGCGCGTGGTGTGCACGCTGGCGCCGCCAAGCTCTTCGGCCGTGACCTCTTCGTTCGTCACCGTCTTCACCACATCGGGCCCGGTCACGAACATGTAGGAGGTGTCGCGCACCATGAAGATGAAATCGGTCATGGCCGGCGAATAGACGTCGCCGCCGGCGCACGGCCCCATGATGACAGAGATCTGCGGGATCACCCCGCTGGCCAGCACGTTGCGCTGGAACACCTCGCCATAGCCGCCGAGAGCTGCCACGCCCTCCTGGATGCGCGCGCCGCCCGCGTCGAAAAGCCCGATGATCGGCGCGCGATTGCGCAGCGCCATATCCTGAACCTTGGTGATTTTTATGGCGTGCGCCTCGGAGAGCGAGCCGCCGAACACCGTGAAGTCCTTCGCGAAAACGTACGTCACCCGGCCGTTGATCGTGCCCCAGCCCGTGACCACGCCGTCGCCCGGGATTTTGCTTTGCTCCATGCCGAAGTCGATGCAGCGATGCTCCACGAACATATCGTATTCCTCGAACGACCCGTCATCGAGGAGGAGCTGGAGGCGCTCGCGGGCGGTCAGCTTGCCGCGCTTGTGCTGGGCTTCGATGCGCTTGATGCCGCCGCCAAGGCGGGCCTCGGAGCGGCGGCGTTCGAGTTCGGCGACGACTTCTTTCATGGGAACAAACCTAAGCGGAGGGATTGGGGTCTTATGCCCCATTCCTGGCGGAGTTCAAGGAAAGAATAGCCGCGCCGGGTGCAACCCTGCAATTCTGCTTTGGCCTGGGAGACGCGCGCTGGCTGGCGCGTTTTGGTTGTGCGCCCTGGAATCTTCTGTTAGACAAATCGCTCAGCCGGTTAAATTGCCAGGCGTTGCGGTCGTGGCGGAACGGTAGACGCGCTAGCTTGAGGTGCTAGTGGGGCAACCCGTGGAAGTTCGAGTCTTCTCGACCGCACCATTTCCCCTTGGTGATGAACCTGAGCAGCGAGCCAGCTTGGGGAATGGGACCGACAATTACTTTAATGCCTCATAGAGTGGATTGCGTATCGGGCTAACAAAGCTGCAGAGAGCGCTACGATCACGACAGCAAGCCATAGTACGCTCTCCAGAAAAACGCTCCCATAAAACTTGCCAAGTTTGCCCCTGTAAATCGAATGGAACGGGAGCAATTCCATCTTCGCAAAGACCCTGTACGCGTCTCCGGCAGCACCAGAGACTAAATATACGCATAATGGAAAAAGTGGAATCCAAAAAGCTGTAAACCAATACATTTTAATCACTTTGGGGGATAGTATTTCATCCTTCATGGTTCCTAAGAGGCAGAAACCAATACCATTTATGCGTCTTAATGACGGGGCTTCTTCTATCAGCTTTAGCTCCCCCTTCAAGCGTTCCGCCCGGATACTCTGATCGCTCGTTAGCATGTGTATCCCCCTTAACGCGCAATACCTAACCCATGCCGTATTGCGTTTGCTTCGTTACGCCCTTGCGCCTGGAAAAAGAAACTTGGGGCGTTCTTCGTGCTTTTTTGCATATTTAATTAGTTCCGCGCGCTTAACCTGTGTGTCAACCGTTACGGCATCATCGAGGCTAAACTTATCGCCGGAGTGTTGGGTTACGGCTGACGTGACCGCCTCCCGAAGTTCCATGTATGGCGAAATTTCTTGATTGTATATTCCACGGCGAAGGCGATTGAAAATAAGTGTAGCTCTACTGCTAAGTGGCAGACTTGGTTCCTGATCGTGCCACAGCGCCGCCGCTTCATATAATTTGAAAATATCTATAGCATCCCATTTAGAAAAATTGGGCCATGTTTTTTGCTTTATAGGCCACAATCCTTCGACTTGCGCGCGGCTTACTTTAAGTTCGCACCATGCGTTATTGATCTGAACAAAATCTATTGAAGTATGTACTCGGCTAGGCTCATCTGGGTTAATTAAATCCATATATTCTACTCTGTGCTTATCCCATTCTTCCTTCGGTATCGGCTTAAAAAGCGCATTGGGAACCGCTAAGCTTGTCACTGTCATGGGGCGCTTGCCCCACACCGACAGTTCCCCATCGAAAGCCTTTTGATGCATGTCCTTCAATGTATCCAACAGTTCGATATTTTCTTCGGTTGGAACTTGAGAGTTTGGCAATTTAAAAACTGGCTTGCTAGGGTCCGGCCATTTGCCGAAGGCAACATAGAAAGTCGCATGCTGAAACCATGTATCGGCAACGACTTTTTGATTTTTATTTTCGCCATCCGATGCATCACCAGGTGGCTTTTTATAAAACACATGGTCATATGCACGGAAACGTAGCCATGCCCATAGTCCAAAGGATAGATAGCCGAATACCCAAGCTAATATTCCAGAATTTCGTGTTATCAAGCCTGGAATGAAGGACAGCGTATTGCTAAGTGCGGTTGATGATGAATTGGCTGTCACTATGGCCAGCACTGCAACAATTAGAGATAGAACCTGGCACCATTCAATGAAGCGCTTCCACATGGCGATCTTCCCAATAGCTTTAGATAAGGGATATATCGCCCTGCATTGGAATTCGCAAATTTGTCCCGTAAAGCTCCGAATGCCTTCCCGCCACGTTCGGGGACGCGCGAACTGAATTCCTTCACAAACGCGGCGAACACTGATTCAAGCTCCGCATCTGCAAAGGAGCTTTTCATAGATCGCTTTTGTGAATCCTGAATCTCAACAAGCCCTAGTTGGGATCATCGCCGTATCTCACGCATCGGGAGACCCCTCCTCCAAAAGGCTGTAGCGCGGCCCGAAACGAAGCCGGCTGCCTACCCGCCAAAAGACTAAAATCGCAGTGGTTTCTTCAGCTTAGCGCTTCCGAATCGAGCCGGGGTGGCACACCTTAAAACCGTTCTAAGTTGTTGCGCCAGCGAGCTTTTTTCTTGACGGAGGACGCACTAAGGCTCAGATTTCGGCCTAAGTTTAACGTCCTTAGGAATCGGAATGTCTCACGATCACCAGGCCCGGTCGCACCGGGCCACAGCGGCGCTTGGCCAATCGAAACGCGGTTATCGAGGCCGCGTTCATGCCATCAGGGTGCTGGCCGATCACTGCGGCCTGCCCGAGGGCGAACTTGAGCGCCGCCTGATCGAGCTCGGGTTCACCGAGGGAGCCGATGTCGAAATTTTGCATGAGGGCTTGTTCGGCCGCGATCCGATCGCAGTGCGGGTCAACGATAGCACCGTGGCGATCCGGCGCCGCGAAGCCATGGCAATTCTGGTGGAAGCGGCTGACATTTCATGACGGTTAGCACGGACTTATGCATTCGCCACTATGCGTTAATCGGGACGCCCAATAGCGGGAAAACCGCTCTCTTCAACGCATTGACGGGCAGCAGGCAGAAAGTCGCGAACTACCCCGGCGTGACCGTCGAACGGAAAAGCGGCCTGTTCAGCACACCGGCGGGCCACGCTATTAACGTCATCGATCTGCCCGGCACTTATTCGCTGCGTGCGCGTAGCCCGGACGAAGAAGTAACGCGCGATTTCGTTCTCGGCCGCTTGCATTCGGAGACGCCGCCGGACCTTTTACTTTGCGTGGCGGACGCAACGAATCTGAGGCTTGCGATGCGGCTCGTCATTGAGCTCAAGCGCCTCGGTAAGCCGCTTCTCCTCGTCTTGAATATGATCGATATTGCCAACCGCCGCGGCATCGCAATCGATGTTGCGGGGCTGTCCCGGGAACTGGGAATTCCGGTAACGACAGCCGCCGCGGTTCGCCGTGGCGGCATCGACGATCTCTTGCGCCGGCTCGACGATCTAGCCGCAGACGCGCCTGCCAGCCACGGCGGCTACACCTGGAAGCCGCCCAGCACGAGCGAGCTGCGAGCGGCACAGAGAGAGGCCGACCGGATCATCGGCGCAGCCGTGGGCAAGCCGCCGGCCCCCGATACGCTGACGGCCCGGCTCGACGCGGTGCTTCTCCATCCGGTTGGCGGCCTCATCGTCCTGTTCGTAATCATGTTTACGATGTTCCAGGCCGTGTTCACCTGGGCGCAGCCGCCGATGCAGCTCCTTTCCGGCGTCTTCGATACGCTCGGCGGCAAGGTGCACACAGCGCTGCCTCCGGGCATGCTGCAGAGCTTCGTCGAAAACGGCATCATTTCCGGCGTGGGCAGCGTGGTTGTCTTTCTGCCGCAGATTTTGATCCTGTTCTTGTTTATCCTGCTGCTGGAAGATTTCGGCTATATGGCGCGCGCGGCCTTCCTCATGGATCGCATCATGGGGAACGTGGGGCTTCACGGCCGCGCCTTCATCCCGCTGCTGTCGAGCTTTGCCTGCGCCATTCCTGGCATCATGGCCACCCGCGTGATCGATAGCCGCCGCGACCGTCTCACGACCATTCTCGTCGCGCCTTTGATGACGTGCTCGGCGCGCATCCCCGTCTACACCCTCATCATCTCGGCCTTCATTCCCGCCCGGACCGTGTGGGGTTTCGCGAACCTGCAAGGCCTCGTGATGTTCGGTCTCTTTGCCGCCGGCATCTTCACCGCCCTTTGCGTGTCCGCCGCCGCCAAGTTCTTCCTTTGGCGCGAGCATCCAACGCCGCCGTTTATGCTCGAATTACCCGATTACAAGCTGCCGCGGATGCGCTCTATCGCCATCGGCCTCTACGCAAGGGCCAAGATGTTCCTGCATCGGGCCGGCACGACCATTTTTGCCATGATGGTCCTGATCTGGTTCCTGGCTTCCTTCCCCCAACCGCCAGCTGGCGCGGGCGGGCCTGCAATCGATTACAGCCTGGCAGCGTGGTTTGGACATCTCTTGCAGCCGGTGCTTGCTCCGATCGGTTTCAACTGGCAGATCAGCGTCGCCCTGATTCCGGGAATGGCTGCGCGCGAGGTCGCCGTGGCGTCGCTCGGGACGGTCTATGCTATCGAAGGCGGCAAGGAGGCAGGTTCGCAGATCGGCCAAGCCCTCGCGCAGCATTGGAGCTTGGCAACGGCGCTTTCGGTTCTTGTCTGGTATATCTTTGCGCCGCAATGCGCATCGACGCTGGCCGTAATCCGGCGCGAAACGGGCAGCTGGCGATTTATGGCGCTGACCTTCGGCTATATGCTGGGCCTTGCCTATCTTGGCTCCCTTATCACGTATAACATCGCTGTTTTACTCCGATGGAACTAAGGGTCTCGGCCGCTCCCGCGCCGTCCTCGCGGAAGGGGGGACCCAGTAAACGCTGAGCTGTTTCACGAATTCGCGAGACTTTACGGTCTCGATTACTGGGCTCCCGCCTTCGCGGGATCGACAACAAAGGCGTCCGGGCTAATGCCCTTGGTACAAATTATCGGCGCCGTCGATCACACGCCCTCTTGCCCTTCCTTTTCGCAATTGATCATCCACGGGGTGCCGAACCGGTCCACGGCCATGCCGAAACGGGCGGCCCAGAAGGTCTGCTGCAAGGGCATGCGCACTTGCCCGCCCTCTTCGAACGCGCCGAAAATGCGCTCCGCCTCCGCGATCCTCTTAACGCTCAGCGAGACTGAGAACCCTTGCGGTTTATGGTAATGCTCCCCGCGCGCGTCGGAGCCCATTAAGAGCTGATCGCCAATTTCAAGGGTTACGTGCATAATCTTTTTCTGCCACTCCTCCGGCATCTGCTTCGCCATTGGCGAACCCTCGTACGTCAGCATGGCTTTGATTTTGCCTCCGAGCGTTTTCTCGTAGAACTTGAAGGCTTCCTCGCAATTTCCTTCGAAAACAAGGTATGGGTTAAGGTGCATGCGGCGCTCTCCCGAAAGGTTGATAACCAAGACAGTTATAACGGATAGCGGGCTCTGCGTCCTCGCACCTCACGCGGCTTTGATGCAGCGGGCCCGCAGAAAGACAAAACGGCAAAGCCATGACGCGTTCCGCGCCCCTTTCCGGTATGCTGCTTTCGGCGGCCGCGTTTTTGTTTTTCACTTGCTTCGATACAATGAGCAAGTTCCTCTCCGGCAGCTATTCCGTCTTTCAAATCATGGGCGTGGAATTCGTCACCGCGACCGCGCTCCTTGTGCCGTTTGCGCTGCTCAGAGACCGGAACCGGCCGGAGCGCACCGCACTTCGCGTGCGCCGGCCGCATCTGCACCTGTGGCGCGGGGGTTTGCTGGTCCTCGGCCAATCGCTGGCCTTCCTCGCGATACCGCATCTGTCGCTGGCCGAGTTTTATGTCATCGTTTTCTGCATGCCGGCGCTTACCGTGCTGAAGGCGGGGTTCTTTCTCAAAGAGCGCGCCGCCGCGCATATTTGGCCTGTGCTCGCCGTGAATTTCATCGGGGTGCTGATCGCGATGCGGCCGGACAGGGGCGTAAATCTTTGGGCGCTCGTGGCCCTTGCCGGGGTGATCCTGCTTGCGGGCGGCTTGGTGGTCTTGCGCAAAATGGGGGAAAGCGAGACGCCGGAAATGGCCGCCATCAGCGCCAGCGCGGCGCTGGCGCTCGGAGCGCTCGCAATAACCCCGTTCGTGTATAAGCCGATGGAGCTGCACGATTTCGCGCTCATGGTGCTGGGCGGTGCTCTTTTCGTCCCGGCGCAAATCCTGCTTGCGGCCGCGTTACGCCTGGCGCCGGTGGCCTTAACGAGCCCGCCGCAATTCCTGCAGCTCACTTACGGCGCGCTGGCGGGCTACATCGTCTTTGGCGACGTGCCGGGCATCGGCCTTTACATCGGGGGCGGAACGGTGATTGCGGCCAATGCCGCCCTCATTTACGCGGAGAACGTAAAGGGGAGCCTTGCGCGGAAGGCTGGCGACTCGCTGCCTGCGGGTTGATAGCTCAAGCCGATTTCGCCTAACGCCTTAGTGAAAGCCTCCGCATCCGCGGCTTTTTTCACCTCGAACGCGTTGAAGCCTGCGCGGACCATGAACAGAAATTGATCCCGAAGCACGTCGCCAGTGGCCCGGATTTCGCCCTTGAAACCATAACGCTCGCGGAGGCGGCGCGCCTGCGTATAGGCGCGGCCGTCGCGGAACACCGGAAACTCAAGCGCAATCAACGAAAGCAGTGAAAGGTAGGGCTCAAGCTCGCTCTCCAGCCTGTCGTTAGGCCAGGCGACGCCCAAATGTGCGCTCCGGCCTGCCGCGGCACCCCGCCCCGCGGCAAAGAGCCAATCGGGAGACACGATTGCGGGCAAGTCCGGCGGCACGGGCTCATCGCCTTCCACATAGACCCATGGATCGGCCGCGGCCGCACCGTCCTTAATGTACCGCATGCAGCGCCTCCCTGAACGGCGCCACGCCAAGCCGCTTCACTGTGTCGATGAAAAGCTCGTTAACGTTCAGGCGCAGATCGAGATAGCGGCTGACGATACGCTCTACGGTTCCCGCTACCTCTTCGTAGGGGATGGCAGGCCCGATAAGCTGGCCCAGCGTTGCATCCTCATCGGCCTTGCCGCCAAGCGTGATCTGATAAAACTCCCGGCCGTTCTTCTCCACGCCGAGAATGCCGATATGCCCGATATGATGGTGGCCGCAGGCGTTGATGCAGCCCGAGATGTTGATGTGGAGCCGGCCGATGGCTAGCGCCTTTCCGTTCAAGGCAAAGCGCTCCGCGATCTCCATGGCAATGGGGATCGAGCGCGCATTGGCAAGGCTGCAATAATCGAGGCCGGGGCAGGCGATGATGTCCGTAACGAGGCCCGCATTGGGCGTGGCAACGCCAATCGATTCGAGCTGCTTCCAGAGAGCCGGCAGTTCCTGCTGGCGCACATGCGGAAAGACGAGGTTCTGCTCATGGCCAACGCGGATCTCGCCAAAGCTGTAGCGGTCTGCAAGGTCCGCGATGGTCTCCATCTGCCCGGATGTCGCATCGCCCGGCGGCTTGCCGATGGGTTTCAGCGACAGCGTCACAATCGCATAGCCCGGGACTTTATGTTTTGCGGCCGATCTTTGATGCCAGAGCGCAAAGCGGGGATTTGCCTTGAGCGCTGTCTTGAGCACATCCGGCTCGTCCTCAAGCTCCTCATAGTCCGGATAGACAAAACGGGAGCGGATATCGGCAACCAGCGCGGGATCGAGCTTCAGATAGCTGTCCTTGATTTGCGCCCACTCGTTCTCAACTTCCGCGGCAAGGCGCTCCACGCCAAGATCGTGCACCAAGATTTTGATACGGGCCTTGTAGATATTGTCGCGCCGGCCATAGACGTTATAAATCCGCAAAACGGCTTCGAGGTAGCTGAGCAGATCCTGCTTGGGCAGGAATTCGCGGATCACTTTCCCAATAAAGGGCGTCCGCCCAAGCCCGCCGCCTACGGAGACCTCGAAGCCGGTTTGGCCCGCCGCGTCCGGGGATCATGCGCAAGCCAATATCGTGGACTTTCACCGCGGCGCGATCGTGCGGGGCGCCTGTGATCGCAATTTTGAATTTTCGCGGCAGAAACGAAAACTCCGGGTGAAGCGTGGACCACTGGCGAAGGATCTCGGCCCAGATGCGCGGGTCTTCGATCTCGTCCGGCGCGACGCCCGCCCATTGATCGGTGGTGATGTTGCGGATGCAATTGCCAGAGGTTTGGATCGCGTGGATGCCGGCCGTTGCCAGCTCTTCGAGCGCGTCCGGCACGTCCGAGAGCTTGATCCAGTTAAGCTGAAGATTTTGGCGCGTGGTGAAATGACCGTAGCCGCGGTCGTAAACACGGGCGACATGGGCTAGCTTGCGAAGCTGGTTCGAGGAAAGCGTGCCGTAAGGGATGGCGATCCGCAGCATATAAGCATGCAGCTGCAGGTAGACGCCGTTCATGAGGCGAAGCGGCTTGAACTCATCTTCGTTCAGAGCGCCTGAAAGCCGCCGCGCAACTTGATCGCGGAATTGCGCCGCCCGCTCCGCGACGAAGGTGCTGTCGAATTCGTCGTAAATATACATTCCAGGATGCTCTTATCTGTGTAAGAAGCTCCCCTCACCCTGTCCCTCTTCCGCAAGGGGAGAGGGAACGCCTTCTCAACCGCAGCGACCTTCTCCCTCTCCCCTTGCGGGAGAGGGCAGGGGTGAGGGGTATAGCTTAAGCCGCGACCCTTTCCGGAACGTCACACGGGAGCGCGAAGGTCGGGCCGCATGCCCGGATGTATTCGCGCAAATTGCCGGGCTCGGCGCTGGCCTTGCTCGCATCGATGGGCGCCGTATAGGCTCCGACGGCCGCAAGCGCGTCGGACTGCGCCTCGGCAAGGGCACGCTGCGCCTCTGCCGCGGTCCATAAAATTTGTGCCGCCGAAAGCTTTTCCGTCCACTGCCCGGATTTGGCGCGATGAACGACGGCGCCGTCCGAAAGCCTGTTGGCTGTAATGACTACCGGGCCGGCGACCCTAAGTTTCTGTTGAAGTGGTGATACCATAGCTTCCCGCCCGTCCCGCTGAACCATTCGTGTTGCTAGGATTTTGGCGGAAAGGAACAAAATCGCAAGAGGAAAGAGGGTCATCATTAGAAATAAGTTCGAATGGTCTTGGAAAGCGCTCCATAGAACGAAAAACTATTCCAAAATGGGAGCGGGAGAGAAAATCCTGCTGCGCCGTTGCAGACACACAAAAAGGCATGGCCGGGCTGCAAAGCTTTTCTGCAATGAAGCTTAGGGCGGCGGCGGGATGGGCTTGGCCTGGGAACGGGTTGGCCGGAGCGGCATTTCCCAAACATGAGTGACGAGAAGCGTCAGGACCATCCCGGCGGGGAGCGCTCGCAAGGGGGCACGCCTTCGGGCGATCGCCTTTACCCCGCGATTCCTCCCCGGAGGCTTCCTTTGCCCGGCCTCAAAAATCGCGCCGGCGCTGGCGGTCCCACCGCGAATGCCAAGGTGGTAATCGTGGGCGCGGGGTTCGCTGGGCTAAGCGCCGCTCGCGCACTCAGAAGTGCTCCAGCCGATATCACCATAATCGACCGCCACAACTACCACTGCTTCCAGCCGCTTCTATACCAGGTGGCAACCGCGACGCTTTCTCCGGCCGACATTGCCTGGCCGATCCGCACGCTGTTCCGCGACCAGAAGAACGTAACGGTCCTGCTCGCGACAGTCACAGGCGTGGATGTCAACTCGAAGTTCGTTTTCGCGGATGGGAGGGCGTTCCCCTTCGATTATCTCATCCTCGCGGCTGGGGCGACGCACTACTACTTCGGGCATCCCGATTGGGAGGCCGTTGCTCCAGGCCTCAAGACGATTGAAGATGGAACGGCGATCCGGCGAACCATCCTCCTTGGCTTCGAGAAGGCGGAACTGGCCCAAACGGAGGAGGAACGCAAACGGTTCATGACGTTCGTGATCGTTGGCGGAGGCCCGACCGGCGTAGAGATGGCGGGCGCCATCGCTGCCATCGCACGAGGCTCGCTGCAGCCGGATTTCAGGCATATCAACGCCAAGGAAGCAACGATCATGCTGGTAGAAGGCGGTCCGCGCATCCTGCCCGCGCTGCCGTCGAAGCTATCGGACTATGCCAAGCGCGCGCTCGAACGCATGGGCGTGCAGGTCGAAACGTCGACGATGGTTACGGCGTGCACCGCAAACGGGGTTGAAACGGCAAAGGGTTTTATCGAAGCCGCCACAATCATTTGGGCGGCGGGGGTGGTTGCATCGCCAGCCGCGGAGTGGCTCGGCGTTAAGGCCGATAGAGCCGGGCGTGTCGAGGTAACGGAGGAGCTATCGCTGCCGGGCTTGCCTTTCGTCTTCGTAGCGGGAGACGTGGCAGCCGTCCGGGGGCCGTCCGGTGTGCCGGTTCCAGGGATCGCGCCTGCGGCAAAGCAGATGGGCAACTACGCTGGCAATAAAATAGCGGCGGATTTGGCGGGGAAGCAGGTCAAGCCGTTCCGCTATCGCCACGAGGGCGATCTGGCGGTGATCGGCCGCGGCGCGGCGGTGGTGCACATCGGCCGGTTCAGCCTGACGGGCTTTATCGGCTGGCTGTTTTGGGGCGCGGCCCACATCTTTTTTCTCATCGGCGTCAGGAATCGCGTGGCCGTCATGATGAGCTGGCTTTGGTATTACGTCACCTTTCAAAGCGGCGCCCGGCTGATTACCGGCTACGACCCCGCCGCTGAGCCTTCTCCCGGCTGCAGTCCGCACGCCCGCGCCGGGGCCGATGTTGACAGAACGCAGGCGCGGCCCGTAGATATATCCGATGAGCAGGCGGGACACGTAGCTCAGCGGTAGAGCATTCGCTTCACACGCGAAGGGTCACAGGTTCGATCCCTGTCGTGTCCACCATCCTTTTCCATGAACGTTCGGGGCCTTCGCAGCTGGGAGGGTAAGAATGATACTGTGGATGCTATTGGGCGCGTTTGCTTTGCTTTTCGCTGCGGCCGCCTCTGTTGGCGCCATCATGAGCCGCGTCGAGCGGCCAAAATATCGGCTTGACGCCTCAGAAGGATCGATCGAGGTCCGTTCTTACGCCCCGATGATTGCCGCCGAAACCGAAACCAAGGGCGCGCGCAAAGCCGCGATAAACGAAGGCTTCCGGGTGATAGCGGCGTACATCTTCGGTGCAAACAAGCCGAAAACTAAAATCGGTATGACCGCGCCCGTCCAGCAACAGCGTCAAACCATAGCCATGACCGCGCCCGTCACGCAGCAGGTGGAGGGGAATCGCTGGGTGGTACGGTTCCTTGCCAGCTCCAGACGATGCGCGCGTCAAGTTGGTGCGCGTGCCGGCGAAGCGGATGGTTGCCATTCGCTTTTTAGGGAACGCGAACGCCCGGCTCATCGAAACCAAAACCGCTGAGCTTCACCGATATGCGGCCGTCCGCAAGCTCAAGGTCATCGGCGAGCCCGTTCTCGCCTTTTATAATCCGCCTTGGACGCTGCCCTTATTGCGCCGGAACGAGATCATGCTGGAACTGGCCGCGGATTAAACCACTCTCCGATGCTCTTTCATCGCTCCGGCTCAGCCGGCTCCCTTACCGGCCGCCAGGTCCGGCCGCCGCCGCGCGCAATGAGGCCGTCCGCCTCCAGCGGCCCGTCACTCCCTGACGGATAGACGCGCACATCCCCCGGCGCTGCCGCCCATGCGTCGAGGACCGGCTGCACGACGCGCCAAGCCTGCTCGACCATGTCTGCGCGCATGAACAATGTTGGGTCGCCCCTCATCACGTCGTAGATCAGCGTCTCATATCCGACATTGGGCTCCTTTGGGAACCAGTCGTTCACGTGAAAGTCCATCCTCACCCCGGCCAGGTCCATCAGCGGGCCCGGGCGCTTGACGGCAAATTGCAGCGATATCCCTTCGTCCGGCGCAATGGAAATGATCAGCCAGTTATCCGGCAGGCACGCGACAGGTGTGTCGCGAAATTGACTGAACGGCGCCTGCTTGAACCGGATCGCGATCTCCGTCTTGCGCTGCGGCATATGCTTGCCGGTACGGAAGTAGAAGGGCACCCCGGCCCAGCGCCAGTTGTCGATTTCGAGTTGCATCGCGACGTAGGTTTCGACGTTAGAATCGGGCGCGACGTCCGGCTCCTCCCGGTATGGCTTTACATATTTGCCAAGCACCGTGCCCGCGCCATATTGGCCTCGCACCGCGTAGAGCGCACTGATGGGCCGCATCGCTGCAAATACTTCAGCCTTCTTCTCCCGGATCGAGGCGGCGTCGAAACCCACGGGGGGTTCCATCGCCACCATGGAGACCAGTGCGAAAACATGATTGGGTACCATGTCGCGGAGCGCGCCGGTCGCCTCGTAGAAATCCCCGCGCCGCTCTACGCCAACCGTTTCCGCAACCGTAATCTGTACATGGTCCACCCGGTCGCGGTTCCAGATTGGTTCAAACATGCCGTTGCCGAAGCGGAGCGCCATGATGTTCTGGACGGTCTCCTTGCCGAGGAAATGATCGATCCGGAAGATCTGGTCCTCGCTCAGGACGCGCAGGACACGGGCGTTCAGGGCGCGCGCCGACTCGAGGCTGTGACCGAACGGCTTCTCAAACACAACGCGCCGCCAGTATTTATGCTTGCCGTGCTCGTCCTTTGGCTGAACGGTCAGCCCGGCCTTGGAAAGATGTTCGACGGTGGAACAAAAGAACCGTTCGGCGACGGCAAGATAGAAAATGGCGTTGCCTGCTGTGCCATGGGTCTCATCCGCTTCGGCTAAAGCACCGCGAAGCCTATCGTAAAGCTCGGGCTTGGTCAGGTCTCCCCGGACGTAAGTCATCTTCTCCGCGAGCCGGTTCCACGCCTCCTCGTCGATGCGGCCGCCCTCGGATTCCGAGGCGCTGCGGGTATAGCCTTTGAGCTTCTTGTAGAGGTCATCCCGCCAGCTTTCTGTCGTTGCTTCCGATCTGGCCACGCCGATGAGCGCGAATTTCTCCGGCAGCAAGCGGCTGCGCGATAGGTTGTAGAGTGCGGGCACGAGTAGTCGCGCGGTCAGGTCGCCGCTGGCGCCAAAAACCACCATCGCGCAAGGGCCAGGCGGAGTGGCCTCGTGCCGCTGAGAGCATTCAAGGATTTGGATTCTCTGGCCTATGGGGATCGAACGGTCGCTAGCCATTGTGCTACTCTTCTCAAGAGGCGCCGGCTGCGCCTACGGCTTTTCCTGCTTCGGTTGCCGGGCGGACATTCCAGAGTTAGAGAGGGCCGGTCAAGGCGCAAGAGCCAAGCTCGGCCGAACGGGGTGGCAGGTAAATGCGCTGGCCGCCCGTAAGTTCCTTGCGGGCCTTGCCTGAGCGTAACGATGCGGCTCAGGACCCCTCGGGACCTCTGCCGGCGGGCCGGTGTTCAGTACCATCAGGCACTCTGGTTGACACTAAAAACAGCCGCGGAGGGCCGGAGATCTGGACCGATGAAGCCAGCTTCCGAAGAGTTCGAAGCGAGCTATCTCAATGGCGGTTTGGCCGCATTGTCGCTGGCATCTGGATGCACCGACGTCCTGAGCTTCTTGAAGCTCGGCAATCTGTTCACCTCAGCCATGACCGGGAATACCGCGCTGCTGGCCATTGAGCTCGCCCAAGGCAAGCTGCTTGGCGCGTCCCGCGGGCTAACGGCGCTCCTTGGCTTTTCGCTTGGCGTTGCGCTGGCCGCCAGGCTTAACGCAGCTTGGCAGGCTCGCTTGGACGGCCGGCGCCGTTTCAGACGGCTCCTTATGCTCGAACTCGTCTTCCTGACCGCCGCTGCGGCGCTTTGGTACACGAGCCCTGACCCAGTTCAAGGCATAGCTGTTTACACGGTTATCCTACTGTCAGCCCTCAGCATGGGCATCCAGGCCGTTGCAGCGGGCAGCGTAGTCTCAGGCATCAATACCATTGTCTTCACGAGCCTGCTGGTCCGCGCCGTAATGTCCATAACCGCCGCCCTGAGTAGCCCCCGCGAAGGCTCGCGGCGGCTCGCGCAGATCCGGCCTCACCTTGCAGCATTCGCCGCCTACGGTTGCGGCGCTTTTCTCGCCGCGATCCTCATTTCACATCACTTCCGGGCACTAATTTGGATGCCAGCGGCAGCGGTAGTGTTTGCACTGGGGCTTGCAGAGCTTGCCAGCAGACTGGAAAGGAGCAAACGATGAAAGCCGGAATTATCGGTGTTGGTGCAGTTGGAGCCGCGACTGCGATGGCGATCGCGCTGCGTGCGCGCGCCCGGGAACTTGTCTTGATCGACCGCGATCGCGCCCGGGCCAAGGCCGTTGCAGGCGACATGCATTACGGGGTGCCGCTTTCCCCGTTGGTAAGGATCGCGGACGGCGGCTATGGGGATTTGGCAGGCGCGGGTATGGTAATCATCGCCGCCGGCGTCAACGAAAAGGCGGGCGGCGCGATAAACCGCAACGATCCGCTTGGGCGTCTGCGCCTGCTTGAAGCCAACGCGAAAGTGTTCGAGGACATTGTACCTAGCCTTGTCCATGCCGCTCCAGAGGCCGCGATCCTCGTCGCCACCGATCCGCCGGAGCCGCTTGTAGACATCGCCCGGCATCTTGCGCGCCATGATCGCGTGCTTAGTACCAGCACCTATCTGGACAGCCTGCGCTTTCGCGTGCACTTGGCTGGGCGGCTGAACGTGAGCCCTGCATGCGTCGACGCATATGTCGTTGGCGAGCACGGCACTTCGAGCGTATTCCTATGGTCCTCGGCGCGGGTTGGCGGCATGCGAGTCGAGGATATGCTCGCCGCACGCGGGATCGCATTGGCCGAGTTCCGCGAGGCGGTCGAGCAGGATGTGCGCTTCGCCAATATCTCGATCATCGAAGGAATCGGCGCCAGCCAATACGGTATCGGCATGGTTGCGGCCCGTGTTGCCGAGGTGGTGCTCGGAGACGAGCGGGCGGTGATCCCTGTTGGCTCTTACAGCTCGCACTATGGCGTCACCATCTCTCTGCCCAGCGTCGTTGGAAAGGCCGGCGTCAGCGAGGTACTCTGGCCGGAAATGTCCAGCGAGGAGAAGAGCGCCCTGGAGCGCAGTGCCGGGACGTTGAGAAACGCAGTTGCAAAATATATCGGAAACTGAAGCCGCTTCGTTGAGAACTAGGGTCAGGACTCATTACGTTTGCAGCGTCCCGACACGATTTATGGAGATCAGAGTTCATCATCCCACGCGAGTACGCTCTAACTCGCAGAAATGAGTCACAGATTTTGTCTAATGGATTCGGCCCCTAATACGCGCACATCAATCCGCCAAGGCGACCGCGGACACTAAAACCATCGAAGCGATTACGAAAATAGAGGGTGTTGATCTGATCCGTCGTGGGATGCTCCACCCGGTGAAAGCCAATTTCTTTTAGGGCATTTGCCAAAACTCTGGGATCAAAGAAACTGAGGAATGGCTCACCGGCCCGAGCCACTCGGCCGCTTAGAGCGTCAAACGAAAACTTCTCGACTTGAGACAATCCCTTACGCGGTCGCGCGTAATCGAACGCGATTGCATTGTCTGAACAAAGCGAATGGACCATAGCGAAAGTCGCCATAACCGTTTCACTTGATAGGTACGGCGTCACTCCCAGCCACGAAAAGAAGGCCGGCTCTTTAAGCTTGAATCCCGACTTTTCCAATTCCATTTCTAGTTTTTGATGTTGGAAATCTACGGGAACGAAAGTGACAGGATAAGGCTCGCGTATTGCCGTCAAAGCCAAACGACGTCGTTTCCATGCCTGTGTGTCGGGATGGTCGACTTCGAATACTCTCAAATCAGAACCCGCATAAGGGCTGCGATATGCGAAGGTATCCAAGCCGGCCCCCAAAATAACGTATTGAGAGGTTCCCGTTGCTATCGCCCTCGCGAGTTGGTCTTCAGCGTATCGACTTCGGGCGACCATGAAAGCGCGCAAGTAGCGCGCCTCAGGAAGATATGCGGCCAACCCGCTAAGCATCATCGACATTGCGGCATTTGGCCCGATGATCCATGGGGCGACAGGGTCGTGCAACACGTGCGGAAAGTCGAACAACTGGTGCTCGGCTCGGCGGATAGCCACGCTCTGAGCGGTTCTACTCGGAATACCCGTTATCATGACTTCGACTTTTTGGTTCGGCCGCCTTCAGCAATGATGGCAAGCGTCGCGCGGGTGTGCTTGAAATGTTCGCTACCCGCTTTTTTCCCGAATTCAGCGTCCAATCGTTCGATTGCTGACTTGGACACTGAGGCAACAGCGCGACCTCTCTCGGTAAGCCTAATTGTCAGCCGTCGGCGGTCCTTAGTATCCACAGACCGGTGGAGATAACCGCGCATTACAAGCGTATCGACAAGTTGTCCTGCCGCTTGCTTGGAGATTCCAAGTTCACTGATGATCTGACTAAGCGGCGCCGCGGTCCGGGCGATGGCTCCAATCACGTAGATACCATTGCGCGGCACGTCGTCATGGCCGGCGTCAATTAACGCCTCATGGATGGCTGATCCGTACGTAGCGCGGGCTGCGCGCAGAAGCGCCGGAAAGGCTATGTCGCTGAACCCGCCTTTTCTGGGCATTCGACAAACATATAGTAGACATTATTTATAGTCAATCATGTTGACCATAAACTTAGGGCCAAGCCTCCTTGATTATAGCCAGGATCAAAGCCAGAAGATGACGGCTGCGGCGATGCAAATGGCTGACATGAAGGTGTGGGCGCATCGGTCGTAACGGGTGTGGATTTGCCGCCAGTCCTTGAGCCTGCCAAACATATTTTCGATCTTGTGACGCTGGCGATAGAGCTTGCGGTCATGCGCGATCTGTATTTTTCGATTGGATTTTGAAGGGATGCACGCCGTGATGGCCCGCTTGGTGAGAGCCTGGCGAAACCAATCGGCGTCGTACCCCTTGTCGCCGAGGAGTTCTTTCGCGCGTGGCAGGACGTCAAGCATCAGCGCCGCGCCCTTGTAGTCACTCATCTGGCCTTCACTCAGCAGCAGGATCAGCGGCCTCCCGCGGCCGTCGCAAACCGCGTGCAGCTTTGAATTCAAACCGCCCTTGGTTCGCCCAATACGTCTGGGAATAGGGCCTTTTTTAAAAGGCTGGCGGCGGTGCGATGCGCTTTCAGATGGGTCGCGTCGATCATGATCCGCCGCGGCTTGGCGGCCTTGCTCGCCAGTTCAGCGAAAATCTTGTTGAACACGCCGAGACGGCTCCAGCGTACAAACCGATTGTAGATCGTCTTGTGCGGGCCATAGCCGTGAGGGGCATCTCGCCAGCGCAAGCCATTCCGGATGACGAAGACGATCCCGCTGATCACGCGCCGGTCATCGACCCTCGGCACCCCGTGCGACAGCGGGAAATACGGTTCGATCCGGCGCATCTGCGCCTCAGAAAGCATAAACAGATCATCCATGACGACGCCTCCGTGCGCCGCCATTGAATCAACCGATCTCTCATTCAGCAAGGAATTTAATGGGTCCTGAGCCTAAGAAAAAGAACGGCGCCCGGAGGCGCCGTTCTCATAACCGGTGTGGGGTCCGGTTATTTCAGAGGCTCGGACGAGCCGCCAAAGCGGTAGTTCAAGCCAAAGCGCACGGTCTGGAAGCTGGTGTCGAGACTGTTGGTGGTAACGGCATTCGCGGCGTCACTGAGCCCTGCGCTGCCGAGATCGATATATTGATATTCGCCTTTGAGCGACCAAGCCGGATTGATTTTATATTCGACGCCGCCGCCGGCCACCCAGCCCGCTTGTGTGCCGCTGCTGGTGAGTAAGGGCGTGTCGAAGGCTTTCTGATGGACGTCGCCATAAGCGAAACCGCCTATTCCATAGAGGAGCACGTGGCCAAAAGCGTAGCCAACCCGGCCTCGAACCGTGCCGAACCAATCGACGCTCTCCTTGCTTAAACCGTCGCCGCTACGTGCGCTGAGATCGCCGCCCTCGAAATCGGTCTCAAGGCCGTAGACGAGGGCGCCGCTCTGGAAATTGTAGCCGATTTGCCCGCCGCCAAAACCGCCCTGAGGCTGCGCCCTCTGCGACGTGAAGCCGTCGCTGGCGGAAATGGCGCCGTTGTTATCGCCCCAGCCATAGCCGCCGTTGAGACCTGCGTAGAAGCCCGCCCAGATGTTTTGGTCGATAAAGGCTGCGGGCGGAATGTAGGCGGACGGCGGCGGGTTGCGGTAAAGGTCGGCCGCATTCGCTGCGAAAGGTGCAAGTGCGATAGCACTCAGGAAAGATACTCCAATTAGTTTGCGATGGAGCTTTGACATACTAAGCATCCCCGTTCATTGTGCACGCCAGGCGCGAGTCACCTCAGAGTATTTCGCGACAGCGGTACAGATTTGACGCCTCCTACCAAAGCGGACAACTTTGGCACTGGAATGGCGGCGGAGCGGCTTTTTGTGGCCTGAATAGTCATTGGCGCAACTCAGCGCGTTGAAGGCGTAAGAAAAAGTGTTACGCGCCAGACGGTTATCAGCCGCTGCCCCAATTTAAGGCACAGTTCGCGACAAATCTTGCGGCTTGTTCTGGCTGCATGGCCCTCGCGCTGCTTTGTGGCAAAACTGCGTACTGTTGCCGTAATGCTTGGTAAATGTTGCCGTGAAGCATCACATGACTGCCGCCAGCGAGATAAATACATATCACAAAGTAAAGAATTATGCGTGGCCGTCTATAATCGCGCTTTCCGAATAATTCTGGTTCGGTTGGGATTTGAACGCCTATTGCACAGAACATGTAACTGCGTCGCGCCTTGCGGAGAAGACAGCGACTGTGTTGATAGGGTGCGGAGGATACGGTGCTGGGGACGCAAGTAAGATTGCACGCCATATGCGACGGGTCATTCGCAATCCCGGGGAGACTAAGTGCGATGGACGGCGAGCCAGACCGTTGGTTCATCCGCGCTTGTCCAATCGACGCGGTGACGGGCATGTGCAGGGATGAAGACATAATCGCCCGCTGCTAGCGCCCTGGCGCCGGCCTCTTTCTCGAACCGCAGCCCCGCCGCGCCCTTAAGGATCATCACCCATTCGTCCCAGCCTTGGTCGTACCAAAAGCCGGGCGGGCTCGCTTGGCCGGTTGAGACAATGCGCTCGATCTTAAGCCCTCGCAGGGCCAAAATCTCGCTTGTCCGCTCGTGTTCGCAAGCATCGGCATGGACGCCTTCGAACACATTGCCTGCCGCTGTCATCTCACCCGCTCGCCTTTTGCCCCAGGCAACGGCGCAATTCCTCGACGATAGTTGCCATCGCGACCGGCTTCGTGAACGTCGGCACCCCTTCGAATACAGCCGGCTGCTGAGCCCGCGCGTAGCCCGTTATCGTTATGAACGGAATGGCTCGGGTACGAAGCTCGTTTGCAACCGCTGCCGAAGTTTCTCCGCGCAGGTTGATATCGAGGACAGCAGCATCGCAGCCGCTCTTTTCGATCAGTTCGACCGCCCGGGCTGCGGACAACGCCGGACCGGCCACCGCGAAGCCTGCCTCTCCGATGGCTTGCCCAAGCTCCAGCGCCAAAAGCGCATTGTCCTCCACGATTAGGATGCGTGCTCCCATGGCTTATCTTTCATTGTTGCGGCATGCTACCCGTTGCCGTTGTGCTGTGACTCCAAAACGCTCTTAGAGGGACAACAGAGATGCCAGCGAAGCCCCTCGGGCGCGTAATCGAGCATAATCTCGGCATCGAGTTCCATCCGCGGAATGGTCTCGATAACGGTGTTACCGAAGCCGGACCTTGCCGGGGGCGAGACTTGCGGCCCGCCGTGCTCGGCCCACATCATCTCGAACAGCTGGCTCCCATCCGCCGCCTGGCAGAGCTGCCATTCAATCTCTATGCTCCCGGTTCCGCGCGAAAGCGCGCCATATTTGCCTGCATTGGTTGCGAGCTCATGCAGAGCCATTCCAATGGTTTGCGCCGCCGAAGCCGAGAGCTTCAAGGCTTGTCCTTTAAGCTTGATACGGTCGTCAATCAAGCTCTTGAAGTGAGAAAGTTGCGACTGCACCAGCGCCCCAGTTTCGACGCCTTGCCAGCCGCTGCTTACAAGCAGGTCCTGGCTGGCAGCGAGTGCAGACAAGCGTTCCGAAAATCGTTTCATAAACTCCACATGGTCGGGAGCGGCCGTCCGCGAAGCGATGGCCTGCACAAGTGCAAGCATATTCTTTGAACGGTGGTTGACCTCGCGCAGAAGAAGCTGAACCTTGTCTTCATTGCGTTTGCGCTCGGTGATGTCCCGTACAACGCCGGTGAAATAGCGTTTGCCGCCAACCCGCCATTCGGCAACGGTAAGATCGGCAGGAAACAAGGTTCCGTCCTTGCGCTGGTGCTGCAGCTCACGAGGCCGGCCGATGATTTTTGGAATACCGGTTTTGCAGTAGGCTTCGATATAGGCGCGATGTTGGGAGCGGTGCGGTTCGGGCATGAGCTTGGAAATGTCATTGCCAATAAGTTCGCTCTGCGTGTAGCCGAACATGCGCCCTGCGGCGGGGTTGACGGAGTGGATGCGGGCATCCTCGTCTATGACGACCATCGCGTCTGCTGCGCTTCCGAAAATGGCGCGCAAGCGCTCTTCGCTCTCGCGCATCGCTTCCTCGGCGCGCTTGCGGCCGGTTATGTCGCGCGCAATCTTCGAGACGCCGATAATCTTGCCTGCGGCGTCGCGTATGGGTGAAACGGAGACAGAAACCTGGATTGGCCGGCCATTTTTATCCACCCGGATGGTCTCGTAAGCTTCGACTGTCGTTCCAGCGGCCGCTTTTGCCAATTTGGCTCCCTCTTGTGAGTGAAGGCTGGGGGGAATTAAGCGGCAGATACCCTGGCCGATCATTTCCTCATAGCTGTAACCATACAACCGCGCTGCGGCCTCGTTCCAGCTCGTAACTGTGCCGTCAACGGCTGTGCCAATAATGGCGTCCGATGAAGAGGCTACAATTGCGGCGAGTTGCGCCGCAGCCTCATCCGCACGCTTGCGGTCGGTGATATCGACGCAGGCGCCGGCGACCCTGAAAGGCTCGCGTCCTTTTGGCCTGTCGCGGAACTCCACGCGGCCGATCCAGGTCATCCACCGGATCTCGCCGCCGGGACGGACAAAGCGGAAATCCATCTTTATCTGGCCGCCGCCGGCGCCGCTGAGACCGCCTTCGAATTGCGCTCTGACGCGGGCCACATCGTCACGATGCACGCGACGGAAGGCATCCTCTATCGACGCCGTGCGGACACCCGGAAAGCCGAGCATCGTGGCAAGCTCCACCGAGTAGTAGGCGCGATTGGCTACAAGATCGAGGGTAAAGGTGCCGATGCCTGCAGCTTCGTTGGACAGGCGCAACCGTTCTTCGCTCTCCCGAAGCGCCGCGCGAGCCGCCTTCTCAGCGCTGATGTCGCGCACCACGAAGACGCCGCCGCTGCGGTTGCTTTCCCGCTCCAATGGAGCAAAAGAGCACGAGACATCGACTGGAGAACCGTCCTTGCGGAAAAACACGTCCTCGTGATTGCGGACGGTTGCGCCGGCGTCCTGGAACTTAGCCATCGGACACTCGTCCCGCGGGAAAACTTCGCCGCTCGCATGGTGATGATGGAGCAGATTGTGCAGATCTTGGCTCAACATCTCCTTTGACCCAAATTCAAAAAGATGCTCCGCCTCCGGATTGGCATAGGTGATACGTCCGCTTTCGTCCGTCAGGAAAATGGCATCGGGTGCGCGGTCGCTGATGAGCTGGGTGAGGCGTTGCAGGCGAAAGAGCTCCTCCTCCGCCAACTTTTTGTCTGTGATGTCCTGGACGGTGCCAAAACCGCCTAGAAGCCTTTCCGCATCATGCTCAAGCTCGGCCCTTTCGCGGACCCACCTCGTCTCACCGCGAGCTACGATCCGGTGCTCGATGTCGTAGAGTGCGCCGGCGACGGCCGCATTCCAGCTGCGGTCCACGAACTCCCGGTCCTCGGGATGGACGGCATCGAGGAAGCTCTCATAGGTCAGCGGCGTGCCGGCCGGAACTCCGAACATGCGATAGGTCTCGGCGGACCAGGTAAGCTCGTTACGGTTCACATCGAGCCGCCAGCTGCCGGTGCGCGCCACGGCCTGCGCGCGGTCGAGGTCTTCCCTGCTTTCGCGGAGCGCACGCTCGGCCTTGACGCGGGCTGTGACATCGTCGGTGAAGACCACGATTCCCCCGGTGCTGCCGTTCGAGGTCCGCCACGGCCGGGCCTCCCAGCGCAACCAATGAGTTTGCCCGTCGCCGAGAACGGCCGGATCCTGGTCGCCGCTCAACACCTCGCCGGCTATCGCGCGCTGGAGCACCTCCTTCCAGGCGTCTGGAACATTTTGGACCGTGGCAAAAGCGGATGAGCCAATAAGGCCCCGGCGGTTTAGCCCGTAACTCGTCATCCAGCGCTGGCTAGCTGCAAGATATCGCATCTGCCGGTCGAACATTGCGATCGCCACCGGCGCCTGCTCCACGAAAAGCCGGAGCTGCTCGGCACTTTCTTTCAGCGACGCAACGGACTTTTGTTCGGTAATGTCGCGCACGGCACCGGCGATCCGGCGCGGCCCGCCCAAGGCATCTTCCGTCGCGCCGCCCATGATATGAAGCCAACGCACGCTCCCGCCCGGCCTCAATACCCTGCATTCACTTTCGAAGTCGCCGCCTTCCCGGGCCACGCGCTGAAACGTAGCTTCGCAAAGTTGTCTGTCGCCTGGGTGCAGGGTGCTCATGACCGCTGAAAGCGGCGCCGGAAAGCCCGGCGGCAGGCCAAAACAGGAAAGCGCCCTTTCCGATGCCTGGAAGGAACCGCTTGCTGGTTCTACCTCCCAGGTTCCAAAGTTTCCGGCGTTCAGGCTGAGCTTGAGGCGCGCCTCGCTGCGCTTGGCTGCCAGCTCAGCATTCCGCCGTTCGGCGATCAGGGCCGCGATGGCGAGCGCCACGAAGGCAATGGCCAGCATGGCGAAATGCATGGCGAGCAGCCGCTGGTCAATGGAGAAAGCTGCGTCTGCGAAGCGGCCATGCTCAATGGAAAACGAACAGACCATGGCAACTCCGAGAACCAGGGTGCCAAGGGCAGCGAAAAGAGGACCGCAGCGAACCGCGAGCCAAAGGAGCAGCGGAAGCTGGCTCGATAGTGGAGCTATAAGCATCCAGCGGCTATATTCGAACGGAAGCAGTCCGAAAGCATGTGCAGAAGCAAGCGCGTGAAGGAAGAGAACAGCGCTGCCCTCGATCGTCATCGGCCAGGATGGAGGCTTTCGCACCACGGCCGCAAAGCCGGCCAGCACCGGCGCAACCATTACGATGCCGGTGAGGTTGGCCCACAGGAGCAGGCCCCAAACATCCCAAAATCCGGCGCCAGTGCGAGTAACTAGGCCGTAAACGGCTGCGGTGACAGCCTCCCAAGTTGCAGTGCCAAGCGCGGCTGCCGCGAACAGTCCGAGTACGCTATTCAAGCGGTCGAGCTTAAAGGGACGATCGAGCCAGCGGCCTGCGAGCATAGCCACCGTCAGCGCCTCGCCCGTGTTGCCAAGGGCAAACGCTAGACATGCGGAAGCGGAGCGTCCGTCCAGCCAGTTTGCGAGAAAGCTGGCTGCTGTCACGGCGGCGGCGATGGGAACGAATGCAGACCTGCCAGCCGCGAGAAGCGCGCCGGCCGCGACGCCGGAAGCGGGCCAAAACTGCGCGACGCCTTCGGGCGTGGCGAGCGGCAGCGCCAACCAGGCGGCGAGGAAATAAAAAAGGCCGGTCCCCGCGGCCCATTCCAAGCCGGCAGGGGTTATGCGCCACGATCGCTCGCGCGGACTGCTCAAAAGGCCGGCGCGGCCTGTCAATTGGAAAAACATACCCTCGCTCGTCCTTCCCGATGGCCCACACTACAATGACGTTACACTGGCGGCAACAACCAGGGATCACAGCAGCGTTACCGGGAACTTAAGAAGAACGGCCCGATATGAATTTGTTGCCGTCGAAATCCTCGACGCCGAGGAGAAAGTGAATGCCTTCTTGGAGGTGCTCGATCAACTCCTCACCGGGGGCGCCGTCACGATCGAAAGGTTCGAGTGCTTCGTTATTCGCGTAAGCGGAAGGCAAGCCGAACCTATCCCGCGCGATGAATTATAAGTTTGGCAAGGCAAACTCAAAGCTTACGGTCTGGAACGGCACCGGTGCTGAAAAATTAGGCATCCTGCACCCCCTCTTGTTACGAGGTTGATGATAATTTGCGCAATGCTGCATCAAAGCAACAATGGCAAGCGACCATGCCACAGAGCGCGATCTTCGCATTGCATCCTAGATGCGGCCGCGCGATAGTTGCTCCGGGCAATTTATAACTTGATGGGTGACGTTGTGGCACTTGGGGGATTGAAGGTGCGCCTGCTGGCGGGCGCTGCGCTGTTGGCTGTTGCTGGACCGGCTTTTGCTGCTGATCTGAGCAGCGATGTTAGCATGAAGGATGTGCCGGCTGCTGCCGATGCGCTTGCTATCACGGGTTCTGTGGACCTGACGAACGACTACATATTCCGTGGCATCTCGCAAAACCGCCGCGATCCGGCCCTGCAGGGCGAATTGGATCTGGCCTACGGGATGTTCTACGCTGGAACGTTCTGGTCTGGCGTCGACTTCGACGGAGCGGGTGCCTCGCCTTTGCTGAACTCTAGCGTTGAGATCGACCTTTATGCCGGCATCAAGCCGAAACTGGGCGATGTCACTTTCGATATTGGGGTGATCACTTACAACTATCCCGGTTCAACGGTTACTCACCCGTCCAATTTCGACCCCAACTATATCGAGGCGAAGCTCGGAGCCAGCATCACCGTGCTGACGGACCTTGCGCTTAGCGGCACAGCCTTCTTCTCGCCGGACTATAGCGGCGAAACCGGCCGGACCGTAGTGCTCGAAGGCACAGCATCTAAGCCGATTACGAAAATTGGCGGCGTCGACTGGTCGGCAAGCGGCACTGTCGGCTACGTCGCCTTCGAGGACTCGCACCCGACCGGTGTACCAGGTGTCGATTATACCTACGGAAACCTGGGCGTTACCGGCACCCTCGGCATGTTGTCCCTCGACCTTCGCTGGTGGGACACCAGCTTGTCAGCCGGGCAAAACCCCTGCGCGAATGGCACGAACGTCTTCCAATGCGGAAATGCTTTCGCTGCAACGTTCAAATTCGCGTTCTAGGGTCATCGCAATCACAGTTTGAAAAGGGCCGGGTTTTCCCGGCCCTTTTGCTTTCCGCGCGGCTCCGCCGCGCCCAGCCGGTGTGCGCCTCGAAGGCCCGGCAATCCCCACACTTTTTGATGCCATATACGTTAAAGGCGCGTGGTCGCCTGCGCGCTGCGGTGTTTGCGGGTGGCGTCCCGCGCCACAAAAGCGGCGCTTAAGCAATTTTAGCGGTTTTGAGGCACGGCCCGAACTTACAGGCATGGGGTCGTTTGCGCAGGGCCCTCTGGTTCTGCCGGACGCTGCGGTCAGGACACTTTTACCGGCCTTTTGCTGAGGCGGTACAACTAAAAGTTGCTCATAGGTTGCGACTTACAGCTATAAATAGCGAAGGCCAACCGAGGAGGCTAGGCAACGGTTTTTCGTAAGATCCCGGAAAGCCAATGCATTGCGGCCGGTGGTGTTGAGTGGGCGTGCCCGCAATAGCCTCAAAATTTACGGGAAGGATGTCGCGTGTCAAAGGGGACAGCCAATTATGCGTGCCTTCTATTGCCCGCAACGGCAAGAGTGACACTTGCCTTTGCGATCGGTGCCACAATGGCTGCCGGCGGAGGACTTGGGCCGCAAAAAGCCATGGCGCAGCCGGTAATCGAAGAGGCGGGCTCCGCGGTCCGTCACGTGAAGGTAACGCGCAACAAGTCGCGTACCTTCGAACTGGCAGCGCCGTTTGTCTCCGCCGTCGTGGGGTCTCCAGAAATTGCCGATGTTTTGCCGATGTCGGATCGGGTTCTTTACGTCCAGGGAAAAAAAGTTGGCACTACGAACGTCTCTGTTTTTGGCAAGGACAAGCGCCTCATCGCCATTCTCGACGTAGAAGTGGCTATCGATGCACGCGCAATTGCCGAAAAAATACGTGCGAATTTGGAAAGCAAGGGCATTACCGTTTCAAGCAGCCAAGATCAGCTGATTTTGGGCGGACACGCCTGGAATGCAGTCGACGCGGAGCAGGCCGTTGCCATCGCGAAGGCCTCCGCGCCTGAGACGCAGCTCATCAATTTGATAAAGGTGGCTTCCGCGCAGCAGGTCCTGCTGAAGGTGCGCTTTATCGAAGCCAGCCGCGAGGCAGAACGCGATCTGGGTGTGAACTTGCTCGCGGCGAATAGCAAGGGGACGCTGGGCGTCAACACTGGTTTAGGCAGCGCCACGCAGATTGGCCAAAGCCCCACCAGCACCGTTGGCGGACTGCCTCTGTTTCAAGCCACGGGAACGCTTCCAGGCAGCACGGCTGCGCCTTTCTCGGTCGGTCTCGCCAATCTGGCGGGCAAAGGCTTGAACATCGATGCTCTCATTTCTGCGCTGGAAACCAAGGGCCTCGCACGCCGTCTTGCGGAACCCGATCTCGTGGCGCTCTCAGGCGACACGGCGAGCTTCATCGCGGGCGGGGAAGTGCCGGTGCCGGTGGTGCAGCCCTCGTCCGGGGCCACACCCACAATCACGGTGGACTACAAGCCCTTTGGCGTTCAGTTAACATTCATGCCTACGGTTCTTGCCAACGGCGTTATCAACCTTCGCCTGACACCGTCCGTGAGCGAACTCGACTACACAAATGCGATACAAAACCAGGGCTTTACAATACCCGCGCTGACCAAGCGGGAGGCGCGCACAACGATTGAATTGCGCGATGGGCAGAGCTTTGCCATCGCGGGCCTGCTTCAGACCGAAGGCTTGCGGAATATCTCCCAAGTGCCGTGGCTTGGATCGGTGCCCGTGCTTGGGACATTGTTTCGCAGTTCCGGCTATCAGCAGAACGAGACCGATTTGGTGGTGATTGTAACCCCGCACATTGCTGAACCGGCGGCCCCGGGGCAAAAGCTGGCTACCCCGCTCGACGCTAGCCTTCCCAGCAACGACGCCGATTTCTTCCTTTTCGGCGAGGAAGAGGTCCCCAAGCGATATACCGAGTTCGTATCGTCCGGCGGCGGCATTTCTGGGCCCTACGGTCATCTTGTTCCCCTTCCGCAAAATTGACGCTGGCGGCAACTCGGAGGAGAGCCATGAGAATGAGATCTGCCCTGATCATGCTGGCCGTGCTGACGGGCTCCGTGCCCGCTCGGGCTGGCGAAATTTGGGACGAGCTAATGGGCTATTATTCCCAGAGAGCGGAAGGCGTGACGCTACGGGCTGGCGATGCGAAGGAGGCAAACTCAGCCATTCATGCCGCCGACCCCTGGCCGCCTTATGCGGGGAACCGGAAAATCCCTGCGAGCGGCGAAAGGATGTCGCGCGCGATCAGGCGGTATCAGGATGTGACCAAGCTGCAAGAGGCAGCTCACGTGCCGGTTTCGGAAGTGAGCGGCACAACTGCCATCGGCGCCGGTAACGGCATGTCTTCGAGCGGGAGGTGAGGCCGATGGCAGCGCAAAGTGCAATGGTGCCTGTGATTCTGCAATGCGAACCAGGCGGCCCGAAGGCTAGGCGGCAACGGTATGTGTGGCATTCCGCCTTCGCTGCAGCGGCATTGACATTCTTCCTTGCCGGCTGCGGCGGATCGCTGGATTCGCCGGTCGCCTCCGCTGGACTCGCCGTTCCTTCCGATAGCCCGAACCGGCTCGGAGCCGAGAACTTCAATCGCGGTGAATACGGCTTAGCGGAGAGTAATTTTCGGGAGGCGGTAGAGAAATCGCCGCATGATGCGTCATCGTGGATCGGGCTCGCAGCAAGCTATGACAGGCTCAGGCGGTTCGATCTGGCCGACCGCGCTTACCAACAGGCGATAAAGCTTTCCGGCGAAACCGCTCAAATTCTCAATAATCAGGGCTATTCCTATTTGCTGCGGGGGAATTTAGCCAAGGCCAAAGCCAAGCTGAGCAAAGCCCGAGCGCTTGAGCCGGATAACCCGACAACGCTGAATAATTTGAAACTGCTGGAGGCTGGCGCGAAGTACGCGAAGCCGGGCGCGCTATAGGGATACCCGGCAGCGCTCGATTTCTACTTCGCGAACATGTCCATCAATTTGAGTGCCGCAGGCCCTCCCACAATCATGAACATCGCGGGCATGATCAGGAGCATCACAGGGATTGTGAGCAGCGCGGGCAGCCCGTTTGCCCGCTCTTCCATTTCGATCATTTGCTGATTTCGCATCTCGCTTGCGGCATTGCGAAGCGACTGCGCGAGCGGCGTCCCGAACCTCAGGCTTTGGGACAGCGTGCTTATCACCGATCGGACGGCAGGCAAGTTGACGCGCTCCGCGAAATTTGCGAGCGCCTGCTCACGGCTCGGCGAAATGCTGATCTCCGCCCATGTCAGAGCGAACTCATCGGAGAGAGCGGGGCTCGACATTTTAATTTCCGTGGCGACGCGTTGGAAGGCGCTTTCAAGCGAAAGACCGGCGCCAACGCAGACGGCGAGGAGCTCAAGCGCGTTAGGCAACCCGGAGCCGACGGACTTGCGATGCCTCTTCAACTGAAAATCGATTGCCATGATGGGCAACAGGTAGCCGGCGATAGAAGTGGCCGCACCAAGCACGAGGCCAAGGACCGGAGGGTTTGCAGGGCTCGCGGAGAAAGCAATAGCGCCGCCGCCTATGGCAAGGATCAGCCGGATGGCCGCAAACACCGCGACCGACAAAGAGGGAGGCACATGGATCTTCGCAAAGCTGCGAACGATCTGCCACCGCTCCTCATGCGATAGGCCCTTCGCGTACCAGCCAGCCGATTCTTCTTTCCAGTCCGTCGTATATCCCGCTTCCCTACGCCGGGAAAGGCCAGTGCCCTCGTGCATCAGAGCTAGACGCCGCTCGGGCAAGGCACCGCTAGGCCAAGCCCCCCAAATCAAGACGGCCCCACCTGCAAGGGTTAGCAGAATTGCCAGCGGCAGCACGTCCCCCGCTCCACCGCCAATGCCAAGCCATTGAGATATAGCCATTAATATCCCCTTCTATTCCCGGCTAACGCTGCGGATCATCTGGTGCATTGTGAAAAAAGAGAGCAAAAGGCATGCAGCTGCCGATGCAAGTATGAAATGGCCGCGGCGGTCGTGGAAAAGAGGGGTGAGGTAATCGGGCTGGATAAAGAGAAGTGCGGAGATAACGAGAACAGGCAAGGCCCCGAGCACGTAAGCGGACAGGCGTATCTCGGCGCTGACGGCCTTTGCCTTGAGGCGCATCATTTGGCGCTTGCGCATGATTTGCGAAAGGTCTTCGAGCGTTGTAATCAGATTTCCGCCCGTGGAATACTGCATGATCGTGGCTACAGCGAAGAAACGGAAATCCGGCAGCCCCACAAACGTGCTCGCCTTGTCGAGCGCTTCCGCGACCGGAATGCCGATCCGCAACTGGCCCGAGACCATCGTGAACAGTTTATTGACTGGCGCCGGAGCTTCATTGCCGGCCACCTGGATCGCATAGGTGATCGGCATACCGCCGCGTAACATCCGGGCTATCATATCGACGGCGTCCGGAAAGAATTTTGAGAATTCACGATTGGCGCGTTGCTGCTGGCGATACAGAAAGATGCGCGGCCCGAGAACTGCACTCGCAGCAGAAGCTATCATGGCCAGCCATGCAGGAACGGCAAATCCGTGTGCGCTTACAAACCAGACCGCGGCAGCGGATACGAAAGCGGTAGCGATCAGCGTGGCCGGTGTCGCATTCATTCCCCAGGAGTAGCCGGCGCCGAATGTGACAAAAAACTTCACGTGCTCGCCTAGCTTCCCGGCAGCGCCCGGTTGTGCCGAAGATTGGGATTCGTCCGGTTGTGAATGCGCGTCATGGGCGAGGCTAAAGCGCCGCTCAATTTCAAGGCGCTTTCTGCGGACCGAAAGGTAACCGCCCCCGAGTGCCGCTGCACATAGAGGAAATAGGATCGATGCCGCCAAAACCGGAAGGTTCATGGGTCAGACCTCCGCTACCTTGGCAACGCCAAGGGCTTCGAGAAATGAGGATGCCATGCCGAAATAACGGAGGCGCGGCAAGAAGCTGGGGCTTAAAGGCTTCGCGTCGAACCTCCCGCGAAGGCTGCCATCCGCGTTTTCGCCCTCGTACTCGTATTTGAACAGTGTGCGGAGCTGAAGGGTCTCGTCTTCTATGCCCGCAACGTCGATAACCTCGGCTATCCTTCGCACGCCGTCGCGCATCCGTTCCGTGTGCACCACAAGGTCGATTCCGCTGGCGATCTGGGCCATGATGGTAGGAACGGGTATGTTCGCATTCGCCATCAGGACCATGTTCTTGATGCGGGCCAATGCATCGCGCGCCGAGTTGGCGTGTATCGTGGACATCGATCCGTCGTGGCCGGTGTTCATGGCCTGCATCATGTCGAACGCCTCCGCTCCCCGTACCTCGCCAACGATGATACGGTCGGGCCGCATCCGGAGCGCATTCCGCAAAAGGGCGCTTTGATCGACCTGGCCCCGGCCTTCGATATTGGGCGGCCGGGTCTCCAGCGAAATGACATGTGCTTGTTGGAGCCTGAGCTCGGCAGCGTCTTCTATGGTTACGATCCGCTCGGCGGGATCGATCATACGAGAAAGCGCATTGAGCAAAGTCGTCTTGCCCGAGCCGGTGCCGCCGGAAACGATTATATTCAAGCGGCAGCGAGCGGCGATTTCCAAAGCCCGCGCAAGCTCAGGCGAAAGGCTGCCTGCGGCGACAAAGTGAGAGAATTCGAGGATGGTGTGCGAGAACTTGCGGATGGATAAGCATGGCCCCTTGAGGCTGAGCGGCGGGATGATGACGTTAACCCGGCTGCCGTCGGGCAATCGCGCATCGAGCATCGGCGTGGATTCATCGATGCTTCTTCCGACCGAGGAAGCGATACGCTGGGCAACATGCAAAACGTGGGCGTCATTCCTGAATTTAAGCTTGGTCGGTTCGATTTTTCCGCGGCGCTCCACGTAAATCATATTAGGCCCGTTGACGAGAATGTCGGAGACGGTGACGTCGTGCAAGAGCGGCTCGATCGGTCCTAGCCCCACCATCTCATCGACGATGCTGTGCGCAAGAATCTCCTGCTCGCCCTTGTTCAGAAGAAGCCTGCGTTCATTCGCGATCTCTCCGGCGATGGAGTTTACAAACGCCAGGAGCTCCGGCTTCCCCATCCGCACCGCAACCATAGGCTCGATGCGCAAGAGTACCTGATCGCGGATCGCAGCCGCAGCATGAAACGCCGGAGCCGCGACGTGCATATCTTCTCCCGCAGTCCGTTTGCCGAAGGCCGTCATGAGCTGAACATCCTGCTGAACAGGGAGCCTTTTTTCTCAACGGGTTCCCCGGTGAAGTCGCGGACGATTCCGGAAAGGCCCCGCTGGAAAGCAGCGCATTTCTGCATCGCTTTGATCCCGAGCGTTGCCGCCTCGGCCATCTCGCGGTCATAGGGAATGATCGCATCGGGAGTTTTGCCCAACGCACGGGCAAAATCAGCGTCAGCCAGTCCGCCATGCGGTGTACAATGATTGAGGATGTGCAGTGTGCTTCGCTCCGGCGTGTCAGGTCCGAGCAAGCTGCTCCATCGGGCCATGTCCCGTGCCCCAGCCAGGCTGGGGTTTGAGACAAGGAGGCAGGTGCTTGGCATCCCAAGGGCCCAGGTCAGCCGCACGGCTGTATCCGGTGGAACCTCAACGATGGTCAGCCGGTACCGGGGAAGAAGTTTGTCCAGGAGCCATAGAAAAGCCTCCTCGGTAAAGGGAAGGGGAGAGCTCAGCGGTTCGAGCGAGGCAAGGAGGTCGAGCCGGCCCGTGATCTGCCCCATCCCCCGTTCGAGGAAAAGCCTGTCAACGCGATCGGGTTGTTCCAGCGCTTCGCACAGAGCGTGGCTTGGTTTGGCGTCGAGTTGAAGAGCAGCATCGCCTTTTTGCAGGTCGAGGTCGACGAAAGCGGTATGGCGGCGCTTGGTCTCGGCCATGCACCAGCTCAGGTTCGTCGCGATGGTCGTCGCGCCCACGCCGCCGCGAACGCCCAGCACGAACACAAGCCTGCCGGTGCGCGAATCGCTGTGATGGCCTTGGGGAGCAAGGATGGCTTTGCAAGCGCCGGTGAGCAGGCTTCTGACGAGCGGCTTCAACAGATACTCGCTCGTTCCCATGCTCTTCAGCTCACGATAGAACGCGATATCGTTACGCTCGCCGATGACGATGACGGAAATGTTTGGGCCGCACACATTGGCGAGGTCGCGCAACTTCGTCAAAGGGTCGCCGATCCCGCTGATGTCCACGATCAAAAGCTGAGGCGAACTTTCTTTCGCCAGGGCCGCGATGGCGGCAGTGACATCGCCCGCGGTGAATTGCGCGCCCTGTACGCCTAGAGCGGCAAGACTTTCGCGAATGACGGTTTCGGAGCCTTGATCGCTCACGAAAACCCTGGCGGCGAGGGCGCCGGGTCCGTCGCTGCCGGGGCTGGAAGGGGCGGTTCCTTCGCTGATGGCCGGTTCTGCGAGCATTTAGCCACCTCTCAATATGCTTGCGGGGAATAGGCTTGCGCGGGGGGTCTACGGATTGCCCCTTCGATCGTGCTCTGCGATGCAGACGCCTGCGCCAGCGGACGCGATAGCTCCCTCAAAGCGGGCGATACATCGGCTGCCCAGGTTGGCGCAGAGCTTCGCTTGTCTGCTGCGGGTGTTTCCGCACCCTCCAGCGGGCGCACTGACAATTGCAAGCCGCCGAGCTGGGCCGCGACGAACAGCCTTTCCGCCTCGGCTTCATTCACTTCGAGTGTTACCGTTCTAGGCAAGCGGGCTTCGCCGGCCGGCGCGGCTTCCGTCGCTTGGGGTTTGGATTGAAGGCTGAGCCTTTGATCGACCGCGATGACCCGCACATTTATTAAGACGGTCTCCGCGACCGTCTTGTGCGCAAGGTCTCGCGCCGAGCTGCCAAGGGTCTGCGTCAGGATCACGTCTACGCGGTCGCCGGGAAGAACGAGGCCCGAAGAGCTTTGCGTCGGATCGACCGCGATGGAGACGGCCCGCCCGTGTGGCTTCAGCACCGCCGAAAGGAAACGCCTATCCGCCGGCTTTACGAAATCCCCGGCCGTAACCGCTTCTCCGCCGCCGATATTCCGCCCCGCGATTGCGCCCAGATATTCCGTCTCGGAGACCTCTCCGCGCAGGAGAAATCCCGGCTGGACTTCACGCGCGTCGATTTCGCGCCATCGCAAGTCTTCAAGTCTAAGCAAGGTACCCGCCGGGAGCGGATGGGCGGCTTCCAGCACTGCGTTGCGCCGGGTTTCAGCGGCTTGCGGCTGGCTCGGCTCAACGGGCTTATCCGTCTGACTTAGCCAAACTAAGGAAAGCCCGGCGCCTGCAAACACGAGCAGCACGCCTAGAGCGAGCAGGAGATTGCGTTTAAGCATTGTGGAAGCTCTCTCATAATGTGCATTGTGACGCCGCCGAGCACCGCGAGCGCATAGGGCACGGGACAGCCCCTTGCGATTCTCAAGCCCTCGCACCGGATCCATTTGTTGAATGGGCTCTTGCTGCCTGTCTTGCCGGCGTACCTGTAGAGTTGCGGCCAGCGCCGGAGCAAAAAGCCGGTTGCGAGGTAAAGCGCGCTCAGCACGCCGCCCGCCAGTGCGATTTCGGCTAAGAGCAGAGGCACGCTATTTGGCGGTACGAGAAGCGCTGACGCTGCGATGAGCTTCACGTCACCACCACCGATAAAGCCGTAGTGAGCGAGAACGCCGAGCGCCAGAAAGACACTGGCGGCGGTAAGAAGGCTGTACCAGACTTGCCCCTGCGCTGACCGCAGGTTGAGCGTCAGGCCACAAACCGCGATGAGGACGGCAAACTTGTCGGGAATGAACCGCGCTCGAAGATCCGCCGAACAACTTGCTGCAAGCGCGATGAGGCTTGCACCCCAGGGGATCGCTTGAATGAGAAATACGCTCATGGAGTTAACTGCCTCACACCCAAAGCCGCGCTTGTTTGCTGAAAAACGGCATGTGCGCCGAATAAGGGACGCTCGCTATCGCCGAGTTAGAACGCCGCCCAGCGCTGCCGCTGGGCGGACGCTCGCTTCCAGCTTTAAACCTGCGTGGAGATCGAGGTGAACACGGTCTTGAGGTTCGTGCCGACAGTCGTAACGGCTGCGATGATAACGAGGGCGATCAAAGCCGCGAGGAGGCCATATTCGACGGCACTTGCGCCTCGCTTGGAATTAGCCTTCAGCCAAGCAGCGACGGTTTTGGATAGTTCGATAACACGGGTCATAAATAGCTCCATTTACAAAGTTACGTTGCCCGCGACCGGTCCGCTTTAGGTCGCGATAACCACAACCGTTTACCACCTTCCGGTTGTAGAACAGTTTTGCCTGCAACGTTAGTTTGAAGCTATTTGTCATGGGTCCGTTCGCTTGAGCGCGGACGATATTGAGCGTTTGGCGCAGCGGTCGGGCGCAGCGGGGCTTGCGCGCTCTTTAAGCTTAAACACCGCAAAAGAGCCCGGCCAGCCTGTCACGCTGCTCTCGAAGTGCCCCACTTCGCAATAGTCTCGCGCAAGGCGTTCAGCAATCGCCTCACGCCGGCTTGGCTCCTCGCACTGCACGGCTACGGGAGGATCGCCCAGGACGACAAAAGCTGGTTTGCTTCTCATCGAATCGGCCAATGCGGCCTCTGCTCCCTTCAGCGGAAAGCGGCATAGAAGGTGCAGAGGATGGAAAATGGGAACGGGCGGTTCGGTGCCTGCAGTGACATAAACGAGGAGATCGCGATCCACCACCAGGATGCGGTCTCCCGGGCGTTTGCCTTCCCGCAGCATTAAGGCAGCTGCGGCCTCTGCCGCTTTCACATTATTGCCTCCGGCTAGAAATAGGGGAGACGCGGCATAGCAAGAATAGAGAATCGCCGATGCGAGGATTCCGGTGCGAGCGAGCCACCGGCGCTCACGGGACTCGATGCGCCCGAGCACGTGCTGCACGAATCCTCCTGCTGCCAGACATAGCGGCTGCAAGACCGGAAGCGTGTAGATGAAGAACATGCCCTTGGTGAGGAGGACGCCCAGCGAAGCACTTCCCGTCCACGCTGCCAGAAACAGGATCGATGGGTAGGCCGGATGCGCGCGCAAGGGACGCCGCTCAGCCCAAAACACGCCTGCCATCAGAATGATTGGCAAAACCGTCAGCATTCCCGCCATCAGGAGCCCAAAAGCCTTATGCCAGGGCACGTAGCCGGTACCGGCCCGTAGGAGAGCTGTTATGGCCGCATCGTTTATCAGATCGCCAAGATGTCCGATTGCGAGAAAATACGTTGCGAATGCAATTGGCACGACGCAAAAGCCCGCGGCGAAGGAAGCGAAAGCTTTAAGCCGTGAAGTGCATCGGCCGCCAAAGAGCAAGCCCAAGGCCAGCGGCGCTGCCGTGAAGATGGCTGTTTGTTTGATGCAAGCCGCTGCACCGAAAAGGAACCCCGATGCAAACAGGGTGCGAAAGCGCGCGCGGCGGCAATCGAGAAGCGCGGCGAGGCCTGCGAGCATGCCGAAGGCGGTGAAAGGGGCCATCAGAAGCTCGGCTGGAGAAAAGGTGCCGCCGAGGGTCAGCGTCGAGAGGATATAGAAGATGGCTGCAGTGACGCCCGCGAGCGCCCCGATGAAGTGCCGCCCGAAAAGATAAAGGCCGCAGGCCGCGATAGCGGCCGCAGCGGTTGTCAGCGCTTTGGCGGCTAACAAAGTCGGCCCAAAAAGCGCCTCGGACCCAGCCATGAGCAGAAACAGTAGCGGCGGCTTGACATCGAAGGAGCCCGCATAGGGCGGCACGCCTTCCAGCCACTGCCGGGCGACGACAAGATAGAAGGCTTCGTCGACGCCGGCGTTTAGGTTGAATGGGGCGCGGATCAGGATGGCAAGAGCGATTATCGCAGCGAGCGCCGCCGCGGGCTGCGCGCGCTTGGCGTAGTGCATGGGGAAGGTAGGCTGCCGCAACTCGGGTTTCCTCGAAAAAGAACCGCGAATAGCCAAGCTTAACCGGGCAACCTAAAGCGGGGCTTGAGGCAAAAATTCGAGGGTATCTAAAAGTTTATTCAATGACTTAGGTGCACAGAAACGCTGCCGGTCGTAACTGTTTGGACGCGGGCACGCCCCAAGTGCACCGAATTCATCTTCACGACAGGCCAGAAAAATGATGACATCGGATATGAAAGTCATGGGCCGTTTCGATGGCGCCTTTGCCGCTGGCGCAAGGCCAATTTTCGAAAGACTGGCTAAGGAGCTTCGTGACGTCACGGTCGATATGACGGAGGCGACCGACCTCGATATGGCAGGCCTCGGCGCTTTGGTCTGTCTTCACAAGAGCATTGAGCCTCACGGCTGTAAGGTGCGCGTAGTGGGTGCGAGCGGCCGGCTGCAAGTCCTTTTCGCAAGGTTCTACGTGGCGGACCTTTTCATCGAAGGCGCCGCCAAGCCAGACACCACAGCGCTGCGCAACTGCTTTTTCGGTCTCAAGCCGATGCTTAGCGCCATCCCCGCTCAGAGCAGTGAAGTCAGGAAGCCCGGGCCAGAAGTTTCCAAGGAAAGCGGCATAAGGCACCTAGTTCCTGCTAAAGAGGGACTCGACAGTGCCGCAGCACGCACGATCAAAGCTTGGCTGGAGACTTCAACCATAGCCGAAGGGGAGCTTCGCGGCGGCGATGCCTTGAAGAGCTATAGGCGCTGGGCAGGAAAAATCGCAGAAGCTGGCGACAAAGCTTGGTTCCGTGCGAACCTCGCCGCCATTGTAGGCGCCGATCGCGTTATTGCCCGAAACAGCGGTTACGTTGTGAAAGGCATCGAGCTTCGCCGGCTGGCAGCACGCGGCAAAGAGCGGCAGGGCTCCAAGGTGCAAGCCATGTTCGGCCTCCCCGCCAGAACCGTGGGGATGGAGGCTATTTCAGCCGTCCGCGCCTAGCGTTCCGGTGCGCAGGTAGGGCTCGATTTATCCAAGGCGATATAGGGATGAAGCGGTTGCAGCGGCCTGCAATCCGGTCCATCTTACAAATAACGCGCCACTCAATCCGACGGTCCCATGGCCCAGCTCACCGGCTCCCCGATCAGGCCTTCCATTCTTGCCGCCATCGGTAACACCCCTCTCATCCGGCTGCGCCGCGCGTCTGAGGAGACGGGCTGCGAGATATTGGGCAAGGCTGAGTTTTTGAATCCGGGCCAATCGGTGAAAGACCGCGCGGCCCTCTTTATCATCGAGGACGCACTTAAACGCGGCACGCTGCGCCCGGGCGGAACGATCGTCGAAGGCACAGCCGGCAATACGGGCATCGGCCTTGCGCTGGTGGCAGATGCGATGGGCTTCAAGACCGTGATCGTCATTCCGGAAACGCAAAGCCAGGAAAAGAAAGACACATTAAGGGTCATGGGAGCGCGGCTGGTGGAAGTCCCAGCAGTTCCCTATAAGAACCCCAATAATTATGTGAAATATTCCGCCCGGCTCGCGGCAGCGTTGAATGAGACCCTGCCGCAAGGCGCGATCTGGGCGAACCAATTCGATAATATCGCCAACCGCCAGGGCCATATCGAAACGACAGCCGAAGAGATTTGGCGGGACACCGGCGGCAAGGTTGATGGATTTATTTGCTCGGCCGGCACCGGCGGGACGTTGGGCGGCGTCTCGATTGGGCTTAAGGCCAAGCGCAGCGGGATCGTGATTGGCGTTGCCGATCCGCTTGGTTCGGCGATCTATAACTATTATGCGCTATGGCGAGCTTAAGGCGGAAGGCTCCTCGATCACCGAGGGCATCGGCCAAGGCCGCATCACGGCAAATCTCGAAGGGGTGACGGTCGACAAGGCTTACCAAATTCCCGATGCTGAAATGCTGGAGGTAGCTTACCGGCTTCTGTCGGAAGAGGGACTTTGCCTTGGGGGATCGAGCGGCGTGAACGTTGCGGGCGCCGTGCGGCTTGCACGGGACCTTGGCCCTGGTCATACTATCGTGACGGTGCTTTGCGATTACGGCACGCGCTACCAGTCCAAAATGTTCAATCCACCGTTCCTGCGGGAGAAGGGCTTGCCCGTTCCACCCTGGCTGGAAGAGCTGCCGGCTGTGCCGGACGTTTCTGAGTAATAATCAAGAAAGCTTCTTCTATGGGGGATAGCATGACCGATTTCTCGTCGAAATGGCTTGTGGAGACCGGCTGGCTTAACGAGCGTCTGGGCACGCCTGGGCTTGCGATCATCGACGCCTCTTTCTCCTTGCCGGGCGATCCTCGCAATGCCGATGAGATTTACCGCGAAGCCCACATCCCTGGCGCACTCTTTTTCGATATCGATGAGATCGCCGACACCTCCTCTGCGCTGCCCCACATGCTGCCCGCGCCCGAGAAGTTCGCATCGCGCATGCGCAAAATGGGCGTAGGCGATGGGATGAAGGCCGTCATCTACGACAACCGCGGAATTTTCAGCGCGCCCCGGGTTTGGTGGACATTCCGGGTGATGGGCCATGCCGACGTCGCGGTGCTGAATGGCGGCCTGTTGAAGTGGCGGGAGGAGGGCCGTTCCCTGGAGGCGGGGCCGCCGGCGCTCCGCTCTGAGCGGCACTTTACGGCGCGAAGAAACGCCGAGCTTGTCCGCGATCTGAGCGACGTGAAGGCGGCTGTTGAATCGAAGCGCCAGCAAATCCTGGATGCGCGATCCAAAGCGCGGTTCGAGGGCCATGAGCCCGAGCCGCGCCCCGTGCCGCGCCTGGGGCACATGCCCGGAGCGCAGAACCTTCCCTACGACACTCTGATTAATGCGAACGGCACGCTGAAATCCCACACGGAGCTTCAAGCGGCGTTCGAGGCGTCCGGGGTGAACCCTGGCAAGCCCATCATTACGACCTGTGGATCCGGCGTTACCGCTTGCATATTGGCGCTCAGCCTAGCGGTGACCGGCAACGAATGGGCCTCGGTCTACGATGGCTCTTGGGCGGAGTGGAGCGCGGACCCTTCGGTGCCGGTGGTGCAGGATTAATACATCCTCGCCAACTCCGCTAGCTGGGAGCGCCGCGGCCGCCTTCGAGCGTGCGGAAAACCCCTCAGCGCAGGAACGAAGCCTTAAATGGGGCCCCGCATCCGCGGGGACGACGGCTCCGGCCGGGTGGCAGCCGGCGAAGCAACCCGGCTCGGGGGATAAGGCAGCCTCCCAACTTGGGGCGAATTTTAACATATTTGCTTCAGTTAAGACATTCTAAATTTGTAATACTTGAGGCTAGGCTGACCGGTGAAGCTTTTTTCATTACAGTGGTTAGAAGTCTCAGTTTTTTTCGCAACAGTGATTACATGTCCATGAAAAGGGAACAAGCACGAGCAAGCAGACAGAATGAAGCCGCACGCCAAAGGCTTTGGCAATATTTGCTTTCAGGAGTGGCTGCAGCCGTAACACTTGCCGCCGTTAATGCGAAGGCGGAGTCACCGGTTCTTGAAAAGAATGAAGCGCCTGCTACCCTGACGAAGGCTATAGTGCTTCCTGACTTCACGCAGCTCGTTAAGCACGTAAAACCCGCGGTCGTCTCTGTCCGGGTAAGGGAATATCCTACGCCGCAGGTTATGTCGGATGAATATTCTACCAATCCGTACAAAGGTGGCGTGTTTCCCGCACCAGTGGCCGGTGAATGGACCAAGGTAGGCCAAGGGTCAGGGTTTTTCATTTCCGCCGACGGCTACATCGTGACGAACAACCACGTTGTGGACAATGCTCTCGAGGTCCAGGTCGTTACCGACAACGGGCAAACGCTGGCGGCGAAGGTGGCCGGGTCCGACCGGGATACCGACCTGGCGCTCATCAAGGTCGATGCGGCGCAGAACTTTCCATTTGTCTCGCTTGCAAGGAAAGGCCGCAGATCGGAGAATGGGTCATCGCAATGGGCAATCCGTTTGGCCTGGGCGGCACGGTCACAGCCGGGATTATTTCGGCAGAGGGCCGCGATATCGGCGCTGGACCTTACGATGATTACCTCCAAATCGATGCGCCGATAAATCGCGGAAACTCAGGCGGTCCTACCTTCAACTTGAAGGGCGAAGTGATCGGGGTGAACACCGCCATCATTTCACCATCGGGCGGGTTTGTGGGCATCGCTTTCGATATCCCGGCCTCCACGGTCGAGACCGTGGTCCCTCAATTGCAGAAATACGGCTATGTCAATCGCGGCTGGCTTGGCGTGCAAATCTTGCCGTTGGGCGAAGGTGTGTTTGTCGCGGATGCGGAGCCTGAAAGTCCGGCCGCCCAGGCCGGATTGAAAACGGGCGATGTCATCACCGCAATCAATGGCGAGAGCGTAAAGAGCGCGCGGTGGCTCGCTCGCCGGATCGCGGCGATGGTCCCCGGCACAGAAGTGACGCTCATGATCGTTCGCGGGAGTGCGCCGGATAAATTGACCCTAAAACTCGGCCAGACTCAGAAGAAGATTGCCAAGAAGGAGTCTCCTGGCCGGCCCGCCAGTAATTAAATGGATGTCCGGTCAGGCCGGCCGTGGCAGCTTAGACGGAAGCTATGCCCAGGGCCGGACGAGCGCCGCTTGTTCCTCAAAACCCTTGATTTTGTCCGCCTTTTGCATCGTCAGCCCGATATCGTCCAGCCCTTCCATAAGGCATTTTTTGCGGAAGGGGTCTATATCGAAGCGGACCACGCCGCCATCGGGGCCGCGAATCTCCTGATTCTCGAGATCGACCGTGAGCGTCGCGTTCGAGCCGCGCTGCGCGTCGTCCATGAGCTTTTCCAGGTCTTCGGGCGAAACGATTACGGGGAGGATCCCGTTCTTGAAGCAATTATTGTAAAAAATATCGGCGAAGGAGGTGGAGATCACGCAGCGGATGCCGAAATCGAGGAGCGCCCAAGGCGCGTGCTCGCGGCTCGAGCCGCAGCCGAAATTCTCACCTGCGACCATGATCTTGGCATCGCGGTAGGCCGGCTTGTTCAGGACGAAATCCGGATTTTCCTCGCCCTTCTCGTTGTAGCGCATCTCGTAGAACAGCGATTTGCCAAGCCCCGTGCGCAGAATCGTTTTCAAAAACTGCTTCGGTATGATCATATCGGTATCGACATTGATCATCGGCAGAGGTGCAGCGACGCTTGTGAGCGAAGTGAATTTGTCCATCGGCTTTCCCTTTTCCTTATTCTTTTAGCGAAAGTTACGAATGCTGCAAGGATCAAGCGGCCTCCATCGCCCGCTCACCGGACCAGACAGGCGGCCGGCGCTTGTCCCAGCCTTGCGCAATTTCTAGCTGGCGCGCGAGCCGCAGGAGCAGCCCGTCAGCGCCAAGCTTCGCAGCGAATTGGATACCGATGGGCAAGCCCTGCGGCGTCCAATGCAAGGGGACGGACATCGCGGGCTGGCCGGTCATATTGAACGGTTGCGTAAACGCTGCGAAGGCGAAGCTTTTCCCTGCGATCGCTCTCAGGAGCGCCTTCATAAGCCACGGTCTTTTCAGGCGCGTTGCGACGCGCAATGCAATCTCCTCCAGCCCAGTCAATCGGTTTTGGCCAATCTTTAGCGGCGGGATAGCCAGGACTGGACTGAGCATAATGTCGAAGCGATCGAAATACGAGGTGAAGGCCTTTGCCGCCTGCCAAATAATACGCCGGGCCCGCTCCTCATCTGCACCAAGCATTGCCCGTCCGACTCTCCCGAGCGACCAGGTCGTCAACTCCACATCGCCGGGTGCAGGTTCCCGTCCAATGGCCTGCCGAGCTGCATCGAGCGTTTGCATTGCGGAGATCGCCCAGTAGGTGAGAAAGGCCATGCCGAATTCTTTGTAGTCCAGCTTGGGCTCAGCGTCCTCAATCTCGTGTCCGAGCCCCTGCAGCAGCTTCAGGGCCGCCTCCAGTGCGGCCCGCACCTCGGGTGCAACCGTGGACCCCAGCATGGCGCTCCTGACCACGCCGATCCGTAAACGTCCCGGCCCGGCTTCAAGGCCCGAAAGAAAGCCGGCGTTGGCCCGGTTGCAGACTGCATCGAGTGCTGCGGCGGAGTCCCTCACACTGCGGCTTAACACATGGTCCACTCCGAAATCCGCGGTGATCGATGTTTCAGGAATCCTTGGATTAAGCCCGCGGGAAGGCTTGAGGCCAAACAGGCCGCAACAACTCGCCGGGATTCGAATTGAACCCCCACCGTCGGTAGCGTGGGCCATGGGAACAATTCCGGCCGCCACGGCAGATGCGGAACCGCCGCTCGATCCGCCCGGCGTGCGGTTGAGATCCCAGGGGTTCCGGCAGGGGCCGAACAGCTCGGGTTCGGTAACGGGTACAAGCCCGAACTCTGGCACGTTCGTCTTGCCGAAGATAACGAGGCCCGCGCGCTTGAACCTTCGCATGATCTCCCCGTCCTCATCGGGCACGTAATTTGCGAAAAGCCTGCTGCCGCAGGTAAACGGAGCGCCTGCGAGCGGTGACCCGAGATCCTTGACGAGAAAGGGCACGCCCGCGAAGGGCTGGCCAGGATCGATCGCGGCTTCAGCCTTCTCAGCCGCCGCGTCCATGCGATAGACAACGGCATTAAGCTTGGGATTGACGCGATCGCAGCGCTCCACCGCCTCATGGAGAAGCTCGCGCGGGCTAACCTCTTTTTTTCGCACGAGGGCCGCAAGGCCAACCGCGTCATAATTACCGTATTCAGAAAGTCCGCCCATTGTCTCCCTCGATCAGGCTGGCACAACTTAAAGCGTCCGGGTAAAAACGCCGCTCCCGGCGATGCCGTTGAACACCGATTGCACAGCAATCGCGGCAAGTAGAATCCCGAGCACGCGCATGATAACGTGCTGAGCCGTGACACCGATCCATTCACGCAATTCCTGGGCCACGAGCAGCAGGAGGAGGGTGAAGGCCATCACCGCAAGAAGTGCTGCGATCACCGAGATCTGCTCACTCAAGTTGCCCTTGGTGCTCGCCATCAGCAGCATGGCTCCGGACATCGCCCCCGGCCCGGCCAGAATCGGGGTCGCAAGCGGGAACACCGCGATGTCGTCGTTCTTGGCCTGCGCTTCCGCGTTCTCCGGCGGGGAGATCGTGCTTCCGCCAATCTTTGACTCAAAGATCATGTCGAGAGCGATGAAGGCGAGAATGATCCCGCCAGCAGCCTGCAGCGCTGGGAAGGTCACGCCGAGCGCCGATAAGATGGCGGTGCCGAAGAGGGCGAAGAACAGGATGATGCCGGTTGCAATCCCAATGGCTTTGAGCGAGACCGCAATTCGCTCGGCGCGGCTGAACCGAGGGCAAAAGGTCGCGAACAGCACAGCGGCTTCCACCGGCCCGATGGTGGCGAAAAACGTTGCAAACGCCCGAAGCCCGGAAGCAAGCATTCCTTTTAGCACCAAACTACGAGTTCGCCAGCATTCCCGTGCGGTTGTAGCTTAATTGGTCGCACTGTGGTACCGGGGCAACAGCGGCGACGATATCGGATGAGCTTCACCTGTGGAAAACATAACGTTTTCTGTGACCGCTGCTTTCCACATCGCACTATTGCATAGCATGATTGCAATAATATCCTTGCTGGCGGCATTGGGGAATGCGGGGAAGTTGCCAGCGAAGGAAGAGCAAACTGGAAACTGACTTGGACTTGTAACATTTCGCTTATACAACCGTAGCAGTTAGTGGGGCGTTGGGAGTTGGAGTTTTGGGCATGATCAATAGCGAGGAACTTGACGAGCTCTTCCGCTGCTTACTTGCCGGCGTCGGTGCGCCTAAAGACGACAGGCAGGTCCGCTTTGAACAGTCGCAGCAGCTTGTGCAAGCGTTCGATAGAATAAGCGATTCCGGGATTCGGCAGGAATTGATTCTTCTGATCGAAATTGTCTCCAAGATGCCGGAGGCATTGCACCAGCAGGGCAGCCGCAGGCTGGGAAGAACGATGCTTTCCAGGCTGCATTAGTAAAGCTTTCGGCCGCGCTTGGCTGCGCTGCTGCAAAAGCAGGGTACACTGGCGCTGGCCTATTAGTGTCATTCCCGCGAAGGCGGGGATCCAATAAGCCAGGCGGCAAAGTTTCGCGCATTCACCGGGTCCCCGCCTCCCGCGCGGACGACGCGGAGAGGTCAAGACTTTCGGCGTCGTGGTATGAGACTGGGTTTCAGTTGCCGGCCAGCACTTGCTTCACTATCGCGCTTGCTTTCGTCATATCGAGCTGACCCGCGTATTTCGACTTAAGCGCCGCCATGACTTTCCCCATATCTTTCACGCTGCTTGCGCCCAGCGAAGCAGCGAGTTCGCGCACAGCGGTCTTCGTCTGCTCTTCGTTCAATTGCGCGGGCAGGAACTGCTCGACGACTGCTATTTCGGCTTCTTCCTTGCTAACGAGGTCTTGGCGGTTTCCCTGCTTGTAAAGCTCGATGGACTCGCGCCTGGATTTGATGAGGCCTTGCAGAAGGTTGAGAACCTCATCGTCGCTGATTTGCTGATCTCCGCGGGGCCGGGCGACGTCGATGTCCTTTTGCTTTATGGCCGCATTGATCATCCGGATCGTTGTCGTCGCCGGTTCGGCCTTCGCTCTCATGGCCTCCTTCAGGGCCCCGGTCAATTTCTCTCGAATCATGGCGTGCTTCCTTTCCTGGCCGGTCACTTTAATGCCTGGCGGCCGCCGGGCTACGGTCATACGAGGTTTGCTCTAAGGTTCCACAGCAAAATAAGCGTGTGCATCTCAAGCGGAAGCGGTTTTTTCTGCGAATCGGGCATCCTTCTTGGATAGGAAGAACAACCGGGTCGAAAATTCTTGAGGCAATCTGGTCGCGCAGTGAAAGCAGCCTTCATGCTTGTTTTCACTTTCAGCTGCGCAGCATTTGCGCAGTCCGGGCCTTGCACGTTGCCCGAGCCGGATCCCGGACAAACGCTTTTTGCGCAGAACTGCACAGTCTGCCACGGCCCCCAGGGCAAAGGCGGAGGCGTACTTGCCAAAGCACTCAATCTCGCCCCGCCGGACCTGACTACGCTTGCGGCACGCACCAAGGGAGCCTTTCCATCCGCTCATGTGCTCTCGATGCTGCGCGAGGGAGGCGGCAAGACGGCGGGAGGCGACAAGGCGATGCCGGTATGGGCCAAGATTTTCTCGCACGAATGCGGCGAAGACTACGGCAAGCGTGCCGTCGCTGCAATCGAGCGCTATATCGAGGCAATACAGCAGCGGTAGTCCCGGTCAGCGATCACCGTCATTGTGAGCGTAGCGAAGCAATCCAGGATTAAGCGATTGATTTTGATCTGGATCGCCACGGCGGGTTAAGCCCTCTCGCGATGACGGTACACGCCATACTGCGCGCCGCAGCAAGGGGCTTTAATCCTTCTTGCTCGATCCCGGCTTCATATCGGCAATTGCCCGTGCCATCGAGACGAATTCCGACGGCATCATCACGACCGTCATCGTATTCTGCTCGGCGCCTACCTCGGTGATCATTTGCATGCGCCTAAGCTCCAGCCCGGCGGGGCTATCCATGATAATCAAGGCCGCGTCGCGCAGGCGCTGCGCTGCTTCCATCTCGGCTTCGGCCTTGATAATGCGGGCGCGCTTTTCCCTGAGCGCCTCTGCCTCTTGCGCCATGGCGCGCTGCATCGATTCCGGGATCACCACATCTTTCATCTCGACCATTTGGACTTGAACGCCCCAGGGCTCGGTCACGTCGTCTATGGTCTTTCTCATCTCTTCCGAGAGCTTGTCTTTCTCCTTGAGCACATCGTCGAGAGTATGCCGCCCGATGATGTTGCGGAGCGTCGTCAGCGAGATTTGGGTGACGGCGGTGTAAACATTCATGACGCGCACGACCGACCTAGCCGGATCGACGATCCAATACCAGACAACGGCGTCCACCTTGACGGGGACGTTATCCTTGGTAATGGCGTCCTGCTTTTCGACGGCAGCGGTAACGATGCGCTGATCGATCAGCGTCTGGCGCTCGATGAAAGGAAGCAGAAGATATAGCCCGGGGCCGCGTTTACCTACGAGGCGCCCAAGGCGGAACACGACGCCGCGCTCGTATTCATTTGCGATACGAACGCTCATGGCGAGCAAAACGATAAGCACAACGATAAACGCTGCCGCTTCCGGTAGCCATAGCATGAAAGCCTCCTCGCGCCCCGATGGCGCCGCCGGCAGCTAGCTCTCATGCGTGAGGGTGCCTGCAGCGTGACAAACATGCGGCGTGAAGATGATCTTTTTTATCGCGAAACGATGATGCGCGTTCCGTCCGATCCTCGCACGAGGCCGTAAAGCTCGGCCGCGTCATCCGGGTGCAGCCGGATGCAGCCGTGCGATGCGGGGCGGCCAAGATCGCGTATGTCGTAGGAGCCGTGGATCGCGTACCCGCCCTGGAAGAAGATCGAGTAGGGCATCGGCGAATTGTGATACTTGCTCGACCGGTGATAAGGGTCGAACCCGGTTGGACGGTAGCTGCCGGAAGGCGTGCTGTAGCCGCCTCTTGCCGTGGAGACAGGCCAACTGTGCTCCAAATAACCGTCCACATAGACGTACATCATCTGCCGGGACTTGCTAACGTGCACGACCACACGAGCGTCCGCGCCAGAAATAACCGCGCCGCAGGCCAAAAGACCCGCAACCGCCAACAACGTTTTACGCATGAATAAGCCCCAACGCGGATGTGTTTGCCCAAAAAGTCTCGCCGCTTCTTTATAAGCGATTTTGGGTCAGATCCATTAAGGGACCGTTCAAATTTATGTTTAACCCTTTAGGTTGCGGAGCGTTACCATGGCAATTTCCGGCGGGACCATGAATCGCACGGGATAACCGGAAACCCCGAGGCCGCTTGAGACGATCAAATGCCGTCCCTCCTCCTCGAAATGGCCATACGCATAGCCTGCGCATGCGTCCGGCATCACGGGGCGGCCGACAAACGGAACATAGACTTGCCCACCGTGAGTGTGCCCGGACAAGGTCAAGGCAACGCTGGCGGGAACCTTTTTGAAGATAGCTGGCTCATGAGCCAAAAGAACCGCCGGGCCGCCCCCGCTAAGCTGGCTCAGCGTGCCCTCAAGGTCGTCGGTTCCGTGCCTTCCGAATGAGAGCTGATCGCCCAGGCCGGCAATCCAAAAGCGGTGGGTGCCTGTGTTTACGCTAACGGCGGCATTTTCCAGGAGGGAAATGCCAGCCTTCTCAAAGCTCCGGCGCATAAGAGGCGTCTGTCCTGACCACCAATCGTGATTTCCAAGAACTGCATAAACGCCAAGCGGCGCACTGAGCTCTTTTAGAGCGGCCATCCATTCCGCAACCGGAACCAGCGCGGTGCAAAACCTTGGTTTCAAGGCGTTCACATAATCGCCGAGCAGCACGATGACGTCGGGGTTGAGACCGTTTAAACGCTCGGCAATGGCGCCAATCCGAGCCGCGGACATCCAGGGGTCCACAGCATGGATGTCCGTCAAAACACCGATGCGCAAGGGCGGGGCCGATTTTGGCCAATCGGCGTGGCCAACGGTCCATTCCTTGACAGTAAGGCCAAAACCCGGCTCCAACGCAAACGCATCGGCAGCGCTCAACACCCCCGATGCGGCGGTTGCGGCGCCCAAGGTTAAGAGACGGCGTCGTGAAATCATGGCGCAAAGGTAAACTCAGACTTTTAACGATTTATTGGCTGGAAAGCGTCATTTCTTTGCCGCCGCAGATTATTTCGGCAAATAGATGCGGATCGGCGTTTCCGCCCGAAAGCACAACCGCGACGTTGCGCCCCCTGGCATGGAACGCGCCAGACAAAATCGCTGCAAGGGCAACAGCGCCCCCGGGTTCCAGCACGAGCTTCATCTCATGGAAAGCGTATGCGACCGCCTCCCTGACATCGTGATCGCTCACCGCGATGCCTCCGGCCAGCCTGTCCTTGTTGATGGCGAAAGTCAGTTCACCGGGCTCCGGCATGAGTAAGGCATCGCAGATCGAGCCTGACAAACGCGCGTTTCTTTGACGGCTGCCAGCCGAAAGAGAATGCCTGTAATCGTCGAAGCCTTTCGGTTCCACGGTGTAGATGGCAGCAGCTGGGACGCTGTCCAAGACAGCCAGTGCTATGCCAGCTGCCAAGCCCCCGCCGCTTGCGGGCACCAGCACGTCATCGATTTCGGCGCCAGTGTCCTTGGCCTGCCGGCAAAGCTCGATCCCGGCTGTCCCTTGACCTGCGATTACATACGGATCGTCGAATGGCAGAACGAGGTCGGCGTTCAGCTTTTCGCAAAGCTCGCGGGCAATGGCATCGCGATTCTCCGTTTCGCGATTATAAAAAACGGTCTCCGCGCCGCTTTCAATCGTACGAGCGATCTTGAAGCGGGGCGCGTCAGAAGGCATAACGATCACGGCGTTAAGGCCGCAAAGGCGCGCAGCCTCGCCCACGCCTTGGGCATGATTGCCCGAGGAGCACGCGACAACCCCGCCTGGGAAAACGCCGGGGTCCACCCTTGAGACGCGGTTATAGGCGCCGCGGAATTTGAAGCTCCCTGTCCGCTGCAGCGTCTCCGCCTTGCAGAGAATCCTCGCCCCGGCCCTTGCGTTCAGGGTAGCCCACTCGAGAAGCGGGGTTTGCACCGCGTGTGGCCGGATCCGCAGATCGGCCTCTCTTACATCCTCAATCGCCGGTAGCTTCATTGTGGCCCCCGCGGGCATTTGTAATTTACTATTACGAGAATAGGATCGCTTTGTCACCGGCTGGAAGGCTTGGGCCGGAAAACCCGTGCGCTTCAGCGACGATATCACGGAATCGAAGCGCGCAGGCGTTCCAGCTGAAGAGTTCCGCATATTCCCGGCATGCGGCGCGATCGAGAGAGAGCGCAGCCAGCGCTGCCTGCTTGAGGTCGCCGCCAAGAATGCCAACCTTGCCGTTTAAGATGATGTCTTTCGGCCCTGTGACGTCGTAGGCGGCCGCGGGAACGCCGCAGGCCAGCGCTTCGAGCAAGACGTTTCCGAAGGTGTCCGTCAAGCTTGGAAAGACAAAGACGTCGGCCGAAGCGTAATGTTCCGCCAAGTCCGTGCCAAATTTCGGACCCGTGAAAGTAACATCGGGATAGCGGCCTTTCAGCTCTTCAAGCTGAGGACCGCCGCCCACGATAGCCTTACTGCCGGGAAGATCGAGCCTCAAGAATGCGTCGAGATTTTTCTCGACGGCGACCCGGCCGGCGTAAAGGAATACGGGCCGTGGCAAGCCGAACCTGTCTACTGCACGCGGCTTAAAGAGCTCGAGATCCACGCCGCGCGACCACAAGTTGACATTCTTGATGCCGTGCGTAGCGAGTTCCTCGCAAAGCGACCGGGATGCAGCCATGACCCCCGAGCCGGCATTGTGAAACCAGCGCTCGAAGCGATAACCCCAAGAGACGGGCACAGGAAGCCGCGCTGCAGCATATTCCGGAAAGCGGGTGTGATAACTTGTGGTAAAGCGGCGTCCGGCACGCAGGCAGCATCTGCGCATGGCAAGGCCAATCGGCCCTTCTGTCGCAATGTGGATGCAATCGGGGCGGTCGCGCTCAATGCGCTGTGCTGCATCGGAAGGGCAGATCAGTGCAAGCCGGATTTCGCTGTAACTCGGCAGCGGCACCGTCTTGAATTCCGATGGAGTAAGAAACGACAGAGAGAAGCCGGCGCCCGCCGCCGCACGCTCCACATTCGAGTACGTGTTGACGACGCCGTTCACTTGGGGTTTCCAGGCGTCTGTTGCGATGAGGATGTGCATCAGGGTGCCGGAGACACAGCCGGAGTTTTAGGGGTGGCCGATTGATGCGCTCTAAGCCGGTCGGTCCAACGGATGATCTCGAGCCGGCCATCGGCATGCTCGGCCACCGCGGTCCCGCTTTCCACCCAATCGCCGGTGTTCACGTAATCGATGCCATCGACCACATGCATTGCGGCATGATGGATGTGACCGCAGATCACCCCCCCGGCGCCGGCCTCGCGCGCAGCCGCAGCGAGCTTTTGCTCGAAGTTACCGGCATAACTGACAGCGCGCTTGACCCGGTACTTGAGGTAGGCGGAGAGCGACCAATAGGGAAGGCCAAGCCCGCGCCGTAGCCAATTGAGAAGGGTGTTCGCGGCCGCGGCGATGTCGTACGCGATATCCCCAAGTATCGCTAGCCAGCGCGCCTTGTTTATGACGGCGTCAAATTCGTCGCCGTGGATGACAAGAAAGCGCCGGCCGTCCGCGGTGCCGTGAACCATTCTAAGGCGAATCTCAAACGGCCCAAGCGTAGTGCCGGCGAAAGCTCGTATCTCGGTGTCGTGGTTGCCGGGAATGTAGACGAGGCGCGAGCCGTTTTGGGCTTTCGCAATCAGCTCCTTTACAGCCTGCGTTTGCGACGACCGCCAGCTGGGACCCCGCCGCAAGCGCCAAAAATCGATGATGTCCCCAACGAGATAGATCGTATTGGCGTCGTGCGCTTTAAGAAAGCTCAACAGGTCCTCGGACCTGCACGCCCGGGCGGCTAGATGGATGTCGGAAAGGAACAGGGCGCGGTATCTCACAGGCGCTTTATAGTTTGGTGCGGCGGGAAGGTCTACCCCCAACACCGGATCTGAAGTTGCGCATTGGGCTGCGGCCATCTGCACCGTGGGAGTATGACACATGGCGCCGTCATGTAATTAAAAAAAGACGCCGGCTGACGATGCAAATCCTTCGGAAGCGTTAGCTACCAAAGCCCGTTTCTTAGAGATACCGGCGACTTACCACGGCGCTCTGTCAAATCTCAACTGGCGCGGCCTGCTTCTCATAGACCCAGATAGCGGCCGGCGGCAGATTGAGCCAAACTCGCGTATAGCGCCAGGCTTTCATATGAAGTGCTTTCACGACGCGCGGCGGCACAGGGCTATTCTGCCTATAGGTGAACTGAACGAACATCCCGCCATCCTCGAGAACTTCAAGGCTGTTCTTCATTACCAGATAAATCAGCTTTTTGGAGAACAGGCGCATGGGCAAAGTTGAAACGACTGCGCCAACGCTTCCGCCATTGCGCTCTTTCCAGAGCTTGGCCAGATCCTCAGCGGAACCGATTACAACATCGGTACCGGGAAATCTGCGCCGCAAATGACCGCCAAGCTGCGCGTCGATCTCGATCAGCGTAAGCTTTTCGGGCTGCACGCCATTCCGTATCAACTGCCGTGTCACCGCTCCAGTTCCTGCGCCCAGCTCGATAATGTGGGACTTGGTGCGATCTTCCAGCGCTGAAGTCATCGCCCTGCCAACGAATGGACTGGACGGGAAAAGGCTGCATACCTGCAGTGGATTCTTGATCGACCGCTGCCAGAACAAAACCGGACCTTGCGCAGCTCGCGGAAGATCCGATAGCTCGATGAGTTTACTCATGAAATTCCATGATCTCTTGTGTCGCCGGTGAGAGGATGGGGTCTAGAACAGTAGTCTGCAAGGAAACGCTGGCAGAACCCGGAAAGCTCCTTGCCAGCGCCAGCGATAGGTAAGCCACGAGACATAAGCCCGCGGTACCGGGCATAATGTGACCCAATTAAGACATACGGCTTCTTCTTAGCAATTGCAAATGCCTTGCAGCAACAGGTTTGACGTCATATTGAGTAAATCCACCGTTAAATAAACCTGACTTGTGCTGGTAATGCAAAAATGACACGTTCGCGGCGCATTCTACGCAACTCCGGCACATCGTTCTAAGGGGCTCAGCGCAAAGCCCAGGGCGGCGGCGAATTCCAGCCGCAGGGGCGGCGTGCAAAGAAGCCGTGAAGCCGCGCACCAGAGGAGGATATATGAGCACTGCCGGGCCAATCAATAATCTCAAAGACATCACGTCCGCCGACGTTTCTGGCAAAAGGGTCCTCATCCGCGCCGATCTCAACGTGCCGATGTCTGGCGCCGAAGTGTCCGACGCAACGAGGATCGAACGTTTCGTGCCCACATTGCGCGATCTGACAGCGCGCGGCGCCAAGGTCATCGTCCTTTCCCATTTTGGGCGGCCAAAGGGCAAGCCCGAGGAAAAATATTCGATGCGTCCGGTCGCCAAGAAGCTTGCTTCTATGATGGAAGGCACGACCGTCCTCTTCGGAGAAGACTGTGTGGGTCCTCTAGCGGATGTTGTGGTGGCGCAACTTCAACCCGGTCAAATCGCGGTCTTGGAAAATCTCCGCTTCCATGAGGGTGAGGAGAAGAACGATCCGGATTTCGCGGGCGAGCTTGCCAAGCTTGGCGATATTTACGTCAACGATGGCTTTTCCGTCTCCCACAGAGCGCACGCCTCAACCGAAGCCATCGCCCGCCTCTTGCCGGCCTATGCCGGGCCATCCATGATGGCCGAAATCAATGCGCTGAAGCTGGCGCTCGATCGGCCCGAACGTCCAGTTGCCGCGATCATCGGGGGCTCTAAGGTTTCGACGAAAATCGACCTTCTGGTCCATCTTGTTAAGAAGATGGACTATCTCATCGTCGGCGGCGGCATGGCGAACACCTTCCTTTATGCAAAAAAGATCGGTGTCGGTAAGTCGCTCTGCGAACCGGGCCTGGTTGAAACCGTCGATGCGATCTTGTCGCAGGCCGCTGAGTCGGGCTGCCGGATCGTTTTGCCCGTCGACGCTGTTGTTGCGAAAGAATTCAAGGCACATGCGGAGACCCATACGGTTCCGGTCAGCGAAGTGCCGGAGGACGCAATGATACTCGATGTGGGGCCCCTTTCCGTGGAAGAGTTCACGCAACGTCTCGGCAATTGCAAGACATTGCTCTGGAACGGCCCCATCGGCGCGTTTGAGATCCCGCCATTCGGCGAAGGCACGTTCAAGCTCGCCCGCGAAGCGGCGAAGCTGACCGAGGCCGGTAAGCTGAGAACCATTGCAGGCGGCGGCGACACGGTCGCGGCGCTCAATGCGGCCGGTGTCACAGACAAGTTCACCTATGTTTCCACAGCCGGCGGTGCATTTCTTGAATGGCTTGAGGGCCGCACGCTACCAGGCGTCGCAGCGCTCGCCCGCCCGTAACATGAGCAGAAAAACATCCGCACCAAGGGGAGGCTAGAATGGCCCGTATAACGCTTAGGCAACTTCTCGATCACGCCGCCGAGCACGGCTATGGCGTGCCGGCATTCAACATCAACAATATGGAACAGGGCATCGCCATAATGGAGGCTGCCAAGGCTACGGACAGCCCGGTCATCATCCAGGCCAGCCGCGGCGCCCGTTCCTATGCCGGCGACCTTCTGCTCGCCAAGCTTATCGAGGGGCTTGAGGCTCAATATCCTCACCTGCCGATCTGCATGCACCAGGACCACGGCAATAACGAAGCAACCTGCGCCAGCGCGATCCGCCTGGGCTACGACAGCGTGATGATGGACGGTTCGCTTAAAGGCGACGGCACCACCCCTGCGGATTACGCTTATAATGCCGCCATCACCTCCAAAGTTACGGAGATGGCGCACTGGGTCGGCGTTTCGGTCGAGGGCGAACTCGGCTGCCTGGGCAGCCTGGAGACCGGCGAAGGCGAGAAAGAGGACGGTCACGGCGCCGAAGGCAAGCTCTCGAAGGAGCAGCTTCTGACGGACCCGGATCAGGCTGCCGACTTTGTCGCTGCAACGAAGGTAGACGCGCTTGCCGTTGCCATCGGCACGTCTCACGGCGCCTACAAATTCAAGCACAAGCCTACCGGCGACGTGCTCGCGATGAATGTCATCGAGGCGATCCATAAGCGGATACCCAACACCCATCTCGTGATGCACGGCTCGTCCTCGGTGCCGATGGAACTGATCCATATCATCAACGAGTTCGGTGGCGAGATGCCGGAAACCTTTGGCGTACCCGTGGAGGAGATCCAGCGGGGCATCCGTCATGGTGTGCGCAAGGTCAATATCGACACCGACCTCCGCCTTGCGATAACGGGTGCGACTCGTAAGGCCCTTTCGCAGCACAAGAAAGACTTCGATCCGCGCAAATATCTGAAGCCCGCGCTCCAAGCCATGCAACAGGTCTGCAAAGACCGGTACGAGCAGTTTGGCACAGCAGGCCAGGCGTCGAAAATCAAGGTGGTGCCTGCCGCAGAAATGGCCAAGCGCTATGCCAAGGGTGAGCTCGATCCAAAGATCAGCCACGCGCGGGCGGCCGCTTAGTACAGATCCGCTTGATTACTCGGTCTTGGGCCGCAAAAGCCCCCCTCAACCTGTCCTTCTCCCCCAAGGGGAGAAGGAACGCGTGAACTCTCCTCGCGGACTGTTCGAGAGTCCTCTCCCCCCTCGGGGAGAGAGACAGAGTGAGGGGGGAATTTGGAAGCAACGCTGGATGGCAAGGGCCAAAGTGGAGGCGGCATGAAGCGCGAACCGCGAGATTGGCCGTTGGCCGTGGTGTTCGATCTCGATGGCACGCTGATAGACAGTGCCGCCGACTTGGCGGACGCGCTGAACTATGCCCTTGGCCTGCGGAAGCTTTCGCCTTTTCCCATCGCTCAAGTGAAAGAGATGATCGGGGGCGGCATCCCGAAGCTCGTCGAGCGTGCCCTCCGCGCCAACGGTGTTACAGAGGTCGAGCTTTTGCCGCTGGCCGCCGATTTCGTAGAATACTACCGTAAGAACCTCACTACTCGCACCACCCTTTATGAAGGTGCGGCCGAGCTTCTGGATAGCCTTAAGGGACAAGGCCGCCGGCTCGGGTTGTGCACCAATAAGCAGCACGCCCTCACCGTCGAGACTATCGACCAGCTCGGCATCGCAAAATATTTTTCAGCCGTAGCCGGCGAGCGGGAAGGCCATCCGCGAAAGCCGGATGCGGCTCCCTTGCTCGGCGTGCTGCAAGCCCTCGGGGTCTCGCCGGAAAACGCCGTTATGGTCGGCGACAGCGGAGCGGATGTCGAATGCGCAAAAGCTGCGGGCGTTGTGCCGGTTGCGGTTAGCTTCGGCTATAGCCGCGTCCCGGCGCAGGACCTCGGCGCTGCCGCGGTGATCGCACGGCTTTCGGACTTGCCGCAATGCTTGGAAAGCCTGAGGCCCTTGAAGTAATATCAGGCTGTGCAAATGCGGAAGCCGGGATTGGCGGCGTGGCAATCGGCCAAGAATTGGGGATATATTGATTGCTTCGGGGCATGGCGGGGCCGGAGACCGGGCTATGGCACAGTTCAATCTTTGCGCTTTCCTGGCTGTGGCGTCATGCCTTTCGGCGCTCGCTGCGCCATTTGCGCCCACCAACGCTTATGCCGCCGAATGCAAAAGGAAAACAGCCGGTTTCTATCTTGAGGACATGAACGCGAGCGGCCCTCACAATCTTCGCTCGCTGCAAAACCTTCCTGGATCGCTGACGGGTGTGCCCGGAAATGCCGGACTCGGTCGCGAAATTTTCGTTAACACCCAAAAAGGCGGCTGCGTAAGCTGCCACCAGCTTAGCGCCCTCCCGGCAGCAACAGCGCAGGGCAGCGTTGGCCCGGCGCTCGACGGAGCTGGCAGCAAATATAGCGATGGCCAGCTCCGCCAAATCTTGCTGCAGCCGGGGGCCTACTTCCCTGGGACGATCATGCCGTCCTATCATCGGCCGGGAGAGGCTGCGGAGTCGGTGTTAACCGCGGCCGAAGTCGAGGACTTAGCCGCTTACTTAGGGACGTTGAAGTAGGGGGCGCTAGGCACGATGTGCCATTTCGGGAGGTTTTCAAGTGCTGCCTATCTCTACGATATCGCTTCTTATCCTAATTTTCGTCTCGCCACTGGGCTGTATCGCCGCCTGGGCGCAAACTGGGCAGAGCAGCCAGCCGGCGGATGAAAACGCGGCGAAACTGCGGCTCCTCATCCCCAACGAGGAGTTTTTGCCGGCGGCGATACGCGCGAAACAGGCGGACGACTTCGACAATCCCGCTTTTCCCTACGTGCAGGCTGGAGAGGCCGCGTGGAGTAAGCCAGAGGGGGCCGCCGGTAAGGCTTGCCAGAACTGCCACGGCGCGAAGCCGGAAAACTTAGTCAAAAACGCTGTTGCCGCTTATCCGAAATTCTCGCGCGCCGCCAATGACGTGATTTCGCTCCCAACCCGGATCAACATTTGCCGGGTGAATGCCCTCCAGGCGCCCGCTCTGCCGGCCGGCTCGGAACGGATGATTGACATGACGGCCTATCTTCGCTGGAACGCGAGGGGATTGCCCGCCACTGTGGATGTGAACGGACCCGCTGGAGCTGCCTTCGAGAAAGGCCGGGAACTCTACTTCAAAAAAATTGGACTTCTGCAGCTCTCTTGCGCCCAGTGCCATAATCAAAACTTCGGGCAGAAGTTCGCCGGCGAAACACTCAGTCAAGCCCATGCCGTTTCCTATCCCGTTTTCAGTTTGGGGGAAAAGCGGATGATTTCGCTTCATGAGCGGTTTCGCATGTGCAACCAGCTCGCGCGCGCCGAGCCTCAGCCCATTGGCTCGCCGGACTACGTCGCGCTTGAGCTTTATCTCAATTGGCGCAGCGAGGATTTACCCATCACGGCACCCGGCGTGCGGCCGTGAGCTGGGCAACTCCGGTTGCACTTTCCATTGCGGGGTCGGACTCCTCCGCTGGCGCGGGGCTGCAGGCAGACCTCAAGACCTTCTCGGCGCTGGGTGTCTATGGAGCCACCGTTGTCACGGCAATTACGGCCCAGAATACCAAGGGTGTGACAGCCACACACGTCCTCCCGCCAGATATCGTTTCCGCTCAAATCGATTCGGTCTGCTCCGATCTGTGCATCCGGGCGGTGAAAACGGGTATGCTTGGCAAAGAGGGTTGCGTGATTGCCGTTGCGGAGGCGCTTCAGCGATGGGCAGCCGGGGTCCCGATTGTGGTTGACCCGGTGATGGTTTCCACAAGCGGCAGCAGACTGCTCGATAAGGATGCCGTGACGGCCCTCACAGCGCAGCTGCTTCCGCTGGCGTCGCTCCTCACACCGAACATTCAGGAAGCGGCGGCGCTCCTCGACATGCAACCCGCGCAAAATGAGGGTGATGCGAGAGAGCAGGCGGCGCGGCTTCTGGCACTGGGGCCGAAGGCGGTGCTTATCAAAGGCGGACACGCCAAAGGTGCGGACGCCATCGATTTCTTCTACGACGGCTCGACGTTTCGCGCCTATTCCGCGCCCCGCATTCCCGCCAAGAACACGCATGGAACCGGCTGCACGCTTGCCTCGGCGATTGCAGCCTATCTGGTGAAGGGACTGCCGATGCAGGACGCCATTGCGCAGGCAAAAATATACCTGCAAGGTGCAATCGAACGGGCAGGGGAATTCGAAATCGGCGCAGGTGCGGGCCCGCTCCCGCATTTCTACCGGCAGACGCCGCCCGCCTGAAGGGCTGCCTCTCGAAACTAAAAACTTGCGATCAGATACACGCCCGCAACCATGAGCGCCGCACCGGCCACGCGGCCAATGCTGGCTGGGTGGTGTGCGAATCCGAGAATGCCGAAATTGTCGATGGCAATGGATGCAATGGCGGAGGCGGTCACGACAACGCCTATGTAAATGGCCGCACCTAACCTTGGCGCGGCGGTTGGCTGCGAAAACACAAGAATTGTCCCGCAGAATCCTCCAATCCAAGCCCACCAGGGCGCCTGCGCTGCCCGAGCCGGGTCTAGAATGTCGAGCCCCCGCACCGCGAGTGCAACGATGGCGGCGAAAACAGCACTGACAGCGAGGCTGATGAGGAGTGGGGCATAAGGATTGCCAAACACTTTGCCCAACGTGCCGTTTGCACCGGACTGAACTGGAGTAAGCACGCCAGCCAAGGCGGCGATCAACCAAGGAAAGATGCTCAAGGTCCGGCCCTTCTTAGAAAAAACTCCAATACGGATGGAAACAGCGGCAGCACGAAGCGGTTGCTTTCGATTCCGCGGCAGTCGATACGCGCGGAACAGCCTGATGCTGAGCAGGGTTGTCTTTATTCATGGAGGATCTCATGAACTCAAAACTCAGCCACTGGATCGGCCGCCGGCAGCAAACGCCTCATCTCCAGCGAAGAAATCGAGGGTACCACCGTCTATGGCGCCCATGGCAAGAGGATAGGCTCCATCGATCATCTCGTAATCGAACGCGTCAGCGGACAGGTTGTTTATGCGGTCGTCGATTTTGGCGGCTTTCTCGGCCGTCTCAAGAGCCATTATAATTTGCCTTGGGCAACTCTCAAATACGATCCCAAGCTTGGCGGCTATCGCACGGATGTCACGAAAGAAAAGCTCCAGGCCGCGCCCGGGTTTGACGGCAGCGATTATGAAGACCGGGATTAGGAAATACAAACTCACCGGTATTACGGCGTGGAACCCTATTGGGAAGCAGATCAAAAGCCCGTTGCTCGATAACGCTCTGCCCCCGAGCGCTTTTGGAACCTCCGAAGGCCCGACTTTTTTGCAACCTGCACGGCCGTCTAAATAGTGCGTCTCGTTCCGGGCCGTGAAAGCGGCTTGATGCGGGCGATGCGGTTGTGACCACAAGACAGGAGGCGGTTTATGCGGCCCTACTACAAGAGCCTGAGCTGCACGGTCCGCCTCGATACTTCACCCCCGATCGGCAATCAGCAGGCGAGTCGGTTCGCAAATTGGCGGCGCTTGAGCCCGATCTGCTCTTGTCCGGACATGGCAGGCCGCTCGATGGTCCGGAGATGAGACGCGGCTTGCGCGATCTCGCAAAGAATTTCGAGAAGGTCGCGCTCCCAAAAGACGGGAGATACGTATCCGAGCCCGCCTACGCCTAACCCTGAGAAACACGAGCAATGTGCCTAACGTCATCGCGAGGCGGCTTGCCGCCGTGGCTATCCGTTGGGACATCAGTGACCTGACCCCTGGATTGCTTCGCTTCGCTCGCAATGACGATATTAGCGCCGACGCTTGCGGCCTGTGCCGCCTTTTTCGCCGGCGCTGGCGCGCAGGGCATCCATGAGATCGATGACCTGCGCTTTCGGTGTCTCTTTCCTCCTGGCCTGCACCGCGCCAGCCGGGGCTTTCGCTGCTATGAGGGCGTCGAGCGCCTTCTTATAGCGGTCTTCGATCTGCGAAGGATCGAAGCGGCCTTGCATCCGGTCCACGATATGAAGCGCCAGCTGCTTCATTTCCTTCTAAGTGCTGGCCGTCAGCTGTTGCGCGCTTCCTCCATCATGGATTTCCAGTCTCCGGGTTTGAGATCCACCGCGTGGCTTCTGGCAGTTCCGAAAGTTTGAAAAGCCGGACTTCACCGGGAAAAAAGGGTTTGAACATCGTGATGGCGGCGCGCAGCCACAACTGATCGGCGGCCACCGCGATGTGGCTGAAATCATGCCAGTGTTTTACACCGAATGCGCCGTCGTCCCAAAGCGCCTCGAGTTCGTAGCCTTCAAAGCCTTCGCCGGCCACGTAAAACATCTTCACCGGGCCTTTAGCCATCATCGCCTCGGCTGCAGGGATGAGGATGGTGGCATAATCTGCGTGTGTGACTTTGCCCGTTGCTTCGATCCCCAGCACGTCCTGGGGTAGGCCTTCGATAAGCTTGAACATCGCACTTCTCCATACCCCTTCTGCACGCTGACGGATCTTGAGGGGTCAATGATAACGCCGTGGTTCTGGGGATCTTTGATTCCGGTCCATATCGGATCGCTGTCTCTAACTCCGTGCTGCCAGCGAGGGCTGGCTCATGTACGGGAGGGCGAAATGGTGAAGCTCCTCCAGTGTATGTAGGCGCTCAGGCGAGCTGCTGTTTGACCCACTGCTCGATCGCTTTCGCAGGCATCGCGCCGCTTTGGCGGGCGGCTTCCCGGCCGTTCACGAATAGGATCAGAGTTGGAATGCTTCTGATGCCATTGCGGGCAGCGGCTTCGGGCAGCTTTTCCGTGTCCACTTTCAAAAGCCTGATGCGAGGCTCCAGCGCTTGCGCCGCTGCCCGGAAATGCGGGGCCATCTGAACGCAGGGGCCGCACCAAGCCGCCCAGAAATCGACGAGAACCGGTATCGAGGTCTGGGCGAGAAGCTTTTCGAGTTCGCTCTCGGAGCTGGCCTCGTGGGGCTCGCCAGTGAAAAGGGGCCGGTGACAACTGCCGCATGCTGGGCGCGCGCCGGCGGCAAGTTTCACCGAAGGTGCCCTGTTGGTAGCTCCGCACGATGGGCAAACGATTGTCTCGATGGCATTTATGGCGATGCACCTGCTGCTTGCGTCGGCTCGGAATGATCGTGGGGTCTAGAAGAGTGAACTTGTTTCTTTTGGCAATCCTCTGGTTTTGAGCTTGGGAAATCAGTTCCGAAGCGCTGAGCTCCACCCCGGCCAGAGGGCCGGGGTAATCGCGTGCGGGCGAGGGGTCAGTCCCCCGGCCGGACGACGTCCGAAGGCGCCAGCTCCCAGCGCTCGGGCGAACGCCATAGCCGCGAGCGCAGCAGCTCGCGTTCGAAGATGAACTCCTTCGGCAGGCGGTCCAAAAACTTGTCGAAATGTTCCTCATGAGCGCGAGCCTCCAGGCCGCCCGCATCGCGACCGACGGCCATCAGCTCGTAGAAGGTCGCCGCCGGGTATTCGAGGCCTTCCCAGCGGAGGTCCTCGAAGCGCGGCATCCAGCCAATTGGGCTCTCTACAGCGTGGGCGCGGCCGCGGACCCGATCGACGATCCACTTCAAGACGCGCATATTTTCGCCGAAGCCGGGCCACATGAACTTGCCGTTGGCGTCTTTGCGGAACCAGTTGACGCGGAAGATCGCGGGCGGATTCGAAAGGCGGCGCCCGACATTCAGCCAGTGGCAAAAATATTCCGCCATGTTGTAGCCGCAGAACGGCAGCATCGCCATGGGGTCGCGCCGCATGGCCGTCACGCCAATGGCCGCCGCGGTGGCTTCGGAACCCATGGTAGCGCCGAGATAGACCCCGTGGCTCCAGTTGAAAGCCTGGTACACGAGCGGTGAATCTTTGCTCATCCGCCCCCCAAACACGAAGGCCTCCACCGGCACGCCTTGCGGATTTTCCCATTCCGGGTCGATAGATGGGCACTGGCTCGCGGGCGCGGTGAAGCGCGCGTTAGGGTGTGCGGCGGGGTGGCCGCAGCCCGGCGTCCAATCCTCGCCCTTCCAGTCGATCAGATGCGAGGGAGTGTCGCCGGCCATCCCTTCCCACCAAATATCGCCGTCATCGGTCAGCGCGGTGTTGGTGAAAATCGTGTTCGCACGGATGGTCGCCATGGCATTCGGGTTCGACTTTTCGTTCGTTCCCGGTGCTACGCCGAAGAAACCTGCTTCCGGGTTGATCGCCCGAAGCGAGCCGTCCGGGGCTTTCTTGATCCAGGCGATGTCGTCGCCGACGGTGTGGACCTTCCAGCCCTCGAAGCCTTTGGGCGGCACCATCATGGAGAGGTTGGTCTTGCCGCAGGCGCTCGGGAACGCGGCGCCGAGATAGGTCTTCTCGCCATTGGGCGCCTCGATGCCCATGATCAGCATATGCTCGGCGAGCCAGCCTTCGTCCCGGGCCATCACCGAGGCGATGCGCAGCGCCAGGCATTTCTTTCCCAGAAGAGCGTTGCCGCCATAGCCCGAGCCGTAGGACCAGATCTCGTAGGTCTCCGGGAAGTGTACGATGTATTTGCGGGCTATGTCGTTTTCGCAAGGCCACGGGACATCGGCCTGCCCGGGTTTGAGCGGCGCGCCGACCGAATGCATGCAAGGGATGAAGAAGCCATCGGGGCCGAGCGCATCGAGGACCGGCCGGCCCATGCGCGTCATGATGCGCATGTTGACCACGACATAGGGGCTATCGGTGAGCTGCACGCCGATCTTGGCAATCGGCGAGCCGATCGGCCCCATGCTGAAGGGGATGACGTACATCGTGCGGCCGGCCATGCAGCCGTTGAACAGACCGCACAAGTTATCCCGCATCTGCGCCGGGGGAGCCCAGTTGTTGGTCGGTCCCGCCTCATCCTTGTTGACGGAGCAGATGAAGGTCCTGTCCTCGACCCTGCCGACATCGGAAGGGTGCGAGCGGGCCAGGTAGGAATTCGGACGTTTTTTGGGGTTGAGCCGGATGAAGGTGCCTGCATCGACCATCGTCTGGCACAGCCGGTCGTATTCCTCCTCCGATCCATCCACCCAGACCACCCCGCTGGGTCTGCACAAGCCCGCCATCTCGTCGACCCAGACGCGCAGCTTGGCGTTGATTGTGGGGCTCGCCCTACCACTATCCATTTGCTTTCCCTCCACCTTCTGGGCCTGCGGCCCTGCCACTCGGAGCCGGTGCCTTGTTGCAAATCGGCATAACCGGCAGTTATTTTTTTTCAACCTGGGAGCTATCAGCATTCTATGAGGGGTCATTCTCCCCCGCAAGCTGGATGGTTGCACCGAGATTAGAATGATCTTCCATTCAACATGCGATTCGCGCTGTGGTTTCCTGCAGGTGCCCAGCCCACGCTTTAGAGGAAGTTACTATGGCGGAAAATAGAACTTATGCCAGCTGCTTTCCGCCGCTGCAAAATGCCGCGCCGGCGCTTATCGCTGCGCTGTTATCGATTATTTTCCCCGTTCAATGGCGGCGATAAGGGGCGTTTCTCCCAAGCTTTATACATTCCGTGGCTTGCCGTTCCGCTTTTTTCTGCGTAGAGGTAATTCTGCAACAGAATTGCTGCGCTGAACCTGAAACAAGCTTGGATTACTGATGCCAACTATCGCGCTAGTCGACGATGACCGTAACATTCTGACCTCCCTGCGCATGCTGCTCGAGGCGGAAGGATACAAAATCCTCGCCTACACCGACGGCGTTTCCGCCTATGACGGCATTAGCGCCGATCCGCCCGACCTTGCGATTTTGGACATCAAGATGCCGCGCATGGACGGAATGGAGCTTCTGCGCAGGCTTCGCCAAAAAAGCGAGATGCCCGTGATTTTCCTCACTTCCAAGGACGATGAGATTGATGAGCTGTTCGGCCTCAAGATGGGCGCGGACGATTTCATCCGCAAACCGTTCAGTCAAAGGCTCGTCGTTGAGCGCGTCCGGGCGATCCTGCGGCGCAGCCAGCCGAGGGAGGCTTCCGCCGTTCAGGAAGACGCAAAGATCCTGGAGCGCGGGAAGCTCAAGCTCGATCCTGAGCGCCATACCTGTATTTGGGACAATAAGCAGGTAACGCTGACCGTGACGGAATTTCTTATTCTGCAAGCCCTGGCGCAGCGGCCTGGAGTGGTCAAGAGCCGCGACGCGCTGATGGATGCGGCCTATGACGATCAGGTCTATGTCGACGACAGAACGATCGACAGCCACATAAAAAGGCTTAGGAAGAAGTTCAAGCTCGTCGACAACAATTTCGACGTGATAGAAACGCTTTATGGCGTGGGCTACCGGTTCAAGGAATAGCGGCCCTTCTGGAATTTAAACGCATGGCCCTTGAAATATCCGCATGGCGTGAAGCGGCCGCACGGCGAGCTGCACGCGCCGCGCGGGTGCGCTTGCGGCGGTTCTCGCGGAAATTTTCGAGCTATTTCAGATTTAACAGCATTACCCGGCGGATTATCGTTCTTAATCTCTTCGGCGTCGCCATCCTTGTCGGAGGCATTTTCTATCTCAATCAGTACCGCGTGAAATTCATCGCGACGCGCGTCGAAAGCTTAACGACCCAGGCCGCGATTATTGCGAGCGCAATTGCGCAGACGAGCAAGAATAGCGGGGACCAGGGGATGGAAGGTAGTCCGCTGGACGATGAGAACAAAATTGTCGTGCCGCATGGCCTTTCGAGCCCCGAACTCTCCTTTAGAATTGACCCGGAGATCGTTTCGCCGATGCTGCGGGATCTTGTTGGACCCACCAAGACAAGAGCCCGCGTTTTCGACACCGACGGGACGCTCATCTCCGATAGCCGGCAGCTTTACCCGCGCAATCAAAGCGGGCGCATGGATGGGGCCGGGGAAGGCGAGGACGATTTTTTCAGCGAAGCCTGGACCTGGCTCAGAGGCGGCCTTTGGACGCCGGATCTCCCAATTTATAAGGATATGGGGCCGGACGGGAAGGCCTATGAAGAGGTCCGCGTCGCACTTACGGGCAGCCCAACCCCGCTCATCCGTATCACCGAGACAGGCGAGACTGTAATCTCGGTCGCCATGCCAATTCAGCGCGAGCAAACGATACTCGGCGCGCTTATGCTCACCACGCAGGGCAGCGACATTGACGACCTCATCGCTCAAGAGCGCCTTCAAATTGTGGCTGTTGCAGGCTTCGTCGTGCTCGTGACAGGTTTGCTCTCTCTATTTTTGGCAGGCACGATCGCGGAGCCAATGCATCGTCTTGCGGTTGCCGCCGAACGTGTGCGCAAGAACATAAAGAACCGCGAGCAAATCCCTGATTTCAGCGACCGGCCCGATGAAATCGGGAACCTCTCGCGCGCTTTGCGGGACATGACGAATGCGCTTTATTCCCGGCTCGATGCTATCGAAAGCTTTGCAGCGGACGTTTCTCATGAATTGAAGAATCCGTTGACCTCGCTCCGGAACGCCGCGAGCCTCCTGCCCTCGATAAAGGCGGAGGCGGACCGGCAAAAGCTCGTCGACATAATCAACCATGACGTGCGCCGCCTGGACCGGCTTATCACCGACATCTCCGACGCTTCGAGGCTGGACGCGGAGCTTGCGCGGGAGACTGCAAAGCCGGTGAATCTTGCGAGCCTTCTCAACATGCTTTGCGAAATCACACGCGAAAATCGCCTAGCAAGCGGCTTGAACGTGGTGCTTACGGTGCAGGGATGCCATACCGCGGAGCAGTTTGACAAATCCAGGGATTACATCGTCAGCGGCCACGACAGCCGTTTGAGCCAGGTGGTCGTTAACCTGATCGACAATGCCATATCCTTCTCTCCCAAGGGCGGCTCGATCTATGTCTCTGCAAGGCGCATTCCGGAGAAGAACGAGATTGAAATCGACGTCGAAGACGAGGGGCCGGGAATAAGGGAAGAGAATCTCGTAAAAATATTCAATCGCTTCTACACGGATAGGCCCGAATCTTTTGGGCAAAACTCGGGGTTAGGTCTCAACATCTCTCAGCAAATCGTAAGGGCTCACAAGGGGACCGTTTGGGCAGAAAACAGAGTATGTCCGGGGCCGCCCCCGATAATGCCTCGCAACGCCAAGAAGCCGAGGCGCTCGCCGGCTCAGCCTTGCCCGCCCGCGGAATGCGGCAAGGAGGAGAACTTTGCCTGCGGTGTCATGGAGCGCTATTCCTATGGAGCGCGCTTTGTGATCCGGCTGCCCGCTTGCGCGAGCCGTTAGGCGCGCTATCTTTCTTATATGGAAACCTTGGTGCATGGGACATGCGTTGCGCTAGGGGGTTCCTGCGCCCTGCTGTGCGGAATGCCGGGGGCAGGAAAGTCTGACCTTGCCTTGCGCTTCCTTTTTTTGCCGTCCGATGCTTTGGGAGGCCGTCCGGCCCTTGTGGCGGACGATCAGGTTCTGCTGAGGCGGATCGGCGATCACGTCGTCGCTTCTTGTCCACCCATCCTTTCGGGCAGGATCGAAGTGCGAGGCTCGGGAATCGCCAGGGCCGGGGCGGTTACTGCAAAAGCCCGCCTGACCATTGTCGCCGATTTGGACGGCTCCGCAAGCACACCCAGATTCCCCGAGAACGATCAATGGAAGAGCATCCTGGGGCTGCCCATCAGACGCATCGTCCTGGACCCTTTCGAAATATCGGCGCCGATCAAATTAGCTCTTGCCCTGCAAAACGTTTTAGAGGACAGGGGAGATTAACCGCCCGTGTTCCATTAAAGGCTTATATAAGGCTTGAACGCAGAGAGGATGCGGCTCACAATTGTTGTGGGGGGTGGGCCTGCATTCTTCTCAGAAACTTCAACCGGCAACTATCCGGAAAAACCATGATCGGCCTCATCGTTGTAACCCATGGCAACTTGGCGAGGGAATTTGTCGCTGCGCTCGAGCATGTGGTTGGTCCGCAGCAGCAGATTAAGGCGATTTCGATCTTCCCTAATGACGATATGGAAGAAAGGCGCAACGCCATTCTTGAAGCCGCAAAGTCCGTGAGCACGGGGGATGGGGTTATTATTTTGACAGATATGTTTGGCGGAACGCCATCAAATCTATCTATATCTGTCATGGAGAGCGGATCCATCGAAGTGATAGCTGGGGTGAACCTTCCGATGCTGGTAAAGCTTGCCCGCATCCGGGAGGAGGCCCAGCTGCCGGAAGCATTGAAACAGGCGCAGGACGCCGGCCGGAAATACATACATGTGGCGAGCTTGGTTTTAAATGCCCACTAGGCATATGCGCGGCGAAGGTCTTGGACTTCACCGTCTTGAGGCTGCGAATGCGGCCGACGGCATTTATCAATGCCTTGCCGAGGTCACGATCGTGAATAAACGCGGATTGCACGCCCGCGCCTCGGCCGCGTTCGTTAAGACGGCCGAAAAATTCGACGCCGAGGTGTCGGTCACAAAGGATGGGCAAACGGTCAACGGAGGCTCCATCATGGGCCTGCTCATGCTTGGAGCAAGCCCCGGCAGCACCATCCTGATCGAAACCGAAGGGCAGGATGCCGAAGAAGCCTTGGAGGCCCTGACCGCCTTGGTTGAAGCCCGCTTCAATGAGGGCGAATAACGGGCTTTTTCTATTATTTTGCTTCTTTGTAATGGTCCTGACAGCGGGGAAACAAATCTTTCTCGTGCTTGGCTAGGCATTCTCTCAAATCCCGGATCCGGATCTTTGGAATGTCCTTGCAATATTGTTCCATATCGAACTTGCAAATTTTGGCGATAGCATAAGTGGTCAGGGCGTGAGCCGCCGGCGCCAAAAGCATAAGTGCAAAGAGTGAAGCAGCTATAAGTTTCATGAGTTCCTCTCGACGCTGATACCTGGCATTCTAAGCAGCTGCTTGGGCGAAAGTTGGACGCGATTCGTAGCCCTTGCCTTCGATCCCAACCCGTGGTCGCGCCCTACGCGAAAACCTTCTAAACTATGAAGCATTCCCCGCCCCTTAGTTCGGGCGGCAGGGCAAGGGAGGAGACATGCTCAAAAATTCTTATCGGGGCCTCGACTTCGGCATGGGCGAGGATGCCGAAATGTTGCGCGAAACGGTACGCAATTTCTCCGCGGCTGAAATTGCTCCGCGCGCCGATACGATCGACCGCACCAACAGCTTCCCGCGCGATCTCTGGCAGCCGATGGGCGCGCTTGGCCTTCACGGCATAACGGTCGAGGAGGAGTGGGGCGGCGCAGGCCTCGGCTATCTGGAGCATTGCATCGCCATGGAAGAGGTAAGCCGGGCGAGTGCCAGCGTGGGGCTTTCCTACGGCGCCCATTCCAATCTTTGCGTGAACCAGATACGGCGCAACGGCAGCGAGGAGCAGAAACGCCGCTATTTGCCCAAGCTTATCTCTGGGGAGCATGTCGGCTCGCTTGCCATGTCGGAAGCGGGCTCAGGTTCGGACGTGGTATCCATGACAACGCGCGCGGTGAAGCGCGGCAGCGCCTATATCCTCGATGGCACCAAGATGTGGATAACGAACGCACCCCACGCGGAAGTGCTGGTAGTCTACGCGAAAACGGACCCGGCTGCGGGGCCGCGCGGAATTACCGCCTTTATCGTCGAAAAGGGGATGAAAGGCTTCTCGGTCTCGCCAAAGCTCGACAAACTCGGCATGCGCGGCTCCGACACTGCCGAGCTCGTATTTGAGGATTGCGCGGTGCTGGAGGAGAACGTCCTCGGCGGCGTTAACGGTGGCGTGAAGGTGCTCATGTCGGGCCTGGATTACGAGCGCTCGGTGCTGGCGGCAGGGCCGCTCGGGATCATGCAGGCGGCCTTGGACATTGTTCTCCCCTATATCCACGAGCGCAAGCAGTTCGGCCAGCCGATTGGCAGCTTCCAGCTCATCCAGGCCAAAATCGCCGATATGTATGTAACGCTGAACGCAGCCCGCGCTTACGTTTATGCCGTGGCCCGCGCCTGCGACCGTGAGGAGACGACGCGCGAGGACGCAGCGGGTGCCATCCTTTTTGCGAGCGAGGCCGCGACCCGCCTGGCCCTGGATGCAATCCAGATCCTTGGCGGCAATGGTTATATCAACGATTACCCGGCGGGCCGGCTTTTGCGGGATGCGAAGCTTTATGAGATCGGGGCGGGGACAAGCGAGATCCGGCGTATGCTCATCGGCCGCGAGCTATTCGAAAAAACGGCATAAAATGTCAAAAGCGCTTTTTTTGGCATTGGTATTTAACTTGACAAAATTGCACGAAGCGTAAAAGTTGTGGGCAAAGGAGCCGGTCATGGCAGGCAAGAAAATGGCACCTAAATCCACATCCCAAGCGCCGCAAGGCTTCGCGGAAGCGCCCCAAGCCGGTTTTGTGGCCGAGTTTGGGCGCAAGCCTGGCTTCGGACTATTAAACCGGCTCAGGCTTACGCTCGGTCCAGGCGGCCGCGTGGTCATACCTGCCGCGCTGCGCGAGGCTATGGAGGTCGAGGAGGGCGATGCCATCCTTGCCTGGGTCGAGGACGGCGAGCTTCATCTTCTAAGCCCGCGCGTCGGCGCCCGGCAGGCGCAGGCCATGCTCAAGGGCCTGATCCCGGAGGGCGTGAGCCTCGCCGATGAACTCATAGCCGAACGCCGGCGCGAGGCCGAGGCCGAAGCGCGTGGCTAGCGTTGTTCTCGATAGCTCGGTCATCCTCGCGCATATCAACGGTGAGCCCGGTTCGGCGCGTGCCGCTGCCTTTTTCGGCGATGCGCTGATTTCGGCGGTAAATCTTGCTGAAGTAGTGGCCAAGCTTGTAGAGCGTGGCGCGAGCCTGGCCCTGACGCGTGCGGCACTTTCCCGCTACGGCCTGCAGGTGGCCGTCTTCGACGAAGAGCTTGCAGAATGGACAGGGGCGCTCCGGCCTCAAACCAAGGCCTTCGGGCTTTCGCTTGGCGACCGGGCGTGTCTTGCGCTTGGTCAGCGTTCCGGGCTTCCCGTTCTAACCGCAGATAGGACGTGGAAGGAGCTTGATCTTCCGGTTGAGGTTCAACTGTTGCGCTAAGCTTTGGCGTAAACCCTGTGCTAGAGTGAGCGTGACTAAATCCGGATCAACGGGACAGAACGCACCGATGGCCCATCTGAAGAGCGCAATCGATCGCCGCTCCCCCGAATATGAAGCCAATGCAAGTGCGATGCGCGCTCAGCTCGCTGTCTTGGCCAGCAAGCTGAAGGCCGCGGCTGAGGGTGGCAGCGCGGAGGCCAGGCAGCGTCACCAAACTCGCGGCAAGCTCCTGCCGCGCGACCGCATCGATTTCTTGCTCGATCCGGGTTCTCCTTTCCTTGAGATCGGCGCACTCGCGGCGCATGGGCTTTATGGCGGCGACGCCCACGCGGCTGGGATCGTCACTGGGATTGGGCGCGTGTCGGGCCGCGAATGCATGATCGTCGCCAACGACGCGACCATCAAGGGCGGCACCTATTATCCGCTGACCGTAAAAAAACATCTCCGCGCCCAGGACATCGCCCGGGATAACCGCTTGCCGTGCCTTTACCTTGTGGACTCTGGCGGCGCTTTCCTTCCTCAGCAGGACGAGATTTTTCCGGACGAGCGCCATTTCGGCCGCATATTCTACAACCAAGCTCAAATGTCGGCGGCCGGCATTCCGCAGATCGCGCTCGTCATGGGGCCTTGCACCGCGGGCGGCGCCTATGTTCCCGCCATGTGCGACGAGAGCATCATCGTGAAGGGCAACGGCACGATCTTTCTGGGCGGGCCGCCGCTTGTTAAGGCCGCGACCGGGGATTCCGTGACGGCCGAGGAGCTTGGCGGCGCCGAAGTCCATAGCCGCCAATCCGGCGTGACAGACCACTACGCTCAGAACGACCTGCATGCGATCGGCATAGCCCGGCGCATCGTTGCCGATCTGAACCGGATAAAGCCGCAGTCGCTCGATGTCGCCTCTCCCCGCGAACCTCTCTATCCGGCGGGCGAGCTTTACGGCATCGTGCAGGCCGATGTGCGCAAACCCTACGACGTGCGCGAAGTCATCGCGCGGCTCGTGGATGGCTCGGAGTTCGACGAATTTAAAAAGCTCTACGGCCAGACCCTTGTCTGCGGAACGGCGCGGGTCTGGGGCTATCCGGTTGGCATTTTGGCTAATAATGGCATTCTGTTCTCGGAGAGCGCGCTTAAGGGCGCGCATTTCATCGAGCTGATGAACCAGCGCGGCATTCCTTTGATATTCCTCCAGAACGTAACGGGCTTCATGGTTGGCAAGAAGTACGAGGCGGGCGGTATCGCCAAGGACGGCGCGAAGCTTGTTACCGCGGTCGCCACCGCGTCCGTGCCCAAATACACCGTTGTAATCGGCGGCTCCTATGGCGCTGGCAACTACGGCATGTGCGGGCGCGGCTACAGCCCCCGTTTCCTCTGGATGTGGCCGAACGCCAAAATTGCCGTCATGGGCGGCGAGCAGGCGGCGACCGTGCTTGCAATCGTTAGGCGCGAGGGGCTGGAGGCGAAAGGCGGAAGCTGGAGCAACGAGGAAGAGGAAGCGTTTAAGGCGCCGGTGCGTGCGCAGTTCGATGAGCAGGCAGACCCCTATTACGCCACCGCCCGCCTTTGGGACGACGGAATCATCGATCCCGCCGATACGCGCATGGTTCTGGCGCTCGCCATCTCGGCTGGGTTGAACGCACCGCCCGAACCGGGGCGCTTCGGCGTGTTCAGGATGTGAGCCGGGGATGACGCTCTTCCGCCCTTTTACCTCGCTTTTGATCGCTAACCGCGGCGAGATCGCTTGCCGGATTGCGCGCACTGCCAAGCGCATGGGCCTCCGCACCATTGCGGTCTATTCGGAGGCTGACGCGCGCGCCCGGCATGTGCAGGCCGCGGATGAGGCATGGCTCCTGGGGCCTGCGCCTGCACGTGAGAGCTATCTCAACATCGGGCGCATCTTGGAGGCGGCGAACGAAGCGGGCGCCGAAGCCGTTCATCCAGGCTACGGTTTCCTCTCTGAGAAGGCGGAGTTTGCCGAGGCGTGCGAGGCGGCCGGGCTTATTTTCGTGGGGCCGCCTGCCTCCGCGATCCGCGCCATGGGATCGAAATCTTCGGCTAAAGCCCTGATGGAGAAGGCCGGCGTCCCGGTCGTTCCCGGTTATCACGGGGAGGCGCAAGACATTGAAACCTTTGCCCAGGAGGCAAAGCGGCTCTGCTTTCCGGTTCTGCTCAAGGCGGCGGCAGGCGGCGGCGGCAAGGGTATGCGGATTGTAAGGAGCATTCAGGAACTGGAAGCCGCGGCTACAGGCGCAAAGCGCGAAGCTGCTGCGTCGTCTGGCAACGATAGGCTCTTGATCGAGAAATTCATCGAGCGGCCCCGCCACATCGAGGTGCAAATCTTTGGCGACCGTCATGGCGGAATGGTTTCGCTGTTCGAGCGCGAATGCACGCTGCAGCGGCGCTATCAGAAAGTGATCGAGGAGGCGCCCTCCGCCGCGTTAACCGGAGAAAAACGGGAGTCGCTTTATGAAGCCGCTCGCAAGGCGGGCACGGCTATCGGCTATGTAGGTGCGGGCACCGTCGAGTTCGTGGAGGGCGGCGGCGAAGCCTATTTCATCGAGATGAACACCAGGCTGCAGGTCGAGCATCCGGTGACCGAGATGGTTACGGGGCTCGATCTGGTGGAATGGCAATTGCGCGTGGCAATGGGGGAGAGGCTACCGCTTCGTCAGAATGAAATTGCGCGGCGCGGGCACGCCATCGAGGCCCGGCTCTACGCCGAGGACGCAGCTGCGGGCTTTTTGCCGTCTACGGGCGAAATCAGCCATTGGAAGATGCCCCGGGAAGGGCATGACCTTCGCATCGATACCGGCTTTGGGAAGGGAGATAAGGTTTCCCAACATTACGATCCCATGCTCGCGAAGGTGATCGCGCGGGCCAAGACGCGCGAAGGCGCACTCGCGCGTCTAAAAGGGGCGCTCGCCGATATCGAAATCGCAGGCGTTACTACCAACGCTGGCTTCCTTGCGCGGCTTCTCAGCGAAGAGGCTGTCTCAAGGAACGACGTCGACACCGGCTATATCGAGCGCACCGGCTTAGGCGATGGTACGGTTGCCGTTACTGCGCTCCATCTCGCAACAGCTTGTGCAGCTGTCCTTTCTGCGGAAGCGGCCAGCGCGCGGCGCGACGCGGCCGACCCGCATTCGCCTTGGGCGCTAACAACCGCTTGGGTTCTTTCGGGCACGCGGAAACGACGCATCCAGTTTCGGGATAAGGCTGGCAGCGCCCACGAGGCGCTCCTTTGGCATACCTGCGAGGGCATGTCGCTGGAAGTGAACGGAAGCCACGCGGCCTTCACCTTTAGGCCCGCGGGAGAAGACCGCTACGCTGTCACACTTGGAAAGGTCAGCCGCTCTATCACGGCGCTTGTTGCAAGCGACAGCATCACCGTCTTCGATGGTCCCGGGCAGGTGAAGCTCGTGCTCGTCTCGCAGTACGCCGCTGAAGCCATAGGTGCCGAGCCGGAGGCGGGGCCGGTGGCTCCGATGCCGGGCACGATCCTGGCGCTTTTGGCAAAGCCCGGAGAAACCTTGGACGCAGGTGCGCCCATGCTAATTCTTGAAGCCATGAAAATGGAGCACACGCTGCGGTTTCCAGGGCGTGGCCGCGTCGCACGCTACCTTTGCGCGACTGGCGACTTCGTAGCCGAGGGGGCGGTGCTGGCCGAGTTCGAAGCCGAAGAGGCGGCGTGAACCATGGGCGAGCGATTTCGCATCGTCGAAGTTGGCCCGCGGGATGGGTTGCAGAACGAAGCGGTGGGAGTGCCGCCAGCCACCCGCATCGCGTTCATCGAGAAATTGATCGCGGCGGGCCTGACTTCCATCGAGGCCGGAAGCTTCGTCTCGCCCAAATGGGTGCCGCAAATGGCGGGCACAGCGGAAGTTCTGAAGGCGTTCGAAGGCCGGGCCGGGCTCTCACTGCCTGTGCTTGTTCCAAATGAGAAAGGGCTGGACGCGGCGCTCGCAGCCGGTGCGCGGGAAATCGCAATCTTCGGAGCTGCCTCCGAGACGTTCTCACGGAAGAACATCAATTGCTCGATTGACGAGTCTCTCGAAAGATTTAAGCCAGTCGCCGAGCGCGCACTGGCAGCGGGGGTCACGGTGCGGGGCTATGTCTCCTGTGTGCTGGGTTGCCCGTACGAGGGGCGCGTGGAGCCGGGCAAAGTGGCGGACGTGGCCGCCAGGCTCTTCGAGCTTGGCTGCTACGAGATTTCACTCGGCGATACAATCGGGGTTGGCACGCCGCACGCCGCACGCCAGATGTTAAAAGCGGTCGCCGGATCTGTGCCGATGCCTCAGCTGGCTGTGCATTTCCACGATACCTACGGGCAAGCGGTGGCCAACATTTGCGCCTGCGTGGAGGAAGGCGTGCGCGTTGGCGACAGTTCGGCGGGCGGGCTTGGCGGCTGCCCATACGCCAAGGGAGCGTCGGGGAACGTCGCGACTGAGGATGTAGTCTATCTTCTCGACGGGCTCGGCTTCGAGACGGGCGTGGACCGGGACGGGGTCATTGAAGCGAGCCGTTATATCTTTGACGCGCTCGGGAAGACACAAATTTATGCCGCAGCGCCCATAGGATGAGGATGGCTGTTGCAAGGTCCCCCCTCATGCTGTCCTGCCTCCCGAGGGGAGAAGGGACGCGATTGCGTCCGCTGAGTGCAGAACCGGCGTGCTCTCTCCCCTTGGGGAGAGAGACAGAGTGAGGGGGTCTTTGCAGGAGCTGGGACGATAGTTGGTATCAATCCTTGCCCATGCGATCCCAAAAGGCTTTGATCTTGCGTAGAAAACCTGCAGTTTCGGGATGCGTCGATTCCGTCGAAACCTTCTCGAACTCCTTCAGCAGGTCCTTCTGCTTGCGAGACAAGTTTTGCGGGGTCTCTACCTCAACCTGAACGTAAAGGTCGCCTGTCAGCTTTGACCGCAGGACGGGCATTCCCTTACCGCGCAGGCGGAATTGCTTCCCCGTTTCTGTGCCCTCGGGCACTTTAACCCTGGCGCGGCCGCCATCGATGGTCGGAACCTCGATCTGGCCGCCGAGCGCCGCCGTGGTCATGGTTATAGGCACCCGGCAGAACAGATCCGCGCCGTCGCGCTGGAAAATGTCGTCGGGGAGGATGGTGAGGAAGATGTAAAGGTCCCCTGCGGGCCCGCCGCGTACGCCGGCCTCGCCCTCGTTGGCAAGGCGAATTCGCGTCGAATCCTCGACCCCGGCCGGAATATTCACTGACAGAACGCGCTCCCGCGTGACCCTGCCGCTGCCAGAGCAGCCGTGGCAAGGTTTCTGAATGATCTCTCCGCGCCCTTGGCAGGTCATGCAGGTGCGCTCGATGGTAAAAAATCCCTGGCTCGCCCGGACCTTACCGAACCCTTGGCAGGTCGGGCAGGTTATGGGGCTGGAACCCGCTTCCGCGCCCGCTCCTCCGCATGCCTCGCAGGTCACGGATGCTGGAACCCGGATTTGCGCAGCCTTGCCGCAGAAAGCCTCGGCGAGGGTAATTTCCATGTTATATTTGAGATCGGAGCCGCGCTCCTTGGCGCTCCGTCCGCGTGTGCGCCTGCCGCCCATGAACTCGCCGAACAGATCGTCGAAAATCTCGGACATTGAGGCCGAGAAATCGGTGCCGAAACCGTAGCCGGCGCCATTTGGACCTGCCCCCTCGAAGGCGGCGTGGCCGAACTGATCGTATGCTGCGCGCTTTTGCGGGTCTTTCAGTGCCTCGTAGGCCTCGCTGACCTCTTTGAAATTGACCTCGGCTGTTGTGCTCCCAGGATTCCGGTCCGGATGGAACTCTTTAGCGAGCCGCCGGTAAGCGCTTTTGATTTCGTGATCGGCTGCGCCCTTCTTCAGGCCGAGCACTTCGTAATAGTCGCGCTTCATGGTCTGTTTCTGAGATCCTTCGCTATGCATGGTTACCCGCCCGCAAGATCAGCTTAGGCTTCCAAAGCATAAATGATGCGCGCCGCGCTGCCGTCCAAGCCGCGCGCCAAAAAAGGGAGTGCCCCTAAAGCTCTCCCTTCGTACATTTTAGGCGGACTTCTTCTTCCCTTCGTCGTCCTTGACTTCCTCGAACTCCGCATCGACCACCCCGTCGGATGGCGAAGACGCCCCGCCTTGTCCGGCGCTGCCGCTTCCGGCCTGTGCCCCATCGGCCCCTCCGGACTGCCGGTAAAGCGCCTCGCCGAGTTTCATGGCGGCCTTTGCCAGTTCGTCAGCCTTCGCCACAATTCTGGCGGCATCGTCGCCAGCCGATGCGGTCTTGAGTTCGGACATCGCGGCTTCCACTGCCTTGCGATCGGCATCGGACACTTTGTCGCCCAGCTCTTGCAGCGTTCTTTCAGTCGAATGAACCAGCGCTTCCGCTTGGTTTTTTGCCTCGACCAGCTCGCGCCGTTTCTTATCGGTGGCGGCGTGGGTCTCGGCTTCCTTCACCATACGGTCGATCTCATTATCGCTCAAGCCGCCAGACGCCTGAATGCGGATCGACTGCGCCTTGTTGGTAGCCTTGTCGAGGGCCGACACATTCACGATGCCGTTGGCGTCGATATCGAAAGTCACCTCGATCTGAGGCACGCCACGCGGCGCCGGAGGAATTCCGACGAGATCGAACTGACCGAGCATCTTATTATCCGCTGCCATCTCGCGCTCGCCCTGGAAGACCCGGATCGTGACCGCGTTCTGATTGTCCTCGGCGGTTGAGAAAACCTGGCTCTTCTTGGTCGGAATCGTGGTGTTGCGGTCGATCAGGCGCGTGAAAACGCCCCCAAGGGTTTCGATGCCGAGCGAGAGCGGGGTGACGTCGAGAAGGAGGACATCCTTCACGTCGCCCTGGAGGACGCCGGCCTGAATGGCAGCACCCATGGCAACCACTTCGTCGGGGTTCACGCCCTTATGGGGCTCCTTGCCGAAGAAGTTCTTCACGATTTGCCCGATTTTCGGCATGCGCGTCATGCCGCCGACCAGCACGACCTCGTCGATCTCAGCGGCTTTTAGCGACGCGTCGCGAAGTGCAGCCTCGCAGGGGCCAATCGTCTTCTGAACCAAGTCGTCCACCAGGCTCTCGAGCTTCGCGCGCGTGAGCTTCATGGTGAGATGCTTGGGTCCGCTTTGGTCCGCGGTAATGAAGGGCAGGTTGATCTCGGTCTGCTGGGCGCTCGAAAGCTCGATTTTCGCCTTCTCAGAGGCTTCCTTCAACCGCTGCAGGGCAAGCTTGTCCTTCCGCAGGTCGATACCGTTCTCTCGCTTGAACTCGTTCGCGAGATAGTCAACAAGCCGCATATCGAAGTCTTCACCGCCAAGGAACGTGTCGCCATTGGTGGATTTCACCTCGAATACGCCGTCGCCGATTTCGAGAATGGAAATATCGAAAGTGCCGCCACCAAGGTCATAGACCGCGATCGTCTTGGACTCTTTCTTCTTGTCCAGACCATACGACAGCGCGGCAGCGGTCGGTTCATTGATGATTCGGAGAACTTCGAGGCCCGCAATCTTGCCGGCGTCTTTAGTCGCCTGCCGTTGCGCGTCGTTGAAGTAAGCCGGGACGGTGATAACCGCTTTTTCCACCTTCTCACCAAGATAAGCCTCGGCGGTTTCCTTCATCTTCTGAAGGATGAACGCGGAAATCTGGGAAGGCGAAAACTTCTTGCCGTGGCTTTCCACCCAAGCATCGCCATTATCGCCACGGATGATCTTATAGGGGACGAGCCCCATGTCCTTTTTTACCATCTCGTCATCGTACCGCCGCCCGATTAGCCGCTTGATGGCGAAGAAAGTGCTTTCGGGATTGGTTACGGCCTGACGTTTCGCGGGTAATCCGATCAAACGCTCGCCGTCATTTGTGAACGCCACCATGGACGGAGTCGTACGCATACCCTCGGCGTTCTCGATCACTTTTGGATGGCTACCTTCCATCACGGCCACGCAAGAGTTGGTCGTGCCCAGGTCAATGCCAATCACTTTCGACATCGTTCAGAACCTTTTGCTGCTCACCCTAGCTGCGAGACGTTTAAACTACTGGCAGCCAGCGGCCCCGTTTTGTGACTTAGTGACGTCCGTCCGTCCCGCGCCGAGATGCTTATCTCGAGTTGTTGATGATATAGGGGAGCACGGAAGGCGGCGCAAGCGCTACGCATGCATCAGTTGCAGGATAAGCCTTTTCGCGAACAGCTTATTGCGCTCACACGGAGGCGCACCGCACCGCATTCGCGGCCCCCCCCGGCAAAAGCTGTGAGCCGTGCACATCTGCGGCCAAGTGCGGCCGATCGATGCTGCGTTCCTTCAGGCGATTTTGCCCTTGCAGCTCCGGTTTGAGAGCGCAATCATGCGAGATTGTTTTCAACACTTGCTCCGGAGGGTTTCATGAACGACATCTTGCCCAGCGCGTCCGGCCCGGCAGGCCATCCCGCAGCCACCCCTCACATCCCTGCCGGGCTTCCTCCCTACACCAGCTTCAACAGACACGAGCTCGGTGCGATATTCTCTCTTTACGGCGAAAAGGTAGCCGAGGGCGAGTGGCGCGATTACTCCATAGACTTCCTCAAAGACAGGGCCGTCTTTTCGATTTTCCGGCGCGCGTCGGAGCGGCCGCTTTACCGGATCGAAAAAAACCCCAAACTCACCAAGCGGCAAGGCGCCTATAGCGTCGTTGCAACCACCGGCCTCATCCTTAAGCGCGGACACGACTTGCCCAAGGTTCTTCGCGTCCTCGATCGCAGATTAAGGGTCGTGAATGCCCGGGAATGCGCTTGACAAGCTTGCCACCCGGCTCAAGCCGATGGCCGGACGATGGGCAAATTCCCATTGGAGAAAAAGGTGCTGCTGCCGCCGCTGCCGATGTTCCGTTACACGATATCGGCCTCGAACCGATCGGGGATCGCTCCTTGAGGAAGGCAGGGGGCAACGAAAAGATAGCCGAACCAAGCACCATGGATGGTCCGCGCGGCCACCAGGACCCAGAAACCGGCAAGGCAGATAGCCAAAAGGCCTCCGGCAATGGAAAAGAGCTCAAGATGCGTAACCCGCGCAAGGGCTAGCGTTGCCAGCGTGTAGACGCCGAGCGGGAAGGTAAAGCCCCACCAGCCCAGGTTGAACGGCATGCCGAGGCGGACATAGCGGGCCATCTTGAGCACGGCCAGCATCAGCCACCAAACGCCGTATCCCCAAAAAACCGTCCCGCCAATAATTCCGATGCCGAAGGCGACGTCGCCCGCAATCGGGATGCCTGCCGAGGCGAAGGTTCGCGGGGCGTCGCCGCCGAGAAGGATCAGCCCAAGCGCGCCGGTGCCGATAGGGCCAAGCGACAGCCAGCCTGAAGCCGCCATATCGCGGTCTGGCAGCTTATGCAGAATGAGCCGCATGAGCAGGATGACGAGAATGCTCATCGCGAGCGGGACCGAGAAGGCCCATAAAGCGTAGCTGATGATCAAGACGTTGAAGGCTTCGGCATCGGGCAAGTGTGGGATCAGTATGCCGCCGCTTGCTGCGGCGACCTCCGCGGCCACGATTGGGATGAGCCAGACCGCGGTCATTTTCTCCATGCTGTGGTCTTGGCGGGTGAACATGAGGAAGGGGACCAAGAGGCCGCTGGCAACCGACAGAGCGACATCTACCCACCAAAGCGGCTGAGCGATCGAGACAGCCACATCTCCCCAGAGCGGCACTCCGAACGTCAGAAAGCCGTTTATGATGGTCGCAAGGCCCATCGGGATTGCACCGAAAAACATCGAAGCCACAGAATGCTGGAAAACACGTTGGGCGCCACTGAAGAAGAAGACCCAGCGCGCGGCATATAGCAGGCTGAAGAGCGTGAAGAGACCGATATTTAGGAGCCAGAGAACCCGGCCTGCTTCATGGAGGCCCTGGTGGATCTGTCCCACCGCGCCGTCGAGCCATTCTAGGATATCCGGCGCGAGCCACTGGCTCGCTTGTTGAAGGCCTTGATGAAGATCCTGAATCGGAATGGGAAATTGGTTCAGGACCAGGGCTAGCACGCCAGTGCCCATGGTAACGGTAAACCAATTGGGCGTGAACTGGCACACTGTTCTCGCCAGACCCTTAGCTGGGCACAGCATCGGCCGCGCCGCCACTGTTACTGGGCTCATGTCATTCATCTGCTTTAACTCACGCTCTGGGCTCACGCGGCCACACCGCGTCTTGGCTGTTCAGAGATGGGCCACGACGATTAATCTTTCCAATAGTTGTTTTGCATGAGACGATCTTCTAAATCGATTGATTTTCAGGAACGGCATGACACTTGAGCAACTCCGGATCTTCGTCGCGGTCGCAGAGCGGCAGCACGTCACTCAGGCTGCGGCTGCTCTGAACCTCGCTCAGTCCGCAGCAAGCCATGCGATCGCGGCGCTGGAGGCGCGCCATCAAGCGAAGCTTTTCAGCCGCGTAGGGCGCCGCATCGAGCTGACCGAGGCCGGCCAAGTTTTCTTGGCCGAAGCCAGGGCTGTGCTCGCGCGCGTAGAAGCGGCAGAGCTCGCGCTTAGCGACTTCAGCGGCCTGAAGCGGGGCACCTTGTCCGTGCAGGCAAGCCAGACCATCGCCAGCTACTGGCTACCCCGGCACCTGGTTGTCTTCAAGAGAGCCTATCCGAAAATCCAAATCCGCCTGACGATCGGCAACACCGCGCAAGTTGCGGCAGCAGTCGAAAGCGGGACTGCAGAGCTTGGTTTTATTGAAGGGACGGTTGAGAACGCGCACCTTGCCTGCATGCCGGTCGGGCGGGATCAACTCCTCGTCGTTGTTGGGCCGGAACACCCTTGGGCAGAAGGCAACGCGCTCACGCCCGCGGACCTTGCTGCAGGCGAATGGGTACTGCGCGAGCCTGGATCGGGTACCAGATCGGCCTTTGAGGAAGCCTTGGCAAGTTTTGGAATCAAGCCGGAGGCATTGCGGGTTTGCCTGGAACTCCCTTCCAATGAAGCGGTGCGGGCAGCTGTGGAGTCGAGCCTCGCTGCGACCGCGATTTCGGCCTCGGTTGCGGCCCCGAGCATCGAAGCCGGTTTGTTATGCCGGGCGCAGTTTCATCTTCCGGAACGCGATTTTTGCGCCTTGCGCCACCGGGGACGCTACCTCCCGCGCCCGGCGGAGGCGCTCATGGAGATCGTTTCGAATGCGCCTCGGGCGGTTTAGCTATCCCCAAAACAAAACCCCGCCAAACCGGGCCTGGCGGGGCTTCCATAGAGAGACCCCGCAAGCGGAGCCTCAAGCTGGGCAAGAAGCGGATCTATCTGCGGTCGCCGAACAGCTGCAGCAGCGCAATAAAGATGTTGATAAAGTCCAGATAGAGGGCCAGCGCGCCCATCACCGCGCTGCGGCCGAGTGTTTGTTCGCCGCCGCTGGCGTAGGTGGTGTAGTTATCCTTGAGCTGTTGCGTGTCGTATGCGGTGAGGCCTGTGAAGATCAAGACCGCAAGCACCGAGATCGCGAATTGCAAAGCCGTGGAGCCGACGAACGCGTTCACGACCGCGGCAATAACGATGCCGATCACGCCCATCATGAGGAACGAGCCCATGCCGGTGAGATCGCGCTTCGTTGTGTAGCCCCACAGGCTGACTGTGCCGAAGGTTGCTGCCGTGATGAAGAAGATGCGCGCAATCGACGTGCCCGTGTAGATCACGAAGATGCTCGAGAGCGAAAGCCCCATGAGCGCCGCGAACGCCCAGAACACGGCCTGAGCCGTCTCCGAGCTCATTTGATTGACGCGAGCGGCGAAGAGGAAGACCACGGCAAGCGGTGAAAACATAATGACGTATTTCAGCCAGCTTATGTAAATCGCCTTGCCAAGCGCGGTAAGCATAATCCCATTCGGCAGTCTTACGGCGGCGTCAGCTGGATTGCCCGTTACGGCCATCGTGTAGAACGCGTACGCGACAACGCCCGTGAGGAGGAGCCCGATGCCCATGTAGTTGTACACCCGCACCATATAGGAGCGCAGACCCTCGTCATACGCAAGGGCGTCCGCGGGAGAGCGTGATGGTGCGTACGCTCTGGGGCTGTTGTAGTCTGCCATGTGATTTGGTCCCTGACTTTCTGAATCTCTAAGGTCTGCGCAAAAGGTCTTCCAGGTTTAGGCCCTGAACGGCCTGGAGCAAAGCCTCTTTGTCAGGCGGCCTGCCGTCCTCGCCATCAAGACGTTCACTCGGAACGCAGATAGTGTGCCGGCTTGGCTGAGAGAACCCTTAACGTTCCGGCCGCGCCTAGCACCACCACGAATATGGTTTCAATTATCGAGGGCTGCAATAGCGAGGAGAGCGACAGACTGAAGCTTAGGTGCATTACGTGCACTATTACAACGTAAGCGCCCAGAAGCCCGAGCGCGGCCGCGATGAAGGAGAGGCATAAGGCAAGCCCCAGATATTCCAAAATGTGGGCCGCGACGATGCGTCCTTTACTGGCCCCGAGCGTCCTCAAAATTACCGCCTCATAGATGCGCCGGCGCTGAGCCGCCATCAACGCGCCCGCTACCACCAACCCGCCCATGATCAGCGTCACGCTGCCTGCGATCCGGACCGCGCGCATGACCTTCTCGAACACGCCATTGATTGCCCCAAGCGCGTCCTTCACGTTGATCGCCGATACCGTGGGATAGTCCGCCGCCACTGCTTTCAACAGACCGGCTTCGGCCCTCGCTTCCGATGGGTGGCCATCGGGCCAGCTTAGGGTCGCAAGGTAATTGAAGGGCGCCTTCCTCAGCGCATTCGGGGAAAAGATCATCACAAAATTGATGTCCATCGAGCCCCATTGAACTTTCCGGAGATTGGCGATTTTCGCGGTCAAGTTCCGGCCGATGACATTCACCGTGACGGTGTCGCCAACGTTTAGGTCGAGCGCCTTGGCGATGCCGGCTTCGAAGGAGACGAGCGGTTCCCCTTCGTAACTGACTGGCCACCAATGCCCCTTCATCACCTGGGAGCCCGCGGGCAATAAATCCGAGTAGGTGATGCCTCTGTCGCCATTCAGCACCCATTCGGCGGAGGAGGGAACTTTGAGTTTCTCCACCGGCACGTCCTTAAGCGCAACAATCCTGCCGCGCAGCATCGGCGCGGTGGAAACCTTGGCGCCTGGGGCGTCCTTGCTCACTAGATCTTGAAAAGCAGGCAATTCCTGCTTCGGTACGCCGATAAAGAAATAGCTTGGGGCATGCTCCGGCAGCCGCGATTGGATTTCATCTGTAAGCGATGCGTCCACGAGCGAAACCGCCGTCAAAAGTGTGAGACCTGCGCCCAGCGAAAGGGCAATCGTTCGCGAGAGGCTTGCCGGTCCGCCGATATTTGCGAGCGCAAGTGAAATTTCGGGCCGCTTCGGGCGTCTAACGGACAAGGCCAGCCGGCGAATAGCCGTGCCCGCACCCCAAAACAGGCCGAAAACGCTAAGAACCGCAGCGCAGGTGAAAGCCGCGATCCAATGCTCGTGAGAGAGCGATATGGCTGCCACGGCGAGCAGCCCCGCGGCCAAAAAGGCTGCGACGCTGTAGGCGAGGGGAGGCAACCCGCCCCGTTCACCGCTCATGTCGCGAAATAATTCCGCGGCGCGCACCTCTTGCGCCCGGCCTACCGGCCATAGGATGAAGGGAAGCGCGGTCAGCAGCCCAAACAGAGCCGCAAGCGCCAGCGCCCCGGCCTGGGGTCTCGTTTCGATGCTGATCGGCACCATTGAGTGCAAGAAGCTTACAGAAGCCCAGGGGGCCACCGCTGCGATGGCAAAACCGATTAATATCCCTAAAAGGGCCAAGAGGCCGATTTCGATGAGGAAAATGCGAAGGATTACGCGCTGAGAAGCCCCAAGCGATTTGTAGGTGGCGATGGTCATGCGCCGCCGTTCGATGAAGCCCGAGACGGCGTTTGCCACTCCAATCCCGCCTGTGAGCATGGCCGTAAGGCCAGTGAGAGTGAGGAACTCCGTGAGCCTCTGCAGCATGTCCTTCACGCCAGGCGAAGGATCGGAGCTATCGCGAGTAAGAAAGCCGGCCTGCGGGAATTTCGCGGCAAGGTCTTCCTTGAAGGAAGCGGGCGCAGGCTCGCGCGTCTTGATCCGGTAGCTCCAGCGGACCAGGCTTCCCGGCTCGATCAGCCCGGTTTTCTTAAGCGCATCCAGGGATAGAAGAATCCGCGCGCCGAAAGCTGGCCCAGCGGCGAGACGGTCGGGCTCGTGCTCAATCACAGCCGTCACCGGAAACGAAGCGAGGCCAATCGTCAGGCGGCCGCCGAGACCTATCCCAAGCCGGTCAAGAATGCTGCGATCGACCGCGAGGCCGTCCTCCTGCATAACCGAGCCAAGGCCTCCGCCTTCTTCGAATGTGACGGCTCCATAGAGCGGGTAGGCGCGGTCGACGGCCTTAAGATCGACCAGCACTTGTCCGCTTGCGTCCGGTTTGCGGGCCATGGCGCGAAGGGTCGCAACCTCGCTCACCTCTCCAAGGGAGCTGAAATAGGCTCGTTCGGCACCGTCGGCTTGCTGATGGACCAGGTTCGCTTCTACGTCGCCGCCAAGCAACTCCTTGCCATCGGCCGAGATGGAATTTCCAACGGCGTCCGAGAGGCTGTTGATGGTCCCGATCGCTCCTGTGCCAAGCGCGATGCAAATCAAAAAAATGATGAACCCGCCAATGCCGCCTCTCAAATCGCGGAATGCAAGCCGCAGCTCCAGCGGAAGGCGAGCGTTAATGCCGGTCCGGTTCGTTGCAGCGGCTGTCATTGGGCCCCGATGGACTTAGTAAGGGGGTAGTTTTGAGGGTTAGCAGATAACTTCGGGGTATCGCCCCTCACCCTGTCCCTCTCCCCATGGGAGAGGGAACGTTGTTGCACGCTTTGCGTGCTGTTTCGTGGCTGTACGGTTGTAGCACCGTCCCTTCTCCCAAAGGGAGAAGGACAGGATGAGGGGTGTTGCCCTAGACCGTTAGCGAGCCAGCGCCGGGTCATGCGTAGGCTGCCGCTTGCAGCGAGCCAACGATGCGTCCGTCGTTCATGACAACAGTGCGTTCACAACGCGCTGCGAGCTGCGCATCGTGCGTAATCAGCACAAGCGTCGTCCCCATCCGCCGGTGCAGCCCGAAGATCAGGTCCATGATCTGCTTGCCGGTCTCGCCGTCGAGATTGCCCGTTGGCTCGTCGGCGAAGAGGATTTTGGGCTGTGCTGCGAGCGCGCGGGCGAGTGCTACCCTTTGCTGCTCGCCGCCCGAAAGCTGGCCCGGGGCATGATGGTGCCGCGCGGATAGCCCAACGCTCGCAAGCGCTTCGGCGGCGCGCTCGAAGGCATCGCTGCGATTGAGGAATTCGAGGGGCAGAGCCACATTCTCGATTGCGGTCATGGTCGGGATCAGATGGAAAGACTGAAACACGATGCCGATGGAGTGGCCGCGGATTTCCGCGAGCCGGTCCTCGCTCAAACGCGTGAAATCGTGGCCGGCAATAAGAACCTGGCCCGATGTCGCGGCTTCAAGGCCTGTCATAACCATCAACAGCGACGACTTTCCCGAGCCGCTGGGGCCAACAAGCGCTACCGACTGGCCCTCGGGTACCGAAAGATCGATGCCGCGCAAGATTTCCACAGGCCCCGCCCGGCTCTTGAGCGTGAGCGTTACTTCGTGCAAATCGATGACTGGTTGCGAGGCGGGTGAGGACACAGAGGGGATATGCAATGAGACACCGTTTCTATTTTGCTTCGCCGCGCTTCATATGGACATGGCTTTTGGCTTTTGCGACGGCCGCAGCAGCGTTTTTGGCCGCGCAGGCACCGGCTGCGCTCGGCGAGACTTCACCCGCCAAGGATGAAATCGTGATCCTCGCCTTTGGCGATAGCTTGACGGCGGGTTTGAATATTCCGCACGATAAGGCGTTCCCGGCCCAATTGCAGGCAGCGCTTAGGGAAAAAGGCTATCCCGTTCGCGTTCTTAATTCGGGCGTGTCGGGCGACACTGCCGCTGACGGCCTCGCACGCCTTGACTGGAGCCTCGATGAAAAAGCCGATGGCGCCATTGTCGAACTCGGCGCAAACGATGCGCTTCGCGGCATCGAGCCCAAAACGACGGAGCGGGCGCTTGGGGAAATCCTGAAGACGCTCAAGGACAAGCACATTGAGGTGCTGCTGGCGGGAATGGAAGCGCCGCGCAATTGGGGCCAGGATTACGATAACGCATTCCGGGGCATGTATCCGAGGCTCGCCCAGGAATACGGCACCCTGCTTTATCCGTTTTTCCTGAAGGATGTGGCCACGGTACAGAAGCTGAACCTTGCCGACGGCCTCCATCCCGCGCCCGAAGGCGTCGCACTTATTGTCCGCAATATACTTCCCGAAGCGGAAAAGCTCATCGCGCGAATCCGGGAGAAGCGCGCAATGAGCCATAGTTGAAGGCTACTTGGCTTGCTCCGGCCCGCTGGCGGAAGGCGCGTTCTCCTGCGGTTTTCCCTCTGTTGGATTGGGGGGAAGGAAATCGGCGCTGCCTTCCTCCTCCTCGTTCACTTTCGTTGCATCGAAGCATTTATAATATTGCGCTGGATCGTTGTTTTTTTCCGCGCAGTCTATAATCGGCTTCAAGTCGGAGATTCGTGAATAGTATCTATAGCTCGTGATGCCATAGCGGAACTCTCCGGTAGGATCGGCGCCGTAGCGGTCCACTTTCTCATGTTTAAGGCCGGGCTCAACCTGGAGAATCGCATCGAGAAGCGCGGTTCCCTGCACATAATTGTCGGGAAGCTGATCGAAGGGGCCATCAAAGTAATCGTTCAGCATCGTGTGCCCGACAAAGTCGCCCATTAGGATTTTTCGGTCCAAAAATTTGTCTTTGTAAAAAACAAAGCTCGTCCTGTTTCCAACGGTTACGGCAGGAGAGAGGGAAGATGGCTCGTATAGATCCATTTTTGGGGTGCCGGCGAGCAGATACAGGAATGTTTTCGCCGTTTTATTGAATATAAGATAGAATTGCACGCCGGACTCATCCCACGACGGGCCAAGATAGACTTCGTCGTCCCGCAGCATGCCTGGATCAGGTTTGACATTCGATAGATCCGGGATCGAGAATTCGACAGTCTTATCTTTGAATGTAATCTTGTAGAGAAATTTATTGACTTGCGCGATGTTTACGCCGTCGGCCGGCCCCATTTTTTTGTAGACCGGCTCGAGCGGTTTTCGCCAGTATCGATATTCATTGGCGTAGGCGAAGTGCACTTTGCCGTCAAATTGGTCCCAGGCGTCGAACCTAATGTTTCCCGCGTAGACGATGCCACCCAGCCGGAAGGTGAAATAGTAGTAACTTTCGGTCGGGTAGACCGTCACCTTCGAGGGGAGCGCTTCGAAGACTGCAGCGAAGACGGCGTCAGGGTTTTTTGCGTCGAGATCGTTCGGCTGGAGCAGTTCCTCGATCATTTCCTGGTTGGTATGCAGCTTCAACGGTGCTGCGGACACAGCGCACGTCAAGAACATGCTTAAAGCGGCGATGCCGGCATAAGCTGGAAAAGCCCACCCGAGCGCCTTGAGGCTGATTTGCTTGTTCATTTAGGGACCCTTCCTCTCCTCGGCTTTGTCTGCAATAGCAATGCTTTGAGGCGATGTCACGCCTGTGGCAAAACACAGAAAAGAAAGTGTAACAAGATGCGCCCGGCACTGGACTTCGCAATCGGTACCCACATATTCACTAACGCCGTGGAAAGGAGCGATATAGGATATGCTCATGAAAAAGTATGTGCTTGCGATCGCGATCGCTTCGGGCGCGTTTTTTGGCCTGTCCGCTCAGGCTGCCCCGCTCTCTTCGAGCCCGGCCGGTTTGCAAAACGAGGTGACGGGGACTGCCGTCAAGGTTTTCCATTGCCGGCGCTGGAGTGGCGGCTGGGGATGCGGCGGATGGCACGGTGGTCACAGCCGTTACTGGAGCCATCGCCGTTGGGGCTCGTGGCACCGCTGGTAGTCTTTGCGAATTGCCGGAACGGCCCCTTCGGGGGCCGTTTTCATTTTGTACTCAATCGGGCCAAAGACTAGGTTCGCGCAGAATTTAGGGAAGCCATGACAGGTTGCGGGCATCCCAACAAGAAGGTGTGACCGGCTACCGTTGGCGCTGGCGTTCTGACAAATTGCTCCATATTATTCCGGGTACCGAGGAAAGGAGCCACGTGCAAAGGATTTACTTATGAAAAAGTATGTAATTGCGGTTGCGATCGCATCCGGCGCTCTTTTCGGCCTTTCAGCCCAAGCGGCTCCTGTTGCTTCCAGCACGTATGGTGTGCAAAGCCAAGTCAGCGGAGATGCCGTGAAGGTGTGGCATTGCCGGCATTGGAGCGGTGGCTGGGGATGCGGCGGCCATCGTTATGGCTGGGGATGGCGCCATCGCCGCTGGCATCGCTGGCATTAGTTCTTGAAGCCGCTGACGGCCCCTTCGGGGGCCGTTTTTGTTTTCCCTTGCATTATGCCGCTTGGCTGTGCTGCCCTCGCAACGAGGGCTGCACCTATTCGCGCTGAAGCGCCCGGTTGACAATCAGATTGGCCCATCCCCGGGATTTGAAATCGCGCTTCAGTTCATGAGGGTCGTACCTGGTTTCAACCCATTCAAAAAAGCTCATTGGCTCGGTTTCGTTATCCGCGATATATCGCTCGAATAGGTAATCCAGCACCCCCGTTTCCGATTTCTTGAAGTGCCCAAATTTGAGGCTGAGCTGCTTGGCTGCCTCTTCGATAGGCTTGCCTTCTTTCATGAACATGAAAAGAGCGCTCATCATGCCGGCGCGATCCGCCCCTGACTTGCAATGAAGCAGGATGGGATATTCAAGATTGTTGAACAGATTTCTAGCCTCGTGGATGACCTCGGCGGCCGGCACCATCCGGGAGCGCAACTCGAAATTGACAAGTTTTATACCATGGCGCCGGCAAGCGTCGACTTGCAGGCGATAACTGCCGCAATCGCGTTCCCCCCGTAGATTGACAATCGTCTTGACGCCCTTGCGTGCGTAATAGGCAATCTGGCCAGGGCTCGGCTGGGCGGAGCGCCACACGCCGGGCGCGATCTGATGCCGGTTCGCATAAACGGCGCGGAAAACGTGATGATCCACGAAAAATAGGTCGAAGTAATCCCACGCCTTCAGAGCCCATCCGGGGGTGCGCTCGTTGTAACGCATGCGAATGTTCCTGTATCTTCGCGCGAGCGCCCGCGAATAGGGCTTGGTATAGCGCTTGGCGTAGGCGATGGGATTGAGCTTCATTAAGGCCGCTAAACTGGAGGTATGGGCGACCGCACGCCCTGGATCACCCCGCGGGATCTACCAAGCTGCACAATTGCATGCAAGCGGCCTTTTCCTTCATCAGTGCAGGACGAAACGGCCATCCAGGTAACGGAATTCGGCAGGATCGATCAGCCTTTTGCTGCAGACCCTGACGCGGTTCACCTTTCCGTCGAGATTTCCATTCCAAAATTCCAGAAAGCCCAGCAACTTGGGAAAACGGGGAGCCAAGTCGTAATCCTGCCAAACGTACGATTGCAACAGGGCAGGGTGATCAGGCAAATGGTATAAAATTTCCGCTGTAGTGAGGCCGTAGCCCCTAAGCTGCGCTATGAAGTCCTTATCGGCCATGGGCCCTTCCTTCCGGAGTCGTTAACACCCCATGTTAACGCAAGAAGCAGGCCAAAGGCAAAAAAAGAGATGAAAAATCAAGGTATTAGCAGCCTGCCTCGCTTGCTGCTGCCGGAACCGCTGTCAATGGTGCCGAGTCGCGCGCATTCGCGCCTTAGACATCGGCCCAACCGCTGAGTTCCCTCTTTACGATGGTGGAAAGCGCCTCGATACTTGCCGGGGAATCGTTCAAGCAGGGTAGGACCCTATATTTTTCGCCGCCGTTCTCGTGAAAGGTTTCCGCGCCCCGGATCGCCATCTCTTCCAAGGTTTCGATGCAATCCGCCGCAAATCCCGGCGTGATCACGGCGAGCCGCTTTACACCGTTCTTAGCAAGCTGCCCGATGGTTTGAGCGGTGTAGGGCTTTAGCCACTCAGCCCGTCCGAACCGCGACTGAAATGTGAGTATAAGACGCTCTTCCGGCCACCCCAGCGCCTCCCTCAAGAGCCTGGTAGTTTTTGCGCAATGGCAGTAATAGGGATCGCCTTTTTCGAAATACGCTTTTGGCAGGCCGTGAAAAGAGGCGATGACGACTTCCGGTTCGAAATCGAGGGCAGCCAGGTTCTCGCGAATGGAAGCGGCGAGTGCTTCGATATAGGCGGGGCTGGCGTAATAGGGCGGCACGACGCGGATAGACGGCTGCCAGCGCATGGTCTTTAGCGTATCGAAGGCTTTGTCGCATGCGGTCGCAGTGGTCGCCGCCGAGTATTGGGGATAGAGCGGAAACAAGAGAATCCGGTCGCAGCCTTTCCGCTGGAGGGCTTCCAGCCGGGACGCGACGCTTGGATTGCCGTAGCGCATCGCCCAATCGGTCTCGATCAGCGGATTTTTCGAAAGGGCAGCCGCAATTTTCTCCGATTGGCTGCGTGTTATCGTGCGAAGCGGCAACTCATCGCGCTCCTTATTCCAGATCAGCCTATAGGCTTCGCCGGACTTGAACGGTCGCCTGGATAGGATGATGACGTTCAACACGAACCACCAGACGGCCGGGTTCACTTCGATGACGCGCCGGTCGGAAAGAAATTCCTTCAAATAGCGGCGGATGGGCCAATAGCCTGTGGCTTCCGGCGTCCCAAGATTGAGGAGAAGTACGCCGATACGCCCGTGCCGGATAGGCGGATGCCCGGAAGGCGCGGCGAACGGCGCAGGAGCTATTGGAAAGCGGTCAGGCATTTCATTCATTATTGCCGCCTCCCAGTTCGGCCGGTTTAAACTGTCATCATTTCAGATAAGCGCTGACAAAGCGCTTGCAAACCGCGCTTCGAGTGCCTTAACGGCTTGCTCAGTCCCAGCCCCCGGCGAAAAAAAGATAAATGGATTTTACGCTACTTCACGCCGCCATTGCTTTGACGACTGGGCTCGCAGCGTTTGTTTCGGTGGCCTTCGCGATTGGCTATGCGTTGATTGCCGTTCCCATTCTAAGCCTTCTTATAGGAACGAAAAGCGCAATTGCTATCGGGCTTTTCTTCAATGTGTTCACGGGCGCGCAGTTCTGGTTCCAGCGCAAATATATAAGCTGGCCTGACGCGATTGCCATTCTGCCTGCGAGTTTGTTGGCCACGCTTGCGGGCCTTTTCTTGTTTTTCCATATGCACGAGGCCGGACTGAGCAGTCTGCTGGCGGGCTATCTCATCGTCTTCGTGGGGGCGCATTGGCTGAGGCCCGCGGCGGCACCGCTGCGCTTGCAAGATGCATCCAGGCCGCCGATGGCTGCCCCGATTTTTGCCGGGCTCTTGAGTGGGCTGTTTCAGGGCATGGTGGGCATAGGTGGCCCGCCTTTAGCTACTTACCTAAAGGCCAGGCATCTGCATAAGCACGCTTTCCGCGCGACGCTCATGTTGTGCTTCTTTTCCAGTAACATTCTGCGGGTGACGGGGAGTCTCGAACTCTTTCGAGGCGAGCCGTTCTGGAGCTTATGTCTTGCCCGCCATTCCCTTTTTCATTGGCGGCTCGATTGCCGGCCACCATTTGCCCCGCATCATGAGCGAGAAGACGTTTCAATATTGCGTGGACGTGCTGCTGCTGCTTTCCGCCGCGATGTTGATCGTGAAAAGCGCGCCGGAATTGTTGGAACTGGTCTAGCAGGGACGCTTCGAATGGAGCGAAGCGAATGGGAGCCGGCGGCTGCCAAGATTGGCAACCGCCGAATAGGCGTTAGAATTGAACCCAAACGCCATTGCGCCAATAACCGCGTCCCTCGTGCTCGTGCCACCGGTATTTATCGTGCTCGCTCCCATTTCCAACTATCGGGATGAACCACAATGCCCCATTCGTTATGATAGGGATGGTGCGTTTTCACGTGCCAGCAATCGCCCTCGCGGTTGCAAACGATTTCGGCTGACGCGGCGGTGGCAGTCAGCGCCAACGCGCATGCGGCCCCGAGGATAGCAGTGGTCAGACCCTTCATACGTAAACTCCTCCATAGTGGATGCTTCAGGATCAAACTAGCCATGATGCAGCCTGTCAACTTCCAAACCGCCGGTTGGGAAGATCGGATACATCTTTTCAGTCTGCATTGTGCTTAATGGCCCAGCATGCCTTGGCGGGGCCCATGTGAGGTCACTCCCGGCGAATCTGCTGAATGCTTGGGATCGCGGCGTCCCGTGCGGCCATGAGAGCGATGAACTATTCCGCCGCTACGCGCGCGGCTTCCCGGCTATGGTAAGAGTCGATCCGCGCCTCGATCTCGTGGCGGAAATGCCGGATCAGCCCTTGCACTGGCCAGGCTGCGGCGTCGCCAAGCGCGCAGATCGTATGACCCTCGATCTGCTTTGAGATGTCGTAGAGCTGGTCGATCTCTGCGAGCTCGGCGCGGCCTTCGCTCATGCGCTCCAGGATGCGCCACATCCAGCCCGTGCCTTCGCGGCAAGGTGTGCACTGGCCGCAGCTTTCATGCTTGTAGAAGTAGGAAATCCGCGAGATCGCCTTCACGATGTCGGTGGACTTGTCCATGACGATCACGCCGGCGGTGCCAAGCCCTGAGCCAACATTCTTCAAGCTATCGAAATCCATGCCGAGATCGTTGCACAGATGGGCCGGCACGCAAGGAACCGAGGAGCCGCCGGGGATGACGGCAAGCAAATTGTCCCAGCCGCCGCGGACGCCGCCGCAATGCCGCTCGATCAGTTCGCGCAAAGGTATGCCCATCTCCTCTTCCACATTGCACGGCTCATTCACATGGCCCGAAATGCAGAAAAGCTTAGTGCCGGTGTTGTTGGGCTTGCCGAGCTCGGAAAACCAGGACGCCCCGCGGCGCAAAATGTCTGGCACGGCAGCGATGGATTCGACGTTATTCACCGTTGTCGGTGCGCCCCAAAGCCCGGCATTCGCGGGGAAGGGCGGCTTCAGCCGGGGCTGTCCCTTCTTGCCTTCAAGGCTTTCCAGCAGCGCCGTTTCCTCGCCGCAGATATAAGCCCCGGCGCCATGATGGACGTAGATGTCGAGATCCCAGCCGTGGACGTTGTTCTTGCCGATCAGGCGCGCCTCATAGGCCTCGTCGATGGCCGCCTGCATCCGTTCGCGCTCGCGGATATATTCCCCGCGGAGGTAAATGTAGCAGGTGTGAGCCCGCATCGCGCAGCATGCGTAAAGGCAGCCTTCGACCAGGAGATGCGGATCGTGGCGCATGATCTCGCGGTCCTTGCAGGTGCCGGGCTCCGATTCGTCGGCGTTCACCACCAGATAATGCGGGCGCCCATCGGACTTCTTCGGCATGAACGACCACTTTAGGCCAGTGCCAAAGCCCGCGCCGCCGCGCCCGCGAAGCCCGCTCGCCTTCACCTCATCGACGATCCAATCCTGGCCCTTTTCGATGATGGCCTTCGTCCCGTCCCAAGCGCCGCGCGCGCGCGCGCCCTTGGAGACGCCAATCGTGGAGGCCGTAGAGGTTCTTGAAAATGCGGTCTTTATCGGAAAGCATGCGCTAGCCCTCGTTCCCCGCCTTACCGGCATGGTGTTGTGCGTGATCGCTCTCGCCTTTATAGATTTCCGGATCGGTGAGCGTCTTGGGGCCGCCTGAGGGGGCCGAGAATTGCCTGCCATTTTGCGGCCCCGTTTTCGGCGTCCGCCCGCGTTTGAAAGCTTCGAGAAGGGCCTCGAAATTTTCAGGCGTCAGGTCCTCATAATAGTCCTTGTTGACCTGCACCATGGGCGCGTTCACGCAGGCACCCATGCACTCGACCTCAACCCAGGAGAAGACGCCCTCGGGCGTGACATGGCCCTGCGGCCCGATCACGCGCTGGCAGACCTTCTTGATCTCTTCTGAGCCGCGGAGCATGCAAGGGGTCGTTCCGCAAAGCTGTATATGGTAGCGGCCGACGGGCGACAGGTTGAACATGGTATAGAAGGTCGCGATCTCGTAGACCCGGATATGGGCCATGCCGAGCATATCGGCGACATAGCGGATTGCAGGCTCGGGCAGCCATTGATCGTGCTGCTCCTGCGCCCGCCAAAGAATCGGGATCACCGCGGCCTGCTGCCGGCCTTCGGGATATTTCTTGATCTGCTCCTGGGCCCACGCGAGATTCTCAGGCGTGAACTCGAAGTGTTCAGGCTGGTTTGGGTCAAGACGGCGGACGGACATGCTGCGCTCTCGTGATGTTCGTGTTGTGTGATAACCCAGATGCAAGCCCGCTGCTAGAGGCTAAGAGCACGCCCAGCGCAGGACAGATAGGAATCTATGGCCCCGATCGCGGCTTCCATTGCCGGTGCCGCCTTACTTGTCACTTAACCGGGAAAGCGATAGCCCGCAAGGCCGATTAGCCGGCTGCCGTGGCGTTCCGGAGGCAATAATGTTATATATGTGGGATGCAAACACTCCCCAGCCAAAAGATGACAGTGGACGAGTTTCTGCCTTGGGCGGAAGCGCAAGAACGCGGGCGTTTTGAGCTTCACGACGGCGAGGTGGTAGCCATGTCCCCCGAGCGAGCCGGGCACTGGAAGGTGAAGCTGAATGCCGTAATCGCCTTGCGGCTGGCCGTAAAGTCGGCTGGGCTAAACTGTCATGCAGTCCCGGACGGCGCAACCGTCCGGATCTCGCAGCGCACCGCCTTCGAACCGGACGCGCTCGTCTATTGCGGCGAGGAGGTGCCCAGCAATTCGCTCGAGGTTCCGAACCCCGTGATCGTTGTGGAGGTGCTTTCCCCCGGCACGCAAATGACCGATATGCGCGACAAGCTTCGCGGCTATTTCACCGTTGCAAGCGTCCAGCATTACCTCATCGTGGATCCTGAGAAGCAGCTTCTTATTTATCACGCGCGCGGAGAAGGAGACTCGCTTCAAACCCGGCTTCTCAGCGGAGGCGAGCTGCATCTCGATCCGCCCGGCCTGAGCATCGCCGTCCCTTCCTTTTTCGAGTGAACAGCTCCAACGGCGGGCCAGAGGAACGGTCCTGTGCAACGGGGCGCGGGCGCTTTACGTTCGGAAGGAGAGATTGCCGCGAGGGCTAGATGTTGGCCCCTGGGCAAAAACCTGTTAGCCTAAGAAGCATGGCCGGATTGCCAAAACATACCATGACTGTGGATGAGTTCCTGCCCTGGGCGGAAGCGCAGGAACGCGGACGTTATGAGCTCGAGGACGGGCAAATCGTCACCCTGCAATCCGAACGCATCGAGCATCGAGAAGTGAAGTTCGAAACGGCAATCGCGCTGCGCGAGGCAATCAGGAAGGCCTGCGTGCCTTGCCATGCGGAGATAGACGGCGCCACGGTCCGCATTTCTGACAACACCGCTTTCGAACCGGATGCGCTCGTGTACTGCGGCGAGAAGCCGGCCCGTGGATCGCTGGAAATTTCCAATCCCGTCATTGTCGTTGAAGTCCTATCTCCCGGAACGGCGATGCGGGACGCTCAGTCGAAGCTTCGATGCTATTTGAGTTTACCGAGCGTGCACCATTACCTGATCTTGAACCCGGAGACGCGCATGGTCACACACCATGCTCGTGCCGGAGCGGACGACATTCGCACGCGCATATTGTCCTCTGGCCCGCTGCGGCTCGATCCCCCCGGCCTCGACTGCCAAGTCGAAACGTTCTTTCCGGCGGCGTAACAGCAAACGCCCCCGGCGTCCGGCTCCAGAAATTCTTGCGTTAGCGGTCGATCTCGCCGAACACGATGTCCAGGCTGCCGAGCACGGCCGAAACGTCAGCGAGCATATGGCCTTTGCACAGGAAATCCATGGCCGCAAGATGCGGAAACCCGGGCGCGCGGATTTTGCAGCGGTAGGGCTTATTCGTACCGTCCGCGACGAGATAGACGCCGAACTCACCCTTGGGCGCTTCGACTGCGGCGTAGACCTCGCCCTCGGGCACGCGGAAGCCCTCGGTATAAAGCTTGAAGTGATGGATCAGAGCTTCCATCGAGCTCTTCATCTCACCCCGGCGCGGCGGCGTTACCTTGTGGTTCGGCAGCAGCACCGGCCCTTGTCCCGCAGGCGAATTCAGGCGCTCGATACACTGCTTCATGATGTGCACGGATTGGCGCATCTCCTCCATGCGGATCAGGTAACGATCCCAATTGTCGCCGTTCTTGCCGATGGGGATATCGAATTCAAGGTCCGCATAGCACTCGTAGGGCTGGGCCTTGCGCAAATCCCAAGGAGCACCCGATCCGCGGAGCATGACGCCGGTGAACCCGTGGGCCATCGCATCGTCAAGGCTTACAACGCCGATATTCACGTTGCGCTGTTTGAAGATACGGTTCTCGGTGAGGAGCTCGTCTATATCGGCGAGCGTTTTGAGGAACGGGTCGCACCATGCCGAGATGTCGTCGATCAGGGCCTGCGGCATATCCTGGTGAATCCCGCCCGGGCGGAAATAATTCGCGTGCAGCCGCGATCCGCTCGCGCGTTCATAGAACACCATGAGCTTCTCGCGCTCCTCGAAGCCCCAGAGCGGCGGAGTGAGCGCGCCCACATCGAGCGCGAAGGTGGTGACGTTAAGGATGTGGCTCAGGATGCGGCCGATTTCGCAGAAAAGAACGCGGATGAGCTGGCCGCGGATTGGTGCGGCGATGCCGAGGAGCCGCTCCACGGCGAGGCAGAATGCGTGCTCCTGGTTCATCGGCGCGACGTAGTCGAGCCGGTCGAAATAGGGGATCGCCTGAAGGTAGGTCTTGTATTCGATGAGCTTTTCCGTGCCCCGGTGAAGAAGTCCGATATGCGGATCGACCCGCTCGACGAGCTCGCCATCGAGCTCGAGAATCATGCGAAGCACACCATGGGCTGCGGGATGCTGCGGCCCGAAATTGATGGTGAAATTCCGGTTCGCAGGCGGATTCACAGCCGCCTCCTGAGCCGCGCCGCCCGCTTCAATACCACCGTCAGCCATGGTCAGCCGCTCCCGCAAAAACAATTCCTGCATGCTTTCAACCCTTGCGCGCGGCTTCTGCCTTCTCGTCGCCGGGAAGCGGGTACTGTCCGCCTTCCCACGGGCTCAAAAAGTCGAAGCTCCTGAACTCTTGCGGAAGTTTCACCGGCTCGTAAACGACGCGCTTCTGCTCTTCGTTGTAACGAACCTCGACGAACCCGGTTAGCGGGAAATCCTTACGCAGCGGGTGACCGCGGAAGCCATAGTCCGTCAAGATGCGGCGCAAGTCCGGGTGGCCCTCGAAGAGAATCCCGTATAGGTCGAAAGCCTCGCGCTCATACCAGTTGGCGGCGGGAAAGAGATCCACAATGCTGGGCACTGGAGACACGCTATCGGTCGAAGTCTTGACGCGAACGCGCAAATTGTTGTGCACGCTGAGCAAGTGGTAGACGGCCTCGAGACGCTCGAGCCTGTCTGGATAGTCGGCGCCGCAAATATCGATGAGAATCTTGAAGCGCCAGGAGGGATCGTCCCGCAGGAACACCATAAGCTGAGGAAGCTTCGCCCTTTGGACAACAAGCGTCAGCTCTCCGAACGCGATCCGCGCGTCGAGTACCGCATCGGGCAGGGCGGCCTTCGCCGCATCGGCCAGCGCTGTGAGCTTTGCCGTGTCAGTCATCGGTTTTTCCCCAAGCCCTACCGTGTGATGGTTCCGGTTCGCCGGATTTTCTTTTGAAGGAGCATGATGCCATAAACCAGCGCTTCGGCGCTTGGCGGGCATCCCGGTACGTAAACGTCGACCGGGACAACCCGGTCGCACCCCCGCACTACGGAGTAGGAATAGTGATAATAGCCCCCGCCATTCGCACAGGAGCCCATTGAGATCACATAGCGCGGCTCAGGCATCTGGTCGTAGACCTTGCGCAGCGCTGGGGCCATCTTATTGCAGAGTGTCCCCGCAACGATCATCACATCGGACTGCCGCGGGCTGCCGCGAGGCGCAAAGCCAAAGCGCTCGACATCGTAGCGCGGCATGGAGGCCTGCATCATCTCAACCGCGCAGCAGGCGAGGCCGAAGGTCATCCACATCAGCGAGCCGGTGCGCGCCCAGTTGATAAGATCGTCGGTGCTGGTGACCAAAAAGCCCTTATCGGCGAGCTGGTTATTGAGCCCGCCAAAATCCATCGCGCCCCCGCCTGCGCGTGCGCCCGTATCGAACAGCGGCTCTCCGAAAGGCTGTTTAATCAATCCCACTCCAGCGCTCCCTTCTTCCACTCATATATGAAGCCGACGGTGAGAACGCCAAGGAAGATCATCATGGCCCAAAAGCCGAAGGCACCCGCTTCCTTGAAGGCAACAGCCCAAGGGAAAAGAAAAGATACCTCTAGATCGAAGATGATGAAGAGGATGGAAACCAGATAGAAGCGCACGTCGAACTTCATGCGGGCGTCGTCAAACGCAGGAAAACCGCACTCGTAAGCCGCAAGTTTCTCGGGGTCTGGCTTATTGGGCGCCACGAGAAAGGGCGCAATGAGAAGTGCCAGCCCGATCACCAGCGCAACGCCGAAAAATATCACCAGCGGCAGGTAGGTTAGAAGCAGATCCTTCATGGGCGCTCACGTGAGGTTCGTTTGGGGCTATCGTTACGACGGAAGCGTTTTGAACGCAATCGGGCTTTTCGCGTTGGAAAGCCATTCTGCCCGCCTATGGGGGCGCCCCGCGGCGGAAATACCGCGCCGGTAACCCCGCTTGCCTCTTGGGCAACGGCCATCCTCGAAAACCGCTCAGGCTCTCATGCCTGCTTCCGGATCTCATAGCTGGCGATTTGCGGGGGCGGCGGCAACTGGCAGCTTGGGGCCAATGAGCAGAATCACTGGCGCTGGGGAATTGCCTAGTTATAGACGAGTCGCTTTCCCATTGCCAAAGCGGACACCTGGAAGTGTCAGATGGCCTGAATGTGATTCTGGGGCGAAGGAACGCCGGCGGGAGTCCATTCCCAAATTGCATCGCTTCCAGGAATTAGTTATTAATCGCGTGCGTAGCATTCGGGGGCTGGCAATGAACCGGGCACATGTTGCAGGCATTTCCATCAAGGCGTTTCACACTTTACTTTGCGGCGCTCTGGCCGCGATGCTGCTCTTGGCGGCGCAGGCGCCGCTCGCAATCGCGCAAGACAGCGGAACCGCGGCGCCGCCCGCGGGAGCCGCTCCGGCGTTCGAACCGGGCCGCTTCGGCGCCACCTTAAAGGAGCTCGATGCGGACGCGATCAAGGCGCTGGGCCTGGATCAGCCACACGCTCTTCTCATCAATTATCTTTCCCCGGAAGGTCCCGCGGACACCGCCGGGTTCAAACCCGGCGACGTTATCGTAAGTGCGAACGGCAATCCCGCACCGAAGCTTAGTGAGTTCATCCAGCAAATTAAACAAATGGGGCGCGGCGCCGAACTCCGGCTTGGAATATGGCGGCGGGGCGAACGGATGTCTCTCTCTGCTCGCTTGGGGAGCGCAAAAGAAAATGCACAGGAGGCAAGTCCGGATCAACAGATCGATGCTTGTAACGCAATTCTAACCGTATTTAGGAAAGACACCTTTCCAATTCTTTGGGCCCGGGCCCAGGATGACCTCGGCTTCGCCTATTGGAAGCGTATTCGGGGCAGCCGGGCAGAGAATATCGAAGCCGCGATCAAGGCCTATGAGGCGGCCTTGACCGTCTACACCCGCGAGGCCGTCCCGCACGACTGGGCCCGGACTCAAAGCAATCTCGGCCTAGCGTACGGGAACCGCACTCAAGGCAGCCGGGCGGAGAACGTCGAAGCCGCCATCAAGGCATTTGAGGCGGCCTTGACCGTCTACACCCGCGACGCCTTCCCGCACGACTGGGCCCTAACCCAGATTAATCTAGGCACAGCCTATGATCGCATCCGGGACACCCGGGCGGAGAGCCGCGAAGACGCCATTAAGGCATTTGAGGCGGCCTTGACCGTCTTGACCCGGGAGGAATTCCCCCAAGACTGGGCGCTGGCCCAGACCAATCTTGGCAAAGCCTATCGAGACCGCATCCAGGGCAGCCGGGTAGAGAACCTCGAAGCCGCCATCAAAGCCTTCGAGGCGGCCTTGACCGTCTACACCCGCGACGCATTCCCTGAAGACTGGGCTGGGTCCCAGCTAATTCTCGGGGAACTCTATCGAGCCCGCATCCAGGGCCACCGGGCGGCGAATATCGAGGCCGCCATCAAGGCCTTTGAAGCGCTGTTGACAGTCTATACCCGCGAAGCCTTCCCTGAAGACTGGGCGTCGATCCAGAACGATCTCGGCAACGCCTATGCGGACCGCATCGAAGGCAGCCGGGCGGAGAACGTCGAAGCCGCCATCAAAGCCTATGAGGCGGCGTTGACCTTCCAGACCCGCGAAGCCTTCCCTGAAGACTGGGCGTTGATCCAGAACAATCTCGGCGCCGCCTATTCGTTTCGCATCCAGGGCCACCGGGCGGAGAATATCGAGGCCGCCATCAAAGCCTATGAAGCGGCGTTGACGGTCTTTACCCGCGAAGCCTTCCCGGAAACCTGGGCCACGACGCAGCACAATCTCGGCGCCGCCCATTGGTTTCGCATCCAGGGCAGCCGGGCGGCGAATATCGAGGCCGCCATCAAAGCCTATGAAGCGGCCTTGACCGTCCGCACCCGCGAGGCCTTCCCACGCGATCATTTGCAAACGGACAGAAATCTGGCAAACGCGTGGATCGAACGCAACGAATGGGCCAAAGCGCAGCCCGTGCTTGCGGACGCAAGGGAAACGTTTCTCCTCCTGTTCGGCGAAGGGATCGACGAGATGGAAGCGGGCGATGTGATTGCGCGGGCCGGGCCGCTGTTCTCCAACCTCGCTTACGCGCAGGCGAAAGCCGGCGACACCCGCGCCGCTCTATCAACCGCTAGCGAAGGCCGGGCCATGCTGCTCGCGGCGGCGCTGCGCCAGCAATCCTTGCCCTTCACGCCGGCGGAGGAAGCTGCTTACCGGTCGCTGCGGGCCGAAATTAAAGAGTGGGCGAAGCTCGCGGAGGCGAAGGGCACCGAAGGTGCCGAGGCTTTGCAGCATCTGAGCACCGCCCGCGGGAAGTTCTCCGCGCTCCTCAAGGAGGCTGCGGGCCGGAGCCAGATTGAAGGCGGCATCGATGCCATTGTCCGGCAAGGTTTCCTCAAGCACAGTGTGCTGGTGGCGCCCATCGTGACGCGGTGGGGCAGCAAGATTTTGATCGTGACGGCTGCGGATGGCGTTCCGGCAATCTCCGCGGTGGAATTTCCCGATCTGACTTCGGGCACGCTTGAAGCGCTGCTGCGCCACACCGATAAAGCGGGGCAAGCCTCGGGCTGGCGTGTGGATTACGACCGCCAGCAAACAGACCTCAACGCATGGCTCTCGGCCATCGACGGGATTGGCCCCAAGCTCTGGACGCTGTTCGCCGGCAAGCTCGACGCGGCGCTGAAACAGGCTGGCGTCAAGGATGGCGCGCGGCTCATCGTCCTGCCCACGGGCGCGCTCGGCCTGCTGCCGCTGGAGTTGGCCCGCGATCCCGCCACCGCCAGGAGCTTCGCGGATGCCTACAACGTCACCGCCATCCCGAGCCTCCAAGCCTATCTTGCCGCCGCCCGTACCGCGGCCAAGGCGGAGGGGCCGTCGCTGGCCGAAGCCGTCAACCCAACTGGCGACGATCCCGAGCTGAGCCTTCCGTTCACCGAGGTCGAGGGCGCGATTGTGGCGTCGCGCTTCAAGGGCAAGCCGCTCGTCAGGCTGGACCGGGCCAGTGCGACGCCCGATGTGGTGCTGGCCGGCCTCAAGGGCAAAAGCTACTGGCACTTCGCATCGCATGGCCTGTTCAATTGGGACGACGCGCGCCAGTCCGGGCTTTTGATGAAGGACAGCCAGCTCCTCACCGTGGGCGCGCTGCTCGATGCGCGGGGCACGCTCGGGAGCCCGCGGCCGGTGGTGCTGTCGGCGTGCGAGACCGGGCTTTACGACACCTCCAAGAACCCCGACGAGTTCGTGGGCCAGCCCGCCGCGTTCCTTGAGCTGGGCGCGGGCGGCGTGATCGGCTCGCTGTGGCAGGTGAACGATGCTGCCACGGCGTTGCTGATGGCGCGGTTCTACGAGCTGCATATAGGCGGCGGGCTCGCGCCGGCGGACGCGCTGAAGCAGGCGAAGGTTTGGCTCAGGGGTGCTACGCGGCGGGAGTTGATCGCCTATGCGAAGGCGAGCCTCAAGCCGGCCGGCGACGTGGAGCAGGCGCCGAGTCTGGTGGCGCTGCTCGGCGGCGGACGGCGCGGCGAGCCAACGCGGTCCGCCGCGGTGTGGAATGCGCTGATGGATGCCGGCGCGGCGCGGGGCCGGCGGGTGAAGGGCAAGAGGCGCCGGCATGCCGCGGCGAGCCTCGACGAGAAGATGTTCGCGCATCCCTATTACTGGGCCGGGTTCATCTACACGGGATATTAATTTGTCCATCCATCGAGCTGCTCCGCCGCCTCCACTGCGGGCCTAACGTGTCGAAAACGTTCGTTTTTGAGACTCGTCATTCCAGGCCTTTTTTAGATGTGCCGTTTCATGCTAATATCCCAGCAGAGGGAAACACGATGCCAACCGCTAAGAACATATTTGAAAACATCGACGAGGACGCGGAGGCCCGTGCCATCGAAGAAGCCGAGCTGGCTATCGAAGAAGGCCGTGTCGTTCCGCATGAAGAGGTTGTGAAGTGGCTCCAATCGTGGGGCACCCCTAACGAGCTGCCGCGCCCGAAGCCCAGGTGACGCAGGTCATTTGGACGGACCCGGCGCTTGACGATCTTGAACGCATCAAGCGCTATATCGCACAATTCAACCTTTACGCTGCGCACGACATGGCCGAGCGCATTCTTGAAGCAGGCGACAGCCTAATGACATTTCCCTATCGCGGCCGAGCTGTCCCCAATACAAACTTGCGCGAAACCACCATCGCGCGGCCCTACATCATCCGGTATCGCATCGAGCGCGACCGCGTGTACATTCTCCGTGTCAGGCACAGCGCCCGCCGCCGCTAGCGGTTAGGCCAGCGGGGAGGCCGAAGTACCCCAATAACCGGACATACAGAAACCCGGCACCCACTCACCCTATGGGTCAAGGGCTGCGATTTTGCGGATTTTTCGGAGAAGACCGCATTCGGATCCCGAAGCCGCCTTCGGGCACGGGATCGCGAAAAGCCCGGCACAATCGCCCGCAAAGGGAAGTACCCTTTCCGGCTGCCGTTGGCGGAAGCGCCCGCCCAACGGCACTATCTGAAACGCCCGGGCCGCATCGTTAACGCCGGCATGGTTAACGGCTTGCCGCGATATTTATCCCCGCCGCGTTTTTGCGTTTTTTTCGCGATAGAGGCCGATTTCTCGATTCCTGGAATCCCGTTAATTATCTTTTTGTCACCGCGGTAAGCTTGGCAAAGCCTTAAAAACGGGGCGCGATTTAAGGTTTCGCTAAGAGGTTGGAAAGCTCCATAAAACGTTTGGTTAAGCTTGACGGCTCATTAAGGTGCGGGCAAGGTTCCAGCGCCGCCGCTGGCGTTTCTCGCGCGCAGAGCGCGTCCGCGCTGCGCAAGGCTCTTAACGGCTTCGATAAAGCAATCGCTTTGCAAAGGCTTAGACATATAGAGGTCCGCGCCGGCTGCGGTGTGATATTCCTCGGCGCCCTTCATCGCGTGGGCCGTCAGCGACAGGATTGGTATGAGCCGCTTCCAGTCGGCCCGCTTGCGTATGTTCTCAATGGCCTCGATGCCGGTCATGACCGGCATTTGGCTATCCATCACGATAAGATCGAAGTCTGCCTTCTCGAGCTCTGTCAGCGCTTGTACGCCGTTCCCAGCGCAGGTGAAACGGCAGCCGGCGGCCTGGAGAAGCACCAGCACGAGCTTAAGATTGATCGGATGGTCTTCGGCTACGAGAACATCGTAAGGAGCGCCGCAGGTCGCGCTGGACCGTTGAGTACAAGGCGGGGCTTGGGTGCACGAAAGCGCTTCAAGCGGGTGGAAAAGCTTCGCTTCAAGCGGCTCGGGGATAGTTCCCGGCCGGCCTGGATAAACAGGGTCGCGAGGGCCAACACCGCTGACAACTGAGCCCGCGCTCTGTAATGCATTCGCGAGCGCCGCATCCTGGGTGCGTTCCCAATCTCGATCGCATCTTGGAACCATTCTATCCTCGACCGCATTAATGCATCGCAAGTACCTAACCGGATGTCTGAATGGAAGGGCGGTCATCCGAAAGGATAGCGATGCTATAAACCCGGAACACTGCCGGTATCGCGCGCCGGGTCAAGTCTATTCAATTTGTGGGTTTAATGAAAATCAGTGTTTCTACAATAATATTTTTTATTTATTTCCGGCTCGGGCTTCAGCATTTGTTCACCAGTTTTTGCTCTTCCAACGACCTCCCTTGACCGTCCTTCCGGCACGGACCGACTGCCGCGAATTCTGGAAAAAGCGGGTATTGACGCGGTTGCTTCCAGCCTTGACGGTTAACCGCCCCCTGCTATGATCGTGGCGGCATACATGCGAATAAATACATATACGCATTTTTGCTAAGGCTCCGGGATAAAGCGCCAAACCTCGCGGCCGGAGTTCTGTGGGAGGCACTTATCACGAAGGGGAAGAATATGCGGAATTTTCTACGTGCAGGCTCGATTTCGGTTGCCGTTCTCGCTCTGGCAGCTTCAGCTAACGCTGCCGGCATGAACGACATGGTCGGCAAGTGGAAGTGGACCGACTACACCATCGAATGCAAGGCAGGCGGGGCTAACGGCATGTCCTGCGTCGTGCTCGACGGCCCAAAGAACAAGGGCATGGAGATGGTGCAGTCCAAGCTTGAGGCCAAGGACGGCGCGTTCGTCGGCGACATCAAGCATCCCGCCACCGGAGACCTGTACAAGGCTAAGATGCTGCTTAAAGATGCCGACAACTGGTCGATGGACGGCTGCACTGCGGCTGGCGTTTGCGCCAGCGGCGTGTTCACGCGCATCAAGTAAATTACACTGGCAGCGCCGCAAGGCGCTGCCAATTTATCTCTGCCGTCGCGCTAGCGGCCCAGCATGAATTTGAGCGTGGCGTCTGCTATCCGGCCGAAGGGCGGCCGCAAAAAGCGGGCGGCGCTGAATTGGCTTTGCAGGAACACGCCCTTCCGGTGGGAGAAGGTCTGAAACCCGTATTCGCCGTGATACGCGCCCATGCCCGATGGACCGACCCCGCCAAAGGGGAGGCTTTCTGCCGCGAAATGCGTCAGCGTGTCGTTGACGGACACCCCGCCGGAAACCGTCCGGCTTAAAACCTCGTCCCGCTTGGCATTGTCCGCCCCGAAATAATAGAGCGCGAGCGGCCTCGGGTGGCTATTCACGTAGTTGATCGCTTCCTCAAGCGAGCCATACGACTTGACCGGCAGGAGGGGGCCGAAAATCTCATCTCGCATCAAGGCGAGATCGTCCGGCGGATCGATCAGCAGCGTAGGGGCTATCTTTCGCTCTTCCGCTGGAAGCGGCTCGTTCCCTGGATTGATTTCCAAAATCCGGACGCCCCGCTGCCGGGCCTCATCGATATATCGGGCAATACGCGTGTAATGGCGTTCGTTCACGATGGCGGTGTAGTCCGGGTTCCTGCGGAGCGAGGGGTAGAGCTTCTTGATCGCGCCCTGAAGCAGGTCCAGGAACTCCTCGCGGCGCTGGTGAGGCACAAGGGCGTAATCCGGCGCGACGCAGGTTTGTCCCGCGTTGAGCAGTTTGCCGGAGGCGATGCTTTCCGCAGCCGCAGGCAGCGCTGCGTCCTGAGCGACGATACAGGGCGACTTGCCTCCAAGTTCGAGCGTTACCGGCGTCAGGTTTTCTGCGGCGGCGAGCATTACCCGCCGTCCTACGGCCGTCGAGCCCGTATAAAAGAGGTGGTCGAAGGGCAGGGCAGCGAAGGCGGCGCCCGTCTCCGGCCCGCCAAGGACGGTTGCCACCTTTTCGGCCGGAAACAGCTTGCTCAAGAATCCTGCGAGGAATTCCGAGGTGCGGGGCGTCAGCTCGGAGGGTTTGAGCATGACGCGATTGCCCGCTGCCAGTGCCGCAATCAGCGGTACAATGGCAAGATTGAACGGATAATTCCAAGGGCTGACGATGCCCACCACGCCAAGTGGCTGGTTGTTAATCCGCGCGCGGCCAGGCATAAGCTCCAAACCGGCGGCAACGCTCCTGGGCTTCATCCAGGAGGAGAGATGCTGGAGGGTGTAGCGCGCCGAAGCGATCACAGGCCAAACATCGGCAAGCAGCGTCTCATGCCGCGACCGGTTGCCGAAGTCGGCCGAGATCGCAGATGCGATCGCTTCCGCCTCCTTCTTTACGGCGTCGCGCAGTTTTGCGATATCCGCCTTCCGCGCGGCAAGAGATGGCGGCCCTGCCTTCATAAAGTCTTGGCGCTGGAGGGACAGGAGATCCGCGGGTTGTAAGCCTGTCTCCGTGCGAACGGCTTCAATTGTGGTCATGCCGGCTACCTCCAGCGATTACATTGATAGAGAGCCTTCCCGGAAGGCCGTGCGGTCCAGCCACGCGTTGATCAGCACCGGTTTGCCGGCCTTGGCGGCTGCCTTGGCGCGCATCAGTGCTTCGGGAACCTCAGCATTGGTCTTCACCAGAATGCCCTCCGCACCGAGCCCCGCGGCTGCTTCATGATAGGCGCTGCGCGCCAGGGTGGTGCCGACATCGTCTTTTAAAATCTTCACCTGCTCACGCGCGATTTGCGACCAGCCGGCGTCGTTGCCCACAACCGCGATGACGGGAATGCCATGGCGCACGAAGGTGTCGAACTCGGCCAAGCTGTAGCCCAAAGCGCCGTCCCCGAAAATGATCCAGACCTCCGAGCCGGGCCGGCACAAAGCTGCGCCGAGCGCAAAGCCGGCCCCCACGCCGAGCGTTCCGAACGGCCCGGGGTCGAGCCAGGTCAGCGGGCCGCGCGGCCTCAGGATGTAAGACGCGGTTGCGACGAAGTCGCCGCCGTCTGCGACAAAGATGGCGTTATCGCCAGCGGCGGCGTCGACGGCGCGCAGGAGCGCGATGGGGTTGACGTATTCGCCTTGCGCCTGGGCCTGCTCGCCGATTTCTGTTTCGCGCGCTGAGTTGCGGGCATGCAAGGCATCAAGCCACTCCGGCCAGCCGCGGGCAGCGCTGCCGCCCTCACTTGCAAGCTGTTCCAGAAAAAGCCCCGCATCGCCGATTGCCGCGATATCCGGCACCCGGTTCAAACGCGCTTCCTTGCGGCTGCGATTGGCTGCGATCAATGTGCTCGAACGGCGCACATGGCGTCCATAGTCCAGGCGGAAGTCGCAAGGGACGCCGGCGAGGATCACGCAATCGGCTTCTTTCAGCGCCTCACGCCGCTTGTGCCGTAGCTGGAGCGGATGGGCGCGTCCCAGCAAGCCGCGCGCCATTCCCGAGAGATAGACAGGAATGCCGAGCTTGGCGATAGCGGCGGCGATGCGGGCCGGATCGTTTCCCGCCGCGAGAGTTCTGGCTGCCGATGACGGCAAGCGGCCGGGACGCTTGCGAAACGGCCTTTCGAGCGGCAGCGACAGCCGATCTGCTGACAGCCGGCGCAGAGATTTTCATGGCCACGGGAGGGCGCGCTGTCTTGCTTCCTACGAACATCTTCGCAAGGTGGCGCTCTACATAGAAGCGAAGCAGGCGGCTGACGATCCCGCTCCCCTTGCCAGTGGCATCGGTGTACCATCCGCGCACTAGCTCCTCTCCATATAGGAGATCGACGGGGCACTCCACAAACGCTGGCCCTTGGACGCCGGCGCGCGCAGCCGCGAAAGCGCTTTCCACGGCCGGCACGATATCGCGGACGCGGCGGATGCGCCGGAGGAACTTCACCTGCGGCGCCACCACCGGGCGCTGATCGATGTCCTGCAACGCGCCTCTACCTTGCAGGAGCGTAGGCGCAGCTCCGCCCAGGACGATGACGGGCGACTGCGCGAGCTGCGCATTCTTGAGCGCAGTCACGGTGTTGGTAACGCCGGGGCCTGCTGTCACGGCAGCAACCCCAGGAGTGCCCGTCAGGCGCGCGACAGCATCGGCTGCGAAGACCGCGGCCGCCTCGCCGCGGGTGTCGGCGATGCGGATGCCGCGCTCTTTGGCGCCGGTGAGGATGGGCGAAATATGCCCTCCGCAGAGGGTGAACAGGAGCTGCACGCCATGCGCCTCAAGCGCCGCCGCAACGCGCGCGCCGCCATGCTCTGCAACGTGAACGGCTGGTTTCATTTGATGCTGCCCCGCCTTTTCCTCTTCCATCAACGCCCTGTAATCGACCTTGCCGATGCGCGTTTTTGGCAAGTCGCGCCTGAACTCGATATCGCGCGGGCAGGACCATTTGATGAGCTGCGAGCGGCAATGTTCAATGAGCTCTTGCGCTATCGCCGGAGTGCCCAGGGCATCATCCTTGAGCACAACATATGCCTTCACCCGCTCGCCTTGCAGCTCGTCGGGCACGCCGATCACACAGGACTGAAGCACAAGCGGATGGTGCTGCAGAACCGTCTCGACCTCTGCCGGGAAGACATTGAAGCCCGAGGACTTGATCATTCGCTTGAGCCGGTCGGTGAAATAGAAGAAGCCGTCCGCTTCCATCCGGCCGAGGTCGCCCGTATGCAGCCAAACGCGGCCGTCGCCATGCACGCGCAAGGTGGCAGCCGTAGCCTCCGGGTCGTCCAGATACCCGGTCATGACGGAAGGCCCCGACAGGCAAATTTCGCCTTCGCTTCCTGCCGGCGTCTCCTCTACCGTTCCCGGCCTGCAAATTTTGGCCAGCATATCGGGAAAGGGTACCCCGATGCTGCCTTCACGATATTCGTGGACCGGCATCGCCATGATGGCCGTTACCGCTTCCGTAAGCCCGTAGCCCTCCCGCAGCTTCACGCTGCCTCCGCCCGCAGCCACGAGTGCCTCGAAGCGCTCCTTCACCGCGGGCGGCAGCTTGCCCGCGCCGCAATAGGCGGCCTTGAGACAGCCAAAATCGGCTTTGGTCAGCGAGGGGTCTCGCGCCAGCGCCTCGTAAAGTGTTGGAACGCCGACAATGAGGTCTGGGCGTTTACGGTGGATGAGCTTGGCCGTGATCTCCGGGCTGAACATGGGCGCGAGAATTGCCTTGCCCCCGCTCATGAAGGTTGTGTTCACGCACACGCCGAGGCCGAAGCCGTGGAAAATCGGCAAATTGGCAAGCATTGTGCCGCCATCCCATGCGTCGCCGCCCCAGGCCGCCACTTGCATTCCTTCGGCGATGAAGTTGCGGTTCGACAGCACGATGCCTTTGGGATGGCCGGATGTTCCGCCGGAGAACAGAATCGCTGCCGGATCGTCCGCCGTGGTTGACGCACGGGGCGCACGCGGACGGCCACCCATCAGGGCTTTCCACCACACTACGCGGCCGTCGGCCGGGACTTTGTGGATTTTTCGGCCTTTGGTGAGCCCGAAGGCAGCGGCCTTCAGCGTCGATAGATAATCGGGGATGCGCGCCAGAATGATTTTCTCGACGGCCACGCGAGGCCGGATCGATGCGAAACGGTCGTAGAGCGCGTCGAGCGTGAGTACGATCCGCGCGCCCGTGGCGTTAAGGTAACCCTCAAGCTCTGGCGGAGTGGAAAGCGGATGAACAAAGGCGGGCACCGCGCCCAGTTTATTCGCTGCATAGAACGCGATGACCCCTTGCGGCGACGTCGGCATGCCGATGAGGATGCGGTCAGCCTTCTTCAGCCCGAGGGGAGCGAGCCCATCGGCGCAGGCGTCGATCTCGCGAAGTAAACCGGAGTAGGTTTGGGTCGTATCCATGAAATCCCAGGCGACGCGGCCGGGCACGCGGGCGGCAGTTGAGGCCACGGCCTCGTAGAGCGTCACATCCGGATAGGAAAGGTTCGGCGGAACATCGCCATACCAGCGCAGCCAAGGAAGCGCCTCCGAAGGCTGAGCTCCGGGCGCTGCATGGATTTCACTTGTTTGGCCAGGCAAGGCAACCCCCGAACTTGGCGCACGCCAACTGAACGAATAGAAACGTGCGCCCGCGCTGGGGAATGTCAAGGACTCGGCTGTGCCGCTCAGGGCCACGAACTCAGGTTAACGGTTATTTAACAATTGCGTGTTGTGTGATTCCATCGGGCTTTCTGATTCGGGAGCCCTCAAGATGGACGATTTCGGCCCTAAACCCCGCCTTCGCAGCCTGCTGGACCATTTTTCGGAGATCGATGACCCGCGCGAGGCGTGGCGGGTCGCTCATCCGCTGGCAGAGGTGCTTCTCCTCGTGGTCTGCGCCACCATCGCTTCCTGCGACGATTTCGACGATATTGCCGTCTGGGGCGAGAACCATTTGCCGTTCCTGCGCCGGTTCCTCCCCTACCACCACGGCATTCCGGGGCCGCGCTGGTTGAACATCCTCATGAACCGCATCGACCCGTACCTATTCTCGGCCTGCTTCATGAGCTGGGCGAGCGAACTTCGCCCGAATGCGCCCGATCTCATCGCCCTCGACGGCAAAACCTCGCGCCGGAGCCACGACCGTGCCGCGGGCAAGGCGGCGCTCCACCTCGTCTCCGCCTTCGCCACCCATGAAAAGCTCGTGCTTGGTCAGGAGGCTGTGGACACGAAATCCAACGAGATAACCGCGATCCCAGCCCTTCTCGAACGGCTGGCGGCATCGGGCGCCTTAGCGGGCGCGCTCGTGACCATCGACGCCATCGCCTGCAACCCAGCCATCGCCCAGGCCATCGTCGATCGCGGCGCCGATTATCTCCTGGCCGTGAAGGCCAACCAGCCAAGCCTTCTGTCTGAAATAGAACGCTTTTTCGACGACGCGGAGGAAGCTGCCGTGGACCGGCATACCGATGTGGACAAGGGGCATGGACGTATTGAGGAGCGGCGCTGCACGGTGAGTGCGGCTATCGATTGGATGGAGGGCGAACGCCGCTTTCCAGGCGAATACCGCTTTCCCAAGCTCGCCGCTATCGCCATGATCGAAACCAAGGTCGAAACCAAGGCAGGCACAAGAACCGAACGGCGTTTTTACATCGCCTCGCGAGCGATGACCGCGAAGGCGCTTGGCGAAGCCGTCCGCACCCATTGGCAGATCGAAAACGCGCTCCACTGGGTGCTCGACGTCACGTTCCGGGAGGATCTCGCCCGCGTCCGCAAGGGACACGGCGCCCAAAACATGGCCCTCGTACGCCACTTCGCCATCAACATCGTCCGCCAAGCCAAAGACAAGAAAAGCCTCAAACTCCGGCGAAAACTCGCCGGATGGGACCCCGATTATCTTCAAAGCCTCATCTCGCCCATCCCCGTTAACCTGGATTCGTGACCCTGCTGTGCCGCTCGAGGTAGTCTCGCAGCCTTGATGCTATTTTGCCCAAGCCATCTTTAAATTTAAGTTTATGGTTTGTTTTCCATGTAAAGCGCGCGGCTAAGGAATCTGTGGAGGCGCAAATGGCTGCTGCTGCGGAAGCGCCTGCGGCTTTGAAAGCGCAGCAAGAGGAAGAAGAAATGACCCCTTAAAGCGCAAAGGATGTGACCGAGGAATGGGGATTTAAAATCCTGCGTAGCGCCGCCGGAAAGTTCAGCGACCCATTCTGGCTGAAGACCGCCCTGGACGAGGAAGGCCGCGCCGGCTGGCTGTACCTTGAGAAATTCGACGATAATCGCATACGGCTCAAGCGCCCGGCAAGCGCCCGGGAAAGGGATGCCTCCCTCGGCTTCGACCCCTACCGGACCTGGGTTGGCATGAGCCAGGCGCGGTATGGGGTTCTCGTGGCTGCCGCTATCCTGGCGGCGGTTGGTGTGGTCGCTGTTGGAATTATCGTAACCATCGCTCATTTCACTGGGCATTAAGCGCCCATGCGTTGAATGCGTCTTTCCAGGTTTGTGCCTATGACCGGCAACCGGCATGCAAACCGTTCAAGTCTGCAACAGGGCTGCGAGGCGATCGCTTTCCTCTTCTGCAAGAGTGCGATGCTCGCTGGCCGACATGATACGGCCGACATAGGCCCAATAGATGAAAAGGGCGCGGGCAGAAGCTTGCTTGTCTGAAACACCCGCCGACTTCAATAATCGGCAAAGATATTCGATGCGCGTACTGTCCACCGATGCCACGGCTGCCGAAGCGGCGGGGTTTTCGGTTGCCCAAGCGCGAATATTGCGCTCCAGCCGGTCATCCGCGGACATGGCGAGGCGCATGAGCAATCCTAATCTTTCCCCCGGACCGCTTTCCAGTTCAAGCCTTGCGATAATATCGGCGGTCGTTCGCTGCCGCCACCGGGCAAGAAGTTCGATATGAAACTGTTCGATGTCCCGGAAGTGCCAATAGAAGCTGCCGCGGGACACTTTCAAAGACCTTGCCAGCGGTTCAGCCTTAAGAGCGTTCGTACCTGTTGAAGCGAGGGTCCTAAGCCCGTGATCCAGCCAGTCCAACCGATTGAGCCGCGTCGTCATGGAAACAACCATACATAACTGTATTGATTTGGTGCGAGCAATATGATATCACACCATACAGCGATGTATGGAGCCAGTCATGCACGATGCGATAGCGGTATTATCGGGCAGCCTCGGAATGACGATAGCCATTGTTCACGGGTACCTCGGTGAGACGAAGGTCGTCCGGCCACTGACGAATCTTCCTCCATCCTCAAAGCGAGTGCTTCATGCCGTCATGTTCCTCAGCGCCGTTTATTGGTTCTTGGGCGGGGCGGCCCTGGCCCTTAGCCCATTTGCGGGCTCCGGCGGCCGATGGTTGACGGCGCTGATAGTTGCGATGGTGTATTTGACCGCGGCGCTCGCTAACCTTTGGGCCACACGTGGCCGCCATTTCGGGTGGATATTGCTTTCAGTAGCAGGAGCGCTGGCTTTGTTCAGCGTTTAATCCCGGTCCCGCTTTGCAACTCTTTGAGGTGAGATTTTCAAAAGCCTTTTTGTAGCGACGCCGCAGGGTTAATGCTGGAACCGTAAATGGGGCAGGATTTTATTGTCTTCCCGCCGCAAAACGCCGCTTTTTTCGTGTTTTGGGCTACAAATTCGCGAGTCGGAAAGTCCGTTAAATATATTTCCGGTTCAGAATTAACTATTTAACTCTGCATCCGCCTTACCGAGGTGCGCCGCCAGCCTTGAAAGTTTTTAAGGGATATCAGGTGCTTAGCCCAGCGCAGTTGACCTTAAGGCTTTAGAAAAGCGCGTTCGCTTATGATGACACCTTAACGAATGCGGCAGAACCCGGCGGAACAAGTATGTATTTTTGCGACAACCGAAAACACCGCTTAGGCAAGCGTCCCCGCTCAGTAGGGTTCCCGGCAAGGCTGCGCAACCACAACGCAGCGCTTCAGGTCGAAAATGGTGTGGCCTCCATCGACCCTCGCGGGATCGCATCGAAGCTCCGGCGCGCCGCCCTCGGGGCCACGGGCGTTCCGGTAGTCCGTGAATTGGTCGCCGTAAATTTTGAACACCTCGTCCTGCCAATGCCGGATCGCCGATTTCCTCCCGGCTCGGAGGAGATGGAAAGCGTCGCCGGCGGACTGGATGGGCTCTTTGCAGAGGTCCCCCTCGCTGTCTCCCGCCGCTTGTGCCGCCAAGGGGAAGGGGAGCAGGAGAGCCAGTGTCAAAAGTGCTGAAATTGAACGCATGGTGGGCTCCATTCCGATTTCGAAACTCGCGCAAATCCTTTAGCGGCTAAGCTGCCGGCATGGAATGGACAAACGCCTCCCCACCGGGTAACAGTTGAGTTTAAGATGTTTTTTCGGGAGGGAACAGGTTTATGAAAAAGCTCTTCTCCGCTTTATTGTTGGGATCGGCCATTATCGCATCCACTAGCGCGGTTTGGGCCCAAGAGGCGCAAACCACCCAAAATCCTTTCGGTCAAAGTGCACCCCCGGCGACCCCAGCCAGCCCGGCGCCTAAAAAGGTGCGCGCCGCGCCAGCATTGAAGACCGGCCAATTTGCCAACGAATCCGAGGCCAAGGCAAGCTGCCCAGGCGATACCGTGGTGTGGGTAAACATCGGCACCAAGGTCTACCACCACGCGGGCGCCGCCTCCTATGGGAAGACCAAGCGCGGTGCCTATATGTGCGAGAAGAACACCGCCGCGGCCGGATTCCGGGCCGCGAAGAACGAGAAGCGCTGATAGCGTCACCACCTAAGCTCTGGTACGACAGCCTGCGGCAGTGCAGGAATTTGGGATGCCTCCGCTTGCAATTTGAGCGCCATGAATGACATTTCCTTTGGAGGCGCTTTCAGCTTTAGTCAGGTTGGGATCTGCGCTACGGCTCAGTCATAGTCAACAGATTTAGAGGCGTAACGGGCCATGGCCGGCATCGATCCAGACAACCGGGAAGCCGGCAGATCCCAGGAGTCAGCGCCTTCAAAAGCGCCCTATCGCCTCGTCCTCGGATTCGAGCGCGTGGGTCTAATCGCGCTCAAAACGCCCACGCTTTCCGCCATTATTGCCGTGGTTCTGTGCGTTGTAGCCGCATTTGGCGTTGGCAAGCTCAAAGTGGACGATTCTCTGAGCTCGCTGTTCCGCTCCGACACCCCGCAATTCCAGCACTTCGAGGACTTTTCGAAGCGGTTTCCTTCCAACGAATATGACGTGCTCATGGTTGTCGAAGGCGACAACCTTCTTGCCCGCGATTCCATCGAAAAGATGCGCGATCTCGTCACCGACCTTCAGCTCATCGAAGGAACCCGGGGCGTGCTCTCCCTGTTCTCGGCCCGCGAACCGCCTGAAAATGGCCGGTTGCCCGGACCCCTTTTCCCGGCCGACCTTCCCGAGGGCGCCCAATACGATGCGCTGATCCATAAGGTGCTCACCAACGAGATCATCCGCGGCAAGCTTCTCTCCGACGATGGAAAACTTGCGTTGATCGTGATTGCGCTCGACCCCGCCGTCGCGAATGGCGAGGGCGACGCCAAGGTTGTCTCCACAATCCGCCAGACAGCAGCCGAGGATTTGGAAGGATCAGGCCTCAAGGTCGATCTCACCGGCGTGCCGGTGATGCGGCTCGAGATCCGCAATGCGGTAGAACGTGACGAGCTTCTCTATAACAGCGTCGGATTTGCCGCCGGCTGCCTGATTGCAATCGTGTTCTTCCGGCGGATTTCTTTCATGATCATCGCGGCTGGCCCACCGCTGATTGCAATTCTCTTGGCGCTCGGCACCTTGGGCTGGCTCGATTTCAGGCTGAACACCTTCCTGAACGTGATGACCCCGCTCATCATGGTCATCAGCTTTTCCGACAGCATGCAGCTCACTTTTGCAGCCCGCGACCGGCTAATCGCGGGTGAGAGTAAGCGCGATGCTTTCCGCAACGCCATACTGGTTGTTGGCCCGGCTTGCGTACTCACGCATTCGACCGCAGCGATCTCCTTCGTCGCGCTACTGTTTTCAGGTTCGGAAATGATCCAGAACTTCGCCGAGGCGGGGATCATTTCGACGGTCATCGCGCTGCTCACGGTGCTCACGCTGCTCCCGCTCCTGGGCGTCTTGCTTGTCCGGCGCGAAGGCGCATTCGCCGCGCGCATCAAGGGCGCGGATGTTGCGGTGGACGCGCTGAGGTCGTTCTGCTTCTGGATCGCTTCGCGCGTTGTGGCGCGGCCCGGTCTTTACAGCCTTATTAGTCTGGCCGTGGTCGCCGGCCTTGGGATCTCCTACTCGAACCTGCAAGCACGCTACCGGCTGGCCGATCAGGTGCCGAACAGGGAACAGGCAGTCGCCGCAAGCCACCAGCTCGATAAAAAGCTTACGGGCTCGAACCCCATCAACGTCTTGATCGAACTGCCTCCGGGAGCTTCCCTTTACGATCCCCAGTCTCTTGCCGTCCTTAGCCAGGTGCATTCGATCCTGGAGAAGCAGCCGGGAGTAGGCAACGTCTGGTCGCTGGAGACCTTGCGGCGCTGGCTCGCGGAGAAAATGGGCAAGACGGACGTCGCGACGTTAAAACAGTATGTGGGTTACCTGCCCGAAAGCCTCGTGCGCCGATTCATTTCTAAAAACGAGCGCGCAACCGTTGTTTCCGGCTACGTCCCCGATGTCGATGCGAGCAGCCTCCGCCCCATTATCGCGGAGCTGGAAAAGTCCCTGGATGCGGTTCGAGCCGAGCATCCGGGCTACCAGATTTCCGTAACCGGGCTTTCTGTGATCGCAGCGCTCAATAGTGCAAACATGATCGAACGGCTCAACGGGGCTCTAACGATCGAGATATTCTTCGTCGCGGCGTTTATCGGACTAGCCTTCCGCTCTCCGATCGTCATGCTGGCGGCTATAATGCCGGCGATTTTTCCGATCCTCATTTCAGGAGTCCTGTTGTGGCTTCTTGGCAGGGGGCTGCAATTCGCGAGCATCGTAGCCCTGACGGTTTCCTTCGGACTGGGCCTCAGCGCGACAATTCACTTCCTGAACCGTCTCCGGTTGGAAGACCGCCCGGGCCAGGACCCTGCCATCGCGGTAGCGCGGGCGACTGTGCTCATGGGGCCGCCGCTGATCTTGACCACCGTTGTGTTGGCCTGCGGCCTTGCCGTCACCGTCCTTTCGGATCTGCCCTCGCTTAGGCTATTCGGATGGCTTTCGGCGTTCGCAATGGTAATGGCGCTCGTTGCCGACCTCCTTATTTTGAGGCCGACGATCATGTTCCTATTGCGCAGCTGGCGCCGGTATCGGCAGAATACTAAAGGACCGGAAGTGGAACCAGCCGTCTAAGATACGCATTAGAGAGCCGCTGGTTGCACATGTACTAACTTATTGACCAAAGGCAAGGAGGCGCCCGTGGAGTTGTTCAAGCTACCGCTTTTAAGCGCAGGAAAATTCGGTAAAGTTCTCGGAGTAACCCTTCTCGCTGCCGCGTTCCTGGCTCCGCAAGCCCGGAGCGAAGGCATAGGCGGCTCCTGGAGCGGAGGGGGAATTGTCGTCTTTTCAGACGGCCACCGCGAGCGCGCCGGATGCCGCGCCCATTATTCTCAGTCTGGCAGCTTCGCCTCCCTTAGCGGAGTATGCGCAACCCCCTCGGGAAGGGCGGACCAGTCGGCAAACCTCCGCCAGACGGGCCCAAACAGCTACGCGGGATCATTTTCTAACCCACAATATGGGATTACGGGCAGCATTCATGTCAGCGTTCACGGGAACACACAAAGCGTTTCCCTCAGGGGTGGCGGCGGGTACGCCTCGCTGACCTTGCATCGCCACTAGAAGCACCGGCAGCAATATTCGCGCTAGGCGCTAAATGTCTAGCGCCTCGGGCTCCGCGAAGGCGGCGCGCTCCTGAATAAAGCGAAAGCGCGCTTCCGGTTTGTTGCCCATGAGCTGCTCCACGATGCCGGCTGCCGCTGCCTCGTCTGCTTCATAATCTAGCCCATTCAGATCGCCGCTGCGGCCGGTGATTTCTACGCGCAACAGCGTGCGCTTGCCCGGGTGCATCGTCGTTTCCTTGAGCTGAGCGGGCATCATCTCGCCCAAGCCCTTGAAGCGGCTCACTTCCAGCTTGCCACGGCCATTAAAAACTGTTGCCTTCAGCTCGGCCAGATGGGCATCGTTGCGGGCGTAGGCCGTTTTTCCGCCCTGGCTCAGCCGGTAGAGAGGCGGAACCGCGAGGTGAAGATGTCCATTGCGGATCAGCTCAGGCATCTGGCGATAGAAGAAGGTGATAAGCAGAGAGGCGATATGCGCGCCGTCCACGTCCGCGTCGGTCATGATGATGACCCGGTCATAGCGCAGTTCGCTGTCGTTGTAATGCTTGCCCGTGCCGCAGCCAAGTGCCAGGGTCAGGTCAGCCAAGAGTTGGTTTTGCGCGAGCTTGTCGCGTGAAGCGCTGGCGACGTTCAAGATCTTGCCGCGCAAGGGCAGCACGGCCTGAGTAGCGCGGTCGCGCGCCTGCTTGGCAGAGCCGCCGGCCGAGTCGCCTTCCACGATGAAGATCTCGGTATCGTCCTTCGCGTTCTTCGAGCAGTCCGCGAGCTTGCCGGGCAGGCGCAGTTTGCGTGTGACGCTCTTGCGCTGGGTTTCCTTCTCACGCCTGCGGCGCAGGCGCTCCTCGGCGCGCTCGATGAAAAATTCCATTAAGGGGCTCGCCTGCTGCGGCGAGGCTGCGAGCCAGTGGTCGAAGGCGTCCTTCAGCGTGTTCTCGACGATGCGCGCAGCTTCGGGAGAGGAAAGTTTCTCCTTTGTCTGCCCTTGAAATTCGGGTTCGCGAAAGAACACGGAAAGCATCACGGCCGCCGAAACTAAGATATCGTCTGCGGTAATCTGCGCCGCGCGCTTGTTGTTTGTGAGCTCGCCGTAGGCACGCAGCGATTTTAGGAGAGCTGCGCGCAGGCCTTGCTCATGCGTTCCCCCTTCCGGCGTGGGTATGGTATTGCAATAGGATTGAGTGAAGCCATCCTCATCGGCGAGCCAGGCAATAGCCCATTCGACGCTGCCGTGGCCGCCTTCCTTTTGCACACGGCCCGCGAAAAGATCTTTTGTTACCGGCGTGAAGCCTTCGATGCGGTTCGATAGGAAATCCCGCAGGCCGCCGGGAAAATGGAATACGGCCTTTTCCGGAACATCCGTGTCGCCCTGGAGGAGTTCCGGTGCGCAAGCCCACCGAATTTCTACCCCGCCGAATAGATAGGCCTTGGCGCGGGCCATCTTGAAAATGCGTATCGGTCTGAAGTGTGCACGCTCTTTGAAGATCTCGGGGTCTGCACGGAAGCGCACGGTGGTGCCGCGCCGGTTGCGAACGGCGCCCCTATCCTCCAGCCCGGTCTGCGGCTCGCCCCTGGCGAAAATCTGCCGGTAAAGCCTTCCGCCTCGGGCTACCTCCACTTCCAGATGCTCAGACAGCGCATTCACCACCGAGACGCCGACGCCGTGCAGGCCGCCGCTGGTGGAATAGACGTTTGAATTGAATTTGCCGCCGGAGTGCAGTGTGGTCATGATGACCTCAAGCGCCGATTTCCCCGGATATTTCGGATGCGGGTCCACGGGTATTCCGCGGCCGTTGTCGGTGACGCAGAGCGTGCCGTCTGCTTCGAGGGCAACCTCGATGAAGCTCGCGTGGCCAGCCACGGCCTCGTCCATCGCGTTATCGATCACCTCGGCAAAGAGGTGATGCATGGCCTTTTCGTCCGTACCGCCGATATACATGCCGGGGCGGCGGCGCACAGGCTCAAGCCCCTCCAGCACCTCAATATCGGCCGCGGTGTAGCTCTCGCCCGGTTTTTGCGCGGGCAAGCGGCTGACATTCGACTTCGCAGGCGCGGACTCCTCCTGCCCGAAGAGATCCCGTGTTGCCGCGGTGCCTTGTTTGCTCATGCCAATCCCATTCAGCGCTCCCGGCGGCGCTTGCGAATCTTAACAGAATGCCGGGTTACAGGTTGCAAGCCGTAGCCCTTTTGGCAAGCATTTGGATAGTGCTACCCACTCTTTCCGTTTACCAGCGGACGTACCGCGCTTGCTCTTGCACGGAATAGGGTGCAAGGGGCATCAATTGCCGCGACGATCCTAGAGGTTCCGATTCCATGAGCGAGATTTGGGCAGCGGCCATTATATTCGCACGCTTGGCAACTGCGCTGCTGGCGGGGGCGGCCATCGGTGCGGAGCGGCAATGGCATCAGAAAATGGCGGGCTTGCGAACAAATGCACTCGTTGCTTTAGGCGCGGGCGGCTTCGTTGCCTTTTCGGACGCGGTGGGGCAGGGCGATCCCACCCGGATGGCGGCACAGGTGGTTTCCGGGATCGGCTTCCTCGGCGCCGGCGTTATCTTGCGTGAAGGGATTAATGTCCGTGGCCTAAACACGGCCGCAACACTTTGGTGCTCAGCCATGGCAGGCACTTTCGCCGGGGGCGGCTACTATGTGCTAAGCCTCGGAGCGGCGTTTTTCGTCGCGGCCGTGAACATTGGAATGAGGCCGCTGGTCTTGAGGCTCAACCGGCAAAGCGAAGGCGTTAGCGAGGAAACCGAAACGCGCTACGAAATTTCGGTGACGTGCCGCAGCGCGGAGGAAGCGCATGTGCGCTCGCTCTTGCTTCACTCGCTATCGCAAGCTGGGCTTGGTTTGCGGCGGATCGAGAGCGAGGACCTTGCCGATATTGCCAAAGTTTGCGTGACCGCTGAAACCGCTGCCGGTCCGCGGAAGGACGCTGCCCTTGAGCAGATTGTCGGCCGGCTGAGCCTCGAGCCTTTCGTCACAGCGGTTTCCTGGGAAGCCGGACGGGAATCCAGCGACGTTTGAGTTTGCTAAAAATTAGTCAGCTCGATTTCATCAGCCTGTCATGCACGCCAGACATAGGTTTGGGGCTAACCGCTGGAGGCGTTCCTATGTCCGATATCGCCGCGCCGATGCCGATGCAGGCATCGTCAAAGCCCGATCTGAATGCGAAATCGGGACCTGCTACGGCCATCATTTTCATCCTGCTCTTTGCCACAGGGCTACTCTTTACAGCCTACAGCATCTACACCGATATCAAGGACACAGGCGCGCCGGTCTCGACCTATCTGCCGCTCGTGCTCCTTGGCGTAGCGCTCTTCATCGCGCTCGGCTTCGAGTTCGTGAACGGCTTCCACGACACTGCGAACGCCGTGGCGACCGTCATTTATACGCATTCGCTGCCTCCTCAAGTTGCGGTCATCTGGTCCGGCTTTTTCAACTTCCTCGGCGTTCTGTTCTCCACGGGCGCGGTGGCATTCGGCATCGTCTCGCTGCTGCCGGTGGAGTTGATCCTGCAGGTCGGCTCGGATGCAGGCTTCTCGATGGTGTTCGCGCTGCTCTTCGCTGCGATCATCTGGAACCTGGGCACTTGGTGGCTGGGCCTGCCGGCTTCCTCCTCGCACACCCTTATCGGCTCCATCATCGGCGTCGGTATCACAAACGCGCTTCTGCGCGGCCGGGATGGAACCTCGGGCGTCGATTGGGGCCAAGCAACAAAAATCGGTGAATTGCTGCTTGTATCTCCATTGGTCGGTTTTTTTGCGGCCGCGGCGCTTCTGCTCGTCATGAAGGTCGTGGTCCGCAACCGCGCCCTCTACGAGGAGCCAAAGGGCAATCAAGCGCCACCATGGTGGGTTCGTGGCCTTCTTATCCTTACCTGCACCGGCGTTTCCTTCGCCCACGGCTCCAACGATGGCCAAAAAGGCATGGGCCTGATCATGCTCATCCTCATCGGTACGGTGCCGACGACGTACGCCTTGAACCGTGCATTGCCTGCTTCGCATGCGGAATCGTTCAAAACGGCCGCGATCGAGGCTTCCAAAGTCGTTGAGGCCAAGGCGGCAGGCTATAACGCGCTCGGCAATCCGCGCCCGGCGGTAACGCAGTACGTGTCCTCGCACACGATCAATGAGGGCACGTATCCGTCCATCGCGGCGCTGATGCGCGACATCTCGGAGCAGGTTGCGCAATACGGCTCGCTCGCCAAAATTCCGGCGGCTGCCGTAGGCAACACCCGTAACGACATGTATCTGACCTCGGAGGCCATTCGCAACCTGATGAAGGATAAAGCGTCAGAGCTTTCTCCGGAGGAAACCAACAAGCTGAACGCCTATAAGAAGGAAATCGACGCCTCGACCAAATTCATCCCGCTTTGGGTGAAGGTTGCAGTCGCCATCGCGCTCGGGCTCGGTACGATGATCGGCTGGAAGCGGATCGTGGTGACGGTGGGCGAAAAGATTGGCAAGACGCATTTGACCTATGCGCAAGGCGCATCGGCCGAGCTTGTCGCCATGGCCACGATTGGAGCCGCCGATATGTACGGCTTGCCCGTTTCGACGACCCATGTGCTGTCTTCGGGCGTTGCCGGAACTATGGCGGCAAACAAATCCGGGCTGCAACTTTCGACGATCCGCAACTTGCTGATGGCCTGGGTTCTCACCCTGCCAATGGCAATTCTGATTTCGGGCAGCTTATTCTATCTCTTCAGCAGAACCTTTTAGCCAAGCGTTCTAAAAGCAATCGAGCCCGCCTTCCCCCCCCGGCGGGCTCGAATTGTTTTAAGATATTTTTAGCCAAAACAATAAGTTGGCCTCCCGCTTGTGAAAAGCTCGCTTGAAGCCGGACGGTGACTTGCCCTATAAATTCGTATAGTCGCAGAAAAGCATGCAGATGAGCCAAGCCGATCGCTTGGACGCCCGGTATCCTCTCCGGTAATGCGCTGCGCTCTCCCGCAAACTTCATAAACGTCTTGCGAGGTGCCGTGAGCGCCGATCTCGAAATCTTGCCGGTGCGCCATCGCGGCCGCCCGTCCCTTTACGATTCCGCCTATTGCGAGCGCATCCTTGAACTTGCGGCACAGGGTTGTGGCAAAGCGGAAATCGCCGCCGCCCTGTTTGTAAGCCGCAAAACACTTAACGCTTGGGCCCAGGCCCATCCGGAATTCCGCGAAGCGATGAGCCGCGCCAAGGATCTCGAATACGCCTGGTGGCTCAAAACCGGGCGGGAAGGCCAATTCGTCAAGACTTGGAACGCGGCAAGCTGGGCGCTGCAAATGCGCAACCGCTTCGGCAAGCGCTTCCACGACCGCACAACACTCACGCTACCGGGCGAGGAGCCAAAGGACGCTGTGAATGCAGAACGACTCCGCGAGGAAATGGAGCGCAAGCTTTCTCGCATCGCTGACGCCGGTCCGGAGGAAGAGGTTTCTTTCGAGCCTGACCCCGCAGGAGCTGGCGAGCCTGAATTGTGATTGGCAGTTTTGGGCGAGGCCCGAGCAGCGCGCGCCCCAGGGCGATTGGCACATTTGGTTGATCTTGGCCGGACGCGGCGCCGGCAAAACGAGGTGCGGTGCGGAGTGGGTGCGCGAATGCGTTTGCGGACCCACTCCGCTGGGTGGTGGCGCCTACAAGCGCATCGCCCTTGTGGCGGAGACCGCGGCGGATGCTCGCGATGTGATCGTGGAGGGGCCGGCGGGATTGCTTGCAATCCATCCGGCAGACTTCAGGCCAAAATTCGAGCACTCCAAGCGGCGCCTCACTTGGCCGAACGGTGCTGTGGCGATGCTTTACAACGCTACCGAGCCCGATCAGTTGCGCGGACCGCAGCACGATGCCGCTTGGTGCGACGAGCTTGCCAAGTGGCGCTATGCGCAGGAGACCTGGGACATGCTGCAGTTCGGGCTCAGGCTCGGCGACCATCCAAAACAGGTTATCACCACGACGCCGCGCCCGATCCCGCTCATCCGCGACTTCATCGCGCGCGAGGGCCAGGGCGTGGCGGTGACGCGCGGTACCACCTACGCCAACCGCGCCAATCTCGCCGCTAGCTTCTTCAAGACCATCGTGAAGCGTTATGAAGGCACTCGCCTCGGAAGGCAGGAACTGAATGCAGAACTTCTGGACGACGTGGCCGGCGCTCTTTGGACGCGCGCGCTCTTGGACCGTCACCGCGTTCGCGGCGGCGAGCCGCTTCCCCCTATGCAAAGGATTATCGTGGGCATCGATCCGGCGGCAAAAGCAAGCGCGCCAGGCGACAGAAGCTCCGAAACCGGAATCATCGTCGCCGGGCTCGGAGAAGATGGGCGCGGCTATGTCCTCGATGACTGTTCCACCCGGCAAAGCCCTGCCGGCTGGGCCCGAAGAGCCGTTGCAGCGTTTGATCGCTATCATGCTGACGCCCTGGTGGTTGAGATAAATCAGGGCGGCGCAATGGTGGAAGCGGTGCTACGCGCCGAGCGGGCGGGCTTGCCGTTGCGCCAGGTGCGCGCGAGCCGCGGCAAGACCGTACGCGCCGAGCCTATCGCCGCACTCTACGAGCAGGGCCGCGTGAGCCATGCCGGCGCGTTTGCCGCGCTGGAGGATCAGATGGTGCTGTTCACGCCGTTCGGCATCGAGGGCGACGGCGCGGCGGATAGGGTGGACGCGCTGGTCTGGGCGATGGCCGATCTATTCCCGCGCATGGTGAAGCCAATTTCGGGGGCGGATTGGCGCGATGAGCGCGGCGGCGGTTCGAAGGCGGGCTGGCTTGGGGGATGATCAATGTTTGAAGCGCCTATTCCCGGCTGGAAATAGAGTTATGCCTTGCCAACGCTTCGCCGCAAGTGTCTCTAACTACGCCAAGAGACGCAAACAATTCCAGAGGAGCGCAGGCATGGGCGGCGTCGTTGTTGCAGTAGCCTTCTTAGTTCTCTCGCCAGTCATATTGGCATCGGTGATTTCCACGGCGGTAGCCATCGTTCAAAAATGGTCAGCGCGGAAGGTAATTGGCGTCATGGCCGGCCACGTCGTGACAGCTTGGCTAATCGTAGAGCTTTTTCTACCGGGGAGCGGAGACCCTGCTAGGCCAATCCATCTTTGGAGTTCTGCTTGGGCCACGGTCTTCATAATAGCGCCCTTTGTTTTGCCGATGATCTTCATAGCAGTGAGGCGCTTGAAAAAACACCTGAGACAGTACGCGAACTCCCGGCAGACTGGAGTGGTTGCGGCAGAGGGCCGGATGAGAAAGCTGCTAAAAGAAAACAGACTATCCTTGTTCGTTGCCGCACTGGCAGTGGTCTGGCTCTATTGGCGGCTGCCGGACGCTAGCGAACAGCGCCTGGAGCGCGTGCCGGGTAGCGTGGACCCGATATTGCAAATGGCTCCGCTGGAAAAGGAGCGCATACGGCCAGATCGCGGAAACCGTCCCGAGGTGCCGCCGGTGCCGGGCAAGCAAACCCTTGTCCTACATCCATATATGAAAAAGAAGGATGGAGCGCCCGATCCTCTCATCGTCTTAAGAATTCCCGATGAATATTTCGCCGGCGGTCAGCGTCAGAAACCCTGGGACGTCTATGGGCTTAATTTACTCATCGATTATCCGAGCATGAAGCGCGGCGAATTCGCCGAGCAAGGATGTAACAAGAACCTAATAATTCTCAACATCACTTACTACGCTAAAGGGCGCAAACCCGTTGCGGAATTCGCCCGTCAGGGTCTAGATATGTGGAAAGAAGTGACTTCGAAAGGATCGAAGTACAAGCTAGAACAAGTAGACAATAGTTTTGGTTATGACGAGTTGTTTCTTGAGACGGATTTAACCGAAGATCGCGTAAATAAAAGATACTATATAAAAAGAGATGCTGCAGGGGTATCGCAGGAATATATCGAAATATGGGAAAACGTGGCGTGTCCAAGCGTCATTTACAAATCTGCCTGCTCATTCCAACCGAGTCTGGAACTCGATTACGACTTAGGAATTGATCATTGGCAAGATCGAGTCGAAGTAAAAAACAAGATATGCAATCTAGTCGCGTCATTTTATGACCGTGAGCTTGCGCTCCGTTCATAGAATAGGATTCCTAAATGGCTGTTACTATTACTGGAGAACAGCTCCAACGCGCGCTGGAGCTGCATCAGAACCATGATACTTCGAATGTATGGAAATACCTTGGTTCGGTTGGCGACAAATATGCTGCCTCCGCCGCTTTGGTGACCGGAGATCCTCTGTCTGCAATGGGACAGATCGTTAGAAATACCTGGTACGAAGCCGGTGCTGATTTTTCAAAGTTCGACAAGGTTGCCCACGAATACCAGGGATTATATCTGTCAAAAATACGAGACTCTTCCAACGGGGACGGAACATACCGGCTACCGTCATCCACGCAAATCGAGCAATATTATCTCGGAGCATTAAAGGAAAACGAAGTCTCCCCGTATGCCGCCATCGATGCGGATCTCGCACTAGCGAACATAAAAGCGAATGAATACCTTGGCACCAAAGTGGTAACATGGCCTCAGATCGTTGGACTTGAGCCAGAGCGAACCGGTCCGGTTTCGCAGGAGGTTCTTGCACTCCGCGCCGGGCAAGGAGCCAAAGAGTTCGCCCGCGTGTTTTTTGATACTGGAGCGACGGAAGCTGCAACCCAGCTATACTCGGGAAGGGCGGCAATAATAGACAATCTTAACTCTTTGAACAATTGGCTTGGACGGACACAAGAGCCGAGTATTGAGTTTGTTGGAGGCCTCAACTTTTTGTCGAGTCCAGATAGCGCTACCGTCGCTATGTTCGATAACAGTAACAAGGGGCAAGCCTACTTCGATCGGCGGTGGCAGCCGATAGATGCATCGAACTGGCGAAACGACCCATTGCTAAACCAGTATGAGTTCAAGCCGAGCGGCGCTGGCTGGCAGGGAACCAGGTTTACCGATCCAGGCGTCAACGCGTTCATATCGGGCGCGAATTCGTTCCAGCGCGTTGACGGCCAGCCGGGCAATTTTGGGTCCGGCGGTGCCGATATGAATTACGTTGGCGTCCCTGGCGACAACGGAAATCAACCGGCGATTCCATTAGAAGACATCTTCACACAACGAATGCTGGGAGGGAGTAGCGAAACACCGACTTACGCCCCCGGCGTAGTGCCTGGCTCCAATCCCTTTAATCCGGGCGGCCAGCTTAGCACGCCACCTGTTATCAACGCCGGCGGCGTTCAGCCCCAAGAGCCGGACCCAAGCCTCGTCAATTCCGGAAACGATCCAGGCCGGCTGGGCTTTTACGGAACGGGCTTGCCATCCAGAAATGTGAGCGCCGGGGCCAATGCACTTGTGTCTCAAGTGCCGGCCGCGACTGGCGCCGGATCAAATGGGACCCTGGGGGCCTCTCTGGGATATGCGGCGCCCCAGCAACCAGACAACGGCGCTGCCGCCGCCCCCATGTTCAATGGGCTCCTGAACGCTGTAATTGCGAATGCGTATTCGCCCCGAAATGTTTCGATCCAGTGATCCGCCCCTTTATAAACTACGGCGTTTTGCAATCCTCGCGTGTCTTACGAAAGCGAGTTCCTAAAGGACGCCAACGAGGTTCACTTGGCCAAAATTGACATCGTTCAAGAGACGCAAGAGCGCCTCCAAACCGCATGGATTTACGGCGATTAAAGCCAATTCTCGCATTTCAAGCCCTCGATGCGGGCGAACTCGCGCTCGTTGGCCGTTACAAGCGTGCAGCCCAGCGTAATGGCATGCGCGGCGATAAAGAGATCGCTTCCTCCGATAGGACGTCCCTGTCTCTCAAGGCTCGCCCTTATGGCCCCATATGTGACATCTGCGGGCGTCTCGAACGTTGCAACATAAAGAGCTTGAAGCGCTTCGTTGACACGGGTCTCTAATCGCAACGATGGATTTTTTGCTACCCCAAACCGTAACTCGGCGGCCACGATCACACTTGTGCACACAGCTTGCCTTCCAACTGCACGGACACGCTCAGCCACACGCCCCTTTGGATTTCGGATGAGATCTGTGATGATATTTGTATCGAGCAGATACCGCATTTAGAAGTCGACAGGTTCGGGCGGAAGATCTTCGATCTCCGGAAATTCCTCGTCGATTGGCTCCCATGTGTCGAGAAGTTCCAGCAAAGATTTTTTGGGCGGCATCGCCTCAATAATCAGTTTATCGCCTTCCTTCCGCATGATCGCATCCTCGCCGGGAAGCTCGAATTCGCGCGGGATGCGGACGGCCTGGTTCCTTCCGTTCTTAAAAAGCTTGACGTGCCGTTCCATTCCCATTCGCGCCTCCATCTGGCATAGGCCAAAGCATAGGCCAAATTCCGCTCGCCGTCGACGGCCCCTTTGACTGCAAGCGCCGCAGCGCGCACGTGAGGTTCCCTTGCCCAAAATTGACATCGTTCAAGAGGCGCAAGAGCGCCTCGAAGCCGCATGGATTCAAGATCGCGAGAACCGCGAAGACGCGTTCATGGACCTGAAGTTCCTCGCGGGCGACCAATGGCCGAACGAGATCCGGCTGCAGCGCGAGGCGCAGAACCGGCCGTGCCTTACCATCAACCGGCTGCCGCAATTCGTGAACCAGGTGGCGAACGGCGTGCGCGTCAATCCGCCAGCCATCAAGGCGATCCCGGCGGGGGGCGAGGCGACATCGGAGCTGGCCGAGGTCTATTCTGGGCTTATGCGGCAGATTCAGTATCGCTCGAACGCGACGAATGTGTTCGCGAACGCGGTCTATTACGCGGTGGCGTGCGGCATCGGCCATTTCCGCATCGTCACCGATTATGCGGGCGAGGACGGCTTCGATCAGGAGATCCTCATCAAGCGCATTCAGCATCCGCTTTCCGTTTTCTGGGCGCCGGGCGCCGTCGAGCCGGATAGGTCCGACGCCGAATATTGCCTCGTCTCCGAAATGATCGGGCGCAAGGAATTCCAGAAGCGTTTCCCAGGCGCCGCTATGGCCGATTTCATGGCGCCGTCGGACCTTAACGCCGAAAGCGGCCTGTTTTGGGCTAATCGCGACGGCGTGCGCGTTTGCGAATATTGGGTAAAGCGGCCGCATGAGCGCACCATTGTGCGCCTTGAGAATGGCGTAACACTCGACATTACGGAGGTGGCGCCGAAAGAGCTGCAGGGTTTGAAGATCGTTGCCGAGCGGAAAGTGCGGTCGCACAAAGTCGAGCATTATCTTTTGAGCGGCGAGGAGGTGCTCGAAGGCCCGAACGAATGGGCCGGGCGATATATCCCGATCTTCCCAGTTATCGGATCGGAGACCGCGCTCGAAACCAAGGTGATCCGCAGCGGCCTCATCCGCTTCAGCCGCGACTCGCAGCAGCTTTATAATTTCTGGCGCTCCGCTGCTGCCGAGTCTATCGCGCTTGCGCCGCGCGCGCCGTTTGTCGCCACGCCGGCAATGATTGCGAAGTTCAAAGGCCAGTGGGACACGCAGAACACCGTTTCGCGGCCCTATCTGCTCTACGAGCCCGATCCCGAAGTGCCGGGCGGCCGCCCTATGCGTGAGCCGCCCCCCGATATACCGTCGGCCTTGATCAATGAGAGCGGGATGGCCGCCGACGAGATTAAGGCGACGACCGGCATTTACGATGCGTCGCTTGGCGCTCAGTCCAACGAGGTCTCCGGAGTCGCTATCCGGATGCGCCAAAGCCAGGGGGGCGTGTCAGCGCTGCATTACCAAGATAATTTGATGGCGACATTGAACCACCTCGGCAAGGTGCTGATCGATCTCATCCCCAAAATTTACGACAGCGAGCGTACCATCCGCATCATGCGCGAGGACGAGTCCCATTTGCCGGTGCGCATCAATGTGCCGGTGATGGGTACGAACGGGAAACCGGTGCTCCTCAACGATTTGAATCAAGGCACCTACGATGTGCGCGTGAAGATCGGCCCATCCTATGCCACCCGCCGTGCCGAGGCGGCAGACGCGATGCTGCAATTCATCCAGGCTGTACCCCAGGCCGCGACCGTGGCCGCGGATCTCGTGGCGCGGAATATGGATTGGCCAGGGGCTGACGAGATAGCGGACCGTCTCAAGCGCATGCTGCCGCCGCAGGTTACCGGAGAGGCGCCCCCTCTCGATGTGCAGATTGCTCAGGTACGCCAGCAGGCATATCAGGAAGCGCTCGCGCAGGCGCATCTGAACCGCGTTCAAGGGCTCGCTGTTAAATCGGAAGCGGATGCGGTTAGAGCACACGCTGACGCCCAGGATGCTTCGGCCCGGGCGCTTTCCACGGTCGCTTCCACGGTCATCGGGGCCTCGCAAGATCCTCTGCAAAGGGCTTCGCTGCAAGCGGGCCTTCTCGAGCGGCAGGCCAACGCAGCCAAGGCTGAGGCCGAGCTGCAGGGCAAGGTGTTCGACAACGAGTTGAAGCGTGCCCGGTTCGCGGAAACTTCGCCTAATGAGCTTTAGCAATGAATATCGAGGCCGCCATGAGTTCAGGACGCACATCGGTCAAGAACGATGAACCGGGCATAACTCCGGAAATGCTTCGAGCCGGCTACGCCGTTATCGGTGAATTCGATCCAGATATTACCTGCCTAACCTCAGAAGAAGCCGTCAACGCAATGTTGAAGGCTGTCTACACCGCCATGAGCGAGGCGAGCCTCGGCGCGGAGATCGATCTCGCTATCGAGGCCGGGCTAGCCCTTCGGCTGTGTTCGCCGGACTAAAGGCTGCCCTTCAACTACCGTCGCAGACAAGAACAACCGGCGCCCTTCGCAATTCGCCGGGCTATCGAAACTCATCCAGGATAAGCACATGACCGAACACGACGACATGCCGTCCGTGGACGATGCCGGCTTGGCATCCTCCGCTCAGGCCGAAAGCGACGCAGCCGTTCCATCCACCTCTAGCGCCGGCGAAGGACAACGCGAAAGCCGTGTCCAGCAGCTCATTCGCCAAAAGCAGGCGGCAGATGCGGTTGCGGCGCGAAGTGCTTCCGAAGCGGCTGCGTTTCGCGATCGCATGCGCAATCCGGGCCGGCCGCAGGATTATAACGCGCCCGAGGAATATACCCGCGCGGTCGCCGAACACGCCGTTCGCGAGGTTGGCGCGGATATGTTTGCGCGCCAGGCTGCTATGGCTCAGGAGGCCGCCGCAAAAGCTGCGCAGGAAGCCTGGTCCGAAACCACCGCAGAGTTCCGCCAGAGGGTCCCGGATTTCGATGCTGTGGTGCACAACCCCAATCTTGCAGTGACGCCGATGATGGCAGATGCCATCCGCGAATCCAGCCGCGGCGCGGAGATAGCGTATTATCTCGGCAAGAACCCGGCCGAAGCCGGGCAAATCGCGGGCCTATCGCCTGTTTCGCAAGCAACGGCCATTGCGCGGCTCGAAAACCGGCTAGCCTCAAATGGCATTTCCGTCAGCAGAGCTCCCCAACCCGTAGGCACGCTTTCGGGCCGTGGCGGAAGCGGAGGTACGGTGCTCGAAGAGATGGACTTTGAGGAATACCGCCGCGCGCGCGGATTTTAAGGAACGGCTTCGCCTTCCGCTCTAGCAGCTCAAGACCCCCTCACCCCAGCCCTCTCCCCAAGGGGAGAGGGAGTTTCGGGCGTCCTCTCTCCCCATCGCGTTTGCTTGCAAACGCGATAACGTTTAGTTGCAAGCTCGCCAAGGCGAGGTTGCGGGGAGAGAGACAGAGTGAGGGGTCTCCGAATTTCCACCAATCAAGGAGAACCCTTCCCAATGGCCTCAACCCTGCTTACCCCAAGCATCATTGCCAAAGAAGGCTTGATGCAGCTCGACAATAATCTTGTCGCCGCAAAAATGGTCTACCGCGCCTATGAGTTGGAGTTCGGTGAGAGCAAGATCGGCGACACGCTCACAATCCGCAGGCCTGTAAAGTATGCCGTGCGTACAGGCGCCGTAGCCCAGATGCAGGACGCGACTGAAGGTAAGGTGCAGATTCAGATCAATACCCAGCGCGGCGTCGATTTGCGGTTCCCGACGAAAGACCTCACGCTCACTATCGACCGCTTTGCCGATCGCTATCTGAAACATCCCATGATCGCGCTGGCAAACCAAGTCGATCTCGATATTTTGTCGCTTTACCAATATGTATGGAACTGGGTAGGCACGCCCGGCCAAACGCTTTCGGGATACAAGTCCTTCATCCAGGGTCCGCGGCGGCTTGACGAGATGGCCGTTCCGGCGCCGCGCGCGTCCTGCCTCTCACCGGCGGACTTCTACGGCATGGCGTCAAGTTTCACTGGGCTTTTCATGCCGGAAGTCGCAAAGACCGCGTTGGAGAAGTCGAAACTTCCCATGGTCGGCAACACCGACTGCTACTCATCGCAGAACGTCATCAATTATACGGTTGGCTCTTATGCGGGAACGCCTGTCATCTCCGCTACAGCATCGGCGAACGGCGTGACGAACACGGGCGTAACCACCTATCTCGCGTCGATGAACAACAACTTGACCGCGATCCTGGTTGATGGCCTCACCGCGGGTGCGACGCTCAATCAGGGCGATGTTTTTACCATCGCCGGTGTTTATGCTGTGAATCCCGTCACGAAGCAGGTTCTTCCCTATCTTCAGCAGTTTGTGGTGAGCGCTCCCGTCACTGCAACCGGGACAGCGGACGCGATCGCGATTGCGCCGGCCATCATCGTCTCCGGTCAGTATCAGACCGTCAGCGCCCCACCTGCTCAAAACGCAGCGCTGACCTTTATGGGGACCGCTGGCGCTTCCTATCCCCAGAACCTCGTCTTCCATGAAAACGCCTTCGCGCTCTGCATGGTGCCGATGGAATTGCCGGAGGGCGCGATCAAGAAAGCGCGCCAGAGCTATAAGGGTCTCTCGATCCGCGTCATCTGCGACTACGACATCATCAACGACATCAATATGTGGCGCCTCGATATTCTCTATGGAGTGAAGCCGATCTACCCGGATCTTGCCACGCGCCTTTCCGGTTCTTCAAGCTAATCCCTCCGTCATCCCGGACAGTGCCAGCGCCATCCGGGATGACGCCCCGCTTACTTCCCTTACTTCAGGAGCGTATCCATGCCCGTAAAGCAGCTTTCCGACGGCAATCCAGATGGCTGTGTCCTCGGCCAAAGTCCGAGCGATCTCATCGCATTCTACAATGTGTCTCCGGTTGCTCAGAGTTCCGGCGCTTCCCAAGCCGCTATCCCCACGACCGCACCCACGAACGCCACCCCGTATGGCTTTAGTCAGGCCCAAGCTCAGGCGATTATCACGCTTCTTAATGAGATCAGGGCGACGCTTGTGGCAGTGGGGCTAATGAAAGGTCAGTGATGACGAGCGACACACGCCTTTGGATGTACCGGAACGGCGAGGCGTGCCTTTTCGAGCATCCTGATCATGTGCCGGCAGGTCAGGACTGGCAGCGGTTTCCGGTGCTTGCAACCGATATCCAGCCGCTTGCCGTTCCGGAGCCCGGCCCCGATCGGGAGCTAACCAATCAGGAGAAGCTTGACCGCATGTCACGGCAGCGCCTGATGCAGGTCGCCGCCGATTGCGGCATCCGCTTCGATTTCGGCTGGACCAAGGCTCAGCTCAAACATGCCATCATCGAGGTCTTGAATGACAACGGCCCGTGACATCATCGCTGGCGCATACCGCCGGATTGGACTTCTGCCGCTTGGCTCGGATCTCGATCCGGAGCGGGCAGCGGCCGGCCTCGCCATGTACAACGACATGTTGAACGCCTGGGCGGCGGACGGCATCTTTCCGGGCGGCCCAAACCCGCCCATCGCGGAAACGGATGGTATCTTTTTCAGCGACGATTTTATCAATGGCGACATCACGGGCTGCTCGGGGGCCTATCCGCCATACGGCCCGAGCGATACTTCGAGGCCACCCAAGCCTGAACCGTTATCTTTTGGCTTGAACGATCCGTTTCCACTTCTCGCCCAATTTGTTGAAGGAACGAAGGCGATCTTGGCCGTTGAGCTAGCGTCCGCCAGCGGGATCGAGGCACAGTCCTCGACGCAAAAGCGTGCACAGAAAGCCTACGCGGCGTTGCTGGCCTATTACGTCATCGCGCCCCAGGCCAGCCTGGACATAGGCCTAACCTGGATGCCCAGTCTTCGCCGCTATGGGTTCCGTTGATCGAGCGGAGGATCACTTCATTCTGTCCTTCTCCGCCAGGGAGAGGGGACGCTGTCCGCTCCCTTCGGCGTCCCCCTCACCCCAACGCTCTGCCAGGAGTTTCAAGCCATGGTCGCAGTCGATTTCGGGCATACATCTAACCCGGACAAAAGCGGGTTCGGATCGAACCAACGCCTTTTGAACGGTTACCCAGAGGCACTGGGCCAGGCAGCAAAGTCGCCGCTCCCCATCTACGCGGTGCCCGGCACGTCGCGCTTCGACACCGGCGCGACGGGACTTAACGGCCCCTGCCGCGGGATGCTTTATGTGTTCGAGAAGGGGCTCTATGTGGTGGGCGGAACGTCGGCTGCGCTGTTCGACGATCAAGGCAACGCGACCCCGGTTTCAGGAACGATCGGCGGCACCTCCATGGTTATCATGGCGGACAATCAGCGGCCCAATCCGCAAATCGGCATCGTTGCCGATGGCGTCTACTACGTCCTCGATACCGGCACGAACACCATCACCCAGCCCAATATTTCAACTTTGCCCGCTCCCAATAGCATCACCTTTCTCGATGGCTATCTCGTTTTTTCCATTACGGACGGCCGCATTTTCCAGACAAATTTGAACGACGCGCTGACCGTCAACGCGCTCGCCTATGCTACCGCTTCGAGCCAATCCGATGGGCTTCGCCGGATCATCACGCACCGCGGCGCGCTGATTGCTCTGGGCGAATCGAGCCTAGAAATCTGGGAGGACGTTGGAACCACTCCCTTTGCCTTCGCGCCTATCCGTGCCGACATAGAGATAGGCTGCATCGCAGAGCAGTCGCTTGCGATTGTCGCCGACACGCTCATGTGGGTCGATCAAAACGGTGTCGTCCGTCAGCTCGCGGCGTCCGAGCCGGTCCGCATCTCCACGCACGCACTCGAACGCGCAATCTCGAACCTAACGTGGGATGAGCGCCGCGGTCTTTATGCTATCTATACACATTTCAACGGCCACGACTTCTATGCCCTCACGAGCCCCTACTGGACCTGGGAGTTCGATCTTGCCACTGGGCTCTGGCACGAGCGGGCAAGCGGCGGGCTCTCCAACTGGTTCGCCGAGGGCTTCGAGTTCTTCAATGGCCTGGTGGTGATTGGGTCGAGCCAGGATGCAAGCCTTCATGTGCTTGACGATACGTCGCAAACCGAGAGCGGCAATCCTTATCTCTTTCTGGCACAATCGGGGCCGTTGCACGACTTTCCTAAGGGCTTGATCGTGGATCAGCTCGACGTGGACATTATTCCGGGGGTGGGGATTACGGGGACGAATGTTGACGCGGCGTACCCCAAACTGATGCTCGATTGGTCTGACGATGGCGGCCACACCTGGACCGGAGGACGCACCGCGTCGCTGGGACGCGTAGGTGAGCGCTTCGCCGTGGCGAGCTTTCATCAGCTCGGCTCTACGCAAAGGGCAGGGCGGACGTTTCGGCTCTCATCCTCTTCGCCGGTAATGCGCGGCATTCTCAATGCCGATGCACGCGCAAGGCCGATATCGGCATGACCGGCCAAGCCAATCTCTTCAGCCGTTTCGGGTTTCAGGTTGGCCCGGACGGAAAACTTGATAACTATACGCGCGCCTTTTTCTCGAGGTTCGCAGGCCGTGTGGGCCCGGCGATTCCCGATCTTGATGCGAATTCATCTGCTGCGCAGATCGCAGTCACGTCCAATGCGCTTATCAACGAGTTCGTGGCACAAGGCTGGGTTCAAAAGGGCTTCGACGCAGATGGAACATCGTTCGCCAATGCGATCCAAGCCGTAACCATGATCCCTGCCGCGACTGAGTGGGCTTACGCTCCTTACGAGGTCTTTCGGGATCAAATCACGAGCGGCGTTGAATTCGTTACCACAGAAAACGCGTATAGCGTCTACGACAGCTCGCAATGGAGCGTGGATTACAGCGAGGCCGCCAGCTCTGGCCGGATCGGGGGCGCGGCCTGCGATTGGGCCACGTCGCTCAATAGCCTGCAAAACCAGCTTACGAGCTGTGCGCTCGTCAACCTCTACGTCGCTTGGTACGGAAACGACCTACGCGCGGGCTCATGCACACTTATGCCGGGCGTTACTCGTACAGAGTTCGATGACATGCCCCATGAATGGGTGTGTAACGGGTTGCATAGGAACGAGGCGCATCTGCTTTCAACCGTGAACGGGAATGCGGCGTTTGGCGGCACGCCAGACGATCAATCCGTGGTGGCTGCGATCAGGGACTTGAAAGCGCGCGGTCTGCAGGTCTGCTTCACGCCCTTCATTCTGATGGATATTCCGGACGGGAACACGCTGCCGGACCCCTATAGCGGCGGGACGGGGCAGGCGGCTTACCCCTGGCGCGGGCGCATCACCAAGGATTACACTACGCCGGACAAGACCTCACAGGTGGCAACAGAGGTTGCCGCATTCGTCGCCCAATACCGCAATTTCGTTTTGCATTGCGCGGACCTCTGTGCGCTTGCGGGCGGGGTCGATATATTCTTGCTCGGGACGGAGCTTCGCGGCCTGACCTGGCTTCGCGATGCCGAAGGCAGCTATCCCTTTGTTGCCTCACTCGTTCAACTGGCCGCTTACGTCAAAGCGATCTTGCCGGCCGCCCAGCTTTCCTACGCAGCAGACTGGTCGGAATGGTTCGGACATCAACCGGCGGACGGCTCAAACGATGTGTTCTTCCATCTCGATCCGCTGTGGTCGGATGCCAATATCGCTGCGGTCGCTTTCGATAATTACTGGCCGCTTTCCGATTGGCGCGATACGGCGCCGAATGCCGACGAGGTGTTAAATTCCAGCGGAACGCTTACCGCTATCACCGATTACGATTACCTAATGGGCAATGTCCGCGGCGGCGAAGGCTATGACTGGTACTATGCGAGCCAGGCAGACCGGGTTTCGCAAACGCGAACGCCGATAACCGATGGCGCCTACGGGGAGCCCTGGGTTTTTCGCTATAAGGACGTCTGGAACTGGTGGTCAAACCAGCATTTCAACCGGCCCGGCGGCATCCAAAACCCTTCGCCGACAACCTGGCTTCCGCAATCCAAGCCCATTTGGTTCACGGAGCTCGGCTGCCCGTCCATCGACAAGGGCTCGAACGAGCCGAACGTCTTCTACGACCCGAAATCGTCAGAAAGTGCCATTCCTTACTTCTCGGACGGAACTCCTGATTATCTCATCCAGCGGCGCTACCTCAACTCCATGCTCCGCTTTTTCAACGAAATCGATCCGGAATTCACCGAGGACCGTAACCCGCAAAGCCCGCTCTACGCTGGGCGCATGGCCGATCTGAGCCGTGCTATGATCTACACTTGGGACGCTAGGCCTTATCCTTATTTTCCGCTCTACGATTCCGTCTGGAGCGACGGTCCCAATTGGATTTTCGGGCAATGGATAAGCGGCAAGCTTACTACCTACGCCCTGCCACAGGAGCTTAACAGCATGGCCGTCGCAACCACAACCGCTCCCCTGAGCCCTTACATCATCGATCCGGGGACGGGGAAGCTCGACAAGCAATACCGGGACTTCTTCCAGGGCATCGAGTTCGTTCAGGGCGACGCAATTCCAACTGTGTCCCTCGATGCAACCCCAACCGAAACGGCGAACGCGATCAACTCTCTTCTCGCCGTGCTGCGCTCGCAGAACCGGATCGCAACATGAGCGCGGCCAAAGCCTTGGTGCGGCGCGGGACAGGCAATGATCTGGCGCGCTTCGTCGAGCTGGGCTTGCGGTTTTATGGCGAGGAGGGCGGCGGCCGGGAGGCTTGCCCGCGCCAGCTTGCGCGCTTTGCAATGTCTCACCTTCAAGATGAGGACAGGGTTTTTCTTGTCGCGGGTGAGCCCGTTGCCGCGTTCATCTGCGGTGTTTTTGCACCTCATTACTTCACTAATGAGCCAACTGCGTTCAAGACGGCTTGGTATGCGCTGCCTTCGGCGCGAGGGCTCGGAGCATACCTTCTTCGCGCCTTTGAATCTTGGGCCAAGAATAAGGGCGCTCGCCGCCTAATTGTTGCCGGCCGGGAGGAACGCACGCTCACCCTACTAAGCCGCCTCGGCTACCTTCCCCTAGAAACTGTGACTTCAAAGGACCTCCCATGGCAGAAGCAGCCCTTCCAATCCTCATAGGCGGAGCCGCCTCCGCGCTTGGGAACTACTTTGGCGCGCAATCGGTGGCCAATGCCTCGCAGCAAGCCGCGAACCTGCAGCAGCAGCGGTTCAACCAGGCGGTCAGCTATGAGCAGCCCTATCTGCAAAGCGGCCAGAACTCTTTGAACCTGTACAATAATGCAACAGGAGCAAATGGATCGGCTGCACAGCAATCCTACTACAACAATTTCCAGAACGACCCGGGATTCCAAGCCAGCGTGAATTATGGACTGCAACAAGTCCAGGCGCAAAACGCAGCCCAGGGCATGGGGTTGTCCGGAAACGACCTCACCGCGCTTCAGAGTTACTCTCAGAATGCGCTCTCGCAGCAATATCAAACGAGGCTCAGCGACTTATTCCAGTCCGCGCAGCTTGGCGCAAATTCCGCGAATGCTTTGGCATCGGCGAGCACATCGAGCGGAACGGCGCAAGGGAACTTCGACGTAGCCGCCGGTCAAGCGCAAGGCTCGGCAATCTCCGGCTTGGGGACTGGCGTTTCCAATGCCACAAACAACTATGCGAATTATTACTACGGCGCAACAAAGAGCTCTTGAGATGATACCCTATCCCACCTCGCCCGCGCTTCAGCCGCGCAACGCGCTCATTGCAACGGTTCCGCAGGGCGCTCCGCTGAACCAACCCGCACCGCCTTCGAACCTTCCAGCGTTGCTGGCCAGCACCATCGGCCACGCGGCGCTGCTCTCGGACACACCGGCCAAGTGGGCCTCCACGGTCGCGATGCTGAAACAGAACGGCGTCGACCCCCACGGTTACGAGGATTTCGACAAAGGCCGCCCCGCGGCGATGGCAGCGGCTGGCGCCCAGGCACCCGAAGAAGATAGCGAATGATGAATTGCCACGGAATCCGGGAAGAACAATGCCGGGGATGATGACATCGCCGATCTAATCGGTCAGGGTGACGCGATCCTGGCGGCTGACAGTCCCAGCCGCCAGCCTTGTTAGGGACAACACCCATGACAACCAGTAACACCCCCCAAGATCTTCTGTACGAAGCGAGTAATGGCATCGCGCGCGTGACCATCAACCGGCCAGATGCCCGGAACGCGTTCACCTTAGAGATGTATGAGAAGCTCGCCCAGCACTGTGAGGCGGCCGGTGCTGACGGTTCGATCAAGGTCCTCATCATTACAGGTGCGGGGGAAAAGGCATTCTCTGCGGGCACCGATATCTCTACATTCCGAAATTTCAGCACAGCCGAAGATGCGATTGGCTACGAGGCTTTCATGGAGCGCGTTCTCGGTGCGCTCGAAAGGTGCTGTGTCCCCACGATTGCTGCTATTGCGGGCGCGTGCACTGGCGGCGGCGGGGCGATAGCCGCTTGTTGCGATTTGCGCATCGGGACCAGCGATACGAAGTTTGGCTTTCCCATTGCGCGCACGCTCGGGAACTGCTTGTCCGTTCGCAATCTCGGCCGCCTTGCGATTCTGATTGGTGCAGCCCGGGTAAAGGAGTTGATCTTTACTGCTCGGCTTATCGAGGCCAATGAAGCGTTACAAATTGGACTTCTGACTGAAACGGTAAGAGACCGGCGTGAATTGGATGTCCGGGTGGGCGCGCTCGCCGAGGCAATTGCAGGGTTCGCGCCGCTTACGCTGCGCGCGACGAAGGAAGGTCTCAGAAGGCTCCAAATAAACGAAATAGCAGATCAAGACCTTATCTTGATGTGCTACATGAGCGAGGATTTCCGCGAAGGCATGGATGCGTTTTTGGAAAAGCGAAATCCGCTGTGGAAGGGCCGGTAATAGCGCCCTTTGTACTGCTAGCGACGCCCTGAATTTATACTATAAAGGGAGGGGTTCAACGGAGGGGACAGCCATGCCGCAGGCACAGGCGCCGAAACGCGACGCGACGTGGGATATTGCAAGGGGCATCGGCATGGCGCTCGTAATTTACGGGCATTTGCTGGAGCCGATGTATCCCGCGCATAACGGGCGGCCCGTCGTAGAAGCCGCCGCGGATCAGTGGCAAGTGATCTATTCCTTCCATATGATGCTTTTCTTTCTCGTGTCCGGCGCCGTGAACCGCAGCTTGCCAAAAAAAGCGTGGCCGGATGTCCTTCGCGGTTCGCTGAGGCTGCTCGCTTTGGCCTGGGTGGTGCACATTATCGGAGCCTTCGTTAACATTGGACTGCAGCCCGAATTACGGAGCTCATTCGGTGCTGCCACCTGGTCCATCGTCGACCCAATACTTGAAGGCTATAAGTGGTCCGTGGGCGTTTTGTGGTTTCTGACATCGCTGTGCTTTGTGCAGATATTGGCCTACCTGTCGCTGCGCCGCTTTCCGGCTGTTGCTGTCCTAATCGTAGCCATGGCGGCCACCGCGATTACCAACTATTTGCCCGAGCAGTATATGATGAAAACTTGGGCGCCGGGCTTAGCGTTCTTCACGATTGGTTATCTGTTTTCACAGTGGCAGGTCCGCTGGCCGTTTTGGGCCGCCATCCCACTGATAGCAGCGACCTTACTCCTTGCCCCACTCAATCACGGCTGTACGTTCTCGTTCGCGCAGACATGCGGAAACTTGCAGTATGGGCCGTTTGGGGTCCAAATATTCGCTGGTAATTATGGCTTTCTGCCGCTCTTCTTCTTGTCTTCGCTAGTTGGATCGCTCGCCGTTGTTTGCCTGAGCGCGGGATTCGCGCGGTTAAGCGCTTCGGATCTCCTCGCGTATGCTGGAAGAAAAAGCCTTGAGCTGTTTTTCATCAATGGGTTCGTGGCTACGTTTCTTCGCGACTATTTTTGGCAGGTGGAGTGGCCACATCTAACAGTATTCCATTATGTTGGGCTTTTTGTAGGGATCGTCGGAGCCCACCTTCTCGCGCTGCAAATCTTGGGCCCCGTGCTGGCATGGATCAATGCGGCCGGATCCGCCATCGCAGGCTTCTTAGCGGGAATTCTCACTGGAGGGGCTGGCGAAGGTCGCCCCAAGGCTTTGTGAGGAGCGTTGCGGCTGGATGCTGATTATGGCTTTATGCTAGGAGGCACCCAGCGGCAGGACCGCAAGTCCGGCAAACGCCGGGGTTTCTTCGGTCAGTAGGGCAATCGGAACACGCTTCATCCATGCGCTCATTCGCCCCGTGCCTTCAAACGCTTGGCGTAAGCTAGCAAGGTCCACGACCTGGGCGAGACCCTTAGCGACGCTGCCGCATAAGAATACCCCATCCCAGGCTGCGACAGCGAGCACGAGATTTCCGAGCACACTGCCCGTGACTTGTGTGAAGAGCCGCACCGTGGCCGAGCAATGAGGGTCTGCGCTAGCTTGGGCGAAGATATCTGCAGCTGCGGTCGAGGGCGTGGCGTTCGAGATCGCGGCATGAAGGTTGAGAAGTCCAGGCCCGGAAAGAACATGCTCGACCGAGGGGAACTTCCGCTGGAGGGTGTCATCGCCCCAGTCGGGAAAGGTGAGCGACATATGCCCAGCTTCGCTGGGGCAGGATGCCCACCCAACCCCCGTTCGAATAAGCGTTGCTGCTCCGAACCCTGTGCCAATATTCGCTATCAGGACACGCTGCATTGCAGCCAGATTGGGTATCAAGGGGCCGAGAGCGGCGATGCCTGACTCGGAAAGGACTGGCAGGCTAAACGCCACGGCTTCAACATCGTTGACAAGCCTGCACGGCAGGCCGAGTTCCGTCGAGACCTCCGCCTCCGATATATCCCAGGATGCGTTTGTTAGCCGCACTTTGCCAAAAGCGACGAGGCCTGCGGCCCCGATTGCCGCGCCCGTGCAGCCGTCCCCGCCCCCGGTCTCATCTAAATAAGCTTTGGCGGCTGAGGTAAACGACGGGAACCGGTTAACGAGGTAGGTGCGGATTTCCGACACATCTTTCGCGCCTTGCGCTCGCGCAAACCGCACATTCGTACCGCCCACGTCGGAAATGAGCCGCCAGCCGGTCATGCCTCGGTCTCCGATCCAAAAGCTTCCAAAACCGAGAGAAAGCTTTTGCGCCAGTGCCGCACGTCATGCTTCTTGATGCGATCGAGAAGGGCACTGTGACGCTGTTTGCGTTCCTTGAGTGGCATCTTCAGTGCCACCTGCATGGCACTTGCCATGTCATCAATATTGTAAGGGTTCACGATGAGCGCTTCTTCGAGTTCTTCTGCAGCTCCGGCAAACTTGGATAGCACCAGAACGCCAGGATCTTCCACGTTCTGAGCGGCCACATACTCCTTGGCAACCAGGTTCATGCCGTCACGGAGAGGTGTCACAAGTCCAACCTCACACCCACGGAATAGTGCTGCGAGCGTATTGCGCGGTATTGTACGGTGGATATATCGAAGAGGTGTCCAATCGAAATCGCCGAACTCGCCATTGATCGCACCAGATAGTTCTTCAAGCTCTTTGCGGATGTTGGCATAAGCCTCCACCTCTATGCGAGTTGGCGGGGCAATTTGCATGAATGTTACGGTCTTCAAATGTTCGGGATGTGTTTCGAGCAGCTTGCCGAATGCCTTGAAGCGCTCAGGCAATCCCTTTGTGTAATCCAGGCGGTCAACGCCAATGATGTGGGATCGTACAATTGTTCTGCGATTGAGCCGCTCTATTTGCGAAGCAGCCTCGCTTGTCTCTGCCGCAGCTGCAAACTCCTCCACATCGATGCCGATGGGAAATGGTTGGGCTATGATTGTCCGCCGGAATGCTTCGATGCGGTCGCGGCCGTGCGTCACACCGCCGGCATGCTCCAAAACAAAACGGTGAAAGTTGCTGGCATCGTTCGACGTTTGAAAGCCGATCACGTCGAACTGAAAGAGAGCTTCGATAAGCCAGTCGTGAGCAGGGATGGCCTGCAATAATTCAGGCGGCGGGAAGGGAATGTGAAGGAAAAATCCAAGACGCTGCAGGGCACCAAGAGCGCGCAATTCCGAAGCCAGCGACATCAAGTGGTAGTCATGGACCCACACTAAATCGTCTTCACGTAGGATTGGAGCAAGGGCGTTTGCGAAGGTCTTATTGACTCGTTTGTATCCTTCCAGGTAGGCGGGCTCAAACTGAACGAGATCCAGCCTGTAGTGGCAAACTGGCCAAAGCACCTTGTTGGCAAAACCAAGGTAGTATTCGTCGTAATCTTGGCCGGTCATAGGTATTGTGGCTACGGTCACGTTGTTTTGGACCGTTTCAGTAACAGTTAGAGCTGTGCCTTCTTCGACGACGTTTCCGTCCCACCCAAACCAGATCCCCCCTACCGCACGGATAGCGTCCCCCAGAGCAACCGCTAGGCCGCCCGATTGTACCTGGTTTTCCAGGTCCGCCACGCGGTTCGATACAATAACGAGACGGTTCACACAAATGCCTCCCAGGGTTTAGACAACCGCGTTGCACCGTTTATGATCCCGACCATCGAGTAAGTTTGAGGAAAATTGCCCCAAGCTTCACCAGTCGAAGGGTGGGTATCTTCAGACATAAGTCCCAAATGGTTGCGAGCGTTCAAAAGAGATTGAAAAATTTCTCGCGCTTGCTCTCTTTTGCCAATGCGCGCGAGGCAATCCAAACGCCAGAAAGCGCAGACGTTGAAGGCCGTTTCCGGGACGCCAAAATCGTCTGCCGCTTCGTAGCGCATCATGAAGGGCCCCCTGCCCAAGACCTTTTCAAGCTGTTCCACGGTTGAGATGAAACGAGGGTCGTCGCCCTCAAGAAAGCCGACCTCCCCCATAAGGAGAACGCTTGAATCAAGGTGCTCGCCTCCGAAGCTCTCAACGAAGGCTTTGCGTTTTTCCGACCAGGAGGATGTTAGGATTTTGGCCTTGATATGCTCCGCCCGTTGACGCCAGAAGGCGCCGCGCTGGCTCAGCCCAAGACAGATCGCGATTTTCGCCAGCCTGTCGCAGGCCGCCCAGCACATCACGCTTGAGGAAGTATGGACCCGGGCTCTCGACCGCAGTTCCCAAATCCCAGCATCGGGCTGATCGTGAAGCTTAAAAGCCTGTTCGCCGACGGCTTCCAGCCTCTGAAAATCATCAAGGCCTGCTCGAACGGAAAGCCTTCCGTCGATAAAGGCTTGTGCCGATCCTAGAATGAGATTGCCATAGGTATCGTGCTGGAAATGCTCATAGGCTTGATTGCCCACCCTGACGGGACCGTTATTCGCTCCGGACGTGCTATGGAAACCGGGCAAGCTTCCGGCAATTCGCTCATGGAGCGATTCTTCAAGCGCTATACCATATACTGGCTGGATGTGCCCGCCGCTGCTCGCGACGATGTTCATGATCCAACGGTAGTAGTGCTCGAGCGTGCGCCCGGCTGCTAGGCTGGTGAGAGCACGGATGACGAAATATGCATCGCGTACCCAGCAAAAGCGGTAATCCCAATTTCTGCCGGTGCCTGGAGCCTCGGGAATGCTTGTTGTCATGGCAGCGATGATTGCGCCAGTAGGTTCATAGGAACATAGCTTCAGCGTGATTGCCGCGCGGACAACGGCATCCTGCCATTCCGGCTGGAGGGCGAGCCTCAGACTCCAATTCCGCCAATAATTATCTGTGTGTTCCTCAAAGCTTCTGGCGATCTCAGTGGGACTGTCGGAAAGTGTTTCGTCAGGTCCGAGCACGAAGTTCAAAGGGCCATTTAGATTGAAGGTAGTTTCCTGGCGAACGTAGTCGAGCGGCGCATCGGTAGTCAGGCGCAAAGTCATATCGGGGCCGATATAGCGGATATGGTTTGAGCCGGAGGTCATAGAAGGTCCAGCCTGCCCATAGTTAAAACGAGGCCTGAGCTTGATGCGGATGCGAGGCCGGCCCTCCTTAACCGATACCCTCCGGATGAGCGTTTGCGGCCGGAAAGGACGATTTCGGGTGTAAAAGCGAGGAATGTAATCGGTTACTTCAACCGAGCCGCTCTCCCCATGGAGAACGGTCTTCAAAATTGCGGTATTGCGGACATAAAATTGATCTGAGGTTTTGAAGTCTGATAGCTCAATGGCGAACGCGCCGTCGTCCGGGTTGCCGCTTGAGCTTCCCATAAGCTGGTGGAAAACGGGATCGCCATCATATCTAGGTAGGCAGCACCAAACGATTTTAGCCCGCTTGTCGACGAGTGCGCCTATACTGCAATTTCCGATGAGGCCAAGGTCAAGATTACCCATGAGCGGCGTTTCCTCTTAGTCTTTCCGCCGTGACAAGCAGCCAGGTCAAAAACTGGTCAACAGTAGAAACACGAATGCGCGCCGCGGTCTCGCCGGGGCCGACCTTGACGGAAATTCCGTCCAATGCGTTGACGGCTGTGAAGGCATCCTCGTCGGTCACGTCGTCTCCAGCGAAGAAAGGTAACCGGCCGAGGAAGGGTTGTTCCATGAGAAAATCCCTTATGGCCGTGCCTTTTGTAGCACTGTGCAGCCTAACCTCGATCACCATCTTTCCGCGAATAAGTACCGCTTCGGGCAATCGGTTGGCGACTTCCTCAACGAGCGAGAGGCAAAGCGTCTCCAATTCAGGCCTAAGCCGGTAATGGAGCGCTAGGGCGCCGCGTTTCTTTTCAAGCAACAGACCAGCGTTGTGACTTACGAACGCCCTGAGAATCTTTTCGATCGAACGCGCCAAGCTGTCTTCAGCCGCTTGAGCGAAAACCGTGCCAGCTCCGTTGCGGCGCTCAAAACCGTGAACACCGGCGACGGGAAGCCGTAAAGGAGAAAGGAAGGCGTCAATGGCGTCAATCTCCCTGCCAGTGACGATGGCGACAGCGCCAGACGAGGCTTGGTAAAGGGATTGCAAGGCCTCACGGGCGCGGTCTTCGAGGATCACGGCGCTTGGCGTCTCCGCGAGTTCTGTCAGGGTGCCATCGAAATCGAAGAAGAATCCATAAGCTAGAGCGTCACGTATATTCGGTAGAAGAACCATAGCCCCCAACATGCAGAGTTTTGCGCAAGTACCGCGATATCAGCTAGGAATATGCAAGTGTCATCGGGAATTCAATGGGTGGGCTAGTTTGGACATTTTTGATACCGATGATGCCGGGGAACCCTGCCTCATTACGCCTAAAGTTCGCGCACCGATTAGCTGCGTCACAGATGTTTTCATGTTAGCTTCCGGGATTACAGCCTAAGTAATGGCTTGAATTGGTGTGCGGCCATCTTCCTGCCGCAGGGCAGGGAAAGGATGCGCGCGGCCAGTGAGGGAACACGGCTCTACGGTAAAGCTGCATCGATGGTTCAAGTTATTTGCGCGATCATTGCGTTTTTTGCGTGGCATGTAGCGTTTGCGGTTGCAGGCGAGATACACAGCGAAACGGTTCCTTCCCCCGCGTTGGGGCACATTATGCACTACGTTATCTATTTGCCGGATGGATACAAAAGTGGGCAAAAAAACTATCCGGTGCTTTATCTCCTTCATGGTGCGGGTGGCGACGAGCGGGCGTGGGAAGATAAAGGTCATATAAGGGACAGGGCGGATCGCTTGATCGCGAACGGTAAGATCCCTCCAGCGATTATTGTCATGCCTGGTTGCCCGGCGTGCTGGTGGGTCGATGGTTCAAAGGAGCGTGCGGAGACAGCGTTTTGGGCTGACCTCGTGCCCGCAATCGATATGCGCTACCGCACGATCGATACTCGCGGGGGCCGTTTAGTCGCGGGCTTGTCGGCAGGGGGGTATGGCGCTGTAAGGTACGCCCTGCATTATCCGGAACGTCTCGCGGCTGTGGCCGCCCTAAGCCCAGCGGTCTACGCCGAATTGGTGCCGCAGTTTTCGGCAGCACGTGCGCAGCCTCCATTCATCGGGCCTGACGGCAAATTCAGCCGTGCGGCTTGGGACCGTCAGAATTATCCTGTGTTGCTCGAACATTATTTCGCTCAGCCTTATCGAGTGCCTTTCTATCTGGTCTCTGGAGACCACGACAAGTTGGGCATAACCTTTGAAACCGCGCTCCTGTATAAACGGCTTTTCCAGCGCCAGCCCGAGCAAGTCGAGTTCCGTGTCGTAGATGGCGACCATAGCTGGAAGGTATGGGAAGCAACGATAGACTCGGCGATGGAGTATATTTTTTCATTCGCCGACCGGCCGCGGCCAGCTATGCGTAGCGCTGGGCTTGCTGCCCCGATCAGCCGGTAACAGCAGCCTTACAATGTCATCCAGTAAGTTCGCTTTTGCAGCGGCGTGTGCCGAAGTGTGCACGCCGTAATAGTCATGCAGGTGCGCCGCCGCGGCGGTCAAAAGCTACCGCACCTCCGGTATGGCCCTGAACTGTTTCGCTTCGTCGAGCAGTTACAGCAATCACAATTTGTTTGGCTTTTGCGATTGGGCTGGATGCCCAATCCGCGGAAGAGATTCAGCGAGAGGCGATAGCAACAGCCCAAGCCGCTTAGCCCTTTATCTGGGTGAAACGGGCGCAGCCTCATGTGGACGCGCTGCGAGCGCGAGCCGTGAAACGGCGCGCTAAAACTAAGAGTTTCCCGGACCGGCGAATGCCCCTCCCGTCCCGCCTAACGCAGGCGGCCGATGCGGCGCCGACACCGCAGATATTACCCCCTCCCCAAGAAACAAACACGGAGACCATCGCATGATTACCCGCCTACGCTATCCAAAAGGATACCAATTCTTCGACGCAAACGGGGCTCCGCTCGCGCTTGGAAACTTGTATTACTACGCGGCTGGGACAACCACCCCCTTAGACACCTACTCCGACAGCGCCGGCACAGTCGCGAACACCAATCCCATCGTCCTTGATGGATCGGGACGCCTGGATGTGGACGTCTATCTTGGCTCAACCTCGAACTACAAAGAGGTTCTTACGACCGCGAGCGCCACCGTCGCTCCTTGGCCGGACGATAACATACCTCTCGCCAGCCAGCCCGATTGGAATGCTACCAGTGGACCGAACCAGATTCTGAACAAGCCCGTGCTTGCGGCGGTTGCTACGTCGGGCAGCTATACCGATCTTTCGAACACGCCGGCTACCGATTCTCCCTTTACAGGCGATAGCGGCTCCGGCGGGACATCAGGTCTCGTTCCTGCGCCCGCGGCCGGTGATGCGCTGGCGAATATGTTCCTAAGTGCCGGCGGAGGATGGGCCACGCCGCCTGGGTCGTCCATCAGCGTTAATCTCGTCGCGAGCGCAGCCATCGCATCTGGAAGCACATTAACATTCGCCTCGGTCCCAGGTTCCATTTCGGTCGGCATGGTTGTTTCTGACACAACCGCATCTACTGTCATTCCATCGGGGACAGTGGTTTCTTCTACAACGGGAACAACGGTTACTCTATCTACCCCCGTTACAGGAGCAGGAGTTAGTAGCGGAGATACTATCAATTTCTATGGGTCCGCTTCCTCTGTCACCAATCTTACAGCTTCAGAAACGGCAAATTCCGTTTTGATCGGCTCCTCAAGCGGATCTGGCGTGACCATCCCGGCCGCCACCTCGACGGCAGCGGGCGTTCTCGATAGCGCGCGTGCGGAAAAGATCGATGGACTAGCAACGGTTGCGACTACGGGCTCGTACGCGGATTTATCCAATAAGCCTTCTATCCCGTCCATTCCCGCCGCCCTCGCGAGCCAGAATATCGACGATGTTGCACGGCTTGGTATTGGAACAACCGACGCTAGCAATGCGCTCTCGGTAAACGCACCTTCCGTTCTGTTCTCTAACGCCGGGGATATGCGCACGACAATCTCAAAAGGGGCGTCATCGAATACGGCTGCATTCAATTTCCAAGATAACTTCAGCACACGCGCGCAATTCGGGTTACTTGGGAACGACAATTTCACAATCTCGACTTCATCGGACGGCAGCACTTTCAGTAGCGCCATCGTTGCGACCCCGGCAGGCTTGGTAAGTTTTCCGAACACTGGCGGCTTTACGGGCGATAGCGGTTCGGGCGGCGCTTCGGGTCTTGTGCCAGCGCCCGCAGCCGGAACGGCTGCTTCCGGAAAGTTTCTAAAGGCCGATGGCACTTGGGAAATCCCTTCTAGCAATTCATCGCCGATGACTGGTGCCAGTTTATCGGCACCCGGAACCACAGGCCTCGTTCCGGCGCCGTCCGCGGGTCAGCAAGGGAGCTTTTTGCGTGGTGACGCAACCTGGCAGCAAATAACGGCCGCGCAGGTGAGCGGGCTTGCACCGTCCGCCACGACGGACACTACGAACGCATCGAACATTACCAGTGGTACACTGGCCAGCGCGCAAGTAGGCGATCTGTCGGCGACCTACCTTACGGTCACGGCGGCAGCGTCGGAATATGCTCCTCTCAATTCTCCTGCGCTTGCGGGCACACCCACAGCTCCAACGAAGCCGGCAGGCAGCAATTCGGGAGCGATTGCTACAACAGCCTATATGGACCGGCTACTCGGTGTGAATAATGGCATAGCGACATTGAGCAGCTCTGGCACGCTATCTCCTTCGCAGATCCCAGCCTCGCTTATGGGCGCCGTCGTCTATCAGGGGACTTGGAACGCCAGCACCAATACGCCGGCGCTTGCTAGCGGTTCCGGCACCAAGGGCTACTATTATAAAGTAGCGGTGGCGGGCGCGACTGCCATAGACGGTAATTCCCAATGGAACATCGGTGACACGATCATTTTTGACGGCTCGGTGTGGGATAAGATCAATGGCGCAGAGCCGGAGGTGGTCAGCGTTGTTGGCCTGACCGGGGCTATCGCCGGGCCGGCCCTCAGTTCGGCTTTGGGGCTCGGCTCGCTGGCTGCGCTTTCCGCACTTCCCGCCCCTACCTCTGGTACCCTCGGGGGCGTGCAATCCGCAGCGGGCGCTGCAAATCAGTTCATGACGGGCATCAACGCTAGTGGCGTTCCTCAGTTTGGAAGCGCTCCATCGCTGATTTCAAGCAATACCACCTATACCGTGGCAGCAAGCGGCGGAAATTACACAAGCGTTGCCAACGCTCTTGCTGCACTCGGAAGCGCGTATATCAGCCCGCTTTCCTATGTAACCCTCAGTATTGCTGACGGCATATACACGAGCACGTCACCAATTAGTGCATTCGCAAACAATTTCCGTCACGTCAACTTACAGGGCAATACCTACACAACGTCGCTTACCAGCGTTCAGTCTTCATCCGGCTCTGCGGGCGCATGGACTTATGTCCTTAACGTAGCAAGCGCGGCGAATTTCTATGTAGGCGGCTACGTTGTGCTCAGTGGTTTGAGTGGGGGTACTTCGCCTCAGCTCTTAGCTGGATGCTGGAAGGTGACGGCGATCAGTGGCAACCAAATCACCATCGCCACGACCAACCAGTGGGGATCGGCAGCCTCCGGTGGTGTAACGGGCACTGTGGCTTTCCTCGGTGCCACGCTCTCTTTCACGAACTGCAACGGCATCAACCTCTACGATGGAGCAGCTGTACTCAATTTGGCTGGGGGCGTCTGCATTGCGGGGAATGGAGGCTACGGATCTGGTTCAGCGACAGTCGGCCTAGACGTCGAAGATTTCGGCCGGGTGTTACACAGCGGCACCAACGGCGTAAACGGCTTCGCCTACGGTGTATATATCAATTATGGCTCCGATATTGTGGGAACCGGGCTGCTGGCCGCCTCCAACTGTGCCCAGGCTGCGTTTACGTCCGACAGTTGCGCAACGATTAGCGTTGCACAGCTTATAGCGTCTGGAAGCTATAATGGGGTCGTGGCCTCGCTTGGCGGCGTCATTAGAAAAGGCGCTTCTGACGTTGTGACGGGCAATGCGAACGATGGCGTTTATGCCACTGCCGGCGGCGTCGTTCAAGAGAACACGAGCGCCGTAAACTTCTCAAACGTTGGATACGGCACGCAGCAGGACACGAGCGGCTATATCTCCGTCTTTAACGGGACCGGAAACTCGGGCAACAACCTTGGGAACTCTGCCTTAAACCCCGTTACCTACGGCAGCTATACGAAGATGGTCCTCAACGGATCAGGCGCATGGATCACTGACACCGCTTTACCTGCACAGCTTACGGTATACCAGACCAATGGACCGGCCATAAAACTAGCCACGCCGAGTACAAGTCAAACTATCGATTTGGACTTTGCGGAAAGTAACGGATCTGTTCGCTTTAGATTTCAAAAAGACGGAAGCAACAATCTACAAACATATTTCGCCACTGGTGCTGCTGGGTCCGAAAGCTATACCAACCACACGGAATTCGATGCTTTCGGGAATATCTACAACTATTATGGGTCCATTGCCGCAGGTACACACTTTGCAATAGGCTCAACTCAGGTCGTTGGTGCCCGCCAAACCGGATACGGCACCCCAATGAACGGCGGTATCATATCGAGCTTCCCTGGCAGCTCCGCTACGCTTGCACAATGCGGGCAAATGATTTCGCAGATCATCATCGCGCTGAAAACACACGGTCTTTTGGGAGCTTAGCGCGGATCAATAGGCTGAACGTAGTTAATCTCAGTATTCGAGTAGGAGAACTCAATGACAACCATTACTCTCGCCTTGAACGACGCGGAGCAACAGGCACTTCATCAGATCCTGGATACGGCGCTGCGGCAAGGCGGCCTCAGTGCGCTGGACCTTGCGTCCCACTTTGTGATGCGCATTTCGGCAGCTCAGGGTGCAGCTGCTCAACCCCAAAGGGCAGCGAGCGCCGGAAATACGCAGGCCCAGCCTGTGCCTGCCGCAGGTGCGACTTCCGCAACGGCCTCCGGCACTCAAGCTGCTGCTGGTCAGCCGGCTCCAACTCATCCAGTAGCCTCTGCAGCTGCGCCAGCGTCCCACGCCGTAACGATCTCGACTACTCACGCCAATGCTGCTCAGCCGGCGCCAGCGCATCCAGTAGCCTCTGCAGCTGCGCCAGCGTCCCACGCCAATGGCGCTCAGCCGGCTCCAACTCACCCGGTAGCCTCTGCAGCTGCGCCAGCCTCCCATGCCGCAACGATATCGACTGCTCACGCCAATGCTGCTCAGCCGGCGCCAGCGCATCCAGTAGCCTCTGCAGCTGCGTCAGCGGTCCAAGCCGCGACTTCCGCTAGCGGAGGCACAGTTCCGGGCGCGCAGCATCAAAGTGTTCTTAGCCAACTCCTCGGTGAAATCATCGGGTCCAGCCATCCGCAAGCGCCAGCGCATCCTGCTTCGGCGTCCGCCCCCGCATCGGCGGCACAACCTCAGCCGAATGCAGCTAGTGCCACTCCAGCAGCGACTCCCACTCAGGCAACAGTGCCTCCGGCAACCCCTGCTACTACGCCCGCAACTCCGGCGGCTGTAGAGTTGGCCCAACCTGCTCCTGGTAGCGCGCCCGCGGTATCCTCATAGGAGCCGCTCAAATCACCGTGATAGCAAAGCCGGTTTCGACCGGCTTTTTTTTTGGAGGTCGTTCATGGCATCCGGCAATTTCGACCGCTGCCTAGCCGTCACCCTAAAATGGGAAGGGGGCTATTCCAATCACCCCGACGATCCGGGTGGTCCGACAATGCACGGAGTTATCCAACGTGAATACGATGCTTGGCGCAGGAAGCAAGGCAAGCGCACCCGCCCCGTGCGTCAAATTGAAGAATATGAGGTTCGTGAGATCTATCGCAACGAATACTGGGATGCGCTGGAATGTGACGGTCTCACGGTGGGCGTGGATTTGTGCGTCTTCGACGCAGCCGTTAACTCGGGCGTTGCGCGCGCGCGGGTCTGGTGCGCCCAAGCCCAGGAGATTGATACGTTCTGTGATCTCAGGCTTGAGTTCCTTCAGGGGCTGGGGCGCCTATGGCGCGTTTTTGGAGCCGGATGGCGCCGCCGGATTGGAGGTATTCGCAATCAGGCGCACCTCATGACGGGCAAAAGCGTTACGGTCGAGCCGCATGATAATTCGTTGCACGCGGGCATGAAAGGTGACGAGGTCGCGGAGTTACAGCAGAAGCTTCGCGCCCTGGGTTATCCTTGCGGCGCGATCGATGGCATTTTCGGCGAGCAGCTTTTCCGGGCCGTCGTGTTATTCCAGCACGACAATGACCTCAACGGCGAACCAGGCGTCTGGATGCCAGCCTATAACGAGAGGCTGGCGTCGGCGCCGTCAATGCTACCGAAAAGAGCCGCAGCGACCGCCGAGGACTTGGAAGCCGCCGGTGACCGGCCAATCAAGCGCATGAATTTGCTTCAGCGCATTTTTGCCTGGCTTTTCGGGGCGAGCGCTGTCGGGCAAGCAATTCAGGGCGAAAGTGTCATGGATAGCGTTGGCGGTATGCGGACGATTGTCGAGCCTATCCAGGATGTCATGCAGTGGATTGCTGGAAATCAATGGCTGATCATTGCTGTTATATGCATCGGTCTCATCGCTCTCGTGCGACTTATTCGGAATGAGCACCTACAGGCTTATCAGAATTTCGACTATCAGGGCCCGGCAGAGGCGAAAGGGGGCACGCAATGATCGGGGTCTTCACAGCCATCGGCGCATGGATCGCGGGCCGTCTGGGAGCTTTAGGGCTTGGCACTGTGGCATCCCTTGCTTTTCTTGGTCCGTTCGGTCCGATAGTGACAGGTGTTGCCAATGCAATCGGCTCTGTCATAACAGCAATTTTCGAAATAATCGCTTCTTTAGCGAAAAGTGCCGAGGGCCGCGTGGTTCTCGCACTCTTGGCCCTTGGGTTGGGCTTCCTTTACTTGCGTTTCCATTACATTGAGGAAGGAAAAGCCATGGTGCATCCGCGTACGATTGAAAAAATCACGCGCCTACCCTGTGCGAGGAGGAGATAGCGTGGATCCAATTCCAAATGGGAGCAACGTCTCGCTCTGCCCGGCCGATAAGATGATAGCAAACCAGTCGCGTTTCGATCTCTCACGCGGCTACATACCGGTTCTGCTGGCGACCGCACTATTTGCGGGGGGATTTGGTCTTGCCTTTCGAGTAGGGGGGTGGCTGGAAACCTTCAAGCAGGAACGGTCTACCGTGCTGAGTTGAACTCGATAGAATCGAAGTAAAGCTCGATAGCGTCGTAGCCTGGGTTGACGGGCCGCAGCGAAGCGGCAGGAGTAGGTAACACCAAGACAAATGCTCACCTCGAAATACGAGGTGAGTCCGAGCCTGTTCTACTTGAAAGGTTCACACGCTGTTCCAATAGCAGGGTGGAACACGTTTGCACATGTGCCTCGCCGAGCCGATGTTATATTGCTTCGCTTAGGTCTTTCGCGGGGCGGAATGCGACCTTCTTGCTTGCCTTGATCTTTATCGCCTCGCCTGTCGCAGGATTTCTGCCCATCCTGGCGGCGCGTTTACGCACCTCAAGTGTGCCGAGACCGGCGATCCGGATTCGCGCGCCTTTTTTGAGGTGCTTGCCGATAGCGGTGATGGCACCGGATAGCACCTCGTTCGCTTGCTTCTGAGATAAGCCATGCGATTCCGCGACTTCTGTCGCTAGATGGCGAAGCGTGACGATATCGGCCTTCACTGGTTTTGCGGCCGTTTTGGGCGCCGCCGCCGTTTGCGTTTTCGTCATCTGTGTTCCTTCTCAGTCCATTATATGCCGTGTTGGAAAATCCACCTTCCCACGCGCATCGGATCTAAACGCAGGCTGACTAGGATTCACGGGATGTTGTACCATCTTCCAATCCGGTCAAGTGCCTCGAACCGCCTCTGCGCCAAGAGAATCAAGCAAATCGGCAAGTTGTGTAAGGAAACCATCGATCCGTGCAGCTGGGCACGTCAACAGGCTTTCACTCGAAAAACAGCCTCAAGCGCGTTTTCTTCGCCAAATTTGAGGAGTAGTGTGGTTTTTGGGCCGATGGGAGTGGCTTTCGCACGCCATTGTTCGATCGAACCGGCTTAGGCCAGCCGCCTCTCACAGGCAAGAAGGATTCCATGGCAGGGCGTCCTTGACATGCGGCATTGCCGCTCTTAGAACATAAAGTGAACGTATAGTGCCTATGGGTATGTGGATAACCGCGCGAGCATGATCCTTCGAGGAGCGGCTTAGTGTAAGCTGCCGGGACGACTCATCATCTTGCGATATGAAAGGGGCTCTCATGGCGGGCTCAGTCAACAAAGTAATTCTCATCGGAAACCTGGGAGCGGACCCCGAGGTTCGTCACACTCAAGACGGCCGTGCCATTTGCAACATGCGGGTGGCGACAACCGATAGTTGGCGCGACAAGCAATCAGGCGAACGGCGTGAAAGAACGGAGTGGCATAGCGTTGTGGTCTTCAACGAGCAACTCAGCAAAATCGCGCAGCAATATTTGAAAAAGGGATCGAAGGTTTATATTGAAGGCCAGTTGCAGACCCGCAAATGGCAAGATAATTCCGGCAACGATCGCTATACCACAGAAGTGGTGCTTCAAAATTATGCTGGTCAGCTAACCATGCTTGACGGCCGCAACGGTAGCTCCGGATTCAACGATAGCGGAAGTTCTGACTTCGATGCGGGCTCTGGGGGTTCTGCTCGCGAGAGTGGTGGCTCTCGAGGCGGAAAAGCCAGGAGCGGCGAAGCGCCCAAATCCTTCGAGAAGGACCTGGACGACGAGATACCGTTCTAAATCTGGAGCATGGGAGCGATGTGGCTCCACTTTTACGCCGGCAAGTCCTATATATGGGCTGGCACTCCTGCACTGCTGCGGGTATCAAAAACTCCATAACGTAAGAAGCCAAGGACCGAATTTTGGCAGGTACTTCCGACAGCAATAAGGGTGATGGCGGGGCGGGCGACGTACGCCCGGTTCTGATCACCGATGAAATGAAGCGCTCTTACCTCGATTACGCGATGAGTGTGATCGTTTCGCGAGCGCTTCCCGATGTCCGCGACGGACTGAAGCCCGTGCACCGCCGTATTCTGTATTCCATGCACGAGACGGGTTATCAGTGGAATAAGCCCTACCGCAAATCTGCACGTGTTGTTGGCGATGTAATCGGTAAATACCATCCTCACGGGGACCAGTCTGTTTATGATGCGCTCGTGCGCATGGTACAGACTTTCTCTATGCGCGTGCCGCTCATCGATGGCCAAGGAAATTTCGGCTCCGTTGACGGGGATCCGCCAGCGGCGATGCGCTATACGGAGGTCCGTCTCCAGAAAATCACAGACACGCTACTTCAAGACCTGGAAAATGATACCGTCGATTTTCAGGACAACTACGATAATTCTGAGCGTGAGCCCACTGTCCTTCCGGCACGTTTTCCGAACCTGCTGGTGAATGGCGCCGGCGGCATCGCCGTTGGCATGGCGACGAACATCCCCCCGCATAACCTCGGCGAAGTTATCAACGCATGCTTGGCCTTCCTCGAAAATCCCGGTACTACAGCAGAGCAACTAATGGAACTCGTGCCCGGCCCAGACTTCCCGACAGGCGGGATTATTATGGGGCGCGCCGGTATTCGCGCTGCTTATCTTAAGGGCCGGGGCTCTATCGGCCTTAGGGCTAAGATGCACGTTGAGACGATCCGCAAAGACCGGGATGCGTTGATCGTTACCGAAATCCCCTATCAGGTTAACAAGGCGGTGCTGCAGGAGCGCATCGCTGAACTCGTCCGCGAGAAGCGGATCGAGGGCATAGCAGAAGTGCGCGACGAGTCCGATCGCGAGGGATATCGCGTTGTGATTGAGCTTAAGCGCGACGCCATGCCAGACGTTGTGCTAAACCAGCTCTATCGCTTTACGTCACTTCAAACTGTTTTCGCCGCGAATATGGTAGCATTAAATGGCGGCCGTCCCGAGCAGCATAATCTCAAAGACTTCATTCAAGCATTTACTCAGTTCCGTGAAACGGTCGTTACGCGAAGAACTAAATTTCTGCTCGCGAAAGCGCGTGACCGTGCGCATGTGCTTGTGGGCTTAGCTACTGCTGTCGCGAACATCGACGAGATAATCAAGCTTATCCGCAGCGCTCCCGATCCTGCGACCGCCCGCGATCGGTTGATGGCTCGAAACTGGCCCGCTGAGGACGTCGCTCCGCTGCTCGCCTTGATTGACGACCCGCGGTCTGTGATCCTTGAAGGGAACGTCTACCGGCTATCAAGCGATCAAGCCAAGGCCATTCTTGACTTGCGCTTGCAGCGCTTGACTGCTCTCGGCCGGGATGAAATCGGCGATGAACTTAAGGGTTTGGCCGACAAGATCCGGGATTACCTTGATATCTTGGGCTCGCGTAACCGCGTCGTTGCGATCATCCGCGATGAGCTTATTGCCATCAAGGAAGAGTTTGCCACACCGCGGCGCACCGAAATCCTAGAAATTGAAGGCGAGGTGGATGACGAGGACTTAATCCAGAAAGAGGACATGGTCGTCACAGTCAGCCATCGCGGCTACATCAAGCGGGTGCCCCTTTCAACATACCGCGCGCAACGGCGCGGTGGCAAAGGACGCGCCGGCATGACCACCCGCGATGAGGATTTCGTTACAAGGCTGTTTGTCGCCAATACGCACACGCCGGTGCTCTTTCTCTCCTCGCGGGGCATGGCTTACAAGATGAAGGTCTGGCGCCTTCCGCTCTCGGCGCCGCAGGCGCGGGGGAAAGCGCTTATCAATCTTTTGCCGTTGCAGCAGGATGAGACCATCACTTCGATTCTGCCACTGTCTGAAGAAGAGCGCGGCGAGACCGGTGTTTTCATTTTATTTGCGACACGCTCTGGCAACGTCCGCAGGAACGAACTCGCGGACTTCGCCGAAGTGAGGCAGAACGGCAAGATCGCCATGAAGCTTGACGCTGGCGACGAGATCGCGGGTGCCCAGCTCTGCCGCGAAACCGACGATATCCTGCTGACGACTGCCGATGGGCAAGCAATCCGATTCCCAGTAACCGATGTCCGCATCTTCAAAGGGCGTGAATCAACAGGGGTGCGCGGTGTGAAGCTCGAGGATGAAGACCGCGTAATTTCACTGGCTATTCTCCGCCACATGGACGCAACACCGGCTGAACGCGCTGCTTATTTGAAACAAGCGGGCGCAATGCGCCGGGCGGCAGCGGGCGAGCGCGCCGGCAGCGAGAGCGGCGACGCTGCAGAAATAGCGGCAGATACGGATAGCGAGAGTATCGACGACAATGAAGCGATAGACGGTGGCGAGGTCGCTGATCTGACCCCTTCGCGCTATGCTGAAATGGGCGGAGCGGAGCAATTCGTGCTGACGGTCTCCGAACGCGGGTATGGCAAGCGCACGTCGTCGTATGAGTACCGAACGTCAGGGCGCGGCGGCAAAGGCATCATAGCTATGGCCGTGAATGAGCGGAACGGCCGTCTGATTGCCTCTTTCCCCGTCGAGGACACCGATCAGATCATGCTCGTCACCAATGGCGGGAAACTTATTCGCTGCCCGATTGAGGGGATTTCGATCATCGGCCGCTCCGCCCAGGGTGTAACAATCTTCCGGACCGACCAAGATGAGCGTGTCGTTTCTGCAGAGCCAATAAACGAGGATGGAAATGGCAGCGCCAGCGGAAATGGCAGCGAGGGCGGCGACGAGCCCACGGAATAGGTTTTGGTAGCTAGATGCACATAAGGGACCGTATGCGCAGTGGTTTTTACCCGGGAAGCTTCGATCCGCCGACGTTGGGCCATCGCGATATCATGCGCCGGGCGCTTAAGATGGTGGACAGGGTCGTAGCAGGTGTTGGCGTGCATCCATTGAAAGCGCCCATGTTCACCGATGATGAGCGCGTCGCAATGCTCGAAGAGGAGTTTCACAGCCTGGGTGCTGGGGATCGCGCTCAGGTTGTCCTATTTCGGGGACTGACCGTCGAAGCCGCCCGCAAATGCGGCGCGCAATGTATTATACGGGGGCTGCGCGATGGAGGCGACCTTAGTTACGAGATGCAAATGGCCGGGATGAATGCTCAGCTCGCGCCCGATATAGAGACGGTCTTCGTCGCTGCGTCTCCTGGAACCGGGCACATTACAGCAACGCTGGTACGTCAGATCGCGAGCCTTGGCGGCGATGTGTCCTTTTTTGTTTCTCCTGCAGTTCTCCACCGGGTCAAACAGAAATTCAGCCTTTCCTAGCGGCGGCCCCATTTGCGCCCCGATAGCGCGTTAGCCGCTCAAAATCCGTAGAGCATCAACAGCCGCAAAGGTTCTCCATGTTGCGTTCCTGCTTTTTCGCGGCCGTGCTGGCATTTGCTTTTGGCTTCAACGCCGCCGGCGCCGCTAGCCCCGAGAATACCCTGTACCTGGATCTTAAGGACGGCCGTGTTGTCATCGAACTTCGGCCGGACCTCGCACCGAAACATGTTCAGCGCATCAAACAGCTTGTCAGAGAAGGCTTCTACAACGGCCTGACTTTTCACCGCGTTATTGCAGGGTTCATGGCGCAGACCGGCGATCCGAAGGGAGACGGGACTGGCGGCTCCAAGTACCCGGACTTGCCAGCGGAATTTTCCCAAGCGCCATTCAAACGCGGGACCGTGGGCGCGGCCCGTAGCGGCAATCCCAATTCCGCTAATAGTCAGTTTTTCATCTGCCTGGAGGATGCCCCCCACTTAGATGGTAAGTACACAGTTTGGGGCCAGGTTGATGAAGGAATGCAATTCGTCGATCGGATAAAGAAAGGGCAGGGCGCAAATGGAGAAGTCTTCAATCCCGACAAGATTATCAAAATGGAACTTGCGCCGGGTGCCCGCTGATCACCACATTCATGATCAGAATTGAAATGGTAGGCACCGCATAGCCTTAGGATTTTCCTGTCTGGCGGAGCGAGGAAAGAGCTAACATGGCATCTGAGGAAAAAGAAGATACATTGGTCCTGGAAACAACCCAAGGGCGCGTCGTCATCGAACTTCGGCCCGATCTTGCGCCCAACCACGTGGCGCGGATCAAGGAGTTGGCCGGGCAGGGTTTCTATGACGGTGTCGTTTTCCATCGTGTCATAGAGGGATTCATGGCCCAAACAGGGGACCCAACCGGAACTGGCCGGGGCGGCTCCGGGAAAAACCTGAAAGCCGAATTCAGCAAGGCGCCACACGAGCGCGGCACGGTCTCAATGGCCCGTGCGAATCATCCCGATAGCGCAGACAGTCAATTCTTCATTTGCTTCGACGACGCTCATTTCCTGGATGGAAAATATACAGTCTGGGGCCGCGTTATCGAGGGGATGGAAAATGTCGATAAAATCAAACGCGGCGAGCCTGTGAAAGACCCGGATAAGATAATTTCCGTGCGCGCCGGGGCGCCGGAGCAGAAAAGCTAGGTAGGCGGGCGCGGTTGCAGATTAACGGCTGGAATTGGTTGTGCTGCTCAAGAACTTCGATTTCCAGTTGCCGAAGAACGCAATCGCGTTGAGGCCTGCCTCACCGCGGGACTCGGCGAGATTGCTCGCGGTCGAACCCGGGAAAGGCAATCCATTCTTTGAGGGGTGCGTGCGGGATCTGCCGGCCTGCCTCAGGCCCGGAGACGTGATGGTGTTCAACAACACCAGAGTAATCCCCGCAGTTCTTGTAGGACATCGCCCGCCCAGGGATGGTGCCGCGCCGCCTGTCGAAATCTCCCTCACACTCCTCGAAAGACTTGCCGATGGCGCATGGAGCGCGTTAGCGCGTCCGGCACGCCGGTTGCGGATAGGAGACGCCGTTGCTTTCGAAAGCGATGGTGAACAGTCAGTCTTAAGGGTGATAGGAAAACGCCCGGACGGAAAAGTAACCGTGGCTGCTGGCACAAGCCAGAGCGTCGAAGCTATTATGGCAAAACACGGTTCTATGCCGCTCCCGCCCTACATAGCCCGCGTTGCCGATGCGCAGGATTTTATCGATTATCAAACCATCTACGCGAGGGAGGCGGGCGCGGTTGCCGCGCCGACGGCTGGGCTTCACTTCACGCCTGAGCTTTTAGAGCGGCTTGAGGCTAGTGGCGTGCATTCTGCCTTCGTCACCCTGCATGTTGGAGCTGGCACTTTTCTCCCGGTGAAGACCGAAAAGATCGATGACCATCCTCTCCACGCCGAGCAGTGTGAGATCTCGGAAGAGGCTGCTGACATCATCAATCAGCGCCGCAGCAAGGGCGGGCGCATCGTAGCGGTGGGCACAACCTCGCTTCGCCTGCTTGAGACGGCAGCGCGGGCAGACGGCTCCATCTCCCGCTATCGCGGCAACACACGGCTTTTCATAAAGCCGGGCCACCGCTTTCGAAGCGCGAACCTTCTTCTGACGAATTTCCATTTGCCAAAGTCGACCCTTTTCATGCTTGTGTGCGCATTCTCAGGGGTGGCGCTCATGAAACAAGCCTATGCTCACGCAGTTTCAGCCGGGTTCCGGTTTTATTCTTATGGCGACGCTTGTCTGCTTCACCGCGCGGAGAGCGAAACGGAGTGACCTCGTCCTTCTCCTTCCGGCTCTTGGCGCACGACGGGGCCGCGCGCCTGGGGGAGATTTCAACGCCCCGGGGAATAATCCGCACGCCGGCTTTCATGCCTGTCGGCACAGCAGCGACTATCAAAGCCGTTTTTCCTGACAACGTAAAGAAGACAGGGGCGGACGTTATCCTTGGCAATACCTATCACTTGATGCTCCGGCCAGGGGCAGAACGCATCGCGCGCCTGGGTGGACTGCATCATTTCATGCGATGGGATGGGCCTATCCTCACCAACTCGGGCGGCTACCAGGTTATGTCGCTCAGCCAGCTACGCGCCGTCACGGAGCAGGGCGTGACATTTCGCTCTCACATTGACGGCGCACTTCACGATCTCACGCCCGAACGGTCCATAGAGGTGCAGAACTTGCTTGGCGCCGACATTCAGATGCAGTTCGATGAATGCACGCCTTACCCCGCAACTTTGGAAGAGGCTGCGCGATCGATGCAGCTTTCCCTGCGCTGGGGGGAACGGTCGCTTTCAACCTTCCATAAGCAAGCGCCTGCGGGCCGCGCTCTATTCGGCATCGTACAGGGAAGCATCTACCCGGAGGTTCGGGCGCAATCCGCGGAAGCGCTTACCTCAATGGATTTCCACGGCTATTCCATCGGCGGCCTTGCGGTGGGCGAAGGCCAAAAGCTGATGTTTGAGATGCTCTCCCATACGGCACCATTTCTTCCAGTAGGAAAGCCCCGCTACCTGATGGGAGTGGGAACGCCTGCGGACATCGTCGGTGCGGTCGAGCGCGGTATCGATATGTTCGACTGTGTGATGCCCACGCGCTCAGGCCGCCACGGCCAGGCCTTTACCTGGAGCGGTAAGCTCAACATGCGCAACGCTGTTCACATGGAGGATATGCGGCCGCTCGACGAGAAAAGCGATTGCCCGGCCGCACGCGATTATTCAAGAGCCTATATTCATCACCTGCTTCGCGCCGGCGAATATCTGGCACCAATGATCCTAAGCTGGGCCAATATCAGCTTCTACCAGGAGTTGATGGCAGCGGTCCGTCAATCAATTCGCGACGGCAATTTCGCGCAACTTGCGGCCCGCGTCCGTCACGCCTACCCGTCTCCAGACTGCGATGCAGGTCAAGATGGCAATGCAGGTCGACCTGCATAACGCCCCCATGCCGCAAGCTGCCCTGGCAGCTCCTTTCCGGCGTTAATCGCCTTAATGCCGCGGCCCAAGCTCCCCAAAACGAATGCAAAAGCCAACGTTACCTTTTTAAGCCGGGCACCCGGTCGAACGTGTTATTGACGTCTCCCAGCGTCGTCCCTGCGGACGCGGCGACCCAGTGAACGCTTTACTATGTCATCGAAATCGCGAGACTTTACCGTCTTTCCCGCCTTCGCCAAAATGACACCAATGGGTCAGCCCTAATGCCCTCTGGTTTCATTTAACCTCCGTGGCGGCCGCGCCGGCCTTCTGCGCAATGAGAAGGTTCGACGGCTTGCCCCAGTGGTATCCGACAGCGAAGTTAAGCGGGGCCGGATGCTCTTTTCTGTAGAGCTCGCTTAACTTAGGCTGGTCTGCGTGCCAGAATTGGCGGATCGGGTGCAGATAGATCCCGTAAGGGCGAAGCTGCCAATCGGACGCGCTCAGATACCTGATCGGGATGCCGGTGTCGTCCTGGACGATCGCGACGCTATTCTTAAGCAGGAAATCGCGAACATCGGAAAATCCTGGATTGTGTAGGAGGTAAGAAGCGCTCTTCACGAAGCTGTCGCCTGGTCCGAACCCCTGGCAGAACTGCAGAAAGCCGCTTGTTGCGACGCCCTTGTTAGATAGGTCTGTCCTGAAATAATAGAGGGTGCGTTCTTGGCCGTCGCTACCTGAGTAGACAATTTTCACGCCCTTGGCGCTGCTTTCGAGGCCCGCTTCACCCTGAGGATGAACCTTGCCCTCTTTGTCAAGCGCCACGGGGCTCACATCGTGAATAGTCTTGCCCGAGCGCGCGAGAAACAGATAGATTACCGGCATCGTGCCATAAAGCCTACTCCGCGAAAGCTGAGAACCCATTTCGCTGGTGATAAAGTAGCCATGTTTCAAGAGATTGCCGAGGGCGCCGCGGACAGCGCCAAGCTCCCTGCTTAAGCCATGCGCGGAAAACTCGTTTAGCTCCGGTATCGGGCCAGACGGTTCCAGCCCGCTCATGATGATAGTCTTTGCATTGGGAAAGAACGCGTCGGCGTAGAGGAAATCCGGGCCGCTAAACATGTAGTAGAGGACGGGTTGCGACTGCTTCACATTTTCAGCCGACCAGGCCCTCACCTTCGATAGCTGCCGTTCCTCGTATTCTTTCCAGCTCGCATCGAAAAACGTGGAATGATGTTTCCACTCAGCATCGCTGGTCAAGCTGCTGAGCGGCGAATTAGCCGAGGGAGGCATTCCCGCTATGAAGTGCGCGATGTCGTTTGCTGCTTCGCCATCACCTGCGTAAGCCCCGCTCGTAACGAGGGCGAGGATCGAAGCTGCGATAGCGATGTATTTCGCGAGTGAATGACGCAGGGTCATAAGTTGGCGTCTCCTATGGCGTAGTGCGCGTTTGGCTGACTGAGATTGCATAGATGGCAAGCCCTGCGAGCATAGTGCAGAAGCTTGCCAGGGATTGGAGTGGCCGTGCCGTGGCGAGATGGGCAAGTACGAAGAGCGTCACCGCCAAAAAGATAAACGGCGTTACCGGATATCCCCAAGCCTTGTACGGCCTGGGCAAGTCCGGCTGCCGGTAACGAACGACGATCACGCCGAGCACTGTCAGGAACGAACAGAACGTCAATGCAAATTGGATGAACTCGAGCACCGCTTCAAAGCTTTGTGTCAGCATGAGAACTGCCGCCACAACCAGCTGGAACAGAAGAGCTGTAACAGGAACGCCGTTGGCCGCCTTTTTTGAGAAAACTTGGAGCAGCGGCAGGTCCTCGCCCATCGTCATCGTCACACGCGGTCCAACCCACATCATTGCGCTGATCGAAGAAACAAGCCCGATGCAAATGAGAGCTGCAACAAAACGGCCGCCAAAATCGCCAAAGATGTGCCGCCCCGCGATCAGCCCTACGTCGATCTGTCCCTTGAGTTCTTCAATAGGCGTTGTGTAGAGAAACACGGCGTTGAGAAGAACATAAAGCCCGGTCACGATAAAAAGCGCAGCGAGGATAGAGCGCGGCAGGTTCCGGTGCGGTTCCTCGATCTCTCCTGCTATGTAGGTGGCAGCGTTCCAGCCGGAGTAAGCGTAAAGCACGAAAACGAGACCGATCGCGAAGGGCGCTCCGGTAAGATATCCCGCGTCGGCGGCAGTTGGCAGAAACGAGATGTGCTGCGGCTCCCCCCATACGAAGCCGGCTACAATCAAAACGGCGATCAGACCCAGCTTGACGAATGTCGATATGTTCTGAAGCAGGCTACCCAGATGTGTGCCGGATAGGTGGACTAGGGAAACGAGGACGGTCACGCCCATACCTAGCGCAAGCACTGGCGCACCAGGGACAACGCCCGCGAAATATTGGCCGAACGCCATCGCGGCGAGAGCGACCGGCGCGGCGAAGCCGACGGTCGCCGAAACCCAGCCGGCCATGAAGCCGGCCGCCGGATGAAAAGAGCGGGATAAGAAATTGTATTCGCCGCCCGACCGGGGGAACGCTGCCGCAAGCTCGGAATAGGAAAGGGCGCCGCAGAGAGCGACCACGCCGCCTACCACCCATAGCATCAACACCGAAAAACCGGATGGAATGTCCCGGACTTGGAAGCCTAAGCTTGTAAATACGCCCGTCCCGATCATATCTGCCACTGCCAGCGCCAGGGCTGTCACGGCGGATACTTTGGGGATCTCGAATAGCCGCGACGCCGTTGTGGCACCGCTATCCGGGACCGCTTTCTCAATTGTGGCCGATGCATCACTCATTCGGACGTCTTACCAAGCTCTTGGCATTTCAACAATTCTACCTGGTCTTAATGTTCCGGTAGTTGCTTAATGGCAACTTAGACTGAACAAGCCCTGGATAAAAGGCTAGCGCAAAACTCCTTTAGAAAGTCCTTCGCGCTGCCATCTAGTGTGCCCGTTGCTCATGATGTAGACACGATTCCTTTTTATTAGACGGAAACGTACCCAATCAGAAAGCGAGCCGGCTTGGTGAGTGAAACGTTTCGGAAGTGGCGGAATAGCTGGCGGATGACCACTAGAAAATTGGCTTTACTCAGTTACCCGGCCGTCGTTGCGCTTAGCGTTTTGGCAAGCGCCTGCAAGAACGATGTCAATGCCGTGGAGTTTGTGCAAGAAAACCCGCCGGCCGAGGCCAGCACTGGTACGGGAGACGTTCCCGATTCCGACCGGCTAAACCGGATGGCGAAACAGGCGTTCCTCAAGCCTAATCCCGCTTCGGAACCCCCGCCGTCAGAACGCGGATTTATTCCGGTTAAGATGGTGAAGAAAGGGTCTACGATAAAATCCGAGCCGCCTCTTGCGCCCCTGCGGCACACGAGGACGAAGCTGGTGGAATTTGAGACGGCGCCATTTCCCTATCACGGTACGGTTCCCAATACGGGCCGGCCCTTTCTCGACGTGAGCGAGGACGGCAGGCGCGGCCATCGCGGCTCCAACGGTACCGTCTATTGGGAGGACAAGACTTTCAGCGACCGGCGAACCTTGCTGCACATTCCCAAGGGTTTCGATTTGCGGCGCCCGGCATTGATGGTCGTTTTTCTCCATGGCCACGGCGCGACGTTACAACGCGATGTGATTGCCCGTCAGCGTGTCCCCGAGCAGGTTTCCGAAGGGGGTGTAAATGCGGTTCTCGTGGCGCCCCAACTCGCGGCCGATGCGGCCGATTCCAGTGCCGGAAAGCTTTGGGAGCCCGGAGGTTTTAAGCGCTTTCTTGAAGAAGCGAGCACCGAACTCAGCAAACTTCACGGCGATCCGCGGTCAAAGCCTGTGTTCGATAAGATGCCTATCGTGATCGTCGCCTATAGCGGCGGGTACGCGACGGCAGCCTCTTGCATAAGGCATGGCGAAGCAGCGGAGCGTGTTCGCGGCATCGTGCTGCTCGATGCGCTTTATGGAGATGTCGATACCTTTGCCAGCTGGATTTCTTCGCGGCAAAAAGCCTTCTTCTTGAGCGCCTTCGCAAACTCGACGCGCGCACATAATGCCGAGCTTCAGGAGATCCTGAAGGACCGTGATGTTGCCTACAACACGAAGCTAAAGGGGCAGCTAAGGGGCACCGTAACCTTCGTCTCAACCGCTCCCGAGACGGAACATCGCGACTTTGTGACGCGCGCATGGACCAATCACCCGGTCAAAGACCTCCTGCAAAGGTTAAGGGCGGAGGCGCGATAGAGCGGGGGCTATCGTGCTGCCGTCCACACGCCGAGCCTGCGCGCCGCCTCGCGCATATTCTCGAAGTTGCCCGCATAGCTGAAGCGGATGAAATGGTTTCCCTCGTCTTCGTCGAAATCGATACCCGGCGTTGCAGCTACTCCGGTCTCTTTCAGCATGCGGCCCACGAAGCCTTCGCTGTCATCGGTGAGATCCGCAATATCGGCATAAAGATAGAATGCGCCATCGGCAGGCGCGAGCTTTCCGAATCCTGCCTTTGGCAGTTCATTGAGGAGCATCTCTCGATTCCGTGCATAGTCGGCCTTATAGGCTTCGAGTTCCTTGGTGGCTTCAAGGGCCGCGAGTGCGGCGAGTTGAGACACCGTTGGCGGCGCGATGAATAGATTTTGAGCGAGACGCTCAAAAACGCGAATGAGCCGCTCCGGCACTACCATCCAGCCAACCCGCCACCCCGTCATCGAATAGTATTTGGAGAAGCTATTTATCACGATCGCCTCGTCCCAAAAGGAAAGAGCGGTGGCTGCCGGCACTGCATAAGTGAGGCCGTGGTAGATCTCGTCGGAAATGAACCAGCGTTGAAGGTTACGCGCCGTTTGGATGAGGCTTTGAAGCTCCTCTGCAGAAAGCATTGTGCCCGTGGGATTTGCTGGGCTGGCCAGCAGGGCCGCACGGGCTCCGCTGCTGCTCAGGGCCAGTCGCAAGTCCTCGGGGCTAGGCATGAACCGGCTTTGGGCTCTCGCAGGAAGATATACTGGGCACAGGTCCAACACCTTCGCGATTTGACGGTAACAAGGATAGCCCGGCTGTGGCAGAGCTATTCCGTCGCCGGGATCGAGCAGGCCGAGAAAGGCGAGAATAAACCCTGCCGACGAACCGGTCGTGACGACGATGCGGGCCGCAGGAATGTCCAGCCCGAAAGTGTCGCGGTAATGTCTTGCGATCCGCTCACGCAAGGCCGGATGCCCCAGCGCATCGGTGTATCCGAGCTTGCCCGCAGCTATCGCACTCGCCGCCGCGTCACGCGCCAGGCGGGGCGCCGGGGTGCCGGGCTGCCCGACCTCCATATGAATTATATCTTCGCCTGCCGCCTGGCGGGCGCTTGCATCCCTCATGAGATCCATGGCAACAAAGGCGCCGATGCGGCTCCGAAGGGATGGCGAAAGCAGCCCATGATCGCGCGTGCGCTCTGTCATCTGTATCCTCGCATTTTGCGCCAGAGTCCCTTCGAAATGCATCCGGGGCAAGGCCTTTCTTGAAGGTCATCCTTACGCCCGATTTAAAGGGGTATTTGCGCGAAGATATCGCCCCTCGAAGCGTCAACGGGAAGCGGCAGAGACTGGAACTGGTCGCGTGGCCATGGCAAATACAAAAGCAATTTCAATAGAGAAACTTCCAATTGCGGATAGGCGCATGCTGCCCCGGCGGTCCAAGCTGTTTTCGAGGCTAACCGCTGTTGCCGCTGCGGCAGCTTTTGCTGCCGTTCAAGCGAGCGCGGCAAGCGCTCAAACGATAAGCCTCATCCGGGACGCTGAGACCGAAGCTCTCATCGCAGACTATACCGGGCCAATCTTCCGCGCTGCTGGTGTCTCGAGCCACAACATCAAAGTCCACCTCATCAATGACAACTCGTTCAACGCGTTCGTCATCAATGGACAAAACATGTTCATCTACACGGGCGCCATTATGCAGTCGGAGACGCCCAACCAGTTGATCGGCGTCATCGCGCACGAGACGGGCCACATCAGGGGCGGGCACAACGCAAGGCTTAGAGACCTGATGGAGAAGATGCAGACGGCTGCGCTTCTGCTTCAGGTCCTCAGCGTCGGTGCTATGGTCGGCGGAGCCGTCTCCGGCAGTGCCGATACTGCGCAGGCGGGCACCGCCATGATGTTCGGCGGCCAGCAGGTTATTACGCGCTCTATCCTCTCTTATGTCCGGCAACAGGAATCGGCTGCTGACCGCGCTGCTGTGGAGTTCCTGAATACTTCGCATCAGTCGCCAGCCGGAATGCTCAAGGTGTTCCGCTACTTCGCGGAGCAGTCTGTCGGCATGCAGCGGCCGGACCCTTATGTTCTGACCCATCCAATGCCCATCGAGCGCATCGCACAGCTCCAGGAAATTGCCGAGAAAAGCCCCTACTTCAACGAGAAAGACCCGCCGCAGCTTCAGCTGCGCCACGATCTTGTGCGGGCCAAGGTCAATGCCTACGCTTATCAGAACAATCCGCAGCGGGTTCTGCGCCAATATTCGGACAATAGCCTGCCTTCCCGGTATGCGCGCGCCATCGTCGCGTTTCATAACGCGGGATACCAAGCCGCGGCACCAGCGCTGAACGAGCTTATTGCTGCCATGCCGCAGAATCCCTGGTTTTATGAACTCAAGGGCACGTTTCTCTTGGAAAGCGGCAACGCAAAGGATGCTGTTGCGCCTTTCCGAAAGGCAGTTTCCCTCATGCCCCGCTCCAGCTACATGCGCATAGAGCTTGCGCAATCGATTTTGGAAAGTGGAGGGGGGAACCCAGAGGAAGCGCTCAAATTGCTCAGGACAGCGCTTATCGACGAGGATCAATCCTATCTCGGCTACCGGCTGGAATCCGAAGCGTATGGAAGGCTCGGGCGCATTCCGGAAGCCGATCTCGCGGCTGCGCTGGCAAGTTTTCACAAGGGTGACGTCAAGAACGCGAAGATGCTCGCTGAACGGGCAAGGAACGGCTTGGCACAGGGTAGCCCGGCCTGGCTCAAGGCCGACGACATTGTGGCCTTCAAAATCGAAAAAGTTCGTGGCTAGGCGGGCCCAAATGGGCTAACCCTTCGCCAACTCAGAGTTCCGGAGAGAAAAATGCGAAATTGGATGAAGATCGGACTGGCGGCTGTGACCTTCGCCGCGTTGGGCGCCGTTGCGATTTTGGGAGGCGGAACGTTCACCGCGGCCGCTCAAACGGACAGCTTCAGTGAAGGGCAGGTAAAATCGATCGAAAAGATCGTTAGAGATTATCTGCTGAGCCATCCAGAAGTATTGGCGGAAGTCCAGGAGGCTTACGAAAAGAAAGCGGATTCCGCGCGCGCCGATGCGACCCGCGCACACCTGCCCGCGTTTTACAAGACGCTTTCAGACATGAAGCCCGAGTTGTCTGGAATGAGTGTAGGAAGCGGTGACGTAACGCTTGTTGAGTTCTTTGACTATAATTGCGGGTATTGCCGCAAAACGCTGCCCGATCTCGTCAAGCTGATCGAGAATGAGCATAATGTGAAAGTCCAGTTTCTAGAGTATCCGATTCTTGCTCCGGAGTCGAAGCAGGCATCAAAAGTCGCAATCGCTGCAGCCAAGCAGGGCAAGTATTTCGAGTTCTACAAGGCGATGTTCGCCACGGGACGCGCGTCGAAGGAGTTGGCGCTTAAGGTCGCCGCGCAACTCGGTCTCGATATGGACCGGTTGCAGGCGGACATGGCTTCGCCCGAGACGGACGCTTTGATTGCGCAGATTGCCGAAATTGGGAAGCGTATGTTCGTCGACGGAACGCCAACTTTTGTTGTTGGCGATAAAATCAACCCCGGCTGGACGCAATACGATCAACTGGAGGAGCTTGTCTCCGAGGCTCGTAAGGACGGATGTAAGGCTTGTGCAGCTGCTGGCAGTGTAAAAGACGAGAAAAAGTCTTAACGCTTTTGCACTGCTCGATAAAAGCTGGTAACAAGAGCCCGCAGTCACGTTGGGTGCGGACTCTCCAGGCTGGCGGCGATCACCGGAACCGCTTCGCTGGACAGGCGCCCGGGGCAGATGGCTGCTTTGACGGAAGCTTGCGGGGAGAAGAGGGTGTGCATCCAAAGCCGGGCGGTCACAACATCGCGTGGTACCTATGAAGCCCATCTTCATCCTTAACGGCCCAAATCTGAACCTAATCGGGGAACGCGAGCCGGAGATTTATGGCAGTGAGACTCTGACCGCCATAGAGCAGAGCCTGCGCCAGCAGGCCGCGGTTGCGAGTTTTGAGATCGATTTCCGCCAGACGAATCACGAGGGCGAACTGGTCAGCTGGATTTAAGAAGCGCGGCAGTCGGCATCCGCGCTTATTCTCAATGCGGGCGCGTACACGCACACTTCCATCGCGATCCTGGATGCTTTGCGTACACTCTCGCTGCCGGTTATCGAAGTTCATCTCAGCAACATATTCAAGCGTGAAGAATTCCGTCATCGCTCTTTCGTCTCGTTGGCAGCTACCGGGATGATCTGCGGCTTTGGGCCGCGAAGCTATCATCTGGCTCTGTCGGCGATTATAGATATCGTGAAAACGTCCTGATCCTTCCAACCGGGGTATTCATGGCTGAACCGGCCCAAAAAAAGTCACCCAGCGAAGATCTCATCCGAAGCCTTGCGAATCTCCTCAATGAGACCGGGCTTACGGAGATCGAGATCGAGGAGAACAATTTGCGCGTCCGCGTTGCGCGGACGATAACGATGGCGTCTCATGCGGTGCCGCTTTCGCATGTTCCAGGCCCGGCCGCCGGCGTGGCAGCGGCACAGGCCGCCCAATCCAGTCTTGAAAATCACCCTGGCGTGGTGACTTCGCCGATGGTTGGAACTGCCTACCGTGCGCCAGAGCCCGGCGCAGCGTCCTTCGTCGAGGTCGGCAGTGTGGTGCGGGAAGGAGAAACACTCCTAATCATAGAAGCGATGAAGACCATGAACCAGATTGCGGCGCCCCGCGGCGGCACGGTCAAGCGCATCATTGTGGAAAATGGTCAGCCTGTCGAGTATGGCGAACCGCTAATGATTATCGAATAGGCGGCGCTGGATGTTCGATAAAATACTGATTGCAAATCGCGGCGAGATCGCACTTCGCATCGAGCGTGCCTGCAAGGAGCTCGGCATAGCGACGGTCGCGGTCCATTCGACGGCCGACGCCGATGCGATGCATGTACGGCTTGCCGACGAAAGCGTGTGCATAGGTCCGCCCGCTGCAAGTGAAAGTTATCTCAACATCCCGCGGCTGCTCGCCGCTTGCGAGATTACCGGCGCTGACGCCGTTCATCCAGGTTACGGTTTTCTTTCCGAAAATGCCCGCTTCGCTGAAATCCTGGAGGAGCACGGTATCACGTTCATAGGCCCCACCCCCGAGCATATCCGTACTATGGGGGACAAGATCCAGGCCAAGGAGACCGCCAAAGAACTTGGTATCCCGGTGGTGCCGGGTTCGCCTGGCGCGGTCTCTACGAATGAGGAAGCCATCCGGATCGCACGCGAAATCGGCTTTCCCATCCTCGTGAAGGCGGCAGCAGGCGGCGGCGGCCGCGGAATGAAGGTGGCGCGCATTGAGGAAGACTTGCCGGCCGCGCTTTCCACCGCGCGCGCGGAATCGAAAGCCGCCTTCGGCGACGATGCCCTCTACCTTGAGAAGTATCTCAGCCGCCCGCGCCATATCGAATTGCAGGTGATGGGCGATGGCAAGGGCAACGCCGTTCATCTTGGCGAGCGCGATTGCTCCTTACAGCGCCGCCATCAGAAGCTCATGGAAGAGACCCCGTCGCCCGCCCTGAACGAGGCTCAGCGGCGCCAGATCGGGGAGACCGTGGCCAAGGCCATGCAAAAGCTGCAATACCGTAGCGCCGGAACAGTCGAGTTCCTGTATGAGGATGGCAAGTTCTTCTTCATCGAGATGAATACAAGGCTCCAGGTCGAGCACCCCGTGACCGAGATGGTGACGGGGATCGACTTGGCCATCGAGCAGATCCGCATCGCAGCCGGGTCGGGCTTGAGCTTTACGCAAGAGGACGTGCGCTTCGAGGGCCACGCCATCGAATGCCGGATCAATGCGGAGAATCCGACCACCTTCCGGCCGTCGCCGGGCAAGATTTCCTATTTCCATCCGCCGGGCGGCCTCGGTGTCAGAGTCGACTCCGGCGTCTATGCGGGCTACACGATCCCGGCTTATTACGATAGCCTGATCGGCAAGCTCATCGTGCATGGCAAGAACCGCAATGAGTGCCTTATGCGGCTTAGGCGGGCCCTTGGCGAATTCGTGATCGATGGAATTGAGACCACGATTCCCTTATTCTCCTCGCTGATCCAGCAACCGGACATCGTGGATGGGCTTTATGACATCCACTGGCTCGAAAAATTTCTCCAGAAGCACTAGATTAAGAGGGTAACGAAAACCGCTCTGAAAAGGCAGGCCCCAGGACATGGGATCTCCCTCGAATTTAATGATCGAAATAACGCCCCAGGTACTGCTGAAAGCGTATGCCTGCGGCATCTTCCCCATGGCCGAAAGCGCTGAGGATCCAACTCTTTACTGGATAGAGCCGGAACGCCGCGGCATCCTGGCTCTGGATCAGGTGCACGTTCCCCGCCGTCTCGCCCGCGTCATCAAGCAGGACAAGTTCGAGGTTCGAGTTGACAGCGCCTATGACGGCGTGATCACGGGCTGCGCTTCTTCGCGGGCAGGGCGCCGGACCACCTGGATCAACCGGCGCATCCGCGAGCTTTATGCGGAGCTGTTCGAGATGGGGTATTGCCACACGGTGGAGGCTTGGCTCGACGGTAAGCTCGTGGGCGGCCTTTACGGTGTTGCGCTCGGCCGTGCGTTCTTCGGGGAAAGCATGTTTTCTTACGAGACCGATGCGAGCAAGGTAGCGCTTATCTATCTCGTGGCCAGGCTCAGATATGGCGGCTTTTGCCTGCTCGACACGCAGTTCGTCACCGACCATCTGCGCCAGTTCGGCGCCCAGGAAATCAGCCGGGCGGCGTTCCATCGGCGGCTTGAGCAGGCGCTTCAGGGCCTTGGCGAATACGGCCGTCTGCCAAGTGGCGTCTCTGGCGCAGGGATTTTACAGCTTGTGAGCCACACATCGAAGGTGGGGTGCTCCACCGCGTGAAGACCGGGGCTTTCAGCGAACGTCCAGCCGGTGAAAATCCGCCGGGTTGACCCATCCAGCAACAGCTCGTCAACCTCGATGAAGGCGGCTGTCTCCGGCGCCTCTGTGGGGGGATTGGTGTAGCACGCTCTGGCCGTGACCTTGAGCGCACCAAAAGTGACCGTCTGCCCCATCCGGATTTCGAGCGGCGAGACGCGGCCTGTAACCTTGTCGAGGGCCGCAAACACGGCAACCGAGTTTGAAATCATGGCGGCGCGCCCCTGCACCGCCCCCAAGGACAGGGCGGCAAGCAGCGCAGCGATCGCAGGGAGGGCTCTCTTATGCAAATTCACAATGCGTCCCACTGGCCGAGTTGTTGGAAGTGCAGCATGCAGCCCAAGCTACGCGGCGCCGCGCCCGGCCACAATCTCTTTCGAAAATCGTTATAATCATGGCCGCGAGGCAACTTTATGTGCAACACCGTGCTCGTTTGGTGGACGGGCCGTTTCCGGGTAGCGGGCTATAATTGGCCTTCTATGCGGTGGAAACGGTTCCATCAAGAATCTAGCTTATGAGAAAGCGCCTTTTAGAAGTATTAACGGAGCCAAGTTGCTGGAATACATGGAAAAACGGCGAGCTACAACTGCTCATAGCTTAAATCGGGCTGCGCCTATCTTGGTCAATTTCCGGCAGGAAACATAATTAACGGACTTTGTGGAACGCGAATTCGTAGGCGAAAACACAAAAAATCGCGAATTATGGGGCGGGAAATAAAGAAATCCGCCCGCGTTTACCATTCCAACCTTAACAAAGGCGCGGGCTCTATAAAATTCCGCCGGTCTTAGCTGGTTCAAATTTGATTGAAATTGGCATTTTTAGCCCTAAGCGATGGCGCCGCTAGGAGGGGATCGGTGTTGAAGGCAATGGACGGCCTTGTCCCGGCCCGTCCCGGCTAGACCGTAGGGAGAAAAAGACCATGGACGTAAATGGTTCTGAGCGCTTGGCACCGCAGTTTCTAAGCATATTGCGAATTGTCGCAGCGGTGCTTTTTCTTGAGCACGGAGTCCAGAAGTTCCTCGGATTTCCGGCCGCGCCGCCGAATGGCTTTCCGGCCTTCCTCTCCCTGATTTGGTGGCAAGGCCTTATCGAGCTTGTAGGCGGACTTCTCCTTTTCTTCGGGCTTTCTACGCGGCTTGTGGCTTTCATCCTGGCGGGTGACATGGCGGTGGCTTATTGGATGGTGCACGCACCCAAGAGCTTTTATCCCGCGCTCAATGGCGGTGACGCCGCAATCCTCTACTGCTTCGTCTTCCTTTACATTGCTTGTGCTGGAGGAGGGGCCTGGAGCATTGATCGAATGCTGCGCAAGGCCTAGCACGCGGCGAAAGATCGATCTAAGTACTCAGGATAGGCCGCCTTTCCTCGGCACAAGGTACCGCGCAGCGAGGGCGCCAAGGCTTAGGTCCGCCGCTTCACGATTTTGCTTTGCTACGAGGCCTGGATCGGCAAGTCTGCTCGTGCAGCGAAGCTTCGTTTTTTTCAAAATAGTCGTATCCAAGATACGCGCAAGATCGGCCGCGCATTGATATGGAAGCAGGCTCCCTCGAATTGCGCTTTGGATGAGGCGGACCGGGAACGCATGGTTATCTGCAACCGCCTGCAGGTCGCCCGCCATGCCAGTAAGCAGCATTCGCTCAACAACCCCGTCACCGGCGATAACCCCGTTGAAGGTTAGAACATAGATTGAGGGAAGGATGCATCCCCGCGGTGGCAAATCATTCTGCAACAACAGCCTGGATGTCAAAGCAAGCAGGTCTACGGCCTTGGTCAATGTCGACGGGCAGCCGCCCAGCGCATCCCGCACTTGCCCCTTACCGAGGCGATCCCAGCGTTCTTGATCGAGGATTTTGAGAATCGAAGGGCCGGAGACCCCACGCATGCTTTCCCATTCAGCGATGCAAGCGTCAACAAATGCCGGCCCGCTCGTAGCGGAGGCTCTGTAAAGCGCGCTAAGGCTTGGCCAAACATAGAAGAGCTTGCGCTTCGAAAGTGAGAGCAGAATGTCGAGTGGAACATCATTATCGAGAAGGTGATCGCCAAGAAACCAACGCAATAGGTCATTGGTTGCCTTTGATGGAGTGCGCTCACTCAATGCTGCAAGCTCCTTTAAGGGCGATTGCAGCGTAACGCGTTTCATGGTCGCCGGAGGACCAAAATACTTTTCGCGTTCTTGCTCTTGGCCTGCTTCGATAGAAGTGGAGTGAAGGATACGATTATTGTGCTCACTAATAGTTTGATGTTTGGTATAATATTTAAGCGTGTCGATAAGTATTTCGGCGTAATCTGGAAATACCTCCATCCAATTTTCAACCCGCACAGCCTGGAGGATGTTGTTGGTTGACTCCGGTTTTAGTGTATTGATTTGTCGAATCAAAGCGGCAAGCTGCTCATCTGGTTGCTGTTCGGATTGGATCCTGAACTCAAGGAAAGAGTGCCCCGCCATGTCTTTCACAATACCGGTTTTCACCAGCGTCTCGTAAATGCGTATCGCATCAAGCTCAGCTTCGAAATCGATGCGAACACTATTCGCCGGCTCGCAAGAAAAATGTATTATTCCGTACTTTTTCAAAACTTCGAACAATTCGGCTTGGATTTTCTGGACGTCGTGCATCTCGGCATCCAGGATCATCGATACCTTCGTCACCTTCTTCTTCGTCTTCTGGCAATTCCTCGCGAACGCGGCAGGGTTGATGAAATCAAGCGTGGCGAAGAATAAAGCAGCGGCGTGCCGGGTCGCTTTGTATTGTTCCTTATCAAGCCCAAGGAGTGGCTCCCGCCCCGTGCGTCCCGGCTGCGGTTTATTATCGAGTAAATCGGATATTCCCCGGATGACGACCGCTTCAACCTGCCGTTCGCGGCAAGCCGAAAGAAATCCGTAGCTCTCCATCTCGATTGCGACCGCCTTTGGCGATGCTTTTAGCGCTGATCGGAAAAAATCGGAGTTCGAGTTAACGAGAACGGTCTCACCCGAAACAATGGGCTCAAAATATACGTCGACTGGTGCATTCGGTGTCTCTGGAGCGAGATATTGATGCCAGCCATCCAGAAGCTGTACGTTCTTGCAGTGATCTACAAAAATTTTCGAGCAGAACTCTTGAAGAGGTCTGACTTCCACCCCCGTACCAACCTTGGTCCTGGCAACGTAGTGGACATAGGCCGGGACAGCGACATCGTATTGCCCGATCTTTCCCGGAAACCCTCCCGCGCAGCCGATAAGCGCGACAAGATCCGGCTGACATTCCGGAATAATTTGACCAACCGCCTGAGACGCTTGCACATTGCCCGCATCGGTTGGTGCAGAGATATAAAAGCTCCAATTATCGCGCGCTTTCTGACTTACGTTTGCACATAAAGGCTTTCGCTTTCCGGTCGTATAAGTGACGCCGCTAGACGTGCTCTTTACCTTGGTGTCATCGAAGAAAGACAAAATCGCCTTGGCCTCCGCGACGAGGGCCGGAACGATAAGAACACGGCGTGAAGACATCGATTAGGCCAATATCCAGATGTTTGATTGGAAAGGTAGCATACGGCGCCGCAGCAGTGAAGCGATGGGTTGGCCGATACCGTTCGGGACCCGGGCGCAAGCTTTTAAAGCTTGGATAGTTTTCAGTCTTCCCAAAAGGGTTTTATTCCGCGAAAAGGATAAAAACAGAGGCGTATTTGGGTGCCCGCGCATCGGCGCACACGGGGCAACGCATGAAGTTTCTTTCCACACTATCAGTATTCGCCTTCACAATGATCCTCAGTCTGATCGCATTCACCTGCACGGCAATCGTTTTTTCGGGCACGATGGGCAATCTGCTCACAAGCGTACAGAACGTCCACGATCAGGTTCTGCAGTTGTATTTGGCCGACAACTATATGGTTTGGATGGATATTCTTCTTCAGCCTAACTTGCTCGTGCTCCTGGGCTTCAGTATCGCAGTGCGGCTTTTGCTCACAATTGTGAGTTCGGCTTTCGACCCCGGTGAGAGCGTTCCTCCCCTTGAGGCTGCCGCACCCTTAGCCGCTTCGAGCTCAGCATTCGGCAGTTGGGGCTGAAGGGGTAAGGCGTTTCGGCATTTCCCGGCTCGAAGGCCGGTGGAAAAAGGCATAAACACGGAACGCGACAACGCCAGTTCAGATGCGGCTGGGAACCAGGACGTGCGAGAAATCAGAACCTCGAGCGATGCCTTACTCATCGCTGAATATACGGCGCTCAAGAATGAATAAACGCAAAGAATCGTGCTGAGGGACACAGTCCTTTACGTATCCATAGGCGCAAATGCCGCGATCGCTGCGTTATACATACAGCAGAAGCACCCTGATCCCAGGATTTTGCTGTTTATTCCATTCGCATCAACGCTACTGTTTTGGATCTATGCAACCAACGACGGCATGATAACGCAAATTAGGCAATATATTGTAAGTAACATTGTTTCGAGATTATCTGAAACGGGTAAGGAATACAATGACAGCTTGTTTGGATGGGAGTACCTGCGCCGCCAAAGGACCGCTAGACGCTTAGTTTCCAAATTAATCCGTCTATTGGCCGTCTGGTTCACTTTCTCTATCGCTTCCATCGCCGCCTTGGTGCAGTCAGTGCCTAGCCTCCAAGACATAGGCCACAGCTGGGCTTGGCTCGCCGCTGCTATCTTCGCCTGCCTCCCCTATATCTTTGGCCTTTGGCTTATCGATTTATGAGATTTATGAGGGCGAAGGACGCCTTAAGCCTCCCGGCGTGGCGGAGCGAAGACGCGCTACGCAAGCCGGTTGCCAAAGGGTTCTAATCGTTTTGAGCGCCCCAGCCGGTATCGCCCTAAGTATCTTTCTCGCCCTTTTTAGGATACTGGCACTTCCACCGCTGAATGACCCACTCTGGATGCTGGCTGCCCCACTGGGCTATAAACGGCGGGGCGCTCATCATGCATTGCCGGAGCGAGCCATTCGATTCGAACAGCAGATATTGGTCCACACACGAAGCGGGTTGTGCCAGTGCGCATACCGTCAAGACAAGCTCGATCATTGCTGAAGCCCTTATTGCGGCCGGGTCCGCGCAATCCATCGCTGGATGGCGAGATAGCGCCGCAGATAATGGGTTTACTCCGGTTCGGCCAAAAAGTTTCAGGGGGCGTTGATGGTAACGCCTACGTGACTTTGGGTGTCAGGCGGATGGGGCCGCATCTCGCACTTGCAGGCGCGGCTGGCTAAAGCGCAGCGCGGATTTCAATCGTTCCGCGTCTCGACTTTATCGGCGTCGATGGTATAGCCCGTTTCGGCAAGGCCCGTATATTGCGAGGCCACTTTAAGCGTGCCGGTGACCCAAACCGGATCGAACGAGCCTTCCACATCGAAGCCCTTTGCCGCCTTCACATAGATGATCTGGTTCGGCGGCGGTGGCGGCACATGGATGCAGGCCCCGACGAAGGGGACGAGAAGGAATTCCTTTACGTTGGTCGCCTCGAAATCGAGCGGCACGACGTAGCCGCCGATGTGCACGCGCTTGCCATCGAACTCCTTGACCACGGGCACCCCGCCGCCCGTGCCCGGCTGCAGCCGCTTTTCCGACATCCAGGGCTGGTCGTTGATCATGGGCGGAGGCGGGGGCTCGCTGCCGCCTGCGCCGGCGAAGGGGGTGGCGTTCGCAAGGAAGCTCTTGGCCTTCAGCCTTTGCGCCATCGGCACCGGCGGCGCGGGCGGCTGAAGTTTTGCCCAGGATAATTCCAGCACAGGCTCGCTCGATCCCGCGAAGCTTGGTGCGGACAGGAGTGCGAGGCCAAGAGCTGCAACGCGAAAGGTTCGAAACATGCCGTCTTCCTTCAAGTGCGGACAGTCATTCCGTCCGCCAGCGAGAGCCGGTAGGCGCGTAACGCGGGCAGAAGGCCCGCAATGAAGCCCGCGATCACGATGCTGGCCAAGACCGTCAATTGACTCTGTGTGGGCGGGTCTATGGCGATATGGAGGCCGTAGGTGCGATCGATGAAGGGCTGGAGAAAAATTAATGCGCCGTACAGAAGGACCGTGCCAAGGACCACGCCCAAAAAGGTGAGAACGCCGGCTTCGGTCACAAGCAGCGAAAGGATCGTCGCTGGGGTGGCTCCTACAGAGCGGAGGATCGCCATTTCGCGGCGTCGCTCGTTGAGCGTGGTCAGGATCATGGTCACCATGCCAAGAAGCGCCGTCAGCACGACCATGCCGGACACAGCGGATAAAGCCGTCTCTGCCGTACCGACGAGGCCCCAAAGTTCCTGGAGTGCCACGCCTGGGAGGATCGCAGACAGCGGCTCTTCGGGATATTCGTTGATGGCGCGCTGAAGCCTGAAGGCGGCAAGTTTCGATTTCAACCCGAGGAATGCGGCCGTTATTGCTCGCGGCTGAAGGTCCATATGGCGCACCTCCTCAGCGGAAATGCTTTGGCCTGGAATGGGCGCCCCGTTCTGCCAATCCACGTGGATGGCCTCGATGGCGGCCAGGCTGACATGCACGGTCCTATCGACCGGGGTGCCCGTTTTCGCCAGGATGCCCGAGACGCGGAACGGCTTGTCTTCGTGCTTCAGGAAGGAAACCGAACCAAGCCCATGCGCCACGATGATCTTGTCCCCCACCTTGTAGCCAAGCTGCTCAGCGACATCGGCGCCAACCACAGCGTCGAAAAGATCGCTGAACGGGCTTCCTGCCGCGAATTCCAGCGCGTGGCCGTGGCGGTAGTGATAGAGCTTGAAATATTCCGGGATGGTGCCCATCACGCGGAAGCCCCGATGGCTGTCGCCCAGTGAAATGGGCACGATCCAGGCAACGTCCGGCAGGGCGGCGATGTCCTTGTAAGTCTTCCAGGTAATGTTGTTGGTCGCGTTGCCGATGCGGAAGACGGAGTAGAGCAGGAGATTGAGGCCGCCGCTGCGCGCACCCACGATGAGGTCGGTGCCCGAGATCGTGTCGGCGAAGCTCTGGCGCGCGCCTGTGCGAACCTTCTCAACACCCAGCAGGAGCGCCACGCTGAACGCGATGGAAAGGATGGTGAGAAGAGCCGTGAGCTTACGGTTGGCGAGCGACTTAAGTGCCAGGCGGAAGATAATCATAGAGCGCCTCCGCGCGACATGCGCGCTATGTCCGTCAGATTGGCGACGCGGGTGAAGCGGTTGCTCAAGCTCTCGTCATGGCTGACCATGATAAGCGTGGCGTTGGCCTCGGCGATGTCGGTAAACAGAAGATCGAGGAAGGCCTGCTGGCGGTCGCGGTCCAGCGAGGACGTGGGCTCATCGGCGACGATAAGCTCGGGCGCGCCAATCAGCGCGCGCGCAGCGGCTACTCTTTGCTGCTGCCCGACGCTGAGGCTTGCGGCCGAAGCGTCAACAAGGCTGCGCTCCATGCCGAGGCTTTCCAAGAGCCTCGCCGCAGCAGCCTTCGCGCCGCCCTCCGCTTCCGCGCGTTTCCGCCTGCCCGCCGAAAAGCTGAGAGGCAGCACGACATTGTCGGTAACCGACCCGTAGGGGAGAAGATTGAACATCTGGAAGATTATGCCCATGTGCTCCGCCCGGAAGCGGTCGCGCGCCGCCCCGCGCAAGCGTGCGATGTCGGTGCCGAGCACATCGATCGCGCCTCGCTGGGGAGTGATGATGCCGGCAAGCAGGCTAAGGAAGGTGGACTTGCCGCTTCCGGATGGCCCGATCAGCAGGAGCCGCTGGCCTTTCTCCAATGTGAACGCGTCTATCGAGAGCGTAAACGCGTTCCGGCCCGGCCAGGTAAAGACCACATCGGTCATCCGGACGACGGCACGTGATTGGCCCGCATCCCGGTTTGCCTTCGGAAGTGCGGATTCGATTGCGCTCACATGATCCCCGCAAGATCGAGGCTCGGCTTATCGCGCGTAACCTCAAAGCTCGATTGTCCTTTGGGCGAGATGACAGCGATGTTCAGCACCTGTGCGCCCGCAAAGGTTTTGAAATAGTCGAATGTCATGGCGGTGAGGCGAGACGGTGACGAACATTCTAAAGAATATTCAACGTGGAACTCGGAGTGATGGTGCCCTGCCTCATGCTCGTGAGCATCGGCCTCGTGTTCATGTTCATCCTCATGCTCGGCCTGGGTAGCGACTTTCGCGCTCTTCAAGGCGCAGCCTGCCGAGGAAGCGGGGGTGAAAATCGAAAGCCCGTCCGCCAGTTTCGCCTTCGCTTTTTCGAGTGCAGCTTTCTGATCGGGCGTGCTGGGCTCGTGCTCGAAGCCCACGATGTCCATGCCCGGGACTTCCAGCTCCATGGATACGGTCTTGCCTTCGATCGCGATATTCAAATGCCCATGTCCATGCACGTGGGGGCCGAGCTGCCTGTGCTCTTGGGCTGAGGCAGAAAGAGCCGTGCAGGCCAATCCCGCCGCTAGCACGCATGCTGTCCGTATCACTCGCATTTTGGCCTTCCCGTTTGGTTACTTTGTGAAAAAACGTAAGCGCAACAATAACTTCCGATGCCTGCCCGCTCTGAGCTATCCGGGAGAGGGCAGAGTTTGTCAAGGTTGCAAATGTAACCTTATATCATAACATGTTAATTTCGTGGCATGAGAGGTAAGGCGAACTGCCGACGCTTATGAGGTTGGAGCCGGAGCCACACCGTCGCTCCACAGCTTGTAAACGATCGAGTCGAGCAGTGCCTCGAAGGATGCGTCCACGATGTTGGGCGAAACCCCGACCGTGAACCAGCGCCGGCCGCTCTTGCGGTCCCGGCTTTCGACCAGAACGCGCGTCACAGCGTCCGTGCCCCCTGTGAGGATACGCACCTTGAAGTCTACAAGCTCCAAATCCTGAATGCTCGGCTGATAGATGCCGAGGTCGCGGCGCAGCGCCTGGTCGAGCGCGTGGACGGGGCCATTACCCTCGCCGGCATTCAACAGCAGCTCTCCCCCGATCCTGACCTTGACCACGGCTTCCGAGACGGTGACGAGCGCCCCCTTGGCGTTGTGGCGCCGTTCCACCATCACACGGAAGCTTTCAACGCCGAAGAATTCCGGCACTTGGCCAAAAACGCGGCGCGCCAGGAGTTCGAACGAGGCGGCGGACGCTTCGTAGGCGTAGCCCTGCGCTTCGCGGAGCTTCACCTGCTCCAGAAGCTCCGTAAGGCGCGGATCGTCCTTGTCGACCTCCATGCCGATACGGGAAAGCTCGGCCAGAATGTTCGAGCGCCCCGCCTGGTTTGAAACCAGCAGCTTACGGGTGTTGCCGAGGCTCTCAGGCCGCACATGCTCGTAGGTGCGCGGCTCTTTGCTGACGGCGGACGCGTGAATACCGCCCTTATGAGCGAAAGCCGATTCCCCTACATAGGGCGCGTGCCGGTTTGGCTGGCGGTTCAGAAGCTCATCGAATTGGCGCGAGACCGAGGTCAGCGTGCGGAGCGCCTCGGGACTAACGCCTGTCTCGAAGCGGCTTGCATAGTCGTCCTTCAAGAGCAGCGTCGGGATGATGGAGGTAAGATTGGCGTTGCCGCAGCGCTCGCCGAGCCCGTTCAAGGTGCCGTGGATTTGGCGGGCGCCCGCGCGCACGGCCGCGAGCGTGTTCGCAACCGCGTTCTCCGTGTCGTTGTGCGCGTGAATGCCCACGCATCCGCGCGGGATGTGACGGACCACTCCGGCGACGATGTCCTCGACCTCGTGCGGCAGGGTGCCCCCGTTCGTGTCGCAGAGCACGATCCAGCGCGCGCCTGCGTCGTAAGCTGCGTTCGCGCAAGCCAGCGCGTAATGCGGATTGGCCTTGTAGCCGTCGAAGAAATGCTCGCAATCGATCAGCGCCTCGCGCCCCGCATCCCGGATCGCTTCGACAGAGGCGGCGATGGCGTCGAGGTTTTCCTCGCCCGAGATGCCGAGCGCAAGCTCCACATGGTAGTCCCAGGACTTGGCCACGAGGCACACCGCGGCAGCGTTCGCCCGGACGACGGCCTGAAATCCGGGATCGTTCGAGGCGGAGCGGCCGGCACGCTTGGTCATGCCGAACGACGTAAGTTTCGCCCTAAGCCGCGGCGGAGCCTCGAAGAAGGCGGTATCGACCGGGTTCGCGCCTGGGTAGCCGCCCTCGATATAGTCCACCCCAAGCGCATCGAGGCGTTCGGCGATGACGCGCTTGTCCTCCAGCGAGAAGTCGACGCCGAGCGTCTGCGCCCCATCGCGGAGCGTAGTGTCGTATAAATAAAGGCGCTCTTTCATGGCCGCTCCGGATTAGGGGAAGATACCCTCTCCCCTTGTGGGAGAGGGTGGCCGCTTTGCGGCCGGGTGAGGGGTTCTTCACCTGCCAAAGCCGTAGCAATGACAAGGGCGACGCCTTCGGGGTTCTTCAGTATGTCATTGTTCCAAAACCGCAGCGCCCGGAAACCATTCGTTGCGAACCAAGCATCTCGCGCCGCATCCCTTGCGGAATCCGCATGCTGGCCGCCATCCGCTTCGATGATGAGCCGGGCCTCGAAGCAGAGGAAATCCGCGATATACGGCCCGATTGGCACCTGCCGCCGGAATTTCGACCGCGCAAACTGGCGGTTGCGCAAGATGCGCCACAACCCGTGTTCGGCATCGGTCATGGTGTGGCGAAGGCCGCGCGCCCGGCTTAAGGGCGTGGAATTCGTAACTTCCCCCTCACCCGGCGCCCGGCTTTGCCGGTCGCCACCCTCTCCCGCAAGGGGAGAGGGTTTTCCTCTACTCATCGCTGCGGTGCGGGGGCTTACCCTCTCTCCTTGCGGGAGAGGGTGGCCGCTTAGCGGCCGGGTGAGGGGTTGTTTTACGCTCATCGCGCGATCTCCCACGTCGTCTCGATCTCGCCGGTCGCCGGGTTCTTGGCGTCTTTCAACGCGATGCCCACCGCCGCAAGTTCGTCTCGGATGCGGTCCGCCTCCGCCCAGTTTTTCGCCTTCCTCGCGGCAAGCCGCGCACCAATTCGCTCCTCAATTGCTCCTTTATCCACGGCCTTGAGCCGCGGGTCGGTTAACGGCTTATCCAGCCCCAGCAGTTCTAGCGCCTTCCTCTTGTTCTCTGGGCGCATCTGATGAATCATCATAATGGCAAGAGGCGTATTAAGGTCGTCCATTAACTCTGGCAGAAACTCTTCGTCGGGAAAGCCGCCACCATAACCATCGCCGTCAGGCATCCCTATAGGATCGCCCAGGCCGTCGCCACCAGGAAGCGTTTCCAGGAAACCTTCGTGTGCGATACTTGAGTGCCATCGCCGAAGGATAACCTCACTTTCCTGCAACCCTTTGAGCGTCCAGTCCATCGGTTGTCTATAGTGAGTTCTTAGCATGTTCAGCCGCACGACTTGCCCCGGCCAATCCTTCAGAAGCTCGTAAATCGTCACGAAATTGCCGAGGCTCTTCGACATCTTCGCGCCTTCCACCTGAAGATGCCCGTTATGCATCCAAATGTTGGCCATGATCTTGGTGCCGTGCGCGCAGGTCGATTGCGCGACCTCGTTCTCGTGATGCGGGAAGAGGAGGTCGATGCCGCCGCCGTGGATGTCGAAGACCTCGCCGAGATGCTTTTCCGCCATGGCGGAGCATTCGAGGTGCCAGCCGGGCCGGCCGAAGCCCCAGGGGCTTTCCCAGCCCGGCTCGCTCCCGGTGCTTGGTTTCCAAAGCACAAAATCCATCGGGTCGCGCTTATAGGGCGCAACCTCCACGCGGGCACCGGCACGCATTTCATCCAGGGAGCGCTTTGCCAGAGAGCCGTAATCCGGATCGGACGCCACGTCGAAAAGCACGTGCCCTTCGGCCGCGTAAGCATGCCCCCGCGCAATCAGCCGCTCGATGAGCGAGATCATCTCCTGAATATGCTCGGTGGCGCGGGGTTCGATGGTTGGCGGCAGGCAGCCAAGCGCTGCAACGTCGGCATGGAACTGCGCCGCGGTGCGCTCCGTGAGTTCGCGGATCGAAATGCCTTCCTCAGCCGCGCGCGCGTTGATCTTGTCGTCCACATCGGTGATGTTGCGGGCGTAAATTACATGATCCGCGCCGTAAAGATGGCGGAGCAAGCGGAACAGCACGTCGAAAACGATGACGGGCCGTGCGTTGCCGATATGGGCGAAATCGTAAACGGTGGGGCCGCAGACATACATGCGCACCGCTTCGGGATCGAGCGGCTCGAATGTTTCCTTCTGCCTGGTCCGCGTATTGTAAAGCTTGAGTATCATAAGCCCTGCCTTGGCTGGCGGGCTCCTTATTCACAATGACAATCGCATGCCGCGCCAGCTTTTATGTTAGCTCGCGATAATAATGCACCGGCGATTGAAAACGCTTTGTGTCATGGGGAGACCATCGCTGCAAATTGCTTCGCGGTCAAGATGGATCGCGAAAGAGACGTAAAATTTGCAAGCGGGGCATTAGCTCACGGGCCATTTGCTGATAAACCTAGCTTCGGGTTGCCTCAAGCTGCGGCTCAGCTCATACTTGCCGGGAACTGAAGAATTAACGGCCTTCCCTTGGCCATCATGGCCATTTATGGGCGGGGAATGAATATGACGAATCGCTTTCGCGCCTTGAGCGCTTTTTGCGCCGCGGTGGCTATCGCCGCCGCCGGGGTGGTGGGGGCTTCGGCCCAGAACTGGGGGGGCTGGGATGACGGCTATAGCCGTTCCGATCAGTCTCAGCGGCCTTCCTATGGCGACTCGGGGGGGAGCAGCAGCCTGTCTACGGCCAATCGGACTACGGCTCGTCCCGCAGCCCAGGCTATGTCAGCCCGCGGTGCCATGACCTTGAGGTGCAATTAACCGGCGGCGTTGCCCCCAATTCGGATCAACTCCCCCGGATCGAAAACGACATGCGTCAGGCGGATGCGGATTTCCGCAGCGCGCAAGGGGATGCAGACCGGGCCAATTGCTATGAGGATATGTTCCTGTTCGGGCGCTCTTTGCGCCGCACGCCGCGCTGCATCGATCTTGACCGCAAGATTCAAACCGCAAAATCCACTCTGGCTCAACTGAAAGCGCAGCGTGACGCGATCACGCGCGGCAGCTCCCCCAAGGGCCGGCATGACGACCTCATCGCGGAGCTTGCCCGCAACCATTGCGGCGATCAGTATACGCGCGAGTATGAAGCCCAGCGCAGCCGCAGCAGCTCTATCTTCTCGTTCTTCAGCGAGGAGGAGGATCCCGGCGATTCGAGCCGGTACACGCCAAGTTACGGGGCTTCGACTTACCGGACGCTTTGCGTCCGGGAGTGCGACGGCTTCTATTTCCCGATTAGCACGGCGACCACTGAGGATCGTTTCCAGGAAGACGACGCCAAGTGCCGCTCGCAATGCGCAGCGCCCGCCGAGCTTTTTTATCACCGCACCGATCAGGATGTGGAACAGATGGTGTCGCTGAGAGGCGTGCCTTATAGCCAGACGCCGAACGCGTTCCGCAACCGGAAGGTTTACATTCGCGGATGCTCCTGCAATCCGAGCGAATACTCGCGTGAAGAAATCGCGAAGTCAGAAGAGGCGCTAAGAACCGCGAAGCGCGCGGATGCTGCCGGTGGGCCGAAGCCATCGGGATCCTCCGACGCCGCATTCGCACGCCGCATTTCCCAAGCGGTTCAGAATGCACCTTCTCAACAGCAGCCCGCGCCAGAAAAACCGGCTGGGGATGCTGCGCCTGCGGCAACTCCGCCCGCAAAGGCAGAGACGCCACCAGCCAGTGAGCCTGCGCCCGGGTATTAGGAATTTCGCTTCCCAGACCGTCATCCCGGAAAACGTCTTGCGTTTATCCGGGATCGCAGAAAACGCCGGCCTTAAGTTCGTGATGATCCCGGATAATGCCATTGGCATTTCCGGGATGACGCAATCGGATGGCGGGCCTGTCAAGCCGATCTGTCTTGGATTTGTGCCTGGTTTCCTCTAAACCCTGTCGCGAGCACATAGAGTTCGGGCGACTCGGCACGGCTGGCTTTTGGCTTTAGGTGGCGCACGGCCGAGAAATCGCGCTTGAGCACGTCGAGCAGGCTTTTCTCGCTGCCGCCCTGGAATACCTTCGAAAGGAAAGCACCGCCTGGAGCCAAGACCTTGATCGCGAAGGCGAACGCCTCTTCGGCAAGCCCCATGATCCTGAGATGATCGGTTGCCCGGTGTCCGGTGGTGGGGGCGGCCATGTCGGAAAGGACCACGTCCGCCTTACGGCCGGCCAGGGCGTCGAGCAAACGGTTCTCGGCCTCGGGCTCGCTGAAATCCTGTTGCAGAATCATAACGCTGGGAATGGCGTCGAAGGGAAGGATGTCCAGCGCAACCACCGCGCCGCGACCCTCATCTGCCTTAACGCGTTTGGCGGCAACCTGACTCCAGCCGCCAGGCGCCGCGCCAAGGTCGACGACGAGCCCGCCCGGCTTTAGGAACCCGTATCTATCGGCGATTTCCTCGAGCTTATAGGCTGCGCGGCTGCGATAGCCCTCGCGCTTGGCCGCCGCGACGTAGGGGTCGTTCAATTGGCGTTCAAGCCACTGTTTAGACGACGGCGTGCGGCCGCGCGTTTTTCGAAGCTTGACTTTAAGAGACCGGGTCTGATTTGGCTCGCGATTGGTCATGAATTAAGGATACCGTTTGGAGCCCGCCATTCGTGGCGTTCTGGTTTCGCTCGCCGATAATATCCTCGGCGATGAGTGTGGCAAGTATGCCTTCCCGCAAACCGCGGTCAGCCACCCTTAGCGCTCTCGCGGGCCACAGCCTCAGCATGGCCTCCATAATGGCACAGCCTGCTAGGATGAGGTCCGCCCGCTCAGTGCCGATGCATGGCTGTGCGGCACGCTGCTGGTAGTTCATGCCGGCGATGCGCTTGGAGACTTGCCGTATGTTTTCGGCTGAGAGCCAGCAGCCATCGACCTTCGCGCGGTGATATTCCGAAAGGCCGAGATAAACGCCGGCGATGGTGGTGACGGTGCCTGACGTGCCGAGAAGGTGGGTTTCGCTTCCCGACATCTTATGCGCGATGCCGTTCGTTTCGCTGAAAGGCGTGAGTTTTGCTTGCACGAAGCGGACGATGTCCTCGAATTGGTGGGCCTCCACGAAGGATTTGCCAAAGTGCTCGGCGAGCGTGATGACGCCGAAAGGCAGGGAGGTCCAGGCCTCAATGCTATCTTGCGCCCGCAACCGGTCTTCGATGGAAATGCGCCTTGCGCGGCGTTCCTTCGTGAGGTTGAGCCAAACGAATTCCGACGAGCCGCCGCCGATATCGAAAATCAGGACGTAGTCGCTATGCTTGTCGATAAGGGACGCACAGCCGGACACCGCAAGGCGGGCTTCGGTCTCACGGCCTATGATCTCCAATGAGAGCCCTGTCTCACGCTCGGCGCGCGCAATGAATTCTTCGCCGTTCGTTGCGATGCGGCAAGCTTCCGTGGCGACAAGCCGGGAACGCGTAACGCCTCTGCGCGCCATTTTCGCCGAACACACCCTCAATGCGTCGATGGTGCGCGCCATGGCGTCTTCCGACAGCAGTCCGGTTTGGCTCACACCTTCGCCGAGCTTGATAATCCGGGAAAAGGCGTCGATGACAAAAAAGCCGCGCCGCGAAGGCCGCGCCACCAGAAGACGGCAGTTGTTCGTGCCGAGATCGAGTGCGGCATAGACGGGGCTCGTTCCATCGGAGCGGCGGGCAACAACGCTTTGGGCCGCGCTGATTGGTTTCACCAGGGCGTTTGCCGCGATCGGACTTACCGGAGCTATGACATTAATTGACGGGTGCGCAGGATGAGCCGCTGGTTCCCCTGCAGATTGAGTTGCGAAAACGGGGACGGTGCCGTCTAGCGCAGCAATTCCCGACTCTCCCGTGTTCACCGTATCGCTCCATTCGATGGCTTATGCCGATTGGAAAGAGTAACAGTTTTTTTATGCCGCGCAAATGCGTCGGAAAGCTAGTGCGTGACGTTGGTACCAAAAAAAGGCCGGATGGCGCCGGCCTTTGGATTGCACGGATGTTAGACTCTCTAGTTCACGATATCCCGCCCGCGCGTCTCCCTGATGAAGAGCGTGCCAAGCACGAAGGTCATCGCAGCGACGATAATCGGATACATGAGGCCGGCGTATATGTTGCCGGTTGCAGCGACAATCGCAAAAGCGGTGACTGGCAAAAAGCCACCGAACCAGCCATTGCCGATGTGATAGGGCAGCGACATGGCGGTGTAGCGGATGCGGGTTGGGAATAGTTCAACCAGGATTGCAGCAATCGGCCCATATACCATGGTCACATAGAGGACGAGAAGGGTAAGAAGGCCCACAACGGTCCAGTTCACACCGTCGATCTGGGACTTCGAAGGATAGCCGTCAGCCTTCAAGGCATCGCCGAGCTCTTTGCTGAAGCGCTCATGTTGGGCTTTTGCGTCGGGTGCCGCGGCATCGTAGGACTGAAGGACCTGTTTCCCGATTCTAATCTGGGCAGCGCCCGCAGGACCTGCCTCATTGCTGTAGGGCACGCCGGCCTTGACCAGCGCGGCTTTCGCCACATCGCAAGGTGCTGTGAACTTCGATTTGCCGACCGGATCGAACTGCAGGCGGCACTCAGCGGGATCGGCGACGACCGTGACCGGGGTTTTCTGGATCGCGGCAGCGAGCTCCGGGTTGGCAGCTCGCGTCAGCAACTCGAAGATGCCCGGATAGACGTATTGCTCGCCCCCGGGAATGTATTGAAGGATACCGGCAGGATAGTAGGTGAGAACCGCCAGCAGGCAGCCCAGCATAATGATGGGCTTGCGGCCGATCTTGTCCGAAAGCCAGCCGAAAACAATGAAGAAGGGCGTGCCGATCACGAGAGACAGCGCGATCATGATCTGCGACCAGAAAGGATCGACCTTGAGCGTCTGGGTTAGGAAGAACAGCGCATAGAATTGTCCCGTGTACCAGACTACTGCCTGTCCCGCAGTAAGTCCGAGCAACGCAAGAATAACGAGCCGAAGATGCCGCCAAGTTGTGAAGGCTTCGGAAAGCGGCGCCTTGGATGCTCGGCCTTCTTCCTTCATCCTTCTGAATAGGGGCGACTCATTGAGGCTCAATCTAATCCACACTGAGATCGCCAAGAGGAAAATCGAGACCAGGAAAGGTACGCGCCACATCCCATATTCGGCATTGAACGAGGCCGCTTTTTCGGCCGCGGTTGTTCCAGGAGCGAACTGCCGGCAAAGCAGGATGACGATCAGCGAGAGAAAAAGGCCGAGCGTAGCTGTGGTCTGAATCCAGCTGGTGCGGTAACCGCGGCGGTTGGGTTCCGCATGCTCAGCGACGTAGATCGCGGCGCCGCCATACTCCCCGCCCAGTGCCAAGCCTTGCACCAGGCGTAGGCCGATCAGGATGACAGGAGCTGCGACACCGATCGAGCCGTATGTTGGCAGGACGCCGACCAGGAAGGTAGACAAACCCATAATCACGATGGTTATGAGGAACGTGTACTTGCGGCCAATAAGGTCGCCCAACCGCCCGAAAAAGATGGCGCCAAAGGGTCGCACGAAAAAGCCCGCGGCGAAAGCGAGCAGGGCGAAGATAAATTGTCCGGACTGTGTCAGTCCGGAGAAGAAGTGGGAGCCGATCACGGCAGCGAGGGAGCCGTAAAGATAAAAGTCATACCACTCGAAAACGGTGCCAAGAGAAGATGCGATGACCACCTTCCGCTGCTCGGCCTCCGAAATCTCACTGGTTGGATGATAGGGAACATCTGCTGTAACTGCCATCGAATCCTCCTCGACCCGTTAACCTTGCCCCCACCCACAGATTGCAAGCCCGCTTATGTTTTCGGTCGCCCAGACACCAGAAATTTTTATCACAAGCCCGGATTGCACAGGCTAAGACATTGGAGGTAAGACAATCGTGCTACGACTTTTGCATGAAATTCTTGCAACGCTTTTGCTGCATTGGCCTACGGCGTGATATCGAAAATATCTCGATTGCGAGTTTGTTTGCTGCGGCAAGGGCATGCTAAGGTCCCGCGCGCAAGGGTTAGTCATCGGATGGTAGCGTGCAAATAGGCGATGGAGAGACGAGGGTGCCGGGCCTGGCCTGCGCCTGGCAAAGCGATCCAAACTTTCCTTGTTTCCCGCGCCGAGACCCGGCGGGTTATCGCGGCGTCCTCGGCCGGGACCGTCTTTGAATGGTATGATTTTTACCTTTATGCCGTTCTGGCTCCTTTTTTTGCAAAACTGTTTTTTCCTCCGGAAAACGATACCGCCGCCCTCCTGGCCGCCTTTGCCACCTATGCGGCAGGCTTCGCTGTCCGCCCCGTCGGTGCGGTGATTTTGGGCCGGCTCGGCGACGTGACCGGCCGTAAGTACACCTTTCTGATTTCAATCGTTATCATGGGCTTTTCGACCTTTACGGTCGGACTTCTGCCAACTTTCGAGCAGCTTGGATGGGTGGCGCCCATTTTGCTCGTTAGCCTCAGGCTCATTCAGGGGCTGGCCTTGGGCGGCGAATATGGCGGGGCTGCAACCTATGTTGCCGAATACTCGGAAGCGTCCAGGCGCGGCTATGCCACAGGGTGGATTCAGACAACCGCGACTTTAGGGCTTTTGCTCGCGATGGTCGTGATTGGCGGCTGCCGCTGGCTCATCCCGGACGGGCAATTCGCGCAATGGGGATGGCGGATTCCCTTCCTTGCATCAATTGTCCTCCTAGTAATCTCGGTATATATCCGCGTCAGTTTGCGCGAGACGCCTGTATTCCTTCGCATGAAGGCGGAAGGCAGATCGTCGAAAATTCCGGTGCGGGAAAGCTTTTTCAGCTCCCCGAATAACAAATACGTTCTGCTAGCCCTTTTTGGCGCTACCGCGGGCCAGGGCGTGGTTTGGTACACCGGCCAGTTCTACACGTTGTTCTTCCTGACCATAACTTTGCACCTTGATTATTTGACGGCTTATATTCTGACCGGGGCGGCGCTTGCAGCGGGAACGCCCTTTTTTGTGTTTTTCGGTTGGCTCTCCGACAGGGTTGGACGCTTAAAAATCATTCTCGCGGGATGCCTCCTGGGAGCTTTGACGTATATACCGCTCTTCCATGGGCTTTCCATGGCGGTCAACCCTGAACTGGTTGCGTTTCAAGCCGCGAACCCCATATCTCTACGCGTCGACGTCAAGACTTGTAACTTCCACGTCTTTGCGGGGCCCTGGTCGAAGTTCACCCCTTGCGATCAGGTAACGGACTATCTTACCAAATTGGGCCTGTCCTTTACCAAAGTGAATGCGCCCGGTTTTGAGACAGCTGATGTAACAATTGGCGCGCAAACGCTTGAAATTGCGAGCAACAATAGGGCAGAGATCGGTCGCTCCCTGCAAAATGCGTTGTTCGGCGCGGGATATCCCGGATTGAATTTAAAATATATCGATGGCGAGCCCCAGTCCAACGCGCGGGGAGAGCCCTTGCTTGAATTGAAGAGTGCAGACCGCTCGCTGATCGATTACCCGGTGACACTCCTGATCCTGTTTATATTGATGCTGTACGCCACCATGGTCTATGGGCCCATTGCCGCTTTCCTCGTGGAGCTCTTTCCGCCGAAGGTGCGATACACCTCGATCTCCTTTCCGTATCATATCGGTAATGGGATCTTTGGGGGAATTCTGCCGCTGCTTGCGACGGCAATCGTGGCGGCCACCGGCAATGTCTATGCAGGGCTCTGGTATCCCGTCGCCGTAGCCGGCGCCACTTTCGTGATTGGTACCCTGTTTTTGCGCCGCCGGCGGCACGAACCGGTGTAGTTCAGCTCCGGCCCCTTTAGTGCGCTGCGAGAATGGCGTGACGAATTTGAGGGTACACTTGGGTCTCCCAGCGCTTGCCGCTGAACACGCCATAATGGCCAGCCCCTGTTTGAAGATGATGGCGCTTTAGGTGCGGACGCAGGCCTTGGCAGAGGCCGTGCGCGGCGGCGGTCTGGCCGATGCCGCAAATGTCGTCGCGCTCGCCCTCCACTGTCAAAAGCATGGTGCGGCGGATGGCCTTAGGCTCAACCGCAGATCCGCGAAAGGTAAGGGTGCCTTTCGCAAGCCGCGACTCCTGGAAAACCCAGGCCACTGTTTCAAGATAGAACTCAGCTGCCAAGTCGAGAACGGCGAAATACTCATCGTAAAAGGTTTTGATCGACTCGGCTTTGTCTAAATTTCCTTGCGCCAGATGCTGATACAAATCCATGTGCGCCTTGCGATGGCGGTCGATATTCATGGCCATGAATGCTGTCAATTGGATGAAGCCTGGGTAAACGCGCCGGCCCGCGCCCGGATGACCGCGCGGCACCCGGTGGATTAGCTTTTTCTCGAACCACTCGATAGGCTTGGACATCGCCAGCTCGTTAACTTTCGTCGGGTTCACCGTTGTGTCGACCGGGCCAGCAATCAGCGTCATGCTTCGGGGCTGCGCAGGATCGCCTGCTTCCGCCATCACAGCCGCTGCGGCCAAGGACTGCACGCAAGGCTGACAAACCGCCACAATATGAGCACCCGGCCCCATAAAGCGAAGCCATCGAATGAGGTGATCGGTGTAGTCGTCGAAGCCGAAGGGGCCTGCCGAAATGGCTATATCGCGGGCATTATGCCAATCTGTTATGCAAACATCGTGATCGGCGAGCAGGGTTTGAACTGTGTTGCGCAATAGGGTCGCAAAATGCCCTGAGAGTGGCGCGACGACGAGAACCTTCGGCTGCTCTTCCTCGATATCCTTCTTGAAATGTAAGAGTGTTCCGAATGGCGTTACGGCAAGCGGCTCCTCGATCACTGGCACGTCGCGATTTCCAACGCGAACTGGATCGATACGAAAGGGCGGGCGGGTGTGTGTAAGCGTTGCCCGGGAAATGAGCTCACATGCGGCTGTGAAGTTGCCAAGCCATCTCCCGTTCCCGTTTGTTGAAAACGGTGCGAGCGCTGTGATACCAAGCTGCGCAAGCCCTCGTGCCGGTATCATGGCATCGGAGTAGAATTGGTACGCTTGATAAAGCATTCTAAACCCTGGCTCTGGAACGAATGTTGCAAGCACGACATAGGCTGGCACCGCCGCATGAGGGCGATGCAAGTTTCGAACCATAAGCGAAGGTGACGTTGATGGCGGAAGCAACGCTCTCGATCAGCAGTAAGAACTACTCTTCGTGGTCGCTTCGCGGGTGGCTCTTGTGCAAACTTGCCCGTTTCCCAATAGAGGAACACATTGTCTCGATCGACGATCCCTCCATCCGCGCAGAACTTCTCCTGCTTTCGCCGTCATTTTTGGTGCCGTGCCTCACGCATGATGGGATCAAGGTGTGGGACACCCTGGCCATCGCGGAGTATCTCGCTGAACTGAAGCCGGAGTCCCCGCTTCTTCCAAAGGACAGGAAGGCGCGCGCCCATTGCAGGTCCATTTCGGGCGAGATGCATTCGGGTTTTTATAATCTCCGTTCGGCGCTGCCGATGAACCTGAAAGCCTATCACCCGGGATTTGCGGTTTTCCCGGGTGCGCTGGCCGATATCGAACGAGTGGTCACAATCTGGCGCGACTGTTTAATCGCTTCTGGCGGCCCATACCTCTTTGGCGCTCTGTCGATGGCCGACGCCATGTATGCCCCAGTGTGCACGCGCTTTTTGACCTACGACGTGAAACTTGATGAAGTTTGCGCGGATTATTGCCGGTCAATCATGGTTTGGCCGGCGATGGAAGAGTGGGTTGCCGCTGCGCGGGAGGAGCCCGACGAGATGGAAGAGCTGGACGTGGAGTTCTAAGCAGAAGCCCCCCTCATCCAACCCTCTCCCCAAGGGGAGAGGGAGCTTCTGGCGTCCCTTCTCCCTTCCACTGCTTCCAGAAACGCAGGATGAGCGCTAAAGCCCGTTTACCGGCACCTTCAGAAAGCTCTTGCCCCCGGCCTCTGGCCTGGGAAAACGCCCAGCGCGCATATTGACCTGAATCGAGGGGATGATGAGTTTTGGCATTCCGAGTGTCTTGTCGCGAGCGCTGCGCATGGCGGCGAATTCGTCCTCGGTGATGCCGTCGCGGACGTGAACGTTGTTTGCGCGCTCTTCAGCTACCGTCGTTTCCCAGCGGATCTCACGGCCCTCCGGTCCGTAATCGTGGCAGATGAAGAGACGCATCCCGGGCGGGAGGCTCAAGACCTTCTCGATCGACCGGTAAAGCTGCCTTGCATTGCCCCCGGGGAAATCGGCGCGCGCCGTTCCGCTGTCCGGCATGAAGAGCGTGTCGCCAACGAAGGCTGCATTGCCGATCACATGGGTCATGCAAGCGGGCGTGTGCCCGGGCGTGTGCATTGCGAATGCGGTAAGCGTGCCGATGGCGTAGGTGTCACCATCTTCGAAGAGGCGGTCGAATTGGCTCCCGTCGCGTTGAAACTCTGTGCCTTCGTTGAAGATTTTCCCGAACACCTCCTGAATTTCCCGGATATGCGTCCCGATGCCGATCTTGCCGCCAAGCTTTTCCTGGATGTAGGGCGCAGCGGAAAGGTGATCGGCATGGGCATGGGTTTCAATCAGCCATTCAAGCTTGAGGCCGTGCTTGCGAATGAACTCTATGATGCGGTCCGCAGAGCTGAAGCCGATGCGGCCGGATGCGTAGTCGAAATCGAGGACGGGATCGATAATCGCGCAGGCGTTCGAGGCCGGGTCGCGGACCACATAGCTGATCGTATTGGTCGCAGGATCGAAAAACGCCGTAACTTCGGGGCTTTTGTCCATGCGTAGCGGATAGTCTGTCCGGCTCACCATTGTCCTCCTCGCCCTGGCGGCCTGAGGGAGAACTGTCTTGCTGTAAAATAACACCATTATGGCTGACTTGGTTAGTCAGGATTTCTTATTCAGCAGCGCGGCGGGCGGTGTCAAACTGGGTTTTTGTGCCTCTGGACCCATTCTTCGTATGAGCCGTTCTCATAGCCTTTCTCGCGGATGAAGCGAAGCAGGGTTAGGAACTCCTCGGGCTTGAGATAACCGGCACGCCCCAGCTCCTCGCCCTTGAAGGCATCGGCCGGCTTGAAAAACTGAAACGTCGGGGTGGAATTGATGCCGTATTTATAAGCAAGATCTTCTTCCGTAAGCTTCTCGCCGTCGAAATCGGTTATTTGCTGCTTCCCCCGTAAGTTAAGCTGCAGAAGATTGTAGTTCGCCTGCAAATAACTGGTAATATCGTCCCTGGCGAAGTTCTCCACATGCAGAAGTTTGCACCAGGGGCAGCCGCGCATTTCCCAGAGCATCGCGAAATTCCTGGCCGATCTTGCGGCCTCGGCGAAGTCTGTGTTGAGCGCGCCCGAGGTTTTGATAAGCCAGGGCTCGCGGTATATGCCGTCAAGCTGCAGGTGCGGAGCAGCATTTCCCGCAAGCGGAATTGCCGCGAGGGAAGCGCCTGCCGCCGCTATCAGAGTGCGCCGCGACAGTTGTAGGGACGGGGATTTGCGCTCGTGCGTCATTGTGCCTTCCGAGGATAGAGATCTCTTGGTGCCCTTTTCGTCACATTCATATATATCTAACCTGAGATGTACTGCCTGCAAAGAGGATGAGGACGCCTAACTGCATGACCACAAAGAAATGCGCGGACCTCGCCGGTGGCAATGAAACCGGAAGCGGCTCGCAGGACGAAGACTGGCCCGCCATTGATAAGATAATGGAGAATGCGCGGAAAGCGAGCCAGTTCCTAAAAGCGCTGTCCCATGAAACAAGGCTACTCCTGCTCTGCCTACTGGTCCAAGGCGAACGTTCGGTAACGGATTTGGAAACCATTCTCGAGCTTCGGCAGCCGGCAGTTTCCCAGCAGCTTGCGCGCCTCAGGCTCGACGGGCTCGTGACGACGCGCCGCGACGGCAAAGTTATTTATTACAAAATCGCAAACGAAGATATCAAGCGGGCCATCGAGGTTGTAAACGAGGTCTTCGGCAAGGATAAGCCGGAAAGGGAGTCCCTCCTAAATCGAAGAAACTAAGCCCCCTCAGTCCCCGAGGGAATTTAAATCGTGGCTGCGTCAGAAGGCGCTGCTGTCAATCCTTGTACATCTCGGTTTGGATTTCGATCGAGACATCGTCGGATACCATGGGCGCTGCATAGGACACGCCGAAGTCGGTCCGCTTTATTGCAGTGACCGCGCCAATGCCAAGTGTTTGCTTTTTGCTCATTGGCTGCATTCCAGCGTAATTGAGTGTCACGTCGAGCGTTGCAGGTTTCGTGACGCCTTTGATGGTAAGATCGCCAGATACCTTGCCGGTTTTATCGCCGGTCCTTTCGAATTTTGTGCTCTTGAAAGTAATTTCTGGAAACTTTTTTACGTCAAAGAGTTTGTCGCTGCGCATATGCTCGTTGAAGACGGGGACAAGCGTTTCGATGCTATCCGTAAGGAATGTAACGCTTAGGGTGCTGTTCTCCGGATCGGCTGCATCGTAAAGAAACTTGCCCTGATACTTGAGAAAGTGCGCGCATTGGCGACTGATACCAAGGTGGTTCCAACAGAAACGTACCTCGGTGTGGTGATCGTCGAAGAAGTAAGCCTCGGGCGCGGCTGCGGCATTCAAGGTCAGCGCGACGAGGACAGGAGCGGTAGATGCAAATAGCCGGATCAGGGTCATTTAACGTGTCTCCGAAGGGGTGCGGCATAATCGCTCACAGAGCTAGCTTGACCGGCGCAAAATAGCAAGCGGCCGGCAAGGCCAAAGGCGGGTTCGTTCTGGTTTGAGGGATCCCCCAGCCTATTTGTCGTTAGCGACCAGGGCGTCAGCAATTGCCGAGGCCTGATCCATGAAGCGCTGGATCGCTACAAGCGCGGGCTGAGTACAGGTCCGGTAGGTCCTGGAGTAGTCCCGGTAGCCGCGGTTGAAGCTCTGGACGAACTTGGCCCTTCTTAGGGCGCTTGTTCCTTCAGAGGCAACGAGTTGCCGCATATGCTCTCGCCACACCTGCCCCTCATTGGCACCGCAAAGCTCACGAAGATAATGTAATGTGCCCAAAATCTCGGATAGCCTGAGAAGCTGTGAGTCGTAAGGCTTGTCGCCCGGCTCCGCCGGTATTTTCGGGGGGACGGCCGCTGGAGCCTGTTTTGGCGTGTTAACTGCCAGCTGCGCGGACGCGGGGCTTGCACCGGTAGCCATGAGAACCACCACGGCTGCATAAAGCGCTGCTTTTCTCCAAGCCTGCCGCGGCATCGTTTTCAAGCTCTTACCATTCTTAATTTGCGTTTCCCTCTCTAGCAGCTAATGCGTATCGGTCCAATGTCATCGGTTGCCCTTATCCAAGGACGATCTGGCCCTGATGATCGCTGCCTCCAAGCCGGGCGTCCTATTGAGGCGCTCTCTGGCCTCAGGACCGAACCAGCCAGCATCCGTTGCATCAGCGGCTGCCGTGAGCGTTCCGGAAACCTGGTCCGCTGCGTATACGGCGATCACATAATGTGCTTCCAAAGCGCCGCTAGTGTCCCGGACGACGGCGTCCGCAACATCGCTTAAAGTCAGGTCCGAAGCAAGCAGTCCCGTTTCCTCCCAAAGCTCGCGCCGCGCAGCCTCGAACGCGGACTCACCTAACTCAACGGCGCCTCCGGGAAGTGACCAAAGCCCGCGATAGATGCCTTTCCCACGCCGGACGAGAAGGACGTCTTCACCCTTGAGTAGGGCGATGGAAACTCCAGCTCGTGGATAGGCCTGCGGCATCGGAATGCACCGTGAGGCTTCCGTGCATAGCCGTTATGCGATATGCAAGAGCCTGGCCGGGCCGGAAGCGCTTTGCATTATGGCTCATGCTGGAGCAGGTTCACAATGTCCGATGATGGGAAAAAGCCGGCGAGCGTCCATGTGCGGCTCTCGTTTCCAAATGGCGGCAACCTCGATGAAGCCGATATCGCTTTGATCGAGACCATCCAGCGATGCCGGTCCATTCTTGGCACGAGTAAGCTCATGGGCCTTTCTTATCGCAAGACCTGGCTAATGACCGATGCTCTGAACCGCACGTTTGAATCCAAAGTGATCGACACTTTTCCAGGAAGGAGAGGGGCCGGAGCGGAGGTGACTGTGTTTGGCCAGCGGCTGGTCGCGCTTTTCCGGTCCATAGAACGCCGCGCGTCGACGGCGGCCGTTGTCGCGATTGGCGAGCTTACAGCTTCTCTGGCGTGGACGTTCGAGGAGCAAACTGAGGCCGGGGCTGCGGAAGTTCGTCCGGCTTGAGACCCACCTTGGAAATTGCGACTGTCTTGACCATTGCCCAGGCTCTCACCCCGGGCTGAAGGGCAAGACGTTCAACCGATTCCCAGGTGACGAGCGCGTGAACGCGTGAGATGCCGAGATCGAGCGTGACGCGGGCGTACGGTGCGGCGAGATATTCAACCTCGATTATTGTGCCGGGCAGGCGGTTCGTGATTGAGACGTCCATCGGCCGCGACAAGGCTATGGAAACGTCGCTTGCATCGATCTCTACCGCAACCCCGGCGCCAGGAGGCGCATCGATCTTCGGAACCCGCAACTCTCCATCGTCGAAAAAGAGCGTCGAAAGCCCGATTTCTGAGTTGTGGTGCAGGACGCGTGCGTGCAGTGTCGTGGAGAGCCGGATCATGGAATGGCGGGTTCTAGCGCGTTAATAAACATGGCCTGAACCTAGCTGCAATTTTCGTGCAAGAGCAAGAAGTACGTCAAAGCGCCATGCCGATTGAGCGCTGTGCCGGGCCATGCTATATCATAAAGTATACATATGACGCAGGAGAGAGCCGGCATGACCACGAAAGTTTCCACAGAGGCGCCTGATGCCCTAGCGAGCGAGGAAGCCATCGGCTTGTGCGTGCGCAGCTTCTACGCACGGGCGCAAAAAGATCCGCTCCTCGCTCCTGTATTTGCAGCCAGTATTGCCGATTGGGAACATCATCTTAAGAAGATCCAGGATTTTTGGTCGCGTGCCCTGCTGGGCACAGAGCGCTATTCGGGATTTCCGTTCCCGGCGCATCTGCAGCTTCCTGTCGAGCCCGAGCATTTTTCCAGGTGGATGGCCTTGTTCGAGGCGACTGCGCAAGAAACGCTCAGCCCTGCGCTTGCGGAGAAGGCAGTTGAGAAGGCCCGGCACATGAGCACCTGTTTCCAGGCCGGCATTTTCCCATTCACGGACAAGGACGGTAAGATGAGCCGGATTGCCGGTAAATAAGCCGCTCCGGCGCGCGAACTTACGCTGCGCCGGGCTGTTTTTCGAAGGCGATGGTGATGCTGTAATCGCTTGGCACTGTGCCTTCCTTGACGGGAATGCTCACATCGCGCACAACCGCGAAATACGATATCGGATTTTCCCGGGTGATCGTCACGCTGAGGGTAAAGGGCTCCGATGTCAGTTTGCCTCTCGCCTTGTCGAAGACCTGCATCATGACCGGCAGTGCAATCGGTCCCGGCTTGCCTTTCGGCCCAAGCAGAACGCGCCCGGCGACGCCATACTTCACTTGAACCACGCCCCCAGTAAACTTGCACTCGCGCGCAGTCTTGGTGATTTCGGCGTGGTGGATCACCGCTTTGCTGTTGCCCACGCGATTGCCTTCATAAATCGTGATGTCGCGCAGGCCGCCTTCAACCTGAAGCAGCGGGCAACCGTTTGCGGTCGCCATCTCGATGGGGCCATCGGAATTGGTGCGGGCGGCGGCCATCATACTGTCCTCGGTGATGATCGGCGTCCAAGTGTCAGTCTTTTTGCTGGAGAAGATACCGCCACCGCCAAGGGACGGCATTTGGGAGAGGCCGCAGCCGCTTAAGATCGCGGTTAGGATGGCAAGACCTAAAATCCTTGAAACAGCCGGTTCGAACCGCGTCATCTGCACTTCCAGTCTTTCTTCGCCCAATTCCAACGCACAAACGCCCCGCGACTCTAGCGCCTCTTGCTTTTTTATGGTCTCGCGCCACCATAATTGTTACAAAGGGCCACGGATTCGAACGCGCTCGTGGCGAACCTAACGGTCCGCAGAAAGGGCCGCAAGCTTGAACGCTCCCTTCACTGCCAAATACGACCTTTTTGCGGATCTCAACCTTGCTTTCGCAAACGCACGGCATTGGAGATGGCCTTGATGACGATGAAACCACACCTTGACGTGCTCCTCGCAGCTCCGCGGGGATTTTGCGCCGGGGTCGACAGGGCCATTCATATCGTCGAGCTTGCGATAGAAAAATTTGGCGCCCCCGTTTATGTCCGCCATGAGATTGTTCACAACCGCACAGTCGTTGAAAGCTTGGTGGCTAAAGGTGCGGTTTTTGTTGAGGATTTGAGCGAGATCCCGGATACCGGGGCGCCGGTAATTTTCTCTGCCCACGGCGTGCCTAAGACCGTTCCGGAGGAGGCGCTCAAGCGGAACTTTTTTTATCTCGATGCCACCTGCCCTCTCGTCTCCAAGGTGCACTGGGAGGCCGCCCGGCATCACGCGAACGGACTTGAGATTATTTTGATTGGCCATTCCGGGCACCCGGAGGTAATCGGGACCTTAGGCCAGCTTCCACAGGGGGCCATCGCGCTCCTTGAGGGGGTTGAGGGCGTCCGGGCGCTGCATCCGCGAGACCCTGCGCGTCTCGCCTACATTACCCAAACCACTTTATCCGTCGACGATACGATCGAAATTGTGCAGGCTCTCAAAGCGCGTTTTCCGCTCATTCAGGGCCCGCACAAGAACGATATCTGCTACGCCACGACAAACCGGCAATCGGCTGTGAAAGCCATGGCAAACCGCTGTGATGCGATCCTCGTTGTGGGAGCTCCCAACAGCTCGAATTCCAAGCGGCTGGTCGAGGTGGCTCAGCGTTCTGGCTGTCCCAAAGCCATGCTGGTTCAGAAGGCTGCCGAGATTCCGTGGCATGATCTTACGGACATTAAAACCCTGGGGCTTACGGCTGGCGCATCGGCCCCGGAGATTCTCGTGGATGAGATCATAGCGAAGTTCAAGGCGAAGTACGACGTGGCGCTTGAGGCTGTCCGGACCGCGACCGAGGACGTGATTTTCAAGATGCCGCGCGCCCTTCAGCCGCAGGCGGCGCAGTAGCGGCGATGGCGGTCTACACCGATGTTTCCGCGGAAGAGCTCGATGCACTTTTGGGGCGCTACGAGGTTGGCGGCTTGGTGTCCTGCAAAGGCATCGCGGAGGGGGTCGAGAACAGCAATTTCTTCTTGGCCACGGATCGCGCTCAGTTCATCCTGACGCTTTACGAGAAGCGCGTTTCTCCGGGAGATCTTCCTTATTTCCTCGGGCTTATGGAGCACCTGGCCGAAAGCGGCGTGAGCTGCCCGACCCCCGTCCATGACCGGGAGGGGAGGGTCTTGCAAACCGTGGCTGGCAGGCCCGCGGCGATCGTTACTTTTCTTCCGGGATATTCCCTGCGCAAGCCTCTACCCGCGCACTGCCGCGCACTCGGCTCAGCACTTGCCAAGCTTCATGAAAGCGGCCTGACGTTTCCGCTTAAGCGCGAGAACGCCCTATCTCTTTCCGGCTGGGAAACGCTTTTCCACGAGATGGACGGCGCCGCCGAAAAGTTCTTGCCGGGAATGACCGCGAGCATCGGCCATGAGCTGGAAGCGCTCCGTTACGAATGGCCAAGAAATCTGGCCGAAGGCGTTATTCACGCCGATCTTTTCCCGGACAACGTTTTTTTCCTGAACGATCGAGTTTCGGGTGTTATAGACTTTTATTTCGCCTGTAACGACTTGCTCGCCTACGACTTGGCCATCTGCTTGAACGCCTGGTGCTTCGAGCCCGATCATGCCTTCAATGTGACCAAGGCCCGCGCACTGTTGAACGGATACAATTCAGTGCGGCGCCTTGAGCCCGAGGAGATTGCCGCACTGCCGCTACTGGCGAGGGGTTCCGCGTTGCGCTTTCTTCTGACGCGCCTCTACGACTGGTTCAACACCGCGGACTCAGCACTCGTAAAACGCAAGGATCCGATGGAATACTGGCGCAAGCTCAAATTTCATCAGGGCATACTCACTCCAAGCGCCTATGGCTTCTAGCGCTGAGGAAAGGGCGCAACCGGGCGCTGTGATCATTTACACTGATGGCGGTTGCAAGGGCAATCCAGGCCCCGGCGGCTGGGGCGCGGTTTTGGTTTACAACGGGCGCGAGCGCGAAATCTGGGGCAGCGAGCCTTATACCACGAATAACCGGATGGAGCTGATGGCGGCGATCATGGCGCTTGAGACGTTGAAAAGGCCCTGCCGCGTCGAGCTCTATACCGACTCCCAATATGTAAGGAACGGCATCACAGCCTGGATCGGCGGCTGGAAGGTCAGAGGCTGGAAAACTGCGGACAACAAGCCCGTGAAAAACGCCGATCTATGGCAGCGGCTGGACGAGGCCCGCCGGCGCCACGAGGTGAGCTGGCATTGGGTGCGAGGCCATGCCGGCAACGAAGGAAATGAACGCGCGGACAAGCTGACCCAGCGCGCGATCGCGGAGCAGGAAGCCGCTGCAAAGGAAGGTGGCAGCGAAACCCCACCGGCGCAATCCTGATTGTGCGACCTGCCAGCATGGGCCAGAACGGCCTTAGCAAGGCAGCGGCGCCTAAGGCTCAGATCGCGGCTAGCTCGAACCCGCCTCACGGACGCGGATGTGCCTGTGCGCCTCGGCTGCTTCCTCTCCATGCACATGGCTTTCGGCCGGCATTTCCACTGGCACGGTCACAAGCCGCCCATGACGCACTCCCCGCTCGGCGATGAGATGCCCGGCGTAATGCCTCACCTCCGCCGTTTTGCCTCTGAGGATCGCCACCTCCATGCAGCTCTCATGATTGAGATGAACGTGCAGCGTCGTCAGCACAAGGTCGTGGTGCTCATGCCCGGTATCGCAAAGCCGCTTGGACAGTCCACGCATCTCGTGATCGTAGACATAGGTTAAGGCGGCCACGCAATCGCCGGGTCCATCGCTCTCTTCGTGGACGCGCTCCAGCCCCGCACGCAACAGATCTCTGAATACTTCCGAGCGGGCCTCGTAGCCTCGAATTTGCATGAAACGATCGACCTCGGCCAAGAGATCGTGGTCGATCGTAATGGTAATGCGCTGCATTGCGCTCTCCTCCCCGTCCTCCGGCCCGAAAACCATTGTTGCCTGGAGGAGCATATCACGGCTTTCCGGGAGAAATCCTGTGCGAGCGGATGTATCGGGCTTGCAGCCAAATCGCCGTTCGCTATAGTGCGGCGCGGACGCGGGGCACAGCTCGCCTTCTGCGAGCGTCCCGACAAGTGTGCGTGCGCCTTTGAGGGCGCGTGGAGAGGTGGCCGAGTGGTTGAAGGCGCACGCCTGGAACGCGTGTAGGCGGGTAACCGTCTCGAGGGTTCGAATCCCTCCCTCTCCGCCAATTTTTCTTTCGCCAGGTTCCGCAGGCTTCCGTTTCACATTGAGTTGAAAATGACTTTTGCACAAAGCTGCGCTCGCAGAGCTTCGTTGACGTCCGCTTGAAACCGCCTCGCTACGGGTATATACAAGGGTACTTATAGAAGTATTTGGAAGTTCAGCAAGTCTCAGCGTGGTTTTGCGTACCGCCAATGCTACAGGGCCCTCATGAAACCTCGTCCAATTGCCGCGGTGTGGATTAGCTCAGCTTTCTGTACAGCGCTCGCCTTAGCCGGTCTTGTGCTTGCAGCGCTTGGGGCCGGGGAGCGGGGCACTGACGTGGCATTGCAGGTGACCGCACGGCTATCGTTTCTGTTGTTCTGGCCAGCTTATGCCGGTGGCGCAATGACCGCCTTGCTCGGTCCGGCTTTTCAACCCTTGAAGCAATATGCACGGGATTTTGGCCTTGCGTTTGCCTCTGCGCTCCTTGTTCACCTGGGACTTGTTGCTTGGCTATGCTACATAGGAGCGGCCCCGGGTCTCACGACATTCATCTTCTTTGGGATCGCTGCCCTTTGGGCCTGCCTTCTTACGTTGTTTTCGGTTGGCCGCCTCCAACACCGGCTCCGCCCCAAGGGCTGGTGGCTCTTGCGCACTATCGGACTTAACTATATAGCCTTTGCCTTTGCCTTAGATTTCTTCAGCCAGCCGCTTTTGGGCAGCATCAAGCATTCGCTCTTATACATACCTTTTGCCGTTCTTTCCGTTTTTGGACCCACGTTGCGGCTTGCTGCATATGTGCAACGGGTTGCACAGGCGCCCGCTTATCCCTCAGCATCGGAATAGTCAAAGAGGCGCAGGCGTTTACTGAGCCTTCAGCCCTTTGCGCCAGCCATCTCGATAATCTCCTGCCCAAGCAGCGGGCACCCGTCCAAACGCATGTAGATGAAATGCATGCGGTAAGTGGTTTTGTAAATTGAGGAGTTGACCTCAAGCACATCAAACTCGCCGCGACCCTTGGAAGCGCGGATAGGCGCTACTTCGAGAGCGGCAGTCCCATCGGAGATTTCATTATCCGCGTGGAGCCCTTGGTCGTGAAGACGCATGAGCTTCTTTGCTTTTTGTACCGCGTCTGCCGCACAAGGATGTGAAGCCGCTCGGGAGACCAGCGATAGCGTAACGATCAGCGCAAGTGCAAATGAGCGAAGGAAGATCATGCCCGGCCTCTGAGTTTGGAACCCGGAACGGAGCTATTTCATTGCATCAAGGCTGTCAACCGCACCTATCGTGTGGAGTAAGGCCATGTTAATTTGCGGGCGTCAGCGCTCAGGCCTGCGATAGTCGGTTTACTTGTTGCTTTGGAGAATTCATCCATGAAGTTCTTTTTTGCCGGACTGGCCGCCGCCGTAATGAGCACCGCAACCGGTGCGTTCGCAGCCGGCTACGAGCCCGCCCATTGCAGTCACGCAAACACAGGCGCGGTGCGCGCAATTTGCGAAAGCTATTCGTTGGGCCAGGCAGATGCCCGAATGGCGACTTTGTTCAGCGTCGCGACCTCCCTCGTGGGTATGGGACAGCGCGGCGAGCTTATCGATACACAGCGCGAGTGGCTGAAGAAACGCAACGGCTGCGGCAGCGAAACCGCTTGCCTGATGAACGCCTATGAACTTCGCATTCAGCAATTGGACGCGATCATCGCCAGTATAGCGTCGCGCGGCCCCTATTGAGAATGCGTTGAGGCTTGAGGCATGCAGGCCCGGAACCTCAGGGGGTTTTAGGCAACTAATAACCACCCGAGGTATCCCTCACAGATCTGCACGAGCCCAAAGCTGGTTGGTTAAGACTCTGAGGGTTTTCGCGGCATTTAGCTTGGCGCCCGGCGCAATATCGGCCTTGGACGCCTAAACCATGAACTGAGCGTGAACCGCTGCGCTAAACAGCAACCTTCCAACTCGCATTCCCGCCCAGCGCGGCGTTTGACACGATCTGGCTGCCGTTCATCTCCCACTGGACGATGCTGCCGGTGCTTGCATTCTGCAGCAGGATGTCCGCATGCCCGTTGCCGAAATAATCGCCGGTGCCCGCGACGTTCCAGCCCGGAGACCCGCCCAGGAACGCGGTCGAGGCCACCTGGCCGCCGTTCATCTGCCATTCGGCGATGGCGCCCGTGGTGGCATTCTGCAACAGGATATCGCTGGTGCCGTTGCCGGAGAAATCGCCGGTGCCCACAACACTCCAGCCCGCGCCGCCGCCAAGGGCGGTGACCGAGGCGATCTGGCTGCCGTTCATCTGCCACTCGACGATGCTGCCCGTGCTCGCATTTTCGAGCAGGATATCGTCTTGCCCGTTGCCGGTGAAATCGCCGGTGCCCACCACGGACCAGGCCGGGTCGCCGCCAAGGGCTGCCACCGAGGCCACCTGGCCGCCGTTCATCTGCCATTCGACGATGCTGCCGGTCGTGGCATTCTCCAACAGAATGTCGCTGGTGCCGTTGCCGGCAAAATCGCCGGTGCCAACGACGGCCCAGGCCGGGTTGCCGCCAAGCGCGGTCGCCGAGGCGACTTGGCCGTTGTTCATTTGCCACTCGACGATGCTGCCGGTGGTTGCGTTGAAGAGCAGGATGTCGCTGGTGCCGGTGCCGTAGAAATCGCCGGTGCCCACCACGGTCCAGGCGGGGTCGCCGCCCAGCGCGACGGTTGAAAGCACCTGGCTGCCGTTCATCTGCCAGTCGACGATGCTGCCGGTGGCCGAATTGAGCAACAGGATGTCGCTCGTGCCGGTACCGTAGAAGTCGGAGGACGGCTCGTAGTTCGAGGGGAGCGAAACGTCCGCGAACTGCAGAGTTTGGATGCCGGTCAGGGTGTCAACCGCGCCCGTGCTGACATTTGTCACCTTCGCAGTCGTTGCATTGCCCGAAATGACGTAGCCCGAACGGTCTCCCTGAAATACTACGGTGTTCGAACCGCCGGCGCCAATGACGGTGTCGCTGCCGGAGATCAGGACTTGGGCGTTGTCAAGCGTCACTGTGCCGCCAGAGCCCGTGACCGTATCCGCCCCGCTGTCTGTGTTGGACAGCGTCACCGAGTTGCCCGAGCTGTCCAAGAAAACGATCGAGTCGCCGCCGCCGGTAAATTCGAGGGTCTGAAAGGCAGTTAGCGTATGCACGGTGGCCGATGTCGTGTCGGTGACCGTCGCGCTACCCCCAGACATCGAAAGCGTGTAATTTTGACTCCCACCGAAAACAATGGTGCCCGACCCGCCGCTTGTCAGCTCCGTTGCAAGGGTAGAAGGAAGCTCGAAGTTCGATCCATCGCCGATGAGATTTCTCGCTATAATAGTGAAGCTTTGCTGGGAGCCGTCCTGCAGATATGTTCCTGCCGGAATCGTCAGGCTCCAGTCACCTGTCGTTTGGTTGACGGTCGCAAAAGCAATATGTTCGTTAGGATAGCCGGCCAGCGCGAGTTCTACGCTGTAAAGGCCTACGCCGCCTGACACGGTGCCCGAAAGGGTCAGCGTCGTAGGCGAGGACTGCACCAAATTGAAAGTCGTGCTAGCCGGATAGATCGAGGACGGCACCGAATAGCCGATGGCGTCCATCACGACGGTATCGCCGCCAGAAGTGATTTCCGGCACTGTTCCTGGCGCGATGCCCTCGCTGAATGCGTCGGACGTGTCGAAAGGATTGTTTGCAGACCAAATCCAGTCGCCCAAATCGCCCTGCGTAGCGTCGGGATTGAAAGTGGCTAGATTGGTCGCGCCGCCATCTACCGAGAAATAGCCTGCGGTTGCCGCCGCCGTGCTGCGAATGCCGTCCGAGGCATAGCGAAACAGGTCGAGAATCGAAACTTGGCCGGACGTATCGAGAGCGGAAATGCGGCCGAGAACTTCCGAGACTTCATGTTCTGCCACCGCATAAAAGTCAAAATCAGTCGACGGGAAGTTGCTAATCCCAGTTTGCATACCAAGGGCATTCAGATTGAATTCAAACGGCACCGTGCTGTCGAAACCGATGTAACCGTCGACAGCAGTCCCGTTGGCCGGAGCCAAACCCAGCGCCTTTTCTTGCGCGGTCGTAACGACGATCTGGTCCGAACCAAACGGATTCTGCGCCGGAAGCGAAGCGACCGCCGACGCATCGGTTAGCGAAGTGGCATTAGCGGTTAATGCGCTGAGCGCCTGCGCATAAGTGATCGTCTGCGTTGCGCCAAGGCTTTCGCCCACCGCGCCCGCTTCGATCGCTTGCCCGTCGATTTCACCATATCCCACATCGATGGTGACGGTGATGGGATTTGTAATGAGTTGATCGAAAACCGTCGCGACGTAATTGAGGGCGGCCACAAAGCCCGAAGGCGCTGAGCCGGCGCTAGAATCGAGGACGAAATCCAATTCCATCGAAAGGTCCTTGCCAACTGAAATTCTAGTCACTTTAGCGGCGCAAGACGCATGCGCGGCCCGAAACTTTCCGGCGTCGCCGGTCCCAGTTCCTTGCTAGCGAAATCAGTGCGATTTGTCGAAGGTCCTTCAGCAGTGTATGGCTGATCAGCCACGGATCAAACTGATTTTGCTGGGGAGACACCGCAAGCGGCCAAGCTCCAAGGTCTGGGTTCCGGAGCGGTCATCGCCGGTCTGGCGGGGAAACTCGGACCTGTAACTAAACTGTCACATTAATATCCTAAAAACAGCTGCAGGCGGCCCAAATGCGTCCAAGCACCGGCACTTGTTGCCGTCTGCGAAAGCAGGAGGACGTTGCGTGTTTTCCCTTGCCGGAAAGAAGGCGCTTGTTGTTGGAATTGCGAACGAGCATTCGATCGCTTATGGCTGCGCCAAGGCCTTTCGAGAGCAGGGCGCCGAAATTGCGGTCACCTATCTGAACGACAAAGCGAAGACTTCTGTGCGGCCGCTGGCAGAGAAGTTGGGCGCCACGATGATCCTGCCGCTCGATGTCGCAAAAGACGGCCAGTTTGATGATCTTTTCGACAGTATCCGTCAGCATTGGGGCCGGATTGACATCTGCCTTCATTCGATAGCGTTCTGCCCCAGCGAAGACCTGCATTCCCGCGTCACCGATTACTCGCGCGCAGGCTTTGCCTCCGCCATGGACATCTCGGTCCACTCGTTCATCCGCATGGTGCGCCGCGCCGCCCCGCTAATGTCCGAAGGCGGGAGCTGCATGACCGTCTCCTACGGGGCCGAAAATGCCGCCGGCCATTTCAACATCATGGGGCCTGTCAAGGCGGCGCTCGAGTCCGCGGCCAAACATATGGCCGCCGAGCTTGGGCCGAAAGGTATCACGGTACACGCTCTGTCTCCGGGACCTCTGAAGACGAGAGCAGCTTCGGGCATCGGCGAATTCGGCGAGTTGCTTGACAGGGCTGCGGAGCGCGCTCCTACCCGGCACCTCGCCACCATCGAGCAAGTTGGCGCCTATGCCGCATTTCTAGCCAGTAGCGAAGCCGCGAACGTCACAGGCGGCGTGCACTACATCGACGGCAGCTATCACATCGTAGGTTGAAACCATGACAGATGCGAATAAGGCCGAAAGACCAGAAGCCGCGAACGATTCCGTGAATAAGAGCGTTCAGCAGGCCCAGGAGCAGTCGCAATTGCTTATGGATCTGGCCAAGCACCACGCCGGGGCGATTGGCCAAACCTACTTCACCACATTCCAGCGCTGGCTTTCAGATATGAATGCGCTCGCTCCGAGCCTGTCCGATGCGAAGGCGGCCGGCGCCTTCAAGGCGTATGCTGAGGATCGGTCCGAGCGCTGGATCCTGTTTTTCGATACCCTCCGGCAGCGCGGCAATTCGTACCTTGCGCGCGAGAAGGATGGCTTTAAACTGGTTCTCGTTTTAGATTACCAAATACTCGTGGACGGACGCGAACTCGACCGCCCGGTCAACTATGCGCTCGCGTGCGTCGCGCCGCCGGCGGAGCATGCTCGCCCGCGCGCCGATGCCCGGCCTTTCCTTATTATCGATCCGCGCGCCGGTCACGGCAGCGGCATCGGCGGCTCCAAGGCGCAATCCGAGGTAGGCGTCCCGCTGAACGACGGGCGCTCTAATCTACGAGCAAAGCTTGATCGTGCAATTCGCTGCGGACCAAGCGATTGCGGCCTTGCCGAAGCTTTTGAAAGACGATGTGGACCGCCTTCGTGCGGTCAACCTTGTCATGGATATATCGGGTCCCCACGAGGACATGGATCCCGCGACAATCGCGATGTTCAAGCGCATTCAGTGGATCTTGCGGACCGTGCCTCACGATTGGAACGAGCCCGTTGGCGAGCGTCCGGCTGCACCCGCCGCAATGCCGCCGGCTTTAGCGCAAGAGACAAATTCGCATGCCGGGGCGTCCGGCAACGGCCACACGGCAGGACAACCGCTGAACGCGGAGATGGCGGCCGCACCGGCCGGGAAGGGGTTCATCATGATGCGTGAAAACAAGATCTACGAGGAGATCGCCGTTGGCGACGAGGCAACGATCCAGCGCGTGCTTACCGCGAACGATCTTTTTATCTTCGCCCGGGCTTCCGGCAACCTTAACCCTATGCATCTGCCGCAGAACGGTAACGACGAGTCGCCTGAGATCGTGGCACCGTCTATGTGGGTCGGCGCGCTGATCTCTTCGGTGCTAGGCAATGTACTGCCGGGAGCCGGCACGCTTTATAAATCGCAGACGCTAAAGTTTATCGACCGGGCGCATGTGGGCGACGAGCTCTCGGTGAAAGTCCGTGTCCGAGCAAAACAGCCTGGCAACCTGATCGTGCTCGATACAATCGTTACGCGCCGGAACGGCGACCTTATCGCCGAAGGCGTCGCCGAAGTGCTCGCCCCCGTCCGTAAAATCGCGCTCGACGACGGACAAATCCCGGAACTTGTCGTTGCGCGGCATCGTCATTTCGATAGCCTGATCGAGAAGGCACGGAAACTGCCGCCTTTGCGCACGGCCGTCGTGGCCCCGGAGGAGGCGCACGCGCTCAAGGGCGCGATCATGGCGGCAGAGCTGGGTATCATCGATCCTGTCCTCACCGGCAACAGGAGCCGTATAGAGGCAGCCGCGAAGGCTGCCGGGTGCAATATTTCCGGCTACGAGCTGGTTGAGGCTGAAAGCACCCATGAGGCTGCGGCCAAAGCGGTCGCGCTTGTTTTGGAAGGCCGAGCGCAATCGCTGATGAAGGGTCATCTGCACACCGATGAGGTCTTGCATGAGGTCGTCAAGAAGGACGGCGGGTTGCGAGGCCAGCGGCGCTTGTCCCACGTTTTCGTCATGGACGTGCCGGGCCTTGAGAATATGCTCTTGATCTCGGACGCAGCGATCAATATCGCGCCCACCTTGGAGGAGAAGGTCGATATCACTCAGAACGCGATCGATCTAGCACTTGCGCTCGGCATGAAACAGCCGAGGGTAGGCGTTCTCTCCGCGGTTGAGACGGTCACTCCCAAAATTCCGTCAACCCTCGATGCCGCTATCTTGTCGAAGATGGCCGAGCGCGGCCAGATCTTGGGCGGCGTCGTCGACGGGCCGCTTGCGATGGATAATGCCATCGATATGGAAGCGGCTAAAACCAAGGGCATCACCTCATTGGTGGCCGGCCGGGCGGAAATTTTGATCGTTCCCAATCTCGAGTCCGGCAATATGCTGGCCAAAGAGTTGACGTTCATCGCCCATGCCGACAGCGCCGGCATTGTGCTTGGTGCGAAAGTGCCGGTGATCCTAACCAGCCGTGCGGACAATGAGAAGGCAAGGCTTGCTTCCTGCGCGGTGGCGGCGCTTTACCGTGCTTGGCAGCATTCGAGTGCTGGCGCGCGCCGGGAGGCCGCATGATCGCACAACTTTTGACGCTGAACGCTGGCTCGTCGTCGCTGAAATTTGCTCTGTTCGATGCGGAGGGCCAGGACCCGGTTTTGCGCGCGAGCGGGCAGATCGAAGGACTGAGCACATCGCCTCATCTAATTTTGCGTTCGGGCGTGGGCTTTAAGCTCGAAGATAGGCCCGTTCCGTTGGATGGCGCCGATGCGCATGAGTGGGCTTTGCAACAGGTGTTGGTGGCGCTGAGGACGCATTTCCCGGCGATGCGCGTCGCGGCGGTTGGACACCGCATCGTGCATGGCGGCCCGCATTACGCAGCACCCCTCATTCTTACCGATGCCATTATCGCAGAGCTAAGGGAGCTGATCCCGCTTGCGCCTCTGCACGAGCCTCACAATTTGGCCGGCATTGCGGCTGCCGGCCGCGCTTTTCCAGAGGCGGTGCAGGTGGGCTGTTTCGATACCGCGTTCCATCGCTCGCACCCGTGGGTGAACGACACCTTTGCCCTGCCGCGGCGCTATTACGAAATGGGCGTACGGCGCTACGGCTTCCATGGGCTTTCCTATGAGTATGTCTCGGCCCGGCTTCGGGAAATCGCCCCGCACACAGCCGCCGGGTGCGTTGTTGTCGCCCATCTCGGCGCCGGCGCGTCCATGTGTGCGATCAAGAACGGCCAGAGCGTTGCCTCGACTATGGGCTTCTCTGCGCTCGACAGCTTGCCCATGGGCACGCGCTGCGGCCAGCTCGACCCGGCGGTCGTGCTCTACCTCCTTGACCATGAGGGCATGACCAGCAAACAGATCGCGGAGATGCTTTACAAGGACTCCGGCCTCAAGGGCCTTTCCGGCTTGAGCGGCGACATGCGCGAGCTGGAAGCTGCGGGGACGCCCGAGGCCGAGCAGGCTATCGACTATTTTGTATTCCGCATCCGGCGCGAATTGGGGGGCCTTGCCGCCTCACTCAGCGGTCTCGATGCGATGGTCTTTTGCGGCGGCATCGGTGAGAACTCCGCCCGCATCCGCAGCAGGATCTGCGAGGACCTGCATTGGATTGGCCTTGATGTGGACGACGCCCGCAATGGACGGAACGAAACTATCATCTCGACGGGAACCAGCGGGGCGCGGATCTTCGTGATCAAGACCGACGAGGAAGCGATGATCGCGCGCCATACGGTGGATCTCCTGCAAAAGTAGAGTTGGGGCTTCCAAAAATATCGGCCGAGTTCCAATTTGCTGCGCTACTTTAACCGGTGCATCGGTCGTCCGCCGGTGGGGGTTTCGGCGCTACTTCAGAGCGGCCGTATTTTTGGAATTGGCGGCCCCAATAGGCTTCGAAGCCGGCGATGAAGCCCTTGGTTTGCTGATTGCCGCAGAATCCGAAAGTGGGGCGGCGCCCGGCCGGATGTGCATCCCCGGGCAGGAGCAGCTGCCCCACCTCACAGAAGCTCCATCCGGCGCCCGCGCGGTCAAGTACCCAAACGAGATCGAAACGGCCTGCAGGCCATTCATCCGGTAAGCCAGCCGCCCCACCGGCAAGGCCGCGAAGAATGCTGGCCATCAGTTTGTGAGACCAGCAAATAAGCACGGTGCCCGAGCTGGTTTCCACCGCATCGAGCAAGGCGGCTATGTCGTGCTTACCAATTTGATGATTTACCGCGATGCCGAGCAACGCAGCGAGCGGCGTCACCGTACTGAATGGGCGCACGCTGTTTGCCGCACCATAAGGCTTGCAGGCAAAGATGGCCGAAGGTGTCGCGATACCATCGGCGAAATTACCACCGGCCGGAGCAAAGAAGCGTACGAGCGCTCCAGCCCGCTGCCAGCCGCGTACGGAAAGCTGCCTGGGGTCGGGCCGGCCCGACTCGCTAACGCCCATCACGTTGCCGGTTCCGTCTGGCTTTTCCGCATGGCGAATGAGCATCACCTTTGCCGGTGCCATTTCATCTCCTAACGCCTTTGCCTTCTCAAATCTTTGGCGATTTCAGCGTTCCTGCCGGTAGCGATCAAGGGTGCCTCTCGCGGCTCGCTGCCGCAGGTATCCCGTATTTCGAATTATGTTCTGGCAGGAGGCTTGGATGCGTAAAAACCAATTTTAGATATTAAGGCATAAAGAACAAAGACGCAATTATCGCTGCGCCAACGATTGCCTGCTGGAACAACCATTGAGTCTTCGCACTAGAGGCAGGGCATAACGTCGACTTCGGAGGCACCGTGGGCGCCATGCGCGATGAGAAGCTTGAAGCTCGCGTCGAGGCCCTTGAGCGCGAACTCTTTAAGTTGCGTAAATATCTCTCAAGGATCGAGGATTACATCGCTGCAACGCAGGCGAGCCATGCTCAACGCTCCCCGGATAAATCGCACTTTTGGGAACCCCTAGCCTTTCGAGACCTAACGAAGGACGGGTGAACAGACCCGGCGCAAGGAACGACGGATTTGCGCTCCGCTAACATATTGTTGCGCCGGCGTCAGCATGGCTTTGCGGCGCGAAGCGCGGTTGACGACAATTTCGAGAGCGGCCCGGAAAGATAGGACCAGGCGGGCGGCGCAAGGGAGGGGAGTGTGGCCGCTTCGGCTTCCGGGATACGGAAACGCCTGAACCGGCTCGCGCTCGGCGAGGCAAGCGCCCGGTAGCGCCATTCCGGCCGGTCTTCGACCGCGATGGGCATGAGCCCAAAAATAGCCTGCCACTCATTCCAGCGGTGGAAGCCAGCGAGATTGTCGGCGCCCATCAGCCAGACGAACTGCACGCTGGGAAAGCGGCGCCGGAGAAAGCTTAGCGAACGTTCTGTGTAGGCGGTGCCGATCCCAGCTTCGAAGCCGGTGACCTTGATGCGTGGGTGGCGTGACACCTCACGGCAAAGCCGGATGCGCTCGGCAAGCGGCAGAAGCGCGCTTCGCACCTTGAGCGGGTTTCCCGGCGTGACCATCCACCAGACCTGGTCCAAGCGGAGGCGCTTGAGCGCGGCGAGGCTGATAAGCCTATGCGCGGCGTGCGGGGGGTTGAAAGACCCGCCCAGGAGCCCAATCCGCATTGGGCGTTGCGCGGGTGGCGGACGCAAGTCTTCCGGCGCCGGGAGGTCAGCTTTCCTCATGCAGGCCGGATCTGGCCGTTGCCGCGCACGGCATATTTGAAAATCGTGAGCTGTTCGACTCCAACGGGGCCGCGTGCATGGAAGCGGCCCGTCGCGATGCCGATCTCGGCGCCCATGCCGAATTCTCCGCCGTCGGCAAATTGCGTCGAGGCGTTGTGCAGCACAATCGCGCTGTCCACCTCGCGCAAAAAGGTCTCTGCCGCTGCGGTGTCATCCGTAACAATCGCATCCGTATGCTGCGAGCCGTACTTCGTTATGTGATCGATAGCGCCACGCACGCCCGGCACGAGCTTTGCCGAAATGATTGCGTCCAAATATTCGGTGTGCCAATCGGCTTCCGCCGCTTCGCGAACGCGCGCGTCTGCCGCGCAAGCGGCGCTATCGCCGCGTACTTCGCAGCCAGCCTCAAGAAGCGCCTGCACCAGCGGCTGCAAGAGGCGTTCCGCACCGGCCTCGTCCACAAGCAGCGTCTCGGCGGCCCCGCAAATACCGGTTCGGCGGAGCTTGGCGTTGAGTACGATTGCGCGCGCCATATCGAGGCCGGCGGCTTTGTCCGCATAGATATGGCATATGCCTTCGAGATGCGCGAAGACCGGAACGCGCGCCTCCTTTTGCACGCGCTCGACCAGGCTCTTGCCGCCGCGCGGCACGATCACATCGATGGTGCCGCCGAGCCCTTCCAGCATATATCCCACGGCCTCGCGGTCCGTTGTCTCGATAAGCTGGATTGCAGTCCCGGGAAGGCCCGCAACCCTGAGCCCTTCGACAAGGCAAGCGTGAATGGCGTGGTTCGTTTCGAAACACTCCGACCCGCCGCGCAGGATTGCCGCGTTGCCCGATTTGAGGCAAAGCCCGCCTGCATCCGCAGTCACGTTCGGGCGGCTCTCATAGATCATGCCGATCACGCCCAAGGGAACCCGGACACGGGAGATTTTAAGCCCATTGGGCCGCTCCCATGCCGCCATCACGCTGCCGACCGGGTCCGGCAGGGAGGCGATCTCTTCGAGGCCGCGCGCCATGGCTTCCACGCGGGCCTCGTTCAAGGACAGGCGATCTACGAAGGCGGCTGGGCGTCCTGCGGAGGCGGCGGCTTCCCGGTCCGAGGCGTTGGTTTGAAGAACACACGCCATACGCGCACGCAATATTGCTGCGGCTGCGTGTAACGCGCGATCCTTCTGCTCTGACGGCGCCAGAGCAAGCACGCGGGCGGCGGCCTTCGCTTCCTGGCCAATGGCGAGCAGCTTGGCTTTCAAAAGCCGCTCGCTAAGTTTCGTATCGGCAATCGGGGTCATTGCAATACCGTTGAAGATGCGCCATCAGCTAAGATCGCGAAGCAGCGCCATGTCATCGCGGTGAATAAGGGCGGCCCTGCCAGGATATCCAAGTACCCCCTCGATTTCCATGGAATTGCGGCCGGCAATTTGAACCGCTTCCTCAGCGCTGTAGGCGATGAGCCCGCGGCCGATCTCGCAGCCGGATAGGTCGCGGATGACCACCGCCTCGCCGCGCTCGAATTGACCGGCGACGCTCTTGACCCCAGCCGCCAAGAGGCTCCCGCCCGATTGAAGCGCCGAGCGCGCGCCGTCGTCGATGACAATCACGCCCTTAGGCTCGAGCGTTCCGGCGATCCAGCGCTTGCGCGCGGTGACCGGGTTGGCCGCGGCCAGAAACCAGGTGCATGGCGCGCCCTGGCTTAAAGCGCGAAGCGGATGCGCATCCTTACCCGAAGCGATTACCATATGCGTGCCGGCGGAGACGGCGATTTTCGCGGCTGCAAGTTTCGTGACCATGCCACCCCGCGAAAGCTCGGTGCCGGCGTCGCCCGCCATAGCCTCGATCTGAGGCGTGATCGCGGTGACCACTTCCAAACGCTTGGCTGCTGCATTCCGGGCGGGCGGGGCGGTGTAGAGCCCGTCGATGTCGGACAAAAGCACGAGACAGTCCGCGGTCATCATGGTTGCGACGCGCGCGGCGAGCCTGTCATTATCGCCGTAACGGATTTCGGCCGTTGCCACGGTGTCGTTTTCGTTTACCACCGGAATCGCGCCGAGCTTGAAGAGTGTTTCAATGGTGCTGCGCGCATTGAGATAGCGGCGCCGTTCCTCCGTATCGCCGGGCGTTACCAGAATTTGCGCCGCCGTCAGCCCCAAGCCGCCAAAAACCTTCTGATAGGCATGGGCAAGGGTGATTTGTCCGACGGAGGCTGCCGCCTGTGCTTCCTCCAGCCGGAGCGGCCCTTTTTCGAGACCCAATGCGCCCCGCCCGAGCGCAATCGCACCGGAAGAAATCAGGATAACATCGCGGCCTTCCCTCCTAAGCCCGGCGACATCTTCGCCGATGGCTTCGAGCCAGGCCTGTTTCAGCGCGCCTGTGGCGGTATCGGTCAGCAGCGCGGATCCGATCTTGACCGCGATCCGCCGCGCATTACGCCATTCGGGCCTTACTGCATGTTTGTTTGCGCTCGTCATCCGTTCAGGAACGCTGGTTTGTTGCCACCGTCAAGCTTCCAAGTGAGAGCGCTTGCCGGAAACGCTGGCGGCGAAGGCGAGCGGCAATGCGGTAGTGAATTTTATCTGCTCCATGGCGAAGCTGGAGCTTACGTCGGTCAAGTCGATCTGGCTGATAAAGGACTTATAGAAGCGGTCGTAGCTTTCGATATCGGGGACGACAACGCGGAGGAGGTAATCGACCTGGCCGCTCATGCGGTAGGCCTCGACGATTTCCGGAAACTTGGCGACCACCGAACCGAAGCGCTCGAGCCACGCCGCGTTGTGCTGATTGGTCGTGATCGCGACGAACACCGTAACGCCGGCGCCTACGCTTTTGGGATTGAGCAAAGCCACGCGGCGCTCGATCACACCATCCTGCTCAAGCTTCTGGATGCGCCGCCAGCACGGCGTGGTAGAAAGCCCGACCTTCTTGCCGATCTCGGCGACAGGGAGCGTGCTGTCCTCTTGGAGAATAGTCAGGATCTTTATGTCCATGCTGTCGAGCATTGTCGCGTCCGGTAAAAGGTTCTCAAAACGAGCAAGTTTTTGAAATTAGAGCCTACACTGACGGCTGCGATCCTGTAAACCGTAGAATGGGCCTCCTAAGCGGGAGGCTCAGCTACCCCGTCAAGCGCGATTTCCGCGTGTCCCGGGAAGCGGCCAGTAAGCGGATTAAATCGCGAGCGAGAGACCGTCTTCAGCGGCGATGCACCAGCTGATATCAATTTTATCCAGTGCCGCGAGCATCTCCTCGCTCATATGCGTGAGCAGGTAGCGCTTTGCGCCGATCTCGCTGAATTTAGCAGCGAGCGTCACATAATCGAGATGCATCGACGACTTGGTATCGAAGTACGTGCATTCGATAAGGTACAGATCCGCGCCTCGGCCGGCCTCGATCACACCGCTGCACCAGCTCGAGTCGCCGGAAAAGCTGAAAACCCGCGCCTCATCGGCGAAAGAAAGCGCAAGCGAGGGCGTTCCGGAAAAGTGCTCGACCTCGAAGGCTTGGATAGGCAGGCCGCGCCATTGTGACGTGGCTCCGGGCCGCAGTTCACTGTAAACAAGCTCGAACTTGCGGGGCAGGTCTTTGATGCTTGGGTAGAGGCATTCGAGCAACTCTTCGGTCCGCGCCTCAATTCCGGGAGGCCCCAAGATCTCAAGTGGCTTGGAGCCGCGCTCCATGAACATCTTGTCGAGGAACAAAAAGGGCAGGCCGCCGAAATGGTCGCCGTGGCAATGACTGATGGCTACCGCGTCGATGCTTGAAATCGTAACTCCGGCCCGCTTCAGGGCGAGCGGAGAATTTGCACCGCAATCCAGGAGAAGGCGGCCCTTGGAGGTCTCAAGGAGATAGGAGCTATGAAAGCGCCCGCCCGAACCGAAAGCGTCGCTGGAACCGATGATCGTTAATTTCATAGCCCTCTAAGCCTTATGCGAAGGCCGTATACTGACCTCCTGATACCATCGCTGGAAGTTCACAGCGCTCTCCGGGATGGCAAGTCGCGCGGGCTTCATGAAATCGGTTGTTATCATGGCAGTGATGTCGGCGACCGAGAACCGGTCCCCGGCGAGGAACGGCGTTTTCTTCAGCGCCTCATCAAAGATGTGAATGATCTCGTCGACACGGGGCCTGTTAGCTTCCGCCCAAGCCGCTACCTGCGGCTTTTCAAGTTCCGCCATCGCGGGATGCGAATGCCTGAAGATCTGCGTAACGGGAAGCATGAAGTTGATCTCCGCGCGCCTGTTCCACATTTCGATTTGCGCAATCTCCAAGGGCGTCGTGCCAAACAGCGGCGGTTCAGGCTGAAGCGCCTCGAAATAACGGCAGATTGCCATGGATTCCGAAATTGCCGTGCCGTCGTCGAGGATCAGTACCGGGACGCGCTGGACGGGATTGTGCGCGGTGAACGCCGGCGACTTGGCCGCGCCCGTCATTATGTCCACTTGCTCGAAGGGAACTTCGATCCCTTTCTCAGCCAGGAACACCCTTACCCTGCGCGGATTTGGCGATCGTCTTTCATCCAGGATTTTCATCGTGACCCAAACCTGTTGCCGACCACGTCCCGCGAAAGGAGGGACCCATTTGACGCCATGTTAACACTTTGATTTTCAACACTCGCCGTTCCGGTCGCGAGGTTCCGCTTTCGCTAAAATGACACTATTTGAGCACGACACTGGAGCCCCTGCGCTTAAGACAACGGAAACCGTAACGCAATGTTAGCGATTTCCGGTAATTCTGACAACGGACGCACCTGAGGGCAAGGACGGTGCCGAGGCTTTTCCTTGCGGAGTGGATATCGGTAGATGGGTACCGCGAGCTCTATGAATTGGAGCGCCGGATTTGGCCGGAAGCGCGGCTCTGCGCAAAAGGGTGCAGCCGGGCAACAGGCAACGCTCGAAAATTCCGTTACAGCGCGCGCTTTCGATTACGATTTGCTCACGATGTTTGTTCGGAATGAAGCCGTTGCCGCGCTGACGGTTCCCATCCTTGCTATCGTCTTCGCGGGCACCATGCTGAACTGGGCCGGCCAGCGTCCCCTTCTGCTCTGGCTTGCCACGATATTTATTTGCGAGGGCATCCTTCTTGCGCTGACGCGGCGATTCAAAAAGCAGCCGCGCGAAACGGTGGATCTGGTGCAGTGGCGCCGCAATCTCGCCGCGGGGGAGTTTCTCTATGGGGTCTCCTGGGCGGCTGTGGCATTCACCGAATTCACGCAGCCAAGCCAGGCGGCCTATTTCTTCCTGTTCGCAGCACTTATGGTCGTAACCGCAATCCGGATGCTGTTTGCGGCCTCCGTCATGCCGATCCTTCACGCAGGCACCATTCCGGTGACGGCAGCTTTATGCCTTCGCTTTCTGATGACGGGGGAAGTGTTTTACTGGCTCATGGCCATTGTAGCCGCAGGAATTCACTTCTATTTTGTTTTTCTCGTCAAGAGCTTGCAGCGTACTGCTTTTTCCATGCTCGAACACCGGGCTGAAAATGACAGGCTCATCGAGGAGTTGAAAAGAGAGAAGGCATCTTCGGATGCGGCTCGCGCGAGGGCGGAAGCTGCTAACCTCGCCAAATCCAAGTTCCTAGCCAATATGAGCCATGAGTTGCGCACGCCGCTTAACGCAATTATGGGCTTCGCGGAGATGATCAAGGGCGAGTTTATCGGGCCTATTGGAAACGAGCAGTACAAATCATACGCCGCGGATATTCATTCATCCGGCGAGCACCTTTTGAAGCTTATCAATGAGATCCTGGATCTATCGCGCATCGAAGCCGGCAAGTATGAGCTGGTCGAGAAGCCGGTGGATTTCGGAGCGATCGCTCGCGAGTGCCTGCATTTGCTAAGGCTCGACGCGCAGGCCAAGCGCCTTCGCCTTGTCACCACTTTCAAGCCCGACATGCCACGAGTTTTGGCTGATGAGCGCGCGCTCCGGCAGATTTGCTTCAACCTTTTGGCGAACGCGATTAAGTTCACGCCGGATGAGGGGACTGTGGTCTTGCGTACCGGCTTGCTCCCGGGAGGCGAGGCGTTTCTGATGGTTCGCGATAATGGTCCTGGAATTCCGGAAGAGGAGATCCCGGTTGCCTTGCGGGCTTTCGGCCAAGGCTCCCTAGCCCTGAAAATGCCGGGCAACAACGGTACCGGACTTGGCCTTCCTATTGTGGCGGGCTTGGCCGAGCTGCATGGCGGCCGATTCGAGCTCAAAAGCAGGGCCGGGGCCGGGACCGAGGCCTCGCTCATCATGCCCAAATTCCGTGTTGTGTTTGCCGCCACTGCTCAAGCGCCGGCAAAACAAGGCGCGAACATTATGCCGTTTCCCGTCCGCGGCGCGGCCTGACGCCCCCGTAAACGGGGCGCAAGGGCCAGCATGAGCATGCGTTAAGCTGTTATGCTTCGCGCTTCTGCCAGTCTTCTGGCCAGTGAACGTCGGAGCCCCACGTCCCTTCGGAGACATCAAATTCAGGGGGCAGGTAGTGTGGCACGTCAAGGTCCGCAGGGCGGTGGGACCTCTCCTCGATCGGCAGTGCGGCAACAGGAGAGGCAAGAATTGCACACATGAACGCAAACGCCGTGCTGAGGGCCGTTGTCCGGAGCGGATAATCGCCTAGCGAATGCACAAGCATCAGCGCTATGATAAGGGTCGCAGCCCTTTCGAGCATAATTTGAACCGGCGGCGCAGCGGTTTGCGGCCTGAACCAGACCAGATAGGTGCGCCACAGAAACCAAGCGAGAAATACCAAAAGCAGCCCGCCGCCCGCAATCCCGGTTTCAAGAAGCAGCTCCGCAAGGTCGTCGTGGGCCCTGTTGGCGTAGCCGTTGAAAATGTCCTTCGCTTTTTCAACGGCTGCGTAGACCGGAACGAACGACCCGAGCCCTGTGCCGAACGGAAGCGCCTTCAGGACCGTTTCAAACGTGGTCGTGTTGAATGAGCCGCGAAGGTCCGGTCCCTGAGCGGTTTGGAAGCGTGTGAGGATTCCGCCCAAACCGAATTGCGCCGCGAAGATAGCCGCGAACGCTAAAACGATGAGGGTTGCGTGTCGCCCGCTGCGCAGGGGCGAGCGCCGCTCGGAGGCGGCGGGGGCTCCCTTGAATGCCATGAAAGCAATACCGCCAAGCGCCGCGATTGTGAGAAAGATTCCGGCGCGTGAGCGCGCCAGGGCGAGCCCGGCCACTACGGCAACAAGAAAGGCGGCCGAGCCAACGAATAGCAGGATTGAGTGCGTTCCAGTCTCTTTACGCTGGAAGGCGCGTTCTGCCAGAATTTGCAACCACGCCGCGGCAAGAACAAGCGTAACGTAAAGCTGAGCCGCAAAATGATTGCGGTTGGCGAAAAATCCGACCGCCTCGCCAGGATTTGTGATGTCGTAGAAACGTAAGGTGCTCTCCGGCCCCTGCGCCACCTGCGCAAAACCCAGGATCAGGGAAATCCCGCCCAGTGCCAGCAGCAGCCAGGACAGTATAGACCTGTGACGCAGCCCGAGCTGGCTAACGGCTCCAAAAACGGCAACGGGAACAATAAGGGAAGCTGCCGCAGCCCAAGTAGCCTGTGGGGTAAGCGACAACATCGGCCAAGGTGCAAGCCTTGGCTCGACCTCAAGCGCTGCAGGCCAGGAAAGAAGTGACGAGCCGCCATGCCAAACGTCGAATGGAAGTGGCAGGACTTGAATAAGAGTTAGGAGTGCGACGGTGCAAAGAAGGGCAAAGGTAAGGCGTGCCTTATGCCGGTGAGGATCGTGCGTGCTCAGCATGGGCCAAAGAGCCACGATAAGCAGAGGAATCGACAGCAACTGAACGGCCACATCGCCTAGATATCCGGCATGGGTCGCGCCGCCAAAGACGATGGCGGGCACGACCGCGATACAGCAGAGCCAAAAAAGCATACGCCCTAGTTCCGTGGCCGCAAGAACTGTGCTTACGGGCTAGCCGGGCTGTTGTTTTGCGAGAGCGCAATCCCCAGTCCAATACCGCCGGCAACCACCAAGCCGCCGATGATCAAGGTATTAGAATCGTCAAAAATGCCTGAATCGCCTGTGTTTGCAGGGGGAGGTGGAGCAGAAGAGTTCGAGTTGCTCGCGAGCACGACCACCGTCTGCCCGGCGGTTACCGGAACGACGGCGCCATTGTTGTAGACGACCTTCACCGAGCCGGTGAGCGCCTTGACACGGTCGCCGGGAGATACCTGGGTGTCACCCTTAGCCGGCTGATTGTTGACGAGCACCGCACCTTGGATATCGCTCAAATACGCAGCCTGTGCGTTACCTATTGCCATTGCCGCGATAATTGCAGCTGTAATGAACCTTTTTGCCACGCCCAACCCTCCAGCGGCTTTTCACATTCATACTTTAATCAATGCTGTTTTCTTTCTTAACGGAAATAGATTACCTGCGCAACCTGGACAGGTTGCAGTGACAGGCTAAAGCTGTGAGCTGTTGCATCCGGCCCACACCCCTTTGCAGTCCAAGCTCCTGGCCGCGGCCGCAGCCGCCCGGATGCAGCGGTATGTGCCAAAGATCGGCCATGAAGATCATTATTGGTTGCTTGGCCTGTGCTTAGGCATTAATTGTTTCGATCGTAAATTCGGTGTTCGTTCCCGATAGCGATTTGCCTACCGTTATTCGCTTGGAGAAGCGGCTGGAAAGCCCAGTTGAGCGGATCGTACACTTTTTTCGCGAACGTATAATAAGCGAGTTGCCCCATGCAAGATGCCGGGAAAGATGCCGGTCTCGACCAAACACGCCAGCTCGTCCAGGCCCAGGCTCCAGGCGCATTGGCAAAGCGTGACGCTTATGGAGCGCCAGGTGTGCCCCTTAAGCCTGAGGGTAGCGATCTCGCTCAAGCCCTCAGTCAGTATCTGCACATCGCTTTAAAGCGAAAGTGGCTCATCCTTAGCATCCTGCTCGCGGTTGTTGTGCTTGGCTTGCTGAAGTCGGTTTTGGCGACGCCGCGCTACACCGCGACCGTGCGGCTCCAGATCGACCGGGAGGCCATGAAGGTTCTCGACCGCGGAATGACCACGCCCCAGGAGGAAGGCGGTGCCGACTTCCTTAAGACACAGTTCGAGCTCCTGAAAAGCCGTGCCATGGCGGAGCGCGTCGTGTCTTCGCTCAAGCTGCAAAGTGATGAGAACTTCCTCGCGAGCGGACGTGTCTCCGCACTAGGAATGATTGCCGGGGCTTTTGGGCGTTCTCAAAAGACGAATACGTTCTCTGCGCAAGAGGCCGCGGTTCGTTTAATAACGAATAGCGTCGCAGTGAACCCCGTGCTTGGGGCGCGCCTGGTCGATGTAAGTTTTACGGACCCCAACCCGAAACGGGCGCAAAAAATAGCCAATGCGTATGCAGATGCCTATATAGCTTCGACTGTCGATAAGAGATTTCAAGCGAATGCATATGCCAAGACTTTTCTCGACGACCAGTTGAAGCAGCTCCAAATCCGTTTGGAGGAATCCGAAAAGGCAGCGCTCGATTTTGCCGAGCGCGAAAAAATAGTGGACGTTAACGACAAAGCCTCGGTGGCCGACAACAACCTTTCGGCGGCAAATACGGCGCTTGGGCAGCTGATTTCCGAGCGCATCAAGTCCGAACAGCAATGGAGGCAGGCCGAAAACACAACAGCGACGGCCCTCCCGCAGTTTCTCTCGAACAAGGTGATCGAGGAATTGCGCGCCCACAAGAAGGAACTCGAAACCGAATATCAGGAAAAGCTGCAAGCTTTTAAGCCTGGCTATCCGGCCATGGTCCAGATCTCGAACAAGATTAAGGAGACCGACAAGCAGCTCGCAATGGAGGCGCAAGCCATCCGCAACTCACTGAAGGCGGCCTACGAGGCTGCCCTCGGGCAAGAAAACGAGATGAAGAAACGTGTCGAGCAATTGCGCGAGGAAGTTCTCGACCTTCAGAAGAAGAGTATTCAATATAACATTCTGAAACGCGATGCCGACACCAATCGGGGCCTCTACAATAGCCTTCTGCAGCGGTACAAGGAAGTTGATATTGCAGGAGGCTCCGGTACCAACAACGTTTTTATTGCCGATCCAGCGGTGGTCCCGTTAGCGCCTTCCGAGCCGAATATCCCGCGCACTGTCTTGTTCTCTTTTATGTTGGGGCTCGCTTCCGGGGCCGGCGTTGCCTATCTGCTGGAAATACTCGACGATCGCGTACGCGCACCGGAAGAACTTGAACAGATTTCCGGTATTCCCGCCCTTGGCGTAATCCCAAAGGTTACGGAAAACCTGGATCAGGCGCTCAGAGACCCGCGTTCGGCATTGGGCGAAGCGCACCGGTCCCTTGGGACCGCTTTACAATTTTCTACCGAATCGGGCCTACCCCGCTCGATTTCCGTTACAAGCGCCGGCCCCGGCGAGGGGAAATCGACGACTTCGGTGATGATCGCGCGCCACTTCGCCTCTCTTGGGCTGAAAGTTCTCCTCGTGGATGCCGACCTTCGCAAGCCATCGCTCCACGCCAAGTTGCACCGGGACAATTCGTCGGGCCTGAGCAATTACCTGACCGGAAAAGCGGTTCCCCCAGAAGTGGTTCAGAAGACGGATCATCCAAATCTCGCCTTCATGGCTTCGGGACCGCTGCCGCCAAACGCCGCAGATCTCTTGGGCGGGAACCGGATTTTCTCCCTGGTCGCGCTCGGGTCGGAGGTTTTCGACCTTATTGTTATCGACTGTCCGCCTCTTATGGGCCTTGCCGATGCTCAGCTCCTTGCCAGTGCCACGGCTGCAACAGTTTTTGTCGTGGGCGCAGGCGAGCAGCGCAAGGGGGTTATCCGTGCTGCACTCCGCCGTCTTAGTCTCGCGCGGATCGTTTTGGTCGGCGCGGTTCTCACCAAGTTCGACTCGAAATCGGTAGGCTACGGTTATGGATACGGCTACGGCTACGGCTACGGCTATGGCTATGGGTACGGTGCCGATTATGGCAAGGATAAACCAGAACAGCTGGCGAACCTTTCGAAACTGGGTGACAAATGAGCAAGCCGAGTCCCGAAGCGCTAGAAGCGGCTGTAGCCATGCTGCGGCGGCCTCAGTTGGCGCGGCTGGCGCAACGCTCTGCGTTACCGAGGGGGATCACTTTGCTTCTGGCTGTGGCGGCCGGCGAGCCGGATGCGTTGATGGAAGCACAGGCGATCACCGGCAGGCCTGAGGCTCTGCTAAGGAAGGCCGCTGGCTTCTTCATGGAGCAGGTGCTTCTAAGCCGCAAGAGCGATAGCTACCGGATCCTTGGGGCCTCAAGCAGCGCTTCCGCCACTGAGCTTCGCCACCATTTGGCGCTTATCCTAAAATGGCTTCACCCTGACCGGCTTCCACACGCAGAAGACGGCCCTCATTTCGATAAGAGCGCGCTCGTAAATCTGGTCACAGGGGCATGGGAGACCGTTAAGACCGGCGAGCGCCGGATAGCCTATGACGCTGCACGGAGGGCGCAGCCAAGTGCTGCCAGAAGGGAAGCTTTTTCAGTACGGACGACCCCAGCGGCATCCAGCAGCCGCCTCCCCCCGCACAGGCTCCGCCGCTATAAGCTCGCACCCTACATAGTTGAGCGTGAACCGTTTTGGACCCGCCTTCTCTCCTATTTGGGCCGCCTGAGATGAGCCCGAAACAGAGACATCGCCGCAGACGGCACTCCAAACGCGGCCGGCTTGGTGCTGTCCGATCCAAGCTTTCTCTTATTGCTGCGCATCCATGGCGATCTTCTTTGCTTGCTCTTCTCGGTTTCTTTCTTTGTTGGGTTGTTCTGACAAAGAGCCTTCCATACGTGCTCGCAACCTCGGACCCAGACCTGGCACTCGCGCTTAACCCAAATAATCCCAAGGCGCTGGTTGCTAAAGCCGAACAGACGCGCAAAAAGCTTCTGTCGCTTATGGGCATCGATGGCGGCGCGCAAGCGAAGAAGCAGGAAGACGGGCATCCAGGAACCGGAGGCCCGGCCAAGGAGAGGGAGCACGGCTCGATCGCGAATTTACCTAAGGCCGAGCCGGATGCCGGCGCGAATAGCGCGTCAAAAGGCGTGCGTGAGGCGCTGCGCACGCAGATTAGCCAGCTGGCAACCAAAGCAATCGCAAACGATCCGCTCAATGCTTCGGCGTTCAGGCTCTTGGCTGAAGTTACCGGCGATCCTGTGCGTTCCCGCAGCCTTATGCAGGAAGCCGTCAGGCGTTCGCGAAGGGAAACAGCCGCGGTTTTCTGGCTTCTAAACGACAGCTATTACCGGAAGGATTTCGTAGCAGCGCTCGATAACGCCGGTATCTTATTGCAAAGCAAGCCCGATATTGCCAGTTACATCATGAATTACCTGGCAAATATTTGCCATGACCCTAAGGGCCGGAGGCTACTTGCGGAGCGGCTATCCGAAGATCCGGGCTGGCGCGGGCAATTTCTGGGATCGCTTTGGGATATTATGCACAAGGATCCCGCCGCGTTAGAGCTTATTGCGGAGCTCAAACAGACAAAACATCCGGCGGAACCTGGGGAACTTTCCCTTTTTGTTAGTTACCTCGCCTGGAACAACGCCCCAGATGTTGCCTACAATCTTTGGCTGCAGGAGCTTCCAGCGAGCCGGCTCGACAAGCTGGATTTCCTGACCAACCCGGGGTTCGAAAAAGAGACAAGCGGCTGGAAAACGGTTTTCGATTGGGCAATCCTGCCGGGAGTCAACGCTGCCGCAGAGTTCGTCCCTTCAGGCCAGACGGATCAGCGCTTATTGCATGTGAGCTTTGGCGAGGGGCGCATCGAGTTTCCTGTGGTGAGACAGGTGCTAGTCCTGCCGCCGGGGCGTTACCGTCTCGAAGGCAAGCTTCGCGGCTCCATCATAAGCAAGCGCGGACTTCGTTGGCAGCTTACGTGTCTTTCGGGGATGCCGGTGTTAGGCGAGACGGATATGCTGATGGGGGATTCCGAGGAATGGCGGGCGTTCGCGTTGGAGGCGCAAGTCCCCCAAAGCAAGGAATGCGTGGGGCAAGTGCTTCGTCTCTTCCACGATTCCCGTTCGGCTTCCGAGGAATATGTTACGGGCGAGGTGTGGTTCGGAAGCCTTCACCTGGAGCGGCTGGCCAGTGCCAACCCTTGAATCTCCTTGGGGTTAGGGTTGCGCCAGGGCAGGCAGTCAAACCGTCCCCGGCGTATACTGGATACGGGCAATCTGAGCGCCTCCCGTGTCTTGCTGCCTCGAGAATACGATCTGCCTGTCGTGGTACCGCACCAAGCTCTTGCGGTGCGCGACGCTGATAACCGCGCAGCCTCCCAGGTTCTCGAAGATCATGGCGTAAAGCATTGCCTCAGAGTCTTCGTCGAGCGCCGACGTCGCCTCGTCCAGGAACAGCCAGCGCGGACGCAAGAGCAGCGCCCGGGCAAACGCTATGCGCTGCTGTTCGCCAGGGGAAAGCTGCAAAGCCCAGTTTGCTTTTTCTTCGAGCCTGCTGGCAAAGTCCGCCATTCCAGACATCGCCAGAGCCGCCTTCACCTCTTCCTTGGCATGGCTCGAAGGTGCATCCGGGTAGCAAACCGCGTCCCGGAGCGTTCCCAACGGCAAATAAGGCTTCTGCGGGAAGAACAGTGTCCGGTCGCCTAGCGGCATGCGGATGCTCCCGTCGCAGTACGGCCAGATCCCGGAAAGCGTCCTAAGCAGCGTGCTCTTGCCAACCCCAGATGGGCCGGAAACGAGTGCACGGCAGGCCGCAGGGAACTCAAGCGACAGATCCGTCAGGAGCGGGGAGCCATCGGGCAAGTAGATGTTGGCCCTGGAAAGGGTGAGGGCGCGGGCGCCCGGCACCCTTGTCTCGGAAATCCCAATGTGTCTTTTCTCGCCTGTCCGGGCCAGCGCTCGCTCGAAGCCAACGAGCCGGTTCACGATAGCCTTCCAATTCGCAAGGTCGGCGTAACTCGTGACGAACCAGGACAAAGCGGTTTGAACTTGGCGGAAGGCTTGCGCGGTCTGCATCAGGTCGCCAAGCTGGAAGGCACCGGAGAAATAACGGGGAGCCGCGACCACATAGGGAAAGATGATGGCAATCTGCTCGTAAAACAGGGAAAACCAGTTCAAAAGTTTTTGCCTTCGCATGATCGCCCACCAATTCGTAACGACGTTTACGAATGTCGATGCAACCGTTTTGCGCTCCGCATCCTCTCCGCGATAGAACGCGATCCCTTCCGCATTCTCCCGCAAGCGCACAAGTGCGAATCGGAAATTGGCCTCATACTGCTGCTGCTGATAATTGAGCGGGATCAGGGGGCTGCCGATGAGGTTTGTGAGCCAAGAGCCAACGATGGCGTACAGGATGGCGACCCAGAGCATGTAGCCTGGGATGCTCAAGCCCGCGACCTCTAGCGTTCCAGAAAGCCCCCAAAGAATGGCCGCGAAGGAGAGAAGGGTGACAATCGAATCGAGCAAGCCAAGACCCAAAGTAAGTGTTTGCTGTACGAAACCGTTGATGTCCTCCTGAATACGCTGATCGGGGTTGTCGGTGCGGCCGTTCGCGAGCTGCAGATGATAATAGGCTTGGTTATTCAGCCAGCGGCCCACATAGCGCTGGGTTAGCCAATTTCGCCACCGTATCTGCAGCATTTGCTGCAGATAGACGCGGTAGACGCCGGCGAAAATAAATAAAGCGGCCAGGACGCAGAACCTTAGAATCTGATAGCTGAAGGCGGGAAAATCCTTTTCCTGCAGGGCGTTATAAAAGAGGGCGTTCCAAAAATTGAAGAGCACGTTCAGGTAGACGGAGGCGAGATCGAGTGCGATCACCATGAACAGGATGGCTCCGGACTTCCAGCGTTCGCTGGAACGCCAATAGGGACCGGCAAGGGTCCAGAATTGCAGCGCTAGGGTTCGCATGAATGAGAAACTCTGATTTGACCTTGCCGTTCAAAATTGGAGCCCCGAGCCCGTGGCGCAACCCGCTTAAGGTGGAAACGTAAACTCAGCTCGCGTGTTTACTTCGACCGGGAGGGGCGGATTGTTCCATGGCGAAACGTATCGAGGACTATGCTCTTATCGGCGATTGCGAAAGCGCAGCTCTCGTTAGCTTGAACGGGTCGATCGACTGGCTCTGCTGGCCGCGCTTCGATTCCGGCGCAATCTTTACAGCCCTTTTGGGCAGCGAGGAAAACGGTCATTGGAGCCTCGCCGCCAAGGATAGGGACGCGCGAGTCACACGGAATTATCGCGGTAACACGCTGATTCTGGAGACCCTTATCGAAACCGCAAACGGGGCTGCTGCCGTCATCGACTTCATGCCAAGGCGTCAGGGCGGCGCCGGCAATCTGATCCGTCTCGTTCAGGGGCGCTGGGGCCGGGTCGATATGGTCACCAAGCTTGTGCTGCGCTTCGACTACGGACTGATCGTGCCATGGGTTACGCGCCTTGACGGCTGCCTTAAGGCGGTTGCCGGACCGGATATGGTGGTGTTGCGCACCGGGGCTCCCATCGAGGCTGAGGGCTACAGTCACGGCGGCACATTCACGGTTAACGCCGGCGAGACGGTCTCCTTTGTTCTAAGCTATGGCGAATTGTACCGGCCCATTCCCGCCGCGCTAGACCCCATGGCGGCGTTGGAGGAGACTGAGAAAGCGGCGGCTCGCTGGGCGGAACAATGCCGCCCCGCCGGGCGGTATTCCAAGGCGGCGCTCCGCTCGCTGATTACCCTGAAGGCGCTGACCCACCCTGCAACGGGCGGGATTGTTGCTGCCCCGACCACGTCGCTGCCGGAGGCGCCCGGAGGAGTCCGGAATTGGGATTATCGCTATTGCTGGCTCCGCGATGCGACCTTTACGCTCCTTGCTCTTTTGAATTCAGGTTTCCGCCAAGAGGCCCACGATTGGCGCGTTTGGCTGCAGCGTGCCGTCGCGGGCAGCCCTGACCAGATGCAGATCGTCTACGGTTTGGCAGGAGAACGCCGCCTTCTAGAGAGCGAACTTCCTTGGTTGCCAGGCTTCGAAAATTCCAAGCCCGTGCGCACCGGCAACGCAGCCGAAGGACAGCTCCAACTCGACGTCTTTGGCGAGGTCATGGATGCCTTCTACCAGGGCAGCCTCCACGGCCTCGATCCCAATCACGAGGCTTGGCCCTTGCAATGGACCCTGGTGAAGCATCTTGAGCAGGTTTGGAACTGTCCCGATAAAGGCATATGGGAGGTTCGGGGCGGCCCCCGGCACTTCACGCACTCCAAAGTGATGGCTTGGGTCGCGTTCGATCGCGCGATCAACACGGTTGAGCGCTTCGGCCTTGAAGGCCCTGTTGAGCAATGGCGTACTCTGCGCGCCCGGATTCATGAACAAGTCTGCAAGGAGGGCTACGATGAAAAGATCGGGTCCTTCGTGCAAAGCTACGGCTCGAGTGAGCTCGACGCCAGCGCGCTTCTCATCCCCCTCGTTGGTTTCCTTCCGCCAAACGATCCGAGGGTCAAGTCAACGGTAGACGCGGTTGCAGCAAGGCTCTCGCACGGCCGGCTGATCCGGCGTTACGATCCGGGTACGGGCGTCGATGGCCTGAAGGGCGGCGAAGGCGTATTCTTAGCCTGCAGCTTCTGGTACGCGGATAATCTCGCTTTACTTGGACGTGAGGATGAAGCCCGGGAACTTTTCGAATATCTGCTCACGTTGCGCAACGACGTCGGTCTGATTTCTGAGGAATACGATCCCGTCGCGTGCCGGATGCTCGGCAATTTTCCTCAAGCCTTCTCTCACGTGGGGATCATCAACACCGCGCATAATCTCGAAGGGTGGGATAAGCCCGTGGACCAGCGTGCAGCCAGCGGGTGAGGCACTCCCGAGCCTCGGGTGAAGCTTGAGCGCCACGTCGCAGTCCAGTTAACGATGCTCCTACGGAGTTTTGCGAAAATGTCCAATTAGAGTTAAATTGGCGCGGTCTCTAAAGGGTGCGCCTGTTTTTGGGGCATATTTTTAGTCTGCTACATGATTTCCATGCATAGCTTAGTCAACTGGATCGTTTGCCTGGCCCTGATGGCGGTCGCGGCTGCATTTGCGCCGCGGAGTGCTGCGGGCGGCGGTTTTGGCGTGCCGGAAGCCTGCAGAAAATGGCCGCAGAACCGGCTCGCCGTCGGCAGCGGACTGCAGTCCCGGCATTTTATGCTGGAAGCCAGGGGCCAGACCCAACAGATGCCGCCTTATCTCGAGGTTGCGGGGCGCAGGATGTTCCATCGCACCTTTAGCCTTTCGCTCGACGTCGCAGAACCGATTGCGCTTTACCGCGCAGGAACCCCAAAAACCTGCGTTATTGCGCGGGATAGCGAGAAAGCGTTGCCGTTCAGGGTGCCGGTATTTTTTGTCGGGCGCCTGGGGCAATCGAGCGAAGAGCTAAGAGCCGATGCAGAGAGGACCGCTTTCGCACCCTCGGCGCCGCTCCAGGACGGCGCCGATTTCGCTGAGGTAACCTTCCGCTTGCGGAGGGGAGGAGCGAGTTTCACCGACATCCGTCCGTTTTTTGCCTGCGGCCTGGCGGGCCTCGTGCTTTGCGAGGGCTATTGCCCTGGCGAGACAGTCACGCTCGCACGTTCGCTCGTAGATTGGATAATCAAAGGGGTGGAGTGGCACCCCCCGGTGATGCCAGCGGCGGCCGAGCCGGCGGCTTCGCAAGAGGCTGCAACATCACCGGAACCCGAGACCAAGCCTGCGGCAACCGCTTCGTCCACTCCACCTACCGGAATGGCTCCTCCGCCTACAGCGCCGATGCCGGAGCCTATTCGTCCGGCCCGGCCTACGGAAAGGAATGTCCCCGCGCCGCAAACGGCCCAGCCACCCGCCCTTGCCGAGAACCCGCCGGTGCAGCAAGAGGCTGCGCCTCAGCCGCCTGCTGCCGTAACTCCACCAGCCCAGCAAGAGGCGCAACCCGTGCCGCAAGCGCCGCCACCCAAAACTCAGGAACAGGAGCCTGTTCTGCGGCGCCTCCTGCTCGTTTTTGAACGGAAAACTGGCGACGCAATAAGTCCCGCGGACGTACTGAAAGCGGAGGGAAGCGTTAAAATTGAAGGGGTTCTTCTAACCGCCACAGCAGAGGGCTTGGCTGCGGAGCTGCCGGAGGAGGTTTTTGCGAGGTCGAACACATTCGAATCGTTGCAAAAACTATTCCCGCATTACCGGCTGTTAGGAGTGAAGATTGAAGAGGCACGGACTGTCATTACGGCCGCGCCTTCTCACACCCAAGGCCGGCCCCATTCTTATCGCGCTCGTTTCCACCGATAGCGATCTCTCCAGCCGGCTTGGCGCACCGTCAGCCGGGGCATTCTGGTCCAGCGCCCTGGACCTCGTCAGTGCGGTGTCCGGAGGCTCGTGGGAGAAAAAGGTCCTTGCGCGGGCACAATCCCCCGGTTTCAGTGCAGAGACAGGAGTGCTCGAGGAATCGTGGGGCGAAAAGCTAGCTGACGGGCCTGCGCGCAACTCAATCCTTCGAAAACTGATCGAAGGCTCACGCTCAGGGTCAGGATCACCCATTACGAGGTTCAAGCCGATTCAGCGGTTCGAATTGGATCTGGCTTTGGAGCCCATAAAGCAGGACGCTGGGATTTTGGCGGAAAATGGCGGAGCGCAAGAGGTACTTTTGCTGATTACCGGGAGCATAGACCCGGGCGGAAGTTATTTCTGCCGTCACCCGGTACGCCCGGACACATCGCAGCTGGCAATGCCGCGATGGGCGAAACAGGCGAAAAAAATATTTGTGCTAGAGGTTTGGAGCGAGGAGGGCGCTGAAACCCTAAAGAGGATCTCGCGTGCCAAGGCCGCCGAAGGCGCGCCTCCTGGCATCTACCTTTGCAACATCCCAGGCACCGATGGGGCTAACGCCGAGCTCTATGGCATCGAGCCGGAAGCGCTTTCTGAAAGCGCGCGGCTAGGCACTTTCCAATATTTGACGGCTCAGGCAAATAGTTATCTAAGGCCTTAATCCTGCAACACCCGCGGTTCGAAAACAGTAGCGCCTTATAAAGGGCCTTGGCGAACTCCTGGCGGGGCTGTACAGCTTCCGTTCATGTGACACGGCTTATCGGTGGTTTGGAGCTGGAAAAGAAAACTCTTTCTGGGCTCCTGATTGTCCCTCAGCAGGCAGCTTGGAAAACCGGGTTCTGCGATCCGGCCCTCCGCCATGCCGCGCTTCTAGCCGTGGTTAATGAAAGCTAAAATCCGGCCTTGCAGAGCAGAATGATTCAACACCCGATCTTCTTCGATCCTAAGAACAAGCGCGCTGCGCGCGTATCCCGCGTGGCGTGGACGCTTGCCGTTATGAGCACAGTTGCGGGTGTTGTATTCCTTTCGAGCCTGTTTTTCTTCCGCTCGTTCCCCGAAACACTCAGGCCATCGCCTGCCTTGCGCTACTCGATGCTAAACGATGTTGCGAAAATCCAGCATCTGCTGCCGTCGGTGCGCAACCTCGCCAGGAAGGCTCAAGCGCGCAAGAAGAGTTTCGCATTTTCGGTGCATCCTCTTGCGATGGCAGCCGCCAGGGCAAAGGGCGGGAAAGCAGTAGCCCCGCGGCCCGAAAAGCCGCTCACAATCGGTTTCTACGCGAACTGGGACGACAGCAGCTACGCCTCGCTTAGGAACAACGTCCAGCACCTCGACTGGGTGGTCGCGAGCTGGCTTTACCTCCTTGGCGACGACATGGATCTCAAGGTCACGATGGATGACAAAGCGCTGGAGCTTATCCGCCGGGAAAAGCCTTCCGCCGCAATTCTGGCCATGATCCAAAACTCCTCCGCCTATCAATGGGATGGCGTTGGACTTGCGCGGATGCTTGCCGACCCCGCGAAGAGACGCGACCGGATCGAGGGCATCGTAAAGTTTATAGAAACCAATAATCTTCAAGGCGCTACCATCGATTTCGAGCAGTTTCCGGACACCGCCCACAAGGATGTGCTCGCGTTCCTCTCAGAGTTGAGCGCGGCCTTCAAGCCGAGGGGCTGGCTGGTCACGGTGGCTGCGCCGTTCGACGATCCGTCCTGGAGCTACAAGGCATACGCAAAATACTGCGACTACATTATGCTCATGGGATATGACGAGCATTGGTCTTCGGGCGATCCGGGACCGGTCGGCTCGCAATCCTGGTTTTCGACCCGTCTTGCGGCCCGGATGCGCGACCTCGATCCGGCTCACACCATCATAGCGGTGGGCAATTACGGGTACGACTGGACCGAAGGCGGAGCGATGGCCGACGACATTACCTTTCAGGAGGTGATGCTGACCGCCCGGGACGCGAAAGCAACCATCGAGTTCGACCCTCAAACGCTCAATCCGCGCTATTCTTATGGCGACGCGGGCAAGACGCACCGGGTTTGGTTCCTCGATGCGGTGACGGCTTACAATCACCTGCGGGCGGCCGACAGATACCGCCCGGCCGGTTACGCGCTTTGGCGGCTCGGCGCAGAGGACCCCTCGATTTGGTCGATCCTTCCTCGCACTTACAACGCACCGCCGCCGGCCTCGCTTGCCACGATCACACCGACGAACGACGTGAACTTCATAGGACAGGGAGAAATCTTACAGATCGCGGCGGAGCCGTCTGCAGGCGCCCGGACCTTCAAGGTTGACGATGCGAATGCAACGGTTACCGGCGAGACTTATACGAAAATGCCGGCCTCCTTCGTGATCCGCCGCGGCGGCGATAAGCCAGGGAAGCTCGCCCTTACATTCGACGATGGCCCCAGCGCCGAGTGGACGCCAAAAGTTCTCGAAATCCTGAAAGAGAAGGGCGTTCACGCTACCTTTTTTATCATCGGAGAAAACGGCGCTGCCAATCCAAGGCTGGTCCAGCGCATCTTGGCAGAAGGGCATGAGCTCGGTAACCACACTTTTACGCATCCCAATTTGGGCGAAACTCCCGACAGCGTGGCGGGCCTCGAGCTGAATGCGACGCAGCGTCTGATCGAAGCGCTGACCGGGCGCTCGACCAGGCTTTTCAGGCCGCCCTATTTTGGGGACGCTGAACCTTCCACCGCTCAAGAGATCGCACCGATGGAGGTCGCTGAGCGGCTAGGCTATCTTACCGTTGGATTGAAGGTCGATCCGGACGATTGGCAGGCCAAAGTTACCCCGGACGACATCGTGAAGACCGTTATCGCAGAGGCGACGAACCCCGATCCCGAGAAGCGGGGACAGGTCATTTTGCTGCATGATGGCGGAGGCGAGCGTTGGCGGACAGTGGCGGCGCTGCCGAGGGTTATCGATGAGATGCGCGGCAGGGGCTTCGACTTCGTCACCGTGTCCGCGCTTGCCAATTGGACAAAAGATCAGGCGATGCCACCGGTCCCGTCCGAGGAAGCGACGCCCCTGGTGAACCGCTATGTGTTTTTCACTATGAGCTGGTTGGAGGAATTGCTCACCTCGATGTTCGTTCTCGCAATAGGGCTGGGCGTGGCCAGGCTGGTGATGATGTGCGGGCTGGCCCTGGTTGGGCGCGTACGCGAGAAAAGGCGTCTAACGCCGTCAGATGCGGAAGGCTTTTCCGTATCGGTGCTCATTCCAGCGTATAACGAGGCCAAAGTGATCGGCGCCTCCGTTCGCCAAATTCTTGCAAGCACGCACCAGAACCTAAACGTTATCGTCATCGATGACGGCTCATCCGATGGCACTTCGGATGTGGTGCGCACCTGCTTCCCGGAAGATCCCCGCGTAGAGCTCATCACCACCCGGAACGGGGGCAAAGCAAGAGCGATCAATTTGGGCTTGGCGCGTGCGAAGGGCGACATTGTTGTGGTGCTCGATGCCGATACTCAATTCGAACCGTCGACAATATCGAGACTTGTGCGCTGGTTTACCGATCCCAAAATCGGCGCTGTTGCCGGAAATGCCAAGGTTGGCAACCGGATCAACATGCTCACACGCTGGCAAGCGCTCGAATATATATCCGCTCAAAACCTCGAGCGGCGGGCTCTTGCGGCTCTTGGCTGCATAACCGTGGTGCCGGGTGCGGTCGGCGCGTGGCGCCGGGAGTCGATTGTGGAGCTAGGAGGCTTCCCAGCTGACACGCTCGCAGAGGATCAGGATCTCACCATCATGATCCAGCGCGCCGGCGAGAAAGTAATATTCGACGCATCGGCCGTTGCCTGGACAGAAGCGCCGGACACCATACAGGGCCTCGCCAAGCAGCGCTTCCGCTGGGCCTTTGGCACCCTTCAATGCATGTGGAAGCACCGGCGCGTAAACCTTAACCCGCGGTACGGGGCGCTGGGGCTGGTTGCGCTCCCACAAGTTTGGCTTTTCCAAATTGCTCTGGCGCTTGTTTCCCCGCTGGTCGATTTGGCGCTCATCGTACAGCTTCTACGATCGCTGACCGACTACCTGCAGCATGGCGATCAATATAATTCAGACAACCTATGGGTGACAGCTTCTTACTACGCTGCATTCATGGCTGTCGATCTCACGGCAGCGGGGATCGCTTTCCTGCTGGAAAAGAAAGAAGACCGCTCCCTTTTGTGGTGGCTTATTTTGCAGCGTTTCGGCTACCGCCAGATCATGTACTATGTCGTGGCGAAATCGGTGCTTAAGGCGTTGCAGGGCCGTCTCGTGGGCTGGGGGAAGCTAGAGCGCAAGGCCACGGCTACAACCGGCGGTCTTTAACGCGTAACAATCGCCTTCCACGGCCCGTCCGGTACGTCAGCCGCATCCACGAAACGCCATTCTGTCCTGGCGCTGTCTTCGACGCCAAGGAATCTCGCGGCAGCGGGAGAGATATCGAGCCCGGCCTTGAGGCCGAACTGGTTCTTTGGCTTCTTGGCCGTGCCGAACACCCAATCGAAATCGTTTTCTTCGTTGGGCCCGACATCCTGCCACTGGGCAAAACACGATTTTCCCTTATAGCGGATTTCCACCCACCGGTTTCTGGTCAGCGGTTCGTTGCCCTCGGCGAATCCTGGGATCCTTTTCGCGGCGTCCTTAAGGTTGCCGTCCTGGTCCACCTCTGCGAACGGTAAGGCGACATAAAACGGATTTTGCTTTGGAGTGAAGGCAGCCGGTAGAAAGCCATCGCGGTGCGTTGGGGAATCCACACCGCCAAAATGCTTCATCCAATTCGAGTCCCAATAGCTTCCATAATTATCGATATAACCGTTTTCGGCAGTTGCAGCCTCTCCAACCCAGAAAACGGTCGTTATCGTCTTCTTGAACGGGGTCACAGCAATCGTTCCCTGCAGTGTGTAGTTTATTTTCTGGCTGGCGGTACCAGGCGAGTTCCGGCCCTGGGCGACACAAGATGAATAGCACAGGGGAACAGTCAATAAAATTGCTACCGCCAACCCGCGTGATCTAACTGACATGAAGGTTCCTTAGGAATTGCTGTCTAATGGCCGGGCCAGGTTTTGTTAAAACACTGGCCAAGCAGGAACGGATACGCCCGTAACATTAGCCCAGACTGGTTTTTGTGGCCCGTAAGGCGAAACGTAATCTCCACCGTAGCCGCGGTTTCCTGGAGACATTAGCGCCAATTTTGGCGACAATGGGAACTCAGTGTCCTTTTTGGTAAACCCATACTCGCTTCGCTTCCGCTCTTGCCAGCTTATGGGTGGTTAGCGCGCCCGAGGCCAAAACCCTGTACAGAAGGCATTGCAGCGGGTGGAGAAGAAGGCTTGCATCCCATCTGAATTTGCGTAATAAAGTTGGACCGGCAACAGAGCGGGCGTAGCTCAGGGGTAGAGCATAACCTTGCCAAGGTTAGGGTCGGGCGTTCGAATCGCCTCGCCCGCTCCAATTCGATCAAAGGCTTACAATCCCCAAAGCTTTTGGCGGAAGGTTTCAGAGAAAATAAGGCTGCAGGGCGCCCTTGTAGCGTTCTTACGCGCGCAGAAACAGCGACACGCCTATAAGCAGCAGCACTGCGAGCACGATGGAGCGAAAATGCGCTGGGGGAATATGCTGCCTCGACCAGGTTCCGAGGCGAACTCCGAATAGCGCGGGGGCCACAGCCAAGACAGAGAGGCCCAAATCAGGAGCCGCCATCGCGCCGGTGGCCCACAGGCCAAATCCGAGAAACAGCGAGGCGATCACAACGGCGATGTTCACCGCCTGCACGAAAAGTCCAGCGTCCATTTTCAAGGACATCATGTACGGCATGAGCGGCATGACCTGGGAACCCGTGAACCCCGTTAGTAGGCCATTCAGTAGCCCTACCGGTACTTGCGCGGCCTGCGCAATTCTGGGCTGCAACACGAACGAAGGCTTGAGCCACGCCTGGATCGCGTAGGCAGTGATAATCACGCCCAGTATCTGCGTGGGGATGCGCTTATCGACCAGCATGAGCAGACTGACGCCGCCAAGAATGCCGGGCAGTGTAGAAAGATAAAGGGGCCAAAATTTCTTGAGCGCGCGTTCCAGGGAGCCTGTTGTGAACAATACCGCAACATTGCTAGCCATGGCCGGAACGACGAGCAGCACAATGGCAGCTTTTAGGTCGAGGGCAGCCGCCAAGAATGGAAGAGCGCAAGAGGAATAACCGATCCCAGTTGCACCCTTGATAATACCGGCAAGAAATAGGCCAGAGATCGCAAAAAGAATCAGGTTTTCATGCATGGATGGGTTATCCGGCGCCTGTGATTTCGACTGTTTTTGCGAATCCTGCTCAAGGCGCAGCGCAGCATGCGAGCATGCTTTTCCCGGCCTTAAGGGGGAAGTTGTTGATCGGCGGACTTAGAGGGAGAAATTAAAGACCGGAGCGCCACGCGAGCGCCCGGCACCGCCTGAGCGTGGCGGGGCAGTAGTTGTCCGGCAAGGGGTTGAACCCGAAGGGTCAGAGGCGCTCCGCTCTGTAGAAAAACCCCCCTTGCCGGCTCCAGCTACGCAATAAAGTTTTGTTTCCGCACGACTCAACAATCATACAAACCCCTATTAAACTGAAGCGGAGCGGAGTTTGTTTACCACAACCTATAGCTGTTTAAAAGGGAAAAATACAACCTATTAAGCCTCTTCTCACGTATGAGTTGTATCGCCTTTCTAATCGGTTGTAATAGCAGGAGATTTTGTAGCGTAGGGCTGGAAGATGTTTAGGCGGTTACTAACGAACTGGCGGCAAACGGCGGCGCTGTGCCTCCTCTGGGGCGCTTTGGCTGGCAGCGCCAGCCTTTGCCTGGTTGCACCGCAAAGTCCGCAGGACAAGGCGCAGCGAACTTCTGAGGGCGCGGGAATCGCAGCGATTATGATCTCGCTCGCGTCCAAAGCGCTCTAGGCCGCTCTGCCTGCGCCGGCTCCGATGGGGCAGCTGACCCCAGTGCCGCCATGCCCGCAATAGCCGCGGGGATTCTTTGCCAGATATTGCTGATGGTAATCCTCAGCGAAGTAAAATTCGCCCGCCGGCACGATTTCGGTGGCGATGGCGCCGTAACCGCGGGAGGTGAGGGCCGCCTGATAGGCTTCCTTGGAGGAGCGGGCTTCGGAGGCCTGATCTTCCGAATAGGTGTAGACGCCCGAGCGATATTGCGTGCCTACGTCGTTGCCTTGGCGCATGAGCTGAGTTGGATCGTGCGCCTCCCAAAATGCCTTCAGTAGCTCGCTATAGCCGATTTTCTTGGGGTCGAAGACGACGCGCACAACCTCGTTGTGGCCCGTCTGCCCGCTGCAAACCTCTTCGTAGGTGGGATTGGGCGTGTAACCGCCGGAATAGCCGACGGCTGTGACGAGTACGCCAGGCACGTTCCAGAAAACCTTCTCCGCGCCCCAAAAACAGCCAAGGCCGAACATGGCGATTTCGCTACCCTCCGGGTATGGCCCTTTGAGCGGGGCGCCGTTCACGAAATGCGTGCTCGCGGTTGGGATCGGGTTCGGGCGGCCGGGTAGCGCGTTCTTCGGATCGGGCATCGCGGCTTTGCTTTTGAAAAAGAGTGCCATCTGGGCTTCCTGGTTGCGCGGGGTTCGATGGGCGCGCGGCTTTATAAGCTACAATCTGGGCACACCCGGCTGCCGTTGAAGCGCTGGAGCGTTCAATTTTTGACGAGCGGGGCAAGGCCAAAGTGCAGTCCGGAGGCATAAATTTCCTAACGGCCAACGCAGTTTTGTTGAGACTCGATCATAGCCGATAGCGCCTTACGGATGGGTGAATGGAGATAACAAGCTGATATGTCGTGCGTTTTTCGCACCGGCATCCTAGGCAGACCCAAGGTGCACGGACGCGCGGCCGCATCTTGGATTAAGATTTCCGGTTAACGGAAGCCCAAAAAGATAATTAACGGATTTCCAGGAATCTCTTTTTTTGGCTTTAAACGCCAAAAATTCGCGTCTTGGTGCAAAAAGCGCATTTTACTCCCGCCGTGTTTACCTTCTCGCTTTTTACCATGCCACGGGCGCTACGTAAGTGCCTTTTGGACAAGCAACACATGCGAGCAGCTCGCCCCCTTTCGGAGCTCCTATAGAAAGAGCTAAGAATGGCGGCAACCGGACAAGTGGGCCAGATTCCAAAATTTAAAGGCCCAAAAAAGCAGCCGCCGATTCTTCGAGCTTTATCTCGAGGCTGGGCGGCGCTCCGCAAGGTGTCTGGTTCGACTGTCCGAGGCTGGCTTCGCACTGTTTCCGCGGTCTTCCCGTTCTGGCCGGTGCTTCGCCGCTACATTGGATTCGCGCCAGCCTGACCGGGGAGCGCATTCTCATGGGCCGCTCCCACTGGCTGGATTGCCATTGCCAGTTGAAGGCGCTGGACCTTGTTGCGCTTTTTTCGTGGCTGCTTTGTCTTGGCGCCGCTGCCGCTTACCGGCAAGGGCCGTGTGCTCGGCGGCCTTAAGGCCTTAGCGTTCAGATTGCAGGCATCCTCGAGATCGCGGCCGCTATAGCCAGGGCCAGGCACGTAGCCATAGCCGTCGAAAGCTTGGCCCCCCTGCGTCATGTTTCCGTACGCATGACCGCCATCGTAACTCGGACCGGCCGTGTAAGGGGTGGGACCCAAATAGGGCTACAGGAGCGATATCTGGATGGAACGACGTGGCGTTTACCGAGCGACGCATTGTAGCCATGCACGTAGTGGAGACTATCGCCGACAACACGACGGGCAACTAGGAGTAGATATTCAATCGGCAAGGCATAGAAGCGCCTTCCGCCCCGTTGGCACGCCGGGACATAAGCGCCGATAGTCCGGCCCGCACTCTTCAACCGCGGAAGCGATCTTGAGGGTCTGCAGGCAGTTTGGCGAAAGCTCTGCTTGGTGATCGAGTAGGCAGTGCGCCGCGCGCCCGTCGCCCGGTGGGACCGCGGAGCATATCCGATGGTAGTCGGGGCGGCAGGAACTCACGATGCCGTCCGCCACGCCGGCGTTTGCCGCGACTGTCAAAGCAATAGCGCTCGCAAAAGCAAGGAGACATGCCGATGCCATCATCGATGGAAGTAGCCCCTCTCATTGACTCCTGCGGACGTAAGGTAAAACCTCAAAGCTGGGCGCCTCGGCCCGCGCTCATCCCCCCCCGCGCTCAATCTCCCGATACCGGCCTAAAGCGTTACGGTCATTTGACAGGGGATAGAAGCCCTAAATGGCCACTTGCTTTTTTTTCGCGATTTATTGCTTACAGTTGTGCACAAAAAGCAACGGTTGGCTATTGCTCTCCAATGCAAGTTCCAGGACGCGGTTCCCCAGCACGCGGAACGCCTACCCGATCTCCAAGGACAGCACATTCTAGCGCGCCCGTCTTGGGGCGAAAAAGAACCGGTTACAAGCGATGGGACTTTGGGAAGGAGAGACCCGCCGCACCGGCCGGAAGGCATGAAGCCAATCCCTAATTGGTTGAGCGAAGGCAGAGCGTTTAATGCCCGAGAGGAATTCCCCATCTCTACCTGGCCTCCACGCGGGACACCGCTTGGCGGCCGAGGTGCGCTCATCCTTGGATTGGTTCGCACATCACCGTTTGGCTTCCCGGACATAAAGCTATTTTAAACCTCCGGGAACCGGTAAGGGTCAACTGAACGCAGCGGCCTGCCACCCCCCAATTCTCCACTTCGATCTCGCCAAACTGCTGGCGGAGCTTTACTCCGCACATTCCTGCGTGAGGCGGTAGCCGAGAAAGCGCTGCGAATTGATCGGGTCCGTGCCGAGCCTCTGGCGCAGGCGCTTGCGAAGTTTGCTGATGTGGCTTTCGATCACGTTCTCGTCGATGCCGTCGTCGAACAACCCATAAACGAAATTGAAGATTTGAGTTTTCGTGACGCGGCGGCCCTTGTTCGACATCAGATATTCGAGAATTCTGCGCTCGCGCCTCGGCAGGGGCAAAGGCTCGCCGTCGATTTCCGGGTCCCGCCCATCCCAAAACACCCTGATCCGGCCGGAAACCGCGGGCTGACCTTCTTGCTGCACGCGCCGGCTTATGGCTTTGATCCGGGCTAGGATTTCGCGCACATGCACCGGCTTGCGGACGACATCGTCAACCCCCGCCGCGAAGAGCACCAGCGTATCGTCCAGCGACTTCGTGTCGTTCATGGCGATGACCGCTGCCGCCGAACGGGACTTGATCTTGACCGGAACGTCCTCCCGGTTTTGGAAATCCCCGAGCAGAAACGCTTCCACCGCGCCAATGTCCGGCTGGGGCGCCGTCTTCACCCACTGCCGGAAATCGTGAGGCGCAAGCCCGGTAGCGGAGACGCCTTCGCGGCAGAACCACGAAGTGTAGCCGTTCAATACGGTTTCGCGTTCATCGACAATTACAATCATTGGTTGCCCCGAATTGCAGAGAAAACTTTAAGTAAAGCTAGCCCCCGGCATTCGCCGCTGCAACTAAAGAGTGTGGCAATCTACGGGACAACCCCTAGAGGCAATCATTGTCTACTACGGGTTGTGGCCCAAAAGACGCGGCTTGCAACGGGAGCAGGGCCAGCACTAAGAATGCGGTATTCGGGTTGCGGAGGAGACGGTTCATGACGGCGAAGATGAATTCGGCATTTGGAGCGGTTTGGCTCGCGGCACTTTTTCTAATCGCCCTTCCTCCAACCCTGCTGGCACACGAATGCGCGGGCCGTTCGGACGAGCCGCTTGTGAGCCTGCTTCAGCCTCCGCCTTGCGAGGCATGCGAAGAGACAAAGGCCGAGCTTGCGGAGCTGGAGGCGCTGGAACAGTCCCGCACGCCAGAGCAGGCAGCGCACGCAGCGAGCGATACCGAGAGATCGCTCCCCCGGTTCCTCGAAGGAACGGGGATCGGCTTCGATGCAGACGCGCTTCAAGCGTGCAAGCGCTTCTTCAAGAAGCGCCACAAGGAGGAAAAGGCTGCCGTGGATGCAGCCAAGGACACGTTCTGCAGGGTTCGCCCATTCTTGACTCGCGGCAACACGCTCCATCCCGTGCAAGAGGCGAAACCGGACGCGAGCTTTTCCTATCCATCCGGCCACGCGACGTATGGTGCGACGGTTGGCTTCCTTCTCGCGGAGATGATGCCGGAGAAGAAAGTGGCACTTTACGCGCGCATCAACGATTACGCTCACGACCGCATGGTTGCAGGTGTGCATTTCCGTAGCGATGTGGAGGCAGGTAAGCTTTATGGGGCAGCGATTGTTGATGCGCTCTTTGCGAAACCCGGATTCGAGGCCGAATTTGAGGAGGCAAAGGCCTGTGTGCGCAAGGCGGCAGGGCTGCAGTAGGCTTGCGATGGCTGCAATGTCAGGGCAATGATGAACCAGATCAATGAGCGGGCGTTCGTGCTGGTTACCGGCATGTCCGGCGCCGGCAGGAGCACCGCGGCGAAAGCGCTGGAGGACCTTGGCTGGTTCGTGATCGACAACCTGCCGCCTGGGCTGCTGTTCTCGCTGGCAGAGGAGGCGGGGAGGGTCAACTTGGCCGCCGGTAAAGTAGCCGCGGTCGTGGATGTTCGGTCGCTGGCCTTCACGTCCGACCTGAACGCGGCCATTGAGGAGCTGGATGCCCGCGGCATGGGGGTCCAGGTACTTTTTCTGGAGGCCAATGACGATGCGCTGATCTGCCGGTTCGAGAATGTGCGCCGCCCGCACCCGCTTCAGGCTGACGGACGCCTGGCGGACGGCATCGAACGGGAGCGCGATATTCTGCGGGAGGTCCGGGCCAACGCCGACCTTGTGATCGACACCTCCAAGCTCAACGTGCACGAGCTCCGTGAAAAAATCGTCTCCTGCTTCGCGGGCGAGCAGCGTCCCGGCCTGATGATGAGCGTGGTCTCCTTCGGCTACAAGAACGGCCTGCCGGCCGATGCCGACCTCGTCGTGGACTGCCGCTTCCTGACTAACCCGCACTGGGTTCCGGAACTTCGCCCATTGAGCGGGCTCGACGCGCCCGTCCGGGAGTACGTTCTAGGACAGCCCGGCGCGAAGGAATTCCTCGACGGCTACGCGGAACTGTTAGGAGTTGTGGCCGAGGGCTACAGCCGCGAAGGCAAGACCTACGCCACACTGGCCGTGGGCTGCACGGGGGGCAAGCACCGCAGCGTCGCCATTGCGGAAGAGCTGGGTAACAGGCTGCGTGAGCGCGGCATTGAAGTGCAGGTGAACCACCGCGATGTAGGCCGCGAGTGAGTGAGGGTTCACCGGCGCTGAAAGCCGTCGCCCTGGGAGGCGGTCATGGATTATACGCGTCGCTGTCGGCGCTCCGGAGGGTCATCTCTGAGGTGACGGCGATTGTGACTGTGGCGGACGACGGCGGCTCCAGTGGCAGGCTCAGGCGCGAGCTGGGCGTGCTGCCCCCAGGCGACCTGCGAATGGCGCTGGCCGCGCTGTGCGGCGATGACGAGTGGGGGCAGACCTGCCAACGGCTGGTGCAGCACCGGTTCACGAGCGAGGGCGAATTGCATGGCCATGCGGCCGGCAATCTTCTCATCGTGGCGCTCTGGGAGTTGATGGACGATCCCGTGCGCGCGTTGGATTGGATGGGACGGCTGCTCGGCGCGCATGGCCGGGTACTGCCGATGGCCGCGGTTCCGCTCGACATCGAGGCGGAGGTGGAGCTAAACGGCGCGACCGCCACCGTGCGCGGGCAAGTGGCCTGCGCGCTCACTTCCGGCCAGGTGCGCGCCATCTCGCTCATTCCATCGGACCCGCCGGTGCCGCTGGAAGCGATCCAGGCCATTCACGGCGCCGATTGGGTGGTGTTCGGCCCCGGTTCGTGGTTCACCAGCGTGCTCCCGCACCTCAAGGTGCCGGAATTGGCCAAGGCCCTGCACGCGACCAAAGCCCGCCGCCTGGTCATCCTCAACCTGGCTCCCCAGGCCGGGGAGACGGCGGGCTTTTCCCCGCAAAAGCATTTGGAGGTGCTCCGCCTCCACGCCCCGTCTCTCCGGCTCGACGCGGTCCTGGCCGATACCTCGGTGGTGGACGACCCCGCGAAGCTGCGGAAGGCTGCATCAGCGCTCGGCGCCCGGCTGGTTTTGGCGGATGTGGCCGCTTCCGACGGTTCTCCCCGGCACGACGCACCCCGGCTTGCCAAGGTCCTGGACAAGATTTTCCGCGAGAAGGGCTGATCTACCCCGCGACGGTCATGGCCGGGCTTGACCCGGCCGTCCACTTAGACTGCTGAATGCATTGATTATCCTGGATGGCCGCATCAAGTGCGGCCATGACAAAAGGCGGTATCACCCCTTCGCGGCGATGGCCTCGGCCATGGCGAGCGTCTGCTGTGCGATCTCAGCGTGCAGAAGCTCGACCATTCGGCCTTCGAGGCTGATGGCCCCTTTGCCCTGATTTTCAGGCAGGGCGAACGCATCCACGATCTTGCGGGCGGCGGCGATCTCCTCCGGTGACGGCGAGAACGCTTCGTTACAGGGCGCGATCTGGCTCGGATGGACGAGCGTCTTTCCATCCATGCCAAGCGCGCGGCCCTGGGCGCACTCGGCGCGGAAGCCCGGCTCGTCCTGGATCGCGTTGAAAACGCCGTCAACGGCGGTCAAGCCGAAGGCGCGTGCCGCCGCGACGGTGAGCGATAGCCATGCGAGAAGCGGCAGCCTGTCCGCCTGCGCTTGCGCGCGCGTGGCTTTGATGAGGTCGTTCGTGCCCAGCACAAAGCAGGTAAGCGGCAGCTCCGCCGAGGCGGCTGCCTGCGCGATCTCTTTCAGGTTGAGAATAGCGAGCGGCGTTTCGATCATCGCCCAAAGCACAATTGTGCAATCTGAAGGCGCGCTTTTCCGCGCGTGCTGCAAATCTTCCGGCGTTTCGACCTTGGGGATCAGAATTGCGTCCGGCTTAGCCTCCAGAGCGGCCGAAAAGTCGGATAGGCCGTAAGGCGTGGCAAGGCCATTGACGCGGATAACAACCTCGCGCGGCCCGAAGCCTCCGGCCTTAACCGCCTCGCACACCTGGTTTCGTGCCACTTCCTTCGCGTCGGGTGCTACCGCGTCCTCCAGATCGAGGATCAGCGCGTCGGCCGGCAGTGTCTTCGCTTTTTCGAGCGCGCGGGCGTTTGAACCGGGCATATAAAGTACACTGCGGCGGGGCCTCATCGTCGATCTCCTTCACTTGGCGCATTTTCCCTAGCGCCGCTGGAAAAACCGCTAATATGCCACGAACCCAGGCGGAACGGCGCTGCACATGGCGAAGGTGTTATCCATATCATCGCAAGTCGTCTACGGCCATGTCGGCAATTCCACCGCCGCGTTCGTGTTGCAGCGCATGGGGCACGAGGTGTTGAGCCTCCCAACCGTTCTGCTATCGAACAGGCCCGGATATAGGGCCATAGCAGGGGAGCCCATCGATCCTGGCCAGCTCGATGCGATGCTTGGCGCGGTCTGGAGCAATGGCTGGCTTGCAGGCGTGGATGCGATCCTCACGGGCTATATTCCCTCGGGGGAGCACGCGGCGCTTTGCGAGGCGTGGATCAAGGCGCTCGATCCCAACGCGCTTTACCTTTGCGATCCGATCATCGGCGACGATCCTGCCGGAATGTACGTTAGCGAAGCGGCGGCGCGCGCGATCCGCAAGAGGCTGGTGCCCCTAGCCGATATCGTAACGCCGAACCGCTTCGAGCTTGGCTGGCTTTCGGGAAGTGCCATTCCCGATGCAGCAGCAGCTGTGGATGCTGCGCGGTCCCTGTGGAGACCGGCCGTGGTGGTCACCTCGGCCCCAGCCGGCGCGCCCGAGATGCTGGCCAACATCCTTGTCGAACCCGGCAGAGCTGCTGCGGCTGTGGCTCCGCGCGAAGCGGTGCATGCCCGCGGAACCGGAGATTTTTTCGCAGCTATTCTCCTCGCCCACAGGCTGAACGGCTTTTCCAATATGGTTGCGCTTCAAGCAGCCGCGGCCGCGACGAGCCTGGTTCTGGAGGCCAGCAAAGGGCGCGCTGAGCTGGCGCTGATCGAGACGCAGGCGATGTGGGCAAAGCAACCGCCGCTGCTGGCTGCGCTTACGCCATTGCAAGCACTTGAAGCAGCGCCATGAGTGCGGCGGTCGCGGGTGTGGACGGATGCCGGGGCGGCTGGCTCTGCGTCATAAGGCAAGCCGATTTACCCTTTGAGGAGCAACTGCTCGTAGCCAAAACCGTTGGAGAAATCCTGAGCCACCCTCGCACACCCCAGGCGATCGCAATCGACATCCCTATCGGGTTGCCGGAACGCGTCTCCGGCGCAGAGCGAGGCTGCGATAGCGCTGCGCGCAAAGTTCTGGGAAAGCGCGCAGCTGCCGTATTCTCAGTTCCTGCCCGCACGGCGGTTTACGAACGGGATTACGTTGCCGCCTGCGCAGCGGCGTTCGCGGCTTCCGAGCCGCCGCGCAAAATCTCCAAGCAGATGTTTCATCTTTTCCCAAAAATCCGGGAGATAGACGGCTTAATGACGCCCGCTTTGCAGTCGCGCCTCCTCGAGTGCCATCCCGAGGTGGCGTTTTTCCTCATGAACGGGCGCGATTCCCTGCACGAACCCAAGAAGCGCCGCGGCCGTCCCCACGCGCCGGGGCTCGATTACCGCCGGGCCCTTCTCATGGCACAGGGATATTCCGAAGATTTCTTGCGCAGCGTTTCGCGTAGGGTGGAAGCGGGACCGGACGATTTTCTCGACGCTTGCGCCTGCGCCTGGACGGCGGCCCGCATTCTGAGGGGCGAGGCGATCCGGTTTCCCGAAACGCCGCCGCTCGACGCGAGGGGGCTTCGCATGGAAATCCTGGCCTAGCGGCCGTCATCTATGGCTTGGCGCCCGCTACGGGTGCCGAAACCAAAATGCCGCACCTATTCGTGAAGCAGCGTTTGCCAGTTTGAAGGCACCGCACCTTCCGGTCCCGGCGCCGGTTGATCCAACGGATGCGCGTGAGGAGCGGGAAGCTTAGGGCCGGTGACGAATTCTTCCGTACGATAGTCGTAAAACCAACGCTCGCCCGGCTCGAAGCTCGTGATTATCGGGTGACCCGTAGCGGCGTGATGTTTCGATGCATGCTGATTTGGTGAACTATCGCAGCAGCCGATGTGACCGCATTCAGCGCATCTACGAAGATGCAACCACCATCCGCCCACAGCCAAGCATTCGACGCAACCCGTTCCGCTTGGCTTGGCCTCTGGGTTGATACCATCCCTGTCGGACTTCATCGTCACCTCTCTGATTCTTTCTGCCTCGGGTGCTGCTCATCTCAGGCGGACCGACGGGGCGCCATACATTTGTGACTGCCCTTCTCCATCAAATATGCCGAGCGGCCGGTCATCTGAAGGCGTTGCCGATTTACTGCTCGAACCGCGCTTATGAAATTTACGCATTAGCCCGGCCTACAGGGAATGTTTGGCCAAGAACGCAAGAATAAGCCTCGCGATGTCGTCGTTCTTCTCGTCTAAGGCAAAATGCCCGGCGTCGAGCAGGTGGATTTCGGCGTCCGGCAGATCGCGCTTGAACGCCTCCGCACCGGGGGCGATGAACGAGGGATCGTTCCGTCCCCAGACCACCAAAGCCGGGGGCTTGTGCTCGCGCAACCATGCTTGCCACGCCGGGTAACAGGCGACGTTTGTCCGGTAGTCGTACAGCAGACCGGCCTGGATCTCACGTTGGCCGGGTCTCGACAGGTGGGCATACTCGTCCGTCCAGGTGTCTGGGTTGTAGCGTTCGGGATGCGAGGTGCCAAGCGTGTGACGCTGTTCCGTCGCCTTGAGCGACACGAACGCGTCGAACACTTCAGGGTGCGCTTTCGGATCGGCCCAATATTGCGCAATGCCGGCCCACTTCGTGCCCAGCCCTTCCTCGTAGACATTGGCATTCTGGATGATAAGCGCCTGCAGGCGCTCCGGATGCGCCGAGATTATGCGGAAACCGGCCGGTCCGCCATAGTCGTGAAGGTAGAAAATATATTTGCCGATCTCGAGTTGATCGAGAAGGTCGTTGGTCGTCCTGGCCAAATTGTCAAAAGTGTACGCATACGATGATGGTGGCGGAGCGTCACTCTGACCGAATCCTGGAAAATCCGGCGCTATCAGATGATAGCGTGTCGCGAGCAATGGGATGAGCGTATCGAACTCGCGCGAGGAAGAGGGGAAACCGTGCAGGAGCACAATGGCTGGCGCGTCCTTTGGACCTGCTTCGCGATAGAAAACGCCGGTGCCATTAACCGTCATGCGGTGATAGGCCGTTGTCGCGGACGTCGAATCTAGCAAGTTGGCCCACGCGGGATGACCAACAATCAACGCCGCCGCGGCTGCCAGGAAGTTTCCAGTTTTCATAATTTCACTCCGGCTGGGGCAATCGGCCATGCGCGGAGCCGCGACGCGTTAAGCGGCGACGCCGGCCGCGGATGATCTAACTTGCCGAGCTGTTTAGGCGTAAGTGAAGTCCGGCTTGCGTTGCCCAACTTCTATAATATAACCATCAGGATCGCGAATGTAGCAGCGCGTCTCGCCGTACTTCTCCTTTGGCTCTGTGATAAACTCGGCTCCCCGGCTTCGCCATAGTTCGTAGCACGCTTGAATATTTGCGACGCGGATATTCATAAAGCTGCTTAAATGATCGGGGTCCGGGACGCTCAGCGTTACCGATGGTTTGTCGGGTGTCGGACCGCCCCCGGGGTTGACGAGAAGCCAGGTGTTCGCGATCTGGATGTAGCCCGGCGCGCCGCTGCTGTCGCCTAAGCTCAGAATGCGGCCTCCGAAGACCTTTTCGTAAAATCGAGCCGATCGTTCGACGTCGGCGACGGTGAGAAAGTATGCGACGCTAAACCCATCCTCCGGCGGCATCTGATAGTTTTTCTGGTCGACTTGGACTTGGCTCATAGACGACTCCAGTTCGGATATGGTATTTCTCCGGCCGCCAGAATACGCCGGGCCGTACGTATTAGCAAGAATTCGCGCTTTACAACTAAGACGGCACAATACATCTATTCGAATATTGTCTAGTACCAGTAGTTTACAACAACGATAAGCTTCCGATAATGTGAAAGTGTTTAAACGCTATCATGCGGGCGGCTTCCTCCACGCCTGTTGCTGCCCAATAGGGAACATGGACCGGTTCCAAGTGTCAGCTTTTGATCCCCGGTATTAACAGAAAGATGCTTTCGCTTTTGACACGGCACCCCACGCGCTCTAAGCAACCGGCAGGCTCGCATCCTTCAAGAGGCTTGAAACGAATGGTTGGATTTCACGCAGTAGTGCTGGCGGCAGGGCAGGGGACCCGGATGAAATCGGCGATCCCGAAAGTGCTGCATCCGCTGGCCGGGGCGCCGCTTGTGGCGCATGTGCTGCAGGCCGCGGCGGCGGCGGGCGCTGTCCGGTGCTCGGCTGTGATCCCGCCTGAGGCCGCGGGCTTCCACAAACTCCACACGCCCATTGAAACACGGTTTTTCGAACAGAAAGAGCGCTTGGGGACAGCACACGCCGTGCTCATGGCGCGCGAGGCCCTGGAAGGCGAGACCGGCTCCGTCCTCGTCCTCTATGGTGATACTCCGCTTGTCACGCCGGAAAGCCTCAAGGCGATTGCCCAGGGGCTCGAAAGCGGCGCCAGCGTGGTGGTGGCGGGCTTCAACGCCAAAGATCCCAAGGGTTACGGCCGGCTTATTACCGAAGGCGGCGAGCTAGTAGCCATCCGGGAGGAGAAAGACGCCACGCCTGAGGAACGCGGCATCACTTTGTCCAACTCCGGCATCGTGGCGTTCCGCGGCGATATCCTTTTGGACCTGCTCGGCCGCATCGGCAATAAGAACAAGGCCCAGGAATACTATCTGACCGATGCCGTGGAACTCGCTCGCGCCGGGGGCCATCGTGTGGCGTTCGTCCCGATCGGGGAGGACGAGGTTCGCGGCGTGAACACGCGCGCGCAATTGGCTGAGGCCGAGGCCATCATGCAAGAGCGGCTGCGGACCCGCGCGATGGACGGCGGCGCGACCTCTGATCGCGCCTCAAACCGTAACCTTCGCCCACGACACGGTCACGGGACAGGATGTCTTGATCGAGCCCAATGTATTTTTCGGGCCGGGGACCGTGATAGGCGACGGCGTTACGGTGAAGGCCTTCAGCCATATCGAAGGTGCGGTCATCGAGGCGGGTGCGATTGTTGGCCCGTTCGCCCGGTTGCGCCCCGGCGCGCGGATCGGCAAGGGTGCTCACATCGGCAATTTCGTCGAAATCAAAAACTCCGAAGTGAAAGCCGGCGCGAAGGCCAACCACCTCAGCTATATCGGCGACGCGGAGGTCGGAGAGAAGGCCAATATCGGCGCGGGAACCATCACCTGCAATTACGATGGCTACAAGAAACATAAGACCGTGATCGGCGCCGGCGCGTTCATTGGCTCGAACAGCTCGCTGGTGGCGCCTGTGCGCATCGGCGACGGCGCCTATGTCGGTTCCGGCAGCGTGATTGGCCGGGATGTGCCGGATCACGCGCTTGCCGTCACGCGCCCGCCCCAAGTTACGCGCGAGGATTGGGCCAAGCGCACGCGCGCCCGGCACGAGGCCGCCCAGCAGGGGGCGAAAAGCGATAAGCCATCAGAATGAAGGCCAGGGGGCTAGCCCCCTGGACCCCGATATTAGAAAGAAATGTTATTCTGAAGCAGCTTGCCGTAAGGTGACGTACCGGCGAAAGTCCGGCGTGAGGCTTAACCTTTCTTTGATATAGTTTGTAGCACTCTTTGAATTGGCTCTGGCGCCGGCTTCGGCTAAGCCACATCTAGCACCGCTAGCGGCCCTGATTCGGCCGGAAGGGAAAGCGAATCCAAGATGTGCGGAATCATTGGCATTGTAGGCAAGGAACCTGCTGCACCCCGGCTTGTCGAAGCGCTGCGCCGGCTGGAATACCGGGGCTACGATTCCGCTGGCGTCGCAACGCTTGAGAACGGCGTCCTGACGCGCCGCCGCGCCGAGGGCAAGCTTGGCGCGCTTGAACGCCGGCTTGCCAGCGCTCCCCTCTTCGGAGGCTGCGGCATCGGGCATACCAGGTGGGCCACGCACGGCAAGCCCGTCGAGCGGAACGCTCACCCCCACGCCACCGCGCGCGTCGCTGCCGTTCACAACGGCATAATCGAGAACTTCCGCGAGCTGCGCGAAGAGCTGGAGCATGACGGCGCCGTCTTTGAGAGCGAGACCGATACGGAAACCGTCGTCCAGCTTCTAGACAGAGAGCTCAAGGCAGGGGCCGATCCTGTGACGGCGGTAAAGAAAGCGCTCGCAAAGCTCCAAGGCGCTTTTGCGCTGGCGATCCTGTTCTCCGGCCACGAAGGTTTGATGATCGGCGCCCGCCGCGGCAGCCCGCTTGCCGTCGGCTATGGCGACGGCGAAATGTATCTCGGATCGGATGCCATGGCGCTGGCGCCTTTCACGGACAGGGTTACCTTCCTCGATGAAGGCGATTGGGTGGTGCTCTCGCATTCGGGTGCCGCGATATTCGACGAGACCGGCGCCGAAGTGAAGCGTCCGGTAACGCGTACGTCGGTCTCGGCGCTCCTGATCAGCAAGGGCAACCACCGCCACTTCATGGCGAAAGAAATTCATGAGCAGCCCGACGTCGTAAGCCGAACTCTTTCGCATTACGTGCGCTTCGAGGACGAAACCATCCGGCTGCCGGGCGCAGGGTTGCCGTTCGAAAGGCTTTCCAAGCTCACCATTTCCGCCTGTGGCACCGCGTTTTATGCGGCTCTGACCGCAAAATACTGGTTCGAGCGCTACGCCAAGCTGCCGGTCGAAGCGGATATCGGATCGGAGTTCCGCTACCGCAAATCGCCGATGCCGAAGGATGGGCTAGCGCTTTTCGTTTCGCAGTCCGGCGAGACGGCCGATACGCTTGCGAGCCTTCGCTATTGCCGGCAGGAGGGCCAGTCGATTGCCGCTATCGTGAATGTCCCCGAGTTGACCATTGCGCGGGAGTCCGATGTGGTGCTCCCGACCCTCGCCGGGCCCGAAATCGGGGTTGCCTCCACAAAGGCATTCACCTGCCAGCTCACCGTCCTCGCCTGCATGGCGATCGCGGCGGGACGGCAGCGGGGTGTGCTATCGGCTTCCGGCGAGCAGGAACTCGTCCGCTCGCTTATCCAGCTGCCGCGGCTCATGACCGATGTGCTGCGCCGTGACGCGGAATTCAACACGCTAGGGCACGCCCTGTCGAAGGCGCCGCTGGTACTCTACCTCGGGCGCGGGCCTGTCTTCCCGCTGGCCCTTGAGGGTGCGCTCAAGCTAAAGGAGATTTCTTACCTGCATGCGGAGGGGTTCGCCGCCGGCGAGCTTAAGCATGGGCCAATCGCCCTCATCGACGAGACCGTGCCCGTGATCGCCATGGCTCCAAAGAATATTCTCTACGACAAGATGGTCTCGAACATGCAAGAGGTCGCCGCGCGTGGAGGCCAGCTCATCGTGTTCAGCGACGCGCCCGAAGCGGCCTCAAGCGTCAAGGCCCATCTGCATTTCGACCTGCCCTCCGTGCATCCCCTTGCAGCGCCGATTCTCTATGCGATCCCCATCCAGCTCATCGCGTATCACACCGCGGTCGAGATGGGGACGGATGTGGACCAGCCGCGCAATCTTGCAAAGTCGGTGACTGTCGAGTAGAAGCTCGGCATCACGCTTATCTGTGGACAGCGCTTGGCGCGCACGGCGCGGTGGTGGGGAATTGCGTGCACACTTGAGACACGGCTTCGCCTCATTCAGAGATCAAAGTTCTGTAGGGGCCAGCGCTAAGATCTTGAGGGGTGATTGTGCTCCGCATGCGAGAACCCGGCATCATACGGTTTTCGATCATTCTCGGCTTTATGCTGGGCGTGCTCCTGAGCGGGGCGGGTCCTGGCACCGCGCTCGCGCAGAACTCGGATGGTCCGGGCTTGGCCGCCTTCACCCGCGCGGTCCAAGTCTACGATGCCGGCGATTGGAACACGGCGGCCGGATTGCTGGACGACGCAATGCAGGCCGGCTTGTCCAATGAGCAGCTGGCCCGCGCCACCTTGCTCCGCGCTCATGTTTACGAGCGGAGCGGCGCGCTTGCAAGAGCGCTCCAGGATTATTCGAACGCGCTTTGGATGGGTACGCTTCCAACCTCGGAACGGCAAAACGCCGTTGACGGCAAGCAGCGCGTAATCGCGGCGCTGGGGTTGAATACGCCGGCGCAGAGTCCCAAACAAGCGAGTGCGCCTGTTGCCGCCCAAAGCTCGTCTAGCGGCGTTTTCGGCATGTTCGATAGCGTTTTCGGTTCTTCAAAACCGGCTGCTGCCGCTCCGCCGGCACCTCCGCCTCAGCCGGCCCCGATTTACACGGCGCAACCTGTGGAAGCATCATCTGCGACTGGCGTCTTGACCCGCCCCAAGGAGGCAGACGCACCCCCGGCTAAGGCCGCTACCGCTCGTAAAATTGCGCAAAAGGAAAAGCCGCCGGTAAGAATAGGTGCCATTCAGCCGGTAGCTATCAGCCGGGCATCCAGCGCGAATGGTTTTTTGATCGTATTCGGTTCGGCCAGTAGCGAACCCGCCGGCCGGGCAAGAGCGCATCAGATCAAGGAGGCGCTCCGCGATATTCTGGTAAGCCGCGAACTCGATGTCGAGGCAAACCCCAACGGCGGTTTCGAGATATCTGCGGGACCCTACAAGGCAAAAAGCTCCGCACTTGCGCTCTGCTCGGCGATGAAACAGCGCGGCGTTGCTTGCGCAGTTACGCCTTAAGCATTCTCGCGGTAAAATCTCACGCTTGCGGTGCAATTTAGGTCGAGGTGGGTCGAGAAAAGACGTTCCTACCGGAATTGGCCTCGTCCACAATAAGGGGTTTAACGGAATCGGAGGTCAAATCAGAGGCTTAGTCTGAATCGGGCCAACAACGGACTCTTCGACAAGACAGCTGTTAAAAAGGTGGAGCAAGCCGACATCACAACTCGCTGCGCTTATCAGAACCATTTTGCTCGGGGCCGTGGCGCATTATTTCCTCGCTTAAAGCAAGTAACTAAGATTAGGGCAGTAACGTCGAGGCAACTCCTAAGCCGAACTTCACGTAACGCAGGCCGGGATTGGAACTGATGCGGTGCGCCGCCCGGAGGACTGGCGCCAATTCATCGCGACCCTTTGGATGGGATCGCAGCCGATTCGGAAGAATTTATCCCCGTGTGGAAGCTCTTCCCCATCACAGTTCCGATAAGCCACTTCGCACCCCACCCGGCGATGAAACCCAAGAAGGCGCTACCGAATTGGATCCGTTGGATTAAAAGGCCGATGGCGGAAGAGGTCGTCGGATCATTGATGTTTTTTGTGATCCACTGCTGGAACTCCGTTTGCCAGATGATGGTGTCAGAGAGAAATGTGTTGATGACCCAGTTCCCCGCTCCTGGCCACAAGATGATAAGCAGCACTAGGACGATCACCGATCCGAGTCCCCCGCCGACAACTATAGCAATGGTCTCGATCACACGAAGGGCAAGGGAGGGATGAAGTGATGATTGCTTCACGAGTGCTCGAAGCCAGAGACCAATGATGAACGCCACGGCAAGAACAAAAAGCAACAATGCTGCCGTATACAGTTGGATCGCGCTTACTGTTTGTTGCATCGTATCACTCCGCTCAATTTCGACTAGCTGCAGCGGCCGTGACTTGCCAGGAAGGCGTTCCAATGCGAGCCGGGGCCGAAAGCGCCATGCAATGTATCCATGACCTTTGGCCTTCCATTCTCGCATGCAAATGCACAGAGCGGCAAGCTGGGAGCGTCCTGCCGGCTTTTGGCTTGCTTGGGAAAAAAACCGGTGTCCCGCCCGGAGACCGTTATTTGCGCAGATCAGCGGCCGCCGCTCCCCAAGTCAAAGTCTTGTAGTTGAAACCCTCTTCGATCGTCGGCTTCAGGATCATAAAGTAGGGTGAAATATCGAAGTCGGCGGGCGTGAAGAGACTATGATGGCGTATATGCAGGATTTCCTTGTAACGAAACTCGCTGATGCTTTGCCCTCCGGCAACGAGACGTTCCACATCGGGCAATATGGGATAGTGCACGTGCTCGAATGCATCGGCGATCAGGGTCGAGCAAATCGATCGTGTCGGATCTCCCGAACCCAAAGCGATCATACGCCGCCGCAAATGGCCGGGGACTGGCGGCGCCGGAAAAAGGTACCTCGCCAGGTCGATCACGTTTCGCATGTCATATTTTGTTCCCAGATGCGAAATCATATATTGAACGGCCGCATCACAATCTTCTTCCGTAAGGCCGACCGGCCGGCAAATACGCGTGTGATAAGGAGTATATTTTGACAGGGGCGCCGATATGCAGCCTTCGCCTACAGCAACCTCGACAAGAACATGCGGCTCGTTTCCTTTACCCGGCAGTGCCGGTTTCTCACCGACGTAAAGTGCTGCGTGCGACCAAGGCGAATGCGTCAAATACTTGATGGCTCCAGAGAGCCTGCTGCTGCCTGAGACGAGCACAACGTCTCCGCGGCGCAATGTCCGGCGAAGTGCGCCTTCTTCCGATGGTACGAAGGGCTCCCTTCCAGGCGTCTCCGAGGTTAAGTGTCCCGTGAGGCGGCGGCTGATCCAGTCGAGAAAAATATCGGCAGCGGTCATGAGCGGAGTTCCGAATCCGATAGGTATTGTGATCGAAGCACCCTACCAAAACTGGCCGCCGAAGGATGTGGCCAAATCGTCTATAACAGAGTAAGTATCGAGGCTGTGGGTCTCGCGATGCCGATTGGGGAAGGGACCACCATTGAAGGCCGGCTCGCTCCCACTGGGTTCCATCCTCCCGGACGGCCCAAGCCACAGATGCCTCATTTCGGCCTGACAACGATACGGCCCTTTGCGCTTGCCAGGGCTTCGCCCTACTGAGTAAAAAAACATTAACTGACAATGCGTCCCTCGTGCAGTTTCCCGGCCTTCCCATATGCTTGGAATCAGAAACGAAAGCGGCCCCGGTGACATATGCAGTGAGCGGACTCGCAGGTGGGCGGCTTTGGGTCAATTTCGCCATAGAGTTGCTGCGTCGAAAACGTATTTGCCGCGACCGCTTTTGAGAGTGTTGTAGCCTGGATCGTCGAATTTCGGGAATTGGCCTGTAGCACCCGGAGCCAGTATCAAGCGCTAGATTAACCCCTAGAACCCCTCACCCCGCTTGCAGCAGGCGCATCGCGTCGTCGCGCTCGAACAGCGCGAGGCAGCGGCGTGCCGCCAGTCCTTGCGCGGACTTCAAATAGGGATCGCGGGCGAGGATATACTTCGAAAGGTCCGCTGCCCGCTCGATAAGCGGCGCGGCCTGGGGCCAAGGTGCGAGCCGGAAACCGGGATCGCCGCTCTGCCGCGCGCCAAGCACCTCTCCGCCGCCACGCAAGCGCAAATCCTCCTCCGCGATGATGAAGCCATCGTCCACCTGCCTGAGAATGTCGAGGCGCGCTTTGGCGGTCGCCGAAAGCGGAGCCTTATAGAGGAGGACGCAGGAGGATTGCGCTGCCCCGCGGCCCACGCGCCCGCGCAATTGATGCAGCTGAGCGAGGCCGAACATCTCGGCATTTTCGATAATCATTACGGTGGCGCTGGGCACGTTCACACCCACCTCGATCACCGTTGTAGCGACCAGGATGGAGGTTTCCCGGGCCGCGAAAGCAGCAATTGCGGCATCTTTCCCGGCGCCGGACAGCTTTCCGTGCACCAGCCCCACGCGCTCCCCGAAAATTTGGCGCAAGTAGGCAGCGCGCTCCTCGGCGGCGGCCATTTCGCGGGTGGTTTCGCTTTCAACGGCGGGGCACACCCAATAGACCTGGGCGCCTTCTCCAAGGGCGCGATGCAGGCCCTGAACCAGCTCCTCCAGGCGGTCTTGCGGAATTGCGCGCGTTGACACTGGCTTGCGCCCGGCAGGCTTCTCGGTGAGCTTGGAAACATCGAGGTCGCCGTGAACCGATAGAAGCAGGGTGCGCGGGATCGGCGTTGCGGTCATAACCAGAATATCGGCATCGCCGCTGCGCGCCTTCTCCTGAAGCGCCAGGCGCTGGGCGACGCCGAAGCGGTGCTGCTCATCCACGATTGCGAGGCCCAGGTCGTGGAAGAGGACATCCGGCTGGAAGAGCGCGTGCGTCCCGGCAATGATCTGGATGCCGCCCGCGCTCAACTTTTTAAGGAGCGCCCCGCGCGTCTTGCCTTGCTCGCGGCCGGACAAGTAGCCGAGGGAAACCCCGGCCGCCTCGCAGAGCGGCGTCAGCGTGTCGAGATGCTGGCGCGCTAGCACATCGGTCGGCGCCATGATCGCGGCCTGTGCTCCGGCCTCGACCGCTGCCGCCATCGCAAGCGCTGCGACAACGGTTTTTCCTGCTCCGACATCGCCCTGAAGCAGGCGCAGCATGCGGCGGGGCGCCGCCATGTCGGATTTAATTTCCGCGAGCGCCTGCTCTTGGGAGCGCGTGAGCTGATAGGGCAGGGAAGCGCGCATCTTCTGAGCAAGACGCCCGTCGCCTACGAGAGAACGGCCTGCAAGCTGGCGGTAACCGCGGCGCACCAGCGCGATGGCAAGCTGAGCCGAGAAAACTTCGTCGAAGCCCAGCCTTTCGCGCGCTTTCGGCCAAAGGGCGATGTCTGCCAGGGACTGCGGCCTGTGCAGAAGGTGCAGCGCGTGGCCGAACGAGGGCCACCCCTCGGCCTCCACGAGCGAAGCATCGAGCCATTCGGGAAAGTCCGGCAAACGGCCAAGCGCGCTTCCCACAACGCGGTGGAGGAACTTTTGGGTCAGGCCAAGCGTGAGCGGATAGACCGGCTCGATTGCTGGCAGCTTGCCGCGCTCGGAGGCCGCAAGAATATAATCCGGATGCGCCATTTGGAGCCGCGAGCCATATTTTTCCACGCGGCCTGAAACGAGACGAAGCTCGTTTAGCGGCAGAAGCCTTTTCACGGCGTTGCGGTCGCCGTGAAAGAAAACGATGTCCAAGCTCGCGCTCTCATCCTCTGTAACCACGCGCAAGGGCGCACGCGCCGCCCCTTTTTTTGGCGAAGCATTGTAGCGCACCGGCTTCACCAGGAGTGTGGCAACGCCGCCCGGCGCCGCATCTTGAATAGAAGACGAAAGCCTCCGGTCGAGATATCCGCTGGGAAGATGCCAGAGGAGGTCGATCACACGCGGCGGAGTCAAAGGCTTGGCCAAGAGTTTCGTCAACAGCTCGTCGCCGCGAGCGCCAAGCCCGGATAAGCTTTGCAGCGGTGCGTAAAGCCCCTCTTCCGAAACGGCGTGATTTGCGGCGGGGCTGGACGGTGCGTCTGGCGTTAGAAGCGTCATGCGCTCTGGAGATGAGCGCGTTTGCGCGCCGTGCCAAGGCATTGCCGCTTCGCCAAATTGGAAGGAATTGCTCATTCGGTTGCACTATCGCAAACAATTCCCGCCAGTGCGAAGGCGAAGGTCCGCCCTAACCCCTTTTTCCACCATGTTCCCAAGCTCAAGTACCGGAGCGTTGAACTGCTTTTAGCCTCTGCCTTTGTCCGGCATATCCGAAAGAACGTCCCTAACCGCGACGGCAAAGCGCTCGGCTACGCGGATGGCTTCGCTGGCATCTTCGAGACTTATCGTGTTTTCCGGTCCCGTTTCGTAATCCGCGGCCTCCTTGAAATGATAGGTGGCCGCGAGATCGCCTGCGAGGCCGCGGTCGATTCTTGGGTCTTCTTTGGCAAGCTTATGGAACTGATTTTTCACACCCCGGTGCGTTTTCGCAATCCTATCTGTTCGCTCGAATATTAGAGCCTGCGCAGCATGAAATTGCGCATAATGGGCAAGGCGCGCGGCTTGCCGCGGAATGTTGATCGCCAAGATGGCCTTGGCATCCGTAAGCGCTTGGCTGGCACTGGCAAGATACGCGGCTGTTTCGGATTTCACAGATCGATGCCATCTTTGCGGATTTCGTGCATCAACGGCGAGGAGAGATCGCGCCAGCTTTCGGCCGGGTAGGGCATCGCATGCACGGTTGCGCCGGTTTCGTCGAGGATGGAAAGCTCAACGTCTGCAATCCGCCGCACCTCCTGCCACCGGCTGGAAAGGTTTCTCAAGAACACAGCGATATCGTAGTCGCTGTCGGGCTTCGCATCGCCTCGCGCGCGGGAGCCGTAAAGTACAACGCGTTCGACGCGCGGGCCGTAAAGCTCCTGCATGGCCCGCCGGAACCCTGCGAGGATCGGATCGGTTGCCGTCATGCTTGCTCCATTTACTTTGTTTGATCGTAGCATATCGCTTTGCACCTAACAAACACGAGACAAGCGTAATTCACAAAGGCGCGGACTTCCCGTCCAGGTGGAGAAAACTAAATCCGCGCCCGCCCGCTCGCACTCCTTGAAACGTGCATGAATTGCTTTAGGAATTCCAGTCGGCGCCATGTCTCAAAATAGCCCTGGAGGAAACCGCGATGCGCGACCTGCGATACCCCTACAAGCCTGGTTTTCTACCGATGCTGTTCGTGATCCTGTTCTTCGGTGGCGTCGGATATTTCATGGTCTTCGTAGCTCGGAACAACACGCGGGGGCTCATCATCGAGCATGCGATCGAACTCTCGCCGGACCAGGCAACGATCTTCGACTGGTGCCTGGCGGCGCTTTTCGGCTTGCTTGCGCTGGCAGGCATTTTGGGTCTCGTGGCGAGCTTCACGAGCAGAAAGGAACTAATCTTGACGGAAACCACGTTGACGGCTCCGGGTAGCATGTGGTCGCGCCACCCAAAAATAGTGCGGGTTTCCGATATCACGCAGCTTGAGACGCGGCGCATGAAAAGACATCGTTTTCTCGATGTCTACTACCCCGGCGGCAAGGCCGTGATTAGCGCCTCTCTTCTGCCCAATGGCGCTACATTCGACGAGTTGCGCGCCGAACTGGCAAACCGCACACAGCGAGCGTGACATCGCGCCTTTAGTGCAGGTATCGCGAGGGATTGCCCGCGCGCCTATATTGCGCGAAGAAGGCGTGTAAACCGGCGCATGCGCGCGCGATCCACAAGGCATTTCATGGACGGGCTTGAAATCAGGCGCAAGCGCGCGCTTTATCGCGCCAATCACCGTGGCACCAAAGAATTGGACCTCATTTTGGGGCGTTATGCAAATGATCGCGTTCCGGGTATGGACGAGGCGAAGCTGACGGCTTTCGAAGAGTTTCTTATTCTACCGGATACCGATATCGATCAGTGGATTCGAGGCTTTGCCGCGCCGGACGGCTTGGCGGCTTCGGTTGCGGATATCCGGACTTATTTGGGGTTGGAGAAGTAGCAGTAGACCCCCTCACCCCGGCCCTCTCCCCAGGGGGAGAGGGAGTCTCGAAGCGGTGTGCAAGCGTCCTCTCTCCCCTCGGGTGGAGAGACAGAGTGAGGGGGGACTTAAGTTTAGGGTAGCGGCCTCGTGGCAGTCAAAGAGGACATTTCCGATAAGGCGAAGGCACCAACCGCGCTGGACAGGCTCGCGGGTGGCGAAGGCACGATTATCGCTGCCGGGGTGCCGGAAGGGTATGACGCATTCCTGCTTGCGGCCATGGCCAAGCGGCTGCCGGCCGATACCGAATTCCAGCAAGCGGTGCTTCATATCGCCCGCGACGATCAGCGGCTCGCCGCCATCCGCGGCCAGCTGGAGTTCTTCGCACCGGGCTTGGACGTTTTGAGCTTTCCGGCCTGGGACTGCGTGCCCTACGACCGCATCTCGCCAGACACCGACATAGAAAGCCGCCGCATCGCCACCCTGGCCCGCCTCGTCCACGCCAAGGGGGGCAAACCTGCGATCATCGTACTCACGACGGTAAATGCGGCGCTCCAGCGACTCCCGCCGCGAGCGGCGATCAAGAAGTCAGCGGCACGGCTCGCCGCCGGCAACCGGACCCCGATGGAGCAAGTCATCGAGCGGCTGGAGGCGTCGGGCTTTCACCGTACGGGCACGGTCATGGAGCCGGGCGAATACGCGGTCCGCGGCGGCATCCTCGATCTGTTCGCGCCGGGGCACTCCCGGCCCGTCCGGCTCGATTTTTTCGGCGACACGCTCGAAAGCATCCGGCAATTCGATCCGGTATCGCAGCGCACCCAGGCCTCCCGCGAGCAAATTACTCTTCTTCCCATCAGCGAGGTTCCAAGCGGGGAGGGCCCGGTCAAGCAATTCCGGCAGCGCTACGTGGAACTGTTCGGCCCCAGCAAGGGCGGCGACGCGCTTTACGAGGCCGTGTCGGCTGGCAGCCGCTATCCGGGAATGGAGCACTGGCTGCCGCTCTTTTATGGGCATATGGATACGCTGTTCGATTATCTGCCGGACGCGGTCGTGACGCTCGATCATCTGGGCGAAGATGCGAAGAACCGGCGGCTCGAGACCATCGCCGATCATTATCAGGCGCGCAAAGAGGGGCTGGAACACCGGTCTTTTGGCGCACCCCCCTATAATCCGTTGGCCCCCGATGCGCTTTATCTTACCTCCGAGGAGTGGGAGCGGCGGCTCTCTGGCCGGAAGCTCAGGCTCTTTGAGCCGTTTCCGCAGCCAGAAGCCCGCGGTCTGGTCCAGATTGACTTCAAGGGCAAACAGGGCAGGAACTTTGCCATTGAGCGCGCGGAGTCTTCCGAGAAGCTGATGCCCGCAGTAGCCGGACACCTCCGAACGCTTCAGGAACTCGGCAAGCGCGTGATCGTGGCTTGCTGGACCAACGGAGCGCGCGAACGGCTCGGCGCCATGTTCGGCGCGCAGGGCATCGAAGACATCGAAAAAGTTGCCAATATCGCGGATGTGCGCAAGGCCGGCAAATCCGCCATCAGCTTCGCGCTGCTTGGGCTCGAGAGCGGGTTCGAGACGCCGGACCTGGCCATCGTCGCCGAGCAGGATATCCTGGGCGACCGGCTCATCCGGCGGCGTAAGGCAAAGAAGGCGAGCGACGTCCTGATCGAGGCGTCGAGCCTGACACCCGGCGATCTCATGGTCCACGCCGATCACGGAATCGGGCGCTTCATCGGTTTGAAAACCATCGACGCCGCAGGGGCGCCGCACGATTGCGTGGAACTCGAATATGCGGGGGGCGACAAGCTCTTCCTGCCCATCGAGAACATGGAGCTTCTGACCCGCTACGGGTCGGACGATGCGGGCGCTGCCCTTGACAAGCTTGGCGGGGCGTCGTGGCAGCATCGCAAGGCACGCCTCAAAAAGCGCATCCGCGAGATGGCCGGGGAGCTTATCAAGATCGCTGCGCTGCGCGAGACCAAGCCTGCGCCGGTCTTTCAAGTGCCCGACGGCGCTTATAACGAGTTTCTCGCCCGCTTCCCCTACGACGAGACCGACGACCAGCTCGCAAGCATCGAGTTGGTTACCGAAGACCTCGCCAAGGGCAAGCCGATGGACCGGCTTATCTGCGGCGACGTGGGCTTCGGCAAGACCGAGGTGGCGCTGCGGGCTGCCTTCATCGCCGTCATGGAGGGCAAGCAGGTCGCGGTTGTCGTGCCGACCACTTTGCTCGCGCGCCAGCATTTCCAGACCTTCACGGAGCGCTTCCGCGGCTTCCCGGTGAAAATCGCGCAAGCCTCGCGGCTGGTCTCGGCGAAGGATATGTCCCGGGTCCGGGAGGGGCTGAAAAGCGGGCAGGTGGACATCGTCGTGGGCACACATGCGCTGCTTGCCAAATCCATCGAGTTCAGGGATCTGGGCCTGCTCATTGTCGACGAGGAGCAGCATTTCGGCGTCAGCCATAAGGAACGCCTGAAGCAGCTCCGCGAGGATGTGCACGTTCTGACGCTGACGGCAACGCCCATCCCGCGCACGCTGCAGCTCGCCCTTACCGGCGTCCGCGAGATGTCGGTGATCGCAACCCCGCCGGTCGACCGGCTCGCGGTGCGCACTTTCATCACGCCGTACGATCCCGTGACGCTGCGCGAGGCGCTGCTTCGCGAGCGCTATCGCGGCGGGCAAAGCTTCTACGTCGTCCCGCGCATCGCCGATCTGGACGATGTCGCTGCCTTCCTGCACGAGCAGGTGCCCGAAGTCCGCTTCATGCAGGCGCATGGGCAAATGTCTGCCTCGCAGCTCGAAGACATCATGGCCGCGTTTTACGACAAACAGTTCGACGTGCTGCTCTCGACGACGATCGTGGAATCCGGGCTCGATATCCCGAATGCAAACACACTGATCGTCCACCGCGCCGACATGTTCGGGCTGGCACAGCTTTACCAGCTCAGGGGGCGGGTAGGGCGTTCGAAAACCCGCGCCTATGCCATGTTCACGATCCCGCCCAACGGCAAGATCACGCCGCAGGCCGAAAAGAGGCTCAAGGTTCTGCATTCTCTCGACAGTTTGGGGGCGGGCTTCACGCTGGCCAGCCACGATCTCGATCTGCGGGGCGCCGGCAATCTCTTGGGCGAAGAGCAATCGGGCCATATCAAAGAGGTCGGCTACGAGCTTTACCAATCCATGCTCGAAGAAGCGGTGAAATCGCTCAGGGAGCATGGCGAGGATCGCGAGGAGAAGTGGTCGCCAGTCATCAACGTCGGCTTGCCTGTGCTCCTGCCCGAAAGCTATGTGCCCGATTTACAGGTGCGGCTAGGGCTCTACCGGCGCCTCTCAAGTCTGCAGGAGAGTTCCGATCTAGAGAATTTCTCGGCCGAGCTTGCCGACCGCTTCGGCCCGCTGCCTGAGGAGGTGAAACACCTCTTAACGGTGGTGCAGATCAAGAATTATTGCGGGCGCGCGGGCATTTCTCAGGTGGATGCCGGGCCTAAGGGCGCGGTCATCACATTCCGGAACAAGAGGTTCGCCAACCCGCAGGGACTGGTGAAATTCATGCACGACCATGGAGCCGCGGTAAAACTTCAGCCGGACCACAAACTCGTTTTCAGGGCCGAATGGGAAGACGGCGTGGAGCGGCTGCGCGGTGCGCGAGCGCTCGTCCGTGAGCTTGCGGACATAGCGGAGCGGAAGGAGCCCGCGCTGCCGCCCACAGCGAGCGGCGAAGCCATGCCGCGGCTGAATATCGGGAAAGCGAAGCAGCCCGCACCCGCGCCCGTGAAGAAAGCTCATGCGCCGGTCACGCCGCCTGCCTTCAAACTGCCGCCGCGCGGCTCCGGCAAATTCGGGCGGTAGCTCACTCTAGGGCGGGTTCCAAGGATACTTGCGACAGATTCTGGTCTGAAGCCAGTCCGGATGGTTCTGCCGTTTTAAGCGGCTCCGATTCATGACTGGCGCACGCCTTGCACAGCAGCGACGAGAACATAGGAGATCAGCATCAGGAGGAACCACGCCCCCAGCTTGGTCAACGGGACAGGTGCCCAGGCGGCTGACTGATGAGGATAGGCCCAAGCCCGGGAGTATGTCCCAAGGTTCTCGGCAATCCAGATGAACGCGGCAACCAAGCTCAGTCCTAAAAGTAAGGGCATGGAGCGGTGACGCTTCCAAATGCGGTAGTAGATCCATGTTCGTCCGAACAAAAGCGCGGCGAAGGCGAAAAGGGCTGGCCGGACATCAGGCGCATAATGATGGGCAAAGAAATTCACGTACACGGCCAACGCGAGCAGGCCCACGGCCCAAAGCGGCGGGTGGCGCGTAAATTCGAAGTCGAAAAGCCGCCAAACGCGCGCAAGGTAGCTACCCACGGCCGCATACATGAAGCCGGAAAAGAGCGGCACGCCCTCGATGCGCAGTACGCTCGGTTCGGGGTACGCCCATGATCCCGCGGAGGTCTTGAAGACCTCCATCGCCGTCCCGATGATGTGGAAGGCAAGGATGACTTTCGCTTCATCAAGCGTTTCAAAACGGAAGGCCAACATTCCGGCTTGAATTGCAACGGCCCCGAGGACCAGAAAATCGTAGCGGGCTAAGAGAGCATCCTTTGGATACCAAAGGTGGGTCGCCAGCAAGAGGGCAAGCATGAGTCCGCCGAAAAGGCATGCCCAGCCTTGCTTGATACCGAACCGGACGAATTCATAGGCAAAGAGCGCGGCGGGACCTTTTTGCTTGGCCCATGCAGCGATACACTGCTCGCGCTTGATCAGCCGGGCGAGCGGTGCCCACTGTGCAGCCGCGGAAGCAGGCATTGTGCCTGAGGCTTCATGTTTGATTCCATCTAACATTGCTCCGGCATGAGCGCGCCTCATGGCTTCGCTAAGGCGCCAGCCCATAAGATTTTAGACAAGAGCTACATAAGCAATGCGAGCGGCTCGATGCAGCCGGGCTCGTTGTAGCTGGGCGAATTCATTTTCTGCGATACCGGCGTTACAGCGACCGCAGTGCCAATCTCAGGATCGCAAACAGGGTCCTCGCCTGCTAGCCAAGGCTCCATACTTTGAGGCGCGAGCATCACGGGCATGCGGGTGTGAAGATCGTGAATCCCGGCGCAGGCCTCGGTAGTGAGGACGGTGAAGGAAAGCATGCCATCCTTCCAGCGCTCCCAAAGCCCGGCGAAGGTGAGGGGCTGGCCGTCCTTGCGCGCAATGTAGAAGGGCATCTTCGCGGGCTTGGCCCCGCCGGGGACCGCAAGCTCCCGCCACTCGTAAAACCCGCTGGCCGGGATCAGGCAGCGGCGGGATTTCCAGGCGCTGCGGAACACGGGCTTTTCCGCCGCCGTCTCGATCCTCGCGTTGATCGCCTGATTGCCGATCTTGAGATCGTTGGCCCATAGGGGCACGAGGCCCCAGCGCATCGTCCGGTATATCCGGCCGTCCCCTTCGGCCACGATGACACCCGCGTCTTGCGTGGGGGCAACGTTCCACGAAGCCTTAAGGTTCGGCGTCAGCGGATTTGTCAGATTGTAGAGGCGATGAAGCTCTTCCCAGGTGAAGAGCTGGGTGAAACGGCCGCACATGAAAGACTCCCTGCCGCCGCAATATGGGCGCGCGCGGCCCGTTTGCAAAAGTGCGTTTAGATCCGGCTGCTTCCAAAGTCCCCCCTCATCCTGTCCTTCGCCCCAAGGGGAGAAGTCACAGCCCAAACTTTCCTCAGCGTGCGTTCAAGGGTCCCCTCTCCCCGCGGGGAGAGGGGCAGAGTGAGGGGGTCTCTCTCTCTGCGGCTATAGATAGATAAGCAATCAAGTGTATCCGCTTCATTCGATGGTGAACAGCCATCGTAGCCACAACCTCCACATGGAAATTGGCGAAGTTGGGCCGGGCTCCTGCCAGTTGGGCGGCAGCTGGCGGGTGAGTTGCATGATAACCTCCCATCCCTCCATAACTTGCGTGCCCTGCGGCGTCCTGTTCACAATCATGATGTCACGGGGAAATTGCCCGTGCTCCACGGCCAGGGTCACCTTAAGCCAGCCGAAGCCTGGTTCATCTTTCAACTGGCCGTTGTCGAAACCGATGATCTCCCTGATGCCGGGCGCAACGAAGGGGGGATTTCCATTCTGGATCTCGCTCGACACCCTCGATCTGGCACGGCTGACGCTTCCCTGATAGAGCTCGCGCAGGAGATATGCTGTCATACTCGCCCTGCCCAGCGTGGCGCCTCTGTTTACCATGTCTTGCCGGTTTAGTTCGAAAGCTTCGTGGGCAACCGTCCGGTAGCCCTCCTTGAAGATTTGGATGAAGGGCGTTTGAGCCATGGCATTCCATCGCGCGCGCTCCTCCACATTCGCCAGCCAGGCCGGATCCCAGGCGTCTCTCATAAATCTCAAGAGCTCGCGTTCCGCGAGCGTCAGCCAGCTCTCGATTTCCTCAATGTCCTCGGCGAACTTCCGATAGCCGAATATAGCAAAGATGGCGACGGCGCTAAGGATTAGGGCGGCGAGGGGCAGCCATGACCATCCACCGGCGCTGAATAGCGGGACATCGGGCTTTAGCCTCCTGAAATTGTCCCACACGAGTTGCAGGATGACCATCGCGGCCAATATTGCAGTCGCCTTCAGTGCTTGGGACATGAGAAAGTGACTCCAGCGAACGCTAGCAGCACGCTCTCCGATAGTGTCCCAGATCGCCGGCAATTTAAATAAAATAGAGAAAGGCGCGCAGAGGTTTAACTCCCTCTCTCTTCCTTCGTCGAAATGCTCGCGCCCCGCTCAAGCGTGTTGTGCACGGGGCACTTATCCGCGATCGCGAGAAGCCTCTTGCGCGCCTCATCGTCAAGATCGCCCTCCATTCGGATTGTTCTCTCAAAATGGTCGATCTTGGGGCTTCCGCTTTCCGCGCAGTCCTTGCAATCTTCGGCATGCTGCTTGTTATGCCGGACGGCAACTCGGACCCGATCGAGCGGCAGTTTCTTGAAATCCGCGTAGACGCGCATGGTCATCGAGGTGCAGGCGCCAAGGGCAATCGAAAGAAAATCGTAGGGGCTGGGCCCCGTGTCGGTCCCGCCTTGGGAAACAGGCTCGTCCGCAAACAGCCGGTGCACGCCTGCCTGCACCTCCTGCTGAAACTTTCCCGCGCGCGTTTCTGTGACCAGCACCTCCCCGGGATCTGGGTTGTCCTTCGCCTCCGCGACAGCGGAGCCCACGATATAGCGCGAAGCCCATGCGCTCAGCACCTCCGCCACATATGCCGCATCCTCGCGTTTCGAAAGCAAATGATCGGCGTGGTCTAGCGAGACGAAACTCTTTGGATGTCTCGCAGCGTCGAAAATCGCAGACGCATTCTCGATGCCAACGATTGCGTCGGTTGGCGCGTGGAAGATCAGGAGCGCCTTTCGCATCGCAGCAATGCGCTCGTTGAGCCGCGCCGCCTCCACGTCTTCGAGAAACTGCCGCTTGATGGTGAAACTACGCCCGGCCAGTTTCACCTCCGCCTCGCCCTCTTCGCGGATTTCGTCCAAATGCGCGGCAAAATTCTTGGTGACGTGCGACGCGTCCGCGGGCGCGCCAATGGTCGCGACCGCGCGCGCCTCGGGGATATCGCCTGCTGCAGCCAGCGTCGCGGTGCCGCCCAGGCTGTGGCCGATGAGCAGGTCCACAGGCATGACCGTCTGCTTGAGATAGGCTGCGGCCGCAATCAGGTCCTGGACATTGGAGGAGAAGTTGGTATTCGCGAACTCGCCCTCGCTCATGCCAAGGCCGGTAAAATCGAAGCGGAAAACGGCGAACCCCCGCTCAGTCAGCACGCTCGCGATCCGCGATGCAGCGAACAAATCCTTCGAGCAGGTGAAACAGTGAGCGAACAGCGCCATGGCGCGCGGCCTTCCTTGAGGCAAGTCTAGCCGTGCAGCAAGTGGCGCGCCCAGTGAGCCAGGGAAGGTTACTCTTTCGTGAAGAGCCGCCATTGAGGAAGCCTCCTTCGTGCTTCGGCCTGTTCAAGCGATGGTATCCGTCATCGCGAGGCGGCCTTTGCCGCCGCGGCGATCCAGGGTAGCTTGCACTGCACTTGCGTTTGAGGCTCCTGGATTGCTTCACTTCGCTCGCAATGACGGTACCAGACATGCGCCAAACTAAACAGCCGGCCGATTATATCATGGCGAGCAAGCGGAATGGCACTCTCTACACCGGCGTGACCTCCGCGCCGATCCAGCGCGTCTACCAGCACAAAACAGGCGCGATAAAGGGTTTTTCCAAGAAGTATGGCTGCAAGCTTTTCGTCTATTACGAGGTTCTAGACCGCATGGAGGATGCCGTTGCGCGCGAGAAGCAGATCAAGGCCGGATCGCGGGCAAGCAAAATAGCTCTGATCGAGAGCGTGAATCCCGCGTGGGTGGACCTGTATAATACCAAATCCGGTTGAATGCTTCATCGCCCGCTGGCGTCGTCCCGTGCGCGCTGCAGCATGGAATGCTGCTGCGCAGACACGGGATCGTTGCAGGTTCCGGCGTCCGTTAAGATCCCGGATACGGCGCAAGCGCCGTTCCGGGATGACAAGGCTTCGAATTATTCAAGCGGAGACGATATGAAACGTTGCTTTGAAGCTCCCGGAAACGTCATCGGGAGGGGCATCAACCCCGCGGCGATCCAGGGGATGCTTGTACAGAGCTTGCATTTTGAAACCCCTGGTTTGCTTCGCTTCGCTCGCAATGACGCAGTGCCGGCCGTGATCGCGAGGCGGCTTTGGGCGCCGTGGCGATCAGGGAGCTTTGCACTTCACTCGCATTTGCGGCTGCTGGACTGCTGCGGACGAAGCCCCGCCCGGTACATTGGTCTTCACGGTGTTTTGCTAAGCGTATTCCCATGACAGAACGCGCCGCATTCGGTTATGGTTGGATACAGGCTATGGCTTTTGGGAAACGATCGAGGACGAATAGCGATGCGCCCCAACTTAAGCGGGAGCGAGCCTTTTTTCTTAAGGAATTCAATTGACGGCGCGGAGCAAGGGGCTGAGAATAATGTCGCTACGGGCTGAGGGCAACTACCCGGAGTCTTACTGAGCATGAAGCGTAGCAAAAATCCTCCCGGTGAGAAAAGCGGCCCCGAAGCTGCAGCGCTGGCTGCGAACGATTTTCCAACCATTGGCGTTGGCGCATCTGCGGGCGGCGTAAACGCCTTGCAAGCTTTCTTTCAGGAAATCCCAGCGGATACGGGCGCGGCCTATGTCGTGATCGTGCATCTCGAACCGGCGCACACGAGTGAGCTTGCGGAAATACTGGCGCGGAAGGCAAACATTCCGGTTCAGCAAGTCAACGGGAGGATGCAGCTCCAGCCGGACAACATCTATGTTATTTCGCCAAACCGCCGCCTTATCGTTACCGGAAACCAAATCGATGCAGTGGCGTTTGAAGACCCGCGCGGGCGGCGCTCACCCATCGACCAGTTCTTCCGCTCCCTCGCAGATCAGCACGGCGACGGATTTGCCGTCGTCTTAACAGGAGCGGGCTCGGACGGAGCGGTAGGCGCCAAGGCAATAAAAGAGGCCGGCGGGCTCATTCTCGTGCAGGACCCGGAGGAGGCGGAATATCCGTCCATGCCGCGAAGTGCCATTGCGACAGGCTGCGCCGACTTGATCCTACCTGTGAAGGAGCTGGGACGCCGGCTCGTCGAACTGATTAGCACGAAGGCGCATATTTCGCCCGAGAGTTTGTTGGGCAACGACGAGGAAACGTTTCACCGTATCCTCGCCTACTTGCGGTCGCGGACCGGCCATGACTTCATGCGATATAAGCGATCCACGACCTACCGCCGGATTGCGCGCCGGATGCAAGTCCGCAAGGTCGAGTCGTTTTCCGAATATCTGGCTCTGCTCAAACAGAAACCCGATGAGGTTGAAAGCCTCTTCCAGGACCTTTTGATTTCGGTGACGACGTTTTTCCGCGACCCGGAGGCCTTCGGGGTTTTGGCCCAGAAGGTCATTCCCAATATCTACGATACCGGCGCATCGGAGGACGCTCTTCGCATCTGGGTACCAGGCTGCGCAACCGGCGAGGAAGCTTATTCCATCGCGATGCTATTCGCGGAGGAAGCGGCCCGGCACGAGATAAGAAGAGAAGTGCACATTTTCGCGACCGACCTCGATGCCGCGGCATTGGCCATAGCGCGCGAAGGCCGCTATCCGCTCGCGATAGAAGTCGACGTTGGGGAGGAGCGGCTGCGCAAATATTTCACGAAGGAGGCCGACCACTACCACATCCGGCGTGAAATCCGCGAAACGGTCATGTTCGCCACCCACAGCCTTCTCAAGGACCCCCCATTTTCCAAGCTCCATATCATATCGTGCCGCAACCTTTTGATTTATCTCGAAAAGGATCTGCAGCAGATGGTGCTTTCCACGTTCAATTACGCTTTGAGGGCGGGAGGGTATCTGTTTTTGGGGTCGTCGGAAACGGCCGATGCTTCGCCGGCTTCATTCCGGGCTTTTAACCGGGAGGCGAGGATTTATCAGTCGAAGGGACCCACGGGCGAGTATAGGGAGTTGCCGCATCTCGTGGTTCTGCCGCGGGAAATAACGGGTGGGGTGCATGCCGTGCCGCCGCTTCAGGCGCCGCCGGCAGCGCATCATCGCGCCCTTGAGCTTACCGCCCCGCCAAGCATGCTCGTCGACGTCAACCACCAAATCCTCCACATGTCCGACGCTGCCGGCCGTTTTTTGCAGCCTTCGGGAGGCCAGATTCGCAACGACGTGACCGAGTTGGCGCGGCCAGAGCTAAGGTTCGATCTGCGTGCCGCCTTGCATCTAGCCTTCGAGCGCGGTCAGGCGAGCCTGAGCCTCGCCATCCCGGTGCAGTTCAACGGCGCTCCGCATCGCGTTTTCCTTCAGGTGAGGCCGATCCCCACCGGCAACGGCAGCCCGCGCCAGGCCGTGATCTTCTTCATTGAAGGCGATGCTGTGGAAGGGGTTGAGGGCGCTCAGCCGCAGGGAGATCGCGACGAAGCATCCCAGGCCATCATCCGGAGTCTCAAGGAGGAACTAGAGGCTACGCGATCGCGGCTGAGGGCGAGCCGCGATGAATTCGAGTCCGCAAACGAGGACCTGCGCGCGGCAAACGAGGAACTGCAATCGGTCAACGAGGAATATCGCTCAACGGCCGAGGAGCTTGAGACCAGCAAGGAGGAGCTGCAATCCATCAACGAGGAGCTGCAGACCGTCAACGCCGAGCTGAAGATCAAGCTCGATGGCGTGTCCCGCGCCAACAACGACATGCAGAACCTCATGGCCGCTACCGAGGTCGGAACGCTCTTTCTGGACAGTCAGCTCCGTATCAAGCGATTCACGCCGGCGATAACCGAGCTGTTCAACATCAAAGCGCCCGATGAGGGACGCTACATCACGGACTTCACGCATAGGCTCGACTACCCAACCTTCACCGAGGACGCGGAAGCCGTTCTCAAAAAGCTGAAGGTCATCGAGCGCGAGATCGGAAGCAATGGGAACTGGTATCTCACCAGGCTCCGGCCTTACAGGACGACCGACGACCGCATCGAAGGCGTGGTTTGCACCTTCGTGGACGTTACCTCCCGTCTCAAAGCCGAGGAGGCGTTGAAGGCAAGCGAGGCGCGCCTCCGCCTGCTCCTGAGCGAGCTTTCCCATCGCGTGAAGAACACGCTCGCCGTTGTGCAATCCATGGCGCGTCAATCCTTCGGCGGGGACGTTTCCAGGGAGGAGGGGCTGGAGATTTTCTCGAACAGGCTCAGGGCGCTGGCGGAGGCGCATAATCTCCTGGTCAGCAGCGATTGGCGGGGAGCGGATTTCCGCGAGCTCGCGGAACGCCAAATCGGCCCTTACACGAACACCGGCGGCAAAAACGTCATACTGGAGGGGCCGGCCGCCTCCATGCCGCCCGATATTGCAACCCCGCTAGCGCTCGTGTTGCATGAACTCGCTACAAATGCATTAAAATACGGGGCACTTTCGTCGCCGGACGGAACACTTAGGTTGGAATGGGGTTTTAAGCGGAATGGAGCTGGCCGGGACTTTCAATTCACTTGGCGTGAGAGTGGAGGGCCGAAGGTCGAGGCTTCTTCGAAAGAGGGCTTCGGCACCTGGCTGATACAAAACGGGCTGCCTGAAGCCACGGTCGATTTGAATTATGCGCCGGAGGGAGCCGTATGCACTGTCAAGATGCCGGCGGAGAGCTTAAAAATCGTATGAGCGCGACTTCCGGTAAGCCGCTTCTGGGCGCCAAGGTTTTGATCGCGGAGGACGATGCGATCCTCGCTTTCGACATGATGTGCTTTCTGCGCAGTGCCGGGGCCGAGACTGTGGGCCCTGCGCCGAACCTCAAGCGTGCTCTGGCGCTCTCCGAAGACGGGAGCTTGTCTTGCGGCGTCCTCGATGTGAGCCTTAGGGGTGAGCTTATCTTCCCCGCCGCGCAAAGGTTGAGGGAAAGGTGCGCTGGCATCGTTTTTTACACCGGTTATGCCGACATCGGCGGCCTTAAGCGCGCGTGGCCGGAGGCACAGATTCTGATCAAACCGGCCCCGTCCAAGTTCCTGATTGCCGCCGTCAGCACAGCATGCTGCTCAGTAGGCCGGCCGGTCACAGCGCATTGACAGGATCGTCATCGCGAGGCGCATTTGCGCCGTGGCGATCCAGGACCCAATGACTACGCTTGTATGTGCAGCCCCGGATTGCCTCCGGGCAAAAGCCCCTCGCAATGACGCCGATGCGCAGGAAACTTAAACCTTTGGCAGGATGATGAGCCGCTCGACCGGATTGCCTTCGCTGAGATGCGAGGCGGCGATCTCGTCGGCGTCCTCAGGCGTCTTAAGCGCATACCAAACACCTTCCGGATATACCACGGCGATAGGGCCAGCCTGGCAAAAGCCCATGCACCCGGTGAGCGTCACGGCGATTTCCGGGTCTCCCAGCGCCTGCACCCTGGCGGCAAGGCGCTCGATGAGCGGCATCGCACCGGCCGCGCCGCAACTTCCGCGCGGGTGCTGGGGCGGGCGCTGCTGGCCGCAGATAAAGACGTGGCGCTTGAAAACCCGGGGCAGATCGAGGGGCATCGGCTTCTCCTGTGCATCGGTGTCATCGGACATTGATGCAGCGGTGAAGCAACGATCGTACCGGAGCGGCGTTTGCTGGCGCTTTCGCTTTAGGCGACTGATCTAGAACGTGGTTTTCGGAAACATGCGGCTGTAACTGGCGCAACCGCGGTGTCGCGTTCCGCCGCCGCATGTAGGTTTCGCGTCAAACCCTCTTTGTCATCCCGGACGCACTGATACGAAATCCGGCTGAATGCTTCCCGGGCGTCATCCCGGAAAACGCTCTAGCGTTTATCCGGGATCGTAAGAAACGCCGGCCTAAGTTCGTAACGATCCCGGATAACGCCTTTGGCGTTTCCGGGATGACGCCAGCGGATGGCGAAGCGATCGAGCGGATCTGGTATAAAGCGTGAAACGGCGCACCGTGAGCCGGGATCGCCAGGGATGCCAGCGCCCTTTACGATCCCGCATACGGCGAAAGCGCCGTTCCGGGATGACGAAGGTAAACATTCGACGGATTTCGATTAGCCCCGCCCGCGATACGGGGCGACACCCTGCTCCGGTATCCACAGCCCATGCGGCAGATCGCCCACGGCATAGAACACGTCGATCGGGATGCCGCCGCGCGGATACCAATAGCCGCCGATGCGAAGCCAATGCGGGTTGAGCGCGTCGTCGAGGCGCTTTCCGATGGCAACGGTGCAGTCCTCGTGGAACGCGCCGTGATTGCGGAACGACGAAAGATAAAGTTTCAGCGATTTCGATTCCACCAAGAGATCGCGGGGCACATAGTCGATCACCAAATGCGCGAAATCGGGCTGGCCCGTGATCGGGCAAAGCGCGGTGAATTCGGGCGCAGTGAACCGCACCGCGTAAACGGTGCCGGGGTGGGGATTGGGCACGGTTTCAAGCTGCGCCTCGTCTGGGGAGGCGGGCAGCCGGGACGCGTGACCGAGCTGCGTGAGAGTTCCTGTCGCGGGCGGATTTGTCATCGGCGCTACGATACCATGAGTTGCCCGCTCAGGGCAAAACTACCCTAACGGCAGGCGGCGTCATCGCGAGCGAAGCGAAGCAATCCAGGAGCAAGAAATGCAAGCGGTAGCAGCAAGTTTCGCTCTGGATCGCCACGGCGCTAAAGCGCCCCGCGATGACGAAGGAGCGCACATCGATATAGTTTTGGGTTATTCCTTGAAGGACGTTCTGCCGCCTGGGATCAAAATGAAGAGAGCGAGGAAGCCCAAAGCGCCAAAGGCCGCGCCATACAAAAAGACGGACGAGTGCCCGATCCGATCCCAGAGCAGTCCCGCGATGAGGCTCGCGATAAGCTGAAGCAAACCCAAGGTGGTGCTGTACCAGCCGACGCCGCTTGCACGCAGATGCGCTGGCACGAGGTCCGCCGCAAGCGCCTTGCCCACGGCGCGGAAGATGCCCTGATATAAGCCATAGGCTCCAAACAGACCGGCGATGACGGCGATATTCCGGGTCAGGCCAAAGCCCAAATAGGCGGCGGTGAAGATCGCGAAGGCGGCCAGCAAAACCTCTTTGCGCCCCCGCGTGTCGGAGACGAAACCGGCCGGATAGGAGATGAGCGCCGCCACGAGATTGAACCCCGCGTAGATCAGGATCGTGATATCGAGCGAGCCGCCGGCATCTTGCGTGCGCAAGATCAGGAACGCGTTGCTTGAGTTGCCGATCCCGAATATCGCGGTGGCGAGCAGATATCGCCAATAGACTTTTGGAAATTGACGGAAATTGACGCCGATCTTTACTTTCGCCCCCGCGGCTACCGGCCGCTCTCGAACCATGAGAACCATCGAAAAAGCGAGCAGGCCCGGAATGAGGGCGAGATAGAATATACTGCGCATTCCGGCATGGAACGAGTTAAGCAGGAGCAAGGCTATGAGCGGACCAACGAACGCGCCCGCGTTGTCGCCAAAGCCTTCAAGCCCGAAAGCCTTGCCTCTGTGTTGCTCGTCAGCCGATGCCGCTAGCAGGGCATCCCGCGGCGCAGCTCTGGTGCCAGCACCCAGGCGGTCCACGACGCGCGCAGCAAACAGCCCCTGCCAGGCCGCTGAAACGCCCATGAAAGGCTTGGAGATTGCCGAGAGGAAATAACCGGCGAGCGCGATAGGTTTGCGCTTTTGCAGCTTGTCCGACAGCGATCCCGAGAAGCCTTGCACCAAATTCTGCACCGCTTGGGCAAAGCCATCGACCAAGCCGACAACGGTGCCGTCTGCATGGAGCGTGTGGATGAGGAAGACCGGTAGAACCGGGTAGAGCATCTCTGTCGAGATATCCGAGAAGAAGCTCGCGAAGGCGAGAAGGAAAGTGCTCCTTGAAAGCCCCGTAAAATAACCTTTGATTGTGAGCCTTGGCTTCACGGGCAACCGCTAGCGGCTTGCCGGGCCGGAATAGATGCAGCCCTCGCGGCAGGTGGGCCGCGAAACCTGCACTTCCGCCAATCCCGGCAAGTTCGTGGCAAGCTCGCGCCAAATCCAGGCCGCGATGCGCTCCAGCGTCGGTGCTTCCAGCCCCTTGATATCATTAAGGAGGCGGTGGTCGAGCCTGTCCGCAAGCCCGGAAAGCTTCGCGGAAAAGTCTTCGAAGTGCACGATGAGGCCGGTTTCGGGGTCTGGTTCGCCTTCAAGGGTCACGCGGACGAGAAAGGAATGGCCGTGAAGCCGCGCGTTGGGGTGGCCCGCTGGTGCTGAGGGCAGGAAATGGCCGGCCTCGAAAGTGAACTCTTTGTAGATGCGCATCATGGCGTTAGGGCAGGCCGATCAATTTGTGGGTTTGCAGCGACAGGCGCCAGCGGGGATGGATGAGGCAGTAACGCACCGCAGCCTCAATGTTGGCGCGGAGGCCGGGGCCGTCCATCGGCTGAAGGAAAAAGTGGCGGAAGTCAAGCCGCTCAAAGCGCGCAGGCTCGGCGCCTTCCTGCGGGAACACGAGCTTCAGCTCGTCGCCCGATGTCAGCACCAGCGGCGCCTCGGCCTTGGGGCTGACGCAAATCCAGTCGATGCCGGGAGGTGCTGGTTTGGTGCCATTGGTTTCGATGGCGATTTCGAAGCCGCAACCGTGCAGCGCTTCGATCAACGCCTCATCCAGCTGCAGCAGCGGCTCGCCGCCGGTGCAGACGACGTAGGGTTGCCCATCACCCCGGCCCTCTCCCCAAGAGGAGAGGGTAAAACAGCGTACCTTCTCCCCTCGGGGAGAAGGACAGGATGAGGGGGGACTTGCAACCCGCGCATCCCAACATTTAGCCACCGCATCGGCCAGCGCTGCGGCTACGGCAAATTTGCCGCCGCCCGCGCCATCCGCCCCCACGAAATCGGTGTCGCAAAACTGGCATGCTGCCCTGGAGCGATCCCGTTCGAGCCCGCTCCACAAATTGCAGCCGGCGAAGCGCAAGAAAACCGCCGCGCGGCCCGTTTGTGCGCCCTCGCCCTGAAGCGTCGGGAATATTTCCTTGACCGTGTACATGCTTCAAGCCGGTGCCGTCACGGCATGCTTCCACTGGCGGAAGCCTCTCTCCCGGAGCTCGCAGGCCGGGCAAGAGCCGCAGCCATAGCCCCAGTCGTGGCGGTGCTCGCGCTCACCTTTGTAACAGGTGTGGGTGTGCTCTGCGACGATGTCCACAAGGGGAGTTCCGCCAAGCGCGTGCGTAAGCGCCCAGGTCTCGGCTTTCGTGCGCCACATCAGCGGCGTGAGGATCTGGAAGCGCTCCGCCGTTCCCAGATTGATCGCATGATTGAGAGCCGAAAGCGTGTCATTGCGGCAATCGGGGTAGCCGGAGTAATCAGTTTGGCACATGCCGCCCACGAGATCGCGGATTCCGCGCCGGTAAGCCAGAGCCGTGGCCAGCGTGAAGAACAGGAGATTGCGCGCAGGCACAAAGGTGTTCGGCAGGCCATTCGCTCCGAGTGCGATCTCCGCCTCGCTCGTGAGCGCCGTATCGCTTACCTCTCCGAGCACGGAAAGATCCAGCACATGATCGGGGCCCAGCCGGGAAAGCCAGGCGGGGAAGGCCGCGGCGATCGCCTCCCGCAACACCGGCCGGCATTCGAGCTCCACGCTGTGCCGCTGCCCGTAGGCGAAGCCCAGCGTCTCCACATGGCTATAGCAGGCTAGCGCCCACGCAAGGCACACCGCCGAATCCTGTCCGCCGGAGAGCAAAACGAGGGCTTTTGGCGCTTCTTTCGGTGTCAAACTCATGTTTCACGATGTAAGCCTCTTGGCCCGGCGGCGCGAGTCCTTTAAGACACCCTGGCTTTGCGAATTTCCATGTCCTTCGACGAGGTACCACCATGACCGCTATCGCTGACATCATCGGCCGCGAAATCCTGGACAGCCGCGGCAACCCAACAGTCGAGGTCGACGTGGTGCTGGAGGATGGCTCCGCCGGCCGCGCCGCGGTGCCTTCGGGCGCTTCCACGGGGGCCCACGAGGCCATCGAAAAGCGCGATGGCGGCGATCGCTATCTGGGCAAGGGCGTGCTTCAGGCCGTCGAGGCCGTGAACGGCGAGATTTTCGACGCGCTGCAAGGCATGGATGCTACCGAGCAGCGCCGTATTGACAACACGCTCCTCATGCTGGACGGCACCGAAAACAAGAGCCGGCTGGGCGCAAATGCAATCCTGGGCGTATCTCTCGCAACCGCGAAGGCCGCAAGCCAGGCGCTCGATCTGCCGCTTTACCGCTATCTGGGCGGGGTGAATGCGCGCGTGATGCCCGTACCGATGATGAACATCATCAATGGCGGTGCGCATGCCGATAACCCAATCGACTTCCAGGAGTTCATGATTTCGCTGGTGGGCGCGCCCTCGCTTGCCGAGGCGGTCCGCTGGGGCTCGGAAATTTTCCACACGCTGAAGAAACTCCTGAAAGACGGCGGCCACAGCACGAATGTCGGTGACGAGGGCGGCTTCGCGCCCAACCTTAAATCGGCGGACGAGGCGCTCGCCTTCGTCGTGCGCGCCATCGAAAAGGCAGGCTACAAGCCGGGTGAAGATGTGGCGATTGCGCTCGACCCAGCCTCTACCGAGTTCTTCCACAATGGCAAATATGAGCTGAAAGGCGAGGGCAAGAGCCTCACGCCCGAGCAGATGGTTGCACTCTACAGCGATCTCGTCGCCCGCTATCCAATCATTTCCATCGAAGACGGCATGGCAGAGGACGATTGGGAAGGCTGGCAGGTACAGACCGAAGCGCTGGGCGCCAAGATCAACCTGATCGGAGACGACATCTTCGTGACGAACCCGAAGCGATTGGCCAGAGGTATCAAGGAGCACTCCGCCAATGGAATTCTCGTCAAAGTGAACCAGATCGGCTCGCTGAGCGAGACGCTCGATACCGTCGATATGGCACACCGGGCAGCCTTCAAGGCCGTGATCTCCCACCGCTCGGGGGAAACCGAGGATTCGACCATCGCCGATATCGCGGTCGCGACGAATGCAGGCCAGATCAAGACCGGGTCCATGTCGCGCTCGGACCGCATCGCGAAATACAACCAGCTCATCCGCATCGAGGAGGAACTTGGGGATATCGCGGTTTACGCCGGGCGCTCGATCCTGCGCGCGGCCTGACAATCGCACAAGCCCAATTCACAGGGACGCTACTGGCATTCGGCCCATTTTGCGATAAAATGTGCAGAACATGTATTTCAGCGGGGATTCCATGCGTTCGATTAGGAATATCGCAGCTTTCGCAGCTTGTCTTGCGATGTTTTCAGCTCCTCTAGCTGCGCAAGCTCAGTCTAGCCACAAGCATTACCGGCATTCCATCCGGCACGCGGCCGGCTGCCCCGTCCATCGGATCGCGGACGGATCGCTGGTGGATTGCAGAGGCTGGCGCCTTTGGTCGGGTTCACTCGGCTGGGACAATTCTTGCTTCCATCTCGATTACCTTCCATCCGAGTTTGCATGCAGCGCCAGCGGCGGCCGGTGGTGACCCCAGAGCATGGCTGCTTAACGGCCAAGCTCTGCTGCCCCCTGCTATTAACCATACCGTAACTCATGCGGAGCTATTTTCGTGAGCCGGAGTTACGAAGAGGGGCGGCGCGTGCGGAAATTCATCCTATTCCTGGTGCTTTTGGGCCTCATCGGCTATGTCGCTTCCGAAGCGGTGGGCGGGGCGCACGGCCTAGCGGCGAACAAGCAGCTGCATGCGCGTGTCGAAGCCCTCACCAAGGAACTCGCCCAGCTCAGGGCCGAGCGGGCGCGGCTCGAACGCGATGCGGCACTTCTTAAGGACAAGTCCGCCGATCCCTCTCTCGTGGACGAGCAGGCCCGCTCGCTCCTCGATCTCGCGAAGCCTACCGATATCGTGATTGTGAAGAGCGAAAAATAGCTACCTCACAGCTAAGCCGGTAGGGACTATCCAGATAACGAGCTGATTCGACTTGGAATGTAGCTCCCAGCATGGCCGGGGATGGCAATCTTCGCGCCCTTCGCTTGTGCGAGACGGCAGGCTAGTAGCCGCGCGAAAAAACCATTATAGGGGAACCAGATAGGCGCCCTCGCTTCAATGGTCGCCTCTTTCCATGAAAGGCACGCGATGCTCGACGATCTTCCCGGAACGGCAAGCGAGGAAAAGCAGCCCACACCTGAACTCTCCCGGGAGGAGGAACTTCACGCCTACAGGCTGATGCTCCTTATACGCCGGTTCGAGGAGAAGGCGGGCCAGCTCTACGGCATGAGCCAGGTCGGCGGCTTCTGCCATCTCTATATCGGGCAGGAAGCCGTAGTTGCGGGCATGCAAATGGCAATCGGGGAGGGCGATCAGGTGATTACCGCCTATCGCGACCACGGCCATATGCTCGCCTGCGGCATGGATCCGAAAGGCGTGATGGCCGAGCTCACGGGCCGGCGCGGCGGCTATTCCAAGGGCAAGGGCGGCTCCATGCATATGTTCTCGGTGGACAAGGCGTTCTATGGCGGGCATGGCATCGTGGGCGCGCAGGTGCCGCTTGGCACAGGCTTGGCGCTCGCGAACAGATACCGGGGCAATGGCCGCGTCTGCCTCACCTATTACGGCGACGGCGCGGCGAACCAGGGCCAAGTCTACGAGGCTTTCAATATGGCGGCACTTTGGAAGCTGCCCGTGGTCTATGTGGTCGAGAACAACAAATACGGCATGGGCAGCCGCATCGACCGTGTTTCGGCGATGACAGATCTGTCGCAGCGCGGCGCGAGCTTCAACATCCCCGGAGAACAGGTGGACGGCATGGATGTGCGCGCAGTTAAGGCTGCGGGCGATAAGGCCGTGGCTTGCGCCCGCGAAGGCAAGGGGCCTTATATCCTCGAAATGCTTACCTATCGCTATCGCGGCCACTCGATGTCCGATCCGGCCAAGTATCGCTCGAAAGAGGAAGTTGACAAAATGCGCCACGAGCGCGACCCCATCGAGCAGGTGCGGCTGCGCCTGATAGAAACCGGCCGGGCGAGCGAGGACGATTTGAAGGCCATCGATAAGGAAATCAGGGCCATCGTGAACGGCGCAGCAGATTTCGCCACGCACGATCCCGAGCCTGATCCGGCCGAGCTTTATGCGGATGTATTGAGATAACTATTATGTCGTGGCCGGGCTTGAACCCGGCCATCCAGATCGCTTCTCGTCCTTGACATGGCCTGGATGGCCGCCTCAAAGGCGGCCATGACGTCGAGGATAAAATGCCAACAGAAGTTCTAATGCCAGCCCTGTCGCCGACGATGGAAGAGGGCAAGCTCGCAAAATGGATGAAGTCCGAGGGCGACGAGGTCCGCTCCGGCGATGTCATCGCCGAAATCGAGACCGACAAGGCCACAATGGAGGTCGAAGCCGTGGACGAGGGCAAGCTCGGCAAGATTTTGGTCCCGGCCGGAACCGAGGGCGTGAAGGTTAATACGCCAATCGCGGTAATCCTGGTCGATGGCGAGGATGTTTCCGCGCTGGCCAATGGGCATGCGGGGAAGACCTCCTCACCCCGACCCTCTACCCAAGGGGAGAGGGAGACAGCGGCGCAGCCCTCAGGGGATGGGGAGTTCGGGCGTCCCCTCTCCCCTCGGGGAGAGAGACAGAGTGAGGGAGGACTTGACCATGCTCCCCTCGATGTCCGGGTCGGAGACACCGTGCCGGAGGCCCTTGCCCCCGCGTATGACAGCGCCGCCGAAATCCCGGAAGGCACCGAGATGGTGCAGATGACCATGCGCGAAGCACTTCGCGATGCCATGGCGGAGGAAATGCGCCGGGACGATGCCGTCTTCGTCATGGGCGAGGAGGTCGCGGAATATCAGGGCGCCTATAAGATCACGCAGGGGCTCCTGGACGAGTTTGGCCCGCGGCGCGTGATCGATACGCCCATCACCGAAGCGGGCTTCGCCGGGCTCGGCATTGGCGCGGGTTTCGCGGGCCTCCGCCCCATTGTCGAGTTCATGACCTTCAACTTTGCGATGCAGGCCATCGACCAGATTATCAACTCGGCGGCCAAGACCCATTATATGTCCGGCGGCCAAATGGGCTGTCCCATCGTCTTCCGCGGGCCAAATGGCGCGGCCTCGCGCGTGGGCGCGCAGCACAGCCAGGACTATTCGGCCTGGTACGCGCATGTGCCGGGCCTCAAGGTAATCGCGCCTTCGACAGCCGCCGATGCGAAAGGGCTACTCAAGGCCGCGATCCGCGACCCGAACCCTGTCGTTTTCCTCGAAAACGAGATCCTATATGGCGCAACGGGGCAGGTGCCCAAGACGGCCGATTATGTGATCCCCATCGGCAAGGCGAAGATCGCGCGGCCCGGCAAGGACGTCACCATCGTTTCCTGGGCGCGGGGCATGGTCTATTCGCTGGAGGCGGCCAAGGTGCTGGAAGCGGAAGGCATCGACGCCGAGGTAATCGATTTGCGAACCTTGCGCCCCCTCGACATGGAAACGGTGCTGGCTTCGGTGCGGAAGACGAACCGGATCGTGACCGTGGAGGAAGCGTGGCCGGTGTGCTCGCTGGGCTCGGAGATTTGCGCGGCCGTCGCGGTGGAGGCTTTCGACTATCTTGATGCACCGCCCGCGAAGGTTTCGGGGGAGGACGTGCCCATGCCTTACGCCGCCAACCTCGAAAAGCTGGCATTGCCGGATGCAGCCCGCGTGGTGAAAGCCGTCAAAGCCGTCTGCTACCGGACCTAGCCAACGCGGCCTGTCAACCATGCAAAAGCGATCACCCTGGCAACGCTATGCTGACGGCCATGCCGCAAACTTCGAGGCCGATGGGAAGGAATATTTCGTGATCGTGACGGACGAATATATCAACGCCCGCTATCATTTGAGGGACGACCATATCGTCGACCGCCACAGCCTAATCGAAGAGATTGAGGATGAGATCGGAGTTCTCGCTGCGCGGAAATTGCATCGCGGCGTTGTCTCGCACCCTGCCGGGAAACGGCCTCCGGAAATCATTTTCGACGCGCGCGATGCCCAACCTGCTTAGGTCTCCAATTTTCCTGCTTTTTCACGACTGCTGGCCCCTGTGTTGCCAAGTTGCCCCAAGGATAATCCCATGCCGACACCGATCCTGATGCCCGCTTTGTCGCCTACAATGGAGCAGGGCAAGCTTTCGAAATGGCTGAAGAAAGAAGGCGACAAGGTTGCATCCGGCGACACCATCGCCGAGATCGAAACCGACAAGGCCACCATGGAGGTCGAGGCCGTGGACGAAGGTACGATCGGCAAGATCATGGTCGCGGAAGGCACGGAGGGCGTGGCCGTAAATACGCTTATCGCGATTTTGCTTGGCGAGGGAGAAGATGCGTCAGCTATCGCGGAACATAAGACCCCCTCACCCCAGCCCTCTCCCCAACGGGAGAGGGAGAAAACGGTGCATCCTTCTTCCCCGGTGGAGAGGGAGCCGGCTGCGGCGGCGAAACAGCGTCCTCTATCCCCTCGGGGAGAGAGACAGAGTGAGGGGGGACTCGCACTCCCTCATGTCAATGGCCAAAGCCGCATCTTTGCCTCGCCGCTAGCCCGCCGTCTCGCCGCTCAAGCCGGCATCGAACTGTCCCAGATGAAGGGCACCGGACCGCGCGGGCGCATCGTCAAGCACGACGTGGACGAAGCAGCTCGCTCCGGCGTGCAGCAACCGCCGGCCGCGCCCGCCCCGCAAAACGGCATGCAAGCGCTCGTGCCGTCGCGTGTGTTCCCGGCCGCGATGCCGGACGAGCAGATCTTCGCCCTCTACGAGAAGGGAAGCTACGAGGTCCGCCCCTTGGACAACATGCGCAAGACCATCGCTCTGCGCCTTACCCAGGCAGCCGCCACAATCCCCCATTTCCGTCTCAGTGTAGATTGCGAGATCGATACGCTGCTTGAAGCGCGCCAGCGCTTGAATTCACGCTCGCCGAAGGAAGGGCCGAACGCATTCAAGCTGTCCGTGAACGACTTCATTATCAAAGCGATGGGGCTCGCGCTGCAGCGTGTGCCAGACGCAAACGCCACCTTCACCGAGCGCGGGCTTCTGATCCACAAAAGCTCCGATGTCGGCGTTGCGGTCGCCATCGATGGCGGCCTGTTCACGCCGGTCATCCGTGGTGTGGAGCACAAAACGCTCGCACAAATCTCGAACGAGATGAAGGGGCTTGCGGAACGGGCGCGCAGGCGCCGGCTGGCTCCGCACGAATATCAGGGCGGGACGACGGCCATCTCGAACCTCGGCATGATGGGCATCAGCAGTTTCGACGCCGTCATCAACCCGCCGCACGCTACCATCCTTGCCGTGGGAAGCGGCGAAAAGCGCGCGATTGTGAAGGGTGAAAACGTTGTGGCGGCAACCATGATGACCTGCACGCTCTCTTGCGATCACCGCGTTGTGGACGGCGCGCTCGGCGCGCAGCTTCTGGCCGCGTTCAAGGGCTTCATCGAGGAGCCGGTGACGATGCTGATTTGACGCTCAGGAGAGCCAACAATGCTGCTTGGACATCTCGCCTTGATTATCGCCGCGATTTTTACCGGCGCCGCGCTTTACGTCAGCGCCGTCGAGCAGCCCGCGCGCCTGAAACTCGATGACAAGGCGCTTTTGGCCGAATGGAAGCCCTCTTACAGGCGCGGTTTCGCGATGCAGGCGCCGCTCGCGCTGATAGGCTTCCTGGGCGGGCTTGCGGCCTGGCATCAGACTGAAAATACTGGATTTCTCTTGGGCGCCATTTTGCTCGTGGCGAATTGGCCTTGGACACTGCTCGCCATCCTGCGCACGAATAACAAACTAATGCGTATGGACCCGTCGGAAGAGAACCCTCGGGCAAGGGCGCTCATTCGAAAATGGGGTGCCCTTCATGCGGTGCGAACCGCGCTCGGCGCATTGGCCACGCTGATGCTTCTATTCGGCTGCATTTACGAGTGACGGGACTTTTTTTTATGTTTTCCCTTGCAGGCAAAGCCATTCTGCGTGCATGGGATCTCTCCGGCTTCGGAAGCCGCTTTCCATTTCGTTTGGGGGACTAAAATGGCCGAAGCATTCGACGTCGCGGTGATTGGGGGTGGGCCGGGCGGCTATGTCGCCGCGATAAGGGCTGCGCAGCTCGGGCTGAAGACGGCCGTGATCGAGCGCGAGCATTTGGGCGGTATTTGCCTGAACTGGGGCTGCATCCCGACAAAGGCGCTGCTGCGGACTGCCGAAGTACTGACGCTGTTCCGGCATGCGGAGGATTTTGGGCTCAAAGCGAAGGATATCGGCTTCGATCTCGCCAAGGTCGTAAGCCGGTCTCGCAAAGTGGCAGATAAGCTTTCGAGCGGGGTGGCCTACCTCCTCAAGAAGCACAAGGTGGCGGTCATCGCGGGAAGCGCCCGGATCAAGAGCAAAGGCGTCATCGCGGTTACGGGCAAGGACGGCAAGCCGCTGGCCGATTTGGAAGCCAAGCACATTATCGTCGCGACGGGCGCCAGGGCGCGCACCCTGCCCGGCCTTGAGCCCGATGGCAAACTTATCTGGACCTACAAGGAAGCGATGGTGCCGGATGTGACGCCGCAATCGATCCTGGTGGTTGGCTCCGGCGCCATCGGCATCGAGTTTGCGAGCTTCTATAACGCGCTCGGCGTGAAAGTGACCGTGGTCGAGATCCTGGACCGCATCCTGCCGGTCGAGGACGAGGAGGTGTCGGCGTTTGCGAAGAAGTCGTTCGAGAAGCAGGGCATCAAAATCTACACAGGCGCTAAGGTCGAAAGGCTGGAAAAGAACGCGAACGGCGTGAAGGCCACGATCGCGCTCAAAGACGGGAAGCAGGAAACCCAGGAATTCAGCCGGGTGATCCTTGCGATTGGCATTGTGGGCAATGCCGAAAATCTCGGCCTTGAAGAGCAGGGCGTGAAGATCGAAAAGTCGCACATCCTCATTGACGAATATTGCCGCACGGCAGCGCCCGGGATCTACGCCATTGGCGATGTAGCGGGTCCTCCCTGGCTTGCGCATAAGGCAAGCCACGAGGGCATCATTTGCGTCGAAAAGATCGCCGGCAAGAACGATGTTCATCCGCTGGACGTTAAAAACGTTCCGGGCTGTACCTATTCGCACCCGCAAGTGGCCTCGATTGGCCTCACCGAAGCCGTCGCGAAATCGAATGGCCGCGAGATCAAGGTTGGCCGCTTTCCCTATCAGGGTAATGGCAAAGCTATCGCGCTCGGCGAGCCGGAAGGCTTCGTCAAGACGATCTTCGACGCCAAGACCGGCGAGCTGCTCGGCGCGCACATGATCGGCGCCGAAGTGACCGAGCTGATCCAGGGTTTCGGCATCGCCAAGACTCTGGAGAGCACCGAGGCGGAGCTGATGCAGGCGATCTTCCCGCATCCGACGCTGTCTGAGATGATGGGCGAGAGTGTGCTGGACGCTCACGGCCGGGCTATTCACATTTGAGTATGACGCGCTTCGTCCGTTGATGCGGGAAGCGAAATGGCCAGTACCGACTGCAAGAGCAAAAGCAGCTGTTGTAAACACAGCGGTGCTGAGGGGGTGAATTGAAAGAGGGAGCCAGGAGCGGACGTGCAGCTGGAGCCCCGGAATTGCCCGCCAGCCGCTTGCTGGATAGAGAAGCGGAAAGTATTGTTGGGTGTGAAGGTGATCAATGACAATAGCCTTATGCATTGCTTGCGGTGAGCTTAAGTTCGGGGCCTTCGTTCCTTGCCCCAAGTGCGGTTTTCGCCCAAATAGCGACAATGACGTCTGCGCTTCCCTCGCGGCCAGCGACCACAACATGACCATCGAGCAGATGAAGGACCTGGGCGAGCGGGTTAAAAGTGGGTGGCAGATTAAGCCGACCGAAGAAGACAAACGGCGTCTAGAGCCGGTCCTCGCGCTGTTCCGAAAGATGGTGGGCAGGCCCCCCGTGCCGCAGCGCACAATGGGGTCCCCGCCGGCCGTACGCCTAAAGCAAACCGGCCAAACTTATCAGCCTAAATCCGGCAGTTGACCCGCGCGCTTCGCAGATTCGAAGCAGCCGTTCAACCTATTGATGTAGGTTCTGCCGGTCAGGCCGGTGCCATAAGACGCGGCGGAGCGCGTAGTTGGCGCCCGCCGAGCCAGGATCGGGCCGCGTGGGACAGGATGCGGCGCCAGCGCTGGTCTGCGGTCAACTGCTCCGCATTTTGAGTAAGCTCGCGAAGGAAACGGGCGATGCCCGAGAGCACGCTCGCCACCCATCCGGCCCTGGCGTGAGAGCTGGCCACCTTCAGCGTGGTCTGCCGGGCGTGGCGGCTGCGCTCGGCGATGGCGGAAAGCAGCAGTGGGCGGCTGGTGATCGCTTCCAGATGTTTGTCCGGTTCGGCGAGGCGTACGAACAGGTTCCACCAGTTGTATATCAGCGCGATAAAGCGGGCCATGGTCCGGCAGCGGGCGAGGTCGCGGGTGGTAAAACCTGCCCACCCCCATTGATTCTTCAATTCGTCGAAGGGATTTTCGCTATCGGCGCGATCGCGGTAGAGCTGGGCGAGTGCCAGAGCCTCCTCCTCAAGGGAAGTAACGAGCACACCGTATTCGTAGACCTCCGCGCCCGGCCCGATCTCGACGAAGCCGAGCGCCAGCTGGCCGGCGTCATCGCGCCCGGACACAGCCAAGCCTTCCTTCAGGCGGCGGCGCAGGATGACCACCTGGCGCTGACGGCTCCAGCCTTCCAGCCGCAGGGTTTCGTGCCTGCCTTGCCAGCCCTGGCCGGCATCGGTCCAGTCCTTCTTGGAAAAGGTCTTCTTGATCAGCTTCTTGACGTTGGCGGTGAGGCGCAGCTTGAACAGATAGGGCAGCCCCCTCTGCTCGGCTCCGGCCATCACCGCTTCCGTACCGAAGCCGCTATCGCCGCGCAAAAATGCCGGCCAGCAATCGCGGGGGATGCGATCCAGTAGCGCCCACAGCCCCGGCGCCGCATGCTTCGATGCATGCTCGTTGCCTGGCGCCACGTCCACGTCGAGCACCAGCCGCAAACCGGCCATCGTGTAAGTGTGGTAGACATGGCTGGGCCGGCCCGGCTTCTTGGGATTGTAGCCAAGCACGGCTCCTTCCTGATGGCCGTAAAGCGGCTTGACCGTCGAGTCCGCATCGAGAACCCACGGCTCGGATAGCAGCGGCGCCGCGCAGTAATCGAGATGGCGCTGCAGCCATTCCCTGCCCTCGCCCTCCGCGATGGCCTTGAAGCCGCGGCGAACCGCGTCCTCGCTGACGATCTTCTTCATGCCCAAGAGTTCGGGCAGCACGCCGTCGTTCCGCAGCGCCGTGATGTGGGCATAGCGCTTGTGCCCGGCCAGGGCGGACAGCATGGTTGTGCCAAGCACGTCGCGCTTCTCCGGCGCGTTCGGGCTCGTATAGGCGAGCGGGCAATCGGCCACGAGCGCATCGAACAGGCACGCAACCTTGAGATACTCGATGAAGAACGGCAGCTGCCCATAGGGCGTCAGCGGCGCTGTGGGGTCCCATTCGACCCGCACCGGGCCTGCCCAACTATCGAGCGTTGCCGGTGCCAATGCAGCGTCTTGTTCAATCGGCGGTTGTTCACCCGTTGGGTGAACCGGAAGAGGGGGCGCATCGTCGCTCATGTCCCTGAGAATGCACGATTCTCACGCGAAAACGGACCCGTCAACTGCCGGATTTAGGATCAGCGATCCATGCAGCCACGCAGAGAGAACGGTAATCGAGGCATCTGCTATAACTGTAAAGAGCTTAGTGAGAATACTCTCATGCCATGCAAGAACTGTGGTCACTGGTCGAACACAGAAGAAGAGGTCATATTCAGCATTGCTTTTAGTGAGCATATAATGTCGGTCGACCAACTACAAATCTTGGTTGAGCAGACAAAGAGGGGAAGACATCTTCATGTACCCGACGATGTAAAATCTGCAATTCGACCAGCAGCAATTGCAGTTTTGAGTAAGCTTAAAGAAGCAATGAAGGAGCACGGCACCGATTATTTTGAGGGTTAGATGGAGCCTATCAGCGATTTCGATCCCGCGCTGCCCCTCAGCAAAGCACCGCGCGCGACCAGCGACGAAGCCGCGATCTCCGCCTTCTATTCCTTCGAACCGGTATTCAGAATGAGGGATCGGGACTCCAGCGGAGCTGTACGTCCCATTCTCAATATTCCCGAGCAGAGGCGAGACGCGCCTGCCAAAGGCAGAGCAGCGGCGTGACTACCAGCTCCATGCCAAGTCCGAACATCATCGGATAGCCGGGCAGGCCTTGGATGAATACGTCCGAAAGCCGGGCGAGGCCGCCGGTGAAGACAATTGCGGTCAGCAAGCGGAACGCCGCGCCGTTGCGCTCGATGCCGGGGATTGTGCTCCAAAATGCGAGGCCAATGCCAAAGAGCAGCCCGGACAGGTAGCGGAAATGGCTGTCGAGGTCCGGTGAAGCGGCCTGCCCGCCAGCCAGGTCAGGTCCAAGCACGATACCGGCCAAGCCCGCGCCAACAGGAACAAGGCCGCCTATGGCAACGGCGAACTGCAAGGGTCGCATCGAGGTTTCTCCCCCCGCGCATAAGAGCGCATTTGCAAAAGTGCGCAACTAGGACAATATGCGGCGCAAGGCTGGCAGTTCAGGATTTCACAGACCGATGGTTACCCTTTTGGAGAAGCGCGAGGGCGCCTTATTGCGCCACCCCGAAAAGGCCAGCCGGCCCGACACGCCCGTGCAACGCAAACCGCCGTGGATTCGCGTGAAAGCGCCGGGCTCCCCGGCCTATTTGGGCACGGCGCAGATCGTGCGCGAGAACGGCCTGCACACCGTCTGTCAGGAAGCGGGCTGCCCAAACATCGGCGAGTGCTGGGAAAAGCGGCACGCAACCATGATGATTATGGGCGACACCTGCACGCGCGCCTGCGCTTTCTGCAATGTGAGGACGGGCCTGCCGGGCGCGCTCGATCCAGCGGAGCCGGAGCACGTTGCGCAAGCGGTTGCAGCGCTTGGCCTCAGCCACGTGGTCGTCACCTCGGTTGATCGCGACGACCTCGCCGATGGCGGTGCTGAGCATTTCGCCGCCACCATCGGCGCGATCCGTGAGGCGGCGTCCGCCACCACCATCGAAGTTTTGACGCCCGACTTCCTGAAGAAGGGCAATGGCCCGCTCGAAACGGTGATCGCGGCCAAGCCCGACGTATTCAACCACAATCTCGAAACCGTGCCGTCGCTCTACCTTACCGTCCGCCCAGGCGCGCGCTATTTTCATTCGCTGCGGCTGCTCCAGCGCGCCAAGGAGCTGGACAAAACCATGTTCACGAAGTCCGGCATCATGGTGGGGCTTGGAGAGAAGCGCAACGAAGTGCTCCAGCTCATGGACGATCTGCGCTCTGCGGAGGTCGATTTCCTCACCATCGGGCAATATTTGCAGCCGACGCGCAAGCACGCCGCCGTGGACCGGTTCGTCGAGCCCCCGGAGTTCGAAAGCTATAAGAGCATCGCTTATGCGAAGGGGTTCCTAGTGGTGGCCTCAAGCCCCCTCACGCGCTCCTCCTATCACGCGGGCGAGGATTTCGAACGGCTGAGGGCTGCGAGGCTGGCTCTGTGACCAAAGGCTCGATTCTGCGTTTCTAACATGCGGACACCTCACGGCCGGCTCATGCGGTAAATTACCGTTCGGCCTTGGCAGAGAACGCGGCTCATGCCACTGTTGCCGTCGTCGCCCGCAGGCGCCAGGCCAATCGTTTTCTCGACAATTTGAGCTGCTGATGCCGTCTTTTCACACATCGCGCCGCGTTCAGCACCCGGCCTCCGACATGTTTGCACTTGTGGCCGATGTCGAACACTATCCGGAGTTCGTGCCGCTGTGCCAGTCCATGCGCGTGCTGCGGCGCGAGAACGCGGGCATGCATGAGACTTTGGTTGCGCGCATGACGGTGGCGTACAAGCTTTTTACCGAAAGCTACACAAGCAAGGTGATGCTGAAGCCGGCCGAAAGCTCGATCCTCGTCGATTATCTCGACGGACCCTTCCGGCGGCTGCATAATCGCTGGACGTTCGCGCCAATCGATGGCGCAGCGAGCCAGATCGGCTTTTATCTCGACTATGAGTTCAAGAGCCGGGCATTTCAGATGCTGATGGGCGCCGTATTCGACCGCGCCTTCCGGACATTCGCCGATGCGTTCGAAGCCCGCGCCGACGCGATTTATGGCAAGCGGCCGGCCGCTGGCGTAGCAAAGGCGCCCGCTACGAGTTAGGCGGATCGTGCGGGACCGGAAGAAGGGAACCGCGCTGATTTAACGGCCGCCCTAAGGCCCCACTCGCGTCTACGCGCGAGGAGACTTCCGCCCCTGAGCCGGCAGCTTTGTGAGCCCCTTTAGGGCGCGATGGTTGTCGCTTTGAATTTTCCAAATCGCGACCCCTATAAACAGGAAAATCACAAGTACAAATGCGCCAAGAATATCATCGTCCATGGTTACAAACCTTCGCACGATCCAGGAACGCTCTTTTTTCAGAACTGGCTTGCGCCAACCTTGAGCCATGCAGGTCCGGACAACTCCAGGGTGTGGAGGATCGCACCCTGAGCTAATGGGAAGAAGGGTGGGAGGCGCTTCGGCTTTTCGATGGCAATTTCCAGGGCTTTTATCGTCAATGGCATTGCTGCAGGGGAGGGCGGGGCCCTCAATCGAGGCTCACGGCGCGGATGAGAAGGTGGAGCGCGGTTTCCACGGACTTAGCACGCACCTGCGCCCGGCCAATATCGCCGAAGCGCTCCTCATGGTGGATGGCGGAAAAATTCAGTTCTTCGCCTTGTTGCGACAAAGCCTTAGCGGCGGCCAAGTGCACAAGGCCCACCGGCTTTTCAGCGCTGCCCCCGCCCGGTCCGGCAATGCCCGTGACTGCGATGGAAACTTGCGCTCGCGACTGCCGCAACGCGCAGGCCGCCATGGCGATGGCAACTTCGCGCGAAACCGCACCGTGCGCTGCGATGAGGGCCGGATCGACGCCGAGCATTTGCGCCTTGGCTTCATTCGAATAGGTTACAAATCCGCGATCGAACACATCGGACGAGCCCGCGACGGAGGTGAGCGCCGCGGCAACCAGGCCACCGGTGCAGGATTCGGCGGTCGCTATCGTCAGGCCCGCGCTGCGGGCGCGCTCCAGAACTTTTTCAGCCAGTGAGGTGATCTCCGGCGTCATCGCGAGGCGACCTCCCGGCTACCCGCCAAAAACCACCGTGGCGGTCGCAAGGGCCGCGATGCCTTCCTGCCTTCCGGTGAACCCCAGGCCCTCGCTTGTCGTTGCCTTCACGCTCACCCGTTCGCGCTCGACGCCCAGCAATTCTGCCATCCTCGCGCGCATCGCCTCCCGGTGCGGGCCGATCTTCGGCCGCTCACAAATGAGCGTCAGATCGGCATTGGTGATGCGCCCGCCGCGTGCAGTGACGAGCTTCACGGCATGCGTAAGGAAGATGGCGGAATCTGCGCCGCGCCACTGCGGATCGGAAGGCGGGAAGTGGTCGCCGATATCGCCCGCGCCTATGGTACCAAGCAGCGCATCTGTCAGCGCGTGCAGCCCCGCGTCTCCATCGGAATGCGCCTCAAAACCCTGCGTATGCGGGATCTTGATCCCGCAAAGTGTTACGTGGTCGCCCTCCGCGAAGGCGTGTACGTCGAAGCCCGTTCCGCAGCGCACATCGGCTGCACCGCGCGTCGCGATCAAATCCGCCATTGCCAAATCCCCGGCTGTGGTGATCTTCATGTTTTCCGATGCGTTCTCGACAAGCGCAACCGTCAGGCCAGCCCATTCGGCGATAGCGGCGTCGTCGGTGAAATCGGTCTGGGCAGTCTCGGCCGCCGCGCGGTGGGCTTCAAGGATTTTCTGAAAGCGGAACGTCTGAGGCGTCTGCGCGCGCCACAGTCCCTCGCGCGAAACGGTGCCGGAGATCATACCGCCTTCTCCGCGCTTTAGGGTGTCGGTCACGGGTGCGGCGGCGATCGCCCCATCGAATAATTCGAGCGCCGAGATAGTGCCCGCGATGCAGTTCGCGCTGATAAAGGGCCGTGCGGCGTCGTGGATCAGCACCGCATCGGGAGAAAGCGGTTCCAGCGCATCGAGCCCCGCGGCGACCGAAAGCTGCCGCGTGGCACCCCCCGGCACCGGCTGAAGGAGCTTGCCCGATGACAGTCCCGCCAAGCTTTCGTGGTACAAAGCTTCGTCTCCAGCCCTAAAGACCACAAGCACATAGTGAATGTGCGGATGTTCGAGAAATGCGCACACGGTCCGGCGCAGGACGGCTCGCCCACTGACCGCACAATATTGTTTTGGACGCCCCTGCTGGAGGCCGGCGCGGACGCCGCTGCCGCCGGCCACAATCAGGGCGGCGTTAGAGTTCTCTTTTTGGTCCTGTTTTTGCATTGCCTTGTTGGAAGCTATCTCTGCCAAGCTTGCTGGCGGCAAACCTTTACAACGGCGACCTTATAGGGAGGCCCGGATACCACCAAGCGCTTTCGCAGAAGCCTAGAGTACCTGCGTTCTATGGATGCTCTCGCATTTTAGAACCGATCAAGCTTTCCACCTTCAATCGCTTGCGATTAAGGGCGGCTCGATCAGGAATTTGTTTGCTGACATGGGGATTGAATTTGCTACAATGCCTCGAAATTAACCGCCCAACGCAGATGCCTATTTTGTGGGCGGAGCATGGCGCCAGGCCATATTCCAGGATCAAAATCCGGCCGCCTGTCGAGGCTGCTTTTGAAATTCCCATGAGTACTCGAGAAAAGAACAGAAAGAGAGCCGCTCCGAGCCAAAATATCCTCAATTTCGAGGCGCTCGTGCAGGGCCTTCCCCATGCGCTGTTGGCGGTCGATGCCGGCAATCGCATCGTCTTTGCAAACCTCGCCGCCGAGGAGTTCTTCGGCTTAAGTGAGTCGGTGCTCAAAAAACGGGCACTGCATTCGGTGCTGGCGTTCGCGCATCCCTTGACTGGGCTTGCGGATCAGGTCCGCCAAACGCGGCAGAAGGTCAATGAGTACGATCTCGAATTGAGCATGCCGGACAGGCCGAACCAGGTCATCGATGTTTTCGCCTCGCTTCTCTCCGAGGACGGGGAGCTGGTCATGCTTATGTTGCAGCAGCGCGCTATGGCCAACATGATCGAACGCCAGCTCAGCCATCGCGGAGCTGCCCGCTCCGTGTCGGCCATGGCGGCGGTGCTGGCGCACGAAATCAAGAACCCGCTTTCAGGCATACGCGGCGCGGCCCAGCTCCTCGAAGCTGGAGCTGCCGAGGAAGACCGGCCGCTCGCCCAGCTTATCATCGATGAAACGAGCCGGATCCGCGATCTCGTCGACCGCATGGAGGTCTTCGGCGACGAAAGGCCGGTCAGCAGGGAGCCCGTGAATATTCACACCGTCCTCGATCACGTCAGAAGAATTGCGCTCGCAGGTTTCGCCCGCAACATCGCGATTACTCAAGTCTACGATCCGAGCCTGCCTCACGTCCCCGGGAATCGCGATAAGCTCGTTCAAGCTTTTTTAAACCTTGTGAAAAATAGCGCCGAGGCAATCGGCAACAGGCCAGATGGGCAAATAACGCTATCGACGGCGTTCCGTCCCGGATTGCGCATGCGGCTGGCGAATTCCGAGGCAAGCGTTGGCCTGCCGCTTGAAATCTGCGTGACCGACAACGGAGACGGGGTACCAGCCGCAATGAAGCCGCATCTGTTCGAGCCGTTCGTAACCTCCAAAGCAAAAGGGGCCGGGCTTGGCCTAGCATTGGTCGCAAAAATTATCGGAGATCATGGGGGAGTGATCGAATGCGAGTCGCGCACACGGCATACAACTTTCCGCACGCTTCTACCGATGTATCAGGCACCTGCGCGTAAAACCGGGGAGGTGTGACATGGGCCGCGGAATCGTCCTTATAGCCGATGACGATGCAGCGATCCGCACCGTCGTGAACCAAGCCCTGGCGCGGGCGGGGTACAGTGCGCGTGCGACCAGCAACGCGGCCACGCTCTGGAATTGGGTCGCGCAAGGCGAGGGGGACGTGGTTATCACCGACGTCATCATGCCGGACGAGAATGCATTCGACCTTATTCCGCGCATTAAGAAGATCAGGCCCGAGCTGCCCATTATCGTGATGAGCGCGCAAAATACCTTCATGACGGCCATCACCGCGGCCGAACGGGGCGCTTACGAATATTTGCCGAAGCCCTTCGATCTCAAGGAGCTGGTCGCAGTCGTGGGGCGGGCTTTGCGCGAGCCCAAGGTCGCGAAATCCGCAATCGCCGCAGATGGGGAAAGCGAGAACCTGCCGCTGATCGGGCGCTCAGCCTCCATGCAGGACGTCTACCGGGTCATGGCGCGGCTGATGCACACCGATCTCACAGTGCTGATTACCGGCGAATCGGGGACCGGCAAGGAGCTTGTAGCGCGGGCCCTTCATGATTACGGGCAGCGGCGGAAAGGTCCGTTCATTGCCATCAACATGGCTGCGATTCCCCGGGAGCTGATCGAGTCCGAACTTTTTGGCCATGAAAAAGGGGCCTTCACCGGAGCTGCCGCACGCTCTATCGGCCGTTTCGAGCAAGCGGACGGGGGCACCCTGTTTCTCGATGAGATCGGCGACATGCCGATGGAGGCGCAAACCCGGCTCCTGCGCGTGCTGCAGGAGGGCGAGTATATGATGGTCGGCGGCCGCGTCCCGATCAAAACGGACGTACGCATCGTTGCTGCTACCAACAAGAGCCTCGAAAACCAGATCGCGCTCGGCCTCTTCCGCGAAGACCTATATTACCGGCTGAACGTCGTACCCTTGAGAATGCCGCCACTCAGGGAACGCCTTGAGGACGTTCCCGATCTTGTCCGACATTTTCTGAAGCATGGCGAAAAAAGCGGGCTTCCGGTAAAAACGCTTACGAAGGATGCCTTCGACAGGCTCAAACGGCACAGTTGGCCCGGCAATGTGCGGGAGTTGGAGAATCTGGTGCGCAGGCTTTCCGCGCTTTATTCCCAGGAAATGATTACCGCCGACATCATCGACAATGAGCTTTCGTCGAATTCCAACCATGCGCCCGAGACGCCGCCATCCGGGTCGGCCAAGCTCAACGAATGGATGGAAGCTTATCTGTCGGACTATTTCGGCTCCTTCGGCGATCAGCTGCCGCCTCCCGGCCTCTACGACCGGGTTTTACGCGATGTAGAGGCTCCGCTCATTACCGCAGCGCTCGCCGCCACCCGCGGGAATCAAATCAAGGCCGCGGAACTTCTCGGACTCAACCGCAACACGCTGCGCAAGAAGGTCCGGGAGCAGAAGATCAAGGTCATTCGCAGCCCGGTTTAGCGATTAGGGGCGATTTGCGTCTTCAGTCCCTATCGCGTTCTTTGTGCCGTAGCCCATCGCGGCTGTAGACCAAGAAATATTCGTTCGCGAACCCCCCGAAAAGCATGCATTCGTGTTCCAACACGGAAGCGTACCGGCCCAGAAGCAGTTTTGACACAGATTGCACAACTGAATGTGTTGCTTGTGCCACAATTTACCCAAACTCGCCGGACACTGATGCTGTCAGGCAACAGGGGTGACACTTGCTTGAGCTATTTTGATAAGCGGGCCAGGGAACGGCTGACGGAGGAAGTGCTAAGGCGGCTCCGGCGGGCCGGTCAGGCGGCGCAAGCCGGCCTCGCGGCCATTGCAAGCCGCACCTCGCAGTTCCTCAGACGGGCTGAAAATGTTCGGATTACCCGCCGCTTCCGTTCCACCGGCAAGGCGCTCCCGGCGCGTCCGTTCAGCAAGGCCCCGCGTTTTTGGATCAGCCTGGCTGTCATCGTTGCCGCCCTCCTGTCGAGCGTTGTAACCTTTCTCATTCTGAACGGCTTGACCCCCATCGAGCCGACCGACGACGTGGTGCTGGAGACGCTCGGCATCACCACGGCTTTCGTGGTTGCCAATTTTGGCATTGTCGGCTTTCAGATCGTCAAGCTCCTCAGGGCTCGCAAGCGGCAAGCGGCCGGAGCCGGCCTTCACTTCCAGATTGCCGGCGTATTCTTCCTGGTCGCGCTGTTTCCCGCCATCCTTCTTGCGATTTTTGCGACGGTTTCCATCGAACGTAACTTCGACGCCCTGTTTTCCAATCGCGTCAAAAGCATCGTGAGCAATTCGGTCGAAGTGGCGCAATCCTATCTTGCCGAAAGCGGGCAAGTGATTCGGGCCGATATGCTGGGGATCGCACGGGAGCTTGAAGACAACACCGTTGCCTACCGCGACGACAAGGAAGCCTTCGACCGGCTTTTCTCGGCCGTTGTGTCCATGCGCAATCTGCCGTCCGCCTTCCTCATCGATTCCCATGGAAATTTACTGGCATCGGCGGCGAGCGATGGCTCCGATTACCATGTTCCTCCGCCCCCTGATGTCGAGCGTGCTGCCGACGGGCGGATCGTGCCGCTGAGCTGGGATCTTTCCAACGGTGTCGCAGCGCTCAAAAAGCTGAAAGCGTTCGACGATGTGTTCCTCTATGTCATACGGCCGGTGAATCCGAACGTTTACCGCCTTCTACAACGCACGCAGCTCAATATTCTACAGTTTGCGCAACTGGAACAGTTACGCGGCCGGATCGAGTTCGCTTTCGGGCTCATGTATGTGCTGCTGGCCCTCACTCTTCTCACCTCAGCGATCTGGACTGGGCTTGTGTTTGCAAACCGGCTCGTCATGCCTATCCGCACGCTGATCGGAGCGGCTCAGGAAGTGAGCCAGGGGAACCTCGACGTTCAGCTCGATGAAGGCTTTGCGCGCGACGACATTGGCCGGCTGGGCTCGACCTTCAAGCAGATGACGGTTGATCTGCAAACGCAGCGCGCCGGCCTCATGAGTGCAAACGCTCAGCTCGATGAGCGGAGGCGATTTATCGAGGCGGTGCTTTCGGGCGTCACCGCAGGCGTCATCGGGCTCGATTCCCAAGGGTGCGTTACCCTCATCAACCGTTCTGCGCGCGAGCTTTTACGTCTGAAAGAGGCAAAGCTTATCGGTAGGCCTCTGAACGCAGCTGTCCCCGAGTTCGCCGACGTCATCGAAAAGTCGCGCAGGCAGTCGCGGGCTAAGCCGGTCCAAAGCCAAATCACGATTTTGCGGGAAAGCGGAGAACGAAATTTCGCTGTGCAGGTCACGCGCGAGGATGAGGATCAATCCGGCTACGGGGTCGTGGTCACTTTCGACGATGTGACCGAACTAACCGTGGCGCAGCGAACCTCGGCATGGGCCGATGTCGCGCGCAGGATTGCCCATGAAATCAAGAACCCGCTCACGCCAATCCAGCTTTCCGCAGAACGTATCCGCCGGAAATACGGGGACTCGATCAAGACAGACCGCGAAGTTTTCGACAAGTGCACCGATACCATCATCCGCCACGTCGGTGACATCGGACGCATGGTGGATGAATTCTCCTCATTCGCGCGCATGCCTCAGGCAGTGTTCGAGGAGCAGGATATTCGCGAGATCGTCCGCGAAGCCGTGATTCTCTTCCAAATGAGCCGCCCAGAGATCGAATATAAGATCGACATTCCGGATCAGCCCCTCTTGGCACTTTGCGACCGGAGGCTTCTGACCCAGGCTGTGACGAACCTCGTCAAGAACGCCAGCGAGGCGGTCGACGCCTACCAGCACGCTAATGGCAAGCAGCCGGAAAAGGGGCGCATCGTTATCCGTCTCTTGGTAAACGACCATCGCTTTGTGATTGGCGTGATCGATAATGGTTGCGGGTTGCCCAAGGAAAACCGGCACCGGCTGGTTGAGCCCTATGTCACAACCCGTCAAAAAGGAACGGGGCTCGGCCTTGCCATCGTGCAAAGGATCACGGAGCAGCATGGCGGCGTGCTGGAGCTTGAAGACGCACCGGCGGACGAGGGTTACACGCACGGCGCCTGGATAAGGATGTCAATTCCGATAGCGATCGCGGCGGAAGGCCCGGAAGCGGAAACTGACGAAACGAAGCCGAATGGGATGGAGCGCGCAAGCGCGTCCGGCGCATCGGCTAAGCGCGGGAAAGAGGGAGTTAGCCATGGCGTCTGACATTCTGATTGTCGACGACGAAGCGGATATTCGAGAACTCGTCTCGGGCATTCTTGAAGACGAAGGCCATAGTACAAGGCTCGCAAAGGATAGCGACGAGGCACTTCGCGCCATCGAGGAAAGGCGGCCCTCGCTCGTGATTCTCGATATTTGGCTGCAGGGATCGAAGCTCGACGGCCTCGATGTACTTGCGCGCGTGAAGAAGCAGCATCCGGAGCTGCCCGTCGTCATCATCAGCGGCCACGGCAATATCGAAACAGCCGTCACCGCGATCAAACGCGGCGCGTACGAGTACATTGAGAAGCCCTTCAAGGCGGACCGGCTCGTTCTAGTCACCGCGCGCGCGCTCGAAGCCTCGAAACTGCGGCGGGAAAACAAGGAGCTTAAAGAGAAGAGCTATTACAGCTCGGAACTCATCGGCAAATCCGCGGTCATGAACCACCTGCGTCAGAACATTCAGAAGGTGGCGCCCACGAACAGCCGCGTGATGATCACCGGCCCGCAAGGCTCCGGTAAGGAACTCGCCGCGCGCTACCTCCACGCGAGTTCCAGCCGGGCCAACGGCCCGTTCGTCGCGGTCAATGCGGCGTCGATGGCTCCAGACCGGGTCGAAATCGAGTTCTTCGGCGTCGAGGAGACGGGCCAGACCGTGCGCAAGGTAGGCGCGCTCGAAGAAGCCCACAATGGCACGCTCTATATCGACGAAGTCGCGGATATGCCGATCGATACCCAGGGCAAGCTCTTGCGAGTGCTCGTCGAGCAAAAGTTCCAGCGCATCGGAGGCGGCCCGAAAGTGTCCGTGGACGTGCGTATCGTTTCCTCGACCAGCCGGGATCTGGAACGCGAGATGGCAGCCGGGCGCTTCCGGCAGGATCTCTTCCACAGGTTGAATGTCGTGCCGCTCAGGGTGCCCTCACTTGTCGAGCGGCGCGAGGACATCCCCGAACTTGTCGACCATTTCGTGAAGCAAATAGCAGCTTCCTCAGGCCTGCCGCCCCGGATCATCGGCGACGACGCCATGGCCGTTTTGCAATCACACGAGTGGCAGGGCAACGTACGCCAGCTCCGCAATGTCATCGAGCGGGTCATGATCATGTCCAGCGGCGAGCCGGATACGGTGATTACTGCGGATATGCTGCCGGAGGATATAGGAGCTAACGTCCCTTTATCGTCAAACGGTTCGGGGGGTGAGCATCTCATGTCGCTCCCCCTCCGCGACGCCCGTGAGATATTCGAGCGGGAATATCTCATGGCCCAGATCAACCGTTTTGGCGGTAACATTTCCCGCACCGCGGAGTTCGTCGGCATGGAACGCTCCGCGCTCCACCGGAAACTCCGCGCACTCGGCGTCAATTCGAACGAGCGGACCGGCGACCTCCGGCATTAGCCTTTGGGTCCGCGCCCAAGAAACGCTCACACCCCTCACTCTGTCCCCCTCCCAACGAAAACGCCTTGGCGTTTTCGTCACTTTTTGGTGGGACGCCTCTTGGGCGCTACGGGAGAGGAGATGCCCTTCAAACGGCTGCGAGCGGGCTCCCTCTCCCATGGGGAAAGGGCTGGGACGAGGGGCGCTAGCTATAACTAAGTCGCATTCCGTGCAACGCCGGCTGACCGTACAGTTGACATCCGCCCCCAATGTCGCATCTAAAACGCACACCGAAAGTACAAAGCGACCAACGGAGACGGAATGGCACGGGTTGTTTATGTCAATGGGGTCTATAGCCCATACGCAGAAGCGTCTGTGCACGTGGAGGACCGCGGCTTCCAATTCGCAGACGGCGTCTATGAAGTGTGCGAGGTCCGGGATGGCTGCCTTGTGGATGAGCGCCGGCACATGCTTCGGCTTCGCCGGTCACTTTCAGAACTCGGCATTGCGGAGCCGATGGATCTTAGGTCTTTCGGTGTCATTCTCAGGGAAACCGTTCGCCGCAACCGCGTCAGGAACGGCATCGTCTACCTCCAGGTTACCCGCGGCGCCGCGCGGCGCGATTTTGCCTTTCCGGCCGCAGAAACCGCCCCAACAGTGGTTTGCCTAGCGCACTCGTTGCCGCACGGGAAGGGCGATAAGCGCGCGGCCGCAGGCATTGCCGTTATCACGCTGCCAGACATCCGCTGGGCTCGGGTCGATATCAAGACCACGGGGCTTCTCGCTCAGTCGCTTGCACGCCAGCAGGCAAAAGACGCCGGCGCGGATGAAGCTTGGATGGTCGACGGGCAAGGCTTCGTGACCGAGGGTGCATCCTGCAATGCCTGGATCGTGACCGAAGCCGGCAATCTGGTGACGCGGCCGGCCGATTTTGGTATTCTCCGCGGCATCACCCGGGAGGTGGTGATGGACATAGCGCGCCGGCACGGTCTCCGCTTCGAGGAACGCGCCTTTACGGTCGCCGAGGCAAAGGCGGCTCGCGAGGCTTTCCAGACCTCGGCTTCCGGGCTAGTCATGCCGGTGGTGAGGATCGACAGGCAGCCGGTTGGCAACGGCAAGCCAGGCGAAATAGCGCTGGGATTAAGGCAGGCTTATCACACTGTGGCCGAAATCTCGTCACCTCACAGTCTTGTAACATAGCTGCCAATGTTTCGTATTAAGGAGGAGTGCGCGGGCGGCGCGAATCTTGCACGCGAAGATTGCGGTTGCGCCTAGCGAGGCCGGGGCAATCACAAGCTAAAACAGCGAATGTTTCCACAAGCGGCCACGAGTGCCGCGCAGAAGAACGGACAGGTCCATGGCTGCAGAGAAACAACAAAGCTTACAAGACGCATTTCTCAATCACGTAAGAAAAAACAAGACGCCTCTCACGATTTTCCTGGTCAACGGTGTAAAGCTGCAGGGTATCGTCACCTGGTTTGATAATTTTTGCGTTCTGCTAAGGCGCGACGGTCATTCGCAGCTTGTCTACAAGCATGCGATCTCGACAATCATGCCGGGCGGGCCTATCTCCTTCTTGGATGGGGATCAGAACGGAGAGCATTAGCACCGTTGAAAAAGCTCGATGCACATGAGCGGGCTGCGCATCGCAGCCATGTGGAGGCGGAATCCGCGCCGCCTCCGTCGCCGGTTGAGGCCACCCGGGCGGTAGTCGCCGTACCGATCCGGAAAATGGCGGAGACGCAGCCGCAAGGCCCGTTGCAAAGCTATTTTACGCCAGTGGAACGCCTCTCAGAAGCGGCGGGCCTAGCCAAAGCGATCGGGCTGGATGTCTGCTACGCTGGCATCGTCCCCCTGACCCAGATGCGGCCTGCAACCCTATTCGGGTCCGGAAAAGTCGAGGAAATCGGCGCAATCGTCAAGGCAGAGAGCGCTGAAGTCGTCATCATTGACCATCCCGTCACGCCGATCCAGCAGCGGAACCTCGAGAAGGCTTGGGATGCCAAGGTTCTCGATAGAACGGGCCTCATTTTGGAAATCTTCGCCGGACGGGCCAAAAGCAAGGCAGGCCGGCTTCAGGTGGAACTGGCGCGGCTTACCTATCAGAAAAGCCGGCTGGTGCGCTCGTGGACGCATTTGGAACGCCAGCGCGGCGGCTTCGGTTTTCTTGGCGGACCGGGCGAGACGCAGATCGAGGCTGACCGGCGCGCGATTAGCGAGCGCATCGCCGTCATCCGGAACGAGCTCGGCGTGGTCGAGCGCACCCGGCGACTTCACCGCAAGCGCAGAAAGCAGACGCTGCAGCAGGTGGTTTCGCTGGTCGGTTATACCAACGCCGGAAAGTCGTCGATTTTCAACGCCTTTTCGGGGGCAGGCGTGCTCGCGCAGGATATGCTGTTCGCGACGCTCGACCCGACGCTGCGCCGCGTGAAGCCTCGCGACGGAGGCGCCTTCATCCTCTCGGACACGGTGGGCTTCGTCTCGGAGCTGCCGCCTCAGCTGATTGACGCCTTTCATTCGACGCTCGAAGAGGTCCTCGAAGCCGATTTGATCCTGCATGTGCGTGATATAGCTTCGCCCGTATCGGAAGCGCAGCGCATAGAAGTGGTGCGCGTCTTGGCCGAAATCGGCATTGACGCGCAAGAGCAGGAAGGCCGCGTGATTGAGGTTTGGAACAAAGCGGATCTCTTGCCTGCGGAAGAGCATCTTCGCCTCGCACGACTGGCGGAGCATGGCCGGCAAGAGGCTGTGTTGGCATCTGCGGTGACAGGGGAGGGCGTTGACGTGCTCGCGAGCGTCATACGCAGGCGCCTTCAGAAGCAAACGTGCACGCGAACCGTGGCCGTTGACCCGCGCAATGGGAGGCTCATTCATTGGCTGTACGAGAACACGGAAGTCCTCGGACGCCGCGACGATCATAGTGGAAGCTTGGAGTTTGACGTGCGCGTGACGCAAGAACGCGAAGGCGACCTCGACCGGCATCTGCGGCGGCCCGGGATTTAGAAGACCCCCTCACCCCGACGTTCAGCGGCAAATCAGTGTTCGCACTGCGGCGGCCCGGGATTTAGAAGCCCCCCCTCACCCCGAGGGAGAGGGAGTGGCCTGCGACCTTGGGGAGAGAGACAGAGTGAGGGGGACTTTCTCAGTCCCCGCGGCCGCGCTCGGCTTCCTTCGCGCGGTCCCAAAGCACGTTCATCTCATCCAGCGTCATCCCCTTAAGCTCTTTTCCGCTGGCTTTCGCCTGCGTTATCATCGACTCCATTCGCCCCACAAACTTTTGGTTCGCGGCGCGCAACGCAGATTCCGCATCAATTCCAAGGTGCAAGCCGAGATTGACGAGCACGAACATCAAGTCGCCGAACTCCTCGAGCCTGCGTTTATCGTTGTCAGCGCCGGGCGGTGCGGCGATTTCGGCTTTCAGCTCTAGCAGCTCCTCTTCAATTTTATCGAGAATGGGCTCGACGGACGGCCAATCGAAGCCGGTGCGCCGCGCGCGCTGCTGCAGTTTCCCGCTCTTCATAAGAGCGGGAAGGCCCGCAGGAATTCCGTCAAATAACCCGGGCTCCGCATTCCCCCCGCTTTCCGCTTTCTTCGCTTCCCGTTCCGCCTGCTTGATGGCCTCCCACTGGCCCGGAGCTGCGCTCTCCGCATCCCCGAAAACATGCGGGTGCCGTCGAATCATCTTCTCGCAGATGGCTGCGGCGACGTCGGCGAATGCAAACTCCCGGGCCTCTTCCGCTATCCGCGCGTGGTAGACAACCTGTAGCAGCAAATCCCCTAACTCGTCTCTGAGATCGCCCATGTCGCCACGCTCGATGGCGTCGGCAACCTCGTGGGCTTCCTCCACCGTGTAGGGAGCGATGGTCTCGAAAGTTTGCTCCTGATCCCATCGGCAGCCGTGCAGCGGATCGCGCAGCTTGGCCATGATCCTCAAAAGCCGTTCCAATTCCGGCGCCGCCTTGCCGAAGTCGTGCTCCTGGCTCATCGTTTCGATCCTTGCTGCAAATTATCTCTTACTTACGCGCCACAAAGCCGGCCGTGTTAACGGAGCCTTAACCATCCCCGGCCTTAAGCTTGAGAAGTCTCTTCGGGGCCTCGTAGATCGCCCGAACTATAACCGCGCGATGGGCTTCGGCGAAAGACAGAAAAGGTCTGCGGCGGGACTGCTGTGTGGAACACTAAAGAAAACGTACCGGCCCGCTTGGGAGCGTTGACGCCCAAGCGCAAATCACCTTAGCCTTGATGGCGCGATGCACGAGCCGTGCACGCCCTGGATCTGAGCGATGTGTTTCCTCTCTTATATCTGCACGCTCTTCCTCGCTGCGCTGAAGCGGCCGGCCGCGTTTTGCCCTGCTTTCCACAGAAAAATTCTGCGCGTAGAGCAATGGCGCTTCCCACGCACGAGCTGCGCTCTTGTGCCTTGCGGCGCTCAGGAGCCTGATCTTCAGGCTCCATCCCCGGCGCGCTTTCGCTTCGGCCGTTACGCAAACGGCCCTCCTTAACCGGTCTCAGAAACGAAAAGCGGAACACGCTCGATCTTGCTGTTTTGTGTGCGCTTTTCGTTGGCAGCCAGCAGCCTGCAAAGTTTAACGCGCCTGGCTTTGCCGCAGGAATGTGTGGTCCCATTGGCCCTCTCATTCCCCAAAAAATGAAAATTTATATCCGGTCCACTTGCAAAAGGCGAGTGTGATGGCGGATGCCTGATTGCGCCCGCGCCCAAAAGAGGTGCGAATAGGTGGCGGGTAGGTGTGCGCCGCGAAATGGCATCGTCCTATGCTCAAGGAGCGCCATTAAGTCGTTGAAAATTAAAGCGTTTTTCGCTGCCCGATGCTTGGCCACGAGGCCGCGCCGGTTCGCACGCAATCCAAGCACGATGTATCAGCTTTATCGCAGCCCGCACCCGTCGCCGGCGCCGAACGGCCTTGCGCGGCAAAATCTTCCCACGCTAGCGATTCGCATAAGATGCATTATGGAAACTCTGGTATTTGGACCAGCTCTTAAGCTTGGTAAAACTTCTCGCAAAGCCGGTCGAGCAACCGCACGCCGTATCCCGAACCCCAACTATGGTTGATGTCGGTCGCGGGCGATCCCATCGCGGTGCCAGCGATGTCCAGGTGCGCCCAGGGGGTACCGTTTTTAATGAAGCGCTGCAAAAATTGCGCTGCGGTAATAGAGCCCGCATCACGGCCGCCGATATTCTTGACGTCCGCCAGTTTAGAATCGAGCGCCTTATTGTATTTCTTGGAGAGCGGCATGCGCCATACGGTTTCACCGGTGTCGAGTCCTGCTTCGGTGATTTGAGTGGCGAGGGCATCGTCGTTCGAAAACAAGCCCGCATTTTCCTTGCCCAGTGCGACCAAAATCGCGCCGGTGAGCGTCGCAAGCGTGACGAGGAGCCTCGGCTCCAAATGTGTTTGCGCGTACCAGAGGAGATCGGCAAGCACTAGCCGCCCCTCAGCATCGGTATTAAGGATTTCAATGGTTTGCCCGGCAGCGGATGTGACAATATCGCCGGGACGGATTGCTTTGCCGCCGGGCATATTCTCAACCAGCCCCACCAGTCCCACGGCCCGGACAGGGGCTTTCCGTCGCGCCAGCGCAACGAGCGCTCCCGCGACCGCAGCCGCTCCGGCCATGTCGCCTTTCATGTCCTCCATGCCCTGGCTGGGCTTGATCGAGATCCCGCCCGTATCGAAGCAAACCCCCTTGCCCACGAAAACGAGATTTCCGGCTGCCCCGGCTTCCCCGGTGACGCCGTCCCAGCGCAGGATCAACGGCAGATGAAGGCTGCGCACTGCCCTGCCCCACGGCAAGAAGCGCGTTCATTCCCAATGACTTGAGCTCCTGCTCGCCCAGTACTTCTACCTTCAGCCCCTCCGCTTCGAGCGACCGCAGCCGGCTGGTGAACTCGGGCGGGGTCAAAACGTTGGCCGGCTCGTTGACGAGGTCGCGGGCAAGATAAACGCCTTCGCAAACCGCGAGCACCTTCTCTAGGCTACCGTCTAAACTTTCGCCCCACTCTGAAAAAATTTTGAGGTTAGGCGCTGGCCCTTCGTTCTCTTCGCGCGCCTCGCTATCGCCTTCCTTGGCGGCTGCTTTGGACTTGTATTTCTTGAATGCATAGCTGCGAAGGCTGAAGCCGAGCGCAAAGGTAACCGGAGCCTCTGCCGTTAACGTTTCAATGCCCGTAAAGACGATATCGGCTTCTCCGGCCTTGGGTAATTTGCCGCGGACTGCTCCGCCAATGTCCAGCCATTCCCGTGCGTTCAGCGTTTTGGGATCTCCGGTTCCAACAATCAAAAGCCGGCCAGCGGCAAGACCGTGCGGCGCCAGGATCTCGATCGAGTTCTTTCTCCGCCTTTTGAAAGCGCTCACTTGGATTGCCTTGGCAATGGCGCCGCCGCAAATCGCGTCGAGCTTTTTGAGGTGGACTGGGAGCTCTCCGCCCTCATCCGCGAAATAGACTACGGTAGTAGCTTTGGGCTCAGAGGCGAGAGAGGCGAATGAGATGCTGGGCAGCTGTGTCATCGGGTCAACAAAAACCGGGCTTATTGGCGCTAGTTCGTTTGGATATGGGCGGCGCGGAGCCTACAGGAAAGCCCTTGCGTTGCCTAGCCGCCTTTGTAGGTACTATCCCGTCCTGCTGCGCGTTTTGCGCCACCGCAAGCGCTGCGCCACCGGGAACGCCTATATTGTAACCGGATTTCACCGGCTCGCGCTTAGCCGAAAATGCGCCATGAATGCATGGGACAGAAGCCTTACCGGGACCGGCGAACGGATGCCCTCAGGAACGATGCGGCATGCTCATAGCGCGATATCTCTTCCGTCAGACGGCGTCCGCGCTGATTATGATCCTGGTTTCGCTGACGCTCATCGTTTGGCTTACCTTGCTGCTGAGGGAAATAAAGCTGCTCACCGCGGAAGGGCAAACCTTTCTCTTATTTCTAAAAATCACAGCTCTCGCCATTCCCAATCTCATTGTTACGGTTGCGCCCGTCGCCTACCTGATCGCAAGCCTGCACACCTTGAACCGTATTAACGGGGATAGCGAGCTGATCGTGCTCTCGGCCTCCGGCTCCTCGTCCTGGCGGCTGCTCTTTCCCTATTTCGCGCTTGCTTTAATCGTTTTTGGCGCCGTTCTAGGGGCGAACCTTTACGTCCTGCCGCCCGCGTCGAAGCTTCTGAACGACTATATTTCGCAAGTCCGCGCCGATTTGCTTTCCACAGTTCTGCAACCGGGCGAATTTTCGGACCTCGAGGCCGGGCTCACCATCCACATACGCGGAAAGGCCGAAAACGGCGATCTTTTGGGCGTAGTCGTCCACGACGAGCGGGATAAGGCCACGGCAAACACGATCATCGCCGAGCGGGGCGAGGTCTGGAATGATGGGGGCCGCTCCCAAATGGACCTTCACGACGGCCAGATACTAAGGCAGGAAGCCGGCAAGCGGAATGTGCAGTTTATCCATTTCGAGACCTATTCCTTCGACATGGGCGATTTTACCGCCAAGACCGGCAAGCGGGAGCCTAAAGTGCAGGACCTCTCGATCGGGGAGCTTCTTTATCCAGATCGGAAAAGCAGCTATTATATTGCAAATGCAACCTCCATCCGATCCGAGCTCCATCAGCGGCTTTCGACGCCCTTCTACTCTTTAGTTTATGCCCTTCTGGCGGTTCTCTATCTCGGCCGCCCGCGCACCACGCGCGAAGGCCGTGTCAACGTCCTGTTTTCCGCTTTCCTCATTGGAGCGGTGCTCCGGGCGCTCGGAATCGCCGGCGTCAACATTGTCGGCAAGAAGCTTTGGGCAGTTTCTCTCATATATGGCGCGCCCGCGGGAGTGGCAGTTCTCTGCCTTCTGATGCTCATCTTCAACATCGACGCCCCTTCATTCGCTCTGCCCCGCTTACGCTTGGCGTTCCCATTCCGGCTGGGACGCGCTAAAGCTCCCTTGAAAGGTACGGTATGACAACTTTCACCACGCTGGGGCGTTACATGGCGAACCGCTTCGTGGTTACGATATTAGGCGTGTTCTTTTTAATGTTATTGCTGATATTCTTCATAGACTTTATTGAAGTCATGCGAATGGGATCCAAGCGCGATGACGTAGGAGCCGGCACGCTCGCGCTGATATCTATTATGCGTGTCCCAATCTTCGCTGAGCTCGCCCTTCCCTTCTCGGTGCTGATAGGAACCATGGGCGCCTTCCTGGGCTTAAGCCGCAGCTCGGAGCTCACCATCGTCAGATCCGCCGGGCTTTCGGTTTGGCAGTTTCTTCAGCCGGCCGTTATCGTAGCGGCTATCTACGGCGTTTTGTCCGTCACGGTATACAACCCGCTGGCCTCGGCGATGAAAGCGCAATCGGAGCGGATTCAAACCGCGCTTTTCGATGCCAACAAGAGCTTCGCAACCACCAGGGGATCGGGCTCCTGGCTGAAGCAGGAGAGCGTGGATGGGCCAACAATCCTCCATGCAAAAAGCACCGCCAATCGGGGGCTGACGCTCGGTGGCGTGACGCTGTTGCAATTTGACCTCAACAATAGATTTTATGAGGAGGTCCAAGCGAACAAGGCGGAACTGGAGCAAGGCTATTGGCGCTTGGAACATGCGGTTGTTCAGAATGTTGGAGAAGCCCCCCGGCAATACGACGAGTATCTTGTCAGCACCTACTTAAGTCCGGCCCAGATCATGGATAGTCTAGGCTCGCTAGAAACACTTTCATTTTGGCAGCTTCCGGATTTTATTAACTTCGCTAAAAAAGCCGGCATCCCAACAGAACGATATGAACTGCAATACGAGCTGTTCTTGGCGAGGCCTATTCTTTTGGCCGCAATGGTGCTTATTGCTGCAACCAGCTCGCTGAAACCCTTCCGTTTTGGCAAAATTCAAACTATGGTTCTGACGGGCTTAAGTGGGGGATTTACTTTTTTCATCTTTTCGGAATTTTCGCGGAAGGTTGGGGCTTCAGGTTTGGTTCCAGTTGCAGTCGCTGCCTGGGGTCCAGCGCTAGTTGCCCTCCTTCTTTCCGCTACCATCCTTCTTCACCAGGAGGACGGATAGGGGTACGAAGATGAAGGGGCGAGTCTTAAGTAGTGCGGGCGACTGTAGGGAAATGGCGGCGAATGCTTAGCAGAGTTGTCATAGCGCTCCTGGCGTGTGCGACGTGCCTCCCGGGCGCGGTGCGTGCGCAACAGGCGCCTGCTCAGCAGTCACCCGGGGGAATGACCGCGGTTGCAAAGCAGGTCGCACCGGGCAAGGCGGCTCCGATGCTGCTTCAAGCCGATGACCTCATCTACGACAACCGGAACAATCGGGTCATCGCCCGCGGCAACGTCGAGATCTATCAGGACGAAAACGTCCTCCTCGCCGACGAGGTCGTTTACGACAAGACCTCGAATACGCTGACTGCGATCGGCAATGTCCGCCTCAAAGAATCGACTGGGTCAGTCGTGAATGCTGAGCGGCTAACCTTGAAAAGCAACTTCCGCGACGGTTTTGTGAACTCGCTGCATGCGCTGACGCAGGACGATACACGCATCGCCGCCGCCAACGCCTACAAAAAAGATAACCGGACGGTTTACGAAAAAACCGTGGTGACCTCCTGCAAACCCTGCGAGGAGCATCCCGAGCAACCGCCTATCTGGCGCGTCAAGGCAACCCGCGTCATTCAAGACAATGACGAGCATAATCTGTATTACGAGAATGCTCAGTTCGAGTTTTACGGACTTCCCGTGGCGTGGGTCCCCTGGTTTTATACGCCGGACAATACGGTGCAGCAGCGTTCCGGCTTCTTGAACCCATCCTACGCTTATCACTCGTCGACCACGGGATACTCGGTCGCCGTACCGTACTATTACGCAGCCTCGCCGAACTACGATTTGCTGGTTACGCCGGAATTCACCACCCAGGCCGGTTATCTCCTCGCAACGGATTGGCGCCAAAAGCTGTGGAATGGCGCTTACGAGATCAAGCTCTACGGCTCATATGATCAAACTGCGAATGACTTCTGGGGCGACCGGAACTGGCGCGGTAGCGCCGAAACCAAGGGCGACTTCGAACTCAGCAAGTATTGGCATTTCGGCTGGAATGCCATTTTAGAAAGCGATGAAACCTTCCGGCGCTTCTACAACATCGACAGTATCTACGCTACCGAGCGCGTGTCCACGATGTACCTGACCGGCATGTACGACCGGAATTATTTCAATATATCGGTTAGCCGCTACGGGAACTTAACTGGCGATGCTGTCTACGATTATGAAACCGACTCAAAGACCCCGACGGTAACCTCAACCGCATATCCGGTTATCGATTATAACTATGTGCATAACAAGCCTGTATTCGGCGGCGAGTTCAGCTTCGACGTGAACGCGGTCGCGCTCTCAATCAACGATCCCGGGAACCAGATTGTGATTCCCAATCTGCCCAATGTCGCCCAGGGCACAACGGATCATATTGCCACCGAGGCCCAGTGGCGCAGGACTTTCAAGGACGATTTGGGGCAGGTTTATACCCCCTTCGTATTTGCACGCGGCGATATTTATAACGTCTCATCCTTCCAGGAAGGGGGATCCGGCGGCCCCGCGGATACATTCACCAGGGATCTCACCGGAGTGGGCCTTGATTACCGCTACCCCTTCGTCGCCAATACGGACGGCGCTTCCTTTGTGATCGAGCCAGTGGCTCAAATTATCGCGCGGGCGGGTCAGGCTGACAACAAGCTGGTTCCCATCACGGATTCGCAGAGCCTTGTCTTTGACGACTCCTTGCTCTTCGACATAAATAAGTTCTCTGGTTGGGATCAGATGGAGACGGGCACGCGGACCAATTTCGGTGTCCAGACCACGGTTCAGACCAACAGCGGCTTCACCTTCCGCACGGTTGCAGGCGAAAGCATTCAATTGGCAGGCCCGAACGCATTCGCGGCTTATGCTAACAACAGCTTAGGCTCAGCGGGCGATCCTTATTATAATAGCGGCCTGGAAAACGCCCTCTCTGACTACGTGCTGGGCACGTATGTCGATTATAAGAATATTTTCCAAGCCGTCGCTCAGATTCGCCTTAATGAACAGGACCTGAGCCTGGACGCTCAAAGCTACACCCTGCAGACAAAGCTCGGCTTCCTGCAGGCCGGCGTGAGCTACGAGGCTATGCCGGCTCAGCCATTTTTTGGACTTACCGCGCGCCAAGAGGTTTCAGGCTTTGGAGCGCTTAAATTGACCGATCAATGGTCGATCTATGGCGATCTGCGCTACGATTTCGAGCTCGGGATGTTCATTCGCAACAGCGTCGGTATCCAATATGCCGACGAGTGCGTCATCTACGGTATCAGCTATCAGCAGACCAACGTTACCTTCGAGGATATCAAGCCCGATACTTCTGTTCTGGTTACCATCGGCATCAAGGGATTCGGCCAGCAAACCGCGCCAAGCTCGATCTACGATCTTTCGCCGGAAGCAGCCCCATACCGTTAAGAGCCGCGGTTGGGCTCGCATTTGAGCGAATTCGAGGGGAATTGTGCCCCCCTTGCTGTTCCGTATGCAATGGGCAAGCGCACGATCACCGTGGATAACGCCGTTAGGCTAACTGTTGCCGCAAATTCAGGCCAATTTCCAAGCATGCAAATCGTGACACTTAATCCCCTTATTGGTCTTCTCGCGGCCGCTCTTTTGCTCTCGCCCCTATTGGCGCCAGTGGAAGCTTCCGCTCAAACGATCCTCGTTATCGTCAACGACGAGCCGATAACCTCATTCGACGTGGAACAGCGTACGCGCTGGGACGCGCTGACCCATGGTTTCGGCGACCGGATGAAAGCCTTGCTGACCGGCGATGCCATCAACCAGAAATTCCGGCAAATGATGATGGCTGCGCAACCGCATTCCGAGGCGGAGGCCAAAGCGGCTGCCGAACGGATCAAGAAGCAACTGGTCGAGGACGCCCAGAGGCGCGTGATCGCGGAGGGCGGAGGGACGTCCCGTAAAGCGGTAATCGAAACGTTGATCGAGGATAAGCTGAAACTGCAAGCAGCCAAGAAGCTAGATATCAAAATCAGCGACAGAGAGGTCGAGGATAGTATTGAGCAGCGGGTTGGCGGTGATGGGGATAAGAAGACAAAGGTCGAACAATTTTATGCACAGTTCGAAAGTAAGGGAATTAACCGCAAAACAATTCAAGAAGTCTTCCGGGCACAGCTTGCCTGGCGCGACGTGATCCGCAGGCAATACGGGCCAAGGATCGCTTCAATGATGGCTGCGCTGCCCGATTCCACTCCAAAAGTGGACGAAAGCGATATTCAATTCGAGGTCCGCATTCTTAGGCTTGCAATCAAGGACGCCGCCGATCAGAAGGCGGTCGGAGAGCGCATAATAGAGGCGGAGAACTTGAAGGAAAAGTTCAGATCTTGCACCGACCTCTCTAAGGAGGCTAAGCTCGTTGCCGATGCCACTGTAAAAGCAGATAAGGGGAAGCTCGCATCTTTTCCGAAAGACGTTCAGCCTCTCATTGAGAAGGTGAGCGAGGGCCAAATGACCCCGCCGGTTGTTGTAGGTAACGCGGTTGAGTCTTATGCTGTATGCCGGAAGTTGCTGCCCGTGAAACAGAATGCACATGCTGAGCAGAAACCCGATCCGCGCCAGGCTGAATATGACCGGTTTTCACGCAGTTATCTGCAAGAGATAAAGCAGAAGGCATCGATCGATTTCCGGGGTTCCTAGCCTGCCTACCGCAAACCATACAGACACAATCACTGCAGCCACAGCTTCCCGTGATACACTAATCGCGGTCACAATGGGCGACCCTGCCGGGATCGGGCCCGATATTGCGCTTTCAAGCTGGCTGCAGCGGGAGCAGCATGAAATCCCTACATTCTTTGTGCTGGGAGACCCCGCGGTTTTCGCTGAGAGAGCAGCTGCACTCCCCTCCTCCTCTGATTTTAGGATCGAGAGCATTGCTGACCCGCGGGACGCCCACGCGGTGTTCGCGAGGGCGTTGCCTATCCTGCGGGTCGATCAGTCTCCCGGCGCGGTGATCGCCGGCAAGCCCAGCGGTGCACATGCAAACGCGATCGTCGCTTCCATAGAGCAGGCCGTTGCTCTCACCCTGGCCGGCTCGGCGTCCGCAATTGTGACGGCTCCTATCGCGAAACACATCCTTTTGCAGCAGGGGTTTGCGCATGCGGGCCATACAGAATTCCTCGCGGAGCTTGCCCGGCAACAAAGCGATTTGGGCGCCGTCCCTGTGATGCTCATGGCCTCACAACGCCTCATGGCCGTTCCCGTCACCGTCCACATCGCTTTGAAGGACGTCCCAGCTGCGCTAACTCAAGACCGGCTCGTCCGTACCGCGGAAATTACAAGCGCCGCTCTCACCCGCTACTTCGCAATTGCTAGGCCGCGCCTTGCCATTTGCGGCCTCAACCCGCACGCGGGCGAAGAGGGCGACCTTGGACGGGAGGAGATCGAGATCATTGCGCCGGCCATAGCGCTGCTTCAATCGCGCGGCATTTCCGCGTTCGGCCCGCTACCCGCAGACACGCTGTTTCATGAAGGGGCGCGCAAAAGCTATGACACCGTCCTTGCCATGTACCACGACCAAGCGCTGATCCCCTTCAAAACGCTTTCCTTCGAGGACGGAGTAAACGTCACTTTGGGCCTGCCATTCATCCGGACGTCACCGGACCATGGCACGGCTTTCGCCCTCGCTGGAACAGGCAAAGCTAATCCAACGAGCTTTATGGAAGCCCTCCGGCTCGCCAGGCGTATGCATGAGGCCGCCATTGCCGCAGCGCCGCCCTCCCGGTCATGAACCAAGGCGATCCAATCGCGTCCCTGCCGCCACTTAGAGAGGCGATCAGGGATGCCGGGCTTTCGGCAAAGAAATCGCTTGGGCAAAATTTCCTCCTGGACCTCAACATCACCCGGCGCATCGCCCGGGCGGCCGGCCCGCTTCAGGGGGTCGCGATCCTGGAGATTGGGCCAGGGCCAGGCGGGCTGACCCGCGCGCTATTGCTGGAAGGCGCCACGAAAGTGGTAGCAATCGAGCGCGACGAACGCTTCCGGCCCATCCTGAAGCAAATCGAGGAGCTGAGCCAAGGGCGCTTCCTCCCGCTTTTTCAGGACGCCCTTGAGGCCGATTACCATGCGATTGCTGCGGAGACCGGCGTCACCTCCGTCGCGGCCAACCTCCCGTACAATATCGCGACGCCTCTCATCGTTAACTGGCTGACAAACGATTCTTGGCCGCCTTGGTTCAGCAAACTCACAGTCATGGTACAGCGGGAAGTGGCCCACCGCTTGGTCGCGGAGCCGGGGAGCGCCGATTACGGGCGGCTCGCGGTCCTCACTCGATACCGGGCACGCCCTCGTGTTCTTTTCAATTTGCCGCCGAGCGTTTTCGTGCCGCCACCCAAGGTTGCGTCCGCGCTGGTTGAAATTGTCCCCCAGCCGATGGCGCCCGATGCGGTCCCGGTCTCTGTTTTAGAACGGGTTACCGCTGCCGCCTTCGGCCAGCGGCGAAAAATGCTGCGCTCCAGCCTCGCATCCCTCGGTGCTGATACGGCCGCTCTTATCCGCGATGCCGGAATCGACCCTGCGAGCCGCGCTGAACGGCTAACCGTCGCAGACTTTGTCAGCCTTGCCCATCACCTTGGCAGACAGCAGCCTAACGCTCTTCGCCGGGGGTAAGCCTTGAGACGAACTCGGCAAGGCCACGCTGCCGTTGGCGTTTGTGCCGCTCCGCATGAAGAATAGCTTTCAGGGCCGAGAGGCTTTCCGGAATGTCGTTGTTGACAAGCACGTAATCGTATTCGCTCCAATGCGATATATCGATCGCTGCAGCCTTAAGCCTGCCTTGGATCACGTCCTTGGCGTCCGTTCCCCGTCCATGAATACGGCGCGAGAGTTCATCCGCTGAGGGTGGCAGAATGAAAACCCGCACAGTGTCGCCGGGCAAGAGCGAGGCGATCGAGGCGGCACCCTGCCAGTCAACGTCCAAGATCATATCTTTTCCGGCGGCCAGAGCGTCCCGGACCGGTTGCGCTGGCGTGCCATAATAATTGCCAAAAACTTGAGCCCATTCAAGCAGCTCTCCGCGCTCGCGCATTGCTTCGAACTTCTCGCGAGGGACAAAGAAATAGTCCACCCCCTCCGCCTCCCCAGAACGCGGCGGCCGGGTCGTCACCGAGATCGAACTGCAAAGCCCAGCTTCCGACGCGAGAAGTGCCCGCGCAAGCGTGGTCTTACCGGCCCCCGAAGGAGAAGACAGGATTAAGCAGACACCCCGCCGTGAAGGCACATTCGAGGCACTTTTCATGCCCATCGCTCCGTAACAGCATTTGCATCCAGGGCCCGCACTCCCGATTGCCTTACAGGAAAGCGGGCCGCACAGCGACGTGAATTTCCTGCTGCCATCAGCGGTTTGGATTGCGCTGCGGCAGGGGTATGTCTGAAGCCTGAAGCTTGTCGAGGGTCACGCTGCTCCAGCCAGCCCCAGGGCTGGGGGGCGCCTCCTCCTCGTGCTCTTTTTCAATCCTGCGCCACTTGGCCACGTTCTTCTGGTGTTCGGCGTAGTTATCTGCGAAGGCATGGCCGCCGGTGCCATCCGCGACAAAATAAAGCTCGGACGTTTTCGCTGGATTGAGCGCCGCCTCTATGGCAGCGCGCCCGGGATTGGCGATAGGGGTCGGTGGAAGCCCCTTATTTTTGTATGTGTTGTACGGGTTGTCCTCATCTTCCAGCTCGGTTTTCTGGATGGGCCGCCCAAGCGTCCCTTTCCCCTCGCTTGCGCCGTAAATAATCGTCGGGTCTGCTTGAAGCGGCATGCCTTTCTTGAGCCGGTTCCAGTAGACCGCCGCAACGCGAGGCCGTTCATCCGCGTGGCTAGCCTCCTTCTCGACGATCGCCGCGATATTCACCACATCCTCGGGCTTGGCGGATTGAAGCTCGCGGGAGCGCGTGGCCCACAGACCTTCCAAAAACTTTTTCTGCTCTCCCTGCATGCGGCGGATTAACTCCTCGCGTGAGGTCCCCTTCGCGAAGCGATAAGTATCCGGCAAAAGACTGCCCTCGGGAGGAACCTCCTGAACGTCGCCGGCCAGGTCCGGATTGGCCTTCAGCCGTTCCACGATCTGATAACTCGTGAGGCCTTCCGGTATGGAAATACTGGAAAGGATCGACTTGCCCTCGACCAGGGTGTCCAGGACATCGCGCAGGCTTGCATACGCTTTGATATTATATTCGCCCGCTTTGATTTTGTTGTGAACCTTGAAGTATCGCGAGGCAATAATGAAGGTCCAGCGGTCGTTGATGATCCCTTCCGCCTCCAGCCGCCGCGCGATCGCGGTCCCACCCTCATTGTGCGGAACGACGAACACGGTTGGGTAGGCGAGAGGACCCGGCTGATCGAACTGGCGGCGCACAACGTAGAACAGGCCCCCCACGCAAATTAGGATGATCAGAAGGAAAGTTATGAAGCGGTTTAAGAAGACTACCAGCGGATGCTGAGGGCGCTGCCTGCTGCCGCGAGGCGGCTCAGGCGCCCGCTCGGGTTCTAGAGCCTCGGACGGGCTGCGCGGCAAAATGGAATAATGCTGCCCACGGTAAGCGGTGTTTTGCTTGGAACGGCGGCTGTCACCCTTCGAGTTGAAAATATCTCCCGGCATGCGGTCAGCTACTCTCGCCCTGGACGTTGCAAAACATCGGCGCTTTGAGGCAACGAAGCTTATAACCTCTGCGCGCAAAGATTTCTACAAACGAATTGAGAGCCGATTTAGGGCAGCCTATTCCACCCGCCTCAGGACCAAGCTTGCGTTTGTTCCGCCAAATCCGAAGGAGTTGCTGAGGACGGTGTCGATCCGCTTCTCCTTGGCCTTGTGCGGAACGAGGTCTATAGCCGTTGCCACGGAAGGGTTGTCAAGGTTGAGCGTCGGCGGGACAGCATTGCTCTTAATCGCAAGGGCGGAAAAAATAGCCTCAACCGCGCCTGCTGCTCCGAGCAAGTGTCCGGTCGCGGACTTTGTGGAAGACATCGTGAGTTTGCCCGAAGCATTGCCGAAGAGGCGCTCCACCGCGTGGAGCTCGATTTCGTCACCCATCGGCGTTGATGTGCCGTGGGCGTTGACATAATCGATATCGGCAAGCCCGACATTCGCCCTCTTCAGCGCGGCCTTCATGCAGCGGTATGCACCATCGCCATCTTCGGCAGGAGCGGTGATATGATAAGCGTCGCCGGACAGGCCATACCCGATCACCTCGGCATAAATCCGCGCCCCCCGAGCCTTCGCATGCTCATAGCTTTCGAGCACGACTATCCCGGCACCTTCCCCCATGACAAAGCCGTCACGGTCGCGGTCGTAGGGCCGCGATGCGCGCTGCGGCTCGTCGTTGAAATGGGTCGAAAGCGCCCGGCACGAGGCAAACCCAGCCATGCCAAGCCGGCAAAGCGGGCTCTCAGTGCCGCCAGCTACCATCACATCCGCATCGTCAAGCGCGATTAACCGCGCGGCATCGCCGATGGCATGCGCACCTGTCGAACACGCGGTAACGACGGCGTGGTTTGGCCCCTTGAGGCCGTGCTTGATCGAGACATAGCCCGAGGCCAGGTTGATGAGGCGGCCCGGGATGAAGAACGGACTGAGGCGGCGCGGGCCCTTCTCGAGAAGGACCATAGCGCCGCGCTCGATCCCTTGAAGTCCCCCGATGCCGGAGCCGATTAAAACGCCTGAACGGGCGCGCTCGTCTTCCGTCTTTGGGCTCCAACCCGCGTCCAAAAGCGCCTGATCCGCGGCAGAGACCGCGTAGACGATAAAATCGTCGACCTTGCGCTGTTCCTTGGGCTCCATGCAGTCGTCGGGATTGAACTCGCCTGGCTCAGAGCCGCGCGGAATGAAGCAGCCGATCTGGCAGGGGATGTCAGAGACATCGAACTCCGTAACCCGCCGCGCACCGCTTTTACCTGCGAGCAGGTTTGGCCAAGCATAATCAGCGCCACACCCTAGTGGCGTGACCAACCCGACGCCGGTAATGACTATACGCCGCATCCTCTCCTCCGGCCCTCTAACGCATGGTCAGCGATTTAAAGGCTGGCCCGCTAACGAGCCGGCGTCCGACCGCCCGCGCGCCTTCCCTGAAATTATTGGGAAGAGAGCGCGCTGCTGGTATTTCCGGCTATTATGCCTTCGCTGAGTGGCTCTCGAGGAACCGGATGGCGTCGCCCACGGTCTGAATGGTCTCGGCGGCATCGTCCGGAATTTCTACGCCGAACTCTTCCTCGAAGGCCATGACAAGCTCAACCGTGTCCAAGCTATCCGCGCCCAGATCATCGATGAAGCTGGCATTGTCTGTGACTTTATCGGCTTCAACGCCAAGATGCTCGATGACGATTTTTTTTACGCGGTCCGATATATCGCTCATGTTTTCCTCACGGTCTCCCCAAGTGATCCTAACGCCCTACTTACACTCGATAAGCACGGTATATTCAAGCTGCAACACATCGGACACCGAATTCCAACCGGGCGCGACGTGGCTGGTAGCATCGAAGCATGAGTGGCGGAAGCTTTTTTTGTGCTCCGGCCGTTCTTTCCAGCCTCAAAGCGAGCCAAACTTGCTTGTCTCCCCCCTTGTGCCCTTCCGGCGCACAGCTTCTACACCATAATCATACCACCATTGATGTGCAGCGTTTCTCCCGTTATGTAGCGAGCCTCATCGCTTGCGAGAAACACCGCCGCCGCCGCAATGTCTCCCGGCTTGCCGAATATACCGGCCGGTATAGCGCTTGCGATGGCCTCCGTCTGTTTTTCGTTCAGGACATGCGTCATCGGCGTTTCGATAAACCCCGGCGCGATACAATTGGCCGTAATACCGCGGGAAGCCACTTCCCGCGCCAGCGATTTCGTCATACCCACAAGCCCGGCTTTGGAGGCTGCATAATTGCCCTGTCCAGGGTTGCCAATTATGCCGCTGATTGAGGAGATGTTGATGATCCGGCCGCTGCGGCGGCGCATCATATTGCGGAGCGCGGCCCGGCATAACACAAAAGCCGAGGTGAGGTTGATGGCGATGACCTCGTCCCACTGCTCGTCACTCATGCGCATGAAGAGGTTGTCTTTGGTGACGCCTGCATTGTTTACGAGGATGTCGAGCTGTCCCATTGCGGCCTCAGCCTGAGACACGAGGCCCGCCACCTGGGCGCGCTCGCGCAGGTCGCACGGGAGCACATGGGCGCGCGAGCCGAGCTTGGCCGCGACCTCGTCCAGCTTTTCACGCCGCGTGCCGGAAAGCGCGACGGTTGCGCCCTGTCCATGGAACGCAGCCGCGATCGCCTCGCCGATGCCTCCCGAAGCGCCGGTAACCAGCGCGCATTTTCCGGTTAAGTCGAACATTGCCAAATCCTATGCTGACCTCAGGGCTCCAGGCGCGCTTTTAGCCAATCGCCAAAGGATGCGACGTCCTCTGGGCTGCCGACGGCACGGGCGTCAGCCTGGCTTCGAATACGCTTCGCAAGTCCAGTCAGCACACGCCCTGCCCCAATCTCGAACAGCGTATCGATGCCGTGGTCTACCATGAAGGCCACGGATTCGCGCCAGCGCACGATTCCGGTCACCTGCTTTATCAAGAGGCTTTTGATCTCAAGCGTATCGAGAACAGGGGCTGCTGTCACATTGCTGACGAGAGGGACGCTTGGGCCCGAGAACTTCACATTTTCGAGCGCCTCCGCCATCCGGTCAGCGGCCGGCTTCATGAGCGCGCAATGGAAAGGGGCACTGACCGGCAGCGGCACGGCACGCCGGATGCCAAAATCGGCGGCAAGGTTTACTGCACGATCTATCGCCGCCTTCGACCCGCTAATCACCACTTGCCCGGGAGCGTTGTCGTTCGCTACCTGACACACGTCGTTCTGAGCTGCCGCAGCCGCGAGTTTTTCAGCCGGATCAAGCTCGGCGCCGAGCAGCGCCAGCATTGCCCCCTGCCCTTGCGGAACAGCCTCCTGCATGGCAAGGCCCCGCAAACGCAGCAGCTTTGCCGCATCCGCCACGGAGAAAACACCTGAGGCGGCCAGCGCGGAATATTCGCCCAGGGAATGACCGGCGACAAAAGTTGGCTGAATTGCTTCTGCGCCATACTCCTGGCGCAACACCGCAAGTGCTGCAAGGGAAACGGCCATTAGGGCAGGCTGCGCGTTTTTGGTGAGCGTCAGCTCCGGCTCGGGACCTTCCCAGATGAGCTGCGACATCTTCTCGCCGAGCGCCTCGTCCACGGCTTCGAACAGTGCCAGCGCGGCCGGAAAGCTCTGCGCGAGCCCGCGGCCCATGCCCACGGCCTGGCTGCCTTGCCCTGGAAATGTAAATGCAAACGTCATGCGGCTCGCGTTGCTATTCGCGTCATGTTTTTTGGGGTGGCGGCAGCTTCGCCGGTCACAGGCCCGTGGCGCCAGAGACACGTTTCGGAGCGGCCTGTCAAGGGTGCTTCGAACGGCGATGAGCCGCATTTTTTGCCGCACAAAGCGGGTACCATCGCTTTACTAACCCCTCAGAGCGGAAGCCGCCAGTAATGGGGATCGCGCCTCAATAGAACACGACGATAACCACGCGCTTTTGCGTCCCCTTTGGTACCGGGGGCACCGAACCATCGGGTCTATCGGCGATCAGCAGCCCGATATCGCCCTCCTGCACCCCGTCGCGTATTAGCTCGTCCCGAACAGCGCCCGCGCGCGCATCCGAAAGACGCTTCTGCGCGACAGGAGTGGCGCCCATATCGGCTAGCCCATTTATATCAAGCAGCTTCACTGGCGTGGCACCGGCTGAACGGGCAACGTCAGCGACGATCTGCCGGCCGCTGTCCGTCAAAACTGCGCCCTTCCACTCTCCTTGACTGAGGTGGAATATCGGCAGTTCCAAGGCTGGCGCCTGACCCTGCACAGCCGTACCGGCCAGCAAAACGAGCCCTGTCAGAACTAGTCCCTATTGCTATAGTCCTCACCAGGTTGATCCTTTTTACCGCTCACCGGGCTCGCAAAGAAAGCCTATCACACAGCGCTCGTTCGGCTGCCTCGCCATTTGGTACAAAATGAATTCCTCGCCCAGGGCGGGCGGCGGATCAAGACCCAATCATCACGCGCGCCTGCGGCGAGCTAGCAATTGAGTGCAAATTGCTTGCGGCCGGCCCGATTTTCCATATAGTGCGACGACCGTCCGGTTTGAGGCTGAACGGAAGCGGCTGGCTGTTCCCGAAAGAGATACACTGTCCGCGGCGCGTGAGCGCCCTTGTTCCCGTGTCTCTGCTCTGCTTAAGATCCTTCACGCCTTTCCAAGGCTTGACGGGGGCTCTGCGCCGGACCTCGTTTGAATTTAGGGAAAGGCCGATATGCCACGCTATGAGCATACCTTCCTTGCGCGCCAAGATGTCACGGCGCAGCAAGTTACAGGGCTTATGAACACCTATAAAACCGTCATCGAAGAGCTTGGCGGCAAGGTCGGTAAGACCGAATATTGGGGTTTGAAGTCCACCGCTTACAAGATCAAGAAAAACCGCCGCGCGCACTACGCGTTTTTCAACATCGAGGCACCGCACGAGGCTGTCGCCGAGATGGAGCGCCAGATGCGGATTTCCACCGACATCCTCCGGTTCTTGACCGTGCGCGTCGACGATCTCGACGAGAAACCTTCCATCATGATGCGCAAGCAGGATGAACGCGAGCGCGACCGCGGCGACAGAGGCGACCGCGGAGATCGTGGCGACAGAGGCCCACGTCCCCCGCGGCGCGACCGCGATGAGCGCGGCTTCGGTGGCGGTGGTGGATTTGGTGGCGGCGGCGGCTTTGGTGGCGGTGGATCCCGTGACGGCGATAGCGGCGGCGGGCGCCCCCCCCGTGCACCCCGGACGGAGACCGCAGGAGGTGAAGAATGAGTATGCAAGGAACATCGAGCGGCGGAGCGCGCCGCCCCTTCTACCGCCGCCGCAAGACCTGCCCCTTCACGGGCGACAATGCGCCAGTCATCGACTACAAGGATGTGCGGCTCCTGCAGCGCTTCATCTCGGAGCGCGGCAAGATCGTGCCCTCCCGCATTACCGCGGTTTCTGCCAAGAAGCAGCGGGAGCTCGCCAAGGCCATTAAGCGCGCACGCTTTCTAGGCCTTCTCCCTTACATTCTGAAATAGGAGCGCGTCACCATGCAGGTTATTCTCCTGGAACGGATTGGCCGCCTCGGCCAGATGGGCGATGTGGTCAAGGTGCGCCCCGGCTTCGCTCGCAACTTTCTGTTGCCGCAAGGCAAGGCGATGCGGGCCACCAAAGACAACATGCAGCACTTCGACAAGCAGCGCGCGCAGCTCGAAGTCAACAATTTGGAAAGAAAGCAAGAGGCCGAAGCAGTTGGCGCCAAGCTCAACGGCCTTCGCTTCACAGTCATCCGGCAGGCCGGTGACACGGGCCAGCTTTATGGCTCGGTGTCCACGCGCGACGTCGCCGACGCCGTGACCGCTGGCGGGTTCACCATCGATCGCGTGCAAGTTCTCCTCGACCGGCCGATCAAGAATCTCGGGCTTCACCAGATTCGCTTGAGTCTGCACCCAGAGGTGGAGATCAAGGTTGCGGTCAACGTGGCGCGCACCGAAGAAGAAGCCCATCGCCAAGCAGCCGGCGAAGACGTGACCAAGGTTAAGGACGACTACGCTGCGGACTATGCCGCCGAGCAAGCCGCCATCGCTGCAGAAGCCTTGTTCGAAGGCGATGCACTGCACGAAGAATAGGCTCTCTCACTGGGTGAATCAAAAAGCCTCGCTTTCAGCGGGGCTTTTTTTTAACTTAGCGAGTGGGGCCATATTTCCGTTGCTATGCCGAAAGCGCATAGCTGATGTCCCTAACGGCGGAATCCGCGGCGGATGCTTGAACTGCTGTCCGCCCACGCCTACGGTTCGGCCATTCACCCTTCACTTGGTTCAGCGGAAAAGGGAGCGGAAACGTGAGCGGATCGCGTGTGCTTTGTCCTGCGTTCAAGAACAAAATCATGACGGCTTCAGAGGCGGCGGCACTTATACCTGCTGGCGCCAATGTGGGCATGAGCGGGTTTACAGGCTCGGGTTATCCCAAGGAAGTCCCCGCCGCCCTGGCGCATCGGATCGAAGCCCTGCATGCAGCAGGCGAGAAATTTAAGATCGGCGTTTGGACGGGTGCTTCCACCGCACCCGAGCTTGACGGTGCCCTTGCCAGTGTGGACGGCATCGAGCTCAGGCTGCCCTATCAATCCGATCCCACTTGCCGAAAGCGGATCAATGCGGGGGAGCTGGATTACATCGACATCCATCTAAGCCAAGTGGCTCAATTCGTTTGGTTCGGCTGTTTTGGCAAGCTCGACGTCTCTGTCGTGGAAGTGGCCGGCACTTTAGAGGACGGGCGCCTTATCCCATCCTCCTCGATCGGAAACAACAAGACGTGGCTCGACCAGGCTGACAAGGTGATCCTGGAAGTGAATTCCTGGACGAACCCTGGCTTCGAAGGGATGCACGACATCTATTACGGCACGCGGCTTCCCCCCGACAGGGAGCCAATTCCTCTCGTGAAGCCCGGTGACCGGATCGGCGAGAAATATCTGCGCTGCGACCCTTCCAAGGTGATTGCCGTGGTAGAGACGAACGCGCCTGACCGCAATTCGAAATTCGCGACCCCGGATCAGAACTCGCGGCTGATTGCCGGCCATATCCTGGAGTTTCTGGCCCATGAGGTGAAGATGGGCCGCATGCCAAAGCAGCTTCTACCGCTGCAATCCGGCGTGGGCAATGTCGCCAACGCGGTTATGGCCGGGCTGGAGCATGGACCTTTCGAAAACCTCACTGCCTACACCGAGGTTCTGCAAGACGGCATGCTGAATCTAATCAAGCAAGGCAAGATGACCTTTGCCTCCGCAACCGCGCTTTCTTTGAGCCCGGAGGCAATGCTCGACTTCGACCGCGGTATCGAGTTTTACCGCGAACGCGTTGTGCTCCGGCCCCAGGAGATCAGCAACCACCCCGAGATCATCCGCCGGCTGGGCGTGATCGCCATGAATGGGCTGATCGAGGCTGATATCTACGGCAACGTCAACTCGACGCATATCCAAGGCTCGGCAATCATGAACGGAATTGGCGGCTCCGGCGATTTCGCACGCAATGCGTATCTATCGATCTTCATGACGCCTTCGGTCGCGAAAGGCGGCGAGGTGTCCTGCATCATGCCTATGGCGACGCATGTCGATCATACCGAGCATGACGTGCAAGTCATAGTTACCGAGCAAGGGCTGGCCGATTTGCGGGGAGTGGCGCCAAAACAGCGCGCGCAGGTCATTATCGCGCAATGCGCACACCCAGGTTTCCAGCCCGCACTCAAGGAATATTACGATCGCGCGCTGCACTATTCGCCAGGCCGGCACACACCGCACCTTTTGGAGGAGGCGTTTACCTTCCTGCCAAATTGGACAGCGAATAAAGCTGCGGCCAAGGCTTGGCGGTGAAAGGAGCAGAAGACGCGCAGTTTCTACTGCGCGCGCTGCCAAACCCGTGATTTGCAGAAGAGGCCAAGCACGCAGCCTTCAAGCTGAACCTCGTTCTTACTTTTAACGATGACCCAGCCGCTATAAGTCTTTCCATCCTCGGAATTATAGAGGTGGCCCTTCCAGCGGTCCGCACCATCTTTCTTAGCGCCGGTCATGATGACGACGCCTGCCATGGAGCGGCCCTTCAGCGCAGGATCGGGGTTATAACTGTCGGTAGCGTGCTCTTTGCTTGGAGTGATGACCTTGATGCAGATGCCGCCACCGCAGTCATAAATCTGGGTGATTGCGGCGGTCTCGGTGTCCTTCCAAGTGCCAATGGCGTCTTCCGCCGCGGCGAAGGCAACTGCCGGAAGCCCAATGACGAATGCAAGCGCGGTCAATGCTCTAAGATAGCTTGAGCGTTTCATTTCTTTGAACCCCTCTCAAATCGTTTCATTCAGCCACAATGCATCTAGAACTTTAGCATTCCCATCCCGCCGCAGATATCGGACTTCTGTCGAGCATCGTTTTATCTCATCGCCGCCCGCTTTAATCCATGGGGTCCAGGGGGCTGGCCCCTGGCCTTTCTCTATCCACCATTGGCCTTTCAGAGACTCGGAGTGCGCCGGTGCATCAGTCAAGGCTCAGCCTTTGCCATTAACCTTTATTCCCGCGAAATTATAAGGCTGTGCAAGCGCAGGCTTTCGCAACCCGGCGGTTGTTCGGCGAATCGCGCGAATCGGCTCTAGTCCCTTTATGAGACGCACCCCCGCCCTTTTCGTCCCCCAGCCTTCCCTCGAGGAAAGCCTGGACGCGCTACCCTTCCGGCAAGCTCCGCACAATATCGAGGCCGAGCAGGCTTTGCTCGGCGCGATCCTTATCAATAACGAGTCATTCGACCGGGTTTCGGGATTCCTGCAGCCGGGCCATTTTTTCGAGCCGCTGCATGGCAAGCTGTTCGAGGTGATGGGCAAGCTGATAGGCGCGGGCAAGCACGCATCCCCAATCACGCTCAAGACGTTTTTCGATTCCGAGCCGCCGATTGGCGAGCTGACGGTGCCGCAATATCTGGGCAGGCTGGCGGCCGCGGCCACCACCATCATAAATGCGCAAGCCTATGGGCGGACGATCTACGATCTGGCTGTGCGGCGCGACCTGATTGTCATCGGCGAAGACATGGTGAATGTGGCCTACGATTCGCCCGTTGACGCTCCGCCCGAGACGCAGATCGAGGAGGCCGAGCAGAAACTTTTCGACCTTGCCGATAAAGGCAAGTACGGCTCAGGTTTCATGTCGTTCGGCGACGCGACGGCCGATGCCGTCGAAATGGCGGCCAAGGCGTATGAGCGCGATGGCGGTCTTTCCGGGCTTTCTACGGGCCTCAAGGATCTGGACCGGATGATGGGCGGGCTGCAAAACTCGGACCTCATAATCCTTGCCGGCCGTCCCTCCATGGGCAAGACGGCACTTGCGACCAACATCGCCTTCAACATCGCCAAGGCGCACAAAACCGTGCAGCGGGAGGACGGAACGGCTGAAACCGCCGACGGCGCAATCGTCGGCTTTTTCAGCCTCGAAATGTCGTCTGAGCAACTGGCAACCCGTGTCCTTGCCGAGCAAGCGCAGCTTCCATCCGAGAAGATTCGGCGCGGTCAAATCACAGCCGAAGAATTCAACCGGCTTCAGTCTGCCGCGATGCAGTTGCAGACACTGCCGCTGTTCATCGACCATACCGGCGGCATCTCCATCGCGCAGCTCGCCGCCCGGGCACGCCGCATCAAGCGGCAGAAGGGCCTTGGGCTGCTCGTGGTGGACTATCTGCAACTTCTCACCGGCTCGTCGAAACGGTCGGCGGAAGGCCGCGTGCAGGAGGTCTCCGAGATTACGGTGGGGCTGAAAGCGCTCGCCAAGGAGTTGCAGGTTCCGATCCTGGCGCTTTCGCAGCTCTCGCGCCAAGTGGAGAACCGCGACGACAAGCGGCCGCAACTATCGGACTTGCGCGAGTTGGGCTCGATCGAGCAGGATGCCGACGTGGTGATGTTCGTCTTCCGCGAGGAGTATTATGTCTCGCGCCGCGAGCCCACGCTCACCAAGGTGGAAGAGCATCAGAAATGGCAGGACGAGATGGATCAGGTCCAGGGTTTGGCCGAGGTGGTTATCGGCAAGCAGCGTCACGGCCCCACGGGCTCGGTGCGGCTGCAATTCCAGGCCGATATCACCCGCTTCGGCGACCTGGCCGAGGATAGGCGGTTGCCGGAGCGGTATGAATGATGATCGCATGTGGCCTGTGTTGTCACCCCGTGCGCGCTGCGTCGCGTAGTGACGCTGCGCAGACACGGGGTCTTAAAGCGCGCAAGTGTCCGGAACGATCCCGGATACGGCGCAAGCGCCGTTCCGGGATGACGATGAAGGGCCGGCCTACTCATGGATGAGGCTTTCGCCGCACGAATAGCCACGGAGCTTGCGAACGCGCCCCCGCATGCGACAGGGGTAGCAATTGTCCGCCTTGGGGCCATCCGCCGCAACTATCGCAAGCTGCGTGAGCTGGCGCAGGCTGCGGAAACTTCGGCCGTAGTAAAAGCGAATGCCTATGGCCTTGGCGCGGCCGAGGTGTTTCCCGCTCTGGAAAACGAAGGCTGCCGCACAGCTTTCGTGGCAACGCTCGGCGAGGCGCAAGCACTAAGGGCGTTGTCGAAGGCCACGATCTATGTGCTCGACGGCCTTCTGCCGGGCACGGCGCCGCTGTTCGACGCGATCGGGGCGCGCCCGGTACTGAGCAGCCTGGATGAAGTCTCCGAATGGGGCGTCTATTGCAAATCGCGAGGCGCTTTCTTGCGAGCTGCCATTCATGTGGACACTGGGATGAGCCGGCTCGGCTTGACGGGGGATCAAGCGCGGCTCGTTGCGCAGACCCCTGAGCTGCAGTCGCGCTTCGATCTGCGGCTTATCATGAGCCACTTGGCTTGCGCGGACGACCCAAGCCACCCAAAAAACGAAGCTCAGCGCAAAAACTTCGCGGAACTGACCTCTCTCTTTCCCGGGGTGCCGCGCAGTCTCGCCAATTCCGGAGGGATATCCCTCGGTGCCCCGTTTCACTTCAATCTGACACGCCCTGGAATCGCCCTTTATGGCGGAAGGCCCGGCTTATCGGGGGCAAACCCTATGGAGCCGGTGCTTTGGCTGTTCGGCAGGATTGCGGAGGTTAGCTGGGCCTCGGAAGGGCAATCAGTAGGCTACGGCGCCGCGCAGACGCTCAAGCGGCGCACCAGGATCGCCACCGCGACGGCGGGCTACGCAGACGGTTATTTCCGGGCTCTATCGGCGAGCGACGGGTATGACGGTCCGTCGGGGTTCATAGGCGGGCACCGGCTGCCCCTGCTCGGCCGCATCTCTATGGACCTGATAACCTTCGATGCGACCGATGTCCCGGAGGAGATGGCTTGCCGCGGCGGCTTCATCGAGCTCCTTGGCGAGAGCGTGACCGTAGACGATCTCGCCTCATTCGCCGGCACGATCGGCTACGAGGTGCTGACCTCGCTCGGGCGCCGGTATCACCGGGTCTACGTGGATGAGTAGAAAAAGGCCCCCTCACCCCAGCCCTCTCCCGCGAGGAGAGAGGGAGCAGGTCGCAGCGGTTGCGATGGCGTCCCTTCTCCCCTTGCGGGAGAAGGACAGGATGAGGGGACCTTACTCGTGGTAAAGCCCTCTCAAGACTATGTCTGCCAGTCCTGCGGCGCATTTTCGGCAAAATGGCAGGGCAAGTGCCCGGCCTGCGGCGCTTGGAACAGCCTGAGTCAGGAAGGCAGCGCAATAAGCGTTGCCGGCCCGGCGGGGCTTAAGGCTAGGCGCAAGGCCAAAGCGGCGGTGATCGAGAGCCTATCCTCCGAAGAGCGGCCGCTCGAACGCATCGTCTCAGGCATTGGCGAGCTCGACCGCGCCGCCGGGGACGGTTTTGCGCAAGGGTCCGCCGTGCTCCTCAGCGGAGAGCCGGGCATCGGCAAGTCGACCCTCCTTCTCCAGGCAGCCGCCGCCATCGCCAATCAAGGGCACAGCGCACTCTACTTCTCCGGCGAAGAGGCCCCCGGTCAGATACGGATGCGTGCGGCCCGGCTCGGATTGTCCCAAGCTCCGCTCGGGCTCGCCGCCGAGACCTGTGTGGAGCGCATTCTTGCGACGGTAGAGCAGGCCGGTGCGCCTGATTTCATCGTGGTCGATTCCATCCAGACGCTTTGGACCGAGACCATCGAATCGGCGCCCGGAACCGTGAGCCAGGTTCGATCCAGCATGCAAGCTCTCATCGCCCTCGCCAAAGCACGGGGGCCGGTACTCGTTGTTGTGGGCCACGTCACCAAGGACGGACAGATAGCCGGGCCAAAGGTGATCGAGCACATGGTCGATACGGTTCTCACCTTCGAGGGCGAGAGCAATCATAATCTGCGTCTTTTGCGCGCAACAAAGAACCGCTTCGGGCCGGCAAACGAGATCGGCGTCTTCGACATGCACGGCGATGGCTTGCGCGAGGTTGCCAATCCGTCCCAGCTGTTCTTGAGCCAGGATGGCTCAGGCACCGCGGGCAGTGCGATTTTCGCTGGCATCGAGGGCACCCGGCCAATTCTCGTTGAAATTCAAGCGCTGCTGGCGCCCTCCCCTTACGCGGCTCCCCGCCGTTCGGTGGTGGGTTGGGATCAAAACCGGCTCGCAATGATCCTCGCGGTGCTGGAGGCCCGCTGCGGCGTCAAGCTTGGCGTTCAGGACGTTTATCTGAATGTCGCAGGAGGCTTGCGCATTCAAGAGCCCGCCGCAGACCTGGCGGTAGCCGCAGCCCTTCTTTCCGCGCTCACAGGCATTGCGCTCCCGCGCGATTGCGTCTATTTCGGAGAGGCTGGATTATCTGGGGCTCTCAGGCCAGTTCAGCAAATGAGCGTAAGGTTAAAAGAGGCGCAGAAGTTAGGGTTTAGCTCCGCTTTTCTACCGGCGGCGGGCGAGAATTTGAGCAGCGGCTTTAATGGAAAGCTTACGCGCCTCGCCCAGTTAAAGGATTTGGCTGCGCTCTTCAGCTAGTCCCGGGCGGGACGGGCCGGAGGCGCAAAAGCGTCGTGCGATCCGCATGGAAGGGTAAGGCTCATGCCGATTTAAGGGCTCGACATTATACTTGTAAGCATCATGATCTTCTCCGGCTTCCTCGCCATGCTGAGGGGGCTGACGCGGGAAATGCTCTCCATCATGTCCTGGGCTCTCGCCGCACTCGTCACGCTTTTCGCTTATTCGCACTTCAAAGGCGACGTTCGCAGCCTGATTGATACGCCGATGCTGGCCGACGCTACGCTTATCGCCGTCGTGTTCATAAGCAGCCTTATCATATTCAGCCTCCTGACGGCGAACGTATCCGACCGCGTGCTGGACAGCCGCGTAGGGGCTGTGGACCGCACTCTTGGCTTCGTCTATGGCCTGGTGCGGGGGCTGATCCTCGTCGTTATCGCCTATCTGATCGTGGGCCAGATCGTGGAACGCCAGAACTTGCCCAAGTGGGTCACGCAAGCGCGATCCCTTTATCTGATTGAAAGCGCGGGAGATACCATTAAATCCTTCTTGCCTGACAATCCGGAGTCGCTGTTCAATAAGCGCGAACGGCCCACTCCGCCTGCAGGTTAGTCTTCGAGGAATATGGCCCGGATTCGGGCTGAACAGCAAAGGACGCTAAGGTTGGACGAGTTTCCCGGCATGAGCACATCCGGCGCTGAGTACTTGGACGTCGACGCAGACAGGCTGCATGAAGAGTGCGGAGTTTTCGGCGTTTTCAATCACCCCGATGCGGCAGCCCTTACCGCTCTCGGCCTTCACGCGCTTCAGCATCGCGGCCAGGAAGCAGCCGGCATCGTAAGCTTCGACGGCGACCGGTTCCATTCTGAGCGCCGCCTTGGCCTTGTTGGCGACCATTTTAACACGAAGCCTGTCATCAACCGGCTGCCAGGTTGCGCGGCCTTAGGCCACGTCCGCTATGCGACGGTGGGAGAGACGGCGCTCAGGAACGTGCAGCCGCTCTTTGCCGATCTCGACACGGGCGGGCTGGCGCTTGCCCATAACGGCAACCTCACCAATGCCCTCACTACCCGCCGCGAGCTGGTCTCATCCGGCGCAATTTTCCAATCGACCTCCGACACAGAGGTCATTCTCCACCTGATCGCGAGAAGCCTTGAGCGCAAGCGCGGCTTCACGAGCCGTCTTATCGACGCGCTGACCAAAATCGAGGGCGCTTATGCGCTGGGTCTTTTGACGCTCAAGAAGCTTATCGGCATCCGCGATCCTCTGGGCATCCGTCCGCTCGTCATCGGCAAGCTCGGCGACGCGACCATCCTTTCCTCCGAGACCTGCGCGCTCGACATTATCGGCGCGCGGTTCGTGCGCGAGGTCGAAAATGGCGAGATTGTCGTTATCTCGGATGAAGGGATCGAAAGCCACAAGCCATTCCCGCCCTGTCCGCCGCGGCCCTGCATTTTCGAATATATCTATTTCGCGCGCCCCGACTCGATCATGGGCGGCCGCTGCGTTTACGACGTTCGCAAAGCGCTCGGCCGCGAGCTTGCCCTTGAAGCTCCGGCAAACGCCGATGTCGTTATTCCCGTCCCGGATTCAGGCGTGCCCGCTGCAATCGGCTACGCGAATGAGTTGGGCCTCCCGTTCGAGCTTGGCATCATCCGCAACCACTATGTCGGGCGCACCTTCATCGAGCCCGAGCAGCGCATCCGCAAGCTTGGCGTGAAGCTGAAGCACAACCCAACGCCTACCGTAAGCGTTGTGGGCAAGCGCATCGTCCTCATCGACGACAGTATCGTGCGCGGCACCACGTCCACGAAGATCATCACCATGATGCGTGAACGCGGCGCGCGTGAGGTGCATATGCGGATCGCTTGCCCGCCCATCAAATATCCCGACTTCTATGGGATCGACACGCCCGATGCCGCTACCCTGCTCGCGGCCAATCACGATCTCGAAAGCATGCGCCAAATCCTCGAATGCGACAGCCTCGCCTTCCTTTCGGTGGACGGCACCTACCGGGCTCTGGGATATTCCGAGCGCAATGCCGCCTATCCTCAGTTTACCGACCACTGCTTTACCGGCAGCTACCCGACGCTGCTTACCGATTGGGACGGCCCCGAGCCTGGGCAGAAGCGGCGCCTATCGCTGATGGCAGTGTAGCATGTCCGCGACGCTTCCCAGGTTCGACGGCAAGGTCGCGCTGGTAACGGGCGCCTCGCGGGGGATTGGCCGGGCGCTAGCCAAGGCGCTGGCTCTCCAAGGGGCGCATGTCGTGGCGCTCGCGCGCACCAAGGGCGGCTTGGAGGAACTGGACGATGAGCTCAAAGAGCTCGGCACTCAGATTTCGCTGCTGCGCCTGGATTTGCGCGAGGGCGCGCAGATCGATTCGCTCGGGCCAACGCTTTATGAGCGCTGGCAGCGGCTGGATATCTTTGTCGGAAACGCGGGCATTCTAGGCCCCCTCTCCCCGCTGGGTCATATCAGCGAACCCGATTGGTCGGCGACGCTTGACATCAACGTCACTGCAAATTGGCGGCTCTTGCGCACGCTCGACCCTATATTGCGGCTATCGCCCGCAGGCCGCGTCCTGTTTCTCACATCGGGCGCGGCGCAAAACTGCCGCGCTTATTGGGGTCCCTATTCGGTTTCCAAGGCGGCTCTCGAGGCGCTCGCTAAGACTTACGCGCATGAGATGCAATCCACCGCTGTGCGCGTGAACCTGCTGAACCCCGGTCCGATGCGGACGCGAATGCGGGCCAAAGCCTTTCCCGGCGAGGACGAGAACACGCTGCCCACGCCGGAGGTGCTTGTTCCGCTCGCGCTCTCGCTGCTGACGGAGGAGACGGCGGCTAACGGCGAGCGGTTCGACTATCGAGCGCAAGCGCAGCTAAAATCGGCTGACCGCTAAGATTTCGTACCGACAGCGTCGTTCACGCATTTTGTCTCGAAGCTTTTCTTCGCGGCGCCGGCAAGCTTCTTATCCCCCGAAGTCTTTTGGCAACTCGCCGCAGCGTCTTTCTGACACTTGGTCATGAAGCTGTTCAGCGCAGCCCCTGCAAGCTTCTTGGTGGTAGCCTGATCCTGGCAGGTGGGGTCTGCCAAAGCTGCCGATGAGCAGAGCGCTAATGCAGCCGTCATCGCGATGAATGCTTTCATTGTCTTCTCCATTAAAATTAGTTCGTCATCAGGGGCATGCTCCTGGACATCTTAAAAGTATGCTGCAACTGCCACGCAGGCGGGAATACAGCCTGCAAAGTAACTTAATGGAAGGTTTCTTGTCTTCGTCTAAACGCAGATGCGGCAGCGCTGCTGACCGCTAATGGTGCGGACGGCGGGACTTGAACCCGCACAGCCTTGCGGCCGAGGGATTTTAAGTCCCTTGTGTCTACCGTTTCACCACGTCCGCATGCGTCATTTGGGCTAGCAGTAAGCTAACCGCATGCAGCACGCAAGCTGCCGCGTCAAGCGCTCTCATGACACCTCGTAAACAGGCCGTGTTGCCTTTGGCCGGGGAGGCAGAACCTCTTGTCCGCTACCGCCATATTTGACGGCCGCAACCAGCAAAAGGAACAGCGTCAGCGAATTCAGCAGATGCCAGAGGAAATGCGTGCCTAAGTGGTGGCCCAGAATAACCCACTCCCCGCAAAGGCGCTGATCGAGCGAACGGAAGGTAAGGGAGACGATAAAAGCCGCAGCCGCTGCAATTTGTAGTGACGCGGCCGGGTGGCGCTTAAACGCGAGCCAGCCGCTGATTAGCACCATTGCAACCAAGGCGGGCCCGTAGCCAAGGCTGCCGTTCATGCATTCCGCCCGCGCCCCCGCCGGGATATCGAGGTTCATGCCGATTTCCCCGTCCCAGCACTTCACGTTGAAGGACATGACCATCGCACCGATAAAGACGGCGATCCCGGCCAGTGTAATCGACCACGGCGCACGAACGAAATGACGCAGTGCATAAACCAGATAGGTGAGCATAAACACCCCGATAGGGCCGATGTCGGCCAACTCGGTGCCCTTGCTGGGCATGGTGTGAAATAGAAAGCTTCCGATCCCGATGGCGATAAAATCGGCTACGAAAAACATGTGCCAAAACGAGCGTTCGTGCGACGGACGCCTCGCGATCATAACCATCCCGGCGAGCGCGGCTAAGAGGAACCCGCCATTCGTTATCGCATTCAGCGGCTCGGCCCAGAAGGCAGCATTGGCGCCGCGCTCGCAATAATTGACGAAGGGAATGATGTGGGGCTGCATGCGATTCGGTTCGCTCCTCGGTTTGTTGCGCGCACCATAGCGAGGTTCGCGGCTAAGAACGACCATTTTTGGCTGAAAGAATTGAAATTCGGAGAACTTACCGCGAGGCGCTTGGCGAACCGCCCGGTCCCGCCTATGGTGATCTTGACGTACGAATCCGGGGGATGGCCGCGATGCTTCGCATTCTTTTGATTGGAGCCGCCGTGCTAGGCTTGGCCGCAGCGCCGTGCGCCGCCGCGGATGACGCTGCGAAGAAGCCGCCTGCGGCACCGCTCAAGCATGGGTATCATGTGTCGGGGAAAGCTAATCCTTACCGCAAAGATTGCTGCGGCGAGGGCGAGGTTTACCGCCATATTTACGCCGAGGCTTGGTACGGCAACCAGAAGGTTGTGGCGCCGGTTCGCCATCTTGGCTGCTGCGATCAGGTTCAGCTGCCAACCGGCGAGTGGACCAATTGCCTGTTCACTTGCGAGACCACCATGCGCAGGATGCCACTTTGGTACTGGGAGGACCAGGGTGCCGGATACAACAAATGGGTGACGCCGGGCTATCCCCGCGAGGACAACTGGACCGATCCCTGGGGTTACAAGCACGGCTATCTTTTCTGACGCGTCGGTTAGCCGAGCGCCGCCGCTATGTCCGTCTTGAGGAAATCGCCGCCCTTGAAAAGAAGTGGCGCCTTCCTCGATTTTGCTAGCGCGTAGGCCGCGCAATCGCCGAAATTAAGCCTGGCTGGGTGGCGTCCTTTCCCGAACCGGAGAAAGGCCTCCCGCGCGATGCTAGCTTGATCGCTGTCGAACGCCACGATCTCCACCTCCGACTCCTCAACAAACACATCGAGAGGTTCCCAGATCGAGGCGTCGCCCGTTGCGCGCACCAGCACCAGCGACGTTTCTAGTAGATTGACCGAGGACATAACTTTTTCTGGCGCATTTACGAGCGCCCGTAGGAATTCCCTTGCATCAGGCTCCATTCGCAAAATAGCAACAAGCGCCGAGCTATCGAGCGCTATCATGCCGGCAGCCCATTCTCGTCGTAAAGATCGTCATCGGTGAAGAGAGGATACCCTTCAAGCTGCCGGGCGCTCCGCTTGGCGATGGCCAAAAGGTCTTCAAATAGCGCATCCTTATCGCGAGCTTTTCGTTTTAAGAACACTCCATCGTGAATGAACTCGACACCCGCCTCTTGCAGCGCCATTCGAACCTCTTCAGCCGTGGCTTCTGCGACGGCGTACCCGCCACGTGCCGCTTCGAGCCTGCGGATCGTGGTAACAGACAGGCCTGCGCGGCGTGCAAGCTCATCCTGCTCCATGCGCAGGAGCGCACGCGCCGCCCTTATCTGTTCCGCTGTAATCATGGCATAAAGTTATCACCAGAGACAGTTATACGTCAATCGCGCGATTTACCTAATCCTTCTTCGGCAAATTCAGCCTGATGTGCAACTCGCGAAGCTGCTTTGCCGAGACCTCCGATGGCGCGCCCATGAGCAAATCCTCCGCCTGCTGGTTCAGCGGGAACATGGTCACGTCGCGCAGATTGTCGGCCCCGCATAGCAGCATGACCATGCGATCGATGCCGGGTGCGATGCCTCCATGCGGCGGGGCGCCGAACTTGAGCGCCCGGATCATGCCGCCGAATTTCGCGTCCACCACGTCCGGCCCATAGCCCGCGATCTCGAAGGCCCTATACATGATCTCGGGCTTGTGGTTCCGGATGGCGCCAGAGGACAGCTCCACGCCATTGCAGACGATGTCGTATTGGAACGCCTTCAACGCCAGCAGAGCCTCGTCGCCCTTTCCAGCCGCGGCTTCGAGGGCGGCGAGCTCGCCTTGCGGCATCGAGAACGGGTTGTGCGAAAAGTCGATCTTTTTCTCGTCTTCATTCCATTCGTAGAACGGGAAATCGGTGATCCAGCAGAACTCGAAGCGGTCCTTGTCAACAAGGTTCAGCTCGGTGCCGATCTTGGTCCGGGCTTCGCCCGCAAACTTGTAGAACTTCGCGGGATCGCCGCCCACGAAGAAGACCGCATCGCCCTCTTTGAGGCCGGTCTGCGATTTGATCGCGTTCGTCCGTTCCTCCCCGATATTCTTGGCAATTGGGCCGGCCGCCTCGCCTTCACGGAAGAATATGTAGCCAAGGCCGGGCTGGCCCTGCTGTTGCGCCCAGGAATTCATACGGTCGCAGAAGGCGCGGCTGCCGCCGCCCGGCGCCGGGATTGCCCAGACGCGGGCTTTCGCGTCTTTCTCCAGCATGCCTGCGAACACCTTGAACCCGCCGCCGCGGAAGTGCTCGCTTACATCCTGCATGACGATGGGGTTCCGCAGGTCGGGCTTGTCGGTGCCGTATTTGGCGACGGCGTCGTCATAGCGGATGTGCGGGAAGCTCTGCGTGACCGGCTTGCCTTCGCCAAACTCCTCGAAAAGCCCGCGCAGGACCGGCTCGACTGCCTGGAACACATCCTCTTGCGTGACAAAGCTCATCTCGATATCGAGCTGGTAGAACTCGCCGGGGCTGCGGTCGGCGCGTGCATCCTCGTCGCGGAAGCAGGGCGCGATCTGGAAATAGCGGTCGAAGCCGGCGATCATGATCAGCTGCTTGAACTGCTGAGGCGCCTGCGGCAGCGCATAGAACTTGCCCGGATGCATCCGCGAGGGAACCAGAAAGTCACGCGCCCCTTCCGGCGAAGAGGCGGTCAGGATGGGCGTCTGGAATTCGAAAAAGCCAGCGTCGTTCATCCGCCGCCTAAGCCACGAGATAATCGCGGCGCGCTTCATGATGTTGCGGTGGATCGTGTCGCGCCGCAGATCGAGGAAGCGGTATTTTAGGCGGGTATCCTCGGGGTAATCGGGCTCGCCGAACACCGGCAAGGGCAATTCATCGGCCTTGGAGAGCACTTCGACGCCGGCAATCCGAACCTCGACCTCGCCAGTAGGCAAATTCGGATTTACGGTATCGCCTTCGCGCAAAACCACCCTTCCGTCGATTCGCACGACCCATTCGGCGCGAACCTCTTCAGCGGCGGCGAAAGCCGCATCGCTTGGGTCAGCGACGCACTGGATAAGCCCGTAATGATCGCGCAGGTCGATGAACAGAAGCCCGCCGTGATCCCGCACTCGGTGCACCCACCCCGCCAGCCGGACAGTCTTGCCGGCGTCCGCCTTGCGCAAAGCCCCGCAGGTGACGGTGCGATAGGCATGAATTGCGCCGCCGGCAGCGTCTGTCTCCGGCGAACCGGCAGCCCCTGCCCCATTCTTCTTCTTGACGGCCGGCTTTGCGGCCTTGGGCATCGCCGCAGACCCTTGCTTTGAATCAGAAATAGCGGGCTTGACGCGCCCGCGCGGAGCGGATTTTTCCACAGATCTCACCCTCTTGGACCTATTCTGCCTGTGCGCGGACCGATTTCTGGCAATGGCCGCAAAAGCAGCATAAAGATAAAACTACCCAAGGTCCGCCCCCAGCGTGCGGCGCGAACCGGGATCTCGCCGGAAACAGCGCACGCAGGGCTATATTTGTCAAGGTAGCAAGCCTGATATAGGCTGCCGCACGCAATTTGAGTTATAACCGCCCGATGATCGATTTACCCGCCGTTCTCACATCCACCCATGAGCTTGAGGAAGCCTGCGCCTATCTCGGCCGGCAGACCTTTGTGACGGTCGACACCGAGTTCCTCCGGCAGACGACCTATAGGCCCAAGCTGTGCCTCATTCAAATGGCGGGCACAGGCCTCGAGGTTGCGGTCGACCCGCTTGCCGGGGTCGATTTATCGAGCTTCTATGCAATGATGGCTAATCCAGCGGTGATGAAGGTTTTTCACGCGGCACGCCAAGATGTCGAAATCATCTACCAGGAGGCGGCCGTCATCCCGCATCCAATTTTCGATACGCAGATAGCAGCGATGGCCCTGGGCCACGGCGAAGCGATCTCCTACGGAGCCCTTGTCAAAAAGCTTCTGAAACGAACCCACGACAAAACCTATCAGTCCGTAGATTGGTGCGTGCGGCCGCTGGGCGCCCGCCAGATCGAATACGCGCTTGGCGATGTAACCTTCTTGCGCGAGATATATGTCAAGCTGCAGCAGCGGCTTGAGGAAACGGGCCGTGAGTCCTGGCTCGAAGAAGAAGTTGCGGTCCTGACCGATCCGAAGACCTACGCTTTCGATCCCGCTGACGCTTGGAAGCGCATGAAGCTCTCAGGCAAATCGCGGCTCAGCAAAGCCATCATCATCGAGCTCGCGGCCTGGCGGGAACGGACGGCGCAAAACGAGAATGTTCCGCGCGGACGAGTACTCAAAGACGAAGCGATCTATGAAATCGCCAAGCACGCGCCGCGCTCGCTCGAAACGCTTTCCCGCCTGCGCACGGTTCGCGAAAGCGTCAAGGCGCGCGGTGACGCTATCCTGCGCTGTGTGGCCGCGGCGCTTGCGCACGATCCTGCTGAAATCCTCATACCGGAAGCGCATGTCGAATTGCCGGCTTCGGCATCGGCTACGGTCGAGCTTTTCAGGGTGCTGCTGAAGGCGGTTTCCGCCGAGTTGAACGTCGCGCCGAGACTTCTGGCAAGCGCGGACGACCTTGAGAAGCTCGCCCAGTACGACGACGCCGACATTCCGGCCTTGAGGGGCTGGCGGCGGGAGTTCTTCGGCGAAAAGGCGCTGGCCCTGAAGGCGGGGACGCTTGCGCTCGGGATCAAGAACAGGGAGGTCCGGCTGTTCCCGCTAGAGAGAATATAAGTGTCTAAATACTCCGACTCAAAATGCATGATCGCCCCGCCCGCTTTCCGATGCCGCCATCATCGGCGAAAGCCCCTTACGAATGGGTAAATGGCGTTAAGTTGCTGTAACGGCCAAATATTTATCTTTAACACTGCAAGCTAATCAAGGGCGCACCAAAGCTCGGCGGCAATCGCAAAACTGGATTTACTGTTAGCGGGGGACCAAAAAGATAATTAACGGACTTTGTGACATCCACTTTTGGAAGCGAAAACGCGAAAAATTCCGGTAATTGCGCGAAAATGGCATTTAACTCCCGCCGCGTTTACCACGCCAATCTTAACTACGGCGCGGCGCAACAAAAACCAACTTTGGGGCTATGAAACGAGTTCGACGTGAAGGCCCTATAGCCGCCCCAAAACCCAGAAGATCAGCGTGAGCACCACGCTGATCAGGAGAGAAGTGCCAAGGGGCAGATAGAGACGGAAATTGCCCCGCTCGATGAGGATGTCGCCCGGCAAATGCCCCAACCCCAACCGGCCCGCCGCGAGCCAGATGAGGCCTGCTACTATGAGCGCGGCGCCGAGAACGATGAGGGCTTTTGCGAGTTCCATAGTGCAATACCGGATGCGGTAGATTGCTTCTCCCGCTGGCGTCATCCGGGAAGCCGCTTGCGGCTATCCGGGATGACGAGGTTGCGACCGGTTGCAGCGCGGAACATTGTAGCCCCGATCCTATGCGGAGGAAATGTCTCAACGGTCCTTGACCTCGTTTGCGTGGACGATGCGCCTGGCCTCGCTTGCCCCGGCCTAAGGGCTTCGCTATAAGCCCAAGCATCTTCCACCACACTAAAAGCGCAGTTTCCAGCCAACCGGCAAATCTATCCAACTCACAGAGGCGAACCCATGCCGCTCGAACGCACGCTCTCCATCATCAAGCCGGACGCAACCGCCCGCAACATCACCGGAAAAATCATCGCGAAGTTCGAAGAGGCCGGGCTTCGCATCGTGGCGCAGAAGCGCGTGCACTGGGACGAGACCGATGCCGCCGCGTTTTATGCGGTGCACAAGGAGCGGCCCTTCTTCAAGGACCTTGTCGCCTTCATGACCTCGGGTCCCATCGTTCTGCAGGTTCTCGAAGGTGAGAACGCCGTTGCCAAAAACCGGGAGATCATGGGCGCAACCAATCCAGCAAATGCGGCGCCCGGCACCATCCGGAAGGAGTTCGCAGAGAACATCGAGCGCAATTCAGTGCACGGTTCCGACAGCGTGGAAAATGCCGCGCTGGAAATGGGCCTCGTGTTCCAGGAAAGCGAAATCGTCGGTTGAATGGCGCCCGGGGTCAATAGACCGCAATTTAGGGCTGCATGTGCTCCACCCCTCATCCTGTCCTTCTCCCACAAGGGGAGAAGGAACGCCTGTGCGACCGCCGCAGCCTGCTCCCTCTCCCCTCGCGGGAGAGGGGTGGGGTGAGGGGGCCTTCGCAAGCGCCTTCACAAAGAAGAGACAGATCGCTTATCGAATACCGATCGCTTTTTCGATAAATCGCAAGTCGGCTCCTCGAACCTCAAAGCTCTAGGGTGGTATGTATCAAGCTAAGTTTCAGTTGTACCGGGGCCTGCAACACTTACCGCCCCACTAGGATTCTACGCTTCGTGGGAAATCCAGGCGCATTGGCCGAAGCCCCCTGCGGCGTCCCGCGCCATTTGGCGAAGCCGCGTTTCATGCTAGGCACGTCTGAGCTTCAAAATCGGCACTCGAATAGGGGCAGCCCGAGAATGTACCATGCGCGCCGGACGTTGCAACTTGCGGTTATGCCAGCCTTTCTAGCCCTCGCTGTCATAAACTATTTTCAGCCCTCGCCAATATGCACGATCCCCGGCCCCTACGGATTTCTGACCAGCATGTGGTTCATGTCTATGGTGATGGCAGTGGCTCACTCCGGCGACTGGTTTCCCCTTGTCGCCCGGCTTCTGTCGAGATCACCTGCGAGCGGTCTGCAGTCTGCACTCCAGCCTTGCTGCGATCCTTCGCTCCAGGAGCAGCCCGAGCGTCAGGAACACCGCGCCCAAGTGGCACGCGTTGCTTAGGTCCGGCAAAGAAACCTAAGCTCACGCCCCTCACCCCAGCCCTCTCCCCATGGGAGAGGGAGTCCGGTCGCAGCCGTTGAGAGGCCGTCCCCTCTCCCAGTGGGAGAGGGACAGGGTGAGGGGTAACGCCCTCAACTAGTAGTTAGTGCATGTGCTCTTGCATGTTGCCGCCGGCTGCGGGCTTTTTCTCGATCTTGACCTCGACATCCACAGCGCCGGCATGCGCAAAATCGAGCTTCATTGGGATGCTGTGGCCTTCTTCGAGGTTATGCTTGAGGCCCATGAGCATGATGTGATAGCCGCCCGGCTGCAACGCGACCGTACCTCCAGCAGGAATGGTAAGGCCGCCCTCGACCATCCGCATCTCCATAACGCCGTTCTCACCTTGAATATTTTGGTGGATCATGGCCATCCCGGCATCCGGCGATGAAGCAGATTTGAGTGTGTCGGCTTCCTTGCCGTTGTTCTTCACGGTCATATAGGCGGCGCCCAGCATGTTAGGCCCGGCCGTGGGCCGCGCCCAGGGATGCTCGATCGTGAGATCGCCAAGTTTGTATTCTTGCGCCTGAGCAGCACAGGCTGCGAACATCAATCCCGCTACAGCGGCTGTCCATGCCATTCTCATAAGGCACTCCTAACGTAAATTATAACTGTGAAACAGGAACTTGCTTCCGTAAGCTAGTCAGGCTGGGCCACGAATTCAATGGAAATCGGCGCATTACCCTGCCCGGGCATCGAACTCCCGCATGGCGGCGGCATCGCGCGCGCTCAGCGCAGGATAAGCCGGGTCGGCGCCGACATCGTTCGTGATGCGCCAGGACCGGGCGCACTTTGTACCTGCGGCGAGCTTTGGCACAACGGCGACGCCTTCGACTTCATTGAGCATGAATGCATCGGCGGGCACTTTTCCGGACTTGATAACCGCACCGCTCGTGATTGCGATCTCGGCCCAATCCACGCCCTTCGCGGCTGCCGCCAAGGCCTTGTTGCCGATATATATTTCCGGCGCGGCTTCAAGGCTCGCCCCGATGCGCTTCTCACGGCGTTCGACCTCAAGCGCGCCCGTAACCACGCGCCTGACGGCCCAGATTTTCTCCCATTTCGCGCCCAGCGCTTCGTCGCGCCAATTCGCCGGGATTTCCGGAAAGGCCCCCAAGTGAACCGAACCGTTCTTGACCTCGCCATGACGCGCGAGCCAGGCCTCTTCCGCGGTAAAGCATAGGATGGGTGCCAGCCACGCCGTCAGACAGTTGAAGAGGCTGTTCAACACGGAAAGTGCCGCGCGGCGCTTGGGGCTCGAATAGGCTTCGCAATAAAGCGCATCCTTGCGGATATCGAAATAGATCGCCGAAAGGTCGTTCGAGCAGAACTCCGCGATGGTGCGGTAGGCCCGCTTGAAAGTCGAAATCGTTGTAATCGCGGCGGATTTGCGCGTCGATTTCCGCCACGCGATGCAGAACCCAGCGCTCAAGCTCCGGCATGTCCGCGTGTGCCACTTCGAGTTCCGGCTCGTAATGGGCGAGGCTGCCCAGAAGATAGCGGAGCGTGTTGCGCAGCTTGCGGTAGCCGTCCACGGTGGACTGGATGATATGCGGCCCGATGCGCAGGTCCTCGGTGTAGTCGGAGGAAAGCGCCCAAAGCCGCAGAATATCCGCGCCTGATTGCTTGATCACATCCTGCGGCGCAACCGTGTTGCCCATCGATTTCGCCATCTTGCGCCCAAGTTCGTCCAGGACGAAGCCGTGGGTAAGCACGGCATCGAAAGGCGCGCGTCCACGGGTTCCGCAGCTTTCGAGGAGCGAGGATTGGAACCACCCGCGATGCTGGTCCGAGCCTTCGAGGTAGAGGTCCGCGGGCCATTTCAGGTCCTTGCGCTTTTCGAGCACAAAGGCGTGCGTGGAGCCAGAATCGAACCAGACATCGAGAATATCGCGCACCTGCTCCCATTCGCCGGGCTTCTCGACAAGCCCTACGAGGAAGCGCTCAGCCGCACCTTCGGCGAACCAGGCATCCGCGCCCTCAGCCTTGAAGGCGTCAGTGATGCGCTTTTGCAGTTCCCTTGAGCCCTTGAACTTGGCGTTGGGGATTACCTCGCCCGTTTCCTTGTGGACGAAAACCGTGATCGGCACGCCCCATGCGCGCTGGCGCGAGAGCACCCAGTCGGGGCGCTGCTCGATCATGCCGCCGATGCGGTTGCGTCCCTGAGCCGGTACGAAGCGCGTCTCACCGATCGCTTTGACGGCGCGCTCCCGCAGGCTCGCCTTTTCTTTCGAGCCCTTCACAGCGGCCGGCTTGTCCATGGCGATGAACCATTGCGGCGTGTTGCGATAGATGACCGGCGCTTTGGACCGCCAGGAATGGGCGTAATCGTGCTTGTGGCGCGGGTTCATGGCCGCAAGCGCACCCGCCTCCTTCAGCGCCGCGATCACCGCCGCGTTTGCATAGCGCAGATCGTCGAGCTTGCCGAAATGGCCCTTGTCGTCGATGACGCGCTTCGGATCGTCTCCCCCGAATAGGTCCACGGACTTCCGGTAAGAACCGTCTGGCCCAACGATGTCCGGCACGGTGGGATCGATGCCGAGCGATTGCAAATAGCGCGTATTCGCTATCCAAACCTCGAAGTCGTCGACGCCATGACTGGGCGCGGTGTGCACGAAGCCCGTGCCGGTGTCCTCGGTCACATGTTCGCCTTCGAGCAGCGGCACTGAAAAGCTGTAGGGCTTCCCAGCCAGAGCGTACATGTGTCCGGCAAAGCTCTTGCCGGCGAAAGGCGCGCTTTGTTCTGGTTCTTTAGGCCTCAGAGGATGGGCACAAATCATCCCTTCCGGGTCGAAGTCTTCCAGTAACTGCCAGCTTTCAACGCGAGCAGCGTCGAAAAATTGCGGTGCAAGGCTCTTCGCAAGAATAACTTGCTCGCCTACCTGCACCCAGTTACCTTCTGGTGCTTTCACAACCTCGTACAAACCGTATTCGATTTTTTCGGAAAAGGAGATCGCTCGATTTCCGGGGATAGTCCAGGGGGTGGTCGTCCAAATAACAACCGAAGCACCTTGGTAGCTTTCAGTCCACTCTTCGTTCTTTGAGGGGTCGTTTACCACGCGGGTCGGGGCGCCTCCGGAGATAACTGGGAATTTCACCCAGATCGCGGGGCTGGCGTGCTCGTGATATTCCACCTCGGCCTCGGCGAGCGCGGTGCGCTCCACGACCGACCACATGACGGGCTTCGAGCCGCGATAGAGAAGCCCGTTCATGGCATACTTCATCAGCTCGGCTGCAATGGTGGCCTCCGCCTCGAACGCCATGGTCGAATAATAATTCTGCCAATCGCCCTCAACGCCGAGCCTCTTGAACTCCTCCATCTGCACGCCGATCCACTTGGCGGCAAACTCGCGACACTCGCGCCGGAACTCGTTGACGGGAACCTCGTCCTTGTTCTTGCCCTTGGCGCGGTACTGCTCCTCGACCTTCCATTCGATGGGCAGCCCGTGACAGTCCCAGCCCGGCACGTAGTTCGAGTCCTTGCCCATCATCTGCTGCGAGCGCACCACGGCGTCTTTCAGGATTTTGTTGAGACCTGTGCCGATATGGATGTTGCCATTGGCGTAAGGGGGGCCGTCGTGCAGAACGAACTTCTCGCGGCCCTTGGCCGCTTTGCGCAATAGCTTATAGAGTTTCATGCCCGCCCAGCGCTGAAGCAGCTTGGGCTCAAGCTGGGGCAGTCCCGCTTTCATGCCAAAGCCGGTCTTGGGCAGGAACAGGGTCTTCGACCAATCCCGCTCTTGCACCTCCTCATCCGAGGTGTAATGCACCGCGTTTGCTCTTCCCGTGGCCGCTTTGAAGCCCCGCTCAAGCCCATGGCCATCCGTTTGCGGCTCGGCGCTTTTTGAGTGAGATCCCGGGGCCTCTAAGGCCTCGCCGTGATCGCGGCCGTTACCGCCGCTTCTCTTAGGGCGTCCCGTTCCTTGGTCTGCGTTGTCCATGAAAAAACCTGTCCAGCGCCAAAGGCGCCGATGCCTCCAAAATTTGTGCTAGTGATAGTGCGAAGAGGCGGTTTGAGTAAAGTAGCATCGCTCGCTACACCGCAAACAGGTGTAAAAAGCCCCCTCACTCTGTCCCTCTCCCACCAAGCTCGCCACGGCGAGCTTGCAAATAAACATGCCCGCATCCGCAAGCGGATGCGGGCGGGAGAGGGAACGCCTTCTCAACGGCCGCGGCCTGCCCCCTCTCCCCTCGCGGGAGAGGGGTGGGGTGAGGGGGCTTTTTTTCCCTGCTGCTACGCGCTGGAACTTTCTGCCGGCGTCCCGGCATGCTCCGGCGCAGCAGGCGCTTCAATATGAACCGGCTGCGCTGCCACGTCGCGGGGCCGCTCCAGGATCGCGCAGACGCCCATGCCCCCGGCCGTGCAGATGGAAATCAGCCCGCGCCCGCCCCCATTCTCCGCCAGGATTTTTGCAAGCATGGCCACAATCCGCGCGCCGGTGGCGGCAAAGGGGTGCCCATAGGCGATACTGGACCCCTTTACGTTCAACTTCGCGCGGTAGATTGAGCCGAGCGGCGCATCCTTGCCGAGCATCGTTTTGCAATATTGCGGGTCTTCCCAGGCCTTGAGCGTGCAGAGCACCTGCGCGGCGAACGCTTCGTGGATCTCGTAGAAGTCGAAATCCTGCAAGGTGAGGCCCGCCCGGTCCAGCATCTTCGACACGGCAATGGCGGGAGCCATGAGCAGCCCGCGCGCGGCATCGACAAAGTCGATACCGTAATGCTGGCCGTAAGTGAGATAGGCCATGGGCTCGAGCCCGTGCTCCACGGCCCACTCTTCGGAGGCGAGCAAGACGGCGGAGGCGCCATCGGTGAGCGGCGTGGAGTTCGCGGCGGTCAGCGTGCCGTGCTCGCGGTCGAAGGCGGGCCTCAGCTGCCCGATTTTCTCAAGGCTGATATCGCCGCGCACATTGTTGTCGCGGAACACCCCCGCCGTGGGCACCAGAAGATCGTCGAGGAAGCCTGCATCGTAAGCCGCCGCCGCCTTCTTGTGGCTGTCGAACGCAAGCAGGTCTTGCTCCTGGCGGCCGATGCGCCACTCCTTTGCCATAAGCTCGCAATGCTGGCCCATTGAGAGGCCCGTTCGCGGCTCCGCATTGGCAGGCGGCGAGACCGCAAGATCGCCAAGCGAGAAGCCGTTCATGAAGGCGCCTGCCTTCTTGGTTACGCCTTTCTCGGCGCTAACCTTCGCAAGCCGCTTCGCGAATTGCCGCTTGAGCTCAATCGGCGGATCGGAGACCGTATCGGAGCCGCACGCGATGGCAACGCCGATTTGCCCGGTTGCGATTTTGGCCGCGCTGCCCAGGGCCGCCTGTAAGCTTGTGCCGCAAGCCTGGGATAGCGTCACCCCGGGCGTATCCTCCTTCAGCTTCGTGCCGATGACGGCCTCGCGCGTGAGGTTGAAGTCGCGAGCGTGGGTGACGACGGCACCCCCCACAACCTCGTCGATATGCTGGCCCTCAAGCCCGTACTTCTCCACAAGCCCATTCAGCGCCGCCAGCATCAAATCGAGATTTGTTAGGTCGTCATAGCCGGTATTGCCGCGGCAGAAGGGTGTCCGCACCCCGCCGATAACGGCCACTTTTCGCAAATTCTCCTGCATCGAAATCTCCCGCTTTTTCTTCGTCGTCCCGTGCACAGTGCAGCGCGAAGCGGTGCTCTAGCAGACACGGGACCTTGAAAGGTTGCCGGCGTGTGTAACGATCCCGTGTCTGCGCAGCGTCACTGCGTGCCGCAGCGCGCATGGGATGACAACTTACTCCGCAGCATGCGCTTCCGCCGGTTCGGAATGCTCTGCCTGTGCGGCTGCGCGCATCGATTCCCGATAATGCAGCGGGCCGCCCCGGAACGGCGCAAAGCCGGTGCCGAAGATCACGCCAGCGTCTACATGATCCGCTTCCGCCACGACACCTTCCGCTAGCGCTTTTTGGCATTCATCGATAAGCGGATTCACGAGCTCGCGTCCAAGCTGCTCCAACTCTTCCTGATCGAAGCTCATGTTCATCTTCTGAGCCTTGCCGCCCACCCACTTGTAGAAGCCCTCGCCGCTCTTTTTGCCGAGTTTCCTCTGCGCGGTAAGCCGCATCAGCGGATTATCCTCGGGCGTTGGCATATTCAGCACCTTGGCAACGTTCAAAGCCACATCGAGGCCCACTACGTCCACCAGTTCCACAGGCCCCATTGGCATGGCAAATTTCTCGGCGGCGGCGTCAATTTTCTCTTTGGGCGTGCCTTCCGCGACCAGCTGCAGCGCATGGAACATGTAAGGCGCGAGCACCCGATTGACGAGGAAGCCCGGCGCCGACTTTACGATCAGCGGGAACTTGCCGATGCGGGTTACAAGGCCGGCGCCTTTGAGCACCTCGTCCTCGCGGCTTTGCGGCCCCCGCACCACCTCGATCAGCGGCATTTGCGGAACCGGGTTGAAGAAGTGCAAGCCGATAAGCCGGCCGGGGTCTTTGAGAACGGAGGCAATCTGTTCGATGGGAAGCGAGGAGGTGTTTGTCGCGAGCACCGCGCCCGGCTTCAGCTTCGGCTCGATCTCGGCGAACAGCTTCTGTTTCGCTTCGAGATTTTCGAAAATGGCCTCAATGACGACATCGGCGCGGTGAGCTTGGGCGCCGCTCGGATCGGCGATCAGCCTGGCCATCGCTTTCTTTGCATTTGCATCCGTTCGCAAACGCTTCTTGAAGAACGGCTTCGCCCGTGTAAGCGCTCTATCGATGGCTTCGGCCGAGCTATCCTGAAGCGAAACCTCCATGCCTTCGGCCACGCAGACCATGGCGATGTCGGCGCCCATGATGCCCGCGCCCACCACATGGGCGCGCAACGGCTTGTAGCCCTGCTTCGGCGCTTCGGCCTTCAGCATCTCGGACAGGCGGAAGACGCGGCGAAGGTTTTTAGACTGATCCGAGACCATCAGCGGCGCGAAAATTCGCGTTTCCTCGCGCTTCAGGGATTCGTAGCCGCCGCCGTGCTTCTCGAAAAGATCGATCAGCCGGAAGGGCGCAGGATAATGCTCCTCCCGCACCTTTGCGGCCGTTTCCTTTCGCATCCGGTTGGCGAGGTAGCGGCGGGCCGCTTCGAACATCAGGACCGGCCCCAGATACGCCGCCATCCGCTGCGATTTCCGGCTCTGGAAAACTGCCTTGCGCGCAGCCCAGCGCAGCTCGTGATGTGTCGGCACAAGCTGATCCACGATGCCGGCAGCGCGCGCTTGCGCCGGGCGCAGCATTCGCCCTGCAAGCATGTTCGGCATTGCCACGAGCGGCCCCGATTGCCTGAGCCAGCGCGCGGCGCCGTTGAGGCCAGGGATGATCCCAAGTTTCACCTCGGGCAAGCCAAGGCGCGTGCCCTCTTCGCGGTCCGCGATGCGATAATGGCAGGCGAGAGCAAACTCTAGGCCGCCGCCCAGGCAGAAGCCGTGGATTGCGGCCACGGCGGGGACGGGCAGCCTCTCGATGCGGTCGAAAATCGCGGTCACGGCGTGGATCGCCTCTGTGACTTCCGCTTCGGTCTTGAGGTTATCGAACTCGCGGATGTCGGCTCCGGCGATGAAACTCTTCTCCTTGCCGGACATGAAGATCAAGCCGCGGACCCGCTTGTCGCGCGCAGCTCCTTCGACCGCGGAGACGATGGCCTCAAGCTCCTCGACGGGCTCACGGCCCAGCGTGTTTTGCGACTGGCCCGCGACATCGATGACCGCCCAAGCGATCTCCTCGAAATCGATGTGGAACCGCCAATGCTTCAGATTCGCGATATCCGCTACCATGACCGCTCCTTTTCCATCTTATACGCCGGCTATCTTCCGGGCCGTCGCCGCGAAGCCGCCCCGTTTAAGTCATCCCGGAAGCCGCTCGCGGCTATCCGGGATCGCAAAAAAAACACCGCACTGCGTTCTGGGCGATCCCGGATAAAGCCAATGGCATTTCCGGGATGACGCCGCGCGTTATTCCGCCGCGTGCATTTCCGGCAGCGCGTCCAGCACCGCGCGCACATTATCGCCCGGCGCGTAATGCGGTTTCACCGCTTCTGCGTCGAAATCGTCAACGGCGATGACCCTGGCGACAAGGCGCTCGGTATAGCGAAGCAAATCGGCTTCGTCCGGGCTCAGTACGCCCTTATCCTCAGCTTCTTTGATCCAATCGTTGCCGAGATAGCGCTTAACCGTGCCGCTACGGATCGCGCGTTCCAATTTCCTGTCAGCTTCCTGGGCCTCAATCACCTTTTTCATCGTGACTTCAAGCACGCCGGTGGGGTCGTTCTCGTCATGGGAGACGAAAATATAGCGGGTCAGACGATCGCGTACTTCGCCGGGCTCCAGCACCGCCTGCACAACGAGCTTGGCGAGCCGGTCTTTCGGCTTGGTGAAGCCGTTGCCGAGTGGAAACACACAGAACTTGAGCAGCGGTCGCACGCCCAGGATCGGGAAATTATCGATTGCCTCCTGCATTGCGGCATAAAAACCGTGGAAAGCCTTCTGGACCGCATAGTCGAAAACCGGACGCTCGGCGGCGAGGCGGCCGTCATCCTCATAGCGCTTCAAGAGGCAGCAGACGAAATAAAGCTCGCTCAGAGCATCGGCCAGCCGGCCAGTGGTGCGCTGCTTGGTTTTGAGGCCGGCGCCCAGCAGGGCCACCGAGAGATCGGCCATCAGCGCAAAATTGGTCGCGGCGCGATAAAGCTGTTGGTAGTAGCGCGGTGCGGGTGCGTTCTGCGGGGCTTTCGCAAACAGGCCGGACGTCACATTGTGGAAGATCGAGCCGAAGACGTTGGAGGCGGCAAACGCCACATGTCCCTCGAAGGCTTTCTCGAACGCCAAAAAGCCGGCCTCGCGATCCGGGTTCTGCGCGGCTTCCACCTCGGCGTAGAGGTATGGATGGCTCCTGAGCGCCCCTTGCGCGAACACAATCAGGCTGCGCGTGAGGATATTCGCGCCCTCGACCGTGATGCTGACAGGCGAAATCTGATAGGCCGATTGCAGATAATTGCTGGGTCCGTCGCAGATGCCCTTGCCGGCGTGAATGTCCAAGGCGGCATCGAGCGCGGAGCGCATGCGCTCCGTGCATTGATATTTCATCAGGCCTGAGATCACCGCCGGTTTCGCACCTTGGCTCACCATGGCCGAAGTGACCGCACGCGCGGCTTCCAGCGTGTAGGCCGTCTCGGTGAGGAGAGCCAGCGGCTCCTCGATACCTTCCATGCGCCCAATAGGCAGGGCGAATTGCTTGCGGATGCGCGCGTAGGCGGATGTGAAACGCAGCAACGCCTTGACCCCTGCCGTCGACGAGGCGGGAAGCGAAATCGCGCGGCCGGCGGCGAGGCAGCTCATCAGCATGCGCCAGCCCTGGCCCACGCGGTCTGCGCCGCCGACGACCCAATCGAGCGGAATGAAGACGTTCTCGCCCGTCGTCGGCCCGTTCGGGAACGATGAGCCGGAGGGCAAATGGCGGCGTCCGATCTTCACGCCCGGATGGCTGGCTGGAATGAGCGCCAGCGTGATGCCGGGGTCGCTGCCTTTGCCCAGATAATTCTCCGGGTCGAGCAGGTGGAAGGCGAGGCCCAGAAGCGTGGCTTTCGGCGCAAGCGTGATATAGCGCTTATCCCAGCTCACGCGGATACCGATAACTTCCTGGCCGTTGAACATGCCCTTCTCGACATAGCCCACGTCGCGCATATTAGCGGCGTCCGAACCCGCGAAGGGGCTCGTCAGCGCAAAGCAGGGGATTTCCCTGCCCTTCGCCAGCGGCTCCAAATATTGATGCTTCTGCGCCTCGGTGCCGAATTTCTCGATCAACTCGCCGGGCCCAAGCGAGTTCGGAACCATGACCACGATGGACGCATCCGGATTGCGCGAGGATACCTTGCCCAGGATGATGGATTGCGCTTGCGGCGAAAAGCCGAGCCCGCCATGCTCCTTCGAGATCAGCATCCCGAGGAAGCCCTTTTCGCGCACGAAGTTCCAGACGTGCTCGGGGACGTCATGCTGATTATGACGGATTTCCCAATCGTCGAGCATCTGGCAAAGCTGCTCGGCTTCATTGGCGAGGAAGCGCTGCTCGTCATCGGTGAGCACCACCGGATCGACGGCCCGCAACTTCTCCCAATCGGGGCGGCCGGAAAACAGCTCGGCGTCGAAGCCGGGCGTGCCCGCGTCGATGGCTTCCTGCTCGGTCTTCGATACGGGCGGCAGGACGCGCTTCACGGTGCGGAAGGAAGGCCGCGTGACCACGATGCGCCGGACGGGCCGCCAGGAGATGAGCCCCAGCACAATCGCAGGGATCCAGCCGGCCAGCGCGCCAGCGGTAGTGGCCGGCAGATGCAGCCGTCCCCCGAACAGCCCGATTTCGGCAACAAGCGTAACCACCGCCACAAGCGCTGCCCAGGCCCAGAGCGGATCGCGCCTGATTGCGAGCGTAAACATTGCCGCAATCGTTAGCAAGGCGAGCACTATGCCGATCATGGCCGCATCCTTCCTCGTCCCCGGCGGGCTTGCCCATAAATCACGGGCGCAAGCCGGAATAGTTAAAACTTTCTTCCCGTCAAGTGAGGTCGCAATGCCGCGGCGTCAACTGCGTTAGCGAAGGCTAACCAGGGGCTCGTTTTTGCACGAAAACGTTTCAGGTAAATTAACCGCAAAAATGAGCTTGCCACCGGGTCTCGCTAGTGGGCGCGCATAATTACGGGGCCTAGTCTTTGACAAATATCAACCGGCTCCGGCCAATAGTACAGTGTGCCGTCCGCATATTCCGTGCAAGGAAAAGACGCTTCTTTTCTAGGCGTACTTATGACTCAGATACTTGTCATCGACGATCACCCTTTAGTCCGCGAAGCGGTAGGCAGCGCCATCCGCGCCCTGATGCCCGAAGCTTCGATCTCGGATGCCGGCTCGGCGGGAGAGGCTTGCTGCCCCGCCAATCGCCAAAAGCGGTTGGACGTTATACTCTTGGACCTGGTGCTCCCCGATACATCCGGGCTTGATGGGTTGATTGCGATCCGTTCGCATTTTCCCCGCGTGCCGGTGCTTCTGTTCACCGCTTTGGACGATCCAAGGATTGCAAACGAGGCGCTGGCTCTCGGGGCCAGCGGCTTTATGCCGAAAACCGTGAGCAAAGCCATCCTTGTGGAAGGTATTTTAGAGGTCCTGCGGGGCGAAACCTATGTACCGGCCCCGCTCGCAGCCGTGATGCGCTGCATGCAGCCCAACAACCCGGCTTGCAACGATATCGCCAAGCGCGTTTGTAATTTGAGCCGGTCTCAGATGAAGGTGCTGCAGCTTGTGCGGCAGGGCCTACTCAATAAACAAATCGCGTATGAGCTGGGCGTGGGCGAGACTACGGTCAAGGCGCATGTCACCGCCATCCTGCGCAAGCTCAACGTGGCGAGCCGCACCCAGATTGTGATCGAGACCTCGCACCTCAACTTCGACGCGATCCTGAAAGGCGTTTTGCCATGCGAGGCGGGGATCGCTCCAAATGGCGCAGTCTCGGCCTCAGCCGCAACGGGGACCTAGTTAATTTTAGCGCTTGTTCTCCCAAACAACGCCGCAGCCTGAAGGGACGGGCATTGCGGCAAACAAAAAGCGCCCCGCCACGTCCACTAAGTTGAACGCGACAGTGACATGTGTTAAAAAATTTGCACTAAATTTGCCGCAATACTTGCATTAGCGCCGAGCAGGTGAAGGGGTTAGCCCGTCCCGGCGGGCGCACCACAGGCTCTTGAATGCAGTGGAGTGTTAGATGCCAGTGCCAGAAATTTTGTTCAATGCACTCAATCCCGAGCCAATTGCTGAAGTTCTCCCAGGGTTGCTAAAGGAGATCGAACCATTCTTGAAATCGATTGGTTTTATCTCTCTATTTCATTGGATGTGGGAAAATCCTCTCATAACGCTGGGAGCTCTGGGCGCATTCATATGGATGTTCAGCTCAAAAAATACTTAGCTAAAAACCTGCTGCAAGCCGCGCTGGGCACTAAGCATTGGCGCGAGCCGCGACTTTACGCTACATGCAGGGGAAGCGCCCGCTTGCACAGAATGCCGGTCCTCGAGTTCCCCGCATGGAATATTTCGCCCAACAGCTCATCAACGGCCTGACCCTCGGCTCGATCTACGGGCTGATCGCGATCGGCTACACGATGGTCTACGGCATCGTCGGCATGATCAACTTCGCGCATGGCGAGGTGTTCATGATCGGGTCCTTCATCGCGCTGATCGCGATCCTATCGCTGTTCGCCATCGGCGTCACCTGGGTGCCGCTGGCGCTTCTCATCGCGCTCCTGGCCTCGATGGCGCTCACCGCGGCCTGGGGCTGGAGCATCGAGCGCATCGCTTACCGGCCCTTACGCTCCTCGTTCCGGCTCGCGCCGCTGATCACGGCTATCGGCGTGTCGATCACGCTGCAGAACTTCGTGCAGCTCAGCCAAGGCGCGCGCGAGAAGCCCTTGCCGCCGCTGATCCGGGGCGGCTACGCGCTGGCTGAGAACGATGGCTTCGTGGTGAGCCTCAGCACCGTGCAGATCCTGATCATGGCCACGACGGTGGTGCTGATGATCGTGTTCTCACTTATCATCGGCCGCACGGCGCTTGGCCGCGCGCAGCGCGCCTGCGAGCAGGACCGCAAGATGGCGGCCTTGTGCGGGGTAAATGTGGACCGCACCATCTCGCTCACCTTCGTGATCGGCGCAGCGCTGGCGGCCGTCGCCGGGTTGATGTTTCTCACCTATTATGGCGTGATCGATTTCTTTGTGGGCTTTGTCGCGGGCATCAAGGCCTTCACGGCGGCGGTGCTGGGCGGCATCGGGTCGCTGCCGGGCGCCATGCTGGGCGGGCTTATCATCGGCTTGATCGAGGTGTTCTGGGCCGGCTATTTCACCGCGCAATATAAGGATGTCGCCGCGTTTTCCATTCTGGCGATTGTGCTGATCTTTCTGCCTTCGGGGCTGCTCGGCCGGCCCGAGGTCGAGAAGGTTTGAGCCGCATGGCGGATGTTGCCGAGAGGCCTGTGGCGAAAACCGCGGCAGGGGCTGCGGAAGCCCAAGGCGCGGCAGATGCCGCCCGCGACGCCGGCATTACCTTTCTGCTAGCCCTGGCGCTGTTCGGCTCCATAGTTGGCCTTCGCACCGATAGCGCCAATGGCGGGCTTGAAATCACAACGCATTTCGCCAAAGCTGCCGGGCTTGCGGCTGCCGTGGCGGCCCTGCGCTTCCTCCTCGATATCCTTGTCTGGCGCCCGTTGGACGCGGGGCGGACCCTCGCCTTCCTTAAGCAGTTTGCTGCAAGGGCGAAGCTCCCCGCTATCGTCGCTTCGCTCGCAGCCGGCCTCCTGCTTTACGCTGTAGGTGGTCTTAGAACAGAGCTTATCGAATTAGCTTCAGGGCAATCCTGGCTCGCCGGCACGCTTATCGACCTTGTCACCTTCGTATGCATCGCGGCGTTCATCGTCGTATTTGCCATGCTGGCCGTGCGGGGCTTGCGGCTCTTTTTTGCGCTCTTTGCCCCGGACCCGCTGGCCAAGCTGCCGGAGGTGCTCATTGCCAAATTCGGGCGCGAATTCCCCGCAGCACTTCTCGCCGTTGCGGCGCTCCTCCCGTTCCTCATCGCGGGTCCGCCGCAGCGCTACGCGGTCGATACCGCGACGCAGATTTTGATCTACATCATGCTCGGCTGGGGCTTGAATGTGGTCGTCGGGCTGGCCGGCCTGCTCGATCTCGGTTATGTCGCCTTTTATGCGGTCGGCGCCTACAGCTACGCGCTGATTTCAACACAAATGGGCTGGTCCTTTTGGGTCTGCCTGCCGCTTGCCGGCTTCTTCGCAGCACTTTGGGGCATGACGCTTGGTTTCCCAGTCCTGCGCCTTCGCGGCGACTATTTGGCCATCGTGACGCTCGCCTTTGGCGAGATCATCCGCATCGTCCTCATCAATTGGCAAAGCTTGACCGGCGGCCCGAACGGCATCAACCGCATCCCGCGTCCCACCTTTTTTGGCCTGCCGTTCGAGCGCACGGGCAATCCGAGCTTCCACAGCTTCTTCGGGATCGACTACAACGCCAACCACCGGCTCATTTTCCTCTATTACGTTATTCTGGTGCTTGCCCTCCTTACCAATTTCATCACGTTGCGGCTCCGGCGCCTCCCCATCGGGCGCGCCTGGGAGGCGCTCAGGGAAGACGAGATTGCGTGCCGTTCGCTCGGCATCAATACGGTGACCACGAAACTCACCGCGTTTGCCATCGGCGCCATGTTCGGCGGTTTCGCCGGCGCGTTCTTCTCGGCGCGGCAAGGGTTCATCAGCCCAGAGTTGTTCACCTTCGCAGAGTTGGCGCTTGTGCTAGCAATTGTGGTTCTGGGCGGGCTCGGCAGCCAACTCGGCGTCGTGGTCGCTGCCGTTGCTCTGGTTGGCAGCGCAGAGCGTTTCCGCGAGTTGCAAGACTACCGCATGCTGATTTTCGGCCTCGCAATGGTGCTCGTCATGATCCTGCGGCCGCGCGGCCTCATGGCGCGCCGCACGCCATCGGCTTCGCTGAAGGAAATCCGCACCGTGGCATCGGGCTTCGTCAACGAGGGCCGCGGCTGATGGGCGGCGATGAGCTGTTGCGCGTCGAGCATCTAACCATGCGATTTGGCGGCCTGACCGCCGTCGATAAGCTCTCCTTCTCCGCGCGCCGCGGCGAAATTACCGCCATTATCGGCCCCAACGGCGCAGGCAAGACAACCGTTTTCAACTGCATAACCGGGTTTTATAAGCCAACCGAAGGCCGCATCGCACTGGCTCACGGGGCCGCATCCGCATTCGAGGCGTTGGCAAAACTTACAGTGAGCGGCAGTCAGTGGATGCCGGCGCCCGGCGGAGGCCTCTTTCTTCTCGAACGGATGGAAGGCTATCGTATCGCGCGCAATGCTCGCGTGGCCCGCACCTTCCAGAATATCCGGCTTTTCGCCGGCATGACCGCGCTCGAAAACCTCCTGGTTGCCCAGCATACTGTCCTGAACGCTGCGTCGGGTTACACTTTTGGCGGCCTGCTCGGCCTCAAAAGCTACGCCCGCGCCGAGAAGGAAGCCATCGAGCGCGCGGCCTTCTGGCTCGGCCAGATTGGCCTTCTAGACCGCGCAGACGATCCGGCCGGAGACCTTCCCTACGGTGACCAGCGGCGGCTCGAAATCGCGCGCGCCATGTGCACCGCTCCCGTGCTGCTTTGCCTCGACGAACCCGCCGCCGGGCTAAACCCCCGAGAATCCGCAGAGCTGAACGAGCTTCTGCTCAAAATCCGTGAACAGCACGCGCTCTCCATTCTCCTGATCGAGCACGACATGGGCGTGGTCATGGGCATCTCCGACCGCATCGTGGTGCTCGACTACGGCCGCAAGATCGCCGAAGGCACCCCCGCTCAAATCCGCGAAGATCCGAAAGTGATCGCGGCCTATCTGGGCGTGGAGGATAGTGAGGTGGAAGAGGCAGAAGCGGAGGCCGGCCTATGAGTTGTCCCCTGTCATTGTCGGCGGGCGACGGCATAACGCCGGTTAGCGTGATGAATCGGCGAATCTCCCCTCATCCTGTCCTTCTCCCCATGGGAGAAGGAACCCCTGAACTAGCCGCAGCGGGATCGCTGACGTCCGCTCTCCCACGGGGAGAGGGAGAGGGTGAGGGGCGCGAGTTCCGGATTTGGCGAAACCGCGCAGCCTCCGCAGCTTATATTAGCGCCCTTGCGGAGCGTTCCAGCTTCCTCCGCAGGAGACTTGCGCCATGAACGCCGGACCGCTCCTTTCCATTCGCGGCGTGGAAACCTACTACGGCAATATCCGCGCGCTGAAAGGCATCGATCTCGACGTTTACGAAGGCGAGATCGTGACGCTGATCGGCTCGAACGGCGCGGGCAAGACAACGCTGATGATGACGATCTGCGGCGATCCGCGCGCGAGAAGCGGAAAAATCGTCTTCGCCGGCCGCGACATTGCCCACCTGCCCACGCATGAGATTATGCGGCTCTCCATAGCGCAGTCGCCCGAGGGCCGGCGTATATTCCCGCGCATGACGGTGCACGAAAACCTGGCCATGGGCGCGCTGCTTGCGCCCCGGGATGCGGATACGCTGAAGGCCGATCTCGAGATGGTTTTCGGCCTCTTTCCCGTGCTGGCGCAGCGGCGCGGTCAGCGCGGGGGCACGCTATCCGGCGGCGAGCAGCAAATGCTGGCTATTGCCCGCGCGCTCATGGGCCGGCCAAAGCTTTTGCTGCTCGACGAGCCCTCGCTAGGCCTGGCGCCCCTCATCGTGCGCCAGATCTTTTCCGTGATCCGCGAGCTTAACCGCAAACGCGGGCTTACTGTGTTCCTGGTCGAGCAGAACGCCTTCCATGCGCTGAAGCTCGCCCATCGCGGTTATGTGATGGTCAACGGGCAGATCACGATGTCCGGCGAGGCTTCTGACCTCCTCAAGCGCGAAGAGGTAAAAGCGGCATATTTGGAGGGCGGGGCCCATGGATAGGCTAGCGTTGCCAGGAATTTTGAGGCAGCAGAATGTTGCCTACCCCTCATCCTGTCCTTCTCCCGCAAGGGGAGAAGGAACGATGTTGCAAAGGCCGCAGCGTGCTCCCTCTCCCCTTGCGGGAGAGGGTTGGGGTGAGGGGGCTACCTTATGGGAATAATCTACGAAACCTCTTTCTGGGCCTTCTTCTTCGTGACGCTTGTCGCGGGGGGCGGGGCGGCATTTACAATCGGCCGGGCGGCGGCGAAGGGCTGGAAGCCGTTTTGGCAGGCGGCGATTTATGTGCTGATGCTCGGCGTTGCCATCCGCTTCCTGCATTGGGGGCTCTTTGCAGGCGCCACGCTGGCAAGCTGGCGGGCGGCGCAAGGCAACATGCATTCTCCCCATTTCTATGCCACCGACACCGCCATTCTTCTAGTTTTCGCTGCGTTGGGTTTCCGCTTGCAGCGCAGATCGCAGATGGCACGCCAATATGGCTGGCTCGCCACGACACGGGAAAAAGGAATAAGAATGCGCCTCGTCCTTGCATGCCTTGCCTTAGTGGGAGCGGGCCTCGGGCTCGTTTCCAAGGCGTCCGCCCAATCCGAAGTAACCATCGCCGTCGCAGGCCCGATGACCGGCGAATACGCTTCCTTCGGCGCGCAGTTCAAGGCGGGCGCAGAAGCCGCCGTTGCAGCCATCAACAAGGCCGGAGGCGTGCTGGGCAAACAGCTCAAGCTTGAAGTTGGCGACGATGCCTGCGATCCCAAGCAGGCGCGCTCCGTCGCCGAGCAGCTCGCGGCGAAGAATGCGCTGTTCGTGGCGGGCCACTACTGCTCCGGCTCCTCCATCCCCGCCTCCGACGTTTATAACGAGGCGGGGATTATCCAAATTTCGCCCGGCTCAACCAATCCGAACTACACCGACCAGCGCCCGAAAGATGGGCTCAGCTACCGCGTCTGCGGCCGCGACGATCAGCAGGGCCACGTCGCGGGCACTTATCTCGCCACCAAGTTCAAGGACAAGAACATCGCGATCCTGGACGACAAGACCGCTTACGGTAAGGGCCTTGCCCAAGAAACCAAGAAAGCGATGAACGCCGCCGGCAAGATGGAAGTCTTCGCCGACACCATCACAGCGGGCGAGAAGGACTACAACACCGTCGTGACGAAGCTCAAGGAAGCCAAGACCGACGTTGTCTTTCTGGGCGGCTATCACACCGAAGCCGGCCTTATCATCCGCCAGATGCGCGCCCAGGGCATGAAAACGATCCTGATGGGCGGCGATGCGCTCGTCTCAGTGGAGCTTGGCCAGATTGCCGGACCCGATGTCGAAGGAACGCTCTTCACCTTTGCACCCGATCCGCGCCGGAACCCTGCAGCGAGCGCTGTTGTCTCGGCGTTTCGTGCCAAGAATGTCGACCCCGAGGGTTACGTTCTCTATGCCTACGCCGCGGTCCAAACTTGGAAGGACGCGGTGGAACAGGCAAAATCCTTGGACCCGGCGAAAGTCAAGGCGGCACTCGATAGCGGAGAGCTCGACACCGTCCTCGGCAAGTTCAAGTTCGACGGCAAAGGCGATCCGACGCTTGTGCCTTATGTTGTTTATAAGTGGAATAAATCCACTTACGAGCAGGAATAATGCCTCACTGGCGTCATCCCGGAAACGCCAAAGGCGTTATCCGGGATCGTTAGGAACTTAGGCCGGCGTATTTTGCGATCCCGGATAGCCGCAAGCGGCTTCCGGGACGACAGCATTGGCCGCAAGCGTTTTCCGGGATGACGCCCCGGAAGCATTCAGCGGGATTTCGTATAACATGCAATAGGGCTTGCGGTAACCAGGAGAAGGCGAGCATGCCAACAGGTCCCCGGAACTCCATAACCGACATTAGCGGGCTTGCCGTTGGCAACGCGCAGGACGGGAAGCTGGCCTCCGGCGTCACCGTCATCCTGTGCGGGACAGCCACGACGGCAGCGGCTTCGGTCCTTGGCGGCGGGCCAGGCACGCGTGAGATGGACGCACTCGGGCTTGAGGGCCTAGTAGGCGCTGCCGACGCCATCGTGCTTTCCGGGGGCTCGGCCTTCGGTCTCGACGCAGCGACAGGCGTTCAGAGCTTCCTGCGCGAACAAGGGCGCGGTTTTGCCGTGCGCCAGGCAAGGGTGCCGATCGTGCCGCAAGCCATCCTGTTCGATCTCTTGAACGGCGGCGACAAATCGTGGAAGCTTCATCCACCTTACAGGGATCTCGCCTATGAGGCTGCGGCTTCGGCCGCGGCGGACTTCAAGCAAGGTTCCGCTGGTGCGGGGCTGGGAGGGACGATTGCGGCGGGCAGAGGCAGGATTATACGCGGCGGGCTGGGGAGCGTATCGGAACGGATTACGCTGCGGAGCGAGCAAGGCGCAGAAATTACCGTTGGCGCGCTCGCGGCGGTGAACGTCGCAGGCGCCGTGACGGTCGGGGACACGCCGCATTTTTGGGCAGCGCCTTTCGAACAGGGAAGCGAGTTCGGCGGCCTTGGCTCGCCCAAACCATGGCCCGTAAATGCAGGCGAGCCGCAATTCAAGTTTCCGCTTGCTGAACAGGGTAACACGACGCTCTGCGTTGCCGCGACCGATGCCGCGCTAAACCAAGCGCACTGCAAGCGCCTCGCGGTGATGGCCGCAGCCGGGATGGCCCGCGCGATGTTTCCGGTGTTCACGCCGTTCGATGGCGATGTCGTTTTCACCTTGGCGACCGGCAAAGTGCCGCTTGCGAACCCGCTGCTGGCGCTTCCGTATATCGGCGCTGCGGCTGCCAATTGCGTGGCGCGCGCCATCGCCAGGGGGGTCTTCGAGGCGAGCGGAACATTGCCGGATGGTACGCCTTGCTATCGCCAGCTTTTCGCACAGCCTTAGATGCGGTATGAGTTGAATCGCTTCGGCTGCCCGGCGTCATTGCGCGGTAGTTTCTCCTCGGTGTCATGGCCGCACTTGATAGGCCATCCAGGGCAACGGGCAGTGTTTTCAAGATTAGCTGGGTCGGGCCCGGCCATAACAATACAGGTCTTGGCATAATGAGCATCACGGGCCGCGCCCCAAGGCTTTTGTTTATCGACTCCGGGCTTGGCGGGCTGACGGTGCTGCGTGCTGCGCGCGCGGCGGTGCCGGAAGCAGACGTGCTTTTCATTGCCGACGATGCCGGCTTTCCTTATGGCTTGAAGAGCGAGGCCGTGCTCGTCTCGCGCCTGCTCGCGCTGATTGAGCCGGCGGTTCGCAAATTTACGCCGGACTGCATTGTGCTCGCGTGCAATACCGCCTCTACCATTGCGCTCCAGGCTTTACGCGAAAGTTTCGCCGTCCCAATTGTCGGTACAGTGCCTGCGGTAAAGCCGGCCGCGGCGCTCACCCGATCCGGCCTCGTCTCGGTTCTGGCGACGCCCGCCACCGTGGCCCGCGAATACACGCGCGCGCTGATTCTGCAATTCGGGGCTGGCGCAAACTTCACCCTCGTGGGCGCGCCGTCGCTAGCGGCGATTGCCGAGGCCCACGGCAGCGGAGCGGCCGTCGACGAAGAGGCAATCGCACGGGAAATTGCGCCTGCCTTTATCGAGGATGGCGGCGCCAAAACCGATGTGGTTGTACTTGGCTGTACCCATTATCCGCTGCTCCTGGATAAACTCGACGCAGTGGCGCCTTGGCCTGTCGCCTGGCTCGATCCCGCCCCCGCCATCGGGCGGCGGATCGCCAACGTACTCGCCGAGGCAGGCCATATTGTCGGTGTAGGCGCAAGACACGGACGAGGCGAAATCCAGTTCACCTCAGGCCAGTCCCCCTCCCCTACCCTTCGCCATCTCTTGCATTCCCATCAACTCACCCTGCAGGCCTTCGAAGCCGCTATTGCACCCTAAAGAGAACCCGAATGATCCCGCGCTATTCCCGGCCGCAAATGACCGCCATCTGGTCCGACCAAACCAAGTATGAAATCTGGCTCGAAATCGAAACGCTCGCTGCGGAAGCCATGGAGCAACTGGGCCAGGTTCCCGCAGGGACCACGAAAATACTGCGGGAACGGGGCGGCTTCAACATCGCGCGCATCGATGAAATCGAGCGGGAGGTGAAACACGATGTCATCGCGTTTTTGACGAGTGTTGCTGAGCATACCGGGCCGGAAGCGCGCTTCATGCATCAGGGCATGACATCCTCGGATGTGCTCGACACTTGCCTCTCGGTTCAGCTGACCCGCGCCTCGGACATCCTCCTGGCCGATCTTGACGCGCTGTTGATGGCGCTGAAGCGCCGCGCGATCGAGCATAAGCACACGCTCACTGTGGGAAGAAGCCACGGTATCCACGCCGAGCCCACGACCTTCGGGCTGAAGCTCGCTTTCGCCTATGCGGAGTTCGCGCGCGCCAAAGAGCGGCTTGAGCGCACCAAGGAAGACATTGGCACCTGTGCGATTTCAGGCGCCGTCGGCACATTTGCACATCTCGACCCGCGCGTTGAAGCTTATGTCGCGGAAAAGCTGGGGCTGAGGCCGGAGCCGGTCTCCACCCAGATCATTCCCCGCGACCGCCACGCCATGTTCTTCGCGACGCTTGGCGTTATCGCTTCTTCGGTGGAACGGTTTGCGACCGAAATCCGGCATCTGCAGCGGACCGAAGTGGCCGAGGCGGAGGAATTCTTCTCCGAAGGGCAGAAGGGTTCTTCGGCGATGCCGCATAAGCGCAATCCGGTATTGACCGAAAACCTCACCGGCCTCGCAAGGATCGTGCGCGCCTATGCGGTTCCCGCCATGGAGAACGTGGCACTTTGGCATGAGCGCGATATTTCGCATTCTTCGGTCGAACGCATGATCGGGCCCGACGCAACAGTGACGCTCGACTTCGCGCTGGCCCGGCTCGCCGGCGTGATCGACAAGCTCGTCGTTTATCCGGAGCGCATGCGGCAGAACCTGGAGCGCGGGGGCGGCCTCGTTCACTCCCAGCAGGTGCTGCTGGCGCTGACACAAAAGGGGATAAGCCGGGAGGACGCGTACCGCCTCGTGCAAAAGAACGCCATGCGCGCCTTCCGCGGGGAGGGCTCGTTCTTGGAGTTCCTGAAAGCCGACCCCGAGGTGAGTGCTGCCCTTCCGGCGGCCGAGCTCGAAGCGCTGTTCAATGTGAACGCGCATTTGCGCAACGTGGACGCGATCTTTGAGCGCGTCTTTGCCTCGGAATAAGCAGCTCTGTTCGGGCGTACACTAAAAGTTGTAAGCGGGGGCCAGGCCTGCAGCCACGGTTTTGTTTACGCTTAGTTCGATTTGCCATATTTTAATAAAGTGCTGAGGGTACACGAGCGCAAGCATGACGGGTCCCAGTATTTTTCTGCGCAATTGCTGCGCGTGGCTTTAAAGCGTCGAAGAAGCCGGAACCGGTTGTGGCAACAAATGCAGAACCCTGGAGGCCGGTCATGAGAGCAAGGGAAGCAGCTTTAGGAATAGCGATTTTCGCAATTGTTTTCTCGCCCGCGGCTGAGGCCGCACGGCGGGGCGGGGCTTCGAAGGGAGCGCTTCAAGCCAAGATACAGTACTGCACCGAATGTCACGGACATTCCGGCCGGGGGTACCGCGGATATTACCCCATACCGCAACTTGCCGGGCAGCAAGTGCAGTATCTGGAAAATCAGTTCAAGGCTCTTTCGGAACACCGCCGGGATAATCCAGTCGCCAAGAGGTTCATGGTGCCTGTTATCGCAAGTGTCGATCCGGGGATGCGCACCGCCATTGCCGAATACTTCAACACTCGCACGGCGAGGACGGTGGGCGGCGGCCCCAGGAAACTCGTGGCTCAGGGAAAAAAGATATTCGAGGAAGGCCTTCCCGACGAAAACGTCCCGGCGTGCTCCGCCTGCCATGGCGCGGATGGTAAGGGCAGCGATATGGTGCCCAGGATCGCAGGTCAGATGTATGCGTATCTTGTTGCCCAGCTGTCGGGCTGGGGCAAAGGCTACCGGGCCAAAGATCCCACGTCCGCAGAAGATGAGAACACAATGAAGCCGATCGCAAGCAGCATGACCAAGGAACAGATTACAGCGGTCTCGGCCTATCTCAGCCGTTTAAGTGACGCCGGCTCGTGATAGCTTCGCCCGCCGGTGAGACGGCCTGCTAAAACTTACGCTCGGCAGGCCGAAGCTGGCACTCGAATTGAATTGTGAAAGCTGAACTCGTCATGTTCCCTGTATAGCGGTCTATCCTCCAGGTTTCACGTCCCTGGCCGTAGACCACGGAGTTGTCCGTGATTTTCACAAAGCTTCTGTAAGCCGGCGCGCCGTCCTTATATTCGAATACTCTGCCGTCGCCTTCATGGACCATCTTGACGTATTTCTTCGGCAAGTCGATTGTTATCGTCATAAATCTGAGCGGTTCGTACATGCCGATATCGTTGCGAACCGCTCTACAGGTAAGTTGAGTTGGGGGAGGCTCAACTTTTGCCGGGACCGCCTGTTTGGCCGGGCTCGCCTGGGCAGCCTCAGTCTTTGCAGCAGCCGCCTCGGTCTTTGCCGGGGCAGTTCCGGCCGTTGCAGGGGCAGTTCCGGCCGTTGCAGGGGCAGTTCCGGCCGTTGCAGGGGCAGTCTCGGACTTTGCAGGGCTTGCCTCATTCTTTGCGGGGCTTGCCTCGGTCTTCGCAGGACTAGCCTCACTAGCGCCCGGGGTGTTTTCGCTGCTGGCGGGGGTGCCGGGAGGGGCGCTTCCGCCTTGGGCGAACGCGGCGAAGCCCTGGCACATTGTCAGCAAGGCAAGTGCAGTTCCAATCGTTAGTGGCGCGCGGCTGTTCATCGTTGGCTCCTCTTCGGCCAACGGAATTTTATGTGCGAAAGAGAACGTGCCGCAAATGAAGGCTGCGAAATTGTTTAAGCGAAGATCAACGCCCGGATCTTATCTGCAGAGAGCGCGATAAAGACTCCGGCAGCAAAATAGAACATGTCGCCCTTGAGGCCGTAGCGCAGCCTGTCCATCAGCGGCGGGTAGAAAGCGTGCGCCCAGCTCTTGTGGATCGTCAGCGATTTGTAGGTGGTGTAAGTGAAGCTTGCGATCATCTGGATCGCCTTGATGAGGACGAACAAGCCCGCATACATCAGAACGTCAACCGCATAACCCATTAAAACACTCCCTCGTAATGCCCACCGCCAAGCCGTAACCCGAAGATCGGCCAGCGTAAAGCCTTATCGAGGCAGCATTTGCCGGGCGATACTCGCAAGCCAGCCGGTATCGGTGCCGATGGAGATGACCTGCCAGCCGGTCTTGGCCATCCGCATTGCGAAGGCCTGATCGTTGGCGAAAATGCCGGTGACGACGCCGCGGGCAGTGGCGCGGCTGCGGACATGCTCGATGGCCTCCAGCATCGCGGGCGAGCTGATGTTCCGGTCCTGCCCCTTCGAAAGCGAGATCGCGAGGTCGTTAGGGCCGAGACAGATCATGTCGAAGCCTCGGGTGGCGCAAATCGCGTCGATATTCTCAACAGCCGCAGCGGTTTCGATCTGCCCGCAAGCCACCGTCCAGGCGTTGGCAGCAGGGAAATAGTCGCCTTCAATAAGATACTTGGCGCGATACGGTCCGATGCTGCGCCCGCCCAGCGGCGGATATTTGACCGCCTGCACCAGCCGCGCTGCATCCTCCGGCGTGCTCACCATCGGCACCATGATGCCCTGCGCACCGGCGTCCAGCGCGCGCCCGATCAGCCCATAATCCAGCTGCGCGACCCGCACCATGGCGGGAACGCTGGCCGCTTTCGCCGCGGTGAGGCAGCCATTCAGCTCTGCGTGCCCACCCGCGCCGTGCTGCTGATCGATCATCACGGCCTGCCAACCGGCGTCAGCGGCGATCTCGACGCCGAGCGCGGAGCCAAGGCCGAGCCACGCGCTGTACAGAGGCATGTGCGCCGCCAGCAGCGCGCGGAAATCGGGTTTTGCCGGTGTGGCCATGAGTGCATTCCTAGATTTGCTATGTCTATGGAGTTAAACCGCCGTTAACCTCAGTGCTTCCGAAAATTATGGCCGCTCCGCAACTCCGATGCCGTTTCCCTTCAAGCCGCCATTATAGAGAAAGCACCTTGGGAAAGCTTTAATTTAAGCTAAGCCATTGATATACCGTTAGCTTTTGCCGCTGCGTCGTAAAGCTGACCCAAGGGGCATTAACCCTTCATTGAACTGTAGATTAAGCTTCATGGCTAACGGGGGCCCAAAAAGATAATTAACGGATTTTGCCGAATGCGCTTTTGCAGGCGAAAATGCGAAAATTCGCGGTGTTTGGACGGATTTCGCATTTAAGTCCCGCCGCGTTTACCACGCTATCGTTAACCATTGGGCCGTCGTACGAAAATGCGCTGGCAGTTTTGGCCAAAACCAACACAACAGGCTGGGTACGGAAGTGGCGGGTTTCGAAAAATGCTCCAGCGGCTATGCCTGCTTTCGGATCTCATAGCGGGCAATCTGCGGGAACGACGGCGGCAGGAAGCCATCGGACAGCGGGGGAGATGTGCCTTGCATCCAATGCTACCATTCAACGCCGGCAGGATCGATGCGAGCGCGGCCGGCGCGGCCGTGGACGATAAAGAACACCCTGAGTTCCGTGTCATCGAAATCGTAGATCACAACGAAGGGGGTGCCGGTGATCGCATGGGTGTAAAGATCAATGTCGGGGTCGCGGAGCTTCTTGGGATACAGCGCGAGGTAGTGGTCAATGGTGTCGTAGACCAGATCGCGTTTCTGATCAACGACTCGGGTACCGAATTTCGGCTCGCCTTGCGCGAGGAGCGTGTTGAGCTGGTGAATGAAGGTGGTGGAGTAGCGGACTTGCCTCATGCGGCCGGCGAGGTGCCGCGCAGCTTGGCGAAGAAGGCGGCGGTCATGGCGCGAGCCTCGCTGCTCGAATGCGTACGGCCAGCCTTGAAATCCTCCCGCGCCCGCGCGATGCCGTCGCGGTCCTCATCGGTGAGCGAGAGTGCTACGGGCGATTGCACTAAGGACTGCGCCAGCTCAGCGAGCGTTGCCGCCTGCACCTCGTCGAGGGCCGGAAGCGTGGCGGTGATGATGGCGATGGCTTCTGATCGAGTCATGAATTGACCATACCAAATCCGGACGGATTTTTCCAGTCGGGCAACATGGGTGCAGCAGCGAAGCAGGGGGCCTGCGGGTAACCGGCCAACTGGCGAAATGCAAAGAACGCCATCAGCCGGTGGTTCGAATCCTGGCTTCGAAAGGTTGGCGCACGCGGAGTTGCCGAAAGATCGCTTACCGGCGAATACCGGTTTGGGGTGCACGGCAACTGACGTTTCCGGTTTGAGCTCCAGAACCGGTTGTCGCCTGGGTGCGCTGCTGTCGAAACCGCCATTTCTGCTCTCGACCCATCACGGCAAAAGAGCCGGGATCAAGCGTTAGAGTTCGATCGCTAGCGCTTATCCAGGCCAGCCGCTCATTGCTCGATGCCGGCGCGGCCGGTAACGGCCATGATGGTCGCGGTCATCGTCGCGATCAGCTTCTCATCGGCGCCGCTGCGGCCAAAGGCTTGCGCATCGCAGACCGTAATCGTGCGGCGGCCTTCACGCATCTGCCAACGAATCGGAAGCTTTCGCCTTTGGCGGGCGCGAGAAAGTTCGCCTTGAACTCGATGGTCATGACCGCGGCTTCCGGCGCCATCAGCGTGAAGGCGGCATAGCCGCAGGCGCTATCGAGGACGGTTGCGACGATGCCGGCGTGCAGGAAACCGTGCTGCTGGGTGAGGCCCTCCGCGTAAGGCATCGTGAACTCGACCTCGCCCGGAGCCACTCGCGCGATGGTCACGCCCAGCGTGTGCATGACTTGCTGCCGGGCGAAACTGGCCCGCACACGCGTATCGAATCGCCGCCCTCATAGTATCTTGTCTTTACGTGTCTCCAGCAATGCCGATATCCGTGTTAGCATTACGCCCGGCGAGCGTGACGTGAAGATGGCCGCGGCCGCCTTACGAATAGCGTAGGCTCCTTCCGTAGTGAGCCTGTTCCGTGCTAACCTGGCGCCATGACTAATCGCGTGACATCGCTGGCTGAAGAAGCGGAAAAACTCCCGCCGCCCGACCGCATCCGGCTCGTCGAGCATTTGCTGGCGACCCTCAATAAGCCGGAGCCCGATGATTCGAGCGCCGCCTGGGCTTCTGAAGAGAGCGAGAGGCGGCTGAGACGCCTATTTATCGGCGGCGAAACCGCTGCTGCGCGATGCGGACGAGGTTCTGGCCGAAGCATTTGAAGCCGTGATCGCCCGCGTGCGCGCGGCGGCGGAGGCCGAGCTTGATCATGCAGTTGCCTGTTACGAAGCGCAAGCGCCAGGGCTCGGGAAGGAGTTTGCCGCCGAAGTGGACGCCAGGCACTTTCCGCGCATCCGGGATCATCCCGAGGCGATGGCAGCGCCTCCCGGGTGACGCCGGAGACGCGCGCGCCGCTTACCTGCGCTGATCGGTTTCCGTACGGCCTGATTACGCTCCATTTCCATATGACCGCGAGTTCTGTGATCGTCGCCGTCGAAGCATTCTTGCTGACCGCTATGCCAGGCTATCGGCGAGAGACGCCTGCGCAGGTTTTGTCCGCTGCCGCTTGCGAAACTGTTGCGCGTTTGCCCAGCACAGCTTATTGTGGCGCGCAAAGCCGCCCGGCGCGTTAGGGCATGCCGTGGCTGCTTCAAAGCTTCTCCCATGAAAGCGATGGCAGGCAGCACCTTAGAAGCTGCAAGATTTGCCGTTCGCGAGAGAGATTAGAAACGAAAGGAAGCAAAATGCCCAAGATGAAAACCAAGAGCGGCGTTAAAAAGCGCTTCAAGATTACCGGCACCGGCAAGGTCGTAGCAGGCCAGGCCGGCAAGCGGCACGGCATGATCAAGCGGACCCCGAAATTCATCCGGAGCGCCCGTGGCGGCGTGGTGCTGGAGCCGGGCGATGCGGCCATCATCAAGAAGATGTCGCCATATGGTCTTGACTGATTGCGCTAATACGATAACGCTTGAGCTTGGAGACTGAGAAATGTCACGTGTGAAGCGGGGTGTGACGTCCCACGCCCGTCATAAAGCCGTTCTGAAGCAGGCAAAAGGCTTTTACGGCCGCCGCAAGAACACCATCCGCATCGCCCGGCAGGCCGTTGAGAAGGCCGGGCAATATGCCTATCGCGACCGGCGCACGAAGAAGCGCAATTTCCGTTCGCTGTGGATCCAGCGCATCAACGCCGCGGTGCGCGAGCATGGGCTGACCTATGGGCGGTTCATCGATGGCCTCAACAAGGCGGGCATCCTGATCGACAGGAAGGTGCTGTCGGATCTGGCGATCACCGATCCGGGCGGTTTCAAGGCCCTGGTCGGCAAGGCATGCGAGGCGCTGCCGGCGGAGCTGCGTCCCGCATGAGGCTAACTGAGCTCACGGTTCCCGAGTTGCTTGCCCTGGCGAACATTCTCTTGAGGATCGCCGAGGAAATCCCGGTTGACGACCGGAGGGCGACGCGGGAAGCGCGGGACGAAATCGCCTACGTGCTGGCACTGATCTCCGAGAAGGAAGAGGCACGCCCAGCCCTCCGCCTGGCGGAGTTTGAATTAGTACCTTCGCCGCCTCCCCTTCCCTCATCCCTGGAAGACGCCGGCGGCGTTATCCGGGATCGTTAAGAGCCGCAAGCACTGCTTTTAATCTCCCGGATGCGGCACAAGGCCGGGGTCCGGGATGACGCCCTCGATAATCATGCATCCCTTGACCCCTCCCCGCAAAAGTGGCAGGCCTCATTGCCAAATTCCCCGATTTGAGAGCGCTCATGGACGCCGTTGCCGATAAATCCCGGGATCTCGATGCCCTTGCCAAACGCCTCTTAAAAAGCGTCGAGGAAGCTTCCGATCTGGGCGCCCTTGAGGCGATCCGCGTTTCGGCGCTCGGCAAAAAAGGCGAGATTTCCGAACTCTTGAAGCAGCTCGGCACCATGCCGCCAGAGTCCCGGAAGGGCTTCGGCGCCGCCATCAATGCCGTCAAGGACCAGGTTGCGGCCGCGCTCGAAGTCCGCAAAGCCACGCTTGAGGCCGCGGCCCTGGCCGAGAAACTTGCCACGGACCGCGTTGACATCACGCTGCCCGTCCGGCCGGACCCGGCGTCAGAAGGCCGCATTCATCCCATCAGCCGCGTCTGGGAAGAGCTGATGGTGATCTTCGCCGATATGGGCTTCGCCGTCGCCGAGGGGCCCGACATCGAGACGGACGATTATAATTTCACGCGGCTGAATTTCCCGCCCGGACATCCTGCACGGGAGGCGCACGACACCTTCTTCTTCACGCCAAAGGAAAATGGCGAGCGGCTACTGCTGCGCACGCACACCTCGCCGGTGCAGGTGCGCACCATGCTGGAGCAAAAGCCACCGATCCGGATCATCGCGCCGGGCCGCGTCTATCGCATGGACAGCGACCAGACCCACACGCCTATGTTCCATCAAATCGAGGGCCTTGTCATCGATCGCGGCACGCATATGGGCCACCTGAAATGGGTGCTGGAGGAGGCCTGCAAGGCGTTCTTCGAGGTCGATAATTTGAAAATGCGCTTCCGCATGTCGCATTTTCCGTTCACGGAGCCGAGCGCCGAGGTGGACATCCAATGCAACCGCTCCGGCCCCGAGCTTAAGATCGGCGAGGGCAGCGATTGGCTCGAAATCCTGGGCTGCGGCATGGTGCATCCGAATGTGCTGAAAGCCTGCGGCATCGATCCCGATGAATGGCAAGGCTTCGCCTTCGGCATGGGCATCGACCGCATAGCCATGCTGAAATACGGCATGCCGGATTTGCGCGCGTTCTTCTCCGGCGATCTCCGCTGGCTGAAGCACTATGGGTTCAGCCCGCTGGCAATTCCGTCACTTGCCGGTGGCCTCTCGGGTTAAACGCGATGCGAGGTCCCCATGCTCAAACAGGCGCTGGTGACGGTTCTCTTTCTCTTACTGACCCTTGCCACTCAGGCGAATTCCGCCACCATCGAAGCTAAATGTAATACGATGTGGATGAAGGCGGACGTCAATAAGAATGGCGTCCTTGAGGGGGACGAGGCGACCAAGTTTCTCGACGCCATCGACAAAAGCGGCAAAATCTACGACGCCAATTCCGATAGAAGGCTCGACAAAGCCGAGTTCATGAAGGCCTGTAAGGACAGCATCTTCGATTCTATCAAGTAAAGCCCGGAAGGCACCATTCGGGCTAATCGGAAACAAAAGCCCCCTCACCCCTACCCTCTCCCGCAAGGGGAGCGGGAGGAGGCTGCGGACCTTTTCCGCCAGCAGTAGCTTTCATGCACCCCGGCAGAGGCGGTCCCATTCGGGCACCGGGCCGAAGCGCTTCACGAGGAAATCGATAAAGGCCCGAACCTTAGCCGGCGGCCGGCGATCCGCAGGATAGATGGCAAAGATGCCGTCGAGCACAATCGGCGGTTGATCGAGTTCTATCGGCACCAGCAGTCCGGCCTCGATTTCCCGGGCGACAAGAAATGTGGGCTGATAGACGATGCCCTCTCCGGCGATGGCGGCAGCGGTGAGCGCGTCGCCGTTGTTGGCCTTGAGGCTTCCGCGCACGGCCACGCTTATGTTCCTCTCGCCACCGAATAGCCAGGTGTCCGCGCCGATTGTGCGCGAAAGCGTGTAGCCGAGGCAGTCGTGTCGCGCGAGATCGGCGATGGACCGTGGCGTCCCTTTCGCGGCGAGATAGCGGGGCGCCGCGCAGACCACAGTAAAACAAGGTGCGAGCTTGCGGGCGATCATGCTCGAACTCGCCATGGCGCCGATGCGCACGGCGAGGTCCCAGCCTTCCTCGATGAGGTCGACCTGGCGGTCGTTTAGGCCAAGATCGATGCTCAAGGCTGGGTGGTTTCCCAGAAAATCCGGGATCAAGGGAGCGATCTCCCGGATGCCAAACGAGACGGGGACGTTGAGGCGAAGCGTGCCGCGAACCTCTGCCGCGCCCGCCGCCGCTTCGGCATCGGCATCGGCCACTTCGCCAAGGATGCGCTCAGCGGCATCGAGATAAGCGCGCCCGGCTTCGGTCAGCGTGAGCCGCCGCGTGGTCCGATGCAGAAGCTTCACGCCAAGCCGGCCCTCAAGCGCCGCCATATGCTTGGTCGCCATCGTCTGCGACATTCCGAGTGCCCGCGCCGCTGCCGAAAGGCTGCCCGAAGAGGCAACGGAGGCGAATACTTGCATTCCGCTCAAGCGATCAAGCATTCAAGCCTCTTCACAAATGCCTCTTTCGTCGTCCCGGAACCGCGAAAGGCGTGTATCCGGGATCGTTGCGAACACCGGCGCCCTTGCAGATCCCGGATACGGCGCAAGCACCGTTCCGGGATGACGATTGACAAATCGCTCACACCCAAGGTGTGAGATCATAGCACGCGATGGGGAATTATCCATCCGGTTTGCTGGCGGTATGTAAGAGCACACCCATTCATGGAGGCTCTCATGATCGACACACAAACCGCACCCTACGGCGCCCTGCTGCTCCGGGTCAGTCTTGGCGTTATGTTTCTCGCCCACGGACTGCTGCTCAAGGTGCTCACATTCACAATTGCCGGCACCGTTGGCTATTTCCAAAGCATCGGCTATCCGGGTTTCTTCGCCTATCTCGTGATCGCTGGCGAGATCGGCGGCGGGATCGCGCTCATTCTCGGCGCCTACACGCGGATCGTTGCGCTGCTGCTGCTTCCAATTCTGATCGGCGCGACGCTGCAGCACATCGGCAATGGCTGGCTATTCTCGGGCGCGGGCGGCGGCTGGGAGTTCCCGGTTTTCTGGATTGCGATGCTGCTTGTGCAGGCGCTGCTTGGCGACGGCGCTTACGCTTGGCGCCCCGCTTTCCTGCTTGGCCGCGCCGCCGAAGCGCACTAAAGAGTGCCCGGACGCTTGAGCCGACCCTAGCGTCGTCGCGAGGCGGCGCTTGCCGCCGTGGCGATCCAGAGCAGCATCGGTGACTTGGCCCTGGATCGCTTCGCGGAGTTTACCCCGGACTCCGATCCGGGGCTCACAATGACGGCGTTTCCGAATTGAGACGCGAAGCCGTCCTAAGGATCTTTCATGCTTGTCGATGGCAAATGGACCGAAGATTGGCAGCCCGTGCAGGCGACGGACGCAAAAGGCGGCTTCGTGCGGCAAACGTCGAGCTTCCGCCATTGGGTAACTCCCGATGGCGCACCTGGCCCAACCGGCGATGGCGGGTTCAAGGCCGAAGCAGGCCGCTATCACCTCTATGCCGCGCTCATCTGCCCATGGGCGTCGCGCACGCTCATAGCCCGAAGGCTCAAACGGCTCGATGCTGCGATCGGCGTATCGATTGTGGAGCCGCAGCTCACCGCGCAGGGTTGGCGCTTCGGAGACTATCCCGGCGCCGGCCCAGACACCGTGAACGGCGCAACCTACCTGCACGAACTTTATTCCCGCGCCGATCCGCACTTTACCGGCCGGGCGACGGTGCCGGTGCTGTGGGACCTAAAGACCGGCACCATCGTGAATAACGAGTCCGCCGACATTTTGCGGATGCTGAATTCGGGTTTCGGGGCGCTCGCCGATGACGCCCTCGATCTTTATCCGGAAGCTCTCCGGCCGGAAATCGACGCTTGGAACGCGCGCATTTATCCCTCTCTGAATAACGGCGTTTACCGGGCCGGCTTTGCCACCACCCAGGCCGCCTATGAAGAGGCCTACCACGCCGTTTTCGCCATGCTGGACGCGCTGGAACAGCATCTCGAAGGCCGCTCCTATCTCGCTGGCGAGCGCCTGACCGAGGCCGATATCCGGCTTTTCGTGACCCTGGTCCGCTTCGACCCGGCCTATTACGGCCTATTCAAGTGCAACAAGAAGCCCATTGCCGATTACCCAGCGCTCACCGCCTATCTGACCCGCATGCTGGCGGTGCCAGAAATACGTGAGACGGTCAGCATCGATCACATCAAGCAGGGTTATTATTCGATCCGGGCACTGAACCCGAACGGGATCGTGCCCTTGGGGCCAGAGCTGCCGCCCCAGTTCCCGGCTTAGTCTCCATTCGCGCTTTTCGTCATGACGAGGCGGCAATGCCCCGAACTCAATCCGAAGAGCCAACTTACGAAGCGCATCCTCTGCGCGATCTCGGCAGAAGAACACAAACGATAATGGCGCTCTTGCTGAATAACGACTCTGCCGTCCTCTAGGCCCAGTTCGAACATTGCAATTAAATTGTCTTGCATGAACTGAGCAGAGACAGCCCGGCAATGGAGCGAGGGATAGCGATCTTCGCAAAAGAGCATGTCTTGCTTCGTCTGAACGACTGAGTGGCGATCCTTCCCACCCTTAGCTTGCACGGGAATAATGAATTGGCGGCCTGCCTTATCGACGCCAACGTACACCTCGTCGATCTCGATCTGCCCATATCCAGCTACACTGGTCCTCAAGTGGCTTTGAAGCGAATAGGCTGCGACGGACAGGAAGATATCGACCAGTCGATTGTAGCGAACCTTAGCGAGGAGAGCTTGTTCGTCGGATTGTGCGTAAGCGGCAATGATCTCCGGCGTCGAGTCCGGTATCTTAATGGAAGCAAGAGCTGGGTTCGGTTCTATCTTATTTATATCGCCCAAGACGAAAGCGTATTGAGAGCGCCCGCGGCCGACTATCGTCCATTCCTTTCCTTCAGGTTGTCGTTCCAAAAATGGTGCGGGAAGAGGCGTTCGATAGCGGTGCGCATAAACGATGTCTCCGAGGTTATCCGGAAGTACGATTTGCAGCGCAGCGGAGGCCGCCTTTAGGTCGTCTCTGGAAAAGGGAATATCGATAGTACCCGGCGTGAACCGCTCTAGGAATATTTTAGTCACAATAGCTTCGTATCTGTTGGGGGCCCTAGCCATAGATCAGGCCGCTCGCAAGCGAGCCTCCTCCGTTTCCGATTGTTTCCGCTTTTTCGCACCGCTTTTTTTGTCTCTGCGGCCGATGGGAACCGGCACCCCGAGTAAATCGGCTGCTTCACTCATTCCCAATGTTAGCAGCGATTGATCCCCGAGATCTATCCGCTTTTGCGGACGTGATAGCTTGACGCCGATTGCCCCTATTATCGCAGAGCCGACGTGCCTAGCGAGCGGGGGCGGAACGGCATTTCCGATTTGTCTGGCTCCGTGCCATTTCGTGGCGTGAAGGCGGAACCAATCGGGGAAGCCGTGAAGCCTTGCCATTTCGCGCACTGTGACGCATCGCGCATAGTTGTAATGGATTGGGCGCGGGCTCGTGAAAGCGCCGCGAGCGGAGTCCGTCCCTGCTCTCAGAGTGTTCGAGAGCCCATCCGGCCTCAACTTGAAGAAGCGAGATATTGGCTCGGTATCGCCGCCTGCGGTCAAAGCGAAGCGACGCCGCGAAATCTCTGTGTGATCGGTTCGCATGCTAGACGTAAGCACATCGGGGTTCCAGTTGCGCACGTAGCTGTAGCCCCAAGCTTCACGATCCGCGCAACGCATTCGTCTAGCGTACGCGCTTGGGTTCCCCCACGCCCTCGTAACTACGCTATCGCTCTCGACTAAGGTCGCGAAGCGCTCGGCGTCCGGCAAATCGTCTAGCGCGTCTTTGCAGTTCGGCCCCAGATCGAGCCCTGGCAAGGAAACTGGCGCGCCTACGGGCCTGCAAACCTGGATCGGGATATTCCGGCAGCGGCAAGCCTTTCTTGCACCCCAGCAAGAACAGGCGCTCTCGGTTCTGCGGTACGCCATATTCCGCCGCATTCAGAACCTTCCATGGAGTTCTGACCGCGTATCCGGCCTCGTCGAAAGCGGCAATAACCTCTTCAAGGAAGACTCGGTGATTGCCGACCGTTAATCCCTTGACGTTTTCGAACAGGAAATAGCTTGCATCCAACTCTCTAACCAAGCGCACGAACTCCCTTACGAGGGAATTTCGCGGATCTTCCAGAGCCCTATGCCCTATAAGGGAAAATCCTTGGCAGGGCGCGCCACCGGCCACGAGATCCACCCGTTTGCTGCCAATGTTTGCGGCCTTTCGAATTTCGGCACCGGTTAAGCCGCCTACGAAGAGGTGATAACGGCCGTCTGCGGAAAATTAAACCAGTGAACCGCGGCGTGAACCGGATCGATTTCTACCGCGGCGGCAACGTCGAAGCCTGCCTGTTCGAGACCAAGGCTCAAGCCCCCGGCTCCCGCAAATAAATCGATGGCAATAGGTCTGCGCATGAAGGCCCCCCGTACCATACGATTACGCAGGTTTCCTTTACCTGCGTCACGCACAAACGCTATTAGTTAACAGAAAACTGTTCAGCTTCAAAGTTAGAGCGGCGATATCGCGTAACTCGCACTGCCAGACAACGCCAGCGCTCCAGCCTAATTCCGCTAACGCCGCGACACATCGCCGGTCCCGCTCCTTCGTGGACTCGATCTTAGGAAGCCAGTAGTCCAGCCTAGATTTCGGCAGCCTTCCCTTATCGCAACCGTGCCCATGCCAAAAACAACCGTGAACGAATAGCACCTTACGAAGGCGTGGGAATACGATATCCGGAGACCCCGGCAAATCGCGCCGATGCAGCCTATAACGATATCCCCCTGCGTGCAGCAAGCGTCGTACTGTCATTTCGGCGCCGGTATCTTTCGTGCCGACCGCCTTCATGATTTCGCTGCGCTTCGGAGGCGTTACGTGATCGGTCACGGTTCGTGCCGTTATTCACTCGCTGCTTATGCAGTTGTTCAAAGTTCTTCTTTTGTTTGCGCGTAACCTTACTGCCAAACCTATACCCGCTTTTGTCCCGCTCAGTGCTTGGAAATCGAAGCGTGGACGCGGTGCAGGCCGTAAGCGACAATGGCTGCGATGAAGGGGATGCTCGCGCCGATCACCAAATCGGGCTCGAGATGAACGCCTTCCGCTTTCACCGCCTTTGCGGCGTAGCCCACGAGGCCGGCAATGTAATAGGTTATGGCGGCCACCGAGAGCCCCTCGACCGTCTGCTGTAAGCGGAGCTGCAGCTCGGCGCGGCGGTTCATCGAGGTCAGCACGCCCTGGTTTTGCTGCTCAAGGACCATGTTCACCTTGGTGGAGAGCAGTTGAGTGACGCCGGCAACGCGCGCTGAGAGCCCCTTGAGCGTCGCCGCGGCGGATGTGCACGTGTTCATAGCGGGTGCCAGGCGGCGTTCCATAAACTCTTCAAACAACTGCAGCCCCTCTATGCGCCGCTCCCGAAGCTCGCCAATGCGGCGCTGGACAAGCTCGTAATAGGCAGCGGCGGCGCTGAACCGGAAATGGCTTTTGGAATCCTGACTTTCGATGGCGGCTTCGAGCTTCATCAGGCGTTCGAGCAGCGCCGGTTCCCCGGCAATGCCGGCGTTCACCATCGACGACGTGATCTCAACCAGCTCCTGCTCGCACTCGGCCAGAAAAGGAGCCAGTTTCTGCGCGAGAGGCAGCGCCAACAGCGCCAGCATCCGGTAGGCGTCGATCTCAAGCATTCGCTGGATCGTCCGCCCGGCTTGCCGTGGCGTCAGCGACAGGTTCTCAACAAGCAGGCGTCCGAAGCCATCGGAATGAATCCGGAAGTCCGTGTAGGCCCGCGCGTTTCCTCCTGCCACCATACCCCCGGCGAACGTGTTGCCGGCGAAATACTGCTCCGAAATCTTGTCGAAATCCGGCGCCGCGGGCTCTCCGCTTGTGAACAACACGTTCCTTGCAACCAGCGTTTGCCCTGGAAGGCCCTCAAGCCAATCCTTCGGTACTTTGCCGATCGCGGGCTCGGAAAAGGTGAAGCTCCCCTCCACGATGAATTTGTAGCGAACATATTCGCTGTGTCGCTCCCATTTCAGCCGGAATGGGCCAAACGCGGCGCTGAAGTGGTTTGCCCCTTCAGCGGGCGGGGGGACATTGTACCGCTGGGCCAGCTCGCAAAGGTGCGCCCAGGCGTCCGCCTTTTCGGCGGCATTCACAAAAAGCGCCAGAAATGAAACCGAGCAAGGCGGGAGCAGGGGCTCCGGCGGCCGCGCGTGCAACTCGTCGTTCAGCGCGATCCGGGCAGGATGATTCTGCGGAAGGACGATTGGCGGCTCCCACTGGCCGTCTGCCGGTTTATCCATCGCTTTAGCCCCAGTTTTAGCCGCATCTTCACTTGGGTGCCGGAGTTTCAAATGGCCCCGGCGTCTGGAAGCTCCGCATTGCCAAGGCTCCCGGGCTCCTAATCTCCTTAATGGACTTTTCTTTGATGGTTTGCAATCCAGCGCGGTCTTCGCAGCCTCTTGAAGCGAGAGCCCGCTGCCGCTCACGCTCAGGCAAGCCATGCGCAGCTACCCGCCTCAAAGCTTTGTTGCAATAATTCTCACCGTACTGCGCGTGATATCTGCCGTTACAATCATGACCGGCCTGCTCCCTTGTTTCGCCACTTTGCAGATTTCAAATAAGTGAGCCGAAGAAAGCTAGTAGATCAGGAGATAGCATATGAAGGGATCAACACTCGCGGCCTTCGCCCTAAGCTTAGGCCTGGCTGCCTCGACAATTGGCACCCAAACGGCGAGTGCCATGGTTTTGCCGGCCGGTGCGGCTTCGGTTGAGGCAGCATCGCATGGCTCAGTTACCAAGGTTTGGTGGCGAGGCGGCCGCTGGGGCGGCGGCTGGGGACGTAGAGGTTATTGGCGTCCGGGCTATGGATGGGTGCCGTTTGCAGTCGCAGGCGCCGTGGTTGCCGGTGCTGCCGCTGGCGCTTACGCCTACGGTCCTGGCCCGTACTACGGTCCTGGCCCCTATGACCGGCCGGTTCCACCACCACCTGGGTACTACGGACCCGGTCCCGACTACCCCCCTGTAAAATAGGGATCGTCCAAAAGCCCCGGCATCGCAAGATGACCGGGGCTTGCTTTATTTTTGAGGTTTCAAATCGAAGCAGCCTTCGGCCTCTCTAGCGCCAACTAGAACCCCAGGCCGGCTTAGTTCCGGATTGCGCTGAATCATCCGGGACCTCGTAGAAGAGGCAATGCTCGATGATTTGCACCATCATTGTCCGGCCTTGGTCCGCGTCCTCCCGCGTGTCAAAAGCGAGGCGAAAGCACGGCGTCATGCTTTCCTCATCCAGCACGCTAAAGCCGTACGAAGTACCTTCAGCATTCTGCAACGTTTCGACCGGCGATATTAGCCTCTCCGCACCCGATGTTTCACTTGGGCCTTCCATGTGGCGATCTCCTTTATGAAGACAGGTGTTGCGCGCGAATGTTCGATTGCATCCCCAGAATATTGGCTTCCATCCCGGATGGTAACAAGAGCCGCAGCTGATTTCGAAGAGATAAGGCCGCCGTCCGTTGCGCGCTTGGGAAGTCAAGCCACTCACGGCGGATTCCCATTACGCGATAAAATTGAATGGTCGGGGCGGAGAGATTCGAACTCCCGACCCTCTGGTCCCAAACCAGATGCGCTACCAGCCTGCGCTACGCCCCGACAGATGCGAACCCGATATCTAGCTTTTCTCTGGCCCATTAGCAATGCTTGAAAGCGAGCGCGTCAACGCGTTTCGTCATCGCGAGGCGCTTTAACGCCGTGGCGATCCAGGAGCGGCTTGCCATGTCCTTCATTTGTGGCCTTTGGATTGCTTGGAGACGATGCCCCCTGCAATGAAGGCGGCGAACGCGGTTGGTCAATGCTTTCCCGTCTCGCGCTTCAGGCTCAGGATGTAGTCTACAAGGTCAGCTTTTTCCTGCTGAGGAATAATAAGGTCCGGCATTTCCCGGTGCGGCGTCTGTAAGATCACAAGAAGGGCAGCACCCGTCATACCGCTCGCGTTGGCGATTCGGTTGAAAGGGGGCGCCTTGGGGTTGGGCGACCACATCTCGTCTTCGCGGATCGCGTGACATCGCGCGCATTCGGCCCGGGCGTAAGCATGGCCGGCCATAACGCTGGCGCCGTCAGCACGCGCCACGGCAGCAAAGGCTACGGCAAGAAGCAAGATTGTGATGAAGCGCGCCACGGCTACCTCCGCAAATTCGCAAGCCTTAATACTAAGCTTCCGTTGGCATGACGCTTTGACCGGGATCAACGCTCCGAGCCGCTTACACCGCGGCGGCGTGGCGGGGTGCGGCACTCTGCGCGAGATAGGTGTCGAACACGGCGCAGACGATGCGCAGCGCCGGGCGGGCAGCTTCCTTCACCCGGATGCGGTAGCCGCTAAGCTCAATGAGACCTTCCTCAGCCAGGGTTTGAAGCTGCGCAAGCTCCTCCTCGAAATCGGGAGGGGCGCCGTCAAACTGCGCAGATACCGCGGCAAGGTCCACCTCCATGCCGCACATGAGGCGTTCGATAATGGCGGCTCGAAGCTTATCCTGCCCGCCGAACGCGATCCCCTTGGCGATTGGAAGGTTGCCGGCCAACACCGCGCGCGCGTAAGCGCCGGTCTCGACGATGTTCTGGGCATAACCCCCGGGCAAGGCTGAGATGGAACTTGCACCGAACGCAATGAGCGTTGACGCGTTGTCGTCGGTGTAGCCCTGGAAGTTGCGGCGGAGCGTGCCTTCGCGGGCGGCGATGGCCAGCCTGTCCGCGGGTAATGCGAAGTGGTCGAGGCCAATCCGCTCATAGCCATGCTCGAAAAGCGCATCGCCTGCCACTTTCGCTTGTTCGAAGCGCGTCGGCGGCGTCGGCAGCGCCTCCTCGGGGATCATCCGCTGATTCTTCGCCATCCATGGCACATGCGCATAGCCAAACAGCGCGATCCGGTCCGGCTTCAATGTCACGGTTTGCTCAACGGTGCCTCTCAGCATTGCAGCCGTCTGATGCGGCAGGCCGTACATCAAATCGAAATTGATCGCTTTGACGCCGTTTTCGTGCAGGAGATCGAGCGATTCCTGGATCCTGCTCAAAGGCTGTACCCGGTTGATCGCAGCCTGGACCTCGGCGTCGAGTTCCTGCACCCCCAGGCTTGCCCGGGTGCAGCCCATCTGGCCAAGCGCTGCGGCCGAGGTGCGCGTAAAGGTGCGCGGGTCGAGTTCGACGGCAATCTCAGTGCCGTCCAAGATATCGAAATTCGCACGCAGCGTTTCATCGATACGGAGCATGTCATCGGCGGAGAGCGCCGTGGGTGTGCCACCGCCCCAGTGGATATGCCGCACCCGCATGCGCGCCGGCATAGCGGCAGCTACCAAGCCAATTTCGCGCATGAGTGTTTGTGCGTAGGTCGCGATGGGTTCGTAGCGCGCCACGACGCGCATATTGCAACCGCAATACCAGCACATGCGGCGGCAGAACGGAACATGAAGGTAGAGAGAAAGCTCAGCCGCCGGGTCCAGCCGTTCGAGCCACGCTTTATAGCACCCTGCATCGACATCCGGGCCAAAGTGCGGAGCTGTGGGATAGCTCGTGTAACGCGGGACGCGGGCCGAAAAATACTTGGCAATGGCGGTATGCATCGAGTTTCCCCGTAGATCAACCCGCCTTTGACCGGGATCGGTTGAAGGCGGAAAAGCTGATCGACTCTTAAGTGCTAGGGCAACTCATCTGCGTCCTGTAGGACGCAGGTTGCTCTAGCGCACGCGGTACTTTAGCAGAACCCGGCCCCGCGAAAAAATCGCAGAGCCACGGGCAACCTGGTAGCCGCGTCAGCGCGAAGGCGCAAGCTAATTGCTTGGCGCCTCAGCGTCTTGATCTAGGTCAAGGGCTCTCTTGTAACCCAAACAGACTTTCGGCCTTTCAGCCGAGATGTAAACCTGCCACCCGGACGGCCGCATGCAATAATGGCGGAAGTTCCGGAAGTCGCTTCGCAGCTCTCCGAAAATCGCCCATCTCGAAGCGAACCGCGGTGACCGCCGTCCATATTTGCGAGGAAGGTTATCGCTGCAGGGAGACCGTGTCTCCGGCCGCGAGCCCAAGCTTCTCCGCCTGACCGCCGGCGATCTCCAGCACACGGGAGGCAGGGTGAACCGAAGGGATGATGTCCGTAGACAGCGGCTCGGCTTCGCGGGCCATACTTACGATGCGCCAATCGTCTCCGATAAAAACCATGTCGAGGGGGATGAAGGTGTTTTTCATCCACATTGTGATTTCCCGCTCGCTATCGAACAGGAAAATCATGCCCTGGTTTTCTCCGAGGCTGCGGCGGAACATGAGGCCATGCTCACGCTTCGGCTCCGAATCCGCAATTTCGACATCGAGCACCACGGGGCCGTTCTTCGTCTCGATCTTTAAGCTTCCGTGCTTGAAGAGAGCGTCTCCGGATGCTGGCGCCACGGCCATAAGGCCGATAATGACAAGGGCCGCCCGCGCGGCCCTTGGAACTCTTAACCGGCTTTGGCGCATTCGCCTAACCCTTTCAGACTAACCCGCCTTTAACCCGATTCGGGTTAAAGGCGGATAAGTTGATCGATTCTTAAGTGCTAGAGCAACTAGCCTGCGTTCACTAGGATGCAGGTTGCTCTAGTGGTGTGACGGAAACCCCGTTGCACCATCCGGCCGCAATTCCGCAGCCATGAGGCCTTTGTCGCCTTTGCCATAGCGCACTTGGACGATTTGTCCAGGGCGAAGCTCGGCGAAACCGAAGCGCCTCAATGTTTCCATATGGATGAAGATGTCCTCAGTCCCAGCACCCCGGGTAAGAAAGCCGAAGCCCTTGAGGCGGTTGAACCACTTCACCATGGCGCGCTGCCAGTCGCTTTCCGGCACGACCTGGACATGTGTGCGCTGCGGCAGTTGCGAGGGATGAATTGCCGTACTTTCATCCATCTCGATCACGCGGAAGGCTTGCAGCCCCCGGTCGCGCCGCAGCACCTCGCAGACGATGCGTGCGCCTTCATAGGCAGTCTGAAAGCCATCCCGCCGCAAGACGGTTACATGGATCAGAATGTCCGGCAGTCCGCCGTCTGGAACGATGAAGCCAAAGCCCTTGGATACATCGAACCATTTGATGTGTCCCGCGATGACAAAAACGTCCAGGTCCGGTTTTTCTGCGATGTCACTAAACGTCGTTATAGTGGGAGGTAATTTATCCCCCATTGCTTTAGTCCCCCGCTTCACTGAATGCGTGGTGTCCGCCAGGGTCTCGCCCAAGACCCTCACGCACACCAACTCACCTCAAAAACATAACATTACTCGCTGCCGTGGCTAGAGAAAATTAACACTTTCCCCAGTGCGCCCTTTTTGGACGTTTCCCGGCACGGGCAATGCAACCCTTCAAGCGGCCTCCGCGTGACCGCTTCAAGTGATTGATATTCCGAGCTTAAATGCGACGAGAATGTGGCGCGCTCAACGCCGGAGCCGCGACGGCCGCTGGAATGAGGCGGGTTTTGAACAGGGGTCGCCGAGGGGCGCTGGGCGCCGCTGGCGGCGAATTCCCGAGCGAATCAACGGCGTTCGAAAGCACCGCCGGCGAATCAGGCTCCACCAAAGGAGCGCTTTCCACACTTGTTGAAACCCGCCCGCGTAACCCGCCAGCGCGCCCGTTTTCAGCTTGAAAGCCGTTCCCGTTGCGCCCGTTTCAAATCCGGGGATAGTGTGGCGGCAAAACTGGAGGCAGCACATGCGTTATCTTCACACCATGGTGCGGGTGAGCGATCTCGTCCGTTCGCTCGATTTTTACGTAAAGAAGCTTGGCTTGACCGAACTGCGCCGCATCGACCGGCCCGAGGGACGCTACACGCTCGTTTTTCTCGCTGCCCCCGGCGATACGGCAGCGCAAATCGAGCTCACCTATAATTGGGACCCGGAGGCGTTGGGCGAGGGCCGCAATTTCGGCCATATCGCATATGAGGTAGAGAACATCTACGAGATTTGCCGGCGCCTGATGGATGCTGGCGTGATCATCAACCGGCCGCCTCGCGATGGAAGGATGGCTTTCGTCCGCTCCCCCGACAATATCTCGTTCGAGCTTCTGCAAAAGGGGGCCGCGTTAGCGCCTCAAGAACCGTGGGTCTCAATGCCGAACAGCGGCAAGTGGTAAGGAGCATTCTGTGAAGCTAAATGAATATGCCCCCGCGGCCAAGGCGCTGCACTGGTTCATCGCGCTCTTGATCTTTGTCCAGTTTCCGCTGGCCTGGGTCATGGACGATTTTAGCGGCGTGCAAAAATTTCAGGCCTACAATTTTCATAAGTCGCTCGGCATTACGGTGCTCGCGCTCATGCTCCTGCGGCTGGCCTGGCGCTCCCTTAATCCCGTACCGGCGTTGCCGGCCTCGATGCCGGAGCGGCAGCGCATGGCGGCCCGCGCGATTCACGGTCTTTTCTATTTGACGATCTTCCTGATGGCCATGGCCGGCTGGGCCATGATTTCCGCCTCGGATAAGCCTTCCGTCCTTTTTCAGCTTACGCGCTTTCCCTTGCTGCCCTGGCTGAGCGATCTGCCCGCCGGCGACAGGAAGGCCTACCATGAGTTCTTCGAGGGCGCGCACACCTTTCTCGGATATTTTCTCCTGGCGCTGATAGCGCTCCACGTCTTGGGCGCCTTGTATCATGGCATTATCCTCAAGGATGGCATCCTCTCGACGATGTCCCCCCGGTTGCGCAGAAACTCAATGGGTCTCTCTATGGCCTTCCTGCTGTTTGCTCTTGGTGCATTAAGCCTGAGCGGTACGGGAAAAGCCTCAGCCAGCGAATGGAGCGTGAAGCCTGGGGAGAGCCAGATTGCCTTCGAGGCAACCGGCGGCGGCTACACGACCAAGGGGACATTTGCCCAGTACCGGACCGAAATCGAGTTCGACCCGGATTTGCCGGAGCAAACCTCCGTGACGGTGCTGCTCAACATGAATAGCGCCGCGACCGGGATGGCCGATGCCGATCAAACTCTGAAGTCGGCCGACTTTTTCAATCCCGCGCAGTATCCAACGGCTCAGTTCGTCGCCAAGGGGGCCAAGCCCACTGGAAACGGCCGGTATATCCTGAATGGCCGTCTAACACTAAAGGGTGTAACGAAGCCCATGGCGTTGCCATTTTTGATCGATATCAAGTCCGGAACCGCGAGGGTGAGCGCTGAAATGAAAATAAACCGGCTCGATTTCGGTATCGGCCCTCAATCCCTTGCTGGGCTTGCCATCGATAACGATGTCAAACTTACCGTCGGATTAACCGCAATACGCCTCGACAATTAGTGCTGTCACTGAGTCCCTACATGGAAACCTGCCGCCCAACGCTGATCTCAGCCGTCTTGCCCTCTTATGATGAGTGTGAAGGGCTTCCCATTGTCATCGCCTCGATCTCGCAGGTGCTTGCGGGCACCGGCTTCCGATACGAAATCGTGGTTGTCGACGACGGCAGCACCGACGCAACCAGGGCGGTTATGCTGGAACTCTGCGCGCGCAATCCAGGCCTGCGCTATATCCGGCTCTCGCGAAATTTCGGCAAGGAGGCAGCGCTCTCGGCCGGGCTGAAGACAGCCGCTGGGGACGCGGTCATTCTGATGGATGCCGACGGCCAGCACCCGCCTTCACTTATCCCTGTGCTTCTGGAAAAGTGGCGGGAAGGGTTCGAGGTTGTCGCGGCGGTGCAAGAGGCGCGCTCTGAGTCCTGGCCCAAGCGTCTCTTCAAACGCGCCTATTATCACCTTATGGAAGCGGGGAGCCATGTTGAGATCCCGCCGGATGCCGGCGATTTCCGCCTGCTAGACCGCAAGGCCGTCGATGCCATCAACGCGCTACCCGAGCGGAACCGGCTGATGAAGGGACTCTATGCCTGGGTGGGCTTCCGCACCGGTTTCGTGCCTTTCCAAGCTGAGGCGCGCATTGCGGGGCACACGAAATTCAGCTGGGTGCAGCTGTTCCGGCTGGCTTTCACCGGCCTTACCTCGTTTACCGTCGTGCCTCTCCGCCTTGTCTCGGTAGCCGGCCTTTTCATATCGGCCACGTCGATGCTTTACGGGTTATATTTGCTGTTCGAACATTTCGTCGAAGGCGATCACCTGCCGGGCTGGGCCACACTTTCGGTCGGCATGATGTTTCTGTCCGGTGTGCAACTCCTCGCACTCGGCGTCATAGGCGAGTATCTCGGGCGGACCTTCGAGGAAGCAAAACAGCGCCCCGTGTATATTGTGGCTGAAGACACGCGGCTAAAAGGCAGCACCCATGCTCCGCCCGCGGTCTACGATGCGGCTCCAAAGGTTGCGGATGGACTCCGGCCCGAAACTGCGGCGGTTCCCTGATGCAGCAGATCGCTATCTACTTCGCGGTCGGAACCGCTGCCGCTTTCACCCACCTGGCGGTAGTGGCCGCAGTGGTCGAACTTATGGCGCTACGCCCCCTTGCTGCCAATGTGATCGGATTTTGCTTCGCCTTCTTTGTGAGCTTCCGCGGACATTCACGCTGGACATTTCCAGTTGACCGGGAGCGTTTTTCAGTAGCCCGCAATCGGTTTTTCGTGGTGGCGCTCACAAGCTTCATCCTGAACCAGACTGCTTATGCGCAGGCCCTGCAGCTTACCGGCCCACGATATTATCTTCCAGTACTCGCCGCCGTTGTGCTTGGGGTGGCAGTTGTCACGTTCCTGTTATCCAAGCTTTGGGCATTCGCGCAGCCGCAAAGTTAGGCCATGCAGGACCTTATTATCAACGCCGACGATTATGCCATGGATGCGGGCGTCGATGCCGCGATTTTGAAACTCGCTGAGACCGGGGCGGTAACCGCGGCAAGCGCCATGGTGCTATCGCCGCGCTGGGCGGAAGCGGCATGTGCTGCGCGCGATGCCCCTCCCATTTCTTTCGGGCTGCACTTCGATCTTACCAGCCCTTTTGCCGGGGCGACCTCTCCCGCGCAAGGCGTCTCTGCCTTGATAGTCCGGGCTCAAGCCGGCCTCCTAGACCGAGCGCAACTTAGACGGCAAGCGGACCGGCAGCTCCAGGCTTTCGAGAAGGCTTTTGGAGGCCCGCCGGCGTTCGCCGACGGTCATCAGCACATTCACCATCTTCCCGCCGTCCGCGATGTGTTGCTTGAGGCGTTGGAGGATCATTACGGGCGGGAGAAGGAGCGCATCGGCTTGCGGATTTGCATAGCGCGGCGCTGGCGAGGGTTGAAGGCCGCGATCATCGGGCGCACTGGGGCCAACAGCTTTTGGCGCCTTGCCCTTGAGCGGGGGCATCCGATCAACTCGGATTTTGCGGGCGTGTACGATTTCGACGCCAATGCCGGCCTTCCCGCCCTCTGGCAAGCCTGGGCCGCGAACCTGCATGGTCCCTGCCCGCTCATCATGTGCCACGTCGCAGTGAACAACGGAGAATTTGCCGATGGCGATCCCATCCGGCCGGCCCGGTTCAGCGAGTTCGCGTGGCTCGCTAGCGAACAGTTCCAGCAGTTCTGCCAGCGATCTGCATTAAATCCGGTGCGCTGGCCTCTGGCTTAGCAATGTTGGCAGGCATCTCCGGGCCCGGTTGGAGCAGCGGCTTGCCTTGAATGCGCGCGGCTACTTCCTTCATTGCACCTTCGACCGGTTTGAATTCAAACCGCACCGTGTGCTTTCCGGCCGGCACCTGTATCGCCCGGAACAAGACGTTCGCGCGGAGGATGTCCGCAGGCTTGCCGTCGACCGTTCCGAACCACCACGGGTGCCAGACGTCGTTCAAGACCACAAAGCCCGCCCGGGGACTGTCCACATCGATTTGCACTTCCGTATTCTTATAGCTGGTAAGCCAAATCCCAGGCCTCGACAGCGACACATGCACCCCCTGAAAAGCCGGTGTTTTCGGCGGCGTACCGTTTAGCAATACCGTTTCCAACGGATCGAAGTTCGGCCAGCGGCCATCCGCCACCAACCTGTCGAAGTCGGCGGGGACCCAGCCGGACGCAAAGATCACACGGGGAAGCGCGCGCGGATTTTCGTAAATGTAGGCGCCAGAAGTGCGCGCCACGAGCTTTAGATCCCCCGGCCTGAGTTTCTTGTCGAGCATCTCGACGGGACGGTCGATCGCGATGTAACGGAGCCCAAGCAGATTGGCCATGGTGGAGCGGTATGAGGGAAATAGCGGCGTGAACACGCGCTGGTACGCATCGGCGACGGTTTCAGTCGCACCGATAGCCTGGACGATCTCACCAAGCCGCACCGGATTATAACCGAGATCGTGATCGAAATTATGCACCAGACCGATGTTGGGCCATTCAAAGCCGAGGCCGACCAGCTCAACCCGATCCCGGCGGGTAGCGCTTTGGGGCTGGTCGAGATGCGCTTTGAGGAAAGCCACAGTATCGTTTTTCGTGCCCGCCCGAAGCTCTTCATATTGAGATGGCGGCTTGGCGGTTGAGCGGTTGGGGCCGTTGCCTATGGCAAGGTCTGCAGTCATGAACGCGGCCAGCGCCGCGATGCCCACGGTTGCGTAGCGCTGCGCATAACGGCTGGAGTAAAGCAATGTCAGCCAGCCTCCGGCGAATAGAGCCGCGGAAACCAGCATCGGCTTCAACGCCGTATGGACGTGCCCGTGAGCCACGGCAATCCCAAAAGCGGTAAAGAACACGGCCGCAAAAATCGCCAGCACAGCATAGCTTTGCTTCCCGGACGGCGTCTCTTTCCCAGTCATCAAGAGGTGAAGCAGATAGCCCGAAGCCATCGCACTCATCGCACCGAGGGCGTAGGTCGCGTCCGCCTGGCCGGCGGAACATGTCGACGCCCGGCACGAAATGGTACAGCCAGGAGAAGACTGGGCTATAGCGTCCCACTGCGTAGAAAAGCAAAAGGGCGATGGCTAAGGTGAAGAAGCGCACTTCGCGCAGCCAAAGCCTTCCTCGCAAGATCCCGACCGCGACCAGAAGCAAGACCGGAAGGGCGCCGATATAAACTTCTCCCATATTCTCGTTGAGCGAGAGATAGTCGGCAAGCCAACCCACGCCTGCAGGTCCCCAATAAGGAAGGTCGGAACTCACGGAGTAAAGGTCGGGAATAACCGCAGTGAGAAGCGAAGCGGGGTGAAGCGAACCCCGCGCCGCCTCGCTGAAGGGGATCTCGGGCCGGTTCGAGTCCAGAATGAACAAAAGCGTGAACAGGATAGGCCCCGCGGCAAGGACCGATGCCACAATCCCTCCGCTCAACAGCGCTGGGAAAGTCTGACGCACTGAGGTCCAGAAGCGCGGCTGGCTGAGCCAGTAATTGAGCGTGTAGCCGATGAGCACGTAGCCGCCAATAAGGGTTACCTGCCCCGGCTCCACAATCATCATGCAGGCGGCCAACCCCGTCAGGATGCCGGAAAGGATGGTTTTTCGCTCAAGCAGCCGCGAAAGCAGCCAGAATGTCAGCATGAAGAAAGCGAAGGTCTCGATCTGCTTGATGTGCTGAATCCGCCAGATGGACGATCCGCCAAATGAGGTTGCTAGAGCGGCCACGACCGCGCCTGCCGGATGCCAGCCGCGATCCCTGAAGAACATGAGCACCGAGAGGCCGGCAACCGCCAGAAGGAGAAAGCAATAAAGATCGAGCTGCCTAAAGCTCGGATCCGGCACCAGGTACGCAAGCAGGAATGCCGGCGAAAAAATCAACGACTGCGGATCGGCTATCTGTGGCGACCCGGTGAACACATTGTGGTTCCAGGCGGGGGATTGCCCAGTGTGGAGCGCGTGCGCCAGGAACTGAAGCTGCGGAAAAAAATGCGCCTTCGCATCCCACGGAACCGTCACCGCACCCGACAGCCATGGCAAAGCGAACAGAACCCACCCTACCGCGAACGCGACGGCCGCCGCGCTGTAACCGCTTCTCATATTCGCGCTCATGACGCCGGTCTCGTTCGTTGTTGTCTTGAAAGGTTGTGCAGGAGGGAATTTGTCTTTTTTGTATCGGAAGCGCTAACGCATGAAGATTTAACGCAGCTGCTGCCGCCCACGCTGTGAGCCGTATATACCAGGCATTGCGCCAAAGCTGTGGCGGTTGGTTTACACATTCGAAATATTGTTCGCCTTAGATGCAAGCTCAGGTTGAGCGTCCATTTCGCCCGCAACGGGGCAAAAGCTTGAAAAAATTAAGACGATACACATCATGGCGCACGCTTCAGACGAGCAACCGGCTTCACATACGCCGTAGCAGCCGCAAGCTCAAGCGTGCTGTCGCCCTTTTTTCCTCTGTTATTATTCTCGGCACGGCTCTTCTTCTTCTGGCGGTTGTCATCGAGCAGCGGGAATCGGCTGCGGAGCGGGCGTGGAACGACACGTACAACCTATCGGGCGCGTTCGAGGAGCAGGTCCGCCGCGTGATCGATAGCATCCGCGGCTCGATGTCGCTCCTAAAGCCGAGGCTTGCCGCCGAGGGCGCCGGCTTCGATCTGGTGGACTGGATCGCTCATGCGCCCGAGTTCGCGAGCACAACCGTACAAGTTGCGTTCGTCGGGCCGGACGGAAGGCTTGTCAGCACCTCGCTCGAACGCAATCCAGAGCCAATCGATCTTTCCGACCGGGATCATATTCGCGTCCAGCTAACCTCCGGCGCGGGGCTTTTCATTGGCAAGCCCGTTAGGGGACGCATCTCCAGGCAAACGACCATTCAGGTCAGCGATCGGATTGAGAGCCCGGATGGAAAATTCGCGGGCGTTCTGGTCTTCTCGATCTCCCCGGAATTCCTCACCACGCTGCATCGCAGCGTGCGCCTGGGCAAGGGCGGCGCAATGATCCTCGCGGGGACGGATGGGGTGATCCGCGCCTCCTTCGCGGGCTTCCAGAAATCCGGCGAGGATTATATCGGCACATCCATTTCCGGTTTGCCCGCGATGGAGGCTGCCGCCTTGTCAGGGGCCGGCTCTATGCCGGAAATAACCCCCTCAACGGGCAGCCCGCGTTTTTTAGCTGGCGGAAAGTCGCCGGCTATCCTTTGGCCGTCATCGTAGGCTTGGACAAAGCGGAGACCTTCGCCGTCGCCAATCGCAGCGCCGCCATGCTGGCAGTCTTGGGGGCTGCGGTTCTTGGACTGACACTGACCATCACGCTCATGCTCTACCGGGAAATCGCCCTGCGCGTGCAAAGAGAGATCGCTTTGTTCGACGAAAGCCGCAAGGTGGTCCAAGCGAATGAGAGCCTTCAGCGCAGGCACGAGCAGCTCTTGAAAACGAGTGCGGAACTCACAGCCGAGCGCGCCCGTTTACAGCGTCTCAATCTGGAGCTTGCCCGCACGAAGGAGCTGGCGGTGCAAGCCAATCAAGCCAAGACCTCCTTACTCATGAATATGACCCACGAGTTCAGAACGCCCATGCACGCGATCCTAAACTATTCAAGCATGGGCTTGAAGAAACTCAACAGCAACGATTTCGAGAAGCTGAAAAAATATCTCACCAATATCAACGTTTCCGGTGTCCGCCTGCTTGGAATGCTGAATGCCCTCCTCGACCTAGCCAAGCTGGAATCGGGAAAATTCGATTTGCACCTCACGCGGGGCGAACTGGCGCAGATCGTCCGCCAATCTCAAGCCGAGATCGAATCGCTATTCGAAGCCAAACAGCTCCGGCTTGACTTAGAGGCGTGCACCTCCAGCACGGCCGGGGTTTTTGACCAGCATCAAATAATGCAGGTCTTCATAAACCTGTTCTCAAACGCCGTTAGATTCTCGCCAGCACACGGCGCCGTGAAAGTGACTATCGAGGCCGGCGTGTTGGCCGGTCAGCGGCCGGCGCTGCATTGCTCGGTCGCCGATGAAGGACCCGGCATTCCTAAGGGCGAGCTTGAATTTATTTTCGATAAATTCATGCAAAGCTCCAAAACCGCGGGCGCGGGCGGCTCCGGGCTCGGCCTCGCGATTTGCCGCGAAATCGTCCTTCTTCACCAGGGAAAAATCTGGGCCGCGAATGCCGCTTCCGGCGGGGCAATCTTTCACCTCCTACTGCCAACGGACTTAAGCCCGGGCGCTGTGCAGCCGCTTGCCAAGGAATTGCTCGATCTTTCGGCAAATGCGGCGCTCTAGGGTTGCAATATTTTTTGCCATCAAGCTATAGCTGTACGCAGAAGAGGGGCGTAATGGGGCCAGCCAATGCCGAAAAAAATCCTTTCCGTCGACGACGACGCCCTTAATCGGGATATTCTCACAGAATACCTGACAGACGCAGGCTACGAAGTCATCGAGGCCGGCGACGGCGATACGGCGCTGGAACTTCTTGGCGAAACCGCGGACATCGACGCCATCCTTCTGGACCGGATGATGCCGCGCCTCGATGGCATGGAAGTGTTGAAGGCAGTGAAGGCCGATGCGCGCTACCGCGACATTCCCGTCATCATGCAGTCCGCTGCGAGTGCGCGCGAACAAATCCTGCAAGGCATCAAGGCCGGCGTCTATTATTACCTGACCAAGCCTTACGAAGACCAGATGCTGTTGGCGATCGTGGCCGCAGCTTTGAAGGATGCCGCGGACAAAAAAGGACTCCGCGAGGAAGCCGGCCGGCAAAAACGGATACTCGGCCTTATGGAGCAATCCCGGTTCCGGTTCCGAACCCCGGACGAGGCCAAAACGCTCGCTTTTCTAATCGCAAATTGCTTCCCGGACCCGCAAACAGCGGTGTACGGCCTGCACGAGATGCTCTTGAATGCCGTCGAGCACGGCAATCTTGGCATCACTTATGCCGAAAAAACCAAGCTTGTTCTGGATGGCGGTTTGTTCGACGAAATTGAAGCCCGGCTGGCTATTCCGGAAAACCATGGCAAATGGGGCTATCTATGGTTCGAGGCCAGGGAGGACGAGCTACGCGTGCGGATCAAGGATCAGGGCAGCGGCTTCGATTGGCACTCCTATCTCGAAATCAGCCCCGAGCGAGCAACCCATCCGCATGGGCGCGGCATCGCCACCTCGCGGCTCCTGTCTTTCACGGCGGTGGATTATATCGGCTGCGGCAACGAGGTGCTCTGCACCGTGGCGCTGAAGGGCCACGGCGCCGGAAACCCTACTAGTTCCCGCCGCCCCGGAAACCGGGATTAGGCGAATAGCTGAACGCGGAACTGCTGCCCATGGCTGGCACGCCGTATGGGTTCGCGCCGGACAAGCCCATGCCGGAACCGGCGTTCACCCCGCCATAGAATTGAAAGCCGCTCTGCGAATTGGTCTTGCCGTTCACCTTGTCCTGCAATTCCTTGAAATTGTCCGGGTCGGATAGGTCCGCAGCGTTCACGCCTTGCACTTGCTGTGCGGGCGCCTCGGCCGTCCATGCCCATGCCCCGCTCGAAGCCGCGATCAAAGCCGCTATAGAAGCCACGCCGATTATAGCAAATGTGCGCATTCTTTTCCCTCGCTCACCAGTTGCTTTGTTCGAGAATTAACATGCTGCGCTTCGATTTGTACAGCCCCCCAAGGTCCAGGCTAGCGGGAAGTATAGAAGTTGGGACAAGCCTCTGCCGCGGCTGTGTCCGGACCGCAACAGCAGCATGGGGGCTCGATACTGTTTACGCTTGACGTACGTCGTATGCAAACGGTAGGCTCGCAGCCATGATCCTCGGCTTTCGGGATAAGCGAACGGCAGCTTTCGCCTGTGGCGAGCGGATTGCAGCTTTTCAAAGCATCGAAAGACAAGCTTACAGACGCCTCGACGTTCTCGATGCGGCCACTTGCCTGGAAGATTTGCGAGCCTTGCGCAGCAACAATCTCGAAATGCTGAAGGGGGACCGGAAGACCCAATACAGCATCCGAATCAACCGGCAATGGCGCATCTGCTTTGAATGGCGCGAGGGCGATGCCGGTCCCTCGAACGTCGAGATCGTGGATTATCATCAGGAGATCAACCATGGCCCGGCCCGCAACGCACCCCGGCGAAGTTTTGAACGATGAGCTTGAGACGCTTGGCATGACTGCCACCGAATTGGCGCGGCAGCTGAACGTGCCCCCCAATCGGATCACGCAAATCGTCCAAGGCAAGCGCAGCATAACCGGCGACACAGCGCTCCGGCTCGGCCACTGGTTCGGCATGAACCCGCAATTCTGGCTTAATCTGCAATCGGCTTACGATCTTTGGCAGGCGCGGGAGGCGGCAGGCGCAGCGATTGAGGCGCTGCCAAAAAGGGCTGCGCACGAGCGCGTTTCGTAAGGCATACGGACCTATGCCCTGCTTTGCATAATCGCGGAGTTTACGATTGCCGCTGAACGCCATGCTTGCTCCGCCCGCTTTCTCATGGCGCTATCCTAGAAGCAAGCGCCTTGCCGAAATCTTAAGCGTAGCTAATGTATTGATTTTGCGGTGGAATGGTTAACTAAACAGCGAGTATTCGGCCTGGCGCTGCGAAATATGCTGAAGATGAAGTGACACCGGCCCCGCGGAACCAAAAGGTAACGCCCCTCACCGTGTCCCTCTCCCCCTGGGAGAGGGGACGCCGTTGCAAGCGGCGCGCCCTGTTCAAGCGTCCCTTCTCCCAGCCACGCTGAAATGCAAGCTCGCCAAGGCGAGCTTGCGGGGGAGAAGGACAGGATGAGGGATGTAAGCCAAGATATCTGCGCCGTGCGGCGTTTGCGATGACCTCCCGGTTGCGCTATTATCGGCCTATGCAACAGCGCGCCAAACCGCAGATGACCGTGGATGAATTCCTTGCCTGGGCCGAGGAGAACCCCGGCCGCTACGAACTTTCCGAGGGCGAAGTTTTTGCAATGGCGGCGCAGCGGCTTTGGCATGCCGAGACCAAATTCGCGGTGCAAACGGAGCTTTTGGAGGGGATCAAAAAAGCCAACCTCTCCTGCCATATGGTCCCTGATGGCGCCACCGTCCGTGTCAGCGATAAAACAGCTTACGAGCCGGACGCGTTGGTCTATTGCGGAGAAAAGCAGCCGGGCCAGTCCTTGACGGTCTCCAATCCCATTGTTGTCGTGGAGGTGCTATCGCCAGGGACGTACCACATCGACAACGCGGTCAAGCTTTCTGGCTATTTCGCCTTGGCATCTGTGTGCCATTACCTGATTCTGGATATAGAAAAGCGCCTTATCATCCACCACGCTCGCTCCAGCGGCGACGCCATCGCCACACGCATCGTCCGCGCGGGTGAGATTACCCTCGACCCGCCCGGCATCGCGATCGATTGCGAAAGCTGCTTTCGCTTCGGATAAAAAATCAGCGGCCGATGCTTGTTTCAACGCCAGCTAAATCAAGCGTAGCGGCGGCCGTTGGTGTTGTGCCGGCCGTTTCTCGCGCGAACAGGCACCTCCTCGTAAACAACACGCGTTGGCTCCTCGTGCACCACGCGCGGCTGTCCGAAGCGTTTGGCGAGTAGGCCCGCGACGACCCCGCCCGCCATAGCCGCAGCCGCGACGCGGACGGGGCCATAGCGGTGGACGGCAAATTCGATCTCCCGTCCAACATCCTCAACGGATGGAATGCGGCTTTGCACGGCCTGGAGCGGATCGCGCATGGCGGCTTTAGCGCTTAGGGGTCTCTCCCTTGTAATTCCATAGGCGATAAGCGCGATCGACAAGGCCGCGAAGATGAAAATCCCCATCATCGCCAGAGCCGCCCAAATGGGATTTAGCAGCCATAAATTGAGAGCCCAGAAACCGGCCAAAATCGCGAACGCGATCGCTACCAGGAGCGCTATCCCAGCCACGCTCAAGACGATGTACCTCGTCGCCAAATTTTTCACGTAACCGCCCACGCGCCGGCCCGCTTCGCCGGTGGCCAAAAGCCTGAGTGCCACTCCTAACATGGGCGTTACCTCTTCAGCGAGTGAGCAGGGCTCCGATCAGGAAGCCGACGCCGGCAGCAATCAGCGTCGCCTGCACGGGCTTATTGCGGATCTGCTGCTCGACATCGCCCATGTTCTGGCGCACGGTTTCCTTCATATCCGAAAACTTATGCTGCGCCATCGTGCCGTATTTGTCGGTTAGATCCTTCACCTGGCGGCGCAACTCTTCGATTTCGGTCTGACCTCTGTCGGCGGCGTAATCGGTGGTTGCGTTCATTTCCTGAATTGGGTCCTTAGCCATGGCGATTCTCCCTTAAAGCGAACGAATGGGGTGAAGGGCGGCGGCCTTCCTGGCCCGCACCTCTGACTATACAACGCCAGGAAACGGCCGGCGTTCCAACCCGCGCCAGTGACTATAATTTGTTCTGTAAAAAGATGGTTGGTCAAGCCGTTTCGCTTCCGATCCTCAAGGTTCTCTTTACGCGGCGGATCAGAGCCGCGTTACTTCAGCGCGGGGTTCGATAAAATCGTCTTTAATGGCGGTCCGATATTCCGCTGGGTTCTGGCGGCCCCTGGACATTCGCCGGACGCAGGTGCTATCAGAGCGCCGTGACTGAGCGTGGACTAGGGAGTTAGCCGCGCAACGCGGGCCGCACGGTGGCGCGGAATACTCGGTTCGGGGGAATCATGGATAGCGTATTGGCGGAGAGTGGCAGCGAAACCGGAGCCGGCGCTCCTCCCGCAGGGCCGGATTCGATTGCACACCAACACGCGCAAGAACTCGGCGAAGTGCAAAGCATCTGGTACACGCTTGGAGCTCTTAGCCGGGCCGAAGATCCTATTCCGGTGCTGCAACGCTTCAGCGAGAAGCTCGGCGGCTGCATCCCCATCAGCCTGAAGGACGAGCGCATCTTCTTTTTGTCCGACGTGGAGCACTTCAAGCATGTGCTTCTTTCGAACGTGGACAATTACGGCAAGTATTTCGAGGGACTGAAGCCGATTTTCGGCCGCGCCATGATCACCATCGACGGCGCGCTGTGGCAGAAGATCCGCATGCCTCAGCAGGGGGCGTTTCAGCCGAAGATGTTCGGCGAATATCTGCCCTATCTTTTGTCAGCCGTAGAAGACAAGGCCCGGGACCTGGAGCAGTACGCCAGAACCGGCGAAACCATCAATCTCTTGGAAGAGACCTGGGGGCTGGCCGCGAGCATGGTGTGCAAAGCCCTGTTCGATCGGGAGGTGCCTTTCAACCCCAAGGCCGTTTTCGGCGCGGTGAAATCCTACACCGACGTCGGCCATCATCGGGGGATCAGGCTGGCCAAGGTTAAAGGCGAGCTGACCGAGGTTTCACTTGACGACCCTGCCGCAGGCGCCGTTGCCGCCTGGCTCGATATTATACCTGAAGTGGTTGGCTCCGCGCCGCGCGACCATCGCCAGCGCACGCTCCTGACCATGCTCCAGGCGGCGGCAGCGGATCCCAAGCAGCCGGAATTCACGGATCAGCAAGTGCTCGACGAGGTAAAACAATATCTCTGGGCGGGCACGGAGACAACCGCGCTGACGCTGAACTGGTGCCTCTATCTGCTTCATTTGCATCCCGATGTTGCCGAGCGCATCCGCCAAGAAGGCCAGGACGCCTATGGCGATAACATGCCCACCTGGGATGACATTCATGCACTCGCTTACACCCGTGCCGTAATCCAGGAGACAATGCGGCTCTATCCGCCGGTCTGGAGTATCATCCGGGTGGCGCTGGCCGGGGACGAGATCGCGGGCCACAAGGTGATGCCCGGCGACAAGATCGTGCTCAGCCCCTATCTGGTGCATCACTCCGCGCGCTATTGGCAGGAACCCGAGAAGTTCGACCCCTCGCGCTTCATGCCCGAGAACGCCAAGAAGCGCACGCCCTACTCCTATGTGCCCTTCGGAGCGGGAAAACGCGCTTGCGTCGGCGGCGCGCTCTCCATCGCGGAGAACACGCTCGCGCTCACGCAACTGTTGCGGAAGTTCCGGTTCGAATATCTGGGCGAGGTGCCCGCACGCATGGATGCGACGGTGACGCTTACCCCGAAGGGCGGCGGCCTGCCGTTCCGCGTGCACGCGCGCTAGACGCCCACAAGATACTGCGGACGAAAAAGTTCACCGGCAGGAGGCTTAAAAACTCCCGCCCGTGGTCCAACCGGAATCGTTTCCCCGGTTAGAGCTAGCGCGTCCCCAAGGAGCAGGGAAAGGCGGTGTTCTTGGCCAGCCGCCGAAATCAGGGTCAGTCCTTGGCATTGGATATCGATAATTATCCCGCAAAACGCGGTCGAGATCCGTACCGGTCATAGCACCGCGGAGGATGGCTCCGATAACAACTGCAATTGTGTTCTGCGCGTTGCCGTAGTTGCCCATCGGATTGTCGAAGCCCGAATTCCGGGCGCGATCACGGGCTCCCTCAAGTTCAGTCCGGCGGCGCGCCATCTCCCGGATCTGGTCGCGGATTTGGCTGACTTCCCCATCGGCCTTTTTCAGCGCGTCCCTGATTTTGCCGATCGAAATCACAAGCTCATCGTCCTCTTTGGCAGGCGTTCGCAAGGCGTCCTGGTAAAGCCGGCCGATGTCTTCCTGAGTAAGAGCCCGGGCAAGCATCTCAACAGCCTTGGTGTAGATGGCGTCTTCGCCAGGGCCCACCTCCCTTTGCCGCTCCGCCTCGATCTCGCGCAGCTCGGCCGTAATTTTAAGAACCTCATCCTCAGCCGCTTTGACGGCCGCATTCCCGGCGTCAACCTGCGCCTCAATTGGTTCAATGCCAGCGGCCACCAGGGCCTTGCGCTCAAGCATCAGGACGCGGTCCTGGCAGGCTTCGGCATCCTTTTGCTTTGCTTTTGCGTGCTCTCTAAGCCGTAATGGGATCTCAAGCAGCATCGCGTAGTTTGCGCGCGCGCCCACGTAATCCATCAGACGCGCAACCATCCCGTCGAAATAGCGGACGAAGTAGAAACTTCGGTTTTCACCCTGCCCGAACTTCTTATTCCAAAGGTACATGAAAAGGGGGTCGTCTTCGTAGGGTTTCCTCTTCTGGGCAAGGTCTACTTCGGAAAACGAGGCCTTCTGATCCGCATTCGCTGCGATTTTCCTCGCAGCCTCTGCTTGGGCTTCGGCAGCCTCCCACTCCAGGTCCGCCTTCACACCGTCTTCGACGCTCCGGCGAAGCTGATCAAGTGCTTCAAGTACTTGGGCAAGTTCCTGGTCGCACTTGTGTTTTGCCGCCTCAGCGCCGTTCAGACGGTGCTGCGCTTCGTCCCTCTTGTGCGAAAGCGCTTCGAGCGCCTCCCGATGTTTTTCTATCATCGTAAGAGCGCGCCGTTCTGTGGCGTCGATACCCGCGATGACTTCCTCGCGCATCAACCCATCAAGCTTGATCCGGGCCAAAGCGCAAAACGCCTGGGACTCGTCGCGGCGCAGCCGGGCTGCCTCTTCCATCGCCGACCGCAGCGTAAAATCGAGCTGACCTTCTTCCGAGCGAACCCGGCTAATCGCCTGCTCGACCGAAAAAAGCGCGTCTCTGCCCGTAAACATGCCGATGGCCTCACCAGCGCGTAATACGGCCGCTGAGAACCGGCATCGAATATTCCGGTTCCATATAGCCGCGGCGCTTCTCCGCTAACACTTTATTCTGCACAATCCCGTTCTTCGATTTGTCCTGCCGGATAGCCTCGAATGTCTCAGGAGGAACACGAACAGCAAAACGTGAGACGGTTTCCATCCGATTGGTTTCGTCGTTTCGAACCGGGATCTTCACCGGATTACCCTTGGGATCGACGGCGTTAACGGCAACAAAATAAGCACGTCCCTGAAAGCTCCGATTTTCCCGGAAAAAGCCGGTCTGATCTTCAGGGCGCCCCGCGATCCTAAGTGTATACTCCAGGCGCAGCGTCTTCGACAGTTCATCCAAGCCTGCAACCGCAGCTCTCGCGGCGCTGACGTTTCCCCGGGCAAGTGCAGACTTTCCTTCTGCAAATAGAGCGCCGGCACGTTCCCTCGCTTCGGGTACCCGGGCGTCCGCGAGAATAGCTTCATGCGCTTCCCGGAGTTCCCGCGGTAATGTCTTTGTTAGCTCGACCTGCGCTGCCTCCAGTTTCTGGCGATGCGGTCTGACAACGCTAAAATAATAGGCTCCGGCCGCTAAGCCAAGAATCGCAAGACAAACGCCAAGCCATTGGCCTATCTCGAACCGCTTCACCCAGGCCTGAGCGAGCCAGCGCTCAAAGCCTGGTTTCGGCGGTACATAGACAAAACGGCTCTCTTTTAGGGCGTTTACGCCCTGCGCGATCACACTATCGGGAACATCGAGACCCTGACTTTTATAGAGGGCGCGCAAGCGGGAGATGAGCTGCTCCTCTCTCGCCTCTTCATTGAGTTCCCTTTCGACAAGGCGATCGCGATGGCGGAGAGTGTCGACGACATCCATCGCAATCATCAAATCGTCGAGTTTTGCAGGGGCTGGCTGCTCAGCCCCGGCAAGGGATTCTTGAGACATCAGAGGGGCAAGGCCTTGCCGTCCGCAACAAGCTTGGCGATCCGCCGCTTGCCGTCCTCGACAGCATCTCGAATTTCCGCAGAATTACTGGTCGCAAGCTTTCGCATCTCATCGATGATCTGCTGAGAGCGCTCTTGAAAGTTCACGACCGAGTCGACAAGCTTCTTGACCGAGTCCGCCCGGACGGTCGGACCATATCCAGCCTTGACAGCCTCTTCCTGAACCTTGTCTCCAACCTCGGAAAGGGACTCGAGCGACTTCGAAACACCTTCCTTCATGGCATTCAAGGTTTGCGTCGATTCATGCAGACCGTACATGCCTGTAAATGAGGCCTTGAGTGCAGTAAGCACCGAGTCGTTCGTCGAGAAGAAAGTAATCGCTTGGGCGTAGATTCGCTCCTTCGCGTTTGTCGTTTGCTGAAGACGAGCCATCACGACTTCGGAGGTATTGTAGGAGATCGTAAGATTGTCGGAGAGGTCTTTTGCGATCTGATACCGTTTTTCCTCGTCTTGCACGCGCCGCAGATGCTCATCCCGCGTGAGTTCCAGGCGCGCGCGCTCGGCGGGCTCCTCGCCCCCATAACCCGCGACTTTTTCCGCGGCTTCCTTTAATTCAGCCCGCTCCTGCTCAAGTTTAGCGGTTGCGGTCTTAAGGACCTCGAGAGCGAGGACTTCCGCCTGCTTCAATGCGCCGCGATAGTCCCGGTAGGCTTCGAGGATAGTGTGCTCGCGTTCGATTTGCCCTTTTGTGTCCTTGGAGACATTAAGGTAGACGCTCCTCACCTTGTCGAACCGGTCGGCGATGTCACCTCTTGAAATCTTCATCCAAGCATTGGTGGCTCGCTCATAAAGATCGATCCTGTTGTCGGCGAGTTGGTCGACCATTCGTTTCGCGTCATCCCGGATCGAATTGAAGCCAGCGGTAATTTCCTTGTAACGATCGCCGATCACCATATTCGAGACCTGCTCGCGCACGACCTCATTGAATACAGAAGCCTGGCCAAGGGTCCGGGCGATCGTCTGCGTCTTATCGGGATCCAAGTCAGAGATTTTCTCTATCAGCGAGTTGATCGGAGCCGGATCAACCCTGCCCGGCATAAGCCCTGCATCGCGCAAGGAACCGACGGCTTTATCCAAATATTGCATCGAAGAAGGCACTGCTAGTTCGCCCATCAGATCCTCCTGGCGATATTAGTTTCAATATACTGATACAGCAGGGAGGATGAGGCCGCGAGGCCGGCAGCAAGACGTGCTTACCGGAAGTTATACGTTGCTCAACTGTTTTGATAAATTCAGTAGGTTTATTGCTACCGTTATTTGAAGCATTCTGAACGGCCCGCGCTTGAGCTGCTTTTGCCCAACGAGGGCGATGGCCCTGGGGATTTACCAATCAATCGATATATTTCTCCGGTTTGCTTTCCCTAAGCATAAGCCACGCGATCAGCGTCCCGGCCCCGGCTACCGCTCCCATGCTCCAGAATGCGGCCTGGCGTCCCAGTTCTTGCGCTATGAAGCCGCTTACCGTTGTGCTGACAGACGCGCCGATGGTGGAGATCAGGCCCACCGCGCCGCGCGTGAGATTGAACCGGCCGGTACCCGTCGTCAGATCGCCCGCAACCACGACGGTCAGCACTGTCAACGTAGCCCCGCTGATCCCGTCGAGGAGTTGAACGAAGATCTCGGCAATCGGGCTGGTAATGAAGGCGAAGAGGACAGCCCGGATTACCTCGGCGCCGAAACCGGCAAGCAGCAATGGCTTGCGTCCCCAGAGTTCCGAGAAATAGGCGACCCAGGGTGCCAAAAATGCGGTCACGATTTCAGGCGCCACGATCAGGCCCGACACGATCAAGGAACTTTCCGCACCCCGTCCCCTTCCGATCCGTTCGCTTGCAAGCACGAGCAAAGAAGCGTCGGCCAGCTGAAACAGGGCCAGGCAGCCCGCGAACCAAAGGACCTGGGAATTCCTGAAGACCGCTAGAATATTGTTGAGACGGGGGGGCTCGGTCTCTTTGACTGCATTGCGCGCCCGGATATAGTCGATTTCCTCGCTGCGGATGCGACGCAGAAAAAAGAGGGTTGGGATAGTGAGAGCTGCGGTCGCAAAAAAAATCGAGCTTTTGGCGATGTAGGTCCCCAACAATCCGAGCAGCAGGGCCGTGAGAGCGTTACCTGCGCCGCTGAAGCGATTATTGCGGCCAATGCGCACGGACAAGCACCGCCTGCCAACTATTCCGAGGCTGATCGCGGCGATAGGCGGTCCTACGATCCCTCCCGACACGCCGTGCAGTATTTCGGCGATGAAAACAAAGGTGAAAGTGGGTCGCAGCGCGAAGATCAGGGCTGCGCCGGCGATCATAAGGATTCCTGCAGCTGCCAGGGCGCGCTTCCATCGGGTCTTATCCGCTAGCGCGCCGCCTGGAAGCAGCGCTAATGCACCGGATAGGCGGCCTGCGGTTAAGGCTTCCCCAACACTTTCCTGAGACCAGCCCAGACCCGCCAAATAGAACGCTACAAATGTACCGAATCCGGTCTGCACGTCCGCCAGGAAGAAATTCATCCAGTCCAGCGCCCGGCGGCTTTGAGGGGAACCAGCCAGCTCCAATGCGCGCTTGTTCTGATTATGGCGCGACACCGTGTTTCGCGATTCGGCTAGCCTCTCCCGAGCCGATGAAAGGTCCACCATTGCGTCGCCTTTCCGTCTCTTCGATTGAGGGCCTGCCGGGCGGGCGAGCCGGCGTTGATGTTGTCGAAACGCGATCCTTTGCTGAAAGTTCTACCGGCGTTCCAGACAGCCGCAGGGATTCTTCGCGCCTTGCGCCTTCAAACGGCGAAATAGAATCAAGCAGGCCGGGAACACGAAGCGCCTATCCGCGTCAAAGCTACCAGCAAGGATCTAAGCAGCGGAGAGGAGCCGCAGATGAAAACAACCGTGCAACGGCAGACCGTCGACCTGTCTGCCTTTCCCGATCTCGTCGTGATCTATCTCGGAATGCGGGTTCGAACCATGCGGGGGCTCCGCACCCTTTTCGGGTTCGGACCTCAGATCGGCAAAGCCGGCAGCGGCCGCCCGGAAGGGCTGCTTCACTTCGAGAATAACATCATTTTCAGCCTTTTCCCCTTGAATCTGGGCATGCGGTGGTACTGGCGGGACTTCGAATCCATGGAACGTTGGGCCCGTTCCGATCCCCACCGGATTTGGTGGCAAAGTTTTCTGCGCGATTCGGGAGGCACCGGCTTTTGGCACGAGACGTATTTCATGCGCGGGGGCATGGAGGCGATATACGACGATGTGACAAAACCGCTTGGTTTCCAGGCCTTTGCTCGCTCGGAGCGTGCACGTGGCCCCATGTTTGCCGCCCGCAACCGGCTTGGCGTACAAGGAGCGGCGCCAGCTCAGCCGGAGGGAGCTTCGGAGGCAGATATGTATTAGCGGCCGGCCGAAAGGAGGAAGGAGCTATTGAGCTGGATCAATTATTGTGCGGCGCACAAATGCTATTGCGTTGCACAATGAACATGCATAATGACCAACCCTTGAAGGGTGCGCGCATTCTCATCGCTGAGGATGATGCGTTCATCGCGTTGGATATCTTCGACTTGCTCCAGGATGCCGGTGCAGAATTCTTGGCTCCCGCGGCATCGCTTGGGGCCGCGCTCGCTATAGCGAAAACAGCTTCTCTAACGTGCGCAGTCCTCGATGTGAATCTGCGCCGCCAGCTTGTTTTCCCCGCCGCGCAAGTGCTGAAGGAACGCGGCGTCAAAATTGTCTTCAATACCGCCTGCAGCGAACTCGAAAGGCTGAGGCAGGACTGGCCCGATGCACAAGTACTGAGCAAGCCAGCTCCCCCGCACCTCCTGTTGCGTAGCGTTTGTATTGCCTGCTGTAGCGCTGGTTTACCCGCCTGCCACTACTGCTTGTGACACGGTAAAGCGCTCCTGGGGAAAACCTCGTCGCGGAGGCTCACCATAGGCGGCGCTACGCCGGCTTCACTTCCTGGATCGCCTCGAAACCCTCGAATTGCGGGCCGCCGATATAGAGCGGCTTGTTCGAGCCGGCGCTGCTATGCGCGGCGCGGAAGCTCTCGGATCGCGTCCAGTTCTCGAAGTCGCGCCCGCTCGCCCACATTGTGTGCGAGACATAGAGGCTATGTTCCTCGGTTTGCGGCCCTCTCAAGAGATGGAACGCCACAAATCCGGGCTCCCGGTTGATGAAAATCTCGCGGTTAAGCCAGGCCGCCTCGAAATCGGCCTCTGAGCCGCGCTTTACCCGGAACCGGTTCATGGCGATAAACATGGGCTACTCCTTTGCGGGGGTGGAACTTGGACACTATCACGATATTTAAGAGCTGGAAGCGCCAAAGCCACACCCCCTGCTTAAGGAAGGTTAGTCATGGATTACAGGCTCGAAGGCAAGCTCGCATTCGTCACGGGGTCCACCAAAGGGATAGGCAAGGCCGCGGCGATGCTCCTCAATCGCGAAGGCGCCGAGGTCATCATTCACGGCAGGACGAAAGAAAGCGTGGAGCACGCCCGAAAGGACTTGCCTACGGCGCATGGCGTTCACGGCGACCTTAGCCACCGCCGCGATTGTGAAAGGATCGTCAACGAGGTCAAGGACATCGGCATCGTCGATATCCTCGTGAACAATGCCGGCATCTTCGAACCCAAGAAATTTACGGATATCCCCGACGAGGATTGGCTGCGGTTCTTCGAGGTCAACGTCATGTCCGGCGTGCGCTTCGCCCGCGCCTTCCTGCCGGAAATGCTGCTCAAGAATTGGGGCCGCATCATCTTCATATCGTCCGAGTCGGCGGTCAACATCCCGGAGGAAATGATCCATTATGGGATGACGAAGACCGCGCAGCTTGCGGTCTCCCGCGGGCTTGCCGAACTGACCAAGGGCACGGCCGTGACCGTCAACGCGATCCTGCCGGGGCCGACCGCATCAGAGGGCGTTGTCGATTTCATGAAACATATGGCGGCGTCGCGCGGCCAAGACGTAAAGACCGCAGAAGCTGAATTCTTCAAATCGGTGCGCCCCACTTCCTTGCTGCAACGCTTCGAAGACCCGATGGAGGTGGCCCAGACCATCGTTTTTGTCGCAAGCTCCGTATCGAGCGCCATCAACGGCGCCGTGCTGCGCGCCGATGGCGGTGTGGTAAAGTCGGCCTTCTAGGAAGATACCCTTCATCCTGTCCTTCTCCCGTCCCGCGTCCGCTCGCGGATGCGGGCATTCTGTGTTGCGGGCTCGGCGCCGAGGCGAACTTGCTGGGAGAAGGGATGCCTTACCCGTTGCGGGAGAGGGTTGGGGTGAGGGGGGATTCATCATTGTATGGCAGGCAGTACCCTGGCGGTGCATAAGATGCCTGATATAATCGCGGGCGAACTGCCGCGCTACCGCTGCCTAGCGCAACCTGAAGTGCAATGAAGCGCGCGTTTCGGACCGGCGCCCCCCGCTTGGGCACAGCGGGGCGCCATGAGCATTTTTATTCTGATAGGCTTGGCACGGGGGATCGGCTTGGTGCGAAATTTGAGAACGGCGCGATGAAGTGGGATCCAGTGAATTTGCGCCGGCTGAAAGATGCCGCTACGTTCGCATTCAGGCTGTCGGCAGCGGCGCTCTTGTCCCTCTGGCTCTCGTACCGGCTTGGGGTCACATTGCCGCTTTGGTCGGTCCTGACAGCATTGATCGTGACGCAGATCAGCCTGGGGCGCTCGCTGAAAGCGACCTTGGACTACTTCGCCGCGACCATTGGCGGGGTGGTGTGGGGCGCCGGGATCGCGCTCCTGGTTCCGCATTCGAGCGAGACCGCGCTTCTGTTCGTGCTCTTGCTTGCGCTTGCGCCCCTTGCCTTTGCCGCGGCACTGGTTCCTCGCCTCGCCGTTGGCCCGACCACCGCTGCCATCGTTGTGCTAATCCCCCAGATGTTGCACACAACCCAAATCGCTTCGGCGCTTGACCGCGTCGCCGAAGTGTTGCTTGGCGGCCTGACTGGCCTTTTTGTTTCATTCGTGCTGATGCCATCGAGTGCTTTCCAGCACACCCGCCAACTCGCCGCCCAAGCGCTCGATCGCATGGCACAAGCCATCCCCCAGCTTCTGGAAGGCTTCGCTCAGGGGCTTGGGGATGCGGAAGCGCACCGCATTCAAGACGGCATCGGCCAGCAGTTGAACGAGCTTTCATCGGTTGCGGCCGAGGCCGAACGCGAGCGTCCCCTCAGGATAGCCCCGGACCCGCTCACGGGGCCACTCTTCCGCACCCTGCTGAGATTGCGCCACGATCTGGTCATTATCGGCAGAGCGGCTTATTGTCCGCTGCCCGCTTTGCTCGAACCAGCACTTCAGCCGCTGCTTGCGGCCGTTGGGAAAGAGACGAAAGCTCAGTTAGAAGCGTGCGCTGCCGCTCTGCTGCGCAAGCAGAAAGCGCCATCGCGCGAGCGGCTGGATTTGGCGCTTAGCGCCTACACCGCCGAAATCGAGGCGCTGAGGCGAACCGGACAGTTGCGTGAATTGCAGGTCGAGCCGATTGAAAGGCTATTCGCTACCGCCTTCGCGCTCGAGCAAATGCGGCGCAATATTGCCGATCTGGACCGTTGCATCGAAGAATGGGCAACACGCCGGGGATAGTGCCTCCTAATCACTTTTACTTAAATACACCGCAAGCCGCCCGAGGGGATCCATCGTCTTGGCTCGCGTGAATCATGATCGACCTGTTCACCAAATCCGCCAAAGTCAGCCTGGGAGCGATAACCTCCTCCGTTGTCGTCCCGTCCTTATCGACCAGCAGACTGGGTAAATTACCCAAGTGACTTTTATAGGTCACCATTTCCGATCCCTCCTGGTGCTCGGCAAAAAGGTGAGCGCCAGCCGCTAAGCCCGGAACCATGACGCCGTCTTTTTCTTTGGGCCCGCAATCGGGATATTCATGAATATGAAAGGCATGCGGCCCGGGTGTCAGGCTTACGAGGTTCGCTTTCAAAATAAGCGCAGGCTCGTCATTGCCGCCTATCTTGATCATGGTATTACGAACGGTGATCGTGCCGATGTAGAAGCCGAGACCGGTGGCGCTGGTTCGATACATGCTAACTGCGAATTCAACAGGCAGATTGCCGCTGCGCAGCATGGTATCGAGCAGGCTACCGGAGTGACCTTGTTGCGCCACGACTTCCATTGAGCCGCCTTGGGCGAATGCCCCGGCCGGCCCGAGTCCAATAAACGCAGCAAAGCTAACCGCAACGGCCGAAACCAACGCCCGCAAACGCTTCATCTTCGTGCCCCAGATCATCTTCGTGCCCCAAATCCAAGATAACCTATTCTTATATCACCATTTGACGGGGCGACCCAACTCCCGTGAAGGTGCGTATAGGGCTGGGAAAGTTTCTAATCAAATGTTTGTAATCGGTGCGGCCATTGATTCGCGCTTCGCGCTAGCAGATCCTTGGCAACTGATCGCCAACGAGCATGTCGACGATCCGCTGGCCGCCAAAGATGGTTTGCATGACGACCCGGCCCGGAAAACGATGAGCTGTTCGAGGATATCGAGCGCGGGCAAGGGATTTATGTTGCGGTCTATGACAACGGTCAGGCCAAAGAAATCTTTTTCGCCGGCTACTCCTACGACTGAAGCGAAGATTTCGCCCGCGGCCGATCGCCTGCGTGGACCTGGCAGCCCGGTCTGCGACGGATGAAACGCCGCGCAATGAAACGTGAATTGCGCCGCGCCCAGAATCGGGGACACTTATAGAGTATTCTCACGGTACCTTCTTCTCCACCGCCCATAGGCCCCGCTTCCCCAAGTGGGGCCTTTTACGTTCAGCGGCCCTCCTTCCAGCAATTCGCTTCGGTGCAGCCGATCGAATCGGACCCGGCGAACCATAAATGCGGAGGGCCTGCCTGTTGCAGATCGGGCCGCCGTAACCCTCTTGGGAATCCTTTTGTCGCAAGCTCTGTTCTTTTCCAGAGCTTGCGAAGCAGACGGACAAGTTTATCAGCGTTCTGCCTTCATCTCGTCCAATGGCGCCCGCCTAATTCAATCAGCGGTTGAGTCCCGGCCAAGCTTCTGTAGCCGGGATGTGAAAGCTTTTCGAGAGGGGTAAGAGATGAGGCCAGCATTGGAAGCGGTGGCGCTACGGCCTTTGGTGAGATGCGCGCGGAGTTCCACAAATGCCCTTTGATTACGAAGTCTCCGCAGCACTCCTGGCTGAGATCTGGCGGAGTTTGCGCGCGCCTGTCATGCCCTGGCGGCCGGCCCCTGCCAATAGCGCGGTTAAGAAATGCGTTGCACGCGCGCGCCGCCTTAGCCAGGAAAGTATGCACGCCTGTGTTGAGAGCATTTTATTCCACGCAGCAGGAAACTTCGACTTCGCCCCCGGAACGCGGGCAGAACTGATACAAGTGCTTTGCAGCCCAAGCCGGCCGGACCTTAATGGCGCCGCTCACCCGGCTGCGCTTCCCGAGCCTTCGCTGCCCGGCTTGGCTTCCTTCTGCATTAAGCTGGAAATGTTAGGCTTTGAAATCGACAGCGGCCCGGTATGCGAGGCAGCACAGGCTTCGCTGCGTTCCCGGCGCAAGCCAGGCGAAGCGGCCCCGCCGGATGAAATGGACGCCAAGCGCATTGAAGAACGCGTAAAAAAGCGCGCCGCATTGCGCGCCAAGGGCCGCGGCGAGCATACAAAGGTCCGCACGCTCCGAACCCATAGAGGCTCTATTATTCAATGCTACCTTGGCCGCGATCTTGAGCCTGTCCGCCTCGATGTTTTCGGGCCCAAATATAATAGTGTCGGCGATTGGATGGCTTTGCTCAACGCAGACGTGGCTTGGTCGCTGGAGCTTCGGGACGCTCCAGGCTATAATCCCGGCACTGACTTCGAGGCGGCTTCGTTTCCCCGTCATGCGTCCCGCATATGAGAGAGCGGCTGAGCCAGTATAAAGCGCGAAGCTTTGCTTTACGCCCCTTGAGGGACAAAATTCTATGGCCTCTTCCTGCCAATAGAATGATGGATCGCCGTGGCTTCGAGGACAGCGCGAGATGAGGACGATGCCGATAGAGATGTCGAATTGGAAGCCCGCCGATATTCAATGGGCCCGGTTCGAGCCTTCGCTCGTGGACCCCGATATCGTGAAGCTCGTGAAGGCTGCGAGCATGGTCGAATACAATGCTATGGACTACGCCGCCTACCTCAGAAAGGTGTTTGCGGGCGATCCCGCTTTTCAGGTGCTCGCCCTGGAGTGGGCCGAGTCCGAAGTTCAGCATGGAGAAACGCTTGGCCGCTGGGCGAAACTCGCCGACCCGGATTTCGACCACGAAATGAGCTTTAAGAAGTACAAGGACGGGTACCAGGTTCCAGTCGATGTCGAACGCTCGGTCCGCGGTTCGCTCACCGGAGAATTGCTCGCCCGTTGCGTTGTGGAGACAGGCACCAGCTCGTATTATACCGCGATCCGCGAGGCCACACAGGAGCCTGTCCTAAAGGAACTGTTGAGACGGATCGCTGCCGATGAATGGCGCCACTACAGGGCCTTTTACGAGCTGTCGAAAAAGTACCTTGAAAAGGAACGCATCGGCCTAGCCGGGCGCTTGCGAGTCGTCGCTGGCCGCGTCGCCGAGTCACAGGACGATGAACTCGCTTACGCCTATTACGCGGCAAACGCGACAGAGGGTCCGTTCGACCGCAAGCGTTACAATCGCGCCTATGCCCGGCGTGCCTATGCGTTGGCCCAGCCCTACCTGCTCGAACGCATTTGCGCAATGCTGTTCAAGGCTGCGGGCCTCCGTCCGCAAACCCGCCTCAATCGCATCGTTGCAAAGCTGGGCTACCGCTTCATGCAAGCGCGCGCGAGACGCCTGGCGAAGCAGAATGCGTAGAACTCATTGTTCACCCCTTTGCGCCTAAGCACGTCCGCGGCTGGGAAAACAAGACCGTCTTTGAGCCTGACGTCGAGGATGGAGAGTCTTCTGCGCCCTTACGCTAATTCGGGCGCCCTTGCCGTCGCACGCGATCTCGATAATTACAACCCTGCTACGTGAATGCAGAAGCTGAACTTCGCACTCAAGCTTTCAGCGTAAGTGACCAGGAGTGGGACCATACCCCCTACCACCGCAGGTAGGAGGGAGGAGGCGGGAGCATGGTTCAAGAGCGCCGCCGCGCGCGCGTTCCGGAGGTTGTGGAGGATCGTCCCCAGCGTCACCATGCGATAAGGGACATGATGCGGCTGGGCCAGGAGGAAAGGCTTACCCTAACCGTCGATTTGATTGCCTTATTGGTGCCGCTTGCGTGAACCGGCTTCTTGGATTGAATATAGTTGAAATCTATAGAGAAATTCGGCCCTAAAGGCAAGCCTGTGGTGGGGTTTGTGTAGCAGCACAAGCTCATTGTGGGTGGCTGAGAATAGCCGTTCGGCCCTATCTGAACCTCGTTTCTTGATCTAGGGTATAGCTTGACCTGAGCCACGTATCCCGGATTTAAGGGGGGGCAAGCATCATGGGGGCAAGCATGGCGGCTCGGGTTTCCATTCTCATCATTTCGTTGGTGGTGCTGTTCTTGGTACCGATCCTTGCCACGGTCCCGACGGTTCCCCCCGATCCCACCTTCATGCCCACCCCCGAGTGGGCCACAGCGCACACCGACCCGGAAGTCCTGAAGATGTACCCCGAAGCCTTCCATTTGGCGGTCTCAGCTCAGGACTGGGCGAACATTAATGACTGGCTGACCCGCATCCTTGAGCACAAGAAAGCCTTTGCCCGGGGGAACCGCTATGAGAATTTCGCGATCCTCATTATTGTCGATCTGCTCGACCCCTTCCGGCTCGCGGCGATGGCGCTCGTGGTTATTCTCACCGGTCCCTTGGGGGCGGGCCGGGGGCTTCTCAGCGCAATCGCGAGGAGCATGGCTTTTAGCGGGGCAGCCAACGTGGCGGCGACCGCCGTCACAACTCTACTAATCCCTACCTTATTCTCCGGTGAGGACTACGCGGCTGCGGGCGCGAGCGGCCTCCTATTCGGGGCAATCATGGCCTACGCCTTGGCTACCGTTATGCCCGTACGTAAAGGCGCGGGACAGAACTAAGCGAACCAACAAACTACGCCGTGCTGACCCCTGGGGGCTAAAGGGGAGCCTTTTGCCCTATCCCGCCTCCAGTGATGTTGCACGCACGTAATGCCTCCCCGATAATTTTATCGCAAATTCACGAGCGCCTAATCAGACGTTCAGCGCCCGCGCGTCCCCCCCGTGCGCCCGTCCGCGCCAGTATTGCAGCCAAGAGCTTGAAGCTGGACCTCCTTCAAGAGCGCTACAGCAAGACTTCGTTCACAAATACGTTGTTCAAGTCTAGCATTATTTATCGTCATCAAGGCTGTAGCGTTGGCGTAAGCTTGAATATTCCAGCATCTTCTGCTATCCTTAGTGCATTCAACTTCCATATGACCTTGGCCTCAGTGGGTACAGCCAAGCGTCCATCTAGCTGGACATTGGAGGGAATATGCATTCACCCGGATGGCGGATCGCGTCCGCTGGGCTGGGCGCGGCTGCGGCTGCACTCGGCATGTATGGCGCATATCAATTCGGGCTCAAGCTCGAAGGTGGCGTGTCCTATCTCACGATCGCCGCGCCGGTTGTCGCGCTGGCTGCGACGCTCATACCGCCCTTCGCCGAGGAAGCTTGGCGGTCCCGGCAGCATGGGAAGTCCTTGCTGTGGTGCGCGGTCTTAGTCCCTGCCGCGCTCACGGTGTTCTTTGGAACGGCGGAGCGTGTGCATGTGGCGAAGGCGGGTCCGCAAGCGGAACGGCAGGCGCTGCGCAATGTGGCTGAGCGTGCCAAGGAAGAGTTGGCAGAGGCCAAGCGTGAAGCGGCTGAGGCGCAAGCCGAGGTGCGGAAGGCTGAGGCCAAGCCAGCCTGCAAGGCGTCATGCAAGGAAACGAAGCTTGCGCGGGGAGAGGCTAGTGCCCGCGTGGAGACTGCGGAGCGCTCCCTCGTGGAGGCGGAGGCCAAAGCGGCCACAGAGGCAAGCCTCAAGGCCCCTGAGTGGCTGCTTCCGGCGTCCCTGGACTTCATCGCCTTCATGGGCATTTGGAGCGGCCTTGCGGGGCCGCGTCCGGCATCACCCAAGGGGGCCTCAAGAAAGAAGGCGAAGGCCAAGGCGCGCAAGCCCAAGGCCAAGACGCCGGACGCAATGCGGGCCTTGAGGATCGTAAAGTGATTGTCAGCCGGGAAGGGGGCGGGAAGCGTCCCCCATTCCGCTTGAGGAGAGGGGAAGCACCAAAGCAGAGGCTCGGATCGGCGAAGGTCCGGGCCTTTTTGTTGGCGGGAACAGGCGCGGCGGGGATGCCGCGCTATCGCTATAAGTAGTAACACGTCCGCACAGCGTTTGCGTAACTCTGATTGCGTAACGGGATTACGTTACGATTTCGGTTGACTATAGCCATGCTTTCCCTTAATGATCGCATAGGAACGAAAACGACCGTTTTCGTACCGCTCAGGGACGGGGAGAAAAGACGTGCTAATTGGCTACATGAGAGTTAGCAAAGCGGACGGCAGTCAGGTGCTAGACTTACAGCACGACGCGCTTATCGCGGCAGGCGTGGAACCGGCGCACATTTATGAAGACAAGTGTAGCGGCTCCAAGGATGACCGGCCCGGCTTGGCGGCCTGTCTCAGGTCGCTGCGCAAGGATGACGTGCTTGTTATTTGGAAGCTCGACCGGCTAGGGCGCAACCTCAGGCACCTAATCGAGACCGTCGATGACCTCAGCAAACGCGGCGTCGGCTTCAAGGTCCTGCAAGGCGCGCCCGTTGATACCACCACAAGCCAGGGCAAGCTCATGTTTACGATGTTTGCCGCGCTCGCTGAGTTCGAGCGTGATGTGATACGTGAGCGCACCATTGCGGGGCTTGCCGCAGGCCGCGCACGGGGCCGTGAGGGCGGCAGGAAATCGGCTTTCGATAAGAACATGCTGGCACGCGCTCAGACCGTGGTGCGTGACCGCAGCATGAGCATCAATGCCCTGTGCACAGAGTTGGGGATTAGCAAGCCTACGCTTTACCGGAACCTGACGCCGGAAGGCGAACTAACGGAAGCGGGCAAGCGTGTCACGGCGGGCAAGCGAGCCAAGCCGAGAAACGGGAGCGGAAAGAAAGCGGCAGCCTGAGCGCTGCCGTCCCCGTTTGGAGGGGGGGTAAGCCGCTGGCTGATTTGCTAGCTAGAGCTGATCTATGCTATAAGGCAAAGCTTTCGTCTTTTACCAGCCCCACGGACCCCAATGAGCATTCCCGCAAAAACACTCAAAGTGGCACTGATGGTCGCCGCCATGCTGCCACAAGTCGCACTAGCCATTGAGCCTACGCCGCCTAACGCGGCCTCTCTTATATCGCGCATTGGTGCTAATGAAGTATTTTCTAATGTTTGTGTAAACTCCAGGCTTGACGGAAAACTGTTTGACGTACTCGCTCGAATGTTTGCGGAACAACGCGACCTCGATTTGAAAGAGCTTCCAATCGATCTAGTTAAAGCGACATCACCCGACTACAAAAAGGGCTGGGGGCTATCGTCTGGCCAGAGCGTTATTTGGGCTATGTACGGTGAGAAGCCTGACGGGACAGCAACGTCACGCCGTTGCACTGTGGGTGAAAGAGAGCTGACGTTTGACCAAGGTAAGAAGCTCATCTCCGAGAACTATCGGGTGAAGCTGATCGAGGAATTCCGTCAAGGCACTTCTAGATTTGCACTCTATTGGGCCGACTTGTATGGCTTCGGAAACATGAGATTGGGGATTATGGTTCAAGCCGATGACATGGCACCCGGCGTAATGCTTGCTTTGTACGAAATACCGGGATGACAATCGAGCACAACGGGCGGCTGTAGCCCCGACCCGCCTGACGAAATCAGGACATAATAGCCCGGTACAATCCTCAGCTTAGGTTAGTTGCGGCTGTGGTCCGGCTCGCCTCTTCAAACCGTCACTCTTTTGCGCGTGCGCGCCTGTCCCTCCGGGGATGGACGCAATTCTTGGAGACAATCCCGCCGCATGGCATGTCGCGTACCGTACTGTAATGCCCCCACGTCACGTTGGGGAGGCTCTTCTATCCACAAAGCCGCTATTGATCCTCAAAACGGCGCAGTTACACCCATTCAAACCCCCACGCCCGAGGCCAACATTTGTTTACCTCTAGCGGACGGTAATACAATCGTGACGATAGGCGGCACTCCGGGGGCGGCCCGAGGGGGAGGATCGGGAACACCCGCCAATGCCCCTCATATGACCCCCCATACATATCCCCCCACAACCCTTAAGCGTGCGCGCGTGCCTGCGCCTGTTGTTTTTCGGCGCAAGTACCCGCCGCCACGCACAGGAGCATTCATGGCGGGCCTGACGGGGAAGCAGCACGCGGCGGAGCTGGGGGAAGCAGTAAGGGCGATGCGGTGACAGCCGAAGGTGAAATGCAGCCCGGCGAGGCGGGGGAGGCCGGGGAGAACCCGGCAGAGACGTTCGCTTTCGCTCATGCGCGATATCAAGACACGCCGCTAAGGCTTTTTGACAAGCTGCGCAGAGAGGCCCAGAAGCAATCCCCCAAGCCGCTCCCGGATCGCATCAAGCTTTCATCCATCAAACTAATGCCAGAGCTGTTCCAGCCGCGCAGAGGGATGGACGACAAGCACGTTAGCGATTTGCGCCGCAGACTGCGCAACGACAGCGATCTTGATCCCGTGCGGGTGCTACAGGTGGGATCGCGGGCATACTTGATAGAAGGGCACCACCGCCTTCAAGCCTATAAGGAGGAGGGGAAGCCGGACATTCCGATCAAGCCGTTTAAGGGCACGATAGAGCAGGCCGTCGCGTTCGCTGGGAGGGCCAACAGCCGCCTAAAACTCTCAATGACAAACGGGGAGAGGCAAAACTACGCATGGCGGCTTGTACGACTGAACGAACATTCCATAACGGAGATAAGCGAAGCGGCGGGGGTTAGCCCCCGACAAGTCTCAAAGATGCGCGCGGCGAAGCACAAACTGGAACACCGGGCTCACGGATACGGGAGTTGGCGAGAGGCGGACCGGGCCGCTAGAGGGCTGGGCAGCAGGCGCATAGACGGCGAGCAGCTACAGGAGAAGCTAACGCAGCTAGCGGAGGCCCACGCGAAGCGCCTCTCAAAGGCGTTCGGTGGAAGCCTCATTAGGAACCCTGAAGTGGCTGCATGGGCGCTTGCAATACATTTTGACCGCCGCTTTGACGAGCTGCTCTGGCACCTTCGGCAATTGGCCGCCGAAGACGAAACAGAAGACGATGAAGGGGAATAGTCCCTCTGCATTCCCAAACACTGAAATATGCAGAGGGTGACGCGAAAAACCCCGCATTTTCAACAGGACGAGACACCGGGGAAGGCGGGGACGGCGCGGGCCATCCGGCGCGCCCCCTTCCTAGACCCTAAGGGCGGGTGTGTGTTGTCCATGCGGCGTCAGGCGCGGCGGAGCTTTTTCATCCCCCGGCAGGGTTAGGGCCTCTTTCTCCGGCCCGTGAAGATCGAAGGCGAAAGAACCCGCCTGGACCTGTATTCCGCCAGGGACATACTGCCAAAAAGACCCGTAAGGCGCTCCGACGCGGCGGGAGACAAGCAACCCGTAGCCTCCTATTTGAACATCGGCAAGGATTTTAAGTCGAATTGTCTGCATCTTTTCTACGCACACTGTCATGCGAACTTTCCTTCGGCGATGGATTACTTGTCTAAGCGTCTATCTGTAGTGCGGCTAAGCTTAGGGCGCGCCTAGAGGCCGCGTCAATGTCAGTTATAGGATTTGCCAATGCATGTGGCATAATCGCTACAGCCAAGCCGGAGGTCTGGCTTCACAGCGTTTCCATGTTGAGCGATGCTGGGGGTATGGGGCGGCTCACGCCTGGGAGAGGCGGGGCGCTAAGGGGGGAAAGATGAGTGTAGCGCTTCTGATCGTACTTGCGTTCGCTCTAAGCATTATGTTCGGGCGGCTATTCGGCAATAAGACAAAACGCATGGTGGCGAAATTGGAGCAGATCATGATGACGATGGAGGCGGCAGCCAAAGCTGGTAACTTGGAGGTGCTCCACTACGCGGCCCGGCAGCAACTTAAAGTCTTGCATTGGTTGCATGTGGAAGGCGAGTGGCCGGAGGAGCGCGTCTGAGAGTTCATCGATAAGCGCGGACTGGTTCGCTTCCCCCAATGACCCTGTGGTGCACGCCCTTTTAGCTGAGACAGTGTTCAAGGCGGAACAGCGACATGGGCCGCTTGGCTAAGCAAGACCACATGAGGCAGCGTCATCGGATCAAGCCGGAACACGGAGACGAGCTATCGCCTCGGCCATGGTTCGGACATGACCGTGCCGGTAGCGTTTAGCCTCACCCCCGTTTCCCGTGTGGCCTTGGATCGCGTCGGCGAGGCTGTCCTGGATGCCTTCCTTCATGCAGGCAGTCTTGAACCAGTGACGGAACGCATGGTTAGGAGCCTTGCGAGTGTCGGTGAAGCCCTTCGAGCGTATCCATTCAGCGAGGTGATTGCCGACACCTTTGCTGGCGTGCATCCCACCCTCTTTGGCCTTCACAGCCTTACCATAGAAAAGCGGACCATCACCCTTAGAGCGCACAAATTCGAGGAAGCCCTGTTCAATAACGCAAGGGTGGATAGGTACGTCACGCTCTGAGACATCATTCTTGAGCGAGCCGAAGTCTTCGGCAGGGGTGATACGAAGAACATGGCAGCCGTCGATCCGAAGAATGCGGCAGCCCCAAAGCTGGGCTATCTCGGCTACGCGCGCGCCGGAGGAGGCCAACAGCCAGGGTATCCAACGGCGAGATGGCACTTTCTCAAGACGGGCTAAGCGCAGAATGCGCGCAACCTCCTCATCGGTGTAGGGAAGCATACGCGTCCCCGCTTGGCGCTTTTGACGCCGCACCTTCACCCCATCGAAGGGGTTCGAGGTCAAAAGGCGATTGTCGATGGCATAGTTAAATAGAGCCTTGATAGCCGCCAGTCGGCCAACCCGAAGGCTTCTGGGAGAGTACCCTTGTGAAACCAACGCGTCCTTCCAGGCGATCACGCCTTCGCTTGTGACGCGGCTCATGTCTTCTCCGAGAGGGGACACAAAGGACTTCACGAAGCCCTTCCAGGTTGCAACCGTACTCGCTGCCGGGGCGTTCTCACACTTCCATCGCTCGAAGACATCGTGGATCGAGACTGAGACGGGCTTAGGCTTACTATCATCCCAAGCGGGGAACCGGGCGGCGCTAGGATCGGGAGAGTAGTCGCCATCGGCGTTGCGTTCGAGCCGGGAAGCCGCTTCGATCATCGCCCGCGCCGCCTCCTTCGCCATGGCGCTGCGGCTCTCAGGGTCGGGCACAAAGCCTTCACGAAGGGCGAGATTGTCTACAAATTCGCCGAACCAATCGGAGACACCTTCAGGACCAGACAAGGCGTCTTCGTTAAATCCTTCTTTGAAGGCTTCCCATAGCCAGGGCACGCCGGGATTGTCCTCGCAGAGCAACAAAAGGCGCTGATAGACGAGACCGCTAAAGGCCACGCGCTCCTTGTGGCTCAGTGACCGGACTTCCGTGCGCAGGACTTGGAAGTGCGCCTCAAGCTGGTCAATAGCGGCGGCCTGCCGCCGGTTCACTAACGAAGGATCGCTGGTCCTCAGGGAAAAAGAGACCTCACCGCCGATCTTGGCGGAGACCGTAAGATCAGGTTGGCTGGGGTTGCCGGAAGGGAGCCTAAAGACGACACGCTTGCCCTTGGCGAGGCGCTGAATGTCGTCAGGGACCCGCTTGCGGAACTGCTTGAAAGAGGAACCCGGACGCGAGACAGGACGAGCCATTGCGAAGACCATGTGTGCTTCCCTGTGTAGCAGTGGGAAGCTGGAAAACGCAACGAAACCAGTTCTCTGTGCTAAAACAATGGCAGAGAAGTGTGGTGGTGCCGCTTGCGTGACTCGAACACGCGACCCCATCATTACGAATGATGTGCTCTACCGGCTGAGCTAAAGCGGCATTCCAGTTTGCAAACCGGAGCGCTATCAATACCAACTGACCACCCGGCGCGCAAGGCTCCTGACAAGGGCGGCAACAGAAGACTAGGCCGGTCTTAGGATGGCCGCCGGAAGCGGCTGAGGGGCGTGCTTGCCTCTTCGCTCTCCGTAGAGCGGGGGCCGGGGTCGTCCGGCGCCGGGCCGGGCACGAAAATCTTCGGCTTCCGCGGCTCTGACGAGGCCTTGCCTGCGCTCACCGGCTTGGGCACGATTTGCATCCGGGGTGCGGCCGCCGCCTCTCCTGCCGGCGTGGTCCCTTCTCTCCCCTCGCTGTCTTCTTTCTCGGGCCCCTTTTGCGCTTCAATCCTGACCAGCGGCGTTTCCCGAGGCAGCGCCTGCGCGTTAACCTTCGGGGGAGCAATGATTTCAGGCTCAGCGCTCTGCGCTGAAGCTTCAACGGGCGCTACGGAGATCGCTTCGGCTTCGATAGCCGCGTCGAACTCCGGCAACGCCGCCATCGTATCGCCAGCAATGGATGCAGGCGCCGCCAAAGGCGTTTTCCATTCAAACGTTCCGAGCGCACCGGACTTCGGCGATACCGCCCGCCATTCCGGAGACACAGTGCCGTCGGGCGCAACCCAAGCCGGGTCGGGCGCGCCGCGCATCGCCTTGGCAAGCCACTCCCGGGCACGGCCCATATCCCGGTTTTGGCCGGCTTCGATGCGCGCCATCAGATGGCACACGCGCGCAGAGGGCGCACTCGCAAGGTGCGGCTCCAGGGCCGTTCGCGCCGCATCCCATTCCTTGGCTTCGATAGCCGCAACCGCTACGGCGATGTCGCCCTCCAAGCTTGCGGGACCCGAGGAAACCAGCGCCTTCACCCTCGCAAGCCTTTCCTTCGGCGAATCTCCGGTCCGCACATGGGCATAGATCAGCGCAATTTCGGGATGCTGCGCGGTGCGCCACGCCTGGGACAAAAGTTTCGCGGCGCGGGCCGTATTTCCTTGTGCAGCGAGAATCCGGCCGGCCACCGCAGCCGCGGGTACAAGCGTAGGAGAAAGCCCAACGGCCTCCTGCGCATAGGCGAGCGCCTTGCCTTGCTGCGTATCTTCGAGCTCGATGGCGAGCTGCGTCAGGAGCAGCGCGCGGCGACGGTCGGCCTCAGCCTTGGGCAAATGGCGGTGCTGCTTGGCCAGCCCCAGCGTGCGAACCGCGCCACGCCAGTCGCCTTGACGGCATTGAATGTCGAACAGCGCGCTCGATGTCCAGCTAAGGGCCGGATTTGCGGTAAGTGCCCTCTCGGCGAATTGTTTGGCGGCTTCGGCCTGCCCGGCCTTCATCGCCTCGATATAAAGGCCGCGCAAGCCAAGCTCAGCCATTTCCGGCTTCTCGAGCATGCGCTCGAAGGCTTGGCGGGATGCAATCGGGTCCTCGTTGAGCTGCGCGGACTGGGCTTCAAGCAGAAGGGCCAGCGGTTCCTCGGGCACGAACTTCTTTGCAATCGCGCCGGCTTTCAAGGCGCCAAGCTTGTCGCCAGCTCCGGCTGCGAAAATACCGCGCCGCACCGCTTCTTGCCCCATGCGCACATGCCGCTGTTTGAGGCGGCGTGCAATCCGCTTCGGCGTTGTCCAGGTGAAAAAACCGAGCCAAACCGCAAACGCAAACGCAGCGAAGAAGGCAATGAGTACAATGGCACCGATAAAGACGCTCGTTTGAACGTCGTAGCCGAGCCACTCCACGTTCACTTTGCCGGGCCTGTCTGCGACCCAGGAGAGGCCCCACGCGGCCGCGCCAACCAGCAGGAAATAAAGAACAAGGCGGATCATAACTTAACTCATTTCACGTCGTTATGCGGTTTTCACAGGTTGGCTGGAAGTGGCCGGAACGCTTATTGGTGCCGGGCCGGAGGCCTCGTCAAGGCGGCAAGAAGCTCTTGATCTGTTTTTCGCAGCGCTTCGTCTGCGGCAAGGCGCGCCTGAGCTTTCGCGAACCAGTCCATCATTTCCTGGGGCGGGTGCGGCAGCGCAGCGCCTTGCAGCAGCGCCGTCTTGAGATCTCCGGATCTGAGGGAGGCGCTCATCCGCCCGAGAATGGCTTCAACGCTGTCGCCTGTGCTATCGGCCGGCTTTATCTGGACAACCGACTTGGCGCGGGACAGCACTTCTCCCATGAAGCTGTTGGATTTCTCGCTGTAATACGCCTCAACGGTTTTCTTGGACGCTTCGGCGAACTCGCTCTGGAGTTCCGCCATGGAGGAAACGCCCGTGTCTTTGTAAGGTGCGAGTTGCGATACGGGCAATTTGCCAGACGATAATGTCTCAACCGCTGCAAGCTCTGCCGGGAACGGCCGCCCATCGGCGATTGCCCGCTTCAAGTTCGTCAAGGCGAGCGTCAGGGAAGCCGTACGTGCGTCCGCTATCCGTTCGTTTTGAGCGTGTGTCAGCGTCTCAAGCTCGCGCTCGGCGGAAGTGAGGCGCTGCTGCAACGGCGCTGTCTGCGCTGCGATCTCAGCCTCAAGCGTGTCCCTCGTCTCTCCCCCGGCGGCCGGGCGCTGCTCCAACGCCTGCACCTTCTGAGACAAGGATTGTACAGTCTGGTCAAGGCCCCGGGCGGCATCTACAATGCCGTCCAGCCTGGAGCGCAACTCGTTCACGCCCTCCGATCCCGAGACCGAAGGCTCGTAGGCGGGTGCCGGTGCGGCCCGCTCAAGAACGCGGAGCGCGCTTTCAAGCGAGGCAGTCCGCTCCTCCAGCTCGCCAATCCGCTGCTGCGTACCCGGACCGGTGAGCGAAAACCCCGGTATGTCCATTTTTGAAGCGAAATACCCGCCCCCGGCGACAACGCCGCCGCCTATCAGGCCCGCCAAAAGGTAACCGGCAAAGCCTGGCCCATTCCGCTTCGCCTTAGTGGCTGCATGGCCTTGATCAGCCGAAGGCTTCTGGGCCGGGCGCTCGCCCGTGGATGCAGCGCCTCCAGCTGAGAGCAGCGGCCTGGCAGCTTCAACTTTGCGTTCAGCCGTCATATCAATCGTTGGTTTCGGTCTCTTATCGTTCGGCATTCTGATGGCCAGCCTATGACTTTCCGTTTGCGTCCTTTTTCATACAATTTGGGCCGCGCGTTGGCAAAGCCGGGAGAAGGGCTAGCAAAGCCGCACGGTTTGGTCTCGGAGCCACATGCACATGGACTGGTTCAAGCGGCCTAAGCCTATCTGCTATAGTTGATGCTAAGCAAAAATAATGAAGAGACTTTGTATGATCAAACAGGCCGTGCTGCCGGCATAGCGCAACGAAAACTTCCGCCGTGCGCGGCGACATCAAAATAACGCCGCCGATCTCACCCGCCTTGACCTCACCGGCGATCCGGGAATCAAGGGCACGCCGCGGTTCCATGCCATACACGCGCAACGTGCCGATGGAAAGACCTTCACGCGATAACGCTGCCGCAAGATCGAAGGCCTGATGCTCTCCAGTTACATGCAGGAGCCTCAGGCCTTTCGTGGCGGCCGCGAGGATCTTGGCGGTAAGTTCTTCCGCTGTGGCTGCAGTTGCCGCAATGTTCTTAAAACCCCCCTCGCGCACGCGGCGTTCCGTTTCGCTGCCGACGCAGAAAACCGATTGGCTTGAGTACCCGAAACCGGGCCTTTCCCGTAGCGCCCGGATGCTGTTACCGCTTGTGAAGATCAGAGCATCGGCGGCAATGATAGGCGCCGGATCGAAGTCGAGGACGCGGAACTCGAGGAGCGGCTGGACGGCCGCCTCGTGCCCCAGAGCACGAAGTTCTTCCGCGAGCGCGCTCGCGTCAGGTTCGGGCCTCGTTACCAGGAGGCGCATCGCCGTCTCAATTAGCCAGCGTGGCGGAACACGTCTTTTCCGCCACGCTCCAAAAGCTCCCGTGCCGCGTCCCGGCCGAGCGCAGCGGCCTCGCCCGCGCTGCCTTCGCGGGAGGTTTCGTAGACCCGCGCACCATCCGGTGTAAGGATCATCCCCTTCATCGAAACCCTGCCGTCAGAAACCGTGGCAAGTGCCGCGATCGGAGTGCGGCAGGAACCGTCAAGCTCGCCAAGGAACGCACGCTCCGCCGCGATGGCGATGCCGGACGCTTCATCGTGGATTGCCGCGATCAGCTCCCGCGTGGGGCTGTCCGCAGATCGGATCTCGATGCCGATTGCACCTTGCGCCGGGGCAGGCAGCATCTCATCCACAGGGATGAGCCGCGTGATACGATCCGAAAGCCCGAGCCGGTTTAGCCCGGCAGCGGCGAGCAAGGTCGCATGCGCCTCGCCTTCGGCAAGCTTGCGCAGCCTGGTTTCTACGTTGCCGCGGAAAAGGACCGTTTTTAGATCCGGGCGGCTGTGGCGGATGACGGCCTCGCGCCTGACCGACGCCGTGCCCACAATCGAGCCGGCGGGCAGCTCTTTCAGAGACTTTGCTACGGGGGAAATGAACGCGTCGCGAACGTCTTCGCGGGGCAGGATGCAGGCGATTTCAAGCCCATCGGGCAAAACCGCCGGCATATCCTTCATGGAATGGACGGCAAGATCGATGCTTCCATCGATAAGCGCCTCTTCCAATTCCTTCGTGAACAAGCCCTTGCCGCCGGCCGCCGCCAGAGCCCGGTCCTGGATTTTGTCGCCGGATGTTTTTATGATGCAGGTCTCGAAAGAAATTTCGCTTCCATAGACCGAGGTTAGACGCTTGCACACCTCTGCCGCCTGAGCGAGAGCGAGCGCGCTACCACGTGTGCCTATGCGAATTGCCCTTGCGCCGGGGTGTTTGTTCATGGTCTTCTTCGAATTGCTTAGAGGGTGGAGCGCGATATGGTTGCTGTTGCTAGAGGTTCCAATCCGGTGCGACACTAGCGGTATCGTAACGAAAGATACAGCATTTAAAGCACTTACGAAGGATTGCAATCGGGATCATGCAAGGGCGCGCGATCGATCGGCTTATTCACATGCGCGATAGGCAGGAAAAAGCCGGGCTTACCGTCCTTGGCATCGAGACGAGTTGCGACGAGACAGCCGCCGCCGTCGTGCGGCGCGGCGAGGATGGGAAGGGAGTTATCCTCTCGAACGTCGTGCGGTCGCAGTTCAGCGAGCATGCGCCTTATGGCGGTGTGGTTCCTGAGATTGCAGCCCGCGCGCATGTCGAGGTCCTCGATAGCCTCATCAGAGCCGCGCTCGAAGAAGCGCATGTCAGCTTTTCCGGGCTCGATGGCGTGGCCGCGACTGCCGGGCCCGGCTTGATCGGCGGATTGCTAGTCGGGCTGGTCACGGCGAAAGCCATCGCCCTTGTTTACAATCTGCCGCTCGTGGCGATCAATCATCTCGAAGGCCACGCGCTCACCGTTGGGCTGACCGAGGCGCTCAATCCTCCTTACCTGCTTTTGCTCGTGTCGGGAGGGCACTCCGAGTTCCTGAGCGCAGAGGGCCATTTCGGCTACAGGAAGCTCGGCGGGACGATCGACGATGCGCTGGGCGAGGCCTTCGACAAGGTTGCGAAGATGCTGGGCTTGGGCTTTCCGGGCGGACCCGCTGTGGAGCGCTTTGCCGAGGGCGGCGATCCAGCCCGTTTCGCCTTTCCGCGCCCGCTTCTGGGCCGTTATGCGCCCGACTTCTCGTTTTCAGGCCTCAAGACAGCGGTTCGCCACGCCGCTTTGGCGAACGCGCCGCTAAGCACCCAGGACGTGAAGGATCTGTGCGCCTCCTTCCAGGCGGCCGCCGCCGGCAGCGTCCGGGATAAACTCAAGGCTGCATTCCGGATTTATGACGCAGGTGCGGGCGCTAAGAATTTCGTCGTGGCGGGAGGCGTTGCATCGAATAAGGCGCTACGCGCGGCGATGCTCCAGGAATGTGAGGCGGCCGGTTTCTCCTTCCATGCTCCGCCTCTGGGCCTGTGCACCGACAACGGGGCCATGATCGCCTGGGCCGGCGCATGCCGGATCGCGGCTGGGTGCAGGGATGGCCTCGATGCCCCCGCCAGGGCTCGATGGCCTATAGCGGATATCGCGCCCTGCAGCGGAGAAACGGTAAGGACACATCTTTCATAAACACCATGATCCCAGCAAGGCGCCGGCTGGCTTCAATTTGGAGATTGATGTGAGCAAGCTGGGCGAGACCCCTAAGGAGTGGGAACAAAGGAAGAAACGGGAAAAGGAAGAAGCAGAAGCCGCCAGGCTAAAAGAGAGACAGATTGCGCAATCCCACGTGCACGATCTGGCTCGCGCCCTGAAGGCGGAGAAAGACTGGCTGGCACAGATAAGAGCAGAAGTAACCGTTGGCCTTTGTGTCAACAGAAGAACCACGAGAAGCAATGAGCCTCTTAATGAATGGGTTTGCGCGATAAGATGCGCTAAGAGAATGTCTGTTGATATTGTCTATCGAACCGATGCCTATTATCGCTTGGTGAAAAAATCTAAAACGGACCTGCTGACTGAGGAGACGTTCAACAAAGAACACATTTTCATCGAGGTTACGGGTAAAGTAAGCTACTCCGAGGCCGGCTACGAATATCTTGGCGAAGACATAGATTCTGCGATGGCAAAAATAGGATGCTGTATTCTCGATTACACTCCAAAGCCTTGGCCGATAAGACTTAAGCGTAAGAAGGGTTACGTTCAGCGCGGATGCCTGCGGCTGCGGTGGAAAATTTAGTACAGAGGTTGCATTGAACGCAGCGGCCATTAAGCGTCAACCTGTCGAGTAGCGGCTTGCACGCGCACCGGGCTACCGCGAGGAGAAGCGCTTGACCAGCGGGAGCCATCCGTTGAAGCTAACCTTTAGCAAGCGGCCAACCGGCCAGCCGCCAAGGAGGCAGCATGAGCGCTAGCACGCAACAGGCGGCAGAGGCCGCCCCCGGTCATCCCGTCTACCAGCGCGTTGGCATCCTTGGCGGCGGCGCTTGGGGAACGGCGCTTGCCCAGTCCCTGCGCCGGGCCGGACGCGACGTAACGCTTTGGGCTTACGAATTCGAGACAGTCTCGGAAATCAACGAGAACCACACCAACCGGGTCTATCTGCCAGGCGTCCACCTCGATCCCGCCATCAAAGCCACGGCGAAAGCGATGGACTTGGCCGGCGCGGACGTGCTGCTCCTGGTCGCGCCATCGCAATTCGTTCGCGTGGCCGCGCGTGAAATTGCGCCGCATTTCGCGCCGGGCAAACCCGTCGTGATCTGCACGAAGGGCTTCGAGGAGGACACCGGAGACCTCATGACCGAGGTTGTGGGCTCGATCTTGCCCGAGGCCCAGATCGCCGTTCTTTCAGGGCCGAGCTTTGCCGGCGAAGTGGCCCGGGACTTGCCCGTGGCGCTAACGCTCGCCTGCGAGAGCAAGGAATTGGGCACGGCCTTGACCCACGCGCTTGCGCACCGCACGTTCCGCCTGTACTGGACCGACGATATCAAAGGGGCCCAAATCGGCGGGGCGGTCAAGAACGTGCTGGCGATCGCGGCCGGCATTGTGGAAGGCCGGCATTTCGGTGCAAGCGCCCATGCGGCCCTGACCGCGCGCGGTTTCGCCGAACTGGTCCGCTTCGGCACTAAGCTCGGCGGCCGCTTCGAAACGCTCACCGGCCTCTCTGGCTTGGGCGACTTGATCCTGACCTCCTTCAGCACGCAATCGCGCAACATGTCGCTAGGGCATGCGCTCGGCCAAGGCCAATCGCTGGAAGAAATTCTTGGCGCCCGCAGATCCTTCACCGAAGGCGTTCATTCCGCCGGCGCCGTCGTCGCCATTGCCAGAAAGCACGGCGTCGAAATGCCCATTTGCGAAGCGGTCCATAGAGTAGTCAAGGGAGAAACGAGCGTGGACGAAGCGGTCGAGGCGCTGTTGTCACGGCCGCTCCGGGCCGAGGCGGATGTCGCGCACCTAGCCTGATACCGCCTCCGGCTGCGTTGCTTCCGAAGTCCCCCCTCACCCTGCCTAGCCGCGATCCCTTCTCGCCTTGTATGCGCCGATGGTTGCACACAGCAACTCCGTGGAACTAAAATAGGGCGCCATGGACGTTGCATATCCGTTGTCAGGCTTTGCCGTCGGAGCGCTGGCCGGATTGACAGGCATGGGCGGCGGCTCGGTCATGACACCCCTGCTGATCTTGCTGTTCGGCGTGGAACCGGCTACCGCGGTCGGCACCGATCTTTTGTTCGCCGCCGTGACCAAGTCCACCGGCGCCCGCGTACACGCCTATCGGGGTAATGTGGACTGGCGCGTGGTTGGGCTCTTGGCGGCTGGCTCTGTGCCTGCCGCTCTCGTCACGATCTGCATCGTTACGCACCTGCCGCCGCATAGCCGTGCTCTGGAACACGCCATAACCCTGGGGATCGGCGTTGCGCTCCTGATCGCCGGCGGAGCGCTGCTGTTCAGCCGGACCGGAGACCGGCTTGCGAACAAAGCCGCGGCAGCAGTTTCCCCCGCTGCGAAGCCGGCGCTCACAATCTTCTTGGGCTTCGTGCTGGGCGCGCTCGTTTCGCTCACCTCTGTAGGCGCCGGTGCAGTCGGCATCGTGGTTCTCAGGCACCTTTATCCGCAGCTCCCCGCCGTCCGGCTGGTTGGCTCCGATATCGCCCATGCGGTGCCGCTGACACTGGTTGCGGGCGGCGGCCATTGGCTCATCGGCGATGTACAACTGGCGCTGCTGGGATCGCTGCTGCTCGGCTCGATCCCTGGAATCTACGTCGCCAGCCGTTGCGCGCACCGCATCCCGGAAATCTTGCTGCGCCGCGTGCTAGGCTTGGTGCTTCTCGTCATCGCAACGCGGATGCTTATGTTCTGAGCTAGTGTGGCGTCCCGCAATTGCCTACCACCTTCGTGACAAGGCTCGCATAGAGCGTGCGGCAAACGGGGCGGTAATTCGGAGACGGGACACTAGCGGCTCGCCCGGCATCGTGGCAATCTACCTTTCCAGGATGGAAGTCAAAGGGATGAAAGCCATGATCCAGCAAAACCCGGCCACGCTTTCGCTCATCCGCCAGGGCGATGTTCTAACGGTCCGGCTAAACCGGCCGGAGGCACGCAACGCCATGTCGCAAACCATGCTACGCGAGCTGCTGGACGTCCTGGCGGAAGCGGAAGCGGCAGGTGTACGCATCGTGGTCCTCCGCGGCAGCGGCGGGCACTTTTCTGCGGGCGCCGATTTGCACGACATGGCCCAGGCGCGCCGCACTCCCATCGCGCATGAGACGGACCCGATCGCCCGCGTCAATGCCGCCTTCGGGCATGTCTGCGCGGCTTACGCACAAAGCCCGCTCGCCATCGTGGCCGTGCTCGAAGGCGCGGTGATGGGCGGCGGCTTCGGGCTCGCTTGCTGCAGCGATGTGGCGATCGCTTTGCAGACCGCCGATTTTCGCCTGCCCGAAACTTCGCTGGGGCTCATCCCGGCTCAAATCGCCCCGTTCCTAGTGGAGCGGCTCGGCTATTCAGAGGCCAAGCGCATCGCCGTAACCGGTGCACGCTTCGGCGCGGATGAAGCCTTCCGCATCGGCCTCGTTCACAAGGTTTGCGCGAATGGGACCGAGCTGGAAGCAGCACTTGCCGCCACACTGCATCAGATTCTGGCCTGCGCTCCGGGAGCCCTCGCCGAGACGAAAAAGCTTTTGCGGCGCGCCCGCTTTGAAGACCCGGCGAGCCTTGTGGAGCACGCTGCAGCGCTCTTCGGCAAGGCCGCCCGCGGCGAGGAAGGTGCCGAAGGATTGCGCGCCTTTGCGGAAAAACGGAAGCCGTCCTGGGCTTCTTGAAGCGCCGCCGTTCGGGACCGCCGGGAACAAGTCCCCCTCACCCAACCCTCTCCCCAAGGGGAGAGGGAGTCTGCGACGGTTGCGGCATCGTCCTCTCTCCCCTCGGGGAGAGAGACAGAGTGAGGGGGGACTTGCTCGTTACACTTGGCTTTTCCTCTAAAACTGCCAGTGAAAGCGGCCGGCGAAAAGATTTACTGGTCCCCGGTCGGTGTTGTAAGCGGGATCGTCGATGAACTGATAATCGAAGCTGAGCTTAGTCGAGGAGGTCAAAGCATAACTGTAATAGGTTTCGAGGATCTTCTCCAGGCCGGGGTTCGGCAATTTCCCGTCGCCAATGAGAATGCCCAAGCCGCCGTCATTGAAGAATTCCTCGGCGATGCCGGAAATACCGTTGATGACCACGGCAACCCCCACCCTGTCGTCCGGCCTGCCCCATTGTTTGCCGGAAATCGAGACGCCCGCTTCCACTGAGCGGTCGATGTCGGTGAAATCCCAGGGTTCCAGTTGGCCGTCGCCCCAGCCCGCGCGAGCGAACACCCCGATGTCCCCGGAAACTTGCTGCTCCAGGTTGAGGCTTACACCGGGCCGGAGGTGCCAGGTGCGCACGGCATTGATGTCGGCATAACCGTAAATCGGTGTAACCGCGATGGCGTCCGCGTAGCTGCCCATCCGGCCCTCTTCTAGATAGCCCGTTATCTTGAGCTTCCCGGGCTGCCCCCACAGATCGTGCCGGTGCTCGATTTCCCCGACAAACTCTAATTGGCTGAAGGTTGGATCGAGACCGTAGGCTGCAGGGCTAATTCCCCCGGCAGGGGTTGCCGACAGTTCGAAAACCCCGCCGCGCAGCGTCCAGCGGCCGGTGTACCATTCCGCGGCGCCCCCGTAGGTAAAGCCCCAAGCGTCTCCGGCATAGTCGAACGTGCCGGCATTGATAACCGACCAGTTGAGGAAATCGCTCTTGGAATTATTCGCATATTTGTTGGTGTCGAATATGTCGACGATGGCGAACTTTCCCACCGTCAGCACCAGGCGCTCGGCCGTTGTTGTGCCTTCGAATTGATTGGTATCGGCGTCCACCTTCTCGGTTTCGCCGCCAAGATCGATGGTCTGCCGGATGAAATAGCGCTGCACGCGCGCATAGGGTGTAGCGAGCCCGAGCTTATAGGCCTCAGCACTCGGGTATCCGGCCACCCCACGCGTGTTCCCGACGCCGAAGCCTTGATCGATCTCGGGGTCGACCCACAGTTCGGCGCCTTGCCACAGACGCATGCCCGCATAAAGTGTTAAGTCGGTGGTCTCCTCGCTTTGGCCTCCGCCGGGCAGGCTATAGGGGCCTTGATAAGGCGATCGGATTGGTGGATATCCTTGCTCGACGAACGTGGCCTGGCCGTGAAAGCTGATGCCGTCCGCGTCCGCCTTTGACGGCGCTGGGGAATCCTTTTCCGATGAAGCCGCGTCGTTCCCGAACTGATAGTTCAAGCCCAGGCGCAGCTCCTGCAATGAGAGATCGGAATTAAATCGCTGCGCCGCGGCCGGAAATGTCACGCTGCTGGAGCCATAGCCGGTAAACAGATATTCGAGCCGGCCGGTCCAATGCGGCGCTATCGGCCCCTCGACGCCGCCGCCCGCCGCCCAGCCCCATCGCAACGTATAGGGGGCCTCGGCCGTGCCGCTCGACAGTTGCGTCAGCGTTTGTTGGTCGTAGGCCCAGGCGAGGCCGCCGGTCCCGTAGAAGAGCCAGTTCCCCGGCGCGTAACCGATGCGGGCGCGCACTGTGCCGGTAGCGAACAGGTTCTCGGTGTAACTCTCCGGACCGCGGGGTGAAGAAAACGCCGAGGTGCCCCCGATAGAGAGGCCGGCGGGATTTGGATAGGCTGGAAACGTGGCATCGGCTTCGGCGCCTATCACTAAACGGTTCGCGAGCATGTAATTGTAGCCTGTTTGCAGCCCTTCGAACCAGCTTCCAGCCTCGTTAAAGCTATCGACCGGTTGAGCCAAGTTGATGGAGCCGCTGGCAATCGGCGCCCCGCCCATACTAGCGGTCCAATCCGAGTTCCCCCATGCGTAACCGATATGGCCGCCGAGATAAAAGCCGGTCCACTCGAAAGCGGCGGGTTCGGTAGACGAAACCGGGTTGGTCTCGCCCGGCGCGATGTCGGCAGCTACAGCGCTTCTCGCGAACAGGATGACAATCGCGGCTGCCAAGAGCGCCCGCCTGAACTTCAGCGATAAGCGAGATGCGGTTATCTCCGTGCAGCTCCGGCTGCGCGCTCGCTCTGCGCAGCCGCTCAGTGCCGCGCTGCCAAGCACGGCCCGATGCCTTCCAAGCGTGCGGACGAAAATATCGATGCGCATGCGGATTCCCTCACCTGCTTCTATGCCCCGATTCGCTTAACGCGCAAAAAACCGAATAAACAGCCCTTACAAACAAGTCAAACGCCATAGTTTAGAGTTATTCCAGGTCAAAAACGCAATTGCCCGTAGGATAAGCCAGATTTGCCGCACATCTGTTCAGGAGATGCAGTAGTGCAAGTCTTTTTTGAGAAGAGCGCGGGCGTTCAGCTCCGCCGTTGAATAGTGATGCATGATTTTGACGGCCTATTCGGAGCTACGAAGGATGTGACATCTTTGCGAGCTCGCTCCCGGTGCCTGGCGGCCGAACGAATTCGCCATTAAAGCCTGTGCTAGACTTTAACAGCACTTTGTGTATGATGTCTACAATAAATCCTCATACAGCGGCGCACGCCGTTACCCGGAAAATACGGCAGCTGTGCGTGTCCGAAAAGCTACGGTTCGCTTCGGTCCGTTCGGCTTCAGACATCACACGATTTTGGTGATTAGTGCTCGTGGCTGTGCTGTCCGTGTTCGCCGCTGTGCTCGTGGCCGTGCGACTCCGCGCCGCCATGCAGCGGATCGTGCGTGTGACCAGCGCCGTGCTCGTGCTCGTGAGCATGAGCGTGCTCATGGGTATGGGTGTGGCTATGGGGATGCGAATGCGTCAGGCCTTCATGTGTGTGCTCGTGGGCATGGATATGGGTATGCGTATGTTCGTGCTTATGCTCATGAGGATGGCTATGGGCCTCGTCATGCGGATGATCGTGATCGTTGCCGTGCATGTGATCTCTCCTGTGAGCGCTTGCCGCGATGGTACAATATAGCCGGCTTCTCCAGCAAATTTAGCAGGTGGCGGCTTTTGCGAACCGCTACAAGTCGAAGGTTAAGACCTCATGCGATGGCGGTTAAACACTCAGAAATATCAACTTTGGAACTGCTCTAAATCAAAAAGAAAAAGATTGCCTTTTTCATGATCGAATAATACCTGTTTGTGCGCGAGTGCATTGTTCTGCCGTATTCTCGCGACTGGTAAAATTAGAATAATTCAAAAGAAGCCAATACTAGCCTTCCTCTTGCAGTGGCAGCTGGCTGACAAGACTTGGGGAGTAACGCGATATGCATAAGAAGCGGATTCCGGCAACCCTTCTTCTGGCGGCACTGGCCGCCCTGCCCGCGGCAGCCCGGGCGGACGAACCGGTTTCGATCGATCTGACGCTCAAGGAGCACAAGTTCGAGCCAGCCGAAATCAAAGCACCGGCGAACAAGCCCATCGCGATCACGCTCAAAAATGAGGACGATTCTATTGAAGAGTTCGACAGCAATTCTCTACGCACGGAAAAGATTGTCACCAAGCACGGAACGATTACCATAAAGCTCAAGCCGCTTGCCGCCGGCCGCTACCCGTTCCAGGGCGAATATCACGCAAAGACCGCGCAAGGCATGCTGGTCGTTGAATAGGAGCGAACCATGCTTGGGGCCGCAATTATTGTTTTCCGGGAGGTAATCGAGGCCGGCCTGATCGTCGGCATCGTGCTGGCCGCGACCGAAGGCGTCCTCGGCCGGACGAAATACGTGATCGGGGGAATTGCGGCCGGAGTTCTCGGGGCCTCGCTGCTCGCGGCTTTCGCCGGCACGCTTTCGAATGCGCTGGAAGGCATGGGGCAGGAGGTCTTCAGCGCCTCGATCCTCGCCATCGCCGTCGTCATGCTCGCCTGGCACAACGTCTGGATGGCCAAGCATGGACGGGAACTCGCGGCCGAGCTGAAGGCCGCCGGGCATGCCGTGGCGGCCGGCCACAAGACCTTGATGGCGCTCGCCACCGTTGTCGGCATCGCGGTGTTGCGCGAAGGCTCGGAGGTTGTGCTTTTTCTCTACGGTAACATGGTCGCAAATAATAGCGGCCTATGGGACGTCGCCTCGGGTTTCGTCATCGGGCTTGCAGCGGGGGCTGCTTTGAGCATGGCGATGTTTCTCGGGCTCGTGCTCATCCCAACCCGCTATCTGTTCAGCGTCACGACCTATCTTATCACCTTCCTTGCAGCGGGCATGGCGTCCCGATGCGTTCATTTCCTCGATCAGGCGGACATTTTGAACGTGCTGAGCACCACGGCCTGGAACACATCCTGGCTCCTGCCCAGCGATACGCTTGCGGGGCGCATCCTGCAGACGCTGATCGGCTATGACGACAGGCCATCGATCATGCAAGTGATCGTCTATATCACAACGCTGGCGGCGATTTTCGGCGCGATGCGTGTTTTCAGCCCCGCGAAGACGCAAGCCCAACCCGCGGTCGCCATGGGCTCGCGGGTCGCGGCGGAATAGGAGAAGAGATGCGCCACACGGAGAAGTTTGCAGTCCTGGCCTTCGTTGCCGCCTGTGCTTTGGCTGCTTCCGCCAATGCGCGGGAGTTCTACGTTGGCGGGCCAATCCATAAACACGACATGGAAATCGTCGCGAATTACCTCGTAGGCATCGAGATGGCACCCATGACGGCGGCCATGGTGCATGGCGGCGATGTCATCCATATCGAGGCCGACGTTCATGCCACCGCCGACAACGTCTATGGGTATCCGGACGGCGCCTGGGTGCCCTATCTCACCATCAACTATACGCTGGAGAAAAAGGATGCGGCGTGGAAGTCCGCGGGCGTTCTGAAGCCGATGACCGCGAAAGACGGCCCTCACTATGCCGAAAATGTCAAAATGGACGGCCCCGGCGAATACAAGCTGACCTACCGCTTCGAGCCGCCGGAACAGAACGGCTTTTACCGGCATACCGACAAGGAAACCGGCGTGCCGCAGTGGTGGGCGGCGTTCGAGGAAACGTTCGCTTTCGCCTATCCGCAAGCCGAATAAGCATGGCCGACCCCAGTCTTTACGACGCGCTGCGCATCCCCTCCGAGATCCTCATCGCGTTCGACAACCGGGCGTATCATTTCGCGGTGCAGCCCTATCATTATCTCGTGCGGATGACGCATATCGTCTCCGCGGCGGCGTTCTTCGGCGGCATCGTGCTCTTCGATCTGCGGCTGGCCGGCTTGCGTTCCCATGCGCGGCTCAAAGCGTTCGCGGCTGACATTTTGCCCTGGCTTTACATCACCTTCGGGCTTTCGATGACAAGCGGGCTTCTCCTCTTTTTCTACGACCCCGTACATGCCGGCAGCCGGGCCTATTTCACCCCGAAGATGCTCATGATTGCACTGGGTCTGGTCAACACGCTGATCTACCGGCGGCTGGCGTTCGCCACTGCGTTGAAGGAGCCGGCCGTTACCCCGCAATCGGCCCGATGGGCAGCCGCCTTGTCAGCTTTCTTTTGGCTCGGCGTGATGGTTTTCTCCTCCATGAACGCAGAAGGTGTACCAAAATTCCTGCTGCGCTAGCCCCCTCTACCCGGCAGCACCCTTCGTCTCCGCGTCGTGATATTCCCTGCGGATCTCGTCGATATCGACCTTGGGCGGCGGCAGTTTCAGCTGCATCGAGTCCATCGTATCCGCGACAATCTGAGATATCGCCAGGTTCCGGAACCACTTATGGTTGGACGGGATAATATACCACGGCGCATAATCCGAGCTGGTCTCTGAAAGCGCATCGTCATAGGCTTCTATGTACTTTGGCCAAAATTCACGCTCGGTATAATCTGCTTCGCTGATCTTCCAATGCCGCGTCGGATCGTCAAGCCGTTGCTTGAAACGCGCCAACTGTTCCGCGGGGCTTATATGGAGGTAGAATTTGAGGATGCGCGTGGCGGCCCGGTGCAGCAGCTTCTCGAAATTGTTGATCAGCTCATAGCGCTTGGACCACGCAGCTTTCGGGACAAGCTTATGCACGCGCGTCACCAGAACGTCCTCATAATGCGAACGGTTGAAAATCGCCATCTCACCACGCGCGGGCGCCTTGGCGTGCACCCGCCAAAGAAAATCATGGGCAGCCTCTTCCGGCGTTGGTGGCCCGAACTTTGCGACCTTAACCCCTTGCGGGTTCAGCCCGGAAAACAGATGCTGGATCACCCCATCCTTGCCCGCGGCATCGAGCCCCTGCAGCACAATCAGCACCGACTGCCCGGCATCCGCGTAAAGCAGATATTGCGCCTTCCGCAGGCGTTCGAGGTTCCGCTCAATCTCGCCTTTGGCCTTCTCGTGAGACACATGCTTCCCAGTGTCCGAAGAATCAATCTTATCCAGGTTCACCTTGGACCCCGGCTCGACAACGAACGCCTTGCGATAGGCCATCTGCCACGCCCTGTTAACTGAAGTTCCGCACGTCGCGCCTGCTCTGCCCTGCTCCCGTTAAGCTTCAATAATAAACTAAAGCGCTTTGCAAAAGCATTAAGGCAGGCTAACACTCTGATAAAGCGTGGTGTTTTGGCGCGCGTTGCAGGGCTGACCTGAGGCGCATTAACGCGCGGCTGGATCGTAGATTAGGATTTATCGTTAATCGAGGCCCAAAAAGATAATTAACGGACTGCCAGGAATCCATTTTTGCAAGCGAAAACACGAAAAACCGCGGTCTTGGCGCCAAAAACGCATTAAACGCCCCCCGCGTTTACCATGCGGCGTTTAACCATGCCGCGGCGGTACGAAAATGATCTCCTCCCCGTTATCCCGTGTGAAGTGCAGCGCGAAGCGGTTCATCCTCTTTCGTCATCCCGGAACCGCCATAGGCGGTATCCGGGATCGTTACGAACGCCGGCGCCCTTTAAGATCCCGTGTCTGCGCAGCAGCACTTCATGCTGCATCGCGCACGGGATGACGAAGGGAAGCACCCTGCCGCAGCGCCGTCACGATGCGCGCCTAAACTAAGCAAAATATTGAGGTCGGCAGGAGGCGGCGATGCGCTGGTTTGTGATTCTTGCATGCATTTTCGTGGGCAGCGCAGGTGCGGCGGCGGAAGAGCGGCCGATTCTGCAGCTCGACACTGGCGGGCATATGGCAATCATCAAAGGCCTCGCCTTCACGCCGGAGGGAAACTTCATCGTCTCGACCGGGGACGACAAGGTGATCCGCATCTGGGACTGGCAGACCGGGAAAACCGTGCGAGCCATCCGCGGGCAATCGGGGCCGGGACAGGAGGGCAAAATCTTTGCCATGGCGCTCTCGCCTGACGGGCGCTGGCTTGCGGTGGGAGGATTTCTTGCTCATGGCCATGGTGTAAATGACGAGGCTGTTGGCGATATCCGCCTCTACGATTTCGCCAGCGGCCAAGTGCAGGCGTTGTTGAAGGGCCACCGCGATGCCGTTTTCGCCCTCGCCTTCTCGGCCGATGGCAAAAAGCTAATCTCGGGTGGTGGCGACAGCAACGCTATCCTCTGGGATGTCGAGACGCAGAAGCCCCTGCACAGGCTTCAAGGCCATCGCGGCCAAGTCTATGCGGTGGGTTTCATGCCTGATGGCGTGCGGGCCGTGACGGGAAGCTACGACAAAACGCTCAGGCTTTGGAGCGTGGCCAATGGCGCGCTGATCAAAGAGATGGCGGGACATCGGGAGAAAGTGCAGTCGCTTGCCATCTCGCCCGTGGATTCCAGCATCGCCAGCGGCGATGTTAGCGGCGAAATCCGCCTCTGGGACGGGAACAGCGGGGCTTTCGAAAAAGTGCTTGCCAAACAAGGCGGCGTGGTTGGGTTCCTGCGCTTTTCACCTGATGGCAGCTCGCTGCTTTCTGCCTGCGGTTACACCGGATGCAGCGACACGCAACGGATTTTCAACATCGTTTCCGGCAAGGAGCTGACGGCCTATGCGAAGCACGGCAATACCGTGCTCGCAAGCGCCTTCTCCCCTAATGGGAGCCTAGTGGCGACCGGCGGCGGAGAGAAGTTTCCAATCCACGTCTGGGACCCGAAAACCGGCGAGACGAAAGCGGTACTTGAAGGCACCGGCCAGCGAGGGTGGGCCGTTGGCTTCTCCGCCGATGGCCGCAGCATCGCCTGGGGCAGCACACAGCACGCTAGCGATATCAATAATCGCGGCCCCCTCGAAATGACCTTCCACTTGCCGGGCGCGAATGCGCCGATGGCCGAGCCAAAGCCGCTCACAAGCCAAGAGGGCTGGGTCCGGGCCAAGGCGAGCTTCGGCGACCTATCCTTGCGGCATCGCAAGGGCGGTAATTATGGCTATGATGCCATCCTCGATGTCCTAAAGGACGGCAAGCCATCCGGTGTTTCCATTGAACGCGACGTAACGAGCGGGCTAGGCTTCTACTCTTACACATTCGTGCCTGATGGGCAGTCGATTATTTCAGGCGGAGGCACCGGAGAGATTACCGCGTATGGCCTCGACGGTAAGAAGATGGGTGAGTTCACTGGCCATGAGGCGGTTGTCTGGGCCGTGGCGGCCTCGCCCGATGGGCGCTACCTCCTCTCCGGCTCGTCCGATCAAACCGTGCGGCTTTGGAACCTCAATACCCGCGAGTTGCTGATCACGATCTTCCGTGGCACGGACGGCGAATGGGTCATCTGGACGCCCGAGGGCTTCTACGCGGGCTCGGCCGGGGCGGACAAGATCGTGGGCTGGCAGATCAACCAAGGCCCGGACATGGCCGCGCGCTACATCACGGCCGGACAATTGCGCAAGGCCTTGCACCGCCCCGATCTCGTCGCCGCCAAGATTGCGGGCGATCCCGATGGCCTCGTTAAGGAGGCAGCCGGGAAGCTCAACATCGATGAACTGATCCGCAAATCGCTGGCGCCAACCGTGGCGATCCTATCGCCGCAGAATGGCGCCAGCGGCAAGGAATTCTTGGAGCGCGGCCGGACACGCGTCCGGATCGCGGTCGCTGCCCGCATTACGGATGGGGGCGGCGGCATCGGCAGGATCAGCTTCAAGCTGAACGGTCAGGCAGTCGCCTCCGCCTACGGCGCGCTCATGCTGGACAAGGACGGCATTATCACCCGCGCCTTCGATCTAGCAACGCCAGATACCGCCATCGAGGTCGTAGCCGAGGACGCGGACAGCAAGGTGGAGTCTCTACCCGCCTCAATTACCGTCCACGCCGACCCCAAGGCGCTGGCGGGCGTGCCCGATCTTTATGTGCTGGCCATCGGCGCCAACCATTATCGCGACACGCGCAAGAGCTTGAGCTTTGCTGTGAAGGATGCCGAGGCGCTGGCCGGGACCTTGAAGGCAGCGGGCGTGGGCTATTACCGCAATGCGCCCATCGTGAAGACGCTGTTCGACGATGAGGTCACCGCTGACAAAGTCGGAGCGGCCTTCGAAGAACTTTCCCGGCAGGTCAAGGCGGGCGATGTGTTCGTGTTCTATATCGCGGGCCATGGAAAGACGCTCAAGGCCGGGGGCGATTACTACTTCCTGCCGCCTTCCGAGGAGGGCTTCTCGGATGAGGAGATCGCGCGCCAAGGCTTCGGCCCCAGGCAGCTTTCGGCGTGGTTCGAGACCATCCCAGCGCTGAAGTCGATCTGGATCTTCGACACCTGCGAATCCGGCTCCGCGGAGCGCGTGTTCCGCACCCGGAGCGCGGCTTTGGATGACGCAGCGTTGCAGCGGCTCAAGGATGCCACCGGGCGCACGATCTTCATGGCCTCGGCGGAGCAGCAAAGCGCGGTGGAGGGCTATCGCAATCACGGGGTCTTCACCTATGCGCTGCTCGAAGGACTCGCCAAAGCGGGCAGCAGCGACAAGGTGCAGCTTTACGATCTCGCTTCTTATGTGCAGACGCGCGTGCCGGAGCTCAGCCGCGAGCTCAAGGCCTGCGAAGTCCGCAATGCGCAGGAATATTGCCAGAAGCCCTTGGTGACGCTTGGGCATACGCCCGATTATCCGGTGCTGCCGCGCTATTTGAAGGTGCTTCCCATGCTTGCCGAAGGCCAGCTGGCGGGCTCGAGCATGGTGCCGCTCAAGCCCACCCATGTCGTGCTTGCGGCAACGGACCTCTTCGAGAGCGCCGGACGCGGCCCGCAGGCCAAACGCATCGAGGGAGGCGAGTTGGTGGCGGTTGTGAAAGTCGAGGGCGGATTTGCACAGATCGCGCAAAACGGCGCCGTGCTAGGCTATGTGGAGCAGGCCAAGCTCCTGAAGCTGCGGCAATAAGATAGCGCGGACTTGATAAATCAAGAGCGTTCGCCGCGAGGCTGCACAAGACCCCCTCACCCTAGAGGGGGTCTTCATTGTGATTCCCGAAAAGCGGACAAGAGCTAGAACAACCGGCATACGAAACCGCAAGAGCATGATATCGTGAGAGTAACCGCCGCTGAAACGGGCGGGCTTCACTCCGGCCACGGCGAAAAGGGAGCGCCTAACCCCAATGAAAATCACCCTCGAAGACTGCGTCGCGCTGTCTGGATTGACCGAAACGGAGGTGCTTGCCATAGCCGAGCACGAACACATACCCGAAATCGCCGCGACCGCTCTGGCGAACTACCTTTTAAGCCAAGACCAGGGGACCGGGAAAGTCCGGGACATGATTGTCGACGATATAAGGCAAGCGCAGCACCGCGGCGATAAGGAACATGTGCGGACCCTGCTGCACGTCCTTCACCACTTCATCAAGCTCCACCCCGAAGCAGCACCTGCCCAGCACCCCTGGAGCGGAATGCCCCAACCGGCCAAAATCAAGCAGCCCGAAATCCCGGAAGATATGCGGGAGATGGCTGTTCAGGGCATCGAGCAAGCGCACGCGGCCTTCGGCCGGCTGCTGGAGGCGGGGCGCCGCACGCAGGAGACGATGAAGGCGCTCATTCCGCAAAACCCGGTGGCGCAGCGCTTGAACGAGGCCCAGGAACGGGCGATGCGGCTCACGCAGCAGAACCTGGATGCCACTTTCGCATTGGCCAGTGAGCTTGCCAGGGCAAGAGACCTTGCCGGGGTCCTGCAAGCGCTCAGGGAGCATTCGCAATTGCAAATGCAAATCTTCGCCCTTCAGGCGCAGGAGCTTGCAGGGTGATGACCGAGGCAGGCAAGGTGCTAGAGCCCTAGCTGCCTCGCCCGGCCTACTTTCTGCGCCAGGTGAAAATGGCGCTCGCCGAGAAGTTCAAGATCGTGCTCACCGCGATGCCGCTCAGCAACGCCAAGCTTAAGACGTATCTGCCTTCCTGCATACCCGCAGGAAACCAGGACCGGACCTGCGCAGCGAAGGAGACGCTCACAACCGCGCCAACGCTACAGATTGCTAGGAAGGAAATGAGCCCGCTCACAACCGCCCAGCCGCGGAGCCGCTTGTCGCGATAGGTGAGGACATTGTTCAGGAAGAAGTTGGACGTAGCCGCTACAAGCGTGGCCAAGGCCGCCGCTACCTTGAAGCGAACCTCGGCGTCCGGCGCATAGCTCCCTGCGGCGCCAACGAGAAGCGCATGGCGCGCTGCCCAAAATACAGCGAAGTTGACGAGAACGCCGCTCGCGCCGACAAGGCTGAACAGAATGAGCCGGACGGGAATGAACCGGCCGAACAGCTTATCGGCCAGGAGCACGAGATATTCCCAGACGGTCAGCGTGTCGAGCTTGCTTTCGCCGTGCAGCCGGGCGCGGAACTGATAGGGAAGCTCGCGGAACTCCAGGCGCCGGTTGGACGATGCGAAGATGTCGACCAGGATCTTGTTGCCGATGCCGGAAAGATTGCGGATCGCGCCCTCGAAGACATCGCGCTTGGCCATGAAGAACCCGCTCACCGGATCGGTGAGCTTCGCGCCAAGGATGGACTGGGCGAGCCGGGTGGCAATGAAGCTCATGGTTTGGCGGGCGCGGGAAAAGCCTTCGGAAAGTTTCCGCTCGGTGTAACGGCTGCCAATGACAATCTCGGCAACCCCCTCTTTGAGGACGGCCAGCATCTGAGGAAGCAGCGTCTCGTCGTGCTGCAGGTCTGCGTCGATGATCGCGACATAGGGTGCGGAAGATGCGAGCACGGCTTCGGCGCAGGCCGAGGTCAGGCCGCGGCGGCCCAGGCGCTGCACGCAGCGGACGCGCGCATCGTGCCTTGCCTGCTCGCGAACCCGGTCTGAGGTTCCGTCGGGCGAGTCGTCATCCACGAAGATCACTTCCCAATGCACGCCGTCGAGCGCCGCGGAAAGCTTCTCGATCAGGGGCGCGACATTCTCCGCCTCGTTGAAGCTGGGCGCGATTACGGTCAGCTCGGGCCCCGTTTTAAGCGCGGGTACTGCGGCCTCCCGCTGCAGCGTTGCTGTTCCTAGTTGCATGCTCTGTCCCGGTTTACCCCTGTTTCGCAAAAGCTTCCGGTCGCCGGACCGGTAATGCCGCCTCGATAGCCAAGAAGAAGGTGCACATCATAAGCATCGCGGGAATGAAATCCAGCTTCGCGTTGCAGTGTGGCGACAAAGCGGGAGCTTTCAAAAAAAGCAGCAGCACGCGATACATCGCCGCCATGGCGCACCACCAGCAGCGCCGGGCCGCTCTTGAGCTTGGCTTCATCCGGCGCGGGCAGGTTTGCATAGCGTATGCGCTCGTTGACCTGCATCACCAGGCGATCCTTGGGTCCGTAAAAGGCGAGCTCGCCCGTCGTGGCATAATTGAGTGTCAGCACGCTGGCTGCGCCTTCGCCGCGAGCCAGCCCGGTTATGCCGGCGCCGAGCTTGCCCCAACCTTTCAGCCTGGCGGTTGGATCCTTCTTCGCCTCGATAGGCAAAACGCCGGTCCCCAGCTGCAGAAACGCAAACGCCGTAAACGCAATGCCGAGCCACGGGGCCAAACGGAAGCTGCCGGGAAGCCATGCCGGCAGCCCCCGCTCTCTGGAAAGTGCCAAAAAGCTATGTACGGCCGCCAGAACGGCGACCGGATAGATAAAGCCGGGCCAGTTAGGCTGGATTTTATGGCTGGCCGAATGGACAAGAAAGAAAAGGAAGACGGGGGCAGTCAAGGCGCCGGGTAGAAGCCAGCGCGAATCCCGCCGCTTCCAGCCGCGAAGGAGCGCGAAAAAGCTTCCCCACACGCAAAAGGCGAAGATGATGGGCGTCGCAAGGCCCGCCTGCGCGCCAACCAGCCCGGCAATGCTCGCGAACGCATTGCCGGGCTGGTCCCCCATGCCGTGTTGAGCCTGCTTGGCAAACGAGGCCCAATCGTGTGTGAAGTTCCAGTAGAACACCGGCGCGACAATGGCCGCCGCAATAATGGCCCCCAAATAGGGCTCGGGCCGCAGGAACCAGCGCCTGCCACTGGGCAGAGCGATCATCCATAAGAATATGCCGGGCAGGAGCAGGACTGCGGTGTATTTGCTCATGAAGGCGAGCCCGAGTGCTGCGCCCAACGCGTACCACCAGGCGCCACGCCCCGTTTCTGTGAGCTTCGCCGAGGCAAAAAGCGCTACGGTTGGCAAAAAAGGCGAGCGGCGTGTCCGGCGTCGCGATGATGGCCGCCGCGTTACAAAACAGCGTCGCATTCAGCCAGAGCACCGCGAGCAACGCAGCATTCCGGTCGCCGAACAGGCTCAGGCTCGCGCGATAAAGCACATAAGAGCCGGCCACCGAGCTTAAGACAGCGGCGAAGCGCACGCCAAAGCCGGTTTGGCCGAAAACAGCCGTGCCCGCCCTGATCCAATAAGCGATCATCGGCGGGTGATCGTAATAGCCCGCCGCGAGATGGGTCGACCAGAGCCAATAATAAGCCTCGTCCTCGGACAGATCGGCGGTGGCAGCGAGCAGCACGCGGAAGAGCAGGAGAAGGGCAACCAAGGCAAGGCACAGTCTGATGCCTAAATCCGCGGAGGCGGCAGTCGATTTTTGTCCGAGGCCGCCGGCGCCGGATCTAGCCTCCGCCAAGGTCATTCTTTCTCCTTCATCGGAAGTGACACGCTCGGTGTCCGGCCCCGTCATAGCCGGGAGAGCAGCGGCATTCAACGTCAAACCGCAACTTCGCCGTGGCGGGGAGGAAGCTTTCAATGAAGCGCCAGCCGTGCTAGGCGGAGGAAAACCCTCGATAATCAAGCGAGACGCCATGACGGAATTGCGCCCTCATAAGGCTGACACGGGCCTCGACTGGCCTCACCCGCTGCCCGTTTGCTGGTGCCTGACCGACGGGCGGCCGGGCATGGAGAATCAGGCGGTTGGCCTTGCGGAAGCGATGGGGCTGACACCGGTGGTGAAGCGGGTCTTCCTCAAGACGCCCTGGCGTATCCTGAGCCCGCACATCATGGCGTTCAAGCGCTTTGCAATCAGCGCACGGGGCGATCCAATCGAAGCGCCCTGGCCGGATATCCTGATCGCGACCGGGAGGCCAAGCATTCTGCCCTCCCTCTACATCAAAGGGCAAAGCGGCGGCCGGACCTTCACGGTGCAGCTTCAAAACCCCGTTTCGCTCCGCCACCGCTTCGATCGCATCGTGGCTCCCGAGCATGACGGGCTCACCGGCAGCAACGTGATTGTCATGCACGGCGCGCTTCACCGGATCTCGCCGGAAAGGCTCGCCGCCGAAGCCCCGCGTTGGGAAAGCCGCTTCGCAGGCATTCCGCATCCGCGCGTGGCCGTGCTGCTCGGCGGTCCCAACGCCCGCTTCAGCCTCGGAAGCCAGGAGATGGAGCCGCTTGCAGCCCAGCTCCGGGCGCTTTCGGATGAAGGCTACGGGCTTCTCATTACGGGCTCGCGCCGCACGGGCGCGGAAAACATCGAAGCGCTCAGGAAAGCGCTCGCCGGCCGCCGGGCGCTCATCTCGGATGGCAGCGGCGACAATCCCTATTTCGGAATGCTGGCGCATGCCGATGCCTTTATCGTCACCTGCGATTCCGTGAACATGGTTACGGAAGCATGCAGCACCGGCAAACCCGTGCATGTGGTCACGCTGCCTTCGACTAAGAGCAGCGGCGCCCGGGACAAGTTCACCCGGTTTCATCGAAGCCTTGAGGAAAGCGGGCGCACGCGGCCGTTCAGGGGCCGGATCGAAAGCTGGACCTACCAGCCCTTGCGCGAAATGGAACGCGTCGCGCGCCTGATCCGGGAGGCTTACCTGGCGCGGTGAGCGCTCCCAGCCGCGCCCCTAATGGTAGATCTACCGCCTGAGACTGCCTTCGGGTCCTTCCCCAATAGCAGCGTTAGCCCGATAGCCGGCCGTAACCAATTCTCGATATCGTGACGTCATGTCCTCTTCCACGTCCCAAGAAGTTGCAATCCTGCTTCCGCTGCTGGTGTCTCTGGCGACGACGCTGACGACAATTGCAATTCACGCAATCGCTCTGCTGGGTATCGTTCGTATCGCTCACCACGAATACCTTCTTGGACGCGCAGGTACCCGGTTTTGGAGAGACGTGGCCATCGTAGCCACAGTCACGCAGCTTGCCCTGGTAGCCCATGTCGTGGAGATAACGATTTGGGCGGCGGTGTTGGGCCTTTGCGGCGAATTCAATCGCTTTGCCGGAGCTTTCTATCACTCCGCAATGAACTACACATCTTTGGGTTATGGCGATGTGGTCATGTCCGCTTCGTGGAAACTTTTGGGGCCGCTCGAAGCCGCCAATGGCTTGCTGATGTTCGGCGTTTCCACCGCCACGATCTTCGCGCTCATACAGCGGCTGGTGCAGTCCCGGCTCGGGCTAGGCGTGAGTGACCGATAGTTGAATAACCGGTCCGGTGCCGCGAAGCTAATGACTGCATGGGAGCTTCGAGGCCGAAAGCGGACTTCGCGCGCGTCAGAGAAAGACCAAGCGGTGAAGCCCGCTTTCGGATCTTTTTGTGTCCTTCGCCGGCACCGTTGAGGTTGGCGGGAGTTTGGCGATGTAATCACTTAAGCCAAAGCCACATCGAAACGTGCTTTAGGGAGCCGGATCTTAGGAGCCTACACGCATGAGTTCCCCAATTCAAAAGGCAACAGGAACGACGCCTACTGAGCTGCTCTTGGAGAAGCTTGCTGAAGCCTCATTTCTGAGCCTGTGGAGCTGGCCGCGTCCTTTCTAGGACGACGGAAAGGAACTCTGCGACTTGATCGCGATTTTCGAGGACCGCGTCCTGGTTTTTTTTGATCGCGAAAGCCGTATCTTCGATACGAGCGACAGCGACCCCGAACTTGTTTGGGCACGCTGGAAAAGGCACGTGATCGATAAGCAAATCGCGACAGCAAAGGGAGCGGACAAATACCTCCGATCAGGTCGGCCGGTTTACATCGATGACCGATTGACGACCAAGATGCCGTTGCTCGTTCCCTCTAATCCCAAGGTTCACAAAATCGTTGTCGCGCATGGCGCAAAAGATGCCTGCATGGCGTTTTCAGAAGACAACATCTCCGGTAGCCTCGCAATCGGCTATTCCAATGCCCCAGATATAAACTTTCCCTTTTATGTCCGCTTAGGCCGGCATGATCCCGTCCATGTACTTGACTCGCAGAACCTCGAAATCGTCTTTGCCGAGCTGGATACATTCGGCGATTTCATCGCGTACCTTGACGAGAAGGAGGCCGCGGTCGCGCAACTGGACATGATATCCTACTGTGGTGAAGAGGACTTGCTCGCACACTATCTGTCCAATTTCGATGAGACTCTCAAACGCTACCGGATCGGCCTTGCCGATCCGAGTATGAATGAGCTCCTCATTGCTGAGGGCTACTGGCAGGAATTCTGTCAATTGGAACCGTATTTGCGGCGAGAGGAAGCCAACGAAGCCTCCTATCTGTGGGACCGGCTCATAAAAAAAACGGCGGCGAACGCCCTTAATGGCACACTCTGTGGTGACGCGGATGTGTTCCGCGGTAAGAGCGCTATACACGAAATGGCAAAGGAACGCCGTTTCTCCCGGCGCATCCTATCGGCTGGCATCGCCGCAGCTATTGATGCATTTCCGCTGACACAGGAGCCTCTCGTCAGACATCTCTCTTTCGGGATCTCCCAGGATTCGGACAAAGGCTACGTCTTCCTTCAGTTTCAAGGTCTATCGTTCCCGACCTATGATGAGTACCGCGAGGCGCGGCGTGGTCTTCTTGAAGTTGCCTGCGGTGCCGCGAAGAACAAGTTCCCCAGCCTGAAGCGGATAGTCGGTATCGCCGTTGAGCCTCCCAAGTTCAACGCGACACTATCCGAAGACTTCGTGCTCCTGGATTGCGCGGAATGGCCCCCCCATCAATCAACGCGCACATTATAACGACTTGAACGCTGAATTCGGATTTTTTCAACAAAAAGGGGGCAGGCTCAACAAAGATCGCGCGCAGGATTTCCCCAACAGCGACCTCGCGTCTCGAAAGACCGGTCGCAACGAACTTTGTCCCTGCGGTTCTGGTAGGAAGTTCAAAAAGTGTCATGGACGTTTCTAATACACAGGTAAAACTCACTTGCACGAAATGACTCCGTCTTGCCAACCAGCGTCCGCATACTGAGGAGCTATAACCATGTCAGGGGAAGACGTTGTTCTGGTCTTTCCGAAGAAGACCGCATCAAGATCCGAAAGCGAACCTGCTTCGCCAGAGATCGCGAAAAAGCGCCGCGACCGCTCTTGACCCTGTGCGGCCAAATGCGAGGCTGAAGATTCCGAGCGCTTACCACCGGCGGCGAGGTGGTACCCAAGCTGCGGGAAGGCGTCTAGCCGATCATCGCGCTTGCCGGCGTGACGCGCCGCCTGAAGCGGCACCTTCGAGTCCAGCGTCCCATGGGAAAACCGATACAATAGGCCTGCGTTGATTATCTCGAGGGCAGCGACGATGCCGCGTTCAATTATTCTGGCAGGGGTAGCCCTTGCTGGGCTCTATCTACTGGCGCCGGCGGCAACGTGAGCCAGCCATGCCGGCGCGATTTCGCCCGTCAGCGGAGATTTGATCCGCAGCGATGCCGGAGGCGCCGTGTTGGCCATAAACTGTGCCCCGGCCGGCGATGGACATTGCGCTCCGACTCGACTAGCCATCGGATTCAGTTGCAATTCGCAGCCAGTTTGCTCGCGGCCTTGGGCTCTGCCGAAACTTTGCCGCGAAGCTGACGTTTGGTTGCACCCGTGGGGCATTAAAGAGAGGAATCCGGAAATGACAGCATTTGTGAAAATCGCTGGCGTGGCGCTGCTTGCGCTTGGACTGACGTCTGCGGCCGATGCGGCAACGCGCGTTGGCGTGCTTCGCTGCCACGTTCAAGGCAGTGAAGGTTTCGTCGTTGGATCGGTGGCGGAAGCGCGCTGCGTCTTCAAGAGCGAAAGCGGGCGCCGGGAGCGCTATGCGGGCCGCGTGAGCCATATCGGTGTCGATCTTGGCGTCACCAACCACGCCGTTCTGGTCTGGGCTGTTTTCGCGCCAAGCGAAGTCAGGCATCGCGCGCTGGCTGGTGACTATGTCGGCGCATCGGCCCACGCCACGGTCGGCATCGGCGGCGGCGCCAACGCTCTGGTTGGCGGCAATGGCGGCACGATCTCGCTTCAGCCGCTCAGCTTGCAGCACGAGACCGGCGTTGCAGCCGGCGCGGGCGCAGCCAAGCTCGAATTGCGGTAGGCGTACCCACCCGCCAACGTTCATGGCCGGGCTAGACCCGGCCATTCACCTACTTAGTGGGATTATTGCCTTCAGCTCTAAATAGCTGGATCGATCCCGGCCACGACAACCGGCCCAAGGCGTTTGAATACGCGCCAACGTCCGTTGGACTATATTCCGAGCCGCGCTTGCAAGGAATGCAAGCGCTCCAGGCGGTCGCTGGCGGCGAACCGGCCTAGGTCATCGCGCGCATCTTCGATCGCCTGCTCCGCCAATGCGATCTCATCCGTGAGCAGCGCGGCCGAGAAATCCTGCAGCGGCACCGCATATTCTGCAATCACGGCAGTTTCGCCCGGACCGATATCCGCAAATCCGCCGCGCAGGAAATATTGCTTCTCCTCGCCGGCCGTCGTCTTGGTTGTCAAAATGCCCGGACGGAGCTGTACCACCATCAGCGCGTGGTTCGGCAGCGCGGCAAGGTCGCCTTCCTGCCCTGGAATGACTACCTCGGCGAAATCGCTGGAGACGAGCCGGCGCTCCGGACTGACGAGCTCAAAGTAAAAGGTTTCGGCCATCTGAACCGCCCGTTAACGCTAAGTTGAGTGCAGGGGAGAGGCCGGGCCTGTCGCCCGGTCGCCGCGTGAGTGCCGCCTTACGCCGCGGCGGCGAGTTCTTCCGCCTTCTTGATCGCCTCGTCGATGGTGCCGACCATGTAGAAGGCCTGCTCGGGCAGGTGATCGTAGTCGCCATTGCAGAGGCCCTTGAAGCCCTTGATCGTTTCCTTCACGTCGACAAGCACGCCCGGCTTGCCGGTGAAGACTTCTGCCACATGGAAGGGCTGCGAGAGGAAGCGCTCGATCTTGCGAGCGCGGGCCACGATGCGCTTGTCCTCTTCGGAGAGCTCGTCCATGCCAAGGATGGCGATGATGTCCTGCAGCGCCTTGTAGCGTTGCAGAATGGACTGCACTTGGCGGGCCACCTGGTAATGCTCCTCACCCACGATGCGCGGCTCAAGCGCGCGGCTCGTCGAGTTCGAGCGGGTCCACGGCCGGATAGATGCCCTTTTCTGCGATGGAGCGCGAGAGCACCGTCGTTGCGTCCAAATGGGCGAACGAGGCGGCCGGCGCCGGGTCGGTCAAGTCGTCGGCGGGCACGTAGATCGCTTGCACCGAGGTAATCGAACCCTTTGCCGTGGAGGTGATTCGCTCCTGAAGGGCGCCCATGTCGGTGGCAAGCGTCGGCTGATAGCCCACCGCCGATGGGATGCGGCCGAGGAGCGCGGACACTTCGGAGCCGGCTTGGGTGAAGCGGAAGATATTGTCCACGAAGAAGAGCACGTCCTGGCCCTGATCGCGGAAGTATTCGGCAACGGTCAAGCCGGCGAGGCCGACGCGCGCACGGGCTCCGGGAGGCTCGTTCATCTGGCCGAAGATGAGCGCGCATTTGGAACCGTCCGTCGAGCCGTTGTTCTTGTGCGGGTCCTTGTTCACGCCGGATTCGATCATCTCGTGGTAAAGGTCGTTGCCTTCACGGGTGCGCTCACCCACGCCGGCGAAGACGGAATAGCCGCCGTGGCCCTTCGCGATGTTGTTGATCAGCTCCTGAATGAGCACGGTCTTGCCGACGCCGGCACCGCCGAACAGGCCGACCTTGCCGCCTTTTGAGTAAGGTGCCAGCAGATCCACGACCTTGATCCCGGTGGTAAGCACTTCTACCTCCGTCGATTGCTCGACGAACGTAGGCGCGGAAGCGTGAATGGGGCGGCGCTCGTTGGTCTTTACCGGGCCCGCCTCATCGATGGGCTCGCCAATCACGTTGATAATGCGGCCAAGCGTTTCATTGCCGACCGGCACGGCGATGGCTTCGCCCGTATCGACCACTTCCTGACCGCGCACCAAGCCTTCGGTGGTGTCCATGGCGATGGTGCGGACGGTGCTTTCGCCAAGATGCTGAGCCACTTCGAGGACAAGGCGATGGCCCTGGTTCTGCGTCTCAAGCGCATTCAAGATTGCTGGCAGAGGGCCTTCGAACTGCACGTCGACGACGGCTCCGGTTACCTGCCTGATGCGGCCAACTCGTCTATCGCTCATCTCTCTCTTCCCCAAAACCTGTCCAAAGTCCCAAATTAGCGAGCCGCCGCCTACCAGGCGCAGTGACCGTTCACAGCCTGCCCTGCAATCGCGCCGTTAGCGGCTGCACGGCCTGCATCGCCGCTGCGAATGGCGGACGGGGCTGCCGGCGCCTTGGCGTCCGATCCTGCATCGGGCCCCGCGGCCGGCCTCTGCCCGGGAAGCGCCTGCGGCATCCAGAACGTGAATGCCGCGACAGTCCAAGCCGTCCACATCTCGAACCACATCGCATAAGCGGCGGCGGGATTGAGCCATATGCTTTCGGTTTTCATCATCATGCGGCTTCTTTACTGCGCCCGCGTACCAGCCTTTACAAGCCTATACGGCCTCCGCCCCCGATATGATCTCGATCAGTTCCTTCGTAATCTGCGCTTGCCGCGACCGGTTATAAACCAGCGTAAGCCTGTCGATCATATCGCCGGCGTTGCGCGTCGCGTTGTCCATTGCGGTCATCTGCGAAGCGTAGAAACCGGCGTTGTTTTCAAGCAGCGCACGGAAGATTTGCGTGGCCAGATTTCGAGGCAAAAGATCGTGCAGAATGTCTTTTTCATCCGGCTCGAAATCGTAAAACCCCGCGCCGCCCGGCGCTTCCGCTTCCTCGGGAACCGGCAGCGGAATGATCTGCATGGAGCGCGGCTTCTGCGTGATGATATTCACAAACTGCGAGAAAAACAGCGTGGCGACATCGAACTCGCCGTCGTCGAAACGCCTGATGACGCGCTGGGCGATGTCGAGCGCATGGACATAGCCAAGCTGGCGCACGTTTCTCAAGTCCACATGATCGATCATGGCCCTCGCGAGATCGCGCCGAAGCTGGTCGGCGCCCTTGCGGCCGATCGTCATGATCTTGACCGTCTTACCCTCCGCCTGCAGGCGGCGGGCATGGTCGCGCGCTTGCCGCACGATATTGGAATTGAAGGCGCCGGCAAGTCCGCGCTCGCCGGTTGCGACGATCAAAAGATGCGTCTGGTCGCTGCCCGTCCCGCGGAGCAGCGGCATTGAAGCAGCCGCCGGAGCCACGCGGCCGGCATGGCTCAGGATTTTCTCAAGCCGCTCGGCGTAGGGCCGGGCGGCTTCCGCGTGTTCTTGCGCACGGCGAAGCTTCGCGGCGGCCACCATTTGCATGGCCTTTGTTATTTTCCGCGTCGCTTTCACCGACGAGATTCGCGCTCGAAGGTCTTTCAGGCTGGCCATCTGATTCTCCGCAGCCTGGGATTACGCCGCAAACCGCTTGGCGAATGGCTCCAATATGCTCTTAAGCTTCTGCTCCGTCTCAGGCGTCAGCTGCTTGGAGGTGCGGATCGCGTCCAGCACATCCTTGTGATCGGTGCGCATGACCGCTAGCAGCTCACGCTCGAAATCGTTCACCTTCGCAACCGGGATCGCATCGAGGAAGCCGCGCGTGCCGGCATAGATCACCACCACCTGCTCCTCGACCTTCAAGGGCGAGAATTGGGGCTGCTTCAAAAGCTCCGTCAGCCGCGAGCCGCGCGCCAAGAGCTTTTGCGTGGCGGCATCAAGGTCCGAACCGAACTGTGCGAACGCGGCCATCTCGCGGTATTGTGCGAGCTCGCCTTTGATGGCGCCAGCCACCTGCTTCATAGCCTTGACCTGCGCCGAAGAACCCACGCGCGACACCGAGATGCCGACGTTCACCGCCGGGCGGATGCCTTGATAGAACAGGTCCGTTTCAAGGAATATCTGCCCGTCCGTGATCGAGATCACGTTCGTCGGAATATAGGCCGATACGTCGTTCGCTTGCGTCTCGACGATCGGAAGCGCCGTCAGCGAGCCGGACCCGTGATCCTTGTTGAGCTTCGCCGCGCGCTCGAGAAGGCGGGAATGCAGGTAGAACACGTCGCCAGGATAGGCCTCGCGTCCAGGGGGACGGCGAAGCAGCAAGGACATCTGGCGATAAGCGACGGCCTGCTTGGAAAGATCGTCGTAAATGATGAGCGCGTGCATGCCGTTGTCGCGGAAATACTCGCCCATGGTGCAGCCGGTGTAGGGTGCGATGAACTGCATCGGCGCTGGGTCCGAAGCGGTTGCGGCAACGACGATGGAATATTCAAGCGCGCCGTTTTCCTCGAGCACCTTCACGAACTGCGCAACCGTGGAACGCTTTTGCCCGACAGCCACGTAAATACAATAGAGCTTTTGGCTCTCGTCGCCCGTGGCGTTAACCGACTTCTGATTGAGGATCGTGTCGAGCGCGACAGCAGTCTTGCCGGTTTGCCGGTCGCCGATGATGAGCTCGCGCTGGCCGCGCCCGATCGGGATGAGGGCGTCGATGGCCTTGAGGCCGGTCTGCATGGGCTCCTTAACGCTTTCGCGCGGGAGGATGCCCGGAGCTTTCACGTCGACGCGCTTTCGCTCTTGGGCTTGAATGGGTCCCTTGCCGTCGATCGGATTGCCGAGTCCGTCGACAACGCGCCCCAGCAGCCCCTTGCCGACCGGGACTTCCACGATGGCGCCCGTCCGCTTGACGGTGTCGCCCTCTTTGATGGACCTGTCCTCGCCGAAGATAACCACGCCGACATTATCAGCTTCGAGGTTCAAGGCCATGCCTCGGATGCCGCCCGGGAACTCGACCATTTCACCGGCTTGCACGTTGTCGAGGCCGTACACGCGGGCAATACCGTCGCCAACGGAGAGCACTTGCCCGATCTCCGAGACTTCTGCTTCCTGGCCGAAATTCTTAATCTGCTCTTTGAGGATCGAAGAAATTTCGGACGGGCGGATTTCCATGAGCTCCATCAGCTGGCCTCTTTCATCGCCTTTTCTAAGTTTTTAAGTTTTGTGCGTAGAGATGTGTCGATCATCTGGCTGCCAACCCTGAGGATGAGGCCGCCAAGAAGCTTAGGATCGATAACAACGGTGAGTTTCGGGCTCTTTCCCAGCTTCTGGCGCAGGACGTCGCTCAGCTCTTGCGTTTGAGCATCGGCCAAGGGATGTGCGGAGATAATCTCGGCCTCTACTTCGCCGCGCTCTTTTGCCGCGAGCGCCTTGAAGGACTTGATGACGGTTTCCACCGCGAACAGACGCCGGTTCCTGGCAAGCACGAGAAGGAAGTCGCGAACGAGCCCTTCGATGCCGGCGGCCTTCAAGATGGAGGCGAGGCCATGCAATTGGTCTCCGCCGGAGAACACGGGGCTGCGAACGAAGCGCTTCAGATCGCTGCTATTGTGCAGCGACTCAAGAAACCGGTCGAGCGAGCTCTCAGTCTTCCCGATCTCGTTGTTCGCCCTGGCGAGCTCAAAAAGCGCGCCCGCGTAACGCTCTGCTATCGTTGATAAGTCACCGCCGCGCGCCAAGCCGATCTCTCCAACAGTCCATAGCCGCCAGAACGCCGTATCGCCCTAGCGTGCCAAAATCAAGCTCAAATGTCCGGATTGCTGTCCGGCTTATGCCTGGAGGGGCTTCTAGCATAGGCCCGTATTGCAATGCAACCCGGCCGCAGTATTTTTGTCATATATGGCTATGCGAATAAGCCTATATTTTCTGCGGCGTTGCAGCAACCGCGGTTTCCGGCGGAAATAAATTTATTGCACTGCGAAATGCGCCAGCTCCGCAAGCACGGCTTCGTAGGCGGAGCGCTTGAAGCCGGCAATCAGTTCGAGGACTTCGCTCGGGGGCGCCCATCGCCAGGCATCGAATTCCGGTTTGTGGCCCGGGGGTTCGAGATTAATTTCATCCTTCTGGCCGGTGAAACGCATCGCGAACCATTTCTGCCGCTGCCCGCGGAATTTCCCGCCGAGCGCTTTGCCGACCGCCTCGGGCGGCAGATCGTAATAAATCCATTCCTGCGTTTCCCCGAGCACGTTTACGCTGCGGATGGCGGTCTCTTCGTAAAGCTCGCGCAATGCAGCGGCCTTGGGATCCTCGGGGCCGTCGATGCCGCCCTGAGGCATCTGCCACCGCGCGTGAATTTCCTGCGCCACAAGATCCTGTGAACGCCGCCCGATCCAGATGAGCCCTTCTGCATTGAACAATACGATGCCTACACAGGGGCGGTAAGGAAGCGTGTTGGGATCTACTAAGGCCATTGCGAACCCTTCTTCATTCCTATCCATAACGTCCAATGCGGCTCTGTGGCCATGCGTCACCCGGGAACCTTGGCTTCGCTCGCAATAACAGTAACGCTTTAACTGAGATTGGCCGGCTTCGCTTATTAACGCGAAGACCCTTCGGAGGCTGCGCCCGGACGGTCGCCGAATTGAACGGGCGGCCTATCGGGCGTGGCAGCCGGGGGGCCAGCCTCTGCGCGTCCGCCCACCGCAGCGCTGGAGAAATCCGGATCTGGGACCTGCGGTGCGACGGGCAGGGAAACAGGCTTTGGCATTTGCCGCGTATCGATCGGCAGGACCAGCTTGAGATCGTACTCGTGCCCCGTTCCAGACATGGCGAAATAAACGAGGCCGCCCCCGAACATCGTGAAGAATAGCCCGGCGGCAATCAGAAGCGCTCTCATTCTTCTCTTTCCTTCTGCCTTCACGCAACCAAAAAGGTTCATGCCGTGACATGAACCTTTTCGCTTTTAGCCATGATGCGCAGAGCCGCCGCCTAATTTGGCACTGCCGCCGCGGGAACGGACGCCGGGGCCTCCGCGTTCTCCACCTTCTTTACCGTCTCGATCTTTTTGCCATGAAGAAAGTCGATGGCCGCTTTCAACTGCACGTCCTTCTCCTTTTCTTTCGGCACGTAGGAAATACTTCCGGTTTTCTCAGCCGCGTCAGCGTTTTTCAAATGCCCGCGCAGACTGGCCTCGCCCTTGGGCGCAAACGCAGCCATTTGCGCCTTCATGTCCGCAGGAAGCTCAGGCTCCACAACGTAATCGGGCGCAATGCCGGTGGCTTGGATTGAGCGGCCTGACGGCGTGTAATAGCGGGCGGTGGTCAGCCGCAAGCCCCCATTCGCGCCGAGCGGTATCATGGTCTGCACCGATCCTTTGCCAAAGGACCGCGTCCCGATAACGGTTGCCCGTTTATGGTCCTGAAGCGCGCCGGCCACGATCTCCGAAGCGGAGGCGGAACCGCCATTGATGAGCACGACAATCGGTTTGGCATCGGTAATGTCGCCCGGTTTCGCATTGGCGCGGGTGCTCTCGCTCGCGTTGCGGCCCTTGGTCAAAACGATGGCGCCCTTATCCAAGAAAGCGTCAGAGACCGCGATTGCCTGGTCGAGCAAGCCGCCCGGGTTATTCCTGAGATCGATCACATAGCCTTTGAGCTTCGGCCCGATCGTTTTCTTGAGGTCGTCGATCGCCTGTTTCATATATTCGTAAGTGTGCTCGCTCTGGAACGTCTTGATCTTGATCCAGCCGACGTCATCCTCCGCACTGTACTTGATCGGGTTGATGCGAATGATATCGCGGACAACTTTGGTTTGGATCGGATTGGCGACGCCTTTTCTGAGGATCGTAAGCGTGATCGGCGAATCTACCGGTCCGCGCATCTTTTCCACGGCCTCGTTGAGCGTCAGCCCTTGGATCGATTCGCCGTCGAGATGGGTGATGTAATCGCCGGACAGGATGCCAGCTCTGTCGGCGGGCGTATTATCGATTGGCGCGATCACCTTTACGACGCCGTCCTCCATCGTGACTTCGATGCCCAGCCCGCCGAACTCGCCGCGGGTCTGCACCTGCATGTCCTGGAATTCCTTAGCCGTCAGGTAGCTCGAATGCGGATCGAGGCCCTGCAACATGCCGTTGATCGCGTTCTCGATGAGTTTCGTGTCGTCGGGCTTTTCGACATATTCCGATCGAACACGTTCCAGCACTTCGCCAAAAAGGTCGAGCTGCTTATAGATGTCGGCGTTTGCCGCAATAGCCTGATCCCGCCGCGTGGAGTGCAGTATGAGAACACTGGCACCGCATACCAGCATGATGATGAAGGCACCGAGCGCCAGTTCCGATTTGCGCATATATTTCAACCTTTTCCTCCCGTTGACCACCATGGTGCGGGATCGATCGACTGCTGATCTCTACGGAATTCTACGTAGAGAATTGGGCGGGCGGCTGTCTTTTCGCCGGACCTTGGTTCTGCGCCCATCGTTGCGATGGGCTCTCCTATAAGGATGGTTTGGCCTTGCGTGACTTCAATCCGGTCCATACCTGCAATTACAACATGATATCCTCCACCCGGGTCGATAATCAAGAGTTGACCGTAGGAGCGGAACGGACCTGCATATAAGATCGTGCCATCGCAAGGCGATACAACTTGAGCGCCTGGCCGGGTCTCGATGTGAACACCTTTGGAAGCGGCGCCATCTGCGCCGGCTTGCCCGAACTTGATCAAGAGCTTGCCTTGTACCGGCATCGGGAGGAGCCCGCGCGAATTCGGAAAGGCAATCGAAGGCTCGATCCTGCCCGGCTGCAGCAGCGCAAGCTGAGTGGGGGCTTCGCCGCCTTTCGCTTCGCCCGCGCGCGCCTTAGACTTGCCGTTCTTTGCGGCGGCTGCATCTAGAATAGGGAGCATTTCCTCGAGACTCTTCAGACCCGCGACATTGATGTCATTGGCACTCTTGAGATTCTCTAAATTCTCGGAGTCAATTTCAAGCTGCTGACGGTTTTCCATAAGAAGCAGGTCGATTTGCGCCTTGAGCCGGCTGTTTTGGGACTGCTCGGACTTGCGCCGCTGCTCTTGAAGCTCGGCCTCCTTTTCAGCCGCATCCAGCCGATTCACCTCCGCGGTTATTTGCGCAGCCAGTTTTTCGACATCCCCATAAAAGGCAGCAAGAATCATGCCGCTGCGGATCATCCTGAGTGCATCCTTGCTATGCGTAAACATAACCGGAGGCGGCTGGCGGCTCATACTTTGCAACAGCATAAAGAGTTCAGACATCTGAGCGCTTTTGTCATCGAATTTCTCGCGGGCTTCCTTGATCTGGGCACGCGTCTGGGCAAGCGTTTCCTCGATTTCCGTCAGCCGCTTCTCGGATAACCGGAGCGCGTGCGCCGTTTCTACAAGCCTCGCATGCATTCTGGCGCGATTTGTGGCAAGAGTGCGCTGGTCTTTCGCGAGTTCTTCCTGCTGTGCCCGGATTTGTTCAAGCCGCAATTTGCGACGGATGTAAAGCTCCCGCGCCTGCGCGGCATCCATCTTGGCTTCGTCGGTGCCTTCGCTGCCAGTCCGCCGCTTAGGGCCGGAGCGGCCATTTTTTTGCACGGTTCGAGGGGCGGAAGCCCCTGGGGCGTCGAGCTCGGCGGCATGCACTTGGCCCCCTGACAGCAAGCCCCCCAAGGCTGCGCACCAGCAAACCAAACGTACCCGCCGCCAGGCCAAGATGCTTTGCGTCATCGCTTCCGAAGGCTGAATGGGATGTTCATGCCGCCTTATAAAAGCAAGAGCGCCCTACGGCAAGGCTTGCTTCTCTCTGTCGCCGGATCGCTATCAAACCTGCCTCACGAGATGGTGAAGACCCTCCCTTTCGTGGATTTTCGGGCGGCCGCAGGCTATATGAACCCATAAGAATCGTTCAAGAACCCGCACCAAGGAGACATGCATGGCCATCGCCCCCGGAAGCAAACTGCCGCATGCGAAATTCAAGATCATGACCGCGTCTGGGCCGTCGGAGATTTCGGCGGAGGAGCTCTTCAAGGGCAAGAAAGCCGTGCTGTTCGCAGTTCCGGGAGCCTTCACCCCAACCTGCCACACCCAGCATTTACCGGGGTTTTTACAGCACGCCGAAGAATTCAAGGCGAAAGGCGTGGACCTTATCGCGTGCACGGCGGTGAACGACATTTTTGTGTTGAACGCCTGGGCCAAGGCGAGCGGGGCGGAGGGCACTGTCCAAATGCTTGCGGACGGCAACGGCGATTTCGCCAAAGCGATCGGGCTCGAAATGGACGGCGCGCCGATCGGCTTCGGCATCCGATCGAAGCGTTACGCGATGCTCCTCGACGACGGAGTGGTGAAATCGCTGCATGTCGAGGGCCAGCCTGGAGCTGCCCAGGAAAGCAGCGCAGAACGCCTGCTCACCGATCTTTGAGATTTTGGCGGGTCCCGCACCGCGCTTTATGGACGCCTTCGGGGGCGTCCGCTCCCTTTCTTTGCCTTGCTGCCCAACGATGCGGCGTGATATGAATTCCAGCTAGGAACATCATACTCCGGCGCCACTGTGAAAACGATACTCAAAGCGTCCCAGCAGGTCTTCGACGACCACCCCAGGCTCTACCGCGCAAAGACGGTAGCGCTTTACGGCCTGCTAGCCGCCGCCAATATAGTGAGCTGGGGCTGGGCTTGGCTGCTATTCTCGAATCGCCCTGCCTTGCTCGGCACCGCGCTCTTGGCGTATGTGTTTGGGCTCCGGCACGCTATCGACGCCGATCACATCGCGGCTATAGACAACGTGGTCCGCAAGCTTATGCAGGAAGGAAAGCGGCCGGTTGCGGCCGGCTTTTTCTTTGCGCTGGGCCACTCGACAATCGTGATTGCCGCGTCGCTGGGCATCGCACTCACTGCGGCTGCACTGGATGCAAGCCCGATCAAAGCCGTTGGCAACGAGATCGGCACCGCCGTCTCCGCGCTGTTTCTACTTGGCATCGGGCTTATCAACATCCTCATCCTCAAGGAGGTTTGGCGCGCGTTCAGGCAAGCTCGGCTGAGTGCTGGCGCAGGAGAGAGTGGCCTGCACGCCCATCTGCAGAGCGGTGGGTTCCTGGTCAGGCTATGCGGACCGCTTCTTCGTGCGATCTCGCGCTCCTGGCATATGTATCCGCTGGGAGCCCTGTTTGGCTTAGGCTTCGACACCGCGACGGAGGTCGGCTTGCTCAGCATATCCGCGGCGCAAGCGTCACAAGGGCTTTCGCTTTGGTCCGTGCTGGTGTTTCCAGCTCTGTTCACTTCGGGCATGGCGCTGGTGGACACGACCGACAGCGTCCTCATGAGCGAAGCCTATGGCTGGGCCTTTGTGAACCCCGTGCGCAAGCTCTGGTACAATCTGACCATCACCGCCGCCTCGGTGGCTGTTGCGCTGTTGATCGGCGGTATCGAGGCAGCTGGACTCATCGCGGATAAGTTCGAACTCAACGGCCCGGTCTGGCGGATTGCCGCCAGCCTCAACGCTGACCTCACCAATTTCGGCTTCGCCGTGATCGCCGTCTTCGCCATAAGCTGGGTCATGTCCGTTCTCATTTACCGCTGGAATCGCTACGACGATTTGACCGCGGTGCCAGAACCCGCCCCCTTCCGGAATTAAACGCCCTTGAACGTCATGGCGGGGCGTGACCCCCCGATATCGTTACCTGTTGGCCCGGATGTCCCGGTAAAGCCGGGGGAAAGCGGTCTCCTGAAACTCCTGGCTGCGTTTGATTTTTCCGGTCTCCCTTACCACGGGCCTGTTCAAAAACTGTGCCGGTGTTGAACCAAACACGGGGTGATGCCAGTGCGGGGCAACATCGGCTAGAGGACGCAGCACGAAAGCCCTCTCATGCGCCCGCGGGTGCGGCAGTATGACGCGCGCGTGCTCCATTGGGCGATTCCCCTTCCAGTTGAGAATGATTCCCTTATAGCTCACGATGTCGAGGTCGAGGGGCCGGGGCATCCACCGGAAATATGGGTACCATGCCCTTTTGGACTGTTGCCGCCCCGCTTGCGCCTCAATCCGCTTCAAGACTTGCAAAAGTGCGCTTACCGGCAAAGATGTAACAACGCTGACGACGGCGTTGTAAAAGTCGGGCTGTTTCTTGTAAGCATGAGCCTTGGTTATGTAGATTTTGGATATGGCTACTATTCTAATTCCAGATGCCGCCAGCTCATTAACCGCTTTAGGAAGTGCGTGCTCAGGGGAGCCGAACTTACCTGTTAGATTGGAACCTAGTGCGATGATGATCATAACCTTGAAATCTCTTGCGCCCTTGAAATCTCTCGCGATGTTTTGATATCGTAGGACATCTCGCTATATTTTGGATCGATTCTAGACGTGGGGACTTGAACGCCAAAAAGCAGATACAAGCAAACGCCAACCCAACCCCAACCAAGGATTTCAGCTAGGTAACAGGATGAATTTCTACCCAACGGAGCGCATCGCTCTTTTTATAGACGGGGCAAATCTTTACGCTACAGCCAAAGCTTTGGGCTTTGACATTGATTACAAGCGTCTTCTGAACCTTTTCCGCGTCAAAGGCCTTCTGTTGAGAGCTTTGTATTACACAGCTCTTGCGGAGGAACAGGAGTATTCGTCCATCCGGCCGCTCATCGACTGGCTCGACTATAACGGATACTCTATGGTTACGAAGCCTACCAAAGAGTTCACGGACGCTTCCGGCCGGCGCAAGATCAAGGGAAACATGGACATCGAGCTTGCGGTCGATGCTATGGAACTCGCCGAACACCTCGACCATATCGTGCTGTTCTCCGGCGATGGCGACTTCCGCACCCTTGTGGAGGCGTTGCAGCATAAAGGTAAGCGCGTCAGCGTCGTGTCTACCCTCACCACGCAGCCGCCGATGGTTGCCGATGAGCTTCGCCGCCAAGCCGATCAGTTCATCGATCTGGCCGACTTGCAGAAGGACATATGCCGGACGCAGCGGCCGGAGAACGGGCGCGAATATCAAGCCCATATTCACGAGCAAAGGATGCACGAGCGTATGAGCGCTGCAGCTATTGCGCGTGAAGTTCCAGCCGACGCCGAATAAACGGCCCGGCCGCCGTGACAGCCCAGGCGGCGCCTTCGGACGCCCTTTCCGAAGCGCCTTTGGCTCGCGGCCGGGGCGAGCCGCAGCGGGACTGTCCTTTCTGTCCGAGGCTCGTGAACTTTCGCGAGGCGAATCGGGCCAAATACCCCGGCTGGTTCAACGCACCGGTGCCATCCTTCGGGCCGCCGGATGCGGAGCTGCTGATCGTGGGGTTAGCCCCCGGCCTTAGAGGCGCCAACCGCACCGGGCGGCCCTTCACGGGCGACCATGCGGGCATCCTGCTTTACGAGACGCTCCTGCGCTACGGCTTCGCCAGTGGAACCTATGGAGAGCGCGTAGACGACGGCCTCGTCCTCAAAGGATGCCGAATCACCAATGCGGTGCGGTGTGTCCCGCCCGAAAACAAGCCGCTTCCCGATGAAATCGCGGCCTGCAGGGGGTTCCTCGGCGCCGAGCTGACCGAAATGCGGCCTTTGCGGGCGATACTGGCGCTTGGGAAAATAGCCTTTGATACAGTGATTCGGGCTACCGGCCTAAAACCGTCGCACTATAAATTCGGGCACGGGGAAGCTGTTGATATAGGCGGCGGCCGCAAGCTTTTCGGCTGCTACCACTGTTCAAGATATAATACTAATACGGGCAGGTTAACGCCCGCGATGTTCCATCGTGTGTTCGAGGAAATCCGAGCTCATCTGGGGCAAGAAAGATAGTATGCAAAACTTGGATGAAATGCTGGAAATTTCGCCCGGCAAAGTGGCGCATGTAATTCTCCGCTCGCGAGAGCCCGGCGTTGAGGGGGAGTCCTGGGATGAGGATGCCGATCCCGATTCGGCAGGCGCGGATGACGGTCAGGATGCAATTCGGGAGGACTTAGGCGGCGATGCCGCGAGACAAGAGCTCAAGGAGTTCCTGGAGGCGCTGAACGAAGGCGAGCAAGCAAGCCTTCTGGCGCTTGCCTGGATCGGACGGGGCACCTACGCTCCGGGCGAGATCGCCGAGGCCATTGCAGCCGCCAGGGCAGAGCATGGCTCGAATACGCCCGCCTATCTCTTGAGCCTTCCGCTCCTTCCAGACTACTTGGAAGATGCCTTGGAACAGATGGGGATCTGCTCCGGCGATGCTGAAGCAGAGATAATGCAACCGGCGGACGCCGTATATTAAAGGCCTGCCTGCCGCCGCCCGAGACTGCGAAGGCATCTAAGTTGTCACGGCGGCACCTTATGCCGTGCAAGATAACAAGCGGGAACCTTCATCTATGAAGTGGATGGCCGGGTCTGCCCGGCCATGACAAGGGGGCTCGGCCCGGAACCTTATCGCGGAACTTCTTGTTCTCTAATTTCGTGTAGAGTTTCCGCCATGCCCCAGCCCAACCGCGAATTCGAACTGAAGCTCGACCTCACCGGGGAGGAGCTACAGCAGCTCGCCGGCAATCCTAAGCTCAAGTCTGCCGGTGCGTCTTCGCGAAAGACGCTGAGATCCATCTATTACGACACGCCCGATCATAAGCTGCACGATGGGGGCATTTCGTTGCGCGTCCGCAATATTGGCCGGAGCCATATCCAGACCGTCAAACTCGACACCGAGCTTAATGGAGGCTTATCGAATCCTATTGAGATTGAGGACAGGCTCGACGATGCCCAGCCAAGCCCCGGCCGCATTCACGACAAGCGCGTCCGGCGGATGGTTCGCAAAGCGATAAAGGGATCTGTTCTGACGAAGGCTTTCGAGACCGTCGTCACGCGCACCACCCATAAGCTTCGCCGGGGCAGTAGCGAAATCGAAGTCGCCTTGGACATGGGCGAAGCGGTCGCCCTGAACCGCCGCAGCGAAATCTGCGAGGCAGAGCTTGAGCTTATCAAAGGCAGCCCGAAGGACCTGCTGCTGACCGCCCAGGCGCTTTTCGCCAAAAGTGCCGTCAAGCCCGCACCAATGTCAAAGGCCGAGAAAGGGTACCGGCTCCTGCTCAAGACAAGCCCCGCCAGGAAGATCGAGCCGGTCCATGCCGAGCCGCCCGGCATAGAAAAAGGCCAGACCTGCGGCGAAGCCTTCGCGCGGATTTTGAGTTCAGCGCGGGAGCAAATCGTCAAGAACAAGGCGGCGCTACTTGAAACGGATGAACCGGAGGCCGCCCACCAGCTGCGCGTCGGGCTTACGCGCCTTCGCAGCGCGCAGCGCGCTCTTAAAGTTCTCACTGGCTCGCCAAAGCTGCAACAGCTCGAAGCCGATGCGCAAAAGATCGCACGGGCCGTGGGGCGGCTTCGCGACGCCGATGTGCTAATCGCGGATATCTATGCCCCCGTTGCCGGCAATCCCCCCCGCGAACCGGGCTTCGAAGCGCTCTTGGGTGCCCTTAACGCGCATCGCACCGCGATGCGAGAAAAGGCAAGGCAGGCCGCAACAAGCGAGGCCTGGACGCGCCTTTTGCTAAGCATGACGCTTTGGCCCGCGATGCTCGAAAGGGACCCGGCGCTGCAAAAACCTGTGGAAAACTACGCGGATAAGGTTCTGCAAAAGCGGTGGAAAAAGAATGTGAAGCTCGGCAGGCGGATTGAAAGCCTGGAGGGCGCAGAGCAGCATAAGATACGGAAATCGCTCAAGAAGCTACGCTACACCTCCGAGTTCCTGGCTCCGCTCTTCCCAAAAGCGAAGGTGAAGCCTTTCATCAAGCGGCTAAAGCGGCTTCAGGACGTTTTTGGCTATGTGAATGACGTTAGAATGGCGGGCCAGCTGCGCGATATCGCTGCCACGCATTGTGACGAGCCTGCGGCGCTGATCGCGGCAGGCCTGGTGCTAGGCAAACACGAGGCGAAAGTTCCGGAGGTTTGGGAGCGCGCACCCAAGGCGTGGCGGCGGCTTAAAGGGAGCGGCCCATTCTGGAAATAGCGGGGTGTTGCGTTCGATTGGTCTCGCATACCCGAAATTAACGCGCGTAGGTCATGCCCGGCCATGAGGGGCGGCACCATATCAACCGCGTTCTGGTACCATGACTGCGCCCTTGTTGAAGGTGATTTGCAACTCAAGGCCCTGATCGCGCATGACTTCAGGGACAGCAGTCTCGTTCGGCTCCCAGGTCGCAACGATGCAGTCCAACCGAAAGCGGCTCAACCTTGCGCTGCTTCAGCGCCTCCACGAAAGCCGCGGGCGAGCGGCGGAGCCAGCAAACGCTCCTGGCGCGTTGCAGGATCGTAGACCACCGCGCCGTTCTCAGCCACAATGCGGTCGAACAGCGGATGGGCAGGGAAGGCGCGCTTGAGGTCTTCAAGCTCGCGCCCGGTCACGAGAACCAGCCGGCGCCCGCTCTCCTTCAGTTTTTTCAGAGCGTTACAGGTGGCGTCGTCGACGGTGCCGTCATGTGCGATCGTGCCGTCGTAATCGGCAGCCAAGGCGAAGAAATACAAGCTTGCTCCCTTGAACAGCGGCGTGACTGAGAGGCAAACGGCGGAAGGGCCGGGGTGGCTCCGGCAACAGACCCGCTTGAACAGGTCAGCAATCCTTCCTAGAGTCCGCCAGAAGAGACTGGGGCATAAATCCGAAAGGCATTCGCATGGCGCACTTGTTGAGCGAGCTTCGCTTGCGTGACGTGGTCTTCCCGAACCGCATCGGTGTTTCACCGATGTGCCAATACTCTTGCGAAGACGGACGCGCAAACGAATGGCATTTCGTCCATCTCGGATCGAGGGCTGTTGGCGGCGCGGCGCTGGTCTTCACCGAAGCCGCCGCTGTTACGCCGGAGGGGCGGATTTCGCCGGAGGATCTGGGCGTGTGGAGCGAAGCGCATTTTGAGCCGCTTGAGCGCATTACGAACTTCATCGCCGCGCAGGGGGCAATTGCGGGCATACAGCTTGCGCATGCCGGCCGCAAGGCAAGCACGTACCGGCCATGGTCCGGCAAAGGGGCCGTGAGCGTGGCGGAGGGCGGCTGGCAGCCCATTGGGCCGAGCTCCCTCGCCTTCTCGGAGAGCTATGCCAGCCCTCGCGAAATGACCGTGAGCGATATCCATGCGGTGCGGGAGGCATTCGCGGTCGCGGCGGCGCGGGCTTATCGCGCCGGGTTTCGGGTTATCGAGATTCATGCCGCACACGGTTATCTCTTGCACGAGTTCCTGTCGCCGCTCAGCAACCGGCGCGCGGATGATTACGGCGGCTCCTTCGAGAACCGGACCCGCTTCTTGCGCGAGACGGTTACCGCGGTGCGCAGGGCGCTGCCCGAGCGCTGCCCGGTCTTCGTCCGCATCTCGGCCACCGATTGGACCGAAGGCGGATGGGACGCAGAGCAATCGGTCGAGCTGGCCCGAGCGCTGAAAACGCTAGGGACCGATCTCATCGACGTTTCATCCGGAGGAAATGTCGAGCGGGCGGTGATACCGGCCGGTTCCGGCTATCAGACGCCCTTCGCGGAGCAGATCAGGCGGGAAGCGGGCATCCCCACCTCAACCGTGGGCATGATTACCTCAGCCGCGCAGGCCGACCACGTGGTGCGCACTGGCCAAGCCGACTTCGTTCTCTTGGCGCGCGAGCTGCTGCGCAATCCCTATTGGCCTTTGCACGCGGCGCAGGAGCTTGGTTACCCCATGCCCTGGCCCGTTCAATATCTTCGCGCCGCTCCCGCTGGCAGCACCGAACGCGTGCCCGCTCACGAGATCGACTGACGGGACTAGCGGCAGGGCGTTCCCCGCCGCGTCACCGGCCCGTCAGGCCGCTTTCTTCGCCTGGATCAGCGGCGAATAGACCGGCCTGTAGACATGGCTGCGGATAAACGCGAGCATATCGCCCGGGCGCTTCACGCGGGCCAGCCCCGAATCGAAGACAAGCTTCGCCACTCGAGCAGCCGTCTGGATCTCAGTCTCAAGAATGTTCGACTGCAGCGGGTAGAGGAGGCCTTGATTTAGCAAGTTGGCCGGCACCTGGTCCGCCACGGCTCGCGCAGACTCGATGAACATCTCATCGGTGACACGAGAGGCCTGTGTCGCAAAGATAGCCATGCCGACGGCCGGGAAGATGTAGAAGTTGTTCGCCTGCCCCGGCAGGAACGTTTGGCCGTTGAGATGGACCGGCGGGAACTGGACGCCGGCCGCGTAGATGGCTTTCCCCTTCGACCAGGTATAGGCCTGCTCAGGCGTGCATTCAGCATGCTCGGTCGGGTTAGAAAGCGCCATGATCACGGGGCGCTCGTTGAGGCGCGACATGGCCTCGATGACCTCCTTCGTGAAGGCTCCGCCAACCGTGCTGACACCGATGATGGTTGTTGGCCTGATGCTCTCGATTGCAGCTACGAAGTCGCGCGTTGGCGCATGCTTGTGGGCGTAGGGCCTTTGAAAATCAAATAGGTCCTTCCGAGTCGTCTCCAGCAACCCATTGACATCGAACATGTAGACGCGCGATTGCGCCTGCTCGAGGCTCAGCCCTTCTTTCACCAATGCCGAGCAGAGAAGGCCGGCAAGGCCAATTGCCGCCGAGCCCGCACCAAGGAACAAATATTTCTCATCGCTTAGCTTTGTGCCTTTGATCTTGGCAGCGTTGATCATGCCAGCCAGCACTATTCCCGCGGTGCCTTGCACGTCGTCATTATAGACGCAGTACTTGTCCCGGTAGCGCTCAAGCAGGTGGACGGCATCGGAACCGGTCCAATCCTCAAAGTGAATGCAGCACTTCGGGAACACCTCCTGCACGGCTTCGAAGAACTCGTCCACGAAAGAATAAAGTTCCGCGGACGGCGGGCGCGTCCTCCGCATGCCCAAATACAGCGGATCGTGCAGATACTGCTCATTGTTGGTGCCGGCGTCGAGATACATCGGCAGGAGGTATTGCGGCGGCACGCCTGCGCAAGCCGTGTACAGCTCTAGCTTGCCGATAGGAATGCCGGCGCCGTTTGCGCCAAGATCGCCGAGGCCAAGAATTCGGCCCCCGTCAGTGACGCAGATGAAGCGAACGTCCTTTTGCGGCCAGTTCTTCAAGACCTGCTTGACCTTGCCGCGCCGGGTCATCGAGAGATACATGCCGCGTGGCTGGCGGTAGATGTGACCGAATTTGAGGCAAGCTTCGCCGATGGTTGGATCGTAGACAATAGGCAGGAACCGGGCCGGATCGGACATGACGGTGCGGTAGAATAGCGTCTCGTTATGATCGAGGAGATTGACAAGGTAGATGTAGCGGTCGAGATCGGTGGTCTTATGGCCCAGTTGCATCATCACCCGGCTTAATTGCAGGTCTTCGCTCTCGGTGACGTCGGGGACCAAGCCCACGATACCCAAAGATTGCTTTTCTTCCTCGGTGAAGGCCGTTGATTTATTGAGTGAAGGGTCCCCGAGCACTTCGATTCCACGCTTAGAGTTCGGCATGTGCGCCTCCTTTGCTTGGTAGTTCCGTTTCCCCGCTAATCAGTGGCGTCATCCCGGAACCGCTGCAGGCGGTGTCCGGGACCTTTACAAACTCAGGCCGGTGTTTTTTACGATCCCGGAATAACGCCAAAGCGTTTTCCGGGAAGACGGTCTCGTTTCCATCAGCCGGCCTGTGCAACGTAAGGGTTGACCATCTTCGCTGGATCGACCACGCGGTCGAATTCGGCCTCGCTGACAAAACCGAGGTTCAAGGCCGCGGCCTTGAGGGTCAGATCGTTGTCCATCGCGTAGTGCGCGATTTTCGAGGCTTTGTCGTAGCCGATGACGGGCGAAAGCGCCGTCACCAGCATGAGCGACCGTTCGACATACTCGTTGATCTTCTTCAAATTGGGCTTGGTGCCCTCGACCAGAAACTTCCGGAAATTTACGCAGCCATCGCTGAGAATCGTAATGGATTGCATGATGTTGAAGATCATCAGCGGCTTGTAAACATTCATTTCGAGATAGCCCCCTGCCCCGCCAAAGCCAACGGCGACATCGTTGGCCATCACCTGCACCGCGATCATGGCGAGCGCTTCGCACTGCGTCGGATTGACCTTGCCCGGCATGATCGAGGAGCCCGGTTCGTTCTCGGGTATTATGAGCTCGGCAAAACCTGCGCGCGGCCCGCAGGACATCAGGCGGATGTCGTTGGCGATCTTGTAAAGCGATACCGCAAGCGTGCGCAGCGTGCCCGACAGATGCACAAGCGCGTCGTGCGCGCCCTGCACCGCGAATTTGTTCGGTGCGGCGACAAATGGCAAACCGGTGAGGCGGGCGACCTCGACTGCGGCGGCTTCGCCAAAGCCTGGGGCCGAGTTGATTCCGGTCCCGACCGCCGTGCCGCCAAGTGCCAGCCGGTAGACTCCCGTTAAGGCGCCCTGGATGCGCTCCAGATCGTCGGAAAGCATTCCGGCGTAACCGGACCATTCCTGTCCCAATGTCAGCGGGGTGGCGTCCTGCATATGGGTGCGCCCGATCTTGACGATATCCTTCCAGAGTTGCGCCTTGTTGGCGATCACATCGCGCAAGGCTTGAACGGCCGGAACGAGCCGCTGCTTCACGTTGACGGCAGCCGCGATATTCATCGCCGACGGAAAGGTGTCGTTCGAGGACTGCGCCATGTTTACGTGATCGTTCGGATGGACCGGCGTCTTGCTCCCAAGCGGGGTGCCTGCAAGTTGACTGCACCGGTTCGCAATCACCTCATTGACGTTCATATTGAATTGGGTCCCGCTGCCCGTCATCCAGACATGCAGCGGGAACATGTCATGGTGCTGCCCGCTCAGGATTTCATCGCATACGTGCACCACCAGTCTATAACGCTGATCCTCGAGCCGCTTGCTGGCGTGGTTCGCGGTGGCGGCGGCTTTTTTTAGGGTCGCGTAGGCGGCAATCATCTCGCGCGGTATCAAGTCGCTGCCAATGCTGAAATGCTCCAGAGAACGCTGGGTTTGCGCGCCCCACAACTTATTGGCAGGCACCTCAACCACACCAAGGCTGTCGCCTTCTTCTCTCATTGCCGCAGCCATAGGAGTTCTCCCGCGTTGATTGAACTGGCGCGACGGCGCTCATTGGAACGCTGGGCCCGTCCCGATTTATTCGGATCTTGGGCGAAGCTCTCGCGCGAAGCGCTCATTTGGGGCGTCGCTGCAAAACCGCTCAGGACCTCGGTAATGCTTTATGCTTTGGACTGTTCCAAACGCGGACCGGCTTGCCGCTCGACAAAGCCTGCATCTGGTTCAAGTGCGGGGACTTTTGTCACGGTTCTACTATCGGCACCGCTTCTGGCGCGGCTGGAAGCAGTGCGTATCCAGCCGCTTCCCAGGCCTCTACGCCACCGGGGAACCACAACACCCGCCGGGCTCCGGCACGCGGGCGGACAGGATCGCGGCCTGGCGGCGGCTGAATACGCGCCTGCGTTTCCTCTATCTGTGTTCCCTCCGCGTCAATGCACTAGGCCAAAAGCGAGGTTCGCTTCTACCATCGCAACATATTGACCAATATCAAGGAAAGCCCGCGCCGGTTGTGAGCGCAATATGGGGTTGATACGGTCAGGGCTAGAGATTCTCTCAAGCCGCATTCTACTCTTTGAAGAGGTTAGACCATGCAAGTTCCACTTAAAGTTGCCTTCGACGGCGTGGAGCATTCGGACGCCGTTGAGGCGCGCGTCAGGGAAGAAGTAGATAAGCTCGAGCAATTTCATGACCGCATCGTGAGCGCCAGCGTCGTCATCGCCAAGCCGCAGCGCCGCCATCACAAGGGCGATACTTTTCACGTCCGCATCCATCTGGTTGTTCCCGAAGCGCCCGATGTTGCGGTAAGCCGGGAACCGGCCGCAACCGGCGCGCACGAAGACGTTTACGTGACGATCCGCGATGCGTTCAAGACTGCCCGCAGGCAGCTCCAGGACCGGGCGGAGAAGCGAACGGGAGCGTGACCGTTTGCCCCTGCATTCGATGCTTTCGTATGCGCTAAGCCGGGTAATGTTCGATTTACTGCGGCTGCGCATTGGAGGCGAGGAAGCCGGAAACCAATATCCATAGCTTCCGGCCGGGTGTAAAACTTTAATTCAGGGTGGGGCTCGGACGGTTCGCGATTGGAGAACGTCATGATCCTCAAGCAATTCGTCATTCAAGGGTTGATAGGCTCTTGCATGCTCGGACTATGGGCTTCTCCAGCTGGCGCACAGGCCCCCGTTCCAGAGCATTCCGGGCGGGACGCGGCACAAGTAACAATCCTTTACGACGCATTCGGCAAGAACCCGGCTATGAGGAAAGACTGGGGTTTTTCTGCTCTCATCGAATATGGCGGCAAGAAAATATTATTCGATACAGGCAATAACGCTGAGATTTTTGCGCATAACGTGCAAACGAAGGGCATAGACCTCACGAAGCTCGACTTCGCCATTGTCTCCCACCGTCATGGCGATCATACGAGCGGCCTGAACTATCTTCTGAAGGTCAACCCTTCGGTCAAGATCTATGCCCCGCAGGAAAACTTCGGCGTATTCGGTGCGGCGCTGCCCGGCACATTCTACCCGCGCGATGATGCGTTGCCGCCCGAGATGCGGTATTTCGGCGGGAACCCGCCAGAGCAGCTCCGCTTCGGCAGCCCTTGGCCCGATGCGAACTTCTCATGGGTGAGCAAGACAACCGAAATCGCGCCCGGCTTTCACCTCATACCGTTGAATGGCAAATGGGGCACAGACTTTGAGCTGAGGGAAATTTCGCTGGCAATCGACACGCCTGACGGTATCGTTCTCATCGTAGGTTGCAGCCATCCAACCATTGAAGCGATCGTAGAAGCAACGAAGGCGGCGACCGGGAAGCCGATTCATCTCATTCTCGGTGGTCTGCATTTGTTCCCCGCCAAGGACGACCAGGTCAAGGCCATCGCCGCATCGCTTCATGATCATTGGAAGGTGGACTATATTGTTCCTTCCCATTGCACCGGCGAGCGCCCTTTTGCTATTTTGAAGGAAAGCTTTGGCGACAGATATGTCTACGCCGGCCTTGGCTCGACCGTCCTGCTCGGCCCGCAAATCATCGTGAAGGCCGAGGCCGGACAGCCGGTTCAGCATGCAATGGATGCGGAGGATTATCGCAGTTACCGCCTGGCGCTGATGCAGGGTCCGCTTCGCGCATTGCTCGGTTCTCCGAGCCGGCTAGCGAGAGCGTCACCATAAGGGACATGAGGCGCGGCGGTCTTAAAGCGCCGCCGCCTTTTCCTTCTGCGCCTTGTAGAATTTCTTCACCAAAAGATCGCGCTTGAGCCGCGAGAGGTAATCGATGAACAAGAGGCCGTTCAGGTGATCGATCTCATGCTGAACGACGGTTGCCAGCAAATCCTCGAAATCTTCCTCGCGCAGCTTACCTTCGATGTCGACGTACCGCACGCGCACCGAGGCCGGCCGTTCCACCTCCGCATACATCTCCGGGATCGACAGGCAGCCTTCTTCATGCACGCGCGGCGTATCGCTCGTCGAGACGATTTCGGGGTTGATGAGCATCATCGGCTTCTTGGGCTCGTCCTCGCCGCGTGCGATGTCCACGACCAGCATGCGGCGCAAGACGCCAACCTGTACCGCGGCAAGCCCGATGCCGGGCGCCGCGTACATGGTTTCGAGCATATTGTTAAGGAACGCGCGCACTTCCGCATCGACGGTTTCCACCGGCAGCGACTTCTCGCGCAAGATAGGATCGGGCAGCTTTATTATAGGCAATTTGGGCATTCTCAGCAGATAAGCGAAGGCCCTGCGCCGGTCAACGCTTCCACGCAGATTTACTTCGCCTCAAATCCGGCCCTGCCCCAATTTTTTGCGGATGCGTTCCTGCCGAAGGGCTTAATAACACCGATCTCGTCCTCTTTCGCCTTACGCCGGGATATTGGCTCGAACGCAGGAGATGTGGAAAATAAAGGGCGCCGCCTAGCGGATTCCGCGCAGGTTGAGATGCGCGCCAAATTCCTTGTCACGGTCCTTGATGTGCTGTTCGAGCCAATCGCAAAGACTGTGCACCACCTCTGTCGAAAGTGCACTCGCATCCCCGGCTCGCAAGCCGAGCTGAACCGCCCGAATTCTATGCAAAAACTGCGCATGCTCCCGTTCATGTAGCCGCGCAGCGGCAAAATCGGTCAAGCGCAGCAGGCGTTCTTCATGTGCGAAGTGGTTTGCAGCCTTTTCAACAAGATTATCTAAAATCTTAAGCAGGTTTTCCTTGTCTCCGCAGTTCAAGCCGCTCAACAGCCGGCCGAATAGGGAGCAGAGGCGTTTATGCTCAAGGTCCATTATTCTTACGCCAACGCTAAAACTTTCATCCCACCTGTGGGTGAGCATTTATTCCTCCCTCAAGAATGAGTTTGAAAAGGTAAAATAAAATCCTCGAAATATTTGTTCAATACTTGTGACAATACTGCGATGTCGCCAATGCCGCAAGGGCCACCCTGCAGCAGCGTTAAAAACCGGGTGCAGCAAGAAGCACGCTCTTCTTCCCGGGGCTATAGGCCGTTCGAATAACAAGCTAACGCAAGGAGGAACTTCCAGGCATCCACGGCGAAACGGGGTTTGCGTCAGTTCGCGCAGCCGGGGCAGCGTTCGACCTCGATGGTGACGTGGCTCAGCTTTGGAAGCCCAGCCAGCTTGTCCTTATAGGCCTGTGGAGGCTTCGGATCGCCCGAAAGGATCGACACCATGGCTGCATAATGCCCCGGGCCGATGCGCCACAAATGCAAGTCCGAGACGGCATCGCCGCCGGCTTCGAGCTTTATGCGCATCTCTTCCGCAAGCCCCCGGTCGGGCACGGAATCGACCAGGATACCGCCCGAGTGCCGCGCCAATCCAACGGACCAGCTCAAGATGACAGCGGTGCCTGCGAGCCCGACGACGGGGTCCATGAACGGCCAGCCCGCGAGTTTCGCGGTCAAAAGTCCGCCAATCGCCAAAAGCGATACGACCGCATCGGCGAGGACATGAACATAGGCTGCGCGCAGATTGAGATCGCGATCGTGCAGATCGGGGCTGCTGTTGTCATGGCCGTGATGATGATGATAATGATGATCGTGCGCATGACCGCCGCGGAGTAGCCACGCGCTCACGAGGTTCACGCCAAGGCCAAGCGCCGCGATGGCGATTGCCTCATCGTAAATGATCGCCACGGGATTCAGTAGGCGAACCACGCTTTCATAGCCGATGAGAAGTGCGATCATGCCGAGGATGATTGCGCTCGTGAAACTCGCGAGGTCGCCGAGCTTGCCGGTGCCGAAGGAAAAACGGTCGTCGTGGACGTGGCGGCGGGCGAAATAATAGGCCAGCGCCGAGATCGTCAGCGCTGCGGCGTGCGTGGACATATGCCATCCGTCGGCGACGAGAGCCAGCGAGCCGAGCAGCGAACCGCCCACGATTTCGGCGGTCATCATGACAGCGGTTAGGGCAACAACGATCCAGACGCGCTTCGCGTTCTCGTCGTGGAGCGGCCCAAGGAACACGTGCTCGTGCCGGTAATCCTCAAGGGGATGAATGTGCTCTGAACTCATGAAACCTCTTCATTGAGCGGCCGGCTCCGCCCAAAGATCGTATTCATCGGAGTCTGTAATTCTTACACGGACGATATCGCCCGGCTTTATGCCTGCCCCGCCCCCGATGAAAACAGAGCCATCAATCTCCGGGGCATCCCACGCGCTCCGGCCGGTCGCGCCTTCCTCGTCTACCTCGTCGATCAGCACCTCGATGGTCTTGCCTAGTTGAGACGCTAAAACCCCGGCGCTCACTTCGCGCTGCACAGCCATGAACCGCTCATAGCGCTCGGCCTTCACCTCCTCCGGCACATGCCCATCGAGCGCCCTGCTCGCGGCGCCCTCTACGTTCTCGTATTTGAAGCAGCCGACCCGCGTGAGGCGAGCCTCGCGCAGCCAATCGAGCAGAAATGCAAAGTCCTCTTCGGTTTCGCCCGGGAAACCCACGATGAAAGTCGAGCGCAAGCCTAGATCCGGGCACATCGCCCGCCAGCGCCCGATCCGCTCCAGGGTCTTCTCCTGGTTCGCAGGCCGGCGCATCGCCTTCAACACAGAGGGCGAGGCGTGCTGAAAGGGAATGTCGAGATAGGGCAGGATTTTCCCTTCCGCCATCAATGGCAGGACCTCGTCCACATGCGGGTAGGGATAGACGTAGTGCAGGCGCACCCACACCCCTAGCTCGCCGAGCGCGTCCGCAAGCTCGAAGAGCCGCGCCCTGACCGCCGCCCCGCGCCAGGCGCTTTCTTCATATTTAAGGTCTACGCCATACGCGCTCGTGTCCTGACTGATGACGAGCAGCTCCTTCACGCCTTGCGCCGCGAGCGCTTCGGCTTCGGCGAGCACATCGCCAGCTTGCCTGCTTACAAGGTCCCCGCGCAGGCTCGGAATAATGCAGAAGGAGCAGCGGTTGTTGCAGCCTTCGGAAATTTTCAAATAGGCGTAATGCGGCGGTGTCAGCCTAAGTCCGGCGCGCGGCACAAGATCGAGGAAAGGCGCATGCGGGGCCGGGGCTGCCGCGTGTATCGCGTTCATGACGGCGTCGTATTGGTGCGGGCCGGTCACGGCAAGCACGTCCGGGAAGGCCTCCCGGATGCGCTTATCCTCGACGCCGAAACAGCCGGTCACGATCACGCGCCCGTTCTCCGTCATCGCCTCGCCGATCGCTTCGAGGCTTTCGGCCTTGGCGCTGTCCAGAAATCCGCAGGTGTTTACGACCACGATTTCCGCCCCGTCATAGCTTGGCGAAATCGCATAACCCTCGGTGCGAAGGCGCGTCAGTATCCGCTCCGAGTCCACCAGTGCCTTTGCGCAGCCAAGGCTTACAAAGCCGATTTTCGGCGCGTCCAGGGGTTGTTTTTTAGATATTTGCATCACACAGCGAGCCAAATTAAAATAGCGCCCCGTGGCGCTCAGCTCATGTAATGCATTGCAACCGCATTATAAAGCGCAAGCACAGCATTCCGCGAAAACCCACGCGAGCCAACCGGCTTCGTGGACGATCGGAACAACCTTATGCGCCCGCGAGGAAGCACGGGCGCGTCGCACTGGACATCGCGTTCCCGGGCTGGGTTAGGGGCGCTCACCCCTGGCTAAGCCTTCGCCCCAAACTGGGACCCGGCGGGTGAGACCCCGGCCTTGCGCTCGATGGCATTGTCGAGTTCCGCGCCCAGCAGGCCGATGAAAGCAGTCAGCCAAAACCAGAACAAGAGGATGACGACCGCTCCGATGGAGCCATAGATCTTGTCGTACGAATTGAAGGCGGAAACATACCAGGAGAATCCGTAGGAAACGAGCAGCCACAGCGCCGTCGCAGCTCCCGACCCCCAGCTCAGCCACTTCCAGCAGGCATTCTCCCGGTCCGGCCCGAACCGGTATGTCAGCGCAAGCGCCAGCGCCATTATGATAGCGAGAGCCGGCCACCGGGCGTAGCGGATTATATCCGCGGCGACAGAGCCTTTTATGCCCACATAGCTAAAAAAGATAGGGACTCCAACGAGGACCCCCACCGCGATAAGCAGGATCGCAATCCCCACGATAGTGAAAAGGATAGCGAGTCCGTTTGTTACAAGGAAACTGCGAGTTTCCTTAACGCCGAAGACGCTGTTCAGCGCCTGCATCATTGACGAGGCTGCAAGCCTGGCCGAGTAAAGGGCCACCAACAGGCTGCCAATGCCCGCAAGGGAAAGCGAGGTGGACTGTGAGGTCAGCGCGACGAGCTGCCGGTTGATGACCTGCCAAGCTTCCGCGGGAAGTATACTCCTCAAGTTCTCTAGTTGATCGTGGATGGTCTTGGGGTTTGCAAGCAGCCCAAAAATCCAGGTCGCCGCGCCAAGTGCAGGAAAAATTGCAAAAAGAGCATAGAAGGCCACGCCTGCGGCTAGAAGGCTGTCGCCGTGGTCGCTCATCCCATGCCATACGGCAAGCAGAATTTCCTTGAAATGTTTCAGCGTAAATCCCGGCGAAGGGCAATCTTCAGCGCTGCGTTTGGGGCTTGCATCCATCGGCGGAGGGCAATCTTCGAGGCTTGGTTTTCGGACTGCATCCCCTGGCGGGGCGGCTATCAGCTTTGACAGGAGTGGGGTGGCGGCTAGGAACGCTCCCGCAAGAAGAAGAAATCGCATTACCCGTCTCCTGATGCGAAGGCATATAGGCCCAACCCTTGAAGGCTCAAAAAAAGGGGATATGAAAAGTTCCAGGCACGCAATTGCAGTCCGAGGCCGGGCACGCGCTACTGCATGAGTGCGGAAAGCACTTTCCTAACCTTATCCGGAATTGGCATCGGCTTGCCCTGGGCTCTGTCAACGTAGACATGAACGAAATGCCCCTCAGCAGCTGCGCTTTCATCGTCCTTGAGGAAGATGCCGATTTCGTAACGTACGCTACTGGCGCCGAGCTTCGTCACGCGCAGGCCCGCCGATAAGACGTCTGGGAAGGCGATGGGCTTGAAGTACTGGCAGCCGGTTTCGACGACGAGGCCAATGGCTTCGCTGTTTTGAATATCAAGACAGCCGCATGAAATCAGATGGGCGTTCACCGCCGTGTCAAAGAAAGAATAATACACGACATTATTGATATGGCCGTATGCGTCGTTATCCATCCACCGCGTCGTTAGCTCAGCGAAGTGCACATAGAAGTTGCGAGGCTTGGGCGCTCTCATCGGATTTCCTACTCCGCCACTGGAATTTTACAGGAAGCATATTTGCGCGCCATCGGCATCCAAAATCAAGGGCCACTCTGCCATGCAACCAAGCTAAAGCTTGAGCAGTATTACCTAAAATTTCGCTTAAGTCATCTTTCGGTATGTCCACCATACTAAACGAATATTCAAATAAACCTTTTGTAGAATACTACATTACCATAGTTAGTAACATACTAAGCAAAAGCCGGAAACTGCCAGCTCGGTCATCGGGAATATAATTCAAACTAGGAGAAGCTTCATGAACGCTATTAGTGCGGCATAGCTTTTACCGCCTGCTGTTGATTACTCGCCGCACTTATTCTGCGAACACAGCCAGGGCTGGAGCTTCTAGGCATCATGGGTATTTCGCGCGACCCGGATGCAGCCCGCCCGGCGGCGGCCGTTAGAACGCGCGCACATTAAACCTCGCCAAAAAACCGGCCCCGGATGCAAAGGGGCTGGTTTGATTTATGCTCACTCAGCACCCTCCGCTCCCCCGTCTCTTATAACGATATTTTCGAATCCACCTCTATCAAGACCCTCTGCGGTATTTGTAGTCATCGCTTTCTAGTATCTAGTTGGCGTATACTAGTGTTCCGCCTCGGATTGCCGTTCGCCTGCCGCACCCTCGCACGGCAATCCGGACGGAAGGGACGCTAGAAGACTCAAAGCTCTAGTGTGGCTTATGTCCCGCAATTGCATACGAGCGCCCAGCCACGAAGGGTGCGGGAAATTGCGGGACGTCGCACTAGCCCGGCTGCATACAGGGAGGATACAATGATAGATAAATTCCTTCACGGCCGCGTTGCCGTCGTCACCGGCTCTACGAGCGGCATCGGCCTTGGCATCGCAAGCTGCCTTGCAAAGGCGGGCGCGGACGTCATGCTGAACGGCTTTGGCGAAGCGGCAGCCATTGAAGCGCTGCGGGTTGAAATTTCAGGCAGTTTCGGTGTCCGCACCGCCTATAATGGCGCGGATATGTCGAAGCCGGAGGAAATCGAAGGCCTCATCAAAGCCGCGACGCACGAGCTTGGCAGGGTCGATGTGCTCGTCAATAATGCCGGAATTCAATATGTTGCCCCCGTTGGAGAGTTTCCCGCTGCACGCTGGGATGCCATCCTTGCGATCAACCTGTCGGCTGCCTTCCATGCCAGCCAAGCGGTGATGGCGCAAATGCGGGCGCGGAACTGGGGCCGTATCATCAACATCGCGTCCGCGCACGGGCTTGTCGCTTCAGCGAACAAGTCCGCCTATGTCGCCGCCAAGCATGGCCTTATCGGGCTGACCAAGGTGATCGCACTGGAGACAGCGAAAACCGGCATCACCTGCAATGCGATATGCCCGGGCTGGGTCCTGACACCGCTTGTCCAGAAGCAGATCGATGATTGGGCGGCACGCGACCATATTCCGGCGGCGAAGGCCAAGGAGCTGCTTTTGGAGGAGAAACAGCCGTCTGGAGAGTTCGCGACTCCCAAGCAGATCGGCGCACTGGCCGCCTTTCTTTGCAGCGAGTATGCCGCACAGATCCGCGGCGCCTCGCTGTCCGTTGACGGCGCCTGGACCGCACAGTAGCGCGCCTCCGGGAAGCGCCAACCGTCACCTCAGCATTCCGCGGCTGTTTACCGGCGCTGAGAAATCTGGGCGGGAATGAAAAATGACAACGCTCTTAGCGGTAGGCGCGGCCATTTTGGATTGCGTTTACGTTCTGGATGAGCTGCCGGTAGTTGCGCAGAAGTACAGGGCCAAAAGTCTGTCCCTTCAGGGCGGCGGCATGGCTGCGACGGCTGCCGTAACCGCGGCGCGGCTCGGCGTGAACGTGGCCTTGGCCGCGCGGGTTGGCGACGATACCTTCGGAGCCGCTATCGCCGCTGAGCTCATAAAGGAAGGCGTGGATTGTTCGCTTGTCCGGCGCTGGCCTGGGCGGCATTCCGCCGTCTCGGCCGTAATGATCGATAAAAGCGGCGAGCGGATGCTGGTAAATTACAAAGATCCTAACATGGAGAGCGGCACGGACTGGCTTCCCAAGGAACTGCCCGGCAATATTGACGGCGTGCTTGGAGACAGCCATTGGGAGGCTGGAACCAGCCATTTTTTCCGCTTGGCCCGCGAGGCTGGCAAGCCCGCCATTCTCGATGCCGACCGCAGAATGGCATCGCCGGATATCCTTGCGAATGCCACGCATATCGGCTTCTCGGCGCGCGCCTTGCGCGAGTACAGCGGCGTAGAGGCGCTGCCCAAAGCGCTGGCGCAGTTTCAAGCAGGTTTGGCCGGCTGGCTCACGGTAACAGACGGAGAAAACGGCGCCTGGTTCATTGGAGAAGGCGGGATCTGCCACGAGCCCGCGTTCAAGGTCGCCGCCGTCGAAACGAACGGGGCAGGCGACGTCTGGCACGGTGCGTTTGCGGTGGCGATTCTCGAGGGGCAAGAGCCTAGAAGCGCGGTCCGCTTCGCAAATGCGGCGGCGGCGATCAAATGCTCCCGTTTAGGAGGCTGGGACGGCATTCCCAGCCGGGCTGAGATTGCGAATCTTACCGCCAATGAAACTGCTTAAAGACCTAAGTACGCCCGCCCGGTCGCGTCCGCCGTTTTTTGAATGCAGCGTTCTCCCTTGCTGCGCGGACTTCGGCAAAGACGAAAAATCCTAGCCAGATCGAAAGCAGCGGCAATAGTATTTCCCAAAACACAGCGTGTTCTCCTCGGGCTTGCTCTGTATGCTGCCTGATTTGTGCCATGCCGTGTACGCGGCTTTCGTATTACAAAGCTGGCCGTTGACGAAGGCCGTTCACTCTCGCAGAGGCAGGATTCCTGTGTTATCGATTTTTCTTGCAAAAACACAACCTATGCTTGTGTCCGGTATAACGACTCATACCAGATCCGCTTGATCGCTTCGCCCGCTGGCGTCATCCCGGAAACGCCAAAGGCGTAATCTACCGTCTTGCCGGTCAAGCAGTTTGTGCGTGTTTCCAAGGCTCGCCTGAGCGGAGCATGGCGTTGAGCGTGACGATGAGCTTGCGCATAACGGCGGTGATTGCCGCTTTGGCGCACTTACCGTTCCGCCTGAGTTTTTCGGCGAAGCTTTTCATAATGCGGTTATGCCGGATGGCGGTTAGCGCCGCCATGTAAAGCGCCTTGCGGACAATGGCCCGGCCTGCCTCGATATGGGAGGGAAGGCTTGATTTGCCGCTCTTATCGTCGAAGGGAGCGAGGCCTGCCATTGAGGCTGCCTGGCCCCTGCTAAATGTGCCAAGCTCCGGCATATAGGCAAGCAGGGCTGCGGCCGTCCCCGGGCCGATGCTCTTCAAACTGCGCATGAGGGCCGCCTTGCGGGCAAGCGTCCCGCTGGCTTGGATATGCGCCGCGATTTGAGCCTCAAGAGCCGCCAGGGATTTGCGCAAGCTTGCGATATGCTCCTTGAGGCTGCGGCTCACGCTTGGGTGGCGGACATGCTCGAGCCGGCTGGTTTCGGCAAGCAGCATGGCTTGGATCTGGTCCCGCCGGGCCTTCAAAGCGGCCAGGGCGGCAAGCTCGGGCGTGAGCGGAACATAAAGGCGCAAGCCCTCCGTCTGCAAGCCGTAGAGGGCGAGCGCACGCGCATCGATCGGATCGGTCTTGGCAATAAGGCCAAGATATTTGGCAAAGTGCCGGACGCGCGATCCATGGGCCTTGTGGGCGGGCAGGCCAAGCTCGATGCAAATCTCAAGCAGAGGGCGCTCATAGCCGCCGGTTGCCTCGCAGACAACGAGGAGGGGCCCGAGGCTTAAATTGGCATTGCGCCGCATCTGCGCCATGAGCAGCTTGCGGATCGCCTTGGGTTTGTTCGCAATGCTGTGGCGTTCATCGCCAGGCAGGATGCAGACGGCCAGGCTCTCCTTGCCAACATCGAAGGCGACGATATGGTTGAATGCATTGTGCGCCGGGTTCATAGTCATTGATGCGATTCCGTGTTCCTGGATTGTATGCGGCCGTGCAAGGCCCTTCTACCGTTCGGATGGACGCGGAACTTGAGCGGCGCGGGTCAAAGATTAGGCTGGACCGTGCAAGGTCTATCCGGGATACGGCCGCGCGCCGCCCATGAGACAGGGCGGCCGCCCTGTCTCATGGGCTAACCTTCGCCGATTCGCGGCGGGAAAGGTCAGCCTGCAGAAATATACAATCCGGGATCGTCACGAACTTAGGCCGGCGTTTTTTACGATCCCGGATACGGCGCAAGCGCCGTTCCGGGATGACGGGACGCGAATTACTCAGCCGGATTCGGTATCATCTACTTTCCGAGCGAATTTTTTGTCTCATTTTTAAGCGGAGGTTGAGCGTGAACATAGTCTGCCGTCTTTCGCAGGTGGAGAAGGCTTTGGGCAGTTGGCGGGGCAAATATATCGTAGATGAGTGCCCAGAGGCGCGCCAAGAGCGGATCCTTTTAGAACAAACCGCGGAACTCACTGCTTATGCGGATTTCCGCAAAGCGATTTGGTTTTGGGAATTCGATCGCCCTAAAGGCCAAGAAAAGAAGCGGAAGGCTGCCTAGCTCCTGCACTGCAGTTCGCCTTCCCCCTGAGGCGCTGATAGGTGAGCTTGCCCGTCAGGACTTAAGCCGGCCACCTGAAGAGGAGATTGCCCCCAGAGACGGGTTCATGTTTTCGGACAATGCAACCTTCGGCCGTATTAGGTTGTTAGCCGGTCACTGATATCTTTTTGAAAGAGTTCTTCATCACGTGTCGCGGAGGCCCGGTCGTGAGCGCCCTTTTCTCTTTTCATCAGATCAAGCGGACCCTTGGCAATTGGTGGCGCAAACATATTGTAGCTGAATGCCCTGAGGCGCGCGATGAGCGTATCCGCTTGGAGCAAATAGCGGAGCTGAATGTCTATGCGGATTTTCGGAAAGCAATATGGCTCTGGGAATTCGATCGCCAGAACGGCCAAGAAACGCTGCGTGAAGCCGCTTAGTATTCGAGCGTGTTTGACCCCTACCCCGCCTTCAAAAGTCTTGCGGCCTCCACAGCGAAATAGGTGAGAATCCCCGCGGCGCCGGCGCGGCGGAACGCTAGCAAGCTTTCGAGCACGCACCGCTCGCGGGAGAGCCAGCCGTTCTGGAAGGCTGCCGTCAGCATCGCGTACTCGCCCGACACCTGGTAAACGAAGGTGGGCACATGGAAGGTTTCGTGCACGCGGCGCACGATGTCGAGATAGGGCATTCCGGGCTTTACCATCACCATATCCGCGCCCTCGGCGAGATCGAGCGCAACCTCGCGCAACGCCTCGTCCGAATTCGCCGGGTCCATCTGATAGGTGCGCTTATCGCCCTTGAGCGTCCCCGCAGAGCCGACGGCATCGCGGAATGGCCCATAGAACGCCGACGCGTATTTGGCCGCGTAGGACATGATTAGCGTATTCTTGAAGCCGCGTCCCTCGAGGGCCTGGCGAATCATGCCCACGCGCCCGTCCATCATATCGGAGGGTGCAAGCACATCGCAGCCGGCCTCGGCCTGCACCAGCGCCTGGCGCACCAGCGCTTCCAGCGTTTCGTCATTGGCAATTTCGCCGCCGGTCATGAGGCCGTCATGGCCGTGGCTGGTGTAGGGATCGAGCGCTACGTCGCAGATAATGCCCATGTTAGGCACGCGCGCTTTGATCGCGCGGACGGTGCGGCAGACGAGGTTTTCGGGATTGAAAGCTTCCGTCGCAGCCTCGTCGCGAAGCTTCGGCTGCGTGTAAGGGAAAAGCGCAATCGCCGGAATGCCAAGCTCCGCCGCCTTCTCTGCCGCTGCGGCCGCAAGGTCGATGGAAAGCCGCTCGACCCCCGGCATGGACGCAATCGGCTGCGCCTTTTTGCCATCTGCTACAAAGATTGGCCAGATCAAGTTTGAAGGCGAGAGTGAAGTCTCCGCAACCAGCGCCCGCGACCACGCCGCCTGCCTCGGCCGCCTCAGCCGAGTTGACGGATAGCCGCCCGATAGTGTCTTGGGGAAAGGGGCCTGCGCCGCAATAAAGGATGAGGGTTTGGTGGTCACTGTCACAGCGGATCTCCGGAAATTGGATGTCTTTTACGACCGAAAGCCGCTTGACACAAGGCCTCCATCGAGCTAGAACAAACACAGAACATCGGCAAGGGCGCCGCAATTCCCTTAACCGGTGCGAGCAAGCAGGCGAGCCAAAAACCCGGTCTGGTTTCGAGTTCCGGTGATCGCGTTCCCCGCGCCCCCCGCAAGGAACGTGCAATCCTATTTGGCCGCTTGCTTGCTTTTTTTGTGCGCCTGCCTCAGATGATGGGCATGGCGAAAATAGATGTCGCGGGTGCTGGGATCGTTGGCCTCTGGCAGGCCTTCCTGCTTCAGCAGCGCGGTCATAGCGTAACCCTGTGGGATGAAGCAGGCATTCCTGGCGGACGCTCCGCGAGCCGGCTGGCAGGCGCGATGCTGGCCCCTTATTGCGGGGGCGGGCGTGACGCGGCGCGGATCCTCGGCATCGAATCGCTACCGCTCTGGCAAGAGCATTACCCCAGCACGGCGATGGCTGGCACGCTCGTTGTCGCGTCCGCCCGCGACCGCTCCGAGTTCGAGCGGCTCGCCGGCGTAGCCACCAATTACCGCCGGCTCGATGCCCAGGCTATTGCCCGGCTTGAACCCGCCCTTGAAGGCCGTTTCAGCGAAGGGCTGCTTTTCGCGGATGAGGGCCACATCGAGCCACTGCCCGCGATGGAATTTCTGGCGCAACAGGCGCGCGAGCTTGGCTCAGAGTTCTGCCCCCGCGCATACGAAGGCGAAGGAGACGGCTTGATTATCGATTGCCGCGGCCTTGCTGCGCGTGGCGAACTCAAAACGCTGCGGGGCGTACGCGGTGAGCGGATCGTGCTCGAATCGCCCGATGTCCGCCTAAACCGTCCGGTCCGGCTCCTGCACCCGCGCATCCCGTTCACCATTGTCCCGTTGTCTCAGAACCGTTTCTGGATTGGCGCAAGCGCGGTTGAATGCGCCGAGGGCGGCCCCGCAACCTTGCGCTCTGCCGCGGAGCTTTTGTCCTGCGCCTACACCCTTATACCGGAACTTGGCGAGGCGCGGATCGTTGACCTCGCCGCGGGCGTGCGCCCGGCTTTCCCGGATGGCGCGCCGAAAATCGTCGTCCGCGGGCGGCGCATCTTCGTAAACGGCCTTTACCGGAATGGATTTCTGGCCGCGCCCATACTGGCGCAGCTTGTCGCGGATTATATAGAGAAGGGTAGCCTACGCGAGGGAGTTGTCTTTGAAGATCACGGTGAATGGTGAAGCTCGCACCATCAAGGCGCGCACCCTCGACGAGCTATGCCGCGAGCTTGGGTTTCGGGAAGCCGTAATCGCGACCGCCCGGAACGGCGAGTTCGTGCCGGCGAGCCAGCGCGGCGCGGTGAGCCTCGCCGAGGGCGATGCCATCGAGCTTCTTTCGCCGCGGCAGGGGGGGTGAACATGAACGCGCAGCTTTTTAGGGACATTCCCAATAGCGATGAGGGACTGACGCTTTATGGCGAGCTTCTTGCCGTCGCGGCTTCTGCTTGGCACAGCGCTTTACCCTTCGCCCGATATTCTGCGGCGCGCCGCGGAAGCTGCGAGACCCGCTGCCTTGACCGTTTCCTTGCGCCGCGAAAGCGGCTCGGGTTCCGGCGCGGGCCAACGCTTTTGGGAGCTTGTAAAAAGTCTTGGGCGCCGCATTCTCCCGAACACTGCGGGCTGCCACACTGCGCGCGAAGCGATTACCACGGCCCAAATGGCCCGCGAACTGTTCGAAACCGACTGGATCAAGCTCGAGGTCATCGCCAATGACGACACGCTTCAGCCCGATGTGTTCGGCCTCGTGGAGGCAGCGGGCGCGCTAAGCCGGGATGGGTTCAAAGTCTTCCCCTATTGCACAGAGGACCTAAGCGTTGCGGAGCGGCTGGTCAGTGCCGGCTGTCAGCTGCTCATGCCCTGGGCAGCGCCTATTGGAACGGCGCGCGGGATAATGAACCCCTATGCCCTTCGAAGCTTGCGTGCCTATTTCCCGGACACTCCCCTGATCGTCGACGCGGGGCTTGGCGCACCGTCACACGCCGCGCAGGCTATGGAGCTGGGCTATGACGGCGTCCTCCTCAACACGGCCATTGCAAAGGCTAGCGATCCAGTTCTCATGGCCGAAGCGTTCTCGCAGGCAATATCCGCGGGGCGGCTCGCCTACCGGGCCGGGTTGATGCCGCCGCGCGATATGGCAAGCCCTTCGACGCCGGTCGCCGGCCTCGCATTCCGGGATTAACGCTTATGCTTCCTCGATTCTATCCGATTGTGCCGCATGCAGGCTGGGTGGAGCGCTTGGCGCGGCTCGGCGTGAAGCTCATCCAGCTCCGCATGAAGGATACCCCCGCGGCCTCTATCGCGCCGGAGATCGTGCGCTCATTGCGCGTTTGCCGCCAGCTTGACTGCGTGCTCGTGGTCAACGATTTTTGGCGCGAGGCTATCGATTACGGCGCAAGCTTCGTCCATCTGGGCCAGGGCGACCTCGACACCGCGGATACGGACGCGATCCGCCGCGCCGGGCTTAGGCTCGGCATCTCGACCCACAGCCATGATGAGCTTGACCGCGCTCTCAGCGAAGACCCGGATTACGTTGCACTCGGCCCCATTTATGAAACGAAGCTTAAAGTCATGCCGTGGGCGCCGCAAGGCTTAGCCAGGATCTCCGAATGGAAAGCGCTCGCCAAACGCCCCCTTGTGGCCATCGGCGGCATTACCCTTGAGCGCGCGCCGCTCGTCTTCGAAGCGGGTGCAGACAGCATCGCCGTTGTCAGCGACGTTGTCGCCCACCCAGATCCAGAACAGCGCACGCTCGATTGGCTGCGCGCGTCGAATGGCGTTTAGACTGCCGGCGAGTTCTCTGCCCAAAGCTCGTTGTAGTTCTTGAATTGCTGCAAAGCCGGCTCCGCACCTGTCGGCTCAAGCAAGGGAAGCACGCGCTTCATAACAAGATTGGCAAGCGGGGAAGTGTGCCGGACGTAAAGATCCAGGGGCTCCAGGACATGCGCCATCTGCAGCTTGGGAGCGTAGCTTAGGCCGCTGCTCACGATCGACTTATACCCGTTGGCAATAGCCCAGGAAATTGTATCGCGCATGACATAGAAATAGAGATGAATGTCGAGCGCTATGGAATAGTCCAACCCAATATACTCGCCATAAAGGGTGTCGCCCTCCACAAGGCAGAGCGAGAATGCGATAAGCTTCCCATTCTGCCGCCATAAGAAGAAACGCGTCTTGTCGGGCATTCTACGCCCAAGTTGGACGAAATACTCTTTGGTCAGCTTTTCGAAGTGCATCTTCGATCGCCCGTACACCTGAAGGTAGAGCGAATAAAGTTCGTCTATTACGTCCGAAACATCGGGAACGACTTCCATATCGATGGGCGCCGATTGCGCGGCGGCCTTGAACTTGCGGCGGAATTCGTTGCGCCTCTTGCTCTTTATCGCCTTCGCTAAATAATCGTCGAAATCCTTGTAGTCAGAAACATCGAGGCGGGTCATCGGCATGCTGGGAACACGGGTAAAGCCGCGCTCCAGGAAGCAGCGGAGTGTGCCGCGATACTGGGCGGGGAACTCTTTCATGACGATGATGGACGCGCGCTCTTTGCGGGCCAGTGTGCGCAGGCGGGATGAAAGCGTTTCAGCATCGCGTTGCTGAGCGGCGGCGGCTGGGGACGAAAAATGGGCCTCACCCGCCGCGCACCCCACCATAAGGGTGCGGATAAACAGGAAACGGGGCCATATCCGCCTTATTGCGCCGGCGATTTTTTGCCATCGGGGCCCAAGGCCCGCAAGAATATCCTGATCAAGAATAAAGTATGGCTGCACGGAACGGGTCCGGCCGGTTTCGTCCTGAATCAGGAAATAGCGGTAGGTGAACTCTGGACAGATCGTATCTTCGACGATTTCATAATAACGCCTGTCTTTGCGCTGCGATTGAAAGGCGTTCTTCCAAGCTTCAACCTGGGCAAGACCGGCGCGGTCTGCGATTGCAAGGCTTGCGCCCTTTGAGCTGGGCTCTTGCAAGGCGATTTCGGAAGGGACAGCAACTCTTCTCGTAACACTCATAACTGGCGCACTCGTTGTTTATGACGGTAAAGATGTGTCCCTCGCTAAGGTTCCTGCAAGCGGAACGGGGCATGCCACTGCTGATATAAACCACTGACTCTGCTAAAAATGTGCGAACAGGGTACGGATTCGCTTCGAGGCTTAGCACAATCTTGGCTTGGAGTTAAGCGTACTCTCGGACGCCTCGATGAAAAGCAGTTGACTAGGCCGCGGCGCAGCTTACGTCCTTATCTTCGTGCGCAGGCAGGATACAGGTCACGGTGGTGCCCTCGCCGGGCTTGCTCTTGATATCGAGCTTGCCGCCGTGCAATTCCGCCAGCGAGCGCGAAATCGCCAACCCGAGGCCCGTGCCTTTGTGTCCTTTCGTCAGCTGGTTCTCCACCTGCTCGAAGGGCTTGCCCAAACGGCCGATATCGTGCTTCGCAATGCCAACGCCGGTGTCGCTGATGGCAATCCTTACGCTGCCCCGGTAGCGGTAGGCGCGAAGAACAACCTTGCCGCCAGGAAGTGTGAATTTCACCGCGTTCGCCAGCAAATTGATAAGGATCTGCTTGAGCGCCCGCTTGTCCGCGAGGACCGAAATATTCGAATTGCCTCCTATGAGAAGCTGCACGCTGCGCTCGGCCGCCGCCGGATGGACAACTCTCAGGCATTCGTTGAAGAGCGTGCCAAGCGCCGCCCACTCCGGGACCAGCGTGACGCGGCCTGCCTCGATCTTCGACATATCGAGGATGTCGTTGATCATCTCCAGGAGATAACGTCCGCTTGCGTTGATGTCGTTCGCGTAGCCTTCATATTTCTTGTTGCCGATGGGCCCCAGCACCTCGTCGCGCATCATCTCCGAAAAACCGATGATCGCGTTGAGCGGCGTACGCAATTCGTGGCTGACATTCGCAAGAAACTCGGACTTTGCCCGGTTAGCCGCTTCAGCGCGGATCTTCTCGTCGTTATAGCTTTCCGCGAGATCGCGTAGTTGTCGCGTCTGGATCTCGAGCTGCCTCCGGCTGCGATCGTAAATGTCGACCGTCGCACGGAGTTCCCTCTCGCGATCAAGGAGGCGCTGCTCGCTGAGCTTGGGCACGGTGATGTCGGTTCCAACGCTTACCATCGTCCCGTCGCCGGTCCAATATTCGCAAACTTGCAGCCAAGTTCCGTCGGCGAGCTGCTTATCGAGAAGCTGAAAGCGGCCAGGCGCGCCCGGCGCATCTGCTGGAGCCTGCGCCAGAGGCTCTTTCGCTTGCGCCTGCAGCTCCGCGAAGGGCGTTCCTGGCAACGCCGCGCCGGGAGCAACGCGGTAGAGCTGACGGAACTTACGGTTGCAAAGCTGCAGCCGTTTTTGCCCGTCCCAGACGGCGAACGACATGGGCAGCGCTTCTACAATGGCCCGAAGCCGCGCCGTGCTGTTCAGTTCCGCTGGGGCCGGGCCAACCGGCATAGCGGCAGGGACGAGAACGCCGGAGAAGACAGGCGCCGGACTGCCATCGCCCAAGGCAATTTCGCCGCGCAGGTCGAACGCCTGCCACCCGTTCTCACCGTCCTTGAGGCGAACCGTCCAGCAAACGCTTCTGGCCTGCGCCTTAAGGGCGTCGGAAACCAGATTATAGAGCGAATTGTCAGGGTGAAAATAAGGGCTGAGATCGCGGAAGTGGGATGGCGCTTCCCCTTCCGGGAAAAGGTCCGGCGCTCCGCCTGCCCAGGTGAGTTCGCCGTCCAGGAGCTTCCAGCGCAAAACCGCGCCGCCGGCAGCCGCCACACATTGCGACTGCGTGCTGTAAAACTGCGCCGGCCTTTCAAGCTTGCCGGCAGCGCGCCTGCCCGCTGCAAATATTGCCGCTTGCGCTATGCCGGCGATAGAAAGGCCCAGCAGGCTATAGGCAGGGCCAAAGTTGACGTAGCCCAAGATGGTGAGTGCCTGAGGCATGAGAGCTAAAAGCCCCAGGACGAGCGCAAAGTGCTGCGAATACCTTGCTCTGTTCCTCAGGGCCTGTGCCAGCGGATTAAGCCCCAAAGCCTTAGCCCATGTTCGCGGAAGCAGCGGCCCTGCGCCGGGGAAGGACCCGTGCTGCATAAAAGACTGACGAAGTGTGTAAGGGGGCATGACGTCCTGTCAGCGGTGAACCCTGTTCTTAGGTCTCAATTTGACAAAGTTTAGTTAACCAAAGCTTGCCGATTGCACCGGAGCGGGCATCAATCTTAAGTGGAGCATGCTTTACGCAACTGCAGCGCAGGACGAATTGATCGCTGCTGACAACAAATCTTCGGAAGTATTTCTACGAATAAGCCTATCCGCTATTGCCGCCGCGGCAGGCGGCAACGATCCCGGCCCCGAATCAAACTTAGGCTCAACTTGTACTAAGTTGCCACCTCGGCACCTTCCGCGCCAACTATTTTCGATGCGATCTCGAATGCGTCGCGCGAGAGGTCCTTCTTCGCGAGGACGCGCTTCAAAGCGGCTTTTGCCAACTCCTTCCGCTGAGGCTCGAGGATGCGCCAACTCTCGAAAGCGCTCAAAAGCCGGGACGCGATCTGAGGGTTGAAACTGTCGATCTCGATCACGGCATTCGCGACAAGCTCATAGCCCTCTCCGCTGGAGTCGTTGAAGCGGACCTGGTTGCCATGCGCAAAAGCGCCGTAGAGAGCGCGAACCCTGTTGGGATTCTGGATTGAGAAGAGGGGATGAGCCGCGAGTTCCGGCACACGCTTCAGCATTTCGCGGCCTGGCGCGCCCGCTTGCAAGGCGAACCATTTGTTGATCACGAGTGCTTCATCCTTCCACCGGCGGTGAAAGCGGCCCAGCGCCTCCTCGTAGGCGCCGCCGCCAAGCTGGGATAGAATTGCGAGCGCTCCTATGGCCTCGGTCATGTTCGAGGCGTTTTTGGCCTGCTCTTTCACTTTGGCGATCCCAAAGCGGCTATTGCCCAAGGCAAGCAAGCCTAGAGCCGCTTGCCGGAGAGCGCGCCGGCCGGCGCTTTCAGCGTCTGGGCTATAGGGCTCGGCCGCGGCGCTTCTCTCGTACAGTTCCTCAAGCGTACCGCGCAAACTCTTGCCGAAGGCCGCGCGTAGTGTCATCCGGGCGGAGTGGATGGCCTCCGGATCGACGTTCTCGCCGATGGCCTGCGCAACATCGGATTCCGAAGGAAGGCTCAAGAACGCTGCGCGGTAGGCATGCTCCAGGGAGTCATCGTTTGCGGCGGCGCCAACCGCCTGGACAAAGCGCGGATTAACCCGTACCGGAGCGCCGGCCGTGATTGCCTGGGTCATCTGCACCATGTGCTTGAGCGCAAAGGCCTGTTCCGTCTGCCAGCGATTAAACAGGTCGGTATCCGAGCGCATCAGCGTCAGCATATCGCGATCGTTTGTTCCGCCGTTGACCCTTACGGGAGCGGAAAAGCCGCGCAGGAGCGATAAGACCGGACGCTCGCCGATGTCTTCGAAGGTGAAGACCTCCTTCTTCTTCCGCAGAACGACAAGGTCATTGGGCAGAGGCTTGCCGCCGCTCCTGAGCGGAAACTCGCTGCCTTTGCTATCAAGCAGCCCGAGCTTTACCGGGATCGGGACCGGCTTGCGGTCCGTGCCGCCACCAGTATCCCGATAGGATTGGCCGAGCGTAAGCCGCGCCATCTTCGCGTCGTTCGAATAGGTGAGGCGGGCATCGAGGACAGGCGTCCCGGCCTGGTTGTACCAAAGGAGGAACCCTGAAAGATCCGTCTCATTCGCATCGCCCAGCGCGGAGACGAAATCCTCCACCGTGACAGCCTGACCATCGTGGCGCTCGAAATAGAGATCGAGCCCGCGCCGGAAACCATCCTTGCCGAGCACTGTCTGCATCATCCGGCAGAGTTCGGCCCCCTTATTGTAAACGGTGCGCGTGTAGAAGTTGCCGATTTCGATAAAGGAGGAAGGCCGCACCGGATGAGCGAGCGGCCCTGCGTCCTCTGGGAACTGCGCGCTTTGCAGGAAGCGCACGTCCTCCATCCGCTTCACAACCGCGGAGCGTATATCGGAGGTGAATTCCTGATCGCGGAATACGGTGAGCCCTTCTTTGAGACAGAGCTGGAACCAGTCGCGGCAGGTTATGCGGTCGCCTGTCCAGTTGTGGAAATATTCGTGTGCAATGACGCTTTCGATGCGTTCGTAATCGGAATCCGTAGCGGTATCGGGACGCGCCAGGATCAACGCGTCGTTGAAGATGTTGAGCCCCTTGTTCTCCATCGCTCCCATATTGAAGTCGGAGACGGCGACGATCATGAAGGTGTCGAGGTCGTATTCGAGGCCGAAGCGCTTTTCGTCCCACTCCATCGCGCGCTTGAGCGATTCCATGGCCCAGCCGCAGCGGTCTTCCTTGCCGGGCTCGACATAGATCCTGAGATCGACCTTGCGCTGCGACTGGGTCGAGAAACTGTCGCGCACCATGCCGAGCTTGCCCGCGACCAGCGCGAACAGATAAGACGGCTTAGGATACGGATCTTCCCAAACCGCGAAATGGCGCCCTGCCCCCGCATCGCCGCTCTCGATCAGGTTGCCGTTCGATAAGAGAACGGGCGCATCCTTGGCGTCCGCTTCGATGCGCACGCGGAACTTCGAAAGCACATCGGGCCGGTCGAGATAGTAGGTGATGCGCCGGAAGCCTTCGGCCTCGCATTGGGTGCAGTAGACGTTCTTCGAGCGGTACAGGCCAGAGAGCGCTTTGTTGGCCTCGGGGTTGCAAACCGTCTCGATTTCGAGCGTGAAGGGCTTTAGCGGCACGCCCTCGATGGTGAGGTCTTTGTCCGTAACCTTGTACCGCGACCCGTCCAGCTCCTCCCCGCCGATGGCTACGCGGACGAGCTTCAGCATCTCGCCGTCGAGCTTCAGTTCGCTTTGCTTTGCCTTCGCGGCCGGGTTGGGGCGCATTGAGAGCCGCGACCGGACGCGCGTTTCTGCCGGGTCCAGTGAGACGTCGAGCGCCGTCGCATCGATCAAGAAGGCAGGCGGAGCGTAGTCTTTGAGATAGATTGGGCGCGGCACATCGGTTTTCATGCTTGCCTCCTTATCGAGGCCCAAAGTTAACCCTTCTTCCCGCTGCGTGGCAAAGGGCAAATAGCGGCAGGCTCGCGATGCTGAACCAGGACCCCGGCACTCAAACGACTTTGTCACAAAACTGTCACATTGAACTGCCTTCTTCCCTCAAGCGGCAACGCTGGCATTGACCACGTTCGGCGTGAAGACGTAAAACCCTTCAGGCGTAAAGTGGCGAAGCCGTCATCGCAGCATCTGCCAATAATAAGAGAACATCTGTCCTGGCGGTTAGCGTCGCGCTTTGGGGGATAGCAAGCGGTGTTCACGGTCACCGCTTGCTTCTTTTTCTTGCCGCCTCCTTTACAAGGTCAACCAAGCACCGGATCGCCGCGGCCTGAGAGCCGGCGCGCGGCCAGATGCGCGAAGCGCAAGGTCAAGGCTTTCCGCCTCCCGCCAAGCAGCGGCACCACAGCCGGCTCGCGCACGAGCACGGCCTCATACTCGTCCGAGACGAGAAGACCCGCATCTTCGGGCAAGATTTCCGCTGGGAAATCCGGCCCAACCGCGAAAAAGAACCGGTCGCACCATTCGAGATAATCCTGCCATTTGTGGTCGGCCCTGAAGTCCGGAACGCCGGATTTCACCTCTACGATCCAGATTTCCCCCTTCCCTCCTAGCGAGAGAATGTCGGCGCGCCGGCCGCTCTTGAGGGGAAACTCGGTCAGCACACCATGGTCCAAGGACTCGAGGAAGCGCATAGCGCCGCGCAAGGGTTTCGGCTCTGGCCTTCCCGGCCTCGGCACGTTAGCAAGTAACAAAGTTGTGCCTGCACCGTATTCAAATTTGACCACGATGGACCCTGCATCAAGTTAGGTTGTTCCCAAACTTAAGGAACTCGAAATGTAGCCTTCCCATCCGGAAAGGGGGCCAAATATGCCACTCGACGACCGTCCTGCAAAGCCTGCTGAAGCGCTGATGCGAACGCTTGGCGGGAGGCTGGAGGCTACGCGCACGCTTTCGCTTGCGATTGCTGAGCCACTCTCGCCAGAGGATCAGGCCGTCCAAGCGATGGACGACGCGAGCCCAACGAAGTGGCACCTTGCCCATACCACGTGGTTTTTCGAGGAGCTGGTTCTCAAACGGTTTTTGCCAAATTACCGCGTCTTCGATGAGCGCTTCGCCTATTGTTTTAATTCATATTACGAGAGCTTGGGGCCGAGGCATCCGCGCCCGCTCCGGGGGCTTCTCACCCGGCCTCCGGCGGAGGAGGTTCGAGCCTACCGGGCTTACATAGACCAGAATTTGAGGGCCCTTTTGGCCGCCGGCGCGCCCCCAGAAGCGCTAGCCCTTATCGAGACCGGCATCCATCATGAGCAGCAGCACCAAGAGCTGATGCTGACCGATATACTCGCTCTGTTCGCGGCAAACCCGCTCCGGCCGGCATATGGGGAGCCTTCATCCCCAACGGAGAGTGCACTGGGAGCCGGCCACTGGCTGAATATCCCCGGCGGGATCTACGAAATCGGGCATCGGGGCGAAGGTTTCGCCTTCGACAATGAGTGCCCGCGTCACAGCGTTCTCTTGGGCGGTTTCCGTATCTTCAGCCGGGAAGTGACGAACGGCGAGTGGATCGCTTTTATGGAAGCCCGCGGCTATTCCGATCCATCGCTTTGGCTGTCGGACGGGTGGGCCACCGCTCAGCGCGAACAGTGGATGGCCCCCGGCTATTGGGAGTTAGCAGGACGGGGCCTGGCATCAGATGACATTGCACGGGCTGCAACCTGTGGCATCGGAGATGCCGGTCACGCATGTAAGCTTTTACGAGGCGGACGCTTTTGCGCGCTGGGCTGGACACCGCCTGCCAACCGAATTCGAATGGGAGGCCGCTTCGGCGAATGAAGTGGGGCCGGCGCCCTTTGACCTATCGCGGCTCTACGCGAAGTCTGCATCGGGGGGCGTATCGCCGCTTTTCGGCAATCTCTGGCAATGGACTCAGAGCGCCTATCAACCCTACCCAGGCTACCAGCCCGTCCCCGGCCCTCTTGGCGAATATAACGGCAAATTCATGTGCAATCAGCTTGTGCTCCGGGGCGGATCTTTCGCCACACCCGATCATCATCTGCGCCCAACCTATAGGAATTTCTTCTATCCGCATCAGCGCTGGCAGTTCATGGGCCTTCGCCTTGCGAGTGGCGCCTGATGCACAGTTTCACCGCGACCCAAACGGCTGCCCGCCCCGGGGGGGCTGAGTTTCTCGAAGAAGTTCTCTATGGTTTGTCTCTTCCGCAGAAGGCGCTGCCAAGCCGCTTTTTCTACGACGAGGCAGGCTCCGGGCTGTTCGAGCAAATCACGGAGCTGCCCGAATATTATCCGACGCGGACCGAGATTGCGTTGCTCAAGTCAAGCGGCGGCGGCTTGCGAGAGTGCGTCCCGCCCGGCGCCGCTATTGTAGAGTTCGGCTCAGGCTCCAGCCGGAAGACCGAGCTTCTGCTCGAAGCGCTCGATCGCGCTTGCGCCTATGTGCCCATTGAGATATCGGCCTCGGCGCTCTATCCTGCGGCCCAGCGAATCCAGCAGAAGTTTCCAAACATCGCCGTGCACCCTGTGCTGGGAGGCTTTCACAGTCTAAGCACGCTGAAGCTTCCTTTGCACGGCTGCCCTTGCGTTGGGTTCTTTCCAGGCTCTACCATCGGAAACCTGACGCCCCCGGAAGCCATTTCCTTCTTGCGGTCCGCGCGAAGCTTTCTCGGCAGCGGCGCCCGGTTCATCATTGGCGCGGACTTGCAAAAACCGCTCGATATTCTCCTGCCGGCCTATGACGATGCGCAAGGTGTAACCGCCGCCTTCAATCGTAACATCCTTGCACGCATCAACCGGGAACTTAACGGAACTTTCGACCCCTGCGCGTTCGAGCATCACGCGCTTTATAATGAGGCCGAGGGCCGCGTTGAAATGCATTTGAGGGCGTCAAGGCCGCATCGCGCTTCGGTGGCTGGCCGCTCCTTCGAGTTCCAGGAAGGCGAGACGATCCACACCGAGAACTCCTATAAATACACCCTCAAGGGCTTCCGCGCCCTCGCAAGAGCTGGCGGCTGGCAATCCGCGAATGCCTGGACCGATGCCAGCAATCTATTCTCCATGCACATGCTTGCGTGATAGGAATTCTGCTCGCGGTACCGTAACCGGAGCCTGCTCATGGCGCCTCTCTGGAAGACCTTCATCCTCGCTGCGCTTCTCGCGGTGGTAGCCGTTCTCGCACTTGGTCTATTTAATATGGCCCGGGGAGGCAGCATGAACACGAGCCAGAAGCTCATGCGGTGGCGCGTAGCCCTGCAATTCATAGCTATCGTTGTAATCATGACAGCGTTATATCTAGCGTCGCGGTAAGCATTTGTATCAATAATCCCACACCTCGGCAGGAAGCGTCCGCCTGCTCCCGTATCGATTTGACAAAGGCTGCCGCGAGACAGCAGGGTAATCTAGGCATTTACTGGGGGGTAAACTTGCAGCACCGCAAATTGCGCACAAGGGCCTGCTTAGCGTGTGCGACCGCCGTTGCATTAGCAGCCGCCGCTCAAGCGGGGCTCAGCGCGATGCCCGCGGTTGCGGCCGACCTTTATGCGCCTCCAGCGGCCGAGCCTTTTTCGCTTCCAACGATCGAACCGTATGCGCCTTCGGGCCTGCCCTTCTGGACGATCAGCGAGGTGCGGGTTGGCGCTTTGGATCATGCGCTGGAAGACTCGCCCCGCGAAAAAGGGAGTGCGGTGAACTTCGAAGTTCTCGGAAGCCGTTTCGCCGGGAATTACGAGAACAGCGTTTTGGACTTCTTGCTGACCCCGCGTCCGGTACTTGGGACGACCTACGCTTTCGGCAAGACTGACGAATTTTATTGGGGCGTAGCGTGGGACGCGAAATTGTTTCACCGCACCTTCCTGGAGGGAGAGTTTGGCGGCGCCGCCCATGACGGCCCGATAGATACCCCCGGTCTGCCTGCTTACGGCTGCGAGCTCAATTTTCACGAATTCTCTCTCTTGGTTACGAGATTGCTCCCCGGTGGCGCGTGCTGGCGACGATCGACCACATGTCGAACGGCAACCTCTGCCATCCCAATCACGGCCTCAGCAATGCGGGCATCCGGCTAGGATATCTGTTTTAAATATGCTATGCAGAGACCTCACCGGATGAGGTACTAGACGGCACAGCAGATGGTCGTCCTCACAAAAATCTATACAAAGACCGGCGACGATGGCACGACTGCGCTTGGAAGCGGCGAGCGTGTGCTAAAGACCAGCAAGCGCATTGCGGCCTATGGCACCGTCGACGAAACGAACGCCGCCATTGGCCTTGCCCGCTTGCTGCTGCCGGAAGACCAGCAGGCCGTCGCCGCGATGCTGGCCCGGATACAGAACGATCTCTTCGATCTTGGGGCCGACCTTTGCGTGCCTGACCGCGGGGAACCCCTGCCCTACACGCCGCTTAGGCTGAAGGATGAGCAGGTTCAGCGCCTTGAGCGCGAAATCGACACCATGAACGCGGAGATGGCACCGCTCACCTCGTTTGTGCTTCCCGGCGGGACCAAGGCGGGGGCGTGCCTGCATCTTGCCCGTACGATATGCCGGCGCGCGGAACGTTGCATAGTTGAGCTCAAGCTCGATGGCGAACAGGTCAGCGATGCAGCTTGCCGCTATGTCAACCGGCTTTCCGATCATCTATTCGTTGCGAGCCGCTATGTGAACGGCAAAGGCAAGGAAGACCTTTTGTGGCGGCCTGGGGAGAATGCATAGAACCGCGGCAGGCTAGGCGATCCATTATTGGGCCGGGGCCATCGGTTTAAGTTATTGTCTAGGCTAGGCTTTAACCCGGCTATCCAGTCGATGCCCGCAAGGTTTTAGCTGAAGGCCGGGTCAATCCCGGCATGACGCCCGCGTAACTTCAACCGATTGGAATAACGGATGCCTTTCGTACCGGTCAGGGATTTGAATCCCCTGAAGATAATTAAGTTCCAATATGTTACGATCGGCATCATCGCCATAAACGTGATTATCTATCTTGTATTTCAGTCGAAACTGATTATGAGCACGCCACCAGGCTTTGTAGAGACGCTTGCGCTCAAGCCGCGCGATGTGGTGCCTTTCCAGGCGTTCTTGAGGAATCTTCCCGAGCAGTACAGGCTCGTCTCCTATACGTTTTTGCACGGAAATTTTTTGCATCTTCTCTTCAACATGATTTTCCTCTTTGTGTTCGGAGACAATGTCGAGGATGCACTGGGCCATTACCGCTTCATCCTCTTCTACCTGATCTGCGGGGCGGCCGCCGCTCTCGCGCATTGTACGCTCACCGAAACTCCCGATTTGCCGCTCATCGGCGCAAGCGGCGCGATCTCTGGCGTCGTGGGCGCCTATCTCCTCTTGCATCCAAACATCCGCGTGTGGGTGCTCGTGCCGCTTCCCAAGCTTCCCTTTTTCCCGGCCCGGTTCTCCGCCGGTTTGGTGATTGGCGTATGGATTTTTTATCAATTCGGCAGCGCGATATTCTTGCCTGCCGTAAACGTTGCCTGGTGGGCGCATGTTGGAGGCTTCTTCACCGGTGCCATTCTCGTCACTCTTATGAAACGGCGGGGCGTGCGTCTCTTCGATGCAGCAACAGGGGTCTAAGCCGTCGTCCCACCAAAGCCCAAGGCCGAATTCATTGACTCTTTCGCAAGTGCGAAATAGATTCACAGGCCTGCCATCGCATCAATTGTGCGGTTGTACGCCATTAGGCGAGTTGACCCGGCACCGCAGCGCAGCATAAATAAACGGACTTAATAGTCAGGGCCTAACGCTATGAAGCTTCTTGTACCCGTCAAGCGGGTCGTAGATTACAATGTAAAAATCCGCGTCAAGCCGGACGGCAGCGGCGTCGATACCGCCAATGTCAAGATGTCCATGAATCCTTTCGATGAAATCGCAGTGGAAGAGGCGATCCGCATCAAGGAGGCCGGTCACGCCGAAGAAATTATTGCCGTTTCCATCGGCCCTCAAAAGGCGCAGGAAACACTGCGCACCGCCCTTGCGATGGGCGCCGACCGGGCGATACTCTATAAAACGGACCTTTCGCTTGAGCCCCTAGCGGTCGCAAAGCTTTTGAAGCATGCCGTCGAACAGGAGAAGCCCGGGCTCGTGATTCTCGGCAAGCAGGCAATCGACGACGACTCGAACCAAACCGGGCAGATGCTCGCCGCACTTCTCGGCTGGCCCCAGGCGACCTACGCCTTCAAAGTGACTGTCAAGGACGGCGGGGTGGAAGTTGTCCGTGAGGTCGACGGCGGATTGCAGACGGTTGCACTCAAATTGCCGGCGATCGTGACAGCCGACTTGCGTCTCAACCAGCCGCGCTACGCATCGCTGCCGAACATTATGAAAGCAAAAAAGAAACCGCTCGAAGAGATCGACGCAGCTTCTTTAGGTGTGGATATCACGCCAAAAAACAAAGTAATCAAGACGGTGGAACCGCCAGTTAGGAAGGCGGGCATCAAGGTCAAGTCCGCGCAAGAACTCGTGGAGAAGCTGCGCAACGAGGCGGGAGTGTTGCAATAATGGCTGTTCTTCTTGTGGCGGAGCATGATAACCGCGCGCTCAACGGCGCTACCGCAAAAGCCCTCACGGCAGCAAAAGCGCTTGGCAGCCCGGTTCACATCCTGGTTGCGGGATCGGGATGCGACGCCGTCGCCCAAAAGGCCGCCGCTCTCAGCGGTGTAGAAAAGGTGCTTGTAGCCACCGCTGATCATCTGAAACCGCGGCTCGCCGAAGAGATGGCGGCGCTGATCGTTCCTCTGATGGAGCGCTACGATGCGCTTGTCGCGGTCTCCTCCGCTGCAGGGAAAGACTTTGCACCAAGGGTCGCAGCGCTTCTCGATGTGGCGCAAGTCTCCGATGTTACGGCGGTCCATAGCCCGGGGCAGTTCGAGCGGCCCATCTATGCCGGCAACGCGATCCAAACCGTCGAATGCACGCAGCCAAAGAAGGTCCTGACGATCCGTACCACGGCCTTCGCTGCCTCGCCCGAGGGCGGTTCCGCCTCCATCGAGCCGATCCAGGCGCCGGCCGCAAGCACCACCTCCGAGTTCGTCAGCGAGGAATTATCGCAGTCGGCCAGGCCCGAACTCACGGCCGCGAAAGTTGTTATCTCAGGCGGCCGGGGCATGCAATCCGGCGAAAACTTTAAGCTACTCGAGCAAATTGCTGATAAGCTTGGCGCTGCGGTGGGCGCCAGCCGCGCAGCAGTCGATGCTGGCTTCGTCCCGAATGACTATCAGGTCGGCCAAACTGGAAAGGTCGTTGCTCCGGAGCTTTATATCGCCGTGGGAATCTCCGGCGCTATCCAGCATCTTGCAGGCATGAAGGACTCAAAAGTGATCGTTGCCATCAACAAGGACGAGGAAGCGCCGATTTTCCAGGTCGCGGACTATGGCCTTGTCGGAGACCTATTTCAGATTCTCCCGGAATTCGAAGCCGCGCTCGACAGCCGGAAGTAGCATCACACGAACCCCGGAGTTGACGATGGCTCAACCAAACATGCCCCGCGAAAACCCTTTCGTTAATAAGAACGAGAGGCGCGAACCCTTGGTGATCAAGACGGTCGGCGTCATTGGGGCGGGCCAAATGGGCAACGGCATTGCCCATGTAGCGGCAGTCGCCGGCTACAAGGTTCTCATCAACGATCTGAGCAAGGAGCGGGTCGAGTCCGCACTTGCGACAATAAACGGCAACATGAGCCGGCAGATCAACCGCGGCAAGATCACGGCGGAGGATCGCGACAAGGCCCTGGCGCTCATTGCCTATGCCCCCTCGCTCGATGCTTTCGGCGATGCGGAACTCGTGATCGAGGCTGCAACGGAAGACGAGGATATCAAGCGCAAGATCCTGATCGCGCTCTGTCCTCACTTGAAGCCGGACGCCGTCGTCGGCAGCAACACCTCTTCCATCTCGATCACACGGCTTGCCGCCGTGACAGACAGGCCCGAGCACTTCATCGGTTTGCATTTCATGAACCCCGTGCCGGTGATGGACCTTGTGGAGATGATCCGGGGTATCGCAACGGACGAAACGACGTTCGCGGTTTGCCGGCGCTTCGTTGAGTCGATGGGCAAGACGGTTACGGTTGCGGAAGATTTCCCGGCGTTTATCGTCAACCGCATCCTGATGCCTATGATCAATGAAGCGGTCTATACGCTTTACGAGGGCGTTGGCTCCGTCGAGGCCATAGACCTTGCCATGCGGCTCGGCGCCCGCCATCCAATGGGTCCGCTTCAGCTCGCCGATTTCATTGGCCTCGATACCTGCCTTTCGGTAATGCAAGTGTTGTACGAAGGCTTGGCGGATACCAAATACCGGCCGTGTCCGCTTCTGGTGAAATATGTCGAAGCGGGCTGGCTTGGACGGAAAACGCAGCGTGGATTTTACGATTACCGCGGCGAAGTTCCGGTTCCGACGCGGTAAGTTCTGAGACCGCAGGCCACGCTTTCGTTATAATCGCGTTCTAAGCGCGCCGGCATCAAAGCCAAGCCCAGGGTCTTGCCATGACACTCACAAACCATGCCGGAAATCCCGCATGGGCGGATCGCCCCTACACGGCCGCGGCCGTGTTGGCCAACGGGTTGATTATTCATGGCTATGGCGTTGGAGCCACCGGAGAAGCGCCGGGAGAGGTTTGTTTCAACACCGCGATCACGGGCTATCAAGAGATCCTGACCGATCCCTCCTATGCCGGTCAGATCGTCATGTTCACCTTTCCGCACATTGGCAATACCGGCTCCACTCCCGAAGACATTGAGACATCCAACCTCGCGGCCTCTTCCGGCGTTCGCGGCTGTATCCTGCATGCCTCAATAGCCGAGCCCTCCAATTACAGATCTCATCAGCACCTCGATCAATGGCTCAGCGCTCGCGGCATAATCGGCCTGTGCGGCGCCGATACCCGCGCTTTGACCAAGCTGATTCGGGAGCAAGGCATGCCCAACGCAGTGATTGCGCATAACCCAGACGGCGTGTTCGATTTCGAAGCCATGCTCGCCCGTGCGCGGGCTTGCCCCACCATGGAGGGCGCCGAGCTGGCGCGGAACGTGACAACTGCCCAAAGTTACCAGTGGAGCGAACGGGTTTGGGGCTGGGACCGCGGTTTTGCTGAACAACAGAACCCAAAATTCCATGTCGTTGCCATAGACTATGGTATTAAGCGTAATATACTGCGCTGCCTTTCCTCCGCGGGCTGCCGGGTGACGGTGCTGCCAGCCTACGCAACCGCCGAGGAGGTGCTTTCCCGGGATCCGGACGGCGTTTTTCTCTCAAATGGGCCGGGCGATCCTGCCGCGACGGGAGAGTATGCAATCCCGGTCATCCGAAGCTTGATCCGTTCAGGCCTTCCGGTTTTTGGCATTTGCCTTGGACATCAGCTCCTCGGCCTCTCCCTTGGCGGGCGCACCGCGAAGATGCGACACGGTCATCATGGCGCGAACCACCCTGTCATGGATTATACCACCGGCAAGGTGGAAATCACCTCGATGAATCATGGGTTTGCGGTTGAACGCGAAAGCCTGCCCGAAGGCGTCGAGGAGACCCACGTCTCTCTATTCGACGGCAGCAATTGCGGTATCCGCCTCAAGGGAAAGGCTGTCTTCTCTGTGCAGTATCACCCGGAGGCTTCGCCGGGGCCCCAGGACAGCCACTATCTTTTCATACGCTTTACTAACCTTATGCGAGAAAGAAAGGGACTCAGCCCCCTCAGCGAGCGCACCTTCCAATTGGATTAGCGTTTTGATCTACGTCAAAACGAAGGGCCGTCTTCTCTGCCAAATCCTCCCTGTGGCACTTTGTATTGGCTCTAAGCTCTAGACTTGCCGGCGTGTTCGCGGCATGATCGCGTCAGAAGGCGGAAGCTGGGCGTTGAGACGCCTTCAATTCCGCCCGGTGCTGTGGGGCCGCATCGTACCGCCAAAGAGGAAAACGAATGGATTATCAGGGCAAGTTTCAGGAAGCGCTCGAAGCGTTGACGGTTGAGGGACGTTATCGCGTATTCCTCGATATCTTGAGAAGGCAGGGGGAATTTCCGACGGCGATCCATCATACGCCCGAAGGCACCCGCCCCATAACCGTCTGGTGCTCTAACGATTATCTCGGCATGGGCCAGCATCCCAAGGTGCTCGCCGCCATGCATGAGGCGATAGACCGGACAGGCGCCGGTTCTGGCGGAACGCGCAACATTTCGGGAACGACCCATTATCACGTCCAGCTCGAGAAAGAACTCGCGGACCTGCACGGCAAGGAAGCGGCCCTCCTCTTCACCTCGGGCTACGTCTCCAATGAAGCCACGCTTTCAACGCTGGTGAAACTCTTGAAGGGCGCGATCATCTTCTCGGACGAGAAGAACCACGCCTCAATGATCGAGGGCGTTCGCCACGGCGGCGGGCCGAAGCGGATCTGGCGGCATAACGATCTGGAACACCTCGAAAGCCTGCTCCAGGAATATGAGTGGGATACGCCGAAAATCATTGCTTTCGAGTCCGTCTATTCCATGGACGGCGACATTGCGCCGATCGGCGATATCTGCGACCTCGCCAAGAAATACAATGCGCTCACCTATCTCGATGAGGTGCATGCCGTGGGCATGTACGGGCCGCGCGGCGCTGGCGTCGCCGAGCGCGACGGCGCCATGCATAAGGTCGATATCATCGAGGCGACCCTTGCCAAGGGCTTCGGCCTCATGGGCGGCTATATCGCCTCGACAGCGGCCTGTATCGACGCGATCCGCTCTTACGCGTCCGGCTTCATTTTCACAACTTCACTCGCTCCCGTCATCGTGGCCGGCGCACTTGCCAGCGTGCAGCATCTCAAGGCGAGCCAGGACGAGCGCACCCGTCACCAGGCCCAGGCCGCGCTGCTTAAGGAGCGCCTGGTCAAAGAAGATTTGCCTGTGATGCACACGCCGAGCCACATCGTCCCCGTGCTTGTCGGCGACCCCGTGCAGTGCAAGGCGTTGACCGACACGCTTCTCGACCGTTTCGGGATTTATCTGCAGCCAATCAACTATCCGACTGTCCCGCGCGGTACCGAGCGCATCCGGATCACGCCCGGGCCCATGCACACCGCCGAGCAGATGGAGCGCCTGGTTTTCGCGCTTAGGACGCTCTGGAACGAGATGGGACTTCGCGGCGGACAGGAATGGTGCAAAGTCTGGCGCGGCCGCATCGCAATCGCCAGCCATTTCGACCTGAGCGTCGCGGCGGGCGGCTAAAAGCTGGCGCAAAGGCAGATTTGAGCGAACTCTTTATCGTGGCCGGGCTTGTCCCGGCCATTGTCTTTAGCGGGCCGATTTGACGAATATGCCAAAATTAGCTAAGTTCGTTAGCTAAGGAGTCCGCCATGACCACCTATACCGTGCACGAGGCGAAAACCCACCTATCGAAGCTGATTGAGCGCGCCGAGCGCGGCGAAGAAGTCATCATCGCGCGTGGCGACAAACCCGTGGTGAAACTCACGGTAGTCGAGGAGAAGCCGAAGCCCAGACGCCAGCCCGGTATGCTGAAGGGCCTTATTCCCGAATTTCCCGATAGCGTTTTCTTCGACCCATTGCCCGAGGACGAACTGAAGCTTTGGGAGGAGGGTTACGAAGGCGATCCCTTGAACGAGACCGCCGGGCGGAAGCCTCATGCCGCTTCTTCTTGATACCCACGCCCTGATATGGTGGTTTTTCGATAACCCGAAACTGTCGCGCGCCGCTTACGCGCGCATCGCCGCCAACGAAGAGCCGGTCCATGTCAGCGCGGCGTCGGCTTGGGAAATCGCCACCAAGGTCCGCATCGGCAAAATGCCGCAAGGCAGGGCGCTCGCGGAAAACTTCTCAGTGTATTTGCAACTTCAATCCTTTGAGCCGATCCCAATCTCGGTTGCTCATGCACGTCTTGCGGGAGCGTTTTCCTCGCCTCACAAAGATCCGTTCGACCGCATCATTGCCGCGCAAGCACAATGCGAAAACCTGACTGTCGTGACAACAGACGCAGCATTCCGAAGCCTCGGCGTCGCGATTTTTTGGTAAGCCTCCGGGCTGACGGCATTGGCAGTTATCGAATACACGGATAGAACCCGCGTTGACTTGTTCTATGGTCAAGCGAACTCCATGATCACCGCGTCCACGGCGAGGCTGTCGCCGGGCTTCGCCTTGAGCTTGGTCACGGTAACGTCGCGGCCGGCTTTCAAGACATTCTGCATTTTCATGGCCTCGACCACGGCGAGTGTATCGCCCGCTTTTACCTCCTGTCCCTCAGTCACGGAGATCGAGACAACGAGGCCGGGCATGGGGCAGAGAAGCTTTTTGGAGGTGTCGGCCTCTTTCTTCTCCGGCATGAGTGCGGCGAGTTCCGCCTCCCTCGCGGTGTAGACGTAAGCCCTTGAGCGCACACCGCCGTAGGAAAGATCGTAGCCGTTGGGCACAGGCCGGACCTGCACGAACAGCTCCATGCCGCCGACGATTTTGCCATGCCAAAGCGGCTCGCCCGGCCACCAATTCGAGTGCAGCACGATTTCACGCCGGACCGTGCCATCCGGTTCGCAAAGCTCGACAGTTGCCGCGTCGCTGAGCTCGCCGCGAACCCGCAAATGCTGCGAGAAGCTGCCCAGCCGGCACACCCGCGTTTCGCCAAGCTTCAGCCCGACCGCGCCGGGCAACTGCCCCGATATATGGCGGCGGCGCACATTATTCAGGTGATCGATAGAAGCAGCCACCGCGGCCAGCACGTCGCGCGTTTCGCCTTCGGGTTCGCGGTGTTTGAAGCCGCCCGCGAACTCCTCGGCGATAAAGCCGGTGGAGAGGTCGCCGGCGCGCCAGCGCGGATGCTGCATCAGCGCTGACAGGAACGGGATATTGTGCTCGATGCCGTCGATGTAAAACGCGTCGAGGGCTACGGCTTGCGCGTCGATGGCTTCCTCGCGCGTCGGCCCGTACGTGATAAGCTTGGCGATCATGGGATCGTAGAACATGGAGATCTCGCCGCCCTCTTCCGCGCCGGTATCGTTGCGCACCACAATCCCGCCGTGGCGCGGACCCTCCGCGGGCGGCCGGTAACGCACGAGCCGGCCGATCGAGGGCAGGAAGTTGCGGAACGGATCCTCTGCATAGACGCGGCTCTCGACGGCCCAGCCCGTGATGTTGAGATCGTCCTGCCCGAACGGCAGCTTCTCCCCGGCAGCAACCCGGATCATGAGCTCGACAAGGTCTAGCCCCGTGATCATCTCGGTGACGGGGTGCTCGACTTGCAGCCGCGTGTTCATTTCTAGGAAGTAGAAGTTTTTCTTCTGGTCGACGATGAACTCAACGGTGCCGGCGCTTTCGTAATTTACGGCCCTAGCCAGCGCGACAGCCTGCTCGCCCATGGCCTTGCGGGTCTCCTCGTCCAGGAAGGGGCTCGGCGCCTCCTCGATCACCTTTTGGTTGCGCCGCTGGATCGAGCATTCGCGCTCAAACAGGTAGACAAGGTTGCCGTGCTTGTCGCCCAGCACCTGAATTTCGATATGCCGCGGATTCTCAATGAATTTCTCGACGAACACGCGGTCGTCGCCGAAGCTCGATTTCGCCTCTGCCCTCGAGGTGAGGAAGCCTTCGCGCACCTCCTCGGCCGAGCGCGCGATGCGCATGCCCTTGCCACCGCCGCCTGCGCTCGCTTTGATCATGACGGGATAGCCGATATCGCTGGCGATTCGGATGGCCTGCTCGGGGCTTTCGATCACGCCGAGATAGCCCGGCACGGTCGAAACGCAAGCCGCCGCCGCCGCCTTTTTGCTCTCGATCTTGTCGCCCATCGCCTTGATGGCCTTAATGTTCGGCCCAATGAACACGATGCCCGCGGCTTTCAGCGCCTCGGCGAAGCCTGCGTTCTCAGAGAGGAATCCGTAGCCCGGATGGATCGCTTCCGCGCCGGTCTGCTTGGCTGCCTCGATGATCTTTTCCATCACGAGATAGGATTGCGCCGCGGGTGCTGGCCCGATCAAGACCGCTTCATCGGCCATATCTACGTGCACCGCGTCCCGGTCGGCCTCGGAATACACCGCCACCGTCTTTATGCCCATGCGCCCCGCGGTCTTCATGACACGGCAAGCGATCTCGCCGCGATTGGCGATGAGAATCTTCTGGAACATGGCGGGTAATCCTAAGCGGCGGGCGGACAATTGTTGCGTTCGCGCTCTTCTACTCTCAGCCAGCGCACTGTTCAATCCCGCATTCCATACCGCAGAAGCAATTAGCGCGATGCGCGACACGGCCCAAATACTTGACATGTCAACAGTTGCTCCAGTAAGATCTAAGCCTCAGAAAGGCCACTAGAGGCATCGGCATTTGCACTCTCTAAAGGCATCAAAAACAGGAGCTGTCTATGAATAGAAGACCAGGCGAAGGTCAAACCGTGCTCCTCACAGGAGCAAGTGGCGGCATAGGGCTTGAACTCGCGCGCTGTTTCGCTGAAGGCGGCTATAACCTTGTACTCGTTGCCCGCTCCGCTGAGGCGCTCGATGCAGCGGCGGCCAGCCTTGCTCGCGAGTTTGGCGTGAGCGCGCATGCAATTGCCCGCGACCTGGGCCAGCCCGGTGCAGGCGAAGAGCTCGCCCAAACGATTGCCGGGCGCGCGCTGGACGTCGATGTCTTGGTCAACAATGCCGGCTATGGGATCGCGAGCCCATTCGCCGAGGGCGATCTCCACACGCAACTCGGAATGGTAGACCTGAATGTGCGGGGGCTGGTCGAGCTGACGCATCTGTTCTGGCCGCGGATGTTGAAAAACAAGCGAGGCGGCGTGCTCAACGTTGCGTCAACCGCGGCCTTTCAGCCAGGCCCCTTCATGGCGGTCTATTGTGCGACCAAAGCCTTCGTGCTGTCGTTCAGCGAGGCCTTATGGGAAGAGGCGCGCGGCACAGGCGTGCACGTTTCCTGCCTTTGCCCGGGAGCGACCGAAAGCGGGTTTCACAAGCGCGCGGGTACCGAGAAGCTCAACCTCGTTCGGGCGGGCATGATGTCTTCCGCCCGCGCGGCCCGGCTCGGTTACGAAGCGTTTCAAGCGAATAAGCGCGTTAAAGTCGCCGGCGCCGGCAACGCGCTGATGGCGGCTTCCGTGGGCTTTGTGCCGCGCCCGCTCGTGCTTCGGGTAGCTCGCAAGCTCTTAAGCGCCTGAGCCGAGACTGCCGCATTTCGAATTGGCAACGCATGTGCGGATAGCCCCAATGCGCCCGCTGACACATAAGATCTATCTCTTAGGCCAAGTACTAAGCTCATCGGCGGATAGACTGCTCCGTGCGCGCTTCGGCCTTGGCTTCAACGGTTATATGGCCTTGCACGCCCTTGAGAACGTTCAGCAATGCTCGCAGGCGCAACTGGCGGGCTTTGTCGGCATCACGGAAGCAGGCATCAGCCGCATCGTGACACGTCTCGCAGGCGAAGGGCTTCTCGAAACGGCAACAGACCCCTCCAACCGGCGACGCACGCTCTTGGTCTTGACCCCGAAAGGGGCGGAGCTGGTACAAAAGGCGAGCTCACTTCTGGAAGAGCTGTTCGGCCGGAAAGCGGAGCGAGCGGTCACACGCGAGGACCTTCAAACCTTCGAGCGCGCCCTCGATGCAATACTCGCGATCATGGAGCAGAAACAATGACCGACATATTCTTCATCAACTTGCACAAGGTCCTCGTATTTCCCGTAGTGCTCGGCCTCATGTGGTGGTTCGACAACGTCTCCATCGAGATGTGCATCTACCTCGCGTTGCACGGGACCTATTCACTCCTCTGGCTCATGAAGCAGAGCATGTACCCGGATCGACGGTTCGAAGTCCGCCGGCCGGTCTGGATCGGCTTCCTCTTCGTGTTCCTGCCGCTGGCAGGCTACTACGTGGCGCCCTATCTCATTGCCTCGCGCCATGTATCGCTGCCTGCGCCAGCGATTGCGGCCATTGTCAGCCTCTACACCTTCGGCATTTTCTTCCACTATGTGGGCGATGCTCAGAAGTATTTCACACTGCGGGCCGGGCCAGCGCTCATAACCGATGGGCTGTTCTCGCGGGTGCGCAATCCGAACTATATGGGCGAGATCATGATCTATTGTGCCTTTGCCGCGCTCTCCGCGCATTGGCTGCCTTTCCTGATTGTCGCGGCGTGGTCAGCCTTTTTCTTCATCCCCGGCGCGCTCGCCAAAGACAGGTCGCTCTCCCGGTATCCGGCCTATTCCGCCTATCGTGCACGTACCGGGGCGCTCGTGCCGCATATCTGGTGAGCCAGCTTCCATGCTTCCGTTAATGCGCCGGCCGGGGCGTAACCGTGTTTGCCGCTGGCAGTGAGCAAAAGCGATTTTTCGAGCTTCTCCTTTCAAACTTTTTGAGAGAGGCGCACAAAAAAGCCGCGCCTCGGCCCGTATTGCGGAGCGAAGACACCGATGCCGGTGCCGTCGTAAATCTCATAGATCTCATCGAATAAGTTAACCGCGTCGAACCGCACTGTCGTTGGCTTTTGATCTGGAGACGCTTGGAATTCCCGGGAAATGCCCAAATTGACGACGGTGTAAGGCGGCATGTGATCCAAATTGGCGAATCCTGAAGGCAAGCCGCTGCCTTAGATCACATCGGCCCTAAACAGCATTTTGTCCCAACGGTAGGACGCGCCCGCCGACGCTGTCATGCGCTGCATATCGTCGGAATAATGGTAGTGGTCGAGGAGATAAGCATATTCGGCAGCATCGAGGAGATACTGGCTCGATACGGGGTCGATAGCTCTGGTGACGTTGTAGGCAAAGTTGGCATAGGCTTTGAAATTGCCGATTTGGTACTTGGCCTTGAACTCCGCTCCTTCGCTAAAGCCGCGAGCAAAGTTAAACTGAGTGAGGACGAAAGCCTGTCTGAACTGGCCGTCATCGAGCAAGTCCTTCGCTTCTTTATAATAGGTGTCCAAGCCCACGTCGAGGCCCGGGAACACCTTCTGATTTACGCCCACGTCGAAATAATTCGAGCGCTCCGGCTGCACCGGCTTGTTCAGGGGGACTTCCGGCTGATTTGTGGTGTTGTTAAATAAGGCAAGGTTCGCCGGGGCCGCCTCCGACTGCATCGGCGGCGTGAAATAGCGGGCATAGGCTGCGTGAAACACGGTGCCTTCACAGGGCTTGTAAACGAGCGTGGCGCGCGGGCTGACTTGGTTGGCGTCGACGAACTGGTAAAGAAGGCTGTGGCCCGCGCAGTGAAATCCCACTGTCCGGCCCCCGCATCGCATAACGGCTAATTGCCGGGCGCTTACCTTAGATTTACCATTCTCAAGCCAGGCCTCATGGCCCGCCGGATTTGCAAATGAACTATGCCTGGGGGAATAGATGAGCAGCCTCGATACCAGCCGGAATAGCGTTCAGAAGACGCTGCTTTGGGTTCTCATCGCCGCTATCGGCGCGACCGCGCTTGGCGCTGTGGCCGTGAACCGGGGCGAGACCGTGAGCGCAGCGTGGCTCGTTATCGCCGCACTTTGCGTCTACTTGATCGCCTTCCGCTTCTACGCCCTGTTCGTAGCCAAGAAGGTTCTCGGCATCGATCCTTCGCGGCAAACGCCCGCCTACTGTCACAATGACGGCCTCGACTACGTTCCCACCAACAAATACGTGTTGTTCGGCCATCACTTCGCGGCGATAGCAGGTGCTGGCCCGCTCGTTGGCCCGGTTCTCGCGGCCCAGATGGGATATCTGCCCGGCACGCTCTGGATCTTGGCAGGGGTGGTGTTCGCCGGCGGCATTCAAGATATGACCGTGTTGTTCCTCTCGACGCGGCGCGATGGCCGGTCGCTTGGGGACATGGTGCGCTCGGAGATGGGGCAGACGGCCGGAGGGATCGCACTCATCGGCGTGATGCTGATCATGGTCATTCTGCTGGCGGTGCTTGCGATGGTCGTGGTGCGGGCGCTGGCCCAAAGCCCATGGGGAACGTTCGCTGTTTTCGCAACCATTCCGATTGCGCTTTTGATGGGCGTCTACGCCCGCTTCATCCGGGTTGGGCGGATCGGAGAAATGTCGGTTATCGGCATCGTTTTGCTGCTGGCCGCACTTATTTACGGACGGACCGTGGCCGAAAGCCCAGACTTGGCGCCGTGGTTCACCTTCAGTGCCGAAAACCTCGCGTTGCTCACCATCGGTTACGGATTTGTGGCGTCCGTCCTGCCGGTTTGGCTTCTGCTCGCGCCGCGCGATTATCTCTCGACCTTCCTAAAAGTCGGGACGATGGTGCTGCTCGCGGTGGGCATCCTGGTTGTCCAGCCCGATCTAAAAATGCCCGCGCTCACGCAGTTCACCGACGGCAGCGGCCCGGTATGGGCTGGCAGTCTCTTTCCTTTCCTTTTTATCACCATTGCTTGCGGCGCCGTATCCGGGTTCCACGCCCTCATTGCCTCCGGCACGACGCCGAAAATGCTTGAGAACGAACGCCAGATTCCAATGATCGGCTATGGCGCGATGCTCACGGAATCTTTCGTGGCCATCATGGCAATGATCGGGGCCTCTGTTCTCCAGCCAGGCATCTACTTCGCCATGAACAGCCCCGCGGCCATCATCGGACCTGACGTTGTCGCCGCGGCAGCAAAGATATCCAGTTGGGGTTTCGCCGTCACCCCGGACATGATCACTCAGCTGGCGCAGGACGTCGGTGAAAAGACGCTGCTTTCCCGGGTCGGCGGGGCGCCGACACTCGCGGTCGGCATGGCTTACATTCTATCCGGCCTTTCCGGCATGTTCGGCCGGGGCCTGATGGGGGTATGGTACCACTTCGCCATCCTGTTCGAGGCGCTGTTCATACTTACGACCGTCGATGCCGGAACGAGGGTCGCCCGCTTCATGCTTCAGGACACGATCGGCAGCATCGTTCCTTCGTTCAAGAACACCGAGTCCTGGATCAACAATATGATCGGATCGGCGCTTGCGGTTACGGCGTGGGGCTACTTCCTTTACCAGGGCATTATCGATCCCCTGGGCGGAATCCGCACGCTCTGGCCGCTCTTCGGCATCTCGAACCAAATGCTGGCCGCGATCGCGCTGATCGCCTGCAGTGTCATCCTGTTCAAGATGAAGCGCGAGCGCTATGCGTGGGTGACACTCTTTCCAACAGCGTGGCTTCTGGTGTGCACGCTGACGGCGGGCCTGGAGAAAATCCTTAGCTCCGACCCGAAGATTGGCTTTCTGGTCCATGCGGCCAAATTCCAGCAGGCGATTGACGCCGGCAAAATCCTCGGCCCGGCGAAAACGATGGAGGAGATGCACCGTATCGTCTTCAATGACTATGTGAACGCCACCATGGCCACGCTATTCGTATTCGTCGTCGTGGCCATCGCATTTTACGGCGTGATTTCCATTCGCCGCGCTTTAGGCAGCCCGGCGGCAACGGCCCTCGAAGTGGGCGGCATCGCCGCCGCAGGAGCAACCCATGGATGAAAAGCCTAACCTTTGGGATTTAGCGGCGAAAACGGCGCGTCTCATGGTCGGGATCCCCGACTATGAGACCTATGTCCGCCACCGCCAAACCAGTCATCCTGGCGAGCCGGTGATGTCCTACGGCGAGTTTTTCCGCGAACGGCAGCAGGCGCGCTACGCCGTCGGCAAGGGCAAATTCAGGGGCTGCTGTTAATCCAGCTCGTCCTGCGTCTGACCGAAGTCGCGATCCTGCCAATATTCAGGATCGCGACGGCCGTGAGTCAGCAAGCCCACAGTAATCTCCGCCGTGGCCGGCGAGGCGCTAAAGCTTTCCGCTCACCTTAAGCGCGAAGGCATAGGCAAGGGCATCCTCCTTCAGCCGGTCGAAGCGGCCCGAGGCCCCGGCGTGGCCCGCCGCCATGTTGATCTTCAGTAAGAGCAGGTTCTTGTCCGTCTTAAGCGCGCGTAGCTTGGCCACCCATTTCGCGGGCTCCCAATAGGTGACGCGCGGATCGGTCAGCCCGCCCGTCGCAAGGATGTTCGGATAGGCTTGCTGGCGGACATTGTCGTAAGGCGAGTAGGCCGCAATCGTGCCATAGGCGTCGGCACTAACGATGGGATTGCCCCATTCCGGCCACTCGGGCGGGGTGAGCGGAAGCGTATCGTCGAGCATGGTCGTGAGCACATCGACGAAGGGCACATCCGCTATGATGCCGGCGAACAGATCCGGCGCCATGTTTGCACCGGCGCCCATCAGCATGCCGCCAGCCGAGCCGCCGTGGGCCACGATCCGCCCCGCGCTCGTAAACTTTTGGTCGGCGAGATAACGCCCGGCGGAGATAAAGTCCTTGAACGTGTTCGTTTTCTTCTCGAGCTTGCCGTCCTTGTACCAGCGGTAACCCTTGTCTTTTCCGCCGCGAATGTGGGCGATGGCGTAGACGAAACCGCGATCCACCAGGCTCAAGGCAGTGGTTGAGAAGCTGGCAGGGATTGCGTAGCCGTAGGAGCCGTAGCCGTATAGGAGCAGCGGTGCCGAGCCATCGAGCGGGGTATTCTTGCGATAGAGCAGCGACACCGGCACGGTCTCCCCGTCCCAAGCGGGGGCGAATACGCGGCGCGTAACGTAGTCGGCCGGGTTATGTCCGCTCGGCACTTCCTGCGTTTTGCGCAAAACCCGCTCGCGCGTGCGCATATTGTAGTCGAACACTTGCCGCGGCGTCGTCATCGAGGAGTAGGTGAAGCGAAGCGTCTCGGTATCGTATTCGTAGCCCTCCGACATTCCGAGCGAATACGCCTCCTCAGCGAAGGCAATCGCATGCTCCTCGCCATCGGCAAAGCGGCGGATGACGATGCGCGGCAGGCCGTCCTCGCGCTCAAGGCGTACCAGGAAATCCTTGAAGCAGGTGAAGTCGAGGATTAGCCGGCCGGGCTTGTACGGCACGAGATCGCGCCAATTCTCGCGGCCGGGGCTGGCCAGTGGAGCTTCTACGATCTTGTAGTCTTCCGCACCGCCGCTATTGGTGAGGATAATGAGCCGGTCTTCATGAGGCTCGGCCTGATAATCGTGGTTCGTCTCCCGCGCCGCCACGAGCTGAAGCCCCTTGCCAGGCGCAGCCGTGTCTAGCAGCCGGACTTCGCTCGTCTCGTGATCGCCAGCGCTTATAACGACGAAACGGCGGTCTTGGCTTTCACCGATCCGCGTGAAGAAGCCCGCATCCGGCTCCTGATAGATCAACTCGTCTTGCGCCGCGTCCGAGCCAAGCCGGTGCTGGAAGACTTGCAACGGCCGGCGGTGCTCATCGACGCGCGTGTAATAGAACGCGGTGCCATTGGCATTCCAGACCGGCTGGCCCTCCATATCGGGCACCTCGTCCGCCAGATCCCGGCCCGTCTCAAGGTCGCGGACTTTGATCTTGAAGAACTCCGAACCCTTGTCGTCGAAAGCGTATGCCAAATAGCGATGATCGTGGCTCCAGGCATCTGCGCCCAGAGAAAAGAAGGCTTTGCCCTCTGCCATGGCATCGCCGTCGAGGAGCACCGAGGGCTCGCCCCCGTCTCGCGGTTGGCGGTTGAGGCGGGGATGCTGGCCGCCCGTGACGTAGCTCATGAAATAAGCGTATGGGCCATCAGGGGTGGGCACCGTAGAGTCGTCCTCCTTGATGCGGCCCTTCATTTCCTTGAAAAGCGTCTCCTGAAGCGTCTCCGTGCTGGCCATCGCGCGGGCCGTGTAGGCGTTCTCCGCTTCGAGATAAGCCCGGATATCGGGGCTAAGCGAAGCCGGATCGTGCATCACCTCCTGCCAATTCCCAGCGCGCAACCACGCATAATTGTCTATGCGTTCGATGCCATGGTGGAGATCGGCTGCGGGCCTGATTTCGGCCACCGGCGGGTTAAGCGGTACGGTCTGCGCGTATTGATCCATGACTGCCCATCGCTTGGAGTTGCAGGCCTGGATCTAGGCGCTTGGCGTTCGCATCTCAACCATTGAAATACACGGCGCGATGTCAGTTGCGGTGAGCGAGCATCGCTAAGGGTGCGCGCTGGCTATTTCAGTGGCTCATAGTCGCTGTTGAAGAGTTAGTTCAGTCCGATGCGGACGGTGTGGAAGTTTGCATCGAGATTACCGGTTGTAGTTTGAGTTGCGCTACCGCTGCCTTGCGTCAAGCGGTACTCGCCCAGGTCGATGTATTGATACTCAGCCTTCAAGGATAGCTTAGGCGTGAGCTTGTGCTCGGCGCCGCCGCCCAGCGCATAGCCAGTCAAAATTCCATCATTTTTTATTGCCCCCGTGTAATCATACACTGAGGTGTCGATGCCGCCATAAGCAAGACCGCCGGTAAAGTAGAAAAGGGTGCGATCGACTGTGTAGCCAATCCGCCCGCGAACGGTTCCAAAGTAGTCGAGATCCGCCTTTACGTTCGCAGGATAATCGAATTCTGGGATGATTGTATTGTATTTATCGCCGATACCCGACCCCTGGATATCTGCCTCCACACCAAAGACGAAATTGCTGAGCGCCGGGCCATCCTTATACCCGCCAGCAGTAAGTGGCTGCCAATTGTAGCCGATTTGGCCGCCGCCGAATACGCCGCTTGAGGTCCGGCCCGGGACGTGAAAAGATTTGCCTTCATTGTAAAGCAATATGTTCTCGACGTTGGCGCTCCAGCCATAGCCAGTGTTCAGGCCAGCGTAGAAGCCGGTCCAAACCGGCTCGTCAACGGCGGCATCCTTGAGGCTGACGCCTTCCGGCGCGTGGTACATATCGGCTGCATTCGCGGAAGCGGCCAAAGCAAACACGCTAAGAGATGTAAGACAAATAAGCCGAATCATTCCCCACCCCCAGATCTCAGCCCTGAAAAAAATGGCATCATCTAGAAGCGAAGCTCAAGGCATTTTCGCAACTTGCGCTGCGGCCGCCTCTCATTCGTTACCGAAGTACAACAGAAACTGTTTGCTAATGGCGTGGACCGGAGCAGTTCCTGGCGCCGCTTCTTTTCAGGCCGGCCGGAAGTAAAACCGCTAGCTGCGCACCCTCGTCACGTCGCGGACAGCGCCGCGCGCGGCGCTGGTCGTCATGGCGGCGTACACCTGAAGCGCCTGGCTCACCTCGCGCTGACGCGCCTCTGGCTTCCAGGCTGCGGCGCCCCGGGCTTCCTGCGCTTCCCGGCGCGCAGCAAGTTCGGTCTCGCTCAAGCGTACATTGACCGTGCGGGCCGGGATGTCGATGTCAACGATGTCCCCTGCCTGGATGAGCGCAATGGCTCCGCCTTCGGCAGCCTCGGGCGAGACATGACCGATTGAAAGTCCTGAAGTCCCGCCGGAAAAGCGTCCATCGGTGATAAGCGCGCACTCTTTGCCGAGGCCCATGCCTTTTAGGTAGCTCGTGGGATAGAGCATCTCCTGCATACCCGGTCCGCCGATGGGGCCTTCATAACGGATCACGACCACATCGCCCGCATTCACATCGCCGCCCAGAATTTTTGTAACCGCTTCCTCCTGGCTTTCGCAGATCACCGCGGGGCCGGAGAATTTGAGAATGCTCTCGTCCACCCCCGCGGTCTTCACGATACAGCCGTCCTGAGCGATGTTTCCATAGAGGACAGCGAGGCCGCCATCTTTCGAAAAAGCGCTCTCTGTCGAACGGATCACGCCCATGTTCCGGTCGAGGTCGGGCTCCTGCCAGCGTTTCGCCTGACTGAAAGCTTCAGTTGTGCGCACGCCCCCCGGCGCCGCAAGGTAAAACTCCCGCACCTCCCGACTCGCGCCACGGCCAATGTCCCAGCGCTCCAGAGCCTCCGCTACGGTGGCCGAGTGCACGGTTGCGCATTCGCGATTGATAAGACCGGCGCGGTCGAGTTCGCCCAGGATTGCCATGATGCCGCCTGCCCGGTGTACGTCTTCCACGTGTACGTCCGATTTCGCTGGCGCGACCTTGCACAGACAAGGCGTGCGCCGCGAGAGCCGGTCGATATCGGCCATGGTGAAGGACACGCCGCCCTCTTCCGCCGCCGCGAGCAGATGCAGCACCGTGTTGGTCGAGCCGCCCATGGCGATGTCGAGCGTCATTGCATTCTCAAAGGCCATGAAATTCGCGATGCTGCGCGGCAACGCGCTTTCGTCGGCCTTCTCGTAATAACGCTTGGCAAGTGAAACGATGCGCCGGCCCGCTTCCAGAAAAAGCTCTTTGCGGTCCGCGTGCGTGGCGACAACCGTGCCGTTTCCGGGCAGCGCTAGGCCCAGAGCTTCGGTCAGGCAGTTCATGGAATTGGCGGTGAACATTCCCGAGCAGGAGCCGCAGGTTGGGCAGCTTTCGCGCTCATAGGCGAGCGCTTCCTCATCGCTCACCGATTTGTCCGCCCCCTTGATCATGGCATCGATGAGGTCCACCGCAATCGTCTTGCCTTTGACCGTCACCTTGCCCGCTTCCATCGGGCCGCCGGAGACGAATATGGCCGGAATATTCAAGCGCATCGCCGCCATCAGCATGCCGGGGGTGATCTTGTCGCAATTGGAGATGCAGACGAGTGCATCGGCGCAGTGGCCGTTGACCATATATTCGACTGAGTTGGCGATCAGCTCGCGGCTTGGCAGGGAATAGAGCATCCCGCCGTGCCCCATGGCGATACCGTCGTCGATGGCAATGGTGTTGAATTCCTTGGCGACGCCGCCGGCCTTTTCGATCTCCCGGGCGACAAGCTGCCCCAAATCCTTGAGATGGACATGCCCCGGCACGAACTGGGTGAAGGAGTTGGCGATGGCGATGATGGGCTTGCCGAAATCCTCGTCCTTCATGCCGGTGGCACGCCAAAGTCCGCGGGCGCCGGCCATATTGCGGCCATGGGTCGAAGTGCGGGAGCGATATTCTGGCATGGCCAAGATCCTTACCGTGAGGCGTGCGCCCGAATGGCTCAGCGGCAATGAGGCGAGATTTGGGCGCAACACTGGTAGATAGGCGGAACCGGCACCTGCGTCAATTCACGGGGAATATCCCCAATGGCGCGGCGACAGTGCAGAATATGATTTTTAACGGTCAGCGCTTTTGGTCCGCATTCCATTTCCTGACAGCGGCCAAGGCAACCTCGATGTGTTTCGCCGCATCCCGGTCTGTATAGGAGGAGATGATCTTTCCCTCCGGCGAAATGACGTAGGAAATGCGGTTCGCGATCGCGCGGCCGTCGAACTTCGCATCGTAGGCGTTGATGACTGAGAGGTCCGGATCGGCGCCCACGGGGAATTTGTCGCGGCACTCCTTCGTGGAAAACTCGCGCTGCACATCGATGGGGTCGGCGGAGAGCCCGATGACGCTAGCGCCCGCGGCGGCGAAATTTTCGGTGTTCTCGGCGAACTCGTGGGCTTCTTCGGTGCAGATTTTCGTGAACGACTTGGGGTAGAAGTATACAACCACCGGACCCTTTTTCAGGGCCTTTGCGAGCGCGAATGTGAACTCTTTGCCGCCCCGCGCCGCTTGTACGGTGAAGTCCGGTGCGGTATCTCCCGGTTTCAGCGCCGCGATGGCGGCGGTAGCAAGGAGTCCCGAGCAGAGACAGAGAAAAAGCGCCGCCGCCCTCATGGGACTGATCCTTCCTTACGGCCGTGCTTGGACGGCGGTTATAGTGCTGTACTTGCTTCTTCTATACCGGCTCGGCGCTGCCGGCCCAATCAAACTGCGTTGAACTCGAAATCCGCCTCGCGCCAGTCTCCCCGCCGCACTCATGGCGGGGGTAATTCCACCACCGGTCTTACATATATTTTCCGCCTTGGAACGCCGGCCATGTACCTGGGAGCGCTCCTCGGAATGATGAAATAGATCATGGCGAGTGCCGCCCCGCCGATCGCAAGCCAGCGTGGTAGCACCGGACTTTCCATATCCGCATGCGGCCTCGCCTCGCCATCGAACCGCCCATGCGCGCCGAAATCGCCTTCGATTGGCTTGAAGAGATTATCCGGCGCATCCCTGCGAGCCGGCTCTTGGGAATATTGGGCCGAGTAGCCAAAGCGGGCCAGGTACCGGTCCAGCAACCCAGGCAGGACCTTGTTGCCAAGGATTGCCTTGAACGAAGAGCTTCCCACCCACACCTCGCGCAGCTTGGAGTGCGCAGCATAAACGATCGCATCGGCCGCGACTTCGGGCTGGAAAATCGGCGGCACGGGCTGCGGCCGCATCGGCAGCTTGTTCCGGTTCATGTCGAATTGGGGCGTGTTGAGAGCCGGCATCTGCACCATGGTGATATGAATGTTCGACCGGTTGTGCAGAAGCTCGGAACGCAAGCTGTCAGTAAAGCCCCTGATCGCGAATTTCGCGCCGCAATAGGCGGATTGAAGCGGGATCGCGCGATAGGACAAGGCCGAGCCCACTTGTACGATGGTACCGTGATTACGCCGTTGCATCCGGCGGAGCGCGGCCATTGTGCCATAGACATAGCCGAGATAGGTTACTTCGGTTGCGCGCTTGAACTCGGCCGGGGTGATCTCCGCAAACGGGGCGTAGACCGTGGTCATAGCGGCGTTTACCCACACATCGATCGGACCCAGCTCCCGCTCAATCAGATCGGCGGCACGCTCCACCGCTTCCGCATCGGAGACGTCGGCCGGCACGGCAAGGGCTTGGCAGCCTTCACGGCGCACCTCGTTAGCAGCCGCCTCCAGGCCTTCGGTACCGCGCGCGATCAATCCGATGGCGCAGCCGTGTTTGGCAAACGCACGTGCCGTGGCCCGGCCCACGCCTGCGCTCGCGCCTGTGACCACAACGACTTGACGGCCAGATCCGTTCATCCCACACCCTCCTTCCGGGCTATTTTGATGCCATTGGCGCCCTCCAGAATTTCGAATGCGGAGGCCGCGCCTTTGCCTTTGAACCTGATTGAAAGGGACTGCCCCGCGAAGCTCAGATTCGAAACGGTGAGATCGGAGAGCCAATCCGGAAGCGTTGGACTGAGCGAGATCGTGTTCGCATGCGCGTCCGGTTCGATGCCTAAGATTGCACGCAACAGCATGAAGATTGACCCTGCTGCCCAGGCTTGCGGGATGTTGGCGCCGAGATATTGCACCGGAAACCCGTCCCGTTCGCGCTCGGAGCCGGCGAACAGCTCGGGCAGCCGATACATTTGAAACTTCCCGGCAGCCTCGAAAATGCCTTTCGCGATCTTGTTCGCCTCCTCCCATAGGCCGTAGCGCTTTGCGCCCGCAGCAATCCATGCGTTGTCGTGCGGCCAGACGCTTCCGCGCTGATACGCATTGGGATCGTAGGCGGGATTTTTTTTGGAGAGCGTGCGGATGCCCCAGCCGGAATACATATCCGGCTCAAGCAACCGGTGAATGACGCGGCGAGCCTTATCATCGCTATCCACGATGCCGGTCAGCAGCAGCTGGCCAGAGTTTGACGCGATGGTTCGCACGGGCTGCTTTTTTGGATCGAGGGCATAGGCGTAAGTGCCTTCCTCTTCCATCCAAAAGGTTTCGTTGAAACGGCGCTTAAGTTCCCCTGCCTCAAACCTAAGCTTTGTAGCTCTTTCCGCATCGCCCTCAATCTCGAACAGCTCCGCCATCCGGGATTTGGCATCGTAGACAAGGCCCTGAAGCTCGCAGATGGCAATCGGCTGTTCGACCTGACTCCCATCGGGATAGACAACCGCAACGCCAGAATCCTTCCAGCCCATATTGTGGTAGCCCTGCTTCGAGAAGGTCTTGTACTCTTGGAAGCCGTCGCCATCGAGGTCGCCATAACGGTCGATCCATTCAAGGCACTTCAACGCGGCATCGCGATGCCCGGAAATAAGGCTCTTATCACCCGTCCAGCGGAATGCCTCGGACAAAACGATCAGATACAGAATGGTCGCGTCGGCCGTCCCATAATACGGGCCGTGCGGCGTTTCATTGAAATGCGAGAGTTCGCCGAAACGCATCTCATGCACGATCTTGCCGGGCTGCGCGTCGCGCCAGTCGTCCCGAACTTTCGCTTGATATTTGACAAGATGACCGAGCGTGCCTTTCGCCAGATTGGGATTGATCAGCACCGACTGCAGCGCCACGATCAGGCTGTCACGCCCGAAGATGGTCACAAACCAGGGGATGCCAGCCGCGGGCATCGGCGATGCATGGGGCGCACCTCGCTTGTCGAGACGCAGTGCGCCAATATCGTGCACGCTTTGGCCGAAGGTGTTGCTGACGCATTCATTGGGGGTTTCGAGGCGCGTAACGCTCTCGCGCCACTGTTCGCGGAACTTCCGCACCATGGCGTCGCCGGCCGTGATCTCGTGGCACCCCGATTGCGGCTCGCGCCGTTTTCCGTTGATCACCGGAATGATGGCGCAACAAGCGTGCCACCTCTCGCCCGCACCAAGTTTGATGCTAAAGTGGATCTTCCCATTGGCAAAATGAGGCTCGGAGTTTGAGGCGTTGATCCTGTAGACCAGGCCGCGTTCAAAGTCTTCGCGGCGGTAATTCCACGTAAGCTCTTGCCGATCATGGCTCCAGAAGGAATTGATATCGCGCTGACCGATTTGATGGCGTTTGACCTCGAAAATATCGGCGCAATCGGATTCGAGCCGGATGCTGAATTGGAACTGCACCTCGCCTTGGGAGTAGTTCGTGATCTCGAAATCCTCGTGCGCGCCCCCTTCGGAGATCGCGCGCTGCAAGCGAAGCTCGATCTTTCCGGGCTCCACGGTCCCGTCGGGGCTCTTGAACCGGGGTGAGAGGAATACGTAATCGGCGCCGAAATAGCTCACCCCCGCCGCCGTAACCTGCGTCCAAGGGGTTTTGTCGATAAGAAGCTGGTAGCGCGATATGAGCCTGGTATCTTCGGCGAACAGCCCCTGTTCGGCGTCCGGCGAAACCTCGCTCGCGCGCGTCGTGACCATGAAAGTGCGGCCTTCATGGATCGTAATAACGGGTGGCCCTACCTGAATACGGCTCATCAGGTGGACGGTATCGGACGGCTGATGCTCCATTTTCGGCGCGGCTACTTCCTGGTAACTGTCGAACGCAGCCGCCGCCCCATGCGTTCCATCCCCATTCGCCATTGAGAGCCTTGACCGTGCGCCCTGCGCCATGCAGAGCTGCTGCCAAGCTGCCGGGAGGGAAGAATGAGCAGGCTGGAAGCATTGATTTTTGACGTCGACGGTACCTTGGCCGACACCGAACGCGATGGCCACCGCATAGCGTTCAACCGGGCTTTTAAGGAGGCGGGGCTCGATTGGGATTGGTCCGTAGAGCTTTACGGCCAGCTTTTAACCGTGACCGGCGGCAAAGAACGCATTTTGTACTATCTGGAGCGCTACCGTCCTGAGTTTACCCGCCCCGGTAATTTGTCAGGGTTCGTTGCGGACCTTCATGCCGCCAAGACCAGGCATTACATCCGGCTTCTCGAAGAAGGCGGTATTCCGCTGCGGCCAGGCGTGAAACGCCTGCTTAGCGAGGCAAGAGAATCCGGGCTTCGCCTCGCAATCGCTACCACCACAACTCCAGAGAACGTGACCGCTCTGCTTGAGACTGCACTCCCAGAGGGGCTTTCCTGGTTCGAATTCATCGGCGCGGGCGATATCGTTCCAGCCAAAAAGCCATCGCCGGACATCTATCATCATGTGCTGCGCGAACTGCGGCTTGGCCCGGACCGCGGTCTCGCTTTCGAAGACTCCGCCCACGGCCTGAGCTCCTCACTGAGGGCCGGTGTCAAGACTCTCGTTACGGTGAACGGCTACACTGCCGGCCAGGATTTCACTGGGGCCGCGCTTGTTCTCGACCAATTGGGCGAACCGGACGCTCCCTTCCGGGATCTTGACGGCGACGCGGGCGGCGCAACCTATGTGGACGTTGCGCTGCTACATGACCTTTTCGCCAGGGCCTAGCGAACCTAAATCAGCGTTGCCGGACTTGACCCGGCGCCCCGGCGCATGCACAGCTGGCGCGGCCGCAAAAGCGCGGCTTGCACCCAAACAACATCGTCACCCGGTATTCCTATGGCGTTCTATTCCGGCATCATCTTCGAGGCGGCTGCGGTTCTGCTTATCGTCTTGAACGTGCTTCTCATTGCGACGGTAACGTCAAACTCATTCAGATTATGGCCGACCCCCTCCACCACAAGCTGGCAGCACTACACTTTTTGGCCGCTGTTCCGCGGAGGCCTCGGCCTGACTATCCTCTACGTACTCATGACCTTGCACTTGCCCGCGCCGGGCGAAGTCCTGCCCTTTGCTGCCGGTCTGGCTTTAGGGCTCGGGGGCGCCGGTTTCTTAGTTCACGGCTATTTCGATCTCGGAATCGAAAACACCTATGGCGCCGATGAGGGCTTGGTTACGAATGGACTTTACCGTTACAGCCGCAACCCGCAATATGTCGCTTCTATCTTAGGCTTTTTCGGCGCAGCGCTGGGTAATGGCGAGCCTCATGCCATATTCCTCTGCGCGCTTGCGATTCTGGTCTATATTATCATGCCATACACGGAAGAGCCTTGGCTTCAACAGGCCTATGGCGACGTCTATCTCGACTATAAACGCCGCACGCCCCGCTTCCTTTAGCCTCAGCGCGCCGGCCATACGCTCATAACTTCTCTTACTGGCCGGGGACATGGCTACACCAAACGAAAATTTTGAAGACGGCAAGGCTGCCGGCGAGCGCGTCGCAAAAGTGATCGCGCGGTCGGGCCTATGCTCAAGGCGGGAGGCCGAGGCCCTGATCGAGGAGAAGCGCGTCTCGGTGAATGGAGCACTCATCGAAAGCGCAGCCCTCGATGTGCTCTCCTCCGACACCGTTCTCGTCGATGGCAAGCCCCTTTCAGCGCGCGAGCCGCCGCGCCTTTGGCGATATCACAAGCCCAAGGGACGCGTGACCACGCACAAAGACCCGGAGGGCAGGCCAACAGTCTTTGAAGCCTTGCCGGAGGGCTTGCCCCGCCTGATTTCGGTAGGAAGGCTCGATTTCAACACCGAAGGGCTCCTACTTCTCACCAATGACGGCGATCTGGCACGCCATCTTGAGCTGCCGTCCACGGGCTGGACTCGCCGCTATCGCGTTCGCGCCTACGGCCAGGTCAGCGAAGCGCAACTGCAAGAGCTAGCTGGCGGCCTCACCATCAATCGGATGAGTTACGGCCCCATCGAGGCTTCGCTGGAACGCGAGCAAGGCGATAATGTCTGGATCTCCATCTCCATACGCGAAGGCAAGAACCGCGAAGTGCGCCGCATCATGGAGCATCTTGGCCTGACGGTGAACCGCCTCATCCGCATCTCCTTCGGCCCGTTCATGCTTGGTGAACTGGAGACAGGCCAAGTCGAAGAGGTAAAAACCGCCGTCTTGAAGGACCAGCTCGGGCCGCGGCTCTCGCGCCAGCTCGGTGTCAGGCGCGAGCCCATGCGCGAGGAACGGAAACTCGCTCCGGGACGCGGCAAGCCCACCTATTTGCGGCGCAAACCCGCGGCCGAGGAGTGGCGCCGCCCAGAACCGGAGGCGCGCCCGTTGAAGCGCCGTCGCGTCCTGACGATGGACGGTTCCGAGGCTCCGAAGGTCGAGTTCGTCTCCGAGAAGAAGCCGCGCTTCGACCGTAAAGATGGCCGCGCGGAACGGCCTAATCGCGAAGGCCGGGATGAGCGGCCGCAGGCAAGGCGCGAGGGGGAAACCCGCCGTAACGGTGATTATGCTGCGGAGCGCCCGAAATTTGCAGACAAAGAGCACAGTAGATCGGATCGCAATTTTAGCCAAGACAGAGCCGGCCCCGCTTCATTCCGCAAAAGACCCGAAACCGGCAAAAGCGAGCGCCCAAGATTCGAACGCAAGGAGCGCGGTTCATCTTACGGCGCAGAACCCGAAAGAACAGCTCCCAGCGGCGGCGGACCCAAGCCCTTTGCCCCGCGGCTCGATGCTATAACCGAAGGCCCAGACGTTCAGAGGACGTTCCGTTCGAAGGGACCTCGGCGCGAGTTCGAAGACCGGAAGCCACGCGAGAGGACGGGAGAGCGTCCGCGCCCGCAATTCCGCCGCGACGCGGAAGGACCTCGGGGAGCGTCCGAAGACCGCAAGCCCCGCGAGAGGATAGGAGAGCGGCCGCGCCCGCAATTCCGCCGCGACGCGGAAGGAGCCCGGAGCGCGTCCGAAGACCGCAAACCCCGCGAGCGGGCTGGAGAACGGCCGCGCCCGCAATTTCGCCGCGACGCGGAAGGGCCTCGGGGTGCACCCGAAGACCGCAAACCGCGTGAGCGGATAGGAGAGCGGCCGCGCCCGCAATTCCGCCGCGACGCGGAAGGAGCCCGGAGCGCGTCCAAAGACTGCAAACCGCCCGAGCGGACGGGAGAACGGCCGCGCACCCAATTCCGCCGCGACGCGGAAGGACCTCGGGGCGCGTCCGAAGACCGCAAACCCCGCGAGCGGACGGGGGAACGGCCGCGCCCGCAATTTCGGCGCGACGCGGAAGGGCCTCGGGGCGCGTCCGAAGACCGCAAACCCCGCGAGCGGACGGGGGAACGTCCGCGCCCGCAATTCCGCCGCGATGCGGAAGGTCCTCGGGGCGCGTCCGAAGACCGCAAACCGCGTGAGCGGACAGGAGAACGGCCGCGCTCGCAATTCCGCCGCGACGCGGAAGGGCCTCGGGGCGCGTCCGAAGACCGCAAACCCCGCGAGCGGACGGGGGAACGTCCGCGCCCGCAATTCCGCCGCGATGCGGAAGGTCCTCGGGGCGCGTCCGAAGACCGCAAACCGCGTGAGCGGACAGGAGAACGGCCGCGCTCGCAATTCCGCCGCGACGCGGAAGGGCCTCGGGGCGCGTCCGAAGACCGCAAACCACGCGAGCGCTCCTTCGACCGGAGCGGTGGCTCCAGGCCGCCCGCGAAGCGTGGAGCAGGGAAGCCGTTCAGGAGCGGCGCAAAACCGCCGCATGGGCCGGGGGGCTCGCTGCGCAAGCCAAGGCCAAGGCCAGCGCCCGGCAAGGAGACCCCGTGAGGATCGTGGGCGGGCGTTTCCGGGGCCGGGCGATTGCCTCGCCTGTGGGAGCGCTCACGCGGCCAACCTCGGACAGGGTGCGCGAGTCGCTGTTCAACATCTTGATCCACGGCGTAGAGGGGTTCGAGATCGAAGGCGCGCGCGTACTCAACCTTTTCGCCGGCACGGGCGCGCTGGGCCTGGAGGCGCTTTCGCGCGGCGCGGCCTATTGCCTCTTTGTCGAGGACAATGCAGATGCCCGCGGCATCATCCGCGAGAATATCGAGCAGCTGGGCTTGACGGGCGCCAGCAAGGTGTGGCGGCGCGATGCAACAAAACTCGGGCCTGCCGCGCCGATGCAGCCGTTTCAGCTTCTTTTCGCGGACCCGCCCTATGGCAAGGGCCTGGGTGAGCAGGCCCTCGGGGCAGCTCTGGACGGAGGCTGGCTTTCCGCCAGCGCTGTGTGCGTCCTGGAAGAGCGAGCCGATATAGAGCTGCCTATTCCGGCTGCTTTCTCTCTACTCGAAAAGCGTGTGTATGGAGACACCGCACTTCACTTTTTGCGCAAGTCTTGACGCCTAACAGGCACAATATATTCATGGCCTAAAAGCTGCTGGAGGAACTCATGGCAAACGCGCCCAAAAGAACCGGCGGAAAGCTTCTCGTTGACCAGCTTCGCCTGCACGGCGTCAGCCTCATCTTCGGCGTTCCCGGCGAAAGTTACCTTCCGGTGATCGACGCGCTCTACGACATGCGCGAAACGATGCCCTTCATCGCCTGCCGTCAGGAAGGCGGCGCTGGCATGATGGCGGAGGCTTATGGCAAGCTCACCGGCCGGCCGGGTATCTGCATGGTGACGCGCGGGCCGGGCGCAACAAACGGAAGTGCGGGGGTGCACGTAGCGCGCCAAGACTTCCACGCCCATGATTTTCTTCATCGGCCAGGCGCAGCGCGGTGTGCTTGATCGCGAGGCCTTTCAGGAGGTCGATTTCCGCCAAATGTTCCGGCCGCTCGCCAAATGGGCCGCCCAAATCGATGACGCCGCGCGCATTCCCGAATATGTCAGCCGCGCTTTTCATGTCGCGGTGTCCGGTAGGCCCGGCCCCGTGGTCCTCGCTTTGCCCGAGGATATGCTCGCCGATGAAACCGAAGTGGCAGACCCGCAAAGCTATAAGCGGATCGAGGCGCATCCGTCCCCCGCAGACATGGCGGAGTTCGCCAGGATTTTGGCGGCGGCAAAGCGGCCGCTTGTCATCCTCGGTGGCGGCGCATGGGACGAGAAGGCGGTGGAGCAAGTTCAGGCCTTTGCAGAAGCGGCGGGGCTTCCGGTTGCAGCCTCATTCCGCCGGCAAGACTATTTCGACAACGAGCATGGCTGTTACGTTGGGGAGGTGGGCATTGGCATCAATCCGAAGCTCGCCCAAAGCATCAGGGATGCGGATGTTCTCGTAGTCCTCGGCGCGCGCCTGAGCGAAGTGCCCACCAGCGGCTACACGCTCCTCGATATCCCAAGGCCGAAGCAGAAGCTCATCCACGTTCACGCCGATCCCGGCGAGCTAGCCAGCGTTTATCAGGCAGACCTTCCCATCGTCGCCGGGGCGCGCAGCTTCGCAGCCGCTTTGGCGGCCCTGAAGCCTATCGATGGCTCTGCCTGGAGCGCATGGGCGAAGGACGCCCGAAAGGCCTACGAGGAGTGGCAGGTCCCGCTCGCCATTCCGGGCCCGCTGCAACTGGCTGAAATCATGCTCTGGCTTCGGAAGACGCTGCCGGACGACGCCGTCATCGTGAATGGCGCAGGCAACTTCTCGACCTGGGTTCACCGCTATTTCCGTTACCGCCGGTTCGGAACGCAGCTTGCGCCCGTCTCGGGCTCGATGGGCTATGGCGTGCCTGCCGCGATCGCGGCTAAACTTTTCCATCCCGCGCGCACCGTGGTCTCGTTTGCAGGCGATGGCTGCTTCCTCATGACCGGCCAGGAATTTGCGACGGCGGTGCAATACCGGGCGCCCGCGATATTCATCGTGGTCAACAATAGCATGTACGGCACCATCCGCATGCATCAGGAGCGGCATTTTCCAGGCCGCGTTTATGGATCGGACCTCACAAACCCCGATTTCGCGGCTTACGCCCGCGCGTTTGGCGGTTTCGGCGCCGTTGTCGAACGGACAGAGGAGTTCGCGGGCGCGTTCGAGGCAGCGCAGTCGTCCGGCCTGCCCGCTATTCTTGAGCTGCGGCTCGATCCCGAAGCCATCACGCCCCGCCAAACCCTAAGCGAGATCCGCGCGCAGGCGCTTCAGGCGCAGCAAATTGTAAGAAGCCCCCGCACCCCAACCCTCTGCCGCAAGGGGAAAGGGGGAAGTCTGGGCTAACGCGCACTCGGAAGCTGCGCTTCGAGGAAAACGCGCATCGCTTCGCGGGGCACATCCGGCGAAACGAAAGCTTCGCCAAGGCCGCGCAGAAGCACCAGTGTCAACTGGCCATCGCGCACCTTCTTGTCCTGCTCCATGAAGGCGAGCAATTCCTCAAGCCTGGGACTGCGCCCGACTTGGGCGTGCAGGCTCTCGAAATCCACGGGCAGGCCGAGTTCGGCAAGATGGGTTTCGAGGCGAGCGGCGACGGAGGCATCGCAAAGCCCTTGGCCTTCCGAAAACTTGGCAGCCAGCACCATACCGAGCGCAACGCCCTCCCCATGCAGCAAATCGCCGCCATAGCCCGCCCATGCCTCCACGGCATGGCCGAAGGTGTGCCCGAAATTGAGCCACGCGCGGTCGCCCTTCTCAAGCTCGTCGCGGCCCACGATCTCCGCTTTCATCTGGCAGCTTTTCAAGATGGCGTAGGTCAGGGCATCGCCATCGCGCGAGAAGACGCGGGCGCCGTTCGATTCCAGCCATTCGAAGAAAGCGGCATCGCCAAGCGCGCCATATTTCACGATCTCCGCATAGCCGGCGCGAAACTCACGAAGAGGCAGGCTATCAAGCGTTGTAAGATCGGTCAGCACCAGCGACGGCTGATGAAACGAACCGATGAGGTTTTTGCCGTGCCGGGTGTTGATACCCGTTTTGCCGCCAACGGAGGAATCCACCTGCGCCAGAAGCGTTGTCGGCATTTGCACGAGCCGGACGCCGCGCTTCACAATCGAAGCGGCAAAGCCGGCCAGATCGCCGATCACACCGCCGCCCAGCGCTATGACGGCATGACTCCGCTCAATCCCAAGATCGAGCAGGGCGTTGCACACGCGTTCAAGCTCGGCAAAGCTTTTGGAGCCCTCGCCCGAGGCCACGAAGCAAATCTCGCCCAAAAGCAAGCCGTGCTCCAAAAGGCGGCGTTCAAGATCGTGCGCATAGGCAGACAGCGCCCAATCGGCAACAATGGCAAACCGGGCACTTGGGAAGGCCTGCATAAGATGTTGCGGCGCCGAAGCAAGAACTCCGCTGCCGATGAGGATCGGGTAGCTGCGATCGCCAAGCGTAACCGTCACCTCGCCGGAGTTCCGGTCAATCCTTGCGCTCATGAATTCCTCTCATTCCCGTTAAGCGCAGATGCGCCTTCCTTAGCGAAGCTGTCCCCACGTCCAAGATAGGAAGCGAGCAGCAATAAAATCTCATCCACCGCTGCCTCATGGGGGCAATCGCGGCTTTGGTACACAAGGGTGGCTTCGGCGTAATGCGCTTCCCGCTCCGAAAGAAGGCGCGTCAGCACCGCGCGCGGATCGGCAGTTTTGAGCAAGGGCCGGTTGTCGCGCCGCGACACACGCTGCAGCAGTAGCTCAACCGGAGCCTTCAGCCAGATGGACACCCCGTTACTTGCGATCTCGGACCTAGTCTTTCCGGAAAGGACCGCGCCACCGCCGGTAGCGATGACTTGCGGGCCGGTTTGCAGGAGCCTTTTGATGACGCGCTCTTCGCCTTCGCGAAAATAGGGCTCGCCGTGAACGCCGAAAATATCCTCAACCGTCATGCCCGCCGCCTGCTCGATGGCTGCATCCGCATCGCTGAACGGCAGTTCGAGGGCAAGAGCGAGCCGCCGGCCGATGGATGACTTGCCCGATCCCATCATGCCCACAAACACAACGCTCCGGTTCCCGAGCGCGCCGCGCACAGTCCGGGCCAGCTTAGCTGTTTCGCTCGCGCCTTCCGCCGTCACGAACCGCTCACTTTGCAACTTTTGCATTCATAAGAGCGCAATCTATGCTTCCAGCACATCCTTGACAACGGGCGCGAAGAGCGGCAGCCATGGGTGGCAATTCGACGGAGTCCGTTATGCCTACTCTCATCCGTTTTATAACCGTCGTGGGGCTCCTCGCGGGCTTGTTCTACGGCTCGATGTTCGTGCTTGCAAACTTCTTCGAGCCCCAGCAGCACGAAATGACGAAAGTGGTCAGGGACGTTAAAGTCAAATAGCATGGCACGCCCAGCCGGCCAGCCTATCCGACAGGAGGACGAAACGCTGATCGAAGCGTTTTTGCATATGATGCGCGCCGAGCGCGGCACCTCCTTCAATACAATTTCAGCCTATACTTCCGACCTGCGTGAGATGTCCCGGTTTCTGGCGGAGCGCGGCCGAAGCTATTCCGTTTGCGAAAGGCCGGATCTCGAAGCCTTTTTTGCCAGCCGGGCTGCTGGCGGGCTTAGCGCCAATTCCGCCGCCCGCAAGCTGTCCTGCCTCAAGAGGTTCATGCGGTTCCTCACGGCGGAGGGTAAGCGGAAGAGCGATCCCGCCCTTCTCATCGATGGCGCAAAAGCAAAGCGCCGCCTCCCCGTAACCCTTTCCGCCGTCGAGGTTGAGCTGCTTTTGAATACAGCCCACGAAGCCGCCGCAAAAGCACCGGAGGCAGCCCGCATGCGGGCACTGCGCCTAGCGTGCCTCTTGGAGCTGCTCTATGCGACGGGCCTGCGAGTCTCAGAGCTCGTCGGCCTGCCCAAAAGCGCGCTTAAGGGCGACCAGCTGATGCTGATCGTGAAGGGCAAGGGCGGCCGCGAGCGCATCGTTCCTTTGAACGGGAAGGCGCGCGAAGCGCTCGACAATTATATCGAGGCCATGAGCCTAACGCGAAGTGCGGCCGCAACGAAATGGCTGTTCCCCTCCTGGGGCGAGGCCGGCTATTTTACGCGGCAAAAGTTCGCGCGCGATCTGAAAGCGCTCGGCATTCAGGCGGGCCTCGATGAGGAGCGGCTTTCCCCGCACGTCCTGCGCCACGCCTTTGCAAGCCATCTCTTGGACCGCGGCGCGGATTTGCGCGTCCTCCAAACGCTGCTCGGCCACGCGGATATCTCCACCACGCAGATTTACACCCATGTGATGGAGGAGCGGCTCAAGCAGACGGTTTTCGATTTCCATCCGCTCAGCGAAAAAGCCGGGACGTAGCAATTTATTAACGCCTCGACTCGCGGTAGCCTCAGCGCGAACCTTTGGGGAGGATTGCGCTTGGAACCGTCTATCGTTTGTCCGAAGTGCCAAACTGAGATCAAGCTCACCGAGACGCTGGCCGCGCCGCTGATCGAGGCGATCAAGCGCGACAGCGAGGCGAAGCTGCGCCAGAAGGAGGCGGAGATCGTCAGGCGCGAAGCGGCGATCAGCGCCCAGCAGGATGCTGTAGCCAAGGACAAAGAGGCGCTTGAGGCGCAAGTGGTGGAGCGGCTGAAGGCCGAACGCAAAAAGGTTGCTGAGGAAGAAGCGAAGAAGGCGCGCGCCTCGTTCTCGCTCGAGCTTCATCACAAGGCTCAGCAGCTTGAAGACCTGACCAAGGCTTTCAACGAGCGTGAAGCCAAGCTTGCCGAGGCGCAGAAGGCGCAGGCAGAGGCGGTGCGCAAGGAACGCGAGCTGGCGGAAGCGCGGCGGGAACTCGATCTCACCATCGAAAAGCGTGTGGGTGAGAAGCAGGCCGAAATCCAGGCCCGCGCCAAGGCCGAGGCCGAGCAAGCGCTGATGCTCAAGGTTCAGGAGAAGGAGCAGACGATCCTTGGCATGCAAAAGCAGATCGAGGAGCTGAAGCGCAAATCCGAGCAGGGCTCGCAGCAATTGCAGGGCGAGGTGCAGGAACTGCAACTTGAAGCGCTGCTCCGAGCCAGCTTCCCCCACGATACGATCACCCCGGTTCCCAAGGGCGAGTTTGGCGGCGACGCGCTCCAGCAGGTGTCAACGCCGTTCGGACAGCAATGCGGCAAGATCCTCTGGGAATCGAAGCGCACGCGCAACTGGAGCGACGGATGGCTGCAAAAGCTGCGAGACGACCAGCGCACTGCCAAAGCCGAGGCGGCCATCTTGGTCTCGCAGGCTTTGCCCAAGTCCATCGATGTTTTCGGCCAGATCGACGGCGTTTGGATCACCGCGCCAAAATCCGCCGTTGCGGTTGCGATGGCGATCCGGCACGCGCTGATCGAGGTGGCCATGGCCCGCAAATCCGGCGAGGGCCAGCAGAGCAAAATGGAAGCCATGTACCGCTATCTCACGGGCCCCGGCTTCCGCCATCGCGTCGAGGCCATCGTCGAGAAGTTCCAGGATATGCAGGTGGACCTCGAAAAGGAACGCAAGGCGATGCAGAAGTCCTGGGCCAAGCGCGAACAGCAAATTCAGGTGATCGTTCAGGCGACTGCCGGGATGTGGGGCGACATGCAGGGAATTGCCGGGCGGTCGTTGCCCGAGATCGAGGGTCTCGATTTCGACAGCGAAACAAACGGGGATACCGCGATCGCAAATGCTAAGCTGCGGCTAATCGAATCTGACAGTTAAAGCTATCTAATGCATTGATGGCGGCGCCGCATTCAGGCAAGCCAGCGTTTCCTCCGGCGGTAATGCTTCACCTCGCGGAAGGATTTGCGCTCTCCGGCGGATACGCCGAGATAAAACTCCTTCACGTCCTCGTTGGACTTGAGCGAGGCCGCATCTCCGTCGAGCACAACGCGGCCGCTTTCGAGGATGTAGCCGTAGCGGGCGTGGCGCAGAGCGATGTTGGTGTTCTGCTCGGCAACGAGCACGCTCAAACCCTGCTCGCTGTTGAGCCGGCTTACGATCCCGAAAATTTCCTCCACAAGCTGAGGCGCTAGCCCCATGGAAGGCTCGTCGAGCAGCATCATTTTCGGGCGGGACATCAATGCGCGGCCGATGGCCGTCATTTGCTGCTCACCGCCGGAGGTATAGCCGGCTTGCGATTTGCGGCGCTCCTTGAGGCGCGGAAAATAGGTGTAGACGAGTTCCAGATCGCGCGAGACCGCGCGACCGCCGTCGCGCCTTGTGTAGGCGCCCGTCAAGAGGTTTTCTTCAACCGTCAGGTGGCCGAAGCAATGGCGGCCCTCCATCACCTGAATGCAGCCCCGCCGCACGAGCGCATTCGGGCTCATTGCCTGCACCGCCGCACCGTCAAAGGCGATCGAGCCTTTGGTGACATCGCCCCGCTCTGCGCCGAGGAGATTGGATATCGCCTTCAATGTCGTGGTCTTGCCGGCGCCATTGGCTCCCAGTAGCGCGACAAAGCCGCCCTTCGGAACGGTGAGTGAGACGCCTTTCAAAACCAAGATCACGTGGTCGTATATGACCTCGATGTTGTTGACGGCGAGGATCGGAGGGGTTGCCTGCGGCGCCTCCATGGGTTTCACGGGCTCATTCATCGGGCGCTTTCCTCAGTGGAAAAGACCCCCTCATCCTGTCCTTCTCCCCAAGGGGAGAAGGTACGCTGTTCCGCCCTCTCCCCTCGAGGAAAGGGCCGCAGCCAACCCCCTCCCCTTGGGGAGAGGGCCGCAGCCAGCTCCCTCTCCCCTTGAGGTGAGGGCCGCAGCCAACCCCCTCTCCCCTTGGGGAGAGGGCTGGGGTGAGGGGGTCTTTTTTCATCTTCTAATCACACCCGCTATTTGCAATCGCGCAGCCAGCTCCCTCTCCCCTTGGGGTGAGGGCTGGGGTGAGGGGGTCTTTTTTCATCTTCTAATCACACCAGCTATTTGCAATCGCGGGGCGTGATGTTGTTCTCCTTGGCATATTGCTCGCTATCCGCTTGGATGAGCGGGTCGATGACCGAACGGTCGCTATCGTAATAGCCGGTGATAAGCTTCCATTTTCCAGCCGTGGCGTCCCACTGCTGGATTGCGCCGCGCGCAGGCCCTTCGTGGTTTGCGCACGTCACTTTCACCGGCTCCACGAGACCTTCAAAGCCAAGCTTCTTCAAACGGGCCGCCGTGATGTCTAGGGCTTCCAGGCCATCGCGCACCATTTCGCCCGTGACCTCTTTCGTCTTATGCAGCTCCTGAGCCTTGGCAATAGCTTCGGCGGTGTACATCGCAGTTACGAGGCCGCGATTATAAAGCACCTCCCCGATGCGGCTTTTGAAGGAAGGGTCCACGGCCTTGCCGGCATCGTAGACATATTTCAGCACATCCTTGTGCACCTGAAAGCCTGCGCCCGGTGCGTGGAAGGCGCTGCCGAGATAGCCGTTCGCCTCGGCGCCCGCGGGTTTCACATCGTTCTCAGAGCTCGACCACCAATTGCCGATGAAATGGTCCATCGGAAAGCGGATGCCGGCCGCTTCCTTGATCGAGACCTGGTTCATGACCCCGTAGCCCCAAAGCAGAACCCAATCGGGCTTGTCGCGCCTGATTTGCAGCCAGGTTGCCTTTTGCTCGTTGCCGGGCGAGTCGACGGGATAGGAGCTGAACTCGAAACCGTGCTTCTTGGAAAGCGCAGTCAGCGTTGGGATCGGCTCCTTGCCGTAGGCGTTGTTCAAATAGACAAGCGCAATCTTCTTGCCTTTGAGACTGGCCATTCCACCTTCTTTTTGGCCGATATATTCGAGGATGACAGAAGCGGCTGACCAATAGTTGACCGGGAAATTGAAAATCCAGGGGAATACACGCCCGTTCGCAACCGAGGTGCGGCCATAAGCCGAAGTGAGGAGCGGGATCTTATCAACCGGGGCTTTGGGGATCAGAGCATAGCTGATGCCGGTCGAGACCGGATTGATGACCAGTGCGCCCTGTTTCGTTTTCTCGTAGCACTCGACGCCGAGCTTGTTGTCATAGCTCGTCTCGCAAGGCAGGATCTTGATTTTGACGCCGCCGATACCGCCGTCGCGCTCGTTTAAGAGCGTCAGATAGTCCGAAAAGCCGTTCCAGAATGGGATGCCGTTCGGAGCATAGGCCCCTGTGCGGTATTCGAAGGCCGGAACGATCAGCTCGGCTGCCTGGGCAGCTGTTGCTGCCGCAAGCGCACCGATGAATGCGCCTGCGATTAGCTTCTTGGTGAATGCCATGCAGTCCTCCCTTTTTTTATTAGATCAACCTGCCTTCAATCGGGTCGATTGAAGGCAGAAAAGTTGATCGACTCTAAAGTGTTAGAGCAGCCTGCCCCCGTAGGACGCAGGCTGCTCTAATATGGAAACGGCCAGAGCCGGAGCTTCTCGCGCGTGGTCTGCCAGATTTTGGCAAGGCCATGCGGCTCGGCGATGAGAAAGAAGACGATCAAGATCCCCATGGTCAGGTTCTCGGCGTGTTTTGCGACTGCCGGAAAAATGCCGAGCCAGTCCACAAGCCCGACGCTCAAGAGCAGCGGTAAGAGAACGAGAAAGCCGGCGCCCAGAAAGGAGCCGAGAACCGTGCCAAGTCCGCCGATAATGATCATGAACAGGACCTGAAACGATTGGTTGATGCCGAAGCTTGAGGTCGGCTCGACGCTTGAGAGCCAAAGCGAAAACATCATCGCGCCGGCGATGCCGATATAGAAAGACGAGACCGCGAAGGCCGACAACTTCGCGTGAAGCGGCCGGATGCCGATCAGTTCGGCGGCAATATCCATGTCGCGAATGGCCATCCAGGCCCGGCCGGTGCTCGTCCGGCCCAGATTCTTGGCGATGAGCGCAAAGACGGTCACGAAGGTCAAAGCGAAGAGATATTGCGCGGTCCCGGAAATGGCCCCGCCGGTCACCGGATAGCCAAGGATTGAGCGCGTTGGCATTTGGATCTGACCCGATGCACTGTAGTTTGTGAACCACGGCACGCGCGTCACCAGCCAGATAATGAAGAATTGCGCGGCCAGCGTCGCGACCGCGAGATAGAAGCCTTTGATGCGCAGCGACGGGATGCCGAAGGCGAGGCCCACTAGCGCGGTGCAAAGCCCTGCGCCGAGGAAAACGAAGACGAGGTTAAGTTCTGGAAACGCGGTGGTGATTTTGTAAGCCGAATACGCTCCCGTTGCGAGAAACCCGCCGGTGCCCAGCGAAAGCTGGCCGCAATAGCCCGTCAGGATATTGAGCCCCATGGCCGCCATGGCATAGGCGAGAAACGGGATCGCAACGGCGTCGAGCCAAAAATCGGTGAGAAAAAAGGGCACAACAAGATACGCGAAGGCCATGATTGCGAGGATGAGCGCGCGATCCTCCCGCAGCGGCAAAATCGCCATGTCGCTTGCGTAACTGGTCTTGAGCTGGCCCGCTTCGCGATAGAACATGGCTAATCCCCTGTCCCGGATATTTCGTCATCGCGAGAAGCGCAGCTTCCAAGCAATCCACCTTTTGCCCTGGATTGCTTCGCTTCGCTCGCAATGACGGCGCTTTGCTGTTCCATATCAAATCCGCTCGATGATCTTGTCGCCGAAAAGGCCCTGCGGCCGCACCAAGAGGAACAGCAGCGCCAGCACATAGGCGAACCAGTTCTCGATGGCGCCGCCGATGATCGGACCGGCATAGATTTCCGCCAGCTTCTCGCCAACGCCGATGATGAGGCCGCCAACGATCGCGCCCGGTACACTCGTGAAACCGCCAAGGATGAGGACGGGGAGAGCCTTGAGCGCAATCAGCGACAACGAAAACTGCACGCCGGACTTTGCACCCCACATGATGCCCGCCACCAGCGCGACAATGCCCGCCACCGACCAGACGATGACCCAGATCGTGGAAAGCGAGATGCCGACCGAAAGTGCTGCCTGATGATCGTCGGCCACGGCCCTGAGCGCGCGGCCCGTGCGCGTGCGCTGGAAAAAGATCGCCAGCACCGCGACCATGACCGCCGCCGTCGCTGCGGCCACGATCTCGATTTGCTCGATATAGATATTGAAATTATCGAGCAGCCAGCCGCTTGCCCCTTCCGGCAGGCCCAAATCGAGGACTTTCACATCCGGCCCCCAAATAATATCGCCGAGCCCTTCGAGAATGTAGGAGAGGCCGAGTGTCGCCATGAACAGGACGATCGGCTCCTGGTTCACGAGGCGCCGCAAAATCGCCCACTCCACGAGAAAGGCGAGCGCGATCATGACGAGCACGGTAAGCGGGATCGCTCCCCAAACCGGCACATGATATTCGTTCATAAGGCCGGTGAGCGTGAGCGCCGCGAATAGCGCCATCACCCCTTGCGCGAAGTTGAAGACGCCGCTCGCCTTGAAGATGAGCACGAAGCCGAGCGCCACGAGCGAGTACATCACGCCCGTGAGCAAACCGCTAATTACAGTCTCCGCGAAAAAGGTCATGCGGAAGACCCCCTCACTCTGTATCTCTCCACCAGGGCGGAAGGCCCCCTCATCCTGTCCTTCTCCCCAAAGGGAGAAGGGACGCTTGAATTACCCTCGACCTTGGGGATGGGGCCGCAACCAGCTCCCTCTCCCCCCGGGGAGAGGGCTGGGGTGAGGGGGAACTCGATGCCGAGCACTCCCGCTATTGTTTCGAGCACTCCATCCAGATTCTGAAGCACGTCGTTATTCCAGAACCTCAGAACGCGGTACCCGCCGCTCTCAAAGTATTCCGTGCGCGTGTTATCGGCGGCCATCTGCTCCGCGTGCTGGCCGCCATCTGCCTCGACGATGAGCTTCGCTTCCACGCAAATGAAGTCGGCGACGTAGGCACCAAACGGCACCTGGCGTTTGAACTTGAAACCATTCATTTGGCGATTGCGCAAAGCGTTCCAAAGCCGGCTTTCCGCGTCCGTGGCATCGCTTCGAAGCTTCCGCGCAGTCTTCGTAAAAGCGACTTTCATGAAAAAGACCCCCTCACTCTGTCTCTCTTCCCAAGGGGAGAGAGGACGCCTGAATTACCCTCGACCTTGGGGATGGGGCCGCAACCAGCTCCCTCTCCCCTCGGGGAGAGGGCTGGGGTGAGGGGGGACTCCGGCATTAATGCGAACTCGCGTTTCATGCCGCCGCCTCCCGGGTTGGAACGCCGAGATAGGCGTCGATGACATCGCGGTTGGCTTGCACCTCGGCGGGCGTGCCGTCGGCGATTTTACGGCCGTAGTCCAGGACCACGATGCGGTCCGAGAGGTCCATTACCACGCCCATATCGTGCTCGATCAGCGCGATGGTCGTGCCGAACTGTTCGTTCACGTCGATGATGAAGCGCGACATGTCTTCTTTCTCCTCGACATTCATGCCAGCCATCGGCTCGTCGAGAAGCAGAAGCTCCGGCTCCATCGCCAGCGCGCGCCCAAGTTCCACGCGCTTCTGCAGGCCATAGGGAAGCTTGCCGACCGGCGTCTTCCTGATGTGCTCGATGCGAAGGAAGTCGATAATGTCCTCGACAACGCGGCGGTGCCGGATTTCCTCCGCTTGCGCTGGGCCCCAATAAAGCGCGTGCCAAAAGAGGCCGCGGCGCATCTTCAAAATGCGCCCCGCCATCAGATTGTCGAGCGTGCTCATGCCCTTGAACAGAGCCACGTTCTGGAACGTGCGCGCAATGCCTTGGGCCGCCGCCTGGTGCGGGCGCATGCGGCGGCGCTTCTTGCCCTTGAAGGTTATGAGCCCGGCCTGCGGATGATAAAAGCCATTGATGACGTTCAGCATAGAGGTCTTACCCGCGCCGTTCGGGCCAATGATGGCGCGGATTTCGCCTTTGCGGATATCCAGGCTGATGGCGTTAAGCGCGCGCACGCCGCCGAAGTTCAACGTTATCGCCTCGGCCGAGAGCAAAACCTCCTCGAAACCGCGCGCGGCGGCGGCAGCAGGTTTGGGCGCTGCGCTTGCGGCTGGGGTCAGGATGGCGGGAGCGCTCATTCCGCTGCCTCCAGCTGGCGGGCGTCTTGGGCGCCTGGCACGCGCACGCCCTTTGCCGGATAAGCCGGCATGTCAACGATGCGGACGGTTGCCTCGATCACGCCCTTTCGGCCGTCTTCGAATGTGACGGCTGTGGCGATATGCTTCTCTTGGGAGCCATCGTAGAGCCCTGCGACAAGCGGGGCATAGCGTTCGGCAATGAAACCGCGGCGCACCTTTTGCGTCCGGGTTAGCTCGCCATCGTCAGCGTCGAGCTCCTTATGCAGAATGAGGAACCGCCGGATCTGTGCGCCGGCCAGCATGGGCTCCGCTGCGAGGCTTTTGTTCACCTCATCGACATGGGCGCGGATCATTTCATAAACGCGCGGGTTTGCGGCAAGCTCCTGGTAGCTCGCATAAGTGACGTTGTTGCGCTCAGCCCAATTACCCACGGACAAAAGATCGACGTTGATGAAGACGGCTACAAAATCGCGCCCGTCGCCGAACGCAACCGCCTCCTTGATGTTGGGATAGAACTTGAGTTTGTTCTCGACATATTTCGGCGGAAGCATCGAGCCATCGGTGAGCCGGCCCACGTCCTTCGCGCGGTCGATGATTTTCAAGGTCCCATCCGGCTCGACGATGCCGGCATCGCCAGTCTTCACGAAGCCATCGGCGGTTTTGGCGTTCGCCGTAGCGTCGTCGTTCTTGAAGTAGCGGAGGAAAACGCCGGGCCCCTTATATTCCACTTCACCTGAAGGCGAAACGCGGAGCTCGACGCCGGGCGCGGGCTTGCCAACCGTATCGGCGCCTATCTCGCCGTCGGCTTGCAGCGTCACGTAAACGCTGGCCTCCGTCTGGCCGTAGAACTGCTTGAGATTGAGCCCCAGCGAGCGGTAGAAGCGGAAAATCTCAGGCCCGATCGCTTCTCCAGCGGTATAGGCGACGCGAGCGCGCGTCAGCCCGAGCCGGTTCATTATAGGGCCGTAAACCAGCACGCGCCCGAGGCCGTAAAGCGCGCGGTTCAGCGGTGAAACGCGCTCGCCGTCCAAAATCCGCTCGCCCGCCCGGCGCGCGACGTTCATGAAACCCTTGAACAAGGAGCGCTTGGTCCAGCCGGCATCCTCCATGCGCACCATGATCGACGTCAGCAGATTCTCGTAAACGCGGGGGGGCGCGAAGAAATAGGTCGGGCCGATTTCGCGCCGGTCTTCGAGCACGGTCTGCGGGCTTTCAGGGCAGGCGACGCAGAAACCCGCGGCGAGCGCCTGCCCGTAAGAGAAAATGTGATCGCCTACCCAGGCCATGGGCAAATAGGCGATGATCTCGTCGCGCTCCGTAATTTTGTCGAACGCATTTGCGTTGCGCGCAGTGACGAGAACGTTGCTGTGGCTCAGAACCACACCCTTGGGCTGGCCTGTAGTGCCAGACGTATAAAGAATTACGCCAGGATCGCCGCCCGAACCCAAAGATACATCCACCAGCCAAGCCCCGGCGAGTTTGGGATCGCGCTTGAGCGCCTCGCGGCCTTGCGCGGCGAGGCTTTCGAAGCTCCTCACACGGCCGGGCTCGTAGTCGCGCAAGCCTCGCGGCTCATCGTAAACGATGTGCTCAAGCCGGGGCGCCTGCGGCGCGATGGAAAGCAGCTTGTCAACCTGCTCCTGGTTCTGGGCAACGGCAAGCTTGGCCTCCGAGTGCGCCAGCACATAGGCAAGCTCTTCTGCTACTGCGTCCTGATACATTGGCACCGGGATCGCACCGAGGCTCTGGGCCGCCATCATGGACCAGTAAAGCCTCGGCCGGTTGTCACCCAGGATGGCGACGGCATCGTCGCGCCGCACGCCCAAGCCGCTTAAGCCAATGGCGAACGCGCGCACCTCGTCCAGCGCCTCGCCCCAGGTCCAGGTCTGCCAGATACCCAAATCCTTCAGCCGGATAGCGGGCCGCTTTGCAAATACCCTCGCATTGTAAAGCAGCACTTTCGGCAGGGTATCGGACATTCTGCGCCACAACTCGCTTCGGAATAAAGCAGTTAACGGACCTTAGCAATTCAACTGCGCTTCCGCCATTTAGCCGAACTGCTAATGCGTAGCCTTTGAGGGCCGGCTATCGCTGCCGCAATCGGTACACGGCGCCGAATTTGGGCGACAATGCAGCTTACCATCTATCCGCCGTCAACTGGGCGTCGGTTCCAAGTCTGCCCGCCATCTGGTGTGTGGCATTGCTGCAGCACGTTGAAAGTTGACATTCCGGCCGGTTTACCCGATAAAACAAGTTCAGGCCTGATACCTGTTATTCGCGCGACCCTAGGCTTTTTCTCCGGATATGAGAGAGCGAAGTCCGCTCAATGGCGGCGCCGACGGGTGCGTTTAAAAACTATAGAGGACTCCATGTACGCGGTCATTCGCACGGGCGGCAAGCAATATAAGGTTGCCCCGCAAGATGTGCTTCAAATCGAGAAGATCGAAGGGGCTGCCGGCGAGGCAGTCCAGTTCCCCAACGTGTTGATGGTCGCTGGCGATGGAGAGCCGAGCGTCGGTGCGCCGCTCGTTTCCGGCGCTGTGGTTGCGGCCGAAGTCGTGGAGCAAGGGCGCGGTCCGAAGATCATCATCTTCAAGAAACGGCGCCGCCAGAACTATCGCCGGAAGAGAGGGCACCGTCAGGATTTGACGACGGTCCGCATCCTCGAAATCTTCACCGATGGCCGTGCTCCCGTGGCCGCCAAGAGAGAAGCCCCTGTGACCGAAGAGGCTGTACCGGTTGCGCCCTTGAAGGTCCACGCAGAAAACGCTGCAGCGGAAGCGGCAGTCGAGGCCGCTGCACCAGAAGCGCAATCTGCGGACAGCGCGGAAACAAAGCCGGCAACTGAAAAGAAGCCGCGCGCGAAAAAGGCTGAATAGCTTACGGAAATTGAAGGCGATAAATCATGGCACACAAAAAGGCGGGCGGTTCGTCCCGTAACGGACGCGACACTGCAGGACGGCGCCTCGGGGTCAAGAAATTCGGCGGCGAACAAGTTAACCCCGGCAATATCATCCTCCGCCAGCGCGGGACGCAATGGCACCCCGGCCCCGGCGTCGGCATGGGCACGGACCACACGATTTTCGCCATGCGCGATGGCTTCGTGCAATTCACGGCCAAGGCTCGCGGCAGGACATTCGTGTCGGTTGTTGGCGGCGGTTCCGGCAACTAACATCGGGGTAACGAGGTCCTAAACTTCCTCCTGTCCTTCTCCGGCAAGCGCGCCTTGGCGGAGGAGAAGCAAAGTCCTTCGCGCGCGCGGCTGTGCCGCCGAGAGCGGGATTTGGCGTGCATACGAGATCGGTACAGCATTAATTCTTTTTTCTTCCCTCCTTATGCTGATAATGTGAATTCCATAGAGCAAATTGGTTTTGCGCAATGAGCACAAAGCTTCCGGTCACCCGTCATACGGCCCAGCTTCGGCAAATGGTGCAGCATTGGCGCCGCCGGGGCCATAAAGTCGCGCTCATCCCCACGATGGGCGGGTTGCACGAGGGGCATCTCTCGCTTGTGCGCCTCGCGAGGGAGCATGCGAGCCGGGTCATTGTATCCGTGTTCGTGAACCCTACACAATTTGCGCCTCACGAGGATTTCGACAATTACCCGCGGAGTGAGGAGCGCGATTGGCACAAGCTTCTCTCCGTGCAGGCCGACGCGATGTACGCCCCCGATACTCATGAAATCTATCCTGCCGATTTTGCGACGCGGGTGGAGGTAGCTGGCGTGGCCCAGACGCTTGAGGGAATATCCCGTCCCCATTTCTTTTCTGGCGTGACCACCGTCGTTACCAAGCTCTTCCTGCAATCGCTGCCCGATATCGCGCTATTCGGCGAGAAGGACTACCAGCAACTGCTGGTCGTGAAACAGCTTGTGAGGGACCTGAACTTTCCCATCGCTATTGTTCCGGGGCCGACCGTGCGTGAGGCCGACGGTTTGGCGATGTCGTCGCGCAATGTGTATCTCGATCCGGAAGACCGGGCCATAGCCCCACAGCTTTACGCGGTTCTCGTCGAAATGGCGCAAGATTTGGGCGCGGGCCGTCCGGTTGAAGAAACCGTCAGCAAAGGCGCCGGCCGTCTCGAGAGCGCCGGCTTCCGCGTCGATTATTTCGAGGTTCGCGACGCCGAAACGCTGATGCCCACCGAATCAACGGTCGAGAAACCGGCACGCCTTCTCGCCGCTGCGTATCTGGGCAAAGTCAGGCTTATCGATAACATCGCCGTCGTGCCGGCTCCGGGACGTTGAGCGCACTCGGCAGGTTGTAACGGAAGCTGGCGGGTGGCGGGCTCCGCCAGCCTCGTCCGTTTAGAACTTATAGTTCAATCCGACGCGGACGATATCGAGGTTGCCGACATCGTGTTTGTAGGTTTGGTCCCCTGCCTGGGACACGGTTCCAGTCGTACCGCTCCATTCGGAGAAGCCGTCTGCGTAGAGGTACTCTATCTTGGCTGACAGCCGGTCGGTAAATGCGTGCTCGACGCCGGCACCGACGACGTAGCCGGTATTCCACCCTTGCGCGAAGTTGGTTTCATCGGCGTCGTTGCCGACGATGACCTCGTTCGAGTGCAGGAACGCGATACCGCCGGTGCCGTAGATGAGTGTGCGGCCCAAAGCATAGCCAACCCTTGCGCGGATTGTGCCAAACCCGTCCCAACCGCCGGACCAATCATGGCCGTCATAGATGTATTTGTGCTGGTCGCCTTGCATGTCCGCCCAGCTCATATCCGCCTCGGCGCCGATTACCCAGTTTGGCGTGTATTGCCAGTTATATCCGATGGTGCCGCCAAGCATGATCCCATCAGGATTGTTGTTCGCCCATCCATGCGGGTTGTTCGCATTGGGCGAAACGTAGTTGCTGGAATCTCCTGTGCCGTAGCCAAGAATCCAACCCCCATAGAGGCCGCCCCAGTTCCATGGCGTCTCTGCGAAAGGGGTATCCTTCAGGCTGCCGGGCCCAGTTCCGAAATCGGCAGCACTGGCCGCGGTTAACGCGCACAAACTGAAAGTCACTCCAGTAAGCATCGCTCTCAAGCCCATTGTTCTCTCCATTAAAGAAGGCAAGCCGCTAGTATTGCGCTGCGAGCACTTCTGCCTTAGCCGGGAAATTGTGAGAGAATATCAACGGGTACTAGCCTCGCTGATTCACTTGGCAATAAATTGGCCAAAGCTGGACTTATTCGACCATCGTGTGACAACACTGAATTTCAGTGTTTTGTATAAGTGCATGATATCACAACAAAGATTGAAACAACTGGAAGTCGTGCGCAGAACAATGCCGCAATCTTCGCCATTTTCTTGATTTAGGTGTAATAATTCTTAGGACAACCGTGAAGCCGCAGGCTTGACTCCAGGACCTCAAGTCACAGTGATGTATTTTTGCAGCGACAATTGTTATTTAGAGTTGAATAGTCCCTTCTTTGAGGCTGTGTTATTGCCTGCGTCAGCTTTCAACATTAGGACAAGCTGAAGAAGCGGGAGGCGCTTTCGAATTCGGCGCGCCTCACCTTCAAGCGCTCGACCGCCTCGAAGTCTTCGCCCCATTGTGAGACTTGCCAGTTTTCGTCGGTGTGGGCTGCAGCCCATGCGGCGGCGGTATCGAGTTCGCCGCCAACATGCGCCAGAGCAATGAGCGCGGACCCCGTGAGCGTGGTCATGACGTGTAGCGCTGCAAGCTTAAAGGCGCCGAGCGCGTCGACGGCGCTGTGCAACGCTTCCAGCGACGCCGGTGGCTGCGCGATGTGAGCGATCCCGCTTCCGGTGAGAAATTGGGCGCCGTACTTTGCGGCGATCCAGCTAAGGACCGGGTCCCACGCGCTGGCTTGTGCCGCCACCAGCGCCGCCGGGTGAGTTGCGCGGTAGCAAACGAGGTCGGCCGCCGCGTATTTCAAAATGCTGTCCGCAACTTCCGGCTTCTTCTCCGCGACCGCGTCGATGGCGGTGTTCGCAAGCTTGGTGAGGCGCAGGCTCGCGAGCGCGATGGTCTCGCCTTGCGCGTCCCATTCTTCCGCGATGGCCGACGCGAGCGCGCAAGTGGGAACAATCAGCGGCTTGCCAGCCGGCGTTTCGATCGGACGGCCGTCGAGCTGCACAGCGTAACCGCCGTCTCCGCTTTCCGCCACCGTTGCAGATTTATAAAAGCGCTTGCGATTGACGGGTTGAGCAGGCTTCATTCTTACACCGGTTCCGTTCTTTAAATCGCGCCCCTGCGCGCAGCGCGCCAAATCCTTGAGAAGCAGCGTACGGGATTAAGTGTCACCACGTTCTGCAAGGGGTCCAAGGAGGACGCGGCCGTCGCCTTAAGATAGGGCTTGACCAGCGCGAGAGGAAGAAAAGCGGGCCACGCGCGGGAATTGAGTTCGGGCGCAAGCTCGCGGAACCGCCGCAACGCGCGATTTGCCTCCCCTCTCAAATCGGCTAACGCAGCACCGATCGCCGGGGTAGCTCTACCTGCGTAAAGTTCAGCCAGATCCGCGCCGCGGCCTTCAAAATAGGACGGCGGCAACAGGAGCCTGCGCCGCGATGCTTGAAGCGGGATCGTACGCAGCCTTTGCGTTAACCCCCAGGCGTGGCCTGCGTGTTCCGCGGCTTTTCCTGCGGCCACGCTGCGGTCCCCAAGGATACAGGCCGCGAGTTCGAAAACGGCGCCCTCGCATTCCCGAAGCGAGAGATGCAACGCCTGCATGCCGGCGGGCGGATCGCCAAAGACTTCCGGAATGCGCCCGTCAACCATGCGAATCAGACGCTCTTTCGGCAGATTGTACTCCACAATGGCCGCCGCGAGCGTATCCGCCACCGGATTCCCGGTTTTAGTATCCGGCGCCGCTAAGTCGATGGCATCCCGCCACCATTGCAAGCGGATCTGCCCGGCCATCGGCTCCCGAACCGCTGCCGCGATATGCGCAAGCTCTGCATCAAAGGCGTAGAGCGCGAGAAGGCCCGGCCGATCCGAAGCGGGCGCGAACAGCGCACACCAATAGCGCTCGCGGTCGCGGCTCCTCACAAGATTTGCCGCGGCTTCATTCTCGAGCTGCCTTTGCTGCGCATCCGCCGCCACGTTCATATGGGCAACAACGCCGCGAGGAAGTGCCGGTTCTCGGCAAGGAGGACATTATACGTCCGGCAAGCCGCACCGGTGTCCATGGCTTCGAGGCCCAGGCCGCGCCGCTCGACCTGAGCAGCAAAAGCCGCTGGCAGAAGAAAAGATTTCGGCCCAGTTCCAAGGAGGAGCAAATCGCAGCCGCGCGCTTCCTCCATGTCGAGGAATGCTGACAGACCCGCTTCGTCGAAGCCCGCGTCTGCCGAGTGCCACTCGTAGAAACCTCCCGGAGAAATAAGGAGCGCACCCCGGTGCCGCTTGCCGCCGAATTGGAATGCGCCGCCGGGATAAAGCAAGACCGGCGCCTGGTCGCCTAGCCGCGTGAAGGAAATGCTCATGGCCCGTATTTCCAGCCTTTGAAGTCCCCCCCTCGCTCTATCTCTCTCCCAGCGGGCAGAGAGGACGCCTGAAGTTCGCCCCCATCGGGGAGAGGGCCGCAGCCCCCCTGCCCCTTGGGGAGAGGGTCTGGGTGAGGGGGTCTAAGTAGTACCGCAGGTCCTAACCGCGCCTCTTGGACCGTCCGCGTGCCTGCCCCTTTCCGCGTCCGGGCGCGTTGGGCTTCCGGGCAGAAACCGCCGCCAATGCGGCCTTGGAGGCTTCAGCCTGCGCCACCGGCTTCGCGGGGATCACCTCGTCCTCGTCAGCGGCATCCTCCGGCAATGCTGGCGCCAGCTTGGCAGAAGCTCCGCGCGCCGCCTCCTTTGCGCCTTGCTTGGCCTTCTCCAGCCCGCTCCAGTCGCGCTTGACGCCGATCAGGATCAAGAAAGGCGCGGCGATAAATACCGAGGAGTAGGTCCCGACCAAAACCCCGAATAGCATCGCGAATACGAAGCCCCGGATCACTTCGCTGCCAAAGAAATAAAGAGCGAGCAGCGCCATGAACACGGTGCCGACCGTCATGATCGTACGCGACATCGTTTCGTTGACAGAAAGATCGAGGAGATCCCCCAGCGGCATCCGCTTATAGCGCCGAAGGTTTTCTCTAATCCGGTCGTAGATGACCACCGTGTCGTTGATCGAATAGCCAAGGATGGTCAGAAGCGCCGCGACGGTGGTCAGGTCGAATTCGAGCTGAAAAAGCGCGAAAACGCCGAGCGTGAACATCACGTCGTGGATCATGGACACGATCGCGCCTATGGCAAATTGCCATTCGAAGCGGAACCAGACGTAAATAAAGATCACGAGATTGGTGAGCACCAGCGCCCAGATCGCCGAATTGATGAGTTCCTTCGAGACCGTGCTGCCGACTTGCTCGCGCCGTAGCTCTTTGCTGCCCGCAGGTATTGCCGCGAGCACCTTATCCGCAGCCGCTTTTTGGGCATCCGGCCCGCCTGGCTGCTCAGGGAAGCGGACCAGAACCTCGTTAGCCTGACCGAATTCCTGAAGTTGAACTTCACCGAGGCCCAAATGCGTCAGCTTCGTTCTGAGCTGTGCAACATTTGCCGGGCCGGGCGTCTCGATTTGCATCAAGGTTCCGCCCTTGAAATCGATGCCGAAATTCAAGCCGATCGTGGAAAGGAGCGCAACGGTTCCAACAATCGCAAAAATCGATAGCCCGAGGCAGAGCTTGAAGTACTTCACATAGCGAAGGTCCATCTTCTGCGACAGGCGGAAAAGCGGCTTCAGCATCATGGCTTTAATCCGTATCGGCTAAATTTCGAGGACGGCAGGGCGCGTCTTGCGCAGCCATGTCGAGACCATCAGGCGCGTGACCGTGATGGAGGTGAAAAGCGAGCTTACAATACCGAAAGACAAAGTAACGGCGAAGCCGCGAACCGAGCCCGATCCGAAGGCATACAGGATCAGCGCGGCCAAAAGCCCCGTCAAATGCGAGTTGATAATGGTCCCATACGCCCGGTCGAACCCGGCCTCGATGGAGGAGATTATTCCCCTACCGCTCCTCATCTCCTCGCGTATTCGCTCGTAGATCAGCACGTTAGCGTCCACTGCGACACCCATGGTCAGCACGATGCCGGCGATCCCCGGCAGGGTCAGCGTCGCGTGGAACAGCGAAAGGCACGCCATGACGATGGCGACATTGACCACAAGTGCCACGATCGAGAACAATCCGAAGAGGCCGTAAGCCGCAATCATAAGCGCCGAAACCGCGCTAAAACCCACAATGGCGGCTACTTTCCCGGACTCGATAAAGTCCGCGCCAAGGCTCGGGCCGACCGACCTCTCCTCGATGATCGAGAGTTTGGCAGGCAGCGCACCTGAGCGCAGCAGAAGAGCGAGGCGGTTGGCGTCGTTCACGTTGAAATTGCCGGTGATTTGGCCCCTGCCGCCGGGGATTTCTGAGCGGATGACCGGTGCGGAGATCACCTTGTTGTCGAGAACGATGGCAAATGGCTTGCCAATATTCTCGCGCGTGACACGTGCGAAAGCGGCCGCACCCCTGCTGTTGAACTCGAAATTGACGTCCGGCTCCCCGCTTCTTTGATCGAACCCCTGGTAAGCGTTCGTAAGGTCGTCGCCGCTGACGATTACTTCTTTATGTACGAGAACGGCGCTGCCGGGATGCTCTGTGTCGGGCAGCAGCTCGTCATCAGGCGGAGCGCCATTGGCTTGCGCCTCCGAGGCCGCTTCCGAAAGATCGACGAGTTGGAACGTTAGTTTTGCCGTCGTACCGACGCGCGCCTTGACCTCGGCAGGGGAGAGACCGGGAACTTGAATCAGAATGCGATCCTCGCCCTCCTTTTGGATCGTGGCTTCGGTCGTCCCCTCCGGATCGATACGCCGCCTCACGACCTCAATTGATCTGGAAATTGCATTTTCCACCCTGCGCTGCAGGCCCGCGGGCGTGGGCTCTATCGTAATGACACCATTATCGCCGCCGGTGACGGCCAGATCGAGTGCACCGCCGCCGCGGCCCGTAAAGAGCGAGGCGGAAAGCGGCTGCGCGAACCTTTTCAACCGCTCGAGCGCTTCACCCATCTTGGCCGGATCCCTCAAGGTGACCCGCACCTGGCCGCCAGCGATCACAACGCCACTATGCGCGATCCTCTCCTCGCTCAAAGCCCGCCTGGTATCGGTTTGCAGCGATTGCAACCAGTCCTTCTTCAGCTGCGCCGTATCGATCTCATAGAGAAGGGACGTGCCGCCTCTAAGGTCTAGGCCAAGCGGCATGCGTGGAAGCTGAGCCCAACTTGGCAGGCTGTCATAAGTGGAGAGCGGGATCAGGTTCGGCACCGTGAACACGATCGACGCAATCGACAGAAACAGCGTTATCCCCGCGCCCCAGCGCGAAAAATGCAATGTAAATCCGAACATCGAGATCCGATCCTCTATGCGCTCCGCAGGCGTCCGCGCGAAGCTCTTTTTTAGGCGCTTGGCCGCGTTCCGCTGTCGTCTCCACTGGCGGGTTCGGCCTTTACCTTTTCTTTAATGGGTTCGCCCTTGCCGCGCACATCGGTGAGCGTACTTTTTATCACGCGAACCTGGACCCCCTCGGCGATCTCAACCCTAAGCTCGCCATCGGTTCCAACGCGCACGACCTTGCCGATAATGCCGCCCGACGTCACCACCGTGTCCCCGCGCTTCACCGCATCGATCATCGCCTGGTGATCCTTAACCTTCTTTTGCTGCGGCCTGAAAACCAGCAGGTAAAAGATCGCGAAGACGAAGATCATCGGGAAGAGGAAGCTCACAATATCGGAGCCGCCAGCGCCAGTCGTTTGGGCGAATGCAGGAGAGATCATCGAAAGTCCCCGTCGTGTGCGGAAAAGGGTTGCGCTCAGGCGGCGCGGCCGCAAGCGTGCTTAGTCTTATAGCGGCTTGCTTGAAGTTCGCAACATTTCGAGAACACGCCGTTGCGCCGATGGTAAAATAGCGCATAGTGCACGCCTCTACCACCCCCGCCACTCATTTTGCGGCTTTTCTCTCGCACCATCCCCAAGACCCCCTCAATGACAGACGCTTTACCAACACTCGATGCCGCCCTCCTCCGCATTGCTGCCGCGCTTGAGCGCATGTCGCCCCCTCCGCCGCCCGCTCCCGATTTTGCTGCAGCGGACGCCTTTACGTGGCAATCGGAGGAAAATCGCTTTCTTCCGGTCGCACAAGTCAACAGGATGCCGATCTCGCTCCTGAAAGCGGTCGACCGGATGCGGGACACGCTGCTTACGAACACAGAGAACTTCGCGCGCGGGCTGCCTGCCAACAACGCATTGCTATGGGGCTCGCGCGGTACGGGCAAAAGCTCGCTCGTCAAGGCGGTGCACGCGGAGGTGTCAGCGAGGGGCGCCGCGTCCGGCCTTGCGCTCAAGCTCGTTGAAATCCATCGCGAGGACATCGCCACCCTGCCCCGCTGCCTTGCGCTTCTGCGCGGGAGGCTCGAGCGTTTCATCCTCTTCTGCGACGACCTCTCTTTCGACGCGGACGACACCTCCTATAAGTCACTGAAGGCGGTGCTTGAGGGCGGCATTGAGGGCCGGCCCTCAAACGTGGTCTTCTACGCCACCTCGAACCGGCGTCACCTCATGCCGCGCGAAATGATGGATAATGAGCGCGCCACCGCAATCAATCCCGGCGAGGCGGTTGAAGAGAAGGTCTCGCTTTCCGACCGTTTCGGCCTCTGGATCGGTTTCCACAATTGCAGTCAGGCCGATTATCTCGACATGGTCCAAGGCTACGCCGAATATTACAAGTTGCGCGTTGCCCCCGGGCCAGCTCCGCGCCGAGGCGCTCGAATGGGCGATGACGCGCGGCTCGCGCTCAGGCCGCGTGGCGTGGCAGTACATTCAGGATTTGGCCGGGCGGCTGGGGGAGCAGCTCTCCGGCGATTGACCACGGCGTGACGGAGCCTTGACCACCGCTGCTATCCCAGCTACAGCTGACCTTGGCGATATGGTTAAAGCACTTTCAGCCCAAACCGGGGGGGACGATGCGGTGTTCGGCTGTGCTGTCCGGCGTGCTGTCGTGCGGTCTAAGCGTTGCGGCCTGGCAGGGGGCGAGCGCTGAAATCACGCCAAACCTGCCTACAATATCGCTGAGAAGCGGTGAGACCCTTGAAGTGATGGATCTTTGGTACGCAATCAACTGTGCCTCGCAGTTGAATAGTGCACCTTTGGCGGAAGTTATGGAAGGTCCAAGCGAAGTCACTGTAAGTATAAAAGAAGCGATGGTCGTCCCGCGCGAACAAGACTGCGATAAGCCCATCGGTGGCGGAAAACTCCTGTTTTCAGCAAAGGATGTTCACGACTATAGCGCCTCCACGCTGACCGTAAGAATTACCTACGACACGAAGGATGGCGAGCGGAAGCCAACCTACTCATTCAACATAATACTCTTACCGAAGCAGGATTAGTTCCAAAGCTGGAGTCCGGAATGAAGTCTACGATCTTTAGAATTGCCGCAGCGAGCTGCGCACTCGCGCTGTCTTTGTTCGCCTCGTCTGATTTGGCTCAGGCGCAGCAACCTCAAATTAAGAGGATTGCCGCAAAAAGCGGTGAAACCGTCGATCTATTTACCGTATTTGCCCAAGCAAATTGCCGCTCCACGCTTTTAGAAACCCCGCAGGTTGAGGTTTTGCAAGGCCCTCCTGAATTGACACTCAGTGTTAGAGAGCAAATAGTGGCCGTTCCACAATTTGAGTGCCATAATAAACTAAAAGGTGGAATGGTAGTGGCCACTGTAGGGCAAGTAAAGCAGCCAATCGAAGGCAAATTAATTTTCCGCGTGAAGTTTAAGACAAAGGTTGGAGAAAGCCAGAACGGGCATACTTTCTTCTACTCCCTTTTCCCGTGAGATCTACCCGTAAGAGAGCCGTTTTACGCTGACTACGATGAACACGCATTCCGCATGAGGTTCTAACGATAAACGAGGGAAGACATGTGTCGTTTTGCCGGATTGTCTGCTGCGATCTTATTCGGTTTGGGTGCTGCAATTCCACAGGAGGCGCACTCTCAAACGCGTAATACTGTTGCATCAATAGCTCTAAAGGGCGGCGAAAGTGTCGAGGTGAGCAACCTTTTTGCCGTAGCAAACTGTAGATCTACCCTGACGGCTACGCCAACGGCAGAGGTCATGGAGGGGCCCTCCGAAGTTACTGTCAGCGTAAAAGAGGCAATGGTTGTACCCCGAGCGCAGGAGTGCAATAAGCCGGTCAAGGGCGCTAAGCTTGTTTTGACCGCTAAGAACATCGACGATTACAGCACATCGAAGCTAACTGTCAGAATACACTTTAAGACCAAAGACGGCGAAACGCAGCGAAGCCTATCCTATAACCTTAATCTTTTCCCGAACGAATAATATTTGCAAGTAACGAGGCAGCCCTATGGTTTGTAGAAACGTCATATTCAGTATAGGGACCCTCTTGCCGTTATTTGCGGTGTGCGTACCAGCTCTAGCGCAAGACGGAACGCTGAAAGCCAAAAGCGGTGAGGTCATCGACCTTCTACCTGTCTTCAGGCAGGTGAACTGCCGGGGCACCCTAAAGGAAACGCCGGTCGTGGAGGTCTTCCAAGCGCCGCCTGAGCTGGCAATAACCGTCCGCGATGAGATGGTGGACGTGCCGGAGGCCAATTGTCCCAGCAAGGTCAAGGGCGCAATGGTGGTTGTCACCGTCGGTCAGGTAAAACAGCCCATCAGGAGCAGATTGATATTTCGCGTAAAGTACAAGGGAAAATACAGAGATAGCCAGACCGGACACGCCTACGACTTCTCCCTGTCCCCCTAAGCTAGGTCGCTGTATAGTTCGCGTCGTCATTGCGAGGGGCATCGCCCCGAAGCAATCCAGGGCCACGATTGCGAGCTCAGTGCAATCTGCTCTGGATCGCCACGGCGCCGATGGCGCCTCGCGATGACGTGAACGGTTCAAGCGGATCGGGTATCATTCCTCATTATCGCTCAAGCCCGTTCTCTCACCGCAGGCGCGGTGACCATTTTGCCCAAGCCGCTCGCCAGCGACCGCGCCAAGAACCGGATAACCATCGCGGAGAGGAGGCCGATCAATAAAAGGAGGAGCGACTTTGGCCCGAGCTCTCCTATCAGCGTTGCGTAAGCGGAATTGGATGAAACTGGAAGCCAATATTCCATCTGGCTCACAAGCGCATCCAGGACATAGCGCGCATCCCGGACGAGATGCCCGAAAAGCTCCACATGATAGAGGTTAAGATAAATGTAGATCATCATCGCTGATAGTAGCTCGACGACAAGCAGAAGCAGGATTTCGACGACCGTGAGGATTCCAAGGAGAAAGGATTTTAGAAGGGAGCGAACCATTTTGCAGCCTTTCCATAAGGAATGTGTAACAGTTATGCAGTTCGGGCATTCAATGGGGCGCACGCCTTCGGGTGCCGGACTAATGCTGAGGCGAAGCCGGCCGGAAGTACAAAAGCTCGGCGCTCAGCGAACCGTATAAAAACGGTTCCTGCCGCCGCCCGGTTTTCGAAAGAACGTCGTCACGAATTTTGCGGAACAGGAAATTGATCTCAAGGCCCGGCTCCTCGATGTGATCGAGCAAGGCTTCGGTGAACGGGCTATGCGCGCCGGCGCCGTCTAGGGCGGTAGTGCCGTGCTTTGCGGAGTAAGCCACCAGTACGTTGCCCTCCGGCTCGACATTGGCGAGCCCCTGCCCGATAATCGCCCGGCTTGCTCCAACCGAGCGCGCCATTTGCGCTATAAAGGGATTGTTGCGGCAAGAATTGAGGATGACGAGCCCCAGCTTGGCGGCAGCGTCCGCCTTGGCCTGCACCTGGGTGAGAGAAATCGTCTCGTCGGGGACATGCGTATCGCGCGCAAGCTCTGCGTCTGTGGGGATCAGATAGGTTACGCCATTCATTTCAAGGCCATGGCCGGCAAAATACACGACCGCCCAATCGGCCCCTTCGGCCAAATCGCCGAAGTTCTTGAGCGCCTGGCTCATCTGCTCGCGGCTTTGGTCGTAAAGCTCGATAACTTGGCCGAACTGCAAACGGCGCAAGCTTGCAGCAACGGCGCTCGCATCATTTCTCGGGTTGCCAAGCTGATTCGCATGGATATAGCTCGAGTTGCCGATTACGAGCGCAACGCGTCCCCGTTGTGGAGCTTCATTCGTCGCGGGGGAGGGTGAAACTTGCGGCGCTCTCATCAGGAAAGCAGCGCGCTGACGTGCAATCTCCTGTCTTTGCCTATCGGTATTCGAAGGCGCTGGCAATTCGAGCACTTTGCGGTAGTCGGCCAGCGCGAGGTCCTTCTCGTTCTTCTTTTCATAGGCCTTTCCGCGACTGAAATATGCAAAAGTATACTTTGGCTCCAGCTCTATAGCTTTGTCATAATTCGCGATGGCGCGGTCCACGTCCTTAGCGATATAAAGGAATGCCCGCGCGACATAGGGGTAGGCGAGCTTTGGTTTGATTTCAATCGCCTTATCGAAATCCGCAAGGGCGCGCCGCCGGTCCCGCTTTCCCTCGTAGGCCAGGCCGCGGTTGTAATAAGCATTGGCGAGATCGGGTTTGAGGCCGATAGCTTTGTCTGCCTCGGCGATCGCCCTATCGTAGTCGCGCTTCCTGAAATATAGGTAGGCCTTGTAATCGTAAGCTTCAGCGTGCTTTGGATCGGCGCGGATTGCCTTGTCGCACTCCACGACGGCGGCATCGAAGTCTCCCTTTTTCCCGTATATGTAAGCCAGGTACACATAGGGACCGGAAAACTTTGGATTGAGCTGGCTCGCTAGCCCAAGGTCTGCAATCGCGGCGTCATGGTCGCCCTTAAGCCGGTGAGCATTGCCGCGGTTGCTGAGCGCCAGTACGAATCCCGGCTCGATTCGAAGAGCCTCGCTGAAGTCGGCAATCGCATGATCGTACTCGCTTTCCGAGAGGTATGCGACCCCGCGGGCGTTGTAGATCGCGGCATTACCGGGTTCGGACGTGATCGCTTCGCTCAACTCCGCGATTGCCCGGGCATGATCTTCATCTACGTAATAATAAATGAGGCCCCGATAGTAGGCCGCGCTCCCTGGGTCGAGGCGCATCGCTTCATTTAAGTCTGCAAGAACCTTGTCTTTGTCTCTTCGCCTCTTCTGAGCCACAGCCCGGTTCCGGTACGCCGCGGCCAAAATCGCGCCGGTCTTGCCCTCCCCGCTTGATGATGCGGGTGCAGGCAGCAATCCGGACATCAGGCGCACTCAGTTTGCAATCGGCCCTATCATCCGCTGCCGCCGCTCGCGGCAGGATCGCGAGCAAAATAGCAAAGCTCACGAAGAAAAAGAGAACCCGCACGGTATTCCCCAATGGTCATGCTGGCGCATACGATGCCAGCCCCCGGTGCTGCGAAAGCTTCAATTTAGGATAAACTGCGCATGCCGCACTGTCCAGCAACGCGAACGCCTGCCAAGCCAGCGCCCTCGCAAACAAAACTGGATCTGGCATACATGCACTTGCAACAACCAAAGAAAGCAGGGGTTATCCAAGATCCCCATCTCTGAAAGGGGGAGTAAAATGAAAAGAACACTCGTCGTGCTGCTCACGTCCGCGGCCTTATCCCTGCCCGCCCTGGCAGCGCAGCCCGGTACAGCTCACATGCGGCAAAGCAATCGGAGCACGATGAATTGGAGCCGCTCACAGGTCCGGACGCTGCAGCGGGACCTTGACAGACAAGGGCTTCAAGGCTGGAAGGGCCGACGGAATCCTAGGTCCCGAGACACGGGCCGCGCTTAAGAGCTTCCAGCAAAAGAACGGGTTGAACGCCACCGGCCAGCCTACAAGCCGGACCTTGGCGGCGCTCGGCGTTACCCAGAGCCAAACCGCCAGCACACGCCACAAGTACAGGCGCAGCGCCAAAGCTAATTTGGGTAAGTCTCAGAATCAGCCGCAACCGCAAAACCAGCCTGCACCGCAGAACCAGCCGCAACAGGGAAGCAATCAGCAGTGAGTTAGCCGGCTAGGACGAACCACTTGAACAGGAGGATGGCATGAAAGGAACATTGATAGCTCTGCTGGCCGCTGCGGCTTTGATCGCGCCGGCCGTGGCTGAGCAGCAGCCAAGCGCGAAGCCGGAAAGCACTGCCCTTCATAAGCAGCATAAAAGCATGGCACCGCTGCAATTGACCCCGTCCCAGAGAAGCGCCCTGAAAAAGAACGGCATAACCCATTGGGTTCGGCCCAAACCGGGTAAGTTCATAGGCTGAGAGGCGTAGTGACGCCGGCCGCGATCGCGCCGGCGCCTACCACAGGAGCGAAAGCGGCAGTTCGGTCGTGCTCTTGACCTCCGAGATCGCCATGGAAGAGTTTGTGAATTGCACGGACGCAATCTGGGTCAGACGCTTGCGGAAAAACGCCTCGTATGCGGCAGCGTCCCGCGTGACGACGCGCAAAAGATAGTCGGTTTCGCCCAAAAGTGTGTGGCACTCCACGACCTCGGGAAAGCGGCGCACAGCCTCCTCGAACAGCGGAAGCGTCCGCTGGCCATGCGCCTGAAGCTTCACATGCGCGAATACCATCATGTCGAGTCCGAGCTTATGACGGTCCAGGAGCGCCACGCGCTTCTTGATAATCCCCGACTTTTCGAGCTTTTCGATGCGCCTCCAGACCGAGGATTGCGATGCCCCGGCCTTGGCTGCGATCTCCGCTGTCGATAGCGAGGCGTCCGATTGGAGAATCATGAGAATGGTGCGGTCGATTGCGTCGAGTTCTTCTGCCATGAATTATGCAAAACGCCCTTCCCTTTGAAACGTCGCTGCAATCAGGCTAAACCCGGTGGCTCGCTTTGCAAAATCTTTTCACATTTCCCATGTCATACTCATAAACAAATCGCCGCGAGCATAGGAAAACGCCGGGGAGAAGCCCATGGACACGCTCGTATATGCGCCCTCCGTCGATCTCGAGGAAAAGTATCGCGCCGAGGCCGGGGAAGTATTTATCACCGGCGTGCAGGCACTTGTTAAGTTACCGCTCCTGCGCCGCGAGACCGACGCGAAAAATGGCCTCAACACAGCAGGCTTCATCTCGGGCTATCGCGGCTCGCCGCTCGGCACCTACGACAAGCAGCTTTGGCAGGAACGCGAGCGCCTTTTGAGCCATCAACATCGTGTTCCAGCCGGGCGTGAATGAGGAGCTGGCGGCAACCGCTGTCTGGGGAAGCCAGCAGGTTGGGCTTTTTCCGGGGGCCCGCTATGACGGCGTGTTTGGCATCTGGTACGGCAAGGGGCCGGGCGTGGACCGTTCGGGCGATGCGTTCAAGCACGCGAATTTCTTTGGTACCGCCCGCCATGGCGGCGTGCTGGCATTCGCCGGCGACGACCATTCCTGCAAATCCTCCACACTGCCCAATCAAAGCGACTTCGCCTTTATGGATGCGGAGATCCCTGTCCTGAACCCGGCCGACATCGGCGAGCTTCTGGAATTCGGAATGAAGGGGTTCGCGCTTTCCCGCTTTGCTGGCCTATGGGTGGGCGTAAAGGCTATAGCGGATACGATGGATGCAAGCGCCACGGTCAGGATCGATCCCAGCCGCTACGGGACCGTCGAGCCTGAAGGCGTTGCCGCTCCTGCAGGCGGCCGCAACGGGCGGCTTCACCTGACACCGCCGCAACAAGAGGAGGTGCACCGCCATTTTCGCCTCCCTGCAGCCAAAGCATTTGCGAGGGCGAACAACTTCGACCGCATCGCGCTAGACAGTCCTAAGCCGCGTTATGGGATCGCAGCCTCCGGCAAAGCCTATCTCCACGTCCGCCAAGCCTTGCGGGATCTCGGTATCGATGAGGATCTGGCGGCCGCTCTTGGCATCCGAGTCTACAAGATCGGCCTCGTCTGGCCGCTCTGCGAACCGGGAGCCCGAGCCTTCGCCGATGGGCTGGAGACCGTGCTTGTGGTCGAGGAACGGCGCGACGTGATTGAGCATCAGGTCCGTGCCGCAGCTTATGGCCTCGCCGATGGCCGCCGGCCGCAAATTGTGGGAAAGCGCGATCCCTCGGGCGCGCCGCTCATAAGCGACGTCATGGATATCAGCACCGCCGATGTTGCGCGCGCGATCCTTTCGACGATCCCGGAGGAATGGAAAACGCCGCGGTTGCGTGAGGCTGAAACCCGGCTCTCGCCTGCGAAAGCGGCTACGGCATCGGCGCCGCTGCATGTGCGCTCTCCCTATTACTGCTCCGGCTGTCCGCACAGCACCTCGACCCGTGTGCCCGAAGGAAGCCGCGCCATAGCCGGCATCGGCTGCCACTTCCTTGCGACCTATATGAACCGCAACTCGGATAGCTACACGCAAATGGGCGGCGAAGGCGTGCTCTGGACTGGCCAAGCGCCGTTCACCACCGAGCCGCACATCTTCGCCAATCTCGGCGATGGAACCTATTTCCATTCCGGCAGCCTCGCCATTCGCCAAGCCATCGCTGCTGGACACAACGTGACTTACAAGATCCTCTATAACGACGCAGTTGCCATGACGGGCGGCCAGCCGGTAGACGGGCCGCTTTCGGTGCCCCGGATCGCCGCCCAGATGCGCGCCGAGGGTGTGAAGCGAATCGCCATCGTCAGCGATAATCCTGCCCGTCATCGGGGTGATCCAGAGATGCCGGCAGGCACCACCTTCGCCCATCGATCGAGGCTCGAAGCGATACAGCGCGAGCTGCGCAAAGAACCGGGCGTCAGCGTCATTATCTACGACCAGGTTTGCGCAACCGAAAAAAGGCGGAGGCGTAAGCGCGGCCTTATGGAACAATCCCAGAGGCGCGCGGTTATTAACGCAAGTGTCTGCGAAGGTTGCGGCGACTGTTCCCGCGCCTCCAACTGCCTCTCCGTCGAACCGCTTGAAACCCCGTTCGGACGAAAACGCAAGATCAACCAATCGGCATGCAATCAGGACTTCTCCTGCGTCGAAGGGTTTTGCCCAAGCTTCGTATCGGTTTACGGCGGAACGCTTAAGCGCCGCGGCTCGATTGCACACGAGCCGGGGGAACTGCCTGAACCGGTCCTCCCTGGCATCAGCACCGATGGCTACAATATCCTCATGACCGGCATCGGGGGACTAGGCATTACTTCACTTGCCGCAATTCTGGGTATGGCGGCCCACCTGCAAAACCTGCAAGTCCGCGTCATGGACCAGATCGGGCTTGCCCAGAAAGGCGGCGGGGTCTACTCGCACCTCCGCCTCGGCGCGCAGGGCGCTGAGCTGTACAGCCCGCGCATCAGCGAAGGTCAAGCCGATCTCCTTCTCGCAGCGGACCTTGTGGTTGCCCACGGTAAGAATGGACTGCCTGCGATGAGCGCCGCGCGAACGGCGGCCGTCTGCGATCCGGAAGTTGTTCCTACAGCCGAGTTCGTGGCCGACAATGCTACTGCCTACGATCCGGACGCGATGATGGCCAGGCTCAAGGCCGCGGCAAGGCTTATGCGGCAGTGCCCCGCGCAGAAAATCGCAACCGCGTTCATGGGCGATGCGATTTACGCCAATATGATCCTCACCGGCTTCGCTTGGCAAAACGGGCTCATTCCCCTAGACCGTGGTGCGATCCTGCGCGCCATCGAACTGAACGGCGCGAGCGTGGACGCCAACAAGCGCGCCTTTGCACTTGGCCGGGAGGCAGCGCTCCGCCCCGCAACGCTCATGGCGAAACTGCCGGAAGCTCAGCAACCGCAAACACTGGGCGAGCTGATCGATGCTCGCGTGCGCGACCTCGTCGCTTATCAGGATGAAGCCTATGCTGGCCGCTACCGAGCTTTAGTGGAGAAAGTTGGACGCCTGGAGGAAGCCGTCGCACCCGGCAGCCGGGTATTGACCGAAGCTGTGGCGCGCAATCTTTATAAACTCATGGCCATCAAGGATGAGTATGAGGTGGCCCGCCTCTATACCGACGGCAGGTTTGCGCAACAGATCAAAGAGCAATTCGAGGGCAACGTGACGCTAAAAGTCCACCTTGCCCCTCCGTTTTTAGCGCGGCGCAATCCTGGCACCGGGCTGGCCGGGAAGCGCACTTTCGGGCCATGGATGCTCCGGTTCATGAAGCTTTTGGCCAAGGGCAAACGCTTGCGCGGGACACGCTTCGATATTTTCGGCTGGACGCCCGAGCGAAAGGCCGAGCACGGACTTCTTGCTGACTACGAGCGGCGCATCGACAAGCTCCTGCTAAAGCTGACGCGGGCCAACCTTGCGGCTGCCGCTGAATACGCCGCTGTTCCCGACTTGATACGCGGCTTCGGCCACGTCAAGGCGGTCAACATCAGTAAGGCCGAGGCCCAATATAGAAAGCTTGAGGCCGGGCTTGACGCCCCTGCGGCACTCACGGCGGCCGAGTAGCGGAAGCCGCTTCCACCCCCACCGGTCTTGTCCCTTCTGCGGCACCGCGGCCATCGTGGTGAACAGCGTCTGGCAGAGGACGCGGATGCCGCTTTTCGGAAAAGTTTTTTAGCGGCAGCCCGAAGTGGTTTGCACTGCAACAATCAGAACGCGCCTGCATAGCAGTGTGGAACACGTACCGGGCGCATTTGTTTACAAAAGGAATCAGCAAGAAAGCCCGCGCGGGGCGCTCGAACATACAAGCTGCGCGGTTGAGTGCGAGTGGAAGTCAGCCAAAACTTAGCTTTACCAACCGCGGCGAGGCAGCGGGTGCCCCAACTGGGTGATTGCTTTGATGTGATCGCCTTTTCTGAGGCTTAACCGAAAGGAGGTAAGCTATGTCAATAACACACACCGGGACAGCCGGAAACGAAGCCGCTGCTTATGGTGGCTTCATCGATGCCGCAGGCGGGATAGCTACCGTCGCTCTAGCAATCATCGGGCTAGCGCATACGGTGCCCGACCTGATGCTGGCTATCGCCACCATCGTCTTCGGCGGAGCGCTACTGATCCAGGCTGGGGCGATGCTATCCGAATACGCTCAGCTCATGACGCCCGAAGCGGGGTCCACCGCATCGGTTGGGGAATTCGGAGGCGGCAGCCTCTCCGGTTTGTTTCTAGCGGGCGGGGCCGGCATCGTTCTTGGTATTCTAAGCGTGGTAGGAATTGACCCCCCGGTGCTTACGTCATGCGCAGTTATCGCTTTCGGCGCAGCGATGATTGTTGCTGCCAACTCGGTGTTGCACTTGCACCAGGCCAAGCGAGTGACGGCAGCAGCCTCACAGCAAACGGCCGAGATCCTGGCGAATGAGATGTCATTCGGTTCGGCTAGCGTTCAGGCGCTCGCCGGAATAGCCGCAATCGTGCTTGGGATTATCGCACTGTCGGGCGGGAATACGGTCGTTCTGCCTTTGGTCGCGCTGCTGGTCCTTGGCGCAACGCTGACTGTGGCAGGCACTTCGGTAAGCGCGACGGTCATGGGCTTCATGCGTCCGATACCGCCTGAGCCCCTGTCGCGGACTCAGCCAACCATAACACGGACCCAGCCATAAGACCCACACTTGGAGGATTGCGGCGAACGGCGCCGCGGTCCTCGTCTCTAGTCAGTTACACGGCGGCACTCGCTTTTGCAGCAGCTTCGTTGCGGAGCCACGCTTCCTTCCCGAAGACGGGATGCATCCCCAAAATCGATTTGTTTCCCATTTCCGCCAGACGAAGCGCCTCCTGGCGGATGCTATCCATGTCTAGGAGGATCCGGTCCATGCTTCCCATCAGCCACTCGCTGTAGGCGGCGTTCTTGGCAGCTGGGTCGAAACAAACTCCCATCGCGGCGAAGGTTTTGAAAGTCGCCTCCATGGCCTCCTGGCGCCGTCTGGTCCATGCCGCCATAGCCGTTTGAGTTTCCTGGAGGAAGTCCGCCTGCTCCTGAAGCAACGCTTGGAGCTGAATTTGGAACGCGGCCATCTCTGGCGAGCTAAACGCCCGCACCTTCGCGACACCCTTGCCCGGTTTCGTCTGGCCGGTCATTCTAACCTCCCTTGACTCAGGAACTTTTGAAAATCGGGCACGTCCGAAGCGCGGCCGGGCGCGTGGTCAGCCGCCATCGTATTCTGGCGGGCGCCACCGCCCTAGTCCGCGAGCAGGATTGAGGATTACAGTAGAGGCCGCGGTCCAGGGGATCGAGAGCCGATCGCCGCGAAAGGCATTGGGTTCGCCGCCATCGCCTGGGAAACGAGTTCCTGGAACGTCTGAGCGAAATGCCTGCCCTCGGTGCCGTAATCTGAAGCCATTTTTGTCAAGAAGGAAAGTTGAAGCTGCGCGATCTCGGCCGGTGAACGGCAGCGCGAGATATTTGCCGGCAGGGACAAATATTGCTCCCATCTTTTTCCGAAGAAACGGCACAGCTCCATTTGTTCTTCGATTGCGCGGCGGAATATGTTCTCACCGGTCTTCTGTAGCAGGACGGACGTTTTCTCCAGATCCGCTGACGGTGAAGACGAAAGGCTGCGCTGTTTCAGCTGTGACTCCGATGCTTCAGCGAGGGCGTCCATATTCTTCTTCCAAGCCTCAACTGACGCCATGTACATATCCATGACTGTGGAGGTCTCGAAGCGCGGTTGTGTTGGCGTCTGCTGTGTTTGACTCATTTCCGTTACCCCAAGCTACTGCGTGGCACTACTGTTGCAATGGTTTCAACAGCAATACCCTGCCTCTAATCAGGCAGTATTGACTCATATCAAATTCTAGCCGTGCCTCGCGGTTTTTCGCGCGATGTTCATGTCTCGCACACTGCCTAATACTACACCTATTCTTGATTATTCTTTGGCGCACGCCACTCCCCGCGCTGGCCCGTCCGATTTGCGCCAAATGCCCTTCGCCTTGTCATCTTTCGGGGACTTCCAACCGCTGAGCAGCCTGATTGTTCCCTTGCACTACTCTTGCCGGAGCCCAGCTTGCGCCACTTCGGCGAAGACGGTTCAGGCGGAGAGCCGCATAATGCGTGCGCTAGCAAGGGCATCGGCCACCCGGCGCGTTAAATCGGGGCCGGTGCCACCATCTTCGGCCACGATAAACTCCACCTCAACGGCGGCCGAAACTGCGGCGAGGCGCAGCCTAAAATACATGCGCACGCCAGCATGGCGGAACTTCATGGGCAGTGTTATGAGGGGTGGCGCAGACCACCCCAGCTCAAGCTCTCCGGGTTCTGCAAGCTCGATCGTACCCGGCTTGAAATAAAGCTCGGCGGACGATTGCACCAGACTCAGCAAATTCGGCATGTGGCCGATGCGGATGAAGGCGGCGAAATCGGCGGCGTCGGCCAGCCTGAGTTCGGAGGCAAAATCGCGAACCGCCGCCCCAAGCATCCGCTCGACTTCTGCGAAAACTTCCGTCTTATCGAGCCCATGCTCCTGAACGGACAAGCCAAGCTCTGTCACAGGGAAAGCTCCTGCGCGTCCGCATGTGCCGGACCGGGCGTGCCGGGCCCTTTGAACCGCCGGCGCTCGATTTCTACCAGCAGGTCCTTCGCGGCAGCTAATATATCGGCTTTAAGTTCTGAAAGCTCGTGGCCGCCGTTGAGCAGGAGATCGTTCGCAATTGCAAGCCAGAGTTTACGGAGATCCGATAGAGCCTGAAGCTGCTCAACGGATGCGGAACGGGTACGGTCCAGTGCGCCGATCAACTCGATCGCATCCGGCAGGTGGCAATGTGGCGGCAATGCAGCGGGGGCAGGCAACTCTTCGCAGATCGCGGAATAAGCGAACTGATACATGATCGTCTCTCCAGTCGCGGACTAAGCTACCATGCTTATGGCATGCGATGCTTATGCCAAACGTGAGAGAAAGCGGGAGATGCTTTTGCGGCCCGCGCCATTGCTCAGACGGCGCTTGACACCGAAGCACGTACAGCGCGAACTCGCGCAACGCTAAATCGCGACTTGGCGGCCTATTTCGACCACTTGATCGGCCGGGAGCAGGAAAAAGTCTGTCACCGTGGCAGCGTTCCGGTCCATCGCAGAGAAAAGGCTTTCAATCCAGCGCGGCAATCCCGAGCCATCCTCGCGGGATACGACCGTTTCGCGGCCGACATAATAAGTGACATCACCCAAGGAGATGCCGCAGCCCCGCTCCTTGGCCTCCTCAAGAAGAAGAGGAATATCCGGACGCTCCATGAAGCCGAAATTCGCTGTCGCTCGCCAAAGGTTTGGGGCATCTTGAAAGAAATGCAGGCGATCCTCTGGGCGCAACCAAGGCACGGGTTCGACCGAGACGTTGATTATCAGGATCTTCTCGTGCAAAGCCCGGTTGTGCAAAACGTGCCAAGCCATGACCGGCGGCACGCCGCGCTTCGCACGGGTCAAAAACACCGCTGTGCCCGGCACGCGCGGCACGCCCTTCTTCTCAAGCCCGGCAATGAATTCAGCAATAGGCATATATTTGGAGGTAATGGCTTCCAGCACGGCTTTGCGGCCGGTATGCCAGACCCACATGACCCCGTAAATAAGCGCTGCGAGTGTGAGCGGAATATAGCCGCCTTCCGCGATCTTGACGGAGTTTGCGAGGAAAAACGCGCTGTCCACCACGATGAAGCAACCCGCGACCGCCGCGCTGACAAGCGGACCCCAGCGCAAGTATTCCCGCATGGCGATGTAAAGAAGCACCGAGGTCATGAGCATGGTTGCGGAAACCGCGATACCGTAGGCTGCGGCAAGATTGTCGGATTTCCTGAAGACGAGCGTCAGCCCGATCGTGACTGCCATCATGAGCCAATTAACCACGCCGACGTAGATCTGGCCGTAACCGAGCGCCGATGTTTGCTTGATGCTCAGCCGCGGCAGCCAGCCAAGCTGGATTGCCTGCCGCGTCATCGAAAACGCGCCGGTGATAATGGCCTGGCTTGCGATGATCGTAGCGACGGTTGCCAGCACGACGTAGGGGATAAGCAAGACGTGCGGGCAAAGTTCGTAGAAGATGTTCCCGGTGGCGGGCGTTCCGTTCAAGACGAGCGCTGTCTGCCCGGCATAGTTTAGGACAAGGCATGGGAAAACAACGGCGCCCCATGCGAGCTGGATCGGAAAGCGCCCGAAATGCCCCATATCCGCATAAAGGGCTTCGGCGCCTGTAACGCAGAGAAACACCGCGCCGAGCACGAGAAACGAGCCCCATCCACCTGAAAAGAGATAGCGAAGCCCTACAAGCGGGTTCAGCGCAGCGTATACCGATGGGTTTTGCGCGACCCCCCAAATGCCAAGCAATCCGATGGTCAAAAACCAGGCGAGCATCACCGGACCGAACATTTTGCCGATTGCCTCGGTGCCGCGCGGCTGCACAAGGAACAAGAGGATCAGGATCGCCACTGTCGCCGGCACGATATAGGGATCGAACTTCGAGGTCAGGATCGAAATTCCCTCAAGCGCGGACAGCACCGAAATCGCGGGCGTGATTGCACCGTCTCCGTAGATCAAAGCCGCGCCGAAAAGGCCGAAGGCGACGATGACGCTCCGCTTTTTCTTGCGGCCGCCCAAGAGCGCCATCAGTGCCATGATGCCGCCTTCGCCGTGATTGTCGACGCGCATCGCGACGAATACGTACTTGACCGTGGTAATCACGATCAGCGTCCAGAGGATAAGCGAGAGGCTGCCGAGCGCCGTCGCACGCGCGGCGGCATGGCCGCCCACTGCGAGGACCGTCTTCAGTGTGTAAAGCGGGCTCGTACCGATATCGCCAAAAACCACGCCAAGCGCCGAAAGGGCCATCGCCGGCACGCCGCCGCTTGGGATAGCGGCGACGCCTTGGGGAAGGGGAATCGAGGGGCTCGTCGTGCTCATGATCCATCCATTGCCGTGGCTTTCGAACGCGGCGAAGCTCTAGCACAGGATTCGCCGGGCTGCATTACCGAAGCCGGCTCCGATGCCTGCGGTACAGCGAGCGAGCCCCGGACTGGGCCTCCAGTCCTGGAATTATCTCTTTCATTACAGTCCGCCCTTCCCTAAAATTGCCCCGTCCACATTTGGCGACTTGTTTTGAGGTTCGGACGTCATGTCAATCTGGGGCAAGCTAACGGGGGCGGCTGCGAGCATCGGCGGGCCTATAGGCGCCCTTTTGAGCCGTTTGAGCCATGAAAATGACAAGCAAGTCGCTTTTACGGTTGGCGTGATCGCGCTGGGCGCCAAGATGGCAAAAGCCGACGGCATCGTGACGCGGGACGAGATTGAGGCCTTCAGGGAAGTTTTCAAGGTGCCTCCGGGAGAAGAGCATAATGTGGCCCGGCTGTTCAATCTCGCAAAGCAGGATGTGGCAGGCTTCGAACTCTATGCGCGTCAGCTCGACCGGCTGTTCCACGATAATCGTGAGCTTCTGACCGATGTCATGGACGGCCTCTTCCACATCGCGGTCGCCGATGGCCGCCTACACCCAAATGAGGAGCGCTTCCTGGCTCAAGTCGCCAAGGAGTTCGGGTTCAACGACCGGGAGTTCCTGCGGATCAAGGGCCGCCATTTCAAATGCGAAATGTACGATCCTTACAATATACTGCGCGCTTCGCCCAAGGCTTCGGACGCCGAGCTCAAGCTGCTCTATCACAAGCTTGTCGCCGAGAACCATCCCGATATGCTGATCGCGCGCGGCGTGCCCGCGGAATTCATCGACATCGCAACCAAGAAGCTCGCGGCCATCAACACGGCCTATGAGGAAATCAAGGCTTCCCGCCGGGCTCATGTTTAGGAGAAGTACGACGCTTAATCCGCATTTCGATCCCGATTCGAAGGTGGCCAGCCGCATCTTTCCAAGCCCGAATTTTGGCGTCAGAGAAGGAGGGCTGAAGCCAAGCATTCTGCTGTTGCACTATACCGGAATGCCTTCCGCGGAGGCGGCCATCCATTGGCTGGCCGTGCCGGAATCCAAGGTGTCGTGCCACTACGTTGCCGATGAGGCAGGCACGGTCACCCAAATGGTTCCCGAGGCCTACCGGGCCTGGCATGCCGGGCTGTCGCACTGGAAGGGCTCCAGCGACATCAACTCATGCTCGATCGGGATCGAGATTCACAATCCCGGACACGACGGCGGCTATCCAGATTTTCCCGGCGCGCAGATGCAGGCCGTGGAAGCGCTCTGCCTCGACATCGTCCGCCGGCACGGCATTGCGCCGCAAAATCTGCTCGCGCACTCCGACGTGGCGCCGCGCCGCAAGATCGATCCCGGCGAGAAGTTCGGCTGGGCGAGGCTCGCCAGCGCCGGCATCGGGCATTGGACTGCGCCGGTTCCGGTCACAGACGGCGGGGTTTTGGAGCGCAGCTCCCGGGGTGAGGGCGTTGCGTGCCTTCAGGAAATGTTGAGCGCCTACGGCTACGGCATCGGCAGCACGGGCGAATATTGCGAGGATACGGAATTCGTGGTTGCCGCCTTTCAGCGGCATTTCCGCCCTGCCCTTGTCGATGGCCGCGCGGACCGCTCGACCGTTGAGACCTTGGAAGCGCTGTTGGCGGCGCTGCCCTGCCTCCACGCCTCGCAGCCGGGTTCCTAGATGACGGACCAGTCGCCCGTACAAACCGCCCAAGCCGCAATGCCGGCATTGGCCGTGGCATGGGCAGCAACCGCATCGACGAGGCGTCCCCTTCGAAGGGCCAATAGGCCGAAAAGGACGCCGCTGGCGCCGGCGAGAATGGGGTTCGCATGCAATGCCCCGAATAGCGCCGAAGACAGCGCAAGCGCAGTCGCTTTTCCTGCCGTGCCGCCAAAATCGAGCTGGCGCAGCATGTAGCCGCGGAAGAACATCTCCTCGATAAGCGGGACAAGTAGAACTGTTCCGGCAACGCGGAAAAAGATCCAGAGAATGGCGGCGTTTCGAGATACCGGGCCTAGAATGTCCGCCACTGTTAAGGGAGAGCCTCCCGCCTTCACGCCCAGCCAGACCAGGGCAACGAGAACGCCGGCCAGGATCGGCACGGCATCCACGGGTGCGAGCTCGGACCGGGATGCTCTATGGAATACGAGCAACGCCGCCGCCATGAGCACCGCGCGTAGCGGATAGGCCATCTCCGGCTGTGTAAACGCCGCCCCTGCCAGCAGCGAAGTCACAAGCAGGACAAGGAACGGCGCGATTTGCGCCACAACCGGATCGTTTATCACAGACATAGCTGGGGGCGCCTTTGCAACCCCGTTGCGATGGATCCAGGCGATATTCTCCGCCGCCAGCAACATCGAACCCGACAGCACGCAGACTATGCAAGCCACCCCGCATGTGCATGGAACCCGGCCACCGCCAGATCCGGCGAGCCATAAGTCCCGATCAAAATCAAGGTGCTGATGCGCACTCCGTTGAGCAGCCAGCTGAGCGCAGCCGCGAGCGGTATCAGCAACAGAGCGCGAGCGATCCAGAGCCGCCGCCGGAGCAGGAGGACATAGGAGCCCATCACGGCGCTTACCATGGCTATGCCGTCAAACCCGGAGCACCCAGCCTTTACGATGACGCGGAAATCGCCAATCCCGATTATCGCCTGTCCGGGCTGCGACACGGCGTTCTCGCCCATTATCTTCAGTAGGAAGGACACCGTGTCGAAGGTGGCGGCGACTAAGGCCGCGCTGCCCCAACCGAACTCCTGCAATCCCGTGACGGCTTCGATGCCGAGGGCGATCGCCAAATACCCCAAAACGGGATACAAGGTCCCGGCACGCGTTTGGACACCTGAAAGCCAAAACAAGAGGCCAAGGGCCATCGTCAGGGCCCCGAGAAGCATCGCGTAAGGCGCACAGGGAGCGGCCTCGGACAACGGTATACCGGCCGCCGCCAACAGATAAGGCGAAACGAAGATAGCAGCACCAGCCGCATTCACGGCAAGCCACCAATGAGGCTGGCGGCTTTGCTCCAGCCGGGAAATCAAGGGCCGCGGGTCATAGAGACCCAGAGCCATGATCACCGCTACGATAATTCCAGCAAGGATAAACGGCCACGGCTGCAAGCTCACCCATAAGGCGTCGCAAAGCCGCGCGGGCATGCCGAGCGATATGCATCGCAGACCGGCCTGGCCTCCAAATACTCCGAGAAGGTCATAGCGGAGGAGTAACTCCACCGTCGCGGCGTCGGCAGCCGCCACGCACAGAGCGACGGCGCAGAAGGCCGCTGCGCGAGGACTGAAAGACTCAATCGTCATTCCGGCGGTGCTTTGCCCGGAGCTACGAACGGTCGCGGCGGCGCCGGAGGATCGCAGCGAAGGCTGCAACCGCCGTAATACCCGCCAGGCTGCCGGTTGCACCGATTTCGGGGACGCCCCAGGGGTCCGCCATTGCGGGCGCCGTTAGCGCCAGCGAGACGGCGAGGATGTTAAGCACTGTTGAAAGCCGCATCTTGGTTCTCCTTAGGTTTAAGACAGTCCCCGCAGAGGTTTACGAGTTTTCGCATGCGGAAAGGGGGCATGCGAAGGATAAGCCCTGGGCCTGGCCATGACCCAGCCGGCGGGTGCAGGATTGCCGCGCCGGAGTTCGGATGATGAATACGGTGCGCGGGTGAAGACCCGCGCTTACGCATGGCGCGCGCTCTCTCCTGCGGGCGATGGATGGGCAGTGGCGATCCCAGCATTCGCCATAAGCGTGTCCAAGAAAAATGTGCATCCAGAGGTTGCTTTCCCGCTAATACCCTGCTAGGACTACAACTAGAGGAGGAATAGACTCAAAAAAACTCGTTATGGAGCGGCATAAAGAGCCGTTAGAAGTTTATGCATTTTTGCGCACGTGCCGACTTTCTGCGCGGGCATTTTTAATGCGCCGGCCAGTTAACTTCCTCGATTACTACGAGGTTGATTTGCTTTGAGCGTCAAAGCAATTTAGGGCGTAGGCCGAACGGTGCCGTTTGAAGCAAGCCCTTGTGGCGCTTCATCATCTGTGGAGACTGGCCCGGGCACGTGGCTCACGGGGAGTTCTTGCAAAAGCACTGAGAACCCGGACGATCCGCAAGATAGGCGCAAATGTCACCCTCCCCGGGATGGCCGCGTCGTTCAGCCGGAATGCGAGCGCAGGGAAGTAAAGCACATTTCCGTCTTCAAGGGATTCAGCCAGCTTGTCCCGGTCAGGGTCAGCCGGAGTTGTCCACTCAGGGTCACGAATCCAGGTTAACGGGGATGGGCGAGATGAGGCTTTGAAGATAATCGGGGTCCCATCCGGCGAGTTTTCGCCGGAGTTTGAGGCTTTTCTTGTCTTTGGCTTGGCGGACGATGTTGATGGCGAAGTGGCGTACGAGGGCCATGTTTTGGGCGCCGTGTCCCTTGCGGACGCGGGCGAGATCCTCCCGGAACGTGACGTCGAGCACCCAGTGGAGCGCGTTTTCGATCTGCCAATGGGTGCGGACGGCTTCGCCAAGCGCCTTCGCGGTCATCGCTCGCGAGGCGATGTAAAAACGCCGTTCGGTTCTTGTGCCTGCCTTGGTTTCGACCTTGGTTTCGATCATGGCGATAGCGGCGAGCTTGGGAAAGCGGTATTCGCCTGGAAAGCGGCGTTCGCCCTCCATCCAATCGATAGCCGCACTCACCGTGCAGCGCCGCTCCTCAATACGTCCATGCCCCTTGTCCACATCGGTATGCCGGTCCACGGCAGCTTCCTCCGCGTCGTCGAAAAAGCGTTCTATTTCAGACAGAAGGCTTGGCTGGTTGGCCTTCACGGCCAGGAGATAATCGGCGCCGCGATCGACGATGGCCTGGGCGATGGCTGGGTTGCAGGCGATGGCGTCGATGGTCACGAGCGCGCCCGCTAAGGCGCCCGATGCCGCCAGCCGTTCGAGAAGGGCTGGGATCGCGGTTATCTCGTTGGATTTCGTGTCCACAGCCTCCTGACCAAGCACGAGCTTTTCATGGGTGGCGAAGGCGGAGACGAGGTGGAGCGCCGCCTTGCCCGCGGCACGGTCGTGGCTCCGGCGCGAGGTTTTGCCGTCGAGGGCGATGAGATCGGGCGCATTCGGGCGAAGTTCGCTCGCCCAGCTCATGAAGCAGGCCGAGAATAGGTACGGGTCGATGCGGTTCATGAGGATGTTCAACCAGCGCGGCCCCGGAATGCCGTGGTGGTAGGGGAGGAACCGGCGCAGGAACGGCAAATGGTTCTCGCCCCAGACGGCAATATCGTCGAAATCGTCGCAGGAAGCGATGGTGGCGCAGACCACGAGGAGAAGCACCTCTGCCAGCGGATGAGCGACCCGCCACGCCTCGCGCGGGTCATCGATCTCCGAAAAATGGTCCAGCAGGCTGCGAAGGCGGGGTTTAGGGCCGAAATCGTCCATCTTGAGGGCTCCCGAATCAGAAAGCCCGATGGAATCACACAACACGCAATTGTTGAATAACCGTTAACCTGAGTTCGTGGCCCTGGCTGTCCACTCAGTCAAATTGACGGCAACGATGCGATCTTGCATAAGCGACTCCTCTTGCTTTTCACCCCAGCGCGTCAAACGGGTTAACATTTTTGACGGCTGAAGTTGTTCCATTGGCTTGCCAAGGAACCAGAGGGTAGTTGCCTTTAAGTGACAACGCTTGTACTTTACACATTGCCGTCATGACTGGATTGCGTAACTTATACAACTCAATCTAGTTTTTGCACTAGCTATATTCTACTTGGCGTCCCTATTGGGTGTACTATGCCGAGCGCCTCGAACCCGGAGGCCACCGCTTTTTTCATGACGGTTGGCAAGGCCATGCGCGGCAGTTCGTTTATGGGCGCCCATTCGCCGGCGAAGCGTTGGGCCTCGCGCTGAGCTTCGGCGTAACCGGCCGCGAACACGCGCATCTCCAGATGAAAATGCGTAAAGGTGTGCCGGACCAGCTGCGCCTGCCGCCAATATGCCGAAACCGGAAGCCCGGGCTTTCCGCCGGCCACCCATTCAGTGCAAGGCACCTCCATCATGCCGCCAAGCAACCCTTTTTCCGGCCGGCGCCGCAAAAGGATGTGCCTGCCGTCACCGGAGGTCCTCACAATCACGAAGGCGTCCCCCCGCCGGATGGGCCGCGCGGCTTTGGGAGACTTTACAGGGTAGAGCTCCGGACTGCCTTGCGCACCGGCAGAGCAGAAGCCCAAAACAGGACATCCCGTACAGAACGGAGAACGCGGGGTGCAGATGATGGCGCCAAGGTCCATCATTGCCTGCGCGTAGTCGCCGGGCCGGTTCTTGGGAACCAAGCTGCCCGCCGAAGCCCGGATTTGCGGCTTGGCCCCAGGCAGCGGCGCTTCCAGTGAGAAAAGCCGCGCAATGACACGCTCCACGTTGCCATCGGCGGCGGCGGCAGGCGCGCCAAAGGCTATCGCCGCAATCGCCGCTGCCGTGTACGCCCCGATGCCTGGAAGAGCCCGCAACCCCGCCTCGCTTTCAGGAAAGCCGCTCAGCGCAAGGATTTTCGCGCAGGCGTGCAGGTTTCTCGCCCGCGAGTAATAGCCAAGGCCTGCCCAGGCGGCGAGAACATCGCCAAGCGCAGCATCGCCCAAAGCCTCGACGGTTGGCCACCTGGCTAGGAAGGCTTCGAAATAGGGGATAACGGCTTTGACGCCGGTCTGCTGGAGCATGATCTCCGAAAGCCAGACGCGGTAGGGATCGGGCATAAAACCCGGCTTGGCCCTCCAGGGAAGATCGCGCCGCGCACGATCATACCACCTCAAGAGCGCGGTTTGGAATTCCTCCGGCGGAAAAGGGATCGTGAGGTTGTGCTTATTCGGCATCACTTCCGCGCTTTTCTTCCGGCGCCGAGCGCGGCGCCTTTTGCCGGCAGGACGAATTGGCGATGCCCGTTAGGTATGGCAATCTCCCCTTCTCATGGCAATATCGCGGTTCCGGCGCAGCCTGCCCTCAGGAACGCTGGGCCAGTCGCGATTGGACGGTTCGTCGCGCCCATCGCGGGAAAAACGCTAAGCCGGGGCGGACCGGTCATGGCCGGTCTGCTCGCGCAATGGGCCGCCATATCCGGGCCAACGCTTGCGGCCTACACCATGCCCGCGAAGCTGACGAGAGCCGCACCGGAGCCTGATTTTCCAGAAAAATTTGTCCCCTCTGTGCTTCATCTGAAGGTTGACCCCGCAAAAGCGCTCGAAGTGCAATACGCCATCCCGCAACTCGTCGAGCGGATAAACCAAGCGCTCGGTTATAAGGCCGTGGCCGGAATTCGCGTCCTCCAGGCGCCCGTCGGAACCCGGCAGCGAGCTGCGGCTCCAAAGACTTCGATCCCCGCGCCCGCCGCTGACGCGGGGAATGGCGGCCGGCTTGCAAGCGCCCTGGCGCGCATGGCGGCCGGGGTCAAGGCACGCCCCGGGAGCAGCCAATAGTTGCGCGCGCCTTGATAGATTGACTTGAAATTCGCGCCGGGCCGTTTCAAAAGGTTTCCAAACCGAGATCACTTGGAGAGACCTGTGCACAGGAACCGATTTTCCGCCGTTCTTGCATCGGGGGCGATTCTCATCGCCTTCCTTGCGTTCAACCTGAACTCGATCGCAGCTGCGGAAGATGCGCAGCCGCCAGCGGCGCAAAGCCCGCTTCCCGATATGGCACTTGGCAAGGCCGATGCGCCCGTCACCATCATCGAATATTCCTCGCTCAGCTGCCCGCATTGCGCGGCCTTCCACAAGGAAGTCTTCCCGGAGCTCCAGGCTCAATACATCGACACCGGCAAAGTGCGCTATGTCATGCGCGAATTTCCCTTGAACGAGGCCGCGCTCGCCGGTGCGGTTGTCGCACGCTGCCTTCCCGCGGACCGCTATTTTGCCTTTACCAGCCTGCTATTCTCGAAGCAAAGCGACTGGGCTTATAAGGAGGACGCGCTGGCGCCTTTGAAGGCGCTGGCGAAGCAGGCCGGCATGTCGGGGGAAGAGTTCGACAAGTGCATCGACAACGAGGCGCTGCAGAAAAAGATTCTGGCAGTCCGCGACGAGGGACAGAAAAAAGGCGTGAACGCAACGCCAAGCTTCTTTGTCAACGGCACGCTTCTTAAGGGAGCGCCGACCTTGCAAGCCTTGGCCGAGGCGATGAAGCCTTATTTGAGCACGCAGTAGCAGTAAAGGACAGTGTAATGACGGTAACGGGGGTAAGAGGGGCGTCTTCTGTGGCACGGATGGCGTTTGTTTCCATTGCGGTGCTGGCGCTGGGCGGATGCGCAGGGGGCTTACCGGACATCCATTCCATATCTTCGCTCAGCCCATTCGGAGACACGCCCGCACCGGCGAAGCCGCGGGCCGACCAGCCGCTGAACCCGGCCGACCTCATCCAGCCCGGCGCGCTGGATGACGTTGCCATCGGCAAGGCGAATGCCCCGGTTACGATCGTTCAATACGTGTCGCTCAACTGCGCAACCTGCGGCGGCTTTCAGAGGGAGGCCCTGCCCAAACTCAAGAAGTCTTATATCGACAAGGGCAAGGCCCGCCTGATCGTGCGCGAATTCCCGGAGGACGGCGCTTCTACGACGGCTGCGCTCGCGGTCCGCTGCGTTCCGGCCAAGGATTATCTGAAGGCGATGGAAAAACTTCTCTCGCACCAAAAAGATTGGGCTGGCCCCGAGGCGAAGAAGGATGCGCTCTACAATCTTGTGAAGTTCGCCGGCGTAAAACGCGACAAATTTGACGCCTGCCTTGCGAATCAAAGCATGAATGAAGGGCTGGTGTCGGTAAAAGAGCGAGCCAAGGGATTCGGCGTTACGGTTACCCCGACCTTCTTCGTGAACGGGAAAAAGATCGCTGGCGCAGTGTCCTATGAAGAGATGAAGGGCGTGGTCGAAGCAGCGCTGGCGGCAACGCAAGCGCCCGCGGCTGGCGCGCCAGCTCAACCTCAACCCCAGCGGCCTGCCAACGCCAAATCATCCTAAAGCGCGCGTCCCGCGACGGGTTGATGGCCTGGAAGGTCCGGGCGATCGAGCGGAAGGGCGGGACTCGTGCAAATCACACGGCTAAGGCTTCTCGGTTTCAAATCCTTTGTCGAGCCGACCGAGCTCATTATCGGACCGGGTCTCACGGGTGTCGTGGGACCCAACGGCTGCGGGAAATCGAACCTCTTAGAGGCGCTTCGCTGGGTAATGGGCGAAACGTCCTATAAGAGCATGCGCGGCTCCGCGATGGACGACGTAATCTTCGCGGGCACCGACAAGCGCCCCGCGCGCAACATGGCGGAGGTGATGGTCGCGATCGACAATTCGAAACGCACCGCGCCCGCCGCCTTCAACGATGCCGACGTGCTTGAGATTTCCCGGCGCATTCAGCGCGAGGCCGGCTCCATCTATAAGGTGAACGGCAAGGAAGCGCGCGCCAAGGACGTCCAAATCCTGTTCGCCGACGCAGCTACGGGGTCGCGCAGTCAGGCGCTGGTGCAGCAGGGGCAGATCGGCCAGCTCATAAACGCGAAGCCGCAAGAGCGCCGCCGTATCCTCGAGGACGCGGCCGGCATCGCGGGGCTCTATAGCCGCCGCCACGAAGCCGAACTGCGCCTCAAAGCAGCGGAAGCCAATCTCGAACGCCTCAAAGACGTGATTGGCCAAATCGGCACACAGCTCGCAAATCTGCGCCGGCAGGCCCGCCAGGCACAAAAATACAAGGAGCTTACCGCGGAGCTTCGCAAGCTCGAAGCCATCCAGCATTACCAGCATTATTCTACAGCCAATGCCGCCGTCCAATCCGAAGAGGCTCAGCTCGTCGAGGCTTTGCGAACGGTGGGCCATCTTACCCAGGCCGAGGCTGCGGCCTTGCGCGTGCAGTCGGAATCGGCGGACTCGCTGCAGCCGCTCCGCGACGAGGAGGCAACTCGCGCCGCGGTATTGCACCGCATCCAGGTGGAGCGCGACACGCTCGACCGTGAGGAAGCGCGGGCCAAAGAGCGCGAGGCGGAGCTTAGGGGCCGGCTTGAGCAGATCCAGAAGGATGCCGAGCGCGAGGACCAGGCCATCGCCGAGGCGCGCGAGGTATTGGCCAGGTTCGACCGCGATGAAGAGGCCATCAAGGCTCAAGGCGACGGCTCAGAAGCCCGCGTTGAAGCTTCGGCCCGCGCCGAAACCGCACTCACAGCGCTCAACGAGGCCGATGCAGCCCTTTCCGCGCTCACCGCCAAGGCGGCCGAACTTCGGGCCGAGCGGCGCCAGCTTGAAACGCAGATTGCGGAACACAACACGCGCGCAAGCCGCTTCGCCGCCCAGGAAGCCGGGATTGCGCGGGAGATCGCAGAACTGAGGGCGAAGAACGCAGCCTCGTCTCCGATGGAAGCACTGCGCGAGGACGTTGCTCGGCTCGAGGCCGGGCTTGAAACCATCGAAGGCGATATCCTCGCGGCGGAGGATGCGGTCGCGCAATCGCGGATCAAGGAGAAAGAAACGCGCGAGGCGGCAGGAGCCGCGCGGCTGAAGGCCAAAAGCCTCGAAACTGAAGTCGCGACTCTCATCAAGCTTTTGAAACCGGCCGAGGCGGGCCGCTTCAAGCCCATTGTGGACCAGATTTCGGTAACGCCGGGCTACGAGATCGCGCTTGGCTCGGCGCTTGGCGACGATCTCGACGTGACCGCCGATCAAGCAGCGCCGACGCGCTGGTCCCTCGTCAGCGACACCGCGGGCGACCCTGCCTTGCCGCAAGGCGCCGAGCGCCTTTCCGCCTTCGTTCGCGGTCCGCTGGAACTCTCCCGCCGGCTCGCCCAGATCGGCGTCGTTGCCTCCAAGGCGGAAGGCGACCGGCTCAAGGACCGCCTCAGCCCCGGCCAGCGGCTAGTCACCAAGGAAGGCGACCTTTGGCGGTGGGACGGCTTCGTGGCGGCGGCCGATGCCCCAAGCGCTGCCGCTCGCCGGTTGGCCGAGCGCAACCGCTTGACTGGGCTCGAGGCCCAACTCGACGGCCTGATCGGGCTTGCGGATCGCGCCGAAGCGGAGCGGCAGGCCGCGCAGACTACCGCAACGGAGGCGCTTGCCGCCGAGAAACGGATGCGCGACGCCGCGCGGGCCGCACAAGCCTCGCTCGCCCAAAAGCGCTCCTCGTTCTCGCAGGCCGAACGCGCCGCCCTGGAGCAGGCGAACAAGCTGCAAAGCTTAGACGAAGCGCGTGAGCGTGCCGCCTACGGGCGCGAGGAAGCCGAGGCTGCCCGCGAAACGGCCCAGGATGCGCTTGCCGCGGCGCGCCCCGTTGATCAGGCTGAGGCCGAACTCGCCAAGCTCAAGGACCAGGCGAACGCCAAGCGGAATCTTTACACCGAAGCCAAGGCCGCGCTGGACGGCATCGACCGCGACATTCGGGGGCGCCAGTTCCGGCTCAAGTCTATCGGCGAGGAGCGCCTGCGCTGGCTCCAGCGCACCAAAAGCGCGAACGCTCAGATGGCGAGCCTGGACGAACGGCTCTCCGGCATCAAGGCCGAGCTGGCGTCGCTTAGCGATCTGCCGGCCAAGATCGCGGATCGCCGCAACAAAATTTTGAATGAAATCAGCCAAGCCGAGGCTACGCGCAAGGCTGCCGCCGATCAGCTTGCTTCGGCCACGAACGCGCTGCGCGAGGCGGACAAAGTGCTGCGCGAAGCGCAGAGCGGCCTCACGGTGGCGCGCGAGACCCGCGCGCGGGTGGAAGCCCGGCTCGAAGCCGCCCGAGAGCGCCGGGCTGAATACGCGCATCTGATTCGCGACAATTTCGAGTGCCAGCCCGAAGACGTGCTCAAATCCTCCGGGATCGAGGATGCGGCCAATCTGCCCGCCACGCACGACGTCGAGCAGCAGATTGTGAAGCTGAAGGCCGAGCGCGAACGTCTGGGCGGCGTGAATCTGCGTGCGGAGGAAGAGGCGGCCCAGCTCGGCGGCGAGTTCGACGGCATGGAGAAAGAGCGCGAGGACTTGACCGAGGCCATCGCCAAGCTGCGCACCGGCATTGCGAACCTCAACAAGGAGGGCCGCAAGCGCCTGCTCGACGCTTTCGACACGGTGCGCGCGCATTTCGAGCGGTTGTTCAAGATCCTGTTCGCGGGCGGCGATGCGGAACTGCAGCTTATCGAAAGCGACGACCCGCTGGAAAGCGGCCTCGAAATCTTCGCCCGCCCCCCCGGCAAGAAATCTCAGGTGTTATCGCTGCTCTCCGGCGGAGAAAAGGCGCTGATTACGATGGCGCTCATCTTCGCGGTGTTCTTGACGAACCCGTCGCCCATCTGCGTGCTCGACGAGGTGGACGCGCCGCTCGACGACTCGAACGTGGACCGCTTCTGCGCGATGATGGAGGAGATGGCGCGCACGACCGACACGCGCTTCCTCGTCATCACCCACCACCCGATGACCATGAGCCGCATGAACCGGCTATTCGGCGTCACCATGCAGGAGAAGGGCGTGAGCCAGCTCGTGAGCGTGGATTTGCAGGCGGCGGAGCGGTTTAAGGAGGCGAGTTAATCATTAACGGGCTTGGGTGACAAACGAGCCAAGGCGCTCCACGACTTGAGGGAGCACTTCAAGCTATTGAGAGGGTTGGGGCTGCTTTAGGAATCGCGAAAGAAAGTGAAGTTGCATCGCCAAGACTTCCACCGCGACAGGAACCGAAGCGCATCGAACCACCAAAGAAAAAGGACGGGCTTCCAAAAGACCTGGATTGATGAAATCCCTTTCTGGAAGGGGCAACCTACCCTCCACCATGGCTTATCAAATTCGGCGAGAACTTTGGCTCACGCATCAGAACTTCTTGCCGAGACCGGCTTGCTTAAGAACTTCATTAGCTGTGTGACGCGACTTTATTTTGCCGTCGACGGTGAAATATCGCTCGGAAATCGGACTGAACCAGATCTCGTGATCGCCCTTGCCCTGGCGGTGGAAGACGCAGGAGTGTTCAAGCAGAATTTTGCGCACATCCTTTTCGTAGGACGGCATCAGCGGAAGTTAGGGTTCGGTATGCGCGCCGTCTGCCCGGACATGATGTGAACCGGGATCTCCGGCAAATCGGACGACAAGCCGTTCAGCTCCGCCAACTCCCCCACCATCGCCAGAACCTTATCGCGCAATTCCTCCAGCGTGGCGGCTTCGGTGGCCAAGCCATCGATATCCGCGCTAGTCGCGACCCACACCTTTGCATCGTCATCCCAATCGGCGCGGACGAGGATAACAGCGTGGCTTGGTGGCTTGTCCATTTTATACGTCCCGCTGGGTTAGGGCTGCCTCAAATATAGCCGCTGGCGGCGCATCTGTCAGGCTCATTCCGAGCGGTCGCCTATTAGATCAGGATGCGTTTGTTTTCGGCAATTGCCTGGTGGATCTTGCGGCGCCGCCTGCCTCGTTTCGTAGGTCCGGGGCATGCTTAATGCTGGAACGGTAAATGGGGGCGCCTTCAAATATCTCCCCGCCGCAAAAATCGCAATTATTCGCGTTTTCGCCTACGAAAGTGGATTCCACAAAGTCCGTTAAATATATTTCCAATCCGGATTTAACCATAAGGGGCGGCATGGGGCTCAAAGGAAGCGAGCTGCCGCGGCTAGGTTTTTATTGTTATAACAGCGCCTTAGCAGCGGTTAAAGCTTTCGCAAGGCGCTTTCGCCGACGATGGCTGCCACAAGAAACACCGTTCAAATAGCCGGAGCAATGCGATTTTCTAATAAAACAATCAATTCCATTCGTGATGAAGGAGCGCCGGGCAATCTGGTATTTGGGGGCCGGGCAAGCGCCCAGCCCCGAGTTTGAGGCCTCTACGCGGCCTTTTGCAGCATTTCCTCGACATAGTCCCAGTTGATCAGGTGGTCGACGAAGGCTTCCAAAAACTTTGGCCGCGCATTGCGATAATCGATGTAATAGGCATGCTCCCACACATCCACGGTAAGAACCGGCGTGGCGCCATGAACGAGCGGGTTCTCGGCGTTTGGCGTTTTCATGATTGCGAGCTTGCCGTCTTTCACCGCGAGCCAGGCCCAGCCCGAGCCGAACTGCGCCTTGGCAGCCTCGATGAATTCATGGCGGAACTTGTCATAGCCGCCAAGATCGCTGTCGATCTTCGCCTGTACGGCGCCGGGTAGCTTCTTGCCACCGCCGTCCTTCTTCATCCACTTCCAGAATTCGGAGTGGTTGTAATGCTGGCCGGCATTGTTGAACAGCGGCACGTTCTTGCCGAAACTGTCCTTGATGACCTGTTCGAGGCTTTTGCCCTCCAGGCCGGAGCCTGGCAGCAGCTTCATCAGGTTCTCGAAATAGGCCATGTGGTGCTTGTCGTGATGATATTGCAGCGTCTCGGCGGACATGTAGGGCTGCAAGGCGTCGTAGGAGTAGGGGAGATCGGGAAATTGAAATGCCACAGCTCGCTCCTTTGCGTCGGTTAAATTGTAGTGATTGTGTACCTAAGCAAACACGGGGAATGTGACAAGCGCGCCGACGCGTGAGGCAAGGATAATAAAGATGGGGAAAAAATAAGGGAGGTATGAAACCCCTGAATTTCATACCCCCCAGATTTGGCCGAGGAAAGGTTCGTGATGGTTAACCTACAGGGATCGGACGAGAGTGAGAATGCTCCCGCATGCCTGAACGCGGCATGAACGCAACGTTCAGGTTCAGCTTTTAGAAAAGGGATGAAATAAGAATTCCCTTCTCTATCCGTAGCTTACTGCTTAGGCGTCGCAAGCGCGGGTCCTATCACGCAAATGTGAACTGTAGGAAGCGCTGGTAAATGCGGGTAAGCATTTCAAGATCGGCAACCGGTACGCACTCATCGACCTTGTGCGCCGTGGCATTGAGAAGACCAAGCTCGGCCACGGGGCAGAGATCCTTGATGAACCGCGCATCGGACGTTCCCCCGCCTGTGGAGAACACCGGCTCGCGGAGCGTCTCGGCCTGGACGGCGGCACCGAGCATTTGGACGAAGCCTGCAGGCTCAGTGACGAAGCTTTCGGCGGCCGGTTCGTATTCGAGGGTGTAATCGACCCCGGTATCCTTGAGCGCTGCGCTCACCTGCGCTTCAATCCAGGCTTTAAGGCCATCTGCGGTGTGCCGGTCGTTGAAGCGGATGTTGAATCGGGCCGTGGCCGTGGCGGGAATGACGTTTGTGGCTGCATTGCCGGTATCGATGCTGGTGATCTCCAAATTCGAGGGCTGAAAGTGATCGCTGCCCGCATCGAGCGGCTTCAACTTCAGAAGGCTGAGCGCATCGATGAGAGCCGGCAGAGGATTCCGCGCCTTTTCGGGATAGGCGGCATGACCTTGCACGCCGCGCACGCGGAGATGGCAGTTGAGCGAACCCCGGCGGCCTATCTTGATCGTGTCCCCAACGCTCGCTTCCGACGTGCATTCGCCGAGAACGCAGGCATCGGGCCGCTCGCCCCTTGCTGCGAGCCAGTCCACCACTTTTCTGGTTCCGTTGATGGCCGGGCCTTCCTCGTCGCCGGTGATGAGAAAGCTGATCGAACCTTTGAACAGCGCGCTCCGATCGCGCAAGAATCGGCCAACAGCAGCGAGCGCGGCCGCGACGCCGCCCTTCATGTCGGCAGCACCGCGGCCGTATAGGACACCGCCATCGCTTTCGGCCGCAAACGGAGCGTGGCGCCAAGCCGCTTCATCGCCGGGCGGGACGACATCGGTGTGCCCGGCAAAGCAGATGTGAGGCGAGCCGCTGCCGATACGCGCGTAAAGATTGTCCACTTCCGGGGTGCCTCGCTCGCGGAAGGAAAGCCAGTGGCAGGTGAAGCCCGCGGTAACCAGCTCGCGTTCCACATAACGAAGTGCGCCGCCCTCGTCTGGGGTGACGCTACGGCAGCGGATTAAATTTTGAGCGTGAAGAATCGCTTCTGTCATGAGATGCCGATCCCGGTTAAAAGCTTTGCGTTATGCGGAAATTACGTTGCCCGCAATTGCCGGACAAGAGGCGGAACTTCGCCGGCACCCATCCCTAACGCTGGCCTGCAAGCGGGTCAGGCCCATGCTGGTTCGGTCCGGTTTCCCCTTTCAGGATGCCGAATTGCAGCACGCTCCAAATCGCGGAAGCCATCAAGAGCAATAGCGCCAGCCGGACAACATCCTCCGCCAAGGCGAACTGCTCGGCAATCGCAGGCACGGCGATCGCGCCGATGAACGGGAGTACCACGACAAGGATGAGCCAGCTGCTCAAGCCCCGGTCGTGGAGGCGTTTCACGCCGAGTGCCACGATGCTCCAGGCCGCAAACAGAAGGGCAAGGAAAGGCACAACGGTCCAAAGCCCGAGGTTGAAAAGTATTGGCGCTGCCTCGGCGCTATTGATCCACTCCGGATTGGAGAGATTCTGCTCGAGTCCCGGATGCGCGTTCATGAATGTCTCCACCGCAACGGACATCGCGGCCGAGGCAGTAGTCACGGCGCCGATAAGGATAAGCATGCCGAACCACCATTTAGCCCGGCTGATCCTGCCTTCAAAGGCTAGCATCAAACTCCAAAAGTTGTAGTCGCCGCCGTAATACCCGGCGGGCAGCGTATCGTCGCCGTGCTGGTTTCGGCCAACCGTGCCGCGCAGCACTGCAAGCTCGAAAAATACAAAAATTCCGAAGATCAAAAGCGCGAGCATCCCGGCGCTGGCGGCAGGGCTCAACTCCGCACCGGACGCATTCTTCAGCGGTGGCAGCGAAAACACCACCGTGAGGCTGTAATACGCGAACCACAGCCAGGACGGGCGGTCACGGTCGTGGAGGCGCTTCACCGCCAGCGCCGATAAAGGCCAAGCGAGAAAAGCGAAGGAAGCGAGCCATACCGGCATCCAGACGGCCGCCTTGTCCGCGGGGGTCCGCCAGACATCGGACGAAATGGGGTTTCCGGTTGCGATGTAGGCGAGGAGCGCAATAAACAATAGCCCCGCCAGGTTGACGAGGATACTCGCGAACCAGAAGGTCTTGCGGTTTATGCGGCCGTGAAAGCCGAAAAATACTTCACCCCAGGTCATGCTCTCCCTCCACCGCGTCCTTGCAGGGATAACACGCGCATGGTTAGGGGACCGTATCAGTCTCGCAACAGTTCGTTGATCGATGTCTTCGCCCGCGTCTTCTCATCGACCCGCTTGACGATCACAGCGCAGGCAAGGGAAGGCCCCTGCGAGCCATCCGCAAGCGGCTTTCCGGGCATGGCGCCTGGCACTACAACCGAATAGGGCGGCACACGCCCATAGAGTACCTCGCCGGTAGTCCGGTCAATGATTTTCGTGGATTGTCCGATGAAGACGCCCATCGAAATGACGCATCCCTCGCCAACGATCACGCCTTCGGCAACCTCGGAGCGGGCACCGATGAAGCAATTATCCTCGATGATGACAGGGCTAGCCTGCAAAGGTTCCAGCACACCTCCGATGCCCACGCCGCCCGATATATGGCAGTTCTTGCCGACTTGCGCACAAGAGCCAACCGTAGACCAGGTGTCGATCATCGTGCCCTCGTCCACATAGGCGCCGGCATTGACGAAGCAGGGCATCAGGACAACGCCTGGAGCAATATAGGCTGATCGCCGCACGACCGCTCCTGGCACGGCGCGGAAGGCCAGGCCCGAAAGCCTCGGCCGTCCAGCCGGAAAACTTGGGCGTTACCTTATCCCACCAAGGCCCTGGCTCAGAGCCGCCCATGAGGCGGTTTTCGTTCAGCCTGAAAGAAAGCAGGATGGCCTTCTTGAGCCAATCGTTCACGATCCAGGAGCCGTCCACTTTCTGCGCAACGCGCGCCTGACCGCTGTCCAAGAGCATGAGCGCCTGTTCCACAGCCTCGGCAATGTCTCCACCCTGGCCGGGTTTGACGCCTTGCCGCTGTTCGAATGCGGCGTCAATGGCATCCTTCAAACCTGCGCTCATGCCTTTTCTCTCCAATCGTTGGATTATCCCTATCCGTTACTTGCGCTTGAACGTCAATCGTTGGCGTGCGCAAGCGTTTCCGCAAAGCAGACGCATAAGGCGCGCTTCCCCCAGCCGTACCACACTACTGAGCCAGTTGGGACTGGTTCTCAAATTCGAAAACGTGCCGCAGGAAGCCCGGTGCGAGCACAGAGGCCGGGTTGACGATCACCTCCGGGTTGGACGTTCTTCCCTGGACCGCGAAGGTGATACCGAAGATCCCCTCGTTGGCGCGTCCGTTCAGGATATCGCCCAGAAGGGGAACGCCCTGAAGGAAGCCATTGAGGCCGTAGAACGGGACATAGGTTCCCGAAAGTGCGAGCGTTTCATGGCTGAAATCGATGCGGCCCCTGATCGTTGCGCCAACAAGCGGCCCGTTGATTGCGGCATCCTGCAATTGGAATTGGTTCGCACCAACCGAGAACGGCACCGCCATCCGGTCGAAATACAAACGCTCGCCCGAGGAGACTTGCTGGCCGCCCCGGCTGTCGGGCTTCAGGCGCGCCCTCTCTTTTTCGGCCTGCGAAAGCACCCTGCCCACGACCTGGTCGCCTACGACTTCGAAACGGCGGATGTCCAGCACACCGGCTTTGTCTACGCCGTTGCCGCCGTCGAGATTGACCCGAAGGTTCATTGTTCCGCCATGAACCGAGCTATAAAAGCCCGTGAGCCGGAAGGCGGAGCCGGCGTCGGTCGCGTCGGAAACGAGCAAGCGCGGATGGCCAGGCTTCTGATCGATATGTACGGCAATCGGCGACTCCCCGTTGAGCCTGCCGGTGCCCTCAAGGTAATTCAGCTTGCCGCCGCGCCTCTTTGCATCGACGGAAACCGATTTAACCGTCGTGTCGTAATAGCCGAACAGCGTATCGATTTCGACATTCAGGTCGAGGCCGGGCTCGTCCTTCATCGGCGAGGGCTGATTATCTGCGATCTTGCCCGCCGTAAGCAGTGAACGGAAAAACTGCCGGCCGTCGTAGGATGGCCCCTTCGCCTGTATCTTGAGCACGTTTTGCGGCGTAAGTTCCCCCGTGATCGCGAGCTTCGTCAGCGCATTGGGCGAAAATTCGGGGAGGGCGAAGGCGGCGAGGCGGCGTTTGTCATTAAACATTATCCGCCCGGAAATATTGAGCCCGTCTCCTGTCATCGCGAAATTATCGAGCACGAGGTAGTTGTCCGGGCGCTGGCTCAGATCGAAAGTCACAGTTGCCTTCTGGCCCGGCGGTTTGCGCCAACCGATTGCCGTCAAGAAAATATCCGCGTTGGTAAGATTCGCCTCCATAAAGAATTTTGGCGGCCCATCCCGCTGCATTGCGACTGCGAGCGCTATCGGCAAGTCGCCCTTCACGATGTGATTGATGTTCAGGCCAAGCTCGTCGCGGGCTTTCTCATTAAGGATGCTGGCAAGGCGCAAGGTAGGCTGCCGTTCCGGCGGCGCATCGAAAATGCGCTGCCACACGAGCGAGACGGGAACGTTGTTGACTTTAACATCGCCAGTTGCGCTGACGGCGGTTTCGGTCGCATCGAAGTTGATTACGCCGCCATTTAGCACCAGCCCTCCTGGCAAGCTACCGGACTTCAGATCGGATACTCGGGTTTTTCCGGAGAGGCTCATAGCTTCGAATTTGAGGTCCTTCAGAAGCGGGAAGCCAATCTTGAAGGCTGCCGAAGCCTGACCGTTGATCAGATTTGGTTTGAAGCCTACTGCCTTCACATAGCCGAGCGGCGGCTGATCAAGAAGTTCCAAAACCGCGCCAACTTCGCCTGTCCCCTTGAAGCGTATCTCCGCGTTTGGAAAATGCGGCCTCATGTCGTCGATGGTGAGCTGTCCGCTGGAAAAGGAAATCGTTCGTCCGCTCGGCACGTCGATGTGCGCATCCCCCAACACGTCGAATGTGAAATGGCGCCCGGTGATACGGGCGACGGACTCCTTTGTGACGATCGGGGGAAGCCCTTTGACATGATAAATCTGCAGGCCTGAAAACCCAAGCCGCAGCGAAGCCGCCGAATTGGGGATGTCACCGTCTTTGTCCAGGGCCGCCAGCGTGGCTGCCGAAAGATTAACCGAAAAGCTGCCTCCGGTCGTGTGCCCTGTAGGTACGTTGCTGGCCAGCCAATCCCGCCCCCCATTCGCGACAAAGGCCGGCCAAACCACCTTCAGGAAGGAAACCGGCACTGGGGACACGGTGCCATTCGCCGTAATGGGGCCGCCTGTTGCGATTGATTCGGCCCGGCCCCGCATTTCAACTCCTCCGCCAGCGCCGCGAAGGGTAAATTCCTTGAGCGTAACGGTATCGCTGGCGGCTTGATAGCTCGCCGATATTCTAAGCGCATCCAAGGCCACGGGCGGCGCTCCGAACTGGGGAGCGCCGAGCACCGTTCCTGCTCCATCCAAATCGGCAGACCACACGGCCTGGTTTGTTCCGGCGTCGATCCTTTTAGCAATTGTTCCGCTCAAGGTTACGAGGCTGTCATCCCAGTGCAGCTCGACGGGCTTGATCGAAAGCGCCTCGTTCTCCTTATCGTAGGAAAACTTAAGGATGCCTCCGTCGATCGTTGCTGGGTGGGGATCGAAGGGGACAAAAAACTGCCCGGCGCCGAGCTTGATCTCGCCTTCCCCGCCAATAAGTGCGCCCTCGTGGCTGATATCGAAACGCGCCTCCCCGCTAATGGGAAGGTCGATGAGCCTTAGGGGGTCCAGTGAGGGGAAGCTGCGCCAGATGGTCCGCGGTACGATGTCCTGGATTGACGCGGTCAGTGAGTAGAGTTTGCTTTGCGGCCGGTTCACTGCCCTGAACGAAGCGCGCCATGCCGTTTCATCATGCTCCAGCGTAAGCTCACCGCGAAGGGCGCTTTCGCCTCTTTGTTCGTCGAGGTCGATATGGAAATCGCCGATCTTCCAGGAGATAACCCCTCGTTCGTTGGCGAAATAAACAAGAGCGTCCTTTACCCCAATCCGCCGAAGCGCCGATGATGCCCCGCCCCGGCCTTCCAGCGCGGAAAATAGACGGGAAAGCAATGGGGCGGGATTGAACGGTAGCGGCTGCGCGTTCGAGGCCGGCTTAGACGATTGCTGCCATTCGGGCGTCCACCCGCTGTGGCCGGAGCCGGCGTAGGAGCCTTCGCCCGGCGCCTCCACTGCGGGAGGCGGCGCCGCGTAAGCGCCCGCTTCGCCGGAGGCGGCCGGAGCGGTAAAGGTTAATCCCCGTCCCGGGACATTGAAGATGAGCACTTTGGGCTCCAGAAGGCTGAGCTCATCGGCGGCTAGAGACAGTTTGAGAAGCGATGGTTCGCTGATACCTATCGCAGCGAACGGGGCCTTGGCGATTTCTTGATTGTTTTCATCGGCAAGACGCACATCTGCGAGCCGGAATTCGAGGCCCCACCCGGCCGAAAGCCTCAAAATTGCGTCGTTTAGATGGAAGCTGTAGCCCTTAAGCTGCGAATTGAGCTGCTGCTGAATGGTTGGAACCAGGAAGGATAGTGAAATGGGGCCGGCAAGAAGCCGGGCATACAATCCTGCGATCGCTACCAGCACAAGCATGGCGGCGATTACGGCGGCGCCTCCCCCGAACCGGATCGAATGGCGCGAAGCGGCCTTTAGCGGCGCCGGGATCGCGCCAGCAATAAGCTTCCCTCCCTCAGACAAGCGGGCAAGCTGAATTTGAACAAGAGAGCCCCCAGCAAGAGCGCGGCTTTGTTTTTGAGGCACAAGCGCACGCCGGGTTTCTGGCCGGCCCGGAATATCATCCATAGTCATCCGCTAGGCTCATGCTAGACGAAAAAAGTGCTAGCACGCCGGCTCCCCCAATAATGAATGCCTGCAGCCCAACCTTCTGCACGCTAAGCTTGGCCAGTGCCCGTGCCTTTTGAAAGCTGACTGCAGACGGCGTTTGCTTCGGGCATGCCGCTTCTATAAACCGGAAAAAAGGACGAAAGGAAGGCTCAAAAATAATGGTTCAAGAAGGCGATCCCGCACCGGATTTTGCTTTGCCCGATGCCGATGGCAGCATTGTGAGGCTCTCCGATGGAAAAGGCCGCTACGCGGTGGTCTATTTCTACCCCAAAGACGACACGTCAGGATGCACGAAAGAAGCGATCGACTTCACGGCGCTCAAACCGCAATTTGCCGGGCTCGGCGCGGAAGTTTTCGGGATCTCGCCCGATGCCGTGAAGACCCATGCGAAATTCCGCGGCAAACATGCGCTCGGCGTCACGCTTCTTTCCGATGAGCGGCGGACAGCCATAGAAGCCTATGGCGTGTGGGCCCAAAAGAAAATGTATGGCAGGGCCTATATGGGCGTCGAGCGTTCGACCTTCCTGATCGGGCCGGAGGGAGACATTCTAAGGTGCTGGCGCGGCGTCAAAGTTCCGGGCCACGCCGAGGAGGTTCTCGATGCCTTGAAAAAGCAGCAATGACGGTAACTCTACCAGCCGCGCGCGAATGCCTGAATAAGACAAATGCAAGGTCGAATAACGGCGTTGAAATAGCGCGAACTGTGCCTTACAACGAACCCGCAGCGGCCGTATCGCTCCGAGTGTGCCAATGTTCAGCAAAAAGCCAGAGACGGATATGAGCAATTTCGATCAGCAGAAGCCAGTAATAAAGACCACCAGCAAAGCCATTGGCGGTCAGCCCATGCCCTCGCAGGGCGGAATGGCACCGATGGGAAGCCCAGCTCCGCAGGGCGGCATGGCTCCGATGGGCGGCCAACAGTCTTTCGCACCGAAGCCGCCAACGTTCAGGGGACCGGACCGCATGGCACCTTCAATCATTGGCGAAGACCTAACTGTAACGGGTAATGTGCTTTCGAGGGGCGAAGTCCAGGTGGATGGCAACATTCAGGGCGACGTGCACTGCTCCTCGCTGATCGTTGGCGAAAAGGCGCAGATCACCGGCGGCATCGTAGCTGAGGACGTCGTGGTCCGCGGCCGCGTGATGGGCTCCGTGCGCGGTGCGCGGGTCACGCTGCAGGCTTCCAGCCACGTCGAAGGCGACGTGTTTCATAAATCGCTGGCGATCGAGCAAGGCGCCTTCTTTGAGGGCAAGTCGCGCCGCTCCGAAGACCCGGTAGGGACGGCGCCCCGGCTCGACGGCATGAGCCCCCAGACCGCCTCGGCGGCGCAATAGCGCTGCCAGCCGTTCGATCTCTGGCTACGTCAGGAGTGTCGCAAAGGCTCTCCTGACGTTTCCCGTTTTAGAGCGTCGCAAATCGGCAGCCCTCCAAGACTTAAGATAAAAACGGCCTCGTGTGTACATCCTTGGCCAGGACAAGCCTCGACAAAAAAATCGCCGACGAGACGATCAAAGCCGTCGCCACCGCAAGCCCCACTCCCCTCGCCGCGTCGCCGTCGTCCCCATAGAAGACATAGCGCCTTGTGCCCTCCCAGGACGTCACGAGGTCGATCGCAACGCACGCTGTCCATGCCGCTTTCAAGAGCAGCGAGGGAACGTCTTCCCCTTTCAAATTCCAAACGATGTGGGTGGCAATCACAAAGCCGAAAACGACCGCGGTCACCGCTATGGCGAAGGCGAATTGCGCCGGATTGACGTTCGGGTCCATCGGCAAGTCGAAATAAAGGGTGACCCCATAAAATGTCGTGAATATATCCCACAGAGTGCCCGCGATAAGGCCGATTGCCACCAAGCGGATGCCCATCGCGATACCCCTCGCCCCATGCACCGGCGCTGCCGGCAGCCAAATCTGCCATTATCTCATAGAGCCGCTTGCCGCAAGCAAAACACCATAGAGCCCAGGGGCCATCCTGCGCCGGCGTCATCGCTCATATATCGGCTTTCCACGCCAGGCCGTGCCTCAAATAAGCGGCGCGGCAGGTGTTTGCCATGAGATAGGCGACGGTCATCGGACCAACGCCGCCAGGTACCGGCGTAATCGCGCTTGCGGCATGGCGTGCGCTTTCGAAATGCACATCGCCAACAAGCTTGGTTTTGCCCTCCGCGGCCGGCACACGGTTGATGCCGACATCGATCACAATGGCGCCTGGCATAATCCACTCCCCCGGGATCATCTCGGGCCGGCCGATAGCGGCGACGAGGATATCGGAGTTGCGGACTACGGCGCGCAAATCGCGCGTCTTGGAATGGGCGATGGTCACCGTGCAGTTCTCTGCGAGCAAAAGATGCGCCATGGGCTTGCCGACGATGTTGGAGCGGCCTACGACCGTGGCATTGAGGCCCGCAAGATTGGCCCTCGCGCTGTGGATGAGGCGCAGGCAGCCGAGTGGCGTGCATGGCACAAAGGCCGGTTTGCCGGCGAAAAGCTTGCCCGCGTTCACCACATGAAAGCCGTCTACATCCTTTTCGGGCGCGACTGCATTGATCGCCGCCTCGGGATCGATCTGCGGCGGCAGCGGAAGCTGCACAAGTATGCCGTCGACCGCGTGATCGGCGTTTAGCGCAGCGATCACCTCCAAGAGACCGGCCTCGCTGACCTCAGCGTCAAGCCGGTGCTCGACCGAATGAAAGCCGAGCTCGCGCGCGAGCTTCAACTTGCTGCGAACGTAGACCTGGCTTGCCGGATCTTCGCCCGCGAGGACCACGCCCAGGCCGGGCCGCCGGTGTGTGGCGACGGTGAAGGCGGCCGCCCGCTCAGCCACTGCCTCCTTTACGTCGGCCGCCAGCGCTACGCCACTCAAGAGAATTGCCTCAGCCATGGTGCTCCCTTTTCGACATAGAGACCGCGATACAGCCCCCCCTCGCTCTGTCTCTCTCCCCGAGGGGAGAGAGGACCTTTGAACTAGCCTGGACGAGAATTCAGCCGCCCCTTCTCCCAGCCGCATCCGCTTGCGGATGCGGCCACACTGAAATGCCAGCTCGCCAAGGCGAGCTTGCGGGGAGAAGGACAGGATGAGGGGGTCTTATTTGCTCTCATCGCGTTCAACAAGAAGAAGCCTAACCTTTGCCATAAGCTCAACGGGATCGCCTGCCACAGCGACCGTTTTCAGCCTCGCCTTCTGGCCCGAGGCCACGGACACCTTTGATTTGGGGACGCCGAGCCAGCTCGCAATAAGCGCGGTCGCCGCGGCATTCGCCTTTCCATCCTCCGGGGGCGCGGTCACGTGCGCCTTCAGTACCAGCTTCCCGCCGTGAAGCGCCGCGCCGGCGATTCGCGCGGCGCCGCTCTTCGGCGTCAGCCGCACATGGATCACAATGCCATCGGCGTTTGAAGCGGCGGGGATCTCCATGACCGGGAATTGGCGCTAGAGTACGTTAGGGGCGATCCAGCCGTAGATTACTACGTCGCGAAGGAAGATAAGGCCAAGAATGAGGATCACAGGCGAAATATCCAGGCCGCCAAGATCGGGTATCCTTTTGCGGATCGGCCGAAGGGCTGGTTCGGTCAGGCGGTAAAAGCTGTCGGCGATCATGTAAACCACGCGATTCCGGCGGTTCACGACATCGAACGCTATCAGCCAGCTCAAAATTGCGCTGATGATAATCACCCAGATATAAAGGGTTATGATCATCGCAATGAAGGCTAAAAGTGGACCCATGGACTTCGCTCTCCCGCTGGCGCTGCAAACTCTCTAACGTGCGCCGGAGCAGACTGCAAGCGGATCGCGCTGCGAAATCAACCGCCAAGCGTGCCGTGGCGCAAAATTGTTGCGGCCGGGTCTCCATGTCGCCAAGATCTCGCGGGAGGTGTATTCTTGGCGGAGTTCATAGTCCCAGCCTCCCCATAATCAATTTTTATTTGCCCCGAAACGCGCCTTGCCGCCTTTCAAATTCGCCCAGGTCCAGAATGAAATCCTCCAGAACGATCCTCTTCCTCCTGGCCTCCTCCGCCGCGTTCGCCGCTTTGTCCGCAAGCCCAGCCTCCGCCATTTGCACCGCCCAAGGGCTCGACCTGATGCGGAACCTGAACGGGGCCTGGCGTGGCAGGGGGGCCGTGACGCCCATTGGCGGGTCGCCCGAGTTCGTGTCCTGCCGCATCTCGTATGCCATGGCGGCGGCGGATGTCATCAATCAGGTGATTACCTGCGCGGGCACCGATTACAAGCTTGAGGCTGCGAGCCAGGTCACTTGCGACGGCAACCGGCTCGAAGGCTGGTTCGAGGACCGGACCGCGAATGTGAGCGGCCGCGTCACCGGCGAAATTAGCGGCAATTATTTACTCATCGAGGCCGACAGCCCAAGCTTCAAGGGAAATTTCAGGGTCACGTTCAGGAGCGAGACGGACCATCTCGTTTCCATTACCCAAGCCGATCACGCGACGGGCCGGCAAATTCCGGTGGCGTCGATCAAGCTGACGCGGTGATGGTCCGCCCTGAGATTTCAACCACAGCCTCTCCTGCTTGGAGCAGATTCAAGGCATCCGCGAAAACGGCCGAGAAAATCTCTTTAAGGTTTGCATTGAGTCACGTTTCCGCACGTCACCCAAACAAGTTGGGGCGGCGTCCCAAGCCGCTGGACGAGGTCCACAAAATCGCCGTCTTTGCTTATCAGAAGAGCGTTTTGCAGCCTGGCCGCTTTGAATATCTCGATGTCTTCGGCGTCTCGGAGCCCCAGGTTCCCTGAGCGAAAAGGCGCTTACATTGTAACGCTCGCGAAGCCACGGAGCGAGACTTGGCGGTAGCTGCGCGTCTACCCATACAGTTCTCGCGGAAGTCTCGCCGCTCACGCGGCCAGCCGCGGGATGTCGATGCGGTGTGCCGCGAACCGTAGCGCGGCCATGATGTCCTCACGCTCAAGGTCGGGAAAATCGGCAAGGATCGTCTCACTGCTTGACCCCTTCCCCAAGCATTTCCAGGATGTCGCTCACCCGGATACGCATGCCGCGAATGCAAGGCCGCCCGCCGCACTGTGCGGGGTTAAAAGTGATGCGCGTTTCTTCCGAAGGCTGGTGCTGACTGCTCATGGCCGTAAATTAGCACGCAAGGCATCGATCGCAAAGCCGCCACTGATCATCCCAAGCAGAGGAACATGCAACCGGCCGCTCAGAGCCCTTGAGGAAGCAGCCATAAAAAAACAGGCGGTGAAAGATCACCGCCTGCCGAATGCTTCGCAATGAGCCAGGCGCTCCTAGCCGTCAACTTTAGAACTTCAGGCGCATGCCGCTGACGACCGTCACCCCGTCGAGGCTGCTGCCTATGAAGCCGTTGGCAAGGCCGCCGCCAGCGTTAGACCAATTCGCGCCGGTGTACACGTCGAAGTGCTTGTTGAAGGTGTAGTCGACCAGCCCGGAGACCTCGTTGTCAGCGCCAGCGCAGTTTTTGCCAGTCTTGTCACCAGTAGCGCCGGTTGAGATGTTGTGGGCAGTTTGCTCTGCGCAGGTCGTGTTGCTGGCGCCGCTGAGGAGGTAATTGTCTTGGCTATACTGATAATAAGCAGCCGTGAAGGCCCAGGGGCCCATCTCATATTTCGCGCCGGTCCACACCGTATGCAGGGTCTGCTCGGCACCAGCAGCATAAGGCGTGTTGTTGAGGGTGCTCGCCACATAGCCACCAATCGAGGCCTCGCCAACATACCCGTCGGTGCTGTTGGACTTCTGGGACTCCTGATATCCGCCGAAGATCGTCAGCTTTGAGCCGGGGTCCTCATCCTTAAAGCTGCCGCCGAAGTTATACACGTACTTACCGGCAACCGTCCAGGCCTCGTTGTCGGTAACTGTAGCGGCCAGCGTCTGCGCACCGATGTTGCCGGCGCCGAAGCTGCCCAAGCTAACAGCACCGTTTTCCTTGGTGTAAACGCCATCAACCGAGAAGCCCTTCCAGGTGATGCCAGCGTTGGCAGCGTAGGCGTTGCCCCAGATGGAAGTATCGGGGCCGCCGCTGCTGTACATGCCAGCAACGTGCGCCGGGCCGTACTGATAGATGTACTTGACGAAGTTGTCCCAACGGCCCGTCTCGGTGTCGCCGATGCCACCGCCGATGGTGGCGGAATAGCCGAGCATCGATAAGGCATAAGAATTGCCCATCGGGTCGTAGGTGTTCTCCACGTCGAGGTCGAGCGAGTTATGGCGGCCAACGGTCAGCGTGCCGTAGCTGGCGTTGCTCACGCCGCCATAAGCCTGGCCGTTGAGGAACTGGCCGCAGCGGCTGCCGTCGAGACCGGAGGCCTGGCTGGCGGTCGCCATGCCGTTGTTGCGAACCAAGCTGGCGCAAGCGTTGGAGAGTTCACCGGACATCGGGTCGAAGCCGGTGTCGAGCTTGCCGATGGCGACGAAGCCATAGCCGATGTCCTCTTCGATCTTCGCGCCGATCGTCGATTGCGACAGGGCGTTGTTCGTGATAGCAGAGACAGCCTCACGGTTCTGCTTCCCAGAGTACATGATGTACTGTTCGCCGGGGTAGAAAGCGCCGCTCGGGGGAGCGCCGTTGCTGTTGTAGCCGTAGCCCACGTCAACCGTGCCGTAGAAGGTAACGCCTGCATAGGTTATCGGGCCTTCGGGCAGTGGATCTTTCATGCTGTCGACGCTGAGGTCGGCCGCATGAGCGGAGGCAGCGAAGCCGCCGAGCGCAAGTGCGCAGATTAGAACTTTTCTCACGGTAATTCCCCGTATGGTAAACGATTGACGCCAAACATGCGAACGAGACGCCCGAAGACGGGTCCGGACTTGCATCGTGGGAATTGTGATGGAAGAGCAATTCCCCCCCGCCACTGGAATACCGCAGGGGTCTGCCCTCCCCTTTGCCCCGGTTCCAGTAGCCTGTGCCGTATTTGGTTGTATCGGAGAGGCCCTTGGCGGTCAACGGCAAGGGCACCGCTTGCGCGAACGTGGGCAACACGGAGTGGCATTTGGGTAACGAATCAGATACCGATATTAACTTTATTAGCAAAGCCTACGGAAAAGCAGGCGGGGGGCTGCCAAGCGAAGCTTAAGTATCATCCATAGAAACGAAGTCTGCATCTGCGCGGCGTGCACCGCTATTGCCACAGCCTGAGCAAAACGGCCCTGCCGGCGAGGTTCCGTTTTGACTTGTGTAGGATTTGCGTGTACACGATGAACCGACGCAACCTTAGGTTTAATAATAACCATTCGGCAACTACAACTAACTCAAGCTGCAGCTTGCGTCTCGAAAATAAACGAGCATCCTCGCGCCGCGATTACACCGCGGCAAGCATGGGTTGCTCAAGCATTTGAGGGACACATGCAAAACCGCGATACAGCTGAATTGCGCCCCGGTGGAGTCCGCATAGCTCGAACCTTAGCTCTCTCAATCGCAGCTTTGGGCCTCGCGGCCAACGCCCACGCGGACGGCATTGATCTGCCCAGCGTGAACGACACCCTCCCCAACCTGACCACGGCTGGCGTGACCCTGTATGGCACCATCGACATCGGCTATTCGTATGGAACCAACAACGCTCCCTTCAACGCTTTCTGGTATGGCGGCGTCGCCGACAATCTGCAATCTTCCAAGCCTGCCAGGGTGGGCCTCGGCAACTTCCTCGAAAACGGCCTTGAGCAGTCCAAGGTGGGCGTGAAGATCGAGGAGCCCCTTGCCTATAATTGGGTGGTTATCGGAAAGATTGAGACCGGCTTCAACCCGCTATCGGGTGAGCTCGCAAATGCCTGCGAATCCCTGGCCGTGAACAACGGCAGGCCGCTCTATCTGCAGTCCGAGAACCTCGACGGAAGCCGCTGCGGCCAAGCTTTCAACGGTCCGGTGTATGGAGGCGTCAGCAATGCCGACTACGGTACGCTCCTATTCGGCCGCCAGCAGAACCTGCAGCTCGATGCCCTCGGCGCCTACGACCCAATGAACCTCGGCTATGCGTTCTCGCTGCTCGGCTGGTCCGGCGGCACCGCGGGGGCCGGCGTCACCGAACTCGCACGCTGGGACGACTCGGTCAAATATGTCTATCAATACGGTCCGGTGCACGCTGCGGGCATGTACTCCACCGGCGGCGACGGTACCGCGCTATTTGGCAACGCCTGGGGAGTCAATGCAGGCGCCACTTGGCAGGGCTTTTCGATCGATGCCGTCTACCAGCAGGAAGATGGCGGTGTCTCAGCATCTCCGCTTTCCTGGACAGCTTGCGGCCCCTTCTCCGCTTCCGGAGTCCTCTGCCCCGCGGATCTCTTGAACGCGACCATTTCGGACAACCAGCAGTGGTCCGTTCAGGCCAAATACACCTTTCAGTTTGAGAATGGGCGCCTGAAAGACGAGGTGGCCAACGACAGGCTCACCTTCTACGGCGGCTACTCGGCGATCACCTACGAAGACCCCTCAACGCCAATATACGCAGGATCGACGATCGGCAGCTTTCTTCTCAACAGCTTCAACAACACCGCATACTACACCGACAAGAACCTGAACCTTGCCTGGGCAGGCGCGACCTATGCACTCGGAACGAACTGGCTTTTCGCGGTAGCCTGGTATCACGAGGACTACGGCAATTACCTGACGGGCTCAACGGGGAAAACCTGCACCGCTGAAACCGCGAGCAACGTCAAGGCTGCCGCATCCACCTACACCGCTGCGAACGGCTCCATACAACGCGACTACTATGGAAACACGATTGGCAGCAACTGCGCTGGCACGTTCAACCAGGCGTCGGTAATGATGGACTATATCTACAGCAAGCACTTCGATGTCTATGCAGGCATCTCTTATCAAGACCTCACTGGCGGCATGGAGAGCGGCTACCTGAGTAGCAACAATACGTTCTTCGCTACCGGCATGCGCATTAAGTTCTGAAGCAGCCGCCCCCGTTATTCACAACCTCCGCTTGCATTTAGCGTGCGATCTAAGCACAACTGTTGCTCGCTTGCACTTGTTTGATCGGCCCCTCCCTGTTATTCCCTTTCGTATATAGCGCCAGATTGGGCGGCGCTCTCAACGGTGGGAAACTGGGCATGAGTAGAACTTTAGCATTCGCGTTAGCAATAACGGGCTTCGTAGCCACGGCGCACGCTGCAGATTTGGACCTTGGTAGCACCGGCGTTGGCAGCATCAAAGATTTGCCTTCCGACGTGCAGAGCTGGTATCCGCTGCCCGATACGCTGACCTGGCACGGGGTCACCCTCTACGGCACGGTCGATATGGATTACGCCTATCAGACCAATGGCCGCCCGAACGGGAGTATCGTCTCCGATCTCGAGTACTCTCCTTTTACGACGACGAAGAATTTCACCGGTCAGCAGGTCTCGACCATAACCGCAAATGCTTTGGAACAATCCAAGATCGGTGTGAAGGCTCTGGAAGACCTTGGCGATGGCTGGTCGTTCATCGGCAAGGTTGAGGCGGGCTGGGACCCGATGACATTCCAACTCTCGAACGGTTGCGAATCCTTTGTCCAGAACGCCAACACACCTTTCAGCAAGCAGACCTCGAACGCCGATAGTGGCCGTTGCGGCCAGTGGGATAACAGCGTAGCCTATGCGGGCTTCAGCAACCCAGCCTATGGCACGCTAACCGCCGGCCGCCAGCAGTCTTTCCAACTCGACGCCATGGCCGCCTACGATCCGATGGCGCTCTCCTACGCGTTCTCGCTGATGGGCTATTCGGGCACCTGGGGCGGCTCCGGCAGCACGCAGGCGGCGCGCTGGGATAATTCCGTGAAATACGTCTATCAATACGGTCCCGTGCATGCCGGTGCCATGTACTCGAGCGGCGGCGAAGACACGGGCAATCTTGGCAATGCTTACGGTTTCAACGCCGGCGGCGCCTATAAAAGTTTCTCCATCGATGGCGTCTACACCAGGGAAAATAACGCCGTTAACTTGCTGGGATCCGATAACGATCCCGTCACCGGTTTTCCAGCAAACGTCCTCGCCGCAACCGTCACGGACAACGAGGCGTGGTCGGTCCAGGGCAAGTACGTCTATGACTTCGACGGCGGCTTCAAAGACACCGGCCCAGCATCGAAGCTGACGTTCTTCGCCGGTTACGAGTACATCGACCAATCGAATGGGTCTTTGGGCATCGGCGCCACTAGCGTTCACAAATGGCGGCTATGAGATATATAACAACAACCCTGGACACACGACGCCCTATTATACCACGCCCAAAGAGCTGCAAATGGAGTGGACCGGCGCGAAATACGAGTTCGGCGGCGGCTGGAGCATCACGGCCGCTTACTATCACGTGGACCAAGGCGCCTTTGTAAAGTATGGCAAGTCTTGCGCAACGGCCGAGGCGGGCTCAGGCGACGCCACCGCATCGAAAGGCTGCGCAGGCGATTACGACCAGGGTTCGCTCTTAGTCGACTACGCATTGAACAAACATTTCGACGTTTACGCCGGCACGACCTACGCCATCGTGCGAGGTGGCTTGGCTTCCGGCTACGAAGGCACGGCTGCCTCCGATGGACCCGCGGGCACGACCGGCACAAAGACAAGCATAGACACAGCCGCCGTCGTGTCCGGCTTTCGCTTGAGGTTCTAGACCGCGCGCTAGGCAGTGCCCTAGCTCATCGCTTCAGCAGCCTACCAACAGGGCAAGCGGCCTCCCCCCAGCCGCTTGCCCTTTTTGCGTTCGTCGATCCCGAACTCCCAAGCACACGGAGTTCCGGCGTCTGCTCTCCGCTGAGCATCGCCGCCGCGGAAGCGGCCCTTTCGACACGCTGGACTAGCGCGTCGCGGGAAGCCTGGCGGGGGTAAGATAGGGTGAGGGCCGAACCGTTACCCATAAACAGAACCGGCCCAGGGCGATTGAAGGCCCTAGCCCATGCGGCTAAGCTCAAAGCCTGGCGCTATTGCCAGCCATCCAGCACCCGGCGAACTGTAGCCGCCAGCGCAGGCTGCGAGCCCCTTATGGGAGGCAGTGCATCGTAAAGTTCCCAGCCGCCGCCGAGCGCCTTGTAAAGTGCGATATACTGAATGATCACCGCCTCTTGTGCGATGGCGGCTTGATCCTCGATCGAGTACTCGGCGCGCTCAGCATCGAGCAAGTTTAGAAAATCGGTGATGCCGCGCTCGTAGCGTTCGGTAGCAAGGGTCACGGCCCTGCGCGCTTGCTCCTGGGCAATATTCAACTCGCGCAGCCGCTGCTGTTGCGCACGGTATTGCTTGATTGCCTCATCCACCTCTTCGACGGCGACAAGGATGGTCCTTTTATAATTTACGAGGGCTTCGTGCGCCGCCAATTCCTGCACGTTGATTAGGGCGTCCAGACGTCCAAAGTCTAAAACTGGCCAATACGCGCCGGGACCGAACGACCAGATGCCGGTCATAGGCGCCGGAGTGCTTTTGTTCTGGTCGCCGCCCTGGAGGCCTGCTGCGCCGACAAGGCCGATCGATGGGAAAAGATTGGCGGTGGCCACTCCAATGAGGGCGGTAGCGGAGGCAAGCTGGCGCTCGCTCTCACGAATATCGGGCCGCCTGCGAAGCAAATCCGCCGGCGCGCCGGGCCGCACCCGGGATGGAACGTGTGGAAGCCCGCGATAGGCACGTAATTCCGGTATCACGTCCGATGAAAACGTTCCCAGCAGCAGGGCCAGCCGGCTTTCTTCGTCCGCGATGGCGGCGACGAGCAACGGTATCTGCGCCTGGAGTGTCGCCAGTTCGCGCTTCGCCAGCGTAACGTCGAGTTCGTTCGTGAGCCCTCTGTCGAACCGCGCCTGAGCAAGCTCGGCCGTCTTTTGCGCGGCATTCACGGCGCCACGAGCGATTTGCAGCCGCAATTGGAAGCCGCGAAGGTTCGTGTATTGTAACGCCACATCGCCAATGACCGTGATGAGGACGGCGTTGCGAGTTTCGGCAAGTGCTTCGGCGTTATCGCGAACCGCCTCGAGCTGACGCCGGTATTTGCCCCAGAAGTCAATTTCCCATGCCGCGTCGAAGCCCCCGAGCTGGTTTATTTGCGAGAGGCTTTGGCTATTTGTTGCAGAGCGGAGATCCGGCGAGGCGCGCCCTTTCGTCAGGTCGTTACCCGTTCCCATCGCCGCTGCACCGCTCGCCTCGGCGCTTGGCAAGGCGGCACTGACGACGACGATTTGCTGGGTACGCTCGGCCTGAACTCTGGTCAGGGCGATTTCAAGATCGGGGTTGCATGCGATGGCGCGCTGCACCAGGCGGTCGAGCTCGGGGTCTCGCAGCGTCTGCCACCACCGGACAATGTCAGGATTGGGCGCGGTGTCTTGGGAAACGATTTCGCGCGAGGTTGCGCCAAAAAGTGTGGGCAGCGCGACTTCCGGGGGCTGGTAGTCCGGCCCGACAGCGCAGCCGCAGGTTAGTACTGCCACGCCTAAGGCCAGCATGGACCCGCGATGTACTGCCATTCGTTGTGCCCCTCTATTCTTGGCCCGAACGTTACCAAGAATCAAACGGAATAATGAAGCCCCCCGGCCTCGCAAGTACTATTTGACTGCGACTTTATTATTGTCCTTCACCGTGACTTTACTGCCATCCCGAATCTGATTGTTGATGTTGAGCACCACCCGGTCGCCTTCGGACAGGCCCGACGCAATTTCGATGCTATTGCCGTTATCGCGCCCGATTTGCACATCCTTGAATCTCACCGTGTCGTCAGGCTCAACAACCGCGACCTGGGGCCCGCTTGCATCGAAGAGCAGCGCGCTCGCCGGGATTTGCACATAGCTCTTCGACTTAAGGCTGAAATCAACCTTCACGTACATCCCAGGCAGAAGCTTCAAATCCGGATTCGGCAGGTCGACCTCAACGAGTAACGTGCGCGACTTCGGATCGATGGATTCGGCCGTTCGAGTGACCTTTCCCTCGAAAACCTGCGACGGCAGTTCGGTAGCAGCGATTTTTGCGGGCGCGCCCACGCCAATATCGGCGCTGGCACTTTGCGGAACGTTTACGAACACCCGGATCTTATCGTATTGCGAGATCCCGAAAAGCGGGGTCGTGCTCGCTGTGCTGCCAGCCGTAACAAGGTCGCCAATGTCGGTGTGGCGTGCGGTGATCACCCCGTCATAGGGGGCGGACACTTGCTTGAATTGAGTGAGGTAGGTAAGGCGGTCAACATTCGATTTGTCGAGGTTAACCCGTGCTTCGGCGGCATTCAATTTGGCGACGGCGCTGGCGTAACCCGCCTTCTTATCTTCACGTTCCTGGTCGGATACAACGCCCCTAGCTGAACCGGCCCAGCGATCATAGGTTGTCCTCGCGAATTCCGCGTCGGACTCTTTCACCTTCATTTCGGCTTGGGAAGCCTTGAGCTGCGCTTTGGCGGCTTCGAGCTGGGCATCGAGCTCTGGAGTATCGATCTCCGCCAGGGTCTGATACTTTTTGACCCGGTCGCCGATATCGGTGAACCACTTCGTGATATAGCCGCTGACACGCGCGAATATGGTAGACGTGTACCACCCGCGAGTCTCCCCCGGCAGCGTCAACTGTTGGGAGGGCGGCGCTGCCGTTACGGTTATAACTTCCACCAATGGCGGCTGGTTCGCTTTTGCTTCCGTTGCGGCGGCAAGTTGCGCCTCGTCTTGAGCCTTTATACCGCTTATGAAAAGGAAGGCGCCGCCCAGAACAACCGCCAAGACGATGGCCGCGAACATCATCCTGAAACCGGTGCCGGACTTGTAGCTGTCGGGAATTACCGGGTGCTCGTGCGGCGGCGTCACCTGCTCGGCGACATCGTCAAATCCGTCGAACGGCGGCTTTTCAGACTGGGACAACGGCTTGGCTCCCTCTTTCAGGCGCTTTCTTCGGTTCGCGCTTCAACAATCTGTACATCGCCGGCACAAACAGAAGCGTAGCGAACGTGGCAAAAAACAGACCCCCGATAACCGCGCGCGCAAGTGGTGCGTTCTGCTCGCCGCCTTCACCAACACCCAATGCCATCGGAATCATGCCGAGGATCATCGCCCCGGCAGTCATAAGCACAGGACGCAACCGCGTGAAACCGGCCTCGATAGAAGCCCGGCGCGGGCTTACGCCGGCATCGACGCGCTGGTTACAAAATGTCACGACCAGAATGCTATTCGCGGTCGTCAGTCCGATACACATAAGCGTGCCCATCAGAGCCGGCACGCTGATATGCGTTTGCGTTATGAAGAGCATCCACATCGCGCCGCTAAGCGCGAAGGGAACCGCCATGAGCACAATAAGCGAATCGGTTACGCTTTGGAAGTTGATTACTAGCAGCAGGAACACAAACACCACGGCAAGACCCATACCAGAGAAAAGTCCGCTGAAGCTTTCCTGCATGGTCTCCACTTGGCCGCTGAGCTGGATCTTCGTAGTGGACTTGGACGGGTCAGGCTGGTCCGCGGCAATAACCCTTTCAATACCGTTTGCTGCTGTATTGAGATCGGTTCCCTGAACGTCGGCATCAACGTCGTAGACAGGCCTGATGTTGAGCTGCGACGTGACCATCGGTACATTGCCGCGATTGAACTTCGCGACATTCATCAAGAGCTGCGGATCTTTTGCTGAGGGCGATGTCACCGGAAGGGTCCAAAGATCCTGAGCCGAATTGATGTCGTAGGTTGGCGTTTGCACCACAAGCGGGTAGCTGACACCGTTCTTCGGATCTAGCCAGAAATTCGGCGCCACCTGCAGGCTATTGTTGAGTGACACGAGGACGTCGCTCGCAATTGTCTGCTGGCCGAGGCCCAATTCGCGGGCGAGATCCCGGTCGACGTCCACGGTGAGCGCCGGCGCGTCGGGAACTTGGAAAACATGTGAGTTGACTACTCCCGGAACCTTGCTAATGTCGCGGGAAACCTTCAACGCTGTGGCGTAGGCCTCCGCGTCTTTAGAGCCGGAAATGCGAATGTCGATCGGCGCTGGCTGGCCGAAATTGAGCACCTGGTTGACGATGTCCGCGGGCTGGAAGAAGAACTGAAGTTGCGGAAAGAGGCGGGGCAATTCCCGCCTCAGATCCGCAATATGCTGGGGCGTCGGCGTGTGATTGTCCTTCAGCGAGATCAGGATCTCGCCATCCATCGGCCCGACGGTCGCCGTGTCGCTGAGCGCAATATTGATGCCGCTATAGGGCAAGCCGATATTGTCCAGAATAACGTCGATTTGGCCATCCCCAACGATATTCCTGATCGCGTGCTCCACTTGCGCGAAATATGCTTGAGTTTGCTCGAGCCTCGTTCCTGGAGGCGCGCGCACGTGCAGGCGCATCTGTCCGGCGTCGATTTGCGGGAAGAAATCCATGCCGAGCCTTGGAAAGAGCGTCATCGACGCACCGATCAGGATTACGAAGAACGCCACCGTGGGGATCGGACGGTCGACCATCCAGGCCAGCGTATTGCGATGCCCCTCGCGCAAGCCAGTGAACCCGCTCTCGAAGGAGCGGTGAATAAAGCCAAATGGGTTGAAGCCCCGCCGCGGAGGCTGCGCATGAGTTGCGTTCGCGCCATGGTTGTGCCCATCGGCATGCACCTGCGATCGCATCAAATATTTGAACAGCAGCGGCACGAGCGTGAAAGAGAGCACCAGGCTCGCGACGAGCGCGATAATCACCGAGAGTGAAAGCGGAGAGAACAGATACTTTGCGGTTCCTGTCAGCAGGAACACAGGAATGAAAACCATGCTGATCGAGAGCGTCGCAAGCATCGTCGGAAGGGCGACCTCCGCCGTGCCCTCGAGAATCGCGTGCTCCAGGGGCTCGCCCAAGCCCACATGTCGCTCGATATTTTCGATAACAACGGTGCCGTTATCGACCAGGATGCCGACCGCGAGAGCGAAACCGCCCAATGTCATCGTATTGAGCGTTTGTCCGAGCACATAAAGAATAAGTACGGCCGTGATGATCGATAGCGGGATCGACGCCAAGATTATGATCGTGAGCCGCCAATTACCCAAGAACAGCAGGATCATCAGCGCGGTGAGCCCAGCGGCCATCAACCCGCCCATGATCACGCTGTTCAAGGCAGCATGCACAAAGATGGACTGATCGAAGATCGGCTTCAGCGTCACCCCAAGCGGCAAGTCCTTCGCAATCTCGGGGATGACTTTCTTGATACCGTCGATCACGGCGAGAGTGGAAACGCCGCCCGTCTTGCGCACCAGCATCAGCGCGCCGGGCAGGCCATTCTGCGTCACGGAATTGGTCTGGATCTGATAACCGTCATGGACGTGTGCCACGTCCCGCATGAAAACAGTCTTGCCGTTGATAGTCTTCACCGGGAAGTCGTTGATCGTGGCAATCAGATCTGGGCTATTGTTCATCGAGACGGTGTAGTCTTTGCTCCCCATCTTCACGTCGCCGGAAGGCAGGATAACGTTCTGGCTGGTGAGCGCCTCGCTGATATCGGCCGGAGTGAGGCCGCGGGCCTGTAACGCCTCTTGATCGAGGCTCACCATGATCACACGCGGCTTCCCGCCATATGGATAGGGCACCGAGGCGCCACGAACCACTGCGAGCCTTGGGCGGATGATGTTTTGCCCGAGGTCGTTCAGTTTCGTGTCTGTCAGCGTGTTGCTGGCAAGACTTATTTGTATGATCGGAACATCGGTCGCGCCGTAACGGATAACGAGCGGCGGCGTAATGTTCCGCGGCATATACTTCATCACCACCAGCGCCGAGCTCGCAAGCTGCGAGATCGCGCGGCTAACGTCGGCGCCCTCGTGCAGATAGACCTTGATGACGCCGACGCCGTTGTAAGCGTTGGACTCGATACGGGAGATATCGTCGACGAGCGAGGCCATTTGCCGCTCGTGAAAAGTGAGAATCCGGTTCTGGATGTCGGGCGCGCTCATGCCGTTGTAGGTCCAAACGACGCTGACGACGGGAATGTTGATCTCCGGGAAGATGTCGGTCGGCATCCGCTGGACCGCACCAGCCGACAACAGGCACACAAGCGCTATAAGGGCGAAAACCGTGTATGGCCGCCTAAGCGAAAATGCTGCAAGTGACATCTATTGGCCGTCTCCTCGGTCGGGTTTCCGAAGCCCACTTTGCTAGCGTTATCTTTGAGAGCGATAGCAAGGTCAAGGCTAATTGTAACCCTAAATATGTCTCGGGTTGTAACACCTTAGCATGGTTGCGTCACAAAGACGCTACTTCTATGTAAGTAGCACGAGAAGCCTGAGCATGTTTTTCGACTCCGTCAGGCTGACAGCAACTCAGCTCAAGCCTACAGTCTCGTGAGCCGTACGAGTTTTACACTTCTTGCTTTAAGTATAATCATCGCCATAGGCATAGTTTAATTAACACTTCTTAAGAAAATGCGCATACACATTCCCGTATTCTAATGTTTCGAGTTGATGGCTTTTAGGTTTAATTAGCGCAGCCTGGCCGGGAGCTGGCTTTTCTGCGAATATTGCGCATATGCCGATGTTCTTATTTGAAAATCCAGCCCGCGAGAGCCAGCACGATCTCGATTGCGATCAGCACGATGACAAGCAACTCAAGCCTATGGCTTGTGCGCGTCGAGATCAGGTCCGTGATCGTATCGGCCGTCTCGCGTATCACCGCCAGCTTGCGCTCCACTGCGCGTCCGCGCGCCGCCAAATCGTATTCGTCTACGAGTTTTGCCCAAAGCCGCTCAAGCTCGGGATGATCCCACAACACATCCGGTTTCTCGTCGAGATCGACACGCGAGGCCAGGCGCTTCTGGATGAGAAGGGCCTCGCCTATCTGCTCCAGCATTGCCGATTTCGGGCCAGGAGGCAGGCGCCTCCTTATGAGCGTCGCGGCCAAGGGTTCGATCTTGTCAAAGGCGGCCGCAATGCGCCGCTCGTCGTAAGCCAGCGCCACCGAAACGGCCAACGCCTCACCCACAAGAAGCAAACGGTTGGAATCCGTGCTCTTGACCTGGATCGCCCCGGTTTTGCTGAGCAGATCCTCGTCATCCGGCGCCGTAACAATGACAGCGGTCTCGATTTCGCGCTCGGAGAGCGGCCCCAGAATGCGCTGCTCAAGGCCATGGATAAGACCTTCTTCCTCGATTGGCGTCATATTGAAAAACACGACGGCGCCAAATTTGAACAGCATCGCTGAACCGTTAGCGGATGTCCTAAACCCTAAAGGGTTGACGGAAAACGCGTCTTCGCGCTCCAGGCCCTTCAGATCGAGCGCTTCGCCAAGCAGCAGCGCCCGCACAATCATGCCTTGGGATGACATCTAAGCTTCCATACTTAAAAATATGCCGGACTGCAGGTATTACCTCGCCCGTTAGGGCTTTTATACCCACCCTATAGGGAATGTCTCTTGCCGCCTGAAAAATTAGCGGCAGCTGCGGCCAGCGCAATGTGCCAGCCGCATCGTGTGTGCGCGACTAAACTTAAGCTGGCGCTTCTAGCCTATGCTGCCCTTCTTTTTTTTCTGTTGAGCCGGGTCCTGTACGAATTTGAAGGCCGGCTCGCTGTTCCAAGGCCCGCGCTTGCTGGATCCGTCCATCGAGGTCGAGAGGTTGAAATAGACATTCACCGTCTCATCCGGCTTGAGGTTCCCGAAAAGCGGCTCGGTGAGCTTATCTATCGACTTGAGCGCGGTCATGAACATGTGCGTATGGGCCACTTCTCGGGTCGCCAGGTGGCGGAGTGTCCGGGTGGTACCTTCATCCGGCGAGTAAGCCAAGAGTGACTCATAGGTTTGGAGCGCCCCAGCCTCGGCAGCGATGTCGGCTCTGAGGTCGCGCGCCGGATTTCCGCCTTCGTTGATGTAGTCTGCTGACCACGCATCGCCTTCGCTGTTCAGGAAGTGGGGCCCCTTGCCGCGAAGCGAGAAGAGCGTGCTCTTATAGGCGGTGTCCTGAACATTTGCGCTCGCGCGCTTGGTGTGCTGCTCGATGAGCATGCCGACCATTTCCAGGTGCCCCATTTCCTCCGTGGCAATATCTTGCAGCATATCCTTCATGGCTGGATCGTCCATGTGGAAGGACTGCACGAAATACTGCAAGGAAGCGGTTAACTCCCCCGTTGCCCCGCCGAATTGCTCAAGTAATTTTTGCGCGAAGGCTGGGTCTGCGCTTTTAACCTCCACAGGCTGTAGGGGCTCTTTCTTGTGGATAAACATTTCTGTCTTTCCTTCCCGGTTTGGTCACTGGTTAACGGGAACGCGCTTAACTCAAAATGAGTTCCGGCCCCCTCTCGCGAAGAATGGTGTACATATAGTTTCTTCCTTGATAGGAATTTTACCGGGTCTTCGTTTGTATCTATAATCAACCCGATGTGGAACAGTCTTGCTACGAACGAGTTTTATCTTTGGCGGCGCAATCGCCGCCTTGAAACAGGAGTTCGATAATTATGGCTGGGAAAAGTCGCGGCTCGAGCCACTCCGGTCAGAGCAAGGGCGGACAGCACAGCGGCGGTAACTTCAAGAACGATCCGCAGCGCGCCTCGGAGGCCGGTAAGAAGGGCGGAGAGCATTCTCACGGCGGCACGCACGAGCAGCATGTGAAGGCAGGAGAACAAAGCCATAAGAACAAGTAGGTAGCTTTCCAGCAGGCCGGGATCATCCGGCCGCCAGGAAGCCCACTCGATCAGGGTTGCATGCAACCCTGATTTTTTTGCAGTGTCCCGGCTAAAGGGATGGTCCAGGCTTGAAACAGCCTATCGTACAAAACGAAAACATCTCCAACGGATTGGCGCTGGCGATCCGGTGGCCGGCGAGGCCGTAGGCGAATTGAGCGAAAAGAACGAGCCCGAATGCAACAAGCACAGCCCCAGAAACCTGATTGATCTGTTTCAGCCTGCCTTCGGTGAGCTTGTGCCTGACACGCGATATGAGGCGGGATAGCCCCGCCCACCATGCCAAGCTCCCCGTCATGATAGATGTCACGGCGGTTATTGCCTGCATCCAGCTACTTATCCCCCCCAGCACCGACGTCGCGCCCCCAAAGAGCGCGAACACGCCCAAAATCGCGCCGGGATTGGTGATGGTAAGAAAGAAAGTCTGGGGCACGATGTTCAAATGCGGCATAATTCGCCAAACCCGGTAGCGAAGCGTGGGACGCAAGAATTGAGGGATCGTGGCGGAGAGCCGCCTCAGCCGCGCGATGTTCGTGGTAGCCGTCGCGACGATTTTCGGCTGAGACATGAAGACCTTGAGCCCGAAAACCGTCAGGATCACCCCGCCCGCGAGTTCGATCTTAAGCTGATGCGCACGCATGAACCCCGCGATAGCGGTCGCTCCGTAAGCCGCCACCATCGCGATGACGCCGTCGGCCAGGACTGCGCCAAGGCCCGCGGCAAACCCGCCCCAGAAGCCGCGCTCGAGTGTCCTTTGAATGCAGACGATATTCACCGGCCCAACGGGCGCGGCGATGAGCACGCCAATAAAAAAGCCAATAACGGCAAATCGCGTCGGATCCATGATCGACTGTGCCCACATTGGCCGTCTTAGCCCTTTATGTCCTGCAGCAAGGAATAGCGCCTCTTCCCGTCGTGGCGCCAGAAATCGGAAGCGAGGTTGCAGCAGCGTCCCACGCAGCAGCCGCCCGCAATCCATGACGCGAAAACGCTACCAAATGCAACAGGAGACCGGCGCGACATCGTTGCCAGCAGCAAATTTCATTCGCCTTTGGGGCCAGGTCCGCGCCGAACGCGTCATGATCGCTTGTGCCGGGCAAGGAACGCATGCGATTCCGCTTTTCACTCTGATAGCACGCGCTGTTCCGGAACTTGCCCATCAGAAAGCTGTTTCCACAACATGCAAAGCCGTCGAGGAAGGCCATGATCGAAGCCAGTTCCACGTCCGTCGGAGGAAGGCAAAGCCGCAGCAAGGAGAATGAAGCCGGAAGGAAGCAGCGTGAGGATCAGCTTGACCGCGATCTGCGGATACGTTTCCGGCGAGCGACCCACCCGCGCAAACATCCAAGGGCACAATCTCAAATCCAAGGCCTCAGGAAAAAAGGGCCAGCAAAATAAGGCCCGCAAAATCCACGCCTTTATAATCCTCCGCTAACCTTCAAATGCACAGCAAAAACATGGAAACTCTAACCCTTCGCCGCCTTGAGTAGCCGGTCGACGTAGGCTGGGACGATTTCTGAGGCGCGGCCGTGAATTGCTTCTTGGAAACCATCGATACCTTCCGAGGGTTCAAGATTGAGCTCGACCGTATGGGCGCCGGCTCGCGCCGACTCCAGCACGAAGCTCGCAGCCGGATAGACCGTGCCGCTGGTCCCGATGGAAATAAAGAGGTTACAAGCGGAAAGTCCGCGATAGATTTCCTCCATATGGTAGGGCATCTCACCGAACCACACGACGTCGGGGCGCAACGTGCCCTGTTTCGCGCAGGCCGGGCATACCGAGCCAAGCGTGAGGTCTTCATCACCGATGGGGTGGCGGGTCCCGCACGATGCGCAAAGCGCTTTTGCGATCTCGCCATGCATGTGAATGAGGTTCTTGGACCCCGCCATCTCATGCAGGGGATCGATGTTCTGGGTGACGGTCAAGACGCTGCCCGGATATTCTGCCTCCAGCCGGGCAAGTGCCAGATGCGCCGCGTTCGGCTTGACCCCGGCGTTCTGCCTTCGGCGTTCGTTGTAAAAGTTGAGCACCAGCGCCGGATTACGCCAGTAGCCTTTTGGCGTGGCAACGTCGCGATAGTCGTATTTGGACCAGATACCATCCTTGTCGCGGAAGGTATGCAGGCCGGACTCGGCGGAAAGCCCAGCGCCTGTTAGAATTACGACGTTCTTATGAATGATCATGGCGTCTGGAGCTGGCTGTGGTTGAAGTGAGCGCGGTTTTGAATGGGCCGCGCTGTAATGTCCCTGGAGAGTGAGACCATGTCAAACCGCTTCGAAGCTTTTGCGCATCTGGCAAATCAAACGCTCCGGACCGGCTATTATGCAGCGCTTTACCGCGTGACGAACAGGAAGGCCGCGGGCATTGGTAGCGGAGGCCAGCGCGTCGAGATCAGTAGGCCAGTTCCAGGCCTTTGGACGCTTTTGCAGGACGCCTTGCAGTTGCAGGCGTTAGATGCCCGCAATGTCCGCGACGGGGTCTATCCGGCTCCGGTCGAGGACGAATTGCTGGGCGGCCATATCGAGGCTTTGCGCCTAATGTTTGCGGACCTGCCCCAATCGGCTGCCCGCCGTGCCGGAAGGCGCGCCACCGAGGCCGCGTCGCTTCCGGAGGCGGCGGGCATGCCTGCTTATTACACGCAGAATTTTCATTACCAATCTGGCGGCTACCTGACAGAGGAGTCCGCCAAACTGTACGACGTGCAGGTCGAGACCCTGTTCATGGGAGCGGCAGGCGCGATGCGCCGGCAGGCGATCCCGGCCATTGCGAAATTCATCCGCGGCCGCGATCAGCGCCAGCTCAGGCTGCTCGATGCCGCTTGCGGCAGCGGCCGCTTTCTGCATCAGCTGGCTCAGGCCTTCCCCGCGATGCAGATGACGGGGGTTGACTTGAGCCAAGCCTATCTTCAGGAAGCCGCGCGTCATCTTCGCGGCCGCCGCAACGTTAACTTTGAGCAGGCCAACACCGAGGCGCTTCCTTTCGAAGCGGACAGTTTCGATATCGTTACCTGCGTCTACCTCTATCATGAACTGCCAAACGAGGTGCGCCGCCGCGTCACTGCGGAGATCGCCCGTATTCTGAAGCCCGGCGGGCTGTTCGTTTTCGTCGACTCCCTGCAATGGGGCGATGTCGAGGCCTACGACGGCTTGCTCGAAGCTTTTCCGCAGCGTTTCCACGAACCCTATTATCTCGATTATCTGAGCGACCGGCTCGGCGGCGCAGACGGCGTTTTCGCTCAGGCTGGGCTGCAACCCAAAGAGGCGTTTCCGGCATTTCTTTCGAAGGTGGCTGTGTGCCGTAAGGAGCCGCAGTGAGAGTTACGGCCCGCATAAGGGCAACAGTTCGTATTGCCTAGCCGGTTCGGATTTGTTATCGATCCGATGACTGAGGCCGGGCTAAAAGCGGGGCGCGGACGCGAGCCGTTTTTTACCAGCCCGCGTGGAGTGGTGGCCGAGAGGCTGAAGGCGGCGGTTTGCTAAACCGTTGTACGGTTGAAAAGCCGTACCGAGGGTTCGAATCCCTCCCACTCCGCCAATTTCTCGCGCGTCCAGCCCGGACACATGGGGTAACGTTTTGTACCTAAGACATAGGTGACAACCTCGTGCCGAACGGGTTGCCGATGGTTTGCAAGGTTCTCTGCTCCAAATCGATATAACCGAGATCGTAATGCATGAAGGAGACGAGCCAAATGCCCTCGTCCACTTCTTTGATTCCTAACCTTTGCCCTGCGAGCACGGTTGAGCTGATTTGCCGGATCCGCGGGCTGGCCAAGCCCGTCATCTGCGCCGTGAATGGCGTTGCCGCTGGAGCTGGGGCAAATTTGGCGCTGGCCTGTGACATTGTGCTGGCCGCACGCTCGGCCAAGTTCATTCAGGCATTTGCCAAGATCGGGCTTAACCCTGACGCGGCCGGGACTTTTTTTCTTCCCGCCTTGTGGGCGAGGCGAGAGCGCGTGCGCTGGCCATGCTGGCCGAGCCTGTGACGGCCGCGCGGGCTGAAAATTGGGGCATGATCTGGAAAGCTGTGGACGATGAGGTTCTCCTCGCTGAGGCGCGCAGCCTCGCGGAGCGCCTTGCTAGCCAGCCAACGCAAGCGCTTGCCCTTATCAAACACGCGCTCAACGCCTCCGCCGGCAACACGCTCGATGCCCAGCTCGATCGTGAGCGCGACCTGCAGCGCCGTGCCGGTCAGAGCCCGGATTATTCAACATATGTCGCCTTCGATGTTGGCAAGGAGAGCCTGGCCGTCTGCATCCTGCCTGGCGATGAACGCCACAGCATTGCGAACAAACCCAAGGCGATCCGCAAGCTGCTCATGGCGCAGATGCGGCGCAATGCCAATTTAAGCCTCGGGCCCCTCCTCGTTGTCTGCGAGGCAACCGGCGGCTATGAGCGCCCTCTGCTTGAGATTTGCATCGAGCTTGGCCTGCCCGCCCACAAGGCCCATGGATCGCGCGTCCGGCACTTTGCCAAATATCTTGGCCTTATTGCCAAGACCGATCCGATCGATGCGCGTGCGCTCGCCCTCTACGGCTTGCAGACGGAGGGCTTGCGCCTTTATGTTCCGCTCACGCCCGAGCTTGCCGCCCTGGCCGCTTTGAAGGCCCGGCGGGACCAGATCCAAGCCATGCTGCTTGCCGAAACCAGCCGGCTCGAGCATGTCCGCCACCCAAGCGTGAGCCGCAGCCTCAAGGAGCATATCGCAAGCTTGCGCAAATCCCTGGCGGCTCTTGAGGCTCAAATCGCGGCGCATATCCAAGCCAGCGGGACGCTTGCCCGCAAGGCGGCCCTCATGCGCAGTTTGAAGAGCATCGGCCCGGGGACGGCCGCAGCCCTGCTTGCCTATATGCCGGAGCTTGGCACATTTAGCAGGGGCCAGGCAGCCTCAATGGCAGGCCTCGCTCCCTTCGACGATAAGAGCGGCAAATCAAGCCTTCCCTCCCATATCGAGGCAGGCCGGGCCATTGTCCGCAAGGCGCTTTACATGGCGGCGCTAACCGCCATCCGGCATAACCGCATTATGAAAAGCTTCGCCGAAAAACTCAGGCGGAACGGTAAGTGCGCCAAAGCGGCAATCACCGCCGTTATGCGCAAGCTCATCGTCACGCTCAACGCCATGCTCCCTCAGGACTAACACCACAAACTTTGACAAATATATTATGCCGAAGGGGTGCGGGCCTTCATGGAAAAGCGCGCCCCTCGCTTCACCGGGAGAGACCAGTGAGCCGGCACAGTCTTGACCCTGATAAACCAAACTCCTACAATGCAAGTCGGAATTCTCTGCTTCCCAATTCAACGAAAAGGTAGGTAGACTAGTGTCCCTCTGCATGCAGAAGCGCGCTGCAGCTTCGGAGCTTGCGGCCGTTACAAAGGCAATGGCCAACGAGCACCGTATTTGCTTGCTGGTGCATTTAGCCTGCGGCGAGCAATCCGCGAAGGCGCTGGCAGAACGCTCGGGGTTTTCGATAGCCAAGACTTCGCTGCATCTTAAGCAATTGAAACTGGCAGGGCTTGTCTCTCAAAAGCGCAACGCCGAATTTGCCGTTTTTCAATTGTCGGATAACAGGGTACTGACCATTCTTGACGCCGCGTACAAGACTATTGGCGGGAATTTCGACGAGACCGGGAACTTACTGTTGAGCTACATGCGCAGGCGCAAAAGGCCAACTCACCTTTCGCGCCAGGCTCTTCGCAACTTAGGGCCGAGGCCACCGGCTAATAAGATCGGTGGCTTCCAGCAGGTTATTGGCGACCGCATCCGGCTTCGGTTCAACACCCTCTTCCGCGCCGGGCTTGTATTTGCCGGTTCGAACAAGAATGCCTTGAAGACCGGCGCTGATGGCGGCGCACACGTCGAACTCGGCATCGTCACCGATCATAACGGTGTCCGCGGGCGCAAGCCCCATATCCGTAACAGCCAAATGAAAAAAGTCCAGGGACGGCTTTCCGAGCACGCGCGCTTTCCTGTTCGCGGCATATTCGAGGCAGGCAACAAAACCGCCGGCATCCAGGCTCAGCTGCCCATCGGTGTCGCGGAAAGACCGGTTCTTGGCAAGGGCAAGGAATTCCGCGCCCTGCTCGATCAGCCTGAACGCCTCGTTGAGATTGTGATAGGTGAACTCATCGTAGGCATCGGCCACGATCACTGCGCGTTTGCTCCCGGCATTGAGCCCGGCAAAATCTTCCTTCAACGCGGAACTGATCAGGTAGTATGAGTCGAGGTCATGACCGGCGATGTAGGCGCGCGCCGCGAGTGCCGGGGTGAACACATGCGCGGGCCCGGCCGCCACTCCAATGGTTGCGAGTTGAGCAACGATGCTTCGCAGCGGCGTCCTCGTAGTGTTGGTCACAAACCGGTAATCAAGATTCAGCTCCCGGATGCGTGAGAGGGCTTCGATCGCCCCAGGGATGGCGGCCCCGCGCTGGTAAACGACCCCATCAAGATCGATGAGGATGCCCTTGACAATTTGCATCGCGAACTTCCAACGCGTTCAAAGCGGCATTGCAGCACGCGACAAAGATAGCAGATTATTGCGGCGGCCGTACCGCCGGCTTCCATGGGGCGGGGCCGGGCGATACCCAATGTGCGTCAAACGGCAACCGTCAAGCTACTGAGTCAACTACCGGTACGCTGACTTAGTAATTGCCGGCAGGTCTTCAGGACAGGGGTGCAGCCATATGGCTTGGCAAAATATCCATCGGCGACGTTCTGCGCCTGCGCCTGGGAGAACTGTCCGGAGATCATGATGATTTTCATGCCCGAGTTCACTTTACGCGCGCGCGCCGCCAGCGCCATGCCGTCCATCGACCCTGGCATCACAACGTCACTGATCATCAGATCGACAGGTGAGGACTGAAGAACGCTGAGGGCTTCATCCGCATTTGAAGCTTCGATCACCTCGTAGCGGGCGCCCCTTAATTCTGAGGCGAGGTCGAGCCTGGAAATGGGCTCGTCTTCGACGAGCAGCACCGTGGGCCGCTTAGCTTCACGCCGTTCGACTATCGCTTCAGCGACATACATTAGACCACCCTCGATACGCAGCACAACCACACGGCTTTATAGAGGGTGCAGACACACGAGCTCCCGTTTCGTTCCCTAAAACTTTGCCTTGGCAAAAATTTAAAGGCGCTGTGGCGGATTTCCCCAGCGCCTTGATGGAGCTAGCCGCGAGAGGCCAGCCGGCGGCGATGCCGGAAACTCTTCCCCGAACGGTGCCTGCGATGCAGGTGCGCATAGCGTCTGCCGCTTCCATGCCGCCCCCTGGCGTAGTGCTTGCGGCGATGATGCGCCTTCGCCGATCGATTGCCGGTGTTGGCGTGCGCGTAACGCGTCCGGGGATTAGCTCCCGCAAGATGACGCGCCTTTGGGTTCAAGGCTTCCAACAGCCGGTCAGCCAAAGATGGATTCTCATAACCGCGCTTTTTGCTGCCATAGCTTACGACTTCGAGACAGACTGGGCCGAAATCCTCCATCCCGAGTGCATTCATCGCACCTGGAGAAAGTTCGATAATGCCGCCAGACGAAAGTGAACTGCGGCTGGCAATCGTTACAATGATGCTCCGCCCTTTTCGCTGGTTGCGGACAATCACGCGGGTTCCGGCGGGCAGCGATAGATGTGCAGCCGAAATATTAACCCGGTTGCGGGCTGTGTGTGCCCAGCTTCCCTCTGTGTTGGAGGAGGCGTTACCGCATTCGGCAAACGCCTGTTGGAAGCCGGCAAAACAAATCGCCACTAACAAACCGACCGTATGGATACTCATAAGCCTCATCGTAACCCTGCCTGCAATAAGCGTGAACGCTAGCATACAGGGCAGCAAATGGGGCGTAATTGTGCAGTAGACAACGAAACATGTATCTCTGTTGCTGCCAGAACACACCCCTCAATGTGGGGCTGGAGATCTTCAGAAATAGAAACTTTATACGCCGGCAATCAGCGGCGCAACGCTATCAGCTTTGCGCAATTGCTTTCCTGTAGCAGATACAGCATCCGGACGTACAAAAGCTGAATATTCGCCGCTTGCATGGGTGAGCTGCCACTTCCCATTGTGCTTGGTGAGGTAGTAACTACAACTGTCATCAATTAAATATGCAGCTGTGACTTTGAGCCTTATATTGCCAAGCTCGTGGTGCATCGAGTGGACGGAAAATTCTTTTTCTGCCTGATCAAGCACCTCCTGCATAAGCGAGCCGTTCGCGAATGTGGAAAATGCCCATGAATTGCCCTCGAAGTAGAGGATGACCTCGAAATAGCCAGACTCTGTTTCCCGCTCTATCGTTTGCATTACAGTTTCCTTGCACACCGCCGCGCCGTTTCTTCCTCCCGCGATTTGAGGCGCACAACTGCCAGTTGTCAATAAATTTCATCTGCAACCATACGTATAAACTAAGCGAGAAATGCTGCGCTGGCGGTCGCTTTTAAGGGCGCGCAGTCTGGGGTTATGCTTGCGATTGGTTGCAACCGCGCCTGCCAATAAGCCCGCCGGTGCAACTGCCCATTCCTAAGAGCGGCGTCCCGTCTTTTTTGGCGATGCGCGCGCAAAAATCCATGCTATAAGCGCCAATCCCAAAACCAACTTAAACGAAGCGGCTTCGCTTGCAGGACTAGTAACTTGGATTTCTATCGCGGACAGCACGTCGTGTGCATCGGTGACCGTTTCTCGGACGAGCCAACCTGGCGGGCGGCCATTCGCACCTTCCCCAAGCTGGGTTCGATTTATATCGTCAGAGACATTTGCGACCGTGAGGGAGTAATCGGCCTGATGTTCGAAGAGATTTGGCACGCGCCCGCGCTCTTTTGCGTTGGGCTGGTCGAGCCAGCCTTCCACATTAAAAATTTCCGTCCGGTCAAGAAGACGAACATCGACATCTTCAAGAAAATGCTCGAGCCCGTGCCGTCTGACCTCGTGGAGGCCTAACTTCGCTTGTTCCGCTCAGGAGAGTAACCATAGCTGCAACCAAGTCATCCGGCATGGCCGGCTTGTGAATGACAGGCGCATACGGCCACGCCGTTGCCATCTCCTGTATGCCGCAGGCCGTGTGAAAGATAAAAGGAACTCCGGCCGCATGCAGTTTCGCTGCTACCGGCAATGAGGTATGCGGTCCAAGCCGGAAATCTAAAATTGCGAGCGATAGATCTGCTGTGTCAGCGAGCCTTATGGCCTGAGCGAACGTAGTTGCACAACCAGCAACCTTGCCGCGCGCCTTTCGAATAATGCAGTTGAGGTCGAAGGCCACGATGGTTTCATCCTCGACTACAAGAATGCGATGACCGCAAAGCGGCATGCGTTTTCTCCAAGATTATCCAACCTGCAACTCAACAGGTGCTATGGGTGCAGGTTCCCCCCGTCTCGAAAGTTTCTGCAAGCGTTGCAAGCTAGCAACAGTCGAGACGCAGCTTGAGGCATACGGCATTAGTACGCCGCAAATTTGGCAGCGCATCCCCAATATCGTGCGAGGCCTCCTTCGATTGCCAAAGCTTGAAACCCCCGATAGTCTGCACAAGCACTCGCGTTTCCCCTCCCCTGGACGGCTCCCATGATTTCCGGCCTGCCTTTAAGCGAAATCGCAACGCTCTCTCTTGCGCTTGCGGCAGGCGGCCTCGTCACCGGTTTTTTGGCGGGGCTCCTGGGCATTGGCGGCGGCGGTATTGTCGTGCCGGTTCTTTACGAGCTGTTTGGAATTATCGGGGTGAGTGACAGCATCCGCATGCAGGTCTGTGTCGCTACCTCGCTTGCGATCATCATTCCTACCTCCTTACGCTCCGTCCGATCGCACTGGCAGCGCGGCGGGGTCGATATTACGGTTATCCGATCGCTCGGTCCTTGGGTTGTCGCGGGAGCCAGTCTCGGCGTAATCGTCGCGTCGCACTCCCCGTCGAGCTTCCTCAAGGGGGCGTTCGCCGCCACAACGCTCTTCATGGCCTCACGCATCGCCTTTGGCACCGGGCGCGCGATCGCGGCCGGGAAGCTGCCCGGACAGCCCTGGGACGGGCTTGCCGGCGCGGGGATAGGGCTGATCTCGTCCTTGATCGGCATCGGCGGCGGTATTTTCATCACCACCTACATGAAGCTTTTTGGCTGGCCGATCCATAAAGGGGTCGGAACGGCGTCGGGTTTCGGCCCTGTTATCGCCATCCCCGGCGTCATTGGCTATATCATCGAGGGATGGGGCGCCCCTGTTGGCCTGCCGCTCCAGCTGGGCTATGTGAGCCTGGCCGGAGCCATCGTCGTCGCTCCACTGAGCGTGCTCGCCGCGCCTTTGGGCGTGAAGGCCGCCCATAAGCTTTCGCGGCGGACCCTTGAATATGTGTTCGTCGCGTTCCTGCTCACGGTGTCGCTGCGCTTTATCACAAGCCTCGCTTTTCACGTATGAGGATCGTTTACACGCAAGCGAATGTGATGACGGTATGAACCCGGCTGCCTTTTGCCGCGTAACAGATCGCGTAGATACGGCGAAATAAAGCACAAAGCTGGAGAATGCGCATGACCCTCAAGATGAAGCCGATTGCCTCCTCGGAGATTACACCGCAGGAGGTCTATCTACGGCGGAGGGAGTTTATGAGCGGCGCGCTTGCTGTAGCAGCGCTGGGAAGCCTGCCTCAACCTGCGGGTGCGGCTCCGCTAAGTTTCTCAAAAAGCGCATTTTCAACGGATGAGCCGCTTACTCCAAAATCGGATGTGACGAGCTACAATAACTTCTATGAGTTCGGCGTCGACAAGAGCGATCCTGCGGCCTATGCGGCGTCACTGAAAACAAGCCCGTGGGCCGTCAAAATCGACGGGATGGTGTCGAAGCCCGCGACTTATACGCTTGAAGATATCTTGAAACCGGTTGCCCTCGAAGAGCGCGTCTACCGGCTGCGCTGCGTGGAAGGCTGGTCGATGGTGATCCCGTGGAACGGCTTTCCCTTGAGCGCGCTCCTTCAGCGGGCTGGGCCGCTGGGCTCAGCGAAATACGTAGCGTTTGAGTCGATTGTCCGCCCTTCCGAGTTGCGCGGTCAAAAAGGCTGGTTCCAGCCGCTTGAGTGGCCCTATGTCGAAGGTTTGCGGCTGGACGAAGCGATGCATCCGCTCACGATCCTGGCCGTTGGCCTCTACGGCGAGACGCTCCCGAACCAGGATGGGGCGCCGATCAGGCTTGTGGTGCCGTGGAAATATGGCTTCAAGAGCATCAAGTCGATTGTGCGCATAAGCCTGGTCGAGAAGCAGCCCCCGACATCCTGGAACCGGCAGGCCCCGAACGAATACGGTTTTTATTCCAACGTGAACCCGGAAGTCGATCATCCGCGCTGGAGCCAAAAGACCGAACGCAGGATAGGCGACGGCAACGGCCTGTTCGCGAAGCGCCGGCCTACGCTGATGTTCAATGGCTATGGCGATCAGGTGGCAAGCCTTTACGCTGGGATGGACCTGGCGAAGTATTTTTAGGTTGCGAGCATAAAAGCCCCCTCACCCCAGCCCTCTCCCGCAAGGGGAGAGGGGGCAGGTTGCGACCGTTGAGAAGGCGTTCCCTCTCCCCTCCGCGGGAGAGGGACAGGGTGAGGGGGGCTTCGAATCTGAAAGTGTGGAAAGATGGCCATATGCCAGCATTAGCATTTCCAGCCAAGCGGACCGTTCAGCGCGCGCTGAACGCAGCGCCGCGCTGGCCGCTCTATTTTTTGGGCGCGGTCCCAGGCATTTGGGTCTTTTGGCTCGCGCTCAACGACCAGCTCGGAGCCGACCCGGTCAAGACGCTTGAGCACCTCCTTGGCCTTTGGGCGCTTCGCTTCTTGATTGCGGCGCTGGCGGTGACGCCAATCCGCAGGTTCGGCGGCCTAAACTTCAACCGCTTCCGCCGCGCGTTAGGGCTGCTTGCCTTTTTTTACGCCTGCGCGCATCTCTCCGCCTACCTGCTCTTCGATCAGGGTCTCGATGCCCATGCTATCGTAAAGGACATCCTGAAGCGTCCCTACATCACCATCGGCATGGCCGCCTTTGCGATCCTGATCCCGCTTGCGATTACCTCCAACAACGCCATGATCAAGCGAATGGGCGCTTCCGCGTGGCAGAAGCTGCACCGTTGGGTCTACCTGGCGGCAGCCGCAGCGGCGGTGCATTTCGTCATGGTGGTGAAGTCCTGGCCGGCCGAGCCGCTCATCTATGCCGCGATCGTAGCGGCGCTGCTGCTCGTCCGCGTTGGATTTGCCGCAAAAAAGCGCCTTACAGCAGTGCCGGCCACGCTTTCGCGTTGCGGCTCACCAGCCCGAATAGCCGAAGTTGATAATCTGGGTCTTGTCGCCAGTCGCCTTGGCGACGACGTCGGCGAAGTCGACCCGCAACGCTCCCACGGGAGAATCCCAGACGAGGCTGGCGCCCGCGGAAGCGCGCAGCGCGGACGAATCCTGAATTGCCAGTGTGTTCGGTACACCATGCGATGCCGCGTAGGCTGCGGCGAAAGACTGCGCGTTCGTCCCGAAAAGCGTGCCTGCGGAGGTGAAGACCGCGCCGCTCAGCCCAAGATCGGTCGGAAGGAACGGCAAGGGAAAGCGCAGCTCCGCTGTCGCCGCGTAAAAGGTTGTGCCGCCCAGAGCGTCACCCGTCGATGCGTCGCGCGGCCCAATGCCGGCAGGGGCAAAGCCAGGGATCGTTTCGCCGCCCTTATAGAATGCGTCCACGACCCGCACATCCTGCCCATCCCAGCCGCTTATCGTGCCGCCTTGCGCGCGAACGGCGAGCGTTATATCCTGCGTGACGGGGTAGTACGCCCTCGCGTCCGCCGTGGAGCGGATGTAATCTACATCGCCGCCAATGCCCGCAAGGTCCTGCGCGCTTTTGAAATAGATGCCGCTCGTTGGCTTCTTTTTGTTGTCGCGGGTGTCGTAAATTACAGCATAGCCGACCGAAGAGATAACCGCCGGGCCCTCGATTTGCTTCACGGCGAGCGAGGCGTTGGAATCGGCATTGTACACATTTTCCCACATCAGCGTGTAGTTTGTGGAGACGGTCAGATTATCGGTGAGCATCGTGCTCAGACGAACGTCGCCGCCAACCCTGAAATCCTCATAGCCTGCGACGGTATAACCAGCGGCTTCCGTATAGTTGTTGTTCTTGACAAAAAGATCGATGCCGAAGGCCAAGTCCGTGTCGAGGAAGTGCGGCTCGGTCCAGCCCACGGTGAAGGCGCCGTCGCCCGCGAAGCTTCCCGATAGCTTGACCTCCAAATACTGGCCTGTTCCCATCAGATTACGTTCGGTGTAGGAGATGTCGCCAATCACGCCTTGGGTCGTCGAGTACCCTCCGCTGAAAGCGAACTGGCCCGTTTGGTCCTCCTGCACAGCGATCGTGAGGTTTACCCGGTCCGGCGATCGCCCGGGCTCTTTTGTTATCTTCACCTCTTTGAAGTACCTCAGCTTGATGAGGCGCTGTCTCCCAGCCTCGACCAGAACCTTGCTATAGGCGTCGCCCTCGGCAATGCGAAACTCCCGCCTGACGACCGCGTCGAGCGTGCGCGAATTCCCTACGATGCCGATCCTGTCGATAAAGACGCGGGCACCCTCTTCGATGACGTAAGTTACCGAGATAGTGCGGCGGACTGGATCGCGGTCCACCCTGGGGCGGACCTGAGCGAAAGGTTCGCCCATTTGAGCCGCGGCCAAGGTCAGAGCCTCGACCGTTTTATCGGCAAGCTCGGCGTTATAGATATCGCCGGGCTGAGCAGTAATCTTGGCTTTCAAAGAGCCTGCGTTCAAAGCGCTGAGCTTTACCTGCAGCTCTATCGCACCGAAGGTGTAGCGCGGCCCTTCCTCTATGCTGAAGGTGACGAAGAAGCCCTTTCCATCCTTATCCGTATCGGCGGCCACCGAAAGCACGCGCATGTCTGCGAAGCCATTCTTCAAGTAAAAGCGCCGCAGAAGATCGCGGTCCATATTGATCCTGTCCGGATCGTAGACGGTGCCCGACTTCAGGAAGTCGAGCAGCCCCGTTTCGGAAGTGGAAATCACCCCTCGCAAGGCAGCATCGCTGAAGGAGCGGTTGCCCATGAAGTTGATACTGGCAACCTTTGTCTCAGGCCCTTCGCGAATTTCAAACACGAGGTCGGCCCGATTGTGATCGAGCTTGATGATCTTAGGGTCCACCTGCGCCGCGTAGTGACCCTGGCGGCGGTAAAGATCGAGAATACGTTGCACTTCCAACTGTACGCGGCCGCGCACAAGAGGCTGGCGCGGCTTGATCTGAACTTCCTTCGTTAGATCCTCGGCTTTGATGTCTTTGTTGCCCTCAAAGACGACGCGGTTCACCAGCGGATTCTCGGCCACCGAGACGGTAACGGCGCCGCCTTCAAATTTGATATGGACGTCGCTGAACCAGCCGGTTGCGAACAGCGCCTTCACGCTTTGGTCGGCCTTGCGTGCCTCATAGCGCTGACCCGGTGAAAAGGTGAGGCGGCTCTTGACCGTTTCTGGCTCGATCAAGCTGTTTCCCGTCACCTTAATGGTGCGGATGACAGCGCCTTCCTGCGCGAGCGCTGCCCGCGGCCCGAACGCTGCGTTGGCGAATACGGCCGCCGCCACGGCCAAGACGATACTGAGGGCAAAACGCGCCCAACCGCTTATGCTCATTACCAGTTCCGGCTCACTGAACCTGTTTGCGCCGGCCCCCGCAACCCAGCATTAGCCCCGATAGAAACCACCGCTTTATGACGCCAGCGTGGCTGCTTGGCAGCCGATTTTCGTTGTGAGCCCGAGCCTTGGACAACGAACAGTCGCAGCAGCGCGCATTTATCGACTGAAAGGAAAGGAGACGCTTATGGCAAATGGCCGCCTCGATGGATCAGGCTGGTGGGCTTGGCTCTCGCCTGGGGTTGGGGCTGGGGCGGTTGGGGTGGCTGGTGGAGCTATGGACCTCGGAGCAACGCGCCAGCCGGGAATACCACCGGTGAGCCCGTCAATGACGGCGGCATGGCCCCGCGCCCCGCTTCTGCTACCCCAGCCGGCGGCGGAACTGTGCGGCAACCGCGGCAGGCTGTTAGGCGGCCTTTTCGATTTGGGCGAGCTTGTTATCGACCTCGCGCAACTGCGCCGCGAGACCATGCAGCCGGATCAGAAGCTTCTCTGAAATATGCTTGGCGATCTCCGGGTGCCGCTCCATGAGGGCCCGAAATACTTCCCTCGGGAAGGCAAGTGCCCGCAACCGCTCATTGGCAGTGACCGTCACCGAGTGCACGGTCTCGACCAGCATTCCAAGCTCGCCAACCAGCGTACCGGGCCACAAATCCTCGACGAACACCCGCCCCTTTTCGCTTTTAGTGCAGCCCGCCTTACCCGTGAGGATGAGGAACGCCGTGTCCCCCTTTTCAGCTTGCGCGATAAGCTTTTCGCCCGCCTCGAAATACCTCTTTTTGCCGGCCGTGGCGATGGCCTCAAGATGAGCTGCCGTGAGGCCGTCGAATAAAGGAACGAGTTGCAAAAGCTCAATTTTCTGGTCGAGCATCGGCTTTCACCCAATCACTGGAAGCTGAACTCCTTTACTGCAACTGAATAGAATTCAGCCTCTCCGATTCGGCGAGCACTCGCAACCCGGCACAACCTGTTGTGCGCAGGTCTTTTACCCAAACTTCGACGATTTCTGTGCGAGCAGGAAGGGGAGTTGCGAAATTCTGCGGGCCGAGCCGTCAGTCAGCCGCCCGTGAGCACCCCCTCCGAAGATAGAAGAACCTTCGATGTTTGCGAGAAGGTTATCTAGCCGCCGGACGTCGCGGGCGAATGTTTGAAGCCTGGCGAGGAGGTTATCTGCAATTTGCTGCGCGATGGCCGGATCGCGTTCCATCGTGTACTTCAAGGCTTCCCGCGTCAGCGCCAGGGCGCGGACCCGGACTTTTGCTTGAACGGTCAAGGTGTGAACCGTATCCACCAGCATGGCCAGCTCTCCAACGAGCGAGCCCGGTTCAATTTTATCGCCCGCCGCGGGAGTTCCGGGGAAGTGGACGCATCTGGCGGTGCCGCTCAGGATCAAATAAGCGGTATTTCCCAGCTGGTCCTTGGTAATAAGATTATCGCCTGCCTCAAAAAAGGCTTTCGCTCCGGCACCGACAATAGAACCAAGCTGCGTTGCCGAAAGGCCCCGAAAGATCGGCAGGTCTTCGAGAAGCTCGATCTTTGAGCCGAGCATGGCAGGGCTAACCTGATTATTTGAGGGGTTGTACTCCTTCGACCCACAGCACCAAGCTTAGCTTGTCCTTGATTCTCCACCGCAATTCAACCCCCGGAGACCATGCTTGGCTCAGGCAGGCCCTTCGTTGTGGAATTCCGGCGGCCTCAGGGAATGAGTTTATAGCCGCCGGACTCGGTGATCAGGAGCTCGGCGCGCGAGGGATCGCGCTCGATTTTCTGCCTGAGCCTGTAGATATGCGTTTCCAGCGTGTGCGTTGTAACCCCGGCGTTGTAGCCCCAGACTTCGTGCAGGAGCACATCGCGGGAGATCACTTTTTCGCCTGCCCGGTAGAGATATTTGAGTATCGATGTCTCTTTCTCGGTCAGCCGCACCTTGCTGCCCTTCTTGTCGATCAGAAGCTTTGCGGCGGGGCGGAACGAATATTCGCCGATCGAGAAAACGGCCTCCTCGCTGTGCTCGTGCTGCCTAAGCTGCGCCCGCACGCGCGCCAGCAGAACCGCAAAACGGAAGGGCTTCGTGACGTAATCGTTGGCGCCGGATTCGAGCCCCAAAATCGTATCGGAATCGGTGGCCTGCGCGGTGAGCATGATGATAGGATGCTTGAAATTGTTCTTGCGCAACAAGCGGCAGGCTTCGCGCCCATCCATGTCCGGCAAGCCGACATCCAGAAGAATAAGGTCGGTCTGCCCGTTCTTCACCTCGGCGAAAGCCTGGGCGGCGGTGTGGGCGACATGCGCCTCGAACTCCTCATGCAGCGTGAGCTGCTCGGCCAGCGACCGCGCGAGTTCTTGATCGTCGTCGACAACCAAGATATTGCGCATATTGCTCATGATCGCCTCCGATAAGCCGCCGTACCTATGTTTTTGATTTAAGAGATGAACCGGATTTACGCAACAGGCGGCTTCCTGTGCCCAAACAAAGTCTAGCGCAAAAAAGGCAGAAGAAAACGCGAAAACGCAGGCTTGCGCGGCTGCTTGCGCTATCGGATGCGTGCACGAAGGGAAGGCTGCACTTCGGCGCCCTCGATTTTCCGGCCGCCATCGGCGAGGGCGGCGTGCGGGCGCTGAAGCGCGAGGGCGATGGCGCGACGCCCCGCGGATTTTGGCGCGCGATGCGGGTTTATTACCGCCCGGACCGGCTACGGCGGCCCGCCTCTGCGCTGCCGGCCGAGCCCTTGCGCCCCGGCTTCGGCTGGTGCGACGCGCCCGGCGACCGCAATTACAACCGCCGTGTCCCCCTGCCCTATCGCGCGAGCGCAGAGCGGCTTTGGCGCGGCGACGGCCTTTACGATGCGATCCTCGTGCTCGATTACAATTTCACCCGCCGCTCGGCCGGACGCGGCAGCGCGATCTTCGTGCATATCGCCCGCACCGGCTTCGCGCCCACGGAGGGGTGCATCGCGCTGAAACGGCAGCACCTGCTGCGCCTGCTCGCCGTATTGCCGCGCAACGCGGTCTTCGCCGCGGGAAGGAACTTGGCGCTGCCGCGAACGGCGCGCTAGCTTTGCGCCAGGGTTGCATTTCCGACCCGCCATTAACTTTCGGCTTTCCGCGCTCAATGCCGCAACGTTGTGCTGGGATGGCTTCGTTTAAGGTGCCATTGTAAGAGCGAGCGCCTTACCGAAGGCTTAAGCGGAGTCTAAGGCGCAGAAGCCATTGAAATGCAAGCGCCAATTCGACATCGGTGCAGAAGCGCTACCGGCTGTGCCGGCGCGTACTTTGGTCTGTGGATTAAGATTTACGGTTGACGGGGGCCCAGAATGATAATTAACGGACTGCCAGGAATCCACTTTTGCAGGCGAAAACGCAAAAAATCGCGGGCTTTGCGGCGGGGAGATATTTGAAGCCATCCCCGTTTACCATTCCCCCGTTAACCACGCTCCGGCGCTACGGAAGGCGCCCTGGGTAATGCGGCCCTGCCTAGTAGGCGCGACGGCGTTAAGCTAGGGCTACCGGCTGCCGCGCAAGCGTGAATGTCTCCGTGAGGCCAAAAGCGGCCATCGAGCCAATTTCGGGGAATGCTTCAAATTGGGGGGTAAGCTGCCGTTTTGAGGCTGCCGTGCAAAAGCTGGGCGCTCGACGGTTTGAGGCGGGAAGCCTGTTGAGAGAAGGCCGCGCTAGAGCCTCAAAGGGCCGGGGTATTCAAAAAACTCAGTGCTCAAGCGTGAGGTGCGGCATAAACTGGCGTTTAGCCAGGCAGCGGAAGGTGGTGATTCCGCCCTGATGAGTGGGAGACTGAATATGGACCGGCTTATTTTAGGTTTCGTTTGGTTCTTCGGAGCAGTGCTAGTCCTAAGCGCTGCGGTGCAAGCCGCAAGGGCTAGCATCGGCGGCGATATAGTTTGGACGGTGATATGGGTCGCGGTTTTGATCCTTACTCTCGTAGTGATGGGCTGGGTGATACGATCAATCAAACAGAAGGTAAAACTCCTAAAAGCGAAAAAAGGAAACAGATAACGGGCAATCGTGCTGCGATGGCGTTTAAAACTCTTAGTGTCTGTCCGAAGACATCTTGAGTTGTAGGAATTGGTTGTGATTTAATGGCGCCAAAGCGATTCGCGGGGGCGCCGATGTGGACGAATGAGAACCGTAGCTTCTACGACCGCAGCAAACTTCGCTATCCCAGCGACTTGACCGATGAGGAATGGGCGCTGATCGAGCCGGAGATCCCGCCCGCAAAGCGAGGCGGGGGAAAGCGCACTGTTGACATGCGCGAAGTCGTAAACGGCTTGATGTACGTGCTTTCCACCGGGTGCCAGTGGCGGGCCATTCCCAAAGACCTCCCGCCGCGCACCACGGTGCATGGCTATCTCGACCTTTGGAATGCTGCTGTCGAAACCGCCACTTCTGCTCCCAACCCATCTTATCCGTGCTGTCGTACCAAGATCCCTTCGCTGCGGCCAATTTCAACAAGTCGAATGGCAGCGCCAGCGAAGAACCGGCCTTTGCGAAGGCCGCCTGGCACTGGCCCATTCAAATAAATCTTCCTGAACCCGGCTCCGGTTAGCGCGCATGGCCTCGAAGCGGGCGAGCCCTCGATGCCATGCGCGGCCTCCGATCCTGCCCCTAATGCGGCCGGCGCGGGTTCAAATAAAGGTCCGCCTCCTGCTTCTCCAGCGCGAGCTTCATCGCACCCGCGCTCACCCCTTGCGTGATCCGGCCGACATGGCGCCGCGCGGCATGGTTGAATTTCAGCATCGCGCCCACAAGCTGCAGCACGGGTGCCAGATGCGCAGGCTGTCCGCCATCGATGGTAACGTCCCAGCGGCCGGCGGCAGTGAAGAGATGGCCGTTCAGGCGGCCGATCTTGGCGCCCGTCTGGCCGTAAAGCGTATAATCGCCGCCGAGATCGATCCAGTCCTGCCGCAGCCGGTAAAGCCGCGCCTCGCCGTCCTCCATCAGGAAAAACGAGAACTGCTCGGGCATGCCGGGCCATTTGCGCGCCGAGCGCTCAAGCTGGATCACCTGGTCGAGGCCGTCGATGTGGATCGAATAGGCGATGACCGGGAAGCCGCCCGCGCCCGTAGAAAGCTGCACGCTGCGCCCGACGAGCATTTCCATGCTGGCGCGCCAATTCATCGAAGGCGTGAAGAGCTTCAGCACCAGCCGCTTCTCGCCCGGCTTTTCGGCTTTCCAAAGCGCCTCGCGATAGGTGATGAGGCCGGCGCGCTCGCCGCCCTCCAGCACCTCGCCGATCACGTCCGCATCTTGCGTGAACTCGCGCGATTTCGCCCGGTGCCGCGAATGAATGAAAAAGCCGATCTCCACATCGTGCAGATCGGTCCACCACATATTGACCGTGAAACTTTTCGGCTGCGCGATCGCGACTTTCGCTGCTTGAGCGGTGAAGTTTTTTGTCTGCGCACTCGCGCTTTGCGCCGCTTGAGCGGTGAAGTCTTTTGTCTGCGCTACCGCGCTTCGCGCTGCTTGAGCGCCAGTGCGCTCCGCCGTTTTCGCCATGTTGCCCCCGGATCGTAGAATCACTTGGTAAAGTGTGCGGCATAGGGCGCTGGATGCGACAGCGGAAAGCGCGCAATCCACAGCTGGTTGTTTGCGTTTTCGCGGAAGCGGATAAGACACCCTCATCGTGTCCTTCTCCCATCGAAGGGAGAAGGCCCCGCGAAGTTCTTTATTCACTTGGGGCAGGCGTCCTCTCTCCCCTGGAGGAGAGAGACAGAGTGAAGGGGGATTTAATTGTGAATTCCTGGCAAGGCATCGCTACCGGTAGAACCGCCACATGCGCTGGATCGTGTGGGAGATTTCTTCCGCCGGCGGCGAGAAAGGCTGGAGGTTGATCCGCACAATTTTGTCGTAGCCCATGCTCCAGGGCAGGCGCATGAGCAGCCGCCAAATTGGAAGCCTCCGCCAATCGGCCAGCAGAGCCGAGTTCACCGGCTGCTTGAGCTTGATATGCAGCTCCTCCACCTCCAATGTGCGCACGGAATAGGTGACGAGGTTTATGTCCGAGATCGCGCGCCACCCGATCAGCCCGAACCCGTCGATGAAGAGTCCGTATTGGTTTGCCCCCAAGCGCACCCGGCTCCTTTCCGTGAACGGAAAGAAATAATAGGCCGAGCAGCCGGCAAGGATGGCGGTGATCGAAAGGAGCTGATAGCCCCAAGTCAGCCAGGCGGCAAAGGTCGCGGCGGCTATGAACGCCAGGACGTGGAATCGCGCGGCGTCGGCCGGGTTATAGGGAAGGATGAACCCTTCCTGCAAATAATCGGGCAGTCCGGGACGCCGCGCCATAAATGTTTTCGTTCCATGACTAAAGAACCGGCCCGTGCCGGGTTAGGTGCCGGCCTGCCCGCGATGCCGCAAAAAATGATCGGCAAGCACAAGCGCGGCCATCGCCTCCCCCACTGGCACTGCGCGGATGCCGACGCAAGGATCGTGCCGGCCCTTGGTCGCAATATCGGTCTCGCGCCCTTGAGCGTCGATGGTGCGGCGGGGGCTTAGGATGGAAGAGGTTGGTTTCACTGCGAAACGCGCCACGATAGGCTGCCCCGTCGAGATGCCGCCTAAAATTCCGCCGGCATGGTTCGATAGGAAAACAGGCTTGCCGTCCGGGCCGATGCGTATTTCGTCGGCATTTTCCTCGCCCGAAAAAGCGGCGGAGGCAAAACCCGCGCCGATTTCAACGCCTTTCACCGCATTTATGCTCATCAAAGCGGCAGCGAGGTCTTGGTCGAGCTTGCCATAGAGCGGCGCGCCGAGGCCAGCGGGAACGCCTTCCGCGACGATTTCCACGACGGCGCCGCAAGACGACCCCTTCTTGCGGACCTCGTCGAGATAGGCCTCCCAGACTGGAACGGCGCCAGGGTCGGGGCAGAAGAAGGGATTGCGGTCCACTTCGTCCCAATCCCATTTGGCTCGATCTATCTTCTCCGTGCCGATTTGCACGAGGGCAGCCCGGGACGTGATGCCCGGCAGAACCTTCCGGGCCACGGCGCCTGCCGCGACCCGCATCGCCGTTTCGCGCGCCGAGGACCGGCCGCCGCCGCGGTAATCGCGGATGCCGTATTTCGCAAGATAGGTGTAGTCTGCGTGGCCGGGCCGGAATTTGTCTTTGATTTCAGAGTAATCCTTGGACCGCTGATCCTCATTCTCGATCACGAGCGCGATCGGCGTACCGGTGGTGACCTGGATGCCGGCTTCGTCCGGGAACACGCCCGACAGGATTTTAACCCGGTCCGCCTCCTGCCGTTGCGTCGTAAACCGCGACTGCCCCGGCCTGCGTTTATCGAGATAAGGCTGGATGTCGGCTTCGCTGAGCGGGATTCGCGGCGGGCAGCCATCGATCACGCAGCCGATTGCCGGCCCATGGCTTTCGCCCCAGGTGGTGACGCGAAACATGTGGCCGAAGGTGTTATAGGACATGATGGATTTGGCCTATCAAAGCCAGGTCAGTTTATTTTCTTCAATCATCAGCACCTTATCCTGCGGCACGTCAAGATGCACGATCTCCTCCGGCGGGAGCTGAAGAAAATGGCCGCGCAGGCACCGGCTTATCCCGCCATGCGCGACAACCACGGTGTCGGCGGTCACATCGGCAAGCCAATCTATGCTGCGGGCGTAAAGTTCGCGGTAAGCTTCCCCGCCGGGCGGGGCGAAATTCCAGGGGTCTGCCTGCCGCCGCGCAGACTCATCGGACCTGCTTGCGGCGATTTCGGCCATCGTCATGCCGCCCCATGCCCCGAAGTGGATTTCCTGAAGCCTTGCGTCGGTGCGATAGGCCTGGGGAGCGAGCCCCATCGCGGAGCGCACGATTTCCATGGTCTGACGCGCTCTAACAAGCGGACTAGCCACAAAATCGAACCGCCATTTATCGCCGATCAATTCGTTCAGGACGCCGCCATTGCGCCGGCCCTGCAGTCGTCCATGCGCATTGATCGGAACGTCGATCACCCCCTGAATCCGGCGGGCTGCGTTATAATCCGTTTGGCCGTGCCTCAAGAAATAAATCAACGGCATTGGAGTCCAAAGTGGCGGGCGAGTGTCTTTGACATTGGCAGTTTTGGCACCCGCTTTCGAGTGTGAGAAAAATGCGGGCTAACCTCCAGCCGTCATGGGCGGCTTGACCCGGCTATCTACTAACATGCGGATACATCGTCTTTATCCTGGATGGCCGCATAAAGTGCGGCCACGGCAACAGCGTTGATGACGTTCAGCGCTTGCAGGAAATGCTGACGCGAGCTTGGCTGTCGTTCAGGTTGGTTTCCATCAGATTGAGCTCGCACTCCACATCCTGGCTCCGGAAAACCTTGCGCTCCCCGAAGGCGAGGCCGAAGCCTTGCCGGTTCACGGCGACCTTAACCTGCCGCGGGCCAACGGACTGAAGCGCCAGCCTTACGCCGATTTCATCGTACTGCTTTTCCTGGTCCTTCTTCAACATGACGTTGTCGAAGAACACGACCGTTGAGGGTTCGTGGCGGGCGCTCGCTGCTACGGTCAGAGTGTTGCCGGCCGGAGCCGCTGGAGCCTGCTGGAAGCCCGTGCCCGCCAGGGATGCGAGCTGCGTTTGGCACTTTCCGAACTGATCCGAAGCCGCCAGAACCAACTGCTGGAGCTGAGCAATCTGGGCGTTAGCGCCGCTGTCTCCGCGGCCGCGCCCGCTATCCTCGGCGAGCCGCGACTTCAAAGCCTCGATCGCAGCCGTGAGAACCTTGATCTGATCGGCGACCGATGCCTGAGGATGCGAATCTTGGGGCCTGACATTGGCGGAAATCGTGTGGATTTCCTCCATAAGCGCCTTTGAAACCTTGGGCTCCGCGTTTTGCAGCGCCGCCACGGCGGTCCGGAGTTCCTCGGCTATCGCCCGCCGGGCGGCGGGTTCCTGGGCTTGCACCGATGCGCTGAGCGAGCGAATTTCGTCGACAAGCGCCTTGGGCGCCTTCGGCTCCTGCTTGTCGAATTTCGTGTTCAAGGCGCTGATTTGGCCGCGGATTTCTTCCAAGGCCTCTGTGTAAGCCGGGCTTGCGGAAAGAGACGCGATTTGTGGCCCGCGGCCCGGCGCCGACTTGAGTGCCTCGATTTGCCTGGCCAAAGCTTTAATTTCTTCCACGACGGGCTTGGAGCTTTGCTCGGCATCGCCTGCCGGCCGGGCCTTCACAGCCGCAAGGGCTTCGACCTGCTTGGAAAGTGCCCTTATATCCTCAAGCACGGGCTTCAGTGAGACGGCGCCGCCAGAGCCGGTAGCAATGGCGACCGGCGCATTTGCAATCTCCGCCTTGATCTCTTGAAGATTGCCCCTGCCGGCCGAATAGCCCGCATAAAATCCTGCTGCCCCCACGCCAACAAGCGAAACGATGCCCACCGCGGAAAGAAAGACAAGCGCCTTGAATGGTTCCATGGAATTTGGTTGCCCTGACGAAAATCGCTTTCGTGGCTATCTACCTAAACTTTAGCCATTCAATGGCTGAACCACGGCAATATCTGGAGCGTCTTCCGCTTTCATGCCGACAACATGATAGCCCGCATCGACATGATGAATCTCGCCGGTTACGCCGCGGCTCAAATCGGAAAGGAGATAAACGCCCGCGCCGCCGACATCTTCGATGGACACGACGCGCCGCAGCGGCGAATTCAATTCGTTCCATTTGAGAATGTAGCGGAAGTCTGAGATGCCGGAGGCCGCAAGGGTCTTGATCGGGCCCGCCGAGATCGCGTTCACCCTAATTTTCTGCCGGCCCAAATCCTCGGCGAGATAGCGCACGCTGGCCTCCAGCGCAGCCTTGGCCACACCCATCACATTGTAATGCGGCATCACCTTCTCGGCCCCGTAATAGGTCAGCGTGAGCAGCGACCCGCCATTGGTCATCATCTTCTCCGCTCGCTGAGCAACAGCGGTGAAGGAGTAGCAGGAAATCAGAAGCGTGCTCGAGAAGTTCTCCGCCGTCGTGTCCACATAGCGGCCGTCAAGCTCATCCTTGTTCGAATAGGCGATGGCGTGCACGACAAAATCCAATGTGCCCCAGCTCGCCTTCAAAGCTTCGAACACGGCGTCTACGGAGGCGGGATCGGTAACGTCGCACGGCAGTACATGCTTGACGCCAACTTCGGCAGCGAGCGGCTCGACACGCTTCTTCAACGCGTCGCCTTGATACGTGAAAGCAAGCTCTGCGCCGTGTTCCGCGGCAGCTTTCGCTATACCCCAGGCGATCGACCGGTTATTCGCGATGCCCATTACCAGGCCGCGCTTGCCTTGCATCAATGGTCCTGCTTGATTCACTTAACAATCCCCGTTGTTCGCAGGCGCCATCCTACACATTAACAAGACGCCGTAAAGTGTTAGCTTCTACCGTATTTGAAGGTCCGCAACGGGGCGTTTGAGAGCATTTCCCAAACGGAAAAGCTGGCGTAAGCTCGTATGCTTTGCATATGAAAACTGAAAAGCAGCATGCTTGAGGTGCTCCTTGCTTGATTGGACGGACGTTTTCCTGCGACTTACCGTGGCCACCTTCGTCGGAGGCGCGATCGGCGTGAACCGGGATCTGCGTGGAAAGCCGACCGGAGTGCGGACCATGGGCATTGTTGCGCTCGGCTCCGCGGCGATCGTGCTGGCAAGCCAATATCCCGCGCGCGCAACCGACGCGGCCGCCGCTAGCCGCGTCATGCAGGGCATCATTACCGGAATCGGGTTCCTGGGCGCCGGGGTGATCCTGCGCAATCCAGGCGGAGGCAGGGTCCGCGGCTTGACTACCGCAGCAAGCATCTGGCTCACTGCGTGCATCGGAGCCTCCTGCGGAGCTGGAGCCTGGCCCATTGTGCTTATTTCGGCTTTACTCGTTGCCATTGTGCTGGCATTTGGAAAAACGGTGGAACGGGCGTTTGAACGCAGCATTCGGGCAGATCGATCCCGATGACGAGGGCGGCACGCCCGGATAGTTTCTCCCGTACCAAGTTGCGGCCGCCGGCGGTGGATTAGGCGTTTGCCTATTCTTACAATTTTAGTTAAATTACAGAGACCGAGGACAGGCCAGCAATAGGGTCAGTACAATGAAGTATGGTTTCAAGGCCGGGTTGCTATTTACGCTTTCACTTTCCCTGGCTCCGCTTGCCGCAAACGCTTATCCCGTCAGCCTGCAGGCCCCGCAGCGCGCCCGCACCGCAGCACCCATAGTAAAGACCGACTTTGACTACGGCGGCGGCTGGCATCCGAGGTCGGGCTATTGGCGGCCGCGCTACTTCATTTATGAATGGCGCCCGCGCCGCAACTATGGCGGCTGGGGCGGGGACTATGACCATAGCCGGTATTATAGCCATTATCGCTGGGGCTCGTACCACCGCTTCTGCGATCCTTGTGAACGCCCGCGCCCATGCGATGGGTGCGGATGGGACGATTGATTAGCGGCCGGAACTAGGCAGTACACGTCATCCTTTCGCCACGCTACTTCCGCATCGCCGCCGCGGAAGGCAAGCATGTTCGGCTTCCAAGCAGAAGCTGGCGCTGCATAGCCTTTCTCCCCCTAGCCCAAGGCAATTCGCGCCAGCATACCACCGCCCGGCAGGGCCTCCGAAAAAACTTAACGGGGCGCTTGACATTGCCATCCAGCCCGTTACGTTCTGGCTTCGTTCTCGTTCAATCTGTGTGTTTGAAAAATGAGTGGGAAGCCAATGATCTGCCAAAATAAGGGTTTTCTTCGCACCGCGATGCTTGCAACGGCGTTGACGGCGTTTGCGGCTGCGCCGCTTGAAGCACGCGCGCAGGCCGATCGCGGCGGCATGCCGGGAGATTTCGACTACTACGTCCTGGCTCTGAGCTGGTCGCCTACTTTTTGCAACGGCAGAAGCGGGGACGAAGACGGTGGCCGCGGCGGATATGACAATCGCTATGAATATAACGGCCAATACGGCGGTGATCGCGGTTACGGAGGGGGCCGCTACCATAGCCGGCAGGACGAACAGTGCAGCGGAACCAGGCCTTACGCATTCGTGCTCCATGGCCTTTGGCCGCAATACGAGCGAAAGGGCTGGCCGGAAGCGTGCCAAACCGGCAACCGCGACTGGGTTCCGGGGGAAACGATCGATCGCATGATGGATATCATGCCGAGCCGCCACCTCGTAATCCACGAGTACAAGACGCATGGCGTGTGTTCCGGGCTCGATCCTCAGCAATATTTCGAAGCCGCGCGGAAGGCCTACCAAAGCATCCGCATCCCCGATCAGTTCCAAGATTTGCAGCAGCCCTTGAATGAATTGCCGGAGGACGTCCGGAAAGCATTCCTTGCCGCCAACCCTCAATTGAGCGCGGATACGATCACGATCGACTGCTCAAGGCGTCTGTTGCGGGAAGTGCGGATCTGCCTGACCAAAGACCTGACGCCGCGGCCCTGCTCCCGCAACGAGCGAGACCGCTGCACTTATGACACCGTGACGTTGCCGCCCGTGCGCGGAGGCGGCACCGGCCCGCATGGCGGCCCATCAGACGGGCGTGGAGACAACCAATAATAGCATTCCGTCTGCCTCTTGCCGGAGGCAGACGCCTTCGATCACCAGTGCAGCAAACGCCGCCCAGCCAGCATTCCCCCAACGCTGACGAGCGCCATTGCAGCCGTATACCAGATGGCGCCGAACAGCGGCGAGTTGTCCGGGCAATGCATGGCGTAAAGCGCCGCGGCGAGTGCGCTCGCTAAAAGCCCCGCAGCGGCGCCCGCCAATCCGGGCCTCAAGGGCGCGCCGCGGCGAAGCGCGTAAAATGCGCCCGCAAGGGGGGCAAGCGATAGCAGGGTGATGCTCATTACGCATGCCATGGAATTCGATCCCATCGCACGGGGAAGCCACCTGCTCTCAGGCACTACCCAAAGCTCGTAGAGAACGGCGCCCAACAAGAGCAAGGGTGCTGCCGCCATGGCAAGCTCTGCCAGGCGCGGATCCGCCGCGGGCCTGGCAAGGCGCCAGACGAGCCTCGCCGACGTAAGCGCCAAGGTGAGCGTCACCACGAACTTGAAATCGTAACGCCAGGTTTCGATGGCGGAAGCGGCGTCGGGGCGGATGCCAAGCGCCAGAGCGAACCCGGCGACGGCTACGCCTAACCCAGCGGCCACGGCAAGAAGAAAGGTTTGCCGCAACGGCCGCGGCTGTGGGCGCGCCGCGTGATCCTCAGAAAGCGCACTGATCAAGTCCTGCGTTCTCATTGCCCAGCGCTCCTATAAGCGGCCGCAAGCGCCCCCAACCCCCGATGCAAGGCGACACGGGTGGCGCCTTCCGAAATGCCAAACCGCGCCGCGGCCTCGCGAATACTTGCACCCTCCACGCAAATCGCACGCACGATCTCTTTCTGGCGCCCGGCGAGCACGCCCAGAAGCCTTTCGGCCTCGCGGACGGAAAGTTCGTCCGAGACCTGCTCAGCTGGCAGAATATCCGCGAAATCCTCGACCGGCAGCTCTATGCGGTTCCCGCGCCGCCGCAAATTGTCGATCAGCTTGTTGCGGGCGATGGCTCTCACCCAGGGCGTGAAAAGCTGGTCCGCATCCCACGTCTGGCGCTTCAGATGAATGGCGAGCAACGTTTCCTGCACCACGTCTTCCACATCGCCGGAGCTTATTCCGGCCTTCAAGAATCCCTGGCGGGCAAGCTTCCGCAAAAACGGCGCCAGCGCCTCGAGCAGACGCTTGTAGGCTCCGCTATCGCCGGCGTTTGCAGCCCGCATCCAATCAGCCCACTGGGCTTCCTCGCCGCGCACCTACTTGCCGCTCCATTCCATCACTACGTCGCAATACATCCAATTGTTACTCCACGGCACGGCGCCTTTTCTCCCGGTAACCGATTTCCGCGTACGTAACATCCGCGTGACCTCCGAAACCGGCACCAGTTGCGCAGCGTACGTCCCGGCATGAGTTTATACTGGCTCGTTTACAAACAGAGTTAATATCATGCTTACCCGGTGTATCAACGCTGCAATCGCAGGGACTCTTGCAACAGCTATCGCTCTTACCGCCGTTCCCGCACAAATCGTTTTCGCGAGCGGCGCGCAGGCCAAGCAAGATAGCCAGGCCATGTACGGTCACAAATATCGGGCGCGCGCCAATAGGGCCGGGCATCGCTGGGATTCGCGCGCCGCCAAAGATTGCGTGTGGGGATACGGGCTCAAATGCGAATCCTGATCCCTTTATAGTAGCCTGAAGGGCGGATAGGCTTGGCGCCGGCCCGCCCTTCTATTTTCCGGAACATCGAGAGGCAATCCTTGCTGGCACGAACATAGTTTGCCTGTCACTGTAACGTCTAAACTAGGCATTACGTAACGTCTCACATGAGCCTTCGCGGTTCTTTCGCAAAAAGGAGTTAATACGCATGAGCAACCCCTCTTGCAACGCAGCCCTTGCCGGCGCCTTTGCTGCAGCCTTGGCACTCTCAGCCGTTCCGGCCCAAGCCGCCGATCAAGCTGGCGCCAAGGAGAAGTGCTACGGCATCGCGATGGCCGGGCGTAATGACTGCGCCTCGACAGGCAACAATAGCTGCGCCGGCACAGCGAAGGCAGACTATGAGAAGGGAGCCTGGATGCTTGTGCCCAAAGGAACGTGCCTCACGGCAGAGGTGACGCTCAAGAGCGGCGCGAAGCAGCACGGCACCCTCGAGCCAGGCAAGAGCTGAGGAAACGCAAGGAACAACGCGCCATGCTCGCCGCAAATGCTCTAAAGCGCGCTCAAGCCCCGATCCCGGCACGGGCCGGGATCGGGCTCAAGCCAGAGCACATGCACGGCATTATGGACTCTCTGCCGGACGTTGGCTGGTTCGAGGTCCACGCCGAGAACTACATGGGCGCGGGCGGAGCGCCGCATCGCTTCCTTGAATGGGTGCGCGAACGCTATCCGCTCTCGGTGCACGGCGTCGGGCTTTCCATCGGCGGAGCGGGGCCTCTCGATAAAACCCACCTCCGCCGCCTGCGCGTGCTGATCGACCGCTACGAACCCGGACTTTTTTCCGAGCACCTGGCTTGGTCGACACACGATGGCGCCTACCTCAACGATCTCCTGCCGCTACCCTATACGGCGGCAACGCTCGCGCGCGTGGCAGCGCATGTAAGCGAGGTTCAAGAGGCGCTCGGACGGCAAATCCTGATTGAGAACCCGTCAACCTATATCGCTTTCGAAGGCGACGGAATGGCGGAAACCGAATTCCTGTCCGCGCTGGTGTGCCGCACGGGCTGCGGGCTCCTGCTCGACGTGAACAACGTCTACGTCTCGGCCCAAAACCACGGCTTCGATGCGGACGCTTATATCGGCGCGTTTCCCTTAGAGCATGTGCGCGAGATACACCTCGCCGGCTTTTTCGAGACCGAAGACAGCCTGGGCGAGCGGCTTCTGATCGATGCGCATGACAGCCCCGTGCGTGACGCCGTCTGGGCGCTTTACGCGAGCGCTTGCGCCCGCACTGGCGCGGTGCCTACGCTTATCGAATGGGACAACGAGATTCCACCGCTCGCCACGCTTGTTGAGCAAGCCCAGAAGGCTGACGCGCCGAAAGGCGCGCAGGAAGAGGCGGCCCATGCGCGCGTCCGCTGACAGCGATGGCCTTCTGGAACTGCAAGCCGGTTTTGCCCGCGCCCTGCTGGAGCGCGGCGAGGCCGCGCCGCGGGGCTTGATCCGCTCCACTCGCTTCGGAGTCTATCGCAACAACGTGTTTGCAAGCCTCACCGCCGTCTTGCGCAGCCGTTATCCGGTGATTGAGCGGCTGGTTGGGGAGGAATTTTTCAAAGCCGCCGCAGGTCTGTTCATCGCGGCACATCCCCCATCCACGCCTGTGCTGATTGAGTATGGCGAAGGCTTCCCCGCCTTTCTCGAAAGCTTCGATCCCGCTCGCGGCGTTCCTTACCTCGCCGATGTGGCGCGGCTTGAATGGCTCAGGCATACGGCCTTTCACGCGGCGGATCGCAAACCTCTGACGGCGCAGTCCCTGGCTCCGGTGCCGCCGGAGGAGGCGGCGACGCTTACCTTCAAGCTTCACCCTTCGGTTGGCCTCATCGCTTCCCCCTACCCCATCGTCAGCGTTTGGGAGACCAACGCATACGACGCCGAAGTGCGCGCCATCGGCCCCGGCTTTCCGGGCGAGGCAGCGCTTGCCGTCCGCCCCGAGCTGGAAGTGACGGTTCTGCGGCTGGATCCCGCCGAATACGCCTTCACCGCCGCACTGGAGGGGGGCGCAAATTTAGGCGATGCCGCCGCCATTGCCTCCGCCCTCGACAGCTTCAGCCTGGCGCAGGCGCTTTCCAAGCTGATAGCCGCCGGTGCATTCGCCGGCTTCACCAGCCAAAAAGGAGATTTGCATCATGCTTAGTCCAATCGGCAAAGCCACTGCCCTTTTCGAACGCATTCCAGCCGATCTCATTGCCATCATCGCCCGTATCGGCATCGCAACGACATTCCTGCGCTCAGGCCTCTTGAAGGTCGATGGCTGGAGCAACGGCAACACGCTGACGCTCTTCACCTATGAGTACCAGCTGCCCGTCATTCCCCCCGAAATCGCGGCCTATATGGCGACAACATTTGAGCTGTCGATGCCGATTTTCATTCTCGCCGGCTTTTTCACCCGGTTTGCCGCCCTCGTCCTGCTCTGCATGACGCTCACGATCGAGATTTTCGTTTATCCCAACGCCTTCGATACGCACGGAGTGTGGGCTGCTTCGCTGCTATATCTCATGAAATATGGGCCGGGGATGCTGTCTATCGATCATTTTGTGGGCGCGCTCCGGGGCAACGTTCAACAAAAGTTGAATATAGTATGATGTAACGCTTACGCTGGTTTGCGCGAATTCCTTTATGATGCAGCGGAATATCGCTCCGCATCACTGCATTATCCTTGGCTACTATGACTTTCAACAGAGGAAACACATCATGAAGCTTGCTCCCCGCTCTGGCTCAGCCATTGCCGCCGCCGCTGCTGCTCTTTTCCTTGCGGGCGCCGCCTTGGCGCCGGTTGCCCAAGCCGAAGAAGCCATGGGCCATTGCATCGGCGCCAACGCTTGCAAGGGCCAGGGCGCCTGCAAGAGCGCCAGCAACGCCTGCAAAGGCCAAAACGCATGCAAAGGCAAAGGCTTCCTCGCGCTGACGATGAGCCAATGCGCAAAGTTGCCGGGCACGAAGTTCGAAGCGATGAAGATGTAAGAGGGGCCTAACCCCGGCAAAAGACCGCCTCACTCTGCCTCTCTCCCCGCAAGCTCGCCTTGGCGAGCTTGCAACTAAACGTTATCGCGTTTGCAAGCAAACGCGATGGGGAGAGAGGACGCATATAGCTCCCTTTCCCCCCGGGGAGAGGGTTGGGGTGAGGGGACCTTTTGATCTCCATTTAACCAAAATCGTATCAGCCGCGAAGGCGCAATTCCATGTCCAGCACGCAAACAAAACCGCCTTATCTCGGCTTTGGCCTTGGCTTGCGCCCGCAGCATTACGCCGAAATTCTCGAAGGCGATCCCACCGTAGACTGGTTTGAAATCATCTCCGAGAACTATATGGTTCCTGGCGGCCGGCCGCTCGCGATGCTTGAGAAGATTCGCGCCCGCTATCCGGTCGTCATGCACGGCGTCTCGCTTTCCATCGCCTCCACGGCGCCCTTGGATATGGATTACCTGGAGGCACTCAAAGCGCTCGCGCTCCGCGTTGAGCCAAAATGGGTCTCGGATCATCTCTGCTGGACCGGCGTGCACGGCTTCAATCTGCACGACCTTCTGCCGATCCCCTACACGCATGAAGCACTCGACCACGTTGCGGCGCGGATTCAGAAGGTGCAGGAGTTTCTCGGCCGGCCGCTCGCTATTGAAAATGTATCGAGCTATGTCCGCTTCGAGCAATCGGAGATGACCGAGTGGGAATTTCTGACGGAGCTGACGCGGCGCACGGGCTGCTGGCTTTTGTTCGACGTCAACAACGTCTTCGTCAGCGCCTTCAATCACGGCTATGACGCATTGGACTTCATTCGCGGCGTGCCGCAAGACCCGGTGGTGCAATTCCATCTCGCCGGCCATAGCGATCTGGGCACGTATATCATCGACACCCACGACCATCCAATCCGTGGCGAAGTGTTCGAGCTTTATCGCGCCGCGGTGGAGCGTTTCGGCCCGGTCTCAACCATGATCGAGCGCGACGACAATATCCCGCCGCTCCCCGAGCTGGTAGCGGAGCTCGATCATGCGCGCGGCATCGCGGCGGATGTGCTGGCAAACAAAGCGGAGCGCGGGCTATGCGCGGCGGAATGATGATGACGCTTAAGCAGGTTCAGGATAGTTTTCAGCAGGCGCTACTGTCCGGCGCTGGCGATATCCTAACGCAACTCGCCGATGGCCCCCGCGAGCCGAAAGGCGTCCTGCTCGGCCTTTATCAAGACGGTTACATCCTGCGCCTGATTGAGTTTGCGCAGAAGGACCACGAACTGCTCCATGCCTATCTCGGCGATGAAGGCTTCGACGAGATGGCGCGCAGCTACGCGGCCGCCTATCCGTCGCGCTATCGCAACGCCATCGATTTTTGCGCGCATCTTCCGCAATATCTGGCCGAAGCCCAGCCCTATTCCGCCCATGCAGAAATATCCGAACTGGCCGCGCTCGAAAAGGCGCTGAACGATGCCTTTTACGCCAACGACCAAGCCGCAATCGGCGTCAGCGAACTTGCGGGATATGCGCCCGGCGATTGGGCTTTCCTGCGATTCACCGCCCATCCTTCTGCAATCCGGCTCGGCTTCAAAACCAATGCGGCAGACATTTGGAGCGCGCTCAAGCATGGCGGCGAACCGCCGGCAGCCCTGGCGGACGGGCCGCATCGCCTCCTGGTTTGGCGCCAAGCGACGCCCAAATTCCGGGTGCTTGGGGAAGAGGAAGCGATGCTCTGGGATGAAGCCGCGAGCGGCGTCCGTTTTGGCATCCTTTGCGAGATGGCGGCAGCCTACGACGATCCGGATAGCGCAGCTGCGCGCACGGCGGGCTGTTTGCAGGGCTGGATAACTTCAGGCCTCCTCAGCCGGCGCCGCTCTTCGCTGATACCTTCGTGCTGCGATAGAGCGAATGGCCCTCACCGTGACCTTCTTCGCCCGGAGAAGGAACACGGCGTTGTGCGCAATACTTATTTTGAGCACTCAGTGCCAACATCTTCCTTGAAAAAGGATAAGACTCAGCATCCCTTCCCCGCGCGCGCGCCCGGCAACAAAGGCAGGCTGAAAAATATTTACGCGGCAGCCACAATAATTGGTAGAAGACTGGCGCGACGTTGAGCGGGGAGCATTGCATGCCAGTGGACACGGGGCGTCTTTTTCGTTTTTGGCAGACGCTGCGAATGCCTTTACAGGAGCCGGCTGCGTTGGACGCCAAATCCCCTCAACCCGCTAGGAAAGGGCTGACGATCGCAAAAGCGGGCGAGGCAAAATCCAGCGCGCAGGCGATTGCCGAGCTGCGCGAGGCCGTTCTCGGGCGCCTTACCTACACGATTGGGAAGGACCCGGGCGCCGCAAACTCTCGCGATTGGTTCTTGGCAACAGCGCTCGCCACCCGCGACCGCATCGTGGACCGCTGGATTACGGAAGGGAAAGCCGGCCACGCGGAGAACCAGCGGCACGTCTATTACCTCTCTCTTGAATTTCTCATCGGCCGGCTCCTGGCGGACGCCCTCAACAATCTCGGCATTACCGAAGAGATGCGCGCCGCCTTGGCCGGCCTCGATGTCGAGCTCGATGCCTTGCGCGAGGTCGAGAACGACGCAGCCCTTGGCAATGGCGGCCTTGGGCGCCTGGCAGCCTGCTTCATGGAGAGCATGGCGACGCTGTCGATCGCTTCTCATGGCTACGGCATCCGCTACGATCACGGCCTCTTCCGCCAGCGCATCAAAGACGGCTGGCAGCGTGAATACCCCGAGGAGTGGCTGGAGTTCGGCAATCCTTGGGAGTTCCCCCGCCCCGAGATCAGCTATCCGGTTGGCTTCGGGGGCAAGGTCGAGTCGGTGCAGCCCGGCGCTGTCGCTCACATATGGCAGCCGTCCGAAATCGTAGAGGCGGTCGCTTACGATACCCCGGTCGTTGGCTGGCGGGGCAATTCGGTAAACACTCTGAGGTTGTGGAGGTCGCACGCAGCCGGACCGCTGCGACTCGACGTGTTCAACGCGGGCGATTATGTCGGTGCGCAAACCGATCAGGTCCGGGCGGCAGCCATCTCGAAGGTACTCTACCCGAGCAACTCGACGCCAGCCGGCCAGGAGCTACGGTTGCGTCAGGAGTACTTTTTCGCAGCGGCGTCCCTGCAAGACCTCGTACGCCGCCATCTGCAGCATAACGGGGACGTTACGACGCTCGCGGACAAGGTGGCCATCCAGCTCAACGACACGCACCCCGCCATCGCCATCGCCGAGCTGATGCGGCTGCTTGTCGACGTGTATGGGCTTGGCTGGGAACCCGCGTGGAAAGTCACCCAGGCAACGTTCTCCTACACCAATCACACCCTATTGCCGGAAGCCTTGGAAAGCTGGCCTGTTTCGCTCATGGAGCGCCTTCTTCCGCGGCACATGCAAATCATCTATCTTATCAATGCCTTGCATCTCGACAAATTGCGGGCCGAGGGCCACGGCGACCAGCAGCTCCTTTCCAACGTCTCTCTCATTTCGGAGTATGACGGCCGGCGCGTACGTATGGGCCATCTGGCTTTTCTCGCATCGCACAAGGTGAACGGCGTTTCCCAGCTTCACACCGACCTGCTCAAGGAAACGGTGTTTCACGACTTCAACGCCCTCTATCCCGGCCGCATCGTCAACAAGACCAACGGCATCACTTTCCGCCGCTGGCTGTTCGAAGCCAACCCCGGCCTGACCAAGCTAATCACCGATGCAATCGGCCCTGATTTCCTCGATAAGACGGAGGCGTTAGCAGGGCTTGAGAAGTTTGCGAACGACAAGGATTTCCAGAAGCGCTATTCGCGCGTGCGCGCCGCAAACAAGGAAGCGCTGACGAAGATTATCTCCGGTCAGCTCCAGATCAAAGTCAGCCCCGAAGCGCTTTTCGATGTCCACATCAAGCGCATCCATGAATATAAGCGTCAGCTTCTCAATGTGCTGCATACGATCGCGCTATACAACGAGATCCGCGCTTACCCGACGCGCGACTTTGTACCGCGCGTCAAGATCTTCGCGGGTAAAGCCGCGGCGAGCTATCATCAGGCGAAGCTTATCATCAAGCTCATCCACGACGTTGGGCGGGTGGTGAACGCGGACCCTGCTGTGCGAGGGCTGTTGAAGGTGGTATTCCTCCCGAATTACAATGTAAGCTTGGCCGAGGCCATCATACCGGCATCCGATCTGTCCGAGCAGATTTCGACCGCGGGTATGGAGGCTTCCGGGACCGGCAACATGAAATTCGCGTTGAACGGCGCCCTAACCATCGGCACGCTTGACGGTGCAAACGTGGAAATTCACGATCATGTCGGCGAGGACAATATCTTTATCTTCGGGCTTACAGCTCCCGAAGTGCAGGAGCGGCGCGCGAAAGGCATCGATGCGCAAGAGACCATCGCCGCCTCGCCCATGCTGAAGCATGTGCTCGACGAGGTCGCGACGGGCGTATTCTCGCCGGACGATGTGAACCGATACCAAGAGCTTGTCCGGGTGCTCACTTATTACGATCATTTTATGGTCACGGCGGACTTTGACGCCTATTGTGCCGCGCAAAGCGCCGTTGAAACTCGGTGGCGGGATTCAAAATCCTGGTGGCGCGCAGCCACGTTGAACACGGCGCATATGGCCTGGTTTTCGTCGGATCGCGCCATCCGGGAATATGCAGAGGATATCTGGCGCGTGCCCGCGGGAAACCCGTAGCAATCGGTTTGGGGCCGGCAGCACCTGCCCGCTTCAGGCTGACGCAAGCTTGATGGTATGCGTTGCAGCGAACAAGCGTGGGGAACAACATGACCGGAGAAAATTGGCTCGCGAAGGATGACGACGTGGCCCGCATCGCCGGTGCGGATCACGGCGACCCGTTCTCAGTGCTTGGGCTGCATATCCTAAAGGACGGCGCGGCGATCCGCGCCTTTGCGCCTGGCGCCGGCCGCGTCGAGGTATTGAGGGCTGGACACCCGGATGTGGTGCTCGAACCGCGCAAATCCGACTTCTTCGAAGGCTTCTTCCCGGGCGAAAAAGCGCGCTTCCCCTACCGTTTGCGTGCGTCAAATTTCAGCAATGTCTGGGAATTCGCTGACCCCTATGGCTTCGGCCCAGTCCTCGGTCCGCTTGACGATTATCTGCTCGTAGAGGGCACGCATCGCCAGCTCTACGAGCGCCTTGGCGCGCATCTTATCTCCCATGAGGGAACCGAAGGCGTCTTCTTCGCAGTTTGGGCGCCCCAGGCGCTTCGCGTTTCCGTGGTGGGCGATTTCAATCATTGGGACGGGCGGCGCCACCAGATGCGTAAGCGCATCGACAGCGGCCTGTGGGAGATTTTCGCCCCGGAAGTGGGCGAGGGAACCAATTACAAATACGAAATCATTGGCGCGGGCGGCAAACTCATTCCGCTGAAGGCTGACCCTCTCGGGTTCGCAGGCGAGATGCGCCCTTCCACCGCCTCGGTCGTCGCGCGGACGGATCGCTTCATTTGGCAAGACCGGAACTATATGGAAACCCGGCAGGGCGCTGGGGCGCGCCTTGCGCCGATGAGCGTCTACGAAGTGCATCTTGGCTCATGGCGGCGCAATGGCTGGAACGGCTTTCTCTCTTACGACGAGCTTGCCGATCAGCTCATCCCTTACGCTGTGGATATGGGATTTACCCATCTTGAGCTGCTGCCCGTCTCGGAGCATCCGCTCGATGCCTCGTGGGGCTATCAGCCCATAGGGCTTTTCGCACCCACGCGCCGGTTTGGCGATCCGGCCGGCTTCCAACGCTTCGTCGATCGCGCGCATCAGGCCGGCCTCGGCGTGATCCTCGATTGGGTGCCCGCCCACTTTCCCTCCGACGAGCACGGCCTCGCCTGCTTCGACGGGGCGCCCCTTTATGAGCATCCCGATCCCCGCCGCGGCTTTCACCCGGATTGGAACACCGCGATCTACGATTTCGGCCGGCGCGAGGTAGCCAATTTCCTGACCGCCAGCGCGCTCTATTGGCTCGACCGGTTCCATATCGACGGCTTGCGCGCCGATGCCGTGGCCTCGATGCTCTATCTCGATTATTCGAGGAAGGCAGGCGAATGGCTGCCAAACGCGGAAGGCGGCAACGAGAACCGCGATGCCGTCCGTTTCCTGCAGCGCACGAACGAACTCGTCTACGGCGGGTTCCCGGGCACGATGACCGCTGCCGAAGAGTCTACCTCCTGGCCGGGCGTATCTCAGCCGACGAGCTCCGGCGGCCTCGGCTTCGGCTTCAAATGGAATATGGGCTGGATGAACGACACGCTTGCCTACATGGCGTTCGATCCCGTTCATCGCAGCTATCACCACAACAAGCTGACCTTTGGCCTGCTCTACGCCTTTTCGGAGAATTTCATCCTGCCGCTGAGCCATGATGAGGTGGTGCATGGCAAAGGCTCCATCCTCAGCAAAATGCCGGGAGACGACTGGCAAAAGTTCGCCAATGCGCGCGCCTATTACGGTTTCATGTGGGGCTATCCCGGCAAGAAGCTCCTGTTCATGGGGCAGGAGTTCGGCCAGCGCAGCGAATGGAACTGCGACCAGAGCCTTGACTGGCACCTGCTCGCCTATGAGCCCCATCGGGGACTGCAGGCGCTCGTCCGCGACTTGAACCGCTTGCATCGCGAGAAGCCCGCCCTCCACGCCCGCGACTGCGAGCCGCAAGGCTTCCAGTGGATCGCAGTTGACGACGCCGCCAATTCGGTTTTCGCTTGGCTGCGTTGGGGACCGTCCGAATCGCGCCCGGTTGCGGTGATCTCCAACTTCACGCCGGTGCCGCGGCATTTCTACAAGATAGGGCTGCCGCACTCCGGGGCCTGGCGGGAAATCCTGAATACCGACGCCAGCGAATATGGAGGTTCGGGCACCGGCAACCGGGGGGCAGTCACAGCAGTAAATCATCCCAGCCACGGTTTTCCAGCTTCCGCTGAAATAACCGTCCCGCCGCTCGCCACGATCTATCTCGAATTTGATCCAGATTAATTTGCATCGTTAGAAACGGCCCTATGCTGTTGCTAAAAATCACCGGGAGGAAGCCATGAAACAAGCAAGGACATCTCCCCTAGCCCGGCATGCGATGGCCTATGTGCTGGCCGGGGGACGCGGCAGCCGCCTCATGGAGCTTACGGCGTGGCGCGCAAAGCCGGCCGTATACTTCGGAGGCAAATCCCGCATCATCGATTTTGCGCTCTCGAACGCCTTCAACTCTGGCATAAGGCATATTGCGGTCGCCACGCAGTACAAGGCGCACAGCCTGATCCGCCATCTTGTCCGGGGCTGGAATTTCTTGCGCCCGATCAGTAACGAGAGCTTCGATATCCTGCCGGCTAGCCAGCGCGTGACGGAAGGGTGCTGGTATACCGGCACTGCCGACGCCGTTTTTCAAAACATCGACATCATCGAAAGCCACAACCCCAAATACATCGTGATCCTCGCCGGCGATCACGTCTACAAAATGGACTACGAGCTGATGCTGCAGCAGCACGTGGCACAGGGCGCAGACGTCACTGTCGGCTGCCTGGAAGTCCCGCGCGAGGAAGCGAGCAGCTTCGGTGTCATGGACATAGACGAAGAGGACACCATCCTTTCGTTCCTGGAGAAACCGGACGACCCGCCCGCGATGCCAGGCAGGCCTGACACATCGCTCGCCAGCATGGGCATCTATGTATTCGATACCAAGTTCCTGGTCGATCAATTGCGGCGCGACGCAGCCGATAGTTCCTCTTCCCACGATTTCGGCCACGACCTCATTCCCTATATCGTCCGCAATGGGCGCGCCGTCGCCCACAGCTTTCAACGCTCCTGCGTCCGCTCGGAGGCAGAAATCGGTTCCTACTGGCGCGACGTCGGCACCATCGATGCCTACTGGTCGGCCAATATCGATTTAACCGACGTCGTTCCGGAGCTCGATATCTACGACGGCGAATGGCCGATCTGGACCTTCAGCGAAATCACGCCTCCGGCAAAATTCGTGCATGACGAGGACGGCCGCCGCGGCATGGCAATCTCTTCGCTCGTATCCGGCGGCTGCGTCGTTTCCGGTTCCCTGATACGGCATACGCTCTTATCCACCGGCGTCCGGGTCAACTCCTATGCCCTCGTAGAGCACGCGGTGATACTGCCGCATGTAGATGTTGGCCGCGGAGCACGCTTGCGGAACGTCGTTGTCGATGCCGCGGTGAAGATCCCCGACGGCCTGATCGTAGGCGAAGACGCCGAGATCGACGCCAAGAGATTTCGCCGGTCGGAGCGGGGCATTTGCCTTATCACCCAACCCATGATCGACAGGCTGAATACATGACCCGCATGAAGGTGCTTTCGGTCGCGTCCGAGGTCTATCCGCTGATTAAGACGGGCGGCCTCGCCGATGTCACGGGCGCGCTACCGCAAGCCCTCGCAAATGAGGGCGTCGACATGCGCACCCTCATCCCGGGCTATCCGGCGGTGCTGGCAGCCTTGGAGGACGCGCAAGAGGCGATGGTCTTCCCGGGCCTCTTTGGAACCGCCCGGCTGCTCGTTGCAAAGGCACACGGCCTCAACCTTTTCGTTCTGGACGCGCCTTATCTCTACGGCCGCCCCGGCAACCCCTATGTGGGACCGGACGGAATGGACTGGCCCGACAATGCCTACCGCTTTGCCGCGCTTGGCAAAGTTGCGGCTGAGATCGGGCTTGGACTGCTCGCCTCCTTCGTGCCCGACATTGTGCATATGCATGACTGGCAGGCCGGCTTGACCGCCGCCTATATGCATTACAGTGGCCGGACGGCGCCCGGCACCGTGATGACCATTCACAATCTCACCTTTCAAGGCCAGTTTCCGGCTGAGCTGGTCATGCCGTTAGGCTTGCCGCCCGCCGCCTTTGCCATCGATGGCGTCGAGCATTTCGGCGCGATCGGCTTTCTCAAGGCTGGGCTGCAATTCGCCGATCGGATCACAACCGTGTCGCCAACTTATGCCACGGAGATCATGCAGCCCGAAACCGGGATGGGGTTCGAGGGCCTGCTCCAGGCGCGTGCGGCGCATGTGAGCGGTATCCTTAACGGCATCGACACCGCAGTATGGGATCCCGCCAACGATCCTCTGATCGGAAAGCCCTACGATGTTGAGCATTTGGACGCGCGTGCAGCCAACAAGGCCATCCTCCAGAACGATTTAGGCCTCCATCAGGACGCGGGTTCCCTCGTTGTTGGCGTGGTAAGCCGCCTATCCTGGCAAAAAGGGCTAGATTTGCTCCTCGACACCCTACCCCTGCTTCTTGGCGAAGGCATGCAACTCGCCCTGCTCGGCTCCGGAGAGCCTGAGCTGGAAACCAAGCTTCAGGCAGCGGCTGAAACCTACCCGGGAAGGATCGGGGTGCGCCTCGGCTATGACGAGGCTCTGGCGCATCGCATTCAGGCAGGAGCGGACGTGCTGCTTATACCGTCGCGCTTCGAGCCTTGCGGCCTGACCCAACTTTGCGCACTCCGCTATGGGACGGTGCCTGTCGTGGCCCGCGTTGGCGGCCTCTGTGACACGATTATCGACGCCAATGAGATGGCGCTTACCGCGGGCGCGGCGACCGGGCTGCAGTTCTCTCCGGTCACGAGTGACAATCTGGCGGGAGCGCTGGCGAAAGCCGCTCGGCTGTTCCGCGACCGGCCCACATGGCGAACCATGCAGAAGAACGGCATGACAACCGACGTTTCCTGGCGCCGCCGGCGCGGCGCTATGCCGCCCTTTACCGGGAATTGTACAAACCCCTAGCAGAGTTTGGCGATTTGGAAACACCGCAGTCCGAGCCAGCCGATCTGGAAGCACCGAAAGCTCAGCAAGCGGAAAGACCGAGAGCAGAGCAGGAAACGACCGCAAGCGGAGCTGGAGGATCGAGGTATACCGCAGGTAGAGCTGGCCGATGCGAAAAGAACGCAAACTGAGCTGGCTGATACGGAAATACCACAAGCAGAGCCAGTCGATCCGGAAAACGGCAAGCAGACCTAGCCGATGCGAAAAGACCGCAAGCGCAACTAGCCGCTGTGGCAGACTGCAGGCGCAACTAGTCGATCTGAAAAGACCGAAGGAGGAGCTAGTAGATCAGGCAGATCGCGAACGGCCGCAGAGACAGGGTCTGGGAAGATCGAAGAGAGCTAGGTGATCCGAACAGGCAGAACTGGCCGATGCGGAAAGAACGCAGACTGAGCTAGCTGATACGGAAATACCACAAGCAGAGCCAGTCGATCCGGGAAAACGGCAAGCAGACCTAGCCGATGCGAAAAGACCGCAAGCGCAACCAGCCGCTGTGGGCAGACCACAGGCGCAACTAGTCGATCTGAAAAGACCGCAGGAGGAGCTAGTTGATCTGGAAGGACTGCAAGCAGAGCTGGCCGATCATGAAGGACCGCGAGCGAAGCTAAGCGATCTGGAAAGACCGAAAGCAGAGCTAGGTGATCTGAACAGACCAGAAGCAGAGCCGGAGAAGCTGGAAAGCGGCAAGAAAAATGTCGTGAGTATCGCGTGAGCGGACGCGTTAGCGAAGGCTCGCCGGAGCCGCTGGGCCTGACGCTCGACGAGCGCGGTGCCAATGTCGCGGTTTACTCCGCGCACGCATCCGCGTTGGAACTTTGCCTGTTCGACGAAAGCGGCGAGACCGAAACGGAGCGTCTGCGCTTTCCCTCACGGACGGGCGAAGTGCTTCATGGACATTTCGAAGGGATCTCTGCCGGACAGCGTTATGGCTTCCGCGCCTATGGTCCTTACGCTCCATCCGAAGGCCACCGCTTCAATCCGGCCAAGCTTCTCGCCGATCCTTATGCGCTCATGCTGGACCGTCCCTTCGCTTTTGCGCCAGCTCTGCTCGATTACCAGGCCGGCGCCGGCGATTTACGCGCGGACCCGGCCGATAGCGCACCGTTTATGCCCAAGGCCATAGCGATCGAGCCCGCCGCGGTGAAACCGGCGCGGCGTTCGCGAAGGCCGTGGTCCGAGACCGTCATCTACGAACTGCACATCCGGGGCTTCACGAAACTGCACCCCCTTGTGCCGGAAGCACTTCGCGGTACATTCGCGGGTCTTGCGCATCCGGCAGCGATCGAGCATTTGGCCGGCCTTGGCGTAACCTGCGTCGAGATCATGCCGCCGGCCGCTTGGATCGATGAGCGTGACCTTCACGCAGCGGGCCTCAGCAACTACTGGGGCTATAACCCCGTTACCCTCATGGCTCCCGATCCTCGCCTGGCGCCGGGCGGCTGGGCGGAGATTGCGGCAAGCGTCGCTGCAATCCAGGCGGCGGGAATTGAAGTCATCGTCGATACCGTGCTTAACCATACCGGGGAAGGCGATGAGTTCGGCCCTTCCCTATCGCTTAGCGCGGGCTCGATAATGCGTCCTATTATCCGGCTCGCACCGCAAAACTTGACTATCCCCATCAACGATACCGGATGCGGTAACACGCTTGCGCTTGACCGCCCGCCCGTGGTGCGGCTCGCAATGGATGCGCTTAGAACCTGGGCGACGCTTGGCGGCGTGGATGGCTTCCGCTTCGACCTTGCCACGACGATGGGCCGCCGCGATACCGGCTTCGACGCCGCTGCTCCGCTGCTGACCGCGATCACGCAAGACCCGGTTTTGCGCGACTTGCGGCTAATCGCTGAGCCGTGGGATTTGGGGCCGGGCGGATACCGCATCGGCGGATTTCCTGCCGGCTGGGGCGAATGGAACGACAAGTTCCGCGATAGCATGCGCAAATTTTGGCGCGGCGATGCGGGGCTGTTAGGCGAAGCCGTGACGCGGTTTTCCGGCTCCTCGGACGTATTTGCCCCGCGCCGCGCCCCGTCGCGCAGCGTAAACTTCATCGTGGCGCACGATGGCTTCACGCTCGCGGACCTTGTCTCATACGAAGGCAAGCACAACGAGGCAAACGGCGAGGGCAACCGCGACGGCACCGATGCCAACTATTCCTGGAATAATGGCACCGAAGGCCCTGCTGCCGGCCCTGCGATACTAGCAGCGCGGCGGCGCGATCAGCGCAACCTTCTGGCGGCGCTGATGCTGTCGCGCGGGACGCCGATGCTCGCAATGGGAGCCGAATGCGGTCATTCCCAAGGCGGCAACAACAACGCCTACGCACAGGATAACGCCACCGCCTGGCTCCATTGGGATGCTGCGGATAAAGCCCTCGCCGCGTTCACCGCGCGCCTGGCGAAATTCCGTAAACGTCATCCTGCCCTGACGCTGGACCGTTTTCTGACCGGCGAAGCGTTCGATGCCACGCTGATCCCGGATGCAGAGTGGCGCACGGCGGCGGGCGCGCCAATGGACCAGGAAGATTGGCAGAACGCGGACCGGCGCACGCTTATCGCGGCGCTATACGCACCAGAGATAGCCGGAAGGAATGCGGACCGGGTCCTCGTGGTACTGCATGCGGGAAGCGAAGCGCTTGATGTAGTGCTGCCGGAGGCGCGGGCGGGCCATTGCTGGAACCATTGCCTCGACACGGCGCAAGAAGGCGGCGAGGCAAAAGGCAACACATATTCCGGCGGTGCGGTTCTTACTGTCGCGGCGCGGTCTGTAGCCGCCGTGGAGGAACAGCCCGGCGCGCCGGCTGGTGGCGCTTCAACCTGGACCGGCAATGGCGGCGCTGCGGCGAACCTTCTCAACCGGCTCGCAGAGGCAGCCGGTATCAGTGCCCAGTGGCATGACATTTTCGGGACACAGCACACCGTTCCCGAGGGAACGAAACAGGCGCTGCTCGCCGATATGGGCTTTGCGGCAGGCAGCAATGCAGAGGTTCGGGAAAGCCTCAGCCGCCTTGCAGATCGGGAGAACCGGCGCCTCCTGCCCGCGACGCTGGCCGTATATGAAGGCGAGCCCATCCGCTTGCGCCTGGCGCTTGACAGCCGCCGCATCCCAACCGCGCTCCTCGTAAACCTCGAGGATGGCGGCGAGGAAACGGTCCGGCTCGATCCGGGCAGCCTCGAATTTGAAAGCGTCACTGCGCTGGATGGACGCCGCGTGGAAACGCTGCTTGCAAAGCTGCCGCCTCTGCCTCTTGGCCGCCATCGCATCATCAACGAGCGTGCCCCGGAGCTGGCCTGCAACCTGACGGTTGCGCCCCGGCAATGCTTTTTGCCAACGCTACCGCCCGGCCAGCTTCTGTCCGGCATTGCCGCGCAGCTTTATGCCTTGCGCCGGTCCGGCGATCAGGGCGTGGGCGATTTCACAACGCTTGGGGAACTTGCTGAAATCGCCGCAGACGCCGGAGCCGCCACCATAGGCCTTAACCCGTTGCACGCGCTTTTTTCCCAAGACCGCGAACGGGCTAGCCCCTATTACCCCTCAGACCGGCGCTTCCTCGATCCGAACTATATCGATGTGACGGCGCTTGAAGGCAGCCGCGCTAGGGCAGCGCTCGCCCGGCATGCGCGGCGGATAGCCGCAGTCTCGGCGCTTCCTAACGTGGATTATTCGGACGTTTGGGCGCTGAAACGGGAGATCCTGGAAGCCAGCTTCGCCGATTTTGAGGTTCTCTGCGAGTGCTCTTCAAGTGCCGCCACCGGCCCCGGCTTTGAAGCCTTCGTAGTCCGTGGCGGAAGGAGCCTCGAAGCTTTCGCTTCCTTTGAGGCAATCAGCGAGACCCTAAAAGGTAATGGATGGCAGGATTGGCCCGCCGGATTGCGGGACGGGGAGCCGGACGCGCTGGCCGCGTTCTCACAAGAACACAGCGCACTCGTTCGTTTTCACCTCTATCTGCAATGGCTGGCAGCCCGCCAGCTGGGTGAAGCCGCTGCGCGCGCGAACAGGGCCAAGTCATGGCTAGGCTTCTACCGGGATCTCGCTGTGGGGGCGGCTCCAGATGGCTCCGAGGTTTGGGCCAATTCCGACCAGTTCCTGCGCTCAACCGCAATTGGCGCTCCGCCCGATCCCTTCGCGGAGGGCGGGCAGAACTGGGGCCTCAAGGCGCCCAATCCACTGGCTTGGCGCGCCTCGGGCTACCGGCTTTTCAGGGAAGTGCTTGCCGCGAACATGGCGCATGCAGGCGCCTTGCGCATCGATCATGCGATGGGCCTCACGCGCCTTTTTGTCATTCCGTCCGGCGCGAACGCCGATGAAGGCGCTTATCTTGCCTTTCCGGAGAGCGAGCTCATCGCCGAACTTGCTCTTGAGAGCGTGCGGGCGAAGTGCCTTGTGGTTGGCGAAGACCTTGGCACAGTGCCCCCGGATTTTCGCGCCACGATGGATGCGGCAAATATTTTGAGCTATCGCGTCATGTGGTTTGAACGAGACGGCCAGGATTTTAAGCCGCCGGAGGCCTATCCCGCCAAATCCGTCGCCTGTGTTACGACCCACGACCTGCCCACCATCACGGGTTGGTGGGAGGGCGAGGACATTCGCGAGAAAGAGGCGCTTGGTCTGATTTCGTCCCAGGCGGCCACCGCGGCACGGCAAGAACGCGAGGTCGCAAGGCAGGCGTTTTTGCGGGCAATCGGGCTTGAGGACGGGAATACGCCGCTCCCTTCTATCATCGCGGCGGCGCACGCTTTCATCGGCCGCACGCCGTCGCTCATCGCCATCCCGCAGATCGACGATCTTGCCGGCGAAGCCACAGCCGTCAACCTTCCAGGCACCGACCGCGAGAGGCCCAACTGGCGCCGCAAGCTGGGCTGGAGGGTAGAGGACATCGCCGCCAAGGTGGAAGCGCTTAGCTTGCGCTAGTCTAAAACCGCTCCCAGGATGCAACTCGCTTAACTGTGACTTAATTCGCATCTCGAAACGGTTGCAATGAGGCGCCGCGAGTTTTATCCTTGAACACCCAACCTAGCGGTTAGTTAAAACTGCGCTCGGCATATGTCACAAAAGTTCGGGTATGATGGCCGGCAGTAATAATCAAATTGGCGGCAGCGAAAGCTTGAGCAAAGGCGCGGCCCTGTCCGCGTTGAGCGAAAACGAGCGGCTAAAATTGCTGGCCGGCTCCATCACGAGCTATGCCATTTATATGCTTTGCCAAGACGGGTCTGTCGCAAGCTGGACGCCCGGCGCGGAAAAAATCATGGGGTATCCCGCGGCCGAGATTATGGAACAGCAATTCTCCCGCTTCTTCACCGGAGAGGAACAAGCGGCAGGGACGCCAACCAAGCTTTTGCAAGAGGCGAGCCTGGAGGGCCATTCCCAGAGCGAGAGCTGGCAAGTACGTAAAGATGGGAGCCGGTTCCTCGCGAGCCTGGCTGTCGATCCAGTTCGCGATGCTTCCGGCTTCCCAGCCGGCTTTACCGTAATCGCTCGTGACATCACCAGCCGGATCGCAGTCCGTGAAGCGTTGCTTGAAAGCGAACGCCGTTTCAGGCTCCTCGTAGAGAGTGTGCAAGATTATGCCATCTGCATGCTCGATCCCAGCGGGCTCGTTACCAATTGGAATTCCGGCGGGCGGCGCATCGAGGGTTACGAACCTCACGAAATTGTGGGTCAGCACTTCTCACGGTTTTACACAAGGGAAGACCGCGCCTCCGGACTCCCCTGGCGCGTGCTGGAAATCGCCGGGCGCGAAGGCCGCTACGAGTCCGAAGGCTGGCGCATCCGCAAGGACGGCAGCCGGTTCTGGGCGTCGGTCGTAATAAATGCGATCCGGGACGGCAACGGCGAGTTCATCGGATTTGCCGATATCGCACGAGACATTTCCGAGCGGAAGGCTGCTCACGAAGCTCTTCGCGAAAGCGAGCGCAACTTCCGCCTGTTTCTGGAAAGCGTGACCGGCTACGCGCTTTTTATGCTCGATCCCAATGGGATCGTAATCAGCTGGAACACCGGAGCGAAGCGCATCAAGGGATATGCTCGCGGTGAAATCATCGGCCAGCACTTCTCGCGCTTCTATACGGAGCGCGACAGGGCGGCGGGCTTGCCTGCACGCGCTTTGCAGAGCGCAGCGGTGGAGGGCCGGTTCGAAGCGCAGGGCTGGCGCGTCCGCAAGAACGGCGAACGTTATTGGGCGAACGTGATCATCCACCCAATCATAGGCGAGGACGGCAACCTTGCCGGCTTCGCCAAGATCACGCAAGACATAACCGCTAAGCGCGATGCCGAGATCGCCCTTCAAAAAGCTCAGGAATACACCGGACGCGCGCAGCGGATGGAAGCGCTCGGCCATCTCACTGGCGGCGTCGCACACGACTTCAACAATCTCCTGATGGTCGTTGGCGGGTTTAGCCAGACCCTGAAGAAACTGGCGGGGCAAGACCCCAAGGGCGTGCGCGCCATCGAAGCGATAGAGCTTGCCGTCGAGAAGGGCCAATCGCTGACGCGGCAGCTGCTCACCTTTTCGCGCCGGCAGACCTTGAACCCCGTCGTGACTGGCATTGGCGAGCGCATCGAGGCATTCAGTAAAATGCTTGGCAGCTCCAGCGCAGATAAGCCAAAGCTGATAGCCGATGTACCGGCCCATATCTGGAGCGTGAAGGCCGACGTCAGCGAATTTGAGCTCGCATTGCTCAACATTACGCTCAACGCCCGCGACGCAATGCCCGATGGCGGCGTGATCACCATCACCGCGGAGAACGTGGAATTCAAGCGGGAGGACAGCCCGGATCAGCTTGAAGGCGATTTTGTCGCCATCACCATTGCGGATACGGGGACCGGAATCCCAGAGGAGATCCTTCCCCGAGTTTTCGATCCGTTTTTTACGACAAAAGGGGGAACCAAGGAATCCGGGCTTGGCCTGTCCCAGGTCCATGGCTTCGCGCATCAGTCGGGCGGAACCGTCACGATTGAAAGCAAACTGGGCCAGGGAACGCGCGTCACCCTTTATTTGCCCCGCGCAAAGACGCTGCCGGAGCGAGTGACTGGGGCGGCGAATCAAGTCATTGGCGGCGGCAAGGCGCTTCTGGTGGACGACAACCGCGATGTGCTGGAGGTAAGTGCGCTCTACCTGCAGGAACTCGGCTATGAAGTCGACACGATGGATAGCGCCCCGCCGGCTCTCAAGGCCGTCGAGCGCGAGAAATACGCGCTCGTGGTGAGCGATATCGTCATGGCGGGAATGGACGGTATCGACCTTGCGCAAGAAATCAGAAAGATGCAGCCCGGAATGCCGATTGTGCTGGTCACAGGCTACAGCCGGATTCCGGCTTCGGTCGGTGAGGAGTTTGTGCTCGTCCGCAAGCCCTATCAGCTTGAGGATCTGAGCCGCGCAGTCGGCACTGCGATCGCTGCCGCGTCCCGGCCCGGAGCTGATAACCTTGTGCAGCTGGATGGCCGGCGCCCCACCCGCCGTCCGGATTCTGCGTAATCGCTCACTAAATGTTGCCTGCGGAACTTTCGATCCTCTCGCCGTCTTCACAGGCGAGAGGAGAAGAGTCATGCCTAAAGAATCGAAGGGACAGAAAGAAACGGTCGGCCGTGTCATGCACGAATATAAACACGGCGAGATCGAGACCGGCACGGGCAAGCCCGTGAAAAGCCGCAGGCAAGCGGTGGCAATCGCCCTCCATGAAGCGGGAGCAACCAACCAGGAAAGCCCGAAGAAAAATCGGGAGTATCTGGCGCGCACAAAGAAGAAGGAGCGCGAAGGAAAGACGGCAAAACAACAAAAGGAAGGCCATCTTTAGGGCCTGGATAGCAGTTGGAGCAACGATCGGATCCGTTCGGCGAGGGTGACGCGCCTGAGCCGGAGGTGGCGCTCTCGATAAAGAGCAAACCGTCGTCGAGGAGTCCCAGCGTCCCAGGGCCCCGGTCGTCTATGAGATCGTCCGGCGCGAGGGCGAGAGGGAGCTGACGAGGCCGCTCGCGTCTCTTTGGTGGTCCGGAGTCGCTGCGGGCATCTCCATCGGCTTTTCATTCATCGCGCAGGCCGCACTTGCGGCCTATCTGCCGCCCTCGGATTGGAGCCACCCCGTCGCTGCTCTTGGCTATTCTGCGGGCTTCCTTATCGTGATCCTTGGACGTCAGCACGGTGCTGTTCTCCGTACTGAGTTACGCTCAGGTGCGCGAGGAGATCTTCTTGGAGCGCAGGAGCGTTCCTCCGGATCGCAGCCGCGATAAAATTCCACAGCTCCATCCCTTGGTTCATTAAGATTGAACCGTTGAACTTATCTAAGGCGACGCCATCTTTGCGGCATGAGCCAGGACATGCTCTTTGAGGCGCCATTGCGGCTGGAAACGGTGCTCTACGCGCTGAGCGATCCCGTGCGGCTACACATTGTCAGAAACTTGGCGGAGAAGGGGGAGCTTGCCTGCTACGCGGCGGTGACGGGCCTGGACATCGCCAAATCAACGCAATCGCATCATTACCGGATCTTGCGTGAGGCGGGGCTCATTGCGCAGCGAAAAGAGGGCGTATGCTTCATCTCAAGCTTGCGTAAGGCGGCCATTGACGCGCGATTTCCTGGGCTGCTCGACGCCGTGCTGCGTAATTTCCAAGATTGACAGCGGGCGATAGCCTCGCTTTCGCTTCTCTTCCACAAAAAGGCCACGTCAGCCCCATTAAGCTCTTGCACCGTATCCGCTTGGCCACATTGGCCGGGCAAGCTGTGCCAGAGGAGCTTATGCGCCGCCTATTTGTCTTCATCGCCACGTTCTTGATGCTGCAACCGGTGCTAGCCGCGCCCATGGCGCCTACCCTTTCGGGTGCCCCGGATGTGGTACTGAAATGGATCAAGACTTACCGGGCGAAGCCCACCCCCATAGCGGTCCCCGCCGTGATCCAGGCACTTAGCCAGCGCGGCACGATCAAAGACCCGGACACCTCGGGCGTCTACGTGGGCTTTTACGCGGGCGTCTTGGGCTCCAACCCAACCAAGGCATGGACGCTGATCGAGAAGACCCTGCCGCTGCCCTTCGAAGATCAATGGATCGTCATCCGGGCGCTCGCTTATTCCGGCCTGCCGCAATGGAAGGACCTGATGCGCGCGCTTGCCCTTCGCCTGCCTGAGCGCCAGGTGATGGCGCAAAAATATCTCGACGGCGACCTGCCACCCCTCAATCAAGTACCGCTTGAACCTGCCCCCAAAAGCGGCAAGGTAAAGCGGTTTTTCACCGGCGAAATGTTCTGGGGCAGTTCCGAGCCGGTCAAGCGCCAAATCACGTTCCAGTCTTCTCCCGAGCTGATCGACGCCCTTTGGGGCATTTATTACGCATCGGGCAGCGAGGGCGCGATCGCGCAAATCGTGGTGCTTCTTCCTTGGGTAAAAGAGCGCGACAATGTCGAAAAGCTCACCATCGGCAGCATGGCAAAATTCACGCTTGCTTCGAACGCAGCCAGAGACGCCGAATTGCTCGGCCTCCTGAAACGGCTGCAAGAGCGCCAGTCGAAGCCAGTGAAGCCGGTTCTGGCCGAAGTGATCGAAGCCGCCGAGCTGGTCGATACCGGCCGTCTTGGCAAGGAAGCGGTCGCAGCACTCGAAGAGTTGAAGAAGAAAGGCCCCGGCTCGTCGCGCGATCTCGCGACCTGGGGCTCGATTGGAGAGGCGGCTCTTTCATTCAGCTGTCTTGGCCTCGCAGCGGCGGGCCAAGTTGAAGCGGGCATTCCTTGCGTGATCGGCGGGGCTATGACAACCGGCGCGGTGCGTTATCTGGGCGGCGCCGCGAACTGAGCCGGCTGCTCCAGTGCCACTAATGCACCGAGCGCTTGCAGGCGTATATCAGGCAGCCCATCGGCATGGAGTGGCTGCCAAACGAGCAACGCCCCATCCGAAGACAGATGTGTTGGACGCATCGAGGCGCTGCGGCGCAACTTGGAGTGAATATTCTCGGCTGTTGCGGCTGCATTGGCTGCACCGCGAATGCTGTCTCCGGTCCGGTCAGAAAACAGGTGATGACCATGGCACCTGCCAGGGCTCTGGCGGCGGTTTTTCGAAGCATAATCATGAAAAGCCCTCTGCGTCCTGCCGATACTTGCAGGATATAAATAGGAAATTTAATCGCGTTTCGCTATAGGCAGGCCCGGCTGAAGCTTCACGGACTGGATGGACGGAAATGTTTCGACAGCTTCAGCGCCTGCGCCTGGTAATGGGAACCGATGTCTTGCCCGTAGAGCTGTGCCGGTAGGGCGGTAAGCGGCTCATAAATGAGCCTGCCGATCACCTGCCCATCCTCCAGGATGAACGGCACCTTGTGGCTGCGCACCTCCAAAACGGCGCGGCTTCCCTCACCGCCGGCCGCCGCCATGCCGAAGCCCGGGTCGAAAAAGCCCGCATAGTGCACGCGGAATTCGCCCATCAGCGCATTGAACGGCTCCATCTCCGCGGCGTAGGCCGGCGGCACGCTCACAGTTTCCTTCGACGCGAGGATGTAGAACTCATCCGGATCGAGGATCAGAAGCTTTTGCGGCGTGACGAGGAGCGGGTCCCAAAACTCCTCCACGTCGTAGGCGCCGGCCCGGTCGACATCGATGACGGCGGTGTGCCGCTTCGCCCGGTAGCCGATCAAAGGATAGGGTCCGCCCCCCGAAAGATCGACCGAAAGAACTGCCTCGCGCGGATGGCTCTCCGCCGCGGGCGCTTCCCGCGCTTCCGTGCCGCGAAAGCGGATTTGCGAAAGCCTGGAACCGGGCCTTACCAAGATCGGAAAGGTCTGCGGGCAAATCTCCAAATAGAGCCGCCCATTGTATCCGGCGGTGGTTTGGTCGAAGCCGGGCGCGTGGTCCGCGATCATGCGGGTGAACACGTCTAGCCGGCCGGTGGAGCTTTTCGGGTTGGCAACCCCGCGCACGCCGGGCGGCAGCGCGAGATGCTCTTCGATCTCAGCCAGATACACGCAGCCGGTTTCCAGAACCGCGCCGTGGCTCAAGTCGATGGTATGGAGAACGAAGCGCTCGATCTGCTCGGCAGTCGTTGCGACAGGGCCCGGCATGAAACTTGCGCGCAGGCGAAAGGCGCGGGTTCCAAGCCGCAGATCGAGGCTGGCCGGCTGTACCTGCCCGGGCAGAACCGGCTTTGCCGCCGAAATCGCTCCGGTTTCGATCAGCGATCCGATTGCCTGGGATGGAAGAATGCCGTGAAAGCTCATGCTTCTGGAATAGGCGATTTTAGCTCAGGCGAACAGCCCATTCCGCAGCCGTCACCATGAAATAGGGCATAGACGGCGGCAAACCTCTACACGACATGGCCGCGCTTGACTTGGCCACCCAGCTAACTATCGAATCATTGCATGTGACCCTGGTCGGCCCGATCAAGCCGGGCCATGAGAACACGGAAGCAACGTACATGAGAGGCCTCGAATGCAGGATGCGCCGGTAAAGCATGACAAGAAGCTATTCGAGGCACTTCTCGGTTTCGCACGCGCGATCGATCCCGATGTACGTGGCGGCTCCATGTTCGGTTGCCCTGCAGCCTTTCACGGGCGGAAAATGGCGGCCTGCGTCTATGGCGATAAGATCGGGCTGAAGGTCCCGGAGGAACAGGCCAATGCGACGCTTGCGTCCGGGCGCGCAGTGCGCTTCACACCATACGGCAAGGCAAAGATGCGCGAATGGATCATGCTCGAAGGCGGCGAACTGGACAAGATCGGGGATCTTCTTGCATCGGCGCTCGCCTATGCGGAGGCGAACAACACCAAAGCACGTTAGCGCTGATCGATTTATTGTCATTCCCGCGCAAGCGGGAATCCAGTAATCGAGACGGTAACGGTTTTCGCGAATTCATAACATAGTGAAGCGTTTCGCTAAGCCTGCTCCAGCTCCACGAGCGTGCCGCAAAAATCCTTCGGGTGCAGGAAGAGCACGGGCTTCCCATGCGCCCCAATTTTCGGCTCGCCCAAGCCCAGAACCCGCGCGCCCTTCGCGACCAAACGATCGCGCGCGGCGATGATATCGTCGACCTCATAGCAGATGTGGTGGATGCCGCCGTCGGCGTTCCGTTCCAGGAATTTCGCGATGGGCGAGTTCGCGCCGAGCGGCTCCAGCAGCTCGATCTTAGTGTTCGGCAAGGTGATGAATATGGTCGAAACCCCGTGCTCCGCCTGCGGCACGGCCTCGGAGACGGTGGCACCCAAAGTGTCGCGATAAACGGCGGCAGCGGCGGCCATGTCCTTCACGGCAATAGCGACATGGTTCAATCGGCCAATCATGTTCGTCTCCTGCTAAGCGGCTAGCGTTTGTCTTGGTTTTGCGAAGCGGCACAAGCCCCCTCACCCCGACCCTGTCCCCGAGGGGAGAGGGAGTTTCGGGCGTCGTCTCTCCCAGCCGCATCCGCTTGCGGATGTGGCCACGCTGAGTTGCGAGCTCGCCTTGGCGAGCTCGCGGGGAGAGAGACAGAGTGAGGAAGGACTTCATCGCGATTTTAGTAAGAGCAGACAGGCTAAAGAATGGAAACCAAAACCGAGCAGATGGGCTTCTTGCCCCAAACAAGCTTCATCTCGGCACGGACGGAGCGCTTGATGGCGTCGCGGATCAGCTCCCGGTCCTTGCGTTTGGCGCGCGGGATGCTCTCGACCGCATTATAGACCGCGCTCAACGCGCGTTCGCCCATATCGAGCCCGTTTGCATCGCAGACCGGGACCCCTGTTACATCGACTTCTGGATCGGACGCCATCTCGCCATTGCGCTGGATGACGACAGAGACCGCCACATGGCCGTTCCAGGAAAGGCGCTTGCGCTGGATGATGGCGGGATCTCCCGCCTGCAGAACAAGATTGCCATCCCGGTAGAGGCGCCCGATGGGCACGTCGCCATCGATTAGGTGCGGATCGCCCGGTCCCAGATGAAAAGCCGGCCATCGCGCACGCCGCGTATGGCCATGATCCCGTGGGCCTCTGCGTATGCAGAGTGGCCCTCGAGATGACGCGGCTCGCCGTGCATCGGAAGCACGTAATGCGGCCGCGTGAGCCGGTACATGCGCGTGAGTTCGCCCCGCCGCGGATGACCGGAGGCATGGATGGCGCCGTCCGGCGCCTCGGTTACGATGGTGATGCCGCGCTCGGCGAGCTGGTTTTGGATGCGGATCACCCCGGCCTCATTGCCGGGGATGGTCCGCGAGGAGAACACGATGCTGTCGCCGCGGTCGAATTTCACGAAGGGGTGCTCGCCCCTGGCAATGCGGGCGAGCGCTGCCTGGTTTTCACCCTGGCTGCCTGTGATGAGCGCCGCAACCTTGTCGCGCGGGATGCTGCCGAAGTTTTCCTGATCGAGATAGGTCAAATGCTCGGGCCAAAGGCCAGTCTCGCGGGCGGCCTCTGTAATCCGGTGCATCGCGCGGCCGACAAGCACGAGCTCGCGGCCAGCCGCACGCGCTCCCTCGGCAATGGCGATGAGCCGGGCGACGTTGGAAGCGAAGGCCGTGATCGCTATCCGGCCTTTTGCCTTCCCGATGACAACCTTCAAGTTCTCCGCGACAGCCTCCTCCGTGGCGCTTACGCCATCGAGAAGGGCGTTGGTGCTATCGCAGACGAGCACCCGCACGCCTTCCTCGCCCAGCCTCGCGAGCTTGGCCTCGTCGGTTGGATCGCCAAAGCCCGGTGTGTCGTCGAATTTCCAGTCTCCGGTATGCAGCACGTTGCCTACCGCGGTACGCAAAAAGACCGCGTTACATTCGGGGATGGAGTGAGAAACCGTTACCAGATCGACATCGAAAGGGCCGATATTGAACCGCGTATTTTGCGCCATCTCTACGATTGGTACTTCATCGCGATGGGAGTGTTCCTGCAGCTTGCCCCGCAGGAGATGCGCCGCAAATTTGGTCGCGTAAACGGGAGCGCGAAGGCGCGGCCACATCTCGGCGACCGCCCCGATGTGATCCTCATGCGCGTGCGTGATGAGGATGCCGGCGAGGCTTTTCCTCTCCTCCTCGATGAAACGCAAATCGGGCAGCACAACATCCACCCCGGGCTCGTTGTCGTCCGGGAAGGTGATCCCGCAATCGATCATCAGCCACTGCCGGTCCTCGGCGGGGCCGATGCCATAGAGATAAACGTTGAGACCGATTTCGCCGATTCCGCCCAGAGGCAAGAACACAAGTTCGGTATTGGCAGGCATTCCTGTCGTTGACATGCTTTGTATGGTGTCCTGCTTCTTAGTTTTCTGGCTCGGTTGCCGGTAAGCCTTGGGCGTCAGGATAAATGTCGCCCGCCGTTAACGTTATGACAACCCCCCCAGATGTTTCGAGTTGAAGCGCGCCCCTCGCATCGACGCCCCGAAACGTACCTCGAATCGCGGAACCGTACAAATGGACGGTGATCGGCTCGCCCGGCTTATGGGCCCGGGCAAGCCATGCTTCCCTGACGCTGGCAAAACCTTTGCCCTCGTTCCAGCGGCTGCGCCAGGTTTCAAAGGCAGCGGCGAGTGCACTGAATACGCGGGCGCAATCGGCAGGAGGCGCATTGAGCGCCGCCACGGGCCGGCCCGTGTCCGGCGGCGCAGCGCTGACATTGATGCCGATGCCGATGATCGCCGCAAGTCCGCTGCCCTTTGGGTCAGCGAGGCTCTCGATTAGAATTCCCGCGATCTTGGAGCCCTTGAGCATGACGTCGTTGGGCCATTTGAGTGCTAAGGCCGCAAGCTGTTCCGAAGAAAGCTGGCTTGAAATTGCATCGTAGGCGGCGAGCGCGGCAACGAAGGAGAGCTCTGTCGCAATAACCGCGCTGACATTCAGCCTCAAAAGCAGGCTCGCATAGAGATTCCCTTTTGGAGATTGCCACCGCCTGCCGCTCCGGCCGCGCCCACGGCTCTGCTCCCCGGCAACTATCCAAAGTGGGGTATCGCATCCCCGCCCAAGCTGACGCAGCGCCTCCTCATTGGTCGAATTGAGGCTGTCGAAATAGAGGACGGGCGGCGCGCTTCTTTCGGGGGCCACGGCTCAGAAAAGCGAGCGCGAGGCCAAATCTGCGGCGGCCTTGAGCGTGCTTGGGGTGAGGAAAAACAGGATTACGAAGGCCGACGACACGCCAAGCGTCAGTTGCACCGAGGCCGGGATGGAATCGAAGGCAGCGCCCTGCTCGTCGAAATACATGATTTTCACGATGCGCAAATAATAATAGGCGCCCACGACCGACAGGACCACGCCAATGACGGCAAGCCACCAAAGACCCGCCTTGATCGCGGCTTCGAAGACATAGAATTTGGCAAAGAAGCCGGCGAGCGGCGGCACGCCTGCCAATGAAAACAGCAGCATTGCAAACAGGAAAGCAAACAGCGGCTTCTCTTTGGATATGCCGGCCAGATCGGAGATCGACTCGCTGAAGGTGTGGCTTTTGCGCATGGCAAGAACGCAGGCGAAACTGCCAAGCGTCATGGCAAGATAGATCGTGAGGTAAATAAGGACGCTCGAAACGCCCAGGGTCTGCACTCGCACACCCTCTTCAACCGGCACGCCCGCAAGCGGCGCTGCGGCGGCGAGGCCGATCAGGGCGTACCCCACGTGGCCGATGGAGGAATAAGCGAGGAGGCGCTTGATGTTCTGCTGGCCGATTGCGGCAAAGGCGCCGAGCGCCATGGAGGCCACAGAGATCGCAATGACGATTTGTTGCCACTGCGCCGCGGAATCGGGGAAAGCCCCGAGGATCATCCGAATGACCATGGCCATCGCCGACATCTTCGCCGCTGCTGCGAAATAGGCCGTGACCGGGGTCGGCGAGCCCTCGTAGACGTCTGGCGTCCACATATGGAAAGGCACCGCCGCGATCTTGAAGGCAAGGCCTGCCAGCACGAAGACTAGGCCGAAGACGAAGCCGATGGGAGGAGCGCCGTTTGCTTGCAACCACGTGTGCACCGTTTCGGCGATCTGGGCGAATCCCGTGTGACCGGTGAAGCCGTACACGAGCGAGGAACCGTAGAGCAAAAACCCCGAGGATAAAACGCCCAGCACGAAATATTTGAGGCCCGCCTCCGTGGAGCGCAAGCGGTCGCGATGGAACGCGGCGAGCACGTAGAGCGCGAGGCTTTGGAACTCGAGTGCCAGATAGAGCGAAATGAGGTCGTTTGCCGAAATGGTCAGCATCATCCCTGCGGTTGAGAGCAGGATCAGCACCGGATATTCGAACCGCAAAAGCCGCTCGCGCCGCATGTAATCGAAGGAAAGCACTATCGCGAAGGCCGAGCCCGCGAGCGTCAGGATCTTCATGAAGCGCGCAAAGCTGTCGTTCACGAAGGCGCCGTTGAAGAGCTCTTCCGTCGCCTGCGTCTGGCCCGCGATCAGGATTGCCGCGCCCGCCAGCACCAGGATCGACACGATGCCGATGCTGAAGCCCGCTTCGTAGCGGTGGAAGACGCCCCAAAGCAGGAGAACCATCGAGGCCAGCACGATGAAAAGCTCAGGAAAGATTGGCGCGTAATCGTTGAGCATCTCTGCTGTGCCCTATTTCTGAAGTTGTGCGATGACAGGCGCGGCGCTCATGGCTTGACGCGCAGCCACCGCTTGCTGGTAAGGCGCGATCATGGCGTTCACAGCGCCGGAAGCGGTGTCGAACACGGGCTTTGGATAGAAGCCCAAAAGAAGCGTCAGCACGACGAGCGGCGCCATGATGCCGATCTCACGCGCGGACATATCGGTAATGCCGGCAAGCGACGGCTTTTCGAGCTTGCCGAACACCACACGCCTATAGAGCGTCAGCGCATAGACTGCCGACAGGATGATGCCGAAGGTGGCGAAGAAAGCCGCGACCGAGTTGGCCCGGAAGGTGCCGAGCAGCGACAGGAACTCCCCAATGAAGCCGCTCGTGCCCGGAAGGCCGACATTGGCCATAGTAAAGACCATGAACATGAAGGCGTAGACCGGCATCCGGTCGGCGAGGCCGCCATAGGCAGCGATCTCACGGGTATGGATGCGGTCGTAGACGATGCCGACGCTTAGGAAGAGCGCTCCGGAAACGATGCCGTGGCTGATCATCTGGAAGACCGCGCCCTGGGCTCCCGTCTCCGTGCCGGAGAAAACGCCGATCGTGACGAAACCCATATGCGCGACCGACGAATAGGCGATGAGCTTCTTCATATCCTTCTGAGCGAAGGCGACAAGGGAGGTGTAAATAATCGCCGTCACGCCCAGCACGTACATCAGCGGCGCGTAGCTCACCGATGCTGCGGGGAACATGGGCAAGAGGAACCGCAAGAAGCCGTAACCGCCCATCTTCAAAAGGATTGCCGCCAGGATCACGGAGCCGGCCGTGGGCGCCTCAACGTGAGCGTCCGGGAGCCAGGTGTGGACCGGCCACATCGGCAGCTTCACGGCAAAAGAGGCCAGGAACGCGAAGAAGAGCCAGGTCTGCAGATTCTCGGAAAAGTGGAATTTCAGAAGCGTTGGGATCTCGGTCGTGCCGGCCTGTCCGTACATGGCGAGGATCGCGAGCAGCATCAGAAGGGAGCCCAAGAGCGTATAGAGGAAGAACTTGAAGCTCGCATAAACCCGGCGCGCCCCGCCCCAGACGCCGATAATGATGAACATCGGGATCAGGCCGCCCTCGAAGAACAGATAGAAAAGAACCAAGTCTAGCGAAGCGAACACGCCGGCCATCAGCGTTTCGAGCAGCAGGAACGCGATCATGTATTCCTTCACGCGAACCGTGATAGAGCGCCAGCTTGCCAGGATGCAGATCGGCATCAAAAAGGTCGTGAGGATCACGAAGGGCAAAGAAAGCCCATCGACACCCACGTAATAGGTGATCTTGTCGCTGAGCCATGGCCGGTGCTCGACAAATTGAAAACCGGGGTTGGCAGGATCGAACCGGACCACCAGCACCAGCGAGAGGCCGAGCGTGATCAGCGTGGTCCATAGCGCGATCCAGCGCGCATTTCGCTTCGCCGCCTCATCGTCCCCCCTCAAGATTACGAGAAGAAGGGCGCCAACCAGCGGAAGAACGATGATTGTCGTAAGAATGGGCCAGGTCATGGGCTGAACGGTGTCGAGGAGAAGCCACTTCATAGGTTGAACAGAGCCCCTCGGAATTGATAAGCGAAATAGGAGACAAGTACTGCCACGCCGATCAGCATGACAAACGCGTATTGGGAGACGTAGCCGGTCTGGAACCGGACCGCACGCTTGGCCATTCCCGTAACGCGCGCGGCGACGCCATCGGGGCCGAGACCGTCGATAATCGCTCCGTCACCGTAGATCCAAAGCACGCGGGCGAGCCAGGCCAGGGGCCGGACGAAGATGAGATCGTACAGCTCGTCGAAATACCACTTATGGTAGAGGAAGGCGTGGATCGGCTTGAAATTGCGCACCGTCCAGGCCGGGAGCCCAGGCACAGCGATATAGGAGATGTAGGCGAGTATAAAGCCGCCGACCATCATGAACGATGGCAGCCATTTCATCAAAAGCGATTCACCGGCCTGGCTCTCGGTGAGGACGGTATTGTCCGGCAAGGTAAAAAGCGCGCCGCGCCAGAATTTGGCGTAAAGCTCCTCAATGAAGTAGGGTGCGAAGATATAGCCGGCGGTCAGGGCCCCGAAGGCAAGAACGAGCAGCGGCACGGTCATAACCGGAGGAGACTCGTGCGCATGCTCGAAAGCATGTTCGTCGCGAGGCTTGCCGAAGAAGGCCATGAAGATGAGGCGCCAGGAATAGAAGGAAGTCAGGAAGGCGGCTGCGATCAAGGCCCAGAAGGCATAGAGCGCGCCTTGAGCATGGGAGTTGTGGGCGACGTCGATGATCGCGTCCTTGGAGAAATACCCCGCCGTGAAGGGGAAGCCCGTGAGCGAGAGTGTGCCCGCCAGCATCATGAAAAAAGTGAACGGAATGGCTTTGCGCAGCCCGCCCATCTGCCGCAAATCCTGCTCACCATGCAGCGCATGGATGACTGACCCTGCCCCCAAGAACAAGAGCGCCTTGAAGAAGGCGTGGGTGAAGAGGTGGAAAATGCCGGCGCTGTAGGCGCGAAGCCCAAGCGCTGCGAACATGTAGCCGAGCTGCGAGCAGGTCGAGTAGGCGATGACGCGTTTGATGTCGTTCTGCGCAACGCCAACGGTGGCCGCGAAAAATGCCGTCGTCGCGCCAACGATGGTGACGACCCAAAGCGCGGTGGGCGAAAGCTCGAACAGCGGGGAGAGCCGGGCGACCATGAAGACGCCTGCCGTCACCATGGTGGCGGCATGGATGAGTGCCGAGACAGGCGTCGGGCCTTCCATCGCGTCCGGTAGCCAGGTGTGCAGCAGGAACTGCGCCGACTTGCCCATCGCGCCCATGAAGAGCAAGAGGCAGATTACGGTCAGCGCGTCCGCTTGATAGCCGAAAACGGGAAGCATCAGCGATTGCTTCTCGCGCGCCGCGGCGAAGACCGTATCGAAGTTGACGTCGCGGAAGACGTAGAAAACCGCGAAGATGCCGAGCGCGAAGCCGAAATCGCCGACGCGGTTGACCACGAAGGCCTTGATCGCAGCCGCATTTGCCGAGGGCCGGTGATACCAGAAGCCGATCAGCAGGTAGGAAGCGAGCCCAACGCCTTCCCAGCCGAAGAAGAGCTGCACGAAATTATCCGCGGTCACGAGCGCGAGCATCGCAAAGGTGAAGAGCGACAGTTCCGCGAAAAAGAGCGGCTGGCGGTCGTCCTCCGACATGTAGCCGATCGAGTAGATGTGCACGAGCGCGGAGACGGTGTTCACCACTACGAGCATCACGGCGGTCAGCGTATCGATGCGCAGCGCCCAGGAGGTCTGCAAATCGCCCACGCCGATCCAAGGCAGAAGCGCGATGTGGGCGTCCTCGCCCTCGATGCCCACCTTATAGAAGGCGATCCACGAGAGCACCGCGCCCGCGAGCACGAGCAGGCTCGTCAGCACACCTGAGACCCTGTCGCCCAAGATGCGGCCAAAGAGGCCCGCGATCAAAGCCCCCGCCAAGGGCATAAAGACAATGGCTGGATACATCGCCTCAGCCCCTCATTGAGTTGATGTCGTCAACGGCGATGGAGCCGCGGTTCCGGAAATAGATCACAACGATGGCGAGCCCGATCGCGGCCTCGGCAGCGGCCACCGTCAGCACGATGAGCGCGTAAATCTGGCCGGTGATGTCGTTCAGATAGGCCGAAAGCGCCACGAGGTTGATGTTGACTGCGAGCAGCATCAGCTCGATCGACATCAGGATGATGATGACGTTCTTCCGGTTGAGGAAGATTCCAAAAACGCCGAGCGTGAACAGGATCGCCGCCACGGTTAGATATTGCTGCAACGCAATGCCGGTCGCGGCCTGGATGGGAGAAATATCCGGCATGGCTGTCACGAAATCCCTTTCCCGGTTTCCACATGGACCACTTCCATAGCATCCTCGCGCCGCCGGCCGACTTGCTCGGCCACGTTCTGGCGCTTTGCCGTGCGCTTATGACGGAGCGTGAGGACGATTGTCCCGATCATCGCGACGAGCAGGACCAAGCCTGAAAGCTCGAAGAAATAGAAATATTTCGTATAGAGGACGCTGCCGATTGCCGCCGTGTTCGAAAGCGGATGCGCGGGGAGCGGCTGGATGGCGCCGGGTGCGATGGCGAAGCCGCCGGCAACCACAACGAGCTCGGCTAGAAGGATGGCACCGATCAAAAGCCCCAGCGGCAAATAGCGCGCGCTTCCTTTGCGCAGCTCGGAAAAATCGATGTCGAGCGTCATGACGACAAAGAGAAAGAGGACCGCGACCGCGCCCACGTAAACGATGACGAGGATCATGGCGAGGAACTCGGCGCCAAGCAGGAGAAAAAGGCCCGCGGCGTTGAAAAAGGCCAGGATCAAGAAGAGAACGGAGTGCACAGGGCTTCGCGCGGTGATGACCATGAGCCCGGAGGCCACCGCCACGATGGAGAAGAGGTAAAAGAAAAACCCTGCAATGGTCATGCGCGGCCGATCCTTATGCGGCGTAAGCCGTTGAAGAACGAATTGAACCTGTGAAGTCCGCTGCCCTCCAGGAAGGAAGGAAGCGAGCGCTCGCAGAACCCGCCGCGGAGCAAGCACGGAACCGGCTTGCGGCAGGAGCATCGGCTTTTCAGCGTAAGGGTTAGCTGTAGGACGCGATCAATTCAAGGCTTTTGTAGCGGGTTGCCGCATCCGCTTCAACAGAGCGTTTCAACTGCACCCCGGTGGAGCGTGTTCGCGAATTTTTTTACCGGAGAAATCAGCGGTAGCGCGCGTCGAGCTCGATATTCTTGGCCAGCACGCGTTCCCAGCGGTCGCCGTTCGCCAAAAGCTTCTCCTTGTCGTAGAGCAGCTCCTCGCGCGTTTCGGTCGCGAATTCGAAATTCGGGCCCTCGACGATGGCATCGACGGGGCAGGCTTCCTGGCAATAGCCGCAATAGATGCACTTCACCATGTCGATGTCGTAGCGGGTGGTGCGGCGCGTCCCGTCGTTGCGGCGCGGCCCGGCCTCGATGGTGATCGCCTGGGCGGGGCAGATCGCCTCGCAGAGTTTGCAGGCGATGCAGCGCTCCATCCCGTTGGGATAGCGGCGAAGCGCATGCTCGCCGCGGAAACGGGGGCTGATCGGGTTCTTCTCGTAAGGGTAGTTGATCGTCGCTTTCGGCTTGAAGAAATACTTCATAGCAAGCCATAGCGCCGCCACGAATTCCGCCAAGACCGCGTATCTAAGGGACTGCGCGAAGCCCATGCAACCGCTCCTGTGACAAAGAGTCTACTGGACGCTAACGCGCCAAGCCTCCGAATTGCAAAACCGCGGCAACCACCACAACCATGGCAAGCGAAACCGGCAAGAGCACCTTCCAGCCGAGCCGCATGAGCTGATCGTAGCGGTAGCGCGGGACAATCGCCTTCACCATGGCGAACATGAAGAAGACGAAGCAAACCTTGAGCACGAACCAAATAATTCCCGGTATCCAGGTCAGCGGCGCAACGTTGATGGGGGGCAGCCAGCCGCCTAAGAAGAGAATTGTGGTGAGCGCGCACATCAGGACGATGGAGACGTACTCGCCCAGCATAAACAAGAGATAGGGCGTTGAGGAGTACTCCACCATGAAGCCCGCGACAATTTCCGATTCTGCCTCCGCCAAGTCGAAGGGCGGCCTGTTCGTCTCCGCAAGCGCCGAGATGAAGAAGACAATGAACATCGGAAACAGCGGCAGCCAGTACCAGTTGAGCACAGACAGCCATGGAATGCCGAGCAGCGTGGCAAGCCCATGCGTCTGCTGCGCAAGCACGATATCGTTGAGGTTCAGCGAGCCCACGCAGAGCAGCACCGTGACGATCACAAACCCGATGGACACCTCATAGGAGACCATCTGAGCCGCAGAGCGAAGCGAGCCCAAGAACGGGTATTTGGAGTTGGACGCCCAGCCGCCCATGATGACGCCGTAAACGCCAAGCGAAGAAATGGCCAAGAGATAAAGGATGCCGACGTTCAAGTCGGAGACGGCCCATCCATCCGCCACAGGGATAACGGCCCAGGCGGAAAGTGCCAGCACCGTGGTCATTAACGGGGCGAGCAAGAACACTGCCTTGTCCGCGCCCGCAGGAATGACCGGCTCCTTGAACACGAACTTCAGAAAATCGGCGAACGACTGCAACAGGCCGTACGCTCCGACCACGTTCGGCCCGCGCCTTAGCTGTACCGCTGCCCAGATCTTCCGGTCTGCGAGGAGCAGAAAGGCAATGATCAGCAGCAGCGAAACAAGCAGCAAGAGGCTCTTGCCCAGTATGATCGCGAGCGGAAAGCCGTAGTCCGTCCAGAGTGCGCCCCAATCAACCATGCGTTGCCCCAAATTGCGTTTCTTGGCTCAAGGCCGAAAGCTCGGCCATCACAGAGGACGCCCGCGCAATCGGGTTTGTCTGATAATAGTCCTCGACAAGCGGTGCAATCGGCTCATCGGGAAGCGGCGGCAGCCGGTCCTTGGCAATTCCAGGCTCTCCCTCGGGCTTCACGTGATCGATCGCGGCCAAGTGTGGATACGCCTGGTACAGGGCCTGGCGCAATTCCCTGATGTTATCGAAGGGAAGCTTCGCGCCCAAATGCTCCGATAGCGCCCGGACGATCGTCCAATCCTCCCGCGCATCGCCGGGCGGAAACACGGCGCGTTCGCCAAGCTGGACGCGGCCTTCCGTGTTCACATAGGTTCCGTGCTTCTCGGTATAGGCAGCTCCCGGCAGCACGATGTCGGCCATGCGGGCGCCGCGATCGCCATGCGAGCCCTGGTAAATTACGAAGGCATCTCCCGTGCGGCTCACGTCGAACTCATCCGCGCCCAAGAGATAGAGCACTTCGATATCGCCGCTGTCGAGCATGCCGTGGAGGTCGAGACCGTTCTCGCCAGGTACGAAACCGATGTCGAGCCCGCCAACTTGGGCGGCGCTGGCATGGAGTACGTTGAAGGGATTCCAGGCTGCTGCGTTCTTGCCTTCCATCGCGGCGGCGGCGGCGCGGGCGGCCTTGAACAGCACGGTTTCGCCCGAAGCATGGTTGAGCGCTGCCTGCCCTACGATCACCATCGGGTGCGAGGCCGCGCGAAGCATCGCGAGAACGCCGTTCCTGCCCTCCAACACATCGTCGAGCGCCTTGAGCGAATTACCGAGCCATTCATAGGGGTACGTCAAATCGACCTGCGGACCAATCAAGGCAACTTTGGTGTGATTGTGAAGCCAAGCCTTGCGAAGGCGGGCGTTCAGCACCGCAGCTTCTGTCCGCGGATTGGTGCCAATAAGCAAGACTGCATCGGCTTTATCCACTCCGGCGAGGGTGGAATTGAACAGATAGCTTGAGCGCCCGTGCTGCGGGTGCAGCTTGGCGCCCAGCTGACGGCAGTCGCGATGGGGAGAGCCAAGGGCGTCAAGAAGCGTTTTGAGCGCGAACATTTCCTCGACGGCGCAAAGATCGCCGGCAATCGCGCCGATTTTCTGGCCGCTTGCCTTGGTGACCCTCGCGGCGATCTCGTTGAAGGCGTCGTACCACGACACCTCCTCAAGCTTGCCGTTGTTGCGCATGTAGGGCCGGTCAAGGCGTTTGCGCTTAAGCGCGTCCACGGCTGCACGCGTCTTGTCGGAAATCCATTCCTCGTTAACGCCATCGTGGTTGCGGGGCAGGATGCGAAACACCTCGCGGCCCCTGCTGTCCACGCGAATGTTCGAGCCAAGGCCGTCCATGACGTCGATGGTCTCGGTCTTGCGAAGCTCCCAAGGCCGGGCGATGAATGAATAAGGCTTAGACGTCAGCGCACCGACCGGGCACAGGTCGACGATGTTGCCCGAGAGCTCGGACTGCATGCCCTGCTCGAGGTAGGTGCTGATCTCCATATCTTCGCCGCGGCCGATGGCGCCGAGCTCGGGAACGCCGGCGATCTCCGTCATGAAGCGGACGCACCGTGTGCATTGGATGCAGCGCGTCATGAACGTCTTGATCAGCGGCCCGAGATATTTCTCTTCCACGGCGCGCTTGTTTTCGCGGTAGCGGCTGCCGTCGAAGCCATAATACATGGCCTGATCCTGCAGATCGCACTCGCCGCCCTGGTCGCAGATGGGACAATCGAGCGGGTGATTGAGCAGCAGGAATTCCATCACGCCTTCCCGCGCTTTCTTGACGAGCGGCGTATCGGTCCTGATCGCGGGCGGGGTGCCGTCGCGGTTCGGGCGCAGATCGTTCACGCTCGTGGCGCAGGATGCCATTGGCTTCGGCAAGCCAACGACTTCCACAAGGCACATGCGGCAGTTGCCTGCCACCGACAGGCGCTCGTGATAGCAAAAGCGCGGGATTTCAAACCCGGCCAGCTCGCACGCCTGCAACAGCGTGATGCCGTCCTCGACCTCAATTTCGCGACCGTTAATGTTGAGCTTTGGCATATCCGACCTGCAATGAGCGCCCGCCTGCGAACGTCCTTATGTCACTAAGGTATGCCGCCGGGCAACGGTTAACTGCGGAGGCTCTGACAGGAAGTGGCGGCGGGCGGGAATGTTTGTGAGAGGGAAGAGCGCAGGCCCGGGATATGTCAAGAAAACATTGCGCTTCCGCGCGAAGTTTCGCTCCGCCTTTTCGTTTAAAGATCATGGTTGGGCAGGAGAGCGGGCAGTGACCCCAACCCCGTCATATTGCCGGAAAGCAGGTACTGTGGACGGCAGGCCACAATTCATAATTAGTTGATATTTCTGGATGGAAGTGTCTCGCCCTTTGATGACAGACAGGTGGCTGAGCTGATAAGCCAGTAAAGTTAAGCCAGCGGTCAGGAGGGGCGCTATGGCGGGGAGCGGGAAGATGCTGGCCGGCGGAGCACTGGGCGTGCTGATCGTTGCGGCGGGCGTGAGCGTTTGGAAAAGCGATTATCTGCGCGACGTCTATCAGTGGCGGCTCGCGATGGGCGGCCACACACTCTCCGAACAAGAACTGGCCGCGCTCGCAACAAAACCGGTCGAGGCTCGATCCTTCAGGGAATGCGATGCCGGCTGCCCGGAAATGGTGGTGATCCCGGCCGGGAAATTCATCATGGGCTCGCCTGAGAGTGAAGAGTGGCACAACCAAAATGAAGGCCCGCTCCATGAAGTGACGATTGCGAAGCCTTTTGCCGTTGGCAAATTCACGGTGACATTTGACGAATGGGATGCCTGCACGGCCGCCGGCGCGTGCGGCGAGGCTCTCGACAGTGGCTGGGGCCGTGGCAACCGGCCCGTCAATGTGAACTGGGACGAGGCCCATCGATATGTAGGCTGGCTCTCACGCGTGAGCGGCAAGCCGTACCGCCTCTTGTCTGAGGCGGAATGGGAATATTCAGCCCGGGCCGGCACCACAACGCGCTATTGGTGGGGCAATGAAATCGGCGAGGGCAATGCCAATTGCGACGGATGCAAGAGCCAATGGGACGGTAAGCAAACGGCGCCTGTAGATTCGTTCAAGCCTAATCCCTTCGGGCTTTACCAAACGCAAGGCAACGTTTGGCAATGGGTGCAGGATTGTTATAAAGGCGATTACGAAGACGCCCCGAGGGACGGGTCCGCAAACCCAGCCGTAGATTGCGCCGACCGCGTTCTTCGCGGCGGGGCCTGGATCTTCGCTCCGCGGAACCTTCGCGCCGCGCAGCGCGTAGGGGTCCATTCAGATTTTGGGGCCAGCTTCTTTGGCTTCCGGCTGGCCAGGAAGATTACCCCTTGAACGTCGATTAACTGCTTTGTGTTCAGAAAAAGGGCTGGGTGTCAAAAGGCCAAGCGGTGCCGCTCTATTAGGGCTGCCTTGCCGGCACGTCTGCCGAGTGCCCGGGCAAACCGCCAATAGTGTCATCCGGCCTGCCGCCGTCGCCCCGCGGGCTAGGAGGCGGAGGCGCGGCCATGGGTGCAGGGGCCTCAAGCGTAGGCATGCTCTTATGAATGCTACGCGTCCTCATTTCCTGCTTTTTAGAGGGCGCTGGCGGCGTGGCTTCCTGCGTGCCTTGTTCACCGGCCAGGCAACTGGGCGGCGCCAAGGTCACAAAAAAGAGTGCTTGAACAACTATGAAGGCGATGGCTCTAAGCATTTCGATCTCCCTCTACGGCGATACTTTTTCCCGTCCGTTGCCAAGCCCGGAATTGCTGCCCTGTCCAGATTGAGACGGCCCAAGCCAGGATGGCAAGCGCCGTCGGAAGCGGTATACGGACAATAAAAAACGGTACGCTGAAGGCGATAATCAGTAAAGTGCCAGCGAGACCGAGAACGATGTCGCCGCGCGTATTGTGAAATAGCCATCCCGCTGTAGCGCCAACAAGCCCGATGCCGAAAAGGAGAAGGAATTGCTGGCGGGATGTCCAGTTGAAGAAGAAGCGGTTGTCGAGGATTTGGACGAGCGCCTGCGCCTGAACGAAAACGCCTGGGAATACCGTGGCCTGCTCCTCGCCAAGTGAATAGGGCACGGTATGCTGATCCTGCCCTGCGAAATCCGGTCCAATCAGGACGATCTTGTCCTTCAAATCGGGCGCCCCGGCACCTCCCGGGGGAGAGAGGATCTCATAGGCTGAATAGCGTTGGAATGTCTCACCGTCCTTGGGTTCAAGCAGCCAATCGATGCGCTGGGTGCCGTCCGGGATCTCGCGGGGCCCAAGCGCGGACACTACCTGCGGAAGGCTGGCAATCGCGCTCGTAAGTGAAGGATAGCCTTGCGCCGACGGACCGTGATCGACACCGCGGGTCGCCCTGTCGCCGAGCGAGAAAATTTCTTGCGACCGTTTCAGGTAGATATGGCCGGCTGTCCGGCCTGTACGCTGGATGAAATCCCGCAGGAACTTTCGCTGGGCATCCGTCTGCAAAAAGGCGTCGTCGACCGCCGCGATCACCACCGGAGCCCTTGCATCGCGGATGGCGCTGACGAGGCTTTCATCCTTTGCCGGATCAGTCGGGGTCTTGAAGTAGAAATCGACGCCAATCGCGAGCGCCCCTGCGCCGGCAACCGCGGTAATCAGTTTGGCGAGCCATGCCCGGTCTGCCGGCGGCATCGAAGGCAGACCGGCCTTTTCCAGGCTCTCCGCATCGACGAAAACGAGTGCAACTTGCTTATGGGGACCATCCAGGCGCTTGGAGAAATAATGGATGAGCCAATCTTCGGTCCAATGCTCCGACCCTTCCGGCAGGTAATTGTTCCGGCCGAGATAGTTGATGGCAAACGCCTGCATCGCGATAACAGCCACGATCGCTGCAATCGAGACCAATAGGGGTATGCGGCGCGCCCTCATGGCCCGCTTTTAGCTGATGAACCGGAAAGTGCAAGTAATTCCGGGCGCGCTTGTTTCCGCTGTTCCGGCCGCGGACCAGGCTCGTTGAGACGGCCGTTCCAGACGATTGTTATGGCCGGGCTTGACCCGGCCATCCAGTAACCTACGAAGACATAAGCTTCATTCTGGATTGCCGCATCAAGTGCGGCCATGACAGAAGGCGGCTTATGCCGGTGCGGGCGTGGCCGCCACGCCGTTCGCCTGAGGGAGCTGTTTCACTCTCCAAGCGTACTCCTCCCTGAGCCGGCGGCAGAGATCGAGATACATCGCCACCACAGGCTCCTCCGAAAAATGCGCTTGGAAATGCGATTTCCCGGCTTGCGCCAGCCGGCGCGCGAGATCCCTGTTTGAGATCACGGCATTCAGCGCCTTACCTAGCGCGGCTGGATCGTCCTTCGCAACCAGCAGGCCCGCTTCGCCATGGGCAATAACATGATCCGTATCGGCAGACTGCGTTGAAATCACCGGAAGGCCATTGGACCAAGCTTCAAGCACATTTCCAAGTCCTTCGCCGCGGGAGGAACGGACAAAGATATCGGCGGTCTTGAGCAGGGCGTGGATATCGTCCCGCCATCCCAGAAAGCGGATGCGCGCTGAGACGCCCATCTCGGCACCCAGCTTTTTGATGTCCTCCTCGTAAGGCCCAGCACCCGCCATCCATAGATAAGCCTGTGGAACTTCGGCGAGAGCGCGGACGGCGATATCCGGGCCCTTGTCGCGAGCCATGCGGCCCAGCCACAGAATGAGCGGAGCGTCTTCTGGGGTGTTGAACGCGTTGCGCCGTACCGGGTGGGTACGGATTTCAGGGACGAAGTTTGGAATATAGCTCACACGGGAGGCAGGCCAGCCCTGGGCCTCGATATGGGCCGCAATGCGTGGCGAGTTTGCGATCAGATGATCGCAGTTCCCAAACGCGCTTAGGGGATAGCATTTGCCAAGGCGGGCAACCCTGACCCAAGGGCCCTGAGGACAAGCAAGGGCAGCCTGCGGCATCCAATTGATTGCGAGAGTGGCGTGGAGGGCCTGTAAGGTCCGGCGGTACTTGGCGCGTGTGATGATGTCGAACTTCCCGCCGAACCAGGCCGTTTGCACAGCAATTCCCGCCTTCTCGACCTGCTCCGCGGCCCAGGCCTTGCGGCGCATGAGCAAAGCCTGCGGGATGTTGCGCGCGTGCAGAGCCTTAGCTAAGCGGGTGAAAAACCGCTCCGCTCCTCCACGGCCAGAACTGCCAAGCGCTTGAACAATGCGCATCTTTCACCGGTTCAAGAAGCCTCTACTAGATCAACCCGCATTTAACCGGATTCGGTTGAGGGCGGAAAAGTTGATCGATACTTATCTGGGTCCAACAGGACGCAGGTTACTCTAACGCCAATGCTCCGCGATCCAGGGCGTTGGCCGCACATATTTGTAAAGCGCCTGCCACCAATGCTTGTGAGGCCACTGCCCTACCATGGCCTCATCCGGATCGGGTTTGCCGGGAAACGCAACGACTTTTGTGCCTGGAGGCAACGAGGGCGCTACGAAAAAGTTCAATGGCCATCGCGGAAGCAAGCTGCGCTTGAAACTCATGCACCATTCATCGGGCCAGAATTTCATTCCACTGATCTCGCGGGAAATGAAGCTCTGCTCGTTTGAATACGTCGCCATCACCCTCTCGCATTCGTTCATAATGCGGTCATATAAATAAGTGTGCCCGCCGGCGGGGAAGCGAAAAATCGACGTGTTGCCGATCTGCGCATGCGGCTGCGTCCAGTTCCGGGCCACGCAAAAACACCCTGGCTCATAATCAAAGAACTCGTCCAGGCTCCCGGTGATCACCATGTCGAGATCCAGGAATAGAACTTCGCCTGTGACGCCCTGCAAGTTCTTCTGCCACAGGCTGAGCTTAGCCCAGGGCCTCCACGCCTTCGTCTGGGGATCCCAAGCGGCCTCGGGTAATACAATGTGAGGTAAGGGAAAGGTCTCCACACCGGCAGCGATGCCGCTAGTGTCGTCGGTATAACATACGAGCCGGGTTGGCCGCTTAGTATGCCTTTGCACCATGGAATAAAGCCGGTTGACATAATCCGGCCCGTAGCGCGTCCCCCACTTCATGCAAATGACTGTCTGCGTCATCGTTTCCCTTAGCGCCATGGATTGCTGTCACGTGCCTGGTCTGGCGTCCCGCAATTGCCTATTTCATTAGCGGTGAGGCGCTCATAGGCAGTCGCGGGACATAAGCCACACTAGAATTGGATCTGCTAGCGTCCCTTTGTCTCCGGATTCCCGTGCGAGGATGTTGCGAACGAGGCGGCAATCCAGCGACGGGACTCTAGCGCCGCTTATAACGATACTGCCCCGCCATGTCACGCAGCAGCGCACGCTTGTGCAGCGCTCCTGCGTGGGATAGAGAGCCATTCTGTTTCTACGGATGGATGCGCAGCGATTCATGAAGTTCTGGGGTCACCATAGTGCGCTTGGCGGAGCCGCCGCTGTTTCGGCATGCGCCGCCGATCAGCTTTTCAAGGCTTGGATGATCGGCGTGTTAGATGCCAGTCCAGTGCACAAAATAGTGCTGGCGCCATTTTTCGATTTGGTGCTGGTGTGGAATCGCGGCATTTCTTATGGCCTGTTGAAGCAAGAGGGTGACGCTGGCCGTTGGGGTCTGGTTGCTATTTCCTTAGTCGCTGTGTTGGGGTTGGCCTATTGGCTCGCTCATGTTCACAACCGGTTTTCCGCGGTCGCCATAGGGCTCATCATCGGAGGTGCGCTGGGAAATGTGATCGACAGGGTCCAGTATGGCGCTGTCGCAGATTTTTTCTCTTTTCATATCGGCACATTCCATTGGTACATCTTCAACTTGGCGGATGTTGCTATTGTGGGAGGCGTAGCTGGGCTGCTTTTCGAGTCGCTCAAGGTCAGTCACAAAAGCGCCGGAAAACAGGCTTAGCGGCGGAAGCTCTACGGCAATCGGGGCCATACACCATGTCTGCAATGCGCAAACGAGTTTTGAACTTGGCAGCAGCGACCGCGCTTGGGGCGCTGGTTGCGGGTTGCGGAAGCGTCGGCGATATTGGATTGAGCGCGCCCCTTAAGGAAACGGTTCTGGGAAAGGCGGCGCCTTCGCAAGATCTGCCGGAGAGGCCCAAACTCGTCATCCCGGCGGCAAATGCGCCTCTGCCGGTGCCAGGGCAAGCCGCGCCCGCCCAGACACAGTTGGCTGCCCCGGCGCAACAACCGAATAACCAGACGGCGGCCGCGGCACCGGCGCAGGACAATTCATCTGGCTGGTTCTCCGGCCTTTTCGGTTCAGGCGAAGCGAAAAAGACGCAATAAGCTGAATTCGTGAAGGGCTGCGCCGCCAAGTGCGGCGGCCAATCAATTCAAAGCCGATTTCTCAGGTGTTGCAGTCCGGGCTTGTCAGTGCCCAAAGCTGTATATCGCGCTTGACCTTGCTTAGGAGGTCCGGCGGCAAGGAGACATTGCGAGTCACAATCAGCGTATTGTCATTATACTTGTGAAATTGTACTTCGAAGGCCTCCGATTCGCTGCCTGCGCCATAAATCGTGACGTTTTGAAAACCGTCCGAGCTTCCCCCTTCTCCCGCGGCGCGCTCTCCCGTTTCGTAGCGGTAGCCTGACAAGGCGCCGCTCGAATTAGAAAACCAGCAGAGCTTCATTTTCTCGACAAAACTATGCAGAACATCCGGCGGCGCCCCGAACGAAAGCCGCTGCGGTTCTGAGCCAATAAGGCTTTCGACAGCGGGATCTCTTTTTGCGCATCCTTGCGGGAACAGCGCCAATAAGCACAAAACGACGGCCCTGAATCGCAAGCGAGCGCCCCCTTACAAAGCGTTGCCTCAGTGCCATTGAGTGTGTTCGTGGCAAAACTGAGGCTCCCCCTGGGAGGCGCCGCGGGCGCACACGCTTTTTTCTTTAGTGTCTGCCCTTACCGGACGCTCGCTACACCCGCGACGTGCTTCGATTTGCGCCGGGCAACCGGCTTCACTTGCCGGTGAGCTTCCAACCCGCCTGCAGACTCGGATAGTTTGAGTTGCTCGAAAGCATCGAGGGCCTCCTGCCGCGCCCGCTCCAGCCGCCTCTCCAGCTCTAATACGGAGGATCTAAGATTATCCCGGCGGTTTATTGCGGCCCTGGCGAAGGTCGGATAAGCGAAGTGGTTCACGTCCGATATACCTGAGGCTTGCTGCTCGACCTTGATCTGTTGATCGAGGTCATTCGCCAGCCTGCGAAAGTCCGCGATCATCATCTCGATGTCGTTGACTTGCTGCCGCTTTTCCTCATACTCAAACCGCTGATTCTGAATGGGATTAATTGTTTCGATCATTATCTTTAGAAGCCCCCTACTTCGGTCACGCGTCTTACTGGGCAGCACTTGTTTGGCTCTAACAGTTTCGCTGAAAACCATTAATTTCAGGTAAAACGTCGCCGCTTTGCAACAACCCATTCTTTAGTGCATCAATAGCCAAATTGCTGTTGGCCCCGCGCGCGAATTGCGTCAAAGTTACCTGGACATCGATTCGCGCGGGCTTATATTGTGGCGAATCAATGGCGCGTCAGGGGCCGCATGATCTCACCTTGAGGTTCGCCCTTTTCCGTTAATATGTGCCGTGGACTAAGCGAGCGATGCAAATTGTACGCTTGCTACAGATCCGCGCAGTAAGCTTAAGATTTCTTAACCTTTTCTGCGTTAATGTCTGTCATGAAGTTAAGCTTCACGGCGCGGAGTTGGCAATGCCTCGCGTCAGGGCGATCTAGACTTGCAGCAAGCGAGGGATTCCATGCGAGTGCTTCTTATTGAAGACGACAGCGCAACAGCTCAGAGCATAGAGCTGATGCTCCTTTCCGAGGGGTTTAATGTTTTCCAAACCGATCTTGGAGAGGAAGGCGTTGGTCTCGGCAAAGTATACGATTACGACATTATCCTCTTGGACCTGGGTCTACCGGATATAAGCGGGTATGAGGTGCTTCGGGCGCTTCGGGTGAACAAGATCAAGACGCCCATTCTGATCCTTTCCGGCCTTGCCGGGGTCGATGAGAAGGTGCGCGGCCTTGGCTTTGGCGCCGACGATTACCTGACCAAGCCCTTCCATAAGGACGAGCTCATCGCGCGCATCCACGCCATCGTGCGCCGCTCCAAAGGGCACGCGCAATCGGTCATCCAAACCGGCAGCCTCAAGGTGAACCTCGATACGAAAACCGTCGAGGTGGACGGCGCCCGCGTGCACCTGACCAGCAAGGAATACCAGATGCTGGAGCTGCTTTCGTTGCGGAAGGGGACGACCCTGACCAAGGAGATGTTCCTCAATCACCTCTATGGGGGAATTGACGAGCCGGAGCTCAAGATTATCGACGTCTTCATCTGCAAGCTTCGCAAGAAGCTCGCGCTGGCAAATACCGGACAGCATTACATCGAGACCGTTTGGGGCCGCGGCTATGTGCTGAGAGACCCCAAGGACGAGCAGGCCGCCGCGTAGTAAGACGTAGCCGGGCGGCTGGGGCCGCCGCCTGTTGGCGTCATCCCGCGCGCGCTGCGGCATGAAATGACGCTGCGCAGACACGGGATCGTAAAGGGCGCCGGCGTCTGTAAAGATCCCGGATACGGCGCAAGCGCCCTTCCGGGATGACGGCAAGTATTACCGGGGTTCGAGTGTGAACAGGACGTCTTCGCCGTCTTTGGCCGCTGCCGCCTTCAGATGAGCTTGCGCCGCCAGCCGCGCCGCGTAATAGGCAACGACTAGCTTTCCATCGATGGCCTTCGTCTCCTTCCCCGCGAAAATATCGGGAACTCCCTCCAGCACCCGCGCAGCCCTGCCCCGGCACAGAATGGCAAGCTTCAATCGCGATGCACCGCGTGCGCCCCCATTCACGGAGACGCCAACATAAAAATCCCCGCCAGACGGCAGCGCGGTCAGCGCCACGGCCAGCAGCACCACAAGAAGCCTGGCGTGCTCCTTGTCGATGTCCTGCACATTCGCCTGCCAATGCAGCCTCCGCTTGCCGTTTTCGATGTAGCGCCGGGCAACCTGCTCGACATGCGCCACGGGAACGACCGCTCCAAGGCTTGACGAGACGCCAAACGCGAGCCGGTTGAAATCGAGCTGCGCCCAGGCCGCTTTTGCACTATTATGGATCAACTCAAGCGCGTAATATCTTGTATCCTCATCGTTTTCTTCTTCGAGAAGCTCGAGGCCGTTGTTGATTGCGCCGATTTGCCCTGCGAGGTCGTGGCAAATTTTGCTAGATATCAGGGCAGCAAGAGTGGTGTCTTCGATTCGGGTCTGTGCTGTCACGATAGGTCTCCTGCTCCGGCGTGCGGTATCCCGGCACTGTTGTCGTCGATTCGAGAGGTGCGCCGATACTTGTTTTAGGCATCATGATTTGCCTGTGGACTTCAACCTGCGATGGAAAAAAAATACCGCTGCGAACATAAAAGCGACAGCTGCGGTGTAAACAGCTATGAGCCGATTCAACCAATGTGCGCGCAACCCGTCATCGCGAGGCGGCCTTGGCCGCCGTGGCGATCCAGAGCAATGTCGGCGACTTAGCCCTGGATTGCTTCGCTGCGCTCGCAATGACGGAGATTCGGCTTTCATTGAAAACGCGCTAAATTCAGCCTGTAATCAAAAGGACTTGAAAACATCGTGACACTCGAAGCAGCCGATTACAAGGATTTCGCGCTGGCGGTAATGAACGCTGCGCAGCAAGCTGGCGCCGCGATCATGGACATCTATGGGCCCGAGATGAATGTGCGCTATAAGGCGGACAGATCTCCCGTAACCGATGCCGATCACGCTTCCGAAGACATTCTTACTGCCGCACTTTCAAAACTCATGCCCGGCGTCCCGGTTATCGCGGAAGAACAGGCCTCGACCGGCGTTCTTCCTGAAACGGACCGCGTGTACTTCGCTGTCGATCCGCTGGATGGCACGAAGGAATTCGTGAAACTCAACGGCGAATTCACAATCAATGTTGCGCTTATTCGCGGCGAAAAAGCAATTTTCGGCCTGCTGTTCGCGCCGGCCAAGGCCGATTGCTTCGTGACACTTGAGCCCGGCAAGGCATTCCGCTGCGAATTGCATCCCGCGCACACCCCTCCGCCGCACCAAAAGCTGGATTTCACGCCGCTCACCGGCGAAGCTTCCGTCAGACCCTTCACCGCGATTGTGAGCCGTTCCCACCTCAGGCCGGAAACGCTCGCCTTCCTTGAGCACCTGGGAGACCCCAAAAGAATGATCCTGGGGTCGGCGCTTAAATTCGGCATGCTGGCGGCCGGCGAGGCCGACGTCTACCCCCGCCACGGCCCGACCAACGAATGGGACACCGCCGCCGGCCAAGCCATTCTCGAAGCCGTGGGCGGCTCTGTCGTGACGCTGGACGGCAAGCCGCTCGTTTACGGCAAAAAAGACCAGGGCTTCCGCAATCCCAGCTTCGTCGCCTGGCGTAGGCCGGGCGAATCGCTGTGAGCCAAAAAGCCCCCTCACCCCAGCCCTCTCCCGCGCAAGCTCGCCTTGGCGAGCTTGCCACTTAGAGTGTCCGCATCCGCTAGCGGATGCGGATGGGAGAGGGGACGCCTTCGCAACCGCCGCAACCTGCTCCCTCTCCCCTCCGCGGGAGAGGGCTGGGGTGAGGGGGGAGTCACCTGCACAACTTAACAAAGCTGGTTAATTTCGCCCGATGGCCTTTCCCATTTGCTAAGGTTAAGCGCTTGACAAAAAGATAATTAACGGACTGCCAGGAATCCACTTTTGTAGGCTGAAATCGCAAAAAATCGCGGTGTTTTTGCGGAAATGCGATTTAACACCCGCCGCGTTTACCACCCTGGAATTAAACACGCCGCAGGCCCACGAAAATGAGCTCCGGCTCGTAGGCCGGGTGCGCGGAAGACCCCCTCACCCCGCCCTCTCCCCAAGGGGAGAGGGAAAGAAGCTGCGGCCCTTCCCCCAAGGTGGAGGATAGTTTCGAGCGTTCTCTCTCCCCCCGGAGAGAGCGCCGGAGTTCCTTCACCCTCTCCCCAAGGGGAGAGGGCGGGGTGAGGGGGGACTAGCCCAACTCCCAACGTATCTGCCTACTAAAAGCCACGGACGCCCGATATGGCGAGACGATATTCAGGGGGCTCGGATGCGCATTATCTTTCTCGCCTGCGTTTTTCTTCTCGGTTCCATCGCGCCGGGCCTTGCCGCGCCGGACAAGCGCGTGGCGCTGGTGATCGGCCAGAACGGCTACGCCAACTTCCAGTCTCTCGAAAATCCGTTTTGGGACGCGCGCGGCATGGGGGAGCTGCTTGCCGCCAACGGCTTCGAGGTCATCTCTTGCGATGGCAAAATCCCTGGCTGTTTCGACCTCGACCGCGAAGGGCTGCTGGCGGCGCTCTCCAAGCTTGAGACCCGCGCGGCGGGCGCGGGCCTGGCGCTGGTCTATTACGCCGGCCACGGCGCGGCGACCGAGGAGGGCAACATGCTTGCGCCCACCGATGCCGATGTGAACTGCCAAACCGGCGCCATCGCGCAAGGCGTGCCGGTCGAGCGGCTCATCCAGGCAACCCGGCCCGCCCGGCATAAATTCCTGATCCTCGACGCCTGCCGCGACAACCCCTTACGCAAAATCTGCCCCGGCCTTGCGGGCAAGAAGCTCTCCTTCACCCGCATCGAGGCCGGCGCCATGCAAGGGCTGTTGCTCGTCACCTCGACTCAGTTCGGCCAGCAAGCGCTCGACGGGCTGCCGGCGCTAGGCGCCCACTCTCCGTTCGCCACCGCGCTGCTCGCGGCGCTCAAGGCCAACCCCAACGTCTATTTCGAGCAGCTCATGAACGAGGTGGCGCGGGCAACCTTCGACGAGGCGCAGAAGATCGAGCCCGGCTATCTCCAGATTCCCGGCAAGGTGGTGGGCGGGGCGGCGCCCGCGGATTGCCTTGCGGGCAAGGACTGCATCGGCGACGCGCGCATGGCGGCGCTTGCGGCCGAGAACGGGCGGCTTCTCACCGAAGCGGCGGGAACGCGCAATATTCTCGCCAAGGAGGAGGCGGATCGCGGCAAACCCTACACTTTCGAGGAGCGGAAGGTGCGCGTGGCGGCGCTCGAAGCGACGCTTGCCAGCATCGGCAAGAGCACCGACCCGCTGAAGCAGGAGGCGCGCCGCCTGATCAACGAGGGCGACGTGGCGGGCGGGGAGGCCAAGCTCGACGAGGCGGGCGACGCCGAGGAAAAGGAGGCGGCCGAGCTCGAACGCATGCAAGCGGAGAAGCTCAAGGCGGCGGCGCGCACCTTCCGCGAGCGCGCCGTGCTGGCCAGGGGGCGCGACGTAGCCAAGGCCGTTTCTTACTTGCGGCGAGCCACGCACGACGATCCCGATGACGCCCAAACCTGGGAGGATCTGGCGGAAGCGGCCGTGGAAGCCGGGCGCTCGGACGAGGCCAAGGCGGCCTTCGAGCAGGCGTCGCTGAAAGCTAGCGGCGAAGGCGCCGATGAAATCCGCTTTTGGGCCGCCAATGGAAGCGGCGACATCGCGCTCGCCCAAGGCAGCCTGCCCGAGGCGCTGCGACTCTACCGGAGCGCGCAAGAAAAAATTGCACAACTTTCGGTTCGAAGCCCGGATAATTCGGGCTGGCAGCGGGATCTCTCCGTCAGCTATAACAAGGTTGGCGACGTGCTCGTGGCCCAGGGAAACCTCCCCGAAGCCTTGAAGAGTTTCCAGGGCAGTCTCAACATTCGAGACCGCCTCGCCAAGGCCGATCCCAATAACGCCGGCTGGCAGCGCGATCTCTCGGTCAGCTACGAGAAGGTTGGCGACGTGCTCGTGGCCCAGGGAAACCTCCCCGAAGCCTTGAAATCCTTCCAAGGCAGTCTCGACATTCGAGACCGCCTCGCCAAGGCCGATCCCAATAACGCCGGCTGGCAGCGCGATCTCTCGGTCAGCTACGAGAAGGTTGGCGACGTGCTCGTGGCCCAGGGAAACCTCCCCGAAGCCTTGAAATCCTTCCAAGGCAGTCTCGACATTCGAGACCGCCTCGCCAAGGCCGATCCCAATAACGCCGGCTGGCAGCGCGATCTCTCGGTCAGCTATAACAAGGTTGGCGACGTGCTCGTCGCGCAAGGAAACCTGCCCGAGGCCCTGAAGTCTTACCACGACAGCCTCGCGATTGTCGGCCGCCTCGCCAAAGCCGATCCCAATAACGCCGGCTGGCAGCGCGATCTCTCCGTCAGCTATAACAAGGTCGGCGACGTGCTCGTGGCCCAGGGAAACCTCCCCGAAGCCTTGAAATCCTTCCAAGGCAGTCTCGACATTGCAGACCGCCTCGCCAAGGCCGATCCCAATAACGCCGGCTGGCAGCGCGATCTCTCCGTCAGCTATAACAAGGTTGGCGACGTGCTCGTCGCGCAAGGAAACCTGCCCGAAGCCTTGAAGAGCTTCCAGGGCAGTCTCAACATTCGAGACCGCCTCGCCAAGGCCGATCCCAATAATGCAGGATGGCAGCGCGATCTCTCGGTCAGCTACGATAGGGTTGGCGACGTGCTCGTGGCCCAGGGAAACCTCCCCGAAGCCTTGAAATCCTTCCAAGGCAGTCTCGACATTGCAGACCGCCTCGCCAAGGCCGATCCCAATAACGCCGGCTGGCAGCGCGATCTCTCGGTCAGCTACGAGAAGGTTGGCGACGTGCTCGTGGCCCAAGGAAACCTCCCCGAAGCCTTGAAATCCTTCCAGGGCAGTCTCGACATTCGAGACCGCCTCGCCAAGGCCGATCCCAACAACGCCGGCTGGCAGCGGGATCTCTCCGTCAGCTATGAGAAGGTTGGGCGATGTGCTCGTCAACGCAGGGGAAAGCCTGCCCGACGCCTTCGCCGCATTCCAGCGCGCCTTGAGCATTTACGAGACGCTGACCACCCGCCACGGCGATCCGCATAACGCGGCTGGCAGCGCGATGTTGCCGTGTCCCTTACGCAAGGCTCGCGGCTTTCTATGTCAAGAGCGGAGAGCGGGAAAAGGCGCGCGCGGCGCTCGGCCAAGGCAAGGCGATCATGGAGGCCATGACGAAGCTTTCGCCGGATAACGCGGAGTGGAAGCAGGATCTCGCCTGGTTCGAGGGGCAGATTGCGGCGCTGGAGACGTCGCCTTACCAGCAGGCGAAAGCGGCGGTTGAGGCGGCTTTTGAGGCGAAGGATTTCGATAAGGCGGTTGCGTTGCAGGCGAAGCTCGCCGCCGCGATGGAGAAAGCCGAGCGCGAGAAGGCGGGCAAGCCGGGGCCGGACACTGCTGCGGCGTTGCTTGACCTTTCGTGGTACCGGCTGTTCGACCGCGATTTCAGGGGTGCGCTCGCCGCATCGGATCGCGCCATTGCCATCGAGCCGGAGCGGATCGTCTATGCCACGAACAAGGCGCATGCGCTGATGTTTCTCGGCCGCGGGCGGGCGGCGCGGGCGCTGTATCTGCGCTACAAGGGCCAGCGCCTCGGGAAAGACGGCAAGCTCTGGGAGGCGGCGATCCTCGACGATTTCAAGGAGTTCGAGAAGCGCGGGCTGAAACACCGGCAGATGGCGGAGATCGAGGCGCTGCTGGCGGGAAAGTGAGCGGAAGAAAGGCCCCCTCACCCCAGCCCTCTCCCGCGAGGGGAGAGGGTACGCTGTTGCGCGCTCCGCATGTGCGTTTCGAAGTTCTACGGTGCAGCACCGTTCCTTCTCCCCTTGCGGGAGAAGGACAGGATGAGGGGTGAGTCATATGAGCGCGCGCGCAATCTCGGTCTCGGTTACGCCGGACATGCTGGAGGTTGCGTCTCGACGATGGGCGCACCGTTGCGGCGCCGCTGGCGTGGTTTCCGAGGCTGTTGCACGGCACTGAGGAGGACGCGCGCGCCTAATCGGCCAAGGCGAAGGGCTTCACTGGCCCGATCTCGATGAGGATGTGAGCGTGGAGGCGCTGCTGGCTGGCAGGCCCTCTGCGGAAAGCGCCACGTCGCTGAGGCGCTGGCTTGCAGGGCGCGCCCGTCCATAAACAAAGCTGCGTCAAAGCTGTGACAGTTGGGGAAAACCCCAAGACCCATCCCAAATCCAGCCATACTTGCCACCCAAGGTTGTCTTCGCAGACATACATTCCCTATGCGCGTACCAAGCCTGCCGCAAAGCACGGCTTGTTTGTGAGACCTTGTGCGGAGAGCAATCATGGCGATGCCCCATGAAGTTTTAGGAGTGCCCCAAGACGCGGACGAGGCGACGATCAATGCCGCCTTCCGCAAAGCAGCGAAAAAGTATCACCCCGATCTGAATGGCGGCGACGCTGCCGGCATACGCCACTTAAGACACCTCATCGCCGCCCGCGAGCGTCTCGCCAGGGAGAGGAAGCGCCGCCCCGGCACCCAGATTGTGGGAGACGGGGTTACAGCGATGCGGGGAACTGTGGACAGGAAAGCAACCCTCTTTGCGGGCGCAGTTACAGGCGCGCTTGGCCTTCTCGCGGTTCCGGTGCTTCTCGCACACTGGGCCGGCGCGCAGCCGGAGACCGTCGCGGTTGAACTGACCACCACGGTAGCGGACGCCGGGATCCCGGATGCCGGCTCTGCCGAACTCAAGGCCATCCGCGACATTCAGGAGGCGTCGAGCTTTCCGCCGGCTGAAACCGATGCCGGGATGGCGCCGGAACCGCGATTGCAAAGGACGGCAAGGCGCCGCCGCTTCGCCCAGCCAGCGAATTGGTTCAAAAATGCCATAACGCAGGCCGCGTTCTTGATGTCGAAGACTTTCCGCAGGTTCGCCTCGCAATAGGAGCCTTCGACGCACAAGCGGCCTCGCAACGACGGAATCGCAAGAGTTTGAAAGGAACAACCGTGACCACGCTCGGCCAATCAGCCGGAGTATTTGGCTTAGCCTTTGTTATGTCGATAAGCGCAACTCAAAGCTCCAGCGCAGCGGATAGCGACGATCATTCCTACCTGCCGCCTTGGATGCTTGCCAACGCCGCCCAACCCCAGGGTGCACAAATCCACCCGTCCGCCAAGCCCGCGCCAGCCCCGGCGCCATGGCCCGCGACAGCAGAACCGGCGCCAGCACCAGCACCAGCAGCAAAGGAGACGGCGTCAAACAACCTGGACCCGAAAGCGGCCGGAGAGAAAGTTTTCGGATTTGTCAGCAACCTCATCGGCAAGTCGTGGCGATTTGCCAGGGGCGAATAGCCGCAAACGCAGTGCCCGGGCGGCGCCTGCCAGCCCAAATTTGGCCCTCATTGCCCGGACAGTGAGGGCGGTCCCGCGTAAACCGGCTTTTCCACATCTGCCGGCCTCTTCAACGCTGGCCTGAAACCGGAGCTATCGATGATCCGCCACCGGATGCTACATCTCGGCCTTACTATCTTGCCGGCCGCGGCAATCGCTCTGTGCCTTGGCGCGTTCTCTGCGCACGCCCAATCGGATGGCTATCTTCCGCCGCCTGGCGGTCCCTATGGCGGGGGACCAAGGCCGATCACTCCTCCTCCCGGAGGAGGCCCATACAACAGCCCCGGCTACGGCGAGCCCTATGCGCCACCGCCTCCGCCACCCGGTCCGGCTTATGGCGGCCCGCCGCCTCCGCCGAACGGCTACTCATCGGGCGAAATTCTCGACGCCGGCCATCACTTCTTCGGCAGCGTCTCCGAAGGGCTCGCAAAAGTTGTGGAGCACGCCTTCTCGCGCAACGGCTATCCGACCGGCTACATCCTCGGCGAGGAAGCCGGAGGAGCGCTGGTCGCCGGATTGAAATACGGAGAAGGCACGCTCTACACGAAGGGCTTTCCGCCGGCAAAAGTCTATTGGCAGGGGCCTTCGCTCGGCTACGATTTCGGCGCGAACGGTGCGAAGGTCATGACGCTGGTCTATAACCTTCACTACACACCTCAAATTTATGAGCGTTTCGCAGGGGTCGACGGTTCCGCTTATGTCGTCGGAGGCGTTGGGATAACCTATTTGCAACGCGACGATGTCATTCTCGCACCCATTCACGCCGGAGTAGGGTTGCGTTTGGGCGCCAATGTCGGTTATCTCAAATACACTCCTTCGCCAACCTGGAACCCGTTTTAGCGATCTTTGGCGGGCGGGATTGGAGTATCATAAGCGCTAATCGTGCCGGACGCCTCCGGTACGGGGAGGGCAGTAATTGGAATTGCACCCGCGGGACGTCACCGTTTTACATATGCGCCGTATCCGGATGTGCTGTGAGGTGCAGGGGAGCCCAGATCTATGATCCAAGCAGTTCTGCTGATCGCGCTGGGCTTTCTTACGGCAAGCCTCATCGGTGTGCTGGTCGCGCCCGCGTTCTGGAATCGGGCCAGCCGGCTGACCCGCAAGCGGCTTGAGCAAACACTTCCCGTCACGCTTTCCGAGATCGAAGCGACGCAGGATCAGCTGAGAGCGTCTTATGCCGTGCGGATGCGGCGGCTTGAAACCGCTCTGGCGGGCGCTAAGCAGAAAGCCGCGATGCAGCTTGTCGACAATAGCCGCCTGCAGATGCAGATCGCTGCACTCAAAGACCAGATTGCTGACCTCGACCTGCAGCTATCGGAGCGGCGGAATGCGGCAACGGTGCTCGAACAAACCATCACCAAACGCTTTCCCGAGCTCGATCGCGAAATCACAACGGTTAAGGTACAGCTCCAGGAACGTGCCTACGGAATCCAGGATCTCTCCAACAAATTGAGCCGCCGTAACGAAGATTTGGAGGCAGCCCAGCGTGCGGCAACTTCCTACCGGGAGGAGCTTTTGCGCGTGCAGGAGGCCCTCGAAAAAAACAGCGCCGGCCGCGGCGGGCGCCGCCTCAAGCGTGCCTCGCAATGGAACTTGGACGACTACCGGGCCGAATATGACCGCCTGAACTTGGAGCTGTCCAGGCTTCGCCAGCAGCTTTCCCAGCTTCAGGAGCGCGACGCCCAGCAGGCAAGCGTGATTAAAGAGGATCTGCAGAAGTTAGCAGAGCTGATCCTGGTTTCGGCGCAACCGAAGGCCGGGGACCGCACGGTGGAGCTGATCGAGCCTATAGCCAAGCGCGCGAGCGGTTTGGAGGTGCGCCGGGGGCGGCCACTGCCTTGGCCGGAAAGCATTTCCCCGGTTCCAGCGCCGGCGCCCTCCCCTGCTTTGGAAGAGAGCGAGAAAAATACGGAAAGCGAGCCGCAAGCTCCGGCCGCAATCGCGCCTTTGGCGGCAACGTTCGGCGCGCCCCCCGACGCCGGCCAGAAATCGCGCCCCACCAGCGAACCCCAGGAGGGCGCCGGCAGCGCGCAAGCAGATGTTCAGCCACCCCGCTCCAGCCTGTTGCGCGAAGCGGTGCCCGGAAAGCCGGCCCAAGGTAATGGGGTCAGCGCTCGCAGTGCCCAATTGGAAGCCGGTGCGCCCTCTGCGGGCAGCGAAAGCAGACCGCCCGAGCGCGAGAACGCAGCCCCGGAATCAGTCAACGGCTCCGGTTTCGGCCTGGAGGAGATAAAGAGCGAAAACCAGGGCGGGCTCGCGGGGGATGCTGAAATCCTTGGCCCATCGGCGAATGAGCGCAATGGCGCCGCTCCTGGCCGCACATTGCTTGAGCGGCTTCGCGCATTCAGGGGAAAACGTGGAGTCCGGAAATTAGCGGTTAATATCTGCTGCTGGCCGATTTGGGTTGAAAACCGGAATAGCGGTTGCGGCATCTTAGCCGCGGCTCCGCCGCCCGGTTGAGGCCAAAACCGGACTAATTAGCCCTAAAAACTTTGTTAAATCAGTACGTCAGCTCTTCGATCCGTTAGCAGGAAAGTCTCGCCGCGGAGTGCGGCCGTCAGTCCGGTACTATGTTGCCGTCAGGCGTGAAGACGTTCGTGAAGCGGGTTAACGCCACCCACGCGCCATAGCGCTCCAGAATGTGATAGACGGCGCTCCATGACGTGGGCTGGGGCGGCAGCGAATCGCCGCGATCGAGAAGGGCATCAGCTGCTTCAGGGGACAAAACGGGAAGCCTTTTGCGCTTGCCGGCAGTTTTCTCGCTCGTCTCGAATAAGTAAGACGCGGTGTCGAAGGTCATGATCTGTTTGACGCGCTCATCATCGAACAGAATACCCGAGTTGTAGATCAACGACGCCCGAACATATTGTTCGACTAGCGGCAGAGTATTGAGCGACGCTCGGCTTTCAGTCCGAAGCTTCTCTTCCGCGATAGCCTTCTCCCAGAGATACATCACACCCGTACCCAGAACGGATTCCTCAAACGTCATTGAGACGATCCCAAGAATACGCTCAAGCCTGCGGACAACGCCTGCGCCGAGGATCGCGTTCGCACTCGGCCGCTCCGGATTGGCGGCTATCTTGCCGAGCTTCGTACCGAACGTCGTATCGATCTCGGTCACGAGGTCAGCGTACGCGTTCAATCCTCGCCGGTAGTCGTCGAGGCCAACCCCAGAGACCGGATGCACGCTGTCCACATGGTAGAATTCGGTCGATAGCAGCAGCGCCCCGCCCTCAGCGATGTGGGTCACAACGATCTCTTTTGGCGTGATGGTGACGCCGAGTTCTTTTCTCGCGGCGTAGGCGTTGAGGATAGGCGCAACGCGGGCCGCCACCGCTTTCAATTTCGTTTCGAAGGCAGCGGCCCGGCCGCGCTCGTCTAGGTAGCCGAAGTAACGCTTGGGGGCGACTCCAGAATTGCGGAACGACGTTACCCGAAATGCTTCAAACTCGACGCCCGTGGATATCAGTATTGGCGCGGTGAATGGAACGCCTTCCATTCGGGATTGCGCTTTGGAAGCGAAATTGTCCGCGACCGCACGACAATAGCCTGGCGCCCGCAAGGGGCTGGAAAGTTTGGCGATTTCCACCGAAAGAGCCGATTTAACGGCTGCGGGCACCGATGTGTCGTCGGTCAAGGCTCTGACCGAGTTGACTGCTATAAGGCAGGCGCTAGGAAGATCGAGCGCTCGGGCAGAGCTTCCGCCTTCAATCAACGCCGCTGCGATCGCTAATAATAACGGGAAGACTTGCCGCATCGCGAAAACCTTTGACTGAGTTGATCCCGTTACCGCGATGGATGCTTCGATCTCGGGTCGCGGATCGACCCGGCGAACAGACGGTTGCGGTGGGATCGTGGTGCTATTTGGGCTCGGGGTTTCGTCCCGGTTTGTTCAAAGTCGTGGGAGTAATGATGCCAGGGCAGGAGGCGCTTCGAAATCGCTGAAGTCCAGCTCAGGACATGCCGACCCATGCAGCCGTCGGCGGTCAAAAGCGAAATCGCAGGTATGGGTCAGGGGGTGGCTATGCTTCGGCCTTTTTGGACTACCGCATTTGGATCTCCAAGCCGACATGACGCGCCCGAGTTCGCGAGAAAACCCGCAGGACTGCTCCCGACCCCGACCTTCGTATTGGTGATCACGGGACATGAAGACAGCTCCGGGTGGAACTCGGAAAAATTGGGCGCTGAATTTTCGCGCCTCGAAGGGCCGGTCCGGCTGGCTCCCGTTTTTGACCATCCGGTTCGCCCCGGCGGTAGCGCTTACGTCGACAAAAACCAGCGCCGCGATCCTTCAAGGCCAACGGCAGTCAGCCTGCCGGTGCGGAATGCGAGCGTGTCGATGCCGATACGGTTGTGCAGGTCTTCCGGCGAGCCCACCGGCGTGTGCCCGTGAACCACCACCGCTCCGAAATCGTGAGGGTGGTTCAAGAACTCGTCGCGTATCCAAATCAGGTCGCGCTCGTTTTGCGCATCCAGCGCGACGCCGGGCCTGACGCCCGCATGCACGAAATAATAGCCGCCGGCGCGATAGGAAAGCTGCAAGGCGCGGTAGAATTGCAAGTGATCCTCCGGGAGCAGATCGCGGAAAATCGAGGCGGCCTTTGCCAGCCCCGCGGGCCCGGAATAATAAGCGTTGCGAATAACATCGGCTTCGACGCCGTAAGACAAAAGCGCTACGTCGCCGCCATTGAATAGCCAGTTCAAGCCAAAGCCCGGCCGGTCAAGGAAGGATAAAAGCAGATCCTCGTGGTTTCCCTTGAGGAATACGGCTGTGACATCGTCCGGGAGCCCGCTTATCAGGCGGCCGGCCACGCCCATGGAGTTCTCCCCGCGGTCGACATAGTCGCCGAGGAAGACAAACACGGTTTCGGCCTCTTCCCGCCGCTTCCTGTCTGCCTCGATCCGCTCCAGCAACCTATCCAGAAGATCAACGCGGCCGTGAATGTCGCCCACGGCATAAATCCGCGTGCCTGCCGGCACACTGGAATTCGTGCGCTCGCTTATTTTTATGCTCAAAAATAGCCTCTTTGGAAGAGAGTTTACCTGCGGGCAGCGGCGCGGGACATGCCATTATGGCACAGTTTCGCCGCTTTTTTCACCCAGTTAACGGCCAGAATAAGAGGTGTCGCTAGATTACTTGCTTAGTCGAAATACTTTACTTCGATGCCATCCATGGATACCCCTGCGGCAGTGTTTTTGGGATGCGCTTCTTCAATTCGAGAGGCTTCGTAATGACGCTCAGGCTCCTCCTGACGAGCCTTTTCATCTTACTTTCCGGCGCCGGCGGCCCGATGGCGCAAGCAATGGCTAAGCCCAAAGCGCCCGCGCAGCCGGCCAAACCCTCACCCGCCGGCACAGTCGGCATCGTTGCAGGCGGCCCCGGCAGCACGGGCATCCGGATCGCAAGCGATCTCTCCCGGCTTCTGGATGGCGGCGGCATGCGGATTATTCCGATCGTAGGCAAAGGAACGGTTCAAGATATCGAAGACCTTCTAACGCTTCCAGGTGCAGACGTAGCGATCGTGCAAACCGGCGTGATGGCCCGATATCTAAGCACCAGCCGGCAGCCCGGCATTCAATCTCAAATCCAGTATGTGGCAAAGCTCTATTCCGAGGAATTTCACATATTATCGCGGATGCAGTTCTTGTGCCTGGCGGACCTGAATGGGCGCCGCGTCAGCTTCGGCCCAGAAAACAGCGGCGCAGCCATCACCGCCGAAGCTGTATTCCAGGCAAACGATATTTCGGCCGATCCATTGCATCTCGACCAGGAAGAGGCTATCGAACGCTTGAAAAAGGGCGAACTCGATGCTTTGGTTTATGTTGGCGGTAAGGCATCCCACGCCTTCGATGGCATTACGCATAAAGATAAGGTACATTTCCTCGACGTGGAGTATTTGCCGGCGCTGCAGCCGAACTATCTCCCGGCGATAATAACTTCCGAGGACTATCCGGAGCTTGTGGCCCCTAACGAGAGCGTAGCAACAATTAGCGTCTCATCTGTGATGGCTATTCGCAACTGGCCGCGTCAATCGGCACGATTTAGGGTTACGGCGCAATTCGTAGAGAGGTTCTTGTCCAGCTTCGAGAGGCTGAAGGCGGGAAGCTTCAGCCCGAAATGGGGCGAGGTGAATTTGCGCGCGGCGGTGAAAGGCTGGCAGAGATTTGAGCCTGTGGTGCAATGGCTCCCGGCCAATATGCGGCCCCCGGCCGAACCCGCGCCGGCGCAACCGGCGGAACAAATGAAGATGATGTTGCATAGATACGTTGAAAGTCAGAAGAGTACTTCCACCGATCAAGAAGAGTTCTTCAACCAGTTCGTCCGGTGGTATCAACAGCAGGGCGCCCAACCGCCTCAACAGCAATGAGGCAGCAGCAAGAAGCCTCGCCATTGAACGCCGTGCCGGAAGGAGAAAAGATGTCAGACACAGACAAGCGCGAAGAAGGCGAGGAACTGCCGAAAGAGTCTTCTGACACGCATGTGTCCGCTTCCGGCGAAGAGGGAATGGACGCGGCGGTGGCTTCCGGCCAAATGCCGGCCGGCGGCGATGGTGCGGAGGAAGAGGCGGTTACGGCCCACACCCCTGAAACTATAAGCGGCGGCGACAGCGGAGAGTTTGCCGACAATGTCGTGTCCGGCCTCGAGCAGGCAGCTCTTGCCATCCACAGGAACCCGGGCACCAATTTCTCCTCGGAATACAGCGACCTCGATCTTGAACAAATGTCCGAAGTGTTTTTCTCCGGCTGGGCTGGGCCCGATAGCCCGCCGGCCAACGAAAGCAGCGGAAAGGCCCCGGCAGCGCCGATCGACTTGCAAGCGGTGAGCTTGACCTCATTGGCCACCTCCCCGGGTTGGGAAGCGCCTGCAACCCCGGAAGTATCAGAAGAACCGTCGCGGGCCTTGAGCGAGCTCGCCGGAATGGACCTCGTTTCACTGAGCTCCGCGGAAGGGGGAGAACAGCCGGCGATTGCGGAAGATCCCGAAGTGCAACCGCTAAGTCTGGGCGAGCTGTCCGATTTGGGCCTGGCTTCGTGGGGTGCGTCCGAAGGCATCCAGGCACAGGCAGAGCATGAGGAACCTCCACTGGAACTGGAGCCGGAACCGGAACCGGAACCGGAAATGCAAAGCCTAAGCTCCCTAGGCAGGCTTGGATTAGCTTCCGGCATCGAGTTTGCCGCGTTCCAAAGCTCGAGCGGCGCTATGAACCCGCATGACGAGCTCGCCGACGCCGTGCAATCCGCACTTCTGAGCGTTTATGGGGAGCAAATCGCGACGCCCAATGAGACGGTCTTCCAAAAGAAGGCGATCCCGGCGGAGATGGGCCCGTCCAGCCTCGTCTGGAATAAAGGATCGAGCCCGGTAAGCGATAATCTATCGCCCCAAGACGCCATCCTCAATTATTTCGATTACACCCCGGAAGATGAAGACGCCAAAGCGCCGGCAGCAGGGGACTTTGCTTCCCCAGCGAGCGATGGCCGTACACCGCAAGAGGTGATCCTCAACTACTTCGACTATCCAAGCCAGCAAAGCGGCAATGGATCTCTGCAGTCCGATTATGAGGATGAAGAGCCGATTACGTTGCGGCGCCCGGAGCCTTCCGGGCCGCTTAGAAGGCCCCGCTCTGCTCAAGAGAGGCCTATTCAACGCCCGGAATGGCCTGAAGCTTTTACCCAGCCTGGACAATATAACGGGCCGCCGTCGTTTCCCGTTCCCGCCGCAGGACCAGCCGGTGCGCCAAAGTCCGCGGCCGCTACGCCCGCGGAGGAAAGCAGCCGGCTTCTTGGCGCAGCTGCCATCGGCCTCATGGGCGGCATCGCTATTGCAGCGAGCCTTGCCGCGTTCCTGATCTACGGGCCTCATCCCGCTAGCGTCGAAATTCCCGGTTTTGGCAACCTCCGGCTCGACAAAGACGAACAAGGATACGGCCGCACCGTCACAATTCAGGACGAAGGCCCCAAGGAACCGTTCAAAATCGCCGCCAAGGGGCTGGCGGAACATTCAAGCGAGATCTTTGCCACCGATGCGGTTGCCGTTCCCGGTCAGCCAGCGCCTCTTACGATCGGTATCCGGTCTCAACTTCCCCTCGAGAAGACACTTGTTGCCATTGCAGGGGTCCCCGAGGGAGCGCGGCTAAGCTCAGGGATCGATGTTGGCGGCGGCAGCTGGCTGGTACCCCCGAAGCGGCTCAACGGATTGACCATCAGCTTGCCCGAAGGAGCGCCCCGCGACATTCGGCTAGAGGCGCAACTGCTCGACAGCAACGCGAGAACGCCGGTTTCACCAAAGGGCACTTTTGCCGTCCGGCTGGTTTCTTCGCCCGGAGCCACCGCGCCGGCCGTAGCGGACGCAGCGCAGCCCCAACCCGCCTTTGCGCCCAAGCAGCCGCCCCAGTCCGGCTCCGCCCAGGCCGTCGATACCCAGACCTTTAGCTTACCGCCCGCGGCACCGGCCCGGACCGCCAACGCTCAGACTCCGGGAGATGCTAGCTTCAGCACAGAAACCGTTGTGACTTCTCCGCCTCAGAGAGCCCCTGCCGTTCCGCAAACGTCGCCTTTCGGTCAACAGAATGCGGCGCGCCGGGCCTGCCCGCGGCCCGAGGTCGAGGATCTCATTCGCGAGGGCAATAAGCACATGCGCGAAGGCGACATTCTGGAGGCCCGCCAATTCTACCAGAAGGCCGTCAATTTCGGTGACCCGGAAGCCGCGCTTGCGATGGGGCGGTCATACGATCCAATCTATTTTGCGAGGATCGAAAAAAAGAACGCGGAGCCCGACGCCGCCAAGGCTTTCGATTGGTACAAGCGGGCCATGGATGCGGGCGCGTCTCAAACCGCGATGGTGCGCATCGAAAATCTGAAGCACTTCTTGAACGAGTAGCGCTGACGTTTGCGACGCACAGCAAAAGCCCCCTCACCCCAGCCCTCTCCCGGCAAGCTTGGCTTGCCAAGCTTGCAACTCAACGTGTCCGCATCCGCGAGCGGATGCGGATGGGGAGAGGGGGCTTTTGCTGCTTCGACGAAAAGTAAACTATCGGCGCCGCTTTTCGTAGACGGCGATCATGGGCCCCAAGCTTAGAAAGTTGTTTCCCTGCCGGGCCGATGGCACATAAAGTGCGGGCGCGCTCCCGCCGTCGAGAAACAGAGCATTGCGGCACTTCAAACGATCGCGAAAGAGGCGTTCGAACGTATCGAACGGCACCTCCTCCTCAGATATCGCGAAATACGCGGCCCCATCGCGCACGCATACGCCGTCGCGCATTTTAGCGGACGCACTGGCCTTTGCGATGCGCGGATGCAGCTTGCCGTCGATCACAAGCATGGGGCCGGACTGGGTGGCAAACTGCGCTTTGGGCTTCTGCTTAAGGAACGCGCCTGTCTCGAGCACCCCTGCCCCGCCCTCGCCGGCATAAAAAACCCCGTTCGGCTTCAAATGGAAGTTGCCCGGCCCCCTCGAGGTATTCGCGCGGACAAGCTCGCGGCCCTCTTCGATATAAAGCCCAACAGGGCTGTAATCCGGATGGAACATCCCGCCATTGAGAGCGAAGGCGAGCCGGCCGCCCTTTTTGTTTGCCGCGGGCAGCGCCCTCAAATACCCATAGGGCGCTCCGTCAGGACGGCGCCAGAAAATCCGGATATCGAAGCGGCTCAAGGGAGCCTCGCAGAGCGTATAAGTATGCCCCTCGAAGCTAACCGGCTCGCAAGGCTGCCTTCCCGGGTCCGCGCCTGCACTGTGCATTGCCGGAAGGCCGGCGAAAAGAGCAGCCAAAACAGCGGCCATGACCAAAATAGGGCGGTTCACACGGATTTATCCTTAAGCTGCGGCATGAAATCGAACGGAATGAAGACTGGCACGGACAGGCCTGCGGGCCCCAAGGCCGCGGCAAGCACGCAGACTAGCGGCGGGGGTGCCCCATGTCCATAAGCCCAAGGCTTACGAAGTAACGATCGAGCGCAACTCCCCTCATCCTGTTCTTCTCCCCGCAAGCTCGCCTTGGCGAGCTTGCCTCCCGGAGTGACCGCATCCTCAGGCGGATGCGGTTGGAGAAGGGGCGCCTGAATAGCGTACAGAGCATGCAACACCATCCCCTCTTCCGCTGGGAGAGGGACAGGGTGCGGGGTGGCACCTCTGATCGTGGCTCGATTCCGGCAACTCGCAAGCTTAAGTCAGCGCGCATGCCATGAGCGCGGGTAACCAATTGGAGCGAAGCAAAAATGACACGCTTTTTTCACCGGCGTTGCTGGTATAAGTATCGGACGATTGGGCCTCGCGTCCGTGCAGGAGGATTGGTTATGTTCATCGAGCTTCACGACACCGCCGGAAATATCACGCTCATCTGCGTTGAGGACGTTCAGCGCGTTCGCAAGGGCGCCCATGGCGGGTCGGACGTATTCATGAACGAGCTCGAAGGCTGGGTGCAGGTCGCCGAAAGTGTCGCGGCGGTGCGCGATTTGATTATCAAGGCGGGCGACAGCGTGACGGCGTCGCAGGTTGTGGAGGGAGGCGGCAAGCCGATCAGGCTGCAACCGGTGGAAACGCCGCGCGACAGGGAATAACCGTGCGTCATTCACCCAGTTTCCTATCATGCTTTGCCGGATTAGCTGAAGGGGGACGTCCGATAGCTCCCCTTAAATGATGAACGGCGGCAGCGAGCCTTGGGCGAAGATAACCCGTCCGCCCTCAAGCCGTGCCGCACCGCTCGCGACGAGCCTGAGCGCCAATGGATAAAGCCGGTGTTCCATGGCGAGAATGCGTGCGGAGAGCGCTTCCTCGCCATCGCCCGGCAGAACCGGCACCGCGCCTTGCGCAACGATTGGACCGGCGTCCATCTCCTCGCTCACGAAATGCACCGTTGCGCCCGCAATGCGCACCCCGGCTTCAAGCGCCCGGGCGTGCGGGTGCAGGCCGCGGAAAGCTGGCAGGAGCGAGGGATGAATGTTGAGCTGCCGGCCGTACCATTCGCGCACAAAGGCAGGCGAATGCAGCCGCATAAACCCAGCATTGCAGACAAGATCAACACGCGCGGCCTTGAGCGCGTCCGTCACAGCAGTGTCGAATGCCTCCCGCCCTTTGAATGCTTTGTGATCTATGACGGCCGTTTCAATCCCTGCATCCCGAGCGCGGTTAAGGCCCAAGGCATCGGCTTTATTGGAGATCGCAAGCACAATCTCAGCAGGGAAGCCGGGCTCGGATACTGCCTCGATCAGGGAGGCCAAATTACTGCCCCGGCCCGAAATGAGCACGCCTACGCGCTTGCGCCCGCTCACTGTCACGCTCCAAGCTTGCCGGTAAAGGATACTCGCGGCTGATCGTCCTTTCGCTTTTCGACGATGCCGATGGGAAAAGCCCGCTCCCCATGGGCGCGGAAGAACTCGCTAACTGCTTCTGCATCGTCCGGCGAGCAGATGGCTACAAAGCCCACGCCGCAATTGAAGGTTTTCAACATCTCTTCCTCCCGGGCCTTGCCGGCGGTGGCAAGCCAATGGAAGACGGGCTGGGAAATGATCGTGCCCAGGTCAATATCGACGCCCATACCTTCCGGCAGGACGCGTGGCACATTGCCCGGCAAACCGCCGCCGGTGATGTGCGCGAACGCCTTCACCCGCCCGCTCGCATGCGCTGCAAGCGCCGGCTTCACATAAATCCGCGTAGGCTCGATAAGTGCCTCACCGAGGCTAAGTCCCGGCTCAAAGGGTGCCGCGTCTTGCCAGGAAAGTCCGGCATCGCGGACAATCTTGCGGACAAGCGAAAAACCGTTGGAATGAACGCCCGTGGAAGCCACGCCGATCACAAGATCGCCCTGCGCAATGTCCTCACGCGGCAACAGGCTGCCTCGCTCTGCCGCGCCCAGGCAAAAGCCGGCGAGATCGTAATCGCCCGGTGCGTACATCCCCGGCATCTCTGCGGTCTCGCCGCCGATGAGCGCGGCGCCTGCCTGCCGGCAGCCTTCCGCAATGCCGGCGATAACGCGCGCGGCCACGCCGGTGTCGAGCTTGCCGCTCGCGAAATAATCAAGGAAGAAAAGCGGCTCGGCGCCCTGCACAACCACGTCGTTCACGCACATCGCCACGAGATCGATGCCGATCGTGTCGTGAAGCCCCGTTTCGGCCGCGATTTTTACCTTGGTGCCAACGCCATCATTCGAAGCGACGAGGATCGGATCGGCAAACCCGGCAGCCTTCAAGTCGAAAAGCCCGCCAAAGCCGCCCAGCGCAGCCGTGGTGCCAGGACGGGCGGTCGCCTTGGCAAATGGCTTGATTTTCTCAACGAGGGCCTCGCCGGCATCGATATCGACGCCCGCCTCCGCATAAGAGCCTGCCGGTTTTGGTGCCGGGCTGCTTGACATGGTGCATCTTCCAGTGCTGGGCAAAGGCTTGCGGGGCCAAGCGCCAGCTATTAAAGAGGGACTATCGCCGGGCGCGATACTACACAAGCGTTTCCGGGATTACGAGCGGGGAGTTCCATTCATGGCGTCCATCGGCGCAGCGAAATTTTTGCTTCGTGCCCTGCCTGCGCTGCTTCTTTTAAGCGCACCTGCGTTGGCGCAAAGAAGCCAGAGCGTGTTCACTGTTGCAAATATCAGGGCTGAGGCCGAGGCCCAGGATTTGGTCGAGGCAAAGCGGCTTGCCACGCAAGCCGCAGAGATGCGCGCATTCCGGCTGCTCGTCTCGCGCCTCACCGACTTCAGGGCGCAGCCCCGCATACCGGAGCTTCCGGCCGAGGAAGTGGAACGTCTTGTCGCCGACATCGGGATCAGGGGCGAGGGCGTTACCGGCACCACTTATGCCGCTACTTTCGGTGTGACCTTTTCAGAGCGGGCGGCGCAGGCGCTTTTCACTCGCTACGGCGTCATTCCCATTTTGGACCGGGGGCCCGAGATCCTTATCGTGCCTGTTTATATCGAAGGCGGTACCGCCCGCGCCGGCGACCGCAACCCGTGGAGGAGCGCCCTCCTTGAGCTTGATCTTAGCCATGCCCTCGTTCCTGCGAAGGTAGCCCCGGTCCGCAGCGACCTCACCGCCCCGATCGCCAATTCTTATATCGCCAACCCGTCCGCCGGGGTGGAGACGCTCAAAAACCAGTACCGCACCACACAAGTTGTGCTTGCGGTTGCGGTTGCCGGCGGGGGCACCGGGGGGATGACACTGAAATTAGCCGGCAGCGATGCGCTAGGGCTTTTCTCTCTGCAGCGTAAGATGAAAACCGAAGACATTGGTAACGAACCGCAGATGGAAGCGGCAGCCCGGCTTGCGTTCGAGACGGTACAGGAGCGCTGGAAACTGACACGCGATTCCTTCGTGCAGGCCGAGGCTGGTGCAACCCCCGCCGCCAATGCAGGTTACCTCAGCGGAGAAGTCAGCAACGTCCAGATTACCGCGGAGTTTTCTGGCCTCAGAGAATGGCAGGCGATCCGGACGCGCCTGCAAAACCTGCCGGGAGTCCAGAACTGGGGTCTGAGATCGGTGAACCCGCGCAGCGCTATCATCTCGTTCGATTTCCCGGGCGGCCCAAGCCGTTTAAGCGCAATAGCGGCGGCGCAGGGGCTTGCCGTCGAGAGCGTCGCGGACGGCTTGATCATAAAGACCCGATGACAAGGCCGCCCCGCAAGAGTACGGCCTCATCCCGGCCGGCTATTGTCCGGGGCCCTTGCCGGCACCGCCCACGCCCGGTATCGTTGGCCCAACGCCGATATCGCGGAACAGCTCCTTGAGCAGGCCTTGGTCGCGGCTATAGGACGGCGTTTCGCGCTTCACGAAATCGAACACCTTGCCGTCCTTCAAGCCATAATTCGCGACCTGCTCCACGCGGTCCTTATTGTTGAAGTAGACGGCTACGATACGCCTATCGGTAACTTCCGCCTTCATAAAAGGCATCGGCTGATGAGCGGTTTGGGAGATGTAATAATAGGCGCCGCTGCCTGCCGCGGACTGGGTGTCGGGAGTGCCCAGAGCGAGGACCACTTGATCCTTTCCCATTCCAGGATGGATTTGAGCGACGTCCTCATCGTGGAAAAGGTGGCCTTCCCGTATCACCGTTCCGCCGCACCCCGCCAAAAGCAGCCCGCCCGCAAAGAGGGCCGCCCAAGTTGCACTTCCGAAGCTGCGCCGGGTGGGCGCCGCGCTTTTTGTTTGCGCGCGCTTTAAGGATTGATTTGACATTCCGCCCCCAAAATTGTGTCTGCTGTCAGCGCTTAATTTCTCTGACCTAACTTTGCCGCAAGGTGATTGCAACCTTTTCGGATGCGATTAAGGCATTATAAGGTACAGTACCTGGGTAAGCGCAAAAGTGGAGTTTAGCTGAAGAATGTTCCGCTGGTTTGCAGAACGTGCAGCCCGCCGCGAGGCTGCTGAAAAGATATATGACTTGATCGTTGCGCAATCGCGCAATCCGGTGTTCTACGTGAGATGCGGTGTGCCCGACACCTTGTCGGGCCGCTTCGATATGCTTGTCATCCACATGTTTATCGTGATGCAGAATCTGAAGCTCGGCGCGAGCGAAGGGAAGCTTCTCGGCAAGGAAATCATCGAGGCCTTCGTGCGCGAGATGGACAGCATGGTGCGCGACCTTGGCATCGCCGATGTTTACGTTGGCCAGGAAGTGCGCAAGATCGCGGATCTGTTTTACCGGCAGCTTATCGTCTACACGAATGCCGTGGAACAGAGAAACCGGGCCGCGCTGGCTGATTCCATTTGGAAGAGCTTCCAATCGGGCGACGAGAGCGCCAATGTCGCGGCGGACGAGTTGGCCGCCTATATTTTCCAGTCCATCCGGAATATCGGGGAAATGCCTTTGAATCTTCTTTTGCAGGGGCATCTCAATTTTCCCGAGCTGTACGGATTGAAGCAAGCCGTCTGATCGCCATCAGAGGGTGCCATGAACGAAATCCCGCTCGCATGGAGCATCGATACTGGTTCCTTAGCGCACTCGCCTGCGGATTTTTCTTATGAGGCGAGTGGAAAAGAGCTCGATGCCCTAAAACGCTACGCCGGCGTTGAGGACTTAACGGCCTTCAAGGCCCGAGTTAGGATTTCTCCCCTATCCGGAAGCAAGTTCCGCGCGTCGGGAACGCTGCAAGCAAGCGTGGTGCAAGCCAGCGTCGTCAATCTTGAGGCGGTTTCCTCCTCAATCGAAGAGAACTTCTCCGTCGAATATTGGCCCGCCGAGTTGATCGGGGAAGCCGGGCGGGACGCTTCGTTGGAGGCCGATCCGCCTGAAGCGATCATTGCCGGGCACATACGCATAGGCTTACTGCTATGCGAGCTATTCGCGCTGTCGCTCGACCCCTATCCCCGCAACCCAGACGACAAACTCGAATGGACTCCGGCACCGGCCGGCCCGGACCAAAGTCCCTTTGCCGGGCTTTCGCAGTTGAAAGCGCACAAAACTCCACAGGATAAATAGAACGGCGGAACCATCTGGCCGCGCCGCAACATTTTGATTGTCACATGATGTCAATACAGTATGTTCTGCGGCTGGCTCCTAAGGCGGGCCTCTATGACGCAGTGCGGGGGTTTGGATTTTAAAGATGGGCTCGCCAATTACAATTGCGCTTGACGCGATGGGAGGAGACGTTGGCCCGCCGGTTGTGGTCCCAGCCGCGGCGCTTTCGCTGATCCGGCATCCCGATACGCACTACATTTTTTTTGGGCGCGAAGCCGAGATTCGCGAGCAAATGAGCGAGCATTCCCCGCTCGCCAGCGTCAGCCGGATCGTTCACACCGACGTCGCGGTGGCGATGGACGACAAGCCCAGCCAAGCTCTTCGCCAGGGGAGATGGAAGAGCAGCATGTGGCTAGCCCTTCAGGCCGTCAAGAACGGCGAGGCGCAGGCCATGATCTCTGCAGGCAACACCGGGGCCTTGATGGCAATGGCCAAATTCTGCCTGCGGATGCTGCCTGGAATCGACCGCCCGGCCATCGCGGCTTTGTGGCCCACGCTTTCCAGTGAAAGCGTCGTCCTAGATGTCGGAGCCAATGTCGGAGCCGACGCGCGCACGCTGGTCGATTGCGCCGGCATGGGTGCAGCGCTTGCCCGAGCCTTATTTTCTGTGGAAAAGCCGACTGTCGGCCTGCTCAATATCGGTGTCGAAGAAGTGAAGGGCCTCGACGAGGTCAAGACCGCCTCTGCCGCACTTCGCAACCCGAGCCTTCCCATCGACTATAGGGGTTTCATCGAAGGCGACGCTTTGGGGAGGGGCATTGTCGACGTGGTCGTGACCGAGGGTTTCAGCGGCAATATCGCGCTCAAGACCGCCGAAGGCACGGCAAAGCAGATCGGCGTATATCTGAGGGCTGCCATGAACAGATCCCTCTTCGCCCGCATCGGCGCCGTGCTTGCTCAGGGCGCCTTCCAGGCACTCAGGGCGAAGATGGATACTAGAAAAATGAATGGCGGCGTTTTTCTCGGCTTGAATGGTCTTGTAATAAAAAGTCATGGCGGCGCCGACGCTGTGGGCTTTGCAAGTGCCATCGACCTGGGCTACGACATGGCGGCGAGCGGCCTTGTGGCCAGCATCGAGCGCGATGTGGAGCGCTTTCACAGCGCGCTACAAACAAAAACGGGGCCAGCCCTGAAGGCAGCGGCGCAGTGACAGAATTAAGATCCCGAGTCATCGGCTGTGGAGCCTATCTCCCCAGCAAGATCCTAACCAACGCTGCCCTTGCCAGCATGGTCGATACGAGCGACGAGTGGATTACCGAACGGAGCGGGATTAAAGCGAGGCATATCGCGGCAGAGGGCGAAAAGACCTCCGATCTCGGAATCGCCGCTGCGATCGATGCCCTCAACGACGCCGGGATCGAGCCAAGCGGCATCGATTTCATCATCCTGGCGACCTCAACGCCAGACCTGACCTTCCCGGCGACGGCGACCACCATTCAGGCATCGCTGGGAATCACCCACGGTTTCGCTTTCGACCTGCAGGCCGTGTGCTCGGGCTTCGCCTACGCGCTTGCGACTGCAGACAATTTCCTGCGCGCCGGCCACGGCAAGCGTGCGCTTGTTATCGGCGCGGAAACGTTCTCTCGCATCCTCGACTGGGAGGACCGCAGCACTTGCGTCCTGTTCGGCGATGGTGCGGGCGCGGTCGTCCTTGAGGCCTGCCAGGTACAAGATCCGATGCGAGAGCGGTGCGTAATCGGGTCGGTGCTTCACTCCGACGGCCGGCACAGCGACAAGCTCTATGTGGATGGAGGGCCGTCGGCCACGCAAACGGTTGGGCACTTACGGATGCAGGGGAAGGAAGTCTTCCGCTTTGCCGTCAACGCGATCGCCGGGGTTGTCGAGGAGACCATAGCCAAATACAATCTCAAGCCTAGCGACATCGACTGGTTCGTGCCCCACCAGGCCAACAAGCGCATCCTCGATGGGACCGCGAAAAAAGTCGGGATCGCACCGGAAAAAGTGGTCGTGACCCTTGAGAAGCACGGAAATACCTCTGCTGCGTCAATCCCGCTGGCATTAGTGACGGCGGTGCGCGATGGACGGATCAAGCGGGGAGACCTCGTTCTATTCGAGGCGATGGGAGGCGGATTCACCTGGGGCGCAAACCTGATCCGCTGGTAAAGGCGCCCTCCCGGACAATCTGGGTTAATTGGCGCGTGCAGAGCGCAGATCCCGCAAAAAAATGTTGACTCAAAAGGAGAATTTCTGAGCTTAGTGTTTGCTATAATTCCTTTTGCGCACTAATATTATTTGCGCTTGGCTCTGCGGGGAGGGACATAGCGCATCATGGCGCTCAATGGCAAAACACTAACGCGAGCAGACTTAGCGGAAGCGGTCTTTGAGAAGGTCGGCTTGCCTCGAAATGAGGCGGCTGAGCTTGTAGAGCTCGTTCTAAAGCAGATCGTCCACGCTCTTGAGCGCGGTGAATTGATCAAGCTTTCGTCCTTTGGCTCCTTCGGACTTCGCCAAAAATCGGAGCGCGTAGGCAGGAATCCCAAAACGGGAGAGACCGTGCCGATAACGCCTCGCCGAGTGATCGTCTTCAAGGCGAGCAATATCATGAAGGATCGCATCAACGCGAGCCTTTCCAAGCCAGCCGCGAAGGCGTCCAAGCCGGCTGCTTCGGAAAAGAAGTCCGCTTCGGAAAAGAAGCCGGCTCCCGAAAAAAAGCCCGCTCCGGAAAAAAAGCGTGCAGCGCCGTCCCGGCGGCGGGCCTAACTCGGCCCTTGACGGCCCCCTCAATAGCCATCAGAGTGCCGGGAACGGAGCGTAGCGCAGCCCGGTTAGCGCACCGGTCTGGGGGACCGGGGGTCGGAGGTTCAAATCCTCTCGCTCCGACCATTCTTTCAAGTGTCCGGCCCGGACACATGGGTAACGCCTCGGCTGCTTTAAGGAGTGTCCGCGGACATGTTGTAACGGTGGATGACGATAGTGGATCTTGACAGCGTTCATTTGCGATAGCGCATCCTCTAAAAAGAGCACTCTCATCTATTCTGGGCTCTCGTCCGCCCAGCCATCTCCGCTGATCCGGGCGCCGGCCAGAACGGATCGAACGATGTCACCTTCCCGCAGGAACGCGCCCGCCTTCGCAACGACCATATCGTTTTCGTTCACCCCTTCCCGGATTTCGGCGGCGTTTCCGGACAAAAAGCCGACGCGAACACGCCGGGTCTCGACTTTGCGATCCTTGACAACCTGGACAAATGCCCCTCCCGGACCGTAAAGGATCGCCGAAAGTGGCACTGTCATTCCGCAGCTCTCTCCGCCCACAACATTGATTTTCACGAATGAACCGGCTTGCATTTTGCCGCCGGAGGACAGCGAGACTCTTATGCGGCCTAGTTGTGTGCTAGGGTCCACCCAGAAGCTCTTTGCCTTGACGCGCCCCTCCGTCTCTGGGCCGCCCGGAAGGGCAATACGCGCTTCCTGGCCCGGGAAGATTTTCTGAAGAGGCATCGCGGGAACTTCAGCTTCAGCGTCCAGCTCTCCTCCTGCCACAATGCGGAAAAGGGGTTCTCCCATCGCCGTAGCGAGGGCCCCGAGACGGGCAGAACCAAAAAGCAATGTACCGGACGCTGGAGCCGCAGCCTCGATTGCAGGGCTTTCCCCCGTCACAGGCGTAAGCCTAGCCAGAACTTGACCGCGCTCTATGTGCTGGCCGCTTTCCACCATGATTTCAGTGATGCGCAAACCTTCCCTATCCGGCTTTACCAAAACCTCATTGGACGGGACCAGGAAACCTGAAAAGGTCAAAAGGTCCGCAAAGCAACGGCGGGTAGCCTCGGCGACGGTCACGGTCATGCCGTCGGTGTGATTGGCTGCAGGATCGGCATTGCTTCGATAGAAGCCGTGAGCAGCAAGCGCTATGGCGACCGCCATAATCACTGCAGCTGACGCCAGCAGGCGGGACTTGGGCGGGTGGCGCATAGCTCCTCTCTTGGACCTCCATGAAGATTATAAAGCCTTTGCCGCGCCTGGTAGTCAAATCTTCATGATAACTCTAACATAGTCTTTCGACTGCACCTCATTTGTGTGCAAATTCGAACATGAGCGCCTCGACCTTCTTCTTAGCCGTGGGTTACGGCACGGCAATAGTTAACGGTTCAAGAGCTTACAGCAGGTATTTCTGCACAATATCTGTGGAAAGGCGCCGTTTCAGTCTGTTTACTCAAACTTTCGGCCGCCTGTGTCCTTGGATGTTGACATTTTTACTTTCTTTGTTAGCGCTAATAGCAATTTCTTCCGCTAGCCATGCCGAAACTCGCATTGCGCTTCTAATCACGAATTGGAAGTACGGCGACGGTTCTTCATCGCTCTCTTCTTTGCCGCGGGATGCTCGCTCGTTTGCCGGCGAGCTAAAACAAGACGGCTTTGATGTGGAGATGAAAGAAAATCTAAAAAAGCAAGATATGCAGAATGCAATTGACCAGTTTAAGTCGAAAATAAAGGAAGGCACCACCGCTTTATTTTTCTTCAATGGCGTTGGTCTGGAATATAATCGCCAAAGCTACATCATTCCGGCTAACGCAGAGATTTGGCAAGAAGCCGACATTAAACGAGATGGCTTCAATCTGAACAGCTTACTTGCCGATTTGGCCTCTCTTGGTGCCAGGAATAAGATACTAATTATCGACGCAGCCCGGCGAAATCCTTTCGAAAGAAACTTTCGCGACGTTCCCAGCGGCTTGGCCGCAATCGATGCTCCTCCTGGAAGCCTTATTATGCTTTCGGCCACACCCGGAAAGCTCGTCCCGGACAACGCGGCAGAAAGCAACCCTTTCGTAAATGAGCTGCTTAGGCAAATCCCGCGGCCGGGCAGCGCGGAGGCGGCCTTTAATCGGACGCGACTTGGCGTCTACAACAAATCCAGGGGCGAGCAAGTGCCCTGGGTCTCTTCTTCTCTCACTGACGAATTCTCATTCAAGGGTGCCGAGTCTGTTGTATTCCCTGAAGACCTCCCTTCAAAAGCTTCGCCGGCGCGGCAAACAGAGGCCGAATTACAGACTTCCCATTCAGCGAAACCGGCGTTGCCTGTCCCAACCGCTACCGAGGTGGCATCAGCGTCCTCTCCCTCCGGCTTTACGTTCCGGGATTGTGACGGCTGCCCCGAGCTTGTCGTGGTTCGTCCTGGCAGTTTCAAAATGGGCTCGAGCGAGTCACCCTCGGAGATGCCGTCCCACACCGTGAAACTCCCCAACGCTTTTGCGATAGGGCGCTTTGAGGTGACTTTCGCGGAGTGGGACCGCTGCGTGGAGGCAGGAGAATGCCGCTACCAGCCCGGGGACCATGGATGGGGGCGCGCCAAGATCCCCGTAGGCGACGTGAGCTGGGAGGACGCCAATGCCTATTTGACTTGGCTTTCTCACAAGACAGGCCAAACTTATCGTCTGCCAAGCGAGGCTGAGTGGGAGTTTGCCTCCCGCGGCGGAACGTCAGGCCGCTTTTGGTGGGGGCACGATCAAGGCGAGGGAAATGCAAATTGCGCCGGCTGCGGGCAGCAATCGCAAGGGAAACCGCTTGTAGTTGGCTCATTCAAGCCCAATTCCTTCGGGCTTTATGACACGGCCGGAAATATAGCGGAGTGGGTCCAAGATTGCTGGAACGAAAACTACAAGGGTGCACCCAGCAATGGGTCCGCATGGCTTGCTGGAAATTGCAGCCAAAGAGTTCTGCGAGGAGGTAGTTACAACAGCAAGGCCCAATTCGTTCGTTCGCCCGCACGGTTCAGGTATGACAGCGACGTGCGCTACCTGGCGAATGGATTCCGCGCACTCAGAGAATTGCGGTGAGGAATTGTGGGACACAAACTTATGCCCGCAAAAGTTAGTATCCTCTCGCAGAAACGCCCCTGCCCTTTCACGCTGGTTCTCCTGGCTGGCGTTTTCTTGTCTCAAGCAGTCGCTCAGGCTGGGCCGGGCTCTGAAACATTGGTGCTTGCCGCCAAAGCCAGCCATCGATGTTTTGCCGTCACCATTCACGCGACCGGGATCATCGTTCCCAAGACCGTCGCGATTGCCGCTTTGGAACCCGGCAGCTTGCAACTGGATGAGCTGCTTGTAAAGGAAGGCGAAAGCGTCACCGCAGGCCAAAAGCTCGCGCGCCTGGTTGCGCAAAATGGAAGCCAGGCAGCGCAACCGGCGAATGTCGCTTCCCAGGGTATGTTTCTGACCGCCCCCGCGGCAGGTAGAATATTCAAGGTAGCGATTGCCGGTGCTCCAACGGCGCTGGAGCGGCCTGAGCCGCTGATCCAAATCGCGGTGAATGACGAGTTCGAGCTTAAGGCAGATATTCCGGCCGCGCAAATTCCCAAATTGGAGCCGGGGCAGAAAGCCCGCATCGATCTTGGAGATGGCCGGGACATCCTTGGTAGCGTGCGGATGGTGCCGGCCGGCGTGAACCGTCTTAGTCAGCTTGGCGAAGCCCGTATCGCCCTTGAAGGTGCTCAATATCCGCCGCCCGGAACTTTTGCCCGAGTGGCGGTTGACGCGCAGCGAAGATGCGGAATTGCGATACCCCGATCCGCAATCCTCACGCAAAGCGAGCTGACGGCTGTCCAGGTCATCCACCATAACCTGATTATAACGCGCCATATCCGGCTCGGATTGCTGTCGGACGAAGCGGCGCAGGTTCTTGAAGGGCTCAATCAGGGTGAGCTGGTGGTCGCCCACGCGGGATCGTCGCTCCACGACGGAGACGCCGTCACTCCATCGATCATGGAAACAAACCCATAACGAAGAGGGGACGCAATGGCTCTCAATGTCTCTTCGTGGTCGATACGCAAGCCGCTACCAGCAATTGTCGTTTCTATCGCGCTTTTAATTATGGGTGCCCTGAATTTCGAAAGGCTGCCTAGAACGAAATATCCCAATGTCGACATCCCCGTTATCTCGGTCACGGTGACGGAATTCGGCGCCCCGCCAATAGAACTTGAATCCCAAGTCACCAAAGCAATCGAAGATGCAGTAGCGGGCGTGGATGGGGTCAGCCACATAGAATCCTCCATCACTGACGGTATATCAACGACGGCTGTCATATTTAAGCTTGAGACAAGCACTGACCGCGCCCTAAACGACGTAAAGGACGCAGTGACGAGGGCAAGGGGAAACCTGCCCGCTACCGTCGATGAACCTCTGATCCACAGGGTAGATGTTGTTGGGCAGGGGATTGTTACCTATGCGGCGATCGCACCCAGCAAAACGCCAGAGCAACTGTCGTGGTTTGTTTCCGACGTCGTCAAAAGGCGGCTTCAGAGCATCCCAGGAGTCGGAAGTGTCGAGAGGATCGGCGGCGTCGATCGGGAAATCTCAGTCAGTCTCGATCCAGACCGGTTGCAGGCCGTTGGACTGACCGCTGCGGGCGTAAGCCGGATTCTGAGAGTGACAAGTCTCGACCTGGCCGGCGGCAGGGCTGACATCGGGGGTGGCGACCAATCAATCCGGACGCTGGGTGCAAGGAACACAATCGACGATTTAGCCGCAACCAGGATTGCTTTGCCAGCCGGGGGTGATTTGCGCCTGGATGACATTGGTATCGTTACCGACTCGATCACTGAGCCTGCAACCTTCGCCCGCTTGAACGGCAAGCCCGTGGTTGCTTTCACCGTTCTGCGGGCAAGAGGCGCGAGTGACGTCGCAGTCGCCAAGGCTATCGAAGATAAGGTTGCTAGCCTGGAAGCCGAATATCCCGATGTCAAATTGAAGCTTATCGATACGTCCGTCACTCATACAGTTGAGAATTTCAACTCTGCGATGAGCACCTTCTTTGAGGGAGCGGCACTCGCTATTGTCGTCGTGCTATTGTTCTTGCGGGACATTCGCGCCACGATCATTGCAGCTATTGCATTGCCGTTTTCGATTTTGCCGACCTTCTGGGTCATGCAGATGCTGGGCTTTTCGCTTAACCTGATTACCTTGCTCGCAATCAGCCTCAGCACAGGGATTCTCGTCGACGACGCTATCGTAGAAATCGAAAACATTGTGCGCCATATCCGCATGGGGGAATCCCCCTATCAAGCTGCGATGGAGGCAGCGGACGAAATCGGCCTAGCGGTGATCGCAATAAGCCTTACCATCGTTGCCGTTTTTATTCCCGTGAGCTTCATGGGTGGCATTGTTGGCCAGTTCTTCAAGCAATTCGGTATAACGATATCGGTGCAGGTTATATTCTCGCTACTGGTTGCCAGATTTATAACTCCTATGTTGGCTGCGTACTTCATCGGCTCTGGAAAAAGTGAAAAAAAGACGGGCGGATACGTTAGCAGTCATTATACCGAGCTAATCACAACGTCGCTTCGCCACAAGTATCTGACCGTCGGAATAGGGATTTTTCTTTTTGCACTGTCCATTTACGCCTTGAAGCTTTTGCCTTCCGGGTTCATCCCCGAACAAGACCGGGCAAGGTCTGTCATGGCTGTGGAACTGCCCTCTGGCTCACAACTCCAGGACACGCAGGCCGTTACAGACGCTATTGTAAAACGGCTGCAAAGGTATCACGAGATCAAGAGAGTATTTGTTGATGGAGGCAGGATCCCTCCTGATATAACCGAAATCAGAAAGGCCGCGCTCGTCATCAATTATGTACCAAAATCGGAACGCTCGATATCTCAGTCTGCCCTTGAGCGGAAAATCGGCGAGGAGATAAAAGATATTCCAGATATACGCTTTTGGTTTCTTGACGAAGATGGCAAAAGGCCGGTCTCCCTCCTCTTTACCGGCCGCGACAGCGTCCTTGTACGCAGTGTCGCATCTGAAGTGGCAAAACAGATAAAGACACTCCCTGCAGTCTCTAATGTCATTGCCGCCGCTGCTATCGATGCCCCGGAACTGCGGATCAGTCCAAAAATGGACCTCTGTGCGCGGCTTGGTATTACGACCCAAGATCTATCGGAAACGGTTCGCGTCGCCACCATCGGGGATGTTCCGCCGGCCCTGGCGAAGTTCAATGCCAACGGCCGCCTTATCCCCGTCCGGGTTAAATTTGAAGATCGCGCCCGTGCGGACAAGCAAGCTTTAGAGCAGCTTCGGGTGCCCAGCCCAACGGGTATGGGTGTGCCGTTGGGTGCAGTTGCCGGCATAGAGTTCGGCCAAGCAGCCAGCAGCATCAACAGGCACGATCGCGAACGCCAGGCTGAGATTACTGGAGACCTTTCGGAAGGTTACGCATTGAGCGACGCTCTCAAGCAGATTTACTCGCTTCCCATTATCCAGAGCCTACCACAAGGTGTAACGATAAACGAATCCGGGGCTGCTGAATTGCTTTCTGAGCTAATGGGAGAGTTCCGCGTCGCATTGATTGAAGGCCTTCTTATGGTCTATATTGTCCTCGTGCTCTTGTTCGGAAGCGTTCTGCACCCGTTGACGATTCTGTTCTCGCTTCCGCTTGCCTTTGGCGGCGCGATATTAGGGCTAGTGATAACAGGTCAATCACTTAATCTGCCCGTTCTCATCGGAATGCTGATGCTCGCCGGCATCGTAACTAAAAACGCCATCATGCTCGTCGACTTCGCGATAGAGGCTATCGATCACGGTGTAGAACGGACCCAGGCCATTATTTCCGCCTGCCAAAAGCGCGCCAGGCCAATCATCATGACAACGGTTGCTATGACGGCTGGCATGCTGCCGAGCGCCTTATCGTTTGGCGTTTCCGCGGAGACCCGCTCCCCGATGGCGATTGCCGTTATTTCGGGGCTATTGGTTTCGACAAGTCTATCCCTTATATTTGTCCCAACGTTCTTCGCCGTGATGGACGATAGCGGCGCCTTCCTAAGAAGACTGATGTCCGGAAGCTCTGCAATACAACAGCCTAAGCTGCCCTCCTAACAAGTCGCGTTAATTAAGTACCGGAGTGGATACGATCAGGCAGAATAAAGCATTAGCATTTGTTGGCGCCGCTCTCTTGGCCGCCCTCATTGCTGCTGCCTTCATCGGTGTACCGGTAGGCGGTATTGTATCGAGCGCCATCGTCGGGATGAATCCCGGTTTGGCGCAGTCGGTTAAGATCGGGGACGCCAAATTCAAGCTCTTCCCCAGGCCTGAACTTATAGCCGGCAACATATCCGTTTCAGTTCCGGAGGGAGCCAGGCAGGAGCTTTTGGAAATTCGTCATGCTCACTTAGCAGGATCTATCGCCGGTCTATTTTCTCGAATGCCCCATTTCAACTCACTCACATTGAACGGCGTAAAGATCTTCGCCGGAACCCCCCTGGAGAGTCTGGCGAAATTTGCCGATGAAAAAGGTCTTCAAGAGCTTGGGGACAGGGTCGAGCGGCTTAAAATTCTAAATGGTTCCGTTGTCAAAAAAAATGCTGCCGGGAAAGAAGAAACTATAGCTGCTAATGTGAATGTGGGCCTGGACTTCAATGCCGCGGGAGGGCCCAGCCTACAGTCGGCGGCAGACTTCGGGGCTTACACCATCAAGATAGACGCAGCTCCAGGCGAAAGGCAGGCTTCATCTCACGAACTATTTCCTTTGCAGGTAAGCGCGGCTGTTGACAAGAACGGCCTCTCCCTGATGAACGCCTCGCTCGTGGTAACGAAGGACGCGGCTGCGAACCTTATCAGCTGCCAGTTGGTCTCAGGAAGCCTCCAAGGCCACCCCTTCACCGCTCGGGCAACAATCGATATCAGCCATGAAAAGCCGGCCGTTGCTCTCAGGGCCGCCTTTGAAAGCCTGACGCTTCCCAAAGCAAGCCTTAAACCTGAAATGAAACCGGACATCTTGGACGGCGTCTTGGGTAACAATCTATTCGATCTCAACTTTGAGATTTCCGCAAGCAAGGTGCAGGGACCAGCCATCGAGCTTGCACCAGCCCACGCGGACGGAACGCTGAGCGGCGGCACGCTCACGATGGATATATCGAAGACGCAAGCCTATGGCGGCAGCCTTACCGGACAGCTCAGCGTTCAAAAAAAGGGACCGGCAAAGTCGAGCTTTGAGCTTCGCGGCGCGCAGTTGCAGAAGCTTCTGGCCGGTTTCAGCTGGCACGATGCAGTTAGCGGCAGCCTCGACGCCGATGGCAAGCTTGCAACTCCGTCTCGCGAGAATACAATAGAGTCGCTATCAGGAAATTTGTCTCTGAACGTCAAAAACGGCGCTGTGGAAGCACCCACACTTTCCAATATCATACAAAACTTTTTAGGCGACCAATCCCAAAACATCCTGAATGCCGAAGGCAAGCTACCGTTTGCACTCGCCGCTCAAAATATCCAGATCAGCGACGGTATTGCCACTGCTAACGATATTTTATTCGAAAGCGCTTTAGTCAGAGCGTTGGGGCAGGGACACGCTGATCTTAGCAAACGATCCCTCGACTTTATCTTCGAGCCGCAAATAGTCTCCAGCGGCGAAGAGCGGCCAGACGGCAATAGGGTCCGGGTTGCGATCACAGGTACATTTGAACGGCCTGAGGTTTCTGCCACCGGCTTAGGCGGTGCCATCATGGATAAGCTGGAATCCGAAGGGGCCGCTGCTTTAGGCCTAGACAAACAGCAGCGCGCCACGGTCCGCGACGCGATCAAGACTTTCCAAGAATGGCTCAATAGCGATGAGGATACGAAACACTAGGGAACGATTTTCAGAGCTACCCGGATATGCCGGTGGTAATGCCTTCTGTGCCTCGCAACCTTGTTGCACCCAACCGTCACGTCGATTGGCTGTGAGTATACCGGGGGCTCATGGGGGATATGATGCGCATCAGCGAGAAGGAGCTGAAGTTTATGATGGCCTGGAGACAGTGTGACCTCGCTCTCAGTCTGGCCGGCTCCGAAATGTAAGTGGTTCTCGTCGTTCGGGATGGGCTTATCAAACGGCGGAAGTGGCGAGTTGATAATCAGATGGTGATGTCCGGTATTCGGCTTAGCGAAGCCGGCCGGAGCAACTCCCATCCCAACCAACCCAAAACGCACAACAGTGTGTCCCTGAATGCAGGCCCCTTGCCTGGGGTAGACAATGTAAACCCTGGCATTCGGTGGAGATGGCGTGCGTCCAGCCGCGGCGACGGCTGGGGTGGCGCCCTCAACAACGTTGACTCGGATCTTCTCCGACATGACCGGCGGATTATGGGGGATGTGATCCTTGTCTCCCAGGAGAAGTTGAAGCGTGTGCGGTCCTGGAGTGAGGGTGACTTCGGCTTCGGTCTGGCCTGCTCCAAAGTGGAGGTGATTAGGATCGTTCGGAATCTCCTTATTCAACGGGGGCAATTCGGTATCGATCAGAAGGTGGTGATGCCCGGAGAATGCCTTGCTAGTGCCGGCTGGCGCGACCCCCATCTTCCGCAGTCCGAAGTGAATAACCGTCTTTGTTTGAAGAGTATCACCGTCTTTCAGGTCAACGAAATAGGCCGAAGCACCAGGCTTGGAAGGCGAGGGTCCTCCTGTGGTGGCAGTAGCAGCATCACCGCCACCCGCCACCTCCGCCAGGGCGAGCCCCGAGGACAGGGCGCAAGCTGCGACAAAGGATGCAGATATAGCAATCAGCCTAGATGACTTGCGCACCATAAGCACCTTCCTAGCGCTTTAGCGCTCCAACGCTTCTTCTACCCTAAAAGCGACTTCTCCGCCAACATTAGCGAGGAGACAGCAAAGGGGATAGCGCGACCTCTCTCTGCCGTTAACAAACGGTTTCACTTGAGAGCATTTAGCCGTTGAAGTCCTTGGCCGTGGTTTAATTCGTGCTCACTTTGCAGCAAATAGTCTAAACGTTCGCGTTATAACCAAGGAATTAAGCTATGCAATTCTACTCCGTATCCAAAACTGTATTTCTAAGGCAAGCCGCGTTTCAACGGCGGTGCCGGGTTGCGCCCTTCTTGTGGATGTCCAAGCGCCTTGCGGCGGTCGCTCATTTGCAGACGGCGGCCGCAGCCTCCGCGACGGCCTGATCCTGTTCACCGCTGCCGCCGCTAACGCCCACCGCGCCCACGATCTGCCCGCCTACCTTCAGAGGCACGCCGCCGGCAAAAATCATCACGCGGTTATGGTTCGACACATTGATGCCGAAGAACTGGTCCCCCGGTTGGCTATTCTCTCCAAGCTCCTTTGTCGAGATATCGAACGCCTTGGCTGTGAACGCCTTGTTTATCGCGATATCGATACTTCCGAGCCACGCCCCATCCATACGGATGAAGGCTTTGAGGTTCGTACCCGCATCCACAACCGCGATGTTCATCGGCTGCCCGATTTCGGTTGCCTTGGCCTCGCCCGCGGCGATTACACGATGTGCCTTTTCCAGGGTGATCATGCGCTCAGCTCCTCAGAAACTCTGCGTATTTTCGCCGGCTGCTTTCCGGCATCGATGCGCACTGTAGGAATGAACACCATTTGGCTAATTTGGCTCCCCTGGCTTTCATCCGGGGGCACAGTACCAGAAACGGTTGCGGTCCGTCTGCGAACTAGAGGTCCCAAAAGCACTCATTGTGGCTCCGCTCAGCCCAATCTATCGCATCCTGAGCCAAGGCGTTCGCTTCGCTTTCCGATAGGCCGGGCCGTAATCTTCTTACCGCTGTGGCTGCAGCAGTCTTGGGGGTCCAAAGATCATCCTGGCCGCCTCCGCGCTTCATTGGCCGGTATGAAGTCCGGTAGGCGCGCACGGCCTCGCGGTAAGCTTCGATAGTTTCGGGTGTGGGGGGCCTGATTGAGCCAGATGCTCCGGTGGACATAGGACCATTACCTGATTAGAGCAAAACATCCGCATAGCTGCTTAACACGGCTATGCGGATGCTCGATCCCGCTAACGCTCTAGTCGCCTTCCACGCCGATTGCATAGGCGGTTTCGCCGTGAACCGCGTCGTCGCCCACCTTCAGCGTTGCCTCGTCCATGCGCAGCGGCACGAAGATCGAGATGACCTTGAGGATGATAAAGGTGGCGACAATGTTGTACCCGATTATGAACGCCGCTCCCTCAGCCTGAAGCAGCAACTGTCCGGCGTTGCCGTAGACCCAGCCTGTCACGTTGACGCCGGGCGCTTCCTTGTCCGTTCCGATATATTCAAGCATGCCCGGATTAGCGAGAATACCTACGAGCAGGCCGCCGGTGAGGCCTGCCATCCCGTGGGTCGAGAAGACGCTCAGCGTATCGTCCACCCTCATCATGAAGCTGGTCTTTTGCAGGAAGTTCATGGAAAGCCACGGGATAATGCCAGCGACAACCCCAATGACGATAGCGCCAATGCCATCCACGTAACCGGCGCCTGGCGTGATTGCCACCAGCCCCGCGATCATGCCATTCACCGCACCCAGCACCGACGGCTTGCCATAGGCCATCTTGTCCATGACCGTCCAGACAAGGAGGGCTACCGCTGTGGCAATGTTTGTGTTGAGCACTGCCGCGCCCGCATTGGCGTTGGCGAAGTACGGATCGCCTCCGTTGAAGCCGTTCCAGCCCAGCCACAGGATGCCGGCGCCGACCAGCGTCATCAACAAGCTATTTGGCGGAAAATGCTGGCGATCCTGTTGAAGGCGCGGGCCGATCACTGCGGCGGCGACGAAGCCCGAGGTTCCGGCGGCAAGATGGATGACATAACCGCCTGAGAAGTCTGCCACGCCAAGACCTGCGAGCCAGCCGCCGCCCCATAGGCTAAAGGCCCCAACCGTGTAAACGAGCGTCATCCATACCGGGCAGAAGATCATCCATGCCGTGAAGTTCATGCGGCCAAGCACAGACCCCGCGAGAATGATAACGGTGATGGCAGCGAACACGAATTGGAAGAAAACCAGCGTGGCCATCGGGAACGTGAGGGGCGGCATGCCCGAGGCGGCCTCCGGAACTACAGCCTGGCCAGTTGTAAACGCGGCCGATGTCGCAAGGCCCGGCGCGCCCAGGAACGCGTTGTCATGGATTGAAAGCCATTTAGGCCCGAAAGCCATGTTGTAGTCGAAAAGTATCCAGACGACGAGGACTGAAGCGAAAGCGTAAAACGACATGAAGGCGGAGTTGATCGCCCATTTCTTCTTGACGATGCCGCCATAGAGGACTGTGAGCCCCGGAATGCTTTGCAAGCCGACGAAAGTCGCGGCCGCTAGCTGCCAGGCATTATTTCCAGTGTCGAGCCATTGGGGTGATGGTGCGAGTGCCATGTGCATTTACCTCAAAAAAAAATGCTCAATGCCCCACCCTTGCCGATATTGCGCCATGCTAAAAATATGCCATTCAATCGTACGTTGATTAAACATATTATCTCTGCAAGCGCGACGGGCCGAGGATGACTGAGAATGATGCAATGTGCTTATAAATTAGGCAGGCAAACTGTGTGCCTTATGTTCTTAACCGGTATCGCCGGGTTGGTGACCTCAACTGCCGCCAGGAGCGCCGAAGCGCAGACCGCGGAGACTGCGATCACCTGCACCAATCCGGTCAGCGGTGCGAGCTGGCAGATCAGAATCGACTATGGCCGAAGCACCGTCGATTCCAATCCGGCCCGCATGAGTGACGCGGAAATTTACTGGCACGACGCGAAAGACGGCGGCAACTACACGCTAAACCGCAAGTCCGGCGATCTTACCGTGGTCGTTGCGTCAAGCACCGGCGGCTATTTCCTCCATGACCGCTGCCGCTTTTGAAAGCGATCCATCCACAACAAATGTAAACGCACGCTTTTATAGCCAAGACGAATCACTCTATCAAAAGTTGAGCTGTGGCGGTCAGTCAGAACAGTAATAACACCTAAATAACACCTGACTGGTATCTGAGCGGTGGGGCGACGATATCAGCCGATACTATATATCCATGGAATTGCTGTGTCCATGAAGTAATATTTTTGGAATTGTAGTGCAGTTTGACACAACAACACTTAGGTCGCGAGCTATGGGCAAGCTATTCGCGCTAATGCGAGGAGAGAACCCATGCGGCGGGACGGCATCGTCAAAGCTGTGAACGACGTAAGAGAAGCGCTTCTGGCAGCGCAAATCGGCGAGCTGTTGCGGATGATGCGAGGTGGCGAGCCAGCCGGAAATGAAAACCGCACCCCGCACATTCTCTGCGCCTACCATGAGTTCATGCGCCATATTCGGCAGTTCGGCGACGAGGAAAAAGGCCTTATGGCTTCTCTCGGCTTGAGCCCGCTGCTGGACATCGGGTTTTGGGGCGGATTGTTTGAGGGTCCCCACGCAGTGGACCCCCAAATCTTATCCGGCGTGGAAGTTGCTGCCTACAACGTAACTTTCATGATGCCAAAGTTGGTGGAACTCCTGACCCGGGAAACGGACAAAGGAGAATTTTTTGTGGAAGACGGGCTGGGAAGGGACCGGCAGATCAGGGGCTTGCGCGTTCTTTTGGCCGGGAAAGACCGTTCCCTAACCGATCCGAATAGCGCCGTCCTTCTCATTCGTTCCATGGATAGACTGTATAAGACGTTGTCTATATTGCACGGCGACAACAGCATAAGCCTCGCGATAGGTTCGATTGACTCCGGCAGCACAAAATCCTTCGATATATTCGGCGCGGCCGCTATTATTGATGAAATTCGATATTTATTGGCCAATGTCTGGGACAAGGTGAAATATTGCGGAGAAGAGAACCTCCGCTATCAGATCGAGCTCGCGATGGTTGCGGTTGGCTTTGCCGTCCGCGTCACGAGGGCGCAGGCTCGTAACCTAGTAAACGAAAAAGAGGCGCAGCGGATAACACGCCACGTGGCGAAGGCCATTGAAATGCTCTTTCGCAGCGGAGCCTATACAGAGGATATGGATGCACAAAGGGAAACCAGGGCAAGCCGGATCCTGACACCGAAAGGGCGTACGATGGAATTCAAGAGCGAGCCAGAGATCGAAGTAAAGCTTGAGTCCATGCGGGCCCCGCTTTGCCAGCCGGACCGCCCTTATGGCTCCTTGATCGCAGGGAGCTTAAACGGTCTCAAGGATGAGCATGAACTCGCGGAAATGATCGAGCGCTAGCTGGCGGAAATCAAGGCGTAACGATGGTTGAGCGGATTTCCAGCGTCAAGGCAACCGTCGGGTTCGCCTCGGAAACAGGGCCGCGCAAACGCAACGAGGATTTCGCCGGCGCCGTTTTCGGCTTGGAACTGCCGGAACGGCGTCGTGAGGTTGTGGCGGCGATCGCCGACGGCATTGGGGGAGCACGGGGTGGCCGAGTGGCAGCCGAGACCGCGGTGCGCGGTTTTCTGGATGGATTTTGCGACCTGCCCGAGACTATGGAAGTGCGCCGCGCCGCGGCCACGGTCCTGAACGCCCTCAATGGCTGGATACATTCCCAAGGCCGGCGCGACGCCAACCTGGCCGGGATGGGATGCACCTTCACGGCGCTGGTGCTTCGCGGGCGCACTGCGCACGTTCTGCACGTGGGCGACACGCGCGCCTACCGCCTCCGCGGCGACCGCCTCACCTGCCTTACCGCCGACCATGTGCGCGAGGGCGGCGCCGGCCGGAGGGGCGTTCTTTACCGCGCGCTTGGCGTCGAGACCGAGCTGCGGCTGGACTATATTGCGCAGCCGGTGGCGCGGCATGACCGCTTCATTTTGTGCAGCGACGGCGTCCATGGGTTCCTGACCCCCGAAACCATCGCCGATATCCTCCGCGAACGCGCCGGATCCGAGGAGGCCGCCCGCGCAATGATTGCCGCCGCACTCGAATCCGGGAGCACCGACAACTGCACCGCTTTGGTCGCCGACGTGGTCGATTTGCCCGCGGCTGGAGCAGTTGGCGCCGGCAGTGCCTTCCTGCAATTACCGCTGATTCCGGTTCCGGCGGGCGGAGAGGCAATCGATGGCTTCTTGCTCAAAGTGCTGGTGTCGGACGGCAGGTACACCCGCCTGTACGGCGCCATCGACGAGATCGAGGGTGGTGAGGTGGTATTGAAGTTTCCGAAGCCCCAGGTTGCGGCCGTAGCCACCTACCGCGCGGCATTTGCGAGGGAGGCTTGGGCAGGCTCGCGCGTGCACAGCCCGTGGGTGGGCCGTAGCATCGAGCTGCCCCCGGGGCGGCAGACCGGCCTCTATATCGCCATGCCGCTTTATCAGGGCGAACTTCTGGAAACGCGGCTCTCCCGCCGCCCGCAGCTGGATCTGGAGGAAGGCCGGAATATTGCGCTCAAATTGGCCCGCGGCGCCGCAGCGCTTCATCGCGCAGGCATCATCCATCGTGACATCAAGGCGGACAACGTAATTCTGGAGGATGGCGGATCGCTCAAACTGATCGATCTCGGAGTGGTGCGCGTACCCGGATTTGAGGATTTTCCGCCAGAGGACATTCCGGGCACCATGGGCTACATGGCCCCAGAGATGTTCACTGGCGAACCCGGGAACGAGGCCACCGACATCTACGCCCTGGGCGTCACCATGTTCCGCGCCTTCACCGGCGAGTTTCCCTATGGCAATCCCGATGCTACAAGTCCGCCGCGCAGGTCCCGGCCGGTGGCGCTTTCCGCTCTGCGCCCTGACCTTCCGGCTTGGCTGGAGGCGGCACTGGGACGGGCTATCGCCATCGATCCCGCCGAACGCTTTCGCGACATGATTGAATTTGCCGCGGAGATGGAGGCGGGGCCGGCGCGCCCCAAGCTTGGCCCGCGCCGGCCGCGAACCCTGTATGAACGCGCTCCTGTCCGAGTATGGCAGGGCATAGCCGCGCTTCTCGCGCTTGCCCTTCTCCTGTCGCTGCTCCTGCATTGAGGCCTTACTGACATTCAGCCTAATGCCCGTGACTGTCATCGTCTGGCAGCATTTGCCTGGGCATCCGGTGGAAGATAACGCCCTCGGTTCTTTCGAATTCCCGGTTCCAAGGCCTTTTAGCGAGCGCGCGTTGTGTATCCGCATAGCCAGCATTCCAGCGGGCAAGGATTCCATGTGCGCTGAAATCGATGTCTTTGGAATGATCGTCATCGGAAAGAGGAGGCGCCAGCAAACGGACGACATGCTTGCGCGTTGTGCAGCCGTAAGCCGCCATGGCAGCGATTTCAGGATCTTCGTACATTTCGGCAGGCAGCTTTTCGGCAAGTTCCGCGATGATATGACGAAGCTGATGCATCTGCCTTTGCCGCCGGATTTGGCTCACCGCGCGGCTCTCATATTGAAGGTCCTTCTGCCGGCCCAGAACTTCCCAGATGCTACAATCGTGAGCGTGCTCGGCGTTATCGTCACGCTCACCATGCTGCCGGAAACGAAGGGCCGCAGTTTGGAAGAACTGAGCCCCGAGGAAGAGCAGGGGCTTCACCCCGTGGGGGCCTGACCGCACGATCAGCTTATGCCGCCATGCCGGCATGCCGCCAGAAAGAAAGCAACTCTTTCCGTCACATGACGGCCGATCTCTGCGTGGAGGGCTTCGATGCTCTCCCCTGCCAATGCACGCATGAACAGGGGTAAGACAATCAAATCGAGAAAATATCGAGCCGCATTTTGACTGAACGTAGCGTTGCGGCATTCAGCCGCCTCGCCCAAGAGCCGGGCTATAGTTTCAGCTCCACGTTCCCGCGCAATGCGGCAAATGCTGTTGCCAAGATCCGGAAAATTGCGAGCCTCGGCTATGCCCAAGCGGGTCAAACCCACTCCCTCGCTGGTCAACGTCTCACGTAGAACCGCCACGCCGATGCTCACAAGGCGCTCCTCAAACGTTGAGCCTGAGGGCAGGGAGCTTGCAACCCGCGTGTGCTTATCGGCGACGTGGCGCATAAGAGTGGCGGCGAAGAGCGCCTGCTTGTTGGAATAGCGCGCATAAATGGTGGGCTTCCCGGCGCGCGCCGTCTCGGCGATCTCATCGACGCTCGCCCCTTCAAAGCCGCGATCAAGAAAGACTTTGCGCGCTGCTTCGAGGATGCGCTCCTCAACCTCGCCCGCGAACTCACGCGGCGGACGTCCCTGGCGCACATTCTGGCGCGTCGCTGGACTTTTTTTGTCTGCGGTGGCCATTGCCTTTTCGTTCATCTTTCTTCGTTTTCGCGGATTTTGGCGCGCCTGCGCCGGCCTGATCCGCGCCTCTTACTTAGCGCTTTCAGCGCGGCTTGTAAAGAGAACGATACCGTCTCGTTTTGTTATTGACAACAGATTCTAGCGGCCTTAAATAACAGAACGGCACGGTATCGTTTTAAGCTTGGCGGTAAAAACGCCATCCCCAAGCAGGAGTTGGGAACACATGCTGAAAGAAGATAGCAAGGCTATAGAAGCGCTGCGCGAGGACCGCTTGCCATCTGAAACGGGGTGGCAGGATTGGCCCGGCAGCGATGATTCCGCCTACAGGCAGCGTTGGCAAGAGAAGCTGAAGGTTCGGGCCCCTTCGACGTTCGAGCGTCCCGCGGTGGAGGCGCCCCAGCCGGATTTGCCGGCCGAGGAAAAACCGGCCGAACCGAAAAAAGCGCAATCCCAGCCTGAAGGCAGCGGCGGCGCTGCGCGCAAAAGCTTTCTGCGCCGCCGCCCCCTCACCTCCGCGATGGCTGCAATCCTGCTGGCCGCGTCCGTGGGCGCGGGCTACGTCTATTTAGACTGCGCCGGGCATTTCGAGACGACCGACGATGCCTTCATCGCAGCGCGCCAAATCGCGATTGCCCCGAAGGTATCGGGCTACGTTACTCAGGTCCCCGTCACCGACAACCAGCATGTCCCCGCTGGCGGCGTGATCGCCCGCATCGACCCTCGCGATTATCGCATCGCGCTTGAGCAGGCGAATGCCCAGGTTGCCGCCGCGCAGGACGGCATCAAGAATTATGAGGCTCAAATTGCCGTGCAGGAGGCCCAGATTGGCCAAAGCAAGGCTCAAGTGGACCAAGCGCAGGCATCGCTCACTTTCGCGCAGCAGCAGGCGGCGCGCTATCAGCATCTGGCGGGAACGGGCTACGGCTCCGTGCAGAACGCCCAGCAATATACCTCACAGCTGGATCAGCAGCAGGCAGCCCTGAAAAGCGCGCAGGCAGCCGTCAATGTTGCCGAGCGGCAGATCGTGGCTCTCAAAGCGCAGAAGAGCAGCGCCGAGGCGAACCTCCAGCAAGCGATTGCGCAGCGCGACCAGGCTCAGCTCAACCTCTCCTATACCACGGTGACCGCGGCGGAACCTGGGCGCGTGGTCCAGCTGACCGCAGCGCCCGGGGAATTGGCGCAGGCCGGCACGAACCTGACCATGTTCGTTCCCGATCAACAATGGATTACGGCCAATTTCAAGGAAACGCAGCTCGATCAAATGCGGCCAGGCGACCCCGTAACGATGACCATCGACGCTTATCCGGAGCGCGTCATCACCGGCCATGTCGCGAGCGTACAGCCGGGGTCCGGGACCGCGTTCTCGCTGCTTCCTGCGCAAAACGCGACCGGCAATTACGTGAAGATTGTGCAGCGCGTGCCGGTGAAGATCATCATCGAAAACCCGCCTTCCGACGTCGCGCTGGGCCCTGGAATGTCGGTTGAGCCAACCGTGCGCGTGAACCCCCGCCCTTCGCTTTATGAGCGGATGGTCACGTTCTTCAACGGGATCTGGAGGCAGTCATGAGCGCGGAAGCTGCAGCCGTTAGGGTTCCGGCAGCAACGCCTGCCACGAGCGCCAATCCCTGGCTGATCGCCGTTGTGGTGGCGCTCGCGGTGTTTATGGAAGTCCTCGACACCACCATCGCCAATGTCGCGCTGCCCTATATTGCGGGCGGCTTGGGCGTGAGTTTGGACGAGGCATCGTGGGTGGTCACCACCTATCTTGTCGCCAATGCGATCATCATCACGGCCACGAGCTTCCTGCCCAGGAGGTTCGGACGAAAGCGATTTTTCCTTTTCTCTTTAGGATTATTCACTCTGAGCTCCATCCTCTGCGGCATGGCATGGAACCTCCAATCGCTGCTCTTTTTCCGCATCCTGCAAGGGCTTGGCGGCGGGGGGATGGTACCTGTGGCGCAATCCATCCTGGCGGATTCCTTCCCGCCCCAAAAGCGCGGCCAGGCCTTCGCGCTGTTCGGTGTAGCCGTGGTCGTTGCGCCGGTCGTCGGGCCGACGCTTGGCGGCTGGATCGCCGACAACTATTCCTGGCAGTGGAACTTTCTCATCAACGGCCCAGTCGGCATCGCCGCCATGTCCCTCGTCTATCTGCTGGTAAGCGGCACAGAGCCGGCCAATAAGGGCGCCCGATTCGATCTGATAGGATTCATCTTCGTCGCCACCTTCCTGGGCTCCCTCGAAGTCGTACTGGACCGCGGCCTCGTTGAGGACTGGTTCGGCTCCCCCTTCATCGTCACCTTCTCGGTTATTTGCGCGCTGGCCTTCGTGCTTTTGATTCCCTGGGAAGCGTCGCAGAAGAATCCCACCGCCGACGTCCGGATGATCGGCACGCGCCAGTTCGGATCCTCCTTCGTGGTGATGGCGGCGACCGGAGCTATCCTTTACGCGACGACGCAGTTCCTGCCTCAGCTCGTGCAGGAGCAGTTCGGCTATACGGCAACGTGGGCTGGCCTCGTGCTCTCGCCGGGCGGGCTCGTTACTATGGGCATGATGTTCGTCGTGGGCGCGCTATCGAACCGCGTTCAGCCCAAGTACCTCATTGCTGCGGGAGCGATCATGATCGCCGTCTCGATGTACGGGCTAACCGATCTCACCCCGGATCTCAACTTTTGGTTCTTTGCCAAGTCGCGCATGCTCTTGGGTCTCGGATTGCCCCTCATCTTCCTGCCGATCATAGGCGCTTCCTACGATGGCCTTCCGCCCGGCAAGACGGACCAGGCCTCGGCGCTGATGAACGCGGCCCGGAATACCGGCGGCTCGATTGGGGTGTCGATTGCCAACAACGTGCTGGCTCACCGCGAGCAGTTCCACCAGAACATGCTTGTGGGAAACCTGATTCCGTCGAGCATCTCCTATCAGGACACGTTGCATCAGGTGACGCAATACTTTGTCTCCCAAGGCAGCTCGCTGGTGCAGGCCCAGCAGCAAGCGATCCAATGGATCGGCCAGCAGGTGCAAGCGCAGGCATCGCTGCTTGGCTATATCGACGTGTTCTGGACGCTGACGCTCATCTCCCTCGCAGCAGTGCCGCTGGCGCTGCTCCTGCGCAGCATCAAGCTCGGCGGGCCGGTTTCGATGGGGCACTGAGGCCGCGCTTTTCCGCGAGCACAGCCGGCGCGGGGCCTCAATACTTCCGCTCGTCTGCAATGACCTTTCCGTCATTCGGCAGGGAACTGGGCTGCACGAGGTTAACCGCACCCTTGAGCTTCGTCACCGCGGCAAGTGTCGCCGCGGCCTTCTCTCGCAAGGCATCGTCCGCGCCGGCACTTTCGGCATAAAGCGTCATGACGTCCTGTTCCTGCTCGCGGCCAATCGTGAGCCGCAAGCGGCCGAGCTCGGGATGCCGGCGCGCAATTTCGGCAATTTGTGACGGGTACACGAACATACCTTTCACCTTGGCCGTTTGATCGGCCCGGCCCATCCAGCCCTTGATGCGCCGATTGGTGCGCCCACATGGGCTCTGGCCAGGCATGAAGGCCGACAGGTCGCCGGTCGCAAAGCGGATCAGCGGATATGTTTCGTTGAAAGTGGTCACGACCACCTCGCCCACCTCGCCTTCGGGCACCGGCTCGCCCGTGCCGGTCCGGACGATCTCGACGATGGTGTTCTCGTTGATGATCATGCCTTCCATGGCCGCACTCTCGTAAGCGATGCAGCCAAGATCGGCGGTGCCGTAGGCTTGCAGCACGGCCACGCCGCGAGCGCGGTATTCATCGCGAAGGCTCGGGAACAGCGCGCCGCCCGAGACGAGCGCCTTCTTGATCGAGGATGCGTCGCGGCCTAGTTCTGCGGCCTTGTCGAGGATGACCTTCAAATAATCGGGCGTGCCCGTAAATCCCGCCGGCCGCAAATGCGCGACGGCCTCCACCTGCATTTCCGTATTGCCGGGCCCCGCCGGAAATACCGCGAGCCCGAGCGCGCGCGCTCCATCGTCGAGGAGGAAGCCGCCGGGCGTCATGTGATAGGCAAAGCAATTGTGCAGGGTCTCGCCCTTGCGGAAGCCGGCGGCGTAAAGTGCCCGCGCAAAACCCCAAGCATCCGGGACGAGGGATTGAGGCTCGAAGATCGGCCCCGGCGACATGAACACCCGGGCTGGATTGGCGCCAGCGAGCCCGCCGAAAGGCGGGGTTTGGGCTTGGAGCTGAGTCAGTTCCGACTTGCGCAGCACGGGAAGTTTTGCGAGCGCAGCCGAGCTTGTGATCGAAGCAGGGTCTATTCCGGCAAGGTGCGCCTTCCAGCCCGGCATCTCGCGTTGCAAAGTTGCGAGCAACGCCGGGAGTTTCGAGAAGAGCAGCACTTCCCGCTCTTCCGGCTGAAGGGTTTCGAGATGGTCGAAGAAAGGACTGCCGTTCATTGCGCGCCTCCGCCCCGCGCGCGGGATGCGCGCGCTCCAAGCTTAGCGGAAAGCGCTCTCAAGGTCAGCTGCTACACTCTCCAATGCAGCAGATCGCAAGTCCCCCTAACCCTGTCCCTCTCCCGCAGAGGGGAGAGGGGACGCCTTCTCAACTGCTCCCTCTCCCCTTTGCGGGAGAGGGCTGGGGTGAGGGGGCTTCACGCAGCGATCTCAGGCGGCAAAACGGCGTTCGTGTCTGCCCTCGCGGACCTCTTCGATGATCTTGGCGGAGAACGCCTCCAGATCCGAAGGCTGCCGGCTCGTGATCAGCCCCTGATCGGCAACGACAGGCTCATCCCGCCATTGGCCGCCTGCGTTGATCACATCGGTTTTGATCGACTTGTAAGACGTCGCCGGGTGCCCTTTGATGATACCGGCCTCGATCAGAAGCCAAGGCGCGTGGCAAACCGCAGCAACTACCTTTCCAGCGGCGTAGAAGGCCTTGATGAAGGCGATTGCCTGCTGGTTGACGCGAAGGTAATCGGGGTTGAGCTGGCCTCCCGGAAGAACAATGGCGTCGTAATCGTTTGCGCTTACCTCGCCGAGAGACTTGTCCACCTTGACCGGATGGCCCCAATCCGTCATGTCCCAGCCTTTGATCTCGCCTGACTTGGGCGAAATCACATCGACTGTTGCGCCGGCCTCGCGTAGTCTTTTCTGCGGCAACTCCAGCTCGGACTGCTCGAAGCCGTCGGTTGCCAGAATAGCTATCTTTTTTCCTGAGATATCAGGCATTTGCATCTCCTCCTGTTGTCCTATGGGGCGAACGGAGGGAGATGCCGCCGGTTCCAACCGGAATAGGAGCAAATGCTGCGCTCAGCGCTGCGCGTGTTTGGCCATGAGCCACTGGCCCGAGATAATGAGCTTGGGGTCCTCAAACTCACCTGCCCTTAGCTTTGCGAAAAAGTCTTCCGTGTCGAACTCAACGATTTGGATGTCCTCTCCATCGGCTTCGAGCCCTCCGCCTTTGGCCACCTTATCCGTCTCCTTGACCTCGGCGTAATAGAGGAAGATGCGCTCGGTGCTTCCGCCAGGCGAAGCGAAAAAAGTGACGATATGCTCCGCTTCAGCGATGCTGTATCCGGTCTCTTCCTCCACTTCCCGCACGAGGCACGCGAGCGGCGTTTCCTCAGGATCGTTGTCCACGGAATCGTCGATCATGCCCGCGACCGCTTCAATGAGCCAGCCGCCGTCCCTGCCCTTTTCGAGCACCGGAACGCGGAACTGATTGACGGTGATAACCTTCCGCCGCCCAGGATCGTAAAGGAGCGCGGCCACTGCATCGCCCCGCTCGAAGATGAGGTAGGGCTTTGGCGCCGTCATTCCCCCATCGAATTGCTCATGGGAGACGGTCACTTCATCGACCTTGAAGAAGGCATCGAGCAAGCGCTTGCGACTGGTAATCTCCACGCGCTGAGGCTTTTTATTCATGTGTAGCTCCGGCAAGTGCGGTGAACCCTCTTTCCAGATCGCGCTTTAAATCCTCCACATCCTCAAGGCCGATATGCAGGCGCAACGCGGGGCCGCCCGGGTTCCAAGCCGTGGCCGTTCGCGCCGCGGTGCAATCGAACGGCACGATGAGGCTTTCGAACCCGCCCCAGGAATAGCCCATGCCGAAGATTTTGAGTGCGTTCAGCATGCGGCTGACGGCTTTCTTCGGGTACGGTTTGAGGATGATCGAGAAGAGCCCCGCGGCCCCTTTGAAATCGCGTTTCCAAAGCGCATGCCCAGGAGCGCCGGGGAGCGCGGGATGCAGAACTTGCGCGACCTCGGGGCGGCTGCGCAGCCATTCGGCGATGGCGAGCCCCGATTGCCAGTGCCTCTCCATCCGCACGGCGAGTGTCCGCAAGCCGCGAAGCGCCAGAAAGCAATCTTCGCCATGCGCGCATAGCCCATAAGCCTCATGCGTAGAACCGACCGCAGCCGCGGCCGCGTCATCGCAGCTTATGGCGCCGAGCAGTGCATCGGCATGCCCCACGATATATTTTGTGGCGGACTGGATCGAAATATTGACCCCGTGCTCGAAGGCACGGAAATAAAGCGGCGTTCCCCAGGTGTTGTCGATTGCCACGGGCACGCCTGCGCTGCGCGCCGCCTTGCAAATCGCGGGAATGTCTTGGACCTCGAAGGTTTGCGAGCCAGGCGACTCGGTGAGAACGAGCTTCGTCTCCGGACGGATGAGGGCTGAAATCCCAGAGCCAATGAGCGGGTCGTAATATTCGACGTCGACACCGATCCGTTTCAGAACGCGGGAGGCGAAGCGCCGTGTGGGCTGATACACGCTGTCGGCAATAAGCATATGGCCGCCCGCCTCGGCAAAGGTCAAAAGCGTTGTCGCGATCGCGCTAAGACCTGAAGGTGTGAGAAAGGTCCTCGCGCCGCCTTCAAGTTTTGCCAGCGCCGTTTCGAGCGCCCGTGTGGTGGGGTTGGAAGGGCGGCCATAAGTGTATTCCACTTCGCGTGACTCGAGCGTTTCCGCATCTGGGAACAAGACCGTAGAGCCCCGGAAGATTGGGGTGTTCACAAACCCGGAATAGCTCTGCGGGCTGCGGCCAAGCCTCGTCAGCTCCGTTTCCGCACTGTAGCCTGCGCCCTGATCGTCATCGCTTCCCATACTCAACCTTCCAAGAAATCCGCTTTCGCCGGGAGTTCATGTTACATCGTGTTGGATCGGCTGCGCAGCCAACTTTCGCGTTTTAAGAGTCCAAAGCCCGATCCGAGGCGCCGGTCGGGCACACCCTCTAAATTCATCCACAGGTAAACGGATTGCTATTTGCGAAGACCGGTTTTGTGCTTATCCTTCGCTATTCATGCACAGCAGAAAGAGCAATCGATGGACCCGGATATGGTGCGCCAGCAGGCCGAAGCTGAGCGTGAAGCCTTGGCGCTGCTCCAGGCGAAGCCAGCTAGACCTACGCCGCCCGTAACTGAGCCTGTTTTGCGTGCGTCAGAAGCTGTTGCTCAAAGCCCTGTACGGGTCCCGCTTCAAGCCACCGCACTCAAACAGGCTTCAGCCGGGCCCAATGCTTCACCTGATGCGCGCTTACCCCGCTTCGAGGCGGCGGCAGTAGACTCAGCAGTCCAGCTGCAGCCTCCCCGGCAACACTCGGTTGCCGGACGGTTCGGCCGGTTCATTTCGTATGGCCTCGCCGGCGCTATGCTTGGCGGCGGGCTTGGCATTGTCGCGGTGAACTATTTCGATTTGCCTGCGGAATTGGCGAAGCTCGCGATTTTTGGCCCCGCAGGATTTTTTTCCATAGTCTGCGCCATCGCATCCTTCTTCACGAAAGCGCCGGAAGCATAGCAGCAGCCTCTGGCCGGGACGGCGCGTACGCCGAATCCGGGCTCCTTGCAGCCGCCGCTGCGGCATTCCGGGCTAAGGCCGGGCGTCGAGGGGAACGTAGTCGCGAAACTTCTCGCCGATATAGAGCTGGCGCGGCCGGCCGATCTTCTGCTCCGGATCGGCGATCATTTCCTTCCACTGAGCGATCCAGCCCACGGTGCGCGCGATGGCGAACAGCACTGTGAACATCGAGGTCGGGAACCCAAGCGCTTTCAGCGTGATGCCGGAATAGAAGTCGATGTTGGGATAAAGCTTCTTCTCGACAAAATATTCGTCCTCAAGCGCGATGCGCTCGAGCTCCAGCGCCACTTGCAAGAGCGGGTCGTTCTTGATGCCGACAATCTCCAACACCTCTTTGCAGGTCTTCTGCATCACCCGGGCGCGGGGATCGTAGTTCTTATAAACGCGATGGCCGAAGCCGCTCAGGCGGAAATTATCGTTTTTGTCCTTGGCGCGCTTGACGTATTGGGGGATGCGGTCGACGGTGCCGATCTCCATCAGCATTTTGAGCGCGGCTTCGTTTGCGCCGCCATGGGCTGGACCCCATAGGCAGGCAATGCCGGCGGCGATGCAGGCAAACGGGTTCGCACCCGAGGAGCCGGCCAGCCGCACCGTCGAAGTCGACGCGTTCTGCTCGTGATCAGCGTGCAGAGTGAAGATGCGATCCATAGCCCGGCTGAGCACCGGGTTGACCTTATATTCCTCGGCTGGCACCGCAAAGGTCATGTAAAGGAAGTTCGAGGCGTAATCGAGCTCGTTTCTTGGATAAATGAAGGGCTGGCCGATCGAATATTTATAAGCCATCGCGGCGATGGTCGGCATCTTCGCGATCATGCGGATCGAGGCCACGTCGCGCTGGACAGGATCGTTGATGTCGATGGAGTCATGATAAAATGCGGAGAGCGCGCCGACTGTGCCCGTCATCACGGCCATCGGATGGGCGTCCCGCCGGAAACCGGAAAAGAACCGGTTCATCTGCTCGTGCGTCATCGTGTGATAGGTGACGCGGTTTTTGAAGTCGAGATATCGCTGCTTGCTCGGCAAATCGCCGTAAAGCAGGATGTGGCAGGTTTCCAGAAAGGTGCCCTGCTCGGCCAGCTGCTCGATCGGGTAGCCGCGGTAGAGCAGCACGCCCTTGTCGCCGTCGATATAGGTAATGTCGGATTTGCACGCCGCCGTGGAGGTGAAGCCCGGATCGTAGGTGAAGGCTCCGGACTGGCCGTAAAGCTTTGATATATCGACGACATCAGGGCCGACGGTGCCCGAAATGACAGGCAGTTCATACTGCTTGTTATGCAGGGTAAGCGTCGCGGAGCCGGCCATCCGCGCTGCTTCCTGCTTATGCGAGGTGTTAGGATCGATCGAGCTCATGCTCATCTCCAAATGGAACGAGGCGGCGCGCGCTAAGGCCTCACCGTTGCCCTGAAAGTGACATGGCTCCTTCAAATTTGCTAGTACATTTTGCAGTGCACTATAAATGTGCAACTGCGCACTTTTGTGTCCCGATCCGCATCGCGGATGCCGCCCCGCTTGCTTTGCAGTCCGAGGCCGCCATACGACTTTTACATCTAGATATCAAGGGCAAACAAACTCGTTACGCGCCGCGGACGTGTCCGGGTAAAGCTCAGTGAACGATCTTGGTTCCGAGCACGGCAAGGAACTGCGACATCCATGCCGGATGGGCTGGCCAGGCGGGCGCGGTGACAAGGTTGCCGTCGGTTACAGCGGCATCGATGGCAATATCCGCATATTTTCCGCGGGCCAGCTCAACCTCGGTGCGGCAGGCCGGATAGGCTGAGCACTTCCGCCCTTCGAGCACGCCCGCCGCAGCGAGGATCTGCGCTCCGTGGCAAATCGCAGCTACGGGCTTGTTGGCCTTGAAGAAGTGCTGCACAGTCTCGATCACCTTCGGGTTCATCCGGAGATATTCCGGCGCCCGGCCGCCCGGTATGACAAGCGCATCATAGGACGAAGGATCGGCCTCTGCGAAGCTTGCATTCAGGGTGAAGTTGTGGCCGCGCTTTTCGCTGTAGGTCTGCTGGCCCTCGAAATCGTGGATCGCTGTTGCAATGTGATCGCCTGCTTTTTTGTCCGGGCAGACGGCGTGAACGGTGTGTCCAACCGCGAGCAGGGTTTGGAACGGGACCATCGTCTCGTAGTCCTCGCCAAAGTCGCCGCAAATCATCAAGATGCGTTTGGGAGCCATGGTTTCCTCCTTGGATAGTATTCCATGAGCTTTCAAGCAAATCTGGGGATGCAACTGCCAGCTGTGAACAGGGCCGACAAGGGCGAAGTCACTCTTTCCGAATGAGCGCCGGATTTAAAGTCAAGGCAGGTTTACGCGCGTCAATGGGGCTCAGAGCTGAACTCCAGCCGAGCCTCTAAGCGCTCCACGCGCTTCTCGACGCGGTCGAGCCGGGTATTTGCACCCGCCACCAACGTGTGGAGTGCAGATATATCGGCCCGCGTGGCAGCCATCATGTCGATTGCCGCATCCATTTTGGTCGCAAGCGTATCGATCTTGTCGTTTATCTGTTCCAGCCGCCCTTCCAGCCTGCGGACGCGCTCAAGGGTAAGATCGGCAACTTTGTGTAAGCTTTCTTCGCTCATTCCCTATCTTTCCTGCCGCCTGCGGCACCCGGTAAAGCGTGAACTTCAATGTTGGTTTGATCGGCGATGCGCGCAAGGCTCTCCCTGCGGCCAAGCACATGCAACACGTCGAAGACCGGAGGCGAGGTGGTCCGCCCGGTGAGCGCCGCTCGCAAAGGCTGCGCCACAGCGCCGAGCTTGGCGCCGGTCTCTTCGGCATAGGCGCGCGTGGCAGCTTCGAGCGCGGCCGGCTCCCAGTCCTCAAGGGCGGAGAAGCGTGCATGCAGCGCAGCAAGATGTTTGCTGGCCTCGGCTTCCAAAAGCTTCGCGGCTTTCTCGTCGATATCGATGGGACGCTTCACGAAGAGATAGCGCGCCGAGACAAGCAGCTCCACAAGCGTTTTCGCACGCTCCTTGAGGCCGGGCATCGCCTTCTTGAGCTTGGCCCAGCCGGTCTTGCCGATATTGCCCGAAAACTCCTTCGCGGCCTCGATCTCCGGCGCGATGGCCTCGATTTGCGCCACCAGCTCTGCATCCGGGGTATTGCGGATGTAAATGCCGTTGAGGTTCTCGAGCTTGGCGAAATCGAAGCGCGATGGCGAGCGGCCGATTGCATTGAGGTCGAACCATTCGATGGCCTGCTCCGTCGAAAAAATCTCGTCGTCGCCATGGCTCCAACCGAGCCGCGCGAGATAGTTGCGCATCGCGGCCGGCAAATATCCCATGGCGCGGTAAGCCTCCACGCCGAGCGCGCCGTGACGCTTGGAGAGCTTGGCGCCGTCCGGCCCGTGGATCAGCGGAATATGCGCGAAGAAGGGGACGTGCCAGCCCATGGCGTGGTAGAGCTGCGTCTGGCGCGCGGCGTTAGTGAGATGATCGTCGCCGCGGATGATGTGGGTGACGCCCATGTCGTGATCGTCCACCACCACGGCGAGCATATAGGTGGGTGTGCCGTCCGAGCGCAGCAGCACCATGTCGTCGAGGTCCTTGTTCGCCCAGGTGACGTGTCCCTGAACGCGGTCGAGGACCGAGGTCTCTCCGTCAGTGGGCGCCCGGAGCCGGATCGCAAAAGGCGCGTCTGGTGCGGGGGGAACCTTATTGACTTCTCTATAGGGCGAGCGAAACGCGCGCGTGGCCTCGGCTTGAAGGCGCTCGATTTCCTCCGCCGTGGCATTATTCTTCTTTGCCGCGGGTAGGGCTCTGCGCGCTTTGTCCGCTACCTCCCGGAAAACCTCCAACTCTGCCTGAGTTACGTAACAACGGAAGGCCTTGCCGGCTTCCAAAAGCGCATGCGCAACCTCCGCATGCCGCTTCGCGCGCACGAACTGATACACAACCTCGCCGTCCCAACCGAGGCCGAGCCATTTCAGACCCTCGATGATGGCGGCAATCGCGGCGTCTGTGGAGCGGGCGCGGTCGGTATCCTCGATGCGCAGGAGGAACGTGCCGCCGGTGTGCTTCGCATAGAGCCAATTGAACAGCGCCGTGCGCGCGCCGCCAATGTGCAGAAAGCCGGTGGGGGAAGGAGCAAAACGTGTAACCACGCCGGTGGAGGACGTCATGGGGGGACTTTCGTAGAGGTATCGCGGGCTCGGGCTATTGCTGGCGTTCCGCCCCTCACCCCAACCCTCTCCCCGTGGGAGAGGGAGTTCGCTCGCAGCCGTTGAGGAGGAGTCCCTTCTCCCTGGGGAGAAGGACAGGATGAGGGGTGGTACGCCCGATGGCAATTCGTATAACATAGCAGTTCTTTTATTGGTAGCGGGTGGGGGAAAAGTGAGCGTTGCCGTTCCGGCCGCGAGGGAGGCGCCGCCGCGCAGCCGGCTGGGCGCTGCCTGGGCGAGGGCTTGGCATGCGCTGGCGGCTCAGCTCGATGCCGAGCAAGGGCGCTGGTTTTTGTGGCTGCCCGTGTTTTTCGGCGCGGGGATCGGCATTTACTTCGAGCTGCTTGAGGAGCCGGATGCTTCGCTCTCGCTAGGGCTTTTCATCGCAGCGCTCGCACTTCGGATGCTGGCGCGGACCAGCCTGTTCGCCTTTCTTATCACGAGCATTCTGCTTTGCATGAGCGCCGGCTTTTTCGCCGCCAAGATTAGAACGGCCGTCATGGCCGCGCCGGTGCTGGAGCGGCATGGGGCTTATGAACTCGAAGGCTTCGTGGAAAGCTTCGACCGGCAGACGCCGAAGCGGGGCCGCGCCGTCATCCGCCTTTCAAGCATGAAGCACGATGGCAGCGAGGTTTCGGATAGGCCGTTCCGGGTGCGGATCAGTGTGAGAGGCGAGCTTTCGCTGATGCCGGGCAGCGCGATCAAGATGCGCGCTATCTTGGGTCCGCCGCCGGAGCCGGTGATGCCCGGCGGCTACGATTTCGCGCGCATGAGCTATTATCAAGGCGTGGGCGCTTCGGGCTATTCGCTTTCGAAACCCGAACTTCTGGACGGCCGGGAGCTGCCGCTCGATTTAAAGTTCCGGGCGCGGCTCGCGGAGCTTGCGTGCGCGCATCGGCACTCGGATCACCACCGTACTGCCGGGCCAGACGGGAGAGATTGCGGCGGCGCTGACCGTCGGGCAGACGGCTGGGCTCGACGACACCTCGATGAACGATCTGCGCGGCTCCGGCCTCGCGCACATCTACTCGATCTCGGGCCTGCACATGTCGCTCGTCGCGGGCACCGTGTTCTGGTTCGTGCGCTGGGCGCTGGCGCTGTTTCCAACCATTGCGCTGCGTTTTCCCGTGCGCGCGCTGTCGGGCGGCGCGGGGCTGTTCTGCGTCACTGTCTATCTTGGGCTCTCGGGTGCGGCCATCGCGGCCGTGCGCTCCTATATCATGATTGCGGTCGTCTTCCTTGCGATCCTGCTCAACCGGCAGGCGCTATCGCTGCGAAATGTGGCGCTCGCCGGGCTCCTCATCCTGATCGTATTGCCGGACAGCCTGATCGACATCAGCTTCCAAATGTCTTTTGCCGCTACCGCAGCCTTGATCGCAGGCTATGAGCGCTTCGGCCGCTATCTGCATTTTGAGGCGAAAAGCGTGCGCGAGCGGCTGACCTGGCAGCCGGCCTATATCGTGGGGGGCGTGCTGGTGACGACCGCGACCGCGGGGCTAGCGGTCGAGCCGTTCTCGGCCTACTACTTCCACAACCTCACCATCTATTCGGCGCTCGGCAATCTACTGGGCGGGCCGCCGGTCGATATCCTGGCAATGCCCGCCATGATCGTGGCGCTGATCGCCATGCCGTTCGGGCTCGACGAATGGCCGCTCAAGGCGATGGGCTTGGGCATCGACGGCATGATGCTGGTGGCAAAATGGGTGGCCTCGATCCCTGGCTCCCTGATCCCGGTGCCGGCCTTTCCATTCGCGGCTCTGTTCGTCATCATTTGCGGCGGGCTTTGGCTCGTGATCTGGCGGAGGCCCTGGCGGCTTTTGGGCCTAGCCGTGATCGGCGCCGGCATCGCGCTCACCTCCATTCACGACAGGCCCGACATCCTCGTAGACCGCGACGCCAAGGTCGTGGCCGTCCGCAGCAAGGACGGGAAACTCGAGGCGCCGAAGTCGAGGCGTGCTTTCTACACCATGACCCAGTGGCTGAAGGCCGATGGCGAGGGGCGTGCGCCAAAAGATGCGTCCACCGGAGCGGGCTGGAGTTGCGACGCATACAGCTGCCTCGCCCTCGTCAAAGGCAAGCTTGTGAGCTTCATCGCGAAGCCCGACGCCATCCACGACGATTGCGAGCGGGCGGCGATCCTCATCGCGCCGATGGATATCCGCCAGCCCTGCAACGCGCCCAAGATCATTCTGGATCGCGGCGCACTGTGGGAGAAAGGTTCGGCATCCATCCGGATTTCAGACTCGGGGCTCAGCCTCCATACCGCCTCCGAAAAGCGAGGCGTCCGGCCCTGGGCACCAGCGCGCCGGCGCCGGGAGGTCATTCCCCCGGAGGCAGAGGGCAGCAAGCCCGGCGAGGAGAAGAGCGGTGATGAATCCTCCGAATAGGCTACTCCATTCCCGCAATTGAAGAAATAACTAGGCTGGCCAAAATGTCATCACCCCAACCCACTCCCCACGGGAAGAGGAAGTTCCGCCCCCCTAACGCATGCAACAAGCCCCTTCCCAATTTCACGCCGCCGCAAACGATGTTAGCCTTTTCGATGCGAATCGAAGGGAGCCGCTATGCCGGGATGTGAAAGGCGAACTCGCTTGTTTCGCGGGCTGCCGCTCATCTTGCGATTGCTCCTGCTTTTTCCAGCCTGCCTCTGGCTCGGCTGCGCTCATGCGGAGGACGCGGACGGCGCTGGGCAAGAAAAAGTCGAGACCGAGCACATCTTCGGCTTCACCGAGGGGACCGATATCGGCGAAAAGGGCGAACAGGAGTTCGAAAGCACGACCGTGGGCCTGCTCGGCCAAACGGGCGGCTACACCGCGTTCAGCAATGAATCCGCCTACCGCAACGTGATACTCGACGGTTTCCGGCTCTCGTTCAGCGCTGTGCCCGAATATTACGGCATTCAGGATATGCCCGGGCTTGCCAACCGCAACCGGCTGGATCTCGGTGGCTTTTCGAGCGAGCTGCGCTGGCAATTTTCCGATCGCACGAGCTTTCCCATAGGGCTTTCAGTGTCGCTAATGCCGGAATGGCGGCGTCTCGACGATCCCACGGGAGCCATCGCCGATGGTTTCGAGATGCCGGCGGCGATCGCGATGGACGCAGCACTGGTCCCGGACAAGCTCTTTTGGGCATCCAACCTGATTTACGATCCGAGCATCCTTCGGACTGGGGGGGCCTGGGAGCGCGATACCTCCTTTGAGGTTTCCGATGCCGCTTCTTACGCTCTAACCCCGGATGTGTTCGTTGGCGCAGAGATCCGCTACCTGAGCTGGGATAATCAGGGTCTGTTGTCCGCTCGTGGACTGTTCGCTGGGCCAAGCCTCTACATGAAGTTTTCGAAAACGACGGCGCTTAAGGTGGCGTGGTCGGCAGAGATTTCGAATGAGACAGTGTATGGCCCCGGCCTGCCGAATTTCGAACGCAACCAGGTCATCGTTTTATTTGTGAAAAGTTTCTAGGCTTTCGTCCTTCAGTGCATCCGCAAACTTCCGCGTGAGCCGCAATGCCATTGGCGGGCTCTTGAAATCAGCCATGCCCGGCGGCTTCAAAATCGCTTTTAAGCCTGTCCCCCTCTCCGATGTGGAACAGGCCTGGCTCGGGGATGGCAGCACATGCCGCACCGTATTTACGATGGGCCAACAGAAGTCTTGAGATGCGATTCACGGTCTCCGGCGCGGACGCTCTCACGGAGCGAAGCCGCCCTTGACTAAAGGGCGGCTTTCAGGACACACGCTAATGAGTGGTTGTGCTCGGCGTAGGCTGCGGAGCCGGCATGCTTCCGCTACGGCAACCCCTCATGAAGGTGCGCCGAGACTTGCCTTCCGACTTGAACATGGCTTTATGTGCCCGCCATTCCTGCCGGCACTGCCTGCCGCTCATCTTAGCGGCATCTGCCGCGCCCGCGAAGACCGCCAGGCTGAGGGCAGTCATCAAACCGAAGTGGAACGCGCGCGATATTTGCTTTTTCATGCTCGAGACCTTTGCTCCTGGGCTATGTCCTGGGTTGCTGCTAAGACAGCGAACCATATAAGGAACATGGCTTTGCGCCGGCGCGCAATCTGTTCGAGTGCTGGTTGTTAGGCCTGCGTGTAGGATGTGCGGCGAATTTTAGGTATCCGGCCGGGAGTTAAAAGTGCGGCGCAAACGCGGCGGGCTAAATGCCGCCGGCTTTCTTCCGTATCCATGGCAGGTCCGGCGAGGATATTTCAGCTTAATGCCGGTTGCTCTGCGGACTTGTTACAAATTGCAAGAAGACCGGATTCCAAAAATTTGTATATAGTCCCTATAGGATAATGGGGCGAAGCGATTCGAGGGCTGCAATGCCATGCCAACAGGAGGAAGGGGTTGCGTTGCGTTCATTATGCAAGAGAAATAGGCCTCGTATAGGCCGGCTCGCCGCCGCCTGTATGGCCTTGTCGCTGAGCGGCGGACTGCCGGCCTGCACTTCGGACCCGGCTTGGCCCACGCTTGGCAAGGTAACGGACATAGGGAACGTTATGACGCCCGAGGAGCGCCAGAAGGCGCTCCAGGACCTGCAAAAGGACGATCAGGGGCAGAATACTAGCGGCAGCGCCGCACCGGCGAAACAAGGTCAGTAGTCCCAAATCCAGCAGAAGTTTTCGTGGCAGGCTTGTCGCGGCCGGAAGCCATGCACGCGGCACTGCGTAATGCTTTTGCCGCCCCCTTCAACTTTTTGCGTTTGCAACTAAAAAAACTCTTGACCTCGCGGGCGATATAGCCACTTAAAGCACCTCGATTGCGAAACGATTGCGCCATAGAAGGGCGCTGGGGAGGTGACTTCTGCTCATAAAGGCTGCGCGCTAGGGCTCTCAAGGCTCAAGCTTCATGCCCGTATGCCGAAAGTGCAGAAATAGCCTGTCTGGCAACTCCGCTTCGCGCGGTGAAGCGTTCGTCAGCAGCATCGGATTAACTCTTAAATGGGAGGTCCCATGCGATGGACATTTACCCGGCGGCTGCGGAGCTGATCCGCGACGTTCCTTTAACACAGCCCGTATTTGATTTTCGCCCGCGCGCTAGAGCGTGCGAGGCATGGCGGCTTGGCGATCATTTTCCTGGGGAGATGCTTTGCACGGTGAGGGCGAAACTCTCGCTCGCCGTCTCACGCGTCCTTGCGGACGCGCGCTCTCCTGCGAACCTGGCCTAATCGGCCGCCCTTACGGACAACTAGAAGCTTTCATTTCAATAGAGCGGAGACACCACATGACAATCTGGCGTGAAGAAATACTGCACTCCGCCTGGAGAGCGCGTTTCGAAGTTTCCAACCTCGTTTACGAGGAAAAATCCGAATTCCAAGACATCGTAGTGTTCGATAACGAGAACTACGATCGCATCCTGATGATCGATAATATTGTGCAGCTCTCCACCCGCGACGAGTTCATCTATCACGAGATGATGTCGCATGTTGCGCTATTCTCGGTCGAAAATCCTGCCTCCGTGTTGATCATAGGCGGCGGCGATGGCGGGATCATGCGTGAAGCGCTCCGGCATAAGAGCGTGACCGATGTAACGCTCTGCGAGCTGGACGAAATTGTTATCAATATCAGCAAGAAGTATCTGCCGTCGGTCGCCGGCGGCGCTTTCGAGGACCCGCGCGCAAAAGTCGAAATCGGGGACGGTGCAAAGTTCATGGCCGAAACGGAGAAGCGCTTCGATGCCATCCTTGTTGATTCGACCGATCCGATCGGGCCAGGCGAAGTTCTGTTCAGCGAAAGCTTTTACGCGAATTGCGCACGCTGCCTGAAGCCCGGCGGCGTGCTCGTTACCCAGCAAGGCGCCCCCATCTTTCAAGGGGACGAGTTGCGCAACAGCTTAAGGAAGCTCAGGCCGAATTTCGGCTATACGAGCTTTTTCCTGCTGTCGCCGGCATCCTACTTCGGCGGAAATTTTGCGCTTGGCTTTTCTTCGAACGTCTTGAAACCGAAGGGCCCGGTCCGCAAAGACCCGAGCATCGAAACGAAATATTACTCACCGGAAATACACGCTTCGGCGTTCGTAATTCCAAACTACATCAAGCAACTCGCAGGCGCATGCGACTGAAACCGCGCTGACGTTAACACTGCTACTTGGGTCCAGAAAGGCACTACCATGGAACACAGAGAAGTGGGGTTGGTCCGCTCGGCGGAGGATATCGTCGAGATGCTCGCCCCGGACATCCCGGTCATCGTATCGCGTCCGCAAAACGCCGCGAGGGCGGCTAAGTGGTTCTGCGAGAACTTCCCCGGCACCGCATTGTATGCGGTCAAGGCGAACAACGATCCGAAGGTCGCGCAGACGCTCTATGAGAACGGCGTGCGGAATTTCGACGTCGCCTCGCTCGCGGAGATCGAGGCATGCTCGCGGCTTGGAATGTCGCGCATGTACTTCATGAATCCCGTGAAGTCGCGGAAGGTCGTTGGCGCGGCCTACCACGACTTTGGGGTGAAGGATTTTTCGTTCGACACCGAGCAGGAGCTTTACAAGATCATCAAGGAGACAAGCAGCTCAGGCGATCTGAATTTGTTTGTCCGGCTGGCGGTTCCGAACACCGACAGCGCGATCCCGCTTGAGGGAAAGTACGGTGCGCTTCCCGCTGAGGCGATCCGTCTCCTGCGGCTGGCGCGGCGCGCTTCGGCTCGGCTTGGCATCTGCTTCCACGTCGGCTCTCAGAACTGCGACCCGGATTCCTACAGGAACGCGCTCAGAGCGGCGTGGGAGGTGTCTAATCAGGCAGGCGTCGAGATCGAGGTGCTGGACGTGGGCGGCGGATTCCCCGCGGCGCACCCTGGCACGCCTACGACCATGATCCAGTCGCAGATCGACGGCATCGCGGCCGCTGTCGCCGAGCTTCCGGGCTTTAGCGAGTGCGCGCTCATCTGTGAGCCGGGACGCGCGCTGGCTGCCGAGTCCGAGTCGCTTATCGTGAAAGTGAACGGCCGCCGCGGTAATTCGCTCTACATAAACGACGGCACTTATGGCTGCCTGTTCGAAGGTGCCAAGATTTATGGGTCGCTGCCATATCCTGTCCGCAGGATTAATCGCAAGACCAGCGCCAGCACCGAAGACTTCGCGTTCTGGGGCGTTTCTTGCGATAGCATCGACTATGTTCCTGGTCCATTCGCGCTGCCCGCCGATACGGACGAGGGCGATTATATCGAGATCGGCCTGACCGGGGCCTACGGACGGGTTTCGGCGAGCAATTTTAACGGGTATGGAGAGTATTACTTCGCGGAAGCGCAGGATAATCCATTCCCGACGATGTATGCACAACCCCGGGAACTTCGCCGGGCAATGGCAGCCATCCGGGCTTAGCAGCCACAGAAAACTCGCCCAACTTGAACGGCGCCCTCCGGGGCGCCGTTCTTAGAACGGGCTCAGATTGCCGGAAATAGTCTGAGACGTCGCGAGCAACAAAGTTCCCCTGCTCGCGGCAGATTGCGAGAGGATTCTCCGTGCACCTCCTCCGCCCCAGCATAATCCTCAGTAATGCTTCATCTCAATGCCGTGCTTTTTAAGCGCGTAGCCGATCTGACGCGGCGTCAGGCCAAGAACGCGCGCCGCTTTCGCTTGCACCCAGCCCGTTTTTTCCATGGCCTGGATCAGCGCGTCCTTGCCCGGCTGCAATACGGTGCCATTGGCTTCGCCGTTGGTGTGCGGCTCATGATCTGCAAGCCTGGGCGTATCGTCATGGCGCTCGGGGCGTTCTGCCTTCGCAGGAGCGGGGGGGGCAGGAGCGGCTGGCTGCACATCGTGCCGCGAGCGCGGCTCGAAATGGGCTGTATGGCCGTCCGCCGGCCCTTTCCAGAGGATGGAAGACAGGCAATGCCCCTGCTGACAAGCAAAGTCCTTGGCCTGGATCTCCTCGTTCGGGGTCATGGCCGCTGTCCGGCGCACACAATTCTCAAGTTCCCGGACATTTCCTGGAAAATAGCATTTGCAAAGCACGTCAAGCGCGCCTGGCCCGAAGGTGAGATCGTGTCCATTCTCCGCTGAGAATTGGCGCAGGAAGAACAGGGCAAGTTCGGGAATATCGCCAACCCGTTCCCGGAGGGGCGGCAGCAACAGCGGCACGACATTGATCCGGTAATAAAGGTCGGCCCGGAATTTTTCGGTGGCTACTAGCTCTTCCAGATTCCGGTTCGTGGCGCAGACGAGACGGAAATTCATCTTAAGCGTCTGCTGACCGCCAACCCGCTCAAACTCGCCTTCTTGCAACACGCGCAGCAGCTTGGCCTGAAAGGCAGGGGAGATCTCTCCAATCTCGTCGAGGAAAATGGTGCCGCCGTGGGCAAGCTCGAACCGGCCTTTCCTGGTTGCGATCGCACCCGTGAAGGCACCTTTTTCGTGCCCGAAGAGTTCGGATTCGATCACGCTTTCCGGCAACGCCGCGCAGTTGACCTTGATGAAGGGCTTGCCCTTGCGCGGCGACAACTCATGGATGGCCGCCGCAAAAAGCTCTTTGCCGGTGCCTGTCTCACCCCGGATCAGCACCGGCGCATTCGATTTTGCCACCTGCTCAATGCGTTCGGTGACGGCGCGGAGCGCGCGGCTCTTGCCGAGGATACCGGTCAGCTTTGGCGGCGCAGCTTTCCGTGATTTCAGCGTGGACAGTTCTTTTGCGAGACGGTGCTGCTCGTGAATGAGGCGTTCGCGGTCCTCAGCAACGACACGGTGAAGCCTGAGCGCTTGCCCCACAAGGTTAGCGACCATGGTCAGGAAGCGCACATCGTGGTCGATGCGCACATCCATGCTCCCTTCCCAGACGCGCTCGATTGCAAGCGTGCCGACAACGCCTGTGTCGACTCGGATCGGGACGCCAATGAAGGTCTGGACGAGCTTGGGCGAACTCAACAGGCGCTTCCAGCTGGAAAACAAGGGATGAAGCGCGCAGTTCTGAACAACAAGAGGAGCCGCAGTAGCAACGATCTGGTCGATGACCGCTATGGGCAGGCCGTCATCGCCGTTGGCGTTCAACTCGGTGGAGGCCGAGACTTTGACCTCCGGGTCGCCATCCTTGTCCAGCAGCACGGCCATCGCGAGCCGCATATCCAGAAAGGAGCTCATGACAGAGACGACGTTGTTCAGCATGACCTTCAAACTTGAAGGTGATGTGACAATCTTCGAGATTTCGTAGATTCCGCTAAGCGCAGTTTCGCTGTATCTCACAGTACCCGAGAACGGAGCCGCCTTGACGGTTGGGGCGGTGGTCATCTATACCTCAATGTTGTGCCAAACTGGGCATTTGAGGCGAGTCTACAGTGAGAAAGCTTCTTTGTCGCGTCTATAGAATAGCCATTTTACTGCAAACAAATTGCACAAAAGAACGCCTTCCGGCCAAAAAAACGCGCTTAGAATCAGAGACAAAGCGCTGTCTGCCGAGAGATTGGGCATGTCCTATTTTTTGAGCAATTGCGGCCCTCAACTTGACAGGGCAGCCATGCGATATTCGCATCGCTGTTGTTCCGTCATTCCACTGCGGGCATCGCCTGTCCCGCTTTGTGCGCGGCAATCCACTTATGAAGCTCGGCGACATGCCCGCTCTCTTCGAGGACAAACTCTTTAGCGAGCATCTTGATCTCGGGGTCTGTGGTGGTGTCGAGAATGCGTTTATAAAAATTGTAGCCGGCCATTTCGGCCGCGAGCGCGATTTCCAGCGCCTGTTCCCGGCCGATCAAGGGATCGGCTGCCCAAATCTCAGCCGTTTCAGGGCTCTCGATATCGGGCCAGGAAAATTCACCTGACCGGATCGCTGGCATGGAACGGAAGCCGGAACGGGCCACCGCATCCGCATGATGAAGTTTGGAGTAGGTCGAGAGTTGGCGGAAAAGCTTTCCGACCTCACGGTTGCCGGCCAATTCCATGGCGTCGGCCAATTGCCCAAAGCGGATGGCCGCCTCTTCTTCGAGCTTGATGGCGTAAGCGAGAAACTCTTCCACGGATTGCATAGTCCGGTCCTCCAACTCCGTCTTCTCCTATTACGTATTACTGCAGAAAACCAGAGCGCTCTCATCGAAAGCCGGTTCGCCAGTTGTCATACCCGCATATGCGGGTATCCATATAAAAGCTTATTCTGCCTATATCAACATGGATTCCCGCCGTCGCGGGATGACGGTCTGCGGCTGATGTTCGATTAAATACGCTTTAGCCGAACTTGAAAAGCACGCCGTAACCGCCGCGTGGATAAGACCACTCGATATCGCCGGTTGGCTCACCCAGAATGCGGCAGGTTCCACATTCAAGGCAACCATCTGGCGTGATTTCCACCTGACCCTTGCCGTTCGTGGTGTAACAGCCGGCGGGGCAGAGCCTTGTCAGCGTCAGGAGAACCTCCGACGGCGTTTCATGGGGCCTCACCACAATATGCGGGCGGCCGGCGTCGACGAGATACCGGTTCTGATAGAGTTTTTCCTCAACGCGCTGGGTTCCCAGCTCTTGCAGTGCCATGTCAGTTCTCCTCTTCCGCAGCTAGCGCCAAGACCGGGCGAATTTCCAGGCATCGCTCGCGATGCCCAGCACGCCGCGCGTCTTGATGAAGGACCGCACGATGTCGGCCTCCTTGCTCTTCTTATCTTTGCCGTCGACGCGCAGGTAAGTTTGGGCAGCCTTCGAGATGAGCTGCGGATAGGTGCCGAACAAATGATCGCTGGCGCTGTGCAAGAAGTTTGGCAGCCGCTTGTACTTCTTCAGGTCCTTCATCACGAAGGATTCCTCGATCATCTTCTTGTAAAGGGAGAGGTTCTCCGCGGTCATCGGCTCTCTGCGGGACTTGATCTGGAAGATGGTCTCCGCGGCGAGGCGGCCCGTCGTCATGGCGAGGTTCGAACCCTCGCGGTGAACGGCATTCACGAACTGCCCGGCATCGCCAACGATCATCCAGCCTTCGCCGAAAAGCTGCGGCACCGCTTTATATCCGCCTTCCGGGATGAGGTGGGCGGCATACTCTTTCACTTCCGAGCCGGCGATCAGGGGTGCGACCGCGGGGTGACGCTTGAACGCATCGAGCAACTCGTAGGGGGACATGCCCGTCTTGCTGAAATCCGAAACAAGGCAGCCAAGGCCAAGGGAGATGCTTTCCTTGTTGGTGTAGATGAAGCCGGTTCCGGCCATGCCCTTGGTGATGGTGCCGAAGGCCTCGATCACTACGCCTTCGTCGCCTTTGACATTGAAGCGCGACTCGATCACTTCGCTTGGCAGGAAGTGCATTTCCTTGACCGCGAGTGCGACCGTGTCGGGCTTGGGCGTCTCGCGCAATCCGGCTCTGGTGCCAAGCAGGCCGTTGACGCCCTCCGCCATGACGACGACGTCGGCAAGCACCGTACCGCCCGCCCGGTCGGTTTTCACGCCGATCACCTTTTCGCCGCTGAAACAGAGATCGGTGACGGTCGTCTCGAGGATCACAAGCGCGCCCGCCTCGCGAACTTTCCTCGAAAACCACTTATCGAATTGGGCCCGTATGATCGTGTAGCGGTTCGGCTTCTCTTCGTTGAAGTCGTCCGAGCGGTAGTGCATACCGGTATAGGAGGTATCGTCCATATACCACATGCGCTGCTCGATGATGTGCCGCTCCAGCGGCGCATCCTCCCGGAAATCCGGGATGATTTTTTCGAGCATGCTGGCGTACATGATCGCGCCCTGGACATTCTTCGAGCCCGCATATTCGCCGCGCTCGATTTGCAGCACCTTGAGCCCGCGCTTGGCCAGAGTGTAGGCGCAGGCATTCCCTGCGGGGCCAGCTCCGACGACGATGACGTCGAATTTTTCTGAGGGCATGATTATGATCTCCTCTTAAGCCAGGGCCTCATCCGACGAGCCGCATGTGCGTGTGCGGCGAAATCCGCTGGCGGAACGCCTTCGCGAGCGCAGGCAGGAAACGGACTGCATCGGTCACGATGCCGATATGTGCGAAGTCGAAAATCGGCGCGTTCTTGTCCGTGTTGATCGCGAGGATGAGATCGGCGCCCTCGACACCGACGCGATGCTGGATGGCGCCCGAGATGCCCGCAGCAATATAGAGTTTCGGCCGGATGGTCTTACCGGTTTGGCCGATCTGCCGGTCGGCGGGTATCCAGCCGCGCTGGACCAAAGGTCGCGATCCGCCCCATTCGGCGCCAAGCGCATTGGCGAGATCTTTGACCAGTTGGTAGTTCTCAGCACTGCCGAGTCCGAGGCCGCCGGCCACGACGATATCGGCATAAGCGAGGTTCGACTTGCCGGAATCCCGGTCGGGAATGAATTGCAGGATTTTGGTGACGATATCCTCTTCCTGAAGCCCGAAATTATATTCGATTACCGGGCCGTCTTTGCCTTCCGCGCGCTCGGGCAGGCTGAACACGCGCGGGCGCACGGTCGCCATCTGCGGCCTGAAGTTGAGGGTGTAGATCGTGCACAAAAGGCTGCCCCCAAATGTCGGCCGGGTTGCAGCGAGCGATTTGTCGGCATCGACCGCAAGCTCGGTGCAGTCGGCGGTCAAGCCCGTGAGGAGCGTCGTTGCGACAGAGCCGGCGAGGTCGCGGCCAAGCGTTGTCGCACCGAGAAGCAGGATCTCCGGCTTATAGGTGTTGACCAGCTCGGTCATGCATCGTGTGTAAAACTCGTTGCGGTAGTCCGTGAGGACAGGGCTCTCTGCGAGGTAGACCACATCCGCACCATAGGCGAAGGCTTCCGAAACGGCTGCCCTTGTTCCCTCGCCCGGCCCGCCCAGAACGGCGGCTGCAAGCTGCACGCCGAGCTTGTCCGCGAGCTTCCGGCCTTCTCCCAATAGCTCCCAGGAAACGGGATGAACGGCGCCGCGTTCCAGCTCTGTGAACACCCACACATGCTTGTAAGCTTTGAAGTGCTCCGATAATTCCTTTTTCATTCCGGCGCGGCTGCCGCCTGCTGGGGCTTGCGAAGCTGGTTTACTGGTCATATCCGCAGTTCCTTTGTGTGCTCTTAGACCTGGGCCATCTGCTTCAATTCCTTCTCCAGCGCAGGCAGACGCTTGAAGATCTCTTCAATTGCGCTCGTCGCGACGGCATCGGAAGTAAGGCCGGTCAAATCGATCTGGAACGCCTTTTCCGAGCGCCCCGGCGGGGCGAACACGCGCTTCACGACGGTCGGCGAGCCTTTCAGGCCGCACTTGGCGATTTCGGTGATGCCGGCCGCCGCGGCGCTCCAAGTGACAATCTCAGCCCGCGCGGCGCTTAGGGCCACGTCAATCGATCCCCGGCGGATCTCGTTCGTGCCTTCCAGCATGGTGATTAGGCAGGGAAGCTTGGTCGAGAGGACTTGCACCCCGCCCTCGGCGCGGCGCTCGACCGTGATGGAGCCGGCGTCGATGTTGAGCTCCCGGACCGCGGCCACATAGGTCAGTTGGTGAAGGTTGAGCCGCTTCGCGATGCCGGGGCCGACTTGCGCGGTATCGCCGTCGATGGTTTGCTTGCCGGTGAAGACGATATCTACCGCTCCGAAGGTCTCTGCGATCTTCCCGATGGCTTGAGAGAGCGCGTAGCTGGTAGCCAGCGTATCCGAGCCGGCAAAGGTCCGGTCGGTCAGGAGCACGGCCCGGTCGATCCCGAAAGACAAGGCGCGCCTAAGGCTCTCCTCCGCCATGGGCGGCCCCATGGTCAGCACCGTGATCTTTCCGCCGTGCTTGTCGCGCAAGCGCAGTGCCGCTTCGAGCGCGAAAAGATCGTAGGGGTTGATAATCGTCGGCACGCCTTGCCGCATGATCGTGTTAGTGACCGGATGCACGCGGATTTGGGCGCTATCCGGAACCTGCTTGATGCAAACCACGATGTGCATGTTCAAATCCTTTCCGCGGACCCTTAGCGGCCGGTGATCGTCAGCGCTTCGAGCGGGACGAATGCCTTAGGGCTGTCCTCCACGATTGCCGCCGGACGTTCCGGATCGTGCTCCTGGAGTACCTTGAAGACGCGCTCGTCGATCGGCCGGGAAGCGACGAAGTCTTGATAGGCCAAGAGCAACGTCTCGTGCGCGCTGGCGAAAACTTCTTCCTCGCTCGCACCGCTGAAATCTTTTCCGGCGAGATATTTGCCCATGCGCTTCAAGATGTGCAGGCGCGCGACGCTAACTACGGCCGGATCGAAATCCACCTTCAGATAGGAAAAGAAGTCCTCGGCTGAATGAAGCTTCTCAAGTTCGGCGAGAACGCTCATCGCGCACTCCTTTCGTTTTCGTCTTGCGGCCGCTGTGCCTGGCGCAGCCGCTCTTGCGTGTGCGAAAGACGGGCTTCCAGGAATTCGATCCGGTCGAAGAGGAGTTCCAGCGCTTCGCCCACCGGGTCGGGCATCAGATGATGTTCGAGATCGATCCGGCCGCCCGCGAGGCGCCGGCGCGCTTCTTTTCCGCGCACAACCCGGCCCGGAATGCCAACCACCGTGGCCCCTTCCGGCACATCCTCGATCACGACGGAATTGGCGCCGATACGCGCGCCTGCGCCAATGTTGACGGGGCCTAGAATTTTGGCTCCAGCACCGGCAAGAACGCCGTTACCGAGTGTGGGATGGCGCTTGCCCTTACGCCAGCTCGTGCCGCCGAGCGTCACACCGTGATAAAGAGTAACGTCGTCCCCAACCTCAGCCGTCTCGCCGATCACAACGCCCGCGCCGTGATCGATGAAAAAGCGGCGTCCGATCGTGGCGCCCGGATGAATGTCGATATTGGTCAAGAAACGCGCGAACCAGGAGACGAACCGCGCGGGCGATTTAGCACCCGCCTTCCACAGCCGGTGCGCGATCCTGTGCCAGATTACAGCGTGCACACCTGGATAGACCAACAGGCATTCAAGCCTGCTGCGCGCGGCAGGGTCGCGGGTGAGCACGCACTCGATATCCTCTTTGATCGAGGCGAAAAGCCTGTCCCGGGGAGCCGCAGCTTCGGTGGCGGCTGTTAGGGTTTCGGCCGCTAGTGACATGACAGGGCCTCCAGTGCGGAGGATGGCGCGCCGGCAGATTTTGAGACAGCGCGATGGCGTTTCGCCCTTTCGTCGATTAGCGAGGCGGCAAGCCGGACCAGAGTGAAGGCCGGAACCGGTGCTTTGTTGATTTCGGCGTGCCGGCGGACGGCGGCGAGAAGTGCGCGCTCCTCCTCCGAAGTCATCTCAAAACCGAGATAGGAAAGCTCGTGCCTGAGCCCGGCCAGGCCTGAATGCTTTCCAAGCACGAAGCGATGCTTCCGGCCGAGTTTCTCGGGCGAAAGCCCTTCGTAACAATCCCGGCTCTTGAGGATGCCCGCGACGTGAATGCCCGACTCATGGGTGAAAACGTCCTTGCCGACGATAGGCTGGGCACGGCCCACCTCTGCGCCGCTGTGGCGGGCGACGAGGTCGCTGAGAGGTTTGAGCGCGGGCAGGTGAATATTATGCACGGGGCCGAAATGCGCATCGAGAGCGGCGGCGACCTGCTCTAGGGCTGCGTTGCCGGCACGCTCGCCCAGCCCGTTTACCGTGACGCTGGCAGCGCAGGCGCCGGCCTCGATTGCGGCAAGCGTGTTGGCGGCTGCAAGGCCAAGATCGTTGTGTCCGTGAAATTCGATAGGTAGATCCGTCATGCGCCGCACGGCTTCCATCGCGAAACGGGTGGAAACCGGGTCCAGAATCCCGAGCGTATCGGCAAAACGGTAACGGATCGCGCCTGCCTTTGCCGCCGCTTCGAGGATAGGCTCCAGCGTGCCGCAAGTGGCGCGTGACGAGTCTTCGCCGCCAAAGGCGACTTCAAGTCCCTTTGCACGCGCATAGCCAACCACATCCTTGATCGCGCCCAGAACCGCCGGCAACGATCCACCAAACTTCGCGGCGATCTGCTGACGCGAGACCGGCGCCGAGAGGTTCACGATCCTGACGCCGGAAGCGATCGCGTCATCGACATCGCTGCGCTTCATGCGGCACCACGCCATGACGCGGACGGAAAGGCCGGCTTCGGCAATGAGCCGTATCGCTTGCTGCTCCCCCTGCCCCATCGCTGGCGTGCCGGCCTCGATTTCATCGGCGCCCGCATCCGTCAGAGCGGCTGCGATCTCCACTTTCTCCTGCGCCGTGAAAGCCACGCCGGGGGTTTGCTCGCCGTCCCGCAACGTCGTATCGTGAATCCCAACGCGTTGCTTTAAACTGCGGCGCGCGAATAGACCCTCCTCGACGGCTTCATCCGTTCCAGCTGGGCTGGAAAGGCCATAGTTCGAATTTGGAGGGCAGCGGCGCATTAAACGCTCCGGTTAGGCAATGAAGTAGGCGAGCCCTTCAGAGCAGGAGTTGTGCCAAACTACTTTCTCATTGATATCCCTCACGTTTTACAGAATGAAAACGCGTTTGTCGGGAGGAGAACACATGTCGCGTTTGCGACATCGCAGACTGCAGGGTTGAAGCTTACAAGATTGAAGCCAATGCACCAGACGCCGCGGCAAGAATGACCACAAGCAGCACCGGAAGCCTCATGACCGCCAGCGCCGCAAAGGCGAGCAGCGCCAGCGCCGCATCGGTTGGGCTGAAAACCGCAGACGTCCAGACCGGCTGGTAGAGTGCTGCGCCGAGTATGCCAACGACGGCGGCATTGACGCCGTCCAGGGCGCCGCGGGCGTGTCCCTTTACCCGCAGGCGGTCCCAAAAGGGCAGCGCTCCATAAACGAGCAAAAGGCCGGGCAGGAAGATCGCGATTACGGCCACAACAGCGCCCCATGCACCTCGCGGCCCAACACTCGCCTTGGCTCCCAGAAAAGCGGCGAAGGTGAAAAGCGGCCCGGGCAGCGCTTGCGCCGCGCCATATCCCGCCAGGAAGTCCCCGGCGGGCACCCAGCCAGGCCGGACGACCGTTTCTTGGAGGAGCGGAAGCACTACATGGCCTCCGCCGAACACCAGCGCGCCCGCACGGTAGAACGCTTCGGCGAGCTGAACCGTCCCGTTTTGAGTAAGAAAGGCCGCAATGGGAAGCCCGGCGAGGAGTAGAAAATAGGCGAGAATTGCAGCCCAGGCCGCCACGCGCGAGGTCTTTACGCCCAGCGGTGCAGCGTGAGGCCGCTCTTTGCCCCGCAGGAGAAGGAAGCCAATAAGGGCGCCAAGCGCGATGGCCGCAAGCTGCAATTGAGCGTTGGGGATCGCAATAAGGATCGCGGCAATTACAAAAGCGAGACCGGCCCTAAGCCGGTCCGGGCAGAGCGTGCATCCCATGCTCCAAACAGCCTGCGCCACCACGCCGGCCGCGAGCAGCTTCAGTCCGTGAATGGCTCCTTGCGCGACCGGTCCTTGCGCGTATTGCAACCCGTAGGCGGCAGCCAGCATGAGAATTGCGGAAGGGAGCGTGAAGCCTATCCAGGCCGCAAGCCCGCCAGGAAGGCCGCCGCGAAGCACGCCAATTGCAAACCCCGTCTGCGAGCTGGCCGGACCCGGCACAAATTGCGCCAGCGCGATAATGTCCGCAAAGGCCTCTTCACTGAGCCAGCGGCGCCGGTTAACGAATTCGTTGCGGTAATAGCCGAGATGCGCGATAGGGCCGCCAAAGCTCGTCAGCCCCAAGCGAAGGAAGGCGAGAAAAATCTTCAATGTCTTCATAGCGGCGAAGTTATCCGTATTTTTGCAATACGCAAACGGTCACACCCCTCACCCTGTCCCTCTCCCCGTGGGAGAGGGGACGCCTTCTCAGCGGCTGCGAGCAGACTCCCTCTCCCATGGGGAGAGGGCTGGGGTGAGGGGCGTACCCTGTGCTATGACTTCCTACCCAGACTTTGGCGCAGGCTGCTTCGGCTTCGCAGCCACCATTGCCACCTTCGAGTCCGCCTTCCGCTTGTCTTCCTGCCGCTTCGCCTTATCCTCGGTCGCTGCCTGCCAATCCTGGGCGAGGATGCCGGCAAGCTCTTCCGAACGCTGCATGGCGTTGGCCGCCATCCTTTGCACGTCGGTATAATGCGCGTAATCCTCGTAGAGCCGGGCTTCGTCGTGCTCCTTGAACGTGTCCACCGTAAAGCGGATCTCGCCCTCCGATAGGCCGAGCCCGAGCAGTACATCGCGCGTCAGTTCGAGGGACGACAGAAATGTTTCGCGCTCGATGTTCGCGATGCCGAGGTCCATCAATTGATGTGCGTGGCGCCGGTTGCGCGCGCGGGCATAGATGGGAACGTGCGGAAATTGCGTTTTCACAAGCTGCGCCGTCTTTAGGGAGGCGTCCATATCGTCGATGGCGAGCACAAAGGCGCGGGCCTTGCCGGTTTCAGCGGCCTCAAGGATGGAAAGCCGGCTGGCATCGCCAAAGTAGCTTTTGTTGCCGAATTGGTTGACGAGATGCACCTGATCGGGATCGTCGTCGAGCGCTGTGAAAGGAATGCCCTTTGCGTTGAGGACACGGCCAACGATCTGGCCAACGCGCCCGTAACCGGCGATCACAACGTGACCGCGGTTCGCCGGCAGCTCGTCGAAAGCGGGGCTAGGCTTGCGGATGCGATTGCGAACGAAATCGTCCAAACCAAGCAGGATCGGCGTCGTGACCATCGAGAGGGTGACGACGATGCCAAGCGTGGAAGCGTATGCCGATGTCAGGATGCCGCCCTGCTGCGCGCTCGCGAAGACAACGAAGGCGAATTCGCCTCCCTGCGAGGTGACAATGGCAAACCGGCGCGCCGCGCGATCGCCAAGCCGTTGCCATCGGCCGATCCCGTAAAGCACAAGCATTTTCACAGCGACCAGCCCCGCTACGCCTGTCGCTATTGCTCCTGGCTGGGCAAGCAGCGCCCTGTAATCGAGCCCCATGCCAACGGAGGTGAAGAATAGCGCCAAGAGCAGCATCTCGAAAGGCTCGATGTCGGCTTCGAGCTGGTGCCGGAAGGGTGAATCTGCCAAGAGGACGCCGGCCAGGAAGGCCCCCAGCGAGGCCGAAAGGCCGATTTCCGTCATGAGCAGCGAAACCGCCGCCACGGTGAGCAGCGCCGCGGCGGTCATTGCTTCGCGCACATGCGTCATCGCGAGCAGATGGTACAGGCGGTCGAGAACATATCTGCCGACGCCGATGACGAGCGCGATTGCGCCCGCCATTCGGAGCGCACCCGGCCAGGTGATCATTGCTTCGGCCGGCGCATTCGTGGAAAGCAGCGGCACAATCGCGATCAGTGGGATGGCTGCGAGGTCTTGAAAAAGGAGGACCGAAAAGGCCAGGCGCCCGTGGCGGGTAGTTAATTCGCCCTTCTCTTCCAAGGTTTGCAACGCGAAAGCGGTGGATGACAGCGCGAGTGCCAGGCCGATCAGAAACGCTTTCGGGAAGGTCAGCCCCAACCGGGGGGTCAGCCAAAAAATCAGGCCGGCCAGCAGCATTCCGGTGACAACGAGCTGGACGGAGCCCGCGCCAAAAACCGCGTCTCTCATTTTCCATAGACGCCTGGGCCTTAGTTCAAGGCCGATCAGGAACAGGAACATCGAAACGCCGAGCTCTGCGGTATGCCGCAACGCTTCGGGGCTGTATGTGGAATATCCGAAGAAATTCGCGGCGCCATATGGCCCGAGGAACGCGCCGGCGAAAAGGTAGCCCAGGATCGACCCGAGCTTGAGCATTCGCGCAATGGGCCCGGCGAAGGCAGCGACGCCCAGAAAGACGACAAGCTGAATCAGAAGATGGCCATCCATGCCGCTATCCTCCGAAAGCGCACTCGGGGAGAGACGTCAGGCAAGTCTCTGAGGTATTAATGATGTGAAAAGCCCCGCCTGCCAACCCCAGCGGCAGCGGCAGATTCTATTGCAAAGAACACGCCGCCGGCGCGCGAATGCGGCTGGCGGCGTGTTCTGTCTCTGCGTCTTGCCGTCTCAGGAACCGGCTTTATACAAACTTAGAGATCGTGACCAGGGCAATCGCAACAAAAAGTGCCCTCGTGGTGTCCGTTACGCTGGTGATCGCCGCCATTACATACGGAACGTCGTAATGAAAGAAGACCGAAAGCCCAATAACCACGGCGATTGCGACGCCGAGAAGCCAAAGCAGGTAGCCGACACTCATGGAACCCCCAAAGGTTAAGGAATGATCTTAATGCTACTCGGTGCGACCGTAGAGAAGGCTTTCGCGGCTGACAAGCGACGCGCGGTTGTTTTCCCCGATTGACTAATTCGCGTGTTTAAACCGCACCAGTATGACAGCCCATTTCGAGCCCCCGCCGCGGTTCATGAAGCTACATAGCCTTAACGATCTCCTCGGTCATCTTTTTTGCATCGCCGAACAGCATCATCGTGTTGTCGCGGTAGAACAAAGTGTTGTCGATGCCGGCATAGCCCGAGGCAAGCGAGCGCTTGATGAACATCACGGTCCCAGCCTTCCAGACTTCGAGCACGGGCATGCCGTAGATGGGAGAGCTTGGGTCTTCCTTCGCGGAAGGGTTCGTGACGTCGTTCGCGCCGATCACGAAGGCGACGTCGGCTTGGCTGAATGCGTTATTGATGTCCTCAAGCTCGAATACCTCGTCGTAGGGCACGTTGGCCTCGGCGAGCAGCACGTTCATGTGCCCGGGCATCCGCCCCGCCACCGGATGAATGGCGTAGGACACGTCGACGCCGGCCGCTTTGAGCTTGTCCGCCATCTCGCGTAGCGCATGCTGTGCCTGCGCCACAGCCATGCCGTAGCCCGGCACGATGATCACTTTCGAGGAGTTCTTCAGGATGAACGCAGCATCGTCTGCCGAGCCTTGCTTCACCGGCCGTTTCTCTGCTCCGCCGGCCACAGCTGCGGTCTCGCCGCCGAAACCGCCGAGGATCACCGAGATGAACGAGCGGTTCATGCCCTTACACATGATGTAGGAGAGGATCGCACCGGACGAGCCAACCAGCGCGCCGGTGATGATAAGCGCCGTGTTCGAGAGCGTGAAGCCGATGCCGGCGGCGGCCCATCCCGAATAGGAGTTCAGCATGGAAATGACCACGGGCATGTCCGCGCCGCCGATCGGGATAATAAGCAGAATCCCGAAGACGAAGGACAGGATGGCGATCGCCCAGAACAGCGGCTGGCTTCCCGATTGGACGAAGAAAACGATGAGGGCCACCAGGCTTGCCGCGAGCGCGATATTGATTAGGTGCCGGGCCGGCAGAAGGATGGGCTTGCCCGACATGCGTCCATCCAGCTTCGCAAAAGCGATGATCGAGCCTGAAAAGGTGATCGCGCCGATGGCCACACCGAGCGACATCTCGATCAGGCTTTGCGTAAAGATCGCGCCCGGCACGCCGATGCCGAAGGCTTCGGGCGCGTTCAGTGCGGCCGCGGCCACGAAAACCGCGGCCAAGCCGACAAGGCTGTGGAAGGCAGCGACCAGCTGCGGCATGGCGGTCATGGCTATGCGGCGGGCGGTGATAGCCCCAATGCTACCGCCAAGGGCGATTCCGCCCGCAATGAGGCCCCAGCTTAAAGCGGTCGCGGGCTGCGCAACCCCAAGTGTCGTCGCGATTGCGATGGCCATGCCGATCATGCCGTAGGCGTTGCCCTTGCGTGAGCTTTCGGGCGACGACAGCCCCCGCAGCGCCAAAATGAACAGGACGCCGGCGATCAGATAAAGGAGAGCGACAAGATTAGGGCTCATGGGCGCTCCACTTTCTTCTCTTTTTTCTTGTACATAGAGAGCATGCGGTTGGTGACGAGGAAGCCGCCGAAAATGTTGACCGAGGCCATGGCCAGGGCGAGAAAGCCGAAAACCTTGGCAACCGTGCTGCCGCTGGCGCTCACAGCATCCGCGGCTTCGACGGCGACAGCGAGGAGCGCGCCGACCACGATCACAGAGGAGATTGCGTTCGTCACCGACATTAGCGGCGTATGCAGCGCGGGCGTGACACTCCAGACGACGTAGTAGCCCACGAAGATCGCAAGCACGAAAATCGAGAACTCGAAGACGAAGGGGCTGATGCCATGTGCGCCTTCGGAAGCCGCGAACGCCGTGGCCGGCATGAAGAGGCTCAGCGCCAACGCGGCCAGCGCCGTTCCGAACAGTGGCAAACGTTTCATGCTGCGCCTCCCTTTAAACGCGGATGTACGATCTGGCCATCCTTGGCGATTAGAGTGCCCGCGACGATCTCGTCTTCCCATTTGACGGCGAGCTTGCCTTCCTTCTTGTCGATCATCGGCTCAATGAAGGCATACAGGTTTCTGGCATAAAGGCTCGACGCGTTTCCTGGCACCTGGGCTGCCAAATTGGTGAGGCCCATGATGGTGATGCCCTTGTATTCTACGATCTTGCCGGGCTTCGTTCCTTCCACATTGCCGCCGCGCTCGGCGGCGAGGTCGACAACTATTGAGCCGGGTTTCATGCTGTTCAGCATGTCGGCGGAGACGAGCTTGGGCGCCGGCCGCCCTGGGATAAGCGCGGTGGTGATCACGATATCCTGGCCTGCGATGTGACTGGCGACGAGTTCTGCCTGCTTTTCCCGGTATTCAGGCGACATTTCCTTCGCGTACCCGCCCGCGGCTTCGGCCTGCTTGAATTCCTCATCCTCAACGGCGATGAACTTCGCGCCGAGGCTCTGAACCTGTTCCTTGGTGGCAGGTCTCACATCCGTTGCAGTTACGATGGCGCCGAGGCGCCGGGCTGTGGCGATGGCCTGCAAGCCAGCGACGCCCACACCCATGACAAAAACGCGCGCTGCCGGAACCGTGCCTGCGGCAGTCATCATCATGGGAAGGGCGCGGCCGAACTGCGCCGCTGCATCGATGACCGCCTTATAGCCGGCAAGGTTCGATTGCGACGAGAGCACGTCCATGGATTGAGCGCGGCTAATGCGCGGCATGAATTCCATGGAGAAAGCGGAGAGGCCCTTTCCGGCCAGCGCCTCCAAACCATCGCGCGCGCCGAAAGGATCGATCATCCCCGCAAAGATTGCGCCCGGTTTCATGGCCTCCAGCTCGGCCGCTGAGGGCCGGCCCACCTTCAGCACGATATCGGCTGGCGCCAGCGCTCCCGCAGCGCTGCTGACGATTTCCGCACCCGCCTCGCTGTAAAGCCGGTCGGGGAAAAAGGAGCGCTCGCCCGCGCCTGCCTCAAGCAGAACCCGGGCGCCAAGCCCTTTGAATTTTTTGGTAGTTTCGGGGGTAAGGGCAACCCGGGGCTCGCCCTCTGCCTCCCGCGTGGAGGAGATTGTAATCATGAGCCTTCGATGAAAAAGGGGCTTAGGTTAGAAATATGGCCATGCAGATCAGCAGCAACAGGATGCCGCCGGCGGAGTACTTCAGCAGAGTCACGAAATGACGGTAGGTTTGAACATGGGCTGCCATATCCATGTTTTCATTCGCATCGGCTAGGTCGATGTTCATCGACTACCTCTCCTATCGCGTCTTCCGGCTCAACCGCTGAGCCGGCATTTTGCACAAGTTTTTGTCAGCGCCAAGTGTTGAAGTCTTTCTTACGCATGGTACTAAAGGCGCGAAATTGACGCGCGTGCCCAAATGCGCCAGTTTTGCGCGTCCTGGCAGTGGAGAGTATCGAAGCGTATGACAAAATTCACATTCCTGGCACTCACTCTCGCGGGCGCTATCTTGGCGTTGACGCAGGGACACCCCGCTAGAGCCGATACCGAGCAGGAAAAGCAGAAGCTCGCCCAATGTGCAAAAGACATCTGCGGCATACTTGTTTCCAAAGATGCGAAGGGCCCCGGCGTTACTTGCGATCTCACCAAGACTTGGGACAAAGACGTGATTCAAAAAGGGGCTGAATCGAAGTCAGTCGGTTGGGGCTTAGGCTCGGCGACGTGCAGCGCCAAGGTTACGATCAAACGGGCGGACATCGTTGCCGCTATGACCGCGCCTGAAATGAAGTTCAAATTCAGCAAGCAACCCTTCTCCTGTGAGATTGGCACGGACAAATACCCGGTCAGCGCGACGCTGGCACCGGTGCTAAGGTTCAAGGGCGGCACGGTTGTTGGCGCTTCCCTGCGTATGGACGACATCCAAGGCGCCGCCCTGATTAAAGGCGTGGTCTGGACTGCTTCCGAGCTTGAGCGTCATCTGGGTATTTTCGAGGGCGATCTCGTTCGCGAGATCAACCGCTTCGTTCAAAAAGAATGCCCTAAAATCCTGAGCGCCACGAAATAGTCCATGCAGAGAACGGAAGCGGCGCCTTTGCTGGGCCTCTTCCTTTGGCTGCTATATTCATGCCCCAATAAGGCCGCATCTTTGCCTAAGATTGGGCGAACGGCGAAAAAAGAAATGTACGCACTCGGGCGTGCGATAAGAGTTTGCGGCGGGTGGGCTGCTTGAGTCATGCAAGACGACCGGGATTACTACACGATACTTGGCGTGCCCGCGGATGCGCCTGAGGCCGAAGTCCGCCGGGCTTTCCGCGCGCGCGCCAAGGAGCTGCATCCCGATAGCAAGCCCTCGGGGGAACATGACGAGGCGCACGGCGAGTTCAGCCTGCTAACCGAAGCCTATGAGACGCTCAAAGATGCAGGCCGCCGCCAAGCCTATGACGACGCGCTGAGAAGCTCGCGGCAGTTAACGGCGCGCGGAGCAAGTGAAAGCAAGCCACCGCGCGCTTTCGCCATGGGGCTCGCATTGGGCCTCCTTCTAGCGCTTGCGGCAGTCGGCGCTAAAGTTTCTTACGACCGGGCGGGGAACAGCAGCGTCCCAAAAAGCCAAGAGTTGTTAAGGATGCAGAAGACCGGGGAGCCTTCCGCCGCCGCGCCGCGGCCTCTGGAAACGGCCGCACAACGGCCGATGAGGAGCGCCGAAGCTCCCGCCTTAGAGGCCGCGAACCCTGCCCCTGGCGCCCCGGCAGAGCGCTCCCCTGAACCCGCGGTCAGCGGCGCGCCCCCATCGGGCGAGACGCTTTCAGGCCAGCCCGAAGCCGCGCCGCCGCGGCCGGATGCTGCATCTGCCAGCCTGCCGGGTCAAAACAAGGCACTGCATTCTCAATTTGCTGAAGAGGTATTGTCCCTCGAAGACGCAGTAAGTTCAGACGGCAGCGGTTCCGCCGCTTACCGGCTCCTATCGCTCGTGAATTCCTCGAAAGCGATCGGAGAGCTTACGGAAGCGGCCTCGCTGGCGAGCAAGCCGGAAACGGTCGACCTGATACAAAGCCGCATGGCAGCGCTAAAGGAAGAGCGTGGCAGGGCGGCCTTGACCGCGAAGGAGCCCAATCTTTCCCTTCAAGGCAGCGGCGGCGCACGCTTACGGGAGGACGGCACGGTTGAGGTGGCCACGGGCCCACTGATGAACGAGACCGTTTTGCGTTTGCGCCCGGGCAATGGGATTCGGGAAAGCTTCTCGGACTGTGCCAACTGCCCGGAAATGGTAGCAATCCCAAGCGGGCAGGCAATGATTGGATCGCGCCCCGATGGCCCAGCTTTTCGTCCTGAGGAAGCTCCCGCGCATAGGATTTCCATCCGCTGGCCAATCGCGGTTTCCAAGCATGGAATTTCGGCTGAGAACTGGCGGGCCTGCGTCGAGGCTGGGGCATGCCGCCCCACATTGGCCTCCTATCTCTCGATAGGGCCGGGCGTTGCCGCTACGCGCGTATCCTGGTTCGACGCGAAATCCTATGCCGAGTGGCTCTCTCAAAGGACCGGACGCCACTACCGTCTCTTGAGCGAGGCGGAATGGGAATATGCCGCAGAAGCGGGCCGGAGCGGCTATGGGCCGGAAAACCCGGTTAAGCCGGGCCTCGCGTCCTCCGGAAAGGCAATTGCGCCCAGCCTCCTCCGCATAGGCGGACGGGCCGGGCGGCTGGGCCAAACAAAGCCGAACGCATGGGGACTGCATCCGCTCCCGGGCACCCTGCTTGAGTGGGTCGAGGACTGCTGGCATGCAAACTACTCCCAAGCCCGCTCCGACGGCTCGCCCTGGCTGTCGGCGGATGGCGGAGATTGCGCGTACCGCGCCGTGCGGGGCATTGCTGCAACGGGCGGCGAGTTTGGGGGCCGAAGGCTTGCAGCAAGGGCAAGGGAATTTGCCGATGCCCGCTCCCCAACGCTGGGGTTCCGGGTGGCAAGGGAACTTTCGGCCCCGGCGAAGACGGCCGTCGATGTGTCCGCCCTGCCAAGAGGGAAAGCCGCGCGCGGCGACTAAAACCAGTCCCCTGGGCTCGCCAAGAGGGAGGCGCGTGGCCATGCCGGGTACGGCAACTGCAGGGTTGTCATGCGCCCTCTTCATCGGTGGATGTTTTCATGCCAATTATAATCGCCGCAAGGATCACGGCGCCGCCTAGCTGACGATCCACGGCTGTGTATGAAAACTTATTGTCGGAGAGATATTTGCCACGGCGGTACTTGTTGCTTCCGGCCCAAACATAAGGGCTTGGAATCCCATGATCGTGATAGCCTTCCCCGTTAAACGCCTCCATGTGGAAGAGAACGGAGCCGATTGACCAATCTCTAACCTTGTCGAAGCCGTCGTACTTCAGAGCGTCGATGCACCCATCGTTGAAGGTGTGGAACGGTCCCCGTCCGCGAGGTACGTCGTGAGTAACACGGTCGAGCGGTTCGCCGTCGCCTAAGTATTTCGCGAAATCGCCGCTTGCTTCGCGTTCGTGCAGGATTGCAATCAAGTACCACGGCACGCCTGTGCCGCTGGCAGCGGGGGCATAACGTGCTTCGTTCGAGGATAGCCGCTTGGCAACGCTTTGCGCTTCCGTCCACTTGTCAGGGTGGACCTTCATCGTAGCGAAATCGTCTTCGTATTGCTTTCGCCAAGCATCGGTTAGGATGACCAAGGATCACCTCTAAGAGTTGTTTGGATTGATGTAATAATGGCAGAGTTCAAGCAGCCGACCTGCCATTCGCCCATCAGGACGCCGGTTGTTGGTAGCCATTTTGCCGATTATCGGCTGTTTCAGAGTTTTTGACGCGCGCCATGAACTAGCGTCTAAGGTTACTTTCACGTATACTTACACAGAAGCCGTGGTGGAAACGGCTATAACCGCGCTAGTTGTTACGTTGCCGTAAGCTTGTGCAACGCCGTGATTTCCGCCGTGATAAAAATGGCACATTGTACAGATGTCAAGAAATTATTTGTTAACCATAAGACTGTACGGTCAGGCTGTAGACTGTTGTTCCACAAACTTCAGCGCTCCCGGTGGATAGGCAATCATGAAAAATTGCCCAATTGTATTGCTGAAAATGAAGCTTTGAACTCCAGAGCTGGCGGATTATCTCGGGAAGCTGTGCGCTACAAAAAAGTTGCACGATTCTGCAAAGGCTTAGTCTAAAAATCATGCACTAACCCTTTGTATGCGAGCATTTTTCTTGACTTGGCTCTCTCCGGCCCATAAGTGTCGCGGCGGGACACCTCCCCCCACCGGGAGGCAACTATCTGAAAGGGTAGATCGCTATGACGGCTCTTAAGCCTGACGTGCGCCCGAACGTGGCGCATTTTTCTTCCGGCCCCTGCGCAAAGCGCCCCGGCTATTCTATCGAAAATCTTGAAACTGCGGAGCTGGGACGCTCTCACCGGTCGAAACCCGGCAAAGCGAAGCTCAAACTCGCCATTGACAAGACGCGCCTGGTTCTTGGCGTACCGGACGATTATCTGATCGGCATCGTCGCAGCTTCCGACACCGGCGCTTTCGAGATGGCGATGTGGTCCATGCTCGGCGCACGCGGCGTGGACGTGCTGGTTTGGGAAGCCTTCAGCAAGGACTGGGCTACCGACATCGCCAAGCAGCTCAAGATCCCCGGAGCACGCGTCATCGAGGCGCCATACGGCGCGCTACCCGATCTTTCCAAAGTGGACTTCAAGAACGACGTCGTCTTCGCTTGGAACGGCACCACGTCCGGCGTCCGGGTTCCGGATGCCAACTGGATTCCCGCGGACCGCGAAGGGCTGACGCTGTGCGACGCCACCTCGGCTGCCTTTGCACAAGAACTCGATTGGGCCAAGCTCGATGCCGTCACCTTCTCCTGGCAGAAGGTGCTCGGCGGCGAGGCGCAACATGGCATGCTCATCCTCTCTCCGCGCGCAGTCGCCCGGCTTGAAAGCTACACGCCTTCCTGGCCGATGCCGAAAATCTTCCGCATGACCAAGGGCGGCAAGCTCAACCGCGATATCTTCGAGGGCTCGACCATCAACACGCCTTCGATGCTTTGCGTGGAAGACTATATCGACGCGCTTCGCTGGGCGAAGGGCCTTGGCGGCTGGAAGGCGCTGCAAGAGCGGTCCAACGCGAATTTCAAGGTCATCTCCGATTGGGTCGCTCGCACGCCCTGGGTCGATTTCCTCGCCGCGGAGCCGGCCACACGCTCGAACACCTCCGTTTGCCTCAAGATCGTAGACCCGCAGCTCGCTTCCCCCGAAGCGCAAGCGGCTGTCGCGAAGCAAATCGCATCCACCCTTGAGAAAGAAGGGGTCGCGATGGACATCGGGGCTTACCGCGATGCGCCTCCAGGCCTACGCATCTGGGCGGGAGCCACCATCGAGCGCTCCGATCTCGCAGCGCTCATGCCCTGGCTGGATTGGGCCTATGCCGCCGCCAAGGCAGGCGTGGCGAAGGCTGCTTAGCGTATTTGAGCGGAGAACAACCCGCAGAGTGCATAGCCCACCCCTCATCCTGTCCTTCTCCCGCAAGGGGAGAAGGGACGCTGCTTCAAGCCGCAGGGAACTCCCTCTCCCCTTGCGGGAGAGGGCTGGGGTGGAGGAGGGCAAACAGCTCCAACGATTTAATGAAAGACACCACATGACAGCTCCCCGCGTTCTTATCGCAGACAAGCTTTCACCGGCCGCGGCGGCCATCTTCACCGATCGCGGCATCCAAGCCGACACGAAAACCGGGCTCGATAAGGATCAGCTCGCCGAGATCGCCGGCCAATATGACGGCCTGGCCATCCGCTCCGCCACCAAAGTCACGGAGAAAGTCCTCGCCAAGGCCGCCAATCTCAAGGTCGTCGGCCGCGCTGGCATCGGTGTCGACAATGTGGACATTCCGGCCGCCACGGCGCGTGGCATCATCGTGATGAACACCCCGTTCGGCAATTCCATCACGACCGCCGAGCACACCATTGCCCTGATGATGGCCCTGGCGCGCCAGCTCCCCGAAGCCGACCGCTCCACGCAGGCCGGCAAATGGGAGAAGTCCAAGTTCATGGGCATCGAAGTGACCTCCAAAACACTGGGTGTCATCGGCTGCGGCAACATCGGCTCTATCGTCGCCGACCGGGCCCAGGGCCTCAAAATGAAGGTCATCGCCTTCGACCCGTACTTGACCGAAGAGCGCGCGCTCGATCTGGGCGTGGAGAAGGTCTCCCTCGAAGAACTCTTCCGCCGGGCTGATTTCATCACGCTGCACACGCCGATGACGGAGAAGACCCGCAACATCGTCAATGCGGAGTCCATGGCCACCATGAAAAAAGGCGTGCGCATCATCAACTGCGCGCGCGGCGGCTTGGTTGTGGAAGCAGCGCTCGCCGAGGCTATAAAATCCGGCCACGTAGGCGGCGCCGCCATCGACGTGTTCGAAACCGAGCCCGCGAAGGAAAACCCGCTGTTCGGCTTGCCGAATGTGATCTGCACCCCGCATCTGGGTGCCAGCACGAGCGAGGCGCAGGAGAACGTCGCCCTTCAGATCGCCGAGCAGATGGCCGATTTCCTCCTGCAAGGCGCGATCTCGAACGCCGTCAATTTCCCGTCGATCAGCGCCGAAGAAGCGCCGAAGCTCAAGCCCTTCGTGAAGCTCGCCGAGGGGCTCGGCTCATTCGCCGGCCAGCTCACCGAAACGGCGCCCTCCATGATCCGGCTCGAATATGCGGGCGACATCGCCGAGATGAACACGCGCGCGCTAACGTCCGCCGCGGTCTCCGGCGTGTTGAGGCCCTTCATGGAGGACATCAACATGGTGTCGGCGCCGGCCATCGCCAAAGACCGCGGCATCCAGGTCGAAGAGGTGCGGCGCGGCCAGGAGGGCGCCTTCGAAACCTATATGCGGGTGACCCTCAAGACGGAGAACGGCGAGCGTGCCGTGGGCGGCACCGTGTTCTCGGACGGAAAGCCGCGGCTCATCCAGATCAACAAGATTTCGATGGATGCGGAGTTTTCACCCAATATGCTTTACACGGAGAACGCCGATAAGCCGGGTCACATCGGCGCGCTTGGCACGCTTCTCGGCAATGAGGGCGTGAACATCGCGACGTTCAATCTTGGGCGCGAGGCGCAGGGCGGCAAGGCTATCGCGCTTGTCAGCGTCGACGAGCGCGTCGGCGACGGCGTCCTGACGAAGGTGCGCGCGCTGCCTCACGTGGTCCGTGCTTCACGCCTGGGCTTTTAGGCCGCGCCCGCCAACGCTGGGGTAATACAGGGTTGCCCGCCTTTTTCTTGTCATCCCGGAGGCCGCTTGCGGCAATCCGGGATCGCAAAAGATACAGTTTTGCGTTCTTAACGATCCCGTATAATGCCTTTGGCATTTCCGGGACGATGCTGTTTCTGCACTATTGCGAAGCCCAGGGAAGGAGCACGATCTTCCCGCCGAGGCCGCCGGCGTCGATGCGGGCGTGGACCTCGCGGGCTGCAGCCAGCGGCAGGCGCTCAATCACAACCGGATGAATGGCGCCTTCTTTGAGCAGCGCGAACAGCGCCGCCATATCGGCAAGGAACTCTTGCGGATGCTTCGTGCGCCTCGCGGTGATGCTATAAAAGACAGCGCGCCGCCCGCCCGATATCGCACCAGCCGCGTCCCATAGTTTGAGGCGGGCCAAACCAAGTCCGGCAGCGGCAAGGCCCTCCGCGCCAACGGCCATGGTCTGCGACCCATAGCCGATCAGCATGCCTTTGGGGGCAAGGCAAGCGAACGATCGTTTGAAATGCGCGCCGCCGATAGCGTCGAAAGCCATCTCGACGCCGGCACCGCCAGTCAGGCGGCTCACAGCAGCGACAAAATCCCCGGCGCGATAATCGATCGCGGACGCGCCATAGCCCTCCACAACGGGGATATGCTTCGCCGAACAGGTGCCGATGGCGGTGAGGCCGAAATGCCGGGCGAGGTCGAGGAGGGCCGTGCCAACGGTGCCGGAAGCACCGACGACGAGAATGCTTGCTCCGGGGCGGAGCTGGCGATACCGCGTCAGCATCTGATAGGCGGTCACATAGGCAAGCGGAATGCACACAGCCTCAGCGGCATCGACGCCGCCAGGAACGGGGACCGGGAAGCGGGCCGGCCGGATCGCGTATTGCGAATAACCGCCAACAACGCAGAGATCGGCAACAACCTCGCCTACACGCTCTTGCCGAACGCCCTCGCCCACCCCGTCTATAACGCCTACGAGCTCATAGCCGGGCGTGAACGGCAGAGGCCCCTTGAAGTCCGGATAACGACCGCGCCGGATGAAGGTATCGGTAAAGCCAGTGCCCGCCGCCAGCACTTTGATGCGCACTTCGTCACGGCCCGGCTCGGGAACCGTTGCTTCCTCCACGAGGTCCAGCACTTCGGGCCCGCCGAAGCGCGCAATCTGGATATGCTTGCCACGTCATGCTTCCCCCGTTCCCAGTGATGTGCTTCGCTAGAGCAAAAGCCGCTTCGCTGTGCAATTTCCGTTGAATATACTGTGGTCCGCATGAACGCAAATCCGGTTCTGATCGAAGTGACCCGCGGACCGGCGGTGGAAAGCCGTCACCGGGGCGCATTCGTTGTGGTGGATGCCGCCGGCAAGGTCATCTGGGGCGGCGGCGATGTGCGAAATGCCGGTCTATCCGCGGTCGGCGGCCAAGCCGCTCCAGGCGCTTCCGCTAATCGAGACCGGCGCCGCGGACCGCTTCAATCTCACGAATAGAGAGCTTGCGCTCGCCTGTGCGTCGCATAAGGGCGAACCGGCCCATGTGGCAGCCGTCGAGGCTTGGCTTGCATGCATCGGCCTCGATCCCACCTGCCTCGAATGCGGCGTGCAGGCCCCGCGCACGGCGCAGGCAGCGGAAAAGATCGTTCGCGACGGAACCCCGCTTAACGCCGCCTATCATAATTGCTCGGGCAAGCACACCGGCTTTCTCACCACCTGCATGGCGTGCGGCGATCCCGTCCAAGGCTACATCGAACCCGGTCACCCTGCGCAAAAGCGGGTGACGCAAGCGCTCGCGGAGATGACGGGCTGCGATCTTTGGCGCGTTTCCTTGGGCCGCGATGGCTGCGGCATCCCCGTTTACTGCATGCCGCTGCAAAGCCTCGCGCTCGGCATGGCGCGGCTTGCCGATCCGGCCCAGTTACCCCCGGCCCCGCGCCCTCGCCGCAAGCCGCCTGCTCGATGCGATCGCGGCGGAGCCCTTCTATGTGAACGGCACGAACGGGTTTACGACCGAGGCCATGCTCGCCGCTCCGCAAACGGTGCGCGTGAAAGGCGGAGCCGAAGGGGTCTATGCCGCAGCCTTGCCAACGAAAGGCTTCGGCGTGGCACTCAAGATCGACGACGGCGGAATGCGCGCAGCCGAATGCGCCATGGCCCATATTCTTCGGGCGCTTGACTGTTTCTCAGCAGATGAAGAAGCCAGGCTCGGCCCATTTCTCAGCCCGTTAATCATGACGAACGCTGGCCGGGAGGCGGGTGCAATCAGGCCTACGTCCGCGTTGCAAGAAGTGCTAAGTTAGCGCCTGGCCGAACGCGTGCCGATCTGGAGGGCTCATGTCCGACTCGACCTCTTACAAGCAGCCTTATTCGCGGCTTTCCGGCTCGCTCGGCTTGTTGAAATGGATTGCCGTGGCGATTGCCGTGATCTATTTCGCGTCCGACAGCTATTTCATTGTGCAGCCGACCGAAATGGCGGGCGTCCGGCGGCTTGGAACGGTGATAACCAAGGAACCGCTGCCGCCGGGTATCCATTTCAAGGCGCCCTTTCTCGACGAGCCCGATAAGCTTCAAGTCTCCATCGATACGCTGCGCATCGACAATCTGCGCGTCTACACCATCGACAATCAATCGGTGACGATCAGCGTCGGCGTCACCTCCCGCATTCCCCGCGATGCAGTCTTGAAGCTCCTCTACGACGTGGGGCGATCCGGCAATGTCGACATTCGCAGCACCATAGAGCCGATCATCGCCGACCGTGCGCTGCGATTGTTCGCCAAGCGCAACACGGTGAAAATTTCCGAGGAACGCGAGCAGATCGCAGCCGATGTGCGCGTTGCTGTCGCGCAGTCCGTCCGCGAGCTGTTCGGGATGGAAATTCTGGACCTGCAAATCCCCGCGATTAAGTATTCGGATAGCTTTGTGGCCTCCGTCGAGGCCGCTGTGAAGGCGAAGAACGACGCCATCGCCGCTGAGAATACCGTCAACCGCATCCGCTACGAGGGCGAGCAGAAAGTCGTGACCGCAAAAGCCGAAGCCGAGGCGCAGGTGGCGCGCGCACAGGCGCAGAAGCAGGCCCTGATTTTGCAGGCCGAAGGCGATGCGCGCGGCATCGAATTGCGGGCCGCCGCCGAAGCACAGAGCATCCGCGCCCGGGGCGAGGCGCTCAAGGATAATTCGCGTGTGATAGAGCTGACCCTCGCCCAGCGCTGGACCGGCCATCCGCCGCAGACGATCCTTGGCGAGCACGGGGCGGTGCCATTTTTCAACCTCAGCCCCGCCTTGCCGCCGGCCGGGAGCCGGAAACGCCTGCCCATCAGCAGTAGGGCAGGACTGCAAAACTCTACCTTAGCCGCCATCGCGGCGACCATCTCACAACCGCAATCAGCGTGCACCGCGTTCGGGGACACTACCTTGCGGTATTCATGTTCGGTTCAGGCTTGTGTTGTTAGGGTATTGTTAGGGATTTCGGAGCGTTTCTCGCCAAGTATGCGCCCAGTAATCCCATATCAATGGGAGAATTTTATGAAAAGACTTAAGGTTGCAATACTCGGACTTGCGATCCTTGCCACCGCGGCATCATCAGCGATTACACCGGCGTTCGCGTTGGGCGGCTGCGGTCACAACCGCCATCGTAGCTCGGTGACCGGCCAGTGCATCTGGGGAGGTCAAAATCAAGCGTGGTGCCTGCGACACACGGGCCACACAGCCGTTTACCGTCATGGGGAGTGGATTTGTTATAGGTAAGGAGGGAATTGCTAACCCTGTTTGACCCGAGATTCCACAGATGGAGGCTCGGTCAAGCTAGTGCCCAATGGGAGTTGAAACGAGTCCGTGGAGCAGCGACAGGCCGTAAATCACGGTCCATCGCTGCTGAAGAGCCACCAGCGATGGAAACGGGAGCAGGGTGTCCGCTTCAAATTCGGTTTCGGAAGTATTCGGGAGGCAAACAGCTTACCAGAAGGCCGGACTATGTCTTCTAGGGCAGCCTTCCCTTGGGGCTACGTCGCAGCGCGCATCGAGCGTTAGACTTTAACCAAATATGTCTACCCCCAGGGGCCGCGTTTCCACCCTTCGCTATCCTCACCGCGGGGCGGATAGCCGCCGGGCACAGGCCATCCGCCGGAATAGCGCAATTGCTCCTCATCGTAGGTGCGGTCGGGTCCGAGGGGCCAAAACGATATCAGAAACATTCCCGCAGCAAACCCGCCGATATGCGCCCACCAGGCGATGCCGCTGCCCATCCCCGGTGAGGCAAGATGCACGAAGCCCTCAAGGAACTGAAACCCGAACCAGATGAGCGCATAGCCGAGTGCCGGAATCTTGAAGAACAGCGGGATGATGACGATCAAAATCAAAATTGTGACCTTCGCCCTCGGGAAGGTGATTGCATAGGCGCCGAGAACGCCTGCGATCGCACCCGAAGCGCCAAGCGCCGGCACGGCGGACTCCATGTTGAAATAGGCGTGCGCGAAGCTCGCGATCACTCCGCAAGCCAGGTAAAAGCTCAAGAAGCCGGGGCGGCCCATGCGGCCTTCGAGCGATGCGCCGAAGATGAACAGCGTCCACATATTGAGGATGATGTGCCACCAGCCGCCATGCATGAAGGTGCCCGCGATGAAGGGCAGGTAATCGTGCGGGTTAAGGCCCTCCAGATGCGCCCAGGCCGGATCGAAATAGCGGCGGGGAACCAGGGCGTATTCGAGCAGGAATGCTCTGGCGGCGGCATTGCTGAGCAACTCCTGGTAGAGGAAGACGATAGCGTTGATAAGAATAATTAAGTAAATCGCAAGTGGCGCAGACGGTATTCTTATTGAGTCTTTAAGAGGAAACATGATCTTCGATCAGGGTTGCGCTGCCCAAATTCTGGGTCATCTTCTGCACAATCGTGTTCAGCACTTCTTCTATATGCTCGAAAATCCAATAGTGGCCGGCGCCTTCAAGCGGGCGAAGCTCGCAGCCGGGGATGAGCCGCGCCAAACGCAAGGAGGCAGGCAGCGGCACATTGCGGTCGTTCGTGCCCTGCCACAGCAAAACCGGCGACTTCACCGCCTCGAACGGCAAGTTCCACGGCTTGCAGAAGATCCGCATCTCCTGGATTACGCCGCGAATCCCGGGGCGTAAACCTTCCGACACGCCGTCGACCAGGTTCTTGCGAATTTCCGGGTTGTGCAAGATGCGGCGATCGGCGGCGCAGGCCCGTTTCTTGATGAGGCTGTACATGTGATCCGGTGCATTCAAGAACATCAGCCGGCCGAGAGAAAAGGCGCCGTTCATGGCAGGCGCTATCCGGGGCAGCACCCGGAAGGTTACATACCTTGATGTGCCGATCGTTGCGGGGCCTTCGGGCGGGCACAGCGGACCCACCGGACTGATGAGCGCTGCGGCACTGACCCGGGAGGGGAGCAGCGCCGCGCAAGCCGCCGCGTAAGGCCCGCCGCCGGAGATGCCCGCCACGCCGAAATGCTTGAGCCCCAGGTGGTTCGCCAGCTCCGCAATGTCGCTTGCCCAATCGATCAAGGTGCGGTTGTGCTGATAGGTGGAAAGCCCGAAACCCGGCCGTTCCGGCGCGATGATCCGCATCCCCAGGCGCCGTGCCGGCTCATGCACGAGCCGGAACATAAAACGCGACCCGGGCGTTCCATGGAACCCCAGCACCGGAAGTCCGCGCTGCGCACCGTATTCGGAATAGCTGAGCTTCCGGCCATCGGGCAGGACGATATGACGGTCTTCCGCTTCGGCGGCAGATTTGCCGCTCGACAGCAACCGGTTGAGCGTCATGGTCATGTGAAAACTTTCTACAGGGCGTTGAACAAGCGAAGGTGTAAGATTAAGTACATGCTTGCCGACTCCTGCCTATGGGGAGCTTGCATTTCAATGCTAGCACATCAAAGGAGAGTACGATGGCTGACGATGTAACTGGTAAAGGTCAAGGCGGCCGCCTCCCATCCCGCTATACCGACCCATTTCAGTCTTTCAGAAGCGAGATGGATCGCTTGTTCGACGACTTTCTCGTTGGAGTACCCGCGCTTTCCAATTTGCGCCAGAGCCTACCCATGGCGCAAGTTATTACACCGGCCTTGGACGTCAAGGAAACCGAAAAGGAATTGGTGGTGAAAGCCGATCTACCCGGCATCGATGAAAAGGACGTGCAGCTGACGCTGCAAGACGGCGTTCTCAGCATTCGCGGCGAGAAGAAGAACGAGCGCAAAGACGAACGCGAGAACTATCACCTGGTTGAGCGCAGCTACGGCTCGTTCCAGCGCTCGATCCGCCTGCCCGGCACGGTCGATGAGGACAAGGTCGAGGCGCGCTTCGACAAGGGCGTTCTGACCATAACGCTGCCGAAGCGCCCAGAGATGGTCAAGGCTCAGAAGAAGATCGAGATCAAGAGCAGCTAAGCGGGCCTTGCACCAACGCTTCCGCATGGCCGGGCTTGACCCGGCCATCCCTGTCAAGGGGCAAGACCCCCTCATCCTGTCCTTCTCCCGCAAGTGGAGAAGGAACGGTTCCGTATGTACTGTTTTCGAAATGCGATTGCGGAGCCCGCAACAACGCACCCTCTCCCCTTGCGGGAGAGGGCCGGGGTGAGGGGTCTTTGCAGACCGTTCAACCGAACTTCGTTTTAGCCCTTGCTGCCGTTGCGACGGATGAATTCCTCGACCTTGGCGGCAATCGCGGGACTATCCCAGTCGGCCGGCCCGACTAGGCGGGCTATCTCGCGGCCCTCAGCATCCAAAACCACCGAGACCGGCAGGCCCGAAACGCGAAGTGCTGCGGTTGCTTCCGATTCGGCGTCATCGTAGACGCCGAGATGGGTGATGGCATTTCCGGCGAAAAAGCCAGCCGGCTTGGCAGGACCGCCCCGGTCCAAGCTGAGCGCCAGTACCGTAAACGCATCGCCCCCGAGCTTGGCTTGGAGCCTGTCGAGCGAAGGCATCTCCACCTTGCATGGCGCGCACCACGTCGCCCACAGGTTGAGCAGCACCACCTTGCCGCGCCATTCGGAGAGGCGATGCGCCTTGCCATCGGCGCTGACAAAGGCGAGATCGGGCACGGTTTGCGGCTGTGCCGGCGCGATGAACCTGCCCAAGCTTGGCATTTCGCTAGCGGCCTGACGCTCCTCCGCTACGGGGTCGAAGCTGCGTACCCCGTGGCCCGGTATCAAAAGCGCGGCAAGGACGCCGGCGCCCGCGGCGATCAACCCCAATCCAGCGTAAAAAATCAAGCTAGCGGCGGAAAGGCCGCTTCCGTCAAGCGTTGTTCTAGGCTTATTCGTCCCGTTCATGGCGCAGAGGCTGCCACCGCGCTCTCTTCGCGTCAAACGAATATTGCGGCTTCAGGGCAGCCGCGCCACCAGGGCGAAGTCGCTGCCCGTGGTGCCGAAATGCGCCGATTGAGCCCCGGCTTGTCTGCCTTCGCCCTCGCCGCCCCTCCTGCCGCGCGGAATGGCGAGCCGCACCTCGGCGCCAGAAGCGAGCTTCGGCACAAGATCCTCCACATGCGCGGCGAGATCGGAAACCCATATAATGCCGTGCTCGTCGGCGCGAGCATGATGCAGCGCGTCGATCAGCGCGGCGGTAAAAAGGCCGTAGCCCCGCCCCGTCGCCTCAAAGGTGATTTCCTGGGCGTCCTGGCTCGCCGCCGCCGCCGTCAGCACCGGCCTGCCCGTCGCTTCGTGCAGCCGCCCGACGGCGGCCTCCGAAGCCTTGTCGCCCACGCGCGAGCGGCTGTAGCCCTGGGTAAGCGCCCCGGACCGGCAGGTGTCGAGCAGGATGATCGCCTTCTTCGCCTTGATGCGGTTGGCGATCCAATCCTGCAATTTCTCCTGGCCGATGGCCTTAGCTGCCAATGCTTTCGGATCGCCTCCGCCCTGGTAATCCTTGGGGATCAGATAATACCGGCCATCGAGCGAATAGCCGTGCCCGGCGGCATAGAAGACGAAGGTGTCGCGCGGGCTTATGTCCTTGGCGATCCGGCTGACGATTTTGTCGAGGCTCGCCGCGGTTGCGTCGGCATCGAGGGCCATCGTGACTTGAACGCGGTCTCCATAAAGCGGAGCGGCCGCTTTGCGCATCTCCGCTGCGAGCGCCTTCGCATCGCTCACCGACTGCTCTAGCCGCGGGAAATACTCCCGTTGATCCGATCCGGGCGGCGTCCAGCCATCGTCTTCGTAGGCGTTGATTCCGATGGCGAGGATGTGAAGCGTCGGCTTCACGCTATCGGCCGGGCCGGTATAGGCGATGGAAGTCTCCGCCGGCAGTGACGCCAGTAAATTGCTCGCATTATAAGCAACAACTTCGATGACATTCTCGCCGCGATCGAGGGCGATTTCTCGCTTGACTCTGTAATCCGGCCCGGCATCAGAGGGCGCGGTCACCACGCTAACGGTGATGTCATTAACGCGCCACTCGATGCGTCCGATGCCCCTGCCGCGATCCTCGATGCGGGCTGTGACGGTGACGAGGTCGGTGTCCGATATGGCATCGAGGGGGTGCGAAGTAATTTCGACGGTCGGAGCTGGCCCGCTATCCAAAACCTTGTCGAGGTTGATGAACTCGGCAGCCCGCTTCACCTCGCCGTTGGGATCCCCCGCCAGCGCCTCGCGCACCAGGTCCGGGTTGAATAAGGACTGATAAACCTGACCGATGCTCGTGACTTCGAGCCCGCGTACAATGGCGAGCATATCGGTGTCGCGCTGCGAAGAGTTGAAGAAGCCAGTAGGCGTAAAGGCGAGCTGATTGCCATCAGCTGAGGCCATCATGGCTGCCAATTCTTTCCCGTTTTGCAAATTCCAAAGCCGGACGGTACCGTCGCCGCTTCCTGAGAGCGCAAGCCCGTCATCAGCTGAGTACGCCACTGACGTGACAGCACCCGTGTGACCCAAGAAAGTTCTAAGCTCGCGCCCCCTTTCGACATCCCAAAGTTTCAGCGTCTTGTCAGCGCTTCCCGATAGCGCCAGCCTGCCATCGGCGGAGAAAGCCACCGAGGTGACCGCGCCCCTATGGCCACCAAAGCTTCCAAGCTCACGTCCGCTGGCCACCTCCCAAAGTTTTAGCCTGCCCTCTGCATAGACACCGCTGCCGGACAACGCCAGTTTGCCGTCAGGGGAGAAGGCCACCGAGGCGGCCCCAAAGGTGTGGGTGGCGATGCTCCTAAGCTCGCGCCCGCTTCCCAAATCCCAAAGTTTTAGCGTGTTGTCGGGATTCCCGCTTCCCGATAGCCCGAGTGTACCAAAAAGAGCCACGGAGGTAACACCGCTTGCATGACCGGTTAAGCTTCTGATCTCGCGACCGCTTTCCACATCCCAAAGCTTCAGCGTCTTGTCCAAGCTCCCCGAAAGTGCCAGCTTGCCATCGGGGGAGCAAGCCACCGCCAAAACCCAGCCCGCGTGGCCAATCAAGCTCCTGAGCTCGTACCCGTGGGCTATATCCCAGAGCTTCAGTTCGCCCTTCCGAATGTTCCCGCCGCCGGATATTGCTAGCCGGCCGTCGCCACAGAATGCTACCGAGCGAACCGCGCTTGCATGGCCCGCCAAGCTCTTAAGCTTACGCCCGTTTGCCAGATCCCAGAGTGTCAGTGTCTTGTCGCTCGCCGAAAGCGCCTGTCTTCCGTCTGGGGATAGAGCTACTGACCGCACCAGGGTAGCGTGACCCGCCAAGCTTTTGAGCTCGCGCCCGCTCGCCACATCCCAGAGTTTCAGCGTGTTGTCATCACTCCCCGACAGCGCCAGCTTGCCATCGGGGGAGAAGGCCACCGACCAGACCACACCCGCGTGGTCAGTGAAGCTTTTAAGCTCGCGTCCACTTTCCAAATCCCAAAGTTTCAGCTCTGAGCCAGAACCCGCGAGCACTTGCTTTCGATTGGGGGAGAATGCAACCGCATCGACGCTTAACCTGTGCCCTTCGAAGCCTCTGATCTCAAGCCCGCTTTCAACATCCCAGAGTTTCAATTCACCTGGGTCTAAGCCCGGATTCCTTCCGCCTGAGAGCGCGAATTTGCCATCGGGGGAGAAGGCCACCGATTGGATCTCACCCTTAGTGCGGGCGAACTTCCTAAGTTCTTGCCCGCTCGCCACATCCCACAGTTTCAGTTCGCCCCCAAGCGAGCCTCCACCCGACAACACGAGCTTGCCGTCGGGCGAGAACGCCGCCGCCTGGACGTCGGCCGCGTGCCCGGAGAAGCTCCGAAGATGCCGTCCGCTTTCCGTGTCCCAGAGTTCCAACGTTCCAGCCAAGCCAAGGCCGGCGGATAATGCCAGCTTGCCATCGGGGGAAAAGGCCCGGGAGTAGGTCCCCCTCGTACCGACGGTCCTAAGTTCGCGCCCGCTTTCAACGTCCCAAATTTTCAGCGTGCCGTCGAAGCTACCCGACAGCGCTAACCTGCCGTCCGCGGAGAAGCCCACATGGGTGAGACGTTCCGCATGGCCAACAAAGCTCCTGAGCTCGCGCCCACTCTCCACATCCCAGAGTTTTAGTGTGTTGTCATCGCTCCCCGACAGCGCCAGCCTGCCGTCGGGGGAAAAGGCCACCGAGGTGACCCGGCCCGTATGCCCCAATTGCGGAACGATTTCGGCCGGAAACTTCTCCTGCGCCGCTGCACTGCCCGCATGTGCCGGGTCAGCACTATCACGCGCACTCTCGGCATAAACAGGCTTCAGGAGAGCAAGCGCCAGCAAAGCCGCCATTACGAACGCATGTGCCGCCGCGCGCCCCGCAGAACCCATTCGCCGCCCCTCCGATGCCCTGAACGAATGTACCTATTATGCGCGGGTGAAAGTTCGATGGCAATGACGCTGCTGAGCGCCGCACTCCACGGTCCCCTTCCAGCGTCTCTCCGTCCGATGCCGCTATGCTTGAACTGCTACCCTGTGGGGAGTATATCTCACTTGACGGCTTAACGGGCGGGGACAGGTGCGGATATTCGAAACGCGAGCCTTCGGGCAATTCGCGCGCAAGGAGCGTATCGAGGATCGGATGTTGTGCGAGGCAATCGAGCGGGCGGAGCGCGGCATCGTGGATGCGGACCTTGGCGGCGGCGTGATCAAGCAGCGCGTGGCGCGGCCGGGGCAGGGGCGATCGGGAGGCTATCGCACCATCATTGCATTCCGTTCGAAGTGCCGCGCCGTGTTTTTGTTCGGCTTCGCCAAAAACGATTTGGACAACATCGGTGACAGCGACTTGAGGCGTTTGCGGAAGGCTGCCGCGGAAATGCTCGGTTGGAACGATAGCGAGGTGGCCGCGATGCTGGCCGCCGGCAAGTGGAAGGAGATTAAGCGCGATGGCTAAAACATACCGGAGCAAGATCGCGGCAGCGGTCCACCAGGCGATGTCGGATGCCTATGAGGTAGGCATCATCGACAAGAAGACCATGCGCGAGTTCGATGAGTCCTGCCTGACCGGGGTCGAGAAGCTGTCGCCCGAGGACGTGATTGCGCTGCGCGAGCGCGAGGGCGTCAGCCAGGCCGTGCTGGCCCGCTACCTCAACGTGGCGGTCAAGCTCGTCGGCGAGTGGGAGCGCGGCGAGAAGCGCCCCTCCGGGCCGTCGCTCAAGCTGCTTGCGCTCGTCAAGGCCAAGGGCCTCGATGCCATCGCGTGACCGCGTTTTTCGTAGCGCCGCGCCAAGGTTAATGCCGGCATGGTAAAGGGGGGCGGTTTTTATTTCTTCCCGCCGCAAAAACCGGAATTTTTCGCGTTTTCGACTGCAAAAGTGGATTCCTGAAAGTCCGTTAATTATCTTTTTGGTCCTCCGTTAACCGTAAATCTTAACCCGCAATTGCAGCTGGGCTTTAGTTGCCTTGGATCAGCTTTGCGGTGCTGGCGCAAAAACGTCGCCATATCAGTAACTTAGCTTCATTTACGCTTTCGCAAGGAGCTTTCATTTAAAATTGCAACTTAACGGGCATGCGGGGGCAGCCATGATATTTCTAAGTACTTCAGCGTCATTGCGAACCAGCGAAACAATTCAGAAGCTTTTATAGTTCCTCTGGATCGCGCCGGCGGCAAGCGCCGCCTCGCGACGACGAAAGGCGCTAATGCCGCTTGGCCTCAGCCTCGGCTTTCAGCTCCTTTTTCGACAGCTTGCCGATCAGCGTCTTCGGCAGCGTGTCTCGGAACTCGATTTCGGACGGCATTTCGATTTTTGAGATGCGCGGCTTCAGGAACTCCAGGATCTCGGCTTCCGTCGCTTCATGCCCGGCGCGCAGTTTCACAAAAGCCTTCGGCGCCTCGCCGCGATATTGGTCGGGGACGCCGATGACGGTCACTTCCTCCACGGCGGGGTGCTGGTAAATGGCCTCCTCGATGCGGCGCGGATAGACATTGAAGCCGGAACAGAGGATGAGGTCTTTGATCCGGTCGACGATATAGGTGAAGCCTTCGCTGTCCATATAGGCGACGTCGCCGGTGCGGAAGAATTCGCCCGCAAAGGTTGCCGCCGTTTCTTCGGGCTTCTTCCAGTACCCTTTCATGACCTGCGGGCCTGCGATGCAAATCTCGCCCTTCTCGCCGGGCGGCACCTCCTGGTTCGGATTCCCGAGCTGGCGCAAGGACATGATCGTGCCCGGCACCGGCAGGCCGATCGAGCCCTCCTTGACGGCGCCCACCAGCGGGTTAGCGTGCGTGAGCGGTGAGGTTTCTGAAAGCCCATAGCCTTCGACGAGCGTGCAGCCCGACACGCTCTCGAACTCCCGCCTCACTTCGAGCGGCAACGGCGCCCCGCCCGATATGCAGAATTTCAGGTGGCGCAGGTCGTGTTTCTTGATGTCCGGCGCCTTGGCGAGCGCGTTGAACAAGGTCGGAACGCCCATCATGATGGTCGGCTTCGTTTCGTCGAACAGCTTCAAGACCTGTTTGAGGTCAAAGCGCGGGAGCATGACCATCTGCGCCGCCAAGCTGACGGCAAAGTTCAAAAGCCCAGTCATTGCAAAGACATGGAAGAACGGGATGACGCATAAGAAGCGTTCCTCGCCGGCGATAAAGTGGCCTTCACACCATGCAGCGGCCTGCTGGACGTTGATGGCAAGATTGGCGTGAGTGAGCATCGCGCCCTTCGGCGTGCCCGTGGTCCCGCCGGTATATTGGAGGACGGCAATCTCGGCCGGGTCGATGGCAGGAGCTTCGAAGCTGCCACCATTGTCCTGCAGCTCGCTTGAGGAAACCACGCCTCCGCCAGTATGCCAGGAAGCAACCTCTCCCCGCTTCACGATCCGGAAAAGCATGCTCTTCAAGCCGGGCAGCATGCCGGCGAATGGGACGACGGCCAAATGCTTCAGAATACCCTGATCCAACAGCGCCTTGGCCTTCGGCAAGGTCGCTTTGAGATCGAGCGTGACCATAATCTCGGTTTCTGCGTCCTTCGCCTGGTAGCTGAGCTCCGGGATCGTATAAAGCGGGTTGAAATTCACGACCGTGCCGCCGGCCTTCAGGATCGCGTAGTAATAGACGATGAACGCAGGGCAGTTGGGGAAAAGCAGCCCGACGTGAGTGCCTTTCGTGACGCCCAGCGCCTGCAGTCCTTTGGCGGTGCGGTTCACCGCATGGGCAAGCTCGGCGTAAGTCATGGTCTTGCCGAAGAAGCCGGTCGCAAGCCTTCCGCCGTAGCGGGCGGCCGCGTCATCCAACAGCGACGGCAAGGGCGCGGGTGTGAATTTCTGGAACCAGTCGACGCCCGCTGGATAAGACCTCAACCAAGGATGCGGCAGGCCCGCGCCGTTGCTCTGCGCTTTGCCGTTAAGCCGGACATTTTGCGGGCTTTCCATTTTGTCCACCCTTTAGCTTGTGCTTGTTATTCGTTTCACCTGGGCAGTATACAGACCTCGATTGTTTGTCGAAAGTTGTTTATATGGCGGCTCAGGCGGGGCGCAGGCCGCGAAACTCTGGCCCGCGCCTAGCAAGGAACTGGCTTCGCTAATGCTGCGCCAAGGCCGGGCGTGCGAGCGGTTTTTCCCCGGCAGCTTCAGTTACAGCGTCTTTGCTGGACTTGAGAGAAGATTGCCGCTATCCCGTTCGCCACGCGCCAAGGCGAAGCGGCTCGCGCGCGTTTACTCATTCATCTTTGCGCGCTTCAATACCAGCGCGGGGAGCCTGCAATGGAAGATGTAGCAGAAAAGATCATCGCGATATTACGTAAAAATATGCGTGATCCGAATAAGGAGATTACGCTCGACACGAAGCTGCAGGATCTGGAGATCGAATCTTTGGATCTCGCCGTGATCGTGTTCGACATTGAAGACACTTTTGGCATTCAAATTCCTTACAATGCCAACGAGGAAGTGCAGGATTTCGCCACCGTCGGCTCGGTCGTCGAGCGGGTCAAGGCAGTTCTTGCAGCCTCTCAGGAATCCACCGCGGGCTGAGCCGCTTTATCGGCAATGGGAGTAAACGGCATGGCGCGCCGCGTCGCTGTTACAGGAATGGGCGTGGTTTCCTCGCTTGGCACCGGGACGCCCAAGTTCTGGACGGCAGTAAAGCGGGGTGAGTGCGGCGTAGGCCCGATTCAAAGCATCGCCTTGCAGGATTTGTATATTACGATCGGGGGCGAGGTTCGCGATTTCGATCCTAAAATTCATTGCAAATCCAAGGCCGTTTTTTTAGCGGACCGCTATTCCCAATATGCAGGGGCTGCCGCGGATGAAGCAGTCACCCAATCCGGTCTTGCGGTGCCCTTCAAGAACGGCGAGCGGGCGGCCTCTATCGTGGGCTCGGGTGCGGGCGGCCTTGCAACGCTCGAAAAAGCTTATGAAGACCTTTATATCCACAAGAAGAAGGCCACGCATCCGCTGACCCTCCTGCGCACCATCGGGAGTTCCGCGTGCGCCCATGTGAGCATCGACTACGGCATCCGGGGGCCGGTCTTTGGTACGGTAAGCGCGTGCTCCACAGCCGCCCATGCCATCGGGCTTGCGTTCCAGATGATCCGGAGCGGCGCCGTGGATGTGGCCGTGGCCGGCGCAGCCGAGGCCGCGATCACCTACGGCTCCATGCGCGCCTGGCAGGCCATGCGGGTTCTGTCTCCGGAAGGTTGCTTCCCGTTTTCCAAGCGGCGCAACGGCACGGTGCTCGGGGAAGGCGCCGGTATCCTGGTTATCGAGGAACTCGAACACGCGCGGGCCCGGGGTGCAACCGTCCTTGCCGAAATTTGCGGTTTCGGCATGACGTCGGACGCAGGGGACATGGTGAACCCCGACATTGAAGGGCCTACGCGCGCCATGCAGATCGCGCTTGCCGATGCAGCGCTTCCCCCCACCGCGATCGACTATCTGAATGCGCATGGGACCGCCACTACAGCCAACGATATCAACGAGACACGCGCGATCAGAAAGGTCTTCGGAACGCACGCCTATGAGCTTTCGGTGTCTTCGACCAAGTCGATGCACGGCCACTGCCTTGGTGCGGGCGGCGGGGTCGAGGCCGTAGTCTGCATCCAAGCGATGCTGGATGGCTTCGTGCCGGCAACGATCGGCTTCGACGCGCCCGGCGCCGAATGCGATCTCGATTACACGCCGAACGAGGGCCGGCACCGCGAAATCCGCTACACGATGTCGAATTCATTCGCCTTCGGCGGGTTAAATGCCGTGCTTGTGTTCGGCCTGGCCCCAAATTAGTAGCCGTCCTTGGGCCGAATCTGATCGAAAGGTTGCCGCGGCGTTGCGACGCCAACCGGCAACAATGCGCAGCTTTCTTACGTTGAATGCGGGTCCGGGTTCATTTTGCAAGGGAATTGCATGCCGGTAATGTTCAGCGAGCATTCTCCTTGGGCTTGGATCGTCTTCACCCTTTTTATACTTGGAATTCTCGCCCTCGACCTCGGCCTCTTTTATCGCAAGCCGAGAGCCATCCCGGTCCGGGAAGCTCTCTGGGCCACGGCGGCCTACATTGCGCTCGCCCTTTGCTTTAATGCGTGGATTTACTGGCAGTTTGGAGATGAGAGAGCTGTTCAATTTTTGACCGGCTATTTCATCGAATACGCGCTCAGCATGGACAACATTTTGGTATTCGTTGTCATACTTGCCTATTTTCAAGTGCCACCGCAATCGCAGATGCGTGTACTTCTTTGCGGCATCATAGGATCGCTTGTTCTGCGGGGGGTATTTATAGCCGCCGGATTAGCACTCATCGAAGCCTTCGACTGGATGGCAATTGTACTGGGCCTGTTCCTGATTTACACCGGCATCAGGACGATGAGGACTGGGAACGAGACCACGGATCTTGCTAAAAGCCGCATCATACATATCGTGCGGCGTGTGATGCCTGTTACGGCGGAGTATCATGGCGAGAAGTTTTTCGCGCGGCGTTCCGGCAAAACTTTCGCAACGCCACTTTTCCTCGTGCTCGTGGTGCTGAACGTAACCGACATGCTGTTTTCGCTCGACTCGATACCGGCCGTTTTCGCAATCACCAGAGATCCCTTTATCGTCTACACTTCGAATGTTTTTGCGGTCCTGGGCCTGCGCGCGCTGTACTTCGCCTTGGCTGGGATCATCGGTAAATTCCGCTATCTCAAGTTCGGACTTTCGCTTGTCCTTATCTTCATCGGCTTCAAGATGATCTACAACTATCTTCCATGGCCGGACATCCCAACGGAATGGGCGCTTGCAGTTACGGCCCTTCTAATTTTTGGATCCATTTTCGCGTCCCTTATCTGGGGCGGGACAGACAATAAAGAGGGGCCCGCAAGCCCCCGGGGGTAGAGGATCGCGTCCGGCGATTGCCAAAATACCGTTCCGATGGGCCGTGCCCGATTACGCTTAGTCTGAGGTGATACAAAGGGTTACAAGAGTAAATTCGCATGGGTGCGATTTAGTCCTTGTTTAGGCCAAAAGCTCCGGCATTCTGTAGTTCTACGGCAGCAAACCGGGATGCGCCGGTTATGCTCAGCGAGTGTCCTCGCGGGAGACCCTCCTATGTTGAAGATTGCCTCATACATGCTCGGCGCCGGGCTGATTATTGGCGCGGCGGCCGCTTCTGCGGGAGATTTGGCGCCGGGTGCGGCAGACCCCATCATGAACTCCTGCCAGCGAGACTATCACCGGCTTTGTTCCTTTGTCCTGCCAGGCCACGGGCGGGTCGCGCGCTGCCTGCTCGATCATGAAGCCCAGCTTGCGCCGAATTGCCGTCAGGCGCTGAGTATCGCTTCCTCCGTTGAGGCCTGCTCGGGGGACTATGAGCGCTTCTGCCCTGGCGTGCCGCGCGGCCCGCAAGCGTTTCAGTGCCTGGCTGACAGGATGGATCTGCTGATGCCGCAATGCCGGCGCGTCGTGAGCGCAAACGCGCCCTATATGCCCCGGCAGCAAGAGCGCTATGGCTATAATGGCGGCCAGGCGCCGTATCAGGCACCAGCGCCGTATCAGGGGCCAGCGCCGTATGCCGGCCCTGATCGCTACGGTTATCAGGGCGCCCCATCGGATGAAGAGCGCTATCCCAGCCAAGGCGCGCCTCAGAGCCGGCCTTACGATGACTACGCTTATCGCGGTGGACCGCGGTACGACGATCGCTACGCCGCCGAAGGCCCACCGCAAAGCCGGCCTTATGACGGTTATGCCTACCAGTCCGGCCCCGGCTATGGCGACCCCTACGCCCAAGAACCCGCGCCGCGTTACCGTCCCTACGATTACCCCGGCGCAGGCGACGGCTACGAACAGGGCTACCCCCCGGGACAGGGCTACGATAATGGCGGCCCTCGTCAGCCTTATTAGCCTAGCGGAGGGTAAAGCGCACACGCGGGCTTCTCTCCAGCCAGCTCGCTTCAGCGAGCTGGCAAGTTCCTTTGCGAAGGCCAGAAATCTACTTCGCTCTGCCAGGGGCGCCTGCGCAATGATTGTTCATTCTTTCCACCTCGAAGCCATGCAGCCGGAGCCTCTCGACCGTTGCGTCGGCGTGGCCGCGGTCTTTCGTTTCGACCGCGATCTGGACCACGGCGCCCTTGGCTGGCACGTCAAGAAAAAGGCGGCTGTGATGCACCTCGAGAATGTTCGCCCCGCAGCGGCCTAACTCGCTTGCGATCTCGCCGAGCACTCCGGGCCTGTCGGCAAGCGAAATGCGCAAGGAGACGATCTTGCTCTCCCGTTCGAGCCCCCGCATGAGAATGGAAGCGAGCACGCGCGGATCGATGTTCGCGCCGCATTGAAAGAGCCCAACGCGCCTGCCGGCAAATCTTGCGCGCGCGGAAAGAACGGCTGCGAGGCCCGCAGCACTTGCTCCTTCGGCAATCGTTTTTTGCAGGCTGGCCATGCAAAAGATCGCCTCCTCGATCGCCGCCTCACTCACGAGCATGATGTCTTCAACCAGCTCGCGGATCATGGGGAGTGTGTGGGCACCGCAGGTCTTGACTGCGATGCCTTCGGCCAAGGTTGGCCCGCCGCAATGCAGCGGCTCTCCGCGCAAAGCCCCATAGGCGGAAGGGTAGGAATTCACCTCCACGCCGATGATCTCCACCTCTGGCTTCAACGCTTTCACCGCGGCCGCAACGCCCGAAATGAAACCGCCCCCGCCGATTGGGACGACCATACAGTCGAGCGCTCGGCAATCCTCAATGAATTCGAGCCCGGCGGTGCCTTGGCCTGCGATCACAATGGGATCGTCATAAGGATGGATAAGCGTGAAGCCGTGCTCCGAGATAAGCCGATCCGCATCCCTTTGCGATTCACCGACGTCCTCGCCGGACAGGATCACCTTTGCCCCGTAGCCCTCAGTGTTGGCGACCTTGTTGAACGGGGTACCCTCGGGCATGATGACCGTGGCTGCGATGCCAAGCCGGGTGGCATGATAGGCGACGGCTTGGGCGTGGTTTCCGGCGGAGATGGCGATGACGCCGCGCTTGCGTTCGTTCTCGCTAAGCGACAGCAGTTTTAAGAGTGCGCCGCGCTCTTTGAAGCTGCCGGTCGCCTGCATGATTTCATATTTGAGAAAAATCTGCGCACCCGAGAGCACCGAAAGCTTTGGCGCCTCAACTGCCGGCGTGCGAATAACGGCGCCGTCCAACTTCTGCGCCGCGGCCCTGATCGTTTGTAGCCAAGCCGCGGCATTGCCTGGCGGCAAAGACGGCAAGGGTTCCTGGCCCTGCGAGCAACCTTGAACTGTCATCCCCGCTTAACCCCTCGCTAACCTAAGTTCTTCGCCGCGGCACCGGCAACATGACATGTTGAACCGGCAATCTCGACGCAAAATTTCGGGTGTAAACTTTAAAAAACTAGTGGGAAGATAGGAACAAGCGCGCCTATTCACTGTCAGGTTAACCATGGCGGGGCTTTGCGCGCGTCTCTCTATCGCCAGTCCTACGCAAGCGTTTGATTGCTAATTAACAGGGGCGTTTATTGTGTCGCACTGTAACTGTCTTTTCTGAATTGGGCTCGCTTTAATAAGCATGGCATGAACCTGTTGAGTTTTCGATAATTTTAAATTTGCGCAGTAGAATTTAGCCTAAGTAATAACTGCGGTGCCACCCAGTTCTGGTGTATACTGAACGGTCTGCCTGGCCAATTGCCCATGCTGACCGGGATCGTTTCGTCACCGAAAGGTTTCTACATCCGGGAAACAAACTGACCTTAGAGAAAAAGCGGCAGATAATACGATGGTGGAAATCGCAAACGCGCTGGTTTCGGCTACGCCGGCCTTTCGGGCCCGCTTGAGAGGCCGGCACGTTGAAATCCCCAAAAACCCGTTGTTCGCTTGCCTGTCCAGGCAGCAGCTTCGCCTCGTCTTGCCGCATATTAAATTCAAGAAGTACAAGCACGGCCGCGTGCTCATGCAAGAAGGCGCAAGGAATCCCGGCAAGATCTACATCCTTCTCGACGGCCATATCTCGATTTCAAAGGAAGGCGTCTCGCCTTTAGCAAGCGGTCCCGAGGACTACGAGCTGGCAGTTTTGCGCAGAGGGGAAATTTTTGGCGAAATCTCGTTCGTAGACGGCAAGCCGAGTTCGGTCTCTTTTCTCGCAAAGACGGACGTAACTCTCGCCGTTGCCGATCTCAGCGCCTGGGGCAGGCGGAAAAACGTTCGCAGGGTTCGCGAAATTGTAGCGGGCAAGCTTCGCAGGCATATCGCCAGGCAGGCCGGCGAATCGGTAAGTCTGCGCATGAACAGCCTCCAACTGGAGAACCAGTTAGCGGCCTACCGTAGCGGCGTCGGCCACACAGTGATGGCGACGCTATGCCTGTTTTCGATTTACACGCTGGCTCTAAGCTTCTTGCCCGCCTTCAGGAATGAGACGCATGCGAACTTCATGCTGAGCCCGCTTATCATTATTCTTTTTGCCCTGACCTTCTTTCCAGTGATCACAAGAAGCGGCCTTCCCCCGCGCTTCTTCGGCCTGCAACTCGATAATTGGCGTGAGGCGCTGGGGCTCTCGATCCGGGCTTCTTTCCTTTTTCTTATAGCGTTCGTGATCGTGAAGTGGCTGCTCATCAACACATCGCCGAGTTTCGCCAACGTCTCGCTTCTTGGCGGCGCCGATGTCGAGGTTGGCCACAGGGTCTCGACCTCAACCGCGTGGTATTGGGTTGCCTTCGCCATCTACATGTTGCTTACGCCAATGCAGGAGTTCGTGGCCCGTTCCGGTATCCAGGCGCCACTCCACGCCTTCCTCCATGGCAGCGAAACAAAGCGCCGCTGGTTTTCTATCGTTGCGGCCAATCTGCTTTTCAGCGCCGCCCACGCCCATATCAGCCTCGCCTTCGCGCTCGCCGCCTTTCTGCCGGGAATTTTGTGGGGCTGGCTGTTCGCGAAAACCAATTCTCTGCTCGCTCCCACCGTGTCGCATCTTATCGTTGGGGGCGCCGGCATATTCATGTTCGGCATCGAAGGCGTAGTTTCGAGGCTCATTGCGTGAGCTAGCTTGCCTTAGAGCGGCATCTCAGCACCGCAAGCTGAACTATTTCCGGCGGAGTGGGGAACAATCTGTAGCCCGCCGCCGTTGCCGGCATAGCTATAGCGTGCACCGGTCCTGGCGAGGAAACTCTTTGCCGATCTATTGTGCGGCTGCAAAGCTAGAGCACCACCGGCCCTGAAGAGGAACGATTATGTCCGGCTCCGCCACTCACATGCATGGACCGAATTGCGGGCACACCGCTGTCCGCCACGGCGACCATGTCGACTACCTAGCAGACGGGCGCTTGCTGCACCCCCACGAGGGACATGCCGATGAGCACGTCATAGAGATCAGCGAAACGAACCCAGCTCAGTGCACTCCGGAGCAAAGCTGCGGTGCGCACACCCACGGTCCCAATTGCGGCCACGAGGCCGTCCCTCACGGGGATCATGTCGATTATCTGGTCGACGGCCGCCTTCATCACCCGCATGGCGGCCATTGCGACGATCACGGGCCGCTGCCGTCAGCCTGAGCACTCCTCGCGCGGGCGAGCCTACTGCGGCGTGGTTGCTTCGGCGCGGGGGTTCGCGGCACAGGCGCGCGTCGCAGCGGCGGTTCGCGCCGGAAGTCCCGAGAGTTCCTCCCCCGCTCCTTTTGGCAGGCGCAGGAACGAGATCACCGAGAGCGCCCCAATCCCCGCCACGATCCAAAAGGCGATGGCAAAATCCGGCTGCGCGATATGTGCCTCGCCGCGGAAAGCCTGCGCCGCCTGAAGGATCAAGGCCCCTATGGCGACGCCCAGGGAAAGCGAAACCTGTTGCGCCATGCTGGCGAAGCTCGTGGCCCGGCTCATATCCGCCTGAGTGATATCGGCGTAAGACAGCGCGTTGACGGCGGTGAATTCGAGCGAGCGGAAGAAGCCGCCGGCCAAGAGCAGCCCGACGATAACAAGATGAGGTGTGGCCGCGGTGTAGAACCCGTTCACGCTCATGAAGCCTGCGCTGATAAGCGCGTTCACGATTAGAACCCTGCGGAAGCCGAAAGTGCGGATGATCGGGGCCGCGGTCGCCTTCATCAAGAGCGATCCGGCCGCAGCCGCGAATGTGATCATGCCCGATTCAAAAGGGGTAAGGCCGAAGCTGAGCTGAAGCATGAGCGGCAAAAGAAAAGGGATCGCCCCCACGCCGGTGCGGAAAAAGGAGGCGCCGATCACGCCCGCGCGGAAGGTGGGAATGCGCAAAAGCGCGAGGTCGATCACGGGATTTGGCGTTCGCTTCGCGTGCCACACATAGGCCGCACAAACAGCAAGGCCGGCGGCTGCCAAAAGGAAGCCCGAACTGAGCGATCCGGCGCCTTCTCCGAGGATAGCAAGGCCAAAGACGAAGGCCGAAAGCCCTAAGCCCGAGAGCGCAAATCCGATCTTATCGAGCGGCGGTGTGCCGGCCTCAGAGACGTTCGATATGAACTTCCAAGTGAGGACAAGCCCCAGCGCGCCGATCGGCACGTTGATGTAGAAGATCCATCGCCAATGCGCGTATGTGGTGATAAAACCTCCGAGCGGCGGCCCAATCACCGGCCCCAGGAGAGCCGGAATCGTGAGCCAGGCCAGCGCAGGGATCAACTCGGATTTCGCGACGCTTCTCAAGATGACGAGCCGGCCCACAGGGACCATCATCGCCCCGCCCAGGCCTTGCACGACGCGGAAGAGGATAAGTTCCGGCAGGCTATGCGCTTGTCCGCAGAGTGCAGAGCCGCTGGTGAAAACCGCGATAGCCGCCATGAAAACCGTGCGCGCACCGTATTTGTCTGCAACCCAGCCGCTGATTGGAACGAACACCGCGAGGCTCAGCAAATAGCTCGTCAGCGCCAGTTTCAGCGAGATGGGGGACACATGCAGATCCGCGGCGATTGCGGGCAGAGAAGTGGAGAGCACCGTTGAATTGAGATTCTCCATGAACAGCCCGCAAGCGACGATCAATGGGATGAGCATACGGGTGGGCATAAGGCTGCGTGTCTTTCTCGAAAGCATGCGAGGAAAGCAGAAACTGGGCGCTTGCGCTATAAGGGATTTCCCTCCAACCGGAGGACACAAAAGCGCCGGGAACGGTTTCATCTTATATGGTGCAGGCGCCGCCTCTAATAAGTTAGAGGAGCGGTGCGCCGGTTGAGTCGTGGCGCAGCTTGAAGGAGCGGAGGCGATGATCCGTGCCGGCATCGGCGGTTGGACCTTTGGACCCTGGCGCGGCAACTTTTACCCCAAGGGCCTCGCCCATTCCCGCGAGCTGGAATTTGCAAGCCGCGCGCTTAACACCATCGAAATCAACGGAACCTTCTACCGCACACAAACGCCCGATACGTTCCGCAAATGGGCTGATGAAACACCGGAGGGGTTCGTGTTCTCGCTCAAGGCGCCGCGATATGCGGTCAACAAGCGCGTTCTGGCCGAAGCAGGGCCTTCCATCGAGCGGTTCTTTGCAAGCGGGGTCCATGCGCTCGGCAAAAAATTAGGACCGGTTCTATGGCAATTCGCGCCAACGAAGCGGTTCGAGCCCGGCGATTTCGCGGCCTTTCTCGCGCTCCTGCCACGCGAGGTGAAGGGGCTACCTCTGCGCCACGCCCTGGAGGTGAGGCACGAAAGCTTCAGGTCTCCGCAGTTCGCTGGTCTGGCGGCAAAGGCCGGGGCGGCCATCGTGCTGGCTGATTCTGACGTTTACCCGTGCATCGAGGCGGAAACTGCCGGTTTCACCTATGCGCGGCTTATGAGGAGCAGGATGGAGGAGGAGACGGGTTACGCATCCGAAGAGCTGGCCAGTTGGGCGAAATGCGCGGCGAACTGGGGCGCCGGCGGGCAGGACGTCTTTATCTACTTCATCGACGGGGCTAAGGAGAGGGCGCCGGCTGCAGCCCAGGCATTTTTGTTTGGGCTTAATTGAGGCAGATCATTTTCGATGAAAGCGGTATTGCCGTCAATGCGAGCAAAGCGAAGCAACCCATGATAAAGTGCTAATATCGATTTGGATCGCCACGGCGCCTCGCGATGACGAATGAGTATGGCTAATCTTCGCTTTCGAGCCGCTTCCCGAAGGAGGAGGCCAAGTTGTCTCTTTTGAGCGGCCTCTTTTCCTCGTTGATCGGCTGAGTCACACTCGGACCGCGTTTTTCGGTCCAAGGCCGCTCCCTGGCGCGGCCTTGTCCAAAGGAGCCTCCGGGCGCCCCTCTTGGGCCGCGGACGACATCGGGATCGCGCTCATGCATAACATTAACGTGCATGGAGCGTCTTGTGCGCGCGGTGCCGCTGCCTCCATCCTCCGCCTCGCGAGCCTCATTTTCGCTTGGTGGCTCTTGCGGGCTCTCCGCCTCAGGGCGCTCGGGCGCCCGGGCCGGCGTTCCGCCTTTCGCCACTATCACAGCGGCAGGCCTTAGAACGCGATCCGCGATCTTATATCCTGCCTGCAAGACCTGCACGACCATGTCGGCTGGAACGCCCGGAACATCCACCTTGACCATCGCCTCGTGAAAATGCGGATCGAACTTCTCACCCAACGGATCGAAGCGAGTGATCCCGTGGCGCTCAAAGACCTTGAAAAGATCGCGCTCGGTAACTTCCACGCCCTCCAGGAGCGTCCTGAGCGCCGGACTCTCGTCGAGCGGCTCTTTCTGCGCGGCCTCGATAGCGCGGCGCAGATTGTCGCCGATTGAGACCGCATCCCGCGCAAATTCCGAGATCGCGTATTTCGACGTATCGGCCTTTTCCCGCTCGGTACGCCGCCGGAGATTCTCCATTTCGGCCATGGTACGCAAGAGCCTATCGCGAAGATCGGCATTTTCGGCCTTAAGCTCCGCGACTTGCTGAAGCCCGGCTTGGGCGCTCCGTGCGGCTTCTGCCTGCTCCGCCGAAGAATCCGCCTGCTCCGGCCCGCCTTGGCTCGCGGGCTCGCCCGGTTTATCGTTCATTGTGCGTGTGCCGTTCCCGTTACTGTAAATATGAGCCGAAACCCCTTTTAAGCCGGCCCGAGTTTTGAAAATATATCGGCGGTTTTGAGGCGATAATCAAGCTAACACACGGCTGACGAGCTTCGCCGTGTAGTCGACCATGGGGATAATCCGGGCATAATTGAGCCGGGTCGGACCGATCACGCCCAAGACGCCGACAATTTTACGGCTCTGGTCCTGGAAGGGCGCCACGATGAGCGAGGAGCCCGAAAGCGAGAACAGATTGTTCTCCGAGCCAATGAAAATGCGTACGCCATCGGCCTTTTCCGCCAGATCGAGGAGATGAACGAGCGCCTTTTTCGACTCCAAATCCTCGAATAGCAGCCGTATACGCTCGACATCCTCAACCGCTTTCAAATCGTCAAGCAGCCGCGATTGGCCGCGCACGATCAGGCTCTTATTGTCATCCCGGCCACCCGACCACTGGGCGAGGCCGGCGCGCACCAGCTTCGCGGTCAGAAGATCGAGTTCGGCCTGGCTTGCCTTGAGCTCCCCTTCCACGCGTTCGCGCGCCTCGGGAAGCGTTGTGCCGCGCACGCGGGCATTAAGATAATTCGTTGCCTCCGCAAGAGCCTGCTGTGGCAAGCCTTCGGGCAGCGTCAGCACGCGATTTTCCACGCTGCCGTCGTCGCCCGCCAGCACCAGAAGTGCGCGTTTCGCGTCGAGGCTGACAAATTCGATATGCTTGATCCGGCTCACCTGCTTCTCGGCCAGAACCACGCCAGCGCAGCGTGAAAGCCCAGAGAGCATGTCGCCGGCTTCGGCCAGCACCTCAGAAGTGACGCCGGCATTGCCTTCGGCGTAGCTCGCGAGCTGCCTCTCAAGCCGGTCACGCTCGGAATCCTCGATATTGCCTACCTCGAGCAGCCCATCCACGAACAGGCGCAATCCCGTGTGGGTCGGGATGCGGCCTGCACTTACGTGCGGCGCGTAGATCAGCCCGAGCGCTTCGAGATCGGACATCACATTCCTGACCGAGGCAGGCGACAGCGTCATAGGCAGGTACCGGCTCAGATTCCGCGACCCCACCGGCTCGCCCGTTGCGAGGTATGTCTCCACAATACTCCGGAAAATCTCCCGGTAGCGCTCGTTAAGCTCGCGAAGGCCGCCTCCCACCCTTAACTCAAGCGCGGGCAGCCTTATTTCCTGCCGTCTCGACATTGCATCCGCTTTGCTGTCCAAACACATCAAGATAAGCGTTTGCGGAGCTGCCGTCAAACCTTGCCGTCTTTTCTCCCTTGTCCAGCCGCGTCGGACCGGCCTCGGCGGCGGTCAGGCTGGTGACGATATAGGCGGTCTCCGGCGCTTCCGCTTATCTCGCGTGCGTTCGACGCCCACCTGGGCGGAGCCAGGCCATTCGAGATGGGAGACCTCGGCGCTAACCGCGATTTTGCGTATTTCCAGGCGGCCATGCCCTTTCTCAACTCTTTCTGCCGTCTTCAAATCAGGCGGCAGAACAGCGGGGCCATGGGGGGAAAGGTCGCCGAAGCTTTCGGCGATACTGCTTTCGTTCTGGCTGATTGTCCTTAACAACAAACAGATAATCGCCTTTGCCATCATCGATGGCCTGGCAGATTTCGCGCTGGCAAAACATCGCATCGCCGGTGATCACCGCCCCCTCCAGCGGTAAGTCCTTCAAGAACGCCAGCCGCGGTGATTTCGTTCTGGCGAAAATCGGTACGGGTACTTTTGAAATCGTCTCGAAACTTCGGCTTTTTGATCCGAAGGCCGAAAGAGCCTCTCCGGGCCGGGCCAATTCCCGTCGTCGCGAGGAAAACAAAAAGGAGCGCGTTAAATCTCCCTGAGAATTGCAAGTTGGATATTAAGGGATAGCGAACCCTCGTCCTTGGTAGACATGTCTCGGCCTTCTTGAATGATGCACAATATCGCTGCGGTCGCAGGGACCGTCAACGCGGAAGCCCATCTTGGCCGTTGCCACGGTGTGCTTGCCGGGCGAAGCCATGGTTGGCGACGAAATTCAAAATGTGACGGGAACAGGGCCGGGCTCGCCCGGGCGCAACTCCAGCGATGAAGCTGGGGCGGTAGAGCGTAGCGGCGCTGGGCAATCGAACATTCCCGCCAGCCCAAGCACCGCAAACAAGAACAAGCCGGGGCAAGCGAAACGTTTGTGGAAGCGTTTGCTGATAGGGGCGCTTGCCGCCCTGCTTTTGGCAATCGCTGCCGTGCTCGGGGTTCCATGGATCGAGCAAACTCTCAACACCGTCTCGACCGACGATGCATATGTGAACGGTCACGTGACCTTCGTTTCGGCCCGCGTCCCCGGCCAAGTATCTAGCCCGGATATCTCACAAGCAATAGGTGCATCGGGGCTCTAAATCAGCGAAAGTTCTTCTGCAACAAAGGCTTCGGCTAGAGCAGAGGAGACCCCCGATGCAGACGGAGTGTAGCCAGGATTCTTTCGATTTCGCCAGTCTGGGAAGCCGGAAAGTCACAGCGGCGTTCGACGGCGGGGCGATAACCTCGAATGCGGGCGCGCTGCTTTTGCGGCAGGCGGATCGCCGTATTGGCTTGTCGCGGCAGGTGGCAGCCTGTTTCAAGGATGGCCGGGCGCAGGACCGGATCGAGCATGCGGCCGAAACGCTGGTTGCCCAGCGTATCCATGGCATTGCGCTCGGCTATGAGGACCTCAACGATCACGATGAGCTGCGTCACGATCCGGTGCTTGGCCTTGTCTCGGGCAAGCTCGAAGCCCGCCGCTCCGATTGCGCGGTCCTGGCCGGGAAATCCACGCTGAACCGGCTCGAGCACGCGCCAAGGGCCGAAGAGGACCGTTACCGCAAGCTCAGCGTGGACGAAGAGGCCATGAAGCGGCTGTTTGTCAGCCTCTTTCTCGAAGGCCAGGCCACGCCGCCCAAGCGCATCGTCCTCGATCTCGACGCCACGGACGATCCGATCCACGGCGATCAGGAAGGCCGCTTCTTCCATGGCTATTACCAATGCTACTGCTACCTGCCGCTTTATGTTTTTTGCGGCCGGGAGCTGCTTCTGGCGAAACTGCGGCCCGCGGACATCGACGCCGCGGCCGGCGCCAAGGACGAGATCGCCTGGATGGTGGCGCAGATCCGGGAGAGCTGGCCGGAGGTTGAAATCTGGCTTAGGGCCAATTCCGGCTTCTGCCGTGAAGAACTCATGGCTTGGTGCGAGGCCAATCGTGTCGAATACATCTTCGGCTTGGCCCGCAACGCCAGGCTCGAAGCTGAAATTGCAGAAGAACTGGCTGAAGCCGAGGCCAAGGCCAAAGAAAGCGGCGGCGCGGCGCGGGTATTCAAGGAACTGCGCTATCAAACCCGCAAAAGCTGGAGCCGCGAGCGCCGGGTGGTGGCCAAGGCGGAGCATCTGAAAAAAGGCGCCAATCCGCGCTTCATCGTCACTTCCCTGACAAGCGAGGCCTTTGAAGCCAAAGAGCTTTACGAAAACATCTATTGCGCCCGCGAGTTCTCGTGGATGACAATAACCGCGTGCACAAAGGCGATCTCCTCGCCGAACTCGACAAGGAGCCGTATCAAGTCATCGTTGACATCAAGAAAGCGGCTGTCGATACCGCAAAGGCGAACCTGGCGGCGGCTGAAGCATCGGTGCGCGGCATCGAAGCAAAGGCCAGAAGTCAACGCTGGAAACTCCAGCACGCCATGGAGGACGTCGACAACCAGATCAAACTGCTTCAGGCGAAGATTGCCGCCCTCGATAAAAGCAAGGCCTCATTAAAACTGGCGGAGGTGGAATTCGAGAGGGTCAGTAAGCTGGTTGTCACTGGGCTGGCAGCCAGCCACGAGCAGTTCGACCAGCGGGAAGCAGCGTTATCGGTTGCCCAGGCAGATGTGACCCAAGCCTTAACCGACATCCACCAAATCCGTGTCTCTTTAGGGCTGCGCGCGACGCCTGAGAAGGGCGGAGATCTAGGTGAGGTGCCGTCCGATCTGGATCAGACTTTCTCCTCGGTTCGCGCGGCTCAGGCAGAGTTGATTGAGACTGCGGCCGAGCTTGGCGTTAGCCACACGTACAATCAAACTCCAAAACAAATGCTCGAAGAATTCGAGAAACGCGGTGGTGGCAACGTTGACGTAGCCTTTGCCCGGATGGTACCCGAGGCCCCCGCAGTCAAGCAGGCCGAGGCGAAACTCGAATCCGCCGGGCGCGATCTCGACCAGGCGGAATTGAACCTTCGATATTGCCGCATCGTAGCTGACATCGATGGCGTGATCACTCGCCGCAATGTCAATCCCGGCGATGACGTTCTAGCCGGCCAAGGTTTGATGGCGATCCGTTCGCTTCGAGAAATCTGGGTCGACGCCAATTTCAAGGAAACGCAGCTAGCAGATTTGCGCATCGGCCAGGCGGCCGACCTCTATGTCGACATGTATGGCAGCCGGCACGTATTCCATGGCCGGATCAGCGGCTTTACCGAGGGTACCGGATCAACGTTAGCGCTGCTGCCGCCTGAGAATGCCACAGGCAACTTCGTCAAAGTCGTGCAACGTTTGCCAGTCCGCATCGAGCTCCTAAATTACGACCCGGACAAGGACCCTTTGTTCATCGGCCTTTCGGTTGTTCCCTATGTCTACTTCAACAAACCGCTTACGGGTCCCGATGCCGGGAAAGTTCTGCAACCCCCTGCGCCACAATCGTCAGAAACTTTTACTGCCGGCGATCCGGCGCATCAAAACAGATGACCGAGGCGGCGCTTTCACTTCGCGAACCCCGAGCCGCGCTGAACCCTTGGGCCGTTGCCGCCGCTGTGGTGGTACCGACGTTCATGGAAGTGCTCGACACCACCATCGCTGTGGTCGCGCTGCGCTATATCGCAGGCGGATTATCGGCAACGGTTGTCGACGGCGAATGGGTTATCACGAGCTACCTTGCCGCCAATGCGATTATCTTACCCATGACCGGCTGGCTGACCACCCGCTTTGGCCGCCGCAACTACTTCCTGGCCTCGATCTTTGTCTTTACCGTAGGCTCTGCGCTATGCGGGATGGCAACGAGCCTTTTTCAGCTCATTCTGTTCCGTGTCGTTCAAGGCTTGGCAGGCGGCGGGTTGCAGCCTTCCAGCCAGGCAGTGCTGCTCGACGCTTTCCCGGTGGAAAAGCAAGGCACTGCCATGACGCTCTTTGCCTTGGCTGCTCTGATCGCGCCGGTTGTAGGTCCGACGCTTGGCGGCTGGATCACCGACAACTATTCCTGGCGGTGGGTCTTCTATATTAATGTCCCGGTCGGTCTTCTCGCTTTCGCTGCCTGTCATTCGGTCGTCCACGACCCAGACTATCTCACCGCCGAGCGCGCGGAACAAAGGAGGCAACCCTCGCGCTTCGACACCGTCGGTTTGTCCTTACTCGTCATCACGATAGTTTGCTGGGAAGTCATGCTCAGCAAGGGAGAGGAATGGAATTGGCTAGGCGATGCATTCTGGCGTGTGCAGACCTTGATGATCCTTTTCATTTTCGCGATTTCGGGCCTGATCTACTGGGAAATGCACCACCGGAACCCGGTGGTTAACTTCCGGCCGCTCCTGGAGCGCAATTTCAGCGCCTGCTGCCTACTCATATTCTGCGCTTATGCGGTTCTCTATGGTTCCAGCACTTCGTTGCCCGGCCTGCTTCAGTCGCTTTTCGGCTACAATGCAACACAAGCGGGGCTCGTCATGTCGCCGGCAGGCTTTTTCGCCCTCTTTACGCTGCCGGTCGTGGGTTTTGTGCTCGGCCGGCGGGCAGATGCACGTTGGGTCATCCTGGCCGGTGTGCTGACCATGGCGGCTGGAAGTTATTGGATGTCGCAGCTTAACCTGGAGATCAGTCCCGGCCAGGTTGTTTGGCCCAGGGTCGTACTGATTGTAGGGTTATCGATATGTTTCGCCCCCGCAAATGTCGCCGCCTATCTCTACACCCCGGTGGCGTTGCGCGGAGCCGCTGTCGGATTGTTAAGTCTGCTGCGCAACGAAGGGGGGAGTGCTGGAACCTCGCTCAGCCAAGCCTTGCAGGATCACCGCGAGCAATTCCATACCCTTCGACTCGGTGAATATTTGGATCCGTTCAACCCCGCCGTGCATTCCTTCCTCGACAAGGCTCAGACTATTTTTCTACGGAACACTGGCGATCCCGTTCTGTCAAAGGAGCTGGCATGGCAGGCTCTTAGCAACCTGCGCCAGCAGCAAGCGTCGGCCCTTGCCTATTTCGACTGCTTTTGGGTGTTCGCCCTGGTGATGCTTATGCTTGTGCCGGTGGTGTTGCTGATGAAGAGGTCTGTTGCCGAGAAGGGCGCTCGCGCAGGCGTCGAGTAACAGACACAGGTAATTCGCGGGCCTACACCGCTTTCAGTTCCACGAACCGCCTTCTACCAACCGCCGGCTCCGTCCGGGAGATAGACCGCGCTTCCGTCCTGGGCCGGAGCCCTCATATCATGCGTACCGGATTTATCATGACTGCTCCCGGAAGTTTATACGGAACCTCTGTGGAGCTTTGAAGGGCAGCAGCCTCAACAGGTTTACTCTTAAGAAGGCGAACAGGGCGGGTGCAGGATGCGTTTGCGAACGGCAGCGGGAACTCTTCTTTTCAGCGCCTATTTGCGGTTTCTTGCGCAGCGGCCTCCGCCTGCAAACACGGTAAGCTTAGAGGAGAGGCTGGCAAGTTTTCCAAGCGAGGGAACGCCCCTCGAAAAGCCGGTGGAGATCCGCTGGAACCGCCATCTGGTCCCGTTCATCGAGGCTGCCACGGACCGCGATTTGGCTGTCGCCCTGGGCCTTGTGCACGGCCATCTGCGGCTCGGCCAAATGGAGGTTCTGCGGCGCTTGGCCTTCGGCCGGTTGAGCGAGATGATCGGACCGGCGGGCATCGATATCGACCGCACGGTGCGGATTTTGGACCTGGGCCGCGCAGTCCCCGCGATTGAGGGCGAGCTTCCCAGCGAAACGCGCGAGTGGCTGGCGGGCTTCGTGTCCGGGATCAATCATTGTTTGATGCGGACAGATACCGTGCTTCCGCATGAATTTGAGCTGTTTAGGCTTAAGCGCGAGCCCTGGGACATCGCCTGCATCTTGAGGCTCGGCCGGCTGTTCGGATCGGACGTGGCGTGGCTTGCTTGGTCGAGGCTTCTTGAAACACGCGGCTCGGGCGAATGGCGGCAGCATTGGGAGCGCCTCATCGAGATGGACGCCACGCAAGTGCCGGGCCGCGAAAGCGCCGGCGGCCAGGCCGCGTTGCAGGCGCTATTGTCCGCGGGGCGCAGCGAAAGCAACTCGCTCGCCATAGCTGCATCGCGAAGCGCTGACGGGTCGGCGTGGCTCGCGAGCGATCCGCATCTCGGCCTATCGTTGCCTTCCAATTGGCTGATCGCCAGCTATCGCTCGCCAAGCTATCATGCTGCCGGCTTGATGCTTCCGGGAATGCCGTTCCTTGCGCTTGGCCGGAACCCTTGGATTGCCTGGGGCGGTACGAACCTTCATGCCCTCGCAAGCGAACTTTGCGATATTTCCGATATACCGGAAGCCGCTTTGGAGACGCGTGAGGAGACGATTGCGGTCCGCTGGGGCTCTTCGCGAACTGTGAGAGTCCGCAGGTGCAAGGCCGGGCCGGTCTTGTCGGATTCCCGGTTCTTTCGCACCCCTGGTACCCGGCTGGCGCTGCGCTGGGTTGGCCATCAGGCAAGCGACGAAATTACAGCGATGCTTAGAGTCAGCAAGGCGCGCCACTGGCAAGAATTCAAAGCTGCGCTCGGCAGTTTCGCCGTCCCTGGCCAGAACATGATTTTTGCGGATGCTACGGGCAATGTTGGGCACGCCTTGGCGGCGCGTGTGCCAAAAAACGCAGAGGCCGCCCCAAAAGATCTGGTTCGTCCCGCCGGCATCGCCTGGAATGCCTTTCTTACCGCATTGACACTTCCATCTTGGTATAATCCCCCGGCCGGGTTTGCCGTTTCCGCCAATAACAAGCCAGATACGGAAACGGTCGTGGGACGCTTTTTCTCTTCGCGCCAGCGCTTTGAGCGGATAACCGCCTTGCTTGGCCAAGCTCCCGCGATCGACTTTACGACTCTGGCAAGCCTGCAGCAGGATGTCGTTGGGGGCACAGCCCGGAAGCTTGCCGCACGCGTGGCCCAGATCGCGGCAAGCGGCCCGCCTCTTGGCCCCGAAATTGACCAGCTCGTTCGCTTACTCGAAAATTGGGACGGAGCCTATGACGCAGGCTCCGAGGCTCCAGCAGCCTTCGAGTTGGTGCTCCACCACTTTGCCCGCCATTTCTTCTCGCGCGATGCCCTTACCGTTTACTCGGCGGGATGGGTTTTGCGCGATATTATTTGCTCCCGCCTCGAAGCCCTTGACGATGCGAAAACCCGGCCCGCGGTACTGCAAGCGTTGAAGCACACGGCGAAAAGCTTGAACGCCCGTAAATGGGGAGAGCTTCACCGCCTGCGCCTCGACCATTCCCTCGGGCTTCTTCCTGGCGGCGGCCGCTATCGCTATTTCAATTTGCCCGTCTCTGGCGGCGCTGAAACGGTGATGAAGACGGCGAACGGGCTCATTGGAGGTCCGCACGCCGTTCGCTTTGGGTCCAACGCGCGGCACATTTCGAAAGCGGCAGATATCGACCGTAATTACTTTGTTTTATTGGGCGGCCAGGACGGCTGGTTTGGCAGCGCGGCCTTCGCCGATCAGGTTCCGCTGTGGCGGCGCGGCGAGTATATTCAAGTTCCGCTTCAGGCCGAGGCAGTACGGGTCGCTTTCCCGTTCGTCACCGCGCTTACTCCGGGGCTGCAGCCCCTTCCCGAATGACTCCGGCTTCGACCCCGTTCCCTGCGCCCGAACATGAATGCGTTGGATTTACCAGATGAATTTTTAGGGAGAAGCCCAATGACAATGCTCCAAACATTCCAAGCTGCTGTACTAACGAGTGCTCTCGTGCTTGGAACGTCTACCTACGCCGCCGGCAACACGATGACGCAAGGCAAGGGAACTCAAGCGGTACGGCGCAAGGGAACAACTTGAAGCCCACAACTGGAGCCGAAGAGCACGGCGGGGCGGGCATACAAGGATTGCCAGGCAACAAGAGCGGTGCCGCGACATATCCGAACCGCAAGGCTTCAGCCGGCTCCATGTCGTCTGGGGGCCAGAGGAATAACAATTCCGGTATGTCCAATTCGTACGGTAGTAACAAATAGCTTTAGACTTCCGCGCAAGGTTCAGCTCAGCTCTGGCCGGGTTTTTTAGCGCGCGTGCTGCACAGGCCGCGGATTGCGTTTAGGATGCTCGCATGTTCGATGCGACTTCCCTTCTGCGGCTCTATGCGCGTTACCGGCGATCAAGGCTCGCCGAGCTCGACCCCGCGGGCGCGCAGCTCGGCCAGCTCCTAAGCTTGGTCTCGCGGGCTAAAGAAACGCGGTTCGGCGCGGATCACCGGCTTTCGCGCGTTCGATCCGTTAAAGACTACCGCGCTGCCGTACCACTGAGGAATTACGAGGACTTTTGGACCACCTATTGGCGCGGCAGCTTTCCCGTATTGACTAATGCTACATGGCCGGGCCGCATTCCTTATTTCGCCCTTACCTCCGGCACCTCGGCTGGCGTTACCAAACATATCCCCGTTTCGCATGAAATGGTGAAGGCGAACCGCCGCGCAATTCTGGACCTGCTCGTGCATCACATCGAGAACAGGCCTGAGAGCCGGGTGCTTGGCGGGAAAAGCTTCATGCTTGGCGGCAGCACGGATCTCATCCAATGCGCGCCCGGCGTTTTTATGGGCGACCTGAGCGGGATCGCGGTCAATGAGGTGCCCTGGTGGGCTCGCAGCCGCTATTTCCCGCCGCGGAATTTGGCACTCATCGCGGATTGGGAGGAAAAGGCCGGCCGCCTGGCCAGACGCTCGCTTTCCGAAGACATCCGCACCATTGGCGGAACTCCGAGCTGGCTCCTTGTCTTGTTCGAGCGGCTGAGGGCAATCTATTCGAACGCGGGCGGCCTCGCTGCATACTATCCGAACCTCGAACTTCTGGTGCATGGCGGCGTCAACTTTGAGCCTTATCGCCAGCGTTTCCAAGATCTGCTGCAAGGGAGCCATGCCGAGACCCGCGAGGTCTATCCCGCGAGCGAGGGCTTCATCGCGCTCGCCGATCGGGGCCCCTCGGACGGCTTGCGGCTTCTGCTGGACAACGGCTTGTTCTTCGAGTTCGTGCCTGTGGACGAGCTCGGCGCTCCCAACCCGGCCCGGCATTGGATCGCGACGGCTGTGGAAGGCATTAATTACGCCCTTATTGTCACAAGCTGCGCCGGGCTCTGGTCTTATATCATGGGCGACACGGTCCGGTTCGTTAGCCTGAGACCGCCCCGGATACTCGTCACCGGCAGGGTTTCGTACAGTCTCTCCGCCTTCGGCGAGCATCTCATTGGAGAGGAGATCGAGGGTGCGCTCGCGGCGGCTGCGGGGGCGATTGGGGCCTCAGTGACCGACTTCAGCGTCAGTCCCATCTATCCGGCGCAGACCGGAGCGGTTGGCTACCACCTTTATGCGGTTGAGTTCCCGGCTCCGGTTCCGGCGCACGATTGCGCTAAGTTCGCTCAACTCCTTGACAAAAAACTTTGCGCCACAAACGCCGATTACGCCTCGCATCGTGCAGGCAACCTGTCCATGCTCGCTCCGCAGATCAAGGTTTTGCCGCCGGGGACTTTTGCGAATTGGATGAGGTCGCGCGGCAAGCTGGGCGGGCAGAACAAAGTGCCGCGGATCATTCTCGACGCCCCGCTGTTCGAGAGCCTGCTCGCAACCCCGGCTGCGAACGGTCCGGCGCCAACCGATTTTGTTTAATTCCCTTCGGAGCGGAGGCCATTGCTCCTTTTAACGTTTTCAACCGTATCCGGCGCCAATCCGGCGAACCCGGCTTGATTTTACCATCCTGAGGGATCATTCTCCCGCAAATCAAATTACGGCTGCATCCGTTTTTTTTGCACCGGCCCCTTAAGTGCGGCGCCGGGGGCTTTTCGAAAGCGATGCGGCATTTCATCGGCAGGATGTATGTCAAAAGAAGAACTACTGGAATTCCCCGGTCTGATTACGGAGCTTCTCCCGAACGCGACATTTCGCGTGAAACTTGACAACGGCCACGAGATCATTGCGCATACGGCAGGACGGATGCGAAAGAATCGCATTCGCGTTCTGGCCGGTGACAAAGTCTTAGTCGAGATGACGCCCTATGATCTTACCAAAGGACGCATCACATATCGTTTCAAGTAGATTAGCGGCTAGCCGCTCTTCGAAAAGCGATGATGAGCGTAATTCCACGGCCGTGAAGCACGCCGCACGCCATCGGCTTGTCCTTGCAAGCGCATCTTCGCGCCGTCTTGCTCTCCTGGAACAAGTTGGGATCGAGCCCGACGCGCTGAGGCCCGCTTCCATCGATGAGACGCCGAAGAAGGGCGAGCCGCCGCGCACCTACGCGCAGAGGCTGGCGCGTTCGAAGGCGCTGACAGCCATGGAAAGGCTCGAACGGGAACCGGACCTTACCGGTGCTTTCGTGCTCGCCGCCGACACCGCCGTCGCCGTCAGCCGCTCCATCATCGGGAAACCAGAGTATTTGAACGAGGCTGCAGCGGCCCTCCAGACCCTTTCCGGCCGTTCGCACCGGGTCTTCACATCGGTCTGCCTCATAACCGATAAGGGCGCCGTCAAGGTGCGCACCGTGGAGACGCGCGTGCGCTTCAAGCGTCTTTCCCGCGAGGAGATCGACAGCTATCTCGCCAGCGGAGAATGGCGAGGCAAGGCCGGCGGCTATGCCATCCAGGGGATCGCCGGGGCTTTCGTACAAAAGATCATCGGTTCCTACTCCAACGTCGTGGGATTGCCGCTCAACGAAGTGGTGCAACTTTTGACCGGCGAGGGGTTTCCCGTTTACTTCAACTGGCTCAATCGAGCGGAACCCGATTCCTATTGAGATGAAGGACCAAGACAGCAGCGCCGGCGGGAAAGCGGCTCCTCCCTTGTGCGCCATCTGCCACTTACGGCCGCAGTCGGAGAAATACCGCCCTTTCTGCTCGAAGCGCTGTGCCGATGTCGACCTGCACCGCTGGCTTGGCGGAGTCTATGCAATTCCTGCCAAACCGGAGGAGGAAGAGGACGGAATGCCGCCCGGGCAGGCAGGCGAAGGAGCGTCTGAATAGTAGGAGGGCGCGGGCTCTATGGCAGCCGCGCCCTTCTTGAAGCAATAACGCTCGCGAAAGTCGGCACTTTCTATGTCCGCTCCAGTTGACGCGGGAGCGAACCTCGTTATGATCCAGCATTCCCGATGGGAAAGCCCCAGTGGCGGAACGGTAGACGCGGCAGACTCAAAATCTGTTGCCTGCAAGGGCGTGCTGGTTCGAGTCCGGCCTGGGGCACCATTTCTTTTTGCATCAGACACTTAAGGCTTGAAGCCTTCAAAATATCCATTCAACGCTAGGATATTTTCGTGATTTCCAAGCATTCGTAAACGTTCATATCTATGTTCTAGTTTGCTCGCTTATTCGAGGTCTCGAAATTTCGGCCAATAAAAATCGCCAGTTTCGATACTGATGGGGCCGGTTGAAAGAGCCGGCCGTTCGTGCCCCTAGTTAGCCGAAGGAAAACGCTCATGACCCGGCACAACATCCCGTTGGGCAAAATTCTTGGGATCCAGATCGGGTTGGATTACTCCTGGTTCGTGATCTTCGCGCTGATCACTTGGATGCTGGCAACGAATTATTTTCCCGCGGAATACAAGAACTGGCCAATATACTTGTACTGGGTCATGGGTTCAGCATCTGCCTTCATGCTGTTCGTGAGTGTGCTGCTCCATGAATTGGGCCACTCCGTGGTGGCGCTTTGGTACAAGATTCCAGTGCCCAGCATTACGCTATTCCTCTTCGGCGGTGTTTCGCAGATTGGGGCCGAGCCGCCCAGCGCCAGAGCTGAGTTTCTGATGGCAGGCGCAGGCCCGCTTGTGAGCTTCATCCTTGCGATCCTTTTCTACTCGGTGCAGCCCCTAACCGCGGGCATTGAACCGCTCTTGGGTTTGGCGCAATACCTCGCCTACATCAATCTCGCCCTGGCAGTGTTCAACCTAATCCCCGGCTTTCCGCTCGACGGCGGCCGGGTGTTCCGGGCCATTGTCTGGGCTATTACCGGAAACATTCGCAGGGCGACCCTCATCGCAGCAAATGCCGGCCGTTTCTTTGCCTTTTTATTCATCTTCGCCGGCGTCTGGCAGATGTTCGGCGGCAACTTAACCGGAGGCCTTTGGATTGCGTTCATCGGCTGGTTCCTCGACAACGCCGCTTCCATGCAAGTGCAGCAAGCTGTGGCTCAGGCTCTGCTCGCGGGCCATACCGTATCGCAGGCGATGAACACGCGTTGCGCCAACATTCCTGAAGATGTGACGCTGCAGGATTTGGTGGACGAACATATACTTGGGACCGGGCAGCACTGTTTTGTCGTCAAGCGCGGAGACGAGGCTGTTGGTTTGATGACTTTGGAACGGATCAAGGAGGTGCCGCGTTCCGAGTGGGGGGCGACGCCTGCCGGACGGGTCATGCTGCCCTTGGACCAAGCAAAGAGCATCGACCCCGATAGCGGGCTGTTCGATGCCCTCCAGAAACTGGACCGCGATGGAGTCAACCAGATGCCCGTCACCCGGGGCCACCGCGTGATCGGCATGTTGAGCCGGGAGGATGCCATCTCGTTCCTGCGAACGCTCCAGAACTTGGGAAAGATAGCGTCGTAGCGACGCTTCGTTGTGCTGTGCATCAAGGATAAGAGTTCGCACCAACTCAAGATATCGGATCGACGGCGGAAGAACATAAAGTCCCGCCACAAGCGGCAAAACCGGCCGCGGAGGCCAAAACTGACGGCACCGTGGGCCTTTACAGCCTCGCATAGCAGCCATCTCGCCGGCGCGAACGCCACATCGCGGCCTGATTGAGCCTTTTTTCTGCGGAATGAAAATTCAACCGGTTCATTCAAGGAGTTTCCATGCCCGAACAGGTAAAGGCCTCAGAGCTATCGCTTGCGAGCGTGCCCGCGTTCTGGCCTGCGGCAATGGCGGCGGCGCTCATCGAAGAAGGCGCCGAACTCTGTGCTGATAACCTGAAATTCGTCGAGGAAGAGATCAAGATCCACGGCGAGCTCCGGCCAAAACTTGCGACGCCCAACACGGTGCGGCTCGATTTGCGCACCATGGTTCTGCGGGATTATGGCAAGCCGGGCGGGACGCCTACGCTTGTGGATGCTCCCTATGCCGGGCACACGGCCATGATCGCGGACTACCGGAAGGGACAGAGCCTTATCGAAACGCTGCTCGCGGGCGGCATCGGCCATGTCGCCTTGACCGACTGGAAATCCGCGACCGAAGACATGAGAGATTTCGATATCGACAATTATCTTGAAGAGATGATCGTTGCCATCGAAGATCTCGGCGGCCGGGTCAATCTCGTGGGCCTCTGCCAGGGCGGCTGGCTCTCGGCCATGATAGCTGCGGGGTTCCCGGATAAGGTGAACTCGCTTGTGCTTGCCGGGGCGCCTATCGACACCGATGCCGGAAACGGGCCGATCAAGCGCATGGCTCATGCATCGCCGGTCACCTTCTACAAGGAATTGGTCGCGCTCGGCGATGGGCTGATGCTGGGCAAATTCATGCTGCAGGGCTGGAAAAACATGCATCCCGAGCAGCATTACATCCGGGATCACATCGACCTCTACGAGCATATCGGCGATCCGGCTTATCTCTCCAAAGAGGAAACTTTCAAGAGCTGGTATGAGAATCCGATCGACCTGCCGGGCCGCTGGTATTTGCAGGCCATCACCCAGCTCTTCAAAGAGAACCGGCTCGCCAAGGGAACTTTCATGGGGCTCGGCCGCAAGCTCGATCTCCGCAACATCACCTGCCCGCTATATCTGCTCGCCGGCGCCGGCGACGACATCACCGCGCCTGAGCAGGTTCTTGGCGCGAAGAATTATGTGGGCACGCCGAAGAGCCGGATCGTGGAGAAGACCGTGCCCGGCGGCCACATCGGACTGTTCATGGGTGCGCGCACCTTGAAGGAGCAGTGGCCTGAAATCGCCAGCTGGATCGCAACTCTGAACTCTTGAAGTCCACGACCGCCAACAAAGGAAGCGTCCCGCACTTGCCCTCGCCGCGCCTGATGGCGAGTGCCGTGCGGCGTCATGGATCACCATTGGGTGCCAACGCGTTCTAGCTCACAGTCGCAGTTTGTCTGCCGGATCTTTCCCGGCAGAACCGGCAGCCAAGGAGCGCGAGATGACTGCCACCTTAGAATCCGCTGAGCAAGGCCCCGGCTCCCGGCCGGGATTGAGGGCGGCCATATTCGACGTCGACGGTGTGTTGCTTGCGTCTCCTCATGAGCCTGCCTGGCGGGAAGCGCTTGAGGGTTTTGCAGATCCGGCCCGTTTCACACACCAGATTTACGAGGCTCTTGTGGCGGGCAAGCCGCGCCTCGCGGGTGCCCGGGCGGCGCTGGAGGCGGTCGGGGTGACTGCCTCCGCCGAGCAAGTAATCCTCTATGCCGGGCGCAAGCAGAAGCGCCTTGAGCAACTCATTCACGCCGGTGCGGTCGAAGCCTTTCCGGATGCGCTGCGCTTCGTTCAGGCGCTCGCGGCTTTGCGTTGGCCCATGGCAGCGGCATCGTCCTCGAAAAATGCCACTGCAATGTTGCAGGCGATCCAGCTCCCTTCCGGCCAGAGCCTGCTCGAAGTTTTCAACGTCAACGAAAGCGGCCGCGATCTTCCCAGGGGCAAGCCGGACCCGGCTATTTTCCGGCTCGCTGCTGAGGAGTTGAACGTAGCACCCTCTTTATGCTTCGTCGCCGAGGACGCCCCCGCCGGCATCGAGGCCGCGCGCGCGGGCGGCATGGTGGCGCTCGGCCTTGCCCGAAGCGGCGAAGAGGCACTCTTGCAGGCAGCCGGGGCCAACCTCGTTGTTAGGAGCTTCGACGAAATCTCAATCGAAGAGCTTGCCCGCGGGTACCTTCGCAGGAGGCCGGGATGATCGCCCCAGAGAAGGCAATGAGCCAAGCTCTCGAGCCGGCCGCGAATCCCGCCTGGGTTCTCGCCGTCGATGGTTACGATCCGCTCCGCGAGGGTAGTCTTGGGTCGCGCTTTGCGATCAGCAACGGCTTCTTGGGCGTAAGAGGTGCGCGGGCGCTCGCTCTGGGAGCGCGCTGGATCGTGCCGGCATCCACCTATGTGGCCGGGCTTTTCGATACGCCCGATTTCGAACAGGCCACACCAAGCCTTGTACCGGGGCCGGGCTGGGTGAGACTCCAGCTCATGCTACCCAGCGGACCGCTTGTGTACCATCCTTCCGATGCGTTGTCGCAGCGGACAACACTCGACATGAAACGGGGCGCGTTGCTGAGTGAGTTCAAGCGGCTGAAGGGGCCCGGTTTGAGCTTGCGGCTGCGCACATTGCGCTTCGTATCGATGAGCGAGCGCGCGGCCGGGATACAGCTGATCCACGTGGAGATCGAGGAAGGAGAGGTTGAGGTCAGGCTGGATGCGTCGTTCGAAGGGCTGAGCCTTGGGCTCGAAGCCGAGCGGCTCGACCGGGATCTTGGCGTGTGGCGTACCCAGCATTCGGGCAAAGGTCTCGCAATGGCAACCGCATCGCGTTTCCAGCTCGACGGCCGCCACCTACCGCCGGCGGCATTCGGCCAATTGAAAAGCTCTTGGATTTGGACAACCCGGCCCGGACAAACCGCTTCCTTCGAGCGCTTCGTAGCGTTCGTTCGGAGCGACAGCGAAGCATTAGACCCCGGACCCCTTGCTCTCGAAAAGCTTCGCGCGGCACGGAAGCCCGGCTGGCAAGGGATGATGGCAGCACACGAGGCAGCCTGGGCAGTGCGCTGGGGCCGCAGCGCCGTTGAGGTCGAAGGCGATGAGGCCGCGCAGCGCGCGTTGCGATTTGCGGTCTACCACCTGAACAGCGCGGCGAACCCTGGTGATGAGCGTGTTTCAATTGGCGCGCGCGCCCTCACCGGCGAGGGCTATCGCGGGCATGTGTTCTGGGACACCGAAATTTATATGCTTCCCTTTTACACCCTGACCTGGCCGGAAGCGGCGCGCGCACTCCTCCTGTATCGATTTCACACGCTCGACGGTGCGCGGGCGAAAGCGGCACGAATGGGCTGGCGCGGCGCCCTCTACGCCTGGGAGTCGGCCGATACGGGCGCCGAGACCACGCCGGACTTTATTGTCGCTCCCGACCGCCGGGTCATCCCGGTCCTGACCGGCTCCCAGGAGCAGCACATCAGCGCGGATGTTGCCTACGCTGTTTGGCAGTACTGGCAGGCAACCGGGGACGACAATTTTCTTTGCAACGCTGGGGCCGAAATCCTTCTAGAGACCGGCCGGTTTTGGTCCAGCCGCGCCAGGCTGGAAGCGGATGGGCGTAGCCATATCCGAGGCGTCATTGGACCGGACGAATATCATGAAAATGTTGACGACAGCGCCTACACCAACGTCATGGCCCGCTGGAATATTTACCGCGCGCTGGATGTCGCGGCACTGTTGCAGGAGCGCTGGCCTGAGTCCTGGAAGCGCCTTTCGTCCCGCCTTGCGCTCGATGAAGCCGAACTCAAGCAATGGCGCACGGTTGCGGACGCGATGGCAACCGGCCTCGATCCCAAAACCGGCCTTTTCGAAGAATTCGAGGGGTATTTCGGCCTCGAAGATATCGATCTGAGGGCCTATGCAGGCCGTTCGGTGCCAATGGACGTGGTACTTGGCCGGGAGCGGACGCAGAAATCGCAAGTGGTAAAGCAGGCCGACGTGGTGGCGCTGCTGGCGCTATCGCCGGAGGAGTTCCCCGGCAGCTCAGGCGAAGCGAATTTCCATTACTACGAGCCCCGCTGCGGCCATGGCAGCTCGTTGAGCCCCTCTATGCACGGACTCGTTGCCGCAAGGCTCGGCCATTCTGAAATGGCGCTGGCCTATTTCCGGCAAAGCGCGGCAATCGATCTTTCGGATACCCATGCCGCAATCGACGGCGGCGTTCACATCGGCGCTCTCGGCGGGAACTGGATGCTGGCGATGTTCGGGTTCGCAGGGTTGTCGCTCCGAAGTGACGGGATTTCACTCGATCCAAAGCTGCCGCCGCAGTGGCGTAGCCTGGCCTTTGCAATCCAGTGGCGCGGCCGCAGGCTCAGGATCGGAATTGACCAGAGCAAGCATCATCTCGAAGCAGCGCTGGAAGAAGGTGAGCCGATGACAGTTGCCTTCTGCGGCGAACAGCACGAGCTGCGGCATGACCGGATGCTTCGAGTGCGTTTCGGTGTCTCAGGCCCCGATGAATAGCGCTTCAAGCCGGGCTCGCAGGGGCTGACGCCCCTGGCATTTTTTGGGGCTGGATTTTCCTTAGGACTAATTCGCTGCTTGGGGCTACGGTCTCTCACCTTATGATCGGCGGCGCTGGCATATTTCTGCTCGGCATCGAAGGATTCATTCAAATGCTCGCGTGCTGGCGGGAGGGGTCTCACATGCTTCAATGCCTGCGCAGACGCCGCGCCTGCCGTTGAATGTACCCTTTTCGACGGCAACGTCGATAGGGCGGCATCGCAGGGGTCTGCGGAAAACTTTTAACGTAATCAACAATCAGCGATTACCTTATTTTAACGTTGAGCAGATGCACGCTTAGCCGAAACACGGGCACCGGTTTACTTTTGCGAGATGGGTAATGCTGTGCCAGTCTGCGGCAACAAACTTTGTATGGCGCTGGCAGCTCTAGTTGCCGGTATTTTGAGCGCAGGATTTGCTGACGCACCGGAACAGGTCAAGTCAGCGGTATATGCCGGTGTCAATGACTCGTTCAAGGCATGCCTGGAAAAAGCATCACAGGATTATTCTCAGGGATGGTCGGCGGCCCGGATGAAGGGACCTATTCGCTTCGATAAACCATTACAAATGAAACCCATAGATGAAGCCTCCAAAACGGCCATATTAACCCAGTTCAAGCGCGGCTTGAATTATTGCAAGAGAATCCGGGACTTCGCGCTTGAGCACGCCAAAGCCGAGGTTGGCGAACCGTCGAATCCGGTGGCCCTTCAAACGCTGATTGCGAATGAAACCGAGGAGCTGCTGGGGGCGGACGTCAAGGAAATGACGGACGCCCTCCGCAATGCCCTTCTCGAGGCCGGCAAACCCGGTGGGACTAATTTTATCAATATGATAGGGGTAGTGAAGGAACTTGACGGTTATCGGCGGCAATGCATAGCCGAAGTGTTTGCGCCTTGATAGATAAATGTCTTGGGGGTGCCGAAAGTGCCTAACTCAAGAATGCACTTCCGCATGAGCGATCAATGTGGACCCTCAAGCTCGGCCGGTGCCAAACAGGCAAAAACTGCATCTCCGATTTGTCTAAATGGGGCTAGAAAGTGTGATTGGGATTAAGCCACTCTTAACAATCCGCAGCAGTTTTCTGTGACGTAAGGAACGCTTTACCTGCGTGGCGCTTGGCAAATGTAAATCTTTTAATTATCTTTTTGTAACCGCGGTAAGCTTAGCAAAGCCTAAAAATCGGGGTGCGATTTAAGGCCTTGCTAACCAAGTTGGGAAGGGTCCGGAGAGACGCCCGGCTAAGCCTGACAGAGCCCTGAGGCGCCATCCGCTGGTAAAGCCGGCGATGCCCTTTAGCCGCCCAGCTTAAGGGAAGAGACCGCGGACTGAGTGGCGCTTGACGCGTTGGTTGCTGCGCTGGCGATCGGCTTGTAATCGCCGTCGGAATCTTTGACCGCTGACCGGCCGGCCCCGGGGGTCTTGTAATCGCCGTCCGCGGCGCGTTGCGTCGATGCGGGGGCGGCGGAGCTGTTAGCGTTCACGGCGGTAGCAGCCGCTCCGATTGCCGAAATGGACATAAGCGATCTCTCCTTGTGTAGGCTTTCATTTGCAACCCAAGATAGATATAAGTTGTAAATTTTCGCTTAATACGGCCTCGTCAGCCTCATTCCGCTCGTTTTCTGCGCCTCGGCGCGCCCGCGGGCTTGTGAGCTGCTGGCGCCGCCTTCCTGCTTTTTCTCGCGCGAGGCTGAGGTGCGAAGTGTGAATGTTCTCCGTGCTCTTCATGCTCCTCATCCCCCCAAGGCTCCAAAAGAGCATAATAGAGGAGCTGTTCGAATTTGGGCCTGAAATGCGCAATGATCGCCTCTGGGTCGGGCACCATGGCCGCATCCGTTATCAATCCGAACTGCACCATGTCGTTGAAGGAGAGGATCGAGACCCCCATGCCGACATTCCCGGATTGGGGCACCCAGAACATGATCTGCTTGATTTCGTGTCCCGTGAGGTAAAGCGGATGGCGCGGGCCGGGCACGTTGGTCATCACGGCCGTCGCGCGGGCTAACAGCAGGTTGAATAGCCGGTCCTGCACGATCTTTGGCGCATAACCCAGGGCCGCGAATAACCCGAGCGTGACAGGCGGCTCCAGCGATTCCTTCAGCGCCTTCATGCGCCGGTGCACCTCGGCCAAGCGCTCAAGCGGATTTTCAAGGCCAACTGGCAACTCCACCCCAACGATCCCGAAACGATTTCCAAGCTGGCCTGCTTCCTTCTTGGTGCGCATGTCCACGGGGACAAGCGCCCTGATTTCCGCATCCTCGATCGGATCGCCCTTCTCCTTCAGGTAGGCGCCGAGCGCACCCGCGACCGAGGCAAGCAGCATATCGTTGATCGAGCAGCCGAGTGCGCGGCTCACGGCGTGGACCTCCGGAAGCGCTACAGGATCGGTCCAGGCCACGCGCTTATTGCCCGATGGTATGCCCTTGAAGCGCGTCCAGCTGTCTTCCGGCATCAACAGCAGCCAAGCGAGTTCCCCCGCGACACCAGCCCCGGTGCGGATCGTTTTGGCTGGACTGCCGGCAAGCGCTCTCGCTTCCTCCCAGACGTCCGACGTAAGCTCCAGGCCCTTGCTGAGGGTCTCCAGGCCGGGGAGCGAGAGCGGCAGGCGCTTTTTTCCACGCGAGGGAGCCCCGGTCCAGGCTTGCCCACCCTCTACGCTGTCTGTAATGGACATCATGACGCCAACCAGCGCCATCCCGTCGGCAATGGCATGGTGGATGCGGATGACGACAGCAGCGCCGCCTTCGTAATGCTCCACGACACGCAGCTGCCACAGCGGCCGCATCTTGTCCAAAGGCTCCGAAGCCAGCTCCGCGATATAGCGCTGCAACTCCTCCTTATCGCCCTTTCCGGGGAGGCGCACCCGTTTAATGTGGCGGAAACGCTCGAAATGAGGGTCCTCTACCCACCAATATTCGCCTGAGCGGATCTCGACTTTCTGCCTGAAGCGAGGGATTGCCAAAAAGCGCTCGGCCAGCCGCTCTTCGAGGAGATCGAGCTTGACTGGCCCCTCAACTATGAGAACGCCGATAATAACCATCGGATTGGCTGGCCGGTCCATACGCAGCCAAGTCGTGTCCACCGGGGACATTCGTTCCGCTTCCGGCATCGCTTTTTTCCTTGCGGCGGCGGGCGAACTCTTCCGCCGTCAGAGGGATTAACTTAGAAAGGCCCGCGGGCCATATTGACTTTGAATACGGATGCGCCCATCCGGTAAATACATCATAAAGGGAAGCACTTGACTACCAAGAACGAGATTTCCAAGCGCATCGAAGCTCAGCTCGATGCGGCGGCTGCGGTGCGGGATGAAACCGCCGCGGAGCCTGATTCGCCAGCTAAACGGGAGGCGCTGCGGCTCTGGCAGGCCGCCCGCCTAGCCCGCACCCATGCCGATCTTCTCGAAAGCCCGCGTTATGCAGAAACGGCAGCCTTTTTCTTGAGCGACATTTACGGCCCCAAGGATTTGAGCCGTCACGAGAAGGCCGTGCGCCGCATCCTGCCCCTCATGATCACGGTGCTGCCGGTTGCCGGGCTTGAGACCGTGGCCGATGCTTTCGAGCTTAACGCCTTGTCGGAATCGCTCGATGCCGCCATGCTAGCCGAGCTTGGGGACAAGGTGTTCACCTTGACGGAGGCGGACTATGCCAAGGCCTATCGCGCCGTGGACCGCCGCGCGGATCGCGAGCGCCAAATCGAGCTTATCCTGCATCTAGGCCAGTCGATGGACCGGCTAACGGGAAAGCCGTTTCTCGGGACGACGCTGTCGATGATGCGAGGGCCGGCGGCGGCGGCGGGGCTTTCGGATTTGCAGGATTTTCTTGAGCGCGGCTACACCGCCTTCCGCAAGATGAAGGGGGCGGCGGAGTTCCTCGAAACCATTACAACACGCGAAAGAGCGTTGTTGGATGCCTTCTTTGCGGACAGGGGCGAGCGGCCTCCTGCCTGAGCAGGATCCCATAAAAACGCATGGGCGCTACGCGAACAAAAGTTTCCGTACAATAGCTATCGAAATTCATTTGGTTTGCTCCCTCCGAGGCACCATCATCGGCGAAAGCGCCTTGAGAAAGCGTAAACTTAGCCAAGCGTTTGATAAAGCATAGAATTTTGTGAAATGCCGTGAAGCTGAGCTAAGGTGCACTGAAGCTCCATTGCCATCGCAGCTTGGAATTCACGGTTAACGGGGGCCCAAAAAGATAATTAACGGATTTTGTGGAATCCACTTTTGGGGGCGAAAACACGAAAAATCCCGGTTTTAGCGAGGAAATGGCATTTAACTCGCGCCGCGTTTACCACCCCGATTTTAACAACGCCCCAGTGCTACGAAAATCTGCGCGAGCGCTATGAAACAAGCATAGGCTGCGTATGAAAGCGCGCCCGGGCAACCGGCCGCCGCAGCGCCCCTGAGGGCTGCGCTGAACCCTTCCGAAATCCATCCAGAGCCGGCTTCATCCTCGCGCTGCCCAAAAAGGAAGGTCGGGGTCGATTCCAGAAATGCTCTTTTTGAGCATATTCGGGCGGCTAAACCTCAAGAACCGGACGCATAATCTCATGCTGGTTGGTGGTATAGAGTAACGATCTGTCCCTCTACGAGGTCAACAAAGTCTTCTTCACTGCCCGGGTGACGGACAAAGGGGTATCGCTGCGACGCCAGGCTTGGCGTTATGTCCAGCAGCGTACCGTCTGGACTTTCTACAACTGAGTGGGCCTGGAACTGCACGAACGGCAAAAGCCCACAGGTAGTTTCATTGAAATCGAAGACCAACCACCCTCGAACTGCCCTATGGCCAGGGTTATTAAGCACCCAAAGGTCCGTATTCTTGTGGCACTGATGCTGTTCGGGCTCGAAAGGCCCATCAATTTCGACAAACGGAACTACGATCCCTTCTTTCCGGCGCTGGTAGAGATCTACCGCGAGTTCAGCTTCGCTTACCATGAGCGGTATATATGGACGCTCCGCCGACAGACACAAGCGTGGATTTCAGCTTTGCTGTGGAAACACACTCGCTAAGGTTTACTTGAGTACTGAGGAAAGAGCGTCTCGGCGAGATCAACAAGCCTTCACGACAAGCGCAGGAAAAGGCAGCCCCCAGCCGCTTTTATTTGAAGAAAACCCCGAAATTCTTCCTCGTGAGTTGATCAAACTCGTCATCATCCTTGCAATTGATTCTTTCACCTGAAATTGCTGTTATGTGACACTCGAAAGGTGCAACCTCCCAGTACTTTTTTCCTTCTACGGTATGCCATGAATAACTAGCGTAACTTTGACCTCCAATCGCATCATTCACGAATCTGAAGGTCCACAATACTGTACCAGCAACTCGATGGATTTCTATGCCTACAAAACATATTTGATTAGCTTGATCATAATGACTTACAAATACAGCCCAATTGGCCGGATCTTCTTTCTTATAGCCATCGTTTTTAAAAGACCTCTCCGCTTCTGCGGCGCAGATAGCTTGTTCTTGCAGAGTGGCTGGGTGCGCCAGAGGAGCTATTACCGACGCAAGCAGGAGGACCGCTAGTTTCGTTTTTAAGCGGTGTTTCATTTGACTTGTCCCATAAATGCGCCCAACGGCTATTTGCCAAAATATGCGGTCATACCACCTATCGCCGGTTTTTGAGATGCGGGTCAAGGGCTACACACGGCCTATCACGTCGGCAGCTTAAGTCAGGCCCGGAAGAGGGCCAAATCGACGCGACGGGCATGTCCAGCGACTCGTATTGCGGAAATGTCAGCATGGGGAAAACAGAAGCTGGCGCGTTGCACTGTTCAGGGGAATTGATGTAGTGCGTGGGCTAATGACATCGAAGGCAACTAGAGACAACCTCGCAAAGCGCCGCGTCCCCGCGCTTATCTCGTATCTGAGTCCCTTTCGCATTGTTGAAAAGGATGATGCTCCTGAACCCTGGTCCGCAACGATTGAGCAAGTCAACCGACAAAGCTGGGATTACGTAGCACTTCACGAGGTCATAGGGGGTGTCGACGTCGGCCTTAAGTCGCCTTATCACATGGTTGTCGCACGTGACGGTGCGCTAGCCCTTCCACCTCTTCCCGAACTGCGCTCTGATCAAGCTGCGGTCGAATTTTTCAATCGCTGCTTAGCTGCTTTATTGCTAGGTGGCGTCTATTGCGAGGCGATAAACCTCGATGGCCTGGACCTTGGCTGCGTTATCGACTGGAAGTATGTTCGATCCCGGGAAAGTGGAACTTCCGGCACGAGTCGTTTCCATCAACACATTCGCTTCAAAAACGCCTCTACGTTGGACTCTATACATCTTTATAAGCCACGATCTGTACGCATAGGCGCGCTAGATACCGCGATGAGAATCGGATTGGCGGCTATGATGCGCTTGGAGCCGATGCGCGGTGAGTATCTTCTAAAAGGCGCTACGGGATTAGCTCGTCGGGATTGGGGGTCTGCGCTCGCTAACTTGTGGATCGTAATCGAACAGTTGCTGGAAGGTCTTTGGACACGCGAGATCGTCGAACCCACCTGTGCTCTCGATAGCAGCAAGGTGCGAAAGGAACAACTTAATGACAATCGCTCGTGGACTGCGGCAACCCGCATTGAAATGTTATATCAAAGAGGCGTCTTTGATCTTGGCACACTAAAAGCACTCTCCAAAGCACGTAAGGCCCGTAATGATCTCGCCCATCGTGGCGTGCACCCGTCAGAAAGCGACGCGAACGTTAGCTATGCTGGACTTCGATCACTGATTTGCGTCGTGCTGGCAAACGAGACGCTGCCTTTATTAGGGCTAGATTTGGCAAATCACGCAATTTGCGACCCTTTCGCGCCCCCGAAGCATAACGGCCCACTCGAACCAGAGTTTTGGATGCCTATTCCTAAGCTTCCTGGAGAGGAAGAACTCGAAAAGGAAGAAGCGACCATTATCCCTGAGGCCCCTGAAATCCTCCCCTCCGGCAAACGGCACAAACCAACGAAGCGGAGAACAACGGGGAGCGATCATTCCAAGGTCAAACATGACAAGCCAAAAGCGCTTGCGACCTGAAGTTCCGGGGTTCAAAGGAGAAGGTGTCGTTCACGCATGGAAAAGCGAAAGCAGCGCTGTCCCTAGCGGGTACGTGCAGGCCGGAAATGGCAGCTTACCCTCCAATTTAAGGCATTCTCAAAAATGAGGCCAAGACCGGATTCGGCCTCAACCGGCGTTGGGATTGCGCCTGAGATGACCTAACCGCAATTCCGCGTTCAACCCTTTTCAGCCATAAAGCTATTCGACCGGCTCCGGTCGAAACCGCCCTACGCCATCCGCCGGACCAAGTCACTGACGGTGCTATGGATCGCCGGCGGGGCTTGTCCTGGGGAGACAGGCGGGAATCATGCCACTCTACTTCTGCGGATAGCTTCCGCTCGCCGGTGAGGTATAGGTTAGGGTGCGATCCACACAATGAAAGGCGATTTCGATGTCTGCGCAATTTTGGATTTTCCTTGCTGCCGTTTTCGGCGGGTTAGCGGTGGTGGCAGGCGCTGTCGGGGCGCATTCGCTGCCCGAGGCAGCTTCGCTCGATGGAACGCTGCAGCAGGCCTACAGAACCGCCCAGTTTAATCACGCCGTCCATGCGGTCGCACTGTTGGGGGTCGGGGTTCTCATGGTGCTATCGAAGGGGCACGGCACCGACTTTTCAACCTGGGCCATGCAGGGCGCCGCTCTGGCATTCGCAATCGGCATTGTCCTGTTTTCGGGCGGCATTTACGCGCATGTCGCCGGCGGCTTCGCCTCCACCACGAAATTGGTTCCGGCGGGTGGAATGTTTCTGATCGCGGGCTGGGCAGCGCTCGCGGCCGCCGCTGTGGGCCTGCGCTTCTAGCGGGCAAAGGCGCGCCATTGTAGAGCAAGCTTGGCGCTCCCATCTCGGAGGCAGCCTCTCGCTTGCCAATCGTGCCGTCTCCGCCTGAATAGTTCGCAGCCTCGTCATCCCGGAAGGGCGCTTGCGCCCTATCCGGGATCGTAACAGACGCCAGCGTTCGTAACGATCCCGGATAACGCCGTTGGCGTTTCCGGGATGACCCCAGCGGGCGAAGCAATCTACAGGATTCCGTATCATGCGGGTTTCATCGTTGGCGGAGGGTAGCAATGGCCAGGCGCAGCAGGACGCTTTCATGACCACCAGCCCCGTTCCCGGTTCCGATCTGCGCGGCGCGGCGCGGCTCGCGTTCGACGCCGTCCTTGGCGTGATCGGCGTGGTGGAAACGATGCACGGCACCATTCTCCGCCACACGAGCCTGCTCCCTTCTCCCAAGGGAGAAAGGACCGGCGGGATCACCGGATTGGTTTACTCGGCCGTCCGGGGCTGCACCCATTTGGCCGGCGCCAGCGTCGATGCTGCTATTGTACTCCTCGACCCGGTGCTTCCCTCGGAGCATCCGGCGGCCGGCAGCGAGGCTGCGCGCGCCGCTCTGAACGGCGTACTGGGCGATCACCTGGTCCGTACGGCAAATCCGCTGGCGATTCCGATGCGCCTGCGCTCAGGCGGTCTGCCCTTGCAGCTGCAAAAAGACAGCCTCCGCGATCTCGCCCCGCTCACCGGCCGGCTCGTTGTGCTGGTGCACGGCTTGTGCTTGAACGACCGGCATTGGAACTATGGCGGCCACGATCATGGCGCAGCGCTCGCGCGCGATTTGGGGTATACGCCCCTTTATTTATACTACAATGCAGGCCTGCATATTTCCTCCAATGGGCGCACGTTTGCACATTTGCTGCAAGCGCTTGCGGCTGAGTGGCCGGTGCCCGTCGAGGAGCTGGTCATCATCGGTCACAGCATGGGCGGGCTCGTTGCGCGCAGCGCGTGCCATCATGGCGCGGCGCAAGGACAGGATTGGCTTCGGCATCTGCGCGCGCTCATCTTCCTTGGCACCCCGCACCATGGGGCGCCGATGGAGCGCGGCGGGCAGTGGCTCGATCTTTTGCTCAAACGGAACCCCTACACGGCACCCTTCACGAAGCTCGGCCGAATTCGCAGCGTAGGCATCACAGACCTTCGCTATGGCAATTTGCTGGACAGCGATTGGGAGGACCTGAACCGGTTTGAACATATCGGCGATACGAGGCAGCCAGTGCCTCTGCCCAAGAGCGTAGAGTGCTTTACCATGGCGGCGGTCACCGGAAGCCAGGCCGGCGCGCTGCGCGACAGGTTGCTGGGCGACGGACTCGTGCCGCTCCAGAGTGCGCTTGGAGAGCATGAGGAACCGCATCACACCTTGCTGATCCCGGCGGACCACCAATGGGTTGGCCGGGGCATGAACCATTTCGACCTGCTCGGCCGGCAGGAAGTCTATGAGCAGATGCGGCTTTGGCTCGAGCGGCGCGCCTGAGTCGCAATGCGAGGCGCCGCCGCTGCAACATTATACCTGTAATTTGATGGCATGGGCGGCTTTCACATGATCGCGGGCCGCGTCCTCTAAGCGCCTTTTCACCACCGCCTGAGTTCCGCCGCGCGTCGCGTTGAACAGGCTCAACTCATCCATCTCTTTTCCGGCGTCATTCTGCAGGGCGAGGTCGAAATAGGCCTTCCGCTGCGGGTCGTGATTGATGCGCCGGCGCACCGCGGCCATCCTGACGAGCCAGTAGCCCATCCAGAAATGCGCGCGCAGCGTTTGGAAGGCAAAGCGCGGATAGAAGGCAAGCATCGATTCGCGCGCAAAGCCGGGGCGCCGGTCGCGGCGGAATTTCAGCCGGAAATAGCCGCCCTCAAGCGGGTGCACCTTGTCGTAACGGACGGAGAAGAAGAACCAGAGCATCATCATCATGACTTTGCTGGCGGTCATCCCGCACGCAACCGCGCGGCGCATCACCGTTTCCATGTGCTGCGGCGTGTAATATTCGCGCCAGGCGAGCCGGTAGGCCTCCTCCCACTCCTCATCGGACATCTTGGGATGATGAACGACGCGGTGATTGGTGTCGTATTTGTTCATGTCGGGGTCCATCCAGACGCCGTTCTTATGGAGCGTCTGGTGATCCTCGGAGCCGGGGAGCGGCGTCAGCACAAAGAATTCGAGAACATCGACCGGCAGCTCGCGCTTGATGATCTCGATGTCGCGCTTGACGGTTTCCTTGGTGTCGTTCGGGAAGCCGATGATGTAGCCGGCAGTGGTGATGATGCCGAGCCGCTTCCAAGCCTGCAGCATCGCCCGGTAGTCCGTGATCTTGTTCTGGCGCTTTTTTGCGCCGAGCAAGCTATCCGGATTGATGTTCTCAAGGCCGATAAAGACGCGCGAGACGCCCGCGAGCTTTGCCTTCTCGATGAAGTTCGGGATTTGATGGCAGAGCGTGTCCACCTGAATGGTGAACCTCAGCTTCATCTGCTCGTTCTCGCGCAATGCGATGATCCGGTCGAAGAACGCCTCCCAATTCCGGTTCCTCGCGAAATTGTCGTCGGTGATGAAGAAGCGCTTAATATTCTGGGCCCAATTCTCGCGGATGATCGCTTCGAGATCGTCCGGCGAGCGGAAGCGGCTCTTGCGTCCCTGCACATTGATGATGGTGCAAAACGAGCACTGATAGGGGCAGCCCCGTCCGAGATCGAGGCTCGACATCGTACCGGCGTTGCGGCGCACCTGCCGGAGCGGCAGAATGGGCAGCGGCTGATTGGCCATATCCGGCAATTCGGACATGAAATTGTAAAGAGGCTTAAGCGTTCCTTCGAACGCATCCTTCAAAACGATATCGAGGCGGCCGTCCTCGGCTTCGCCTGCGAACAGGCTTATGCCCAAGCTTTGCGCGTTCCTAAGGTCATCGGGAAGTTCCGGCAGCATTGACAGGCAGCCGGACACATGGAACCCGCCGATGCAAACCGGGATGTCTTTCTTGCGGAAGGCCGAAGCCAGATCCACTGCGCGGGGAAACTGGTTGGACTGGACGCCAACGAGGGCCACCAAGGCCCTATCCCCGGGCGCTATCGATTTCAGGATCTTGTCAGGCCTGATGCGCTGATTAGTCTCGTCGAAGGTGCTGATGATCAAGGGGGTGTCTGGGCCGAGAACTTGCCGCTTCCTGGCGTCCTCGGCGATGCCATTGAGGCAGGCGAGCGTGTTCGAAGGAACTGCGGATCGAAGCCATTGGATGGGATAGCCCTCGTCGTCATAGTGGGCGGGCTTGATCATGATAAGGTGGAAGGCTGCTTGGCGGCTTAGCATGCTTTTCTCCGCAGGCAAACGGCCCCGGCCAATACCCGGCCTTGTTTGACGTAATCGTCAGAGAGTTTCGCGGAGGACCTGCGTCGCGCTGCGCGCATCGCGCGAGCGAGAATGCATTTCCAGCCCGTACATGCTCATTTATCCAGAAGTGAAGCCGTGGCGCAAGCGCTGCTCGCCAAAACAATCAGGTTGGCTGAATTTCTCTGAGAAAGACTGGCTAGAATACATCACTGAAAAGGGGCGCGTCCCGCGAGATCGACGATAAGTAGCAACCTTTGGTGGATTTGCAGGGAGCTAATCACTGCGGCGGCGTTACACAGTGCTGGCGCGAAGACGTATCTTCTTGAAGGCGCTTTTGCCTGCGGCCTTGATGTCTTTTGCAGCCTGTTTCTCTGCTTTGTCTTCCGCTTCTTTTGCAAGACGCAGTTCCCGCAGCTTCGCGGTCTTCTCCAATCGAAGCCGCGTCGCATTGTCAAGTTCCTGCCTAATGTCGCGTTCACGCTTTTGAATTTCAGCGTAGCGCTGTTCCGCTTTCGATCGGGACGCGGTCATGGTAACGGATTCCCTTTATTGCGCTTGCCAGGGGTGCGACCAGCGAGAATTTTCGAAGCCTTCCCGCAATCGCTCAAAGCTGACTTCGGGATTAGCTACGTGCTGGAAAAAGGCCACAGCAAAGATAGGCGATTTAAACGATACGACTGAAATGGGTAATCAAACCCGCATTCGCAAGACTTTGGCGTACTTCAATAAGCCTTGGGAGCCCGATAATAATATCGTGCTTTTAATGCGATCCCTATAATTTTCAACGGGTTCTAGCGAAGAAAAACTTTCCGGAACGAATTAGCAAAAAGCTCCTGAGACTTAGCGGGTAGCCGGTTAGGTTCGCGTAGCATTCTGTGGACTTCCCCGGTGAGGCCGGCGGCGGGCTTGTTATCCGGGCGTAAATCGGCTATGGTCGAGCGATCGAATTTGGGCCAGACAATTAGGCCGTTTGACCTTGGCGTAGCCGGGCGCGTTCTGAATTATCTCCAAAAGTCGACGAACGGGCTGTGCCTGCGCCCTAAGCAGCCATGGCTCATATGCACCCAGTCACGAAAAGGAAGTTCCATGAACACCGGAACAGTAAAATTCTACAACGGTCAAAAAGGCTTCGGCTTCATTCAGCCGGACAACGGCGGCAAGGACGTATTCGTCCACGCAACCGCGCTTGAGCGGGCCGGCATCCGTAATCTTGTCGAGGGCCAGAAGGTTTCTTTCGACACCGAAGAAGACCGCCGCACCGGCAAGATCGCAGTGAGCACCTTGCGGGCTGACTAAGCTGCATCCGAAGACCGACGCTTTCTAAAGACAGAGGCCGCTTTCAACAAGCGGCCTTTTTTGCGTTTCCCGGCCGACATCCCGTGCGCTGCCGCAGGGGCAATGACGCTGCGGGCACCGGATCTTGGAACATAGCAGCGAGCGCCGGGGGCGCTCGACCGGAAACGCCGGGGGTCCATTAATGGAACCGGGCGAGGTTATCGGCAATTAACCTTCGACGGTTCTCCAAGACCCGCCCGGAGAAGACAATGCCAGGAGACCCCCCAGCCCGCCCGGCAGCGACGGCAATCCCCGTGCCGGACAAGGTTCCAACCGCGCTGATTGTCAACGGCGCGATGATAAAGCTCAACGTGGCGCCGTGGACCACCTTGCTCGATGCGCTCCGCGACCATCTCAACCTTACCGGCACCAAAAAAGGCTGCGATCACGGCCAGTGCGGCGCCTGCACGGTGCTGTTGGGTGGCCGGCGCATCGTTTCCTGCCTCACGCTGGCCGTGATGAAGGACGGCGCCAAGATCACCACCATAGAGGGCCTCGCTGAAAACGGCGCTCTGCATCCGCTGCAGCAGGCCTTTATCGATCATGACGCGTTCCAATGCGGCTATTGCACGCCAGGGCAGATTTGTTCTGCCGCGGGCTTGATCGCGGAAGGCCAAGCGAAGTCCCAAGATGAGATCCGTGAATTGATGAGCGGCAATATCTGCCGCTGCGGCGCCTATCCAAACATTGTCGCGGCCATCGAGCAAGCGATGGGGCAATCATGATCAATTTTGGCTATACGCGGGCGAAGGATACCGCCGATGCGGTGCGCCAGATCGCGGCCGATCCCAAGGCGAAGTTCATCGCCGGTGGCACCAACCTGATCGACCTTATGAAAGAGGATGTCGAGCGCCCTACCCGGCTCATCGACATTTCGCGGCTGCCCCTGAACAAGATCGAGGAGACGGCGGGCGGTGGCCTGCGCATCGGCGCGCTCGTGCCTAATTCCGATCTCGCTTATCATCCCCTGATCGAGCAACGCTATCCTCTGCTGTCCAGCGCAATCCTGGCGGGCGCTTCGGCGCAGCTGCGCAATATGGCGTCAACCGGCGGCAATCTCCTGCAGCGGACGCGCTGTTACTATTTCTACGACGCCGCAACTCCCTGCAACAAGCGCGACCCCGGCAGCGGCTGTTCTGCCATCGATGGCCTCAATCGAATGCACGCGATCCTTGGCGCGAGCGAGGCTTGCATAGCGACACATCCCTCCGATATGTGCGTGGCTCTTGCAGCACTTGAAGCCAAAGTTCATGTATCGGGGCCGGCGGGAGAACGTGAAATCGCGTTTTCAGATTTTCACCGGCTGCCCGGCAATACGCCTGAGCGCGACACAAACCTCAATCGTGATGAAATCATTACGGGGGTGGAACTGCCGCCTAGAGGCTTCGCCAGGAATTACACCTATCTGAAGATCCGGGACCGCCTGTCCTATGCGTTTGCGCTTGTGTCCGTCGCCGCAGGCCTTGAACTCGACGGCGACACCATAAAAGACGGCAGGCTTGCGCTCGGCGGTGTGGCCCACAAACCTTGGCGCGATAAGGGCGCCGAAGCCGAGTTGCACGGGCAGAAAGCAAATCTCGCCACCTTCACCCGGGCGGCGGAAATGCTCCTGCGCGACGCCAAGGGGTTGGCGCACAACACTTTCAAGATCGAGCTGGCGCGCCGCGTTATCGTCCGCGCGCTAACTCAGGCAGCGAATGGCACGCCGCAGTCCCAATCCAACAAGAAAATCCGGTGAGCGCCATGGCACCCTACATCGGCACCCCTGCCTCCCGCGTCGACGGTCACGCAAAGGTCACCGGCGCGGCAAAATACGCCGCGGAATTCGATGCGCCCGGCCTCGCCCATGCGAGCGTTGTTACCTCGACGATCGCAAACGGACGTATCACCCAGATCGATGCAAGCGAGGCGCTGCGCGTCGAGGGGGTGATCGATGTGCTCACGCATGAGCATCGTCCGCACATGGCCGGCAGCGATGATGCCTACAAGGACGACGTCGCGCCGGAAGGCTCGCCCTTCAGGCCGCTTTACAACGATAACATCCTGTTCAGCGGGCAGCCGGTTGCGCTCGTCCTCGCGGAGGAGTGGGAGACCGCGCGCTTTGCCGCTTCGCTGGTGCGCGTCACGTACGGCGAAGAGCCACACGCCACCGACCTATTCGCCCGGCGGGGCGAGGCCTTCGAGTTGGCTGGCGAAGAATTTGCGATGTCCCTCGCGAAGCCGCGCGGCGACGCCTTGAAGGCCCTTGCGCGGTCGCAGGTTCGTCATGAGGCCGAATATTACATCCCTGTTGAGCATCACAATCCGATGGAGCTTTATGCTTCAACGGCGATCTGGGAGGCAGGCGGTAAGCTCGCGGTGTACGACAAGACCCAGGGCGTGCAGAACGTGCAGCGTTATTTGTGCAGCATATTCGGCTTGAAACCTGAGGATATCCGCGTCGTCTCCCCCTTCGTGGGCGGCGCATTCGGGTCGGGGTTGCGCCCGGAATATCAAGCTGTGTTAGCGGTGCTGGGGGCGCTTGCGCTCAAGCGTCCGGTGCGGCTTGTGCTGACGCGGCGGCAGATGTATGCGCTCTGCCACCGGCCGGCCACCATCGAACGCCTTGCTCTTGGCGCAAAGCCGGACGGAACGCTCGACGCAATCACGCACGAGGCGACCGCGATAACGTCGAACCATGAAACGTTCGCGCGCAACGATACCACCTGGTCAGGCTTACTCTATAAATCTGCGAACGCGAAATATGCGCACAAACTCGCACGGCTCGACCTGCCGACGCCTTGCGATATGCGTGCACCTGGTGCTGCCACCGGGGTCTACGCGCTTGAATGCGCGATGGACGAGCTCGCTACCGCGCTCAAGCTCGACCCTCTGGAGTTGCGCTACCGCCTCTATTCGGATCGCGACCAGAACGGCGATCTCCCTTACACCAGCAACAAGCTGCGCGAATGCTACGCCCAGGCCGCGCAAGCCTTCGGCTGGGAGAAGCGCAACCCGGAGCCGCGCTCCATGCGCGACGGCAGCGACCTCGTTGGCTGGGGCATGGCCACGGGTATTTGGGAGGCGCTGCAGATGAAGGCCGCCACGCGCATCGCCTTGACTGCGAACGGACACGCGGAAGTGGCCTGCGCCACCTCCGATATCGGCACCGGCACGTACACGATCATGTCGCAGGTTGCTGCCGATATGCTCGGACTGCCGCTTGAAAGCGTCAGCATCAGGCTTGGCGATTCAACGCTGCCGCAATCGCCTGTCGAAGGCGGATCGTGGATCGCAGCTTCGGTGTCCCATGCCATCGCAAACGCGGCCGGTGCGGTTCGCGAAGAGCTCCTGGGCTTGGCTCAGAAGATGCCCGAGTCACCGCTAGGCGGATTGAGGCCGGAAGAAGTCACGCTCGCAAACGGCATGATCGTTAGCAAGCAGGACGCTTCACGCGCCGTTTCGTTCGCCGATGCGATGCGGCACGCGGGCGTGGATCGCATCGAACAGGAGCGGTCCACCAATTTCGAGCGGGACAACGTACACGCGCGCAATACCCACTCAGCGGTCTTCGCCGAGGTAAAGGTGGATGAAGAGCTTGGCGTGATCCGCGTTACGCGCGTTGTGAGCGCGGTTGCGGCCGGGCGTATCCTCAACACGAAGACCGCCAAGAGTCAGATTCTGGGCGGCGTGGTGTGGGGCATCGGCATGGCGCTCCACGAGGAAACGCTGATCGATCACAATTTCGGCCGCTTCATGAACTCAGACCTCGCCGGATATCATGTGCCGGTTAATGCCGACGTTCACGATATCGAGGTAATCTTTGTCGAGGAGCAGGACAATCTCATCAACCCGCTCGGCATCAAGGGCGTTGGTGAAATCGGCATCGTTGGCGTCGCAGCGGCGATTGCCAACGCGGTCTATCACGCGACCGGAAAGCGCGTGCGCGACCTGCCAATCACTCTCGATAAGTTGCAGCGCTGACGTCCGCAAGAAGGAGCACCCCGATGGCCCGAACCCACGAGCCCGGCGAGGCCAAGTTTAAATCCATCCTGCCGGAAGACATCGAGTGGAAGCCGTTTCCCGCGTTCCCGCCGGAAGCCCGGCTTGCAGTGCTTGTGGGAGAGCCCGAAAAGCCGGGTCCTTATGTGATCCGGGTAAAGGTGCCGGCAGGGGTAAAGCTTATGCCGCACAAGCACCCGGAAGACCGGATTTACACGGTGATGTCGGGCGTCTTCTATATCGGTTTCGGCAAAGAGTTCGATGGCGATAAGGTGAAAGCCTATCCGCCCGGCAGCGTGATTATCTTGCCGGGCGATACAGCGCACTTCCATTGGGCAAAATCCGGAGAGTATGTCACGCAGGTCACGGCGATTGGGCCGCTGGGCCTGGAATATATCGACGCGCAAGACGATCCGCGGCACAAGAGCGGTTAGAGCGGACCCCGCTGTCGCGAGGCGGCGTTTGCCGCCGTGGCGATCCAGATGCAACATCAGTAACTTACACCCTGGTTCGCCAATGACGATAATTCCAGTTCGGGGCGCTGTACTCAAGATGAAGCTACAAAGGCGCTATTCCGGTGGCTTCGCAAGGCCAGGAACTCCTAGAGGGCGTTCGAGCGCCGCGCGGTCCCAGTTTGCGTTTTGAGCCGCCGCTTCATAGGTTGAGTTGAGGAACGCAAGAAGCGTTGCATCGGGATCGGAAGCGTTTCGGACCGCCTCGTAAGGCAGCAAAAACTCTCCGAGCCCTTCGCTAAAAAACGCTGCGCCCGGTTCGATGGGGTTCGACCGGAACCCCGCCGGCTCAGGATAGGCATAGGAGTAGAAAGCGGCATAATCGATACCGGCGCCGCCTGGCCAGAACCCGGCGCTGCTGACTTCATGCGAATAGGCCTCGCGGACAACCTCATCCGAGAGGCCGGGGACGCCGCCCTTGTGAGGCGGGGCGCGCCGGCCCGAAAAGCGGGTGACTGCCAAATCGAAGCTTCCCCAGAAAAAGTGGACGGGGCTGCATTTGCCAATGAACCCGGTGCGGAACTGCTTAAGAACGCGATCAGCCTGGAGCAGCACCCGCCAGAAGCGCTGCGCAAATTCGGGATCGTATGCGCCATGCACCCGGTCGCGGCTGAACGGGATCGCGCCGGGAATCTCGCAAGGCAGCTCGTTGATGACCGCATGGATGCCTGCCTTGCCGAGTTCCGCCATCAGCAATTCGTAAAACCCGGCCACGGTCCGGGGCTCAAGCGCGAATTGGCTTTTGCCGCCGTCGCTCGTTATGATTTCGAGGATATGCCGATTGAAATCGAAGGCGATTTCGAAAGAGCGATCCTTGTCATAAACTGGCGAGGTCGAAAGGCCGCGCGAAGTGACATAAAGCGGAACGTGCCAGGAATGATTGAGCCAGGGCGTCAGCGCAAGCCGTACCTTACCCACGGCTTGCGTCCAAAGGTGAAGCGTTTCGCACGTCTCTTTCCAGGCACCGTAGGGCAAAGCGGGCCAGGCTTCACATTTTGTGTTTCCGATCATGACCATGTTCCGCGGCACCTGACGTCAACTCTTGGCACCTACCCCAGCGCCTATTAGTATTGCTTTCCGGCAGCGGTACCGCTCGAATCGGGGTCTTGCTTGAACCTTGATAATCGCCGCCGATGTGTTTCGTGCGGCAAATCACGATTTTTTGCGCGGTTTGCGTCATTCCGGCGCACTGGATGCGAATAAAGCGGGACTTTTGCCCTTCATCTAGGTTTCACAAGCGCTTGTTAGAATGCAGCGCGGCGTGCCCAGTATGCCCCCTCAAGGCGGGCGCGCTAGGCGGCTAGGTATTCACTGCCCTGCGATGCCTAGCTCGCCTTTGGGGCGGGCGGCCTATTTCTCCGCGCCAGTCGGGCCGAGTTCCGCGCTCATTTTTGCGATCTGCTCCTGAAGCGCTTTCTTCTCCAGCCCCCGCCGCGTCATTTGCATCTGAATGGAGCCAACCTCCATGCTAAGATTGTGCCTGGAATCGGGTTCGCCAGCAGGCCGGCGCTCGTTATAGGTATCGAAGATACGCTGCTGGTCCTGGTGCATGGCTTCATCGAGCTGGCGGACGCGCTCCTTCAGCTGTTCGAGCTTCACCAGCGCCAGCGTCTGCTGCCGGTCGGACTTAGAGTTGACCTGTTCCTCGATGGCGCGCAACCGGGCCTGAATGATCTCCTGCGCTGCCGAAGGAAGAGCCGGAGCGCCCGCAGCCTGGACTTCGGGCTGAAAAAAGAAATCGCTCGTCAGCGCCGAGTGATCCCACGGAACTTGCTGGCCGGCCGTAGCCTTGAGCACGTCGTTGCGGACCTCGATCATGAGCGCGTTCAAGCTCCGGCCAGGCTCCGCAACGTGTGCCGCCAACGCCGCGGTGAATGGTGAATTGCGCCCCGCGCCGTCAAGCGCGACATTGCCGGGCTGCGTCGAATAGGCAATGAAGGTGCCGACGCCGGTCTGCACCTCGGCCAGCCCCGAGCCGACGGACGCCGACCGGGTTCCCATGGAACGCGCGAGGTTCCGTGCAAGCGGGTTGTTGCGGCAGGCGTCCAGGAACACGATGCTGGTCTTGCCTTCGCGCCCCACTTCCATTTGCCTCAATACGAAGTCCAGGCTCACGGCCTCGAAATCGAGATCGCGCTCGGTGCCGAGCCCCGCATCCACCGGCACGAGATAATTGCGGCCTGCGACCTGCAAGCCGTGCCCGGCGTAGAAGAGTACGGCAGTATCCGCCCCGTCGAGCGACCGCGAGAAGGCGCGCAACTTCTCATCGAAACCGCGCCGGTCGAGATCGAGGCCAAGGGTCACGTCGAAGCCCGCCTCTGTCAGCGCCTTCGCCATATCGGCAGCGTCGTTGACGGGATTGGTCAGCGCATTGGCTTGCACATAAGCCGCGTTGCCGATCACCAGCGCGACACGCTTTGCGGCGGCGGCGGGTAAAATCGCAAGCGCCTGCAATATTAAAATTACAATGAAACGCCGGCACCACACCATCGAACAGCCCCTCCCACATTTTGGAGGCTCTTTAGAACAGAGGATTTGGACAGTTCCGTGATCGGACAGCGGCGCCGGCCAAGCCGCCCAGCGTGCAAGGCGTATAGCGCGGACGCAGCCGCCGCCCATTTCATCAACGCAACCCTAGCCAAGGCGATCGAGGGCCGCGACGCCTTGGGCGTTCCCGCCGCCCACGAAGCGATGCTCCGGCGCATCCGCAATATTGGACGCGCGGGGCTCGTCGCGACCGCCATCTCGGCCGTGGATTTTGCCCTGTGGGATCTGAAGGGGAAGCTCTTGAACCAGCCAACGGTGTCGCTTTTGGGCGCCGCCCGCGACGCCGGCCCCGTCTATGGCAGCGGAGGATTCACCTCTTACACCATACCGCGCCTGCAGGAGCAGCTTCGCGGCTGGGCCGGGCAAGGCATGCGCTGGGTGAAGATGAAGGCCGGGACGCGGCCGGAAGAAGATCCGGCTCGCGTGATGGCCGCGCGCCAAGCCATCGGCAACACACCGCTTTTCGTGGATGGGAACGGCGCCTATTCGAGAAAACAAGCGCTGGGGCTGGCGAAGATATTCGCAGGCGAAGGCGTTGTTTATTTCGAGGAGCCCGTATCGAGCGACGATTTGGACGGATTGCGCCTCATTCGCGATTGCGCTCTGCCAGGCATGCAGATCGCCGCGGGGGAATATGGCTACGACATCTGCTATTTCCGGCGAATGCTAGAAGCTGGCGCCACGGATGTTCAGCAAGCCGACGGCACCCGATGCTTGCGGCTGACCGGGTTCCTTCAGGCGGATGCCCCTTGCACGGCTTTTTCGCTGCCGCTGTCGGCTCACTGCGCGCCTGCGCTGCATTTGCACGCAGCACTCGCCGCCCACTCTTTGTGAAACCTGGAGTGGTTCCACGATCACGTCCGCATCGAGCATATGCTCTTCGACGGCGCCCCGGAGCCGAAAGATGGCCTCATCCGCGCCGATCTAAGCCGCCCAGGCCTCGGCCTTGAATTCAAACAGCAATACGCCCGTGCTTTCGCGGCAAGCTAAGGGAGGCGGCACGTTGCATGTCTAGAGGTTCACGCTAAACTTCGCGAGTCATCTATGCCGCTTGTGGCAGGCTGCATCCACGGCGCGCACCAACTCCGGAAGCGGAACGGGCTTTACGAGCAACTCCGCTTCAGGCCAATGCTGCTGCAGGTCTTCGGGTTTGGCTTGACCGCTATAAAATACAATTCCGGCCCCCTTATTTTTAAGGATTTGAGCTGCCGGGAAGACCGGCCCGTCCCGCAGCATCACGTCGAGCACGGCACAATCGATTGTCTCCGCCTGGGCCAGTTCGAGCGCCCGCTCCACGCTCATGGCTGGACCCAATACATTGGCCCCGGCCCTCAGTAGCGCTCCCATGACATCGAGGGCGATAAGCGGATCGTCTTCTGCAACCAAAACTCTGACGTCTTGCAGAGGCTTGGCAGAAGTTGCGTTCATGCTTGGCACTCCCAAAAGGGTGTCCGTTTGACGCCGAGACGCCCACCAATCGCTGTTCAACCCGCCTCTCATATAAGGGTCCGCGTCCGCGATCACACCCCCGTCACCAGAAGCGCCAGCACTCCGGAATTTAAATAAAGTTTCCGGCCCCTTAGCAAGCTGCGAGCAATGCGAACCGGATAAGCGGCGCCGTTGCGCTTGTGTTACCGGGGCAAACCCCGCAATTGCGCCTTATAAGTCCTCCGCCGGCTCCCGGAAGCGGTAAGCCGGGTGGTGGCGCCTGCGGTGGTGTGCAACACGTTGAACGCGAGCGCGAGCCTTCGTCCCATGCCTGGCCCTGTGCGGCTGTTCGAATAGGGAAGCCGGGATGCTAACGGCGAAATCCACAAGGCTCGCGGTAATCGCGAAGGGCGCACTTAGAATGGACTCGGCCGGTCCCGGCGCCGCTGCCGCAGGGGACTCAAACGCCAGGAACAGAAACGCAGCCGCCGCGGCTTTGTAAGCGTATTTCATTTTGCATACCTTTCTAACTTATGTTCAATTATGGCATGCTTACGGTTACCGGGATCTTAGGCGTGGCTATAAGTTTGGCAAGATACTCAGATAAGATGCCGCAGCAGGAGCCGGTTTGTGACCGGTGTGCCACAGGCTGAGCGACATTTTTGGCGGTTGTGCTGGGGCTGGGCGATTACGGCCTGCCTGGAGCAGAGGCCCGGAGCGGGCAAACGCGCTTTTTCGGACACGGCAAAGGTCTTGCTAGAAAGAGACCCGCCTGAGCCCCTGCTATTTCATATTCTCGGGCGGGCGCGAGAGCGCGCTTCGGGCGCGGCTTTCGCTATATCGCGCGTACTCTTCTGAGAGCTTCTTCCGGGGTTAAGGGAGCCGGGGCGATGCCGCTGGGCTGTCCGCGATCGATACCGAAAAAGCTCCACGCTTGCGGGAGGGTTTCAAGCAAGATCATAACAGCGAGCAGGGACGCTGGGGGCGACAGGCCTTCATTGAACCAGTCCTCCAGTGTCTGCGGTGGTGTTCGAAGCAACTTGGCAAGGTCTTCCAAACTCAAATTGTGGGTCTTCATGAAGGCTTGCAGGCGCTCAACCGAGTTTTCGCCGTCTTGCGGGGCGCTGGCCCTGCCCGGGCTTATTGAATTCATCGATCTCCTCCTCCGATTTTGGCACGAACTGGTGACTCTTGACAGGTCAAGCCAGTTTCCGGCGCACTTAAGCGCCCAGGAAGCCTTATGCTTCCGCACAAGCTTCCCATGCAAAATAAAGAGGAGTCAATACAACGTCGTAGCTTCGAGAAAAATATTTTCCGCCGGCTGAAAGTTCCATTCGCCAGACAAACTTAAGTCTAAATGTTCGTTACAATTCGCCAACGCTCAATATACTTGTGGCAAGAACACGTTGCCGGAAGGCGATACTTCGGCGTCCGGAATGCGGCCAAGTGCCGGCCGCTTTGTGGCACCGCCAATCTTTGCGTGTGTCTTGTGCGATATAATCTACCTTGGATTATTTCTTGCGCTACACAGCCGGCGCAATGTCCTTGGGCTTGCCCGCGGCGAGGGTAGGCCGGGCCGCGTGAAAAGATGGGTTACCGGCCTGCTGTGGTGCGGGCGGAGGGACTTGAACCCCCACGACTTGCGTCACTGGAACCTAAATCCAGCGCGTCTACCAATTCCGCCACGCCCGCGCGCTCGAAGTGCCCGCGAAATTTCAAGGGCGCCGGAAAATGACACAGATTTCATGCCACCTCAAGCCATCGGGCGCGCTGCGCGCGCTGGCGCCAGGATCAGCGTCCCTTTTTTAGGCAAGTTCATGAAATAGCCGGTCAGCAAGATTTGTCAGCGCTTGTGCTGAGGAATTGACAAGGATACGGTCTTACAACGGTTGCCGCATCATGCGGCGGCGCTGAAATATAATTTCACAAAATCCAAGAAGATGCCGATGTCCCCTTCCGAACCTGCCGCCAAGGCAAAACTCCGGGCCCTTTCCGCCCCAAAAAAAGAACCACGGGCTGCCGTGCAGGCAAAGTTCACACGCCAGGAGGCGCTGCAGTTTCACGCGGAAGGAAAGCCGGGCAAGCTCGAAATCGTGCCGACGAAGCCGATGGCGACCCAGCGCGACTTGAGCCTTGCCTACTCGCCAGGTGTCGCCGTTCCGGTGGAAGCCATAGCGGAAAACCCAAGCCTTGCCTACGATTACACGACGAAAGGCAACCTCGTCGCGGTTATCACCAACGGCACGGCGATTTTAGGGCTCGGCAATCTTGGCGCACTGGCCGCCAAGCCGGTCATGGAAGGCAAGGCGGTGCTGTTCAAGCGCTTCGCCGACATCGATTCCATCGATCTTGAGGTCGACACGCAGGACGCCGACGAGTTCGTGAATGCCGTGCGCTACCTTGGGCCGTCCTTCGGCGGGATCAACCTCGAAGACATCAAGGCGCCGGAGTGCTTTATCATCGAAAGCCGGCTGCGCGAGCTGATGGATATCCCCGTCTTCCACGACGATCAGCATGGCACGGCTATTATCGCCACCGCTGGGCTCATCAACGCGCTTCACCTTACCGGTCGCGACATCGCCGAGGTGAAGGTCGTTTGCAACGGCGCGGGCTCTGCCGGCATCGCTTGCATCGAGCTGATGAAGGCCGTGGGCGTCTCGCATGAGAACGTCATCCTCTGCGACACTTCCGGCGTCATCTATCGCGGCCGCGAAAAGGGCATGAACCAGTGGAAATCCGCGCATGCGGTCAACACCAAGGCGCGCACGCTCGCCCAGGCGCTTAACGGCGCCGATGTGTTCTTCGGTCTTTCCGCCGCGGGGGCGATGACCAAAGAGATGGTTGCGGGCATGGCAGATAGGCCAATCATTTTCGCCATGGCGAACCCGGACCCGGAGATTACGCCCGAGGAAGTTGCAGAGGTCCGCGACGACGCCATTGTTGCGACAGGGCGCTCCGACTATCCGAACCAGATCAACAATGTCATAGGCTTCCCCTACATCTTCCGCGGCGCGCTCGACGTTCAGGCCCGCACCATCAACGAGCCGATGAAAATCGCCGCCGCAAATGCGATTGCGGAGCTGGCGCGCACTGACGTGCCCGATGCCGTCGCCAATGTTTACGGCCGGCGCCTGCGCTATGGGCGGGATTATATCATCCCCGCGCCTTTCGATCCGCGCCTCATCAGTGCGGTGCCCTTGGCTGTTGCGAAGGCCGCGATGGATTCAGGGGTTGCGCGGCGGCCCATCGTCGATATGGAAGGCTATAAGGCGCGGCTTTCGGCGCGGCTCGATCCGGCGGCCGGTTTTATCAATTCCATTTTCGATGCGTTGCGGATGCGGCCGAAGCGGGTCGTTTTCGCCGAAGGGGAAGAGGAGCAGGTCGTCCGCGCCGCAAGTTCGTTTGCAGAGCTGAAGCTCGGGCATCCGATTTTGATCGGGCGCGAGGCGCAAGTGCGCCAGGCTTTCCATCTGGGCGGCTTGAGCCATTACGAAAGCTTCGAAGTCGAAAACTCGGCCACATCGGAACATAGCAAGGATTATGCGGAGTTTCTTTATCAGCGCTTGCAGCGGCAGGGCTATCTCTACCGGGATTGCGTGCGGCTCGTAAACTTCGACCGTAACATTTTCGGCGCTTGCATGCTGGCCCTTGGCCATGCGGACGCGATGGTGACGGGGGTCACCAGGAACTGGGCGACGGCGCTTCAGGACGTACGGCGCGTGCTCGATCCCAAGCCAAATCGGCGCGTTATCGGCATGTCGGTCATAATCAGCCGCGGCAGAGTTGTCTTCGTGGCCGATACTTCCGTCCACGATATGCCGACTTCCGAGGAGCTCGCCGACATTGCCGTCGAAGCGGCGGGCGTTGCCTCTCGCTTTGGAATAGCGCCGCGCGTGGCTATGCTCGCTTACTCGACCTTCGGCCATCCAGCCAGCGAACGGGCAGAGCGCGTGCGCGAAGCCGTGAAGTTACTCGACAGTCGCGGCGTCGATTTCGAGTACGATGGCGAAATGGGAGCCGATGTGGCGCTGAATCGCCGTGCGATGGCGGTCTATCCCTTCTGCCGCCTAACCGACACGGCAAACGTCCTTATCATGCCAGCCTTCCATGCGGCCAGCATCTCGACCAAAATGCTGCAAGAGCTGGGCGGCGGCACGGTGATCGGCCCCATGCTTGTTGGATTGTCGAAGCCGGTGCAGATTGCCGGGCTCGGTTCGAACGATAGCGACCTCGTGAATATGGCAGCGCTCGCGGCGTTCGACGTAACGGGCTGAGACAAGTATCTCCTTTGCCGTCATGGCCGGGCTTGACCCGGTCATTCAGCAAGAATGCCGATACGCTACTTGTTTCACTGGATGCCGGCATCAAGAGCGGAGCCTTATGATGGCGGGATTGTGTCTGCAGCCGCGGATCGCTCCCGCGTACGCCTGCAATTCGGCCGCGAAGTAACCGTAATGTGACGTTTACGCTTTCGTACCAATTCCTACCCCTCACCATGTTGCGGATCATGTCATGAAACGGTTTGTCTTAATTCCACTTCTGGCAGCTCTTCCCGGAATGTCCGTGGCTGCGGAGCTGCCTCTTAAGCGCGTCGTCCTGTCCAGCTCGGGTCTCGCGCAATTCACCCGCTCGGGCACCGTTACAGGAGGCACGGTCATTGACTTGCCGGTGCGCGCCGATCAGGTGGACGACATTCTGAAAAGCCTGACGGTGTTCGACAGCGCCGGCACCATTGGCGCGGTCAGCTTGCCCGGCAAAACGCCGCTTGCGGAGCTTTTTCGCGATCTGCCGTTCGGCCAGCAAGCGCTCGAGTTGCAATCGGCGTTGCTGAATGCGCTCGTGGGGGCCGAGGTCGAGATCGAGGGAAATGTGAGCGCCAAGGGGCGCATATTCCGCATCGAGAAGGAGCAGGTTCAGCTTCCGAATAATGGGGGCCGGATGCTCAAGCATCGCATCACCCTCGTGACCGCCAACGGCTTTGTACAGGCTATTCTTGAGGACGTCACGGCGCTTCGCTTCACCGACCCGCAACTCAGGTCGCAAATCGATCGCGCGTTGACGGCAATCGCGCAAAACCGGGCAAAAGATCAGCGCACAATCTCCATCAGTTTAGCCGGAGAAGGTACGCGCCAAGCGAGTTTCAGCTATGTCCTCAGTGCGCCCGTCTGGAAGACCGCCTACCGGCTCGTGCTTCCGAAAGAAAGCGGGAGCGCACGCCTGCAGGGCTGGGGCGTGCTCGAAAATCTGACCGGCGGCGATTGGAAGGACGTCGAGCTGACGCTGGTCTCCGGCAACCCGGTGGCGTTGAAGCAGCCGCTTTATTCGGCGGTATTCGTAGACCGGCCCGAAATTCCGGTCCAGGCTTCGTCGCGGATTGTGCCGCGCAGGGATGACGCCGAAGAGCAAGGGCGGGGGGTGAGTTTTTCCGCGGGCATGCCCCACGCGAAATCCGCGACGCGCGCGCTTCGTGCCGCGCCTGCAGGGGCTCCGGCACCATTCGCTGCGCTTTCAGGCGGCAACTTCAGCAGTGGTCCGCGTTTTGGGGATCTGGGCTCTCCCGCGCTAACGGCTGAAACCGAGGAGGCCGCAACGCAGGTGCTCTATCGCTTCCCCTCCACCGTTACGCTCGCTTCCGGCGCAACCATGATGATCCCATTCGTGGACCGCGGGGTGGCCGCATCGCGCACCTACCTCTACCAGCCTGAAATCAATGCGCGCAGGCCGCTCGCCGCCGTCCGGCTCCGCAACGATGGGGATTCGGCGCTACCGGCCGGCCTTGTCACAACCTTCGAGACGGGAGGCGACGGCGCGGTTAACTTCGCCGGCGATGCGCAACTCCCGCTTCTGCCGCGCGGCGCGACAAAGTTTGTAACCTTCGCGCTCGATGCCAAAACGGCGATCCGCCGCACCGATCAGGGGATAAAGGAAATCCGGCTCGGCAAGGCGGTGCGCGGCGAGCTGACGCGTACCGTGAAATCGCTGTGGACCGTCGATTACGAGATTACACCTCCGGCAGAGGAAGACCGCGAAATTGTCATCGAGGAACCGCGGCAGGACGGATGGAAGGCGTTGGGCAGCGGCAGCAGCCTTGAGGAGACGCCCACCCGGCTCCGCTACACGGTTAAGGCGCCGAAGGGAGCGTCCACCAAGGCAACGCTTACCCGCGAGCATTTGGATTACGAGAGCGTGACACTGACCTCGCTTGCCCCCGATGGCATCCTCGCGGCAATCAGCGGGCTTGAGAACCAGACGCCCGAACTCAAAGACGCTATTGCCAGGCTTGGCGCTCTCACGGGCGAAATTGCCAAGGCGCATGCGCATCAACGGCAGCTTGAAGCAGAGCGGCAGAAAATCGCCAGCGACCAGGACCGCATCCGCAAGAACCTTGCCAGCACCGGTTCGAGCTCGGATCTCGGGCGCCGCTATCTCGATACGCTGAAAACGCAAGAGGACCGGCTTGCCGCTATCGGGACGGAGGAAAAGGCCAACGATGAAGACATAGCGGCTAAGACCAAAGCGGCGGAGGGCATCGCTGAAGCGCTTGTTTTGTAACCGCGCTCGCGGCTCGCAGAGGTTTGCCCGGTTTTGCGGAAGCAGCGAAAGACCCCCTCACCCCAGCCCTCTCCCCAAGGGGAGAGGGAGTTGGCTGCGGCCCTTTCCCCTTGGGGAGAAGGACTTAGCAGGCGTCCCTTCTCCCCTTGGGGAGAAGGAAAGGATGAGGGGGTCTTTCGCTGCTTCCACCCAAACCAGGACAGGCTCTAAATATCCAAGTTCGCTACCGAGAGCGCGTTTGCCTGGATGAACTCGCGTCTTGGTTCGACCACGTCGCCCATGAGCTTCGAAAAGATCTCGTCGGCGTCGTTCAACTCGCCGAGCTTCACCTGCATCAGCGTGCGCGCATGCGGATCGAGCGTGGTCTCGTGGAGCTGCTCAGGGTTCATCTCGCCCAAGCCTTTGTAGCGCTGCATCGAAAGCCCTGCGCGGCCGGCCGCGAAGATGGCATCCCTCAGGCTGCGCGGGCCGAACACCGGCGTTTGCTGGGCCTTCCGCTCGATCGTGGACGTGCCCTCAAAAAGGGCGGCGAATTCCGTGTGATAGGAGTTAAGCTTGCGCGCATCGGCCGACTGGATGAGTGCCCAATCCACCGGACGCGCATCCTTCACGCCGCGAACCTCGCGCTCGAAGATGAAGCCGCCGTCCTCGCTCCGGACCCAGGTCCAACCGCGCTCCGTCTCCTCGGACAGGGCGGCGAGGCGCTGAACCACCACGGAGGCGAGGCGCCCGGCCTCGTTTTCGTCATCGGCGAGCTTTGGATTGAGCAGGCCCGCAATCGCGGCTTGCTCCACCGCGGTCCGGTCATAGCGTTGATGCAGTGCATTCAGCACATGTGCGAAAGAGCGGGAGCGGTTCACGGCCTGGCGTAAATCGAGCCCGGCGCGCCGCTCGCCATTTGCGAGGCTCAGCACGGCTCCGTCAATGCCGCCTTCGATGAGGTAGTTCTCGAAAGCGTCGTCGTCCTTCAGATAGTTCTCCGAGTGTCCGCGCTTCACCTTATAAAGCGGCGGCTGAGCGATGTAGATATGCCCGTTTTCGATGAGCGCCGGCATCTGGCGGTAGAAAAAGGTGAGCAAAAGCGTGCGGATATGCGCGCCGTCGACGTCGGCGTCCGTCATGATGATGATGCGGTGATAACGCAGCTTGGAAAGGTCGAAGTCGTCGCGGCCGATGCCCGTTCCAAGCGCCGTTATAAGCGTGCCGATCTCCTGGCTAGACAGCATCTTATCGAAACGCGCGCGCTCGACGTTCAGGATCTTACCGCGAAGCGGCAGCACGGCCTGGTTCGAGCGGTCACGGCCCTGTTTTGCGGAGCCGCCAGCGCTATCGCCCTCAACGAGGAAAATCTCCGACTTGGCAGGGTCGCGCTCCTGACAATCGGCCAGCTTGCCCGGCAGGTTGGCGACATCGAGCACGCCCTTCCGCCGCGTCAGCTCGCGCGCCTTGCGGGCTGCTTCGCGGGCGGCGGCGGCTTCGGCGACCTTCAGGATGATAAGCTTGCCTTCGACCGGATGTTCTTCGAACCATGCGCCCAGCGTATCCGCCATGATGCTTTCGACAGCCGGGCGGACCTCGGAGGAAACGAGCTTCTCCTTGGTTTGGCTTGAAAATTTAGGGTCGGCGATCTTGACCGAGAGCACGCAGGTCAGCCCCTCGCGCGCATCGTCCCCGGTGAGTTGCACCTTCTCCTTCTTGGCGACGCCCGACGAGGAAGCATAGGTGTTTATCGTGCGCGTAAGCGCAGCCCTGAAGCCGGCTAAATGCGTTCCGCCATCGCGCTGCGGGATATTGTTCGTAAAGCAGAAGACGCTCTCATGATAGCCGTCGTTCCACCAAAGCGACGCCTCCACGCCCACGCCCTCGCGCTCGGTCTTGATAAAGATCGGCTCGGTAATCAGCGGCGTGCGTGCGCGGTCCAGATATTTGACGAAGGCTCTGAGGCCGCCCTCATATTTGAACTCGCTCTTGGCGGGCTCGACGCCGCGAAGGTCCGTAAGGACGATATTCACGCCCGAGTTCAAGAAGGCGAGTTCGCGCAGGCGGTGCTCCAGCGTCGCGTAATCGAAATCGACCATCGTGAAGGTGGCAGGGCTTGGCGTGAAGGTCACGCGCGTGCCCTTCTTACCCGGTGCGCTGCCCACCTCTTTGAGCGGCGACTCAGGTACGCCATCGGCGAAGGCCATGAAATACTCTTTTTCGCCACGCCAGATCGTGAGTTCCAGCCTCGTCGAAAGCGCGTTCACCACGGAAACACCTACGCCGTGGAGGCCGCCAGAAACTTTATAGGAATTCTGGTCGAATTTGCCGCCCGCATGCAGCTGCGTCATGATGACCTCGGCAGCGGAAACGCCTTCTTCCGAGTGAATCTCGGTTGGAATGCCGCGGCCGTTGTCTTCGACGGTCACGGAACCGTCGGCGTTGAGGATGACCGAGACGAGGTCTGCATAACCGCCGAGCGCCTCGTCTATGGCGTTATCGACCACCTCATAGACCATGTGGTGAAGGCCCGAGCCATCGTCCGTATCGCCGATATACATGCCCGGCCGCTTCCGCACGGCATCGAGGCCCTTCAAGACCTTGATGCTGTCTGCGCCATAGGCTTCCACTGCGGCGTCAATGCGCCTTGCTGCTTCCATCGATGATACCTGATCGGCCGCTGGCTTCGCGGCATTTGGACATGCCCTATATATAGGGATTCTAACCGGGTTCTGCACCGTTTATGGGCGTGAAAGCCCCGTCTGAAACCCGAAAAAACTGGACCTCTGTAGCATCCCGCAGCGGTGCAAATATGGCGCTGTCCGTGCCTGTCATCCAAACCTGCGCGGCGAAGCTGGCGATGGACGAAAACAAGGCGCCCCGGCGCGCTTCGTCGAGATGCGCGGCGATCTCATCCAGCAAAATCAGAGGCGCTATGCCACCTGAAACCTGTCTTACAAGGCGCGCTTGGGCCAGTGCAAGCCCTACCATCAGCGCCTTCTGCTCCCCCGTCGAGCAGATTTTGGCGGGCACGCCTTTTGGCCCATGCGTAACATCAAGATCGCTGCGGTGCGGACCCGTCAGGGTGCGGGCCGCCGCGCGGTCGCGTTCGCGGGACTGAGCCAGGAGGCGCGCATAGGATTGCGCGATCTCCGGTTGCGGCGCCGATCGGGCTTGCGCTTCGAGGTCGCCCTTGAGCGAAAGCGCCGCCCAGGGGAAGGCCGAATCCGGCATCCGGTCGCGCTCAGCCGCAATTTCGGCCTCGAGGCTTTTGATGGCACGTTCGCGCTTAAGCGCGATCTCAGCGGCAGCCGCGGCCATTTGCGCTTCGATGCCGTCAAGCAACTTCGGCGGACCGAGGTCTTCCAGCGCCTTGTTTCGCTGGCGCATGGCGCGGTCGAACGCCGACGCCGCTCGCGCATAGCTGGGGTCTAGGCTGAGCGCCAGCCGGTCGAGATAGCGCCGCCGCTCGCTGGCCGGCCCGGTGAAAAGGCTATCCATGGCCGGTGTCAGCCAAATCATCCTGATCTGCGCCAAGGTCCCAGAGCTTTTGGCCGCCATGCCGCCGATCTTGACGATACGAGGCGCGCGCGCGCCCAAAACAGCGCCGGGCGGCGTCTGCACGCCCGTTCCGATCTCGATCTCCTCATCCCCGGCAAACACTTTGGCCGCGACCGCCCAGCCGCCCGCGCCGCCGTTTCGCGCCAGCTCAGAAAAGGGCAGCGATCGAAGCCCGCGACCGGCAGTCAAAAGGGAGATGGCTTCGAGGCAGTTGGTCTTTCCCGCGCCGTTTGCGCCGGAAAGGACGACCGGATCGGGCCGCGGCAGGAGCGTTGCGCTTTTGTAATTACGGAAGTCCGTTAGCGTAAGCTTGCTTATCCAGGTTCGGCTATTCTCTCCGCCCGCATTTTTGGGGATATTCATACCCTGCGCGCCGGGCCACGATCAGAGGGATCTCCCCTCACCCGCACGCGCCGGGCACTATTCAGGCGTCCCCTCTCCCATGGGGAGAGGGACAGGGTGAGGGGCGTGACGCCGGAATTTTCGCACTTAGCCATGAGGAAGCAGAAGCTGCCTACACCCGCATCGGCATCAATACATAAAGCGCCGAACCGTCGCTCTCATCCGATATCAGCGTTGGCGAAGAGCCGTCTGCCAGTTTGAACAGCGCCTTGGCTCCATCGATCTGCGCCGCGATATCTAGGAGATAGCGCGCGTTGAAGCCGATCTCTAATGGCTCGTTCTTATAATCGGCGGAGATTTCTTCCGTAGCGGAGCCTGAGTCCGGATTGCTGGCCGATACGATCACGCTGCCCTCGCTGGCATTCAGTTTCACCGCGCGGCCTTTTTCCGAGGAAAGCGTGGAAACGCGGTCGACAGCTTTCACCAGATCGGCATTTTCGAGAACGAGGAGCTTCTTATTCGCGGCGGGAATGACCCGGGCATAATCCGGGAAGGAGCCGTCGATCAACTTCGAGGTGAGCACCACATCTCCGGCCGCAAACCGGATCTTGGCTTGGGAAAGCGAGACCTCCACCGGAGCCTGGCTATCGTCGAGGAGCTTGATGATTTCGGCGACGGCCTTCCTGGGCACGATCACGCCCGGCATGGCTTCGGTGCCCTTCGGGGCTTCGGTTTCGACCTGCGCGAGCCGGTGGCCATCGGTGGCGACGGCCCTAAGCTTCGGCGCAGCGCCGCCCTCGACCCGGTGCAAATAAATGCCGTTCAGGTAATAGCGGGTTTCTTCGGTCGAAATCGCGAACCGCGACTTTTCGAGCAAACGCTTCAACTCCCCGCCTTCGACGGTGAAACTGTGCGGCAGCTCGGCCTGCCCCATATCGGGGAACTCGTCAGCGGGAAGCACGGCAAGCTCGAAGCTCGCGCGGCCAGCCGTCACCTTGAGCCGGCCTTCCGGTTCTTTGCGCTCGATATGGATTTCCGCACCGTCAGGCAGCTTGCGCACGATGTCGTGCAGCGTGTGCGCGGGCACGGTGACCGCCCCTGCCGCGGAAACTTTGGCGGGCACGGTTTCGATCGCCTCCATGTCGAGGTCGGTCGCCTTCAAGGTCAAGACGCCGGAAGCCTCTGCCGCGATAAGGATATTGTTAAGTATTGGAATTGTATTGCGCCGCTCCACAATGCCTGTGACATGGCCAAGGGCACGAAGCAGGGAATTCCGGTCGGCAACGAAGCGCATTTGATACAGTTAACCCCGGTCGGGCAATGTTTTCTTTCTCATTTGCAGAATGACCGCTGGAACGAGCGTGTCAAGTGCAGCGCGAACCCTTTTCCAGCGTTGTGCATAAGCGCATCCGGCGCGCGGCGGCGGCTTCGTGAAACTGCACCTTGCAACAACACCCCTTCGCACCGTAAATCTGGCGGAGCGGAAGCAGCGATTTGGGAGGGAGCTATGTCAGCCGCCGAACCGGCCGAGATTTACAGGGGCCTTAGAAAGCTGCGTATCGCCGCGGAGATCCTCTCCGAGGCCCTGCCCTTCATGCAGCGCTACGATCAAGCGACCGTGGTCATCAAATATGGCGGCCATGCGATGGGCGATACCAAGCTCGCCGAAGGCTTCGCCCGCGACATCGTGATGCTGGAGCAGGCGAGTATAAAGCCGGTGGTGGTGCACGGGGGCGGCCCGCAGATCGCTCGCCTCCTAGACCGGCTGGGCATCCACAGCGAGTTCTCCGGCGGCCTTCGGGTAACGGACGCAGCGACCGTCGAAGTGGTCGAGATGGTGCTGGCCGGCACGCTCAACAAGCAGATTGTGGGCCAGATCAACCAGCTGGGCGGCCACGCTTGCGGCATCTCCGGCAAGGACGGCAATCTGATGATCGCCAAGAAGCTTACCCGGACGGAACGCGATCCCGATTCGAATATTGAGCGCGTGATCGATCTGGGATTCGTCGGCGATCCCGAGGAAATCAATCCGCGTATCATTCAGGTGCTTTCGGCCAATGAGATCATTCCTGTGGTGGCTCCCGTGGGCTACGCGCGCGACGGCACGACCTACAACATCAACGCGGATACTTTCGCGAGCGCTCTTGCGGCATCGCTCAAGGCGAAGCGGCTCCTTCTGCTCACGGACGTCCCTGGCGTGCTCGACCGGGACAAAAAGCTCCTCCATCATCTTTCGGTGTCCCAAGCCAAGGCCCTGATCGACGACGGGACCATTAGCGGCGGCATGATCCCGAAGGTTGAGGGCTGCATCGATGTGATCGAGCAGGGCGTCGAAGGCGTCGTCATCCTCGATGGCCGTGTGCCTCACGCGGTGCTGCTCGAGCTTTTCACCGAGCACGGCGTCGGCACGCTGATCGAGCGCGATTAAGATGGCTGACATGCAGGATCGCAAAGCCCGCGTCGCCCAAGCTTTCCTGGATACGCGGCTTTGGATCTTCGATCTCGACAACACGCTTTATCCAGCCGAATGCAACCTATTCGCCGAGATCGACCGGCGGATGTCCGCCTTCATCCAGGATCTGCTTGGGCTCGACCCGCAAGCCGCGCGCAAAGTGCAGAAGGATCTCTATTACGAGCATGGGACGACGCTTTCAGGGCTGATGACCGAGCATGGCGTGCAGCCGGAAGCCTTCATGGATTACGTGCACGATATCGACCTCGCTCCGGTCCAGCATTCGCCCGAGCTTGGCGAAGCGATTGCACGCCTTGAGGGGCGCAAATTCATCTTCACCAACGGTTCCGCGCGCCATGCTGAACGGGTGGCGCAAAAGCTGGGCGTGCTGGACAAGTTTGACGGCATTTACGATATCGCAGCCGGGGGCTATATCCCAAAGCCCAAGCCTGAAGCGTTCAAGCGCTTTCTCGATTTTTGCAGCGGTGCAAATTGCAAGGCGGCCATGTTCGAAGACTTGCCGCACAATTTGGAAGCCGCGCATGCGCTCGGCATCGTCACCGTGCTGGTAAAATCGGATTATTTGGATCACCCCTCGCAGCACGCGCTCAAAGCGGCGGAGGCGCTGCCAGCCTATATCCACTTCGAAACCGCCGATTTGACCGGATTCTTGAACGAGACTGTTAGCGCTAAGTTGTGTCCAGTGCCGCCGGGGAATGAGACACATCCCTAGAGTTACGCCCCTCACCCCAGCCCTCTCCCCATGGGAGAGGGAGCGGATTAATGCCCCTCGAAGCTGATCACCACATGCGGCCGGACACCGCAATCGCGCTCCAGCAGGGCTGAACCGCCAAGCTCGGGCAAGTCGATCACGAAGGCGGCGCCGGCTACATGCCCGCCGAGGCGCCGGATCAGCTTGACGGCTGCTTCCACCGTGCCGCCCGTCGCGATCAGATCGTCCACGATCAGCACGCGCTCACCGGGCCGCACCGCATCCTCGTGCATTTCGATAATGTCGGTGCCGTATTCGAGCTGATAGTCCTGTCCGACGGCGCGCCAGGGCAATTTGCCCTTCTTGCGGATTGGGATGAAGCCCGTGCCGAGCCGGTCGGCTACCGCGCCGCCCAAGATGAAACCGCGCGCTTCGATGCCGGCGACCGCGTCGATGCGCTCATTATGATAGGGCGCGGCAAGCTTGCGGATCGCGGCGGCGAACCCTTCAGCGTGTCCGATAAGCGTGGTGATGTCGCGGAACATGATGCCGGGCTTGGGGTAATCCGGGATCGATCGCACCAGTTCCTTCAAATCGATATCGCCGTTCTTCATCGGACTTCCTCCGCGCGCGCTGCCTGAAAAGCTGCCAGCCCGCGCGGCGGCGCGCAAGCTAAACATGGGCCGCGCGCACAAGAGCGCATCGGAACGCGCTTAGCAAGGGCCGGAGCAATGAGTTCAACAGCTTTGGAGCCCTAAATGACGCGGCTTTTGCTTGGAACTTGTAGCTGAGGCGCGAGTTATATATGAGGCAAAAAAACTGGGCGCAAAATCATGAGCAATCAAGCGATTATCGCAACCCTTTTGGCACTGGCTGCCTACGCTTCGCGGAAGCAGGGCGGCGAAGGGGCAGCGAAACCGTCTAAGGTGAAACCCGGCAGGCGAACAAAAGCCGATCCGCCGCACTCATGAGCGGCGAAGCACCCAAAGGGCTGCCATTATTCCAAAAGCAGCAACCAAGATGGAGGGGATCGCAACCGGATTAGGCGCATCGTTCATCGAAGCCCCGGCAACGATTGCGACTACTATAGCAAGGATCAGAAGAATAAGGCCGCTTGCTTTTTCTATTTTAAATGGCATCTCTTGCCCGCACGCTAGACTACCGCTCGCTATTTGGCGCACAAACAAGGCGATAAAGAGACGCTGGCCTAAGCCAGCGCCTTCTGCAAGTTCTCGTCAACCTTATCCAGAAAGCCTTCGGTAGAAAGCCACGGCTGCTGGTCGCCGGCGAGCAGCGCCAAGTCCTTCGTCATGTATCCGGCCTCGATGGTGTCGACAACAACGCGCTCGATCGTATCGGCGAAGCGGTCCAGCGCCGCGTTATCGTCAAGCTTGGCGCGATGCTTGAGGCCGCGGCTCCAGGCGTAGATCGAGGCGGTCGAATTGGTCGAGGTGGGCCGTCCCTTCTGATGCTCGCGATAGTGCCGCGTCACGGTGCCGTGCGCCGCCTCCGCTTCCACCGTCTTGCCGTCCGGCGTCAGAAGCACGCTCGTCATCAGGCCAAGGCTGCCAAAGCCTTGCGCCACGGTGTCGGACTGAACGTCGCCATCGTAGTTTTTGCAGGCCCAGACATAGCCGCCGGACCATTTGAGGCACGCTGCCACCATGTCGTCGATGAGCCGGTGCTCGTAGGTCAGTCCCGCCGCGGCGTATTTATCCTTGAATTCGGCGTCGAACACCTCCTGGAACAGGTCCTTGAAGCGGCCGTCATAGGCTTTGAGGATCGTGTTTTTGGTCGAAAGATAGAGCGGGTATTGACGCTGCAAGGCATAGTTCATGCTGGCGCGGGCGAAATCGCGGATGCTCTCATCCATATTGTACATGGCCATGGCCACGCCGCTGCCGGGATAGTCGAAGACCTCGTGCTCCACCGGAGCGCCGCCATCGGCCGGCTGAAAGACGAGCTTGAGCTTGCCCTTGCCGGGTACGCGGAAATCGGTGGCGCGGTACTGATCGCCGTAAGCGTGGCGGCCTATGATGATGGGCTTTGTCCAGCCGGGCACCAGGCGCGGGATATTTCTGCAAACGATAGGTTCGCGAAAGATCACGCCGCCCAAAATGTTGCGGATCGTGCCGTTCGGCGACTTCCACATCTTCTTGAGGTGAAACTCCTCAACGCGGGCCTCATCCGGGGTAATCGTGGCGCATTTGACGCCGACCCCATATTTCTGGATCGCCTCCGCGGCCTCAACCGTCACGCGGTCCTCCGTGGCGTCGCGATGCTCGATGCTCAGATCGTAATAATGCAGATCGACGTCGAGATAGGGCTTGATAAGCTTGTCCTTGATGAGGGTCCAGATGATACGGGTCATTTCGTCGCCATCGAGTTCGACGACGGGATTGTTAACTTTGATCTTGCCCATGGAAACCTTCGCAGACGGTGAGGGAATGCGCGCATTGGACGCCTCGGCGCACCATAACGCCAAGCAAAGCCCGCGCCAAGCGCCAAGTGTTTACGAAAGGTAAATGGGTCATGAAGGAAAACGAAATGCGCAGCACCCGAAGGGCCAGCGGTTATTCTTGTAGAGCCACAGCTCGGCGAGAATATCGGCGCCGCAGCGCGCGCTATGGCAAATTTCGGCCTACGCGACCTGCGGCTCGTTGCCCCCCGCGATGGATGGCCCAACGAGGCTGCGCGGGCGTCAGCGGCACTTGCGGTGAAGATTGTCGACAGCGCAGCGGTCTACGATACGCTCGCCGCCGCTGTTGCAGATCTGCATTATGTCGCCGCAACCACGGCAAGAAGCCGGTTTTTGGCCAAGCCTGTACTTGCCCCGGATAGTGCCGCTTCTGCCATGTTCGAGCGCGGCGAGGCCGGCAGGCGCTGCGGCATTCTGTTTGGCAAGGAGCGGAGCGGATTGGAGAATTCGGAAATCGCCATCGCCGACGTCATCGTTACGGCTCCCGTCGATCCTGCCTTCGCGTCGCTGAACCTCGCCCAATCGGTCCTGCTCTTTGCCTATGAATGGCGCAAGCTGACCGCCCCGGACTCGCTTGGCCGGCAGCTCCCCGATGCGCCTTTGGGCGCCGGGCCACGCTTCAAAGCGAGCCGCCCTGCAGAGCGGCACGAGCTTCTTGGCCTCTTCGAGCATCTCGAAAAGGAACTCGACTATTGCGGATTCTTGTTCCCGCCGGAGAAGCGTGAGACGATGGTCAACAATATCAGGACCATGTTTGCGAGGATGGCGCCAACAGAGCAAGAGGTGCGCACCCTCAGGGGGATCATCGCCAATCTGAGGCGCGGGCCCTATCCCGGCTCTCAGGATATTTGATATCGACTGAGCTAATTTCTTCGCCACCAGACAGGCAGGCGGTCTTTATTAAGATTTTAGGCTTGGTGTACAGTCTGCAAAAGTGGAAACTGGTTTCGCCCTGACCTATCTTCTGAATGCTGATTTCACGATTAGGGTCGTGCTTGGGGAGCTCATGGCGTCGATTTTGATAGTCGAAGATCATCCGATGTTTCGCGAAGCGGTGCAGAGCGCAGTTCAACTTGCCCTCCCCGGCTCCAGGATTTGCGAGGCGAGCGCAATCAAGGAACTCTTGGAAAACGTTCCGGAGAACGAATGCTTCGACCTCATTCTGCTTGATCTGATGCTTCCTGGCGTTTCAGGCTTCGACGGCTTTCTTCTCGTCCGCTCCCGCTTTCCCCATTCGCCGATCCTCATATTCTCCGGCCTCAGCGACCCAAAAATTGCCGCTGAAGCAATCAGGATAGGTGCTTCAGGCTTTGTGCCGAAGTCGGCGAGCAAGACGGTCTTGTCCGAAGCCGTAAAGGAGATTTACGCCGGAAATATCTATGTTCCCAAGGAGATGAGCCGGGAGGTGCGGGCGCTGCTATCGGAGGGCAAGCAAGCAAACAATATCGCACAACGCGTTTCCGACCTTACGCCCTCCCAGATCAGGGTTCTTCAGCTTCTAAGGCAGGGATTGCTTAATAAGCAGATCGCTCACGAGCTCGGCGTCGGAGAGACGACGGTCAAAGCGCATGTCAGCGAAATCCTCCGGAAGCTTCGCGTAGCCAGCCGCACGCAGGCGGTCATAGAAACGTCGCATCTTGATTTCGAGGCGTTTCTCACGCGGCAGTAAATGAGAAGCCGCTCGTCATCGCGAGGCGGCTCTTGCCGCCGTGGAGATCCAGGGTAACATCAGTGACTTATCCCCTGAATTGCTTCGCTTCGCTCGCAATGACGTGAGTCAAACGGACGCGATACTGGGCGGGTGCCTAGCCGCAAGCAGTTGCGAAACCGCGGTCCGCAGCTGGCCAGGCGAAACGGGCTTTTGCAGCAGCACAGCATCAGCCGCCCGCACTGTCCTGGCCGTTTCTTTTGAATGGTCGGCCGTTACAACGAGCGCAGGCACGCTGGGATCAATTTCCCGGACGAGAGCAACCGCCGCAACGCCCACGTCATTTTCGTCCAAATGGTAGTCGGCAACGACAATGTCGGGCAGCCGCTCGGCTCTTCGCAAATGCTCGCTCACATCGGAAAGCCCGGAAGCGAGCAGGGTTTCGCACCCCCATTGCTGGAAGAGCTTCTGCATTGCTTGTGCGGCCGGGGGGTCGTTTTCGACGATAAGAACCACGATTCCGCTCAAAGCCTGCAGCAGCGCCAGGCAGGGCGACGGCTCACGCAGTTCCGTCATTTTGCCAACGGCGGGCAAAGCGATTCTGAAGCGGGAGCCGCGCCCCGGGGCCGATTTCAACAGCAACTCGTGACCCAATGCCTGGGTGATGCGCATGACTATGGACAGGCCAAGGCCGAGCCCGGTCCTGTTTCCATTGCTGGAAGTAGAGCCGCGATAGAATTCATCGAAAATCCTGCGCTGCTCGCATTCGGGGATGCCAAGGCCGGTATCGATGACATCGAGATAGCAGACTTCGCCGCGCCGCCGGACGCCGATGAGCACACCGCCCTTCTCCGTGTAGTGGATTGCATTGGAAACCAGATTGAGCAGCACGCGCTGCAAGAGCGCGGGATCGCTTTCCACGACAAGCCCGCACGGGCGGACTTTTAGCCTGAAACCATTGGCAGGCGTCATGCTTTCGAAGGTGGCGTGAAGGCCGGCAAGCAAATCGTCGAGAGGAAAACAGCGAACCTCCGGGGTGACGACCCCGGCATCGAGCTTCGAGATATCGAGAAGGGTCTTGATAAGATCCTCGATAGTCTGCAAAGAGCACTCGACTTGGCGCGCCAGGCGCTTTCCCTCCTGACATTTCTGCAAGTCGGAAAGTGTCGAGATCAACAGCTTCGCGGAAATGACAGGCTGCAAAAGATCGTGACTCGCGGCGGCCAGAAAGCGTGTCTTGCTGAGATTCGCGTTATCCGCCTCTTCCTTGGCGGCGGAGAGCTGCGCGTTGGTCCGTTCGAGGCTCCTCAGCACATGCGTCAATTCCTCCGTCCGCGCACGAATTTGAGCTTCGAGCGTGATCGCGGTCTGGAAAAGCGAGAAGGCATTTCCCTGGCGGTCCATCGAGCGTTCAACGCGGTCCATAAGGACTGCGTTGATTTTGCTGAGCTTTTCTATTCTGCGGAGAAGCTCGGGCTGTGATTCGGCGTAAATGCCTTGTATGAGGTCAGTGGACATAGGGAGCATCTTTCGGTCCGATGACAACCCCGGTTAGAGTTTGATTGAGGTGCATAGAATTGTACTGCTCGCCGTAAGTATGAAAGCCGACCAGATTATACTTCCGGTAGAGTTCGCAGATGCGGTGCTTGACTTGATGCGTTTCGGAGTTTAGCCGCCTGAGCACGCATTCGAAGCCGAGGACAAGATCGAGCCCGCCCGCCTCGTGATCTAGTCTTTCCAGCTCCTTCTCGGCCGACTCGACCATGTCCCGTGCCCGCGCGACCGTTAAGACCACGCCGTCGTCGATGGCGCAGAAGAAGGTCAGGGAGCCATTGGGGTTCACTTTCTGGATCGACCGGCAATAATAGTCTCCGCCGATCCTGACAACGACAGGGTGAGCGGCGAAGCTCATCGGTGTGAGGCTTCCATCGTTAACGCCGGCCGCTAACGCATATTCGCCGGCAGCGCCTTCGGCGTTCAACTCGAAAACGGTTCTGCTTTCGCTATCGGACGCGGTGACGACCAGCTTCTTATCGGTAGGCTCGAAATTATCGTGCTTGAAAGTCCGGACGAAATGCTCCGTCTCAACAAGAAGAAGGAGCGCTGCCTCCTGGTGCACTTGCCCGTTATTCAGGAGTGCGGTCTTGGTGAAACAAAGATTGTCTCCGGCCGACCCGCCGGCGAGGGGGATGCCGGCCAGGGCCCATCCGAGGGCGGAAACGATCATTTCTTCACTGTTCGATAGGCCGTCGATGAAGCAGAGAGCAAACCTGTTCAATTCCGGGCCTTTTACAGAATCGAGCTGCGCGCAAAGCTCGCGCACGATTTCGGTCCCGCGTTCGACCGTCAAGCTGTGGACCTCCTGAAGAACTTTGCTGACGATCCTAAATCCCTTCTTCGGAAATGCCAGCGCTAACAGCCCTGCCTCGCTGAAGCCGTCCGGCGAGATTTGCCCGGAGGTGCTGCAGCCCGCGACAGGAATGCCCGCGAAGTGAGTAGAAAGCGCCCGCGATAGATCCGAGGCCGGAAGCGACGAGGAAAAGAAAACCAAAAGTTGGCCGATCTTGGAGCGGTCAAGCGCGGCAGCAACGGCGGCTGCGGCCTCTTCCGGCGACTGCTCTTCCGTCCAGGCCGCTTGTACGCCGCAGTTATAGGTCTTGCTGCGGGCAAGCTGCACCGCGTAGCTATCCAAAATTATCTCCTCCCTCGCAGCGCTTCTTCCGGCGCCCGCTCAAACTGCTTGTGAGGGGTACTTTAAACGAAATCAGCGCGACAGTCACGGGAGGCCGGTTCGCGCGCTATTTCGTCCCCACGGGAGACGGACATCGTCCCCTCGCCCGTCCGCTTGCGGATGCGGATGCGGACAACCTAGAGTCGCAAGCTCCCCACGGCGAGCTTGCACGGGAGAGGGACAGGGTGAGGGGCGGGAGCTTGGTGTGGTGCCGAAATTATGCCTAGCGCGCTTAAGTTAGCGCGCATGCGCGTGGGCGGGGACCCATTTAAGGCTTTGTTCCAACGCAACAATGGATTCCCGCCTACGCGGGAATGATGTTGCGGTGTAACCAGCTAAGGCGCTCGCGCCGGCTACAAAGCTCCGTCTTTCAGCATCCGCGCGAGCGAATCGAGTTCCTCCTTCAGCACACCGTCTTGCTGCTTTAGGGATTCGATCTTGCGGATGGCATGGAGAACCGTCGTGTGGTCCCTCCCGCCGAAACGGCGTCCGATCTCCGGAAGCGAGCGCTGTGTCAGCGTTTTTGCCAGATACATGCCGATCTGCCGCGGCCGCACAATCGATTGATTGCGCCGGCTGGAGAGGAGATCGCCACGCTGCACCCCGTAGTGCTTGGAGACGATGCGGAGAATGTCGTCGATTTTTACGCGCTTGGGCTCTTTGGAACGGATCAGGTCGCCGATAGTGTTCTCGGCGCCATCGCATGTCACCTTTTCGCCGGTGAGCTGAAAGGCGGCGTGCAGCCGCGTTATCGCCCCTTCGAGTTCCCTGCCATTCTCGGTCAGTTGCGTGGCAAGATAATCGAGCACATCCGAGGGAACCTCAAAGCCCGGTGAAACTGCACTTTTTTCGGCCGAGCGTCTTTCGAGTATTTTTACCCTGAGATCGTAGTCCAGCGGCGCCAATTCCGCGACCAGGCCGCCGGAGAGCCGCGAACGCATCCTGGCATCGAAGCTTTCGAGCAGGAGCGGAGCGCAATCCGCAGCGACCACAACCTGTTTTCCGCCGTCAATAAGCGAATTCAGCGTGTGGCAGAACTCCTGCTGGAAGGTTTTGCCTTGCAGAAATTCCATATCGTCGATGAGCAGAAGATCGATCGTGCGAAGCTTCTCCTTGAAGGCTGGCCCTTCCCGCGTTTGCAGTGCGTCTGCGAAGCTGTACATGAAGCGCTCGGCGGTCAGATAAAGCACCTTGGCTGCTGGATTGCGGGCTTTTACCTCCCAGGCGATGCCGTGCAGAAGGTGCGTCTTGCCCATGCCGACCCGGGCGTGGATGTAAAGCGGATTGTACCGCAATGGCTGCTCGGGCGTGCTTTCGGCAACCTGCAAAGCCGCCGCATGCGCGAGCCGGTTTGGCGCGCCGACGACGAAGGACTGAAAGGTGTAGCGAGGATCGAGCGGGGAACCCTCAAAGCCGTCGAGGCCGGTCCTGCCATCCCGCAGGGGTTGCGGCACGGCCCTAAGTGGCAGCGGAACCGCCCCCGCGGATTGCGCTTTAGGGGCGCCGGCTTCCCTCGCCGCTAGTACAGGCTTCAGTTTCTCAATCGCGGGCATATGCGGCTGGCGAACCCGGAACTCAAGCCTATTCGCGCCTGAAAGTTCGGTACCGCAACAGGCGAGCAGCCTGTCCGAATAATGCGATTGAAGCCAGTTACGCAAGAATTTCGTCGGTACGGAAACCTGTACGACACGGCCGTCATAGCCCTCGAGCTCCACCCGTCCGAACCAGCTCGTGAATACGTCTTCGCCGAGTTCGGCTCGCAGACGGCTCTGGATGCGGCGCCACTTAAATTCGATAGAAGATGTAGAGAGCTCCAATGCTTCCATAATAATATACCTCGCCGCCCGGTTGGGCGTTATCGGAAGGGGGCTACGTGTGAGATGCTAAGCAGCGATCAAGATATCCCGCGCAACCCTGCTTTGCGCAGTGCCGGCCGAAACGCCTGCTCCTTCTGGCAGGGCGGGCGCCAGCAGTCCCCGGGGAGGCTCTCCCTCGTTTCCCGGAAGTACGCGAGCGTTGGGCATCAAGCAGGCAGGACGGGAGGCGCCTTCAATTCCAGGGCGCGGCGCCGCGGTGAAGAGGGCCTCGGCCAAGTCGGAGGCCAAGTGCTGGAATTCCCGCGACGCGAGGTAGGCCTTCCAGGGTATGGAAGGATGCTCTGCCTCGGAGGCGTCGCTCTTGGTTTTTTCGCCAGTGCGGATGAGCTTTGAAGCGCGCTCGAATATAGCGGGCCGCGCTGGCGGTAGTTTCCACGCATAAGAAGATATAAATTGCGGCGCAGCTGCCGTGCATTCACTCTGCATCCATTTTCCTCCTGTCCAATGCGTTACGGACAGAAAGTGCGCTGGACACCAAAACTATTGGGCGCGCGCACCGGCTCTCCGTCGCCTGATCACAGACAGCGGGACATCCCCAGGGCGGCCACCCCGTAAAATGAACCCGGTACGCATTACACAGAAAACATTATCAGGAGGGGACAAGCCCCCGTTCGGAAGCGCCACAATACAAAAGCGAACCGCTGCATGCAAGAGCGGGCCGGCGCCCAAGGCAAAGGTGGAGCTTCAGGCTAAGAGGAAGGCGCGCAGGGCTCAAATTGGATCAAGCCGTTGAGGAAATTAAGGAATCGTTAACGATTCCTGCCACGCTGCCGCTGCTCGCAAAAAGGGCACTTTTTGATTGATGCGCGCTGCGCTTGAAATTCAAAATGGAGCGAACCCGAGTGGGCTTTAGCGTTAGCCATTGAAAAGGAAAAGTTTTTTTAAAATGCTGCGACTGCGCCGGTTTGCATCGGAAAAGTCAGGTGATGCAAATCGGCATCAGTGCGGGCGAATCTACGCAGCATCTCCGATCGCCTTGATGCGAGCGGACAGCCGCGAGATTTTCCGCGATGCCGTGTTCTGATGGATAATGCCTTTCGAGGCCGAACGCATGATTTGCGGCTGAGCCTCGCGCAGCGCCAGATTGGCTGCGGCTTTGTCGCCAGCGGCAATGGCTTCCTCTACCTTGCGCACGAAGTTCCTCATCCGGCTCCGCCGGGACTTATTGACGAGTGTGCGCCGTTCCGTTTGGCGGGCAGCCTTTTTTGCCGATTTCGTATTTGCCATGTGCTGTATTCCTTCGCAGGCGGCGGCCCGCGCTTAAAGAGCCGATGTATTGGGTGAAAGCATGCCAAGCTGCCATAAGCAGCCGATCTGCGATTGCATATACATTTGATGCGTTTGAGCGTCAATCTTGGGCAATGGCCTGTGCCAAAAACTTGGCCGGGCACCCCTGGCGCGGATCGCAAACGCCTCAGTGCCCGCCATCGAAGGGTAGCAAAGTCTGAAAAACGCCCGGCGGGGTCTGGATCTGAGAAGGTGAAGGGTCAAGCCCCTGCAGCTTTTCAAGTGCTACAAAAAGGAGGCCTAAGCAGATAAGGATAATATATAAAAGCCCAACCGCTCCGGTCAGTTCCGAAATACTGCCGCATGCGTCCCCGTTATGGTCCCCGTCTTCGCCCCACTTCAATCTACAGACCACACAAATCCTCATACAGACCGGCAAACCAAGCTATTGCATTAGACGAAAGTCTAATCAAGCTCACTTGCGTTTCGCCGCGACTGGCAGCTCCACAAAGGCACAGCTTAAGAAAGCCATAAAATCCCCCAGCCGGCGGGAAGGCTTCCTTATCCTGTTCCGGGTAAGGTTAAAATCATTCAAGGCCTCGATTTTGCCTGAAGATGCGCTAAACCTGACTCTGCCGTGAGGGCGGCGGTTTTCTTTTGCGGGATGCGGGTTGTTCGTGGGCCGGAAACGGCCTTTGTCAGTTGCTTGCGAGTAAAAAAACAATGAGAACGATTCTGCTTGCAGAAGATGACGATTCGATGCGCCGGTTTCTGGCCAAGGCCCTTGAGCGCGCGGGGTACTCGGTCGCCTCCTATGGCAACGGCGCTGAGGCATTCGAGGGCTTGAAAGCGAAGGCGGTTACGCTGCTTCTCACCGATATCGTGATGCCGGAGATGGACGGCATCGAGCTCGCAAAACGGGCTTCCGAGCTTCATCCCAGCATGAAGATCATGTTCATCACCGGCTTTGCCGCCGTTGCGCTCCAGGAATATCCCGAGGCCCCCAAGCAGTCGCGCATCCTGTCAAAGCCGATCCATTTGAAAGACCTCGTCCGCGAGGTCGACCGGATGCTAGCGGCTTAGCGGCGCTGTTCCGGCCTGCGCCGCCCCGCCTGCCGGTGCAAGCTCCTCTCGCACGCTGAAGTAGTTTACGAAACTTGCCTCCGAGACCGTTCCCGCGAGTTTCGTGCCTTCAAGCACGGCCAAATGGCCGATCCCATTCGCTTGCAGTTTGCGCAGCGCCTCAACGGCCGGTGCTGCCGGGGAGACAACGGTGTCGTGCGTGAAGCGGGCGGCGATGGCGCGCGCATAGGTATCGTGCCAATGCGGCTGCGGAACGCTCCGGATCTGCCCGGGTCCCACATAGCCAATGGCCTGCCCCTCATCGGCGATGATAATGAATTTGCGGTTCAGCCTGTAGAAGTAGTCGCGCACAAGGCTCTCTACAGTGACATCGGGTGAGGCAGCAAGGGGCGCCCGGTCCATCAGGTCCGCTACCGACACGCCCTTGAGATTGAGCGCCGTATTGGTTTGGTTGCGCGACTGGTAAGCCGCGGAGGCAAGGAAGATGCCGATAAGGACCTGCCAGGTTCCGCCCAAGGTGTTGCCCGAGACGATCTGACTTAAGCCAGACAAGACCAGCACTGCGCCGAAAACCGTGCCGAACATCGACGCAATGCTCGTTGCACGCCTCAAATTCCCGGTGCGCCACCAGATGATGGATCTCAGCACCCGGCCGCCATCGAGCGGGAACGCAGGTACGAGATTAAACAGGGCGAGCACCGTATTGATGAGCATGAGGAAGATCAGCACAGCGGTTATCAGCAGCCAGCCTGCTGCTTCCGTGCCAATCGCGAAGGCGAAACAAGCGCCTGCGATAACGATGCTGGCGACCGGGCCAACGATGGCTACCCAAAATTCCGAGCGCGGCGTTGTAGGCTCCTGGCGCAGCTCCGCAACCCCGCCGAAGATGAAAAGCGTGATGCCGCCGATCGGCAGGCCGAAACTGCGCGCGACGAGCGCGTGCGCCAGCTCGTGGAGAACGATGGAGAGAAACAGGCCAAATGCGCCCGCCACCCCCATGGCTGCATAGACTTGGATGCCCTGGTGAGGTACCTCCGCCGGGAAATAGCGCGTGCTGAGCGTGAGCACGAGGTAAAACGCCAGGAAAAACCAGGAGATGTCGATGCTGACGCCGAAGCCGAACAGCGAAAAAAGGCGAATGCGGCCCGGGAACATGCGGCGCCTCCAAGCGGGTTGGCGGGTGACAGCGCGCGCTGCCCGCTCCGCTAATTTGAATGCCTGCCGCGCGAAGTTCAAGCGCCGCGAAAGCCCAAGCAGCATCGCCGGCTTTGCCAGCGGATGGCACTCCGCGACTATGAGCCGTGAGGCCTAGACCGACGTTTTCTCAAGACCTTACCAGCCTCTTAGCGAAACCTAAAATTTCGCCCCATTTTTAAAGCTTTGCCAAGCTTACCGCGGTGACAGAAAGATAATTAACCGATTGTATCCCGCCCCGTTTTTAAAGTCTCGCCGAGGTTACCGCGGTGACAAAAAGATAATTAACGGATTTTGTGGAATCCACTTTTGGGGGTGAAAACACCAAAAATTCGCGTGTTTGCGCGAAAATGTCATTTAAGTCCCGCCGCGTTTACCATGCCGATTTTAATCACACGATGGCGCAACGAATATCGGCTCTTTCCGCCTCACGTCTGACGAGACATATGTCATCGCGTGCTTTCATTCTTCCCGCAATCCGGATATCTGGCAGCGCCGCGTCTGAACAAACATTGTTGTTTCGCTAACGCATGCCGCTGGCTTTGCGGGCACCTCTTTTATCGCTAGCCGGAAAGGGAGCTATGGGGTCGGGAGCGGCTGTGCCAGTTTCCTCGCGGCCCCATGCACAGCAAGGCAGCTTCTGGATCGAACGCGGTCTTCTCCAAAAAAGGCTAAAACTAAGCCGTCTCTGATCCGATCCCGCCATCAACCCTCGTTTATGAACGGGGCGGTACCGGCGTGCTGGTGCAAACGGGGTAAAAGTATTGAGTTCGATATTTCGTGTGCTATGTGTTGATACCAGCAGGGATGAAAACCAAGCACGACGAGATTAAGCTGGTTTTAAGGAACAACGGGGCAAACTTGGAATATGACACAGCTTCGCCCAAGCCACCTACCTGACTTCGATAAGCCTCCGCTGAATGAAATGATCGTCGGGGTGCAGTTTGCTCCGCCCCCAACTTATCGCTCAATTGACGCTCATGATGTCTGGGAACTTTTTAGGCAAGTCTACCCGGGGGTACAGGAGCAGCCACCGTTAGCCCCCAGCTTTGAGACTTTCGGGACGCCTTTTGGACCACAAATCAGTTTCAACTTCATTGGCGTGGGCGGCCACCCTCGGTATTTGTTCACTTCCATAGACCAAGCTGAGTTGTTGCAGTTCCAGCCTGACCGTTTTCTTCACAACTGGAGGAGAGTGCCTGGTAAAAACAACCTGTATCCCAGGTTTGAACTTATTATAGAAAAGTTCGAAAACGAGTTGAATATTCTTGAGCGCCGCCTTGCGTCGTACGGAAAAAAACAACTTGATATCAATCAGTGTGAGATCACCTACGTCAATCATATCTATTCGAGCGTAACAGAAAGTGAGCCCAATCCATCGGACTGGCTGACTTTTTTGAGATTCGTCGAAGCTCCTGCTGACGTGAATATGATCTTCCGCCGAACGCTCCTCGGACCCGAAGGAAGGGCCTTTGGGCGGTTAATAGTCGAAACCAGCAGCGCTGTCGGCGTGGAACAGCGGAAGCTCATTAATTTTACCCTGACGGTTAGGGGAGCGCCCCGTGGGACACGCATCGAGGATGCTATAAGCTTTCTGCGTCACGGGCGGGAAACAATAGTGACCTCCTTCGCAACACTGACAACGGAAAAAGCTCATTCGGACTGGGAAATGGTTATATGACAACTGCTTTACTGAGAAAGACCTCGGCGCGTGCTGAGACGCAATCGTTCAGGGAACCGCTAACCTCCCAAAGTGACTCGATCGCAGCCTTCTCGGGGAGCGTGATTCGTCGCGTGGTCCAAGCTCCACGTTTTCCTTGGATAGAGGCGGCTTTGGAGGAGCTTCAGGAACTTTGTCGATTAGAGCGAGGCTGGGACGGGTACCAAGGGCAGCCGGTGTCGCTTCCCAGTGCCTATTTTGCCTTGCAGATACTTGAGAACACCTGTACCGAAAAAACTATGAAGCCCCAGTTTATTCCAGGTGCTCAGGGAGACTTACAAATGGAGTGGCACACGACCGATGTGGATCTCGAGATTCATGTGCGCGCGCCGTTCGATGTCGATGTTTGGTTCCGCGATCAAGCAACGGGTGCGCTTGGTCAAGAGGAATATATACAAGGGGACCTTGGGCCGCTCCTTCGTCCGATCCGCGAGCTTAGCCGAGCGCCCTAAATTGCCAGAACCGCCCATAAAAGATGAGCAGGGTAACACCTTGCCGCACGATCATGAGGCGCTGCAACCAAACGATATTGTTATCCGCCGGATTTCAGACAAACAAATTTCTGACTATCCCAATGGAGTACGCCGGATTTCTTCGCTTGCATTTAAGACATACTATGCCCCTTACGAAGGTATGTCCGTCGATCTTGAGCGTTTCATACGAGAGTCTGGTGAAGATCCTCCTATATATATGTGACGACTCCGAGGTGGTACGGCTCGCTGCAGTTGAGTGTGGGGCCGGTCCGCGACGCCGGCTTGCTAGTGGGTTATGATCCGGTTCGTGAAAATCCTTATCACGGCCAAATCTGGAAAAAGGATGGCAAGCCGACCAAGGGTCGCCAGAAACAGCAAGAGAGAGCCTTGCGACGGATCAGCGTCTGGTTCATCGAGATTCCCGGCGTCGAAATCGCTGAGCCAGAAAACTGACGACGGGATGTTCTGAGCAATACGCAATCTGCTCAATGGAGCGCCCACGCTTCCAATTGGCGTAAGTGAATGTCTGAATCTGGTCCCGACCGCCAAATCACCGCAATCGCCGACGACACCCGCTAAAAGATTCGGAAGCGGACGTACAGATCTAATAACGCTTTGGAACACTTCGTCGGCAATCGGCCTTTTACAACCGTCCCGAGGGTGACCCGAGGATAGGAAAGTTTGCTCGGAGCGCCGCGCCGGATGGCACAGAACCTTTGGCGGGATAACCGCCTGGAATCTTGAATGGTTCCTGCCGCGACTCTCATTAGCGATAGCCGGCGCCTTCGCTTACCTGCAACCCTTCCTGGCCGCGTAAAGGTTAATACAACCTAAACGTTGCAACGCTCGCAGTCCGCGCAATAATCGTGGCTGTCTTATTCCCCTGGCCGCCGATGCGGCTAGGGGGCTTTTCTCAGGGGCGTGCCATGCTGGAAACCCTCGAATTGTTCGCAATCGTATGTACCTTCGTTGGAATAGCGATTGGGTGGCGGGTTTATGAGGACCATCGGCGCGGCTGGTGATCACAATACAGAGCGCGATCTGCGCCTTAGTGATAGCCGGCGCCTTCGCTCACCTTGCCGCGGAAGGTCCAGTAGACGAAAGCGGTGTAGGCAAGCGTCAGCGGCAAAAATAAAAGCACGCCAATCAGGCTGAAAATCTGCGGCTGAGGCACAGCAGCCACGTCCCAGATCGTGAGACCCGGTGGCACCAGATGAGGGGACGTGGAAATGCCAAGCCCCAAGAAGCAGAGCAGGAACAGGGCCATCGCCGCCGAAGAACCAGGTGCCTTCGAGCACGGCTATGTAAGACGACAGCCCGATCGTGAACGCTGGGAAGACGATATGAAAGGCCACCGTGAACGCGAACTGAATTCGTGCCCATAAGGTGGCATCTATCCCCAAAAACACGGCACGTGCCCTGGGTAGCCAACTGAGCTGGCAAAATCGCTCAAAGCGGCGAAACGTTCCCCTGAAGCAGCCGGGATCCCCCAAGCCCGGGAATCCCGATGACGATAGGTTGATTGCCACAACATAGTTCGGAGCTTTCGACGGAGAAGAATGCCCGTGAGGAACGCGACAATCGGCTGCAGCGGGATAATGAATGCAGCAACAGGCGCGCTATCCAAGTAAGCTTATTGCAGCGTTTCTCCAAAATCTCGCCAAGACAGCATTCCCCGTTGATCTAGATCAAGGAAGCTTTGCTTTAGGAGTCCTTGGATGTTCAAAAGCTAAGATCGTAATAAACTAGCTGCAAGGGAAGAAACAAGCGCAGGGAGGCGCCGAATGAGGCAGCAATTCTATCGCTCCGTGGAACGCCAAGCCGTTCGCATGCACCAGATGATGTGCCGGCTCGATGTCGATCCGGCAGCCCTGATCCGCTCGGCAGGCGGTGAGACTTACGCCGAGGCGCGATCCAGATGCTTGTCCTGTACCACGATCGGCGATTGCCTGCGCTGGCTTGACGGCTACGGCTTCGAAGCCGGAAGCCCGGATTTTTGCCCCAACTTGCAGTTCTTCCAACCCTGCAAGCGCGAGCAGCGCGCCGCCTGATTACGGACGCGCCCGGTTCAATCGGGCATCGCGGCGGGTCTCCGGAGCCCCCGCTGCCCGATTATTGAGGGAACGGTAGCGGGCTCCTACGGGCCCGCTACCGGCCAGGGCCATTCAAAGAATGCATCCCGTGACGAGGGCGATGGCCCGAGCGCGATCCTCCCGGTAATTTTCTCTTGCCTCAGGCACGGACATGCCGCGGGAGCGGATGAGATACAGGACAAGGTTGCGGATGGCGGCAAGTGCGCGTGCTCCTGAGCGGACGCGGCAGCGATCCTCGTTGAACGATACATCGCGCACGTAGTGGAGCCGGTTTTCTATGGCCCAATGTGTGCGGGACAGGTCCAGCAAGCGTTCGGGACCGGCCTCGGCGGCGGTCAGGCTGGTGACGATATAGGCGGTCTCCGTGCTGACTTTTCCGCTTATCTCGCGGATGCGTTCGACGCGCGCAACCTGGGCGGAGCCAGGCCATTCGAGATGGGGGACGACCTCGGCGCTAACCGCGATTTTGCGTATTTCCAGGCGGCCATGCCCTTTCTCAACTGTTTCTGCCGTCTTCAAATCAGGCGGCAGAACGGCGGGGCCGGAGGGGGGAAAGGTCGCCGAAGCTTTCGGCGATACTGGCTTTCAGTTCTGGCTGATTGTCCTTAACAACAAACAGATAATCGCCTTTGCCATCATCGATGGCCTGGCAGATTTCGCGCTGGCAGAACATCGCATCGCCGGTGATCACCGCCCCCTCCAGCGGTAAGTCCTTCAAGAACGCCAGCGCGGCGGTGATTTCGTTCTGGCCGGGCTCCACCACAATATCGCCGATGACCGCGGACAGCGCGGTGGCGAAAGCGGAGAGGACATGCAGCGCCTTGGCGTCGAGCCGGCGGCTGCCTTTCAGCGTCTTGCCGTCAATGGCAATATGTCCCGGCACGGTACCGCCACCGGCGAACCCGCCAAGAGCCATGGCCAAGGCATTGCCATCAAGCGATTGAAAAACATAGTGATAAGTGGCATGACACGGCGCACGCTCAATGCCGAACAGCGCTAGCGCCTCCGGTTTCAGCCGCCGCCCCCAGCGGAAAATAGCGCGCAGATCGTTGGCCCCAGCAAGCATCGCTGCAACCGCGATGGCAAGGATCGCCTGCAACGGAAACTGCCGTCCTTTGCGGCCCCGCCGGTCCGCGATTGAGCCAAGAACATCCCAAAGCGTTCGTACCATAAAGCCACCTCCAGTGTTGGTGGCTTTGCCAAAGAATTTGATTTGCCCGCCTTGTCACCCAGGATGGGGTGCGGTTCTT
>CAWCTL010000001.1:0-539711 GCA_963798575.1 uncultured Alphaproteobacteria bacterium | reverse complement strand
CTATCGCGAGATCGAGTTGAACCGAGCGGGCCTCGGCTTCGATATCGACGGCGTGGTCTATAAGGTGGACCGTCTCGATTTGGAGGAGCGGCTGGGCTTTATCTCCCGCACGCCGCGCTGGGCAACTGCGCACAAATTCTCGGCCGAGAAGGCCACCGCGATCTTGCGCGGCATCGAAATCCAGGTGGGCCGCACCGGCGCGATGACGCCCGTCGCGAAACTGGAGCCCGTCACGGTGGGCGGCGTGGTAGTGCAAAATGCGACGCTGCACAACGAGGACGAAATCGCGCGCAAGGACATCCGCATCGGCGATACTGTCATTGTGCAACGCGCGGGCGATGTGATCCCGCAAATCCTGGGCGCAGTTCTTGAGAAACGCCCGCCAGACGCGCTGCCCTTCGTGTTCCCGTCCACCTGTCCGGTTTGCGGCAGCCACGCCGTCCGCGAGATGAACGAGAAGACCGGCAAGCTCGACGCCGTGAGCCGCTGCACGGGCGGACTCATTTGTCCCGCGCAAGCGGTGGAACGCCTGCGCCACTTCGTGTCCCGGCACGCCTTCGATATCGAGGGGCTCGGCGAGAAGCACATCCAGGCCTTCTTCGACGAGGGGCGTGTCCGCGCGCCCGCCGGCATCTTCACGCTGAAAGCTCGCGATGGCGTGTCGCTGCCCCCGCTCGCCGAAAAGGAAGGCTGGGGTCCGCAATCCGCCGCGAACCTGTTCGCCGCTATCGAAGTGCGGCGCACTATTTCGCTAGAACGGTTCATCTTTGCGCTGGGCATCCGGCATGTGGGCGAAACAAACGCGAGGCTCTTGGCAAAGACCTTCGGATCGCTGGAAGAGTTCCGCCGTGCTATGGAGGAGCCCGGCGCTGTCGAGCGGCTGAACGACATCGGCGGCATCGGCGATGTGGTCGCGCAATCCGTTGCGGATTTCTTCGATGAGCCGCACAACCAGGAGGTTGTGGCCGGGCTTATGCGGGAGCTGACTGTGGAGGATTATAAGTCCGATGTGACGGCGTCGAAGCTCGCTGGCGCTACCGTGGTTTTCACCGGCAAGCTCGAAAGGTTGACCCGCGACGAAGCCAAGGCGCAAGCCGAACGGCTTGGAGCGAAAGTGTCGGGGTCCGTCTCCAAAAGCACGCTTTACGTTGTTGCCGGCCCGGGTGCCGGCTCCAAGCTCAAAAAAGCCGAAGAGCTTGGCGTGAAAATAATCTCAGAGGACGACTGGTTCGACCTCGTCAGCGCTGCATAGAGCGAACTTCCGCTTCGAGCGCTGAACTTCGCCTTCGGCTCACCAAAGCCTGCCTTTTTGCAGTTCAGATCCGCCCTTTTTGGGCGCCAGCCGAGCGAGAGATGAACATTTCGAGCGTCGGCAATCAAGACCGCGGGGTCGCCCGCACGCGGTTCCGCCTCGATCGCCTCGATCGGTTTTCCAGTCACCTGCCGGGCCACGCCTATCACCTCGCTGACGCTAAACCCTTGCGCATTTCCCAAATTGAAAAAGCCGCCCCGATGGCCGCGCCGAAGCGCCCGCAACGCCAATAGATGCGCCTCGCACAAATCCTCCACATGCACGTAATCGCGTATGCAGGTGCCGTCTGGGGTCGGATAATCGCGGCCGAAGACGGTTATGGCATCGCGGCGCCCGGAGGCGGCTTGCAGCACGAGCGGAATGAGATGGGTTTCCGGGCTATGCCGCTCGCCGATCCTGGCTTCCCGGTCCGCGCCGGCGGCATTGAAATAGCGAAGTGAAAAGTATTTGAGCCCATGTCCGCGGCTGAAATCGAGAAGTGCCTCCTCGACGATCCGTTTCGTTCTGCCGTAAGGGTTTATTGGCGCGCAAGGGTGATCCTCCTTAAGCGGGCCGGCACAGGCATTGCCATACACTGCCGCCGAAGACGAGAACACAAAGTTGGCGATCCCGCACTCGATCATCGTATTCAGGAGCTGGAGCGTGTTCGCTACATTGTTGATGTAGTATTTCAAGGGAGCTGTGACGGATTCGCCAACCTGAATGAAGGAGGCAAAGTGCATAACGGCGTCGATGCTGTAGGTCTTGAACAGATCGCGCAAGATCTCGCCCGAACCGAAATCTCCGTCGACGAAATCGCCACCTAAAACGGCGTCGCGATAACCGGACGACAGATTATCAAGCACAACAACCGGCTCACCTTCCTCAAGAAGGCGCTTGACCATGTGCGAACCGATATATCCAGCCCCGCCGGCCAGGAGGACAGCCATCGCCACATCCTATCCAGTTCGCGGTAGGCTTAGCACGCAGCCCGCTGAAACGCTAGAAAAAGACGGCTTTGAGGTCCTGAACGCCTGTCCTGCGCCAGTCTAGGAGAGGCCGATTTACGTCTTGACCGCCTTCTTGTTTAATTCTATGCCGCGGCTTAAGTTCGCCGTCTCTGCAGACGGCACGGCACACGGGTTCGATGGATGACTATATTCAATTCAAAACTCCGCTCCTTCTTCGCCATGTTCGGAGACGGCGATTTCCAACTGTTTCTCTCTATATTCAAATCGTACTTTCCGCTGTACAAATACAAGTATGGCCTCATCCTCGTACTGATTTCCATCTCCTCCTCCGCAACCGCCACGGCGGCGTGGCTCGTGCGCGATGTCGTCAACGACTTCTTCGTGAAGAAGCAGGGCGATTTTCTGATCCCTCTTTTTCTTGCGATCGTGGGGCTCTTCATAGCCAAGGGCGCGTCGTCCTATTGGCAGTCGGTGCTGTCGGCGCGTATTGCAAACGATACGGTCGCGCGCACACAGAGGCGGATGTTTGCGCACATTCTTCGGCAGCGCGTGCGCTTTTTTGAGCGCTATACCTCCGATGACCTTACGATGCGCGTCAACATGGGCGCGGCATCCTTCGGCACCATCCTCAATCTGGTCGTTTTAAACGGGGCTCGCGATGCATCGACTGTGGTCTCGCTGCTGGCCGTGATGATCGCCCAGGACTTGCCCCTCACGCTGATCTGCCTGCTAGCCGTGCCGATCGTGTTTCTTGCCATCACGCGCCTCCTCAAGCGCATCAAGGTGCTGATGAGGCAGGAGATGCTTTCCGTTGCCGAGCTGAACAAGAATGTGCGCGAAGTTGTACAGGGAATAAGGGTCATAAAGTCCTACAACCTCGAGCCAATTATCGAATCCGAAGCCGGCGGCGCCATTGAAGACATCAAGGACCGCTCCAACCGGGTCTCCGCGCTGCAGGCCGCACCCGTCCCGATTGTCGATACGGTCGGGGGAGCGGGCATTGGCCTCGTGATCCTTTATGCCGGATACCGCTCCGTTTACGGCAATTATGACCCCGGTACCTTCCTTTCCTTCATCACTGCGCTTTTGCTCGCGCTCGATCCGGCCCGGCGCCTAAGCCAGCTTCGCATCTCCCTGAAGACATCGCTGGTCGGCGTCGGGATGGTGCACGCTCTGCTTGAGGATAACGACCCCGATCAGGAGGAACCAGCCGCAGCGCCGTCCGAAATTCACGCTATGCCTGAGGGCGGCATGGCAATCGCGATGAAGGATGTCCGTTTCGCCTATAAGGATGGCGCAGAAGTTCTAAAGGGCTTGTCGCTCGACGTTAAGCCGGGCGACATGATCGCTCTTGTGGGCCCCTCAGGAGCGGGCAAATCGACGGTATTTTCGCTCCTGCTTCGCTTTCATACCCACCAGTCCGGGCAGGTCCTCGTCGGCGGGAAGGCGATCGAAACAATCCCAGTGACCGTCCTCCGTGATCTGATCTCTTACGTCGGTCAATCGAACTTCATTTTCAGCGGCACCGTCCGGGAGAACCTGACCTTAAGACACGCGGACGTGCCGCAGGAAAAGCTCGATGAGGCATGCAGGCAGGTTGGTCTCAGCGATTACATTGCGAGCCTTCCCCAGGGCTACGAGTCCAATGTTGGCGAACTCGGAGCTTTGATTTCGGGTGGGCAGGCACAGCGGCTCAACATAGCGCGGGCCATCATCAAGGATGCGCCGATCCTGCTTTTCGACGAGGTCACGTCCGCGCTCGACGCCGACAATGAGGAGCTTATTCGCGGCTATATGCACAGCCAAGCGGGAAGAAAGACCATTCTCGTCATCGCGCACCGTATCTCCACGGTAAGGCAAGCCGACAAGATCGCGCTGATCGAGGGTGGAACCGTAAAAGCTCTGGGAACGCACCAGGATTTGATGCGCGGCAGCGAATATTATGAGCGCGTAGCGTCGTTACAGCTCATTTCCTGACCCCGCTGCCGCCCATGCGGCGCTCTGCCCCAGCATTTCTTGATCCAGGTCAATCATTGTGCGATGCGCAACTCTTAGCTTGCGCTGCACAATGCCAATACCGATTGAAACCCAGCCATTGAGCGGCGCTCGCGTTCTTGTGGCCGAAGACAACGCGATTCTCGCGTTCGATATGATTAGCCTGCTGCGCCAGGCCGGCGCCTGTGTCATTGGGCCCGCCACGACGCTTAAGCATGCTTTAGCGTTGGTTCTGGCGGAGTGCCCGTCTTGTGGCGTTCTCGATGTCGCACTGCGCGATGGCCCTGTTTTTCCGGCTGCGCAGGTGCTTAGGAATCGGGGCGCCGGGATCGTGTTCTATACTGGGCATGGCGACCCGGATGGCCTCAAGCGCCAATGGCCCGAAGCCCACGTTCTCGTCAAACCCGCCCCCCACGATCTACTGTTGAGAACTGTGATCGATGCCTGTTGCGGTCTTGGTATTGGCGGCGCTTGAAGCGCAGGCCCCCGGGGCGTGCCCATCTCCCGATGCCGGCCCGCGGCGGACACGGCCGCCGTCATGCGGTAGAGGAGCTTCCTCCCCCGCCCCTCGCCCGCACCGCCGCCTGCGCCGCGGCCAGACGGGCAACGGGCACCCGGAACGGCGAGCACGAGACATAATCGAGCCCGGCAGTTTCGCAGAAGGCGATGGAAGCCGGATCGCCGCCATGCTCGCCGCAAATTCCAAGCTTCAATGCTGGCCGCGTTTTCCGGCCGCGTTCTGCTGCGATCTGCACGAGTTCTCCCACGCCTTCGGTATCGAGCGAGACGAACGGATCGGTCTCGAAAATGCCTTGTGAAAGATAATCGCCGAGGAAGGTGCCCGAGTTGTCGCGGCTGAGGCCGTAAGTGGTTTGCGTGAGATCGTTCGTCCCGAAAGAGAAGAACTCAGCGGTCTGAGCGATATCGCCTGCCCTGAGCGCAGCTCGCGGCAGCTCGATCATCGTTCCAACGTGATAGGTGAACGGCGTGCCGGTTGCGGCTTCCACTTCCTTCGCAATTTTGTCGATGACCGCCTTCAAGATGTCGAACTCCGCCTTGGTTGCGATCAGCGGGATCATCACCTCCGGCACGACGGCTGCGCCAGTGCTTTTGCTCACAGCAACGGCGGCCTCAAAAATAGCCCGTGCCTGCATCTCGGCGATTTCGGGGTAGGTGATGGCAAGCCGGCAGCCGCGATGTCCGAGCATGGGATTTTGCTCTTTGAGATAGAGCAGGCGGGCGCGCAAGGCGGACCCCTCCATATTCAGTGCTCTTGCCAGATCGTTTATTTCGTGCTCGCCATGGGGAAGGAATTCATGAAGCGGCGGGTCGAGCAGGCGGATCGTCACTGGAAGGCCCGCCATGATCTTGAACAGCTCGATGAAGTCTTGCCGTTGCATCGGCAAGATTTTCGCCAGCGCCGAGCGCCGGCCTTCCTTGTCCGGGGCCACGATCATCTCGCGCATGGCCATGATGCGGTCTGTGTCGAAGAACATATGCTCGGTGCGGCAAAGGCCGATGCCCTCGGCACCGAACTTGCGCGCCTGAGCGGCGTCCGCCGGGGTGTCGGCATTGGTCCGGACCTTCATGCGCCTCAAATGGTCCGCCCACTCCATCAGCGTTCCGAAGTCGCCGGTGAGCTCAGGCTGGCGCATCGTAACTTCGCCTTCGATCACCTGGCCGGTGGAACCGTCGATGGTGATCCGGTCTCCTTCCTTGAGAGTCACGCCGCCCGCGGATAGCGTCCGCTGCTCAAGATTGATGCGCAGAGAGCTCGCACCCGACACGCACGGCCTGCCCATGCCCCGGGCAACCACGGCGGCGTGGCTCGTCATGCCGCCCCGCGCCGTGAGAATGCCGGCCGCAGCATGCATACCGTGGATGTCCTCCGGACTCGTTTCAGCGCGAACGAGGATCACAATCTTGCCTTGGGCTTTAAGCTTCTCGGCATCGTCGGGCGAGAAAACGATCTCGCCGCATGCCGCGCCCGGCGAGGCGGGAAGCCCCTTCGCGATGATGTTGCGCTTGGCCGATGGATCGATCGTCGGGTGAAGGAGCTGATCGAGCTGCGCCGCCTCGATGCGGGTTACGGCTTCCTCTTTCGTAACGAGCCCGTCGCGCACCATATCGACCGCTATTTTGAGCGCCGCCGGCGTCGTGCGCTTGCCGTTGCGGCACTGGAGCATCCAGAGTTTGCCTTCCTGGATCGTGAACTCGACATCCTGCATGTCGCGGTAGTGCCGCTCCAGGGTCTCGCAGATACGTTTGAATTCCCCGAAGGCTTCCGGCATGAGCGCTTCGAGCGACGGCTTATCGCTTCCGCTTTCTTGCCGCGCAGCCTCGGTGATCGCCTGCGGAGTCCTGATGCCCGCCACCACGTCCTCGCCCTGGGCGTTCACCAGGAACTCCCCGTAAAGCCGCTTATCGCCAGTGGCGGGATTGCGGGTGAAAGCGACGCCTGTCGCGCTGGAATCGCCGCGGTTGCCGAAGACCATGGCCTGAACGTTGACGGCGGTGCCCCAGCTTTCGGGCAAGTTGTTGAGCTGACGGTACTTGATGGCCCGCTGGTTGTTCCAGCTATCGAAAACCGCGCCGATGGCACCCCAAAGCTGCTCATTGATATCTTGCGGGAATGGGCGGCCGCGCTTGTCCTGCACCGCCTGCTTATAACCAGCGATTACATCCCGCCAATCTTCGGCAGTAAGCTCGGTGTCGAGATCGTAGCCATTCTGATGCTTGTAGTGTTCGAGAATTTCTTCAAAATCGTGATGTTTCACATCGAGAACGACGCTCGAATACATCTGGATGAAGCGCCGGTAACTGTCGTAAGCAAAACGGCGGTCGCCAGAACGTGCGGCAAGCCCTTCGACGGTTTCGTCGTTGAGACCGAGATTAAGGATGGTGTCCATCATCCCTGGCATGGACGCGCGGCTGCCGGAGCGGACAGAAACGAGAAGGGGATTCTTGGCGTCTCCGAATCCAGCACCGACGGCCGAGCCAATTTCTGCGACCGCAGCCTGCACGCCGGCGTGCAGTCCCTCGGGAAGCTTCCGGCCATTCGCGTAATACGCGGTGCAAACCTCCGTCGTGATCGTGAACCCCGGGGGAACCGGCAAGCCGAGGTTGGCCATCTCGGCGAGGTTCGCGCCCTTGCCGCCAAGCAGGTTCTTCATTCCCGCGGAGCCATCTGCCTTGCCCGCACCGAAGCGGTAGACATATTTTGGGCCGGCCCCCGTGCCGCCGCTTTTCACATCGCCGGCCGCAGTCTCTTGGTCTAGCTTTTTTGCTGGTGCTTCCGCTTGCATTTTCGCTCCCGGTATTTTGGCCCCTGTCACCATGGCCGCCAAGTTTTCCGCGAGGCGCATGTTTGTTTCCAAGAGACTAATTGTCATCTCGTAAATTGCACGGGCAGGTGAATAGCTGGACATTGATCCGTTCACGTCTTTCAAGACAAAAATCTGCGGCTCTTGTTTCCGGAAGGAAGCCGCCCCGCCATTACCGCGGATCCCTTATGGGAAGGATTAAGCTAACCGAGAAGGTCCCCGGGCTCAAGAGCCGTTACGTCAGGCCCCGCCGCCGAGGCTCAGCGGAAGCGTGAGGCTTGGGAGAACTGCGCGGCGCGGGCGGTTCGTCCTCAAGAGCCCGATAGGCCGCGCCTTCCAAATCCTCATATTGGCCGGATTTGAGCGCCCAAAGGAAGGCCGCAAGCCCCATGCCGCCCAGGAAGAGCGCCGCAGGAATGAGCCAGACAAGAGACGTCATAGCGATAACTCCAGCTTCGCCGTCCGCAGGCGAAAGGCATTCACGGTAACGATGATGGAAGAGGTCGACATGGCGATGGCTGCGATGAGCGGCGTCACGAGACCCGCCACGGCCAGAGGCACGAAAAGCACATTATAGCCAAAAGCAATTGCGAAGTTCTGGAACGCCATGGCTCTGGCCTTGCGAGCGGTCGCCAGAAGTTCAACGACTGCCATAAGCTTGGCTCCTTGAAACACCGCGTCGGAGGCTGTTTGGCTTACATCCGCGGCCGTCGACGGGGATATCGAGGCGTTGGCTGCCGCCAAGGCGGGAGCATCGTTCAGTCCGTCGCCAACCATGAGGACACTGTGGCCCTCGGCCTTCAGCGCATCGACGCGCTCGATCTTCTCCTGCGGCTGCAACCCAGCGTGCCAATCGGCGATGCCTGCGGCGCCAGCGGCGGCGGTCACCGAAGCTTCACGGTCGCCCGAGAGCAGCACAATACGATAGTCCGCGCCCTTTAGCGCTGCGACGGTTTGCCCTGCATCCTCGCGAAGCCTGTCTTCGAACTTAAATGCAATGGGCTTGGCACCCGGCCGCGCGTACCACAACGAGGCAGAGGCTGCTTCCTCCGGCGCCACACTGCACCACGACGCCGAGCCCAACCGCTCCTCGCCAGCCTCCGAAAACCGGCGCAAACCTGCGCCGGGCGTTTCTTCGGCGCCGGAAGCAGCCTGCACGCTGCCAAAGCGTTGCCTGGCGGCAGCAACGACAGCTTGCGCATAGGGGTGGCGGCTCGATGAGGCAAGCGCCGCGGCGGCTTTTAAGTCTGCGTCCCCGATTGCTGCGCCGCTCGCAAGCGAGGGAACCCCCGCTGTCAGTGTCCCCGTTTTATCGAAGATGACAGTGTCCACTTCTGCGAGCCGTTCCAGCCCGTCCGCGGCCTTCAGGAGAATACCCCGGTCGAAAAGCCGGGCGGACGCGGCCACCTGCACGGCGGGCACCGCGAGTGCCAGCGCGCATGGGCAGGTGATGATGAGCACAGCGATGGCGATGGTGAGCGAATATGCCCAGCCGGCGCCTGAGATCATCCAGCCGGCGAAGGCCAAGGCGGCGAGCGTGTGGACCGCAGGCGCGTAGAGGGCTGCGGCGCGGTCGGCAAGCCGGACGTAGCGCCCGCGCGCCTGCTCCGCAGTCTCCATCAGCCGCGCGATTTGTGCGAGCAGCGTATCCGCTTCCGCGGCGCGCGCTTCCATCTCCACGGGCGCACCGAGATTGACCGAGCCTGCGTAGACGGTAGCGTTCACCTGCGCTTCACGCGGCAAGGTCTCGCCGGTGATCAGGCTCTCGTCTACGGATGTTGCACCGTGCACGATCACTCCGTCGGCCGGGAAACGCTCGCCCGCGGCAACCGCAATGCGCATCCCGGGTTCTACCAGCCTCGATGGCAGGCGTTCGACAGAACCGCCGCTACCGATCACGTAGGCCCACTGGGCCTTGAGGCTTAGAAGGTTCTCGGCGGCGCCGCGTGCGCGTGTTCTGACGCGCGCGTCGAGATAGCGGCCAATGAGCAGGAAGAACAGAAGGGTGACGCCCGCATCGAAGTAAACTTGGCCTTCGCCCCTGATCGTCTGGACTAGGCTCATCGCGGTCGAAAGGAGAATGGCCAGCGAGATCGGCACATCCATGTTGAGGCGGAGGCGCTTAAGGGCTTCCCACGCGGAGCTGAAGAATGGCTGTCCGGCATAGGCCACGGTTGGCAACGCGATGATCGCGGAAATCCAATGGAATAATGCGTGCGTTAAGTCGTCAGCTCCCGCTCCGGCCCAGACCGAAACGGAAAACAGCATGATGTTCATGGCGGCAAAGCCTGCCACTGCGAGGCGGCTTAGGAAACGGCGGCCATTGTCCTGCTGGGTTTCGATCGCTTCGGGTGCTAGCTCGGCAGCATGAAAGCCCACTGCGCCTAAGGCGTCGATAAGCGTCCCTGCACCGGCCGCTTCCTGGTTCCCGAAAACAACGGTGGCGCGCTTGGCCGATAGATTTGCTCTCGCCGAGATCACGCCTGGCACACCAGCCAGCGCATTCTCAACTTTGCGCATGCAGCCGCCGCAGACCATGTTTTCGACGGCGAGCGTTACGGTTTGGACGGCCGGATGAACCGTTCCGGCCTTAGCCGTGCTCTCCAAAGCCAAGGAATTTGCGTTGCTGCCGGCCCCCAGCCCAGAGAAGCCAACGTCCGCATCTACGGCAGCGGTCTCAGAAACGCTCAGTGCCCCGGCTCGATCCATAGACGCTCCTTTGCGCGATAAACTGCGGGTTCGCTGCCGGGGCGAGCTTTCTGCGCCTTAAACGCCAATATCCAGGCGCCTGCTTCAGGAGCACCGTCCACAGCCTCATAGCGCCCCGCGGCCACCTCGGTGAAGGTCAGTCTATGGTCGGTGCCTTCCGTCGCGGGCCGCTCCAGCCACCCGTCAATGGAAAGGCCGGCAACCGGCGAACCGTCAGCGTCCACCACAGCGACGGAAAGGCTTGAGCCCGGCATAATCTGCGCTTTATGGGACCAATGCAACGCCTCCTGGGCGCGGTCCTCCGCGAGCGTGGCGTTATAGTGCAAGCCCGCTTCATAGGTGGCGCCGCGTTCCTCCCCAGGGAGCGTGCTGAGCGCGGAATAGGCAAAATAGCCGTTCACTGCGAAAATGATGCCGAAGAAGCCAAGCAGGATGAATAGGACGTGCTTTCCTTTTAGGCGGGTCTCCATAGCAAGTACGCTCACTGTCCTGGTCCTCTGAAGTTGGTGCTGCGTTTCGTTTCCGTACCGTCGCCGGTGTCGCGCACGATAAAGCCGATATTCGCCGAGGCCGGCAATTTTGCGGCTTCGTCGCCGGGGATGGTCACATAAACCTTAAAGGAGCGCACGTCGTCGGGCTTCACCTCGATGAGCGGGTCTTTGCCTTCCACGCCCACATAAGTAAGGCGGGCATCCTTGAGGCCCGCCACGCTCAGCGCGAATTCGCGCGTTGAATGCAGCTTGTTGAGAATGCGCACGGTGAAGCCGTTGCGGATGCCGCCGCCGCTTACCTGCACGAACAGCGGGTTGCGGTCCGGGACCACGTTCACATCGAGCACCGTCTTGTGCGTCAGGCCGAACAGCATGACCGCGGTCACCAGCGCGAAGACGCCGGTATAGAGCATGGTCCGGGGCCGGATTATCCGTAAGGGGACGCGGTCGCCATGCGATTCGGCTTGAAGATTGCGGTAGCTGTCGTAAGCGATCAGCTTCCGCGGCCGGCCAACCTTGTCCATGATCTCGTCGCAGGCGTCGATGCAAAGCGCGCAAGCGATGCATTCGAGCTGAGCGCCGTGGCGTATGTCGATGCCCGTGGGGCAGACGGCCACGCATTGTCCGCAGTCGATGCAATCCCCGCGACCTTCCCAGCTCTGCCCTTTTTTGTGGGGCCCGCGCGGCTCCCCTCTGAAGCCGCGATAGGTGACGAGCAGCGAGTCGGCGTCGAACATGGCGCCCTGAATGCGCGGCCAGGGGCACATATAGATGCAGACCTGCTCGCGGGCGAGCCCGCCGAGCAGATAGGTCGAAAGCGTAAAAATGCCAATGAAGATGTAGGCGAGCGAGGGGGCGTCGAAATGCGCGAGCTCCACGGCGAGCGTAGGGGCGTCCCGGAAATAGAAGATGGAAGCGCCGCCGGTCAAAAGGCCAACGAGAAGCCAGCTCAGATGGGTTCCCCCAATCCGCCAGAGCTTATTGAACGACCACGGCGCTTTGGCGAGCCGCATGCGCGCGTTGCGATCGCCCTGCCAGAGGCGCTCGAGCATGATCATGAGATCGGTCCACACCGTCTGGGGGCAAGCATAGCCGCACCACACCCGTCCGGCCAGCGCGGTAACAAGGAACAGGGCAAGCGCCGACAGTACCAAAATGCCAGTAACGTAATAAAACTCCTGCGCCCAGATTTCGAGCCAGAAGAAATAAAGCCGCTGATGGGCAAAATCGAGCAGGAAGGCCTGATCGGGAAGGCCGGGGCCACGATCGAGCCGGATCCAGGGTAAGCCGTAATAGATGCCAAGCGATACGATCATGACCGCCCATTTGATGGTGCGGAACTTGCCGTGAACCAGTTTCGGGTAGATGGGCTCGCGCGACTTGTAAAGCGAGCGGTTGTCCTTCGCGTTTACGGCCTTCGCGTCGATCTTGGGAACGCCCGGTGCGGCTTCCTGGGAGGGCGGGGAAACAGATTGCAGATCCGTCATAATATACTCCGGGGCCAGGAAAGGGGCAGTCGCAGAAATCACATGCCCAAAACCCTATGTATTGTCCTAAAGCCCAGCCGCAACTGCGTCATTTGGCATCGGCTGCAGGCGTAGCCGCCTTTGTGAGATGGCCGGGCGAACCCGGCCATCTATTGAGCTTTATTGGCCGCCGCCGAGCGAGTGCACGTACACGGCGAGTTCCTTTATGGTTGCGGGGCTGAGTTTGCCCGCCCACACTGGCATGACGCCCGCGCGGCCATTGGTGATCGTCTGTACGATGTCGGCTTTGGTGCCGCCCCACTGGAAGATGCCAGCGGTCAGGTTATCGGAGCCAAGCTCCTGGTTGCCCTTGGCGTCGTCCCCGTGACAAGCGTTGCAGCCGCCGTCGCCAGAGAATATGGCCTTGCCACGTTCTGCCGCTGCGGCGTCGGTCGAACGTTTGGAGAGCGAAAGCACATACTCAGCCACGTCGTTGATCTGATCGGGCTTCAGAACGCTTGCACGCTCGGGCATGCCTGCGGTGCTTCCGCCGCCGCGGGCCTGGTCCGATCCATTGCGGACGCCATACATGATCGTTTGCTGGATCTGATCGAGCGTGCCGCCCCAGAGCCAGTTGTCGTCGTTCAGGTTCGGATAACCCGGATTGCCCTGCGCGCCGCTGCCATGGCAGCCCGCGCAGTTGTTGACGAAGGCCGCCCGGCCTGCCGTCATCGAGAACTTCAAGAGCTCAGGATTGGCATTGACCTCCGTCACGCTTTCTTTGGCGATCAAATCCGTAAACTTGCTCTGCGCAGCCATATCCGCAGCCACAGCCGCATTCACGGCAGCACGTTCGCTATAGCCGAGCATCCCCTTCGTGTATCCCGAGAGCATCGGCCAAGCTGGGAAAGCCACCCAATAGCCGATCGCCCAGACGATGCAGGCATAGAAAACAAGAATCCACCAGCGCGGCAGCGGATTGTTCAACTCCTTCAGACCGTCCCATTCATGGCCGGTCGTTTCGACGCCGCTGTGGTGGTCGATATCGCGATTATCGGCCATTGCTGCCTCCAAGGTTCAGATCGTCTTTTTCTAGTGGGATGCGGCTGGCCTCTTCGAAACCCTTCTGATTGCCTGGCCAGAAAACAAAGGCCAGGACGAACGCAAAGAGCACGATGAAGAGAACGAGGCCAATCATACCGAAGGTGGACTGCGCCGATTCGTAAGTCATGTTTCCTCCTCAGCGCAGGTTGGGGCCAGATTCGTCGTACTTCGCGAAGTCGACAAGTGTGCCGAGCATCTGAAGGTAGGCGATCAGGGCGTCAGCTTCGGTCACCTGTCCGGGCTGCTTGCCGTCGAAGGTCCGGATCACCGCCTTCGGGTAGCGCTTGGCCACAGCGGCAGCACCTGGGCTATCCGGATCCGTCTGCGCGACCAGGTCCGCTTGCGCGTTCGCGATCTGCTCGTCGGTATAAGGCACGCCGACGATGCGCAGCGTCCTCATCCTCGCAGCGGCGTCGCTGAAGTCGAGGGTGCGGGCCACGATATGCGGATAGCCCGGCATGATGCTTTCCGGAACGACCGAGCGCGGATTCGCTATGTGAGCCACATGCCAGGCATCGGAGTACTTGCCGCCGACGCGGGCGAGGTCAGGCCCCGTCCGCTCCGATCCCCATTGGAAGGGGTGATCGTACATGCTCTCGGCAGCGAGGCTGTAGTGGCCGTAGCGCTCGACCTCGTCCTTGAGGCTGCGGATCATCTGGCTATGACAGAGATAGCAGCCCTCCCGCTGGTAAATCTCACGCCCGGCGAGCTCGAGAGGCGAGTAGGGACGCATCCCATCCACCTTTTCGATGGTCGAGTTGAGCCAGAACAGCGGTGCGACCTCGACAAGGCCGCCGATGGCGACCACGACGAGAATACCGACGAGCAGGAGTAGAGAGTATTTTTCGAATGGTTCATGGAACTTCATAATTGCCTCCTACTCGGCGGGGATGGCTTGCACTCCGCGCAACTCAGGCGCGGCGGCAATCGAGGGTTGCTCGGCCACATCCACCGGCTCATCGCCACGGATGGTGCGGATTACGTTGTAGGCCATGATCAAGCTGCCGAGGACGAAGAGTCCGCCGCCGACCGCACGGATGATGTAGTAGGGGTGCATCGCCTCGACGCTTTCCACGAAGGAATATTGGAGAATGCCGAGATTATCGGTCGCACGCCACATCAAGCCCTGCATGATGCCGGCCACCCACATCGAGGTGATGTAAAGCAGGATGCCGAGCGTCGAAATCCAGAAGTGCCATTCAACAAGCCTCTGCGAGTAAAGCCCCTGACGCTTCCACAGCCACGGAACGAGGCAGTATACGGCGCCCATGGAGATCATGCCTACCCAGCCGAGAGCACCGGAATGAACGTGGCCGATGGTCCAGTTGGTGTAATGCGAGAGAGAGTTCACTGCACGAATGCTCATCAGCGGTCCTTCGAAGGTCGACATGCCATAGAAGGCAACAGAGACCACGAGGAAGCGCATAACGGGATCGGTACGGAGCTTGTCCCATGCACCTGACAGCGTCATGAGGCCGTTGATCATGCCGCCCCAAGAAGGCATCCACAGGATGATCGAGAAGGTCATGCCGAGCGTCTGCGCCCAATCCGGCAAAGCCGTATAGTGCAGATGGTGCGGGCCTGCCCAGATGTAGGTGAAGATCAGAGCCCAGAAGTGAACGATAGAGAGCCTATAGGAATAAACCGGCCGTTCTGCGCGCTTCGGTACGAAGTAGTACATCATGCCGAGGAACGCAGCTGTGAGGAAGAAGCCCACCGCATTGTGGCCGTACCACCATTCTGTCATCGCATCCTGGACGCCCGAGAACGCGCTGTAGCTTTTCGTGCCGAGGAACGAGACCGGCACCGCCAAGTTGTTCACGATATGCAGCATCGCAACCGTGACGATAAAGGCCAAGAAGAACCAGTTGGCCACGTAGATGTGCGATTCCTTGCGCTTCATAAGCGTGCCGAGGAACACTACCAGATAGGCGACCCATACGACCGTGATCCAAAGGTCGGTATGCCATTCCGGCTCCGCGTACTCTCTTGCCTGGGTGACTCCGAAAATGTAGCTGGTGGCAGCCATTAGGATCACGATCTGCCAGCCCCAGAATACGAACCAAGGCAGCCAACGGCCGAACAAGCGTGTCCGGTTGGTGCGTTGGACGATGTAGAAAGACGTCGCCAAAAGCGCAGTACCGCCGAAGGCGAAGATCACCGCGTTCGTGTGAAGCGGACGTAGCCGTCCAAAGGTGGTCCATGGCAGATCAAGGTTCAGCGCAGGGAAGGCGAGCTGAAATGCGATGATATCGCCAACTAGGAACCCCACGATGCCCCAAAGCACCGTGGCGACTGTGGCGTACTTAACGACATTGTCGGAGTACGCGTTAAGATCCATGGTTTCAGTGCTGCTGAATGCCTTGCGGGCCAAGAAAATAGCACCGAGCAACGCAAAAACGGCAATGATACCGAAGTGCAACTGGAACACTGGATCTGTCGATTTTAGGACTATGAGTGCGCCGAGGGCTACACCCCCAAGGGTAATTATTAACCCCAACCAATCGAGAAGAGCAGCGCCCCCCCCTTTTCTGCTCGCGACTTCCATATATTTTTTCTCCCGTTTCTCAAGACCGGCAGCCGAGGCAACCGCATCCACATCGCCGGAGGACTGCATTACCCCCCCCAAAGGGCAGCGTTGAATTAAATCAATCCCGGATGCGGCCGCTTCAAACGTCTTCGTAGCCGTGCAGGCGGACATTAAGAAGAGGCCGCTTTGTCGCACAGTGCCTTTCAGGCGCGGGTAAATAGCCGCGCACACCCTTGATCTCGATCAAGGCGGACCGCATTCTTCCGCGCATGCTCTGCTTGTGAGGCCCAGATTAAGGCAGACGGTGAACGGTAAGATCGAAAAACATACGGAATACGGCGCCAACAGGCTGCAACCCCTGGGGGAGTCGTTCCTTGCGATGCTTGAGCGCGATCAGCGTCGCCTGCTGCGGCTATGTGCCACGCTTGAAAGGATTGCCGACGGGCTCCCGGAGAACCGCTCTGACGCAAAAACCGCTCGCTTGCTTTCGTTTTTGAGCAAGGCCTTCGAGAGACACATCTTTCTGCACGAGAAGTGTCTTTTTCCCCTAATACGAAGCCTTTCGGGGGCGAGAGAGTTGATCGGGCCGGTGCTTGCTCAGCTCGAGTTCGAACATGCCTCCGACCATGGTCTTGTTCTTGAGATAACTTCGGCGTTTTTGAACGGCTCCAGCGCAGAGACGGGCGTTGACGTTCACGTCCTCGGCTTTCTCCTCCGCTCCTTTTTCGAGAATTACCGCCGGCATCACGCCTGGGAAAACGCCATTCTTTACCCGATTGCGCGGCAGCTCATGGATGGAACCATAGGGGGCCGTCACGATGCCATTTTGCGAGTGTCGCTGGGGTTTGATGCCTAAGACCTCAACTCTGGTGTCATGGCCGCGCTGGATACGGCCATCCCGGAGACAAGGCCGGACCCTGTCAGGTTAAATGGATGTCGGGGGTCGAGCCCGGTCATGACTGGCGGAGGTTGAGACGCCGGCCCGCACCCGATGCGCCTACTCTTGAGGAACTTCGCCAGCCGGAAGCGCAGGTTCTGGCGGGATCAGTTCCAGATAGAGCGTTTGGGCCTCGCTTGCCGTTCCCCGCCGATCGCCAAGCGATCGCACCTGGATCACGCGGACGCGGCCATGAAGGCTTGCAGTCAGCACATCGCCGCATTTCACCAAGGCCGATGCCTTGAGGGCGCGCTGCCTGTTTATCCGGATGCAGCCATCTTCGATCAGCTTCGCGGCGATACTGCGCGACTTGGCCATTCGCGCGTACCACAGCCACTTGTCGAGACGCTGCTCTTCCGGTGAACTCAAACGGCTTCGTCCTGCGTCTGCTTTTCCATCCGCTCCTTAAGCTGGCTCAGAGCAGCAAAGGGCGAATCGGGATCGATTGCGGCGGACGATTTCTTGGGCGCCGCGGTTGCCGCGAAGGGCTGCTTCCCCTGATGGCGCGGCGGACGCGCATCCTGGCCGCGGCCGTCGCCGCGCGAACCGGGCCTATCATGGCGGTGATGCTGCTGTGGGCCCCGGCCCGGGTGCTGGCTGCCGCCCGCGGATGGCTGCTCTGCCCTGTCCGTCTTGGCTGGTGCCCCTGCGCTGTGCTGAGCGGGGCGGCCCGTGTTCCCGGAATCTGGCCGCTGCTGCTGCCGTCCATGATCGCGATGCCCCGAGCCGCCATGGCGCTGCTCGCGATTGCCGCTTGCCGCATGATCGCGTTGACGGTCCTGCGGCTGTTGCGGCTCGGCCGGGCTTGCACTTTCACGCGGCTGGCGTTCGCGGTTCTGTGGTTCGCGGTTCTGTGGATTGGGCCGGTGAGCGCCCTCGCGGCCGTCCCCTTTTCCGTGATGCCTGCGATGATGCGGCCGGCCGGCCGCTTCCCCGTCCGCGTGCTCGAATTTCGGCTTGGGCCTGCGGAAGCGCCAAATCTCTTCGAATTCGGGCTCTGCGGTTCCGGCGCTCTCAACTTCGCCCGGATCGCCTGCGAGGCCGTTCGCTTCGGGCGTAACAGGCTCGGCGGCTGGAGCTTCAGTCTCGGCGGCTTTCACGCTTTCATCGCCGGTCTCTTTCGCAGCCGGAACCTCCGCTTCCGCTTGAAGCTCAGCAGGTTCGGCCGCAGTAGTTTCCGCGGCTTGCTCATGCTCCGGCGGCGCGACATTGTCGTTCGCAGCGTGAGCACCATTCTCCGCCGGAGCCGTTGCGGCAGCCTGCACGGATTTTTTCACCGGGCGCTTCTCACGCCTGAAGCCGAGCGATTCCAGGATCAAGCCCAGCTCGTCGCTTGAGCAGCCCATAATGGACATCATCTCGGGCTTGATCTTGAAGGCGCCTCCGCCTGCCGCGCCGGGAGGCGGCTCGGTGGCGGTCTCGGTTGGGCGCCAAGCGGTCAAAGGCCTGATGATGTCCGCTAGCCTTTCGAGCATGTCGACGCGAACGGCGCGCTGCCCGCACACGTGGAAGCCTGCGGCACGGTAGAAAGCCTCCGGGATCGCGGCGTTACGAGGCACCGAAGTCAGCCCTTGGCGCGGCGCTTCCGCAATGGATGCAGGCGCCAGGTTATGCTCGCTTCCGTGTTTGAGAAGCCAGAGCAGGAGCAGGAGATCTCCGGACGCAGGCTTCAAGAGCAGAGGGAAGTAAATGTGGTGCGCACCGAAGCGCACGCCGTATTTCCTGAGCTGGGCGCGGCCTTCCTGATCGACGGATTTGATTTCCTCGGCGACTGTATCGCGCCGCAAGACGCCAAAATTCTCGCGCAAGCGGAAAGCGATGCCGCGCGCGAGCCCCGTAATCTCCTCGGCTTTGGAGATCTCTACCAGCGGCTTCAGCCGGATGTCGATGTAGTGGCTCAGCCACGTCTCGATCCGCGTTGTAATGTTATCCTTATCGATGGCGGCGAGGTGCTCGTCGGAAAAAAGCGTGAAATTCGGCTTCAGCGGGTCGTCGCACGCAGCCAGGCGGCCGATCTCTTGATGCTCCCAAATAATTTGGCCTTCGCGCGTGAGGGTGAAAGCCGTATCAGGCGCTGCGGCGAGACGGTCGGAGCGCGCGGCAAGCTCATGAACGAGCACTTTCGCCGCCGCATTGCGCGCAGCTTTTCCATGCACGCCCGCTGCGGCGGCATCCGGCGTGAAGCAAAAGCCCTCGAGCTTGCCGACATAGTGCTTTTCAACGACGACGCGACCGTCTTTCTCGATTTCGGCGAAGAGGCTGTCCTTATCGCGCATACTTTTCATAAGCACGCTCGTACGCTTGTCCACAAAGCGCTGCGTGAGCTGCTCGTGAAGCGCGTCTGAGAGCTTGTCCTCGATTTCCCGCGTCTTGTTCTGCCAGTGATCGGGGTCTTGGAGCCACTCGCGCCGGTTCGACACAAAGGTCCAGGTGCGGATGTGGGCGATGCGGTTGGAGAGCGTGTCGATATCGCCGTCCGTCCGGTCAGCCTGATCGACCTGCGCGGCGAACCAGTCCTCGGGAATAAGCCCGTTCTCGCTCATGATGAACTTATAAAGTGTCGCCACGAGCTCGGCGTGAGAGGCTGGCGCAACCTTCCGGTAGTCCGGAACCTGGCAGACCTCCCAAAGCCGCTTGATCGCGGCCGGTGCTACGGCGAGCTCTGCAATGCGCGGATCGTTCGTTGCAAGGTCTAGCGCTTCGAGATCGTCGGCCGTCCGCGCCCGCATGAGCCGCTGGTGATCCGGAACCCGGCGCAAACTATCCTTCAGCCGGTCGACGCTCTCGAAGTCGAGCTGGGTATTCCGCCATTGCAGGACCTTGACCGGCTCAAAGTCATGGTTTTCGAGCTTGTTCACGAGTTCCTGCTCGAAAGGCTCCACATCGGCGGTAACGCCGAAGGTGCCATCGTTCAGGTGCCGGCCCGCACGGCCTGCGATCTGCGCGAGTTCGGCCGGCGTCAAATTGCGGTGGCTGCGCCCATCGAATTTACGGGTGCCTGCGAAAGCGATATGATCCACATCGAGATTGAGGCCCATGCCTATGGCATCGGTAGCGACGAGAAAGTCGACGTCGCCCGATTGATAAAGCGCGACCTGCGCGTTGCGAGTGCGCGGGCTGAGAGCGCCCATGACCACGGCGGCGCCGCCTCGTTGCCTGCGGATCAGCTCAGCGATGGCGTAAACGTCGCTCGCCGAGAAGGCTACGATAGCCGACCGCGGTTGCAGGCGCGTGATCTTCTTCTGGCCGGAATAGGTGAGCTTCGACAGGCGCGGGCGGGCAATGAAATTCGCACCCGGAATAAGCTCGCGGATCGGGTCCGCCATGGTCTGCGCCCCGAGCAGAAGCGTCTCGCTCATGCCGCGGGCGTGGAACAGCCTGTCGGTAAAAACATGGCCGCGGTCGGGATCGGCGGCCAATTGTATCTCGTCTACGGCAAGGAAATCCGCATCCACCTCACGCGGCATCGCTTCAACCGTGCAGACATAGTAGCGCGGCCGCTCGGGCTTGATCTTCTCCTCGCCCGTTATCAGAGCAACCTCGCGCGGGCCAATCCTAGCTACGATCTTGTCGTAAATTTCGCGTGCCAAGAGCCGAAGCGGCAAACCGATCAGCCCCAATTCGTGGCCGAGCATGCGCTCTATCGCAAGATGGGTCTTGCCGGTGTTCGTCGGCCCCAGCACAGCAGTGACATGCCGTGAGTGGGAGGGCTTGATGTTAGCCGTTTGGGATACTGCGCTCATAAGCGGACTTTCTGTCGATAATCGCACGCTCGGGTTGTTTCCCCTTCCGGCGGCAATGGTGCGATAGGCATAGGAGAGTTACGCGGACACGGGACTGACCGGCCTCAATCGGAAGCGGACCGTCAGCTCTGTTCTCCTGAAATAAAGCCTCGATTGCTTTCCCTCGTCTAGTCGGCAAACGCGTGACGCCCTCCCGGCGTCTCGACATCGAACTTCGCCGTAACCATGGAGGCCGTCCCCGCAGGCGTCGGCACATGCACGTAGTAGGGTACTAATAGACCCGCTTCCGGCATTGGGACAAGCCAGATCTCTATCCCTGTGTTCCCTGTGGCGTAATCACTTGTCTTTCCCTGTTTGTGCCCGGCGATCGGAACATAGTTAACACGGCACACATAGGCGATATTGTGCGATCTGCCAGAGCCTATCGTGCGCGTTCCTTTGGGTGAAAGAACAAGATCGTAGCGTATCTTGCCGTCAAAGATGGGCAAGCGCTTTGTGCACGCGTCGGCACCGCTAAACCGGCTAAGCCTTGCTTGCGATAGCAGGATGACCGCGCTCAAGGGATCGACGACGTTTTGCAGGTCCGCCGCCGTAATCGGGACGCTACGGGCACCTGGATGCGATGGCGGATTGATGATGATGTCTTGCACCATCCGTTGCTGAAAGCGGATCTCCACCGCTTCGCGCTTGTCGCTGGTGGCGTAGTGGAAGGTGTAATTCAGCGGAACCGGCCCATTCGCGGTCATAAGGCCGTGGCTGGCGGTAACGCCCTTCCAGTTCACGGCCCCGAAGAACACGCTGATATCGGCGTTGGCCTGGAGGTTATATTGCCGGTTATTGATGGAGGAATGTATTCTGAATTCGCCGATATGCGCGCCAAGAAAGTGAATATTATAGACGGCGTTCACTGAAGAAGCGCGGACGCTCGAAGCGGCTTCGGGTTTGGGGGAGAGATCTCTGGGCTTGGCGCTGGCTTCGGCAGGCGGGAGATTTGCTGGCTTGGCGCCGGATTTCACGTCCTTGGGGACGGCTGGCAGAAGCGGGGCGGCGCTAGCCTCGCCAGAATTGACCGGCGGCCTGGTGCCGGCTTCGCCTTCTGCCGGTTTGGCAGAGGCGGCCTCAGTCTTCGAATCCGAAGGCTTTGCGTTGGCATTCATATCCTTGGAGCCGGCCGCTGCGGCATCGTCCCCTGCCTTGGCTTCAGCCGGCTTGGCCTCGGCAGGGTGCTGCTCCGCCGATACGGGTTTGGCGGCTTCCCCGGCAGGTTTTTGAGCTTCGCCGGCAGGCTTCGCCGCGTCTACGGAAGGTTTTGCTGCTTCCGCGGGAGGCTGTTTCGCGGTCTCTTCAGCTTTCTTCTCAGGTGGCGCGCTATTTGATGCAGGGGCTGTTTGCTCGGAACCTTCGCCGCCGGCGAAGGCTTGCTCTGTGGCGACGCCGAGAGGCAGCAACACGCTAAAAAGCAGTGCAGCTACCGGCCTTTCCAACTTGCCACCTAGCAGCGGAAGCTTTAACATTAACGCAGTTCTTTCTTTTAAAGCCGGAGCTTATCCACCCTTCTTGCCCGTAGAGGGGGATTTCGTCAATTATGTGTTACCCCGCGCGTTTGCGCCCGCACGGGAAGGCGCCCCCAAACACTATTCTCGCAAACCCTTAAGAATTGCCCAACTGCCCGCGAGGTAGCGTTGCGCGGGCTACGCCTCATTTCGGGTCAATTGGCTTTGGCGATGAGCTCAAGCGCCTCTTTGGGATCGAGCCTGCCGTCGTAAAGTGCGCGGCCCGCGATTGCCCCTGAGATCATTGCATAGCGCGGCGAAACGAGCCGCTCGATATCGCCGATGCCGGCGAGGCCTCCCGAAGCGATCACCGGAATCTTGACAGCCCGCGCAATTTCCGCCGTCGCGTCAAGGTTCAGTCCAGTGAGCATTCCATCGCGGCCGATATCGGTGTAGATGATCGCGGCGACCCCTGTGTCCTGGAAACGCAGGGCAAGATCCACAGCGGACAATTCGGAAGTCTCCGCCCATCCCTCCACGGCCACGCGCCCATCCTTGGCGTCGATGCCAACGGCGATCTTGCCCGGAAAACGGGCGCAGGCTTGCCGGACGAGAGCGGGATCGCGAACCGCGGCCGTGCCCAGGATGACGCGCGCCACACCGCGGTTGAGCCAAAGCGAGATCGAGTCGAGGGTGCGAATACCGCCTCCAAGCTGAACCGGGATCTGCACAGAGGCGAGGATCGACGAAACCGCCTCAGCGTTAACAGACCGGCCCTCGAAGGCGCCGTTAAGGTCCACCACATGGATCGAGTTGAACCCCTGCCCGGCAAACTGCCGGGCCTGATCGGCGGGGCTTATGTTGAAGACCGTGGCCTTGTCCATGAGGCCCTGCTCAAGGCGCACGCAGTGGCCATCTTTCAGATCAATGGCTGGATACAGAATCATACAACTTATCCCCAGATTGCGCTTGTGTGGAACAAATGAGTGGACGCCTGTGCTCTTATTTGGCGTTATGTCGCGGCTCCATTTTCGTAGCAGCGTCTGGAGTCAGGTTCAAACCCCAGGCACGAAAGAGTTCAACGTGCATCGCTACGTCATTGCATGCGAATTTTACCGCGCCAACGGCGCTGCTGAAGCCGCGGACACGATCAGAAGACTGGCAACCCAATGGCAACATCCGCTTTCCAGCCTGTGGATCGTTGAAACCTCGTTCAGCGCGGGCGATATTCGCGCGGCCCTGCTCGCGCATCTCGACACCCGGGATCGCCTCTACATTCGCGAGGCCGCGAACGATACTGCGGAGTTCAATACCACGCCCGCCGGCGGAGGGAAGGTAACGCAGATTGGCGAGGCGAGGGTAAAGAGCCGGATGCTGGCAGCCATCTTCAGCCGCGAAGGCAAGAGATCGCGCCACCTTATGGCCGCCACTTCAGAAAATTTGAAATCAGCTTAAGCCCAAGCTTCTGGCTCTTTTCCGGGTGGAACTGGCTGCCGGCAATATTGCCCCGCGCTATTGCCGCAGTGACAGCGCCGCCATAATCCGCGGTGGCCGCGACGTCGCTTGGGTCCTCGGCCCGGAACTGATAGGAATGCACGAAATAAGCGTGCCAGCCTTCGGCACCGCCAGGGATGCCCTCAAAAAGTGGATGGCTTCGTAAGTAGGAAAGTGTATTCCAGCCCATATGCGGAACCTTCAAGGCCTTGTCCGCTGGCTGGATGAGAGTGACTTCTCCGCCAATCCAGCCCAGCCCCTCATGGGTGCCGTGCTCCAGGCCGCGGTTCGCCAGGAGCTGCATCCCGACGCAGATGCCGAAAAAAGGCCGGCCGCCCTCGAGTACCGCTTCCTGCAGGGCTTCGATCATCCCGGGTGTGCTCTCAAGGCCCCGATAGCAATCTCCAAACGCTCCCACTCCCGGCAGCACAATGCGATCGGCGCGCTTGACGGTGCCTGGATCGGATGTAACGGAGATTTCTGCCGCAATACCACTCTCCCGGGCTGCACGCTCGAACGCTTTTGCCGCGGAATGCAGATTTCCCGATTGATAATCGACGATGGCTACGAGCATGGCGCTTACAGAACCTCACCCGGTAAAGTACCAACTGCACCTGCCCCCGGCCAATCCCCCCATGAACTCGGCGTAATATCCGGCCCCGGTTTGGCCGCGGGTTTTGAGCGGTCGCCCGAAAGGGAAGGGAGCCACGCATCGAAAAAACGCCGCTCGCACTCTTCAAGGCTGTGCGCGGCCACTGAGGCTAGGTAGACGTAGCCTTTCCGCTCCAAGCGCCATCTCCGCAAGCCATTGCCCTCGAAGCCAACAAGCAGCATCAGCAGAAAATAAGCGATACCGCCCGCATCGTCGCTAAGCCCTAGCGCCGTCAGTCCGGCCGCGGCGCCTGAGCCCAGCAGCACAGCGGCGATGAACTCGAACCACAATGCATTAAACAAGAGCCAGAACGGAGCGAACAGCAAGCCCCACCATGTGAAGCCTTCCTTGACAAAGGCCACCTCTTCGGCGCGTGCGTTAAGCGCCTGCGCTGGGTGGCTTGGTTCGTAAACGGTATAAACAATCATGGCCTGCTGCAGCGTGGGCTAATCCCCCAGCTGCCCTTTCGTCGATGGTATCTCGTCCTTCGCATTCTCGCCGATAGCAATGGCTGAGGCCAAGGCTCGCGCCAAGCCCTTGAAGCAGCTTTCCGCGATATGGTGCGAGTTTTGGCCGTAAAGCAGCTCGATGTGAAGCGTAATCCCGGCATTTTGCGCGAACGCCTGGAAGAATTCCCGGAAAAGCTCCGTATCCATGCTGCCAATCTTCTGGGTGGAAAAGGCCACGTGCCAAATGAGATAAGGCCGCCCGGAGATGTCGAGCGCGGTGCGCGTAAGCGTCTCGTCCATCGGCAGATAGGCGTGCGCATAGCGCGTGATGCCGCGCTTCTCCCCCAGCGCTCTCGCGAAGGCTTGGCCTAAGGCGATGCCGCAATCCTCCACCGTGTGATGCTGGTCGATATGGAGATCGCCTTTAGCGCTGAGCGCGACATCGATGCGCGAGTGCCGGGATAGCTGCTCCAGCATGTGATCGAAAAAACCGATGCCCGTCGAGATGGAAAAGGCTCCCGTCCCATCCAGGTTGACCTCGGCCACGATTTCGGTCTCTTTAGTTTTCCGTTCGATCCGCGCTTTTCTCAAGGTTCTTGTCCCTAAATGCCGGGTGCGCCGCATCTTGACCGTTCGGCGGTTCGCGCCATATCCCACGCCATGAAGCAGGTACGATAAATGACGCTTTCCGCGCAATCTATTCAAGGTCAATCGCTCTGGCATGGCACAACAATTCTAACGGTCCGGAAGGCCGGGCAAGTGGTTGTGGCCGGCGACGGCCAGGTTTCCATGGGCCAGACCGTTATCAAGGCGAACGCAAAAAAGGTGCGCACGCTGGGCAAGGGAAATGTGATTTCCGGATTTGCGGGCGCGACCGCCGACGCTTTCACGCTTTTCGAGCGGCTTGAGGCGAAGCTTGAAATGTATCCCGAGCAACTCGTGCGGGCTTGCGTAGACCTCGCGAAGGACTGGCGCACCGACCGCTATCTGAGGCGGCTGGAGGCGATGATGATCGTGGCGGACAAAACGAGCACGCTGGTCTTGACCGGCACGGGGGACGTTCTGGAACCCGACCGTCACGTCATGGGCATTGGCTCCGGCGGGAACTATGCGCTCGCAGCCGCGCGGGCGCTCATGGAAACGGACTTCACCGCCGAGGAAATCGTGCGCAAATCCATGGCCATCGCGGCCGATATCTGCGTTTACACCAATAACAACATCATCCTAGAGAGCCTGCCATCGGCCGTTTGATGCGACTGGCCGTGACGGACGGGAAAACAACATGACAAACTTCTCCCCGAGGGAAATCGTCTCGGAGCTCGACCGGTTCATCATCGGCCAGGCCGACGCGAAACGGGCCGTGGCAATTGCGCTTCGCAATCGCTGGCGCAGGCAGCAGCTCCAAGACGACATGCGCGAGGAGGTGCTGCCGAAGAACATCCTCATGATCGGCCCAACCGGCGTCGGCAAGACGGAGATTTCGCGCAGGCTCGCCAAGCTGGCCAATGCGCCGTTCCTCAAGGTCGAGGCAACGAAGTTTACCGAGGTCGGCTATGTCGGCCGCGACGTCGATCAAATCGTCCGCGACCTCGTCGAGACGGGCATTGGCCTTGTGCGCACCGGCAAGCGCAAGGAGGTGAGCGCAAAGGCGCATCTGCTGGCCGAGGAGCGCGTCTTGAACGCGCTGGTGGGCGCCAACGCCAGCCCAGCCACCAAGGAAGCCTTCCGCAAGCGGCTGCGCGACGGCGAGCTCGACGATAAGGAGATCGAAATCCAGGTTTCGGACACGGGCGGCGGCGGTTTTCCCGGCTTCGAAATTCCGGGCATGCCCGGCGCCCATATCGGCATGATCAATCTCAACGATATGCTGGGCAAGGCCTTCGGCCAGCGCACCAAGACGCGGCGCGTGACGGTGCGCGACTCCTACGAGGCGCTTATTGACGACGAGTCCGACAAGCTTCTCGACAATGAGCAGCTCGTGCAAGAGGCGATCAAGACGGTCGAGAACAACGGCATCGTCTTTCTCGACGAGATCGACAAGATTTGCGCGAGATCCGAGCGCGCCGGCGCCGATGTGAGCCGCGAGGGCGTGCAACGCGACCTTCTCCCGCTCATCGAAGGCACAACCGTCGGCACCAAATACGGGCCGGTGAAGACCGATCATATCCTCTTCATCGCTTCGGGCGCGTTCCATTTGGCCAAGCCGTCGGACCTCCTGCCCGAGCTGCAAGGCCGCCTGCCCATCCGGGTCGAGCTGCAGGCGCTGACCGCCAACGATTTCCGGCGGATCCTGCGCGAACCGCAGACGAGCCTCATCAAGCAATATATCGCGCTTCTAGCAACCGAGGGCGTCGAGCTCGAATTCACCGAGGACGCGATCGACGCCATCGCCGACGTGGCGGTCGAGGTGAATACGGCCGTCGAGAATATCGGCGCGCGGCGGCTATCGACCGTCATGGAGCGCGTGCTCGATGAGATCAGCTTCGAGGCTTCCGACAAGGCGCGCACGAAGTTCACCATCGACGCGCCCTATGTGCAAAAGCATGTCGGCGATCTGGCGAAGAACGCGGATTTGTCGAAGTTTATTCTCTGAGACGCACCGCTGCCCCTGGCCACCTGCCACGGCATAGGCACCGGGTGGCTGAGGCATGCCGGGAATGAGCTGTTGACAAGCGCAACTTTCGGTTGCGCGGCATTTTTCATGCGAGCCATCATGGCTCTAGGCGAGGAATCAGTTATCTCGACAATCAGCTTAATGGTGCCTTCGACGGCATGTGAGTTCGCGGACTGAGGGCATGTGAACAACAGGAGCCACCCATGTTCAGAACGGCAGCGATGCTCGTGTGCGTTACCGGTTTTGCCATACCCGCCATCGCCCAAGACAAAGAACCGCGGCTCCCTGAAAATACTATTGATTGCAAGCAGTTCAAGAAGACCGGTGCTCAGGAGTGGCAAGAGGTGGGGACTGCCGTTTTCAACTTGGGATCGATCAGGGATATCAACCTCACCGCCCAGCCGGTCACGCCTCACTACTTCAAGTTCGACGGCTTCGATTTATACACCGTGGTCGAGCAAAAATGCGGTGCCATCCCTCAATTGAGCAACATGACAGCGCAGGAACCGGCAGCAGCGCAAATAGCTGCTCCGAAGCCGGAATTAGCACAAGAAAAAAGTGCACCGGCATCCATTCCAACGTCAGCGCAAGCAGCCGCTGCGAAGCCGGAATTGGAGCAAGAAAAAATTGCACCGGCATCCGTGCCAGCGTTGGCGCAAGCAAAAACTCAAGCTGTTCCAGTGGCAGAGAAGAAGATTGTCGAGAGCCCTTCGGGAAGCGCATCCTGTGGAGACAAAAACTCGGTATATATTGCGGATAGTCTCAATACAGGTCTGATTGAGATTGTTTTTAAAGGAACCAGTGCTTCCCATACGGATTTTATAATCCGGGAATCAAGGAATAATAAAGTAGAGTGGGCCTATAAGGGAAAGAAAATACAAGAACAATTTATGTTTACACCCCTGCATTCCAAACAAGAAAAGACTTCTGCGCCCCTCACATTTACACCGGTGCATTTCAGCAGGGAAAAGCCAGTCATGCTGACGCTCGATTATGTCAAACCCAATCGCAATGGGACAGGTGAGGCAATTCTCTATCTTAGCGGGTTACGCTCTTTATTTGCATCCGGACAAAGTCATCGCTTCAAGTTCGAAGGCAATCGGCCGGGGGAATTTCTACCCGAAGCGTTCTATTTCGATCGCTGCGAATAATCGAAAGCGGGTAGCGAGCCGGCGCCTTAATCCCTGACGTGGACGTGAACGGTTAGCGCAGCGCCCGAAGTGCCGCCGCTATCGTCGGCCACGACAACATCGAAGCTTGCCCCTTCGCCGCCGCTCCCGTTATGAACGAACAGGACGCGCCCCGCCTCGATGTCCGCCTGGGTGAAGTGTGGGACCGCTGTACCCGGCTCTTTTGCAAGTGCGACGAACCCATTGGTAAAGTTCGAGACTGTGTAGGTGAGGTGATCGGGCGCGTCGGTTGGATCGATGGCGGTGATATCGTTCGTCGTGATCACAACCGATTTTCCCCGTTTCACGGTAATATCGAGGTCGCCTTCGAGCCTTGGCGGCACATTGCGCAGTTCCGCGCCGAGGTCCGCGCCCATTTCCATGGCGAGCTGGCCGTAGCGCACATGGCCGTTCACGGAGCCTGAGCTTCGAATGCTGATGAGGTTCTTGACGAAGACCTCGCCTTGCACGGAACCCGCGACGTCGGCGCGGTCGCTTTTCAAAGTCCCAAAAAAGGTTCCGCCCGGATGAACGAGAACGTCCTCGGCCGCCAGCTCACCTTCGAAATAGCCGCGGATTTCCATCTGCCGGCAATTGCGAATCTTGCCCTTGATTACGGTGTCTTCTTGAATGATCGTCTCGCGTGCCATCGGCCATGCCCCAATTTTCTAATCCTCTGGCCCACCAGACAGTATCAGAGGCCCCGGAGGCACCATAGGAGGTGAAGGCACGGCCCCGCAACGGAATTCCGGCTTGCCGGGAAATCGTGAAGATATACAACCAGATGGATTAGGGAAGTTGCGCGCTGAAAGGCGCCGCTGCGGGCAGGACGGCGCCCCGGCCTATCCTCGGATGCAGCTTTGCAAGCAGCCTGTGCAATTCCGGCCAGAAACTCTGGCCGCCAGAGTAGCCCACAATGCGGCCCACTTCGCGGCCATTGTCAACGAGAACGAAGGTCGGCGTGATGTGCACCTCTTTCATCCTGAGATCGGCAGGCGGCCCCGCATCGACATCGAGCCGCCGCAACGGCGCTTGCCGGGCTTCTCCGGTCTGAGGATAAACGCGGCCGATTTCGCGCTCCCACGCCAGGCAATAGGGACAATGCGCGCTTCCGAAGACGACGAGCTGGGCGGCGCTTGCAGTGCCAGAAAGCGCAGCGAAGGCTGAAAACGCGATCAAAGCAAGCGCAAAGGCGCTCGAGGCTTTGCTTCGAATAACAAACATGGATACTCTTTCACTACAAGCTTGCTAAATACGGTTCAGGCCGCCTCGCGCAGACGCGCAAGCAGTTTAAGGCCGGCATAGCCGTCCGGCTTCATGCCAACCTTCAGTTGGAAATTGCGGATTGCTGCCATCGTGTCTTTGCCGACCCGGCCGTCTGTACCCCCGCTATTATAGCCCAGGGCCGTTAAGCGCTGCTGAATCTCCTGGATTTCCGCGAGCGTCGGCAGCGGCTCCGCGCCCGGGAAGCTTTGCGCGAACGGTCCCTTGCCGGCAATCCGGTCGCCTAAGTGGCAAACGGCCAGCGCATAGGTGTTGGCGGGGTTATAGGATTTGACCGCATCGAAATTGTGCGTGAGCAGGAAGACCGGACCCTCTGGGACCGGCTGCCAAAGCCGCGCGCGTTCCGAGGGCCTCGGGAAAGGCTCGCCGCTCGCCTGCCGGACACCAGCGGCTTGCCAGGCGGAAATGGGGCGGATGCCGGAAGCCCGGATGCCATGCGGCACCCGCACTTCGTAGCCCCATCCCTCGCCAGCCCGGTATTTCCCCCTCTCGCTGAGATATTTCGCCGTCCCTGCCAGGGCATCGTCCGGCGGCCCGTAGGGCGATATGCGCCCGTCGCCGTTGAAATCGACACCCATATTGAGCCAGACCTCGGGCATCCATTGCGTATGCCCCATGGCCCCTGCCCAGGAGCCGATCATTTCTTCCGGGTCGCCCCAGCCGCGCTCCACGATGACGAGCGCATTGAGCAATTCCGCCTCCCAATAGGAACGGCGGCGCGGCTCGCCCCAGGCCAGGGCTGCTAGCGCTGGAAAGATTGGACGCATATGTTTCGGATTGGTGACGAGGTCGCCGAAGGCCGATTCCATGCCCCAAATGCCCAGCATTGTGTAGCGATCGACGCCATATTCGCGCTCGATCCGCGTCAGGAGCGGGGCATATTCGCGGGCGCGCTCTTTCCCCGTTTTGATCCTCCAATCGGAGACCCGGCGGTTGAGATATTGCCAGACCTCCTCATGGAATTCGGGTTGATCGCGGTCGAGCGCATAGACAGAGGTGTCGGGCTTGAGCGAGCCCATGACCCGGTTGTACGCCGCATCGGAGATGCCTCGCGCGCGGGCACGGGTGCGGAAGGCTTCAACCCAGCGTGGGAAGGGCATGCGCGCGGACTGCGCTGTGGCGCCACCGTGAAGTGCAAAGCCTGCGAGGGCGCCGAGCGCTGAGGAAAGCGCGGCGCGGCGTGTCAAAGTCGTTGCCATAGCAAGCTAGGTTGCAAAGAACAAAGCCGAAATTGTGGTAAAAAAGTTAACGTCGCTATTATTTATGACAGTCAAGAGCGGTCCGGAAGCAGAGGACCAGGATCAGCGAAGCGGCCGTTTTGAATAACCTCAAAGTGAAGATGAGGTTCGGCGGACATGCCAGAGTTCCCGAGGCTTCCAATAACTTCACCTTTGCTGACGCACTAACCGGGTTTGACGTTGAAGTTAAGCAAATGCCCGTAAGCCGTTTGCAGGCCGTTGCCATAATCGATGCGAACATAGTTGCCGTAGCCACACCCGCTGCCTTGCGAATTCTCGTGGTGGTGACGCGCGATGACAACGGTTCCAGACGCCGCGGCATGGACCGGCTCTCCAACCGCTCCCCTGTAGTCGATGCCCGAATGCAGACGCATAGTCTTGGACAGAGGATGAACCATGAAACCGAATTTGCGGCAGATCTCGCCCTGGGCGGGATGCTTCAACTGCCCCCCGCGCTCGCAGGCATCGGTCCCAGTTGAGAAGATGACAAAAAAGGCATACAAGCACAATCGAAGCGGATTTCATAAGAAAAGCCTCCCCTGGCCGCCTGATTCCGAAACCTGGCGCTGCTCTCAGAGTGATCGAGGATTGCGGCAAATTTCATCGGGTGTCAGCGCTGGACGCCGCGCAAAGGCAGCGGAAGGCAAGAATGACACCTGTTAGGGGGGATTTAAACTGCGCCGGCCTCCGAATTGGGAGGCCGGTCTTTTAGCAGGTATCGTGTGCCGCTCCGGGGCTTGCAATCACCTCTAGTTAGGGCGGCTTGCCTGTTGGGCAAACAGGGCTTTATTCCCGATAAACGGGATGATTACAACCCTTAGCACCATTTTGGCGAAGCGGCAAGACCTTCCACACGCTGGGCGAATAGGATGGGTGCCAGCGCTGTTCTCACAGTGCAGCGCCGCGGCTGCTACCGCGCTCCAGAGCGGAGTGCCGGCGGTTGCAGGCGGCGCCGGCTTCCGCTATGGTCTTTAGCAGGCACCCGTAGCTCAGCTGGATAGAGTACAAGATTCCAAATCTTGGGGTCACAGGTTCAAGTCCTGTCGGGTGCGCCAATAAAATCAAGGGGTTAGGAGCACCATGGCAGGGGAAAAACCAGAACTTCCGACTTTCCGTTTTTCCCTGCGTCCGACTTTACGCCGCTCCGCGCCGCGGCAGCCTGTCGTCCAAATAGCGCTCCGGCACGAACGTGCCGCGGTAATGATTAAAGCCAAACCGCATCCGCATCGCCTCCGTTCCGCCCGGCAGCCCGCGCAGCGCGAAGCGGAAGCGGCCGCAATTCCATTCGGTGTCGAGGAAGATATCTTGCACCTGGGGATGCGCGTTCGCCACGAAGAAGCCCTCCGGCGCCTCGCGCACGCGGATGCCGTGCCCCAGCAGAAACGCGGTGTGCGCCTCGTCGCCTTCGAGCGCGGCCTCGATCGCATCGCGCACGAGCACGCCAGGCTTGAGCGTCCAGCCGAGCAGATGCCGCAGGCAGGCAAAGCTATCCTGCAAGGGCGACGGCTCCGGCAGGCTTGGCACCTTCAACAGCCCGAGCATTTCCCACACCAGCCGCGCCCGCGGCTTGCCGTACAGCCGCTGCGCCCGGTCGACCATCAGCATGGCGAAGCGCGGATCGGCGAGCCCCCGCTCGCGCCATTGGGCGATATCGGCCATGAGGCCTTCGTCGCCATGGCGATTTTCCGCGCCGGGTGTGACATATTTGCCCGTCTTGCGGATCGCCGGAAGCACCTCGTGCGCCAGCCAGCGCTTGAACTTTTCGGCTATCGGCTTCCTGGAGGTGAAGACCAGGCGAAAAAGACCGGCCTCCGAAACGATAATCATCGTTTGCGAGCCGCCAGGGGTACCTACAGTATAGGTACCCCTTTCATCGGGATCGAGCCGTTCAAGCGCTTGATGCTCTTTTCCGATCTCCAAGGCCCGGCAAACGTCGATCCCCACAAACCAGGGCTCATCGTCTTTCGTGACGACGCGAACCAGCTCATTCTCAAAGGCAAAATTAAGGAGGTCGTTCATGGATCACCCCGTTATCACCGATGGTCATAACGCTATGTCCATCGGTCGCAGCACGTCAAGCGCTAAAGCCAGGATGCCAGCGGAACGTTTTAAAGCCATTCGGCGATCGCTTGGATGGTCGGCGTCTCGCATGGGCAAAGCTATGGGCGTGGATGGCAGGAGCGTTTTTCGCTGGGAAAACGGCGAGCGCGCCATAGAGGGCCCGGCGGCCGTGCTTGCAGCTTTGATCGAGCAGGAGGGGAGCGTACTATTTGAGAAGGTGAAGGGATGTTAAAGGATTTTGTTCTTTTTGCATGGCCATGCGTGTTGTTTTTTGGTTTTGGCGTATGGGGAATGGAGGGAGAAGCGGCTCTTTTAGGGGCATTAGGTGCCCTTGGCGCCGTCACGGAGGGCGATTTTAAAACCCACGTTATTGGGCTGGTTTTTCTTCAAGTGTTGGCGTCTGCAGGCGGCTATTATGCTGGATATAAAATATACGTTCACAAGTTGAATGAAGAATTCGCAAAGCGCGGCAAAGATTTTCCAAAGTAGTGCTTGACATGTGACCATTGGTCATAATATCTATGGGCCATAGACGGAGAGATGGCCCAGACAGAAATGCTCCTAAACTCAGCCGCCGCCTACAGGCTGAACCCGAAGAGGGGAACCGGAACAGGACCGGGGACAAGATAGGGAATCTTGGGGTCACAGGTTCAAGTCCTGTCGGGTGCGCCAATGTTTTCAAGACTGGGGAAAGCGCGTGGAAGCAAATTTTGAACATCTGATTTCGAGGTGATGGCGCATGGCGCACGAACCTGAAAATCACACGTTTAAGCTCCTCCAGAAAATGCAGGAAGAGAACGCGGCGTTCCGGTCTGAGGTGACAGCGTTCCAGTCTGAGGTGACAGGCAGGCTCGACCGGGTCGAGGGCACTCTCGGGAAGGTCATCGATGCCATAACGGCGATCGCCAACGTGCAGACCGAGCACTCGGGCGTTTTGGTTGATCTTAACGGACGCATGGAAATCGTGGAAGGGCGCCTCAACTCGATTGACCAGCGCCTTGGCCGCATCGAAAAGCACACCGGCCTCGTAAAGGCGTAAAAGGCCGGCGCATAGTGCGTTCCGATTGAGGACAGCGTTGGAAAAAAACCGGCTCGAAGCCTTTAGCGATGGCGTCATCGCGATCATCATCACGATTATGGTGTTGGAGCTTAAGGTGCCGCACGGCCCGGACTTGGCGGATCTGGCGGGCGTGCTGCCGGTTTTCTTGAGCTATATCCTGAGCTTCGTCTACATCGCAATCTACTGGAACAACCATCACCATCTGTTGCAGACGGTGCATCGGGTCGATGGCCTCATATTATGGGCAAATACCCATCTTCTATTTTGGCTTTCCCTTATTCCCTTCGCGACGGCGTGGATGGGTGAAAACCATTTCGCGGTGTTGCCTACAGCCGTTTATGGGGTGGCACTTTTCATGCCCGCCATCGCGTACCACCTGCTGCAAAAGGCAATTTTGCGCAAAGAGGGAAAGCATTCCACGCTCGCAAAAGCACTGGGCTGGGACATCAAGGGAAAGCTCTCACCGTTGCTCTACTTGGCGGCGATCTTCCTCGCTTTCGTCAGTCCGCTGATTTCCAGCGCAATTTACGTGTTCGTCGCTTTGATGTGGCTCATTCCGGACCGGCGCATCGAGCGCGTGCTCTCCAGCGAGTAACGCTCCCTAATTGTCCTTCTTTGCAGCCTTGCGGCGCACTTCGCCCCAGCTTTCCAGGCGCTCCTTGATCTCCGCCTCATAGCCGCGGGCTCTGGGCCGGTAAAACTGCTGAGGCTCAAGACCGTCCGGGAAATAATTCTGGCCTGAAACCCCTTCCTCCGTGCTGTGATCGTAGACATAGCCCGCGCCGTAGCCCTCGCCGCGCATCAGTTTGGTTGGCGCATTCAAGATGTGCTTCGGCGGTGCGAGCGAGCCGCCATCTTTCGCAAGCCGCATCGCCGCGCCATAGGCAACGTAGGCCGAGTTCGATTTTGACGCGGCGGCAAGGTAGAGCACGCATTGGGCCAGGGCCAGCTCGCCTTCTGGGCTGCCCAGGAAATCGTAGGCGTCCTTTGCCGCGTTGGCCTGGACCAGCGCCTGCGGATCGGCAAGCCCTATGTCCTCTACCGCCATGCGCACCATCCGCCTCGCCAAATAAAGCGGGTCCTCGCCACCGTCGATCATGCGGCAGAACCAGTAAAGTGCTGCATCGGGATCGGAGCCGCGGACGGACTTATGCAGCGCGCTAATGAGGTCGTAATGCCCGTCGCGGTTCTTGTCGTAAAGAGGAGCCCGGCGCTGCACCAGCGCCACAAGCTTCTCCGCATCCACGGGCGGATCGCCTTCCCGAACGCCGGCATACACATCCTCTGCCAAGTTCAGAACCGTGCGCCCATCGCCATCGGCCATGCCAAGCAGGGCTTGGCGCGCGTCCGCCGTGAGCGGCAATTTCCGGCCCGTGACGTTTTCCGCACGCTCAAGCAAGAGCCCAAGCCCTGCATCGTCGAGGCGCCTGAACACCAGCACCTTTGTGCGCGACAAAAGCGCGCCATTCAGCTCGAAAGAGGGGTTCTCGGTCGTGGCGCCGATCAAGATGATGGTGCCGTCCTCGACATAGGGCAGGAAGGAATCCTGCTGCGAGCGGTTGAACCGGTGAATTTCGTCGACGAAAAGAATGGTGCCCTGCCCGAAGCGCCTGCGGTCGCGGGCCTCCTCGAACACTTTGCGCAAATCCTGCACGCCCGAAAAGATGGCGGAGAGCTGTTCGAAATGCAGGCCCGCACCGCGCGCCATGAGCCTCGCAACCGTGGTCTTGCCGGTCCCGGGAGGGCCCCAGAAAATCATGGAGCGTGGCGCTTCGCCTTGCGCAATCCTGTAGAGCGCGCCGCCCTCACCCAGCAGATGGTCCTGGCCGATGACCTCGCCAAGCGACTTCGGGCGCAGCCGGTCGGCCAGCGGCCGGGTGGCGTCATCGGCTAGCTGAGCACTTTCGAACAGGGGAGCGGAAGGCGTGGATCGGGATTTGGCCATAAGGGTTCACTGCGTTACCGGAGGCATGGACGTTGGCGCGCGGCATCGTTCCTGCCCCGCGCAAATGATCCGTTAATATAAGTCTTGCCGGTTGGAACCGGTACCTACCCGGCACTTGGCCGCAGGGCCACCCAGCCGCCAATCCACGCAACTGGACATAGCGCGTTATCATCGCTTTGTCCGCTGCATCACTTAATGTGTTGGGAACTAAGTTTATTTCCCAGCCAGGGCCGTGCGATTGGCCTCCGCGAGCTTTTGTTTGTCCGCATCCGTCAGCGACGGCGGCTCCTACCTTGACCGTCAGTTTTGCGATCTTGCCTGCGAATGCCGGGCGCTCCTGCTACTGATCCACTTTAGAAGTGCTAGTTGCCGTTTGGAAGCGGAAGGTTGAAACCTTCCTTTTTGAGCTGGTCCCGGAGCCATTCAAACCGCCGATAATTCGAGATCGTGATCGGACCCGTATAAGTCGGGCTCTGAAGCTTACGCGGCGGATATTGAACGTAGGTCTTCATCAGCTTGCTGATCTCATCGTTCATGACCACCCCCATCCAGGTCCGCTCCATGAAGTTGTTCATGAAAATGTCGTAGCGCTCCTGCGGGTCCTGCCGAAGGTCGAAGACTTGCGGAACGGTCGCAACGTAGCGCTCGGGCCCCTTCCAGCCGAGATTGGTGTCCACTGAAAGGGCACCGGTCTGCTGGCCGTCGTCGCCGCGCAAAGAAGGCGGGTGCAATAAGCGCAGATAATAACGCGAGCAACGCGGCCGGTTTTGCCGCAGGCGGCACACCTCCAAGGCTCCGGCCGTAAAGGACTTGCCAACGGCGTCTACCTTGCCACATCCGGCCGCCTCGTTTTGCGATCAGGCAGGCTACTGTCCGCACGCTAAGAAAGGATTAAGGTCATAAGAAGCGCCATGCCTGAACGCTGGCCTTGTACGCTTTCCAACAAACCCCCCTCACAATCCCAAGACAGCACTGTCCGAGTCCTCACACCATTCCCCGGAGTCTCGGCAATTATTTTGCTTTATCAGCAGCTTACGTGTCTGGCACGCTCATTGCGTCAAGGGCACCAGAATGACTGCACGGGGTCGTGCGGTTGCGCAGAAGCGGGCCCTTTTCGCCCTTGGCGGACGAGCCCTTTGCGAGGACCGGCAATGTTGGAATTCGAGCAGGAGCAAGACACCGCGGCGGCCGCCAAGGCCCTCGACGATGTGTTGCAGAAAGTCGCGGAGGAAAAGGGCTGCAATTCGAAAGGCGGCAGCGGCAAAGCCAGTTGTGGATCGTCCGCAGGCGCCGGCGATCTCCCTCCGGAGATTTGGGAGAAGGTAAAGAATCATCCCTGCTACAGCGAGGAAGCCCATCATCATTACGCGCGGATGCACGTTGCCGTAGCACCGGCCTGCAACATCCAGTGCAATTACTGCAACCGCAAATACGATTGCGCCAACGAATCCCGCCCAGGCGTGGTGAGCGAGCGGCTGACGCCCGAGCAGGCGTCGAAAAAGGTGGTCGCGGTTGCCTCCACCATACCGCAAATGACCGTGCTCGGCATCGCTGGACCCGGCGATCCGCTCGCAAATCCCGCCAAGACATTCAAAACTTTTGAGCTCGTGGCCGCCCAAGCGCCGGACATCAAACTTTGCCTGTCGACCAACGGCCTGTCCCTGCCGGAGCACGTCGACACCATCGCTAAATTCAACGTTGATCATGTGACAATCACCATCAACATGGTTGACCCGGAGATCGGCGCGAAGATCTACCCATGGATTTTCTACAAACACAAACGGATTGAGGGCGTCGAAGCCGCCAAGATCCTCTCCGATCATCAATTGCGCGGCCTCGAGATGCTGACCGAGCGCGGCATTCTGTGCAAGGTCAACTCGGTAATGATCCCCGGCATCAACGATCAGCACCTCGTCGAAGTGAACCGGGCCGTCAAATCCCGCGGCGCGTTCCTGCATAACATTATGCCGCTTATCTCTGCGCCCGAACACGGCACGGTGTTCGGCCTTACGGGCCAGCGCGGTCCAAGCGCGCGCGAGCTTAAGGCGCTGCAAGATTCATGCGAAGGCGAAATGAACATGATGCGGCATTGCCGGCAATGCCGCGCCGATGCCGTCGGGCTTTTGGGCGAGGATCGAAGTGCTGAGTTCACCACAGAAAAAGTCATGGAGATGGAGGTCAAGTACGACCTCGATAGCCGCAAGGCCTACCAAGCCAGAGTGGAAGAAGAGCGCCAAGCCACGGTCGAAGCGAAGAACGCGGAACTCGTAGCGCTCGCGGGCGAAAATAGTGACGTCAAAATCATGGTCGCCGTCGCGACTAAGGGCGGCGGGCGCGTGAACGAACATTTCGGCCACGCCAAGGAATTCCAGATTTATGAGCTGAGCGCGAGCGGAGCGAAGTTCGTTGGCCACCGTCGCGTGGACCTCTATTGCCAGGGCGGTTTCGGGGACGAGGACAGCCTTGAAACCGTGATCCGGGCGATCAACGATTGTACGGCGGTGTTCGTGGCCAAGATCGGCGGCTGCCCGAAAGATGGCCTGGTGCAGGCTGGCATCGAGCCTGTCGACCGGTACGCGCACGAGTTCATCGAGCAGTCGGCGATCTCTTACTTCAAGGACTACCTCGAAAAAATCGAACACGGCGAAATCGTGCACCAGCCGCGCGGCGACGCCGAAATCCGTCAAGGCGCGCTGACCGCCGCCTAACCAGCTTACCGCCATAAACAGGAGAATGAACAATGGCCTATAAGATCATTTCGTCCCAGTGCACCAACTGCACGGCTTGCGAGGCGGAGTGCCCGAACGTCGCGATTACCGAGAAGAACGGCACCTACGTCATCAATCCGAAGAAGTGCTCCGAATGCATCGGCTATTTCGATACGCCGCAATGCGTCGCCGTCTGCCCGGTCGAGAACACCTGCGTGATCGACACGAGCTATCCGCGCTATCAGGCCCGCGCTTAGGAAAGGGCCTACGATGGATGTCCAGGTTACGCCTTCGGCGGAAAAATTCATAAAGCGCATGCTCCGCTTCGACGGCGGCCCCGGCAGCGGGTTCCGGCTCAAGGTATCGGCCGGCGGCTGTTCCGGCCTCGCCGCGGAGTTCAGCATCGAGGCGGCGCCGAAAGCAGGCGAGACGGTGTTCGAGGTGAACGGCATCAAGCTCTTTCTGCCGGCCGAAAGCCGCTTGCTTCTCGATGGCGTGACCATCGACTTTTCGGAATCGCCAACCCAATCGGGCTTTGTCTTCCGCGATCCGAAGCAGAAAGCTTGCGGCTGCGGTCCGGCTGACGTGACCTTCGGGCTCGCGGACCTGCAAAAGCAATAGGGCAAATGCGATGACAACGGCAGCCCAGCATGACAGTTTGGTGATGGCCGAGGACGCCGCGCTGACTGCTGCCGTCCTGGGCGCCGGACTTCCGGAGACGGCCGAGCGGCATTTGCGCTTGGCCGCCCGCTCCTATCGCAACAGTGCCATCGCGGAAGCGCATCTGTGGCGGGCGCAAGCCATTGCCCCCGCCCATGCGGCTGTGCTGATTGGGCTCTATCGCTTCTACTTTTACAAGAACCGGCTGGCGGAAGCTCTGGACGTGGGGCGCCTGTGCCTGAGAAAAGCGGCGCGGGACAATGGGCTTGCCCTCGATTGGCGCGACGTTCGCGCCAAGGATGCTGCGTTCGGCGATTACGCTGCAGCGCTGCCTCGCTTCTATCTCTTCACGCTGAAGGCCTGCGCCTATCTCTCGATGCGGCTCGGTGATTTCGCGGAAGGCCGGGCGATGGTGACGAAGCTCCTGGAACTCGATCCAGGCGACAAAATCGGCGCCAATGTGCTGCTTGGCATCCTTGACCGGATAGGGGTGAGCGATGACGAGTGACATCGACGAAGCCATCGATTGGCAGGGACGGGAGATCGAGTGCGGCGCTTGCGCCCATGGGGAGCTTCGCGCTACAGGACGCTGCGCCCTCAAACACGCATGCGTTCACGATCGTTATGCGCGCCGGATCGACCGCTTTTTCTCTTGGAATCCGGAGCTGTCCAGCAGCTACATCGACCACCCGCATTTTGAAGTCCGCGCGATTGCCGCCAAGTTCGCGGATGTTTTCCTGCTTCCGCCGCTCCTTGCCGATCCGGACGAGACGGTGCGCTGGAACGCGGTGCGCCGGCTTCCCCGCCGCTATTTGCTGCTGCTTCGCAAAGACCCTCACCGTGAGGTCCGCATCCGGGTCGCCTCGCTTCTCACCGGGGCCGATTTGATCCCCATGATGCGCGATGAGGATTACTACGTGCGCCTCACCGTCGCGCGCCGCATCGCGCCAGACCTGCTGCCCTCCATGATGGCGGACGTGGAAGCGGAGGTACGGCGGGTCGTGGCAAGCCGGATTGAAGGCAACGCCCTCTACCGCATGGCATCGGATGAAGACCCCGAAGTGCGCCTGGCTGCCGTGCGCCGCCTGGAACCTGCGGACCTGCTCGGCTTCCACCGCGATCCCGATTGGCGTGTCCGCTACGAGGCGGCGAGCCGTGCCGAGCCTCGCCTGCTGCGCGATATGCTGGACGATCCTGACGAAATGGTTCGTGAGTTCGTCCTGAACCGCCTGGAGCAGCAGGAGGAGCCAGACAACAGCAACGTTGTGCGCCTTGAGCCGCGCTCCAGCCGCGAACCTTTTGGGAGGCGCTGAAATGACGAATATCAGCCGCGATAGCGATGTGGTCGAGCTCAACGGTCCGCCTGCCTTCGATTATGGCGATAAAGTCCGCTCGCGGCGTGTCATTCGCAACGACGGTACTTTCCCGGGCAAGGACATCGGCGAGATTCTCTGCAAGAAGGGCGAGGAAGGCTACGTCGTCAGCATCGGGACGTTTCTGCAGCAATTTTACATTTACGGCGTCGAGTTCATTTCGACGGGCTACCGCGTCGGCATGAAGCGCAAGGAACTTGAGCCGGTCGAGACAACCCGCCGGGCAGAAGAGGAGACCGCCCATGATCGCGCCTGAAGAGCCGAAATTCCAGTGGGGCCAGCGCGTGAGTGCAGCCGGGGACCTCTTTAACGACGGCTCCTTTCCCGATCATCCGGCTGAAGCGCTGCTCGTGAAGGCTGGCGAAAGCGGCGAGATCGTTCAGGTCGGCACGCACGCCGAAACCGGCACGCATATTTATCTCGTGGAGTTCCGGAAACGCCTCGTGGTGGGCTGCCTCGAAGGCGAAATCCATCCTGTTTAACCAATGCCCGCCCGCGGGAGCCGAGGAGCAGAAATTGAAAGTCATGATCCGCAAGACACCCGAGGGCCAGATGTCGGTCTATGTGCCGAAGAAGGATTTGGAGGAGCCTATTGTCACGATGGAGAAGCCCGAAATGTGGGGCGGCGTCGTGACGCTTCAGAACGGCTGGCAGCTTGAGCTGCCGGCAATGAGCCCAGATACGAAGCTTCCAATCACGGTTGAAGCGCGCAAGCTGGCAGGTGAGTAATGGGATTGAGTCCGGCGGACATAGACGAGATCGGCGCGCTGCTTGGTGCGCCGGAGGCAGCCGCCAGCACGCTGGCTGAGGTTCGCGCCCGCTTTCCGAAGCTTTCGCTTACGCGCGTGGATGCTTCCGATCTCGGCATGGAGACGCCGTTCCGGCAATATGCGCGCTTCGACCTTCATCTGGTCAACGGCAGCAGCCACTGCTGGAGCCTCACGGACAACCCAGAACTGGCAACCGGTCTCGTTGTCGCCGCGCGGCCCGCTGCGCCATGACCACAAGCTTCATCCCGCTATCGGACCCGCATGTGACGGCCGCTGAGATCAAGGCCGTGACGGAAGTGCTGCACACGCCCCGGCTCAGCGCCGGCCCCGCGGTTCAGGCCTTCGAGGAAGCATTTGCGGCCTTCGCTCAAAGAAAATATGCGATTGCGGTTTCGAGCGGAACGATGGGCATGCTGTTGGTGCTCAGGGCTTACGGCATCGGGCCTGGCGCGGAGGTTATCACCTCCTCCTATGCGTGGCGCGAGACCGCGCACGCCATAGTGCTCGCCGGCGCCACGCCGATTTTCGCCGATATCGATTATTGGGCGGGTACGCTCGTGCCGCAGAAGGCGGAAGCCCGCATCACGGATAAGACGCGTGCGATCCTAGCAGCCAACACCAATGGCCATCCCGCACCCTGGAACGGTTTCCGTGAGCTCGCCCATAAACGCGGCCTCATCCTGATCGAAGATTCCACCGAGGCCATCGGCTCAGTCTATCAGGGAAAGCCCGTTGGCAGTTTCGGCGATTGCGCGGTCTTCGACTTATCGCAGCCCGGCGCCATCATCTGCGGCGAAGGCGGGATGATCGTAACGGATGACGAGGATATCGCGTATGCGATCCGCCGGCATCGCGGGCGTTTGCCGGAAGAGCGCGCGTCCGTTTCCATTACTTCCGCGGTGCCCTATCAGGCCAAAATGAGCGATCTCGGTGCGGCGCTCGGGCTTGTGCAGTTGAGCCGCATCGAGCAAATTCTTGCGGCCCGCGATGTCGTGGCAGCCCTTTATTTCAAATATCTCAAGTCCTTCGAAGGCATCAAGGACCCTTATATCGCTCCTGACGTGGATAAGGTTCATTGGTTTCTCTACACGGTGCATCTTGGCACCCGCTTCTCGCGGTCCAGCCGCGACGCCATCGTGGACGATCTGAAGACGGAGGAGATCGAGGCGGCCGCGTACAGCCAGCCCCTGCATCTCCAGCGCTTTTATCTCGATGCCGGGCATCGGCGCGGCGAGCAGTTCGTCACCGAAAAAGTCGCCGACCGCGCCATCGCCCTCCCGTTCCATCCGCATCTCACCGAGACCCAGGTCGCGTTCATCGTGGGAACCTTGAAGGACGCCTCCGTCAATGTGGGGGCGGGAACCGCAATCTACCTCTAACGCGCGAAACCCGCGCACTGGCTTATCCGTAACTTTGGAGACTTCCTGCAATGCCAATACTGACGATCCTTCCTTCTAATAAGACCATCGACGTGGCCGAGGGCTCAACCATCCTGGAAGGGCTGCTGGCGGCCGAAGCCGGGATCGAGCCGAAATGCGGCGGCAAGGCGCAATGCGCATCCTGCCACATCTTCGTTCACGATGGGCGCAAGACGCTGTCGAAGATCCAGCGCGAAGAAAACGAGCGGCTCGATCAGATCGTTGGCGTGGGCTCGAAGTCGCGCCTTGCCTGCCAAGCACGGCTGGGCGCCGAGAATGTTACGGTGGAAATTCTGGGCTTCGGCTCGGGCTACTAAACCGCATGGCAAGTAACGAGCGGCAACGCCCCTCACCCCAGCCCTCTCCCCGTGGGAGAGGGAGTCCGCCCGTATAAGCGAAGGAGATAGCAATGTCCGAAACACAAGTCATGATCCATGTGCGCTTCGCGCCGGATGGCAGCGTCACCACAATCGGCGAGCGCCCTGAAAGCCTCAGCGCTCAGGAGTGGTTCAATCGCCTTAGCCTCGTGCCAAGCAACGCCTATCAGCCGCTCTCGGGCGGCCGCGGCGTGTTCCGTATCGGCCGCGCCGAGGTGGAAGCGCTGAAGTCTTCTGGAATCCAATAACGGAGGCCGCCATGCCCCTCGAAGCGGTTGAGGAAATTCGCGAGAATATCGCGCAGGGCCTTGTTATTCCCTATCTGGGACCAGGCGTGCTGGCGCTTGCGGGCGAAAACTGCCCGCTGCCGGCCTCGCCCGAAGTGCTGGTGGACCGGCTCACTGCGAAAGCGAGCGTTCCGCACAAGATCCGCAAGAATCTGACGGCGGCGGCGCAATTCATCGAGAATTTCAAGCATCGCAAGACGGTCAAGGCCGCCATGACGGAAGCGTTCGCTCCGGCCGTGCAGCCGACTCCGCTGCATCGCTATTTGGCCGCCTTACCCGATCTGCCTCTTCTCGTTCACGCGTGGTACGACGACCTGCCGCAGCGCGCGCTCGCGTCACGGAAGGGCTGGGGCATCGTGCAAGGCATCAGCCAGGCCGAGCATTTTGGCGAGTGGGTGCATTATTTCGAAGGCGAGACCGGAGCCCGCGCGCGGGCTGCCAGCGCACAAGATTGGATGCCGCTCCTTTATCAACCCGTCGGATCGGTTTCCCCCGCCGCGAACTTCCTCGTCTCGGATTCGGACTTCGTGGAAGTCTTGACCGAGATCGACATCCAAACGCCCATCCCGGAGGCGGTGCAGAACATCCGCAAAGGCCGCCATTTCCTCTTTCTGGGCTGCCGCTTTTCAACGCAGCTCGAACGGATTTTCGCGCAGCAGATCATCAAAAGGTCATCGGACCGGCATTGGGCCGTGCTGCCCGAAACGCCAACGCGCAACGAGGCACGCTTCCTCGCCCGGTACAACATCGAGCGCATCCCCATGCCGCTTGCCGCCTTTACTGGCTTGCTCGCGACCGCTGTGGCCGAGCCGGTGCAAGCTTACGCGGCTGCGGCCGTTTGAGGATGCCGGTTCCGCATTCCCTCATCGAACGCCTCCTCGCCGAGGACGGGAACGGCACAGACCTGACAACGGAAGCACTGGGAATCGGGGCGCTCCAAGGCCGCATGGAATTCCGGGCCAGGAGCGCGATGACCTTAGCCGGCATCGATATCGCGGCTGAGCTCGTTTCGCACGCGGGCGGCAAAGCATCGGTGCTCGTTCCGGGGGGCGGGCAGGCGAAGGCGGGTGAACTTCTCCTCACCGCCAGCGGCCCGGCTGCCGCGCTGCATTCATCCTGGAAGGTCGCGCAAACGCTAACCGAAATCCTGTCGGGGATCGCGACAGCAACGCGTGAGCTCGTGGATGCGGTTGAAGCGGTCAGGCCGGATGTGAAGGTTGCCTGCTCGCGCAAAGCCGTGCCCTTGACGCGGCACCTTTCCATGATGGCGATCCGGGCGGGGGGCGCTATACCGCATCGGCTCGGGCTATCGGAGACGATCCTTGTCTTTCATGAGCACCGGGTCTTCCTGCCCGATTCAAGCCTCAAGGAGTTGGCGGCGAGGCTGCGCCGGGAAGCGCCGGAGAAGAAGCGCGGCATCGAAGTCGCCACGGTTTCCGAGGCCTTCAAAGCGATCGAGGCTGGTTTCGAGATCGTGCAGCTTGAGAAAATGCTGCCCGCCCAAGTTTCCGAAATCGCTCAATTCGCACGGGCCCACCCGGGTGGCACGCTTATCGCCGCCGCGGGCGGCATCACGCCTGACAACGCCGGCGCCTACGTGAAGGCCGGCGCGGGGTTGATCGTGTCCTCTTGGCCTTATACCGCGAAGCCCGCAGAGATCTCCGTGGCACTTGCGCGAACCGGATAGCACAAGGCGGTCCACCCTCGCAGCCATGATCAAACGCAACTCCCCTCATCCTGTCCTTCTCCCCATGGAGAAGGACGCAGGCACGACCGTTGCGGCATCGTTCCCTCTCCCGCTGGGAGAGGGACAGGGTGAGGGGTGTTGCGCTCGGTAAAGATGCGAACGGCTACGGCTTACACGCCGGTGCAGGTTCGGCCGCGGTGCGTGCCGCCTCATGCACGCAAGCGTCGGTCACGGGCACGCGCGGCTCGGCAAGCCCAAGCCAGGCCCGCACGCGCTCCGGCTCGAAGCCCGCCTCGCGGCGGCCTTCGGACTGCATCAGGGGGCGCCGGATCAAGAGCGGATCGGCCAGCATCAGCGCAAGTGCGGCGGGCTCATCCAAAGCCTCGGGCCGCACCTCGCCCGATTTCACGCGGGGACTGGACCTGTTGAAACATTCGGAAATAGGGCGGGCGCCGAAAAACGCGCGCAACTCCGCCGCCGTCCAAGGTTCGGAGAGAAGGTTCCGGACATCGAGCGTGTGGCCGCTCGCGGCAAGCAGCGCCCTTTGCCGCGCATTGCCGGCACAGCCAGGCTTCTCCCAGAAGATCACATGAGCCATGCCGCACTCTTTCGAGATAGGTCGTTTGAGGCCGCTAAATGCGGCTTTTCGAGCTTCATCGCAATTGCGGCCATAGTGGCTTGAGCGATGGAAGCGCCTCTTTCATCTATTCCCGTCCAGCGGGCACGCCTGCCGCGCGGGTCGATCTCCAGGAGCTTAACTCGCGCATGCACTTCGGTGCCATCCCGGACCACGCCGCGCAAAATCCCATCCAAAGGCGCGGTCACGGCCGCGCCGTTGAGGATGCCGACCGGGAAATTCTTGTAGACGCGCGTTCCGATGTCCACAGCGCTATGCCACCGGCCCGGTTCATCCGAATAGACAAAGCGCTCAGCCCCCGCGCCGCCCAAAGGTCTTGCCCTGCCATCGGCGGCCTCGGTGCACCCCCTATAAACGACGGCGCCGCTCTTGGCCGGCAAAGTTTCAACAGCCAGGTCGCAATTCTTGCCGGCGGTGAAACCCGGGCCAAGGCCAACGGTCAGCTGTGCGAGGTGGCGCAGGTCCGGGTGCTGCTCGCGCTTTTGCATGCGCGCGTCAATCAGTACATGAAAAGCAGTGATGGGGATCAGATCGAGAAGGCCAAGCGGCGTGACCGCCACCCGGCCTTGAAAGAAAAGAGATCTCACGTCGAGGCTTGTTTCCGCGCCCGTACCCGGTATGCCGCTTACCTCGGCGGCATCGCCGAACAGCGCATCGTGAAATGCCATACGGCGGCGGATAACAGGCGGATGGGGATCGTGAGAAAGGACAACCCTCCATCCATCGCGATGTAAATAGACGGCAACTGCCGACGCGATTTCATTCGTTCCCATGACGATGGCACTTAGGCCGCGCGGCGCTCTCCTCGATGGTACGGTCATCGGTTTGTCCTGATAAAGACTGTATAGGCGTCATTGCGAGCGAAGCGAAGCAATCCAGGGGCTAAGTCACTGATGCAGCTCTGGATTGCGGCGGCGGCCAAAGCCGCCTCGCGATGACATTGTGCCCGTTGAGCGCCATCCGCTCAAACAGGCCGGTTCTCGTTTTGATTGCGCACCGGTCCCATCAGCTTCAGCCCCTCCTCATAGGAAAGTTCCGGGAATTTCTCGCTGAACTTCAGTGCGGTGTCGGCGACCCTGTCAAGCTTCGCAGCGGTGTCGAGCTTTTTCAGATCGTTCTTCTCAAGATAAAGCAGCTCAAGAAGCTCATTATAAACCCCGGCCTCGTCGATCGGCAGGATGTAGAAACTCGCGCCGTTCATAGCTACCTGATAGCGTTTCAAGAGGTCGATATTGTTGCAGTAGCAGAAATACTTCCCGGAAGGCGACAGGTTCTCCCCCAGAACATCCGCGAGCGGTTTCAAATATTCAAATGAATGCAGATAGCAAACTAGGAAAGGGATCGTTTTGCTGCCTTCCTCGGCGATGGCCATGACCTGGTCCGCGGTCAGCTCCGGCGGCCGGGCCTCGTCGGCGAGTTTGGGCGCGAATTTGAGCGCGAGCTCGCCCCTGAAGCCGAAACGGCCGGCCTTCTTGGTGGGCGCCTTGTGGACCGGATTAACGAGCCTTCCCTCGGCCTCAAGCCGCGCGAATGCCGTATCGGTGATCTTGGTCATGGTGTCTGCCATTAGGGGTTGTCCTCATCGTCGCGGAAACATGCATATCCGCTCTCTCCGTCAGCCTCAGCCGGGAAGTACTCAGCAACGCTCGTGCCAAACGGGCTAACGCTAGTAATCGCGCGGCCAAATAGAGGTTTATAGTGGAACAGCGTCATCGGGTGTGTCGCAGTGGCGACAGGCGATGTCGCCTAGCGTACATGATAAGACCACCTCACCCCAGCCCTATCCCCTTGGGGAGAAGGACAGGATGAGGCGGGCTTTCTATTGGGCAGACGAAACAATCGCTGCCACTAAATTTTCTTAGCGGGCAGGATCGAAAGCTGCACCATCGCGTTCGTGCCCTGGCCCAGCACGATACCCACCTTCCGGCGCACGCCCTCGACCGTAAGCGGCTTCGTTAGCACGCTGTGTGCGCCTTTTGTCAGATAGGTCTGAGCGAGCGCATCCTGCCCGGGCCCGGCAATCAGCATGACTTTAACGCCGGGCAGCTTTGCCGCGATTTCTTGCAGCACTGACGCTCCCCGGGCTTCCACGATCTCAAGGCCCAAGAGAAGAAGGTCCGGCTTCCACTCAGCGCCCTTCGCATAGGCTGCGCTCAAGTCCGCAAGATCGTGCGCCTCAAACTCGTCGTGCAGCATGAACTGCAACGCGGCGCGTGTGATCTCGTCGTCCGATACAAGGAAGACGCGTTTGTTTTCTACTGCGCGGGATGTTTCGACGCCAATCTGCATGACGATCCTATAAGGGAATTAGCAACGTGCAACTCGTGGCTTGCAATTCTTGGGCCGTTCCCTCCTGCGCTGTCCGCTTTCATACACGCGCCTTTCGCATGTCGGTTTTGAAACACGGGAAACTACACGTGAATTTGCGGCAATAAACTAAATTTTCCTTGCGACATCTGATACTTACGGCGTTGGCACGCGCTTTGCTGAAATGCTGGTGCGGAACGACGACGTGCCTGGCCATCTGGCGGGCCCCCGCAAAAGATTACGCTTACGAAGGAGATGTGCATGGCACTGCGACAAATAGCGTTCTACGGGAAGGGGGGCATCGGCAAGTCCACCACTTCCCAGAACACACTAGCCGCGCTTGCCGAGATGGGGAACAAAATCCTCATCGTTGGCTGCGACCCGAAGGCGGACTCCACCCGCCTCATCCTTCACGCCAAGGCGCAGGACACAATCCTGAGCCTCGCCGCCGAGCAAGGCAGCGTCGAGGACCTCGAACTCGAGGACGTGATGAAGATCGGCTACCAGAACATCAAATGCGTTGAGTCTGGCGGTCCTGAGCCGGGAGTTGGCTGCGCCGGCCGCGGCGTTATCACCTCGATCAACTTCCTCGAGGAGAATGGCGCTTACGAAGACATCGACTACGTCTCTTATGACGTGCTCGGCGACGTGGTGTGCGGCGGCTTCGCCATGCCCATTCGCGAGAACAAGGCGCAGGAAATCTATATCGTCATGTCCGGCGAGATGATGGCCATGTATGCGGCCAACAACATCTCGAAGGGCATCTTGAAATACGCCAACTCCGGCGGGGTTCGTTTAGGCGGCCTGGTTTGCAATGAGCGCCAGACCGACAAGGAACTCGAACTCGCGGAGAACCTTGCGAAGAAGCTCGGCAGCAAGCTCATCTACTTCGTGCCGCGCGACAACATCGTGCAACACGCCGAGCTGCGCCGCATGACGGTGCTTGAATACGCACCCGATTCGCAGCAAGCCCAGCACTACCGCAATCTCGCGACCAAGATCCATGCCAATGCGGGCAACGGCACGATCCCGACCCCGATCACCATGGACGAGCTCGAAGACATGCTGATGGAGCACGGCATCCTGAAGGCGGTCGATGAGTCGGTCGTCGGCAAGACCGCGGCCGAATTGGCAGCTGAAGCTGCTGCGGCGGCCTAAAGCAAAAATCCCGCCCGGCGCTTCCTTGGGAGGCGCCGGCGGGCAACCCACCAAGCCCGTCACTCCCGCGAAGGCGGGTATCCATGGCGAAACCGGACCCATGGTTGAGATGGGTCCCCGCCTGCGCGGGACGGCAACTATGGTCTAGAATTCAGGTTAGAAAGGCTAACTCGAGATGAGCCTGGCACTCGCGGAAAACGTTGAAGACATCAAGGCAAGAAACAAAGAACTTATTGATGAAGTTCTGAAAGTCTATCCGGACAAGACAGCCAAGCGCCGGGCCAAGCATCTGGGTACATTCCAGGAAGGCAAGCCCGACTGCGGCGTCAAGTCCAACATCAAGTCGATCCCCGGCGTTATGACGATCCGCGGCTGTGCGTATGCAGGCTCGAAGGGCGTGGTCTGGGGTCCGATCAAGGACATGATCCACATCAGTCACGGCCCTGTGGGCTGCGGGCAGTATTCCTGGGCCTCACGCCGCAACTACTATATCGGTTCGACCGGCGTCGATACCTTTGGGACGATGCAGTTCACGTCGGACTTCCAGGAGAAGGACATCGTCTTCGGCGGCGACAAGAAGCTCTCCAAGATCATGGACGAGATCCAAGACCTGTTCCCGCTCAATAAAGGCATCACGGTCCAGTCCGAATGCCCGATTGGCCTCATCGGCGACGACATCGAAGCGGTTTCCAAAGTCAAGTCGAAGGAATATGGCGGCAAGACCATCGTGCCCGTCCGCTGCGAAGGTTTCCGCGGCGTGTCGCAATCGCTGGGCCACCACATCGCCAATGACGCGGTGCGTGACTGGGTCTTCGATAAGTCCGGCGATAAGCCGGCGAAATTCGAAAGCACGCCCTACGACGTGGCCATCATCGGCGACTACAATATCGGCGGCGACGCCTGGTCCTCGCGCATCCTGCTTGAGGAGATGGGCCTTCGCGTGATCGCACAGTGGTCCGGCGACGGCACCATAGCCGAGCTTGAAGCGACGCCCAAAGCAAAGCTCAACATCCTCCATTGCTACCGCTCGATGAACTACATCTCGCGGCACATGGAAGAGAAATACGGTATTCCGTGGGTGGAATATAACTTCTTCGGCCCGACCAAGATCATCGAGTTGCTGCGCAGGATCGCCTCGCATTTCGACGATAAGATCAAGGAACAGACCGAGCGCGTCATCGAGAAATACAAGCCGCTGATGGATGCGGTGGTCGCGAAATACCGGCCTCGCCTCGAAGGCAAGAAAGTCATGCTGTTCGTCGGCGGCCTCCGCCCGCGTCACGTGATCGGCGCCTATGAGGACCTCGGCATGGAAGTCGTCGGCACGGGCTACGAATTTGGCCACAACGACGATTATCAGCGCACCACTCATTACGTGAAGGATGGCACGCTGATTTATGACGACGTGACGGGTTACGAGTTCGAGAAGTTTGTCGAGAAGGTTCAGCCCGATCTCGTCGGTTCCGGCATCAAGGAGAAGTACGTCTTCCAGAAGATGGGCGTGCCCTTCCGTCAGATGCACTCTTGGGACTACTCGGGCCCCTATCATGGCTATGACGGCTTCGCCATCTTCGCCCGCGACATGGACATGGCGATCAACTCGCCGGTTTGGGGCCTGACGAAGGCACCATTCTAACTACTACTCACGGCGCTCCCGGGTTCCCGCGGAAAACGGGAGCGGCCAGCAAGAATCAAGGATATCATCATGGGTCAGAATGCAGAAGAAGTCCTAGACCATTTCAATCTATTCCGCGGGCCGGAATACACGGAGATGTTCAAGAACAAGAGAGACAAATTTGAGGATCGTGTTCCTGAGGCTGAAGTGGAACGCGTTACCGAGTGGCTGAAAACCGAAGAATATCAAGAGAAAAACTTCGCCCGCGAAGCTCTGGTGATTAACCCCGCCAAGGCGTGTCAGCCGCTCGGCGCAGTTTTCGCCGCGCTAGGCTTCGAAGGCACGCTTCCCTTCGTGCATGGCAGCCAAGGCTGCGTCGCTTACTACCGCAGCCATTTCTCGCGCCATTTCAAGGAGCCGACCTCGTGCGTCTCCTCCTCGATGACCGAGGATGCGGCTGTGTTTGGCGGCCTCAACAATATGATCGACGGGCTGGCCAACAGCTACAATATGTACAAGCCCAAGATGATCGCGGTCTCGACCACTTGCATGGCGGAAGTGATCGGCGACGACCTCAACGCCTTCATCAAGACCGCTAAAGAGAAGGGCTCCGTCCCGGCGGAGTTCGACGTTCCCTTCGCTCATACGCCCGCCTTCGTCGGCAGTCACATCACGGGCTACGACAACGTCATGAAGGGCGTGGTAGAGCATTTCTGGGGCGGCAAGGCCGGCACCGCGCCTAAGCTTGAGCGCCAGGAAAACGGCAAGATCAACTTCCTGGGCGGCTTCGACGGCTACACCGTTGGCAACATCCGCGAAATCAAACGCATCTTCGAGCTGATGGGCGTCGAATACACTATCCTCGGCGACAACAGCGACGTCTGGGATACACCGACCGACGGCGAGTTCCGCATGTACGATGGCGGCACCACGCTTGAGGACGCGGCGAACGCGGTACACGCCAAGGGCACGATCTCGATGCAGCAATTCTGCACCGAAAAGACGCTGCCTTATATCCAAGGCTGGGGCCATGAGACCGTTGCCTTCAATCACCCTGTTGGTGTGGCGGGCACGGACAAGTTCTTGATGGAAGTCTCCCGGATCACCGGCAAGCCGATCCCAGAGGCTTTGAAGAAGGAGCGCGGCCGGCTCGTCGATGCGATCGCCAACTCCAGCGCGCATATCCACGGTAAGAAGTTCGCGATCTATGGCGATCCCGATTTCTGCCTTGGCATGGCAGCGTTCCTTTTGGAGCTTGGCGCCGAGCCCACCACCATCCTTTCGACGAATGGCGGTAAGACTTGGGAGGCCAAGGCCAAGGAGCTTCTCGCCAGCTCGCCCTTCGGCAAAGACTGCAAAGTCTATGCCGGCAAGGACCTCTGGCATATGCGCTCGCTGCTCTTTACCAAGCCCGTGGATTTCCTGATCGGAAACACCTACGGCAAGTATCTGGAGCGCGATACTGGCACTCCGCTTATTCGCATGGGTTTCCCGATCTTCGACCGGCATCACCATCACCGCCGTCCGGTGTGGGGATATCAGGGCGCCATGAACGTGCTGATCACGCTGCTCGATAAGATCTTCGACGAGATGGACAAGAACACGAACATCGTGGCCAAGTCCGACTACAGCTTCGACATCATCCGGTAGACCCCCTTACCCGAGCCCTCTCCCCGAGGGGAGAGGGAGCCGGCATCGGTTGCAACATCGTCCTCTCTCCCCTTGGGGGAGAGACAGAGTGAGGGGGAACTTCTTCAGTGCCCCCGCTTCGGGATAGCTAGGAGACGTGAATGAGCACGCTGGCCAATAAAATCCAGGATGTCTTCAACGAGCCTGGCTGCGATAAGAACGCGGCGAAATCCGCAAAAGAACGCAAGAAAGGCTGCACCAAGCAGCTCCAGCCCGGCGGTGCGGCCGGCGGTTGCGCCTTCGACGGCGCGAAGATTGCGCTCCAGCCCATCACCGACGTCGCCCATCTCGTGCACGGACCCATCGCCTGCGAAGGCAACTCCTGGGACAATCGCAGCGCAAAATCCTCGGGCTCCCAGCTCTACCGGACCAGCTTCACGACCGATCTTGGCGAAAACGATATCATCTTCGGCGGAGAGAAGCGGCTCTACCGGTCCATCAAGGAAATCATCGAGAAATACGATCCGCCCGCGGTCTTCGTGTACCAGACCTGCGTGCCCGCCATGACCGGCGACGATATCGACGCGGTCTGCAAGAAGGCCGCCGAGAAATTCGGCAAGCCGTGCATCCCGATCCATGCGCCGGGCTTTGTGGGCGCCAAGAACCTCGGCAACAAGCTCGGCGGAGAAGCGCTGCTCGATCACGTCATCGGGACCCAGGAGCCGGAATATACGACGCCCTACGACATCAATATTATCGGCGAATACAATCTCTCCGGCGAGCTGTGGCAGGTGAAGCCGCTCCTCGACGAACTCGGCATCCGCATCCTGGCCTGCATCTCGGGCGACGCGAAATATCATGAGATTGCCAGCTCGCATCGCGCCCGCGCCGCGATGATGGTCTGCTCCAAGGCCATGATCAATGTCGCGCGCAAGATGGAAGAACGCTACGGCATCCCGTATTTCGAGGGCTCGTTCTATGGCATCGGCGATATGTCCGACACACTGCGCCAAATTGCCCGCCTGCTCGTGGAGCGCGGCGCACCCGGCGAGTTGCTCGCCCGCACCGAGTCCGTGATCGCACGCGAAGAAAAGCGAGCCTGGGAACGGATCGCAACCTATCGCGAACGCCTGGAAGGTAAGAAAGTCCTCCTCATCACCGGGGGCGTGAAATCTTGGTCTGTGGTGGCGGCGCTGCAAGAAGGCGGCATGGTGATCCACGGCACGAGCGTCAAGAAATCTACCAAGGAAGATAAAGAGAAGATCAAGCAGATCATGGGCGAGGATGCGCACATGATCGACGATATGGCGCCGCGCGAGATGTATAAGCTTTTGAAGGAAGCGCGCGCGGACATTATGCTTTCGGGCGGCCGCTCTCAATTCATCGCGCTCAAAGCAAAAATGCCCTGGCTCGATATCAACCAGGAGCGTCATTACGCCTATGCCGGCTATGAAGGCATGGTGGACCTCGTCCGCGAGATCGACAAGGCGCTGTCGAACCCCATCTGGGAGCAGGTGCGTACACCCGCCCCTTGGGACGAAGTGAGCTGGGAAGAGCGCGCAGACGAAGCCAACGCTGCAGAAGCAGCCGCGCCCGCTCCTCTACCGGTAAGCAAGGCTGCGTGAGGGGGATATGGCGAAAGTCTCAGTCTCCAAAAAGGCCTGCACGGTCAATCCGCTGAAGATGAGCCAGCCCATCGGCGGTGCGCTCGCGTTCATGGGCGTCAAGGGCTGTATGCCGCTTTTGCATGGCAGCCAAGGCTGCACCTCGTTTGGGCTGGTGCTATTCGTGCGCCATTTCCGCGAAGCGATCCCGATGCAGACCACGGCCATGAGCGAAGTGGCGACCGTGCTTGGCGGTTACGAGAATGTCGAGCAGGCCGTTGTCACCATCGCGAACCGCGCCAAGCCTGCGATGATCGGGATCTGTTCCACCGGCGTCACCGAGATCAAGGGCGACGACGTGGACGGCTATATCACGCTCATCCGCCAGAACCGGCCCGAGCTCGCGCAACTGCCGCTTATCTACGTCTCGACGCCAGACTTCAAGGATGCATTCCAGGACGGCTGGGCGAAAGCCGTCACGCGCATGGCGGAGACGCTCGTTGAGACGCCGCCCGAGGGGGCGCCGCGCGATCCGAAGCGCGTAAACATCCTGCCGGGCTCGCATCTCACTCCGGGCGATCTGGAGGAGCTGCGCGACATTATCGAGGCGTTCGGCCTTCAGCCTTCGTTCCTGCCCGACCTATCCGGCTCGCTCGACGGGCACATTCCGGACGATTTCACACCCACCACGATCGGCGGCATCTCGATCGGAGAGATCGCCGCCATGGGACACGCCTCCTGGACCATCGCTATCGGCGAGCAGATGCGCGAAGCTGCCGTTGCTCTTGAGAAAAAGGCAGGCGTACCGTTCCGGCTGTTCGACCGCCTCACGGGGCTCGCGCCCAACGATGCGTTCGCCGGCTTCCTCGCCAAGATCAGCGGCAAGCCCGTGCCCAGCAGATACCGGCGCCAGCGCAGCCAGCTCCTCGACGCGATGCTCGACGGGCATTTCTCGTTCGGCGGCAAAAAGATTGCCGTAGGCGCAGAGCCCGATCTCCTCTTCGGCGTGTCGAGCTGGCTCGCCGAGATGGGCTGCACCATAGCCGCGGCTATAACCACGACCGGGTCGCCGATCCTCGAAAAAATACCTGCGGAAGAGGTGCTGATCGGCGATCTCGAAGACCTCGAAAACCGCAGCGCGGATTGCGACCTCATCGTAACCCACGCCCACGGCCGGCAGATGTCCGAACGGCTCGGCATCCCGCTCTTCCGGTACGGCCTGCCCATCTTCGACCGGCTCGGCTCCGCGCATCGCGTCTCAGTTGGCTACCGCGGCACGCGCGATCTCATTTTCGAAATCGGCAACATGTTCATGGCGCAGGTGCACGAACCCACGCCAGAGGATTGGCGGCTTCCTCGGGGGGAAAGCCATGATGGCACGGCGATTGCGGCTCGTTAGCAAGCCTTTGAAAGGAAAAGACGGTGAAGACAGAAGAGAAAGGGCCGGCAGCATGAAAGTCGCCTTTGCCACCCAGGATTTGAAGCAAGTGGACGCGCATTTCGGCTGGGCAAAGAATATCGCGGTCTATGAAATCGCTCCCGAAGGCCATCGCTTCGTCGAGGTCTTTCAATTCGAAGGCGATCTCAAAGAGGACGGCAACGAGGACAAGCTCGCCCCCAAGATCGAGGCGATCAAGGATGTCGCGATCCTCTATGTCGCGGCCATCGGCGGCTCGGGCGCCGCGCGTGTCGTCGCCACTGGGATTCACCCGATCAAGGTCAGCCAGCCCGAGGAGATCGCGGGTCTGCTCGATAAGCTGGTCGCGGTTCTCAGAGGCACGCCGCCCCCATGGCTCCGCAAGGCCATGCTGAAGGGCAAGGAACGTGAGTTCGATTTGGAGGATGAGGCTCTACATGGCTGAAGCAGCGGCAATCGAGAAGGACCCGGCGGCAGACTCGGTGTTCCTGAATGAACTTATCAAGCAGTGGCGCGCACAGGATGCTCACGGCGCCTGGGACAAGAAGAGCGATCTCGATCTGATCGCGCCTTACATCGTCACCAAAGAGCAGCGCAAGGAAATGCCCATTATAGGCGATCCCGACCCGGAAACGCTGTGGCGGCTTGAGCTTTTCTACAACGCCATCGGGCTTTCGGTCGAGCGCGCAACCGGCATCATGGTCTCGCCGATGATGAAGATGCATCACGAGGGCTTCGGCCGCATGGTGCTCACCGCCGGCCTTGTCGTCATCAACAAGCACCTGCGCGACGTGCACCGCTTCGGTTTTGAGAGCCTGGAGAAGCTTGTAGCCGAGGGCGAAAAGCAGGTTGCCGCCGCCGTCGAGATGATCGGGAAATTCCCCGAGGTGGCGAAGTATTAGCCAAATGCCCAGCACGCCGTCATTGCGAGCGAAGCGAAGCAATCCAGGCTTCTGGATCGCCACGGCGGCAAAAGCCGCCTCGCGATGACGATATGGACAGGTATGAGATGAGACAAAAACGATGAGCGATACCGAGACCCTTAAAGCAGAGATCAAGAAGCTGTCGGCGCGGGCCATGCAGGCCAAGATGGATTTGCACGATCTGTCCGAGGAATTGCCGGTGAACTGGCAGAGCGTCCTCGAAGTGGCGCAACGCACCCACGACGCGTTCGCGACGCTGGAAAAGAAGCGTGCCGAACTGAAGCAACTCGAAACCGCCTGAGCGCGAGACTAGGAGAGGGTCATGTCCATGATTACGCGCGACGGCCGCGTCTGGGAGCCGGAATTTCTGATCGCCATCGATCCCAAAACGTGCATCGGCTGCGGGCGCTGCTTCAAAGTCTGCGGCCGCAATGTCATGACGCTGCAGGGCGTGACCGAAGATGACGAACTGGTCGCCATCGACGCCAGCGCCGATGAGGACGATGACGACGATAGCGAGTTCCTGCGCAAGATCATGACCATGGCGGACGCCGGCGCTTGCATAGGCTGCGGGGCGTGCGCTCGCGTTTGCCCGCGCGCCTGCCAGACCCATTCCGCCGCGCCGCCGGCTCTTGATATGGCGGCATGAGTTTTGCTTGAGGTGGGCCATGATGATCGCAAGACCCCCTCACCCCAACCCTCTCCCCAAGGGGAGAGGGAGTTGCAGGCGTCCTCTCTCCCCTTGGGGAGAGAGACAGAGTGAGGGGGTCTTCCAACCTCTCTCGCCGCAAGACCTCTATCGCAACCTCATGGAAGCCCGCATACCCGGCTCCGATGAATTCGACGCGCACATAGTAGCCTCCATACTTGCGATCTCATCGGCCGGCGCCTCCGGCCAGCCGGAGGCCGCTGCCGCCGGGCTAACAGCCGTGCAATTCAGCGCGCTCGTGGCGGAGTTTTTTCCCAGGGCAGCAGCCTGGCGCTTGTTCGCCTTGAGCGAAAGCGTCGAGCGGAGCGCGGACGAAGCCTGCCTGCTCGATCTCCTGGAACGCTGCACCACTTCGCGCACCGCGTTCGAGGCGCTGCTCGCGGCGATGATCGCGCGCCGTTCCCAGCAGCCCAATCACCTCTGGCAGGATCTGGGCCTCAACAACCGGGGTGAACTCTCCGAGCTTATGACGCGCCATTTCAAGCCGCTCGCCGCGCGCAACACGGGCGACATGAAGTGGAAGAAGTTTTTCTACCGCCTCATTTGCGCCGATGCGAGCTACACGCTGTGCACCGCGCCGAGCTGCGCCGAATGCGACGATTTCGAGCAATGCTTCGGCGAGGAGACCGGGGAGTCGCTGCTCGCGCGCGTCCGCCGCGCCGCGGAGGCGGGCTAATCCTCCGTTATTGAGGCTCTACCGGCATTCCAAGAACTCGGGCGCACGCAGCCATCTTCTTATCGAATGTGACAAGCGTTGCTTGAGTACGCTGCGCCATCGCAATGTGGATTGCATCCGGCGTACGCAGAGTGAGATCCGAGCGCCGCAAGAACGCTTCGGCTACTTTTATATCGGAAGAAGTCACACTCACATTTTGAGCGCCGCGCGGCCTCCAAGCATCGAAATTGGACAAGGTGAGCTGAGCCTCGCTCATTCCGAACTGCCCCACGCGAACCCGTTTTGCCAAGGCGGAAACAAACTCGGCGCCGGCAAAATCACTTACGAGCAGAACTGGCTTCTGCGATTTCAAGAATTGCCTAGCGCTTGGGGTAAAATGATCATTCGCGAACAGCGTGACGAGAAAGCTCGCGTCAAGATACGCTCTCAATGATCATCTTCCTCATCGCGCATGGTAGAAACTAGGGTTCCGGCGTCGATGTCCGGCAGGTGCCCGCCAACCCTATGAGCGTCGAGCCAGGCTATGTCCTCGTCGGTAATCCGGCGCTCGGGCGGAGAGACCGGCTTCAACTCGACAACGGGATGGCCGTGGCGGGTTATGACGATCCCCTCGCCCTTCAAGGCGCGGTCGATCAGTTCCGGCAATTTGTTCTTCGCTTCCGCGACGCTATGGGTGCTCATTCACAAAAATAGCCATTTGATGGCCATTTTGTCAAGGAGGCGGTCACCAACATAGCGTGTCGCGAACACGACAAGCAGGGGAGGGCCATGCCGCCAAAATGTGATAAAACCGCGGAGTATCAGAGCGTTACACCGATGGCACGAGAGTTGCTCATAGCAGGTCGAACCTCGTAACAAGCGGGATGACCGAACCCATGATCCACTTGACGGAAAGTGCCGTAAACGCAATCCGCTCTGCCATCTCTGGCGCCGGCATTCCCCTCGAAGGCTTGCGTATCGCCGTGGATGCCGGGGGCTGCGCGGGCTTCAAATACCAGATGGGCCTAGTCGCCCAGCCGGACCCTGAGGACGCCGTGGTCGAAAGCGAAGGCGTCAAAGTGTTCGTGGACCGCGACAGCCTGCCGCTCATTGCTGGCACCACGGTCGATTTCGTAATCGGCTTACAGAATTCGGGATTCACCTTCGACAATCCGCAGGCAAAGTCGAGCTGCTCCTGCGGCAAATCTTTCGGCTGATCAGGAGCAACACCATGCTGGAACTCTCAGAACAGATTGAAACCGCCGCACCGGAATATCAGCCGGAGACGCCGGAGGAGGCAAGGTTCAGGCTGATCGGCGACGCCATCGAGGAGCTTCGCCCGCGCCTGCAGCGCGATGGCGGCGATTGCCATCTTGTGAGCGTCGAAGGCAATCTCGTGCGGGTAAAGATGTCCGGCGCCTGCGTTGGCTGCGTATTGGCCTCGGTCACCATCCACGGCATCCAGGAGAAGCTGATCGCGAAACTTGGCTTTCCGCTCAGGGTCGTGCCCATGCTGGGCGGCATCTAGGAAGAACCACGGCGATGCAGCCGGTGTACCTCGACAACAACGCCACGGCGCGGATGGACCCAGCGGTGCTGACCGCGATGCTTCCTTATTTCACGGAGCATTTCGGTAATCCGTCGTCGTCGCATGGTTTCGGGACAGCGGCCGGGCAGGCCGTGAAACTGGCTCGCGAGCAGGTGCAGGCGCTGATTGGCGCTGCGCACAGCCATGAAATCATCTTTACCTCCGGCGGCACTGAATCGGACAACGCCGCGATTCTCTCCGCGATCGAAACGCAAGCCCCGAAGAACGAGGTGATCGTTTCCGCCGTTGAGCACCCAGCGGTTTTGTCGCTTGTCCAGCATTTGGAAAAGCAGCGCGGCATCGTTGCCCGCAGCATTCCAGTCGATGGCAAAGGCAGGCTCGATCTCGATGCCTACCGCGCCGCGCTTGGCCCCAATACCGCCATCGCGTCCATCATGTGGGCGAACAACGAGACCGGCACTATTTTCCCCGCCGTTGAACTCGCCGCAATGGCGCGCGAGGCGGGCGTTCTCTTCCACACCGATGCGGTGCAGGCCGCCGGCCGCGTTCCCATCGACCTGAAATCAACCTGCATCGATATGCTCTCGCTGTCAGCGCATAAGCTCCACGGGCCAAAGGGCGCGGGTGCGCTCTATGTCCGCAAAGGCGTCCGCTTTCAGGGCCTAATACGGGGGGGCAAACAGGAGCGCGGACGCCGCGCCGGAACCGAAAACGTGCCGGGCATCGTGGGCCTCGGCAAAGCCGCAGAACTCGCCTTGGCTCTACTCCCTGGCCAAAGCGATCGCGTGAGCGCGCTTCGCAGCCGCTTCGAAATGGGCGTGCTTATGCGGATCGGCGGCTGCTTCGTTGCGGGCGACACAGAAAACCGGCTGCCGAACACCTCCAATATCGTCTTCGACGGTGCCCTGGGCGAGGTGATCCTCGACGGACTGAACAAGGCTGGAATCGCCGCCTCCTCGGGATCGGCTTGCGCGACGGGCTCGGTCGAGCCTAGCCATGTGCTGCGCGCGATGAAAGTGCCGTATACGGCGGCGCTCGGCGCTATCCGTTTCTCATTCAGCCACGAGAACACGCCCGCGGAGACCGATCGCGTGCTTGAGGTTTTGCCCGCGATCGTAGCGAAAGCCCGCGAAGTGTCCGGGTTCGCGCCCTCGGATTGGGAGCAGTCAGCGGCTTAAAGTTCAGTAGGAGCAGGACAGATGGACGGCGGAAACGGGAATACTCCCAGCATCGAGAGGAAGCTGAGCGAGGCTGGGGTGCGGCCGACGCGGCAGCGCCGGGACCTGGCGGGGCTCCTGTTCGGGGATGGCAACCGGCACGTTACCGCGGAGATGCTGCACGCAGAGGCGGTGGGCAATAAAATGCGGGTCTCGCTTGCGACCGTCTACAACACGCTGAACCAGTTCGCGGAAGCGGGTCTTTTGCGCGAGGTCGCCATCGAGGGTTCGAAAACATATTTTGACACGACCATATCCGACCACCAGCATTTCTATTTCGAGCATGACGGGCAGCTCATCGACCTGGGGCCGGATGAGGAAGTAGCCGTGGCCGTGCGCAAGCTGCCGGAGGGGATGAAGGTCGCCAGGATCGATGTGCTGATTAGGCTGGTGCCGGATAAGTAGCGCCTACAGAATCCCCATCCGGGGCGGATCGAATTTCAATATCCTCCACGCCCGGCCCGGCCAGCAGATCCAGGATGCTTAGATTGTCAGCGGCTAGGCGGCGATAAGTATCGTGGCGCAACTGAGGCTTCTAACGCCTTGCCGCGATTGACGCGGAAGCTGCGCGCGATTCTAAAAGCTTCTCGTGCCGATAGAGTACGCGGCGCAACGCCTTCGGCCTTGAAGTGCTTTTGGCTACGGGGGCTAAGAAGCGCGATGCCAATTCCACGGCCTCGGGCTGAGCTACGCGCTCGTCAGCGGAAAGCGCTTTATAGACCAATGGAAATTTCTGCTCATCCCCAAGCGCATTTTCTAGCTTGTCGAGATAAGTATCCACGAGTTGATGATCCACGACGGTCACTCCAATCGTTGTTGGACACAACGCTTGACAAAACTCATCCGTAGAAAGCTGATGATATTCGGTAAAAAGGTCAAGAAGCGCCTTGAGGCCATCGATGCTTTTTTTCTTCGCGCCAGCAACGAGCAAAACTTCGTAGAAACCGTTCAATGCAGGCAGCAGGGAACCTAGTTGTTCGCCGGCCGATGCGCGACAACTTTGGCTCGCACGGGCAAGTGCTGCGCCGATCGCTTCGACCTTTTTGATTTTGCTCGTAGCAAGCGCCTTCGCAACCCGCTCAAACTCCAAAGAGAGCTCTTGCTGCTTTATGCCGGCGAGTGCTTTGCCAATGGCAAAAATGAGTTCCTTCATGTGCTTGAGGCTTTAATCCTTCTCAACAACTCATCCGCGATATTATCGAAAATAGCTCTGACGGTGCGCCCGTCTTCGTTATCTCCTAGCCTCAGATAGGCAATACCTTTCGTTTCGTCACCCTCGTCACCTTCTGTCTGTCCAATCACTTTTCGGTCTGGCACCGCCAAATCGAACGGAAGGGCAATAGGCTCTTTCTTGCCGCCCACTATGGCAGCCAGTTTACACTGCGATTTTGAAATATTGTCCCAAAGACCGTCGGCGGCTGTCTTCAAAAACACTTCCTGCCCGCCCTGACGTTGTCTCATGGAGCCAAGCACGCCGAGTACTTTCAGTTGAGGCCAAAGAGTTTCGTGCGTCTGCAGCTGTTGACTGAAATACCGCACCGTGTTGGCTGAGAGTGGATCCATAATTGTCGGAATCAAAACATGAGTGCTGGCGCAAAGCGCTTGGATTGAGGATAGCGAGATTCGCGGAGGCGCATCGATCAGGATTGCTGCGAAGCGCTGCCGTACCGCTCGAGAACGCAACAAGCGGAAGAGGTTAAAGCGAATATCGTGTTCAATATCGCCCATGAGCCATTTGATCAGAACACGGCTCTCTGCCAGGTCGAGGTCCTCATAGGCTGGCAGGAGAGATAGATTTTCAGTATTAATAATCTGCTTTTTACTATTTCGCCAAGTAAAAGGTTTGATAGCTTGGCTGAGCCATTCATAGGACTGCAAATTTGAAATGGCCTCTGTGGCGGCAGAAAACTGTCCCTCGCCTGGGAGTTCGATCGTGGTTCGCGCGATCCCTGAAAGCGATCCTTGGGGGTCGAGGTCGATCGCTAGCACCGGCTTTTTTAGCTCTTCCGCCAACGCGGCCGCGAGATTTGCGGTGATGGTCGTTTTTCCGACTCCACCCTTCGCGTTTGCGACCGTCATGATAAGCGCTTGTTCCGCCATCCACTCCTTATAATTTGGTGGCGTTTCTATGTGAACCGCAAGCCATAGCCGCTTATTCTCAGCAGTCGCGTCACGCAATCGCTGCAAGCGCCAAGCATCCGGATTCACCGTGATGATCCTAACAAGCCGTTGAACTAGGTGCCGTGAAAGTTTTATAATTACAAAAGCAAGCCAACCCACGGCCGACACTAGAAGGGCGGCAAAAACGTCCTTCACGATTTCTTTTAGAAGATCATTGTTCCCTGGAACAAAGTCTTTGAGCTGATCTAAATTTTGACAAAGCCACGCAGGCTCACTGCAAGCTAACATCCCCCAGACCTCGATTGCCTACAACCTAGCTAGGCGCGGATGTTATTTCCAATCCGGAGATTAGAAAGAGAATTCTCGGTTCGTCGAAAATTGATCGCGCCTATGATGCGGAAAGGCAACTTAAACCCGGTCGGCTAAAATTTCGAGTGGCCAAGCTTAGAAGGTCGCGTCAGACTTGCCTTGGTCCCACCGCTTAGCGCGCCACAGAATAGCGCCGCCAAAGCAAAACGCGGCTAGGATCAAAAACGAGCCACCAGACGCGCCGGAATTCCTTAACGCTCAAATCCCCTCCAGCAGCGCGTCGAGATCGAAAGTGGACCGGTGGCCCAGCTCGCTCCCATGAGCGGTCAGAAACTCATCCGCGGCCCGCCGGCCTTCGTCGCGCAGCATGGTGAGGAAAGCCCACTCGGCGTTCAGCTTGGACGAATAACCGAGGCTGGTCATCGCGGGGCTGGCAATGCAGTGAATGCGCATGCGCGCCCATTGCGCGCCTTCCGTGTCGCCGGTGTCCGCAAGCTGCCTTAGCACCGCGATCATGCGCAATTCTTTCAGGAGCGTCGCGTTGAAGGAGATTTCGTTGAGACGGTCCAGAATATCCCGGGCCAATCTGGGCGTCCCCGGCCGCTCGATTGGGTTGATTTGTACTAAGATCGTGTCGCGCGACGAGCACTCCCGGACGAGCGGCGTGATGGTCGGATTGCCGGAATAGCCGCCGTCCCAATAGGGCTCGCCGCCGATTTCGACGGCCTGGAACAGCGTCGGCAGGCAAGCGGAGGCCAATAGCACCTCATGCGTGATCTCCCGGTTCCGGAACACCCGCCCGCGCCCTGTCCGGACATTTGTCGCCGTGACGAACAAGCGGATCGGAACATCTGCGATCCGTTCAAAGTCGATGCTCTCGCTCAGGATCTCCTTGAGCGGATTTGTCCCGGCTGGGTTGAGGTCGTAAGGAGAGAAGAGGCGGGCCGCGAGATCGAGCGCCACAAAGAGGGGCGAGTTGTCCAAGGTCCAGCGCCCCATGAGGATGTCCAGGGGCGTTCGCTGGAAAGGGCTCAATCTTGCGGCATCGGAGACCCGGCGCCAGAAGCCGTCGAGCGCGCGGCGAGCGCCGCCTGGGCCAGCCTTCGCGTAACCGCTCGCCAGGACCAAGGCATTCATCGCTCCCGCGGATGTGCCGGAGATGCCGTCGATGCGGAGCCAGTCCTCTTCCAGAAGCCGGTCGAGCACGCCCCAGGTGAAAGCGCCATGCGCGCCGCCGCCTTGCAGGGCCAAGTCGATCAGGACCGGCGAACCCTTTGCACCTTCAGCTGCGGAGGCTGCGTTAGCGTTTCCTAAGCTGCCGCTTCCCGCCACCTATTGCGCCTTCGAGTAGCGCCGCCGCCAAATCCAGAACGCAGCCAGGATCAAGAATGAGCCCGCAAGCGCGGCGACGATATCGCGGAGCGAGATGGCGATTTTATCGAGGCTGGGAAACAGGTTGAAGAGGCGGAAGATCAGGCCGCCCACCACGGCGCCGCCCAAGCCAAGCACAAGATTTATCTGAAGGCCAAACCCGCGTTTCTCGCCTTTGACAATGAGGCCCGCGAGGCTTCCGGCGAGAAACCCCAAAATCAGCCAGACGGCGATTTGGTAAAGCGTGATCTGCACAGCCAAAGTGAAGATAGAGTTCTAATGCCGGATATTGTCCCTTAAGAGCTGTTAAATTTGCATAAACGCCGCCGGCAGGCTTGATGACGAAGCGCCATTGCCAAGGCGGCACAACCTGGTCAGCACAGCATTCGGAAACAGCCTGACGGCACCGGTACGCATTATAATTTCCCGGGAGGTGGAACCCTGAGGTTGATGTCGCATTCTCAGGGGGCAGCAAGTGTTAGCTTAGCACAGAGCGGAAAAGACCTGGGCAGATGGATTGCGGACGCCGTGGAAGCTCCCTGCAATGGCTTCGAACCGTTATAGTTGCTTTAACCTTGCTTCCCTTCCTGCCGGGGTGTTCTGGAGGCGTACTCGATCCTCAAGGTCCGATCGGCGCTGCTAATGGCCTTATTCTCATCAATTCAGTCGAGATCATGCTGACGATCGTCGTACCCACGATTGTTGCCGCGATTCTCTTTGCATGGTGGTACCGGACGTCCAACATTAGGGCGCGCTACCTGCCGGACTGGTCCTATTCAGGCCGCATCGAACTCGTCGTCTGGTCGATCCCTATCCTCGTTGTTCTCTTCCTGAGCGGCCTGATCTGGATCGGCTCGCACGATCTCGATCCTGCCAGACCTATCAACACGCCCAAGGTTCCCCTTGAGGTACAGGTGGTCGCGCTCGATTGGAAATGGCTGTTTCTTTATCCGGAGCAGGGGGTGGCCAGCGTCAACGAACTCGTGATACCGGCCGGCGCGCCCATTCATTTCTTGCTCACCTCCGCGACCGTCATGAACAATTTCTTTGTGCCACAGCTGGGCAGCATGATCGCCACGATGAATGGAATGAGAACCCAGCTTTATCTCCAAGCTGACAAGCCCGGCGACTATTACGGCCTGTCCACACAGTTCAGCGGAGACGGCTTTTCCGGCATGCACTTCACGGTGCGGGCTGTTCCCGATGGTGATTTCGAGGACTGGGTGGCCCAGGTCAGGCAGAGCGGCCCCATGTTAGACCGGGCAGGATACGACGCACTGAACAAGCCGAGCATGAACGTACGTCCTTTCACCTATAGGGCAACAGACCCAACCTTGTTCGACGCGGTCGTAAGCCAGGAGATACCACCCGGCGCCGGTGCCATTGCCGGGCGCCCCGCTGAGCCGCCTCGCCCGGCGCCAGGAGGCTGACATGACGCTGCTGGGCAAGCTCAACTGGGACGCGATCCCCTGGGATCAGCCAATCCCCCTCATCGCCGCTGCAATAGTATTTATAGTCTTCTTTGCCGTGATCGCTTGGGTGATTTGGAAGGGTCACTTTCCCTACCTTTGGCGCGAATGGATTACCAGCGTCGATCACAAGCGTATCGGCGTGATGTACATCGTGCTTGCGCTCGTTATGCTGTTGCGGGGGTTCATCGACGCGATCATGATGCGGTCGCAGCAGTTGATCGCGTTTCACGGCCCCGGCTATCTTCCTCCCCAGCACTACGACCAAATCTTCTCCGCCCACGGCACGATCATGATCTTCTTCGGCGCAATGCCGTTCATGATTGGGCTGATGAATTTCGTGATACCGCTGCAGCTCGGTGTCCGCGACGTGGCTTTCCCGACCATGAACTCGGTGAGCTTCTGGCTCACAGCCAGTGGCGCTCTGCTGGTGAATCTCTCTCTCCTTGTCGGCGAGTTCGCCCGGACGGGATGGCTACCCTATCCGCCGCTTTCGGAGCTACCCTATTCGCCGGGAGTCGGCGTCGACTACTATCTGTGGGCGCTTCAGATCTCCGGAGTGGGTACGCTAATGACGGGGATCAACTTCGTCACAACGATCCTGAAAATGCGGGCGCCGGGCATGAGCTATTTGCGGATGCCGATGTTCTGCTGGACAGCACTTGCCTCGAACCTTCTGATTGTGGCGGCGTTCCCGGTACTCACCGCAACGCTCGCAATGCTCATTCTGGACCGCTATCTGGGCTTCCATTTCTTCACGAATACCGGCGGCGGCAACATGATGTTGTTCATAAATTTGATCTGGGCCTGGGGTCACCCAGAAGTCTACATCCTCATCCTGCCGGCCTTCGGCATTTTCTCGGAGGTAATCTCGACTTTCTCGCGCAAGCCTCTGTTCGGCTACCGCTCCATGGTGGGCGCTACCCTATTCATTTGCCTCGTCTCCTTCATGGTCTGGTTGCACCACTTCTTCACGATGGGCGCGGGCGGGGACGTCAATGCTGTTTTCGGCATCGCCTCCAGTATCATCGCGGTAGGCACGGGGGTGAAGGTCTACAACTGGATCTTCACGATGTATGGCGGGCGCGTTCAGTACAGCACGCCGATGCTGTGGTCGGTTGGCTTTATCGTGACCTTCGTGATTGGCGGCATGACAGGGGTGCTTCTCGCAGTTCCGCCAGCCGATTTCCAGCTGCATGAGAGCCTCTTTCTGATCGCTCACTTCCACAACGTCATCGTTGGCGGGGTAGTATTCGCCGCGTTCGCCGGCCTGACCTACTGGTTTCCGAAGGCGTTCGGGTTCAGCCTTCATGAAGGCTGGGGGAAGGCAGCGTTCTGGTTCGCCTTCGTAGGTTTCTACGTGACCTTCGTTCCCCTGTACGCCCTTGGGCTCCTTGGCATGACCCGCCGCCTGCAGCACTACGACCTCGAACTTTGGCAGCCCTGGGTTCTGGTAGCCGCACTCGGCGTCATTATCCTCTTCATCGGCGTCGTCTGTCAGCTTGCTCAGCTCTTTGTCAGCATCCGCCGTCGCGAAGAACTTCGCGATTTCACGGGCGATCCCTGGCACGGGCGCTCGCTTGAATGGTCAACCGCATCGCCGCCGCCAGCCTTCAACTTCGCCGTCATGCCGAATGTGCGCGGGGAGGAGCCCTACTGGGAAATAAAGAGGCGCGCAATCGAGACCCAGCAATTGCCGGCTGAGCCTGAGTATAAACCGATCGAAATGCCGCGGAACAGCCCGACGGGATTCATTACCGCCTTTTTTACGACTGTAACCGGCTTCGCTCTTATTTGGCACATCTGGTGGCTTGCGATTGCCGGACTTGCGGCTGCTTACGGAGTCTTCGTTTGGTACGCATGGCGCGATGTCGTGGAGTATGAGATCCCAGTAGAAGAGGTCGCAGCCGCCGACAGGGAACGCCGCCGCGTCCGCGAGGAGTGGCTCAAGGAGTTGGCGCGGGAGCAACAAGAGGCATGAGCACGGCTGACACGTTCCGGCAAGAGCATTGGCGCCCCGGCAGCGACCCCTACAGGCTTGGACGCGGCGCTGACGGCGGCGGTTCCGGATACGATTATGCCACGGGTCATGGCGAGGGAGGGCCAGCCTCCCGGCGCGTGATCGTCGGCTACGGCTTCTGGATCTTTCTTCTCAGCGACATCGTTATGTTCTCCTGCTTTTTCGCAGCGTTCGCTGTCTTGCGAACCGAGACAGCGGGCGGGCCTTCCGGCCGCGACCTGTTCGAGCCCACCCGGGTCGCCGCCGAAACGGGCTTTCTCTTGCTGTCGAGCTTTGCTTGCGGATTGTCCGCCGTGGCGACCAAGGCGCGCAGCTATCGCTGGACGCAGGCGGCGCTTTTCGTTACGGGCGTCTTGGGAGCTGGCTTCCTCGCGCTGGAGGCGCAGGAATTTGCCGGGTTGATTGCGATAGACGCAGCGCCGCAGCGCAGCGCCTTCCTGTCAGCCTTTTTCGCCCTCGTCGGCTGTCACGGCGTGCATGTGACCGTAGGGCTTCTTTGGCTCGGCACGATGATGGCGCAGCTTTTCGCGAAGGGATTCCGCGAAAATGTTCTGCATCGCCTGCTCTGTTTCAACCTATTCTGGCACACACTCGACATCATCTGGGTCGCGATCTTCACAATCGTCTACCTGATGGGAGAAGGCGCATGAGCGAACACCGCCATGAGGAGCAATTCGAGCATGGCGACGTTGCCCCTGGTGTGATCGATGCCGCAGAAGAGACGATTTGGGATGGGATTCTTGGCTATCTGATTGGGCTTGGGCTCGCGAGCTTGCTTACCGTGGCCTCGTTCTACGTGGTGGGGACGAACCAGATTTGGGGGCCAGGCATTCCGATTGCGCTCGTTGTGCTGGCGATCGCGCAAATTGGGGTGCATCTCGTCTTTTTCCTGCACCTTACCACCGCCCCGGATAACACAAACAACGTGCTTGCGCTGGCTTTTGGGGTGCTGATTGTGGCCTTGCTCGTCGGCGGCTCCGTTTGGATCATGTACCATTTGAACCACAACATGATGCCTGTGCACCACATGATGTCTATGTAGCCGCGGCATCGGAACGGCGCTTGCCTTACATTCATTCCGTAGCGCCACGGCATGCTTAATATTGATATGGTAAACGCGGCGGGTATTTACTGTCATTTTGGCGAAAATACCGCGATTTTTGGCGATTTCGCTTACAAAAACGTGATTCTCAAAGTCCGTTAAATATATTTGCAGTTCAGAATTAACCATTATACCGCGCATCCGCCCTTCACGGCGCACCGTATGCCACAAAATATTGTCCCGTTAAATCCGTGCCTTAAGGTCAGCGCTGCCGCCAATTAACCCAATGGAAAAGCGCTTTCGCTATGATTGTCTCTTAAAGATCGCCATTGCGGCGGGCGGGGCAATGATGGCCGGTACGGCAATCGTAAACGTGAAGCACTATCGAGCTCGGGCCGCCGAAAGTCTTTATTCCCGCTGGGAAAGTGCTAAAGAGAAGCTCTGGGCAAGACGGAACCATGGAGATAAACATGTCCGCGAGCTTCCTGAAAACGAGCACGATAGCCGCTGGGGCTTTTGCAGCGATCTTGGCATCGCAGGCGAATGCGCAGGAGAGAATTGCGGCGGGCCAACTCACCTGCGGCGTGAAAGGCGGGACCAGCTTTATCATTGGGTCAACGAAAGACCTCAGATGCGTTTTCCGGGCCAGTCCCGGGGACGAAGGCGAGCGCTACGAAGGCCAAATCCAGAAATACGGCCTCGATATTGGCGTAACCAACCAAGCAATTTTGACCTGGACGGTGCTTGCGCCATCGCGCGGGGTTCTGGCCGGCGCGTTGAGCGGGAAGTATCTGGGTGTAGCGGCGGACGCCTCGGCTGGCCTGGGCGGCGGCGCGAATGTTCTCGTAGGGGGCTCGAACAATTCGATCTCGCTACAGCCGTTAAGCGTGCAGGGCCAAACCGGCTTGAATGCCGCCGTCGGGGTAGCCGAGGTGGAACTGCATCCTTACTACGAAGAGAAGTAGGGTTTGCCCGTGCCCCGGCTAACTTTCGCCGCCGCGTTCGCCCGTCATCGCGAGGCGGCTCTTGCCGCCGTGTCGATCCATAGCAACATCAGTGACTTAACCCTGGATTGCGTTGCTGTGCTCGCAATGACGGCCTAAAATTTCACGCGGATGCCGGCATAGACCGAGAACGGCTGCGCGGGCGTGATTGTGTCCGGGTTGGTTAAGTAGGGAGCTGAAGGCTGACCCGAGACATTGTAGATCCCGGTGTCGTAAAACGCACCGTAAGTTGCATATTTGTGATCGAACAGATTAAGAATTTGGCCGTAAAGAATTACGTTTTTCTCTAATTCATACGAGGTGCGCAGATTGACAACGCCATATCCCGGCAGCTGCGGGTTCTGGTTGCTTTCGTCGCCAAAGAAATACTGGCTGCTGGCCAGCACAACGTCAGCCCCAATTTTCCATTCATCGGTTAGACCGTAATCGAAGCTTGCCTTGAACCGGTGGGCTGGAATTCCAGGTATATGGTCGCCCGGATGCACAAAGATGTTGCCGTTGGCATCGGCGAAGGGATTGTTCGGTGAGGGGATCGTCAGATAGCTCAGGAATGTCGCGTCGACATAAGCGTAGTTGGCGTTGAAGGTGAGCTTGTCCAATGTGTAATTCACATTGGCCTCGACGCCTTGCCGCAAGGTGTCGCCGTCGTTCTGGAAATAGCCGCGTGTCGTGATGACGGGCGAGGTGACGTTCAAAATATCGTTGTAGTTCTCGGCGCGAAAAACGCCTGCGGACCAGTTCAATTTACCCTCGCCAAACGGGCTGAAATTGCCGCGAAAGCCGCCTTGCCAGGTTCTCGACACGACCTGCTTGAGGTTGGGGTCGGAAACGAGGAATTCTGCAAGCACGCAGGGCTGAGAAGGGCTGGCGCAGCCGAGCTCGGCAGGGGTCGGCGCCCGGTTGGCCTCGGCGTAGCCACCGTACGCCGATAGGTTCGAGTTGAATTTGTAGGTGGCGCCAACCATCGGGTTGAAACGGGTATAGACGTGGTCGCCGGTCAACAGCCCCGTCGGGTCGTAAAGCTGGATATTCTCGTAATTGTACCGGCCGCCAGCCGTCACCGAAAGTTCTTTGGTGAGATCCAAAGTGTCGGTGAAGAAGAGCCCGTAATAGTTGGTCGTGTCCGTCAGATTCACGGGCGCGATATCGGTAGGCGATGTGAGATATATCCCATTGCCCGTCACGACCCAGTTCTGGGTGTTGAGCGTCCCAAGCTCCGCATTGCTGTCGGCCTGGACATTTCCATGGTCGATGGTCGCACCGGCAATAAAAATATTATTCAAGTCGAAGAACTTATCCTTGTCCGTAGCTTGCAGCGAAGCACCAAGGCTGTTCGTGTTGTTGGACGAACGGTCGATCTCGCCGATTGTTTGGTTCGGGCCGTAAATCCCAGTGAGCACCTGCTTGCCGAACTGGTTCAACACAGGTGCTATCGTACCGCTCGCAGTCTGCAAGCAGAGAGGGCTGGCAGGGTCGTAGCTCGCGGTTGCTGGCGGGCTTGCACTTTGTGCATTCAGCACGTTGCAGGGCGCGACGTCGGAGACGTTTCCGTCCACGTGGCTTTGATCGAAGCTGCGAACATAACCTACGGCTGAGAGGCTCAGCGTTTCGGTGAGCTTCGTGCTGCCGTTCACCGATAGCATGGCGAGATCGTTGGCCGTCGTTTGAGGGTTGGTGAACACGGCGCCATAGTCCTGCGCCACCAGTTGAACCGGCGTTGGCCCCACAACGCCAAGCTCGGTATGAGCGCCTGTGAAGTTGATGTGTAACTCGGTGTCCTTGTCCCTGACGCCCAAGTCCATGTACATGCGCTTTACATCCGAGGGCGAGAATTCGCGCCAGCCATCGTCCCAAATACCATCGATTGCGACATAGGCCGCGAAATTGTCCACCTGCTTTCCAGCCTGAAACAGTTCCTGGAAGCGCCCCCAGGAACCGGCCTTGGTATCGGATTCGGCCCCCTGCCAGCCGAAGCCATCCTTCATGGAGATGTTGAGCGCGCCGCCTAGCGCATTGAGGCCGTAAAGCGGGTTTCCGGTAACGAGCGCGATGTTGTTGATCGCATTGGATGGAATGAGGTCCCAGTTCACGGTGTCGCCGAAGACCTCGTTGATACGGACGCCGTTCTGGTAGACCGCCAGCCCTTGCGGGGTGCCTTCAACCGGGGAAGCCGTATAGCCGCGATATTGAACATCGGTCGAAAACGGATTGCCGTTGACGTCGCTGATGATGGCGCCGGGCACATATTGCTGCAGCGCGTCCTCGATAGCGGGCGAGCCGGTGTTCTTAATCTCGGCGCTTGAAACTTCAGACACCGCGCCTGGAACTTTGTACAAGGGGATTTCGCTGCCCTTCACCGGGCTCATGGGCACGCCCTGCTCCGCTGTTTCGCTTGGCGTTTCCGCCGGGGGTGCCGCTTCGCTCGCCGTCTCCCAAGGCGCTGCCGCTTCGGCCCGCGCCGCGGGGGCAGGCGCTTGCGGCCGCGAAGGCGCGACGGCGCGGCGCGGCGCGGCTGGCCTTGGTGCGGCTACGATTTTCCTCGCTGGCTTGGCTGGCTTGGCGGGCGGCGGAGCCTGAATAATCTTCACCGGTGGCAGTTGCACAGGCGCAGGCGGGCCCGGCTCTGCGGCAGGCGGCTGTTCCGCCGGTGCCGGAGGCGTCCCAGGCGCGGCGCCGGGGGCCGGAGGCTGCGGTGTAGCCGGGGCGGGCGCAGGCTGAGGCTGCGGGGGCGTGGGCCGCTGGGCGGGTGCCGGCGTAGGGTGCGCGCTTTGATTTCCGGCGTCCGGCGGCGTCTGCGCCACGATCGTGAGGCAAGGCTCGAACAAAGCAGCAGCGAATGCAACGCCTGCCAGAGCCCCCCTGATCATTACGTTCCCCCAAGTATTTCTGGTCATTCATTCGAACTCGATTCGAGTCAAAATGAACCAGAAATCGCTTAATTTTGCTTTTTAGCGAATGCGAAGATTAGCCTATCCCCGTTTAGGCTTGTCCGATGCGGCGATACACGAAGGGCGGCGGCTCAATGCCAGTGGCAGCGGCGGCGCGGCTCCCCATGAGATGGTGATGCGGCGAGAGGCTGCACGCTGGATCGGCGTTTTCAGCGTCGCCTGTGACGGCGAAGGCCTGACAGCGGCAGCCGCCGAAGTCGATCTCCTTTCGCGGGCAAGTCCGGCAAGGCTCCTTCATCCAGTGGTAGCCGCGGAAGCGGTTGAAGGCTTCGCCTTCATACCAGATCTCCGATAGGGGGCGGTCTTTGATGTTGTCGAAGCCGAGGGGCAAGCTCTCTGCGGCATGGCACGGCAGCACCTTGCCTTCAGGGGTGATGTTCACAACGTCCTTCGCCCAGCCTCCCATGCAGGGCTTCGGAAATTGCGCGTAATAATCCGGGGTGACGTAGTCGATGCTCATGATGCCTTTGAGCCGCTCTTTGGCATCGGCGACGATGGCGGCCTCCTCCAGCACAAGCTCGTAGGGTGGCAAGAGCGCGGCCTGGTTGCGCTCTGCCCAGCCGTAATATTGGATATGCGCGATTTCGAGCCGTCCCGCCCCAAGCTCGACCGCAAGCTCGATAAGGGCCGGCGTTTCCAGGATATTATGCCGGTGCGTTGGGGCATTGATGGTGAGAGGCAAGCCCTCCTCCTTGACCCAGTGCGCGACGTTAAGCTTTTTGGCGAGACTATTCTTATAATTACCTATCTTGTCGGCTGTATCGGCATCGACCGATTGCAGGCTAAGCTGAATGTGATCGAGGCCGCATGCTGCCAGTTGCTTGATGCGATCTTGCGTCAGGGTCACGCCGGCCGTTATCAGGTTGGTGTAAACGCCGCGCGAACTAAGCGCTTTGACCAGCTCCTCCAAGTCCTGGCGGATCGTAGGCTCACCCCCCGAAAGGTGAACCTGCAATATGCCAAGATCGGCCGCCTGAGAGAAGGCAGAGAGCCAGGCTTGCGTGTCTAGCTCGTCACCCGCCTTCAGCAGGCGGATGGGATTCGAGCAATAGGGACATTGAAGCGGGCAGCGATGCGTAAGCTCCGCCAGCATCCCCAGCGGAGGATCAACGCGGATCAGCTCGCTGGCAGCTTCAGAAGGTGTAGATCCGTCCATGATTGTATAAACTCCAGCACGTCGGCCTGAATGGTGTCAACCGGCGCCGCGTAACCTTGAGCGAGTTCTCCTGCGATTGCCGAAATGCTTCGCTGCCCATCGCAGAGTTGCAGTATATCGACCGAAACGGCGTCGGGCCAATAGACCCGCTCAGGCCCCAGAACCGCAAAGCGCTTGCGCACGGCATCGAACTGCATGCGCACTCCTTTAGGAAAATAGGGCGTGTCCGCGGCGCTGACCAGTGTGCGCGTGCGGGTCACGGCCTAAAGGCCCCAGGCGGAATGAGGCCAGGCTCGACATAGGCGCAATAAAGCGCATCGAGCTGCGCCCAAAGCACCTCTGTCTTGAAGATCAAGGCATCGATCACCGCCTGCTGCGTTTCCTGCCTCAGCGCTTGGTCCCTGACGTAGTTGAGGGCGTAGTTCACGTCGCGCGGCGCTTGGCTCAGGCGCTTGCGGAAGTAGCCCATCATGCTGTCTTCGATGAAATTGTAATTCGCGAGCATGCCCGAGATGCGCTCGGAGTGAATGGAGGGTGCGAACAGCTCGGTGAGCGAAGAGGCTATGCCTTCGAGCAAACTATGGTCGCGGACGAAGTGCAGGTAAGCGTCAGTCGCGAACCGCGTCCCTGGCAGAATCCCTCTGCCGGACTGCACATAGTCCCGGTCCAGCCCAAGCGCATCGGTAAGCACCAGCCAGCGCTCGATGCCGCCTTGGTCCTCGCCGATGCCATCGTGATCGAAATAGCGCTGCCGCCATTCGCGCCGCATCTCGCGGTCCGTCATCTTTGACATCAGCGCCGTGTCTTTGCGGGGAATGATGGCCTGATAGGCGTAGCGGTTCAGCGCCCAGGCTTGCACCTGCCCCTTATTGAGCTTGCCGCCGTGGAGCAGCTTATGGAAGGGGTGCAGATTGTGATAGCGGGTCGCGCCAATTTCGCGAAGGACGGCTTCGAGCTGGTCCGGCGTGAAGCCCTTTGCAGGCGCCACCGGATCGGTGACGGTTTGATGTTTTGTGCTTGCCATTTTATTCGCCACTTAATTGTAATTGGGATGAAAGTTTCAAACGCTAAAGGTCATGCCGTCATAGGAGACTTCCCAGCCGGCCTTTTTCACTGTCTTCTCGGCCGCCGACCCCCGTTCGAGAATGGGGTTGGTGGTATTGATATGAATGAAGGCTTTCTTTGCTATGCCGGCGGCGTCGAAGGCGTGCAGCGAACTGCCCTCGCCGGTAATGGGCACGTGTCCCATGCGCAGGCTGGTCTTATCCAAGACGCCCAGATCGATCACCTCGTTGTCGGTGAACAGGGTGCCGTCGAAGAGAAGGGCGTCCGCGCCGTTCACCCGGCCCAGCAATTCTTCGTCAACCTTTGCGCAGCCCGGTATGTAGAAAAGCGTTCCCGAACGCGGTCCACTGATTCTAAGTCCGATCGTGTCGCCGGTCTCGGTCCCGAAGCCTTCTTTTGAAGGGTCCTCCAGATAAAGCGCTACCTTGCCGTGAACCGGGAAAGCCTCAACGGTGATGCCCGTGTCGGCGATCTCAAGCTCATCATTCAAGGGCAGCGTAAGCTGGCTGACAACATCGGGCGCCAGAATGCGGAAAACGCTGTTTTGCTTCAGGACGGAGAGCACGCGCGGCGTTGCGTACACGCAGAATGGCTGGCGCTCCCTCAACGAGAGAAGCCCTGCCACATGGTCTATGTCGCCATTCGTCAGGACGACGGCTGCGATGGGCGAATTGCGTAACCCTCCCTCACGGCGGGGCTGCAGCTCAGGGGTCGCGCGTATTTGCTGCCTTATATCTGGCGAGGCATTTACGATGACCCAGCGCTCCCCGTCAGCAGAGACGGCAATGCTGGACTGAGTGCGTGGGATGACGCGTTCGTCGCCATCCCACGCGAGGCGTGAAAGCCTGGTGTTGCAGTTCCATTGGGGAAAACCGCCTCCAGCGCCCGCGCCTAGAACCTTGACAAGCAACGCCTATGTCTTCTGCTAAGTTATTTCTTGCAAGTGCGCTTCGCGGCGATATCCAAGGTGGACGGCAAGTAACGGGTCACCTCGAAGCCAGCGTCAACGCTTCCAACGGCGGGTTTTGTCCAGATTTTCATTTGCTTTCCTCCTAAGTTTATCTCGTTGGGCAGTGTTAGCCTGAATGTCACATGGCTCAAGAAGGAAGTGGCAAACGGGCTAAAAAAGTTTAAAAGGATAGACGCAAAAACCAAAAGCATCTACATTGACCAGCGGTGCTTTCCTGCTTCGGCTTTGCTAAAACTGCTGCCTGGGTGCGTGAACAATACTAGCGCGGGGTTGTTCCATCCGGCCCGGAGCTTTCAGATGGAGCTTGCACCACCGCGACGCCCCAAGGGCGAACCCCCGCCGGGATCGTCTTGACGGTTTCAAGCGTGTCCGCTTTCAGCACCGTGACATCGTTCGACGGCCCATTGGCCGTGAAGAGCAATTGGCCGTTGGGGCTCAAACCGACTCCCCAAGGACGCGAGCCTGCCTTCGCCTTCCCCAGCACAGCCAGCGTCACGGCGTCGAGTGCAAAGACTACGCCGCCCCGCCCTGCTGTCACGAAAAGCCGCTTTCCATCGGAGGACAAAGCCAGGCCCATCGGCTTGATCCCAGCCCCTTCGAGCTTGACCTTCGACAGCACCGACTGGGAGGCCAAGTCGATCAGCGTCACGCTGGCATCGGCCTCGCCGCTTACAAAGGCGTATTTGGAGTCTGGCGAAAAAACCACGTCGCGGGGGCGCAGTCCGACGGGTATCAGCGCAAGGATCGCATGTGTGGCAGGATCGATCAGTGCCACGGAATTCGCAGCTTCCGCCGTCGCCAAAACGTGATGCCCGTCCGGGCTCACCCGGACACCTTCGGGCTCGCCGCCGGCATCCACGCTGCTCAGGATCGCGCCGCTCTGCGCGTCCAGGACCAGAACCGTGCCCGTGTCCTCGCTTGCAACATAGATGGTTTTGCCGTCTGGAGAGACCGCCGCTTGTTCGGGATCGGAGACGCCTCTGATCACCCGCAGCAGCTTTCCTTGCGCGACATCGATAATGCCGATGCCGTCCTGCTCCTTGTCCGGCTGCGGGAGCGTCTTCTCATCGACGTTTGGGCCGGCCATGGGCGAGCCGCTCAGCGCAACATAAAGGTATTTCCCATCGGGCGAGGGCCGTATGCCCCTGGGCCGCTTGCCAACCGGGATCGTGCCCACCTGGGTCAAGGTCTCGCCGTCGATAATGCTGACGGTCCCGTCCTGCTCGTTCGAGACGTAGACGCTGAAGCGCTCGGCCGCAGACGCGTGCAACGGTGCGGCGGCGAGCGAGAGAATCGCGATCGGTGCGATGAACGAGGCTGCAGTTTTCCACTTGAACACCCGTCTTGCCCTCACCGGAACTGCCAAACACCGCGTAACCATCGGCCCCAGGGCGGGGATGCGTCAATGGTACAAACGTACACGCACTATAGTGCACAGGGTGCAAAAGACGCGGTTATCTACTTCAGCGCGTATTCGAAAGGAATGCTCAGCCTGTAAGGACCCTTGCTCACTTCCCCAGGCGCCGGCGGAAACGGCGCCGCTCGCTCCAGCGATGCGAGCGCGGTGCGGTCCAAGAGATCGGAGCCTGAGCTTTTCAGAATGCGATGATCGAGAAGCGCTCCCGAGGGAGCCAGCGTCAGCTCAACGATTACGCGTCCCTCTTGGCGCCGCGCGGGCCGGAGCGCGTGTGTCATAACCGCCCGGTAAATCTCCGCGTTATACAGAGAAAAGAGCTGGCTGCGCCGCGCTTCCAGATCGCGGTTCATGGCGTGCTGCTCCTCCTGGGCTGCGGATGCAACAGAAGGAGCGGCCGGCCGAGCCTCTTGCTTCTCAACCTGTTTTTCGACGGGCTTCTCCTGGATCGGCGCTTGAGGCGGCGCGCTTTCCTCAGGCGGAGGCGGCTGCATCTCGATCGCGTCTTCCTTTTTTGCCTCTTGCTTGACTTCGGGTTGGGGAGCCGGCTTCGCCGCAGCGGACGCGTCTTGGTGCTCCGCCGTTACTGCGTCAAGCCCAATGCTCTCCTCCGATTGCATCGTCACAGTGGCCACAATGCTGAGGTCGTCCTTGCCTGCGCCCGATTGCAGCGCCTCCGGTGCGTTCGCGCCAAAACTAAGGAGCGCCGCCGCAGCGGCAGCGTGGACCCCGAACGCAGCTAGAATAGCGCCTGTGCGAACCCAGCTCATTTTTCTTCCGGAGCGGCTGGAAGGACGGTTTGCGGCGCAGGATTGCCTGCATCCGCACTTGGCGGTTGCGATAAAAGCGAGATGCGCTGATAACCCGAAGTGCTGATGCGGCCCAGAAGGTCCATCACATCGCCATAAGCGATTTTCTTGTCGGCACGGACGTAGACAACCGCATCCCCTTGGGACGCCCGGAGGGCGGCCAAACGGTGCACGAGCGACGCGGCATTCACGCGCTCATCGCGAATGAGCAGGCTCCCGTCCCCAGCCATCGTTACGACCACCGGCTTTTTGGTGTGGGCGATGGGCTGCGCGGCGGTCTTTGGCAGCTCCACCGGCATGCCTGCGACAAGCAAAGGCGCCGTCACCATGAAAATGACGAGCAGCACCAGCATCACATCCACCATGGGCGTGACGTTGATGTCCGCCATGAGCTTGGCCTGCGATGGATCCTGGATCCCGTTACCGGGCGTTGAGACCGCCATACGTCAATCCTTGCTCAGCTTTCCCGGCGGGATGCCCATTTGCGAATTCATTCTCGAAGGACGGGGCGAAGGCGCGCTTCTTGGCAATCAAGGCCACGGCAGCCGATAAGCGAGCCGCAACACCGCTCAACGAGACATTGGCTTGATTATAGAACAAGACCGCCGGGATCGCAGCTACGAGGCCGATTGCGGTTGCAAAAAGAGCCTCCGCGATCCCCGGCGCGACCGTCGCGAGGCTCGTATCCTTCGCTGCCGCAATGCCGCTGAAACTATGCATGATACCCCATACCGTGCCGAACAGGCCGATGAATGGCGACGTAGAGCCCACCGTTGCAAGGAAGGGAAGCCCTGCCTGCAACCTTTGGATCTGGGCGTTGGCTTCCATTTGCAGGCTCCGTTCGAGCCGGGAATTGAATTCCGACCGGGTCTCGTCTGATGCCGCCGGCTCCGCATCGGCTACAGCGCGGAACCGAGCCGCGAGCCAATTCTTGTCCCCGCCAGCAATCGTCCCTGCCGAGTTTAGCTGCGAGACCTGCCTCGAGAAAGCAAGGATACGAAACAGCTTTTCGAACGCGATGGCCCAGGACGCAACCGAGGCGGCGGCAAGGATAAGGAGCACCCCTTTTACAATCGGGTCAGAGTTGAGGAGCACATCGAAAAAAGGCAGGTCCATCGTCCCTCCAGCCTGATACGGGCGGCAACAAATAAAAAACAAGGAAGACTGGCATGTCAAATGTTATGTTGTAACATTAGATAAAAGGCTAAATTTTCGGCAAAAGGCCCCGTCAGCCTTACGCCGTGCCTTGCAATGGCTCGGTGACGGCCTTCGGGTTCCATGACAGCTAGGACATTTTGAGTATCTTGTACAAGCAACAAAAATATGCTGTAAGGGTTACGAAGCAAACGGATCACCCGCATGGCAACCGCGAACGCCACCATTTCCGCACTCATTCCTGCCGCCCCGCGCGCGGCTGCGAACGCGTTGCGCGGCCTGCTTCTTCTCCTTATTCGCCCCTGAGCGCTGGCTGCCCGGCTCGCGGGCGAGCGCTTGGGGGTTAAAGCCCGGGCGCTCCATGGAGGCCTTGCCCGGTTTGTGCTATCTTCCAGACACCAGGCAAGGAAACTTAGAGTATGACCGACTTCCCGCATTCCGAAGCTGCAAGCGAGTCCGCCCCGCGATCCGATAAGGACCGCGTCTTGATCTTCGACACGACTTTGCGCGACGGTGAGCAATCGCCCGGCGCCACCATGACCCACGACGAAAAGCTCGAAGTCGCCCAGCTGTTGGATGCGATGGGGGTCGACATCATCGAAGCGGGTTTCCCCGCGGCGTCGAACGGCGATTTCGAGGCCGTGGCGGAGATTTCCAAGCTCGTTGAGAACGCGGTGGTGTGCGGGCTCGCGCGCGGCAACCCCCGCGACATCGACCGGGCGGGCGAAGCGGTGCGCGGTGCAAAGCGGGGCCGCATCCACACCTTCATCGGCACCTCGCCGATCCACCGGCAATTCCAGCTGCAAATGAGCGCGGATCAGGTGTTCGAGATCGTAGTCGCTTCGGTCACGCGCGCCCGTTCGCACACCAGCGATGTGGAATGGTCGGCGATGGACGCCACGCGCACCGAGCCCGATTTCCTGTGCCGCTGCGTTGAGGCCGCGATCGCATCCGGCGCTACCACGATCAACATCCCGGACACGGTCGGCTATACCGTGCCGGACGAGTTCTACGAGATGATCAAGATGCTGCGCGAGCGCGTGCCGAACGCGGACAAAGCCGTCTTCTCGACGCATTGCCACAACGATCTGGGCTTGGCCGTGGCCAACAGTCTCGCGGGCTTGCGTGCGGGCGCGCGCCAGATCGAATGCACGATCAACGGTCTTGGCGAGCGCGCGGGCAATGCGGCGCTCGAAGAGGTTGTCATGGCGATCAAGACCCGCGCGGATGTCATGCCCTATTGGACGAACATCGATACAACCATGATCATGCGTGCTTCGCGGCTCGTTTCCGCCGTCAGCGCGTTCCCCGTCCAATACAACAAGGCCATTGTCGGCCAGAACGCGTTTGCGCACGAGTTCGGCATTCACCAGGACGGCGTACTGAAGAACGCGCAGACCTACGAGATCATGACGCCGGAAAGCGTCGGCGTGCGCGCAAGCTCGCTCGTCATGGGCAAGCATTCGGGCCGCCACGCCTTCCGCGAAAAGCTGCGGGATCTGGGCTACGATCTGGGCGATAACGCCTTCGAAGACGCATTCCTCCGCTTCAAGGATCTGGCCGACCGCAAGAAGCATGTGTTCGATGAGGATATCGAAACGCTGGTCGATCAGGAGATCGCATCCTCTCGCGATCGCATCAAGGTCCTGTCCCTCACGGTGATCGCGGGCACGGGCGGCAACCAAAAGGCGACCATCACCCTGGAGGTCGACGGCAAGCATCAGACCGCCGAGGCGAAGGGCGATGGGCCTGTCGATGCCACGTTCAATGCGATCAAGGCCATCGTACCGCATGAGGCGCGGCTGCCGCTTTATCAGGTCCACGCCGTCACCGAAGGCACGGATGCGCAGGCCGAGGTGAGCGTGCGGCTGGAGGAGAACGGCAAGGCCGTCACCGGGCGCGGCGCCGACACCGACACGATGGTCGCTTCCGCACGTGCCTATGTCTCGGCGCTGAACAAACTTGCCATCAAGCGCAACCAGCTCCACGCGCAGGCGGAAGCCTCAGCGAGCGCATGACCTTAACGCCGTTCCGGAAAGGCGCTTGGCACTTATCCGGGACGGCAAAGCGCCGGGTTCTGCCAAGCACTGGCGGTGCAGAAGTGGGAGCTTGCCCATGCGAACCATCACCCTTGAAGAACACTATGCAACTCCGGAGTTTCTGGACGGTCCTGGAAAGGCGCTTCGGGACCATGCCAAAAATTTCACCGGCCCACGCTCGCGCCTTCTAGATCAGCTTTGCGATGTTAGCGACGGCAGAATTGCCGAAATGGACGCGGCCGGTGTCGATATGCAGGTGCTGTCGCTCACGTCTCCCGGCGTTGAGCAACTTGAAGGTCCCGACGATAAAGCGGTTCGGGCAGGCCAAGAGCGCGATCTTGTTCGCTGGGATCGGCGATGGTAGCGGAGGACCGCCCTCCGCGATCCAAAGGGCAACAAGGCCGCCAAGGCTATGCCCAACGATGCCGCCGACGGGTCCAAACTGCGTTGCTACGCGAAAAGCGGCCCAGGCGCAGCCGGCGAGATTAGTGTATTGGCCTCCGGACAACCCGTGAGCCTGGCAGGTCGAACAGAACAACTCTCAACCCCGCCCGGCGAAGCGGTTCGGCAAAACCTGCCAAGAAGGACGCTTCCGCTCCCCATCCGTGGATAAGCAGGGTTGTTCCGGCTGGCGCGCACGAGGGTTCGAAAAGATAGACCTGCAAATCCCCGCACCGCTCCAGCGAAGCGTTTCGAAGGTGGAAGCGCGCCCTTTCGGCGAGCGTTGGATAATTTGCGGACCGGCTGCGCCCTGGGCTGCAAAACAGCCTCAACGCTGATTTCGGGTTCGAGCGCGGGCGCATAGCGTAGCGATAAATCCATGTTCCCAGTCTATTGAGCTACTCGGGTCTAATCCGTAAAAGCACTAATCCAAAAAAGCGCTTTAATAATGACATAAGTTTCTACTATTACTAAATCCAAGTTGCAGGACCTCACTTCGAAGCTGCTGCGATTGCAGTAGCGCGTGCAAAATGAGCTGTAACGATCCGGGTCAATGCCCCGGATGCCATTCCTCGTGGAAGGCCACCCCATCGCCATCCGTCAGCCACGGTACGGAATGCGATGTCCAGATGTGCGCTGCAGGCCTGGCGCCCGGGTCATCGTCGAGTGTAGCGACCCGCAGCGCCAGGTTAGGGCGATCCTGGTATTCGGCGACGATGTGTGCGCCGCATATTGAACAAAACCGCCGCAGTTTTCCAGGCGAGGACTCGAACGCCGAGAGTTTGTCCTCGCCTGAAACCCACCGGAAGCGCTCGCGAGCCACGCCTGCGGATGAGTTGAAGGCGGCGGCATGAGACTTGCGGCAGCTCGTGCAATGGCAATGGCGAATGGGCGTGTCGAGCCCGTCGATCTCATATTGCACAGCCTTGCACAGGCAGCTTCCCCTGAAGCTCATGCCACACCCCTAAGCCCGGTCACGCGGCAGCCTCGCCATCCTCTGCGTAGAGCCTGTCGCGCGATGGATAGCCTTCTTCGACAAGATAAGGGCCACCGCCCTGATTGGGCCGCGACGAGAACAGAACGAAGCGGCTCACCTCGAATGGGACAGTAAAGAAGCCGCCATACCGCGCCAGGTATTCCGCGGCGGCGAAGGGGCTGACGTTGCGCAACCGCGCGAGCGTGATATGCGGCACGTAGTTCCGCGTCTCGGGCGGCAGGCCTGCCATGCGCGCAGCGCGCTCGTGCGCCTTTTGCAAGAGTTGAAGTGCCGGCGAAGGCTTCACCCCCGCCCAGATCGTACGCGGCTTGTTTCCGCCAAAGCTCCCCAGCCCCCATAGCTCGATGTCAAAGCTATCGAAGCTTACGCCGGCCAGCGCATCGGCGAAATGGTTCGCCTCCGCATCCGAAATGTCGCCTACGAAGCGCATGGTGATGTGGTAGTTTTCCGGATCAATCCAATGGGCGCCGGAAAGGCCGGCCCGTATCATGGACAAGCGCCGGACAACGTCCTCCGGCAGTTCGATCCCAGTGAACAGTCTAGGCATAGGCTCACCTCCTAGAGAGTTAGGGGGGCATATGTGCGGAAAGCCGCACCGCCTAGAACAACAGGGTCGCGGCGTTTTGTGTTTTATTCAAGGGAAAATCGCATGTGCTTCCAACTAAAGTTTATCCGCTCTCCTGCCGATGGGCGTAAGTTGCTGTTTGCGCGGACTTATATCCAGCGTAAGCGTTAATGCGCACGGGGAAGGAGCGCCCCGGCCGGAACTTCATTTCTAGTATTTCCCCGAGTTTTTAATTTATTTTGAGGCGCTTTGAGTATTATTTCAGTTACTTTCGGTAACAGCCAAGAACTGGCTTGATATTTACGAATTTGAAAGAATAGCATCTCACGCAAGCTTCTTGCAAAGGCGTGCATCTCCAATTAAATTGGTAATATCGGCGACGGCAATCGCTGACCCTTCGGAAGACTTGCAACAAAATTTCTGTGGGGAGAGCGCGCTTATGAAAGGGTTTGGCAACTCTATCCGTCTTTCTACACCCTGGCCAGTCTTAATTGACGAGCATGTGCTTGACCTTCCGGAGCATCTGCTCGATCTACTTCCCATCGGTGTGTGTGTGTGCGACCGCAACGGTCAGATCGTGCGTTACAATCGCAGTGCGGCCGTCTTATGGGGCAGAGAGCCCGGGCTAGGAGACAGCTCCGAACGCTTCTGTGGATGCTACCGGATGCTTAGGCTGGACGGTAGCCCGATTGCCCGCTCCGATTTTCCTACGGCCCAGGTTTTGGCCTCCGGTATCCCCGTGCGTGATGAGGAAGTCGTTATAGAGCGCCTTGACGGGTCGCAGATCGTTGTTCTTGTCAACATCGAAGCGCTGAAAGACGAAAGCGGCGCTATCGTTGGCTCGGTAAACTGCTTTCGCGATGTCACAGATTTCCGCCACTTGAAGAAGGAGGTTCGCGAGGCCGAGCGGAGGTCGGGCGATCTCCTCGAAGCTTTGCCTGCCGCCGTCTATACAACCGATGCGTCTGGGCGAATGACTTTTTACAATAAAGCTGCGGTCGAACTCTGGGGATGCCGCCCCGAACTGGGCAAGAGCGAATTCTGCGGATCGTGGAACCTGTTCTGGCCAGACGGTTCGCCAATATCGCACGACGAGCGCCCGATGGTGATTGCGCTCAAGGAAAAGCAAGCCATAGCGGGGGGCGATGCGGTCGCCGAACGTCCCGGCGGATCCCGCGTGCCTTTCACCGCTTATCCTACGCCGTTGTTCGATTCAGCAGGAAATCTCACAGGCGCGGTGAACATGCTCGTAGACGTCTCGGCGCGGAAACGGGCCGAGGATCGGATGCGCGACAGCGAGATGCGCTACCGGCGAATCTTCGACACCGCCAGGGTCTCTCTCTGGGAGGAGGATCTTTCCGCGGTAATGAAGTTTCTGGGGGGCATTCGTGGGGCCGGTGTGACCGATTTGCGTGCCTACCTCCAAGCACATCCCGATCAGCTTCAGGAAGCCGTTCGCCTTGTGCGAATCAAAGACGTGAACGCCTTCACGGTAGAGCTGTTCGAAGCAGACCGGAAGGAGGCCATGCTTCACTCGCTTGGCAGTGTGTTCGTTCCTGAGACCATGCCCGTCTTCACTGATGAACTGGTCTGCCTTTGGAATGGAGGGCAGCATTTCGAGAGCGAATTTGTTGTGCAGACGCTCAAAGGCCGGCGGCTCCATATAAAGTTCACAATTGCGTTCGAGGGCGGGAGCATGGAGAACACGCTCGTGAGCGTGCTCGACATTTCCGCGCAGAAGGAAGCGGATCGTGCGGCCCAAAGTCTGGCGGCGATCGTTGAGTCCTCCGATGATGCCATTCTGGCCGTTGACCTCGATGGCGTTATCACAAGCTGGAACGGGGGTGCTGAGCGCCTGCTGGGCTATACGAGGCAGGAGGCTATCGGGAGGCCGGTCACCATGCTTTATCCATCCGGCCGCGACGAGGAAACCCGCATTTTGGCGCGCATCCGCAAGGGCGAACGCTTCGTCCATTATGAAACCCTCCGCCAGCGAAAGGATGGAAGCTTTCTCGACGTATCTTTGACCGTCTCTCCAATCAAAGACGGCCGAGGAAGGATTGTTGGGGCATCGAAAATCGCTCGCGACATTACGGAGCGCAAGCGGGCCCAGGAGCAGGAATATCTGCTGCTCCGGGAGATGAGCCATCGCATCAAGAACCTGTTTACGGTTGCCGGCAGCATCGTGGCATTGAGCGCCCGCGGCGCGGATACAGCGGAAGATCTGGCGCAATCGGTGCAAGACCGGCTGGCTGCGCTAGCCCGGGCGCATGAGCTGACCTTGACCAAGCCCTCACCGGAAGCTCCGCTGCAGACCCAGGCGACGACGCTGCACGCCCTGATAGAAAAGATTGTTTCGCCTTTCGAAAATCATAGGGATGGAGAAGCCAAGCGCGTCCGCGTAACCGGGCCGGATATCCCGGTCGGAGCCGCCTCCGTCACCGCTTTTGCCTTGCTCTTGCACGAATTTGCCACCAACGCCGCCAAATACGGGGCTTTGTCGGCTGAGGGGGGGCACATCGATGTTCGTTGCAGCGAAGAAGGCGGCCTTTTCAACATGATTTGGCAAGAACGAGGGGGCCCGCTCGTCACGGAAGCAGCCGGGACGGAAGGATTTGGCGGCCTGCTGGTCCGGATCACCGTAACGCATCAGCTTGGAGGAGAGATCGAACGGGACTGGAACCCCGATGGGCTCGCCATCTGCTTGGCCTTCGACAAAGCCCGCCTGGCTGACTGATCCTATCGCCCCTGCGAGGCGCTTTATTCAGCCGCGCGCCGCTGCCTAATCATCTGAGAGATGAGCGCCCTGAGCGCAGCCGGCTTGACCGGTTTTTGCAAGAATGCGTGCCCCGCAAACATGACAGACCGGCGGACCTCCTGAGCCCCGTCGGCCGTCACCACGATGGCAGGAATGGGAGACCGGCAAGCAGCGCAAATGTCCTGGATCGCTTCGAGACCGTTTTCGCTGTCGAGATGGTAATCTGAGATGATGATGTCGGGCGTGATCTTTGCCGACTGAAGCTGCTCGATTGCTTGGGCGCTGTCGAGCGCGGTGATTACCGGGCATTGCCAGCCGGCCAGCAGAGTGCTCATTCCATCGATGATGCTGCGGTCGTTATCCAGGCAGAGCACAATCGCGCCGCGCAAGTTTCCGAAGTGCAAAGGCCGCATGTTGAATGGGCGCGGCAGTTCTTGGTCGGACCAGCGCGCGAGCGGCAAACCGATCGAGAAGGCCGAACCGCGGCCGGGTACCGATTTGAGACCGAGCTCGTGGTTCATCACCCGGCACATGCGATCGACGATAGAAAGACCGAGCCCAAGGCCAGGGACGCCCCGGCTATTGCGATCCAAGCGGTGGAACTCCTTGAAAATCAATTCGCGCTGGTGTTCCGGAATGCCTGGGCCGCTATCGTGCACTTCGACAAAGAGCGTTTTGCCGCGGCGCCTGCATCCCAACACGACGCGCCCTCTTTCTTTGTTGTATTTGAGTGCGTTAGAGACAAGATTTTGCAGGATTCTGCGCAGGAGCTTCCGGTCGGACCGGACGAGCGCGTAGGATTGCACGATGCAAAGAGAAATGCCGCGGGCCTTTGCAATTGGCTCGAAGTCGATGCGCAATTGATCGAGCAGATCCTTGACGGGGAACACGGAATAATCGGGCTTCATCGCGCCGCTATCCAGGCGTGAAATATCGAGCAGCGCGGTCAGTATCTCTTCGACGCCGTCAAGCGAGGCATCGATATTGCGCGCAAGCCTGCCGATTTCGGCTGGCGGCGATCGCTCCAGCAGGCTCGCCGCATAAAGCCTCGCCGCATTGAGCGGCTGCAAAACGTCGTGGCTCGCCGCCGCCAGGAACCGCGTCTTGCTCAGATTGGCTTCGTCGGCTTTCGCTTTGGCAATCGCGAGTTCCTGCGTTCGCGCCTGCACGCGCCGTTCAAGGTTCTCATTGGCCCTTGCCAGCGCGTCTGCTGCGGCTTCCCGTTCAGTAATGTCGGTATAGGTCACGACGATGCCGCCAAGTGGCATGGCGTTGGTGCGGACCTCGACGACGCGCCCTTGGATCGAGCGCTCGTGGAAGATCTCCATCGTCAGCTGATACTTTGTAATCCGGTCCGTGACGAGTTTCTCGACTGCGCTTGCAGTGTCGTGAACGCGCTGCGCCATGAAGCGCACAATCTCATCGAGCGGGATGCCGACGCGGCCAAACTGAGAAGGCAGCATCAAAATTTCCCGGAATTGCCGGTTCCAGCAAATGAGCTGCATCTTCTTGTCGAAGACGGCAAGGCCCTGGCCAACGTGGTCGAGCGCGGTTTGCAGTAGATCGCGATTATATTGGACTGCTTCCGACGCTTCATCGAGGAGCCTCAGTGCCGATTCTCTTCCGACATTGAGGCGCCTCAGCATCAAGGACATGACGACGCGGGAAGACGGCGTGCCAATCGCGCTTGCAAGCAAATTCTCGGTGAATTTGAGGGCGTGCATGTCCCCAGGCTCGGGTGCAATCGGGTCCATGCCCCTTAGTGCCATATAGTCGGCGAAGGAGCGCTGCGTCCTTTCTTCCCCGAGATAGCGCGACACCGTCGAAATCAGCTCGCTCATTGGGATCCGTGTCCGCCAAGGCCTGAAGGCGGGCACGCCCGTCTGCGCAGGCGCGTCCTCAATGAATATGTTGGTTTGAAGCCTCTCGATCGGCTCCAGCGGGCGCAGAAGCGACACGCTGACCAAGGCGAAAAGGTTCGCGAACAAACTCCAGACCACGCCATGCGTCAAGTGGTCGAAGTGAAGATAAAACAACACTTCCGGCCGGAACATCGTAAGCCCGAAGGGTCCTTGTTTCAGGAAGGCGGCTCCATCCGGAAAACCGCCGATCAATTTCGGCAGCAAAAGCGTATAGGCCCAGACCGCAAATCCCGCGAGGATGCCAGCCGCTGCGCCGCGCGCCGTGGCCCGCTTCCACAGGAAGCCTATCAGAAATGCGGGAGCGAATTGCGCGATTGCCGCAAAGGAAAGCAGGCCGATTTCGGCAAGAGACGTTTTCTCAAGGCTATCGTAAAGCCCGTAAGCCAAAAGGATGATCGCCAGGATCGAGGCGCGGCGAATGTTCAAGAGAAGGCGGCTTATATCCTGGCGTCCTTCGGCCCCAACGGTGCGATGTTTCAGGATGAGGGGCAGGAGCAGGTCGTTGCAGACCATAATCGAGAGGGCCACGGTTTCCATCACCACCATGGCTGTCGCAGCCGATAGGCCGCCGAGAAATGCAATGAACGTTAAAATATGGAAGCCCGAATAAAAAGGAAGCGCCAGCAGGTACATATCCGGGGGAACATCCGTTCCCCCAAATTTCAGGATACCGGCAATAGCCACCGGAACGACGAATATATTGATAGCGATAAGATAGAGCGGAAAGAGCCAGAACGCTTTCTTCAGCTCCTCTTCCGAGACATTTTCGACAAAAGTGACATGAAACTGCCTTGGCAGCAGGAAAATACAAACGAAGCTAAGCCACGTTACGGTCAGGAGCGTGCCGCCGTGTATGCCGTTGTCGAACAACCGCATAATTTCGGGCCTGTCAGCCGCCTGAGCCATGAGTGGCCCCACGCCCCCGAACATCAAGAAGACGATGCCAGCACCGACGGCCAGAAAAGCGGTGAGCTTCACCACCGACTCCACCGCGATTGCGAGCATCAGCCCGCGCTGGTGCTCCGTGGCGTCCGTATGGCGTGCGCCAAAGAGTATGGCAAAGGTTGCGAGGACGAGCGCGATTAACAGGGCAATGTCAACCGGCATGTATTTCGCGATGCTGCCGTCTCCCCCAGGGTAACCGAAAAGGAGCTCGACCGACTCTGCGACCGCCTTGAGCTGCAAGGCGATGTAAGGCAAAAGGCCAACGACTGCCACCACGGTCACGATTGCAGCAACGGCTGGGTTCTTACCATAGCGCGCGGCAATAAAATCGGCGATCGAAGTGATATTTTGCGTCTTGGTTAGCAATATAATCCGGCGCAGAAGGGGAGCTGCCAGGGTAAAAGCTGCGATTGGCCCAAGATAGACCGCGATAAAATCGAGCCCTTTTTGCGCCGCCAAGCCAACGCTGCCGAAGAAAGTCCAAGATGTACAGTAGACGCCGAGGGCTAGCGCGTAGACATAGGGCCGCTTGGTCAAAGAGGATTGCTTTTCGCCCGCACGATCACCCCAATAGGCGACGCAAAACAGCGCGCCTATGTACAAGAAGGATAATGCTAGGATGATCCAACCGTCGACCATGTTAACTCTTACTCGCGCCCTGACAGAAGTGCTTTGGAAGCGGCATTTTTCTGTTTCCTCCCCCTCATGCCAGCGCAACTGAAAACATTATAGCATTCCGTGGAAGGGTGCACCATTTCTGTTCCCCATCCTTACCGTTTCTTATCGATTTGTTGCAATGCATCCAGAGTGAAACAATTCCCTGACATTTGTCCAATTTTGCTTGTTTGGGGGCCGGGGCGCATTGCCGCGCGGGATTGAATTTTGCCATCTCAAGCTGCACTTGAACGTCAAATAAATAGGCGGGCAACGCTATGACCTACGATTTTATCATCGCCGGGGGCGGCTCGGCAGGCTGCGTCCTTGCAAACCGGCTGTCGGCCGATCCTTCAATAAAGGTGGCGCTCCTGGAAGCCGGCCCGCCCGACAAGAATTTCCTTATCCATATGCCCGCCGGCTATCCGGCGCTCATGAAGACGGGCCTGGTTGACTGGGGCTACTATACTGAGCCGCAGGCAGGCCTGAACGGGCGCCGCCTTTTCTGGCCGCGTGGCAAGGTGCTCGGGGGATCGAGCTCGGTGAACGCGATGGTTTATATCCGCGGCGTGCCGAGTGATTACGATCAATGGGCGCGACTTGGAAATCGCGGCTGGTCTTGGGACGATGTCTTGCCCTATTTCAAAAAGTCCGAAGGCTATTTGCCTGGCCCCGATGCGCATCACGGCAGCGAGGGGCCGTTGAAAGTATCGCGGCCGGGCGTCGCGGGCCCGCTTAATCTGGCGTGGATCGAAGCCGGACGCCAAGCCGGTTATCCTTATACGCCCGATTTCAATGGCGCGAGCCAAGAGGGGTTCGGGCCTCTGGATTGCACGATGGCGAACGGCCGCCGTTCGAGCGCTGCCGCCTGCTATCTCACGCCGGCCTTGGCGCGTCCGAACCTTACCGTGATCACCAAGGCCCAGGCCACGCGCATCCTGATTGAAAAGGGCCGGGCTGTCGGCGTGGAATATGCCCGCAAGAAGCAAAAACATGAAATCCATGCCGCAAGGGAAATCATCGTTTGCGGCGGCTCGATCAACTCGCCTCAGCTTCTTCTTCTATCGGGCATCGGCCCTGCCGGGGAAATCCGCAAGGCAGGCCTTGCCCCCTTCCACGATTTGCCCGGCGTGGGAAAGAACCTCCAGGATCATCTTCACGCAGCCGTGAAGCATTACTGCACCAAGCCGGTATCCCTCTATTCGATCTTCAAACCAACTGCCCTGCCGCGCCACATCGTCCACTATCTTCTCACGCACAAAGGCCCCGCGGCCACGATGGGCCTGGAGTTGCTCGCATTCCTCAAGAGCCATGCAGAAGCGATAGCACCGGACCTCGAATTCCACTTCGTGCCGGCTCTGTATGCGGACCACGGCCGCCAAATCATCTACCGGCACGGTTTCATGGGCTACTACAATTTGCAGCGCCCCGAAGCGCGGGGGGAGATTACGCTCAAGTCCGCCAACCCGCTCGCTCATCCGGCCATTCAGCCCAACTACCTGCAAAACGATGCAGACTTGCGGACACTGCGGCAGGGATTCAAAATTGCCCGCGAGGTGTTCCGGCAGAAAGCTTTCGACCCCTATCGAGGCGAGGAGTTCATGCCCGGGCCGAAGGTCCAGGCGGACGCGGAAATCGACGCCTATCATTGCGCTGCGGGCGAGTCGATCTATCACCCTGTAGGAACCTGCAAGATGGGGCAGGATGGAATGGCCGTGGTGGACGAAGCGCTGCGCGTGCGCGGTCTCGATGGTTTGCGCGTGGTGGACGCTTCGATCATGCCGCGCCTCATCAGCGGCAACACGAATGCACCCACCATGATGATCGCGGAAAAGGCCGCGGATATGATTTTGGGGGGCACGGCTGCGCGCCCATCCACGGCAGAAGCGAGAGCCGCCTAATAATTGCTGTACGAGCTGTCCTCCGGGGGAAAGTAAGAGCCTTCCGCAGTTTCACCCGGACCGTTTTTCGATGCGGAGTGCTGAGTTCCCCAAACGCCGAGCGTGAGAGCCTGGCCCGGAATGAGCGCCCCAAGCTCTTCCGGTGACCCCAGGGAATGCCGGAAGAATTCGCCGGCTACGGCGGCAAGGCCAGCTTTTATGTCAGGATCGCCGGCTTCCCGCTCCTCCAATATCAGCTTCCCGCCCAGCACCTTGGCGTATATCCGGCCCGTGGCATGTTCCGCAAAGTTGATCGACGGAACCATGCGCGCGCATTTGCGCAGGAATTCGGTGTTTTTCTCGGGCGCGAGCAGATCGGCGACGTAAACGTCCTCAGGCCTGCGCGCGGCAATGTTTATTTTTTTGAACCGGCCGGCATCGATAAGGCATTTAAGATCCAAAATGTTCAGTTCGCTTCTTGTGCCAAACGCGACGGTTCGAGGCGGGGTGCCCCTTGGAACGCTGTTATCGAGAAATTCGAAATGAATCTGCTTATTCTCTTTCCCGGACCAAGTAAAAAATAGCCGCGGCATGCCGGTATAGGCTTCGACGTTGTGATAGAGCAAATCGTCAACGGCTTTGTAGCGCCCGAATCTCTCTCCCCTTATCCATGCACGCTCAACGGTGGCCTCGGGTGGCGTGATCATGAAAAACACATAGATCAGGTCGCCGAAGCGCTCCATGAACGCACCGCAGCCGCTCTTATCGGTGGCGAAGCTGTCGAACCGGAAACGGTCGATAATCAGGTGCGGCAATTGCCCTCGCTCGCCTTTGTTCATCAGGTGCCGGTCGAGCTTTTTGTCGATGATCGCGACTTCCTGGCCCGTCAGTGCGCCAGCGTACCGCCGCGCGGGCCCCAGGCTGCTGTAATCGAGCAAGAATTTGCGCCAGATGTCGGTGCTTATGAGTGCGACCTCGTCCCAGGGAATTCCGAGCCTTTTCGCCAGATGTTTTTGCATGGGCCGCAACGTGCTCTTCCCGGATGCAGAGGCGCCCTTCACGTTCATGATTACGGGGTGGGTCTGATGGGACAGGAGCTTGTAGCCTTCCTCCGAGATGGCCCTATGGAAGAATGGCTCGATATGCTGGCCGATGAGTTCGCTGCCATAGTCGTTCATCGCGATGGGAAGGGCGAGCTTGGGCAGCAAGCGTTCGCCGATAAGCCGGCCGTGTTTCCTTTGGATAGCGGAGGCGACCCTTGCCAGCGCCCCGTAGGCGCTGCGTTCGAGGGCGCTCTCTGCCGAATCGGCCTTCGCGCTCCAAGCATCCAAGATTTGACAGCCGCGCTCTTCGGCGCTCTCCACGGGGCACGCTGCTGGCCTGGCTTTCCCGTTAAGTCCGAAACGGGCAAGAAATCCGGGCTTGGCCGGCGGGGTCGGCTTCGATGGCTGCTCAAAACTTGCTTCAATCTCCCGGTCAAGCAGCGCTGAGATATCGCGCCCCAAATTGCTGTGGAGCTGTTTCACCTCATCCATGCGTGGAAGAATGTACTTTGAAAGTATCGCGGAGGTCATCGAGCGGAAGTTCCTGCCCAAATCCTCGTATTTCGCGCCGTCGGGCACGTTGAGGTCTGCGATCACCCGGATCAGCAACTCATGCACAACCAGCCGTTCGGGCCTGAACGCCGCGAGCTCCTCTATCGGAATGCCTGAGAAGCCGCTCAGCTCACGCAACGCGGTCAAGTCCATGGCCCCGTTCTCTGGCCGGAACAGTGTCGCCAGCGGCACAAACTCAGCCGGGAGCGTGGATTCGATCCCGGGGTTCCACGGCCCAAATTCAGTTTCGCGTTCTGGAGTGTGCATCTTCTATAGCCGGTAGCGCTTTCGCGATCCCCTTCTCAAGCATGGGTGGGAATTTCACATTCCTGCTCGCTGTTTGCAACCGGTTGTGCGTCAGCTAATAACTGGGATGGCGATGTCGCCGCTTGCATATGCGGCGCTGCCGCGATTTATATCTTGCGGTCAAACTCAGACGGATTCGCTTCATGAAACTGATGGCTGCCGTTAAAGCGCCCGTTCTCGCAGGGCTTCTCCTCACGATGCAACCGGCTGGCGCCCCCGCCCAGGTTGTGAAGAAAACGCCTGAAGCCAGAGAACAAATTACCTTCTCCTACGCACCGGTGGTGAAACGGGCAGCGCCTGCTGTGGTCAATGTCTATGTAAGGCAGCGCGTGCGGCAGGGGCCGGGCTTCAGCAATCCGTTATTGGAGCAGTTCTTCGGGCGCCAGTTCGGCCAAAGCGAGCGTATCCAGAATTCACTAGGCTCGGGCGTGATCGTGACGCCAAGCGGCGTTGTCGTGACCAACAATCACGTTGTGCAAGGCGATGCGGGCACGGAGATCAAAGTCGCGCTCGCGGATGCGCGCGAATTCGACGCCAACGTGCTGCTCAAGGACGAGCGAACCGATCTTGCGGTTCTGCAGATCAAGAATTCAGGCTACGAATTCCCTTATTTGACCTTTGCGGACGCCGATCTTCTGGAGGTTGGCGATTTGGTCCTGGCCATCGGCAACCCCTTTGGCGTCGGGCAAACGATTACGAGCGGTATTGTCTCCGCGCTTGCCCGCACGCGCGTTGGCATCTCCGATTATCAGTTCTTCATCCAGACGGATGCGGCCATTAATCCGGGCAACTCGGGCGGCGCGCTCGTCGATATGCAAGCGCGCTTGGTCGGGATCAACACAGCGATTTTCTCGAAGACCGGCGGCAGCCAGGGCATCGGCTTTGCGATCCCCGCCAACATGGTGCGGCTGGTGGTCAACTCGGCGCTGCATGGCGGGGCAGTGCGCCGGCCTTGGCTTGGCGCTACACTGACAGAGGTCGACCCGGAATATGCGACCGCCGCCGGCCTCGACCACCCGGGCGGCGCGCTGGTATCGACGGTGGCAGACGATGGCCCCGCCGCTGGGGCCGGCCTTAGAGCGGGCGATATCATCATGTCGGTGGACGGCAAGGAGATTTCCGATCCGAACGCCTTTCAATACCGGTTCACCACCAGCGGCATATCGGGCGAAGTGACCCTCGAAGTGTTGCGAAGCGGAACCCGCCGCAAATTCCTCGTCCCGCTGATGGTTGCGCCCGAAATTCCTCCTCGCGACGCGCGCGACCTCGCCGGGAACAATCCATTAAGCGGCGCCAAGGTTGCGAACCTTTCTCCCGCCGTCGCCGACGAGCTGTCCATCCAGGACACGAAGGGCGTCGTTGTCTTGGAAACGGAGGCCTATTCGATTGCGAGGCGGATCGGCATCCAGCCCGGCGATATCGTTGTCGAGATCAACGGCGAGAAAATTGAAAACACACGCAGCCTCGAGAAAGCCGTGGCAAAAAGCGCCCGGCTATGGCGCATGAGCATCCGGCGCGGAGGCGAGCTCATTCAAACCACCATCGCGGGGTGAGGCAAGCCTGCCCTGCCGGCGGCCCATCGCTCCCCGAGCCGCCGCCGCTGTACAACAGCCGAACTTAAGGTCACAATGCCTTAGGCTAGAGGGCGGGATATGCGTCAGGGCTTTTTCACTTCGCTTCTTTGGGCGGCGGCTGCGCTTGCGGCTGTTGCGCCAGCGTTGGGCCAAGATGCGGGCCTGCCATCCGGCGCGCCTGCAGTGATTGTTGAGGGGAGCGGCAATGTTAGCGCGGCCGGCCAGCCAGCGGCTCGAAAAGGAGATGCCGCGGATAACGGTCAGGTCATCGTCGAGGGGTCCAAGGACGTTTTCATCAACGGCCGGCCCGCGGTCACGGTAGGCGACAGAACGGGATGCAGCGGCGTTATCGCTGGCGGTGCGTCCAACGTCTTCATCAATGGCAAGCCTATGGCCCGCAGCGGCGATTTGACCACCGGCTGCCCCGGAAAGTGAAACCGCCTTGCCGGTCAAAACCGGTGTTTGCTGGATGGGCAGGATGACAGGGCTACGCAGAATTTTTCTATGTTTTGCTTTCTTGCTTTTGGTTCCGAGCGCTTATTCCTCCGAGCCATCCGAAAGACTGAAAGCCATCGATAAAGAAGCGGCGGCGTTTTACCAAGCCGGCTCCTATCGTGAAGCGCTGGAAGCCTCCAAGCAGGCTCTGGCGCTTACGATTGAGGAATTTGGCTCCAAAAGCGAACAGGCCAGCATTCAGGCTTACGGCGCCGCTTACGCCGCCGAACTTGCCGGGGATTTTGGCGAGGCCGAACGCGACTATGCTCAATCTCTGCAAATCCGGGAGATTGTTTATGGGCCTGAGAGTGCCGGCGTCGCTACCACGCTCGAACGGCTTGGCCATGTTGTCCTTAAGGCTGCGAGGCCCGCGGCAGCCGAAGCGCTTTTCATGCGTGAGCTGAAAATCTGGCGCGGCCTGGTGGGCGAACATGCCATCACTGCGGGTGCCTATGCCGGTCTCGGCGAAGTCAACCTCTCACGCCGCGATTATTCAAGCGCTCTCGCCTATTATCGCCAGGCCGTCAACCGGCTCACCAGCCAGGAGGCCCGGCAAGAGCTGGCGCGCTCTGTGATTGAAGCCGATGTCAAACGGCATCGCGAAATCTTTATTGGCCTGGCGCAGGCCGCGTGGGGCCTTCGGGAGCAGGGAGGAGCGGACCGGGCCGCGCTAATGGAGGAAACCTTCAGAGCTGGCCAGAGCGCCTGGGCGACTTCCGCTGCTTCCGCCCTGGCCAAGATGACCGCCCGCCTCAAGGCAAACGATACGGAACTCGGACGCGCAATCCGCGGCCTTGAAACGCTGAGCGATCGAATTCGCACTTTGCATGAAGAGGACATGGAGGCGCTGGCGAAATGGAGCAAAGTGCAACAGGCGGACGCGTCCTATCGTGAAACACTGGCGGCATTCCGTGCTGCGAGCATCGCGCAGTCCAAGGACAATGCTCCCGCCGTCAAACGCCAGAACGAACTCGTGGCGCGTCTCCAAGAGCTGGTGAGGCGCTGCCCCGGGGGTGCGCACAGCGCCGGTTGCGATACAAGCGAAAAGGAGCGCGTTGCGATTGCCCAGGAGCTTGGCTCACTTTCTACTCAAGTCAGCCAGGGGGCGGGCGGCATTCGGGAACTGAGCCAGCGCCTCCAGTCAGCCGAGCGCAGGCTGGCCGGCTACCTGCAGTTCAAGACTGGCAGGGAAAGCCGGCTCGCCGAAAGTCAGCGTCTGGAGGATGCGTTGGCCGCTTCGCGCGCCGCCATTGTCAAACGCTTCCCCGATTATCTGTCTTTGGCGGAACCTGCCCCCCTGACCGTAGCGCAAACCCAGGCGCTTCTGCGGGAAGACGAAGCGCTCGTTGCGATCCTGCCCGGTCCGCAAGGTAGCCTTATTTGGGCGGTTACGCGGGAAAGCGCGGAATGGGCGGAGATCGAAACCGGGGAGGCGGAACTTGCATCGCAAGTTGCAGCGTTGCGCCGCGGGCTCGATCCGCTTGCAGGGGAAAATAATCCCGGGCCGGCTGTCCCCGCCAACTTCGACATCGCGCGCGCTTATAGGCTCTACAGGCTGCTGCTCGGCCGCTTCGAGCCAATGCTCTCAGGCAAGCAGCATTTGCTCCTTGTGCCGGCCGGACCGTTGAGCAGCCTACCCTTTCAGGTTCTTGTCACCGATCCGCCGCTCGGAGGCCTCAGCGAAGATAGGGCGCTCAAGCAAACGCAATGGCTCATTCGCCGCCATGCCTTAAGCGTCCTTCCATCCGTGCAATCGCTGAGCGCTTTGCGCAAGCTCAGTCCCAATGGCGCGGCGAAACCCTTCTTCGGCATGGGAGACCCCGTGTTCGGCGATTCGCCGGAACCGCAAGAAAATGCGCCGGGCCGCGGAGCGGCGCTGCCTCCGCTCGCCGCCGTGTACAGCAATGGAACTGCCAATCTGCGCGTACTGCAAAGCCTCTCATCCTTGCCGGAGACAGCCGGGGAGCTGTTGACGGTCGCGCATACGCTGGAAGCTTCTGAAGCGGACGTAAACCTGCGCGAGGCGGCCACCAAGGCCCGCCTAAGGGCCGTTTCGCTGAAGGACTATCGCGTTCTGCACTTCGCCACGCACGGGCTCGTGGCCGGCGACCTGAGCGGGCTGAACGAGCCGGCGCTGGTGCTATCGCTGCCCTCCAGGGCAGCGCAAGCCGATGACGCGCTTCTGACTGCCTCCGAAGTCGCCGCACTCGATCTGAATGCGGACTGGGTTGTGCTCTCCGCCTGCAACACCGCCTCCGGCGACAAGGTTGGCGCCGACGCGCTCTCTGGCTTGGCCCGGGCCTTCATGTTCGCGGGCGCGCGCTCCTTGCTCGTGTCGCACTGGGCCGTCGAGTTGCAAGCCGCCGTCGAACTCACGACACGCACCTTTGCGTTCCTGCGGGCCGAGCCAGGATTAGGCCGGGCGGAAGCCTTCCGCCGCGCCATGCTGTCGCTGATCGATGAGGGGCACACGCCCAGCTATTGGGCTCCCTTCGTTATCGCCGGAGAAGGCAGCGCCGGTCTTAGACCACGCGGCTGAGCCCTTGCCTCACCCCTGCCCCGTTTCGCGAGCTTTTCGCGCCGTTCTCGTTGCAATCTGAGGGTCCGCTACTCATTTGACTAGAAAAGAAGCAATTGGAAGGTGCGTGGCATGGCTAAGCTTACGCCCGATGGTGAAAAGATCGTCACAGGGCTCGCGGAGCAGTACAAGATTGGCGCCGAAGCTGTGAAAATGATGCTAGATGCCGTGGCCAGGGGCGGCGGCACGATGGCGCAGTTCAACGTGCCCGAGTTCGGCGGCAGCGGCCAGTGGATGCGCGGTGGCATGACCATGGTCGGCGACATGTTCAACAATTCCATGAAGGCGACGGTCGATAATCTCTGTACCGAATTGTCGAATCTGATGGAGGCCCAGGTTGGGCTGTTTGCCCCCATGAGCCAATCGCAGTCCCAAAGCCAAGGTACGGGCGGCGCAGGCTCGAGCTCTTACACCTGGAAGTCTCCGTCCTTCAATTGGTGGCCGGCAGAACTTGGAAATCCCGCCTCGACCGGATCGCAGAATTCGCTGCGCTACGCTTATTTCCCGGAAATCCGGCGGCTAGCGATCGACCTTGGCGGCACAATCGAGGTCTACGATACCACGGGCTTCAACATTCAAGGATTTGGCCAGCAGCAAGGCGGAGACGCGGCATCCATCTCCTTCACGAGCCAGCGCGGCATTGTGAGATTGCACAGCTTGCCCCGCGTCTATGGCTTCGGCGAAGAGGCCAAAAAGGCAAGTGAGCGGAAAGCGCCTGCGGCGAAAGCGCCCGAAGCGAGCGCAATGCCCGAGGTGAAGACCGCCCCCTCAGCGGCGGCATCCTCCAAGCCTGCTGGCGGGGATACCTCCTCCATCCTGGCCCTGATAGAGCAGCTAGGCGGGCTCAAAGAGAAGGGCCTTCTCACGGAGGAGGAATTCGCCGCGAAAAAGGCGGAGCTGTTGAAGCGGCTTTGATCCTTGGCTAAGCCGGATGTCATGGCCGGGTTTGACCTGGTTTGACCCGGCCATCCAGCTACACATTGGGATCATTGCCTGTTACTGTGGATGGCCCAATCGAGTCGGGCCATGAAGACAAGAAAAGCAGAATATCGGAATTCGCAGCTCGAAATTAAACTTATGCAAACTATAAGTTGCTTAAGTTGAAGCTGGCCGATAGGGCCAGTTTTCAAAAGAAAGCAACCAAAATGAGCAATCTCTCTCCATCTCCAATCGACTCGATCGCTGAATGCCTGGCTAAGGCCGCTCAGGCCGCGCAAGGCCTTGACTCCGCCGAATCGGAAAACCTTCGCGCCTTGCTTCACATCGCAGCTTGCGAAGCCAGCCGCCTTGGCAAAGCCAAACGGAAGCCTGCCGCTTCCGCAAAGCCAGCCGCAAAATCTGCAAAGAAGCCTGTCAAAGCGGCCCCCGCTATTGAGGCAAAGGCATCCCCGAAACGGCCCAAGAACCGTAAGGCAGCTGCAGCCAACGGCGCGGCCGCTCACTAATCGGGTCCGTGACGAGCCGGTCGCAGGCGCTCTTGGTTTCGCGTCTTCGCCCAATGCCGGCTTTTCCCCCAATTGCCTACGGCCGCGATCGCCAACCGCGTCCCCGCATTGAGTTAAACGATAGCGAACCGCGACGGAACATTTGAGGGTCTTTTGTGTAAGTTATTTGAATAGCTCGATGCTGGCGAGAGCTACGCCTTAGCAACGCGTTTGGGATGTTAGAGTTCCTATCTGTAGACAAGGACACTGTACAGCTCGCTTCTGCTGCTCTCATATTCCTATTGATTTTGGCAGGCGTGAATTTTTGGGTCTGGAAAACTTTTTTTACCGCCGGGAAAGTCCGTTACAGAGCAAAACTCAGGTTGTTTTTATTTGGACAGATTTACTGGGCAGGCGTCTGGCTGGTATTCGCCCCCGCGGCTGTGCTCACATCTTATTATGTAATCACCGCATACGGGATACACTGGACACTTAACTTTATACTTACATTCTCGATTTTCATCGTCCTGGTGTGGTTAATTCTGCGAGTGGTGTGGCTGATTATTATCGGCCTGCCGTGGCTTACAATCGGCTTAATTCTCGCAGGTAGTTTGCTTCTCCTGAAATGATCACGAAATCGTGAATTGAGCCCCTTCCGCTTGCAGGACCGCTCCGGTGGTTAAGCCAGCACGGGGCTTATGCCCCAAGAGGGCAGCGATGCACGGCGTCTCCGAAAAACCAAAAGCCCCGGACATCATCGAAACCCGCGCGCCGGCGCGGCTCGACCGGCTGCCCTGGGGCCGGTTTCATACGCTGGTCATCGCGGCGCTTGGCATCACCTGGGTGCTCGACGGGCTCGAAGTAACGCTAGCCGGCTCCGTCGCCGGCGCGCTGAAGGCAAGCCCGGTCCTGCGGTTCACGGATTCGGATGTGGGGCTCGCGTCGAGCCTTTACCTCGCGGGCGCGGTGAGCGGGGCACTGATCTTCGGCTGGATGGCCGACTGGCTTGGCCGGCGCCTCCTGTTCTTCATCACGCTGAGCCTCTATCTCGTGGCTGCCGCGGCCACCGCCTTTTCGTGGGATTTGGCGACCTTTTGCCTCTTCCGCTTCCTCACAGGGGCCGGCATCGGCGGCGAATACAGCGCGGTCAATTCCACCATCCAGGAGATGATCCCGGCGCGCTTTCGCGGCTGGACCGATCTGGCGCTCGGCGGCACGTTCTGGATCGGAGGCGCGCTCGGCGCCGGGGCCTCGATCGTGCTTCTCGACCCCGCCCGCTTCAACCCCGAAATCGGCTGGCGGCTCGGCTTTTTCATCGGCGCCGCACTGAGCCTGGTCATCCTTTACTTGCGCTTGTGGATTCCCGAAAGCCCCCGCTGGCTCGTCATCCACGGCAGGGAAGCGGAGGCGGAAAAGATCGCCGGCGAGATCGAAGCGGGCTTGCGCGCGCATGGAGAGGATTTTGAAGATCTGTCCGCGCTCAAGCCGATGCGTGTCCGCCCGCGCACGCATACGCCGCTTGCCGAAGTATTCCGCACCCTCTTCTTCACCTACAGAAGCCGCGCACTGGTGGGCCTTACGCTGATGGCATCCCAAGCTTTTTTTTACAACGCCATCTTCTTCACCTATGCGCTGGTGCTGACGAAGTTCTACGCCGTGCCGGCTCAGGATGTGGGCTGGTACATCCTGCCGTTTGCGCTCGCCAATGTGTTGGGCCCCATCGTGCTGGGACGGTTGTTCGATGTGATCGGCAGGAAGCCGATGATCGCGGCAACTTACGCGATCTCTGGCATCTTGCTTGCACTGAGCGGCTGGCTGTTCGAGGCTGGATATCTGGGCGCCACAGAGCAGACGATTGCCTGGGCTGTCATCTTCTTTTTTGCGTCGCCCGCCGCTGGCAGCGCTTATCTCACCGTCAGCGAGGTCTTCCCCGTGGAAATCCGGGCACTCGCCATCGCCGCGTTCTATTCGTTCGGCACAGCCATCGGCGGAGCGGGCGCGCCCTATCTCTTCGGCAGCCTGATACAAACCGGATCGCGGTTGAGCGTTTTCTACGGCTATCTCTTCGGGGCAGCACTCATGGTCTTCGCGGCGGCGGTGGAAGCGATTTGGGGCATCGCGGCGGAGCGAAAACCGCTTGAGTCCGTCGCCCAGCCTCTATCCTACGCAAGCGAATAATCGCTCAATTCCTTCCAAAGACCCTCTCACTCTGCCTCTCTCCCCAAGGGGAGCGAGTACGCCCGAAATTCCGTCTCCCCAAGGGGAGAGGTCCGCAGTCCATCCAACTCTCCCGCTTAGAGGTCCGCACCTCATCCGTGTCCCCTTGGGAGAGGTCCGGCCTCGTCCCCCTCTCCCTTCTGCGCCCCGGATGCAGTATCACTCCCCCTCGGGCCGCTTGCGCAGCTGCTTTACGCCGCCGCGCATGGTTTTGGCTTGCAGGCGGCGCTGCTTGCTTCCGGCAGTCGGGCGCGTAGCCAGTCGTCGCCTTGGCGCGATCGCGGCCTGCGCGATAAGCGCTGCAAGCCGGGCGCGCGCGTCGGCGCGGTTGCGTTCCTGGGAGCGGTGGCGCTGCGCAATGAGCACCAGCACGCCGTCCGCTGTCATGCGCCGTCCGGCGAGCTTGGTCAGGCGCTGCAGCACCTCCGCCGGCAGCGAAGGCGATGCAGCGGCATGGAAACGCAGTTGAACGGCTGTCGCAACCTTGTTGACGTTCTGGCCGCCCGGGCCGGAGGCGTGCACGAAGCGTTCTTCGATCTCCTCCTCAGCGATCTCGATTTGCGGCGTGATCCGGATGCCTGCCACGGGTTTAAGTGCCTAAGCTGCGGCTGTCGCGCGTGCGGAACACGAGCGCAAGCGCTATGCCAGCGATGAAGCCCCCGATATGCGCCATATAGGCGACCCCGCCTGCATTATCGGCCGCCGTCTTGGCAAACTCGCCGGCCACGCTCACGAACTGAAGGGCAATCCAGCCGCCTATAGCGATGAGTGCCGGCAATTTCACCACGCCTGCGTTGGTGAAAAGCTTAACGGTGCCCCGCGGAAACATGAGGATATAGGCGCCCAGAACCCCGGCGATGGCGCCGGAAGCGCCAAGGTTCGGCACAAGCGAATGCGGCGCGAACGCACCTTGGGCAAGCATGGCGAGGATGCCCGCCAGGATGTAGAAGACGAGGAACGGCAGATGGCCGAAATTGTCCTCGACATTGTCGCCGAAGCTCCAAAGGTAAGCCATATTGCCGATGAGATGCAGCCAGCCGCCATGCAGGAACATGGACGTGAGAAGGGTAAGCGGATGCGCGGCGGGGTGCTCAAAAAATTCAGCCGGAGTGAACGCCCACTGCTTCACGAAGGCATCGCCCTGGTTCAGCTCCACGAAGAACGCCGCCACATTGGCGAGAATTAGGAAATAGGTCACGAAAGGCGTGGTGTGATGCTCGCTCTCGTCCGTCCCAATCGGAAATACCATGGCAGGCTCCTAAAGTGTGGCAGCTATAAAATCTATATGAAGCTTAAGCAAAAGTGTCGGGCAGCGCAAACCGGACGAACGCAAACGCGCCAATTCGCTACCCAATTATCCCAATATTTCCGCGCCCGCCTTGCCCGATGACCGGCGGGCTTGTGTAATGTGAGGCAGCTGGGGCTGGTCTTTTGCGAGATGGGCCAGGTAGACGTGGCAGTTATAGCGAAAGACCGTTGGAAAGTGCAGCGTTATAGAATTTTCTGCCGGATACGGATTCTGCAAGTTTTCCCAAGGCAATCGCTTGAAGTAGGGCCGGCCTTCATATTTTGGTAAGAGCTTTCTCGCGAATGTTCCCTGTTCATAGGCAGGGTCAGCCCATTCCGGGTGTTTGCAAACCCATTTACCTGCTTGTTTTGTCCATTGTTCACTGGGAAAAAGCGAAAGCCACTCAGTCATGAGTTCAAGGCCGAACGCCCCTTTGGCGAAAAAGATGCCTGCGTTGAAAGCCGATTTTGACGCCCAGATTGGCATATCGCTCGAAAAAACAAACATTTCGCCGTTTTGAAACAGAGATTGAACTGAACCGCTACCGCGGTAGCGGTTCAGTTCAATCCAGACAGTAAATGCTTCCGGACCAGATCGACCTTGTGCCAATAAACAGGAAGATCGGGCTCGGACCGGCTGAAGAAATGCTGATAGCCGTGGGCGGCGGCGTAAGCCTGGTTTCGGGCAATCAACTTGCTGAGGAGCAAAAATTCATTACCGCTTCTATTGTCGTACTGGACGATAGCAACCTTCATTGCCCCACCAACCCGCCGATAGAGCGGAAATGCCTTTATCGTTACTGACCCAAAACGTGACTCAGAAATTATATAGCATGGCCGCGATTGGGTGCGAGCGCGTTTGCGGGAGCTACGGAAAGTTTCTTGAACGCGCCCAGGCCAACCCTTAGGTTCACTAAGATAGATGCGCTTAAAAAGAGGCCCCCATGACCCAGACCACAGGCCGGATTTTCGACGATCTCGCGAAGCTTATGACGGATGCCGCAGGTGCCGCGCAAGGAATGCGCACAGAGTTCGAGAATGCCGCCAAGGCTCAGGCCGAACGTTTTTTGCGGACGATGGATATTCCTCAGCGCGAGGAGTTCGAGGCCGTGAAGGCGATGGCGCTAAAGGCGCGCGAAGAAAACGAGCGCCTGGCGCAGCGCGTCTCCGAGCTTGAAGCAGCTTTGGCTCGCCTTCAAAGCAACACAGCGCAATCCTAGATTGCATTTCCTGGCCCGGCAATACAGTTCGGCAACACCCCGCGTCTTATCGCCAGCGTTCTGTTGTTTTCCCCGTGGAGAAAATTCATGAAACATTGCGCAAACTGTGCGGATCACCGCACTGAATAGGAATGCGGCGAACTCGAACGGATGCAGGCGATGTCTGGAGGGAGATTTGTTCGAGGAATTTGCTGCGGCATCATGAGGGGAAATTAGGATGACCGCTGCGGGGCAGGATTTTAACCGTCTTTCACACCCAGTCGATCTTATGGAGCACATTGCTTGCTTGCAGGATTGGGTTTTTGAGCGTTCGAGCGACGACGAGTTGACGGTTTCTGTGGCGGGAGCCTGGTGCGATTATCATATCTCGTTCAACTGGCGCGACGATCTGGAAAGCCTGCACATGGCGTGCGCTTTCGATTTCAAGGTTCCGAAGAACAGGATCGCCGAGATTTACCGCCTGCTCGTGCTCATCAACGAGCAGCTCTGGCTTGGCCATTTTGACATATGGTCTTCGGAGGGGCTTCTGCTCTACCGGCAGGGCTTGATGCTCAATGGCGCGGAGCCGACGGCCCGGCAGTGCGAGGCGCTGCTGCAGGCTGCGACCGAAACTTGCGAGCGCTATTATCAGGCGTTCCAATTTGTGGTGTGGGCGGGAAAGCGGGCCGAGGACGCGCTCGCGAGCACGATCTTCGAGACCGAGGGGCAAGCTTGAGATTTGGCCTACAGAATGTTTCGAGCACCTGCTAAGAATTTTTAGGGCAACTCCCCTCACCCGAGCCCTCTCCCCGCGGGGGAGGGACAGGGTGAGGGGAGCGGGTTCTATTATCTCTGATTGCGTGGCAACGGTATGAGTAACGATAATCGACAACCTTTGATCTTTCTCATCGGTGCTGGCCGCATGGGCGGCGCGCTGTTGCGCGGCTGGCTTGCAGCTGGATTTCCGGTGGGGTCGCTCGCGGTTGAGGAGCCCAACCCGGCCCCAGAACTTGCGGCGCTGCTCAAGGAGCACGCGATTGCCGCGAGGCCGGAAGCTGCACCGGATGTCATGGTGCTGGCCGTCAAGCCGCAGATCATGAACGAGGTCTTGGCTGGGATCGCGCCGCTTGCCGGGCAAAACACCGCTGTGCTCTCCATTGCGGCAGGGCGCACCGTGGCCTCGATCGCCGCGCATTTTGCGCCTGGCATGGCGATCGTGCGGGCCATGCCCAACCTCCCAGCCGAAATAGGCAGGGGGATCACGGCTGCGTTCGCCAATGCCCACGTCACGCTGCCACAGCGGACCCTGTGCGATACCTTGCTGCGTGCTGCCGGCGAGGTCGCCTGGATCGAGGACGAGAGCCTTATCGACGCTGTCACGGCCGTGTCGGGATCGGGGCCGGCTTACGTTTTTCACCTCGCCGAATGCTTGACCAGTGCAGGCGTAGCCGCGGGCCTGCCGCAAGATCTCGCGGCACGGCTCGCCCGCGCAACCGTGTCGGGTTCTGGCGAATTGCTGCATCTTTCGCCGCTGCCGCCATCGCAACTGCGCGAGAACGTGACCTCACCCGGCGGTACAACGGCCGCGGGGCTATCCGTGCTGATGGCGGAGCCTGGGCTAAAGACACTGATCCGGGAAACCATTGCTGCCGCAGCGCGCCGTTCGCGCGAGCTTTCGAGCTGATCCCTTCCCCGCTCGATCCGAAGCAATCCAGGGCAATTTGACAGGCGTAGTGTTATCTGCTCCTGGATCGCTACGGGGGCTAGAGCCGCCTCGCGATGACGTCCATGACACTTCTCCGGGGCTTGACCCGGCTGCTACGCTAAACTACTGACAACATTACCCGTCACACAGGGCTTTGAACGCCTGCGTCAAGTTTTCCGAGCGGATGCAGGAAGCGGATAAACAAAATCGCTGTATCATTGCCCCGCCTGCAAAACGGAAACTCCAGGGATAGACGAAATGCAAAAACAGGAATTTCATGCCGCCAGCTCCCTTGCCGCCGTCTTTTCGGTGCGGCTCCTGGGGCTGTTCATGATTTATCCGGTGTTTGCGGTGTATGCCCGGCAGCTTTCGGGCGCAACCTCCTACAAGATCGGCCTGGCGCTCGGCATTTATGGCCTGAGCCAAGGGTTGCTGCAGATCCCGTTTGGCATGCTGTCCGACCGGATCGGACGCAAGATCATGATTGTCCTTGGGCTTGCGCTCTTTGGGATCGGCAGTGCTGTGGCTGCTATGTCAACCTCGATCGACGGCGTGATTGTTGGGCGTCTCATCCAGGGTTCAGGCGCAGTAGGTTCGGTGATCCTGGCGCTGGTGGCCGATCTCACCACCGAAGAAAACCGCACCAAGGCAATGGCGATGGTTGGCGTCACCATCGGGCTCTCGTTCATGTTCGCTTTAGTCGCGGGGCCAATCGTAGCCAGCTTCGCAGGCGTCTCGGGTATCTTCTGGCTGATGGTATTTCTGGCGCTGCTCGGCATTGGGATTACCCAATTCGTGGTGCCGGACCCGAAGGATTTACATGTGCACCGCGATGCAGAAACCGTGCCGGCCATGCTGTCCTCCGTGCTGAAGAACACGGAACTGCTTCGCCTCGATTTAGGCACCTTCGCGCTCAACGCCATGCTTACGGCGAGTTTCCTTGTGGTTCCCGGGCTGCTGCACGCTGCGCTGGACGTGACCACCAACAGCCAGTGGATCGTTTATCTGCCCGTGCTCCTCTTCTCGCTGGTGCTGGCAGTGCCTGCGATTATCGCGGCCGAAAAACACCGCCTGATGAAAACCGTCTTCGTCAGCTCAGTGGCGGCGATGGCGGCGAGCCAGATCCTGCTCTTTTATGCGGGGCACAACCTTTATGCATTGCTTGCGGCGCTGACGGTCTTCTTTACGGGCTTCAACGTGATGGCCGCCACATTGCCCTCGCTCATCACCAAGACCGCGCCGCTCGAAGCGAAGGGGACGGCCACCGGCATCTATTCGAGCGCACAATTCTTTGGAATTTTCATGGGTGGCGTATTTGGCGGCTGGGCGCTTCAAAGGGGCGGCGAATCGGCCGTATTCGTAATGACGGCTGTCCTTGCGCTGCTATGGCTTGCCGCCGCCGCCACGATGGCACGGCCAAGCTATCTCACCACGCGTCTGATCAAGATCTCCGATGCGCAGGCCGCGGGCGCAGAGGCCCTCGCCGCCAAGCTTAGGCAAATGCCCGGCGTTGCCGAGGCAATCGTCGTTGCCGAGGAAAAGCTCGCCTATCTCAAGGTCGACGCAAAAGCCTTCGATGTGGCGAAGGTGGAGGCGCTCGCCGGGGCGGCTTAAGTGACACTTTGCCAAGCGTTAAGGCAGCCGCGAGCCGGCCTAAGGTGGCGGTGTGCATTTTCGGATTAACCTTAAGTTGCAAGTTAAGGATGCTCGCCGCCGTTTCAGCAACCCGGATTCATTTCCTGCCGCGATCGTAATTTTCCGCAGGCAAATCAGCGGCTTAGGTCAAGCGGCGCACCGCTTTAATGCTTTCGCAAGGGGCTTTCTTTTAGGATTGTTTGAAAAAGCGGCGTTTCCGGCGGCCTATGAATCACTTGGTTTTAAGAAAACCCGGCTCTTGCCAGGGAGCGATAAGCCCCGCATAAAAGGCGCCGCGGATCGCATGGTTTGAGGGAAGCAGGGATGCCGAGTTTGACGAGAACGATCGCGATTAGCTGGGTTGCCATTATCGCAAGCCTTCAGGTGGCAGGCGCTGGAGAGTTGGGGCCGACGCTGCAGAAGATCAAAGATAAAGGCACGATAACGCTAGGATACCGGGAAGATACGATACCCATGTCCTACGCCGATGCTCAGCAGCCCGAGGGGTTTGCGTTGGATTTGTGCGCTCTCGCGGTGAGCAAAGCCAAACAGAAGCTCGGATTGGCAGAGCTGAAGACGGACTACAAAGCCGTTACGCAAGCGGATGCAGCAGCGCTTCTCAAGGACGGCACGCTCAGCATGGACTGCGCCGCGACGCCGGTTGAAGGGCAGCTTGCGCAGCAGGCAACCTTTTCCAGCCCAATCTTCGTCTCAGAGTTGAGGTGGATCGTACCGCGGCGGCTGCGCATCGAAAGGGAAGGCCGGCACGGGATGAGATACGAAACGATTTCGCCTGCCTCCACCGAAGATTTGAAGGGCAAGCCGGTTGTCTTTACGCAAGGGGCCGGAGTTACCTCGTTCGTGCTTACGTTGAGCAGCGACCGCTCGCTCGGGCTCTCGATCCTCGAAGGAAAGGACAACGCGGATTCCTTCAAGCTTTTCGAGACGGGCAAGGCATCCGCTTTCCTAGCCGACGATGTGCTACTCGTGAGCCTCAAGGCGAACGCCAAGAACCCGGACGCCTATGGGTTTCTCAGCGACGCTTATCCCAGCGCGTCCTATGCGCTGATGCTCGGCAAGGACGACAAGGAATTCAAAGATTTGGTGGATGGCGCCCTGCTTGAAGCCATGAAATCCGGCGAGTACGCCAAGCTCTACGCCAAGTGGTTTGAGAGCCCCATTCCGCCAAAGAATATCAACTTGGCTTATCCGATGCCTGACACGCTCAAAGAGCTGGTGAAGGCGGCGGCGGAAAAGGCCGGCGGACAGTAGGAGCCGTTGCTATTAAAACTACGCAGCCCTCGTGGCGGGTGGCTCAATGGCGTCCGAAGCCTCTGGCCGCGCAAGGGCAAAGGCGAGCTGCGCCCGCCTAAGATGCTGAAGATCCGTGAGAATTGCCACCGTTTCAAGTCCCCGGCGCTTTGACCCGCTCAAGGAAAATCCGGCAAAAAGTGGGCTGTAGCCGGCGGTAAGGGCTCCAAGCCTGCTTTTGAGCCGGTCAATGTGCTCGTTTCTCGATGTGCCGGGGTTTGTTTTTCGAGTCCACATAGTATTCGCCGCGTTGTGAATTGCGATACAACCGGTTTCTACGTGGAGTTGTATAAATTTTGCTTAACGGGGCGCACGTGCGGTATTCTTTTGTAAGCCATGATGCCGGATTTTCCGGTTAACCCCTATTTAAGTATTGGACGACTTTACATTCACGCCCCACGCGAATGCCACGCGCGGTAGCGAAACGCCGCCGAAGCGCTCCGGGACTGTGGCGAGCGGAACGCCTCCAAGCCCATCATAGAACGCGCAAGCGGGCTCGTTGTCTTTCAGCGCCCAGACCACGAGGCGCTCGAACCCAGCCTCTCTTAGCTCCCGTCTGGCGGCGGCGAACAAGCGGGTGCCAAGGCCTATGCCTTGGAAAATAGGTGCCACATAAAGCTCGAAGATTTCGCCTGCGGTCCAGGGCCAGCTCCCTCGCGCCTCGCCCCAAGCAGCATAACCTTGCGGTACATCGTCGAAAACAAGGAGAGTGATCTTGGAGCCCCGCTGGATCTGGCGCTGCCACCACATGGGCCCGCGCCTCGAGATCATGCGCTCGAGATAGAGGTGGGGGATCACCCCCTGATACGCCAGCCGCCAGGCAGCGTCGTGTATGGCGGCCACCGCATCGGCATCGGATGGCACGGCTGGCCTGAAGGTGACAAGGTCCGCTCCCATAACAGAAGCTTACATCCACCTTTTGCTATTAGCGAGAGGCCGCGGGCTATGTTGATGAAATTTAATGCCGCGCATCAATAGCCGTCCGAGTTTCCGTCGCCGGCCTTTCTCAAAAGACGGCTCAAGATTTGTGCGGCCATCTTTCCATCCTCGTCGCCGAGGCAGGATAGGACAGTGCGGTCAGCCCGTCGCGCGTAGGGCTTTATGGCGTCGAGAAGGTCGCGGCCTTCTTCGGAGAGGGTCACGGCGTAGGTTCGGCCATCTTGCGAGGTTCGCTCCCTTTGGATGATGCCCCGCCGCAAAAGCCGTTGAACCACATCGGCAAGGGTAGAGCGATCGATCCCTGTCAGCCGCACCAGGTCGGTCTGGCTTAAACCCTCTTGCTGCGCGATAGTGGTCAGCACGGCGTATTGCCGGGCGGTAAGGTCGAAATCCCTTGTTTCGATCGCGAATATTTCCGAGGCTCGCTGGCTAGCGCGATGGAGAAGATGGATCATAGAACGGTCAATAGCGTCGGAACGTCCGCTTCCGGATTTCTTCCGCTTCTTTGCGACCCGGCTTACGCCTTCTTTTATGTTCAGCATTATCATCCGGCTGCTAGCTTGAAGCTTCACCCAACGCTACGCTAAGAACGGACAGGGCAAACAGCTGTTCCACAGGCTTAGGGAAAGAAATAAAAAAGGGTAAAGACTTAGGTGGAGGATGCGTCGGACTTGTCCGATAATACTTCCGGGGTCTGATATTTCATAATCAAAGTTATTTGAGCCATCATAAAAAGGAATGTCAACGGCATCACGCCGAACGATTTGAAGCTGACCCAGGTTGGTTCTGAAAAATTCCGCCAGACGATCTCGTTCATCACGGCGAGGAAGATGAAAAATCCGATCCATCGCAGCGTCAGCAGCCGCCAGCCCTCATCTTGCATTTGCAGGGCCTCGCCCAGCAGTATCTTGAGCAGGAGCTTGCGGAAAAAAAGCCCTCCCGCAAGCACGGCCGCGAACAGAAGGTAGAGAATTGTGGCTTTGATTTTTATGAGGGTTCCATCCTGGAAATACCAGGTGAGAGAGCCGAACACCATGACGAAGACGCCGGTCACAAGCGACATGACCGGGATGCGCTTCAACAGGATGCGACTCGCTACGAGCGAAATCGCCGTCGCAATCATGAGCGCGACTGTCGCGTAGATAATGCGCTTCATGTCACTGGCCATGGCCGGGCCGCCGGCGTTCCCTCTGACGAAGGCGTAAGTAACGAAAAATACAACCAGGGGGCCCATATCAAGCGCAAGCTTGAGCACTTGATTAACCTCCTGCTTTGCCTTGACCGCCTTCACCTGCTCCACCTAAACCTCCGTATGTTCCTGCACGCCCGCGATGGCGCGCGCGAAATCCTGCGCATGAAAAGATTGCAAGTCTTGGGCGCTTTCGCCCACGCCGATGGCGTGAACCGGCAGCGCATATTTGCTCGATATGGCAACGAGAATGCCGCCGCGCGCGGTGCCATCGAGTTTCGTCATCACCAGGCCGGTCACGCCCGCGGTCTTGCCGAAGATTTCGACTTGCGAAAGCGCATTTTGCCCTGTGGTAGCGTCCAGCGTGAGCACGACCGAATGCGGCGCCGTGCTGTCGATCTTACGAATAACGCGGATCACCTTTTCCAGCTCCGCCATCAGCGCCGATTTGTTCTGAAGCCTGCCGGCGGTGTCGATCAAAAGGAGGTCGTAGCTTTCGTCCTTGGCGCGGCGGAGCGCGTCGAAGGCAAGGCCCGCGGCGTCGGCGCCCGTCTCGCTTGCGACCACCGCCGCTCCAGTGCGCTCGCCCCAGATTTTAAGCTGCTCGATGGCCGCGGCCCGGAACGTGTCGCCAGCAGCGAGCATCACTTTAAGCCCTTGCTTTGTAAACTGGCTCGCATATTTGCCGATTGTCGTGGTCTTGCCGGTGCCGTTGACGCCGACGACCAGGACCACAAAAGGCTTTTTCGCAGGATCGATTTTGAGCGGCACCGCCACCGGGGCCAGCACCTTCTCAATCTCTTGCGATAGAATCGTACGCACCTCGCCGGGTGAGATGTCGCTGTTGTAGCGCGATTTTCTCAAGGCCGCCGCGACGCTGCCCGCAACGCCGACGCCGAGATCGGCCTGGATAAGCAGATCCTCAAGTTCTTCCAGCGTCTCGTCGTCGAGCTTGCGCTTCGTGAAGACACCGGTGATGCCTTCTGTGAGCCGCGAGGATGTACGGTTGAGCCCCTTCCGCATCCGCTGAAACCAGCCAACGCGCGGCATCTCTTTTTCGATTTCCGCCAGCGGCTCAGGAGGGATCTGCTCGGCTACGGCTTGTTCAGCCGGCACTGTTTCTTCGCGGGCCAGAACCTCCGCGCGCTCTTCCTTGATGGCAGAAGCGGGCTCAGGCGTCTTTCCGCCACCGAACATGCGCCCGAACAGGTTGCGCTTGCCACTCTCGCTCATGTTGAAAGGCGCTCTCCAATGAGATGTGTCTTAGCGGAACCGGTGGCCCTGGCCCTCAAGATGGCGCCTTGGCCGATTTTTTCATCCGGGATAGCGATTTCTGTGAAACCGGGAGTCCGGCCAAGGCCAGCGCGCTCCATCAAAACATCGAATACTTTGTTCTGTTGGGCTGCCAAATGCGCAGCGAGCAGCTCGGCTGCCTTGCCGCGAAGCCGGGCGGCGCGCTCCTTCACAAGCGAGCGGTCGAGCTGCGGCATGCGCGCGGCAGGCGTCTGCGGGCGAGGCGAAAACGGGAACACATGCATGAAGCTCAAGCCGCATTCATCGCCGAGCCGGAGCGTGTTGGCGAACATCGCCTCGTCCTCGGTCGGGAAGCCCGCGATCAAGTCTGCGCCGAATACCATGTCGGGTCTAAGCCGGCGCACGTTCATGCAAAACTGAATGGCATCCTCGCGCGCGTGCCGCCGCTTCATGCGCTTCAGAATGAGATTGTCGCCGGATTGCAGCGAGAGATGCAGATGCGGCATTAGCCGCTCCTCTTCCGCGAACGCAGCGATCAACTCGCTGCCGGCCTCGATCGTGTCGATCGAGGAAAGCCGCAAACGCGGCAGTTCAGGCACGAGCCGCAACACGGTGCGCACAAGCCGCCCAAGCGACATGCCGCCAGGAAGGCCCGCGCCATACGAAGTGAGATCGACGCCCGTCATCACGACCTCGCGATATCCCTCCTCCGCGAGCGCGCGCACCTGCCGGACCACATCGCCCGCAGGCACCGATCGGGATGGCCCCCGCCCATAGGGAATCACGCAAAAGGTGCAGCGATGATCGCAGCCATTTTGGACTTCGACATACGCCCGCGCGCGCCCTCCGAAACCCGAAACCATGTGCCGCGCTGTCTCCCGAACCGAGGCGATGTCGTTGACCCTGACGCGAGCCAGTTCGCCGCCTGCGATGTCGAGGAAAGTTACCGCACTCGTCTTCTCAGCATTGCCGATCACATAATCGGCCTCGCCCATCTCCGCGAAGCTTTCCGGTTCGATTTGCGCGGCGCAACCGGTGACGATGATTTTAGCGCCGGGGTAGTCGCGGCGCGCCTTGCGGATGGCCTGCCGCGCTTGGCGCGTGGCTTCAGCGGTGACGGCGCATGTGTTCACGATCACGGCGCGGTCAAGCCCTGCCTCTTCGGCAAGCTTCTTCGCCACCTCGCTCTCGAAGGTGTTCAGCCTGCAGCCAAAGGAGATGACCTCGACGCTCATGAGTGCCGCACCACACGCGCAAGCTGCCCGCCGCCATTGAAATGAAGTACGCCCTGAAACTCAAACTCGGTTGGGCCTGTCATGAGAATGTGATCGTCCGCCTGGCGCCACTCGATGAGGAGAACGCCGCCCGGAAGCTCGACTTCCACTTTGCGCCCGTGCGTCCGGTCCTGGCTGCCGCCACGGCGGCGGCGCAAGCCGCTGTGCCGCAAGCGCGGGTGATACCGGTTCCCCGCTCCCACACACGGAGCTTGATGCGCGAGGGGAAGTCCCCCCTCACTCTGTCTCTCTCCCCGAGGGGAGAGAGGACGCCTCTAATCTCCTCTCCCGCCGGGAAGAAGGCCGCAGCTAACTCCCTCTCCTCTTGGGGAGAGGGCTGGGGTGAGGGGGGCTTCCCATCCGTAATCTCAGCGAGTGAGATATTCGCGCGTTCGGGAAAAAGCGGGTCGCGTTCCAGTGCTCCGCCGAAGAAAGCCAGATCGTAGCTGCCGGCATCTTGAACCCAGAAAATGCAATGCGGGTTGCCGACATTCACCACGCTGGGGCGTTCAAGCACCTGGCCGCTGGGCGAGACATAGGTAAAATCGATCGCGCGCGTATCCTCGAAAGCCCGGGACAGCGGAATTTCATCCCAGCCAAAGCGGGGAACGCCCATATCGACGGTCACCAGCCCTCCTGCCAAAACTTGGGCATTTAGGATCCCGGCACGGGTCTCAATGGTTAGCCGGTCCCGGTCAAGTTCGGGATGAAGCAGAGCTGCCACGCAGCGGCTCGCATTGCCGCAGGCGCTGACCTCGGAGCCGTCGGCATTCAAAATACGCATGAATACGTCCGCGCGCGGCGACGGCTCCAGCACAATGACCTGATCGCAGCCGGCGCCCTCGGCACGGCCGGCGATCGAGCCGGCAGCCGAAGCGGAAAGCCGCAAGGGTTCGGTGCGCGCGTCGATCACCACGAAATCGTTGCCGAGGCCGTTCATCTTCTTAAAAGGGATGTGCCGCAGCTCCATGTCCGCGCTGTGCTCTGCCGTTTGGGGAAACCGAGATGAGCCTTATATAGACGGGCGCCAGCGCCTTTGCAAAGAATGAGTGGGGCTTCGCAAGCCCCGCCTGATCTTTACCGCCGTGGCTCTGTTTGTTTGGTTTCGCGTTCCCACCGGCGCATGGCCTCAAACAGGATCACGTCGTGCATCATGTTTGCGATCCGCTTCTTGCGCACGTCTTCGGGACACTCGTCCGCGACGAATCTGCTCCAGAGCCGGCCAAAAAATTGCTTGAAGCGTTTGGACTTATTCTTAGTACGCAACATTTCCCCCTGCTTGACCTTTAAGCAGGTCAAAATCGGCAAGCGCAGTAGCTTCATGAAACAAGTAGGAAAGTGACCGGACTTTGCCAATATAAAATTCTGTGTTGTTCAAAGAAGATTGCGTGGCTTACTAATTTTGTCTTCGTCACAGAATATATTCTGATAGAGAATGGAAATAGCCAATACGTGAGGGTATAGGCTGTGGCTGGTGCATTGGGGGCGTGCAGCGCCGTCAGCCCCAAAGTTCCGGGCCGAAGGGCTGGATCTCGCTGCCCTCGTAGACGAGGCCAGGTTCGCGGTCGCGGGCGAGCAGCAGGGGCCCGTCCAAATCGGTGTAATCCGCGTTGGCTGCCAGAAGAACTGCGGGCGCCATCGCAAGCGAGGTCGCGACCATGCAGCCCGCCATGATGGCCAGGCCTCGGTTACGCGCTTCAGTTAGGAGCGCGAGCGCGGCAGTGAGCCCACCGGCCTTGTCGAGCTTGATGTTGACGGCCTGATAAAGCCGCGCGATGGAGGAAAGATCAGCGGAAGTATGGACGCTTTCATCCGCGCACACTGGGATGCCGTGGCGCGCAGGCCCGAGCGCAGCCAAGATGCCGTCCTTGCCGGCGGGAAGCGGCTGCTCGATCAGCTTCACGCCCGCGGCTTGGCAAGCCGCGAAATTCGCTTCGAGGGATGCCTCGTCCCAGCCCTCGTTGGCGTCAGCGATAAGCGTCGAGCGGGGTGCGCCACGCCGGACTGCCGCAATACGCTCGGGATCTCCGGGCGCGCCCAGCTTCACCTTCAGCAAAGGCCTGCCGCCTGCCTTCTGGGCCGCGGTTTCCATCGCCCCGGGCGCATCGAGGCTTAGCGTGTAGGCGGTGACGACGCCCCGCGGCTCGGGCAGGCCGGCAAGCTCCCAGACGCGCTTGCCCGCGAGCTTTGCCTCCAGGTCCCACAGCGCGCAGTCGAGTGCGTTGCGGGCAGCGCCCGCGGGCAGGAACGTCAAGAGATCGAGGCGAGAGGCGCCTAGCGAAATCGCTTCTGACAGCGCCTCTATTTGGGCGGCGACGCCTTCCACCGTCTCGGCATAACGCGCATAGGGGACGCATTCTCCGCGCCCCCTGTACCCACCTTCCTCAATCGTCGCGACGGCGACGCGGGCCTCGGTGCGGCTGCCGCGCGAAATGGTGAAGGCGCCGGCGATTGGGAAGCTCTCAACGCTTACTCGGAGCCGCCGCATTGTCAGTCCGCCTTGCCGGCTGGGAGAGTGGCGGGAAAGTCCGCTGCGATGCGATCCACGATGTTGCCTACGCCGAAACGCACAGGGTCGGCCGCTGGAAGCAGATGATCTTCCTCGATGCGCTTTAGATAATCCGTTGCGGCCCTTGCGTCCAAAGCCGCGGTGTTGATCGCGATCCCGACCGGGCGAATGCCGGGATTGGTGAGCGAACCGCAGCGAACCGTTACATCGACGACCGCGTGGATCGGCGGCGGGGGGTGGGGAACGCCACGCATCGTCTTCCGGGTTGGCTCATGGCACACGACAAATGCGTCGGGTTGGGAGCCATGCAGAAGGCCAAGCGAAACGCCGGCGAACGAGGGATGGAACATGGAGCCCTGTCCCTCGATCACGTCCCAATGGCGGGGGCTCGCGGCGGGTGAAATCCATTCCGCGGCACCGGAGATGAAATCGGCGACCACGGCGTCGATGGCCACGCCGCGCCCTGAGATGAAGATGCCGGTCTGCCCGGTTGCCCTGAAATCGGCGTCGAAACCGCGGGCGCGCATTTCGCGCTCCAAGGTCAGTGCCGTGTATTTCTTGCCGATGGAACAGTCGGTGCCGACGGTCAGAAGCCGCATGCCCGGCCGCTTGGTACCCTTTCCGGTTTCGAATTGCCGGTCCGGCTGGCGGACATCCCAGAGCTGGCGCTCATAGCGCTTTGCCACCGCCGCGATCTCAGGCTTTGAGCTCAGCCGCGTGTGCAACCCGCTCGCTGCATCGAGGCCGGCTTCAAGGGCCTCGACGATGACGGCGGTCCAATGATCCGGCAAAACGCCTCCGGCGTTGACCACGCCCACGATCAGGGTTCTCGCCCCTTCCGCTGCGGCTTCCTTGATGCTCAGCTCAGGAATGCCAAGGTCCGCCTTACATCCGGGCAGGCGGAGCTGCCCCAAGCACCATTCGCGCCGCCAATCCACGATTCCCTGAGCGGTTTTCGCGGCAAGCTGATCGGCAACGTCTCCGAGGAAGAGGAGATATGGCGTGCGAATTTGCATACGGCTGCTCCTGGGCTCACCCAAATAATATCGGGGGTCCAAGGCCCCGTCTCAAGCGGCGCCGAGCAGCACCGAGATTTTGATGTTCCCCGTAGACTCCAGCACGCCGAGCGAAACCGTGCCTTTGGGATCTGGCCTCACCGTGAAGCTGATTGTAGCGTCGCCGAGTGCCAAATTCCGCACCGTGATTTCGCCTGCGGAAACCGGAACCGCAGGGTTGCGCAGCCTGATCGCCTTTGCGCCGAGATCGTATTCGAGGCCAAGCACGGCTTGCAGCAGCTGAAAGACCGCGCCGCTCGCCCAAGCCTGAGGCGAGCACGCAACCGGGTAAAGCGTCGGCCCACGGCTGCGGCGGCGCGGAAAACCGCAAAACAGCTCCGGCAAGCGCCGCTGATCCATATAGGCTGCCGCCTGCATGAGGCCGTCGAATACCGGTTCAAGCCCTGCTGTCAGGCCGTACCTGGCAAAACCGGCGGCGATCATCGCGTTGTCGTGCGGCCAGACCGACCCGTTATGATAGGACATCGGATTGTACCGGACCTCGGTGGCGGCCACCGTCCGGATACCCCACCCTGAATTGAAGGAGGGTCCGAGCGTTCCACCCGCCACCAGCTTCGCCCTTTCCGGGCTCATGATCCCGGTAAAGAGGGTGTGGGCCGCGTTGCTGGTGCGCACGCGGCAAAGCTGCTTTTCCCCGTCAAGGGCCAAAGCATAAGTGCCAAGGTCTTCGCACCAAAAGCGATCCTCGAAGCGTTCTCTGAGCCTGGCTGCCTTCGCGAACAGGCTTTGCGCCTGTTCGTAACGTCCGAGCCTTCTGGCGCAATCTGCGGCTGCGAGCCACGCCGCATAGACGTAACCCTGGACCTCGACAAGCGCGATAGGCCCTTTGGCTAGCTCGCCATCGGCGTGGAAGACAGCGTCGTGCGAGTCTTTCCAGCCCTGATTGGCAAGCCCTTCTTCGGTAGCGCGGGCATATTCGAAAAAGCCGTCGCCGTCCGGGTCGCCTGGGCCGTCGATCCAATCGAGCGCCCGCTCTATGTTCGGCCAAATTTGCTGGAGGAAGGCTTCATCGCCCGTCCTTTGGACGTAGAGCCCGGCAAGCAGCACGAACAGCGGCGTGGAATCGATACTGCCGTAATACAATCCGAATGGTACTTCGCCCAGCGCCGCCATTTCGCCCGAGCGCATCTCATGCAGGATTTTGCCCGGCTGCGCATCCGAGCGCGCGTCGAAAGATTCGGCTTGGAAATGGGCGAGCCTTTGCAACACCCCGCGCGCCACCGAAGGATCAAACCAGAGCATTTGCAGCGCTGTGATAAGCCCGTCGCGGCCGAATGTGGTCGAATACCACGGAATGCCCGCATAAGGGTATTTCCCCTGGGGCGTCGCCGTCATGAGCATTCTGAGATCTGCGAGCGACCGGCAGATGATCTCCTTGTAGACGGCGTTCGAGGTTTCGACGGATGCGGTTGGAGCGGTGTTTCCGGTTAGGTCACGCCTCGCCTGAACAAGGCCCCGCAGAAACGAGGGGGCCGGCGGCTGGGCCTTCCCGTCGCAGCTTACCAAGATGAATTGCCGCCAGGTCTCATGCGGTTCAAGCGTTACCGCATATCTGGCCCTTGAGGTGGTAAGCTCATCCGGAGCCGGTTCGAAGGTGAGTTTCGTATTCCGGACCTTGCCATCGAGGCCCGTATAGCTCAGTAGCACCTGGTCAGGGCCGCTCACCTGTTTCCGAAGCGTGCCACGGGCGGGGCGGTGCATGCCCCGGATCTCGAAGAGATCGGCAAAATCGGCGTCGAAAGCGATTGCGAGGTCGAACGAGATGCGCTCGGTGCCATGATTGGTCAGCGCGCTGCGTTCGGCGAGGGAGCCGTCGTGCAGATAGATGGTGCGGCCGATATGCACCGTATCCTTGAGCAGCGAGATGCCCGTTTCGGAGAAGATGTCGGGGTTCGTGAGATCGGCCCGCAGGTTGAGATTGTCGTCGCGGAGCGTTGAACCGAGGAGCAGGGGCTCTTGCCCGCTGATGGTGAAGGCGAGCCGCGAAAGATGCCGCGTATCGTAGGCGAAGAGGCCGCATGCGCCGTCGGATGAGCAGCCTATGTCGCCGAAATTATCGAGGATTGCAAAGCAGTCGTTCTGCTTCATCGTGACACGTGGACGGCAGGGTGTACCGCCCGCCGCAATGTAGAACGGTGACTGCCCATCGCCGCCCCCGTGCTCCGGGGCGCCTGGCGGCTTCGTCCTGATTGTCAAGCATCGTAACGTCTTCCTACGCAGTCCCGAGCGGGCCAAACCTTAGCCAAGCCCCTATATATGCAGACAGCCGCATCAGAAAACCGCCAGAAAGCATGGATGGCCTTGGAAGTTTTGATTCGTATCAATGTTGACCGGGCAAGTCAGCTCATATCTTAGTGACACTCGTTCACCGGGGGAGGTGCCTTTATGGCTCTTGAATCGCTGAAGGCAGAGATCGGTTTGATCTTGGAAATGTTCTCAAACCCGCCGCATGACCGGTTCGAGCTCTATATTCAGCTTAAGGAGAAGCTCAACGAGATGCGCGTTTTCGGGATGACCCCGCCGGACGATTTGCTTGAGCTCGAAGAAGCCCTCGACAAAGAGTTCGCGGAAAGGCGGCCGGAGAGCCACCGGCCCACCCGCCGATGAGCGTTTGAAAAAATCGGGATGCAAACTTCGGCGGAGTCGTTCCCACTCGGGCGGGAATCCATTTTAACCGCTGGAACAAGGACAAATGCGTCCCCGCCTCCGCTGTGACGGCAGCTGCGCCAAGATAGGCGAACTCACAGCTAGTCTTCATTTTTTTACACGCTTTGATAGAGCCTTTCAGCCGGCGGAGGCAAGCGAGCGCGCCCGCTCCGCTTCGGTCTCGGGCTCAAATGCTGCGGCAATGACGCTGTCCACATTTTCAAGCCAAACGAATTCCAGGCTTTTCCGGGTGTCCTCGGGGATTTCATCGTAATCCCTGCGGTTGCGCGCGGGAAGGAGGACGCGCTTAAGCCCGGCGCGGGCTGCGGCCGTAACCTTTTCCTTGATCCCGCCTACCGGCAGCACCAAGCCGCGCAAGCTGATCTCCCCGGTCATGGCCGTATCGCTGCGCACGGTGCGGCCGCTGAGAAGGGAATAGAGCGCGGTGAACATCGCGACGCCTGCGCTGGGGCCGTCCTTGGGGGTGGCGCCCGCAGGCACGTGGATGTGGATGTCGCTCTTTTCGAAAACAGCCGGATCGATGCCGAGCGACGCCGCCCGGTTCTTGACCAAGCTCAGCGACGCCTGCGCGCTCTCCCGCATGACATCGCCGAGCTGGCCGGTGAGAATCAGGCTGCCTTTGCCGGGTGCGCGCGTGGCTTCAATGAAGAGGATGTCGCCGCCCACGGGCGTCCAAGCCAGTCCGGTCGCGACGCCGGGTATGGCCGTGCGCATGGCGACCTCGTTCTCGAAGCGGGGCTGGCCGAGGATCTCGAGTCAGGCCGGCTGCCTTTACCACCACCTGTTCGGTTGGGGTTTCCGCGATGCGGACCGCAACATGCCGGAACACCTTGCCGATCTCGCGTTCAAGCGAGCGGACGCCTGCCTCGCGGGTGTAGCTGTGAATGATCTCCCTGAGGGCGTCGTCCTCGATGCGCGCCTGATCCGCCGTTAGGCCGTTCGCTTCAAGTTGACGCTGGACGAGGTAGCGGCGCGCGATTTCGAGCTTCTCCTCTTCGGTGTAGCCCGCAAGGGTGATGATCTCCATGCGGTCGCGAAGCGGACCGGGGATGGTCTCCAGCAGGTTGGCGGTGGTGATGAAGGTGACACGCGACAAATCGAATGGAACGCCCAGATAATTGTCGCGGAACGTCGAATTCTGCTCCGGGTCGAGCACCTCAAGCATCGCGGCGGATGGATCGCCCTGGAAGCCGCGTCCCATCTTGTCGATCTCGTCGAGCATCATCACGCAATTGCGGGCGCCTGCCTTTTTGATGCCTTGGATGATGTTGCCGGGGAGCGCGCCGATATAGGTGCGCCGGTGGCCGCGGATCTCGGCCTCGTCATGGACGCCGCCCAAGCTGACGCGCACGAAGGACCGCTGCATGGCGCGGGCGATGGACTGTCCGAGCGAGGTCTTGCCGACGCCGGGCGGCCCAACGAAGCAGAGGATCGGCGCCTTGCCCTGGGGAGCCAGCTTGCGCACGGCCAGATATTCTATGATGCGCTGCTTGATCTTTTCGAGGCCGAAATGGTCTTCCTCGAGCACGCGGCGCGCCCCGGCGATGTCGATGGGCTTCTCCTCCGGAAGCGCCCAGGGCAACTCAACCAGCGTGTCGAGATAGGTCCGGATCATGCCCGCTTCGGCTGCCTGCTCGGGCATGCGCTCATAGCGGCGGAGTTCCTTCCGGGCTTGCGCTTCCACTTCCTTGGGCATTTGCGCTTTTGCAATCGCCTCGTTGAGCTCCGCGATTTCTTCGGCCTTGCCGTCACCTTCGCCGAGCTGGCGCTGGATCGCCGCCATCTGCTCACGCAGCACCGCCTCGCGCTGGCGGTCGTCGAAGACGGCCTTGGTCTGGCGGTTGATCTCCTGGCTAAGCCTCAACACTTCGATGCGCTGCGACAGAAGCCGGGAAACCTTCTCCATGCGCACGTTGAGATCGACGGTTTCGAGGATCTCCTGCTTCTGCTCGGAGGAGATATCCATATAGGCGGCGGTAAGGTCGGCGAGTGCCGAGGCCGATTGGGCATTCTGCATCGCCGCCACAAGCTCGCCCGGCACCTGCGGCAGAAGTTCGAGCGCCTCGATGGCCTGTTGGCGCAAGAGCAAGGTGCGCGCCTCGATCTCCGGGCCTTCATCCTTGGGCTCGGGGATGCGCTGCACGTTAGCCATGAGCACGGGCCGCTCGCGGGTGAAGTCGAGGACGCGAAAACGCTCGACGCCGTGCACGATCACATGATGGCCGCCGTCGGGCGCTGTCAGATAGCGGGCTATGTTCGCGATCGTGCCAACCCGGTGCATATCAGTGCCGGCTGGCTCCAATGCCTCGGCGTCGCGCTGCATCAGGATGCCGATTTGGCGCTCTTCCCGCATCGCCTGCTGGACGGCCGCGATTGAGACGGGCCTTCCGATGGAAAGCGGAAAAAGCACACCTGGAAACAATACCGTGTCCCGGACCGGCAAAATAAGTAGCGAATTTGGGTCTCCAGGGTAGCTGCCCCCGGTCTCGCCGGACTTGGCCTCTGCGGAGGTGCCCTCGCTGGGATTAGGATTATCCATGGTGCCGCTCCTTAATTCAAAGGAAGTTTTTTCTTATTCGGAGGAAGATTTCTCCAGGCTAATCAGCAAACAGCCATTGAGGGCCTGACGTTTCACGCCATCGAAGCGGCAAGGAGGAAGGGGAACCCGGCGGGCGAAGCGGCCCTGCGGCAGTTCCAGTTGATGAATGAGCGCAGTGCGAAGCTCCTCCGGTAATACGCGCCTCCCCGAAACGAACAGCACCCCATTGTCGATCACGGCTTCCACATTTTCGGGGTCTACGCCTGGAAGCGCAAAAAATATCAGAACTTCGGTGTCGGTCTCCAGAACGTCGACGGGAGGTTCCCATGCCGGGCCGCCCATATGCTGATTGAGCGTGAAAAACTGCTGATGGAGCCGCTGCGCCCGGGAAAGCCGGTCGACGGCCTCGAACCACATCCAATGTGTGAACTCGCTCTTAGCCATTAGCTCGCACTTCCCCTTCGACGTTACGCCAGAAACCGGCTGCCCGGCCTTTCCAGACCCCGGCCGAAAATGGCTGCTGCTACGATGCAACTTTCTGCGATCTATATGGCCGATGAGGGGGCGGTGTTTCAAGGTACAGCTTGCTTCAGCTTTGCGTTCAGCACCTGCCAAAGACGTCCTAGAGATGGGGTGGCCGGGCTTCGGCCGCGGCCTGCTCCCCTCCCATCCGCATCCGCTTTAGGATGCGGACAACCAAAGTGGCAAGCTCGCAAGGCGAGCTTGAGCGGGAGAGGGCTGGGTGAGGGAGGCTTAAACTTTCAGGCCTCTTCGTCCTTGCTGCCGCTCACAAAACCGGACATGTCGGCCTCTCCCTCGTCCTCGGCCTCAAGGAAAGGCTCATCCTCGCCACCTGTGTCGAGCGTCTCCTCTTCGTCGCCGGCCACGTCTCCGATGTCGCCGCCTTCGATTTCCGGCAAATCCTCGCCCTCCCTCGCCGCGACTTCGTCGAGCGGCACAAATTCAAGGCCGGTCCTGCCGGCGTCGAGCACCGCATCGTCGTCGGCATCGAGGTTATTGCCGCCAGTCGCGCGTGAAGCAGGCGCGCTGAGCTGATAAATGGACTGGCAGATCGGGCAAGTAATGGGATCGCGGTTAAGGTCGTAGAATTTGCTGCCGCACGATTGGCAAACCCGCTTAGTTCCGCGCTCAGCTTTCATGGACATCGGTCTGAAGCTTCCTTAGCTGTTATTCATGAGCGCGCCAGGCGCGCCGTTAATCGTGAATGGCATAGTCAGCATCGTCTCTGCATGTCAAAGGCAAAGAGCATGGATATGGTGAATTTGTTCGAACGGTGTTAGCGCACGATTGACAGCCGCGCCCGGTAAGGCTCTATGGCGGCTTAGTTTCATCCCACCAGAGCAGCCCGCGTCCAACCGGACGCGGACAGGCTGCTCTGACACCTCAGAAACGATCAACTTTCCGCCTTTAATCGATTCCGATTAAAGGCGGGTTGATCTAGGCTAGGCAACCGGCTGATGTCCCAGCTCCCATCCGCTCCGAGGCCGCTCACGGCGGGCAAATCGCGTGCCTTGCAGGGCACAGTTTCAGTACCGGGCGATAAGTCCATCTCGCACCGGGCCTTGATCCTGGGCGCGCTCGCAGAAGGCCGCACTGATATCGCCGGCCTCCTCGAATCGGAGGACATCCTGTGTACGGCGCGCGCTTTGCAGCAGCTCGGCGCTGACATTCGAAAAGAGGGCATCGGTTGGACCGTGATCGGATCGGGGCTTGGCGGGCTGATCGAGCCAGCCTCCGCCCTCGACTTCGGCAATTCGGGCACGGGCGCGCGCCTGATGATGGGCATCGTGGCAGGCCATCCGATGCGTGCTGTCTTTACCGGAGACGAATCGTTGAAGAAAAGGCCCATGGGCCGCGTTCTCGACCCGCTAAAAAAGATGGGCCTTCAAATCGAGGAGCAAGACCGCGCAACCCTGCCGCTGACGCTTGTTGGCAGCTCCGGCCTCGTCCCGATTGAATACCGGCTTCCGGTGCCGTCTGCCCAGGTCAAATCGGCAATTTTGCTCGCAGGGCTTCTAACGCCTGGGCGCACCTCCGTGGTCGAGAGCGAGAAAACGCGGGACCACACCGAGAAAATGCTAAGCTATTTCGGAGCATCGGTCTCCACAGCGCCGGCGGAGGGCGGGACGCGCATCACGGTTGAAGGCTGCAAGACGCTGCACGGCAAGCCGGTCACGGTTCCCGGCGACCCAAGTTCCGCGGCCTTCCTCGCGGCAGCGGCGATCCTTTGCCCGGGCTCGGATATTCTTATCCGCAATGTGCTCGTCAACCCGACGCGCACGGGCTTCTACCTGACGCTCAAGGAGATGGGCGCCGGCCTCTCGTTCGAAAACGAACGGCAGCTGAACGGCGAGCCGGTCGCGGATTTACGCGTGAGGGCCGGCAAACTGCGCGGCGTGCATGTTCCGGCCGAACGCGCGCCTTCGATGATCGATGAATATCCGATGCTTGCCGCGCTCGCCGCTTTTGCGGACGGCGCCACCGTCATGGATGGGCTCGCGGAACTGCGCGTGAAGGAAAGCGACAGGCTCGCGGCCATGGTTGCGGGCCTTTCGGCTTGCGGCGTGGAGGCCCGCGCCAGCGGCGACACGCTCACGGTCGCGGGCAACGCCTCGGTGCGCGGCGGCGCAATAATTGCGACCCATATGGATCATAGGATTGCGATGGCGTTTTTGGTTCTGGGTCTTTCGGCTCAGGAACCTGTAACGGTAGATGACGCTTCGATGATTGCAACGAGCTTTCCGGAATTCCGGGGCCTCATGGAAACCTTGGGCGCTTCTTTCGACGATGGGGCAGCAGGCGCATGATTATTGCCATTGACGGGACGGCAGCCGCCGGCAAAAGCACGATCGCACGCCGCATCGCGCAGCATTACGGCCTGCCGCACTTGGACACCGGCTCGCTTTACCGGGCCGTTGCGCGCGACGTCATAGCTGCGGGGCACGCTCTCACCGAAGTGAAAGCCGCGGCCGAGGCTGCGCGCCGGCTCGATCCCGCAACGCTCTCCGACCCCCATCTCAGGCTCAAGGGCAATGGCGAGGCGGCATCGATTGTCGCCGCTTTTCCAGAGGTTCGGGCCGAGCTGCTTCAATTTCAGAGAAGCTTCGCCGCCAATCCTGGAGGCGCGGTCATCGAGGGCCGCGATATCGGCACCGTGGTATGCCCGGAAGCTGAGGCGAAGATTTTCGTCACCGCAAGCCCGCACGCCCGCGCGCGCCGCCGTTATATCGAACTTAAAGGCTATGGGGTCGAGACGACGGAGGGGGCGGTGCTTGCCGAGATCGTGGAGCGCGACCGCCGCGACCGCGAACGGCCGGTGTCGCCTTTGCGGCCTGCCGAAGACGCGCTCTTGCTCGATACAACAGAGTTAGATATAGAAAAAGCCTTCGCCGCCGCTCTTGAGCTTATTGATAAAGCCGGGAGCCGCAGATAAATCATGCTCTCAAGCCCCTTAACTAGGGGAAGTCTGCCATGATTTGTGGGCGCGCGCGGTTCATTCCTGGATCAATAGCCCTCTATACGGCAGTCGGGATACGCATCAAGACGGCGCTGGAACCGCGAGTCCGGTGAGCCGTTCCGTTCAACTCTAACGCAGACCTGGGCTTTGCCCATCGGAGTTTTAATGATCGCAACTCAAACAATAGAGCCAAGGGCCAAGGAATACAATCCGACAGCCGATGACTTCGCCGCTCTTCTCGACGAGTCCTTATCCGGTTCCGCGCCTGCCGAAGGCGCGGTGGTAAAGGGCAAGATCGTCGCCATCGAAAAAGATCTCGCGGTTATCGACGTCGGCCTCAAGACCGAAGGCCGCGTCCCGCTTAAGGAATTCGCCACTCCCGGGCAAACGGCCCCCGTCGCGGTCGGCGACGAGGTGGAAGTTTATGTCGAGCGTATCGAGAATGCGGCAGGCGAAGCGGTCCTAAGCCGCGAGAAAGCGCGCCGCGAGGATAGCTGGACCAAGCTCGAACAGAAATTCAACGCGGGCGAGAAGGTCGAAGGTATTATCTTCAACCGCGTCAAAGGCGGCTTTACCGTCGATCTTGACGGAGCCGTGGCGTTCCTGCCCGGAAGCCAGGTCGATATCCGCCCCATCAAGGATGTCACCCCGCTCATGAACGTGCCGCAGCCCTTCCAGATCCTCAAGATGGATCGGAGGCGCGGCAACATCGTCGTCTCGCGCCGTTCGGTGCTCGAAGAGACGCGCGCCGAGCAGCGCTCTGAGATCGTGGCCAAGCTTGAAGAGGGCCAGGTTGTCGACGGCGTCGTGAAGAATATCACCGATTATGGCGCGTTTATCGATCTGGGCGGCATCGACGGCCTCCTCCACGTCACCGACATGGCATGGAAGCGCGTCAACCATCCGACCGAGATCCTCAATGTAGGCGATACTGTGAAGGTGCAGATCGTCCGCATCAATCCGGACACGCAGCGCATCAGCCTCGGCATGAAGCAGCTCGGCTCCGACCCGTGGGGCGGCATCGAAGCCAAGTACCCCATTGGCAGCAAGTTCAAGGGCACGGTCACGAATATCGCCGATTATGGCGCGTTCGTCGAGCTGGAGGCGGGTGTCGAAGGCCTCATCCATGTCTCCGAAATGAGCTGGGTGAAAAAGAACGTTCACCCCGGCAAGATCGTATCGACCAGCCAAGAGGTTGAAGTTCAGGTGCTTGAGGTGGACTCGGCCAAGCGCCGCATTTCGCTGGGCTTGAAGCAGACGCAGGAAAATCCGTGGGACGCTTTCGCTGCGAACCATCCCAAGGGTTCGGCCGTGGAAGGCCAAGTCCGCAACATCACCGAGTTTGGCCTGTTCGTCGGGCTCGATGGCGGCATCGACGGCATGGTGCATCTGTCCGACCTCGATTGGCAGCGCCCGGGCGAGGAAGCGATCAAGGATTACAACAAGGGCGACACCGTGAACGCGGTCGTGCTTGAGACCGATCCCGAGAAAGAGCGGATCAGCCTCGGCATCAAGCAGCTTGCCACCGATCCGTTCCAGGCGGCTGCTACGCTGAAGAAGGGTGCGACCGTCACTTGCGAGGTCATCGAGGTGAAGGACGCGGGTATCGAAGTGAAGATCTCGGGCACCGATGTGACCTCCTTCATCCGCCGCGGCGACCTTTCGCGCGACCGCAGCGAGCAGCGCCCCGAGCGCTTCGCCAAGGGCGATATGGTCGATGCCGTCGTGACCCAGGTCGACAAAAGCGGCCGGAAGATCGGGCTTTCGATCAAGGCGCTCGAGATCGCCGAGGAAAAAGAAGCGGTGGCTCAATTTGGCTCGACCGATAGCGGCGCATCGCTTGGCGATATTCTGGGTGCTGCCTTGCACAAGGCTCAAACCAAAGAGAAAGAGTGAAGCAGCCGCTCATGCTGAAGGAGTAACCTGATTGTTCGTCATGGCCGCGCTTGATGCGGCCATCCAGCGCGGCGGGCAATGACCTCGAATGCTGGATGGCCGGGTCGAGCCCGGTCGTGACATCTCTTGCGGAAGGCCGACGCATGACTTTGGATTCGGACATACTTATCGATCGGCGCCGCCTGAGACGGCGGCTCACCTTTTGGCGCGTGCTGGCGATCCTTGCCATAATCGCCGCTATTGCATTCGCTGTTGCGAAGGGCAATCACGAGCCGCTTTCCGCCTTCGGACGCGATCAGATTGCCCGCGTCACCGTGAGCGGCTTCATCGGCGACAGTAGAAAACGCCATGAACTCTTGGAAAAACTCAAGAAGAACAGCCATGTGAAGGCCGTCATCGTTGCTGTCGACAGCCCTGGCGGTACGACGGTTGGCGGCGAGGCGCTCTATGACGATCTCCGGGAGCTTGCACAGGTCAAGCCCGTGGCTGCCGTGTTTGGCACGGTCGCGGCATCTGCCGCCTATCTTGGCGGAATTGCCACCGACTACATCGTGGCGCGAGGCAATACGATAACCGGATCGGTCGGCGTGATCTTCCAATGGGCTGAGGTGAGCGACTTATTATCGAAGCTCGGTGTCAAGGTCGATGAGATCCGTAGCGGCCCGCTGAAGGCAGAGCCTTCGCCTTTTGCACCTACCCCTGAAGACGCAAAGCGCCTTTCCGAGGATTTGGTCAAAGAATCTCAAATCTGGTTCGTCGGGCTCGTTTCCGAGCGGCGCAAAAACGTTGCCCCGTCGCTGGACGAAATCAAGACCGGCCGGATTTACACCGGGCGGGAGGCGCTCAAGATCGGGCTGATCGATGCGATCGGTGACGAGCGGACCGCGATCAAATGGTTTACGGATGTCCGCAAAGTCGAGAAGGGCCTCAAGGTTCTCGATTGGAAGCCCGAATCGAGCGTGAATTTCGACTGGTTCCAATCGGCGGCAGCGAGCATGGCCAGCACACTTGGTTTCACCGGCTTCGCCAATGCCTATTTGTTGGGTGGGCTCGTGGACACGCTTAAAGACCATTCGCTTGACGGATTATTTTCGATTTGGCACCCTTGAGCTCCAAAAAAGTGAGGCGCTGCAATGATTAAATCCGAACTTATTGAAAGGCTTGCGAGCGGGAATCCTCACCTGATGCATAGGGACGTGGAAAAGATCGTGAACGTGGTCTTCGAGGAGATCACGGGCGCGCTCGCCCGCGGGGATCGCGTGGAACTGCGGGGCTTCGGCGCGTTTTCTGTGAAGCACAGGCCCGCCCGGACAGGCAGAAACCCGCGCACCGGCGACCAAGTCGATGTGTCCGAAAAGTTCGTGCCCTATTTCAAGACCGGCAAAGAACTTCGGATCAGGCTTAATCCGCCAGTAGAGCAAGCTGCGAAGCCGGCGAAGGGCCGCAAGAAGGCTGCAACGAAGGCGTCTTAAGTCCTTGAAGGCAAGTGGACGCAGGAACCATGATGCGCTTTATCAAAATACTCTTTCTTTGCATCTTAGGCTGTGCTGTCGCCGCTTACGCCGTCGCCAACCGCGCTCCTGTCCGGTTCGTCCTCGATCCGCTTAGTCCCTACACCGACAGAAGCCTTGTGCCATCCATCGAGGCTCCATTCTTTGTCTTTCTTTTTGCCGCGCTATTCATTGGCATGTTTCTAGGCGCCGCCGCTGTTTGGATTGGGCAAGGGTATTGGCGAAAAGCTGCGCGGGCGACGTCCAAGGAAGCAGCACTCTGGAAGCGCGAGGCCGAAACTTTGAAGGCCGGAATTCAAGGTGCGTCAGGGGGCACCGGTGTGCCGGGTGCGGCCCGTCCGCTGCGTTCCTATCTTTGAAGCCGGTCCACCCGTAACGAGAGCGGCCAACCAGGCAAGCATGAGCGTTTCCGTAAAAATTTGCGGCCTATCCGCAAAGAAGACCCTGGAGGCCGCTATCGAAGCCGGTGCGGATTACGCCGGTTTCGTATTTTTTGAACGAAGCCCGAGGAACGTGTCGCTGAAACAGGCAGCCCGGCTCGCAAAGTTTGCGGAAGGCAGGATAAAGACCGTGGCGCTGACCGTGAATGCCACGGACGAGGCGATCGAAGCAATCGAAGCAAAGGTCCGGCCCGATTTTCTCCAGCTTCATGGCGATGAAAGCCCGGAACGCATCGCGGCCATTCGCTCCCTGTCACGCGCCGCCATCATCAAGGCGATAAAGGTGGGCTCGCCGATGGACGTCGCCGATGCGCGCCGCTACGAACGCGCCGCCGATATCCTGCTCTTCGATGCGAGGCCTTCCTGCGTGCCCGGCGCGCTGCCTGGCGGCAACGGCCTCGCCTTCGATTGGACCTGGCTGCCGAAAGCGTCGCTGCGCCGTAATTTCATGCTTTCCGGCGGGCTTAACTCTGGTAATTTGCTCCAAGCCTTAAGCGCGAGCGGAGCTTTGGCCGTCGACGTCTCCTCGGGAGTAGAGACCACGCCCGGCGTAAAAACTCCTGCGCGGATAAAGAAGTTCGTTAGGATCGCGAAATCCTTCAAACCGGCCGCTGTGGTTTCCACTGCGGCCTAATAAGGAAGAGAAATGTCTCTTGAAGCCGAAACCCCGCTAAACCTGAATAGCTTTCGCACCGGACCCGATGATCGGGGCCATTTCGGTCTTTATGGCGGACGCTTCGTGGCCGAGACGCTCATGCCGCTTATCCTCGAACTCGAGGCCGCTTACACCGAGGCGAAAAACGACCCCGCCTTTCATGCCGAGCTCCAAGACCTCAACGCGCATTATGCCGGCGGCCGAGTCCCCTCTACTTCGCCGAGCGGCTCACCCAGCGCTTCGGCGGCGCGAAAATCTATTTCAAGCGCGACGAACTCAACCACACCGGCTCGCATAAAATCAACAATTGCCTTGGCCAAATCCTGCTGGCCGGTCGCATGGGCAAGAAGCGCATTATCGCGGAAACCGGTGCGGGCCAGCACGGAGTAGCCGTTGCTACCGTTGCCGCCCGCTTTGGCCTTCCCTGCGTTGTCTATATGGGCCAGACCGACATCGAGCGGCAAAGTCCCAACGTCTTCCGTATGCGCCTGCTCGGCGCGGAGGTGCGGCCGGTGATCTCGGGCACGGCAACACTCAAAGACGCCATGAACGAGGCGCTACGCGATTGGGTCGCCAATGTCGAGGACACGTTCTACATCATAGGCACAGTGGCGGGCCCTCACCCCTATCCCGCAATGGTGCGGGATTTTCAATCCATTATCGGCCGCGAAGTCCGCGAACAGATGATGGCCGCGGAGGGGAGGCTGCCGGATACGCTCGTGGCGTGCATCGGCGGCGGCTCGAACGCAATGGGCCTGTTCCATCCCTTCCTCGACGACCGCCCGGTCAAGATTTACGGCGTCGAAGCTGCCGGCCGCGGCCTCGACGTTCCGAATGGGCACTGCGCGTCGCTGAACGGCGGCCGCCCCGGCGTCCTGCACGGCAACCGCACCTATCTGCTGCAGGATGACGACGGCCAGATCCTGGACGGCCACTCGATCTCGGCCGGCCTCGATTATCCAGGTATCGGCCCGGAGCACTCCTGGCTGCGCGATACAGGGCGTGTCACCTATGTGGCCGCGACCGACCGCGAGGCGCTCGACGCGTTCCAAATGTGCACCCGCCTCGAAGGCATCATCCCCGCGCTCGAACCCGCGCACGCGCTCGCCTTTGTGGCAAAGCTCGCGCCGGCCTTGCCCGCCAGCAATCTCCTCGTTATGAACATGTGCGGGCGCGGCGATAAGGATATTTTCGCCGTCGCGGGCCACCTCGGCATGGAAATCTAGCGTCCCTTCTCCCCTCGGGGAGAAGGACACGATGAGGGGGTCTAACCTACCTCTGCATGGACAAGCGGCAGCTTTTAGGAATTGAGCGGTTTCGATGGATCGGATAGCGAGGACTTTTGCGAACTTGCAGGAGGCGCGCAAGAAGGCGCTCGTAACCTTTATTACGGCAGGCGACCCGAACTACGCGACCTCGCTCGAAATCCTGAAAGGACTGCCGAAAGCAGGAGCCGGCATCATCGAGCTCGGCATGCCGTTCTCCGATCCAATGGCCGACGGCCCCGCCATTCAAAGATCGTCGCAGCGCGCGTTGCGAGGGGGGCAGACGCTCCGGAAGACGCTTGAGATGGTCCGGAGCTTCCGGGAGACGGACAAGGACACGCCTATCATCTTGATGGGGTACTACAATCCTATCTATGTGTTTCCCGTCGACGCGTTCCTGGCCGAGGCGGCCGGCTCCGGCGTCGATGGGCTTATTGTGGTGGACGTGCCGCCAGAGGCCGACGACGAACTCTGCATACCTGCCCTGCATGCCGGGCTGAGCTTCATCCGGCTTACGGCGCCGACGACCACGGACCACCGGCTTGAAAAGGTCCTGACCAACACGAGCGGCTTCGTCTATTACGTGTCCATTACCGGCGTTACCGGCACGCGCGCGCCGGATCTGACAGCCGTTGAGCGCAACGTGGCGCGCATCAAGGCGCGCACTCCGCTGCCGGTCGTGGTCGGCTTCGGCGTGCGCACCCCGCAGCAAGCCGCCGCAATCGCGGGCGTTTCCGATGGCGTTGTGGTAGGCTCCACGCTCGTGGACGCAATCGCGCAGAGCCTTGACGAGGCGCAGCAGGCGACCGACTTAACCACAAGGGCGGTTTTAGATCTGGTCGAGCAGCTTTCTTCCGGTATGAATGCAGCTTGAGAATTGGGTCAAACCGGCTTCTGCGCGGCATGAGAGGCGCGAGTTTAAGTGAACTGGATCAACAACGTCGTCCGGCCTAAAATCCGTGGCCTGTGGCAAAAACGGGAGATGCCGGAAAATCTCTGGGTGAAATGCCCGGAGACGGGGCAGATGGTCTTTCATCGGGACCTTGAGGCCAACCAATTCGTCATCCCGGGCTCCGGCTATCATATGCGCATCGGGGCCGAGGCGCGGCTCAAGTCGCTGTTCGACGGCGGGAAATTCGAAGTTGTGCCGGTGCCCGAAGTTCCGGCCGATCCGCTCAAGTTCCGCGACGAAAAGCGCTATGCGGACCGGCTCAAGGAGGCGCGCGCCAAAACAGGCATGAGCGATGCGCTCCTTACCGGCGTGGGCACGCTGGACGGCCTGCCCCTTGTTGCGGCTGTGCAGGACTTCTCCTTCATGGGCGGTTCGCTCGGCATGGCCGCAGGCGAGGCTATCATCACCGGCATGTTGCAAGCCGTCGAGCTGAAGGTGCCGTACATTCTCTTCGTTTCGTCGGGCGGCGCGCGCATGCAGGAGGGCATCCTGTCGCTGATGCAGATGCCCCGCACAACCGTCGCGGTGCAGCGGCTGCGCGAGGCGAGGCTGCCCTATATCGTGGTTCTTACCAATCCGACGACCGGCGGCGTGACGGCGTCCTACGCGATGCTCGGCGACATCCACATCGCCGAACCCGGCGCGCTGATCGGTTTTGCCGGCCCCCGCGTGATCGAGCAGACCATTCGCGAGAAGCTTCCAGACGGTTTCCAGAGATCGGAATATCTCTTGGCGCACGGCATGATCGACATGGTAGTGCACAGGCACGATTTGCGGGAAACCTTGAGCCGCCTTTGCAGCTTGCTCGTAACCGAGCGGAAGCATCGCGCCGGCATGAACAACGTGAAGGCCCGCACCAAAGCCGCCGGCGGGAGTTTGGAAATCAACCTGCCCGCGACTTCGGAGCAGATCGCCGCGGCGAACGCCGAGGCCGCAGCCGCCGAAATTTCGCTGGAAGCCAGCCCCGCTGCTCCGCCAAACCCGGCTTCGTAAGCCAAAGAGCCTCACTCACGGCAGTGCCTCCCTGCGCATAAGCGTGCGAAGCAATGCCAAACCTTGCGACGTCATGGCCGGGCTTGACCCGGCAATCAAAATTGAGATCATTGCCCGTTCAATAACTCTAGCCGTGCTTCTAACTCAGGAATCCGCCTTTGCATCCGCAAAAAACCGAGAGCCTTCTTGCAGGGTTTGAAAAACTTCACCCGAAGAGCATCGACCTCTCTCTCGGACGCGTCGAGCGGTTGCTTGGCGCGCTTGGCAACCCGCACCGGCGGATTCCCCCCGTTATTCATGTGGCCGGTACGAATGGGAAGGGCTCAGCGGTTGCTTTCCTGAAGGGGATGCTGGAAGCGGCAGGCTACCGGACGCACGCCTTCATTTCCCCTCATCTGCGCCGCTTTCACGAACGGATCATGCTGGCAAGCCCGGGAGGCGCGCGCCCAATCGGCGAGCTGCATCTGGCCGATATATTAAGCCGTGCCGAGGCCGCGAATGGCGGCGAGCCCATCACTTTTTTCGAAATAACGACTGCGGCGGCCTTCCTGGCTTTCGCCGAAAACCCGGCCGACATCGTGCTGCTTGAAACCGGGCTTGGCGGCAGGCTTGACGCAACCAATGTAATCGATGAGCCGCTGGCCACGATCCTGACCCCGATCTCGCTCGATCACTGCTCTTATCTGGGCAATACGATTGAGGCGATTGCCTTCGAAAAGGCTGGCATCTTGAAGCGCGGACGCCCGGCGATTGTGTCCAGGCAAGCTGAAAGCGCGCTGGGCGTCGTCGATGCGCGCGCTCGGGAGCTGGGCGCCCCGGTGATCGCGGCGGATCGGAACTGGGATGTCTTCGAGCAGCAGGGCCGCCTGATTTTCCAGGATGAAGATTGCCTGCTCGATCTGCCGCTGCCGCGCCTCTTCGGCCGGCACCAGCTCGAGAATGCCGGGACCGCCATTGCGGCCGCGCGCCGGCTTGAAGGCTTCCACATTTCAGAGGAAGCGATCGCCAAGGGCCTCACTACGGCCGTTTGGCCTGCGCGGCTTGAACGGCTGCCGGCTGGGAAGCTGCACGAGCTGACCGCGCCGGGCTCCGAAATTTGGCTGGATGGCGGCCATAACCCCGCTGCTGGCGAAGTAGTAGCCCGCGCGCTGGCCGATCTCGATGAGCGGGTGCCAAGCCCCATTCACCTTATCGTCGGCATGCTCTCCACCAAGGACGCGGGCGGGTTCTTACGCCATTTTCAGGGGCTGACGGAACTTGCAGCCACGATCCAAATCCCGGGCCAGGCCAATGCCTATCGGGCCGAAGATTTGGCGAACATCGCCCATCGCGAAGGCATTGCCGCCAACCCGGCCGGCAGCCTGGAGGCGGCCTTCGAAAACAGCCGCAAGCTGGCGCGCGGCCCCGTGCGCATCATGGTGACCGGCTCGCTGTACCTCGCGGGGCAGGTGCTCGAAGCGCATGAGCTGGGCCTGCGCAACGCCTGAACGGGAAAACCCCCGGCTCAACCGTCATCGCGAGGCGGCTCTTGCCGCCGTGGCGGTTCAGAGCAACATCAGTGACTTAAGCCATGGATTGCTTCGCGCCGCTCGCAATGACGGCGATGCTAAATCGCCTGTTCACGCTCTCGCCAGCGAAGCGGGTTCAGAAGTTAAGCCGCGCCGAAATCGTCGCCACCGGGTAGAAATTGAAAATCTGATACTGATTAACATACTTATCTATTTGGGTTTGGACGTCGTTGCCCGGATTATCCAGGTTCGTCACGGAAACAACCGGTTTGCCGGTGTAGATCACGCCGAGATCGAGGCCGATCTTGAGCTCGTACTCCCCTCCTGAAAAATGCGAGCTGTCGAACCCGAGACCCGCATAGGGTGCGGCCTTGTCGCTGTTTGCGACTTCGATGCGGAACCGGTTTGGACCGCCCAATTCGTTAACCGTGGTGTCTCCCAGGACATCGTATTCAAGATAGCGCGCGCCTCCGGAAATCCGGAACCCGCTCTCGAAGGGGTGCAGGTCGAGTATCACCCCAGCGGACTCTAGCGTGAGGTTCAGTCCACCGGTAGGAACGGTCACGTATGTCCCTTCGACGCGAATTGCGGCCCAATCGTAAACGCGATAAGACACTTGCAAGCCCGGACCCAAGGTACTTACCATTAAGCCGGCTGACCAAGCGGCATTCGCCGGGGGATCCTTCACGCTCTGCTCGTCAGCCAGAACGGGTCCAAACGGCAAAAAAGCGGCAAACATCGCCAGCCAAGCGTGGTGGACTGTCACCATCGGCTACTCCGGTACAAAAAGTACTCTAAAACAAACATGAGGCGCATGCACGAGGCAGCATCTATTGTCAAGCTCAACGTAGAAGTTTGAGTTATGGCTCGTTATGCGGCCGGGCGACGTACGTCAGACCGGAGCGCTTATTTCCGGTTCAAGAGCGCGATCAGGCTCGAACTATCCCAGCGCTTGCCGCCCATCGCCTGCACCTCGGAATAGAACTGATCGACGAGCGCGGAGACGGGCAGATGCGCGCCGTTCCGCCGGGCCTCACCGAGGCAGATCGCCAAATCCTTGCGATACCAATCGACCGCGAAGCCGAAATCGAACTTGCCCTCGGCCATGGTCTTCCAGCGGTTTTCCATCTGCCAGGATTGCGCCGCCCCCTTGGAAATCGTCTCGATCACGGCCCCGACATCGAGCCCAGCCTTCTGCGCGAAGTGGATCGCCTCGGCCAAGCCCTGGACCACGCCCGCTATGGCGATCTGGTTCACCATCTTGGTGAGCTGGCCCGCGCCCGCCGGCCCGATCAGCTTCACCGCGCGCGCGAAACAGGCGATCACCGGCTCGGCCTTGGCGAACGGGTCGGGGTCGCCCCCCACCATCGCGGTGAGGACGCCGTTTTGCGCGCCGGCCTGGCCGCCGGAAACCGGGGCATCGAGAAAATGCGCGCCCTTGGCGGCGGCGGCGGCGGCGTAAAGCTCGCGCGCGACGCTCGCGGAGGAGGTTGTGTTGTCGACGTAGATCGCGCCGGGCTTCAGGCCACCGAACGCCCCGTGCGCCCCCAGCGTGACCTCGCGAAGATCGTCATCGTTGCCGACGCAGGAGAAGACGAAATCCGCGCCCTTCGCAGCTTCCTCCGGCGTGGGCGCGAGCTGGCCGCCGAACTCCGCAACCCAGGCCTGCGCCTTGCCAAGCGTGCGGTTATAGACGGTGACATCGTGCCCGCCCTTGGTGCGGATATGCCCGGCCATGGGATAGCCCATGACGCCCAGCCCAATAAACGCAACCTTGCTCATCGCGATACCTCCTGGCTTGTGCGGGCATAGAGTGCTTCCGGAAAAGTGCGAAGCGGTTTTCCGGAAAAAAGCACGAAAAACATAAACGAGAGACGGCCGCTTTTGATTCCATAAAAAGCGAGCTCTAGTCTAAGGGGTTCGCCCCCGAGATGGCAAACGGCGGGGTGCGGCGAGCGCGCCTTTATCGCCCGCGTGCGGTGGACCTATTCCTCTGCTTGTTCCCAGCGCGCATTCTTCCATTATTTGTTTGCGGACTCTCCCAATAGGCGACGCAAACCGTCGCACAATTTTCCGAAACTTGGAGAAATATTGCGGCTTGGATCCATTAGTGGACCTATATTCCGTGCCCATTCATGTTTTACTTGCCCAGGAAGCGGCCAACCAACGCGTTTTATTGCGGCGGCCCCGCCGGTATAAACCGCGTCGGCCATAAGCTCCCAAGTGTTACAGCGGCTATCTTGCTCATAACCTTCCAAATTTTTCTTCCTGGCTCTTGGGTAGGCACTTATCAGCGCGTGCCGATCCCCGAGATACCATGCTTCGATCTCCTCAATCGCCAATCGAAATAAGGTGGTTGGTGTCGGGTTACAGGACGCGGCGACACCGTTCAGTTCCTTAAGTAGTGCTACGCAATCGCGCTTATCGGCATCGATTACGACCACAACGGCGTCGATCCCAGGCGTCTTGCCATAACCGCGCAACAGCTTCGGCAACTGATCAAGAAGAATCCTCTTTGAGGGGTCTGCCTTGGGGGACAGGTCACGAGGAATTCGGCCGAGACCCTTATAGGAGTGTAATCGCCAAGTATGGGGCGCAGCATTTGGTCCTATAAGTTTTGGCAACAAAATTTCTAGTAATGCTTCTCCGGAAGCGTCTTCGACAAGCACTTCTAGGTGCAAACCTATCTCCTATCCAAATAGTCTGAGTACCAAAGCCCGCCTAAGGGCAAGCCTTCAGCTACCAGATTCTTTACGATCTCCAGCTCAGAAACCCGGCACACTGACGAAAAGCCATCCTTCCCCTTCTCTAAAATCCAAACTTCTTCGGGTGATAAAGCGTCCACGAAATAAGGTTGATGCGTGGTTACGAAAATCTGAGGCGCGCTTTTTTTGCCCGTCGCGTGCGAGCGAAATTCTTGCGCAAGTGTGTCTAAGAGCTTGTGATACAGGCCATTTTCTGGTTCTTCTATGCAAATGAATGGAGGTGGATCTGGGTCCTCAAGAAGCAAAAGATAGGCGAAGATCTTAAGCGTGCCATCCGACATCTGCTGCGCAAAAAATGGATCGCTGAACGCGCCGTCATTGAATCTCAGCAAGACGCGCCGATCTTCGGTTATTTGTGTATCTATGCTAGAAATTCCTGGAATTTTGGCGGCAATACTATCAAGGATTGACTTGAAGCGCTCCCTGTGTTCACGCTCCATATACTGAACCACGTTACCAATATTGTCTCCATGGATATTCAAATGTCGTTGCGGGCCAGCACTCGGCAAGCTCCGCGCGGCATCCGGATAAAAATAAGAAAGATACCACCCCTTAAGGAAGTCTCGAAAGCGCTTAATGCGGGGATGCTCTTTAAGGGTACCTAGCGTTGCAATTCCTAGTTGCCTTGGATCAGTTAACTCAACCTCCATCTGTGCACTTCTCTCTTCAACGCCTTCGACCGCTTCTTCTCCGGCCCACACCAAACCCTTGCCGTGGTCAAGACGCAAAAAGGGAAAAGGTCGGCCATGCTTTTGGCCTTTCCGCCGCTGTCTGAGGTATTCCGATTCAACAAATGGCCGCCCGGTAGAATCAAGAGCTATCGCTAGTTCGTAAGTGATTGGGCGTTCGCCTGTCGCTTCGCGGTAGTAGATCTCAAAACGGATAGGCTCGCTGATCCCTTTGGAGCGCAGCCGCTCAAAACCGCCGCGCAACTTAGTATCGCATGCGCTTTCAACGTCGGTGGATAAGCAATCTGCAACAAACCCGAAAGCGTCGAACAGAGTGCTTTTACCGGTTCCATTCTTACCGATCACTACCGTGAACGGTGTTAGTGGCTCCCCTGCTTGCTGTACCGACAGCCTTCCTAGAGTTATGTCGCGCAGCGCCCGGTAGTTTTGCACCCGGAACCCTTCAATTACAGCCATCTATTTTTCTCAACGGAGAGCAAAGAGCCGCTTCGCAAACTACTTTAGTGTCGCAAACAGAAGCAATAGTGCCGACCAAGGTCAGAACGTTGGCGCGTCTGTGTAACTCTACGATTTGCTCCCTCCAGTCAACCCAATTGGGCGGAGGCAGCACCGAATCACTCAACATTTGGAAGCTTGAATTAACTTTCACCAGGCACGTCCGAATAACTTCTAACATGACAGATTTTCGTAAGCTTGGTAAATTTCCGGACCCGGCCTGGCCCGGCCAGCGATGCGCGCAAAGGATCGCGACCCCAAATCGGGGCCGCGCGCCGGAGCCGGTATTAACCGCATTTAGAAACTCGATGTTCACCCTAATTTATGTTGAATAAACCCTTTCGAAGAATTGCACCGCCGGGCCGGGCGTGAACGGCCGCTTAACGGGCGTAGGGCCTTGGCATGATAAATGCCGGGAGGGTGAAGGGGGCGCGCTTCGATTTTCTCCCCGCCGCAAAAACCGCGATTTTTCGCGATTTCGCCTACAAAAGTGGATTCCACAAAATCCGTTAAATATGTTTGCAGCGGCAAATTTACCCTAAATCCGCAACCTCAACTGGCAAGCTCCTGCCGCGCCAGCACCTTGTCGATGCGCCGCCCGTCGAGGTCCACCACCTCGAAGCGCCAGTTCTTCCATTGGAAGGTTTCGCCCACCGGCGGGATGTGCCCGAGCTGGGAAAGCACGAAGCCGGCCAGCGTGGTGTATTCGGCATCGTCGACGGCGAGCCCTTCGACGCCCAGCACGCGCTCCACCTCGTAAACCGGCATCTGCGCATCGAGCAGCCAGGAGCCATCCTCGCGCTGGTGGGCGCCCGGCTCGATATCGGCCCCGGCTTCGGGAAGCTCGCCTGCGATGCTGGTGAGGATGTCGGTGGGCGTTACGATGCCTTGCACGCTGCCGTGCTCGTCCAGCACGATGGCCATATGCGCCATCGATGATTTGAACATATCGAGCAGTTTCAATACGTTAGTGCTTTCATGCACATAAAGCGGCGGCTTGATCGCGGCTTCGAGATTGATCTTGCCCGTCGTGTGAAGCTGATCGAGCAGCGTCTTGGCGTGTACAACGCCGATGGTTTCATCCACGTCGCCGCGCCCCACCGGGAAGCGCGAGTGGCCGCTTTTGGCGATATCCTCGTAAATGCGGTCCTGGCTTTCGGTGATGTCGAGCCACACGATATCGGGCCTCGGCTGCATGATGGAGCGCACGGAGCGGTCCGCAACCCTAAGCAAACGCTCGATAATTTCCTGTTCCGCCTTCTCGAACACACCCGCCTCGGTGCCTTCGGCAATCATGGATTTCACCTCCTCTTCGGTCACCTCCGGCTCTTCGGTAAGCGCCGGACCTGCAAGGCGGAGCACGCCTGCCGTAGACAGGTGCAGAAGCACCGCGACGGGCCTCGTTATCGTGGCCAGGATATCCATCGCAGGGGCGACCAGGCAGGCGATGCGCTCGCGATTTGAGAGGGCGAAGTGCTTCGGGACCAGCTCGCCGATAACGAGCGAGACGTAGGCGATCCCCGCCACGACGATTACCGACGCCGCGGTATTGGCGTGGCCCCCAACGAGCGCAATGCCCGCCAGCACATCGGCGAGCTTGGGCGATAGGGTCAGCTCGCCATAGGCTCCCGACACGATTGCCACAACGGTAATCCCGATCTGGACCGATGGCAGGAAGCGGGCCGTGTCGCCGTTAAGGGCCAGAGCGGAGGCGGCCCCGCGGCTACCGTCGCCCACCATTTTCTGCAGCCTGGCGGGCCGCGACGACACAATCGCCAGCTCCGCCATGACGAGGAAGCCGTTGATTAGAATTAGCAATAAGAGGACGAAAAGTTGAAGCCAGGGCATGGGGGGGCGAGGTTGTTGCTGAGGCCCTTATAGCCGGTCTTCGCGGCAAAAGTGATAAATCGATATGCCGCAGAGAGGAAATTTTATGAATGTTTGGTCCCGGTGGCGCCCACGCTGAGCGCACAAAAGAAAGAAACCGGGCGATGGCCCGGTTTCATGCCTTCATGGGCGAAGCCTTTGTCAGTTCAAGACAATCCGCTCAACACCGGTGCCTGCCTTGAAAAACGCGAACACCCGGACCCGCCCGCCTGCGCGCATTAACCTGCCCGGCTGGGGGGATAGAGATGCTGCCGCATATGGAAAAGATCGCTCCCGGCCAATGTCCAGCCTGCGCTGCGAACCCCCAACTTACCGGCTTGTCGCGAACGGCACCCCTCTAGACCTTCGAGAGCTAATTTTAGCATCGGTCCTCCGCTCTTCCTTCGAGCCGCGGCTTCGTTTCTTGAGGAGAAAGCCCCGGTTTCAATGTAAAGCCTCCTCATGGCCTCATTCCCGCGGGGCCGGAAGCTTTGCAAAAGGGACGCGGACGCCGAAGATTGGGGCTTGCCGTCCTCGATGCCTTGTCCCGAGGGCAATGCCCAACGGTCTCACGGCACATCCGGCTGCGGTTGCCGCCGGATACACAACAAACAGCGTTACAGACCGGGGCGGCTTAGGACACTCGCATGCTCCAGCGCCAGGAACCGCCCTTTCAACTGTACCGTGATTTTAATGGTGTCCGTACAGGCTTAACAATTGGTTAAGGAACGGAAAAATATTTAACGTTATATTAAAGTCACATGGCGCGGAGCCGCGTTAACGCCCTTTAATATTGGCAGGATTTGCATCAGAAGCCCGATGCGCTGCCATCCGAACGCGGGTCCGATGCCCCCTCGATCAGGCCCGCTTTTTCTCCCGACCTGTGCAGCACCAAGGCACCGGCATGCCCCATGATCTCCTCATAAGCGCCAACAACTTGAACATCATGCCCGGCAGCCCTCAGCTCATCGATGAGGGTTGGGGAAAAGCGGTCTTCGATACGCACATTGGCGGTGGAACTCCCCCAGGTTCGCCCAAGCAGCCAACGCGGCGCCGATACGGCTTCTTGCAAGCCTTCGCCAAAAGTTACGTGACGCGTATAGAGCGCGGCTTGGGTTTGCGGCTGCCCATCGCCGCCCATCGTGCCATAGGGCATTACGCGCCCATCGTTAAGAAGGGCCAGTGCCGGCTGAATGGTGTGAAACGGACGGCGATAGGGCAGAAGCGCATTTTGTTTCGAGGGATCGAGGTTGAAACTCGTTCCGCGATTTTGCCAGGTGATCCCCGTGGCGGGCAGCACAACGCCGGAGCCGAATTCCCAATATATGCTTTGAATGAAACTGACCGCCCGGCCTTCCCCATCGATGGCGCCAAGCCAAACGGTGTCGCCGGGACTTGGTTGCTGCGGCCAGGCAAGAGCGCGAGCCATGTCTATTTTTTGCGCTTCCTTATTCAGCGACTCCGCAGTCAACAATTGCTGCGCGTCAGCGGTAGCATGTGCTGGATCGGTTACGTGCCGGTCCCGGATGAGAAAGGCGCGCTTCGTCGCTTCAATGAGCCCATGGATGTGCGCGAAGCTTTCGGCAGAGGTGCAGCCGAGCTGCTCGAAGATTCCAAGGATCATGAGCGACGCCACGCCCTGGGTCGGGAAGGGCATGCCATAAACCGTGCCTTCTTGCAGCCGCACCCGCAGAGGCTCTGGCACCAGGAGCGCCTGGTGGCGTTCAAAATCGGCGAGACGAAGTGGACTGCCGCAGGCTTCGAGTTCCCGTGCGAGTTCGCGCGCCAAGCCTCCCCGGTAGAAGTCCTCGAAGCCGGCTTGGGCAAGATGTTCGAGCGTGGCCGCGAGCGCGGGCAGTCGCATCGTGCTCGATTCCTCAGGAACTGAGCCACCCGGCATGAACACAGCCTCAAAGCCGGGCACGCACTGAAGTTCCGCGCGCTTGCATTCGGTATTCCGGTTCTGGGTCTGGCTGACTGGGAAGCCGGCCTTCGCGTGATAAATTGCGTCGTCCAGCAAGCGCGTCAAAGGCAGCGAGCCGCCCCAAGCTTTGGCGAGTTCGTGCGCTGCCGCCCACCCGGATACCGCTCCAGCGGCCGTGAGGGCGGCCAGCGGCCCGCGGCTCGGGATTGTTTCCTCGCAGCCATGTTCGCGATAGAAATCGATACTGGCCAAACCTGCGGCTGCACCGCAGGCGTCGATGCCAACGGGTGGCTTGCCGCCCTCGCTGATCAGCCAGAAATTATCGCCTCCGAGGCCGTTCATATGCGGATAAACCACCGCGATCGTAGCGGCAGCGGCAATCATGGCTTCGATGGCGTTGCCGCCATCGCATAAAACGCGAAGACCTGCCGCAGAGGCCAAGTGATGGGGAGCAACAACCATTCCCCTGCGCGCGAAAGTGGTTTGTGCTCGCATGTTTTAGATACTCCGCCAGAACTTGATGCATCTCGATACGGAGCAAAGAGCGGGCCAGCCGTCAACGGCGATCATCCCAGCCCCGATTGGCACAGAAAATGCTCCTTTAATTTGAAGCAATTCCAGGAGGAACGCCGTGACCAATTTGGAGGCAGTTTTTGACCCGGCAACCGAGACAACCCCGGCCGCTACTTCGAAGTGGGTGCAATTGATTATGGGCTTCATCGTGATGATGACGATTTCAAGCCCTCAATATGTGTGGACGCTATTTACTGGGCCGTTGCAGAAAACGACGGGCGCGCTCCTGTCCGATGTGCAGTGGACGATAACCATTCTCATTGTGCTGCAGACCTGGTTTGCACCCCTTCAAGGCTGGTTGATCGAACGTCTGGGCCCCAAGCTGCTCATAGGAGCCGGCGCCGTTTTGAGCGGGCTTGGCTGGGTCGCAACCTCCCAGGTTACAAGCTTGGAAGGCGTCTACTTGACCTACGGGCTCTTGTGCGGGCTCGGCACGGGCTTTGTCTACATAGGGATCGTAGGGCTGATGGTGAAATGGTTTCCCGAACGGCGCGGTTTTGCCACCGGCGTCGTCGCGGCAGGTTATGGCTTTGGGGCAATCGTCACTACTTTCCCCATCGACAACATGATCAAATCCTCGGGTTATCAGACGACTCTTCTGGTGTTTGGGACGGTCTTCGCTGTCATTGGCTTTGGTGCTTCGCTCATGCTGCGTGTTCCTAAAAGCACAGCGGACGCACCAGGCGACAAGGCCGCCGGCGAAGGCTTTACACCTGCGAAGATGCTGAAAACGCCGGTCTTCTGGCTCATGTTTCTCATGATGTCCATGATGTCGACCGGCGGCCTTATGGTGATCACGCAATTCAAAAGCTTTGCTCAATCCTTCGGCATCGGCGGTAACACCACTATTACAATTTTCGGCGTGGTAATGGCCGCAATCCCGGCGGCTTTGACCTTCGACCGCATAACCAACGGCTTGACGCGGCCCTTCTTCGGCTGGATATCGGACCTAATCGGGCGCGAAAATACGATGGCGATTGCCTTTACTCTGGAGGGAGTTGCAATCGCACTCATGTTACAATACCGGACCGACCCGTTTATGCTGGTGCTGCTCTCGGGTTTGGTATTCTTCGGCTGGGGCGAAATCTTTTCGCTCTTCCCCGCGACGCTCACGGATACATTCGGCCCCAAGCATGGCACCGCGAATTACGGATTTCTCTATATGGCGCAGGGCGTAGGTTCTGTTCTAGGCGCTCCCGTCGCAGCGATGATTTTCGAAGTGACCGGGAGCTGGATGCCTGTCTTCTATACGATTATCTGCCTCGACATCCTAACGGGCATGTTGGCGCTGTTTGTCCTCAAAGGAATGCGCCGCCGCTTTTTAGCGAAGCAAGCGGAATCCCGGCGACTATGCACCTGACTTAGCATTGACGCTTGGGTCAAACGCGGCAAAAAGCGCGCTGCGTGACAGGCCGGTGATTGACGCATCGCGAGGTGCGTCATGAACCGTGACACGGCTTTAGAAGCTTTAGGGCGCATCCTTTTCGAAGAGATGGAGAGATTAGCCCCTAGTTCCCCTGATCGCATCAGTGATTGGAGAAAGATTAAGAGTTGGGAACGGAGACTTTATATCAATTGTGTAGAGCGGTTGTGTGAGGAAAGAGAGCTTATTGGGAGCGCTTCTGAGTTTACCAGTGACCACGCGGTATGACGGTGTACCGATAAAGCAGAATAACCGGATTCTAACCGTTACATACGAAGTATCTCCTATCGTGCGAATCTCCCATCCGATCTCGTGGAGTCTTTCGCGTGGTGTATGGCAATTCGGTGCGTGATCTCCGCCGATCCATTGAGGTTCAGCTCTCGGGTGGAGGCTTGAGCCTCTGATGTATCGGGTTAGAAACGGCTCAAAGGTATCAAGGCCAAGTTCGGCGACTGAGTAGGCGTGCGCAATTTTGGCTAATAGTTTACAAAAATGCTCTGTGTTTCTTGGGCCGATCCGAAACCCTTCCCGGTCATTTTGGGCGTACTTGCCGAAGTCATCCATATCCATCGCGACCCAGCAGTAATATGTAAAATCCTCATTATCAGGTCTTCCAACTAAGGTGCCTGTGGGCGGAAAATCGAACGCGTAATAAAACAGCGGATAATCGTTGACCGAGACGGGAGTCTCGGCAATTTTTTGATATTCAATTAACCCATCGGCGTTTCGTTGTTCGACCATCATCTTGCGCACAAGAAAGCTGTCAGGTGTCTCCTTTCCTCGCGTGGGAACCCCTAACCTTGTTCGGAACGGCCACCACATGTGACGAAGGCAAACGGTTTCAAAGTCTCTGGTTTTTTCAGCGCATTTTCGGCAACTTGCTGTTGGCAAAACAAGGGAATCCGCCGCAAGGCCAAATGGTATGATATGTTCTTTTGTGAGCTTCGTGGCGCGTCGCCTGCAATAGATGCACCGGCCCACCGGCTTATAGACCTTGGACGGCGAAGAGATCTCAATCGGGGAAATAGCGTCAACCATGCCAAAAGCGCCAAAACATCAACTGGATGTACTCCGAGCAAGAAACTGAGCAACGCCATGAGTATGCCCTGAAGCGCCTTCTCGGTACGTCGCCAAAGCCGATAACTAAGCCTAAACCGGAGGCCGCACTCAAGAAGCCCGGACGGTCGCCGGAGGCTTGACAACTCAACCGCCAATTGGCATAAATCGGCCTGATGTCGTCTAAGGGTAGGACGTCGGCCTGCCACGCCGAGAATATGGGTTCGATCCCCATCATCCCAGCACTTACTCCTTACGCTGCTTTACGATGCTGGCGCCCTATCGGGTTCTTATTGCATTTTGAAACCGAGGCACTACCCGAGTTGAGATTCGGTAGCGCCGTCTCGTGGTTAATTTTGGCATGGTAAACGCGGCGAGCGTTAATTCCATTTTCGCGCAGAAACGGGAATTTTTCGCGTTTTCACCCCCAAAAGTGGATTCCTCAGAGTCCGTTAATTATCTTTTTGCCACCCCGTTAACCTCTTAGGCCGCGCCCGCCGGCGGCTGCCCCCGCAAGCCTATGGGTTTTTCCATTGAATAATCCGCGTCTTAAGCACCCTTAACAGTTTTGGAAGGCGCTTTGGCTATAATGGTTGCCTAACGGAAATCGCAGCACTTTAATCAGAGCAGCGTGGAATTGCAAAAAACCAGGGTTAACGGCGGCTTTAAGCGAATTGGCAAAGCGCCTGCGTTCGACGGGCTCAGGCCGCGAGGCTGGTTATGTGTGTGACGGAATCTTGGAAGTGCGCCTGTTTCAGCCGCGAAGGCAGGCTGAGCGAAATGATGGCCAGGAAGTATTGAGCGCCGCCCTCCGGCCAGCGGCCCAGAGTGACCCGGCACGGCAGGCTGCCGCCAGCCTCGCCGGTCACGACAAGACTGTCACGGCAGATTTGAGCTCCCGCTTGGCTCAGTTTTTTGGTCATGCGGCCAAAAATGGTCTGCTCCTTGGCAGGCAAAAGCTGCGCGGCCGGCTTGCCCAAAAGGTTCGATTTGCGCCAGCCGAGGCGCTGGGGCCGCCCCTCGCTGCCCACGATGCCGAAATTTTTGTCGAGAAAGAGCACCAGATCGAAGGCGGAGAAGAGAAGCGTTGGCACAGTTTGCACGGGGCTGCTTTGCAAGGGAACGATGGGAGCGGCCGGCGGCCGTTGCGAAGCGGAAGCGCGCTGCTTTTCTTGGGCAAGGCGCCGGACGGTCTGCCCAATTGCCTTGAAGGCTCGCAACTCCTCCGGCGTGAGCTGGGGCATAAGAGGGAGGCGCCAGGCGGGCTTCTTTGCGGGCTTGGCCGCAGGTGGGGGCTTTCCCGAAAGCTTCGCAACGGTCTTTTTGGATGGAGCAGAAGCGGCTTCAGCCACGACCAAACCCCGATGCCCGCCAGCAAGCTCGATGACTTCCAGAGAGCAATCGACTGCAGGATGACCAACCAACTTCAGCTTGGTGCTGGCGATTTGTTTTCGTTCGCTTCCATCGAAGCAGTGCGCAAAGCGGCGCATAAACCTATTCGGCAGCGCGGCCTGCAAATCCTGCACCGCAAGACCGAATTTGGACCGGGCCGCCGCATTCATCCAGGTGACGGCATGCCTCGTGTGATCCCAGATGAACGCCGGGTGGGGCGAGAGGAGCAAATCCAGGAATGGATTTTGATGGGCGATAGCGTTATTCGGGCTTGCTGCCAATTTCCGTACCTGCCCCGATTGCGTCAACCCGGCGGTCACCTTATTGGACCCGCTCATGACTGTGTTCGGGCCAGAATGCAAGTGCAGAAAGAATACACTTAGCTATATTTCATTTCACGAAAAATTGTGCAACGCACAAATGTTTTTGTTGCAATGCAGCAAAAGCGGTCTTATATGGTAGCGATGCTGGATGCTGAGGCAACGATCCAGCATCCAAGGATGGAATGCAGCAACCCGGAGACCGCTATGAGCCAGCAAATTGATTTTGAAATTCCCGCATCCGTTCGCGACCTTGCCAGCAAGAGCGTAGACCAAGCCCGCGAAGCTTACAACCGCTTCCTCGAAGCTACCCGTCAAGCTCACGACGTCGTGGCCAAGTCGACCGACGTGATCGCTACCGGCGCCCGCGAGATCAACGAAAAGGCCGTCAAGTACACTGAGGCCAACCTCCAAGCTAATTTCGAGCTCGCTCAGCGCCTCGTTCACGCGAAAGACTTGAAAGAGGCTCTCGACATTCAGAGCCAGTTCGCCCGTCAGCAGATGGAGACCTTCGCGCAGCAGGCCCAGGAGCTTTCCCGCCTTCTCGCTCAGTCCGCTCAGAAGGCTAACCCCTCCAGCCACTTCTAAGCATAACTGGAAAAGTGCATGAGCCTCTTTTGGGGCTCGTGCACTCTTCGGATTTGCACCCTTGAAGTTTGGCCGAAAACGCTGTTTACTGCGGCCTTCGCACATGCCGCTGTAGCTCAGTTGGTTAGAGCACCAGATTGTGGATCTGGGGGTCCCCCGTTCGAGCCGGGGCAGCGGTACCATTGCAATTTGTGACTTAGGCGAATTTGTAGCTCCTTGTTTACCCTTTGCCTGCGCCAGCCAATTTCTCGAGGCGATGCCGGGGGTTATTGTTGCCGGGGCGTTAGCGTTTCCTTCACTTCGTGTGTAGGCGGTGACAGTGTGCCAATAGGTTTCAAATAATTTACTATTCAAGGCCTTGCCGCGTATGTAATTTGCCGGAGTTTTCAGAGCCGGGCGTGAGGAGACTTACGCTGCGATGTAAACCGGCGGCTCCGTCAGGAAACACATACTCACCATCAGCGAGCAACTCGAGGGCGGAAAAGTTTTTTGCTGCCAACGTCGGCTTGCCCGCAAGGAAGTTCGAGGCAAAGGAGAAATGCCGCTCGCCGATCGCCTGCTGCCCTTTCCGACTTGGCTGCCGAAAGTCAACAGGAGAACCTTGCCTGCCGATCTCCTCGCAGGACTGACCGGGGCAATCATCGTGCTTCCCCAGGGCGTGGCGTTTGCGACGATCGCAGGCATGCCACCGGAATACGGGCTTTACGCAGCGATCGTGCCGACCATCGTCGCAGCGCTGTTCGGCTCGTCCTGGCATTTGGTCGCAGGGCCCAGCACCACGGCGTCGCTCGTGCTAGCCACCGCGCTTGCGGCGTTCGCGGAGCCCGGGTCTGCGCATTATGTGAAACTCGCCATCACCCTTGCCTTCATGGTGGGCTTGATGGAGCTGTCGCTCGGTGCGCTAAGGCTGGGAGCGCTGGTCAATTTCGTATCGCATTCGGTAATCGTAGGCTTCACCGCGGGCGTGGGCATCATCATCATCATAACCCAAATCCGCAATTTCACTGGCTTGCCAGCGCCGCAAGGCCTCCGGATTCACGCCCTCATCGCGCATATCGCAACCCACATCGGCGACGCGGATCTGGCCACCGCACTGACGGGGCTCGTGACACTCATCACCGGCATCGCGGTGAAGCATTATCTGCCGCGAATCCCTTTCATGATCGTCGCCATCACGGCTGGATGCGTTGCAGGCGCGGCGTTCAATGCGGCCGGGGCTCATATTGCCACGGTTGGAACGCTGCCGTCGCACTTGCCGCCACTGTCTGCGCCGAGTTTCGACCCGGCGATTTGGGAAATGCTGCTACCGACTGCGCTGGCTATCGCCATTTCCGCACTCAACGAGTCGGTTTCGATCTCGCGGGCCATCGCCATCCGGAGCGGCCAGCATGTCGACGCCAACCAGGAATTCGTTGGACAGGGCCTGGCCAACTCGATCGGCAGCTTCTTCTCCGGTTACGTCGTTTCCTCATCCTTTAACCGCAGCGCCTTGAACTATGCGGTGGGCGCGCAAACGCCCCTCTCGGCGCTGAGCGCCGGAGTGATGCTGGCGGCGACGATTTCGGTTGCGGCTCCGCTCGCGGCCTATTTGCCATATTCCGCGATGGCCGCTTCCCTGTTCCTGATCGGCTGGGGCCTCATCGACTTTAAGAACATCGCACAAATCGCCCGGACGAGCCGCACCGAAGCCTCGATCATGTTCGCGACGCTGCTTGCGGCGCTGTTCATCCAGGTGCAAGTGGCGATCCTCGCCGGCGTGGTGCTGTCGCTCGTGGTTTACCTCTACCGGACATCGAATCCCCGCATTGTGCACCGGGTGCCCAATCCCGAAAGCCCAAGCCGGAAGATGACCGAGCCCCGGCCCGATCTGCCCGAATGCCCGCAATTCCATATCATCCGCTTCAACGGGTCGCTGTTCTTCGGCGCAGTGAACACCTTCAAGGAAGAGCTCATTCGCTGCGAACAGTTTAATCCAACGTGCCGTCATCTGGCGATCATCATGACCGGGGTGAACTTCGCCGATATCGCGGGCGCCGAAGCGCTGGCGCAGATGGCGCGGCGCTACCACGACCGGGGCGCGTCCCTTTATTTGATCGGCACCAATGACGTGGTGCTCGGTCTTTTGGAAAAGGGCCGCTATCTCGATGTCATCGGTAGGCGGAACGTGTTTTCGTCGAAAACGGCCGCGTTCCGCTATATTTACAGCAGGCTCGACTACGATATCTGCCGCGATTGCAAATTGCGCGTCTTCGTGGAATGCGCGCGCAAAGGCAAGCAAGAGCCGGCCGTGGTGGAGGAAGAAGAACAGGAAGTTTCGTAAGTATTTTTGCAAGAAATCTTGAACCGCTCCGCAAATGACTTAGCGGCGCTATCATCGGCGAAAGCTCCTTCCGAATGCGCAAACCCAAGCTAACGCTCTAGCATTGCCCGGCTTTTTCGGTCTCACAGTAAAGTAACGCAAGTAGCATGGTTGCAATTTGTAGTTAACGCAAGCATCTATATTTAATGGAGTTTTTTTGAATCGTATGTTCGCAGGTTGAAATCGCGGATACTCACGATTTTTGCGGCGGGATGATTTCAATATCCGCCGCAGTTTACCATTCCAACTGTCACTACGCTCCGGCGCTAGAAAATACTATAGCCCGCGCCTGGGATTGACCCGCGCTCTCGAGATAGTAAACCGTCTCCTAGTGAGCCGCAATTAGAGTTGCGGGCGTTTCGCTGGCAAGCTTAAGTCTATTGTTTGCATCCACTAATCGTATTTCGATCTGTTTTGTCGCGTCTATCTGCTCCGCAAGTTTCTGAGCGGTCTCCGCAGCCCTGTTTGCGGCCTTGTCATGGGCCTCTTCGGCGGTCTGGCGCGCCTTGCTTTCTTGCGCCAGCTTTTCGCTCAAGGCTTTCGTCACGTCTATCTGCTCCGCAAGTTTCTGAGCGGTCTCCACAGCCCTTGTTGCCGCCTTGTCATGCGCCTGCTGGGCTGTTTCGCGCGCTTGCTTTTCCAGCGCGAGCCGTTCGCTCAAGGCTTTTGCCGCGTTAATCTGCTCCACAAGTTTCTGAGCGTTCTCTGCAGCCCTGTTCGCGGCCTTGTCGTGGGCCTCCTGGGCCGATTCAAGCGCTTGCTTTTCCAGCGCGAGCTGTTCGCTCAAAGCGTTTGCCGCGTTGATTTGCTCCGCAAGTTTCTGAGCGGTCTCCGCGGCCCTGTTTGCGGCCTTGTCATGGGCCTGCTGGGCTGTTTCGCGTGCTTGCCTTTCCGCCACCAGCTCTGCGCTCAAAGCTTCCGTCTTAAGCCCGGCTTCGTGGCCGGCATTCCAATAGGCTCCAGCAAAACCCAACGTAAGGGCGGACAATACAACGACGATGTACCTACTGCTCATGACAGGCCCCTATGATCCAGGAGTGGAAGGCTATCATCTTAGATCCCCTTTTGCATGAGGGTGATCAACTTTAAGTATAAGCCGTTCTCCCGCGGCCCGGTAAATGCGCGCTTGCGCCAGCATGGGTTGTTAATGCTATGTCTTGCTCGCAGCGGCGTTCGCCCCGCCTAACCGCCCTTTATGGGCTATGCGCCGCCGCTGTTGCGGACAGAAGGAGCAAAAGAAGGGCTTCAGAAACAGGCTTCCAGCGGCCCCAACGGAGTCGCGGCGTTCTGCCGCGCTATGCCGGACAGCCAAATAATGTTGCAATCGGGACGCAGAAGGGCGCTAGACCCTTGTCCACCATTGCCGATCTCTATCTGGGAAACGCTGCTACGATGCCGCTAACATTGCGAATCTGCTCAAAAGGCCCGCCAGCGGGCGCCATGCCTATGCGGGGCGGAAGCGATAATCTAAGGAGCGCGATTGCACCCCTAGTTGCCATTCGCATACCTTCGGACATCGAGGCGAGCTTCATGCTATGAGAATTCTCGTCATTGAGGACGATCCGGACGGGCGCAACGTGCTCCTCCAAGGCCTGGCCGAATGCGGCCATGATGCGGTATGCGCGGCGGATTTCCCCGAGGGGCTTGCGCTTGCTCAAGGCGGCGGCTTCGATGCGCTGATCGTTGACCGCATGCTGCCAGGAGGGGACGGGCTCGACATCGTCACCGCGCTGCGGCAGAAAAAGATCATGACGCCTGCCGTTTTTCTAAGCGCCTTGAATGAGGTCGGCGACCGGATCGCGGGTTTGCACGCGGGCGGCGACGATTACATCGCCAAACCTTTTTCTTTTCTGGAGCTTTTGGCGCGCCTCGATGCCGTCATGCGCCGGAAAGAGGGCGCGCCCGATACGATCTTGCGGGTTGGCGATCTAGAGATGAATTTGATATCGAGAACCGTACAGCGCAGCGGCGCGGAGATTGTGTTGCAGCCGCGCGAGTTCCGCCTGCTTGAGTTTTTGATGCGGCATGCCGGCCAAACGGTCACGCGCACTATGCTTCTCGAAGGCGTATGGAAATACCGGTTCGAGCCCGAGACCAAAGTAATCGATGTGCAAGTGAGCCGCCTGCGCCAGAAGATCGACCGGGAATTCGACGCGCCGCTCATCCATACGGTGCGCGGCTCCGGATATTGCATCCGTGCGGATTAACCTAGCCACACCACCTCCTTCCGGTTCGCGCCCGGGCCTTGCCGCCGCAGCGATCCATAGCAACATCAGTGAATTACTCCTGGATTGAGTTCGCTATGCTCTCAATGACGGCTCCGCTTCATGTACTTGCTCTGAGTTCAGCGGGAGCTGCCAATTTACTCAAAGAGTACCATTGGCGCTTAATGTGACTTTCTTACCAAGCAGTAGCCGCAGCCTAATCGCCTACGGAGAGATGCGCTCATGAATCGGATAGGACGCCCCGTCGGGACCGTCGTTTTGCTGAGCCGCTGGCTGGTGGCGCCGTTCCTGCTTGGGTTGATTATCGGACTTGCCGCGCTGCTCTATTCGTTCATCGCCAAGCTTTTTGCCTTCCTGACGGTGGTTCCGTCCGCTTCCGAAGAAGAAGTCATCGTGGCGACACTGAAGCTGGTCGACATCTCGCTCACCGCGAACCTGCTGCTTATCGTGATTTTCTCGGGTTACGAAAACCTGGTGGGCAGGATCGACCCTGCGGACCAAGGCAAATGGCCGGAGGGGCTCACCGGGATCGGGTTCTCGGCCCTTAAGCAGAAGCTTCTCGGCTCAATTGTGGCGATTGCCGCAGTCAACGTGCTGGAGTGGTTCATTGCCATCGACAACACCGCCGACAACACCAAGCTTGCCTGGGTTGTGGGCATCCTGCTCGCCTTCGCGGTCGCGATGCTCGTGCTCGCGATCGCCGACCGGGTGAGCGGCGCTGCGGAAAAAAAGAAGGGCGTGTGATGGAAGCCGCCGCGTCCGTTATATTGCCTGCTGCCAGGCGTGCCCGGCAGCAAGAATTATCGCATTGGCGGAACTATCGCACCTTCGCATGTCGAAGCGTGAATAGCATTCGCGGCTCGGCAGATTATTGCGGATAAGCCTGCGCCAACCAGCACGGTCACGCCAAGCGGAGCTGCGCTCCACCACCAGAAGCCAGCAACGCGGCGGCGGTCTTCCTTCTTTTCGGGGGCAGCAGCAGTCTGTGGCGGTATGCTTTTTGTGCCACAGGCGGGCCCGGCTCCTTCACTTCAAGACATTGCTGTCGAGTTCAGGATAATGGCGGAATATGCCCTCCTGGTTGAAGGGAATACGGCGAGGCGAAACGAGATAAGCTGCGATTTCGGGGAGTGCCGTCACCCGGCCGTGCAGCGCCACCGTCAGAGGAAGGTGCTGCTCAAGCGCGGCCATAGCCTTCGGGAAGGCGTAGCGCAGGCCCGAAACGATCTGGAACAGCGAGAGATCCGGATAGGTGATGCTGTCGCCGATGAGAAAGGCGCTCCCCTTTTTGTTCGTGGCAAGGACGCGCTCGAAATATTTCAGGAACTTGGGCGCGCGGGCTTTCAAGAAGTCTTCGGCCCGCCGCTTGGCCTCTTCAAGCTGATCCTCATAATAAAGCCCGCTCGCTATGGGATGGTGAGTGTCGTGGATCTCGTCAACCAGATCCGCCATCGTCAGTTGCAGCTGGTTCGCCCAAAGCCGGCCCGCTTCCTCCGTTGGGGCCAAGCCGTGGCGCGCGCCTAAGAACATGAGGATGTTTGCGGTTTGCGCGATAAGCAAGTCCCCCGCCCTCAGAATAGGCGGCGCGAAGGGCGGATACTCACGTTTTGCCTTCAGAAGGCGCATCAGCGCCTCGATCCCGCCCTCTTCCGGTTCCCGGGCCACATCGCGATAAGGGGCGCCCGCAGCCTCCAACGCAAGGCGCACGAACTCGCCGCGCCCCTGGATGCCGGGCCAATAGTAAAGCGCGTACTCGCTCATCGCTTCCTTCCGTTTCCATCAGATGACGCCGTCCCGGAAACGCCAAGGGCGTTATCCGGGATCGTTACGAACTCAGGCCGGTGGCTTTTACGATCCCGGATAAACGCAAAAGCGTTATCCGGGAAGACAGGCCGCGAAGATAAACCGGCCTATCTCCGGTTGTTGCGCCGCTAACCCGCATCGGCTGAGCGCGGAGGTGCAGCGCCTCCCGCAAGTCCCAGCCCTCGCAAGTAAATCAGCACTGCCGCCTCCAATAGCTCCTCGGGCGAGACCGCCACCTTAGGCTCCCCCTTGCCGCGTCCGAAAAGCGAGGCGATCCCGTGCGACATCGACCAGATGTGCAGCGCAACCATATGCGACGGCGGCCTTTCGTTTTCGGGCAGCTTCTCGATGAGCTTTTTCGCAGCCTTATGCAGCACCTCGAACGCGCGCGCTGCCGATTGGTCCAGCGCCGGGTTCGGCGTCTGGGGCAGGCCGGTCTCGAACATGGCGGCATAATAGGCAGGCTCATTGCGCGCGAAGGCGAGGTAGGCCCGGCCGGCATTTTGCAGCGCTTCCAGGGGCGTTGGGTTGCCGCCGTGCCAGGACTTTTCGAGATCGTCCGCGAAGCGCTCGAAGCCCAGCCGCGCGACATCGTCCATCAGCTCCTCACGGTCGCGGAAATGCCGATAGGGCGCCGCCGGGCTGACGCCAGCCGAGCGCGCCGCTTCGGCAATCGTGAAGCCAGCGGGGCCTTTCTCGCCGATCAGGCTCAAGGCGCTTTGGATCAGCGCCTCGCGAAGGTTTCCGTGATGATATCCGCGGCGGCCGGGGCCGCCATGCTTCCAGCTCATGTGATGATGGTTTACATCGAGCCGCCGTTTCAAGCAGCTATTATTTTTCTTCCGTCATTGCGAGGGGCTTTTGCCCCGAAGCAATCCAGAGCAACGTAGATGAGCGTAGTGTGCTTGTGGCTCCTGGGTCGCCACGGCGCCGGCGCCTCGCCATAACGTTAGCCAGACTCGGTAAGTCCGCGCTTCTCCATCAAAGGTGCAGGGGAGGGGTCGCGACCGCGGAAGGCGCGATAGGCCTCGTCCGGTTTCATCGTGCCGCCGGAGGAGTAGATATATTTGTGAAGGCGCTCCGCCACGCCCGCATCGAAAATATCGCCCGCTTCCTCAAACACCCTAAACGCGTCGGCTTCCATCACCTCGGCCCAAAGGTAGGTGTAATAGCCCGCTGCATAGCCCGAACCCGCAAATATGTGCTGAAAGTGTGGAGGCCGGTGGCGGAGCGCAATTGCATTGGGCATGCCGATGCGCGCGCGCAAGCTTGCCTCGAAAGCAGCCGCGTCAGTGCCTTGAGCCTCCGCTTGCTCGTGAATATCGAGATCGTATAGCGCCGATGCCGTATATTCAGCCGTGGCGAAACCTTGATTGAATCTGCGCGCGGCCATCACCCGCTCGACGAGATCCTGCGGCATCGGCTGGCCGGTTTGCGCGTGGCGCGCGAAGCGGGCAAGCGTTTCCGGCTGCAACAGCCAGTTCTCGAAGAGCTGCGAGGGCAGCTCGACAAAGTCACGGTCTACGCTCGTGCCCGAGAGGCTGCGATAGGTCACATTCGAAAGCATGCCGTGCAGCGCATGGCCGAACTCGTGAAACAAGGTCCTGGCATCGTCAAGGCTGAGAAGAGAGGGGCTGCCTTGTGGGGCCCCGGTGAAGTTCAGCACATTCACGACAATGGGCAGGACCTCGCCATCGAGCCGCTCCTGGTCGCGGAAGCTGCTCATCCAGGCGCCGCTGCGTTTGGACGGCCGGTGAAAATAATCGCCCAGAAAAATCGCGACAGGCTTCCCGGTTCGGTCCGCGACCTCGAACACGCGCACATCCGGATGGTAAACCGGCACGCCGCTAACCTCTCTAAAGCTCAGCCCGAAAAGCCGGTTTGCGGTTTCGAAAGCCGCCGCGATCATGTTGTTCAGCTCGAAATAGGGCATCAGTTCCGCTCCATCTATGCTGAACTCGGCGCTGCGCCACTTTTCCGCGTAGTGATGCCAATCCCATGCGGCCAGAGGCTCGTTATGACCCTCGCTCTGGGCAATCGCCTCCAGCGCAGCCCTTTCCTTTTCCGCCTTCTCTTTCGCTTGCCTCCAAACGTCTTCCAGAAGACGCCGGGCGTTTCCCGGCTCTTTTGCCATGGCATCGCCGATTTGGAATGCAGCGTAAGTTTTGAAGCCCAAAAGCTTTGCCCGCTCGGCACGGAGCGTCAGGATCTCGCCGATAAGGGAGCGGTTATCGGTGGCGCCGTCCGTTTCGCCGCGGGCGATAAAGGCGGCGTGAGCCTTTTCGCGCAAGTCGCGGCGCTCAGAAAATTCGAGAAAGGGCTCGATGCTCGCCCGCGAAAGGGTGATGACGTGCTTGCCCGCCAACCCGTGCGCGGCGGCCGCCTCGGCTGAGGCCTGCCGCACAAAATCGGGCAGACCCTTCAAATCGCCCTCGCCTTCGAGCACAAGCTGGAACGATTTTTCGTCCGCCAGTACGTTTTGCGCAAACGCCGTATGCAGCTCGGAGAGCCGCGCTTCGATCTTCTTCAGCCGCGTTTTCCCGGCCTCGACGAGTTTGGCCCCGGCCCGGACGAATTTTTTGTGATAGTTCTCCAGGAGCTGCGCTTGCTCCGCATTGAGACCAAGCTCACCGGCGGTCTCGAAGAGCTTGGCGATCCGCGCGAACAGCTTGGGGTTCGTGAGAATGGCCATGCTGTGGCCGCTGAGCTTGGGGGAGATTTCCCGCTCGATCCGCTGCCGCTCCGCGTTCGTGTCGGCGGCCGCCAGATTGAAGAATACTGCACTCGCCTTCTCGAGTGCCCGGCCTGCCCGCTCAAGCGCCTCGATCGTATTGGCGAAGGTAGGTTCGGAGGGGTTCTCCGAGATCTCCTCGACCTCCGCCAGATGCAGCCGCATCGCCTCCTCGAATGCGGGAAGGAAATCCTCGTCCCCGATCGCTTTGAAGGGGGGCATTGCAAAGGGCGTTTGCCAGTCCTGGAGCAGGATATTTTGGGATTGCACGCTGCCTCCTTTGGGCTCGTCTCGCCCGAGCCTTTGCGGAGATCTGGCCGCGGCTGCCCTGTGGGTCAAGGTTTCTTGCCCATGGACCCTGCTTATTCCAGGTTGATAGGCTCGAACTTGCCGGCTTCGTTGAGCTGGGTGCCCCAGACCTTGTGCGATGCCTGATGCTCACTCCTGCTGAAACTTATCGGGGTGCCAAGCCCGAGCTCAAGGCTGTGCATATTCTCCAGCGCATCGACAACCTTCTCCGTGTCGAGCGTTGGCCCGGCCCGCCTAAGCGCCTCAACGAGGATCTCCGCCGCCACATAGCCTTCAAGGGAGACATAGTCCGGCTCCTCGCCCCTGAAATACTTGGCGAGCGCCGCCTTGTACTGGAGCACCAGCGGGAGGTTTCCGTCCAAGGCAGGAACGGTCTGCGTGACGATCACCCCCTTGGCGTATTTCGGCCCTAGCAACATCAGTTCGTCCTTGAGCGACGTGCTGCCTACGAAAGACACATTGGTGTAGATCAGGCCGGGATAAAGAGCGTGCGTCTTCTCGATGAATTTTGCCGCCGCGCGGTAAGCCGCCACCATGACAACGGCCCTGATCGGCGTCTTATGAGCTTTCAGCTGCTGGATGGCCGTATCCACATTGATGGTGTTGCGCGGATAGCCTACGCGAAGGACGTAGCCGGCGTCTCCGCCGCGAATCGTTGCGCATGGCTTTTTCGACGCCGCTATAACCGGAGTCGCCATACGAATCCTGTTGCGCGAACACCGCGATCTGCTCTGGCCTCAGCTTGCGCACCTTGACGAGATAGTGAACGACGGCGGCGGTTTCCTCGGCATAGCTCGCGCGATAATTGAAAATATAGCGGTCGGGCGGATCGCGCCTCAGGAGGTTAGCGCCGGTAAATGCGCCAAAAAACAGCACCCGATGCTCCAGCGCATACGGCGCGGCAACCACAGCGGTTGGCGTCCCGACATTACCGATGAACCCGAAAACCTGGTCTTTTTCGTAGAGCTGCTTCATGGTTTCGGCTGTCCGGGAGGGCTCGTAGCCGTCATCGGCAGCAATAAGGCGTAAGCTGCGGCCGTTCACGCCGCCATCGTCGTTCTCCGCCTGGAAGGCCGCTTCGATGCCGAGCCGCATCTGCTGCCCTAAGTCTCTGGAGGGACCCGAGAGCGGGGCCGATATGCCAAATCGGATTTCTTCGCCGGCGACGCCACGGGTTGCAGGCTGATTCCATTGCACTCTGATGACAGCCGGAGTTTCGCTGGCACGCCCCGCCGTTCCAGCCGATAGAAGCGAAAGGAATGCTGAAAATATTGCGATAGGTCTGCTAATCACGCGATCCCCCGGATTGGCGATGCATTTTTTTAGGTGCTACTCCAGGTCGATAGGCTCGAATTTGCCTAGCTCGTTTAGCTGCGTGCCCCAAATTTTATGTATTCCCTGGTGCTCGCTCTTGCTAAAGCTAATCTCGGCTCCCAGCCCCAAGTCGAACCCGTGCATGCTCTCAAGCGTGTCTACCAGCCGTTCTGTGTCGAGTTGTGGCCCCGTCCGTTTCAATGCTTCGATAAGCACCCGTGCGGCGATGTAGCATTCGAGGGAGACGTAGTTAGGTGTCTCGCCGCCAAAATATTTTCCGAGCGCCGCTCTATATTCTAGAACGATTGAGGAATATCCTTCTACTTCGGGAACGACCTGCGTGACCATAACCCCCTGGGTGTATTGCGGCCCGAGCAGCATCAGTTCGTCACGGAAGACAGTGCCGTTTACGTTGGAGAAATTGGCGTAAATCAGGCCTGGATACGTATCGTGAGTCTTTTCTATGAAGCGCGCAGCCGCACGGTGGGCTGCGATCATGATGACGGCCTTTATCGGCGTCTTATGCGCCTTCAGCTGCGCAACCGCGGCATCCACATCGATGGTATTGCGGGGATAGCCAAGCCGGAGGACGAAAGCTTCGCGCCCCCCACGAAATGCGCGCAATGCTTTTGTAACGGCAGCGAAACCGCCGTCCCCCTCGGGATCCTCCTGGGCAAAGACGGCGATCTGCTCCGGTTTGAAGCCGCGTAACTTCACCAAATAGCGGACAATTCCATCGATCTCCTCCATATAGCTCGCCTGGTAATTGAAGACATAGCGGTCCGGCGGGACTTTGCGCAAAATATCGGCGCCGGTAAATCCGGCGAAAAACAGTATGTGATGCTCAAGCGCAAACGGCAAGGAAACCATGGCCGTCGGCGCCCCGGCGTTCGAGATGAAGCCGAATACCTGCTCTTTCTCATAGAGTTCCTTGACTGCCTCCCCGGTCCTGGCCAGGCTCATAGCCATCGTCAGCGACGATGAGGTGCAGCTTGCGTCCGTTCACGCCGCCAGCATCGTTGGCTGCCCGGAATGCGGTCTCAACGCCAACCCGCATCTGCCAGCCATAGTCCTTGTTCGGGCCCGAAAGCGGCAACGTTGAACCGAAGCGGATAACGGTAGGGGTGACGCCTCGCACAGCCGTAGCTGCCGGCTGTCCCGCGAAAACCGCCGGTTGCGACGTTCCCTGTGCCGATGGCTCGTTTGGCGCAGCAGGTGCGGAAATGTTTTCAAGATCGGCGAGCTGACGTCCGGCGGTGGCGCAATCTATTTCCTTTGCAGCGACCGAATGCGCCCCTTCGGCCTCGCTTTTGGCCAATACATCGAGAATTGCAGCAGCGCTTTCGCCGCTACCCGAAGCCTCTGACTTGATCATGGCCGCGATCTTTGCTGCAATCCCGTCGACTCGCGCGGGAGCTATGCCAGGGCAAACGGATGCAGCCCCCAGCATGCGGCCGGCCTGGATCACAAGCCCGCGCAGCGTGGTTCCCCTCTCCTCCCCGGCGCCAGTCGTCATCGACGACGCCAGCAAAACGGCCCCAGCAAAAAGCGTGACGCACCGGCAACGCAAATTGTCCCCCTAAGCCTCACCGCCTTCAACTGCGAGCGGCTTTAGTTCCCCAGTTCAGATTTGCTTTCCCCGATGTCGGGAATAAGGCGCAAGCGCTTTCCCTAGCACGAATTTAGCTTCAGCGCGACAATGCGAATTTGTTCGCTGGGAGTGAAGGCGGGATCGAAACATCGACCGCAGAAGCCTGCTCTTAATTTAATTGAATAGGGAAAGGCGTGTTGTGCGGATACAATTGCGCTTCCCGCCTTGCCCGGGCCGAACAATGACCTTTCTACTCTGGAGCCTCAATTGGCCTTAGCCAAAGCTGACGTGCTCGATCGCGCCACTGAGAAGGATCGCCCGCTTCACACCGACATTCGCTTGCTCGGCAGGCTTCTTGGGGAAACGATCCGCGAGCAGGAAGGCGAGGAGGCCTTTGAGCGCATCGAGAAGATCAGGCGCTTGAGTGTCGCATTCGAGCGCGGCGCGGATGCGGACGCCGGCCGTTCCCTCGATGCGCTGCTTCGCGGACTTGCCCCCGATAAGGCGGTTTCCGTTGTGCGTGCCTTCAGCTACTTCTCCTATCTGACCAATATTGCGGAGGACCGGCACTACATCCGGCGCCGTGCGGGGTACAGAAGTCTGGCAAAGCCGCAGCCGGGAAGCCTGACACGTACGTTTCAGCTTCTCGCCGAAGCGGGCATCGCCCCGGAAACGGTGAGCGAGACCTTAGGTTCGAGCTTGGTTTCTCCGGTTCTCACTGCGCATCCGACCGAGGTTCAGCGCAAGAGCTTGTTAGAAGCCGCAAGCTCCATCTCAGAGCTGCTCGCTGCGCGAGAGACTATGCGCGGGAATGGAGACCTCCTGCAAAATGAGCGGCTGCTCCGGGCGCGGATTGCACAAATTTGGCAAACGCGCTTGCTGCGATTTGCCCATCTGACCGTCCACGATGAGATCGAGAACGCGCTCAGCTATTACCAAACGAGTTTTTTTTCGGAAATCCCCAGGCTTTATGCGGCGCTTGAGCATAGGCTTGAAGGCGTTCGCGTGGCCCCGTTCCTCCAGATGGGCTCCTGGATCGGAGGAGACCGCGATGGAAACCCCAATGTCAATTCGGAGACGCTTGGCTTCGCGCTGAAGCACCAGTGCGAGACTGCACTTCGCCACTATCTTCGCGAAATCCATGAGCTCGGCGCCGAGCTTTCGATCTCGGGCATGCTGGTTGGCTGCAGCCCCGAATTGGAAGCACTTGCCGCCCGGTCTGGCGATACAAATCCCCATCGCGAGGATGAACCGTACCGCCGCGCCCTTATTGGCGTCTATGGCCGGCTTGAAGCTGCTCTGCGAAAGCTCACCGGCATGCCATCGCCGCGGCCAGCGCTCTCGGCCGGCGAGCCCTACCTCGACGCGGAGGAGATGCAGGCCGATCTCGCGATTATCGAGGAATCCCTCATTGAGCACCGAGGTGCGGCGCTGACTGAGCCGCGGCTCCGGCCGCTCCGGCGCTCGCTTGAGGTTTTCGGTTTCCACCTGGCCACGCTCGATTTGCGCCAAAACTCCGATAGGCACGAGGAAACGCTTGCTGAGCTTCTTGCAGTGGCGCGCATCTCGCCCGATTACAGCGCTCTTAGCGAGCAGAAAAAGCAGAGGGTACTTCTTGCCGTGTTGGACGATCCGCGACCGCTTCGCGTGCCGGGCGCGCCCTATGCGGAGCGGACCCTGAGCGAACTCGCAATCCTGGACGCGGCCTTGAAGCTACGCCAGGCTTTCGGTAATAGAGCGATCCGGCAATATGTCATCAGCCACACCGAAGCGGTCAGCGACCTTCTGGAAGTTCTCGTGCTTCAGAAGGAAGCCGGGCTGATGCATGGCGTGCTTGGCGACAAGGACGTGAGGGTGGATCTGCTTACGGTTCCTCTGTTCGAAACGATCGAGGATCTGCGCAAGGCGGAGCACATCATGGCCCATTTTTGCGCGCTGCCTGGGATCCGCGCGTTAGTGAGGGCGAGCGGCGGCGTCCAAGAGATCATGCTCGGCTATTCGGACAGCAACAAGGATGGCGGCATCTTCACGAGCAACTGGGAGGTTTATAGGGCCTCGGTCGCACTCGCCAAACTATTTGGCGGGAGCGATGTGAGGCTTCGCCTCTTTCACGGCCGCGGCGGAACGGTGGGCCGTGGCGGCGGACCCGCCTATCAAGCAATCCTCGCGCAGCCGGCCGGAACGGTGAACGGACAAATCCGCCTAACCGAGCAAGGCGAAGTGATTGCCTCCAAATATGCCCACCCCGATATAGCCCGGCGGAACCTCGAAGCCCTCGCCGCGGCCTCGATCGAAGCGACGCTGCTCACGCCGGATAACCCCGTTCCGGAGCGCTTTCTTGAAGCTTCTGAGCAACTCTCCAAAGCGAGCATGAAGGCTTACCGCGCCTTGGTTTACGAAACGCCGGGGTTCAACGAATATTTTTTCGCGGCCACGCCGATCAGCGAGATTTCAGGCCTGAATATTGGCTCGCGCCCAGCTTCCCGCCGCAACTCCGAGCGCATCGAAGACCTCCGCGCCATTCCCTGGAGCTTCTCCTGGGGGCAATCCCGCACCGCTTTGCCCGGCTGGTTCGGTTTCGGTTCGGCCGTGAAGGCGTTTACGGGGGCTTCGCCGAAGGAAGGAATGCGGCTTCTGAAACAGATGAACGAAGAGTGGCCGTTCTTCCGCGCGCTTTTGTCGAACATGGACATGGTTCTCGCCAAGGCCGACATGAGGCTTGCTGAGAGGTATGCGGATCTTGTTCCCGACCGGGCGCTCGCCAAGCGAATTTTTGGGGCGATCAAGACCGAATGGAGCGCCACAATCGAGGCCTTGAATGCGATTACCGGAACAACGGCGCGCCTGGCCGACAACCCGGCGCTGGCCCGTTCGATCAAGCATCGTTTCCCCTATATTGCTCCGCTAAACCACCTCCAGATCGAGCTCATCCGGCGGTGGCGCGCCGGCGAGACGGAAGAAAAAATCCGGCGGGGCATTCTGATTTCGATCAACGGGGTTGCCGCGGGCCTGCGCAATTCGGGGTGATAGCAGCCTTCGATGAGTGAGAACAGCGGCGCGGCGTCATTCCCGCGAAAGCGGGAATCCATGGCAGCAAAGGTCTATCATGGGTCCTCGCCTCGGCGGGAGGACGATTGCGACGTTTTGTAAGGGCCAAGCGGCAGCCGCAAGCCGTCCAGCCTATGGCACCATTGCATGAGCGGAACAATATATCGGCCAACGGGATATCGCCGGGGATTGCTTGCTTAACGCGACGCTCGCCTCGGCCCAGCTCGCAACGAAGGCGGTTGTCAATGGATCAGCACCTATCTCAAGTTCTCTACGTGGCATCCACCTGGATTATCCCGGTCCTGCTGGCGGTCACGCTGCACGAGGCGGCGCACGGCTTCGCGGCCCGCCACTTTGGCGACAACACAGCTTGGCTGATGGGGAGGGTGACGCTCAATCCCCTTAAGCACGTGGACCCGTTTGGCACAGTTTTGTTGCCCGCTTTTCTTCTGCTCGTGCGTTCGCCGTTTCTGTTCGGCTATGCCAAGCCGGTCCCGGTCAATTTCCGCGCATTGCGCAACCCGTTGCGCGATATGGTCTGGGTCGCTCTCGCCGGTCCCGGGATGAATATCGCCCTCGCCATCGCCGCAGCGTTGCTGTTCCATCTTGCCGTCTACCTTCCGGGCAATGCCGCTCCTTGGGTCGCCCAGAACCTCGCAAACGCCATCGTCATCAACGTTGTGCTGGCTGTTTTCAATATGATCCCGCTGCCCCCGCTTGATGGCGGCCGCGTCGCCGTCGGGCTTCTTCCGAAGGCACTCGCGATGCCTCTTCAGGAGCTCGAACCCTATGGGTTGCCGATTATGATCGGCTTGATCTTCATTCTTCCGCTTATCGGGCAGAATCTCGGCGTCGATCTCAATGTGATTTCGTGGATCATTACGTACACCGCCGAGCCGCTTGTCCGGGCCATCGCCCGGCTTGCGGGAATTACGTAAGCTTTTGGCTTCACTCGTTTGTCATGGCCGCACTTGATGCTGCCATCCAGAATAAAAACAATGCGTTCAATATGTTATGGCCCGGCCAAGCCCGGAAATGTCAGTCGAGCGCTACTTCCTCTGCGGCGCGATTTCCTGGTCGCCGAATGGGAAAGACGTTGGCGTTTTCATAACGATAAAGCCAACGCCGGCCGCCTTGTGGCAGCTGTTGCAGGCGGCCGTCAGGGCGGCGTAATCCCGCTCCAATTTCGAGCCGTCCTTCATGTTGGCGGCCTTTTGCAGCGCGGAGAGCGGCTCGTCTGCTGCAACGATGAACTCAACCGGAATATTGCGGTAAAGAATAACCGCGTTATTGAAGCTGTCTTTGATTTGGTCCAGCTCGTAGTCCATTAGGCCCCAGTTACGCTCTTTTATCGCGTACCAAAGCTTGATATGCCGGAATTGGATCTTCCCCATAATGTCGCCGAGGGCCGGCACCGGCGCGCCCGGCTGGCCTTGGACCGTCAAAGGCGGGGCAGCAAACGGCACCTCGCCGGCCAGGGCGGGCGCCAACGGAATTAACGCTATCGCAAAGAGTAGCAGGCGTGTCATATCCCCTCCTTTGCTCTTGGCCCGGCGCCTCTAATGGGGAAGCTTTCCCATAACCTTGAGCACATACCAAACACCGACCGTGAGCGCGCTGCCCGTAAGCAGCAATAACAGCGCCCGGAACAAGCCCCAGAGCAAACGGCCGAAATTCCCGCGAACGTGGACTTTGACTGTTTGCGCGGGCAATCGAAGGTCGCTTGAAAGACCGTTCGCATCCAGGTCTCGCGCTGAAATCGACACGGAGAGAACGTGCGAACCAGTCTCGTTGGGGACCACGGCCCAGCCCCAAGTTCCGAAAGCCTCCTCGCCAGCCGTCCCTTGCCGGTTGAAGATCCACTGGGTCTCTGGCGCGGCGGTCTCGATAAAGAAGCCCCCTTCGGGTGCGGACAGCGTGATGGTGACCGCGCGGCAAGCGGGCATGGCCTCCATGCCCTGCGAAGGCGCGCCGCGCCGGGGAACGCGCGCAAAGAGCTGGACGGCCTCCTCTTTGCTGAGCCGGATCTTTACGAGTTCGCCTCGGGCCAGGCGGGCTTTGCGGGGAAAATTCTCAGGCAGCTTCGCCAGAGGACCGGCAGGCTCGGCCGGGCTACGCTGGGCCGGACTATTGCCTTTACGCTTTTTGGCGGGAGGCTCGGCAGGTGCCTGGAGATCGAAATTGGCCTGCGGCGCCTCGGAGAACCCACCGGGACGGGGTGGGGCCGTTCCCCGCCGTTCTGGCGGAGGAAGTGCCGGCCGCGGCGGCGGCTGAAGGCGGGGTGCGGGATTGCTGCGCTCCTGCCCTTGATAGGGACCCTGGCTGCCGCGACTTTCGGAAGGGCCGCGCTGGCGATCTACCTCGGCCCGCAATTGGGGCTCAAAGCGCGGCTGGCTTCCTCCCGGCGCAGGTAGCGGCAAGGAAAGCGAAGGAGCAGCCGGAGAGGGCAAGCGCTGCTCCGCGTCGAGGATATTGCGAACCGTTGCCAGCATGTCCTCGACAAGGTTCTCGCCGGAGTCTGCCACCGGGCTTGCCACTAATGCTCCGCCGGCAGCCGGCAGAGCAGGGGCTCGGCGTTGTGGCTCCGGCCTCGCCAGCGCCATTTCCATCCGGGGAGGAGGCGGGGGCAAGGCCTGCGCTGGGGAGTACGAGGGCTGAGGGGCTGGGGCTGCGTTAAAAAAAGCGTTCACTGCCGCCTGCACAGAAAACCCATTCCCTGCCAAGATCGCCGATGCATGGCTCTCTGGATCTTTGGCCACCGCGATCAGCGCAAGGGCACCGTCGATCTGCCTCAGGCCAGCACGTATTGCGTCCTCGGACGCTCCCGCAAACAGGGTATCGAACTTGTAGCTGAAGCTCGGAGGCTTGCCGCTCGGATCGACCAGGGCTGCCATCTTGTTGTTTATCGCACTGGTGATCGTAGACTGAATGATGGCAATATCCGCGCCAGCCGCCTGAAGCAGTGCGACCGCATCCGGGTCGTCGAGCAGCGCCAGCAGCAGGTGATCGAGCGTAACATAACGGTGCGAGCGCTGCTCCGCTGCGTTGCGGGCCCGCCTTAATGTATGATCCAGGTAGGCGGAGCGCGGAAGCTCGGCGTATCCTGCGGAACGATCGTTCATGATCTCATTAGCCTTTTGGGCAACGGTCGCGGCATCGTTACACGCGCAGCGGCACAATAAGTGCTGCGGGCTCTCCTGGAAAGCCGGAACATGTCACAAATGTCCCGTCTCCGGAATGCCGCCCCGTTTCCCGCACGCTCGCACGGCAATTCGGAAACAAAGGGACACTAGCAGATCCAAAGCTCCAGTGTGGCTTATTCCCGCAATTGCCTACGGCGCCTGGCCGCAAATGGTGAAGGCAATTGCGGGACGCCACACTAGAATTGCAGCATGAAGATTTGATTCGGCATACAATCAACTTTGCTTATGTACAATTTTCGCAACCCATCGCAGGGGCGCGCCCGATGCCAGATACACGCCCGCGCTCACGCATGCGATGCCGGCCCAATCCGCGCTCGCGGGATGCTCGCCGAGAACGAGAATGCCCAGAAGAGCCGTGACTGCCGGGATGAGTGCGGCGAAGGGCGAGGCCCTGGAAGGACCCAAGATTGCTACGGCGCGGGCATAAGCGACGAGGGAAATCACATTCGTCACTACGCCCTGATAGAGAGCCGGAAACACGATCTGCGACGCCGGCAGCGCCAAAAGCCGCGGATGCAGCGAAATGATATACACCGGCAGATAAACGGCGGATGACCAGACCGAGACCAGCGCTGCTGCCTCCATTCCGGTGAGCCCCGAACGGCGGAGGGCGATCGAGTAGCCCGCAAACAGGAAAGCTCCCGTCACGAACAGGATGTGGCCGGCAGATGCGCCTTGCGTTCCATGAAAGAGACCCACCCCCGCGATCAGAAAAACGCCCCCAAGGATCAGGCCCAACCCGCCGAGCTGGCTCTGCGTGAGCCTTTCCTTCAGAATGAGCACGCTCAAAAGCGCGGTCGCCATTGGCATCACGCCGGGTGTCAGCGCTGCGCCTCCGGCGGCGGAAGCGAAGGTCAGTCCGACGATCACACAAACGCTGTAGACGACGCCCGAGCCCGCGAAGAGCGCAAGCGCCGTCCCCCACCGCAGCAGGCCTATTCCGAAGCGCAATCGTATTGCAACAGGCAGCAAGATCACGGCCGAGACGCCAAAGCGGAGCGCGACCAGGTCGTAGGCGGTGAGGTTGGACGAGACGCTGAACCGGGTTGAAACAAACCAGCCGGCCCAAATCGAGATTGCAAGCAATGCCCATGCGGCGCCGGCGAGATAGGAGCCCGTTTCGACTGGAGCGCTCCTGCCAATTTCTACGCTGGCTGCTAGTCCGGCCTCTTCGAGGCAAACCGGTTCTGCGTCAGGAAAATCGGGCCTACATTCCTGCATAGTTAGGCCCGCCTCCCCCTTCTGGCGTCACCCAATTGATGTTCTGGGCGGGGTCCTTGATATCGCAGGTTTTGCAATGCAGGCAGTTTTGCGAATTGATCTGGAAATGCCGCCTGCCGTCCTTGCCGTCGATCACCTCATAGACCGCAGCCGGGCAATAGCGCTGCGCCGGTTCGGCATAGAGTGGAAGATTATCGCGGATCGGAAGTTTCGGGTCTGCCAGAACGAGGTGGACCGGCTGGTCTTCGGCGTGATTTGTACCCGAGAGAGGGAGCGAAGACAGAATATCGAAAGTGAGCTTTCCGTCGGGCTTAGGATAATCGATGGGTTTGAAGTCTTTCGCTGGCTTCAGCGCTGCGTAGTCCGGCTTTCCATGTCTCAGGGTCGGGGTAAGTGCGGTCGAGAGCGTGTTGAGCCACATATCGGCGCCGCTTAGCATTGTTCCGAGCGCCGTCCCGAACCTCGACAGCAGCGGCTTTGCGTTGCGCACCCGCTTGAGGTCGCGGGCGATGGGGCCGGTGCGGACAGCCCGCTCATAGGCCTCGAGCTCGTCGCCGCTCCGGCCTTCTCCGATGGCCGCGAATGCCGCTTCGGCGGCATACTTGCCCGAAAGCATGGCGTTGTGGGAGCCCTTGATGCGCGGCACGTTCATAAAGCCCGCACCGCATCCAATCAGTGCGCCGCCCGGAAAGACGAGCTTTGGGATGGACTGCCATCCGCCCTCGGTGAGTGCGCGCGCTCCATAGCCGATGCGTTTGCCGACCTCGAAGGTGGGCGCGATCGCCGGGTGGGTCTTAAAGCGCTGGAATTCCTTGAAAGGATTGAGATAGGGGTTCTGGTAATTGAGGTGGACGACGAAACCTACGGAGACGAGGTTGTCGCCGTAATGATACATGAACGAGCCGCCGCCGGTGCGGTTGTTAAGCGGCCAGCCGAACGTATGCTGCACGAGCCCCGGCCGGTGGTTCTGCGGTTCGATCTGCCAAAGCTCTTTGAGCCCGATGCCGAATTTCTGCGGCTCGCTGTCTACATCGAGATCGAACATGCGGATGAGTTTCTTAGACAGCGAGCCGCGTGCGCCTTCCGCAAACAGCGTGTATTTGCCGTGCAGCGCCATGCCGCGCACGAACTCGTCTTTCGGCTTGCCCTCGCGGTCGAGACCCATATCGCCCGTAGCGACGCCGATGACGGTGCCGTCGCCGTCTCTCAAGATCTCCGCCCCCGGGAAACCTGGATAGATTTCAACACCCAGCGCCTCGGCCTTTGCGGCAAGCCATCGCACCACGTCGCCAAGGCTCACAATATAGTTGCCGTGGTTCGACATCAGCGGCGGAAATAGGAAATTCGGCAGCGGGATATCGCCATGAGGCCTAAGGTAGAGGAAGCGGTCAGCCGTAACCTTTTGGGTTACAGGCGCGCCATCCTGGCGCCAATCCGGGACCACGGCATCGAGGCCGATGGGATCGATGACGGCGCCCGACAGGATATGCGCGCCCGCTTCGGAGCCCTTTTCGAGCACCACCACCGAGACATCCCCGCCGTTTTCCGCCGCGAGCTGTTTCAGCCGGATCGCGGCCGAAAGACCCGCAGGCCCCGCGCCGACGATTACCACGTCGAATTCCATGGTCTCCCGTTCGGGCAGCTCAACCTGCGCGGCAGCCCCGGCTTGTGCGTTATTGACCATCTTGTCCTCCAGCGCGGCGGAATCCGGCTTCCTGCGAACGGTTTCGTACATGGAAACATATGGCTGCGCTACCTTGATTATTTGACGCAGCGTGTCACTATGCCCGCATGGATATTGCGGCGCCAGACGCGGCGATCTTGCTCGAATGGTATCAGGCAATGGGGGCTAGCGAGGCTATCGCCGAGGCGCCTCAGGAATGGTACGCTGACGTGGCTCCGCTGAGGCTGATTGCCAGCCCCTCCGTTGAGGCAGCCGCACCGGCGGCCAAGCAGACCCAGCAAGAACGCAAGCTGCCGCCGCGGCAAGAAACCGCGCCAGCGGCTCCCAAGCCTGTTATCGAAGGCGCGGGGGCGGGTGTCATGACTGCGCGCGAGCTTGCCAGGGGCGCCCTCGATCTTGGCGAGCTGCGCTCGCTGCTCGAAGCCTTCGAAGGCTGTTCACTCAAAAAGACCGCCTCGCGGCTTTGCCTTTCGAGAGGTTCACTGGACGCGCGCATCATGCTGATCGGCGAGGCTCCCGGCAAGGACGAAGACGCCAAGGGCTTGCCGTTCGTCGGCCGGGCGGGCCAGCTTCTTGACAGCATGCTCGCGGCAATCGGCCTTACCGAGGCGGACGTCTACATCACAAACCTCGTGTTCTGGCGTCCTCCCGGCAATCGTACGCCTTCCCCGGAAGAGGTTCAGGTGTGCCAGCCCTTCGTCGAGCGCCAGATCGAGCTGCTGCATCCAGAGATTCTGGTTTTCCTCGGCAATGCCGCGGCGAAACAACTGACCGGCGCCACGGAAGGCATCATGAAGCTGCGCGGCAAATGGCTGAGCTATGCCGGCACCCGCGCCATGGCGACGCTTCACCCGGCCTATCTCTTGCGGAACCCCATTGCCAAGCGGCTTGCCTGGCGCGACCTTCTTTCTATTCAGGAGGCACTGGATAGGGGTGCCTCATGAGTACGAAGCGGGGCTCCGGCAATTCGAGCCTAGCGCGGCAGGCGATTGTCCCCGTCCTTGCACTTGTTTTCTATGCAGGGCTTCTGTTTGCGACGCGGTCCGGGCTGGCCCTGCAACCGCCGGCTGGCCTTGGGCTCGTGCTCCCGGTTCTGCTTCTGGCAGTGATGTCAGCCGTAGCTCACGCCGAGACGCTGGCGCATCGCATCGGAGAGCCCTTCGGCACCCTTGTTCTAACCATCTCGGTGACAATCATCGAGGTTGCACTCATCATTCCTGTTGCCTTTGGCGAGAAGGGCGACATGGCTCTTGCCCGCGATACGGTCTTTTCCGTCATCATGATTGTCTGCAATGGCCTTGTGGGCCTTTGCATTCTTGTCGGATGCATCCGGCATCGGGAACAGGATTTCGAGGTGAAGGGGGCAAGCGCTTATCTGGCCGTCTTGACCGTCCTGTCGGTGCTGACGCTTATACTCCCGGACTACACAATCACCACGCCCGGCCCGACACTCGCCCCGGCGCAACTCCTTTTTGAGGCTGCGGTCACGATTCTGCTTTACGCCGTGTTCCTTTTTATACAAACGGTGCGGCACAAAGAGTACTTCATTTCAGAGGATCCAAAGGCCGCGCCAGAATGGGAAGCCGGGGAACGCATTCCGGCATGGAAACCCGCGCTTCTGCTCATAGCTTCCCTTGTTGGCTCAGTGTTGTTAGCGAAGACATTCGCATCCTATCTCAAGCCCGCACTCGCCGCCAAAGAGGCGCCGCCCGCCTTGGCAGGGTTCGCCGTGGCTTTCCTGGTACTCCTGCCTGAAGCCGTTACAGCAATCCGGGCGTCTTATTCCAATCAGCTCCAGCGCAGCATCAATTTGGCGCTGGGTTCTTCTTTGGCGACCATTGGCCTGACGGTGCCGGCCGTTGCCGGCATTAGCCTCTATCTCGGACGCGATCTGGTCTTGGGCCTGAATTCCGAAGCAACCGTACTTCTCCTTTTGACGCTGCTTGTGAGCACGCTGACCTTCGGAACCGGCCGGACCAATATTCTTTATGGGTTCGTGCATCTCATCGTTTTTGGCACTTATATGCTGTTGATATTTCTGCCGTAGAGGCCGGTTGCTAAGCCGCTTTGTGAGGATAGGGGGATGCCCATGTCACGGATTGATGAGAGCCTGCCGTTTAAGCCCGTGCGGATCGCGGTGCTTACCGTGTCCGACACGCGCACACCCAAGGAGGACAAATCCGGCGCGCTGCTTGCCGAAATGCTGCGATCGGACGGGCATGAGCTCGCGGCGCGCGCCATCGTGAAGGACGAGGTTGAGCAAATTCAAAGCCAGATCAAGGCTTGGATCGCGGACCCTGCCGTTGACGCGGTTATCACCACGGGCGGCACTGGGCTAACAGGGCGCGATGTGACGCCCGAGGCGGTCCGCCCGCTATTCGAGAAGGAGATCGACGGTTTTTCCGTACTCATGCACATGCTGAGCTACGAAAAGATCGGCACATCGACCATCCAGTCGCGCTCGCTCGCGGGCGTCGCGGGCGGCACCTACATCTTCTGCGTGCCCGGTTCGCCCGGCGCCTGCAAGGATGCCTGGACGCTGATCCTGCGCTCCCAGCTCGATTTCCGCCACCGGCCTTGCAACATGGTGGAGATCATGCCGCGCCTCATGGAGCATCTGCAATGAGGCGAGGCAGAACCTTGCCAGTGTATATCTATTTGTAGTAGCCGACCCCGCAGCCTTCGCCGCCAACCCGGAAGATGAACGACTCCTTCGGTACGGGGTTGGTGGTGCCAGGCTTCGGGAAATTGTAGTCAACGGTGACGGTGGCTCCTTCCTTCACTCCCTTGCCCGCGTCGTACACTTTTTGACCCAACGCTGCGCCGTCCTTTTCTTTCAGGGAGCGGACATCCGTGCCCACAAGCGCTTTATTTGCGTGGGCGTCGAACTTGCCCGTGTCCAAATTGAAACAGAACACGTAGAGGTCGCGATCCTTGAAGCCGCCGCTGGGGTCATTGAATTTGGCCATAGCCGCTGTGGGGTTGGCCTTCATTTCCGCCATGGCTTTCTCCGCCATCGCCTTGGCTTCGGCCGCGGTACCGAACTGCTGCGCGAAAGCGGCGCTCATTGTGAGCGTAATAACTGCGGCCGACACCGCACTCATTGTAATGATCCGGCGCATTTTGGTTTTCTCCCTAAGTTTTTTTCCCCGCTATGAGAAGCCCGCGTGTCCGCCAAGTGGCCGGGGCGCCTCGCTCTTAAGCGGGAGCGTAGGCTACAATACTTTGATGCGTGCAGAAAGGATGCCGGATTGACTTCACGCACATTTGCCTATTGTGGATTTGACACTGCGGCGTGCAGGGCAAGACAGTGGCGTACGAGATTGGGATGTGCCGCGACGCAGGCCTTGAGCGGGGTTTCGATCCCATAAAAATAGATATTGGCGAGAAATCCGTAGATGCCGGCGTCCGCGCTGCACGGCGCCGGGCCGAACAGATATTCGTCCGCGGGCACGAGATGAGCCAGCACCTTCAGGTCAGCCAAGCCTCTTTCATAAACGGCAGCGGGCTCGTAGCGCCCGATACCCTGATAGTAATATCTTTGGAAATTATAGTTGCGGGCGGCTTCTAGAGCATCGGCCCCCACGCTGGCGTGCGCCCTCAGGAACGCATCCCGGAACTCCGGCCAATACCGGTCATCTTTCCAGCGCGAATAGGACATGACCCAGTAGAGGTCGTCGAGCATCCGCCTGACCAAGAGACCGGTATCGCGTTTAGCGGGATTCAACGCGGCGTCGATGGTAAGAGCGTATTTCTCGATGAGATGCGCGACGATCGCATCGCTGTCGCCAATAAGCTCGCCGCCGTCTTCGATGTAGGGGAGCTGGCCGCGCGGCGCGTCCTTGCTGTCGAGCACGCGGGCGTGCCGGAAGGGCAGATTGCACAATTTGAGGAAGGCGAAGATTTTGAGCCCGTAAGGGTTATTATCCGCAACCCCAAACAGGTCCGGGTAGGAATAAAGCGTTATCATTTAACAAGCATCGCTAAGGCTTGGACAGAACGCCCCTAGCCAGCCTTCCGCACTAATCCGCGGCTCCGGCGATTGTTCCGAGGCGCACCGGACCGCTCAAGCCCGCGCTGCGTTTGCAATCACCGCCGCTTTCAGCATGGACACGCGCCCGCGGCCCAGCCGCCGCATAAGGTCGATCTCTTCGACCGGCGGCGTTGAAGCGGCGCCAATCGAATCGATAAGCCTGGCTGGGATCAGCAATCCGTTGCAGCAGTCGGGCAGGTGGAAGGTGCGCGCGCGAATGGCGTGGAAACTCTCACGTAGCCTCGGCCAAACGCCCTCCCCGGCGAGCCGGAAACGGAACACAGCGGCGCCCTTCTCGCCCTTGGAGATGAAGGCCCCTGCCTCATTCTCCCAGCCCTTTTCCATCGCGGCGCAGGGCTTTAGGAAAAGGAGCCAGGGCTTACGTGCGGCCTGGGCACCGGCGAGAAGCTGCTGCCCGCACCCCGCCTCTATCACGGTTGCACCCGCCGCGTCGGCAATTTCGAGCGTGGCATCGGTAGAGCCGCAGTCGGCTAGGATCACCTCGCTCACCAGGCCGTCGATGGCTGCGTCCAGCACGGACTGAAGAGCCGCCGTCAGGGTCCGGGCATCGTTGTGCGTCGGGATAATGACCGAAATCATCATGTCACCAAAGCGCGCGGGGAAAGTGAGAAAATTTTCTTCTTGATGCACTCGCGCGAGTTTCATTTTAGCGCTATCGCGTCCAAAGAGGCAAGGCTCCGCTCAGCTCAACATGATGCGTTGAATCGCCGTAGGCGGGAGCCAAAATGTTCTTTATATGTTCTCATCGGCACGCTATGTTAGCTTCTATGGCCTGGAAAGAAGCAAGGAACGCGAGCGAGGCTGAACGGGTCGAACAGGGCCGCAGGCGCGGGCGTGGCGCGGTATCCAACGCTACAGGCCGGTTCGAGCCGGAGTGCCGCGAGCATTTCGACGATGGCTGGGAAAGCCTTGGCGAGTTGGAACCGTTTAAGACCGAGGTGCGGGAAGAGGTGGTGAAAACCATCATCGCCACCAACGCCTCGCCCGATCTCGGCTTCGACCGGTCGATCAATCCCTATCGCGGCTGCGAGCACGGCTGCATATATTGCTATGCGCGCCCGAGCCACGCTTATTGGGGCTATTCGGCGGGCCTGGATTTCGAAACGAAGCTTACCGCGAAAGTGAATGCGGCGGATGCCCTGGAGAAGGAGCTGTCGCGGCCCGGCTATACGGCCGCAACGGTTGTGCTCGGCGCGAATACCGACGCCTATCAGCCCATCGAGCGCGAGCGAAAGATTACGCGCAGCGTGCTTGAGGTTCTTGACCGCTTTGGACATCCCGTAGCGATCGTGACCAAGTCCGCTCTGGTGGTGCGGGATCTCGATATTCTCTCAAGTCTTGCCAGCCGCGGTTTGGTGAAAGTGACGCTGTCGGTAACGTCGCTTGAACGCAGGCTTGCGCGCAAAATGGAGCCGCGCGCCTCCACGCCAGAGAAGCGGATCGAGGCTATCCGCCGCCTTTCATCAGCCGGCGTCCCCGTTGGCGTTTTGACAGCGCCTTTGATACCGGCGCTTAACGACCATGAGCTCGAACGCATTCTCGAAGCCTGCGCTGCAGCCGGAGCGAGCGAAGCCGGCTATGTACTGCTTCGCTTGCCTCTTGAAATCAGTGCGCTGTTTCAGGAATGGCTTGAGGCCGAATTTCCGGACCGCGCGAGGCGGGTGATGTCGCTTGTGCGCTCGGCGCGAGGCGGCAAGGATTACGTTTCGCGCTTCGGCGAACGGCAGACCGGCACCGGAGCCTACGCCGCACAAATCGCGGCGCGTTTCCAGCTTGCGCTGAAGCGCTTCGGCCTGAACCAGCGCCAGCTGAGATTGCGCAGCGATCTGTTCCGGCTTCCAGGCGCAGCGCAGCTTAGCTTGTTCGATGTGTGATCAAAAGGCAGCCTTAAGCGCAAGAAAACTGCCGGCATCGCGGTTTCCACCCTTGCTTGGGGCGGCCGAGCGGCTAAAAGGCAGGCATGCCGCCTGCTTCGAAAACCTCAAAGCCCACCAGACGCCCAGATCTTGCGCTCCAGCGCAAATATGGCGGGCTGATCGCGGGCGTCGACGAAGCGGGGCGCGGGCCCTGGGCAGGCCCGGTCGTAGCGGCAGCGGTTATTTTTGCGGGAAAGGCACCGGCAGGGATCAACGATTCCAAGCAGCTCTCCCCTGAAGTCCGGGAAGCGCTGTTCCCAAAAATACTGGCCGCCGCCTATGTCGGGATCGGCATCTCGGGCGTGGAGACCATTGACGAGATCAACATCTACCACGCCACGCACACCGCCATGTGCGAAGCCGTCCGGAATCTCTCCGAAGAACCCTGTGCGGTGCTCGTCGACGGCAACCGCTACCCGAAATTCGATATGCCGGCGGAGGCTCTGGTTGGCGGAGACACGCTCTCGATATCCATCGCGGCGGCATCCATCGTCGCGAAGGTGACGCGCGACCGCATCATGCGCGATCTAGCCTGCGGATTTCCGCTTTACGGCTGGGAGCGCAACAAGGGCTATGGGACTCGGGAACACGCTGCCGCGCTGAAGCTGCACGGTACCTGCTGTCATCACCGCCGGAGCTTCCGCCCCGTTTGGGAGCGCGCGATGCTAGAGGGTTTGGAGCTTCTTGAGGGCGATCAAGCCTGAACGAAAAGACTGCTTTTTATTTTCAATTCCGCCTCTATGTTAGCGGGGTTGCAGCCCGATCCTCATATCCCCTATTTAAACGCTTAGCCTGGGGCCGTTATGCGCAAATCATTCGCGTGGACACTGACGTGGGGCGCTGTCTCGGGCCTCTTATGCCAGGCGCCGGGCGTCGCTTTTGCCCAGAGTCAGCCCGCGCCCGTCGTGACCATCGACGAGTGCCGCGCCTTAAACGACGCCGATGTGCGCGACCGTATCCGCGAGCTTGCCTCGACCAATCTCAAGGCTGAACTCACCACCATCGACTATCCGGCCCTCGTCAACAAATATTGGACTAAGGACGATGTGAGCGCGCGGATCGACCGCGAGGTAGATGCCGCCGTTGCCGCGGTGCGCGCCGATTCGAGCTGGCTCGACCGCGCCTATTCCACCGTGAGCAAATCGTCCGCCGGGCGTTACGCCACCGCCGTCGCAGACCGGACTTACAATTCCGAAGGGTTCAAGGCGGCACTTGACGAGCTCGCCACCGGTGTTGCCAAAGATGCCGGCGCGCAGATCGAGGCCGCAACCTCAAAGGTTTCCAATCCGATCGTCGCCTGCGTTCAGACTGCGCTGCAATCGCGTTATGGCGGTGCGATCGCTCAGGTCTTTGCCCAGGAGAGCCAGAAGAACCTGGAAGCGAAGGCCGAGCAGCCTGCCATCAAAATCGGAACCTCCGACCTCGTTCTCAACAATGCGGCTTCTATCTCGGGCATCGTGATCCTCGTCACACGCCGCGTCATCGCAGGTGTCGTCGAAGGTATCGGAGACCGGATTGCAGGGGTCGTCGCCAGCCGGATCATCTCGTCGGTTGCCGGGCTTATCGGGCTTGCGCTTATCGCCAAGGATATTTACGAGGCCGGGGAGGGTGTGTTTCCAATCGTTTCCGAGCGCATGAAGTCGGACGAGACGAAAGCCGTCATCAAGGACGAGATCGGCAAGACGATCCAGGCCGACATCACCCAGCAAGTAGGGACCATCGCGCAGGAAACCGCGGACAGGATTTATGCGGTTTGGCTCGACTTCAAGCAAAAGTACAAGCTGCTGCTGTCGCTTAGCGAAAAGAACCCGGACTTCGCCGGACTCCTGAAGGACACACGCCTCGATCAGCTGAGCAAACTCGGGCAGATCGTCGGCATCCTCTATTCGAGCGAGGGCGAAAACCGCATCTTCGCGCGCGCCGCCGACGGTTCCCTGAGCAAGGCGCTGCTCGATCTCGACGACGCCGGGCTGACGATTGCGACCGAGCGGAACTCCATCGGCGATGCGCTGCGCTGGAAGGCGGTTGCGGGCCAGGATTTGCCTCGTGTGGTGGATACCGGCATCTATCGCTGGCTTCCGGCCGAAGGGCTGAGCCATGAAACACTCGAGAAGCTCCTGTCGCTGAACGACAGGATCGCGCTGGGCCGCATCGCCAACCTGACACCGCAAGAACGCGATCTCATTCTGAACATGCCAGCCGATCAGGTGCGGGATTTTGCGCGCAGGCTTAGCGACCGGCAGCTGGCTGCCTTTGCCGATTACGAGCGCCGCCTGGAGCCAGGTGCTGCGCGCGCCTTACAGCACGCGGTGAGCGAAACGCCCTCCGTGATGGGGGAATTGTCCGGCGAAGGGTTGCAGCAGGCGATCTATGGCAGCCGGGACCAGCTCGCGGCCTTGAACATGGTCATTCACGAAGATGCGAGCCTGTTCAGCTATGGCCGCATCGTCAAGGATGCCGAGCTCGTGCGCAACGGCGATGTCGGCTATCGCGTATTTTGGCAGCGTTATTGGCTCTCACTCGCGCTCGCGGGCTTTGTGCTACTCTTGCTTTTGTCTTGGCTCCGCAGGCTGCTTTTCAGCCGGCCCCAGATCGTGATCAAAGAGCAGAAAAGTCAGCGCCCGCGCTAAGCTTCCGGAGGGGCCGGTGCAAATCTACACGGTTGAAAGCTTGAGCGGACAGCGTATCAAGGAAGGCGAGCTGATCTATGCCAACGCCGTTCTCGCCGCGAACCTGCTCCGCGATATCCGCGAGGCGATCACGAACGCCATCGGTGGCAAAATGCGCCGCTACGAAGGGGTGCTCGACCGGGTTACGGCTCAAGCTATAGAACTCCTCAAGCAAAAGGCGGCCGCAGCGGGCTACGACGGCGTGATCGCAGTGCGCATTTCGAGCCCGTATATGCTGCCTGGCAGCGCCGCCATTACCGTTTACGGGACAGGCTTCAACTTCATCGCCGACGAGGGATGAAATGCTAACGGCGCTGAATCCGCGTCGACGGCGCCCTGAGCACGGCGCCGCGCTGAAGGAGCCTCCCACCGCCACGGCCGCACTTGATGCGGCCATCCAGGAGCAAGCAGCGCCGAGCGCAATTCGATTTCGATGGCCGGGTCAGCCCTTTAAGTTTTGAGCCGGTAGCCGGTCTTGAAAATTCGCCAGACCAGAACCGCGCAGAGTGCCAGGAACACCGCGGTCATGGCGAGGCTTACGCTGACGCTCACATCGGCGATGCTGTAGAAGCTCCAGCGGAAGCCGCTGATGAGGTACACGACGGGGTTGAACAGCGTCACCTTCTGCCAGAACGGCGGCAGCACGCGGATCGAGTAGAAGCTCCCGCCGAGAAAGGTCAGCGGCGTGATTACGAGCAGCGGGATCACCTGAAGCTTCTCGAAATTGTCGGCCCAGATGCCGATCAGGAAGCCGAACATGCTGAACGTGACCGCCGTCAAAAGCAGGAACACCAGCATCATGAGCGGGTGCGCGATCTGAAGCGGCACGAACAAGCCGGCGGTCGCAAGGATGATGAGGCCCAGGATGACGGATTTGGTCGCCGCCGCGCCGACATAGCCGAGCACGATCTCCACGGACGAGATGGGGGCCGACAGGATCTCGTAAATCGTGCCGATGAAGCGCGGGAAATAGATGCCGAAAGAGGCGTTGGCGATGCTGTTCGTGAGCAGCGTCAGCATGATGAGCCCCGGCACGATGAAAGCGCCGTAACTCACGCCCTCGATGCTGGTGATCCGCGAGCCGATGGCCGAGCCAAACACCACGAAATAAAGCGACGTCGAGATGACGGGCGAGACGATGCTTTGCATCAGCGTCCGCCTGGTGCGCGCCATCTCGAATTTGTAGATCGCCCAAATGCCCCGCCAGTTCATTTTTGGTTTCCAAACTTTCTATCGTCATCCCGTGCGCAGTGCATCGCGAAGCGGTGCTCTGCAGACACGGGGATCGTTACGATTGCCGGAGCCCTTTATGATCCCGGATACCGCGCGAGCGCCGTTCCGGGATGACAAAAAAGGCGGCAGCATAACACGCCGCAGCGCGCACGGGATGACGGACCGCCATACGTTCATTTCTGGCTCACCAAACCGACGAAGATATCCTCGAGCGAGGTCTGCTGCGTGCTCAGATCCTTGAACCGGATGCCCGATTCATTCAAATCCTGCAAAAGCGACGTAATGCCGGTGCGCTCGCCTTGGCTGTCATAGGTGTAAATGAGGTGACACCCATCTTCGCTCAGGATCAAACGGTGGCCGTTAAGGCCTGCGGGAAGCGTGTCGAGCCGCTTTTGCAGGTCGAGCGTGAGCTGCTTTCGCCCGAGCTTGCGGATAAGTTCGGCCTTCTCCTCCACGACGACGATCCGGCCCTTGTTGATGACCCCGATCCTGTCGGCCATCTCCTCGGCCTCTTCGATGTAATGCGTGGTGAGAATGATGGTGACACCGCTTGCGCGCAGCTCCCGGATGAGTTCCCACATGCCTTTGCGCAGTTCCACGTCCACGCCGGCCGTCGGCTCGTCGAGAAACAGGATTTGCGGCTCATGGGCGAGCGCCTTCGCAATCATGACACGCCGCTTCATGCCGCCGGAGAGTGTAATGATCTTGCTGGCCCGCCGCTCCAGCAGCGACAGGTCCTGCAGCACCTTGGTGATGTGCGCTGGGCTTGCCGGGAGCCCGAACAGCCCCCGGCTGAACGAGACCGTATTCCAGACGGTTTCGAAGGTGTCGGTGGCAAGTTCCTGCGGGACAAGCCCGATAAGCGCACGGGCGGCGCGGTAATTCTTGTTGATGTCGTGCCCATCGACCGTAACGGTTCCGCTTGTAGCGTTCACGGTGCCGCAGATGATGCCGATCAGCGTCGTCTTGCCGGCCCCGTTCGGACCCAGCAGCGCAAAGATCTCGCCGCGCTTGATGTCGAGGTCCACGCTCTTCAGCGCCTCAAGCCCCGAAGCGTATTTCTTGGTAAGGTTCGAGACTGAGATGATTGGATGCATAGAGCCCGCTGCCCTTTGAAGAGGTGGCATAGAAAGCAGAAAATGCGTCCGCTGTCATCCCGCAAGGCTTGCCGCATTCTCTGGCGAATGCGGACACGCTTAAGATGCGAGGCCCGCTATCGGCATCTTTCGGCAATGAGGGTGCTTACAGCTGCTCCTCAGGATGCAGCACGCGCGCGGTTGTGCTCCGGGTCACTTCATCCGGCGAGCGGTAAGTCCGGTAGACGAAATCCATGGCGGGATTGCTCACGCCGAACCAAAAATGCTCATTCTTGAAGTGATGCCACAGATGATATTTCTTCATCCACCGGCCGAAAGCTGTACGCGGTCTGTAAGGGATGTGGGCGATATAATGGACCCACTCATAATGCAAAAGCGCCAATATCGCTCCAAGCAGGAGCGAAATCACGGTGCCCAAATCTCCAAACAGGGCCCAAGCTAGCAGGCCCACAAGAATGAAATTCGGCGCCACGTACCATAGAGGCAGAAACAGCAAGTCCAGCCGTTGAGGTTCGACATGATGGTCGTAGTGCAGCCGGTGCTGAAGGCGCAGAATGAATGGGAACCTCGACGGCGATGTGTGGAATAGGAATTTGTGCGTGCCGTATTCGGTCAAGTAGAAGAACAGAGCGCCGGCAAGCACCCAGGCTATCGATAGCGGGAACCAGCCGGCGGCCGCTGCACCTGCTATTAGTCCAGCCGAGACGATCAAAGCGGCGTTGCTGCCGTGCTTGAGGTATTCAAGAACCATGCTCGTCCCCCCGCCTTGTGCCATTCCTCACCACAAGGTTCCCATATTTTCCTGCCAGCCGGCAGTAGCCTTTCGGGGCCATGGCCCCGCGCCGTTAAAATCAGGAGGCGCGCAGGCAGCTGATGCGCAAGCTATCGGCGGATTTGCCGCCAACTGTTGGCTGGAGTGTCAATTCCATAGCTGCTGGCAATTGGCCCCAAATCGCATCCTGCGGCGCGGGACATAGGCTTTGCAGCTTCTCCTGAAGCTTCTGGGGCTCGTACCAAAGATTGAATGCCTCCTGATAGGGCGGAGTCACGAAGCCAAGCAAATGTCCGTCCCGCTGCGTTACGTGGATTTGCCAAGTACTGGGAACCTTCGCCGCCAATTCCTGCTGCACACGTTTGGCATCCAAACTCTGTCCGGCCCAGACTGTCTGCGCAGCAAAAACGAAGCACCTGTGGCGGCAACGCGGTGTTGCATGCATTTCCTCATCAGCTGAGAGCAACATGATATCGCTCTGCAGGGAGGCCAACGTCTAAGCCCGAAGCTCGAAACTACTTCAGCATCAATCCAAGCTTTACGAGCCGGGACTGGATGCCGCCGTCCTGACGGCCCAGCGCGGCAGCAATGACCTTGATGCTCTCGCCGCGCTTGTAACGCGCCTGCAGGTCGGCATCTTCTTCCGCGGTCCACTTCCGATAGGCACTGCCGGTTCGCCCTCCCGCGACCGCTACCAGCTTTGCTTGCGCAGGTTCGGCGCCTTTGAGCTCCTTGGCGAAAGCCGTTTGCAGGGCGTCCGCTTTGCTGCGCTTCGCCGCCAGCCGGTCCCGCTCCGCTTCTGAGGCGCGGCGAAAGTCAGCATCCTTTTCCAAGGCGAGCGGATGAACGCGCAAGGCGCGCTCGTTCCAGCCCAGAAGATGCAGGCCGCTCAAGGCACGCACCCGGGAAAGCGCCACATAGCCTTGCCCGTATTCGAAAGCGTGGCTGAGGTCCATAACGGCGGTGTCGAGCGACATGCCCTGACTTTTGTGCACGGTGATCGCCCAGGCGAGCCTTAAGGGAATTTGCTCGATGCCCGCCTTGACGCTTTCGTCCTCGTTGACTTTCCACTCGGCGCGCTTGGCGAAGACGGTGAGGCCGTTCCGAGTCACCACCACTGGGGTGCCGTCCTCGCTGTCGAAGTCCGAGACAACCCCCAGCGTGCCGTTCACGAAGCGGCCGTCCGGATCGTTTTTCGTGAACATCACCACCGCGCCCTTTTTCAGGTCCAGGCGCTCCGGCGACAGGCAGCCGCGTTTGAGGCCCTCGGCCAGGAGCTTGTCCCCCGTGGCCATCATGAAGAAGCTGCTGGCCTCGCCCGGAAGCTTCAGAAGCTCTGCCTGGTTGATGCGGTCGACATCCACATTGTGGGTGAAAAGCCTGGTGATGCTGCGCGGAAGGCTATCGTGCTCGAGCCGGCGGCTGGCGAGGAGGCCGATATCGGCCTTGCCGCAAGCGTTGGATCGGATGGCCAAAAGCAGGCCCGAAAACTCGGCGTCGGTCTGCCGGTGCTGTTCGGTGAGATAGCAGACGCTGGGATCGAGGTCGCGCCATGCGGCCGACGCATAGGCGAAGGGCGAATTGTCTTCCTCGTCCTGACTGTCCATTTCCGGGCCAGCGCGCTCATCGCGGCGCACCACGGGCGGAAGCTGAAAAAAGTCGCCCACGAGCACGACTTGCAAGCCCCCAAAGGGGTCGTTGGCCTTGCGCACGAATTGGCAAACTTGGTTCACAGCCGAAAGGGTCTGGCCCGAAAGCATCGAAACCTCATCCACGATCAGGACGCGGGCTTTTTTGATGCGATCGGTAACGCGCCGGTTTTTCGCGATGGCATCCAGGTCCGCGCGCGTTAGACGCGAGCGCGTGCCGATGCCGCTCCAGGCATGAACGGTTGTCCCGCCAAGCTGCGCCGCGGCGATACCGGTCGACGCCGTTATGCTCACGGGGATGTTCTCGCGGCGCAAATAGCTGACATAGCGCGCAGCGGCGAAGCTCTTGCCGCTTCCGGGCTCGCCGGTCAGAAAGACATTGGCGCCGGTTTTCAGAATTTGCAGAGCTTCATCTTGGGTCATGTTTGAGAGTTTTCGCCGGCCGCGGGGTTCGGGTCAGCGAACATTACCGGCGGTTGCCCAGCCGCTAGCGGTGTGAAGAGTGGCGGGCTGTGCTGGTGCAGGAGGTGCGGCGGGACCGCTCGCTTCGCCGGTAAGCTTTTCGTTAGCGATTTGGAGGTCGACCCATTCGGTATGCATGATATCGACGCTGCCGTCTTCCACCTTCTCTTTCGGAGAGGCAAGCCAGCGCCCGGTTATCGTAGCGGTCTCCGGCGTGTTGCGGAACACATCGGCGCGCGCCATCAGCTCCGGATTGGGTTGGTAGTTCGTGTTCGAGACGACATCGACGAACTTGTATCCATCCTTTTCAAGCTCGGTGAGAATACCGTCCAGCGCTTCAGCCGTTGGCTTTTTTATGTCGTGAAAGAGGATGATGCCTTTTCCAAGCGAGCGAAGGCGGGAAACGGCGTCTCTCGTGATGCGCGCAGGGTTGGCGCCGGGATCGGTATCGCCGGAGATGACGTCTGCCGCCCAGACGCTAATGTTGCGGCTGGCGAGATAGGTAACCGCCGCACGGGAATCCCGAAAGCCTGGGAAGCGGAAGAACGGTGCAATCGGCTTGCCGACAGCTTTCTCAACAGCAGCAAACCCTTTTTCGATTTCGAGCTTATTATCGTCCAGTGACAGTTGGTGCATGGCGCGAGGGTGCGACCAGGTATGCGAGCCAACGGTGTGGCCGCGCTGCTCAACCTCTTGAATCAGCTTCGGGTTTGCCAGCGCCATCCGGCCGACGGAGAAAAATATCGCCTTCACACAATGCTTTTGCAGCGTGTCGAGAACCGTCTGTGTCGTACCGGAGCCCGGACCGTCGTCGAATGTCAGGACGACCTCATGGTCGTGCAAATCGAGGGTTCTAGCATTAGATTTGCTTTCAGGATCGTTCACGGAGGCTCCGTAGACGGGGCCACCAGTCGAGTCAGCCGCAATGATCCTTGAGATATGCGAAACTTTGGGGTCGTAGGCACAGTCGTAATCGCTGGCGGCAGCCAGCCCGGCGGCCGCTCCAAGGACAAACAGGGCGAGAACGATCCGCTGCATGAGTACCTGCGCTGTCATGAGTTCAGGGCCTACTATACTACCAACATGGGCTCTTGCCGAAGGCCAAACAACAGCCCGGTTGACGTTTTTGCAACCGTGTTGATTCATTGCGACAGACGCCTTTCCGATGAAGTCCATATGCATAGCCTTCCATCTGCGGCGAGGGGCAGGCTGGCAATGGCGGCCGGGGGCAACTCAGCCAAACACGCTTTAGGAGGATGGGCCGAGCTTCCGAGTAAGGTTTTCGAACTCGCGTTTCAGATTTTCGTTCCGGAAAATCTGCTCGAACCCCGGGGCTTCCAACCCGTGTAAAGCGTCGAAAGAAGGCTTCGCGTCCTCCATCAGCAGCTTCAGTTGGAAGCTTTCTTCGACGGTTTCAAACGTGTTGTCGGCTACGCGTAAATCAAGCACCGTTCTTTTTCTCGAATCGGCAAGCAGCTGGCGCTCGTTCCTGAGATATTCTTTATAGAATTCCGAAACTTTCTGCGATGTCTCCTGAGCCTTGAGGTTCGCTTCGAGCACCCTTCGCTGATCTTCCCGGGCCGGCGATTGCAGGAGGCGGTGGGTATCGCTGCCGGTTTTTGCCATGTCGGACATGATTTTCTGAAGGCGGACAAGATAAACCGTGTCGATCTGATCTATCAGAAGCCCTTGCGCCTCTACGAGCATTGCGAATAACGCGGCGTGCATCGCGAAGTACCGCCTCGCAGCCTTCAAATCGTCGCCCGACTGGTTGAGCAGGGTCGCGAGCTTCTGATCGGCGATTTTGGAAACCTCGAAAGCCGTCATCAATTTCAAAAGGTGGCTTCCAAGCACACTGTCGAGGAGGAGATCGAGCTTATCCTTGGACAGGTCGACGCCAGCGGCCGTCAAAGCCTTGCCGATTTCCTGTTTCATCCGGACGATATCGGCTTCCCGGACCTTGATGTCGTCCTGCAAGCCGGCAATGGTCTTGTCGATCGAGCTCTGGGTATCGCTAAAAATCCCCGGCAGCAGACCCGACTCGGATGCTTCCAAGCGCTTTTCGCGAAGTGAGGCGATCCTGTCCTTTGCCGCGGCAATCTTCTCCCGCTGCTTTGCGATCTCATCCTGCAGCTTCAAGACCGGAGCATCGGTAACGATGTCGAGCGCGCTGTCGAGAAGCTCGCGAACCGATGTCTCGCGGTCTTCGCGGGTCTCCGTCCAGAGGGGCGGAAACAGGAACCTGTCCCGCTCGGGCAACGTCTTCACCGCCCCTCGCTCCTCGGCGGCACGCTTCAAGATTTTATCTATAGCTGAGAGCAGAGCTTGAGACTGAAGCCCGGTCGTGTCGAGCTGAGGCTGATTTTGCGTGGGCTTGCTTTCCGGTGCTTGCGCAACCGGCGGAGCCGGGCCGGCGCTGGCGCCTCTACAGCCTGCGCGAAGCCTGGCTGCAACGCGAGAGCCAGGAGGAGTGGCCGTAACGTGCCGCCTAGCTGGCCGGTATTCATCTGCTCTCGCCTCCGCTCTCGCTTTCAGGCTCGCCGCAGCATTAATATGGTGCCCTGAATACAATTTACAAATCTTACTGATTGTAAGCTAAATCAATGGATTGGGTCGAAACCGCAGCAGAGGCCCGGAGCAAGGGCAAATGCATGCGATCAGTAAGACAAACGCTTTTTGACTTGCCGCGGGCGCAATAGCATCCTAACCAAAAGCCTCGAAGCAGAAACGCGGCAACACTTAGGAGGACGCGGTCGACGGCATGCACTTCGTCAGGGCTGGAGCGAATGCGGGAGGCTGCTGCTTCATGATGTTTTACCTATCCAAAATCCTTTGGTTTTTTTTCCAGCCCTCCTCCCTGCTCGTCCTCCTGTTTGCCGCCGGAGCAGCTTATGCGTTATTGGGAAAGGCGCGGCCCGCTCTTAGGCTGTTCGCTAGCGGCGCCGCTCTTTACGCCGTTTTCGGCTTATCGCCCCTGGCTAACTTGCTGCTCGCACCCCTTGAACTCGCCGCCAACGCGGCGGCGGCCGAAAACCTCGACGGCGCGGCGGGTATTATCGTGCTGGGCGGAGCGATAGCCCCAACTTCCTCGCTTGCGTATGGCGCAACGCATTTGAATGATTCCGCAGACCGGATGATCGAAGCTCTTCGGCTTGCGGCCCGGTATCCTGCCTTGCCGGTGTTGTTTTCCGGCGGGATAGCGGCTCTTCATCCCCGAAAGGACACTGAAACGGAAGCTGCCCGGGCCCAGCGCTTCTTCGAAGCGTTCAATCTTGTGCCCCCGCGTTTGATACTGGAAGATCGCTCGCGGAACACGCTCGAAAACGCGGTACTGTCGGCCAGAATGCTACAGCCTAAGCCAGGACAGAAGTGGATTCTCGTCACCTCGGCTTTCCACATGCCAAGAGCGAAAGCGCTTTTTGAAGCGCAAGGGTTTGAAATCCTGGCGCGGCCCATGGACTTCAGGACGAACGGCTTCTACGATTGCTGGCTGCCTTTTGCAAAGGCTTCCGACGGTCTCAGACGGCTTGATCTGGCCGCCAAGGAATGGGCCGGGCTTTTCGTGGCTTGGCTGGCGGGGGATCTTTCGCGGCGGCCGCAAGTTTTTCCCGGTATGGCAGGAGCTTAAGGCCCAATGATCGCACACGAACCGAGCCTGGTGATTCTTTCGATCACGATTGCGATCCTTGGCACTTTCACCGCCTGCGTCATGACCGCGAATATCGGCGCACTTTCCGTGAACGAGGGCCGCATGCGCATGGTGATGGCCGCCATTACGCTCGGCGGTTCGATCTGGGCTACGAATTTCGTCGGGCTGCTGGCGATAGAGGTGCCGGTCAATCTTGAGTATAATGCCGTGCCGCTGGGGATTTCCGCAGTCGTGGCCCTCGCAGGCACTGCGGCTGCATTCCTCCTGCTGTGGCCGAAACGCGCCGATGCCATGGCCCGGCTGCCCGCCGCCGCTCTCTTTCTCGGTATCGCGATCGTTGCCACCAGCTACTTCGGCATCGCCGCGATCGCGGGCCGCGGCTTGCAGCTGTCGTGGTTTCTCACTTTCATCTGCATTGCATTCTCGATCGAGACGGCTGGGCTACTGCTGTGGTTTTTCTGCTACCCGCGCGGCGTTGTCCTGACGCTGAGCGGGGCCGTGGTACTTGGCCTCCTGCTCACCGCAACACACTACCTCGCCACCGCATCCACGATTGGGCTGCAGCAGACGCTGCTTGCCATCCCCGCCAGCAGCAGCGGGGTCTCGGAGCGCTATCTGGCATGGGCCGCGACAATCATGACCTATCTGTTGTGCAGCATTTGCTTGAGCGTGTTTGTCATCGCGCAACTCCGCGAGGAAATCGAATAGGGTCCCGGAGCTGCCTGCCCGCTTTCACGGGCCGTTCCGTGCAACAATCTGCCGATGGAAATCGGAGCGGCGGCCTTCTGTCGTAAACACATTTGATAACTGCATAATCGATAGCCCAATTCGCACTTCCCGGTTATGCTTATGGTTCCGAGGAACGGAAGTGCAAACAAAGAGGCACATTAATGATTAAGTACGCAATTGCTGCGGGTATCGCCGTTGGAATGATGCTGGGCGTTTCGGCGCAAGCCGCTCCCACCTCGCCGGCTTTCGTGCAGGCCCAAGCGGGAACCAGCAGCGCCGTTCAAAAAGTGTGGCATTGCCGCCGCTGGAGCGGCGGTTGGAGATGCGGACACCGCCACTGGTAAAGCTTAGCCTTAGCGCCTAAGAAGAACATAAAATTTCCCGCCCCGGCCTTCATGGCCGGGGCTCTTTATTTTTTTAAGCCGCGAGCCCCGAATAGAAAAGAGGCAGGCTTCAAGACGCGTACTTCAAGGTGACGGCGGCAGGCTTATGCGCGGGCAACGGGATGGCTTCCCATTCCACCCGCTCGCTGGGCAGGCGCACAGTGACAAGCGTTCCACTTCCGGGGGCGCTTTCGACCGTTAAAGTCCCGCCGTGGAGTTCGGTGAGCTGGATGGCCAGCGGCAGCCCGAGGCCGGTTCCCTCATAGCGCCGGGCAAGGCTGCTATCCACTTGGCGGAAAAGCTGGATAGCATCCAGGATCTCGTGGCTTTCCATGCCAATTCCCGTATCCCGGACGCTCAGGATCAAACTTCCATCCCGATCTGCGCGCGCCGACAAATCCACCACACCACCTGCGGGGGTGAATTTGATGGCGTTAGAAAGCAAGTTTATAACGATCTGGTTCAATTTTGTCTTGTCGCCATGGATGATGGCTGAAGCTTCGGGGATTGACCGGCGAAGCGAGATGCCCCCCTTGGCAGCCTGCGGTTCAACCGCCAGCAAGCTCCCTTCGACGACCGCGGCAAGCTTCACCCTCTCCTCGCGCAGTTCGAACTTGCCCGCCTCAATCCTGGTTACGTCCAGAATATCGTTTACGATACTCAAAAGATGCGCTCCAGACCGGTGGATATCGGCCGCGTATTCCGAGTAGCGGTCCACATCGTTGCCGAACAGTCTATCGCGTATGATCTCAGAAAATCCGAGCACCGCATTGAGAGGGGTGCGCAGCTCGTGGCTCATGTTGGCAAGAAAGACGGATTTGGCCATGTTCGCTTCCTCAGCGCGCCGCCTCGCCAACGCCAGCTCCTTATTCGATTTGCGCAGCTTGACGCGCTCTTTCGCCAGCTCCTCGGTTATGGCCATCAGCGCGACGTGCTCCAGATGGACCTTCTCGCCTTCCCGGTCGAGGGCAACAGCATGCTCGACGCGGCTCGAAATTTCGCGGTTGAGCATGAACATCATGATCAGCGGCAAGCTCAAAGCCGCAATCCCCAGGCCGATGATCATCTTGGACCGGGAAGCCGTGGCGGCCAGCGCCTCCGCCTCCCCGATCCCGGTAACGATGAACAAGGGATATCCCTGCACTTTGCGCCAGCTATAGAGGCGTAGGACACCGTCCCTGCTGCTTCGAGCCCGGTAACGGCCAGAGCGGGACAGTTGCCTGTGTTCCAGCGCCTCAAATTCCGGGTGCTGTGTGCCGATGCTGGTCTTATCCAGGCCATTGGCGCCGGTGTAACGGGCCAATGTGATACCGTCGGCGCGGATGAGGTTGATGGAAGCTGTATGCCCGAGACGAATTTTCCGAGGCAATTTCGTCAACAAATCCGGGTCTATCGATAGGACCAGGACACCGGCAAACTGTCCATCTTTTGTGTTCAGCCGCCGGGTCGCGGGAATTATGAGCCGTTTGGACAATGCACCCATCACCGGCTTTGCGATGTACAGTCCCAGATCGGGGTTGTCCCGATGAGCGGCAAAGTAATCGCGTCCGGACAGGCCGGCAGGCTGGTAGCCCCCGCCGCGGGCCACATTGTGCACTGTGCCATCGGCATCCAAAAGAAGAATACTAACCGCGGGACTTAAAAGCTCCGGAACCTTGGCTTTCCACGCATTGAGGTCGAAAGCCGCTCCCTCGGTTTCGATGCTCCCTTTCAGGAGCTCCATTGCTCCGGCAAGGCCATTGAGCGTGCCGCGAACTTCTTCCTCGAAGCTTGCGGATAAATTTGCGGCTTCGTCGCGCGCTTGATCCAGCGCCGCTTCGCGCTCTTTCAAAACCGCTTCCGCCACAAGCGCGCAAATGGCAACCATGATCGCCGCACTGAACGCAGCAATTCGACCCTTCAGCAAGCGGGCCGATTTGCGCCGGTAAATCTCGTTTGGCTCAGACTGCATCTTTGGCTAAACAGTATATCCCTGCTGAGATTGACGACGATACTCTGACAGCAAATTATTGGAAAGCACTTATTTTAACAGTCCTGCGATTGTAAGGAAACGGTAAGACTTATCTTCTGTGACTTCAAGCAACAAATCTTTCAGAAAATAATGGTATATTTTGAAGTATTCAGAACACAGTCACGCTTTCGATAGGTGCTGTATGCATATTTATCCGTGTTCACCGTACCGCAGACAATGTTAAGTCTACAATGTTTTTAGATCGTATATTTATCCTGCTGTGAGTCGGCTATTGTTCCATAGCCGTTACCGTGATGTGCTATACGAGCTTCAGGCTCGCACAATAGTCATTGGTCACGGACAAAGTTCTATGAACGGCATTCGCAAATATCTGGCAGAGGCCATCGGCACGTTCTGGCTGACATTCGGCGGCTGCGGCGCTGCCGTAATCGCGGCCAAATTTCCAGAGGTTGGTATCGGCCTGCTGGGCGTATCGCTCGCATTCGGCTTCACGCTGTTGACCATGGCGTATGCGATCGGACATGTCTCCGGGTGCCACATCAACCCCGCGGTAACGCTGGGCCTGACGGCCGGAGGCCGGTTCCCGGCAAACCAAGTTATTCCTTACATCGTCGCGCAGGTCATCGGCGCCATTATCGCCGCCGCGGTGCTCTACGAGATCGCGCGCGGGGCACCGGGCTTCAATCTCGCAAACGGCTTGGCGGCGAACGGCTTCGGCGACCACTCTCCGGGAAAATACGATTTGGCGTCCTGCTTTTGGTCTGAATTCATCCTTACCGCAGGGTTCCTCTTTATCATTATGGGAGCGACCCACGGCAACGCCCCCGCTGGACATGCGCCCATCGCCATCGGCCTGGCGCTCGCGCTCATTCACCTCGTCGGCATTCCGATCACCAATACCTCGGTCAACCCAGCAAGAAGCACTGGGCCCGCGCTCATTGCAGGCGGATGGGCGCTCTCCCAGCTTTGGCTTTTCTGGCTCGCCCCGATACTGGGCGGGATCGCCGGGGGGCTTCTTTATCGCTTGATCAGCGACCAGCCCGCAGCCGAGGTGGTGGGAACGGACGACCGGGGCCGCGAATGGCTACGGCGACGCTCGCGCGCATAGTGTGGCACAGATGCCCGGTTGGATCGCGGCCAGCCGGGCCGCAGTTCTTTTAACGATATTGGACGCTGCCCGTTTATCGAAGCCGTTGACTCCCCGGCGCGTCTGAGTACTGTCGCGGGCGATGATCTGGATTGTATTTGCAATTGTGACGGCTTGCGCGATCCTTGCGGTCGCGCGGCCGCTTGGGAGTCCGGCTGCGCGGGCATCGGGTGCGGCGTCCGAGATTGAAGCCTATAAGGCACAATTGGCCGAGCTCGACCGCGAGGAAGAACGCGGGGAGATCGGCAAAGAGGAAGCGGAGCAAACGCGAACGGAAATTTCGCGGAGGCTGCTCAAGGCCGGCCGGCAAAGCGGCAGCGCCGCTCTCCCAGGGCGCCGGCTGCAACTCAATGCGAATTACGCATTTATAGCCCTTGCGGCCATCATCTCAATCGGCTCCGTGGCGCTCTACGCCGTTTTCGGAACACCAAGCCTATCCGATCAGCCGCTCGAGGCGCGGCTGGACGCACCACCCGCCGAGCAATCGGTCGCCATTCAAATCGCCAATGTCGAGCGCCGGCTGCATAAACATCCGGCAGACGCAGCGGGGTGGACCGTCATCGCTCCGGTCTATTTCAAGACCGGCCAATTCCGCAAAGCGGCGGATGCGTACAGGAAAGCCATTCAGCTTGGCGGGCAGGATGAGGAGAAGCTCTTAGGTTTGTTCGAAGCGCTCACTTTTGGCAACGATGGCGTCATTCCGCCAGAAGCGAAGGCGCCACTCGATGCGGCGCTCGAGCGCGATCCGAAGTCATTGCGCGGGCGCTTTTGGCTCGCTGTTCTCGCCAGCCAGGACGGCAGAAAAAGCGACGCCGAGCAGACTTACCGCGAGATGCTGAGCGAGGACATTCCGAACGCTTGGAAGGGAATTATCTATAAACAGCTCGCCGCGTTAGCCGATGAGACAGCGCACCCGGGCGCCGAGGGTGCGGAAGCTTCGGGCGATGCCTCTCAGGGCGAACAGGGCGCCATGATCCGCGGCATGGTGGAGCGCCTTAACGCGCGCCTTAAGGAAAACGGCGCAGATCTGGATGGCTGGCTTAAGCTGATCCGATCCTATGCGGTATTGAAGGAAACCACCAAAGCACAAGAGGCGGCTGCTTCCGCGCGCAAACAATTTGCGTCAGAGCCCCAATCGATAGAGCAAATCGAAACTCTTACGAATGAGCTGGGCTTGGCGGCGGCAGAGGGGAATGCGCAGTCTTCGGCCAATACGCAGGCTTCAAGCAACGCGGTCCAAGGCGATCAGGGCGGCATGGTCCACGGCATGGTGGAGCGCCTTGCGGCGCGGCTCAAGGAAAACGGCGCGGATTTGAACGGCTGGCTGATGCTCATCCGATCCTACGCCGTCCTGAAGGAACCCGCCAAGGCACAAGAGGCGGCGGCTTCGGCACGCAAACAATTTGCCTCCGAGCCGGAGGCGCTAGGCAAAATCGACACTCTGACCCAAGGGCTAGGCCTTAAGCCAGAGAATGGCAAGGGAGCAGAGCCCAAATCATGACTAGAAAACAGCGCCGCGCCATTTTGATCGCAGGCGGCCTTGTTATGCTGGGTATTGCCTCGACGCTTGTCTTGAACGCGCTCAAGACGCAAGTGACTTTCTTCATGAGCCCTTCCGAAGTCTTGAAGGACTTGCCCAAGCCTGGCACGCGCTTCCGGCTCGGCGGCTTGGTCGAGACCGGCACCTATCATAAGGGCACCGGCACGATTTCCACCTTTCGGCTGACGGACGGCTCAAAGTCTTTGCCCGTGACTTATAACGGCATTCTCCCCGATCTTTTCAAAGAAGGGCAGGGAGCTGTCACCGAAGGCGAACTTCTGCCGGACGGAGTTTTTTCTGCCGACACCGTGCTCGCCAAGCATGACGAAAAATATATGCCGCGCGAAGTCGCCGATGCTCTTAAGAAAAGCGGACGCTGGCAAGAACAAGGCGCGAAACTGAAAGTAACCCCGGGGACTTAGATTGATACGTTTTGCATTGAACCAAGTCCCCCCTCATCCTGTCCTTCTCCCCGAGGGGCGAAGGGACGCTGCCGCAAGCGTCGCAGACTCCCTCTCCCCTTGGGGAGAGGGCCGCAGCCTCTTCTCCCTCTCCCCTTGGGGAGAGGGTTGGGGTGAGGGGGTCTGGGCAACGCCAACCCTCTATGTAAATTCGGGCGGAGAATTGAACCGTGATCGTTGAACTGGGCCACTTCGCCCTCATCCTCGCCTTCTTCGTAGCGCTTGTGCAATGCGCCGCACCGCTCCTTGGCCTTGCAACCCGGGATGCGCGGCTGCTTAAGGTTGCGGAAACCTCCGCGCCGGTTTTATTCGTGCTCATCGCATTCTCGTTTGCGGCACTCATTTACGCGCACGTCGTCTCCGATTTCTCGGTCTTGAATGTGTTCGAGAACTCGCACTCCGCAAAGCCGCTCATCTACAAGATCGCGGGCGTCTGGGGAAACCACGAAGGCTCGATGCTTCTGTGGGTGCTGATCCTGTCGCTGTTCGGCGCGGCGGTGTGGCTGTTCGGATCGAACCTGCCGCTCGATTTGCGCGCCACCGTCCTCGCCGTGCAGGGCGCAATCTCCGCCACCTTTGTGATATTCATCGTCGCCACGTCCAACCCCTTCATCCGCATCGCGGACGCGCCTGCCGAGGGCAACGGATTGAACCCAATCCTCCAGGATCCAGCCCTCGCCATCCATCCGCCGCTGCTTTACACCGGCTATGTCGGCTTCTCGATGGCCTTTTCCTTCGCGATTGCCGCGCTGATCCTTGGCCGCATCGATCCCGCCTGGGCGCGCTGGGTGCGGCCCTGGACCCTCGCCGCGTGGATCTTCCTCACCATCGGCATCGCGGTCGGATCGTGGTGGGCCTATTACACGCTCGGCTGGGGCGGCTGGTGGTTCTGGGACCCGGTCGAGAACGCTTCGCTCATGCCCTGGCTCACCGGGACCGCGCTCTTGCACTCCTCCATCGTCATGGAGAAGCGCGATAGCCTCAAGGCGTGGACCATCCTGCTTGCCATCCTTACGTTCAGCTTCAGCCTGCTCGGCACGTTCCTGGTGCGCTCTGGCGTCTTGACCTCGGTGCACTCCTTCGCCTCCGACCCAACGCGCGGCGTTTTCATCCTCGCGATCGTGAGCACGTTCACGGCAGGCGGGCTCGCCCTCTTCGCCTGGCGTGCGAGCGCTTTGTCGGCCGGCAGTGCCTTTTCGCTCGTCTCGCGTGAATCGAGCCTCGTCTTGAACAATCTGCTTTTGACCGCCTCTTGCGGCATTGTGCTGGTCGGCACGCTTTACCCGCTCGCGCTGGAGGCGATCACGGGGGATAAGATCTCGGTCGGCGCGCCGTTCTTCAACTCTACCGTCGTCTGGATTTTCCTGCCGCTTTTGCTGGCGGTTTGCTTCGGCATTTTTCTCGCTTGGAAGCGCGGCGACTTTCGCGAGGCCGCGCTCCGGCTTTGGCCGGCCGCGGTTGCTGGCGTGCTCGCAGGCGTGGCCGCCGCATTCGATGGAGCCGGGGTGAAGCCGGTTATTGCCATAACCCTTGGAGCATGGGTGCTTGCGGGTTCCATTTGGGAAGTGCTGTGGCGCGCGAGATTCCCGTCGGCGCCATTGTTCGAGACCGCGCGCCGGATTTTGAACATGCGGCGCAGCCAGCTTGCAGCGACTCTGGGCCATATCGGCCTCGCCGTCACGGTGATCGGCATTGCCGGGGCGAGCGCTTGGAATACCGAACGCTTGACCGTCATGAAGCCCGGCGAAAGCGCCGCCCTTGGCGGCTATACGGTTACGTTCAAGAATGTGTTCGAGCGGCAAGGCCCAAATTATGCCGAGCTTGCGGGTGCTTTCGAATTGCAAAGCGGAAACAGCCTCATCGGCACCATCATCGCTTCGAAGCGCAGATACGACGCGCCGCCGCAGGCGACCACCCAGGCCGGCATTTCGCCCCGGCCGTTTGGCGATATCTACGTTGTGCTCGGCAACGAGCTCGAAGGTGGCGCCTACGCAGTGCGGATGTATTACCATCCCTTCGTGCGCTGGATTTGGGGTGGCGCGCTGATCATGTTCATTGCAGGCCTCGTCTCGCTTCTAGACCGGCGCCTGCGCATCGGCTTGCCGCAAGGTGCCCGCAAGACGCCCCTGGCCTCCGCACCGGCCCCGGCGGAGTAAGGCTATGAAAATGTTTTCTCCCCGGCAGATACCGGCCGCAATGACGAAAACGCCACCGTCATCGCGAGGCGGCTCTTGCCGCCGTGGCGATCCAGAACAAAGAGCCGTGACCGTTGCTTCTGGATTGCTTCGCTTCGCTCGCGATGACGTAAGAGCCCTGCTTGCCGTCCTAATCCTCTTCCTTTCGTTCGGCTCCGCATTCGCGGTCGACCCGCAAGAGCAGTTGAAAGACCCCAAGCTTGAGGCGCGCGCGCGCGAAATCTCGGCGGGTCTTCGCTGTCTTGTCTGCCAAAATGAGTCGATCGACGACTCCGACGCTCCGCTCGCGCACGATCTGCGCCTTATTGTGCGTCAGCAATTACAAAAAGGCGCTACCAACCAGCAGGCCATCGATTACATCGTGGCCCGCTACGGCGAATTCGTCCTCTTAAATCCGCGGCTTCATCTGAACACGCTTCTCCTGTGGCTGACGCCGCTGCTTCTCGTCGGCGGCGGCGTGGTTCTGGCCGCTCGCATCGTGCGCCGCCAGCCCGCGACGCGGCCCTCGCGCCCGCTCACGCCCGAGGAGCAGAAGGAGCTTCAGTCCCTTCTGACCCCTCCCGGCCGCGCGCGTTCATGATCGCTGCGCCCTTGTAGCGCTGGCGCGCTTTTCCGATCCTGCTTTACCCCTGCCCGAAGGCACCAATGTCCGTGGGCAGATTGACGCACCGTCGCGAGTGCCAAGCTCCTGATTTTCCATGTTTTCTTTGTTTCACTGGCCGTAGGAGAGGACCCAGCAACCTCCCTTCCAGGTACTTTTCGTGCGTGGTGAGGATTGCGGGCAACATCGGGCCAAGCCTCTGCCGCATTTACGCTTTAGCTAAATTCCACATGGCACGAGCGGCGCCATCGACGCGCTACACGTGGACCGGTTAAAGCATGTCCAAACGGGGGGTTGTGCGAACCCAGCCCGGTGCGCGGAGCGTTCTGCTCCAGCTGGACAGCCTCATAACAAAACCAAGAGGTATCAGTTATGCGACTACTCATAACGGCCGCCATCTTTTTGGCCGCTTCGATCCCGGCGCAAGCAGCGCACAGGCATCATCAATATCATCATCAATACGCACATCACCATCATCGCCATCACCAGCAAACCGCTCACCGCTCCCATCCGCGCACGGCGCCCCATTCCTTGTGGGGCAGGAACACGCAAGAATGGCAGCGCTACCAGGACAGCCTGGCCAACCGGCGCGGAAGCGGCATGGTGAGGGTGCAAACCGCCGCGGGGCCGATCACGGTCGCCAGCCATCTCGCGAGCCGCTTCCAGGCGCTCATCGCCGACTTCGTAGCGGCGGGGTATAAACCCCGGGCCATCGGCTGCCTGGCGCATGGCGGGCACGTGCCCAATTCCCGGCATTACGCCGGCGCCGCATGCGATTTCGACCAGCGCGGCTGGGGGCTGACCACTTCCTTCATGTACCACAAGGCCCACGCCATCATTGTCAAGCACGGGTTCCGCGACGGCTGTAGCTTCGCCGATTGCGGCCATGTCGACGACGGCCTGCCGACGCACAGCCACCGCGCGAGCCGTTCGTGGTTCGACGATAACAGCTAGAATTCCGCGAGAGCTGGAATTCAGCTGCGAAGGGCGCCTCAGGGCGCCCTTTTTTTATTTCGGATTGCCGCACGCATTGATTTCGATTTCCGGCGCGCCAGCTTCGGAACAAACTTGTAAAAATCCGCGGCAGCATTGAAACTTAAGCGCTGTCAAACTCGCGCAAGCCCATTATAACGGCAGCGGCGATTGGCTTTATTCAGGGGCGGGAGCAATGCCAGTGGAAAAGATTGTGACAGCGGGCGGAGCCATCGAGGCCATTCTTTTCCAAGAGGAAGGCGCTCAGCCGGGCCAGCCGGACGAAAAGCGGAATGCCCAAATCGATGCCGTGGCCGATTACCTCGCAGCCTTCGTTCGCGGCGCTTCGGCAACGCTCGATCTCGCCGTCTACGATTTCCGCCTGGATGGCAGCGCCGCGGATAAGGTGAAGAGCGCGTTGAGGGACCGCGCCGGCGCTGGGGTTGCGATACGAATTCTTTTCGACTCCGCCTCGGCAGCCGGCCAAGGCGAAGAACAAGGCAACGACATGACGCCGGGCGGCACGGCTGAGTTTCTCGATCAAATACGGGACGTTGCGCAGCTCAAGGGCATCACCGGCCTGCAACCGCGCCACCCCGATAAGCACGCGCTCATGCACGACAAATATATCATCCGCGATGCGCTTTCGCCGGCGGCGGCGGTGCTGACCGGTTCCTCGAATTTCACCAACGACGCCTTTGGTTTGCAGGAAAACAACATCGCGGTGCTGCGGTCGCACGACCTGGCTAGCTATTACAAGACCGACTTCGACAATCTTTGGAACGCAGGCGAGATTCTGCCCTCTTCGGGCCTTCGCGACACCGGAACGGTGTCAATCGGCGGCGTGCCGGTCACGGTTGCTTTCGCGCCGGGCGAGGGGCAGAGCATCACACGCGAGATCGTCCAGGCCATCGATGCGGCAGAGGAGAAAATCACCGTGGCCTCGATGCTCTATTCTTCGGGCCCGATCCTGGCCGCGCTCTCCGAAGCGATCGACCGCGGCATCACGGTTGAGGGTGTCTGCGATGGCACGCAAATGGAGGGCGTCGTAGAGCAATGGCGGCAAAGCGGTATTGGGGAAGACAAGATCAACACCTGGGAAAAGGTGCTCGGCCGGCTTTCGGCAAAACCCAGCATCAAATACGCGCCGGACGTACCGCATAACTTCCTGCACATCAAAGTGCTCGTGGCTGACGATACGGTTGTGACCGGCAGCTTCAATTTTTCCAACAGCGCGCGCGGCAATGCCGAAAACGTGCTCGTAATCCGCGACGCTTCCCTCGCCGCTGGCTATCGCGCCTTCATTCAATCGCTTGTAGCGCGCTATCGCCGCTGAGCTTATCCCAAGGCGGGTATTGCCCGCTCGTTGAGTTGTCTACGCCAAAGGGGCGAACGTGATGCGTAAGTGCAGGTTCTTGGTGGTTATCGGCGCAGCGCTCTTGTGCGCGGCCCCGGAGGAACCATCCAGGGCGCAGGAAGGCGATGCCATCCGCGGGCATTCGCTTTTCGGTGAGCAATGCACGCTCTGCCACACAGAGGACGGCGAGAGAGGCCTCGCCCCGAATTTGATCGGCCTTCTCGGGCGGAAGGTCGCTTCCACGGGCTTCAATTATTCCCCGGCGCTTAGGGCGGGCACCTGGTATTGGGACGATGCAATCCTCAACCGTTTTCTCCAAAATCCCCGGGCCATGGTTCCGGGCACGGCTATGCCCTTTTCCGTACCGGACCGGAACGAGCGCGCGGACATCATCGCCTTTCTCAAGACCTTGACCCGCGCACCCGCTCCGGCTCGAAACGTCTTCGGAGATTGGCATCAAGACCGGCCAGGGCTCCGGCACAGGATCGATATCGCGGATTTGCCTCCGCCCTACACGACACCCTCCGCAGGTAACCCTCCCCGCGAGGCGATGCGTCCGGCCGGCGCCAAACCGCAAGCGCCGGACGGGTTCTCGGTGACGCTATTCGCCGAGGGGCTTGAAGCGCCACGGGTTATCCGGACCGCGCCCAATGGCGATCTTTTTGCCGCCGAGACTTCAGGCGGGCGCATTCTTGTCTTCAGACCTGACGCGGATGGGAAACTTGTTACGAAGGCCGTGTACGCGAGCGGCCTCTCTTACCCATTCGGCATCGCCTTTTATCCGGCGGGCCCCAACCCGAAATGGGTTTATGTCGCCGAAAACAACCGCGTCATCCGTTACTTCTATCGCACCGGCGATCTGCACACGAAGCTGGCGCCGGAGATTGTCGTGCCCCGGCTTGCGCAAACGGATGGCGGGCATGTCACGCGCGACGTGGTCTTCTCGAACGATGGCGCACGCATGTTCGTCTCCGCCGGGTCCGCCACGAACGACGCGGAGGGGATGGCAGCGAAAACGCCGCAGGAAATAAGCGCCTGGGAAGCAAAAAAAGGCATCGGCGCTGCCTGGGGTTTCGAAGAGAACCGGGCCGATGTTCTCGTTTTCACGCCTGAAGGCAAAGAAAACCGCATCTTTGCTACAGGCATCCGCAACTGCGTTGGGCTAGCGGTGGATGCGGCGGGAGGCTCTCTCTATTGCTCCACGAACGAGCGCGACGGGCTGGGGGACAACCTGCCGCCGGACTACGTCACCCGCGTGCGCGAGGGCCAATTTTTTGGCTGGCCCTGGCGGTACATGGGCGATCGCGAGGACCCGCGATGGAAGAGTGCACGCCCGGACCTGGCGGGCAAGGGTGCCGATCCCGATGTGCTTCTGCAGCCGCACTCCGCCCCCATGACCATGACGTTCTACAACGGCACCGCGTTCCCAGCGGAATATCGCGGCTCTGCCTTCGTTGCCTTCCATGGCTCTTGGAACCGCGCGGCGCGGACCGGCTACAAGGTCGTGCGCATCCTCATGCACGACGGCGCGCCTACTGGCGAGTACGAGGACTTCCTTACCGGCTTTGTGGCCGATGACGGCCACGTGTGGGGCCGGCCGGTGGGGGTTGCCGAGGGAAAGGACGGCGCCCTCTATGTGAGCGAAGACGCCGGCGGCACGGTTTGGCGGGTGGCATTCCCGGCTCAGAAACCCCCGCATTAGCTGTCGTCGCTCACTTTTCCACGGTGCCTTGCGGGGCTATTCCGCAACAAGTGAGCGCAAATCCGGCCTCCCGGCTTAGATTTAGATTAGTAACAGCGTCGAATCGCTTTAGCCCTAGCTCAGCAGGGGCTGGGCGCCCCTCCGCAATTTATCCACTCAACGTAAGCGTTGCGTAGCGTTCTTCTGGGCAATTTAGGGGAATATACACAATGCAGAAAACACTCGCCGCCGCGACGCTCGCGGCTGTTCTTGGCATGAGCGGAGGCGCTTATGCTGCCGATTTGTCTGCTGGCGGCAGCATGAAGGATGCGCCGGCCTACGTTCCGGACACGGGAAGCTGGACCGGCTTCTACCTCGGCGTCGGTGGCGGCGGCGGCGCCGTTAATCATGACGTCAAGGCCAGCATCACGCAAAACAACCAGGACCCTAGTTTAGAGCTGAATGGACTTGGCGGCGATGGCGGCTTCGGCACGGTTGAAGTTGGCTACGACCGGCAATTCGGACGCTTTGTCGGAGGCGTCTTCTTCAATTACGACTTCACCAACATCGGCACCTCGGCTAGCATTTCAGGTCTTGGGAGTGCGAGCTACGATCTGAACGGACTCTGGTCCGCTGGCGGGCGTTTCGGCTACTTGGTGAACCAGAACACTCTCGCCTATGTGCTGGGCGCCTACTCTCAGGCTCAATTCTCCCTTTCGCCGAAGGTCATCAGCGATCAAACCTACTCTGGTTTCTCCGTCGGCGGCGGTCTTGAGACGCACTTGGGCGGGAACTGGTTCGCTAAGGTGGAATACCGCTTTACGGGGCTCGATACTCAAACGCTCTTCAATGCGGGTGGCCTCAAGATCACCGATGACGCTGACATCCAAGAGGGGCGCTTCGTGCTCAGCTACAAGGCTGACCTCTTCGGCATGAGCCACGATCTGACGCCTCTCAAGTAGCCTCCCCCCCCATCTGCTGGCAGAGGAACGGCGCTTTTTTGCGCCGTTTCTTTTTACGGGGCGACAGGCCATCCGCTGGCGAAATGACGCAGGCCGGCTGTTTCCTCCTAAGATTTGCCAAAAATCAAAAACGCTTCTTTCGATCAGCCTTAATCGTTGCAGATGGGATAGGTTAACTCTCAAGGGAGAATGCCAATGCTTAAGCTCGCTCTCGTTATCTGGTTGATGCTCGGCACCACGCTTGCAGGAATCGCAGTCCTTGTCGTTGTGAGCGATCCCAGCCTACTCAATCAGGGCATGAAAATGATCCCGATCGCGGCTATTGCAGGGTTTATTATAGCGTTGCCTCTCTCCTTCATGGTCAGCAAACGCATAAGCTAGCCTGTCGCACCGTGGTGGCGATCGTGAGGATCGCTTTCCGCATTCGCATCGCCCAACCAACCCGCTCTAAGCGACGATGTGCCGTTCCCGGCCGGCCGCAACAATTTGAGCCAAGATCGATACTGCAACCAGCGGGGCGGACTTCAACTCCGGGACGAGCCCTGCTGGGCTTTGGATGCGGGCGATATCGGCTTCGGAAAATCCGGCGTTGGCCAGCGCTAGCTTCCTTGCGGCATGAGCATTCCGGCTGCCGATCGCTGCTATGAAGAAGCAAGGGCTGGTGAGCAGATCCGAAAACACCGGAAGTTCTTTTTCGTGGTCGTGGAAGGCCAGCACAGCCGCGGTCCATTGGTCGGCGCCGCAGGAAGTCCCAGGCAGCAGAGAGTGCACAATCACGTCGGCGGGTAACGCGGGTAAGTTTTCCACATCGGGGGCATAAAAGACGGTTTCAAAACCGGCAGACGCAGAGAGCTCTGCGAGCTTAACCGCGATTGGACTTGAGCCTATGACAACGCAGCGCAAGGGTGGGATATAAACGCGCAGGAAGCCCTTGCCCTCCCGATGCGATTGGGAGCCTGCCGCGCCGCCGTTCGGGGCGGCTTCTATGCTGGCCTCGCCATTTTCAAGATCGATCCGGAGCGCGAAAGGCTGGCGCGCCTCCATACGCTCGCGCATTTCCCGGATGAGCGAAGCCTTGTCCACTGGCTCTACGAAAACATCGAGGCCGCTACCACACGGCAATTGGATGTCGAAGTAGGGCGATCCCTTGCCATAGCGCAAGAGCCGCGGTTTGCCGGCCTTGATGGCATCCGCCGCCTCAAGCGCAATAGCTTGCTCTAGGCATCCGCCCGAAATGTAGCCTGCCCACTGTCCTTTTTCCGAGACCGCCATTTGGGCGCCCTCGGCGCGCGGCGCGTTCCCGTCTACGCCGACGAGCGTTACCAAGGCGCAGCGCTCGCCGCGCTCGCTCCATGCGGCAAGGTCCGGCAGCACATTGTCCCGATAGGCTGTGGACCGCCCTTTCGCCTGGTATGCTTCGCGATCGGCAACTTCAATAGGCATCGAGCGCTCCCGCCTTCTTCGGGCGGAGATCACGGGATGCCGCCCAGCTTTTTTCTCATTTTAACCGAAAATTTCCGTCTCAGTCATTGCCATATAAGCCAAGATTTGCCGTGGCCGGACAAGGTGGCACGGGGCATCCATCGGAAAGCCACGGCGCCGGCCACTAATGCTACCAATTGGTTATTCTGCGCCTGAAGGTGCACAGAGCTCTTCAAGAGGAGCGGTAAACTCCCAAAAAACGCCCGAACTTGAATGGTGGAGCCGAACTTTGCCGCCCAAGGCGGATTCGAGCGCACTGCAGCCGCTAACCAGGCCCAACAATCCATTATCACGGCGAAGAAAATCGGAGCAAGTGTGGCCATAATATCGAATACGTTCGTACTACCGCGCCCGCGGATGCTCACTGATGGCGCCGGAGCGCTCGATTTCCACGATCTGTTCCTCGCAAAAACCCAGAACATCTCGCAGGATCTCGTGTGTATGCTCCCCAAGCAGCGGCGAGCGCACTACCTCAGACGGACTGTCTGACATTTTAATGGGATTGCCCACCGTGAGGTATTTCCCGCGCGTTGGGTGATCCACCTCGGCCACCGTGCCTGTCGTGCGGAGGGACGGCTCCTCCGCCAGCTCTTTCATCGATAGGATCGGACCGCATGGGATGTCATGCTGGTTGAGGATTTCCATGGCCTCGAACTTGGTCCGGGTCTGGGTCCATTGCTCGATGCGCGCGAAAATCTGGTTGAGCCGGGGCAGCCTTGCTTTGAGCGTGGCGTAATCGGGGTGCGTTTTCCATCCCGGTTCGCCGATCACGTCGCACACGGCGGCCCATACGGCGGCCTGCGTAATGAAATAGATATAGGCATTCGGGTCGGTCTCCCACCCCTTGCATTTAAGCACGCGGCCCGGCTGGCCGCCGCCGGAGTCGTTGCCCGCGCGCGGCACAGTATCGCCGAACGGGATGCCTTCGCCATGCTGGCTATATTCTTCGAGCGGCCCCCGCGCCAAACGCTGCTGGTCGCGCAGCTTGACCCGGCAGAGATTGAGCACCGCGTCCTGCATGGCACAATCGACCTTTTGCCCGCGCCCGGTTCTTGTCCGCTGATAGAGCGCCGCCGCGATGCCAAGCGCCAGATGAAGCCCTGCCCCGGCGTCGCCGATCTGCGCGCTGGTCACGAGCGGGGGCCCATCCCTGAAGCCGGTCGTGGAAGCCGCGCCGCCAACGCATTGCGCCGCGTTTTCATAGATTTTGCAATCCTCGTATGGACCGGGGCCAAATCCCTTGACCGAAGCCAGGATCATGCGCGGATTGATCTCCTGGATACGCTCAAAGCTAAGCCCCATACGATCGAGCACCCCCGGAGCGAAATTCTCAACCAGCACATCGCAGACTCTGACCAGTGCGATCAGCACCTCCATCCCTTTCGGGTTCTTGGTATCGAGCGTTATCGAGCGCTTGTTATGGTTCATCATCGTGAAATAGAGGCTGTCCACGCCGGGAATGTCGCGAAGCTGGCCGCGCGTGATGTCGCCGCTACCGGGGCGCTCGACCTTGATTACATCGGCGCCGAGCCAGGCCAGAAGCTGCGTGCAGGTTGGGCCGGACTGCACATGGGTGAAGTCCAGAATTCTCACGCCTTCCAACGCTTGTGTCATTTATTCTTTCCCAGGGTCAATCATGCCAGATCGATGCCCGCGAGCATTATTTGGGATGCTACCGGCTTTAGCATTAGAGCCAACGCGCACTGAGCGCGTAGTTTGCGGCCGCTTACCGCGAATTGCGCCGCGAGCAATTGAGCCACTGAGCGTCCCAAGTTTTATCGCCTCCTCCGAACGCGCGAATGCCGGGTGGAACAGGCGCCGCGGACGGCAATTTTCCGATCGTGCGGGCCACAACCTGTACGCCAAGATGGTGGAGAAAAAGCATGAGTATGTTGTTAGTTAACCGGCGCAGTGGACTAAAATTGGCTGGGGGGCTGTTGCTCGCGGGCGCCAGCGGAAGCGGTGTACTAGAGCAGGCCGGTGAGCAGGCTGAACCGGGGGAACGGGGTGAGGGCGGGCAGGGCGAAAATGAAGAACTCCTTCTCGCATCAGCTCAATGTGGGCGACCCCGATCAGCTCGCACATTCGGTGCGGCTGGGGCTGGAACAGACCGGCGTAAACTTTATCAGCGCATCAGCGCAATCACTTAACCGGCACCGATCTCGCCAGCAGGCTGTCGCGCAACTCCGCAATATCCTTCTCGAAGGCCGGGACCGCCTCCTCCCGCATGCGCTTTGTATCCGCTAAAATCGCCTTCGCGGCCGGCCCCGCTTTCCACTCAGCCCCGCGAACGTCCTTCATGTTCCCGTCCATGCTGTCGTAATAGCGGCGGACCGCGGACAAGAGCGCTGGCGCAAGCTGGAAGGTGATGGCTTGCTGTTTCATCGTCTCCCAGACGAAGGTCTGCATCTTGAGGTCGCCGGGAACAACGCCGGCGTTGGACCAGCCGTTCTTATCGGACCAATACATGGTCCATGTATCGGAAGGCAGGAAATACTGGTCGGATATGCGATTGCGCAGCACTTTTTCGAAAGCGCCGCTCCACTCATCGACGGAAGCGAGATTGTCCTTCACCTCGTCGAGCAGCGTGCGCCGCATGTAGTAGCCGTCGCGTTCGCTTCGGGCGATCTCGAACTGGAGGGCCGTTGTGAAGCCGGCCTGGGCTGCCAGATAAACGCCGATTATGGTCGAAGCCATTATGAAAAGGTTAGAAAGCCAGAATTCTGTGTTCCCGCTTTCACGGACCTTGAAAATGCGTAACGCGCGCCGGGACATACTCTCTCCACGCAATTGGATTGAACGCCGGTCGGTTTCGCGCGCTAATATGTCCGCTTAATGGTGTCCCTCATTGGCCGCATCACGGTTGAGAAAGCAGCACACTAGATTTAGTTGGATGCGGCCTGGCCTGCTTATGCAGCCTGCGAGGACGGCTCGCGCTTCCTGCTGACCGGCCGGAAAGCGATGTTGCCCAGGTCATCGGTTCCATCTTCTTTGAGGAAGCCTTCATCGAGAAGCTCGTGGAAGATATAAGTGGGCATCTGATTGACGCGATAGGGGTAATTATGGACTTCCGCCGGGAGGCCGTCTTCTCTTTTCAAAGCGATGTCATCCCGGTTCCGGTCATGGCTCTTCTGGAGCACATAGTACTGCCCGCTCGCAATCAATTCCACGAAGTCCTTTTTCAACATCCTCATCGGGCACCCCCCGGTTTGTTGATGGCCGTGCCATTCACTCGGCGTGGGAACATAATCGCGGCCCCTTACAATAAACTTACAGGGGGCAGCCTGCCCTCCCTTACGCAACCGGCGCGAGCGGCCGATGGCGAACTTTCGACGGCTGCGCTGAGTGTGCAAAATAGGTTCAAGCTTGATTTCTTGCACATCCGCGAGCATTAGAGGGTTGATGCTAGGGGTAAGACGGGATGGCGGCAGCGCTTGGACGGCTAAAGCAAGATTTACGAAATTCCATCGGTTTTGGGCTTTAGCGAGGGGGATTTCAGCCGCTTAGCCAACTTAAGACACAAGAATATTAAGGGCTTAGCCAACTTACCAAGCATAACTGCGCTTTGCGCGCTGGAGTGATTAGGGTGCCCAGCAAAAGAGGTTGCTGCACCGCCTGGACTTGAAGGATCGATTATGCCAGCCGAAGTTAACTCCGGCCAACGGGCTAGAAAGCAGAACACCACTCTCTATGAACATCGTCATTGTCGAAAGCGCCGCGAAGGCGAAAACCATCAACAAGTATCTCGGGGACGGCTACAAGGTCATCCCGTCCTATGGCCATGTGCGCGATTTGCCTGCGAAGGACGGGTCCGTTCTGCCGGACAAGGATTTCGAGATGAGCTGGGAGGTCGAGTCCGATTCCCAGAGGGTGGTGAATGAGATCGCCAAGGCCGTGAAAGGCGCGAGCCGGCTGATCCTTGCTACCGACCCGGATCGCGAAGGTGAGGCGATATCCTGGCACCTGTTGAAAATCCTTGAACAGAAGCGCGCGCTGAACGGGGTCGCGGTCGAGCGGGTTGCCTTCAACGCCGTCACGAAGGACGCGATCCTTACCGCGATGGCCAATCCGCGCAAGATCGACGAACCGCTGGTGGATGCTTATCTGGCGAGGCGCGCGCTCGATTATCTAGTGGGCTTCACGCTTTCGCCGGTGCTCTGGCGGAAATTGCCCGGAGCGCGCTCGGCGGGGCGCGTGCAATCCGTGGCGCTGCGCCTCGTTTGCGACCGCGAAGCGGAAATCGAAGCTTTCAAATCTCGCGAATATTGGACCGTCGAGGCGAGCCTAAAAACAGCCGGCGGCGATGTCTTCAAGGCACGGCTCGCGGCACGCGATGGCAAGAAACTCGACAAGTTCGACATTGCCAACGAGGCCACCGCCCACGCTTATCGCGACGCCATTCGCGGCCAGCTTTTCCGGGTGGAAAGTATCGAGGCGAAGGAGCACAAGCGCAACCCGGCGCCGCCCTTCACCACGTCGTCGCTGCAGCAGGAGGCGTCGCGCAAGCTCGGCTTGTCGCCGCGCCAAACCATGCAGATCGCCCAGCGCCTCTACGAAGGCATCGACATCGGCGGCGAGACCGTGGGCCTCATCACCTATATGCGAACCGACGGCGTGCAGATCGTGGGCGAAGCGATTGCGCAGGCCCGCAGCCAAATCGAGGCGCAGTTCGGCAAGCGCTACGTTCCGCAAGCGCCACGCATCTACAAGACCAAGGCCAAGAACGCCCAAGAGGCGCACGAAGCGATACGCCCGACCGATTTCCGCCGGCATCCCGATAAACTGAAAGGCCTCAAGCCCGAAGAGGCGCGGCTTTATAAGCTAATCTGGCAGCGCACGGTCGCAAGCCAGATGGCCAGCGCAGACATTGAGCGCACCACGGTCGAGATCGCTGCTCAAGGCCGCGACAGTCACCCCTACGGCTTGCGCGCCACGGGCTCTGTTGTGCTGTTCGACGGCTTCCTCAAGCTTTACGAGGAAGGCCGCGACGATAGCGAGGACGAGGATTCGAGCCGCTTGCCGAAGCTGGAGCCAGGGCAGGAGCTTCGAGACGCGGGCATCGAGGCCACGCAGCATTTCACCGAGCCGCCGCCGCGCTTCACCGAAGCCACCCTGATCCGCGAGATGGAGCGCCTTGGCATCGGGCGCCCCTCGACCTATGCCAGCACGATGAGCCTTCTTCGCGAGCGCGAATATGTGAAGCTCGAAAAGAAGCGCCTTGAGCCCGAAGACAAAGGCCGCCTCGTCACCACCTTCCTCGAGGCTTTCTTCAAACGCTATGTGGAATTCGATTTCACCGCCTATCTCGAAGACCGGCTCGACCAGGTCTCGGACGGCAAGCTCGATTGGAAAGAGCTCTTGCGCGAGTTCTGGCGCGACTTTGTGGCGGCCGTCGACGAAATCAAGGATCTGCGTGTGGCGCAGGTGCTCGATGCTCTCAATGAGCTTTTGGGTCCGCATATTTTTCCGGCGAAAGCCGATGGCGGCGATCCCAGACTCTGCCCGCTCTGCGGAGTGGGCCAGCTTTCGCTAAAGACCGGCAAATTCGGCGCCTTTATCGGCTGCTCGAATTACCCCGAATGCCGGTTCACCCGGCAGCTCAAAACAGGAAGCGGCGACGGCGACGGGGAGACCGTAACTGCGCCTGCCGATACCACGCTCGGCACCGATCCCGAAACCGGCTTGACCGTTTATCTCAAGAGCGGACGCTTTGGCCCGTATATTCAACTCGGCGAGGGCGAAAACGGCGAAAAGCCAAAACGCGCTTCCCTTCCGGGCGGTATCGAACCGGCGCAGGTGAGCCTCGAATACGCCTTGCAGCTCCTGGCGCTTCCCCGCGAAGTTGGCATCCATCCCGAAAGCGGCAAACCTATCCAGGCAGGTTTCGGACGCTACGGCCCCTATCTTGAGCATAACGGCAAGTACATCAAGATTGACGCGGGCGAGGTTCTGACCGCCGGGCTTAATCGCGCGGTGGCACTCATTGCTGACGCGGCAGCCAATGGGCAGGGGAAGGCGGGGCGCACGTCAACGCCCATTAAGGTTCTGGGCGAACACCCCGCGCTGGGCGGCAAGGTCGAGGTTCTTTCGGGCCGCTACGGTCCCTACATCAAGTTCGGCAAGGTAAACGCTACCCTGCCGAAGGACACGGCACCCGAAGCCGTCACCATGGACGACGCGCTCAAACTTATCGCAGCCCGCATGGAAAGCGGAAGCGGCAAAAAGAAAAAGCCGGCGGGCAAGGCAAAGGCGGCAAAACCGGAAGCAGCCGGCGCCAGCGGAAAATCCGCGAAGGCTAAACCGGCGAAGAACGCTAAGCCGCCAAAAGCGGCGCCCAAGAAGGTTGCAGCCAAAATACCGGAAGAGGCAACATAGGCCGTGCCGCGCAAGAAAGACAAAACAGAGGCGGATGAAGCGCCCTCGCGAAAAATAGCAAAAGAAGATATTCTTCAATTCATTCATTCCTCTCCCGGAAATATCGGCCGGCGGGAAATCGCGCGCGCTTTCGGCATCAAGGGCGCCGATCGGATCGACCTCAAGCGCGTTCTGAAAGAGCTTACCGCCGATGGCCTGATTGCGGACTCGCGGCGGAGCATGCGCAAGGAAGCGCTTCCGCAGGTTGGCGTGATTGTGATCCGCAGCCAGGACAAGAATGGCGATCTGATCGCTACGCCCCTGCATTGGAACGAAGACGATGGCGCGCCGCCCCGCATTCTTCTCGATGTGACACGGCACTATCAAGGCCCGGCCATCGGCACTGGCGATCACGTGCTGGCGCGGCTTCGCGAAGCCGTCGATGAGACGGGCGGCGAAGAAAAGTTCGGCTTTGTTGCTTCCCCCATCAAACGCCTTCCCCGCGACAAGCCGCGCCAGCTCGGCATCCTGCGCAAGGCCGGCCGCGGCTTCATTGTCGAATCCATCGACAAAAAGGACTTGAAAGACTGGCCTGTTCAGGACGGCGATATGGACGGCGCGGTGGAAGGCGAACTCGTTCGCTTCGAAACTGTCCGTGACGCAAAGCTAGGCCGGCCAAGCGCGCGGGTCACCGAACGGATCGGGCATCCGCAAGCCGAAAAATCCGTGAGCCTGATCGCCATCCATAATCATGGGCTTCGCGACCGCTTCGGCGAGGACGTACTTGGCGAGCTTGACGAACTCCCTCAGCTGACCATGGACCACCGCGAGGATCTCACCCGCGTGTCCCTGATCACCATCGATCCGGAAGACGCCAAGGATCACGACGACGCGGTTTGGGCCGCCCCAGATCCTGACCCGGGCAACGTGGGGGGTGCCACGGCAATCGTCGCCATCGCGGACGTTTCCTTCTATGTGCGGCCAGGAACTGCGCTGGATGATGAGGCGGCCTTGCGCGGCAATTCGGTCTACTTCCCCGACCGCGTCGTGCCGATGCTTCCGGAAAAGCTCTCGAACGATCTTTGCTCGCTGCGCGACGGCGAGCTGCGCCCCTGCCTCGCCGTGCGGATGACCTTCGACCGCAACGGGAAGAAGCTCGCCCACCATTTCGTGCGGGCAACGATGCGCTCGGCAGCCAAACTTTCCTACCAGGAAGCCCAAGCCGCCATCGACGGCAAGCCCAACGCCAAGACCGGGCCGCTGCTGGACGCCGTGCTGCGGCCCCTTTGGCACGTCTATGAGCTGCTGAAGGAAGCACGGGACAAACGCGGGCCGCTCGATCTCGATCTGCCCGAGCGCAAACTTGTCCTCGATGAGCGCGGGCTCGTATCGCGCGTCATCGTACCGGAGCGCCTTGAAGCGCACCGGTTGATCGAAGAATTCATGATTCAGGCGAACGTCGCTGCCGCCGAAGCGCTGGAAGCGCGGAAGTCACCGCTGATCTACCGTGTCCACGATGCGCCCTCTTCGGAGAAGCTGGTGGCGCTTTCCGAGTTCCTGGCAAGCATCGGCATCAACGCGCCCAAAACCGGCTTCAATCGGCCAAACCAATTCAATCGCGTCCTCGCCAAAGCCATTGGCACCGAGCATGAGGAGCTTTTGAACGAGGTTGTGCTGCGCAGCCAGGCGCAGGCCGAGTACCGGCCCGGCAATCTCGGGCATTTCGGCTTGAACCTGCGCCGCTACGCGCATTTCACCTCGCCGATCCGCCGCTACGCCGATCTTATTGTGCACCGGGCGCTGGTAAGCGCCTTCCGGCTTGGCGAGGGCGGCCTGTCGGACGCGGAACGAGCCAAGCTCGACCGCATCGCCGAGGCCATCTCACACAGCGAGCGCAAGGCCATGTCGGCAGAGCGCGAGACGGTCGAGAGGCTGATTGCCATGCACTTGGCGGAGCGGGTCGGCGAAGCGTTCCAGGGCCGCATCTCGGGCGTGACGCGCTTTGGGCTGTTCGTTAAGCTGAATGGCACCGGAGCGGACGGGTTCGTGCCCGCAGCCAAGCTTGGGCGCGACTTTTACCGGCATGTGGAGAATGCGCACGCTCTGGTCGGCGAGCGCACCGGCGAAAGCTTCAGGCTTGGCGACAAGGTCGATGTCCGGCTTGTGGAGGCTAACCCGGCGGCGGGAGCGCTTCGCTTCGACATGCTGAGCGACGGCCGTTTCTCGCCCGCATTAGCGAAGGCCGGGCGCAAGCGGAGTGGTACCGCGCCAAAGCGAAGCAAGCGATCCGTGAGAAAGTAGCGCTCGCCTCCGCCGTCCCGATAATGGACACGCGCATTGTCATGGCCGCACTTGATGCGCCCATCCAGGAAAACAAGTTGGGCTTTCAATGGGAAAATGGGGCGGCCGGCCGGGTCAGGCGCGGCCATGACATGGGCGGATTCTCAAGCGCGAGCGTGACTGGTACCCAAAAGCACGTTGGCCATCGCAAAAGCAAGCCAGTCCACATAAAATTAGTTAGATGCCACATTGGGCCGTGACTTTTCAACCGGACTGAATTATTGGTGCTGTTCCCCTTGACTTGAGCCCTCCTGTTGGGCCACTTTCACCCCTGCTTGGAGCGACTTCGGAAACTATCATGGCTAAGCCTGTAACACAGAAAATCAAATTGGTGAGCTCCGCTGGAACCGGTTACTATTACGTGACGAAAAAGAACCCGCGGAATTTGACGGAAAAGCTCGCGCTCAAGAAATATGACCCAGTGGTCAAGAAGCACGTCGAGTTCAAAGAGTTGAAAATCAAATAGCATCTCGCGCTCGCCTGCGCGAGCCGCTCTCAAGCCATCCGGTTCATGAAGAGGTGATCAGCTCCGCGTCTATCGGCAGCGGGGTAAGTCCGATTATTGACACGGAGCTGATCTTTTCACCATTGGATCAAGAGGGCGTGGTCCAACGGCCTATCCGAAACCAACCTGCTTGCGACAACAGGGAGGTTCCGGTGCATGCCCCACGGACCCAGGAGATGCGGCGGACCTGAGCATTCCGGAGGGTATGACACTGCTTAAATGTATGAGAAATTATGCGCTGTTGGCAAGTGCGGATCGACATGTTTCTGCCTTACTTCTGAGCTTTTGCGCCGATCTTCGTTAACGATGCCCAAACACCAATCCAAAACTTTGCCGCGAACTCCCCGGCAGGGGTATCCAAGCCGCTGTTTGTCCAACACATTTCCGCATTTATACTAAGCCCTCGCTGCCAGCACTAAGTTTTTTCCTCAGCGCTTGCCACGAATGACTTTTCCCCGTTATCCCCAGCCTTACGGCGCGGGCGCCGGTATCAGCTGGCGTATCGTATCCAGGAAACGCGAAACCGAAATCGGTTTGGAGACATAGGCTTCGCAGCCTCCCTCCCTGATCCGCTCTTCGTCCCCCTTCATTGCAAACGCCGTAACGGCCACGATTGGGATGTGCCTCAGACTGTCGTCTTCCTTTAGCCATTTTGTTACGTCCAGCCCGGAGACCTCCGGAAGCTGGATATCCATGACAATCAGGTCCGGCCTGTGTTTGCGCGCCAGCGCGATTGCCTCGATTCCATTGCGCGTTTGCAGCGTGTTATAGCCATGCGCTTCCAACAGATCGTGGAAGAGCTTCATATTAAGCTCGTTATCCTCGACGATCAAGATCGTGCTAACCATGGCCTCGTTGCTCGCCTTTGGCCGGAGACTGGGACGCGGTGCCCCCGCCGCAGTGTTTCGCGGTGCCGTCCGCTTTGGGAAAGAATAAAAGCGCATGGGCCGTAAACGTAAAAGAGAATTCACGCGCTGATACTCTACCGGATACGTTAACAAAATTATAACTTCTTGCCGGAAATTTCGCCTGGAAGGGCCGCCTGTTCCGGACCCCGGCGTTGAGTGGCAGCGCTACGCAAAGAAAGACAGCGGCACGCGTCCGGCTTTCAGCCAATCCTGCCGGAATAAAGCAGGCCTTAAGGACATGGTTTCGTTTCAGGAAATTCGATGCTCGCTAATTCCCCGTCCAGAGAGAAGGTGCCGTAATCGAGCTTGAGCTTGCGGCTCACGCCGTTGGCGTACATCCGGAAAGAAATCTCATAAGAAGGAAGCCCATCCTTCTTCGGCCCGGGTTCGTAATAGCTAACGACGACGGGCCAGGATGGGATGCTGTCCAGAACTGCAGCATTATTTATGGATGGAAGCTGCGAATTGGCGCTGAGTTCAAGCGGCGCGCCGATGACGCTCGAGGTCTCGTAGACTTTTGTACCTTTTTCAGAACCGTCGTAAATATCCACTTGCAGCCGCGTTTGCCCTGAGAGCGCTGCTCTAAGTAAGTTCAGCGAATGCTGCGAGGGGAAAAGAATTTTGCCGGAGAGGGTAACGGTGGTTTTACGGGGTTTTTCCAGATGTACGATAACGGTGCCGGGATTGTTGGCCGCCCTGCGTGCGCTGCCTTTCGTGCTTTCACTCAACTTTCCGTCGGCATATTGAGAGGTCGAAAACCGGAAACGGTCTCCGCTTGTATCCTCCCAGCTTTCCGACCGGATATCGCTCATGGAGGGCTTTCCCTCGCGGTCGAACACTTCTGTGACCAGGCGCGTATTAAGCGTATAGCCCTGGCAGGCCGAGCCCTGGAAGTCGTACACGAGCTGGCCCCGAATGTCGGTGACATTGGAGCCGGCGCCGGTCTCGGCCAGCGACAAATTATAGACCGCGCGGTGCGAAACGAGCTGGGCTTTCTGCGCGGAGGTCTCCTGCTGCGGCGCGGGCGGACGCGCAACCACGTCCTGAGTAGGAGCTCCTTGCGCAAGAGCAGGATTAAGCGCGAGGAACAAAGTTAGGCTTGCGCCGCAAAAAGTCCGGATCTGCGAGGCCTGCCAATGCTTCATCATGATATTCCTTGCGGGGGTGTCCGTTCCATCCATTGATACCCGGCATCACGGCGAAATAATAGCCTGCTTGCCGCCTTGCCAGGGCGCTTACCCGCGCGCTTGAAGCGTTGACATCGGCATAGTGCGTGCCATTTTCTAGAGGGGACGCCGAACACGCCGCACTTTGTTTCTTCAGACGGGAGCCGGGCCTTGGACCATAGACGCACCTCTTTGCGCGTAAGCGTGCTCAAGGGCGTGCGCGAAATTCCTGCCGGAGAATGGGACGCTTGCTCGAACCCGCCGGGCATCCCCTACAACCCGTTTCTGGCGCATGCCCTTTTTCTTTCCCTTGAGGAAAGCGGCTCGGCTTCGGCGAAAACGGGGTGGCTTCCCTGCCATCTGGCCTTAGAGAACGCGAACGGCGCCATCGCCGCCATCTTGCCGTGCTATCTCAAATCGCACTCCTACGGCGAGTATGTCTTCGACCACGCCTGGGCGCAGGCTTACGAGCAGGCAGGCGGCCGCTATTATCCCAAACTCCAATCCGCGGTTCCCTTCACGCCTGTGAGCGGACGCCGCTTTCTCGTCCGGCCCGGCTTTCCGGAAAGCGAAGCGCGCGCCTGCCTTGCAGCTGCTGCCGTCGAGACGGCGAAACAACACCGGGCCTCGTCGTGGCATGTGACGTTTGCGGCCAAAGCGGAGTGGGAGGAACTTGGCGGCCAAGGCCTGTTGCAGCGCACCGACACCCAGTATCACTGGCACAATCGCGGCTATGAAAGCTTCGACAGCTTTCTCGCCACCCTCTCCTCCCGCAAGAGAAAGACAGTTCGCAAGGAACGCGAGCAGGCGCGGGCCTCGGGTGTTGCGATCGAGTGGCTGACCGGCCCCGCCATCGAGCCGGCGCATTGGGATGCCTTTTTCGCTTTCTACATGGATACCGGCAACCGCAAATGGGGCACGCCCTATTTGAACCGCGCGTTCTTCCGGCTCGTTGGCGAGCGCATGGCCGACCGCGTCCTGCTCGTCATGGGCAGACGCGACGGCGCCTATGTGGCGGGCGCCCTCAACTTCATCGGCGGCGATACACTTTACGGACGCTATTGGGGCTGCCTCGAAACGCACAACTTCCTGCACTTCGAGGCGTGCTATTACCAGGCCATCGAATACGCCATTGCCAATAAGCTCGCGCATGTGGAGGCCGGCGCCCAGGGCGAACATAAGCTCGCGCGAGGCTACGAGCCGGAGACGACCTATAGCCTGCATTACTTCGCTGATGATGGCCTCAGCGATGCGGTTGAGAACTATCTGCGCCACGAACGGCGCGCGATTGCGAAGGAGCAGGAGATTATGAGCGAGGCGCTGCCCTATAAGCGGGGCGGCTGATGCCGGCTCCAGCGCGGTCGCATTAAACGCCGGTGATCAAGAAAGCGAGCGCGGCGATGATCCGGCCGCCCCCGCCCCTAACCCTCAAACAGCAACCTTCCAGCTCGCATTCCCGCCCAGCGCGGCGTTTGACACGATCTGGCTTCCGTTCATCTCCCACTGGACGATGCTGCCGGTGGTGGCATTCTGGAGCAGGATGTCGGCGTGACCGTTGCCGAAATAATCGCCGGTGCCCGCGACGTTCCAGCCCGGAGACCCGCCCAGAAACGCGGTCGAGGCCACCTGGCCGCCGTTCATCTGCCACTCGGCGATGGCGCCGGTGGTGGCATTCTGCAACAGGATATCGCTCACCCCGTTGCCGGAAAAATCGCCGGTGCCCACAACGCTCCAGCCCGCGCCGCCGCCGAGGGCGGTGACCGAGGCGATCTGGCTGCCGTTCATCTGCCACTCGACGATGCTGCCCGTGCTCGCATTTTCGAGCAGGATGTCGTCCTGGCCGTTGCCGGTGAAATCGCCGGTGCCAACCACGGACCAGGCCGGGTCGCCGCCAAGGGCGGCGGCCGAGGCCACCTGGCCGCCGTTCATCTGCCATTCGACGATGCTGCCGGTCGTGGCATTCTCCAGCAGAATGTCGCTCACCCCGTTGCCGCTAAAATCGCCGGTGCCAACCACGGCTCCAGGCCGGGTCGCCGCCGAGCGCTGTGGCCGAGGCGACTTGGCCGGCGTTCATCTGCCAGTCGACGATGCTGCCGGTGCTCGAATTATAGAGCAGGATGTCGCTCACCCCACTGCCGTAGAAATCGCCGGTGCCGGCCACGGTCCAGGCGGGGTCGCCGCCCAGCGCGACGGTTGAAAGCACTTGGCTGCCGTTCATCTGCCAGTCGACGATGCTGCCGGTGGCCGAATTGAGTAGCAGGATGTCGCTCGTGCCCGTGCCGTAGAAGTCGGATGACGGCTCGTAGTTCGAGGGGAGCGAAACGTCCGCGAACTGCAGAGTTTGGATGCCGGTCAGGGTGTCGACAGCGCCTGTGCTGATATTGGTCACCGTTGCCGACGTCGCATTATGCGAGACGATGTAGTTGGCCCGATCGCCGGAGAAAATGACGGTGTCCGAGCCGCCGCCGCCGAGGATCGTATCGCTGCCCGTGATCGAGGCCTGCGCATTGTCCAGGGTGACCGTGCCGCCGGAGCCCGTGACCGAATCGGCGGTTCCGGCTGTACTTGCTAGCGTCACCGCATCGCCAAAGCCCGAGAACAGCACGGTCTGGCCACCGCCGGTTAACGAGGTGGAGGCGTCTACAAGGTCGATGATGGTGTCGGAGGAGCCGGCGCCGCTGGCGTTGGTGGCTTGGGCGGTTAGGGTATGCACGCCCTCGGCGGAGGCGGTAACGGTTGTGCTCCAGGCGCCGGAGGAATTGGCGGTGGTGGTGCCAAGGAACGCGGCGCCGTCGTAAATCGAGATGGTTAAGCCGGCATCGGCGGCGTCGATCGTGCCGCTGAGCGAGACGGTGGTCTGGTTGCTTTGCAGGGCCGCCGACGTGATCGCGAGCGAAGGCAACGGGACTGGGGTGCGCGCATTGTCAATCGAAAACGTGTCGCCGGCCGCGAGAAGTGTGCTCATGCTCACTTCGAAGGTCGTGTCCCAATACTGTCCCGGCCACGTCCCCCAGGGGTTGCGCAACTCGAGCTCCCCGGTGCTGCTGTCGTAGCCGTAAACCGCAAAGACGTGATCGGAAACGAGCGTATCATTACCCTTGCTGTCATACGCGTTCGTATTCGACCCCAAAAGCACGTCGTCTCCCGCAGCCAGAGCAGAAATGACTGCGCTGAGCACCGACGCCGTGCTCACTGCATTCGTTTGCGAAAGGAGATTGAGGCCACCTACCACGTCATTGACCGGGCCGTTGTAATCGCCTGTGTTGCCATAAAGGTCTTCCGTCCAGCTCGAGCCGCTACCATTGAAGTCGGCAAGCTGCGTAGCCCCGGTTATTTGTTCGAGGGTGTTTTCCTCCCATCCTCCATTCGCGATCGTGGAGAATGAGTTGCCATCGCTGTAATAGGCCGGCCCATTTCCGGTAATGTCGCCTTCGGCCTGAATTTGCGCGTAGGCTTGCTCGGCAAGGCTCGCCCAGAGTCCATTGGCGGAATAATTGAATTCCGTGCCGCCGTCGGCCAGGTCATTTGTGACGGTCACGTATTCCGGCGCGCCATTCACGAAGAAGCGCACGCCATACGTATTGTTACCGTTGCTGGTGATCATCGACTCGATCATCGATGGATTCTGATACGCCACCTCGCACAGAGCCGCTTCGAGGAAGCAGTCGCCGATGTAGCCCTGATTGACGTCGCTCACGGACGGGCCGCCGCTGCCGAAGAGCGGAAGGTCGACCGCGGAATAAGTTACTTTGATATTCGACTCGCCGTCCTGCTTGACGGTATTGCTGGGCAGGTCGGTGCCGAGAAACCACTTCTCGGCGAGCTCCTGAACCTGAGTAGACGTCGCGCCTACGGCAAGATTGCCGAGGCTCACCGGATTGGCAGCGCCGCCCGTGAAGTCTGCGTTGGCCGCGTTTCCGAGGATGAGCGCATCGGTGATGTATGTAAGGTAGGGCGAAGCCGTCTCGCCCACGTTGAGGTTTGCCGCAATGGTTTGGAGATCGCTGAACTGGCTTGCCGACAGCGTCGTGCTGCCGGTTTTCAGCTCCGCGGCCAAGTCGGTGAAAAGCTTGGCCATTCCAGCTTCGGTGACCGTTCCGTTCACGGATGCGGCCGCCATGTCCGCCTGGATCACGGGATCCTGGAGCGAGCCGATCCATGAGGGGTTTCCCGATCCGGCGCTTGCTGGAGCCCCGGCGCTGGCCGCAAGAGGAGTTTCATCGATGCTGTCCGTCGCGCCCGACAGAGGCGGGGCGTTCCGCTGGTCTGGGGCAGCGAACTCTGGAACCTGCTGCCCATCGCCGCCAGCGTTGCCGGATGCCTTGAGGGACCGGCGGTCTGTCCAAAGCATCTCGCTATCTGCGTCCATAGCGTTTACGCCCTCCGTTAACCAAATGGCCAGCGCAGCTTAACCTAAAAACAGCCGGTGACGATAGCCCGTGTTGAGTGAGGATCGCGGATTTTTCACGGGCATCGGCCAGGAAGGCTCGCGGCGCGCTGCCCGGCGCCACAAAAACGCGACGCCTGGGTGCGCCGCCGTCACAGTAATGACACCAACATTCGCCTTTGATTATTGCGCTATTGTACCGATTTCGCAGCATGCGGATCCCGCATCAGCTAGCCTATGTCGCTGTTATGAGGCATAAATGCGCAAACTCGTAATCCAAACAATTCTGTTGTTGGCTGTTCTCGGCGGTGCAGCCTGGCTCATTATAACGGCGGTGAAGCCAGGACCGGCTGGCAAAATCATCATGGCCAGCGGCGGCGCAAACGGGCTCTATCATGAAATGGCTCTGGCATACAAAAAGGAACTTGAGCGCTTTGGGGTGGAGGTGGAATTGCGCCCGGGGGTCGAGGGTTCCGAAACTCTGAGGGGCCTCCTTCCGCAATTCAAGTCAGACTTCAAAACCTACAATGACAAGAACGCTGACATTCAAGCCGGCTTCATGAAGGGCGGTTTGTCCGGGAGCTTGCAGGGGCGGCTCGCCACGGAACGGCAGCAGATGTGGCACCAGCGCCAGGTCGATCACCTGAGGTCCGTGGGCCGCTTGTTTTACGAGCCTTTGTGGGTGTTCTACAAACCGGGGATGCAGCTTAAAAGCCTGCGGGAGCTGAAAGGCAAAAAGCTGTATGTCGGCACAAAAGTCAGCGGTGCGCGCCGGGTCGTTCTCCATCTTCTCAAAGCCAATGGCGTGACCGAAAAAAACGCCACCTTCATTGACGAAGATATGGCCGAAGACGCCGCTCCGCTTCTTGCCGGTACTGCGGACGCCGCCGTGACGATCCTTCCCCCCGAGTCCCGCGCGGTGCAGGCGCTGCTTCGCAATCCGCAAATAAGCCTCATGGACTTCTCCGCAGAGGCCGATGCCTACACCAACAGGTTCCCGTCCCTGTCCAAACTCCTGCTGAGGCAGGGGGCTATCGAGTTCGATCCAGATATTCCAGGCTCCGATACCACGCTTCTTGCAACTTCACCCGCTCTGGTGGTGAGAGCCGATCTCGATCCCTCTTTGATGAGCCTGCTCGCCTACGCCGTTGCCAGAAATCCGAAATCTGGTTTCGACAAGGCTGGCGATCCGATCCTGTTCTATAAGGCGGGCGAATTTCCGAACGGCAACGATCCTGAGTTCGAATTGAGTGCGGACGCGCGCTCAGTATACCAGAATGGCGAGCCGCCCGTTCTCTTGCGCCTGCTTGCCCCACTGAACAAGCAGCTCGGTTTGCCTTTTGGGCTCGCGGCCCTTGTCAGCGAGAACGCGGGCAAGTCCATCCTGCTTCTTATCCCGCTTCTCAGCATCATTGTTCCTTTGATGCGCCTGCTGCCCGCGATCTACAATTGGAGCGTTCGCCGCCGGCTGCTTCATTGGTACCAGCACCTTAAAGCGCTGGAAAACACAATCGCAGACACGCCAACTCCAGACGAGCTTTCAGAAAAGTGGGCCGAACTCGATCGCATCGACCGTGCTGTCAGTAAGATCCGTGTGCCGCTTTATTTTTCGGACCGGCTGTACGATTTGCGAGGTCACATCGACTTCGTTCGGCAAAGGCTCGGTGTCGAAACTTTAAGAGGCGCTGCCGAATAGGGGCTGTTTGGCAGCCGCAACGCGGCTTGGCAAGAAGGTGGCTTCGGGCCGGAAGCTGTAAGTCTCAAACTGAGCGTATGTAGGCGGCCACACCTTCATAAGCGGATCAAAGCATGAACCCGTGCGACCCTGGGAGTCTCCTTGTGCGATACGCGGGGCGCGCACAGGGCAAACCGTCGCCGCTTTTCCAAATCGTTTTGGGCTTTGGCAAGGCCCTGCTTGGCAGCAAGGCGATACCATTGTTCCGCTTCAGCTTGGTTCTGCGGCACGCCCTTGCCATAATTGTACATGTCTCCGAGGCTGTCCTGGGCAATGGCGTTGCCTTTGTCGGCAAGCGAACGGTAGAGCTGCAAAGCGGCCGCATAGTTCCCCCGCTTATATGCCGCAGCAGCGTCCTCTAAGGTGCCTGCGATACTGGGCGCAGAGCCCAAAACTATAATCACGCAAATCAAAACTACGGCGATTGCGGCTTTTATCCGTCCGCTGAGCCTTTTACGGATTGCATTATATCCCGCCAGAAGCTCAAAGTTGACGTGCCGTTCCCCTATGCCTCCCACGCCGATCTCCCACTCACCATGCCCTTGGCGGGCAGGTTCCCGCGTCACAACCATCCAAGCGGCTTTCCCCTTCGATTGCGATGAGCCTTACTTTTCTCTGGGCAGTAATGCAAGTCTTCGCCCGACAGGCTTCGCTTGAGAAGGCGCGTAACGCGTTGGGCAAGGGGGAGTGGAGCGGCGGAACCGGCCTCATCATCGAGGGCACAGATTCCGTCGAGATAGGCAAGGACCGAATTGGAACGGATAATGATATTTAGATTCCCTCCCAGCGCGGCCATGCTCAAACGGCCGAATGGAATGGCGGCTTCACATCGAGCACAACCTCGATGTTGGCCAGTGCCTCGCTTGCAATATATGCTTCGATTTGCCTTTGATACTCGTCCGCGTATTCGTGAAGGCGATCATCGAAATTGAAAACCACGTACACAATCCGGCGAGCTGCCGAGCCGTCGTCGAATGCCGACAACTGAGCTGCGGCTTTTCTAATGTCGTTGCCTAGCTTGTCGAAGAATCCCTTTGCAAGATGGAGCGTTATCTTCCCTACAAGGCGCGCAGCAAATCGATTGATCTCGTCATCCGACACATTGATGGTTTTCACTTCGCATAAAATCGTGGCCGCATCTAGCAACCCTTTCACGTCCGGCGTTTCGACGCCACGGGTTTTCGCGCGCGGAATGAACTTGACGTTTTCGCAACCCATGCTGACCAGATAATGGTAACCTTTTGCTTCGTTCAACTTGTCAAATAGCTGCTGCCATCGACGTTTCGGGTGTGGCGCCTTCAAATGAGGCCGGGCCTCACCTTTCAGAAACTCCCATGCCTCAGCGTTTAATCCTTGCAGATCACGCTCCAAAGCGAGAAAGAATTTTCGCTTGTGAGGAGCGCTGAGCTTGTCGTCATCTGCACGAAAATATGCCTCCGGCGAATGCAGATCGATAGAGAGGTCCCGCAATTCCGAGACGCGGCAGAACTCGACATATACGGCTTTGCTTGGGTTCCCCGATTGCATCATGTGCTTGAGTCTCATCGTCAGCATGATTCCTCATGTTCTCAGGATGATTAGCCTGAATTGAGTTTTTGCGAAATCCGTGCATCCACGCGGCCATTCCCCCGTGTAGCTACGATTCGGGTCCTGGCTCGATGCGGCCTATCAGAAAAATCGAAAAGAGAAGGCAGCGTTTCGAGTGGTGAATTGGTGCCGGGCAGGAACGGCGGCTCGTCCCCCGGCAGCGGGCACTCTCCGAAATCAGCCCGACGTCTGCACCCGGCCTGCAGGGAGCCTAAGACGCTTTTATGTGGTAATGAATTTCATCGCGTAACCACTTTTACTTTATGCTTTTTGTGCCATGCCCGAAATGCCGCCAGAACCGTGTTGAAAAAGCGTGGCGGCAAAAATCCGTAGTCAAAGCGATCAGTACCCCGAACTTTTCGCAAATCATAACCAGGCCAGACGAATTGGCCGCCCTCGCTCACAATCGCCCATGAGCGCTCATCATCTAGGCCAAGGTGTTTCTTGACGGCAGCCGGAATTTCGATGGCGGCTTCTGGATCGGCAGCCGGACGATGTGTCACCGGCAATACCGTGACCAGCGTTTCGCCATCGGGTTGGCGCTCGACGGCGAGCGCAATGACGCAGGGCCGGTCTTTGCGTCCTTCTTCCTGTCCGCTTTGCGCTTCGCGATCCCACACATAGGCGTAGGAAATGGTCAGGCCAGGTTCGGGTGTTGGAATTGCCATGCCACTCGTTATTTCCGATCAAGCAGCTTGTTGAGATGATCATGGCGCGGGTCCATCCGCGACGAAGCGATGCTTTCGGCTTCCGCGTCTGACAACTCAGCCGTCAGGAATCGCCGGCGCATACTTTTCAGTTTTTGCAGCTCTTCGTACTCGTGCGGTGCTACGAAATACCCGGCCAGCGTGCCGTTGCTGGAAACGGGTACTGCCTCGCGCTGCGCCTGCATCTTGTAGCGGCCGAAGTTGCGAGCAAACTCGGCGGCCGGAACAGTTTCTGCCATGTCCGTGCATCCTCTCTTTGCATAGGCAGCACTATACACACTTTACGCAAAGAATGCAATATACGTGCTTTGCGCTCTTTGCATGCAAGCAGCGTGAAAGTCAGTCTGGAGTGCGCCGCGCACGCAATGTTTTAACGCCGGCAATACCCAGCTTGAGACCGAGCCAAAACGCACGTGACTTTCCCCTTTCGGCCTGTTCGTTTCAGATGACGCGCACCTTGACCTCAATGTTGCCGCGTGTGGCGTGTGAATAAGGATATACCTCCTCATGCGCGATCCGTACCATCTCCTCGATCTCGCTTCGGTCGCGGCCACGAACGGCGCCGGAACATGGTAAACATCGCATTGGTAAACGCGGCCGGAGTTAATGCCATTTCCGCGCAAAGACGCGAATTTTTCACGTTTTCACCCCCAAAAATGGATTCCACAGAGTCCGTTAATTATCTTTTTGGGCCTCCGTTAAACCATAAGGGGCCGGCGTCCGCTGTTGGCAGAGCCTTCGGCCGCTTGGTTTTTTCGTCGGAAAATCAGTGCCTTACTCGCGCTTTAACAGTTCTGTAAGGCGCTTTCTCCTACGATCGATGCATTCACGGAAGCGGCAGCATTCAGCGGCGCGGGGTTTTCGATGCAGGGAACTGAGGTTAACGTCCGCTCACTCAGGCTCAGGGCCGCCAATGGCCCTTGCGCTCTCGCGTCAGAAGAAACACCGCCTGCTCTGCGATGAGGTTATGCAGCGGGGGCGGCACCTTCACCCCCAGCGGATGCCCATAGGGCGACAGCGCGTAAGAGCGCTCCACGCGCGCGCCGATCAGATCGCACAGCGCGCGAAAATCGCGGATGGTGCAGAAATGGATATTGGGCGTTTCGTACCAGTTCTCGGGCAGGTTCCAGGTCACGGGCATGCGGCCGTTGAACAGGATTTGCAGCCGGATTTTCCAATGGCCGAAATTCGGGAACGATACGATCACATGGCGCGCGATGCGCAGGAGTTCCTCGAGCACCTCCTTGGGCCGGTGGGTGGCCTGCAGCGTGCGGGAAAGGATCGCATAATCGAAGGCGTGATCGGGATAGTCGGCGAGGTCGCGGTCGGCGTCGCCCTGGATGACGGAAAGGCCCTTGGCCACGCAGAAGTTCACGCCGGATTGCTTGAGCTCGATGCCGCGCCCATCCACCAGCTTCTGTTCCTCAAGCAGCTTCAGAAGCTCGCCCGTGCCGCAGCCGACATCCAGCACCCGCGCGCCAGGCTCGACCATGCCTGCGATCAAGAGCAGGTCGACGCGCGGAGAACCGGAGGCCGGCGCTTTGGTGTGCTCTTCGAACGTGGTCATGCCTCACCGCCGTCCGGCGCCTCGGGCAGCCCGCGCCGCTCCGCCGCCGACGCCAAAAATCCGCGAATGGTATCGAAAAGTTCCGGCTCGTGCAGCAGAAACGCATCGTGGCCTTTGTCGCTCTCGATCTCGACAAAGCTCACATTGGCGGCAACGGCGTTGAGCGCCTGCACAATGGCGCGGCTTTCCCGCGTCGGGTAGAGCCAATCGCTTGTGAAGGAGACCACGCAGAAGCGCGTTTTGGTGCCGGTGAAAGCGTTGGCGAGCACCCCGCCGCAATCGGCAGCGAGGTCGAAATAGTCCATGGCGCGCGTGATGTAGAGATAGCTGTTCGCGTCGAAGCGGTCGACGAAACTGATGCCCTGGTAGCGCAAATAGCTCTCGACTTGAAAATCGGCGTCGAAGCCGAAGGTCACCTTGTCCCGGTTTTGCAAGTTCCGGCCGAACTTGCGGTGTAGCGCCTCGTCGGAAAGATAGGTGATGTGCGCCGCCATGCGAGCTACCGCGAGCCCCTTGGCGGGGTTCGTCCCCTCCTCGAGATAACGGCCGCCGCGCCAATCGGGATCGGCCATCACCGCTTGCCGGCCCACCTCATGGAAGGCGATATTCTGCGAGGAATGCCGGGGCGCGGCTGCAACGGGCACGGCGGAGAAAACCCGGTTGCCGAAGCTCGCGCACCATTCGAGCACTTGCATGCCGCCCATCGAGCCGCCGATCACGCAGAAGAGGTCCGGAATGCTTAAGTGATCCAAGAGACGCGCCTGGGCGCGCACCATGTCGTCGATGGTGATGACAGGAAAGTCCAGGCCGTATGGTGCGCCGGTGCTGGGATCGGTGGAAGCGGGCCCCGTTGAGCCCATGCAGCCGCCAATTACGTTGGAGCAGATTACGAAATACCTGCCGGTGTCCACAGGTTTGCCGGGGCCGACCACGGTTTCCCACCAGCCGGGCTTGCCGGTAACGGGATGGCGGCTCGCGACATGCTGGTCGCCCGTTAGAGCATGGCAAACGAGCAGGGCGTTCGACCGCTCGGCGTTCAGCGTTCCGTAAGTCTGGTAAGCGATCTCGAAAGGGTCGAGCAACCGGCCGCAATCGAGCGGTAAGGCTTCCTCACTTCGAAATACTTGCGAATCGGATGGGGCCGCGTCGAGATCGCGGCCCGGTACGAGCAACTTATTCATCGAATGCGCGGCCAGCCTCCTTGAGGAACCAAGTCCAATCCGGCCGCTTATTCCGTTCCGGGCCCGCTGGGCCTCAGCCTTTTAGCAAGTTCTTTTACGTGGCTGCAAGGCCTGGCCAAATCACCACGGCGAGTAATAAGGGAAGGCGTCCCCTGCCCGTCAAGCGCCGGGGCCGCTTTCTGTTTGGTTTGAAGAGAAAAGTGTGCTGCTGGAGGCCCCGGCCTTAACTCAAAGCGCGCTTTCTGTGGGGAGCCTTTGTGTGGGCCGGCTTGGTGCGCACAAGCTTGTTACGGTGATGCAGGACCGTGAGGACTTCCATGACAACGGCAACGAATTGGCTGTAGTTCCAGCCCTGCTGATCCAATTCGTGCCAAAGTCTCTCAATCTTCTTTTCCATCGAAATGTTGAACTTCGTCCGGACCGGAGGTTGCTCAGGCCTGAGTTCATCGCCAGTGTAAGAAACACCGAGTTCATGTGCGGTTTGCATCATCTCGCCCCCGTGAGATTGTTCTTTTTTATCTGGACTATACACGTCTTGTCTTGTCACGTTCACCCCTTTACTACCCATAATTGTTACCTATTTTATTAAAAGTTTAAATAGCGCGTCAATCATTTTTTGCCGGCCGATCTATTCAATCCAACGTGCGAAACGATGCATGATATGACTGCTCCTTCCTTTTATGCCTAACACTTCCTGAACGCCTTATCTCAACCCGCTCCAACAGCCGCATCTTGGATTGGTTCCCTTAATCCCCATCCATTTTTTGAAGGCCGGATCCGGCCAAGCAGCGACGCCTCGTTCCCGGCTTGTGCCAAAGGCATCCCTGGAGGCTTCGCAGTTTTTGCGCTATTCATGGGTGTCAATGCTGCGGAAAGGGAACGACAATGCCAAGCTACAAAGCGCCCCTCGATGAGTACCGCTTTATTATGAATGAGGTTCTCGACGCCGGAGAGCTTTCGGCCCTGCCCGGCTTTGAAGATGCGACCCCGGATGTCGTAACGAGCGTGCTCGATGAAGCTGCGAAGTTCGCCGAGACCGTTTTGCAGCCGCTCAATCAGCGCGGGGACAGCGAAGGATGCACTTACGAGAACGGCACCGTGCGAACCCCGGCCGGCTTCAAGGAAGCCTACAATCTCTATGTCCAGGGGGGGTGGCCGGGAATGAGTTGCTCGCCGCAATATGGCGGCCAGGGCTTGCCGCATACGGTAGCCTTTGCGGTCGAGGAATTTCTGTGCTCGGCGAATTTGTCCTTCGCGACCTATCCCGGCCTTACAAATGGCGCCTACGGAGCCATCGAGGCCCACGCCAGCCAAGAGCTCAAGGACCGCTACCTGCCGAAGATGGCTGTGGGGGAATGGTCAGGGACGATGTGCCTGACAGAACCCCATTGCGGCACCGATCTCGGGCTTATTAAAACCCGCGCTATCCCTGCAGGGGACGGCACATACAAAATCACCGGCACGAAGATATTCATCTCCGCAGGCGAGCAGGATCTCACGCAGAACATTATTCATCTTGTCCTCGCAAAGCTGCCGGATGCGCCAGCCGGCATAAAGGGCATTTCGCTCTTTCTAGTCCCCAAATTCCTGCCAAACGAGAACGGCGCGCCTGGCATGCGCAATGCTGTCCGCTGCGGTTCTATCGAGCACAAGATGGGCATCAAGGCCTCGGCAACCTGCGTTATGAATTTCGACGATGCCACGGGCTGGCTCCTTGCCGAGCCCAACCAAGGCATGCGGGCGATGTTCACCATGATGAACGCTGCGCGGCTTGGCGTCGGCATTCAGGGGCTCGGCATAGCCGAAGTGGCGCGCCAGAACGCGCTCGTCTATGCGAAAGACCGCCTTCAGGGCCGTTCTCTGACTGGCGCGAAGGCGCCCGATAAGCCGGCCGATCCCATTATCGTACATCCGGACGTGCGCAAGAACCTGCTCGAAGCCAAGGCGTTCACCGAAGCGGCGCGCCTGCTTGCCGTGATGACCGGCCTCAAGATTGACGCCGCGCACAATCATCCCGATGCGGCGGTTAGGGAGCAGGCGAACGATTTCGTCGCGCTGCTCACGCCCGTCATCAAAGCCTATTACACCGATATGGGCGTCGAAACCGCGATCAAGATGCAACAGATGTATGGCGGTCACGGCTACATCCGCGAATGGGGAATGGAGCAGTTCGTCCGCGATGCGCGCATATCCATGCTCTATGAGGGCGCGAACGCCATCCAGGCTCTCGATCTTGCCGGCCGCAAGCTTCCGCAAAACGGCGGGCGTGCGGTCCGGGCCTTCCTCGCTATGATTGAATCCGACATCGAGGAGGCTATCACCAAACCGGCGCCCGGAGATATCGCGGGGCCCCTTGCGGAAGCGGTTGGCAGGCTTCAGCAGGCAACCGGGTGGCTCGCGCAAAACGGTTTTGCCAACCCGGACGAAGCCGGGGGGGCCGCAACCGATTACTTGCGGATCTTTGCGCTGGTGAGTCTGGGCTGGATGTGGCTGAAGCTCTCGCGCGCTGCGCACCGGAAGATGGAGACCGCCGACGGCATGGGGCAATATTACGACGCCAAGATCAAGACGGCTCGCTTCTTTGCGGAGAAGATGCTGCCCGAGGTAGGCAGCCGCCTGCATAGCCTCAGGGCGGGCAGCAAGACGATGATGGAGATGGAGGTGGAGCAGTTTTAGGGTTTAGAACCACGGGCGGGGAGGCGCATAAGCGCCGCCCTTGAGCCGGCTGCTTAACACCGCCGCGCAAGCCGCTCCGCCCGTACTTGCAGTTGCGCGTTGGGCGGGAGCGGTCTAAAAGCGCGGACATCGTAGGATCCATCAAAGAAGGCTGGCTTATCTTGCCTAGCGATAACGGCGTGCGCCACGACTGGACCCGGGCCGAAGCAGAAGCTCTGTACCAGGCCCCGTTCAACGACATTTTGTTCATGGCCCACTCGGCGCACCGGCGCCATTTCGATCCGAACGAAGTTCAAATGAGCAGCCTTCTTTCCGTGAAGACAGGCGGGTGCCCCGAGGACTGCGCTTATTGCGGTCAATCGGCACATTACAAGAACACGACGGGGCTTTCCGCCTCGAAGCTTATGGAGGTTGAGCGCGTCATCGAGCTGGCCCGCAACGCAAAAGCGGCCGGCGCAACGCGCTATTGCATGGGCGCGGCATGGCGTAACCCCAAAGAGCGGGATTTCGATGCCATTTGCGCCATGGTGGAAGGCGTGAAAGCGCTTGGGCTGGAAACCTGCATGACGCTCGGCATGCTCACGCACCGCGATGCCGAGCGCCTCAAGGGTGCGGGCCTCGATTATTACAATCATAACATCGACACCTCGGAACGGTATTATAGCGAAATTATCTCTACTCGGACCTTCGCCGAGCGGCTCGACACGCTCGATCATGTGCGTTCGGCTGGCATCAAAGTCTGCTGCGGAGGCATCGTCGGAATGGGCGAAGGCGAAGGCGACCGGGTGGACATGCTGGTCACACTCGCGAACTTGCCCCAACACCCGGAGAGCGTTCCGATCAATCTGCTCATCCCTATTCCGGGTACTCCCTTGGAAGATCAAGAGCCCATCGATCCCATCTCCTTCGTCCGGACCGTGGCCCTTGCCCGCATCATGATGCCGAAATCCATGGTGCGCCTGTCGGCTGGAAGAGCGGCGATGAGCGACGAACTGCAAGCGCTTTGCTTTTTCGCCGGAGCGAACTCGATCTTCCTTGGCGATAGACTTTTGACAGCTGGAAACCCCGCCGAGGATAAGGACAAGGCGTTGTTCGCAAAGCTAGGCCTGTCGCCGATGCCGGCGGAAGGGACCCCCGCTCTCGCCTAGCTGCCGCGGTTGAGATAGATAGAAGGAACCCGCCAGCCGGCCGCTGAGATATATAAATGTAATTATAAAACATCGTGGGCGCCGCCTTTCCTTGACCGGGACAATTATCGGCTAAAGCTCCTTATGAATGCGTAAACTTGGGTAAGTCGCGGATATTTCAAATGAATATCGAGGACGCGCCGGGACGGCGGCGAACTGGCGGAATGGCGTCACGCAACCGCAGGTTAGGTTTCAGGGTTAACGGGGGCCCAAAAAGATAATTAACGGATTTTGTGGAATCCACTTTTGAGGGTGAAAACGCGAAAAATTCCGGTTTCTGCGCGGAAATCGCATTTAACTGCCGCCGCGTTTACCATGCCCGCGCTAACCATATCTTGTTGCCGCCACGCGGTAGTAGCTGGCGGCTCGCGCCGTAGCTTTGCCGCCTCTTGTAGTCACCGCGTGCAAGCTGTTAATTATCTGAATTCTGCGCTCCGCGCCGAAAAGGCAGATAGGGGTCGAAAGCGGACTCGCCGGATTTCTTACGGTTCCATGCGCGCGATGTCGGCTTGGGGATCCTAGAACTTCCTTTTCTGGGTAGACCGAACGAATCCCGCCCTTGACCCGAATTGGCCATTCTGTAGTGCTGGCGTGACAGCAGTCGGCCACTTTTTGAGGCAGGCTGCTGACAACATGGCAGGACCTCCGTGGATCGACTCAGGCCTGATCAACGCAGCGAGAACATGCGCAGGATTAGGGGCAAGGATTCGGCCCCGGAGATGGTCGTGCGCCGCCTTCTGCACAAGCTCGGCTACAGATACCGGCTCCACAGCAAGGAACTGCCCGGCCGACCCGACATCGTCTTCGCCCCTCGCCGAAAGGTGATCTTTGTTCATGGGTGCTTCTGGCACCGGCACACTGCCTGCAAGTTCGCCTACAATCCCAAGTCACGGATCGACTTCTGGACCGCCAAGTTTGAGCAGAATGTGAAGCGGGACAACCGAGCGACGGCGGCACTAACGGCTAGTGGATGGTCCACCCTTGTTGTATGGGAATGCGAGATCGGAGACGCTAATCTGCTGACGATTTGGTTGCGTGCCTTCCTGGGGGATTGATACATATGCGGGGAACCCTGGCGAAACGGGGTGATTGCTTTCAGCGCAAGATTGAACGACTGAAAAAAGGGGCCAAGCCCCGCGTGCTGGACCTTTTCTCAGGTTGCGGTGGGATTTCGCTCGGTTTTCACGCTGCTGATTGCCAGATCGACGCCGCAGTGGAGATAGACGAACTTGCCGCGGCCACCCACGCCCGGAACTTCCACGCGCACCTGGGCTCGGAGCAGCAAGCGCTGCACGCCCGAGCCCGCGACATCACCCGTATTGAACCCGATGAACTCGTCGAGGAACTCGGTCTCGGGCCGGTGACAGACGCCTTTGACATTCTTGTCGGCGGCCCACCCTGCCAAGCATACGCCCGTGTTGGCCGAGCAAAGCTCCGCGAAATTGCTGAGCACCCTCGCGCGTTCAAGGTCGATCCGAGGGGCAATCTCTACCTCAGATACCTCCATTACGTGAAAGCCACGCAGCCGCTCGCGCTTCTTATCGAGAACGTACCTGACGTTCTCAACTACGGCGGGCATAATGTCATGAGCGAGATCGCAGAAGCACTCTCTGACCTTGGCTACACCGCGAGATACAGCCTCATCAACACGGCCTTTCACGGGGTTCCGCAGATGCGGGATCGCGTGTTCCTGATTGCCTATCGGAACGAACTTCGGGCGAGTGTCGTGTTCCCCAAAGCCATCAACCACATGGTGCTGCCTTCAGGCTACGATGGTACTCGCTCCGTTGCGCTCAAACATATTGACATGTTCTCCGGCCACGAGTTCGAGCCCGCGGACCACGGTGACAAATCACTTCCAGGCCCTGTGACGTGTGAGCAAGCTCTTGGCGATCTGCCACCAATTACGCTTCACCTTGAGGGAAAGCTTCGACGGGGCGCGCGTCGCTTCAATGAATTAATCAGCTATTCATCCAAGTCGAAGCTGTCGCCCTACGCCCGCCTGATGCGGAACTGGCCCGGCTTTGAGGCAACCGAAGGCCTCTGGGACCACGTTATTCGCTCGCTGCCGCGGGATGCGGCGACGTTTCGGGAGATGCGGCACGGGGCTGAGTATCCCGCTGCCCATTCGACAGCAACGGCCATTTGGGAGCGCCGTGTTCGGGAGGAGGAAAAGCGGCTCAGGCGACCGCTTTCTCAGTCCGAAAAAGACAACCTGCACAAGCAGATCGTTCCGCCTTATCCTGTGGGATCTTTCCCAAACCGCTGGTGGAAGCTCCGCCCAGATTGGCCCTCACGCACGCTTATGGCTCACATCGGTAAGGACACCTACAGCCACATCCACTACGATTTAAAACAAGCACGCGTTATCAGTGTTCGAGAAGCGGCGCGCCTTCAGTCTTTTCCTGATGGCTTTCTATTCTGCGGCACCATGAACCCGGCATTCCGTCAGATTGGAAATGCCGTGCCGCCGCTGATGGCGAAGCGTCTCGCCGAAGCGATGCTGGAAGCTCTAAAAGCTTCGAATCCTGAGCATCTGCCTAAGCCCACCGATGAACGGCGTCGTCAGCCCCTTCAGATTGCTGCTGAGTAGAACGCCTATTCTTCGTCTTCATCGAAGGTGAGCTGCACCGCATCTGTCCACTTTCCCATTGCCGACGGTAGAATTGAATATCCGTCAGGCACGACACCTCCAGGCAATGATGCAGCTGCGGTCGCGATGCTTTGGGCGAGGGGCCGAATATCGCGATTGATCTGAAGCCAACCCCCGTCGCTTGACATCGCAAACACGCGCCAAAGTTCAGTCCGGGCAGAACCGTTATGAGCAGCGAATAGCACCTCCGATTGCGAGATATGCAGATCTCGCTCAAACGGCCCAGTTGTCGACTTCACCTCGACACGAACCATTGCGCCCGATAGCTCTGTTACCTCGAAATCCCAAGGATTAATGGCATTTCTCTCAGATACCCAGACAGCGTCTGCCAGCCGAGCTTCACGGACTTCGCGGCGTAGCCAGATATCCACAAGCACTTCCCCGTTACGACCGGCCTCTTCAGCCACCAACCGCGCACGGGCCAAGGCTTCTGGAGACATTCGTCGAGTGGAAGGATTGCGGAGTAGCTTCTCTGCGCCAGCAGCAGACCCAAGCGCGGCCTCCTGCAAAGCCTCGTCGCGCTCGGTCTCCAACAGCTCACGGATCGGATGGTTGGCAGGTGAAGCTTGCACGATGGATTGCAGCTGGGCCATCGAAACTTCAGCCATGCTCCGTCCGCCTACGATCGCCAACACTTGGTTTAGAAGCTGCGAATTGACCGGCTCCGACTGTGAAAGAAGCACCATGTAGACTGCGGTCGGCAATCCATCCACGCCGTCGAAGCCAAAGACCACGAAGTCATCGGCAATAAGCTCATGATAGCGTGTCGGATCGAAGTCTGGGTCCATGACAAATTCGCCGTTCAGCCGCCAGTTCTTCTGGCTGCCGCCGGCAGCTATGACCTTGCGGGTGATCGTATGTGGTTGTGATCGCATGCCCGGCCCGTACAGTGTCACAGGAACCGGGAACTGGCGGGCGACACCACCTGCCACTTGCGCAGCGGCGGGGAAAATTAGGTCCACGAAAATGTTGCGATTAAGGTTAATCGATTTCTGGTTGCCAGCGTTTTGACGCCGAAACTGATATTCGAAGAACGTCAGATCCGAACGTGTAAGCTTCTTTACCGCAAAGCGCATGTAGCCCCGCACTCAAACCCACGTCGAAAGCTCTTGCCAGTTATCGACGTTGGTGTCGAATCTTCAAGTGTTAAAGGCGGTGAAAATCTGCCTGGTGTAAAATCTGCCTGGATGGCGTAACAGCCAAAACATCTTACACTTTACACAGGCGACTGGCCCAGCTTCACCGTATGAAGCTCAATCTATTGTAGTCCGCAGAGCGATCAGAAAGCGGGCACACCGATCTAACAAAGCTTTAAATGCCACTTAGTCTCCTTTCGGCCTAATGCGCCTCAAGCCGTTGTCCTCATTGGTGCGGGCTGCGAGGAAGCTGCCCATCACCCCGCCTTTCCGATAGGACGAGCGGACGGCTTGCGCCGGCGAGGATGAAACTGTACCTTGCCGTTGAAATTCCGGGCTATTCCAGGACAGGGGTCCGACGGCATTGGTATGGCTTACCCTTCGGCGATAGCGGGCACGGGGCCCTATGAGGAGCTCTTGGCGGGCCTCGAAGGCCGCGGGCGGCTCCGCCAGCTCGCACCTGCAGCCGGCCATGACTTTTCTTCTAACGATTACCTTGGCCTCGCGGACTCGGACGAGTTGAGGGAGGCGATAGAGGAGGCGCTGAAGCGCGGCGTCCCCGCTGGCGCGGGAGGCTCGCGGCTCCTTCGCGGAAACCATCCCGAGCACATCGCTCTGGAAGAGGAGGCGGCCCAATTTTTTGGCGTTGAATCAGCGCTTTACTTCAGCAGCGGGTTCGCCGCGAACTATGCCCTCTTCGCAGCCTTGCCCCAGCGCGGCGATCTGGCGGTTTACGACGCCCTCATTCACGCGAGCGCCCATGACGGAATGCGCGCCGGCCGGGCCGAACTCGCTGAGGCCGCGCATAACGATGCGACGGCTTTCGAGGATGCGATCCGCGCTTGGAGGCGGCAAGGAGGAAAAGGGCGTCCATGGATCGCGGTGGAAAGCCTTTACAGCATGGATGGCGACCGCGCGCCGCTTAGCGACTTGGCAGAAATCGCGCGCCGCTACGAGGGGATACTCGCAGTCGACGAAGCCCATGCGACCGGCGTTTTCGGGCCTGACGGGCGCGGATTAGGCGCTTGGCTGGAAGGCCGGGAGGACGTGATTTCGCTGCACACTTGCGGGAAAGCGCTTGGCGCGGCCGGTGCCCTTCTCTGCGGGCCGCGCGTCTTTCGCGATTTTCTGATCAATTATTCCCGCCCATTCATCTATTCGACCGCGCCCTCGCCGCTTACCGCGGCGGCGGTCCGGGCTGCTTTGCGCCTGTGTCAGGAACAGCCTGGCCGGCGCGAACGGCTTGCGGGGATGATCGATAGCTCGAACAGCGCTCTGGAAAGCCGGTGCGGCGTCAAGCCGAGCGGCTCGCAAATCCTGCCCGTCATTGTCGGCTCCGACACAAGGGCAACAACGCTTGCGGCGGCAATGCGCGCGCAAGGCTATGACATTCGCGCGATCCGGCCGCCCACCGTCCCCGAGGGCACCGCGCGGCTGCGGATTGCACTCACGTTGAACACGTCCGCTGCGATCGCCGCCGGAATGATAGAGGTGCTCAGGTTCGAACTCGAACGCTTGGGGGCGTGAACGTGCGCTTTGTGGTCACCGGAACCGGCACGGGAGTTGGAAAGACCGTCTTCAGCGCGGCGCTCGCCGGCGCGCTCGGTGCAAGTTATTGGAAGCCGGTTCAATCGGGCCTTGAGGGTGAGACGGACAGCGAGACCGTCCGGCGGCTCTCAGGGCTCGGCCCAGACCGCATTATCCCCGAAGCCTACCGGCTGCATTTGCCCGCATCGCCACACATCGCTGCGGCACGCGAAAATATCCGAGTTGAAGCAAGCCGTTTGACCATCCCGCGGGCGGTCAGTTCGCTCGTCATCGAAGGTGCGGGCGGATTGATGGTTCCGCTGTCGTCAGACCTTCTCCAGATCGACCTTTTCGCCTCGTGGGGGCTGCCGGTGATCTTATGCTCGCTCACGGCGCTCGGAACTATCAACCATACTTTGCTGTCGCTCGAGGCGATTGCCCGGCGTTCCATCAAGCTGCACGGCGTTGTTTTTATTGGCGAGCGCGATGAAGAGGTAGAGAATACTATTGTTTCGCTTGGGAAGGTGCGCCGCCTGGGCGGTGTGCGCCCGCTCGATCCGCTGAATGCAAGCCGGCTCGCGGAGGCCTTCCGCGCGAATTTCAGGTTGAGCGACTTCGCCGGCAGAGGCTTTCAGTGACTACGCCTCCAGCATCTCCCATCTGGCACCCCTTTACGCAGCATGCCCTGCAGCCGGTGATGAGAAAAATCGCGCGCGCTGAAGGCGCGTGGCTCGAAGCCGCGGACGGCTCGCGCATCTTCGACGCCATCTCGTCCTGGTGGGTCATCACCCACGGCCATAATTATCCGCCCATCGTGGATGCGATAAAGTGCCAAGCCGGTCTTTTGGATCAGGTCATATTTGCCGGCTTCACGCATGAGCCGGCGGAAGAGGTGGCGCGGCGGCTTATCGAGATCGTCCCCCGCGGGCTCTCGCATGTGTTCTTTTCCGACAGCGGCTCAACCTCGGTCGAAGTTGCGCTCAAGATGGCGCTTGGGTATTTCCGTAACCGCGGCGGGCCGCGCTCGCGTATCGTAGCCCTTGAACACGCCTATCATGGCGACACTATCGGCACGATGTCAGCGGGACAGCGCGGTGTATTCAACGCGCCCTATGAGCCCCTGCTATTCGAGGTCGAGCGCTTGCCGTTTCCGGCGGAGGGCCGCGAGCAGCGCACGCTTGAGGCTTTCGAGCGCATTTGCAAGCGCGAGCCGCCGGCCGCGCTCCTCCTGGAACCGCTGATCCTGGGCGCCGGCGGCATGCTGATTTACGATGCAGCCGTCTTGCCCGAGCTCAAGCGCATTTGCGAAGCCTATGGCGTGCTCTTAATCGCCGATGAGGTGATGACCGGCTTTGGCCGGACGGGAACGCTCTTTGCCTGCGAGCAGGCTGGCATTTTCCCGGATATCCTATGTCTTGCCAAGGGCCTGACGGGAGGGTTAATGCCCCTCGCCGTTACTCTCTGCACGCCCGAGATTTTCGAGGCCCATTACTCCCCCGACCGCGCGCGCATGTTCTTTCATTCGAGCTCTTACACCGCCAATCCGATTGCCTGCGCCGCCGCCGCCGCCAATCTGGACATCTGGGCAAGCGAGCCGGTCCGCGAACGTATTGCCGCGCTCAGCGTTTGTCAGGCCGCGCTGGTGGAACCGTTCAGGGATGACCGCCGGTTCTCGAACGTCCGCCAGCTCGGCACGATCGCAGCGCTCGATCTTTGTGTCGAAGATGCGGGATATCTTGCCGGCGTTGCGACAAGGCTTTACAATTTTTTTGCCAAAAAAGGGCTGCTGCTTCGTCCGCTTGGCAACACGATCTACGTGATGCCCCCCTACTGCTCGGCGCCCGGCGATCTTGAGACGGCTTACGCTGCCATCGCCGAAGCTGCAACCGTTGTAAATAAATAGGGCCGCCCAGGGGGCGGCCCTTCGATGCTCACTTAATTGCAGGGAATGCGGTTTACGCTAGACTTCGCGCCAACTCCCGTCGGGGTACCGGCAAGCCCTGCCGACCATCGTCTCGGGGTGTCCGTTGATGAATACCGTTTGCGAGAACTCACGGCATTTCATGTCGCGATAGTAATAGACCGGCCGCGGCTCGATATAGCCGTAATGGCCGTTGGGATTGCGCCAATCGGCGCGGTCGCCGCGCTCGAACGCGGCCATCTGTGCCTCGTAGGCGCGGCGGCGGTCTTCGTCGTCCATCGACTTGCCGATCCGGTTGCCGATGAAACTGCCGACAAGTGCGCCTGCGATGGTCCCGCCGGGGCTTCCGTGCGAAATGGCGCTACCGAATAGTGCACCCGTGGAAGCGCCGATCAGCGTTCCCGATTGTTCCTGAGTAGCGCACCCCGCCGTGAGAACGGTGAACGCGAGTGACATAAAGAGTAACCCTAGCTTTTTCATTCCCCTCGTGACGTGCGACTCGCACGCCCTCCCAGCCTGTTCATGTGCAACCGTAGGCAAGGCTTTGGGGCATTTTTGCGTCAGATTATGCCGCAGGAAGTGTCAGGCAGGCTCTCAAGCCTCCGCTTTGAGCCTCCTCCAATTTAAGCGTGCCCCGGTAGAGGTGGGATAGCTCTGCCACAATGGAGAGGCCCAGTCCGGAGCCGGGCACACTTTCATCGAGCCTCCGGCCGCGCTTGACCGCCGCAAGCCGGAACTCCTCGGGTAGGCCAGGCCCGTCATCCTCAATTATGAGCTGGAAAGTTCGCACGGCAGAGACGCCCGGCGCGCGGGGCATTTCCACCTTAACGCTGACGCTCGACCGCGCCCATTTACAAGCATTGTCCAACAGGTTGCCCGCCATCTCGTCGAAATCCTGTTTCTCACCGAAAAAGCGGACGCCGCCGGGGCAATCGATTTCCAGATTTAGCGCACGGCCTTCGTAGATTTTGGCCAGCGCACGCGATAGTGCGACCAGGCCAGAAGAGACATCGGTAACGCCACTGATAGGCCTGATCTGCGCGGCAATGCTGGCGCGGTCCAGATGATGAGAAATCTGCTGGCGCATGACCGCGGCTTGCTGAGCGACTTTTTGCGCGAACTCGCCATTTTGGGAGGCGGCCTCGTTGATTATCACGCTCAAAGGGGTCTTAAGGGCGTGCGCCAGGTTCCCGACATGGGTTCGAGCCCGTTCAACAACGCCCCAATTTGCTTTGATGAGGGCATTAAGCTCCTCCTGCAAAGGTAGAATCTCGTCGGGAGGCGTGCCCTCCAGCAGCGTTTCCTCGCCGGATCTGATTGCAGCAAGACGGTTCCCTATGTCCTTGAGGGGGCTTAGGCCGAAGCGGACCTGGAAAAAGGTCGCGAGCAGAAGGCCCACCCCGAGGAGGGCGAGCGTGAGCACAACTGTGTTTGTAAGGTAGCGCGTCTCGGCGTCGACGGCTGCGGTGTCGAAAGCAACCGATATCGAGAAAATGCGGCTTTCATTTTCCTGGCCGAAATCGATGTCCCGCTCCAAGACGCGAAGAACCTGGCCATCAGGACCGTCGACATAAGCCTGCCGTACCATCCTTTGATCGGGCTGGATGCCAAGATCGCTTGGCGTCCTGTAGGTTTCATCTGCGAGCGAGTCCGACTTGAATGCGGGGTCGCTTCTATTTTCCGTAGGCCGGATCTGCCAGTAGGCGCCCGAAAGGGGTTTGGAAAAGAGGGGTTCGCCCAGGTCGCTTGGGCGATGGATGTCGAGGGTTCCCTGGGGGGCGGTTTTCGCGATTAGGTTTTCGAGCGAATGGTTGAGGCGCTCGTCGAAATTCTCCTGGATGAAATCGCGGCATAGGGAAATCAGGATGGCGGCCGTAAGCGACAGGATCATCAATGTCCATGCCGCCGACGAGATGACAAGGCGAAGCGCAAGAGAATTACCCCTCATGGCCACCCTTGCCGCCTCCGTTGGAGCTCGCGGTGAAGGAAACGCAATAGCCAAGCCCGCGCACCGTATGAATGACATCGGCCGGAATCTTGCGGCGAAGGCGTCCGATGAAGACCTCAATCGTATTGGAATCGCGGTCGAAATCCTGCTGGTACAGATGATCGACAAGCTCCGAGCGCGACACCACGCGCGACTGATGGTGCATCAGATAGGAAAGAAGCCTGAATTCGAGCCCCGTCACCTTGATGGCCGCGCCATTGAACGTCACGCGCGCAGTGCGCGTATCGAGATGCAAAGGGCCGCATTCGAGTTCCGCCTTTGCAAAGCCGGCGCTGCGGCGAAGCAAGGCTCGCACGCGCGCGATAACCTCCTCCATCTGGAAGGGCTTAGCCACGTAATCGTCGGCCCCGGCATTGATGCCCGCCACCTTTTCGCTCCAGCGGTCGCGCGCAGTCAGGATGAGCACCGGCGACTTGATGTCATTCCTGCGCCAGCGCTCCAGCACGCTAAGGCCGTCGATTTTGGGGAGTCCCAGGTCGAGTATGATGGCGTCGTAAGGCTCGGTTTCGCCGAGATACGCAGCTTCCTCCCCATCGAATGCCGCATCTACCGCATATCCTGCTTCCGACAGCGCAGCGGCAAGCTGACGATTCAAGTCCCGATCGTCTTCCACAATCAAGAGGCGCATGAGGCCAAGCTTTGCTAATGGGCGGGTAGCCGGATAACCCGGACTTTCCCCGCCGTTTCCAGGATCGTGACCTGGAAATAATGATCATTTCCGGAGGTGCAAAGCGAGAACCTTAGAATTTTTCCGTTTACGAGCCAGGCGCGAAGCTCGTCCTCAATCTGCTTATGCGTCTTGTAGCTTCCTTTGCCCCACTCATGCGTACAGGCATCCTTAGCGAGCGCGAAACCGCCAGGGATCCCGATGCATAACAAAAAAGCCGCGCAAAGCTGTTTCATGCTGCGTTCTGCATGGGAATCTCTATGAACGCCGCTTCCTGAATTTGCGATGAACGCAAAACTTCGGCGGTCAATGCAATCCAGGCATTCCGGCCTCGCATTCGAGGAGTTCCGGCTTTCCCGCCAGCCTCAACTCGATGTCGAGGACCCCCGCTGCATCCCCAACCGGCTCTATCCGCGCGGCAAGAAAGAGAGCTTGCAAAACCCCGACTCCGGGAATGCCGATAAGCCAGTCGAAGACGAGGTTCTCAAGGGCGCACGCTGCCAAGGCTTTTTCGATTTCTGCACTCGCTAAAATACAGGAACCGGCCGCATTTGAGGCCAGCGCATAAGTCAAAATCTGCCGCGTGTCAGGGTCCGCCTGAGCGCTTTGCAGCTCTTGTGCGGCGGCCAAAAACGCGGGGCATGGGGCAAGTATGCTCCCGACCGCGATGAAATTTCCAGAGGCCGAGATGTCTGCCGCAAGGACGAAGCCGCCCCCGATTGAGCCGCAACCTGCCGCCAGCACGACTCCTCCCCCTTAATGCAGTATTGCTACAATTCGAGGTCTAAACTTTGATTCCAAGGCTGACAATCTAGCGCTGCTTTCGCGGTTTGATCCAGCCGGTAATGTGGGCCGGTATCCTGTGCTGAGGCACTTTTTTCTCCCCGATCGCAACGCCCCGGATTGAGATACCTGCCTGATGAACCGATTCGGCCGTCCCCGAAATAAGAGGATGCCACCAGCGGAGCTTGCGGCCCTCGCTAATCAGACGGTAGGCGCAGGTTTCTGGCAGCCAGTTGAGGCTGCGTACCCCTTCGGGCGTAAGCTTTACGCAATCCTCGACATAGTCCCGCCGGTTTTCATAATTCGAGCAGCGGCAGGACCCCAAATCGAGGAGCTTGCAAGCCAAGCGGGTAATCGCAATTTCGCCGGTATCCTCATCCTCAAGCTTGATCAGGCAGCACTGGCCGCAGCCGTCGCACAGGGCCTCCCATTCGGCCGCGTTCATCTCTTCGAGGCTCTTCTCCTCCCAAAAGGGTGCCGGATCGCGAACCTCGCTCAGATTTTCAGGAACAGGATCGCAACCCTGCCATTTTGACTGTTTTGCGAGATCGTTTCTTGGCATAGTACCGGCAAATGGGCTCAACAGAGGCGGCATACACTCGTGCGGGACTGGATTTTCAAGCCGAACCGGCGCAACCGTTATCTCAATTGGCTTGCTTTCGATGCGTGGATCGATTCCACTCTTTACGGCCTTTATGCCAGATTTAAAGATTGGTGGGCAAACTACAATAATTTCTTCGCCGCGTTCCGGGTTACGGGGTTCCAGCGGCTGGCAGTTGAGTTTCTGTCGGAGGCCGCGACGCTCGGAACCGGCGGGCTGCTAATCGTCCTCATTTTCGAGATCCCTTCGATCGAGCTTACCAAGAACCCAAATTGGCGCACGGGCAGCGAGTTCAGCGTAACTTTCCTCGATCGCTACGGCAACGAGATCGGAAAGCGGGGCATCCAATTTTCGGATGCTGTGCCGCTTGAAGAAATCCCCGACACCCTGATCAAAGCGACGATGGCGACAGAGGACCGCCGGTTTTTCGATCATTTTGGCATCGATGTGCTGGGCACGATGCGGGCTCTGGTCGAGAACGCGCGCGCGAATGAGGTTGTTCAAGGCGGCAGCTCGATCACGCAGCAGCTCGCGAAAAACCTCTTTCTTACCTCGGAGCGCTCGATCTCGCGCAAGATAAAGGAGGTGTACCTCGCGCTTTGGCTTGAGGCGCATCTCACGAAGAAAGAAATATTGAAGCTTTATCTGGACCGGGCCTATCTCGGTGGGGGCGCCTTCGGCGTTGAGGCTGCATCCCAATTTTATTTCGGCAAGTCGGTTCGCGATATCGACCTGCCCGAGGCTGCGGTGTTAGCCGGATTGTTCAAGGCCCCGACCAAGTATGCACCGCACTCACACCCGGCCGAATCGCGGGCGCGCACGAACCAGGTGCTTACTAATCTCGTCGAAGCCGGATTCATGACCGAAGGCCAGGTGCACAGCGCTCGCCTGACCCCCGCAAAGATCGTAGACCACGAAGAGGACTATGCTCCGAACTATTTTCTGGACTGGGCCTTTGAGGAAACGCAGCGCCTGATGAGGGGCAAGGGCGAGTATGTTCTGACGGCCCGGACGACCGTGGATGTTCCTCTCCAGAAAGCCGCAGAGGAGGCCGTTGAAACGGCCATCGATACGCAGGGACGGGGCGCGCGGGTGAGTCAGGGAGTCCTTGTGTCAATGGATACGGACGGAGCGGTTCGCGCTATGGTGGGCGGGCGGGATTACGGCGACAGCCAGTTCAACCGCGCCGTTCACGGTGCGCGCCAGCCCGGCTCCTCGTTCAAGCCCTATGTCTATCTCACCGCCATCGAGAATGGCATCAAACCCACAAAGGTCTATTCCGATACGTCCCCCACTTGCGGAAATTGGTCGCCGACCAACTACGGCGGCGGGGTGAGCGGCCGCTCGATGACCCTCTATGATGCGCTGATGCATTCGGTCAACACCATCGCGGTCAAGCTTTCGCTCGATGTGGGCCGCGACAAGGTTCTGGAAGTCGCCCATCGCATAGGCCTTACCGCCGTCAGAAAAACCTGCTCTATGGCGCTAGGCGATACTGGAATAGCGCCGCTCGATCATACAGGGGGGTACGCGGTGTTCGCCAATGGCGGCATGGCGGTTAAGCCTTACGCAATTTTGGAGCTTAGAAATACGCGAGACGAGGTGGTTTATTCCCGGGAGCGGGACGAACCGCCGCCGGCCCGCATCTTCAAGCGCGAAGATATCGAAACCCTCAACACCATGCTGCAAAAAGTCGTGGAGGAGGGAACGGGCCAAGCTGCGAAGCTCGATTTCACCTATGCTTGCGGCAAAACCGGCACAACTTCGGGACCTAAGGACGTTTGGTTCATGGGCTTCACTGGGCAGTATGTTACAGGTGTTTGGTTCGGGAACGACGATTATAGCGACTTGGCAAGCGGGACGACCGGAGGCCACATGGCCGCGCCTGTTTGGCACCAATACATGACGGCAGCCCATACAAGCATGGATATTCCCCAGATCCCTGGCCTTGCCCTTCACCCGCGCCAGATAGAGGAGCGGCAGCGGCTTGCCGAAATTCAACGGGAGGACCCCACGGCCGGTTCAGGCGCGACGGAGCCTTCGAAGCGGATGCCGGCCGGCACGCGTAAGATGCTGACGTCGCTTGCCAAGCTCCTTAAGGAGGCACCGAAGCTCAAAAGCGCTGGCGGCGTTCAAGAAAAAGGAGCTTCTCTGGACAGACCCCCCATCCGGACGCAATAAGGGTGCAGCACACTCGAACTGTGAAATCCACCTGGCCCTGAGGGCCGCATTCGCTGAAATTGCAGGTTAGTGAACGTATGCCCTACCTGAGCCGGTTCTTCATTTTTGCGGCGATTGCCCTGACACTCGGCCTCGGCTCCGCGTGGCAGGCTGTCAATCACGGGTTTTTCGTGGCGGCGAACCGCTATGGCCCATGGGTATTCTGGTTCCGGGAAGGGACCGCCGACGCTGACCCGTACACGATTGCGCATGTGGTCCGCCAGGGTGTGCTCCCAGTTACCGCGGCTAGCGAGATGGTTTTCACGGCCACCCGGGATAGTGCCGGCTCCCATCTTTCTGGCGACTGCACCTATGATATTCGCGGCATTTCGGTGCCGGCACTGTGGTGGAACATCGCCGCGTTCAAGCCCGATGGACAAATAATGCCCAGCAAAACCGGGCGGTCCGGCTTCTCCAGCGCCAATATCCTGGCCGCCGCCGACGGAAGCTTTTCATTGCGCCTCTCTCCCGACGTGCAGCCGGGAAACTGGATTCCTGCGGCGCGGGGAGACCGGGTCGTTCTTAGGCTGAACATCCTCAGGCCCCTGAACCCCGACAGCTTGCTGACATCCGGTAGCGACATCCTGCCCGAGATCACACTTTTGGAGTGCTCGTGATGGGACGCCTTCCATGGGTAGCCGGCGGCGTTGTCGCGGCGGGCATTATCCACATTCTTACCGTGTTCAGTATTCCTCTACTGGCAGAACGGGATGCTTGGGGGCGTTTGTCGGCAGTCATGAAGCCGAACACGCTCGTTGTTGTTGACGGCAAAAACGCGCCCCAGCTTCCCTTTACCTCCCCGGACGTGGTGACCGCTTACTGCCTGTTCGATATTTCTCAGAACAATGTCATCGTGAAATCCCCGTTGCCGGAAAGACCGTGGTCTCTTGCAATTTCAGCGCGCAGCGGTGAGAACTTTTACGTAGTAACGGGCGCGGACGCGAAGCGCCCCAGGGTGCGCTTGCTTATCATCCCGCAGACCCGCCTGCCGGAGGAAGAAAGCACCGAGAAGACCGAGGAAGGCGACGAGCAGAATATCATCGTCTCGCCAAGCCAAACCGGGATTATCGCGATCCGCGCTCCCTTGCGGGGCGAAAGCTTCCGGGCGCAAGCTTTGGAAGAGCTTCGCAAGGCGCGATGCGAAATCCAAAAGCGGCAGGAACCGGTGGTGGCCGTGGCCGAGCCTGCAGCCGCCTCTCCCGCTGAAAGCGATCAGCAAAGGCGCTCTCGCAGGCGCGGGCGCCGGTAGAAGCTTCCCCGGCCGGCGCGCAGCCTTGCTTGAAGACCTCAGGAAAGGCGCGACATGAAGCGCATCATCTTGGCGGCCAGCGGAACGCCCTCTTCCTGCCCCGAGCTGTTCTCCAGCTTGCGCACCGGCAAGCCCTCCATCATCCAGCCCCGGATTCCACCTTCGAGATTGTAAACTTCGGCGGGAACCGTTCCGTTGAGCTTCAGGCATGCGAAATGGCTGCGATTGCCCACGCGGCAGAGCATCACGAGCTTCTGGCCGGAATGCTCGGGCAAGGCGTCCGGATTAAGGCTGTTCAATGGAACGAGCGTCGAACCTTCGATGTGGCCGGAAGCATATTCGCGGGGCTCGCGAACGTCTATAACGATGGCCTCGCCGTTATCGAGCCACGACTTGAGGGTTGCGGGGCGGACTTGCTTAACGTTCATTGGGAGTGCTCCATATATGAGAATACGCTAAAATAATATCAGTCCCTGCAATAAATCAAGTAGAGGGTGGAAAGCAGCGCGTTCGCTTGCATGCTACAGAGACGATAATACACCATTTGGCCCCGCTTCTTTGCGTCCACGAGCCCTGCCTCTCTCATTTTGGCGAGATGCTGCGACAGCGCCGATTGCGATAGGCCAACCGCGTCCGCGAGTTCCCCCACAGATTTCTCTTCTGTGAGAAGCTGGCATAGGATTATCAAGCGCTTTGGATTCGCCAGCTGCTTCATGATCCCGGCCGCATCCTCCGCATGGCGCGTCATTTGGTTCGCCGGAGATTCCCGCTTTCGTTCCATATTGACAATGTATTAGAGACTGCTAATGAGTGCAAGCTGTGTTTGGCATACTTGGGAGGTTGGCCATGGAAAAGAACTATATCGAGATCACGCAGAACGTATCCGCAAACCTCAAGGTGTTGCGCGAGGATATTCCGGACACCCTGCAAGCCTTTTCGGCCCTGGCCAAAGCTGCCACGCGCGACGGGGTGCTGGATAAGAAAACGAAAGAACTGATCGCCCTCGCATTGGGTGTCGCCGCCCATTGCGATGCCTGCATCGGCTTTCACGTAGAAACCCTCGTCAGGCTAGGCGCCACCCGCGCCGAGGTCGAGGAGGCATTAGGCATGGCGGTCTACATGGGCGGCGGCCCGTCTTTGATGTATGCCGCCGAGGCGATTGCCGCCTATGAGCAATTCCGTTTGCATAAAGGGGCGTAGCGGCTGTTGCGCCACTGCCCGCGAGGGAGCACGGCACCCGAAATTATGCAGCCTACTCTCTGCAAAGACCCCCTCACTCTGTCTCTCTCCCCAAGGGGAGAGAGAACGCTTGCATGATCGCGGCGGATAATTCAGGCGTCCCTTCTCCCAGCCGCATCCGCTTGCGGATGCGGCCACACTGAAATGCAAGCTCGCCAAGGCGAGCTTGCGGGGAGAAGGACAGGATGAGGGGGGACTTCGCGAATCAAGCAGAAATCAGGCACGAGTTGCGGATCGCCTTCATATTGGCGGCGTAAGCACCTGGGCCGCCCTTGAATACCGCCGAGCCGGCGACGAGTACATTCGCGCCCGCCGCGGCCAGTGCAGGCGCTGTCTCAGGCGTCACCCCTCCATCAACCTCGATGTCGATACCCCGCCCGGCAACCATTGCCGACAAGCGGCGCACCTTCTCCACTTGGCTCGAAATAAAGGCCTGCCCCCCGAAACCAGGGTTCACGCTCATGACCAGGATGAGGTCGATCTTGTCCAGCACATACTCGATGGCGCTTTCGGGTGTGGCGGGATTGAGCGAGACGCCAGCTTTTTTGCCGAGGCCGCGGATGACCTGCAACGACCGGTCGAGATGGGTGCTCGCTTCGGCGTGCACCGTTATGATATCGGAGCCGGCCTTGGCAAAGGCTTCGAGATAAGGGTCGCACGGCTGGATCATGAGATGCACATCCATCACCTTCTTGGTCCAAGGGCGGATGCATTCGACAAGGCGCGGTCCAAACGTGATATTTGGCACAAAATGTCCGTCCATGACGTCGACATGCACCCAGTCGCAACCGGCTTCGTCGATGGCGCGGACTTCCTCGCCGAAGCGGGCAAAATCGGCGGAAAGGATGGATGGAGCTATAAGGACATTCCGGCTCATTGCTTACCTATTCATTTGCTGGAGGAAGAGTAAAAACCCTGCTTGCCAATATATCGGAAGCGGAGATTTCCGAAAGCTCCGAAGCCGAAAGCGGTCCCTTTGCCGTTGCAAAAATACGGTTGGCCTGGCGTAGCCGCGACCGGTCGAGCGCATTGCGAATGGAACGCGCATTTGCGAAATGCGGCTGCGTGCGGCGTTTGGCAATATAATCCCTAAGCACGCCGCGGGCGTCCGGCGATAAATGGTAGTTCTGCCGCGCCAGCATTTTTTCGGCGATTGCGAGCAGTTCCTCATCGCTGTAGTCCGGGAAATCGATATGATGCGCGATGCGGCTACGAAAGCCGGGATTGGTCGAAAAGAATTTATCCATCCGGTCCGCATATCCCGCGAGGATGACAACCAGATCGTCGCGCTGGTTCTCCATCACCTGCAGAAGGATCTCGATGGATTCCTGCCCATAGTCGCGCTCGTTATCGGCACGGTGCAGGTAATAGGCTTCGTCGATGAACAAGACGCCACCCATCGCCTTCTTTAGCACTTCTTTGGTCTTCGGCGCGGTGTGCCCGATATATTGGCCCACAAGGTCGTCCCGCGTGACGGAGACAAGGTGCCCGCGCCTGACATAGCCTAGCCGATGCAGAATGTTTGCCATCCTGAGCGCCACAGTGGTTTTGCCCGTGCCCGGATTGCCGGTAAAGCTCATATGCAGCGTTGGCGTTTCATGGGCAAGGCCGAGCTTTTTGCGCGCGCGCTCCACGAGAAGAAGCGCTGCAATCTCTCGGATGCGGGTTTTGACCGGTGCCAGGCCGATGAGCTCGCGGTCAAGCTCGTCGAGCACCACGCCGACGCCCGACTCCTCGTATTCGCGGCGGAGATCGGCCCGCTCTTCGGCTTGGAAATCGTGTTCCTTTGGCTCAACTGCGTCCATGATGCTGGTCCTTTAGAAACCCCTCACCCTGTCCCTCTCCCGCGAGGGGAGAGGGAACGCCTTCTCAACCGTTGCAACCTACTCCCTCTCCCCTTGCGGGAGAGGGCTGGGGTGAGGGGGTTTTTTCGTTTAGCTGTAGCGGTGTCCTTCGGGCTTATCCGCTGAGTAGGGCCGAGTGGTGTAGCGGATGTTCCGGCCCTTAGATTCTTGCCGTTGCAGATCGAAGCCAGGCTCATCTTTTGGCCTATTCACGATGAACGAGAGCCTGACCGATTCCCAGCCATGGCTCGCATCGGAGGCCGAGACGCGGATGTAGCGCTCGCCGTAAATCTTGCGGCACTGGTTGAGTTCCATCATGACCGCGGATGCGTCTTTGATGTCGAACATGGGCATGCCCCACATCTCCCAAAACGTGTTGCGGGGATGCGGGTCGTCGGTGAACTCGATGTTCACAGCCCAGCCATTTTCGATGCAGTACTGGACCTGACGCTTGATTTGATCGTCGTTGAGGTCCGGCAGGAATGAGAATGTACCTTGGGTTATGCGCATTTTGTTTCTCCGTCTTCGCCTCTCCCCTTGCGGGAGAGGCCGGCGCTTCAGCGCCGGGTGAGGGGGGTTTGGTGCTGAGGGAGGGGAGGAAAACCCCTCACCCCGGCCCTCTCCCGCAAGGGGAGAGGGAGAAAAAGCTATCCCACGGCCGTCGCTGTGGGCACGAAGTCGGGCGTATCGGTCGACGTGTAGTTGAACGTCACCTCGCCCCAGACATCGAGCGCCTGCTGCAGCGGCTGGCAATGCTTGGCCGCGTCTTTCAGGATCTGCGGACCCTCCGCCATGGTATCCCGGCCCTCGTTGCGGGCGAGGATCATGGCTTCGAGTGCAACGCGGTTGGCGGTCGCGCCGGCCTGGATGCCCATCGGGTGGCCGATCGTCCCGCCGCCGAATTGCAGCACCACGTCCTCACCGAGATAGTGCAACAGCTGATGCATCTGGCCGGCATGAATGCCGCCGCTCGCCACTGGCATCACCTTGCGCAGGCTCGCCCAGTTCTGATCGAAGAAGATGCCGTGTTCCAGACACACCGGATTGTGGTCCTCGCGTAAGATGTCATAGAACCCGCGGATCGTGTTGGGGTCGCCTTCGAGCTTGCCGACGACAGTGCCCGCATGAATGTGGTCCACGCCAGCGAGCCGCATCCACTTCGAGATCACGCGGAATGAGACGCCGTGCGTTTTCTGGCGGGTGTAGGTGCCATGACCGGCACGGTGCAAGTGAAGGACCATGTCGTTGTCGCGCGCCCATTTAGACATGGACTGGATCGCGACATAGCCGATCACGAGGTCGATCATGACGATCACGCTGCCAAGTTCCTTCGCGAACTCCGCGCGCTTGTACATTTCCTCCATGGTCCCGGCGGTCACATTCATGTATGTGCCTTTGACTTCGCCGGATTCGGCCTGCGCCTTGTTCACGGCCTCCATGCAATAGAGAAACCGGTCGCGCCAATGCATGAAGGGTTGAGAGTTGATATTCTCGTCGTCTTTCGTGAAATCGAGACCGCCTTTCAAGGCCTCGTAGACCACGCGCCCATAATTGCGGCCAGAAAGACCAAGCTTTGGCTTTACGGTTGCGCCGAGCAAGGGCCGGCCGAACTTGTCCAGGCGCTCCCGCTCAACGACGATACCCGTTGGTGGTCCGTCGAAGGTTTTCACATAAGCGACGGGTAACCGCATGTCCTCAAGGCGCAACGCTTTCAGGGGCTTGAAGCCGAAAACATTGCCGATGATTGAGGCGGTAAGGTTCGCGATGGAGCCCGGCTCGAACAAGTCGAGATCGTAGGCGATATAGGCGAAGTAAGAGCCGGGGGCGTTCGGCACCGGGTCAACGCGATAGCATTTGGCCCGGTACTTTTCGCAAGCCGTAAGCCGGTCGGTCCAGACCACCGTCCAGGTTGCGGTTGAGCTCTCGCCAGCGACGGCGGCGCTCGCCTCCACGGGGTCGACGCCATCCTGGGGGGTAACCCGGAACAGGGCGATAACATCAGTCTCCTTCGGCTGATAGTCGGGTTGCCAGTACCCCATCTTGCGGTATTCTAGCACCCCCGCCCTGTAGCGGTCCTTACCCGTTACCTGTGTTACTTTAGTATCCATGGGGCTACCTCTTCTTTGTGGTGGATTTCAACCGCCGGTATGCCCCCCTTAATCCCTCTCGCTGGAGTGCCCTTATCCCTTTCGCAGAAGCTTCTTCGCAGCGCCCGCGGCAGCATCCGCTGTGATGCCAAAGTGTGCGTAAACCTTCGGCGCAGGCCCAGAGGCGCCGAATCCGTTCATGCCGATGAAGGCGCTGTTTGAGCCGAGCCAGCGGTCCCAGCCGAACCGGCTCGCCGCTTCAATGCCGACCCTGGGCGCGCTGCCCAGCACTTCGGCTTGATAGTCTGGCGTCTGCTGTTCGAACAGTTCCCAACAGGGCATTGAAACAACCGCGGCTTTGATTCCCTCACCAGCAAGGCGGTCCGCAGAGGCAACCGCAAGCTCAACCTCCGAACCCGTGGCAAGGAAAGTGACGTCGCGGGCGCCGTCTGTATCGCGCAGGATGTAGGCGCCCCGTGCGGTTAGATTTTCGCTGGACGCGTCAAGCCGCAAAGCTGGCAAGTTCTGACGCGAGAGAGCGAATGCCGAAGGCGTGCGCCGCGCGGCGAGCGCTGTCTCGTAAGCTTCCGCCGTCTCTATCGCGTCCGCGGGCCGGAACACATAGAGATTTGGCGTTGCCCGCAGCATCGCGAGATGCTCGATGGGCTGATGGGTGGGCCCATCCTCGCCAAGGCCGATGGAATCGTGGGTCAGGATGTAGAGCACGCGCAAGCCCATCAGAGCCGACAGCCGGATCGCACCCCTTGCATAGTCCGAGAAGACGAGGAACGTGCCGCCATAGGGAATGAAGCCGCCATGCAAGGCAATGCCGTTCATGACAGCGCCCATGGCATGCTCGCGGATACCGTAATGAATGTAACGGCCGGAGAAATCGCCGGGCGTGATTGGCCTCATGCCCTTTGTCAGCGTGAAAACGGAATGGGTAAGGTCCGCAGAGCCACCGGCGGTCATCCCGGTCGCGTCATTGATGACCTGCAACACCATCTCGGAGGATTTCCGGGTCGCAAGCTTAGGCTTTTGCGCTACCATCTCCGCTTTGAAGGCGCTGAGCTTCGCAGTAACGGCGGCCGGAACGGCCCCGTCGAGCATTTCGTTGATCTGCCGGCGCTCGGCTTCAGGCCTGCTTTCCAGGCGCGCCTCCCAAGCCCCGCGAGCTGGACGGCCCCGGGCACCTGCCTCACGCCATGCCGACAAAATGGCCTCCGGCACCTCAAAGGGAGGATATGGCCACTGGAGATGGACGCGCGCTGCTGCAACCTCGTCCTTGCCTAACGCGGCGCCGTGCGTTTTCTCGCTGCCCTGCTTGTTGGGAGCGCCATAGCCGATAATCGTCTTGCAGGCGATCAGCGACGGCCTGTCCGACTTATGAGCATTCGCAATCGCTGCTTCGATCTCAGCCGGATTGTGGCCGTCGATTCGGCAAACCGACCAGCCCGCGGCGTCAAAGCGCTTCAATTGATCCGTTGAGGTCGAAAGGTGCGTGGACCCGTCGATAGTGATGGAGTTGTCGTCCCAAAGCACGATCAGCTTATTGAGCTTCAGATGCCCGGCCAAGTCGATGGCTTCGTGGCTGATCCCTTCCATCAGGCAGCCGTCGCCCGCGATCACATAGGTGTAATGGCTGGCAATCGAATCGCCAAAGCGCGCATGCATCATGCGCTCGGCGATGGCCATGCCAACGGCGGTGGTGATGCCTTGGCCGAGCGGGCCCGTAGTTGTTTCAATGCCCGGTGCATGGTCGTATTCGGGATGGCCCGCCGTCTTGCTGCCGAGCTGGCGGAAGTTTTTAATGTCCTCGATGGTCATGCCGGGATAGCCGGTGAGGTAAAGCAGCGAATACAGCAGCATGGAACCGTGACCGGCCGAAAGCACGAAGCGGTCGCGATCCGGCCAATCGGGCGCGCTGGCGTCGAACTTTATAAACTTCGTGTACAAAACCGCCGCTACGTCGGCCATGCCCATAGGCATTCCTGGATGGCCGGAGTTCGCGGCCTCCACTGCATCCATAGACAGCGCCCGGATCGCGTTAGCCATTTCGCGCAGCGTAGGCTTGCCGCCGGCATGCGGATTCGTTTCGAAAGCCAAATTCGTCATTTCTTGTCCTTGTTTCACAGTGCGCGGCGCTTGAGTTCCATGAGGCGGATAATCATTGGCGTCAGGATTAGCTGCATTGCCAGATCGAGCTTGCCGCCTGGGATAACGATGGAGTTCGCGCGGCTCATAAAACTATCCAGGATCATGTTCTTGAGATAGCTGAAGTCGATCCCGTGGGGATTCTTAAAACGGATAACCACCATCGACTCGTCTGGCGTCGGGATCCAGCGTGCAATGAAGGGGTTCGAAGTATCGACCATCGGCACCCGCTGGAAGTTGATGTCGGTTTGCGTAAACTGCGGGCAGATATAGTTCACATAATCGGGCATGCGGCGCAGGATCGTCTGCGTGACGGCCTCCGTCGTATAGCCGCGTGCCGACCTGTCGCGATGGATCTTTTGGGTCCATTCGAGATTGATGACGGGGACCACGCCTATCTTAAGATCGGCATGTTTGGCGATATTCACCTGATCAGTAACGACGGCTCCATGCAAACCTTCGTAAAAGAGAAGATCGGCGCCGGCGGCCAATTCTTGCCAGGGTGTGAAGGTGCCGGCCGGGCTGCCGAGCGCTTCCGCCTCCTCACTATCATGCACATAATGGCGCGTCCGCGCCGTGCCGGTCTCAGCAAAAGAGCGGAAGGTATTCTCTAGCTCGTCGAGCAGGTTCGCTTCCGGGCTGAAGTGGCTTAGATGATTGTTGCCACGAGCTTCTTCGTCGGCGACGGCTTTCTTCATCGCGGCCCGGTCATAACGATGGTAAGCGTCGCCCTCGATCGTTACCGACTTGATGCCTTCGCGGCGGAAAATCTGTTGAAACGTGTGTTTCACAGTCGTCGTGCCGGCTCCGGACGAGCCCGTCACCGAAATGACAGGATGTTTTTGTGACATGGATCAGCCCCTTACTGTTCGGAATAAACCGCTTTGCCCAAAAAGCGGCGAGCGGTTGCCTGGCGAATGCGGCGCCTGGTAGTAGTGGGCGACCTCCTCCACCTCGGTTTTCGAGCCAAAGACGAGCGCAACGCGCTGATGCAATGAAGTAGGTTCCAGATCGAGCATACGTTGGATACCGGTTGTGCAAGCTCCGCCGGCTTGCTCGGTCAGCATTGCGATGGGGTTTGCCTCGTAAAGGAGCCGCAGACGCCCTTTTGTGTAGCCCTTGCGATCGTCGTCCGGATAAAGGTAAATACCGCCCCGTGTGAAAATGCGGAATGCCTCGGCTACCAGTGAGGCAACCCACCTTGTGTTGAAGTTAGCGTTGCGAGGCCCATCCTCACCCAAGGTGCAATCGATCACATAGGCTTTGATCGCGTCGTCCCAAAAGCGGAAGTTCGATGCGTTGATCGCATATTCGCGGGCCGCGGCCGGAATTTGGACGTTCGGCTTTACGAGCAGGAAATCTTCGCCGCCGGGGGCGAGCCAGAACATGTGCGTGCCCTGGCCAACGGTTAGCACGAGCGCTGTTTGCGGTCCGTAAATGATAAAACCGGCTGCAAGCTGGTTATGCCCCGGCTGAAGCAATGGCGAAGGGCCCTCGGCGGGCAGGATCGAGAAGATGGTGCCGACCGTAAGGTTCGTGTCGATGTTGGAGGAGCCGTCGAGTGGATCGACATTCACCGCGAGCGGAGCGCCTTCATTGAGCGGCAAGGGGTCCGCGTCCTCCTCGGAGCCTACCCAGGCGACGGGAGATTTTTTCAGCGCCTTCATGACCATCTCATGGGTCAGGAAGTCGAGCTCTTTTTGTGTGTCGGTGCCTTGTGCGTGAGTACCGCGCATCACAGCCATGTCCCCGGCCAGCGGCCCCTGCGCAATGAGCCGGGCGATCTCCGCACCGGCTTCGGCCAGGTTGACAATCGTCTGCGCAACGGCAGCTCTTCGCGTGTCGCTGCCCGACCATTCGGCCAAATGCTCGCGCAACGCCGTATGAACGCCCATACGCCCTCCTCCCTTGCCGGCCCGGTATACCGGTATATCTTATAGCGCGCTGCAAGCGCATGGCCGGCTGCTTTTTGCACTATCCGACGGGCCGACCAAAAAGTAAATTTTAAATGTGTTTCTCTTTGCTTAAGTTTTTCTAACGGCCTATAATCCCGCGATGAGGAACCTTACGCTGAGGCAGCTCCGCATCCTTTCGGCCGTGACTAAGACCGGGTCGATGGCGGGCGCAGCGCGGCAGCTCCACGTAACTCCACCCGCGATTACCGTTCAGATGCAGCAACTTGAGGAAACGGCTGGCCTGCCGCTCGTCGAGCGGCTGGGCGAAGGCACGTTCCCGACAAGCGCAGGCGAGGTCATGCTTAAAGCCGCGCACCGCATTGAGGCGCTGCTCGCGGAATGCGACCAGGAAATTGCACAGCTCAAAGGCATCAAGGGCGGCCGCGTAATCGCCGGTGTCGTCAGCACCGCGAAGTATTTTGCACCGAAGGCTTTGGCGGCATTCCGGCAGAAACATCCCGAGGTTGAGTTGCGGCTGGCGGTTCGCAACCGCCAGGAGACGATCGCCGCGCTCAAGGAACTGGCTGTCGATCTCGCTATCATGGGCAGGCCGCCAGAAAATCTCGATCTCGAAAGCGTGGTGCTCGGCGACCATCCGCATATCATCGTTGCCGCGGCCGGCCATCCGCTTTCAGACAAAGAGGTCACAATTCAGGGCCTTGCGGACGAGACGTTCTTTACACGCGAGCTAGGCTCCGGCACGCGCATGCTCATGGAAAGCTTGTTCCAGGAAGCAGGCTTCTCGCCGAATATCGGTATGGAAATCGGCTCGAACGAAACAATTAAGCAGGCCGTTATCGCGGGACTCGGCATCGCCTTCATCTCGGCGCACACGGTCGCTTGCGAGATCGCGGACGGGCGTCTGACTGAGCTTAAGGTTCAGGGCCTTCCAATCGTGCGCAAGTGGCACGTGGTGCGGCTCCGCGAGAAGGCGGTAATGCCGGCAGCTCAGGCGATGTGGCGATTTCTTGCCTCGGAAGGGCATCTTTTTCTGCCGAAGCCTTTGGCGAAGGCGGATAAGCAAACCGGCCTACCCTGTTAGCCGCAATAATCCAATTCTACAGAGGTTGGATTAGATACAGGAGCTAGGCGTAAGGTTTTCTTTGCCTCATGCAAAGAATATTGAAATTTACTAAACGCCTCTCGTTGTGCAATTCAAATGGTGACGGACGGAGCGCCTGCAAAGCCGCAGGCAAAGACTCCAAGATTGAAGATTACCCAGATGCGCCGGACAGCCGGATTGCACGCGAGCAGCCCGGTGCCCGGATCGCCTGAGAAGAAGACCCGATAACAGTTTCAAGAGGGAGCCAGCCATGGACCAATCAGCACGCTACGCAAATCTTGCTCTCAAGGAGCAGGACCTGATCGCTCAAGGACGCCACGTCCTGTGCGCCTACATCATGAAGCCCAAGGCCGGTTTCGGCAGCTATCTTGAGACGGCGGCCCATTTCGCGGCTGAATCGTCGACTGGCACCAACGTCGAAGTGGTCACCACCGACGATTTCACGAAGAGCGTCGACGCCCTCGTCTATGAGATCGACGAGAGCAAAGAGCTCATGAAGATCGCCTACCCGGTCGAGCTGTTCGACCGCAATATCATCGACGGCCGGGCCATGATCGCCTCGTTCCTGACGCTGACCATCGGCAACAACCAGGGCATGGGCGACGTGGAATACGGCAAGCTGCACGATTTCTACATGCCCCCGGCGCTGCTCAGGCTATTCGACGGTCCGTCCACGACCATATCCGATCTTTGGCGCGTGCTCGGCCGCCCGGTGGTCGACGGCGGCTTTATCGTCGGCACCATCATCAAGCCGAAACTTGGCCTGCGCCCGAAGCCTTTCGGTCAGGCCTGCTACGACTTCTGGCTCGGCGGCGATTTCATCAAGAACGACGAGCCGCAGGGCAACCAGGTGTTCGCTCCCTTCAAGGAAGCGGTGGTTGCCGTTCGCGACGCCATGGTGGAAGCGCAGAACAAGACCGGGCAGGCGAAGCTGTTCTCGTTCAACATCACCGCGGACGACCATTACGAGATGGTGGCCCGCGGCGAGTACATTCTTGAGACCTTCGGCGAGAATGCCGACCACGTCGCCTTCCTTGTCGACGGCTATGTCGCCGGCCCCGCTGCCGTCACCACGGCGCGCCGCCGCTTCCCCAAGCAGTATCTGCACTATCACCGCGCGGGCCACGGCGCCGTCACTTCGCCCCAGGCGAAACGCGGCTACACCGCGTTCGTGCTGAGCAAGATGGCGCGCTTGCAGGGTGCCTCAGGCATCCACGTCGGCACCATGGGCTTCGGCAAGATGGAAGGCGAGGCGGACGACCGCGTCATCGCCCACCAAATCGTGCAGGACAGCGCCCAGGGCCCCTACTACAAGCAGGAATGGCTCGGCTTTAACCCGACGACGCCGATCATCTCGGGCGGCATGAATGCGCTGCGGATGCCTGGCTTTTTCGAAAATCTCGGCCACTCCAACCTGATCATGACGGCCGGCGGCGGTGCTTTCGGCCATGTCGACGGCGGCGCGGCCGGCGCCAAATCGTTGCGGCAGGCCGAGCAATGCTGGCGGGCTAAGGCGGACCCCGTCGAATTCGCGCGCGATCACCGCGAGTTCGCCCGCGCTTTCATGAGTTTCCCGAACGACGCAGACAAGCTCTTCCCGGGCTGGCGCGATAAGCTCGCCAGCGCGATGCTGTAACCGGCTAGCAGACAGACAAAAGACGGCCGTGGCTCCTCGCGGGTTACGGCCGTCTTCTTTCTTTCAGAAAGTAACTTGTAAAGCTATATAATACGAAAATTCGTTGCTGGACTCGCTGTTCTCCGAGCCAGTCCCGGCCGAGAAGAGAAGGTGATAGGTCTTATCGAAATCGTAGGTGCCGCCGATATTGAAGCCCGTCGTGTCCTTGGTGCCAAGGGGAAAGCCGGCGGTTCCTGGGCCAGCGGTGCTGGAAGGCGTTTGGTGGAAAATCTCGCCGCCGAGTTGCAGCGAATCCGTGATCTTGCGCAGCAGCGCCCAGCCGGCAAACCAAAAGTCGCGATTTCCAGGGCCGGGGTTGATCCAGTAGCCGCCGCCCCCATAGGTGGTCCACTCGCCGAAATCCTTTTGCATCCAGACGGGCAGGTAAGCGTGGACCCGGCCGGTCCCGGTCCCCTCAGTGGCATTGCCGGTTGGTAAGTCGAGGAAGGGATATATCGCTACCTGCGGCCACCAATCTTCGGGTTTGGCGTTCAGGAAGCGATATTTTACTCCCAGCTCAAGATCGGCCGGCCCAACGCTCGTGCCAACGCCGGCCGTTGAACTCGTGGCCAGAGCAACGTTCACATGCGCCTGCACGTCCGGCAAAACGCCGTAGTTGATGTCCGAAGCCGGTGCGCCGGTGAAGGAGGCACCGCTTGCGAAAATTGACGAGGCGTAGTTGTCGATTTCCCAATGCTGGTAATCCACCGTCACCGGATCGTCGGTCAGGAAAGGCGGGCCGGCCATCGAAGGGAATGGAAAGGCGAGCGCAATAACGGCTCGGGCAGCGATTGCTAGATAGGCCCGCGCTCTCATTGGGACATCCGCACCTTAAGCAGGGCTCCGAACGAAGTGAGCCTGTGATTTTGTCAAAGCCGGGGCTCGGTTCTGTTGGATAAGGATTTGGTCCCTAACACCCGGTTGGTCGACGAGATCGCCCACAAGCCGAAACAAAAATGGCGAGGCACTTCAAGGCGCCCCGCCTTTTGGTCCCCTGTCCTGTGCACGCCGCCCCAAAGGCGATCAGCGCCATTAGCTCTTGTTCAAAACCTTCGCCACTTTGTTGGGACGCAGGCGGTAGGCGTCCGGCAGCCCTGAGCCGAGCAGCGGCCGCAGGTAGTGCCGGAAGGCTTCGGTGACGTTCGCGCCGCAAGAGGACAGCAATTCGTCTTCCATCACGCGGGTCTTGCCAGCGACGTTCTCAAGCGGAACCAGCTCGTAATTCACCGCGTAGTCGCCGGTGCGCTTGATGGCCACGGAGCCGTCGCGATCGCCCCACATGGCGTATTGCACAGCCTTTTCACCCACTTCGCGCGCTTCGCGCTGGTCGACATCGGAGACGCAGCCGAGGAACGAGCGTTGCAGATAGCCGAACGTGTCGCCACGCACGCGCTTGATGCCGAGCTTGCCCTTGATCTCTTCGCACAGGAGATCGGCCAGAGCGCCGGTGCCGGAGAGCTGGACGTTGCCATGCGCGTCATGCTCGACTTGGCTGGCCAGCTTGGTGATAATCGGCGCGCCGGAAGCGTCGTGAATGCCTTCGGAAACCGCGACGACGCAGCGGCCGAGCCGGTCGTAGGTTTCCTTCACGCGGGTCAAGAACTTTTCGACCTCGAAGGTGCGCTCCGGCACGTAGATCAGATGCGGGCCATCGTCGGGGAACTTCTTGCCAAGCGCCGAAGCGGCGGTGAGGAATCCAGCATGGCGTCCCATCACCACGGCTACGTACACACCTGGCAGCGCGGCGTTGTCGAGATTGGCGCCCGCGAATGCCTGGGCGACGAAACGGGCCGCCGAAGGAAAGCCCGGCGTGTGGTCGTTGCCGACAAGGTCGTTGTCGATGGTTTTCGGGATGTGGATAGCGCGCAGCGGATAATTGGCCTTTTTCGCTTCCTCGCTGACGATGCGCACGGTGTCCGAGGAATCATTGCCGCCAATATATAAGAAGCCGCCGATCTCGTGCGCGCGCAGCACTTTGAAGATCTCCTGGCAATATTTGGCGTCCGGCTTGTCGCGGGTTGAACCCAATGCCGACGACGGCGTGGCTGCAACCATTTCAAGATTGTGGCTCGTCTCCTGCGTCAGGTCGGTCAGGTCTTCGTCGATGATGCCACGCACGCCATGCTGGGCGCCGTAAACGCGGGCGACGTTGGAGAACCTGCGGGCTTCCAGCACAACGCCGGCCAGCGACTGGTTGATAACTGCGGTTGGGCCGCCACCCTGGGCGACCAAAATCTTTGCCGGCGTCATGAAATCTCCCCCTCGTGTCCTTTTTTGCTCTGATCTGTTCTAGCCAATGCCAGTGCCGAAGGCAACAACGGCCGTTATCAACACACGAAGCTCTTGAGTTTGCTCGTGTACTCTTCTGGGATAACGCTGATATTTCCCGCGCTGCATTCGCACTCTGAAAGCAACCAGCGGAGTGCAAAGGCTCCTGTGAAGTGCCATTCTCATGCGCACGAGCACAAGGATTGGAGCATGACTACGCCATTAAGCCTGGAACCGGACCCTCGCTGGGAGGCCGTTGCGAAGCGCGACAAGACAGCGGAAGGGCGATTTGTCGTCGCAGTGCTCACGACCGGCATCTATTGCCGCCCAGGCTGCCCTTCGCGATTGCCGCGGCCGGAGAATGTGCGCTTCTTCGAGACAAAGGAAGAGGCGGAACGGGCAGGTTTTAGGCCCTGCAAACGCTGCAGGCCAGACGGCGATTCCGTTGAAGAGCGATTAGCAAACGCGGTGACTAGAGCAAGCACGCTGATCGAAGCGGCAGAGGGCGCACCCGATTTCGACGCTATCGCCAAAGCAGTCGGTCTCAGCCGCCATCATTTCCAACGTGCTTTCAAGCAGATCGCAGGCCTGACGCCCGGCGCCTATTTCAAATCGCTACGCGAGCGCCGCGCCCTTGCCGCGCTCAACACGGGCGCAACCGTCACCGAGGCTATCTACGGCGCGGGCTATAGCTCGTCCAGCCGGTTCTATGAGACCCTGGCACCGAAACTCGGGCTGAAACCCGCCGCGTTCTCGAAAGGAGGCGCCGGCGAGGCTATCCGCTTTGCCGTGGGTGAGTGCTCCCTTGGCAGCATTCTCGTCGCCGCGACGTGGAAAGGCGTCTGCGCCATAGAGCTTGGCGATGATCCTCAGGCGCTGGCCGAAGGCTTGCAGGCCCGCTTCCCGAACGCAGACCTGGCAGCCGGTGACGCCGGCTTCGAGGAAATCGTGGCGCGGGCCATTGGCCTTGTCGAAGAACCCGCTCGCGGTTTGGGACTTCCGCTGCATGTGCGCGGCACCGCCTTCCAGCTCAGGGTCTGGGAGGCGCTTCGAGATATCAAGGCCGGACAGACGGCTACCTATAAGGAGGTGGCGGCTTCGGCCGGCGTTCCAGGCGCTGTCCGGGCGGTTGCGGGAGCAATCGCGAGCAACAAGATCGCGGTGGCGATCCCGTGTCACCGTGTGATTCGAACCGGCGGCGTGTTGTCAGGCTATCGCTGGGGGGTGGAGCGGAAGGCGGCGCTGCTGGCTAGAGAGCGCTCATGATGAGAGCGCCTTCTAGCCGAGGAGCAGCAACCGGCCCGTAGGCTTCCATTCATGCGGCGCGGGCGCGGTAGCGGTTCGCCGTCGCGCCGTTAGCACCTTCGGCTACGCCCCATTTCGCCATCTGGTCGTAACTGTCAGCGAGATCAAGCAAAAGCCGTTTGATCTCTGGATCGTTCGTTTCCTCTGAGAAAGCACGCGTCTCCTTTGCGCTTTCCCGGCAAAGGTGAACCCTGACGGGCTCGATCTTTAGTCCAGCCCGAAGGCTGGGTGCAAGCTTTCCTCAGGAGAGGCGGTACACTTGGCGAGTTGTTCGTCCAAGCGAGCTAAATTTTGCTTGCAAGCCTCGATAAGAAACCGAGACTTTTCGGCTATTTCCGAAAATTTTTGCGATTGCATCGCATCATTGCCCCATGATGCGGGCGTAGGCCCAGTTGTCAGCGTTGGTAAGCCGGTACAAGAGCCAACGATCATTAACGCGTACACTGATTTGGCCGGAACGTCGATCCGTACTCTGTGGTTTTGTACACCGGTTAGGCGGCTGTGGAAAAGGCGCGCCAAGATGCCGCGGCTCAGGCGCGATGGTAGGGATGGCCCTGCATGATCGTGAGCGCGCGGTAGAGCTGCTCGGCCAGGATGATCCGGACCAGGCCATGCGGCAAGGTCATTCGGCCAAGGGAAAGCTGGAAATGCGCGGCGGACTTGAGAGCTTCGCCGTGGCCATCCGGGCCGCCGATGGCGAACGCCACATCGAGAGCCTCGTCCCGCAACCGCGAAAACATCGCGGTGAATTCATAGGACGAGAGCATCTGCCCCTGTTCGTCGAGCGCAATGAGACGGGAAGCGCCAAGCTTGCCCAAAAGCTCTTTTGCTTCGCCGTCCTTCCTCTCCGCGGGTGTCGCGGCCCGGCTTTCGCCGGTCTCGACCACGGCGAGCGGCGCAATCCTAAGATTGCGCGCTGCAGCGTTGAACAGATCGAAATAACGGTTGAACTGGGTCTGCTCAGCGCCGCTCTTCAGCCGGCCGACAGCCAGAATTGAGATCTTCATTCCGGCTGTCCCCGGCCCTTAAGAAGCGCTACTCTGCCGCTTCCAACCTAGGCCTTTCGGAGCCCCACATCTTTTCGATGTTGTAGAAGGTCCGTGCCTCCGGGCGGAAGACGTGTACGATCACATCTCCCGCGTCGATCAGCACCCAGTCGCAGAGCGGCATTCCTTCGACCTTTGTATCGCGGACGCCATGCTCCTTCAACTTCTCCAGAAGCCGGTCTGCGATTGCACCGACATGGCGCTGGGAACGCCCCGAAGCGATGATCATGAAATCGCTAAGCGACGTCTTGCCCGCCACGTCGATGCTGACGATATCGTCAGCCTTGGCGTCATCGAGCGTATCGGTGATGAAGTGAGCGAGAGAGGCAGAAGCCGCAGCGGCGCTTATTGCGCGGCGCGGAGCGAGCTCGCGGAGCTCTTGTTTCAGCGCGTTAAGCCTCAGCGTGAAGACCCTTCTCTTGGATAATGTTCAGGCTATGCTCCGGGTTCGAACCTAGACTTGCAAAATGTGCATCAGATTTGCTTCATTTTCAAGACGCTCCTCTATCCTCTGTACAACTTGGCCGCAAAAAAAATGCTGGACTATTGGATTGACCTGCAGAAGGTAATAACATTACATGATTGATATGGAAACAGCACCCTCCTTTCCCGCGCACGATCACGATCACGGCGCCTGCATGGCAGGCGCGCTTGGGCGCGCTAAGAGCCGCTGCCACGAGAAGGGCATTAAGTGGACGGCGCTGCGCGAACAGGTCTTCCGGCATGTCACCACGAGCCACAAGCCCGTCAGCGCCTACGATTTGATTGAGAGCCTGGCGAGAGAAGGCAAGCGCCTCGCCCCCGTTTCGATCTATCGCATTCTGGACGTGCTGCAGGAAGCTGGCATTGTGCATAGGCTCGAAAGCCGGAACGCCTTCTTCGCTTGCATGACGGGGCATGAAAGCACGCCGCAGACCGTCACTTTCGTGTGTGAAGGCTGCGAGCGCGTTACGGAAGTTGAAGCGCCTGCCGCATACCGGGCCATTGGCGAAGTTTCCGAGGCGGCTCGCTTTCATCCTCGCAGCACCATTGTCGAAGTCAGCGGAACTTGCGCGGAATGCCGCGGTTCTCCGGGCGCACAATGCTGATTGCAACGGAGGCCGTGCCCCAAGAAACCGCCGGAGAGTTGAAGAAGGGAACGGGCGGGTTCGAAACTCTTGCAGCCGCGATCGAGGTATCGCTCTCCTTTAGGGGGAAACCCGTCCTCGACCGGGTTAACATCGGGGTACATCCATCCGAGATTGTTACACTGATTGGCCCTAATGGCGCTGGTAAAACTACGCTGGCCCGGGTCTTACTCGGGCTAGCGGTGCCTTCTCAAGGCAGAGTTTTGCGGCAGGCGGGGTTGCGCGTTGGCTACGTGCCGCAGCGCCTTTCCGTCGAAGCAATCATCCCGCTTGCGGTGCGGCGCTTCATGTCGTTGAGCCAGCCCCTTGCCAAAACGCGCGCATTAGAGTGCCTTGGCGAAACCGGAGCCGCTCATTTGATCGATGCCCAGATGACGCAGCTCTCGGGCGGCGAATTCCAGCGGGTAGCTTTGGCCCGCGCCCTTGCGCGCGATCCGCATTTGCTTGTGCTCGACGAACCCGCCCAGGCTATCGATTTTGCCGGTGCAGCTAAACTCTACGAACTTATTGCCGCAATTCGCGAACGGCGCGGCTGCGGCATCCTGCTGATTTCCCACGACCTCCAGGTAGTGCTTGGGGCAAGCGACCGCGTGATCTGCCTCAACCGGCACGTTTGCTGCGAGGGCATCCCCAGCACTGTGGCCGGCCACCCCGAATATCTCCGCCTTTTCGGCCCGGATGCCGCGGCGAGCTTTGGGCTTTACCACCACCGTCACGACCATACGCATACGCTTTCGGGCGATATTGCATGCGGCCAATAAGTTCATCGTCATCGCGAGGCGGCGCTGCCGCCGCGGCGATCCAGGGCAGTTTAGAACACCGTGCTGCGCGCCGCGCCTGGATTGCTTCGAACTTCGCTCGCAATGACGAAAGCCGTTGCGAGGGCTGACCATGCTTGACGATTTTCTGACCCGTGCCACAATCGCTGGTATTGGCACCGCAATTCTTGCTGCGCCGCTCGGCTGCTTCGTGGTGTGGCGCCGGATGGCCTATTTCGGCGAGACTGTCGCCTATTCGGGGCTGCTCGGCGTCGCGCTCGGCTTCCTGCTTGGGATCGATCTGACGCTTGGCGTGATCGCAACCGCCATCGCCATGGCGCTGCTGCTCACCGGCTTCCAGGCCCAACGCGCAATCCCTTACGATACTCTGCTCGGCATTCTGGCTCATTCGAGCCTTGCGGCAGGGCTTATCGCGGCGAGCTTCGTTGGCGGGGCCCGGCTCGATCTTATGGGCTATCTGTTTGGCGATATTCTTGCGGTCTCGAAGGCGGATCTTGCCTGGATCTGGGGCGGCGCTGTTGCCGTTTTGGCTTCGTTATATTGGCTGTGGCGCCCGCTTTTGGCTATGACGGTGAACGAGGACCTCGCCGCAGCCGAAGGCATCCCTGTGCGGCGCACCGGAACCGCCTTTATTGTTCTCATCGCCGTGACGGTCGCGCTCGCCATGAAGGTGATCGGCATCCTGCTCATCACCTCGCTCATGATCTTCCCGGCAGCGGCTGCGCGGCCGTTCGCGAGGACGCCGGAGCAAATGGCCGTGCTGGCGGGACTTGCAGCAGCGGCAGCCGTATGTGGCGGGCTTTACCTCTCGCTGAAGCTCGATACCGCGGCGGGGCCATCTATCGTAATAGCACTCGCCGCGCTGTTCTTCTTGGTTGCCGCTCCCGCGCTCGCTTATCGCGCACGCTGACGGAGCGGCATACCAAACGCGGGGCGCTACTTCTCGTAGCTCAGATACGCCGCAACGGCATCAATTTGCGGCTCGGTTAGATTGTGCGAGCTCGCCGACTTAACTCCGGTCGCCGCACCGTGCGCTTTACTCCAGTTCGTCAGGACTTTCACCGCGTAGCGGTAGACCTGACCCGCCAAACGAGGCGTTGTGCCGTCGCCTTTGGCCCCTGCCCCGTGACAAGGTGCGCATGCCGGTACGTTAGACTTCGGGAAGGCCCGCTTGATAAATAACCTTCCCGGTTGCCACGAGATCCTTCGGCCCATCACTCGCAGGCTCAGGATCCAGACCGTTCATATGAGAGGCGACTGCCCGGCGCAATACTGGGTCGACGCTGCCCAAGACCGGAACCATAAAGGTATCGGCAGTGGGGTTGTCCTGCTTGTGTTCCATCATAACGTCGAACTTACTCTCAAGATACGGGACAGTCTGTCCTGCAAGCCTCGGGATGGGGTACGCTCCAGAAAATCCTTGGGCCGACTGGCCGTGGCAGTCTTTGCAGTAATGTATCTTGGCCTCAAGGTTTGCCCGGAGGATGGCATGCGCGGTTTCCTCGGCCGAACCCGCCTGAGGAAAAACGATTGCCAGTAGCGCCACTGGCAGGGCCAATTTCAAGCTGGTTGCGTTCATGATCTGCCTCACCGCGATGGTTACTTTTTTGTGGGAAAATAGATACGTCGCTTATGCTGGACTGGCCAACATCCCCACTCGAAGCAAGCGTGCGCAAAGCACACATGAGCCAATCCATGGCTTAGCCTTACGCCTGTGCGTGACTGGGGTCGCTGTGACTATTGCCGCACCCTGTGGCTGCCACGCGTCGAGGCGCCACTTTGAGGCTGGAGGCTGAGCCCGCTGCATGGCCTCTGTGGCTTTTGGGAACCCAAACCAATTTCTCTTTGTTTATCGCCGGATTAACCTGCGGTTAAGCCGCAGCGCGGCAGTTCGTGAAATATACAAAAGATGTAGAAAAAAGCCCCGCCTTGGAACGCCGTTTTGATATAAATCAAGACGCTCCTTGTAAAAACGCGACAATCTGCCCCAAGGGTGTTAAGACCCCACTTAGGAACGAAGAAAACCAAACGGGGGGGCAATGGCCGAAGTGGTCAAGGTTATAGCTGGCCGCGAGTCCCGAAAAAGGGACGGTATCAGCGGGCGAGTTCCCGATCATTTGGCGTTGCTCAAGCCGCGCGTGATGTCGCTGGTTGTTTTTACCGGCGCCGTGGGCATGGCGGTCGCACCTGGCCACATCGGCTGGCTGAGCGCTGTCACGACGCTTACCTGCATGGCCGCCGGCGCGGGTGGCTGCGGCGCCCTTAATATGTGGTACGACGCCGATATCGATGGTCTCATGCAGCGCACAGCAGGGCGCCCAATCCCTAGCAATCGCGTAGCCGCGCGAGAGGCCCTTATTTCCGGTGTCCTGCTGTCGATCCTTTCGGTACTCGCGCTCAGTATATTCGTCAATCCAGTCGCAGGGGCGCTTCTGGCCCTCACCATCGGCATTTACGTGCCGCTCTACACCATGTTTTTGAAGCGCCGGACGCCGCAGAACATCGTTATTGGCGGAGCCGCAGGCGCGTTACCCCCCGTTATTGGCTGGGCCGCGGTCACGGGAAGCCCGGATCTAGGTGCGCTTTCGCTGTTCCTCATCATCTTTCTTTGGACGCCGCCGCACTTTTGGGCGCTCGCGCTTTGCCGTTCTTCGGATTATGAGCGGGCGAATATCCCCATGCTGCCGGTGATCGCCGGGCCGGAGTCGACAGCCCGCAAAATCTTTCTTTACTCTGTCTTGCTCGTGGCTGCTTCTTTGTTGCCGGGGCTGCTAGGACTTGGGGGTATTGCCTATACCGGCATTGCAGCCGCGCTGGGTGCGATTTTCCTCGTCAAGGCCTACCGCGTCCGGCGTGAGCATGAGAAAGAGCGCCGCAACCGCGCGGCATATAAACTGTTCGGCTTCTCTATCTTCTACATGTTCGCACTGTTCGTTGCGCTGCTAGCCACCGCCGCCTAAGGGCGGTGACTGCAGTCTTGAACTTGCGAAGGAAGGGGAGGCAGGGCGCGCGATGCTTGTCGAGAGCGAAGCGCGGCCAAGGAGAGGAAGCGTGTCAACGCAACCGGGGCTCTAAGGCACAAGTGTGAATGGCAACAGAAGGGAATCGGGGAGCGCAATAACAATGGCAGTTCAATCTCACCTACATGAAGCCGCCGGGCACGAGGCACATGCCCACGAGTGGCATTGGAGCTGGGCACCGGCCGCGATCTCGGTCGGTATCTTGCTTCTCTGTTTTGCCGTCTCGATGTTTTTCGTTTACGAAGCCAAGCTGGCGGCCATTATCTTCGCGGGCGTCGGCACACCGTTAATACTCGGCGGCATCGCCAATTGGATGGGCTCGCCGGGAGTCACGGGGCCCACGCAGATGTATCTGAACAGCCTCACCCTCACCCTGTTCATTTTCAGCGAAGGGGCGATCTTCTTCGCAATGTTCATCGCCTATTACTATCTGCGTATAGCCACGCAAGTGAATGACCAGCCTTGGCCGCCGGCCGGGACCCCTGAGATCAATCAAGTAACGCCCTTGATCGCGTTGGTGGCCCTCGTCGCGTCGAGCCTAGTCTATCACATGGCCTCGAAGAGCTACCAAGAGGGCGGGGGCGGCTTCACCATCTTGCTGCTCTTGGCGATTATTCTTGGCGCGGTGTTTGTAGGCGGCACCTTCTATGAGTGGAGCCATCTATCGGCTGAAGGCTTTAAGCCCGGCACCAACGTGTATTCCACACCGTTCTACGCACTGACGGGTGTCCACGTTGCGCACGTCATCGTGGGTCTTGGAGCCTTTCTCGTGATCTTGTTCGGCTCTCTGTTCGGGAAGGTTCACGAGTCGTTTGTGAAACTGGCTGGCGTGTACTGGTACTTCGTTACCTTGGCTAGTTTCTTCGTCGTCACTCAGGTCTACTTCTGGTAAGGCGCTGGGGAGCGGAGCTGGACATGGGCGCGGTGTTCTCTACAGTGGCTGCGATACTGGGTGCGGTGCTCATTTTGAGTTCGGGCGCCGGAGCTGCTTTCTGTCAGGCTCCGCGCCAGATTGTCTCCGACATCGATCCGAGGCTCATGTATATCGATCAAAACGCCGTGCTTGGGAACAAGATCGACCCCGGCACGGCGCTTATCGACGATAAAGGCCGCGAGTTCCGTTGGGAGGAGATGCTGGGAAGGCCGTTCATCGTGGTCTTGTCTTATTTCACCTGCGATGGAAGCTGCTCTATCATCAACCAAGACCTCGCAAAGCTTTTGAAGGGTGTGACGGCTGTGAAGGCCGGCGAGGACTTCAGAATCCTCACCGTGTCCTTCGACCGGCACGACACCTTGAAGACCGCCACAGCCTTTCGCGAGAAGCTTGCCCTTCCGGCCAAGCTGGCTGGCGCATGGACGTTGGCCACCTTCAAAAGCGAGGACGAATTAAAAAAGCAAACAGGGCGCGTCGGTTTCAAGTTCTTCTGGTCTCCGCAGGACAAAGCTTTCCTCCACCCGGGAGCGTATTTGTTCTTCTCGCCCGAAGGAAGATTAAGCCGCGTTCTTTATCAGCAAGACGCCGATTCGAGCGACGTTGAACTCGCAATTCTCGATGCAAACAAAGAGCACATGCGGGTTACAGAGATCAGAAATCTCGTGCTGAGCCTCTGCTACAGCTACAACTTCAAAGATGGCAAATATCAGCTCAGCATTCTTCCGTTTGTGGCACTTGCTGGTCTGCCGGTTGCCTTATTGATGGTGTTCGGTCCAATGGTCTTCTACAAAATGAAGAAGGGGAGAGTTATGAAAGGGGCAAATCATGCAAAAGTTGCCTAAGGGGCTTTTACTGGGGCTTCCAGCCCTAATGCTGGCGAGCATGCCGGCCATGGCGGAGGGCGCTATCGTCAATCCGACGAAGCTGTGGATCGAAACTTGGCACGAGTTTCGAGCGGACGTCTGGACCATCGGCGCCGTGTTCGGTCTGGCCGCGATTTATATGTTTATCCGCTACACGGCCAGGTCGCCCGGTCAGGTGGGCGAGCCAGTTAAGCTGAGCGCCGCTGCGGCATGGGCATGGGTACTCATTCCTAGCGCCCTGTTCCTGGCTGACGACATGCTCCTCTTCGGTAAAGGCTGGACGCTTTTCAACGCTGAGCGCGTGGTGCCGGCCAATGCCGTGGAAGTCAAGGTAACTGGGCACCAGTGGTACTTCGACTTCGACTACGGCAATGGCGTCACCGACCAGGAACTCGTCGTGGAGGTGGGCAAGCCCGTCGTGCTGCGCATGAACTCTGAGGACGTGATCCACTCCTTCGGCCTCATCCAGTACAAGATCAAGGAAGATTTGGTCCCGGGGCGCATCACCTATCTCTATTTCTATCCGGATGAGCCGAAAGAAACGCATGTCAACTGCATGGAATATTGCGGAACCGGCCATGCGCAGATGTCTACGCCGGTCAGGGCGCTGCCAAAGGCTGAGTTCGATCAATGGGTCGCCAAGCACAAGAGCGCTTCTGCCGGCGATTTGAAATTCGCAAGCCAAACCGTGGACGGTACGGCGAGCAAGTAGGTTAAAAAGGAAAAGATCATGACAACAGCTACTTACGACCATCTGCCGTCCCGATCTGGGGGAGGGATTGCCTCATGGCTCTTCAGCGTCGACCATAAACGCGTCGGTATTTTGTACCTGGTCGGCTCCATGGCGGCGTTCACCCTCGCAGCCTTGATGGCACTCGGCATCCGGCTGGAGCAGTACGCGCCCGGAGAGTCCGGTCTCGTCAATTACTTCGTCGGCGACTTCAGTAAAAGCATGTCGACGCCTGACGCGTATAACGCCATGCTCACCTTCCACGGAGCCGTGATGATCTTGGGCTTCGTGATCCCAGGGCTGACCGGGTTCGCTACGAACTACCTGGTTCCGATCATGATCGGCGCAAAGGACGTTGCCTTTCCCCGGATCAACTCCTTCAGCGTCTGGATGTACTTGTGCGGCGTTATCCTGGCGCTCATGTTCTTCGTCATCCCGGACAAATTGGACATGATGTGGACGGGTTATCCGCCCTACGCGGTCAAGACGGCGGGCAACACCGCGTTCTACGTCCTCATCGTGCAAATAATGGGCTTCTCGTCGATCTTGGGTGCCATAAACTTCATCACGACCACCGTCTACATGCGCGCCCCCGGCATGGGCTGGGGTCAGATGAACATGTTCGTTTGGGGTAGCTTTTTCGCCAATGTCCTTCAGCTCATCTTCCTGCCGTTTCTCGCAACCTCGACGATGTTGCTGTTTCTCGACAAATATGTCGGGACCGGCTTTTTCGACGCGGCCCAGGGGGGCGATCCGCTGCTCTACGAAAACCTGTTCTGGCTTTACTCGCACCCAGCCGTCTATGTTATCTTCATTCCTGCCGCAGGCTTGGTGTTTGAAGTCATCGCGACGATGGCCAAGAAATCCATCTTCAACTACAAGGCGGCAGTTTATGGCGGCTTCATGGGGATCGCGGTGCTGTCGGGCGATGTTTGGGCTCATCACATGTATGTGACTGGCAATCCGAACTGGGTTCGCCTGATTATGTCCTTTACGACGATCATGATCTCGATACCGGCGGGTTTGGTGGCGCTTTCGATGTGGGGTACGATCTATAAGGGTGCCATAACCTGGAATGTCGCGATGCGCTATGCCGCGCTTTGCTTTCTGCTCGTGCTCGTCGGCGGACTCTCGGCCATCCCGCTGGCGGAGGCCGGGTTAACGCTGCATTTTGCCAGGACCATCTACGTGCCCGCCCACTTCCATATGATCATGGGCTTGTTCGCAACGTATGCGATATTCGCATCCGTCTACTTCTGGTTCCCGGCTATGACGGGCCGCACCGCCGACAACCTGGTTGCGAAAATCGCGTTCTGGTTCAACGCCGCGGGCACTCAGATCACCTTCTGGCCGCTGCTCATCATCGGCGCGGACGGTATGCCGCGGCGCTACTGGGATTATTCCGTGGAAACGGTTGGTGTGGAGCGTGCGACGAACTGGGAATGGTGGCACCACATCGCTACTTACGGCGCCATCATCAATGGGATCGGTCTCTTTCTCATGGTCAGCGGCTGGGTCTATTGCGTCTTCGCCGGCGAGCGCGTTGGAAGGAACCCATGGGGCTCGAAGTCGCTTGAGTGGACCCATGCCAGCTACCCGATCGGCCCCGGCAACTTCGACGAAGATGTAGTTGTAGCGGACGACTGGACGCCCTACAATTACGCGAAGAAGTAATCCAGTTAGACGAAACAACCGCGGCGCGCTTCTCCCGTCGCCGCGGTTGTTTCCCGTTTAAGGAGAGGAGTTAGAACGATGGAGCAATCGGCTCAAAACAAGAAGCGCAGCATGACACTGTTTGCGCTCTTCCTGATAGGTACTTCCGCCATTTATTGTGCGCTCTTTTATGGGAGCGCCATTCACAAATTCATCAATGGCCTTTAAGAAAGTCGTCAGATCCGGCCCGTAACGGTTCAGAGTACATGATCGAGATCCATACCCTTCCGCATATCCTGGCAGTTATCAACGTCGCTACCGTTATCGTGCTGCTCGCAAGCTACTGGTTCATCCAGCACGGGGACAGGGAGCGCCACCGGAAAGGAATGCTCGCTGCCGCCGTTCTGGGCGCGGCTTTCCTCGCGATCTACCTGACTTATCATTTCAGCGCAGGGTTGGCCAAGTTCGGCGGCTATGGCACTATCCGGCCCATCTACTTTACGCTGCTGGCCGTTCACGTGGCCATGGCGGGGGTTGTGGCGCTGCTCGTGCCGCTGACGCTGGTGCGTGGCCTTGGCGGAAGCTTCGCGGCCCACCGCAAAGTCGCGAGCTGGGCGTTGCCCATATGGCTCTTCGTGTCGGTCTCCGGCGTTGTCGTCTATGTCATGGCCATTCACATCTATCCCTACACGGGAGCATAGACCGATCCTATGACCGATTCGCGCGTAACTCTGCCTGAAAGCATGTTCTCAGTAGCCAAGATTACAGCACAAGCAAGCGTTCCGCTTGCCGAGCTCAAGGCTTGGGCCGCACTAGCCATCGGCTCGCTTGGCTTGGCGGGTGTAATGGCGGTGCTGCTGGCGGTTTCGCGAATCCCCGGCATCGAAGCCGTTGCGTTTTGGCCGCTCGATTTTTTTGCCAAAGGCCTGGTCATCCATGTGGTCTTTTCCCTGGTTGTTTGGTTTCTGACGCTTTTTGCGCTCCTCGCTTCTTTGGCCGCCGCCAAGATCCCCCAGGGCGGCCTGCGTTTTGCGAGTCTTGGCGGCATTGGCGCGGTGGCCGTCGCGGTCTCCTATCCTCTCCTCTTTCTCACAGCGTTCGATTCTGCGAGCGAGCCCTCCCTCAACAATTACATCCCGGTGATCCAGCACCCGGCTTACTATACGGGGCTTGCCCTGCTGGGGCTCGGCATCTTAATGCCCGTGCTCCGCCTGCTCCTGAACGTCCCGGCCCGCCCGAGGGAGATGCCACCGTTCGCTTTTGCCATGAGCGCGGGTTCCGTTATCTACCTCATTGCGATGATTTGCTTCGGCATTGCCGCTTACCTTTCCTGGGGCGCGCCACCCTCGAAAGGATTGAACGAGGTGCTCTTCTGGGGCGGTGGGCATATCCTGCAATTCCTTTTTTGCTTGGTCATGCTGACGGGCTGGTTTGTGCTCGGCCGTTCGAGCCTCGGCGAAGCCGTCATTGGAGCGGATGTCTTTCGTGTAGCGGTTCTGGTGCTGTTGGCGTTTACCCTGCCGGCGCCGTTCTTTTTCCCACTCTTCGATATGTCCTCCATGTGGTTCCGGGAGGCTTTCAGCAAACTTCAGTTCGTCATGGCGCTGCCAACTATGTTGGTGGCGGTGCCGCTTTTGTTCGGCATCGGCCGCGCAAAGGAAAAAGCGCCCCTGCCTTGGCGTGACCCCGCATTTCTGGCCTTGGTTCTGTCCTTGGCCGTCTTCGCCGCCGGCGGCCTGATGGGCAACCTTATCTCCGGCTCGGATACGCGAACACCAGCGCATTACCATGCTGTTATCGCTGGTGTAAATCTGGCGGCGATGGGATTGGTCTTAACCTATTGCCTTCCCGCGCTTGGCCGGCGTCCGCACCCGAGCCGATGGCTGCGGCTCCAGATCTGGCTTTATGGAGCCGGTCAGCTCGCCGCATGCGTAGGCCTGTTCTGGGCAGGCGGATACGGCGCACCGCGCAAAACGCCCACAAGCCTCGGTTCTCTCGCCGATGGAGCGGTCATGGGCATGTACTTGAACGGCATCGGAGCGCTCTTCGCTGTAGCAGGGGGCGTAATCTTTGTGATCACGGTCGCGGCCGCCCTATTGCGCAAAGACAAGGCCGCCGGCGAGCGCGGCGGTGCCGAACAGCGCCTCGCTGAGTTGAGGCGCTAAACATCTGTGCCCGGCAAATGTTTAGCGATGCTGGCTCGGGCGTCCAATTCATTATACGTATGAAATAATACTAACAAATACATGTTGTTCTGTCAGGCGGATCTCAGCTCACGCTGGCATGACTGTTGGCAACCGAGCCTTGCAAAGAAGTACCATAGAATTCCCACCGCCAGGTATAGGTCCTTCGCCCTCTGCCACCGGATTCCTAACTGCCACGCGCTTCCAACCTGTTGGCTTCACTTGCCTCCCGGCGGCCGCCACTCAAAAATTGCAACTTAGGGAAAAGTATTCTCAACCGAACCTGTCGCCTTGTTGCCGCGAGGTGGCGCGTAAGCCACAGGTTTTTTGATTAATGTCAAAACGCTGCTCCCCAACAGCGGGCTAAGTTGTCGCAGGGCACATTTTGGAACTCAAGCGGTTCCATATCGGGGGGGATAATAATGGGCGTGCAACACCCTAAGCGCATGCAGGCCAAGGCTTCGAAGACGGGCGAGGCCGGCTGCAATAGCCAAACATCGCTGTCTTCATGGCTGGCGCGCGGCTCGTTCGCCGTTGCTTCGGTTGCGGCGGCAAGCTTTATTGGGACGCCATCCGCTCATGCGGTGCCGGCCTATGCAAGGCAGACCGGCCAGCCCTGCGCCACTTGCCACACGATATGGCCGGAGCTGACGCCCTTTGGCCGCCAGTTCAAGCTGATGGGTTACACCTCCGGCGGCACCCGTTGCAACGACGGCTCAGCCAAGTCCGATGAAACGCAGGTTCCGCTGTCGGTCATGGCTTGGCCCGCGACCCTCTCATCAACAAAGAACAACGCCAACTACGCTTTGGGCGGGAGCAACTTTAGGAATAACGACTGGCTGCCGGACCAGTTCAGCCTTTTTGTCGCCGGGCAGCTCTACTGCAATGTAGGTACGTTCACGCAGATGACCTTCGACCGGCAGGCAGGCCCCGCGGGTGGGTTTAGTTGGGACAATACCGATGTCCGTTACGCAAAGACCGGGACCATCGACGGAACAACTATCGTCTACGGCATTACGGCTAACAACAATCCGACGACTTAAGACGTCTGGAACACCCAACAGGCTTGGTTCTTCCCTTACATCGACTCTAGTGTCGCCCCGTTCCCCGCGTCCCCCGGCACCATGCTTGGGGCAAACCCATTCTCGATGGAAGCTGGCGGCGTAGGCGGCTATGTTTGGATCAACAACAGCATTTATGCGGAGTTTAGCGCCTACGGTAATTTGTCTCCACGTCTGATAACCGACCTTAACGGCGGATTCGATCCCACAGCTCAAAGGTTTGTTGGAACGATGCCCTATTGGCGGTTTGCCTACGAAAAGACGTGGGACAAGAATTCGCTGATGTTCGGCACGATCGGGGAGTACGCGGATCAGCAGCCTGGTGTGGCCGCCACAGCAACAGATGGCGCCACCCCTCTGTTCTTTGCCGGAAAGACCGATCCCACGCTCGATCTTGGCGTTGACACGCAGTATCAATTTATCGGTGAGCGCGATATTATCACGCTGCATGCAGCCTATATCTGGGAGAATAAGAAGAATAACGCAGAAATAGCAGGGATGACCGGAGTCGGGGCTCACGCTACCCAATCAAAGCGATCAGCTCAACGATTTCATGGTCTCCGCGAGCTATACCTACGACCGGACGTACCAGCTCCAGGTGGGATGGTTCGACACCTGGGGTACAAGGGATGCGGGCCTTTACGGGTCTGCCACAAACCCGGGTGGGAATGGTGCGATTGGTACGAACCTCAATGGTTCGCCAAACTCCACCTACTGGAAAGTCGACCTAGCCTATTCCCCGTTCATGAACGGCGGCGCCCCAGATGTGTGGCCTTGGTTCAACGCCAGAATAGGGGTGCTGTATACCCACTACGACAAGTGGGATGGGTCAACGTACAACATTGATCAGTCCGGCCTAAAGGCCAGCGGCAGCGACAATATCTACTTGTACACCTGGCTGATGTTCTAGGCTCAGAGCAAAACGAGGGGAAACTTCGGCATCGAGCCGTAGCAAGAAACACAAGGGGCGGAGCTTAGATCATGAAAGCCGGCAGTTTAAGAGTGGCAATGCAAGCGGCAGTTCTGGCGATACTTATCCCAGCTGCAGGTCACGCAGGCGAACTCCAGGATAAATTAGGCTATTGCAAGAATTGCCATGGGGATCACTTCCAGGGGTTCACCGGATATTATACTGCGCCCCGGCTTGCCGGCCAGCCAGCCGAGTACCTTGAGAACCAGTTCAAGGCGCTTAAAGCGCACAGGCGCGACGATCCGGTAGCTAAAAGGTTTATGTGGCCGGTTGTATCGGCGGGAGCTCCGTGGTCCGCCATAGCAAAGCATCTGAGCGCACTCGATGCTCCGCCCTCGGCTGACGGCCCGAGGCATCTGGTGGAAGCCGGCAAGAAGCTTTTTGCGGAAGGCTCTCCCGACGGGAACGTACCTGCCTGCGCCGCTTGCCACGGCGAGGATGCCCACGGTAACGACCAGGTCCCGCGTCTCGCCGGTCAACCCTATGCGTACGTGGTGGATCAGCTGATCGGCTGGGATAAAGGCTATCGCGCCAAGGACCCGGCGGCGGGAACGGATGAGAATACCATGTTGCCCATCGCGAAGGGTTTGAGCAAAGAGCAGATCAAAGCAGTCGCCGCTTTCGTCAGCTATCAGAAATAGCGTTTCCCCTTTTGGCCCGAAGCATAAGTTTTGAAAGCCGAGATCATGAAGCTCATCAAATCGACAATAGCGGTCCTGGCGATTGCTTCCTCTACACTCTTCGCTGTAGCGGGCAATGCGGGGGAGCACCATCGGAGTTGCCGGGCAAATCCCGGTGGGGAATGGCCCATCGATCCAGCGGCCTATGTGACAAGAAATTGCGCCTTTTGCCACGGCGACCCAACCTTGCAAGGGCGTGCAATTACTCCGCGACTGGCTGGACAGCACCAGGAATATATTGTCATCCAGCTCGAACGCATGAGGGATAGAACGCGGGATAATGTATTCTCGCTCAGACATATGACACCAGCTGCGGTGAAGATTCTCCCAGACTCGTTTTGCGAGTTGGGTGCTTTTATCTCGACGCTGCCGCCTGAAACCGCTGCTGACGGAAACCCGGAACTGAAGGCCATGGGCGAGGAAATATTTACCAACGGCGTGCCCAGCGAGAATATTCCTGCCTGCCAGTTTTGTCACGGCCCGGAGGCTCAGGGTATCGGAATGTTCCCGCGCCTGGGCGGTCAATCCTACTTCTACATGAGAAGAAGGCTTACGCAGTGGGGCGAGGGATTTTCGGCTGTTTCCCCCTATATGCCCCACATCGCTTCCTTGCTGAGGCCTGAACAGATCGAAGCGGTCGCCTCTTATCTCAGTTTCGTGGATGCGGCGCCGTCCAAAGGTGAGTTTTAGAGTTGGGGCAGGCTACCGCTGGCGGCGCACCATGCGCCGCCAAGCCGGCCGCGATGGAACCCTCTCTCCGCACCCGCGCCCCGGAGCGTAGCCGGCGAAGGGGCGTTGAACTTGGCGGCATTGCCAATTCTGGCTTGAATCTCTCCGCCGTAGGATAGTTTGAGCCGCCTTTAGCGCCGGGCTGAACCGGAGAGAGAGCCTTGACCGTCACCATCTACCACAACCCTGCCTGTGGCACATCTCGCAACGCGCTAGCCATGATCCGTGAGCGGGTGGGGGAACCCCAGATCGTTGAATATCTGAAAACTCCGCCAAGCCGGAAAAAGCTCGTCGAGCTGCTTGCAGCGATGGCGATGAAACCCCGCGAATTGCTGCGGAAGAAGGCCCCGCCCTACAACGAGCTCGATCTCGGCGATCTGAAATGGAGCGACGATCAGCTTATCGATTTCATGGTTGCCCATCCGATCCTGATCGAGCGCCCAATCGTGGTCACGAGCAAGGGCGCCCGGCTTTGCCGCCCAGTCGACAAAGTGCTCGAAATACTCCCCGCTCAGCCAGCGCTGTGATGGCCCAATGATCCGTTCGGGCATCCCCAGGGACGCCTGGCAACCCATTGGGTCCTTCGCGCCTCAGGCTTGGGGAGCCCCGGCGAAAGCAAAGCGAACCTTAATTTTTTCGAAGAGCTGATCGCGAACAGCCCGGTAAGAAGCCATGATTTGTTCGCGGTTCCCGGCTGCTGCCGACGGATCGAGGGTTGGCCAATACTCGACGTCAGCGGCCATCGTGCGCGTCAGTTCCAGCGCCTTGTGGTGCGCCTCCGGTGCGAGCGTCACGATGAGGTCGAAACTCGTATCTTCCAGATCCTCGATGGAGACCGGCCGGTGTTTGCCGATGTCGATGCCGATTTCGTCCATCGCCGCGATCGCGAACGGGTCCATCTCGCCGGCACGCACGCCCCCGGATTTAACATAGATTTGCTTGCCCGCGAGAAACCTTAGGATCGCCGCTGCCATCGGCGAGCGAATCGCATTCATGTTGCAGGCAAAAAGCACCGCTTGCGGACGATCAAAGACTCCACGTCCCTGCGCGGATGCCTCCTGCGAGGGAGGGTCTGGGGACGGTAATGGAAGTCCAGCCGCGCTCAAAGCAGCGATCCACCGTTCAATAAGGCCATGCCGGACAGAGGGGCGGCCGGCCAAACAAAGCCGTTTCTCCTATCATGCCGAGGGCGGGCGGCAAAGCAAATGAACCCCTTCCGGCGGCGTAAGCTGCACCCGGGCTATGCGGCATATGGGAAGCTTGTGGTGCGCCGGCTATCAGCACATTGCAAGCCGCATGCGGTTATCTAACGATTTCCGTCTGTTCTGAGCTGCGGGGCACGATGGCCGAGCCTGGAATATAGGCGTCGAAAGCGGCCCAGAACTGCTCGCGCAACTGGTCGCGTTCCTGAAGGATCTCATGCTTTGCGCCGGCCAGGACGATGTGCGTGCAACTCTTGGTGCGGCTTGCGAAGTACTCGATGGCGGGCGTGGAGACAATTTGATCGTTACCTGCCGCAACAATTAGAACCGGAACCTTGATGCTCTCCATAAAAGCCGCGGAGTTGATCGTTGCAATGGAACTGCAAGCCGCCTTAACCCAGCCGATTGTGGGGGCGCCGATGCTGAGATGCGGCGCGGCCTGAATGGCTTCGCAAGCGCGCTCGAATCGCAGCCTGTCGGAGGTAAGGAGGTTGCCTTCGAAAGCATCGGCGTCCGGTGTATAGCTTCTCCGCCCTGGAATGAACGAATCCCCGAGCCCCAGAAATGTTGCAGCTTCGGCGGCTGCGCAGACGCCTGAGTTTTTGGCATCGCTGCCGGCAAAGCGGATCATCGGCGCGGTCAAGACCATCCGGTCCCACCAGCAAACCTTGGTCTGCGTGAGACGCAGAACCAAATGGCCGCCCATGGAATGCGCAAGACAGAAATACGGCGGCGGACAATCGGGTAGCACGATTTCGCTCATGAACGTGGCGACATCGGCGTCGTAGTGCGCAAAGTTTTCGGCGTGGCCCTTTGCCGGGTTCTTGAGTAGCCGGCTCGAACCGCCTTGCCCGCGCCAGTCCATCGTGGCAACGGCAAAACCGCGGCGGCGAAGATCGGTGATAGTCTCGTAGTATTTTTCGATGAATTCGGTCCGGCCATGAAATAGGCAGATCGTGCCCAGGCGCCGCGCGGCGGTCGTGTCCCAGCGCGCAAAGCGGATCGATAGGCCGTCGCGCGCAACGAAGGTGCCGGAAACGGCACCGTTCGGCACTGGGTTGCGTGTGATTTCGATCAACTCGGCTTGTGAAGCCATTTTCCGCTCCTGACGCTGTCAAAAAAACTATTACCGCCGGCCGCGCCCGCGCTCAAGAACCCTTGAAATCGAACCATCCAGAAATAAATCGATGGTCGCGGGCCGGAAGGCCGCAAGCATTAATACCCCTGGCCTTTAAGGCAGGTTCTAAATTCTCGCTTTCTCAAGGAGAACTGCAATGAGACGTCCAGACCTTACTCCTCTGTATAAAACCACGATCGGCTTCGATCACCTTGCCTCTATTCTCGACCAGCTCTCAAGCCTCGATGCGGAAAACGGTTTCCCTCCCTATAACATTGAGCGCCTCGGCGAGAACAGCTACCGCATTTCTATGGCCGTCGCCGGCTTCGGAGATAATGATCTTTCTCTTGAGGTCAAGGAAGGCACGCTGACCATTCGCGGCGAAAAGAAGGGCGAGGACAAGGTTCGCCAGTACATTCATCAGGGCATCGCCGCGCGCAACTTCGAGCGCCGGTTCCGCCTCGCCGAGTATGTCGAGGTCTCGGGAGCCACGCTCGAGCACGGCCTGCTTCACATCGACCTGAAGCGCGAGCTGCCTGAAACCATGAAGCCGCGCACTATCGCGATCACGAAAGGCCAGCCCGCAAGCGGCCGCGTGATCGAAGGCGAAGCGAGGACGGTCAACGGGGGAGCGTCGTAATCTTTTAGGGCCAAAGTCCCCCCTCATCCTGTCCTTCTCCCCGAGGGGAGAAGGAACGATGCCGCAACTGTTGGCGGGCCCCCTCTCCCCGCGGGGAGAGGGCCGGGGGTGAGGGGGTCTTGAGCCCACTTATCCACGAAGGGCGGGCGCAAGTCCCCCCTTTTTTCCCCGCCGCCGTTCAAAAAGTCCGGCGATCTCGACATGCGCCGAAAACCGGAATTGATCGAAAGCCGCCAGCCGCGAGAGCTTAAATCCGCCGCTTATCAAAATGGCGGCGTCGCGGGCAAAGCTTGCCGGATTGCATGAAAGCATAGCGATTGCCGCCGCCTTCGATGCTGCCAAAGCCCGCGCCTGCGCTTCGGCTCCTTCGCGGGGCGGGTCTATAATGATCCCGGTGAATTTATTGAGCTCAAGCGGTCCCAGCGGGCTGCGGAACAGGTCGCGCCGGATCGCGGACACCGCCTTGATCGCCTTTGCTTGCTTCGCCGCTGCTGCGAGCCCAGCCACTGCCTCCGGACTTTCTTCGTAGGCGGTGACAGCTGCGATCCTGGCCGCGGGAAAGGTGAAAGCGCCAAGCCCCGCGAAGAGATCGCAAACCGGACCTGAAGCCGCGTGCGCCTGCGAAAGCGCATCGAGCACCCAATCGGCCATGTCGCGCTCGCAAGCCTCGACGGCCTGTAGGAACGCATTGGGACCAGGCGCCACTCTGACACCGCCGAATGTAACAAAAGGCTGTGCAGACAGCAGCACAAGCTCTCCGTTCCAGCTTGCGCGGATGAAGCCGGCAGCTCCCAGCGTACTGACGAGCTTGGCCTGCGTGGCAGGCGCCAATCGCGGCCCCTCGACTGCACAGTCGAGCCCGTTGGCCGCTGCCGTGACAGAAATCTTCGCCTCGCCGCTGGAGGGCATGGCGGCGATCAAAGCATCCTTGAGATGCAGCAACGCGGATACGATCTGCGGCAGTAGTATGGGGCACTCCTCCAGATCGATTACCGCGTGCGTCCGCATCGCGTTATAGCCGAGCTCGATGTCAGCGCCCAGCCGGCGAGCTGTAAAAGTAGCGCGGCGGCGGCTCGATACCGGATAGCTGCGCAACGGCTCGATCTGCGCATTGATCCCTGCTCTCGACAGTGCCGATGTAACGAGGCCCTGTTTCCATTCCTTATAAGCGGGCTCGGCCCAATGCTGCAGCGCGCACCCTCCGCAGGTGCCGAAATGTCTGCAAACTGGTTCAATTCGGCTCCGCGACGGCGTCTCGATCTTCGTTGCAACCGCCTTTTGCCCATGCAGCTCAACGCGGACGGTCTCGCCGGGCAGGGTGCAGGGGATGAAGATTTTCCCGCCGTCAACCCGCCCGATGCCGTGCCCCTGAGCACCCATGGCCTCGATCGCTACCGTGACCGGCGGGTCATCGGGGTGCCGCGGATTGCTAGGTTCGCCGCACTGCTCCAACGAGCGTTTCTTCATTGCCATCCTGCCCCAAAATAGGAGAACGAAGCGTCCCGCAAACCCTCCATCCCTCCGCCTCGATATAGGAGGCAACGCGCCTCACCGCTTCCTGCTTCGCAGCGTCGTTCTTGACGACGCCGCCCTTGCCGACTGCCCCCCGGCCCACCTCGAATTGAGGCTTGATCAGCGCGGCGAGCCAGGCATTTCCGGCCGCCAAGGGAAGGATAGCGGGCAGTACCTTGAGAAGCGAGATGAAGCTCACATCGCAGGTCACGGCTTCGATCGGGACCGGGAATATCGAGGGGATAAGCGTCCTTGCATCGGTCGCCTCCATCGAGACCACTTTCGGGTTCGCCAGAAGCGAATCATGGAGCTGACCGCGGCCTACATCCACAGCGAAAACCCGCTCCGCTCCACGCTCCAGCAACACTTCCGTAAAGCCGCCAGTGGAGGCGCCAACGTCCAGGCAAACGCGGCCCCTGGCCTCGAAACCGAACGCATCGAGCGCTGCTCGGAGCTTCCAAGCGCTGCGCGAAACATAATGTGCAATTTCAGCGACTTGCAGCGGCTCATCTTCCGGCACTTCCATTCCAGCCTTGAGCACAGCCGTGCCGCCGAGCTGTACTAGTCCGCGCCGGATCAAGTCTTGCGCTTTAGACCGTGTACTGACGAGTCCACGGTGCACCAGGAGCCGGTCGAGTCGCATTTTCACAGCTAATTTCCTGACATCGGACAGAGGCTCAATATGTATGTTGCAAAAGCTCATAATTGTGCAATCATCCCAAATCTGTGTTGGATAATGTAACCGGCTCGAGCGCAGTTTCCCAACTGAAGGATGTTGAAAAAACACATGTGAGAGAGGACAGCCTCCTTCGCGGCCGGGCCGCCCAGAAGGCCGTGAGCGCAAAATCCGGCATAAGCCGCCAAGCTTCAAAAAGCAAAATCAACCTCACATACACTGGGAACTACCAATCATGATGCTTGTCCGCACCTTTCTCTCGAGCAGCGCGATCGAGGGAGTAGGCATCTTCGCTGCTGAGCCTATCAAAGCCGGCGATGTTATCTGGCGTCTCGAACCGAAATTCGATGTGTTCTTCACCGAGTCCGACATCGAAGAACTCCCGCCGCATATGCAAGACTTCATCGCGAAGTATTCTTATCCTCATATGCGCAAAACCGGCATTTGGGTCCTGGAAGCAGACAACGGCCGGTTCATGAACCACAACGAAGCACCGAACACCGATTTCACCGGCTTCGAAGAAGGTTTCGCGATCCGCGATATCGCCCAAGGTGAAGAGATCACCTGCAATTATCACGAATTCGATCCGACCTTCAGCGGCTGGTTTGCGCCCATGACCCAAGCTACAAACGGGAACGGCCACGCACACCCCTGAGCTTAGGCAAATTCTTAGAATGAACGCTGGAAGCCTCAGGGTTTTCCAGCGTTTCGTTTGTTGGCTCACCGCTGTAGCCGGAAGGCGCGAAAGCGGCGGGACGCGGCGAATTGCTAAGTCGCAGGCAGGCGCCTGCCAAAAAATGATTGGCAAGCGCGAAATCCCGCCCTATGTTATAGTCCTTCTGAGCATAAGTGACCGTGAAAGCGGCCGGGCTCTGGAACAGGGTGAGCGTGATTTCGCGTACCGAGGTTATGCTCAGTGCGAGCATAACTTCAAAGGGCAGGGGAGTAGGAACAATGGCATTCACCGATAGCGGAATTCAGCCAGTACAGCCGAAACATGGCGCTTTGAGATGGGAGCGCCCCAGCGCGCCAGCCCATCCCGGATTTGACGCAGCCTTTGTCCGCGAGGCGCTTCGCGAGCTGAAACCCCTTTATGCCCGCATCGAACGTGTCATCCCCCCGCTGGAGTGGGCCGGGCATGCGCCCTACATCAAAGCGATCCGCGACCTCAAGCGCGAGAGAAATGCCGTGATACTGGCGCATAATTATATGACGCCGGAAATCTTTCATGGCGTGGGCGACATCCTGGGCGACAGCCTCCAGCTTGCCAAAGAAGCCGCTAACACGGACGCAGATGTGATCGTTCAATGCGGCGTGCATTTCATGGCCGAGACGTCGAAGCTGCTCAATCCAGATAAAACGGTGCTGATCCCCGACCCGAAGGCAGGCTGTTCGCTCGCGTCGTCTATAACACCGGAAGACGTCCGCGCCCTTCGCGCCGCTTATCCGGGTGTGCCCGTAGTGACTTACGTCAATACGAGCGCAGCGGTGAAGGCCGAATGCGACATCTGCTGCACATCGGCGAACGCGGTCAGGGTGGTCGAGAGCCTGGGCGTGCCGCGCGTGCTTTTGATCCCCGACGAGTTTCTCGCGCGCTACGTCGCGACGCAAACGAAGATCGAGATCATCGCCTGGAAAGGCCGCTGCGAGGTGCACGAGCGGTTCACCGGGGACGAGCTCCGCGGCTACCGCGAGGCCGAGCCGGGCATCAAAATCCTGGCGCACCCCGAATGCCCGCCTGATGTGATAGAGGCTGCCGACTATACCGGCTCGACGAGCGGCATGATCAAATGGGTTAGGGACCGCAAACCGGCCCGCGTTGTTCTTGTTACGGAATGCTCGATGGCGGCCAATGTCGCGGCCGAGGCGCCTGACACCGAATTTACCCGGCCGTGCAATATGTGCCAACACATGAAACGGATTTCGCTCCCGAAAATACTGGACAGCCTCATCACCATGAAGGAAGAGGTTAAGGTTGACCCGGGAGTGGCGGCGCGGGCGCGCTTGGCGGTGGAGCGAATGGTTCAACTGCCGGTCTGATCGTTCCGGGATTTGCGGCTCCGCGCGCTGTGCGGGCCGCGGTTGGGGTGACCTTTTGTGAGTGGGGGTAACAAATGGGTAAGACCGCCATTGCTCAACCATTGGAGTTCCGGCGCCGGGCCGGGCCGCATCGCGTGATTGTCATCGGCGGCGGGCTGGCTGGGTTATTTACCGCGCTCAGGCTTTCGCCGCTGCCCGTTACGGTGCTTAGCCCGAGGCCGCTGGGCGAGGGCGCATCCTCCACCTGGGCGCAAGGCGGGATCGCCGCCGCCATCGGCGAGGGCGACGCGCCCGAAATCCACGCGGCCGATACGATTACCGCAGGCGCGGGGCTCACCGATCCCTCAATCGCACGCATCCTTGCTGCGGAAGCCCGGGAGTCGCATCGAAGACCTTCTGCGCTACGGCGTGCCCTTCGACCGCGATATTGAGGGCAAGCTGACGCTCTCCCAAGAGGCTGCGCACAGTGCGCGCCGCATCGTGCGAGTGCAAGGCGACCGGGCAGGCAAGGCCGTCATGGCCGCTCTGATCGCCGCCGTTGCTGCTGCCCCGTCCATCTCCGTGCTTGAGAACACCGAGGCCGTGGAGCTTGCCTTCAAGCGGGGCCGCGTCAGAGGCGTTTATGTCAGGCGGACGGGTGAACCCGGCCGGGCCACCTTCCTTCCGGGCTGCGCGGTTGTGCTGGCTACGGGTGGGATAGGCCAGCTCTACCGGGTCACCACCAACCCCAAAGAGGCGAATGGCGGCGGCCTCGCTATGGCGGCGCGCGCCGGGGCAATCATCGCCGATCCCGAGTTCGTCCAGTTTCACCCCACCGCTTTCGATATCGGGCGCGACCCCGCGCCACTGCTGTCGGAGGCCATTCGCGGTGAGGGCGCGCTCCTGGTGAACGAAAGGGGCGAACGCTTCATGCCGGCCGAGCATCCCGCGGCTGAGCTGGCGCCGCGCGACATCGTGGCCCGGGCTGTGCACCGCGAAATCGCCGAAGGGCGCGGCGCCTATCTGGATTGCCGTTTCCTTGACCTCGAGTCCGCGTTCCCCACGGCCTACGAAGTCTGCCGCGAAGTGGGGATCGACCCTGCGCAAGCGCCGCTCGCCATCGCGCCTGCCGCGCATTATCACATGGGCGGCGTGTTGACCGACGCGCGCGGCCGCAGCTCGCTCACTGGGCTTTGGGCCTGCGGCGAAGCTGCCTGCACCGGCGTTCACGGCGCAAACAGGCTCGCTTCGAATTCGCTTTTGGAAGCGGTCGTCTTCGCAGCGCGCGTAGCATCCGACATCGCGGAAGAAGCGCAGCATTGGGAAGCGCTGGGCGAGGAGGCAACTGCCTGCGAGGCGAGCATCGATCTGCCAAAGGAGGATGCCGCAAAGACGGAAAGCGCAATTAAGCGGCTCCGCTCGGTCATGGCGCAGTATGCGGGCGTGGAACGCTCCGAAGCCACGTTGAAAACAGCGCTTTCGGCTCTGAAGGAGCTTGAAGCCGGGGCGGTCTCTATCGAGCTTCGCAGCATGATCGAATCCGCGCTGCTCATCACCGCCGGCGCCTGTGCGAGGAGAGAAAGCCGCGGCGCGCATTGCCGCCTCGATTACCCCGGCGAGGCAACAGGAACGCCGCGCCATACTTATTTGACACTGAGCGAGGCGCGCAAGATCATGGAAACCGTCACCGGCGGCGAACCTCAAGACCGCAGCGCCGATTTTTGGCGCTTTCGGGCCGCGGTTTAGTTTTAAGAAGACCCCCTCATCCCCCTCTCCCCAAGGGGAGAGGGGGATGAGCTACGGACCTCTCCCCAAGGGGGGAGGGGGTTGCAGGCGTCCTCTCTCCCCTTGGGGAGAGAGACAGAGTGAGGGGGTCTTATGCCATCGCGACGCGATAAACGGTAGACCGCATGACCCCTTTCGAACCCGAACTGCAGTTTCCCCAACACCTCGTTGCAGGCGTTGTGCGGGCCGCGCTTGAAGAGGACCTCGGCCTCGCCGGGGACATCACCACCAACGCGCTGATCCCGGCGGACGCGGTCTCGGAGGCAATCCTTGCGCTTCGTGAGGACGGCCGCATCGCAGGGCTGCCCTTGGCCATCGCCGCCTTCCGTGCGCTAGACCCCCAGATGGCCATCGAGACGCATATCCACGAGGGCGCGCTGGCGGGCGCCGGAACCGCTATCGTCCGGCTGTCGGGCAAGACCCGCGCCATCCTCTCCGCCGAGCGCGCCGCGCTCAATCTGCTGCAGCATTTGAGCGGCGTCGCCACCGCAACGCATCATTTCGTGGAAGCAGTCGCGGGCACGCATGCGCGTATCGTTTGCACGCGCAAAACCACGCCTGGCTTGCGCGCCTTCGAAAAATATGCCGTGCGTGCCGGAGGGGGCTCCAATCACAGGTTCGGGCTGTTCGATGCCGTCCTTATCAAGGACAACCACATCGCAGCGGCCGGCAGCGTCTCCGCGGCAATAGAGCGCGCGCACGCCGCCGTGGGCCACATGGTCAAAATCGAGGTCGAGGTGGATACGATGGCCCAGCTTGAAGAGGCGCTGCATCATCCGATCGACGCGGTTCTGCTCGACAACATGGCTGTCCCTGAGCTCAAGAACGCGGTGGCGCGAGCCAAAGCCCTCCGCCCCGCCATCTTGTGCGAGGCTTCGGGCGGCGTGCGGCTCGTGACGGTGCGCGCGATTGCGGAGACGGGCGTCGATATGATCTCGGTGGGCGCGCTTACGCACTCGGTGGCGGCGCTCGACATCGGCCTCGATTTTTGATCGAGCGGGCCGCGCCGCTCCCTACGCTTGCCGTACAAAACCATGCTTGCTCCGCCTGCTGCAACGGCGATTTCTTAAGCCACAATTTTATGACAAAGCACTTTGCGAAATTGTTAAGCGGTACAACCCATTGATTTTGCAGACAAAAGCAATGGACGGCGGCGTGCTCTGGAACGTGCCTCCCGGCGCTTCATGGTAAATTCAGAAGTGGAAATATATTTAACGGATTTTGAGAAACGCGTTTTTGTAGGCGAAAAATCCAAAAATCGCGGTCTGTGCGCCAAAAAGCGATTAATCTCCCGCCGCATTTACCGTTGCTGAGTTAACTGTGTTCCGGGGCTACGAAAATTCGGCCTGGCCGTCATTGCGAGGGGTAACAGTATCGCGCTCGATGGAATGCCACCGCACTCGTGAAGCATATGGCGGCCGGGTGACGAGCACCGTGCTCGCCGCCACCAGCGATCGGCAGGAACCGTTTGTCTACGGGCGCATTCCCGACGAAGATCTCTGTTTCAAGCCGCCGAGGTGATGGTTCTGCCGGGGCGTTGAAGTGCGGAAGTCGGGTAAGTGTGCTACTTTGAAATCGCTTAAGGCCCCCTCACCCCTGCCCCTCTCCCGCGGAGGGGAGAGGGGATTTTGCCCTGCATTCTTCCGATTGCGGACATGGACATCCCGTTGCGGCGGGCACTTCCTGCCCCTCTCCCCTTGCGGGAGAGGGCTTGGGTGAGGGGGCTAAACTGCACAGAGTCTGGAAGTCCCCCATGAATTCGCCAAACGATCCCGGCTTGCGCTCCTGGGTGGAAACTGCGCAAGGCTCGGATTTCCCGATCCAGAACTTGCCCTGGGGCATTTTTTCCGACCCCTCAAATCCCGCTCCCCGCGCCGGCATCCGCATCGGCGATCAGGTGCTGGATGTTGCTGTGCTGCAGGAGGTGGGGCTGTTGCAGCCTGAATTGCCTGCCGGCGTCTTCCGCACACGCGCCCTCAACGGCTTCATGGCGCTTGGTCCTGCCGTCTGGAGCACCACGCGCGCAAGAATTTCCCGTCTTCTCAGCAGTGAGATAGCCGGGCTTCGCGACGACGCCGCACTCCGCGCCAAGGCGCTGTTCGAGGCCTCACGCGTGAAGTTGCACTTGCCCATCGAGGTGCAAGGCTTCACCGATTTCTATTCGTCGCGCGAGCACGCCACCAATGTAGGCAAAATGTTCCGCGATCCGGCCAACCCGCTTTTGCCCAATTGGCTGCACATTCCCATTGCCTATAATGGCCGCGCCTCGACCGTTGTCGTGTCGGGCACCCCGGTCCGCCGCCCCGTTGGCCAGACCAAACCGCCGGGGGCGGAAGCGCCGGCATTTGGCCACACCGCCAAGCTCGATTTCGAGCTCGAAATGGGCGTCATCGTCGGGCAGGCCAATCCGATGGGCGAAACGCTGTCCGTAGCCAAGGCGGAGGAAGCGATATTCGGCTTCGCGCTTTTGAACGATTGGTCGGCTCGGGACATCCAGCAATGGGAAACTGTGCCGCTCGGACCCTTCCAGGCCAAAGCCTTCGCGACCACGCTCGGCCCCTGGATCGTGACCGCCGAGGCGCTGGAGCCGTTCCGCGTGCAGGGCCCCGTGCAAGATCCTCCCCCCTTGCCCTATCTCGCGCAGGGCGGGGCTGGGAACTACGATATCGAGCTGGAAGTTTCGCTCCGGCCCAAGGGTTCGAAGCAGGCGGTTACAATCAGCCGCACGAATTTCGCCCGCATGTATTGGTCGAGCGCGCAGCAGCTTGCGCATCACACCGCGTGCGGCTGTGCGATGCGGGTGGGCGATTTGCTGGGTTCGGGCACGGTCTCCGGTGCGAGCCCGGATAGTTTCGGCTCGCTGTTGGAACTGACCTGGAACGGGCAAACGCCGCTTGCGCTCCCCGATGGCTCGATCCGCAGCTTCCTAGAGGATGGCGATGTTGTGAGTTTTACCGCGCGCGCGAGGCGGAACGGCATTTCCATCGGCTTTGGCGTTTGCGAAGGGGAAATACTGGCCGCTCCTGCGGTCAAGTCCGGCTGACATCGCCAGCCAGCGTCATTGAGGGCATCGCCCCGATGCAATCTGGATCGCCGCGGCGCTGAAGCGCCTCGGCGATGATGTATTCTATTAACCATTCCCATGCACCCAAGTTTAAGCGAGTTGCGCTTATTTTTTTAAAACTGGCAGAATTCGAGTTGAGGGGGACACCAGCATGACATCGGCAGACTTCATGCGTTTTGTCATTATTGTTAGCCTCGGTGCGCTTGCTTTTGTGACATTTCTCGTAGCGGGCACCATCATCGGGCTGATGTGGGTCGACAGCTTCAGCTGCGGCACGTGCAAGCAATATCCGGTCGGGATCTACATTTTGGGCATTCTGGGCATTCTGTATATAATTTCCATCAGCGTGGAAGCGAGCGAGGCCCCCCTTGCGTGGTCGCCTTGGGTTAAGAAGAACAAAGGAACGCTCGCCGTGGGTATCGCTGTTGGGGCGGCGACTCTCCTGACCTTCATTACGGCTATGAATTCACGGTGGTGGTTTTAGCTCACCGCGAAAGATAGTCCCCGCTTCGGATGGAAGGATCACTCCCGGACGCCCCGAAAAAGCTTGCCCCTGTGCCAAAAGAGAACCAGACTCCCAACAGGCCTGCGGCGGGCGGATTATCGGAAATACTTCTCAGCGTGATAATTTTGGACCTCTCCATGTCGCCTGAAGCGCTCGAAAACCTCGAAGCCGGCGCCCAAACTGCCCTCGGCGACACGGCACTGCGGCTTGCAAAGAACACGGGCGCCGCCTACGCCGACATCCGCATCGGCCGCGACCGAAGCGAATCCCTCTTCGCCCGCGAAGACAAGCTCCAGCATTTCAACGCCACATTATCGGCGGGCTTCGGCGTCAGGGTGCTGCTCGACGGCAGTTGGGGCTTCGCCGCAAGCCGGATCGCCAGCGAGGCTGAATTGAGCCGCGCGGTGGCGCAGGCGGTGGAGAATGCCCGGGCGGCGCGCCTCTTGCAAACCCAGCCCATCGTCCTTGAAGAGATCCCCGCCTACCAGGACGATTGGATCATGCCGGTGGCGCAAGACCCCTTCGCGGTTCCGGTCGAGGAGAAGGCTGCGAAGCTCTTGGGCATCAACGCCGCCGCACTGAAGGCCGGCGCGGATTTTTGCAGCTCCGGGCTTTGGATGGTGCGCGAAAAAAAGCTGTTCATGAGCAGCCGCGGCAGCCGCATCCATCAAACCCGCGTCCGCCTCTTTCCGCAATTCACGGTAACGGCGGTCGATAAGCAGTCCGGCAAGTTCGCAACGCGGGACAGCCTGATCCCGCCGCGCGCCGCCGGCTGGGAATATGTAAGCGGCTATGACGGCGAGGCCGAGGCGGCGCTTGCCGCGGCGCAGGCGCGGGAGAAGCTTGCGGCGAAGCCCGTCGAGCCAGGCGTTTACGACCTTGTGATTGCGCCCTCAAATCTCTGGCTTACCATCCACGAAAGCGTCGGCCATTCCACCGAGCTCGACCGTGCGCTGGGCTGGGAGGCCGATTTCGCCGGCACCTCGTTCGTCACCCCGGATATGCTCGATGCGCTGCAATTCGGCAGCCCGATGATGACCGTGATCGCCGACCGCTCGCAGGAAGGCGGGCTTGCAACCATTGGCTATGACGATGACGGCGTGCGCACTGAAGGGGCCGAGTTCCCCATCGTCGAGAAGGGCATCTTCAAGAACTACCAGATGGCGGCGGGGCAGGCGCGATTCATCGGGCGCAAGCAGTCCAACGGCTGCGCTTACGCGGATTCGCCTACTGCATTCCCCATCCAGCGCATGCCCAACATTTCGCTTCAGCCGGGCCAGGATGACACCACCCTTGACGATCTCATTTCCGGCGTAGAGCGCGGTATCTTCATTTCCGGCGCGGGTAGCTGGAGCATCGACCAGCAACGCGACAATTTTCAGTTTGGCGGCCAGCTTTTTTGGGAAATCAAGAACGGCAAGCTCGGGCCGATGCTGCGCGCCGTGGCCTATCAGGCACGCACGGTTCCGTTCTGGAACAGCCTCGACAGGATCGGCGGCAAGGCCACCTATGAGCTAGGCGGAGCGTTCACCTGCGGCAAAGCGCAGCCGATGCAGCTGGCGCCCGTGTCGCATGGCGCAGTGCCCGCGCGCTTCCGGGGTGTGACCGTCCTCAACACGGAGCGGGCGGATATTTGACCATGCTGCTCGCTCCCGATGAGGTAAAGGCCATCGCCGCCAAGATCATCAGCCGGTCAGGCGCGGAAGCTTGCACAGTTTCGGTGCGGGGCGGGAATACCACCAATTTCCGCTTCGCCAGGAACGAGGCGACGACCAATGGCGCGGTGAGTGAGGTAGGCGTCTCGATCAAATCTTGCTTCGGCAAAAGATCGGGCAGCGCCAGCGTGGATTCTCTCGATGAGGCCGCTCTGGAAGAAGCGCGCGTGCGCTCCGAAGAGATTGCGCGGCTTTCGCCCGAAAACCCGGAGTTCATGCCCCTGCTTGGCCCACAGACCTACGAACCGGAAGGGGCGCGCTTTGATTTCGCGACCGCCCATGTTCATGCGGCAGGCCTTGCACACGCGGCGAAAGCCGCCATTGCGGAAGGCCGCGGCCGCGAAGTGGACATCGCCGGCTATATTGAGGCCGGCTCCGGCTTCCGCGCGCTCGCAAATAGCGCCGGACTGTTCGCGTATGACCGCGGAACTAGCGCCGAGCTTACCGTGACCGCTCGCAACAGGCTGCGTTCATGGTCTGGATGGGCCGGAGCCTCGCAGAACCGCTTTTTAGCGCTCGACAGCGTTGAGCTTGGCGAGCGCGCCGTAAAGAAAGCGCTTTTCAAGGGAGAGCCCGCAGACCTCGATCCCGGCATTTACACTGTCATCCTCGAACCAGCCGCCGTGGCCGATCTTGTTGTGCACTTAATAGGAAGCATGGGCGCGCGACCTGCCGATGAGGGCCGAAGCTTCCTCGCTAAGCCCGGCGGCGGCACGAAACTAGGCGAGCAGCTTCTGAGCGCGGCTGTGTCCATTACGTCTGACCCTGCTGACGCCCACGCGCCCGGCACGCTTTATGGCGAGGATGGCTTGCCGAAACGCCGGACGGTCTGGTTTGAGCGCGGCGTTGCCAAAAACGCGAGCTGCTCACGCTTTTGGGCGCAGAAAACGGGCCGCGAACCGTTGCCCCAGCCAAGCAGTTTCTGCATGGAGGGAGGCGAAGTTTCGCTCGAGGAGATGATCCGGGAGGTGAAGCGCGGGATCCTGGTCACGCGGCTGTGGTATGTGAACACGGTAGACCCCCGGACGCTGCTTTGCACCGGTATGACCCGCGACGGCAACTTCCTCATCGAGAACGGCAGGATTACCCGTCCGGCGCTCAACCTTCGTTTCAACGAAAGCCCCGTCTCGGCGCTGAATAAGATCGAGGCCATCGGCCCCGCCCGGCGCGCAACCGGCAGCAACAGCTTCCGCCATGCGATCTCGGTGCCGCCTTTGTTGATATCGGGCTTCACGTTCTCCTCGAAATCGAGCGGCATCTGACTCTGTCTGTCAGATGAGCGGCGGAATCTTGGAGGAAATAGGAATCTCCAGCACCGTGGGCACAGGTTTGGTCCAGGCGTTTGCCGCAGCACTCTTGATGGCGTCGAGATCGTCAAGGCGCACAGCATCGCAGCCGAAGCCCTTCGCTATCGCCACAATATCCAAACCTGGAAGATCGAGGCCGGGAACGTTCGGGGTCTCTTCAAGGATCGCGAACGACTTGAGAATAGCGTATTCGCTGTTGCGCAAAACGATGAACAGAATGGGCAGATGGTGTTGCGCTGCGGTCCAGAGCGACTGAACGGAATACTGAAACGACCCGTCGCCGATGATCGCAATCACTGGCCGGTTGCGGCCGGTCTCGCGTTCGGCAAGCGCAATGCCCACAGATGCCGGGACGCCAAAGCCAAGCACTCCGCTGGCCGCGGCGAAGAAAGAGGCTGGTTCGGTGATTGGCCAGCGCTCATGAAGTTCGGCGAGGTTCGACGGGCTTTCATCCACCAGGATGGCGTTCGCCGGCCGCATGCCGTTGAGTGCTTCAAAGACTTGTGCGGCGGTAAGAAGGCCATTGTCCGACACCTTAGCGGGGTTCGTAGAGTGTTCCCGCACCTTTCCGGCCCCCGGCTTGTGCTTGCCCAGCAAATCCGTGAGGGCGGCGGCAGACAAGACTGCGTCTCCAAGCAGACTATCGCCAACGGGCGCACGCGCGGTCTCTGACGGATCGTCGGAAATGTGCAGGAGCCGCATTCCGTCCGGCAAGTAGCGGCCGGGTACATATGGGTAATAGCGAAAAACCGGAGCGCCGATGACAAGTGCCACGTCGTGGCCTTCGAGTTTTTTGCAGAGCGGACCGATGGCGAAGGGCAGGCCCCCGCGATAGAGGGGATGGTTCTCGGGAAACGGGGCACGTTCGCAAACAGGTGCAGCCCAAACCGGGGCACCGAGCGCATCCGCTAAACCAACGGCCTCCTTCCAGCCATTGCCCCGGTCGATCGCGGCCCCATAGATGAGTACGGGTGACGACGCCTCCGATAAGGCTTTGGCAAACTCCGCCAAGCGGGCGTGGTCGGGGGCGATGCGCTGGCTTACCGTCCGCACTACAGCAGGGCCGGCGCAGGGTTTCTCCCAATCGTCGAGGGGAAGGGAGAGAAAAACAGGACCTTGGGGCGGCTGGAGCGCGGTCGCAATCGCACGCATGAAAGCAGCGGGCACATCCTCGGCTCTCGCAGGCTCATAGGCCCACTTCGCCCAGGGGCGGGGCAGCATCGTGGCTTCGACATTCGTCAGCCAAGGTTCCATCAGCAGCATTTCCCGCGTTTGCTGGCCGGCTGTGACGATCAGCGGCGTCTTGTTCAGGGCCGCGGTGATCAGGTTGCCCATGGCGTTTCCCATTCCGGCTCCGGTGTGGACATTCACCAGGGCCGGGCGCCCGGTAGCCTGGGCAAAGCCGTCCGCTATCGCGATCACCGATGCCTCTTGGAGCGCGAGCACATAGCGGAAATCGGGCGGGAAATTCTTGAGAAAGGTCTCTTCGGTCGAGCCGGGATTGCCGAAAACGGTTGTCAGGCCCGCCTCTCGCAGAAGCTCGAAGGTGACGTCTCGCACGGTTTGCATGATTGCTGACCTTTTCCCGCCATGACTCGCTGTCTGATGGGAATATTGGCGTCATTCCGGCGAAGGTGTAATAAAGATTGTAGCAGTCGTTTCTGAAAGCTTACCGTGCAAAAGGGAAATCGGTCATCGCAGCGATGGCTCAACGCCGTGGCGTAGAGGCTAATTTCGGCTTTCAGTCCGCCCCTGTTGTTTAGCAAGTTCGAGAAAAATCGGCTCCGCGAAGGGCACGCTTGCACCGAAATAAGCCAAGAGCGGCTCGCCGCGAAGCAGAGCGCGGATTACCCGGATGGGTCCGGCATGGGTGACGGCGAGAACCGTGGGCCCATCCGGATCGAGTGAGCGAAGCCAATGGGCGCAGCGGCTTGCCAGCGCCGTCAAGCTTTCTCCGTTCGGCGGCGCAGAGCCGGGCAGGCCGCGCTGCCACGCCTCGACCGGCTCCCGGCCCAGATCGTCCCAGCGCCGGCCTTCCCAATCGCCGAAATGAAGCTCCTGGAGCCGGGGCTCGATGGCGATATCAGCGCCGAGCCTTCGGGCAAGGCCGGCTGCGCGTTTGGCAGGGCTGGTAACGATGCGACACCCTGCGGCGAGTGGTTTGAGCCGCGCCGCGGCGGTTTCCAAGGCATCGCTATCGCATTCAAGACCGAGCCGGCCGTAACACAGCCCGCTTTCGCAATTGGGCTTCGGATGCCGCACCAGGATCAGACGCACGCAGCCGCTGCCAGCAAGAAAACAATCTCGTAGGTCTGTTCAACGGTGCCCAGCACGTCGCCCGTGTAGCCGCCGAGCAGCCGCCTCGCCGACCAGGCTGCGAGCAGCGCAGCGCCGGCGCCCGCGGCAAGCGCCGGCAAGCCGAAAGATACTGGCAGCAGCAGCAGCGGCAGGATGCCCAAAACCGCCGCGACGGCAAGTTCCATCCAGGTAACGCCGCGGCCCAGCGGCTTGATTTTTGCCGCTGAAACCCCGCCCGCATAAGGCAGCAGAGAAATAACCGCAACCGCCGCAAGACGCCCGCCGGCGTGCGCCGGGATCATGGCGGCCGCGGCAATCCAGAGCGGAAGTCCGGCTAGCGCAAAAATCTTGATCGCGACCCCCGCTCCAAGTGCTAGCGCGCCATAGCTGCCGATCCGGCTGTCCTTCATAATCGCCAGCCGTGCCTCGCGAGTCGCCCCGCCCATGGAATCGAAGAAATCGGCAAAGCCATCTTCGTGCAGGCCCCCTGTGATCAAGATGCCGGCGGCGACCGTGAGCAGAGCCGGAAGTACCCCGTGCCAGAGCTGAGAGGTGGCGAGCAGGATGCCCGCACAGGCTGCGCCTACGATCGCCCCGGTCAACGGAAAATATTTTACGCCCCGCTCCATCCATTTCTCGGCGAAGCCATGCATCCGCGGCACGGGCAGACGCGTGAGAACCTGGACCGCGACGAGGAAATAGATGAATTCTCTGCGCATACGCCTTATCAGTTTGGGTGATCTCCGGGTAGGCTGGCCATCTCGTTCAGCATTCCCTCTGCCATGCGCAGGAGCGGTATGGCAAGCGCTGCGCCCGTGCCCTCGCCAAGCCGCATGCCAAGATCGAGAAGGGGCTCAGCGCCAAGCCATTCAAGAAGCACAATGTGGCCCGCCTCGGGCGAGCGGTGGGCAAAAAGCAGGTAATCGCGCAAGCTTGGCTCCATCGACACGGCGGCACAGGCTGCTGCCGTGGCAATGAACCCATCCACGAGCAGAACTTGGGCGTTGCCCGCGCCGGCCAGCATCGCGCCTGCCAGCATCGCCATCTCAAAGCCGCCGAACTCGATCAGAGCATCGCGGCCCTTGCGAACCGGCGCCCGGGCATAGGCGCGGGCCAACACCTCGCGCTTATGCTCAAGGCCCAGCGGCGGCGCGCCTGCTCCATTGCCCACGAGCTTCTCCAGCGGCAATCCAGTGAGAGCATGCGCCACGGCTGCCGCAGCGCTCGTATTACCGATACCGATCTCGCCAAGCGCCAGGATGCCAAAGCTCTTCTCTCTGAGGCCTGCGGCCACCCGGTTGCCAGCGTCCAGGGCCCGGTCGAATTCCGCTCCGGTCATGGCCGGCTCATGCAGGAAGTTACGCGTTCCCCGCCCTATGCGCCGCTCCAGAAGCGCGTCATTGGGATCGAGCGCCGTTTTAAGCCCAGCGTCGATCAGGAAAACTTCTGCACCCGCCGCGCGTCCCGCGATGTTCGCGCCCGCCTTGCCGTCGAGTACCATTTGCGCGATCAAGGCCGAGACCTCGGAAGGGTAGGCCGTGACACCTTCCTCCACGATGCCGTGATCGCCCGCGAACACCACGAGCGCGGCGCGGCCAAGATCGGGCTTGAGCGAGCCGGTGACGAGCCCGATATGAACGGCGAGCGCCTCGATGCGGCCAAGCGAGCCCAAGGGCTTGGCTTTCGCGTCAACTGCCGCGCGCAACTGCGGCTCAAGCCCGCGCTGAAGGACCGGGATTAATTTGCCGGCATTATCCATTTGAGCACGCCAAGAGGTTGAAATTCATGAGCGGACAAGACCACGGCACACCTGAGCCGGTCAATGAGCGAATTCTTCCTATCCCCCCTGTCGTCGCAGGCCTCTTTATCGCCTCTGGCTGGCTGCTGAACCACTTCGTGCCGCTCCAAGACCGCAGCGGGCCTGCCGCTACCGAGAGCAGGATCGCGGGCGCAGCCGTCGTGGCTTGCGCTTTCGCGATTGCCGGCTTGGCATTGCTGCAAATGCGACGCTCCAGAACAACCTTTCATCCGGGCGGCAGGGCGAACGCGCTGGTTCAGGGTGGCGTTTTCCAGCGCAGCCGCAATCCGATGTACCTAAGCCTAACGCTGTTAACGCTAGGGCTCGGCATCGCTGAGCGCAGACCTATGGATGAGCCTGCTCGCACCCCTCTTGCTGCTCTACCTCCAAGAGCGCGTGGTGAAGCGCGAAGAGGCGTATCTTACCCAGAGATTTGGGGCGGAGTATGCGGCCTACCGGAGCAAGGTCCGGCGCTGGTTTTGAAGAAGTACCGCGACGTTTTGCTTGCATACGTTAACGTACTGCTTACCACATTCGGCAAATCCAAAGCGGGGTGACTTGCGCGAGCAATTGGTGACAATTAAGTGCGGAAAACCGACCATGCTGGACCTCACGTCAATCTCGGGCATCCCGGTATTCAACCACCTAAGCCCTTCGCAGCTTCAACAAGTGGAGCGGCGCTTGCGCTTTGACGCGTACAAGCCGGGCGAGACTGTCGTAAAGGAAGGCTCGCCGAGCGCTTGTTTGCTTTACATCATAATCGAAGGCGAGGCAGTCTTGTCCAAAAAGGGGCGTTGCATCCTAACGGACCGGGATGTCGATTTTGAGATCGAGGTGAGGGGAAGGAACGAGATTTTTGGGTGGGTGTCGGTGCTCGATGAGCGTCCTTTGCCCATTTCGGTAATGGCAAGAACGCCTCTCACCGTTGCAACTCTGGATCTGAAGGGCGGAGAGCCCGGATCCCCTGCAGACGAGATCAGAAATGTCCTGATCGACGAGTTAAGGCGTTATCTTGGCGGCTTTGTCCGAAGTTCCCTCGAATACCGGGTAGCAAGTCTGGAGCACGAAGCGGAATTCGCCCGCTATCGAAGCGCAGTGGGTTCGATTGTCATCACCACGCTTACGCTTTTATCCTTTTACACATTGTCTCTCAGTATGCTTCCAAGCTTTGAGAAGTATCTCGAAGTAAATTTTGCGCTTACTCCACTTATCGTCTTCTTCTTTGCGGCCTTTTTCTTCCCGGTGATCGAGGAAAGCGGTTTCCCGCCTGCGTTTTTCGGGCTGCGTCTCGACAATTGGCGGCCCGCGCTATCGTTCGCGATTACCGTGTCGCTCGCCTTCCTCGCAATTCTGGTTTTCCTCAAGTGGCTGCTGATTGCAACGGTGCCGCGATTGCATGGGCTTGAGGTCATAAATTTTTCCAATATCCTCGTCGCCGGTAGAAATGACACGAACTCGTTTTGGTACTGGGTGGCCGTCTCCCTTTATATTCTTCTGACCCCGGTCCAGGAGTTTGTAGCGCGTTGCGGCGTCCAGGCGCCGCTCTATGCTTTTCTGCAGGGAAGCAAGCTTAAACGGGCCGGCCTAGCGATTGTCGTCTCCAATCTCGTTTTTTCAGCGGTCCACGCTCATATAGGCTTGGCATTCGCGCTGGTGAGCTTCTTCCCTGGCCTTTTCTGGGGATGGATTTTCCTGCGAACCAACTCGCTTCTCGCGGTTTCGGCGTCCCACGTGCTCATCGGGGCCGCCAGCATTTTCCTCTTTGGCATCGAGGAATTTGTGCAGAAGCTCATGTGAGATCATCTACCGGATCGCTTCGGCCGGTGCCCCTCGCAATGACAGCAGGAGATCAAGCTACGAACATCTCCGGCTCCTCTTCCGCCTCCGTGCCCGCCGCCCCGGAGAGTTGCCGGCGCATTTCTACGGTGTCCAGCGCCCGCTCGAGTTTGGAGACCACGACCGTCGCCACGCCATTGCCAACCAAGTTCGTGAGTGCGCGGGCCTCGGACATGAAACGGTCGACGCCAAGGATCAGCGCGATGGACGCCACCGGGATCGTGCCGGTCGAGGAAAGCGTCGCGGCCAGCACGATGAACCCAGACCCGGTAACGCCCGCAGCGCCCTTGGAGGTCAGGAGGAGGACGGCGAGGAGGCCGAGCTGCTGCCAAAGCGTCAGATCGGTGTTCGTGGCCTGCGCCAGGAACAGCGTCGCCATAGTCAGATAGATGCAGGTGCCGTCGAGGTTGAACGAATATCCGGCCGGGATCACGAGGCCCACGACGGACTCCTCGCAGCCGAGAATCTTCATTTTCGCCATCATGCGCGGCAGCACAAATTCCGACGACGACGTGCCCAGCACGATCAGAAGCTCCTCCTTTATGTAGCGGATGAACTTGAAAATGCTGAAGCCGGAGATTGCCGCGATTGAGCCGAGCACCACGAAGATGAAGACGAGGCATGTGGTATAGAAACACAGCATCAGCATCCCGAGCGAGAGCAAGGTGCCGATGCCGTATTTGCCGATCGTGAACGCCATGGCCCCGAACGCGCCCAGCGGCGCAAGTTTCATGACGATGCCGACGATGCCGAAGAAGGTGTGCTCCACCTGCTCGATGATGGCGACGAGCGGCTTTCCGCGCTCGCCAAGGCCAAAGAGTGCAAAGCCGAAGAGGATGGCGATGAACAGCACCTGTAAGATTTCGCCCTCGGTGAAAGCGCCAACCACGGTGTTGGGAATGATATTGAGGAAGTAATCGAGGACGCCATGCGCCTTGGCCTTGGTGACGTAGGAGGCAACGGCTTTGGTGTTCAGTGAGTTGACGTCAACGTTCATGCCGGCGCCCGGCCGCCAGACATTGGCGATGACGACGCCAATGGCGAGCGCCAGCGTTGTCACCACCTCGAAATAGATCAAGGCCTTGATCCCGACGCTGCCAACCTTGCGCAGGTTTTTCATGCTGGCGATGCCGTGGACGACGGTGCAGAAAATGATCGGAGCGATCAGCATCTTGATCATTTTGATGAAAGCGTCGCCAAACGGTTTCATCGCCTCCGCCCAACCAGGGGGCAGCACGATCCAGGACTGCAGCCAACTGGGGACCGTCTTGGGATCCGACGGCGACAGGATGCCCAGGATCACGCCGATGAAAATTGCGGCCAGCACTTTTACGTAGAGATGCTTGTAGAAAGGCTGATGGCCCGGCGGCGCCGTGAACGTGGCCGCTTGCGATGCTGCCATTGTCTCCTCCCCCTGACGCACGAGCGCTTTCCTCGCAGCTTGTATACGCTCACAAGCTTGCCTACTTTCCATGCATTCTTGCAGGCTCAGCCGCAGGTGGCAAGGGACGGGATCCGGCCATCACCATGGCGGTCACGCCGGCAAACCGTCCGGCTACGATTGCGCAGGTTAGGCCGCGTTCTTCTTCCGGTATTCGATGGCCTGGACCTCCACCGCGACCGCGTCCATCACATCGGCTACGGGCTCTACCACCGGTGACTAATTCCGGCACCACGGCGCTACGCAAGCAGGACGGCAATTGCGCGCAAAAACCAAATCAGCTTGCAGATTCCAATAGAGGTTTCATCGCTTCATCGAGCCAAAGCCATTCGCGGGCAGACGATTCCTTTCCACCGTCGCCGTGAAGGATTGCCAGCAACTCCCGATAGCGAGAAGAGCGGGCGTGATGCTGGCGGGCCCATCCCATGAACGTCCCATCCGGGTCGCGCTTCATGACTTTTGCAATTTTGGCAAGCGATTCCCGTGCGATGGCGAGTCCAGCCGTAGAATTCGGCCGTTCTCCTTTCTCAATCGCTTCTCGCGCCGTCGCAATCATTTCGTTCAAAGCCTCATCATAGGCATAAGGATCGATCCCGTCCTTCCACATCGATGCCATTTCCGCGCGCATCTGGGCTATGTTGGTCTCGTCCGTCATCATCTTGACGATCCCGTTCCACGCATCGATCTGTTCGGGCGTTGGCTCATCCGGAAGGTCTAGCGTGCTGGCTTCTATCCATCGCGCCTTCCAGGCATCGTCCACCTAAGCATCGCCGGCCACCTCGTGAAAGAGAGCCTCGAGCTTCTCTCGCAGCTGCGCTTTTGAAAGCGTTGTCATGGTCCATAGCCTCCTAAGATCGGATTCGGTGGGTTCGGGCGCCCTCAGTGTCGCGCGCAGCACAGCGGCGACACGCCGCCGCGACGCGATCTCCGCCTCGATAGTGCCAAGGCGCATTCGCAGGACCCCGGTGAGCGTAAGCCGCCGCGACAGCACCTTCCGAATGGTCTCCAGGCTTACGCCGGCATCCCGAAGCGCCCGGATCAGATCCAGACGCGCCAAGCTGGCTTCGGAATACACCCGGTAGCCGGTTGCGGTACGAGCCGCCGGCGGAAGCAGTCCTTTGTCCGAGTAGAATCGAATGCGCCGCACGGGGACGCCGCTGACCTCTGAAAGTTCGCCAATCGTATAGGACTTCCCGTTCATGGAAGCCCTCATACCGTTTCCAGCTGGTGGAGGGTCAAGCCCTTTCTTTGTTCGCCCGCTTGCGCCCGCATGTGGAAAAAAGTTCTCCGAAAACGAAGGATTGAATAGACGTTTTTGTTGCAACGCTTTCGTTTTTCGGTGCAAATCCTCTAAAGTGTCTAGGAGAGCCAAGGAGGAATTTCAGTGATTCATCAAAAGCCGCGGCGTTCATTCGCTATCAGATTTTTTGGATTTCCCGGCATTGCCCTCCTGTTGGCCGCGTTCGCTGTTCCGCAAGCGAAAGCTGAAACCGCCAATCTATCCGGCTTCTGGATGGGCACCGGCATGGTCCTGCTTTCGAACAGCGGACCTGAGCCGGCGAAATGCCGCGCCCAATTCTTCCAGAATGGACCCGACCTTGCCGTTCAAGCCCAGTGCGCAACACCCTCTGGAAGCACAGAGCAGGCGGCGCGCCTTCGCGAGGTCGCGGCTAACACCTATGCCGGCACCTTCTTCAACCCTGAATTCAAGATTGCGGGCACCATTCAGATTACCGTTCGCGATAATCGCCAGTATGTGACGCTCTGGAGCGAAGCCGGGACCGCTTCGCTGACGTTCTGGCGTTGATGCCCTCGGAACGTGAGGCGCTCAGATCGACGTGGTGAGCTTCGTCAGCCAATCGGGCGAAGCGTTCAAGAGCCAAGTCTCGGCCTGCTTGTCGTAGCCGGAAAGAATTGCGGCTCCGAGCACGATGAGGATCGCGCCCAGGCCCGCGCGCAAGGCCCTGCCCGCACCCATAAGCTTTCCGCGAAGCTTAAGCGCCGCCTCGCGCGAGAGCATACCGATCGCCAGGAGCGGGAGCGCCGCGCCGATGCCAAACAGGATCATTACCAGCGCGACCTCGCCAAGGTCTTTGCCCTGGCTCGCGAGCAGCGATGCAGCGCCAAGCGCCGGACCTGCACAAGGGCTCCAGACGGCACCCAGCAAAACCCCCACAGCGAATTGCCCGGAAACTCCCGCGCCCGAAATTCCGCCGAGGCGGCTCTCGGCCCATCCGGCGATGGGACTGGCGGCAACAGACAATTTCGCCTGTAGACCAGGGATGGAGAGGACGATCCCGATGACGATAAGCAGAACCGCCGCAACCATCCGGAACACATCGTTATCGAGGCCGATAGCGAAGCCCACCGTTGCCACGAACAGCGCAATCGCCGTGAACGAAAGTGCGAGCCCGGCCGCAAGCGCAGCGGGAGCTAGCCGGTGCTCCGAGGCGGCCGAGGCCAGCACGATGGGTAGGAGCGGAAGCACGCAAGGGGAGAGCGTCGACAGTATTCCTGCCACGAACGATAGCCCCAGAGTCGCCCCATTCATCGATTTAGAGGCCTTTGCCGAGCAGCGCTTCGATGGATGCCTGGTTCGTGTCGAACACTGAGCGGCCTTCCTCCTTGGTGCCCTTGAACACGATCAGCGTGGCGCGGTCTTGCGCGCCGAACTTTCGCATCGAGTCCTTCTGGCTGTCGAAGTCGATGTCGAATACATGGAGGTTCTTGAACTTGGGCTCGGAAAAAAGCTTGTTCAGGATAAGCGCTTGGGCCTTGCACGTCGAGCACCAGGTCGCAGAAATGTCGACGAGGATCGGTTCGCCGGCCTTTTGAGCGGCTTCGAATGCCGCGGGCGTAAAGGCCGCCGTCTCGGCTGCCGCCGCTGGAGCCACGCCAAGGCATGCAAAGGCAATGGCAAATAGCGCACCGCTTAAGAGTTTCATCGGCCTCGTCCCTTTCCTATCCGGTTTCCGCCTGCACAGGCTGGCGCTATGCCACGAGTACGTGATCGAGCGCGGTTTTGTTACCGGATGTAGGGCGCGCCCCGGTTTCCTGCCATTGCCGCCAAGCGCAGCAGCGATGGAGATAGGGCTTTGACCACTCTAGGGGGCTCCACAGAGAGGCGTGCACTCTGTGAAGCGTTTGGATCGCCGATGCCGGCCACGTTCAAGGCCCGGAGGGCGGCGGTTGCCTAAAGCGTCTTCACCACCACCTTGCCATCCTCGCCCACAGCGCGAAACTTGACACGGCGATCCTTCAAGGTTGTGGTGCCAAGTTGCTGGAGCAAGCTGGCGGTGACTCTCGGATCGCCGACGGCTGCAATCACCCACATCTGCTCCCCGGAGCGCCACTCATCCGGCCTCAAACGAATAGGGGAAGAAAGGTTCTCGGAAAGCCGCTTATCGACGTCCGGCGACACGCTCGCCCAAAGCATGGCCGCCACGGGAAAAGCAGGTCCGTCCGCCTGCGCCTTTGCCTCGGCCAGCGCGAACATGCCCGTCGCAAGTGGCGGGATTACCAGCCATTCCAGATCGGCGATGGCGTAGTGCCGGTACAGCGGTGACTGCACCAGAAGGGATACGATCTGCGCGAACGCGACCGATTGGCGGATGGCTTGGGCAACCCTGCGCTGTCTCTCTTCCTGGTTCGCTTCTTCCGCGGGCGGCGGAGGCGAACCTGCAGCGGCTGTTCCTAAAGAATCTGCGGACTGTTTGCGTCCAAACATAATAACGAACCCCCCGAAAATGAGACTGGCAAAATAAAGGCACGGTTTATCTGCCTAAAAAATAAGTTGCCTTACAGCCCGGACTTTGGCAAGCAACAAGCTTAGCTGTGCAAAAAATTGCAAACGGCGCGGACGCCGGTTTATGCCGTCACGGGGTTTCGTTAGTGGTTCAGTTCTCGAGTGTTTTGGCGGATGAAGCCCGAAGCCCGGCCGGAGCTCCCATCAATCCGGCGACGAACACCGGCCTTTTGTCGCTCGCAATGATTGCCGCACACTACCGCATCGCCTGCGACCCCTCCCAAATCGCGCATGATTTAGGCTTGGGCCAGCGCGGCGTGGGGTCCGAGGATCTTGTCCGCGCGGCAAAGCGAATTGGGCTGAAGGCGAGGATACTGCGTGCCCAAACGGAAAAGCGCCTGCAATCGGCGCCGCTGCCCGCGATCTTGCATATGAGCGATGGCAGTTTCGCGATCCTGACCCACCGCTCTCCGGATGGGAAACTACGTATTGTCCACCCTGCGACCCGCACTCAGTCAATCGTTCAGACAGCGGACATGGATCAGGCTTGGTCCGGAGAGCTGCTGCTCGTAACGAGGCGTTTCGGCGGCCCCGGGGCCGACCCGGTCACCTTCGACTTCAACTGGTTCCTGCCCTCGATATGGCGCTATCGGAAGCCCTTCGGCCATCTTCTCCTTGGTTCGCTTTTCATTCAGCTTTTTGCGCTCGTAACGCCGCTATTCTTTCAGATCGTTGTCGATAAGGTCCTCGTTCACAAGGGAAGCTCGACGCTCGCCCTGGTCGCGGTTGGACTACTGCTTATCGGCCTCTTTGACGTTCTCCTGCAATATTTGAGAACTTACGCTCTCAATCACACAACCAGCCGGATCGATGTTGAGCTCGGGGCCCGCCTTTTCGACCACCTCCTTCGGTTGCCGCTGGGGTATTTCGAGACGCGAGCTGCCGGTCAGACCGTAGCGCGGATGCGCGAGCTTGAAACCGTCCGCGCCTTTCTGACAGGCCAAGGCCTTTCGGCGATCATCGATCTTGCCTTCGCCATCGTAGCCATTGGCGTCATGTGGCTCTATTCGAGGCAGCTGACGCTCATCGTGCTTTTGTCAATGCCCTGCTACATGCTGATCGCATTCCTGATAAGGCCGACCCTTCGCGCCCGGATTAACGAGCGGTTCAATCGCAGCGCTCTGACACAGCAGTTCCTGGTGGAGTCCGTGGTGGGCGTTCAGACACTGAAGGCCGCTGCGGTTGAGCCGATACTCAGGAACCAGTGGGAGGATAAACTCGCTTCCTATGTGAAGACGTCCTTCGACGCCGTCATGCTGGCTGCGCTTGGCCAAAACGGCATGCAATATATCAACAAGGCAACGACGGCGCTTGTTCTCTATTTTGGGGCTTTGGCCGTCATCAACGGTGAGCTCACGGTTGGCGGGTTGATTGCCTTCAACATGATCATGAGCCAAGCCACTGCCCCAATCCTGAGATTGTCGCAGCTTTGGCAGGATTTTCAGCAGGTGCAGATCTCGGTGGAGCGCCTGGGCGACATCCTGAATGCACCGACGGAAAGCCGGCAGCTTGCCTATGCAGCCCTTCCGCCGGCGCGCGGAAATATAAGCATATCGAACGTATATTTTCGCTACCGGATGGACCAGCCCGAACTCTTCAAGGGTATCTCCCTGGAAATTCCCGAAGGGCAAGTCCTTGGCATCGTCGGCCCCTCGGGCTGCGGCAAGTCCACGCTCACCAAACTCGTTCAAAGGCTTTACCGGCCGGAAGGCGGACAAATACTTCTCGACGGCATCGATATCTCTCAAGTCGATACGGGATGGCTCAGGCGCCAGATCGGCGTCGTGCTTCAAGAAAATATGCTCTTCAACCGCACCGTTCACGAGAACATCGCGCTCTCCGATCCAGCTATGCCAAGAACCCAGGTCCTTCTAGCTGCACGGCTTTCCGGAGCCGATGAGTTTATCGCCCGGATGCCGCTCGGCTACGACACGATGATCGAGGAGAGAGGCGCTAACCTTTCAGGAGGCCAGCGCCAGCGAATAGCGATTGCCCGTGCCCTTGCCACACATCCCCGCATCCTGATTTTCGATGAGGCGACAAGTGCACTCGATTACGAAAGCGAACGCATCGTTCAGGCCAACATGCGCAACATTTGCAAAGGGCGAACCGTGATCATCATCGCTCATCGCCTCGTAGCCGTGCGGAACTGCGACCGGATTATCGCCATCAGGGACGGAAGCATAGTCGAGGACGGCACCCATGATGAACTTCTAAACGAGCCTAATGGTCTTTATGCGCGGCTCTGGCGCATGCAATACGAAGATGCAGGTTAGTTAGCCGATGCGCCTGATCAAACTAGTTATTTTTTTGCTCGCCCTCGGTAGCATTGTCCTTGTTCCCAGGCTTAGTAGCCTTGTCCCTGATATTCAGAGGGCGCAGATAACATTACCACTGATTGCGCTCGTCATCGTTCTCGCAAGCGCAGGCATATGGTATTTTAGTTTCTCGCGCGCGGTCAGAACAACAACTGCGGCGCCCGGAGGCCTCAACTCAGCCGGTTCCTTGCCTGCAATCTACATGGACCGTGTGGACCGGGAATTTTTACCGGCAGCGCTCGAACTTTACGAGACGCCGCCCTCTCCGGTCAAAATCGCGGCAATCTGGCTAATCTGCGGTATTTTTGCAAGCGCCCTGGCCTGGTCCTACTTTGGCTCGCTGGAAATATACGCCGTGGCCGAGGGCCGCATTCAGCCGAGCGGCCGGTCCAAGACCGTCCAGCCCCTTGATGCTGGCAAAGTCGTTACCATTGCGGTCGAGAATGGGACTCGCGTAGCCGCGGGAGACTTGTTGATCGAGCTTGACCCGCGAGAAACCGAAGCGGAACGCGAAGATCAGGAGCGGGAGCTTGAATGGGCGCGCGCCGAGGTCGCACGGAGGCGGGTTTCCGTTGCCGCTGCCCGCTCAGGCGCAACGGAACCGCCTCGAATCAGCTATCCGGAAGGTATCAGCGAGGACGTTCGGGCCCGCGAAGACGCAGTGCTGGCCGCCGATATCGCCCAGCTCCTTTCGAATAGGGCCAGCATTCAAGCTCAACGTTTTGAGCGTCTCGCCACACGCAGCCGGCTCAAGGGAAGCATCGAGGCCCGCGAAAAGCTTATTGCTGTCGACAAAGAGCACGTTGAGATGCGGCAGGTGTTAAACGAGACGAGGGCTGCGTCGCGTGCACAAGTCATTGAGACTCTTCAGCAATACCAAACCCAAATGACCACTCAGGCTGGCGAGCAGGGCCAGCTTTCCGAAAACGAAGCGGCCCTCCTCACGCTTGACCGGAAGTTAGAGGAGACCACAGCGCAATTTGTTGCCGATCAAACCCAGAAACTTGCGGAGGCCTTGCGAAAAGCCGATCATCTCAAAAGCGAACTTGTTAAAGCAAGTACCAAGCATGAGCGCACAAGGCTCACCGCCCCAGTAGATGGAACGGTGCAGCAGCTCGCAGTAACTACGGTTGGTCAGGTCGTGAGCCCGGGACAGGCGTTGATGACCATTGTGCCTTTCGACGCGCCGATCGAGATTGAGGCGCTCATCCAGAATCAAGACATCGGCTTTGTTGAATTAGGCCAAACTGCCGTGGTGAAAATCGAATCCTTTCCCTTCACCCGCTATGGCACTGTCGATGGTACTGTGACAAAAGTGAGCCGCGACGCAGTCGACGAACGCGAAGCCAGCGCCCTTAGCGATCCCAGATCCAGCGCCAAATCCCAATCCTCGTCCACAACAGGCGAACTCTCCAAGGGACAGAACCTCGTATTTCCGGCGACAATTGCCCTGGCTAAAAATGTAATTTATGTTGAGAACAAAGCTATCCCCCTCTCACCGGGGATGGCGGTGACCGTAGAAATTCTAACGGGCCGCCGCCGGGCTCTGGATTATCTGTTGTCGCCTCTTCGGGAATTCACCTCCAACTCGGCCCACGAGCGTTAAGCCGCCTGAGAGAAACTTCGCCGGGGGACAGATTGAATGCGCGGCTCGAGTTCGCGCGCCGGAGCTTTCAAACCTATTACCATCATCGCCCCGGCAAACTTGACGACGGTGCCTGACGCTTGTTCGTTGCAAAGAATGCCCCGAATGTGTAATCGGATCAAAGAAATTACTCGCGTCTGGGGGAACGGCCGAGCCCAATCAACCAGGCTTATGGCGGTGGCCTCGGAGGCGTTTGACGTGCCAGCTGCGCATGGATTGTTCGGTCTGGCCGCACTCTTGGCGCTGGCTTGGTGCCTTAGTGCGGAACGCTGGCATGTTCCCCTGCGGGTCGTCTTCGGCGGTATTGGCCTCCAGATTGGGCTCGCCGTTCTGCTAATCAAATTTCCACCGGCAACCGCGCTCTTCTTCATGCTCGATGACGGTGTGGCTGCCTTGCAGAAGGCAACCGACACCGGCACCGGCCTCGTTTTCGGCTATCTTGGGGGCGCGGCGCTGCCTTTTGCCGAGGTCACGCCCGGCACGAGCTTTATTCTCGCTTTCAGAGCTTTTCCCCTGGTTCTTGTGATCAGTGCGCTGGCGTCTGTCATGCTCTATTGGGGCATACTCCAGCGCGTCGTTGGCGGTTTCGCCTTCCTGCTCCGGAACACACTCGGGATCGGCGGCGCGCTTGGCCTGGGAGCGGCGGTGCATATTTTTGTGGGCATGGTCGAGGCGCCGCTCCTCATCCGGCCCTATCTCCTGAAAATGCAGCGCGGAGAGCTTTTTGCCCTGATGAGCTGCGGCATGGCGGGCATCGCGGGTACGGTTATGGTGATCTATGCCGCGCTGCTTGGCCCCGTTATTCCGGATGCCTTGGGGCATATCCTTATCGCATCTGTGATTTCAACACCGGGTGCCTTGGCCATCGCCGCCATTATGGTCCCTTTTGAACCGGGCGCTCCAGCCCCCGCCGTGCTCGTCCAGGCTGACCCGCCTTCGAGCTTCCTTGAAGCGATTACACGCGGCACGAATGATGGCATTTATCTCGTGGCAAGCATTATCGCGATGCTGATCGTCATCGTGGCCCTGGTCCAGCTTGTCAACGCGGCTCTCGGCCTTGTGCCGCATCCGGGGAGCGCACCGTTCACGCTACAGCAAATTTTCGGGGCCGGTTTCAAACCTCTTTTATGGCTAATCGGCATCGGAGCGGGCGACCTCGACACGGCCGCCAGGCTCATGGCGACGAAAACCGTCATCAATGAATTCGCCGCCTATTTGGATTTTGCCCATCTTGATGCGGGCGCTTTGAGCGAGCGCTCAAAACTCATCATGACGTATGCATTGTGCGGCTTTGCCAACTTTGGCAGCGCCGGTATCATGATTGGCGGCATGACGGCGATGGCGCCCGAACGGCGAGGGGAGATCGTGACGCTCGCCCCGCGATCCATCGTTTCGGGAACTCTGGCGACCCTGGGAAGCGGTGCGATTGCCGGCATGCTCGTTTAGGCGGGCACGGCCTCGATTTGTCCCAACAGGGCGTCTGCCGCCGATCCAATAGTTGACAGGCGCGCAGAATGCCGGCCTAGCTTGAGGGGACAGGGCAATCGCGGAGGCCGAACATGGCGAAGGATTTGAAAGAGAGCGCCATCGAATATCACGAGGCATTCCCTCCGGGTAAGCTCTCCATCAGCGCTACAAAGCCGCTCGCGACCCAGCGTGACCTTTCGCTGGCCTATTCGCCGGGCGTGGCCTTTGCCTGCGAGGAAATCGTGGCCGACGCCCACGCCGCCGCAAGGCTTACGGCGCGCGCGAACCTTGTCGGCGTCGTCACCAACGGCACCGCTGTGCTGGGCCTTGGAAACATCGGGCCTCTGGCCGCGAAGCCCGTCATGGAAGGCAAGGCGGTCCTGTTCAAGAAATTCGCCGGCATCGACGTGTTCGACATCGAGGTCGATGCCAAGGACCCGGACCGCTTCGCGGACGCGGTCGCAGCGCTTGAGCCGACTTTCGGGGCCATCAATCTGGAGGATATCAAAGCGCCCGAATGCTTTGAGATCGAGCACAAGCTCAGGGAGCGGATGAACATCCCGGTCATGCACGACGATCAGCATGGCACCGCCATCGTGGTCGCGGCCGCGATCCTGAACGCGCTTATAGTCGTGGGCAAAGATATCCGCGATGTGAGGCTCGCAGCTTGCGGCGGCGGAGCGGCCGCGCTCGCCTGCCTCAATCTGCTTGTGAGCCTCGGCCTGCCGCGCGAGCATATTTTTGTCACCGACCGCGTGGGCGTCGTCTATGAGGGCCGCACCGAGGAGATGAACCCGTATCTCGCCCGCTATGGGAGGTCTACGCCGTTCCGCCGGCTGGCCGAGACGCTTGCAGGAGCGGACATTTTCCTTGGGCTGTCCGCTCCGCGGGTGCTCACCTCCGATATGGTGAAGACCATGGCGGAGCGGCCGATCGTCATGGCGCTCGCAAACCCGACGCCCGAGATCATGCCGGAGGATGTGAAGGCCGTGCGCCCAGATGCCATCATCGCCACCGGCCGCTCAGATTACCCGAACCAGGTCAACAACGTCCTGTGTTTTCCCTTTCTCTTTCGCGGCGCGCTCGACGCCGGCGCCACGACGATCAACGAGGAGATGAAAAAGGCGTGTGCGATGGCCATCGCCGAGCTTGCGCAGGCGGAAGCGTCCGACATCGTGCTGACAGCCTATGGCGCAGAGAGTTTTGCGTTCGGCCCGGACTATATCATCCCGAAGCCATTCGATCCCCGCCTTATCACCAAGCTCGCCCCTGCCGTAGCAAAGGCCGCGATGGATTCCGGCGTTGCCACGCGCCCCATCCAGGATTTCGACGCCTATCGCGACAAGCTCTCCCGTTTCGTGTTCCGCTCGGGCCTCGTCATGAAGCCGGTCTTTGAGGCGGCCAAGAAAGCGCCCAAGCGCGTCATTTTTGCAGAGGGCGACCGGATCAAGGTCTTGCAGGCCGCCTATCAGGTCCTGTCCGAGGGCATCGCCCAGCCGCTCCTTGTCGGTAACCGGCGTCTCATGCAGGAACGGTTGCAGGAATTGGCGCTGCCGATGACACCGGGGCGCGATTTCGCAGTGTTCGATCCCTCCGCGGACGAAAGCGTCGATGAGCTGGCGGAACACTATCACCGGCTAACGGAACGCAAAGGCGTGCTTGCCTCCGACGCGCGCGCGACCATGCGCCGCCAGAACACGGCGATCGCGGCCATGCTCTTGAAGCGCGGCGCGGGCGACGCCATGATTTGCGGCACCGCGGGACGTTTCGACCGGCATCTGAGAGACATCGGCGACATAATCGGTAAGCGCGCCGGTGCCTGCACATTCGCCGCCTTGAGTGCGCTTGTGCTGCCGGCGGGCACATTTTTCATCGCCGATACGCAGGTCAACTATAATCCATCGGCGGAGGAGATCGCCGAGATAGCCCAGCTCGCAAGCCAGCAGGTCGCCCGCTTTGGAACGACGCCGAAGCTTGCGTTTCTGTCTCATTCGAATTTCGGCAGCGCATCCACGGAGACTGCATGCAAGATGCGCGATGCGCTAAGCCTGTTTTGGGAGCGCGAGCCTGGCGTGGAAGCCGAAGGCGAAATGCAGGCGGATGCCGCGCTTTCGGAAGCCGTCCGGCAGGAGCTTTTCCCGCATTCCAAGCTGACGGGCGACGCCAATGTGCTGATCATGCCAAACCTTGACGCCGCGAACATCGCTTATAACGCCATCAAGGTTCTGGGTTCCGCGATTTCGATCGGGCCTATGCTGCTCGGCGCCGCGGAGCCTGCCCATATCGTGACGCCATCGGCCACGGTGCGCGGCCTTGTCAATATGACCGCGCTCGCTGTTGTCGGCGCCAAGGACGCGCGGCCATGAACAGCCATTGTTCCTGACGAGGATGCGGATATTCTCGTCTATAAATCTATTTCTATCTTACCTTGGCGCGCTTTAATTTGTAAACTCCTGGCGCGCAGCTTCCAACCGGAGCACCTCAGCGCGGAATGCTTGCGAGTAAATCTTATGGAGGTGGTCCGCACCCCCAACGCGCGCGAAGGTCGAAAAGCGCCACCTAAGCGGTGCACCCGAAGCGGCGTTCGCGGCGGCCGCGAAATACAGCGCCGCCCGCCGCCCTCCTATAGGGTGGCACGGCTTGGCACCGGCACCAAGCAATCGGACGGGTGGAAAGGTGGCGTTGCTTGGTTCGGCCTTGTCCGCCCAATGTTCGACAGCGGCTTGTCCCCAACAAGCCGAAGGAAATTTTGCATCTGCGAGATGTGGCGGTCAGGGCTAAGAGGAGACCATCCCTTTCGGTTTCGGAAAGGTTGCGTTTCCCAAATTTACGACCGATATCCGCATTCTTGACGGCAGAGGCGCGGGCAACGCACGATACTTGCATGAATTGAGGGAGTAAAAGCATGCGTGGTTCTTTGTTGTGGTGTTTCGCGATCGGGCTAATAGCTTTGCTGTTGCCGACAGCTGTCTTGGCAGAGCCGGCACGGATTATTATTCTGCGCCACGCCGAGAAACAAGATACTTATGCGCTATGCGATCTTGGCGCACAACGTGGAAAGGCCCTCGTTAAGCAGTTTCTGGGCCGGGGCGCTGCGCAATCGCTGTTTGCGGCTGGAGAAAAACCTGACGCGTTTCTGGCAATGACGTTGCACCCAATTGAGACGATCACGCCGGCGGCGCAGAGTTGGAATTTGCCGGTGATAGCTTACACAGTGGTCCCCGGCGAAGACGAAGACGACGCGGCAAAAGAGATCGACCTCAATAGACGCACGCAGGAAGCGGCGCGCGATGTTCTCACGGATCCGCGCTATGCCGGGAAGACCGTAGTCATGGTTTGGGAACACAAACGTATTGCTAAGGCAAAGCTCGAAAAAGCCCATCCAGGAGAGCAAGTCACGCTTCGCCAATTGTTGCACCTCGACCAGATCGAGGGTGTACCAAAAAGTTGGCCGGCCTCGAATTACGATTTCTTCTGGGTGGTGGATTACGCGCCGGGCAAACCTATCCCGAGTGGGTTTCACATGGTCCGCCAGGCTTTCACCGCCCCCTTCGAGAAACTGCCCGCCAACGCCTGGGACGAGCCGGAACCTCAACACATAGAAGCCGGCTGCAAGAAATAGAGGCTTTTGGCGCGAGCGGCGACCGGAAACGGTTGGTGTCATTTGCGCATTGGCAGCCAATGTGATGTTGCGCAACGGGTCAGAGTCACAGGCTGAGATTTCTTCTGCAATATCAAATGGACCGCTTGCCCTTTTTTGCAGCTGCGAGAACGGGCAAAGAGGGCCAAGAACGGAAGTTCCAGCTCTGATGAACGTGCGACTGCCCCGATGCGAAGCGCGGCGAGCTTCTCGCCCCTCGCCGGCTTGACGCGCAAGCTTCGATACCCGCCGGCGCGACATATCCATCAACGCCTCGGCGGTCGCATCGAGGTCTTCCGCTTCATTGGGGGTGAGCCATCCAAGATGACTTTGTGGGGGCCTGAGCAGGCGCGGCAGGCTGAGCATTCTGACCGCTCTGCGCGGCTTCTTCCTGTTTCTTACGTAACTCTGCCAGCCGTGCTTTGATGACTTTGGCTATCTTGCCTTGCTCCTCGTTATATTTCTCCACGGACATTGGTGGGCCATCGATGGCCTTGGCGAAGCCCGCAAGCGGGAGCGAAACGCTGAGCGGGTGGCGTGAGATGCCGATGCCAAGATAGGCAATTTGCTTGCCGGCTTTCATTTGATTGACCAGGGCTGGCTCAATATTCGCCTCGGCATAGCACCCTGCTCGATCGCAGGTTGTGTAAGCGAGCTTGATCGGCTCCTTATCGTCGATCTTCACAAGCGCTCCGGGTGGCAGGGCCGATTGGAGCGGCAGCATTACCAGTATCTGGGGCTTTGGCTGGCCTACGATTTGACGAACTGCGAGCGTACCAACAAGGACTGCGGTTGCGTTGTCGCGAACGTCAGCCTGCGTCAAGCAGGCATTGACCTTCTTCATTTCCCCAGGCTTTTGCTGCTTTGGCGGCTCGCCCGGCTTCGTGGGCTCCGGCACCGGGACATCGATGCAGAGTTTGTACCAGATATCAGACTTTTGACCGCCGGCGGCGGCTGATTGCGGCGCTGCGGGAGCCTTGCCGCCCCTATCCTTCCCGCCCTGTGCCTTACCGCCGATGGTGCCCAGCGTAAGCACGAGTGCAGCGGCGGTCCCAAAGGTTGCCGCTTTCACCAGCTTTGCGAAAACCATAAAATCGACCCTTTCACCGAATTGAGCTGGCTGCCGCCGGGCTGCCCAAGACCGTGAGTGTTGCCTGCATAGTAGGAATTGCGGCGCTTCTTTTCATACTGCTGTCAAACGGCGAATTTCGGGCAACAGACACGTTTTTGCAGAAGCGGCCGGAAGCTCTTGAGAGAATCGGAAGGGCGAAAACCTGCTTCCTGCGCTGCACCATTTGAACGTGGGGCCCGTCATGGGCGCGCGCCAATTGGTTGTAGTAGATCGGCCTATCTGCCGCATGGCTGGCCTTAAGTGTTATCGCGCGCTGTCCTGCGCTCGCACTCAATCCCTTTCATTTGAAACCTGGCTTGCTCCTGCCCTTGCGCCGGGTGCAATGGGCGGGTGTGCGGGGAATAGCCGCTTAACACTATAAAGCCGCTATGCTTCTGGAGGAGCCTAACTGGTAAAGTGGGCCATTTCCGGACCTCCCAGCGCGTTTGGCTCAGGGGCATCCGCCATCGCACGCCATACATTGGGTTTTATCGGAACGTTCATGTGGAATGCGCATAATACTGGCCAGCCCCTCGCGAGATCTCGAGAGCGATCACCGCGTTACCGTAGAATCTCGGTGCGGCCAAGAAGGCTTACAGCAACGATCCAAAACACACCGAAACGCCCTCAAATGGAAGGCAAAAGCCCATGACAGCGAAACAGTCTAGCGGCAAAAAGCCCAAAATGAAGCGAAAGGATTACGAGAAAGAGCTGCGGGCCCTCCAGGTGGAGCTTTGCCATCTCCAGGGTTGGGTGAAGGCGACGGGTGCCCGCATCATCATCCTTTTCGAGGGGCGCGATGCAGCCGGAAAGGGCGGAACGATCAAGGCAATTACAGAAAGGGTGAGCCCGCGCGTGTTTCGGGCCGTTGCACTTCCGGCTCCCTCCGATCGCGAAAAAACACAAATGTTCATGCAACGCTACATCCAACAATTCCCTGCCGCAGGCGAGGTCGTCATATTCGATCGCAGTTGGTACAATCGTGCCGGCGTTGAGTACGTGATGGGATTCTGCACGCCCGAGCAGCACGAACGTTTCTTGGAACTTTGTCCGGAGATCGAGAAATACATTGTTGAGGGCGGAATTCAACTCATCAAGATCTGGCTGGAAGTGGGGAAGGAGGAGCAGGAACGCCGCTTCCTTGCCCGCATCAGCGACCCGCTTCGGCAATGGAAGCTAAGCCCCATGGACCTCGAATCGTACCGCCTCTGGTATGACTATTCGCACGCCCGGGATACGATGCTGGAGAAGACAGACACAGCGCACGCTCCTTGGCACATCGTCGCCTCGAATCAAAAGCGGCGGGCCAGGCTAAACTGTATTGCTCATATTTTGAGCCTTATTCCCTACGAGAAATCGCCCTCCGAGAAGGTTGAACTCCCGAAAAGGTCATTGAAACGCAAATATGACGATCGACAGAGCATGACCATGGGGAAATGGGTACCCGAAGTCTTTTAGGAGCACTCAATTCTATTGCAGGCAAAAGGGATAGGCTGCCACTGTTCGTGGCCTCCTGGTACGAATCACGCTAACGGCGCCTGATACCACGCCCGCGCGCCGCATAATGCCTGCCTCCGGCAAATCCGCGTCCGGCATAGCGTCCCCCGACATAGCCACGGCGGCCTGCAACAACGGCGCCACCCCGGTAAACGCCTCCGCGCCGCACGTAAGCTCCACGCGCGCCGTAGACAATTCCGCGTCTATAGATGCCGCCACCGCCATAATATCCGTGATCATAATAGCCGGAGGAGTAAGCAGGGCCGCCTAGATAAACACCTCCCCGCCTAGCATAGACCCTGTGGCCGCCATAAAAGCCCCTGCGTCCCGCGACAACGGCACGGCCGCCATAGACGCCTCTGCGGCCATAGGCGACGCCGCGGCCGCGATAAGCCACTCCACCGGCACGGCCCCTGCGGTATGCAACATCAGAAATGATGGAGGCCGTGGCGATGCCGGTCTTAGGGTTAACCGAGGCCCCCCAACTTGGGCTTGCCAAGAAGCCCATCATTGCCGTTGGAAACAGCACAGCTAGGAATAGTCTTCTCATTTTGCACCTTCCTTCGTTGCGTTCTAGTTCCGCTTTAGTCATTATTCGGCCGGTCCATGCGAAAACTGGCCTGAGGCATGCGCATCCTTATGCTCCGCTTTCGGCACCGCTGTCCTTCCTTGAAGGCGCTCCGCTATCCATTGGAAGGTCACGTAGAGCGGTGGAATGGCGAAGATACCGAGGAAGGAGGCAAGCAGCATGCCGCCAAAGACCGGGGTTCCAACGCCACGCCTTGCGAGTTCGGAGGCGCCTGTTGCGATAACCAGCGGAAAAAGCCCCAATATGAAGGCAAGCGACGTCATCATGACCGGCCGGAACCTCAGGCGGGCGCCTTCGACCGCGCTTTCCAATATGGGAACGCCATGCTCGCGTTTCTCTTTGGCAAATTCGACGATGAGAATTGCGTTCTTCGCGGCCAAGCCGATGAGAACGACCATGCCAATCTGCGCATAGAGGTCGAGCGTCAGCCGGCCTGCGAGGATGGCAAGGTAGGAGCCCAGCACGCCGACCGCGACCGAAAGCAGGACCGGCACGGGAATAATCCAGCTTTCGTAAAGAGCGGCGAGGAACAGATATGCAAAGAGCAGGGCGAAGCCTAGAATCATACCGGTTTTGCCTTCGGCCCGCTTCTCCTGGAAAGCGGTGTCCGTCCATTCCCCAGCGAAACCTGAAGGGAGCGTGCGCGCGGCGACAGCCTCCATCGCGGCCAAGGCTTGCCCGGATGACACTCCCGGCGCTGGCGTCCCTTGAACGGTGACGGCGCGCTTATTGTTATAGCGGATCAGCGCAGGAGGCCCGACGATCACTCGCGGCTCAACAAGGCTGCGAAGCGGGATCATCTGCCCTTCGCCGTTGCGGACGTTGATCCGGTAAATATCGTCGATGCTCGATCGGTCTGAAGCTTCGGCCTGCACCTGCACCTGCCAGGTACGGCCGAACAGATTCATATCATTGACGTAGAAGCCGCCAAGCGAGGCCTGAAGGGCCTGGAACACCGAGCTAAGCGGCACACCGAGGACCTGCGCCTTGTCGCGGTCGATGTCGAGATAAATGGACGGGTCTGTGGCCGAGAATGTGCTGAAAACCCTGTTGAGCTTAGGGTCCTGATTAGCGGCTACGAGCAGGCCGCGAAGCACTTGCGCGAGCGTCTTCGGATCGCCGGCCTTCAAATCCTTGAGCACATAGGTGAAGCCGCCGCCCGTACCAAGGCCGATGATCGGCGGAGGCGGCAAAGGCACGACGCTGCCGCCCTGGATCTCCCGTAGTTTGCTATTGAGCCGGGCGATGATGGCGTTGGCACCCTCATCTTTTCCTTTGCGCTCCTCGAACGGTTTAAGCGTTACAACGAAGAAAGCTGAATTGGGCTGGGAATAGTTGTCGATGAAGTTCAGGCCGATAATCGAGGTGTAGTCCGCGACAGCTTTTTCCTGAGCGATGATCTGCTCGGCTTTATGCACGACCTCGGAGGTGCGCGCGACCGAAGCGCCGCCAGGGAGCTGCGTCACCACGAAAAAGGCGCCCTGATCGTCCTCTGGTAAGAAGCCAGTCGGTGTGATCTTGGAAAGGGCCACGACGCCAAACATGGAAGCGGCGACAAGAACGAGCCCAATGATGGAGATGCGAACGAGCCGCGCCACAACGGCGCCATAGGCGTCGCGGACGCGGTCGATGAAACGCATGACAACCCCGATAATGCCGCGCCTCGGTCCATGATGCGGCTTCAATAGAATAGCGCAGAGTGCGGGGGAAAGCGTAAGGGCGTTGATCGCGGACAGGAACATCGCAACCGCAACGGTGACGGCAAATTGGCGGAAAAGCTCGCCTGAGATGCCTGGAATGAAAGCAACCGGCACGAAGACCGACAAGAGCACCAGCGTGATTGCGATGATCGGTGCAGTGATTTCCCGCATCGCCTGCTTGGTTGCTTCCGCCGGAGTGAGCGCTGGGTGTTCCTCCATAACGCGCTCGACATTCTCGACGACGACGATCGCGTCATCGACCACGATGCCGATGGCGAGCACCACGGCGAGCAACGAAACCGAATTCGCTGAATAGCCAATGGCGTACAGGACAATGAAAGCTCCGATCAAGCTTACCGGAACCGCTATGGATGGGATCAAAGTTGCGCGGAAGCTGCCGAGAAATAGAAAGACCACAAGAACAACGAGTACAAACGCTTCTACCAGCGTCTTCTGCACTTCATGAACGGTGGCTGTCACGAACGTCGTGGGATCGTAGGTGACCTTCCAATCGAGATCCTCCGGAAAGCCTTTCGCAAGCTCAGCCATTTGCGTCTTGATAGACTTCATGGTGGTGAGCGCATTCGCGCCCGGCGTTTGGTAGATGGCGAGAGCTGCCGCGGGCTTACCGTTAAGGCGCGTTTCGCGGTCCAGATTTGCGGCGCCGAGCTCCACCCGTGCCACGTCCCTTAATCGGAGAATAGAGCCATCGGGGTTCGTCCGGATCACAATGTTTTCGAAGTCAGCCGCCGAGCTAAGGCGCCCCTTGGTCTGAATATTGAGTTGCAGGCTTTGATCGTTCGAAACCGGTCTTGCCCCGATGCGCCCAACGGCGGCTTGGACATTTTGGGCTTGGATCGCGCTGATGATATCGGCGGTGGTGAGCCCTAATCCTGTAAGCTTGTCCGTATGCACCCAGGCCCGCATCGCGTAATCCTGCGGGCCCCAAAGGGTCGCATCGCCGACGCCGGGCGTCGCTTTGATCTGGTCGATGATGTTGATGGTTGCATAGTTGGAGATGAAGAGCGGATCGTGCGTGCTCTTTGGGGAGTATAACGCGATGACGCCCAGCAGCGCGGATGACTTTTTCTTGACCGTAACGCCCTGTTTCTGCACGTCCTGCGGCAGCTTCGAAAGCGCGACCTGGACACGGTTATTCACGTTGACGGTGTTGATGTCAGGGTTCGTGCCTAGCTCGAAAGAGGCCGTCAGCGTGTAGCTGCCATCGTTGCCGCTGACGCTCTTCATATAGATCATCTTGTCGACGCCAACGACTTGAGCCTCGATTGGCTGGGCTATTGTGGCATCGACAATGGCGGCGGAGGCACCTGGATAGGTTGTCGTGACCGAAACTTGCGGAGGAACGACATCTGGATATTGAGAGATGGGGATGACCAGCAGCGACAGGGCACCGGCAATGGTGGTGACGATTGCAATGACAATCGCTAGCCTCGGCCGGTCGACGAAGATGGAAGAAAGCACGGCCTAGCTCCTAGATTCAGGCGGCATGGGCGAAGCGAGCACTGAGCCGCCCGGCCTGACGCCCTGTATCCCTTCAACGATAATCTGTTCGCCAGCTTTCAACCCGGAATCGATGGCGACGCCGGCGCCAACCTCCTCGCCAAGCTTCACGCGCCGGATCACGGCTTTGCCGTCCTCGACCGCAAAGACGTAAGGGCCTTGCTGGTCGGCAATCAGCGCGCCTTGCGGGATGACGACCTTCTCGATCGGTGCTCCGGTATCTACATTGACGCGAACGAGCTGCCCGTCGATCAGCGTGTCGTCGGGATTGGCTATCGTGGCGCGTACAATGACCGTATCGGTTGCCTTGTCGACGCTGACATCCACAAAATTGATGCGTCCCTTATGATCGTAAACGCTCCCGTCGGAGAAGCGAACCGTGACCAGCAGCTGGCTCCGGTCTGCGGCATTCTCTTCGCGCTTCACTTCCAGAAACTCGCGCTGGCTGACCGGGAAAACGACGTACATCGGGTCCTCGCTTACAACGGTGGTCAAGACACCGCTATCCGGGGAGACGACGTTTCCCTTCGTGATTTTCGTCCGGCTGATTTTTCCTGTGATCGGCGATTTGATGTCGGTGTAGCCCAGGTTGATCTTGGCCGTGTCCAGGTTTGCCTGCGCGGTCAATATGTTCGCGGCAGCGTTTTCGTCCGCCGCCAGCGCCTGGTCGCGCTTCTGAGGCGTTCCGTAGGTGGAAGACAGGAGTTGGTTGGCACGGTCGAGCTCAACCTTTGTCAACTTCTTCGATGCTTTGTTGCCCTCAAGGGTGCCTTGGGCCTGCTCCACTGCAGCTTGGAAAAGATCCGGCTCTATTTGGTAGAGGGGCTGCCCCTCATGCACGAGCTCACCTTCCTTGAACAGGATCGCTTGCAGATAGCCGGTGATGCGGGCTTTTATCTCGACGCGTTCCACGGCCTCGATCCGGCCGACAAAATCCTTGGACTTCGTAACGGGCCGGGCCTCCGCGACGACCGTCGTAACCGGAACAGCGGTGTTGGCAGTCTGTTGGGCCGCGGCAGGCAGGAGCATCAGAAATGGAGCGGTCATGAGCGGGAGAAACGGATATCGCACTTTTGCCTCCGTGCATTTCCGTGCTGGGATAACGCCGTCAGAGCTTTTGGCGGATTAATGCCAGCTGAGGGTTATGCTGATGTCCCCAGGCATGCCGCCTGGGAAATCGACGATCTGATACCGGATCTTGTACCCGCGCGGCTTCAGGTGTGTTTGCCAGAGCTGAAACATCTCCTTGGGTAATCCCGTAAGAGTGTTTTCCCAACCCGGCTCGCGCTGATTGATCGCCCGCCCCCGGTCGGTGCACAGTTCGTTGGGAAATCGATAGACTTGGACTTCCGTAAGCCCGTTCCGGACCGCGCGCTGGATGATAGCGGCCGCCCGCTTGATCCCCTCTTCCTCGGAAATTCCGGATGGCTTCTGGATCTGCTCGATCAGCGCTCTTTTCTCTGCTTCCGCAGCAGCAGCTGCGCGCTTGCGCTCGTCAGCCTTCGCCACTTCCGCTTCCGCCACCTGGAGCAACGCATCTGTCGCGTCAGGTAATACATTGCCGGTCATAACGGTCATGTACGCACCACCACTTTCGCTTGTTCAACCCCAAGTATTTAATTATCGCAATTGATATTCAGTTATGATCCGCGCAAATAGAAATCACGGTTAACAGATCAATAACGTACTGCGGAAGATTATTGCGAATGATAAAAACTTGTTAATATCAATATTTGCCAACTATACACTTTTCTTATACCATCATAGTTTTGCACTATAGCGGACGATGGCGTTGATATATATCAAAGCCATCTTCGTTTATGGCGACAAATATTGCGCTAGCTCGAAAGGGGCAGCCGAAATGTCTTATCGTAATGAAACATCCACCGGCGTGAATGCTCTGAACGCGGCGCTCGCGTACTTAATCGACGCGGCGCAACGGCAGGTGCTTTTCTGGGACGCGATGCGTCAGCGGGGTAATCAGTATCGGGAGCACCGCGCAAAAGCGGCGCCGCATGTTCTGGACTATGCGGTGGAACTTGTTGTCGATGGCAGGACGCTCGAACGCCCCGTCAATTACGCGCTTGCGCGGGTAATACCGCCCAAGGGGACGAGCGTCGATCCAACCCGCCGCCCCTTTGTCGTGGTCGATCCCCGCGCTGGGCATGGGCCCGGCATCGGCGGGTTCAAAGCGGACAGCGAAATCGGTGTCGCCTTCAAGGCAGGCCATCCCTGCTATTTTGTAGGTTTCCTGCCTGACCCGATTCCGGGGCAAACCATCGAAGACGTCGCCCGCGCCGAGGCCGTCTTCCTTGAAAAAGTCATTGCATTGCATCCGCAAGCGGATGGCAAACCCTGTGTCATTGGAAATTGCCAGGCAGGGTGGGCAATCATGATGCTCGCTGCGATGCGCCCCGAGCTGTTCGGGCCGCTTATCATCGCGGGTTCACCCTTGTCCTACTGGGCAGGGGTACGCGGAATAAATCCGATGCGCTACACAGGCGGCTTGCTCGGAGGAAGCTGGCTCACTGCTCTAACCAGCGATCTGGGTGCCGGTAAGTTTGACGGGGCGTGGCTGGTGCAGAACTTCGAAAGTCTAAACCCCGCCAACACTTTTTGGAGCAAGCAATATAATCTCTATTCCAAAATCGATACTGAAGCCCCTCGCTATCTGGAGTTCGAGCGCTGGTGGGGCGGGCATATCAATCTAAATGCGGAGGAAATTCAGTTTATCGTCGATGAGCTTTTCGTCGGCAACAATCTAGCCGCCGGCCGCATCCAAGCATCCGATGGGACGGCAGTCGATCTCCGCAACATACGCTCGCCAATCGTCGTGTTCTGCTCGAAGGGCGATAACATAACGCCTCCTCAACAGGCACTTGGGTGGATCCTCGATCTCTATGAGAATGCCGATGAGATCAGGGCCTATGGGCAGACCATCGTCTATACGATCCACGAAAAGGCGGGGCACCTCGGCATCTTCGTCTCAGGTAGCGTAGCTAAGAAAGAGCACAGCGAATTTTCGAGCAACATCGACCTGATCGATGTGCTGCCTCCCGGACTATACGAAGCCCGCTTCGAACGAAAATCTGAGGACACATCGAGCCCCAATCTCGTTTCCGGCGATTGGGTCATGCGTTGCGAAGAGCGGACCTTGGACGATATCCGGTCCCTTGGCGGACACGAGCCGCAGGACGAGCGCATGTTCGCCGCGGCGGCCCAAGTCTCTGCCGCCAATCTAGCGCTATACCGGACTTTTCTTCAGCCGTTTGTCAGGGCTTGGATGACTCCGGCAATGGCTGATTGGATGCGGCAGCTGCATCCTCTTCGCTTGCAATATGAGCTTGTGAGCGATGCAAACCCCTTCGCGGCTGCGCTTGGCAGCCTAGCGCAAACCGTCCAGGAAAATAGAATGCCGGCTGCGCCTGGAAACGCGCTGGTCAACGCACAGGAAACAGCTTCCCAGCAGATCGCCGGTACTCTCGAAAGCTGGGGCAAGTGGCGAGATAGCATGGCTGAGTCGGCATTTCTTTCCGTGTACGGGTCGCCAGCAATCCAGGCAGCGGCGGGAGTGGACCCCGCCTCCGAACGCCCGCTGCGAAAGGCGCCCAAATCGTCCCTGCATCAACAATTGAGAGAGGCGCGCATCGCGGAGTTGAAGTCGAGGACGGAGGAAGGCGGCTTGCTGGAGTGCACTATACGCGGGTTGCTCTATGCAGGCTCCGCCAGGGGCAGAGTTGATGAGCGCGGCGTCAACGCCTTGCGAGGCATCCGGCTTGCGGAAGAAAAGCCGAGGCTTACGCTTGCAGAGTTCAAGTCGATGGCCCGGGAGCAGTTCTATTTGCTGCTCCTCGATCCCGAGGGCGCCCTCAATGCGATACCTCGCATGTTGCCCGCGGATAGCGCTCAGCGCCGCCAGGCTTTCGGGGCAATACGGGAAGTGCTCGCGGCGAGCGATGCGATTGGAGGCGAGGCCGCGAGCCGGCTGGAGCGAATCCGGCAGCTTTTTGGATTGCAGATCGCCGAAGCTGGAACAGAGGCAAAACCGATCTCTGCGGAACCTTCGCGTAGGCCGCCCGCGAAGGAGAAGATTGGCCCCGCAAAAAGCCCCGCTCCCAATTCTGGAAATGGAAGGACGGCAAAGGATGAGCGCGAACATAGGTAATCTGGAGCAGCCGCAACACGCAAAGTATGAACGGCTGATAGCGCGCGCCAAGAAGGTGCCGGCGCCAAAGACGATTGTTGTTCATCCCTGCGATGAGTCCTCTTTGCGAGGGGCACTGGAAGCGGCCGAAGCTAATCTCATCGAGCCGGTGCTGGTTGGGCCAGCTAAAAAGATCAAAGCCGTAGCAGAGAAATTCCGGCTGGACATCAGCCCGTTCGAGCTTGTTGACGTAGACCATAGCGAAGCGGCAGCGGCCAAGGGCGTTCAGCTCATCCACGAAGCAAGAGGCGAACTTCTGATGAAGGGCAGCCTTCACACGGACGAGCTTATGCGAAGTGTTACCTCGGGGACGTCCGGCCTTCGCACAGCGCGCCGGATCAGCCACGTCTTCGTCATGGACGTGGCGGCCTACAAGGAGACGCTGCTCGTCACGGACGCGGCAATCAACATATTCCCAGACCTCGATTGCAAGCGCGACATTGTCCAGAATGCCATCGATTTTTATACGCAAATCGGGCTGGGCGAGCCGCGGGTTGCAATTCTTTCGGCTGTTGAAACCGTAACCACGAAAATCCCCTCGACAATCGACGCAGCGGCCCTTTGCAAAATGGCGGACCGCGGGCAAATCACCGGCGGCGTTCTCGATGGACCGCTGGCTTTCGACAACGCCATCGACCCGCAATCGGCAGAAATTAAGGGTATAAAATCGCCGGTCGCCGGCCGTGCGCAAATCCTGGTCGTCCCCGATCTCGAAGCCGGCAACATGCTTGCAAAGAATCTAACTTTCCTCTTGAAGGCCGATGCAGCCGGCATTGTTCTAGGTGCGAGGGTTCCCATCATCCTAACTTCCCGCGCAGATTCCCTTCGCGCTCGCATGGCGTCATGCGCGGTCGCGGTGCTTTACGCCGACGCCCGTCGCCGCGCGGTGGCATTGCCGGCGGCATGATCTCATGGAAACGATCCTTGTCGCCAATGCCGGCTCCTCAAGCATCAAATTTCAAATTTTTGAAGTTGACCAGGGCCGGAGGCTGAACCGCCAAATCAAGGGAAAGGTTGAAGGTATCGGGACCAAGCCCGAATTGCGCGCCTCTGACGCGAGCGGCAGGACGATGGTTGAGCGGGCATATTCGAATGAGGCCGTGTCTGACGTGCCGGCGGCATTGCAGGCGGCGGCCGCCTGGCTGCGCGATGAGCTTCGCATCGATCCCATCGCGGTAGGCCATCGCGTTGTGCACGGAGGCCCGGATTACGACCGCCCCGTGCTGGTTGACGAGGAAGTACTGTGCGGCCTGGAACGATATATTCCGCTCGCTCCCTTGCATCAGCCGCACAATTTGGCTCCGATCCGCTCACTTCTCGCCAACCGGCCCGGCCTGCCTCAAGCGGCTTGCTTCGATACCGCATTTCACCGCGGTCACGGTCCGCTGGCGGACCATTACGCCATCCCAAAAAATCTCTATGATGAGGGTGTGCGGCGCTATGGATTTCACGGCCTCTCTTATGAATACATAGCCGCGAAATTGCGCGAGGTTGCGCCCAGTGCTGCGGCTGGACGGGTGATCGTTGCCCATTTGGGCAGCGGAGCTTCGATGTGTGCGCTCAAGGGCGGGCAGAGCATTGAGACCACGATGGGCTTCACGGCGCTGGACGGCCTCCCCATGGGAACGCGTTCGGGGCAGATCGATCCCGGCGTTGTGCTTTACCTGATTGAAGAAAAGGGCATGAGCCCTGCTGCCGTCCAGCGTCTGCTTTATCACGATTGTGGCCTCAAGGGCCTCTCTGGCCTGAGCAACGATATGCGTGAACTCGAAGCTAGCGATGATCCGCGCGCAGCGTTTGCTGTCAGCTACTTCGTTTATCGCGTCGGACTTTTCGCAGGCATGTTAGCGGCTGCGCTCGGTGGACTTGATGCGTTCGTCTTTACCGCAGGCATTGGAGAGAACTCCCCCTCTACCCGGGAGCGAATTTCAGAAAAGCTATCTTGGCTTGGCGCCGTGCTCGACCGGCAGGCTAACGCTGCGCACAATCAGTTAATCTCGCGCCCAGAAAGCGCCGCCGCCCTTTATGTGATCCCAACCGACGAGGAACTGATGATCGCGCAGCACACGCTGGCGTTGATCTCTAAAAGCCGCAAACCAATCACTAAGAATGGCGTGCTCGCGTGAAGCGGAGGACCGGCCAATGATACCTGTATTCAAAGCGAAACTCCTGGGAGGAAAAAGGGGCCTGATTGTTGGCATAGCGAACGAGCAGTCCATCGCCTGGGGCTGCGCCGTCGCATTCCGGGCGCTCGGTGCCGAACTTGCGGTCACTTATCTCAACGATAGGGCCAAAAAATACGTGGAGCCGCTGGCGCAGGAACTTGAGGCCCCAATCCTGCTGCCCCTGGACGTGCGCACTCCAGGTCAGATGGAGGCGGTTTTCGACCGCATTGGCAGGGACTGGGGCACGCTCGATTTCGTCGTCCATTCCATTGCTTTTTCGCCCAAGGACACGCTTCAAGGCCGCGTGGTTGACGCCCCACTCGATGGCTTTCTCACCACCATGCAGGTTTCGTGCTGGTCATTCCTAAGAATGGCGCACCTTGCCGAGCCATTGATGCCGAATGGCGGCACGCTTTTCACGATGAGCTACTACGGCAGCCGGAAAGTGGTTGAGAATTACAACATCATGGGTGTCGCGAAGGCAGCGCTGGAAAGTACGGTGCGCTATATGGCTGCGGAGCTTGGTCCTAAGGGGATCCGCGTTCATGCCATTTCTCCCGGTCCTCTTGCGACGCGAGCCGCCTCGGGAATCCCCGAATTCGATGAACTCCTCGAAAAGGCTCAGGCGAAGGCTCCGTCGCGCAGCCTCGTGAGCGTCATGGACGTAGGGCTGGCGACAGCCTTCCTCGCTCATGACGCGGCCCGGCTTATTACCGGCGAAACGCTTTATGTCGATGGCGGCTACCACGTCATCGACTAGCACTCACCGCTGGCGTGCTTTTTGCCGCAGGAATATCGGACCTGCTTATCGTACAAGAGATGTTATGGGTGATTTACTAGCTAGAGAGGAGCCCGCCAAAGGCGAACAGCATCCTATTCGTCCCTTAACGGATGATTTGTTTGAGTTTTTAGCCAAGCTTGGCCTGTTTGGATTCTTGTTATTCTGGTCGTTTGTTCTTATACGTCCATTTCTTTCTATCGTACTATGGAGCCTCATTCTCACGGTCACGCTTTATCCAGCTTTTGACTGGATTGCACGGCTCCTCGGGGGCCGCCGGAAGCTGGCCGCGACCATCGTCACGGCGCTTGCTCTTTTGGTCTTCACTGGGCCGGCCATATGGCTGGGATTGAGTATGATAGAAGGACTGAGCGCGCTTTCCGAACGCCTCAAAGCTGGCGCTATAACAATCCCTCCCCCTTCGGATGAAATCAGAACCTGGCCGCTGATCGGCGAGCGTCTCCACCACTTTTGGAGCCTGGCCTCGACTAATCTGAAAAGTGCGCTTACCGAGGCGCTTCCTTACCTCCAACCGTTAAGGAGCACCGCCCGAAAAATGGCGGAAAATGCAGCGGCTGGCATACCTTCATTCTTGATCTCCCTCATTATCGCCGGCTTCTTATTTTCCCCGGCTCCTTCGATCTTGGAAGCCATTCGCAAGATAAGTCAGCGCATTCTGCCGGCCCGTGGCCAGGAATTCGTTCAGTTGGCTGGCGCGACAATCCGCAACGTATCGCAGGGCGTGGTTGGCGTAGCCCTTCTGCAAGCGGTTCTCTCTGGTCTTGGATTTATCGTGGCCGGAATTCCAGGAAGCGGTTTGCTCGCTCTGGCGGTGCTTATCTTCGGTATTCTTCAATTCCCAAGTGTCGTGCTGCTCCCGGTCATGGTCTGGAGCTGGACTGCTATGCCGGCTACAGCAGCCTTGGCCCTTACAGCCTACCTTATCCCAGCCGGCTTATTAAATAACATTTTAAGCCCCATCGTTATGGCCCACGGTTTGAAAACGCCGATGCTGGTAATTCTTATTGGCGTGATGGGAGGCGCCCTGGCTCATGGCATCATAGGGCTCTTTCTCGGTCCAATCGTCCTGGCTGTGACCTGGGAACTGATCGCTGCTTGGGTTAAGCATGAAGAACAGTCTGTGGTAGACGTAGCCAGTGAGGAAGCATTTGCCGCCAATAGGGGAAGCTCATGAACGGCATGAAGCGTGCCTTCGAGACGGTTATCTTGCAGAGTCGCTGGTTGATGGCGCCTTTCCTCCTGGGGCTTATGGCCGGACTGGGGGGACTGCTCTATAAATTCATTATTGAGCTCGGCGGCTTTTTGAATGTAGTGAAGCTTGGGTCTGAAGAGGAAGTGATTGTCCGGATACTAAAGCTGGTCGATCTTTCCCTCATCGCGAACTTGCTGCTTATCTTGATTTGTGCCGGTCACGAAAGGTATTTGGCCCGGGTTCGCCCCGCCGAACTCGAAAAATGGCCTAAGGGGCTCATTGGGATCGGGTTCTCGGGTGTGCAGCAGAAGGTGCTCGGCTCTATCGTGGCGATTGCCGCCGTTCGTGTGCTAGAGTGGTTCATAAACATCTACAGGAGCGCCGACAGTATTAAGCTCGGCTGGGTTGTGGGTATTCTGCTTGCTTTTGCACTCGCCATGCTGGCTATCGCGGGTGCCAGTTGGCTGAGCGAGACGAATGTCAACAATGAATGACCTTCAATTTCAATGAATCCCCTTGTTCTTCTTATCATTGGAGAGCGCCCCGTACTTGCCCGCATTGGTGGGAAGCTCGTGGAACGCCATGCCGAGCCGATTCGGAGACAAGAATGGGCGGCCCGCGTGGTTCAACGCGCTATCGACAAGGTCATTAAAACGCCCGAGCTGAAACTAGGCCTGCTCGCGGAGGTCCACGCCTCTCCACTCGTTTTTTGATGAGCAGGTCACTGGCTCGCTGCGAGCGACTGAATATGCTCGGCGAAGCGCTCGAGGAGTCATCGGGATTTACCGCAACCGTCTGGCGAGCGATCGCCTGCACAGACCTGGGACCATGACGACTACGAATCTTTGCGTGACCGTACCGTCACTGGCGGTGGCGCGGCTCGCGTTTCAGCGGGGCTAAGGTAACGCGTGAATGCGGCTCGCGCCACGTCACCCAGCCCGCTTCGGCTGTGCTCACGGCCCTTACAAGCTTCGCGACGCGGTTGCATATCGTCGAAGCTAACGGGGCCTAGGATGATAACCAAAGCGTGATCGCCGAGGCCATACTACTCCGCGGCTTTCTCCGGTAGACGCATTGTTGCTCCGTTGACGCAAACACCGCCAATGAGGAACTTATGAACCGCCATCCGATTCTCGCCGAAGCCGCTTTTGGACTCTTTGTTACCCTGATTTTGGGCGCCGCCCCGGTCCGCTCCCAAACGCCGGTGTTTCCCGAGCTCCCTGCGGCGCTCAAACCTTCCGGTCTCAAACCCTATCTCGCGGCAGCCGCAAAGGGTGTGCAAATTTATGTTTGTAAGCGCGCGGAAACCGGTGCCTGGAGCTGGGTTTTCAAGGCGCCGGAGGCGGAATTGCGCGATCGCCAGGGCGCAAAGCTCGGCAAGCATTACGCGGGGCCAACCTGGGAGGAGCTGGACGGTAGCAAGGTCTCCGGCGTGGTGAAAGCCTCAGCGAGCGCTCCGGCGGCGAACGCTATTTCCTGGCTTCTGCTCGATGTCAAATCGCGAGAAGGCGCGGGCGTGTTCACCGAGGCTAAGGGTATCTTACGCGTATTGACCGCCGGCGGCGTCGCGCCGGCTGCCGGCTGCGACGAAGACCATGCGGGGCTCGAAGCCCGCATAGGCTACACAGCCACCTACTATTTCCTGAAGTGAGCCCGCCCTCCGGCATCTCGTGATGCGTGCACTTGGCCAGGTACTCAGAACCGTCACATCTCCAGTGCGTCCGCAGCCACGTGATAAGCGGGCGCATTGAAATTTCACACAAAATCGCAGCCTTTGACCCATTTCAGAAGTCGGCGTCCTTGCCAATGCGAACCGCTGACGGGGTAAGAGCACGGCCGGACCGTCCCGATTGAGCACACGCGCACTCTTACGGTTCGCCATTTCCAACAAGGACGAAGGGAGCCCAAATGCTCGGATGCGCGTTCGGCCCCCCTTTGCCGATTAGCGAGGCGACGGAGCGGCGAAGCGCTTCGGCTCGGCCAATCCCAAACTCAGCCTTGATGGCGCTTATGGCGCCGGTAGTGATGGCGACTGCGGCATCCGAATTGACCTCCCAATGTGAGACAAGAAGCGCGCGCGCGCCGGCATAGAAAAAGGCCTTCGCAAGTCCGGATAGTGCCTCAGCGCCCTCGCTTGAGCCCGCCGCAGTATTACAGGCCGACAGGACCACCCAATCGGCGTTGAGGTTCAGCTGAGCCACCTCGGACGCGGTCAGAAGCCCATTATCTTCCTCGCTCGATTTGCCTTGGTTAGGCGGGGTGAGCAGCAAAGCGGGTTCGGCTTTATTTCTGGCGAAGAAGAGGGTTTGACCGGCGACAAGGCCGTGAGTAGCAAAGTGAATGACACGCCTTCGCGCGAGATCGCCGCTCTTGGACAGCGCCTTCACCTGGCTGACAGTCGCGCGCCCGCCGAGAAAAACGGAGCTTCCAATCCGCGCTTCAGGGACGCCGAGCGTTCTTGCCGCCTCGCAGAGTTCATCTGCCGTCTCCGGCAATGGGGGTTGATGACGGAGGCTCTCAACGTTTACCTGCCCCTCTTTAACAGCGGATGCGAAATCCGCGGTGCGGTTCGCGATCAGCATCGGCCGCGGTGCCGGAATTTTTGCGCAGCTTTGTTTTCCCCAGGCGCGCATGTCCCGGCCATCCTGGCCGGCCAGCAGTGGATTACCGAAGCCAATGAACGGCTCGGGCGCGCTGCTTTGCCTCGCAATGCGTAGCGCCTTGAGACTCGCCACAGAAGGCAGGACTGTAATCGCCTGCTTCGCACCAAGCCATGACGCGGTTTCGTAGGCGGCGAACCGGGGCACGTGCTGATCGGGCTGTTTCGTAACCAGAACTCCGAATGGCAACGCCGTCAAGGCCCCTGATGGGACGATTAGCAATGCCTTGTCCCTGATGAGATCTTCGCTGCCGCCGAAGAGATCGCGATAAAGTGCGTATGCCACGGAAGCATCGAAGGGCGGCAGTTCGTCTTCGGCGGCTTCCGCGTTGAGCAGCATCTTGCAACGCTCGCGGCCTTTCCCTTCCAAGCTCCAGGCGCTGTTATCAAGACCACAGCGCAGAGTCGTAACCCGCGTTTGGAGTGCGCTTGTCCCAAGCGATATGCTGGTCCAGCGCGCGCCGTTTTTGGTGAGTGCAAAGACAATGGTCTCTTCGGGCACGTTCCCGTACCGTGGAAGATCAAGAAACAAAACCAAAGCTTGGTTATCGCTGATCAGCGCTTGCGTATCAGAGAGAGAAAGCGGTTTTGGATGGGTGAATTCGGCATAGCCAGGAAATTCTCTTCGCAATTGCGCCTGCTTGTATGAAAGCTCCGCCTCGATTGCGGCAATTGCCTCGCGAGCCGCTTGGGCGGCATTGGGGTCCGCTGCTCCCGCCGCGGCATCGAGGGCGCGATAGGCTCTCTCGCGGGCCTTGATGAGGTCCTGTTCGTCGCGCAGGAGTTTACCGAGCCCCGCGCCGCTTTTGGCAAAGCGCGCGGCCATAGCGGATAGCGCCTGTGCCGCCTCGTTTTGCAAGGCCCATTGCGCAAGCTCGAAGCCCTCGGTAAGGCTTGCGCTATCACCCGCACCAGCACGAAAAAGTGCGCGAACATGGGCTCTGAAAGCGCGGGTATTTTGCGCAGTAAATGCCCAGCCGGGCGCGCCAGGCTCAACCCCGGCAGTGTCATAGAAGCTGGTCATAATAGGCTTTGCCCGGCTATGAAGAGCAATTGCCTCTGACCAATCACCTTGCTCTTCAAGCAGGCCGGCGAGATTGTTGAGGCGAAGTGCCACAATCTGATGCTGCGGCCCAAGGCTCTTCTCGTCGATCGCGAGTGCGCGGCGCATCATGGGCTCAGCCTCTGCCAGACGGCCTGCGGACTTCAGCAGCTGAGCCAGATTGTTGAGGGTAACCGCCACATTTGGATGCACGCTACCGAAACTTTTTTCATTGATGGCAAGCGCGCGGCGCATCATGGGCTCGGCCTCTGCCGGACGGTTTGCCGCTTCCAGGAGTGCCGCGAGATTATTCAGCGAGATCGCCACGTTTGGATGCTCGCTGCCGAAGCTCTCCTCGTTGATGGCAAGTGCACGGCGCATCAACGACTCGGCCTCAACCACCCGGTTTGTGGCTTCGAGGATATGTGCCAAGTTGTTGAGAGCAATGGCTACATTCGGATGGGCAGGTCCAAGGCTTTTCTCATCAATGGCGAGCACACGGCGCATTAAGGGCTCGGCCTCGGCGAGATGATTCTTGGCTTGAAGCAGCTGCGCTAGATTGTTGAGGTCCCGGGCCACATCTGGATGTTCTGGCCCTAAACTCTTCTCGTCGATTGCAAGGGCGCGCCGTATTAGCGGCTCGGCCTCGGTCAGGCGGTCCGTATCTTGCAATAGCAGGGCAAGATTGCTGAGTGCAATCGCCACACTTGGATGGCCGGCGCCATAGCTGCGCTCGTAGATGGCGAGTGCACGCCGCATAAGAACCTCGGCTTCGGCTGGACGGTTCGTAGCCTCAAGCAGCTGGGCGAGGTTGTTAAGGGCAATGGCCACGTTCGGATGACCGGTCCCGAAGTTTTTCTCGTGAATCGCGAGCGCACGGCGCATAAGGGGCTCGGCTTCGGCTGGACGGTTCGTAGCCTCAAGCAGCTGGGCCAGATTATTAAGCGCGGTGGCATATTCCGTGCTGCTCTCGCCGAAGCGCACCTTGGCATCCGCCGCAAGCTGCTGGGACAGCGGGATCGCTTCGCTATACTTCCCAGCTTGATAAAGGGCGATAATATGGCCATTCAAAGCTTTCAAATCGGGATTGCTATTTTGGGCAAGGGCAGCTTCCAACATCGTCAAGAGCCCGAACAAGCATAATCCGTACTTCCCCAACCGCATCATTCGCCCCAAGCCAACGACGAAAATAGTTCTCTATGGCAGCATCGCGTTATGAGCAACGCAAGACCAAAGTTTGCACAGGGATGTCTCGATCTGGCACGTTAGAGGATGTCTCCTCATGGCCCGGAGTTCGGATTCACCACTTTTCCAGGTCAGTCCGCAATAAGGTGTTCAGCAGGCGTAATTTTTGGGCGAGCCAGTGATGTTTTTAGAGTTCGACCAGCCCGCCATCCACGAAGAGTTCCCCACCCGTGATGTATGACGCGTCTTTAGAAGCTAGGAACAGCGCCACCGCGGCGACCTCTTCTGCTTGGCCCATTCTCGCGAGCGGTACGAACTGCTGAGCTATGCTCGCGATTTCTCCGGGCTGCATTCCGGCCTTGGCGTGAATGGGTGTCTCGATCGGACCGGGACTGATTGTGTTGACGCGTATGCTACGGGGCGCAAGCTCCCGGGCGAACGTTCGTCCGAACGAGCGAACCGCTGCTTTCGTAGCTCCATACACGGTCTGTCCGGCAACACCAAGCGCTCCAGAGATAGACGAGGTTAGTATGATTGATCCGCCGTCCGGCATAATCTCGATGGCGTGCTTCATCACGAAGTACGCGCCACGGACGTTGATGGCGAATAGGGTGTCGAAGAACGCTTCATCTATCATCGAAATCGGCTTAAACCTGGAGATGCCAGCGTTCACGAACAGCACGCCGATGCGACCGTGCGCCGCTTTCACGTCCTCGACCAGCCTCTTTTGTCGCGGCGGCATCGCCGGCATCCGACGCGATCACTGCGATCCCCGGCATCTTCTCCTGCGCAACCTGAAGAGTCGTGGGATCGGAGCCGGTGACGATTACCCTGGCGCCCTCCGCCTGGAAGCACGTGGCCGTCGCAGCTCCTATCCCGGTGGTTCCGCCAGTGATCAGAGCGATCTTGTTGCTGAGTTTGCCCGTGCCATCCATCTTTGCGATGCCGCGGCCGGCGCCGGCGCTGAGGTGCGTGTTTGCTTGTCTAATATCCATGGTCATAGAACTCTCCTGCGGCAGGCTATCGAGCATCTGCTGGGTACACGCTCCTACGGCTGCTGGATTGAGCTAGTGGTGCGCCGCGCCGCAGATGGTTCTTATGCGGCGGTTGCGTGACTTGTCTTACGATCCGGAGAATTTCGCGCCGTGTGTCGATGGCGGCAAACTCCTTTGCCAACAGAGACGCACGGTTGCGGCAGTCTGGATCGTTTAGCGCTGCCAGGACAGCATCGCGCAACGCGCGCGGCTCAGCCTTGTTTGTCGCAAGATTAATTCCCACGCCGGACCAAGCCACGCGCGCGTTCACATCTGCCTTGTCCTCGGTCAGCCCCGCTGTGACGAGCGGAATTCCGAAGCTGAGAGCCTGGTTGACACCGCCATATCCCCCATTCGTCACGAAGACGTTAGGGTAGTGTCCTCGGACGTGGTGTAATTTTCAGCGCGATCTCCGGTGGATTTCCGGTTGATGGCGGGGGTGGAGCCGAGGTGGCCACCGCGGCAGGCGGTTAGGGTGGAGTTTCCCGACTTCACTTTCGACCGGAGACCACGATGACCGAAGACAGAATGCCATTGTCCGAACTCCTGCAGAAGGCCGGCGACGGCGATTTCCTCAGGGCCGTTGCCGAGAGCGTGCTGCAGATTTTAATGGAGACCGATGTCGAAGGGGTGATCGGTGCTGGCCGTCACGAGCGCAGCGCCGAGCGGCTGAACTGGCGCAACGGCTACCGGGAGCGCACCCTCGATACCCGTCTCGGCTCGCTCAATTTGAAAATCCCAAAGCTCAGGCAGGGATCGTATTTTCCTCCCTTCCTGGAGGCCCGCAAGACCACGGAGAAGGCGCTCGTTGCTGTCATCCAGGAAGCCTGGATCGGCGGTGTCAGCACACGCCGTGTCGATGAACTCGTGCAGGCCATGGGCCTGTCCGGCATCTCCAAAAGCCAAGTTTTCTATTGTTTTTCGCGAGCAAGCCCGTTAGGAAATTACGCTCCCATGCATTGAGCCAAGTTTGAGCAAGCAGTTCGCGGAGCACATCAAGCCAGGCCTCCTTATCGGGCGTGCGGTAGAACCTCTGCGCCCGCTGCGGTGACGAAACTCGCGGTTCGAAGGCACGGGCGATCACGTCAGCCCACGTGATCCCGGCATCGGCAAGGATACGGGTTGCGAGCAATGCGCTTGCCGCACGTTCGCCGGCATGGTAGGAGGCGAGACGAGCGCAGATTGCGGAAAGCTTCGTAAGTATCTTTGCGTCTGGCGCGCTCATGTTGCCCTCCTATGCCGCCGCCAGCACTGCAGATGGCCGACCGGCTTTGCACATCAAGTAAAACGGCCTTTGTGAATGGGCTAATTGAGTGATCTTGCGCGAACTCGCGCGGGATGATGACTAAACGGTTTTCATCCCAGCGGAGCGGCTTGATGACGCCTTGCGGGGCTCTGCTCATTGCCGCACCTCATCAAAACGCATGGACGGCCCAGCGAAGAGGAAATCCACGAAGCCGCTTGGCCCTCCCCGGTTGAAATGCACGTTGAGTTCGGCCTTTCGCCGCCACCTGAGGCATGCTTCTTCCCATTTGAAGCGCTCCTCCTCGTCCTCGGGTTTCAACTTCTCAAGGACCAAGATAGGCCGGTTGAGAAAGATCACGGCATCGCCGTCTTGTTCGAGCTGCCCGCTGTCCCGCAAGTCGCCGTCGTTCGGCCGCGTCCCCTCTGCAATTCGGTCCCTGATCTTCGCGAACGTCATCACCGATCGATCTACGACTTTGCGATTGAGCTGAGCCGCAGCGATAATTGGAGCCTTGATGGCCTTGCGCATGTCCGCCAAGGCCATGGAAATTTCTGTCACCTGTTCGTATCGGCTGCCGCGCCCTTCGGGCCGCAGGCGCTGGATGTAATCGACGAAAACGACTTGGGCGCCGTGCTTCCTCACCGCATGCCGAGATCGGAACGACAGAGCGGACGGCGTCAAATCGCCGGTATCGTCCAGGACAAGGCGCTGCTGACGCTGCCAGCCATCGACATCGGCCGCAGCCGCCTCGATGCGCTCGCCCTCTTCCTCGGTGAAAACGCCGCGCATCATGAGCTGGTAATCCACTGCCGCCTTCATGGCGATGAAGCGCGAGATGACTTGCTGTGCCGGCATTTCGAGGCTGTAGAAGGCAACGCGCGCGCCGGCGTCGAGTATGTTTTGTATGATCGACATAACCAACGCAGTCTTGCCCTGCTTCGGCCGGGCGCCGATGAGCGTCAGAGTTTCGGGTCGCAAACCGTCAATCAATTTGTCGAGTTCCGGAAATCCCGCGAACTTTCCCACGTAAATGCAGACGCAATTTGGCAGGAAATCAAGCGCCGGCGGCGGGAAACGCCCGGCTGCATTACTGGACGCTGGATCGCCTGCCAGTTGAATGGCTTGTTCGCATGTTTCGACTAGCTCTCGACGCCGTGCGAGATCCCGAATAATTGCGGCGTATGCTGGTGCCCCCCGCACGGTCACTGCCGAAGCCGCGAGCCGCCCCAACTATTGCTGAACCGTCAAGCCGCCAACTGGCGCTTCGTGTAGTAGCGAAGGCATCAGCGTGACTGGCGTAATCGGGCGCCCTTCGCTCCAAAGCGCCTGCATCACGGTGTAAATCAGGCCATGCAACGGTTCGAAAAACTCCGACGCCAGCAAGCCAGCGAGATTGTCAATCGCGTCGGCGTTGCAAAGTATCGCGCCAAGGAGAGCCTGCTCGGCTTCTATGTTGCAAAACTGGACTTCTACGGATTCCTGGCTCACTGGGCCCCCCCGCACTCTGCGCGGGGTGCGCGATCCTCGTTTCGGGTTTCGCCGTGCTTGACGCCCAGGCGCGAATGGCTGTATCGATGCAGCATGTGCACCTCCAAAAGTAGTGATTTTGGTGGTCAATTCGCTTGACTGATTGGCGTCAGTTTCAGGCGAGCAAAACGCAATGCAACACACTCAACATCAGCGCCCTGCCGCATATCAACGGCGGGGCGTTTTTCTTTTGCTGGCTATGCGGCGGACGCGTTGGCCGCTTCGATCTTTTGCGATGTACTGGAGATGACGTGCTTGTTGATCCAAGCCTTGAGGTCGGAGCGTCGGTAGAAAACTCTAATTCCGAGCTTAACGTAGGGGGGCCCGTCACCAGTTACCCTGCGTTTAGCGAGCCAGTTCTCGGGCCGGTTCAAGAACTTCGCAGCGTCCTTTGGAAACATCAATGCTTCGTCATCTGGAGCTTGAGGCTCCCTGGACGGCAATTTACTGTTCGTTTTCATGAGAAGCTCTTCGTGGAAAATTGATCCATGCCGAAGAACATATCCGCACAATACTTCGCGCACCAGGGGACAAGTGAGACAGTGTCCCACTTGTCCAAAATGTCCAAAATGTCTCGATAGAATTTAAGCAGGTCGCCTGCAATTCTTCACAGCGCGATTGATTGTCCAGGTTTTTATTTCTGCCGGAAGACTTTTTATGACACGAGCCCTAACGCGGCGCGGCGGAGTATCAGCAGGGACGCCTTCAGGATATTCCTTCCATATCTCCTTTTCGACCAGGGCTTGTTCGGTCGACTTCGCACGCGCTGCGTCAGGAGCAGGGATCGCTGCCTCTTGCTCGACGGTCGGAAGCTGCGTTGCCTGGCTTGCGTCAGGAGCAGCGATTAACGTTGCTTGCTGATCGATCGGGTGATCGACCTGCCGCCCATTTGCTGCGACCGGCTCAACCACAGCTAGAAGCTTTGCCGGGCTTGCCTTAGCAAAAAATTTTAACGCTCTTTGCTCATCGAAACGACGATCCAAGGGCAAGAGCCCACCGGCACGCGCAAATCGCAAGTATGCATCTGGAAACTCTCGCTTTAATGCTCTGGCGAGTTCCGCGATAGAAAAACTTTCGGCGTCCAAGTCAAAGCCTTGATATACCAGCCATTTTTCTGCGTCTTCGTATTGTTTTTCCCGCCAGCTGTGTTGATCTAGCGCGGAAGCTATTTCCTTCGCGAGATCTGAATCTCTGTGATACGCCGCCCACCGGAGGTTGCCGCCCTCCATGCTCATATACGTGAGCGCGGGGCGCTCGCCGTATTTCTCATTCAAATACTCTTCACGCTTCGTTGGCGGACCAACACATTCTTCGCCATACTTAGTGAATCTTACGCATTCAACAGCATCGTCAATGCTTATGGATGACATGGCGCCCTCGCAAAAGCGCGTCTCGCAAGTGGGGGGAGGCGTGCGGCGGCCGGCTTGCGAGTCTCAACCTAGCCGCACACCCATAAACTGCCGTTATTCGGCAGCTGACGCAACATGAGGAAATTGCACAATATTGCCGGACTCATCTCCGCCGGACACAAGACGCTCGATAACCGCGCCCCAGGCCAGTAGCGCGGCCTTGCGCTTCTGCTTGTACTGCTGGCGCTGGTAGACGCCTTGCAGGCCGCCCTGCGAGCCGCTTATGTGATTTAAAACGCGTTCGATTACGCCAGTGTCAATCTCAAGCTCCTCACCCATGAGCGTTGCCATGGAGCGGCGAAGATCGTGCAGGCGCCACGGCTCCGGCGCGCCGCCCAGTGCTTCGGACATGAGTCCGTCGAGCCGGACCTTCGACTTGGAGAAACCTGAAACGGAAGTCGTGCCGGTTGTGGTGAACATGAACCCGCGGCGCTCACCCGGCAAGGCCTCCAGAATGGCGAGTGCTTGCGGGCTCAAATCAACGGTATGCTCTTCGCCATTTTTGCAGCGTTCCCCGGGGATAATCCAAACGCCGTTGGCGAGGTCAACTTCTTCCCAGCTCATAGCCGCCACCTCATCACGGCGCTGGCCGGTGAGAAGCAACAGGCGATAGACCGGCCCGAATGGCCAATCGAGCGCAGCCGTCGCGGTCCAGAAAGTCTTAAGTTCTTCCAGGGACAGGACGCGCTTGCGGCTGGCGAGCGGCGCCGGGCGTTTGAGGTCCGCGATGGGGTTGATCTCGATCAAGCCTCGTCCCGGCACCACTTGTAGAAAGGCCGGATGGCGGCGAAAAGGGCGCGCGCCACGGACGGCGAGCGGGCAGCCACGGCGTCAACCAAGCTGGCCGCGTCGCCTCGCGTCACAGACACCATGGGCTTGTTGCCCAGCACAGAAACGGCTTCACGCTCGAGAAGGCGCCGCGTCTCTGGCCATGAGCGGTTGCCCCGGCCAGCCGTGCCGGCATAGCGTTCCACGGCATCCCGGAACGTGCCGGCAGCGAGCTTGCGGCGGACGTCGGCTCTTTCTTGAGCAACGTCGCGCCCGCGGTCCACTTCGCCGAGCTTTGTGCTGGCCAATTTGCGGGCTTGATCGGGAGTAATCGCGCCATGCTAGCCGATGGTGACGCGCCTCGACGGTACTCCCCTCCCGCCAAGGCGGTATTGGATGACATACGACGCTGCGCCGCTTGCCGTAGCCAGGACGCCGAAGCGCCTTAAGTCTTCATCCCATGTGATGATGGTGCGGCCCGCGCGTTTCGCGTCGGCGATCAATCCGTCCACTAGCCGCTTTGTGATCTTCCCCGTCGCCATGCGCCGTCCCGTTAATCAGTGTACAGCATCAAAAATAAGCACTGTGTAAGCACCGTACAAGCACATAGCGGAAAACAGTAGGCGATTAGTGGCATGGTGATGCCATTGAATCACAGAAGGAAAGGAATATTATGGTAGGTCAGGGGAAAACCGCGGAAAGGCCTAGCACATAACTTTTAATCAGAGGATCGAATCCATAAAGATACAGCGGGTTGAAATTCATCAAGTGGCCGTGGCCCGCTAGTGCCAGCGTCTTTTGCTGCGCACTGAGCCGCCTTGCTCAAATGTTATACATAGTGGACTGTTCATATGGATTGGACAGCGCCCGCATCTCCGCCAGAGAACGGGAATCGAGCACCGCGGACAATGCGTTGCGTGCCTCCAACATGATGAGGCGTACCGGACAGCGGCTTTCGTCACCGCAATCTGTGCAGCGCAGGTAGGCGCTAACGCTGCAGCATTGGATCGGTGCAAGGGGACCGTCGAGCACGCGAACGATCTGGCCGACACTGATGCTGTATGCGGGTTTTGCGAGGGCATAGCCACCGGCCTTCCCTTTCTTGGAGTTCACAAAGCGGGCCTTGCGAAGCTCGGAGAAAATCTGGTCCAGAAATTTCTTGGGAATTGAGTTGGTTTCTGCGATCTCGGCAACTTGGGCGATCTCATTAGGCCCGAGGCCTGCGAGATGAACCATGGCCTTCAAGCCGTATTTGCCCTTGTTCGTAAGCAATGCGAGCCCCCGCTTCCTTCCCTCGCGAAAGGAGGAATAGGATTCCTCAAATCAGCGAGACCACAGAAACACAGCTGCGCGTTCGATGTCTATTAATTCTATCATTTGTGTAGAGAAGGCGGCTATAACTCCGCTTTTTTCGTGGTGCCGTGCCCGGGCGCAAGGGGGGTGCCAGGCAAAAAGTCCGGCACCGTTCCGGTTCTAGAATTTCAGGCGGAAGCCAGTCACAACGCTGGCGTCGCTGTTAGCCAGATAGCCGGAAGCGAGACCGCCATCGATGGCGGAATAGTTGACGCCCGCATAAACGTCGAAGTGCTTGTCGAAACGGTAGTCCACCACAAAGAAGGCGTCGTTTAAGCTGCCGGCTGTGTAGCCGGCCTGCTGATTGGGTGATCCGGGCTGGGGGCTACCGGGTTTGCTTAACGAGGAGAATGCAGGCTGGTACAGATGGTAGTAAGCGGCGGAGAAGCTCCATCCAGAAGGCAGCTCATATCTCGCGCCTGCCCACTCAAGCTGCAGCTCCCTGGTGCCAACGTAATAGTTGAAGCTGCCTTTCAGCCCACCTGAGTTCAAAAGGGTCGGGTTGGCGATCTCGTACCCGCCGTCGATCGTCTGGCCGACATACTCCTGATCGCGCGCTAGCGAAGAATTGAAATACTGGATGTCCTCGAAACCGCCATAGACGGTCAGCCTCGATCCGGCGGTGAGATCGTCCTTATTGCCACCGTCTTTGTAGCCGCCAAACTCGAAGGTGTACTTGCCCTGAACCGACCAGGACTCGCTGTCCGTGACGATGGCCTTCACCAGCGTACTTGAGTACTGAGCCGCTGCCGGTGCCGCATTGACATTGAGACCCGATACGACGTCCGCACTCGCCTGAGCGCCAGCGTTAACTCGCTGATAGACGCCATCGATCGAGAAGGGGCGATAAGCGCCGCCCGCACTGGCACCGTAAGCGGAACCAAAGTAACCGGTATCCGGGCCGCCAGCAGAATAAATGCCTGCGGCGTGAAGGGGACCGTATTGATAGGCGTATTTGACCGATTCATCGAGGTTGGACGCTTCCGTGATCCCGGCTCCGGCAAGGGACGATGACCAGCGGAGGAGGGAAAATGCGTTAGATTGATCTTGCGGGTCGTACTCGCGGAAAACATCGCCCTGGAGGGATGTGTTCCGCCCGAGTGTGAGCGTTCCGTAGGTCTCGTTGCTGACACCCGCATAGGCCGGGCCGTTGAAGGCTTGCCCGGCGCGGCTAGAATTGCCGTTTACGGATTGCTAGGCTAAGGGAACGCCGGCATTCGCGAGCAGGGACTGCGGACCGTTGACGATCGTTCCCGTAAGCGGGTCAAACGATGTTTCGAGGCGGGCAATACCAAGCCAGTCCGCGCCGATCGCCTCCTCGACCTTGATGCCAATAAACGATTGTTCCATCGCTTGCGATTCAAACCCTGAATACGACTTGTTCGCAAATTTAGAACTATAGATATTGTAATCGGCATGTTGCCGGAATTCACCATCCGTTGGTGCGCCGTGGGATTGGTAGCCATAGCCCACATCTACGGTGCCGTAGAGGGTGATGCCGTTCCAAGTTACGGTGCCGGGAAGCGGATCCTTGATGCTGCCGGTGTCCAAGTCTGCTGCTTGCGCCGAAGCGGCGAAGCCAAAAGCTGCGAATGCGAGCGCAACGGATTTACTCACGGTGAATGCCCCACGGTTGACTAGCCCAAGCCTATTGTTGATCAATTCTATAGACTTTGATAGGATATGAGTGGCAAGCAACCACGCAAGTGCAAAATGGCCACAGCCCTACAGCAAAGCACACTTAACAGGTTGCTTTGACTTAATTTTTTTGGTTTCGTCGAAATCATAGTCCGGTATTTCGCGAAAGCGCTCTAAGGCGATTGTATTTTTCTATAGCATCGCCGGTAAATAGATAAGACTGTCCAATTCAGCCAAGAACTGGTTCACCGTTGCCGGCGGGATTTTCTTGCGTCACAGGGCATAGCTCCATCGAATCGATAGATATTCGAATAGCTAAAAACCGACAATACGTGGCACAGATTCAGGAGATGTTTCTTCAAATATCGAGTACGTAAAATAATATTTGACACAATTAGAATGCGTGGAAGAAAATTCCATTTTAATGTCGTTAATCCCTTTTCTATAGAACAATTTTGTCATATGTATCGCTTCGAATGGTGGCAGCGATCTGGCGGCCCGGCGGCTTCCCGGCTATCCGCATTCAAGCGAACAGGAGATGAGTGATGACATTACGGGGAAACGAACCGGCACGTGCAACGGGCGGAGAGGTGGAGACCGCTCGGAGGCTGCAGCACGAACTGTCCCGCACGGCAGACCTTACCCATCGTATCCGGCATTTGGCGCACGCAATCGAGGGCCGTGTTGCCTTCTCGACGAGCCTCGGCATCGAAGACCAGGCGGTCCTGCACGCGATCTGGGAGAGCGGGGCGGCCATCGACGTATTCACGCTCGACACAGGGCGGCTATTTGCGGAGACCATCGCTACCCTCGCCGAAAGCGAGCGCCGTTATGGCGTTAAGATTCGCGTGCTGGCGCCTGCCGCTGACGACGTCGAAACGCTCGTCGGCCGCGATGGGGTGCTCGGTTTCCGGAACTCCGTCGAAGCACGCAAGGCCTGCTGCCGTGTCCGCAAAGTCGAACCTTTGAAGCGAGGGCTTGCCGGCGCATCCGGTTGGATCACAGGTCTGAGGCGGGGGCAGTCGAGCGGCCGGGCTGAGGTGCCGTTCGCAGAATGGGACCAGGATTTTGGCCTTATGAAGCTCAGCCCAATTGCGGATTGGCCTCTGGAGCAGCTCGAGGCCTACGTCGCAGAGAATGACATTCCAATCAATCCGCTCCACGGCAAAGGTTTCCCCTCGATTGGCTGCGAGCCCTGCACGCGAGCTGTCCGGCCAGGCGAGGACATCCGCGCTGGCCGCTGGTGGTGGGAAAACGATTGGGGCAAGGAATGCGGACTGCATAACCGGTCCCCCATCGAGAAGGCTGCATAAATGAGCGCGCAGCCCTCACATCTCGATTTTCTCGAGTCCGAGAGCATTCACATTTTCCGCGAAGCCGCCGCGCAGTTCCGCAAGCCCGTGCTGCTCTACTCGATAGGCAAGGATTCCACCGTTCTTCTGCACCTTGCACGCAAGGCGTTCTGGCCGCAGAAGCCGCCATTTCCCCTGCTACACATCGACACCGGCTGGAAACCGCGCGAGATGATTGCCTTTCGCGACAAGACGGTGCGCGAACTTGGCCTGGAGCTCATGGTGCACATGAACGCAAAAGGCCTCGCGGATAACATCAATCCTATCGATCACGCGCCCTCGCTCTACACCGATGTGATGAAGACGCAGGCGCTAAAGCAAGCGCTCGACGCGCATGGCTTCGATGGCGCCATCGGCGGCGCGCGCCGGGATGAGGAGGCGAGCCGCGCAAAAGAGCGCGTATTCTCTTTCCGCGCGCCAGGCCACCGCTGGGACCCGCGCCAGCAGCGTCCCGAGATGTGGCGGCTCTTGAATGGAAGGCTGGGAACGGGCGAAACGGCGCGAATCTTCCCGCTTTCAAATTGGACGGAGCGCGATGTCTGGCGCTACATCCTGCGCGAGCGGCTTGATGTAGTGCCGCTTTACTTCGCGGCTGAGCGCCCGGTCATCGAGCGCGCCGGTCAAATAATTGTGCTAGACGACAACAGGATGCCGCTTTCAGCCGGAGAAGAGCCCCGCCTGCGCCGCGTCCGCTTTCGCACGCTCGGCTGCTGGCCCCTGACCGCAGCCATCCCCTCCAACGCCGCAAATATCGAGGCTGTCGTCGCCGAAACGCTTGCCGCCCGCTCCTCCGAGCGCCAGGGCCGCCTCATCGATCACGATGAGGCGGGTGCGATGGAGCGCAAGAAACAGGAAGGCTATTTCTGATGAGCGGTCTTGAAAGAACCTGGAGGCACGGCGGAGAAGCCTCGCCCGAGCAGCAAAATGAGGGCGGCATCGTCCATATCCTCACCTGCGGTTCCGTCGACGACGGCAAGTCAACGTTGATTGGCCGCCTGCTGTGGGAGACCCCGGAACTGCCCAGCGACGAGCGGGAAAGGGTGTGCCGTGCCGCTCGCGCCGCGGGCACGCCGGAAAAACTCGACTACAGCCTGCTTCTCGACGGCCTCACGGCCGAGCGCGAACAGGGAATTACCATCGATATCGCCTGGCGCTATTTGGATACCGGCAAGCGCCGGCTCGTTCTTATCGACAGCCCCGGGCACGATCAGTACACACGAAATATGGCGAGCGGCGCGAGTCACGCCGATGCCGCCGTGATGCTGATCGATGCACGGCATGGGCTTAAGCAGCAAACAAGGCGGCACGCAGCGATTTTGCAATTGATGGGTGTGCCTCGCGTTGTGCTGGCGGTGAATAAAATGGACCTCGCCGGCTGGAGCGAGACAAGGTTCCGCGAGATCGAGCGCGATTTTTTCGCCGCGATGGCAGGCCTTGGCTTCCTGGAGGCTTACGCCGTTCCAGTCTCCGCCCGTCACGGTGATAATGTAGCGGCACCGTCACAGGCGATGCCGTGGTATGGCGGGCCAACACTTGTCGCTCATCTCGAAGGCATCCCGAGCCGGCAACACACAGCCAGCAAGCCGTTCCGCGTGCCAATTCAAACCGTCCTGCGCGACGGCCAGGATTTCCGTGGCCTCGCAGGCACTGTGAGTTCCGGCACGGTTCACGTTGGCGATGAAGTGGCCAGCGTAATGACAGGGCACTCTGCCCGGGTCGTGCGAATTGCGACCATGGACGGAGACCTCAGCGAAGCGGCCCGCGGCAAGGCGGTGGCGCTGATTCTTGACAGCGATCTCGACGTGGCCCGCGGGGCGGTACTGGCGCCGCCCCGAGCGCTTCCGATCAAGGCCCGCCACATTGAGGCGCGCCTCGTCTGGCTTTCCGGGCAGCCCTTCGGCGCCGGTCACGGCCTTCTGCTGAGGACCGCGACCGATCTCGTACCAGTGGCCGCCGCCTCGATTTCCGCCCAGATCGATCTTGCCACGCTTTCGCTCACGGCAGCAACTCGGTGTTCGGTAAACGATATTGTCTCCGCCTCGATCACGCTCGCAAGGCCGGCTGCGCTCGACCTGTTCAGTGAGCACGAGGAGACCGGCAGTTTCCTTCTGGCCGATTCCCTGACCGGAGCAACCCTAGCCGCAGGCGTCGTTATGGCCGCAAGTGTAGGAGGGGCTGAGCAAATTGGGCCTTCAAAATCTTTCCTGCTTACTAAACGCATGCTCGCGCAAGGACTCTGCTCGGATCTTGGCAGCTCCGAAGCCGGCGCGCGCGAGTTTCGCCGCCGTGCGAGCGAGGTATTGCATTTGCTAGCGGCTGCGGGAGTCGATGCCACAGTCGAGGACCAACTGCAGGTGACGGATTAGGGCACCGGAGTGCCAGGGCGCGACTGCCAGCCAACTCCCCAATTCGAGCGAAGGCTACGACGCAAATGAACATCGCATTCACTGTATGTGGCTTTTTTGTCGGCGCGCTGGTTGGCGTCACAGGCGTCGGCGGCGGTTCGGTAATGACGCCGTTGCTCATCCTGCTTTTCCGTGTGCATCCTCTTGCTGCTGTCGGCACCGATCTTTTGTACGCGGCGGTCACCAAAGCGACGGGTACCGGGGTCCATGCTCAAAGAGGCAACATCGAATGGCGTGTTGTGGGTTGGCTCGCACTTGGCTCCGTACCGGGTGCGCTTGCCACAATCCTATTAGTAGCCCGCTTGCCAGCGCGAAGCCCGGAACTCACGCATGTCATCACGGCCGCAATAGGTGTAGCGCTGCTGCTCGCGGCCGCTGGACTCCTGTTCGGCGAAAACGCCAGCCGGCTCGCGGCGCGGAGAGGCGGCAATGAGCAGACCTATTCACCGCCTGCTAGGCCCGGGTTGACTGTGCTCCTCGGCCTCGTGCTCGGGGTCCTTGTCTCCCTAACCTCTGTGGGCGCTGGAGCAATCGGAATCGCGATCCTGCGCCTGCTATATCCGAAATTGCCTCCGGCACGCTTGGTTGGATCCGATATTGCCCATGCTGTGCCGCTGACATTGCTCGCGGGTGGCGGCCATTGGTTTATGGGCGACGTCGATTGGGTGTTGCTCGGATCGCTCCTGATTGGCTCAATTCCCGGCATTGTCTTAGCCAGCCGCTGCGCGAACTGGGTTTCGGAAGCGATCCTCCGGCGCGGGCTAGGCGTGGTTCTTCTAACCGTGGCTGTGCCAATCATTCTCACCTGAGGTGCCAACAGATACGTCCAGGCTAGCGGCTCAGAACACTCCCATGGCGAGCCCCGCGGCCAATGTGGCGCCTAGCGTCCGGCATGCATCGAGATCGTTGGCGGCGATGACCTTGGGCGCGAGGATCGCCTCAGGCGTCTGGGCATGCGTGCAAACAATGAGAGGCTCTGCCACGGCCCGCAAACGCCACCCGGTCGCAATGCGAGCGGCCTGCCGGGCCGCGTTGGTGCCATCGCTGCCACCACATATCAGGAGGCCGTAAGGCCGCCCGTAGATCCGGCCGAGGACCGGATAGTAGCAGCGGTCGAAGAAGTCCTTCATCAGTCCCGCAAGTGCGGCGAGGTTCTCAGGCGCGGCGAAGATATAACCATCGGCGGCGAGCACATCGCCGGTCCCCGCGGCCGATGCCTGGAGCAGACGCACATCGACGCCGGGCTCCGTCGCAGCGCCCATTGCCGCTGCCTTCGCCATCTGATGCGTTCCTCCTGTCAAGGAATGATAGACTATCAGCAGCGTTTTCATACGGGCCTCTCACCGCATCGCGAACTTGAGCAACTTCAAATGTTCCATTGAGCAAATGGACTACCGGTAAACCGCTAGCTATGCTTTATAGGGTTATGAGCAGGCAGATTTGGTGCAATTAGAAACTCTATAACAGCTAGAATGGCCTTCAATAAAATTGATGAGCCGGAGTTAACCTTTCGTTAAGCCACATCTTTCGTAGAGGCATGCCGGGAGGTGTCCTTCGTTTCTCTTGCGCATTTACGCCTTATTTACCGTATTCGCTGCCAAGACTAGGCCAACAACAAGAGAGTTAGTAATGAAGAAAGTAGTTCTTCATGCAGGTATATTTTTTGCAGCAGCATGGTGCGCTGGCTGTGGACAAGCCGCTGCCGAATGCGGTAATGCCGCCAACTATACATTGGAAAGAACTGGCATTGAGGCTGCGCACCAGTCGCTTCCACTCGGCACCCGCGTGGTTGTACGCAATCAGCGAAGCGGGCGAAGCATCGTCGTACAGATTGTTGAACATAGTCCGTCTTTGCTGGGCGGCATTATCGATCTTTCCGCCGGCGCATTGAATGCCCTTGGCATGGAGGCGCTCGCCCCCGTCTGCTTCGAGGTCGTGAGCTATGGCAGCGAAGGCCACGGCTATCGGAAATTGACCATGCGGAACCCTTCGCTAGAGGCAAAAAGGCCGGTAGCTCAAGCAAGTGCCAGTGCGGGGCGGATGCATGCCTCGCTTCGCCATGGCAACACGAAGGCCTCCGCAAAGCTGCATCGACAGCGAGTGCGGAGGGCAAGCCACCGCGGGCGCACAGCCGCGCGGGGATAATTTGCTGGCAAAGCCCTTTCTGATCTTACGCATAGACACTGGACTCCGGCTCGCGTCCTGCCCGCCACTAGGTTCTGCGCAAGGCGAATCAGGAAACATAGCGAAGCATGGGCGCGCGTGCGAGCGCGGCAGTGTAAAGGACACAAGACCATGCAAACCGACTTGAAAATCACGGGTGATATCGATGACGCCTTCACTTCCGGGGCGCAGTCGCTTATCGGAAGGATTGCTTCAGAGTTGAGGGATATCACTGTCGACATGTCAGAAATCAAGAAACTGGAGCCCGCCACGCTCTCAGTCCTGATTCACCTGCACAAGCAATTGGCTCCGCACGGACACAAAGTACGTGTGGTAGGTGCCACGAGCGAACTCATTCGCCGCTTCGAGAATTTTCATCTGGCGGAGCTTTTCATTGAAAAGCCCCCCGCAGCACATTAGCGAGAAGCCGCTATCTCAGCCCCGGCCTGATTTCTGGAGAGTTTCTCCGATCACCTTATGAAGCTCCTGCGCCTGCGTGGCGTAGGCCTGCATTTGCTCTTGCGCAAATCGAGTTCTGAAGAGTCAAAATGTCTTGCAAATTCTGTGCCTTGGAGATCTTGTCGGCCAGCGCGAAAGCTTGTTCGGCGTTCTTCTTCGCGATCTGAACGGCACGGTCCTGTACATCCTTGAAGCCAGCGGCCATCGGATTGGAGGGCATCGAGCCCATCCACGCGCCCATAGCCTGGGTCATGAAATTCGTCATCTGCTCATAAGCCGCCTGCGCCTGCTTCATGTTCTGCTCTGTCAGATCGCGCAATTGCTGCGGGATTCCGAATGGGTTGTCGGCCATGGCTATCTCCTCGCGAGGCGGCTGCAGTTGAAGAAAGCATAGGTTTATGCCGCGCCCGCGTCAACGGTGCGATTGGCGTCGCTGGCTGCTTACCGCTCTCCCCCGGTATTTGGCCGGCTGTTTGCCTTGCGGATGCCGTTTGCATGCAGAGGTGACGCAAAATCATTTGCGGGTATCACATTATCGTCATCAATATGGTCTAGATGCAGCCGGTTGACCGCGGCCATTGATAGGGGCCGAATTGCCTGCGGTCTGCCTTCAGGCCCCCTAATCTGCAATGGTTGTCAAGGGAGACCCGATTGGCTCAAGCGGCAGAAATACCGGCGCCAAAACGTGCTGGTATGATCGGTGAAGCAGTACGGCAGAGCAGGCTGCTTTCGGTCGAGGGATTCCGGGAACGCATTTTCACATTGGCATTCTCAAACTTGGTTTATCCGCAGATCTGGGAAGATCCCGCGGTCGACCTTGAGGCTTTGGCGCTCAACAACGAAAGCCGCATGATCACCATCGCGTCTGGCGGTTGTAATGTCCTGAACTATCTCACGGCCGGACCGGCCCAAATAGTCGCTGTCGACATCAACCCGGCGCAGGTCGCGCTCAACCGGTTGAAGCTTGCCGCCTTGCGGCACCTGCCTGACTACGACGCCTTTTACCGCTTCTTCGGCGCCGCCAATGCGGCCGCGAATGTCTCCGCATTCCGGCAATACATACTGCCAAATCTCGACCCTCTGACCGCTGCCTATTGGAACCGGCGTCACGGTTTGCGCCGCGGCCGCCGCATCCGGCATTTCTCCCGCAATTTTTACCGCGCGGGGCTGCTTGGCGCCTTCATCGGCGCTAGTCACTTCGTTGCAAGGTTGAATGGGTGCAACCCGCGCTCCCTGCTGAAGGCGCGCACGCTGGAGGAGCAGCGCGGTATCTTCGACAAGGAACTGGCGCCATTATTCAACAAGCGGGGCGTACGGTGGCTCGTGAACCGTCCGTCTTCGCTCTATGGGCTAGGCATACCTCCGGCTCAATATAAAGCGCTTGCCGGTACAACCCGGGGCGACATTGCGGCTGTCTTGCGAAAGCGTCTCGAACGGCTCGCGTGCGACTTCCCGCTCTCGGAAAACTATTTCGCTTGGCAGGCCTTTGGCCGCCGTTACGCCCCCTTGGGAAGCGGGCCGCTGCCGCCCTACCTCGCTCCGGCGAATTTCAAGAAGATTCGCGAACAAGCCTCCTGCGTCTCCGTTCATCACACTTCGCTCACGAGCTACCTCGCCAGCATGCCGGCCGGGAGTATGGATCGCTATGTTCTGCTCGATGCTCAGGACTGGATGCGGGACGATAGCCTGATCGGGCTATGGAGCGAAATCACCCGCACTGCGCGTCCCGGTGCGCGAGTTCATATTCCGCACCGCCGGTGAGGAAACCATTCTTCCTGGGCGCCTTCCGGATGAGATCCTATCGCGCTGGGACTATGCAGCCGAACTCTCGCACGCTTTGACCCAGAAGGATCGCTCGGCGATTTATGGCGGCTTTCATCTCTATGTGCTGAAGGCATGAGGCCAGCCGTGGGAGCAAATCCGGCCGCCGGGAAAATGGATAGGTTGTACCGCCGTCAGCGATTGATCTATGACGCCACCCGGCGCTATTACCTACTTGGACGCGACCGTCTCATCGGGGGCCTTCAGGCTTCAGGCGGGGGAACTGTCCTTGAGATCGGTTGTGGTACGGGACGCAACCTGGCCGCCGCTGCCGCGCATTATCCCGAAGCCCGGCTTTACGGACTGGACGCGTCGGAGCAGATGTTACGCTCTGCGCGCAAGTCGATCGCGCGCCATGGTTTGGAAAAGCGCATTACCCTTCAAGCTGGCGACGCCGTGGATTTCGATGCGGCCAAGCTCTTTGGAGCAAGCAGTTTCGATCGCATATATTTTTCCTATGTGCTCTCGATGATCCCATCCTGGCCGGACGCAGTCACGCATGCGGCGGCGTTTGTGGCCCCGGGAGGATCTCTGTCCATTGTCGACTTCGGAGATTTCCGTGGCTATCCAGCGCTCATGCGCCGCGCGCAGAACGCCTGGTTGCGGAGCTTTTCCGTCACTCCAATCCCCGATTTTGAGAGCAGGATCGCGGCGCTGGCCGGGCAAATAGGGTTCTCTTCGTCGATTGAACCGCTTTATGGAGCTTACGCGATTCTTGCCCGGCTGCAGCGACCTGGTGAAACAACTCCGCATCGCTAGCTGCGGATCACGCTTCCTGCTAAATGGCTGGCACCTCCTCGCCTAGCGCAGTGGCCAAATCTATTTGATGGTCTTGTTCATTCACGAGAATCTTCCGGATCTGTTCGGCCATCGCGAATTCCCCCAAAGCTTCGCACTGCCGCACCCTCTCGCGATAATTCCGGATGGTTTCATTTTCATTTTCGAGATCGAAACGAAGCATTTCCCGAGGGTTTTCGGAAGTGCGGACTGGTTTCGGGACCACCGCCGGCATTTTACCGAGATAATCGATCTGCCGGGAAATCATCAGGGCGTGCTCAAGCTCCTGACGCGCGTGTATTTCCAGCTGATCGGCAATACTCATATATTCGGCGCCTTTCAAAACTTGAGAATAAACAACATAAGCGATGATAGCCTGGTATTCGCGTGCGAGATCCTCATTGAGAAGCTCGGCCAGGCGGTCGCGGGAAATTACTTGTTCCTGTTGCGCGAAATCCAACGCGGTCATTGTGATGCCTCCAAGTGCCGCCCCGCTATCAGCCTATAATGCTGCGTTGCCGTGGACAGTTCCGGCGAGGCGAGAACGCTGCCTGCCCCCATTTGAACGGCGAAGGAGCTGGATGACGGCATCCAATTATCCGCTTAACTCCTCCCCGATATGCAGACCGTGTCCGGCAAGCGTTTTCTTGATTTCGCTAAAGGCTTGTTGATCGCAGTAGAGGCGTAAATGCGCCCCGGCCATTTTGAGAATATCCCCAACATACACGACACCAGCAATCTTTAAGCACTCGCCGGCGTGCTTCGATAGGCTCAACTCCTCGATCTTGCTCTCTAATGTGATGATACTCATGTTGGTTTTCCTCGTCCGGCAAGGCTAGGCTGCCCGTTACGGACTGCGCAAGCTCTGGCTTCAGCAATGATCTGCACGCTTAGCCTTGCGGACCACGCTGTAGCTTATCACAGTGTGGACCGGCATTTGATTTCCGCTCATGCGGTTAGTCCGCAGTGTCAAAAGCGCTCACCCTTGCTCTTAGGACTTGAGCATTCAGTCTTGGCTACTTCAACTTATACTTTAGTGAAAGCAGCCTAACCAGCTGGAACCTTTTCCGCTAATGCGGTTCCATTCCAGACGTCAACTTTCTATGGGTCCAGGCAAGTTCTGCCAGCTTTTGCTGCGCCGGATTGGGTAAAAAATAAATCAATAACCGTGCCGCCCAAGAACACCTTGAGGAGGAACTCCCATGAATAGGGCCGACGGCAACAAACAGAGCGGCAAAAGCGGTGTATCCAGACGCACCTTGCTGCGCTTCGGCGCGGGCCTCGCGGGGGGAGCCCTGTTACCGGCAGGACTTACCGGCAGCGCTTTCGCAGCGGAATCTCATCCCCCTTTGGGGACGTATCCGGCAGGATCGGAAGGGCAAACCGTCTTTGTGGGCATTAGTGCTCCGCGCACCGGCACCTATGCCGCGCAGGGGGAAGACCTCATCAAAGGGCAAGAACTCGCCATCGAACATCTGAACGATGGCAGCGAGCTTATGAGCAAAATCTCGCCTAACATCAAAAAACGGGTGCTCGGCAAAGAAATAAAATTCGGAATCGCCGATAGCGAAGCAAAACCCAACCAAGCGGTTCAGAACTTTGCCCGGTTCGTCAGCGACGACAAGGCCGTCGTTGTAACGGGCTGCGTTTCAAGTGCCGAGGCCGTTGCCAACAACAAGTACGCCGAGCGCGAAAAAGTGCTCTATCTGCCTGGCATTTCCGGCTCGAACGATACCACGGGCAAAGACTGCAGCCGCTACTCATTCCGGGAATGTTTCTATGCGGAGACAGCGGCAAACGCCATTGTGCCGGTCCTCATAAAAAATCTCGGCCGGAATAAGAAGGTTGCCTTCCTCACCCCGGACTACACTTACGGGCACACGGTCCGGCAGTCGGTCGAAAAAGCGATGAAGGAAGGCGAATGGACCGCAGTCACGAACCAGCTCTCGCCGCTCGGAACCACCGACTTTTCATCCTATCTGCTCAACGTGGCCAACAGCGGCGCCGATGTCCTCGTCAATATCAACTTTGGCCGGGACGCTGTGCTATCGATCAAGCAGGCGAAAGACTTTGGCATCCTCAACAACATGACGCTCGCCATTCCCTACAATACACCCTTCCTGGCCAAGGATGTTGGCGCCGGCACTATGCAGGGTGTGTTCGCGGCCACCGACTATTGGTGGACCCTTGAGGACAAGTTCCCGCTGGCGAAGCTGTTCAACGAGGCGTTCAAAGCCAAATATAACTACTATCCCGAATGGGGCGCCGACACCGGCTACATGCAGCTTGCCATGTGGGCCGATGCCGTCCAGCGTGCGAACTCGTTCTATCCGCCGGATATTATCAAGGCCTATGAAGCGGGCTACGTGGTCCAGTCTACCGTTGGTCCGGTTCACTTCCGAGCCGAGGATCACCAGCTGGTGCGCCCTGTCATTATCACCCGGGGCAAGAAGCCAAGCGAGATGAGGAACCCCGACGACTATTATGAGGTTGTCGAGGTTGTTCCAGGCGGCCCGTTGATGCAGCCCCCGGGTGCGTTTGGCTGCAACCTGGGCGGCTACATCTAATCTTAGGAGCGGCGGCTCCAGCTCCCGGTGTCTTGAGTGCTTAGCTGGGCTAACTTTGCTGCGCAGATGTTCAACGGGCTGGTGCTGGGCGCCTTGCTTGCGCTGATCAGCTCCGGCCTGACTATCATCTACGGAACTCTAGGGGTGCTTAACCTCGCCCACGGGGCGATGTTCATGATGGGCGGCTATGCCGCATATGCCGCCTACCAGTACACGCATTCCTATGTGGCGGCTGTCGCTGGGGGCAGCTTGTTCCTGCTCCTTGTAGGCATCGTCATGGAGCGCGTGGTTATCCGGCACTTTTACAGCCGCCCGCCGGAAGATCAGATCCTGGTTACGTTTGGCCTTGGCATTTGTTACGTCGAAACCGTCCGCTTCTTCTTCGGCAGCCTATCCAAATCGATCCCAGCTCCGCCCTGGGCCTCAGGCATCACGCGGATAGGCTTTATGTTTTACCCGACATATCGGCTTGCCTTAATCGGCATTGTTATCGGCGCACTCATTGTCCTTTGGCTTATCCTTTACCGGACGCGGCTTGGAATGATCGTCAGGGCCGGGATCGAAGACGCCGGGATGGTGGACTCGCTCGGCATCGATGTCTATCGCGTGTTCATGCTCGTCTTCGGCATCGGCGCGATGGCGGCAGGCTTTGCGGGCGCGGTCAACGTTCCCGTTGCGCCCATAACTCCCGACGCGGGCAATGGTATTCTTATCCAGACGTTCGTTGTGATCGTCATTGGCGGCGTCGGCTCGTTCCCCGGCGCCGTACTCGGCGGATTGATCTCCGGCGAGATTCTGAGCCTCACCTCGATGATAGACCCAAGCTATTCCTACGCCATGCTTTTTGCGGTTATGACGCTTGTCCTTGTGGTGAGGCCGCGCGGCCTCCTGGGCGTGGAAGGACGGAGCTGACGATGCCAGTCCGGTCTATTTTCACCCGGACTTGGGTGCCGGACTTGTTAACGGCGGCCGTACTGGCTGCCGCTCCTTTCGTTCTGCCCCATATCGGCTTTGTTCCGGAGACCATGAGCCGCGTTCTTGTGTGGGGTCTGTTCGGCATCGGTTTCGATCTGCTGTTCGGTTACACCGGCCTGCTTTCTTTCGGGCAGGCGGCATTCTTCGGTACCGGCGGCTTCGTTGCTGCTTATCTGCTCACCGCAATGGGCTTCTCGAATGCCGTACTGGGGCTACTCATTGGGATGGCCGCGGCCGCGGCTGCAGGCGCTCTCGTCGGGCTGATCGCGCTTCGCCGCACCGGCATTTACTTCACCATGATAACCGTGGCAATCGCGGAAGTCTTTTTCTTTATCGAGAACTCGCCATTATCGAATTACACCGGCGGTGAAAATGGCCTTCCCGGAGTACCCGCGCCGGTATTCAACCTCGGATTTACAACGATCAAGGCCGACGGGACTTGGCCGATGTACACGTTCATGGCCGTTTGCTACATGGCGGGTATCATGATTGCCAGGCGGATTGTGCGCTCTCCTGCGGGGCGCATCCTTGTGGCGATCCGCGACAACCCGATAAGAGCAGCCGCAACCGGCCACAATATTCATCACTACAAGCTCCTCGTATTCGTCATTGCCGCTGCTTATGCCGGCTTCGCGGGCGGTCTCTTGGGCATTCTTCAAGGCTATATGCCGCCCGATGCCTTCGCCTTCGATACGTCCGGGCAGGTTGTCATTCAGACCGTAATAGGAGGACCTGGAACGATTATCGGTCCGCTTGCCGGCGCGGCACTGTGGCTTTATCTGCAAGATTTTCTTCAAGGCCCGCTTGGTTTAGGCGCTTCCTGGAAGCTCGCTCTTGGCATCGTCTTTGTGCTTCTCGTCTGCTTCCTCCGGCGCGGGATCGTTGGCGCGGTACGCTATGCCTTCGCCTTAGCTTTCAAAAAAGGCCAGTCGCCCGAGGCGCGTGACGAACCTCATGGCCCGATTATTGCGCCGGAAGAAAAAATGAACGGGGCAGTCAGTCCCATGCCAGCGGTTGCCCGTGCCGCCAGTCCAGGGAGCCCTGTGCTTGAGGCGAAGCATGTAAGCAAGCGCTATGGCGGACTGACCGCCAATCAGGACATCAACTTCAGTGTAGCGCGCGGTGAACTGCGGGCTGTCATAGGACCGAACGGAGCAGGAAAATCCACGTTCTTCAAGATGCTGACCTGCGAGGTCAAGCCGACGTCCGGCCGTATCGTGTTCGAAGGCCGCGATATCACTGGGTTGAGCGTCACAAGGGTCTGCCAGCTCGGTCTCACCAAAAGCTACCAGGTGAACCAGCTCTTCACCGGTTTGACCGTTCGGGAAAACCTCACGATCGCGGCCCTCGCCAAGGGACGAGGCAGCTTCCGTGCCGATCTACTTCGCAGTCCGTCAAGGGTTGCTGGCCTTGAGGAGCGGGTCGCGCAGACGCTAGAACTGATCCGTCTCAGCGAAAGGGCGGATGCGCCTGCCGCATCCCTGGCGTATGGCGAAAAGCGCCGCCTTGAAATCGGCCTTGCGCTTGGCAGCTCGCCAAGCCTTCTCCTCCTCGACGAGCCCCTGGCAGGAATGAGCCCGAGGGAAAGAAAGGAGACTGTGGAGCTGATAAAGGCAATCAGGCGCGGCCGGACGCTTGTCGTCATCGAGCACGACATGGACGCCATCTTCGAACTGGCTGAGACGATCACCGTTCTTCATGAGGGCCGGATACTCGTTCAAGGCCCGCCCAAGCAAGTTCAAGGAAACAGCCTCGTTCAGGAGGCTTATCTTGGAGGGATGACGCCCGCATGAGCCTGCTCGAAGTCAAAAACATAAACAGCTATTACGGCGACAGCCATATCCTTTTCGATGTCTCCTTACACGTCGAGGAGAATGAAGCCGTTGCTCTTCTTGGCCGGAATGGCGCGGGCAAGAGCACAACGCTGAAGAGCATCATGGGCGTTGTCCGGCCGCAATCCGGCTCCGTCATCCTCGATGGGTGCGAGCTTGCGGGGCGGCCATCCCACGTCATAGCAAAACACGGCGTCCAGCTTGTTCATGAGAACCGCCGGATTTTCGGGAGCTTGAATGTTGAGGAGAACCTTATCCTAGCAGGCCTTACCGCGGCGGATCGCTGGCCGCTAGCCCAGGTTTATGACATTTTTCCCCACCTTGAGGAGCGGCAAAAGAGCCGCGGCACGGATCTTTCCGGCGGCGAACAGCAAATGCTTGCAATTGCGCGAGCGCTGATACGGAACCCTAAAATCATCCTGCTGGACGAGCCTTTCGAGGGGCTGGCGCCCGTGATTGTTCGCGACCTCGTGACGACATGCCGCCAGCTTACGGAAGCTGGGCGCACGATTTTGCTGGTCGAGCAGAACCTGGCCGCGGCGATGGCGATATGCAAGAGAGTTTACATCCTTAACAACGGCCACATCATTCAGGAAATGACCGAGAGGGAGATACGATCGCAACCCGGCGTCTTACACCGCCATCTCGGGGTATGATTGCAACCGGCGGCGCGCCGGCGAGCCTTTGTTGCTTCGGCGCGCCGGCATTGCTAGGTTTCAGCCGGCGTCCGGGTGAGGCGCCTACATCATTCGATCCTGTTAACTGAGCATAGGAAAAGCCAGTGTCCGCTCTCCAAGAGTTCTCCGGCGCGCAGCAGTTTTTTCTGGTCTTTGTACTCCTGTCGTCGCCAGTGTTTTTGTACTTTTACCTCAGAGCGACGCTCGGCAGGGCGAGGCCGAAGCCTCATACAGCGGAGCTGAGCCAGTTTCCGCTCTCAAGCGGCTTGCCGGCAACGGACGCTGAAGCCCCTTCGCTGCGGGAGAGTATCGCGGAACCAGTTGGCAACGTAGAGCCGGCCCAAGACCACAGGGACGGGATGTTTCCGCGCGGCACCTTTCCGGCGCCGTACGATATCGTTATTTTGCCCCTGCGTCAGAGGCCGTCAGCCGCCGGCGAAGCGGGATTTCCCGCAAAACCTCGCTATCAGGTGCTTGGTGGTCATAGTTTTCAGATTGTGCTTGAGGTTAAGGGCTTATTGACCCCTCAGGAACTGGCGGAGGAAATGGACTCGCCGGAAGACGATGAGGAATCCGGCTTACTCATTGCAGAAATCGTCGAGGGTGAAACTGTTGGGCTCACTTTAGAGTGCCTGCCTTCTTCGGAGGACGCTCAAGGAGACAGCCAGCCGATAGACATTGACTCGACCTATCAAGCTTTTTCCTTGGGATCGCGGCCGGTTACAGCAATATTTATGGCACATGCGAGACCTGTCGAAACTGAAACCAGCGCGGCCATGTCTCTTCGAATAATGGCCGGCGGCGTAGCGGCCGGCAGGATTGATTTTGAGATTACGGTCTATCCGCCGGTCACTCCGCCGGTTTGAGAAACAAAATCACTTCCGCGCGCCTGTTAGCGCTATTTGAACCGGGTTCGGGGCTATTTCCGAGCAACACCGGCGCCTCGCCCTTCAAGGTCTCCAGCAAGGTCCGGGCCATGAATGCCGCTCTCAAGTTTGGAAGATTCTCGTTTTCATAATCGCGGGACAGGCGCTGCTTAACCAGTTGGGCTTGGTAGTTGAAGCCGCTGGCATCGCTTCGAGGCAGAAATTCGAGGTCGCGATAATTTTCGTCTCCAATCGGCTCTTTGAACGTTCCGCCGTCGGCGTGCCCTCGCACGAAAATCTTATAGTGCCAACTCGGGGGGATTTGCTGCAGTACGGCTGGGCCAAGCTCCTGCATTGCGGAACGCAAATCGACCACCTTATCCGTGATAACAAAACTGGCTGGAGAAAATGTAATTGGTGATAATGTCTTCGCGTCCTTGAAAGTGATGAGGTAGTAATCCCCGATTTCGCCCTGGACCAGCTCCTTGTTTTCAAGCTTTTCAACGCCGATCATCGGGGAGCTGCCTGGAGTGAACTCAACCCGGTGCGGGGCCGCTTCCGGAGTTCTCGTATTTACGAGTTGCTCTTTCAACTGCGCAATGGTTTCACGGGCGCCAGCTAGCTCCTGTTCTTTTTCGGTAAGCTCATTCGCCAAAGAAGCTTTCTCGGTTTCGGCCAGGTTGAGGTGATGAATATTCGCTGCAAGCAAAGTTTCTTTAGTTTCGTAGGATTGTAGCGTCGCCCGATGTTCCTCTTTCAGCGCCTCGAGCTGGTCAGCGAGTGACTTGTGCTCCGATGACAAAAGCGAGAATTTGTTGCGCAGGGAATCGAGTTCCGCACCATCCTGATCGATCCGCATCCGCAGCTGTTGGCTGCCCGCTACCTCCTTTGCTTTATCCGCCCGGCAGGCCGTCGTTGCCGTCTTTGTTGCCGCCAAGTCTTTTTCTGTCGTTTTCGCGGAAGCTTCGAGATCTCTCAGCTGCGCTCTGGCGGCAACGAGCCAATCGTGTTCGGCAGCGAATCTGCTGTTTGCGCCGGAGAGTTCATCCTGCAACGTCTGGACGTCTTGCGGCAGGCTGAACCTGACCAGCGCGGGGTGAACCTTGAATACCGACACTGCAAGCAGCAGCAGGCCGCCTACGTATACATAAAGAGCTGCCGCGCCCGCCCGCCGGTAAGCCAGCAAAATCCCCAAAGTGGAGACAAAGGCACCGGCGAGAATCCAAACCCACGCCACTATTACATCTATGGGCATTTTAACATTAAACTCGAACAGGTTGAAGCTAACTCTTTACAAATAATGCATAACCGGGCGAGTCCCGCCCGTCAAGAACCAGCACAAGGAGGGCCGGTGCCCTGCGAAGCGGTTCGTTGGGGAACGTTTGGGCGCGCCCACTCAAATATTGTAAGCTCGCGGCAGTATGTTAAATACGGCATGCAATGGATCAGCTTAACTTTCCCCAGCCTCCCTTTTTCGACCCCGCCAGCCTCCGGGAGGAACTAAGCTCCTATTGGCGGGAAAGCCCGGAAAATCCGGCGCAGGCGCGGGCGCGCGTGTTGCGGCGCCTTAAGGAGCTGAAAAGCGTCGCGCGCACTGAGTCGCAAGCTTTGCTCGATCGTACCCGGGACGGCCGCCGCTGCGCGGCAGGGCTTGCCTTATTCCAGGACGAGATCATCAAGCTTATCTACGACTTTTCGGCGTCGCATATTTATCGCGCGCAAAACCCCACGGCAGCCGAGCGTATGGCGATTGTCGCCACCGGCGGATACGGCCGTGGGCTGCTGGCGCCGGGGTCGGACATCGATCTGCTCTTTGTGCTTCCCTATAAGCAAACCGCGTGGGGCGAGAGCGTCGTCGAGTCCATCCTCTATTTTCTCTGGGACCTTGGCTTCAAGGTCGGGCACGCGACACGGACCATCGATCAGACGATGAAGGCGGCCAAGGAGGACATGACGGTCCGGACCACGCTCCTGGACGCACGCTTCCTCTATGGAGAAAGCACGCTGTTCAACGAGATGCGAGCGCGCTTCGTGACCGGCGTCGTTCAGGGCACCCAGCGCGAGTTCATAGCGGCAAAACTTGAGGAAAGAGAGCAGCGGCTCAAACGGGCGGGCATGTCGCGTTACAGAGTTGAGCCGAACATCAAGGAGGGCAAGGGCGGCCTGCGGGACCTCAACATGTTGCACTGGTTCGCGGTCTACCTTAATCCAAACGAGCACCGGGAGCCCGAAAGAGGGATCTTCGCGCCCGACGAAGCGGCCGTTTTCAACCACTGCGAAGCCTTCCTTTGGACCATTCGCTGCTATCTCCACTTCCTTGCCGGAAAGGCCGAGGAGCGGCTCACCTTCGACCTGCAACCCGACATGGCCAAGCTTCTGCGCTACCATGATCGCTTAGGGCTTCTCGGCGTCGAGCGGTTCATGAAGCACTATTTTTTGATCGCGAAAGATGTGGGCGATTTGACCCGGATCGTGTGCTCGAGCCTTGAGCTGATGCAGCTCAAGACGGTGCCGACGCTAAGCGACTTCCTGGGCACCTTGCCGTGGAGCAATCGGGCAAAGTTGGCAGCCACGACCGATTTCAGGGTGGACAACAGCCGCTTGAATGTGAAGCAGGATGACGCTTTCCGGAAAGACCCGCTCAATCTCATCCGATTTTTCGCCGAAGCCGCGCGGAACAATTTGCTTCTCCATCCGCAGGCGATCCGCCTCGTCCGCTCTTCGCTCAGGGGTATCGACGACAGCTTCCGGACTAATCAGGAAGCGAACCAGCTTTTCCTCACGCTGCTAACCTCGCATAACGCGCCCGACACGGCACTGCGCTGCATGAACGAATTGGGGGTGCTGGGGCGGTTCATCCCGGATTTCGGGCGCGTCGTCGCGATGGCGACGTTCAACATGTACCACCACTTCACGATCGATGAGCACACGATCCGCGCGATCGGTATCCTCTCGCGAATCGAGAAGGGGGCATTTAGCGAAGAGCTGCCGCTGGCAACCGAGGTCATCTCCGGCATCCAAAACAGGCGTTCGCTCTATCTCGCGCTTTTGATGCACGACGTTGCAAAAGCCGTGGAAGGCGATCACAGCAAAGTCGGCGCCGCAATGGCGCGGAAGCTGGCGCTCCGGATGGGCCTGGAACCGGGAGAGGCCGAGACGGCCGCCTGGCTTGTCGAGCATCATTTGCTGATGAGCCAAATTGCGCAGCACCGCGATATTTCCGACCCGCAAACCGTGCGGAATTTCGCCGATATCGTCCAAAGCCCCGAGCGCTTGAAGCTGTTGCTGCTGCTTACGGTCGCGGATATCCGCGCGGTGGGCCCCGGCATCTGGAACGGCTGGAAGGGCCAGCTCCTGCGTTCGCTCTATTACGACACGGAACCTCTTCTCGCGGGCGGACATACCCGCCAGCCGCGGCACGCTCGCATCGTTTCGGCGCAGGTGCGCCTGCGCGAAGCCCTTTCCCGCTGGCCGGGCCCTGAGGTCGAGCGTTTCATCGACCGCCATGAGCCCGATTACTGGCTGAAGTGGGACATGGACCGGCAAGTACAGCATGCCACGCTCATCCGATCCTTCGAAGCCGGAGACTCTCCGCTTGCGTTCGATGTAAAAACCGACGCTTTCCGCTCGCTCACGGAACTGACGCTGGTAACGAAGGACCACCCAAGGCTGCTGGCGCTCTTCGCGGGCGCCTGTGCGGCGGCTGGCGCGAACATCACCTCCGCACAAATCTCCACGACACGCGATGGCCTCGCGCTCGATACGCTCTATCTGCAGCAAGTTTTTTCGGACGAGGAGGAGGCCGAGCGGGCAGGGAAGATCGCCCGCACTATTGCCAACATACTTTCTGGAAAGCGTTCCATCGAGACGCTGGAAACGCTTCGCAAGCGGCTGAGACCGAAGACAGATGCCTTCAGTGTGCCATCGGACGTCATCCTCGACAACACGGCATCGGAGGAGCTGACCGTGATCGAGGTTCACGCACTCGACCGGCCGGGCCTGTTGTTCGATTTGGCTCGCGGACTAAGCGACCTGGGGCTCGACATCGCCTCGGCGCATATCGCCACCTTTGGCGAAAAAGCGGTTGACGTTTTCTACGTGACCGGCCGCGACAGGAAGAAGGTCGTCAGCGACGAGGACAAACTCACTATTCGCGAACGCCTGCTTGGGCTTCTCGATGCGAGTTAGGCGCACCCGCTTAGCCTTGCCGGCTGTCCCCTTTTTGCTGGGAAAGCCGGCACTTCGCGGTGCCTCTTGCGGCGATGTGCCAATACCGTAATATCGTTTGTACCGGATTCTTGGGGCGATGCCTGAAGCGGGCCGGGGGAACGCCATGGACGCCTGAAAGGGTGCCGTGGCTGAGAATTGAGGTTTCATGCGCTTACGTTTGAAGAAGCCTGCGGGCGGGTTCAAATCCTTGCGGGCACAGCCGCTTGCGCTATTGCGGCTTGCCACCAAGCGAAGGCGGGGTTTTCCGCTTTTCCCGCTACGGAAGCCGGTGAAGGTCTATGGCCGCATCGGCAACCTCGAAGTCCGCTTGGCCCGCTCGATCTCGGATATCAAAAAGGCCCAGCGTCTGCGCTTTGACGTGTTCTACCGCGAAATGGCGGCGGTTCCGGACGCAAGGATCTCGCTCAAGAAGCGCGACGAAGACGATTACGACGCCATTTGCGACCACCTCCTTGTTATCGATAGGTTGGTGGAGCGTTCGGGAAAGCGGCCCTTGCTGCGGCGCTCCAAGGTGGTTGGAACCTATCGCGTCCTCCTGCAGGACATTGCCGAAAAGAACCAGGGATTTTACACGCAGGGCGAATATGACATCGCCCCTCTCATAGCGCGCAAGCGTGATTCCAACTACTTTATGGAGCTTGGCCGCTCCTGCGTTTTGAAGCCGTACAGGAACCGGCGCACCGTGGAGCTTTTATGGCAAGGCCTTTGGACCTACATCCGCGAGCATGGTGTGGGTGCCATGCTCGGATGTGCAAGCTTCCCGGGCACAGACCCGAAGGAGCACGCCCTGGCCTTGAGCTTCCTCCATCACTATTCGCGCGCGCCGCAGGAATGGCTCGCTTCCGCGCATCCCGGGCTGAAGGTCGATATGAACATGATGCCCAAAGAGGAAGTGAATGTTAAGGAGGCGCTGAAAGCGATGCCGCCCCTTATCAAGGGTTATCTGCGGCTGGGCGCCTATATCGGCGATGGCGCGGTGGTGGACCGGCAATTTGGAACGACGGATGTCCTTGTGATTCTACCGGTGTCCGCCATCGATACACGCTACTTCTCGCATTTCGGGGCGCCGGATGAAGTCTTGCCACAAACCGTGGCGAGACGCTCCCGGCAAGGCCGGTAGGGTTTATCACCGCCGTAAAAGCGGGACTATGCACCGATGAAAACATTTTCATCCTTGGCAGCGGTGATGGCCTTGTGGCTGACCGTCAGCTTTTTGCTTTGGCTTGTTTATAGGCTTTTCCGCCGCCGCGACGGCTCCAAGCAAACGCGGCTGCTTGGCAGCGCGATCGCTCTGATCGATGAGGCCGGCCCGATCTTTGCAGCGATCAGAACGAGGGCTTCCGACAGCGTCACTGCTCAGGGCAACTACAGGTTCAATCCGGGGAAGCCGGAGGAAACGCTGCGTGAGGACGTCCGCAGCCTCCTCAATAAAATCGAAGCGCAGAGCGGGTTTTTTGAGCGCGTCAACGCGACCAAGAAAAAGGTCCAGCAAACCTTCGATGTGCCCAATTTTCTAGCGCTGTCGGAGATCCTGCAAATCCGGCGCGACTTCTGGGCCGCTTCCGAGATCTTTTTGATGGATGGCATCCGCGAGCTCGGGCCGGAGTTTGCGGACGCTAAGGCGTTCGAGGCGTTTCAGGCCGAAGCGCGCGCGCTCTTGTTCAAAGACGATACGGCTCTGGCGGACGAATCCGGCGGCCGCGATCCGGTCGTCTTAAGGCTTTCCATTGCCCGTGAGGATGCACTCGCATTTAAGGCGCAGGCAGAAGGCGCCATCGCTGCGGAACTGGAGAAGAGCCGCTTCCCCACCGCGGGCGAGTTGATCGCGGTTCCCTGGGGCCTTATCAAGGGAACGGCCATTGCGTTGCGAGAGGTTCGCTACCTGCTTGGCGACGCGGCGGCGACGGCGCGAAGCCTGGCTCGGGCCGTGACTTCGAAGGGGCTGAAAGGCGCCGCGGAAGAGTTGCGCCGGACGCGCGCGGTCATGCCGGGGCAGTTCGCCAACGCCTTCGAGCGGGCCGGGGGCCTTGCGCGCCAAGGCGGCCAAGGCTTGAAGCGGCATTACGAGTTCGTGATTGAGGCGCAGGAGCTTAGGGCGCGCTACGCCGAGCTGCTCTCGCGCGCGCCCGGCCTGTCCGAAAGGGGCAAGCAATTTCTCACTCGTCTCGAGCTTGAGCGGCGGGCCGAGCAGTTCCGCGAAACTTCAAGCGGCCTGCTCCATCAGGGCCGGCAAGGGCTGGTGGTGGGCATCGCTTATTTGATCGCTGGCCTTCAAATTCTGCAGGCCAAACTCACCCCAGCGGAACATAAGCGGCTAGCGCCGCTTCCCGCAGGCGCCGGCGTGGCTCCCGCCCCCGAGCCTGCCCCCCAGGAGCCCGAACAGCCCTTGAGGGTTCTGCTTCTTCCGGCGTCGTCCTATTCGGGCGGCAATTTGGGGCAAGCGGACCTGCAAGGACGCCGCCGGCGCAAACCCGCGAGCCATGACCCTCGGCCGAAAGCTCTGCCGGACGAACCGATCCTGGCAGGCGCCCCGAAAGATGGGGAAGTGCGCTTGCGCGATCTCGTCCTGGGAAACGCCAACCTGGCGGAGGGGGACCGCGCACAAAAACCGGCTCCCAAAGCAAAGCCCGCAAAGCCGGCGAAACCAGCCAAGCCGCGGGTCTCTTATTCCGAAGGCCTCAAAAAAGCATCGTTTAAGGAGCTGCTTGCGGAGAGTGCAGAGGAGCACGAGGAAGGTTCGATAGACGCTTACGAGCACGCTAAAACGGAGGAGAGACCAGTCCGCGAAAGGCCCGGGCGCAGCGGCAGCTCGCTTCTCGATAGGCTTTCGAGCCTAGAGGTAGCGGAACCGGCGCCCCAAGCGAGCGCGGTTCAGGAAAGCCCGCCATCTCAGGCCAAGGGCTGGCGGTTCCCATTCGGGGCGAGGCGAAAATAGGGTGCCATGTTTCTCAATTTTTTCTACGAGCTGAAAAAAGCGGCCATCCCGGTGAGCGTGAAGGAATATCTTACCTTCCTGAACGCGGTGGACGTTGGCATCGCCGGCAAGCGCATCGACGATTTCTACTATCTTTCACGGGCGTCACTGGTGAAGGACGAGCGCCATCTCGATAAGTTCGACCGCGTCTTCGGCCATGTCTTCAAAGGGCTTGAAAGCGCACTCGAAGGCGTCTCGGCCGATATCCCGGAAGAATGGCTGCGCGCGCTCGGGGAGCGATATTTCACCGAGGAAGAGAAGGCGCAGATCGAAGCGCTTGGCGGCTGGGACAAGATCATGGAGGAGCTGAAAAAGCGCCTCGCCGAGCAGAAAGGGCGCCATCAGGGCGGGTCGAAATGGATCGGCACGGGCGGCACCTCGCCCTACGGCGCCTATGGCTATAACCCGGAAGGGGTGCGCATAGGCCAGGACAAGAACCGCAATTTCCGCGCGGTAAAGGTATGGGACCGGCGCGATTACAAAGACCTCGACGGCGAGGTGGAACTCGGCACGCGCAACATCAAACTTGCGCTGAGGCGCCTGCGCCGCTTCGCGCGCGCCGGTGCTGCGGACGAGTTGGACCTCGACAACACGATCAAGGGCACCGCGCACAAGGGCTATCTCGACATCGCGTTCAGGCCCGAGCGGCGCAACACCGTGAAAGTGCTGCTGTTCTTCGACGTGGGCGGCTCGATGGATTTTCACATCCGCGAATGCGAGGAGCTGTTTTCCGCCGCCCGCTCCGAGTTCAAGCACATGGATTATTATTACTTCCACAATTGCCTCTACGAAAGCGTATGGCGGAAGAACCAGCGGCGCTCGGAGGAGCGCGTGCCCACCTATGAGGTGCTGAACACCTATCCGGCGGACTATAAGGTGATCTTTGTCGGCGACGCCGCCATGAGCCCCTACGAGATTTTAATCCCGGGCGGCTCGGTCGAGCATATGAATGAGGAAGCCGGGCAGGTCTGGCTTGGGCGCGTTCTCAATATCTACAAGCACGCCGTCTGGCTGAACCCGATGGTGGAGCGCTATTGGCACCACACCCAATCCGTGAAAATAATCCAGGAGATCATGGAAAACCGCATGTTTCCGCTGACGCTCGACAGCATCGACGCGGCGATCGGAGAGCTGTTGCGTTAGCGCGGCGGACGCTCAGCCGGACCTAAACGTCAATCGCGAGGCGGCTGTTGCCGCGCGGCGATCCATAGCGGCATCAGTGACTTATCCCTGGATTGCATAGCTTCGCTCGCAATGACGGTGATTTCAATCGGGGCGGCAATCACGTCCGCTTATATCCGACGGTTTGCGCGAAGGTGACGAACTGATCGTCCGGCAGCTTCATCGCCTCCGCGAGCTTCTTATAATCTACGGCTCCTCGAAACACGGTCGCCAGCCCTTCCGAGGCGCAGAACAGATAGACGTTCTGCCCGATAAATCCCGTGTCGACCGAGGCGTAAAGACGCCGGTCTTCCGGGGAAGCGTCCTGCATCCTCTCGCTGTGGGCGACATAGACAAGATTGAGGGGCGCTTTGGCGGCGAAGTCCTGTAAACCCGTGGCGGCGCGAATGTCGCCGGGCAGATAGGGCAAGAGCGTGTGGGCGCCGGGTTCGTAAAGCCATACGCCATTGGCCATAACGGCATAGATGTCGATCACCATGACGTGGCGCCAATAGGGGGCGGTGCGGCCGCCGTCCGGCCGGTTGACGCCGAATGCGGCCCACAGCAGATCGGAGAGCACCTGCGTAGGAAGCGGCCACTCCGAAAACTCCCGGGTGGAGCGGCGCAATTTGAGGGCGGAAATCAGAGGCATTCCCCCTCCAGTCCGCGGCGGGGGCAGCGCGATGGGTTTTTGTTCTTGCGCGGCCACGAGGTTGGGTGAAGCCGCAAGAGCCGCACTCGCCACGAGGCCCGCAGTGGCCTGCCGTCTGGTCAGCATTTTTCAACTCCCGGGTTGCGGGCAATTGCGTGAAATCACGCAACGGCAACGGCCTTGAGGATCGCTCGCCGGACAAGGGATTCGAACAGCGGCAACTTATAGGCGTTCTTGGCGAGCGGCGTCGCGCCGGTCAACGCGGCGCGGCTCGCCTCCCTGGCCACGCTTTCATCGATCCGCTTGCCGGCAAGAGCGGCCTCAGCCGCCTTGGCCCGGTGCGGCACCGGGGCCGCAGCCCCAAGAACCACGCCAGCGCTCTTGCACTGCCCCTCCGGCGCAAAATCGAGCACAACGGCCACGTCCGCGAGCGGCCAATCGAAGGAGTCCTTTTCGCCCTGCTTCAGATGTGCCATGCGGACGCCCGCGGGCTGCGGCGGTAGGATAACCGCGGTGAGCAGCTCTTGCGGCTTCAGATCGTTCTCGCGTTGCAAATCCCGGTCTGGGCGAACGAGGAAGTCTTCGAGCAAAACGCGCCGGACAGAGCCTTGCGCATCGGCGAGTTCCAAGGCCGCGCCGAGCGCAACGAGCACGGTTGCGGCCGTGGATGGATGGACTATGGCGCACAGCCTATTATCGAAGATTGCGTGATACTGATTTTCGCCGGGGATCGCGAAGCAATGCCCGCCGCCCCTTCTCAGGCACCGGAATTCCGCCGCCCTGAAATACCAGCAGCGCGGCCGCTGCAAAAGATTGCCGCCAAGGGTTGCGGCATTGCGGATCTGCGGGCTTGCCGACGAGCCCGCAGCAGAGGCAAGAGCCGGGTAGCGCTCGCCCAAGGCGGAATGGCTGGCGAGGTGGGCAAGCGTGACCATCGAGCCGATGCGCAGGCCGCCTTTTCCATCTTCGCTGACGGTGTCAAGGCCAGAAACTCCGCTCAGGCTCACGATCCTGGCAGGCGCGAGCAGGTTCTCCTTCATCAGGTCGAGAAGGTCGATGCCGCCTGCCATAATAACCGAGCCTTCGCCTGGGCCTGCGGCTAGCCGGAAGCGTCATCAGATCGGCCACAGCCGCCGATACCGATCCGGCTGCCTCGGCGGGGTTTCGGGCACTTACCCAAGCGAAGGGGTGCATGGTTCAGCTCCCTGATGGAATTTTGCCCAGTGCGGCCAGCACCGCAGCAGGCGTCATCGGCAAGCATTTCAGCCTTACGCCGATGGCGTTATAGACGGCATTCGCAATCGCGGGCGCAGTGGCGACGTTGGCCGGCTCGGCGATGCCATAGGCATCGGTGGCGCTCCGGCCCTGGTAGTTTTCCAGAACCACGACGTCAATTTCGGGCGTTTCGCGAGCACCAACGAGCTTATATTGCTCAAGATCGGGGTTCACCATGCGGCCCGTATGCTGGTCGAGGATGCGCTCCTCGAAAAGCGCGTAAGAGAGGCCCATCAGCACGCCGCCTTGAACCTGGCTCTCCAAGAGCTTCGGGTTCATCGGCCGGCCGCAATCCTGGACAGCAACAACCCGCTCGACCCGGATAATGCCCGTTTCCGTATCGACGGCGACCTCAGCGAACTGGACGCCTCCCAGATCCTGCTGTGCCATCGCGGCGTCGCCCATTTTCCGGCGGAAGCCGCCATAGTCATCCGCGCGCGATGCCACCGCGCTGATGCGGCCGGTGCGGAGCAGGGAAGCAGCCTCCTTGAAGCTCATGCTGCGGCTGGGATCGTCCTGGACCATGATGCGCCCGCCGCGCGCTAACAAAGTGCCGGCGCTGGCATTCAATCGCAACGCGGCCTCTCTGAAAAGCGATTGCAGAACACGCCACGCCGCCGTCCGCGCTGGAGCAGTAGTAGACGCCGTGGTGCGGCTTCCGTAGGAGGGCGGCCCGGCAGGGAACTCGGTATCGCCGATGCGCACGGCGATGTCTTCGGGGCGCAGGCCCATGACTTCGGCGACGGTCTGGGCCATTACGGTGCCGATGCCGGTCCCGATGTCCTGCACGCTGGACAATACCTCGACCGTGCCGTCGCGCATGACGCGCACTTCGCAGGCCGAATTGAGCTGCACAAGAGCGCCCCAAATCGACTGCGCCATGCCGATCCCGCGCTTCACCGGCCCCGGGTCTGAACCCGGCGCGCGCCGCCGCTGCCAGCCGATCCGTTCAACGCCGATGCGCCTTTCTTCGCGCCGCACCGGGCTTGGATCGATGCGGTCGCGCAAGAGAACCGGGTCGAAGGAGAGCTTCCCGGCAAGCTCGTCGATGGCCTGCTCCATCCCGAAAGCGCCCGGCGCGTTACCTGGCGCGCGCATTGCGCAACCCGGCCCCGCATTGATGAACACGTCGTGCTGCGCCCCTTCGAAATTGGGGCAGGTATAAAGCCCTTCGGCTACGAACCCGACGCCCGCGCCAAGCGCCACGCCGGCGGTGCCATAGCTTAGGAGCGAGATTGCGGTCAGCGATCCGTCTCTCCTCGCGCCGATGCGCAAGCGCTGCCACGTCGCTGGGCGGTTTCCCGCATCCATCTGCTCCTCTTGGCGGGTAAGGATCAGCCGCACCGGCGCATTGGCCTGACGCGACAATAAAACCGCGATACGCCCATAGTTGCCGAGGGAGGATTTCGAGCCGAAACCGCCGCCCATGCCGTCGACGATCACACGCACGCGGTTGAGCGGGAGGCCAAAGGCCTCGGCCAGCTCGTCGCGCACGCCCGCGGTGAACTGCGTCGACATGTAGATGGTAAGCCCGTCGCTGCGCCAGTCGGCCACAATGCCATGCGGCTCCGCACAGCAATGCGTCTGCACATGGGTTTGATATTCGCCCTCCACGGTGATTTCTGCCTGAGAGAACCCTTGTGCCGCATCGCCGCGTTTGGCGATGCTTGGGCCGCGAACGTTGCCATTGAGAGGCAAGCCTGGGGGCGAGGGCCATCCGGAGGGGTGGCCTTTGGGCGCTGTTGCGGCGTCGAAAACCGGGGGCGCGTCCGCCTCCCGCGCCTTATCCATATCGGCGATGAAGGCAAGCGGCTTGTAGTCCACGCGGATCAGCCGGACCGCTTCGGCCGCGGCGGCCATCGAGGTGGCGGCGACGGCGGCGACAGGCACTCCGATGTAGCGCATTAACGCACCCGGCTGCGCAATGGCCATGGCAGCACGCACGCCCGGATGCGGCATGGCCGCAGTTGTGTCCACGGCGCGCACCTCTGCGTGGGGATGAGGCGAACGCAAAATCCTGGCATAGAGCATACCCGGCAGGCTGATATCCACCGTGTAGCGCGTCGCACCCGTGACCTTCGCCCGCGCACTGATGCGGGGCACCGGCTTACCGATCACGGAAAGTTCCGCGTTTACCGGCAGCGGCGGAGGCTCATCGGCAGGAACCTCCCGCTTTACCTCGCTCAAACCGGCGCTCGCGATGCCGAAGGGAAATGTTTCGATGCGGGTCTCGTCCTTCGCCATGGTCAGGCCTTCTGCGCTTTCGCTGCGGCGAGTGTGGCGGATATGACATGCGGGTAGGTGCCGCACCGGCAAAAGTGCCCGCTTATCGCGGCCTTGACCTCCTCTGCGGTGGGGTCTGGCGTGCCGTCCAAGAGAGCCGCGCAGCTCATTACCATACCGGGCGTGCAGAAGCCGCATTGCACCGCGTCATGCTCGATGAAGGCGGCCTGCACCGGATGCAATACGTCGCCGTGAGCCAAACCCTCGATCGTTGTGATGCTGCGCGCACCAACGCCGATGGCGAGGGTCATGCAAGAGCAGACAGGTGCGCCGTCGAGCAAAACTGTGCAGGCTGAGCAAGCCCCCCGGTCGCAAGCGACCTTGGTCCCTGTCAGCCCCAGCGGACCGCGCAACGCTTCCGCGAGCGTCATGCGCGGCTCTATCATGAGCGTATGTTTGGCACCGTTGACCGTCAAGCTGACCGGAACCGCTTCGGGTCCGGCTACCTCCGGGGCGGCAGGCTCCGCTTCCGCTGCTTGTCCTAAGATTGCCGATGCCGCGTCCGCCATGGCCGCCCCCACCGTTGTTAGAGCGGAACCTTGAATAAACGAACGCCGCGAAACATTCTCCGACACATCGCGCCTCTCGCTCAGCCCAAGTATCCCCGACAATGGCCTGCATTGCTGTTTAGCTGCATTGATTTCCATCAAGGAGGAACGAAGGCCGTGTGCTGGCTTACGCGCCGCTGCCATAAGGTTGGGTGATAACCTCTAGCATGTGACCATCCGGGTCCTTGAAATAGAACCCGCGCCCGCCATCGTGGGTGTTGATTTCTCCCTCTTTGGTGATTGCTGGATCGGCCCAATATCGGAGGCCCCGTTCCTTCACACGGCCGAAGATGCGGTCGAATTCCTCCTCGCTCACCAAGAATGCGTAATGCTGCCCCGCGATATCTCCATCCTTGTCCATAAAATCCAAGTTTACGCCGTTTTCCATAGCGACCACTTGAAATGGCCCGAAACGCTGGGGCGAGGGCAGGCCCAGTATTCCCGAAAGGAACGCCGCCGATGCAGCGCTATCGCGTGACCACACGATTGTATGGTTCAATTCAACCGTCATGACGTCCTCCTCCAGCGTTCATTCTGTCTGAACGACCCTGAATTCTCCGGGTTCCGGCGCGGATAAAGTGCGCTTTCGACCGAGAGACGAATCGACACCCAGCGGCCAGCGACTTGTCTCGAATGGCGAGCGCGTGCCGCATCGAAACAAAGCCGCTCTTTTTTGGCGCTGCGCAGGCACATGGACAACACTTAGTGCGTTCGTCATTATGAAATAATTGAGTAACGCCTCCGTAGGGCCTTTATGGGTATCGGCAGAGTCTATCTTCGCGCGCTTGGCATGCTTTCCTCAGAGCGCATGCTTGCGTTTTCGCTTGTCTTCGCGGGCATTGCGATCGCTGTTGTACAACTCGCAGAGCCGGTATTGTTCGGGCGCGTGGTCGATGCTTTGTCGAAGGGCGGACAGGCCTTCCCGATCATCGGGCTTTGGGCCGTGCTCGGGCTGTTCAACATCATCGCCAGTGCCGCGCTCGCCGTCATGGCCGACAAACTCGCCCACCGGCAGAGGCTCGCCGCACTTAGCCAGGCCTTCGAGCGTGCCATAACGCTTCCGTTCAGCTATCACGCGGAGCAAGGCTCCGGGCGCGTCGTCGGCATTTTGCTCGCTGGGTCGGATCAGCTTTTCGCGCTTTGGCTGTCCTTCTTGCGCGAGCATTTGACCGCAATCGCTAGCGTTGTTCTGCTCATCCCCGCCGCGCTCTCAATCGATAAGCGCCTCGCCGCCCTACTGGCGGTGCTAGCGTTGTTCTATTTCCTGGCAAATTACATCGTCATTAAACGGACGCACGGCGGCCAAGCCAATGTCGAGCAATATCACCAGAACGTATTTGGCAGGGTGGGCGACGTCATCGGCAACGTCATGATCGTGCAAAGCTATACCAGGCTGATGGACGAGACGAGCGCGCTTCGCAGCTTGATGGCTGACCTGCTGAGGGCTCAATATCCGGTGCTGACCTGGTGGGGGATGCTGACGGTTTTGACGCGCACCTCGGCCACGGTCGCAATGGTGGCCGTGTTTGCCATGGGCGCCGTTCTTGCCGAACGCGGCGAGGTTTCCGTCGGAGAGATCGTCGCCTTTGTCGGCTTTGCGAATCTCCTCATCAGCAAGCTGGACCAGCTTTCGAGCTTTGTCGCGCGGGTCTCTCTCCAGGCCCCATCGCTGGCAAGTTTTTTTGGGCTTCTCGACACCGCCGGCGGCACTATCGAAAGGCCCGGCGCCGTACCCTTGGAAAACGTCGAGGGGCGCGTAAAATTCGAGAACGTGACGTTCTGTTTTCCCCGCAGCCGGCAGGGCGTTTTCGATTTGAGCTTCGAGGCGGTTCCAGGGGAGACGGTCGCCCTTGTGGGGCCCACGGGATCTGGCAAGACCACGACGCTTGCCCTGCTTCAGCGCCTTCGCGATCCTCAAGAGGGCCGTGTCTTGATCGACGGCATGGATATCCGCGACGCTACCCTCGCCTCGCTCCGGCAGTCGGTCGCGGTGGTCTTTCAGGATGCCGGCCTCTTCAACAGATCCATCGCGGAGAATATCAGGGTCGGCCGTCCGGCGGCGACGGACGCAGAGATCGAAACGGCGGCGCGCCTTGCGGAAGCCCATTCCTTCATCTGCGCCAAACCTGGCGGCTATGAATTCGTGATCGGGGAACGCGGCATCGCGCTCTCGGGCGGCGAGCGCCAGCGCATCGCGATTGCGCGCGCGATCCTAAAAAACGCGCCCATCCTTATCCTCGACGAAGCAACGAGCGCGCTCGACAACGAAACGGAAGCCAAGATCAAACGGGCGCTCGATGCCGTGCGGCGGGGCCGCACCACCTTCCTCATCGCGCACCGGCTATCCACTGCTGCGGACGCGCAGAAAATTCTGGTGATGGAACACGGCCGGATCGTCGAGGCGGGCTCTTACGCGGAACTGGCCGGCGCAGGCGGCGTTTTCCAGCGGCTCGTCCGGGCCGGCAACCTCCAAGGCGATCTCCCCGATGAGGCGCCTGCGCCCCAAGCGGCGGAATAGAGGTCATACAGCGTCATCCCGGAAACGCCAAAGGCGTTATTCGGGATCGTTACGAACTTAAGCCAATGCTTTTTACGATCCCGGATAAACGCTGAAGCGTTTTCCGGGATGACGATCAGAGCAAGGATCAGGCTTCAGGAAGCCCACAATCTTCGCGGCCAGGGCTTGTGCATCCTTGGTTTCGCATTCCCAGACGACAAGGACGCGCCAGCCTTGGGCCTCCAGCATTTGCCGGCTGGATGCGTCGCGTTCCGCGTTGCGGGCGAGCTTCGGCCCCCAATAAGCGAGGTTCGATTTTGGCGGCCGTCCATCCAGGCAGCGCGGTTCAGCATGCTGATGCCAAAAGCACCCATGCACAAAGATTACCGCCTGGTATTTGGGAAAAACGAGGTCCGGCTTGCCCGGCAGATCCTTGCGGTGCAAGCGAAAGCGGAAGCCCAGCGCATGCGCCAGCTTCCGCACGGCAAGCTCGGGCTTCATGTCTTTGCTGCGGATCGAAGCCATGTTCCGGCTTCGCTCTATAGCGTTGAGCTTATCGGCCATGACCGGCTAAAGAGAGCTGCGAAGATTTTTCTTCGCAAAGTGCATCGTGGATGGCTTGCGCCACGTGCAAGGCCAAAGGCGGCGGAAGGGCATTGCCTACCTGACGGTAGGCCGCGGTCTTCCCGCCGGTGAACGTCCAGCTATCTGGAAACCCCTGAATCCGCGCTGCCATGGGGACGGTCAATCTTGGAAGACCGGCGAAATCTTCCGAAGGCGCCCGATCTGCAAGGCCCTTGCCATCCACGCCAAGTGCCGCCCAGGCTGCGCGCGCGCGCGTCGGCCCAAGATCCGGCCCGCCGTGCTTTTTCGAACCACCAACGATTGCGGGCGCCAGGCCCGAGGCGGTCTTCCGCCAATCTTGCGCCCCTCGCCAGCCTTCGCTTTGCATAAGGCTGTACAAGGCATCACCAACGGAAATGTCCAGCAGCTTTTTTTGGGCACCGCAAAGGCAGCCGCATACGGTGCCAGAAGGCCGATAATGAATACGCGCGGCCGGTTCTGAGGCACGCCGAAGTCTGCCGCATTCACGAGTTCGAAGCGCGTTTCATAGCCCAGCCTGCCAAGGCGGGCGCGGATCAGCTCCCTGTAATAATCGAAGCGCTTGTCGAGCAGGCCCCGGACATTTTCGATCATCACCGCTTTGGGCTGCACTTCCTGAATAATGCGGAATGCCGCCGGGAAGAGATTGCGTTCATCCGCCTCGCCCCGCTGCTTTCCTGCGACAGAGAAGGGTGGACAAGGCAACCCCCCCGCGACGAGCCCGGCGCCGCGGTAGGGTTTGGCATCGAATGCCGCGATATCGCCTTGAATGACGTTCCAGCTAGGCCGGTTGTGCAGCAGCGTCCGGCAGGCATCGGCGTCGATCTCGACCAGCGCGGTGTGGCTGAACCCCGCCTGCTCAAGCCCCAAGGCTTGGCCGCCCGCACCCGCACACAGCTCCAGAACCGCCGGAGTTTTCTGAGTGCTCGCAGAGCCATGGGAAAGTCCCCCCTCACCCCAGCCCCTCTCCCGGGAGGAGAGAGGGGATTCCGCCCTTCCTTCTCCCGTTGCGGAAGATGACAGAGCTCCGTCTCCGCTTCGGGAAAAGCGGTTGCGCTTTTTGGTTGAGCCGGGCAGCAGCTTGTGGATTTGTAAGTAGCCCAGCTCGGCTCGTAATCGCCGTTGGCTTCGGCGCCCCAGCATTCCCAGCCTTTGCGGATACCGCGCGCGAACAGCTCAAGGAACGGCCCGGAAGAACACGCCTCGATAAGCGCATATTGCTCGTCAGGCTTGCGGCTGTGCTCGCGTTTCCTCGTTGCAAGATAGTTCACCTGGCGGCGGCCCGGCGGCAGCGTCCGCGCGTTTTTGCCGCGCACGCCGAAAAGCAGCAACTCCGTCACATTGCGGAAATAAAAGCCGACCCCCCGGCCATCCGGCCCGCCATCCTTGCGGATCTTGTGCCAGACGATGTTGGACTTGTAGGAGAAGCCCCAGGCCTTCATCACCGCGAGGCCATCGGGCAGGAGCGCGTTCGGCACCCACAAGTAGAGGTGGCTCGTCTCTGCGGCGGCCTTCGCTACCGGCAGCGAAGCGATCTCGTCGAGCGTAAGCGTGGAATAGCGGTTCAGCCGGCGGTGTTCCGGTGCCACCTTCCCTGTTTTGTTTTGAAACTGCCAGGGCGGATCGGCCAGGATCGCGCCGAAGCGCTGTCCCTTGGTCGCGCGCAGCAGATCCTCTCCAGCGTCCAGCATCGGCCTCGAATTGAAAATCTTGCCCTTGCAAGTTTTGCGGACGAGGCCTTTTTCCTCAAGCAGAAACAGCTTTTCTACCCAGCATCGTGCGGAGAAAATGAGTGGCGCATATCGCGAGCCCCTCACCCCAGCACTTTCCCAAGGGGCAGGGAGTAGGTCGCAGCCGCTGAGACGCCGTCCCCTCTCCGTGGGGAGAGGGACAGGGTGAGGGGCGTGCAGTTAGGTTCAATTCGCAAAGCGGAAGTGCATGATGTCGCCGTCGTGCACGGTGTAATCCTTGCCTTCAAGGCGCATCTTGCCCGCTTCCTTCGCGCCAGCTTCGCCGCCGAGCGTCACGAAGTCGCGATAGGCGATGGTTTCGGCGCGGATGAAGCCTTTCTCGAAGTCGGAATGGATCACCCCGGCAGCGCCCGGCGCAGCCGTACCCTTGGTGATGGTCCAGGCGCGCGTCTCTTTCGGTCCGGCGGTGAAATAGGTGATGAGGCCCAGCAGGTGATAGCCCGCGGCGATCATGCGGTTGAGGCCCGGTTCGCTCAAGCCGAGGTCGGCGAGATAAAGTTTGCGTTCCTCCTCATCGAGCTGCGCCAGCTCGGCTTCGATCTTGGCCGAGATCACAACCACCTCCACGCCCTCGCCGTGGAAATGCTCTTGTACCGTTTTCGAGTAAGCGTTCCCGGTCGCGGCGTGGACCTCGTCCACGTTGCAGACATATAGCGCCGGCTTCGAGGTCAGAAGCTGCAATTGTTGGAACGCCCGATGCTCGGATTCCGGGATCTCGGCAAGGGCGAGCCGGGCTGGCTTGCCTTCGGACACATATTTGAGCGCGATGTCGATGAGGGCGAGCTGGGCTTTGGCTTCCTTGTCCTGGCCTTTCGCCTTTTTCTCGACGGTGTTCCGGCGGCGCTCAAGGCTATCGAGATCGGCGAGCATGAGCTCGGTCTCGACGGTTTCCGCATCCGCAATTGGGTCCACGCGGCCCTCGACATGCGCCACATCGTCATCCTCGAAGCAGCGCAGCACATAGGCGATCGCGTCAACCTCGCGAATGTTCGCCAGGAACTGATTGCCAAGGCCCTCGCCTTTCGATGCGCCGCGGACGAGGCCCGCGATATCGACAAAGGTCAGCCGTGTCGGAAGGATCGCCTGGGATTTTGCGATGGCCGCAATCTTTTCCAGCCGCTCGTCCGGCACCGGAACCTCGCCGACATTCGGCTCGATGGTGCAAAAGGGATAATTTGCCGCTTGCGCCGCAGCCGTCTGCGTGAGCGCGTTGAAAAGAGTGGACTTGCCGACGTTTGGCAATCCAACAATACCGCATTTGAAGCCCATGGAGAGTTTGTCAGCGTCCTTTTACACTAAGCTGGGCGGCCGCGCCTCTGGGTGGGCGTGAATTCCGGGTCTCGCCAGAGTTCCTCTATCTCAATGCCCAGAACTGCCCCGGATGCGCTTCCTGAACCACCAGCCCAAAAACCCGCCCTTGTTCTCTTGTGCAGGTGCGGCCTTTTGCTTGACTGCGGCGGCTGGCTCCCGCGCAGCCTCCGGCATAGTTGCGGTTTGAACTCGCGGTGCTGGGGCGGGCTCTGGCGCACGCTCGATTTTCGCGGCCGGTTCGGCGGAAATTGGCGCCGGCCGTACTGGCTCGGGCATCATAACCGCTGTCGAAACTGCTCCTCCTCCGGCGCCTTCGCGTGATGCAACAACCTGTATCGAGGCGACGCGAGCGGCCCCGGCCCCCTGGAAGGCTCCAGCAGCAGCAACCGACGTGGCTCCCATCGCATCGGCTGGAGTTGCCTCAATCTTAGGCGGCGCTGCACTAACTTTAGCCGTCGCCGGTGCGCCTGCGCCGTTCAATTTCGCCGCTGCCGGGGCTGCGCGCCCGCGGGCGGCTTCACTCAAAAAAGCGGCCTCGCTTCCCTCGACGAGCCGGGCCATGCCGCGGGCAATGCCTTCGAGGCAGGGTTCGAGCCATTGCCGGTCGGCCTTGGCGAAATCCTGCAGCACGTAATGGATGACCTGCGCCTTGTCGCCTGGATGCCCAATGCCAAGGCGCACGCGCTTGTAGTCGTTGCCGATGTAAGCCGAAAGCGATTTCAAGCCGTTATGGCCCGCATTGCCTCCGCCGGTCTTCACGCGCACCGTGCCAGGCTTCAGGTCGAGCTCATCGTGGATCGCGATCACGTCTGAGGGCGAAAGCTTATAGAAGCGCATCGCTTCGCCAGCCGACCGCCCGCTCTCGTTCATAAAGGTCGCCGGCTTAAGCAGGATACATTTTTCGGTCCCGATCTGCCCCTCCGCGGCCAAGCCCTGGAAGCGCTTTTTCCAAGCCCCGAAGGTGTAACCGCGTGCGATCTCGTCAATCGCCATAAAACCGATGTTATGGCGATTGCCGGCGTATTTCTCACCTGGATTGCCCAATCCGACTATCAGTTTCATGCTCTGTTTCCCGTCTCTTCCACGACTGATGCCGAAGCCGATGCAAAAAGCGTGACGGTTATTCTTCCTTTGCCTCTTCGGCAGGCTCGGCGGCGGTCTCAGGCTTCAGAGCTGAGGAGCCTGCGATCGAGGCAATGGTGAAGTCGCGGTCGGCAATCACAGGCGTGATACCTTCCGGCAGTTTAATGGCGGAGATATGAACGCTGTCGCCGATATCGAGACCGGTCAGATCCACGGTGATGCCTTCCGGGATCGCATCCGCCGGGCACGAGCACTCAACCTCGTGACGGACGATATTCAGCACACCGCCGCGCTTGAGGCCTGGAGAAGCGTCCTCGTTCACAAAATGGACGGCCAGAGCTACGTCGATCCGGGATGTCCGGGTGACACGCATGAAATCCACATGGATCGGGAAATCGCGCACCGGATCGACCTGAATGTCGCGCGGGATCACGCGCTCCTTTTTCCCGTCTACGTCGAGCAGATAGACGGTAGAGAGGAAATGCCCGGTCTGATAGTGCTGCCACACAAGTTTGTATTCGATCGCCACGTTTGCCGGGCCGCTTTCGCCGCCGTAAACGACTGCGGGGACCATTTTCGTCGCCCTGAGCGCGCGGTTGGCAAGCTTGCCAGTACCTTCGCGCGCGGTTGCCTTGAGTTCGATAAGCTCCGCCATGATCTTCTCTTTGCATTTTGCTAGGTGAGCGCGATTGTGCGGCGAGGAAGCGCTCGCGAACCTTCGGCACTCGGGGTGTTTCAATCCACCTCTATAAGGGCAAGCGGGACGAAAGACAATAAGTTGATGGGCCTCATTTCCAATCGCGGCAGTCGCAAACGGTTGAAGCAGCCCCCATGATGCCTTCGCCGATGGACCGGGCATTCCCCCGGAGAAAGCCGATCAGGCGTTCGAGGCTTTCCGGCGTCTGGACAATTCACGCAACCGGGAACGCGGCGGCGCCGGCTTGGGTCTCACGATAGCGCGCGATATAATTCAATCGCATGGCGGCGAGATCCGCCTGGGCGTTCCGCCGCAGGGAAAAGGTCTCGAAGTCCTGGTCTTATTGTCTTTGCCGCCTTCCAAGCGCGCTCAGACGGGCTAAACTACTCGAAAAACAGGGTCGAGACCGACTTTTCGTCCGAGGTGCGCTCGATCGCCTCGCCGATCAGGCCCGCGAGCGAAAGCACCTCAATATTGACCGCGACGCGCACCGCTTCCGTTGGCACAATGGTATCGGTGATGAACAGCTTCTCGATCTTGGAAGCCATGATCCGCGCCACCGCGCCACCCGACAGAACGCCGTGCGTAATGTAGGCCACGACCGACTTTGCGCCGCGCTGCACGAGAGCGTCCGCGGCGTTGCACAGCGTGCCGCCCGAGTCGATGATGTCGTCGATGAGGATGCAGGCGCGATCCGCGACATTGCCGATCACATTCATGACCTCGGACTCGCCCGGCTGCTCCCTGCGCTTGTCGATGATGGCGAGCGGCGCGCCGATGCGGCTGGCGAGCCCCCGCGCACGCACGACGCCGCCAACGTCCGGCGACACGACGGTTATGTTGCCGTTGGTGAATTGCTTGCGGATATCGCGCACCATCACCGGCGCCGCATAAAGGTTGTCGGTAGGGATGTCGAAGAAACCTTGGATTTGCCCCGCATGGAGGTCCACGGTCAGCACGCGGTCGGCGCCGGCATGCGTAATCATGTTCGCCACGAGCTTGGCCGAGATCGGTGTCCGCGGCAGCGTCTTCCGGTCCTGCCGCGCATAGCCGAAATAGGGGATGACCGCAGTGATGCGCCGCGCCGAGGCGCGTTTCAGCGCATCGATCAGGATCAGAAGCTCCATCAGATTGTCGTTGGCCGGATAGGACGTGGATTGGATGATGAAAATATCCTCGCCCCGGACGTTCTCCTGCACCTCGACGAAGATTTCCATGTCCGCAAAGCGCCGGACCAGACATTGCGTGAGCGGCGTCTTCAGATAGGCGGCGATGGCGTGAGCCAGAGGCCGATTGCTATTGCCAGCGACCAGCTTCATGACGCGTCCCTTTTGTTACAGCATTGACATAACACAAACACGAGCGCGCTTCTATCAGCGCGCCCGTTATATGTAAACCAGCGAATGTGAGAGCGGGCTGCCGCTGCCCGCGGCCGCTTCGGTCTTATACGAAATCCGGTTAAATGCTTCCCGGGCGTCATCCCGGAAGCCGCTTGCGGCTATCCGGGATCGTAAAAAAAGCCGGCCCAAGTTCGTAACGATCCCGGATAACGCCATTGGCGTTTCCGGGATGACGCCAGCGGGGTGTTAGCCAGCAGAGCCGTTCGCCGCTTGGTGGGCTTCGCCGCTCGCGGGCTTCTGAAGCAGCTTCGTGACCTCGGATGCGGCGGCACCCGCTGCTTGATCCGCGGTCTCACCCCAAGCGCCATCCAGGCTTCCCGCCACGATCTTGTTGTTTTGGACGACCGTCTTTTCCATCTGCTTGCCGGCAGGGTCGACAACCACCCAACGGATGGTGATCGGCTGTTGCCCGTTAGCCGCGGCTCCAAGCTCGACCTGGCCCTGGATCTTATAGGTGCCAGCCTTGGCCGCTGAAGCAAGCTTTATGCCTTGCTGCTTCAAGGCGCGCTTCATAGCTTCGGCGAGTGCCGTTTTGCCGTCGCCGGGTGCTCCCGTCACCGACGGAACCACAGCAACCACCTCTGCCGGACCCGCTGGCGCCTTATGCTTCGCCGGAGTTGCTGCAGGCGCCACGACCGCGGCTGCAAGGGATGCCGTTTGCGCTGGCGCGGCCTTGGGCGCCGTGTGTGCTGCGACCTTTACAGGAGCAGCCGGGGCTGGCGCGGCACTTGCAACAGCGGCGGCCGGAGCGTTTGGATTGTCGATCCAGGCCGTCACATCGGTTGCGGATTTTGCGGCAGCCCGTTGCACGCCATCTTCGGTGACGTGGTTCCAGGAATCGCCGCCGTGCTTGGCCGACACAATTTCCTCGCCCCCAATGCTCCGGATCTTGTTGCCGGCCTTGTCGGTTACTTCGATGTCGTAGGTGACCTTCGTCCCGTGCTTGGGCTCGGCCACCGCTGCGTATTTTGGCTTGATTATGTATTGGGCATCCTTGGCGTCGACGATTTGGACGCCTTTTGCCTTGATCGACGCCATAAGTTGCTCGTTCACTTTGGCGGCGTACTTCTGTGGAACGCCCTCTGCTGACGAAAGGGCGACGGTAGGTTTGGCCTTCAGGGTTGCATCCGCTGTATCGCTATGTTGAAAGAGACTGCCTCCGCAGCCGGCAAGGCCGGCTAACAGAAGCACTCCAGTCAAGAGCGACGCGGCACGATGGGCGGCGCTCTGGGCGGCCGGTTGGTTCTCGCGCGTCACTTTATCCACTCCTCGCTTTTGTGGCTCTAGCACGGCGGTACTTCACTTTACCGGCACAAATCCCCCCGCCGAATCTCGTTAACGATGAAAATTTAGCGGCCGTGTTTGATGGCGTCTAGCCGCCGTAGCTTTCCACAGGGCCTGGAAGGCAAAATGCCGCCAAAATCAGCCATTCCCGCTCTAGTTATCCACATCATTGGAGGAGGATTGCGGAAATTTGACGGCCATAATCGGGCTCCGATCTGTGCACCGACCTCCGGTAACTGAATAAAATCGATTCGTTTTCGTATGTGCACGCGCCGATATCTTGGATGTTTGTTACGCCTCTGCTTAAGAGGCGATCCTTAACGTATCCAGCCAAGTTGAAGTATGGCCTGTGGCCATCCGCCTGCGTGAAATAACGCTCGTTTGCCTGCCCGTCCGCCAGGAACGCCGCCTTGAACTCGGGGCTGACCTCGTAAGCGGCCTGCAAGATCGCCGGACCGATGGCCGCTTCGATGCGTGCGGCCCGCGCTCCGAGCTTTTCCATAGCGTCGATAGCGCTTTCGACGATGCCCGCCTTCGCGCCTTTCCAGCCCGCATGGGCTGCCGCGACGACCCCAGCCTGCGCGTCGGCCAAGAGGACGGGCGCGCAATCCGCCGTCAGGACCGAAACCGCAAGGCCGCGAATATTCGTCACCACGGCATCGGCCTCCGGCGCATCGCCAGGCTGCCAGGCGGCTGTCACGATCACCGCCCTGGCTGTGTGAGCCTGCCGCGGCCCGGTGAGCACCCCTTGCCCGGCGCCGAGCGTTGCTGCGACCCGCGCCCTGTTCTCCTCGACGCGGTCTCTGTCATCGGCAGAGCCGCGGCCGCAGTTCAGCGAGGCGTAAACGCCCTCCGACACCCCGCCGGTACGCAGGAAAAAGCCGTGGACGATGCCGCTGGCTTCAAGATTGGCCCCGGCCAGGAACCCGAGTTCTCCGGCGGTCTTTTTGACAGCAGCCTGCCGAGCATCTTGCCGCATTGCCCGCTTCCCCTTCTAAATGCGCTTACTGGGAGACCACTTAAACAAAGACCCAATGCGCGCCTTTGTTTCCATCAAAAACTTTACTCTAAAATGGCGGCAGCCTGGTCAGCCCGCCACCTGTGATTACCAACGCCTTGAAAAGCACACCCATCTGCGCGGGGTCCACGAGCCGGGAAACGCGGCTGCGGATTTCCGTTGCCTCTTCAGCAGTGGCCCGGCTCATGAGCTGGCGGACCCTCGCTTCAAGCCCGAGCCGCAACAACCATTCGCCCATCGGCATCGGTCCCAACGCATCAAGATTCAACTCCTTCGCGATCTGCACGAGCGCGCCGAAATCGACATGGGCGGTAAGGTCGGCTTCGCCGGGGGCTTCGAACAGGCCGGCGAAGCGGTGCCGGCTGACGGCTTGCACCGTGTCCCCGTACGAAGGCTGCGAATAGCCGTAGTCAACGATCAGTGCGGCGAGGGGCGCAACCGCCGTGCGCGCGGCGAAGGTTTGGAGAATCCCGGCGGCGCCCGGCCTGACTTCGACGATGTCACCATCCTCTATGCCAGTCAAAGACCCCCTCACCCCAGCCCTCTCCACAGGGGGAGAGGGTGAAACTGCGTCCTCTCTCCACCTGGGGAGAGAGACAGAGTGAGGGGGGACTTGCACCCCCTTCGAGCCTAACTCGAACCGGAAACTTCCATCCGCAAACCCGATCGTGCGCTCGCGCCAAAGCCCAGCCGCATCGTCAAAGGCGAACTGCCGTACAGGCAGGCAATCGAAGAACTCGTTCGCAATCACGATGGCGGCGCCAGGAGGCACCTGCTCGATCCGCTCGTGCCAGGAAACGGGGCAGCGGACGCCGGAAAGCGCTTTTTCTTGAGCCGCCCGCAGCGGCGCCGATGTTTCGATCAAGTGGACCGAGGCGCTTTCAAGGAAACCGGGAAGCACACGCAACGCACGAAGCGCGTCCGCCATGAGCGTTCCGCGCCCAGGGCCGAGCTCGATCAAGCGCACTTCCTGCTCGCCCGCGATGCGCCAGGTCTCGCCTGCCCACAGCCCTATGAGCTCGCCAAACACCTGCGAGATTTCGGGCGCGGTGATGAAGTCGCCCTCGCGTCCGAGCGGGTCTCTTTGCTTATAGTAGCCGTATTCGGGATCGTAGAGGCACGCTTCCATATAGTCTTGCAACGTGACCGCCCCCTCAGCAGACATCCGCGCCGCAAGCTTCCTCGCGAGCGGCGTCACTCCGGCGTCTTTTGCGGTGAATGGCGGCATTGAGGCTAGGCCTGGACCTGGGATGAGGCTGGGGCTTTCCCGGCCTTGGCCGGCGCCTTCTTGGCGGACAGTGCAAGATAGGCGCCCAGCGCGATCATGGGCAGGGAGTATACCATGCCCTCCGAAAAATACGGCGTGGTGAAAAACTGCGCCATGTCCCATTCCTTGAAATATTCGGCGAAGATGCGGAACACGCCGTAGGCCATCAAAAAGATGCCGGCCGTCAGCCCCGGCGAGAAAAGCGCGCGGCGGCCATGCGTAAAGAAGCGCAGCAGAACGAACATGACGAGCCCTTCGAGCAGCGCCTCGTAAAGCTGGGTTGGATGGCGCGGCCCCGGCAGATCCCCCGGCAAGAGCACGCGGCGCGGAAACTCCACCGCCCACCGCACATCCGTTAGACGTCCGTAGATCTCGCCATTGATGAAATTGGCGATCCGCCCGAAAAACAGACCAAACGGCACAGCCGCTGCCGACAGGTCCATAAGCGAGCGCACCGGAATGTGCTCGCGCCGCGCGAACAGCCAGACCGCGAGTCCAACGCCCAAAAGGCCGCCGTGAAAGGCCATGCCGCCTCGCCAAATCTCAAAAAACTGAAGCGGATGCCGAAGCAGCATGCCCGGCTCGTAGAACAGGAAGAAGCCGATCCTGCCGCCGAGCACGGTGCCGAGCGTCGCCCAGAACAAAAAGTCATCCACCTGGCAGGGCTGCATGGGCGCGGGGCCGCCCCACAAGCGCTGATCCTCGCAAAGCCGGCGCATGTAAAGCCAGCCAAGCAGCAGTCCCGCCATATAAGCGAGGCCATACCACCGGATCGCCAGCGGCCCGAGATGGATCGCCACCGGATTGTCGAAGGGGAATGCAATCGCCATCAGGTCCATGAAACGCCTCGAAGTCCCCCCCCTTCACCCTGTCCCTCTCCCGCGCAGGGGAGAGGGGACGCCTGAAGTTCCCTCTTCCCTGAAGAGAGGGCCGCAGCCAGCTCCCTCTCCCCTTGCGGGAGAGGGCCGGGGTGACGGGTAAGCCACACATTATTCCGGTTGGTATTAGCAGCCGGGGCGGCAGCGCCAAAGCAAAAGATTTCCGCTTTACAACCACCGCCGCACGCTAAGCGTGTATCGTATATAGGCGGCGCCAAACGTCTCTTCGAGCATCCTTTCTTCCCGCGCGATGAAGAGCCGGTCTAAGAGCAACGCCAAACAAGCGGCCGCGATCCAGGGGCTCAAACTTCCCTCAAGCCAGGCGATCCCGCAGACGATCAGCACCATGCCAAGATACATGGGATTGCGGCTCCATTTGAAGACGCCATCCGTGACCAGTGCGCTCGATCGCTTGAAAGGCTTCACCTCGGTCCCGAGCTGTTTGAATTGGCGGTTCGCTATGAGGTTGAGTGCTATTCCTGCCGCAATCGGCACCGCCGCGGCAAAGCGCCAGCGAAATGGGATGATGGCGGCCAGCGGGAAAAGGAAATGCGCCGCAAGCGCGAGCACGATGGCGGCAAAAAAATAGGTCGGCGGAAGTAGCTTTGTCATCATCCCTCGCTCTACTCGACAATACTGCGGCCGCTCCCCGGCAACGATTTGTGCCTGCGTCCCCTCTCCGGGGGGAGAGGGTGAGGGGTGCTGCGCTCGTTCGTTACCGCCGCCGCGTCATTTTCTTAGCGCACCCGCATGGTTAATTACAGCACGGTAAACGCGGCGGGCTTTAAATGCGTTTTTGGCGCAAAGAGCGTGATTTTTCGCGTTTTCGCCTGCAAAAGTGGATTCCTCAAAATCCGTTAAATATAGATTATTGCGCAAATTAACTATAAAACCTAACTTTGGATAGCAGTCCGCGTAATTACAACTTTATCCGTTTGCGACCGCGCTCCACTTTTATTTCGAGTTATCAGCGACTTAGCGCGCTTAATGCTTTCATAAGGCGCTTTGTCCTACCATGGAGGCTGATTGAAGCGCGGAGAAGACATGGTTTTGTACGGCAATCCTAAACAGCAAGCAGCGGCCCCGCACGGCGTCTGCCAACAGATTTCTCGCGATGCCTATCTAGAATTGCTTGGCAAAGCGAGAAATTCGGGTACACTTTAGAAGAAGGGGCAAGATTTCGTGTCACAGGCAACGACAGCCGGAGAGACTTATGAGGTTTTTTCCTCTCGCTTTCGCGTTTCTGACTGTATTACCTCTTAACCAAGCTTTCGCGCAAACATCGGATTTTTTCCACGAAAACATTGAAACAATTGCTCAAAGCTTCACTTCATTAAATATTCCTGATTTGGAAAAAATTCAGCTTCCACAAGCTCAGCCCGACGGCTCCTTCATCTTCATCTATGTCTGGTTCCCCAAGACCCACCGGCCCACCACGGATTCGTTCGAAGCCAATGTCGGTGATTATTTCGATGTGCTGGGAGCAGAGCACCGGGCCTTCGCCGGGTGGTGCTATGCCAAGAAACCCGAGACGCAAATTGTCAAAACGGCAACGGGCGAAATCGGCGTGATGCGCATCTGGGCCGCCGGCTTTTATGGACGGGCGCCACAGCAGAAATGCTTGGGCGGCCTTCCGGGTGCTGCCGGCCGGCTCGGGCAGACGCAGGTGTACAAAGACCCGCGCTCCGGGCTTTTGTCGATGGTCCGCTCCGGTCATCCGACGCGCTTTCCTGCCGTCGACGAACGGGTTCAGTAGGGGCTTTAGGCCTGCTTCTTTCGCAGATCGGGACGCCGCTGCGCGGTAATGCACTCCGCCTGCTCCCGCCGCCATTGCGCGATGCGGGCGTGATCCCCGGAGAGCAGCACTTCCGGGATTTCATGCCCTTCCCAGACGCGCGGCCTTGTGTAATGCGGATATTCGAGAAGGCCGTTTTCGAAACTTTCCTCAGCGAGCGAGGCTTCCGCGCCAAGCACGCCGGGCAACAGCCGCACGCAAGCGTCGATCAGGATCATTGCCGCGAGCTCACCGCCGGACAGCACATAGTCGCCGGCCGAAATCTCTTCGAGCCCGCGCGCCTCGATCACGCGCTGATCGAGCCCTTCGAAGCGCCCGCAAAACAGGATCACGCCCGGGGCAGCGGCCAGTGCTCGCACGCGCTCCTGGGTTAGCGGCAGCCCGCGCGGCGATAGATAAATACGCGGCGCCTCCGGGAAGGCGGCGGCTGCGGCATCGATAGCGGCGGCGGCGATATCGGCCCGTATTACCATGCCGGCTCCCCCGCCCGCTGGCGTATCGTCAACGGAACGGTGCCTATCCTTGGTGAAATCGCGGATCTGCAAGAGCGACAGGCGCCAGCGCGCCTCTTCGAGCGCGCGTCCGCAAAGGCTGTGCCCCAAGGGTCCCGGAAACATTTCGGGAAAGAGCGTGAGGACGGTTGCCTGCCAGGGTGTCATGATGTCCACATAAAGCGGCGGCGGCCGCTTGACTAGCAGTGGATGCCCCTCAGGTCTCGATTTCCTGCAGCCAGGCCTCGGGCGCCGCGTTTTCCGCAAGACTCAAAAAACCGATGGAGATGGGCAGCGAAAAGCGGCGCGGACCGGCGCTGCCGGGATTGACATAAAGCACGCCGCCGCGGCTTTCGATGAGCGGCCTATGTGTATGGCCGGACACGACCACCGTCATCCCTGCAGCCCCGGGATCGATTCCGAGTTCATTCAAATTATGCAAAACATAGATGCCGTGTCCCTCGATGAAAACGGCGGCATCGCCGGGAAGGGAAGCTGTCCATTTGCCGTAGTCGACGTTGCCGCGCACTGCCGTCACCGGAGCGATTTCGCGAAGCTGATCGAGAACTTCGGGCCTCCCAACATCGCCGGCATGAACGATATGCTCAACACCGGCGAGCGCCGCTGCAGCTTTAGGTCTCAAAAGGCCGTGCGTATCGGAAATCAGCCCCACGAGGGTCATTCCGTTTCCGTCCCTGCTTATTCTTTTTCGTACGCAGGTATTATTATTGTAATTTGTCCCGCCTCAAGATCGACTTTGGGCACATGCGCAGTTTCGAACGGGATCAACTCTGTCTGGCCACCTTTTGAAGGGCGCAGCTCCAGCAGGTCTCCGGCGCCGAAATTCTGCACCGCCACGATTTCGCCGAGCGCCGCTCCGTCCGGGGAAGTTGCAGCAAGGCCCACGAGATCGGAGTGATAATATTCTTCCGTCCCGGCCGGCGGCAGCAAGGCACGGGCAACGTACAGTTCGGTGCCGCGAAGGCGTTCGGCCTCGTTCCGGTCCGCGATGCCCCGAAGGCGCGCAATAACGGTCCCGCCGCCCGCATTGCGCAGCGAGGCTATCTCAACCGTTGCCGAGCCGTCCGCGCCCGTAAGCGGGCCATAGGCCGCGACATCTTCTGGCTCCGCCGTAAATGTCGCGATCTTGACCTCGCCTTTGAGCCCATGCGCGCCGGTGATGCGGCCAAGGAGGACGCGCTCATTGCCATCGGACATCGGCCAACTCCAAAGGCAGCCTAAGCCGCCTCGCCGCCCGCTGCCGCTTCAGCCTTCTTGGCCTTCTCCTCGGCGCGCTCCTTCGCCTTCGTGCCGGCCTCGGCCTTTTTCGGGTTGTTGCGCGCTGGCCGTGTGGCGAGGCCGCGGGCATCGAGGAAGCGCAACACGCGGTCTGTTGGCTGTGCGCCGACCGAAAGCCAATGCTTCACGCGGTCTTCCACGAGCGTGATGCGGTCCGCATGATCGTGCGGCAGGAGCGGGTTGTAAGTGCCGAGCTTCTCGATGAAGCGGCCGTCTCGCGGAGCCGTGGCCTCGGCAACGACGATGCGGTAGTAGGGGCGCTTTTTGGCTCCGCCCCGTGCGAGCCTGATTTTCAGTGGCATGTTCTTTTCCTTAGGTAGAGAGGTGATGTATGGACGATAAAAGTTCCTAACTATATTCTTGAACATTTGCGGCGTGAAAATCGGCGTCACGCACTGTCTCAGTCATTGGGAACGGTCTTCAGCAGCAGGCGGGATCAGCCCTTGCGCGATCCATTCCTCACGGCGGCGGACGTCGCTCAACGCGAGCCGCTTTGCCAGCACCGGAATGAAATGCAGCCCAACGCCAAACAACAGCATGGGCAGACTTACCAAATAGACCCACCACGGAACCGGCATCTGTTACTCCCATTCTCTAGACGTATTTCAGCTAAGTTCGGCGCCCGCCGCGCCCGTCATTCCCGCGAACGCGGGAATCCATCTCTCAGCGGCATACTAACTCGTATAGATCTTCCCAATACAAGTTCTTCTCTTCGATTGCTCCTACCTTCCAGGAGCGATTCCACTTCTTGATGCACTTTTCACGCGTTATCGCACTTTCGATGCCGTCGAAGGCTTCAAAGTAAACAAGCCTGTGTACGGCATACTTCTTCGTAAATCCTTCGACCGCTCCGGTCCGATGTTCGTAGACACGGCGCACAAGATCGCTAGTCACTCCCACGTAAAGCGTACCGCGTGGCTTGCTCGCCAGGATATAAACATATGCCGTCATCGCTTCGACGTGGATTCCCGCATTCGCGGGAAAGACGATGCCGGTATTTCCATTAAGTCTGCTCGTTCTCGCAGAAGTTTCGCGGCCTCTCGTATCTCATCGCCTGTTTTCATTTCTTCTTCCCCGGCAACCCTGGCAGTCCGCCTCCGAAACCGCGCGAGCCGGGAAGGCCCGGCAGCCCGCCAAAGCCGCCGCCGCCAAACCCGCCGGGCAGTTTCATCCCCGGCGGAAGCTGGCCCGCCTTCGCCGCCTCAACCATCTCGGGCGTTGGCTCCGGCATCTGCCCGCCGCCAATACCGAACATCTTGGCGAGGCCGCCCTTACCCTTGCCGACGGTCTTCATCATATCGGCCATTTGCCGGTGCATCTTCAAAAGCTGGTTGATCTCCTGCACCGTGGTTCCAGAGCCCGCCGCAACGCGCCGCTTGCGGCTCGCCTTGAGAACGAGGGGGTTCTTGCGTTCCTTCGGCGTCATCGAGGAGATGATGGCGCCCTGGCGCTTTAAGAGCCTGTCATCGAGATTTGCCGCGTCGATCTGCTTCTTGATCTTGCCAATGCCGGGCAGGAAGCCGAGCACGCTCGACATGCCGCCGATCTTCTGCATCTGCCGGAGCTGTTCGGCCAAATCCTCAAGGTCGAATTGGCCCTTCACCATCTTCTTGGCGATGGCCTGCGCCTTCTCCTGGTCGATGGTCTCGGCGGCTTTTTCGACGAGGCTCACCACATCGCCCATGCCAAGGATGCGGCCGGCGATGCGTTCGGGGTGGAAGTCTTCGAGGCCGTCGAGCTTTTCGCCGGTGCCCAGGAGCTTGATCGGCTTGCCTGTAACCGCGCGCATGGAAAGCGCTGCGCCGCCGCGGCCATCGCCGTCGATGCGGGTCAGCACAATGCCGGTGATGCCGATGCGCTCGTTGAAGGTGCGGGCAAGGTTTACCGCGTCCTGGCCGGTGAGGCTATCGGCGACGAGGAGCGTCTCGTGCGGCTTCGCGATGTCGCGTATCTGCTCGGTCTCGCGCATTAGCTCGTCGTCGATGTGAAGCCGGCCCGCTGTATCTAGCAGCACAACGTCGTAGCCGCCGAGGCGCCCTGCCTGCATGGCGCGGCCCGCGATCTGCTGCGGCGTCTGGCCCTTGATGATGGGCAGCGTGTCGACGCCCGTCTGCTCGCCGAGCACCTTGAGCTGCTCCTGAGCGGCGGGGCGGCGCGTGTCGAGCGACGCCATCAGCACTTTGCGCTTGTCGCGCTCGGTAAGGCGCTTGGAAAGCTTTGCGGTGGTCGTGGTCTTGCCGGAGCCTTGCAAGCCGACCATCATGATCGCCACGGGCGCTGGCGCAAGCAAATCCACAGGTTCGGCCTCGGTGCCGAGCGTGCGCACGAGCTCGTCATGGACGATCTTGACGACCATCTGCCCCGGCGTGATCGAGCGCACGACCTCGTGGCCGACCGCCTTTTCCCGCACCCGGTCCGTGAACGACTTCACGACCTCAAGCGCCACGTCCGCCTCAAGCAGCGCACGCCGGACCTCGCGCATGGCCTCGGCCACGTCGCTGTCGGTGAGCGCGCCGCGGCGCGTGAGCTTATCGAAAATGCCTGAGAGCCGGTCGGAGAGGGAGTTGAACATTGGTCACTCTATCTAATGGTCACGAACGCGCTTCGAGCGCTGAAAGCCGCGCTTCCATCGCTTTGATCTGCTCTTGGATAAGGTCTATATCGGCCCCGTTCTTGCCAGTCAGTCCGACCTGATAAACAAAATAGTGCTGAATGGCCTCAAGCGTTTCGCTATTTTTGGCGGTGTCACGCTTTACTTCCGCCAAATCCGCTTGGATCCGTTGGAGGATCGGCATGAGGGCGTCGATAGGCTCGGGCATATCGTTCTCGTTCATCGAATCATAGTATCGGCATTCGCCGTCGACTTTTCCACCAGAAAGCGGCGGCGTTACATTCGCCCAACGCAAAACGCACCCGCGGGCGAACCTTCGCTGGCGGGTGCAGTCACCGTGGGACAATAGCCGGGAAGCGCTGGGATTTCAACCCAAGAAACTAGGCTCACAGCTGCCTATTCCGGGCGCGGGAGATGCACCGCGGTGGAAGTCTTATGCCGCATGAGCCTGAAGCGTTCGGTGACGAGCACCACGGCGAGGGTCGCGACGAAAAGCAGCGTGATCCCAATGCAAAGCAGCCTGACACCGCCTTCGAACGAGCGGCCTATGAGCGTGCCCAAAATCGCGGCGGCTGCCGTCGAGTAGAAGCCTGCGACCGAGGACGCCGTGCCGGCAATATGCGCCATTGGCTCTAGCGCCAGCGCATTGAAATTGGGCATCATGCCGCCGAAGCAAAAGAAAACCGCGGCCATGAACCCGCAAAACAGAAGAAGCGGCGGCTTTTCCGGATAGCCTGCGAAGGCCATGATGGCGCAGGCTATCAGCGCACCGAAGAGGGCCGCGTGTGAAATGCCGCGCGTGCCCAGCTTCCGAACGGCGGAAGCGTTGAGCAAGGAAGCCGCGATCATGAAGGCGGCTATGGAGCCGAAGGCGATAGGGAAGCGCGCGCCCAGGCCATAGACCTCGACGAAAATCTGTTCGGAGCTCATGACATAGCTTACGAGCAGCCCAAACAGGAACCCCATGGCAATCACATAGCCGATGGTTTGCCTCGTGAGCGTCACGAGCTTGACGGCATGCCAAATCGCAGCTGCAGAAAGCGGCAAGCGATCCTCCGAGGGCCGGGTTTCGGGTAGGCGCAAGGTAACCCACGACGCACAAGCCAGCGCCACGATGAGCAACAGGAGAAAGATCGACCGCCAGCTTGAAAGCTCAAGAATGCCTTGGCCCACGCTTGGCGCGAGCATCGGGACGACGATGAAGACCATCGTGATGAACGACATCATCCGCGACATTTCTCGTCCTTCGAAACGGTCTCGCACAATAGCGAACGCGATGACGCGCGGGGAGGCGGCGCCCACGCCCTGCAGCACCCTCGCTGCGAGCAGGCCTGCGAACGAGGAAGAGGCCACCGCGAGCAAAGTACCGGCGGTGTAGAGGGCAAGACCGAAGAGCAAGGGCGGCCTCCGGCCGAACCGGTCGGAAGCCGGGCCGAATATGGCCTGTCCAAGTGCAAAACCGGCGAGATAGACGCTCAAGATGAGCTGCCGGTCATTGCCGTGGGCCACCTCGAGCGAGCGGCCAATCTGCGGCAGCGCAGGCAGCATGACATCGACGGACAGCGCCGTAAGCGCCATGAGAAGCGCCATCAACGCCACAAACTCGAAGGAAGAAAGCGGAAATTGAGCCGTTTGGGCGACGGCTCTTTGTTCAGGCTTTACTAACATAGAAGGAGGTATTTGCTTTCGGGCGCCCAGCCAGGCTCCTATCAGAACGGGTTCAAACTGGCCCGCTCGGTAAATTTCAGATAGGCGATGCTCGCGCCCAGCCGAAGTCCGAGCCCCGTGCGGATCGGGACAATCAACGTGTTCCCGCTTCTATAGACCGTGAGCCCCCAGCCGCCTACCGCGTAGGCTGAGCCGTCGATCCCCGGGAACCGCTTGTATAAAGTTGCGGGGTCGTCGAGATTATAGACAAGGAAGAGGGCGCGCGAACCGGTTGCGCCCAAATCCGCCCCGAACGAAGGTCCCTGCCAGTAGATGTGCGTCGGGCCAGACTCTACCCCGTTGAGCCGGGTGTAGAGCTTGCCGTCGCCGTATCTCAATCCGGCCAGGAATGCGCCGCCGCCTTCGTCGCCAATGATGTAGGCGTTGGGTTGGCCGTACTTCTTGAATGAATGGTTCACGAGCAAGGCAAATTCGGAGGTCAGCGAGCCAAAAAATCCTTGGCCTGCGTTGCGGATTTCGTCGGCAGTGTAGCCGCTTGCTGGGGGAGGCGGCGAGACCGGATCGCTTGCAGGTGCGGGCGGAACCGTATTGCCCGGCGGCTTCGTAAGCGAGGATACCCGCGCATCCGGCGGTGAAGCCGCGGGCTTTAGCGGAAGCGGGGCCGCAGCCTGATGCGGCTGCGCGGGCGCCTGCGCAATATTTACAGACCAGGCCGGGGCAGGATGCGCGGGCTGCGCACTCTGTGGCGGCTGCTCCTGGGGCGCGGCCTGTTCGCTAGCAGGCGCCTCCGCGGTAGCGGGAAGCGGTGCTTGCTGGGCATAGGGCGAAACCGGAGCTTTGCCCCCTTCGGCTTCCAGCTGAGCGAGTATGAAGCCGGATTTTTGCGCCATCACAGCAATCAGCTTTTCCTGGACAGCCCTGAGTTCGCTGAGCCGGGCGCAGGAAACTTCGCTATTCGGCGTGGCGCTCAGTGCATCGAGCTGCCCGGCAAGCTCTTCGATGTCGGAATTGAACGATTCGAGCTTGTTGTCGTCCATGGCCGCCGCGGCCTTGTCCGCTTTCTGAGCATCAGTCCAGCCATGCTTATTGCCAAGCACCTCCAGGCGCTCATGAAAGCGCTTTTCGCTTTCGCGGTTGAGCGTCCTAAGCGCCTGAGCCGTTTGGTCGATCTGAATGCCGAAGGACCGCGCATCGCATTGCTGCGCAGCGGTACCCGCCGTGGGAAACGCCATGATCATTGCGATGGCGGCCGCATATCCCAATTTCATAGTCCAGCCCTTGCGCTCGATGTGCATTCCGCCGTTCAATGATGCTACGATTCGGGCCGCGTTTGTGGCGGCTTGGAGGCTTTGATTGTTTCCAATAGCGGAATTAACGAGTTACAGCAACCTGGGGCGGGGCCTTGGGATACGCTCATGGAGTTGAATGCAGATTTTTACCAGCGGGCCGCTGTCCACGCTGCGAGGGTTCCCTGGAAGCCGTCGCCCGTTCCCGGTGTGGAGCGCCGCATGCTGGACCGCTTGGGCGACGAAGTTGCCCGTGCAACGACGATCGTGCGCTTTGCGCCAGGCAGCCGCTTTCCGGCCCATGTCCACAAAGGCGGCGAGGAGATTCTGGTTCTCAGTGGCGTGTTTCAGGACGAGTTCGGAGACTTTCCAGCCGGAAGTTACATTCGCAATCCGCCGCAGTCCCAGCATACGCCGGCATCTGCCCCAGGCTGCACAATTCTCGTGAAACTATGGCAATTCGATCCGGCGGACCGGACGCATGTCCGCATCGACACGAACAAGATGCCGTTCATTCCCGCCCCGGGGCGGCCCGGTGTCGAGACCATGCCCCTGTTCCGGGACGCCTGTGAGGATGTGAGAATCGAACGCTGGGCCGCGGGCTGCACCTTCCCGATCGATGCAGCAGGCGGCATGGAGATCCTCGTGCTGGAGGGATCGTTCTCCGAGGCAGGAGAGGTGTTTGAGCCGCTGTCCTGGCTGCGGCTGCCGAAGACGGCCCGAACCGAAGTCCGGACCTCCGGAGACGGCGCCCGGGTCTGGGTGAAGCAGGGCCACCTCACCGTAACGCCATCCTCGGCTCAGCATCGATGGATGCCTCCACTAGACTAGATTTCGGTTGTTTTCCAGCCCCGTTGCCGTTCTCTAGCCGGGGATAAGTTTCGCCCAAGCCTTCCCGCCAAGGCGGTCCTGCCCTTAAGCTTCACTCCCTGAAATAGAATCGCAGGCCAAGGAGCAGGTTTTGTCATCGCCGTCACTAAAGCGGAAGGAACGCGGGGGCGAGGCAGCGGAGGCGAAGAACGCCACGCCCATGATGGCGCAATATCTCGGTGTGAAGGCCAAGCACCCGGATTTCCTGCTCTTCTACCGCATGGGCGATTTTTTCGAGCTGTTCTTCGACGATGCCGTGCAGGCGTCGGGAGCGCTTGGTATCCAGCTCACCAAGCGCGGGCGTCACGAGGGCGAGGACATCCCGATGTGCGGCGTGCCGGTGGCGCGGGCGGACGAATATTTGCAGAAGCTCATTCGCAAGGGCTTCCGCGTCGCGGTCGCCGAGCAGCTCGAAGACCCCGAGGCGGCGAAGCGCCGCGGGCCAAAGGCGGTGGTGCGGCGCGACGTGGTGCGGCTGGTAACGCCGGGCACGCTTACCGAGGACGCGCTTCTCATCTCCGGCGCCAATAATTTCCTTACGGCAATCGCGAAAGTGGGGAAGGGGACTGCGCCACGCTATCATTTGGCTTCCGTGGACATTTCCACGGGCGAGTTCCTACTCAGCGAAACCGCCGCCACCGATCTCGAAGGCGAGCTGATGCGCTTGCGGCCGGCCGAGATTCTCATTCCGGAAGACGAGCTTCACGATCCCGCGATGAAGCGGGCCAGCGAAGCTGCGGGTGCGCCGCCGTCCCCGCTGTCACGGGTCTGCTTCACGAAAGCGAAAGGCGAGCGGGAGCTGAAAGAGGCGTTCGAGGTGGCCGCGCTCGACGGCCTTGGCTTCTTCACCGAAGGCGATCTCGCCGCCATTGGAGCGCTGCTCCATTATGTGAACCTCACCCAAATGGGCGGCCGTCCGGCGCTTCGCGCGCCAAAGCGCGAAGTCCCCGGCGGGCTCATGCTCATCGACGCGGCGACGAGGGCGAGCCTTGAACTGGTGCGGCCCAGGAATGACGGGGCACCCACGGTGTTTTCTGCCATAGACCGCACGGTGACCGCTGCTGGGGCACGCGAGCTGATGAACCGGCTGGTTTCGCCATCCGCCAATGCGGAGCTGATCAACCAGCGGCTCGATGCTGTCGCCGTCTTCATCGACGATTGGGCGCTTCGCGAGCGCGTGAGGAAAGTGCTCAAAAGCGCGCCCGATATGAGCCGTGCACTGTCCCGGCTGAAATTGAAGCGCGGCGGCCCGCGCGATCTGGCCGGTCTTCGCGACGGCCTCCTTGCTGCGGAAAGCTTAAGCGCCATGCTTGTGAGCGCCGCCGCCCTTCCTGACGAGCTGAAAGGCATCGCGCAGGATCTGTCGTCATTGCGCAGCCGGCCGTCTTCAAAGTCCCCCCTCATCCTGTCCTTCTCCCCAGGGGGAGAAGGGACGCTCGAATTGTCCGCTGGCGGTAGTTCAAGCGTTCTCTCTCCCCCGGGGGAGAGAGACAGAGTGAGGGGGTCTTTTGGTTCGGTGCCGCGCAAGCCAGAGGCCCCGGATGCTTCCCTGGGTCGCCGCGGCGCTGACGCGCCTCGCGATGACGAAAGAGTGGCGCTCGCGGGACGCTTGACGGCGGCACTTGGCGAGAACCTGCCTTACTTTACACGCGATGGCGGGTTCATCGCTGCGGGCTACGACCCTGCACTGGACGAACTGCGGCAGCTTTCAAGCGATACAAAAGTGGTGCTCGCCGAGCTGCAAGCGGCCTATGCCGCGCAGACCGGCATCAAGACGCTCAGGATTCAATACAATCAGGTTTTCGGCTATTTCGTCGAGGTGAGCCCCGGCACGGCTGCTACTTTGCAGATGGAGCCGCATGCAGCAATCTTCCGCCACAAGCAGACGCTCGCCAACGCCGTACGGTTCACGACGGAGGAACTTTCCGCCCTCGAAAGCCGCATATTGAATGCCACCAGCGAAGCGCTGGCGCGGGAGCTCGCACTTTTCGATGAACTCACCGGTGCGGTGTTCCCCGTAGAAGAGGCCATTGCAAACGCCGCCGCAGGCTTGGCTGCGCTCGACTGCACCGCAAGCCTTGCAGAGCTCGCCCAAGCGCAGAATTATGTGCGCCCGAAGGTCGATGAGAGCCGCCTGTTCCTCGTTGAAGGCGGCCGGCATCCAGCCGTGGAGCAGGCGCTTGCCCGCGAGGGCGGCGCCTTCATCGGCAACGATTGCGAACTCGATGGCTCGGGTGAGCGCTCTCCGGGCTTCCTAACGGTGACCGGGCCGAACATGGCGGGTAAATCCACCTATCTGCGCCAGAACGCGCTGATCGCCGTGCTCGCGCAGGCGGGTTCCTACGTGCCCGCCGCCTCGGCGCATATTGGCGTGGCTGACCGGCTCTTTGCGCGCATCGGCGCCGCCGACGACCTCGCGCGCGGCAGGTCCACCTTCATGGTGGAGATGACCGAGACGGCCGCGATCCTCAACCAGGCGACGCGGCGCAGTTTCGTCATCCTTGACGAGATCGGGCGCGGCACGGCCACGTTCGACGGGCTTTCCATCGCCTGGGCGGTGCTCGAACATCTGCACGACGTGATCTTCTGCCGCGGTCTTATCGCCACGCATTATCACGAGCTGACGCGGCTTGCCGCAAGCCTGCCCCGGGCTGCTAATGTGCGCATGGCGGTGACGGAGTGGAAGGACAGCATCGTGTTTCTGCACGCGGTCGAGCCAGGGGCCGCGAACCGTTCCTACGGCGTTCAGGCGGCGAGGCTTGCGGGCGTGCCCAAGCCCGTGCTCGCGCGAGCGAAGCAGGTTCTGGCCCAACTCGAAAACGGGGCCGGCCCGCATGGTCCGCTAACGCTTCCAACCGATATGCCATTGTTTTGCGCTCCGGCGCAGGGCCCGGCGGAGGATGCCGCCCCGCACCCAGCGCTGGAGAAGCTGGCGGCGCTCGATGCCGACAGCCTCAGCCCGCGCGAGGCGCTCGACTTGCTCTATGCGCTGAAGGCTATGCTCAAATAAAAGCCTCGCGACAACGATGCGGGTTATGTTGGCTCCACTAATGCGCGGTGTCCTGGAGCTTGCCGTTCGGGCTTGCCTTGTCGATAGCCGCGGGCAGATATTGCGCCAGAATTTGCAGGATGCGCTCCGCCGGAATGCCAGCCTGCTGGCCCATTTTTTGCGCGTTCTCATCGCCGATCGCGCCGCGCAGCTGACCGCCGTTCACGGGCATATTTTCGCCAGTGCCGAGCCAAGATTTGACCTGTTGGTCCAGGCCTCCGTTGCTCAACTGCCGGACGAGGCCCGAGAGGTTGCCAAAGCCGGTGCTTTGCAGGAGATCGGAAAAGGAAGGCGGAGCCGAAGTTGGCCGCCCTGTCTGAACCTGCTCAGGTTCGGGCTGCCGCATCTGAGGCTGTGGCTGCTGCGCGGAGGGGTTTTGCTGCCGCATGGCCTCGTTCAACGCGCTGGAAAGAGCATCGAAGATACTACTCATGGTGCACCTGCATTTGTTGCGTTTGCCGGTGACGTTAGCACGGGAGGTGCCGGACCTTCGGTGAATCCACTAGCGAACGCCAACAGAAGGCGAATGAATTCGTTTCAATTAGCAGGAACAGCTTAACTCAAGGCGGCCCTAAGCTTTGCCGCATGCCGCTCCAAAACCGTGCCGTCAGCCATGACTCCTGCGGGGCGCAAAGGCACCCCTTCAAAGCGCGGGATCACATGGGCATGCAGATGGAACACGATCTGGCCGCCAGCGGGCTCTGAGAATTGCGTCACGGTCATGCCATCGGCGTTGAAGGCCTTCTTGGCCGCAATCGCGACCCGCTGCACGGTGTGAATGACGGGCACAAGCTGGCTTGGTGCGGCGTCTAGGATGTTGCGCGCGGGCTGTTTCGGGATGACAAGCGCGTGGCCGTCCGACCGGGGCATGATATCCATGAACACGAAGGTGTCCGCGTCCTCCCAGACAAAATGGCAGGGCGCTTCCTTGCGCAGGATTTTCGCGAAAATATTGTTTGGATCGTAGGCTGGCGTGTCCATCGCGTATCTCCTCCGGCTCTGAGATATCCAAGTTTTGGCCCTAGCCCAGTGTGCCGGTCAAGCGGCTCGTTAGCTAGCCGGGACGGTGGCGGGGCTAGGCCTCGGCGGTCTTGAGGCGGTTTGGCTGCAATTCGCCCGCGCGCTCGAGCACGGGATAGGCAACCGAGCAGATATGAGAATGAATGCGCTTCAGGTCGCGCAAGATATCGAGGTGCAGCGAGCTCGATTCGATGCTCTCCGGCCTACCCTCGCGCAGCCGCGCCAAATGGTTCTCCGCCGCCGATAGCTCGGCATTTCTAAGCTTGGTTTTCTCGGCGATAAGCTGGCGCGCAATCTTGACGTCGCCTGACATGAAGACGCCGAAAGCCAGCTTGAGATTTTCCAAAACCACCTGATGGAACGCGGCAAGCTCGGCCGCCCCTTCGGGGGAGAAGGTAAGTTTGCGTTTGATTTTCTTCGATGCGAGTTCCATCAGGTTCTTATCGATGATATCGCCAATGTGCTCCAGATTGATCGAGAACGAGATGATCTCCATGGCCCGGTGCCCATCGGCTTCTTCAAGGCAGTCGCGGGTTAGCTGAGTTACGTATAGCTTCACCGCTTCATCCAAACGGTCGACGATGTTGTCCATCCGGCTGACCTGAGCGACGAGCTTCCTATCGTTGTTCATCAAGGCGGTCATTGACTGACGAAGCATGGTTTCGACCGCGTCGCCCATATGCAGCACCTCGCGCGCGGCACATGCCAAGGCAACGGGTGGCAATGAGAGCGATGTCTCATCGAGATAGATCGGCAGCGACGGATCGGCCGGCCTTTTTGCTCCGGCAGCAGCCGCGTCAGCAAGGAAGACAGCCAGTCCAGCGGGAGAATGAAAACAAGCGCAAGGGCTACGTTGAACGCCACGTGAAAATCGGCGGCCATACGGGATGGGTTCGGCTCAAGGCGCAACAGTTCATGCGCAATAGGACCGAGGAACGGAAGGACGGCGGCGCAGCCAACGGAGCGGACAAGCAAATTGCCGAGCGGAACGCGGCGGCTCGCTGGATTGCCGGCCCGGCCTCCTTCCAGCATGGGCGTAATCGCGCTTCCGAGATTAGCGCCCACGACAAGCGCCAGCGCCGCGGCTGGCGTTACAAAATTCGAATAGGCCAAAGACATGACCAAGAGAACCACTGCCACGCTGGAATGAGCCGCGAAGGTCAAGGCCGCGCCGATAATGGCGCTCAGGATGGGCTCGCCGGTGATCAGAGCAAGCAAGCTCCGCACCGCCGGCGCCTGCTCCGCCGGAGCCAGCGTATCGAGCAGAATATGCAAAGATAGGAGCATCAAGCCGGCGCCGATCACGGCACGGCCGATATCTCGGGTGCGTGTGCGCTTTCCACGCCTGAAGGCGCCCAGCCCAACGATGAACAGGACCGGCGCCACAGCCGATATGTTGAACGAAAGCACTTGAACGATGAGAGCTGTGCCTACATTCGCGCCAAGCATGATCGCCAGCGCTGGGACAAGGCCCACGGTTCCGCTCGCGGCGAAAGTCGCGGTCATCAGAGCCGTCGCGGTGCTGCTCTGTAACAGAAGCGTGACGAACATTCCGGCAAGAAAGGCGTAATAGCGATTACGCAGGCCAACCGAGAGCACACGCCGCAGATCGGACCCAAAGGCGCGCACAATCCCGCTGTGGACCATGTGCAGGCCCCAGAGCAAGAGCGCCACGCCGCCCATCAGATCGAGAAGGATCATGCTCGCCAACCGATTTCCTCCCCTAACTCACTAACAATCGATCTGCGTCTCGATGCGTGCATTTAGCATCGCCAGCGCGTAACACTGGCTTGTGCAATTTGGCCATTGCCTCCTGCGAATTCATCCCTTCACAGCGGCAAAATTTTGCTGGCGGGAGCCAACACGCGCATCATATGGCTGGCAGCCGGAAGGAAGCCCTTTCCTCATCGCCATCTTCGGCCATTTTGTCCGCAGGCTTTTTGGCTGGCTGAGGCTCCAGTGTCCGCTGCCACAAAGAACGAGGTTAAGCGATGGCGGCCGTGCGCGGTGCGGGTATTTCGAGCGGGGTCGTGGACGATCCCGATTTTGAGCGCTTAAGGCGGAATCTCGATGAGGCGGCGGGGCTTGGGCTGGAGTTTGTGGAGCTGTCCCTTTTCGCGATGGATCTGATCGCCGGCGGGCGCATCCTTCCCGCGCAATTGCGGCGGCTGAAAGAGGCTATCGCAGACCGCGGGCTGAGCTATACGGCGCACGGCCCGATCAGCATCAACTTCATGCACCCCCGCGCCAATCTCAGCCGCCACCTTTCGGTGGCGAAAGCAACGATCCAGGTTGCCGCCGAGATTGGCGCAAAGCATCTCGTCCTGCATACGGGGCAAATGCCTGGGCACAGTGAGGCTGCCATTGAGGCGGCTTATGCCACCCAGCGCGATGCTTTTGCTTCCTTGGGCGAGATCGCTGCCTTGCATTCGCTTGTCATTGCGGTTGAAAATATTTTCGTGACGGAGAGCGGATCGCACACCGCCCTTCCTTCGCGGCTCGCGTGCGAAATCGAGGCTATCGGTCATCCTAACGTACGCGCCTGTCTCGATTTCTCGCACGGAGCCATAACCTGCAAAGCGCAAGGGGCGGATTGCCTCGCCGAGGCCAAGGCGCTCGCCCGCGTGGCCAGGCATCTTCACCTGCACGATTCATTGGGCGATCCAGCCCAGCTGCGCACCTACTCCCGGTCCGAGCGCGTCGCCTACGGGCTGGGCGACCTGCATCTGCCCATCGGCTGGGGCAATCTGCCGTGGCAAGCAATGATGGGCGCGTTCGAATTCGAGGCCGATGTCATTTTCAATCTGGAACTGCCGGTGCAGTATTGGTTCCCGGTTCCGGAAAGCGTCGAGGCCATGCGCGGCATGATTGAAACTTACCGGGGCGGGCGCTCAAACGCCTGATCCCCGAGCCGGCGCCGCCGTGACGTGATGGCGGCCCTGAACGCGCGCGTCCATATAACTAAGATCAAAAATCCCCACGCGCTTCCGATGTCCATCGCTGGCCCACTTTATAACCCTCAGCGGGCCACGCCGGAAATGGCGGCGAAACGGCGGCCGGGGCCTTCTAGCGGAGACGTTAAAACTTTCGCGAGTTGTTTTTAGGGCTTGACTTGAAGCCCTGGAGAGAGGTTTTGAGGGCTGGCTCGGTGAATCCTATGACCCTCCAAACAAACAATTAGGGTGTCGTTCATGAACATGAAGCTTTTTTCCGTTGTTGCACTCCTGGCTGCGTGCGCCCCCATGCCCGCTCTTTCACAGCAGCAGCCGAATATACCAAAAGCAAGCAAAGCTGATGTTCAGAAAGTCGTAGATAGCATCAAAGGCGACAAAGCGAAAATGGCAGCCTATTGCAGCTTCACCAAACTAGACGATCAGGTTGAGGCGATCGCTACAAAAAACCAAAACGATCCAAAGCTGCAAAGCCTTGGTAAGCAACTCTCTGAGAGCATGAAGAAAATCGGTCCAGATTTTGAGAGAATTATGAAATCTGAGTTGGATCCGGCGTCAAGTGCCCTTCTGGAAAATCTCGATAAATCCTGCAAATAGGGGCTGTTGGTTTGGCACTGGAAGTCCTCGCGGAATATCGAGTGGAAGCGCATTTCAAGACGACAAAAGGTCACGTTTACTTCAACGGGTCTGAGCTCCAGAACCGGAGGTCAGCTTGCAACTCTGCCGGACATAAACATATTTCGACCTGCCAGGACCGGTTCGGGTTAAAATCGCCTTAAGCCACCCACCGAGGGTGGCTCGTCCCCGGCTTCACGCGGCGTTCACAGGGACATGCTTTTTGCGGACCAGCTAGCCGCGCAAGCCCGCGCCACGGCTAAGCAGGATGCCGGCGTGCTTGGCCTTGTTCTCGGGCTCGACATGGATTGCGACGCTGGCTCCAGGCACCCTATCTTGCAAGGCGTTCTCGATGCGGTCGCAAATTTCGTGCGCATGCGCCACCGTCATCGAGCCGGGTACGACCAAATGAAACTGGATGAACGTCGCCGGTCCAGCGAGGCGCGTCTGCAAATCGTGCGCCTCGATGGCCCCTTGCGCCGCCTTTGCGATGCAGGACCGGATCGCGGCGAGCGTCGCTGCGTCCGCTGCTTCGTCCATCAATCCGCTCACACTTTTCTTCATGAGCTGCCATCCGGACAACAGAATGTAAACCCCTACCGCGGCCGCAATGATCGCGTCCAACTGCAGCCAACCCGAAAGCACCGTCGCGAAGAGACCGGCAACGACGCCGGTGGAGGCAACTGCATCGGCCATGACATGCCTGCCGTCCGCATCGAGTGCGGGCGACCTTTCGCGCCGGCCGATCTTGATAAGCCGCCAGCCCCAGAAGGCGTTGATCACGGACGCAGACGCATTGACCGCGATGCCAAGTCCCGGCATGTCAATTTTCACAGGCGCGAGGAAATGCTCTGCGGCTTCCCGGAAAATCGCGAGCGCGGCCAGCGCAATCAGCGCGCCTTCCAAAACAGCCGAGAAATATTCAGCCTTATGGTGTCCGAACGGATGCTGCGCATCGGGCGGCGTATAGCTCACGCGGAGCGCGAAATAGGCCGCGCCTGCGACTACCACATTGATGATGCTCTCAAGCGCGTCCGATAAGAGCGCGACAGAGCCCGTCAGCCAGTAGGCTGCACTTTTCAGTGCGAGCACAACCAAGGCTACGCCAAGGCTTTGGATCGCATAAGTGATGACTTTCGTCACGAAATCCCCTTTTGCGCTCCAGCGCGTACCAACGAAACGGCTTTCGTCGTTTACAAGCAGAAAACGGCAGGATTGCCAGGCGGAAATTTATCCAGATCATGCGATAATGAAAGCGGATTCCGTCAGCGCGGAGCGCTGGCGCGACGCAGGCGGTCGTTGATGGCCTCGCCGAGGCCGGCGCTGGGGATTGGCATGACGGCGATTTGCGCCGGGCCTTCCGCGTCGAGCGCGCGGAGATAGGCGAACAGGTTGGCTGCTGCCTCGCGCAAATCTCCCGTCCGGCTGAGGTTCCTAGTGCCTTCGGGCGCATCTGGCCCGAAAGCCAAAAGTACTTCGCCCGCTCCGGCGTGGTGTGCGTCGAGCCTGAGCGTGGCGCGCGGTGCGTAATGGCTTGCAAGCTGGCCTGGGGAGCGCACTTTTGCCTCTTTGAAATGCTGCAACCGGCAGCCCAGAACCGCCTCGATCTCCTCGCGCGCCAGCCAGCCGGGGCGAAGCAGCGTGGGGGCGGGCGACAGCGTGACGATGGTGGATTCGAGGCCCGCATGCGTGGGTCCGCCGTCGAGGATCATGTCAACCTTAGCCCCGAGATCCTCTTCGACATGGCCCGCGCAGGTGGGGCTCACCCGGCCCGAAATGTTCGCACTCGGCGCCGCGATGGGGACGCCCGCCGCGGCGAGGAGGCGGCGGGAGACGGGGTGCGAGGGCACTCGCAGCGCAATCGTATCGAGGCCAGCCGTAACCAGCCCGCTGACCCTGTTCCGGGCGCCTAGCCTAAGCGGCAGCACCAGCGTCAGCGGCCCCGGCCAGAATTCTTGCGCGAGTACCAAGGCTTCATCGCCGAACTCGCCAAGATCGCGGGCTGCCTCCAGATCCGCCACATGCGCGATCAGTGGATTGAATCGCGGCCGGCCCTTCGCCTCGAAAATGCGCGCGACCGCCTTCCCGTTGGTGGCATCGGCGCCAAGGCCGTACACCGTCTCGGTCGGAAACGCGACCAGCCCGCCGCCGCGCAGTATGCGCGCGGCCTCCGCGATTGCGCCATCGTCCGCCTTAACGATCATGGCTCTCCAACTCCAGTTCAGATGTCAGCGACATTGCCAAGCCGCTGCCATCCCGGCAACCCGGCTTGCTAACCGCCACAGCGGCATACAAACTATTTTACACGGCCCAAATTCGGATTACTGTATTTATTCCGTCCGCTTGGGTGGCAAAGTGCACGGACGCCGCGGCGAATACCTCCGCTCAAGCCAGGTGAATCAGGAAGAGGACCGATGACCTATCGCGCGCCTGTCGGAGACATTTCGTTCACACTCAATCATATCGCCGGATTATCGCAGCTTCTCGATCGCGGCCTGTTCGCGGATTTGGATACGGACACAGTGAGCGCCATCCTGGAGGAAGCCGCGCGCTTCGCCAATGAGGAGTTGGCGCCCACCAACCGGGCTGCAGATGAGCAAGGTGCGCGGCTGGTGAACGGCGAGGTCGTAATGCCGGCGGGCGTCACGGAAGCCTATCGCAAATGGGTTGCCGCCGGCTGGGGAAGTGTGGCCATTCCGCAGGAACATGGCGGCCAGGGCTTGCCGCTCGCGCTGTCCATGGCCGTCACTGAGATGTGGAATAGCGCTAATATGGCGTTCGGGCTCAATCCGCTGCTGACGCAGGCCGGTGTGCATGCAATCATCGCCCACGGTACGGAAGACCTGCAGCGGAAATATCTGCCGAAGCTCGTGACCGGCGAGTGGACGGGCTCGATGCAGCTCACCGAGCCGCATGCCGGCTCCGATTTGCGCTTCCTCAAGACGCGGGCCGTTCCGGCTGGCGATGGCACCTACAAGATCACGGGCACAAAAATCTTCATCACCTACGGCGAGCACTCGATGACGGATAACATCATCCACATGGTGCTTGCCCGTCTGCCCGGTGCGCCCGCGGGCACGAAGGGCATTTCGCTGTTCCTGATCCCCAAGTTCTTCGTGAATGACGATGGCTCGCTTGGCGCGCGGAACGATGCGTCCGCAACGAAGCTTGAGCACAAACTCGGCATTCACGGCAGCCCGACCGCCGTCATGAACTACGGCGACAAGGATGGCGCCATCGGCTGGATGGTCGGCGAGCCCAACAAAGGGCTCTACGCCATGCTCACCATGATGATCGAGGCGCGCATCGGCGTCGGCATCCAGGGTGTCGGCATCGCCGAGCGCGCGTTCCAGCATGCGCTCGCCTACGCGCATGAGCGAAAACAAGGGGCGAGCGATGCTGGGGCGCCGGATGCCTCGGTCCCGATCTTCGAGCACCCGGACGTGAAGCGCATGCTGCTCAATATGAAGGTCAAGACCTCGGCGGCGCGCGCGATCTGCTATTCGACCTCGGTGGCGATGGATATTGCACATCGTTCGCCGGACGCAAACGAGCGCCAGCGCGCCATGGCCGAAGCCGCGCTGCTCACGCCAATCGCGAAGGCCTTTTCTACCGATATGGGCGTAGAGGTCGCCTCGGAAGGCGTCCAGGTGCATGGCGGCATGGGCTACATAGAGGAGACCGGCGCCGCGCAATATTACCGCGACGCGCGAATTGCGCCGATTTACGAAGGCACGAACGGCATTCAGGCCATCGACCTCGTCACCCGCAAGCTGCCCTCGAACAAGGGCGAGACCATCGCTTCCTTTATCATGGGGCTGAAAGAGACGGTGCGCGCGGTGAAGGCTTCGAATGAGCCCAGTTTCGGGCATGTGGGCGAGCGCATGGAAGCCAGCGTTGCAGCGCTGGAGGAAACGAGCCAATGGCTTCAGAGCCAGCTCGCTGAGAACAAGGCCGCGGCGCTTGCGGGGGCCACGCCCTTCGCCCGTCTTTTCGGACTGGCGACGGGTGGCGTCTATCTCGCCAAGGGTGCGCTCGCTGCAGCGCGTGCCGGCGAGGGGGTGAGCGCAGGTGCGCATGCCCTCGAAGCCCGGCATTTCGCCGAAGCGCTGATGGGCGAGACGGACGGGTTGAAACACGCGGTTACGCACGGGTACGAAACCGTGATGGAGGCCGGTAGCGTTCTGGGAGCGCGATAGTCATGAGCGCGCATGTCGAGCTATCCGTTGCAGGCGCTGTGCAAACGATCCGGCTTAACCGGGCCGAAAAAAAGAACGCGCTGACGGGTGAGATGTACCGGGTGGTCGCGGAAGCCCTCAAGGCCGGGGATGCCGCCGCAGACATTGGCGTAACCGTGATCTTCGGGCAGCCCGGCATTTTCTGCGCCGGCAACGACGTGGCGGACTTCCTGGCGGCGGGCCAAGGCGGCGCGGCGCTCCACGGTTTCAGCCTTCTTCAGGCACTTGTCGATCGCGAAAAGCCACTCATCGCTGCCGTGGACGGCCCGGCCGTTGGCATCGGCACGACCTTGACGCTCCACTGCGACCTGATATTCGCGAGCCCGCGCGCCGTGTTTCAAACGCCTTTCGTCAACCTTGGACTCGTTCCAGAGGCGGCCTCAAGTTTGCTCGGGCCGCGGCTCATGGGCCACCCCCTCGCATTCGAGTTGCTGGTCATGGGCGAGCCGTTCGCGGCGGACCGGGCGAAAGAGGCAGGGCTCGTCAATCATGTCGTGCCGGCCGAGGCGCTGGAAAGCACAGCTTTGAAGGCGGCGGAAACGCTTGCGCAAAAACCACGCGAAGCGGTGCGCATATCCCGCCGGCTTCTTAAAGGAGATCCGGCGCCCATCAAGAGCCGGATGGAGGAGGAAGGCGCAATTTTTTTGGAGCGCGTCAAATCGAACGAGGCCATAGCCGCGTTTGCGGCATTTCTACAGAAGACGCCGAAGGGGGCGCGAGAGTAAGGAAGACCCCCTCACCCCGGCCCTCTCCCCAAGGGAAAAGGGAATTGCAAGCGTGCTCTCTTTCCTTGGGAAGAGAGACTGAATGAGGGGCCTCTAAGAGGAAAGAATGGGAATGGGAACGCTTAACAAGAAGACGCTTTTCATAACCGGCGGAAGCCGGGGAATCGGCCTGTCCATCGCATTGCGCGCGGCCAAGGACGGCGCCAACATTGCGATTGCCGCCAAAACCGCCGATCCAAATCCTAAATTGCCAGGAACGATCTATACCGCCGCGGCCGAGATTGAGCAGGCTGGCGGAAAAGCGCTTCCGATCCTATGCGATATTCGCTTCGAAGATCAGGTGAAGGCAGCGGTCGACAAGACGGCCGCCCATTTCGGCGGCATCGATATCTGCATCAACAACGCGAGCGCGATCAGTCTAACGCCCACGCCGCAGACCGATATGAAACGCTACGATTTGATGCATCAAATCAACGGGCGCGGCACCTTTCTCACCTCCAAGCTCTGCCTTCCTTATCTTCAGAAAGCGGATAATCCGCACATCCTCATGCTTTCACCGCCGCTCGATCTCAATCCGCGGTGGTTCGCGCCGCACGTCGCCTACACGATTGCCAAGTATAATATGAGCCTTTGCGTGCTCGGCATGGCGGCGGAGTTCAAACGGCTCGGTGTCGCGGTGAATGCGCTTTGGCCCCGGACAACGATCGCGACGGCGGCGGTGGCGAACCTGCTCGGCGGCGACAAGCTTATGCGCGCGAGCCGCAAAGCCGATATCCTTGCAGATGCAGCGCACGTCATACTCTCCAAACCTTCCCGCGAATTCACTGGAAATTTCTGTATCGACGACACCCTGCTTTGGGAGAACGGCAGGCGCGAGTTCGACCATTACCGAATAGACCCGAGCGAGGATCTAGCCCCGGACTTCTTCGTTCCCGAGACCAGCCAGCCGCCTGTCTCTTTGAAAGCTCTTGTGAGCAAGCCAGCCGGTTGAGGCCCGTCATGTCTACGCTGTACATAACCCACGAAGCCTTCCTCGATCACGACACCGGCGACTGGCACCCCGAGCGTGCAGACCGGATGAGAGCGGTCGATCAGGCGCTGTCGGACGAGAAGTTTCAAAACCTCTACCGGGAGCAAGCGCCGAAAGCGACGCGCGGGCAAATTGTCCGGGCGCACCCGGAGCGCTATTTCGACTTTCTCGAAAGCAGCCGGCCGCAAGGCGAGTCAATCTCCCTTGACGGGGGCGACACCATCATGTCACCGGGTACCTGGGCGGCGGCGCTGCATGCGGCGGGCGCGGGTGTCCAGGCAGTGAATGAGGTGATGCAAGGCATGGCCTCGAATGCATTTTGCCTCGTCCGTCCGCCGGGACATCACGCCGAAATCGAAAAGGCCAATGGCTTTTGCCTGTTCAATAATGCCGCCATTGCAGCGTTCCATGCCCGCGCGGCTTACGGTGCCGAGCGGCTGGCCGTCGTCGATTTCGATGTGCATCATGGCAACGGCACCCAAGCGATTTTTTGGTCCCACCCAGACTTCTTTTACGCTTCGACCCATCAGATGCCGCTCTTTCCAGGTACGGGCAGCCTTACCGAGCGTGGCGAAACCGGGAACATCGTCAATGCGCCGCTTCGCGCTGGCGACGGCAGCGATCAATTCCGCGAGGCTTACGAATTGGTCATTCTACCGGCTCTGCGCCGGCACGCGCCCGACTTGATTATCGTCTCCGCTGGCTTCGACGGCCATCGGTCCGATCCGCTCGCCAATATCAATCTCGTCGAAGAGGATTACGCCTGGGTGACACGTAAGCTGGTTGAAGTGGCCCGGGAACGCTGCGGAGGGCGGCTTGTTTCCCTGCTAGAGGGAGGTTATGACCTAACCGCACTCAGCCGTTCAGTCGCAGTCCATGTGCAGGCGTTACTAGAGGCATCTTAGGGAACGGTCATGCAGAACAATGCAGTAAAGGAGACGGCCGCGCCCAGGCAAGCGCGCGGCCCCTTCGCAGACATCAAGGGCATGAGTTTCGAAGCCGCGTTGAAGGAACTCGAACAGATCGTCACACGCCTCGAAAGAGGCGACGTAGACCTGGAGCAGTCCATCGAGATATACGAGCGCGGAGAGGCCCTTCGTGCGCATTGCGATCAGCTTTTGAAGCGCGCAGAGGCGAAGGTCGAACGCATCACGCTCAATGCGCAAGGAGCACCCGCTGGAGCCGCGCCACTCGACCTGGGAACAAATGGCGCGCCCGCGGCTTAATTTATCCAGATAAATCATGGCTCTTAGCCGCTGCCTGAGACGCTTTGTTTTCACGGCGTCCACACGGCACGGGGCGCAACGGCCTGCGAATCCATGCGAAGCGTGCCAAGCTGCGGCAGCGCCGGCGTGTCCGAGTCTGCCATGGTAATAATAAATGCATGTGCGGCTCTTGGCTTAAGATTCCGTGCACACATTTTCCTTGCACTGTTGCCTTCTTGCAAAGGCGATGCAACCTTCCCCATTTGCGACAAAAAATTCGGTGTTTTGAAACGCATGACAGCATAGGCTAGTGATAGTGAATTCAAAAGGTAGACTTGAAGTGACCATCAGCAACCGCACCCCGCTCCTCGATACCATCCGGCTTCCAGAAGACCTCCGTAAGCTTGACCCCGATCAGCTCCGGCAAGTAGCCGACGAGCTGCGGACGGAGGTCATCGACGCGGTTTCGGTAACAGGCGGCCATCTTGGGGCAGGACTAGGCGTCGTCGAGCTGACGGTCGCGATCCATTATCTTTTTGATACGCCTCACGACCGCCTGATCTGGGACGTTGGCCACCAGGCCTACCCACACAAGATTTTGACAGGACGCCGCGACCGCATGCGGACCTTGCGCCAGCCCGGTGGTTTGTCCGGCTTCACGAAACGCTCCGAGAGCGAATACGATATATTTGGCGCGGGTCACTCCTCTACGTCGATTTCGGCGGGCCTCGGCATGGCAGTTGCCCGCGATCTTAAGGGTGAAGGCCATGGCCGCCATGTCATTGCGGTCATCGGCGACGGCGCGATGAGCGCTGGCATGGCCTACGAAGCGATGAACAATGCGGGCGCCATGGATAAGCGCCTTATTATCATCCTGAACGATAATGACATGTCGATTGCGCCTCCCGTCGGGGCGCTGTCCGCATATCTCGCGCGCATCACGTCGTCGCAAACCTTCCTTAGGGTTCGCGATCTGGGCAAACAGCTTGCCCATAGCTTGCCGAAATTCTGGGAGCAGCGGGCGGCCCGCGCCGAAGAGTTCACACGGCACCTTTTTACCGGCGGCGGGACGCTATTCGAGGAGCTTGGCCTTTATTACATCGGACCGATCGACGGCCACGATCTCGATCATCTGCTGCCCGTTCTTAGCAACGTCCGCGACGCGGATCTCGGCCCGGTGCTTATTCACTGCGTGACACAGAAGGGCAAGGGCTACGCGCCCGCCGAAAACTCCGCCGACAAATATCATGGTGTGACCAAGTTCAACGTCGTGACCGGCGCGCAGGACAAAGGCAAGTCTGCAAGTCCAAGCTACACGAAAGTCTTCGCCGAGAGCCTTATCGGGGAAGCCCGCAAGGACGATAAGATTGTGGCCATCACCGCGGCCATGCCTTCCGGCACAGGGCTCGATCTTTTCGGCAAGGAATTCCCGGAGCGCTGTTTCGATGTGGGCATCGCCGAGCAGCACGCCGTAACCTTTGCCGCCGGTCTTGCCGTCGAGGGGTTGAAGCCGTTCGTCGCGATTTATTCGACATTTCTCCAGCGCGGCTACGATCAGCTCGTCCACGACGTTGCGGTGCAGCACCTGCCCGTCCGCTTCGCGCTCGATCGCGCCGGGCTCGTTGGCGCGGACGGCGCGACCCACGCTGGCTCCTTCGATCTTCCTTATCTCTGCTGCCTGCCCGGTATGATTGTCATGTCGCCATCGGACGAGGCCGAGCTTAAGCATATGGTTGCCACAGCGGCGGCCATTGACGATACGCCCAGCGCGCTCCGTTATCCGCGCGGGGAAGGCTATGGCGTCGAGATGCCAGCGGAAGGCGTTCCGCTCGAAATCGGCAAAGGGAGGATTCTGCGCGAGGGCTCGGCCGTTGCCATTCTCTCGCTCGGCACCCGGCTTCACGAAAGCCTGAGGGCGGCTGAAAAGCTCGCCGCCATGGGCCTGTCTGCGACAGTGGCGGATGCCCGGTTTGCAAAGCCGTTGGACCATGACCTGATCCGGCAGCTCGCGCGGCATCATGAGGTTCTCATCACCGTTGAGGAAGGCTCGCCTGGCGGCTTTGGCAGCCATGTTCTGGAGTTCCTGGCGCGGGATGGCTTGCTGGATCACGGCTTGAAGGTGCGCCCGCTTGTGCTTCCGGACACCTTTATGGACCATGGCAAGCCGGAAGCGATGTACGAGGCGGCCGGATTGAATGCCAGCGGTATCGTCAACTCCGTCGTGAATGCGCTCGGGCTTACCAAAGCCGTACCGCGCGACGGCCGCGCCTGACGGGGTGTTCACCGAACGCTATGGCCGGGTCAAGCCCGGCCATGACCTCAAAGCTGGCTACATGAAGGGATGCACCGGTTCGGCGTGATGCTTCGTTCCCGCTTCGCCTTCGCTATTGGTCTCGATCAGATACACCTCATAGCCCCACAAATTGGCGAGATGCTGGAGCACGCGCTCCGCGTCGTCCTCATCGAGGGTCACGCCGTCGACGATTTGGTGCCGGAGTTCGAGCCGCCGGTCGCCTTCAAGATCGACATCGACAATCTGGATGTCGGGATCGTGGCGGGAAACATCGTAATGGCGTGCCAGCGCGCGGCGGACTTTGGTATAGCCGCGCTCGTTATGGATGGCGTCGACGGCCAGTTCTTTTTCCCTATGGTCATCCACGACAAGGAACAGGCCGAGCTTGCGGATGATGTGCGGGCTTAGGAACTGCGAGACAAAGCTCTCGTCGCGGTAATTGGCCCAGATATCCTTGAGGGTGTTAACCGGATCGTTGTTGCCAGCGATATCGGGAAACCATTGGCGGTCCTCGGCATGCGGGCTGACGCAGATCCGCTCGATATCCTTCATCATCGCAAATCCGAGCGCATAGGGGTTGATCCCATAATAGCGCCGGTCGTCGAAGCCTGGCTGGGCGACGACATTGGTGTGCGAATGCAGGAACTCCATAAAGGAGCCCTCGGTAATTTGCCCCTTGTCGAGGAGGCGCTGCATGATCTCGTAATGCGTATAGGTGGCGCAGCCCTCGTTCATCATCTTGGTCTGGCGCTGCGGATAAAAATATTGCGAGATGAGCCGGACGATGCGGATCACCTCGCGCTGCCATCCCTTCAGCCGGGGGGCCGTTTTTTCGAGGAAGTAAAGGACGTTTTCTTCGGGCAAGCCGAGAAGGGCGCGGCGGCGGTCGCGTTCGGATCGCTTCTTCGCCTTTTTGCCTTGCTCGGGGACGGTGCGCCAAAGGTCGTTGAAGAGGCGCTCTCCATGCTCGCGCCGCTCGCGTTCACGCTTCTCCTCGGAGCGCAGGTCTATGGTCTTTTTGCCCGGATAGCGATGGATGCCTTGATTTTGTAGCGCGTGTGCTGCGTCAAGCACGCGCTCGACCTCCGCCGTCCCATGGCGCTCTTCGCATTCCGCGATGTAGTTTTTGGCGAAGGCGAGGTAATCGAGGATGCCGTCGGCGTCGGTCCACTGTTTGAAAACATAGTTGTTTTTAAAAAAGTGGTTATGGCCGAATGCGGCGTGGGCGAGCACGAGCGCCTGCATCGTGGCCGTGTTTTCCTCGAGCAGGTAAACGACGCAAGGGTTCGAGTTGATGACGATTTCGTAGGCGAGGCCCTGCCAACCCTTCCGGTAAAGCGCCTCGTTGCGCACAAACTGCTTACCGAACGACCAATGCCGGTAGAAAAGCGGCATCCCTGTGGAGGCGTAAGCATCGAGCATCTGCTCGGTGGTTATAACCTCGATGCGGGGCCGGTATATGTCGAGCCCGAGCTCGCCGAGACCAATCTTAGCGACGCCGTCGTAAATCCTGGCAAGGGTGTCGAAATCCCAGTCGGCGCCCTCGAACAAAAGTTTATTTCCGGCCGGCATATTCCTCATCGCGCTCCCACTGACGTCGGTTTCCGCTCGAAGAGCTCGCGGAACACAGGATAAATGTCGCGGCGGTCACGAACCTTGCGCATCGCCATCGGCAGGGTTGGAGACTGGATAAGATCGTAGGCCCTCCAAAGGGTGCTTGGCGGCTCGCCGCCGCGGCGGCGCTCTTCAGGCTCGCGCCCCACCTCAATGTACGCGTAATACTGACACAAAGGCAGCACGACTGTTTTCAAAAGAGCTACCGTCTTCTCATTGTCAATCGGCAGATTATCTCCATCCGACGCCTGAGCCGCATAGATGTTCCATGAATTTGGGGGAAAGCGGTCGGACACAACCCGTATCATCTCCTCGAGCGCCGTGGAGACGACGGTCCCTCCCGTTTCGCGGCTGTTGAAGAAGGTTTCCTCGTCCACCTCCTTCGCCTCATGCGTATGGCGGATGAAGACCACCTCCACATAACGGTAGCGCCGGGTCAAAAACAAATAAAGCAGACTGTAAAAGCGCTTGGCCAAATCCTTGAGATGCTCGTCCATCGAGCCAGACACGTCCATGAGGCAGAACATAACGGCCTGCGCTACGGGCCTGGGCACAGTTTCGTAGCGGCGGTAGCGTACATCCACCGGATCGATGAAGGGGATGGCGCGAGCGCGCAACCCCTGCCTCTCCAGCTGGGCCCGGATGGCCAGGATCTCGTCCTCATCGGCGCCGGTCTCTTCGAGTTCCTTCAAGCGGTCTTCAAGGGCTGCGATCTCGTCCGGCTTGGGCCTCCTAAGCGCGATGCGCCGCGAAAGGCTGTTTCGCATCGTGCGCGGGACCGACAGCTGAGAGGGGGCACCTGACGACTTGTAGCCCGCGCGCCGGGGCTGGCTCTTCTCTTCGCCCATGACCTGGCGCTTGGCGAGGTCCGGCAGCTCCAAATCTTCGAGGAACAGATCGATAAATTCATCGTCGGAAAGGACGAAGCGGAACTCGTCCTCGCCGTCGCCATCAGCGCTGGCGCCGCCCGCCCCGCCGCCCGAGGGCGGCCGCTCGATCGTGTCGCCCTCTATGTAGTTCTTGTTGCCGGGGAGAAGATATTCGCGGACACCCCCCTTGCCGGCGCGCCGCAGGCTTGGCTCGTGGATGCCGCCGGCGGGGACAGTTATTTCACCGCCCTTGCCGGCGTCGGTTACTTTGCGATCCTTCGAGGCCTCGCGGACCGCGTGCCTTACCAGTGCCCTCGCCCGGCGGATGAACCGCTGGCGATTTCCGAGACTTTTGCCGCTCGCGTCGCGACGCCGATCGATTATATGCACGATTCGTTAGCCAGCCTGCCTCACGCGCATGTACCACTCTACAAGCCTGCGAACCTGCCGCTCCGTATAGCCGCGCGTCACCATACGTACGACAAACTCGCTGTGCTTCTTCTCGGTCTCGCTGTCCTTTTTCGAACCGAAGCTAATCACAGGAAGCAAGTCCTCCACTTGGCTGAACATGCGACGCTCGATGACCTCCCGGATTTTTTCATAGCTTGTCCAGGATGGGTTCTTGCCGCCGCGCTGTGCTCTCGCTCTAAGTGTAAACTTTACCACTTCGTTGCGGAAGTCTTTCGGGTTCGCAATTCCCGCCGGCTTCTCAATTTTTGAAAGCTCTTGATTCAAAAGCTCCCGGTTCATGAGCTGGCCGGTATCCTGATCCTTGAAATCCTGATCCTCGATCCAGGCATCGGCATAGGAAACATAGCGGTCGAAAAGGTTCTGGCCGTAATCGGAATAGGATTCGAGATAGGCCTTCTGGATCTCGTGCCCGATGAACTCGGCATAGCGGGGACCGAGCTCCGCCTTGATGAACTCGATATAGGTGCTTTCGACATCGTCCGGGAACTGCTCGCGGCGGATGGCCTGTTCAAGCACGTACATGAGGTGAACCGGATCCGCCGCCACCTCCTGGGTATCGTGATTATAGGTAGCCGACAGCGTCTTGAACGCGAAGCGCGTCGAGATGCCGTCCATACCTTCGTCGATGCCGGCGTGATCCCTGTATTCCTGCATGGTGCGTGCTTTTGGATCGACCTCTTTCAGGCTTTCCCCATTGTAAACCCGCATTTTTGCATAAAGGCTCGAATTCTCGTGCGGCTTCATACGCGAAAGCACCGAGAAACGCGCGAGCATCTCAAGGGTGCCCGGTGCGCAAGGAGCGCTGGCGAGCTCGGAGCCGCGGATGAGCTTTTGATAAATCTGCTCCTCCTCGTGAACGCGCAGGCAGTAGGGCACCTTGATCACATAGATGCGATCGATGAAGGCTTCGTTGGTCTTGTTATTCTTGAAGCTTCGCCACTCGGCCTCGTTCGAGTGGGCCATGACGATGCCGTTGAAGGGGATCGAGCCGATATTCTCGGAACCGACATAATTGCTTTCCTGCGTCGCCGTCAGGAGAGGGTGCAGCATCTTTATCGGCGCCTTGAACATCTCGACGAATTCCAGCACGCCTTGATTGGCGCGGTTCAGGCCGCCGGAATAGGAATACGCATCGGGGTCGTTCTGCGCGAGAAGCTCCAGCCGGCGGATGTCGACCTTGCCCACGAGCGAGGACACGTCCTGGTTGTTTTCGTCGCCCGGCTCCGTTTTAGCGATGCCGATCTGGCGTAAACGCGAGGGCGTTAACTTCGCGACGCGGAACTTCGTGATGTCGCCGCCGAATTCGTCGAGCCGCTTCAGGCACCAAGGGCTCATAAGCCCGGTGAGCCGGCGCTTCGGAACGCCATACTCGCTCTCGATTCTTTCGCCCATGATTTCCGGGTCGAACAGGCAGAGCGGGCTTTCAAAGATCGGGCTCAGTTCGTCGCCTGCCTTCAGCACATAGATCGGCTTCAGCTCCATCAGCGCCTTGATCCGCTCGGCAAGCGAGGATTTACCGCCGCCGACGGGACCAAGCAAATAGAGGATTTGCTTGCGCTCTTCCAGGCCTTGCGCGCCTTGGCGGAAAAAGGCGACGATTCGCTCGATCGTCTCCTCCATGCCGTAGAACTCGGCGAAGGCCGGATAAAGCCGGATGGTCCGGTTCATGAAGATGCGGCCGAGGCGCGCATCCTTCGAGCTGTCCACCATCTGAGGCTCGCCGATGGCGGCGAGCAGCCGCTCATGCGGTGAGGCATACATGAGAGGGTCGGCCTTGCACCCCTTAAGGAACTCGGCCAACGTCATCACCGTTTCGCGTCTCGCTTCGAAGCTTCGCGCATAGGTGTCAAACAAGTCAGTCGACATCGCGACCCCGCTGATCGTCGTTGAAACCATATCCTGGCGCGCGGGTGAGCAGCCTTAATGTCTTTCTCCGCCCGCGTGGGGCCAGGTGCTGAATAACCGGTCTCCCGGTCCTACTCGGCCTACTCTCTAACGATAACCCAAAAGAGAGCGTTCTAGTTTTATGTTGTTCGCAAGGTGACCAATGGAAGGGGCTCCATTCGCCTAACCAAAAATTAAAAGTCTGTCTCGAATGCTGACCCAATTCTAAACCGTTTTCAACCTATGACTGCAGGTCCCTTATGCAAGCGGCCTTATGCGTTGCCTTATGCAAGCTGGATGCCGAGTCCGCTCCCCTTCGCTCCAGCCTGACAAATAATAAGCCCCTGTCGCGATCTTGAAAAGCTAGACGTTATGGAGAGGCGCGTTTAGACGGCGGAGGCTGGTGCAAAACTGCCGCATCAGCGGCAAAATGAGGCAGATGAAAGGCTCTTAGTAGAAATTGAACGATAAATTTTAAGAAAGAGCGCGGATTACCGCGCTCCTTAAGCTTGGTATTACGCGAGTTGCAGGTTGCCTGCTGAAGTTTTACCCGTGCGGCGGTCAGTTTGAATCTCGAAAGATACCTTCTGACCTTCAACAAGCCCGCGCAAGCCCGAGCGCTCAAGCGCGCTGACATGGACGAATACGTCCTTGCCGCCGTCATCGGGCTGAATAAAGCCGTAGCCTTTTTGACTGTTGTACCATTTCACGACGCCCATATTCATGGGGGAAGTCCTTTCGCTAGCGATGCACAAAGCCGCGTCACACAACATGCCGCGGCGATCTTCGAACTTTGGGGAGAGAAGTAGGAACCCGTGCGCCACGTCTGCGAAAGCCAAGGCGGAAACGGCCCAATCGTCCGGCCAAATCGATGCTACCAACATAATCTGCGGCGATGACCGCCGCAACCGTCTTCCAGCATCAATGTGCCAAGTCCCCAATTCTTTCGCCGGGAAACCTTAAGCAATTCTTCCTGCGAGGTGCCCTGGTGGTTGTGCCGGTCCTACTTAGCCAGATAGTTGCGGTGAACCCACTCTCCGTCAGGCCTCGAGGCCTCAACAAAAAGTGATGCATCGGCATCGCGGGTCTCCACGTGCGCGAGGCTGCCTATTTCTTGGGCGTGCGATTTGCCCTTTTCGGCGGCTGCAATAAAATCCCGGACGGCATCAACCGGCGGCGCGCCACCAGGTGCAGCAGTTTTACTTTCGCCAACGGCCTCGGTTACGGCTGCGCCGAGAAGCTTTACCCACATCTTCCGGAAGAGGCCATTTGATGGGTAAATGTCCGCGCTATTGATGCGCCCATTAACCGCGAATACGAGGCCGAGAATGTCACTATCCGTGGCTTTATCCTCCAACGCCTTGGTGTATTCGGCGCGCAGTCGCTTCAGCTTGTCATTGTCGAGCGAAAGCTCCAGGCTGGTCGAAGAGGCAGGCGACGCGACCGGGGCATTCACGCCTGCGGATAGCTTATGCTGCGTTTTCGCCACCTCGTCCCAGACAGCTCGCTGGCGTGCGCCCGTTTCGCTTTGGGGGTAAAATGGCCGTGCGTTGGGCGGGCTGTCCGCAGCCGCCGGCAATGGCGCCTTCATGGCGAGCTTGGCTTCGCGCGAAGGCAGTGAATTGTAGGAACTTGCGAATTGCGCCGCATCCTCGGCTCCGCGGGCACTCCAGCGGCCATGCTCGACACAAAACGCAGCGACAGGAACCTCACCGGAATTTTTTGGCAGCACCAAGCTCACCGTCAAAACGCGGTCCTGCCTGCCGCCCTTCACAATATCGCCGGATTGAATGAAAACATCCTCGTTGCCGGAATTTTCGATTCTGAGCTCGTTGACGGAGCCGGTTTCAACGACACGGACAGTGCCCTTGACTAAGGCTTCCTGCAGAGTAAGCGGAACCGTGCCGGATGCGCTCGCGCCGTGAACGAAGTAGATGGCAAGATTGCCATAAGTGAAAGGCCCGGAGATAGCCGGCCCGGCTGTTGCGGCGCGGGCCCGGCCTGGAAGGGCGCCGGTCAAGACTGCCGCTGCGGCCAAGGCTGCGAACACTATTACGCGCATGGAAACACTCCTTACGAAGCTGGATGAGCCTCTTGCTCAACTCTCGAAGGAATGAAAGCCGCCAAATCCCGCGAAACCGTGCCTAAATCCGCACAATTTTACGGAACCCGCGTGCCACAAAACGGCGCCATAATCCGTTCGCGAGGCGTTCGCGCTTAGCGGGCCGGTGCCGAGTGAAGCGTGAGGGGATGCGATGGCGCCCGGCTTTAATCGCCAAAGGGCCTGATGCTGTCGGCGACCGAATCGGCGACATGCTCCTTGGAAATAACTCCCAAGATGTTTTCAGCGCGCGGAGTCCTGACCGCGCCTTTGACCACGACGGCCATTATGGCCCCGCGCCTCCACATGCGCTCGATGACATCGAACATGACGTCCTCTTCGCGTACGATGGTGAAATTTTTCCGCGCCACTGTGCCCATGGTAACGCCGGTATCGGTGCCCTCGAGCCCGTGCCGGAGCGCCGTGTTCACACGCTGCACCCCTGTAATCCGGCCTGCTTCGGTGATCACGATATATTGCATTTTCCCGGAAAGATCGGGGCGCCGCAAAAACTCATCGAAGCTCAGTTCGGCAGGCAGCACGAGAATATCCCGGTCCATCACCTCCTTGGCGTGGTGGACGAGAAACATATTGGCTTGCAGCGCCTGGGGCACGAAATGTCCCCTGCTTACAAGCTTGATCGTGTAGATGTTCTCCCGGGAAAGCATGCGGCGGACGCCGATGCTGATGGCGACGGCTACGATCATCGGCATCACGATATTGTAGTCGCGCGTCATCTCGAACAGCATGGTGATCGCGGTCATCGCCGCGCCCGTGCCGCCCCCGACCATCGCCGCCATACCCACGATCGCGGACTCGGCGACGCCCATGCCCGGCAGCGGATAGAGGTAAGCGATGAAGGAGGAGAAAGCGGCTCCAAGCGTCGCTCCCATGAAGAGTGAGGGCGAAAAAATTCCTCCTGAAGAACCGGAGCCGAGGCTGACTATAGTTGCGATCAGCTTAGCGAAAAACAGCAATATAAGTAGCACGGGAAAAACGAGGTTGTGATCGAGAATGCTCTGAATGGTGGCGTAACCAACCCCTTCCACATAGTAATGCCCGAAATAGACCATCAGGATATAAATCATTACCCCGACGATAGCCATGCCGCCCGCATGGCGCAGATATGTGTTGTGAACGTGCTCGAAAGCTACCTCGGTCCGCTGCAACCCGCGGATGAAGGCGGTTGCCCCCAAGCCGACGATCGCACCCAGCAGGCCATATAAGACAAGCTCCACGATCGAAGCAGGACTATTCGCCAGAGGGGGCAAAATTCCCACCTGAAATGCCGGCGCCAGGCCAAAAAAGAGCTGGCCGATGAATGTCGCAGTTCCCGTGGCGAGCGCCACTGGAAGAAAGGTCCGCACGCTCACCTCGGGCATCATAAGCTCGATCGCAAACATCACGCCGCCGATCGGGGTATTGAATGTGGCGGCGATTCCGGCACCCGCGCCCGCGGCGACCAGCGTGATGCGCTGCCAGGGCGCCATGGTGACGACTTGCCCGAACGTGGACCCAAGCGACGATCCGATCTGGATGATAGGTCCTTCACGGCCGACCGCCGCTCCCGTGCCGATAGCGAGCGCGGAAGCGAGCGACTTCACAGCGGCAACGACAGGCCGGATGACGCCTTCCTTGTAATAGATCGCGTCCATGACTTCGGGGACACCGTGGCCGCGCGCTTCGGGTGCAAAGGTGTTGACCAGAAACGTGACCATCAATCCGCCCAGCACGGGCACAAGAATGACCCCTGCTCCCCATGGGCTTGGGGGAGTGAAGAGGCTGGTATCGTAGAAGAAGGAGAAGTGGCCGAGGAAAAAGATGTTATGGATAAGCGCGATCAAAGCGCGGAACACCACCGCGCCGGCTCCCGTCAACGTGCCCAGCACCACCGCGATGAGCGAGAGGGTGAAAAGACTTTTTGCTTTCGATTCTTCCGTCTCGCGGTCGGGGCGATGTTCTTCCCGGGAAGTGGGCGCCTTCTTGAGCATTATGGGGTAGAACCTTGTAGCGCGCCTCGAGACCGTCTCAAAGCTTCACCGCGACGCCTAGCGTTCTAACACGCAGTGAGCCGCCCAGGTTCGCAGATAGCCGCAAACCCCCGAAATGCCAACGCTCAAAAAAAGGCTTCTTGACGGTTCCGTAATTCGAATATAACAGAACTACCGAATATGAGGCACCATGGCCGATCCGCTCCACGACGATCAAATTGCCCGCTACGCCGATATGATGGCGGCGCTTGGCACCGAAACCCGGCTCAGGATCGTGCGCCTTCTCCTGTCGGCGCATCCGGAAGGTCTTGTCGTGGGAGAAATCGGCTCGGAGTTGGGCATTCCCGCCTCGACGCTCTCCCACCACCTCGAAAAGCTGAAAAACGAAAGCCTCGTAAAGGTTCGCCGCGAAAGCACCTTCCTCCGCTACACGGCGAACACCCAGGCGCTGCAGGACATTCTAGCCTTCCTCTTTGCTGAATGCTGCACGCGCAACAAAGCTATCAAGGCCGAAGCCATCACCTGCTGTTAGGAAAAGACCATGAGCCATCCCGATGTAAAGGCAGCCGTGCGCGAGCGTTACAGCCAAGCGGCGCGCCGCGTAAGCGAAGGCGGATCATGCTGCGGCGGCAATGCTGCGCTTGCAGGGACGAATCCGATCACAGCAAATCTCTACAATGTTTCCGAGAAAGGCGCGTTGCCGGAAGCAGCGGTGCTAGCATCGCTTGGTTGCGGTAATCCCACGGCTTTGGCGCAGTTACAACCCGGCGAGACCGTGCTCGATCTCGGCTCCGGGGGCGGGATCGACGTCTTGCTTTCCGCTCGCAGGGTTGGCGCCACGGGCAAGGCTTACGGCCTCGATATGACCGACGAGATGCTGGCCCTCGCCCGTCAGAACCAAAAAGCGGCGGGCGTGGAAAACGTCGAGTTTCTCAAGGGCGAGATTGAAAATATTCCGCTTTCCGATAATTCGGTCGATGTGATCATTTCCAACTGCGTCATCAACCTTTCGGGCGACAAAGACCGGGTGCTGAAAGAAGCCTTCCGTGTTTTGAAGCCCGGAGGGCGCTTCGCGGTCTCCGATATCGTCACCCGCGGCGAAGTGCCGGCAAAGGTCCGCGACAATATGCTTTTGTGGGCGGGCTGCATCGCGGGCGCGCTCAAGGACACCGATTACGCCAGCAAACTTGCCAGCGCGGGTTTTGAGGCCATCGGCATCGAGCCCGTGCGGATTTACACAGGCGAGGACGCGCGCGAGTTTCTGAGCGGCAAGGGCGTCGATGTGGATGAGATGGCTCCGCACATCGACGGCAAGTTCATGAGCGCCTTCGTGCGCGCCAGGAAGCCATAATCGCACATTCGGGCGTATTGGACGGTCCGGCAGGAGTTAAGGATTGGAGCTTCAATGTCCATCACCATCTATCATAATCCGGATTGCGGCACTTCCCGCAACGCGCTCGCGATGATCCGCCAAAGCGGAGAAGAACCTCAGATCGTCGAGTATCTGAAGACACCGCCAGCGCGAGAGCGGTTGCAAAAACTCATCGCCGGCATGGGTATTCCAGTTCGCGCGGTCCTACGGCAAAAGGGCACACCTTATAACGAGCTCGGCCTGGACGACCCGAAATGGTCCGATGACGAGCTTATCGATATGATGCTTGACCATCCGGTCCTGATTAACCGGCCCATCGTCGCGACGCCAAAAGGCGTCAAGCTGTGCCGGCCCTCGGAAGTAGTCTTGGACATCTTGCCCAATCCGAACATCGGACCTTTCATGAAAGAGGATGGTGAAGTTGTCATAGACGGGAAAGCAGATCATCCATCGTTAGGTGAGGCAAAGCGATGAGCGAGCGCATTTTTAATGTACTGTTCCTTTGCACCGGCAACTCGGCGCGAAGCATCATGGCCGAGTGTATCCTGAACCGCGAGGGCGCGGGGAAATTCCGCGCCTTCAGCGCGGGCAGCCATCCCGGCGGCACGGTGAACCCGCTAGTGCTCAACCTCCTGAAGAAATTGAACTATCCGGCCGGCAATCTGCGGTCGAAATCCTGGGAGGAATTCGCCCAGCCTGGCGCGCCGGATCTCGATTTCGTTTTTACCGTCTGCGACAATGCCGCTGGCGAAGTCTGCCCCATCTGGCCGGGCCAGCCCATGACCGCCCATTGGGGCGTTCCCGATCCCGCGGCCTTCGAAGGGACCGCCGCAGAAAAGGCCGCGTTCACGGCGGACGTTTTCCGCATGTTGGAACGGCGCATCAGCATTTTCTGCTCGCTGCCGATCAGGTCAATTGACAAGCTCGCGTTGCAAAAGCGGCTCGACGAAATCGGCAAGAACCGCACGTAAACTCCGAAAGCGGAGGCAACGCCATAAGGGGCACTGCAATGAGCGCGATCACCGCGAAGCTATCTTTTCTCGACCGCTATCTTACCCTCTGGATCTTCGCCGCGATGGGCGCGGGCATCGCGCTTGGGACGCTCGTCCCTGGCGTCAAGGGGTTCGTCGATTCCTTCCAGGTTGGCACCACCAATGTGCCGATTGCACTCGGCCTCATTTTGATGATGTATCCGCCCTTCGCCAAGGTGCGCTACGAGGAGCTGCCCGACGTCTTCCGGGATAAGAAAGTCTTGGCTCTCTCTCTCGTTCAAAACTGGGTGGTTGGCCCGGTTCTCATGTTCGCGCTGGCGATTGTTTTCCTCCCTGACAAGCCCGAATACATGGCTGGCTTGATCCTCATCGGCCTTGCCCGCTGCATAGCCATGGTGATTGTGTGGAACGAAATCGCAGAGGGGTCGACTGAATACGCGGCTGGTCTTGTCGCCTTCAACTCGATCTTCCAAGTTCTTTTCTATAGCGTCTACGCCTGGTTTTTCGTTACGGTGCTGCCGCCGCTGTTCGGGCTTTCAGGCTCTGTAGTCGACATCTCCATCGGCCAGATCGCGCAAAGCGTCTTCATCTATCTGGGTATCCCTTGCGCCGCCGGGTTATTGACCCGTGCCGTCATGCTGCGCTTCGTATCCAAAGACTGGTATCACGGGCATTTCGTGCCGAAGATAGCACCGATGACCCTCGTCGCCTTGCTTTTCACCATCGTCATCATGTTCTCGCTGCAGGGCGAGAAAATCGTCACCATCCCCGGCGACGTGGTGCGCATTGCGATCCCGCTGCTGATCTACTTCGTGGTGATGTTTGCCGTTTCCTTTGCCATGAGCAAGCGGATCGGCGCCGGTTACCGCAAGTGCGCCACGCTTTCGTTTACCGCCGCGAGTAACAATTTCGAGCTCGCGATAGCAGTTGCGGTCGCGGTCTACGGGATAAATTCGGGCGCGGCCTTCGCTGCGGTTATCGGTCCGCTGGTCGAGGTGCCAGTAATGATCGGCCTCGTCAACGTCGCGCTGTGGGCCAGAAGCCGCTATTTTTCCGGAGAGGCCTTGGCGTAAGTGGCGTAAGATGGAGCCTAATCGCAGCCGGGGCTTCCCGTGGAGCCGGGTGCCTAGCTGCAAAAGCTGCTCTAAGCCGCGATCTCCGATTTCGCCAGCTCTACATCTAGCCATTCCATCGCATCGGCAGGCTCGCACGCTGCCGCTTCCTCGTAAAGCTTGGTGGCCTCGCCGAGTTTGCTCCCGCCGAACAGCATCGCCAGCCCATTCGCATATTCAATCCGGGCGATGGCCGAGTCGGGGTGCAGCTTCAACGCGGCGCGGAAATTCTCAACCGCCGCCTCCTTGCTCGCCCCGAAAGTGAGCCGGCCGGCTAGCGATCCCATCTTATTGACGACGTTAGCGTGCCAAGCGCCGAGGGCGATATGCGCATCCGCATGCTTCGGCTCCAGCTGCAGGGCCTTCTCGAGGCTGTCCTTGATCTTGCCGCCGTGCCCCTCAGCGAGCGCCTTGGCAACCGAGATGCCCTGGCTGTAACGCCCAAGCGCTTGCGCATGAAAGTACCAGGCATTGGCGAGGCCCGGCCCCGACCGCTGCAGGTCCTCGGCCCGGTGGACCGCATCGAGGAAGAGCGCGAGCTTGTGCTCCTTGTCCTCTTCAAAATAAGTGGCATAAATGTTGGCGGCCTTGTTCGCCGCGTTATAGCCAAGCCGGCCGAGGGACAATCCAAGCTCCACCGCTTTCTGAAAATCGCCCGCGTGATAAGCGCGCCAGGCATCTTGCAAAGTTTTCGCCGCTTCCGCTGCGGGAACCTTGGTTTTCAGCTCAGGGTAAGTCTCGAACAAATTTTTGAGATGCGCAGCATCGGGAAATGGTTCGCAATCGCCACGGTGGAGGCGCGCCCAATGCTTTTCGAGCGCGGGCCCCGCATAATCGAACTTTTCCTCTTTACCCGGAAAGCTTTTCCATTTCGGCTGCTTGGCTGCCATGTCCGTCTCCTGCGGTATTCAAGTATTGCCGTGAAAGGTGTTCGAAGAGTGCCCGCGCGCCGGGCGCCAAATAGGGGTTGGCGAGAGAGAGGGCTCTCACAATGCCGTGCGTAAGGGTCGCGTTATCCGGCTGAGTGCGCGGATTGAGGACGTATTGGTAGGATAGCCAATAAGTCGCGATCATAATCATGCTCTCGGCAAGCGCATCGCAGTCCAAAGTCTCAGCACTTAGCGAGCCCGCAGACGCGAGTCCACACAACAGCGCCGAAGTCGTGCACCTCTGCCGGATGAGAATATCCTTAAATTGCGTCTCGATTATGCGGTGCCGGGATAAAAGCTCGTTCAAATCGCGATAGATAAAGCGGTACTTGAAGATGATTTCAAAGGTCAAATGGAGGAAAAGCCAGAAGTCCTCTGCATGCACGGGGCGGCCCTCGGGCGCCGCAAGGGTATGCCCGATCTCGTGCTGGAACTCCTTGAAAAGATCCTCCACGATCTTCTCCTTCGACGGATAGTGATAGTGAAGGTTGCCGTGACTGATGCCGATATCGGCGGCGATCGCCGAGGCCGTAACACTTGGCTCGCCATAGCGGTTGAAAAGAAGGAGCGCCGCATCCGCGATACGTTTGGCAGTCTGCCGCTTCGGCTTGTGATCTAAGAGTCCGGCGCCTTTTTTCATACGCCCCCAAATGCCGGTGCTACGCTTGCTCTTCCTGAATGCTAAGTAGCGGCTCCAACCGCCCCAAAGTTTCGGTTAGGGATTGCAACGCCTCTCCAAGGCTCGACTCGCTCCCAGATAGGACGGGCAGCAGCGTGCGGCTCTTGTCCCTAAGCACCGCCTCGTCGAAGGCCACGCCGTGCCGCGCGAGGATGGGTCCCAGAGTGCCGGCCCGGCGAAGCAAATCCGCGCGTGTCTGCTGATAGGCGTGCTCGCAAAGACGGCGCCGGTCCGCATAGCTGAACACATTGGCGAAAAACATTTTGCGGTCGTCGCGCCGCGGCTCGATCAGAATAATGTCTGCGCCCGGATAGATATGCCGGTAGCGCTCCATCCCGATTTTCATGCGGGAATAGATGAGTGAACGGAAGGTCTGCGACAGGACGGTTAAAGCCCCGCCATCGGCAAGGCTTCCGGCGTCCTCGCTGACGGGCGCATCCGCAGTATAGGGCACGATCGGGTTGATGGCGAAAAGCAGCTGCACCCCGTGCTTTAGGGCTGCCGACGCGTTGAGGGTTTTTTGCAACGCGCCGTCCACATAATAACGGCCATTGATCTCGACCGGCGGGAACAGGCCAGGAAGCGCGGCGCTCGCCTGGATGGCGCGTGAGATAGGCACGTCTTCCCAGCCGGGCGAGCCGAAGGTTACAAGCTCGCACGTATCGAGATCGGTGGCGACGATATAGAGCTTGCCGGCCAATTTACGGAAATCGTCCGGAAAGCCGCGTGACGCCGCGAGGCGCTGCAAATAGGCTTGGAGCGGGGCGCTATCGAAAATTCCGGCCGGCAGTGCCCGGACAAGGCGCTGAAACGACGCGGCGGCCTTCCGCCTGGAACCGCCGCTCAGATAATCGGCCACGCCGGATTTTAAGAGGCGCGGAATCGCGGCGAGGCGGCGTCCGTATTCCTTGAACGCGGGCCTCAACAACACCTCGGGCTCGAAGGGGTTATCGTCCTTGCCGGACTCGATGAACATCCGATGCATGGCGCGCGGAGATAAGCCGTTGGCTAATCCAGAGGCGAAGAAAGCTCCCGAACTGACGCCTACGAAGACGCTGCAATCCGTCAGGCGAAACCCGCGTAACGCCTCGTCCAGTGCGACGAGTGCGCCTACCTCATATATGCCGCCCAACGGGCCGCCGCCTGCCAGAGCGACTCCAACAGGCTGGCGGCTTTTTGGAGCGGGGGTGACTATCTCAGGCATGGCTGGACCTCTGCGACCTGCTCCCTCTCCCCTTGCGGGGGAGAGCCGGGGTGAGGGGTGCTTTTACAGCGGGCGCGCGAAGCAATCGAGCGGCTCCAGCTTCACGCGCGCACCGGCGCTTTCTTTGCGGCCTCAGCCTTGACCTTCGTGCCGCCTTCTTCCAGATGGTGCGACAGCTTGGTGGTCGCCTTTGTTAGGTCTTCGACCCGTTTGGAAAGCGCGTCGATGTCGTGCTTGGTTGGCACGTTGAGGCTGGTCAGAGCGCGCGAGACGCGGTCCACAAAGACCTGCTCGAGCTTATCCCAGGTTCCGGTTGCCTTCGAGCGCGCATCCGAAATCGCCTCTTGGGCGTTCTTCGAAGCGCGGTTCTGCACGGCCTCGCCTTCCTTGACAAGGGCGTCGAACAGCTTGCCGCCCTCCTCTTGGGCTTTGGAGAATGCGCCGAGCCCGGCGAGCCAAATGTTCGTTGCGGAGTCCCGGATCGTTGCGGCAAGGTGGCTTTCGCTGCCTTCACCGGCAAGTTCGTTCAGCTTCTTGACCATGATCTGCTCCCATTGCTCTCGCGATTGGCGAGTTTTTCTTGTACTTCGATTTATATTCCCGAAGAGTGCGCCTGACGATTGACTTTCGTCAAAAACTTTTAGGGTCCGCCGCCTAATCATCCGGCTTAAGAATGGCGGTCCATTCTAGGGAGGGGAGGCTGGCATGATTTACTTCGTCACCGGCGCCAGCGGCTTTATCGGCAAGCGCCTGGTGCGGACGCTTTTGTCGCGAAGCCATGCAACCGTCTATTTCCTCATGCGCGATCCGTCTCCGGCGCGGGTCGAGGCTCTGCGCAAATATTGGCACGTGAGCGCCAAGCGTGCGATCCCTTTGAAGGGCGATATCGGCAGCCCCGGCTTGGGGCTTTCCAAGGACGGCCTCAAAGCCTTGAAAAACGGGGTCGATCATTTCTTCCATTTGGCTGCAATCTACGACCTCAACGCCAATCCTCAAAAGGAGATGGCGACAAATATCGAGGGCACACGCAACGCGGTCCGTCTCGCGGAGGCGGCCGGCGCGAAGCATTTTCATCACTTCAGCTCGATCGCGGCGGCCGGGCTTTACGAAGGCACTTTCCGCGAGGACATGTTCGAACAGGCGCGGCATATCGAGCATCCATACTTTGCGAGCAAGCATGAATCCGAGAAGGTTGTGCGCCAGGAATGCAGCGTGCCTTGGCGGATTTACAGGCCCGGCATCGTCGTAGGCGACAGTCAGACCGGCGAGATGGATAAGATCGACGGTCCCTATTATTTCTTCAGCCTTATAAAAAAGATCCGCGCCGTGCTGCCGCCTTGGATGCCGATGGTTGGCATAGAAGGCGGACGCATCAATCTGGTCCCCGTCGACTTCGTGGTGGCCGCCGTCAACCACATCGCCCACGCAAGCGGACAGGATGGCAAGTGCTTCCACCTGACCGATCCCCATCCCTACCGCGTTGGCGATGTGATGGATATGTTTGCCAAGGCGGGCCATGCACCGGACATCAGCATGCGGTTGAATATCGGGCTACTGCGCCTGTTGCCTGCACCGCTGGTGAAGGGGCTGTCGGCGCTGCCCGTGCTGAAGCGGGTCCGCACCGCAGTGATGCGCGACCTGAAGCTTCCGGATAGCATTTTCAACTTTGCAAGCTGGCCCACCCGCTTCGATAACCGCGAGGCTGAAAGCCTCCTCGAACCGGCCGGCATCCGCGTGCCGCGCCTCGAAGTCTATGCGTGGAAGCTTTGGGACTATTGGGAGCGCCATCTCGATCCCGGCCTTGTCACGGGGAAGACGCTTCGCACCGAGGTTCAAGGCAAGGTTGTGCTGATTACCGGCGGGTCCTCGGGCATCGGCAAGGCGGCAGCATTCAAGCTCGCGGAAGCTGGCGCCATAACGCTGATTGCAGCGCGCGACCCGGTTAAACTTGAGGTCGCGAAGCAAGAGGCCGCGGCCTCCGGCTTGAAGCTGATCGCCTATGCGGCGGACATCACCGACCCCGATCAATGCGCGAGCCTCGCCAAGGCCGTGCAGGAGGAGCATGGCGGCATCGATATTCTCATCAACAATGCCGGCCGCTCCATTCGCCGCGGCATCGCCGAATCGACAGACCGGATGCACGATTTCGAGCGCACCATGCAGCTCAACTATTTCGGCGCGGTGCGGCTCACCCTGGCACTTTTGCCCGGCATGACCCGGAAGGGCCAGGGCCATGTCATCAACATCTCCTCCATTGGCGTGTTGACCAGCGCTCCCCGTTTCGCTGCCTACGTTGCTTCAAAAGCGGCGCTCGAGGCTTGGACGCGGTGCGCTGCGGCCGAGTATTACGAGCGGGGCATCAGTTTCACCGTCGTCAACCTCCCGCTGGTGCGCACGCCGATGATTTCGCCCACGAAGATTTACGACCAGGCGCAGGCGCTCACGCCCGAGCAGGCCGCCGGGATGATTGCCGAGGCCATCGTCAACAAGCCCACGCGCGTTGCGACCGGGCTTGGGCTGTTCGGGCAGCTCGTGCAAGCCATAGCACCGGGGCCGGGGCTGATCGTGAACAATGTGCTCTTCCAGGTTTTCCCCGAGACGGTGGAGAAAAAGGGCGATGGCGCCGCGGCCGGAGGCCAGCTGACGCCGGACCAGATCGCCTTTTCGCACCTGTTCCCGGGCATCCATGTGTAACGCAGCCCCGGGGGCGCGGAGCACTAGGGAGATGCAAATGCGCTTTTACAGGTTAGGTGCCTTAATTGGTTTCGCGGCGCTGCTCGCAGCCCCGTTTCCGGGGATGGCCTCGGCTAGGACCGCCTATCGCCGGCACTCCGTTCAAAGGACGTATCGCCGGCCCATCGCCCCCTATTGGCGGCCAGGCTCAACCGCCGGCTGGCGATGGCGCAGCAATTACGGCTGGGACAACACATGCCTGGATGTGCCTTGGCTTGCTTCTGAGTTCGCCTGCAGCGCGCATGGCCGTTAGTGCTCCTATCTAGCCAATCGCCCCCGGCGCATCCATTATTATCAGCCTACGCGGGCCAAAAACAGGGAGAGTAACAATGGCGCTGCTTATTGCAGTCTATAAGACGCCCAAGGACAAAGCCGCATTCGACCGCTATTACCATGAAACCCACGCGCCTCTCGCCAAGAAGATCCCCGGTGTCAAGGCCTATGAGATCAGCAAGGGGCCGGTGGTGATGCCGGGCGGCGCCTCAAACGTGCATCTCGTAGCGATCTTGACCTTCGACAGCATGGGCGCGCTGCAGGCTGGGCTGGCTTCGCCGGAGGGACAAGCCGCGGCCGGGGATCTCGCCAACTTCGCCGACGGCGGCGTGGACCTTATGGCGTTCGATACCGCCAATGCTTGAGCGGGCGCGCCCGGGAAATTCCAGGGTACCTTTCAGCTGAGCTCTCTGAGGAGGATCGCAAAGACCCGCTCCGAGAAGACGAACGAGAGATGGCCGAGGCCGCCGAGCACGATTTCTTGCGCGCCTGCGAGGCGGCCTGCGGTCTGCGGCGTGACGAAATTATCGTGCGCGCTCCATACATTGACGAACGGAATCGCTATCGTCTGGCTCGCCGCCAGCGCGCCGAGCCAAGCCGAGCCCGGTTCCATCTCGCGGGCGTTCCGGCCCAAGCCGAGAGCGGCGATCCGCGTGCCGTGATGCGGGCAGGCCAGCGTTATGAGCTTGCCCACGCGCGCGCTGCCGTGGCGCTTGAGATAGGCGCGCGCGACGAGGCCGCCCATGCTGTGGGTGACGAGGATGAGCTTATCGCTGGCCCGGCCTTCGAGATACGCCTCTATTTCCTGGTCGAGCTGAGCCGCGAGCGCATCGATACTAGCGAGCGGAGGCTCGAGGCTTACGGCGCGCGAATAAACGCCACACCCGCGAAGCCGCGCCATCGTCCGCCACCATAAGCCCCGGTTGCAAAAATATCCGTGAACGAATAAGACCGGCATCCTGTTTGCGGGCGGCAGCTCCTGCCTGGCAGAGCGCATGAACAGCCGGTCGAAAGGCTGAATGACTGCGAATAAGGCAAAATAGGCCAGGCACTCGGCGGCGATGGTTCGGCATCGTGCGGCAAAGCCGGCTTCCCGGCCGGCACACCCGCGCGGCCACGCGATCGCGAAGGTAACGAGCATCGACGCGCAGTGGAGCGCGAACAGGCCTGCGGCGGATAGCGCTGCGGCGTAAGCGGCGCCCGCACCCAAAGCGTGAGCCGCAAGAAAAACGCCGATGAGCTCAATCGCTATTTTCCAGCGAAGCCATGACGCTACCATGCTTGCTTTCCTATCTTGAGCAACCGAAGTGCCGGCAAATGGACTTCTGAAGCTTGGCGCCGGGCTCGCACGAAGATTTAACACCTAAGTGTAAATTAATACCGGTAAAGCATACAGTTGAAGACTGCCTTGACAGTTGCCTGCTCTTGTCCATCCTGAAAGCTTAGCAAAATGCCAGCCTCGTGAGCGCTGATGGGATACATCGACAGGAATCTTTTGCTTGGTGAACGTGTTGTGTATCGTACCAAACTCCATTGGGTTGAATACGTTGTTAAAATGTTCTGGTTTCTTTTAGCGGGTATCGTTGCTTCTTCGGTGCTTGCGATTGTCTACTATAATAAGAATCTGCCGCCCCAGATGTTTGCAGTGCCTATTTTGCTCTTCCTTTTTTTTGGCTTTGTGGTTGCCCGAATCAAGGTGGTAACGTCAGAGTTCGCGGTAACGAATAACCGCGTTCTGGTTAAGGTCGGTTTTATCCGGCGGCATTCCCTTGAGATTGTGCTGCCCCAAGTGGAAGGCATCGGCGTCGATCAGGGGGTGATTGCAGAGAATCCTCGGATTCGGCACGATCACCGTTTCCGGCACAGGGACGACGAGAGAGCCTTTCATCCGCATTAGGAAGCCTCTTGAGTTCCGGCGCCAGGTGCAAATCAACGCCAGGGCGCAGGAGCACATTCCTGGCATGATCTAGGTGCCGGATATGGTTGTTTCCGCACGGTCAATGCTTACAGTGCCCTTGGCCGTCGGCAGCGCTATATGCTCCAGCAGCCAAAAATGCGGCTTGGGCACTTTCGTGAAGGCAATTTCCCAATTGAGCTTTTCGGGCGGCTGTCCTGGAGTAGCGGCATAGTCCGCTTCGCAGATCACGATCGGGGACTTTTTCTGCTCTTCGCCGGCGGGCTTGGGATGCAGGCTCAGGTCGAAGCGCGAGCGGCCTGTGAAAATGGGCAGCAGGTGATTGCAAGGGTTGCCTGCAGGGGAAAGCGGCTTGAGCGAAGTCAGCAGCAGCGCCGACAATGGATCGAAAACGCCTTTCAAGCGCGGATTGATTGTAGCGTCCGTACCGCCGGAGCCCTTGAAATTTACGTCGATGGTGCCCTCTTCACCGCCGGACAGAACCAGTTGAAAGCGTTCTGGAGTGAGCTTCACGCCAGCGCGCGCGCCCGATGCAAGCCCTTTGATCTTGGTGCTATCTAATATAGTGCCAACGTCGGCCCAGACGGCGACCTCATACTGTTTCGCGTTGTACTTCGTCTGAAGGATGACTTCTCCCGTTGGAATTCCGGAAAGCGTAACGGCATAGCGCGAAACAACAACCTCAGCCCTGACGCCCCAGCAGACGCTCAAAGCTGCAAGCAGGAGCGCCGCAAAGGCTTTGCTTCCGCTCGCTGTCCCTTTTGCAACCGGGCGTGAAAAACTTAGACTTTGTCTGTAAGTTGATTTCATTTGCAGGCTTCAAGAGTTCCTTACCTTGAGACCGGAGCTAGACTTCACTCGCGATCTCTACCTTGGCACGGGATGACAGAATTCAATGTTCGAAATGTGAAGAAGTTCGAGCTTTGCTGTGGCGGCGAAAACACAGCCCGATGCAACAATGCAATTCACGCTTCTCGCTCGCGCGGCGCCCAGCACCTCGATTAAGGTAAGCCCTGGCACCTATCCTTAAACTTTCCATCGTTTTCTTCTTTGCTTCGGCGGCCAAAAGCATGAAGCTTGGCGCGAGGCTATTTCTCTTGGAGCGAGGCCGTGATGCATTTGCTGTCACCGGTAGGTCAAGCGCTGTTGATGGCGTTCGGCATGTTTTGGAAAACCGGCTGGAGCCTGGTGCTAGGCTTCCTGATTTCCGCGGTGTTGCAGGCGGTTGTCTCCAAGGACCGGATGCGGCTCGCGCTTGGCCGGGCGGGTGCGAAGGAGATTGCGCTCGCAACCGCGCTCGGAGCGGCAAGCTCAAGCTGCTCCTACGCCGCAGCTGCGATCAGCCGCACGCTCTTCAAAAAGGGCGCCGCGCTCATCCCGAGCCTTGCCTTCCAATTTGCGTCGACCAACCTTGTCGTCGAGCTTGGCCTCATTCTCCTCATCCTCATGGGCTGGCAGTTCATGGCGGCGGAGTGGATCGGCGGCGTGGTGCTCATCGTCATCATGAGCCTGCTCGTACGCCTGACCTATCCGGCAAAGCTCGTCGAGGAGGCGCGCCGGCATCCCGAAGCCGGGGCCAACCATCAGCATGGCGAGACCGCGGCCGATAACAGCACCTTCTGGGAGAAGCTCGGCCGCCCCGCCACGCGCGTCGCGATTGCCCATAATTTCGCGATGGATTGGCGAATGCTCTGGAAGGATTTGGCGTTCGGCTTCCTGATCGCAGGCGCGTTGAGCGCATTCGTGCCGGATCAGATTTGGCATCGCCTGTTCCTGGTGGACGCCCCCTCCTGGCTGCAAGTCCCGGTGAATGCGATCATGGGCCCGCTCGTGGCCGTTTTCACCTTCGTCTGCTCGATCGGCAATGTGCCCATGGCGGCGGTATTGTGGGGCTCCGGCGTGAGCTTCGGCGGGGTGCTCGCCTTCCTCTATGCCGATTTGATCGTGCTGCCGCTGCTCGATGTCTACCGCCGCTATTACGGATCGAAAATGGCCGCCTATATCGCCGGCATCTTCTTCGTAACGATGGTGCTGGCCGCGATTGTCATGGATGCTGCCTTCACCGGGCTCGGCCTCGTTCCGGTCCGCGATCCCAACATCAGGGCCGAAGTGAGCACGTTTGCCATCGACTATACTTTCTGGCTCAACATCGCTTTCGGCGCGCTTGCCCTATGGCTGTTCCGCATGGCGGCGCTCAATCCGATGGCTGCGGCAGCGCATCATTGCGAGCACCATGCCGCCAAAGCGAACGCCAATGAACCGCATGCTGGGCACTGCTGCCACTAGGCACCGCCGCTGGGCGCACGGTGTGCCTCAGCTTCCTGAAACCGAACCTCTTCAGCTTCGCCCCGAGCGCGTGCCGGTGTTTGGGTGCATGCTGATGAGCGTGCCTCCGCGCGGCTGCGAATTGGCGGGCCTTGCTGCGCGCCTTGCTTCGCCGGACCGCGCGCCGCTGCCGCTCGATCTGAGCCTGATGCCTCTCAAATTGCTGTTTGCGCTCGGTAAATCCGCGGCCTAAATGACGCTTTATCCGCGCCGCAAACCGTTTGGCATCGAGATAGGAACTTTCTTTGCGCAGCTGGACAAGGATGGGCGTCCAACCCCGGTCCAAGCAGGGGCCCGCGGAACTGGCGGCGGCATCCCCCGTACATGCAACGGCAATCCCTGAAGAGAGAATAGCAGCCAAGCCTATCGCGGCAAGCATCGCGGCAGCAGACAGCAAAGGCGATCGGATGTTTCTGCACGCGCGATACATAACGCCTTCCACAGGCCCGCAACTTATGGTTAATGCTTTACGCTAGAGTGGACCTAACTCTACAATTTCGGCGCGATAAAGACCGGCGCGACAATCGGATACTCTTTTACAACCAGCGGCTCCGTTTGCATAACCCCGATTGCCCCGCTTGGCTGGGCATTACCTCAAGGCACCATCGTCGCCGAAAGCTCCTTGCGAATGCGTAAACGTAGCTAGTGCGCTGATATTGCAAAGCTTTTTCGCTAACGCGGCGAGACTGACCCAAGGTGCGCCAAGCTCTATTTCATTCTCAGATAGGGAATTGGCGTTAACGGGGGACCAAAAAGATAATTAACGGACTTGGTGGAATCCACTTTTGCAGGCAAAAACGCGAAAAATCGCGGGTTTTGAGCGGAAATGCCATTTAACGCCCGCCGCCTTTACCCTGCCAATATTAACCATGCTATGGCGCTACGAAACTGTACCAGGATATACTTGCCCGCATGCTGTTTCTGGGGGGTATGGCGAAACGCCGCACCTGTTGAGCCGTCCCCGGCGCGGCGCAGAGCAAAGCGCTGCGACGCCTCCTTCGTCATCCCGGAACCGCCATCGGCGGTATCCGGGATCGTTACGAACGCCGGCGCTCTTTACGATCCCGTGTCTGCACAGCAGCATTGGCATGCTGCAGCGCGCACGGGATGACGAGAGGACTATCGCGCCGCAGCCCCCTCGCCCACCAGCACAAACGGCGCCCAAAAGGCGGGATGCGCCTCTTGCCGCTCGCCGTGATCGATGAGGTCGAGCATGGATTGCCGCATGGCCTCGGCGCGGCCCATGGATTTGTCCGCTGCGAGCCGTCGCATGGCGCCGGTAATAAGCTTCACGGTTGCGCCGGAGGCGACCTCCCAATGCGAGACGAGCAGCGCTCGCGCCTGCGCATAGATGAAGGCGCGGGCGAGGCCGGATAGCGCTTCGGCGCCTTGCGCGCCGCCGGCCGCGGTGTTGCAGGCGGACAGGATCGCCCAATCGGCGTCGAGCTTCAGCCCCGCGATCTCGGAGGCGGTGAGATAGCCGTCGTCGTCCTCGCTTGCCTCGGCGGGCGGCGTCAAGAGAAGGCCGGGCTCGCTATTACCCTCGATCTGACCGGACAGCGCGCCATGCGTGGCGAAATGCACGATGCGGTATTGGGCGAGCTGGCCGGTCTCGCTCAAATGTTTGATCTCGCGCTCGGTGGCGCGGGCGCCGAGATAGATGCCGTCCAAATCGGCATGCACATCGCGCGCCACATCGCACAGCTCTTGGGCGGTCTCGGGCAGCGGCGGTTCAGAGCGTATCTGCGAAACGCTGGCGAGCCCCCCTCGCGTGACAATCGGCGCCACGCCGCGGACTGACCTTTCATTCGAGGCAACAAGTTGCGGGACCGGGCAGCGCTTGAAATCGCGCGCGTCTTGCGCGCGCTGGCGGTCGTCTTCATCGGCCGGATCGCCGTCAAGCAGCGGATTGCCGAAGCCGATCATCGTCTTCTTCGCGCCGCTCGGTCGCGCTACGCGCCGCAGCGCTTTCAGCGAGGACACGGCGGGCAGCACCGTGAGCGCGTGATCCCGGACGAGCCACGCCGCCGATCTCACATCGCCGGTCTTGGGTGGCTGCGTGAGGAGCACCTGAAACGGCAGTTGTGTGAGCGGCCCGGATGGGACAACGATGAGGCTCTTACCCTTGATGAGGTCTTCCGCCTGGCCGAACAGCGCCTGATAAAGCCGATGCGCGCGGGCAAGATCGAAGGGCAGCGTGGCTATGACAATCTCGCCATCCTGGCGGACCGGCTCCGCCTGGGTGAGGTCATGACATTTCTGCCAGCCGTCGTCAGCCCAAGCCTCCTTGTCGAGACCGCAGCGCAGCGCCTGCACCTCGCGGGTCAGCGCCGCCGTGCCCAAATCGGAGCGCACCCAGCGCATGTCCGTCTTGGTGACAACCCAAATGAAAGTCTCCTCGGGCGTGTCGATATCGGCGAACAGCACCAGCGCCTCATCGGGGCGAAGCTGAGCCTGCACCTCATCGGTCTTGAGCGCTTTGGGCTTCGCCAACGCGGCATAGTCGGGGAATCGCTGCTGGATCTGCGCGGAGAGCGCCGCCAGCCGGCTCTCGGTGCCGGCAATCTCCTTGCGCAGGCCGTCGATGGCGGCAGAATCCCGCTTGCCCGCCAGCTGGGAGAGCGCCGCGGTGAGCGCCTTGTCCTTGTTATTCCACGCGGCCAGGAGATCCTGATTTTCGCGCACCACCATGGCGAGCGCATCGCTGCCCGCGGCAAAGCGCAGGCCCAACTGAGCGACCGCCGCCGCGGCGGAGGATTGGCTTGCCCACTGGGCCATCTCGAAAGCCTCTGCGCCGGCATCGCGCTCGGAAATCATGCCCTTTTGCGCTGCCATCGCCAGGTTGACGGCGTTCAGACGGAACAACAGACTGTTTTCCAGCAGGAGACCCTGTCCGCCCGCTTGAGTTTGCCCGGCAGAAACCACGGCTGCGTCCGCCAGCAGCAAGGCTGCCGCTTTGCGCGAATAGGCGAGCGCATCGGCTGTCAAGCCGCGCTCTTGCGCAAGCACCGACAAGGAACCCAAGCTCCCGGCGACGCCTGGATGGCCCGGTCCAAACGCCGTTTCCCGGAGGGTCAACGCCTTCTTAAATACGGCTTCTGCTTCGGCATATTTGCCTTCATGCCGGTAGGCGTCGCCCAGACCGGCAAGCGGGACGGCGGCCTGCGGATTGTCTTCGCCCGAGATTCGCTGCCAGATCGCAATCGCTTGCAGATAGAAGCGCTCGGCATCCTCCCACCGGCCTTGATCGGCGTAATAACCGCCCACATTATTCAAGCTCACCGCCACATCCGGATTATCGGCACCCAAGACCCTTTGTTGTATGGCGAGCGCCTGAAGCTGAATATCGGCCAACTCCGCATACTGCCCGGTCTTGCTGTACGCGGCCGCAAGATTGTTCAGTACCATCGCCGTATTGTCACTCTCGTCGCCAACGGTTTCGTGAAAAATTGAAAGCGCGCGCTTATAAAGAGCAATCGCCTCCTGGTTGCGGCCCTCCGCGTTCGCGTAGAGAGCTCCAAGGTTCAAAAGACCTAGAGCTACAGTTTTATGGTTGGGTCCGAGAACTTGTTCCCCGAGCGAAATTCCGCGCTTATATAGCAGTTCGGACTCGGCATAGCGGCCTTCGTACTGGAGAGCGTTCGCCCAATCTTGCAGCGCAGCCACAGCATTCGCGTCCGCCGGCAAGCTGCCGTACATGGCTAGCGCCCGCCTATCGGCCTCTTCCGCGTCCCGGTAGCGGCCTTGTCCGATATAAAGGCGGCCGAGGGTCAAGAAGACTTCGACCCTCGGGGGTCCAGGCACATCTGGCGCCCGATCCAAAATCGCGAGCGCTTGACGCAATTGCTCCTCGGCTTCCGCATATTTACCAATCGTAATCAGCTCACCCGCAAATTCGTTCCGCATTGCAATAGCTGGAATGTGATCGGGAGCCCGTACGGTATCCAGAATGGGGATCGCCAGCTTGTACACCTGGACGGCTTCGCTGTGCCGGTCCAAATTCGTGTAGCAAGCTCCTATATGCCAAAGCGCGACAACGTAATTGAAGGAGCGCGTGCCGGATTGCGCGCGGATCAGCGGCTCAAGGGTCTGCGCCTCTATAAGTGCAGCGGCATAATTTCCGGCGTTAAGAAGTTCCTTGTACCTTTTTTCGACTTCCACGGCGTTTGAACCCCGGCTGCGCGCGCAGGCGGGAGCCGCCAGGCCGAACACCGCAATGAAGGCAAAAACGCCAATAAACCGCAACGCCCTAACCATACGCCCTCCAAACAATTCAAATTAAATTTGGCTCTATGCTACATAGCTTGAGCGTGGCCACGTCCGCAGCCCCTTGCGCTTGCGCGCCCGCGGCGGCGATGGCCAGCAACACAACCATGAGGACATTCGCCGCCAAGCGCCCCAGCCATGTCCGCACCATCGATCCCTCCAGCGATAGAAGAATGTGTTTTTCTAATATGTGGTTCTAAGCTCAATTGATGGTAGCATTTGCGGATGCGCGCGATGGTAAATAGACCGTGAAGCTCGCGGTGCGATAGTTGGCGTCATCCCGTGCGCGTGGCGCCGGGCCGAAAATGTGATAGCTATATAATCGGACGTGAAAGGCGAGACCGTCATGCAGGCAACATTGGACGAACGCGTGGACGCTCTTGAACGCAAGGTCCGCGCGCTGACCGAAATCGTGGAAGGCAGGGAAGGGTCTCGGGATTGGCGAGCGACATTTGGAGCCTCGCGCGGCGACGATGGCTTCGAGGAAATGATTCGCCTTGCGGAAGAGGCCCGGCAGAAGGATCGCGAAGCGGCCGGCGCCGATGCTGATTTTAGACACTGACCATTTGACCGAAATCGACCGGGGCATGGCTGCCGGCGCCCGCCTCGTTCAGCGTCTGGATCGAGCCGGGGAAGAGGTCGCCACAACCATCGTTTCGGCCGAGGAACAGCTTCGCGGCTGGCTTGCGCAAATCGGCAGATTGCAAGATCCCTATCGCGAGATCGAGGCTTACAGGCGTTTGCAAGGGCGGCTTGCGTTCTTCGCAGCGTGGAATGTGCTGCCCTGGACGCGAGAAGCGGCGGAGATTTTTTTGCGCTTGCGCGGGAGCGGCGTTCGCATTGGAAGCATGGACCTGAAGATCGCGTGTATTGCGCTTTCCCTTGGCGCTACGTTGCTTACACGTAATCTTAAGCATTTCGAGAAGGTGCCTCAATTGCGCGCGGAGAGTTGGCTATGAGCGCTCCCGCTCCTAGAGTCCGCCGCCCACGGAAACGCGGCGTCCCTGCAGCCCGTGCCGTAAACAGCGGGTAAAGCCGCGCGGCCCAACCGCAGGCGTTAACGCGAGCGTGGTAAACGGCAGCCGCGGAGGTTTTTCGCCCGCCGCTTTTTTGCTGAAAAATCGCGATTTCCGCCACAATCAAGATGCGGACCCTCAGCGCGACGGTCTTGCCTTCTTCGATTATTCCGCATACAATTACATGCGTAATGATATACGGATACGCCATGGCGAATGTAATCACCATTAATCGCCCCGAAGTCGTGGCTCAAATCGAGGAAGCGGCCAAGAAGCTGACCGGCGGCAATAAAACAGAGGCCGTGGCCTTGGCCATTCGGCGGTTGCTCGCGGAGAGCGCTCGCGCGGGTTCGCTCTACGGGGCGCATGCGGGATCGGTGCGCATTGGGGAGGATGTGGATCTGATCGCCCCGGCCCTCGACGTCGAGCCGGACGCCGAGACCGGCCGCGAGATCGAGCGGTGACGGAGAGCCTCTTGCTCGATACGCATATCGTTCTCTGGCTCGACAGTGGCGATGGCAGGCTGCGCCCTCCAACCCGGGCTCTCATCGACGGCCGCTGGCGGGACGGCGGGACAATTTTCTTAAGCGCTATTACCGCCTGGGAGATTGCGCTGCTTGTCGACACGGGCCGGATCGGCCTCGACATTCCTGTTGAAGCCTGGATCGAACGTTTCCTGGGCCGGCCAGGCATCGAGGGGGCGCCGCTCACGCATCGCGCCGCCGCGCGCAGTTACCGGCTGCATCATCTTGAGCATCGCGATCCGGCGGACAGGCTCCTGATTGCGACGGCGATTGAGCTTGGCAGTCCGCTTGTCACCTATGATGAGCGCATCGCGCGCTTCGGAGCGAAGCGCGGCCGGCAGTATGGGTTTTCCGTAGAGGTTCAGTAGGCGCTCGGTCCTTGCTGCTCACGCCTCAACCGGATTTTAGCCCCAATGGTGCAGGCGGGGCAGGCGCCCGGCAATTCGAGATTAACAGAACCGCCCGGCCTTATCCCCCACGGCTATATTTTGTTTGCGGAAAGCCGGTTCTGGTAGACCGCCAGATGGGTATACGCAGCCGCGAGCAGCGGCGCCGGTAGATTGGCCTTGCGCGCCCGGGCGAGAAGATCGCCGACGATCTGATCGGCCTCGATGGGGGCGCCTTTTTGCAAATCGCGGTACACGGACGCCGTCAGCGCCGAACCTTGTGCGGTCAGAAGCGCCCTTGTATCGGTCAGGACGGCTTCGCGAGGCGGGTGTCCTTCCGCGGCGGCCGTTGCAGCAACCTCGTCCAGAAACCGATTGACGAAAACGCTGCCGCCGGACGCGGCTACGATCTCACCCACGGTGCCGCGCATGAGGCAGGTGATGCCGGCAAGCGTGGCAAGCATCACCCACTTCTCCCACATTTCCTGCTCGATGGCTGCCGATAGCCGGGCATCGAAGCCCGCATTTTGCATGAAAGCGTCCAGCGCTTCGATGCGCGGCGTCCGCAAACCGTCAAGTTCGCCGTAGTCGAGCGAGTGGAATTTTCCGAGGTGAGCGACCCGGCCTTCCTTGTCTAGTTGAGCAGGGATTTGGCAAACACAGCCAACCAGCGCATGCTTGCCGAAGCGTGCTTCGATGATGTCCATGTGCTTCATGCCGTTGAGCACCGGCAGGATCATGGTATCAGGCCCAACCGCGGGCGCGAGATCCTCAAGGGCTGGTTCGAGTGCGTAGGCTTTAACGGTCAGCAAGATCGCATCGAAATGCGAGGCGATGCCCCCGGCGGTAACGAGCTTTGGCGCCAGAGAAAAGTTCCCATGCGGGCTTATAATCTGCAGCCCCTTTGCCTCAAGTTCCGCCGCGCGGCGCGGGCGCACCAGGAATGTAACGTCCCGGCCCGCCTGAGCCAGGCGGCCGCCAAAATAACCGCCGGTCGAACCGGCTCCCACAACCAACAAGCGCATGACTTCCTCCGGTGAGGCTCCATCGTAACGCCGATTTGCGTCATCCCGGAAACGCCAAAGGCGTTTCCGGGATCGTTAGGAACTTAAGCCGGCGTTTTTTACGATCCCGGATAAACGCTAGAGCGCTTTCCGGGATGAGAGCAATGGACGCAAGCGGCTTCCGAGAGGACGATGTTTCATCATAACCGATCCCGCTCTAGATAGCGTTCTTGCTTTCGCGATACGTTTTAGGGTTGACAGAAAAGGGCGATCCGTTCATCGCCTAGAAAGCTGGCCGCGATAGAGCTTAGCGTACCCGACAGCAGCAACCTCCAAAACCCCAATTTTTTTATGGGCCATCAGAAGCGCATGACATGACGGCGGGCTGACACGCCCGTAAGCGAAGGAGCGAGGCGAGCGATGATCATGCCGACATTTTCCACGGGCAACCGCCGCATCGCCAACATCTCCGCAACCGTCGCGAGAGCCCGGCCCAACCTCTACGACGTGATCGTGTTCCTGGCTGTGGGCGCGCTGTTCGTCGCGGTCGCGCATGGTACGAAATCCATGCACCAGTCGATCGAAGGGCTGGAAATCCATCCGGTTTCCCTACAACCCAGGAATTTGCCGCAATACGCGCTTCTGACCACGCTCAGGATGTTCGCCGCGCTTGGCTTCTCGCTCCTGTTCACCTTCCTGGTCGCGCCGCTCGCCGCCAAAAGCAAAAAGGCCGAGCGCCTCATTATCCCTGCGCTCGATATTCTCCAATCCGTCCCGGTGCTTGGCTTCCTCACCTTCACCGTGGTTTTCTTCATGAACCTGTTTCCGGGCAGCGAGTGGGGCGCGGAGCTTGCCGCGATTTTCGCGATCTTCACGAGCCAGGCCTGGAACATGACGTTCTCGTTCTATCAGTCACTGAAAACCACCCCCCGCGATCTCGAAGAGGCGGCCAGGCAGTTCCGGCTCACGCCGTGGCAGCGCTTCTGGAAGCTGGAAGCCCCCTTTGCCACGCCGGGCCTCGTCTGGAACATGATGATGTCGATGTCTGGCGGATGGTTCTTTGTGGTCGCATCCGAAGCGATCTCGGTGGGCGATACGAGAATCACGCTGCCGGGTATCGGCTCCTATATTTCGCTCGCCATCGACCAGCAAAATCTCGGCGCCGTCGCCTGGGCCGTGCTCGCGATGGCGGTCGTCATCATGCTTTACGATCAGCTGCTTTTCCGCCCTGTCGTCGCGTGGTCGGACAAGTTCCGCGTGGAACTCGTGGCCGCGCAAGCTCAGCCGAAATCCTGGGTGCTGGACCTCGTCAGGCGCGCGCAGCTCGTCTCGGTAATCAGCGGAATTATGAGCGGCATCCTGCAATTTTTCAGCGGCAATTTCATCACGCTGTCGAAACAGATCCCCGAGCCCCCCAAGGTAAGCAGCAGGGCCAGCACGCTCTTCGATTGGGCCTGGAACATAGCACTTCTTGCTCTCGCCGCTTGGGCCGCGTGGTCGGTCTTCAGCTATGTCCGCGGGACGCTGGGCTGGTCCGATTTCGGGGAAGCGGTGGAGGACGGATTCATAACCTTCTTCCGGGTCGCCGTCCTTATCGTCATCGCCAGTCTTATCTGGGTGCCGATCGGCGTTTATATCGGGCTCCGGCAGGCTCTCGCCGAGCGCGTGCAGCCGGTGGCGCAGTTCCTGGCGGCCTTTCCGGCCAACGTTCTCTTCCCCTTCGTCGTCGTTGGCATCGCCACCTATCACCTCAACCCGAATATCTGGCTCTCGCCCCTCATCGTGCTCGGCACGCAGTGGTACATCCTGTTTAATGTGATTGCGGGCGCCAGCGTTTTCCCGAGCGACTTGGCCGAGGCTTCGACGCTCTACCGGGTCAAGCACTGGCAATGGTGGCGCAAAGTCATCCTGCCGGGGATATTTCCCTATTACGTGACCGGCGCGCTCACAGCTTCCGGGGGTTCATGGAATGCCAGCATCGTCGCCGAGGTGGCGAGCTGGGGCAATACCAGGCTCGAAGCGAAGGGGCTTGGCGCTTATATCGCGAATGCGACAGCCGCAGGCGATTTCCACCGCGTGGTGCTGGGCGTGGGCATCATGTCGGTGTTCGTGGTCGTCGTCAACCGTTTGCTGTGGCGGCGGCTTTATTCGCTCGCAGACCGGCGCTTGCGCCTCGATTGATGGGGAGGAACTCATGGGTGCAGTTGCAGCGCGAACGAATGGGCGGGAGGCGCTGGTTTCCGTCAACCGTGTCCGGCACTTCTACAAGCGCGGCGCAAGCAGCAACTTGCTCGTGCTCGATAATGTGGACTTGAAGCTTTACGACAACGAGATCGTGGCGCTGCTCGGCCGCTCAGGCTGCGGGAAGTCAACGCTTTTACGCATTGTTTCGGGGTTGATGCCACCGAGCGAGGGCGAGGTCGACATCGGCGGCCAAGCAGTCAAAGGCCCTGCCAGCGGGCTTGCGATGGTGTTCCAGAGCTTTGCGCTTTTCCCCTGGCTGACGGTGCAGGAGAACGTCGAGCTGGGCCTCGAAGCGCAGGGCGTTCCGCCGGAGGAGCGCCGCAAGCGCGCGCTTGCCGCGATCGACCTTATCGGCCTCGATGGCTTCGAAACCGCCTATCCGAAGGAGCTCTCGGGCGGCATGCGCCAGCGAGTAGGCCTCGCCCGCGCGCTCGTGGTCAATCCCAAAGTGCTGCTGATGGACGAGCCGTTCTCCGCGCTGGACGTGCTCACGGCGGAAACGCTGCGCACCGACCTGCTCGATCTGTGGTGCGAAGGCCGCATGCCGATCAAGGCCATTTTGCTCGTCACGCACAATATCGAGGAAGCGGTGCTTATGAGCGACCGCATCCTGGTGTTTTCGTCCAATCCCGGCCGGGTCATCGCCGAGATCAAGGTGAACCTGCCCCAGCCCAGAAACCGCGTCGATCCCGCTTTCCGCGCGCTCGTCGACGATATCTACGCCCGCATGACGGCCAGGGCGGCGCCCGCCAAGGAAGGCCTGTTCCCGGGGACCGGCATCAGCATGAGCCTGCCGCATGTCTCGACGAACACGCTCGCGGGCCTCCTGGAAACCCTGGCCGAGCCGCCATTCAACGGCAAGGCGGACTTGCCGCTGCTTGCCGAGCGCGCGCAAATGGATGTGGACGAGCTGTTCCACGCGGCGGAAACGCTGCAGCTGCTGCGCTTTGCCGAGCTTGCGGAAGGCGACCTCAAATCGACCGATGCCGGCCGGCGTTTTGCTTTAGGCGGCACCGATGAACGCAAGGCGCTGTTTGCGCAGCATCTCGTGACCTACGTTCCGCTGGCGGCGCACATCAAGCATATCCTGGAAGAGCGATCGAGCCATCGCGCTTCCATCATCCGGTTCAAGGACGAGCTTGAGGACACGATGCCGGAAGAAGACGCGGAAACCACGCTGCACACGGTCATCAACTGGGCGCGTTACGCCGAGGTGCTGGCTTTCGACGGCGAAACCGGCATGGTCAGCCTCGACAATCCCGCCGAGAGCTGATTGGTGCCGGCCTTTCGTGCGATTACCTCCAACCGCGAAGAAGCCGGTTGAGTTCAAGCCTGCCAATGATTAACATCGCGCCTCTGCTCAACCCGCGCATGCGGCAGGTGGACGTTTTGAAATGGCTGGTAGGTTTTCATGCGAACGGCGTTGAATAATAATCTGGCAAAAGGCCGCCGGCACCCCGTAGCAGGTCTTGTCTTGCTCGCCCGGCAATCCTTGATCCTATCGGCGTTGATTTTTGTCCCGATCCTCGCTGCTTGCTCCTTCCTTCCGCGGGACCATTTCACCGCAGCCGAACAAGCAATCGCGAAAATTCCGGGGATTCCCGGCGCGCGCTTCTGGGCCGATGGCAGCGCCCAAGAGCTGCGCGAATTTTTCCGGGGCTCCGCTTTCGCCGCGCCCGCCGGCAGTCTCGATGTGCTGGCCCTGTCCGGAGGCGCGTATGACGGGGCTTACGGCGCGGGCGTCGTCAATGGCTGGACCGCCGCTGGCACGCGGCCAAACTTCGCTCTTGTGACCGGCGTCAGCGCAGGCGCGTTGATCGCTCCGCTTGCCTTTCTGGGGCCCGGTTACGACGCTGAGATAGAGGAGGCCTTTACCCAGAACGCGGCGCAGTTTCTTGGCGATTTGGGCAGCATTTTCTCTCTTGTGGGGGGCGCGGACCTCAGGCGCGCGTCTCTCGCTGGTTTGGTAGATAAATTCGTCGACGAAAGACTTCTGCGTGCCATTGCCGCCGAGCACGCGAAAGGACGGCGCCTTCAGATCCTTACGACCAATATCGATGCACAGCGGGGCGTGGTCTGGGACATGGGCGCCATCGCGGCAAGCGGACAGCCCAACGCCCGGCAGCTTTTCGCCGACGTGCTTACCGCCTCTGCCAGTACCCCCGGCCTGTTCGCACCAACCTTTATCGAAGCCGAAGCCAATGGCAGGTCCTTCAAAGAGATGCATGTCGATGGGGGGGCAACGTCGGAAGTCCTGATTGTGCCCGATGTTCTCCTGGCCATGGGCATGAACGCCGATCCGAAGCGCGAGCGGGCGCGCGTTTGGGTTGTGATCAACAACCACATCACGCCTCAATTCGAGATTGTCGAAGCGGGCCTCTTGCCTGCGATGTCGCGCTCTTTCTCAACCTTGATCAAGGATAGCTCAAGGCAAACGCTGTTCGCGACCGCCGATTTTATTGGCCACGAGCGCTTCAATCTCACTTATATTGACAATGACTTCGATTCGCTGCTCAAAGCTCGCTATGGCACCACTGTGACGCCAGGTTTCAACGCACCCTATATGACCGCGCTCTATCGCTACGGTTACAGCAAAGCACGCTCAGGCCGGCTGTGGACCCATGAGGTTCCGCTCGGGATAAGGGCAGGTTTACGGCGCGCCCAGGACGCGGCCCGCCCGTGAAGTCGGCAACTTCGGCGAACTCATGATCGCGATTGAAGCCCGGAATATCAGCAAAAGCTTCGGGGCGGCGGCAGTGCTGAAGGGCATTTCGCTTTCTGCAAACAAGGGCGAGGCCGTCGCGATCATCGGGGCTTCGGGCTCCGGCAAGAGCACGTTCCTGCGCTGCCTGAACCTGTTGGATATGCCGGACGGCGGCGAGGTCCTCGTTGGCGCCGAGCGCATCACCATCGGCCCAGGCGGCGCGGCGCCATCGCGCGCCCGGATCGAGCGCATCCGCCGCCGCGTGGCGATGGTCTTTCAAAGCTTCAATCTGTGGCACCATATGACCGTGCTCGGCAATGTGATCGAGGCCCCGATCCATGTGCACGGGCGCCCTCGCGCCGAAGCTATCGAGGAGGCCCGCGCGCTCATCGCCAAGGTGGGCCTCACCCATCGCGCGGATGCCTATCCAAGCCAGCTCTCGGGCGGCGAACAGCAGCGCGCCGCCATCGCCCGCGCCCTTGCCGTGCATCCCGATGTGATGCTGTTCGACGAGCCAACCTCCGCACTCGACCCCGAACTCCGGGGCGAAGTCCTCTCCACCATGCAGAATTTAGCTGCGGAAGGCCGCACGATGATCATCGTCACCCATGAGATGGGGTTTGCGCGCGACGTCTCCGCGCGAACCGTGTTTTTCTGGCAGGGCAAGATCGAGGAGGAGGGGGCCTCAATCGAGCTGTTCGCCTCTCCGCAAAGCCCCCGGCTCCAGCAATTCCTGGAAACCTTCCGCTCGAATGGCTTTGCGCCGCGGCCATAGTACCAAGTTGGACTTCCCTCACTCCCCTCACTCCAACCCTCTCCCCATGGGAGAGGGAGTCCGGTCGCAGCCGCTGTAAGGGCGTTCCGTCTCCCGTGGGGAGAGGGTTGGGGTGAGGGGCGGAACTTTGGCTTAAAGCGCCTCGCGATGACGCTTTTGAGGGAACGCCTTACGATTGACGATTTAGAGTAGGCTGGTTCTATATAATGCAGTGACCCGGCCGGCTGAGAAGGCAACGCGATGCTCAAGGCTTATCCATGGCGCATATTGGCATTCTTTTGCGCCGTACTTCTCTTCCCGCTCACCGCATCTGCGGAGACGCTGCACTTACGCATCGCCACCGAGGGCGCGAACCCTCCCTTCAGCACCATCGACTCGAATGGGAACCTCGAAGGCTTCGACGTGGATATCGCCAACGCGCTGTGCGTGAAAATGGGCGCGGAGTGCGAGATCGCTGCCCAGGATTGGGACGGCATCATCCCTGCTCTGCTTGCGCATAAATACGACGCGGTCATCGCCTCGGTCAACGTCACGGAGGACCGCAAGAAGGTGGTTGCGTTCAGCAAGCCCTATTACCATTCGACAAGCGTATTCGTGGTCCGGAAAGGCACGGATGTGAAGGATCTATCGCCCAAGGCGCTGGCCGGGAAGACCATCGGCGTTCAGACCGCGACGAACCAATCGGCCTTTCTTGAAGATAAATATAGCCGCTCCATCGTGCGGCTCTACAACACCGTCGCGGACGCCTATCGCGACCTTGCGGCCGGCCGCGTCGAATATGTCATGTATGACAAGCTCGCGGCTTACGATTGGCTGAAGTCGCCGGAAGGCGCCTGCTGCGAGATCACGGGCGATCTAGACGATCCGGATTATTTCGGGTCCGGCGTCGCGATTGCGTTGCGAAAAGGCGACGATGCGCTGGTGCAGCGCTTCAACGCAGCCATCGATGGCATCCGCGCCGATGGGACTTACGCAAAAATTAACGTGAAATATTTTCCCTTTCCGATTTTCTAAAGCATACGCGGCCAAATTCGCCGATACTGCATACCGTCGAACAACCGTTCCACCCCTCACCCCAGCCCTCTCCCCACGGGAGAGGGAGTCCGGTCGCAGCCGTTGGGGTGGCGTTCCCTCTCCCAGTGGGAGAGGGACAGGGTGAGGGGTGGAAGGCTGGAATTTGAGGGAGGCTCGTGGACGGACTTTTAATTAGATGGGCACCCCTTCTCCTGCAGGGCGCGGCGGTGACCCTGGCGCTTGCACTAACAACGCTTCCTTTCGGGCTCGCCCTGGGCCTGGTGGCCGCGCTTGCCAAAGATTCGAACCGGGCCTGGCTGCGCGCCGCGGGCGAAGCCTTCACCACGATTTTCCGCGGCTTGCCAGAGCTTCTCACGCTGCTCTTGATCTATTACGGATCGCAGATCCTCACCCAAAATTTGGCTGGCGCTTATGGCCTTCCCATTGAGCTGAACCTCTCGCCATTCTGGGCGGGGGTTGTCGCGCTCTCTCTGGTATTCGCCGCCTATTCGAGCGAGGTGCTCCTGGCGGCGCTGCACGCCGTGGAGCGCGGGCAAATCGAGGCCGCGCGCAGCTTCGGCATGAGCCCGGCGCTTGTTTTCCGGCGGGTCGTCGCGCCGCAAATGATTCGCATGGCCCTTCCAGGCCTTGGCAACAACTGGCTTTCGCTTTTGAAAGACACATCGCTCGTCTCGGTGATCGCGTTAAACGACCTCTTGCGCTTGACCTCCGTTGCCGTGGAGCGCACGCGGCGGCCATTCGAATTTTACGCCGCGGCCTGCGCCATCTACCTGCTCATGACGGCAGTTTCGACGCTTGCCATCTCGCGCGCGGAGAAGCTGGCGGGGCGGGGCTGGAGGCGGCCGGCATGATCAACTGGGAGCTTTTCGAGAAATTCGGGCCGCGGATGGCGGATGGCTTTGCCGTCACGCTCGAATTGGCGTTTGGCTCCGTTGTGCTGGCGCTGCTCATTTCCGTGCCCGCTGCCCTGGGCCGCGCCTTCGGCTCGAAGCCCATCGGCGCTGCGGTCCTGGCCTACACCTACGTGTTTCGCGGCACGCCGCTGCTCGCTCAGCTGTTCCTGGTCTATTATGGTTCCGCCCAATTTCAGGCGAGCCTTGCCGCAGCGGGGCTTTGGGGGCTGTTCCGCGACCCGTTCTTCTGCTCGCTCTTCACCTTTACGCTAAACACGGCCGCGTATCAGACGGAAATTTTCGTGGGCGCGATTCGGAGTATCCCTGCCGGACAAATCGAGGCGGCGCGCGCAGCCGCGATGCCGCCAGCGCTCATGGCGCGCAGGATCGTGCTGCCCCAGGCAGCGGGGCTTGCGCTGCGGCCATTCGGGAACGAGTTGATTGGAATGGTGAAGGCAAGTGCGCTTGCGAGCGTCGTCACGGTCTACGATCTGCTCGCGACCGCTAAGCTGGCCTTCCAGAGAACCTACGACTTCCAGGCCTATATAGCGGCTGCGCTTATCTATGTGCTGACCGTGGAAATAATCCGCCGCTTGTGGAATGCGCTCGATAAAAGGCTTAACCGCCATCGAATCGTATGCTAGAGGTAATCGCAGGTTGTAGCGCAGTATTGCACCAACAAAAGTGTTGGCCGGACCCGGGTGGGGCAGGGGTCCGGCCGTCTGGGCACTTGAGAGGGAATGATCAACGCAATCCTTGGGCAGGGATTGACAAAGATCATAACGAGAACGCTTGTGTTTGCTCTTCAATGAGTTCGAGCGATTGATCTTGTTAACCGGCTGAGCTGCAAGATCGTTACACCGACGCCTCGTTGGATCTACAACTATTACGGGAATCGTCAGTCCGCAACATCTTTTGCGGGTGGATCACGAAATATTCACCTTAAGGTTGCGAGAAAAACACCGGTAGGCTGATGATACAACTTGCACTAATAACCGGGGGTAGCGTCCGTATCGGTAGAGCAATTGCTTTACGTTTGGCTAAAAGCGGTTTCTCTGTCGCTATACAGTACAACCAGTCGCAGGCCGAAGCTGTAGACTTGGTTTCGGTCATCACGGAATTGGGCGGCAGGGCGGGCTGCTTCCGGGCGTCCTTGGCGGAGCACGCCGAGGTTGAAGCGCTCATCCCAGAAATTACCCAAACGATGGGGCCGATCACCTGCCTGGTGAACAACGCATCGCATTTTGCCGGCGACCATTTGCCGGGGCTTGCGGCCGAGAGCTGGCGCAGGCATATGGCCGTCAATCTCGACGCTCCGGTTTTTCTCGCCCAAGCCTTCGCAGCGCAGCTTCCGGACGGGGAAAGCGGCAACATCGTCAATATCATTGACCAGCGCGTCCTGCGTCCCAACCCGCAATTCTTTTCCTACACGCTGAGCAAGTCGGCGCTTTGGGCGGCCACCATAACGATGGCGCAGGCGCTTGCCCCCAAAATCCGCGTCAACGCCATCGGCCCCGGTCCGGCTCTAAAGAGCATTCATCAAAGCGAGGCCGACTTCGAGCAGGAGTGCCGCGCCATGCCGCTTGGCCACGGCACCACACCGGACGAAATCGCCTATGCCGTGCTTTTCATTCTGCGCGCGCGTTCAATGACCGGGCAGATGATCGCGCTCGACGGCGGCCAGCATCTGCTATGGCAAACGCCCGACATCCGCGTTACATAACAGTTCATGTCCAAAACCGATGAGGCTACGGAGCCCGGCCCCGGCGGCTTGGGGCAGGATGACGGCGCACTGGGCGGCCAGTTAGGCGGGCCCGAGGCGATTGCGCGCTACGTCAAGCATCTCGGCAGCGGACCCGGCGTTTACCGCATGCTCGACAAGGCGGGCGAGGTCATCTACGTCGGCAAGGCGCGGAACTTGAAGAACCGCGTGCAGAATTACGCACGCCTCGGCGGCCACACCAATCGCATCGCCGCCATGATCCGCTCGACGGTGTCGATGGAGTTCGTGAACACCGCGACCGAGGCGGAAGCACTGCTGCTCGAAGCCAATCTCATCAAGCGCTTCAAGCCGCGCTATAACGTCTCCTTCCGCGACGACAAATCCTTTCCCTATATCGTCATCCGCCGGGACCAGGAAGCGCCGCAAATCGCCAAGCACCGGGGCGCCCGGACGCTGAAAGGCGATTATTTCGGGCCGTTTGCCAGCGCCGGCGCCGTCAATCGCACAATCAACACCCTGCAGCGCGCCTTCCTGCTGCGCTCCTGCTCGGACAGCGTCTACGAGAGCCGCACCCGGCCATGCCTGCTCTACCAAATCAAGCGCTGCTCGGCCCCCTGCACCCGCGAAATTTCGCTCGAAGAGTACGCAAAGCTCGTCGGCGAAGCGGAAACCTTCCTTCGCGGCAAGACCGACGCGGTGCAGAAAAAGCTCAACGCGATGATGGAGGAGGCCGCGGAGAAGCTCGAATTCGAGCGGGCCGCCAAGTACCGGAACCGGCTGTGGGCGCTGGCGCATATCCAGGCGCATCAAGGCATCAACCCGCGCGGCATCGAGGAAGCCGACGTGTTCGCCATCGCGCAGAAGGGCGGGCAAACCTGCATTCAGGTCTTCTTCTTCCGCAACAGCCAGAACTGGGGCAACCGCGCCTATTTTCCGCGTGCCGGCATTGCCCTGAGCGCTGAGGAAGTGCTGGGCTCGTTCATTGCTCAGTTTTACGACGACAAGATCGTGCCGCGCTGCGTGCTGCTCTCGGCCGAGGTGCCCGAACAGGCGCTGATCGCCGAGGCGCTCTCGACGAAGCTTGGGCGCAAGGTCGAGGTGCTGACGCCGAAGCGCGGCGAAAAGCGCGAGCTTGTGGAGCACGCCATCCAGAACGCGCGCGAGGCGCTGGGCCGCAAGCTCGCGGAAAGCTCAAGCCAGGGCAAGCTCTTAGCCGCCGTCGCGCAGGTATTTGGCCTTGAGCGTACGCCGCGCCGCATCGAGGTCTACGACAATTCGCATATCATGGGCACGAACGCGGTCGGCGCCATGATCGTCGCCGGCCCGGAAGGCTTTGCCAAAAACCAGTACCGCAAGTTCAACATCCGCACCGAAGGGCTCGCGCCGGGCGACGATTTCGGCATGATGCGCGAGGTGCTCACGCGGCGGTTCAAGCGCTTGCTCAAGGAGCATGGCCTGCCTGCGGGAGAAACCGCGGCCAGCGACGAAACGCATTACCCCTCACCCTGTTCCTCTCCCGCGCAAGCTCGCCTTGGCGAACTTGCCACTTTGGATGTCCGCGTCCGCAAGGCGGATGCGGATGGGAGAGGGGACGTTGTTGCAGAGGCCGCAGCTTACTCCCTCTCCCATGGGGAGAGGGCTGGGGTGAGGGGCGACACCTTTGAAGAAGATTCTTTACCCGCCGAGCCCATAGAAGACGAAATCGAAGACGAGGCAGAAGCCCAGGGCGGCGACGTGGGGGCGTGGCCGGACCTCCTGCTCATCGACGGCGGCGCAGGGCAGCTCTCCGCCGCCAGTGAAGTTCTGAACGAACTCGGCCTGCACGGCCTCCCCATTGCGGGCATCGCCAAAGGCCCCGACCGAAACGCCGGCCGCGAGCGCTTTTTCATGCCCGGCAAGCCGCCCTTCAGCCTCGCGCCCAACGATCCGGTGCTGTACTTCGTGCAGCGTCTGCGCGACGAGGCGCACCGCTTCGCCATCGGCTCGCACCGCGCCAAGCGCAAAAAGGCGATGAGCGAAAGCTCGCTCGATGAAATTCCCGGCATCGGCCCGTCGCGCAAGCGCGCGCTCCTCAAGCATTTCGGCTCCGCAAAGTCCGTGAGCCGCGCAGGGCTGCCGGATCTTCAGGCCGTGGGCGGGATCAGCGCGGCGATGGCGCAGCAGATTTACGACTATTTCCACGGCGGGAAATAATCGGCCTCACTGGCCGCCGCGTTCGGCTACGAGCGCGGCCATCGCTTCGTCTCCCTCCTCCAGCAAGCCTGCCGCGACGCCGGCGCGGTCGGCGGCTGGCCGGTTCTGGCTGGCCTTCCACTTGCCCTCAATCCGTGAGATCGGGATCGACACGCCAACGATGCCTTTGAGCTGAGCGCGGACAAAATCTGGGGGCGCATCTGAAACAGCCCAGGGCGACGGGCGCCCCGCCTCCTGCATGGCTGTCAAGCTCGTTACTTGCTCTTGCAGCCACGCTTCATCCTCGATCACGGCCTGGCCGCCCCCAAACATGAACGGCGGCGTAGTTCCATGTCGGCACGACTTTTCCCGTTTCGCGCTTCGATGGATACCAGGAAGGCGACACATAGGCCTGCGGCCCGTGAAAAACCGCCATGCACTCTTCGAGGCCAAGAAGCTCACGCCACTGCGGGTTCGCGCGCGCCAGATGGCAGCGAAGCACGGCAGGTCCCGGACCTGCCGCATCGATGAGGAACGGAGCCAAATTTGCCATAAGTCCGCCCTGCCCGGCTGTGACGAGCAAGCCGAGCGGGTATTGGCGGATGAGCGCGTATTGGACCTCGGTGCGATCCTCGCGAAAGTGCGGCGGCTGGTACATCGTTAAAATCTCCGGAAGAATAAGCCTAATCCCCGGCAACACGCCCGGTCTAGCCAGCAATGGGTACAACCCGGCAAAAATGCCTTGCGCTCACGCGGCTTGGCCCTGAAAAACGCTTGTGCTCAAGGCGGCGGAAACATATGCTTCAGCTAACATGCGAATATTTGAATTTCGCGTGACATTCCGAAGTCATGCACTAAGCCGCGCGGCACGGGCGGGGGTGCCTGGTCTGGTAGCGGGGGCTTGACCGGTTGGATGCTGCGTTTACTTGCCAAACTGCCTTAAGAATGCCCACGAAAGCGAATCCAACGATAACCAAGAAATCCGGAGAGAGAACGCCATGAAGGAAACGATGATCGACATCATGAATCAGATGTTCCCGTATATGAAGATTATTGCGGAAGTGGGCGGCGCCTTTCTAGCGATCGGCATCGTGGCTCTGCTCATTTGGGTCGTCCTGGAGCGGTGCACATGGCTCATGAGGCTTGCGGGCCGTGTACTCGTCCTTCTGGGCCTGTTCTTCCTGGCCTGTCAGGTGGCCGGCATGTTCCTTGGCATGACGCCCGAGATCAACTTTGGCGACATCGAGAAATTGGAGTTCAACACCATCGCCTTCTGGATCGTTGGCTTGGTATTGCTTATTCCGGGCTTCTTCTTGCGCATTCTTGGGTCATTCCGCCCAACCCATTAGCCGAACGCAACCGTCATCGCGAGGCCGGCCTTGCCGCCGTGGCGATGCAGAGCAACATCAGTGACTTTTCCCTGGATTGCTTCGCTCGCAATCACGGCGCTCAACGGTTCAGGGCCGCCGGCCCGCTCACATGGGGGCTTCCCTTCAGGAAGAAACGGAGCGGGCGGTGGGCATCGCGCCTGATGCCGATGCGCGTGCTGATGCCGAACGCTTGAGGTTCCTGACCGTCGCCGGATAGCCACAACGGTCCGGGCGCACACAGAATCCGTGCCGTTCAGGCTCCGGCCGATGTCCAGGGCCTTGGCAAGCCGCCCCGGCCCGCGCATGAGATCGCGCCACGGAACATCACCGCGATGCAGCATCATGGCCTCGATCCCCGATAGCGGTTCGGCCGCTCGAATGAGCACGCCTTCGCCCACTCCGATGGCCCCGCTTGAAACATTCAGCGCGTAATAGACGCCATAGGCGAGGTAGACATAGGCGTATCCCGGCGGGCCGAACATGACGCTGTTGCGGGCGGTCATGCCCCTGAAGGTGTGGCTCGCCGCGTCGCCCGTGAGATAGGCTTCGGTTTCCACGATACGGCCGGTGGCGAGCCCGGAGGGCAAGGCCCGCACCACAATTTTTCCAATCAGGAATTGCGCGAGCCCCGCCGTGTCTGCGGGCAGAGTATCGCGGCTCAAGGGTGGCAGCCTGTCCGGCAGTGCGGTCTTCTCAGTCATCCCAAGGTCAAACGTCAGTAAATTTCTGCACACGTCTTATTGCCACACCATCCTGGGCTCTGCAATTGCCATTTATTGCTGCCGCAGGCATCACGGCCCGCAGATGGCGGAGGGAAAAAAGCTCACCGTTTATTGAAATAAGCGCAACGGCATTTGAAAATAAAGCAATAGAAAATCCATTATGTATCGTTCGATCTAGTGCAAGAGCCAATATCCTAACCTATGCTTGTGAAGAACTTAGCGATATCTTCGCCGTTGGAGGTTAAAGTGAAGCCGAAGCCAGAGGCAGGTGATAACCTGGCCAGCGAAAATAACGGCAGCCCGCAATTGCCCCTCGACCCGGTGCGGCGAAAGCTCTTGATCGGAGCCGGGGTTACGGGATTGCTGGCGGCGGGAGCGGGCCGGGCAGGCGCACAGATGGGAAAGGCCCCTGAGCAGCCGGCGGGTCAGGCCGAAACCGCCCTTGCCGGGTACGACCCCGCTTATGTCCAGCACGTCGCCGTTCCCTTCCAGCACGCGAGCTACTACCTGGCGGAGACGCCATCCCTTCCCATGATCGGCGAGGCGCTCAGCAAACAACATGCGCTGCCTTATGAGCTCTGGGGATTGCTCTACGAGGATTGGGAGCCGAGCTACGAGACAGATGGCGATTCTGTCTTTGTACTAGGCCTCGATAAACGCGGACCCGATAACCGCCGGAAGCGCATCTATATGTCGGCGCTTACAGGCGACCTCTATCAGCCGGTCTATCAAAGCAAGATTAGAGCGTTCTTCGACCGGCTGCTGGATGAGAAAAACGCCGGCAAGCCGCTGATCAGGCCCTATCTAAACAGCTATTTCGACTTGTACTGGGATTTGCACGTAGGGGTCAAGCCCGACGCAATTCCTCCAGAGGTGCGGCAAATCGGCGAAAGCTTCAACACGGTGATCGCCTTCCGCGACCCGGCGAATCCTATCGTGTACGAAAATTATATGAAGGTCCGGGCTCTTCGGAGCGGCTTCAAAGAATGGGTCCTGGACAAGGTTAACGGGGTAATGGACGGGCAGATAGAAGGCTCGGAAAAGACTTTCGTTCAGTACTGGACCAAGAACGGCAAAGAGGGAAAGGATTTCAGGCGGAAAGATATTGTAATTGAATGCTTTCACAACTTTTTTGCCATGAGCCAGTGGGGCAACGCCATCTATAGTTTCACGCAGACACTGGCGAAAAACACCGGGAACCCAGCTGCCAGGGTTTGGCTAACAAAAACCATGGAAAGCGAATACGACAAGATCGATACTGGCTATTTCACTCCCCTTCAGCGTTTCGTCATGGAACTCTTTCGCGTTACCACTCCCAACCCCGGGAGCATTTCCACCCAGCAGGAATTGAGGCCCATCCATGGTGAGGACCGCTACGTTTATGCGATTACGCCTCACATGCTCGCGAATTTCAATCCCAGCTATTGGAAAGACCCCGCCGAATTTAATCCCGGCCGGTATATAGGCGCTCCCACGAGCGATCGGACCGGCGAAGAGAAAGCGAAGGCGATCGGCTTCACGAAGTGCCCCTTCGAGAAGACTTCATTCCCGCTAAGTGACGGTAGAAAGGCCGAAATGACCAACAGCGCCTTTGGCACCGTTTATGGCGTCATCGATGGCAAGCCCCTTCCCGTCTGCGACTATGCGGGCTACGCGCCTTTCGGTTTCGGATACCGGCGTTGTCCCGGCGAACAGCTCAACATCGCCGTTTTTTCGGACTTCCTGCGCAAGGTTTGGGCCGATAAAATCGAGTTCGAACTGCTCAGTGTGCTGAACCCAGAGAAGATCCCCATCGGGCCTGCCAACGTCATCGACGACAATATCGGCTTCAGCCGTCCGGCTTAGAGTGGACGCTTAACAGCACGCCGCGAGGCCGCTCTTGCGGCCGTGGCGATCCAGAGCAGCATCGGAGCCTTATCCCCTGAATTGCTTCGCTTCGCTCGCAATGACTGTGATTAACGCGATGCCCTTCTCACCCCAGCTGATGGGCGCCTTCACCCCTCGATCTTCGAGAAATCGGCGATGTCCAGTGTAAGCGCGCGGATCTGGGCGAGCAGCATCAGCCGGTTCTCCCGGATATCGAGCTTATCGGCGTTCACCGTGACTTTATCGAAGAACGCATCGACCGGCTCACGCAGCTTGGCCAGCGCCGTCATGGCTTCCTCGAAATCCTCTAAGGCAAGCGCCGCCTGCACCTCTTTGGCGGCCGTTTTGACCGCGGCGCTGAGCGCCTTCTCTTCTTTGTCTTTGAAAAGCTTGGCGGCGGGCTTGCCGTCGAAGCTTCTCGCGTCCTTCTTTTCCTCGATCTTGAGGATGTTAAGCGCGCGCCGCACCAAGGCGAGAAGGCTCGCGCCATCTGCGGTTTCAAGGAAACGGCCCAGCGTTTCGACGCGGCGGACGATCATCAACAGGTCGTCCTGGCCCGGCAGCGCGAAGACGGCGTCGATCAGATCGTGCCGGATACCTTGATCGCGGAGGTAAACCTTGAGACGGTCGCCAAAAAACTCAAGCAGCTCATGGGCCTTTTGCGGCCCGCTCAGCGGCTCAAGCGAATATTTGATGGAAATCGCTTTAGAAATTTCGCCATGGTGCTCCCGGCTCAGATCGAGGCCAAGCTCCGCCCAGTCGATGTCCCTGGCTGTATGCAGCGCCTCCTCTCTCAAAAGCTCCAGCTCCCGTTCCAACGATGAGCGGACGAGGATAGCCCGAAGGCGCAGGCGCAACTTCCGTTCGAGGATAATGCGGATGACACCGAGCGCGGCGCGGCGCAGCGCGAACGGGTCTTTCGAGCCGGTCGGCCTCTCGTCGATGGCCCAGAAGCCCACCAACATGTCGAGCTTGTCGGCGAGCGCAACAGCGATTGAGACCGGATCCCGCGGCACCGCATCGGACGGCCCTTGCGGCTTGTAATGCTCCGCGATGGCGTCCGCGATGGTGGGCTTTTCGCCCTGCGCCAGCGCGATATAGCGGCCGATGACGCCTTGCAGTTCGGGGAATTCGCCAACCGTCTCCGACATCAGGTCGGCTTTGGCGAGATGGGCCGCGCGCGCCGCCTCATCGGGGTCTGCCTCTACGAGCGGCGCAAGCTCCCTCGCGAGCCGTTCGATGCGGATCGCACGCTCAAGTTGTGTGCCAAGCTTCTCGTGAAAGGTGACCTGGGCCAAAAGCTGCGTGAGGCTGGCTAACGGCCGCTCGCGGTCGTTTTCCCAAAAGAATTTCGCGTCCGACAGCCGCGCGCGGATCACGCGCTCGTTGCCGGCCACAATGGCCTTCCCGCCATCGTCAGCCTCCAAGTTGGAGACAAGGATGAAGCGGTTAGCCAATTTACCTGTTTTTTTATGGCGCAGAGAGAAGCACTTCTGATGCGCCTTCATGGACGTCATCAGGATTTCCTCCGGCACATCGAGAAAGCTCTCGTCGAATTTGCCGGAAAGGACCACGGGCCACTCAACGAGCCCCGCATTCTCGATCAGGAGCCCGTGGTCTTCAACAAGAGCGAGCCCGGCTTCAGCGGCGGCTTTATGCGCGCCATCTAAGATTGCCTTAGCCCGTTCCTCTCCTGTGATCACAACTTTAGCGTGCAGCAATGCCTCTGAATAGTCCGAGATTTTCGAAATCTTAACTGTTTTTGGCTGCGTGACATTTTCGCCACTCAAGAACCGGTGCCCGTAGGTGATGCCGCCGCTCTTGATGCCGTCGACCTCGAATTCAACGGGCTCGCCGCCGAAAATGCACAAGATCGAATGCAGCGGCCTTACCCAGCGAATCCGGCCCGAACCCCAGCGCATCGACTTTGGCCAAGGAAATTTGCGTACAATTGCGGGCACTGCCTCGGCGATAATGTCAGGCGCTGGGCGTCCAGGCTTTTCTGAGCGGGCCAGATAATAATCGCCCTTCGGGTCCTTCACGATCTGGCATTCATCCGGGCTTGTGAGCCCCGCTGCACGCAAAAACCCATCGACTGCTTTTCCGGGTGCGCCCACTCGCGGGCCTTTGCGCTCCTCTACGGCCGATGCCGACTGTCCCGCGACACCTTCCGCGAGATAAGCGATGCGCCGTGGGCCAGAGAAGGAGCGGGACGCGCCCACGGTAAGCCCAGCCTGCGTCAACGCCTCGGTCATCATCCGCGCGAGCTCTTCGCCGGCACGCGCTTGCATCCGCGCAGGGATTTCTTCAGAGAAAAATTCAAGAAGCAGGTCTGGCATGGCACTCTGGCTTGGATGAGAGTCGATGCCGCAGCTTCCAAACTTTCGCGCGGGACACAAGCAAATTTATCTGGCGCCGGTCAAGACATTGATGAGGAGGAGCAAACGCCGGGTTCGGCACAAATCAGGCGTCTTCCATGTCAGGAAGGCGATTTCTTGCCCCCCTTGATTTCTTGCCCCACTTGTCACGGAAATGCGCCGATGCATTGCGGGCGATAGGGGCGCCATGACCGAACCCGGCGGCGTCGAATGTAAGACTGGCAAGTTTGCGCTGGCTGGCCCGGCCTTCCTCCAAACTCTCGAAGCCGACGGGATCGCCGAGGCCCCAGAGGTTGGTGCATACATCGCCCGCGAACAGCATTCGTCCCGCGTGCCACAGCAGCGCGACCTGTCCCGCGCAATGCCCAGGAGTATGAATAACTTCGATGCCGCCAGCGATGGGCAGAATCTCCCCGTTTGTCAAAGGCTGGCCGATGGCGACCGGCTCCACTTGCTCGCCAGGATGGAAGAACAGCTTGCAGAGCACATGCCGCAGCACACCAGGGGCCGGCCTCATAGGCCGAAAAGGACCTCCGCTCTCGGCAATAGAGACATCGAGCGGGTGCATGTAGGTTCTCGCACCGGTTTCCCGCACGATCGCAGCGGCGCTGCCGATATGATCAGGGTGGCCGTGAGTGAAAATCAGGTGCTTGAGCTGGTCTGGCCAACGGCCAAGCCCACGGATCGCCCCGAAGACGGCTGCCTGCTTGCCCGGGAAACCGGCGTCGATCAGCGTCAACCCGTCGCCGGCCTCGATCAGGAAGGCGTTTGCCATCCCCATCGGGACGACGTACACACCTTTGATCACACACTTCGCTGCCATAGGCGGAACCCCGCGCAAGGCTTACACCATAAATAAAACTGGCCAGCTGGAGGGGAGTTCCAGGAGCCGTTAGATTTTGACTACTAGTCTAGATCAACCCGCCCTTAACCGGCATCGATTGAAGGCGGAAAAGTCGATCGATTCTAAAATGTCAGAGCAACTCTCCTTCCCATAGGACGCAGGTCGCTCTAGTGGTCCGATTCCGGCATTTGCATCCCCTTGCAGCACGCTCGAAAGCAAATGCCGGAATCAAAGGACCACTAGCAACCCTTTGAGTCTAGTGGAGCTTTTGAATTTGACATTTGAACGTGAGCTCGCTGCAGCCGGGACTCAAATGTCAAATTCGCTCCACTAGGAAAGGCCCCTCTCAGAGGCGCGAAGCCCCCTCTGCCAAAGGGCGCGGTCAAACGAGCAGCGACGGCCCATCACGCCCGGCGAGCACCGCATCGATATTGTCGAGCGCCGCGAACCCCATTTCGTCGCGCGCCTCGATTGCCGATGTGCCCATATGCGGCAGAAGAAACACGTTTGCGAGCCGGTAATATTCGGGATCGATGTCCGGCTCGCCCTTGAACACATCGAGCCCGGCATAGCCCACCTGGCCCGATTTCAAAGCCTCGATCAAATCGCCGTCGTTTACGAGATCGCCGCGAGCGGTGTTCACCGCGATGGCGCCGCGCGGCAGCTTTGCAAAAGCGCGGGCGTTGATGATGCCGCGGGTCTCGGGCGTCGAGGGCGCGTTGATGGAGAGGAACTCGCTCACGCCAAGCAGGCTGTCGAGCGTCTCGTGGTAGATCGCGCCCTGTTCTTGGGCCGGGCTGCAACGCCGCCGGTTGTGGTAGTGAATTTCCATATCGAAGGCGCGGGCGCGCTTCGCAATCGCCTGGCCGATTTTGCCCATGCCGTAAATGCCGAGCCGTTTGCCGTCGAGCCGCCGGCCGATGAGCTGCATGGGCTGCCAGCCCGCCCATTTTTTCTCGCGCAGCAGGCGTTCGCCCTCCTGTGCGCGCCGCGCAGCGCCCAGGATTAAGAGCATCGCGATTTCCGCGGTCGCTACCGTCACCGCGTCTGGCGTGTTCGAGACGCGGATGCCGCGCGCTTTCGCTGCCGCAAGATCGATGTGGTCGTAGCCAACCGAATAGGTGGCGACGATACGGACGGAAGGCGGAAGCTTGGCGATGAGTTCCGGTGTGAACTTCTCCGTCAGAGTAACGAGGAGCGCGTGCTTGTCCTGGCTGCGGGCCAGAAGCTCGTCCGCGGTCATCGGGCGATCGGCTTCGTTCAGATCGAGATCGTAATCGCGCGTGGCGCGCTCGATCACGGCCTGGCTCAAGATCCGCGTCATCAAAAGTTTCGGCTTCGGCACATCATCCCCCGGTTTGCGCGAGGCGCTTTACACCGTTTCCGGTTCCTCGGCCGGCCTCTCGGCCTGCGCATCGCCGCCGCCTGCTCCGCCAAGGAACAGCGTTTGCAGCGCAGGCACGACGATCAGCAGCATGATCGGCCCAACGAGCATGCCGCCCACCACAACGATAGCGAGCGGCCGCTGCACCTGGCTGCCAATTCCTGTCGACACCGCCGCCGGCAAGAGCCCAAGGCAGGCCGAAAGTGCTGTCATCAGCATCGGGCGCATTCTTTGCGTTGCCGCATTGAACATGGCTTCGCCTACGGAATCGCTTAAGTGTTTCAATTCGTTGAAATAGGTCATGATCAAAATCCCGTTCATGACCGAAACGCCGGAGAGGGACACGAACCCGATTGCAGCCGAGATGCCGAAGGACTCGCCAGAAAGGCTAAGCGCAATGATGCCCCCTGCCACCGCAAAAGGGATGCCCGTGAGCACGAGCAGGCTCTCGCGGATGGAATTGAACAGCCCATAGAGGAGCCCGAGTATAAGAACGATGCTCAAGGGCACCGCAATCTCCAGGCGCCTTTGGGCCTGCTCAAGTTCCTCGAATTCGCCTGCCCATTCCATGCGATAGCCGCTGGGCAAAGTGACAGAATTGGCGATCTTTTGCTTTGCCTCCGCCACGGCGCCGCCAAGATCGCGGCCGCGGACGCTGAATTTTATAGGGATGAAGCGCTCATTGCGCTCATGAAATATATAGGAGGCGCCGGTGTCGAGGGTGATATCGGCGACTTCGGTGAGGGGGATGTAGGCGTTGCCGTTCGGGGTCGTAACATTGATTTTCGCATTTCGGACGGCTTCCAGGGAATCCCTGAATTTTGGCGCGGCGCGGACGTTCACGCCGAATTGGCGGTCCGCCTCGTAGATGGTGGTTGCGACATTGCCGCCAAAGGCCGTTTGCACGAAGGTATTGACGTCGCCCGCGTTCAAGCCATAGCGCGCGGCCTTTTCGCGGTCGGCTTTGATGTTGAGGTTCGGCTGGCCCAAGACGCGGAAGATACCGAGATCGGTGACGCCCCGCACGCCGCTCATGATGCGCTCGACTTGGGTTGCGAGTTCCTCGAGCTTGAACAGATTGGGGCCGATGATCTTGACGGAGTTGGCGCCTTTCACGCCCGAAAGCCCCTCCTCGATGTTGTCCTGAATGTATTGGGAGAAATTGAAGTCGATGCCCGTGAACTCTCTCGAGAATTCCGCCTGGAGGTCCTTGACCAGATCCTCCTTTACCCGGCCTGGCTCCCATTCGCCGAAGGGCTTCAAAGGCACGAAGAATTCCGCGTTGAAGAAGCCCGTGGCATCGCTGCCATTATCGGGCCGGCCATGCTGGGAGACCACCGTGATGACCTCAGGGTGACTCTTTAGGATCTCACGTATCCGATTGACGATAGGCTCGCCCGCTTCAAGCGAGATGGTTGGCGGCATCGAGGCTCGAATCCAAAGGTTCCCTTCCTCAAGGGCAGGCAGGAATTCAGTGCCGAGCTGCGAGGCAAGAAGTCCGCCGAAAAGCAGGAAGGCAAGACCAAGAAACACCGTGATGCGGCGGGCACGCAGCGCCAGCCGCAAAACCGGCGTATAGATCGCCCGAATTGCGCGGACGACGATTGTCTCTCCCTCTTCGACATGCTCGGGCAGGAGGAAGGACGCGAGAACCGGGCTGATCGTAAACGTGGCCAGCAGCGCTCCGATCAGCGCATAGGCGTAGGTCCTAGCCATTGGGCCGAAAATCTGCCCTTCAACGCCCTGCATCGTGAACAGCGGCACGAATGCCGCCAGCGTAATGGCAGTCGAGAACAGCACGGCCCGATCCACCTGGGTCGCGCTAATGTAGATCAGCCGGATGCGCGTAAAATAACTTGCATCGCCAATGCCGTTGCCGTTTTCGCTGATCGGCGTCGGCCTTCGCAAGATCTCCTCGCGCTCCCTGGCCTGGAAGACGCGGAAGATATTCTCGACCAGGATTACCGCCGAGTCGATGATAATGCCGAAGTCGACCGCGCCCAAGGACAAGAGATTGGCGTCTTCGCCCCTGAGGACGAGAATGATGATGCTGAAGAAGAGGGCGAAGGGGATATTGATCCCGACAATGATGGCGCTGCGCAAATCGCCAAGGAAGACCCACTGAATGAAGAAAACCAGCAGGCTTCCGAAAATAAGGTTATGAAGAACGGTGGAAGAGGTGACATTGACAAGGCTGGTGCGGTCGTAAAAGGGAACGAGTTTCACTCCAGGCGGAAGCGTCCCATCGCTGTTGATCTTCGCCACCTCAGCTTTGATACGGGCAATAACGTCGTTAGTGTGGAGCGTGCGGTTCATCACGAGGATGGCCGCGACGACGTCATCGTCACCGTCGCGCCCGGCTTTGCCAAGCCGCGGAACATTGCCAACATAGACCTTGGCCACGTCCTTGATTTGCACGGGCACGCCGTTCGATTGGCCGAGCGTGATACTTTCGATGTCTTCGACATTCCGGCCTTGCGTAAGATCGGTGTTGCCGCCTGTATTGATGAGACCCACTCCGCGGATATTGACCGACTGCTTGCCGATATTGACGGTACGCGCGCCGACATTGACGTTCGCGTTGCTTACCGCGCTCACAAGCTGGGGCAGGGTCACGTTATAGGCTTCGAGCTTATCGAGGTCGGCTTCGACCTCGTACTCCTTGGTGGTCCCGCCCCATGTGTTCACCTGGACCACGCCTGGCACGGTCAGTAATCGCCGTTGCAAGATCCAATCCTGAACGGTGCGCAGGTTCGTAATGCCGAAATGTTTCGGACCTACAACCTGATAGCGGTAGACTTCCCCGACAAGGCTCGAAGCCTGGATCTGCGGCTGCACGTTATTCGGCAGATTAACATTTTGCAGAAGGCTGATCTGCGTCTGCTGTAGAGCAAAGTAATAATCGACCCCGTAATCGAAGGTGACGCGCACGAAAGACAGGCCGTAAAACGAGGTCGAGCGGATGTTGTTGACGCCGGGGGTCGGTGCGAGCCCAACCTCCATGGGAATGGTGTAAAGCCGCTCCATCTCCTCGGCGGAAAGCCCGGCCGATTGCGCCGTGATTTCGAGGATCACCGGTGCGGGGTTCGGATAGGCCTCGATGTTGAGCTTGGAGAACGCAAGCGCCCCTGCCACGATGAAGACGAACAGCATCAGCACGATAACCGGCCGCCGCGTCAGCCCGAATGTGACAAGAGCATTCAGCACAACTTACCTCTAGTGACTTCTGCCGCGGCGGTTGCAGCGGGCTTCAATGGCCTGCATTGGTGAATTGGTTGGCGATAAACAGCGAGCCGTCCGTGGCGACGAGTTCGCCGGGTTTGAGCCCATCGAGGATTTCTACGAAGCCGGCATGGGAGAGCCCCGTCTTGACGGTGCGCTTGACAAATTTGCGCCGGTCCGCAGTAACCCAGACGGTCATTGTGCCGTCGCCTTCGCGCACGATGCCGTCTTGCGGCACCGCCGGAGCGCGCTTCGGCGGTGCCATCGCGATCAGGAAATCTGCAAACATCCCTGCCCTAAGCTCGCCGTTGGGATTGGCGATCTCTGAGCGAACATAGACACGGCGCGTAGTTGGATCGACATTCGCTCCAATGGTCACGATCTTGCCTTGGAAAGTCTTGCCGGGAAGGGATGCCACGGCGGCCCTCACCTCTTGCCCTACTTGCAACTCGGGTGCGTCTTTCTCTGGCACATTCGCGAACATCCACATCGTGGATGTGTCGGCGACGATATAGACGGGCGGCGGATTGCCGGGCTGTACGAATAGGCCGGGAGCCGCATTCCGGGCGGTGATGAGGCCCGAAATCGGGGAGGGCACCACGAGAGCGGAGTCGATCCTGCGCTCGGACACGACCTTGTCGATCTCGGCCTCTGTCTTGCCGAACACCTTGACCGCGGCCCTGGCGGCCCGGTAGGCGCCCTCGGCGGACTGCTGGTCGGAGATCGATTGCTCATAGTCTTTCTGAGCGGCAGCACTTTGCCTGAAGAGGTTTTTCTGCCGCTCAAGGGCCCTGGCTGTGAGTTCCAGCACGCCCGCGGTGGCAATCAAGGTCGATTCGGCCTGCAACAAATCCGGGCTGTCGATCGTGAAGAGTGTCTTGTCCTTCTTCACCATCTCCCCGGCGCTTGCGAAAGCCTTCAAAATGCGGCCTTGGTAAGGGGTGAAAATCTGGGTCAGAAGCTCTTGATTGAAGTCGATATTGCCGACAGCCTGCTGCTCCTGAGGGAATATATGCTCGCTCACAGGCTCGATCTTGATCGCTTTGATCTGCGTTTCGGAAAGCGTGACTTCCGGCTCGGCGGCGGTTTCGGCTGCGGCCTGAACACGGGCTGAGGGGGCCGCAAGCAGGATGCCTCCGCATAAAAGGGCCACCAATCCCGATACCATTGCATTACTGATGGTCATCCTCGAACTCCGGTCTAATTCCCGCCCGCCGGCACAATAACGGGTCTTGCTTCATTTTGCGTTGCTCCGGGCCACTCAAGCGCGACCGGTGGGGGCGCCGCGCCCGAAACCGTTACGAGCCACGCCTGCGGCTGCGGCACATGCGGCGGAGCCGTCCTGTTCCACCAGCCTCCGCCCAGGGCCTGGAACAGGCCCACCGTATCGCTGTAGCGGTTCGCTTGCGCCGTAATGACGGCTAGCGAGGTTTGCAGGTAGGTTGTCTGAGCCGAGAGCAATACCTGAGCAGAAACTTGGCCCTGCTCCAATTGCAACCGGGTTAATCGCAAGGTTTTTGCCGCTGCCGTCTCGGCGACAAGGGCTTTTTGCAACGCGTTCGTGTCGTGGCGGATGGCGTAAAGCGCATCGGCGACGTTTTGGAATGCCGTCAAGACCGTCATGCGGTATTGCGCCGCCACCTGGTCGAAGCCAGCTTCCGCCGCCCGCTGCCTTTGCTGCAAGGTGAAGCCGTCGAAAATGGTCTGCGATGCATTTGCAATGCCTGTGTAGAAATAGAATGCTGGGTTGTTGCTGAACAAATTCGCAAACTGCGTGCCCTGATGACCGATGTCGCCCTCGATCGAGAATTGCGGCAGTCTGTTGGCGATGGCAACGCCAACCAAAGCGCAGGCCGCGTGCATGTTTTCCTCGGCCGCGCGCACGTCCGGCCGCTGCGCGATCAGATCCGAGGGCAGGCTTACCGGCAATGTGCGCGGCAGCTTGAGGCCTGTGAATTCGAACCGCTCCGGCAAGCCCTGGCCCGGCAAATGGCCGGACAATACAATTAGCGAATCGCGATTCTGGTCGAGCGCCTTACGCAAGGGCGGCAAAGTCGCCTCGGTCTGCGCGACGAGGGCTTCCTGCGTAGCGACGTCCAGCTGCGAGACCTGGCCCTGCTGAAATTGATATCGGACTTTCTCGAGAATTTCTTTCGCGATCTTGATCAGCCTCTCGGTTACGCCGATCTGCCCCCGCAGCGAGGCTTCCTGGATGGCTCCGAGCGCGACGTTGGACGTCAGCGTCAGGAAGGTCGCCTCGTTGATGAAGCGCTGATTATCTTTCAGTGCTTCAAGGTTCTCGATCTGCCGCCTGGTGCCGCCCCATACGTCGGGGACGTAGGACACAGTGAACTGCGCCGTATGCAGCGAGTAATAGACCGGATTGGGCTGCGTGCCCGGCCCCACGAGCGGCGACGCAGTGCCCGTGACGCCGTTCGTCGCCACCTTTCCGCCTGTTCCTTGATAGTTTCCAGTGGCCAGCGGAAAGAGCTGGCCAACCTCAGCGTAAACGTTCGATTGCGCCACCCGCATGGCGGCTTGAGCGGCATCGATGTTGGGATTATCGCGAAGCGCCCGCTGAATAAGCGCGTTCAAAGCGGGTGAATGGAAAAGCACCCACCAGTCCGCGGGCAGCGCATCGCTGAATTCGATCCTCTGCGTCTTCCCGCCCGCCGTGTCACTGGCAGGCAGACCCTCCGATGTGAAAGCAGAGACAGCAGGAACCTTCGGCAATTCAAAGTCCGGCCCCACACAGGACTGCAGCACGAGGCATGCTGCGAGGCCTACGGCCCAGCCGGTTTTGAGCGCAACCGCTTTGAAAACGGCTATGCAGCTATTGCTTCTAGCCATTGCTACCTCTGCCCCATGCAGGCTTCCTAACACGAAGGATCGCCGGCCTAATGTCGATGGATCGCCGGCCTTACAACAGCCTTACAACTTGGATGAGTTACCGGTCATTCCCGGCAAAAAGCGGGGACACGCTGTGTTTGCAGATTCTTAACGCAGGCGATTCGCGAAAACGATTGTGCCTGAACGGCACCGCAACTGTGTAACATGCAGGAGTTGAGAATCGCTCGTTTTTAAGTACTGATGCAAAACTGCCGCGCTTTTTAGGCGGCAAGGATCGCAGCCGCGCGTGCTGGAGCCGCCGTGGCTATCTGTCTCTCCGCGCTATCCGAAAATCGCGCAACGATGCTGCGATCGAAATAAAGCAGGAGGCCCCGAAGCTCACGCCTCGCCCAGCCGTCTGCCGAAGCCCGCGCGACCTTAACGAGCCTGGACTGTGCAGGAAAACAGGTTGGGTATCCTTCCGGGTGGGTTAAATTGAATGCCGCGTGCCCAAGCGTGACCTCCAGGCTTCCGGGTGCGTTGACGAGGAACCCGCCGCCAGCCTCGAAAACATAATCATGTTTAACCGCAGTCCAGGAACCCGAATCCGAAGGCGTTCGCAGCTTTAGAAAGCAGTGCCACACAGCGCCTATAGAGGCGTGCGCGGTTACGCAAGCCCAGCGGAATAAAAGCGTGCGCCTTTGGCCTTCAGGTGAAACCATCGAGACCTGCCCCCCGGGCAGAGAGGCCGCCACGAACGAGGCCTCGGCCTGCCCTGCCGCCTTGATCTGGGTTGATGGCAAGCCGGGTACGGGAGCGGGGAGATTGCAAGCGTAGACGATCGTTTCAGTGGGGCGGGGTTCAAGCAGCCATTGCGGAAAAACCAGCGCTTGCGCGACGCGGGCCTTCTCGCCTCCGATCCAGCCCAGGACCGGGTCCAATCCAGGCATGACAATGCGCTGGCCGGCGGCCAAGCTGAGCGTGACCGGCTGTTCCTTTGGCGGTGAGGCGCGCTCGATCATAGCGTAATCGCAAGGATTGCAGTTGCCCTGCAATGTCCCATGAAGCGGTCACCAAAGGATGAATAAGGCGCGCCGCTTTGCGATCATGAGCGCAAGCTCTTGAAAGCCGCCGGGCGATCCCCATTATTCTCGCTTCCGGAAACATTTCCCGGCTTTCTGGCAAAAGCCGGTTGCGGTCCTGACCGGATCGGCATATGTCAAGTGTGTGACGCGGGGTGGAGCAGCCCGGTAGCTCGTCAGGCTCATAACCTGAAGGCCGCAGGTTCAAATCCTGCCCCCGCAACCAACGATTCAGCCACCTTTGTTCCCTGTGGGTTCTCGCTGAGCAGCGCTGCGAGGCTGCCAGCGACTTCGAGACCCACGGGATCTGGCTTCGGGGTGGGGATCACCAGAATATGATCGACGAGGTCGCGCACGAGCGTGATCGCTTCGAAGGCTCCCGAATCACCGCTGCGGAAAGCGGCGTGGATGTCAGCAACCTTGGCGCGGTAACGCACGGCAGCCTGGGGATGCAACTCGATCGTATCCGGACTCTGCGCTTCCGCTAAAGCTCGTTCGATCTCACGCTGCTGGTCCACCAGCTCGTTGAAGCGCTTGGCGCCCGCTTTCGGGTCCGCAAGCCCCGTCTCTACCATCTCAAGTAAGTTCGCGATCCTGCGGGCGATCGTCGCCGCCTCGCGTTCAAGTTCAGCGCGCTGCTTTCCACGTTGCTCGGAGAGCTTCCGGCGCTCTTCGCGGTAAGCCTCGACCGCCGCCGCGACCACGTCAGGCGCAAGCAGGTGCCGGCGCAGTGCGGACAATACCCTGTCCTCGACCTCGCCCACGCAGATCGTGCGCGTGTTATCGCAGGCCCGGGAATTTTGATACGTTGAGCATCGCATGCGGTCATCTTTCACGACGCTGTAGCGTCCTCCGCACTTCGCGCAGTGCAGAAGCCCCGAAAGAAGACGTTGCGGACGGCGCTGATTGTAAAGATGCGGCCACCCCGCACGCCGCGCCGCGTTTGAACCGCCTCCCATAGTTCTTCATCAATGATGCGCAGTTCAGGCACTTCCTGACGGTACCATTCGCTTTGCGGGTTTTCGCGGGCGATCCGTTTGCCGGTCGAGGGATCTTTCAAAAAGCGCTGACGATTGTAGACGATGATGCCGCGATAGAGCTCGTTATTGAGAACGCCGTTGCCGCGCTTCGGCGAGCCCAAAAGTGCCGATGCGTTCCAACGGCCGCCTCGCGGCCCCTGGATCCCCGCCTCATTGAAATCCTTCACAATCGCAAGCGGACCTTTCCCGCTCGCATATTCCCTGTATGCCCGGCGTACCACATCGGCTTCCGTGGCATTGATCGTGCGCTGCCCCCGCTCCTCGCCTATCCGCACGATGTCGTAACCGTAGCTCTTGCCGCCCGGAATCCTTCCCGCTTTCACGCGTCCGATTTGTCCACGCCGCGTCTTCTGGGCCAAGTCTTTGAGAAAAAGAGCTGCCATCGTGCCCTTAAGGCCGACATGGATTTCCGATACATGGCCGTCAGCGAGCGTTTCGATACGCACGCCGTGAAAGGAAAGTTTCTCGTAGAGTACGGCTATATCAGCCTGGCTGCGCGAAAGCCGGTCGAGGCTTTCAGTCACGATCAACTCAAACCGCCCTGCTTTCGCATCGGTTAGTAGTCGCTGAAGGGCGGGGCGATTTAGCGTCGAAGCGCCAGAGATTGCCGCGTCTTCATAGGTATCGACAACGGTAAGTCCGCGTGCCGCGGTATAAGACCTGGCCAAACCTATTTGATCGGCAAGCGAGCGCGAATCCTGCAAATCGCTCGAAAAACGCGCATAGAGAACTGTGCGCATGGCTAAACACTCCGAGGCCAAATCGCCAGACGCGAAAGTGATTTCGATTGTCCCTACGGTATCGTCCGAATTGGGCGTATCTGCGCCCGACCTACATAACCTCCGGTGTATCAACTGAGCCTGTGCGCCCTCTTTTTTCCTTTTCGGCTCGTACTTCCTCCTCTGCGTCCTCGCGCGCGGCAAGCCTGGCCAAGGCACAGGCAATGCCAAGAAGTCCGGCGCGAACGAAGCCCGCATCTGCGATCACCTTCGAGCGAACCACGCCCTTAAGCGAAATGGCATCCGGATTATGCAACTCCGGCTGGCTATGCGGATACTCATTCATGGCAGGGACCCCTCTCGCCCACACTGCACGAACCGTTACAACCTTGCGGCGTTCACGCCTTTCCGCCGAAGCGCCTCAAGCCTCTCCGCGACCATGTCCTCGAAGAGCGCGGCTTTGCTGACGACCTGCGTTTCGGCAATTTTCATCGTTGGACACCGTGTATACCAACCCGCAAATGCGGGGCGCTTGGCGTTTGCAGCACACGCCAATATAGCGGGGGCCTCCGCTATTGCGCTCATGCTGCACCCAGCGTTTGACGCGGGCCGCGACAACTTTTCGGGCTGCCTGCCTCGCGGCCGTGCTCGCTGCAGTCCTGTTTCCACATCTGCCGCCCGGCGGCGATATATTGCCCGGACAGAATTCGAGATGCGGGGTAATGAAGACGAAAGCGATTTTTTTCTTCCGGAGCCTCGCGCGCGGCCGGGATCATATCTACCTGAGCAGCCTGTTCTTCCCGAACCTCCGCAAGAGAGGCCGCCGCAATATGCATCGTCATTGGCTATTTCCTCGCGAAAATTGAATAAGTTGGATGCGGAGGAAACATCGAGAGATAAAGCAGCGCCCGCGCCGTCGAAAGCTCGATGCCAAAGACTTCCGCCGCCAGCTCGACCCCATGCGCGCGGATAAAAGACGTCAAAAGCTCATCCCAGTAAGCGGCCTGCTCTTGCGCGGTTTCGGGATAAGCCCGTTTCGCGGCGGCGATGGCCGCCGCCCGGATCCGGGCTAACTCACTCACCGAAGCCTCCATACGAGACCTGCCGGGACTTTAAAAGCTTCGATTTCTTATCCCGCTTAGCTTCAGGCCGCAGCCCCTGCCGGGATGACGCCATTCCAAGCGCATCGACACCCCTGGCTTGAAACCATAGCAGCTCCGCCACCGGTCCGAGTTGACGCACCGTTTCAAAGCACACCGCACAAAGCGGAAGCGCTTCCCAGCCTGGACCGTTACTTTTACGAATTTTCAAACCATGCAGCACTGCAGCAGGTTTTGGGCAAGCTACGCAGCAGGACCCGATCTCTGACCGAATGCGGGAAAAACTCTGCACTGAATAAGAGCGGCAAAAACATACGCTTGACATAACGCTTGCAATCCCGCGACAGAACCACCGCAACAGACCAATCGCATGCTATTGCCATACACTTACCTATTGCTATCCAAAAGGCAAGCACACAACCGCAATAGTGTGGACATAATAGGTGGCATGCAGTCCGGCTAGCTGCGCGCCATCGATAAATATGAGAAAAATCAAAGTCCCTAAGGCCAAACTAGCAGGCGGCCAGGAGCCATCCTGAACCACCCTTAATCCTACTCACCGCTCGCGCGAACCGCGGTCAGCGCCCTCAATCGCTATTGAACGGTAAGCACATCCCAGCCAACGGCCAACCTGAGGTACGCAGAGCGTAAAGCCCCAAACAACGTCCTCAGCACCTCTTAAGCCCGGAACTTGCACCCACTAAGGCAACCTTATATGCCTTTTTGGCGCAACTGCTGCCGCATAAGCATCGCTACAACGTAACTTTTCCGGCTCAACTGCCGACGGCCCGGGCCCCACATTGTTGCAAAAAAAACTAAACAAAACTCTTTTACGACGCTTTAAGGCCTTTCGCCCTAGCCAGCTCCGCCCACGGCCGCGCAGCCAAAATGCGCGCATAGTGCCCGGCAATATGCGGCGGACGTTCAACAAGCGCGCTATTCGCAATTAAGAGCCTCGGCGGCACCAAAAGCCGCAGCAGCAAAAGCGCGTCCGCGCCAAGCTCCAAACGCACCGCCGCTACGGACAGTTCTCCCACCCTTTCCCCGCTTGAAACAGGATTAAGCGCCAGCACGTCGCCCGGAACTATGCCGCAATCCGACAGAACCGGCGTGCAGACCTCATAATGGCAACAGGCGTTTTTCGGCTGGCCCATTTGCGGCGCGGAACCGGCAAAAATCAAATCTGCTTCGCCGAGGCTCGCTTCCGCCGCTTCCAGCGGCGACAAATAGGGCATAACTGTCACGCACGGCCTCGCTGCGCAAAACCTTAGCCAGTACCGCCCAGGGCCACGAACTCAGGTTAACGGTTATTTAACAATTGCGTGTTGTGTGATTCCATCGGGCTTTCTGATTTGGGAGCCCTCAAGATGGACGATTTCGGCCCTAAACCCCGCCTTCGCAGCCTGCTGGACCATTTTTCGGAGATCGATGACCCGCGCGAGGCGTGGCGGGTCGCTCATCCGCTGGCAGAGGTGCTTCTCCTCGTGGTCTGCGCCACCATCGCTTCCTGCGACGATTTCGACGATATTGCCGTCTGGGGCGAGAACCATTTGCCGTTCCTGCGCCGGTTCCTCCCCTACCACCACGGCATTCCGGGGCCGCGCTGGTTGAACATCCTCATGAACCGCATCGACCCGTACCTATTCTCGGCCTGCTTCATGAGCTGGGCGAGCGAACTTCGCCCGAATGCGCCCGATCTCATCGCCCTCGACGGCAAAACCTCGCGCCGGAGCCACGACCGTGCCGCGGGCAAGGCGGCGCTCCACCTCGTCTCCGCCTTCGCCACCCATGAAAAGCTCGTGCTTGGTCAGGAGGCTGTGGACACGAAATCCAACGAGATAACCGCGATCCCAGCCCTTCTCGAACGGCTGGCGGCATCGGGCGCCTTAGCGGGCGCGCTCGTGACCATCGACGCCATCGCCTGCAACCCAGCCATCGCCCAGGCCATCGTCGATCGCGGCGCCGATTATCTCCTGGCCGTGAAGGCCAACCAGCCAAGCCTTCTGTCTGAAATAGAACGCTTTTTCGACGACGCGGAGGAAGCTGCCGTGGACCGGCATACCGATGTGGACAAGGGGCATGGACGTATTGAGGAGCGGCGCTGCACGGTGAGTGCGGCTATCGATTGGATGGAGGGCGAACGCCGCTTTCCAGGCGAATACCGCTTTCCCAAGCTCGCCGCTATCGCCATGATCGAAACCAAGGTCGAAACCAAGGCAGGCACAAGAACCGAACGGCGTTTTTACATCGCCTCGCGAGCGATGACCGCGAAGGCGCTTGGCGAAGCCGTCCGCACCCATTGGCAGATCGAAAACGCGCTCCACTGGGTGCTCGACGTCACGTTCCGGGAGGATCTCGCCCGCGTCCGCAAGGGACACGGCGCCCAAAACATGGCCCTCGTACGCCACTTCGCCATCAACATCGTCCGCCAAGCCAAAGACAAGAAAAGCCTCAAACTCCGGCGAAAACTCGCCGGATGGGACCCCGATTATCTTCAAAGCCTCATCTCGCCCATCCCCGTTAACCTGGATTCGTGACCCTGAGTGCCCCCGCCGGGAGGTTGGCCCGCCATGAGACTATCGCGAGCTGACGTTTGACAATGCCGTCTTCACGAATGGCAGCACAATCGCCGCGACCCTGCCGGGATCGTCGGCAAAGGGCCAATGGCCACTGCTTCGGAGAACCGTCACCTTTGCTCGAGGAAAAAACTCGCGCTGGCGTTCCGCGTAACGCACCGGAATATAGGGATCGGCACCGCCCCAGATGACCTGTACCGGGCAGATCCAGCTTCGGAAGGTTTCGCCGAATTTTCCGGCCATTTCATCAGGATTACCGGTGGCCCGGTAGAGCCGCAAAACTGCGCGCTTCGTACCGGAATCGAAATGGTCGTACATGCCATCGATAAACGGCTTTGGCAGTCCGCGGGGGTTTCCGTGCTTGAGCAAAAGATGAAATCCGGCGCGCGTGGTAGATGCCATGAACAGCTCTCCCACCACTGGCGTGCGCCAGATGCGGGCGAGGTAATGCCATCGGTAACCGGGCAGGACGCCGGTGTCGATCAAAGTCAGGCTTGCAAGAGCTGCGGGATTCGCGGGATTCGCGAGCGCCCAGGCAAGTCCCCACGGTCCGCCGAAGTCATGCAGCACCAGATGCGCTTTCTGAACCTCCAATTTCGCGAGCAATCCCGCAAGATGGCGCGCGTAACCGGGCACGGTGTAATCGAATTTCTCTGGCCTATCCGATTGGCCGAAACCCGGCATATCGGGCGCGAGGCAGCGGGCGAACTCGCCCACCTGCTCCATAAGGCCTTCCCAATCGCGCGAGAAGCCGGGATTGCCATGCACGAAAACAACAGCTTCCTCGCCGCTTGCCGGCCCTCCTTGAAGCACCGCCGAACTTACGCCATCCACTGCCAGTTCACTTAACCGGAGCATCCTTGCGTTCCCCTCTGACTTCGAAAATACCGGCGCCTGGCATGAACTGACGCAAAGCTTTCAATGCAACTGTTGGTGGCCACCCGGGTTTGGGCGCATTGCGTGCCGGCCACTGACCCACGCGGCGCGCGCCAGAGCCTTGGGGGCTAGAAACGCGGCGACGCCTATGTTTCGGGTACCGAACGCGAAAAAGCGATCCGCGCAGACCGGGTCTCGTGCCGCGGCGGAAAACATCAACCGTTCGATAGGATTGTAGCCGCGGCCGGTGGCATAATCCGAGATGAGAAATTCGTGGCCGGAGAGCTTGTGCTTGTGCCGGCGGCCATATTCCTCAAGGCCGCGATCCAACTCCTCGGGGTCTCCCAATGTTCCTGCAACAGCATCCGCAAGCCATTCCGCCGATTGGAGCGCCCAGCCGCAACCGACTCCCCACAGATAATCGACGCAAAGCGCCGCATCTCCAATCAGGGCCAAACCGGGCTTGTAAGCCTTCCGGATCAAATTCGGGTATTCGACGATGCCAAGGAAAGGTGTTACGCGCTGCGCGCATTTGAGGTCGGGTGCATTTGGGAGGGCCGCGAAAAGCCGGTGCATGGCGGCTTCCGGGTCCGCCTTCCACTCCGCCAATTTGGCGTGCGCCGGCATGGCGGTGGCGAGCGTGACACCGTCATCGTTCGGGAAGGTGTAGGCTATGTCGGGTTCGAGGAACCACATCTGCGACCGCGAGCCGCTTTTCAAGGGAAGATTGCGGTAGTGAGCGAAATATCCAAAACGCCCATGAGGCTTTACTTTAGCGGTGAGGCCGGCGAGTTCCGCGATGCGAGAGTTTCGTCCATCCGCACCCACGACGAGCTTGGCCTCGATTTCTTTTTCGGCGCCGCCGGCGCCATGTACCAGCACGCCGCCGATCCGTCCTTTGGCGATCAATAATTCCCGTGCCGAGAAACCCGGGATGAAATCGACACCCGGCGTAGCAATGGCCGCTTTGCGAAGCATGGGGTCGAGCGTCTCACGCCTGATGTTGTAACCGTAGGCCGGCCGCGCGATGTCTTGTGCCGCTGGAGGGGTGATCCAACCCCATCGCGTAAACACCTCCAACTCGTTGCGGACGCCGCCTGCGGCTTCGATTGCTTCCGCGAGGCCAAGCCGCTCGATCGTTGGCGTGGCGCTGGCTTGAATGAAGTGCGTGCAAACTTTCTTATAAGCGGCCGGGTCCGGATCGCGTTCGATCAAAGCCACCTTGGCGCCATTGCGGGCAAGGAATATCGCTGCGGAGCAGCCCGCAATGCTCGCGCCCACAATCGCGGCATCGTATTCGGCACGGCCGGGCATCTCCTCCTCCGAACTCAAGGACCGGCATAACATCCAGATAGGCAAAGCGTTCCTAAAACATCTTTAGGTGCGTCCCTGCAGCTTGCGGCGACCGTCAATGTATGGAGAAGCAGGGAGGACTCTCTGCAACTTCCTTGGCCGGGCAGCGCAGGCGCCAGGATAGCCCCTCGGGCGCAAAGTCAAGATCGACCTCGGCATCCAGCGCCTCCCTCGCCATGCGCTGCACAACAATCGAGCCGAACCCGCGCTGCGCCGGAGGCGTAACCGCCGGTCCACCCGCTTCGCGCCAGGATATTACAAAGGCTTCCTCGTCTCCTTCGGTGCGTTGAAGGCTCCATTCAATTGCGAGGCGGCCGCCGCCGTTGCAAAAGGCCCGGTTGCATTGCAGATAGCGACCGTCTTTCCAATCCAAAATGGCAATACCGGCCAGCGCGTGCTCGTAAATACCGCGAAAGCGCGCTTCGGCCATCTCTTGCTTCAGCTTTTCGTGAGCGCGGCGCGCGCGCAAAGTGACAACGCCAAAAGAGATGTTCTCAAGTTGCCGCTTTTGGGGCATCAACTCTTTTCCACCTCCCTTTTTTGCTGAGGTGAGCATGGCTCTAGGATTTAGCGCAAACGATTCTATTTGTGCAATCGTTTGGAGTTTTTCAGTCCCAGCGGCGAGATAGCGACCAAAGCGAAGCGAAGTAAACTGAAATCGGGCCGGAAGCCGTTAGCGAGGGGCCGGAAGCCGTTAGCGAGGGGCCGGACGCCTTCCGGCGGCTGGTAGAAACGCTTTGAAAGAAGCGCGGTGCTTCAGTTAGGGAGTTTTCTCACCCCCGCGGCTCCGGTGTCGAGCGCGGCCGTTGTTTCGGCAGGCCGCACGCCGAACCACTGGCCCTTCGGCAGCAGCCGCTCCTTGAGGAAGGCGAACAGCACCGGCGGGCGCACGATCTGGTAGAAATCGTGGCTTGGGGGAGCAAGCATCACCACGCTTGCGAACGCCAGGCCCATGAGACCCGAGGCGCGCCAGGAGTGGTAATCGAACAGTTTAAGCGCCGTGCCGAATGACTTCTTGATGACCGCGCCCTCGATATCCACCGAATAGATTTCGTCGAGCACGAGATGGATGACAAAGCCGATCAGCACGAACAGGCCGGTAAGCCAGGCAAGCTCGGACGGCTCGCGGAATACCCGGTCGAAGATAGTCGCGGTGAGCGCCATGAAGAAGCCGCCGGCCAGCAGCGAATGGAAGATGCCGCGATGATGAGTCCGCGCTTGGAACAGCTTGTGTCCGCCATAGCGAACAGTGAGATAAACCCCGATCCACACGATCCACAGTTCCACTATGGAATATTGTTTTGGAAGGCTGAACAAGGCGATGAAAGCACTGACGGCGCCGAGCGCGCTGAACAAGATGCGCGCCGGGATCGCCTTATCGAGATCGATATCGGGGAGTATTCCGCCGATTGTGCCCGCCAGCGTGAGCGTCAGCAGGTAATTCGGCGGCGCTGCTTGGCCCGCAAGTGCGACCGTTGCACAGAGCGCGCTGGCCGTCGCCGCGACTCCCAAATGCGTATTGAAGTTCGCCATCCATTTCCTCCATTAACGCAACATTAACCGATTCGGCACGGTAGCGAGAGACGGCAGGGCCTCTATCGCGGTGCTTCCACCCTAAGAGTTGACGGGAATGTGAGGGATCATTTGGGAAAGGCGGCTTGAACCCCGGGCTGTTAGTTCCACTTTAATGAACTAATAGGAACCGCCGCTGCGAGCCATTGTTGAACACGGCGGTAAGTGCAGTTGTAAGGAGTCAGCTATGGGCAAGCTTTCAGGTAAGGCTGCTATCGTTACAGGAGCATCGAAAGGCATTGGAGCCGCCATCGCCAAGGCGCTCGCCGCGGAAGGGGCCTCGGTCGTGGTTAACTATGCATCGAGCAAATCCGGCGCCGATGCTGTGGTCAATGCCGTCGCAAAAGCCGGCGGCAAAGCGGTTGCCGTTCACGGTGACGTTTCAAAAGCTGCCGAAGCGCAAGCAATTATCGGCGCCGCCGTCAAGGCTTACGGCCGCCTCGACATCCTCGTTAACAACTCCGGGGTCTACGAGTTTGCCCCGATCGAGGAGATCACCGCGGATCACTTCCACAAACATTTTAATATCAATGTGCTTGGCCTTCTCTACACCACGCAGGCGGCGGTGAAGCACATGGGCGAAGGCGCTAGCATCGTCAACCTCGGCTCTGCCGTCTCCCGCATCACTCCTCCCAACTCGGCGGTTTACACGGGCACGAAGGGCGCGGTCGATGCCATCACCGGGGTACTCGCGCGCGAGCTTGGCCCAAGGAAGATCCGCGTTAACACGCTGAGCCCAGGGGTAGTCGAAACCGAGGGCACTCATAGCGCCGGCGTTATTGGCTCCGAACTTGAAAGCGGTTGGGTGGCGCAGACCCCGCTAGGCCGGGTTGGCCAGCCTCGGGATATCGCCGCCGTGGCAGTCTTCCTTGCCTCGGATGATTCCGCTTGGCTCACCGGAGAGCGGCTCTTTGTGAGCGGCGGCCTTTGATGCCCGTTCCGCGTAATGTACTGGCCAAGTTCAAATAGGGCCGCACCAGGCTGGCGCGGCGGTGCAAAAGGCGGCGGCGCTGGTCACGCACTAACTTGCTCCAGCGCCTCGGCTTTCGCCGCGCAGAACTTGTATTCGGGGATTTTCCCGAAGGGGTCGAGCTGCGGGTTGGTTAGCAGGTTCGCCGCCGCTTCCACATAGGCGAAGGGGATGAAGATCATGTTCGCCTGTATATCGCCGTCAGCACGTGCGGCGAGCACGATGGAGCCGCGCCGGGTGGTGACACGCACGGAGCCCCCAGGGGTTACTCCCATTTTTGCGAGCGCATCCGGATTGAAATAAGCCGTCGGCGAGGGCTCAAGCGCATCGAGCACCGCTGCCCGCCTCGTCATAGCGCCAGTGTGCCAATGCTCCAGCTGGCGGCCGGTCGAGAGCACCATGGGATATTCGGCGTCCGGCAGCTCGGCCGGTGGCAGCACATTGGCGGGCACGAACTTCGCGCGCTTGTTTTCGCGCGGATACCCATCGCCGAAAACAACCGGCTGGCCGGGGTCCTCGGGCGAAAGGCTTGGATAGATTACGGAGCTTTCGCGCTCAAGCCGTTCCCAGGTGATGTTGTTGAGCGAGGCCATGCCTTGCTTCATCTCGGCAAACACCTCGGAGGGACCCGTGTAGCTCCAAGGCAAGCCCAAGCGCTTTGCCAGCTCTTGGGTAATCCACCAGTCCTCACAGGTATCGCCTGGACATGGCAACGCCTTGCGGCCCATCTGCACCTGACGGTTGGTGTTCGTGACCGTGCCGTTCTTTTCGGGCCACGCGCTTGCGGGCAGGATTACATCCGCGAACATCGCGGTTTCGGTCAGGAAGAGATCCTGAACCACAAGATGTTCCAGGCGGCCGATCGCCTCGCGGGCGTGATTGAGGTCTGGGTCGGACATGGCCGGGTTCTCGCCCATGATGTACATGCCCTTGATCTTGCCATCGTGCGCCGCGTTGATAATCTCGACCACGGTCAGCCCCGGCTTCGGATCGAGCGGAACCCCCCAAAGCTTTTCAAAAAGCCCGCGCGCCTCGGGGCTCGCAACGCTCTGATAATCGGGGTAAACCATTGGGATCAGTCCGGCATCGGAAGCGCCCTGCACGTTGTTCTGGCCGCGCAGGGGATGCAGGCCCGTACCCGGCCGCCCGATCTGGCCGCACATCAGCGCGAGCGCGATCAGGCAGCGCGCATTGTCGGTGCCGTGAACGTGCTGAGAAATGCCCATGCCCCAAAAGATCATGGCGCGGCTGGCCTTCCCGTAAGCACGGGCAACGGTGCGGATCGTCTCGGGGGCGACACCGCAAATCGGTGCCATCTCGTCGGGCGTGAAGTCCTTCACATGCTCCTTGATAAGCTCGAAATCCTCGGTATGGGCCTGGACATATTGCTTATCGACCATGCCTTCCGTCACGATGACGTTCATTATCGCGTTCAAGAGCGAGACGTCCGTTCCAGGCTTGAACTGCAGCATGTGCTTGGCATAGCGCCTCAGCACCTGGCCGCGCGGGTCCGCGACGATGAGCTGTGCGCCGTTCTTCGCGGCCTGCTTGAAAAAGGTGGCGGCGACCGGGTGATTTTCGGTGGGGTTCGCACCGATGATGATGATGACGTCGGCTTTCAGCGCCTCGTTGAATGTTGCCGTGACGGCGCCTGAGCCCACGCCTTCCATAAGGGCGGCGACGGAAGAGGCGTGACAGAGCCGCGTGCAGTGATCGACGTTGTTGTGCCCGAAGCCGGTGCGGATCAGCTTCTGGAAGAGGTAGGCTTCCTCGTTCGTGCACTTGGCCGAGCCGAAGCCGGCAATTGCCTGCCCGCCATGCTGGTCACGCAGTCGCGCCAGACCAGCGGCGGCAACGTCCAGCGCCTCCGCCCAGCTCGCTTCCCGGAAATGCGTAAGCGGATAGGACGGGTCCACATCCAGCGCCTTCGGCAGGCCGGGCTTGCGGATAAGCGGCTTCATCAGCCGCTGGGAGTTCGAGACATAATCGAAGCCAAAACGGCCCTTGACGCAGAGCCGGTTTTCGTTCGAGTAGCCGTTGCGGCCCTCCACATAGGCAATCTTATCGCCTCTGATTTTGTAGGTGAGCTGGCAGCCCACGCCGCAATAGGGGCAAACGGAGTTGACCTCGCGCCCGGCGGCACGGCTGCCGCGGCCGTCCTTCGCGACGATCGAGGACGGCATCAACGCGCCGGTCGGGCAGGCCTGAACGCATTCTCCGCAGGCGACGCAGGTCGATTTGACCATCGGGTCGTCGAAGTCGAAGACGGGCAGCTCTCCGTGGCCGCGATAGGCCATGCCGATCACGTCGTTCACCTGCACTTCGCGGCAGGCCCGCATGCAAAGATTGCACTGGATGCAGGCATCGAGCTGCACCGCCATTGCGGGGTGGGAGAGGTCCGGTGCGGGATGTTTCTCAAGCGCGGGAAACCGGCTCTTGGTGACGCCCGTGCGCTCGGCCCAAGCCCAGAATTTCGAGATATCGTCATGCGCTTCGGGCTTCGCGGGCTGATCGGCGAGCAGCAGTTCCATCACCATGGCCCGCGCCTTCACCGCGCGCTCGGACGCGGTTTTGACCTTCATGCCCTCGGCGGGCTTCCGGATGCACGAAGCCGTCAGGACGCGCTCGCCCTCGACCTCGACCATGCAGGCACGGCAATTGCCGTCCGCCCTGTATCCAGGCTCGGGCAGCCAGCAGAGATGCGGAATAGAAGTGCCTAAGCGCTGTGCCGCCTGCCAGATGGTCTCTTCGGGCAGCGCGGTGACTTCCCGGCCATCGAGTGTGAATGTGATCGGCTTGGTCATGCTACTTGCCTTTTAGATTCCACTGTAATTGCCAACAGATCGCCATCGGCGGACGTGTATAACATTCGATGGGATCTCCCCTCATCCTGTCATTCTCCCCATGGGAGAAGGGACGCTTGCACAACGGTCGCAACACCGTTCCCTCTCCGATGGGGAGAGGGATAGGGTGAGGGGAGTGAGCTTCGGTCCGTGGGCGCATCCGGTAAACTCTGTTTATTCTTTCGCGGGCTCGCCTTGTGGCGGCGGCACTTCTGGCGCTTCCGCATGTTCGTAGGTGCCAGGTCCCAGCTCTTCGCGGAGGCCACCAAGGGGTATGGTCTGAGCGCGGTCGGCGGGTTTAAGTTCGTCGCGGAAAAAGCGGAACACCGACTTGATTGGATTGGGGGCGGCCTGGCCCAACCCGCAAATGGAGGCGTCGCTCATCGCCTGCGATAGCTCCATGAGGAGAGGCTCGTCCCACTGGTCCGCTTCAAGCAGCTTCACTGCTTTCTCACAGCCAACGCGGCAAGGCGTGCATTGGCCGCAAGATTCATCCTCGAAGAATCTCAAGACGTTGAGTGCGGCGGCTCTGGCACTATCCGCCTTCGAAAGCACGATGACTGCGCCTGAGCCCGTAAAACACCCATATTCCTCAAGAGTGCCGAAATCCATCGGGATATCGGCCAGGGAAGCGGGCAGGATGCCGCCCGAGGCGCCGCCGGGCAAATAAGCATAGAATTCATGGCCATCGGCCATGCCGCCGCAATATTCACGCAGCAGCTCGTTCATGGTGATGCCGGAGGGCGTAAGCTTCACGCCCGGTTCCTTGACCCGGCCTGAGACCGAGAACGAGCGAAGGCCCTTGCGCCCGTGCCGGCCCTGGTCCGCGAACCAGGCTGCGCCCTTCTCGACGATGTCCCTGATCCAAAAAACGGTTTCCGCGTTATGTTCGAGCGTCGGCCGGCCAAAAATGCCGGTCTGCGCCACGTAAGGCGGCCGGTTGCGCGGCATTCCGCGTTTGCCCTCGATCGACTCGATCATTGCGGACTCTTCGCCGCAAATATAAGCGCCGGCCCCGCGCCGCAAGTCGAGGTAGCCCCGCGGCGCCAGGCTAGCGGCTTCAAGCTTCTCGATTTCGCGGCGCAGGATCTCGATGATGTGCGGATATTCGTCCCGGACATAGAGGAAGCAGCGCTCGGCCTCGACGGCCCAGGATGCGATCAGCGCGCCTTCGAGCATGCGGTGCGGATCGCGCTCCAAATAATAGCGGTCCTTGAAGGTGCCCGGCTCGCCTTCGTCTACGTTGATGGCAACGTAGCGGGGGCCGGGATTGGCGCGCACGAAGCCCCATTTGCGGCCTGCAGGAAAGCCCGCGCCGCCGAGCCCGCGAAGTCCCGCTGCGGTGAGGATGCCCGCGATCTCATCCGGCGTGCGGTGTCCCGCGCGGCAAGCCTCAAAAAGCGCGTACCCGCCTTTGTCGCGATAGAACCCGAAGCTTTCGTAATGCGGCACAGGGGTTTTTACATCATGTATCGCGGCCACGGCGAGTGCGCTTCCCGGTGCTGCGGGTCCGAAATAATTATGCCCGACCGCCACCGCAGGCGCCTTGTCGCAAAGTCCCATGCAAGGTGCCCGCATGACCCTGATATGCGCTGGATCCGTCCCAACCATCAAGGCGTCAAGAAGCGCATGGGCACCCGCCATCTCGCAGGACAGCGAGTCGCAAACCCGGATGGTGACGGGAGGGATGGGGGCCTCTCCCTCCTTTACGATATCGAAATGCGCGTAGAAGGTCGCGACCTCATAGACCGCCGCCATGGGCAAGCGAAGGATCTCGGCCAGAGCCCGCAAATGCGCCGCGGAAAGCTGGCCGTAAGCGTCTTGGATGACGTGCAGATATTCGATGAGCCTGCCGGGCACCGGCTCTTCGCGCGCGAGCAATGCCTCAACCTGCCCGAAGGCGATAGGATCGAGCTGCCGGCCCCTGGTGAATTCTCTGGCTCTACGTTTTCGCGGCTGACTTTCTGCGCCCGAACCGTCCGGCATAAGCTTATCCTCGCTGCCGATTTTCTCTACCCATATTTCGCGCTTTGGCACATAAAATCAATGCAGGAAGCGGCGAAGTATCCCGCTTTGGGCTGCCTGGTCCATTTGAACATCGCCTGAAGTTATGTTTTTGGCAGAGGGAGACTTTTCAACTTGCCAGCCCCACATGTCAGGAGCATTTACATAGAAAAAAGCAGCTATGCAGGTTAAAGCTCAAGCTCTAGCGCAACAATCGAAACGGACCTTGCGCTCAATCATGCATTTCAGGAAAAGACTGGCCTCCGCCTACCGGCGGATGCTGGTGCGGATACGTGAAAACGAGGTCGCGCTTATCGCTGCCGCTGCAGCCGTTGGGTCCTTGGTTGGAGCGGGCGTGGGGGTTATCGATGGCGCTGTGGTCTGGCTGCATTTTATACTCTTTGGCGTTCCCCTCGATGGCCATTTAAGCGCAGGGTCGCTAATCCCCTCCATCAACACCCTTTTTGCCCCTGCAATCGGCGGGGCGCTCGTCGGCCTCACGGTCATCGTCATCCGCTACTTCCGGCCGAGGGAGATCGTCGACGCCATCGAAGCGAATGCGCTGTATGGAGGGCGCATGTCCTTGTGGGACAGCCTGAACTTGGCGCTTATAACCATGATTTCCGTAGGCTTCGGGGGCAGCGCCGGCCTAGAAGCTGCCTATACCCAGGTTGGGTCCGGCTTTGCGTCGAAGGTTGGGCAGAATTTTCGCTTGCGCCGTCAGGATCTGCGCCTGCTGGTGGGATGCGGCGCCGCCGCGGCCATCTCCGCCGCCTTCAACAGCCCGCTGACCGGCGCATTTTATGCCTTTGAGCTCGTAATCGGCAGCTACACGCTGCAAGCGCTGGCCCCAGTGGCATCCGCGGCGCTGTGCGGAAATCTAGCGATCCATGCAATGAGGGAAGCGCGCCCGCTGTTTTTCATTCCGGCGCCAATAACCGTCCGACCCCGCGATTATCTGATTTTTCTTCTCCTGGGATTTGGCGCAGCCTTCATCAGCATCGTGTCGATGCGGGCGGTCACGATGGTCGAAAACATCCTCCGCCATCGCAAGGTCCCCCGCTGGCTGAGGCCCATGCTGGGCGGCACCGCAGTCGGGATCGTCGCCTTTTCCTATCCCGAGGTTCTGGGAAGCGGACATGGCGAGATTTCCTTCATCTTGAACGGCGGGTTTGCGATGCGGCCGCTTACGGTGCTCCTGATAGCCAAGATTTTGGCCTCCGCCTTCACGGTGGGGTCGGGGATGCGCGGCGGCCTGTTCAGCACCTCGCTTTTGCTGGGAACCATCTTCGGAAGCGCCGTCGCGGCCGGCCTCGCAACCTTGGCACCTAGTCTTGCGATCAATCCGGTTGCCTACGGTCTTGTCGGGATGGGTGCGGTTGCCGCCGGCATCGTCGGCGCTCCCGTCACCATGACGTTGCTCGTGCTTGAGACGACCGGCAATTTCTCACTCACGATCGGTGTGATGGCAGCTGTGATCGCCTGCACCGTGGTGGTGCGGCAAAGCTTCGGATACTCGTTTGCAACCTGGCGCTTCCATGTCCGTGGTTTGCCCATCCGCGGCGCCCACGACATTGGCTGGATTGCGGACTTGACCGTGGGCAAGCTCATGCGGCGCGATCCTCATCTCGTGCCTGCCTCGGAAACTATTGCGCAGCTTCGGGAGCATTTTCCCTTGGGCGGCCCGAAACATGCCTTCGTCTGCAACGAAGGCGGCGTCTATCTGGGCACAATCGAGACGGTTGAGGCGCATTCCACGGCTTACGATGCTTTAGCGCAGACGACGACCGCTGCCGATCTCATCCACAGCGAGCCCCGGTCGCTGACCCCCGGTGTAAACATCCACGAAGCGCTTAACATGTTTACGAATACGGCATCCGAGGTTCTTCCTGTGGTCGAGACCGCGAAATCCGGTAGGGTGCTTGGCTTTGTGAGCGAAGCGTACCTCTTGCGGAGATATAGCCAGGAGCTTGAAAAACAGCGGATCGAGGAGACGGCGGGCGGAGTGTTCAGTCCTGAAAGCGGCGGATTAAGACGATAAAATGGGGCCACTGGGCGTCCGCAAGAGGGAACGCGAGAAATGGCGGAAATTACATTCTGGTTCGAATTCGCCTCCACTTACAGCTATCTGTCGGCGATGCGGATCGAGGAGGTCGCCGGGGATGCCGGCGTCAGCATTGTCTGGAAACCGTTTCTTCTAGGCCCGATTTTCAAGCAACAAGGCTGGGAGACCTCCCCTTTCAACCTCTACCCCGCAAAGGGCAAGTATATGATCCGCGATATGGAGCGGATTGCGAAGTCGCGCGGTTTGGCGTTCAGACCGCCTAATCCATTCCCGCAAAATAGCCTCCAAGCGGCCCGGCTCGCGCTCGTGGGATTGGACGAAGGCTGGGGGCCTGCATTCATCAAGGGCGTTTACAGAGCCGAATTCGCGGAAGGGCGCGACATTGCCAGCGTCGAAAGGCTTGCAAGAGAGCTGGAGGCTGCTGGCGCAATCCCGGAAGAGGCCTTCAGGCGCGCGCAGTCGGATGAAATCAAAGCGAGATTGCGTGCCAACACAGAAGCGGCGCAAGCCGCCGGAATTTTTGGCGCTCCAAGTTTCACTACCGGAACTGGCGAATTGTTCTGGGGTGACGACAGGCTTGAGCAGGCTTTGGCATGGAGCAGGCAATCACGCGCCGCCAGTGTCATCCCGGAAACGCCAAAGCGTTATCCGGGATCGTAAAGGGTGCCGGCGTTCGTAACGATCCCGGATAACCGCAAGCGGCTTCAAGCGGATTATTACTCCGCTTGCAACCTATTGAAACTGCTTTACGGTGAACGGGATCCAGCCGGATCGTGAGATTATACGAGGAGGTTTTCATGCGCATTCTGTCAGCCGCCGTGATCGCGGCTTTCTTCACGGCGGGTTCTCTCGCCGCCTATGCACAGACTCCGGCTCCCGCCACTCCTCCGGCTCAGACGGCGCCTGCCAAGGTGAAGTGCAAAAAGCGCGCCGAGGCCGATTGCACCGCCCCGGATTGCAAATGGACCGCTGGCACGGGCTCAGCCGCTGGCAGATGCACAAAGGTCAAGAAGAAGATGCCCGCCGCCGCGCCGGCAGCAAAGCCAAACCAATAGCGGCCGGCTAAACATCATTGCCGGGCTTGACCCGGGCATTCAGTTGAACGTCAAATAATTGTCTCTCTGGATGGCCCGGTCAGGCTAACCGAATGTGAAGTTCCAAGCGAAGCCGGGGAAGGCGAAGGTTGTGGTGAACGGAGCTGGCGCATTATAAGGGCTGCGCCGCGGCGCCGTTGCGGGCAGTAGGAAGTTCGTCCACATAGCGGTCGCTTCCGTGAATAATGCCCAGGGATTTCCCGCCCAAGGATTCGCCAATCCGGGAAGGCCAAAGGCAGAAAAAAGCGGAGGCTGCGGAGCTGGAGCGATCCACGAGCCTGCAAATCCGTTCTGCGGCGCGGGCTGCGCGAAGCCGGGCAGAAACATCCCAAAAAATGAAGCCGCGTCGCTGGCCATCCGCTGGAAAGCGAGCGTAGCCGCCACCTGTGCGAAGAGTGCGTTCGCCCGGTTGCCAAGCGCGGTCATCGACGATGTGAGCGAGCTCAGCGCCTGCTTCAAAAGGCCGGCAGCAAGCTCCCCTGCTTGCCCGAAAGCGCTGCCAAAGCTGTGTTCGCCGGGGCGTTCCAGCGTGAAAGCGCTCTTGGGCGCGGGCAGTAGCGGCAATGCCCCATACTGCGGCTGTTTCCGGGAAGCCGGCGCGGCCGCTTGTTCCGTAGCAAAAGGAAAAAAGAAGAACATCTCCCGGCCCTCTCATCGGCTTTTAGCTTGAGCCCTTCAACGGGGCATAACGCTACCGGCGGCTCAATCCACCCCGGACGGCGATCGTGCTTCAGTTGAATTTGCTCTGAGGTTAATCTAGGACAGTTCATGGTGCAGTGCAACATAAATCGGGAGGGCCGCCCCTTTTTCTTCGCAGCATTCTCAGAAATTATCCGGCGGCCTTGCCTGTCAATGCCTCAAGCCCCTGGCGCATCTTCTCCGCGAGCTGCATGGCATCACCCGGCAGTTCATAACGCCGCGCGATCCAAATTGGATCACTATAGGAAATCTGAGTTTTTCCGGCGGCATCCTGCCAAACCAAAGCCTTCAGGGGCAGATCGATCCCCACAGCTTGATTGGCCACCATCAGCGGCGTGCCCGCTTTGGCACTCCCGAACACAAGAACGGTCTCGGGGCGTAAAGTAAGCGCCGCTTCTTTTGCGTTTTGAGCGTGGTCGATCTCAGCGAAGAGATCCAGACCGTGCGACGCGATTTCGGCCTTGAGCCGTTCGAGGGTTTCCCTTTGGCTGAAGTGGCTGGGAATCGTGACCACACCATCGACTGCCATGGCGTTTGCTCCTTCGAAACGATTCAATTCCGCGGCCCACAAAAAAGGTCCCGGCAATTGGTGCTACCGGGACCCTTAATCTTATCGAGGCTCTTAGCGGTTCAATGGCACCTTCGGAATGAGCACCGTTGGCGTGCGGTCACCGCTATCACCATCGGCGCCGCCGTCGCCTCCGTCCTCGACCTTGACGAGGGGCTTGCTCTCGATGACCTCGAACGAAAGCACCTTCTCGCCGTCCTTATCCGCCACGACAACGCGAACCGTGCCGCCGCCTTCGAGCTTGCCGAACAGGAGCTCTTCCGCCAGCGGCTTTTTGATGTGCTCCTGGATGACCCGGGCGAGCGGCCGCGCTCCGTAAAGCTCGTCGTAGCCGCGCTCGGCAACCCATTCCATCGCCTCGAGCGACATCTCGATCATGACGTTGCGGTCGGCGAGCTGGGCTTCGAGCTGGAAGATGAACTTCTCCACGACCTTACTGATCATGGCGCGCGAGAGCCTCGAGAACGCGATCACCGCATCGAGCCGGTTGCGGAACTCCGGCGTGAACATGCGCTTGATCGCTTCTTCGTCCTCGCCGACGCGCTGCGTGCCTCCAAATCCGATCGCGGCCTTGGCCATCTCGGCCGCGCCCGCATTCGTAGTCATAATCAGAATGACGTTGCGGAAATCGACCTGTTTGCCGTTGTGATCGGTCAGCTTGCCGTGATCCATGACTTGCAAGAGCACGTTGAACAGATCGGGATGCGCCTTCTCGATCTCATCGAGGAGAAGCACGCAATGCGGGTTCTGATCCACGCCGTCCGTCAAGAGGCCGCCTTGATCGAAGCCGACATAGCCGGGAGGCGCACCGATGAGCCGCGACACGGTATGCCGCTCCATATATTCCGACATGTCGAAACGAAGGATTTGCACCCCGAGCAGGCTCGCGAGCTGGCGCGCCACTTCCGTCTTGCCGACACCGGTCGGGCCGGAGAAGAGATAGCTGCCGATAGGCTTTTCGGCGTCGCGGAGCCCGGCGCGCGCCAGCTTGATCGCCGCCGATAGCGCGTGGATGGCCTGTTCCTGGCCGAACACGACGCGCTTGAGATCGTTCTCAAGGTTGCGCAACAGCTCGGTGTCCGATTTCGACACCGTCTTCGGCGGAATGCGGGCCATGGTCGCGATCGTGGCTTCCACCTCTTTCACGCCGATGGTCCGCTTGCGCTTGGACGGCGGCAGCAGCATTTGCGAGGCGCCGGTTTCATCGATCACGTCGATCGCTTTATCGGGAAGCTTGCGGTCGTGAATGTATTTTGCCGAAAGCTCCACCGCCGATTTGATGGCCTGGTTGGTATATTTGATGTTGTGGAAGTCTTCGAAGTAAGGCTTGAGGCCCTTCATGATCTCGATGGCGTCTTCCACGGTGGGCTCGGCGACATCGATCTTCTGGAAGCGCCGGACGAGGGCTCGGTCTTTCTCGAAGTGCTGGCGGTATTCTTTGTAGGTCGTCGAGCCGATGCAGCGCAGAACACCCGATTGCAGCGCCGGCTTCAAGAGATTGGATGCGTCCATGGCGCCGCCCGAGGTCGCGCCCGCGCCGATAACAGTATGGATCTCGTCTATGAAGAGGATCGCGCCCGGATAGGCCTCGATCTCTTTCATGACAGCCTTGAGCCGCTCCTCGAAATCGCCCCGGTAGCGGGTTCCGGCCAGCAGCGTGCCCATGTCGAGGGAGAAAACGGTCGCATTGGCGAGTACCTGCGGCACCTCGCCGCGGACAATCTTGCGCGCGAGCCCTTCGGCAATCGCCGTCTTGCCCACGCCCGGGTCGCCGACATAAAGCGGGTTGTTCTTCGACCGGCGGCAGAGCACCTGGATGGTCCGCTCGATCTCCTTGTCGCGCCCGATGAGCGGATCGATCCGGCCATCCTTTGCCTTCTGGTTCAGATTGACGCAGTAGGCTTCAAGGGCGTCGGTGCTGCGCTTTTTGTCATCGTTCCCCTCGACGGTCGTTGAGTCGTCCTCAACGCCGCGGATGCCCCGGGGCTCCGACATGCCGGCGCGCTTGGAGATGCCGTGCGAAATGAAATTCACCGCGTCGAAGCGGGTCATGTCCTGCTCGGTCAGGAAGAACGCGGCGTTGCTCTCGCGCTCTGCGAAAACCGCGACGAGCACATTGGCGCCCGTGACCTCCTCACGCCCGGAAGATTGCACATGCACGACAGCGCGATGGATCACGCGCTGGAAGCTGGCGGTGGGCTGCGCTTCACCATCCTGGTCGAGAATGAGGTTCGAGAGCTCTTTGTCGATGAAATCCGTAAGCTTGGCCCGCAGGCGATCCAGGTCCACATTGCAGGCCCGCATCACCGATGCGGCGTCGCGGTCATCGACGAGGGACAAAAGGAGGTGTTCCAACGTGGCGTATTCATGATGGCGCTCGTTGGCATATTCGATAGCGCGGTGGAGAGATTCTTCCAGGCTGTTCGAGAATGATGGCACTTCCGCACCTACTCCTTTTCCATGGTACACTGCAGAGGATGCTGATGCTGCCGGGCAAAGTTCATAACTTGCGTTACCTTCGTCTCGGCAACCTCATAAGTATATACCCCGCAAACGCCGACGCCCTTCTGATGCACGTGAAGCATGATGCGCGTCGCTTCTTCCCGTGGCTTATTGAAGAACCGTTCGAGGACGTAAACCACGAACTCCATCGGGGTGTAATCGTCGTTTAGAAGAAGAACCTTGTAGAGGCTCGGCCGTTTCGTCTTCGGGCGCGTTTTTGTGACGACCCCTGTTCTGAGGTCGTTGTCACCTTTGAAGCCGTTGTTGCCTGCCATAGTCACGATCATCGAGTGTCAAGCCATAAGCTTCGCCATCTGCGCAGACTGAGCGTCCAATCCAGTTTAGCGCTGAACGCCCTTCTACTCCATACTCCCGTTATCCGGTTTGTTCTGTCAAGGTCCGGAATTATGAAGCCTCGCCGAATATATGGCTCGCTTCCGATGTTGAAAGGGGCCGGGGCCGCCCTCCGGATTCAAAGCCCTAAATAGATGCAAAAATCACCGCCAACTCTTGGGCACGCTGAGAGGGTAAGGGGACATTAATACACGTAGCGGTATAGCCTAACTTAAGGGCGGTTCCCAGGCGGGGCGTGTGCTTGCCTTGCTGGCGACAAGTTTTTGGGTTTATCAGGCGGCAGTCATGTTCCGGCAAATATATGCGTCTTTCCTGGAATGGGATCCGAGTAGGTTGAGTTCACGAATTGGGCCGCTGATCCTCGCTACGCTGGCGGTGCTTTTGCTCGTCACGGCGGATGCCGATGCCCGCCGCCGCTACTACCGGCACCGCCAATCGGAATATTCTCCGCCCTTCTCGGCGATGGCCATAGACGTCTATACGGGCCGGGTTCTCTATTCGAAGAACGCAGACGAGCCCCGTTATCCGGCTTCGCTTACGAAGGTCATGACGCTCTATTTGCTTTTCGATGCGCTCCGGGACGGCAAAATTGGCATGAATACCCAGATCAGGGTCTCCGCCCATGCCGCTGCGCAATCCCCGACGAAGCTCGGCCTTTCGGAAGGCGATACGATCTCTGTCGCCGATGCAATCGGAGCCATCGTCACCAAGTCCGCTAACGATATGGCGGTTGCGGTCGCGGAAGCGCTGGCCGGGTCGGAGGAAGAATTCGCAAGGCGAATGACCCAGAAGGCGCGCTCGATCGGCATGCTGCACACGACCTTCCGTAACGCGTCCGGCTTGCCGAACCCGGAGCAGCAAACCACAGCGCAAGACCTCATTACGCTCGGAAGGGCTATCCTCGCCGGCCATCCGGAGCGTTGTAAGGTGTTCATGACGCGGTACTTTCAATATGACGGAGAGGTTTTCCGCAATCACAACACCTTGCTCTTCTCCTATGAGGGCATGGAAGGCATGAAGACGGGTTTCACCTCGGCCTCGGGCTTCAACCTGATCGCGACCGCGCGCCGCAACGACAAGAGATTGCTGGCCGTGGTGCTGGGCGGCGCGTCATCTGGCGCGCGAAACGCCACGATGAGGAATATTCTCGACAGCTCATGGTCAAAGGCGATGACCCAGACGGCCGCGCGGCGAGCCGGGATCACGCTCACCGCGGCAGCGAAGCCAGCCAGAGAGCCAGCGGCCTCAAGAAAAGCCGCCGAGCCGTCCGCGCCGAAGACAACCGCAAAGGCGGCCGCGGCTGCGGTCAAGCAAGCCCCAGAACCTGCGTCGCAGCCGGCGCCGGCATTTCCGGGAGCCTATTCGCGGTTGAAAAGACGGCCCGACCGGGCCTCGATCTCGATCCTTCTCGCCTCGATCGAGGCAGGACTCGTCACCAGGCCCAGGCCCGCACTCTACACGCCGCCCCAATCCGCCGACACAACGACCGATGAACCCGAGGACAAGGCAGAGCAAGACGCGAGCCGCAGCCCCGCTTACGTAGCCCCTCCCGCGAACGAGATCGTCCGCAATGAGACGCTCGCCGCCATCACCGCGCCTGCTCCGCAGAATGTTTCGGTGTATTACAAGACAACGCGGCAGCCCGAGGTAACCCCGCTCGAAGCAGCGTCGCTCGATCCACTTCCGGAGGCTGCTGCGCCTGTTGAGGCGGCGGAGCCGGTTCGCATAGCCGAGGCACGGGACGAGGCCCCGCAGACTTTGTCGGCCGCGGTTGCCGCAGATCCGCAAAATGACCAGCAGGGGCCGTTCCACGTCCAGGTGGGCGCCTTTGCCGCAGAGGAACAGGCCAAGGAAAAGCTCGAAAGCGTGAAGGAAGCGCTGGGCGCTGCGGCGCTGAAAGCGCATCCGGCGTTCATCATGCGGGTGCCGTTGCCAACCGGCGAGACGATGTACCGGGCGCGGCTGAGCCGGTTCGCCAACGAAGCGCAAGCGAAGGCGGCTTGCAGACAGATAAAAAAGGCCGGCTTCGAATGCTGGGACGTCGCAGCTGAATAAAGGCAAAGAGGAACGAATGGCGAAGCTGGATCCCGTTCTGGCGCACATCGAGAAGGACTTCGACGCCGCCCTCTCGCGCTATATCGAATTTTTGCACATACCATCCGTCTCGACCGATCCCTCGTATAAGGCCGAGGTGAGGCGCGCAGGCCTGTGGCTAAAGGATCAGTTCAGCGCTCTTGGCTTCACGGCGGAGCTTCACGATACGCCCGGCCATCCCATTCTCCTGGCTCACTCGCGAGGCGAAAATCCTGGCGCGCCACACCTCCTTTATTACGGCCACTACGATGTGCAGCCCCCGGACCCGCTCGAACTCTGGGACAGCCCGCCTTTCGAGCCAGCCATTGTGGATGGCCCGCACGGTAAGCGCGTGGTCGCACGCGGAGCAGTCGACGATAAGGGGCAGGTGATGACCTTCCTTGAAGCGTTCCGCGCCTGGAAGGCGGTGCATGGGTCCCTGCCAGTCTCCGTGACCGTGCTGATCGAAGGCGAAGAAGAAAGTGGCGGCACCTCGCTTCCCGGTTTTCTGGCCGAGCACGCCGCCTCCCTGAGCCAGTCAGCCGTTGCCATAATCACCGACACCGGTTCCTGGGACATCGACACTCCCGCCATCACCTACCGCCTGCGCGGCAATGTCTATGTGGAGGTAACGCTCGAGGGGCCGTCGCGCGATTTGCATTCGGGGCTTTATGGCGGCGCGGTAGTCAACCCGATCAATGCTCTGACCGAGATTCTGGGTCAGCTTCACGGCCCTGGCGGACGCGTTCAAATCCCCGGCTTCTATGACGGAGTGGCTGAGCTTTCGGAGGCCGAGCGCCAAGCTTGGGCGGCCCTTCCCTTCGATGAGGCGTCATTCTTAGGCGAGATTGGCTTGACGCAATCGGCGGGCGAAGCAGGCTACACACTTCTCGAACGCCTTTGGGCGCGGCCAACCTGCGATTTGCACGGCATCTGGGGCGGTTACACCGGGCCGGGCTCGAAAACCGTTATCGCAACCCGCGCTTCGGCCAAGCTCAGCTTTCGCACGGTGCCCCATCAGGACCCGACGCCGAGGCGCAGGGCGCGAAGGCGCCGGTAGAGACCACGGAGCCTGACGTCGAAGAAGAGGTCGAGATCGACGAAACCCTCGATGATGCCGCTTTCATCGAGGAGCAGGAGGAAGAAGACGCCGACGTTACCGATATTATCGGCAGCGACATCGAAAACGAGGAGGAGAGCTGATCGGCGCGTAAGCAATCGGCGGCGGGGATCGGGTTCAGACCCAAGTCGTTCTGGAATCCGAGCGCGTTGGTTGCCGATACACGGTTTGGGGCCATAGCTCAGCTGGGAGAGCGCCTGCATGGCATGCAGGAGGTCGGCGGTTCGATCCCGCCTGGCTCCACCAAGTAAGTTTTCCAAAACGAGTACGTTTCCAAAACAAGCGAGCTTCCACTTTCCACTTAGCTAGAATTATGAGAGCGCGCAGGGCGAGAACCCTCTTGCGTTACGCCGGTCGCGGCGCACGCCGATGGACCGATGACCAGACCCGAGGTTAAACTCCCACGGTCGAAAGCAGGGTCCGCCGTGCCCGCCAGTCTCTCCCCGCCTTCTCCCCGAATTCGCTTGCGCGTCGGTGTCAGCGGGCATCGCGTGCCGCCGAAATTGCCGATGCAATCGGAGCCGCCACTGCGCGCGCTTCTCGATCGCATTCTCACAACCGTGATCGAAACCGCGCGCAAGCCGGACGGCGATTTTCCCGGGGGCACGTCCGCGAATTCCAGGAGCGATTTCGTGATCGTGTCTTCGCTGGCCGAAGGCTCGGATCGGCTGGTCGCGGAAGCAGGGCTTGCGGGCGGCTACGCGCTGGAAGCCGTGCTGCCCTTTGACCGCGCCGAATATGCGCACGATTTCCATACGCCGGAATCGCGTGCGGCGTTCGGGCTACTGCTAGGACGGGCCTCCGCGGTTTTCGAATTGGACGGCGACGCCGGCGAGCGTTCGCGCGCCTACGAGGCGGCCGGCTTCGTCAGGCTGGCAAATATCGATCTCCTGATCTCGATTTGGGACCAGCTTCCACCTTTCCGGATCATGATGATTTTTAGTGGCGCATGATCTTATCGGAAAACCGGCCTCCACTTTTCCGGATCATGCGCTAGTCCCAAAGCTGTTGCGTCGCGAGGTCGGCGCCCTGCCGCATGGCCTTGAACTTCTCCCACACCACGGTGCGGTGCACCTCGGTGTTGTACAAAGCCTGCGAGGAGAAGCCGCAGTCGGCGCCGGCGATGACGTTCTCGCGCCCGACCAGCCGGGTGAAGCGGATGATGCGCTCGGCGATGAGTTCGGGATGCTCAACGATGTTGCTGGCGTGGGTGACCACTCCGGGAACGAGTACCTTGCCCTCAGGCACCTTGACGTGTTCAAACAAATGATACTCGTGCTCGTGGCGCGGATTCGCGGCTTCGAAACTGTACGAGCCGGCTTCGATTTGCAGCATGTAATCGATGATGTCCTTGAGCGCCGCTTCATAGATGCGCGGGCCTTCATTGATGCCATAGCAGGTATGGAAACGTACGCGCTCGGCCGGAATGCCCTTCAGGGCGGTGTTGATGGCCTCGACGTAGATTTGCGCGCGACGTTTCTTTTGCGCGTCGTCGAGGCCCACTTCGTAGAAAATATCCGGCAAGAACGGATCGTCGATCTGCACGAGGATGCCGGCGTCCACGATCGCCCGGTATTCCTTGGCCATTTCAGCGGCGAGCGCGTGGAAATACTCTTCGTCCGACTTGTAGTACTCGTTCGATCCCACTCCAGACGGCGCGGTCGCCGGCAGGAAGACCTGCTCATTGGCGACGCCGGCCGCCGCGGCGGCGGCCTTCACGTTATCGATGTCGATTTGCACGAGCTTCTCGCCGCGGTATTTGATGGGACCGACGCAGACGATCGGGGCGAGCGTCACGATCGCTCCGCCCGTCATCGCCCGCTTGAAATACTCCGCGTAGTATTCGGGAAAGGCTGCGACCTCCTGCTCGAAGAGCTTCATCTTAATGCCCGGGCGCGACTCAAACCCATCGAGCCGCTCGCGAACGTAGGTAAAGAAGCCCGGCTTGGAGAATTCCCCGTCGGTAACGATGTCGATGCCGCAATCGACCTGCTCGCGCACCGCGTCGGCGACGGCAACGCGCAACGCTTCCTGAAATGCCTTCTCGTCGTAGGGCTGCCCGGCATATTTCGCCTTCATCGCATCGAGCAGCCGATGTGGCCGCGGCAGGCTGCCGATATGCGTGGTCTGGATGCGATCGGTATTTTGCTGGAGTTGCATGATTGGATTCCAAGTTTTCGTTGGACGCATTGACGACGAGCTTCAGCTGGCGCGCTCACCTGTTTCGCTAACCGGATTTCCGGCGACCGTCGAGGCAAATCCGCATGGCCGCCGGCCGAACGACCGCCGACGAGAAAATCCCGCGGCAGTCGAAGCGTACCTCGGCAGGCACTTATAGCTTGAGCATGGGACAATTTGCGCACGTCTGACCATTTCCGACGCCTCAGTACTGCCTACTATGCTATGCTAGCGTTGAGAAGTGCGGCACGGGAGACGCTTGAGAATGCATCGAAGATGGATCGAGGCGGCATTGCTTGCCGGCCTCACCATAGGCACTGCCGGAACGCTCGCTGCGCAGCAGCGCCAGCCGTTGCCGGCAGGACAACCTTCCATCATGAATGATGAGGCAGACACGACGCCGGCTCCGCCGCCGTCAAGCCGGCGCGCAGCGCGGACAGAAGCCGCCAGCGGCATTCGAGCACGATCCCGATCTCGATGCGGCGGACCAGCTCGCGCCGTCGCAGGTCGATCAGCCGTTGCCGGGCGCCGTGTCGATGCCGAGCGGCGGCGCGCATGCCCATGCCGGGCGGCGCGCCGGGAAGCGATGCGGCGGCGTTGAGTCGGGAGCGCCGATAAGACCTTCACGTCCGACGAAACAGCGCGTCATCGCCTGTGACGGGGTGTTCGGACGGGACTCCAGCCACGCCAAGCTCGCGACCGCATTCCAATCGAGGAACGTCACCTTCACGCAGGTCGATGCCAGTTCGGGCGGCAAGGTGATGGCGAGCGTTCTTTACGCCAAAGACCCAAAGCAACGCCTGGAGGTCTGGTGGTCGAAACCCGCCAACCGCAGCGACACCCACCTCATCGTCATCAACGGCCAATCGGATTGGATCGCACCCGGCGAGCTTCATCTTGGGCTGACGCTGGCGGAACTGGAGCAGATCAACGGCAAGCCGTTCAAGCTGTCCGGGTTCGACAAGGATCACGTGGCGGCCTTGAGCGACTGGAACGGCGGGCAACTCGGCGCGCTTACCGGCGGCTGCAAGATCGGCATCAATCTGCGCGCCGACCCGAAAACCTCGTCGGCGGCGATCAGCGACTTACCCGCCGATCGCGCATTCACGTCGAGCGACGCGGCATTACGCGCGGTCAACCCGACCGTCAGCGAAATTCTCATCGCCTATTGAATGCCGGCGCGACGTCTGTTTGACCGCGTCAATTGCAGGGCGGCAAGATCTTCCCGGCTATGTTATATTCTATCGTTGCTTTCGCGCCGCCGCTCACCGGCGGCTGGTCGCCGCTCCACCCTGCTGCGCGCGCATCGCCCTGACATCCCGCGCCATTTCCAGGCAGGTCAGCAGCTCGGTGTAGCTTGAGTTCGCCACCCATCCGCGCTTCGTTCACGCACGAGGTCCTGTCGGCGGGGGTGAATTCCGACCATTTCTTGGCGAGTTCGTCGCGGGTCGCGCGCTCGCTCTCCAGGCAGTTCTGTTTCTCCTTGGCGATGGCGGGATCATGGAACGTAACGCCGCCCTGCTTGGCGATGCCTTCGCAGACCTGTTGGACATTGAGTTCGGGCACGCCGTCGGCGACCGCAAACGGCATCATGAGTTGAAAGCCGAGCGCCAGCGCCTTGGACAAAATCATGACCTAAGCTCCGTGAATCCCCAATGTGACTATAACACCGCTCACCGGTTGGAACCAGCGAGCCTGCGGCGCCGGCGGAAAAGATTAGCGGCTGATGCCGCTATCGCTTGACGGGACAGCGACACAAGTGCGCGGATTTCGCCACTAAACGCTGCCGTAAGGTGCCGCCGGGCGCGGTCAGGCACTTTTGCCAGCGCGTTCCGAGCCACGAAAATGACCGGGATGCACCGCCGCGGAGCCACACTCTCGTACCGCGCCCGAGCGGCCTCGATTGACCACCGCAGGGCCGCGTGCAGTCTGTGGACTTCTCAAGCAGTGCAGATTCGGCGTTTGTGTCGCGCATTCGCAGTCGTTTTGGTTCGCGCGGGAGGAACGCGAATGTTCGGCATCAACGACTTGTTTCAGTGGGAACGTTTCGTCACCCCCACCGTCATCAAAGTCTTCTACTGGCTCGCCGTCGTTATTTCCGTTTTGCTTGGGGCTGCCGGCGCGGTCTCGTCGCTCGCCACCATGGCGTACAATCCGTTTGTCGGCATGATCTTCGTCATCGCCAGCCTGCTCGGCGCCTGCATGGGCGTCATCATTTCGCGCATCGTGGCGGAATTCGTGCTCATCGTGTTCCGCATCAACGAGCACCTCGGCGCGATCCGCAATCAGGGCACCGGGCTAAGAGGCCAGCCGCCGGATTTCGGATGATCGGCGTCACGTCGCGAAGCGGAAGTGCATGACGTCGCCGTCCTGCACGACATAATCCTTGCCTTCGAGACGCAGCTTGCCGGCATCGCGCGCGCCCGCTTCGCCGCCGCACGCCACGTAGTCCTCGTAGGCGATGGTCTCGGCGCGGATGAAGCCTCGCTCGAAGTCGGTGTGGATGACGCCCGCCGCCTGCGGCGCCTTGGCGCCGCGGGTCACCGTCCAGGCGCGGCGTCTCCTTCGGGCCGGCGGTGAAGAAGGTCACGAGATCGAGGAGCGCGTAACCGGCGCGGATCAGGCGGTCGAGCCCCGCTTCGTCGAGGCCCACCGCGCTCGAGATACTCGCTGCGCTCGCCGCGCGACAGCACGGCGATCTCCGATTCGATCTTGGCCGAGATGACGACGGCGGCGGCGCCCTCCGCCTTCGCCCGCGCTTCGACTTTGCCGCGAAAACGCGTTTCCCGTTGCGGCAGAGGCTTCTTCGACGTTGCAGACGTAGAGCACCGGCTAGCGCGGTCAAGAGCCCGAGCATGTGAAAGGCTCGCTCCTCTTCCGGCTTGCGCTCGACGAGCGCGCGCGGGCTTTCCCTCGCGCAGCAGCGCCAGCGCGCGATTGACGAGGTCGAGGATTTCCTTCGCCTCCTTGTCGCCGCCCTTTGCCTTTTTAGCGAGCGCATCGACGCGCCGCTCCAGGCTGTCGAGATCGGCGAGCATCAGCTCGGTTTCGATCGTCTCGATGTCGGCGACCGGATCGATGCGGCCCTCGACATGGGTGACGTCGGTGTCCTCGAAGCAGCGCACCACGTGGGCGATGGCGTCGACCTCGCGGATATTGGCGAGGAATTGATTGCCGAGCCCCTCGCCCTTCGACGCGCCGCGAACAAGACCGGCGATGTCGACGAACGTCAGCCGCGTCGGCACGATCGTGGCGGATTTGGCGAGCCCGGCCAGCGTCTCCAGCCGGCGGTCGGGCACCGCCACCTCGCCGACATTCGGCTCGATCGTGCAGAACGGATAGTTGGCCGCCTGCGCCGCCGCCGTTTCGGTCAGCGCATTGAAGAGCGTCGACTTGCCGACGTTCGGCAAGCCGACGATGCCGCATTTGAAGCCCATGGAGTTCTATTCACCTGTGTCTATGGCGGCTCACGCCTCGTCGGAGTCTTTGCCGGATGGCGAATCGCCTTCCGGCCGGTCGTCGAGGCCCTTGTCGCCGAAGCCCTTGGCGGCCATGGCGAGGTGAACCTTGTTCTGAAAACTCGCATCCTGCGCCGCGAACGAGAAGATCGACGTTGTCGGCAAGGATGCCGATCAGCGCCTCGACCCAAGGGCGTTCGCTCTTGGCGAAATCGCTGAGCACGTAATGCTCGACCTGATCCTTGGCGCCGGGATGGCCGACGCCGATGCGCACGCGCCGATAATCATTGCCGATATGCGCGGTGATCGAGCGCAAGCCGTTATGGCCGGCAATGCCGCCGCCGACTTTGACCCGCACCTTGCCCGGCGGCAGTTCGATCTCGTCGTGGAACACGCTGACGTCGCCGGGTGGAAGCTTGTAGAATTGCGCCGCCTCGGCGACGGCGCGGCCGGATTCATTCATGAAGGTCCCGGGCAGAAGCAGCAGCACGCGCTCGCCGCCGATCGGCCCCTCGCAGGCGACACCCTGGAAGCGCCGGCGCCACGGTCCGATACCGTGGCGCTCGGCGATTGCCTGCAGTGTCATGAAACCGACGTTGTGGCGGTTGCCGACGTAGCGTGCTCCCGGATTTCCGAGTCCGACCAGGAGCAGCATGCGCGTCGTCTCGTGCGGAAGCGGACCCTCACTTCTTCTCGGCTGCGCCGCCGCGGGCGCCGCGGCCGCGCCGGAGCCGCGCCGCAGCCCCGGAGCAGCGCCAGGAGCGCCTGTCGCCGCAGGACCTGCAGCAGCCGCGGCGGCGGCTGCAGCCGCTGCGGCAGTCGCGGCCTCTGCGGCTGCTTTCAGCTCTTCCGCATAGCCCGACGGCGGCACGACCGTGACCAGAGTGATGTCCCTGCCACCCGCGACCCGCACGCCTTCCGGCAGCGTGATGTCGCTCAGGTGCTTGGAGTGGTTGATATCGAGGCTGCCGACATCGACGTCGATGGATGTCGGAATGGCGTCGGCGCGGCAGCGCACCTCGATGGTGTGCGTGACGATCGAAACGGTGCCGCCGCGTTTGACGCCCGGCGACTGCTCGGCGTTCTTCACGTGGATCGGAATGTTGACGCGGATCGTCGCGCCCTCGCCGAGCCGCATGAAGTCGACATGCAGCGGAAGATCGCGAACGGGATCGAGCTGGAAGTCGCGCGGAATGACGCGATGCTTCACGCCGTCGACCTCGACGTCATGAATGGTGGTGAGGAAATGCCCGGCATAGATCCGCAGCTTCAAATCGCTGTAGTCGAGCGAAATCGGCAGCGGCGGCTTGCCGTCGCCATAGATGATTCCCGGGACGCGGCCGGCGCGGCGCTCTGCCCTGGCGGTCCCCTTACCGGCCAGTGAGCGCGACGCCGCCTTGATCAGATTGACGGTCGCCATGATGTATCCTTGTCGTTAAGTCGCTAACGGTGCGCTTGGATTGCCGCGGCAGCCTCCAGGGGTGCCAAAAGCTCTTAAGATGGCCGCGGTCGCGGCGCTTATAGCGGCGCGAGGCCTGAAAAACAAGGAAGGCTGCAAGACCCGGCTTAACGCGCGTCAGAAGCCGCCCGGCGTGCCGCTCGGCGCGGCAGCGCGCCGGCTGCGTCGCGCGGCGGGTTGGCTCCGCCGAGCCGCGCTTCCAGCGCCGCGATACGGGCCTTAAGCGCTTCGTTCTCCTCGCGGGCAAGCCGCGCCATGTCCTTGACGGCCTCGAACTCCTCGCGCTGGACAACGGCCAGGTCGCGCAGTATGCGCTCCGCCTGGCTGCGGAACAGCGTTTCGAACTCGCGCCGTACACCTTGCGCAACGCCGGCCGCATCGTTCATCAACCGTGCAGCCTCGTCGAAGAACCGGTTCGTCGTCTGGACCATGTCTGCCTCCGAACCTCGAATTGCAGCGCCCGTCGCACGCCCGCTTGCCGTATTGGCACACAATGGCAATGGTGCGGCGCTATCGCAAGGTGCAAGCCGTCGGCAGCACGGCACATGAAAGAGGGCGCACGGCGCGCGCCCGGAGCCCCTGATGTTCATCCTGCCGGTCTTGCCCTCGGTTTGCCCTTCCCAGCGATCAATCCGGTACTGATTTCCATCGGGCCGTTTGCCATTCGCTGGTATGCGCTTGCCTATATCGTCGGCATCATCGCCGGCTGGCTTTATGCGCGCGCCATCATTGCTTCGCAGAAGCTATGGGGCGGCCCGGCGCCGATCACCGTCGCCGAGTTTGACGATTTCATCATTTGGATCACGCTCGGGATCATCCTCGGCGGCCGCATCGGCTACGTGCTGTTCTACAATCTTCCGCACTTTGTCGCTCATCCGCTCGAAATTTTCGAATTGTGGAACGGCGGCATGTCGTTCCACGGCGGCTTTCTCGGCTGCGTCATCGCGACCGTTGTATTCGCGCTGCGCCGCGGCCTGCCGATCCTGTCGCTTGGCGACGTAACCACGGCGGTCGCCCCGATCGGCCTGTTTCTCGGCCGCATCGCCAATTTCATCAACGGCGAATTGTGGGGCCGGCCGACCGACGTGCCCTGGGCGATGATTTTTCCCAACGGCGGACCGATCCCGCGCCATCCGAGCCAGCTTTACGAGGCAGCGCTCGAAGGCCTCGTCCTCCTCGTCGTGCTGGGGGTGATCGTGCGCCTTGGCGCGCTCAAGCGGCCCGGCCTCGTCACCGGGGCCTTCGCCGTCGGCTATGGCGATTGCGCGCATCGTTTGCGAACTTTTCCGCGAGCCCGACGCGCAACTCGGTTTTCTCTGGGGCGGGCTTACGATGGGCATGCTGCTTTGCATCCCGCTGATAGCTGGCGGGCCTCGGCGTGATCGCCTTTGCATTGACGCGCCAACCGATCGCGAAAAATGGCTGATGAATACTCCCCGCTCGAAGCCGAGATCCGCCGGTTGATCGCCGTCGCCGGACCGATGCCGGTTGCCGACTACATGCGGCTTTGCCTCACGCATCCGCAATACGGATATTATCTCACGCACGAACCGATCGGCGCCGCACGGCGACTTCATCACCGCGCCCGGAAATCAGCCAGATGTTCGGCGAGATTATCGGCCTGTGGATGGCCGCCGTCTGGAAACAGATGGGCGCGCCGGAAAACGTGCGCGTCGTCGAGCTCGGGCCCGGACGCGGCACATTGATGGCCGACGCCGTGCGCGCGGTGCAAATCGTCAAGGACTTCCGCACCGCCATCGTCGCTGCACCTGGTCGAGATCAGCCCGAAGATGCGGGAGGTGCAGCGGCGGCGGCTGCGAAGGTTCCGGCGTGCCGATCGCTGTGGCACCCCACGCTCGCCGACGTTCCTGGCGGGCCCATCATCATCGTCGCCAACGAGTTCATCGATGCATTGCCAATCCACCAGGCGGTCCAGCAAGCCGACGGCTGGCACGAGCGCGTCGTCGAGATCGGCGCCCGACGGCAAGCTTGCGATCGGCATCGCGCGCGATCCGCTGCCGCATTTCGACGCAACGCTGCCGCGGGCGTTGCGCCAGTCTCCCGAAGGCTCGATCTATGAATGGCGGCCTGACACCGTGGCGCTTGAGCTCGGTCGCCGCGTGCGCGACCGACGGCGTCGCTGCTCGTCATCGACTATGGCCACGCGCGACAGGGACTTGGCGAAACGCTGCAAGCCGTCGCCGGTCACGCCTTCGCCGACCCGCTGGCCGCGCCGGGAGAAGCCGACATCACGGCGCACGTCGATTTCGCCGCGCTGGCGCAGAGCGCGGAAATCATCGGCGCCCGCGCCCATGGTCCGGTTTCGCAGCGCGATTTCCTGCGCCAGCTCGGCATCGACAAACGGGCGGCGGCGCTGAAATCGCGGGCCCCACGCCGAGAAGGCTTCCGAGATCGATAGCGCACTCGCGCGACTGACCGAGGCAGGGCCGAAAGGCATGGGCGACTTGTTCAAGGTACTCGCCATCGCCGATCCGAAGTTCGGTCCGTTGCCGGGCTTCGAAACGTAAAGGCGAGCCGGGACAATGATGATCCAGGCCAACACGCTTGCGCTTGACCGGAATCCGGCACGCCTTTTTCACGCGCGAAGGCGGCGTTTCCGGCGGCCTCTATTCAAGCCTTAACGGCGGCGTCGGTTCGCACGACAGCGCCGACCACGTCGCCGAGAATCGCGCGCGCATGGCGGCGGCGCTCGCGGTGAAGCCGCGACCGTCTGCTCACCGCCTACCAAATTCACTCGCCGAACGTCGTCGTCGCCGAAGCGCCGTGGCCGTCGCCGACGCGCCCGCGCGCCGACGCCATCGTCACCCGCACACCCGGCCTCGCGATCGGCGTGACGCACGGCCGATTGCGGGCCCATCCTCTTCGCCGATCCGCAGGCTCGGGTCGTCGGCGCCGCGCATGCCGGCTGGCGCGGCGCGCTCGCCGGCGTCGCCGAGGCGACGATCGAGGCGATGGAGCGGCTCGGCGCCGCGCGCGACCACATCCGCGCCGCGCTCGGCCCGATGATCCGGCAAGGCAATTACGAGGTCGGTCCCGATCTCATTGCGCGTTTTGCCGCCGAGGATCCCGGCAGCGATCGGTTCTTTCGTCCGGCGCGCGCGCAACGGCCATGCCCAGTTCGATCTCGGCGGCTACATCGCCTCGCGGCTCGCGCGGGCCGGCGTCCGGCAGATCGAGGATATTGGGCTGTGCACGTATGCGGACCCGGCGCGATTTTTCAGTTTCCGTCGCTCGACCCATCGCGCCGAAGCGGACTATGGCCGGCACGTCAACGCAATCGCGCTGGCTGAGCGAATAACGACCGCCGAATGGCGAATAGGGATTTGCATCCCGATCCATTCGCCACTCGCCGTTCGCTGTTTGCGGACGCCATTTACCAACCCAAACAATGTCAGCAGGGCAAAAAATCCTGCGGGGACAAGGCCCTGATTCATGTTGCCAGCCCCGTAGGCGGCTTGTATCAGGACGTTGCTTTTGTTGAGCGCGATCATGCCGTGAGCCCCGGGCGCGCAGGAGAGCGAATTGGCGACTAACAACGGAGCCATCAAGCTCGTCGCCGGCAACTCCAACCCCGCGCTCGCCGAGGGCATTGGCGCCTATATCGGCACCCCGCTGACCAAAGCCGTGGTGCGCCGCTTCGCCGACATGGAGATCTTCGTCGAGATCCAGGAAAACGTCCGCGGCGCCGACGTTTTCGTCATTCAATCGACGTCGTATCCGGCGAACGACCACCTGATGGAATTGCTGATCATCATCGACGCGCTGCGGCGCGCCTCGGCGCGCCGCATCACGGCGGTGATCCCCTACTTCGGCTACGCCCGGCAGGATCGCAAGCCCGGGCCGCGCACGCCGATCTCCGCCAAGCTCGTCGCCAATCTGATCACCCGCGCCGGCGTCGACCGCGTGCTGACGCTCGACCTTCACGCCGGGCAGATCCAGGGCTTCTTCGACATTCCGACCGACAATCTGTTTGCTTCTCCGGTCATGGTGCGCGACATCAAGCAGCGCTTCGATCTCAACAAAGTCATGGTGGTTTCGCCGGACGTCGGCGGCGTGGTGCGCGCCCGCGGGCTCGCCAAGCGCATCAACGCGCCGCTTGCCATCGTCGACAAACGGCGCGAGCGGGCGGGCGAGTCGGAAGTGGCGAACGTCATCGGCGAGGTCGACGGCCGCATCTGCATCCTCGTCGACGACATCGTCGATTCCGGCGGCACGCTGCTCAACGCCGCCGAAGCGCTTCTGGAGAAAGGCGCCAAGCGCGGTCTACGGCTATATCACCCACGGCGTGCTGTCGGGCGGCGCGGTCGCCCGCGATCAACAATTCGAAACTCAAAGAGCTGGTGATCACCGATTCGATCCAGCCGACCGACGCGGTCAAAGCCTCTCCCAACATCCGCGTGCTCTCGATCGCAACGCTGATCGGCGAGGCCATCAGCCGCACCGCGTCCGAGGAATCGGTCTCCAGCCTGTTCTTCGACTGATACGCACGCTCCGCCGCTGTCGCTCATCGCCGCAGCGTCGCAAAACGCCTCCGACCGCACCCCGAGTCAACTTGTCGCAGGCATCGACTGTGGACTGTCATCCGTCCTGCATTGTGCCGGAGCGGCAAATCACTTCATGAGTGCCAACGCGGCCTAGCCGGCTCAAAGCGAAGGCTTTGGCGGAAGAATCGAGCCGTCTATATTGTGCGTGCGGGCTGATTCGCGACATTGAGTCAATCGGCAGGCGCGAGTTGCTGCCTGCGGCAAATCGCAGCCCGGTTTGGCGATGTTCATGTGGCGTGCGCATTTCCACTTCGAACCGACGCTGTGGAGGCGGCATGTCCCTCATCGAAATCGCGCGAGACCCACGCAACAATCCGCTCGACGTCGTGGAACACATGGCGGCCGGCAACAGCTGGCCGTTCGAGCGCGCCGGCGAGGACGAGATCGCGATCGTCGTCACCGGCCGCTGGACCAACTACCAGGTCTCATTCACCTGGATGAGCGAGATCGAGGCGCTGCATCTTGCCTGCGCCTTCGACATGCGGGTGCCGGACCCGCGGCTCGTCCGAAGTGCAGCAGCTCGTCGCCCTCATCAACGAGCAATTGTGGATCGGGCATTTCGACGTCTGGATGCAGAACGGCGTGGTGATGTTCCGCCATGCGCTGGTGCTAGCCGGCGGCGTCACCGCCTCGGACCGGCAGTGCGAGGCGGTGCTCGGCAGCGCGCTCGATTCCTGCGAGCGCTATTTTCCGGCGTTTCAGTTCGTGGTCTGGGCGGGCAAGTCCGCCCGCGAGGCCATGGATGCGGCGCTGTTCGAGACCTCCGGCGAGGCCTAGGCGCTCGTCGTTCGCGAGCACGGCCGGAGCGCCGAGACGGCAATCCGTCACCGGCCGGCATATTGTATATTTCCGGCAGGCGTGGTTATGGAGTCCGGTCCGCCGCAGCCGGCATGCGGAATGACGGCGGAGCCATGGGACGATGAGCGATCCGGATAAGCTGCAACGGTGAAACCCCGCGACTTGCGCGATCTGTCCGGCCTGCTCGTTCTGGTCGGCGCCGGCAAGATGGGCGGCGCCCTGCTCGACGGCTGGCTGCGCGCCGGCCTCGACCCGGCCAATGCCGCCGTGATCGAGCCGCAGCCTTCGCCGCAAATTGCCGCGCTTGCCAGACGCGGCGTGCGGCTCAATCCCGATGCGCGCAGCGCTGACCCGATGTCGCCGCGATCGTCATCGCGGTCAAGCCGCAGATCGCCGACCAGGTGTTGCCGGCGATCGCGCCGATGATCGGCGCCTCGACGCTCGTCGTGTCGATCATGGCCGGGCGGACGCTGCAATTCCTCTCCGGCGCGCTTGCCGAACGCCGGCGCGCTGGTGCGCGCCATGCCGAACACGCCGGCGGCGATCGGCCGCGGCATCACGGTCGCGGTGCCGCTGCGCGCGAACGAAGCCCAGCGCGAGCTCGCGCACGCTCTCCTCTCGGCGACCGGCACGGTCGAATGGATCGAGGACGAGAGCGCTGATGGACGCGGTCACGGCGGTGTCCGGATCGGGACCGGCCTATGTTTTCCTGCTCGCCGAAGCGCTGGCGCAAGCCGGCGTCGCGGCCGGCCTGCCGCCGGCTCTGGCGGAGAAACTCGCGCGCGAGACCGTCGCCGGCTCGGGCGAACTGCTGCACCGCTCGGCGCTCGATGCCGCGACGCTGCGCGAGAACGTCACCTCGCCGGGCGGCACCACCGCCGCCGCGCTCGAGGTGCTGATGGGCGAAAACGGCCTGGCGCCGCTGATGAAAAAGGCGGTCGCCGCCGCGACCGAACGCTCGCGGAAACTCGCCGGCTGACCAAGCTGAGCCACAAGCCTTGGAACCGCACCGAAGAGCGGCCATACATTCGCATTGCCGTCTGCGATCTGTCTCGTCGTCGCGCGTTCGCGTAACTCGTGCAGGAGTTTGGTCATGGCCCGCAATCCCGCCCGCAAAGCCGCCCGTAGATCCGCGCGCGCCGCATCCGCCATTCCGCGTCCGCCAGCGCCCAACCGTCCCGACCACCGACCGCGAGAAGATCATCGCGGCCTTTCTGGCGCTTCTTGCCGAAAAGCCGTTCGAAGCGATCGGCCTTGCCGACATCGCCGGCAAGGCCAAGGTTTCGCTGGCGCAGTTGCGCGGCGAATTTCCCTCCACGCTTGCGATCCTTGCCGCCCATATCAAGGAAACGGATCGCGCCGTGCTCGCCGAGGATCTCAGCGACATGGCCGAAGAGCCCGAGCGCGAACGTCTGTTCGACGTCCTGATGCGCCGGCTCGAAGCGCTGGCGCCGCATCGCGAGGCCGTCCGTTCGCTGCTGCGCTCGGCGCGCCGCAATCCGCCGCTCGCGTTGGCGCTCAACGGACTGACGCTTCGCTCGCAGCAATGGATGCTGACCGCCGCCGGGATTGGCGCGTCCGGCCCGCGCGGCATGATCCGCGCCCAGGGCCTCGCCGTGCTGTTCGCGTCGGTTCTGCGCACCTGGATTGACGACGACGATCCGGGTCAGGCGCGGACCATGGCGGCGCTCGATCGCGCGCTCGGGCGCGGTCAGCGCCTTGTCGGCTTCCTCGACGATCTTTGCGCCATCCCTTCGCGCCTTGGCCGCCTGCGGCGGCGGCGGCGGCGGCGGGATGAGGATGCCGAAGAGGCGGCGCCGCGTAGTCGCGCGGCCGTCGCGGAGATCGCTTACGCTATTCTTGACCATCGTCTCCAACGGTCGGCGGACAAGAACGATTTGATAACCGGCAGCGGCGATACTGACGGCGCATTAACCCATCGACGACACTAAAAGGCGTAAGGTTAGAATTCTACAAACAAGGATTTTTTCGTTGCAATGGCCTTTACCCGGCCTTTAAGTAGCGATAGTTACAAGTGAGTACCAATGGCGCAGCGCCAGCGTCGGCCTTTGCCCCGATGATTGTCTGCTCCTGCAATGTGCTGACCGATCACGACGTGCGGTCGACGCTTTCCGGCGAGGAAGCGGCCCCGCGGACCGCCGGCGAGGTCTATGGCTGCCTCGGCTGCAGCGCCCAATGCGGGCGATGCGCCACGACCATCCGCCGCATCATGGACGAGGCGCTCGGCGCGAGCCGCGCTGTTGCGAGGCGAGCGGCGGCGGCTGCTTAACCTCTCCAGCGCCAGCGCCGATCGGTTGACCGCGCATCGCGGCGTCTTTCCGCATTCATCAGAAATCGTTATAATCAGTGGTTCGGCCTCATGTGTGGCGTGCGGCAACGTCCATTTTTGGGAGCACGATCATGAGAGGCGATCCGGGCGTCATCGATTACCTCAACAAGGGGCTGCGGCACGAACTGACCGCGGTCAATCAGTACTGGCTGCATTACCGCCTGCTCGACAATTGGGGCTACAAATCGCTGGCCAAGCAGTGGCGCAAGGAATCCATCGAAGAGATGGAGCACGCCGACAAGCTCGTCGAACGCATCATCTTCCTCGACGGCTTCCCGAACATGCAGGTGCTCGATCCGCTGCACATCGGCCAGACCGTGAAAGAGGTGCTCGAATGCGACCTCCGCGCGGAAATGTCGGCCCGTGCGCTGTACGAGGAGGCCGCGACGCACTGCCATGCGGTCAAGGACTATGTGTCGCGCGACCTGTTCGAGAAACTGATGCACGACGAGGAAGAGCATATCGATTTTCTCGAAACCCAGCTCGACCTCGTCGCCAAACTCGGTGCCGAGCTTTACGCCCAGCATCACATCGGCGAGCTCGACGACGACCACGACTGATGCGCGACTGATTCGCGGGCGCGGCAGGCGCGCCGCGTTAATCGCCGTTAACGAAAACTCAACCATTTCGCCGACGACCGGCGCGATTTTCCGGCTTTTTGCCGGCATCGCGCGGCAGTACGGAACTATGGCCGCACGGCAATAGCTAACAATCACGGTTAAGAGTTAAGGTTAAGGGCCGCTTAAGGATTTCCTGAGAACCTTCGCTCCGTTCAGCGACGCGTGGCCGCTCGTGGCCGCGTCGAGAAAGGACGAAGCGATTGTCAGCGTAAGATCCTTCGCAGCCGCAGCAGCGGCCGCGGTCGTCGGCACGGCAGCATGCGCCGCCGACATGCCCATGCCGCCGCCCCAGATGTCAATATCAGCCCAGACCCGTCGCAGCGGCCGGGCCGCTGGTACCTGCGCGGCGATATCGGCGTCGGCGTGCAAACATTCTCCTCATTCGATCACTCGCAGACCAACTCGGCCTTCGTCTGGCCGGCGTCGCTGGCAAATCGTCCAAAAGGACATCCAGGACACGTCCATTTTTGGAATGGGCGTCGGCTACGAATGGAACAACTGGCTGCGGTTCGATGTGACCGGTGAATATCGCACCAAGGCGATGTTCAAGGCGACCGGAAGCTACACCGACTTCTGCGGCGGCGGCGGAACCTGCTTCGACGTCAATACCGGCAACTTGTCGGCCTCCGTGTTCATGGCCAACGCCTATATCGATCTCGGCACCTGGTGGTGCCTGACGCCGTTCATCGGCGCGGGCGTCGGCGGCGCCTACAACCGGATCACCGGCGTCCAGGATAACGGCATTATCTCCAACGGCTCCTCCGGCTTCGGTTACACGCTCAGCGACAACAATTCATGGACCCTGGCCTGGAACGTACAGGCCGGCCTGACCTACAACGTCAACGACAATCTCAAGATCGATTTCAGCTGGCGTTATCTGAATCTCGGCTCGCCGCAGACCGCGGTCGTCGTGTGTCAGAACACGCCAACCTGCCCCGGCGCCTTCTACACGCTGCACGACATGATCGTCGCAGGATTTCCGCATCGGTTTACGCTGGCTGTTCCCGGCAGGCGGCGGCATCGGGCTGTTCCCCGTCGCGCAGGCCGCCTTTGCACCGCAATACGCCGGCCGATGCCGGCGCCGCCGCCGCAATACGTGCCGCAGCCGCAATATGCACCACTGCCGGTCTATGCGCCGCAGCCGCCGCTGTCGACCCGCGGCTGACGCGCCGCGGTTGAGCCTGGCCGCTTTGCGCGTGCCAATGACATGGATGAAAGAGCGGCCGATGTGTTCGGGTGCTATCTGATGCGCCTAGCATCTGCCTTAGCGGCGGGCGACCTTCATCATGCGTGGCCTGCTCGCTGCTTCTGGTCTGATCATCGGCTTGCTCTCGCCGCGTTCGCCGGCGATTACGATCTTCCGATCCTGCGCGGCAGCCAGCCCGTAGCCGCCCGTAGCGCCTGTAACAACCGTAGGGCCCGCGACCTTCACGCGCTGGAGCGGTTTTTATGTCGGCGGCGATTTCAGCTACGGCGTCGCCAATGCCGACTTCACCGGTGCTACGGCGCCGCTCGTGGCATTCAGCCTGCAAGGCACGGCGGCGAGCAACAGTTCACGCCATCCCAGTTGCAGTTGCTCGGCAGAGGTGCTGACACCGCGTTGGGCTTCGGCGGATTTTTCGGCTACAATACGCCAGTGGCAGGATCTCATCCTTGGCATCGAAGCGGACTATACGCACACATCGTTGAACGTAACGGCGCCCACCAACTCGATCGCCCGCTCCTTTCCGATCAATACCGCCCTCCCCTCAGCATCCCCGCCGGCACTGTCACTGGGGTGAACCTCTACAACGCCTCTGGGCACTTAGATCTTACCGACTACGGCGAGGTACGGGGCCGCGCCGGATTTATTGTCGGCAATCTGTTGCCGTACGGCTTCGTCGGCTTCGTGGCGGACGCGCCAACTACAGCGTATCGGCAACGACGGACGCGACCTGCATCGCGGTAGCAAACACATTACATCGAGACGGAATGCCAAGGTTTCCCCCTAACGTCCAGCGCCGGGCAAAGCAATGCGCTGCTCTGGGGCGTCTCCGTCGGCGGCGGACTCGATTGGGCGGTGACGCGAAATTGTTTCTGCGCGGCGAGTTCGAGTTCATTCAGTTCGCGCCGATAACCAACATCAACGTTCCAATCGTCAACGGCCGCGTCGGCGCCGGCTTCAAGTTCTAGATCAAATTTCCCGACATCCAGCGATACCGCCGCAACGAGCCGCTTGACGGCACGGCCTTTGTTTCCCTATTTCCAGACAGCGGGACACCCCTCCCCAACGAGGGGCGCCTATCTGGAAGGATAGACCATGACGATTGCCATGCCCGCCGTGCGGCCGACTGTGCCGCATTTTTCGTCCGGCCCCTGCGCCAAGCGCCCCGGCTGGAGCCCGCAAACCCTCACCGACGCCGTTCTCGGACGCTCGCACCGCTCGAAAGCCGGGCAAGGCGAAGCTCAAGCGCGCCATCGATCTCACCCGCGAAGTCCTTGCAGTCCCGGCCGACTACCGCATCGGCATCGTGCCCGCCTCCGATACCGGCGCGGTCGAAATGGCGCTGTGGTCGCTGCTCGGCCCGCGCGCCGGTGACCATGCTCGCCTGGGAATCGCTTCGGCGAAGGCTGGGTCAACGACGTCGTCAAGGAGCTCAAGCTCAAGGACGTCACCGCGCTCAAGGCCGGCTACGGCGAACTGCCCGATCTCGACCAAGGTCGATCCGGCGACACGACGTCGTGTTCACCTGGAACGGCACCACCTCGGGCGTGCGCGTGCCGAATGCCGATTGGATCGCCGCCGACCGCGCCGGCCTCACCATCTGCGACGCGACCTCGGCCGCGTTCGCGCAGCCGCTCGATTGGCCAAGCTCGATGTCGTGACCTTCTCCTGGCAGAAGGCGCTCGGCGGCGAAGCCGCGCACGGCATGCTCATCCTCTCCCCGCGCGCGGTCGCGCGGCTCGAGACCTACACGCCGCCCTGGCCGCTGCCGAAGATCTTCCGCATGACCAAGGGCGGCAAGCTCATCGAAGGCATCTTCCAGGGCGAAACCATCAACACGCCGTCGATGCTGTGCGTGGAGGATTATCTCGACGCGCTCGAATGGGCGAAGTCGGTCGGCGGATTGGCGGCGCTGCGCGCGCGCGCCGACGCCAACGCCAAGGTCATCGCCGATTGGGTCGCGCGCGCGCCAAGTGGATCGACTTCCTCGCCGCGATCCGGCGGTGCGCTCCAACACCTCGGTTTGCCTGAAGGTCGTCGATCCGGCGGTGAGCCGGCTTGCCGCCGACGCGCAGGCGGCGTTCGTCAAAGGCGATCGCCGCCGCGCTCGAGAAGGAAGGCGTCGCCTACGACATCGACGCCTATCGCGACGCGCCGCCGGGCTTGCGCATCTGGTGCGGCTCGACCGTCGAGCGTGCCGACGTCGAGGCGCTCACGCTCTGGCTCGACTGGGCCTACGCCAAAGCCAAGGACGCGCTCGCGCAAGGCGGCGTGATTTTCCCTCTCCCCGCGGCAGAGGACTTGCGCCTTGCATCAAGCATTTCAGAAAGCCGAATGCCATGCCGCCAAAGTTCTCATCTCCGACGCGCTGTCGCCCGCCGCCGTGGCGATCTTCAAGGATCGCGGCATCGAGGTCGATTTCCAGCCCAATCTCGGCAAGGACAAGGACAAGCTCGCCGAGGCGATCGACGGCTTCGACGGCCTCGCCATCCGCTCCGCCACCAAGGTGACGGCGAAGATCCTGGAGAAGGCGCAAAAGCTGAAAGTGATCGGCCGCGCCGGCATCGGCGTCGACAATGTCGACATTCCGGCGGCGACCGCGCGCGGCATCATCGTGATGAACACGCCGTTCGGCAATTCGATCACCACCGCCGAGCACGCGATCACGCTGATGCTGGCGCTGGCGCGGCAAATCCCGGAAGCCGACGCCTCGACCCGCGCCGGCAAATGGGAAAAGAACAAGTTTCTCGGCGTCGAGATCTTCGGCAAGACGCTCGGCGTCATCGGCTGCGGCAATATCGGCTCGATCGTCGCCGATCGCGCGATCGGCCTGAAGATGAAGGTGATCGCCTACGATCCGTATCCTGTCCGACGAGCGCGCGCTCGATCTCGGCGTCGAGAAGGTCGAGCTCGACGAGTTGCTGCGCCGCGCCGATTTCATCACGCTGCATACGCCGCTGACCGACAAGACCCGCAACATCATCAATGCCGAAGCGCTCAAGCTGACCAAAAAGGGCGTGCGCCTGATCAATTGCGCGCGCGGCGGGCTCGTCGACGAGGCGGCGCTGGCCGAGGCGCTTCAATCGGGACAGGTCGCCGGCGCCGCGCTCGACGTGTTCGCCGAGGAGCCGGCGACGGAAAGTCCGCTGTTCGCGCTGCCGAACGTGGTCTGCACGCCGCATCTCGGCGCCTCGACGACGCGAGGCGCAGGAGAATGTCGCGCTGCAGGTCGCCGAGCAGATGTCGGACTATCTGGTGCGCGGCGCCATCTCCAACGCGGTCAACTTCCCCTCGATCAGCGCCGAGGAAGCGCCGAAGCTGAAGCCGTTCGTCGCGCTGGCGGAGAAGCTCGGCTCGTTTGCCGGCCAGCTCACCGAGACCGGCATCAAGCGAGTGCAGATCATCGTACGAGGGCGTGGTCGCGCAGATGAACACGCGGGCGCTGACCTCGGCGGCGATCGCCGGCCTCCTGCGGCCCGATGCTGCAGGACGTCAACGTGGTCTCGGCGCCGATCGTCGCCAAGGAGCGCGGCATCGTGGTCGAGGAGACGCGGCGCGAGGCCGAAGGCGACTACGAGAGCCTGATCACGGTGACGGTGACGACCGACCGGCAGTCGCGCCACGTCTCCGGCACCGTGTTACGCCGACGGCCGCCCGCGCATCGTCAACATCAAAGGCATCCGCATGGACGCCGAGTTCGGCCCCTCGATGATCTACATCACCAATCTCGACAAGCCGGGCTTCATCGGCAAGTTCTCCTCGACCCTGGGCGAGGCCGGCATCAACATCGCCACCTTCCATGTCGGCCGCGAGGCGCCGGGCGGCGACGCCATCGCGCTGATCGAGATCGACGGCGAACTGCCGGCCGACGTGCTCGCCAAGGTGCGCGCGCTGCCGCAGGTGCAGCAGGCCAAGCCGCTGCGGTTTTGAGGCGCGCGGCGCGGCCTTTGCCGAGCGCACGGGCCGCGATCCGCCATTCGCATCCGGACTTCTAGGCGAATTCCGTCTCGTTTCAGTGACTTAAACGGGGCCCGGCAGCACCTCGGGCGGTACCCGCCCCGCCTTGCTTCATGGCGGCGGCTTCCATTATCCGAGCGGCGGCTGCGGCCGTATCCGATCCAATGTCGTACTTCTCATCGGTCGCTCGGGGACAGTTCCTCATGGCGAATGTTGTCGTGGTCGGCTCCCAGTGGGGCGACGAAGGCAAGGGCAAGATCGTCGATTGGCTGTCCGAGCAGGCCGACATCGTCGTCCGCTTCCAGGGCGGCCACAATGCCGGCCACACGCTGGTGATCAACGGCACACCTACAAGCTCTCGCTGCTGCCCTCCGGCGTCGTGCGGCCGGGCAAGCTGTCGATCATCGGCAACGGCGTCGTGCTCGATCCGTACGGCGCTGATCGATGAAATCGCCGGCTCGAAGAAACAGGGCGTCGACGGTCACGCCGGACAATCTGCGCATCGCCGAGAACACGCCGCTGATCCTGCCGCTGCATCGCGAGCTCGACGCGATCGCGCGAAGCCGCGAACGCGGCGACGCCGCATCGGCACCACGCGGCGCGGCATCGGCCCGGCCTACGAGGACAAGGTCGGGCGGCGCGCGCATCCGCCTCATGGATCTCGCCGATCGGCGCGACGCTCGACCGCAAGATCGAGCGGCTGCTCGCGCACCACAACGCGCTGCGCAGTGGTCTCGGTCTCGAGCCGATCGACGCCGCAGCACCTCCGCGACGGAGCTCGATGGCGCTGGCGCCGCAGGTGCTGCCGTACATGGATTCGGTATGGTTGCTGCTCGAGCAGAAGCGCGCGCGAGGGCAAGCGCATCCTGTTCGAAGGCGCGCAGGGCGCGCTGCTCGACGTCGACCACGGCACCTATCCGTTACGTCACCTCGTCGAACACGGTCGCGGCGCAGGCGGCGACCGGCTCGGGGCTCGGGCCGAGCGCGATCGGCTACGTGCTCGGCATCTGCAAGGCCTACACCACGCGCGTCGGCGAGGGCCCGTTCCCGACCGAGCAGAACAACGAGATCGGCCGGACGCTGGGCGAGCGCGGCAAGGAATTCGGCGTCGGTCACCGGCCGGCCGCGGCGCTGCGGCTGGTTCGATGCCGTGCTGGTGCGCCAGAGCGTGCGCACCAGCGGCATCCACGGCCTGGCCCTCACCAAGCTCGACATCCTCGACGGATTCGACGAAATCAAGGTTTGCGTCGGCTATCGCCTCGACGGCCGCGAGATCGACTACCTGCCCGCCGGCGAGCACGCGCAGGCCCAGGTCGAGCCGATCTACGAGACCATCGCCGGCTGGCGGGAAGCAACCGCGCGCGCGCGCTCGTGGGCCGATCTGCCCGCGCAGGCGATCAAATATGTGCGCCGGCTCGAGGAACTGATCGGCTGTTCCGCGGCCGTCCTGTCGACCAGCCCGGAGCGGGAGGACACGATCCTCATGCAGAATCCGTTCGAAACGTGAAATCCAGATGAAAAATCAGACGAGCCGAGCGTAAGCTCAACCGATGACCGATTATCATCCGCTCATCGCCCGCGCCGTCGAAGGGCTCGACAAGAGCAGCGGCGAAGCCCGCCGAGCGCTCTATGAACGGGCGCGCACGGCGCTGGTCACGCAGCTGCGCTCCGTGGACCCGCCGCTTTCGGAATCGGAGATCACCAAGGAACGCCTGGCGCTCGAAGACGCGATCCGCAAGGTCGAAGCCGATGCGGCACGCAAGGCCCGCGCCGAGCTGCGCGAGCCGCGGCCACGCCGCCGCCGCACCGCCGCCGCGGCGCGACGGCAACGCGCGCCAGAGCCCAGACGGCCCGAGCCGGCACCGCCGAGACCGAAGCCCCGAGGCGCCGGCGGAAGCCGAAGCGCCGCGCCGGCTCCGCCGCCGTCGGCGCGCGAACGGCTGTTGGGCGCACGCACGTCAACGTCTCACTGAGCCGGGAAGGCTCCAAGGGCTTCCGCGACGTCGTCAGCGAGGTGCACGGTCTTGGCAGCGCGTCGGCCAAGGCGGCGCAATCGGCGCGCGACACCCGCGACTCCTACGGGCCGGCATCGCGCGCAATCTTACCCGCCGGCAGACGACGCGCGGCCCCTCAGCGACTCGAGCCGGAACGCGATGAGGAGGAATTGAACGCCGCGCACTACGACGCGCGGCACGCGCAGCCGCGAGCCGTCCTACGACCTGCGACGACGATCATGAAGCGACTCCAGTCCGTACGCGCATCCGCCGCACGCGGCGGACGACGAACACCATCAGCCGCGGCCGCCGCGCTCCTATCACGGGCTGGCCAAGCTCGCTGGTGGCGCTGGTCATCCTCGGAGGTCTGCTGGCAACGATATCCTGGCAGTGGCCGCGCATTTCCGGAGCTTATCAGTACGTCACCCATATCGGATCCAAACAGCCCAGCCAGACCGAGCCGCGAAGCAAATTCGCAGCCGAAATTCTCCGGGCGGGTGCCGCAGGACCAAGGCGGTCAGGCGCCCGCGGCGGGCGCGCCGGGCAGCCAGACCGCGCCGGCGGTGGCGCAGCGGGTCGTGCTTTACGAAGAGGATCCGAACGATCCGCAGGGCAAGCGCTATGTCGGCTCGGTCATCTGGCGAACGGAAACGGTTTCGCCCGGACCCGGCCTCGCGCCGGAGCTCGCGGTGCGCGCGGACGTGGAAATTCCCGAACGCCGGATCACGATGACCTGGTCGCTACGCCGCAATACCGACAAGGCGCTGCCGGCCAGTCACACCGTCGAGATCATGTTCAATCTGCCGGCCGATTTTCCCGGCGGCGGCGTCGCCAATGTTCCAGGAATCCTGATGAAGCAGTCCGAGCAGGCGCGCGGCACGCCGCTCGCCGGCCTCGCGGTCAAGGTGACAAACGGCTTCTTCCTCGTCGGGCTGTCCGCCGTCGACACCGACGTGCAGCGCAATATCGAAGCTGCTCAAGGACCGGCCGTGGTTCGACGTGCCCGATCGTCTATACCAACGGCGGCCGCGCTATCCTGGCGATGGAGAAGGGTCCGCCCGGCGACCGTGCCTTCGCCGAGGCCTTCGCCGCCTGGGAAAAGAAGTAACGCGCATGAGCGCAGCGCCGGTTGCGGCGAGCGCCCGGCATGCGTTGTTGGGAGAAGGTACGAGCATGAGTGCGAAGAAAAGTTCGGCTGACGCGAGCCTGTTGAAAGCCGGCCGCGCACCCGTTCATCGCCTCGGCGCTGCGCAGCCTGGAAACCGAACGCGAGGGTTTGGCCGCGCTGGCGGCGGCGATCGGCGACGGGCTCGGCGCCTCGCTTCGTCGCCGCCGTCGACGCTATTCGCGCAGGTGCGCGGCCGTCTGATCGTGACCGGCATGGGAAAGTCCGGCCACATCGCGCGAAAGATCGCAGCGACGCTCGCCTCGACCGGCACGCCGGCCTTTTTCGTGCATGCCGCCGACGCCAGTCACGGCGACCTCGGCATGATCACGTCCGACGACGCGATGCTGGTACTGTCCTGGTCGGGCGAGACCGGCGAGCTCAGAAGCGTGATCGACTATTCGCGCCGGTTCGGCATCACGCTGATCGCGGTCACCGTCAGTGCGCAGAGCACGCTCGGCAAAGCCGCCGACATCGTGCTGGCGCTGCCGCCGGCGCGCGAAGCATGCCCGCACAATCTGACGCCGACGACGTCGACGCTGATGCAGCTCGCGCTCGGCGATGCGCTGGCGATCGCGCTCCTGGAAAGCCGCGGATTCACCGCGGTCGATTTCGGGGTCTTTCATCCCGGCGGCAAGCTCGGCGCCGCGCTGAAATTCATCCGCGACGTCATGCATCCGGGCGCCGCCGTGCCCGCTGATCGCCCGCGGCGCACCGATGTCGGAGGCGATCGTCGAAATGTCGGCCAAGGGCTTCGGCTGCGTGGCGGTCATCGATGCCGACGGGAAACTTGCCGGCGTCGTCACCGACGGCGATTTGCGCCGCCACATGCGTGACGATCTGCTGCAAGCACCGGTCGACGAGGTGATGACGGTATCGCCGAAAACCGTGCGGCCCGATCAATTGGCCAGCGAGGCGCTGCAATTGCTCAACGCCTCGAAGATCACCGCGCTCATCGTCGTGGAAAAAGACCGGCCGGTCGGCATCGTGCATTTCCACGATCTGCTGCGCGCCGGCGTGGCGTAAATCGTCAAGCACGGTCCCGTCTAAATAGCTCAGGTTGACCAAGCCCGGCGAGAGCGGGCTGCCATTCGCGCTTTCCTCAACGCATTGCGGCCTTCAAAGCCCGGCCGGCGCGCCGGCAAATTGTGCTTCACTGAGCGTCGGCGCCGGAGCGCTCACGGTCGGAGGTTTAGGATATCGCGCTTGGGACCGCGGCGTGTGGTCCGGCGGGGAAGGCCAAGCTTACGCGCCCTGGAGCGACTGGCAGGGGTCAAACTGCCGACGGCATCAAGCGGCCATTGCGCGCCGCAATCCTGGCAGCGAACCCGCACGATACGCAGCCTTGGTTGTTCGACGTGAGGGAAAACGCGATAACGGTATTTGCCGACCGGGCTCGCAACCTCGGCACATTCGATCCTTTCCGGCGCGAGATGCATCTCGGGCTTGGTGCGGCGATCGAGAACCTCGTCCTGGCGGCGCGTGCATTCGGACTGGCGGCGAAAGTCGCACCAGTGGATGGCAGGCTCTCGCTTTCACCGGACGATAAGCCGGCGCTGGCGGCTAACATCGCCTTCACGCCGGCGCCGGATGCGCGCGATGCGCTATTTGCGGCCATTCCAAAGCGCCACACAAACCGCGGTCCGTTTCGTGCTGATCAATCCGTTGCTGCGGAATGTCTGCGTCGCTTTGCCGATCTTGTCACAGAGGACGACGTGCGCGTCGTCTTTGTGGTGGACAAGAATGCCCGCGGCGAACTGGGCGCGCTGATTGTCGAAGCCACGAACCGCATTATCGGCGATCCGCAGATGTCGACCGACAGTGCCCGCTGGTTCCGGACAGGCCGCCGCGACATCGCTGCGCACCGTGACGGCGTGACGGCCGACACAGCCGGCCTTTCGCCTTTGCTGACGGCGGTCTCCAAACTGCTGCCCGATTTGGACGCAAAATCGGCCGACCAATATTGGCTTTCCATGACTCGCGACACGCAAGTTTCGACTGCGCCGGTGCTCGGCATTCTCCTCGTACCCGACCGGCTCGACATGCGCACGGCGATACAGGCTGGACGCGCATGGCAGCGGCTGCATCTGGCCGCGACCGCCGAAGGGCTGGCCGCACAACCGCTCAATCAACCGGTCGAATGCATTGACCGCGATGCGATGCTGGGCCGGGCCGATAATTTCGGGCCGGCGATTACGAAATTCGCCGCGACACCGGGCTGGGAGCCGACCTTCACGTTCCGCTTGGGCGTTGCCGATCGTGCGGCAGGCCCGAGCCCGAGGCGAGCGTTGGACGAGGTGCTGAGAACATAACGCCGGGGCGGAGCCCAACTCCGAACGTGCGTTTGTGACTCTGCGACCTAATGCAAACCGCCCTGCACCGTGCTCCGATCCTCGGGCCGAGTTGCGCCGGGAGGTAGCGTTTGCGCGGCCGGATTGCCGGCGGCCGGAGCCGTCGCCGCGACTGGCGTGGATGCGGGCGCGCCGGCAGCGGGCGCCGCGGCTTCGTTCCCCTGCTGATGCGCGATGAACTCATTGTAGCCGGGAGCGCCGGGCCGCGGCGGAACGTCCTTGGGCATGCCGCCGGCCCAGGTCGGCCAACTGTCGGAGACGTATCCGGAAAACGACGCGCACGCCCCGAGCGCCAGACAGGCGCAGAGCACCATCGTGAGAGCGAACAACCGCCTGATCATTCCGGCCGTCAAATTTGAGCCTCGATAGCATCGACAGTGGGATCGAACCCGCGACCCGCGATCATCATACCCGAGCGCCCTCGAACGATCCCCACCCCAGAAAAAAGCAGCCTTCATGGCAGGACTGTGTCCGCATGGCAGGACTGTGCGCCAAAGGCCCGACGCGGGAACCCCAAACGGGGCTTCTATCTCTTTGAGATCAATGATTTGCTAATGGGCGTTTCGTTGCCTCGGACGAGGTTTCGGCATAGTCGTTGGCACGAACGGGAACGAGGATTTAAGGCTTTGCTTCCGGGGAAACGGCACAGCGATCCCAGGTCGTCGCGGCGCGCGGCTGGCGCAGCGCCGTTGCCGGTGGCTCCTGTCTTGAGGATATTCCTGAACGGATTTCTGGCCGGATTTCTTGCGGGGTGCAGCGGGCTCGCGGCAACGAACGAGGAGATACCAACAACAGGACCGGACCCTGCCTTCAACAAGGCCGTCGCCGCCTACCTGAATGCCGTATTCAAAGACCGCTCCACTTACGAAGCATTCGAGATTTCGGACTATCGTTGGGTGCACACGGTCAAGGGCTGGAACTGGCTCACCTGTGTTCGCTTCCAGGACCACGGCCACATGCGGGTCTATGCCGTGTTCGTGAAAGATACCGGGGTCGTGGACGGCCGCTACGCCGTACTGACCGACAATTGCGGCGCGCCGGCATATGCTCCATTTGATCTGATGACGGGCGCCGGAAGCGTGACCGGCCCCGGTGCATTGGCGCCGTTGCACTAGCGTCGCATGATCGCAGGCAAATTATGATGCGCGTGCTGGTGACCGGAGCGTCGGGCTTTATCGGCCGCGCGGTGGTAACGGCGTTTGCGCGAGACGGCCGCACGGTCCGTGCCGGCGTGCGCACGCCGCCACAGCCTCCCTTCCAAGCCGGCGTCGAAACCGTGCACTACGGTGATTTGTCCCAGCCGCGCGACTTCGGAGCTCAGCTCGCGGATGTGGACCAGGTCGTCCATCTTGCGGCCATTGCGCATACCGGCCAGGGCGTCGATCCGGAGATTTACGACTGCGTCAATCGGCTGGCGACGGCGGAGCTTGCGCACGCGGCGGCTAAGGCGGGCGTCAGGCATTTCGTGTTCGTCTCGTCGATCCGGGCGCAGAGCGGGCCGTCGGCCGATCACGCCTTGACCGAGCGCGATGAGCCGGCACCGACCGACGCCTATGGCCGATCGAAGCTCGCCGCCGAGGCGGCGGTGCGCTCGGCCGGCGTGCCATTCACAATCCTGCGGCCGGCGTTGCTTTACGGTCCGGGCGCGAAGGGAAATTTTGCGCTGCTGCTGCGCGCCGCGCTCTCGCGCTGGCCGCTGCCGGTGAAGGATTTCGTCAACCGGCGCTCGCTCCTCGGCATCGATAATTTCATCTCGGCGCTCGCCTTCGTCCTGTCATCGCCGCATACCATCGGCGAAACCTACATTGTTGCCGATCCGGGAATTCCTCCGGCGCTTCCCGGCCTGATCGCCACGGTGCGTCACGCTCAGGGGCGATGGTCGCTCCTCCTGCCGCTGCCGCCGCACTATGTGGAAAGTCCGCTGCGGTGGATGGGTCGCGACGAACTATGGGAACGCCTGGGCGACAATTTGCGGGTCGATCCCGGCAAGCTCATCGCCGCGGGCTGGCACCCGGCTCACGACACCCGCGAAGGCCTTACCGCGCTGGTTCAGGCGCAATCGCGCTGACGCAGCACAAGGCCGCCGACGACGCCGACGCCGAAGACGTAAAGCCAGCCCGAGGTGAAATCGAACAAATGTGAGTTGAAGAGCGAAGACACGATGTTCTGCACGACGACGATCGTGCCGATCCAGGCCGTCAGGCCGATGCCGCGAAGAAACAACAACAAATGCGCGATCCACATCGCCAGCAGTACGGCCACGCCGACGAGGCCGAGCTGGATGCCGACGGCGAAAATCTGGTTGTGCGGATTGTCGGTGTGCGCCGACGACGCGCCGCCATGACCGATCTTCGGAATTGCGGAACTGCTCGGGAATCGAGCCGGTGCCGTGGCCGATGACCGGCGCCGTCTCAACGAACAACAAGGACCTTCGCAAAAACTCCATGTGCAGGCCCGTCGAGTTCGCTTCATCCTTCGCGCGATAGGCCTGCAACTCCTCAACGGACGTCATGAGCTTGTCGCGCAGATAAGGCGACCCGTACCAGATCGTGGCGCTCACGATGCAGCCTGCCACAGCCGCGCCCGACCAATCCTTTCCAGCGAAATTCCCGCCAGCCAAGCCACAGCAGCAGCACCGGCGCGACAAGAAGCGCCGTGCGGCCGGTCACGACAAAAAAGATGTTGGCAAGAAACAGAAGCGCCAGCGCGCCCAAGCTAAGCGCCCAACGCCGCCGTTGCGCACGTCCCGCTTCGCAGGCATAGCCGAGGAGCGCGAACGCGCAGACCAGAAACTCCATGCTCTGGAAGATGCGGTCCTTGGTCGGAACGCCGATTTCGCCGCCGCGCCAGCACAGACCGGGGATCAGCGCCAGGCCCAAGGACACGACAAGCAGAGCGGCCGCAGCCGGCAAAAAATCCATACAGGACCCACATGCCGCGCTCGGAGCGGCGGAAATGAATCAACAGCAACGGAATAACGAGAAGCCGGTGGAATCCGCCCATACCGCCGAGCCGCTCTTGCCACGCGACGTCGGCCCACAGCATGCCGACCGCCGCGAGGCCCCAGAGCAGCACCGGCAGGAAGCCGGCGAATGTCGCCAGCGCGCGCCGAACCGAAGCGCCATCCAACGTCGGCAGCACCGCGACGATCCAGAGCGCGATGAAAATTCCGGTCGCGGACGTCGACCACGGCAGCGTCACGGCGACGCCGACCGCAAGCCAATCGACGACGCGGAGCCAGCGCGTGCGATCAATACCGGACAGCACGGGAAAGCTGGTCATGCGAAGCGTCACCGCCGGTCAGGATTTGACAGGCTTGCTTGACCGGGCCGCGGGCTCGGCGGACTCGGCCGAGCGGTGGACCAGGCTCGTGGTCGAGTGGCCCGGCACGAGGTCGACGAGGACGACGTCGCCGCCCGCCGCCTCGACCACTTCGCGGCCGACGACCTCCTCGATGCGGTAGTCGGCGCCTTTGACCAGCACCGCCGGGCGCACGCGCTTGATCAGTTCGAGCGGCGTGTCCTCTTCGAACACGACGACGAGATCGACCGCCTCGAGCGCGGCGAGCACCTCGGCGCGGCCTTCCGCCGGATTGATCGGCCGGCCGTTGCCCTTCAGCCGCGTCGTCGAAGCATCGCTGTTGAGACCGACCACCAGGCGGTCGCAGGCGGCGCGCGCCTCGGCCAGCAATTTGACGTGGCCGCGATGCAGGAGATCGAAGCAGCCGTTGGTGAAGCCGATGCGCAAGCCGTGCCGCCGCCATTCGGCGAGCCGCTCATCGAGCACCGACCAGTCGAACACGATCTTGTCCTCGGGCGCGAGCGAAGCCGCCGGCAGGATGCGGTGGCGCAATTCGGCGAGCGACACCGTCGACGGTGCCGCGCTTGCCGACGACGACGGCGGCGGCGGCATTGGCCGCGCGCATGGCAAACTCGTACGGGCGTCTTCATCGCCAGCAGCACCGCCATCACCGCCGCGACCGTATCGCCGGCGCCGGACACGTCGCGCACCTTGACCGGATAGGCGGGAATATGGATCGGCGCCTGGCCCTCGACGTGAAGGCTCATGCCCTCTTCGCTGCGCGTGACCAGCACCGCTTCGCTTTCCGACCATGCGCGCGAGTTCGGCGGCGGCGCCGGCGATTTCCGCTTCGGTCGCGACCGGGCGATGCACCGCGGCGGCGAGCTCCTTGGCATTCGGCGTGATCAGCGTCGCGCCGCGATAGACGCGGTAATCGTGGCCTTTCGGATCGACGATGACCGGCCGGCCGAGCCGCCGCGCCGCGTCGATGATGGCGCGGATCACGCGCTCGGTGAGCACGCCCTTGGCATAGTCCGACAGCACCACGGCGCCGACTTTCGGCATCGCCGCCTCGGCATGGGCGATGATCGCGGCTTGGCTTTCCGCGCCGGCCGGCTCCGACGGTCTCCCAATCGGCCCGCATCAGATGGGCCGAATGGTGCTCGGAGACGAAGCGCACCTTGCGCGTGGTCTGACGGGTCTTGTCGACCACGAGATGCGGGAACGACGGCGCCGAGCTTGGCGAGCGCTTTAGTCACGCGCATGCCCGGCTTCGTCGTCGCCGACCAGACCGACGAAAATGCACTGCGCCCCGAGCGCCGCGATGTTGCGCGCCACGTTGCCGGCGCCGCCGATCTCGATCGCGTTGTGCTTGACGCTCAAGCACCGGCGTCGGCGCCTCGGGCGAAATGCGCGTGACTTCGCCATAGACGAAATCGTCGAGCATGACGTCGCCGACGCAAAGAACGGTCTGCCTGGAAACGAGCCGGAGCGCTTCTTCGAAATCGAACATGCCGTGCCCCGCGGCCTGCGCCCGCGACTCTGCTCACCGATAGCGATCGGCGCGATCGAGATAGCCGCTCACGTAGCGCTTCACCGCCCTCCTCGAGCGAAGTGAAGTCGGCGGTAAATCCGGCGCGGCGCAGATTGCCGGTCTCGGCCTGGGTGAAATACTGATAGGCTGTCGCGGATCGAAACCGGCATGTCGATATATTCGATCTTCGGTTCGCGGCCGAGCGCCGCGAACATGGCCGTGATCAGATCGCGGAAGCTGCGCGCCTGGCCGGTGCCGACGTTGAAGATACCCGATACCGCGGGCGTCTCCAGCAGCCAGCGCACGACGGCGACCGCGTCGTCCACATAGATGAAATCGCGCTTTTGCTCGCCGTCGGCGATGCCGGCGCGGTGCGATTTGAACAGCCGGATCGGCCTTGCCGGCCTTGGCCTCGTCGAAACGCTTGGCGACGAGACTCATCATCTCGCCCTTGTGGTATTCGTTGGGGCCGAAGACGTTGAAGAATTTAAGCCCGGCCCATTGCGGCGGCAGCTTGTCCTTGCGCGCGACGCGCTCGACGACGGCAAGATCGAACATGTGCTTGCTCCAGCCGTAGAGGTTCAGCGGCTTGAGCCGCTTGAGCGCGGCGGCCGACCAGTCGTCGGAAAAGCCGGCCGCGCCGTCGCCATAGGTGGCGGCCGAGGAGGCGTAGATGAACGGCGTGCGCGTCGCCGCGCACCAGTCGAACAGCCGCAGCGACAGCCGGAAATTGGTCTCCATGACGAGATCGCCGTCGGTCGCGGTCGTCGACGAAATGGCGCCCATATGCACCACCGCGTCGAGCTTGCGGCCGTCGAGCCAGCGCAGCAGGTCCGCCGGCGGCACGAAGTCGGCGAGCTGGCGGCTGGCGAGGTTGCGCCATTTGCCGTCGCTGCCGAGGACTATCGTTGACGGCGATGTCCGGCCGCCCGGCCTCGTTGAGGCTCGCGACCACGTTCGACCCGATGAAGCCGGCCCCGCCGGTGACCAGCAACATCGACGCCGTGATACCGCTTGAGGTTACCGCCGACCCCCGTTTGCCCCAGTCTCGGTCGCGCGGCGCAACACTGGACACCCCGAGCCGGGACAAGCTAAGCCGGCGAGCAGTTACCGGATAAAATGAATCTTAAGTTCATATAATCTATGAACATCGATTCGACCACATCATGCGGCGGACGAGCCGGCTCGGACCGGATGGACGACGAGCCCCATCCTGATCGTGCCGTATATGTGGATCGGCGATTTCGTCCGCTGCCATTCGGTCGTGACACGTGCTGCGCGAGCGCTTTCCCGACCGGCCGGTCGACCTGCTGGCGACGACGCTTGTGCGCGCCGCTGGCCGACTACATGCCGGGCGTGCGGCAAGCGATCGTCGCCGACCTGCCGCGCGGCCGGCTGGCGCTGGCGCAGCAGACCGCGCTCGCCGAGCGGCTCAAGCGCGAAGGCTACGGCACGGCGCTGATCATGCCGCGCACCTGGAAGTCGGCGCTGGCGCCGTTCCTCGCCGGCATTCCGGAGCGCGTCGGCTTTGCCGGCGAAGCGCGTTTCTTCCTGCTCAACGACGTGCGCTTCGGCGAGCGCAAGCTGCCGCGCATGGTCGACCGCTGCGCCATGCTGGCGCTGCCGCGCGGCGCCGAGCTGCCGGCAGAATGGCCGCATGCCGGAACTTAAAGTTGCCGCGACCGAAATCGCCGCATGGCGCAGCCGGCGCGGCCTGGCGGCGCACGGCCGCCCGGTCGTCGCGCTCGCCCCCGGCGCCGTCGGCCCGTCAAAGCGCTGGACGAGCGCGGCTATGCCGCGCTCGCCCGCCGCCTCCTCGCCGACGGCTTCGCGGTCTGGGTGCTGGGCGGCCCGGGCGAGAAAGCCGCCGGCAGCCGAAATTGTCGGCGACAGCGGCGCCCGCGATCTCACCGGACACGATCTGCGCGACGCCATCCTTGCGCTCGCGTCGCGCGTCGGTCGCGGTCTCCAACGATTCCGGGCTCCTGCACGTCGCGGCGGCCCTGGGCACGCCCTCGATCGGGATTTTCGGGCCGACCAGTCCGTGGCATTGGGCGCCGCTCAATCCGCTCGCCGCGGTCGTCGAGACCGACGAGCGAACTCGCCTGCCGGCCGTGCCACAAACCGGTCTGCCGCCTCGGCCATCATCGCTGCATGCGCGACATCGCGCCCGAACAGGTCTTGGCCGCGACGCGCAGCGCGCTTGCGGCGGCTGCCGCGAGGCCGGAAGTGCCGGCATAACGGCGTATTCATCAAATCAGCGTATTGGCGAGTCGTTTAGGAAACGGGTTGCAGACATGACGGTCCTGGTCACCGGCGGAGCCGGCTATATCGGCAGCCACATGGTGCTCGAGCTGGCCGATGCCGGCGAGCGCGTCGTCGTGCTCGACAATCTCTCCACCGGATTTCGACTGGGCCGTCGCCGAGGGCGTGCCGCTCATCGTCGGCGACAGCGGCGACCAGGCGCTGGTCGCCCGGCTCATCCGCGAACACGGCGTCGACGCGATCATCCATTTCGCCGCTTCGATCGTGGTGCCGGACTCGGTGCGCGATCCGCTCGGCTATTACCGCAACAACACGGTCAATTCGCGCGCGCTGATCGAATGCGCGGTGAAGAACGGCGTGCGCCATTTCATCTTTTCCTCGACCGCCGCGGTCTACGGCAATCCGGCGAAAATCCCGGTGAGCGAAGACGCGCCGACGCAGCCGATCTCGCCTTACGGCTGGTCGAAGCTGATGACGCGAAATCATGCTGCGCGACGCCGGCCGCGCGCACGGTCTCGGCTATGTGATCCTGCGCTACTTCAACGTCGCCGGCGCCGATCCGCAGGGCCGCACCGGGCAATCGAGCAAGGCGGCGACGCATCTGATCAAGGTCGCCGTCGAAGCGGCGCTCGGCTTGCGCCCCAAGCTCGACGTCTTCGGCACCGACTATCCGACGCCGGACGGCACCTGCATCCGCGACTACATTCATGTCAGCGATCTTGCGCGCGCGCATTCCGACGCGCTGCGCCATCTGCGCTCCGGCGCGCCGTCGCTGACGCTCAATTGCGGCTACGGCCACGGCTTTTCGGTGCTTGAAGTGATCGACACGGTCAAGCGCGTGTCGGGCGTCGATTTCAAGGTCGAGATCGCGCCGCGGCGCGAGGGCGATCCGGCGCGGATCGTCGCCGACTCGCAGCAGGCGCGCGCGACGCTCGGCTGGCAGCCGCGCTTCGACGATCTCTCGACCATCGTCGACCATGCGCTCGCCTGGGAGCGCGAACTGATGAAGCGGCGCGCAAGAGGCGCGCGGCGAACGCGCGCGAGTCGCGGCACCGCAAGTTCCGACCGCATCTAGCGACGCCGAAATCAGCTTGAAAATTCCGCGCCTTCCGGGCATGGAACGCCGCAGGGCGCGGGCCTCGCGCGCCATCGGCCGCAGCGGGACGCAAACGGATCGCGTATGAAAGTTTCCACGGCCGAATCCTCGGACGATTATTCGACCTACCGCCTTGGTGCGCCGCCTGCTGGTCGATGAGGCGCTGGCGCATTGGCCGCGTTACGCCGTCGCCTTCCTGTTGATGGGAATCGCCGCCGCCGGCACGGCGCTCAGCGCCTATCTGCTCGGCACGATGACCAACCAGGCCTATGTCGAGCGCAATTTCCGCGGCATCGTCATCATCGGCGTGTCACCATCGCTATCTTCGCGACCAAAGGCGCTCGCGACCTACGGCGCGACGGTGATGCTCTCCCAGATCGGCAACCGCATCGTCGCCAACAATCAGCGGCGCATGTTCGACAAGCTGCTGCACGAGAATATGGGCTTCTTCGCCGACCGTCATTCGTCCGAATTCATCGCGCGGCTGACCACCGGCGCCAACGCCGTAGCCAGGTTATCAATCTTCTCATCACCGCCATCGGCCGCGACCTGTTGTCGCTCATCGGACTGACGATCGTGATGGTGATCCAGGATCCGGTCATGTCGCTTGTCGGCTTCGTCGTGGCTCCGCCGGCGTTCTTGGTCCTGCGCAAGCTGGTGCGCCGCGTGCGCGGCATCGCGCGGACGCAGTTCACCGGCGGCACGCGCATCATCGAGACGATGCAGGAATCGCTTCAAGGCATGCGCATGGTCAAGGCGTTCTCGCTCGAGGACGAGATGCGGCGAAGACTTGCCGTCAGCGTCGAAGGCGTCGAGCGCGAATTCGAACAAGATGGCGCGCGTCTCCGCCCGCGCCAGCCCGCTGATGGAAACGCTCGGCGGGCTCGCTATCGCGCTGGCAACAATCTACGGCGGCTATCGCGTGATCGAGACCGGAGCGACGCCCGGCCAGTTCGTTGCGTTCCTCGCCGCGTTCCTGCTCGCCTACGAGCCGGCCAAACGGCTGGCGCGGCTCAACATCGACCTCAACAACAACCTGGTCGGCGTCCGCATGCTTTACGAGGTGATCGACAGCCCGCCGGGCGAGTCGGACGACTTCCGACCGGCCGCCGCTGAAGCTTGCGACCGCACGCCTCGAATTCGCCGACGTCCGTTTCGCCTATCGCCCGGACACGCCGGTGTTGCGCGGCATGAGCTTTGTCGCGCAGCCCGGAAAGCTCACCGCTCTCGTCGGCCCGTCGGGCGGCGGCAAATCGACGGTGCTCGATCTTATTTTGCGTTTCTACGAGATCGATAGCGGCGCGCATCCTGATCGACGATCAGGACATCGCGTCCGTGTCGCGCGACTCGTTGCGCCAGCAGATCGCCTATGTCGGCCAGATCGTTCAACTGTTCCGCGGAACGATCCGCGAGAATATCGGCCTCGGCCGGGTCGGCGCCAGCGAAGCCGAGATCGTCGCCGCGGCGAAAGCCGCGCACGCGCACGATTTCATTCTCGGCTTTCCCACCGGCTACGATACGCCCGTCGGCGAGCACGGCATGCAGCTTTCGGGCGGGCAGCGCCAGCGCATCGCCATCGCGCGCGCGGTGATCAAAAACGCACCGATCATCCTGCTCGACGAGGCGACCGCGGCGCTCGATTCGGAATCGGAGCGTCATGTGCAGGAGGCGCTCGCGGAATTGCGCAAGGGGCGCACGACGCTCGTCATCGCGCACCGGCTTTCCACCATCACCCACGCCGACAACATTCTCGTCGTTGAGGCGGGCCTCGTCGTCGAGTCCGGCCGTCACGACGAGCTCCTGCGCAAGGGCGGCCGCTACGCGTCGTTCTATCGCTTGCAGCTTAGGGAGCAGAGCCCGGCGCTCGAATCAGTCGCCGTCGGATAGGCGACGGGCTTGCGGGCCCGCCGACTGCGGGCGGAGTTACTGCAACAACCCTTCCGCCTTGAGCGCTTCCTGCACCTTCGGGCGCGCGGCGACGCGATCCATGTACGCCGTGACGTTTGGCGATTTGCTGAGATCGACACCAACGCGCGGCGACCAGCGCAGCACGGTGAACAGATAGGCGTCGGCGACGGTGAACCTGTCGCCCATCAGATACTGCTTGCCGGCCAGCTCCTTATCGAGCCACGCGACGCGCTTGCCGATGACCTCCCTGGACAGAACCTTGAATTCTTCGGGCGTGGTCGGACGGAACAACGGCCCGTAAGTCTTGTGCATTTCGGAGGCGACGAAATTCAGCCATTCCTGCACGCGGTAGCGATCGATCGTGCCGGGAGCCGGCGCAAGGCCGGAGCCAGGCTTCTGGTCGGCAAGATACTGCACGATGACCGGACCTTCGGTCAGCCTCTGCCCGTTATCGATTTCCAGCACCGGAACCTGGCCCTTGGGATTGATGCCCCAAAAATCCTTGCCGCTCTCGGTCTTCTTCTGCGCGAGATCGGCCCGCTCGAGCTCAAGATCGATGCCGGCCTCGCGGGAGACAATGTGCGGCGAAAGTGAACATGCGCCCGGCGCATAATAAAGTTTCATGACGTGGAAGCTCCCTCAAATACGGTGTTTGCGTGTGCGGCCGAATATGACGGCCGATCTGTAGCTATATCGGGGAAGCGACGGCGGCAACGCCGGAAGCGGAACTTTCGTAAAATTGGCGGGTTGAGGGCAGACCTGGTCATATCGGAGCTTTGCATGGGCGCCCGTCGAATCACCCTACGCGTGCAACCGCCAATTCCGTTCGGCGATGTCACCATGGTCCCGGCGACGATCAGAGGACGGCCCGAGGCAGAGATGGCCCGCGCCATGACCGCAGCCCTCGCCGATATCGAGACTCCGACGACCGCCGACGTGTTCAATCGGCTCCGGCAATCTTTTCCGCTGGAGCCGCTGGGCGTGCGGGTAGCCGCGCTCGGTGTCATCATGGAACGCGTGCGCCGGTCCTTCTGAGAGCAACGCGGCGATAACGGGTTACATCGCCGGCGCGATTTGATAGCCTTACGGGAGATAGATTCTGTTTCCCTCCGATTCCGATTCCACACTCCAGAGGTCGGTTCGGCATGTTGCGAATACTCGCTCGCATAATTGCTATTGCCGCGATGTTCGCGCTCGCGGCGCCAAGCTTGGCTGAGGCTCAAGGGAACAATCAGCAACACGGCAAGCCCCCGCCAGGCGGCGGCGCGAAACCGGCGGTAAAGCCCGGCGGACCTCCGGGCGGAGGGCGGCCCGCCTTCCGTCCGGGGCCAGGGCCTCGGCTTGGGGGTACCGGACCGGGCCCTGGGGTCGGAGACCCGCACCCCGGATTCGCTGGTCCGCATCCAGGCCCGGGAGGGCAGTTCACTTGGCGCGGCCGCTCGATTAGTCGCGTCCACCTCACGCCCTTCGTCTATCCGAGCGGCTGGGGCTATCGGCGTTGGGCCATCGGCGCCGCACTTCCGGCGCTCTTCCTGGACCCGGCCTATTACTATGCCGACTGGGCCACGCTCGGATTGGCGCCGCCGGACCCGGGCTTTCAGTGGGTGCGCTACGGACCTGACCTGCTGTTGGTAAACATAACGACGGGTCAGGTCGTAGATGTGATCTACGACGCGTTCTACTAAACGCATCGCATCGCTTTGACGCCAAGACCGGACAGCACGACGGCGGGCGCGCATGACTTTTTCCGGCGCGCCTCCAGCGCCGGGCGGCATCCGGTACGCACTTTGGCGATCAGCGGGCGAGCATTTTCTCCACCGCCGCCGCGATGCGAAGGAGCGTGCGGTCGTGGCCGTTGCGGGCCATCAGCATAAGCCCGACCGGGAGCTTCGCCGGCAGCGGCAGTGAGATGCCGCAGAGATCGAAGAAATTACCGATCGAGGTGTTGCGTAGAAGCATTTCGTTGCGCGCGGCGAAAATCTCAGGATCGGCTACCTCGGCGATCGTGGGCGCGACGATGCCGGCGGTCGGCATGACGAGAGCATCGAGCGCCGCGAAGCGCCGGTCCATGGCGCGAACGAGACGCTCGCGGGTGTAAAGCATCCCGATATAGTCCGCCGCCGACACCGCGCAGCCGCGCTCGATGCGCGCGCGTATGTTTGGATCCATGTCGGCCCGGCGCCGTTTGAGCCGGTCGCGATGGATCGCACATGCCTCGGGCTGCACGATGCCGCCATAAGCATTGACCTGCCGCATCTCCTCGAACAGCGGCATGGCCTCCTGCGTGATCCGCACACCGGCTTTTTTCAGCCGCTCGATCGCCGCGGAGAACGCGCCGCCGACCGTCTCGTCCAAATTTTCGAGCGGGAACCCCTGCGCAATACCGAAACGAAGGCCGGCAAGCGGAAAAGGCACAACGGACGCAAAATCCTCGCCCGCCATTTCCGTTCCCGACATGACCGCATCGGCCTTCGCGCAATCGGCAACGCTGCGCGCCAGCGGTCCGATGGAATCGAGTGTTGTGCTCAACGGAAACGCGCCCGCGGTCGGGACGCGCTGGCGGCTCGGTTTGAAACCGACGATGCCGCAGAGCGCCGCCGGAATCCGCACCGAACCGCCGGTATCGCTGCCGATTGCGATCTCGCACATGCCGTCGGCGGCAGCGACGCCTGCGCCGGCCGAGGAGCCGCCAGGAACCCGCGCGCGATCGCTCGGATTGCCCGGCGTGCCGAAATGCGGATTGGCGCCGATCGCGCCCAAGGCGAACTCGGTCATGTTGGTCTTGGCGACGATGACCGCGCCGGCGGAGCGCAGCCGATGCACGACCGGAGCGTCGGCCTTGGCGGGCGACGCCTCGTCGGCGAGGATTTTCGAGCCGGCGCGTGTGGGCTCGCCGGCAACGTCGAAGAGATCCTTGATGCTGACGATCGTGCCGTCGAGCGGGCCGAGCGACACACCGTTCGCGGCGCGAGCGTCGGCCGCATCGGCCGCGGCTCGGGCGGTCGCGGCATAAACCGTCAGGCAGGCCCGCGCCCCCTCCCCCTTCGGATCGGCGATACGCGCCAATGCCTGTTCGAGCCGGTCACGGCAGGAGAGTGGTTTCATTCGAACGCTCCGTCAGAGAATGCGGCCATCACGACGCCGTTGCGAAACATATACCGATCCTGCCATCATCGCCGAGTCATCGACGATCAAGGAATGACAATGCCGGACGCAAAGCCGACATTTTGTTTCATCGGCTTCGGCGAAGCAGGCCAGGCCATTGCCGCCGGCCTGCGCGAAACGGGCGTCGAACACATCGCCGCCTGGGACATCCTGTTTCCCCAAACCGAGGGCGAAAAACTCAAACACGCCGCCGCCGCGATCGGTGTGCGCTGCGCGTCCTCCGCCGCCGATGCCGTGCGCGACACCGGCATCGTCGTGTCGGCGGTAACTGCCGCGGCCAGCGTCGACGCGGCACAATCGGTCAAGGCGCATCTAGCCGGAAAGCCGTTTTTCCTCGACATCAATTCGGTCTCGCCCGGCCGCAAGCAGGAAACGGCGAAGCTCCTCGGCGGCGGCGCGCGTTACATCGACGTCGCCGTGGTCGCGGCGATTTACCCAGCGCGGCATCGAACGCCAATGCTGCTCGCCGGTCCACACGCCGAGGCCGTCGCCCCGATTCTGACGTCGCTCGACATGCATGTCACGACGGCCGGCGCGGAGGTCGGCGCCGCCGCCGCGATCAAGATGGTGCGTAGCGTCATGATCAAGGGGATCGAGGCCCTGACGCTCGAATGCTTCCTCGCCGCCGCGCGCGCCGGCGTGGTGGACGAAGTCGCGGCGTCGCTGAAGAACAACTATCCCGGCCTCGATTGGTCGAAGGTCATTCCCTACAATCTGGAACGCATGGCGAGCCACGGCGAACGGCGCGCGGCCGAAATGGAAGAGGTCGCCGCAACGTTGCGCGAGCTCGGCGTCGATCCGCTGATGACGACGGCGACGGTCAAGCGCCAGCGTGAAATGGGTCAGATCGGTGCACAGCCATCCGTGCGCGGCGCGCTCAAGAAGGATCGCACGGCGATGCTCAACGCCATCAGCACGGCCGCGCGCGACCGGCATTGACAGCGGAAGCGGTCACCGCGCGGCGCGAGCGCGGCAAGCCGCCCCCTCGCCCGCATGGGCGACCGAGGAAAAATTCAGCCGCGCTTGCGGATGGTATCGGCAAGGTAGTCGTATGACGACTTGGGCGTACGCTTTTGGCTCTTGAAATCCACGTGAATGATGCCGAAGCGCCGGCTGAAGCCCTCCGACCATTCGAAATTGTCGAGCAGCGACCAGGCGAAATAGCCGCGGAGCTTGACGCCGGCGGCGATGGCGGCGCGCGACGCCGCAAGATGCTCGCGGAAATACGCAACCCGTTCTTCGTCGTGCACGGTGCCGTCCGCCGCGACCAGATCGTTGTAGCAGGCGCCATTCTCGGTGACGTACACGTCCGGATTGCCGTAATGGTCGCGGAGCCGGATCAGGATCTCGGTGAGACCGCCCGCGTCGATCGGCCAGCCCATCGCGGTAAAGCGCGTGCCCACGGGCACCGGACCGTACGTCGCCCCGACGAGGCTTTGCGGCGCATCCGCCATGTAAGCGGGCCCATAGTAATTGAGCCCGAAGAAGTCGACCGGTTGCTGGATGACTTTTAGATCGCCGTCAGCAATCAGCGGCGCAAGGCGCCGGCAAAAGCCGGCGGATAAGCGCCCTTGAACAGCGGATCGAGAAAGGCGCCGTTCCAGAACGCGTCATACCGCTCGGCGGCACGTCGATCCGCCTCGCTCTCCGACGACGGCCGCACCGGCGACAGGTTGAGCACGGTGCCGAGGCGAAAGTCCGAGCGCTCGGCGCGCAACGCTTGCAGCGCACGGCCCTGCGCCAGGTTTTGGTGATGGCTCGCCGCCAGCAAGTTGGGCAAGCCTGTCAATCCCGGCGCATGACCGCCGGCGCCGTATCCAAACAGCGCATGAACGTTGGCTTCGTTGAACATCGCCCAGTGCTTGACGCGGTCGCCCAACCGCCGGGCGACGATCCCCGCATAGTCGGCGAACTGGCCGGCGGTGTCGCGGTTCACCCACCCGCCACGATCCTGCAGCGCCTGCGGCAGATCCCAATGATAGAGGCAAAGCCACGGAGTGATACCGCGGGTGATCAGTCCGTCGACAAGGCGATCGTAAAAATCGAGGCCGCGATGTTCGACCACGCCGGCGCCGGCCGGTAAAATGCGCGGCCATGCGGTCGAGAAGCGGTAGGCATTGAAGCCGCCGCGCGCGAGCCATTCGATGTCTTCGATCCAGCGGTGATAGTGGTCGCAGGCGACATCGCCGGTGTCGCCCCCCTTCACCCGCCCGGGCGTATGCGAATAGACATCCCAGATGCTTTTGCCGCGCCCGTCTTCCTCGACGGCGCCCTCGATCTGATAGCTCGACGTCGATGCGCCCCAGACGAAATCCGCGGGAAATGTGTTTTCTTCGGCCATAGCGGAAGCCGGACGCAACGCGCTGCGCAAGCCGACAGGCGCCGGCGAGAAACGGCAGCAATTTTCGGCGCGAAAGCTTCAGCATATCACCGCCGCTTCTTCTTCTCGGCCGCTGTATCGGCAGCCGCATGAGCCGGCTTCGGCGGAGCATCGCCTGCGGATTTCGCCGTGCCGCTCGGCGGCCAAAAGCCGCTCGTTTGCAGCCGCAACGTCCAATATTCCCAGGTCCTCGCAAGAACGGCGGCCGTCAGATTGGCGTCGCCGGCGAGCTTGACCTCGCCGGGACGCAGCGGCGACGGCGCGCCCAGCATGTAGGAACGCATTTGGTATTCGGCATTCTGGCAAAGGAAGATCGAGCGCGAGACGAGCTCCTTCAAGCTGCCGCCAACCACGGTGGCGCCGTGCCGCCGCTGAAGCACCACCGAATGTTTTCCGAGCGCACGTGCGAGCGATTGGCCTTCCTCCTGCTTGACCACCAGGAGATTGGTAGCGCCGAATTCATCGTGCTGATCCCAAAACGGGGTCTGTTCGCCGATCGCGGCGCCGACATGGAAGACGGGAACGATTGGCTTGCCGGCGACGCAAAACGGCAGAAGGGCGGGCGCGTGATTGTGGCACACCGCCATGACGTCGCTCCGCGCCTGATAGATGCAGCCGTGGATGACGCGCTCGGAATACGGCCGCGCGGTCTGGCGCTTTACCGGCTCGGAATCGAGCTTGTATTCGACGATGTCGTCGGCCTCGACCGAAAGCGGCGAGCGCGACCGTGACAGCAGGTACCGATCGGGATCGGACGGGTGGCGCACGCTGACATGGCCGAAGGCATCGAGCACGCCTTCATTGGACAGGATGCGATTGGCAAGGACGAGTTCCTCGATGATGTCAGTCAAGTTCTCCGGCACGATTTTCAGCCCCTGATAGTGGAATGGCATTCGCCGGTTACCCTCGGCGTGTTTTCCGACGTTGGCACGATTTGGCGGCGCACTCCATGCGTGCCGGCATGGTTTTCCGAGCTTTACGTCCTGGCGGGTTTTTGCCGGAGTACGCGGCTCATTGGCGAGCGCTTTGGCGCTCCAACAAGGTTAAAACGTCGCCGGACGGCAATAACGCCGAGAGGCTACCTGGTGAAGCCAAAATCGAAATGTGCGTGCGGCATGTCCGCAAGCGCGTCGTGAGGAAAAAGGACATTGGAGTAAACGCCTGTTGTGCTGCGTCATCTAACGTTCATAAGTATGCGCTGAAGTTGCCGCAGGTGCTCCGCACGTTCTAGAAACACGCGGAGAGCATTCTTTGGTGCAGGCTTGGGGATCAACTCCCAGCACTGCGTGGCAGCGCCCACGAAAATGGAATAGTGCCGTGCAGAAACACAACGTCGACGTTGACCGCAAATCCAGACCGACCGACCGGGCATCGGCCCCCGCCGGCGACAGGGCGAAACCCACCCAAGATTTCGTGACCGCGGCGGCGACCATCGGGGTAATCGCCGCCGGTGTCGCTCTGTTGGAAGTGGCACTGATCCCGGGCCTGGTGATTGGCGGCGCCGCCGTGCTGGCGCCCAAATATTTGCCGAAAGCGCGTCGGCGTCTGCAGCCGCTGTTCGATGCGACGGTCCGGCGACTGACGGAGCCCGCGGCTCCTTCGCCGGAGCGGCCGGGCGTCAAGGCACAGCCAGCGACCGCTGCCGGCCTCGGAATCAAGCAGGCGGTCGCCAAGACCATCACCTTTCGGATCATCGTCACGACGCTCGACTTCACCTCGAACTACGTGGTGATCGGCGAAGCCTCAACGGCGGCCGGCCTGTCGTCCTTCGCCTTCGTCGTCGGCCCGTTGTTCTATCTTGCTCACGAAACGGCTTGGAATTATTTCGGCCCTGCCGAAACGGTCGACATCCCGACTGTGTTGCCACTTCGGCCGAACGCAAAGGCGCCGGCGGCCGGTCGGAAAGGATTTACGATCAGTCGGGCGCTGGCCAAGACCGTCACCTTTCGGACCATCGCCACCGCGATGGACTTCACGACGATCTACGTGGTGGTCGGCGACCTCGCCACGGCGGCGGGCCTTTCAGCCTTCGGCTTCGTGGTCGGCCCCTTTGTCTATCTCGCTCACGAGAAGGCCTGGGACTATTACAGCTCGCCCGGAAAGCGCGTCCTTAGTCTGCCGGCGCCAACAAAACTCGCGCCGGCGCAAGGTTGACGCCACAGCGCGGCTCGCCTTCGACCATTCGCGGCCATGCCTGTTCGAATGTCAGGAAAACCCGAACGGCGGAGTTGGACGAACTCCGCCGCCGAGGCTGCTTCGACTCTAGAGGGCCGTCGTCACCGCTTTGATCTCGGTGTAGTTGTGCAGCACCTCTTCGCCCATCTCGCGTCCCCAGCCCGATTGCTTGTAGCCGCCGAACGGGAGCGCTGCGTCGAAGACGTTGTGGCAATTGATCCACACAGTTCCGGCGCGTAACCGCTTCGCCATCTTGTGCGCCACCCCACCGTCGCGCGTCCAGACGCTGGCGGCAAGGCCGTAGACCGTATCGTTGGCTTCTTTGGCGATGCGGTCGAGGTCGCTGTCATCGAACGATTCGACCACCAGGACCGGCCCGAAGATCTCTTCGCGCACGACCTTCATGTCCGGCTTGGTGTCGGTGATCACGGTCGGCGTCACGAAATAGCCGCCGCCGCCGCCTTTGGTGCCGCCGGTCTTGATCTTGGCGCCGTCTTTCTTGCCGGACTCGATGTAACCGGTGACCCGTGCGAACTGCTCCTCCGATACCAGCGGTCCCATCTGCGTCTCGGGATCGAGACCGGGGCCGAGCTTGATCGACTTGGCCACATTGCTGATGCCTTCGACCATCTGGTCGAACACCTTCTTATGCGCGAACAGGCGCGAGCCGGCGCAGCAGGTCTGGCCCTGGTTGAAGAAGATGCCCATCGCCGTGCCGGGAATGGCGCGCTCGAGGTCGGCATCGGGGAACACGATCGCCGGCGACTTGCCGCCGAGCTCCAGCGAGACCTTCTTGAGGTTTCCGGCCGCAGCCTTCACGATCAGCTTGCCCACTTCGGTCGAGCCGGTGAAAGCGACCTTGTCGACGAGGTCGTGCGCCGCAAGCGCGGCGCCCGCGGTTTCGCCGTAGCCAGCCAGGATGTTGATGACACCGGCGGGGAAGCCGGCCTCCAACACCAGTTCGGCCAGGCGCAGCGCGCTGAGCGGCGTCTGTTCGGCCGCCTTGAGCACGACCGTACAGCCGCACGCCAATGCGGGCGCCAGTTTCCACGCGGCCATCAGCAGCGGGAAATTCCAGGGAATGATCTGACCGACGACGCCGACCGGTTCCCGCAGCGTGTAAGACAAAAAGTCGCCGGGGAAGGAGAGCGGGATGGTCGAGCCGGTGACCTTGGTGGCCCAGCCGCCCATGTATCGGAACATATCGACGGCAAGCGGAACATCCGCCATGCGGGCGACCGCGACGGGCTTGCCGTTGTCGATCGACTCGATCTCGGCGAATTCGTCGCTGTTCTGCTCGATAAGCGCCGCGAGCTTCCAGAGCAGCTTGCCGCGGTCGGACGGCGACATCTTGCTCCAGGGGCCGCCATCGAAAGCGCGCCGGGCCGCCTTGACGGCACGGTCGACATCTTCGGCATCGGCCTCTGCTACTTGCGCCAGGACGGTCCCGGTGGCGGGATTGTAATCGGGGAACGTCTTGCCGGATGCAGCATCAACAAGCTTACCGTCGATCAGGAGCTTATTGCGCCGACCTACGAAGGCCTTTGCTGGTGCGCCGAGCCGGCTGTCGAGCGCGCCCGCATCTGTGAACGTATCCATGTTTGTTTCCTCCTTGGCTAATCGTTATTTTCAATTCGATATAGCGCTGATCGCACTTGGCCGCCGATACAAATCGACTAGCCACATTTTCATTATATTGCGTGCGATATAACGAGGCTATCAGCCGTGCCGGTCAGTGGCAAGGCCGGGTGCAGACCCAAGCGCCTGGAACAATCGAGCGTTCGACGACGTAAAGGCGCCTGGAGCGACCCCTGTGCCGCCGGCGCGCACAATGCTATCAATGCAAGGGAACAAGTTTCCGCCGGGTCCCACATTGAGCGCGCGCAACCTCGACATCAGCGTCCGTGTGAACGGCGAAGACGTTGCCGCGCATGTCGACGTGCGAAAGACGCTGGTTGATTTCCTGCGCGACGATCTTTCGTTCACCGGCACGCATGTCGGCTGTGAGCACGGCGTGTGCGGCGCCTGCACGGTGTTGCTCGACGGCGACGTCGTGCGCGGCTGCCTCGTGCTTGCGGTGCAGTGTGACGGCGCGGTGGTGGAAACAATCGAAGGCCTGTCCGACACAGGAGCGATCGCCGATCTGCAGCTCGCGTTCCGCGAGCGCAATGCGCTGCAATGCGGCTATTGCACGCCGGGAATGCTTATCGGCGCGGCGGAACTCCTGGCCCGCGGCGGCGTGCCATCACGCGAGACAATCCGCGAGCATCTTTCCGGCAATTACTGCCGCTGCACCGGCTATCAGGCGATCGTCGATGCGATCGAGTTGGTGGCGCGCGCACGCGCAGGCGTGAAGGCATAACGGCTTTTTTCGGTCATCGTTGGATCAAGATCACGCAACGGATGAGCAACGAAAGGCTCACGAATTCGTGCCTGGCTTGCGGCAGACGACCCGTGCAAACAGAGACAATCAGCAACAGGTCGAAGGATCGCCATGTACATGCGTACCCCGATGCCCGAGCGCGACGTGCGGGCATGTCGACGGCTCGTCGCGGTCTGTACGCTCGTGCTTCTGAGTTGCACCGATACGCGCGCCGCGACGCCGACCCAAGGCTGGCGCATCGACGAGGCGCATACATCGATCGGGTTCAAGATCGATGCCGTGGGCTTTCCGACAACGCGGGGCTACTTCACCCGCTATTCGGGCCGCATCCTCATCGACTTCACGCGTCCGGCGAAAAGCTTCACCAGCTTCACCCGTCGAGTCCGCGTCAATCGAACTCGGTTCTCAAAGCTTCGACGACTTTGTGAAGAACGCTGCCCTGCTGGACGTCGCGAAATTTCCAACTCTCAGCTTCAACTCGACGCAGGTCGAGAAGCTAAATGCCAGGACCGCGCGTGTCACAGGCAATCTCACGATGCTCGGCGTAACCAAGCCGATCACGCTCACGGTCAATGTCGACAGCGACCCATCGGCCAAGGAAAGCGCGGTCGCTTTTGTCGCGACGGGCACGATTACGCGCTCGGAATTCGGCATGGCCTTTGGCGTTCCCCTGATCGACGATGCGCTTGAGATCACCGTAAAGACGCGCGCCCTGACCGATGAAGCGCGCTGACCAATGAATGAAAGCGACGCTGCCTGGCCGCGCGCGCTGCGGCTTATCCATTGGGTGAGCGCGGCGCTGGTGCTCGGGATGCTCGCGCCTCGGCGTCTATATGGTGCAACTGGTCCATGATCCGGGCCGGCGGTTCGAGTTGACACAGACGCACAAGAGCATCGGCTTCGCGGTCTTGGCCCTTACCGTCGCGCGGCTCTGCCTTCGCATCATCACGACCGCACCGAGGCCCGAGCCCGCTGCGCCGTCTTTACTGATCGCCGCTAAAGCAGCGCATATCGCTCTTTATGGGCTTCTTGTCGCGATGCCTTTGTCGGGCTGGCTGATGGTAACGACCACACCGGTGCGCGTGCCGACTTTCGTGTTCGGCTTGTTTGCATTGCCCTATCCGTTGACACCCGATTTGCCGACATATCGGCTCGCACATGCCGTTCACGTGGCGTCAGCCGTCTTGCTTGCCGCCCTGATTGTCCTCCACGTCGCGGCGGCGCTCGCCCACACGCTGTTTTGGTGCGACCGGACCCTCAAGCGAATGTTGTGGGAACGATGCTCACCGGGGTGACATTTCTTTGATATGATCGTGCGCCCTCCCGGCAGGGAGAGGCGTAGATCGAGCAAGGCCGCG